>NZ_CP152028.1:0-4696392 GCF_038630385.1 Lysinibacillus sp. FSL L8-0126 | reverse complement strand
CAAATAAAAAGATATGTAGGCAAAGGAACTGGTGCGGCTGGGGGGGAGAAGCATATTAACACATACTTATGCGATCTTTTTGTTAACAGAATACATCACAAAAGTAATACTAATCCAAATTTAAAGTTGTCCAGAAGGAAGTTAGTAACAAATTGGAGGTAATGAAAAAATGAATTATTTTAAAAGAATAACGGGTACTGTAAAAGGAATAGCCAATAAGCGAATGATTTCACTGCTGTTATTTCTGACAATGTTTTTTTCACTCATGCCACAGTTTATGTTGTCGGCAAATGCGGATAGCGAAGTTACCCTGTTTGTATCACCCAGTACAGTTTCCAACGATACTGCTCCTAGAGCGGATGGCGCAACCTATGCCACGCTACAGGGAGCGATAAATGCAGCCCAGAACAATGATACGATTGCTGTAACAGAAGATATAACGATGTCAACGACAATTTCAATTATGAAAGATATTACGCTAATAGCTAGTGGAGGAAATTCCAAAATTACATTGGGTATTAATGCTAGTTTTTGGGTCCAGAATGGCTTTGATTTGACTTTGGGTGGAGGCTCGGATACTGAAGTACTTACGCTTACGGGTTCTCAGAGAACACTTATATCTGTTGCAAATGGCAATATTGTAGTAAACAACGGAGCAAAGCTTTTAGCAACTGGCACTGGGAATATGGTACTGGATTTATACGATCCGAAGGCGTCCGGAAAAATAACTGGCGGACATTTGGAATCTTCCGGATCAATCGCCATTTCGATGACGAATGGTGCTACACTGGAGGAAATCAGTGGCGGAACTATCATTGGTAAAATGCACTCGTTATATATGTATGACGAAGGTACAAAAGTCAATCTAATTTCGGGTGGCACTTTCAAAAATTTGGCTGCTGCTCCAGATAGGTGGGCAAATGTTCAGGTGGACGGTAAGGCACAAATTGGTGAGATTTCCAACGGTGATTTTTTTGCGGAACATGAGATTTCCGCTCTTCGCCTAATTCGAGGTGGAAAAATTGGGGAAATCAGCGGTGGGAGATTTATTTGTGCGTATACTGGACTTACTACTAATAAAGAAGGAAGAGGAGTTGACATTGTAGCATTGGACTATCCGTCAGGTATCGATGAAATATCAGGCGGAACTTTCGACGGAGAGATAGGTGTTCTGCTGATCGAGGCCGGCGCTTATATTAACACGATAAGCGGAGGAACTTTTTCAGGTGGACAATCTGGCCTCCAAAATGATATTGGCGGTACTATTGGTACCATTAACAATGCCGTTATCACTTCAACGAACATTGGTCTTCTGAATGTTGGCACGATTAATGAAATCGGCAGTGGCACAGAAATCACTGGAGATTCTCTTGCCCTTTGGAACTATGCGTCGAATAATCCAAATGCTATTATCAAGCTCATCAGTGGGGGCAAATTTACCACCGTTAGCGCATCTGGGGAAGCTTTTCTAAACGAAACCACAGTAAACTTGATTTCAGGCGGCATTTTCACTGGTGGGTTCTATGCAATCAATTCAACTACATCAAGCAGCACTTCTCCTGCAAAAATCGGCACTATATCGGGAGGCGTTTTTTACGCCCAAACAACAGGTGGTGCAAGCCTTGTAGCTATCAAACTAGCCAATCCGTTAATTTTGGAGCCTGCTTTAATTACTAATAAGGGGGTAGCGCGTTTTTGGGGAAACGGAGGCAGTATTTTTAATGATGAATCCCTTGTAATCTACCCAGCAGGTTATCATATGAGTACTGCTACTGAAGCGGTAAGCAGTATTGCAGGTGTAGAATTTAAATATTTGACAAAGTCACTTTATACGGTAACCTTTAATTCCAACGGTGGTTCTGTAGTGGCAGAAAAAACGGATATACCCCTAGGTAGCCTTATAACCGAGCCAACGTTACCGACCAAAAGTGGCTATACATTCAGCGGTTGGTATAAAGAAGATTCCCTAACCAATGCATGGGACTTTGCTATAGATACTGTTACCGACAACATTACGTTATACGCAAAATGGATAAGTAAAGGTGGTAGTGGTAGCGGTAATGGCAGTGGCAGTGGCGATGGCAGTGGTACACCTACGGCAACATTACTAGTTCAAGGCATAGACAAGCAAACCGGGGAAATTATTTATAGTAAAAGTTCAAGTATTACAGTTGGCAGCACAGAAACTATAAACGCCCCGGCTATTGAGAGTTATCAATTGGATGCAGGCAGTAAAAGGACGGAAACGATAACGATCAAATCAGGTGAAAACAAGGTTGTATTCTACTATAACAAGAACACAGTCGCTATCCCTGAGCTTGAAACCGGTGAGCATATCAAGTATATCAATGGCTACCCTGACGGCAGCGTAAAGCCAGAAAGCTCAATCACAAGAGCGGAAGCAGCAGCAATATTTTTCAGACTGATAAAAGACGAAAATAAGAATACGGCTGTAAGTGGAAAGTTCAGCGATGTCGGTGGCGGCACATGGTATGAACAGTCGGTCAATTACCTTGCAAGTCAAGGTATACTGAAAGGGTATGGGGATGGCACGTTCAAACCTAGACAGACAATCACAAGAGCGGAATTTGCAGCCATAGCCTCAAGATTTGATAACCTGTTAACAAGCGAAAACACTTCGTTCAATGATGTGCCAATCAATCATTGGGCGGCAGAGTATATTGACAGCGCGTATACTAAGGGTTGGATTAATGGCTATCCTGACGGCAGCTTTAGACCAGCAAGTTCAATCACCCGCGCGGAAGTTGTGAAAATTGTAAACACCATGTTAAACCGCAAAATCGAACTTAACGATATTCCATCGGACGCGCCGCAATACAAGGATTTAAATAAAACACATTGGGCATATTGCCACATCATAGAAGCGTCTACAGAGCATACCTACACACGTAAGGAAAACGGCTATGAGCTGTGGAAATAGTAAAGTAATTATTTTCTATTATTTTACTCTGCATGTTTCGATCTATGTGCCGAAAGAAAAAACAAAATCAGCGGAGGAGACCTTAAATTTGATATAATGATCGTTCTTCCGTTGAATTGTTAAAAGCATAGATAAATAAACTGGTGATAGGTATGCAACAAGAGTTCGATTAGGGGAAATTGATCTGGCTGATTCTCATATTCGAAAGTGAACTGCGCCGAATTGTTAGATCCACTCTAACAATTAGAGGTGCAGTTTTTCTATGGATAAATTTACTGCTGAGGAAAAATTAGGAGCCGTTTTACGCTATTTAAACGGCAAAGAAGGTTATAGAGAAATGGGGGAAATTATCATCTGCTGATAATACCCTATTGAATCGTTTCTTCTGCATTAAAATCTGAAACGTTCTATATAGACAATTGAAAGCGTACTATGACGGCAATCGTCAAACAAACTGTCAAAGACTATATAAATTTTGATAATGATATCCGAATACAAGCGACACTAAACAACCAGTCGCCGATTTAGTACCGACAACTGATTGGATAATGCTTTTTGATCCCTGTCTTATATTGGGGCAGTCTCAAATTGATTCATCAGGACGCTACTTTTATTTTTGTTGCTGCCATTCACTTACAAGCATGCCGTATACAACATGATCCACATAATGGTCATAGAGCCATTCTGCTGAGCGAATCGTACCTTCTTTTATTAGGCCAAGTCGTTCGGGTATTGCACGGCTTTTGTGATTGGTTTCAGCAACACGAATTTCCACTTTATGCAGCTGCAATGTTTCAAAGGCATATTGTAAGAGAGCTTTTACCGTTTTTGTCATAATGCCATGTCCCTGAGCACCTTCACTTAGCCAATAGCCGATCGTACCAATGTTATTATTCGGATTAATGGCATTAAAGCCAGCTATGCCGACGATTTCATGGTTAAAAAGAATAACGAGGGAGAGACTACTTTTTGATTCATGTCCTTTAATACAGCCCTCAATATAAGCTTTCGTGTCTGCCACTTCCTTCGTGTAATCCAACCATGGTAGCCATTCTTTTAGATACTCTCTAGAGGCATCTGTTAAGGCAAAAACCTTTTCTGCATCCTCCAAGGTGATTGTACGTAAAGATAGATCTTGGTCAATGGTTATTTGCATCTTGTGCACCTCCCAATTATTTTAATGCATCGTGCATAAAGCCCTTCATTTCGCGGCTTAGTACAGTCAGCTCTTCAATGATTTCGCTAAAATCCTGTACAAGCTGTGCTTGCTCATTCGTTGCATCATTGATTTGTCCCATATTTTGCTTTAAGTTTTCAAGATTTCTATTAATATTACGTAAGGAAGATTCTATATTTTCGGTAGCACTAGATGTCTCAAAGGACAATTTTCGAACTTCCTGTGCCACAATATTAAAGCCAGCACCATGCTGTCCAGCGCGAGCAGCCTCTATGGATGCATTTAAACCAAGTAAATTGGTTTGGCGGGAAATGCTTTTGATTAAATCCGTTACGGCATTGGTTTTTTCTGAATCTTCTAGGGCATGCTGTGCCTGCTTATTTATTTCCTCACTAGTAGCCGCTAATTCCTCTGAATGGGAAGCGATTGTGTGGACTTTATCTTGTAGGCTATTGACGATATTATCCATAGTACTCATATAATCTTCGAGTTTAAGCTCATTATCTATTGGTAGGCCAAATGCTAAGGCACCTACTACTTGACCATTTTCACGAATGGGGAATGAAAAAGCATTGATTGCTACGCCGTAAACATCCTTTGGTATAACCACATCTGCATTTTGTCCGTTAAAGGCAATGTAAACATTTTGGTCATTAGCATTTACTTTTTGTCCATCATGATAGCCTGAATCTACACGTTTCCCCGCTAAATACTTGATGACTGTTTCACTATCCTTTTCAATAACAGCTACAATGGCTTCTTGCTTTAATGCAAGGTGAATATAAGGTGCTGCAAGGGCTAAAGCTTCAATAATTTTCATAAAAATTCCTCCAAGTCTAGTCAATGAAAAATGGTTGTGTCATCTGTATTCATTGTGACAATGGTTCTAGATGATTACCTTTACTGTAGCATAATATTTGCCAAGTCAAAATAGTAAATTCCTTTTTATAAATAGCTTTTAAAAAGAGAGTTGGCGTGTTTTGAATGTCAATTAAAATTTGCTTTTTCCGGGTGAAAATGGTGATGAATTTGTCTATTATTTGACGGAGGGATCGTGTGTTTTACGAAATATTGTATTAGAATAATAGTAGTATGTTGAAGAGCTGAAGGAGAGAGAGTCATGGAATATATACAAAAAGGCACGAGAGCGTTTCATAAAGCAAACTGGGCCTTATTTTTGGCAGGCTTTATTACTTTTGCAAATCTCTATATAACGCAGCCATTACTACCGACATTTGCAGATGTGTTTCACGTCTCGCCAGCTGTAGCAAGTTTATCTCTTTCTGTCACTACCTTTGCCTTAGCAGTGAGTTTAATTATTGTTAGTTCTTTATCTGAGGCATGGGGAAGAAAATCATTGATGACGATTTCTATTTTTGCAGCCTCTGTATTGACAGTGGCACTAGCTTTTTCACCTAACTTTGAAATAATTTTAGGATTGCGTGTGCTACAAGGCATCGTTTTTGCAGGTTTACCGGCAATTGCCATGGCTTATTTGGGGGAGGAAATGGAACCAGCAAGCTTAGGTGTTGCCATGGGCTTATACATTAGTGGTAATTCTGTGGGAGGGCTTAGTGGACGAGTCATTATCGGGACATTAACGGACCATTATAACTGGCATATAGGGATGATGGTGCTAGGAGGAATTAGCCTTTTTGTCAGTGTGTTGTTTGTCTGGATGCTGCCAAGCTCCAAGCATTTTAGCCCACGTCCTTTACAATTAAAAGCATTAACTAAAACGCTGTTGCAACATCTGAAGGACCCTTCTATGTTGTGTCTATATGGTATAGGATTTGTTCTAATGGGAAGCTTTGTCACACTTTATAACTATATTGGCTTTCAATTAATGGCCCCTCCCTATAATTTGAGCGCGACCATTGTAGGCTGGATATTTGTCATATACCTAGTAGGGACATTTAGTTCAGCATGGTTTGGTAGCCTAGCCGATCGTTACGGACGCCAACAAATGTTATTACTAGCCATTGCCATTATGTTGGCAGGAGCCATAGTAACACTTAATGGGCTCCTTACTTTAAAAATTATCGGCATTACGGTGTTTACCTTTGGCTTTTTTGCAGCTCATTCTATCGCGAGTGGCTGGGTGAGTAGACGGGCAACACATGATAAAGCGCAAGCATCATCCCTTTATTTATTTTTTTATTATGTTGGTTCGAGTGTTGGCGGGACAGTAGGTGGTGTTTTTTGGATGAAGTATGGCTGGGTAGGTGTGATCGCCATGATTGCTCTATTTTTACTAATTGCTTGCGTGTTATCTTTCTTATTGAAGGAATTGATTGCTAAGCAACATGCTATAACCACTCTATAGTACTAAATGATGTGAGGTGTCGTTTTGCAGGAATTACTTTTGTACTTTTTTATTATACTAACAGCTTCCATTTTGCAAACAAGTACGGGGTTTGGTTTTTCTATCATGGCCACCCCTTTTTTACTGTTGCTTTTTTCTCCGCAAGAGGCAATGCAAATAAATATCGTACTGTCCCTTGTTATTTCATGTTCTCTCATTTGGAAGGTGAGGCATGATATTGATGTCGCTTTGCTGAAGAAGATAATAATTGGTAGTGTTGTGGGCGCTCCTTTTGGCAGTATTTTATTTGCCTTAGTCGATGTCACGACATTTAAACTTATTATCGCCATCCTCTTAATAGGTCTTACGTTTCTCTTGATGAAAAATCTCTCCATTCAACAAACAAGTGGTAGAGATTATGGCGTTGGTTTAATCTCAGGAATGTTTACAACAAGTATTGGTATGGCAGGGCCGCCATTGTTGCTGTATTTTGCGAGCACCCATCGAAATAAGGAAACCATTAGAGCTATTTCACTAGCCTATTATATTTTTATCTATCTTATTAGTTTACTATCTCAAGTCACTGTTGAGGGCACAAGTAAACTGGTTTGGATTTATAGTTTGTATGCCTTGCCTATTGTTTTCATCGGCCTTATTTTAGGACAAATCTTGTTTACTAGGCTCAATCAAAAGCTATTTAAATCATTAATTTATCTTCTTTTAATAGCAGCAGGTATAATTTTATTGATACAAACTATATGGACGATGCTATAAAAAAGAATGGAAGAGAATATTTATCTTCCATTCTCATAGTGTTGAGAAACAAAACCATCCATAGCATTTTTGTGAAAGGTGAAAAAGGATTTCCGTTGGAGGCTACTTGCTTTCCTGTGGGCGAGCGCTGAGCTACTTCCTACGCTACCGCTCAGAGGCTTGCCTGTCTCGCTATATAGTTAACCCATAATATTGTAGCCAGCGTCGATGTAAATTGTTTCACCAGTTACACCACGTGATAGGTGAGATAGCATAACAATCGTCATATCGGCTACTTCGTCTTGTTGAACATTCCGTTTTAATGGAGCTGTTTCTTCAATTTTGTGTAAAATGGTATTAAAAGAAGGTACACCTTTTGCAGCAAGTGTACGAATAGCTCCAGCTGAAATGGCATTGACACGAATATTATTCTGACCAATATCAGCAGCAAGATAGCGCATGGAAGCCTCTAATGCAGCTTTTGCTACACCCATAACATTATAGCCATCAAGCACACGTTCAGCCCCTAAGTAACTCATCGTGACAATAGAGCCACCTTCTGTCATATACGGATGAGCCGCTTTTGCTGTTGAAATAAGTGAATAAGCACTTGTATCTTGTGCAAATGCATAGCCTTCACGAGTTGTTTCAAGGAAGCGGTTGTGTAAGTCTTCGGCGTGGGCAAAAGCTACTGAATGCACAATACCATGAATAACGCCAACCTTTGAGCCGATTTCATCGAAAGCCGCTTTTGTACTGTCATCACTATTTACATCGCATTGCACGATGAGTGAATCAGAATGGCCAATTGTGTCTAATTGCTTTTGTAATTTCTTTAATGAGCGTTCTTGTCGATAGGTGAAAATAACATTTGCACCTACGTCAAATAAGCGTTTCGCAATGCCCCAAGCAATACTACGATCATTTGCTACACCCATAACTACAATGTTTTTATCTTTTAATTGTAATAAATTATCCATCATTATAAAGAACTCCTTTGCGAGATAATATCTGTTATTAGTACCAACTACTAAAATCTTATCATACATAAAATATCGTTGCAATAACAAGATGAAAAGAGAAGTCGTTTCATAAGCAAAAAAAATTCATCTCTTTCTTATGAGAGACGAATTAAAGGTAGTCCTATTTTATTTGTTACCATGCTGTTCATACAGATATACTGCTCGATTAACAGCACTGCTGACGGTGATTCTAAAGCTATTTTGTGAGCGAATGACTTGAGCTAGTATTTTGATTGCTCTTGTTTGATCTCGGTGGAATGTAGCATTGTCTGTTTGAAAATCATCCTCTAAATGAGCGAGAAAATATGGTTTTAGGTGTTGAGGGAGTAATAAATCAGCTTCAGAGCTTTTTTCAAGCGTATTGTACACCCACAGGTCTATTGCATTTGCTAATTGGAAAGCGACAAAATACTGTAAATCATCATTCTCAAATCCCTTTGTTTTTTGAATTATTTGAATCTTTTTGAGCTCGTCTATTAAAAATGTATTGATGGAATAGTTAATTGCTTTAGAAGGATTGAGAATGAGTTCATCGTTGAACTGAGATTTTAAGAAAACCCAGTTATTTAACACGATGGCCCATGAATCTAGTGTATTCAAACATTTAGCACAAACATCTGGAAAAACTGGTTGCCATTTAGCAGCAAGATTTTTAAATAAATTCATATGGTCTTGATTAATAAGAAATAAACTATGTTCAACTTGTAGCTGCTTAAACATTATCATTCCTCCAATAGATTGGTATGTATAGCAATAGACCATATGATTATCTCTTGATGCAAATATTTAATACACATAAGAAGGCACCCAAAGTAGGATGCCTTTTAGGGTATACATTTACTTGAAGACTATTCGAATTTTAATGAATCGCCATCGAAAGTTTCGTCGGCTACTTTGATGGAGTCTGTTGGACAACCTTCAAAAGCATCTTGCATATCTTCTAATAGATCTTCTGGTACTTCAGCAGTTCCCATGTTATCATCTAAAATAACGAAGGCAATCCCTTCATCATCATAATCATAAATGTCTGGCGCTGCGGCTCCACATGCGCCACAGGCGATGCATGTATCTTTATCAACTATTGTGTATTTAGCCATTTTTTTCTCTCCTTTAACGATGTTCCTACAAAGCTTCATACTCATTTTAAAGATGTTTATCTTACATTTCAACTTAAATACTATTAAATTGGAGGAATTTGCGTCAATGTTTCATCAAATTTTATTGCAAATCTTTCAAAAACTCCATAAGGAGCGGACAATTTCGGCAGCCTATCATGTCCTAAGAGGAAAGCGTTCAGGCCAGACAATTCAAGATATTGGTCTTTTTCAGTTGCATCCATATTTTGGTCTGTTGCCGAAACTACCTCGTGCCACATTTGACGAGGCGGTTACCTTATTTATGCAATATAGTTGGTTAAACGTGCAGGAATCCGGTCATTTTTACATGGAAAAGCTAGGATTGCAGCGTGCACAGCAAACACCGACCTTTTTCTTTGATGGTTGGCATTATCGAGGGAATGAGCATGTTTTTTATGCAAGGCTTTCTCTCCTTGTCCAAAGCTTGTCACATCAAACTGCAACAGTTCGTTCTTTTTCACCAATCAGTAGGGATCCAGTAATTCAAGCATGGGTGCGCTCTTTTTTACAGGAGCATCATTACAAGGAGGGTCATTTGCAGCAACAATTAGTGGTAGAATGCACAAATGTACTCCAAACGATCCCTGTTTCAGATGCCAACAAACAGCTTGTTCTTTACCGCCTCAGTGGTTATCGATTACCAGGCTGGACTTGGCAACAGCTTGCATTTGAACGGAAGGAGAACGTGTTAGATAGTCAATTAGCATTTATAGAAACACTACATATATTATTAAATGAAGTGCAACAAAAATTAAATGATTACCCACTGCTTGGTCGAGTGGCTGAAGGGTTAAAAGTGACAATTTTATTAACTGATTCTGCCCAGCAAACAGCACAGTTATATGAGCAAGGCTATTCAATGGAGGAAATTGTACAAAAGCGAAAATTAAAACAAAGTACAATTGAGGATCATTTTGTAGAATTAGCCATGTATGAACCGAACTTTTCTATTGGACCATTCGTCTCATATGAAGAAGCACAAAAAGTTTGGCAGGTATCCAAGCAATATCAAACAAAAAAATTGAAAATATTACATGGAGCATTAGAGGACATGAGTTATTTTCAATTAAGGCTTGTCCTTGCGAAAGGAGAAGTTTAAATGGAACTTGAACAATTATTGCACAAGCATTTTGGTTATTCATCATTTCGACCAGGGCAGAAAGAAGTCATTGAAGCTTTGCTGCAAGAGCAAGACGTTATTGCCTTATTGCCGACAGGAATGGGGAAATCACTCTGCTACCAGCTTCCAGCCTATATATTAGAAAAGCCTGTCTTAATTGTGTCACCATTGCTTTCATTAATGCAGGATCAGGTAGAAGAGCTGAAGCGTTTTGGAGAAAAGAGAGTGATCGCTTTAAATTCTTTTTTATCCCAAACAGAAAAACGCTATGTACTACATTATCTAGAGCAGTATCGGTTTATCTTTACCTCACCAGAAATGTTATTACAGCAGCAGGTACAAGAGAAATTAGCGCAAATGAAGCTTGGCTTAATCGTAGTGGATGAAGCGCACTGTATATCACAATGGGGCTTTGATTTTCGACCGGATTATTTACGAATTGGTGAATGGTTTTCGAGGGGAAATCGCCCGCCAATATTGGCGCTATCCGCCACAGCAACGGATAAGGTCGTTCGAGATATACGTGAGACCCTATCACTCAAGGCGCCATTTGAATTTATGTATAATGTTGACCGTGCAAATATTCATTTAGGTCGTATAGTAGTAGAGGATAAGGCTGATAAAGCTAGGTGGCTCATGCAGCATATTAAAGAAACAGCAGGGCCAGGTATTTTGTATGTATCTTCACGCAAACGTGCGCAGCAATATAGTGAAGCCCTTTTACAAGCAGGTATTCGCACCGCAGCATACCATGCAGGCTATGGAGCAGAAGACCGTCAGTTTATTCAGCAGCAGTTTATAGATGGTGAACTGGATTGGATAGTCGCCACGAATGCTTTTGGTATGGGCATCAATAAACTTAATATACGTCAGGTTATACATGAATCGATGCCTGCCAACATAGCGAATTATATGCAGGAAATAGGTCGTGCAGGGCGTGATGGTCAGTCTGCACTTGCCATTTTGCTGTATAGTGAAGGGGATGAAGAGCTAGCGAAATTTGTTGTGACAGGTGATTTGCCGACACCACACCATGTTGATCGCTATCAGGAGCTGCTTTCCCAGCAAATACAGCCAACACAGATGCTGAAAAATGGTGAGCTGAGCGAGACAGCTTTTCGTGTGCTGGATTATTGGGTGCAACAAGAATCTAGTGAACAAGTGAAGGCTCGATTAAATCATTTAGCCCTAGAGAAATACAGTGCGGTGAACGAAATGCTAAAAATCATTCAGACAAAAGACTGTATTCGTGAACATTTAGTCGGGTATTTTGGGCAAAAATTGCAGAAAAAGCCGGAAAACTGTTGTGAAAATTGTGGAATCCATTATGATGAAATCAAGAAAACACGCTTACAAGAAGATAAGAAAATTGAAATGGTTTCGTGGGAAAGTCGATTGCAGCAACTTTTAATGGGTATTTAGACTAAAACTGACGGTCATTTACTTTTTTCGTAAAATTCGTCATAATAGACATGATAGAAAGCGTAGTAAGGTTGGGGGAAAGGCGAATGAATAAAGAAGATTATCGCGATAAAATAGAAGAACATCGTCAATCATTTGAAGATGAACAAAATGAACAGCAATCCTTATCAAGAGTTTCCAGAATGAATAAAAATGGCAATAAAAATAAAAAGCCAAAAAATACAAGACGGAAAACACCGTTAATGACGATTTTGTTTGTTATTTTTATCCTAATTCCATTAACAATTCTTATTTATTTTTGGAAATTTTATGAGCCAGGAAAAACGATTGAACAAGCTGAAAAAGATACAGCAGAACAGGTCGTCGAATTAGATCCTTCCGAGTCATCTGCATCTGATAAAGAGAAAGATAAAGGTAAGGGACAAGACGATCAAGGAGATAAAAAAGCACAGGAGCAATCTCAAAAAGATGCAGACAAATTAGCAGCTGAACAAAAGGCTGCGGAAGAAGCGAAAAAAGCTGAAGAAGCAAAAAAAGCTGAGGAAGCGAAAAAAGCCGAAGAAGCTAGAATAGCACAACAACAGGCAGAGGCAGCAAGAAAAGCAGAAGAGGCGAAAAAAGCCGAAGAAGCGAAACAAAATGCTAAAGCCACTACACATACTGTCAAAGCGAATGAGAACTTATACCGAATCGCATTGAATCATTATGGCGATGGTAGTGAGGCGACATTAGCTAAAATTCGTGCTTTCAATGGTATGTCTTCAAATACGGTCAGGGTTGGGCAAGTAATTAGGCTACCTTAATAAGATTTTTTAATGGTTATATAGTTTTTCTAGTATAAAATAACAGACAAACGTTCACACCAAAACGTACGTCTGATTTAGCGAAAAGGCGATTCTTCTTAAGAAATGAATCGCCTTTTTGCTGTCGTAAGGAGAAGTGAGGAAATGCTATATATAGGGCTATTTCTTTTAGTTGTCATCGCCTTTCTACTTTATATGTGGAAGGTAGCGCATGAAAATAATGTATTACATCACCAGCTTTCATTACACGGTGAACAGGAACAGGTACGATTATTTTTTATTTCAGATGTACATTTACGTAAAATAAATAAAAAAATGATTGCACAATTAGAGGGACATTTTGATGCTGTGATTATTGGTGGTGACTTTGCAGATAGCCGCACACCTATTGAAAGGATTCATGAAAATTTGACTTTATTAAAGTCTATCGCACCAATCTATTTTGTGTGGGGCAATAATGACAGAGAAATTGGAGAAGAAAGGCTAAAGGACATTTTACAGGCCTATCAGGTTCAAATCATTGTCAATGATGCTGTGCTACTTCCTGTAAAAAATCGTTTTTGGTTAAGTGCAATTGAAGATACAACAGTGAAAGAATATAGCTTTGAAAAGGCCTTTGAAAAGGTAGGAGAGCAGGATTTAGTTGTTTTCATTGCACATAACCCAGGTGTTTTTGCCAAAGTTCGAGCAAAGTTCCGAGCAGATTTAATGATGGGGGGACATTTACATGGGGGGCAGATTCGATTCGGTCCTTATGGTGTTCATCCCAACGGTTCCTATCGACAGCGTGATGGTGTCATGACCTTAGTAAGTAATGGCTATGGCACGACATTAGTGCCTTTTCGACTTGGCGCAAAACCTCAATGTCATATTATTGACATTGATATTTCGAGTAAATAACCAACCAATTCTTGTGAGAAGGCGTATAATAAAAAGGTATCGTCTATTCTATAATTATGTGAAAGCATGAAGCAGCAACTAATGCTGTTCAAATTCGATTGGAGTGTCAAGAAATGCAGCAAGCAGATGCAATTATTGTTGGAGGTGGCCCATGTGGCTTAGCAGCAGCAATAGCTTTGCAAAATATTGGATTACAACCTATTGTGATCGAAAAGGGCAATATCGTGAATGCCATCTATCACTATCCTACACATCAAACTTTTTTCAGTACAAGTGAACGTTTAGCTATTGGTGACGTACCTTTTATTATTGAAGGCCGTAAACCAAAACGAAACCAAGCACTTGTTTACTATCGAGAGGTTGTCCGCTTGAAAAATATACAAGTAAATCGCTTTGAAAAAGTGCAAAGTGTTGTGAAAAATAACGATGTGTTCACTGTCACATCTGATAAAGATACGTATGAAACGCCGTATGTAGTAATTGCAACGGGCTATTACGATCACCCGAATTATATAAATATTAAGGGTGAACAGTTACCCAAAGTATTCCATTACTTTAAAGAGGGACATGAATTTTTTGATACGGATGTACTTGTTATTGGTGGCAAAAATTCAGCTATAGATGCTGCGTTGGAATTAAATAAAGCAGGCGCTCGTGTAACAGTTGTCTATCGTGGTAGTGAATATTCTTCAAGCATTAAACCGTGGGTCTTACCTGAATTTGAAGGGGTAGTCAAAACGGGAGAAGTTGATATGCGTTTTAATACGAATGTGCTAGAAATTCGTGAGCATGAAGTGGTTTTAGAAGTAGCTGGGCAAGAGCAAGTAGTAAAAAATGATTTCGTTTTTGCTATGACTGGCTACCATCCAGATCACACTTTTGTCAAAGCGATGGGCGTTGAGATTGATGAAGAAACAGGGCGTCCTTTTGTTACGCCAGAAACGATGGAAACTAATGTCGAGGGCTTATTCATTGCGGGAGTTATTGCAGCAGGGAATAATGCCAATGAAATTTTTATCGAAAATGGGCGTTTCCATGGTGAATGTATTGCTCGAATTATTGAGCAAAGAAAAAAATAATGACCGAGGCTGTATAGGCATCTAGCTTATACAGCCTTTTTAGTAAGGAGGAATCACATTGATTGGGTTGTACTGGGCCCTTAGCTATTTAATGGGAAACTTCATGACAGCTTATTTCGTTGGTAAGGTGTATGGTGTCAATTTGCAGGCAGAGCGTAGTAAAAACTTGGGCGCACGTAATGCGGGAAGTGTTATTGGAAAAGCGGCTTTTGTTTGGACTTTTCTTGGTGATGCACTGAAAGGAGTACTAGTCGTTTGGTTAGGGTATTTGTGGCAATTAGAAGAATGGGTCATGATTGGTGGAGCTGCATGGGTAATAGCCGGACATTTATTTCCTATCTGGTTGAAATTTAATGGCGGAAAAGGTGTGGCTACTTTTATCGGTGTTGGAATCGCCTTATCACCGAGTCTATTTTTATGGATGATTATTGGTACCATGCTTTCACTTGTCTTTATACGAAGTTTGACACTTAGTATGGTTGGAGGCTTTATTTTCTATATAGGAGCTATTATTCAGGCGGGGAAATTAGAGCCGTATGGACTGCTCATTATAGCAATCATGTGCATGCTCATCAAGCATATGTCTAATATTCAGGAATCGTTAAAAAGAAGGAAGTGAAGAGATGTATTGGTGTAAAATTGCCCAAACAAATGCCGAGTTTGAGGCTATCGCTCGATTGAATTATGAAACATTTGTTGAAGAGATTCCACAGCATGAAGCGAATTCGACAAGAATAAAAGTTGATCGATTTCATCGGGAGAATACATATGTCGTTGTGTATAAGGAAACAGAATTAATTGGAATGGTCGCGTTTAGAGATCAACGACCGTTCTCGATTGATGAAAAAATTGGCGAGATTGAGGGATATTTACCTAAAGAAAATTGTGTGAAACCTTGCGAAATTCGATTACTTTCAGTGAAAAAGGGTTATCGAACGGGGCGGGTACTATTGAAACTTACACAAGCTTTAACTACCTTTGCCTACGAAAAAGGCTATACAGCAGCAGTAATTTCAGGGACAACAAGAGAAGAAAAGCTGTATAAGCAGATGGGCTTTAAACAATTTGCACCAGCTGTAGGAGCAAAAGATGCAATATTTTTACCGATGGTGCTAACAAGACATGAATTTGAACAATCATTACAACATAGACTAGCGACGGAACAGTTTACATTTTATCCAGGGCCTGTGAAGCAATTGGAGATGAGTGATTATTCAGATTTATCGCACCGATCGTTACCATTTTATGCACTTTATGAACGAGTGCAAAAAAAGCTACTGCATTTATCGAATGCCAATTATATTGGTGTAATCGTTGGTACGGGAACATTGGCAAATGAAGTGATGCTGGCCCAATTAAAGGCGCAACAATTAGGGAAAGGGCTTATTTTAACAAATGGTGAATTTGGCGAACGTTTACGGAAGCAAGCTACTCGCTGGTCATTATCGTTTGATGTAGTGGAGAAAGACTGGGGGACAGCGTTTGATGGAGATGAGGTGGCGTCACTGCTTGAAACGGGGGCTTATCAGTGGATGCTAGCAGTGCATGGTGAGACTTCCACAGGGACTTGTAATGATTTAGAGCATTTGAGTGAGCTAGCTAAGCAATACCATGTAAAGCTATGTATAGATAGTATCAGTACGTTTGGTGCCATGCCATTTTCTTTACAAGACTGTTATTTGGCTACAGCAGTGAGTGGCAAAGCCATCGGTGCGTTAAGCGGGCTAGCATTTGTGTTTTCACAATCCCTTGTACCACCAGCTGCTACATTACCTGCTTATCTTGATTTAGCAAATTATCAGCAAGGTGCCATACCATTTACACTACCTGCAATGTTATTGGGTAATGTTGAGGTGGCATTACAAGCCTATCCAGCACGCTATGAGCAGCTACAGCAACGCTTTCAGGCACTGCTGCAGCTTCCCATCATGCAATATCAATACCGAACAGTCCACTATCCAATGCTTGTAACTGTTCGATTGCCAAGTACTTATTCTAACCTACCCATTGATCTAGCATTAAATGGGCTATTGGTTCATGGTGAAAGTCATTATTTACAACAAAGGGGATTCATTCAATTTTCCGTAATACAACCAGATTTCGACGAAGCCTTAGCTCGTCTTCGTGAAATATTGTACTACTATGAACAAGTGATAGCGGCAGAGCAAAGTACCAGCTAAAAATATATTGCCTTTACAGGAAAAAGTCCTTTAAGTTAATAGGCGTGCCTGTAGTGTTTAGACCTATTAACAATTTTAAGCGTGCCTTTTGGCCATTAATACCTGTGGCGAAAATTGCACCTAAGTCTTCCAGCATTTTCCCTCCACCAATGTAGCCATAAACACCCTCTGCAATCCCATTGAAGCAGCGGGATACGAGCACTACTGGAATGTCTCGCTGTAAAAGGCTTTCAATTCCTTTTACTACAGATGGGGGGACATTCCCTTGACCTAGTCCTTCCAGTACGACGCCATCATATTTGCATGCAAGCACGATATCTAGTAAATCTTCCTCCATTCCAGCATACACTTTTAACATCGCCACGCGCTTGGATAAATTGTTAACATCTACATATTGTCGACGAATGGGTGCATGATGGAATAGGATACGTGATTTTGTAATTAATCCAATCGGCCCATACTGTGGAGATTGGAAAGTATTCACTGAGCTCGTGCTTGTTTTAGTTGTGTTAACAGCAAGATGAACCTCATCATTCATGACAACAAGTACCCCTTTATTACGTGCTTCTTCATCGACGGCTACTCGGACTGCTTCCACTAAATTATAAATGCCATCTGCCCCTAGTTCGTTAGAAGAGCGCATGGCACCTGTCAGTACAATGGGGATGTCTAAGTTCGTTGTTAGCTCTAAGAAATAGGCAGTTTCTTCTAAAGTATCCGTACCATGTGTGATGACAACACCATCGATTGGCTGTGCTGTCATTTGCTCCATAATCACGTTGCGCAATTGTAGCATTTCCTTCGGTGTGATATGTGGAGAAGGAAGGTTAAAAGCTTCTATTTCGATGATGCTTGCAAGTGAAGCTAGTTTATTACTTTCCTTCATAAGGGGATTTTCTTCATTCGGCATGACTGCTCCTTCAGCACTCATAGCCATGGAGATTGTGCCGCCAGTATGAATTAATAAAATTGTTTTTTTCATAAAAAATAAAATCTCCTTTTAAAAAGTTTTTTTGTCATTACATGGTATAATAATAGCAGTCTAATTGTTGAAAGGAGCCGGCATCATGATCATTTTATTATCTGCTGCCATTGCTCCCGGTCTAGCGCTTTTTAGTTATTTCTATTTGCGCAATCAGATGGCTACGGAGCCAAGAAGAACTTTACTACAAACGTTTTTATACGGTGCATTCTTAACGTTCCCAATCATGTTTTTACAGTATGTATTAACAGAGGAAGGGGTTTTTCGATATCTTTATCTTCAAGATGTTCTTTTTTCTAGTGTCATTGAAGAGTTTTTTAAATGGTTTGTGCTATTAATTGCAATCTATAATCATGTAGAATTTGATGACCCATACGATGGGATATTATATGGTGCCAGCATATCACTTGGTTTTGCTACGATTGAAAATGTTCTCTATTTACTGTCCTTTGGCTTGGACACGGCATTCATGCGAGCCTTATTACCAGTATCGAGCCATGCATTGTTTGGTGTCGTAATGGGCTATTATTATGGACGGGCTAAGTTTTCAAAGCTTGTTAAGACGAAAGAAATGATTGCTATGGCGCTCTGTGCACCAGTTGTACTTCACATTCTATACAATACAATATTATCATTCAAAGGTCACTGGGTTTATTTAATGATACCTTTTATGTTGTTTTTATGGTGGTTTGGCTTGCGCAAAGTAAAACTTGCTCATTACCATCTGGTACAACATCTCCATATGCAAAAGAAAATTTAAAGCGTAGAAATCGTCAACGATTTCTACGCTTTATTTCTGTTTTAGCATGTATAAATTACTCCTTTTGTTTCAAGCTATAAAAAAAAGGAGTGATAAAAGTGCGTTTAGTAAGCATACTTTTTGCTTTGATATTAGGAATTAGTATAATTGCGATTCCTCAAAATGATGCCAATGCATTTAGCGATCAGCAAATTACTCGTGGTGCCTATGGAGATGATGTTATTGAATTACAGGCTAGGCTACAATACTTAGGTTTTTATAAGAGTAAAATTGATGGCAAATTTGGCTATAACACATACTGGGCTTTGCGTAATTTCCAAGAGAATTATGGTTTACCAGTAGATGGGATTGCCGGCACTAAGACAAAAAAAGCATTAGCAGGCAATTCTGATTATGATGAAAAATGGGTTAAGGCACAATTAAATGCAGGAAATCAATTTACTTACTATGGCGGTAAGCCACTTGATCAACAAGTGAAAAAAGGCACTGGCGGTGGTAATAGCAGTGGAAGTAGCAATAAGAATGGTACACAGACACAGGTTCCACCAAAATATACGGAACGAGATTTACAATTAATAGCCAATGCCGTTTATGGAGAAGCTAGGGGAGAACCTTATGAGGGGCAAGTAGCAGTAGCGGCCGTTATTTTGAACCGCTTGGAAAGCCCAGATTTCCCGAATACTATTTCAGGTATTATCTTCCAACCGTTAGCGTTTACAGCAGTAGCAGATGGTCAAATTTGGCTAGAACCAAATGAACGTGCAAAAGAAGCTGTTATTGATGCTATGAACGGCTGGGACCCATCTGAAAATGCATTGTATTATTTCAATCCTAAAACAGCAACAAGTAAATGGATTTGGTCACGCCCACAAATTAAACAAATAGGAGAGCATATTTTCTGTTCATAGGAAGGAGGAACATAGATGAAAACTTGGCTCGTGGTCTTAACAATCGCTGTCATTGGATTAGGAGCATATAGTATTAATTTACATGGAGATAAAGAAGATTTACAACGTACCGTGCTCGCACAGTATACAGATAAGTTAACAGATGCTTCTGAAAAACTGTCCCATCTTCAGCGTTCAGTATCGCAATCCCTCTTGTTTCAAGACGAGCAGGCGATTCACAATGAGCTAGACTCAGTTTGGCGTTTAAGCTCAGAAGTTCGTTCTTCTATTGCAAATATTCCTATTGGACAAGAATTATCGAATCAATGGATGAATTACTTAGGACGACTTGGCGATGAAGCTAAAAGAACAGCAAAAACAGGTGATTATGATGCTTGGCGTGAAAAGATGCCACAGGTGTCAACCAATTTACAGTCTCTTTCTGATGAATGGACAGCTGCAACCGTTGATTTTTATAAGCATGATGGAAAAATGGATATTTGGCTACAGCAAGTAGATAATAAAAATCCAAATACACAATTTGATACTGTGAAAGATACGTTAAAAGGCTATGGTGAAAAGGATTTCCCATTAACTTTATCTGAATCTGATTGGCAGAAAAAAATTGAGTTAAAGGCATTGCAGGATGCTGTTATTACCGAAAAAGAAGCACTAGAGAAAGTGAAATATTTATTCCCAGTCATTAAAGATGCTACATTCACTGTCACAAAAAGTAGTGATACAGCACCATATCCTTTCTATCATATCCAATTCCACCAAGGGATACGTCTAGGGTATGTTGATTTAACAGAAAAGGGTGGCCATTTATTATCCTATTTAGTAGAACGACCTGTTGATGAAGCTAAGCTATCACAAGAAGAAGTTCTTAAAAAGGCACAAGATTATGTTAAGAAATTAGGCATGAAGGATGTAGCCTATGTGGAATCACGTGAAAACCACCAAGCATGGCATGTGACATTTGCCCGTGTAAATCCAGGCGATAATGCGTTAATTTATGCTGACGGTGTGCAATTAAAATTAGCGAAAGATACAGGTGAGCTATTAGGTGCTAATGCGATGGAATATATTCAAGAAGAGAATATCAAACCGCAAACCGCTAAGCCTATTGATTGGAAAACGTTCTTCCAGGACGATATTCAAGTACAAGAAGTAAAAAATATTTATACAGACAATGGACAATTTGAACAACGTCTTTGCTATGAGGTCATTGCATTACGTGACGGAAATACACAAGAAACATTCCGAATCGTTATTGATGCGGAAAATCACAACGTATTAAAAGTAGAATATCTCACTTAGTAATAAGAAAATACTACCAATTTTTATAGCCAAAATAAACATCTCATGAGATAATTAAACTATAATTTTCGTACGGGGAGATGCTCATGGAAATAAAAATTGGTACACAATTACAACTTGAACCTACTTATACCGAGCGTGTGGAGAAATTCCAATGTAAAGTGGTAGAGCAGCAAGACAATATTCTTTATATCGACTATCCAGTTAATACGGCAACGAAGAAAACGGCGTTTTTAATAGATGGCTCAGAATTTAGAGCGACTTTTCGAACCGAAGATAAACATTCCTTTGCTTTTAAAACAGAGGTCATTGGTCGTAAAGCAGGTAATATACCGATGATTATGTTGCATTGTCCAAAGCCGGAGGAATTTATAAAAATTCAACGACGAGAATATGTCCGAGTGGAAACACCAGTGGATGTAGCGGTCCAATTCAAGGATCACAAATATCAACTTGTGTCAGCAGATATTAGCGCAGGAGGCTTGGCAATCATCTTGAAGGGAACAGTAGCTTTCAAAGATGATGATGAGGTAAAATTAACGATCGCATTGCCGTTTACTAATGGAGAAGTCAAATACGTTATTACAGAAGCTACCGTCGTGCGCATTTTTGAAAAAGAGGGTAAACGCATTGCGACAATCCAGCTAACGGATACAGATGACGTCGACCAACAGCATATTGTGCGTTTTTGCTTTGAGCGTCAATTAGTCAATCGTCGTAAGGAATTGAATCCATTTAATGTTTAATGTTCATGATGAATATTTTTATTTAGCCCTCTCCTAGCAGAGGGCTTTTTTTAGGTTATATGGTACAATAAAAAGCGATAGAAAGTAGGGAAGAATATGAAAAAAAACATTCAAATTGCGATAGACGGACCGGCTGGTGCTGGTAAAAGTACAATCGCGAAAATTGTTGCAGAAGCACTTGGATTTACTTATATTGACACAGGTGCAATGTATCGAGCAGTTACGTATAAAGCGATGCAACAAAACATACATTTAAATGATGAAGCAAAATTAGCAGAGATGCTAGCGGCTAGCACAATCGAATTGAAACCATCCCAACAAGGACAGCTAGTCTTTTTAGATGGTCACGATGTGACAGCGGAAATACGCTCAAATGAAGTCACTTCATCCGTTTCTCAAGTTGCTGCCCATGCGAAAGTTCGTGAGCTATTGGTTGCGCAACAGCAAAAGCTGGCAGCTAATGGTGGAGTTGTCATGGATGGTCGTGATATTGCGACACATGTATTAAAACATGCAGAGCTCAAGATTTTTATGTCTGCAACAGTAGAAGAACGTGCTAGACGTCGATTGATTGATAATCAAAAAAGAGGAATTGACTCCTCTCTTGAAAAACTTCAAGAAGAAATTGCGCTCCGTGATAAAAAAGATAGTGAGCGTGAAGCATCGCCACTGATTCAAGCGGAAGATGCCCTATTTTTAGATACGACAGCATTATCCATTGATGATGCAGCACAAGCTATTTTAAAATTAGCAGAAGAAAAAATGCTATAAATCCTAAAATTTCAGACATTTTTAGAATTTAAAGGATTTATTTTTGTCTTTGTCTTCAATATCGAATAAAATAGTAAGGGAAGATGCGAAGGAGGGTTACATATGTCTGAAGAAATGAACTATGCAGAACAAACGTTTAACGAAGGTGATATCGTCAAAGGTATTGCAGCGCAAGTTGATGAAAAGGCAGTATCTGTGTCAATTCCAGGTGCACCGTTTGATGGAATTGTACCAATTAGTGAATTATCAAGCTTACACATTGAGAAAGCTTCTGATGTCATCTCTGTAGGGGATGAATTAGAGTTGATGATTACAAAGGTTGAAGAAGAGAACTTTGTCTTATCAAAACGTAAAGTTGATGCTTTAAAAGCATGGGATACACTTGAGCAGCAATTTGCCGCAGAGGAAATTTTCGAAGCGGAAGTAAAGGATATTGTTAAAGGTGGTCTTGTCGTAGATTTAGGTGTACGTGGCTTTGTACCAGCATCCCTTGTAGAAGACTACTTTGTTGATGATTTTGAAGGCTATAAAGGCAAAACATTAAGCTTCAAAATTGTTGAGCTGGATAAGGACAAAAATCGCCTTATCTTATCACACCGTGCAGTAGTAGAAGCGGAAAAAGCTTCTCAAAAGAAAAATGTCATCAATCAAATTAAAGCTGGCGAGGTATTAGATGGTAAAGTACAGCGTTTAGCATCATTTGGCGCATTTATCGACCTTGGCGGTATTGATGGCCTTGTACACATTTCACAAGTGTCACATGAGCATGTGAGTGATGTGAGCGAGGTTTTAGCTGAAGGACAAGACGTCAAAGTAAAAGTTCTGTCAGTGGACCCAGAAAATGAACGTATTTCATTATCCATCAAAGAAACGATGCCAGGACCTTGGTCAAGTATCGAAGAACGTGCAGCGAAAGGCACTATTTTAGATGGTCGAGTGAAGCGTCTTACTTCATTTGGTGCATTTGTGGAAGTATTCCCAGGTGTGGAAGGCTTAGTGCATATTTCACAAATCGCACATAAGCATATTAACACGCCACATGAAGCGTTAAAAGAGGGACAAGAAGTACAAGTAAAAGTGCTTGATGTCAATGCTGAAGAAGGCCGCTTAGCGCTAAGCATTAAAGAATTACTGGAAAATCCCGAAGCAGAAGAAGTGATCGACTATGAATTACCTGAAGAAAACACAGGTTTCTCATTTGGCGATGTGATTGGCGATCAACTAAAAAACTTTAAATAATAATGTATGGAGCGAGGATGCATAAAAGTATCCTCGCTTTTTTATGTTGACGATGCGGATAGAATCTTCAGGTTGCGGGATAGTATTTTGAAAGCGGTGGAAAGAATTCTTAGATTGAGGGATAGAATTGAAAAAGCGTTGGATAGAACCTTCAAATCGAAGGATAGAATCTTCAAATCGCAAGATAAAACTCAAAAATCAGAGGATAGAATCAAATAAAATTCATCAAACGTCTCGTTATTGCCATACATAGCGTTCTACATTATGGATATGATATGATATAATGGCATTTTTCGTGTATAATAGCGAAAGACAAGAAGTTGGAAGGATGAAGTACAGATGACGAAACCAGTAGTAGCCATCGTAGGTCGTCCGAACGTAGGTAAGTCGACGATTTTTAATCGTATCGTTGGAGAGCGTGTTTCGATTGTGGAGGATATCCCAGGCGTAACGCGTGATCGTATTTATAGTTCGGCAGAGTGGTTAACACACGATTTTAATATTATTGATACAGGTGGGATTGAAATTGGAGACGAGCCGTTTTTAGAGCAAATTCGTCAACAAGCTGAAATCGCCATTGATGAAGCGGACGTTATTATTTTTATGACTAATGGTCGTGAAGGGGTAACGGCAGCAGATGAGCAAGTTGCTAAAATTTTATACAAAACAAAAAAACCAGTCGTATTAGCAGTCAATAAAATTGATAATCCTGATATGCGTGAAATGATTTATGATTTTTATGCACTTGGCTTCGGAGAGCCTTGGCCGATTTCTGGTTCGCATGGCTTAGGTTTAGGGGATTTATTAGACGAATGTGCAAAGCATTTCCCGAAAGAAGATGAAGAACAATATGGAGATGATGTGATTAAATTCTCTTTAATTGGTCGTCCGAATGTTGGGAAATCTTCATTAGTAAATGCTTTCTTAGGGCAAGAACGCGTTATCGTTAGTAATATTGCGGGGACAACACGTGATGCTATTGATACGCCATATGAGTATGACGATCAGGAATATGTCATTATTGATACAGCCGGCATGCGTAAAAAAGGGAAAATCTATGAAACCACTGAGAAATACTCGGTTTTACGTGCGCTACGTGCCATTGAACGCTCAGACGTTGTTTTAGTGGTAATGAATGCAGAAGAGGGTATTCAGGAGCAGGATAAAAAAATTGCAGGCTATGCACATGAGGCTGGAAAAGCTGTTGTGATCGTAGTGAATAAATGGGATGCCATTGAAAAAGACGAAAAAACGATGAATGTCTTTACACAGCAAATTCGTGAGCATTTCCTATTTTTAGATTATGCCCCGATTATTTTTGTATCGGCTAATACAAAGCAGCGTGTGCATCAAATTTTACCGATTATTCAACGTGTAAGTGAAAATCATGCGATGCGTATTCAATCTTCTATCTTAAATGAAGTGATTGAGGATTCCGTGGCACGTAATCCCGCGCCGACGGATAAAGGTCGTCGTTTACGTATTTACTATGCTACTCAGGTTGCGATTAAGCCACCGACATTTGTTGTGTTCGTGAATGAGCCTGAGCTGATGCATTTCTCATACGAACGTTTCTTAGAAAATCGAATTCGTGAAACATTTGACTTTGAAGGAACGCCAATTCGTTTAATTACACGTGCTCGTGCTTAAGGTACTAGCTATACACATACAATACGCCAACCCGACATATTTGTTGGGTGGCGTCTTTTTACAAGAACAGAAATTATTATAGACAACCCAACAAAGGGAGGATTTTTTATGGAAAAAGTTTGTGTGTTAGGGGCAGGCTCATGGGGTACTGCACTGGCGATGGTACTAGCGGAAAATGGACATGATACGCTTGTATGGACACATAGAGCTAATCAGGCAGAAGAAATCAACCATCTGCATACGAATAAAAAATATTTACCAGAGACCGTTCTGCCTGCAAATTTACATGCGACGAGTGATATAGCAATGGCAGCTACGCATGCAGAGACTATTGTTGTGGCTGTTCCTACGAAAGCTATTCGAGAAGTTTGTGAGAAATTAACGGCTAAACTAGCTAGAAAAGTGTTATTTGTCCATGTTTCTAAAGGGATTGAGCCAGATTCATTAAAACGAATTTCTGAAATTTTAGCGGAAAGTTTGCCAGCTGAAAATGTGGAAGAAATTGTCGTTCTTTCCGGACCAAGTCATGCCGAGGAAGTTGTGCTGCACCACCCGACAACGGTTACTGCTGCTTGTGCTAACATAGACGCTGCTGAAAAAGTTCAGGATTTATTTATGAATCAATTTTTCCGTGTTTACACAAACGATGATGTGATCGGTGTAGAAATTGGTGGGGCACTGAAAAATGTCATTGCATTAGCTGCAGGTATTACAGATGGCTTGAATTATGGTGATAACGCGAAAGCAGCACTTATTACACGAGGACTTGCGGAGATTACACGTTTAGGTGTAAAAATGGGCGGTAATCCATTTACCTTCTCAGGGCTTACAGGCATGGGAGATTTAATTGTAACCTGTACAAGCGTTCACTCCCGAAACTGGCGAGCTGGGAATATGCTAGGGCAAGGGATGAAGCTACAAGAAGTGTTAGATCAAATGGGCATGGTTGTAGAAGGTGTACGTACCACAAAGGCAGCCTATCAATTAGCAGAAAAGTATGGTGTGGCTATGCCGATTTCCACAGAGCTTTATAGTGTTCTATTTAATGATGTTGAACCGAAAGTGGCGGTTGACGCATTAATGATGCGTATGAAAAAACGAGAAATAGATGATATGAAGCATTAATATTAATTTTTTGATTAAATCTGTCATAAAACGGACATAAATAAGGTGTCTCAACGAATCTGTTGAGACGCCTTATTGTGTGCTATTAGTTGAATAGTGCAAGCACTGTAAAAGAGTTGTCCATTTCTTGATAGTTATGGGACAACTATTTCTTTTTAGCGAAGGCACATAGTATAATATACTTTGATTGTTTCTTGACATTGAACGAAAGGTGGTTATTTGAAATGGGCCCGTTAGCTCATATGCCTGCACTGGATGTAATGTGGGTGTCGTTTTATTGTATAGGCTTTATGATAATATCAGTCGGCTTAATTTATTTAGCTCGGAATAAGATTTCAAATGTATTTTTACGAACAATCGTAAATTTATGTGCATACATACTGTTTGGACTTGGCACATTTTTAATGGTACTAATAGTTGCCACATGGCCAGCATAAAAAATTAATGAGGTGTTCAGTAACATGAAAAAACTAAGTGCTTTTCTGTTGGTATTTGCAACTGCCATACTGTTAGTAGGGTGTGCGTACCCAGAAGACGAAAAAAGGGCAAAGGTCACACCTGATGTCGACCAGTTAGCTGCAGTTCAACGTGCCGTGAATGAATACCGCGAAGCAACTGGTGGGCTAGTACCAATTAAAAATAGTGAACTTGATACAGACATTTATATCAAATACTTAATCGACTTTGAAAAGCTTATGCCGAAGTATTTGACGACAATTCCTGGTAATGCCTATGAAAAAGGCGGTATATATCAATATATTATTTGGGATCCTGAAGATCAAGCGACGGTCAAATTAGTAGATTTAAATGCGGCTGAGCGTATACGTGAAATAGGTATTCGTAAACTATCTACACAGTATTTGCCAATCAAAGGTTCAATGTCCGATAATGTTTATCAAATTAATTATAAAGATTTGGGCTATAAAACAGATGTGACAGTGAAAAGTCCTTATTCTGGCGTCGAATTACCGCTCTTTATGACAGGTGACGGTGAATTGCATGTGGATTATTCTGTGGATTTAGGACAACTTTTAAAAGAAGACAAGCCTGATGTCAAACCTGGTGATGATATTCGTCAGTTACTTGTCGACAAATATCCTGTAGTGCCTGCTTATTCTGTTCCCTATACAGTGGATGATAATGGTGAGCCAATTTATGATATGGAAACGTATAGTGTAGATGTCCAAAAGGCGAAAGAACGACAAAAACAAGAGGCAGAAGCCGCTGAGAAAAAAGAAGAATAAGAAACAAAGCTCCTTACATTTGTGAGGGGCTTTTTCATATTTGTCTACAAGCTTGCATATAGTGAAAAAGCGTAGATAAAGGAGGCAGAAACCTTGAGTGAAGCAGTATTTAGAGAAATTGCAGAGCGCACAAATGGCGATGTTTATATTGGTGTTGTCGGTCCAGTACGTGTAGGTAAATCAACATTTGTAAAAAAGGTAATGGAATCAGTCGTGTTACCAAATATTGTGGATGAAACAGAAAGAATGCGAGCACAAGATGAGTTGCCACAAAGTTCTCCGGGGCCTGTCATTATGACTGCTGAGCCGAAGTTTGTGCCTGCTCAAGCAACCCGTATTGTGGTCGGCGAAGATGAGATGCCATTCCAAATTCGTTTAGCAGATTGTGTTGGTTATATTATTGATGGGACAAAGGGCTATGAAGATGAAAACGGTCCTAAATATGTTCATACGCCTTGGCATACAGAGCCAATTCCATTTCAGGAAGCCGCTAAAATTGGCACAGATAAGGTGATTCGTGACCATGCGAATATCGGTATTGTTGTTACGACTGATGGTACCGTTAACGGAATCAGTCGCCGTGCCGCAGAGAAGGCAGAAGAGGAAATTGTTGAACAGTTAAAAGAAATCGGCAAGCCTTTTGTCATCCTTCTGAATTGCCAAATGCCAGCGAGAGAGGAAACGGTTCAGCTTCGCAATGAATTGTTTGAACGTTACAATGTGCCTGTTATTGCCATGGCGATTGACCAAATGAGGGAAACGGATATTCAATATATTTTACAAGAGGCGTTATTTGAGTTTCCTATCCGTACAATTGAGGTGGAAAAACCAGATTGGCTGGACGTTTTAGATGCTACACACCCATTAAATGTTGCCTTGATTGATTCCATGGAGGAAGTACTCTCTTCTGTAATGAAAATTCGGGATGTGCAACAGGCGTCAGATGCCTTTAAAGCCATTGATTTTATCGATCAAAGTGAAGTCGTTCATGTAGATGCTGGTGTGGGAACGGCGGTAATTCGTGTATCCCTACAGGGCGAATTGTACAAATCGGTTTGTAATGAATGGCTAGAAGAGCCGATTGAAACGAAAAAGGATTGGCTGCTCTTTATTAAAGAGGCGGCAGAGGCAAAAGAAGCCCAAAAACGCTTCAAAAGTGCGATTCATGATGCTGATACGTCAGGTTATGGTGTGACATTGCCGATGATGCAAGAATTTGAGCCAACAGCACCAGAGCTCATTAAGCAAAATAATTTCTTTGGTGTACGAATGAAAGCAAAGGCGCCATCTTACCATATTATCCGTGTAGATATGGAATCTGAGTTTGCACCGTTAATCGGTTCGGAATTCCATAGTCAGCAACTGCTAAAAGATTTAAATCATGCTTATTTACATGATCGTGATGCATTATGGAATACACAGCTTTTTGGAACGCCACTACACGAAGTATTAAAAGAAGGAATACGCTATAAAATGGATGCAGTTCCATCTACTGCTAAAAAACGTATGCGTCAAACGATTGAACGTATGGTCAACGAAGGTGATCGAGGTTTAGTGACATTTATTTTATAGTGATAAAAATCAAAAAAAAGTACGAAAAATAGGTGAAGGGCTTTTCGTTTTTATGCGAAAAGTCCTTTTATTTTTGTTTTTTGGGTGAAAAACTGATTTTTTGGTTATAATCATGTATGAATACAGTTGCGTAGCGGTTTTCTATGTGTTACTCTTTTTACAGAATTGGTTCATGACCCTTTGAGAGGAGGTGAATGGTGTGAATAAAACAGAATTAGTAAACTCTGTTGCTGAAGCTGCAGGTCTTTCTAAAAAAGACGCTTCTAAAGCAGTTGAAGCTGTATTTGATACAATTCAAGATGCTCTTGCAAAGGGTGACAAAGTACAATTAATTGGTTTTGGTAACTTTGAAGTACGTGAACGTGCGGCTCGTAAAGGTCGTAACCCACAAACTGGTAAAGAAATCGAAATCGCTGCTAGCAAGGTGCCTGCTTTCAAACCAGGTAAAGCGCTTAAAGACGCGGTAAAATAATACACGTCTAGTAGTTACATAGAGCAGTCTTCATGTTAACGAACATGAAGGCTGCTCTTTTTGTGTGCTTTGAAAACCCCCTGCTATGCAGGGGGTTCCGGAAAGCTTTTAGCTATGGACAATAAAAAAACTCCAAACGTACAATAAAGTCAGGTCTAGTCAACCGACTTCGTACGAAAGGAGCCACCATAAATGGATAATAAAAGTTTAGCACATACAACGTGGAATTGTAAGTATCATATCGTCTTTGCGCCAAAGTATAGAAGGCAGATTATTTATGGTCAAATTAAAGCAGATGTTGGAAGAATATTGCGCCAATTATGTGAAAGAAAAGATGTAGAAATCATAGAGGCAACAGCCTGTCCTGACCATATTCATATGTTGGTAAGTATTCCTCCGAAATTGAGTGTATCTGCGTTCATGGGTTATTTAAAAGGGAAGAGTAGTCTAATGATTTTCGACCGACATGCAAATTTAAAGTATAAATACGGTAATCGTCAATTCTGGTGTCGAGGATACTATGTGGACACAGTCGGCCGAAATAAGAAAAAGATACAAGAGTATATAAAAAATCAATTACAAGAAGATATCCTGCAAGATCAAATGACGATGAAAGAATTCATTGACCCATTCACAGGAGAAGAAATCAAGAGAAAGAAAAAATAAGTAAGCCGCTTTAGCGGTTTGTGTGAAAACGGAGTGCGGTTGGCAGACCATTCAGAATGTCTTTAGACATGGGCCAGTACCCCAGCGTTTCACGCGCAGAGCAAACCACCAGTTATACTGGTGGTTCTGATTAACGTTAAAATTCATTTTACATAACATTAATACGGGAATTTGCTGAGCTAGAAATGAATTTCTAATGAATCAGGTAAGTCATTTTGCGCTTCCCTTTTGGATGTGCTACGATGCATAGGGAAATGTGTAATGTTTTGATACGCAGGAGGGTTTTTCGGATGTCGAATATTGATTTATTAAAAATAGAAGAAGCAGTAAAAATGATTTTAGAGGCGGTAGGTGAAGACGTAAATCGCGAAGGTTTATTGGATACACCAAAACGTGTAGCAAAAATGTATGCTGAGATGTTTAGCGGCTTGCATGAGGATGCAAAAGATTATTTTAAAACGGTGTTTCATGAGGATCATGAAGAATTAGTGCTTGTCAAAGATATTCCTTTTTATTCGATGTGTGAGCATCATCTAGTACCTTTCTATGGCAAAGCACATGTCGCATACATACCAAATGACGGCGTTGTAGCTGGCCTTAGTAAACTTGGACGAGCAGTGGAAACGATTGCCCGCAGACCGCAATTGCAAGAGCGTATTACCTCTTCAGTAGCGGAAACAATTATGGAGATGCTTGCACCAAAAGGCGTTTATGTGGTCATTGAGGCTGAGCATATGTGCATGACAATGCGAGGACTAAAAAAACCGGGTTCCAAAACGGTAACATCTGTTGCTCGTGGTATTTACGAAGAAGATGAAGTGAAACGAAGAGAAGTACTGTCATTTATTCAAATGTCTTAAATTGCATGTCTAATTATGTTATGATGTACTAAGAATTTGTCGGATTTAAGGAGTGTACAAAGATGTCACAAGATTATATTGTTATTCAAGCAGAAGAAGATGGTGTCCATGTCATTGGTTTAACTCGTGGAACAGATACTAAATTCCATCATTCAGAAAAGCTAGATGCCGGCGAAGTAATGATTGCTCAATTTACAGAACACACATCTGCCATGAAAATACGTGGTAAAGCACAAATTCATACAGCACATGGTGTGATCAATAGCGAAGCAAAAAAATAATAAAGAGTTCTTTCGATAGGTTTTGCCCTGTTTTAAGTATGACAGGCACATAGAAAAACAATCATTGTGAAAAACTGAGTAAGAGGTTTCTGGGCAGTTAGTATTCCCGCATCAAATAATGGGAATGCTTTACTGCCTGTCCTATGAAGAAAGCAAATTTTTTTTATTCCACATCGTTGCATATGCTATAATGACTCAGTAAGCAAGCGTTAAGTCTTAGATAGGACTAGCGTATCTGAAAGTGAAATGGAGTAAGGTCTATGAATGCAACATACATTCAAAATTCAATTGCACAGTTAAAAACAGAGATTTTCATGGATGTTCGTCATAGAACTTTGCAAAAATACACAGGAGTTCCTGTGATAGATGAAAATCAATTGTTTTATTTGCTAATCCCTTTTTTGAATGGTGAAGAGTGGCAACAAGAGCAACAAGAGGCTGCAATTACTGTTGGCATTGTATATGCAGCATTAGCGGCTCACGATCATATAAAAGAAATAGATGCAACATCAAAAGAACAGCAGCTTACCGTTTTAGCTGGAGATTTTTATAGTGGTCGTTATTATGAAATATTAGCGATGTCAGGAAATGTCGCATTGATCCGAAATTTGTCACAAGGTATAGTGGCTCGTTGTGAACACCAGATTAAAGTGTATGAAGCAGAGCAACGAACAATCGAGCAATGGTATGCGTCGTTGTGTAATATTGAAGCGGGATTAATTGCTCAATTTTTCGGTCTTTATTCTTTCAGTGACTATATACCGCTTATAGAAAAAAGCTTATTAATCTTGCGTTTAGAAAGAGAATGGGCGGCTTATCAGCGTGGGCAAATGTCTTTAATGGGTAAGGCACTTGAAGCAAGTGTCAGACAAAATGGCGCAACCTTTAATAGCGTCATCCAGGAAAAAATTGTGCATTTAAAAACAGAGCTATCACAGATCATCAATCATTCAACTTTTTTACAAAGTGATATCAAACAAGCTTTACATGCACACGTAGAGGCATCCATTGCTTCTACTAACGGATAAGAGAGGTTTTTCAAAATGGCTAAAACGAAAGAAGAACACGTTCACGAAGTATTTGAGAGTATTTCGGACAACTACGACAAAATGAATGGTGTAATTAGTTTCCAGATGCATGTTGGCTGGCGTAACGATACGATGAAGCATATGGCTGTAAAACCTGGAACAAAAGCGCTGGATGTATGCTGTGGCACGGCAGACTGGACAATCGCTTTGGCAGAAGCAGTAGGTGAAAGTGGAGAAGTTAAAGGTCTCGACTTTAGTCAAAACATGCTGAAAGTTGGCGAACAAAAGGTGCAGTCATACCCGCAAATAGAACTAATTCATGGAAACGCGATGGAGTTACCTTTTCCAGATGATACGTTTGATTATGTGACGATTGGCTTTGGTCTTCGCAATGTACCTGATTATTTACAAGTCTTGAAGGAAATGCATCGTGTCGTAAAACCAGGTGGTATGGTGGTATGTTTAGAAACATCTCAATCTGAAATTCCTGGTTATCGTCAACTGTTCCGTTTTTATTTTAAATATATAATGCCGATATTTGGTAAAATATTTGCGAAAAGCTATAAGGAATATTCTTGGCTTCAGGAATCTGCGAATGATTTCCCAGGTATGAAGAAGTTAGCGGCATTGTTTGAGCAGGCAGGATTAGAAAAAGTAACGTACAAAGCATACAGTGGCGGGGCTGCGGCAATGCATATGGGCTTTAAAAAGGTACGTTAATGGGGGAAGGTTTTCACACGTGGAAAAGATGAAGTTAAAACTACTCTATTCCGATTTGAAATCAGATATCGATATCATTGAACGAGAGTTAGAAAAAGCGGTGGACTCGTCTTCATATTTGATCAACGATGCTTCTCTCCATTTATTACAAGCTGGTGGCAAACGGATACGACCAATTTTTGTGTTACTAGGTGCAAAATTTGGCGATTATGACATTGAGAAGATGAAGGATGTAGCAGTGCCTTTAGAACTCATTCATATGGCATCACTTGTGCATGATGATGTCATTGATGATTCCAATATGCGAAGAGGACGCCCGACTGTCAAATCACAATGGAATAACAGAGTAGCAATGTACACGGGCGATTTTATTTTTGCACGTGCACTAGAATATATTACAAAGCTGGAAGACCCGCTTGTTCATCAAATTTTAGCCCGTACCATGGTAGAGATTTGTAACGGTGAAGTCATTCAAATTGAAGATAAATTTAGATTAGATCAAGGCTTAAAAGATTATTTTAGAAGAATCAAACGCAAAACAGCATTACTTATTTCCTCAAGCTGTGAGCTAGGGGCTGTAGCGGCAGGTGTTGATGCTAAAACAGTGCGACATTTAAAACGCTTCGGCTACTTTGTAGGCATGAGCTTCCAAATTATCGATGATGTGTTAGATATCATGGCAACAGATAAGGAGCTAGGGAAGCCTGCAGGTAGTGATTTATTGCAGGGCAATATTACATTACCGATTCTATTGCTGAAAGATGAGCCAGAGATGCAGCCATACTTAGTCAAAGTATTTGCAGGCACATTAACAGAACCGGAACGTCAAAATATGTTGCAATATGTGCGTAAATCTCATGCAATTGAGCAAGCTAATCGTATGAGTGATAAATATTTGAAAAAGGCCTTACAGGAAATTGATGCTTTACCAAAACATCCCGTAAAGAAAAAACTGCGTGATGTAGCATTGTTCATGGGTAAGCGCAAATTCTAGCTTTTTGTTGTATAAAGGCTCATTTTTTGTTAATATTTATCGGTAGGTGTAAAACCTGTTAGACGAATTTAAGGAGTGTTTTAAACATGGCAATTGAACAAACTTTTTTAATGGTTAAGCCTGACGGCGTTGAACGTCAAGTAATTGGAGACATCGTTGACCGTTTCGAACGTCGCGGTTTTGTAATGAAAGGTGCTAAATTAATGGTAATTCCTAAAGAATTAGCAGAAAAGCACTATGCTGAGCATGCTGAGCGTCCATTCTTTGGTGAATTAGTTGATTTCATCACTTCTGGTCCTGTATTCGCTATGGTATGGGAAGGCGAGAACGTAATCAAGCTTGCTCGTACAATGATGGGTGCAACTAAACCTGAAGAATCTAACCCAGGTACAATCCGTGGTGACTATGCAACAACTGTTTCTCACAACATCATCCACGGTTCTGACTCTCTTGCTTCTGCAGAGCGCGAAATCGCTTTATTCTTCGGTGAAGATTTAGTTTAATTTGCGAATCTAAGAAGCGTAGCGAAAATAACTACGAATAGAACTCAATAAAAAAATCATCTATTTTTCCGATGTAACTTTTACCTTCTAACAAAAAATGTTAGGGGGTTTTTTATTTGTCAAAATCATTCAATAAAGTTAACACAAACATTGATTTAAGCTTATTGACTATCAAAACTGAAAAAGAACCAAAGAAAGAAATGGTGACAAAAATCAATAACTCAATAGTTAAAATGGATACGTTTGATGAATTGGACAACAGAAATATAACCATTAAACATGCCATACAAATTTTAAATCAACAATGGCGACTAAACGGATTAAGACCAAGGACAATTGATAGTTACAACTATAATTTTAAGCGATTTGTTGAAGTTACTAAAGTTGAATTTCTCCATGAAATCAACAATGAAAAAATTTATCAATATGGGAATTCCTTCTTTTTTTATTTGCGTTTCTTTTCCATGACGACTTTTGGTAGAATATTGTTAATACATATAAAAAGAAGGGGTAAATCACATGAATAACAAAATTGCATCAATACTTATTTGTGTTTTATTAGTCACTATAGGTGTCATTGGATATTTTGTTTATAACGAATATCAGATTGACAGTGCGAATGATGAATCTAATGTAAGTAAGGGTAAAGAATTAGAGTATGAGGAATTTGAGGAAAACTTAGAAGATGCTGAAATTAATAACGAAGTAGTAGAGGAGGATACTGAATTAATAAGAGAAATCAAAAACAAAATTTCTAGTGCGCATTCATCAGACTCTTATGAAGGATTTATTGAAGCATATAAACTTTCGCAAGGGGTTGATACAGAGGATGAAGAATTTAATATATTACTTACTTTTGCAAAAATGAGAATAACTACATGGAATGCAGCAAAAGAATCGGTAGGTGAATCTTTTACACCTCTATTATCTAGTGGAGATCAAAGGGAAATACAAGATGTTGCTAGTTTAGTACATCCTGATTATTATAATGGAATGATGGCAGATACAATTATAGAAATAGTGTATAGGCATATGAGTAGAGAAAAATGGATGGAAATATATAATAAAGCAAATGGTATTTATATGGGTGAACCAATTATTGGAATGACTAAGCAGGATATAATAGATAAAACTACGTGGGGTAGACCAACAAAAATCAATAAAACTGAGAATATAAATGGTGTAAGTGAGCAGTGGGTTTATCCAAACCATCAGTATTTATATATTGAGGATGGAATATTAACGTCAATTTCAACAAGTTACTAAGAAGGTGTAACAACCTTCCTTATCTACTTCATTTATAATCGAAAATAGAAGGTAAAAAAACTTAGTTCTAATTTAGTTTTTTTCGTTTATTTCAGAGAACCCATGATATTAGTGATTTCAGAGACAATAGTTATAGACTATTTTCTTGGTAGTAACCCAGGTACAATCCGTGGTGACTACGCAACAACTGTTTCTCACAACATCATCCACGGTTCAGACTCTCTTGCTTCTGCAGAGCGTGAAATTGGCTTATTCTTCGGTGAAGATTTAGTTTAATTTGCGAATAGAATAGATTAGGCAGTCTCAATTTACTTGGGATTGCTTTTTTTATTGCCTAAAAAGTAAGGATAGATAGTATGGCAATAGAGAAATTATCTATTTCTAGATAGATATAGAATTGTTAAAAGCTTTTTCCTCCTGTACAATTAAAGATGTAATATTCTGATAATTAAGTTAAGAATAGATTGATAGGCCTGTCAATAAACTGTGAGGGATGACAAGGAAAAGGGGTTATGGATATGAGAGAAGTGGTAATCGTAGCAGCTGTGCGAACTGCTGTAGGGCGTAGCAAGGGAGCATTAAGTCAAGTTCGAACGGATGATTTAGCAGCAGATGTGTTACAGGAGGCTGTAAGGCGAGCAGGGATTGGCAAGGAACAAGTGGATGATGTCATATTAGGCTGTGTAACGCAAACAGCTGAACAAGGGGGGAATATTGCACGGACAGCTTTATTGATGGCTGGCTTTCCAGATAGTGTGCCAGGGGTAACCATTGATCGTCAATGTGGCTCTAGCCAACAGGCCGTCCATTTTGCAGCACAGGCCATTCTAGCGGGAGATATGGATATTGTCATTGCTGGTGGCGTGGAAAGTATGTCAAGGGTACAGATGGGGTCAAACATGCAAAATGCACATGCTGGCAAACGCTTACAGGAGAAATATGATATTATCCATCAAGGATTATCAGCGGAGAAAATCGCCTCACAATGGTCTTTATCAAAAGAACAGCTCAATAGCTATGCTTATGAAAGCCATCAACGAGCAATCGCAGCCATTGAAGCAGGTCATTTCAAAGATGAAATACTACCTATTCGAGTTCCACAGGAGGATGGATCAGTGACAACATTTACTGTTGATGAAGGTCCTCGTGCAGAAACAACCGTCGATATTTTAAATGCGCTAAAAACTGTTTTTCAAGAGGATGGCGTTATTACTGCTGGCAATGCAAGTCAGATGAGTGATGGGGCATCAGCGGTAGTGGTGATGTCCTTGGATAAAGCCCAGGAGCTTGGTATTCAGCCACTTGCTAAAATTGTGACAAGAGTGGTCGTAGGCTCTGATCCAACATTAATGTTAACAGGGCCAATCGAAGCTACGAGAAAAGCGCTAGAACGATCAGGTCTCAACATAGAGGATATCGACACATATGAGGTAAATGAAGCCTTTGCACCAGTACCGCTCGCATGGCTACAGGACATGGGTGGAGATCCGAAGAAGCTCAATCCTGATGGGGGAGCGATTGCATTAGGGCATCCATTAGGGGCAACTGGTACAAAATTGTTAACGACTATGTTATATCGCATGGAGCGAGAAAATTATCGTTACGGCTTACTGGCAATCTGTGAGGGAATGGGGATGGCAAATGCCACGATCATCGAAAAAATGTAAGGGGGATATGTTTGATGAAACATCATGAAGTGGTAGCGGTAGTAACGGGTGGTGCTTCAGGTTTAGGGGAGGCAACTGTCCGTCACCTTGTTGAACGAGGTGGCAAAGCGGTTGTTTTTGACGTCAATGATGAACGTGGACAAGCTCTAGTAGAGGAATTAGGGCAAAATGTCATCTATGCACGAGTGGATGTTACGAAGGAGGAGGACGTGGCAACAGGTCTTGAGCAGGCCATTGCAGCATTTGGCAAGATTAATGTAGCGGTGAATTGTGCTGGCATTGCTGATGCGAGTAAAGTGATTTCGAAGCGAGGCGTACATGCCCTTGCTTTATTTGAAAAAGTGATCACTGTTAATTTAATTGGTACATTTAATGTCATCCGTCTAGTCGCGGAGAAAATGCAGCACAATGAGTCGAATGAGGATGGGCAGAGAGGTGTTATTATTAATACTGCGTCTGTGGCTGCATTTGATGGTCAAATTGGACAAGCAGCTTATAGTGCGTCAAAGGGTGGAGTGGCAGCGATGACATTGCCAATTGCACGAGAACTTGCGGAGATCGGTGTACGTGTGATGACCATCGCGCCAGGTTTAATTGAAACACCGATGTTTGCTTCGTTACCTGAGCCTGCAAGAACAGCTCTTGCTCAAATGACACCATTCCCTAAGCGGCTTGGAAAACCTTCGGAGTATGCCCTTTTAGTTGAAAGTATTATCCATAATGGTTTGTTAAATGGTGAGGTCATTCGTCTGGATGGTGCGATCCGTATGCAGCCTAAGTAACAACAACAATATTTAATTTTTGAAGTGGTTTGTCGCAGCTAGTAGTCTTGGTCGTTTCAAAATTTGATGTATGAAGGGACGCGGTATAATGCATATGATGGACACACCTTTATTATTAACAAGTTTTTTGAATCGCGCAGAACGATTTTTTCATTCGAAGAAAATTTATTCTAGAACAAGTGCGACAACTATTCATGAGTTTACGTATAAAGAATATGTCAAACGAACGCGCCGATTAGCGGATGCACTTACCAAGCTTGGAATAGAGCGAGGTATGAAGGTAGGCACATTTGCTTGGAATCACCATCGACATTTGGAAGCCTATTTTGCAGTCCCATGTGCAGGAGCAGTACTGCATATGATTAATATTCGGTTAGCACCTGAGCACATTGCTTATGTCATCAATCATGCAGAGGATGAAATATTACTAATTGATGATAATCTAGTACCACTTATTGCACCAATCGTGTCACAGCTGAAAACGGTAAAACATTTTATCATTATGGGAGATGCTGTTGCAGTCGAATCTATCCCCATCCCAAATGCTCTTTCCTATGAGGCTTTGCTCGCTGAGGCCAATGAACATTTCGTATTCCCAGAAGATTTAGATGAAAATACACCTGCTGGCATGTGCTATACAAGTGCAACGACAGGCATGCCCAAGGGAGTTGTTTATACTCATCGTAGCATCGTTCTTCATAGTTTAACGGCTGGCCTTGCTGATAGTATTGCTATTTGTGAATCGGATGTAGTGTTACCAGTTGTCCCAATGTTCCATGCTAATGCATGGGGATTACCTTTTGCCAGTGTGGCATTTGGTGCTACACAGGTCTTACCAGGTCCGATGTTTACACCACAGCTTTTACTTGAGTTATTTGACGTATATAAAGTAACGTTGACGGCAGGAGTACCTACGATATGGCTAGGGGTTTTACAGGAGCAACGTCAAAATCCGCGTGATTTATCATCGATGCGATTAATTGTTTGTGGGGGATCTGCCTCACCAATTGGCCTAATTCGAGGCTTTGAACAAGAACTCAATATCCCTTACATGACAGGCTATGGTATGACCGAGACATCACCGCTCGTAAGTCTCTCCACCTATTTAACCCATATGCAAGACTACACAGCTGATGAGAAAATGCATGTTCGAATTACGCAAGGTATGACCATGCCTCTAATTGAAACACGGGTAGTCAATGAACATGGTGAAGTGCCATGGGATGGCAAAACGATGGGAGAACTAACGATTCGAGGTCCGTGGATTGCTAATGAGTACTATCATGATGAGCGCACAGATGAAGCCTTTAAAGATGGTTGGCTCTATACAGGCGACATCGCGGTGATGACAGCAGATGGCTATATAAAAATTACCGATCGTACAAAGGATTTAATTAAGAGTGGTGGCGAATGGATTTCTTCTGTAGAGCTTGAAAATGCATTGATGTCCCATCCAAAAGTATTTGAGGCTGCTGTTATTGCTATTCCGCATGAAAAATGGTTGGAGCGACCATTAGCATGTGTGGTAGCGAAGCCTGAATTTAAAGAATCGATTACCAAGGCAGAGCTACTAGAGAGTTTACAGCAGCAATTCCATAAAACGTGGATTCCTGATGATATCGTCTTCATTGAAGAGGTACCGAAAACGTCAGTAGGTAAATTCCTAAAGGCCAAATTACGAGAAGATTTAAAGGCGTATCGCGTACAAGTTTAATAAAATGGTTAGCATGAAGGTAGTGAAAAACTACCTTCATTTTTTGTGCGAAATTTATTATATATCAGCGCATCTGAACAACTACTGACTAATGCAAAAAATATTGTATTGGAAGAAGATAAATTCCTGAAAAATGAAACTATTTTTTCCATTTTGCCGTATAATCTTAGTAACGAAAGGATGTGGATGGATTGTCAATTGCCATTGTAGCGATTATTGGAGGCGTCATTATTTCATTAGCTGGGATTTTTACAGACGCTCGCACAAGACAACAAAAAATTAAACTGAAGGCTGTTGAGAAAGAAGTAGAGTTAGAAAAGCTTAGATTGGAAACGTATACGATAGAAACAGAAAAAATGCGCCTAGAATTAGAACAGTCGAAAGTGTTACTATTAGAAGAAAAACAAAATGCAAGCAAGTAGATTGGCTTACCTAAGAAAGACTATTTCAGGATTGGGACTTTTCCGCTATAATGGAAATACGACGCTAGAGGGGAAGATGACCATATGTCTGATTATGAACAATTTATAGAAGGTATTAAGCGCAAAACAGGAATAGATTTAGCGTTATATAAAGAAGCGCAAATGAAAAGACGATTAACCTCTCTTTATGAGAAAAAGGGCTATCGTAATTTTGTAGACTTTCTAAAGGCACTTGAACAAGATCGTGATTTAATGAATGAATTTTTAGATCGTATGACGATTAATGTTTCTGAATTTTATCGCAATGGAAAGCGTTGGGAAGTATTACAAAAGAAAATCTTGCCGAAGCTATTACAAACAAATAAGCGTTTAAAAATTTGGAGTGCTGCTTGTTCAACAGGAGAAGAGCCATATTCTTTAGTAATGGTATTATCTCAATTGGTGCCTTTATCTCAAATTCAAATTATTGCTACTGATTTAGATGAGAATGTCATACAAAAAGCGAAATTAGGTGTTTATCCTGAACGTTCTTTAGCAGAGGTGCCAAGTGACATTAAAGCAAAGTATTTTGAACAAGAGGGCTCCTACTATCGAGTGAAGGATGAAATTAAGCGTTGTGTAACCTTTAAGAAACATAATTTACTGAATGATTCCTACGACAGCCATTATGATTTAATTGTTTGTCGCAATGTCATGATCTATTTCACAGAAGATGCAAAAGATCAAATTTATAATAATTTTAGTAAAGCCCTGCGCAAAGATGGCATTTTATTTGTTGGCTCAACAGAGCAAATTTTTAATCCAGCACGTTATGAATTTGATGTAGAGGACACGTTCTTCTATCGGAAAAATAGCTAATAATATGGATGAAAAGCTTTGTACAAACGACCAAAATAGTCTTGTACATATAGTAAGCAAGTATTAAACATAGATATTTCATACGCTTTTCGCTTATCATAAGCAAAGGCGTATTTTTTATAAAATTTAGCACTTCACTTTAGTAGTGCAACGAGTACTTTGTCAAATGCATGTTGTATCGAAGGCGAAACGTCAGCGGCAATTATGCTGTAGCGTAATGGATACAATTCAGCACGCCATTTCAGTAGTACACCGATTTCCTTTATAGACGTCGTTCAGAATATTCGCATTTAGAACGATGGAAATGGGGTGTACTGAAAAGACATTTGTAAAAGGACTGTTTTTTTAAAGAATATATGTTATAGTGAAAAATACATACTTTAGCGAGTTGAAGGGAGAAAGTGTTTATGCGTTACTTAACAGCAGGAGAGTCACACGGACCTCAATTAACGACAATTATTGAGGGTTTACCGTCACTCTTACCCATTACAGCAGAAAAAATTAATCATGATTTAAAACGACGCCAAGGAGGTCATGGACGGGGGCGCCGCATGCAAATCGAAACAGATACAGTAGAGATTGTTGCTGGTGTTCGACATGGTCAAACACTTGGCTCTCCTGTCGCACTAGTTGTAACAAATGATGACTGGAAGCACTGGACTAAAATTATGGGTGCTGAGCCATTAGCAGATGATATTAATCCTGAAGATATTAAGCGTCAAATTTCACGACCTCGTCCAGGTCATGCGGATTTAGTTGGGGGCATGAAATATGGTCACCGTGATTTACGCAATGTATTAGAGCGTTCTTCTGCACGTGAAACAACTGTGCGTGTAGCAGTCGGCTCTGTGGCAAAAGCTTTACTCAATGAATTAGGCATTTCCATTGTTGCACATGTGACTGAAATCGTAGGAATTAAGGCAGATACATCTGTACTAGAAGGAAAAACAACAGAAGAAATTCGTGCTATTGTCGAAGCAGATCCTTGTTACTGTGCTGACCCTGTAGCGTCTGCCAAAATGGTAGAGGCTATTGATGAGGCGAAAAAAGCTGGAGATTCTATCGGTGGTGTTGTAGAAGTCATTGTCGAAGGTATGCCAGCAGGTGTCGGCTCTTATGTGCATTATGATCGTAAGCTTGATGCGAAACTAGCAGCAGCCATGCTATCGATCAATGCATTCAAAGGTGTAGAATTTGGTCTAGGTTTTGAAATGGCACGACGTAAAGGCTCTGAAGTGCATGATGAAATTATTTGGTCTGAAGAAGAGGGCTACACACGAGCAACGAATCGACTCGGTGGTTTAGAGGGCGGTATGTCAACAGGAATGCCAATTGTCGTACGTGGTGTTATGAAACCAATTCCTACATTATACAAACCATTACAAAGTGTGGATATCGAAACAAAAGAGCCATTTAAAGCAAGCGTTGAGCGCTCTGATAGCTGTGCAGTACCCGCAGCATCTGTAGTTGCAGAACATGTTATTGCCTGGGAAATAGCGAATGCTATTTTGGAGCAATTTCATAGTGATCAACTACCTCAATTACAAGCTCAAATTGACGAGCATCGTCAATATACAAAGGGGTTCTGATTTATGCGTGTACCAGTTGCAACAAAATCGCATCAGTATGAAGTTGTTCTCGGTCATCAATTTCTAACTGAAGCTGTTCAAGCATTTGCAGATAAACTTCAAAAAGCAGATAAGCTGATCGTATTTACAGATAGCAATGTTTGGGCTGCACAGGGAGATTATTTCAAGGCAAATTTCCCATATGATTTTGAGGTTTTTATTTTACCTGGTGGTGAAGCTTGTAAAACCTTTGAACAATACAATGCTGCTCAAACATTTTTATTGGAACAAAAATGCTCGCGAAAATCATTTGTTTTTGCTTTTGGGGGTGGAGCTGTCGGCGATTTAACAGGCTTCGTTGCGGCAACCTATATGCGTGGAATTCCTTTTATTCAAATTCCAACGACCATTTTAGCCCATGATTCTGCAGTTGGTGGTAAAACAGCTATTAATCATCCGTTAGGAAAGAATATGATTGGTGCATTTTATCAGCCTGAAGGTGTTATTTACGATACGGCTCTTACCGAAAGCTTATCCGAACGTGAAGTGCGTTCAGGAACAGCAGAGTTAATTAAACATGCGATGATTTCTGATTCTATTTGGTTAGAGGAATTAATGACAGCTGATTCAGTGATTCATTTTAATCAAAATGAACTGGCCAAGCAGCTGAAAAAAGGAATTGAAGTGAAAGCTCAAATCGTAGCTCAGGATGAAACAGAGCAGTCCGTTCGGAAATTTTTAAACTTAGGCCATACATATGGACATGCCATTGAGGCGGCAGCTGGTTATGGCAAAGTAGCACATGGAGAAGCCGTAATGATGGGGTTGGTCTATAGCCTATTGTTAAGCGAGCGTTACGGAAAGCTGGAGCGAGCGTTCACCAAGACATTTTTACAGTTCGCAGTGAAAAATGGCTATCCATTTGAGCCTGTGAATGATTATTCATTTGAACAGTTAACTAGTTATTTAATGAAAGATAAAAAAGTGGAATATGGCATTTTACAGTTCGTTCTTTTGGAAGAGATAGGTAAACCTTTTGTGAGAGCCATTGATTTAGAAGAATGCAGAGAAGTAGATGCCGAATATAGACAGTTATTAGCGGAGGTGCTTGTATGATTCGTGGACTTAGAGGAGCAATAACAATTGAATCGGACAGGCCAGAGCTTGTATGGGATGAGACAGCAAGATTAGTGCGTGAGGTTGTGGCAGCAAATCATGTGGAGATCGATGATATTGCATCAATCCTTATTTCTACAACGCCAGATATTACCTCTGCATTTCCTGCCCGTGCAGTACGCTTGATGGACGGCTGGCAATATGTCCCTGTTATGTGTACACATGAAATGGATGTGCCGAACGCTTTACCTTTATGTATTCGTGTATTAATTCATGCGAACGTAGAGGTAGCCCAAAAAGATGTAAAGCACTTGTATCTCAACGATGCAGTGAAATTAAGACCAGATTTGGCGCAGGCTAAATAAGTAGAGGAGATGTTTTAGATGAAGTGGAAACAACAATTGGACGGTATGCAAGCATATAAGCCAGGGAAACCAATTGAAGAAGTACAACGTGAATACGGCTTAAAGGAAGTCATTAAATTGGCATCGAATGAAAATCCGTTTGGGTGCTCACCTAAGGTAACAGCTTATTTACAAAATAATGCGGTGAATCATGCCCTTTATCCAGATGGCTATGCACAAAATTTACGTACAGCTGTTGCGAATCATCTAGGTGTCAAGGAAACACAGCTTCTTTTTGGCAACGGCTCTGACGACATTATTGCTATTATTACGCGTGCACTGTTGTATCCAGGAGTCAATACGATTATGGCGGATCCTTCCTTCTCTCAATACTGGCACAACGCTGAAATTGAAGGTGCTGAGGTACGAAAAATTCCTTGTGTTGAAGGTGCCCACGATTTAGATAGCATGGCAGCTGCAATTGATGACCAAACATCGATTGTTTGGGTATGTAGTCCAAATAATCCTACAGGAGTTGTCATACCTGATACGGCATTACGTGCTTTTCTTGCAAAAGTACCAAGCGATGTCCTTGTCGTGTTGGATGAAGCTTACATTGAATATGTAACACATCCTGGCCATAAGGATACGTTACCAATCATCGATGAATATCCGAATGTACTTTTATTACGTACATTCTCTAAAGCCTATGGACTAGCTTCATTCCGTGTTGGCTATGCGATTGGGCAAACTGGCGTTATTGCTAAGCTTGATCCTGTTCGCGCACCATTTAATAATACAATCTTAAGTCAAGCTGTGGCAGCTATTGCACTCAGCGATCATGCTTACATTGAAGCATGTCGTGAAGCCAATGAAAACGGCAAAAAGCAATATGTAGAATTCTGTGAAAAGCATAATTTAAAATACTTCCCATCTGATACGAACTTTATTTTCTTTGATACTCAAGCTGATAGTGATGTTGTCTTCCAAGAGCTGATGAAAAGAGGCTTTATTGTCCGCAGTGGCAATGCTCTAGGATTACAAGGGTTTATCCGTGTCACAATTGGTACAGAGGCACAAAATGCAGCATTACTTAGCCAGCTTGACGAAGTATTAACACAGCAAGGAGTATTTGCATGACACGCAAAGTACTCGTTATTGGGCTAGGCTTAATCGGCGGTTCGATTGCCCTTGCTTTGCAAAAAGCACCCGAAACAAAAATTATTGGCTATGATATGGATACACAAACACGTGAGCATGCAAAAACATTAAATATTGTGCATGAGATTGTTACAGATCCGCAGGCTGTTGCGGCAGATGTCGATATCATTATCTTTGGTACACCTGTTAATGCAACACTTGTGTGGATGGAGCAATTAAAATCATGGCCATTAAAAAATAAAGTCATTATAACAGATACTGGGAGTACAAAAAAATTAATTATGCAAAAGGCCAGCGAATTACGTGAGCTTGGCATTACATTCATTGGTGGACATCCAATGGCAGGTTCTCATAAAAGTGGTGTGTTGGCTGCAAAGGCGCATCTTTTTGAAAATGCGTATTATATGCTGACGCCGCTTGCTGGAGAAGAAATCGTTCATATGGCTAAGCTTGAAAGTTTGCTAAAATTTACACATGCAAAAGTAGTCAGTGTATCTGCGAGTGAACATGACCATATGACAGCTGTGGTGAGTCATCTTCCACATGTTATCGCAGCCTCATTGGTCCATCAATTAGGTGAGGAAAATGGAGAATACCCGATGACACGCTCGCTTGCAGCAGGCGGTTTTCGTGATGTTACACGAATTGCTTCCTCGAACCCCGTTTTATGGCGAGATATTACGCTACAAAATCGTGAGGAGCTACTTACTCAGTTAGAAGGCTGGGAAAAAGAAATGACTCGCATTAAGGAACTGCTGACGGATGGTTCTTCACAGGCTATTGAAAACTATTTTTCTGTTGCCAAAGAGCTGAGAGATGAATTGCCGATTAGTGCAGGGGCCATGTATACGCCATTTGACTTATATGTTGATGTTCCTGACTATCCAGGCGTTATTTCAGAAGTGACGGGCTTGTTAGCGGATGAAGCGATCAGTATTACGAATCTACGAATCGTTGAATCACGTGAAGATGTTTTCGGTATTCTCGTTATTAGCTTCCAAAGCGAAAATGATCGCGAACGTGCTGCGGCATGTATCCAACAACGAGCAAATTTCGAAACGTATATTTCATAGCATAAGAAAGCGTCGGTATTTCGGCGCTTTCTATCTTCATATTGAAGGGAAGAAAGTTTATGAGTGAAAAAATTTTGCAATACAATAAGCCTTCTTTACAGGGCACTTTAACCATTCCAGGCGATAAATCTGTATCCCATCGTTCTGTCATGTTTGGAGCCATTGCTAGCGGGACAACGACAGTAGAGGGCTTTTTACTAGGGGAAGATTGTTTAAGTACAATCGATTGCTTCCAGAAGCTTGGCGTTCAAATTGAGGTCGAAGGAACTAATGTAACGATTCATAGTCCTGGCATGGATGGCTGGCAGGAGCCAACAGACGTGTTGTATACGGGTAACTCTGGCACAACAACACGCTTAATGTTGGGTATTTTAGCTGGTTCTTCGGTTCATTCCGTGATGACGGGGGATGCATCTATCGGCAAACGACCAATGCGACGTGTGATAGACCCACTGCGTCAAATGGGTGCTCATATTACAGGGCGTGCTGACGGGCAGTACACACCCCTTGCTATACAAGGTACAAAACTACAGGCCATCGATTACAAGATGCCTGTAGCAAGTGCACAAGTGAAATCTGCTATTTTACTAGCAGGCTTGCGTGCTGAAGGAACAACGATTGTTAGAGAAATGGAAGTTTCAAGAGATCACACAGAGCGAATGCTGCGACAATTTGGTGCACAGGTAGAAGTAGACAATGGCGTTGTCTCCATTGAAGGCGGACAGTCTCTCAGCGGGACACATGTTGCTGTTCCAGGGGATATTTCCTCGGCAGCCTTCTTCTTAGTGGCAGGAGCCATTTGTGAGCATAGTCACGTAACATTAAATAATGTTGGTATTAACCCAACGCGTGATGGCATTGTCGAGGTACTTGAAAAAATGGGCGCAACAATGACCGTGACACCGAATGAGGATAATCAAGCTGAACCTACAGCAACCATTCAAATGGCCACATCTACTTTAACAGGTACAACAATTGAGGGGGACATTATTCCTCGTTTAATTGATGAAATTCCGATCCTTGCCTTACTCGCTACGCAAGCACATGGTCAAACAATCATTAAAGATGCTGAGGAGCTAAAAGTGAAGGAAACGGATCGCATCACGGCGGTTGTAACTGAATTGAAAAAGCTAGGTGCACAAATAGAAGCAACAGAAGATGGAATGATCATTAATGGACCAACACCATTAAAAGGTGCAAGTCTTCGCACATACGGCGATCATCGAATTGGTATGATGGGGGCTGTTGCAGCTCTAATTTCGGATGGAGCCGTAACATTAGATGATGCACAATGCATTGCTGTATCCTACCCATCGTTCTTTGAACATATTGAGGCAGTGAAATAACAATTCAAGATAGACTCTCCAGCTTTTGGGGAGTTTTTTCTTGTTTCAATGGTAAATGTTTTGTAGCATAAAGGTATCAATGAAAGAATAGGTGAATGACTGTGAACAATGCGATGACTGAAATGATGCAAGCACTTGAACAAGGGGACTTAGCATTAATAGATCAGCTACTAGAATCATTTTTAACGAAGGAGCTACCTGAGGAGATTTATGCACTCGCTGAGATTTTTATGCAGTATGGGTACATGAAAGAAGCTGACCGTGTGCTGGAGCATTTACAATTTTTATTCCCAGAAGAGGCACAGTTAAAAATAGATCGTGCAAATGTATTAATGGAGCTTGGTGATGAAGATGAAGCATTGGATTTATTATTAGAAATCGAAGAAGCATCACCAGAATATCCGCAAGCCTTATTAGTTCTAGCCGATTATTATCAAATGCAGGGGTTATTTGAGGTTGCAGAAAAACGTATAAATGAAGCATTAGCGATTTTACCTGACGAGCCGTTATTACATTTTGCTAAAGCAGAACTTTTATTTGAAACAGGTCGTTTTTTAGAAGCTGCAAGGTTGTACGAAGACTTATATGAGCAGCAAAATGAATTTGCAGGTATTCAACTTGTTGAACGATTGGCAGAGGTGTATCGTGCAGGGGCTGCCTATGAAACGGCTTTTGATTATTATGTCAAGGCCCTTGAGGATGAGGTAAAGCCAGATATTTTATTTGGAGCGGCTTATTCCGCTTTCCAATCACAAAAGTACGAGATGGCTATTAAACAACTAGAGGAATTGAAAGAATTAGATCCGGATTACTTCTCAGCCTATTTATTGCTTGCGGAAAGCTATGCTATGACAGAGGATAATAAAAAAGCTTATGGGGCCATTCAAGAGGGGCTAAAACGCGATGAATATGATAAATCATTGTATTTATTTGCTGGTAAAATGGCGTTGAAAAATGGTTTGCCAGAAGAAGCGGAGCAACATCTGCGAGAAGCTATAGCGTTGGATCCTGAGTACATGGAGGCGGTATTAGCCCTTATTTCTGTGTTGGGACAACAGGAGCGTCATGAGGATGTTATCGAATTATTTGAAACGCTACAGCAAAATGATTTTGAATGGAGCACATTATATCCATTTGCAGCAGAGGCATATGAAAATTTAGAATTGTACGACCGTGCATACGAATTTTACCGTTTGGCATATAATGATTTTAAGGAAGACGCAACATTTTTAGAAAAATATGTTTACTTCTTATTAGAGGAAGGAAAACGTTCAGAGGCAAAAGAGGTTCTTGGACAATTAATCAACATTCAACCGGGTGAACCAGAGTGGCAAGAGAAGTTAGAAGCCTTAGAATTTGAGTAAAGGAGGGAGTGGGTATGACTGCTTCTGTATCAGTTGTTGATAAAAAAGCATTTGTTCGATGGTTTTTAAAAAATTATCAATTGAAACGTCGTGAGTGTGTATGGATTTTAAATTATTTATTAAGCAATGATGACTTACTAAAAAGAATCCGATTTGTGGAAGAAGCTCACTATTGTCCTAGAGCGATGGTGATGTCGACAGTAGACTCAACAGGTGTACCTTTTCGTTTCTACAAAGGCAATGTGATGACAGCAGATGCTGAGAAGTCTTTCCATGATTTACGCTTACATGAACAAGAAGATATGTATATACAATTGAATTTTCCAAATATACCACCAAGTGCACAATACTTAGCAGTTCTCGAAGAAAACCCTTATATGCCAGAAACACTGCTAGTCAGTGAAAAAGATCGTTTACTGGCAGAAGAGCTGCTTTCCAATAGCTTACTCGTATTCCAAGAAGAAAAATTACTCGCACAAATTGATGAAGCCCTCGACCAGGGAGATGAAGAACGCTTTTATGAATTGTCTAATTTGTTACAAGCATTAAAGGAAACGGCTAATTTACGTTAATCATAGGTAAAAATTGAATGTCCTTTATCCACTTCAATATGGTAACATTACTAGTGAATGAATGATTGTTTTCACTTTTAATTGGGTATCCTATTTTAGAGTGGATAAGGGCATTTTTATTTTGCGATAAAAGGAGGTTTGTTGAATGTATTTTAATGCAAACGATGTGACATCGTTTCTGGCACAGAAGGATTTCATTGATACCGCTATTGTTCCACTTGTATCCATCGATCTCTCTTCTGAAAAAATGAAACAGAGTGGTGCCGAAGTAGATTTTGTTATGTCTTTAACTTCGTTTATAGAGCAACAGTTCAAAGGCCGTTTATTAGTTATGCCACCATTTTCTTATATGACAAATTTAAAAAACGATGAATTTCCACAGCAATTAGAAGCACAATTACATAATGCTGGATTTAAGCATGTGTTCTTCATTACTTGTGACCACTATTGGACAAAGAGTGAAGAGAAAGTCAATATAGTTTGGTTACCAGCTATTCCGTTAGAGAGCATGGATGCAAGTGTGAAAAAATCTATTTTAGAAGATCAATTACGCCAGGTGATTCCAATGCTTTCGACTAAATGGGCACAGATTTAACAATTAGTTTCAATAAATGTTCACATTCTCCAGCTTTCCACAGAATGCTATATTGACCAAGCTATGGACTTGATATATCATATATATGTCCTAGTATTACTATTTGTAAAAGTATGTCCGTTGGACTGACCTTTAAGTTAGAGGGGGGAAAATAATGAGTAATAATCGAGTTTCACGTCGTCAATTTCTAAGTTATACTCTTACTGGTGTAGGTGGATTTATGGCGGCAGGTATGTTAATGCCGATGCTTCGCTTTGCAATTGATCCAGTGTTACAAAAGCATGATGGTGGAGATTTTGTAGAAACAGAGCATAAAATCGCTGACCTCACTGAAGAGCCTGTCAAAGTTGACTTTTCATTCGAGCAAGTGGATGCATGGTACAAATCGAATGTTACAAACGTAGCGTGGGTTTATAAAAATGGCGATCAAATCATTGCTCTATCACCTGTTTGTAAGCATTTAGGATGTATGGTTGATTGGAGTGGAGATTCTGGACACCCAGATCAATTCTTCTGCCCATGTCACGCAGGTCGTTACGAGAAAAACGGGAAAAACGTTGCAGGTACACCGCCTCTAGGTCCGTTGGATGAATTTGAAGTACAAGAAAAAGATGGCTATTTAATGATTGGTCCAGCAAAAGCAAATACTCTAGTTAAATAAGTAAGGGGGTACGACAACAGTGCTAAATAAAATTTATGATTGGGTCGATGAACGCCTAGATATTACACCGATTTGGCGTGATATTGCCGACCACGAAGTGCCAGAGCACGTTAACCCTGCACATCATTTTTCAGCATTCGTTTATTGCTTTGGTGGATTAACATTCTTCATCACAGTAATTCAAATTCTATCTGGTATGTTCCTAACAATGTACTATGTACCAGACGTTGTGAATGCCTGGAAATCAGTTTATTATTTACAAAACGAAGTAGCATTTGGTGAAATCGTACGCGGTATGCACCACTGGGGAGCTTCATTAGTTATCGTAATGATGTTCTTACATACACTTCGTGTATTCTTCACAGGTTCTTATAAAAAACCTCGTGAGTTAAACTGGATGGTTGGTGTAGGTATTTTTGGTGTAATGATGGGTCTTGGCTTTACAGGATACTTATTACCATGGGATATGAAAGCATTATTCGCTACTAAAGTAGGTATCGAAATTGCTGCATCTGTACCGTTTATCGGTGGGATGATTAAAATATTATTAGCGGGTGACACTACGATTCTTGGTGCTCAAACGTTAACTCGATTCTTTGCGATTCATGTATTCTTCTTACCTGCAGTATTGTTTGGGTTACTTGCAGCGCACTTTATCATGATTCGTCGTCAAGGAATTTCAGGACCGTTGTAATTGTCTTGACGGTTCGATGATCTTTAAAAGGAGGGGACACTATGCATCGCGGAAAAGGAATGAAATTTGTCGGCGATTCTCGTATTAAAGCGAATCACAGAATGCCGAATGTTCCAAAGGATTATTCCGAATATCCAGGTAAGACGGAAGCTTTCTGGCCGAACTTCTTACTGAAGGAATGGATGGTAGGTGCTGTATTTTTAATTGGATACTTATTATTAACTGTCGCTCACCCGTCACCACTTGAAGGGCCGGCAGATCCAACTAGAGCATATACACCGCTACCGGACTGGTACTTCTTATTTATGTATCAACTTTTAAAATACTCATTTGCTTCTGGTCCATACAATGTAATCGGAGCTATTGTAATTCCAGGTCTTGCATTTGGAGCGCTATTATTAATGCCATTTTTAGACAAGGGTCCAGAACGTCGTCCATCTAAACGTCCATTACCAACAGCGTTCATGTTATTAACTTTAGCTGCTATGTTCTACCTAACTTGGGAGTCAGTTGTTAACCACGACTGGGAAGCTCAAAAAGCTATGGGTGCGATTGTAGAAACAGTTGAGTTCGATAAAGAATCAGAAGGTTATAAAGTTTACGCTGGTTCAGCATGTATTACATGTCACGGTGAAGGTTTAGAAGGTGGAGCTGGAGCGCCTACTCTAATGAACACAGGTTTAACTGCTGATCAAATTAAGGACATTGCTCATAACGGTACTGAGAGCGGTAAAATGCCACCAGGATTATGGACAGGTTCAGATGAAGATCTTCAAAAACTTGCTGAATTCATCGAAAGTTTAAAAGCAGAGTAATAGTAAAAGAGTCAGGGAACTGGCTCTTTTTTTCTACCTTGTTATACTATTGGGACTGAGAGCCAAGTTAAAAGGTTCCCTGGTATAAGAATTTTTAGCGAAAAATGTCGAAAAATATTATTTTGTCTGGATTCAGCAAGTATTAGTTGTATCGAAAGTGAAGCATCAGCGGCAAAATTAATGGAACAAATAAGCGCATTAAATCAACAAACTAACACATATTGATGGTGAGGAACAATTGAAATGTAGAGGGATTGCTCTAGGATTTCAGAACAATACATAACGAATGTTTTTTAAGAACGGAAGGAGTTGACTTCATGCAACTAACAAGAGCAAATATTTGGTATCTTCTGACCCATAAATCATTCTTAATAGCACTGCTCATTATTAATCTATTAGGGACAATTTACGGCTATTATTGGTACGGTTGGCAGCTGGCTATTACCAAGCCGATTTTTTATATTTTTGTTCCTGATAGCCCGACAGCTAGCCTATTCTTCTGTTTTGTGCTGATAGCGTGGATTATAGGAAAAAGCTGGCCACTAATGGAGGTGCTCGCTCTCGTTACATTGGTGAAGTATGGTCTTTGGGCAGATGTTATGAATATTTGGACATTGATTGAAACTGGTACCATTGGCTGGCAGGGCTGGATGTTAGTTGGATCGCATTTTGCTATGGCAGTCCAAGCTATACTTTATTTGAAGAAGTATGTCTTCACTTATTGGCATGTAGCTATAGCAGCAGTGTGGACATTGCATAATGATGTCATTGACTATGTGTTTGGTCAAATGCCTATGTATCGAGATTTAGCTCAATACACAAGCTATATTGGTTACTTTACGTTTTGGTTATCCATTGCGTGTATTTTTCTTGCGATTTTCTCAATTAGGCAGCGCAAATATTTGCCGAATTAAGGTATAAATTATAGAATTATAGTATTGAGGTAGAAAGGGGTTAGAAAATTGTCAACTAGCATGTATATTGTTTATTTTGCCATTATTATGCTGCTCCCACTTTATGCACAGATGAAGGTAAAGGGGACGTATAAGAAGTTTGCAAAACAACGTACAATGAAGGGGCAGACCGGTGCAGAGGTAGCGCGTGCGATTTTAGATGCGAACGGCTTATATGATGTACGAGTTGTGCCAACGCAAGGTGTGTTGTCTGATCATTATAATCCGGCAACAAAAACAGTTGCTTTATCAGAAAGTAACTTTTATGAAGCGAGTGTTGCAGGTGCTGCGGTTGCTGCCCATGAGGTAGGTCACGCCATCCAACATAAAGAAGCTTATTCTATGCTTACATTACGTAGTAAGCTCGTTCCCGTAGCAAATATTTCGTCTAATATGTCTTGGATTTTTGTAATGATTGGTATTTTTGCAAGTAGTACGAATTTCTTGCTGTTAGGTATCATATTATTAGCAGCAGGTGTTGTTTTCCAATTAGTGACACTGCCAGTGGAATTCGATGCTTCAAAGCGTGCCTTAGTTCAAATGAATTCATTAGGTATTGTTACAAATGAAGAAGAACGTCCGGCACGAAAAGTGTTAAGTGCAGCAGCGCTAACATATGTAGCGGCGGCAGCAGTAGCCGTACTTGAGTTATTACGTTTAGTGTTAATTTTTACAAATATGCGTAGCGACGACTAAGAAAAAACTTGTTATAGTGGTACACCACTATAGCAAGTTTTTTATCTTCGTATGCTTAATGCAGTGGCTGCTTTTGATCGTCTAAGGTGAAGCCTTCCCCAGCCACATCTCGTACTTCTATAATGGAAACAAAGGCGTGCGGGTCGACTTCATGCACAATTGATTTTAATCGTACAACTTCATTGCGGCCAATGACACAATAGATCACTTCTTTAGGCTGTTTGGTAAAATGACCATGACCTTCTAAGATCGTTATCCCTCGCTCCATTCGTAGCGCGATCGTTTCAGCAATTGCACCAGACTTTTCAGATATAATAAGAGCACCACGTGCAGCGTAGGCACCTTCTTGGACAAAGTCAATAACACGAGCACCTACAAATACAGCAACTAGTGTATACATCATCGATCGAGCATCTAAGAACGTTAGCCACGAAAGGATAATGACAATGGCATCGAAGACAAACATAGTTTTCCCCATACTCCAGCCAAAATATTTATGACCAAGCCGAGCCAAAATATCGACTCCACCTGTAGTGCCGCCAAAGCGAAAAACAATACCAAGTCCAAGTCCGACGAAGACACCAGCAAAAAGTGCCACAAGTAACATGTCATCCTCTAAATGAATGGTAAATTGGTATTTTTGAAAAATCTTTAGAAAAAGAGAGACAGATAAAGTGCCGACAAGTGTATAGACAAATGATTTCTTTCCAAGCAATCGATAACCTATGATAAACATGGGAATATTTAATAATAGGTTCATTAAGGCGGGGTCCCATCCTAATGTAAAGTACAGTATGAGTGTAATCCCACTTAGCCCACCTTCACCCAGCTGATTTTGGATGTTGAAGTGAACAAAGCCGAAGCTAAAAACGGCGGCTCCGAGCATAATTGCGATAATATTACGAATTTTAATCTGTTTTAGCATTTGACCTCCTGTAGTTCCAAACAAATGAAGTAATGTTATCTATTATCTGACATTTTATTGGTTTTGACAACAATGGTGTAAATTTTATAGGATGGTAAATAGGAGCGTGATGATAATGACAGATCAATTAACAATGCAAGCATTGCAACAGCGTGTTGATGATTATATAGGACAATTTAAAGAAGGCTATTTCCCACCATTTGAGCTACTTGCGCGTTTAACAGAAGAATTAGGTGAACTGTCACGTGAGGTTCAGGATGTATATGGCCAAAAAAAGAAAAAAAGCACAGAGGACACAAATAGCATTGAAGAAGAGCTAGGAGATTTTCTCTTTGTACTAGTATGTTTTGCAAATGCACAAGGTATTAAACTAGATGAAGCACTTTTACGCGTCATACATAAATTTGAAACTAGAGATAAGGATCGTTGGACTAGAAAGGATGAAGAATGATGTCGATTCGTGTAGCCATTGCGGGTGCAAGAGGAAAAATGGGGGCTGAGGCTGTACATACGGTCATGAAACATGACAAAATGGAATTAGTAGCTGTACTAGATTATAAGGAAGTAGGAAAAACATTAGCTGATTTAGACATGTTTCCAGCAAGCTATACGGTACCTATATTTACTGAAATGCATGACCTTGTAGAAGTCACTGCACCAGATGTATTAGTAGATTTAACCAACCCACATGCAGTCTATAAGCATACTAAGGAAGCATTGAATTTAAATGTACGACCTGTAATTGGTACAACAGGATTTACAGATACACAACTAGAAGAATTATCAGCCATGGCCAAAGAAAAAGAGTTGGGTTGCATTATTGCACCAAACTTTGCGATTGGCGCTATCCTAATGATGAAATTTGCAAAAGAAGCGGCCAAATACTTACCAGATGTAGAGGTTATTGAAATGCACCATGATCAAAAGCTCGATGCACCATCTGGGACAGCGTTAAAAACAGCACAGCTAATACAAGAGGCCCGTATGCAAAAGACTCAAGGACACCCAGAGGAACAGGAAACCATTAAAGGTGCAAGAGGTGGAGACTTTGATGGCATGCGCATTCACTCCGTTCGTTTACCTGGTTTAGTGGCACACCAGCAAGTATTATTTGGAGGAGATGGGCAGCTACTGACGATTCGCCATGATTCATTAAACCGAAACTCCTTCATGTCAGGCGTTGCATTTTGCATAGAAGAGGTTATGAAAATGGATCAGCTTGTTTATGGTTTAGAAAACATCATCTAAAGATTGGGATGGAAGCTATATGAAAATCGCATTGATTGCACATGATCGTAAAAAAGACAATTTAGTACAGTTTGCTATTGCTTACAAAGATATTTTACTTGAACATACGCTATATGCTACTGGAACAACGGGACAACGTGTCATTGAAGCTACTGGTTTAGAAGTCACACGTTTTCGTTCGGGGCCGCTTGGTGGCGACCAACAAATTGGTGCTATGATTGCCAATAACGATATGGACATGGTTATTTTTTTCCGTGATCCATTAACAGCACAACCACATGAGCCAGATGTTTCTGCACTTATCCGTCTTTGTGATGTTTACCAAGTGCCACTGGCAACAAATATGGGAACAGCAGAAATATTATTAAAAGGCCTACAAGAGGGCTTTGTGGATTGGAGACTGATACAAGAAAGACGTAACTAATAAAAGACGTGATTTAGAAAGGATGATCATCGAATGAAAAAGCTAAAAATCGGCATTACCTGTTATCCTACAGTTGGTGGCTCTGGTGTCATTGCAACAGAATTAGGCAAAATGCTTGCAGAAAGAGGACATGAAATTCATTTCATCACCTCAAGCGTACCATTTCGATTGAATAAAATTTATCCAACCGTCTTTTTCCATGAAGTCGAAGTTAATAATTATTCAGTGTTTCAATATTCTCCATACGATATTGCATTAGCGAGTAAAATGGCAGACGTCATTAAGGATGAAGAGTTGGATGTGTTGCATGTGCATTATGCCATCCCACATGCGGTATGTGCGGTATTAGCACGTGAAATGAGTGGTCGAGATGTTGGCATCGTCACAACCCTTCATGGCACAGATATATCGGTGCTTGGGCAAGATTCTACGTTGTCACAAGCCATTAAGTATGGAATTGATAAATCTGATATTGTGACAACGGTGTCACATGCATTAAAAGAACAAACCTATGAATTGATTGATACAGTAAAACCAATTGAAACGATTTATAACTTTGTGGATGAGCGTGAGTACTATCCTCGTAATTCAGGAAATTTAAAAGAGCAATTTGGTATTCAAGAAGATGAAAAAGTGCTTATTCATGTGTCAAACTTCCGTAAAATTAAGAATCTTCCGGATATTATAGATGCCTTTATGAAAATTCGGGCTAATATGAAGGCGAAACTCTTATTGGTAGGAGATGGTCCAGAAAAGCATCGTGTCATGGATCAAGTAAAGGAAAGTCTGTATATGAAGGATGTTTTATTTTTAGGGAAACAGGAAAATTTAGCAGAATTATATGCGATTAGCGATATGAAACTACTACTTTCACAGCAGGAATCGTTTGGACTGGTTTTATTAGAAGCAATGGCTTGTGGCGTACCTTGTATTGGGTCAAATGTAGGCGGTATACCAGAAGTTATTGAACATGGTGTAGATGGCTATATTGTGGAATTAGGGGACACAGATGCAGTTGCAGCGTATGCGACCCATTTACTGCAGGATGAAGAGCTATTATTGCGTTTCCGGGAAGCGGCCATCCGTGCAGTAGATAACAAATTCCACTCATCTAAAATTGTTGAACAATATGAAAAAATGTATGAGAAGGTTGCGGAAAGAAATCATGCAAAACAATAAAGAATGGCAGGCAGCCTATTCAGTCATTGAACAACTAGAACAGGCTGGCTATGAGGCAGTTATTGTGGGTGGCGCTGTAAGGGATACTTTACTTAATCGCCCAGCTCATGATGTAGATGTTGCTACAAATGCCTTGCCTGAAGAAGTGAAATCGGTATTTCCACGAACTGTAGATATTGGGATTCAGCATGGGACGGTACTTGTTATCGTACCCGCTGGACCTGTTGAAGTGACTACCTATCGGACAGACGGGGAATACACGGATCACCGTCGTCCAGAAAAAGTACAATTTGTACGTTCACTGCAAGAAGATTTACAACGTCGAGACTTTACGATGAATGCCATTGCAATGCGTCTTGATGGCTCTTATGTGGATTATTACGGTGGTTACCAAGATATTGAAAAGCATATGATTCGAGCAGTAGGAGATGCACAACAACGTTTTTCAGAAGACGCTTTACGCATGCTGCGAGCGGTACGCTTTTCAGCACAGCTTGATTTTGCCATAGCAGCAGATACAATGTCTGCGATTCAAACTAGAGCATCTGATATTGCTTTTATCGCAAGGGAACGGATCAAAGCAGAGCTCGATAAGCTATGGGTAGGACAAGCAGTTTTTGGTGGTATTCAAAAATTAGAGGAAAGTGGTTTGGCTGCCTATTTACCAGGTGACTTTCAGGCTGAGTATTGGCGTGGCTTTCATACAGAGGACAAGCTCTTGGGCTGGGCTTATTTTGCCTTACTGCAAGGGACAGATTGGCGAGAGATAGTGAGAGATTACCGCCTATCTAATAAAGAAATGGCGTTTGTCAAATCGGTTTTGAGCGCATATGAAGCGTTAAAAGAGGGATGGACAAATACCCATTATTTTATGTACACAGCACAAGAGTTAGAGGCTGCCCAATATTTTGCACGGCTTCGCCAATTGGACGCAGCGCTACCACAGCTGTCTATTCGAGAATTACAGGCAATGCTGCCCATTCAGCAAAAGCAAGATTTAGTGGTGAATGGGGCGGATTTATTAAAATGGTCTGGAAAAAAGGGTGGACCATGGCTAAAAGATGCATTGGAGGACATGTTGAGCGCTATTATTCATCATGAACTCCAAAATGATCGACAACAGATTAAAAACTGGCTAGAGCAGCACTATTTCTAGGAAAGCGGGGCTGACTTATGGCTAACACAATATACAACAAGCAGCCGTCTCAGAAACATGGGACGGCTTTTATCTTTGGTGGTCATTTAGACTGATTTACAGTATGATAAAGACAAAATAGGTTACATAAAAAATAGCATAGTTGACTAAAGGATTGATGTGAAGATGACAATTTCCATGAAAGACGAAATTTTAAAAAGAATACTGGCTGCTGATGGTGAAGCAGTTTCAGGTCAGGAATTAGCAGATTCTTTGGGTGTCTCTCGGACGGCTGTCTGGAAGCATATGCAGACATTGCAGGAGGAAGGGTATACATTTGAAACCATCAAGAAAAAGGGGTATGTATTGACGGGTGTACCTAATAGCTTGAATCCAACCCAAATTGAGCTCTTTTTAAAGACAGCGCATTTTGGACGTGAAATCCATTATTATGATGTGGTAGATTCTACACAAACGATTGCGCATAAGCTAGCTCAAGAAGGAGCCCCACACGGTACGATCATTATTGGTGAGGAACAAACAGCGGGGCGTGGCCGTATGGCGCGTCCTTGGGAATCTGCACATGGTACTGGGATTTGGATGACCATTATTGTACGACCTGATGTTACCCCCCAACAGGCATCCTCCTATACACTTGTGGTGGCAGTAGCAGTTACAATGGCTATCAAAACATTATATAAGCATGTAGAACCAGCCATTAAATGGCCCAACGATTTATTAATTAATGGCAAAAAATGTACAGGTATTTTAACGGAGATGCAGGCAGAGGCTGATCTTGTGCAAGCTTTACTTGTTGGGATTGGCATAAATGCGAACCAAGCAGCAGCTGATTTTTCACCTGATATAGCAGATATAGCTACTTCATTACGATTAGAGGCTGGAGAAGAAATCAACCGCGCAGCCCTTGTGGCATCTATCTTGCACTATTTAGAACAATTTACAGAGTTATATGTGAAAGAGGGCTTCGCGAGTATCAAAACGCTATGGCAGCAATTATCCTGTACAATTGGTCAACGTATAGAGGTGAAGACATTACGTGAACGTTTTGAAGGGATTGCTAGTGGAATTACAGATGATGGCGTTTTACAGCTTACTCAGGACAATGGGATAATCCGAACGATTTATGCAGGGGACATTAAAATATTATAGAAAAGAAGCTGCAAGGAATTTTTCTTGCAGCTTCTTGAATTCAACTTTACTTCAGTGATACATCTAAATCACCATGTGATAAGGAAACATGCAGTTGATGGTCACCATTAGTTACTTGCGTCACCTTGCCACTTTGTTCTTCATCATCCATCGTAATATCACCGAAACTAGTTTTTAAGTCATAGCCTAAATCACTTTGTTTGTTTTGTAAGTGAAGTGTCATATCGCCAAAGCTAGAAGAAATGGTGGATTGACCATTTAATGTACCATCTATAGTGATGTCACCATGCTCACTTTCAATGCTAATGCCGTTACTAGCATATTGTTGGAGCGTCAAATCACCAAAGGACTGTGTAATCTCTGTTTTGTCACCAGTCGTGTTAGTGAAGGTAATATCTCCGTAATCTTGCATGAGTTGAAGCTCCTCATAATGTAATCCACGAACAGCTGTATCACCAAAATCACTGTCTATTACAACTGACTCTACTTTTGTATCTTTCGGGACATAGAGCTTGATAGAGGGAGAAGAAAAGTTATTAAAGCCAAATTGAAAACCATCCCTTTTCTTCGCCTTTGTTTCAATCGTTAAAACACCATTGTCTATATGATAGGTTACGTCTTGCTGCTCAAAGACCTGTGTCTCTAATCTATAGTCGTTATCTCTCGCAATAATTTCAATATCTCCATAGTCATTCACTATATTAATACTTGTAAACGTATCTAACTCATGTGATTGACTCACTAGATTTGTATGGCTTGGGACGTGAAGACCGTCGGCATCTTTGAAAATAAGCCAGCGACCGCCCGAAAAATAACCAACCAATGCAAGTAAAATACCTAATGCAATCATTGTCATGGCGATAAGGGTATTTTTAGATGTCATTTAGAAGCCCCCTTTCCGTTTTTTCGTTATTTTGTGGAATAGTCTTCCTAATGCTTCAACAGAAACAAGAACCGTTTTCTTAATAAAACGTGTGACAAAAGGAAAGAGTAGGACACCTAAGCCCGTTACAACCAATCCCGCACCCATAAAGAGCAGTGCAGTAGGCCAATGCTCTGTTAAAATCAAGAAGCCTGAAATAAGGGCTACGATGCCACCAGCAAAAATACTAATGACTGTCGCGATAATAGCCAGGATCAAGCTGACGATGACTGCGCCGAATGAAAAAATAAGTGCAATAGCTGTTGCCAGTAATGGCAGTGAAAGTGGCGCAGACAATATGGCTAGAATAATGAGCCAAATGGCTGACATATTCTTTTTCGTTGATTTGGCTGAGGAGGTTTCCAAATCCTTTAGTGCGAAATCAGCTAATATTTGTGAGGCGACATGAGAAGGGGAGCCAAGTTGCGACATGACCTGTTGCTCATTTTCCTCTCCAGCTTCCGCAAAGTATTCTTCATAATAAGTAAGTGCAGCATCTAACTCATGCGCAGGAAGCCGACGTAATTTTCCTCGTAGCTGTTTCAAATAGCTTGCTCTATCCATCTAAATTCCCTCCTAAAAGTACACAATCAACCTTTTGCTTATACACTTGCCATTCTTTTAATAGCTCTAATAATCGTATACGTCCTTGCTCTGTAATTTGATAATAGCGTCTATTTCTACCTTGATAGGGCTGATCGTATGTTGTTAAGTAATGTGCTTTTTGTAAGCGGCGTAATACTGGGTACAGTGTAGACTCCGAAATCTCCATGACCGATTGTACTTGCTGTGTTAAAGAATAGCCATAGGCGTCCTCTTTATCGACGATAGCCAATACACAAGCATCAAGTAAAGCTGAACCAAGCTGAAATGTCATCTCTCCACCTCACATATAGTACCTATACTTCATTTTATATTATATGACGTATAGTATGTGGATAGTATATGACTTATAGCATTAATTGTCAATTCTAATGAAAGATAAATTTTACCAATGTCGTTAAACGATGATATTGTAAAAAAATAATATTTGAAGATTAGTAGGAGAATCTGTTATAGTATGAGCTGAAGGGCAGTATCCATTGTGAACGGCACCTTCAAAAGCGCAAGATCCCATATTAACCAATATCTGCCTTGATCTTTTTAGACAGGGACGGAAGAAAACGATACGTTCAAATAGCTTTCTTTTTGTAAGCTATTGCCTCTTGATGAGGTTTTTCCAATGAACGAAACACTACCCTTCTGTCCTTTTTCGGCACAGAGGGGTTTTTCTGTTTTCTTCCCTTAACAAAGGAGGACTACAACATGAAAACGACGACAGATTTTTTAAAGATGAAAGCAGCAGGCGAAAAAATCGTAATGGTGACGGCCTATGATTATCCGGCTGCTACATTCGCTGAAGACGCTGGTGTCGATATGATACTGGTCGGTGATTCACTTGGAATGGTCGTGCTTGGCTATGATTCTACAATGCCAGTGACTGTAGCGGATATGATTCATCATGCTAAAGCGGTTCGACGTGGAGCAAAGGATACGTTTATGGTCGTGGATATGCCATTCGGTTCTTATCATGGCGATGTCAATGAAACATTAACAACAGCCATTGCGATGATGCAACAAACTGGGGCTGATGCCTTAAAGGTAGAGGGAGCGGGTGAGGTTATTGCTGTCATTCGTAAATTAACATCAGCTGGTATTCCTGTTGTTGCTCATTTAGGTTTATTGCCACAGTCAGCAGGGGTGCTAGGCGGTTATAAAGTACAAGGAAAAACGGCTGAACAGGCTGCCACGTTAATTGAAGAAGCAAAACAATGCGAAGAAGCGGGTGCTTGTGCAGTCGTATTAGAATGTATCCCTCACCAGCTGACTGAGGTTGTCTCCGCTAGTTTAATGATTCCGACCATTGGCATTGGTGCAGGAGTAGAAGCTGATGGACAAGTGCTGGTGTATCATGACATGTTAAGCTACGGCTCACATCATGTGCCGAAGTTTGTTCAACAATTTGCCGATATGGGCAAAGAAGCAAGCGCTGGCATGGTTCGCTATGTTGAAGCTGTGAAAGCAGGTACTTTCCCTGCACCAAAGCATTTCTTTACGATGAAAGAAGAAGCATTAGATAAGTTATATGGGGGCGTCCAAGCATGAGAGTCGTAACTACCATACAAGCATTAGCTGAAGAAATAAACGCAGCCAAGCAGGCTCATCAAACCATTGGACTTGTTCCGACGATGGGCTATTTACATGAAGGTCATTTAACATTGGCACAAACAGCTCGTGCTGAAAATGATGTAGTCGTTATGAGTATATTCGTCAACCCAACACAATTTGGACCAAATGAAGATTTTGAAAGCTATCCTCGTGATTTACCTAGAGATACTGCATTGGCACAGTCTGTTGGTGTTGATATTATGTTTGCACCAAGTGTGGAAGAAATGTATCCCCACGATGGTGGCATCCGTATACAGGCTGGTGAGCAAGCAACCATTCTTTGTGGTGCGAGTCGTCCAGGCCACTTTGATGGCGTGTTACAGATTGTCTCGAAATTATTTCACTTAGCACAACCAACTCGGGCTTATTTTGGACAAAAGGATGCACAGCAAGTTGCCATTATTGCAACGATGGTACGTGATTTTAATTTCCCATTAGAAATACGTGTTGTCCCAATTGTCCGTGAGGAAGACGGTTTAGCGAAATCTTCTCGCAATGTCTATTTAAGTGAGACAGAGCGACAGGAGGCCCCAGCCATCTATGAAGCATTACAATTGGCACGTGATAGCTTTCTAGCGAATGGTGATGCTGTGCGTGCACTGGCTAAAGCAAAAGCTCATATTCATGCACGAACGCATGGTCAGATTGACTATATCCAAATATTAGCTTACCCAGATTTAACACCCGTGACTGCTACGACACAGCAAGCTCTGTTGGCAGCAGCTGTCTATATAGGTAAAACACGCTTAATCGATAATTGTATCTTTACTGTGAAAGAAGGACTGTAAATATGTTACGTATGATGATGAATAGTAAAATCCACCGTGCAACAGTGACACAGGCGGATTTAAATTACGTCGGCTCCATAACAATTGATGAAGATATTTTAGATGCAGTAGGTATGCTAGCAAATGAAAAAGTACATGTCGTGAATAATAATAATGGTGCTCGTTTTGAAACATATATCATTGCTGGTGAACGAGGTTCAGGCGTAATTTGTGTGAATGGTGCTGCAGCGCGACTTGTGCAACGTGGTGATATTGTCATCATTATTTCCTATGTCTATGTGGATAATCATGAAGCCAAAGAGCATAAACCAACAGTGGCCATTATGGGAGAGGGCAATACTATTAAAGAAATGATTGCACATGAGCCAGAAGCAACAGTGATGTAGTGAAGTGAGTAGCATTCATTAAGATGGACGCAGCAATTTATAATTTGATATTAGATAGGAGGATGGCAAAGTATAGCCGATCCTCCTTTTTTCTGTATTCGTATCCATTACAAAAGTTTTGGAAAAATTTTTCTTTTCTTACTATTAAACTAGTTTTAAGATTATAATTTTGTAAAAAAATTCGAATGTTCTAGTATTTTGTGTCATATTTATGTAGAATTTAGTTGTTAGTACATCATTTTACTAGTGGAGGTATCATTTGTAATGGAAAATAAACGTAACAAATTTTTAACAGCAACTGCCGCAGCGTTAGCTGTAACAGCGGTAGCAGTAGCACCAGTATCGGCAGCAAGTCCTTTTTCAGATGTAAAAGAAAGTCATGCAGACTTTGATGGCATCGCTACTCTTTATGCAGCGGGGATTATTAGCGGATACCCAGATGGTACATTTAAACCTGATACAAATGTCACACGTGGACAGGCTGCTAAAATGATTGCAGGTGCCTTAAAGCTGGATACGAAAGATGTTGAGAATCCTAACTTTACGGATATTGGTGCATCCAATCCATATTATGGTTCCATTGCAGCGCTTGTAGAGCTAAAAGTTATTTCAGGCTATGGGGACAAAACATTCCGTCCAAACCAAACAATTACACATGGTGATTTAGCAAAAATCTTGTCGTCTATTCCAACATTACCAGAGCTAGAAAGTGTAAAAAACCATGCGGCTAGCGAAAATGTTACACGTGGACAGCTAGCAACTGTGATTGCAGAAGCCCTAACAAAATCAACGCCAGAAGATGGATTTACTTTATCAATTTTACATGTAAATGATACACACGCTCGTGCAAATGAACTACCTAAATTAGCAACAGCTGTAAAGGAGCAACGTGCAGCAAAGGAGAATGTTCTAACATTACATGCTGGTGATGCATTTAGCGGTACACTATACTTTAACGAATTCCATGGACAAGCAGACTTAGCATTATTAAATGAAATCGGCTTTGACGCCATGGTATTTGGTAACCACGAATTTGATTTAGGTTCATCACCTGAAGGCCATCAAGCACTAGTAGATTTTATTAAAGGTGCTAAATTCCCATTTGTGGATGCCAATACAGATTTCTCAGCAGATGACAAATTCACTGGTTTATTTACAGATTTAATTTCAAGTGAGCCTGAAAACGGTAAAATTTATTCAGGTATCGTGAAAGAAATCAATGGAGAAAAAGTAGGTATTTTCGGCTTAACGACAGAAGAAACGAAAGATATTGCTTCTCCAAACAAAGTGAAATTTACAAACTATATCGAGGAAGCGGAAAAAGCAGTGGCTGCCTTTGAAGGAATGGGCGTCAACAAAATTATCGCTTTAACACATATCGGTTATAATGATAACCCTAATGTGGATAATGATATTTTACTAGCACAAAACGTACCAGGCATTGATGTCATTGTTGGTGGTCATGATCATACAAAATTAGAGGAACCATTTGTAGTTGACACAAACACGGTTGGCGAAGCAAAAGATGCTACATTAATTGTACAAGCAAATGAGTATGTAAAATATTTAGGTACACTCGATGTAACATTTGATGGAGATGGTGTTGTCACAAAGTATAAAGGTGAATTAATTGACCTTGGTAAAGTAGCGGAAGATAAGAAATTAGTGAAGCTGCTTGCACCGTATAAAGCAAAAGTAGATGAAGTGAACAACAAAGAAATTGGTGTAACACTGAAAGAAGCATTAGCCAACCCTCGTTCAAGTGAAACTAGTCTTGAAAGTGTGCGTAGCAATGAAACAGCTCTAGGTAATATTATTACTGATGGTATGTTAGCAAAAGCACAAAAATTTACAGATAAAACAGTTGTAATGGCATTGCAAAACGGAGGAGGTATCCGAGAAGCAATTCCAGCAGGTAATATTACTGTTGGTCAGGTTATTACAGTCTTACCATTTGGTAATACATTAGCATTAATGGACGCAACTGGTGCTGAGCTAAAAGCTGCGTTTGAAGTATCATTGAAAAATGTACCGAATGAAAATGGTGGCTTCCTGCACATCGCTGGGGCAAAATTACAATATGATTCATCGAAAGAAGCAGGCTCACGTGTTGTATCTGTGGAGTACTTCGACAAAGCGACAGGTAAGTACGTTCCGTTGCAGGATGATAAACGGTATACAGTAGCAACGAATGCATACACGGCTAAAGGTGGAGATGGCTTTGATATGTTTGCAAAAGCATATGAAGAAGGTCGTGTTACAGATTTAGGCTTGTCTGACTGGGAAAACCTTCAAGAGCAATTACTATCCCTAAAAGAAGTGAAAACAACAACAGAAGGTCGTATTGTTGACCTAGCTAAAAAACAATAAACTTCTGATTGATTAGGTAAAAAGGTAATCGTATTTTCTTTTACGCAACCTTAGGGGCTTCCTCTAAGGTTGCGTTTTTTGTATGGATGAAGTGGCTCACCGAAGGAGGAGAAAGGATGCCGTAAAGACAAATCTATGATAAAATTCAACTTATCTAATGTGAACTGTGAGTTGAGATGTATGATGGAAAGTCAAAAATATGCAATTGTAGATTTGGAGACAACTGGTCATTCACCAGCAAATGGAGACCGGATGATTCAAATCGCGATTGTTATTATGAAAGATTGGGAAATTGAGCGTACCTATACGAAGTTCATTAATCCAGGAAAAACCATTCCATCTTTCATTCAAGATTTAACGCATATCACGGATGAAGATGTTAAGGATGCCTTACCATTTGAGGCACATGCGGATTACATATATGAACTCTTAACTGATTGTGTGTTTGTCGCACATAATGCAGATTTTGACTTATCCTTTTTACAAGCAGAATTTAAACGTGCCGGACTATTGAAGTGGCAGGGTAAAAAAATGGATACGGTGGAGCTAGCTAAAATTTTGTTTCCGATGTCCCTCAGCTTTAAGCTAGGGGATTTAGCAGCAGATTTAAATATCGAGCTAGCCAATGCACATCGAGCAGACGACGATGCTCTTGCTACGGCAGAGCTATTCAAATATTGCTGGAAGGAGCTGTTAAATCTCCCACAGCTAACGCTAGAGCAGATGCACAAGCGTTCATTTCGCATGAAATCAAATATTGCTCAGCTTTTTTTCGAGGCATTACAAATTAAACGTCAGCATCTGACAGGTCATGAAAATGTGCATTATTACCGCAATTTTGCCATTTGTAATGGTCGTAATCAGCATGAGAATGAATCACAAACGATGGACTATCCGCAAACGGTGGATGAAAAAAAGGCATTCATGGCAAAGGCACTCCCAAATTTTGAGGTAAGACCTGCACAATTTGAGATGATGGACACGATTTGGCAGGCATTACATGAACAAAAAGAGTGTGTGATTGAAGCTTCTACAGGTATTGGCAAAACCGCTGGCTATTTACTTCCTGCGATTTTGTATGCACGAGCTGTCCATAAAAAGATAGCCATTAGCACCTATACTTCTCATCTACAGGAACAGCTTGTAGAGGAAGAGCTACCTAAGATTGAAAAAATTCTTGGGACAAAAGTGAATTTATGTGTGCTAAAGGGAATGCAACATTACATTGATCTGGAACGCTTTGAGCAATGTATGGCCCATGCTGATGAATCCTATGATGATACATTTACTATTTTACAAATACTCGTTTGGCTGACAAAAACAGAGACAGGTGTGTTAAGTGAGCTCAATGTTTCTGGTGGCGGCCAACTGTTTTTAGAGAAAATCCGCAAAATACCGAGTGACAAGCCTTCAAAGGGCTTTGATTTCTATGAACGAGCGTTAAAGAATAGCACTGTTGCGGACTGTATTGTGACGAATCATGCCATGGTATTGAGCGATTTAGTGCGTCAAACACCGCTCTTTACACAAATTGATGGCTGGATTATGGATGAGGCACATCAATTTATTCAGGCAGCAATGCAGCAAGATGAGGTTGTCTTCTCCTATACACAATGGAAGTATATTTTCGGCCAAATCGGCACGATGGAGGACAGTGCTTTATTTCAACAGTTTTGCCAGGCAGCAAAGAAAAAACAGCGAGTAGCTATGCAAAATTTACAGCGACTGGATGCACAATTTATCCGTCTACAACGAACATTTGATGAAACAATTCAGCAAGCGATTCAAAAAATGCAACAGCAAGTTAAAGGGAAGCAAACTGGTAGTAAATGTACCTTGTTTTTAGAGGATGTTTCATTGGCGAAAGAGCCATTTGCACTAGTCAGTAAACTGACACAGCAATGGTTGGATCTAGCTAGTGGAATTACGCAGGCTTTCGAAAATAATATCGAGCAATTAGATAAAAATGACCTTTTTGTATTGTCTGAATGGCAGTATTGGATTCGAGAAGTGAAAATAAAAATTGCAGAATGGGAAGATATTTTTCTCTCCCCGCAGGACGGCAATTCTGTTTGGTTAGAATTTGATGTACGAAGTGTTCCAGGCAGTCTCCATGTCTTTAAAAAGCCCGTCAATGTCACACCAATTATTGAACAAGTGTTAGCACCTCTACGTCAGCAAGCAAGTATTGTTTGGACATCAGGTACATTAACGGTACCTGGCAATGAACGTTTTATTACACGTCAGCTAGGCATCTCAAATGAAGTCAAAGTTATGAAACTACAAGCACCACCAGCCTATTATGCGGGCGCTAAGGCATTTATTGTAACTGATATGCCAGATATTCAGCATGTCAGCCAAGAAGAATACATTGAGGCTGTTGCCCATGCTATTACACGGACAGTTCGTATGACAGAGGGGCGTTGCTTTGTGCTCTTTACGGCACAGGATATGCTACGAAAAACGGTCGAGCTTATTCAAGATAGTGAGCTTTTAGATGACTATATGCTTTTTGCACAAGGTGTGACAGGTGGTAGCCGTATGCGCATTTTAAAATCATTCCAAAAATTTAGCCATGCCGTGCTTTTTGGCACAAATAGCTTTTGGGAGGGTGTGGATGTGCCAGGGGATGCCCTTGCCTCTGTCATTGTCGTACGCTTACCATTTTCTTCACCAGAAGAGCCCGTTTTTAAAGCGAGAGCAAAGCATCTAACAGCTCAAGGCCGTAATTCCTTTACAGAGCTTTCCTTACCAGAGGCCATTATGCGCTTTAAGCAAGGCTTTGGTCGATTAATTCGTTCTTCACAAGATAAAGGTGCGTTCATTGTACTAGATCGTCGTATTACTAGTAAGTCCTATGGAAAAGAGTTTATTAAGGCATTACCGCCCATCGACGTAAGGAAATTACAGCTACCCGAATTGTTAAAAGAACTAAATCATTGGCAAAAATAACAGTAACCCCTTTTAGCATAAGCTAGAAGGGGTTTTACTATTGTATTGAGGGGTTTGATAATATTATTTTGCTATCATAATCACTGTTGCTTATTTTTATTTTACACATAAAAAAAGGTTGGCGTTTCGAACAATCTCAGTAATATAGTTCATGACGATTTCCGTTGCTTGTTGAACATCATAGCCATTATTGGGTTTATTACAGTGGTCATTTGGCAACGTGTAACGAAAGAAAAACGACAAGAGATTGCCTTCCAGCGTAAGCATGCAAAGGAACAGGTGCTTACTTAATGTAGTTTGATTTGAAATAACATGAAAAGACGTCAGGACAAAGCGATTGTTTTGGACGTCTTTTTTGTATGCTCCTATTGCGTCCAACAAGACCATAATAGCAAGATTGAGGACGAAATAAGTGGAGAATTCCTGATAATATGAGGTCAATCAAACAGTATGGAGGCTTTCGCTATGTCAAAAATTCAGGAATTCAATGATTTACATTGTGCACAAGAGCTGTTGTTTTTAGGAAATGCTTGGGATGTATTATCGGCATTAGCATTAGAAAAAGCAGGTTTTCAGGCGATTGGCACAACTAGCTGGGGTATAGCGAATTCAGTAGGCTATGCTGACGGTGAATGGATAGACTTTCAACACCATCTAAATATTATTCAAGCTATTGCAGAGCAGGTGAACATCCCCGTATCTGCGGATATTGAAGCGGGGTATGGTCATGATGAACAAAGTATTATCGACAATGTGTTAAGAACAGCAGATGTTGGAGTAGCAGGAATTAACATCGAGGATTCCTTTAAAAAGCAAACTGGATTAAGAAATATAACAAAACACTGTCACCTGCTAGCAAATATGAGGGCAAGGCTAGATAATCATGGCTATAAAGATTTCTTTATTAATGCAAGAACAGATACGTATTTGCTGCTAATGCATCCGTTCGAGGAAACCATGATGAGAGCACAAGCTTATAGCGAGAGCGGAGCAAGTGGGGTCTTTATCCCAGGCTTAATAGATATCAATGAAATAAGTGCTATCACAAGCAATGTAGATGCACCCATCAATCTTCTTTCTTTACCAGGATTAACAAATTGCCAACTATTAAGAGAATTAGGGGTAAGGCGTTTGAGCTTTGGCAATGCACTTTCAGATAAAATCATTGCCTATTTATCACAGCATGCTGCACAATTAGTAAAAGACCAAGATACTTCTTCTTTATATGTGTAATCTATGAAATCGAGGTGGTTCATTCGTGGACAATCCAATCAATTTATCCTTTGAGGAAAAGTGGGAAAAAATCATAGCATGTGATCAAACCTATGATGGGCTATTTTATACGGCAGTTAAAACCACTAAAATATATTGCCGTCCTTCCTGTAAATCAAGAAAACCGAAAAAGGTGAATGTTGAATTTTATGAAGATATTCAAGAAGTAGAAGCAGCCGGGTATCGTGCATGTAAACGTTGTCAGCCTGAAATAGAACATTCACCACATACCCAATTGATTAAAAATATTACAGCATTTATCATCAACGAGTATAAACAAAAGCTGACATTACAGGATATGGCGGCGCATGTCGGCATCAGTCCATTTCATCTTGAACGATTATTTAAACAAGAAACAGAAGAGACTCCCAGAACATATTTAGAAAAAATAAGAATTGATAAAGCTGCCCACTTATTAAAGCATACAGATGCTACAAATTTAGAAATTTGCTATGAAGTAGGATTTCAAAGTCCATCCAATTTTTATAAAGTTTTTCGACGGTTGAAAAATTGTTCACCTACACAATATCGACACCTTTCATAAGAAAGGAGGCCTATTATGAATTGGATAAATGCCGATTGTTATGTAGTCATCGAACCACCAAAAGAATTCAATTATATGGAATGTTTGCTGTTCTTAAAGCGCTCCAATCAAGAAAATTTGCATCATATAAAAAAGGACACACTCTTCAAATTACTAAAGATAAATGAACGGCTTATTTTATGTACCGTTACCGAGCAAGACAATAAAATAAAAGTATCCTTTCTGATGAATCAGCCAGCTGTCCATGAACGAGCAATCATCGTACAATATATAACAGAGTGGTTTGATTTAAACAGGAACTTGCAGGACTATTACCAGATGGTTGAACAGGATCCCATCTTATGTTCACTTACGAAAAAATATAGTGGATTACGTTTAATCGGAATTCCTGATTTATTTGAAGCACTGGTGTGGGCTATTATTGGACAACAAATCAATTTAACATTCGCTTATACGTTAAAAAAACGATTTGTAGAACATTTTGGAGAGCATGTTCACTTTAAGGGACAAAGCTACTGGCTCTTTCCGACACCAGAAAAAATAGCAGCCATTCAGGTAGAGGACTTGAGAAGCCTTCAATTTACATTGAGGAAATCAGAGTACATTATTGATATTGCGAAAAGTATAGCAAATGGCCAATTGACAAAAGACTTATTGCGTCAAAAAGACGGCTACGAGGGCATGAAAAAAAGTTTAATGGCTATTCGAGGCATTGGTGCATGGACAGCCGCCTATGTGTTGATGAAATGTTTACAAGAGCCATCTGCTTTCCCCATTGCGGATGTTGGATTGCATAATGCAATAAAAACACAATTAGCATTAGAGCGAAAACCAACGCTTGAGGAAATTCATCACTATGCGAAACATTGGCAAGGCTGGCAAGCTTATGCCACCTTTTATTTATGGAGGTCACTATATGAAACGGTATAAATTAGATTACAAATCGCCCATTGGAATTATTGAAATCGAAGGTAGTGAAACAGCTATTGATGGGATTAATTTTGCAGAGCGAGGGGAGATTGTCAATATCCCTCAACAAGATACTCCTCAAGTGCTACTAACATGTGCTAAGCAATTGCATGAGTATTTTATTGGTGAACGTCATGCGTTTTCATTTCCCTACACCTTTAAAGGTACTGATTTTCAGCAAGCAGTTTGGCATGCCTTACCTAGTATAGGCTATGGTGAAACAGCTTCTTATAAAGATATTGCAATGGCCATTAATAATGAAAAAGCTGTAAGAGCTGTCGGTAGCGCCAATGGCAAAAATAATATAAGCATTGTTGTTCCTTGCCATCGAATTATTGGCTCTAATGGAACGTTGACAGGGTATGGTGGCGGGATGTGGCGCAAAGAATGGCTACTTCAGCATGAGCAAACCTATAAAAATCCATCCAAGTAATGTTCGTTCATCGTCGTACCTTTCTTTGTGATAATAGCATCACTGCAATTCCATGCTGTATAAAAAAGTAGTTATTGCAAAAAATAAGACCGTCAAAATGGCGGTTTTAATGACTAGTCTTTGTCATTTTATCGCTTCTTATGACATCTCCCTGCTGAAAATTCAGCTTGGAGTAAAGACGATAAAGGAGGTGTACGCATGAGCGTGCTTTATAGAATTGCCTTAGTATTAGTCATTATAGGTGCAATCAACTGGGGACTCATTGGATTCTTTAGATTTGATTTAGTTGCTTATTTGTTTGGTGGACAAACTGCGGTCTTATCTCGATGGATATATGCCCTTGTTGGACTTGCGGGTCTAATCACCATACCAATTCTTGTGAAGCGATTTGAAGACGAGGATGATGTAGATACATTCACTCGTATGGACAGAAATCCTAGCTATGGCATGGAGGCTGGGGAGGAAGCGGATTTCACTGAAGTAACAAAGACAGAAGTGAAAAAAGTGGAGAAAAAAGAGAACGACTAATCAATCTGCAAAAACTGGTGACCAATTTGGTTCGTCAGTTTTTTTATATAGAGCAAAAACATTCGCATGGCTCCTTTAAGAAGCAACACGAATGTTTATTTTAGTGATTAGTCTTGATTACTCGGAAAAGCAAAGGATGAGGTTACATCATTTCCTTGTTCCACCCATCTTTCTGATATGGTTTTCGTTTTTGTGAAGAAACGTACTTGGTCAGGGCCAAACATATGCCCTTCACCGAATCTTGAACGTTTCCAGCCACCGAAATTGTGATAGCCTACTGGAATAGGAATGGGCACGTTGACACCTACCATTCCAACTTCAATTTCAGTGGTAAATTTCCGAGCAGCCGCACCATTGTTTGTAAAGATTGTCACACCATTCCCTAATTCATGGGCATTAATAAGAGCAATTGCCTCATCCAATGTAGCTACTCGAACAATATTCCGTGCAGGTCCAAATACTTCTTGCTCATAAATTTCCATCCCAGGCTTTACGTGATCGAGTAGGGTAGGACCCAAGTAGAAACCATTCGATTGCTTGGCGATATTAGGATTTCTTCCATCACAGACAATTGTAGCACCTTCTTCCACGCTACGATCGATAAAACCAATAATGGCATCCTTGGACTGCTGTGTAATAACTGGTCCAAAATCGACTTCGGAGTCTGTATACGGACCCACTTTTAATTTGGCAATTTTATCAGCAAGAATACTGACTAATTTATTGGCTGTATCCTCACCTACAGGAATAATAGTTGAAATCGCCATACAACGCTGAGAGGCAGCTCCAAAGGCAGCACCTAGAAAGGCATTGGCAACGTGCTCTAAGTCAGCATCTGGCATAACCACCATATTATTTTTACCACCACCTAACGCTGTCACACGTTTCCCATGTTTAGAGGCTGTGGCATAAATAACTTCTGCGACGGGTGTAGAGCCGACAAAGGAAATTGCTTCAATGGCTGGGTTGCATAACAGCTCATTGACAGCCTCTTTATCGCCATTAATGACAGTCCAGACACCATCTGGTAAACCAGCTTCTTTCCATAGCTCTGATAAAAATAGAGCGGAGCAAGGAACACGCTCTGATGGCTTTAAAATCACACAATTTCCTACGGCTATCGCCATGCTTGTAATGGCTAGTGGAACCATGGCAGGGAAATTAAATGGCGAGATAGCCGCCACTACGCCTAATGGTACTTTCATCGAATAGGCATTGATATGACCACCTACATTAACGGAATATTCACCTTTTAGTAGATGTGGGGCATTAATAGCTAAATCTACTGACTCTAAACCTCGTGTAATTTCGCCTTTTGCATCCTCCATTGTTTTGCCACTTTCAGTACAGATCATATCGATTAACTCATCCATATTTTCTGTTAATAGTTGGCGAAACTTTAGGACGATTTCTGCTCGTTTCCCAATAGATAAAGCACGCCAAGCTGGGAAGGCAGCTTTGGCAGCAGTAATCGCTTCCTGCACCTCCGCTGTTGTTGCTAAAGGAACACGAGCGATGACAGTGCCAGTACTTGGGTTGTGAACATCTGATAACTGGCCACTTTTCCCTAAAATCGTTTGTCCATTGATAAAATGACCTAGCTCTTTTATGTCGGTATTCGTTACCATCTAGCTATTCCTCCTACAGTTTAATAGATTGTAATGCCTGCACAAATTTTTCAATAATAAAATCTTTCTCATCTGAGGAGATAATCAGTGGCGGAGATAATGTCAATACATTATTGAAACCTGCAACGGTTACACCATTTTTCCCAATGATTAATCCGAGTTCCTTACATTGCGCAATCACTTTGTTTACAAGCGTAACATCGAGTGGTGTTTTGCTGTCTTTATCTTGAACAAGCTCAACGCCAATCAATAAGCCTTTCCCACGAATATCCCCAACATATGGATGTTCCTTTAATTGCTCCTGTAAGGTAGCCAGAAGTGTTGCTCCTAGCGAAGCGGACTGGGCAAATAAATCTTCCCGCTCCATTATTTCAATATTTTTTAGTGCTACGGCACATGCCGCTGGTGATCCACCGAATGTGTTGACATGGCGGAAAAAGTCATATTCCTCACTCCCTGCAAAAGCCTCATAAATTTCACGGCGAACAGCTGTAGCTGACACAGGCATATAAGCACTTGTTAAGCCTTTCGCCATTGTCACAATATCAGGCTGGATGCCGTAATTTTGAAATCCAAAAGCTTTGCCAGTACGTCCAAAACCACAAATTACTTCATCGACAATAAGCAATGCACCATGCTTTTCACAAATAGTTTTGACCCCTTGTAAGTAATGGTCATGGGGCATAAGCACGCCACCACCAGTGATGATCGGCTCCATAATGATAGCTGCAATGGAATCGGACATTTCCCATGTCATAATATGATCAATCGCTTGAACGGATGGTAATGCACAAGGGTCCTTACTTTTAATATGGTCTTCATTTGCACGATACGTGTCAGGCGGTGTGACATGAAGAAAACCAGGTGCCAGTGGCTCATATTTATATTTTCGCTGAGCTTGTCCAGTAGCTGCCAAAGCACCCATTGAGCTCCCATGATAGGCACGATAACGAGAGATAATTTTCGTTCGATTGGCATGACCTTTTTGTTGATGATATTGTCTAGCGATTTTGAAGGCAGCCTCATTTGCTTCAGAGCCACTATTGGAGAAAAAGACGACATAATCATCTTCTAAAAGCTCACTAATTTTTTCGCTTAATTTAATGGCAGGGATATGCCCTACAGATAATGGTGTATACGTATTTTCAAGCAATTGCTCATAGGCAACTTTGGCAATGTCCTCTCGTCCATAGCCAACATTCACACACCATAAACCAGCCATAGCATCTAAATAGCGTTTTCCTTCAATGTCGGTAATCCATGCTCCTTTAGACGATTGGACAATCATCGTTGCATTCGGATTGTATGGCTTCATAGAGTGCCAAACAAATTGTTCATCTTTCACTTGCCAATTTGGGCTTGTTACATTAGTCACGAAGCTTCACTCCCTCTGTATAGGTGGTTGAATAGCATGCATATGTTTGTATCAGATGTGGACAACGAAAATGCACAGTTGACCCCATTTGTACTTTATATGTATGCCTTAAGTGTTTTAGAAGGGGTATTTATCTTGATTGAACTGAAGATTTCCTCCTACTCTGAGGGAGATGAGTGTTTGCAGTGGGTGTCCAATCAATCGCTGAAAGAAAAGAACACCGTCAAAAAACACCACGTTCTGTGGCAATGACGGTGTGACCAATATCATGTTGCCTCACAATCTCTGGAGGATGTCGCAGATTTTGTAGCCGAGTTTTTTTGAAAAAATAGCAGAGGTAAAAAGATTGAAAAATCAGATAATTAAGTAATCTACTGATGTGTTAAAACATCCTCAATTAAAAAAGCAATATACAGGTTAGTTTTCGTAAAGGGATTACTTAAGTCCATGTCCAATAGCATTTCGATTTTCTTTATTTTATAAAGAACCGTATTACGATGAATAAATTGACGTTCACTAATCCTACTTGTACTGCCATTTTCCTCAACAAATATGCGTAAAAAAGGAACGTAATCTGTGTTGTGCAATTCATCATAGCGATAAAGCTGTCCTAAAATATCCTGACTGAAAGACTTCATCAAGGGCTGATTTTGCACAGCCATAAGTATTTTATAAGCACCAATTTCTTGATATTTGTATAAGTAACGGTTGTTATGAAGCTGTGCTAAATGAATGACAGTTAATGACTCATCATAGCTTTTACGAGCATTTTCTAGCTCTTTATAATAGTTCCCTTTTCCGATAATAATATCTAAGAAACCGTTTTTTAAGGTGATTTTTTCATAGATTTCTTCCACGACTTTTGAGAAGGGTACATTCGGTGTTATGATTTGAGCTTTATCAATTAGAAAAATGAGGTGATTTTTATGCTTTAATTTTAAGAAGCGTTGATAGCGATTTTGAAAAGCGAATTGCATCATCACCTCATAACGGTCAATAGAAGCTTGAGTGCCAATGGTTGTGCAAGTAATGATCGCTAATTCTCTCCCGTGGGGAAATCCTAGCTGTGCTAGTTGATCTTTCATCGTGTTAGCGTTTTGTTTGTAGTGAAATAGTAGATTGAAAAGTACCTTTTCTTCGATGGAGAGCTCTTGATGATGGTTGGCAATAAATTGAAAAGTAGTTTTTAATAGATCGGCAATACGATAATTCCATGGCATTTGAAAAATAGGGAAATCATGTTGATTAGCGAAAGAGATGACGGCTTCTGGAATATCAGGAATGAAAGGCCCTGTATTAATGATAAAGCCAGCTACTTTTTTGGTGTAGGCTTGTTTGACAAGCTGTTCTAAGGAAGCTGCTTGTGCATCTAAATGAATGCCTGTTGTGACGACTAATTCATTAGGTCTACAAAACATGATTAAATCACTGCTCTCCACAACGTTAATACCAGTAACTCTGCGATACGTACCACTATGTCCAGCGACTAATGTGAGCATTGGGAATTGAACACCCTCTACAATTTTACGAATCGTCCCCATATTTCCCCCCCTTAATTATGAACATAACTTACCATATATGATGTGCAGTTGCACATATTTTTTTAGTTTACTATCCATATCTCACAAGTTTTATTTATTTTAGAATGTTTAATAACTACTGTGAAAGAGAGGACTTGCATATGTATAAATGTAATAGTAGACGATTGCAAGAGTTAATTGAACAATTTAGTCAATTTGGAGCCACTGACAATGGTGGTGTCACACGTTTGTCTCTTTCGGATGAGGACGTTTTAGCAAGAAACTATTTTTGTAAGTGTTGTGAGGCGTTAGGTATGAACATTCAGGTAGATGATATGGGGAATATTTATGCCACGCTTCCTGGGAAAAAGAATGTGCCGCCCATCGTTATGGGTTCCCATCTAGATTCTGTTGAAAAAGGTGGGAGATTTGATGGCGTGTTAGGCATACTGACAGCTATCGAGGCCATTCGAACAATAAAGGAAAATGACATTGATGTGGATATTCCACTTATGATTGTCAATTTCACGAACGAAGAGGGGGCACGTTTTGATCCAGCCATGATGAGTTCAGGGGTCATCACCTCGAAGTTTGATAAAGAAAAAATGCTGCAATCCACAGATAAAAATGGCATTCGCTTTCAAGAAGCATTACAAGCAAGTGGCTATGAAGGAGAGCAGATCAATCGTCTAAAAGAAGCACTGGCTTATATTGAATTGCATATTGAGCAAGGGCCAGTATTAGAGACAAAACAACGTGAGATTGGTGTTGTTGAAGGTGTACTAGGCATGGTCTGCTACGAAATCACCATTACGGGGCAATCGAATCACGCAGGGACAACGCCAATGTCAATGCGCAAAGATCCGATGATTGTTGCATCGACGATCATGACAGAGCTCCATGAGCAATTAGGCAAGGTGGATGAACAGCTTGTGTTTACCTTTGGTCGTATGCATGTTTCTCCAAATATTCATACAGTCATCCCGAATAAGGTGACATTTACCATTGATTCCCGTCACCAAAAGCCAGAGGTCATGCAACTGGTTGAGGATATTCTCCATGCACTTCCAGAGACAGCAGGCGGATGCCATATTCAGCCTGTCAAGCTATGGGGAAGAGATACCGTGCATTTCGATAGCGCCATTTGCAATGAAGTAGAAAGAGCATGTCAAAGCTTTGGTTACTCAGCTCATCGTATGTTTAGCGGCGCTGGTCATGATGCACAGTATATGGCAAGTATGGTTCCTTCCGCGATGATTTTTGTCCCAAGTATCGAAGGCAAGAGTCATTGTGAAGAAGAGGAAACAACCTTTGAGGATTGTGCAAAGGGAGCAGATATTCTACTAGAAACGGTGTTAACGCTACAAACAAAGTTTAGTCTGGGCGAGACATATACACTGCATTAAACATCAAGGATTCTCTAATTTTGTGATGAAGGGTGAGGGGCACAATGAAAAAAATCATTAAAGGTGGACGAGTTGCAACTGCTGCTGACGTATTTGAGGCAGATATTTTAATTGATAACGGTAAAATTGTTCAGATTGGACAAAATTTAACGGATGCTAATGCTGAAATAATTGATGCAACAGGTAAGTACGTATTACCTGGTGGCATTGATCCCCATACGCATTTAGATATGCCATTCAATAATACGGTGACAGATGATGATTGGAAATCAGGTACAATTGCAGCGGCCTATGGTGGGACAACTACTATTTTAGATTTCTGTTTAACAGCTGGGGAAGAAAAATTGTCTACAGCGGTGGAGAAATGGCATGACAAGGCTAAAGGAAAGTCAGCTATTGATTATGGTTTCCACCTAATGATTGGCGACTTAACACCTGAAACGGAAGCTGAATTACCTAAGCTACTGGAGCAAGAGGGCATTACCTCTGTAAAAGTCTTTATGGCGTATGCAAAAGAATTCCAAGCAACAGATCGTACTTTATTTAAAGCCTTTAAAATCGCTAAAGATCTTGGTGCTGTGGTGATGGTACATTGTGAGAATGGCTCTGTTATTGATGAGCTGGTAGAAGAAGCTCGACGTGCTGGTCATAAGGAACCCATTTATCATGCACTGACTCGTCCAGCCGAATTAGAGGGAGAGGCAACAAAGCGTGCCATCGAATTAGCCCATATTGCTGGAGCAAAGCTCTATGTGGTGCATGTGACATGTAAAGAAGCAGTGGATGAAATTATTGCTGCTCGTGAAAAAGGCTATGACGTCTATGGTGAAACTTGTCCGCCATATTTAACACTCGATCAATCAGCCTTAGCACAGCCAGGCTTTGAGGGAGCCAAATATGTATGGTCGCCACCACTTCGTCCGAAGTATCATCAAGAGCATTTATGGCATGCATTAAAGGCGAAACAGCTTCAGACCATTGGCTCAGATCAATGCTCCTTTAGCTTTAAGGGCAAAAAGCAGCTAGGCTTAAATGATTTCTCGAAAATTCCAAATGGCGGGCCATTCATTGAAGATCGATTCAGTATTTTATATTCGGAGGGTGTAGCAAAGGGGAGAATTTCAATCCATGAATTTGTGGATATGATTTCTACTAGTGCGGCAAAAATATTTGGCTTATTCCCGCAAAAAGGAACGATTGCGATTGGTTCTGATGCGGATATCGTTATTTTTGACCCAGAGGCAAAACGCCAAATTTCGGCTAAAACGCATCATATGAATGTTGACTATAACCCATATGAAGGCTGGGAAGTGACAGGGGAGCCTGTTAGTGTCCTAGTCCGAGGGGAATATGTCATTAAAAATAAAGAATTTGTAGGCATACTTGGCAGTGGACAATACATTAAACGTCCATTAAGAACAGTAGTTGCGGAAGCGTTAAATATTTAGCTTCCTTCAGTAGACGACCGATTGTTTTGAGTGGAGAACAAAACAATCGGTTTAGTAATTGATTCACGGAAAAAATGCTCACATGAGGGGGATGTGGAAATGGTTCCGATTCAAGAAAACGCGATGACCATACAGCTTAGACGTAATTTCATGGAATTAAAAGGAAAGATGACAAAGAATGAGGCTATTGAGGAAGCCAATCGTTGTCTATATTGCTATGACGCTCCATGTATTAAAGCCTGTCCAACAAGTATTCAAATCCCGAATTTCATAAAAAAAATTGCATCTGGTAATATGAAGGGTTCTGCTACGACTATATTAGAAGCAAATCCTATTGGTGCAAGCTGTGCGAGGGTTTGTCCAACAGAAGAACTATGTGAAGGGGCGTGTGTCTTAAATTCTTCAACAAAGCCAATTAAAATTGGTGAGTTACAGCGTTATGCAACGGATTGGGCAATGGAAACAAATGCCCAGCTATTCCAACCAGGCCAGCATAATGGACAGAAAGTAGCCATTATTGGAGCAGGCCCTGCTGGTTTATCGGCAGCACGTGAACTCAGCCGCTTAGGCTATCATGTAACGATTTATGAGGCGGAGGCAAAGGCTGGAGGTTTAGGTAGCTATGGCATTGTAGCGTTCCGTTTACCAAATGAAGTTGTAGATTGGGAAGTGGACCAAATTGAACAGCTCGGTGTGGACATTCAAACCAATACAGCTGTAGGTGTGGATATTACAGCAGCTGAAATTTTGGCGCAATATGACAGTGTGATATTAGCTGTCGGTATGGGGGCTGTGCCGAATCTGGGCATTAAAGGTGAAGACCTAGAAGGTGTACATGATGCCATTGACTTTGTGCGAAAAACAAAAATGGGACCGCTTACAAATGATATTGTAGGAAAACGAGTAGCTGTGATTGGAGCAGGAAATACAGCCATTGATGGTGCTACAAGTGCAGTGCGCTTAGGTGCTGACAATGTGCAAATTCTGTACAGAAGAACGCAAAAAGAAATGACAGCGTACAAATTTGAATATGAATTTGCTAAGCAGGATGGCGTGGAATTTAAATGGCTAACTGCACCGAAGAAAATTATTGGCAATAAAACGGGCAAGGTGACAGGCATTGAATGTGTGAAAATGAAGCTTGGTGAGGCTGGTGCTGATGGGAGACAACGACCAGAAGAAGTTGAAGGCTCCAATTTTATCATCGAAGTGGATGCGGTGATTAAAGCCATTGGACAAACGCGTTTTGTATCGTTAATTGAAGCCTTTGGTTTAGCCCATACAAATGGGGTTGTCGATATTGATGAAACGACAATGCAAACGTCTCATGACAAAGTATTTGCTTGTGGAGATGTTGTCTTTGGTAATGGACAGGGGGAAGCGATGGTGGTGACCGCTGTACAACAAGGAAAAGATGCAGCATACAAGATTCATGAACGTTTAAGAAAACCAAGTGAGATTGCATAAAGTGAACCTTCAATCCGTGGAGGTTTTTCATCCTCCACGGATTGTTAGTTTCACCAATCGGGTTTTTACAGGCTGTTGATCCTTCATTTGAATACTTTAGCATTACTTTACATTGAGAAGTAGTGGACTTACAGCCTGTTAATACGGGATAAAGTGAAACTAGCAATCGGGTTTTTACAGGCTGTTGATCCTTCATTTGAATACTTTAGCGTTACTTTACATTGAGAAGTAGTGGACTTACAGCCTATACCTGATGCTATGCTTTCGGTACAAAATAGCTTGTTAATAAGGGATAGAGGGGGAACTTATATGGCTGACTTACGCATTAATTTAGCGGGTATCAAATCACCTAATCCATTTTGGCTAGCATCCGCACCACCAACGAATTCAGGTTATCAAGTACAGCGTGCATTTGAAGCAGGCTGGGGTGGTGCTGTTTGGAAAACATTGGGGGAACCAATTTTAAATGTGTCCTCTCGTTTTGCAGCAGTTAGTTTTAATGGTCAACGTGTCGCAGGCTTCAACAATATTGAGTTAATTACAGATCGACCATTAGAAGTAAATTTACAAGAAATATATGAGACGAAAAAGAGATTTCCGAATCATGCGATTATTGCCTCGTTAATGGTAGAGCCAAAGCAGGAAAAGTGGCATGAAATTGTGAAACGCGTAGAAGATGTGGGGGTTGATGGTCTTGAGCTTAACTTTGGTTGTCCACATGGGATGGCAGAACGAGGCATGGGTTCTGCCTCTGGTCAAGTCCCTGAGTTGGTGGAAAAACAAACGTACTGGGTAAAGGAAGCAGCGCGTACACCTGTTATTGTGAAGCTAACACCAAACATTACAGATATTACTGTAACGGCGGAGGCAGCGACAAGAGGTGGAGCAGATGCAGTTAGTATGATTAATACGATTAATAGTTTAGCAGGTGTCGATTTAGATTCGTGGAATACAGTGCCTAATGTAGCTGGCAAAGGGGCACATGGTGGCTATTGTGGTCCAGCAGTTAAACCGATTGCCCTCAATATGGTTGCAGAATGTGCCCGTAATCCATTAGTCAATGTACCGATTTCGGGCATTGGTGGTATCTCGAACTGGCAAGATGCAGCAGAGTTTATTTTAATGGGTGCCACAGGCGTCCAAGTATGTACAGCAGCGATGCATCATGGCTTTAGTATTGTGGAGGATATGATTGATGGACTGAATAATTATTTAGATGATAAAGGCCTAGCTTCGGTCATGGATTTAGTAGGTCGTTCTGTGCAAAGATATTCAAGCTGGGGTGATTTGGATTTAAATTATAAAATTGTTGCAGAAATTAATAATGATGTTTGTATCAATTGTAATAAGTGCCATATTGCGTGCGAGGATACTTCCCATCAATGTATTGATCTCTATACAGAGGGTGATCGTCCAATGCTAAAGGTTCGTGAGGAAGACTGTGTCGGCTGTAATCTATGCTCCATTGTTTGTCCTGTCGACGGTGCCATTACAATGGTAGAACGTCCATCAACGATTCCGCCAATGACATGGAATGAACGTCAAGCCCTTCTGAGCAGTCTGTCAAAATAATGGCCTCTTTAGCTCAATACTGAATATAAGATAAAAGATGATTAAAATCGAAATTCCACCTTCCTTCAGCATTTGGTGGAGGAAGGCATAACTTCAAGTAGGTTGTCACGGAAATTAGAGAAAAAGGAGAGAAGTAGGATGGAACGTGAAGGGAATTATTTGAAATCCCCAGATTTACTTCCAGTGACACATCAACAAAGAAATATTGGAACATTTGGTTTTGCAGTGATTTGGATTGGCATGGCGATTGTTCTAGCGGCTTTTGCCATTGGTGGCTCAGCCATTATGAACTTATCACTACCAATGGTTATTGTAGCAACATTGGTAGGCTCTTGTTTAATCGGTGTCTTTATGACGTTAATTGGTGATATAGGAATTGAGCATGGGCTATCATTCCCAGTCTATATGCGTGCACCTTTTGGCACATTCGGTACACATATACCTTCCCTTGTACGTGGTGTCACAGCTGCTTGTTGGTTTGGTCTTAATACGTATTTCGGTGCTTTAGCGATAAATGGTATTTTAAATTTAATGTTTGGCTTTAATAATTGGTTTATCTGTTTCCTTGTATTTGCTGCTCTTCAACTTTTTAATACATCCCTAGGGATTAAATCCATTGAGCGCTTTGCTGATTTAGCAGCACCTGTCATTATTTTAATTTCTTGTTGGATGTACTACACATTAGCAGATAGTGCAACGTCACAAGGAAAAAATATTTGGACGTGGGTGGAAACCCCAACAACAGGCATTGCTGCTTTTACCGCTTTTATGGTAGTCGTGATGGCAAATATGGGCTTTTGGGCAACACTCGCAGCCGATATGCCTTCCCTATCTCGTTTCTTTAAGGCACCTAAAAATGAGCGAAATTGGTTTAAACGTAATAAAACACAGCTTGTTGGCTCATTAATTGTTATGCCAATTACCAATACATTCATTGTCGCAATTGGAGCAGTTTGTTATATGGCTGTTGCATCGGCTGATCCGATCAACGCCCTACAACAAAGTGCAAGCGGCTTTATTTTAGGTATTTTATTGTTGATGATTGTGTTAGCGCAATGGTCGACTAATACCTCTGCCAATGTTGTGCCAGCTGCGACGATTTTCTCTAATATTGGCGGTCCTAAAGTACCGTTTTGGGTAGGGGTTGTCATTGCAGGAATTATTGGTATTATTGCACAGCCTTGGAGCCTATTTGATGTGATGGTCAATGTCCTATTAATAATTGGCGGTATTTTAACGGCCATTGTAGGTATTTTATTTGCTGATTATTACCTAATTCGTAAACGCCGTGTTCATGTTAAAGAGCTTTATGAGTTAGATGGGCAATTTAAATATTATAAGGGCTTTAATATGGCCGGGTTAATTGCCTGGGTCATTGGGGGAGCGGTCGCGAATATTTTTGCAACTTATTCCTCTTTAGTAGGATTTGTTGTTGGAGCGGCTGTATATTATGTATTAGCGAAGTATTGGTGGTTTAAAAAGTATCCACAGGCGGAGCTAGAAGACCCGAGTGATGCCAAATATTTAGGCATTACAGTCGGGCATAATTTGGATGAACTATTTGGGCAACCAGCATCTGCTCCAACGTCGGCCCTAGAGGAGGAAGAACTTGTGGAGCAACCAGATCCTCTGTTAGAAATGAAGGGCGCCGAGTAAGATAGACTACATCAAGACATTTTCAAAAGAAGGTGAGGTGATGACATGTCTGAATTCCAACAAAGCACAGAGGAAATCCAAAAAGTAGATCATTATTTAGATAGTGGCTTTAAAATCAAATATGTCTACGAAAATTTAAGTGGGATGTTTGTAGAATTTGCTCGTCAGGAAGAAGTGACATTGTTGCAAATTCTGACAGCGGATGCACGTAAATACTTCTCTGCAAAATTACAAGAACAAACATTATTACAATAATGACCTACACTCTATTCCTTTCAATGAGATGGGAATAGAGTTTTTTGTATCTTTTGAAACGATGCGAGGGTTCCAAAGAGCTTCTAGCTATAGACAAGAAAAAAACCCTTTCGTACAATGAGGTCTGGTCAATCAACTTCGTACGAAAGGAAATCCAAATGGATTATAAAAGTTTAGCACACAACATGGAATTGTAAGTATTAAATCGTCTTTGCTCCCCAGTATAGAAGACAGATTATTTATGGGCAAATCAAAGCAGATATAGGTAAAGTTTTACGCCAGATGGTAAGCATAAGAAAGCTACTCCTGCTAGAAGCAGTAATACTAAAAGCTTATACATTTCATTACTTATTCTTTTGTTGCTTTAAACATATAGCCGCTATAAGATTTGTAGATAATCATCACAATACCCATTAGCATAAAATTTGATATTAGTGAACTTCCACCATAGCTTAAAAATGGCAGTGTCATACCAGTTACTGGTAGAAGCCCAATGGTCATACCAATATTTTGGGTAATTTGGAAGGCCAATAAGCTAGAAATTCCTGCACCCATCAGTGTCATAAATGGGTCTCTTGCTTGTACTGTAATAACAACAATACGGTAAATAACAAAAAATAAAAGTGCAATTATAAATGATCCTCCAATAAAGCCTAGCTCTTCGGCAATATTCGCAAAAATAAAATCAGTATGTTTCTCCACGACATAAACATTATTGTTCATGTATCCTTTCCCAGTAAACTCACCTGTACCAATTGCTAAAAACCCCTGCCTCGTTTGATAAGAAGAATCTGGATATTCATATGGCTGTAACCAACCATGAATTCGAGAAATTTGATGCCCTGATAATTTATTTAAAATTTTATCTGTAAAAAAATCGTGGGATTTTATATATAAAAGTACCACAACACTAATAATTGATAGAGGGACGGCTGTAAAGATGACAAGCAATTTTCTTTGTATACCTGAAAAGAAAATCATTGGTAAAATCATCGACATATAAAGCATGACCATGCCTGTATCAGGTTGCTTGTAAACGGCGAGCATCGGTGGAAGAGATATAATAGCAATTATGAAGAGAAGCCTCATATCCGTGAAAAAGGTAGGACGTTCGTATTTCTCTCGATGTGCGACGATAACCTTGCTGACAACGATTAAAAAGGCGAACTTTAAAAACTCTGACGGCTGAAATGATCCTAGCAAAGGAATTTGGTACCAGCGCTTCGCCTCGTTTATAGTTCTAGCTATACTTTCAGGTGCAATGAATAAGCTAAATGTTAATAACACCATTATCCAATAAAACGGCCAGCCAATTTTTTTAAGCTGTTCAATATCAAGTATGGCTATCCCATACATAGTTAAAAATCCGATTATGTAATAAATAAACTGCTTTATAATAAATGAGCTTGAATACTGTTCGAACACCGTACTACTGGAATGGACAAAGAGACAACTAATCATACCTAGTAGCATCAAGCTAATTACTAAACTTTTATCCAATTTATTGAAATGTAACATTCAAATATCTCCCCTTTGTTAGAAGCAACTATTAACGATAACGATTGGTAACTATGGAAGGTTGCGACATAACGGGGTAATAAATTTGACTTCAGATTATTTTGCTTAACTATTCATCCAATTTCCACAAAAATAGAACAAGTGATTTCTAGCTATATACTTTAATTATTGGTGATATATGGATAACTGGTTTTTTGATACATATGGGAAAGACAAGCTACTTGTACTATCGAATGGATTATTAGGTATTTTTAATGTTGATAATTTAGGGAAAAGTTATACTAGCCTATTAATCAAATTAAGCGTTAAAAGAAGTCTCTACTAACCTAGTGGAGACTCCTCTTAGTGTGGAAAAACAAAACAGTCAATTGAAAGGTAGAAATGGATTTCCGTTGCAGGCTACTTGCTTTCCTGTGGGCGAGCGCCGAGCCGCTTCCTCCGCTACCGCTCCGTTTAGAGGCTCGCCTGTCTCGCTATCCCACGGGAGTCAAGTAGCCTTCCACTCCAGCCCACAAAAGTTTTACCTTTTTAGCGAAATTTTCAAATAAAGTGAAGGTGTTCACTACTTTTTATGAAGAGGTGTTGTCACGCATCACTTCTCCATATTGAAAATAAGAGCTTATTCCCTCTAAAAATAATGGGCTATTTAATCGCTATATTACTATGAAAAAAGTAAAGGCACTTTGCAGAATGGTTGATTGGAGTGGAGCCAGCGTCACTCCTAGGGGATTTAGCGTCACAGATGAGACCCTGGAGCGAGCGTAAGTGAGTGAAGCGGCTCATCGGACGCCCCCTGGAAAGGGCGCTGACGGAACGGAAATCAACCTCTTACCTTGCAAATTTGCTTTTTCTGCCGTTGACATCATCTTTTTTCAACAACATGAGAAGTCTCTACTAACCTAGTGGAGACTCCTTTGCGTTATTTAGTAAAGTTATAAAATGAAAGAGCGGTATGAGCTAAATCTATCAAAATATCATTATTTTTTGTTTTTCCTAAAAATACATTTGTCTTTTTTAGAAAAATTGATTATGATTTTAAAGGTATTCAACGTAGAGAGAACATCAGAAAAGAGGCGTTAACGAGTGGCCAATAAGGAATTAAAACGAGGATTAGAAGCACGTCATATCCAAATGATTGCACTTGGCGGTACGATTGGTGTAGGGCTATTTATGGGCTCGGCCAGTGCAATTCAATGGACGGGACCTTCTGTACTCCTTGCCTATGGTATTGCAGGTATTTTTATTTTTTTCATTATGAGGGCAATGGGTGAGATGCTTTATATGGAGCCGAGTACAGGCTCTTTTGCAACGTTTGGCTATAAATATATCCATCCTTTAGCGGGGTATTTAACAGCGTGGAGTAACTGGTTCCAATGGGTTATTGTTGGGATGTCTGAAATTATAGCAGTCGGAACGTATATGCAATACTGGTATCCAGAATTACCAGCGTGGATACCAGGTCTTATTGCGATGATTATTTTAGGTTTGGCGAACTTTATTTCTGTCAAATCATTTGGGGAATTTGAATTTTGGTTTGCGATGATTAAAATTGTCACGATCATTTTAATGATTGTAGCAGGTGTAGGACTGATCTTCTTTGGCTTTGGCAATGACGGTATCGCCATTGGTTTATCTAATTTGTGGAGTCACGGTGGCTTCTTTACAGGTGGCTGGACAGGCTTCTTCTTTGCCTTATCTTTAGTTGTTGCTGCATATCAAGGGGTAGAGCTTATCGGGATTACGGCTGGAGAAGCAAAAAATCCACAAAAAACAATTACTAATGCCATTCAAAGTATCATTTGGCGTATTTTGATTTTCTATATCGGTGCAATCTTTGTCATTGTGACGGTGTATCCTTGGGATGAACTTGGGACAATAGGTAGTCCATTTGTGGCGACATTTGCTAAAGTAGGTATTACAGCTGCCGCAGGTATCATTAATTTTGTTGTAATCACAGCAGCTATGTCAGGCTGTAACAGTGGGATTTATAGCGCTGGACGTATGTTATATACTCTTGCGATGAATGGACAAGCACCAAAATTTTTCGCCAAGCTTTCAAGGAATGGCGTACCTTTATTTGGAACAGCAGGTGTGTTAGTCGGGCTATTCATTGGTGTCATCCTAAGCTATATTGCTCCTGAAAATTTATTTGTTTATATATATAGTGCGAGTGTTTTACCAGGAATGATTCCATGGTTTATCATTTTAATCAGTCAAATTCGCTTTAGAAAAGAGAAGGGTGCGCAACTGGCTAAGCATCCTTTCAAAATGCCTTTCGCACCCATTACAAACTATGTAACGATTATCTTTTTAATCATGGTATTAGTTGGTATGTGGATTAATGATGATACACGTATATCATTAATTGTCGGTATTATTTTCCTAATCCTCGTAACAATTAGCTACTATGTGTTTGGGATTGGCAAAAACCGCTACAGTAAAGATTCTATAGAATAAGCTAGAGGGATGTATCTCAACGTGAGATGCATCCTTTTTTCTGTCTATTTTTACTAGCACAATTTTTACATAAATGAACGGATAAAAGCCAAACTACTAAAAAATGAATGACAATGACTGGTATTCATCGGAATTAAAGGGGTTGAAAGAAATGAACGAGATACCGGAACAAATTGTAGCTAAATTGACGCAGGAGATCAACGAAATTGATGATGTAAAACTGAAAATGGTGGCGACAGAAGAGGGAGATGTCACGGTCATTTATTTCTCCTCGCTCATTGAAAAAATGACCTTACAAACCATGGTGACGATTCCGTTGGCTAATAATTTAAAACAAATTCATCAAATCGCTCAATATGTGGACCCAAAGGATGTCCAGGGAGCCGTTAAAAAATTGAATGCTGGGCAAACCCTCCTTTTTTTTCATGAAACGAATGCGTTGTTAAGCGTGGATACGTATAGTGCACCGACAAGGGCCATTACAGATACTGAAACGGAGTCCACAGTAATCGGTCCACAGGATGCATTTACAGAATCATTAGAAACAAATATTTCATTGGTGAGAAGACGCATACAAAGCGCTATGCTTAAAAACGAAAACCGTGTTGTCGGGTCTGAAGCCAATATTAAAATCTCGATTATGTATATGGATAATATTGTGAGTCATAAAAATTTAGAGGATTTAAGAAATCGGATAGATCAAGTAGATTATCCATTATTTACGGATATATCTGTGCTGAAGCAATTAATTGAGGATAATCCTTTATCACCCTTTCCGCAATATTATATGACAGTTCGTCCAGATAGTATTTGCCGTTATCTTCTAGATGGTAGAATCGTCGTTTTTATGGATAATAGTCAGTTAGCAATTGTTTGTCCTACGTCTTTTTTTGAAATGTTTGTGTCGATTGAAGATTATTACAACCGATGGACAACGGCAACTTTACTAAGGATGTTACGCTTTTTTGGTTTTTTCCTAACAATTATGATTACCCCCATGTATATATCAGCTCTAACCTTTCATCCAGAAATATTGCCCTATGAATTATTATTAAATCTTCAAGAGTCGAGGAGTAAAGTACCATTTCCACCGCTGATTGAAGTGCTATTTATCGAGCTGATTATTGAAGTGTTACGAGAAGCGGGTTCTCGAATGCCTGCCAAAGTCGGTCAAACAATTGGTATCGTAGGAGGTATTGTCATTGGGACTGCTGCTGTAGAAGCGGGGTTACTCAGTAATATTCTCATCGTGCTAGTCGCGACATCGGCCTTATTATCGTTCCTACCGCCGATTTTCTTAATGAGTAATACTAGCCGTTTTGTGCGCTATATTTTTATCTTATCAGCAGGACTCTTTGGCTTATTTGGCCAGATGCTCGCCTTTGCCTGGTTAATTCATCATTTATTAAGTTTAAAATCTTTAGGAACGCATTATATGACACCCGCTATTCCTAGAAAGCCAAGCGATTTATTGGATGGTGTCATCCGATTTCCAACTAAATACCTAAAAAGTAAATCAGGTCTTTCAAAAGCACAGAAAAAATAGAACTAGAAGAATGAGGTGGTCAACTTTGAGTACAACGAAAGGCAAAGTATTAAATCGCTATCATGTCATTTTTTTAGCTCAAAGTGTAATGCTTGGTACGGGTATCCTTTCACTACCTCAAAAATTAAGTTCTATGGGATATTCTCAAACATTTATGCCGCTTTTATATGGTCTGATAGCGACTCTTACACTGTTTGCAATGGTATGGCTGTGTTCGAAATTTCCTAATGATGATTTATTTAAGATGAACGAAATACTTTTAGGCAAATATATTGGGAAAGCCATCAATTTTTTCATCATTTTACAATGTACTGTTTTTAGTGCAGGGATTATAAGTAACTATATGCATTTAATACAAAGTACAGCGTTACAGGAACAAACGATTACATTACCTGTACTTTGCTTTTTACTTTTGCTTATTTACATCGTAAATGGCGGTATAAAATCAATTGCAAGATTTTGTATCATGACATTTTTTATTACGATTTGGATGTTCTATTTTACACGGTGGGCGATTGAAAAAGGGAGTGTAAGTCATTTTCTTCCTCTCTTTAATTTTACGACTAAAGAATTTTATGCAGCATTCAAGCAAGGCTATTTTTCATTTCTTGGATATGAATTAATTGTATTTTATTTTCCTTTTATCATTGATAAAAAGAAGGCTTTTCGTCATTCCTTATTAGGCGTTTGGATTAGTGTTTTTTTATGTTTTATCACAACGCTTATTAGTGTGATGTATTATTCGGAATGGCAATTGAAAAATGTAGAGTTTTCGGTGTTGAATTTATTTAAAGCAGGGGAATTTACCTTTATAGAGCGTATTGATATTATTGGTATTACACTTTGGGTATTTCTGATTTTAACTTCTATGACTGCTTATGTATGGTGTGCGAAACAAGGTGCCCATGCATTATTTCCGTTACCTAAAAAAAAGAAGAATTATTACTTATATATGATTACCTGTCTGATCTTTGTCATTATTAAAATGCCTGTTTCCAGAGAAGTTCAGGATAAACTATTTTTGGCAAGTAACTATATAGGTTATATCTTAATTATATGGCCACTATTTTTAATCATGATCTACTTATTTAGGAAAAAGCAGGTGCAAGTATGAAAACACGTCTATGTATACTCAGTTTGATTGTTTTAATTTTACTTGTGGGCTGTTCTCGAAAAGAACTAAAAGTGCCGTTAGAGGATATTGGCATGGTTGATTCGATGGCATTTGATTACATTGATGAAAATGAGATGAGGCTTACAGTGGCTATTCCTCAATACTCTCCAGAGGCAGAGCAGGATACGCAAAATTTTTCCATTACGACAGATCTAGTGTCCAGTGGCATAGTCAAAATAGAAAAACAATCAGATAAAAAGATTGTTTTCAATCAATTACGTGTGGTATTAGTCAATGAGGATTTTGCACGAAAAGGAAATGTCAGAAAGATTATTCAGCATTTATATCGCAATGCAGAGGTGGGAAATAAAGTGCTCATCGCTGTTGTAAAAGATAACGCAGAAGCTATTCTAAAGGGAGATTATCCTGATAAACCTAATATTAACTTTTATTTAAATGATCTATTAGAACCTAGTATTAATACAGCCTTTAATCCAAACACCAATATCCATGATTTTATGTATACAATTACGAATCCAGTAATTGATACCATTTTACCTTATATTGAAAAGCGAGGAGATAAATTAGAGGTGGAAGGTGTTGCAATTTTCAAAGGAAATCATATGCATGAACTGATTAAACCAGAGGAAGCACTGGTGATTCAAGCTTTGAATGGACGGAAAAATCTTGCTCCGTTACACTTAGACTTAAACGCAGGGCATGGGGAAGAGAAACTCATGATTGATTTAATTGAGAGCAGTGTAAAAAAAGAGAGTAATCAAAACGTGAATTCACCAAAATTAACGATTTTCTTAACAATCAAGGGTACATTAAGCGAGTATAAGGGTAAAAGAGAATCTCATTTGTTTACAGTTGAAAGCATTAGTAATTTAGAAAAAGATGTGAATAAACAGCTTGAACAGGATATTGGTGATTTTTTAGAGCGATTAAATAAAGCAGAGGTGGACCCAGCTGGCTTAAGTGAGGAATTTAGAATGTACTATCATGGGAAATGGACGACGAAAAAAACGAGGGCGCTTATTAGTAAATTAGACGTTAAAGTCCATGTAGAAACGTCCATTATTAGTACAGGTACATTAAAATAAATGGAGGCCAATTCGTCAAGAATTGGCCTTTGCTATTAGGATGTTTTCCGCATAATAAAGCTTAAATGTCTTCCTGCCTGTTTGTCCTGACGGTAGGAAAAGCCATTTGGGCTAAGGAACGTACAAGTTTCATCAATTTGAATTTGGTCAGCTGGAATACCAGCAAGCTCACATTGTTTTTTTACTGTTTGCTGATTATCAATATGATATTTATTCGTTTCTGCATTGTAGTACATAAAGTCTTCCGCATAACCAAGGCTGTGAAACTTTTCGTAGACATCTGCGTCCACCTCAAACTTTTGCTGACTCAGCGCCATACCAATTTGGACATGAAAATCCTCTGGTCGACATTGTTCTTCATTCATCAGATGCTCAAACAATTTGGGCGTTATTTCTTTGACAGTTCCTTGCCAACCTGAATGAATAACGCCAACTAGTCCGTTCACAGCATTATAAAAAATAACGGGAACGCAATCAGCCGTAAAACTACATAATAATAAATTCGGCTCTATGGTATAAAGGGCATCGGTATTTTTAACTGCTGTATCGATTTGCTCAGCACCTCGCCCTTTATCAGCTAATGTGACTTTATGAAAGTTCGCACTATGTGTTTGCTCGGTGCAAATAAAATGCTGCAAATCACAGTTCAACGTAGCGGCTAAATGCTGCCGATTGTCGATGATAGCTTGAACATTATCACAAATATGCAAAGCCATATTGTTTTGCTCTAGTTCCATATCATCTTTCAAGGTAGTCCCAGCGATAAATTGTTCATTATCCACATAAATTTTTGTTTTCATTCAATCACCTCGTTTTACTATATAGGATTACTTATGGAATGTATAGGTTGCATCTATTTGATATTTAGCTACCCCTTTACCCTTCTATTAAACTTTTAGACATAATGAATCGTTTTCCTCACATATAGTAGGAGGAATACTATATAGGGGAGAGAGCGAACATTGACTGAACTAAACCTATTATTAATTTGCCAATTAGGAATGGGTCTGTTTTGGATAATTACATACATACTCGTGATTTATAAAGGGTGGCAAGATAAAAAATATGGAATGCCTATGGCCGCTATTTGTGCCAATATTTCATGGGAGTTTATCTTTGCTTTTATTTACCCACAAAATGATCTCCAACGATACATTACACTCATTTGGCTTGTATTGGATATCTTTATTTTAATGCAGTTTTTACGCTATGCGCCAAGTGAATATCGTAGGATACTTACTAAAAAAATATTGTATGGCTCCTTTTTGGTTACGTTACTTTTCAGCATGTTGATGATTTTTGGCATCGTCTATGAGTTTCGGGATTTTGAAGGGAAGTACACAGCATTTTTCCAAAATCTTATGATGTCAGGGTTATTTATCGCTTTATTGTTGCAAAGAGGGAACTTAGCCGGTCAATCAATGGGAATTGCCGTCTGTAAAATGGTAGGTACATTGTTTGCTGCGGTGGGCTTTTATCTCTACTTCCGTACGCCATTGATTACCATTATTTCCATGGCAACGCTCTTTTATGATGGGCTCTATATTCTACTAATTTATCGATTAAAAAGTAAACAATTAGCAAAATAGGATATTTTATGAAATTTTAAATAGCTGAATGTATTAGTAATGTATGCCAATTACAAAAAGATTGCAACTTGATGACAAAGCATATGATGCAAAATAGCGTAATAAAGGGTTTTGTTCGTTTGTGTTGTGTCGATGTCATACAATTGTAAAAATCCTTCCAAATATTTTGTGATGATTATGGCTCTGAAACTATTTACGATAATAGTAGAGCAAACAGGAAGGATGATGAACATGTTCAAAAAAATAAAAAAAGCAACACTCGCTTCAGTAATTGCAGCTTCATTATTAGTACCAGCAGCGGCAATGGCAGCTGAATCCTATACAGTGACATCTGGTGACACACTTTGGAAAATAGCGTTGAAAACTGAGACAGGCGTACAAGAATTAATAGATGCCAACCCACAGCTTGCCAATCCGAATCAAATTTCCCCTGGGCAAAAAATCAATATCCCTGTAAAGGAACAGGCCACGGTTGAGCAAGAGGTTGTTAAACTTGTTAATGCAGAACGCGCCAAAGCAGGTCTGCCAGCATTACAGGAAAATTGGGAGCTATCCCGAGTAGCCAAATATAAATCTCAAGATATGCATGATAAACAGTACTTTGACCATACAAGCCCAACATATGGCACACCTTTTACCATGATGAAAAACTTTGGTATTACGTATAAAGCTGCTGGTGAAAATATTGCAAAAGGTCAACGCTCGGCTCAAGAAGTTGTAACAGCTTGGATGAACAGTGCAGGACATCGTGCCAATATTCTCAATAAAAGCTATACCCATATCGGTGTAGGCTATGTGCAGGATGGTCATTATTGGACACAAATGTTTATTCAAAAATAAAATAGGACACTGTTCTGTACTTGAGCTTTTTTACAAGAGTTAAAAATGATAGAGCATCTACTGGCTCATTTGATAGCTAGTAGATGCTCTTTTTTTACGTAAACTTTGAACGTCATTTCTGTTGCTTCGCGAGTAATTTCCCTTTCTTCACGGGAATTCATCTTGCTTATCGACAATAGGCCGTGCTAATTAGTAGAAATAACTTTTCATGCGATACGGCTGAAAGTTAGTAATTAAAATTCCGATGATTTCTCTATAAATTAGAATGGACGAGGGTTTTCAGTTAAGATTCTATATTAAAAGTTGCAGAACAATATGTTAACCCTGTTCTAAAATTAGGACAGGGTTAACATTATTTTATTGTCCTTCACCATATAGGTGTTTCTCATTTACATAAAATAATTTGACGTAAAAAAGACTGTTTTTTAGCAATACATCGGTCAACTATCTCGAATCCAGCTTCTTCAATTAAGTCATCAATCGTATCAATTGTGGCAATAATAATTTTATCTGAAATTCGTCGAGCGTGCTTTAGTATCTCACTTTGTTCTTCCCTTGATGCGTGAGTAAATAAGTTATATGGTAAATCAACAATCGCTACATCATAGTGCTCCGTTACCTCTGAAATCGGTCCTAGTGTAATTTTACCTTCTAGTCCGAAATAAGTGATATTACTTCTGGAACCCTGACATACATGATAATTAATGTCTCGACCTTCAATATCAATTCCCATTGAAAGTCCCTCTATTATGACAGTTCCTATTCCACAACAGGGATCGATAGCACGTACATTTTCTATATGTGGAACTGCAATATTAGTAATAGCACGAGCAACTCTTGTGCTCAATGCGGTTGAATAATTGTGTGGCTTCTGTTTATGTTTAAGCCAAATGGGTTCACTTTTTGTATAGTTACCAAAATACCAACGACCGTCTAACGTAATAATCCCCAAGATAATTTCTGGATTGTCTAAATCTGGTTCTCCGTTAATCGACAATCCAATTTCTCTTTCAATTTTACGACGCTCTGCATGGTTTATCTTATTAGTAGTATTTATGACCATTTTATTTAAACTAATTACTTTGTAAGTGTTTTCTCCTACATTGAAATGCTTAAGACGATCCTTTAATACGTCTAAATCATTCTCTTCATATAATATCTCAAGTCTCTCTTCAATAAATGGGCTACGGCTTGGATCAATTTTAACATCGCTAATTAAATAGTTTGAGTCAGAATCTTTTCCAAAAAATGAGCGCATCTCCATTCTACATAAATCATATTCATCAATATGATGAATATAAGTGTAGATATACTTATCACGTATTTTTAAATCATTAGTCAATTTATTTTTCTTCCTTTAAATTCCAGATTTTATTTATGGGAAATGTAGTTATAAGTAGTGTTTTAATATAAAACAAAATTTAGTCATTTATTTTAATCTAAAGAATCATTCTACTAAACTTTAGCCTTATTTGCCATTTTATTTCTTTGAGAAATAATGTTTTTAGGCTGTATAAATGATTCATGCGGAATAATCTTATCTAAATTAAGATAGCGAAGAGAAAATAGCTGCACCAAATAGTACTTACAATCCTCTATCGTCTAAAGGTTTATTCAATCATAAAATTTCACAGGTAATAGTGGTCTTCATATAGTGTGTTTTTGCAGTATTGACAAATAAAAATCATCAAAAAACAACACACTATGAGCAATTTACGAATAAGATGTCTCTGTAGTATGAAGATAGAGGTAGGTGTTTATGGTTGAGAAAGAAGTGGCTGGCTATATGCGGCATTATCTGTACGCTTGGGCTAGTAGGATGTCAGGACAAAGCGGCAAACGATAACAAGCTAGAACAAGAAATTCAACAACATGAAGAAGCTCAGCAGTCTGTTACGTATGAACAAGAGCACCCAATTGAGCCTATTGTAGAGCTTATTGATCCCGTAACACAGCAGATGGTTCAAACAATCTCTCCTAAGGAATTTGGCTTTGACACAGATCCGCAAGCTTATTACCAGCAGCTAGAACAATTAGCAAAGGAATTGGCGAGAGGAACAGACACAATGACTGGCTATGATCAACGAATGGTGCTCGATCGATTGGGAGAAGAAGGGCAAGTAATCAAAGGAAGACCGCAAACTATTTTAAAAGAAAGCGAATTAGTAGAGCGAATTCTAGAGGCTTCAACGACGGGTGGTCAAGTGGAAATGCCGCTCTATGTAACAGAAAGTGGCTATTATTTAGAGGATCTTCCTTTATTAGAGGATGTCGTTGTTGCATCCTATACGACATATTTCAATAGCACAGATAGTGGAAGAAATAAAAACATCGAGCTGTCGGCTAGGGCAATCAATAATGTCATTGTAGGTAGTGGTGATTATTTTTCTTTTAATACGATTGTGGGTCCGAGGGATGAAGCGAATGGCTATCAACCTGCACCGGAAATTATTAATAAGAAGGTAGTCATGGGGATTGGCGGTGGAATCTGTCAAACGTCTTCAACCCTGTTTAATGCTGTCGATCAAATTCCAATTAACTATGTGGAACGTCATCACCATTCCTTAGATGTGGGGTATGTACCTAAAGGAAGAGATGCTACTGTTTCCTACGGCAGTTTAGACTTTAGGTTCCAAAACACGAATGATGTACCATTTTTAATAAAGGCTACCTATGGCAATGATTTTCTAACAATTGAAATCAGAACGGCAGCGAAATATGTAGAAAAATTGACAAAGTCATAATGGCATGACAAGACACCACTGGACGGTGGTGTCTTTTTTTAAGTGACATGATATAGTTAAATTGAGATATTTTACAAAAGCTTTGGGAGAAGGGGGAAGACAATGCATCCAAAACTACAGGCAGCGATTGATTCGATTGATTTATACCAAGCAACTTATCCAGAGGATGCTTGTGTCATCGTGGCAGATAGAGAGAAAGTTCTTGCCTATAAACCGGGGAAACGTGTTGATTTAAAAGTAGGGATTGGTGAACCAGTACATAAATATCGAGGGACTGCAACGGAAATAGCCTTAAGCTCAGGCCGCTTTGTGAAAGAAGAGCGCGGGGCGGAAGGGTTTGGCATGGCATACATTGCCTCTGCACAGCCTATTTTTGACGGAGGTCAGGTAATTGGTGTAGTAAGTGCCATTATTTCCAATGAAAAAATGGATAGTATGCGCTTGTTGGCAACTGAGCTTTCAAGTGCTGTTGAAGAAATGACGGCTACCAATGAAGGATTAGCCACTTCCAGTATGGATGTGTCCAATCGTTTAGAGGAATTATCGAACTTCTCGGAATCGATGGCAAGTGATATTAAGCAGATTAATGACATTGTGAATTTAGTAAAGGATTTGGCTATGAAATCCAAAATTCTCGGCTTGAATGCATCCATTGAAGCAGCACGTTCAGGTGAGCATGGTCGTGGCTTTGCCGTGGTTGCTTCAGAAATACAAAAAATGTCCCAAAGCAGTACAGAAAGTGCTGATAGCATTACAGTGCAACTAGAAAATATTAAACAATCCATCGATCAAGTCAATGCGTCAGCAAATCAAATTTCTGCGTTTACACAGCAATTTGCTGCGAGTATGCATGAATTAACAGATGCCTATAAAGGGGTTAATAGCACGGCAGAAAAGCTCATGCAGATTAGTGAGATGAAAGGATAATAATATAAAAAAAGGATAATAGACAGGTAACATGCTATTATCCTTCCCCATAATTAAATAATCTCTAAAATTTCCTGTGGTGTAGCGACCTTATATTCAGGATTTTCGTTTTGCACGACCTCTATGGCATCATAGCCCCATTCTACCCATACAATCGGGACACCTGCTTTCTTACAAGCCACGATATCCCTTTGTTCATCCCCAATATATAACACGTCAGCTGAGTTGACATTTGAGTCCTTTAAAAACTTTTTCATCACTTTATCCTTGCCAAAAATTCGATTGGAGCAAAGAACATCTGCTACACAGTGAATACCGTTCATTTTAAGAAATGCTAAAATATTTTCCTTAGAATTAGAGGAAATAATAATGATTTTATAGCCTCTCTTATCAATTTCCATCAGGACTTCCTTCATTCCATCAAAAAGATGAACATCATTTAATGATTGACGATACAATTTATAAAATTGCGGTAAAATCATGGGCAATTTATACATTGGGAAATCAAATAATTTACTGCGTTCAGAAATCGATAATTTTTTCAGTGTATCAATTTCCTTTAATTCGATGCCTTTAAATTTATATTTTTGCGCTAATGTATTCCATGCTGATGCAAACACTGCGGTTGAATCTGCCAGTGTTCCATCAAAATCAAAGATAATATGCTTCATTGCCAATTTTCTCCTTTTCCATCTCGTTGTAATTGACGTTTTATCTTAATTCAGCAAGTGTTTTTTGTACCAAAAGTGAAGCAGTACTTTAGAGAAAGAAAAATATTTGTGTTGTTTTCTCCAATGGGTGTTCAAATGCCCGCTAAAAAAGCTGAACTCAGGCTAAGAATGCCACATCCTGTGCCATATCTGAGTAATCATCATCATGTTAACCCGAAGCCTCGGCGGAAGTCACTGATTTTGAAGTTGACCTGCACGATGCAAGTCAGTTAACTGTCACAGGACGTGATGGTCTGAGGTTAACATTCTACTCATCAGCTCGAAAAAACGGGGCGCAAAGTTGATCTGCGCGAAAATGCAGAATCAGCGGCAATTACGTCAAAGGCGTAATTGATGTTTAAAGATATGACATAGGATGGGCGACCTAGTGTAGTGCATCATGAAACAACAACTATTTTGAGCGTACGTAAACATCTTATGGTAAATATTATCAGAAAATACTGCGATTGCAACGGAAATGACATAACAAAAGGAGATGCCTTAAAATTCCTTCGAGACACCTCCCTTCTATACTAAAATTATTGAGTTTTTTTCAAAAAGAAAGAGAGTATGACATTGATGATTGCCAGAGCAAAACTGATTGTAAAGACAAATGCAGAGCCTGAAGCCGCCGCTTCTAGAGCATTAGTTGTACTGTCAGTTAAGAATTGCTGTTGCTTAGCTGAGAACAACGAGACCATTACAGCAATGCCTATGGCACCTGATACTTGTTGAGAGGTTTGTGTAATCGCAATACCATCAGGAAAATATTGTCTTGGCAAAGCATTGAGCGTATTCGTTTGGACAGAGGCTAATACCATACCAATCCCAAGCATCATGATGATATGTGTTAACACTAATGCCCAAGTAGCTGTTTCGGTACCATTTAAAGCATAAAGTCCATAGCCAATCACAACAAGTATGGTTCCGGGGGTAATGATTGCACGTGGCCCGTATTTATCGAAGTATTTACCGATGGTTGGTGCTAATAGGCAGTTTAGTAGACTACCAGGGAGCATCATTAAACCTGTTACAAAGGCCGATACCAAAAGTGCCGTTTGCATATACATCGGGAGCACCACTAGCATAGACAGCATATTGAAGAAGGTAATCATATTCATCAGAAGACCCAATACGAACATTGGATACTGGAAAGCTCTCAAATTTAACATAGGATGGTCCATTTTTGATTGACGCAACACAAATAAACATAAGGCAATTACACCTAGTAAAATGGTGCTAAGTACGTTGATGCTTGTCCAACCCAATTCTCCACCGCTACTTACACCATAGACGATGCCACCAAAGCCAATCGTAGATAAGATAATAGACCATATATCTATAGCAAGCTGCTTTCTTTCATTCACATTGGGAATAAAGATAAAACCAAAAATGATCGAGAATAATAAGAAGGGGACAGTAACCCAAAATATCCAGTGCCAGGATAGCGTGTCTAAAATCATCCCTGCTAATGTCGGGCCGAAAGCGGGTCCTGCTAAAATGACGAGACCCATCATCCCCATAGCACTACCACGTTTATTAGCTGGAAAAATCGTGAAAATCACATTTTGCGTTAATGGTAATATAATCGCTAAACCTGCAGCTTGAATAACACGTGCTATAAGTAAGACAGCAAAGATTGGTGCAACAGCGGCAAGTATGGTACCAATTATGGAAAAGAGTAAAGAGATTATAAACATTTGGCGAGTGGTAAATTTTTGCATTAAAATGCCTGTAACAGGTACTAAAATGCCTAATGTGAGAAAATAGCCTGTTGCTAGCCATTGGATAGTTGTGGCATCCACGCTGAAAAGTTGGCTAAGTTCCCCTAGTGCAATATTTAATGCTGTCTCACTAAATAGCCCTACAAAGCCGGCTACTAAGAGAGCAGCCATAATTGGACCTGTTTTTATTTCCTTATTCACTGTAAAAACTCCTTCAAAAATGTTCAACTTTCATAGAATGTATAAAAACAGAATATTCGGAAAAATAAAGTTGCGATGCTTCTACTATTTCATGTTCTGCATTATAAAAAAGTCTATGAAGATATAATCGTGATGTCGATTATCAGCGATCATGATTCCTTTTAGCTAGTACACCTCCGCGATACTAACTGCTCTGTTTTTTACTATAGCAAAAAAAAATTCTCAAATGTAAGTACTAATTTGAGCGATTACTATACGATTTCATCATTTAGACACATTTTTTGAGATAGCATTCATTTTTTGAAGGAGAGGAGGAGATTTGTCCAGACCTCTCACAAATGAGTGATAGGTCTGAACTCTTTTATGAGAGCTTTTCGGTTTTTTCACGTGTTCGAATTAAGTAATAGGCATTGACGGAGGAGGCGATCGGAATAATCAGTGCAATACCGATGCCAGCACAAAAAATAGTCGTCATTTCAGCACTAAAAACCTTGGAGTTGACGATTTCACCAATCGAATAGGAGAGATCTTTGAACCATATTAATAAGCTTAAATAGCCACCAAAGAAAGCGAAGAATAACGTATTCGTATCGGTTCCTAAAATATCTCTCCCGATATTTAAGCCGGATGTAAATAATTTCTTTCTACTAATCGAAGGGTTACGATAAAAAATCTCATGCATGGAAGTAGCAATGGAAATAGCGACATCCATAATTGCTCCAATCGTACTCATAATAATGACGGAGGCACCAATCTGCACAAAATCAACACCAATATAAAGGGAAAAGATGCTTATTTCTTCTGTTGATTCTTCACCAAATCCTTGAATCATCAACTTTTTCGTTACAAATGTAATAAAAAGAAGTAAGACAACAATCGTCACCATAGTAGAGATAAATGCTGTAATGGTTTTACTGTTTGTTTTATTGATATAGAAAAGGCTAATACAACTAATAATTGTACAGGCAACGAACGTTAAGATGATGGGGCTATTTTTAGGGTTGGTCATTAAAAAGATCGTCACAAAGAGCACACCGAAATTTAGGAATAAAGAAAGAAACGAACGTACACCTTGCTTCCCGCCAATTGCGACCATCAATAGACATAAAATAAAAGCTAATAACACAATTACATTCATTCTTGAACCCTCTTTCGATTAATGAAAAATAGAGCAGTATACTGACTGATCGGAATCGTGAGGACAACCCCAATACCACCTGCTAAGGCGCGAGCTAATTCTAAAGAAAGATTCAAGGACAGCGTGAGTCCTAAAGTAGAAGAATTTTTCAAATAGAGAATAACCATCGGTATGGAGCCGCAAAGGTAGGCAAAGAACAAAATACTCGTAATGGTGCCCATAATATCTTTCCCGATTTCATGCCCTGAAGATTTAAGTGCCTTCACAGAAATAGTAGGGTCTTGTTCATATAAAGCAAAGATTGAAGAAGCCATCGTAATAGAGACATCCATGACAGCCCCAAGTGAGCCAATAAATAAGCCAGCCATAAAGACTGTACGATAGGGGCGTGTTAAAAATTGCATTTCTTCATAGCGAAGACCGTTTTCACCAGTTAACCACATCACGACAGAGCTAATGATGAGTGCCATAACGGTTCCTAAAAGTGTAGACACAATAGCTGCATACGTTTTCGTGTTCAAGCCGCTAATCAGTAACAACGAAATGATCGTAAATAGAAGAGCGCAAATACCACTGATGACTAACAAGCTCAGGTTACCATGTTTCACATATAAATCTAACGCGAATGATAAAATCAATGCATTAACAATTAAACTAATGATGGAAAACAAGCCTTGTCTTTTTCCTATAAGGAGTAAGACAAAAATAAAAATCCACGCAATCATGAGAAGGGTTTGATCTCGTTTTAAATCGAGAATGGTCCCAGTTAGCCCTGACTGTGATGCGTGATTATCTATGGAGACAAAGATTTCATTGCCCACACGGTATTCTTGATCGAAAGCTCCAGAGGCGGAATAGTCATTCGTCAAATGGATGGATTGCCCTTTATGTGGTCCATTTTGTATCACGGCTGTAATATGCTGTGTAAATAAATAATCATCATTATCATACATATCTGTCATTGGTTCTGATTCTGCTACATCAGCTTTTATCACCTCAGCAATCGGTCGATCATAAAATGATTCATTATGATGAACGAACACAATCGAAAGCACGCAGCAGAGCATTAATAAGGCATAGAAAATACCTTGCTTCAATGGGATGTTTTTAAAAAATAGCAAGTAAATGACCTCCAAAGTGCTGGACTGAATTGTCACTTGTAAAGGAACGTTTTAGTGAAAGGGAAGTTCCATGCACAGTTTAAATGTTATCAGTTTAATGATTTCGTTTACATTTATCAAGTCATTGTTATATTAAGCTGAAGACTCCCTTGCTGACGAGTGATTAAACACCTGATAACACCATCAAAAAACGCCGCCTCCTGTGGCAATAATATTGCATGTTGCCTCAATGCCTCAGGCGGACGTCACAAACGCGAAAAACCTGGATGCATTGTTGATCTGCTATAATTCTTTTTGAAAAATTTTTAAAAAGAAGGATGGATAATAGAATAAAATAGTGTTATCGTAAGATTAGCTAAATAAAAAATCCTTCAGGGTAGGGTGAAATTCCCGATCGGCGGTGATGAAGTAATTCAAAGTCCGTGAGCGCAAGCTGATTTGGTGCAAATCCAAAACCGACAGTTATAGTCTGGATGGGAGAAGGGTAAAAATGCGAGCTTTTTAAATTGATTGTAATTTAGAAGGTTTATTTTCCTATGCATTTATTACACTACTTCCCACAAGCTTGTTGGGAAGTTTTTTTATTTAGTGCCAATCGAATAGAAGATGTTCTTCGGGGTAGGGTGAAATTCCCAATCGGCGGTGATGAAGTAATTCAAAGTCCGTGAGCGCAAGCTGATTTGGTGCAAATCCAAAACCGACAGTTATAGTCTGGATGGGAGAAGAACAAATGAGATGACAGTCTATGGAAAAAATAGTTTTCAATTAGGCTTATTTGTTGATGTCTTATTACTCCCAAACCCCTTTGCTGAAAGGGGTTTTTGTTTTTTATCGATAGCTAGAGCTAGAGAAGGAGGAGACGGATAAAACTAGAGAAGTGACGGATAGACCTTCGAAACTGATGGATAAGACTTCAAAAGTGAAGGATAGAAGCCTAAATCAATGAAAAGTAGGTGATGGAATGTTTACAGGGCTTGTAGAGGATATTGGCATTTTAAAAGCCATGCAAAGCGATAGGGACAGTATGAAAATAACAGTTCAATCAGCCAAGATAGCAGAAGATGTCAAGCTTGGAGACAGTATCGCGGTTAATGGTGTTTGTTTAACGGTGACATATTTTACGGAACAGACGCTTACGATGGATGTGATGCCTGAAACAGTCAACGCAACCAATTTACAGCAGCTCGTGGTAGGGGATTCCGTGAATTTAGAGCGTGCCATGCCTGCTAATGGGCGATTTGGCGGTCATTTTGTTGCTGGGCATGTGGATGGGGTCGGTAAAATTTTGCGCAAACGTCCAGTAGCCAACGCAGTCTATATCGATATCGAATTGTCAGAGGAACTAACCAAATTTTGCATTCCGAAGGGTTCTATTACGATTGATGGCACAAGCTTAACCCTTTTCCATGTTGACACGAACAGTGTCACGATTTCACTAATTCCCCATACGTACAAAGAAACCGTATTAGGCATGAAGAAGGCTGGAGCGATTGTGAATATCGAAACAGATTTAGTTGGTAAATATATTTTACAGCACCTGAAAAAAGGGCAAGCAACACCAACCATTACGAGAGATTACTTAGCACAACATGGTTTTTAACAACTGAACGAGGAGATGACAAAAGTGCTATATGCAATTGAAGAGGCCATTGAGGATTTAAAGCAAGGCAAAATGATTGTAGTGGTTGATGACGAGGATCGGGAAAATGAAGGAGATCTTCTGGCACTCGCTGAATTCATGACACCAGCAACTATAAACTTTATGGCAACCTATGGTAGAGGATTAATTTGTACACCGATTTCACAGCAGCTTGCACAACAGCTAGATTTACATCCGATGGTTCAGCACAATACGGATAATCACCAAACAGCGTTTACCGTAAGTATCGACCATGAGGATACAACGACAGGAATTAGTGCGTATGAACGAGCATTTACGATACAAAAAATGATTGAAAAGCAAGCGAAGCCGATTGAGTTTCGTCGACCTGGTCATGTTTTTCCGCTCATTGCGAAGGATAATGGTGTTTTAGAGCGAAGAGGGCATACGGAGGCGACTGTCGATTTGGCAAAACTTTGTCATAGCGTGCCAGTGGGTGTTATTTGCGAGATCATGGGCGATGATGGTCATATGCTACGCTTTGAGGAATTGATAAAGTACGCAGCACAGCATGACTTGAAAATGATATCAATAGAGGCACTTGTAGCTTACCGCAGTCAATTGCTGACAACTGAAAATAAAATTTCTATTTAAAAAGGAGAAAGAACAATGGGTCAAACATTTGAAGCACAATTAATTGGAACGGGTTTAAAAATTGCAGTTGTGGTAGGTCGATTTAATGAATTCATCACAAGCAAATTATTGGACGGTGCAATGGACGGCTTAACACGACATGGTGTTGATGAAGCGTCTATTGATGTTGCTTGGGTTCCAGGAGCTTTTGAAGTTCCTTTTATTGCGAAACAACTAGCAGAAACAAAGAACTATGATGCCATTATTGGTTTAGGTACGGTTATTCGCGGCTCCACAACACACTATGATTATGTTTGTAATGAGTCAGCAAAAGGTATTGCCAATGTATCGTTATCAACCAATGTACCTGTTATTTTCGGTATTGTGACGACGGAAAATATTGAGCAGGCGATTGAACGTGCTGGTACAAAATCTGGTAATAAAGGATACGATGCTGCCATGTCTGCCATTGAGATGGCTAATCTAAAGAAAATGATTGGATAATGACCAAATGTTTCTTTGAATATTTTGCACATCCATGGGAAAAATATGCTTAAGTGTATTTATTGAAGGTAATCGTTTTTCATAAATGTACTAATCTGGAGATGGCTCAGTAGGAGATGAGAAGTATTTCATCAATGGAACAAATGATCAATTTGAAAATGTTGAAATCACTATTTCAACGCTCTGCTGATGTGATTTTTCAACAATATAAATTTCAGCAATATACAGTACATTTGATAACTTGTGATGCAATGATCAACGAACAAATACTTCAGACGGTAGTTGTTCAGCGAGTCCAATCCTTATTAAGTGATGTCGCTGATGACATGTTAGAGGAACAAATCGACCAGCATTTACACATTCCCTATTTACAAAAGGTTTTAACGCAAGAGGATGCCATAACAAGAGTCTATAAAGGGCATGTATTATTGTATTTTGAAGAAAATCAATTACTATTTTCTAGTGATATTTCTAAAAAACCGAATCGAGAGCCCGGAGAAACATCGCTAGAATTAGTGGTCAAAGGGCCAAGAGATGACTTTATAGAAGATGTTTTTATTAATATTGCTTTATTAAGAAAGCGTTTGCCCACTAATTCTTTTAGTGTAGAAACATTAGAAATTGGGAGACGTTCCAAAACCACTGTAGCGGTACTCTATATGGATGACATTGTGAATTTAAATATGCTAGAACAAATCCGTCTACAATTACAAAAGATTGATACGGATATTGTTGTCAATGGTGATTTATTGATGGAAGCAATTGAACAAACAGCCAAAGTACTGCCCAGGCATGATTATACCGGGAGACCGGATTTTGCTATGCAGGCATTAATTAGGGGAAGAATACTAATAATGATTGATGGTGTTTCCTACGCATTGATCACACCTACGAATATAATGTTGCTCTTTAAATCGGGTGAGGATAATGATTTTCCTGTCATTGTCAGTTCAATGGAAAGATTGCTTCGTATTGTTGGGATATTAATTAGTATGCTAACACCAGGCTTTTGGCTTGCGCTGACTACGTATCATCAAGAACAACTTCCTTTTCTTCTTCTAGCAACAGTTGTTGAGTCGAGAACGGGATTGCCATTCCCAACGATTCTTGAAATACTAATGATGCTATTTATGTTTGAATTGTTTCGTGAAGCCAACTTACGTCTTCCGAGTGCAATTAGTGGATCAATTAGTGTTGTGGGAGGTTTAATTATCGGAGATGCAGCGATAAAAGCTGGCGTTACGAGCCCTTCAATGATTGTTGTCATTGCAATTTCGAGTATTGCGGCTTTTACATTGGTTAACCAATCATTTGTAACAGCCATGAGTATTTTTCGACTAATCATTATTATAGCCTCTGCCTTTTTTGGATTATTTGGTTTTTTTATTGCAGTATTTTTCATCATCTTATACGCAGCGAATATGCGTGTGCTAGGTGTACCCTATTTAAATTTTAGTGCACATTTGAAGAAGGAAAATCTAAAAAAATCATTATTAAGACTTTCATCAAAGGGCTACAGTAGACGACCTTCCTTTTTAAAGCCACAGGATCGAACACGTACTTCGAATAAAAAATAAACAAATTTCATTGAAGATCAGGTATTGTAGTAGGTACCTGATCTTTTTGTGACTTTTGCTTTAGGAAGGTATTACATTAGCTTATAGGATAGGAAATGAGACATAAAATGTTATTAGTTACCTTTTTAGTTTACTTTCTTGTAAAGGATTATTAAACTATTGGTTACGGTGTGTAATTTTAGTAGAGTTCAAGTAAAATGGATTTTCTGTTTTCATTTCTGTAGGATAATCAAGAAATGTTCACTTTACAAACAAAAAATAGAGTTAATTATTATATAATGATATTCCAGAATATTTATAGGTGAGGAAGTCCCGTTTTATATGAAAAATCGAAAAATAAAACTAATATTAATTCTATCAACGCTTTTATTATGTTTGTTTACAAGTTTAAACATCATTACATCCTATGTGAAAATTAAAAAGACCGTTGAAGAGTCAATTGCCAATCAAAGCTTAGAGGCTGCCAACTCCATTGCTTCTTCTATTGATACAGCTGCTTATCAGCAGTTTTTGAAGAATCCACAGAAGAATGATTATTATTGGGAAGTAAGAAGCTATTTAAATGATGCCAGAGTAAAACTAGGTGCATTGTTTGTTTATACGTTGAAGGTGGATAATCCAGAAGTATCAAGTGCGATGATTATGGGGCTGCCAAATGAACTGAAAAAAGGCTTTGATATAGGAGAGGTTTGTACTGTCCCAGCAAAGCAAGTGGCAAAAGCCTACAAAGGTGAAACCTATGTTACAGAGGTGATTCATGATTCTGTACATGGTTCTTATTTATCGGTTGGTACACCTATCAAAGATGAGAATGGTAAAATTATTGGGTATCTAGGCATTGATATCAGCGCAGACACATTAAATGGCATTAAGGGAAAAGTCATTGAAGACAATTTATTTATTTTTATTTTTAATGGTGTATTTATTTTAATTGTCATTGGTTCTTTTTTATTTTTACAACGATGGTATCAAAAAGAGGTAGCGAAAGAAGTCGGCGCTACAGAGGACACATATCAAGCAGAAATTAAAACTTTGATTACTTCGGTATCATCATTACGTCATGATTTCACTAATCATATTCAAGTGTTACATGGTCTTTTACAATTAGAAAAAACAGAGCAAGCAAAACAATATTTGTCTTCACTATCTAAAGAAGTTCAAGCGATTAAGTCTTTAAAATTAAATATTGACCACCCAGGTCTGTCCATCTTATTACAAACGAAAAAATTAACCGCTCAAAATCATAATATTGATATGGACTTTACCATTTCTCAAAATGACTTTAATAAGATTAAAACGACAGATTTAATCAAGATTCTATCCAATTTAATTGATAATGCCATTGATGCTGCGGTTGAATTACCTGAAGGACAACGTAAAATTATGATTTGCTGTACAGCTGATGAAGTACAGTATGAATTTAAAATTACTAATACAGGGCCAAATATTGTGGATGCTGACCACATATTTAAGCAAGGGTTTTCAACGAAAAGGCATGAGCAGGGTCGCATAAGAGGACAAGGGTTATTTATTGTGAAAGAAATTGTCCATAAATACAATGGTCATATTTCAATCGACTCATCGAAACATTTAGAAACAACTGCTATTGTCCATATTCCCATTAAATAACTGAAAATAGCTTCCTACAAATTGTAGGGAGCTTTTTTCTATTTGTTAGACATACATTACAAAATAGAAAGTGTTATGATGAAGGGGATGAAAAAAATGGAAAAGGATCTCCTGACGTTATTGAGAAAGGGTGGGCTTCATTTATATGCAAGGCATGGAACGGCCACAGTTGGTGTAGATCAGGCATATGGCACGTTTCACAGTTGCCGCTATCAAAGAAACCTATCAGAGCATGGTCGTAGGGAGGCTGTTTACTATGGTCAAATGCTGCGTTATTGGCAAATTCCCATCCTTTCGCCCATTACAGCAAGTCCGTTCTGTCGAACAAAGGAAACGGCTCTACTTGCATTTCCAACTAACGGTGTACAAATTGACCCTTTTTTGTTTGAGATCTTCATGTTAGGTGGCAATCTTACCAGTGCTGAGCAAACTAGCATTTTAACGACACTGACATCCAAGCTGGAAATAAAACCATCACAAGGCATGAATAATGTAATGATTGGTCATAGCTTTCCGAGAGACATGGGCCTTGGCATCCTTTCGAATATGGGGACGGTTGTCATCAAGCCTAAAGGTCCAGGGCGTGGGTATGATATCGTGAAAAAACTAACCTTAGAAGATTTAGCGACATTAGATTCCATTTGAGAAGAGGGAAAATATGAAGGTCAAAACAGTTGAACAATGCACATTAGAGGAAGTATTGAAAGCATGGAACAAAGGCTTTGAAGGCTATTTTGTGGATATCCATATGACGGCCGAAATGTTTTTACATCGACTGGTTGGGGAGGGGCTGTCTCCTAAACATTCCATTGTCATTTTTGACCAAGATGAACCGATTGCAATTGTCATGAACGGTTTTCGTATCATGAATGGCAAGAAAACAGCTTGGAACGGTGGTACAGGTATTTCCCCAGCCTATCGTGGTAAAGGCGTCTCACGCTTATTAATGGAGGAAACCTTAGCTATCTATAAACGAGAACATGTAGAAATCGCTATGCTGGAGGCAATTAAAGAAAATCAGGTAGCTATTGCTTTGTATGAAAAATATGGCTATGAGGTTGCTTCTTCATTATTATTTTTAAGTGGCGAATATGGAGCGAACGTAGAGCCTACAGCCGCCATTCACGTTGCAACCATTCGCCCTGAGCAGCTAGCATATCTCTCTTTTTATCAGGAAGATGTTCCTTGGCAGTGTGGCTGGCAGAGTGTGAAGCAGGGGGAAGCCAAGGTTTTCTATAATGACAACAATGAGGCCCTAGGCTATATGCTATACAAAACCGTGTGGAATGACAGCGGTGAGATGGAGCGTATTCTACTCTATCAATTGGTGATCCTAGCAGAAAGTCATATAGATTTAATACCGCAATTTTTAGCCAGCGTCACAACACATAAAGTTCAGATAACGACAGTGAACTTTTTAGCAAGCAATCCAGCAACAAGCTATTTATTAAAGAATGGGCTTAAGGTGACAACAGAGCAGGTACAGATGACAAGGAGATTCTAGGCATGGTTGCCAACCTCCTAAAAATCCAGTATACTAATGCGATAAAGAATGGAAATAAAGGATGAATGAGATGACTTTTGAAGAAGTATTACCACGCTTAAAAGCAGGAGAAAAAGTAATTCGCAATGGCTGGGGTGGTGCTGAGCTATATGTGAAGCTGGTTGGTCAAAGCCAGCATGATGGTGAGACATTGAATCCTTATTTTTTAATTAACGTTCGTGGTGAGGGCTATACAATGTTCACACCTACAGTATGTGATCTATTAGCGGAAGATTGGATAATCGTAGAATCGTAATGAGTGAAGTCATCTCTTCTAGTGAGATGACTTCTTTCTGTAAGGAGACACAATATGAAGTTTGATGAATATAGAGAAAAGACGGTTTTTATTACGGGGGCCGCTTCAGGCATTGGACATGCTCAAGTTATTGCATTTTTAGAAAATGGAGCAACTGTTTTTGGATTGGATGTAGAGGAGCAGGGGTTAATACAGTTACAGCAGCAATATCCTGATCGTTTTGCCTATAAGGTTGGCTCTGTAAGTAGCCAACAAGATGTGGAGCAGTCGTACAAAGAAGCTATTTCACTATTTGGGCAAATTGATATTTTATGTAATACTGCTGGGATTTTAGATGGTTTTGCGAAAACTTTGGATACAGACGAAGCGCTGTGGGATAAAATTATGAACACGAATGTGAAGGGCACGTTTTTTGTGACGAACATGATTTTACCACATATGGTAGAACGTGGCACTGGTACAATCGTCAATATGGCGTCGATTGCTGGACTTGTTGCTGGTGGTGGCGGTGCAGCCTACACAGCTTCTAAGCATGCCATTGTCGGTTATACGAAGCAGCTAGACTTAGATTATTGTCGAGCGGGTATTCGTGCGAATGCGATTGCGCCTGGAGCCATTCAAACACCGATGAATAAGGCTGATTTTGAAGGGGACGGGGAAATGGCTGAATGGGTAGCTGAAGAAACGCCAGCAGGTCGATGGGCACAGCCTTATGAGGTGGCGAATTTGACTTTATTTTTAGCAAGCTCGGCTGCCGATTATATTCATGGGGCAGTGATGCCGATTGATGGTGGTTGGCTGACAAAATAGCATTGTTCAATTCGATATTCTTCTGCTATAATACGCAGGTAAGCAAAAACGGCTTGCACTACGGCACTTCAGATAGGGCGTGAAGCTCTCTTCCTTTGGTCGTAGTTATTACTAAAATAGCAACTAGCTATTTTACAAAGGAGAATAAAATTGAATACATCTATTGTAAAAGATTCTAGCCGTGTTTCTGTAAGTGAACTTACAAAAACGGCACTTGTTGCAGCCCTTTACGTCGCTGTAACGGTTTTGTTGTCAGTCATTAGCTTTGGCGCTGTTCAGCTACGTTTGTCAGAAATGTTTAATTATCTGGCACTGTATAATAAGCGCTATGTGGTAGCGGTGACGATTGGCGTCATACTTGCAAACTTCATGTCACCAACATGGATTTTAGATGTGCCAATCGGTGGAATTGCGACCTTTCTTGTCTTATTACTTTGTAGAAGCGTCACAAAACATATGACAAATGACATTGCAAAAATGGTTGTTACTGCTTTGATTTTTGCTGTCTCCATGTTTACGGTGGCTGGTCAATTAACTATCCTTTACGATCTACCATTTTGGGCGACCTGGTTCACAGTGGGCGTTGGGGAATTATTGTCTATGACTGTTGGTGGACTGACTATTTACTTATTAAATAAAAAAATTGATTTATCTAAATAAATTCGATGAATAAAAAAGACATTATCATCGTAAGGGTGAGAGTATCAAGTTTAGAATAACTCTAACACTTCGGCTGAGTTATCCGTTCAAACTACCGCTTTAGCTACTTAATATAGTATTTTTCACTGAATATCAAAAAAGCCTCTTTGCCCGGATTCTGTCTAGCATTTTTCAGAACAAAATCCGGGCTTTTATTTATTTCCTCACGACTTAGCCAGATAGCAACAAGGCATCCCAAATAGCAACAAGGCATCCCAAATAGCAAACCAATAGCTAACTCCTTATAAGCCGATTTTAGGTCACTTCCAAGCTACTTATGCCAAACAACATATCCAACTGCTAGAGCACAATTGCCTTATTTCTATGATCCTTAAGCGGATAAGCGCATTTTACATATTACTAAATGTTTTTCACAACTACTTGATTGCTATCTATGCTTGTCAGACCAATCACTTGTGGGAGGGTCTAGAGACAATGTATTGCGCAGCACACAACAAGAAAGGACTCCCGATGATCCATAAAGAAGCATTGGGAGTCCCTACTATAAAGAAATTCTTTGTCCTATTGATTAATTGGAGTGTCTTGAGACGGCTCAACATTGATATTATCAGGTTTTGCCAGAAGCTGCACCGAATTAATAGACGAGTTTGATAGTATATAATTTCCATTTACCACAGCTAAAACCTTAGCAACGTATTCTGTGGAGGAAGTGAGTGGGTTACCAAATGCATCCAATTCTATGCTTAGATCTTGACTTACATTGGAGAGCCCATTTTGATAAATTCTAGTACTATTATCATTATTCATTGCATTACTTTCTTTGAAACCATCTGCTGCATCTTTAGGTAACATAAACACTCTATACTCCGTTACGTTTTGTCCGTTTTTGACATCGAAGCTAATTTTAATATCGGAATATTTATTTTTGTCCCCTTGAACACTCAGTTTCACATTCTCCACCGCTACAGGTGCTGAATGATCCACTAAAGTAATAGCAGAAGATGCGAACGATAAGTTATACATTGCCTTGGAATTTCCATTACCTATGGACAATATATACACGCGATATTCTTGGCCATTTGTTATAAGTTTTCCATCCGTATCTTTACTACCAGTTCCCAAACTCATACTATATTGGCCTTTATTTATATCTGTATAATCAGTGACTTTAAGAGCTGCGTTCACATCAAAGCCATTTGCTTTTGATGCGGGTACGACAAGAATACGGTAATTACCTATATTGGATTCATCAGAAGGCTTCGAGAATGATATTTGTAAATCTCGACCATCTCCATAATCCCCAATATCGCTTACATTAATATTACTTACCGCCTGAACAGCTTTACTTTTACTAAGTGTAATCACAGGCGAAGCAGAGGATAGGGCATAAGTATTTGGAGTATTTCCATTGGCTACAGTTAGTACATAGACGCGATAGCTAGTTCCTTCCGTAATAAAATTACCGCGCACATCCCTAACTCCATCCAACGTTCTAGTTGCAGCTATATTCCCACCTTTGCCTTCTGTAATGTAATAATTGCTACTATTGGCTTGTGAAAGATTAAAGCTGCTGTAATAAGCTGTAGGTACGATTAGAATTCGATAATGATTGACATTTGCTTCATTAGAGGGCTTCGTGAACGTTACTTGCACATCACGCCCATCTCCATTATCAGCTATATCCGCCACATTCAGATTGGTTACAGCTTGCACATTAAAATTCTTATTTAGCGTAATCGTAGACGTCGGTGCAGATAGTGCATTGCTTCCTATTCCATTCGCTACAGTTAAAACATAGATACGGTAGCTAGTACCTTCTTTGATCGTATTACCGCGCACATCCCGAGTATTTTCAGCTAACGCCTGCTCATATGTGGACTTTCCAGATTTGTAGACAGTCGTGTAATTGTTGCTGGATACATTATTTGCTTCCGTCAGACTGAAGTTATTGTAATAAGCTGTAGGTACAACTAGAATCCGATAGTGACTAATAATTGACTCGTCTACGGCCTTATTGAAAGAAACAAAGAGGTCACGCCCGTTGCCATAATCACTTACATCGCTTGCATTGAGATTCGATACTGCACCCGCATTGCTGCTAAATAGCGTAATCGTATTGGAGGCTGAAGACAACACGTTATTCGCTGAGTTATTTGCTACAGCCATAACGAATACACGATAGCTAACTCCATTCTGAATGGGATAACCATCAGTATCTCTTGCCCCTGAAGAGAGCACCTGCGTAATATTGTAGCCTGTCTTGTTCACTTGTGTGTAATAAGTGTTAGATAAACTGTTCGCCTTCGTCAATGTAAAGTTCGAATAGTTGTTAGCTCTTACAACAAAAATTCGGTAAGCGTTGATATTAGATTCATTGGACACATTATTGAAGCTAACTCTCAGGTCTCGACCATCCCCAAAGTCATTGACATCACTCACTTGTGTAATAATCGGAGTAGACATTGTATTTTGACTAAGTGTTACTGATGATGAGGCAGACGACAGTTTATTGCCTACTGAATTCGTATTACTTACAGACAGAACGACCGCTGTATAAGGTACGTTATTTCTAATGAACTCACCAGAGGTATCACGTGCTGAGGAAGACAAAGTTCCTACCAACGTACTGCCGTTACTTCCCGATTTATTCACTGTTGTATAGTAGCTGCTTGATAAATTATTCGCAGTAGTAAGACTAAAATTGCTAGCATCCTTGGTTTTTACGATAAACACACGATAATTGGAAATATTGTTATCATTCTGCGGACGAGTGAAGCTAACTGAGACATCGCGTCCATCGCCAAAATCGTTAATATCGTTAATCTTTACATTTGTTACCTCTGTAACAGAAGACAAATTGGTTAAGGTCATCTTCGGAGAAGAAGTCGATAAAACGCTAGAATAAGAACCTTTCCCAACAGCAAGTATACGAACCACATAAGGCTGATCATTTCTAATGTAGTCTCCGTCCACATCTCGTGAATTCTGCGATAAATTGATGGTACGGTTCGAACTTGAAGTAGTTACCACTGTATAATTAGAAGGGGAGACTTTCAAGGCAGATGCTAAATTAAAGCTTTTTGAAGCCTTCACAACCATAATGCGATAATGATCGACGTATGATTCTGTAGACGATCTGGAAAAGCTAACCTCCATGTCACGTCCATCTCCCTGATCATTAACATCGCGAACGGATACATGGCTCGCAGGAGCAATACTGATATTGCCTGGAATGTTTGGATTGCTTGGAGTGTCAGATTGAATCGTTACGGTCTGATTTACTGAGTTCCAGTCAACATCCTGACCAAGCGCTTCACTAACGAAGCGGACTGGTACCATTGTTCTGCCTCTTAAAATTTGTGCTGGTACATCAAGCGTAACTGACTTGCCATTAATAGTAGCTACCTTCGATTTCATCTTGAGCACTACTGTTGTATCTTCTTTATACCCTGTTACCGTTTGATTCTTTGAATCCCAATTTACACTGGCACCTAATGCCTCAAAGATTGCTCTAAGTGGCAGCATAACACGCCCTTGAATCATCGCTGGCGGTTGATCGGTCTTCAATTGAACCCCGTCCACAGTAATTGTGATGGCTTTTGCCGCTTGTGCGGTTGCCGGTTGCAGCAATAGCGGTACAATAAGCATTGCTGCGAAAAATAAAGTCCATATTTTTTTCATAAATTCCACCCTTCTTCATACCATATGACTGACGCAGCATGACAATTAATTTAACGTATCAAAGGGCTAAAAGTTTCATCCTTTTACCTCGTAAAGAAAATTTAACCATTTTAGGCTATATCGATGCTATTTTCTGATTCACTTACCGTAACAAAGATTGAGAATTTTGAGGGGAGGTGCCCAACTATTCGGTGCAGGAGGATCGGTTAATAACGAGGATTATACTTAGAGTCTTTACGAAACAAAGGAAGCAACTCCCTTGCCCATAGTCGTTTCCACTAAAGGTTGTGGATTCTATCATCAGTTTCATTTTGTCAACTGAATCAGAGGTGTTTGACGTGACTATAGATAAAAGAATTGCCGAGAAATATCATATACTATGGCTTGAACTATAGAAGGGTTTACTTTTTAGTTTTTATTCCACTGTCACTGAAAGTTCCTTGACAAGTAGCGAAGAGGAGCCATAGCCTTTTGGCAGGAAGTAAAGCTCAGAGCTAGCTTCTTTGATATCATTTAAGAACTCGAAAAAATTTCCGGCTATTGTCATTTGCTTAACAGGGGAGGCAATTTTTCCATTTTGAATATGAAACCCTTTTGCAGCGACTGAAAAATCACCCGTAACCGTATTCGTACCAGAGTGAAGCCCAGATAATTCAGTAATAAATACTCCGTTACTAACCGAGTGGATTAACTCATCAAGAGATTTCTCGCCAGTTGAAATATATAAAATTTGGGGCGCAATCGTTAACGTTCCTTTGTAAGAATCTTTATGGGCATGCCCTGTTGTTTCACAGTTATCCTTTTTAGCTGTTTTCCTGTTATGCAAAAGTGTTTGGAGTGTACCCTCTAAAATAATTTCCTGCTCTTTTGTTGCAACACCTTCACCATCAAAGTTTGCTCCAGACAATGCGGCAGGATGGAATGGCGTACTCAGCAATGTAACTGCTTCTGATGCCACTTTTTGTCCGACTTTTCCTTTTAATAGAGATTGATCTTTTTGAGCATTTTCAGCTGATAGTATTGGCATAAAAGTGTCTAATAAAGAGGCTGATGCATCAGAGCGGAAAACGATTGGATATTTTCCACCTGGAATCGATTTTTCACCTAAATTGGCAAGGGCTTCCTCAGCTGCTTCTTTTGCAATATCATCAACATGAAGAGAATGGAAATCACGTGTCATTTTCAAATAACGGCCTGTTTTCATTTCTTCACCCTCCTTTACAACTGTGGAGAGGAAAATCACTAAGCCGTTCTCTTTATGTGATAAGTCAAGATTTTTACTATTTACTAATGAACGTTCAGCTGTATATTCTTGCAGTAAACAATAATCAAGAGCAATGATGCGTGAATCGTATGCACGAATCTTTTCTTCGATGGAACGAAGAAGCTCTATTTTTTCTGGAATTCCGATAGTCTCTAATTCTTCATTGTAATATTCATAAGATGGGTATTCAGAGCTACCATCAAAAATAGCTATGCCCTCATCCTCATCAAGTATGTTTGCATTTGCTTTGGCGCTATTGATTAAAAAGGAAATCGAATCATCGTCTAACTTTTCCGTATAGGAATAGCCCACTTTTCCGTTGTAAAGTCCTCGTAGACTTAGACCTCCGTCTTCAGATATTTCGTAGCTATCAATCTCGCCCTTGTAGAGCGTGCATCCAATAGATTTATTTTGTTCATAATAAACCTCAGCTTCTATAAAGCCGGCTTCTAGCGCCTTGTCTAATAGTCTTTCTTGAAATTTAGCAATGTTCATCAATTATTCCCCCTTCGTTCCACCAACTGTTATTTCACTTACGCGTATCATTGGCTGACCTACATTGACAGGAAGGCTCCCGCTAAGTGAACCACACATACCTGCTCCATGGGCGAGATTATTACCTACTCGATCAACAAGCTGCAATGTTTTTGCGCCATTGCCTATGAGTGTCGCGCCACGTACAGGGCGTTCAATTTTTCCGTCTTTGATGATATAGGCCTCCATTACCGCAAAATTATAATCGCCAGTAGCAGGGGAAACTTGTCCACCTCCCATATATTTTGCATATATACCATACTCTGTCGATGAGATAATATCGGCTGGTGTCGATGTGCCTGGTGCGATATACGTATTTGTCATCCGTGATGTAGGATTAAATCGATAGGATTGTCGACGAGAAGAGCCTGTGGGCTGAGCATTCATGCGTCGAGCATTAAATTTATCGATTAAGTAGCCTTTTAAAATACCATTTTCAATTAAAACATTCTTCCTTGTTTTTTCTCCTTCATCATCAATATTTAGAGAGCCCCACTCGTTCGGTAGTGTGCCATCATCGATATATGTAACAATTTCAGGAGCAACTCTTTCACCGATACGATTGGCGAAGACCGAATTGTTTTTGGCAACAGCAGTTGCTTCTAAGCCATGTCCACAAGCCTCATGGAAAATGACACCACCAAATTCATTATCAATAATGACAGGGAATTTACCGCTTGGACATTCATCTGCGTGAAGCATTGTGACAGCGATACGTGCAGCTTCTCCTGCATAATGGTTAAGGTCTAGCTTTTCAATAAATTCAAAGCCTGCATGTGCACCTGGGCCATAGAATCCTGTTTGTACTTCAGTCCCTTCTGTAGCCGTCGCTTGCATACTAAGTCTACTGTGAACTCGCGTATCCTCTACAAATTTACCCTCTGAATTTGCGATCAGGACGTTTTGTTGCTCATCAAGATATCGAACTTTTACTTGGTGAATCCGAGGATCATAATGTCTTGCAATAGCGTCTGCTTGTCGCATGACCGCTGTTTTTCTTGTGTGCTCCACTGTATGAGGCATGTGGAGAATTTGATGAATAGGCGTGATGATTTCTTTGTGAAGAGGGTGAATGGTACCCGATCCACCACCTTTGATGGCTAGGGCTGCACGTTCTGCTGCTGCTAGTAAACCTTCCTCAGAAAAATCATTGGTGTAAGTATAGATGCTTTGAAGTCCTGAAAAAATACGGATGCCGATTCCAAAATCACGCCCAGAAATACTTTGTTCAATCTTGCCACTTTGTAAGACAAAGTCATTTACATATTTATCTTCAATAAAAATTTCAGAAAAATCCCCACCAGTTGCTAGCGCGGCTTCAAGTACATTTTCAATAATGGATTGTTTAATCATATATCTTCCTCCTTTTCTTGATTGTACCAAATAGTTAAAAAATTCTGTATTATATTATTTTCTCAGATTTGAAGTTATGGTCACATAAAATTATGTATAGTACTTAAAAAATTTTTTTATGACATATTTCTCTAACCATTTCACCACACTAACGGAAAGAAAGAGGAAGGTGAAGAAATGCAACAACCATATAATGTCGGTGATATCGTTTATATTTTTTATCGGAATCCTCATATTCAGGATGTAGCGAATATACAGGAAGCCGCAGTAGTTTATCATCCAGAGCAACCAGAGGAGCTGGCTCTATTTTTATTTGAAACATATTATCCAATTTCAAATGATATGTTAATTTTTTCAAGCGAGATGGCGGCTGAGCAAGCCTATCATCAGTATTTTCATTGAGGGAGGGCTACTATGATCAAACCGTTTATCCCTCAGCTTGTCTATTTTGAGCCTGATGCGCTCCAGTATCCATTAGGTCAGGAGCTAAAAGAAAAATTTGAACAAAAGGGGATTGAAATTCGCTATACGACTTCGCACAATCAAGTAAGAAATCTTCCTGGCGACAATGATTTTCAAAAGTATCGAGTAGCGAAATCGACATTAGTAGTAGGTATTCGAAAAACGTTAAAGTTTGATACATCTAAGCCCTCAGCAGAGTATGCGATTCCGTTTGCAACAGGCTGCATGGGGCATTGTCATTATTGTTATTTACAAACAACAATGGGCAGCAAACCTTATATTCGTACGTATGTGAATGTTGATGAAATTTTAGAGCAAGCAGATCTTTATATGGCAGAACGAGCTCCTGATATCACACGCTTTGAGGCATCCTGTACTTCAGATATTGTAGGGATTGATCATTTAACACATACGTTGAAGCGCGCTATTGAACATTTTGGACAAAGTGAGTTAGGCCAATTACGATTTGTGACGAAGTTCCATCATGTAGATCACCTATTGGATGCCAAACATAATGGTAAAACGAGGTTCCGCTTTAGCGTCAATGCCGATTATGTCATTAAACATTTTGAGCCAGGAACATCACCATTAGTGAAGCGTATAGAGGCTGCGGGGAAAGTGGCAAGGGCTGGATATCCGCTTGGATTTATTGTTGCCCCAATCTATCTTCATGAGGGCTGGCAGGAGGGCTACTATGAGATGTTTGAGCGTTTGGATGCGGAATTGCCAAAGGATGTACGTGACGACATCACATTTGAGTTTATTCAACATCGTTTTACAAAGCCTGCCAAACGCGTAATTGAAAAAAATTATCCCATGACGAAGCTAGAACTTGACGAAACAGTGAGAAGGTATAAATGGGGGAAATATGGGATTGGTAAATATATTTATCAAAAAGAAGAAGAGGAAGATATAAAGGAACACTTGTATGGCTATATGCAAAAATTCTTCCCTCAAGCAAAATTAGAATATTTCACATGACAATAAGAGGGAACAATGTGTTCTCTCTAACTTATTAATTGTGTATGTTAAATCATCTGATAAATCCAATAATGAAAAAATACCACATTGTCTCTGATTCACGGTAATTAATGACTAAATCATCTGTAGTATTCTTGTAAACTAAACGGCAGTTACAGAGTAAAGTTCATCGCCATTAGATAGTAATCAGGTCCAGAAAAAATTAAGATTAACTGTAAATCTGTGCTGGCTAGTCCTGTTTCTTCTGGTCTCTCTCCTTTGTTAAGCTATCCACTAATTCCATCAAGTCACCTGGAAGCCCCTACCACCATTATATCTCTCTTGCCATAACACTACGTTTTCACTATTTAACATGATGACAACGGAACTAAGTAAAAAAGATTGGTTGATGCCCTCTATATTTATTTAGAAAATCCTTCTTATTTATTGTGTTTGTATAATCTAAATGTCAATGGTAACGCTAACAGAGATTGAATAAGAAGGGGAGAGTACTGGATGGATTCATTTCAAGTAAATTGTTGGTCTGAATATGACGAACTGAAGGTTGTGATGCTTTGTGCACCTTCGATAGTAGATGTAACAGATAGCACAATAGCGGAGCAGGTTGGATGGAGTGATACAGTCAACCATAATAAGGCGATGGACAATTTCCTAGCACTCAAAACAATTTTAGAAAACGCTGGAGTAAAGGTTCTAGATTATGCAAATGAGCTAGCCCATGAGCAGCAATTGTTAAGTGAACAGCTTATAAATCGTTATTTTGTGCGTGATCTTGCCTGTGTCATTGGTAATCGACTTTTACCTGGAAGGGCTGGGAGCTCATTAAGGAGACCAGAATATCCTCTAGCCCATGCCCTTTTAGAGAAATGGTTTCCTCAACAATTTACGGCACAGTCGCAAGCACTTCATTCATTTGAGTGTGGTGATCTGTTGATTTTAAACAAGGATGCTGTGCTCATTAATCTCGGAATGAGAACGACATTAGAGGCCATCGACAAGATAAAAGAAAGCATTTTTCAAGAGGGATTTTCGGAAATTGCCGTTATTGATTTACCGAAAAGTAATGACACACTGCATTTAGATATGAATTGTAATGTTGTGAACGTTAATTTGGTCATCGCTAAAAGCTTTGTGCGCCTTTTTCCTGTACAGGTATTGACAGCACAAAGCAGCCGTTTCGACATGATTGAGCCATTTTTAAAGCGTCATGGTTTTGATGTTTACTGGCGTGACACCTATAAGACAATACCAGATATTAATTTCATCAACCTTAATCCAGAAACACTATTGATTAGCAAGCAGGCGACGAAACAGCAATTCTTGGCGCACTTCTAAAGAAAAAGAACGTGCTTGAAGTCGACGTCACAGAGCTTGAAAAGGGTGGCGGTGGCATTCGTTGTATGACATTGCCATTGGTAAGAACGTAACGAAGGACTGATAAACATGACTTCTACTTCAAATAAAGGAAGGTTGTCTTGGTGGCAACTTTCGCTTCTCGGTATCGGTTGTACACTGGGAACAGGCTTTTTTCTTGGGACAAGTATGGCCATCCATAAAAGTGGACCGGCTGTGCTCATTCCTTTTTTGTTAGCAGCTATATGTACGTATATTGTGTATGAGGCACTTGTCAAAATGTCTGTGGAAAACCCTGATAAAGGCTCCTTCCGTACTTATGCCAAGCAGGCTTTTGGGCGATGGGCAGGATTTAGTAATGGCTGGGTGTACTTAATTTCCGAGCTATTAATCATGGGTAGCCAGCTGATGGCACTCGGTATATTTACGAAGTTTTGGTTCCCAGCGTTGCCACTCTGGGTTGCTGCATCGATTTATGCTGTCCTTGGCTTAGTCGTCATTCTTACTGGCATGAAGGGCTTTGAAAACTTTCAAAATATTTTTGGGGCATTAAAAGCCGCTGCGATTGTCATGTTTATTATCGTAGCGATCATCATCATCATAAGAGCTACACAATCAGCTCCAATCGAATCATTACAGTCAAATTATGAAGGATTTTTCTCACAAGGAATCAAAGGAATTTGGCTTGGCCTGCTCTATGCATTTTATGCCTATGGTGGAATTGAGGTGATGGGTTTAATGGTCATCGATTTAAAAAATCCAAAAGAGGCGCCAAAAGCAGGGAGAATTATGCTCATTGTCATTACTATTATTTTTATCATGGCTATTGCGCTTGCGTTGGCACTTGTTTCCTGGAAAGACTTTTCGATAGATGAAAGTCCTTTTATTACAGCGCTTCAAGGTTATCATATCCCTTTTGTGGCAGATATTTTTAACGGTGTTTTAATCATTGCTGGTTTTTCAACCATGGTTGCTTCGCTTTACGCGGTCATAACCATTCTCACTACACTTGCCGAGGATCATGATGCGCCTGCCATCTTAGCAAAAAAGGGGAAGATGAAAATTCCTTTTCCTGCCTTTTTATTTTTAACAAGTGGCTTAGTAATTACGATTGTCATTGGTTTTTTGATGCCCGAAAAAATCTTTGAATATTTGATAACGGCAGCAGGTTTAATGTTGATCTATAATTGGCTCTTTATTTTAATAACATATAGAAAGCTAATGGAGCTATCGAGGTGGGAGCAAATTAAGAACAGTCTTGGCATGTTGCTTATTGCTGTAACCGTGTCTGGTACTTTAGGCGAAAAAACGAGCAGACTCGGTTTTTGCGTGAGCCTGCTCTTTATTGTCCTAATCGGTGTGGCGACCTGGATCGTTGTGAAAAGGCAAAAAAACATTGCGTAATGTCCTATTTTCCTGTGACATCCGTAAAAAAGGGCATTCGGATGGACTATGATTGTCATCACTTAAAAAATATTGCTTCCATTCATAGCTATCCTCTTGACCATACCATTTTAAATCTGGATGCCCTGGAATCTCGTCATATTCTGCGATGCGCTGGCGGATAAGTTTTTTGATTTTTCGTCCAAATGCAGTAGCGTCGTTTATATCGTCAAATATCCAACGTGGCTGAATAGCCATTAGCAAAGTAGAAAAGTGACGACTCTTCCGCAATTGATGAACTGGTGTTGCACAAGAAATAAAATAGGGTTCTCCATTAAAGCAAAACTCCCATTCATGATGGTCTGGATTTGTCGGTATTGCCTCAGGCCAATCCAACTCATCCATGTTGGTTAAAATGTTTAAGATGGACCAAAATAATTGCTGGTAATCCGCCACCTTATAGCTATCAAGCATATCATGAGGGGTATGGAAGAACACCGTGAGCGTTGTATATTTTCCAAAAGATCTTGCTGTGTTCCCATATTCCTTTAAGCATTCAGCTAACATCTGAATCGATTGCTCCTCCCGTGGATCCCCTATAAAGCTATAGCGTAAATGGTTCGATAAAAACCCCATTCTGGCTGGTACACAAGGAAACGTATTCCCTTCATCGGCAATTGTGGCAGCAAAGTCAGTATAGGCTGACTGTTGCCACAACGGCAATGTCTCCAAATGTTCCTCAATCCACTTCCGATCAAACACGACAACTTCCACTGGAAACTCCTCCTTTTACTCACATTTATTCTATTAAAGAAAAAGCAAATGGGTTACGACTCTGTGCAGTGTGCAAGGATGTTCTTTTTAAGGAGATTTTTAAAGATTTAAGGTAAATCATCAATAATCAATTTTTAGTTAAGGGATTGCTTTGATTAAGGAAATAGCTAAAAATCATCGTTTTTTGCAGAGGTTTGGGCTGTTGCGAGCGCTTCGGGCAAAGGAAAGAACGATTTTGAAGCAAAAGAGAGCACTTCGAGCAAAGATATGAGTGGAATTGAGCCAAAAGAGAGCGCCTCGAGTAAAGGGATGAGCGGTGTTGAGTCCAGGGTGAGCGCTTTGAGCAAAGAATGGGCGGTATTGAGCCAAGAGAGCGCTTAAATCAACGTTAAGAGCGACTTTAACCTCAGAAAGAGTGATTCAAGCCGCTAACACACAATCGAGGCTTAGTCTTTTTGTTGAAAGACCTTTTGCTCAAGGATGGTTAGGGCATGCTGGATGTCCTTTAAATCATCCGATGTGGCATGCTGAATAAGCGCTAAAAAGCGTTCCTCAATACAGGCGAATGCCTCTGCCATCATTTTTTCACCTTCGGGGGACAGGCGTACATATTGCTTTCTTCGATCCTCCGTGTCGCTAAATTTTTCAATTAATTGGCGTTCTTGTAGTTTTCGTAATTCACGGCTTGTATTCGGTAAGGACATGTGCTGACATTCACTGATTTCGGTTGGTGTGACAGGTTGGCTTACTTTAATATATTCAAGAATTTTATAGTGAAGCGGTGTGATATTAGCTGTGGTTACATTTTGTGTGAGATCATGTGTCACTTGATGGATTGTGGCTGTGAATGATACAAACTGATGAAATAAAGTGCTTTTATTCAATGGGATCACCTCTACTGACAAGATAACAAATAACTTGTCCTAAAACAATTATCATTTGACAACTAAAAAGGGATGGTTTATTATTTTGTTATCAAATGATAAGTAATTGGAGGGCACATGATGAAAACGTTAATTATTTATACATATCCAAATCATAAAAGTTTAAATTATGCTTTTTTACAGGAAGTATTAAAGGGTTGTCAAGAGAATCCTGCCATCGAAGAAATACAGATACTAGATTTATATGAAGAGGAATTTGATCCACGTTTAATTTTCCATGAGCATAAACGACGTCGTGATATGTATCAGGATCCGAAATTGGAAAAATATCGACAACAGCTTTCCTGGGCGGATCAGCTTGTATTTGTTTATCCAATCTGGTGGGGAAGACCGCCAGCAATGTTGTTAGGTTATATTGATCAATTGTTTGCAGCTAACTTTGCTTATCGGGATACAAAGGGGTTATTTCCAGAGGGACTTTTAAAAGGGAAGTCGGTTGTTTGTGTGTCGACGATGAAGGGACCAACCAATTATCCGTTTTTATGGTTGAATAATGCGCATAAAATTTTAATGAAGAGAGCATTGTTTAAGTTTGTTGGGATGAAAAAAGTAAAGTTTTTTGAGTTTGGAAATATGGAAAGTAAAAAGGGGAAACAGCAGCAAAAATTGGATAAAGTATATCACTATTTTAGAAAAGTTGCTTACTAGTTAAAAATAACTCGTGCAGACCGCTTTTAGTCGTTTGCACGAGCTGATGTACTATCGATGGGCACTGTAACCAAAAAGCTTGTAAATTCAGCGAGCTTGCTCTCCACAGCAATAGTTCCATGGTGCATATCAATAATTTTTTTGACAATGGCTAATCCTAAGCCACTGCCACCATTAGCCGATGTTCGTGATTGATCAGCCTTATAAAACCTTTCAAAAATATGCATTTGTTGTTCTTCTGTTAGACCAATGCCAGAATCTTGAATAATGACAGTGATCGAATCTAATTGCTTCTTCATAGACAATGTGATGGTCCCTTTAGCAGGTGTAAATTTAATGCTATTCGTTAGCAAATTCATCCAGACTTGATTCATTAAATCCTCATCTGCTGTGATGCTTATATTGTCAAGATGGAGGTCAAAGTCAAGCTGTTTGGCTAGCCAATTCGGTTCAAGAGCTAGGACAACAGTGCGTAATTGTTTATCAAGCCGATAATTTTTAGGTTCAAAGGGATGGTGATGTGATTCTAAGGATGTTAGTTTGAGTAAGTTATCGCTGATTTTTGATAAACGATTACTTTCCAATTCAATAATGTCTAAATAATGCTGACGCTTTTCTTCGGGCAAATTAATATTTTTAAGTGCCTTCGCAAAGCCATTAATAGACGTTAAAGGTGACTGAATTTCATGAGAGACATTTGAAATGAACTCTTGACGCATTCTTTCAAGTTCACCTAATTCAACGGCCATATGATTGATGCCATGGATTAATTGTCCAAATTGGTCTTTTTCATCTGCTTTCAAGTCTAACTGGACATCAAAATCACCTTTTGCCATGCGACTTAATGCATCAACGATTTTATCCCAGTAGTTACGTTGTCGGTTCAGTCCAATTAAAAAGATAATTGCTGCAGAACAGGCAAAGAGTACAAATACACCAATTACCGTGCCTAATTGTAGCCAGAAACCATGGGGCTCTGTCCCTAATCGAGCATACAGCCAAGTGGTTGCGTGATAGGCAATAAAAGCAAATACAGTATTGGCAATGAGGAACAGGCAAAAGACCATTGCCAATCTTACAAGGAATCTTCGTTTTCTCATAACATTAATTCCAAACGATAGCCAAGACCACGAATAGTGCGAATGACAAAGCCACTCAGCTCTTGTGGAAAACGCTCGCGTATTCTTTTAATATGAACATCGATTGTTCGCTCATCTCCCTCATAGTCATAGCCCCATATTTCTTCAATTAATTGTTCTCTTGAAAAGGTTTTACCAACATAGCTGGCTAGGGTAAATAAAAGCTCGAACTCCTTTAAGCGAAGTAGAATAGTCTGTCCATTCATATCTACTTCATGTGTATGGCGATTGAGTTTGACGTTACCTGCTTCGACAACCTGAGAGAGAGAAATGCGATATCTTTTTAAAATCGATTTTACACGCACGATTAGCTCGGCTGGCTCGAATGGCTTCACGAGATAATCATCTGTCCCTAAATGAAAGCCTTTGACCTTTTGAGAAGTTTCGCCCTTCGCTGTCAGCATCAGGATAGGGAGGTCTGTATCAAATGAACGTATTTCCTCACATAATGCCCAGCCATCCATATTGGGCATCATAATATCCATTATGACCATATCCACTTTTTCAGTGGCTAATTGGGACAGTGCATCCACACCGTCCATAGCCTCAATCACCTCTAAGCCTTCATTTTGTAGAAAGACTTTTACTAATTCTCGAATATGTGCATCATCATCCACCACTAATAGTTTTGTCATCTCAACAAACCCCTTTATTCATCCTCTTTAATACGTAATTGTTGCATCGCAAACTCACGGTACATAGCATGTGTTTCAAAGAGCGTTTCGTGTGTACCACATCCTGTAATATGCCCTTTCTCAATAAATAGTATTTGATCGGCATCTACTACTGTTGATAGACGGTGCGCAATAACCAATGTTGTGCGACCTTCCATTAAGTTGTCTAATGCTTTTTGTACATAAATTTCTGACTTACTATCTAAACTCGATGTTGCTTCATCTAACATTAATATTTGTGGATTACGTAAAAGCGCTCTTGCAATAGAGATACGTTGACGCTGTCCTCCTGAAAGCTTAATGCCTCGTTCTCCAACTTCTGTATCAAACTTATCTGGCAGCTCGTTAATAAATTGATCGGCATAGGCCATTTTGGCTACCTTTTCTAGCTCATCATCTTGCACATCTCGCTCAATACCATAGCAAATATTTTCTCGAATCGTTCCTGATAATAGGGCACTTTCCTGCGCCACATAGCCAATTTGACTGCGCCAAGAATGGAGTGAGAATGTTTCTATTGGTATATCTCCTAGCGTAATACTACCGCTCGTCGGCTGATAATATCTTTCTAACAGTGAAAATGTAGTTGTTTTACCACCACCACTTGGCCCGACGATGGCTGTTACTTTGCCTGGTTCAATCGTGAAGTTTATATCAGATAAAATAGGTTCTTCCCCATAAGAGAAATCGACATTTTTAACATAAATGGGTTGATTTACTTTTTCAACTGTTAAGCCTTCTTCAATATGTTCCTCTTCATGTTCAAGCAATGCACTAATACGTTCTGTTGCACCCATTGCTTTTTGCAGTTGAGTAAAGAACATTGTCAATTGCGTCATTGGCATAATGATTTGGATTAAATATAAAATAAATGCCACCATATCGCCAGCCGTCAGCTCCCCAGAGGAAACACGGACACCACCATAGCCAATAATAGCTACAAGCACAGACATCAGCACAAATGAAATAAGCGGTGAAATCAATGCATGGATTTTTGCTTCTTTTAAGCCAAATGTAAAGAGATTAGAAATACCTTTTTTTCCACGCGCATATTCAATTTGTTCAGCATTGGAAGCCTTGACTAGACGTGTTTCGGGTAAAACTTGATTCAATACAGACGTAAATTTCGCTGTCTCATCTTGCATACCTTTTGAAATGACAAACATGCGTCGACCAAGCAACATTAAAATGACCATTGCCAGTGGTACAGCAATCAGCATCACTAACGTCATTTTCCAATCTAAAAATAACAGAATGATGATCGAACCAATAATCGAAATAACACCAGATAAGCAATTTGCTAAATGCTCTGTAATCAGTTCTTTCACAACAGCTGTGTCATTTGTAACACGGCTCAAGGTTTCCCCTGTATCATGTTCATCATAATAGGGGATTGGTAAGTGTAGCAGTTTTCTCCATAATTGATCGCGTAATTTTGCTACAACATGATGACCAACTCGATTTAAATAGTAAATAGATAAGCCACTCGCAACAGCTTGTGCGATAAAGGCAATACCTAGCACAATGATTTGCCAATAATTAAGTGATTCTAAAGAAAAGCCATCCACTAATTGTTTTGTAAATAATGGAACAATAAAACCTACACCCGTTGTCGCTAAACTCATCACTAAAGCGATGACGAGTAGCCAAATCGGCGGCTCAGCCCGTTTTATTAATTGTATAAAGCGTCGCCAATCTTTTTGTTTTGTCGTATCTTTTGATGTCTCTTGCAAAGAAATAAGCCTCCTTCATTGTTCGAAAACAATGTTTTTCGTTTCTATGGCTTTACTATAGCATGCGATTATGAACTGAATATGAAATGAATCGTCATTAAAAAAGGTGATGTCACCATCATCTTTTGCTATTAGTCTGCGAATTCATCATGGTAGCAAGACTTCCCAAGCAAGCGATAGGTTCTAAGCTTTAGTTGAATTTGTAAAAGTTCCTCATAGCTTTTTAAATCAGTTTATAAAATTTCTTTAATCTATTCGATACGATAAATCAACATTTCCTTGGCGGTTTCGCTAATTTTCATATTTATGTAGATGCAATATGAATTGCAGAGGTACCCATTTAATGAAGGCCAACAAACGATTCAAAAATAAAAAGACGACCTACCTTGCTAGGAAGTCGTCTTTTTCATATGGATATGAGGTTGATTCTGATTGCCAATTTTTAGTTGAATCAGGACCATAGCTAGAACGATGATAATCATGCCAATAATCGCAACTGAAAAATTGCCTGTGAAGTCTCGTACTAGACCAACAAAAAATGGACCCAGGGCAGCGAATACGAAACCAACTGATTGTGTCATGGCTGCCAGGAAGCTTGCCTCGCTCATATCCTTGGCCTCATCGATAGGTAATGTTAATCCTAATGAGAATAGCCCACCTGCACCAATGCCAATCAACATACTACTTAACCAAGGATTATAAGAAAACAGTAGCATCAATAACCCAATTAATTCTAATGATGAACTGCTGATTAGCCATACAGCTCGATGCTGAAAACGATTATTTAAGATAGGCACTAAAAACGTGGCAGGCATTTGGGCGACGGTTAATAGTGTCAGCATCATGCCAGCATCGTGTTTGCTGTAGCCCATATTTTCAGCGATTGGTGGTAACCAAGCCATTATGGTATAAAACATGAAGGCCATTAAACCAAAAAAGCCTGTTAAAAGCCAAGCCTTTTGATTCGTTAGCATGTGCTTCACATTTATACCAGTACTAGATGGTTTAGCAGCGCCTGATTTTTGTTCGACTGGTTTCCACCAAAAGACTAAAGCAATCAGGGCAAGTATAGCCCATGAAGCGGCAGAAGCTTGCCATGAATGAAAGAGATTGCTCAATGGGATGGAAAGCCCTGAACCAAGTCCAGCGCCTACAACAAGTGCTAACGAGTAAAGACCGATTACACGAGACGGATTCGAAAACTTCTCCTTAATATAGCCCGATAATAAAGGACCCGCTATAGCAATACCAATGCCTGATAAAAAAGCCGTAACTAGCATCACCCAGGCAGAATAAGCAAAAAATCTTGCAGCTGTTGCTAGTCCAATAAGAATAAGGGAGTAAGCAATGGCTCTCTCAATGCTCCAACGATTGGCTAGTTGTATCGCAAAAGGAGCAAACAAGCCCATACATAGCACAGCTAAAGATGTTAATAAACTTGCAGTAGCCGCACTCATATGTAAAGATTCGCGGATGATGCCTAACAAAGGTGAGACCGAAGTAATCACAGGACGTAAATTAAATGAAGCTAAAATAATAGCGATAATGGGTATAATTGTTTGCTTTGCATTCATGTTATTTCAACTCCGATACAATTCATAGTAAGTTCAAATTGAAGTCTATACCAACCAAGATGATTGAACAATACTATTATTACTATTACAATAATAGATAAAAACTATGATTGGGTGTGATCGGTGTGGAAATACGTCATTTACACTATTTTATGGCAGTCTGTGAGGAGTTACATTTTACAAAAGCTGCTGAGAAACTTGGCATTTCTCAGCCAACATTAAGTCAGCAAATACGCGTGCTTGAGGACGAGTTAGGTATGCCATTGTTTGATCGGATTGGAAAAAAGATTGTTGTAACAGAGGCTGGCTCTCTATTATTTAGCTATGCTACGGAAATGCTCACAACATTACAAAATGTTAAAGATGCTATCAATGATTTACAGGAGCTGCAAAGAGGACAAATAAGTGTTGGCATTATGCCATCTGATTTAGATTATCGGATTACACAGCTTGTCATTGACTTTCATCAAAAATTTCCGAAAGTAAAACTGAGGATACTGGCTTCTATTGATATTATGCGGCAGGTTCTTGAAAATGAAGTGGATATTGGCATTGGGACGAATGTGGGGCCAGATGATCGTTTGGTAATCATTCCTTTACGTAGAGAGGAGTATGTACTGACCGTTTCACAGGAGCACCCATTGGCGAATCAAACCGCTATCACCATTGCTGAATTGAAAGGCCTGCCTATGGTGATGTATCCAGAAGGCTTCTTTGGCAGAGAGATTGTAGAGGAGGCTGTAAAAAAACATGGTTTTCAGCTTCATTCTATTCTTGAAACAAGCTCTGTCACGTCGATTATGAATCTTGTCCGTGCCAATATTGGTGCGACAGTGCAACCATACCATCTAATCCAACAAATAAATGATCCTACTTTGTGTAGTATACGTATTTCAGATGGAGCACCTAGCCGTAGCTTGTCTATCATTTACCGAGTAGATCGCTATGTCAGCCAAGCAACAACAGCATTTATTAAACAAATTAAAGAATATTTCAAGGCTTGAAGCAAACGGTTAAGAAGATAAATTGCCAAATAAAGTTCCTTTTTTTGGTGAGATTACATATACTATTTATAAACCGACAGTCAGTCTAATTTATGTAGGGCAAGATATGAAGCGTGTAAAGTTTCACTTGTGCCTACACTTTTTTTACACAAATAATGACCGACAGTCGGTCTAATAAATTGAAGAGGTGGTCATTAAATGGAAATAACAATAACAGAAAAGGGCTATTCGAAAGATTTTTTTATAATGGTAGTTGGGCAAATTATTTCTATTTTGGGCTCTGCACTTTTAAGATTTGCTTTGTCACTTTTTGTGTTAGATATGACAGGACGCGCAGATCTTTTCGCTTTGCTTTTTGCTATTTCATGCCTACCTATTTTACTTACGCCATTTGGTGGTGCTATAGCAGATCGATTCAATCGACGTAATTTAATGGTCCTATTTGATTTTATCAGTAGTGCTATTGTCTTTATTTTCTTTTTCGTGTTACTGACAGACAATCATTCCGTGTTATCGATAGGGTTTGTTATGGTACTGTTATCACTTGTCAGTGCAATGTATACACCAGCCGTAATGGCTAGTATCCCTATATTGGTTAGTGAACAGAAACTAGAGCAAGCCAATGGCATTGTCAACGGAGTGCAGGCTTTGGCAGGTGTGACTGCACCTGTACTAGGGGGAATTTTATATGGTGTGCTCGGCCTAAAAATGCTGGTCATTGTAAGTGGTTTTTTATTCTTCTTTACAGCTATTGTAGAAATGTTTATGACGATTCCCTTTATAAAGCGAGACTACGATGGGCATTTGGTGCAAATATTAATGAAGGATATGAAAGAAGGCTTTACCTATGTCGTGAAGCAAACATTTATTTTAAAATGCACGCTACTAGCTGCTTTATTGAATTTATTATTGACACCGCTTTTTGTTGTGGGCGTGCCGATTATCCTTCGCGTCACAATGGAAAGTAGTGATGCATTATATGGAATAGGTATGGGTATCATTGATTTGGCAACCATTTTAGGAGCATTAACGATGGGCTATTTTGCACAAAAGCTTCGTATTCACAACCTCTACATTTGGGTGTTGCTGTCGGCATTATTAGTCATTCCTATGGCGATGGCTGTGTTGCCTCGAATATTGCTAGTAGGCTATTATCCTTCATACGGCATCTTTATTGGGTGTGCCGTTGTGATTGCGATGATGATGACGATCATTTCCATTTACGTGATGACCCTTGTCCAAAAGCAAACACCAAATGATAAATTAGGGAAGGTCATGGCAATTATGATGGCGGTATCACAATGTATGGCTCCACTTGGGCAAATAGGGTATGGTATGTTGTTCGAGGTCTTTCAAGGTAGGATTTATATACCTGTTCTCATGATAGCTGTATGTGTACTATTGTTAGCGTTCATAACGAACAGAGTATGGCGATTTGAGACTAAATGATTTGTTATAACAAAGAAAACCACCTTTTTAATGGTAGTTTTCTTTGTAAAGCTTAAAATCTTCTCGCTCTATGACGCCTCTGCCTGTTAGTAGGAGCCTGCGTAGGCAAGAATGGGAAGAGAAGTGGTGGCCTAAACTGTGCATTATTGCCTACATGGACAGCCAGCGATTCCTTTTCACTCGTAGGAGCCGCACTCTCTTCCTCCTGTGCTATGGCGTTTAATAGCGGTGCTGGAGACTCGTTATGATGTGTAGTACTGGTAGTTTCAGTAGGATTTGTTGTAGCAGTCGCTTCTTGATGTTGTGCTGGATGTTCGATGGCAGCATGTGGCTGCTGGACTGCATGGACGTCTTTCATGACGAGGATTGGCCGCATCATATCATGGTCCTCGTGCTCAAGGAAGTGACAATGCCACATATAATGACCAATATGATCTTTCCAATGCATAATAATTTTCGTTACCTTACCTGCATCAGCTTTCACTGTATCCTTCCAGCCTCGCTCATAGTCACGTGGCTCCTCAGGTGGCCCTGTGAATTCTATAATGCCTTCATTTTGATAAAGTTCCAGATTAAAGGGTCTTCGCTCCAAAATTTTAAATTGAATGAGATGTAAGTGAATAGGGTGAAGAAAAGGTGTAGCATTAATAAAATTCCATATTTCCACACTATCTAAAGATGGTTTTTCTGTTGCTGGGTCATGGTACATACGGTCATTTAATAATAACATGGGGCGTCCAAATTCATCAGTTGTAGCTGTCAAGGGCAGTTGTCTTTCAATATGTGCATGGTGTGTATGGAGATCCATCGTAACGGCTAGCCTTTCAGGAATATCACTTGTATCTTCACATTTTAAAGGTACTGTGACTCTAAACTGCATAATGACATTTGTGTGTTCATTACTGAAATCTGTATCCGCATTGATTAAGGTGATTTCCTGTCCCGCACAGTTTGAAAAATCGATAATCACATCTGTACGTTCTGCTGGCAGCAACTCGACAGATTGGATCAGTTGGGGGGCGGATAAGAAACCGCCATCTGTACCAATTTGAAACATTGGCTGACCATTTGACAGGCTGATAACATAGCCCCTCCGATTGGAACCATTAAGAAAACGAAATCTATATTTACGTGGCTCTACATCTAAGTAAGGCCATAATTTTCCGTTCACTACGATTGTATTACCAACAAAACCAGGTGTAATGGAGGGGTGAACGGGGACTGGGAATGGTGGTTCATCAGGATAAAACAACGAACCATCCTCATTAAAGGATTTATCTTGTATTAAAACCGGATATTCGTAGTCTCCACATGGTAAATTAGCGCGTTCCTCAAGTGCATCTCTCAGTAAATAAAAGCCTGCTAATCCTGCATAGACATTTAAACGTGTTAAGGCCATTGCATGGTCATGATACCACATGGTAGTGCCAGGCTGATGATTTGTATATTCATGTATTTCCTTATTAAATTTTGGCCCAGTATGCCGATAGTCTCTTGTGTACCATGCTTCTGGATGACCATCACTCTCCCAATCCACATTGGCGCCATGTAAGTGAGTGACGGTTCTTACCTCTTGAGAATCGTTGGCGGCATGAAGTGTAAAATCTACGGGCAAAAAGTGCTGTAAGGGTAGCTGATTTTTATATTTCACATAAATGGTTTTGTCTTTAGTAGCTTCAATGGTCGGTCCTGGATAAAGCCCGTTATAGCCCCAAATGTATGTTTTGGGGAAATGCTTATGAAAACGGTGCTCGCCTTCCATCATGACTAATTCGTAATAATTATTTTTTTGTTGCCCTCTACTATATTTGGGTTTAGCTGTCATTGGTTTTGGAAGTTCATCTACAAATTTTGGAATAGTTGCTGGATCAGAAGGGTTAATTTGCATACTCACAACATCACGTCCTTTTTCAATACTTAAAATGGCTAATTATTTCATCATATGGGTAAAAACAATAGGTAACGGGGACAATGATGGAGAAAAGTGTGTGAAGGCATAAAAATTTAACGACAACTATGAATGGAAAGCGATGATTCATTTTGAAGGTGTAGCGCAAGAAAAAGATGGTTGGACCTAGTAAGAGATTTTGAAATGCAGGAAATAGTTGGTTATCTAATGAAAAGGGCGGACGGAGTGAATAAATATACCTTATAATTGAGAAAGCACAAAGTGTATAGGGCTTGGAGAAGTGGTGAAACGGTGAAATTAACATTAGAAGAGTTAAATAAAACGATTATGGAAATGCGCACGAAGGGGTTTTTAACGGAAGCACTAAAACTAGCGGATCAAGGTCTTTTAGTCGCATTAGAGAGCAAAAATTATGCATATGTATTGGATTTGTACTATCAAAAAATACTAGTTCACCATTCTTTAGGTGACACATTAAGCATGGTCAGTCTTATGCATGATTATGAGGCGATTTGTCAAAAATATGGTTCTAGCAAAGATTTAATGCATTATCATTTAATCATGTCTTTAATCTATGACTTGGTAGGCATACGTGAAAAAACAGTAGAGATGACGAAGAAATCGATCGCCTATGCACAAGAGTTGCAGGACGCCATCATGCTTGTTCGGTGTCATAATAATTTATGTTATTTAGAGGTGGAGAAGGGCTGTACGAAGGAAGCACTTCAAGCAGGGCTTTTAGCTAGAACATATAATCAGTCCTTATCTAAGACAATGCCCGATCTTGCAAAATTACATGATATTCGTATTAATAATAATTTAGCAGATGTTTATATTTTAGAAGGGGATTTTAAAACGGGGAAGGCCTTGCTGGACAATACGTTATCCTCTGACATTATTCATCAGCATAAACGCGAAAAAGTAGCTGCGTTGTTTGGCTATGGCTTTTTATATGAAAAGCAGCAAAAGCTTGAAGAAGCCGTCCCCTATTATAAAAAGGCTGTAGAGCTTGCTAAATCCTACGGGGATAAACCGACAACGAAAAAAGTCATGCGTTTACTGTTAGATGTATTGTATCAATTGAATTGGCGGGATGAAATTTTTGATGTACAGCGTGAATATATTGATCTTACAGAAAAAATGAGTGTTGCGAATTTACTACAGCAAGTCATGAATTTGGAATTTAAGCGTCAAAAGGAGAAGCTTGAGAAAAAAGCCCATTATGATCCATTAACGGGCGTGTTAAATCGTCATTTTTTGGATCATGAGCTACATGAATGGTTAAACATAGCCGAAATGACGCAATCATATGTGTGTATTACGGTACTAGATATTGATCATTTTAAATTGTTTAATGATATGCATGGTCATCTGTTTGGGGATATGGCTTTACAGCTTTTAGCCAAGGGCTTGAAGAACTTTTTACATAAGGAAGATGTGAAAATTATTCGGTATGGCGGAGATGAATTTATCCTTTGTATCAAGCATCAACAAAAGGACTATATCAAAACACTTGTCAACAACACGCATGCTTATTTACTCACTTTAAAGCTAGAACAAGAGCATCAAAGCTATCCGTTAAAGGTGAGTATGGGTGCTTGTGTCAACAATCAGCAAAATTATCAGTATAAAGAGTTATTTGAGCGAGCAGATAGCTGTTTGTACGAAGCGAAAGATAATGGCCGTGCCAGCTATGTTCTGTGCGAACTATCATAAATTTACGCATTCCTATTTACTTGGTTGAATAGGAATTTTTCAATGGAATTAAATTTGCTATACCAATCATTTGAAAACGTTATTCTAGCAACGTACAATATATGAAATTAGGAAACACGACAGTACAAAATTGTTGTATAATGTTGTGGTATGAGGAAAGAAAGCAGGTTGACAAAATGGAAAGCAAAATGAATGGTTATACAGTGATAGACATACACAAGCTTCAGCTATGTGTTATGCCAAAACAGCTCAATAGGAAACATAAGGTGAATAGATGAAAAACTGGTTAATTTTCATTTCTGTCTTTATTGTTTCATTGTCACTTGTCATTAGCATTTTAGTACTCTGGAAAGCCGAGGCTCCGTTCCGTTCAATTGAAGAGAAGGCTGAACAGTTGGCACTCGATGCCAAAGCCCTCGCAATTGTCTCGGAGTCCTACACATATAATGGCAAACATTCGTATGTTACTGTGTTCGGGGTAGACGAATACGGTGATAAAAAAGCTGTCTTTGTTCCAACGAATCTAGATGAGGATTCCATTCAGGAAGTGTTATTAGAAGATGGTATTACGGAAAAGCAAGCATTATCGGTTTTTAAAAATGAAGGAAATGTACAAAAAGTCCTCCACATGAAATTAGGTTATGAGGAACCTGGCGCTGTTTGGGAGATTACCTATCTAAACAACCATGATCAGCTAAACTATGTCTATATCATGTTTAAGGATGGCGACTGGTGGAAGCGCATTACGAATTTATAAGAGGAGTAGATCCCGGATGAAAAATTTATTAGCAACACGTGTAAAAACTTTAACACCATCTTCAACATTAGCTATTACTGCGAAAGCAAAAGCATTGAAAGAGCAAGGTATTGATGTTATTGGTCTTGGGGCTGGTGAACCAGACTTTAACACACCTCAAAATATTTTAAATGCAGCCATTGATTCAATGGAAAAAGGATTAACAAAATATACACCTGCTGGCGGACTTCCAGTTTTGAAAAAAGCTATTATTGATAAGCTTCAACGCGATAATAATCTTGCCTATCAATCAAATGAAGTCATTGTCGGCGTAGGGGCAAAGCATATTTTATATACGCTATTCCAAGTTATTTTAAACGAGGGCGATGAGGTTATCATTCCAATTCCTTATTGGGTGTCTTATCCAGAACAAGTGAAATTAGCTGGTGGCGTACCTGTATATGTTGAAGGTACACGTGAACAAAGCTATAAAATTACAGCGGATCAACTAAGAGCAGCTGTGACAGATAAAACGAAAGCTGTTATTATCAATTCACCTAGCAACCCATCAGGCATGATTTATTCTCGTGAGGAGCTAGCAGAGCTTGCAGCTGTTGCAGAAGAAAAAGATATTTTAATCGTGTCAGATGAAATTTATGAAAAGCTTGTATACAATGGTATTGAGCATTTTTCAATTGCACAACTTTCTGATGCAGTGAAAGCACGTACAATCGTTGTAAATGGTGTGGCAAAATCTCACTCTATGACAGGCTGGCGTATTGGGTATGCTGCAGGTGACGCAGACATTGTTAAAGCAATGACTGACCTTGCATCACATTCAACATCAAATGCGACAACAACAGCACAATATGCAACTGTGGAGGCGTATAATGGCCCTCAGGACGCAGTAGAAGAAATGCGTCAAGCATTTGAATCTCGTCTTGAAAAAATTTATCCACAGTTAAGTGCAATTCCTGGCTTCCATGTCTTAAAACCACAGGGTGCATTCTACTTATTACCAGACGTAGCAGAAGCTATGGCTCACACTGGCTATGATTCAGTAGATACATTCGCTGCGGATATTTTAACAGAAGCAAACGTAGCAGTGATCCCAGGCTCTGGCTTTGGTGCACCAACTACAATGCGATTATCCTATGCTACATCTTTAGAATTATTAGAAGAGGCAGTCCGTCGTATTGATGCATTTGTAAAATCAAAATGGCAAGACTAATCCCTCTAGTCGACTTTGGAGGATTTCTATGAAAAAAATTATGATTAAAGATATGCCACAGCATATCGGTGAAACAGTCAAAATTGGCGTTTGGTTAGCTAACAAACGTTCAAGCGGAAAAATCGCGTTCTTACAGCTACGTGATGGTTCTGGCTTTGTACAGGGCGTTGTCGTGAAAGAAGAAGTAGGCGAAGAAATTTTTGCTACGGCAAAAGGAATGACGCAAGAAACGTCTATGTACGTTACGGGCGAAGTGAAAGCTGACGAACGCTCAAGCTTTGGCTGTGAGCTTGCTGTAACAGGTATTGAGGTACTACATGCAGCAACAGATTTCCCAATTACACCAAAAGAACATGGTCCTGAATTTTTAATGGATAACCGTCATTTATGGCTACGCTCTCGTAAACAGCATGCCATTATGAAAATCCGTAACGAAATTATTCGTGCCACATATGAATTTTTCAACAATAATGGTTTTACAAAAATGGACCCACCAATTTTAACAGGATCTGCACCTGAAGGTACTTCAGAGCTATTCCATACAAAATATTTTGATGAAGATGCTTATCTATCTCAATCTGGTCAGCTTTACATGGAAGCGGCTGCAATGGCGTTAGGAAAAGTATTCTCATTCGGTCCAACTTTCCGTGCTGAAAAATCTAAAACACGTCGTCACCTAATCGAGTTTTGGATGATTGAGCCTGAGATGGCATTTGTAGAATTTGAAGAAAACTTAGAAGTACAAGAGCAATATGTAGCGCACATCGTACAATCCGTACTGGCAAACTGCAAATTAGAATTAGAGCGACTTGGCCGTGATACATCGACACTTGAAAACATCAAAGCGCCATTCCCTCGTATTTCGTATGATGATGCGATCAAGCTTTTACATGAACAAGGCTTCGACGATATCGAATGGGGCAATGATTTTGGTGCGCCACATGAAACAGCTATTGCGAATTCATTTGACAAACCAGTATTTATTACTTGTTACCCAGTAGGCATTAAACCATTCTATATGCAACCACATCCAGAGCGTGATGATGTTGTCTTATGTGCTGATTTAATCGCACCAGAGGGTTACGGTGAAATTATTGGTGGTTCTGAGCGTATTCATGACTATGAATTATTAAAATCACGTTTGGAAGAGCATAATCTATCATTAGATGCTTATGCATGGTATTTAGAGCTTCGCAAACATGGTTCTGTCCCACATTCAGGCTTTGGTCTTGGATTAGAGCGAACTGTAGCATGGATTTCTGGCACAGAGCATATCCGTGAAACGATTCCATTCCCACGTTTACTGAACCGCTTATATCCATAAGCTAATCAATTTAAAAGTCGCGTAGTGAAATATCTACGCGGCTTTTCTACTTACTAAAGAAGGAGTCTGGAGAAACATGAACGTAAATAATCATCGACTCCGTACATGGACTGAGCAGAGAATGATTCCCATTCCTCAGCTTTTTTTTCAGTTTTATAAGGAGTTAAATATGGAAGATGAAGAGGCACTCATTGTCATGCACTTATTAGCCTTTCATATGGAAGGGAATGATTTCCCAACACCTAATGATCTCAAAAATCGCCTCACAATGTCTGACCATGACATCACATCACGTTTACAACGCTTAATGCAAAAAGGTTTTCTTGAAATTTCACGCGATGTTGATGCGGGAGGCAAGCTATATGAAAAATATTCCGTGTACCCACTATGGGAGCGCATTGTGCAGATGATGGATATGAAAGAGCAGCAAAAAACGGCAGTGACACTTCGACAAGAAGAAGGCGAGCTATTCCGTCTATTTGAAGAGGAAATGGGGCGTCTTTTATCTCCTTTAGAGCTTGAAAAAATAGGATGTTGGCTTGATGAGGACAAGCATAGTCCAGCACTCATTAAGGAAGCACTAAAGGAGGCTGTCTTTGCTGGGAAACTGAGTATTCGTTATATTGATCGCATTTTATTAGAGTGGAAAAAGAAAAATATTACGACACCACAAGCCGCACAAAAGCAAAGCGAGCAGTTCCGTGAGAAACAGACATTTAACAGAGCACCAGGGCGGACAGCTCAACAAGAAACAACGCAACCAACGAATAAAGTACCATTTTATAATTGGTTAGAGGAAAGAGAATAGGGGGGCATCTGGTTTGTTAACAAAAAAACAGTGGGAGCATTGTCTAGAAGAGATGGATCGAATGTTTCCAGATGCACATTGTGAGCTCGTGCATGACAATGCCTTTGAGCTGACGATTGCTACATTATTATCCGCACAATGTACAGATGTACTAGTCAATAAAGTAACGAAAACATTATTTCAAAAATATAAAACGCCAGAAGATTATTTAGCGGTATCCTTAGAGGAGTTACAGCAGGATATTCGTTCTATCGGTCTTTATCGTAATAAGGCAAAGAACATTCAGGCATTATGTCAACGATTGCTCACTGAGTATGGTGGTGAAATACCTGCAACACGTGAAGCACTTGTGACATTACCAGGCGTAGGGCGAAAAACAGCCAATGTCGTGCTTTCCGTTGCCTTTGATATTCCAGCACTTGCAGTAGATACGCATGTGGAGCGAGTTTCAAAACGGCTAGGGCTCTGTCGATGGAAAGATTCGGTGCTTGAAGTAGAAGAAACGATTATGAAAAAAACACCTATGGACAAATGGTCGAAAACACATCACCAGTTAATTTTCTTTGGACGTTATCATTGCAAGGCACAAAATCCTGGGTGTCATGCCTGCCCTTTACTCGCTGATTGTCGTGAAGGTCAAAAACGCTTAAAGAAAGGCTTGGTGAAGGAAGCGTGAACAATGAGGCTATCGCAAAAGATAAAGTAGATGCATGGTTTGCTCAATGGTCAACCTTGCAAGCAGCGATCCATACAGCCCACGATGCGAGAAACGGTACAGCTAAAGGGCTAATGGAACAAGCCATCGAGCTATTTGAACAACTTGTACAGGCAGCAGGCGATGAGGTGCTACCGATCAATGGTGTTGAAAGACTTTCCTTTATTAAAGCCAAGCCAGGCCAATACGCATGCTACCGTCAGCTAGATGAATTATTCAAAGAAACCAAAAAGCGCACAGCTCGATTGCGAATTCAAGCTAGCAAAAGCTAGGAGTCGATAGACCACCAAGATGCGGATAAAGTGCAAGAAGTGGTGGATAGAAAGCCAAAAGTAACGGATAGAATGAGCAAAGTGATGGATAGAAAGCCAAAAGTAACGGATAGAATGAGCAAAGTGATGGATAGAGTGCCAAGTAGCGGATAAAGTGCAAGAAGTGGTGGATAGAAAGTCAAAAGTAGCGGATAGAATGAGCAAAGTGATGGATAGAGCGCCAGAATTGATCGATAGAGCACTAATAAAGTGCAACAAAGTGTTAAGAACGAATTTAAAAAGCCGAGAAGCAAATTGCTGCTTCTCGGCTTTGTGTTTATTCTGAGCTTTGGTCTTCTTCTATTGGGTTGGTTGGTTCGGTAGGAGGGGTTGGCTGTTGATTGCCATCATTGTTACCACTGTTGCTACCGTTACCGTTATTACCTTGCCCATTGCCATTATTATTGTTGCTATTGCCATTGTCGTCATTCCCGTTGTCATTGTCTTCTTGACCAGGATCTGTTGGTAAATCGATTTCTGGCTCATCTGGGTCTTCTGTTTCTAAATCTTCCTCAGGCGTACTTGTGATTTGGAAGGTAGTTGTGCCAGGTTCACTGCGTGTGCCATCTACAATGGCTACGACAGAGATTGTGTAATTACCATCTTCAAGCGTGTTGCCAACAGTTAAGCCTTTGCTGTCTGTTGTACCAAGCGTTATTGATTCTCCGCCATCACGTTTGGCAGTTACTTCAAATGAAGTTGGTAATGGTTCATCTGTTTTTGGATCTAGGATCGCATCATGTTCCCAAGAGATATTAATAGACTGTGCTCCTAAATCTAGGCTTGCTGATACATTGTAAGGTGTAGATAATTCTGGAGCCTCGTACACACTCGACACCTCTGTTGGTTCAGTACCACGAACGAATAGTTCTGTTTGACGTAGTTCGCTAGGTGTATAATCACTTGCTAATTTAAGTGGTTTAGAGCCGACTTCAATCGTTGCTTCTACAACGGTATTTGGCTTTTTAAAGCTTGTATTTTCAACATTTGATGAAATATCTTGCATAATTGATTTAAATAAATTTTGTGGTAATCGACGTTCTTCCCACGTTGTAATTGGATCAAAGTGTTTTTCATAACCACTCCAGATAGCAATGGAGTAGTTTGTTGTGTAACCCGCAAACCATGAGTCTGGTACACTTGTATTTGGTAAATTATATTTGCTAAAATCTTCTGCTGAGTAGTTGGTTGTACCTGTTTTACCTGCGATATCTAAGCCAGGTACATTGGCAGCAGTACCAGATGCATCTGGTTTATTGCCAACGACATCACGTAGCATATCTGTCACCATATAAGCTGTGTAATCGCTCATAGCCACTTTAGGCTCAGGTGTGTAATTTTTAGATGTTTTACCGTCACGGTAGACGATTTTTGTAATGGCATGTGGATCTGTATAGACCCCGTTATTGCCGAAAGCAGCATAGGAAGCAGCCATTTGGATAGGGGAGATTGTAATGGCACCTCCACCAATCGCATCTGACTCATATAGATTTTCCGTTTCAATTCCTAAACGCCCTACAAATTCTTTTGCTTTGTCAGTACCAACCTCTTGTAATGCTTTGACAGCTGGTACGTTACGTGATGCATATAACGCTTTACGTGCCGTCATGGCCCCCATATATCTGCCATCCCAGTTCGTGATTGTTTGTTTTGAATTTGTATAGTTCATTGGTTCATCGACAAGTGTTTGACCTGTAGACCATTTTAAATATTCAATTGCTGGACCGTAGTCAACTAATGGTTTCATTGTGGAACCAGGTTGATTTTTTGTTAGGTCATCTGCATAGTTGAAACCACGCTCAGCACCGTAATGACGACCACCACCAACGGCTTGAATGGCACCAGTCTTTGTATCGATGACAGCTACACCTGACTGAATTTCTTCAGTAGGGAAATTACTGTCGTCGTTCATTACGTTTTCTACAACTTGTTGGGCATTCGGATCAAGTGTTGTATAAACTTTAATTCCTTCTGCCATCGCTGTTCCATCACCATTATTTTCCAATTCATTAATCACAATATCGAGGAAGGCATCATATTTCGAACCTGCAAATGATTGACGTGTTGCATCATCCGCTAGACCTGATTGGACTTCCATTTGTTTTGCTTCTTCCATCTCAGCTTTTGTAATTTTTCCATGTTGATGCATTAAGCCTAAAACCGTATTACGACGTTTTTTTGCAAGCTCAGGGTTTTTTAATGGATTATAAGCATTTGGTCGTTGGACTAATCCTGCTAATAATGCTTCTTCATCTAATGTTAAATCTTTTAATTCTTTACCATAGAAATATTGTGCTGCTGTTCCGAACCCGTAAATACGACCCGACATGAGCATTTTATTGAAGTACATTTCAAAAATCTCTTCTTTTGAATACTTACGTTCTAGTTGGAAGGCTAGCCAAGCTTCTTGTGCCTTACGCTTTAGTTTTTTCTCGTTTTGTAAAAATGAGTTTTTGACAACTTGCTGTGTCAGGGTAGACGCACCTTGTGCACCAAAGCCATCACGGAAGTTTGCCAAAATAGCACCGCCTAGACGATAAAAGTCCATGCCGTGGTGCTCAAAAAAGCGCACATCTTCCGTTGCGAGAATAGCATTGACCATATCTTCAGGTATATCTTCATACTTTATATATTTACGGTTTTCAGCACCGATTGTAGCAAATAGTTCACCGTTTTTATCGTAGAACTCTGAAGAAACAGGGTCCTTTAATAATTCTTCATCAAGCTCTGGAGCTGTGCTTGCATAGTAGGCAAACAATCCAGCGCCTCCAATGAAGCCCGCCACACCGATTGCTAAGAGTGTTAAGAAAATACGTTTAAACCACGTCTTAGCAGGTGAAGATGATGTTGTTTTTTTCTTACCTTTTTTATTTTTTTCAGCGAGAGCTTTTTGGTGCTCTCCACGTGTTCGACGACGTTCAGTCATTCTTATTTCTCCTCACTTTCAGACCTGAAGCATGTTGCATCGATCCATTGTTGGATAATGGGTAAGTAATCGATACGTGGATAATAACTTGTAGGAATTTCATATGCCTCTTCTTCAATCGTTGAAAAGGGTATCGATTTACGATCGCCATTCTCCATTGCTTGCCAGGCCTTTTGTAAAACTTCGTAGGGCACAATAAAATATCGTTCAAAGGCAGAAAAGCGAACGATAATAAAAGCCATACCATTTTGTTCCGTCACTTGCTGCATATGGATCATTTGATGCTCATGAATATTTTTTAAGGGGAAGCTCGTTTTGGAAGCCGTTTCCTTTGCATCAAAATCTATATAATGCCCATTCCAAACACCATTGTAGTCGGTTGTAGAGGGTGTTCGAAAATATGCTTCACGAATAACAGCAGCACTTCGTGAAGGGTACTCTACTTTGACGATTTGCACAGGAACAGGTTTCTTATGAATGATAGCAAGTCGCCTTTTTATATAATAGTCGTTTGCTTCATTAATTTCATCTTCTAGAGTCTTGCCACGATTACTAAAAGACAAATCTTTGCTATTCCTTTTTTTTTCTGTTTTCTGTACAGACACATTCGGCGTATACAATTTTCCGTTTGGATAACGAATTGTCATTCAACTCACCCTTTATCATACTGCTTTTCTATACACTAGTTTACCATGTTTTAGCGGCTATTCTCTACCTCCATCAGTCATGTTATTGCTAATAGAATCGTAGAGAACAGATGGGAAGTAGAAACAAATTACGTCGAAAAATCACTAGCTTCTATTTTACTCGAATCGTCAAAATAACTGATTAATTTTAGTCATGAATTGGCTGAAAATATGTCCCTTTCAGATCTTTCATAGAAGACGTTTTTTTAGGTTGAAGGTTCATTTTTAAAAATTTATCGAAAATCTTCTTCTTTCAGCTAACTTACGCTTATTTTGTCACGCTTGAAGGTAATTCTATACATACGAGGAATACTAAAGTAAAGCAAAGGAGGCGTTATATTGAACAAGTTAGAACAATTAGTTGCGCAGTTAGATCTGGTCAATCAATTACTTTTCACGAGAGTGTCCCTGGAAAACAATGCACATAGTTTGCACTTTTTTATGCAGCTTCAAGCGGTTAGCCAGAAAGTAAGCTTAGCAGAAAAGAACTGGCAAGTAAAGAATGCTTGTTCGCCTATTAGTAGTGAAAAATGATAGACTTTGGTACACTTATCTCATAAGCAATTGAACTAACACAATAGCATTAAAATTGATACATTATTTACCATGAAATAGCGGTGAATAAAGATCAAGAGCGTGATATTTCCATAGTTGCTTTGTTGGACAAAATATACTCACCATGTATATGCAGTGACTACGAAATATATTTGCTTATGCGTAATTGATGAGAGATGAGGTGCAAAATTGTTAGTGATTCAGCAAACATCCCAATTAATAGATGAATGTGAACAATGTGTTTTACGATTCTGGCAAATGCGTGAGGAAGATCGGACACCTGATTTTTTCCAAGAGGTGAAACCACACGCTGATGAAATTCATCAACTATTGAAGGAATGGCAGCAAGAGGCCAATACATGGATTCAAAAAAATAAACCGAAATATATGCATACGCAGCAAATTGCTTCAGTGGTAGAATCGATGGAGCAATTTGTTGTGCAATCTTTTTATAAAGAAACTAGTAAAAAACGTTTTTTAGATGCGACCCATTCTACCTCCTATACTTTAAAAACCTTTGAACGATTACTAAAGGAGGAGGAATCGAATGCTATCGAAGAAACGAACGATTAGTGAGCTTTTACAGGAATGGAGATACGATGAAGAATTAAAAGAGCGTATTTTACATTGGCAAACACTAGAAAGTCGACCAGCCAAATATGCACCTTTCCCAGGAAATTTACACCCATCCCTAGTGAAAGCACTACAGGCAAGGGGTATCGAGCAACTATATACACACCAGCGAGAAGCCTTTGATTTGGCGCAGCATGGTACATCTTTTACAGCGGTTACGCCAACTGCTTCGGGTAAATCCTATTGCTATCATCTACCAGTGCTGCAAAAAATAATAGAAGATAAAAATGCGCGGGCCATTTATTTATTTCCAACAAAGGCATTAGCACAGGATCAAAAAAATGATTTAAATGAACTCATTGAGCAAAGTGGCGAGGAAATTTTAAGTTATACGTATGATGGAGATACGGCGCCAGGCATTCGCCAAAAAGTTCGAAAGGCAGGGCATATCGTTATGACGAACCCCGATATGCTGCATTCCGGAATTTTGCCACATCATACTAAATGGGTCTCACTCTTTGAAAATTTGCAGTATATCGTTATTGATGAATTGCATACATATAAAGGGGTATTTGGTTCGCATGTTGCCCACGTTATTCGAAGACTAAAGCGTATTTGTGAGTTTTATGGTAGTAAGCCGGTGTTTATTTGTACATCAGCTACCATTAAAAACCCGAAAGAACTTGCTGAGCTTCTGACGAATGAATCACATGCACTAATTGCTGATTCAGGCGCACCTGTTGGCAAAAAAACCTTCCTTTTTTATAACCCACCAATTATTCATAAAACATTTGGGGTGCGTAGAAGTGCCGTGTTAGAGGTTAGTGATTTAGCCAAAAGGTTGTACATAGCTGGCATTCAATCCATCATTTTTGCCAAAAGTCGAGTACGAGTCGAGATGATTGTCACGTACTTAAAGGAGCTCACTCGCAATAAGCTACTCGATGAATCTGTGCGTGGCTATCGAGGTGGATACTTGCCCTCTGAGCGACGTGTCATCGAAAAAGGCTTGCGTGAGGGTACGATTCAAACAGTGGTTAGCACCAATGCATTAGAACTAGGTGTTGATATCGGTCAATTACAAGCTTGTATTATGACAGGTTACCCGGGAAATATTGCAAGTGCTTGGCAGCAAGCAGGACGTGCGGGAAGACGTCAGGATGAGGCATTGATTATATATGTTGCACAATCTTCTGCATTGGATCAGTATGTGGTCAATCATCCTTTGTTTTTGCTCGGTAGTACGCCAGAGGAAGCGCGTATCTATCCAGAAAATATGTTGATTTTAATGGATCATTTGAAATGTGCCGCCTTCGAGCTACCCTTTTCAACAGGCGATTCGTATGGAGAATATGACATACAGGAATTGTTGGATTACTTGGCGGAGGAAGGGGTTGTCTTTAAGACGAGTGACAAATGGCATTGGATGAGTGATCGTTTCCCTGCGCATGATATTAGCCTGCGCTCTGCGTCACAGGAAAATGTGGTCATAATTGATCTGTCCGTCCCTGCACAGACAAAGGTGATTGGAGAAATGGATCGTCATAGTGCCATGACCCTTTTACATGAAGAAGCCATTTACCTACACCAAGGTATTCAATTTCAAGTGGAGAAGCTCGATTGGGAAGAAAAGAAAGCCTTTGTCCGTGAAGTAGATGTGGATTACTATACAGATGCCAATCTAGCAGTCGAAATGAAGGTGCTAGAGGAGGATCGTAGCCGTCCCTATGGAGGCGGTACGATTAGCTTTGGCGATGTTGGCTTAGTCGCACAAGCAACGATCTTTAAGAAAATCCGCTTCGGCACACATGACAATATCGGTTCAGGGCCTATCCACCTCCCGCCAGATGAAATGCATACAAGTGCTTCGTGGCTTTCGTTCAATAGGGTGTCTCAATGGTCAGAGGCAGAATTAACGGATGCTATGGTAGGAGCTGCTTATGCGATGAATGCTTTTATCCCGATTTTTATCCAGTGTGATAGTAGTGATGTAGCAGTTGTGCCGCAAGTAAAGGCATCACACAATGAGTTACCAACGTTCTTTGTTTATGATAAGTATCCAGGTGGGATCGGTTTAAGTGAGAGAGTATTTGCACTATGGGAAGAACTGTTAAACAAAACGCTACAACATGTATCGAGCTGTCCTTGTGAATCAGGTTGTCCGTCTTGTATTGGGGCGCAAGATAGTTTAGAGCAAGGGAAGAAAAGAGTGATAGATCTTCTTCGAATATTAAATTAAATAAAAAGGGCTTAGGGAATAAGCAAGTTCGTTCCTCAAGCCCTTTTATATTTTATAAATAGTATCATCTTATTTGTTAAAACGAGGGTTACCTACTATGCTTGTGGGAAGGAGGAAGTCGATTTGCTATTCGACCAAATGACACATTTTCTTTTTCATTTTCTTGATATTAAAATTTTATCAAGCAAGACGAAACGGCATTATCAACAAAGACTTGAGAGCCATTGCTTACTGTTTACCACAAAGGGGACTGCTAATTTGACTTTTGGAAATCACCAACACAGGCTGCTTAAAGATAGTGTCTACCTTTGCCCTGCTCAGAGCGAGCTTATCTTAAAGGTGGATTTAGAGAAGTTAACTACAGTTTACCTTATTACCTTTAATGCTCTCCCACAGATGGAGGCGAAGACTGATAGAGGAGAAGAGATAAATCTTGAACAAACAGAAGAAATCATCCGTCTTTGTAACAGTCTAATGGCATTGGTTGAGAGTCCTATCAAAGAGGACATTTTATTAAGCCAAGCACATTTTTACTTGCTTTTACATACCATCACTCAGCATCGTAAAACCTCTAATAGAGACTTGCAACATATGTTAGAAAAAACAAAACAACATATGGAGTATCATTTTCAAGAAGCCATTCAAGTGAAAGATTTAGCCCAAATGATGAATATAAGTGCAAAATATTATATGGAACTATTTCGAAAACAGTTTGGTATTAGTGCCATCCAGTATTTAATGAATATAAGAATGGAAGCGTCTAAATGGCTTTTAATAAAAGGAGGTAAAACCCTTCGAGAAATTGCAAGTGAGGTTGGGTATAAAGACGAGTTTTACTTCAGTCGTCGATTCAAACAACAAATGGGTATGTCTCCCTCTCTATTTATGAAAAGTCGTAGAAAAAACATCGCTGTTTTAGATAGTTCCTTTTTTGGCTTGCTTGCACCACTACATTATATCCCCATTGCAGCACCGCTCCATCCAACATGGCGATTTCATTACTATAAGACTTTTGGCAATCATGTACCTATTCAGCTAGCTGTGGGCAGAACGCCAGCCGTTTTAAATGAAAATATGGCGTTACTTCTACAAGAAAATCTGCAATATGATTATATATTTTGCTTAGATAATGTGACGGATGAGCAGTTGACGATATTACAAAAGAGAGGCCATGTTTATCGACTTGCGTGGAGCAGTTTATCATGGCGTGAACAGTTGCTAGAGGTTGCAAAAATCCTAGATGCAGAGATGGAAGCAAGGAAATGGCTTATAGAATACGAACAAACTGTACAAGAGGCGGTTGCTAGCTTAGCGTACATTTGCCATGAGCGAAGTATGTTATTTTTGTTAGTGAGAGAGGATGAATGCTATCTGTATCAGGATAGAAGTATTCAAGAAGTTTTGCTGGAGGACCTAGGACTAAATGTGATGATCTCTGACACACAAGAACCTATTACAATTGGGCAATTATCTGAAATGAATCCAGATTTCATCATGGTACTTGTTTATGAAGACGAAGAATCGATGATGAAATGGGACGAGCTTCAATCAGATGAGCTGTGGCTTGAATTGAAATCAGTGCGAAATGATTCCATCTATACACTTACTCATTTTCCATGGCGCGACTATGCTCCGTTGCCACATTTACTGATTGTAAAAGAAGTCATGCAATTGTTAACCGCAGATAGTTCATTATAAAATCCGCCTTTTCTACATGGACGCCAAAAGAACGCTTGTTTATTATTGATAATAGTTTTCATTCTCAATTGAGATTAGCGTAAAAGGAGGCGTTCTTGATGAAAAAAACTATGGTCATTTTAAGCATCATAGTATTAACTTTAACTTTATCTGCATGTACAAAAGATAAGGAAGAATCAACATCATCTGTCTTGCAAAAAAAGGAAAGTGAAGAACAGACAACAAAAATTACTTATTTAAATAATCATTACAGCGTTCCAGTAAAACCAGAGAAAATTCTCTTTTTAAATGCCTTTGAATCCATTGAGGATGCTGTGATTTTGGGCATAGAACCCTATGCAGCAAGTGCAATTGGTAGTGATGAGGAGCCATTCCCCAGTTTTTTTGGCGACGTTACGGCGAATACAATTCCTTTATTAACAACGAGTGGGGACAGTTTGGAGTACGTTTTGCAACTTGCACCAGATTTAATTATCAGTACAGATATGGAAGATCCAAAAGTTTTAGAACAGTTAGAGAAAATCGCACCAGTAATTCCAACTTCTCATTATGGACCAGATTGGCAGGAGAATCTTGAAATGCTAGCTGAGATTACTGGAAAGGCTGAAAAAGCAAAAACACTTATTGATAAATACCATCAGGATAAGCAAAATGCTATCCATTATCTCGATTCATTCCAAGACAAGGATATAGTAGCCATACGTATTCGAGGTGGCGAAATGATGATTTACCCTAAAGACGTATTTCTCAATGATGTACTATACGGTGAATTGAATCTCCCTGTGCCAGAAGCTATTAACAAGGTGAATCAGCAAACCGTTATTACTTTGGAGGGCCTCTATCAAGCCAATCCAGATTATATTTTTATTCAGTATGATCTTTATGAAAATGATTTGGATGGAAGTATACTTGAGGAGCTTCAACAAAGCCCAGTTTGGAAAGGATTAAAGGCAGTCGAAAGCAATCAAGTTTTTATTAATGCCGTAGATCCATTGGTAATGGGTGGAGGGACATTGAATGGTCGAATTCGTATTTTAGAAGCAACTATGGAAGCATTAAGTAACTAAAATACGTAAAGGTGATAAGGAGCGATTGTGTGAAATTATCAGAGGAACTTAATCAACTATTTATGTCAAAATTTGAACAAGGGCTTTTCTCAGGCAATATTTTAGTAGCGAAGGAAGGTAAACCTATTTATATAGGTACTTTTGGCTTATCAAATTACCATAGTGGCAAGAAGCTTTCCGAAAATTCCTTATTTGAGTTAGCTTCAGTAACGAAGCCTATGACAGCCATGGGCATTATGATTCTCGAGGAACAAGGGAAACTTAATTATGATGACGCTATCAAGAAATGGATTCCCTCATTTCCATACGAAACCATTACTTTACGACATGCATTAACACATACATCTGGATTGCCAGATTATATGGAATTATTCGAAAGCCACTGGGATCATCATTGTATTGCGACGAATAGAGATGTACTACGTTTACTAACGGAACATAGACCACCGCTCTATTTTGACTCAGGTGAAAAGTATCAATATAGTAATACAGGTTATGTTTGCCTGGCAATGATAATTGAAAAAGTATCAGATATGTCCTATGCCATGTTCATGTTACAGCATATATTTAAACCGTCAGCAATGCAACGAACAAGGGTCATGAATCGCAGGTATCATCCTGAAGATGTTGAGGATTTTGCTTTTGGCTATATCCGTGATGAGAATAGTGCATTAATCTCCTTGCCTGACGACCTTCCAGGTTATGAGTTTGTGAACTATTTAGACGGAATCCAAGGAGATGGAATGATTCATTCAACCATAATGGACTTACTTTCGTTGGATAGAGCACTAAAAAGGGGGGATTTGCTTTGTGCATCATCTCTTGAATTGGCTCTGTCCTCAATTGTGACAAAGGATGGTCAAAAGACACCATGTGGCTTTGGTTGGTTCATTGATCAATCACCAAAAACAGGGAAAAAGGTATTCCATAGTGGTGGTTGGCCAGGTTATACCACGATGTTATGCCGTTATATAGAGACTAATTACACCATTATTATCCTCAATAATGTAGAATGCCATACAGAAGATAACCTGCATGAAAGCGTATCAGATTGGTTACAGCAAATTGAAACATATATATTTCATTGAATGTGATACAGATAGAAACTCAGTGGGCTTTTTCCATTGAGTTTTTTTATCTTAATTCTGTGGATAGTATGCTATAGGTCGTGATAGTTTTAGGTTAACTTCTGCTCGTCAGTTTGAAAAACTAGACGAAATGACTTTGAATGAGTCTAATAATCATGGTAATCTTGCAAGAGAGTCTTATACTATAAGCAGAAAATGAGTGAAATGCATGTCTTACGAAAATAAAATACTACAAATGAAAAAAATGCTTGGTAAAAAACCAACAGCAGCTCAACAAAAGGTAGAAGAACCAGCTTATCAAAAGCCAACTAAGCCGAGCTATACCGAGCGCTGGGAAAAGGCGGGGCTTACGGTTGTAGAAAATGATTTTGGGATTGTGTTTAAGCGCCATGTGCAGTATCCGTTTTCTTATCAGCATGGTCATTATCAGCTACAGTCATTCTTTGATGCCTTGAAAAAATGGCAGGGTGCCGAGTTTGACCATCCTTATGCACTTGATTTACAGGAGCCTGTATTATTTTTTGATACGGAAACGACGGGCTTAAAAGGTGTTGGTACGCATATTTTTTTGCTTGGGTTTTTAGAGGTAGGCGAAGAATGTTTTAAATTGACTCAATATATTCTTGCAGATCCTGCACATGAGGCAGCTTTCTTGTTTGAATCAAAGCTTTGGCAAAAATCAGCGACTGTGATTACCTACAATGGGAAAAGCTTTGATTGGCCGCAACTTGAAACGAGATGGACGCTCCATCAAAAAACATTACCAAAATTACGAGCGCAGCGACAGATTGATTTGTTGCATAGTTCGAAGCGTTTATGGAAAAATGATATGGAGCGCTTAAAATTAAAATCTGTGGAGGAAGAGAAACTTGGTTTTTCTCGTATAGGAGATATTCCAGGCCATCTTGCACCAATTATTTATTTAGATGCTGTGAAAAGTGGCATACCTGACGCTCTTATGAAGGTGCTGCTTCATAATGAGTGGGATTTACTGTCCCTCATCACACTTTATAGTCATTCAACGCAATTATTGTTTGAAGAGGACCATGAGGAATCAGCAAAAACCTTCACCAATATTGGGAAATGGTATGGCGATTTAAAAGAAAGCACACAAAGCGTAAGGGTTTTAGAAAAGGTGACAATGCAATTTGATGCACTAGAAGCGGGGAATGCTCAATATTATTTAGCGTTACAGCATAAAAAGGGAAAACGTTATAATGAAGCTATTGACTCATTTGTAGCCTCTCTCCATTTTGTTGAACCAAGGACAAAGTTACATGCCCTTGAGCAGTTAGCCATACTTTATGAGCATCAAATGAAAGACTATGACCAGGCCCTTTATTATACGCAAGAAGGCATACGTCTTATTCAAAATCATGAGCAATGGAGAATAGAACAAAAACAAAAATGGGAAATTTCGTGGGAAAAGCGATTACACAGATTAGGAAATAAGAAATAATTTCCTGGGGAAGCGCAAGAAACGACAAGTTTAGCCTTACAATTGGTGTTTTCAGACGATATAATGTGATGAAGTATGCTATAATGTATTCGTGTATGTAGTGTGAGGAAGGGCGATGTGAATGGACATTAAATTAACGTCAAAAATGATCCTTGAAAAGGAATTTAAAAAGAACTTTAAAGGCTACAATGTAGAAGAAGTAGATTCTTTTCTTGATGAAATTATTCAAGATTATGAAACGTTTGAAAAAGCGGTGGCCCAACTACGTGAAGAAAATAGACAGTTAAAAGAAGAAATTGATAGTACCCCAAAGAGACAACCAGTTGCATCAGCAGCTGCTGGTACAACTAATTTTGATATTTTAAAACGTCTTTCTAATTTGGAAAAGCATGTATTTGGCAGCAAGCTATACGAATAATTTTTTATTAATTATATTGTATTTAACATAAAACTCTAGTATAATCTTTCGTATCATCATGAAATTCTGGTAATCGCTGCGGCGCTAGACGTCGTAGAGGAAAGTCCATGCTCACACGGTTCTGAGATGTCCGTAGTGTTCGTGCTTACTGAAAAAATAAGGTAAGGCAGCTGTTCAAGCTGACGGCGGAAGGAAAACCTAAGTCCTAGGATATGGTTGACACTTCCTGAAAGTGCCACAGTGACGAAGCTTGCTTGGAAACATGCAAGGTGGAACGAGGTAAACCCCACGAGTGAGAAACCCAAATTATGGTAGGGGCACTCTCTTGAAGGAATTGAACGGATAGAGGGACAGAGTATGCTCTGTAGATAGATGGTTACCACCTGATCGTACGAGGCGCAAGCTGTTTGAGTACTCAGGAACAAAACATGGCTTATGGAATTTTTTGATGCTTATCTACGAAATATCAAACGCTCTCCAATTCGGTGGAGAGCTTTTATTTTGAGTTCATGAGGAAAAAGTAACCTTGTTAATCAAGTCTTGGTATGCGCGATACGTTTGAAAATGGCGAATATATCGCTACCGCTTCTAAGTCATAACATCTGAAAACGGCTATCGCATCCACGTGATGTATTGCTCTTGATGGCATATTTTATCGGGTGTCTAAACACCCGTTGATCAAGATAAAGCCTCTGGCGAATGGCGCAGATTTTAGTAATTTGCAGAACATGTAAGTTCGAAAATATCTGGACACAATTAGCTGAGGCGGAATGGATTACATACCGGTTAACCTGACATAAATGCCCTTTGAGGGGGAGTATAGAGAGATAGGATGGAGCGGAAACATGAACGGAGTAAACAATTGGGAAAGTATGGATAAACTAAAGCTGATTTCTAAATATCCGACTACCTTAATACTTAAAATCTTCGAAAATGTATCTGAAGGTATCATGATTACAGATGAATTCAAAAAGATAGTAATGGTCAATCCTGCCTTTGAATTTGTTACAGGCTATACACGTGATGAGGTGGTTGGAAAAACGCCAGCCGTATTACAATCAGGTGTACATGAGTTGCCATTCTATTTAGAGATGTGGGAACAGATACGACAAGAAGGCATTTGGCAAGGTGAGATATGGAATCGTCGTAAAACTGGAGACGTATATCCTGAATGGTTAACAATTGTTTGTGTAACCAACGATGAGGGTGAGGTTACAAATTACTGTGGTATTTTCACAGATTTGTCTGAAAGAAAAATAGTAGAAAACGAATTAGAAAAGCGTTTGCTTACGGATTCATTAACAGATGTATCCAATCGTTTTGCCTATATTGAAAGAATGGATAATCTCTTAGAATCGACTTCTGCTATTTCTCATTCAGTGCAGCATGCGATCTATTTCTTAGATTTGGATCGATTTAAGCAAATTAATGATACATTAGGCCATGCTGTTGGAGATTTAATTTTGAAAGAAGTAGCAAATCGTCTAAAACAGCTACTAAAAAACAAAGACATTATTGCTAGATATGGTGGCGATGAATTCGTCATTACTTTAACCAATGTGAAAAATGTGAAAGAGGCTGCAAAATTTGCTGATCAAATTATTAGTTGTATCGAACAACCAATGATGATTAACGGTCAGGAAGTTTTTATGTCGACAAGTGTGGGTATTAGTGTTTATCCAGTAGATGGTAAAAATACAGAACAACTCATCAATTGTGCAGATCGAGCAATGACCTATTCCAAAAAGAATGAATTAAACGGCTATTCCTTTTATTTTGATGAACTACAAACAGACGCACAGCGCGTTTTATTGCTAGATTCAGAGCTAAGAAAAGCTATAGAAAACCGTGAATTTGAGCTGCATTTTCAGCCGAAGATTTCGATGGAAGATGAGCAAATTCAAGGCTTAGAGGCACTGGCTCGCTGGAATAGCGAGAGGTTAGGCTTTGTGTCACCTGCGGAGTTTATTTCCTATGCGGAGGATACGGGTTTAATCATTCCGTTAAGTGAGCTTATTATTGAAAAAGCATGTGAGGCAGTTATTCAAATGCAGCAACAGGGTTGGAAAATACCTGTTGCCATTAATATATCGAGTATACACTTTAAACAGCAGAATTTTTTAGAATCGATACAAGCCATATTAGAGCGCTATAATATGCCAGCTAATAATTTTGAAATAGAAGTGACGGAGCGAACGGTGATGAACAGTGCGAACGAGACGGTTAGTAAATTGGTTCGTTTGAAACAATTAGGCTTTAAAATCTCAATCGACGATTTTGGGACAGGCTATTCATCCCTAAGCTATTTAGTTCGCTTTCCATTAGATTGTTTAAAAATTGATCGAAGCTTTATTCAGCATATTGGCTCACTCGATGAAAAACAGGCAGTTGTAGATGCGATTATTCAAATGTCCCATCGCCTAAAAATGAAAGTTGTTGCTGAGGGTGTAGAACAGGCACAACAAGTGGATATACTACGTAAAATGAACTGTGATATTATCCAGGGCTATTATTACAGCAAACCATTACCATTAAACGATCTCATTGAGTTTATGGAGTTTTGGGAAATTGAGCATCAAGGAAGGAAATAAGTTATGGCAAACTATCAATTAGTAGCTACGTCAGCAATGGGCTTAGAGTCTATTGTGGCCCAAGAAGTAAAAGCTCTTGGCTATGAAACAACTGTTGAAAATGGCAAAGTATATTTTGAGGGCGATGAAACGGCTATCGCACGCACCAATTTATGGTTGCGTGTAGCGGATCGTGTCAAGATAGTCGTTGGACAATTCCCAGCAAAATCTTTTGAGCAATTATTCGAAAGTGTCAAAGCATTACCATGGGAAAAATATTTACCTGTGGATGCGGCTTTTCCGGTTTCAGGGAAATCTGTAAAATCGAAATTATTTAGTGTACCAGATTGCCAAGCAATTACCAAAAAAGCAATCGTTGAACGAATGAAACAGCATTATAAACGACTTGGCTTTTTAGATGAATCGGGTGCGACTTACAAAATTGAGGTTTCGATTTTAAAAGATGTGGCGACACTGACTATTGATACATCTGGCGCAGGCTTACATAAGCGTGGCTATCGTCAGGCACAAGGGGAGGCACCGTTAAAGGAAACGTTAGCGGCGGCACTTGTGCAAATTTCGAAGTGGAATCCAAATCGTCCGTTCGTTGACCCATTCTGTGGCTCTGGTACTATTACACTTGAAGCGGCAATGTTTGGACAAAATATTGCACCAGGGTATAACCGTGAATTTATTTCTGAGGATTGGCCTTGGATGAAAGCGGCCATCTGGGATCAAGTCCGTGATGAAGCGGAAAGTTTAGCCAATTATGATCAGCCATTAGAAATTATTGGTTCTGATATTGACCATCGTATGGTCAGCATTGCACAAGAAAACGCAATAGAAGCGGGCTTTGGTGAGTTAATCACGTTTAAGCAAATGCAAGCACGCGATTTTACAACACAGTTAACGGATGGTGTCATGATTGGGAACCCACCATATGGAGAACGTATTGGTGATGTAGAAGTCGTGGAGCAGGTAATCCGTGATGTCGGGAAAGTCATGAAAAACTATCCATCTTGGTCTGTGTATATGCTATCCTCCATGAAAAATTTTGAAGAATTATATGGACGCCAAGCGACGAAGAAACGAAAATTATTTAATGGTTTTATTGAAACAAATTATTATCAGTTCTGGGGTCAAAAGTCTAAAAGAGATTAACGAATAGTAACGGAAGATAAGATCTTTTCTTATCTTCCGTTTCGTCGCGTATAATAGCACCAGATAGTTAGAGGGGGAACATCAATTGCGTAAATCTTTACCATTTGCATTATCAAAGGACCGTTCATTTTTTGAATCATTAGGTGATTGGATGGGCGATGTCCTTTATGATGAATTACCTGAAAAAGGCTTTGAATGCCGTGATGAGCAAATTTTTATGGCTTATCAAATAGAGCAAGCACTGAAAGAAAAAAATATCCTCTTTGCAGAGGCAGGCGTAGGAACTGGGAAAACAATCGCTTATTTATTACCAGCCATCTCTTATGCACGCTACACAGGGAAGCCTGCGCTAATTGCTTGTGCAGATGAAACATTAATCGACCAACTCGTGAAAGAGGGGGGCGATATTTATAAACTCCAAAAAACGTTAGGGCTCGATATAGATGTTCGTCTTGCAAAATCGAGAGACCAATATTTATGCTTAAAACGCTTTGAGGAAGCAGAAAAAGTGGAGACTGATGAATGGATTGATGATATTGCTTTTTCCATCCCTGATGGTGTCTATGCGCAAGGCTCTATGATTGCTTTACAGCCATATGGAGAACGTAGTGACTATCCAACGGTTAGTGATGAGGATTGGCAAAAAGTGAATTACAATGCCATTATGCAATGTTCTGTTTGTGAGCTGCGTAATCGCTGTGGGCAAACGTTGCATCGCTCCCATTATCGTAAATCAACAGATCTTGTCATTTGTTCTCAGGATTTTTTAATGGAGCATTTGGCTACAAAGGAATCTCGTGAGCGTGAAGGTCAGCTTGCTTTACTGCCAGAGGTATCGATGATTGTGTTAGATGAAGGGCATTTATTGGAATATGCTGCGCAAAAGGCAATGACATATAAAGTTCAGGCAACTACCATCGTACAATTATTAGAGCGATTGATGGTAGATGGCGTACGCGAGCGTACACTGTATGCGATGGAAAAATTACAGGATGATCATGAGCTATTTTTTGATCAGCTTCGTGATGATATCGTTGCTTCAAATGAGGATCGTAAACGTATAAACAAATCGAAAGCATTACTTGCTTATGGGAAGCAGCTAATAAATGATGTGGAAGTTTTGATGGAAGAATTCGTCTTTGAATCAGAAATGTATATGATTCCTGAATATGAGTTAAATATGGCGGAAGAATACTTAGAACAATATGAGGCTTCCTTACGTATTTTCATAGCACAGGGAGATGCGGTGGATTGGTTAGAGGAAACAGATGGCGAGGAAACGCTTGTCATTATGCCTCGTTTAATCACAGAAGTTTTAGCAGAAAAATTATTCTCTAAAAAGCTTCCAATCGTCTTTTCTTCTGCCACATTATCGGTCAATAAAGACTTTTCTTACATTGCCTACAGTTTAGGTATTCGCGATTACCAATCATTTTCTGTGTCTTCTCCATTCGACTATGAAGAAGTGATGAAAATTTATTTACATGAGCTTACACAACGTGACAAAACAGCGCGTGTTCAGCAATTGCTGCGTGATGGCGAGCAAACATTGATTTTATTTAAATCAAAGCAAGCCATGCTAAACTTTAAGGCAGAATTGCCGATTATGGAGCGTATGTATGTAGCATTTGAAGGAGATCGAGAGCTATCCGCCATTGTTCGAGATTTCCAGCAGGGGACTATTAAAACATTATGCTCCTATCATTTATGGGAAGGCTTAGATTTACCTGAGGAAGCCTTAACACGTGTGATTATTTATGATTTACCATTTCCTCCACAGGATCCATTATTTGATGCGAAACGTACGTTTGCTGAAAATCCATTTGAAGAAGTGGAACTACCTTTCATGCAACTACGCTTGCAGCAAGGGATGGGTCGCTTAATCCGTACATCTAATGACCATGGAGATATTCATATTTTATTAAATGAAGAAGAACAAAAACAACGTGCAGCCTTTGAAAATATAGTAGCGGTTGTACCAGAAATAAAATAGAAAGAAGCGAGTTTGCCATAAAGGTAAGCTCGCTTTTTTAATATATTAAAATAACATTATGGGTATGGATATAATGTGGTGGTTTAAAAAACTGTTGAATATTTCTCTTTTAAGCTATATAGTTCTTTGTAATGCAACGAAATTTGGTGAAAGAAAATATTTTTTGTATTGAAAATAATTTCACAAAAGGTTTATAATAATGACAAGAATTTTTAAGAATAGTCAAATTGCTTGCTGACTATTCCTTGATAGGGGGCTTAAACCTGTCGAACATTCAATCATTGTGTAGAAAATATACAAATCTATCGGCAACGGATATTGACAAGTTAATAGAAATTGAAGCTACGCTAACGTATTATGCTGAGTTGACTGATTGTTATATGTTCATAGATTGCCTGCTGGAAAATTTACCGCATGCAATTGTTGTGGCAGAGGCATTCCCGAAAAAGGAAATTGGTTTATATGAAAAATCAGTTATCGGAAAATTCGTATTTGAAAGTTTTGAACCAGCTGTATTTGCTGCATTCAAACATCAAGAAAAATCTTCTATTTCCAGAGCGATTACGCAGGAAGGGATTACGGTAGAGCAAAATGTGATGCCTATTTTTAATGAGCAACAGCAAGTGATTGCTGTGTTGATTCAGGAAAAAATGGTGAAGATGCAAACAACACCGAAAGATGATTTTCAAAATATGCCTTTTGCTTTAATTGAGCATATTGTAGAACCGAATCCGCAACCGATACCCGTTGTTTCTGATTTACTTGTAGAGTCCATAATTCTCACCAATCATGAAAATAAAGTGATTTATAGCAATCCTGCTGGCTATCATTTTATTTCTGAGCTATCGGGATTAGAGAACTTTGACAATGTTGCATTGGATAAAATTTTACCTTTTTTACAAGAAGTCTATGATAAAGGCGATGATGTCTTTTTCTTAGAAATTACAATTGATCGTAAATCCTTTATTGTAAAGAAAATTCCGATTCGCAGTCAAAACGAGAAGGTCACTTTACTCATTATTCATGATCTAACAGAGCTTAAGCTGAAAGAAAATGAGTTAATGATGAAAACCTTTGCGATACGAGAAATTCACCACCGCGTGAAAAATAATCTTCAGACAGTGACAAGCTTATTACGCCTGCAAATGCGCAATGATCGGTCTGCTGCGAATGCAAGTGCTTTTCAAGAGGCATTAAATCGAATATATAGTATTTCATCTGTTTATGAGCTTATTTTAGAAAATGAAGATAACGCTGAAGAAAAAGTAGATGTTATCGCGTTAGCTAAAAAAATTGGTCATAAAATGATTGATACGTCCAATACAGCAACTATTCAACTAGCCTTTCAACATGATAATTTGCAGCTATTCTGTCATTCAAAAAAAGCGGTATCTCTCGCACTCATTATTTGCGAGCTCCTGCAAAATGCATTAAAGTATGCTTTTATCGGTCGTGATGAAGGAACCATTGATATTCAATTCATTCAGGAAGAGTCTACTATTTCACTCCATATTTCTGACAACGGCGTTGGAATGCAAGAGGTGAAGGCATCTTTTGGGATGGAGATTATCACAAGGCTTGTAGAGTATGATTTAGCTGGCTCATTTTCAATTATCCCTAGTGAAGAAGGTACACATACTCAAATTCAGTTTCCTGTAAGTGAGGAGGTATTTATCGTAAATGACTAGGAAAGTTATGATTGTCGAAGATGAATCACTGATTGCGATTGATTTGAAGTTTATGTTAGAAGACAATGGCTACGAAGTAGTAGCACAGGCGAGTAATGGGGAAACAGCCATTGAATTAGCCTTTTTACATAAACCGCAATTAATCTTAATGGACATTAAAATGCCTAAACTGGATGGGTTGAAGGCAAGTAAAATTATTGAACAACAGCTTGGTATACCCGTTCTTTTCATCTCAGCATACAGTGAAAAAGAATTGTTGCTATACATGAAGCAAGACAATATATTAGGCTATGTCATGAAACCGTTTTCTGAGAAAAATGTGTTGCCTGTGTTAGAGGTTGCTTTTCATCAAATTGATAAATTTAACCGACTCAATGGCGAGATCTTACATAAGCAAACACAATTGGAAAAACGAAAAATCATTGAACGAGCAAAGGGTTTGCTCATGCAGGCTGAAAACATTAGTGAGGACGAGGCTTACCGTAAGATTCGCAATGAAAGCATGCAAACACAACAGGAAATGGTACACATTGCACAGCAAATTATAAACACCTTACAAGTCAATAGTTGAAGCAAAGGCGCTTTAAAGAGATTTCTTCTTTAAAGTGCCTTTTTTTATATAAATTTAATAATGAAAAAGGGGTGATGAGTAAGATGGCAATGATAGGAACGATTATCGTTTATATTATTATGATTTGTGCTGTTTTAGGGGCAATCGGGGCTATCCGAGATGCTGAGTATGGGATTGGGAAAGAATTTATGAATGGGATTCATACCGTTGGGCATATTTTTGTCCCAGCAGCAGGGATCATGGCAGCTATACCTTACTTAACATGGTTTATTAGTCATTTTATTAGTCCGATTTTTGAGTTAATTGGTGCAGATCCTGCGATTGCAGCGACGACGATTTTAGCCTCGGACATGGGTGGTTACCAATTAGCCAATGCGTTAAAGGAGTCTTATGAGGGATGGGTAATGGCTCTTGTTGTTGGCTTTATGTCAGGTGCTACCATTGTATTCTCAATTCCAATGGGTCTTGCGATGTTAGATAAGCGTGATCATAAATATATGGCGCTAGGTATTATGGCTGGCGTATTAACAATTCCGATTGGTGCATTTATTTCTTCGATCATGATCGTGCTATTTAACACAGAAGTGCGTGAAGTTATTAGTACAACAGAGGCACCTACATATGTATTTGCCATTTCTGTTTTACAAATATTAATTAATTTACTACCGTTATTCATTTTCGTTATTTTAATCGCACTAGGCTTAAAGCTTATTCCGAACGGTATGATTGCAGGCTTCATGATATTCGGACGCGTGATGGATGCGGGGATTAAATTAGTGTTAGTGTTCTCGATTGTAGAGATTTTCACAGGTATTTTTACAAAGATATTTGGTGCGTGGGGCTTCGATCCAATCATGGCTGATGAAATCGACCAATTCCGGGCATTAGAAACAGCTGGTTATATTGGAATTATGCTAGCGGGTGCGTTCCCAATGGTGTATTTAATTCGAAAATATGCTTCCAAACCACTTGAAGCGGCTGGTAAAAAATTAGGTTTATCATCTGTAGGAAGTGCAGGGATTTTAGCAACAATTGCTAATATTTTGGCGATGTTTACACTGATTCGCCATATGCCACCGAAGGATAAAGTAATTAACATCGCGTTTGGTGTATGTTCAGCCTTTTTATTAGGCGATCACTTATCATTCACAGCTAACTTCCAGCCAACCATTATTTTACCTGTAATCGCTGGGAAGTTTTTAGCCGGTGTTATTGCGATTATTTTTGCTTATAAGCTTTCTGTACCAACTGCATTAAGGCTGGAAATTGAGGATCGCAAGGCAGGCATTATTAAAGAAGGCGAATATTTAACAGATCAAAAATCTTAATTGATTAAAAAGTGAGGTGATGACGTGTGAGTGAAGAGAAAAAAAGATTTATTCAGGAGTTTGTGCCGGGTAAACAGCTAACATTGAGTCACCTTATAGCCAATCCTGATCCCGATATGTTTCAAAAGCTGGGTATCCAAGAATCGGGCGCACTGGGCATTATGACGTGTACCCCAAGTGAAACGGTGATTATCGCAGGAGATTTAGCGACAAAGGCTGCCAATGTCAGACTAGGATTTTTAGATCGTTTTACAGGTAGTCTCGTTATTGTTGGTAGTGTATCAGAGGTGGAAATGGCGATGTTAGAAATTAATCGTTTTTTATCTGAGGTATTAGGTTATACACCATCAAAAATAACAAAATCATAGGATGTGTCATATGAAAAATCGAGTAATGATAATAGGCGGTGTGCAGGCAGGAAAGTCAACATTGATGAATACGTTGTTGGGTAAAGAAAGCAGTGCCAATAAAACACAAGCACTCGTTTATGATGACTGGATTGTTGATACACCAGGTGAATATGTTGAAAATCCAATGTATTACAGGAATATTATGGCAACATCATTGGAAGTAACCCATGTCATTTACTTGCAGGATGCCACCTCTGCAAGAAGTGTGTTCCCTCCGCAATTTAGCTTAGGGATTCCTAAAATACAGATCGGTGTTATTACCAAGATAGATGCCCCTAATGCCAATATGGAAAGGGCTATAGACTTATTAAAAAATGTGATGACACATGGGCCCATCGTGAAAACCTCTTCCTGGCAAAAGTTAGGCATCGAGTTGATTGAACCATTGATTCAACTTACGACACAGGAAGAAATTCGTCAATTCGTCAAGGATCGCGATAGTCCGTATCTCATGTATTGCTCACAGTAGCGAGAGGGAGGTATAGGGTGAAAACTGAAAAAATATTTAGTGCAGGCATTGATATTGGGACAAGTACTACCAAAATGGTGGTCAGTAGTTTTCTGTTAAAGAATGTGGCTGGTGTGACACATGTGCCAAGGATTGAAATTATTGAGAAAACGGTGTTACATCAAAGTCCAATCATTAAAACACCTTTTATCAATCGAGACATCATCGATATGAAAAAAATTGAAGAATTTATTTTTCAGCAATATCAATTAGCACAAATCGCACCAACTGACATTTCAACAGGTGCCATTATTATTACAGGCGAATCGGCCACGAAGGAAAATGCAAGCGAGGTTGTCCATACCATTGCCGATGGTGCAGGTCATTTTTTAGTTGCTACCGCTGGTCCTGATTTAGAGGCCATCATTGCTGCTAAAGGGGCTGGTACCCTACAGCAATCAAAGAATTCAGCTAAGGTGATTGCCAATATTGATATTGGCGGAGGAACTGCCAATATTGCTGTGATGCAGTTTGGAGAAATTATTGGTACATGTACCTTACATGTTGGTGGTAGATTGATTGAATTTAAGGATGGGAGGGTTCAATCAATTTCTCCGCCACTCATGCGACTAATGGAACAATGGGCTAATCCGTTAGCTGTCGGTGATGCGGCCGATGATGCTCGTGTTTCACAATGTATTGACGAAATGGTTGGAACACTTGCCATGATTCTTAGTGGACAGTGTACCGATGGAGAGCATCCATTATTACTAGGGCATTTACCGAACTGGCATAAACCAGTGGATGCCATCGTCTTTTCTGGTGGTGTAGCTTCCTGTATTTATGAAAATGAATGTACTCAGCGCCAATATGATGATATAGGCGAAAAATTAGCGAAAATGCTTATACAACATGAGCAACTACAATCGTTTTTATGGCTACGACCAGAAGAAACAGCACGTGCAACAGTCACTGGAGCGGGTACACAAACAACTGAAATTAGCGGGGCAACCATTCAGGTAGATGCCGAGGTGTTACCACTAAAAAATGTACCTGTTTTCAACTGCCATATGGAGTCAGCGAAAGATTTTAATACTACGGTGAAGACAGCCGTAGAGCGAGCAGATGATTTATTTTCCATCCAGGATAATCGTTCGCCTTTCGCACTCTATTTTAGCGAATTGCCGTATTTAAGCTTTCAGGATGTACATGCATTGTGCCAGGCTATTTTACAACATTTGGCGACAAGATGCTCCAAGGACATACCAATTATCATAGTCATTCAATCAGATTACGCAAAGATTATTGGACAGACCATACAAGCCATTCATGCGACAGTACCAATTATTTGCATCGATCAAATTAAAGTGGAGACGGGCGATTATATCGACATTGGAGAGGCTCTGCCATCTGGCGTTGTTCCTGTTGTGGTGAAGACCCTTGCCTTCCACTCAAAGTAAGGAGGATGAATGTGAATCTATCGGTGATATTTGGTGGAGAAAAATATAATTTTAAATCATTAAAAGATGTAATGGCTAAGGCCAATGAAGAAAAATCAGGCGATCGGCTAGCTGGTATTGCAGCTGAGACGGTTCAACAACGAATCGCAGCTAAAGCTGTATTAAGTGAGCTTTTAGTCAAAGATATCCGAGAAAATCCATTAGTGCCGCAGGAAAATGATGAGGTTTCACGCATTATTGAGGGCGATATTAATGAGCAAATCTATGGAGAAATCAAAAACTGGAGCATCGAGCAGCTGCGTGAATATATTTTATCGAATGACACAGGGGATCGTGAATTAAAGCGATTAAGCAAAGGGATGAATTCAGAAATTATTGCTGCTGTCACAAAGCTCATGTCAAATCTAGATCTTGTTCATGCAGCCAATAAAGTAGAAATACTGTCAACGTGTAATATTACCATTGGGCAAAAAGGGACACTGTCCTCTCGCCTACAGCCAAACCATCCAACAGACAATATTGATGGCATCATCGCCTCACTAAAAGAAGGACTGTCTTATGGTATTGGAGATGCTGTTATCGGTATTAATCCTGTAGATGATTCAGTTGAAAGTGTCAAAAAGGTACTTACGGCTACAAAAGAATTTATCAATGACTGGTCCATCCCTACACAAAACTGTGTTCTAGCTCATATCACAACACAGATGAAAGCAATTAAGCAAGGCGCACCAGCAGATATGATTTTCCAAAGTATTGCTGGGACGGAAATTGCCAACCGTTCGTTCGGTATTTCTGCGGATTTAATAAGAGAAGCAGAGGAGCTCATTAAAAAGCAAGGAACGGGTACTGGCCCAAATTTATTCTACTTTGAAACGGGCCAAGGCTCAGAGCTATCGGCAGAGGCTCATATGGACATTGACCAAGTAACACTCGAATCTCGCAATTATGGATTTGCAAGACATTTTAATCCTTACATTGTGAACACAGTAGTGGGCTTTATCGGTCCAGAGTATTTATACAATAATAAACAAGTTATTCGAGCAGGTCTAGAAGATCATTTCATGGGCAAAATGCACGGTATTCCAATGGGTGTAGATATTTGTTATACCAACCATATTAAGGCGGACCAAAATGATGTTGAAGATTTAAGTGTGCTACTAACAGCAGCTGGCGTTAACTTTATTATTGCTGCGCCGATGGGTGATGATGTTATGCTCAACTATCAATCAATGAGCTTCCATGATGTGGCTACATTACTCCAAACATTTGGTAAAAAACCAGCACCAGAATATTTAGCATGGTTAGAGAAAATGGGCATTTATGAAAATGGTCGACTTTCAGCAAGAGCTGGCGATTTATCCATTTTTGAAAGGTAGGTGAGTCCAGTGAATGATCAATTAGTCTCTATGATTACACAGCTTGTTATGGAAAAGATGGAGAAAAGCACCGAGAGCCAAGTGCCTGAAACGGTAGCTACTCCAACAGAACAACCTCTTATTACGTTTTATGATACAGCAGCACATCAGGCAACAGAAACAACAACATCAAGAGCAACATCGCAGGAGCCATTAATTCAGCTGTATCAGCATGGAGCTCCACAGCAGGCGACGGTAGCTCCTACTGCTACTTTCGAACAACCCATCAATGTAGCTGTGCCGATTAAGCCTTTTCAGTTTGAGGCAGATACGTTAACGGATAGTGTACAAGCCGCTAAAAAACATACACCTGCTCGAATTGGCGTTGGAAGAGCGGGGACAAGACCAAAAACAAAAACTTGGTTAAAATTCCGACTCGATCATGCGGCTGCAGTGGATGCCGTGTATGGTGAAGTGTCCGAGGGTCTTTTACAAAAGCTTGATGTCTTTCAGGTCACAACGAAAGTCACGGATAAAGAGGAATACATTACAAGACCTGACTTAGGTCGTCGTCTATCAGACGAATCAAAAGCGTTAATTCAGCAAAAATGTAAGCCGCAACCAAAAGTACAGATTATTATTTCGAATGGCTTAAGTGCTAGTGCGATTGAGGAAAATGTGCAAGATGTGTACTTAGCCCTTCAGCAAAGTCTTAGCAATTTAAATATTGATATCGGCACAACTTTCTATATTGATAAAGGGCGTGTTGCTTTAATGGATGAAATTGGTGAGCTGCTACAGGCAGAAGTGATTGTTTATCTCATTGGTGAACGTCCAGGGCTTGTATCTGCTGAATCGATGAGTGCGTATCTATGCTACAAGCCAAGAATCGGTACAGTGGAAGCGGAGCGTATGGTGATATCAAATATCCATAAAGGTGGTATCCCACCATTAGAAGCAGGTGCTTATCTAGGAACCATTGTAGAAAAAATCTTGCATTATCAGGCAAGTGGTGTAGAGCTTGTCGCAAAAGAAGGTTAGGGGGCTGAACCATGAATCCTCAAAAAATTATGGCGCAAATTTTAGCGATGCAAACCATTCCAAGAGTGAACAGTGAACTAGCAGAGCAGTTAGATTTGAAGCCATATCAACACAGCATTGGACTTGTCACACTGACAATCGACGATGTGGGTTATGTTGCCTTAGACGAGGCAACAAAAAAGGCAGATGTCGATGTTGTCTATGCGAAGAGTTTTTATGCGGGAGCGGCTCATGCATCTGGCCCATTGTCAGGTGAAGTAATTGGCATCATTGCGGGAAGCTCACCTGATGAAATTCGTAGTGGACTTGATGCCATTCAACAAAAAATTGAATTTGATACGTACTTTGAAGCCATTAATCATAATGACAATCACGCCCTGTTTGCCCATACCGTGGCAAGCTGTGGTACGTATCTTGCCGAGCTTGCAGATGTAAAGGTTGGCACACCACTTGCTTATTTAATCGCACCGCCATTAGAGGCAATGATTGGATTAGATGCAGCATTAAAAGCGGCAGATGTGGAGTTAAAGGTTTTCTTTGGTCCTCCGTCTGAAACCAATTTTGGTGGCGGCTTATTAAGTGGTAGTCAATCGTCATGTGAGGCTGCGGCGAATGCTTTCAGAGAAGCTATTGAAAATGTAGCTAGAAATCCAGTGATCTAGAAAGGAGGCGGCTTTATGGCCACATTAGACAAAGACTTATTAGCGATTCAGGAAATGAGAGATGCTGTAAAACATGCTAATACAGCACAGGCTGCCTACATGCAATTTTCACAGCAACAAGTAGACAACATTGTGAAGGCTGTTGCGGATGCTGCCTTTAAGGAAGCAGACCGTTTAGCAAAAATGGCGGTGCAAGAAACAGGGATGGGTATTCCCAACCATAAAAAGATGAAAAATGAAGTGGCTTCAAGAGATGTCTATGAGGATATCAAAGACTTAAAAACGGTTGGCATTGTGGGTTATGACCGCATGAAAAAAGTAGCCGAAATCGCTAGTCCTTTTGGCGTCATCGCAGGTATAGTGCCAACGACGAATCCAACCTCTACAGCCATCTTTAAAACACTTATTTCTTTAAAAACAAGAAATGGCTTAGTACTTAGTCCACATCCATATGCCGTGAAATGTACGAAAGAGGCTTTAGATATTTGTCGAGTAGCTGCTGAAAAAGCAGGTGCACCAGAAGGTTTACTACAATGTTTAACGATGTCTTCTATGGAGGCCACACAGCAGCTAATGAAGCATCCTGACATTCATTTAATTTTAGCGACTGGTGGCGGTGCATTGGTGAAGGCAGCGTATAGCTCTGGCAAACCTGCTTATGGTGTAGGGCCAGGGAATGTACCAGCTTACATCGAAAAATCGGCTAATCTTCAAAAATCTGTACGTCAATTAGTGCAAAGCAAATCGTTCGATAATGGCACAATCTGTGCAACAGAGCAAGCCATTATTGTGGATAAGGCAATTGCAGAGCAAGTGCAGACAGAATTAAAGAAAAATGGTGCTTATTTATTAAATGCTGAAGAAAAGGCCAAAATGGAGAAATTGATTTCGCCTGTTCCTGGAAAAGTAAATCCACAGATTGTTGGCAAATCAGCTACTTGCTTAGCAGATTCTGTTGGCATTACGGTACCAGACGATACAAAAGTACTCGTTGGATTGGAAACGATGATCGGTAAAAATATTCCGTTTTCTCTTGAAAAATTGTCACCAATCTTTGCCCTTTATGTAGTAGAAAACAGTACAGAAGCAAAGCAAGTCATGATTGACCTGTTAAATATTGGTGGACGCGGACACACATGCTCTATTCACACAGAAAATGCAGCATTAGCAGAGCAATTCTCCGTTGAATTACCAGTATCACGCATTGTGGTCAATACATTATCATCTATCGGTGCAGTAGGTGGCACAACGGGGCTAGCCCCATCCTTTACATTAGGCTGCGGTACATTTGGCGGCAATATTACGTCAGATAATATAACAGCAAGACATCTATTAAATATTAAACGTATGGCGTACGGTATTAAAGATGTTGAAGTGCCAAAACCAGAATTTGAAGTACTGTCCGTTGTCGAGTCGGTTGTAGCACAAGAACCTTCTTTAGATACGACAATGGTTCAGCAAATTGTCGATCAAGTATTAAAACAAATCACATTACAAAATAAATAATTTGGAGGAATGACAAATGAGTACAGCATTAGGAATGGTAGAAACAAAAGGTTTAGTAGGAGCAATTGAAGCAGCGGACGCAATGGTAAAGGCAGCAAGTGTTAATTTAGTAGGCAAAGTACATGTTGGTGGCGGTATCGTGACAGTTCTTGTACGTGGTGATGTAGGTGCGGTGAAAGCAGCAACAGATGCAGGTGCAGCAGCAGCACAACGTGTAGGAGAACTATTATCTGTGCATGTAATCCCACGTCCACACCACGAATTAGAAATGATTTTACCAAAAGCAGAAGCATAATTTATCTTCTTTCAGTAGGAGACGCTTATTGCTATAGATGGTGTGAGATAAATGCCAATATAGCTTCCATTTACAAAACACGTACTGGATAAAAAGCCATTATGCCAAGACGTAATGGATCAGCATGAGAGCTGACCTAACCGTAGGAAAGCTCTTATCTTGTCCAAGTCAAAACAATTTATGAAATATAGAGGTGGCTAACGTGACAACAGCGACAAAAACATTTCCAGTGGCCATTTCGGCTCGTCATATCCATCTTAGTGAAGCGGATTTACAAGCACTTTTTGGTCCAAATGCAACGTTAACAAAGGATTTTGACTTATCACAGCCAGGGCAATTTGCTGCCAAGGAGCGTGTCTCAATCGAAGGGCCAAAGGGCATTATTCATAATGTCCGTGTCCTTGGACCTGTAAGACCAGCAACCCAAGTGGAAGTCAGCCGCACAGATGCGATGAAGCTTGGGGTTACCCCTCCTTTAAGGCAATCAGGAAATATTGAAAACTCGGCAGGCATTAAAATACTTTATCAAGACAAAGTGTTGGAGATACAGCAGGGGGTCATTATTGCACAGGCACACATCCATATGACAGAACAAGATGCCAAAGAATTGGAAGTACACAATAATGAATTGGTTTCAGTGGAAGTCATCAGTGATCGACCTGTCACTTTCCGTGGTGTCGTTGTACGTGTTTCAAATGACTTTAGTTTAGAGATGCACATTGATACAGATGAAGCAAATGCAGGCTTTATCGAACAACAAGCACAAGGTAGATTAGTAAAAGTATCATCGTAAGGAGGAGGCAAGATGCAAGAAAATTTAGTGCAAAAAATTGTGGAAGAAGTTCTGCAACAAGTTTTAAAAAATCAATCTTCCTCTCCACATGACGGTAAAATTCCCGTTGGCGTATCCGCTCGCCATGTCCATCTTGCACAAGCAGAGGTGGAGCAACTTTTTGGTGAGAATTATGAGCTTACACCAAAGTTTGAGCTTTCACAGCCAGGACAATTTGCTGCGGAGGAAACCGTTGTCATCGCTGGTCCCAAAGGATCGATTGAGCGAGTTCGTATTCTGGGCCCAGCTCGCTCCTTGTCTCAAGTGGAAGTAAGCTGGACAGATGCAATGAAAATAGGATTGAAGCCCCCGTTAAGAGTATCGGGTGATATTCAAGGCTCTAGCCCTGTTACATTGATTGGTCCAAAGGGGAGTGTTGTGTTAAATGAAGGACTCATTGTAGCACAGGCACATATCCATATGTCCCCTGCGGATAGTGCGAGATTCAATGTAGTAGATGGACAGTCTGTACAAATCAAGGTAGGGGGTATTCGCCCCATTATTTTATCGAATGTGATCGTCCGCGTATCAGAGCGTTATCGATTAGAAATGCATATTGATACAGATGAAGCAAATGCAGGGTTCATTCAACAAGGAACGTTTGCTGAAATGGTCCATCATCAAGTAAGCGAGCCAGCCATACCTGAGAAAGAACAGTCACCAGCTATACAGAAAGTAGCGCAACCATCTGTCTATCATTATGACAAAAAGCTACTTTCACAAATAGAAGTGCTAGATATCGATGCACAAGAAATTGTGGTCCCGAAGAAAACGATTGTGACAGCACTGGCTTATGATAAATTACGAGAGTTAAATAAAACATTAACAATTCGTTCAGAGTAATAAGAAAATCTGTGTCGCATAAAGAGGGTGAAGTTCATGCAAATGGGAAGAGTGATAGGCAGTGTATGGGCAACACGCAAGGAGGAAGGGTTGAATGGTTTAAAGCTACTCATCATTCAACCAATTGACTCCAATCAACAGCCGATTCGCACAGAAATGGTGGCAGCTGATCGTATTGGTGCGGGTATTGGTGATGATGTACTCATTACAAGCGGTGGGTCATCACGCTATATTATGAAAGAAAATCCGTTACCAATCGATGCAGTGGTCATTGGTATTATTGATTCTACTGAAGTGATGAGAGGTGAGGACAATGAGTAGTGCAATTGGTATGATTGAGACCAAAGGATTAGTTGGTTCATATGAAGCGGCTGATGCGATGATTAAAGCGTCAGATGTGACAATCGTTAAACAAGAATTCGTCGATGGTGGTATTGTGACGATAGTCGTAAAGGGCGACGTAGGTTCTGTACAAGCAGCAGTGGAAGCTGGTAAGGCTGCTGCCATGCGTGTTGGTGAATTATTAGGTGCTCACGTCATTCCGAGACCTGATGAAGAAGTATTCCAAATGATTAAAGGACCAGAGGCACCAAAGAAAAAGCCTGCCACTACAACAGCATCAACACGTGCTAAAAAAACAGCAGACACAACATCACCGACAGATAATAGAGGTGACGCATAATGGCATTTCGTAAAAATAAAATTGCTGTGATTGGTGCAGGTCATACAGGTGCTACATTAAGTTTATTTTTAGCACAGAAAGAATTAGGCGATGTGGTGCTAGTAGATATTCCAGAAGCGGAGAACCCGACAAAAGGGAAAGCATTGGATTTACTACAAACAGGCCCTATCGAAAAATTCAATGTGTCGATTAAAGGGACAAGTCATTACGAAGATATCGCTGGTGCTGATATTGTGGTCATTACAGCAGGTATCCCTCGTAAACCAGGGATGAGCCGCGATGATTTAGTTACAACAAATGCGAAAATCATTCAACAAGTGTCAAGACAGATTAAACACTATGCACCCAACAGTATTGTCCTTGTGTTAAGTAATCCGGTTGATGCCATGACCTATGTGTGTCATAAGGAAACAGGCTTTGCCAAAAATCGGATTATCGGTCAGTCTGGTGTATTAGATACAGCCCGTTTCAATACATTTGTTGCACAAGAGCTACAAATTGCTCCAGAGGATGTATCAGGCTTTGTGTTAGGTGGACATGGTGATGAAATGGTGCCATTAATTCGCTATTCCTATGCAGGAGGCATTCCATTAGAAAAGCTAATTCCCCAGGATCGACTACAACAAATCGTTGAACGTACACGTAAGGGCGGCGGTGAGATTGTCGGATTGCTAGGCAATGGTAGTGCCTACTATGCACCAGCAGCAGCGTGTGCACAAATGGTAGAAATTATTATGAAAGATCAACGAAAAATTATCCCCTCTATTGCCCTATTAGAAGGAGAGTATGGCTACAACAATCTGTTTTTAGGTGTACCAACTATTTTAGGTGGCAATGGGATTGAATCTGTGATTGAATTGCACCTAACAACTGAAGAACAAGCAGCTCTCCAGCATTCAGCTGAGGCTGTGAAGCAAGTGATTGCTATTTGCCAAAACATTGAATAGGGTAAACAGACTCTGTTCTTTGATAGAAAGAAAGTATCCCCAACTTTCTTTCTTATTGCTCTTAATTAATGTTTGATTGGAACACCAAACATGACTTGAAAGCTAGTTAAAATCCCCCTAATAATATATAAAGCTCTTATTTGTAAGAGGATAAACTGTAGCAAGCTCAAAAGTTTGCTACAGTTTTTTTATTGCACATTCACAACTTATATCATAAAAACAATGATGCCTTCTACTATAATCAAAGTAGGAGGGATGTGGATGAACAACATCGTACAGGAGATGATTGATTGCATTGAAGGTCATCTCTTAGAAGGGTTTTCGTTAGAGCAATTAGGGAAGGAGATGGGCTATTCTCCTTATTATTGTTCTTTCAAATTTCATCAGATGACGGGGATGACGATTAAAAAATATATGTCATTACGAAAAATCTATCTTGCATCCTGGGTATTAAAAGAGACAGAGGAGAAAATTATTGATATTGCTTTCTGCTATGGTTTTTCATCTCAGGAATCCTTTTCAAGAGCATTTAAAAGGGTCTTTGGCATAAGCCCGTATGATTATAGGAGGTCTCCTCAGCCTATGCAAACATTTGTGAAGTTAAATTTAAATGATGAAAGAGGCTGGTTTATAATGGACATTTCTCAAAAATTGAAAATTAAGGAATTACAAGAAAAGATTTTTGAGCAATTTAATCAAGAGACTTTGAATGTATTAAATGGTCAGATGATGTATGAAGAATTTGCAAAACATCAATTAATGGGAAATAGTGATTATGTACCTTTCAATGAAGCCATGTGTACGAATCCGACTGCTAGCCCGATTTTCAGCGAGGAATTCAATCAAATCCGAGCGGCTGGGCATCAAGTGTCATTACAGGCATACGAGCAAATGACATTGAATCCTTTGAAGCCTCTATGGACAAAAGACTATCAATGCATTGTGTTATGGTTTGGGGATGATATGTTTTGTCAGATGAATTTATTGACCATGCTTGCTTTTCTCGAACAACAAGGATATCAAGGCAAGGTCTATTTCCATATGGTCAAGGAAACGACCTATGATGTGGAGGAAACAGAGCTGGAGTTAGGAGGCTATCTAGAGGTCTATCAAGAAGTTTTCATGTACCATCGTTTTCCGAAGGCTACACTTTTACCCGTCATGTATCAGGGCATTCAATTATATTTTAACTATTTACAGGAAGAAAATGATATTACGACGTATATAAAAAAGCATCTTGAGCAGCCGCTAGGGGATTTAATGAAGCAATTATTTTCCCTCTTCCCTCACTATGGGTTAGGAGATAGTCAATATTTAAAAATAATAGAGAAAGTAAAAGACGAATATTCTGAATAAAAATACTAAAAAGTCCACAATATACAAAATTTTCGAAAATATGATAAACTTATAATGTAAAAGGAGGATGAATGCATGACAGTTCAACAATTCACAGACTATGTGAAGAAAATGCAGCATTATGAGGAAGCACTCAATGTCGTTTATTGGGATATGCGTACGGGTGCACCGAAAAAGGGTTTAGCACAACGTTCAGAGGTAATCGGTACATTATCTGCTTCTTTATTTGATATGCAAACAAGTGAAGAATTGGGGGAGCTTTTAGTAGCTTTAGAGGCACAAAAAGCTAATCTTGACTATGTAACATTGCGTTTAGTGGAAGAAGTAAGAAAGAATTATGATCAAAACAAAAAAATTCCAGCTGACGAGTATAAAAAATACGTCATTCTTCAATCGAAGTCTGAAACTGCTTGGGAAGAAGCGAAGGCAAGTAATAATTTTGCATTATTCCTTCCATATTTAGAGGAAATCATTCAATGGCAGAAAAAATTCATTCACTATTGGGGAATTAAAAATGGATCTCCTTACAATACATTACTCGATTTATATGAACCAGATATGACGACTGATGTTTTAGATCAAGTATTTGGTGACCTACGCACATCCATTGTGGAACTTGTCCAAAAAATTGCCAATTCATCGAATAAACCAGATACAAGCATGTTATTTAAGCATTTCCCACGTGAAGCACAGCGTGAATTATCGTTAGAATTGCTTGCCCAGCTTGGTTATGATTTTGATGCAGGGCGCTTGGATGAAAGTGTGCACCCATTCATGATTGGCTTAAACTATGGAGATGCTCGGATTACCACTAAATATGATGAAAATGACTTCCGTTCTGCTATTTTTGGCACAATTCATGAGTGTGGTCATGCGATGTATGAGCAAAACATTGATGAAAAGCTTGCAGGTCTGCCATTGGCTACTGGTACTTCAATGGGTATTCATGAATCTCAATCATTATTTTATGAAAACTTTGTCGGCAGAAATGAAAAGTTCTGGGAGCATAACTACGAGCGTCTTCAGCATTTCTCACCAGCACAGTTCGGGGATGTGGCATTAGCTGATTTCCTACGTGCCATCAATATGGTAGAGCCATCATTCATTCGTATTGAAGCAGATGAACTAACGTATCCTTTACATATCATGATTCGCTATGAAATTGAACGTGATCTGTTCAATGGTGATTTACAGGCGAAAGATCTGCCACAAGTTTGGAATGATAAATATGAGGAATATTTAGGCATTCGTCCTGAGACAGATGCACAGGGAGTATTACAAGATATGCACTGGTCAGGGGGCATGTTTGGCTATTTCCCATCCTATGCTTTAGGTATGGTTTATGCAGCACAGTGGAAGCATGCGATGGATAAGGATATTCCAAACTTTGATGAATTACTAGAAAAGGGAGAGCTACTGCCAATTCGAGAGTGGCTAACTGAGAAAGTTCATCAATATGGAGCATTGAAAAAGCCATTCGAATTGCTAAAAGAAGCGACAGGGGAAGGCTTAAATGCTAAATACTTAGCAGACTATTTACAAGATAAATATAGGAAGCTCTATCAACTATAAAAAAACAAGCGATTTCTCATTGTAGAGAAATCGCTTGTTGCTTTACCAAAGCTTAAAGCCGTTTGAGCCCGCTGGTGAATTTGAAATAATTTCGAAGATTGGAATTGTGTAAGCGAATATAATTAAGACTACTAAAATTAAATAGAATCATACCTAGAACTTGATTATCCGACTCGTAAAATAGCGAAACTCTTAAATCGTCAACCTTCTACGATTTCCAGAGAAATAAAACACCACGCCGGTAGTACGGCTGACGAAGCACAGGTACGTTACCACAAAAATAAATCCAACTGTGGTGCCAAGTCAAAATGTACGCCAGAAGTAAAAGAAACTGTTCAAGAAAAGTTGCGGGATACTTGGTCGCCTGAACAAATTGTCGGTCGCTTTTATCAGGGACAACTGAGTTTTAAAACCATCTATCGCTGAACTTACGAGTTTTTTTAGAAGTGCCTATAAACCCGTTCTCCTTCAAAAAGGAAAGCACCAAAAGCTCCGAAAAAAACGTATAGTAGCTATTTTTATTAATTATAATTATTTTAATTCTAAATCTCGAAACGCTATCGTATACAACTATGTGGAAAACTATATTGAAACTAACTATGGCATTGGTAGAGAAAATTTAAAATCTGAAGAAAACAATTACCTAAGAGGAATGGGGGTGTTAGCAATAGAAGTAAAAGATACAGTAACTAAAAAATATTACTTTTTAGAAGTGGATATTAAAGATGACTATTCATTAATTTATATAAAAGATCTTACTGAGGTTCATCGTAAAAATCAAGCTGATTAAAGGAAGTTTATTTCAAAAAATCAGCAATATTTTGAGAAAGATATAAAGTTTCACAATAAAACAATATATCCTGACTTATAAAGCATTCTTGAGAGAGTGCTTTTTATTATATTTAAAATTAGGAGGAGAAGATAAATGAAACATTCATTGCACAAATACAACTGCATGAATGCTAACTGTAACATTTCCTCGGCTTTGTCTATTAAATTAGGCGGCTATAAGTACAATTCTCTTTATATTTTCAAGGATTCAGAAAAATATTTGAACATAGAAAACTAAAATTAAATTTTTATCAAAAAAAGCATCCTGTCGATATTTCTTAAACTCAATATTTGTTCCAAAACTCATGGTATTTGAATTGCTTAATCCAATTACAGACTACCGACTCTTCAGTACCAAGAGGCTTTGTGATGTCTCTCATACTCTCAGAACCAACCTGGTATCTTGTAACAGCCTCTATTTTTAAATTTGGTCATGAAAAATGCACCTCTAGTTGTTAGATGTGTTTAACAATTGGGGTGCAGTTCAGAAATTTATTATAGGGCGCTTTTTTGGCACAAGGATTAGTGCAATTTAGGGATTAAGAGAAATTCATCGTTAAAATCAACCATGAAAGAATTATGGGGAAGTTAGGGATTAACTCAAGGAAAACTACTGCTAAAATAATCCATAATTATCCATAAATAGGAGTCAAGAAAAATGATTTTTTATGTACAGATATAGGAACATCACAAAGCAATTTTATAAGTTTGTTACTTTCAAGAGTCTTAAAAATAATTTATATCGCTAACGATATTTTGATAAAAACGTTTTTCTATTTGTACATATAATTCTTGTTTTCTTTATTCAAAGTAATCAATAATTTACTTGTATTGACATTTACATTTTTACCAATTAATATTAAATAGTTCCATATTGTGTAATTATAACTTATAAGGAGGGAGTAACTACTTGATTGTTAATAGATAAATTGCCTATTTACCAGTTCCAATCCAATATCATATTAGGTTATAAGTTTGGTATAAATAAACTAGTTTAAGGGAATTTTGAATATGAGATTTAAAAAATATGTTTTTCTAGCAATATGTATTATAAGTGTGGCTTTCTTATACGAACATAAAAAAAATATTTCAATTGAAGACTTATATGAAAACCAAGCGTATCCAGATGGTATAGAACATTTTCGAGTTGAAGAGGTATGGGACAAAGGATATTTTGGTGAGAAAATTAGGATTGCAATATTAGATACCGGACTTGATTTTGAACATCCTGATTTTGAAGGCCAAATAAACACAGGTTTCAATGCAATTGACAATAATAGTTTACCTATTGACGACTCAGGACATGGTACGAAAGTAACAGGAGTTATAGCCGCGAAAAATAATGATATTGGTGTAGTAGGTATTTCTCCATCAGCGGAAATATATCCTATTAAAGTTTTGGATGAATTTGGTGAAGGGGAAATTGAAGATGTTATTCAAGGAATTGAATGGTGCATCGACAATGAAATAGATATTATTAATATGAGTTTTTCCACAATCAAAAATGATCAAAAATTTTTTAATGTAATTAATAAAGCAATTAATGCGGGCATATTTATCGTAGCAGCTATTGATAACAACAAAGAAAGAGGTCCTGGTTATCCCGCTTTATATGAGGGTGTAATTGCTGTAGCTTCTTTAGAATGGAAAAATCTTTTATCTACTGAAGAAGTAGATTTTTTTGCCCCTGGAAATAATATTTTTACTACAGCTATAGGTGGGAAATACATAGTATCTGAAGGGAATTCCATAGCCACTCCACATATTACGGGTCTTATAGCACTGATAATTGATCAATATCAAACTCGTAATTATAAAGACGTAATTTGTCTATTGGAAAAATTAGTAAAATAGTAGTGATATAGATAAGGGAGAGTTAAATGATGAAGAAATTTTTTCTAGTTTTTGTGATTGCTTGCCTGGCATTTGCAAATTTTAGTACAGGTGCTTTAGCGAATAATTTTGAGGATCAGCCAATTGAAAATGCATTTCAAATTATAGAAAATACTGAAGATATTATTATTGCCCAAGCTGTACATCCAAATGGAGATGAGTTATACGCTACTTTAGATAAAAATACAAATGAATATACATTAAAAGCTATTGTAAAAGATGAAGGTTTACTAAAATTTGCTAGTAGTGATAAAGAATACGAATACACGGTTGATGTACAGGAATTATCAGAAGACGGTATTAAAGCTGTATTTACAGATGTTAATTCAGCTGAAAAATTCAAAATCGAAGAAACTGTAGAATTTACTGAAAAGGTAGTAGCGCAAGGACCATTACTAGGCTTACTTCCTGTTATTGAGTGGGGAGGGGCCGCTTTATTAAGCTGGTTAGCCGCCAATGCAGCCGCGATTACTATTGCAGGTGTAACTGCATATTTAGCAACGCATGTTTGGTCAAAATATAAAAATCAACCATACAACTATTACCAAGCTTTCATTAGTGGTGGCGATGTTTATATTGGTTCTGCATTTAAAGATGATGCTTCTGCATTTGCAGCCATTAAAGGATCTGAAAAAGTAGATGTATGGGCTAAAACAGAAAGTAAGTCAAATGAAGCTGCAAGGAAAGGTGGAAATGGAAACCCACCTGCATCACTTCACCACACAACAGAATCCTTTGGTAAAGGTGATGGTTATTATAAACACTGGCATCCATTAAGAGAAACTCAAATCGATCCACGAACAGGTAGAGCAATCTATGTAAAGAAAGATAATCATATTTTTTACATGTAATTTAAGAGCAATAGCTTCTATAATAAAAAGAAGTTATTGCTTTATTTATCTGCTTTTTGGTTAATTATTATTTGATTTTACAAAATTTAATAGGATTTTATAAGAGGTGACATGATGTTTGAAATTAAAAAAATAGATTTTACTTTATATTGTGAAAAAATAGATATTTCATTAGAACAAAAAATCGTTTTCTCTATCGAAGATAATAAAGGAGAAAGAGAGTTTGGAAATGTATATAAAGGAGTATTGCTTTACGACTTGATCACAAATAATACTTCCAAGTTAGTATTCAATAAATTTGCCAATAAAATTACAATGAAAAATAAAAAAGATACTCATTTTTTTTATTTTTCAATAAGTTGTAATGAGAATAATATTAATCTAGAAATAAGCAAATTTGATTGCGTTTTATGGACAGAAGAAAAAATCTGTTCAATTAATTTTGATAAAGAAAGATATAAAGAGTTTCAGAATATAAACTCCCGAAGCTATATATACAATCTCGATGGACGCCATATTTTATTACAAGTATTAGATGATATTATTTTAGTTGATTCAGTTGAAAAAGTCTTCTATAATACCGGGAATAAATATGATGTACTCTTCAATTCTTATATCGACACTTTTATAAATGGAGAAATTGATTATATATATGTTCAAAATGGAAAATATAATTGGAAAGACAAAAAGCAACATTTCCTTATGTCTGAAACAAATCACGAATTCTTCAAAAAGACTTTAAAAGAAGATGATAGTATTTATATTCTTCCTATAACAGAGTTAATTCATAATTTAAAACTAAAATTAGATGTAACTTTCACTCGAATTTCTACTTGTAATCACAAGTGCGGTTACCCTTATTTTGGAGGAGATATTACTAATGGTATTATGAGTTTCCAAATTAACGATTTTGTTAATAACCAAACAACATTAGTCTATTATTCAATTTTAGAATCAAAAATAATTAAAAGAAAACAATTCAATACTCTTTATGATATTGTTTATGCTGTAGACGATGATTGTCTAACAATTGTTGATCCAAAGCAAAATGACAGAACTAAAGAAATTATTAGTATCACTGAAAATAAAACTATAATTTCAATTCCAGCAGAAGAGTATGTAATTACCCTTAATAAGGACTATATTCTAACGGTTAAATATGATGCACAAAATGGTGATGTAAACATATTTGTATATAAGAATCAATTTACAAAAGAGAAAATAGGAGAAGGCAAGCAATATTTTATCGATTTTGATAAAAAAATAATTGTTTTATTCAAATGATAAAACTTATAGCAATTTTTACAATGTTAATCGATCATATAGGTTACATTTTTTTCCCTGATGTAATGATCTTAAGGATGATAGGTAGATTATCTTTTCCATTGTTTGCATATGGTATCGCAATAGGAATGAAAAGAACAAAAGATGTGAAAAAGTATGGATTTCGATTATTAATACTGGCTTTAATTTCTCAATTGCCGTATCAATTAGTATTTGGAACTAGGTATTTCAATGTTTTATTTACTTTATTTATTGGCCTATTTTCATTAATTATATTAAAGGCTAACATTAAAATATCTATTAAAATTTCAATTATAGTTGGATTAACATTAATAAGTGATCTTCTAAACTTTGAATATGGTATTTATGGTGTGCTTTTAATTATTTGTTTTTATTTTTGTGATAATAATATAAAGTTGGTAAGTTCTGTAACGATTCTAACTTTAGTAGGGGTAATTATTTATAATTATCCTATGATACAATTGTTTTCTATTTTAGCAGTATTGATAATCCCCTTACAGAAAAAGTTTGATTTTAAAATTAGTAAGATTGTATCTTACCTTTTTTACCCTTCCCATCTTATCCTTTTGTGGTTTATCGAATATAAATTTTAAAATACAATATCTTGTTACATATGATTTCTTATAAATTTATCAAAAGGATAAAATCAAAAAAGCGATTTCTCGTTTCTGAGAAATCGCTTTTTATGTCTAAATGCTTACCACAATTGATAGCCTTTGGAGCCAGCCGGTGAGTTCGAAATAATATCGATAATTGGCACTGTGTAAGCGAATAAAATTAACGCTACTAAAATAACAAGCCATACTTTGAAGTTTTCTAAAATAGCTGGTGTTGGGCCGCTAAGCTCATGTACATCACCAATAGGGAATTCTTCTTCACCTTTAGGTGCAAACCAAGCTAATTTCACGACGATATACATAATGACTAGAATCGCGATAAAGAGAATCGTTCCGCCTACAGCTTGTGCGATTTGATAAGGAATCCAATCATAGGCCTGTGAAGCACCACCATATTCTGAGTAATCTGAGCGACGAGGTGCACCGATAAGACCAGCAATATGCATCGCAGAAGACATAATCGTCATACCAGTAGCCCATAAGATACCAGCGAAATTACTAAGATTATTTAATGATTTCGTCAATGTACGACCTGTTAAATGTGGAATTAACCAGAAGGCCGCACCGAAGTAAGTTAAAACAACAGCTGTAGCAATTGTTAAATGGAAATGCCCTGTAACCCAAATGGTATTATGGATTAATTGGTTCATTTGATAGGAGGCATTGACAATACCACCTGCACCACCAGGAATAAATGCCACCATACCGATAAATGGAACGAAGAAACGAGCATCTTTCCATGGTAATTTTTTAAACCATCCGAACAGCCCTTTACCACCTAATTCACGACCACGTAACTCGAACATGGCAAACATCGAGAAGGCTGTCATAAGAGATGGGACAATTACAGCGAACGTTAATACAACTTGAATGAACTTCCATGTACCATCAATACCAGGCTCTGTTAACTGATGGTGAATCCCAACAGGAATAGAGAAGAGTAAGAACAGCATGAACGAAAGTCTTGCTAAAGAATCGGAGAAAATTTTTCCGCCAATTACTTTTGGGATAATCACGTACCAAACCATGTAGGCAGGTAATAGCCAGAAGTATACAAGTGCATGCCCGAAATACCAGAAGAGGGTACGGGATAATGCAACATCGACACGTTCAATTAAACCTAATGACCATGGTAACAGTTGAATTAATACAGAAGCTGCTACACCAAGTGTTGCCACGAACCACATTAAATTATTGACAACTACCATAAACGATAATAATGGGCTGCGTTGTCCGCTACCTTTATTTTCTTTGCGCCACTGTACATAACGTAAAATTTGACCTGCGCCGCCAACCCAAGAACCAACCACGACTAATGTAAGGCCTAAATAGAAAATCCAGTGTGCCTTTAGAGGTGCATAGAATGTATAAAGTACAGTTGCTTTATTCAATAAAACCATGGTTGCTGAAGCAGCTGTACCAATTGTCATTAACCAAAAACCGATCCAGCCAAGTCTACGTTGACTAGCAGTGAATGTACCAGATGTACGACTTACACTAGCAATTTGGAAGCCGTAAATAAAGAATGTAGTTAAAATAAGACCAAGTAATACACCGTGTACTGTTAAAACTTGATAATAGCCAATGCCTGCTGGTAATGTAAATTGACCAGAACGCACAAATACTTGTAATAAACCTGCAAGACCACCTAATAGCAATGAGATGAATGCCACATAAATATGTGCCATTGCTAGCTTTGCATCGCGACGATCTACTTTTGTCATCGAATTAGTGTGACTCATTTGAATCCACCACCTTTAGCATAGAGTGCATCATCGTATGTCCTGTACCACAATACTCATTACATACGATTAAAAACTCGCCTACTTTGTTAACTTCTGTTACGTATTCCGAAATATAACCAGGCTCAAGCATCATGTTGATATTCGTACCTGCCACCTCAAAACCGTGCATAACATCTTCGCTTGTTGCGATGAATTTCACCTTTGCACCAAGTGGTACCTCAATTTGTGGAGGATTATAATTGAATGCAGAAGCTACTACTACCACTTCATAATCCCAATCTTTTCCCTCAACCTTATGGACTCCTGGATTATCAAAAGGTGCTGTCTCTTTCACTTTCTCGTAATCTAGTGTTTTTTTACCATTGTTCGGATGGGAGCCTTGATGAAATGCCCCGATACCGAGAATGATCAGGAATGCAACTAAAGTAGCAACTCCGAACACAAGCCAATACTTCTCATACTTATGTATGTGCATATGTTTCTGTCCCTTCTTTATATATTAAAATCTTCCAATGAACAAATCGAAGCAGTACACCCAGAGTAAAATGATGATAATACCAACTCCAAAAACTGCATAGAGTGAACCTTTTAAATTTTCATCTGACTTCTTTTTGTTGTTTGCCATTTTTGCCCCTCCTACGCTTTTTATTGTTGTGTTTCTTACTGTCATCATATAAAAATCCATAGCATTTTGATGTGAAAAAAATCACACTTCTACACGTATTATGTGAAGAAAGTGTGAAGAATTAAAAAAAGAAAAAAACAAGCCATCTCAAAAGTCATTGAGAGAGCTTGTTATCTTATTATATTTTGCTTAATTTTAATAAAAACAATAGATGGAGAAAGACTTGCACATTCCTTCCCGTTTTTTCTACCTATACATGAAGGCTGTAGGCTTTTGCATACAATGATCCATTCTAGTTTTTTATCCTTCTTCCTCGATGGTTAATAGAACTGTTAATGCACCAATGCTTGGAACCGAAACTGGGAGAACAAATGCTTTTTCAAAGCCGTATAACTTTGTATTGCCCACCATCACCGTTGGAGGAGTGATATCAATTTCTAAGCTTTCTTGCCCAACAGTTGTACATAAATTTCCTGCAATCATGTTACCAAATTCTCCAGTAAAGGATTCTAGCATTTCTCCCTCCAGTGGCATACCGAACATGGTACTCCCAATCCCGCTAAACACATCGGGGGATGAATCAATGATAACGCGACCCTTTACATCTCCAATTAAACCAATTAATACGCCCATTTGCTGCTGTTGAAAGGGTTCAGAAATAATACTAGGCGACTTTACTTCTATATCCATAGGAAGAATGGATTTTAAAGCGTGAATAGTCCCGTTTAAAATAGTTTGAAAGTACTTCGAATTACTCATCATTACCGCATCCTTTTTCCGACTTTTCTACATCTTACCATGTAAAAAGGGTAAGATGAAAGTATGTCTTGACGAATTAACGTGAAATTTATAATATAATAATGAGAATGATTTTCAAATTCAATGAGATGGTCTGAAAGCCTAATAAAAAAATACATAATTTATATGAAAAGGAGCGGTTAGCAATGACATTCGTATTGATTGGAGCAGCTGTAGTGATCTATATTGGTGTTGGGAAATACGTCATGAAACAGGCGACTGCACATTTGAAATAATTACAGCCAAAAGAGTATGGAGCATCAGCGCTTCATACTCTTTTTACTTGCCCAAATGAAGAGAAATATTTATTTTTTCAGAAAATTGTTGTAAAATAAAGCCAATCCTTTAGGGTTATACATAAAGAAATCAGGTGACTAACATGACAAAACTATTAGTAACAGGGTTTGAGCCATTTCTTCATTATAAAATAAATCCAACGATGCAAATTGTCGCAAATTTAGATGGAGAAACAATAGGAGACTATCGCATTGTTGGACGAATTCTCTCTGTAGATTTTCAGCAATCGGCGGAACAATTAAAGCAGTATCTAGAGGAAGTAAAGCCACAAATTATTATTTCTTTAGGATTAGCAGGAGGGCGTTTTAAAATAACGCCAGAGCGCATTGCCATTAATGTGAAAGATGGCGAGCCTGATAATAATGGCTACACGCCGGTCGATGAAAGCATTGATAAGGATGGAGCGGATGCTTATTTAACGAATTTACCGATTCGCAATATGGTGAATCGCTTACAGGCAGCGGGGTATCCAGCAGAAATTTCAAATACTGCAGGTACGTACTTATGCAATAATATTATGTATGAAGGACTTGTTTATGCACAGCAACACGAAGGGGTTCGTGCTGGCTTTATTCATATTCCAGCATCATTTGACCTGGCCATCCAACATGGCAAAATTCCTGGCTGGCATATCCGAGATTTAATAGCTGCGGTAAAGCTTTGTATTGAGGAGAGCATACGTGCAACCAATCATTGAATTTCCTCATGCGATGTGGATTAGCCAACATACTATTCGCTTTGCATTCAAGGAGGAAATCTCCCACGCCAACTTTCAGGCAGTCCAAGCATTTAATCGGTTTCTGAAACAGCAGTTACAGCATAATCTCGTCGAAAGTGTTGCAAGCTATCATACTGTTACAGCCTATGTCAACAGCCTCTAGATGTTGGTTCATTGAGAGGGGATTGGCTAGAGATGCAAACTCTCACAGCAATGGCAGAAGGAACGAAGAAAATTTTAAGAATACCCATTTGCTATGATGAGGAATTTGCCTTAGATAAGCAGCGAGTCATGAACTATACAGGTTTATCATTTGAAGACTTTAAAACATTACACTTATCGAAAAGCTATTATGTTTATGTTATGGGCTTTTTACCAGGTTTTCCTTATTTAGGTGAATTAGATACTAAGTTGTGTGTACCACGCTTAAAGAAGCCACGAGCTACTGTTTCAGCTAGTTCTGTTGGTATAGGCGGTAGGCAAACAGGCATCTACCCTGTTGAGTCACCAGGTGGCTGGAATATTATCGGGAAAACTCCTCTAGATTTATTTAATGTTGATCGCCAAGAGCCATTTTTATTGGCTCTTGGCGATGAAGTTCAATTTTATGAAATAACTAAACAACAGTTTTGGGAAATGAAAAGCAAAGGAGTGTAGCGATTGAAGCCACTTCTGCTCGTCACCAAACAAGGTGTCTATGGTAGCCTACAGGACCAAGGTAGATTTGGCTATCGGGCATTTGGTATTCCGTTATCTGGACCGATGGACAAAGTATCGTTTCAAGCAGCACAGCTAATCTTAGAAAATCCTCATGACCAAACATCCTTTGAAATGTTTGTGGGTGGCTTTGAATTTGAGGCATTGGCAGATGGAGTCTATGTATTAACAGGTGGACATTGTACATGCTTGGTCAATAATACACCGATAGAGATGTGGAAAACTTTCCACTTAATGAATGGCGATCGGTTGGTGATTAAACATGTGAATCAAGGCGCGATTGTTTATTTGACACCTCTTGGCGGGTTTACTTCACAAGTTAAGCTTGGTAGTCGCTCAAACCTGTCACTTGGTCAACTAGGAACAAACATCACAAAAGGTAGCATTTTGTATGGGCAAGACTCAGCGCCATTCCATTATAATCGAGGTCTTTATGCGCCATATCGTCCAACTTTTGATCGTGCTATTTCAGTTAGAGTACTGAAAGGCCCTCATTTTCATTTATTTAGGGAAGAGAGTCAACGCCATTTTTTACAAAATGCTTTTCAATTTATTGGTGGTAATCGCATGGGCTATTACGTAAAGGGAACTGTTTTACAGCTGCAAGAAATGCAAGATATTTTGTCAGAGGCGACCCAGTTCGGCACCATTCAAGTGCCGCCAAGCGGTCATCCTATCATTTTAATGGCCGATGCCCAAACGGTAGGGGGTTATCCTATTATTGCGACGGTACATGAAGACGATTTACATAAAGTAGCTCAAATGCGTATGTTTAACACGATACGATTTGCACTGGAGGTAAGAGGATGCCAATAGATATTAACTGTGATTTAGCTGAATATGATGATGCTTTTCTAACAGGAAAAGAGGAAGAAATATTGGACTATGTCACATCCATTAATATAGCATGCGGCTATCATGCAGGGCATCATACGTTGATGCATCAAACTGTTCGCAGTGCCATTCGTAAAAATGTTCATATTGGTGCACATCCAGGCTATCCTGATCGAGAGGGCTTTGGTCGTCGAAACATGGCATTTAGCGCAGCAGAAATTTATGATATGATGGTCTATCAGATTGGCGCATTACAAGCCTTCGTTCAAATTGAAAAAGGCATGCTCCATCATATTAAGCCACATGGCGCACTCTATAATCAATGCGTAAATGATCGGGAAAAAGCGTCAGCTGTCGTCGATGCAGTCTATGATCTTAATCCACAGCTTATTTTATATTGTTTATCTGGTAGCCAAATCGTAGAGATTGCAAGAGGCAAGGGGCTTCAAGTATATGAGGAAGTTTTTTCGGATCGACGTTATAACGATGATGGCACTTTAGTGGATAGACAGGAGCCTAATGCCTTAATACAAACAGAGCAAGAAATGCTGATACATGTAAAAGGTATTTTAACGGCCAATGAAGTCTTGTCTGTGCAATCTAAAAAAATAAAAGTCGCTGCTCAAACTCTATGTATTCATGGAGATGGCCCCCGTGCGCTAGACTATGCAAAAAAAATTGCCGCGCTCAGACAGCAACTATAATAGTAAAATGGATGCCCTAAGGAGAGTGTAGGGCATCCATATTATTTAGATAGTTTGCAGCTTCAAACACAATAATTGCAGCGAGGTTTTTTTACGCAATGATGGTTGGGACATATAAAAGTTCACATCCATTGCGAACTTTTTAAATCTAAAAACCTCTTACTTTGCATATATTTTCTTGCGTAGCAAGGTAGATTCAAAAAGACGACCTAGTAACATAACTATGTAGGTTACCCCTAACCCAATACATGCGCCTGCTAACACATCTAGAAAGTAGTGCACACCGATAAAAATTCTTGAAATGGCCATTAAGCAGGCCAGCAGGATGAGTACAGTGCCCATTTTTCTTCGTTTCCAAAACAAAGCGAATGCCAGGGCAAATGAACCAGCAGCATGATTACTTGGAAATGAAGGGTCCAGATTTGATTTTTCGAGTAATAATGTTACGCTATGATTGACAAATGGGCGAGGTCGAAAATACGCCATTTCTATAATTTTATCTATACCAAGTGTAAGAATAACAATCGTTAATGCATATAATACTATTTTTCTATTTTCCTGCTGATTTTGGGATTTTGAAAACCATAGCCATATAAATACCAGTCCAAATAGAATGGGCCCATACTTTGAAAACAAGAGGACAAGTTGATCTAAAATCGGATATTTTCCTGCAAACTGGTTTAGTAGTTTGAAAAGTTGATAATCTATATTCATATTCTCTCTAAGATGAAACTCCTTCTAATTTAGTCACTTGTACATTGTCCTCTGATGATAAAAACTCTTCTAATGCACTTTTGTTCTTTTCCAAATCAATATCTAGCACTGCGCCTACATTTACATGTTTGTTGTCAAAAGAACTGGCGACAGGAATTCGTAAAGTATCCACACCATTAGATTTCCCATCTATTAAACCTTTCCCAATTGCAAGAATGGTTTTATTGTCAATATTAGTATCGATATATGCCTCAGCAACACCAAGTATTTTTGGTAAATTTATTAAACTTTGAAAGCTAATTTGTTCTTTGACCTTTGTCATAACTTCCTGTTGGCGTTCAACTCGCCCGAAATCACTTAAACGATCGTGGCGGAATCGTACATAAGCTAATAACTGGTCACCGTGTAAAGTTTGTTCTCCAGGAAATAATGTCATACCAATTCCATATGACATTTCATAAGGGATATCAACTTCAATCCCATTTGGTGCTAGAAGATCCACAATTTTGGGGAATCCTTCAAAATCAACGATAGCGTAGTAATTGACATCAATATCAAAATTCTGCTTAATTGATTTCCTTACAAGTTCTGGGCCTCCAAAAGCAAATGCAGCGTTTATTTTATTCATCCCGTAATCTGGGATGTCAACATACGTATCTCTCATAATCGAAACGATTTTTACATTATTCGTAGTTTGATTATAGTGTGCAATCATTAAAGCATCAGATCTACCTTCGTCTCCTCTAGAGTCACTGCCTATCAATAGCACATTAATCTCACCAAATTGCGGGTCTACACCTTTGAAAGGCTCAAAAGTCTCTTCATCTTCTTTATTGATATCGTCTTCTGCCATAGCCAATCCACTATTGTACTGATATATCCAATAAACAATCCCTATTGAGATGATTAATGCAAATGCTAAAAACGAATTTCTTAGCCATCTACGTCTCGTTTTACTATGTTTCATAAATTAATTAATCCACCTATCAGTTATTTTTTAACAAACCTTTTGCAGTAAGTTGTACAGCTATCGCATCGTCCAAATAACCAATAGGAAATAGATAATCCGGAATGACATCCACTGGAATAATAAAATACAATAATGTACTTCCAATTATTGTTAATTCAAATAGTGTACCCTTATTTGTTGTAAATTTTTCATATAACTCTTTCAACTTGCTAATAAATGGTCCAACGCTACCTACACTCTGAATCTTTTCGTTAAAACTCTTATGAATTGTATTTTTTCCTTCTTCTGTTTGAGCAAATAATCCATAATCGTCTAATTTTTTTTCAACATCTTGCACTGAAAATTGATTGTCATAAACATTAGAAGCCTTAAGAAAAGTCTGTATTGCATCAACAGAGGTATGAATATCTGATTGAGACTCTTCATGTCTCTGTTCGATAGGATACCCTGCAGCTTCAACAAGATTAATGAAAGGAATACCAAGACATTCAGCGAATTTTTCTAAATGTTGAGGTGTTGCCTTTCGTTTATTATTGATAATCCGTGAAATCGTAGCTGTATCGACCCCTGTAAGTTCACTAAACTTCCGCATGGATAATGAGCGTTCTTTTAGTAATTCTTTCAACAATAAACCTAGAGTAGTACTTTCTCTATTTTCTGCCATATTCGATTCTCCCTTCTGTTAGTTCCTTAATGATTGTCTAATGGAAAATTACCGTTGTACAGAAGTGTAATATTGTGTTGACAAAATGTCAACACAATATTAATAAAATGCTGCAAAAGCAAGCAGTAACATCAACAAACCACTAATTACTGTGCCAAATTGCCCTATAGTAAATGAACTAACCTGAACATCAGCGACCTTACTTCCTAATTTGACTCCTGCCCAAACAGTAATAAAGCTCCCGATTGCAGCTGTTAACGAAATGACAACAGGTGAAAGTCCGAGTAGGCCAGCGCCCACACCATTTGTAAGTGCATTTGCTGATAATGCAATACCAAGAAGTATAGATTCTCCCCAGCCGATTTCATCAGACTTATTAAAATCAGCTTCCTCAGGGTTTTTAAAAATACTTTGCCCATTTTTGGGCTGTAACGCCTCTTTTGAAGGTTCATTTTTACGTGGTTTAGCTAAAAGAATGATGCGAATCCCGATGATAAATAACAATAAGGCTCCAAAGATTACAGGGAGCATACCTGGAAGAATAGTCGAGAGCCAAACCCCAAACGTAATGCCTCCCATACTCATAACAAAGCATATAATTGCTATTAATAAATTTTTCCCAAAACTAACATGTATCTTTCGAATCCCGTAAGAGAGCCCTACGCCTAAATTATCTATACTTGATGAAAGCGTAAAAGTTAAAATGATTAACCAAGTCACAGCTTACACCCCTTATTTTTTTATATCATATTATTTATGTTGACAATTGGTGCCTGTTTTCCTAAAATTGTTGACAAAAAAGCAACGGTTATGCCACTTAAAAAAACTCGTCCATTATTGAGCACCATTGTTTTGTTTCATGTACTTACAATGTATTAATTAAGTGTCCTTCGATTTTGGAATAAAAAAAGACCCAATCCAAGCCTAATAGACAAAGAATCGGAGCTTTCGGTTTTCATTATTTTTTTACTTATTTTAACAGGGGAATCCAAACTACCACCTTGTACAATTTTCCGAACAGTTTTCATTTTTGTTAGAAGTATTGGTTCGAAGTCTATTGCCTGTAAATTTTTCTTCAAGTGACTTAGATTTCTGTGAATCAATGGACAGAGCAGAAGTACCTGTTACATTAACATGACTATTGATAATGGAAAGTACCATCGATTTACGCCCTTTAGGGTCTTTATTTCATGGTGAAGCCTGTCTGTGCAATCTAAAAAATAAAAGTGGCTGCTTAAACTCTATGTATTCATGGAAATAGGCGTCATGCGCTAGACTATTGTAAGGTTCAGAGAGCTACTACAATTGTAAAATAGATGCCCTAAGAGAGTTTAGGGCATCTATTTTAGTTAGGTTAGGTAGTTGTGACTAATTCAACTGCTTCAAGCACAATTGGTGTACCAGCAGAAAGTGATGCTGTAACAGTGTTGAATGTAACTTCAGTTGCAGAAACTGTATAAGCATCACCCTCTTGTAGAACGCCATTGATATATAAATTATAGTAGCCGTTTGTAACTACTGGAAATGCAGTTGCCGCTGTACCGCTATCATCTAAAAAAGTTGTAGCAGCGACTGTAGTACCATCTGTAATGGCAAGAGGTGCAGCTAAAACGTTAAAAAATCGTGTAGATGTACCTGTGACATTGACATGAATATTAATAATGGAAAGTGCCATATGATTCACCTCCTTTCTTGGATATTAATTTGTCATAAAGCCAAGCGATTCAATGATAATGGGTGTGCCTCTATACAAATTGGCATTGTAGGGTACGATTGTTAAGGCGGCTGGTGTTATGGTGTAAATGCCACCTTCTTGCATCACCGCATTAATATAAAGATTGACGTAACCGTTTGGCGAGAAGAGGGTAAACTCTGTAATATTGTCAGCATTATCATTCCAGAAGAGAGTCGCTGGCAGCGTGACCCCATTTGTTAGATCAAGATCGGCTGTGACGATATAAAAATAGCGGTGGATAATCGGCAAAATAGTGCCCTCTGGAACGATAGGAGGAGGGACGATGGGCGTGCCGTTTGTTGCTTTGATACGGGGCCAGAAAAATCGATCCTCACAGTGACACGGACAACTTTTTTCTATGATTCGATGAGACTTAGGATTCAGCATGTGCGATCACACTCCATTCTTAAAAAATAACCTTTGCCCCGAATACATTTACTATAAAATATGAAGAAAATAGCAAGAGAACTAGTTGACCATCTATCATTTGAGGAAGATTATTTCGGATCATCAAGATTTTATGATGGGACTTATTAGGATAGAAACGTTGGCATACATGCTTTTTACCGTAAATTAGTGTTATACTTTGCTAGTTGAATAAGGTAGAATACTAATTATGAATAATTAACGAAAAAGGGGTAACTGGTTTCATGAAAGATTTTGAACAACAATTGGAGGAGCTATTAAAGCAAGCTTCTTTGCAATACATAATCTATCAGCATAATGGTGATACAGAACGCATGGATAAAACCTCTCTTTTTGCTCGAAAAATTCAGCAAAAAGAGTATGTGATTGGCTTTGCGGGTCATTTCTCTGCTGGGAAGTCGAGTATGATTAATGCGCTGTCTGGTGAAAACTTACTGGCATCTAGTCCAATTCCAACAAGTGCGAATATCGTAAAAGTGCATAAATCAGAGGAAGATTTTGCAATTGTCTATATGCACAATGAAAAGCCTGTGAAATTTGAGGCAGGCTATGATTTTAAAACAGTAAAAGAGCTTAGTAAGAATGGGGATTTAGTGTCACAAATTGAAATTGGGCACAGTGCCTCTACACTACCACTAGGCGTTACTGTCATGGATACGCCAGGAGTAGACTCCACAGATGATGCACACCGTATGTCAACGGAATCGGCGCTCCATATTGCAGATATCGTATTTTATACAATGGATTATAACCATGTGCAGTCGGAACTGAATTTCCAATTTACAAAGCAATTAATGAAATACAATCCAAACGTTTATTTAATTGTCAATATGATTGATAAGCATAAAGATAATGAATTGAGCTTTGAAGACTTTAAAGCAACGGTTCATCAATCCTTTGCCGCATGGGGCGTTGTGCCGAAGGGTGTATTTTTCACATCATTGAGAGAGCCTGAACATCCACATAATGATTTTGAGGTCGTAAAGAACATCGTGATGGACAGTATGAATGATTGGCAGGAGCAGCTTGTACAAACGGCAACGAATACATTGCGTTTACTGCAAAGTGAGCATGACCATTATTTAATGGAAGAAAGACAGGATCGTTTAACTATTGATGAAGAAATTTTAAGTGCGGACGACTGGGCACACCATCAAGATATTTTAGAGCAATACAATAAATTAAATCGTCAAGTTGAATTATTCTCAGTAGAGGCATGGAACGAAACATTTGAGGAGCAACGGAAGGAACTACTAGCCAATGCAGCCATCATGCCAGCTGATGTACGTGATCGCCTCCGCCTTTATTTAGAAAGTGTGCAGGAGGGCTTTAAAGTAGGGGGACTCTTTACAGCGAAGAAAAAAACAGAGGAAGAGCGTAACCGTCGTAAAGAGGATGCATATAGTGCCTATCAGAACGTCGTTCATGCACAAATTACTGGGCATTTAAAAGGACTTATGAAAAAAGCATTAAAAGATGTAGGTGCATTAAATGAAGAGCGTGCTTCCGCCATTGATGCCTATGTATTTGACTTACCTTTTTCATTGATTGAGCAGCAAGTTCAAACTGGTGCCCTGTTAACAGGTGATGCTGTGTTAAACTTCGCCAACCGTGTCGCGGAGGCAACGAAGCGCTACTTTATTCAGGAAACAGATAGCTGGAAAAATGCGCAAGCAACAACGCTTGAAGCTGTGGCAACAGAAACGGCTGCACCATCAAAATTAAAAATGGCGGGTATGCAAGACAAAGTGGATGCAATTAAGGCAGTGCTTGAAATCGAAGGCTATCAGCAATATAGTGCAAGCATTATGCATCAAGCGAGCAATGAAATCCGTAAAGTTGCGAATCAGCAGCTAGCCAATTGGGCACAGTCATTTAAGCAAGATTTAGCCGATATTCGTTTGTTTGATGAGTCCATGCTGAAGCCAAAAGAGCAGGTCATCGAACAAGAGGAAACGCAGCAAGCCATCAGTGCAACGACTCTTCCAATCGATGGTGTGATTAATCGCGCACTGCATACAGCCAATGCAGTCAAAGAGGTTCAAGGCTTTGCAGAAGTTGCCCATTACCTTGAAAATAAAGTGGAACGTTTACAGAAAAAAGATTTTACGATTGCTTTGTTTGGCGCATTTAGTGCAGGGAAATCATCCTTCTCCAATGCCTTAATGGGTGCAAAGGTGTTACCTGTATCACCGAACCCAACAACAGCAGCCATCAATAAAATTCGTCCAGTAACACCAGAGCATCCACATGAAACGGCCGATGTACAGCTTAAAACAGCCGAGCAAATGCTAGAGGATATTCAAGGCTCGTATGCGGCAATTGGCTTGTCTGTAGCTTCGTTGGAGGAAGCCTATAATCGTGCTGATGAAGGGCTTGCCGTTCAGTTAACGGATGAACGTTTAAATGTTCATAAGTCATTTATTCGTGCCTATAAGGAAGGCTATCCAACATTTAAATCTGAGCTTGGTACGATCATTCGTGTAGGCCGTGAAGAATTTGAAAAATTTGTGGCGCAAGAAAACAAATCATGCTTTGTTGATAATATTGATTTCTATTACGATAGCCCATTGACACGCATGGGTGTGACACTTGTTGACACACCAGGAGCGGACTCGATTAATGCTCGTCATACAGGTGTAGCCTTTGAATATATTCGTAATGCTGATGCCATCCTATTTATTACGTACTATAACCATGCCTTTGCTAAAGCTGACCGTGAGTTTTTAATTCAGCTTGGTCGTGTCAAGGATGCATTTGAACTTGATAAAATGTTCTTTATTGTAAATGCCATTGATTTAGCAACAACAGAAGAAGAACAGGAAGACGTAAAAGGCTATGTTCGTTCAGAGTTACAACGTTTTGGCATTCGTTTCCCACGACTGTATGGGGTATCCAGTCTTTTAGCATTAAAAGAAAAAGTAGAAGGTGCTGATTTAACATCTGGCATGCCACCATTCGAAAGCGACTTCCATACATTTTTAAATGATGAATTAAGTGCCTTAGCAGTACAGGCTCTTGCAGAAGAAGTCGATAAAACAGAGCAACGTTTAGCCGATTTAATCGCACAAACGGAGGAAAACTTAAAACGTAAAGATGAGCGTTTAGAGGAATTAACAACACTTGAACAACATATCCAATCGAAGTTCAGCGTGCTCAATACAAGCATGCTAGAGAGTGAAACAAAGCAAGAGCTTGATGAGCTCCTGTATTATGTTCTCCAACGTGTCTATTATCGTTATCCTGAGTTCTTTAAGGAAGGTTATAATCCTTCGACATTTGCTGCGATGCCAGCACAGCAAGCATTGGAGCATGCACTGAAGGAAGTGATGCAAAGCTTGCGTTTTGATTTTACACAAGAAATGCGTGTTACAAACTTCCGTTTATCACAGTTCATAAGCAAGAAAATGCAGCAACGCTTCAAAGATGAGGTGCGTGAGCTGAAAGAGTTGAATAGAAGCTTCTCGTTCCTAACCTTTGAATCTTCAGAGCCAAATTTACTGGATTTTGAAGGGCCATTCACAGATATTTCAAAATATACTAGCGTAAAATCTCACTTCCGCAATCAAAAAGCTTTCTTTGAGAAGAATGAAAAAATAAAGTTGAGCGAGGCGCTGGAAGCTGTAACAAAACCAGATGCACAAGATTATTTAGATGCACAGAAAGTTTTTCTTATGACATGGGCCATTACGTTTATTGCAGAGGAAGCCGAAAAATTACGTTTATATATTTATCATCAAGCGCTTGAACAAATTGAGACAGAAAGACTTGCCTTACAAGAAGAGAGCCGTTTAGCTTCTTGGAAAGCAATTTACGCACAATTACAATACGCATGAGGTGATTTATATGGGAAGAGTATTCAAATCAGTGGATGAAATACAGTTTGATGGCGTCCGTTTTATCGATGCTCGCTTCGATCTTCTGGACAAAGAAGCTGGAAAAAAAGCATTTGAAGAAGGACATGCAACTGGTGCTATTTATATTGATTTAGAACAACAGTTATCCGATATGGACAGTAAGGACGGCCGTCACCCGATGCCGAGCAAAGAAAAGTTGACTTCCGTATTTCAAGAATTAGGTTTACGCTATGAAGATCAAATTGTTGTCTACGACCAGGGAGCAGCCCCGTTCGCTCCGCGCGCCTGGTGGATGCTGACATACGCTGGTTTCCCAAATGTAGTGATTGTCAATGGCGGTGCCCCTGAGCTAGAGGCAAAAATTCCGTTCACCAAGGATATTATAAAATATCCCCCAACGATCATAGAATTTGATTGGAAGGATGAACTATATGCGCCACGCCAAGCGGTAAAGGCAATAGTAGACGGCGAAGTACAAGCAACCTTGCTCGATGCACGTGCAGCTGAACGTTATCGTGGCGAAATGGAACCACTGGATAAGGTAGCAGGCCATATTCCAACCGCAAAAAACTTTGACTGGGAGCAATTAAAGACAGACGGCCAATTAAAAGCGAACGACGCATTACGCCAAAAAGTTACGCCTGATGAGCAGATTGTCGTCTACTGTGGTAGCGGCGTGACAGCCTCACCGTTATATGCAGTGCTAGCAGATGAAGGCTATGAAAACATCCAATTATATGTAGGCAGCTTCAGTGATTGGATTACCGCGTATGATGTGGAAAAAGGCACAAATGAATAATTAAATTGAAACGCTCACTTCAGTGGGCGTTTTTTTTGTTTGGAGAGCGCTTAGAGTGGTGGATAGAGCGTAGAAAGTGAAGGATAGAACAGAAAAAGAGGTGGATAGAAAGCTTAAAGTAAAGGATAGGCTCCATCGAGGTGGATAGAATGTGCAAAGTGAAGGATAGAACAGAAAAAGAGGTGGATAGAAAGCTCAAAGTGAAGGATAGGCTCCATCGAAGTGGATAGAAAGCATAAATTGAAGGATAGAACAGAAAAAGAGGTGGATAGAAAGCTCAAAGTGAAGGATAGGCTCCATCGAAGTGGATAGAATGTGCAAAGTGATGGATAGAACAGAAAAAGTAGTGGATAGAAAGCTCAAAGTGAAGGATAGGCTCCATCGAGGTGGATAGAATGTGCAAAGTGATGGATAGAACAGAAAAAGAGGTGGATAGAAAGCTTAAAATAAAGGATAGGCTTCATCGAGGTGGATAGAATGTGCAAAGTGATGGATAGAACAGAAAAAGAGGTGGATAGAAAGCTCAAAGTGAAGGATAGGCTCCATCGAGGTGGATAGAATGTGCAAAGTGAAGGATAGAACAGAAAAAGAGGTGGATAGAATGTACAAAGTAATGGATAGAACAGAAAAAGTAGTGGATAGAATGTACAAAGTGAAGGATAGAACAAAAAAAGTAGTGGATAGACTGCTCGAAGTATCAGATAGCACGATTAAAATAGTAAAACGTACTTAGAGAATCGAAAAATAAACACTGTTTACTTTTAAAATTTAAGATGATAAAATATTCTTAAAATTTAGAAAAGGAGTGTGTGTATTGGTGCATGTTGGAGAAAAAACATATAGTTTTCGAGAATTTATTAACAAAAGAGATGCTATGAATGATTTAGATAATCCTTTTTTATTACAAGTTTTGCAACAGTTTTGTCATGAAACATGGGATGAGATGCTGCCGAGACTGGAGCCTTTTGTGAAAAAACTATCATCGGACTGGCGTGCAATAGCTGCTGAAAGTGCACGTCCGGAAAATCAGCCTAAAATAAGACATTACAATGCATATAATGAGCGCATTGATCGCATTATTCGTTCAAACCAGATGCAACAAATGGAGAAAGACATATTTGGACAGGGTCTATTTTCTAAGGAACAGTTGAAAAATGAAGGGATCATTAAGCGCTTTTTTTTACATGGTAATGGAGAAGCTGGTATTACTTGTCCATTAGCATGTACAGACGGACTGGTTGCTTTAATCGATCATTTCAAGGAGGAGGTTCCTGATGAAGTAAAGCGTATATATGAGCATGTGACAGAAGGCTATGAGGGACATTTTGGCATCGGTGCACAGTATATGTCAGAGATTCAAGGGGGATCAAACATTCCAGCGAATGTACTAATGGCTAAGCCTGAGGGCGATCATTATCGGTTATTTGGCAATAAATTTTTCTGCTCAGCGGTGCATGCCGATTATGCTGTAGTGACTGCGCGCATCGAGCACACTGATGATATTGCGGTGTTTATTGTACCTACTTGGCTTCAAGGGGATAAGGAAAAAGAGAAAAGAAATCATCACGTGATCAATCGTTTGAAATGGAAAATTGGTACTGCAGAGTTACCATCAGCAGAAATCGATTATCAGGGCGCTATTGCTTATCGCGTAGGCCCACAAAATAGAGGTGTTGCTCTTGCTGTTAGTATTGTTTTAACCCGCTCAAGGTTGGATATCGGATTTGCTAGTGGTGCTTTTTTAATGAGAGCAGCACAAGAAGCTAAGCTATACGCAAGCTTTAGATCAGTATTTGATCGGCGCATTGATGAATTTCCAATGGCTGCAGCACAGCTTGAGGATTTAGAATATGCTGCTAAACGTATTGTAGGCTCAGCCTTTTATATTTACCAAGCGTTTCTTCAAACACAACAAGAACCTAATACTCTTGAAGCGTTCGTTGTGCGTGAATTAATTTTATTGCAAAAAATTTATTCTTCTAAAGAAGCTGTAGATAAGCTAAGGTTGGCTATTTCTATTTTTGGTGGACATGGGGCGATTGAAGATTTTTCAGTCATTCCAAGATTGTTTAGAGATAGTCTAGTGAATGAATTATGGGAGGGGCCAAGAAATGTTTTATTATCTCAGATATATAGAGATCTTGTGAAGATGAGACCGCAAATTTCTATTTATGATTTAATTGCTAGTATTCTTATAGATAGCTCGGAGAAGGAAGTAAAGCGGTTTGCAGAGCAAATCGAACAATTAATGCAGGTGAATTTAACCGCGTTACCAAACTTTGAAAATCGACAAGCAGCAAGGAAATGGGAACAAATCTGGGAAGAGATATTTACCTTATTCCAGGAGCAAACGATAAAGGATATAAAGGATTTACCAATTGCACTAGATTAGTATGTGGACAAAAATTGTTTAGGGGTGACAATTATGAACATTAATATTGGTAAGTTATTACGGGATCGTGCAGTTTTAATGGGGGAGAAGGAGGCTTTTATTCACAAAGACAAGCGGTGGACATTTCAACAAATGAATGCGATGGCCAATGGCTTTGCTCATTTTTTAAAGAAGCAAGGTATTGCTAAAGGGGATCGTCTAGCGATTTTATCCAAAAACAATGAGGATTTCATTGCAGTGTTAATGGGAGCAGCGAAAATTGGTGTCATCACCGTTGTTTTAAATTGGCGTCTACAAGTGCCGGAGCTTCAATATATTGTGGAGAATAGTAAAGTAAAACTCATTGTTTATGATGTTGATTTTGCGTCAATGATGCAAGCATTACAAGTACAAGGTGTCAATACTGACATTCTATCACATGCAACTGTCCCTTCCTTGCAAGCTATTTTTGAAGAGAACAGTCAAGAACCTGTTTATGATGCAAGTAATGATGACGTAGCGCTTATTATGTATACATCGGGTACAACAGGTAAGCCAAAGGGAGCGATGATTTCCCATAATAATTTATTGGCTGCTGGGATGGGGTTATCGCAAACCATCGATTGGTGGGAGGATGATCGTTTTTTAATGGTGGCACCATTTTTTCACATAGGTGGCATCGCTCCGCTCATCACAAATATTCTGTGTGGTTGTACAATGGTACTCATGGAAGCGTTTGAACCTATGGCAGCTTGGAAAATTGTCGAACAAGAAAAGATTACGACCATGATGACAGTACCAACAATGTTAGCATACTTATTAAAAACGTATGAGGTTGCTAACGCTGACTCATCTTCTATTCGTAACATTACCTGTGGTGCTTCATCTGTGCCTGTGCCACTTATTTTAGGATTTCGTCAACTAGGTATTCCGATTCAGCAGGTATATGGTATTACGGAATACACAGGGGCAGTGACAATGTGGAAGGAGCAGATGAATAAAGATAAGTATGATTCTATGGGCAAATCGATGATGCATGGTGAAATAGCCGTAGTTGATGTGAAATCAGGCGAAGTGTTACCTGCAGGTGAGGTAGGAGAAATCCGCTTACGTGGCCCACAAGTGTTTGTTGGCTATTTCGAAAATAGGGAAGCGACAAAGCAAGTATTAAAGAATGGTTGGTACCATACTGGAGATGTTGGTTATATAGATCGTGATGGCTACTTATATGTTGTTGATCGAATAAAAGATATGATTATTAGTGGCGGAGAAAATATTTATTCTGCAGAATTAGAATTAACTCTTGCCAACCATCCAGCTGTTGCTGATGTAGCGGTGATTGGCATGCCGGATGAAAAGTGGGGCGAGATTCCAAAAGCTTATATAGTGGTAAAACCAAACATATCGATAACAGAAGCGGACATAATGGCGTTTTGTAAAGAAAATTTAGCTTCTTATAAAGCAGTGAAAGAAGTAGAGTTTGTTGAACAGCTTCCTCGCAATGCTGTTGGAAAATTACTCAAGCATCAGTTAAAGCAGGTAGTCAAACAACCATAAAAAAATAAAAGGCAGGTATTATTTTTCCTGCCTTTTTATTGTATGGACCAAAAGATTTGTTAGTTGCTTAATATGTTGCAAATTGGAGTCTGATGAACGACCAGGTAAATTTTTATAGGTAATTAATAGGCCATTTAACGATGCGAAAAAAAGTTGAACAGTATGTTTAAGATGGTCATTAGGGAGATGTTGTCTTAAAGCTTCTCTGAAAAGTGAAAATAACTCATCGATTATGTCATGTAGCTCTTGTGAGACATTGCCATGTTGTTCGTTTTCTAGCATGAAATAGGTCATCATATGATATAAATTATCGTGCATATACATGTATTCTATATATTTTGTTGCCAGTAATTCGAGTTGATGATCTTGTCCCTCGACGGTTTGGTGCAATACGTTTAAAAGGCTGGAGCTTTCAATTTTAAATGCCGTCATAAATAAATGTTGTTGATCATCAAAATATTGATAGATTAGACCTGGAGAAACGTTTGCATGTTTAGCGATAGCCCGCATGCTCACCTCAGCAAATGACTTTGAACTAAATAATTCGATAGCGGCATTAATAATATTTTCTCTATTGATCGTTTTCTTCTGTTGTCGCTTGGATACATGCTGAACCTCTTTTGTCTCCATAAGTATTGCTCCTTTACACTTTATATAAATAAGATTCTATAAAAAACATCAGATATTGACAATCAAATTACGTGATACTCAGTGTAATAAAATTGTATTTTTTAAGATAAATGGATTTTTTTGTGTTAGCAGGGAGGTAAGCAAGCCCAGTAAACACGCAACTGTAAGAGCGTTAAAAACTTTTCATCATTGTTAGTTAGAAATTTTTACAAATGACTGGCAGGTAGTCATACATTGCTTTTGCTGACTGTCAATATATGTTTATTTCTTTATGTGTTAGCATTTCGGAAAACATGTAAAGAAAAATTCCGTTGTTGTTACCTATTCGCAAAAATGACTCGCCATTCATTATATGCTACACTTTTTTGTACAAGGGGCAAAGGGGGAAGAGGATGTTTACACGTGAGAAAAGTATAGAGATTGAACAGCATCGTGATGTACGATGTGCACATGGTAAAGTAGCAGTTCAGGGGATTGGCATGAGTGTGTACAGTTTTTTTGTGGATGGGTTACTGATTGATACAGGCTCCTATTCGCTGTCGCAGGAATTCCAATCCTTTTTTAATGAAATACCGATAGAGCAAGTGGCCTTAACGCATTCTCATGAGGATCATGTAGGCAATGCTGCATGGATTCAACACCATCATAAAAATGTACCTATCTATATACACCGAGATTCAGTCAGCATTTGTGCAGTGGATGGAGATTATCCGCTTTATCGTCAGGCACTGTGGGGGGAACGACCGGCGTTTGTTGCCCAAGCAATTGGCGATACTATTCAAACGAAATCAGCTACATGGGATGTCATTGAAACACCTGGGCATACAACAGATCATTTGTCGTTTTACAATCGGGAAACAGGTGCTATGTTTACAGGAGATTTGTTTATCCAGCCAAAGACGAAGGTTGTGCTTGATGAAGAAAACATCGTACATACCTTGGCGTCTTTGAGGAAAATAGTCAACTACGATTTCGATGTCGTCTATTGCTGTCATGCGGGCTTTATAGCAGATGGGCGAACAAAAATACAGGAAAAAATTGCTTATTTAGAAGACATGGAGGGAAAAGTAAAGCAATTGTTTATGCAAGGTTATACAATTGAAGAAATGACCAAAACAATTTTTCCTCGTGATTATCCGATTACGAAAGTATCTGGGGAACAATGGTCTTCCAAGCATATTATCACGGCTTTTATCCATCACTTTACGCAGGAGTCCTTAACATAAGGGCTCTTTTTTTGTTGGTTAGCTGTGACTTACATAAATACTTTGAGATACATAATAAAAAACTTTGTGAAAAAATGTGAATAAATTGTGACAAACTCAATTAAGACAATGGATGCGCTTACATAAGTTTGTGAAAAAATTCTCATTTACATAAGAAAAATACTATGTGAAAAGATGAACAGGTGAAAAGGCTACAGTTGTACATTTTATGCGACGTAATATAGAACATTAATTATCTCAAAATAATTGATTGTGAAGTGTTTAATTTGACAGAAAAATATATTCAAAGGCATTAAATACTGTATTTTTGAAGGGTAAAATAAATTGACAGAAAATTTGTTGACTATGTTTTCACAAAGTATTATGATTCTGAAATATAATGAAAAACAAAGGGAAAAGGATGGGATGGAATGGACGTAATGAAAAAAGCATTAGAAATGCATGCACACTATAGCGGAAAATTAGAGGTTATTTCGAAGGTGCCAGTACAGGATTCTTATGATCTTAGTTTGGCTTATTCACCTGGAGTAGCAGCTCCATGTGTGGAGATTGAGAAAAACCCATCACTTGTCTATGACTATACGATGAAAGGCAATATGGTAGCTGTTGTTTCGGATGGCACGGCAGTTTTAGGCTTAGGGGATATTGGACCTAAAGCGGCATTACCAGTAATGGAAGGGAAGGCGATTTTACTAAAGCGTTTTGCCAATGTTGATGCTTTTCCAATCTGTTTAGATACGAAAAATACGGATGAAATCGTCAGTATTGTGAAGGCGCTTGCCCCGACATTTGGTGCTGTGAACTTAGAGGATATTTCAGCGCCTAGATGCTTTGAAATTGAAGATCGCCTACGTCAGGAATGTGATATTCCAGTATTTCATGACGATCAGCATGGAACAGCGATTGTTGTAGGAGCAGCCATGATTAATGCCAACCGTATTGTGAAGAAGGATGTTGCAACGATGAAGATTGTGATAAATGGTGCTGGTGCTGCGGGGATTGCGATTTTACGAATTCTTGTACAAATGGGCTACAAAAATATTTATATGTGCGATACAAAAGGCATTATTTATGAGGGACGTACAGAAGGGATGAATCCGATTAAAGAAGCAGTAGCTCATTTAACTAATCCAGAAAAACTGCATGGCACACTGGAAGATGCGCTAACAGGTGCGGATGTCTTTATTGGGGTTTCTGTCGCAAATTTATTAACAGAGGCACACATTGCATCCATGAATGAAAATCCAGTCGTCTTTGCCCTAGCCAATCCAAATCCTGAAATTACCTATGAAAATGCTAAAGCTTGGGGTGTGCGTATTATGGGCACGGGTCGTTCAGATTATCCAAATCAAATTAATAATGTTCTAGCATTCCCTGGTATTTTCCGTGGGGCCTTAGATGTGCGAGCAACGGATATTAATGAGACGATGAAATTAGCGGCAGTTGAAGCCATTGCTTCTCTTGTAAGTGACGCCGAATTAACAGAGGAATATATTGTACCGAAATCTTTAGATGAGCGTGTTGTGGCAATCGTTTCACGAGCTGTAAGTGGCGCTGCTGTTGAATCGGGCGTATCGGAACTATTCCAACAAAGTACAGCTCTATCTGTCTAGTGAATAACCCCTTTCTAAACAGATAAAGAAAAGTGATAAACTTTTCTTTATCTGTTTTTTTTTGTGATTTAATGGCGAATATGCTCGAAAAATGTTGTTGTTTGATTTTTTATGTAATAAAATGAATATGAATAATGTAATAATTTACATTTTCTGTTTTAGAGGAATAACTGCTTAATTTTTCAATTTTATTGTGAAAATTAGGTCTAAAGTACATATAAAATGAAAGAGGTGTTGGCCATATGAAATCATTATTTCAATTTCGATCCATTAAGGCGAAGCTGATTGCTTTCTCTTTGCTGCTTTTATTGATTCCCCTTATTATTCTTGGCTTTTCAAGCTATCAACAAAGTAAAGCAAATTTAGAGACAGTAGGAAAAGAGAATTTACGAAACAGTGTAGAAATGACCATTGCCATGATTGAGCAATTCAATCAACAGGTAGAGGCAGGCAATCTATCCTTAGAGGAAGCGCAAGAAAAAGTAAAGATTGCGATTTTAGGTGAGAAGGATAGCGAAGGAAAACGACCGATTAATAAAGAGATTAAGCTAGGCGATAACGGCTATATATTCGTCGTAGACCAAAAAGGGAACTCCATCGCACACCCTAACATAGAGGGCTCCAATGTCTGGGATGAGCAGGATGATAGTGGCTTTAAATATATGCAAGAAATCATTGCCGTTGGGAATGATGGTGGTGGCTTTGTAAGCTATGAATGGGCATTACCAAATACAGATCAATTGGAAGAAAAGGGTGTTTATACAGAAACAGACCCTTATTGGGGATGGGTCATTGGTGCGAGTACTTATTTAATGGATTTCAATAAACCAGCAGAAAGTATTTTAAAATTAACAATCATTGTGATTGCTATTGCGGTTATTGTGGGCATATTTGTGATTTGGCAATATGCAAGTAGTATGGCAAAACCGATTAACCGAGTGGCTCAAGCTATGGAACAGTTTGCGCAGGGTGATTTATCTCAAGACAGCATATCTATTCGATCAAAGGATGAAATAGGCAAGCTGGCAAATGCAATGAATCAAATGCAACAGAAATTGAAGGATATGATTCATAATATCGCGCAAGCTTCTGATTTGATTAATACTTCTAGTAAAGAACTGACACAATCAGCAAATGAAGTGAATATGGGAGCGGAGCAAGTGGCGATTACGATGCATGAATTAGCATCAGGTGCAGAAGGACAAGCTCATCATTCGAATGAATTAACATCCTTGATGGAACGCTTCACGGCGGATTTACAGGAAACGAATCAGCATGGTGCTCATATTCATCAATCCTCTGTGGAAGTATTAGCATTAACAAATGAAGGAAGTCAGCTAATGACATCCTCCAATTCTCAAATGGTGAAGATTGATAGCATTGTGCAAAATGCGGTAGAGAAAGTGAAAAATTTAGATGCCCAAGCTCAGGAAATTTCAAAGCTGGTCGTTGTTATTAAAGATATAGCAGATCAAACGAACCTGCTGGCTTTGAATGCTGCCATTGAAGCGGCTAGAGCTGGTGAGCAGGGCAAAGGATTTGCAGTGGTGGCAGATGAAGTACGCAAGCTGGCAGAACAAGTAGCGTTTTCAGTTAACGACATTACATCAATTGTCACGAACATTCAGCAGGATTTTGATGTTGTCACAACCTCTTTAGAGGATGGTTATCAAGAGGTTAAAGAAGGAACGAATCAAATAAAAGCTACTAGCGAAACGTTTAATACAATTAGTTATTCCATCAATGATGTAGTAGAAAGTGTTAAACTAATTTCAACGAATTTATCGAAGGTTACAGAAGACGGCCGTAAAATGAACAACTCGATTCAGGAGATTGCTGCGGTAGCAGAGGAATCTGCTGCAGGTGTTGAGCAGACAACGGCTACAACGGAAGAGACAAGTAGCTCTATGGATGATATGGCAGGAAAATCTGCCCAATTATCAGAGTTAGCCTTACAATTGAAAGCGTTGATTGCCCAATTCAAACTATAGCCAAAAATCTCCCGCTCTCTTCAGAGAGGGGAGATTTTTTTAAATCATACCAACACCGATAATGCCGATGAGAATGATAAAGAAAAGAACAAACAATACAACGAAAAGAATAATTCCTGGAATAAAAATAGTGAAGAAGGCCATCCAGTTAGAGATTTGATGTGCTTCGGCAACAACACCTACTGAAATAACAAAAGACCAGATACTAACAACGATGGTTACTAAAATAGTTGGCCAAAAAATCCACGGCAATGAACCGATAAAGTTTGGGTCTAATAAAGAATCTGGGGAAGTTATTAACCAAATTAAATAAAGTGGGATTAGTACAATAAATGGAATGGCTGTAAGGCTCAATCCTTTAAATAAGTCCGAATAAGTACCAGTGCCTTTGAATAATTTACCAAATAGCCATGAAATGAGGGCGGAAAAAGCCGTACCAATAATCCCAGCTATTGGCGCAAAAATAACACATAATAAGGCTAAAATCCATGGTGAGAGATTAGGGAATAATTCCGAATCAATCAGCCCTGACATAAGAGAGCCGATATAACCAATAGACAAAACCAAAATGGCAAAGCCAATCGATTTTTCATTAATCATATAACGAGCTGCTTGTTTTGGATGCATCCAAACTGCTAAAAACGGATTTAGTTTAGGCCTCTCTTCTTTCGGTGTCTCCGTATAGTTTTCCATTAAACTACCTCCAAAATTATAGAATAATTGCTTATTACAATAGTTAATATACGAGTGGTGGAAGGAAAAGTTTCGTCAAAAATAAAAAAAGAGCCGCAGCCGACTCTTTTTCATAATTGCTTCTATTATTCAGCTAACATCATTTTTTCAAGCTCTAACGGTTCAATATATTCTTCGCCTTTGTAAGCACGCATATTACCGCCAGAAATTTCATCAATTAATAAAATATCATTTGTTTTAGCGTCACGACCGAATTCTAATTTAATGTCATACAGTGTTAAGCCTTTTTTAGCAAGCTCTGCCGCCACAAATTTTGAAATTTCAATTGTACGTTGTTTTAAAATGGCGTATTCTTCGTGAGTTAACAGGTTTAACATCGCTAAAGCATCTTCAGAAATAGGGGGGTCTAAACGATCATCATCTTTAATCGTTACTTCCACAAAAGAGTCCAGCTCCTGTCCTTCCTTTACATAAGCACCATAACGGCGTAAGAATGAACCGACTGCCTTGAAGCGGCAAATGACCTCTAAACCTTTCCCAAAAACAGTTGCTGGTTTCACGGTCATAGTGGCATCCTCAAAGTTTGCGTCAACATAGTGCGTAGGTACACCTTGTTGATTTAATTTCGAATAGAAATAAGAAGTTAAGCGCAAAGCAGCTAAGCCCGCACCGTCAATCGTTAAACCAACAGTATTAGCACCTGGGTCAAACACACCATTTTCTCCTGTAACATCATCTTTAAATTTTAATAAATAATGGCCGTCTTCTAATTTGAACACATTTTTTGTTTTACCTGTATACAATAATTCCACAAAAAAACCTCCAATATTTCATAGTACTCCAAAATTATAACACGAATATTTCAAATGTTTAATAACAAAAATGTTCGTTTAAAACGTTTATTTATATGTTTTATAACGAAATTTCTAATAAAAAATAAGATGATAACGAATGTTCGTTACCATCTTGCGTGAAATTAAGAATATTCCAAATTCAAATGTTAGGAAACTGTTAAAAAAGAATGTTATTAATAGACACCTTCAGTAAGCATGCCATCTGCTACTTTGATAAAGCCAGCGATGTTTGCACCAACTACTAAGTTCCCTGGGAAGCCATATTTTTCAGCTGCTGCTTTACTGTCTGTATAAATATTTTTCATAATTTGGTGAAGTTTCGCATCTACTTCTTCAAATGACCAAAATACGCGACTTGAATCTTGTGCCATTTCAAGAGCAGATACAGCAACTCCACCAGCATTCGCCGCTTTTGCAGGACCAAATAAAACCCCTGCATTTAGGAATTCATTGATGGCTTCAAGGTCTGATGGCATATTTGCACCTTCACCAATTGCTTTAACACCATTTGAAATTAATGTACGAGCTGACTCTCCGTTAATTTCATTTTGCGTAGCACATGGTAGGGCAATGTCACAAGGAATTGTCCAAATACCTGTACAACCTTCTGTAAAAGTAGCATTTGGTCGGTAATTAACGTAAGTTGAAATACGGTCACCTTTAACTTCTTTGATTTCTTTAATAGCTTCTAGATCTAAGCCCTCTGGGTCAAAGATATAGCCTGAAGAATCCGAACAAGCAACCACTTTTGCACCATATTGTTGTGCTTTTTCAATCGCATAAGTAGAAACGTTACCAGAACCAGAAACAACTACTGTTTTTCCTTGGAATGAATCGTTCGCATCTTTTAGCATTTCATTAACAAAATAAACCGTGCCGTAACCTGTTGCTTCTTTACGTGCTAAAGAGCCACCATAGCCAGGCGTTTTACCCGTTAATACACCAGATTCATTTGCTTTTGTTAAACGTTTATATTGGCCCCATAAATAACCTACTTCACGAGCACCAACACCAATATCACCAGCAGGAACATCGACATCTGGACCAATATGACGGTATAATTCAGTCATGAATGCTTGGCAGAAACGTATAATTTCTGAGTCTGATTTGCCTTTCGGATCGAAGTTTGAACCGCCTTTACCACCACCGATTGGTTGCCCTGTTAAAGCATTTTTAAAGATTTGCTCAAAGCCTAGGAACTTAATGATGGATTCATTCACGGAAGGGTGGAAACGAAGACCGCCTTTGTAAGGTCCCATTACATTGCTGTATTGAACGCGATAACCACGATTTACCTGTACTTGGTTGTGATCATCTTGCCATGCTACACGGAAAGAAATAATGCGATCTGGCTCCACGATACGAGATAAAATATTGGCCTTGATATATTCAGGATGCTGTGTGAATACAGGTACTAATGAGATGAAAATTTCTTCAGCTGCTTGTAAAAATTCCGCTTGATGACTGTTCTGTTGTTTAAGTTGCTCAAATACGCCATCTACGTATTCTTTTGCTAATTGCTCGTTGCTAACAGTTGTCATTGTCATAGTTAAAACCCCCATTTAGTTGATAGGTGTATCGTATATCTATTTTTCAAACTATTCAATAAAATACTTTTTAAGTTTGTGAAAAATTGAGCAAGAGAGGTTGCGAAAATAATATATTAAAATAATTTTATTTAAAGTGATTTATCTAATTATGAGAAAGGAATGATGCTTTATTGTGAAGGTTCTAATTGACGCAGATGCTTGTCCAGTCGTGGATTTGGCGCTATCTATATCATCTGAATTTGAGATTGAAACTATCTTGTTTTGCGATACATCCCATCGGGTGGAACGTGATAATGTAATAACAATTATTGTACCCAAAGGTCCAGATTCAGTTGATTTTACGCTAGTGAACGCGCTTTCAAAACACGATATTGTTATAACACAGGATTACGGATTAGCTGCAATGGTTTTAGCAAGAGGAGGCTATCCAATTGATCAAAATGGACGAGAAATGTCTGATGAAAATATCGAACGTTTGCTCGATATGCGTCATGTTGGTCAAAAAATTAGACGGGCAGGAGGAAGAACAAAGGGCCCTAAAAAAAGGACACAAGAAAACAATAATTCGTTTGAAATGAAATTTCGACAAATTTGTGAACGAGCAATTTTAGCTCATAAAATGGAGGAATCTACAGGTGAAAAATGAACGTAAACGCGAACTATTTCAGCAATATCCACAGCTAAAGGAAATAGCAAATAAGGGAACTGTATTGTGGGAAAATACAAATTGGATGGAAAATCCAGAAACAAGACTCTTTACTATGGCCGAAGTCGAGGATGCGGAAAACACACTACAACGATTTTCTTCTTATTTAAAAGTGGCATTTCCTGAGCTCGTAGAAAGTGATGGCCTAATTGAATCCACGATTCAGGAGATTCCAGCGATGAAAAAGGCACTTGAACAAAAATACGGTGTGTCTATACCAGGTCACCTGCTATTAAAATGCGATCATGCGCTACCCATCTCAGGCTCAATCAAAGCACGAGGTGGGATTTATGAAGTATTAAAACATGCAGAAAGGCTAGCGATGGCAAGTGGAAGGCTCAAAGTAGAGGATGATTATGCACTTTTAGCAACAGAGGCATTCCAGTCGTTTTTCCAGCAATACACGATTGCAGTAGGCTCCACAGGTAATTTAGGTTTAAGTATCGGCATTATGGGCAAGAAGCTCGGCTTTAATGTCGTTGTACATATGTCGAGTGATGCTAAGGAATGGAAAAAAGCCTTGCTCCGAGAGAAGGGAGCTACTGTAATTGAATATGAGGCTGATTACAGTGTAGCCGTAGAACAGGGTCGACAAGAAGCTGAGCAAGATCCGATGTGTCATTTTATTGATGATGAAAATTCAAAGGATTTATTTGCAGGCTATGCAGTAGCCGCAAAACGATTAAAAGACCAGTTAGAAAAGACGAATATTACAGTCCATGAAGAGCAGCCATTGTTCGTCTATTTACCATGTGGTGTCGGTGGAGGACCAGGGGGGGTGGCCTATGGATTACGGGAAATATTCGGCGAGCATGTGCATATTTTCTTTGCTGAGCCAGTCGCCTCTCCTTGTATGACGATTGGTCTAATGACTGGTTTACATGATGCCATTAGTGTGGAGGATATTGGCCTTGACAATAAAACAGAAGCAGACGGTCTAGCTGTTGGTCGTGCATCCAAGTTTGTTGGCAAAGTGATGGAAACCTATATAAGTGGCTGCTATACAGTGTCAGATCAAGAATTATTTACATCATTAGGGTTAGCTATGGACAGCGAAGCATTGTTTTTAGAACCATCGGCAAATGCCGGAATGTTTGGCGCTATCCGCTTACTCCAAAAAGGTTCGTCCTATTTCGAAAAGCACAACCTCGTCAGCCACCTATCGCAAGCCACACATCTTGTGTGGGCAACAGGTGGCAGTATGGTCCCTGCCACAATGCGTGCCGCTTATTTGGCGAAGAGCAGGGAGTTGGATTAAAGGCAGTGCTTTGTTTTTATTGGGGGGATGATGGTAGTAGATTCGCTCCATTTTGATGGAGGAAGTGGGAATGCCTGTAAAATGTACTGGACCCGCTCAAGAGGAGAGTCAAGTGCTCAAGAAGTATACTGAACCGCTCAAAAAGAAGGTCACAATGCTCGCCAAGATGTTACCTCACTCAAAAAAGGAAAAGCCCTCACCAAGTATAACTAGAACACCGCTCACTGCAATTTCAAAATAATTTTGAACCTAACCAAAAAACAGGTGGAGAAATTTTTCTCCACCTGTTGGTTGTTTTAACGTTGCAGTGCTTTGCGTTGTGCTGCTAGAAATACTTCGTGTGCAGCAAGGACGCCTGCCCCTGGCTCAAAATCGTAGGAGAAGTCTTGGAGGGCAGCTTCCATTAGGGAAACGGCTTGTAAAATGTCACTTGGGAAGCAGTAGCCCATATGACCGAATCTGAAAATTTTCCCTTGTAGATGACCAAGCCCGCCAGCAAAATCTAGATGATAGTGCTGTTTCAGATGGGCTAAAAATTCGCCAAGATCGATTCCTTGAGGGGCCTTGATTGCTGTAATGGTTGGTGACGCGTATTGGTCCTCTGTTAATAGCTCAATGTGTAAGGCTTTCATAGCGCTACGTACCATATTTTTCATAAGTTCATGACGATCTACAGTTTGCGCAAAGCCGCCTTCCTGCTCAATCAGTTGACATACTTCGTGCAATCCATAGATCAGTGTGATGGCTGGGGTATTTGGCGTCATGCCCTTTTCGGCCCAGCTTCGATAGCTTAATAAGTTTAAATAGTAAGCGGGTGTTTGATTGTCCTCGATGACTTTCCAAGCTCTTTCGCTGACGCTGATAAGGGAAAGTCCTGGAGGTAGCATCATAGCCTTTTGAGAGCCTGTCACCAAAATGTCGATGCCCCAAGCATCCATTTCAGCAGGGGCACCACCAATACAGCTTACGCCATCTACAATAACAAGGGCATCTGTTTCGTCGCGGATTACCTGCGCTAAGTCAGCAACGGGGTTTATAATGCCTGTAGATGTTTCATTGTACGTAACAAAAACGGCTTTAACGTTGTGCAATGGCTGTAAAAATGCTCGTAGTTCCTCGGCTGTGCAAGCTTGTCCCCATTCTTTTTCAAGCTTATGTACATGGAAGCCATATTGCTCACAAATGGACACGAAATAGTCACCAAATGCTCCAACGGTAATGACCACAACTTCATCACCCGCAGTGACGGTATTGACTGCCGCAGCCTCCAAGGCAGCTGTTCCACCTGATGGCAAAAGTAAGATGTCTTGTGTCGTACCAAAAACAGGTTTTACTAATTCGATTGTTTCTCGGTATAACGTTACAAATTCTTGACTCCGATGACTAAAAATATCCCGATTCATCGCCAACTGAACCCTTTTTGGTATCGGCGTTGGCCCTGGGTGTCTTAAAATATTTTCATACACATTCATCAATCCCTTTCGTTGTGAATTCGAAATTTTCTAACTATAATAATACCATATTTAGGATGATAGCTAGCTGCTATTTTAAAAAATGTTGGAAGAGATTAACATTAAGATGCAATAAAAAAGGGGACTGAACAGATGGAAACAATCATGCATTATCCATATATTTATTTTTTGTACAAACCAAATCAGGTATTGGTATATAAAATTCAAACATTTGAATATATCTCGCTTGCAGATGTGATGGAAAAGGGTGAATGGACGAGCTATGCACTGCAGCCATCTGAATCATTTACAGCTTTTCACCATGAACAACGTCAGCTGCAGGAGGGTTGGACCTTTTGGATGGAGCAGGAACAGCTTTATTTTTTGGTAGAAATGATTAATGACTATATTCAGCAGGTCATGATCACAACTACTGCACAAGCGGTACATATTGTTTGCTCTGAAGCTGTAGCTGGCTCTTTACGAGGGGCCCTTGCTCCACCGAAATATGTTATCGGGTTTCCAGAGGATTTGTCGATCGGCCCTCTCTGGAAACTCGATGAAGAAAGAGGACAGGCATTTCGTCATGAATGGTTAAGGGAAAATATAAATGATGGGTTGGACGATTTTGTCAATGACAATCATTTTAAGAATACGATAAGAGAAATACAGGATATTCCAAGTCATCTACCCATCTATATTTGGTATGGACATAATGCAGAAGAACAATGTGGCCTTCGTTTTTTCCTTTGTTTATTGCGCGATAAAAGCAATGACATCATGCTCATTAACACGGGTGAACAGAATGTGATTAATCGTCAATGGGACATAGCGCTATATGACAACAAGCCATTGACTACTAAAGAACACCTGATGTTTCAACAGCAATGGCAAGATTTGGCCCAAACAAAGGATGTATGCCGTTTATGGCGGCATCAGCGAATACAAGGAGTGTCAGAGAATCACTATGATTCCGTCATTATTTCGATGCTAGGACAACTTCATCATGAACAAGGAAGTATCGATTTTATACAAACAGGCGTATTCCTTTCAGAGCTACTTGTAAGAATGGAAGAACCACCAAATATCTTCTTTTTAGAGTATAGAATTCGAACTTTAGTCTATAGTGGGGAGTTTGAATTAAAGGGGATTCCTAAATCCATGCGACATTATCAGGTGAGATTACGTCAAAAAACCTCTTTAGCCTGAAGGCATAAAGAGGTTTAACAAGTTGTATTAAGCGGCAACGAATGGTTTGTTCATACGCATTAAACCGTAAATGGCAAAGAATAATCCGCCCGTAATAACCGTTAAAATTGTGTATAGTACAGCCTTACCTGTTTCGCCACACCAGCGATAGAATAGACGATACATGAAATAAATTGAAAAGCCTACCATACCTAGAGAAGCGAGTATGCCGAGAAATGGAATAAACGAAACGATGAACATGCCCGCATAAATAAGCGTATTTTTTAACGCTGTGGCACGTACCGTTTCCCGATTATCCCCACCAGCAGTCAGTAGGAAAAGACTGTATACATTAATAATAGGAATCCAAGCGATATAGGCTACATCTCCAAAACCATTTGTTTTAGACGTCATAAAATAAATGAGTGCACTAATAATGTAGGCGATTAAACCAAGAACAAGAGCTGCTAAAATAAGTATTATAAACAGACCACCCATAGCTGCATCCCAATCATTAGAGTAATAAGAACTATCGTAATTATACATCAGTGAAACCTCCCTTCATTTGAAAATACCAACTAATCATAACAAGCCTAGCCTGTTTAAGCTACAACGAATTTAATGTAATATTTAGTAGAAATCGCACGAATGTACTAGAATATAATTTATTTTTAAGTCTTTGATGATGATTTTTTGAGTAATAAATACAAAAAAAGCAAAAAATATCCTTGTGAAAATTATTGTGCTAGTTTTGGAGAACCATTTTTAGTGTTTTTCATTTGCTTTATACAAAACATTACTATCCTATGATGATAGAAGGTCAGAACATGCCATCGAATTCTAAAAAAAGCCATCCTACTAAAATATAGGGTGGCATTTTTGCTTGGATTAAATGAATTTAGCGATATGCTCTAGCTCAATACGAGAAGAATTATATGCAGGAGCTGCTGCTTTACCAATCGCAATTAAAATGACGGGTACGATATGGTCTTCTAATGCAAAGTGTTGAGCGAAGGCTTCTTTATTAAATCCGCCCATTGGGACTGTATCATAGCCCATGTCTTTTGCTAAAAGCATAATTTGCATAGAAATTAGACCAGCATCAAATGTAACGATATTCTTTAACACTTCTTGTGGAAGCTGAGAATATAAGTTTATCGAGTTATTGATCATTAAATCTTTGGTTGCTTCATCAATATAACCAAGATCAAAGTTTTTCGTATAAACAGCCTCGGCATTTTCGTACATTTTTGTATCGCCTAAAACGGCAATAATCGCTGAGGATGTTTCGATTTGTTCTTGATTGTTTGCGATGGCACGTAATTCTTTTTTGATTGCCTCGTCTTGAATTACTAAAAAGCGCCAAGGTTGTAGGTTGCTAGATGATGGAGCAGAAGTCGCTTCTACAAGTAATTGTTCTAATTGCTCTTGTGGAATTTTATAGTTTTCGTCGTATTTACGAACAGATTTACGTTCATGCATAATTTTATTTAAAGAACTTTTTGTCACTGTCATAATTTTTTGTCTCCTTCATTATATGATGCGTTTTTTACTATACGATAAACGCATTCATTTTCCAAGTAAATTGCTCGAATTAAAGAGTCTTGAAAACAGGATTTATTATCTGCCTATCATTTAAAAAGTTACAAAAAAAATATATTTTTATAGAGGTAATCCATTTATACTAGAAGGTAAATAGAGCAAAAATAACAGGTATGGAGTGACAGACAGATGAAAAAACTATTGGGAAATTTAAAGCTTATGGCAAAAATAGGGATACTTATTCCTATTATTATTGTTTTTCTAGGTGGTATGTCCTTCCTTAATTATTTGAGTGCATCACATGAACTTGAAAGCTCTATTGAAAATGAAATGTCTTTACTGGCAGATGATGTAACGGGCTCTGTTGAGAGCAAATTACATGCGCATATTCAGTTGATTTATAGTGCAAAGACAACGATAGAATCAGCTGACAGTATGATGACGAGAGAGCAATTTATTCGCTATGTACAGCAGCTATTGCCATACAATAAGGAAACTTATGGTATGGGGTTATGGCTAGAGGAGGATGTGGCAAAGGGGGAAATTTTTGGCCCGTATGCCTATAAAGAAGGAGAAAAAATTGTCTCTACGGATACGTATGAAGATCCAGCCTATCATTTTCATGAGCAGGAATGGTACCGCAACAGCATCCACTCGAATAGCATTGTCCATACAACACCTTATTTTGATGAGGCTTTAGGAGAAATGTTTATTTCATTTGGCACACAAATTGTGAAAGATTCTAAGCCAGTGGGGGTTATTACAGGGGATTATGTGTTAGATTCTATCCAATCCATTGTCTCTGATGTGCAAATTCGACAGAGTGGCTATGCCTTTTTAATAGATGATAGTGGGAATTTTTTAACGCATCCTGATGTAGATAAAGTAAATAAAGAGACGATTCAGCAATTTTTAAATATTCCTGTTGAGCAGCTAGCTGAGCAGAAAAAGCTAATACAGACAACGATTGATGGGAATGACTTTACGCTACAATATCAGCAAATTCAGAACATGCCGTGGAAATTGGTTTTACTTGTTCCTACAGATGAGCTTTACAGTGAGGTACAGGCGATGCTTCAGCAGCAAATCGTGATTAGTGTGGTGCTTATTGCCCTGATCACCATCATTATTTATTTCCTTGCTCGCTATATACGTACGGAAGTGAAAACGATGAATACATATTTAGGCTACCTTGCTACGGGTGATTTAACGAAACAAATGGCCATTCATACAAAGGATGAATTTGGTGAAATGGCACAGTACTATAATGAGTCTGTGGAAGGGTTAGGGTCTATGATACAGCGCATTGTTGCTGAAACGGAGACAGTTGCCTCCACTGCCGAAGAATTAACAGCCAGTGTACAAGAGGTCAGTAAAACCGTCACGGAAGTAGCTGTTTCTATGCAAAATGTGGCTGAAAATACGAGTTCACAGCAGCAGGTGAGTAGTCAATTAACAGGTGTCACAACACAATTAGGTGATGACATGAAGACTGCCATGGACGATTTACAAGAGGCAGTGCAACAGTCGGTAACAACCTCTCATCTAGCTACAGGGGGCTCGCAAAAAATACGGGCTTTTGTGGATGACATTGTCCAGCTTCATGCACAGGTAGACAGCAGTGCTAATCTGGTGAGTAGCCTGAAGGTGCAATCCGCTCAAATTGAGCAAATGAGTCAGCTTATTTCTGCTATTACTGACCAAACCAATTTATTATCTCTCAATGCGGCTATAGAGGCGGCACGAGCAGGCGAGGCAGGAAAAGGTTTTGCCGTTGTAGCTGGTGAGGTTAAAGCACTTGCTGAACAGACAAGCAGAGCCTCTTTAGACATTGCGAAGGTCGTGCTGACGATTCAGGACCAAATGAATGAGGCGGTGGACATGATGGAGCAAAGTCGAAAAATTGCTCACCAAGGTATTGGTTCTGTCCAGCAAGCAGGTACTACCTTTGATACGATTGCTAGTGCCATTGAAGGGCTCCAGATGACGATACGAGAAACGAGTAATACAACAGTAGATGCTTTTAAAAACTTGCAGGAAGTGACAGCACAAGTGCAGATGATTAACCAACAGGCGATGGCAACAAATGATCATACATTAAATGTTTCGGCCATCACTGAGGAACAAGCCTCCACCATGAATGAAATGGCTGTAGCCTCTGAGCAGTTAGCACAGCTTGCTCAAAATTTGCAGGAAGAAACAGCTGAATTTACTGTCTAATAGTAGGGCGTACATCGATAGGAAGATGTACGCCTTTTTAGGATCTAAATGAAAAAGCTTCCCACTCCACGCTTTTTGTAGGCAGAGCCGATTTGAATTGTTTAATCATTTTTGGGGGTCCACAAATAAAAACACTTGTTTCAGCAGATAGTGACAGCTGATGGAAGGATAGCTTTTCTTCATGAGCTGTATTAATAAAGGTGACAGTGAAATGATCGTTCATTCGAGCATAGCTCTGTAGAAAATCTTTGTAGATGGCATTGTCTTGACCATGGAAGGAATAATACAAGTCAATTTTCTTATCAGGCTTTGTTTGTAAATAGGCAAGAAAAGGTGTAATGCCCATGCCACCAGCAATCCAAATTTGCTGATTGGCCACTCGATCAAAGTCAAAATGACCATATGGCCCAGCTATGGCAACTGGTGTATTGAATTGAAGATTGTTGTAGAGCTGTTTCGTATAATCTCCAATGGCTTTGATTGTTACCGTGATTTGTTCGCCATTACCACCAGTAATAGAGAAGGGGTGTGGCGCTTTTTCGATACCCTCTTGAAAAATTTTTAAAAAGAGAAATTGTCCTGGTCGATAGTCGAGTTTTTTTGTGAGTGTCAGCTCAACTTCAATCACATGGGCGTTCAGCCTTTGAATGGCTGAAACATGACCTGTATATGGAAAGAACATATCTTGATACATTGTCAACATATACAGAGCAGACATAAAACCAATCGTTGTTGTCAGTGCTGTGAAAATGCCTAAAGGAGAAGGTTGTAATAAATCATATTGGCTAGAAAAATAAGCATGATAAATACCGAAAGTATAAGGTACAAGTAGTAAACGATGTAGCCAGCGCCAATGCTCATACTTTAAAAACTTTGCAATGAACGCTAGGACAATCAGGGCAATAAAGCCATATTGGGCAAGCTCACCAAGGTCTTTAGCGAAGTCTTTTAGTGAGGTTTCTTGTATGACTGCCTCATCAGGAATCATTTTTTGCAACTGACCATGCAAGAGGATGAATCCAAGTGAAAGGATTGCGAGTAATTTATGATAAAAATAAACATGCTCAAGACTAGAAAACCAACGCTCTAACAGTTTCATTCTGGTAGCCAATAAGAACACAAGAAATAAACTAGTCATGGCTAAGCCTCCAATGAGATGGCTTAGTATGTTCAATGGATGGATGGGCTCCATAGGTGTAGCGACATACCAAAGAAAAGCACTAGTGCCCATTATGCAAAAGATAAAAAGTAGTCCTTTATAAGCTCTCATATATAACCTCCATCCCTATTTTTATCCATATTCTATATCGCTATACAAATAATGAGTTGAAAAATATTTTCGAGCGTATGTTCGGAATGTACGTTCCCTTTCGGGCGGAATTATGGTACAGTAAGAAGGAAAAAATAGAGAGAGAAGGAGTGGAAGTAATTTATGCAAGGGAACACCCATATTGTTGGGGGCATCACAGCAAGTCTCGCCTTTGCACAGTTTTCAAATGATAACCCACTTGTCTTAGTAGGGGCAGGTGTTATCGGTGCATTACTTCCAGATATATGTCATAGAGGTAGTAAAATCGGTCGAACATTTCCCATCCTAGCGAAGCTGGTTAATACAGTGTTTGGACATCGTTCCTTTACACATAGTTTGCTTTTCCTATTGTTCGTTATGGTGGCGTTACATACTTTAGTTCCTTACAAAGCAATTTCCATTGGGATTATTATAGGGATGGCTAGTCATATCCTGCTTGATATGTGTACAAAAAAGGGCGTTAAACTATTTTTCCCAGCGACTGTATCCATTCGTTTTCCACTTACAACGAAAACGGGTAGCAAGGTGGAAGGGATCGTACTTATGTTGCTTTCGATGCTGTCCATCTATTTGAGCTATGAATTAATTGTCAAATTTATAGATTCGATATAAATTAAGAAGAGCCCCAGTATTGGTTTACTGGGGCTTTTGATGTTAGTCAGCTTGTACCTCTTCCACAGTTTGCTCTACTTCGGCGCGCGTCATTTTTTCTCGACCTTCTTGCATCGCCTTCAACGTTTTGTGGGCTAAGGCAAGTGGTAGGCGGCAAAATAGCAGAATGGTACGTTTATTAATATCTTTCATATAGAGGTCTGCTTTGGCTAAATTTTCTTCAGCATAGACAAACAAATCTTCGCGTGTCCAGCCATCAGGCACGAAGTTGACACCACGTTCATCTAAATCCTCATGCTGATTACGTAAGATGTTGACAGCCTGGAGTCCACGACCATAGCCTATTGCTAGCTCACGATCAGTTTGAACGTTGGCACCCCACGCCCAAAGCTCAGACAGCATCGTCCCTACAAGCCCTGCCACGTAGTATGTATAATCATCCAAATCCTCGCGTGTATGCACCTGCCAATTGGCCTTTGCCCATTTGGCCATACCAAAAGCCATTTCGCTTGTGGAAGCCTGAACAATTTTTCGCGATTCCTCAGGACAAAATGTTAGCCAATCTGCTAATCGAAGGGATACTTCTGGCAGTTGATCGGCATAAGGTGCTAATAATGCTTGATAAGCTTCTTTATTAAATGTGTCCTTTAATAATTCACTTGTTGCGGACAATAAATTAAATTTCACATCATTCGAAAGCTGTTCATGATCTTCAATTTCATCAATGGCACGCATGGCTAAATAGGCAGCAGCCACCGATATCTTTAAATCATTTTTTAAAAAAGTAATAGGTATATAAAACGTGCGGCTTGTATCTTTTAAAACCTGCATCGCTTCTTTGTAAAGTCTTTTTTGTTCGTTCACTTGTATTCCTCCGTTCAAATGGTTCCATATCTATAGTATATCGTATCGTAAAAAAAGGGAAAGATAAAACAGATTGTTCATATTTAGAGCGATATTCTTTGAAAACGATTACTATAAATGATATAGTTTAATAGTAAACTATTTAAATCTATACTTTTATGGTGGTCAATAAGAGTGGATTTATACTAGTATAGCTACATCAATTTCAAATGAGAGGAAGTTTAATGAAATGGGACGTTTAAATAATAAAATTGCTATGATTACAGGCGGCGCTTCTGGTATGGGTGCAGCAATGGCTAAACTGTTTGCACAAGAAGGTGCTACAGTAATTGCAGCTGATATTAATGAAGAAAACTTAGCAAAAATTTCTGAGCTAGAAAATGTAGAGGGAATGAAATTAGATGTTTCCTCTGACGAAAACTGGGCAGATGTAACAAAAGCAATTGTTGAAAAATATGGTCGCATTGATATTTTAATTAACAATGCGGGTATTTCATCAGAAAAAGGACCCGATCAAATTACACAGGCAGACTGGTCAATTATGCATAATATCAATGCATTTGGACCATTTCTTGGCATTAAACATGCTGCGCACTATATGAAAGAAGCAGGCAAAGGCTCCATTGTTAATACATCGTCTTACACAGCGATTATTGGGGCAGGCTTTAATGCCTATACAGCCTCTAAAGGTTCTTTACGTGCGATTGCTCGTGCAGCAGCTTCAGAGCTTGGTGCTTTCAATGTCCGTGTGAACACGGTATTCCCTGGTGTCATCGAAACACCAATGACAGCCAAATTATCAGAAGCAAAAGAGGCAATGGATATGTTAGTAAGAGCTACACCAATGGGGCGTCTTGGTCAACCAGAGGAAGTAGCAAATGCTATTTTATTTTTAGCATCAGACGAGGCTTCTTACATTACGGGTGCCGAGCTTGTCATTGATGGTGGCTATTCAGCACGCTAGTTAAATATAGTAATTGAAAAGTGGAAATGCCTGTTCAAGCAGTGCATTTTCACTTTTTTTGTTTTTTTAGTAGAATGATGATAAAGCTTTAGAAATTCGTCAAAAAACAGCTATTGATTAGATAAATTTTGATATTTTTCGTGATTTTTTCAAGAAAGTGTACGAAGTTATTGCACAATCATTTCAACAGCGTTAAAGTTTAGAAAGGGCAAAATGTCATTACACGATTTGGGGGACTGTACTGAGCGTTTAGCTTTTGTACGAACAAAATCAGGAGTCAGGATTTTGGCATACATAACTCCTTGCAAAATCCTGGATACCAAAGAGGGCATGAATTTGATGAATTGCCTGAATCATAGCGTAAACCGTCATCATAGTATGAGAAAATTACGTAATAAAAACAAAGGAGAATTGTATGCCAAAGGCTATAGGTATTGATGCAGGCGGCACATTGACAAAGGTTGCTTATTTAGATCAAGACAATGAACTTGTGTTAACAACCTTTCCGTCGAATGATTTGCAATCTGTCACAAAATGGATTATTGATCATCCAGATATTGAGGATATTGGTGTTACGGGGGGACGTACAGAGCAATTACTTGATGTCATTAAAACAATGAAATCGATTCATTATATAGTGGAATTTGAAGCTACATTAAAGGGTGTCCGATTTTTGCTTAATAAAGAAGGCTATTTTTTTGAGCGCAGTATGATTACCAATATTGGGACAGGTACGTCCATTCATTATATGGAAGGTAATACACATATTCGCGTTGGTGGGACAGGCGTTGGTGGTGGGACACTAATTGGTTTGTCAGCGCTTACAACGGGCATTACAGATTACAATGAAATCCGTGAAATGGCTGCCAATGGCAATCGTGAAGGAATCGATCTATTGGTCAAGGATATTTATCAAGGCATGGATACACCGATTGACGGTCATTTAACGGCTAGTAATTTTGGGAAAGTAGGCATTACAAAGTCGATAAAGCATCCTGCTGAGGATATTATTGCGACCGTTCAAGGACTAGTAGGCGAAGTCATTACAACACTCAGCATTCAATATGCGGAGGAAAAAAATGCACAGCATATTGTTTATATTGGCTCCACATTAAGCAATAATGATCATCTTACCCGAGTGATTGCAAATTATACACGCACGAAAAAGCATACACCTGTCTTTATTAATGACCATGGCTTTTCTGGTGCTGTCGGAGCATTACTTAATATTACAGAATATACAATTGTCTAACGATTTAAGGACATAACATATTGTATGACAACTAGTTATGTCCTTTGTTATTCAACTACAATAAGAAGTTATTTAAACACTTTATCTATTTTGTCTTTATCATAATCTAATATCCAGTCATTGTATGTATAATAAATGTCTCGTATAGATTCAGGTGAGGTAGCAAGTAAATCACAGCCTCTATCATCGTAAACGTGAAAAATGGTTTTCTTTTTGATATTTAAAAAATATATCCTATGAAAAATACTTGGTTGGATTCCTAAATCTTGATTACATACTGCTTTTAACAATGGAATGTACTTCAAATCAGATGTTTTACATGCAAGTGTAAACCTATGTGTTTTATATTTTCTGTCCTCATCCTCTTCGGGGAAAATAGAAGACATTTCTGTATGCTTCAATTTATATAAGACTGATTTATCATAGATATATGGAGAAAAAATTCTCGCTTTGTGCTGATAGGTTTTTCTACCTCCAAAATCATTGACATCTACTACCATAAAAATTTCCTCGTCTTGTAAATGTAGTGCTTCAAACAGCGTGACAGCCCTTTTATAAACCTCCTGTATATAAAGACGATCTTCATAATCGTATTCTCTAGCTCGCTCTACCCCTAGTTCGAACCGTATGCCAATTTCCCAGTTATAAAACAAAGGTGGTCTAAGAAGTAAGGAAGGAAAATTTTCATTCATATAGTCATTTAAAAGCATATTTGCACCTCAACTCATTTTTTAAATTTTACCATTAACAAACTGCCAGAATAAAGAAGAAAATGACTCAGAAATTATATTTCGCTTTCGTTACTGCATTGGGGTAGATGATCAATTTGCCAGTTAGCATCTACAAATTCAATATTACTAATATAAGCATTTATCAATTTTGTTTTAACCTATTCCACCATTTAAAAATTGAGCTAGGAAAGTATTGATAACGCCTCCGTAAGCTACTATTAACAGCTTCCATTCTACTAACGATTTTTACATAATCCATTAAGAACACCATCATTTAATGTAAATACATAAATATGAGAAATCTCACCATTGGGATTTTTAAGATAATCAATTGGTGTCGAAGAATTAATTGGTATTATATACCATTCGTCATAACTCATTCCTGTTGTAGTTTTAAACCTCACTTCTCCTTTTGTTCTCCTTTATTATACATAATATTCCAATTATTCGATATATATTTAACATCAAATTGATCATGTTCATTTTTTTTACAAATAGCGAAGAAACTTACCTACATGAAAACATCTCGAACTGAACAAATTAGGTAGTAGGAGGTGAAGCTACGTGGGAAAGCGTAATAATCGAAACAACAGTAAAACCATGAATATGAGAACACATAATCCTTTTGGCACTTACAAAAGCAAAGACCTCGATCGAAGTAATAGCAATAATAACAACCCAAATGATAACTTGAATGAAGAGTTCGCGGCAGAATTTGATGCAAAGGCTAAAAATAAAAACAATAAAACGAATCATGATAAAAACCAACAGTCGAATAAAACAAGATAGTGGAGGTACAAATCATGGCAAAAAAGAATAAGACAAGCTTTAAAAAGAAAAAGAAGGAAGATACACATAAAAAGAATGATCGTGAGGAATATTCAGCAGAATTTAATCAGGTCATTCATAATAATCCCCAACAGCCAAAGCAATAAACACAAGCTGCTCCAAATTCTTTTGGAGCTCTTATTTTTTACTGTTTGTGCTGCTTTATACAGTCAAAAAGGGAGTGATTCAAGTGAGAAAATTTTATTTACTTGGGCTTCTTTTTGTTTCTCTAGCTATGTTTATACAAATACCAGTGGTTGCCAATGCACAACAAGAAACACCAGCTTATGCAAAATGGGGACAGCTGGCCATCAAAGAGGTAAAGGCGAAATATCCTACGGCTAAAATTGTGGATTATTTGCATGAGGGCAAGGAAGTACAGGGGGCATCAACCATTGAGAAATTTAAGCTTTGGCTCAAGCAGCCTGACAAGGAATTTGGTGTTCATGTCAGAATCAGCTACCAAACGACAACGCAAGAAGTAGAAAAAATTGAATTTCAAGAAAGTACTTCATAAAATAAGGATGCCCTATTTTAGGCATCCTTGTTCTTTAACCCTCTAGCTTTTGAATAAATGCACGCATTAAGCCTGGTAAATCAGGCCATGCATGCCCACTTATTAAATTACCATCTGTGTGAAGGTTGGCATCAATGTAAGTTGCTCCTGCCACCTGCACCTCAGGCTTGCAGGCAATATAGGCTGTTAGCTCACGCCCTTTTAGCACTTCAGGAATGGTCGCGAAAATTTGCGCTGCATGACAAACGGCTGCAATTGGTTTATTCGTTTCAAAGAAGTGGCTTACTAGTGCTGGGACATGCTCATTCAAACGAATGTATTCAGGTGCACGTCCACCAGGAATAATGAGCCCATCGAATTGTGTTGGATCAATAGCAGCAAAAGCAGCGTGGGCCTCTAATCCATAAGCAGGACGCTCGATATATGTATCGACACCCTCTACAAAGTCGTGTAATACGGTTTGTAATTTCTTAGCGGATGGTGCTGCAATTGTGACATCATACCCTGCTTCAAGACAACGATAATAAGGATAAAAAATCTCTAAAGCCTCTACTGCATCTCCTGCGAGTATTAAAACCTTTTTCCCCATGCTTCCATCTCCTTTACATTGTAAATCTACTAAGTTTTATTCGACACTTGCAAAAAATTTCCTGCTTACAGTAGGGCTACCTTTCCAAATTCCTTGCTTTACAAAGAAAAAAATGAAGCGTATAGTATTTATTTAACTAGGTAAATAAATTCGCAGGAGGTAAACAATATGAATCCAATATTTCATGCTTTATTCCAAAAAAGTCGGTATTTAACGAACTGCTTAAATGAAGTATTAAAGCAGCATCATTTATATAGCTCCCAATGGGCCATTTTATATTGCTTACATAAAAACGGGCCAATGACCTTAACACAAATTTGGAAATATTTAAATGTGGAAGCGCCCAGTATTACAAGAGCTATTACACGACTAGAAACATTGGGCTGGGTCCAACGATTAGATGGAGAGGATAAGCGAGAAAAAATTGTGACTCTTTCCGCTCTAGGGGAGGAGCGCTTACCAGCGATCACCGTAACCATATTAGCATTTGAGGAAGAAATGGTGGGCTCTTTAACTGTTGAGGAGCAGCAGCAATTTCTGAAGTTATTGGAAAAAATGAAAGGTTGATGGACATGCAGCAAGAAGAAAATACACAAATATGGACGAAGCGTTTCATTAGCCTCTTTTTAACGAATATCTCTGTATTTTTTGTTTTTTATGGACTTGTAACGACTTTACCACTCTATGCGATTGGTGAACTACATCAGACAGATAAGGAAGCGGGCCTATTATTGTCAGGCTTTTTATTGTCAGCTATTATTGTACGCCCGTTTTCAGGTAAGTTATTAGATGTTTTTGGCAAGAAAAAACTGTTAGTCCTATCTATAGTGGGCTATTTTATCTGTACCGTTTTATATTTATTTATTCATCCGTTTGGACTTTTACTTGGTCTTCGCTTTATTCAAGGGATTTTCTTTAGTATTATCACAACAGCTGCAGGATCTTTAGCGGCTGATATCGTTCCTGCTAAACGAAAAGGGGCAGGGCTAGGCTACTTTACGATGTCTACGAATCTAGCTGTCGTCATTGGACCATTTATCGGCTTATTATTAATTCAATATAGTACCTTTAATGTCTTATTCATAGTCATGAGTATATGTATTCTAGCAGGAGGGATTTTAGCATTAACGGTCAATACAGATGATTTACCGAAGCCAGTGCATGAAGGAAAACTAACTTTTAAATTGAATGATTTATTTGAGCGTAAGGCGCTTCCTGTTGCAGCAATTGCCAGCCTCGTCGCTTTTTCGTATGCCAGTGTGCTATCCTTTTTATCGGTCTATGCACAGCAAAAGGATTTAATGGCTGTAGCTAGTCTCTTTTATGCAGTATTTGCAGCGGCAATGCTCATTACACGTCCATATACAGGAAAACTTTACGATACGAAGGGACCGCAATTTGTCATTATTCCTGGCATTATTTCCTTTGCCATCGGTCTAGTCATGCTAGCATTTGTTGAAGGACCAATGTTATTTTTAAGTGCTGCTATTTTTATAGGCTTTGGCTATGGAGCTGTAACGACTAGCTTGCAAGCATTAGCAGTTCAATCCACTGCCATTCAACGAAGCGGCTATGCAACAGCAACCTATTTTACGATGTTTGACCTGGGTATCGCACTAGGTTCGTATATTTTAGGAATGGTAGCTGTACAGGCAGGCTATGCTTCTGTCTATTTATCGGGGGCAGGCTTACTGGGGGTTGTCTTTATTATTTATCTATTACGCCTTGCAAAGATGAAACCGAAAAAAGTAGTGCATATATAGTCAAACAGTTGGGGTTGTGCCCAACTGTTTTTATAATTGTCCCAGCCTCATCAAAATAAATTTTGTTCATTTATAAGAAAGATACGATTTATAAAAAGTTTTAATGAGCTCTTTTTCAAAATGAGTATTACTTTTGTCCTTTTTAAATCTAACGAAAACTACTTTTTGTTTACTTATCTTTAATAATGTTGACAATTGTCGGAAATTCTAATCGATTTCTTAAAACGCAGTACTGGTATTGGATTCATGATAAAAATTATATAATAGACGATTAAAGGAGAGCCACCCAAGCATGCTCTCCATTTTTATATTCTTATTTCTTTATCCTAGTCCAACATTAAAGCCTGCAGCTTAACTAAATTTTTCATTTCAAGCTTTTGTATTTAGCATAAAGAATGCATAGAGAAAAACACTAAGAAAATCTTAAGAATTGATGTCGGAGTTTGTTAAGATTTAATTAGTATTATATCCTTATACGAATCCTATAGGGGTGATGACATGAACCTAAAGCGGTGGAGGAGTGAATGTAGTTGAACATTTTGATTTGTGATGATGATAAAGAAATTGTTAGGGCGATTAGCATTTATTTAGAAAATGAGGGCTATCATGTATTCAAAGCTTACAATGGTATAGAGGCAATCGATCTTATTCGGGATCACGTTATTCATCTTATTATTATGGATATTATGATGCCAAAAATGGATGGGATTACGGCGACGATGAAGATTAGGCAAGATAATATGATTCCGTTAATAATGCTTTCTGCTAAATCGGAGGATTATGACAAAATACTCGGATTAAATATTGGAGCAGATGATTATATGGCTAAGCCGTTTAATCCATTAGAACTTGTGGCTAGAGTGAAATCACAGCTAAGAAGGTATACGACATTTGGGAGCCTCGAGATGAGCAGTTCTGTATTTCAAACGGGCGGGCTTGTGATTGATGATGAACAAAAAGTCATTACTGTTGATAAACAAGAGGTTCATTTAACACCAGTGCAATATAAAATCTTAAAGCTTCTGACAGCCAATGCTGGTAGGGTGTTCACGATTGAAGAGATTTATGAAAAGGTATGGAATGTCAGGGCTATTAATCCTGAAAATACGGTTTCGGTTCATATTCGAAAGATTCGAGAAAAAATTGAAATTAATCCAAAAGAGCCAAAGTATTTAAAAGTTGTATGGGGAGTTGGGTATAAGGTTGAGAAAGTTGAGAATTATTAGTCATGCACTTATAACGAAAATAGTTGTGTTTCTAATTGCCATCGCTTGTTTAATTGGTATAGCGAGGGTAATGATCAACATGGAATTTAATGAAATTCACCTTAGTAGTTTAAATCAAGATAATTATTTTGAAAGCCGAGCATTCGCTGATGAAAGTTACAGCATTATGGCTCCTTTAGCGCAATTAATCGGGAAATATAAAAGTGAAGAATATATTTTAAGTGGTAAAACACTAACAGAAGAGGATAATAGAAGAATCGAAGAGGAATTATATTATGATTTTCGTAATTCTTACAGATATAATTCGAATTTGAGTGAAGAGGAAAATAAGCATATCTATCAAGAAAAATATGCAAATGACATTGCTAGAACAAAAGATGAAAGCATAAATGAACAGGTAAGAAATTTTTATCAGTTACGTAGTACGTTAGAAGCTTATGAAGGAATTGTGTTTTATGCGAGTGACGGTGAACATGAATTTTCCAATAGTGATCTCAAGAAGAAAGAGCAATTTAAATCCTTTGATGCATATATGCTATTTGAGGATTACCAACAAAAGCTTTATCCAAATGAAATGAAAGAAAGTCAATACTTGGGTTACATTACACACGAAGTTGACACGTTGAACCCACAGACAGATGTTATGTATGTGGCGTTTAAAGATTCTTTCTTACAACAAAAAATGGCGGAATGGGAAAAAGATAAAGAGAATGCCCAAAGTTTTCTGAATGAATTCATGGTATTTTTAGCAGGGTTTATTTTATCTTTTGTTTATTTAATCATAGTTATTGGAAGAAGGTCATTTAAAGATAAAGAAATTCATTTCCATGTCATAGATAAACTCTATAATGATTTCAATATTGTGCTAGTTGGTTGCTTAACAGCGATGTGGATCACCATGATTGTTGAAGTGTTCCATGATATGTACATGTTCTTCACCGTGCCTATTTTTATCATTGCCTTACTATTGATTTTATCGCTCGTAAAGCATATTAAAAATAGATCGTTATTTCAGCATACACTGCTCTATCAAGTTTTCAAAAAGCTATTTATTTGGGTGAAACATGTTTTTGACAGTGGTAGTACAGGCGTGAAAATTGTGCTACTAGTCATTGGCTATCCATTAGTTGTAGCGGCAACATTTTTTATATTTCCCATTACGATAGGTGTAGCTGCCTGGTTGGCGATGCGAAAGGTGAAGTCATTTAATCGCATTAAAGAGGGCGTAGAGCAAATTAAGAATGGGGATCTTCATCATCGAATTGAAGTCGATGGAAAAGGTGAGTTTAGTCAACTTGCAGAAAATATTAATCGTATTACAGATGGGTTAAAAAAGGCAGTGGATAGTGAAATCAAGAGTGAGCGTTTAAAAACAGAGCTTATTACGAATGTTTCGCATGATATCAGAACGCCTTTAACATCAATTATTACGTATGTCGATTTATTAAAATTAGAAAACGATCCTGAAATGATTGCTGAATATGTAGACGTGTTAGATCAAAAGTCGAAAAGACTCCAGCACTTAACGGATGATTTATTTGAAGCGGCTAAAGCATCAAGTGGTAGTATACCTGTCCAGTTAGAGCGGATTGATATCGTATCATTACTAACACAAGGAATCGGAGAAATGGATGAAAAAATTGAAGCCTCGTCATTAGATTTTAAGTTAGCCCATCCAACAGAAAAGGTGTATGTGAAGGCTGATGGTAAACTTCTATGGCGTTCCATCGAAAACTTATTCTCGAATATTTTTAAATACGCACAGCCTACATCAAGGGTATATATTAGTGTTGAAGATTTAGGGAATGAAATACTTGTGACATTTAAAAATATTTCAGCATACGAATTAAATATCTCAGTCGATGAGCTAATGGAACGTTTTAAACGAGGAGATGAATCGAGATCAAGTCAAGGTAGCGGATTAGGGTTATCGATTGCTGAAAGCCTTATTCACATCCAGAACGGCAAGTTCTTAGTTCAAGTAGATGGCGATTTATTTAAGGTCATGATTTATCTACCGAAATTTCCAAATGAATAATGTCCTATTCCTTTATGACTGTAGACAAACTCAACGAATTTTGAGTTTGCTTACAGTCTTTTTTCTTTTACAATGAAATAAAGTAAAGCCGTTGATTTCCACTACGGGCGGATGCTTTCCGCGAGCGGGGTCGAGCTGCTTCCCTCGCTTCGTTACTGTCGCTTCGCTTTCGTACAGAAAACATCCGCTCAGTCCATTTTCTATCGTATATTAAAAGAGATTATGCATCAGGGACTCCTCCAAGTAGACCATCTATTTAGGGATTCTACGCATGTGAAAGCGAGTGCGAATAAACGGAAGTATGATAAAAAGGTCGTGCGAAAAGAAACACGTGCTTATGAAGAGAAGCTTCAATTAGAGTTAAATATGGATCGTGAAGAACACGGAAAAAAGCCCTTTCCCCCAGAGAAGTTTGAAAAGGAAAAATGGAAAGAAATAAAGGAAAGCACGACAGATCCTGAAAGTGGCTATTACGTGAAGGGTGAACGAACGAAACACCTCCTTGAAACCGAATAAGAGAGCAACATTTCAAATGATGTTCCTTGATATAATTCTCTATGTAATATAACTATGTTTGAACAAGGAGATGGAAGCATGAGTAAGTTAACAGGGAAAATCACTTTAGTTACAGGATCAAGTCGAGGAATTGGCCGCAGTATTGCACTGCGTCTGGCACAAGAGGGAGCCTTTGTCGTCGTCCATTACGGGAAAAGACGTAATGAGGCAGAAGCAGTTGTTCACCAGATCAAACAAAGTGGAGGAAATGCTTGCGTGATTGGTGCTGACCTTAGTACCTTAGATGGTATTCAAAATTTATTTACTACTTTGGATGATACTATTCGGGAATATATGGGCGGTGGCGGATTCGATATTCTTGTCAACAATGCTGGAATTGGTCAAATTATCAGTTTAGAAGAGACGACGGAAGAATCATTTGATGAGGTAATGAAGATTAATGTTAAAGCACCACTTTTTGTTACTCAGCAAGCTTTGCCACGTTTAAAAGATGGAGGACGTATTATTAATATTTCATCTTTTGTGACTCGTGCAGCCTCGCCAAGTGTCTTTACGTACAGTATATCCAAAGGTGCTATCGACACATTTACGCGACTTCTAGCCAAACAGCTAGGGAGCCGTAATATTACGGTAAACGCCATCCAGCCTGGAATTATTAATACAGAAATGAATGCTGATACTTTGGAAAACCTGGAAGGACAAAAATATGCTGCTGGTCTTTCAATTTTCAACAGATGGGGTGAACCCGAGGATGTGGCAGATATTGCCGCCTTTCTTGCTTCCTCAGACAGCCGTTGGGTAACAGGTCAGCTGCTTGATGCAAGTGGAGGATCTCATCTATAACAAATTTATAAGGAACTTCAAATGAAGTGACTCCAAAAAGTTAGACACATATTTTAAGCAGTTACTGAGGAATGAACTCTGTATTGGGCAGGTCTCATTCCTTTTTGCGATAAATTTCTCAACACGTATTGTTTCTGTACTTGCATTGTTATTTACTTTTGCACAAAAAAGTAAACCGCCCCTGCCTCGCCAGCATGTGAGAGGGTTTACTTTCATCACTTGGCAAATCGCCTTTGAAGCGATTCGTATTTATTAATATACATGGATAAACGTTTTTTTTAATATTGTAAATTTAATAACTCTGGATAGAAACAACGAGTAAAAGAGTTCAGCTATTTAAGAAGTATATTCAAAAATGCTTATTAGTTATATGAAAGAGGAGCCCTCATTGATATATAAGAACATTGTCAATATAACAATTCTTTTTCAATAGCTTAATTTCAAAGCTTTCAATATCCCCTTTGATTACGTTACTTATCTTTAATACCACCGAACTTATTATATTTTTTCTAATCAAGATTGTTTAATTTTAAAAATTATGAAAGCATAGTAGTAATTTAAATAATGGGAAGAACCCGCTTCAAAAATCACTATTTGTCGTAACTATTTTGTTATGGCTACTTGATGGTGTTTTGAAGCGGGTTCTTTCATTTTATTAAAATCTTTTTCAGGAATGAGGGGACTAACTAATGACCTTCGGGAGTTTGATAGATCCTCTAAAAATAGTAAAATTAGAGTATACAAGAATCTAATTCATTTGGAGGGAATAAATATGAAACGTGGTACTTTTAGAAAGAACTCAAACAAATTATTACTTGCGACTTTAGCTCTAGCTGTGGCGACTCCCGTGTATGCTATATCTGCTACTTATACTGTTGCAGAAGCGGCAACGAAAACGACATTTAAAGATGTCCCTAAATCGCATTGGGCATATGAGTCAATTAAACAAGTAGCAGAAAAAGGGCTTGTGGCAGGCTACAGTGACGGTACATACAAACCATCTGCACAGGTAACACGAGCAGAGTTTGCAACATTCCTATCACGCGTATACGACGGAAACGACCGTACACCATCTAAATTTTCAGATGTTGGAGCTTCACATTGGGCAAATGACGCTATTCAAGAAGGACTAGCAGTTGGATTCATTAAAGCTAGTGATTTCTCAAATAACAAATTTGAACCAAACAAAGCAATGACTCGCGGTGAAATGTCTCGTTGGTTAGCAAATGGTTTAGCACATGCGAACGCTGATTATGGTAAAGCGATTGAAGAAATGGCAAATTCAAGCCTTACAATTATTCCGATTCCAGAATTTTATGGTGGAGGGGTTAATAAGAAGGATCTTCCGTATATCGGGGTAGCACTTGGTACTGGCTTGCTATCAGGCTATGAAGATTTCACATTCAAGCCAAATGGCAATACAACACGTGCAGAGGTAGCAACCATCCTTATCCGCTTCATGGATGCTATGAAGAAAGCACCATCCGACTTCACAGGGTTAAAAGAACTTCGTGAGGTTTCTGAAACAGGAACAAACATTTTAACTATTTCTAACTTCAAGAAATCAAAATATGGTGGATATGAAGATATTCTTGGTAAACCTCATACGTATTTAAATAACACAGGTGTCGCTACAATTGAACATGCCATTTTTGTGGATACGACAGGCACTAAACCAAAAGGTATTTTTAAAGATATGTTTTTTAATGAAAAAGGTGAAGATAAAATTCTACTGAATAAAGGGATTTATGCAATCTACTATGAATACACATTCAAGCCAAGTAGGGACGTAAGTGTTCAAAGTGTTAGCAATGGATCTAATCTGCACTTTGCTTCGAACCTATTGGTAGATAAAAGTAAAATTGCGCTGTTTAATTTATCATCCCCAAAAAGTACATCTAAAAATGAATTTTTAAAGGGTGAAACATATCGCTATTGGGCATCTAACGGAGTATTGCCTAAACCTGGTGAAATGTTTGGTAGCAGAACAGATGATGATAGCATGTTCTATTATGAACTGAAATAGGAGTTGATAATTCGATTGAAACTAATAAAAAAAGGTACGATTGTGATCGTATCTTTTTATAGGTCTTTACATGTCAGTAGGGAAATATAGGGATTTTAAAAAACTTAACGAGTTTATAAACAATTTATTTCGAAGCATACACAAGGAAGAAAAATAAAAAGTAGAGCGACATAAACACGCTCTACTAAAGATTCTTCTGTAAAAATGCCTTGGTGCGGTCGTTTTGTGGGTTTGTAAAAAAGTTGTCTGGATGATTAGATTCAATGATCTGACCATCATCCATAAAGACGACCTTGTTCGCTACCTCACGCGCAAAGCCCATTTCATGTGTGACGACAATCATCGTCATGTGGTCTTCAGCTAAGCTTTTCATGACCTTTAAGACTTCTCCTGTCAGTTCAGGGTCTAGGGCAGAGGTTGGTTCGTCAAATAATAAAATTTGAGGATTCATCATCAAGGCACGGGCAATGGCTACACGCTGCTTTTGACCCCCAGATAGATTGGCAGGATAGGCCTTTGCTTTGTCGGCAAGTCCAATTTTCTGCAGTAAATCCTGACAGCGGCTCGTAATAGCCTCCGCTGATTCTGTTTTTAATAAGCTCGGCGCCATTTCGAGGTTTTGCTGGACTGTTAAGTGGGGAAACAGATTGAAGTGTTGAAAGACCATCCCCATTTTAGCTGTTATCGCTTTGATGTGCTGTGGCTTAGCATACTGACCGTTTTGAACAAGAAAATCGCCATCAATCACTATACTGCCACCTTCAATTTCTTCTAAATGTATTAAGCTGCGAAGCATGGTACTTTTCCCAGAGCCAGACGGACCGATGACAGCAATGACATCGTTTTTCTCCACTGTAAATGTAATTTGTTTCAGCACTTCCACCTGATCAAAAGATTTCTTTAAGTTTGTTACTTGCATCAATGCCATATGTGTCACCTCTATTCAAATGTAAAACGTTTTTCAAGCCATTTAAAGAACATCGTCAAGACAAGCGTCATAACTAAATAAATAGCACCCGCGATAAAGAACGGCGTAATCGTGAAGTCACGATTTACGGCTGTTTGCGCAAAATGGAGTAATTCAGGCACAGCTACTGCATAGAGTAGGGCTGTATCCTTAATAAGTGTAACGGATTCATTTGATAATGCGGGTAATGCGACGCGGAACATTTGTGGCAAAATTACACGCGTCGTCGTTTGCCACTTGGATAAGCCAAGTACCTGAGCTGCCTCATATTGTCCTTTATCAATGGCAAGAAGACCGCCACGGAATATTTCTGCAAAGTAGGCAGCATAATTTAAAATAAAGCCAAGGCAAGCGGCCACAAAACGATCAAGTACTAAGTATTCACCGATTACTGGCAGCATAGGTAAACCAAAGCAAATTAATAATAATTGTAGTAATAGTGGTGTACCACGCATGATATAAATATACGTATGTGCAAGCCAAGAGATTGGTTGAATGCGACTTTTTACTGCGAGTGTTAGTAAAAAGCCTAATGGAATCGAAACCAGAATAGCGATGAAAAACAGTAACACTGTCGTTTTCGCACCTTCTAGCATCGGCCATATCATAGTTTGCCAGTAATCCGCCATAAAGATGTCCCTCCAAAAAGAGTAAGAGTTTCACAAAGGAAACTCTTACAAATGATGTGTCCTGTCATTACTTTAATACTTTATCTTCACCGAACCATTTGGTAGAAATTTCAGCAGCTGTACCATCTTCGTTCATTTTGTCTAATGCGGCTTGTAATTTGTCCAATAGGGCTTCATTGCCTGGTTTCACGCCAATTCCATACTGTTCTGGTGCAAGTGATTCCTCTAATAATTTAAATGTATCAGGCTCCTGTGTCATATAATATTCTGCAACAACCGCATCGATAACAACGGCATCAACACGACCTGTTTTTAAGTCGGATAAAGTTAAAACATTATCCGCAAACTCTGTAATTTTTTTCACTTCTTTATGAATTGGATGCCCGTTTAGTGCATCTGCCGCAGAAGAAAGAGATTGAATACCTACTTCTTGTCCAGCTAAATCACTTAGTTTCAAAATCTTTGAATCTGCTTTTGTCATGACAACTTGAGCGTTTTCAAGATAAGGCTTTGTAAATAGTACTTTTTCTTTACGCTCATCTGTAATGGTATAACCGTTCCAAATTAAATCAATTCGCCCACTTAGTAATTCTGCCTCTTTTGTTTTCCAATCGATTGGTTGAAATTCTGCTTCGACGCCCATATGCTCAGCTGCCGCACGGGCTAAATCGATATCGAACCCAACGATGTTGTTCTTGTCATCACGGAAGCCCATTGGCGCAAATTTATCGTCAATGCCAATAATCATTTTTTCTACATCAGCAGCTTTTTCATCTTTCTTTGCTGCATTTTCTTTCGATGTACCACACGCTGCTAAAACGATCACAGCTGTCAGCATCATGAATAAAGTCAATACTCGTTTCATTTTGTTTCCCCCTATAATCTATCGCTTTCGTTTGCTAAACTACTAATGTGTTAAAGGATATCATCGTGATCTAACAATGTCAATATCGTTTTGGATTAATCAGAAAGTTAGCTGCATTTCCTAGCATTTTTTGAATGAAGCTTATTTTCATAAAAAGTTTGAATAGGGGGAATAGTAAACAACGGAAGAAAAGGGGAAAAGAAAACGAGACTGTACATGACGGACAGTCCCATGAAATAGGATTAAGTATTTTTACTTTGAATTGCTTTTCGAGCCAAAGCATCGGCAGCTTTATTTTGTGAGTCGGGCACCCATTTAATAAAGAATAAATCAAAGCTAGTGGCTAGTGCTAAAGCTTTTTCAAGATAAGGTTTAAATTCCTCGTTTTTAACATATTCTTTTTCCATAGAAGCGACAACGATTTTAGAATCCGAGCGTACGGATACTAGTGTTGAGCCTAGCTTTTGTGCTTCTTCAAGACCGCGAACTAGTGCAGTGAATTCAGCGATATGATTATTTGTTTCGCCAATATACTCACTAATTTGGATATGATGGCCTTCACCTTTAATAAATAGCCCGATCCCACTTGGACCAGGATTTCCTGCACTGGCAGCGTCTATATAAACTTCTAACATACCATCCCTACTTTGCAATGTGACTTCTCTATAATTGTACAACAAGGATCAGAATCATAGTCTGTAAAAAATGGAACAAACAAAATAGTTGCTTGTTCAAATTGAACGCTTCATAATAATAAGAAGTGAATTTTGGACGTGAAAGGAGCGGGGGCTCAACATGGATAAAGTGACGGTTATGAGGGATATTGACGAACTGCATGATACGTATTGTGCGGATTGCTTGGTGATTAAGCAATTACGTAAAGAACGTGGTAAACCAGGAGCTCACCGTTTCTGTATTGAGGCGTGTTCAGTTGGAGAAAAGTTACAGTTTTTGGGAGAAGAGCTTTTGAAAGTGTATAGTAAATAAAATACGAACCTCATGAGAAAAAGCTACATTGATTAGCAATCCGCTGGTCAATGTAGCTTCTTTCATTATTACTTTTATTTTGTTTCAGCATAACTGCTTAGGTCTTGATAATATTTTGTCAGAGACGAAGCAGAAATATCAAAAGTTGCAGCAATTTCCTTTACGGTCATGGATAGGGACTCGAATAGCTCTTTTTCCTGACCATAACGAATCGCACCAGCTGCAATAGCCGCTTCTTTGCGAGCAGTCGGTTGTCCTTCGATTAAATAGTCCTCTAAAAGCTCAAGCATCGGAGCTGATTCACGCTCATTTTGCTCTAAGAAATCTTTTACTTGTGTCAGGACATTGCTTTCGAAGTTTGAAAACTCCTCACCTTTATAGCCATTCGATACTAATAGTTCCCAGAATGTTAGATGCTCTTCTTTTAAGAATGAGCTTACCTTCTTCTCGGATGCCTCATAGTTTTTCTTAAATTCTTCAAATACTTTTGCATGATCCTCAGGGAAGAAAATTAGGGTAGACACAGCTAAATAATGTGTCGATTTCTTCGTTCCATCTGGTAAGATAAAGGCAAATACATGCATACCTTCAGGAATCGGTTTATTATTTTCACGACGAATAGAAAGCTCTTCATTCGTAAGTAAATGATTAGCCTTGAAATATTTTTCCTCAACAACAGACACCGTACCAATAAATAAAGCCGGCTGAGACCAGTCTTCAAGTACCTTGACAGTAGATGGTCTTACTGCCTTTTTCTTCGTTTTCTTTAAATAACTTTTCCAAATAGATGGTTCTTGATGGAAGAAAAAGTCGTCTAAAGCGATTGCTTCAATGAGCTCACGCTGTAGCACACTCTCTAATTTAGGCTGCCATGTGCCGACATGCTCAATATATGCACGAACATCTTTACGTTCGGGATATTCTAAGTAAAAAGTTTGTAGCACACGCTCTAATTCTTCGATTTGTACTGTTTCCACTGTTACTTGCTGTTTGCCTTCACAACATTTTTTATATTTTTTGCCGCTACCGCATGGGCATGGATCATTACGTTTTACCATAATTAGAACACTTCCTTTAATAATTGTTAATCGTATATTGCTAAATAATTTGCGTACTCTTAATAATAACGGTACTTTTGTATGAAGAAAAATGATTGTCTATTTTGAAATATCTAAAAAATGTAGAGGGACGCCCTGATTCTATTATATGTACGTATTTTTCCACTTAGAACTAAAAAAAGAAAACGATCTGCACCTTTAGCATGCAGGACCGTTTTCTTGCTAGATTATTGCTGAACCGCTTCAATTTCCAAAGTTAGGCGTTCAAGCTCATCAATCAAATGACCGATATAGGCAATCGTATCACGAAGCGGTTGGTCTGTTGTAATATCGACACCAGCCATTTGTGCTAATTCTACTGGTGATTTTGTGCCACCAGCCTGTAAGACAGCTAACCATTCTTCAACAGCTGTGTCGCCCTCTTTTAAAATACGTTGAGACACTTGTGTAGAGATGGTTAACCCAGCACTATATGTGTATGGGTAAAGACCCATATAATAGTGAGGTTGACGCATCCATGTAAGTTCTGCACCTTCAGAAATGTCGACTGTATCACCCCAGAAATCTTCTAGCACAGAGCGTTTTAATTGATTTAAAATTGTTGCATTAACAGCTTCACCAGCATCAATTAATCCATACACTTTACGTTGATAGGCTGCTTCTAGTAAATGAGTGACAAAGTTATGATAATACGTTTTCGACACAATATTTGAAATCACCCAACGTTTAAACCGTAAATCATCGTTATGTGTTAGTAAATAATTCGCTAACAGCATTTCATTCATTGTTGATGGTGCTTCAATAAAGTATAGAGAAGGTCGGCTATTAAGATAAGATTGATGTTCATGCGTATTCGCAAAATGCCCTGCATGACCAAGCTCATGAATAAGAGTAAAGACTTCATTCATGCGTTCGTTCCATGACATTAAAATATAAGGATGGCTACCATACGGACTTGAGCAAAATGCCCCTGTAGATTTTCCTTTGTTTGGTGCATAGTCAATCCAACGTTCATTGAAGGCTCTATCCATTAAATGATTATAGTCTTCCCCCATAACAGCTAATGCTTTTTCAACATATTCTTTCGCCTCAGCCATCGATAATTTTGGATCATAATCAGAATCAAGCGCTATTTTTAAATCTGCAAATGTCATTTTATCGATACCATTGGCTTTTTGAATTAAAGCTGCATAACGACGCATATGTGGGGCAAGCTCTGTCGTAATTAAATCAATTTGACGATTATAGAGTGAACGATCGACGTCCTGATCAAAGAGTAAATAATCAATGACCGAGTTAAAGCCTCGTAGGTCTGCCATTGTTTTTTCCTGCTGAATATGCGTGTTATACACTTGTGCTGTTGTATGCTGGTAATCGCGTAGCTTGCTTGAAAAGGCTTTAAAGGCAGCGCGGCGTATTTCTGTATTCGCTTCAAACTCCCAGTCATTTTCGTAAAGGACGAAGCTAAGTGGATGCTTTTCACCATTGGCTTCAAATTGACCAAAGTTCATGTCTACTAATTTCGTCGTATTGTATATTTCATATGGTGCATCGAATGTAGCACTAAATGCTGCCAATGCTTTTTCGACTTCAGGATGTAGCTGGTGAGGCTTTTGCTTTAACAGTTCCTCTAGATAACGTTTGTAAAGAGGGCTTGATGCTGCCGCTTCTTGTAAAATAGCTTCATCCAACGCTAGTAACTCACTGCGCACGAAGGAGAGAGCGCTGCTTACCTTTCCAATAGCTGTAGCAAATTTTGCAGCCCGCATTTGCGCTCCATCATTTGTACGATCTGTTTCAAGGTTTAAGCTGGCATACGTGCCAATCGGAACAAACCTTTTTTGTAGCTCTTCAAAGGCAGATAGCACGTCAATAACTTTTTGTGCATCTGTAATCGTTCCTTGGTATTGCTGCTCGAAGCTAAGTGCGTCTTCCACCAATTGTGCTAAAGTAGGTTCAAAATCAGCATCATGGTTCAATAAATCTGTTAAATCCCAAGTTTCTTCTACTGCTACATCTTTTCGTAATGGTAAAACTTCCATTCATAGACACCCCTTTACATGTAAGTGATTTCATTATAACGAAACTATTTCGGAAAGTGAAATAATTTCATAGAATAGTTGCAATATTCTTAATGTAGATCGTTTGTCGAAGACATGTTTGAAATATTGTCGGGCGGGAACAATAGATGTATAGCCGACATCATTTGTTACACATATTAAAGGCTAGAACAAGACATATTGGAGGAGAAAGTGATTATGACACAAAACTTAAACAAACAATTAAATAAGCTAGTGGCTACATGGTCTGTACTTTATACAAAGCTGCACAATTATCATTGGTATGTGACAGGACACTCATTCTTTACACTGCATGCAAAATTTGAAGAGTTGTATAATGAAACAACCTTGAATTTAGATGAAATTGCGGAGCGTATTCTTTCAAAGGATGGCAAGCCAGTCGCAACATTAAAAGAACATCTAGAGCTTTCCTATGTAGAGGAGGCGGCAGGAAATGAGACGACAGAGGAAATGGTCGCTACGATAATTTCGGATTTCCAAAAGCTCATGAAAGCATTAAATTCCACAATGGAGCTAGCAGCAGAAGAAGGGGACGATCGTACAGAGGATTTACTTAACGCCATGTACCAATCTCTTGAAAAGCATACATGGATGTTAAAAGCCTTTCTTGACAAGTAAAAACGACAGTTACAGCATGTTGGAGATATTAAGTACTCTGGCATGCTTTTTTTCTGCAATTAATGCTTGATGTCAAAGCCATAACATGTATTAAGGGTTCATAACAATTATGACAGTTTGGTAAAAAGCGTTTGCTTGTGTACAGCAAGGGTAATTATCTAGTAAGCCATATAAATTAGGAGGAATTGAACATGATGAATGAACAAAACCCACAAATTGAGGTGGCCCACACGAGGGATGAAATGCTTCACATTTTAGAAAGTATGCGGTTAGAAGGTTATCAACAAGAGGATATTCATATTATTGCGAAAGATTCCGAACAGTTTGAGGATGTAAAATGGGATGCTGATGTCCAAACACATGAGGCTGGTAATTGGGTGGACCAATTTAAGTCTTGGTTTACAGGTGACTCGGCTGTGACAGAGGGCTTAAAACGATTTAATCTATCAGAGGGACAAATCGCTTATTATGCACATCTTGTGGAGCAAGGTAGTATCGTCTTATATGCGGAACGTGAGGATGATGTAGATCTGCTACAAGCACATTCTGAGACAGTTGCCGAGCAAGAGGCACGTTTAAAACAGCAAGAGCGTATGATAGAGGCAGAGCAATATAGAAGGTTTTTATAATGATCAAACCAGTGAGATATGGCTCTGGCTTGCTGGTTAAAATATAGACAAAGTCGTTTTATTCGACTTTGTCTATTATTTTATCTAACACTATTTTCCTTTAAATCCCATATCTATATTTAGCAATGTTATCCTTCGCATTTAAAATCGAAAGTATCGGGTCACTTGTAGGCTTTTCAAATGGCTGCTTAAACAGGTTATGAGGCATAGTATGTAAATGGCTAGCTTCTTTATTGTCATGGCTTTGTTTAGTTTCCATCAGGAGTACTCTTTGTCCATTTGGTTTAACAAGATATTGACGCACATAGCCATTTTCGTGTCTGACTTCAATTTTCGATTTGTTCTTTTTGGCGTCTTCCTCTTCACTGCCATCCACATATTTAAGTAAATCCAATAGGTTTTCTGTTTTAATAGGTTGATTGACCTTAGCTGGTAAATAGTATGATGTATTTCGGGGTTGAATTTGCATAGATGACTCTCCTCCAATTAGTTTCTGTAAAAAATAGACTGTATAGTAAACTATTTTACATGTAGTGATGCTATAAATTCAATACATAGTAGAAAAGGAAGCTTGAGATATAACTCTCAGCTTCCTTTTTCATTCGTAAATGAAGTGACATGACACACTATTTTATTGTATGACTTTTTCCTGTGCTTCTTTTTTAATAAAACGTAACGCATGAAAGTGCTCTAATTGAGCCACTAAATTACCAATAAGGATAAAGCTACCGCCAATCACTAATTTCACTGTTAAACTTTCACCAATAAACATCATGGCAAACATGGCTGCAAAAATTGGTTCTAATGAAAAAATAAGTCCTGTATGTGTAGCAGAAGTATACTGTTGTGCAACAGTTTGGCCAACAAAGCAAAATGCACTACAAATGATACCGAGCCCTAAAATAGCCAGCCAAGATGACATTGAATTTGGCAATGTCGGTGTTTCAAATATAAATGTTAAGACAAGGGCATAGATACCAGCAAAGCCGAGCTGATAAATTCCGTATGAAATGGATTCAACATTTCGTGTAAATGAGCTATTCAGTAGTAAATAAATGGAATAGCATAGTGCTGCAATGGCTACTAATAAATCCCCTTTATGGAAGGTGAATGAGCCATGTGCTGTTAAGACTGTAATACCAATCATCGTGCAAATGACCGCAAAGCTAACGGCTCTCGATGGTAATTTTTTTTCAATGAAACTGCTGAAAATCGGCACTAATACTACGGTTAGGCTTAAAATAAAGCCTGCATTTGAGGCAGAAGTAGACTGTAAACCAAATAAACTTAACGCGAACACAATGAATAATAAAAATCCTTGAATAGCCGCATATTTTAATGTTTTACCATTTACTTTGATCATCCGTTTATAAAAAATAAGTCCTGCTACGAAAAATGCAATGATACAACGCAATGCCACCACATTATAAACTGCCAATGTTTCAAGCCCCATGACCATAAAGGTATAAGATAGTCCCCAAAACATTGTGACAATAACCATCAATACATTTGCTTTTCCTTGGATACTCATTATGTTCACCTACCATCTGTGTACTAAAACAGTTTTTATACTAAAATTTACTATATATCTTGTATTGTGATTAGTAAAACGAATGTTTATAATGAATAGGATTAAAAAAATTCATGTATATAGAGGGATGACGGATGAGCTTAGTTAAATATGAGATTTTAACAAAGGTGGCAGAGGTAGCAAGCTTTACAAAAGCAGCGGATGCACTAGGACTAACGCAGTCTGCTGTGAGCCATGCCGTGTCTAGTTTAGAAAAAGAATTTGGCTTTGCTCTCATTCATCGAAGTCGTGCAGGTGTAACACTGACGAGTGAGGGGCAGACCATGCTAAGGGCGATGCGTCAGGTTCTGGATGCCCAGGAATTATTGCAGCAGGAAGCGGCCCATATACTGGGTGTAACACGCGGGAAAGTTCGAATTGGCGTTATTTCAAGTATTTCCTCGAATTGGATGCCAGAAATTGTTCGTATTATGGATCATCAATTTCCAGGGATACAAGTAGAGTTACGAGAGGGAGATTATTACGAAATTGAACAATGGCTGCTAAGTGGGGAAGTCGAAGTAGGATTCTTGAATGGTCAAAAATCAGAGCAATATCAATTTATGGAATTACAACAAGACCCTTTATTATGTATTGTTTCAGATAAAAGCCCTTTATTTCATAAGACAGAAATTGATATTGTTGACCTAGAAGATATGCCTTTTATCATGACTTCCTATAAAGGGACAAATGATGTAAAGGTACTGTTGGAGCAATATCATGTAAAGCCCCATATTCGCTTTGAGCTTTCTGAGGAGGTAGGGATTCTTTCAATGATTTCCCATCATTTGGGCATTAGTATTTTGCCTCAATTGGTCATTCAACATTTACCATCAACGTTAAAAGCAATCCCGCTAAAGCAAGGAGGCTACCGTACCATTGGAATTGCGATGAAGCACCATGCTTCCCCTGTTACCAAGAAATTTGCGGAAATATTAAGTGCTTGGTTAAAAGAGCAAAATAGTACGCTATGATTGTGGCTATTGAAGCACATCCTTACATTACGTTAAAATAGTATTTGTATATATTGTAGAAAATAGGTGAGTGTATGGGGACATTACAAGGCAAAACCGTACTCATTACAAGTGGGGGAACACTTGAAAAATGGGATCGTGTACGAGGGCACACGAATTTATCAAAAGGGACAATGGGCTGTTATTTAGCAGAGGCCGCATTGGCTAAGGGTGCGAATGTAATATATATGCATGGCTACTTTGCACAGCTTCCAGCAAACCACGACAAAATGACATTGGTAAAATTTGAAGGTATTGAGGATTTAGGAGAAAAGGTACGTCATGCGGTTCAGCTACAACAAGTCGATATTGTTATTATGGCTGCTGCTGGCTCCGATTGGGTTATTGACAAGGTTTATGATCAATCCGGTAATTTAATGGAGGAAGCGGGGAAAATGCCTTCTGACGAACCACCTATTATCCATTTTAAAAAGGCACCAAAAGTATTAGGGCAAATCAAGGGCTGGCAACCGAATGTAACGCTAGTGGGCTTTAAGCTAGAAGCTACAAATGATGAGGATTTTTTACTCGCTCGTGCAAGACTGCGTATGGAAGCCGCGCATGCTCAATTTATGGTTGCAAATAGCTCGCAGTCTTTATATGGCGGAGATGAGCCTCATTGGATCGTGCCTGCTGAGGGACAACCAATTAAGGTGATGGGCAAGCAACAGACAGCACAAACTTTAATGGAATGTTTGCATAGGGAATAACGTGATGAACTGTGGAGAAGGTCATACTTCTACACAGTTTTTTCTTTGCCATTGTGGTTAGATAGACTGACATAGCATACAATACGATAGGATTATGAGTGAATTATAACAGAGAGGATGCTATTACAAAGTATTCAACTAGGTTTTCTAATATTTTATATTGACATTCGGATAACAGAATTATAGAATTATTTTCAAGAAACGCAGTACTCTTATCAAGAGAGGTGGAGGGACTTGGCCCCATGAAGCCTCGGCAACCGAGAAGATAGGTGCCAAATCCAACAGATGGTGTCTGAGAGATAGGAGGGGCTATCAATCGGTTTGATGCGTTGGCCTCTTTTGTACAACTAGGAGAATAAAGAGGGGGTGTATCGTATGGCTCAATCGGCAAAGGTAGATGATAAAAAATTAGAGGCAATTGCTAAGGCAATTCAAAATCTTGAATTTGGTGAAGTGAATATTACGATTCAAGATGGTGTGATTGTGCAAATTAATAGGCTTGAAAAGCAGAGATTTCCACAGAAGAAATAATGCTCATTTCAGTTGAACGATGTGAAAAGGCCACCAATAAGCATGGTTTCCATTGCTTACAAGTGGCTCTTTTTTATGGAAATTAGCTATAAAAGCTTTTTGGAATTGGACCGATATGACGACGATGATAGAGAAGGGGTTCTTTTTGAGAATTTGTAATGTCTAGCACTTGCCCAATAAAAATAGTATGATCGCCTGCATCTATTTGCTGAAATGATTTACATTGTAAAATAGCTGCTGTATCATGTAAAATCGGTAGCCCAAAAGTAGAAGTAGACCATTTAGCTTGAGCAAAGCGATCCGGGACTTTACTTGCAAATAATGTACATAAATGCTCTTGATTACTCGCTAAAATATTGACAGCGAATTTTTCCGCACCCATAAAGTAAGAATGGAGCTGAGATTTTTTATCAAGTGACCATAAAATAAGTAGTGGGTCAATGGAAACAGATGCAAAAGAATTGACTGTTAAGCCAATTGGATTCGTTTCATGACATGCTGTCACAACCGTTACACCTGTAGGATAGTTACCTAATGCCAATTTAAAAGCAGCTACTTGATCTGTCATTCAAATCACCTCTTTATAGTTAGTCATAAATTAGTTAACGGAGTTAGTAGGTAAATTGCACTTTTTTTCATACCATATAGTAACTCCTTTTCTTAAGTAAATTTTAAATCAATTAAACATCCAGGTAAAGCTAATGGGGGAAAGAAAGGGGAATTGCCATGACTTTATATTTTGATCATCTGGTACATCAAGTAGAATCACCAGAAAATATAAAGGTTTTCTTCAATAAACGAAATGTCCGTACAGTGAACGGTGGTCAACACACGATGTGGGGGACTTATAATACGCTAAGCTATTTTGGCTTAAGCTATATTGAACAAATCGCTATTTATGATCGTGATTTATTTGAGCAAGCGGCTTTGTACCCTTATTCCCTACATTATACGTTTAAACGTGATCGTGAGCGCCAAGGATTTTCACGAATTGCCTTGCGCACCAAAAATATTGAAGACGAGGGTCAACGATTGCGTGCATTGGGCTTTGAAGTATATGGTCCCGATGCTTGTAGCCGAACAAGACCAGATGGCACGACACTAGAATGGAAGCTATTGCATTTTGGCATGCCCAACCTTTCATTGGATTTTCCATTCTTAATTGAATGGGCAGATGAAGATGAGGAACGTTTGGCACAATTAAAAGCTAGTGGTGCAATCGATGAAAACCAAGCCATCACAATGGAATCTATTCAGTTTTTTGTCAAGGATGTGGAGGAGACGGTTCAGCTTTGGCAAAAGGTATTACAGCTACCCGATTCCGAGCAGCATGAGCAATTTGTGTCACTACAGCTACCAAATATGCGCTTGGATTTTTATGAGGAGGCGGCAGCATCTGCCATGACGCTAGGGCATTTAAAGGAAGGACCCATCGGTGTAACATTGAAAGATCCACACCGAACAAAGGAAACATTAGTTTGTCCAGGTGCTTTTTATTGGATTAATAGATAAATTAAAAATCCACTTCAACAGTTGAAGTGGATTTTTATGTGCAAACATGTCAAAAAGCGGATTGAGCACTATTCATCTACCTCATCCACTTTCAATTTTGGAGCTTATAATTTTACAACATTTGATGCCTGGGGTCCTCGATTGCCTTCCACAACATCAAATGACACCTTCTGACCTTCTTCAAGTGTACGGAAGCCTTCCTCCTGGATGCCCGTAAAATGTACAAATACATCTTCTCCATCATCACATTCAATAAAGCCATAACCCTTTTCATTATTGAACCACTTTACGATCCCCTGTTGCATAAGCATTCGCCTCCAATGCGCTTGAATGTAAAATAAAGTTAACTAAGTTGTGCTATCATTGAGAAAATGTGAAAAATTGCATTTTCTCTTAGAACATACATGAATTGAACAAAGATGTCAATTGATTGTCGAAATGCTTGTGTATCTGGCTTTCTTTTTTTTCACAATTAAGACTATAATGGAAATGAACAACATAGAAAGTAGGATGCCAAATGACAACGAAAAATCAACCATTATCAGATTTAGAAATCGCTAGTCAAGCAGTAATCAAACCGATTACGGAAATTGCCAATGCTGCGGGTATTCCAGAGGATGCTCTTGAGCAGTATGGACGCTACAAAGCAAAAATTGATCCTTTAAAAATTACAGCTCAGGGTGAGGACGCAAAGGTTGTGCTAGTTTCAGCTATTAGTCCGACACCAGCAGGTGAAGGGAAGTCGACGGTTACTGTAGGACTAGCAGATGCTCTTCATCAATTAAATAAGAAAGTAATGGTCGCTTTACGGGAACCTTCATTGGGTCCAGTTATGGGCGTAAAAGGCGGGGCAACTGGCGGCGGCTACGCACAGGTTGTACCAATGGAGGATATTAATTTACATTTCACTGGTGACCTTCATGCGATTACAACAGCCAACAATGCTTTATCCGCATTCATTGATAATCATATCCATCAAGGAAATGCATTAAACATTGATCCACGACGCATTATTTGGAAGCGTGTGATGGACTTAAATGATCGTGCCCTTCGTAAAGTGGTTGTGGGATTAGGTGGCCCTGTTCAGGGCATGCCGCGCGAGGACGGCTTTGATATTACAGTGGCCTCCGAAATTATGGCGGTGTTCTGTTTAGCGACAAGTATTGAGGATTTACGTGAACGCATAGCTAGCATTGTGGTTGGCTATACATTTGAGCGTGAGCCTGTCTTTGTACGTGATTTACAAGTAGAAGGTGCCTTAACATTATTATTGAAAGATGCCTTCAAGCCAAACTTAGTTCAAACATTAGAAGGAACACCAGCTATTATACATGGTGGTCCATTTGCGAATATTGCCCACGGCTGTAATTCCATTATGGCGACACAAACTGCTCGCAAGCTAGCGGACATTGTCGTAACAGAAGCGGGCTTTGGCTCCGATTTAGGTGCTGAAAAATTTATGAATATTAAAGCACGTAAAGCGGGCTTTAAACCAAGTGCAGTCGTTATCGTAGCAACGATTCGTGCCTTAAAAATGCATGGTGGTGTACCGAAAACGGCACTTGTTGACGAAAATGTGAATGCCCTGCTACAAGGAATTGAAAACTTAGCTAAGCATGTTGATACGGTACGTACATTTGGTGTTGAACCGATTATTGCGTTAAATCGTTTTATTACAGACTCAGAGGCGGAGCTAGAGGCTGTTCTGAACTGGTGTCAGGAAAATCAAGTTCGTATTGCCCGTACAAATGTCTGGGAAGAGGGCGGGAAAGGCGGATTAGCACTAGCTGAACAAGTATTAGCTGTGCTTGAAGAAGAAAACAACTTCTCTCCTTTATATGATGTAACGGAGTCCATTGAAGAAAAAGTGCGTACGATTGTGCAAAAGGTATATGGCGGAAAAGATGTACAATTTACAGATCAAGCCAAAAAACAAATTGCTCAAATCGAAAAATTCGGCTGGGACTCTCTGCCAGTTTGTATGGCGAAAACACAGTATTCTTTATCCGACCAACCAAGTTTACTCGGCCGACCAGAAGGCTTTACGATCACAATTCGTGAAGTTATTCCAAAGCTTGGTGCAGGCTTCCTAGTTTGTCTGACAGGCGATATTATGACCATGCCAGGACTACCTAAAACTCCAGCTGCCCTTCGCATGAATGTTGATAATGAAGGCCATGCAGTAGGATTATTCTAATATCTTCTTTAAAGCTGCCCAACTTAAATGGGCAGCTTTTTTTAATGGATAAAGGGGAAAACTTGGTTCCTAGATGCTCTCTGCATAATTTGGAAGAGAGCTACTATTTATTTTCCGCACGACTCATCGTCTATTTACAATTCAAGGATGGCATAAATGTGAAATTTTAGTTGATTTCTTCATCTACTACATGAGTGAAAGTTCATAAAAGTTAATTTTTTTAAAAAATTTTAAGATTCTAGTGAAAATTAGGATCTTTTTTATGTTGCAAAAAAATCATGAGAACTTTCCTTATATAAATGTTTTTGGTATTTTTTATTAATAGTTCTCTGATTTTGGAAAGATAGAGCGGATTTTTACAACGCAGATTAATTGTCAAATGAATTTTTATTTAAAAAATACATTGAATTTTCTTTTTCTTTTAAATATAATTTACTTAATTCTAATTCGGAACACTGTTCCGATAATAGGAACATGGAGGGATGCAGTCTTGAAAATCGCAACAGATATTGGCGGTACTTTTACCGACTTAGTTTTCACAGATGAAAAAGGAAATCTTCATTTTGATAAGGGACATACAACACCTGGTCACTTTGAGGATGGCATATTAAATGTATTAGGACGACATGTTACAGAAGAATCTCTGATTGAATCATTTATTCATGGTTCAACGGTTATTATCAATACATTAACGGAAAGAAAAGGGGGCGTAGTTGGGTTAATTACAACTAAAGGCTTCCGTGACGTCATAGAAATTGCACGTGGGAATCGACCGGACTTATATAACTTTAAATATAAAAAGCCACAACCATTTGTAGAACGTTACTTACGACAGGAAATGGATGAACGCATCGATTTTAAAGGAAATATTATGAAAGCGCTTAACACCGAAGAAGTCGATGAAATCGTTCGTAAATTTAAAAAATTGGGTGTTGAGGCGATTGCCATTTCATTCATTCACGGCTATAAAAACCCTATTCATGAACAACAGCTAAAAGAGGAAATTTTAAAAATTTGGCCTGAGGTGTATATCACACTTTCAAGTGAAACCATTAAAGAATATCGTGAGTATGAAAGAACGAATACAACGGTGTTGAATTCTTATGTAAAGCCGATTGCCCATGCCTATTTAAAAAGCTTAAAAGAAAAATTAAGTACGATCGGTATTACAGACCATTTAAAAATTATGCAATCAAATGGTGGGACGACAAGCTTTGATAAAGCAATGGAGCTACCTATCAATTTAGTGGAATCTGGTCCTGTTGCGGGGATGTTTGGGGCAGCCAAATTAGGGCAGCTACTCAATGAATCGAATATTATTGCGTTCGATGTTGGTGGGACGACGGCAAAATGCTCCCTTATTACAGATGGCAAAGTAAATGTGACAACAGATTACTATATCGAAAGAAATGAAAAATTTGCGGGTTATCCAATTAAAACGCCTGTAGTGGATATTGTTGAAATCGGTAATGGCGGTGGCTCCATCGCACGTGTAGATCCATTTGGCTCGTTAAAGGTTGGTCCAGATTCTGCTGGTGCAAACCCAGGGCCAGTGGCATATGGCTTAGGCAATACACAGCCGACAATTACCGATGCAAATGTGTATTTAGGAAGATTATCATTAGAAAACTTTGATAATCCAGTATCCATTGACAAAGTAGAGGAGGCTCTAGTGGAAGCAATTGCGAAACCGTTTAATGTAACGGCAGAAGAAGCGGCTCAAGGTATTTTAGATATTGCGAACTCTAATATGTTAAATGCACTGAAGTTGATTTCGATTCGTAAAGGCTATGATCCAGAAGACTTCACAATGGTAGCATTCGGTGGTGGTGGCCCACTACATGCGATTAACCTAGCAGAAGAATTAGGTATGAAAAAAGTGATTATTCCATATGGTTCTTCCGTCTTTTCAGCATTAGGTATGATGATGACAGAATACCGACAAGATTATATTCAAACAAGTTTAATGGGCTTTGATGCCAACCATCTTGCGGCAATTCAAGAAAATATTGATCAGGCGATTGCCAATGCCTATGCGGATGCCCCTTTATCAAAGGATCATTATTATTTTGAGATTAATTATGATTTACGATACAAAGGACAAGAGCATGCAGTGAAATTGAACGCATCGACTAGCACGATTACAGAAGAGGGGCTACGCGAATTAGCGGAGGCTTTCCATGTTAAACATAAACAAGAGTTTTCATTTGATTTACCAGCTACGCCCATTGAGTTAGTCAATTTACATCTTACAATCTACGGAAAAGATGAGGCAGTTCAGTTTAAGGAACTAGACTTCTCACAGGTCGACGCTTCCACATGTATCAAAGCACAGCGTAATTTATATGTGAAGGGAACAGGTTGGGTAGAGGTCAATGTCTACGATCAACAAAAGCTCGTACCAGGTTATGTCATTGCAGGTCCTGCTATTGTGGAAAATCCAACATCTACGGTCGTAATCAATGACAAGCAATCCATTGAAATTGATAAATATGGCAATTTGATTGTAGAGATGGAGGGGAAATAAAACATGAAAAAAGACGTTTTTGCAGTAGAAATTATTCAAGATTCATTGCTAGCCATAGGGGACGAAATGTTTGTGGCTCTAGCACGTTCATCCATGAGCCCAGTTATTTATGAAGTATTAGACTACGCTTGTGGTTTAACGGATGCCAAAGGTAATTTAATTAGCCAAGGGAATGGTGTCACAAGCTTTATTGGGATGCTAAGTCCAATGGTGCAACGTGTTATTGAAAAATTCGATAATGGAAAGTTGCATGAAGGCGATGTCATTATTATTAACGACCCATATGTTGGGGGTGGATCGCATTTATCGGATGTGGGCTTAGTATTACCGATTTTTTATAAAGGTGAAATTATTGCTTACTCTGCCAATAAAGCACACTGGACAGAGGTAGGAGGGATGGACCCAGGTTCGTTTACAAGTAATTCTAATGAAATCTATCAGGAAGGTTTACAGCTACCGGGTGTCAAACTTTATCATAAAGGGGAGTTGAACGAGGCGGTCTATGAAATTATAGCAACGAACGTTCGTTTACCAGAGCTTTCAATTGGCGATATGTTTGCACAAGTGGCAGCCTTAAAAACAGGTGAAAAACGCATTGCAGAGCTTTGTCAGAAGTTTGGTGCTGAATCGGTGAAATTGTCCATTCAAAGATTATTGGACAAGGGGGAGAAAATTGTAGAGCTTGAGCTTCACCATTTACCAAAAGGTGAATTTTATGCGGAAGACTTTATTGAAGGGGATCCATTAAAGGGCGGACCCTATCCAATTAAAGTGAAAGTAACGATTAGTGATGAAGAATTTATTTGTGATTTTAGAGGCTCGCATCCTGCGGTCAATGTGCCAGTGAACTGTTCACAATTTGGTTTAATGGCAAGTGTGCGCGTTATGTTCTTAGCTTTACTTGGCGATATTGATGTAATTAACGAGGGTGTCTTTAAACGCTTAACGATTATCACAGATGAAAATTCGATTGTTTCCGCTAAACGTCCACATCCTGTATCCATGAACTTTGAGGCGCGTATTGGGGCTGCGGATTTAATTTGGAAAGCTCTTGCACCGCATTTGCCAGAAAGATTATCGGCAGGGCATTTACAGTCCGTTTGTACATTTATCTTAACAGGTAAAAACCCTGAAAATGATGAGTCGTTCCTAATTGTTGAACCATCTGTTGGTGGTTGGGGAGCAGCAAATGATGAGGATGGTCAAAGTGGGCAATACTGCATGGGAGATGGTGAAACCTATAACCTTCCTGTGGAAATTGCAGAAACAAAATACGGTATTCAAATTGACGAATATAGTTTAAACTGCGATGGTGCTGGTGTCGGTCAATTTAGGGGTGGCTTAGGTGTACGTCGTGTCTATACAGTCAATCATGATGGTCAAAAGGTTTCTGTGAACCTAGGCAGACATCAATTTGCGCCATTCGGTTTAAATGGTGGTGGGGAAGGCTCTCACAACTATTTAATCGTTCATAAAAAGGATGGAACGAAGGTTGGACCAGTAGGTGTACTTGCCAATTATGAATTGCAAAAAGGAGACCGTATTGAGCTTGTTACAGCAACTGGCGGTGGTTACGGCAATCCATTAGAAAGAAGCACGGAAGCCATTGAACGTGATTTATTAAATGAATATATTTCTGAAGAAGTGGCGAGAAAGCAATACGCTTATCTAAACGCTTAAGGGAGAAATAAATGACTGTCAAGACATTAAAAAACTCATTGGATATACTAGAATGCTTTGCTACGACAGAAAACGCATTAGGTGTTCGTGAAATTTCACGCATGATGAAGTTGCCGACAAGTGTTGTGCAAAGAACCATTAATACATTTACAGAAGCGGGTTATTTAATACAGGATGAATACACTAAAAAATATAAATTAGGTTACAAAATGTACCTTTTTTATGATGTGCTATCGAATTCAAAAGACCCACACTCGACCATTTATGAATTAATGCAAAATCTTGCTAGTGAAATGAATGAATCAGTATTTCTTACTTATATGGACAATGAATATGGTGTCACAACAAAAATAGCCGAAAGCAATAAAAATGTAAAGTATGCGGTGTCTTTAGGAACGAAGACACCCCTTTACATCGGTGCTTCCTGTAAGGTGATGTTTGCCTATTTAGAGGAGAACAGACAGCTCGAATTAATAGCCTTCTTTCAAGAGGAACAATCGAAAGAAGAACATAAGTCCTACCTTGAATCATTAAAGGGAGAGCTGCAGCAAATCCGTCGCAACAACTGGTGTGGAACGGTTGGGGAGTATAATGAACATGCATTTGGCATCAGTGTACCATTATTTAACTATAAAAAAGAAATCATCGCATCTCTTACAATTTCTGGTTTGGTATATGATTTAAATGATCAAAGGGAGAAATATATGCTTGAACAGTTAGTGAAAGTAGCTCAGCAAATACAATCACACATTTCAAAACTATAACAACAATAGGGGAGCTGTCACTATGAATAATAAAGTATTACATCCTAGGGCTTTAGAGCCTGTAACGTTACTAATGATCGTCTTAACATCTGTCGTTGGGGCTATTATTGGGATTCAACTGATTACAACTTTAGGGATTTCTGCTAATACATCGATCGTTGGGGCAATATTTGCGATGATTCTCGGAAGAATACCAATAGGAAAGCTCATTGCATTCAAATCCGTGCACAGACAAAATATTATTCAAACGGCGATTTCATCGGCTACATTTAGTGCAGCAAGTAGCTTAATGCTGCCAATCGGTATTCCATACGTTTTAGGTTATGAAAATTTAGTTTTACCATTGTTTATCGGTGTTATTTTAGCGATGTTTGTTGATGCTTTATTATTATATAAATTTTTTGATACAAAGATTTTCCCGGCAGCAGGTACTTGGCCACCAGGGATTGCAACTGCTGAAGCTATTAAAGCTGGCGATAAAGGCGGTAAAAATGCAAAGGTATTAGTTGGTGGTGTATTAATCGGTATCGTGGGAGCTGTTCTTAAAATTCCAATGTCAGCTTTTGGGGTGGCGTTCATCGGCAATATTTGGGCGCTGACGATGTTTGGAATTGGTCTTTTACTAAGAGGCTATTCTGTTCAATTATTTAATGTTGATTTAAATGCCTATTATATTCCACATGGTATTATGATTGGTGCCGGAATTGTGGCTCTTTTCCAAGTAGCATTTACATTAATGAATAAACGCTCTGCTAAAAAGTCAGAAGAGTTAAGCTATTCAAAAGATGCTAAAGAAATTCGCCAAGGTTTTGGTGTAGGGTTTATTGCTTATTTAGTCATTGCATTATTAATCGCCCTTTTAGGCGGAATAATTACACATATGTCATTCGGTATGTTAATAGGCTTCATCATTTTCGCAACAATTGCAGCATTTGTCCATGAGCTAATCGTTGGTATTGCAGCGATGCATGCAGGTTGGTTCCCAGCATTTGCAGTGGCATTTATTACACTAATTGTTGGTATTTTAATAGGTTTCCCAGCACCAGCACTTGCTTTATTAGCAGGCTATAGTGCCGCTACGGGGGTAGCATTTGCCGATATGGGCTATGATTTGAAAACAGGTTTCATTTTACGTGAAAATGGTAGTGACCCAGCTTTAGAAAAAGAAGGACGCAAGCAGCAAATGATTGCGGGTATGTTAGCCTTCTCGATTTCAGCAGTAGTTGTTCTACTTTCCTATAAATCTTATTTTGCACAAGGTTTAGTAGCACCAGTGAATCATGTCTATGCAGCGACAATTCAATCAGGTGTTACAGGCGATGTAGCGAAACAATTAATGATTTGGGCGATTCCTGGTGCATTGATTCAATTAATAGGTGGTTCAAAACGACAAATGGGTATCCTGTTTGCTACTGGTTTATTACTGATTAACCCGATTGCTGGTTGGGCTGTATTAGTGGGTATCTTGCTTCGTGTTATTTTCACGTATATGACGAAAGGCAAGAGAGAATCTGAAATGACGGTCTTTGCAGCGGGTGTCATTGCTGGAGATGCGTTGTATAGCTTCTTCTCTTCTATTCTAAAAATAGGGAAATAGAAAGGAGTAAGGAAATGGCAAAAGTATTATCATATGAGGATGGGATTGCTGCAGTTTATGGAGGAGCAATCCTTGGTGGTGGCGGAGGTGGTCTCCTAGAGGAAGGGCTCAAGCTAGTGGAGGAAATCTTTGCTGCTGGGACACCTCAATTAATGGATATCTCTGAATTAAATCATGAGGACTTAGTGGCATGTGTAGCAATGGTCGGCGCACCATCAGCAGCCGATCAATACATTTCTAGCGAGCAGCTTTGTTGGAGCTACCATAGTATGAATCACTATTGCGATCAACGTCTGAAGGGCATCATTACGAATGAAAATGGTGCCAATACGACGATTAATGGCTGGTTACAGTCGGTCCTATTAAATGTCCCAGTCGTTGACGCTCCTTGTAATGGTCGAGCACATCCGACAGGTATTATGGGTTCTTTAAATCTACATGAACAACCAAATTATCAATCCGTACAATTTTACGCAGGAGGAAAAGCTCATTTTGCAGTTCAAGGCTTTGTGGAAGGAACTTTACACAATACGGCAAAAACAGCACGTCAAGCCTCTATTTTAGCGGGTGGGCTTGTAGGCGTAACAAGAAATCCAGTGACGATTGACTATCTACAGAAGCATGGTGCACCAAATGCCATCACAATGGCCATTGAGCTTGGCTATGGCTTTTTAAAGGGACAAACTTTTGAAGAAAAATTAGCTCATGTTTTACAGCAATTGAATGGGGTACACATCGTTTCAGGTGCAGTAAAGAAATATTCATTAACGAAGGAAAATGGCTTTGATGTTGGGAAATTAGCAGTTGGTGATTATCACCTAACTTTCTGGAATGAATATATGACGTTATCGAAGGAAGGACAGGTGCAATCGAAATTTCCAGATCTCATTATGACATTCGATATCGAAAAAATGATTCCTGTGCCAAGCGCAAGTATTCAAGAGGGGATGCATGTAGCAGTTATCCACGTAGACCAAGCTAATTTGAAATTAAGTTCAACGATGCAAAATGAAGCCCTTTTACAGGAAATTGATGCAATCATTCAAGACGTACTGTAAAGAAAAAAGACAAAACAGTAAAAGCTGCCATCATCTACTTGATTGTAAGGGTAGTGACCCCTTAAAGTTAGAGTTTTTATTTATGCAGCTAATTGGCTGGCATGAGTTCGGTATTTTACCGGACTCATGCCGGCCAATTTTTGTTTAATACGTTCGTTGTTATAGTAGTGGATATATTTTTCAATTTTCTTTTTTAACACGTCATATGAGACTAATTCTTCCCCGTAATACATTTCTTGTTTGAGTAAGCCAAAGAAGTTTTCCATTGCTGCATTGTCTGCACACGTTGCTTTGCGAGACATGCTTTGGAAAATCTTGTTCTGCTTTAATGTTTTCACCCATTTATTATGTTGATAGTGCCAGCCTTGATCTGAATGGATTGTTGTTCGATATTCTGCACGTTCTCGAATGACTGGAAGGGCTTGTTTCAATGAGTCCAGCACAAAATCCATTGTAGGCCGTTTAGACATACTGAACCCAATAACCTCTCCGTTATATAAGTCCATAATTGGGCTCAGATATAGTTTTTCATCATCTGTACATTTGAATTCAGTTACGTCTGTCACCACTTTTTGTACGGCGTAATGCGTATAGAAACGGCGATTTAAACGATTTTTCGCCACTTTTCCAACCGTACCTTTATACGATTTATAGCGCGACTTGCGGACGAATTTCTCACATTTCAAATCTAATTCCTGCATAATGCGCTGTACTTTTTTGTGATTAATGATGTAGCCTTGCGCTTTTAACTCCGTATGTATACGACGATAGCCATATCGTCCTTCATGTTTCTTAAACGTCTCTAAAATCAATGTTTGCCATCCCTTATCTGGATCTTCCTGATGCAGTTGCTTGATGTGATAATGATACGTAGCTTCTGGAATATCTACACGCATTAAAATGTCTTTTAATCGGAATCCTTCTTCTTTGAGTTCAAAGGCAATGACTGCTTGTGCTTTCCGAGGAATGCTTCCGGGTTCTCTCGAAAAGCCTTCAACTTTTTTAAGTATGCCACCTCTAGACGAAGCAGTTCATTTTCACGTTCTAACTGCTCCTCACGTGACATTTCTTTTTCTTGTTTAGTTGGTTTTGATTTTTTCGACATAGATGGGCGCCCCTTTGCTTTTTCTTGCAGGCCCTCTATCCCTTCTTCCAGAAATTTTTGGTTCCATTTAGCGATTAAACGTGGATTGTTCATCTTAAATTGAATCGCTGTCTCTTGATAGGAAGCACCTGTTTGTTTCATAAAGTGTAATACATCTACTTTAAATTGAACAGAATAGACTTCCTTACTTCTTTTTCGTTTAATACCATTATTCCCATATGCTTTGTAGGCAGCTACCCATGTTCTAATTGCTGTAGTAGATGGAATGGAATATTTTTTAGCTAATCGTTTAAGACCTATTTTTCCTGTTAAATACTCTTTCACAACCTTTAACTTAAATTCATCGCTATATTTTGCCATAAAAAAACACCCCAAAAGTTTTTTACTCTAACTTTTGGGGTGCAGCACCAAGATGGGCAGCTTTTATTTGTCCTTCAGCGGGAGGGTCATACTTTTTATCAAAATTGTTCCTACTTCCTTTATCGCTTCATACATTTATGGCTTACATGTTTTTCATTCTAATGAGCACAACTCATTGAACATGGTGTTCACAAGCTGTAAACAAGGATCGTGCACGATTTTCATTAATGGGAGGAGCTACGTTCATACATACTCAAATAATTGACTAGAAGAAGGTAACAACCATTAATAAAAAACAATTCACTTTTGCTACATCTAGTGAAATCCTTTTGGTCATGCATCAAACTAACTTGTTGTTCATATTTTTTGGCATGTACATATGGCTATGCGGGTTAAACAAAGAATTTCTAAGGGAAAGTGTTCACTTTTATTTGTTTAGATGATTGGTTTTCAATACGCACGTCATCTTTAAAACAGGTTATTCAATTGTAAGCCCGCTGAAGTTGATGTTCCATTTGTCAAACACATAGCTGTTGTACACGACTAAAAAAATATGAGATACAGAACAAATAGATTGTTCTGTACGTTTATCATATAATATTCAGAAAAATTTGTCAATTGAAATGATGTTGTTTTTTTATTTTACTACATTACCTTTTACTCGAAAAAGTACAGTATAATCTTATAGGAAAGGAATGAGAGTACATGATGGATCATTTAATGAATAAAGTACGTGAAGTATATGCACAATTTGATGCTAGTCATGATTTTCAACATATTGAACGCGTTTATCAAAACGCATTAGCTATCTTACATACCGAGCCTACAGCAGATGTTGAGGTGGTCAAAATAGCGGTGCTTTTGCATGATGTTAGTGACAAAAAGTATACTGATAGCAAGGAACAGGAAGAACAGCTTATTGCAGAGTTACCTGTTAGAGAGGAAAAAAAGCGGCATATTCGAGACTGTATCGCACAAGTGTCGTTTAATGGTGGAAATGAGCTAGAAGCAACCTCATTGGAAGCAAAGATTGTTCGAGATGCTGATCGTTTAGATGCGATTGGGGCTATTGGCATCGCTAGAACATTTGCTTACGGTGGAGCAAAAGGTCGCAAGCTATATGATAAGGACGAAGACGCACGTACAAATATGTCTGAGTCAGAATATCGTCAAAAAAATACTGCATCTGTTACGCATTTTTATGAGAAATTACTACTACTAAAAGATTTAATGGTGACAGAAAAGGGCAAGCAAATGGCCTTAGAGCGTCATCAATTTATGGAAAGCTTTTTAAAGCAATTACAGCACGAAATCGGTCAATAGCACAAAGAACCGCCTTTGAATTTACCCCTGTCAAGTAGACTGTTTTAAAAAGACTAAGCAGCTATCTGATGTCGATATTCTATCGGTGTCAGATGGTTGAGTAGTTTTTGGAAGCGTTTATAGTTATACTGTTCAACAGCTCGGATCATTTCCTCTTCAGAATGATCTTGTAAAAGATACAAACATTCTCTTTTAAAGTGTGAGAAGAATGATTCAATGCAGGTGTTATCGTGGCAATTACCTTTGCGGGAATGGCTGCCAATCATGCCAAGTTGTTCAATTGTTTGATGATATTTAAGGGATGTGTATTGAAAGCCTTGATCTGAGTGGATGATGCTTCGATAACACATTTCTTTTTGTTGTTAACCCGCTTAATGTGTCCATCATCAGCTGTAAATCATTCCATTTGCCTACTTGCCAAGCCACAATTTCGTTGTTGTTTAAATCTTGAATGGCAGACAGATATAGAAAGCCTGTTTCTGTCGGTAAATACGTAATGTCTGTGACGAATACTTCATTCTTTGCACGGTCTTTAAATTGGCGTTCTAACACATTGTCAAATGTACGTGATACTTGATTTTTCCACACGCGACGTTTCTTACGGATGATGGATTGGATGCCTAATTCGCTCATTAATCGATACACTTTTTGTGATTCACCTTAAATCCTTTATCACGTAAAGCGATTTTTATGCGTGGATAACCATACATTTTATTTGTTTGATGAATGGTTAAAATGTGTTCTTTTCAGAGGATATCATCCTGTTTCCGCAACGATACCTTGCTATTTTTCAACCACTTATAATAGCCGGAACGTTGGATTTTCGCCATTTCTGCAAGCCACGTAATCGGATAACGGTCTTTCATTTCTTCAATTATTTGATAACGATCTGGATAAGTGGGCATTCCTCCATTTACAGATTTGGGTACTGCTTTTTTAAGTATTCTATCTGTGCCTTGTAGTAGTCACGTTCTTCTTCTATATCCTTGAAGTGAATCCGTTTGCCTTTGAACGGATTTTTTACGTCTTTTGCCCCTGACCCTGAAGATGGAAGACGGTTAAACGCTTCAATCGATTCTACTTCTTTAAATTTTCTCAACCATACCTTTACTTGTGAAACATTACGAATCTCGTATTTTTCCACAACCTTTTGCATACTTTCTTCTCCCGCCAAATAAGCCTGTGCTACTTCTAATTTCAACTCATTTGAATACGTATTATTTTTTCTCGACATAGAAAAACCCCCTTAAAGTAAACTGTTATCTACAGCGTACTGTAGTTTTTTTAACATTGTCTACCTAAAGGGGATAATATCACCTTAGAAATTATTGAAATTAGCCATTATGGTTTTCAACATAGTATCACTTTTATTTGCCATTCCTAAAATTTTTATCAGTTCATTATTCCTATTTTATATTTAGTTATTTATAATCACTTTACTTACAGATATTGATAATAAAATTTATATTATCACATTTGAATCAGGAGGCAAAGCGCTACTGTTAGACCACACCCTATTGGTAGGAAATGGAGTTACCACAATTCTATAAATCCATCTTTTTTAAGTTCTTAGACTTCCTTTAGTATTAAATATATTATAAACAGTAATAAAGTTACTATGCCAATTTCATATACTATTCTCACAATATCAAGCTCATAAATTGGATAATAATCATCAACTTGGAGTTCCTTAGATTGTAATTGCCATAAAGGAACATACCTTTTATCATAAAATTCAAGTTGAGGCCCCCACTTTAATGATACTGGTACAAATAATATGCCAATGCAGGAAATTATTACGAAATATACAGAGAGTAAAAATTTTTTCAACAATACCAAATCCTTTCTAATAAATGCATTATTTACATATTTTACTTTAAAAGTATATATATATGCATTATAATATGAGTGAATTACAAAAAGGAGGTAATAAAATGTTTGAAAAAGCTTTTGGTTCATTATTTTTAGCGTCAATTTTTTGTTTTTCAATAGTTCCAACATCTTTTGCGAGTACCTCTTCATCCGATTGTAAGGTAGATGGTATGAAGATTGAAAGCGAAGATACTATGACTTCAAAAATACCCATTAGCCTAGAGATGCAAACGCAATTACAGTCCTCTGAAGGTGTATCATCTGTAATTATTACAGATAAGTCAGTATTGGAAGAAATTGCAGTAGAACAAGGTTTAGAAGAAGTTCCTGTTAGAATTGAATATGAATATACACCTTCAGAAACAGACTTTAGTAAACCAGACCAAGAAGTTACTCCGTATGCGAAAGGCGAAATATGTTATGTAAAAGACTTAGGGTCTGGCTGGTATAACGAAAATTACCCATATAAAACCTTCTTTATAGATGGTCCAGATACCTTTAAAATATCAGAAAAGAAAAGTTTTAAATCAACTTTTGACGGAACTTTTGGTGCCTCTAAAGCTGGTCTCGAAGCTAAAATCGGATTTAAGTTGGAGCAGGATTTCACTGTTGAGTTCACAAGTAATACACCAATCAAAGCAGATGAAAGCATCTATTTCGAACTTTTCACAACTCACCATAAAGTTCAGTATGCTGTAGATACTGGTTCTACATGTAATTTCGGACATGCTTATAAACCAGATGGTACTTTCATTAAAAAAACCGTTTATAAAAAATAAGATTAATCACCACAAAACACAAAATCCCATGGGAAAGCAGACAGGTTTGCTTTTCCGTGGGATTCTTTTATCATTGTTTGACTAAACTTAACTTTTTTGAAACATAAATATGAGCACTAGCGTCGCATTAAAATAAATCAACGCTTTTTTAAAAAGTAAACTCGAATAAAAATTTTTTGGACTTACCCCTGTCAAGTAGACTGTTTTAAAAAGACTACGCAGTAATTTTACCCCTTAATGCATGACGATTATTGATGTTTTTTTCTAAAATGAACACAAAGTTAGCAATAGTTAAAACTAAATTTTTGACGACTGCTAACTCCATAAAAAATCCCCATTAAAAAATAGGATAGTTGTTGACATAACCCTGTTATTGTAATAAATTAGTTGAAATTTTTTTAATAAAATCGGCCGTACTTGCATATTGAGCAATTTCAGCACCCGTAAAATGTATCGAATTATCTGAACTCTCTTCTATAAAGCTGTATCGTTTTTCAAATAGCATAAATATCGTGTTGAACTCTTCTTCTAGGTGGCTATTTGCCTGTGTTAAGCTATGGTCCTTGAAATAGATTTGGACAAATATATTCGTGCATTTGCCCTTGTCATTTGTTGCTCTACATTTGAACCAATAATCATTGTATTTTGAATCAAACGTAAAACGGCGATTTTGCACTTTTTCTTTTTCTGCAACTCATTTTTTATTTTCATAAAAACTAGCAACTTCCCAATTTGATTTCTTGATTGAAACTAATAATTCTTCCTTTATGTCTATGCTCTCAGCAAGCATCATATCAAAGCCAATAGCAGTACTTTGGCTAACTTCTTTCCTATCTGTTACGTTTACATGGTCAATGTTTGCCCCACTCTGTTTGACTAACTTTAGTAATTCAAAAAAACGATCCAAGTCTTGTTCCTCAAAATACGCAATGTCTAACGCAGTAAGGGAATAAAGATTTGCCCAAATATTTTTATCAGAAATAAATAGTAATTCATCATCGGTAGAAACGGCAAACCATTGCTTGTATTACATTCGTATCTAAAACCACAGGACATAGAACAAGGAATCATCAAGCTTTGTCAGCTTATGCACACGAATTTACAGGACATTCACCCATCGTAAGTACGGGTTGTTGTTCTTTGTTTACCTGTCAAATGATGTTATGATGAATAATGGATATCAATAATCGTCTACATAAAAATCGTGTGGGCATGAACAATACCTAACATGAAAGAGATGGAATAGTGGAATGAGTCATTTAATCGTACAAAATCTAACCAAAACGGTGGGCGATAAAACGCTTTTTCAAAATATTGAATTTACCATTTATGAAGGAGAGCGAGCAGGCTTAATCGGTATTAATGGAACGGGCAAATCAACCCTGTTATCCATTTTAGCTGGAGATATAGAAGCAGACATGATAACAGTCGATCGTCCGAATAAATACCGTGTTGCCTATTTGCCACAGGAGCCGACATTTAATGCTGGAGAAACGGTTTTACAGGCTGTCTTTGCAGGCGATTCACCGATTTTACAACTCAATCGCCAATATGAAGATACAGTAGCTGCACTAGCTGTCAACCCAACATCCGAAAGTTTACAAAAGACATTGTTTAGTCTGCAACAGCGCATGGATGAAGAGCAGGCATGGGATGTTAATGCCCTTGCGAAAACGGCATTAACGAAGCTAGGCATCGAAACATTCGATAAAGAGGTGTTAACGCTATCAGGTGGTCAGCAAAAACGAGTTGCCTTAGCCAAAGTGTTAATTGAACCTGCAGATCTTTATTTATTGGATGAACCTACCAACCATTTAGATGTGGAGTCAACGGAGTGGCTCCAAGAAATGGTGCTACGTCTAAAGGGTGCAGTCATTTTCATCACCCACGATCGTTATTTCCTCGATGAATTATCGACACATATTTATGAGCTTGCAGATCAAACGTTGTATCGTCATACAGGAAATTATGGTGATTATTTAGAGTCACGTGCTATTCGTGAGGAAATGAAGGCTGCCTCTGCGCAAAAGGATCGCAACCGTTATCGTTCAGAGTTGAAATGGATTCGTCGTGGTGCGAAGGCACGTTCAACTAAGCAAAAAGCGCGTATTCAACGCTTTGAAAAGCTGGAGGATAACCTAGAGCGCAAATCAGAGGATGTTTCATTGGAATTGGGCCTTGCAACTACACGCCTTGGTCGAAAAGTGCTAGAGGCTGAAAATATTTCGAAAGCCTTCGGACAGCAAAAAATTCTTGAACACTTTTCATTTTTACTACAGCAGGGGGACCGTATCGGCATTATTGGTGCGAATGGTGTAGGAAAATCAACTTTATTGAACATGCTGGCAGGTGAGCTAACACCCGATCAAGGTGAAATTCTTGTAGGGTCAACAGTGAAGCTTGCACATTTCAAGCAAACATTGCCGAAAATGAATGAAAATGAGCGTATGATTGAATATATACGTGAGGCTTCTAATGATATTACCGATGCAGAGGGCGTTCGCTATTCAGCGGCTCAAATGTTAGAGCGCTTTTTATTCCCGCTGCACGCCCATGGTACACCAATTGGAAAATTATCTGGTGGTGAGCGCAAACGTCTTCATTTATTACGTTTATTAATGGAGCAACCAAATGTTTTATTACTTGATGAGCCAACCAATGACCTGGATATTGAAACATTGGGTGTGTTAGAGGATTTCATTGAGCATTTCCCTGGCGTTGTCATCACGATTTCCCATGACCGTTTCTTCCTAGACCGAATTGCGAAAAAGTTATGGATATTGGATGGACAAGGACAGGTAGAGGAAACGCTGGATCTATACAGTGAGTATTTAGAGAAGCGCGAGCAGGCAGCTACTGTCAAAGCAGAGGCGCCAAAAGTCGAAAAGGCGAAGACCGAAAAGCCAAAATCAGACAAGAAAAAGCTATCGTTTAAAGAGCAAAAGGAATGGGAAACGATTGCAGATGACATTGAAAAGACGGAAACAGCCATTATGGAGACCGAAGACGGAATCGCGAATGCGGGCTCAGATTTCACGAAATTACAGGAATTAACAGCTAAGTTGGATGAGCTAAATGCTCACTATGAGCATCTGATTGAAAGATGGTCTTATTTAGATGAAATTGTCAACGGATAAGGAGCGATAGACATGAAGATTATTACAATTGAACCGACGCCAAGTCCCAATTCGATGAAGATTGTCGTTGATACAGAGCTACCGTTCGGGAAAAGCTATAATTTTACAAAGGATAATAAAGACGAGGCAACTGGCGAGGCTGCAGCCATTTTAGCTATTGAAGGGGTAAAGGGCGTTTACCACGTAGCCGATTTCTTTGCTGTTGAGCGTAATGCCAAATATGCATGGGAAGGCATTCTTGCAAATATTCGTCAAGTGCTAGGGGAAGATGTACAAACACAAGATGAAACCGTTGTAGCCAATGAATTTTATGGTGAGGTTTATGTGCATGTACAGTTTTACAAGCAAGTGCCACTACAAGTAAAAGTTTTTGATAATCAGCGCGAACATCGTGTTAGCTGTGGCGACCGCTTTGTTGATGCCTTTAATCAAATTATTGAGTCGGCAGTAGATGAAAACTATATTTTCCAACGCAAATGGATTGATTATGGTGTACGCTATGGCGAGCTTGAGGATATAGCAGAAACAGTCAAGCAGGAGATCGATGTCACGTATTCTGCGGAGCGTTTAGCAGAAATTGTCACAGCTATTAATAATGATGATGAAAAAGCAGTGATTAAAACAGCTAAAATAAAAGTGACAGTGGAGCAGTTCAATCAACCAGAATGGGAGAAACGCTTCCAGTTGCTCGATCAAATGGCTGATCCAGAGCTAGATGATTTACCATTACTTGATTTAGCCTTACAGGATGAACAGATGTCCATTCGTCGACTAGCGACTGTCTACTTAGGCATGATTGAAGATGTGGCTGTTGTGCCTTATTTAGAAAGAGCCTTACAGGATAAAAGTGCAGCGGTACGTCGAACAGCAGGCGACTGTATGAGTGATCTTGGCCTTGTAGAATTTGAAGAAGCCATGCAGCAAGCCTTGCAAGATAAAAACAAATTGGTTCGCTGGCGTGCAGCGATGTATTTATATGAGGTCGGCACGGAGCAATCTTTACCAGCACTAAAAGCGGCTGAGGATGATAAAGAATTCGAAGTGAAATTACAAGTGAAAATGGCTATTGCTCGTATCGAACAAGGTGAGGAAGCAAAAGGCTCGGTCTGGAAGCAAATGACCGAATCCCGTCAACAATAAACAGGAAAAAACCAGCAGCTGCTGGTTTTTTTCGTTTTAGGAGGGGATAGGGTGGTTGTTCGCTCTCAAATAAAAGAAAAGGTCGCTCATAAGTAGCGTGAGGCTCAGCTCTAAAAGGAGAACAAGTCTTTCAAAAGTAGGATGCACCGACTCACTCACTATAAAATCAAGCACCCCAAAATCGAACCATAAACTCTTCTTTATTCAAAAAATCTATCAAAAATTCACGTAAAACAGAATAATTTGTCATTTTCTAGCGTTTTATTGCTAAACAAAAAGTTAAGGTCATTCTAGGAATCATTAACATATTGTCTAGTTTCATAGAGAAAGGACAATGATAAAATAACATAAATTCAGAATATTCTATAAAAATAGGGGGCCTTTGCATGACAGTAACTAGTTTGAAAGCAACGAAATCGTATGTGCGTGATCGTGAGGCGGTCATTGCATTAACACAGAAGCTTGTGCGAATTGAAAGCGTTTACCGTGAGAACGATCCGAAGGGTAATGAGCAAGAGGTGGCAACTTTTGTAGCCTCTTATTTACGAGATATTGGCATCGAAACGCATGTAGAGGAAGTTGTGCCAGGGCGACCGAATGTAATTGGCATTATTGATTCGGGCAAGCCTGGGAAAACATTACTTTTCGAAGGACATACAGATGTCGTGACAGAGGGCAATCGAGAGGCTTGGGCTTATGATCCATTTGGAGCAGAGATTGTGGATGGGCGTATGTATGGCAGGGGAACGAATGATACAAAGGGGAATCTGGCTTGTATGATTACGGCTTGCCAGTCATTGCTGCTAGATCGAGAGGAGTTTACTGGCAAGATTATTTTATGTATTCCTTGTGATGAAGAGGGGCTAATGCTTGGCATTAAGCATTTTATTAAAAATGGCTGGGCTGATGGAGTGGATGGCGCGATTATCTGTGAGCCACAGGAAAATAATGTATGTATTGCACAGCGTGGGGCCATACGTTTACAAGTAGATATTTTCGGTAAAATGGCGCATGGTGCTATTTCGTGGAGCGGTATAAATCCAAACTGGCGTATGGCGCGTTTTATCGTAGAACTTGAAAAATTGGAAAAAGAGGAGCAAGCACGATTAGGGCGTGATCCGATGCTGAATTGGCCATCTATTACACCAACGATTTTACGTGCGCCGGTTAAAGGTGATGCACAAATCAATGTCATTCCAGATCATTGTATGACGACGCTCGACATCCGCACGGTGCCTGCTCAGGATCATAATGAGCTAGTAGGCAAAATCGAGGCCATTATTAAACGATTACAAGCAGATGACCCTGATTTTAAAGTCGAACTAACGGTGCTTGATAATCGGCCAGCTACTGCAACGGCTAAGGAAGATCCTGTGGTACAGGCTATTTATGAGGCAGTGGCAGAGGTGACGGAGAAAGAACCGAAATATAATGGTGTTCCGGGCGCGACAGATGGTACGTTTCTTCATGTTCATGGCATCCCGATTGTGACGGTCGGTGCTGGAGATCGCGAAATCCCTCATCAAATCAATGAATATGTAGAGCTTGAAGAATTAGCAGAAACAACGGCTATTTACCGTTTAGCAGCATTAAAATTTTTGGCGGGTGATGAACAATGACGTCAATAAAAATGGCCGTCATACCAGGGGATGGCATAGGAAAAGAGGTAATGCAGGAAGCATTAAAGGTGCTGACATGTTTGCAGGAACAGGACAGTTCCTTACACATTGAAACGACCATTTTTCCTTGGAGCTCTGATTATTATGTGCAGCACGGCTGTATGATGCCCGAGAATGCATTGGAAACACTTCAAACATATGATGCGATTTTATTTGGTGCAATTGGCGATGCTCGTGTGCCAGATGATGTCACGGTTTGGCAATTAATTATGCCTATTCGGAAACATTTCCAGCAGTATGTGAATTTCCGTCCTATTAAATCGTTGCCAGGGATAGCATCTCCCTTAACGAATGGTAAAGACATTGACTTTGTCATCTTCCGTGAAAATGCGGAGGGCGAATATTCGGATAGTGGTGGTCGACTGTATCAGCAGCAGCCACAGGAAATGACCATTCAAAATACCATTATGACGCGGATTGGCATTGAAAAAATTGTCCGAGCTGCCTGTAATTATGCCAAGCAACATGGTAAAACCAATATCACCAGTGCGACAAAATCGAATGCCATTATTCATTCGATGAAATTTTGGGATGAACAGACAAAAAAAACGGTGGCACAAAGCTCATCAGACCTACAGTTGAAATCCATTTATATTGATGCTTTGGTAGCCTATTTTGTCGAACGTCCACAGGATTTCGAGGTGGTTGTGGCGTCCAATTTATTCGGCGATATTTTATCCGATTTAGGCTCAGCTATTGTCGGGGGACTTGGTCTGTCTCCATCGGCAAACCTGAATCCAGAAAAGGATTTTCCATCGATGTTTGAGCCTGTTCATGGGTCTGCACCAGATATTGCAGGTAAGGGCATTGCTAACCCCATTGCACAAATTTGGTCGCTTGCCTTACTTCTTGGACATCAAGGTAGAAGCGATTTAGAACAGCTCATTGTTAAGGCGATTACAACAGTGCTACAGGAAGGTATCGTAAAGACAGCAGATATTGGTGGACAAGCGACAACGGCACAAATGGGCGATGCAATTTGTCAGGAAATCATTAATAGGACTTTAACAGCAGGAGGTGTTTAGGATGGCAATCGAGCAAAAGGTGGTCGTAGTTACAGGTGCAGGAGGCGGTATGGGAAAAGCGATTATTCAAGAGCAGCTAAAGCAGGGTAATCAGGTTGTAGGGCTTGATTTATCAATAGATGCACTATCAGATATCGCCCATGATTCATTACAATGTGTTGAAGTCAATGTATTGCAGGAGGAACGTGTTCAAAGCATTTGCCAACAGGTTTTTGACAAGTATGGCAGAATAGATGGCCTTGTCAATGCACTAGGAATTGCCCAGTCAGCGACACCGATTGAGCAGGTCACGATGGATGAGTGGAACCGTTTAATGGATGTCAATGTAAAAAGCTTGTTTATCACGACAAAAGCAGTTGTTCCTTTTATGAAAAAACAGCAAGGGGGCTCCATTATTACAATAGCCTCTATTTCTGCCGTGCGTCCTAGACCAGGCTTACAGGCTTATATTGCCTCAAAGGGGGCGGCAGAAAGCTTTACAAGAGGGCTTGCAATTGAACTTGCATCAAGCCAAATTCGCGTTAATACGATTCATCCAGGCCCAGCTGACACACAAATGCTTGGTCAATTTGCTGCACAGGATGCTGATATAGAGCAAACGAAGCAAAATGTGTTTGTGCAGTCTGTCCCACTTGGGCGCTTAGTACAGCCAGCGGATATAGCAGGGGCAGTCAGCTATTTATTGTCTGATGCGGCAAGTATGGTCACTGGAACGACATTGCATGTAGATGGTGGTCGTGGATTATAGGAGGGGTACGATGAGAAAAATTCCTATGTTAATTAATGGGGAGTGGGTTCATGGTGAAGAAGAGACACACCTAGAAGTTAAAAATCCCTCGACAGGGGAAGTGATTGCACAAATTAGCAATGCAAGTAAAGCGCATGTGGAACAAGCAGTACATTCAGCCCGTCTAGCGTTTGAAGGACAAGACTGGCGTCAATGGAAGGCCTATGAACGGGGGCAGTTATTAATTGAATTTGCCCATTATATTCGACAGCATGCAGAGGAATGGAGTTTACTAGAATGTCGAGACGTAGGAAAGCCCTTATCACAGGCAAGAGCAGATATTGAAGCAGCGGCTCGCTATTTTGAATTTTATGGTGGTGCAGCGGATAAGGTGATGGGGGATACCATTCCGATTGAGGATGGACTATTAAATGCGGTAGTGCTAGAGCCAGTTGGCATTACGGTACATATTGTGCCATGGAATTATCCGATTCAAATTACGGCAAGAAGTGTCGCAGCGGCTATAGCAACTGGTAATGCTGTGATTGTGAAAAGTGCAGAGGATACACCCCTGACAACACATGCCATCGCTGAATGGTTTGCCAATAAAGTGCCGAAAGGGATTTTCCAGCATATTACAGGATTGGGGCGAGAGGTTGGGCTCTATTTAACGTCACATCCCGATATTAATCATATTACGTTTACGGGTTCTGTGCCGACAGGGATAGCGGTGATGAAGGCAGCAGCAGAAAATGTTGTGCCTGTGACATTAGAGCTTGGAGGAAAATCGCCTAATATTGTGTTTGCAGATGCCGATATGGAGCAAGCATTAGAGGGGGTTGTACGTGCCATTATTCAAAATGCCGGTCAAACTTGCTCTGCAGGGGCACGTTTACTCATTGAAGAAAGTATTAAAGATACATTCATTGCACAACTAGCGCAAAAATTCCAAGCGATACAAGTTGGACCTGGGGAAGCGGATATGGATATGGGACCGCTATTAAATGAACGCCAATATACGAAAATCACGGCATTATTACAACAAGCAAAGACAGATGGCTATGTGATTACGGGTGGCGAACCAGTGACGATAAAAGGCTATGAAAAGGGCTTTTATGTACAGCCAACTATACTGGATGGCGTTGATCCAAATGATCCATTAGCGCAGGAAGAAATTTTCGGCCCTGTCTTAACCGTCCTGCCATTTTCCAGCGCAGACGAGGCCATTGCATTAGCCAATAGCACTGACTATGGCTTAGTCGCTGGTGTTTGGTCACAGCATATTGATACAGCTCATTATGTGGCAAGTCGCGTGCAGGCTGGACAAGTATTTATTAATAATTATGGGGCTGCAGGTGGCATTCAAATGCCATTTGGCGGCTATAAAAAAAGCGGAATTGGTCGAGAGAAGGGCTTTGTTGCACTGCGAAACTATACGCAAATGAAAAACATCGCTATACGCTATGCACCACCTAATCAACAGTGAGATGGAGGGACGCATATGGAACAGCCAAAAGAAAAAGAAGTGCTTTTAGAGGTCAATCAATTATCCATCCAATTCCAGTTGAAAAATGGCAAAGAGGCGAAGGTTGTTGAAGATGTAAACTTTACTATTCATAAAGGAGAAACCGTTGCACTGGTAGGTGAATCAGGAAGCGGCAAAAGTATCACCTCCTTAGCGATTATGCGTTTACTGCCCATACCACCAGGTGAAATTACAGCAGGTTCCATTGCCTTAAACGGTAAAAATCTACTCGCCTATAAACAGAAAGAGATGAGCCGTATTCGTGGTAATGAAATTAGTATGATTTTTCAAGAACCTATGACCTCTTTAGATCCCGTCTTTACGATTGGCAATCAAATGATTGAGGGCATTCGCAGACATCAAAAGGTATCGAGAAAAGAGGCATGGAAGAAAGCATTACTACTTTTACAGGAGGTAGGGATTGCCAATGCAGAAAAGGTGATTGCTGAATATCCTCATCAACTATCAGGGGGAATGCGGCAACGTGTCATGATTGCTATTGCGATGTCTAATAATCCGCAGCTATTGATTGCAGATGAACCAACCACAGCACTGGATGTGACGGTACAGGCACAAATTTTAAAGCTGATGCTGAAAATGAAGAAAGAGCATCAGTCGGCCATTTTATTTATTACACATGATATGAGTGTTGTTGCAGAAACAGCCGATCGTGTCATGGTGATGTATGCAGGGCAAATTGTCGAGGAAGCTCCAGTGAGAGAGCTCTTTTTAAATCCGCAGCATCCTTATACAACTGCTCTCTTAAAAACGATGCCTAGCCTTGATTCAGATGTCAAAAGGCTGCCGTCGATCCCTGGCACCGTACCACCAGCGTATGCATTGCCTGGTGGCTGTCGCTTTGCCCCACGCTGTCCACATGCGATGGCACATTGCCATGTGGAGCAACCGGCTATCCATTACATTCAAGAGGCACATAAAGTACGCTGTCATTTATTCACAGAGAAAGGGGAGCTGGCTCATGATGGAGAAAGAAGTTTTGCTGGAAATTAATCATTTAAAAGCCTACTTTCCTGTGAAACGCAAATCGATGAAGGAAGAAAAAAAGGTCATCAAGGCGGTTGACGATATTTCAATAGAGATTTTTAGAGGAGAAACATTGGGCATTGTAGGAGAATCAGGCTCAGGCAAATCAACCTTTGGGCGAACGATTTTAAAGCTCGTTGAACCAACAGCAGGGGAAGTATTGTATAAAGGGCAGCCAATCCAGCATTTAAAGGGCAGTAAGCTACAAAGTTATCGCAATCAAATGCAAATGATTTTTCAAGATCCCTTTTCCTCCCTTAATCCTCGGATGCGGGTAGGCTCTATTATCGAGGAACCGATGAAACTGCAATTAACATTGACGAAGGAACAACGAAAAGAGCGTGTGAAGGAGCTCTTACAAAAGGTAGGGCTACCTGAGGATGCCATGCATAAGTTTCCGCATGAATTTTCTGGTGGGCAGCGACAACGAATTGGTATTGCCCGAGCATTAGCGATACACCCAGAATTCATTATTGCTGATGAGCCGGTATCTGCTCTGGATGTGTCGGTGCAATCGCAAGTTCTTAATCTCATGATGGATTTACAAGATGAATTTCAATTAACCTATTTATTTATTTCACATGACTTAAGTGTTGTGAAGCATATTAGTGACCGTGTGGCAGTGCTGTATTTAGGAAGAGTTGTGGAGATTGGGACAAAGAAGGAGCTCTATGCCAATCCATTACATCCCTACACACAAGCATTGCTATCTGCTATACCAGTCGTTAATTTTGATGAGCCGAAACAAGAAATACTTTTACAAGGTGAATTACCAAGTCCAATGAATCCACCTGTTGGCTGTGTCTTTCATACCCGTTGTCCATTTGTGATGGAAAGATGTCATCAGGAAAGACCGATGCTTCAACATGAAAATGACCATCAACGAGTGGCTTGCTTTTTATATGATAAATAATCAGAAAATTAAATTTATTCTAGAGTGGAGGTGTTGCAGATGTTTGGCAATATAACGGATGTGCCAGGTGTCAAAGTCGGACATCGTGAAAATAAGGAAGGGATTACGGGCTGCACGGTGCTATTAGTAGAAAGTGGGGCGGTGTGTGGAGTGGATGTTCGAGGCTCTGCACCAGGCACTCGTGAAACAGATGCATTAGACCCTATTAATGAAATTGATCGAGTCCACGCCATCTGTTTAGCTGGGGGCAGCGCCTTCGGATTAGATGCTGCCACAGGTGTCATGCAATTTTTAGCCGAGCAAGGAATTGGTGTCGATGCAGGTGTGGCAAAAATACCGATTGTGCCGAGTGCTGTTCTCTTTGACTTATTTATCGGTGATCCCCATGCTCGACCTACTGCGCAAATGGGCTATGAAGCGGCACAAGCAGCACAAGTTGGCCCATTTACCAATGGCAATATAGGTGCTGGCTATGGCGCAACTATTGGCAAACTAGCAGGACCTAATTTTGCGATGAAGGGTGGGCTTGGTAGTGCTTCCTATGCGGGGAAAGATGGTCTCGTAGCAGGAGCCATCGTGGCAGTGAATGCCGTGGGAGATGTCAAGGACCCTGCTACACGGCAAATTTTAGCAGGAGCCAGAGATGCGCATTCTGGTCAGTGGGTGGATTGCTGTGCCTATTTAGAGCAGCATGCACAATCAGAGGCATTAGCTGGCACTAATACAACGATCGGTGTGGTAGCAGTGAATGCCAAGTTAACGAAGGCAGAGGCTAAAAAAATTGCACAGCTTACGCAAAATGCTTTAGCACGAACGATTTATCCCGTTCATACCATGCTGGATGGCGATACGATTTTTGTGCTAGGGACAGGCGATCAACCTTATGCACTTGATTATCTAGGACATTTAGCAACAAAGGTAATGGAGGAAGCTATTCTCGCTGGCATTAAAGGCGCTGATAAATTGGCAGATGTTGAAAGCTATACAAGCATTCAAAGATAGGCATATGGGAAAAGGGGGAACGACTATGCAATGGAAAAAAAGAGGACTGATGCTCGTGACATTGTTATTAGCAATTATCATGACAGCATGTTCAGGTGATGGAAAGAAAAATACGACAGGTTCAAGTTCTACAGATGGTCAAACAGTAGCCGATGTTCCACAGGAAATCGTTGTACGTGTCAATGACGATCCAGATTTTTTAGATCCACATAAGGCTACAGCGTCTATTTCCTATCAAATGATACTTAATCTGTTTGAAGGGCTTATGGCACCTGAAACGGATGGTTCCTTGAAAGAGGGGCTTGCAGAGAGCTACGACATCTCGGAGGATGGTTTAACGTATACGTTTAAAATACGCCAAGGTGTGAAGTTTCATAATGGTGATGATTTAACGATGGAGGATATCCAATATTCCTTTGACCGTTTAATGGGGAAAAATGGTGGGGAGAAAATGTCTAATAACTTTGATAATGTAGCATCTACAGAGGCACCTGATGCGACTACATTTATTATCAAGTTAAAAGAGCCGAACTCTAATTTCTTGTATTCATTAACAGCAAGACAATCAGCTATTATTCCTAAAAGTAATGATGGTAAGCATAATGAAAACCCAATTGGGACAGGACCATTTGCCTTTGTAAAATACGCACCTGGCACCAATTTAGAGCTCAAGAAAAATGAGCAGTATTGGCAGGAAGGATTGCCTTATTTGAATAAAGTAACCTTTGCCTTCCAATCAGATGATCAGGCAGCCATTATGAGCTTGATGGCGAATGAGGTAGATTTAACGAGTGTTCCTTGGCATCGTGTTGGTGAGGTAGAGGGTAGCTATAATTTATCCCATCAAAATAATAACTCATCATTAATCGTTACTTTTAACGAAACAAAGGCACCTTTTGATAATGTGAAGGTTCGTCAAGCGATCAATTACGCCATTAGTAAATCCGATATTATTGATTCTGTATTTGCGGGCTATGCTGTTCCTCTTGGATCTAATATGAGTCCAGCAATGGGAGACTTCCAAAAGAAGGGCTTAGAAAGCATGTATGAGCGAGATGTGGAAAAAGCGAAAGCCTTATTAGCGGAAGCGGGTTATCCTGATGGCTTTAAAACAAAAATAACGGTGTCTTCACATAATGATATTTACTCAAATATTGCCCAAATTGTAGTGGCTAATTTGCAGGAAATTGGCATTGATGTAGAAATTGAAGTAGTTGAATGGGGTATCTGGCTAGATCGTGTGTACTTTGGTCGCGACTATGAGATGACAACGATTGATTTAACAGGTCGTGCATCTGCCTTTGAAATTTTGAATGACTATATCTCCACAAATGATAGTGAAAACTTCTTCCTGTTTAAAAACGAAGAATACGACAAAATTATGGCTGATGTCTTGAAGGAAACTGATCAAGCTAAACAAATCGACTACTACCATCGTGCACAGGAAATTTTAGCAGAGCAAGCTACTGCGGTTTACATTGCTGATTATCAAATCGTGTGGGGTACTGACAAACAAGTGACGGGGCTTAAGAGTTATCCATTCTGGTTCCATGATATGTCTGAGGTTAAGTTTTCAAACTAGAAAGGGATGAATGCTTATGATGTATATCCTACGTCGAATCATCCTGTTAATAATCACCATCCTTCTAGTATCCATCATTACATTTGGCGTTTTTCAAATATTACCTGGTGATCCGGTTCGCACGATGTTAGGGACGGAGGCGGATCCCACACAAATTGAAAATTTACGATCTGAGCTCGGCTTGGATCGTCCTCTTTATGAACAATATGTAGATTGGATGAAGGGCTTATTGACAGGGCAATTAGGGAATTCCATTCGATTTTCCATGCCAGTAAAAGAATTATTATTTGATCGACTTCCTGTCACCATGTCATTAGCAGGGCTTACCCTTATTATGGTCTTAATCATTTCCTTACCTTTAGGGATGTTTGCTGCAAGAAGACAAAATAAATTAAGTGATGTGTCATTATCCACTATGACGCAAATTGGGATGGCAGTACCATCCTTTTGGCTAGGGATGATGCTTATTCTTTACATTGGCTTACAGTTTAGCTTCTTTAAAATTAGTGGCTATATTCCTTGGACCCAAAGTATAGCAGGAGCACTTAGCACGCTTATTCTTCCAGCTTTAACGATTGCCATTCCACAAATTGCGGTGAATTTCCGTTATGTCCGTACAGCTATTCTAGAACAAGTCCAACTCGATTATGTCCGTACAATTCGCAGTAAAGGGATGTCTGAACAAAATGTAATGTATAAGCATGTATTAAAAAATTCGATGATCCCGATTTTAACGGTTTTTGGTTTGATCATGGCAGAGGTAGTAGCAGGAACGATTATTGTGGAGCAGGTGTTTTCCTTGCCAGGTATCGGTCAGCTACTAATTACGGCTATTAGTAATCGTGATTTTCCACTTGTGCAGGGGATTGTCATGTATATTACAGTAGCTGTCGTCATGATTAATTTTATCGTTGATGTTTTATATTCTGTGTTGGACCCTAGAATTCGATTACGTTAAGAGGTGGCTATCATGAAACAACTACAGCGCTATACTAAAAAAATCAATTTAGTCATTGGTCTCCTCGTTATTGTCGGCTTTTTGCTCGTCATGCTTGTTAGTTTCTTTTATACACCACATGATGTCAATGCGATGAATATACCTGAAAAATTGCGTGGACCTGGTGGTGCCTATATGTTTGGAACAGATGAATTCGGGCGTGATATTTTTAGCCGCATTATGAAGGGGACACAAACAGCCTTTGCTGTGGGTCTATTAACCGTGGCAATTGGAACGGTGTTTGGCATTCTTATCGGTGGTATTGCGGGCTATATTGGTGGCTGGATCGATGAAATCTTTATGCGGACGATGGACGCTTTAATGGCTTTTCCAGGCATTATTTTAGCCTTAATGCTTGTAGCAGTATTCGGTCCAGGGATTACAAATACCGCTATAGCGCTTGGCATTATCGCTATTCCAGCTATTGCAAGGATTGCACGTAGTGGCTTTGTGCAGCAACGTGACTCGGAATATGTACTGGCAGCGAAATTAATCGGGGTCAAGCCTTATAGCATTATGTTCCGCCATATTTTACCGAACATTTCGTCGCAAATTATTGTGGCTGCAACCGTGACATTTGCGACGGCGATGTTAGCCGAGGCAGCACTAAGCTATTTAGGGCTTGGAGTACAACCACCAAACCCTAGCTGGGGCAGAATGTTAAAAGATTCACAAGCCTATTTAATCGGTGCCCCTTGGTATACGTATGCGCCAGGAGGAGCCATTACCATTCTTGTTCTTGGTTTATATATGCTCAGTAATGCTTTACGAGATTTTATGGACCCACGTTCAAAATCGTAACACATCAGGTGCTGTTTTTTGTAAGAGTTCATATGCCTTAACAGCCATTTCAATATTGAGGCGATGGGGAGCTTGTAAAAAATCAGCACCTAATATACTTTCTAGCCGTTCAATTCGTTTATAGAGTGTTTGACGGACGATAAACAGCTGTTCTGCTGTATCATTTTTAGCCCCGTTACAGGCCAAATAAACAGCTAATGTTTGAAATAAATCAAGGCTACTTTTTTGATCTAATAACAATATCTCTTGTAAATAATCTTTCACAAATTGTAGGAGAGCTGTCTGATCCTGCTGTAATAATAATCGATAGACACCTAGATCCTTATAGTAGATGGAGCTAGCCAATTGCTGATGTTGCATTTGAATGGCCGATTTCGCCTCTTTATAGCCAAGATGAACACTTTCAATCGACTGATAGACATTGCTAATGCCACAGCTAAGGATAAGCTGTTCAAAAAACTGTGCTGCTTTTCTCGCTATAATCTGTGAAATGGCTTGATCGAAGGAATCACGATTGTCTTTCATATAATCTGCGGCAATAAAAAAGGCTAAAATAATAATCTCATGCTGTCGTACCGAAACAGTAGGGAAAAATCCGAGCTTTTTTAAAATTGAGCGAATATACATGGCATTTTGGAGCTGTATTTCCTGCCACTCTTCTTCAGACACTGTATTAGCTTTATCATGAAGATTGAATACGACGACTCGGTAAAATAAATTACGACTCTCGATTGGCAAATAGCTTTGATAGTATGGTATATCAACGGGCTGTCCTTGAATTAAGGCAAGGATAAATTCATCCTCACGGCTTTGCTGTCGCTCCTGCAGCATGCGATTACGCATTAAAATATGGGCTATTGACATCGTAGCCCGTTCTAGATTCAACAAGGTGTAATCACTCGGCTTTGGCAGTCCAGAATGCATACATAAATAGCCCCAAACTTGTCCAAGTCCATTCACAGGGATGATGACAAAATGATCCTTATCAATGGATAAAAGGTGCAGAGGCTCTTGTATTTCTAACTGCTGACAATGCTCCTCCATAACACGCAAGTATTTTTTAGCCTCCACAGGATAATAAAAGCTTTTTGTATCTTCTGAGACAAATAAAAAGGGCGCATCCGTATCTTGGTGGAGAACTTGTAATATTTTTAAAATTCCATTTGGCATTAACGATAATTCCATAAATGTTTTGGAGAGTGTATCTAGCTGTGTTAGTGCCTGCTGGTGTTGATTAATTATGTACGTGTGTAAATCTTGCGTAATATCGATAAATCGTACAATGTCTTCAAAAATAATAATTGGGAAATGATGGGCGTTCGCCATAGCAATCAATTCTACAGGGACATGATCGAAATAGTCTCCAATTTCTATACAAAGACCAGCAGCTTCATTGCGAATAAGGTTTTGTAAGTAGGCGATTTGTGTTTCACGTTCGAGCTGTAAACCAACACCAGTAGTTAAAATCAATTCACCACCATTAATTAATGTATCAAAATCTTTGATTTCTAATATATGTGTCCATAAAACTTGGCGATCAAGACCATGCTGCCCAGCGATAAGCTTCGCTGATTCAAAATGCTTGCGCTTGAGGACATCACGTACGAGTAGAGGATGTTTCGCCATCAATTAGCACCTGCCCTTCGAATGTACAATGTCTATTTCATTATGTTAGAGAAATCAGAAAATTTCAATATTAACTAGTTTAATAGGGAAAATGGTGATAGATAAAAAGACATCGATGATCACGATTGGAGGTCATGATATGGAGCAGAACGATCAATTCACACATGATTTACAACAAAAAGACCATGAAAATGATTGGCATCATATGTCTATGTACAATGACAATGCGCCCCCTATTATTGAACAGGGAGAAGGAGCATGGATTACCGATAGTTTAGGCAACCGCTTTTTAGATGGCATGTCAGGCTTATGGGCAGTGAACGTAGGCTATGGCCGTGAGCGTCTTGCTAAAGTTGCGTATGAGCAACTGAAAAAGCTATGCTATGCCCCTTTAACCCAAAGTCATGAACCGGCCATCAGACTCGCTGAAAAAATGAACAGCTTACTAGAAGATGACTATATGATGTTTTATTCCAATAGCAGTTCGGACGCGAATGAAGTAGCCTTTAAGCTAATACGTCAATACCATCAACAAAATGGGGAAGGAACTCGTTATAAAATCATTGCTCGTTATCGAGGTTATCATGGCAGTTCACTGGGGGCATTGGCAGCCACAGGACAGGCCTTACGTAAATATAAATATGAACCCTTAACACCAGGCTTTTTGCATGTTGCCCCACCTGATCATTATCGTCGACCAAAAGGGCAGCCCGTGGAGGCGTATAGTTTAGCATGTGCTCGTGAAATCGAGGAAAAGATCATTTGGGAGCAAAAAGAAACAATAGCGGCCGTTATTATGGAGCCACTGATTACTGGTGGTGGCGTTCTTATTCCACACCCTACTTATGTTAAGGAAGTCGAGCGCATTTGTAGACGACATGGGGTATTACTTATCATTGATGAAGTCATATGTGGCTTTGGACGAACAGGGATGCTATTTGGTCATCAGCATTTTGACATTCGACCAGATGTCATTACTATGGGAAAGGGGTTAACAAGTGCCTACCTACCGTTATCCATCACGGCTGTACGCAAAGACATTTATGAAAAATTTAAAGAGATGGATGGCTATAGTCATTTTCGGCATATTAATACGTTTGGTGGTAATCCAGCAGCCTGTGCAGTGGCTTTAGAAAATATAAAAATCATAGAAGAAGAAGGGCTCGTACAGCGCGCAAGAGATTTGGGTATACAATTGCTACATGATTTGCAAGACTTATTGGAGCTACCCTTTGTTGGAGATATACGAGGGCTTGGGTTGCTCATAGGCATCGAGCTTGTCGAAGATAAACCATCACAAGCACCCGCAAAGCCAGAGCGAATAGCGAAAATTATAGCTGATTGTCAAGCAAACGGGTTAATTGTTGGGAGAAATGGTGAAACAGTAGAGGGCTATCATCATATCATTATATTAAGTCCGCCACTTTGCTGTACTGATGAGGATCTTGATTTTATGGTAGCCGTGTTAAAAAGAGTATTGGCAGCCAATGTTTAGTACGTGGCGATTCCAAACATGTGGAAATACAAGGAATCGCCTTTAATAGTGTCGTTTATGCCCCTTTTTTACATCCTCCCAGTCAATCTCGATGTTATGCAAAACACGCGTTAGTAGATTGTGGATGCTGTCGATCTCTTCAGTGGAAAAACCTGCAAGTGCACGAGCATTGGAATATTCGCCCTCTCGTTTCAAAAAAGGATAAATCTCTAAGCTTTTTGTTGTTGGGAAGAGCAATTTATTTTTTTTATTTCCTTGTTCAATACGCTTTTCAATAAAGCCCTTGGTCTCTAATTTTTGAATAGCCCGCGAAGCAGTCGTACGATCCACCTTTAATAGCTCTGCAACTTTTTCTTGAATGATACCAGGATTTTCACAAATTCGGATGACATATAAATATTGTCCCTTTGTTAAATCCAACTCCTTAAATTCAATATTACTAATTGAGTCTAATGCCCGTGCAATAGCACCTATTTCACGTAAAATTTCTTTCATGGTCGATCCTCCTGAAATTTTTATTGTATTTGCAATAAAAATTATTCTATACTAATAGTATCATCTTCGAAGTGAAATTGCACCTAGTGAAGATGGTCAATAGGAGAAACTAGGAGGAATATTCATGAGCATAAAAAAAGTGACAACTGAAGAAGAATTACAAACAGCGTTCGATTTTCGTCGACATGTTTTTATTGAAGAACAACAAGTACCTGAGGTAGAAGAGTACGATGAATTTGATTCGCTCGATGCACCATGTGATCATATTCTTGTGTATTACAAGGAGCAACCTGTTGGAACAGGCAGGCTTCGCATTGTGGAGGGCTATGGCAAACTAGAACGTATTTGTATATTGGAACAATACCGTAAATTTGGCCTGGGGAAAGAAATCATTATGGGCTTAGAGCAAATCGCACGAGACAAAGGTTTAACAAAAGCAAAGCTGAATGCCCAGTCCTATGCAGAAGGTTTTTATGAAAAATTAGGCTACCAGCGTGAAGGCGAAGAATTCATGGATTGTGGCATCCCACATATTTTAATGAAAAAATATTGGTAGTGGACGAAAGCGTCTTTTCAATAACCTTCCTCATTAGTGCTAGATTTTGTCACTTAGTATTCGTTTGCAGGGAGAAGAGGGAAGATCTGCTTTCGATAAAGTATACAATTCGATGGCACTACTTATGTTTAGCTGCCATTAGAAAGGCTCCTCCTTAGCTAAGGGGAGCCATTTTTTGCACGACGGATTCTAGTTTCAATTAAAAACTACCTTCATAAAGAAAGTTGGGCAGCTTTCAATTATTTTTCTTTGACAATCGTACCTGCGAAATTGTCATGAGGTAGACATTGTCCATGCTGTTGCTCAAAGGTCTGGCGATTTTTTAGATAATCAAACGTACTGAGGGTGTCTCGATAAGCCATTCGTTTAATTATTTGACCGTCTGATAGTGGATGGCCATCTTCATTTTCAAGTGCCAGTTTCATTGCTTTGTAGCCAATGGTTTGTCCATTTTGACGGAGCTGTGCATATTCTAGTGCCCATAGCACGGCTGTTGGCGTAACGAGCGCATGAACGACTTCGTTTTTCACTTTTTTTCGTAGGAAATATTCAACACCCAACGTGACTGCGGTTGATATCGCTGTATCGATTAAAAATGCTGCTGTTCGTCTTTTTGTGATCGACTCCATGTATGTCCTCCTTTATTACTCTGTCACTAGTACATACGAAACATAAGGACAAGAAGTTTCGCGTTAATCTTGATTTATTTCCAATGGCAATACGGGATAAGAGGGAATGGCCCCATGCTTCGTTGTCGAAATCCCTGCATAACGGTTTGCAAAAGTGAGCAGGGACATCGCATGCTGTTCGCAATAGGTTTCAACATCAGCTACTGCTAGTTGATGTTGAAGGAATTTACTTAAAACTGCCCCAATAAATGCATCTCCAGCCCCTGTCGTATCGACAGTTTGTACCTCCTTAGCAGGAGCCTTTACATGAAGCTTTTTCGTATATAAAGTAGCCCCAGCAGCGCCATGTGTAATGATGATGACGGCTACATGCCCCTGAAATAATGCTTGGACGGCCGCCTGTTCCTCCTCTACTGCTGTTAAAAACAATAGCTCCTCCTCTGAAAGCTTCACAATATGTGCTTTAGGTAGAAAGGCGAGGATGGTTGCCCGACACGCAGTCTCATCCTGCCATAAAGGTAAGCGCACATTCGGATCAAAGGAAACAAGACTACCTGCTTGATGTGCCTGTTCAATAAAAGCAAGATGTGCTTGCTTCATAGGGCTTTCCACAAGATTAACAGAGCAAAAATGAACGATATCTTGTGCAGTGAGTAATTGTAAGGGGAGATAGTCTTGCTTGTACAATAAGTCCGCAGCATGTCGGCGATAAAATTGAAAATCACGCTCACCGTGACCATTTAATGAGACAAAAGCAAGACTTGTTTCTCCATCAGCTGTTTGGCGAATGTACTGCGTGTCTACACCTGTTTGCTGTAACGTTTTTATTAGGAAATCGCCAAAGGCATCCTGACCGACCTGTGTTAGAAGAGCTGCCTGCTGACCCAGCTTTGCACAGACCGCTGCTACATTTGCAGGTGCACCACCCGCATGTTTAGTAAAGTGCTCGATATCGGCAAGGGAGCCATGCTGCTCTGTTGGCGTAAAATCAATTAGTAATTCCCCTATAGTAAAGAGCTTGCTCATGAGGATGCCTCCTGTGGCAGCCGCTTTTTCTTCGGAATGTAAACTGTATAGAAAATACCTCCGAAAATAAGCAGGATACCTAACGTTTGCATAATGCTTGGCATAAAATCAAGCAACAGCATATCCAGTAAAATCGCGACAACAGGGTCAACGAACACTAATACGGATACAAGAATGGTTGTAAGGTTGCGAATACTATCAAAAAATAAATAGTAAACAAATCCTGTATGAATAAAGCCTGTGCCCAAAATATAAAACCAATTGGAAGTGGTTAATCCCTCAAACAAGGAGAAGTCGATGAAAGGCAGTAGTATGACGATACCAACCGTTGTTTGAATATAGGTTAACGCATAGGAGCTAAGCTTCGTAATGGTTTTGCTTGTTAGCATGGTGAGGGCATAAAATACCGCTGACAGTAATGCCCACACAAAACCAGATTGCATAAACTCTGAGAAAGACACAAAGTTATGGAGACCAATGATGAAAATACTACCAATAAAGCAAGTGATGGTTGCTACAAGTGCTTGAATGGTCATTTTTTCCTTTAAAAAGATAGCGCCTAAAATTAAGACAAAAATAGGGGCTAAATTATAGATGGAAATGGCAATCGAAATCGACATTTCTTCAAAGGCTTTAAATAAAAATACCCAGTTTAAAACGATAAAGACGCCACAAATAATTGTTTGGAGAATTTCCTTCTTATCCCAAACCTCTGATTTATGCCCCCCTGTAATAAGCCACATTCCTCCTAGAAAGAGGGTGGCACAAATGCATCGAACAAAGACAAGCTCTGTAGCAGGAACACCAGTATGAACCGTAAAAAAGCCTATGGAACCAAACAGTGCCATGGAGACGGTTAGTTTAATCATTGCGGAGATGTTCATACGACACCTTCTTTCTATTTTTTGTAAAATTATTAAAGCAAATAAGTAACGCGCGGCTTTCTTTTATTCACGAATTTGGCCGTTGCCATATATGAAATATTTAGTTGAGGTTAACGCTGGCAAGCCCATTGGCCCACGAGCATGTAGTTTTTGCGTACTAATGCCAATTTCTGCACCATAGCCAAATTCAAAGCCATCCGTGAAGCGGGTAGAGGCATTATGATAAACAGCCGCTGCATCGACATTATTTAAAAATGTTTCTGCGACCAATTGATCTTCTGTAATGATCGCTTCAGAATGATGTGTGCCAAAGCGATGAATATGCTCAATTGCTTCATAGACATTTTCCACCAATTTAACACTTATTGTTAAATCAAGATATTCCATCGCATAGTCTTCCTCCGTAGCTGGAAGAGCAGCCTCAAATAGCTGACATACTTGTTCATCACCGATGATGGTCACACCTGCGTCATGTAGTGCTGTTAACAGTTGCATACCATGAGACTTAAACCAAATAGGATGAATGAGTAAGCTTTCTGCTGCATTGCAAACAGAAGGGCGCTGCGTTTTAGCATTCAGGCAAATTTTTTCTGCTTTTATGTAATCCGCCATTTGATCCACGTAAATGTGACAGTTGCCCGCACCTGTTTCAAGTACAGGGACAGTTGCTTCCTTCACAACTAAATCAATAAGCGCTTTGCCGCCACGAGGAATTAATACATCTAAGTACTCTTTTAAATGAAATAATTCTTTCACCGTTTCACGACTTGTATCCTCAATTAATTGCACAGCCTCTATAGGAATAGATGTTTTAGCAAGTGCACGGTGGATACTTGCCACTAGGGCGGTATTTGAAAATTTAGCTGAGGAGCTGCCACGTAAAATGACGGCATTGCCTGTTTTCAGAGAGAGAGTCGCTGCATCTACTGTGACATTTGGGCGTGCCTCATAAATCATACCAATGACCCCAAGTGGTACAATCCGCTTTTCGATGTGTAAGCCATTCTCTTTATCAATCTGCTCAATAACTGTGCCTACTGGATCTTGTAGGGAGACAAGTAAATGAATGGCATCGGCCATTGCCATTATACGTTCTTCATTGAGCATCATTCGATCTAGTGTAGAAGCAGGCAAGCTCTGTTTCTCACCCAGTGCTAAATCTTTGGCATTTTCAGCCATAATAGTATGCTGGTCAATGATTAACTGTTCTGCAATTTTTGTTAGCGCCTCATTCTTTTCACAGGTCGTTTTAATATTTAATATGTAGCTGGCAGCCTTTGCCCGTTGTCCTTTTCCTTGAATTTCACTTGTCATTCGTCATTCCTCCCTCATTCGTTTGAATTTTCAGCCATTTATCTCTGTGTATCACCTCAATAGGGCATTTCGACAATGTATCCGTCCGTTTTCCCATTGCTACAGTTAACTCTAGGGAAGAGTACAGTACTTCGCCACGTCCTAATAAACCTTGTTCACTATAAACTTCTACAACATCCCCATTGTCAAAATCACCTTCTACACGATATACGCCAGCGGGTAATAAGCTTTTGCCATTGTCCATTAACGCCTTTTCAGCACCACTATCTATAAAAATTTTACCAGAAACTTCCGTAAGTGCAATCCACTGTTTATGATTTGTTAAAATCGCAAGTTCATCATGCTCGACATAAGTGCCATCCCCATGGCCTGCTAAAATAGCAAGTAGTTTATGTGCACCTTGACCTGTTCCGATAAATACTTTCACACCTGCACGTAGCGCTGTTCGGGCTGCCAATAGCTTAGATGCCATGCCACCCGTGCCAACCTTTGAACCTGTACCATCAGCAAAGCTTAACATGTCATCGGTAATAGCTGTTAACCGATCAATACGTTCCGCCTGCGGATTTTTAGCAGGATTGGCATTATATAAGCCATTGATGTCTGTTAAAATGATGAGCTGATCTGCATGGACAAGACCACTTACAAGTGCGGACAGCATATCATTATCCCCAAATGTCAATTCACTAATAGATACTGTATCGTTTTCATTAATAATTGGTAGCATGGAACGTTCTAATAATTCCTCGAAAGTAGCATAGGCATTTTTATAGCATTCTTTTTTAGAAAAATCTGTGCGTGTCAGTAAAATTTGAGCAGGCGTTATATCGTAAATGCTAAATAAGGCACTGTATGTTTGGATCAGTAAGCTCTGTCCAACAGCTGCCGCGGCCTGTTTTCCTTTTACCGTTACAGGACGAGCAGGGTAGCCAAGTTGTTTAAAACCAGCGGCTACTGCACCCGATGATACAAGCAAAACTTCATGACCCTGCTTCTTTAATTCGGCGATTGCCTGCACATGATCCATTAAACGAACTTTATCGATTTCGCCTTTTACATTTGTTAAAGAGCTACTGCCAATCTTCACAACAATCCTTTTTCTCTCCATCACACTACCTCCAGTTGTCTTATGTTCGTCATTGCTTTGTTAAATAGAGCAATGACGTTTCATCTTTGACACCAAAATTTTGCTGAATCAAGATAAAAAAAGCCTTTTCATCCTAAAAATTAGGACGAAAAGACTTGCCTTCCGTGGTACCACCTACATTGAACATCATGCGACATTCCACTTTTCTCATAACGCTAGAGACTGCGCCTAGTTTGGCCAGGACGTTTTACGAAGTAGGTTCATCAGTCTTCCTTGTACAATGCCTTACAGCCGATGGGCATTGCTCTCTTTTCAAGCAGTGGCTAACTACTAGTCTCCGTTCGTTTTCTCATCATGGAGTTGGTAACTATTGACTAAAGAATGCACTACTTCCTAAAGTCTGTCAAGCTGAATAGTGAAATTACTTGAAAGTTTTGATAAATTAAGAAGGAGAGATTCAAAAATGCTAAAGAGGCAACCTATTCGATTATTTAAACCACCAAATGGCAATGAACAGGGGAAGCATAGCCAAAACAATGACAAAAAAACTCCAAATAACTTGTTTACCTGTTGACATATTTCTTGGTTTAATACTCATTTGTTCATAAAGCTGGTTAATGGCACGTTGCTCTTTCAAATAAAGCATTGCTTGAAATTCTTCGTAATCTTGAATATAGCTGGAGGGGGGACGTGGACTAAAGCGTAAATTTCGAATGGAGTCCGTAATCTCTTGATCGCCCATCCAATAGGTGATCACTGGAGCGAGACCTGCGTTTTGTGCGGCCTTGACGTCAATGTCATGTGATTTCATTTTATAGTAAATCTGTCCATGCTCATCCTCATACTGCGTAACAATATCACTTACTGCCATTAACAATCACCTCTTATGGAAGTTATCTATTTTTTCATGAGTTTCTACTATTATAATGGATTAGGGGAGAAAAGTATCGCATGAACGAGCAGAATTTGTGAAATGAAAATTTGTGAAAAATTTTTGATAAAGTCATAAACTTACTTCTAATGAGTACAACGTCATGTAGTATAATGTAAATAGTTTTTTAAAAGAAGTTGAAAGAAGGGAAAGTTTTGGAAATTTCAACATTATTCGCGTTTTTAGGGGCTGCTATTATTTTAACCATTATGCCAGGGCCAGATAATTTATTTGTACTTGCCCAAAGCATTACACAAGATAAAAAGGCTGGTATTGCTACATCCCTTGGTCTATGTACAGGGCTCCTTGTCCATATTAGTGCAGCAGTACTTGGTATATCTGCGATTATTTATCAATCCACAATCATTTTTTCAATTGTCAAATTTGCAGGAGCAGCCTATCTATTATATTTAGCTTGGCAATCATTTCGAGCCAAGGGAGATCCATTTACCTTACAGCAACAAAATACACAAGCTTATATTACATTATATAAAAAAGGCATTTTAATGAATATTTTAAATCCAAAAGTATCATTATTTTTCTTAGCGTTATTACCACAGTTTGTGAATCCCGCACAGGGACATGTTGCGTTTCAAATGCTTATTTTGGGTATAGTATTTTTAGTGCAAGCACTCGTATTATTTTCGTTATTTAGTATATTTGCAGGGAAAGTCAGAAAACTCATTATTGGTCAACCTGCAATTGCGAAGCGATTAAATATGATTCAAGGTATCCTCTTCACATTTATCGGGATACAAATTGCCATCAGCAAACAGTAGGAGGAATGGTCATGGCTATTTTACATATTACCTTTAGCTTAGCAACGCAGGGCTCCCTGAAGTTTGCAATTCGTCAGCATCATTTGCAGCGTAATGAAACGGTTTTAAGTGTCCATGATGATTTCTCAATTGGACCACTTCAACATTTAGAAGAACGTAAAACTTGGTTAAACACTCATATTTTTAAGGATAATGAAGATCAGCAATTGTATGATGATATGTATGAGAACTGGATGAAAAAAATCGCAAGTTTACCTTGTGATTTGGATGTATGGATTTGGTATAGTCAAAACACACACGAACAAATTGGCCTGCGCTGTGTGATGAGTGAGTTGATTCATAAATGTAGTATGGTTTATGGAATTGATACAACTGAGGGTTTGAAACGATTGCAGCCTAATATGAGTATTCGTCATACAGGGGAGCTTTCCTCCAATATGCTCATGAAGCTTCGTCCTGAGGCCAAACGATTTTCTGTCCAAGCATGCCAACAACTCGCGAAGGAATGGGAAGATATCAAAAAACAGCCAAGTACGTTGCGATTGTGGAAAAATGAGCTAGTGCATGTAGAGGAAGATGCGCTGGATACACTCATTATGGCTAGTGCAAAAGAGTTGCAGATCCAGTACAAGGAAGAATGGCTGATGCCTACACATATTTTGGCTCAAACATTTGGGGCAATTGATCATTATGTCGGGGATGAATTTGTAGAGTATCGCTTAAGGACCCTCGTCGAGCAAGGATTGTTTGAGATTCAAGGTGATATAACGGACATCTTTTCATATCAGGTTAAAGTACGTTAGCATATGGAAAATAACAACACAACTAAATGAACGAGCAATAAAAAAGATCAGGAGCGCAAAGCCTGATCTTTTCTATTGCTCCAAATTCATGAAGCAGTTGTTCTATGCATAACAGGATATTTAAGTCTCTATCTAGTTATACGAAGTGCTTTCATGTTGATAGCGCGTTACATATTCATCTTTCATTAACAAACTTTGACAAGCCAAACCATTTTCGTGATAAATCTCTTTATCCACATTTAATTCTATACTTCTATTTGAATTTGTATACTTAGACTCATGATTAACAATAGATAATTTAACCTCGTCTAGCCATTCCATTGAAAATTGACTTTTTGCAGCTGCATAATAGATGGTTTTGATTGTATGATTCTCGTTATTTGAAATTTCTACCCATACATTGACACCACTACTTGGACCTGCACCACCATAGGGTTCATAATAAGCGTTCGCTGTGTATTTTCCAGAAGGGGATGATACAGATTCGGGTCCTTTTTGCATCAGTTTTTTATCTATAGTTCTAAATGTAAAAAAGTATTGGATAGATATAAATAGACCAAAAAACAGGACTAAACCCGCCACAAATGCTGTTAATGTTTTTTTAGGGAAATGATTCCGCTTAAAAAAGAAAATGATTAATTTGCTAACAAAAATGAAAAATAATAGCAATGTAAATTAAAATACAAAGAAGCCAATCGTGTTAAGGTATAAATGCAAATTATTACCTCCTTAGTATGATGAACAGGTTAATAGATTGTATAGTGGTAATTAGAAATTTAACATGTTTTTCTACAGTTATCGTTAAAAATCTTTATGTTCAAAGCAAAAATCAAAATAAAGCGAGTAACATTGACACCGAGGTGATGTTGTTACTCGCTCTTTTTCTATTTTTTTTCATAAAAATCGAAGACAAACTGTTTAAATTGGCGTGCAGAGGGGGGAAGATAGCGATTGTCAATCCAAGCCATGCCGATAATTCGTTCACATACCATATCCTCAACATGGATTTTAACGATTTTCTTCGGATTTAAATCCTCATCATCTGGAAGTAAGGAAACGCCCAGCCCCGCACCTACAAAACCAGCAATGGTCGATACTTCGTCCCCTTCATAAGAAATTTTAGGCTTTATGCCAGCAGCATTTAACAATCGATCAGCAGAGCGGCGCAGTGCATAGCCCTTTTTCATGAGCACAAAGTTTTCATGCTCCAGCTCTTTCATTTTAATGCTTTTACGATGTGCAAGCGGATGATCAATCGGTACCATAATAAAAAGCTCATCTCGCCATAATTCCTTCCAACATACTGGCGGCTCTGTATCAATGGCTGCCAATAAGCAAAGGTCTAATTCACCAGCCAATAATTGTTTTAATTGTGAGTGAGAGTAGTTTTGCGTGAAATGAAAACGAATATGGGGGTGTTTCTGACGAAAAGCACGAATCAAGTCTGGTACGATACTCGTTCCAAGCGTATGTAAAAAACCGAGTGATACATCGCCGAGCTCTGGATTATTAAGCTCTTGTAATTCTAAAACAGCCTTTTCATATTCTTTGCGCATTCGCAGTACACGATATAAAAACAGTTCACCATATCGGTTAAGCATAATTGAGCGCCCTTGTCTGTCGAAAAGCGGTACACCTAATTCTTCTTCCAGCTTTGAAATAGAACGACTAAGTGCTGGTTGTGAAATCGCTAATGCTTCAGCAGCTCGTGTCATATGCTCTAACTTTGCCACGGTTACAAAATATTCCAATTGTTGCCACTCCATTTTTTCACCTCTTTTCTCGTTATTTTTAAGTTATCTGCATTATAACGGGAAACAGAGTGGAAGTATAGGTTGCAAATTATTTTTAAAAGGACGTTGCATTTTATTAGCAGAATGGAAAAGTTAAGTAGCAAAAGTGTGATAGCACAGCGGTTAAGTTGACATCATTCATGCATGGTACACATTGATTTGATAAAAACTATAAATTATACATTATGAATAAAGGGTGGTAAGATAGACACATAAAATACACAATTATAAATTTCCGTGAAGGGGATATCATAAAATGAAGTTAACTAAGCCACAACCTCTAACTATTGAGGGAGGCAAAAAAGCCGTACTATTACTGCATGGATTCACAGGTAGCACAAAAGATGTGAAAAAACTAGGAGAATTTTTATCTCAACGAGGTTATACCGTTCATGCACCAATTTATAGTGGGCATGGTGTAGAACCAGAAGCATTATTAGAAACAAAACCAGAGGACTGGTGGAACGATGTAGTGGAAGGTTATAACTTCCTCCAAGAGAATGGCTATGAAGAAATCGCTGTTGTTGGGATTTCACTTGGTGGCGTCTTCTCATTAAAAGTAGCAGAGACGTTTCCAGTGAAAGCGTGTGTAGCGATGTGTGCACCAATTACACGTGATAATTCAAAAGGCTTATTTACACGTTTGTACCATTATGCTCGTTTATATAAACACTTTGAAAATAAATCAAAAGATCAAATCATTTCAGAATTACATGAATTACGCATTACACCAAAAGATTCTTTGGATGGCGTAACACGTTTAACAACTGAAACTCGTGAAGAATTATCAACGATCAAAGCACCTACACTTGTGTTACAAGGTTCACTAGATGATGACCTATACCAAGAAAGCGCACCTTTCATTTTAAATACAGTAGAAACAGACGACAAAGAAATCATTTGGTATGAAAATTCTGGTCACATTATTACATTAGATAAAGAACGTGATAAAGTGTATGAAGATGTTTATAAATTTTTAGATCATATTGAATGGTCAGTTGCAAACTAAGGAGGGGCTGTCAGCAGGCAGCTCTTTTTTTGTTCAATCAACTGAACTTTGTAGCATTCATCTAGATAAACGAAAAAACTATTGTAATTATAATAAATGCTTGATAACATGATGAAATTATAGTGAAAAATCATTCGATTAAAATAATTTGCTATGGTCTAAAACTTCTAAGGAGCACATCAATTATGCAACAAAAAATACCTTTTTCAACCTATGCAGTCATCGGAACAATGTTATTTGGACTGTATTTTGGAGCAGGGAACCTCATTTTTCCTATTCAAATGGGTCAATTTGCCGGGACTAATTTTTGGTTTGGGTTAATCGGATTTTTAGTTACTGCCATCGGGCTACCATTCCTCGGAATTTTAGCGATTGGTTTATCAGGTAGTAATGGTTTACGTGATTTAGCGAACCGTGTTCATCCTATATTTGGCATTGTTTTTTCATTGGCACTGTATTTAACAATCGGTCCGTTTTTTGCCATTCCACGTACAGCAACCGTACCATTTGTTGTAGGCTTTGAGCCATACATTCAACCACAACATGCAACGCTGCTACTAGCAGTATTTAGCTTTGTATTTTTTGCCGTTGTCTATTATTTCTCTTTAAATCCAGCAAAAATTATGGATTACATCGGTAAATATTTAACGCCTGCTTTTTTAGTCGTCTTATTTATTATAATTATCACAAGCATCATCAAACCAATGGGTGATTTCCAGCAGCCAGTCGGTGATTATTTGGATGCTGCTTTTATGACGGGCTTTAAAGAGGGCTATAATACGATGGATGCCCTAGCATCGCTGGCATTCGGGATTGTTGTCATTAATGCTATTAAAAGTGCAGGAATTACAGATCGCAAGGAAATAGCCAAGGCTACATGGACATCGGGTATTTTTGCGATGGCTTTAATGACACTTATTTACGGCTTAATTACGTATATGGGAGCTTCTAGTATTGATGCTGTTGGTACTTTTGACAATGGTGGTTTAATTTTTGCCGCAGTAGCAGATCACTATTTCGGCTCTTTTGGGGCCATTTTATTGGCACTTATTATTGTCCTCGCTTGTTTAAAGACAAGTATAGGGTTAATTACGTCCTGTAGTGAATTTTTCCACGAAGTGTTTCCAAAAATCAGCTATAAATGGTTTGTGTTCTTACTTTGTCTTGTGTCCTTTACGATTGCAAACTTTGGCTTAAACAATATCATCCAATTTGCGATCCCTGTTTTAATGTTCTTATATCCACTAGCCATTGTATTAATCTTGCTTGCTCTTTGCTCATCTTTCTTTAAGAATAAGCAAACAGTTTATGCCATTGCGATGATTTTTACATTTTTCATTAGTTTAATTGATGGCTATAAAGCCTTGGTGGAAAGTGTGCCAGGAGCGAAATTAGGCGTTTTGGACGCAGTGGAGAAGCTGTATTCAACGATCCTTCCTTTTTATGACATCGGATTAGGTTGGATACTACCAGCTCTTGTAGGAGCAGTGATTGGGAGCTTGTTCCCGTCTAGAAAAGTCATATAAATGAATAACCACGCACAGACATAATTCACTGTGCGTGGTTTTTTTTATGGCTTAATAAGCTGTCCAGCCACCATCCACCGCAATCACTTGTCCATTCACAAAGCTTGCTTCGTCTGAACCAAGAAAAATAGCTAATTGTGCGATTTCTTCTGGTTGACCAGCACGAGGATTAATCGATAGTCCAAGTGATTGGCGTGCAGCACCCGCTTCACTCATACTAGTCATAGAAGAGGCGATATTAGTCATAACTGCTCCTGGTGCAATCCCATTACAACGAATATTTTTATCAGCATACATAAACGCTGTATTTTTTGTTAAACCGACAACGGCATGCTTCGAAGCTGTATAGGCTGCCCCTGCGCGTGCCCCGTATAAGCCACCAGCAGAAATATTATTCACAAAGACACCATGCCCTTGCGCAAGGAAAATTTCTGTAGCCATACGCATAGAGCGCATAACGGCTGTAGTATTCACGGCGAATACTCGATCCCAACGTTCATCAGAAATTTCACCAACTGGCTCCATCCCATCCATAATGCCCGCATTGTTCACTAAAATATCTAATTGACCGTAGTTCGTGTTCGTTTCGTCAAATAAACGTTGTAAGTCTTCTGTTGATGCGACATTTGTTTGAATGGCAAATGCTGTACCCCCAGCTGCTTGAATACCGTCCACAACTGCTTGGGCACCCTCTAAATTTAAGTCTGAAACGACAACCTTAGCGCCCTCTTTTGCATATCCTTCAGCAATGGCTTTCCCCATGCCTGAAGCTGCACCTGTCACAATGGCTACTTTACCTTCTAATCTCATCTCAAAGACCTCCTCATGTATGTCGATAGTTATTGAACATCTGTTCATTAAAATCATATAATAAATATGAAAGCGATTTCAATATGCAAATTATCATGATGTGTTGAGTATTCAACACTTTTGGAAAAACTGTTGAATAAGGAGCTGAAAAAATTGCGTACAACCGATTTACGGATTATTAAAACGAAACAAGCCCTGCACAACGCCTTATTGACCTTGCTCAGTCAAAAGCCATTGGAGCAAATATCGATTGCAGAAATTTGTAGAGAGGCGAAGATTAATCGAGGAACATTCTATTTACATTACGAGCAAAAAGAGGGGCTCTTTGAAGAATACTTTCAGGAAATTATGGAGGATTTATATCAATCCTATGAAGAACCCTACCGTGCCGTCCCAACCTTGGACACCCATCAACTCGATCCAACAACCATTCGGATTTTTCATCATATTGAACGCTTTAAAATGTTTTATCGTATCGTATTTTCTAAAAATGTCCCGTTGACCTACTATTACATGCTATTTGACGGGATTTATTCACTGTTAAAGCGAGACATTACTACACACCATGAGCATCAAATAGCGGACCATATTTCGATCGACTATTATAGTGCCTATCAAGCGAACGCCATCATCGGACTCATCATCCAATGGTATCGCGGCGATTTTAGCGACAGTGTAACAGTTCTAAACCAGCAACTAGCTTCGATTTTAAAAAATGTCCGGAGTGAAGGGTAGAGAGACAAGCGTAGGATAGAACAAGAAAAGCGAAGGATAGCCTGCTGAAAGTGTAGGATAGGAAAAGAAAAGCGGTGGATAGAACGCTAAAAGCGAAGGATAGCCTGTTAAAAGTGGAGGATAGAATGCTAAAAATGAAGGATAGAGAGAGAAGTGTAGGATGACCGGAAAAGCAGAGGATACTCCGCTCAAAACGAAGGATAGCTTATCTCTTTCAAAGTGATAAAGCGATGGGCTACTAGCAACGTAGCCCATCGCTTATTTGAATTATGGAATTGGAGCAGGTTTCAGAGCGACAACGATTGTCACAAGGATGATGAGCTGTATAGCCCTTTTCACTTATCAATTGTAGAGCAGCTTCGATAATTCGTTGTGCAGTTCCTTTCGTGCAAGTAATTACTTACATGCTAACGAAGTATATTTTTATTTGCAACATAATGGAAGAGCATTGACAACTATATCGACTGCTGATATATTTTAATTGTATCGACTGACGATATATTGATGGGCGATATAAGGGGGGATTTAGATGACACAGGAACATCCGCCATTAACAGAGGGCGTTTATTATATTTTATTAGCATTATACGAGGCTAGGCATGGCTATGGCATTATGCAATTAGTGGAGGAAATGAGCAATGGGCGAGTGCGTTTAGGCGCAGGTACCATTTATGGTGCGATTAAAACATTGCTAGAACGAGGCTGGATAGAGGCGCTTGATGAAGATGGGCGAAAGAAAGAATATATCATTACCGCTACTGGAAAAACGGTCATTGAATATGAAATTTTGAGATTAAGGGAACTTTTTGACAATGGTATCCGTATAACGAAAGGAGTTGAATAATATGCATAAATATCGCTTGATGATTAATCCCTATGCAATAGAGAAGTGGGTTAATGACATGGCTTGTCAGGGCTGGCATTTAAAAAAATTCATATGGATTCGGTTTACGTTTGAACGAGGAGAACCAGGTCGCTATATTTATCGCCACGATGAATTGGAGCGATTTGGCAGTCACTATGAAGAGGACTACCTGGAATTTCTTCAATCCTCTGGCATTGAACAGGTTGATCGCTCTGGCAATTTTGTGTTTTTTAGAAAAGTAGCACAGGAAGGTCCATTTGAGCTCTATACAGATAAAAAAACCAAAATTGGCAACTTGTCAAAAAAGATGACACTGTTATTTTCCCTTATTCTACTAAATTTGTTCATTGGTATCATCGGTTTAATGGGCGATTTTTCGGAGCAAATGACTGACTGGGTTGGTTTCACATTGAATACGTTGAATCTAGTTGTTGTCGTATTATTCTCTCTCCCACTCTATAAGCTTATGCGTGTACGTAATCGATTAAAGAGAGAATTAAATGTATTTTCAGATTAACAAGCGAGCATTATTTTCCGGGAAATCAGAAAATAATGAAAATTTAAGCATGACTTCATAGTAGAGGTGAGATTAGATGAAAAAAAGGATGTATCGTTTTTTTATGGATTACGAAAAGGAAGAACGATGGGTCAATGATATGGCGGATCGGGGGTGGAATCTAAAAAAAACAGTGGCAGGTTACTTTGTATTTGAAAAAGGCACACCAGAACTATATATTTATCGAAATGAATTTGTGAATAGAAAATCAAAGGATTATTTTGAGTTTCTAGACGCGATGAATATTGAGTGTGTGTCCAAATTTGGTGGATGGGCCTATTATCGAAAACTAAAATCAGAGGGACCCTTTGAAATATTTACAGATACCACTTCCAAATTTAACTATATAAAATCAATGAATCGCTTTTTTATACTCGTGTTACTATTAAATTTAATGACTGGTATTTATAATATAGCGCTAGGTTTATGGGAATCTGCTGCAGGACTAGTGAATACTAGTGTAGGATGCATGAGCTTGATCGTAGCCTTACTGCTGGTCATTCCTATTGTGAAAAATGAAAACCGCAAAAAGGGCTTAAAACAAGACTTACATATATTTGAAGGATAAGGAGGATGACAACATGACATTACAGTTACAGCGTGTTACAAAGAAGTACAAGGATTTTACAGCTGTGGATGATTTGAATTTTACCATTGAAAAAGGTGAAATTTTTGGTCTGATTGGACAAAACGGTGCAGGGAAGACAACGACATTCCGAATGATTTTAGATTTACAGGAAACGACGGCGGGTACAATTACTTGGAGTGGTCAGCCAGTCAATGCCATTAACCGAGATATCCTTGGCTATTTACCCGAGGAGCGGGGTATTTTCCCAACGATGAAGGTAGAGGAGCAGTTGTACTTTTTTGGTGAGCTACGTGGTATGAAAAAAGCAGCGCTAAAAAAAGAAATAGATTTTTGGATTCAACGCTTTGAACTGGAAGAAAAACGTAAAGATAAGGCAGAAACATTATCAAAGGGGAACCAGCAAAAGGTTCAGCTCATTGCAAGCTTTATCCATAAACCAGCGTTTTTAATTTTAGATGAACCATTTAGTGGACTAGATCCCGTTAATAAAGATTTACTGAAGGATGCGATTTTACTATTAAAAGAGCAGGGTACGACCATTTTATTCTCCAGTCACCAAATGGATAATGTCGAGGAGCTTTGTGATCATTTGTGCTTATTAAAACGAGGTGTCTCTTTATTTTCTGGAAGCTTACTAGATTTAAAGAAACAATATGGTAAAACAAAGCTTGCAGTTCGTACGGATTGGTCGACGACACAGCTATTGGCACTAGAAGGCGTCAAGGATGTGCGTGTAGAGAAGGAGCAAACGGTTCTTACATTAGCAGACGAAAGCTTTGCCCAAAGTATTTTTGAGCAGCTGTCCAATGGGAAATATATTGAAAAATTCAGCTTGGATTATTTATCGTTAGATGAAATCTTTAAAGACAAGGTAGGTGGCCATGTTGTCGAAGTTTAGTTTACTAATGAAGCAATTATATAAATCTAAAATCAAGTCCAAATCGTTTATCTTAATGACCTGTTTATATGTCCTTGTCATGTCTGTAGCTGTATTCTGGTCAGAAATTAAAGAGCTATTTACGGGTGATGATGAAGCACAGCAAATCGCCATTATTAATGAAACTTCTGCAGATTTAAGTGGAATCTTTGTCTCCAATGGGGATATGGCCTTTATTCAGGATGAACAGGATGTTTCAAAACTTGAAAAAAAAGTAAAGGATGGTAAGCTTGATGCGATTGTGACGATTAACGATCAAGATGGTCAGCTACAAGCAGAAATAGCGACGTTCACACCATTGAAATTGAACGATCAATCCACATTGTCATCCTTATTGCAGTATGCTGGTCAGCATTATGCCGTACAGCAATTATCGTTATCACCTGAGCAAGCAGCACAAATTATGGCAGCTCAAACAACGATTTCAACGAAAAACTTAAATGAGGAATCAGCAGGTGGGAAAAGTGAGGAAGAAAAACAATCAGGGTTAGTTGTTTCCTATGCTGTCGGCATTTTAATCTATTTCTTCATTTCTACATTCCTATCGATGATTACGACTGAAATTGCCTCTGAAAAAGGCTCACGAGCAATGGAAATGCTCCTAGTAAGTGTCAAACCAGCGACACATTTTAAAGCGAAAATTGCTGGTGTATTATTGCTGGCTTTAACACAGATGGGTATTATTGCAGCAGTTTTCCTCATCTATGCGAAATTTATTAAAGGTGGCATGGTATGGGATGCGGCTGCTAGCATTATCAAGGAGTTATCTATTGGCTATGTAATCTATGCTATCGTATTCCTGTTGTTAACGGTCATTCTGTATTTAATCATTGGTGCATTATTTGGTTCATTGGTATCAAAGGTAGAAGAAGCGGGTCAAGTTTTAATGCCAGCGATGATTATTACGATCATTGGCTTCTATGTCATGCTTACAGGCATGGGGAATCCGGATACATTAATCATTAAAATTTTCTCTTATATCCCGTTAACTTCTGGTATGATCATGCCAATGCGAATTGGTGCTACAGATATCGGAGGTATTGTTCCACTATTATCCTTAGGTATTTTAATCGCAACGATTGTTGTCGTGTACCTATTTAGTTTATCGTTCTATAAACGCAGTGTATTGACATATAGCTCTGGTGGTGTCATTCAAAAAATTAAAACGGTATTAAAGGTAACAACATAACACAAGACCAAAAACAGCTACATGGATGATGTAGCTGTTTTTTTTGTCATTAGATGTCATTGCTAGCAAACAATGCAAAGGAATTTACGGAATCAGTCGAATTTTGTATAGAAAGAAGCTATAATTTAAAAAAGGGGTGAGACTATGTTAACTAAATCAGAGGTGGACGCGCTTCTTGCCCTAAAGCCAAAGTGTCGTTTAACAACACCTGAGGAAAAAGCTCAGTTCTTTCAAAAACTTCAACAGCGATGTCCCATCAATAAAGAAATGGAAGACATTCTCCTTCATCGTGCCCAGATAGAGGTTTTTATTCATAATGCTCACCCTAACCAATATAGCTTACAATATAGCCTTCACCAGAATGACTATAATGTAACAAACTCGTATTTTTTCATACTGTAGGAAATGAAACTTTTTTACATGGTAATCGTAAGTAATAAGTAGAGATAAATTGCAGGGGGTAAAACGTATGTCTGAATTCAACAATGATCTTTTAAAATCCAAGGACCCATTCGCTTCAGAAAATCCTTTATTACAGCCAAATCCACTAGTTCAACAGGCATCTGAGCAAAAGCCGGTACTTGTGTCAGAGCAGGAGTTATCGCAAATTGCACAAAATCAGCTGGTGTTAAAGCAAGATCCTGAGGTTCATGCACTGGCACAAAAAATTGATGTGAAAGATCAAATTGCTATGCTTGAGCTTGGTAAAGAAACAGCAAGTGGCATTTCTACCTTTTCAGATAAAATGCTCGCAACGATGAAAGCCAGTAAGCTGGAAGAGTCGAGTGTGCTATTAAATAATCTTAATAAAATTATGGATAAGTTCGATCCACAAGATTTTGCGGAAGAGAAAAAGGGCGGTTTCATCTCCAAGCTCTTTAATAAAGGGAAAGAGCAATTGGAAAGGTTCTTATCTAAATATGACAGCATGAACAAAGAAGTAGATGTTATTTATCGTGAAATTCAAAAGTATGAAGGTGAAATGAAGCGTAATACCATCGACCTTGAAAATCTGTATGACCAAAATTTAAACTACTTCCAGTCATTAAGTAAATTTGTTGCAGCGATTGAAGTAAAAACAGAAGAGGTTCGCGCATCATTACCTGCACTTGAGCAAAAGGCACAAACAGGTGATCAACTGGCAGCAATGGAATATGAAACAATGCTACGCGCTGTAGAATTATTAGAGCAACGTCGCTATGATTTAGAAATGGCACAGCAAGTATCATTCCAATCAGCACCTCAAATTCGCTTAATGCAGCAGGGGAATAACCATTTAATTGGTAAGATTAACTCTGCCTTTGTAACGACGATTCCCATTTTTAAACAAGGGTTAATTCATGCAGTCACATTGAAACGCCAAAAGCTAATTTCCGATTCGATGGTTGAACTGGACCGTCGTACAAACGAAATGCTTGTTCGCAATGCTGAAAATATTAGTAAAAACAGTGTGAATATTGCACGTCAAGCTGGTAGCCCGAGCATTAAAATCGAAACGATTGAAACAACATGGCAAACGATTATGGCTGGTATTCAAGAAACGAAGCAAATACAAGCAGAAACAGCTAGAAACCGTGAAGAAGGTCGTAAACGAATTGAACGTTTGCAATTGGAATATGAAAAACTGAAAAAAATGTAAGTCTAAAGCTTCCTGCAATCATTTTGCAGGAAGCTTTTTCTATGCCATGTATGACGTGACTCTGTCTCAAATGGAAGTATTACGCCAAGTGAAAATTGTTTTTTGACAAAAAGCAAAATACTGATTATGATAAAATTAAATGAGAATGATTATCAAATGAAAAAGGAAGCGGATAAATGTTACTTCAAGCAATAGGATTACATGAATTGATTCGTGGAGGAGTGAAAAACGAATGCCAAATAAACTAAAGCCCTCTACATTGTCGTATGAGCCTTTTAAAGATGGCACAATTGCTCTCTATACGACAGATAGCTTAATGATCGTTCCGCAAAGCCGCTATTTAGAACTGTTGCATATGGAAGAACTGTACAATACTATGCATACAGATTTAGATAACAAGCAAACTAGTTTAGAACGAGAACGAAAAATGCTAAAAAAACAAAATGCTCAGCTTACAGAGGATTTGCAAAAGGTCAAGCAGCAAAATATGGTGCTACAGAAAAAGGTAACCGAATACAATTGTGTGATAGAGGAGATGAAGGTGCTCCGCCAACAAAATACGGAGCTACTGATTGAATTAAGTAAATATACAGCTATGTCTAGAGAGTCACTGACGGGTCCTTTGAAGTCGATGATTCGAGATATGCGTGAACAAGGGGTTGGAATTAAAGAAATCCATATTCGCATCAAACGCCAGATCAATCCAGATATTAGCTATAGCACCGTGCGAAGATACATTTCCGAGCTAGAATCTGAGCCAAAAGGCTAACAGCTATTGTCAGGCACTTGAAATTTGGCATTTACAGTTGCCACACAAAGTCCTATAATGGGTCTATTCTTTAACTAATTTAAGAGTATGTGAAGTCGTTCATCGATTTCAATAAGAGTAGGAGCGTTATTGGCCATGTCAAATGAGAAAAAAGGGGTTTTGGCTGCTATTTTAGCCTATGCCTTTTGGGGAGCATTCCCTTTATATTGGAAACTACTTGAACATGTACCAAGTATGGAAATTTTATTATCCCGTGTCATTTGGTCTTTTGTCTTTACGGTACTGGCTGTCATCGTCTTTCGAATGCGGAAGGATCTTGTTGCAGATTTAAAATATTTATGGTCTCATCAAAAGCATTTTTGGCAGCTTGCGGGTGCATCCTTTGTTATTTCAATGAACTGGTATTTGTATATTTGGGCAGTCACACATAACCATTTAATTGAAACGAGCTTAGGCTATTATATTAATCCGCTCTTGTCTGTTATTTTTGGGGTGATTTTCTTTAAAGAATCGCTAAGTCGTGCACAATGGGTAGCGACGGGAATTGCTTTTATTGCGGTAATTATTTTAACGATTAATTATGGCTCTGTGCCATGGGTAGCATTGTTGATCGCGCTATCTTTCGCTATTTACGGTGTACTGAAAAAGAAAATTACACTGGACCCTACAAGGGGATTAGCGATTGAAACATTATTGATTTTACCGTTTGCATTAGGCTATTACATTTATCTGTTTACAACCCATCAATCCTCATTTTTACATGTCGATGTCAAAACAGACATTTTGATGATCTTCAGTGGGTTAGTCACAGCTGTGCCGCTTATTTTATTTGCGAAGGGCGCACAAAATATTCCTTTATATTTACTAGGCTTTATTCAATATGTGGCGCCAACCATTGTCTTGATTTTAGGCATCGTGCTATACAAAGAGCCGTTTAGTCAAGTAGAGTTCCTCGCATTCAGCATTATTTGGGCGGCTTTACTGCTATTCTCAGGGTCTAAAATCATAGAAACAAGGAAGGCCCATCATAAATCCGTTTCGTAAAAGACTTGTAGAGTTTCTACAGGTCTTTTTTGTGATGGAATTATGACATCCACGATAACAATAATGGAGAAGTAGAAAAAGAGGTGTTTTAAATTGGAGGAACTTTTCCTTTTCAACCTTTACTTCCATGCTAGCATATAGTAAAATGTCAATAATTAGATAACAATGATAATTTAATGCGAGGTGCATGTTTGTGAGTGCGGTAGGTTCTAACTAGGTAAAAATTGAATGAAATAAAGGCTATGACGACAGGGGATATATGTCATGAACACACCCCTTAATTTGTCATGGATTTATTTCAAAAACCTATGTAGATACCTACGATACTTTATGAAGCGTGGCACACATGCTTGGAACTTCAATTAGATGAGGTTTTATTTGTGATGCTAAAAAACTCGCCTTTTAAAGATGAAGCTGTGGGGAATCCTCACAGCTTTTTTATGTTGCTGTACCCATATGCTTTTGTGCCGAAAGTGAAGCGTCCATTACTTAGAGACGCAATTGCTATGTTTAAAAAACCATCATTGCTATCTAATATTGGGTAGGTATCTTCATGTATGATAAAACATTACAATGAGGAGCATAAACAAATGAATAGTATGACTCTTGATAAATTACAATATGATGAATTAAAAGATATCGTTAAATCCTACTGTGTTAGCGGATTAGGAAAACAACTTTTAGATAAATTAATGCCCAGCTCAAGCTTAAAGGTAGTCAAAACGCGCTTGAATGAAACAACAGAGGCTCGTGCGATTTTAGATGCAGAGGGTCATGTACCCTTTTTAGGGGTATCGAATATAGAGCATTTGATGACGAAGCTTGAAAAGGGCATGATTTTAGATCCAAGTGAGCTAGTCAGTATGTCAGACTTTTTACGAGGCTGTCGTAACATCAAAAAATTCATGCTGGATAAGGAATTTTTTGCACCAGTTCTTTCATCTTATGCCCATTCCATGGCTGAATTTAAAAGCGTTGAAGAAGAAATTAATTTTGCAATCAAAGCCAATCGTGTGGATTCGGCTGCTAGTCGCGAATTAAAGCGTATTCGCCATCATATGGAGACGACAGAGGAAAAAATGAAAGAACGCTTAACGAAATTTTTGAATAACAGTGCCAATAAAACATACATTCAGGAGTTTTTTATTAGTCAAAAAGATGATCGTTATACGATTCCGATAAAGGCTTCTTATAAAAACCATGTACAGGGGACAGTAGTGGAAATTTCCTCAAAAGGGGCAACCGTTTTTATGGAGCCGAGTGTAGTGGCTAAATTAAATGTGGAATTGGCGACCTTAAAAGCCGAGGAAGCGGTAGAGGAGTATCAAATTTTAGCAACTTTATCTGGGCTTTTAATGGAACATCTACAAGCCATCCATATTAACATGGAGTTAATTAGCCAGTATGATATGGTCTTTGCCAAGGCAAAGTTCAGTAGACAAATTGGTGGTATGGAGCCACGTATTAATGATTATGGCTTTATCCAATTAATCAATGGCAAGCATCCTTTACTACCAGGAAATGCAGTACCTCTACAGTTTTCTATCGCGAGGGACTACCGTAGCTTAATTATCACAGGACCAAATGCTGGAGGGAAAACGGTCGTGTTGAAAACAATTGGTCTCTTAACATTAGCTACGATGTCAGGCTTTCATATCGTGGCGGATAAAGGAACTGAAATGGCGATATTTGATCATATCTTTGTTGATATTGGCGACAATCAAAGTATAGAAAATGCCTTAAGTACGTTTTCGTCCCATATGAAAAATCTGTCCGACATTATGAGCGCAGCAAATAATCATACACTTTTACTGTTCGATGAAATAGGCAGTGGAACAGAACCAAATGAAGGAGCTGCACTGGCAATTGCAATGCTAGAGGAATTTTACCAGATGGGCTGTATCACCGTAGCGACAACACATTATGGCGAAATTAAACGATTTTCAGAGATGCATCCTGATTTTATGAATGCGGCAATGCGCTTTAATAGTGAAACACTAGAGCCTTTGTATCAATTACTAATTGGCACGTCTGGAGAGAGTAATGCCCTATGGATTTCTAAAAAAATGAATGTCCGTGAAACGGTTTTACAAAGGGCAAAGGATTATTTGAATAATAAGGATTATCAGCTAACGCTTGTTCAAGACAGCAAAATTCGTAAGCCACAAGCAGAGAAAACGAGCATGGGGGCGACGTATGCCTTTGCCAAAGGCGACCGTGTAAAATTATTGGATTATGATGATGTAGGCATTGTATACGAAGAAATGAATCCATACAATAATGTCAGCGTATTCTATAAGAGGCAAATGCTAGAGGTGCATGTCAAACGACTTACCTTGGAATTACCAGCAGAGGAGCTATATCCTGAGGGGTATGATCTCGAGACATTATTTGTAGACTATCATGAACGCAAGCTTCAGCATGATATCCAACGAGGCTCCAAAAAGGCGTTGCGTAAAATCCATAAACAAATGAAGAACGATCGTCAGTAGTAAAAATAAGGGATTGCACGAGGCTGTGCAATCCCTTTATTTTAGGATATGGAATCAATTTGTGCCTTAATCGTCCGATAGACTTCCTCAATTTTGTGTTTATAGGGTAAATCAACTAATTCCAGTGAATCCGTGTAGGCCATTTTCGCAATGTCATAGGCTGTTGTCAGCTCCCCAAAATGGGCATAGCAAAGGGCTTTATAGGAAAAGCACTCATTTAAAGCTAGGATGTCATACGGATGGCTAATAAAGATCGGTTTTTTTGTAAAGTGTTCAAATGCGGCCTTCGCTTCCCCATAATGACCAAGTAAATAGCAGGACTTTCCTTTTTCAGCATAATAATAGTTTGCATCCAAAATTTCAAAATCTTCATGTATGAGCTCATTAAAACGCTCTATTTCTATCAGAGCCTGCTCATAATTAAGTTTGTAATTATTATAATAATGTGCTCGTAAAATAAAAATTAAAGCATCTACTTGAACACGTTCGGCAAATGCCCGATACTGTTCCAACTTCATAAACATATGCTCCGCTTGTTTAAAGTCATGGTCAATCATGGCACAATACGCACCAATACGATACATATCATCAATTTTATAGAAAAGTTGGTTTTTATGTGCATTGGCAATTGTCTCGTTTATTAACTTTTTCCCTTCCTCATGCTCCCCAATGGCAAGCTGTAAAACGCTTGAATAATAAGTCATTAACAGGGCATCCCGTGAATCAAGCTGATAGTCCTCTTGTTCAATGATTTCTTTTGCCTGTAAAATACAGCTATAAGCCAATTTATATTGCCGTTTTTCAGCGAAAATGGTCATTTGTAGAACGAAGGTTTTAAACCAATGGCTCAGTAAATTAATTTCTTTAAAGATGATACGTGCTTGTTGAAGTGGGGATTCCCATGTCGTTAATCCCGCTTCATACTGTGCATCAGCGTAAATATACAATAAACGGCCTGCTTCATAACTAAGAGGAAGCCCCTCTATAGACGGCCTAATCAAATCTACAATTTTTTGATGATGGTCTGCATCACCACGTTTTACTTCTGCAAATAAAATTTCAACCTGCTCTAAAAGCTGGCGAATGGAGGATGAGGTTACTTCTTCCAGTAACTCACTAGCCTTTACACCTAAACGCTCAGCAATATAGTCAAGGCTTTCCATTGAAGGCTTGGCCTTATCATTTTCTATTTGACTTAGCATTCCTTTTGTTAGACGATCACCAGCAAGTGCTTCTAATGTTAATTTTTGTTCTTTCCTTAATTTGCGAATGCGTGTGCCTAAAGAGTCCATTGCCTCGCCTCCTTTTGTTTAATTATATTAAACTTTTTATTGCGTGAAAAGGGGAAGTTGTGGTATATTTTGTTTAATATAATTAAACTTTTTAATTTAGTTAAAAAACGGAGGGATTTATGGATGAATGAAGCGGATAAATTAAAGAAGGCGACCTACCATTTGTGGACATTCACGGCAAGCAAAATGATTGCCATGCTAGGAGCAAATGTCATGGCGTTTGGCTTCAGCTTGTATATTTTAGCGATGACAGGATCGGCGATGAGCTTTGCAACGAATATGATTTGTTCTGTACTACCACGTGCACTTGTAGCCCCTTTAGCAGGCTATGTTGCGGATAACTTTTCGAAAAAACGAACGATTTTAATCGCACAGGCAGGGACTATTTTGACCGTAGGGGGTTTGCTGCTCTATACAGAAACAGTAGGAATGTCTGTTTATGCCATTTACATAGCTACTGTTTTTAATACGATTTGCTCAGCATTTTCTGGTGTAACGTTCTCATCTGCCATTGCAACGCTAGTCAATCCAGAGCGTTTACAGCGTGCGATGTCCTTTAATCAATTGTCGATGTCTGTGGCTGCGATTGGGGGACCAGTCATCGGTGGTATGATGTATGGATTTTTTAACATGGATGTATTTTTAATGGTCAATATGGTGGCCTATACGATTGCCTTTTGTTTAGAGGCTACGATGGATTTTAATCTTTATAGTACAAGAGGGGCAGATGTGATAAAAGAAAAGATGTGGGATGGACTGAAAAATGGGTTTCATTACATCAAGCAACGTACAGTTATTAAAACCATTATGTGGGTGGCATTATGGATTAATTTGTTCTTTTCTGCTATCGCTGTAGGGGGAACATACATTATTATTGAATTGCTAAAAGTAAAATCCATGCATTTTGGTTTTATTGAGGCTTCAGGAGCAGCGGGTATGCTTGTGGCATCCCTTTATTTCGCAACAAGACCAGAAGTGAAGGTGCCGTTACGCTTTTCGAAAATGAGCTTATTGCTATTGGCTGGAAGTGTTGCCTTAGCAATTATCCCATTACTCACAAGCTTTTCCTATATAGCCATCATCATCTTTTATTTAATCATCTACTTTATTTTCGCAATTTTCGAAATGGGCATTAATATGCCGATTGGGGTGTATATGCAAAAAATTATTGCAGAGGAGTATCGCGGGCGTGTCTTTGGCTTAATGGAGACAATGGCGATGTCCATGATGCCAATTGGTATGGTGGTCTATGGAATGTTATATGATACATTACCAGCAACTATTATTTTACCAGTAACAAGCATCATTATTATTATCCTTTCGCTAGCACTGCTACGTCCATCTATCTTGAAGGAAGCACATCCAGAGTATTATGAAAAAGAAAACTCAAGTGAAAACGTTCCAAATACAACAACATAGCTCGAGGAATTGAAAACCCAAACGATCAAAAACACTTCAGCGTTTTGTAGATCGTTTGGGTTTTTTGATGAAGCCATTTCAACGATCCTCAATAACCAAATAAGTAGCTTGAATAGGGCCATGTACACCAACGATGAGAATCATTTCAATATCTGCTGAGTTGCTGGGACCTGTTATAAAGTTAATGCAGGAAGGAATGTTGTCACCACGACGGATTTTTTCGCTAATCCAACGTGCTGCTTGTGTCATACGAGGGACAATCGTACTTTTTGGGATTAAAATAATCGATTTTTCTGGTAAAAAGCTAACGCTTCTCCCTCGATTCTTACTACTAAAAAGCACAGCAGTTCCTGATTCCGCCAAAGTCATTTCACTTATCGTAATGCCAATATTTGCTTTTTCTGCTTGCCTAATATTTTCCTCAGGTTGCTGTGCATTCCATTCATAGAGTTCGATATTGGCTTGTGGCCATTGTTCGGTCATTAGTGGAGATAGTCCATAATCTTTCAATCTTTCGTCCTTCCATGTAATGACGGACTGACCACCATAATGGTCAACAATAGCTTGTAAATCCTGGGGAAGTGTGGACGTACTAGATATTTTAATATCCGTATGAATGTTAGCACATTGCTTGATTAAAACCTCTACTAATTCATCCTGTGTCGACTCCTTGAGCACACGATCTTGTGGCTGATACTGCCAAGTTGGGCGTGGAAGTTCTGTTTTAGGAGAACGGCCAAGCTGTTTAGCAATGTTAGCTAAAAAGCTCTCTCGGTGTTGAATCATACTTGTCATTCATGCTTGCCTCCTTTTGTACACTGCTGCATCCAATCTCGGAAACTATCTTTATTTGGTGCTGGGAAATCCCTTGCTTCAGTCCAAGCCTTTAATGGGCCTGGCCCCTTTGAAATGGTATGGTCCTTCGTAAAAGGGGACATAGCTGGAGCAGCTATTTTTGTTGCCATTTTATAGAGAGTAGGGGAGGAAGCCCCTAAACCGAAAGCCTTCATTAAAAGCTTTTCAGACACGGGTGCTTTGCCTTCATTCTCTACAATAACTTGACGATGTCGATGAATCAGCTGATGTAAAGGAATTTTAACAGGGCATGCATCCGTGCAAGCACCACACAATGTAGAAGCGTATGGCAGTTCTTTAAAATCATCATAGCCTCCTAATAACGGAGACAGGACAACCCCAACAGGACCAGAATAGATAGAGCCATACGTATGCCCGCCAACATGTCGATAGACTGGACAAGCATTGACACAGGCAGCACAGCGAATGCATTGTAAAATAGGTTGAAATTCGCCACCTAAAATCGCAGAGCGCCCATTATCAACTATGACTAAATGGAATTCCTCAGGTCCATCCGTTTCGCCCTCGCCTTTAATCCCTGTTAGTGTGGTAATATAGCTTGTTAGCTTTTGACCAACCGCACTTCTAGTTAGTAAGCTAACAAGGACCTCCATATCTTCAAATGTAGGAACAATTCTTTCCATCCCCATGACTGTGATTTGCGTTTTCGGCAGCGCTGTTACTAAATCCGCGTTGCCCTCATTTGTGACGAGTGTAATCGAACCACTTTCTGCGATAGCAAAGTTGCAGCCTGTAATACCGATATCTGCGGTTAAATATTCCTGTCTTAATTTTTCCCGCACATAGAGAGCAAGCTCCTCAGGCTTCTCGGTTTGACGATAGCCTTGTTTTTCTTTAAAAACATCGCGAATTTGTTCCTTATTTTTATGCAAGGCTGGCGCTACAATATGGGATGGCGGCTCGTGATCTGCGACCTGCAAAATATATTCGCCTAAGTCTGTCTCAATCACTTCACAACCAAGCGCCTCTAAAGCCGTGTTTAAGTTAATTTCTTCTGTCACCATGGATTTTGACTTCACAATTTTTGTCGCATTCTTTTGTTTCGCAATACTTTGAATGTACGCTGTTGCTTCTTGTGCGGTTTGGGCAAAGAAAACATGTCCACCTCTTTTAGCAACATTTTCACTTAATTGATAGAGGTAATAATCTAAATTAGCTAAAACATGCTTGCGAATTTCCTCACCATGCGAGCGCCATTCTTCCCAATGTCCCAATTCTCTTGTTTGTTGAAGGCGGCGTGTTTGGAAACGTTCTTGGGCACTCGAAACAGCATGACGCATAAATTGATTTTCCAGCTCTTTCGTTACACGTTGATGAAAGCGATCATCACTTGTTTTCATAGCCATTCTAATTTCCCCCTCTTAACGGCAGTTTAAGACTTCTGCAATATGCATCACTTTAATCGGCTTGCCTTGACGGTGAATGCGGCCACCAATATTCATTAAACAGCCAGCATCTGCCCCAATTAAAATATTTGCCCCTGTTTCTTCCACATTGTGTACTTTTTCATTGACCATTTCTCCAGAAATATTGCCCATTTTGACTGAGAATGTACCACCAAACCCACAGCATCGATCTTTGCCAGGGAGGTCCACATAGTGTAAGCCCTTGACATTTTTTAATAATTGAAAAGGTGCATCTGTTACACCAAGCAATCGTGTCATATGACAGGATGTGTGATAAGTAGCTTTGCCTTCTAAATGAGCTCCGACATCGTTTATCTTTAAAACGTTGACAATAAACTCTGTAAATTCATAGGTTTTATCTGCTAATGCTTGTGCCTTTGTTGCCCAGATCAGGTCTTCTTTAAAAACCTCAGGATATTCTTTTAACATATAAGCACAAGAACCTGAGGGGGAGACGACGTATTCAGCATGCTCAAAGGCTGTAATCATTTTTTTCATCGCATTTTTCGATTCCTTCACATAGCCGCTATTGTAGGCAGGCTGACCACAGCAAATTTGATCCTCTGGAAAATCAATCTCACAGCCAAGTCTCTCTAACACCTCAACAACGGCTTTCCCTACATCCCCTTGAAACAAATCCACTAGGCAAGTGGCAAATAGTGTGACTTTCATCTTTATCGCTCCTTTTAAAAAACAACTGATCATCTGATGACTTATCGATGATTTTATCATACAACAAATTTTACAGAGAATAAAACTATTTTTCATGAATTTTCGGAAAATAAAAAAACTACCTAGTGAGTGCTAGGCAGTTTACTATGATTGAGACTCAGTTGTTTCAAAATATTGTAAGAGCACTTTTTCAACATTGCTTAAATGAGACGCCATGGCATGTTTGGCTAGCTCCTCATTTTGTTGTTTAATTGCGAGGAAGATTTGCATATGTTCGTCATATAATTGTTCACTCGTTGTTTTCTGGGAGTACAACCATATTCGTCGCGTTTCTTTCATCGTGTCTATCATTAGGTCAGAAATTTGATCTAAGATTGTAGCGAGTAGAGGGTTTTGTGAGGCAGTGGAAATAGCTGCATGGAATTGATAATCTACTTTTTCACCGAGTTCACCATCCCCATGTGCTTGCTTCATGTTCTCTAAAATTTGTAACATCGCTTGTACATCCTGTTCTGAACGATGGATTGCTGCACTTGCTGCTGCTCCTACTTCAATTATTTTACGCACCTCTAATAAATGCGCAATATCCTGTTTATTTGTTAACATGGCAGTGGATAAAGGAAAATCAAGTTGCTTGGCTGGTACACTTTTGACAAAAGTTCCAGAGCCTTGCTTGATTTCAATTAACCCCATAGCTTTTAATGCAGAAAGCGCTTCTCGAACGGCGGATCGACTCACTTGTAATTGTTCGGCAAGCTGTTCTACAGAGTCCAGTCGATCGCCTGGTTTTAGGACACCAGCCCTGATTTTTTCATGCAGGATTTCGGATACTTCTTCATAGATCTTTTTTGGTTTAATTTTTCTTAATTTCAAGGGCTACACCTCTTTTTTTCGATCCATTGCACATCGGTTATCAATATTATACATGAAAAGTAGTCATATACTCATGGTTAACATGAACACTTTGTGGAGTAGGGGATACTTGTCGAAATGTAAGATAATAATATTGTTAATGTTACCTTATAATATGGTCATCTGATGACTTGGTGTTATGATGAATCTGTTCGTCTGAATAGTTTCTTACAATAATTATGAGGGTTTCACTACTAAAGCCTCTTTCAACAATAACGGCAAGCAATCGACAATGTCAAGGCTAGAGGAAAGGAGTGAGCGATAACCTCTATAATAGGGTAGAAGAATGGCGGATTATGTTGACAGAAAATCAAGAGGAGGGCATAATGCAGAAGGAGCTTGATGGAACTTCTTAAAAACCTCATTATTTTGCCATGAAACGTTCACAAACAGAAAGGACGCTTTTTAGCCTTTTTTTTGGTACGATGAATGCAGTAACTGTAAGGAGCGATTAAAAAATATGGGATCTGATATTAACGTATTTTTAGCTTTTGGTGCAGGGTTTTTAAGTTTTATTTCACCATGTACTCTTCCACTATATCCAGCATTTTTATCGTACATAACGGGTATGACACTAGATGAGCTAAAATCAGAAAAAGGCATGCTTCAAAAACGTGCCATTTTCCACACATTATTCTTTTTACTAGGATTTTCAATTATCTTTATCATTATTGGACTAAGCGCTTCATTTGCGGCGGAGTTTTTCCTAAATTATCAAACTTTATTACGACAGGTTGGCGCTATTTTAATTGTAGTATTCGGTTTAATGATTGTCGGATTATTGCAAGTAGACTTCTTAATGAAGGATCGAAAGTTCCAATTTAAAAATAGACCGTCTGGCTATTTTGGATCTGTCTTAATTGGTATTGCCTTTGCGGCAGGTTGGACACCATGTACGGGACCAATCCTTGCGTCTATTATTATGTTAGCTAGTACAAATCCTGGTGCGGGCTTTAGCTATATGCTTGCGTATTATTTAGGATTTGCGATTCCATTCTTCGTGCTATCTTTCTTTATTTCACGTATGACATGGATTCGTACACACAGCCAAAAAATTGTGAAAATCGGTGGTTATGTCATGATTGCCGTGGGGATTTTATTATTCTTTGACGGCTTAACGTATATTACCCGCGTTTTACAGCCTATTTTCGGTGGATTTACAGGCTTTTAATTTGTTAAACTAAAAGGCATACCGAACTTTAACGCGGAGGGAGATGAACATGTGCCTACAGTTTTAGTAGTGGATGATACGCTATTCATGCGTGTTGCAATCAGTAATATGTTTTCAGAATGGGGTTATGAGGTAGTCGGTAAAGCAGCAAATGGCAAAGAAGCTGTGGCGATGTATCGTGATTTACAACCAGATTTAGTCACAATGGATGTAACGATGCCCGTTATGACCGGTATTGCGGCAGTAAAAAAAATCGTCCCAGAATTTCCAAATGCAAAAATTATTATGGTGACAGCATTAGGTCAGCAAAAATTAATCGTAGAAGCGATTGAAAGCGGCGCCAAGGATTTTATCACAAAACCTTTCGAGCCAGAAAGATTAAAGGCTGTCGCCGATCAATTACTTGGACAAAATTGCTAATTAGACATTAGAGGAGGATTTTTATGTTGAGCAGTATCCCTTCTCACTATTATGTTATAGGGTCAACTATCATGGCCATTCTTATGGGCGGCTTTGTGATGATCATACGAATGAGAGCTTCCAAAAAGCCGACAAATGAGAAGAAAATTATTATCCCACCAATTGCCATGTCTTCTGGTGCACTCATGTTTTTATTTGAGCAATTCCGCGTGCCAGCCATGCAAATTTTAGAAGCAGCCGCGGTGGGCATGTTGTTCTCGACAATCTTAATTGCTACTTCGAAATTTGAAGTAAAGGGACGAGACATCTATTTAAAACGTTCCAAAGCCTTCGTTTTTATTTTATTCGGTCTGTTAATATTCCGAGTCATAGCGAAAATGATTTTAAGTAGTTCCATCGATGTCGGTGAATTAGCAGGTATGTTCTGGATACTAGCCTTCGCCATGCTATTACCTTGGCGAATCGCTATGCTGATCCAGTTTAAAAGAGTCAAAAAAACAATCCCAAAACTACACTAGTGCAGAAGCTAGTGTAGTTTTTTTGTGCTTGAACAGCAAAAGTGTGGATAGAAGCTTAAAAGAAGAGGATAGAATTTTGAAGCGTGGATAGAAGCTCAGAAGTGGTGGATAAAACAGCAAAAGTAGCGGATAGAATGAGGAAAGCGAAGGATAGCTTTGCGAAAGAAGAGGATAGAACCTAGAGCGTGGATAGAAGCTCAGAAGTGGTGGATAAAACAGCAAAAGTAGCGGATAGAATGAGGAAAGCGAAGGATAGCTTTGCGAAAGAAGAGGATAGAACCTAGAGCGTGGATAGAAGCTCAGAAGTGGTGGATAAAACAGCAAAAGTAGCGGATAGAATGAGGAAAGCGAAGGATAGCTTTGCGAAAGAAGAGGATAGAACCTAGAGCGTGGATAGAAGCTCAGAAGTGGTGGATAAAACAGCAAAAGTAGCGGATAGAATGAGGAAAACGAAGGATAGCTTTGCGAAAGAAGAGGATAGAACCTAGAGCGTGGATAGAAGCTCAAAAGCGAAGGATAGCCTTTCAAAAGCAGCGGATAGCCACGAACACCCACATTATAAATAAGAAAAAACGCTGCACATAGCTTCGTGCAGCGTTTTTTTAATCAAATAAATGTTCGTAGGGGGCGATGTCAATGTGCATTTGTTCTAATTTTTTGCGTAAAAATTTGTGATCGCGTTTTGGTGTGGCCTGGATATATCCACGAATAATAAGGTCATTATTGATGGCAGCAGCTTTTTCTTCTAATGCGAGCTCGCCAATTTTTCCTGCAATTTTTTCCTTTGCTACTTGTCTAAAGAGCTCAGGTACAGGGCTTACTAGCTCATAGAGTAAGTCTTTTTCAGCTTGTCCCCATAAGTGAATCGTTCTATCTAAATAATATTCTTGCCAATCTAAATCTGATTTTCCATCTTGTTTAGGGAGTGCCTTTAAAAATTTTCGGAACATGAAGAATCCGCCAATAGCCATCAATGAAATGAGGACGACAACCCAAAATAAAATAAACCATAAAAACCAACCTTGTAACAAATCGTTCACCTCTTTGCCTTCTCTCATTCTATTATAAGAGCTTCCGAAAAAAAATTCATCCTATAATGTCCCTTTTTTAGCAATTCGCCATTATATAGTGTGCAGAAGGGAGGTGAGACTCGATGGTAGACGTTCACTTTTTAAATGCAACACTGCGTCTTAAGTATGTGACGGGCTATGATGAACAAAATGAACCAATATTCATCACAAAATCATATCGAAATATTAGCCCCTCGCATAATGAGGGCGACTTAGTAGCGGTTGCACACGTCATTGCTAGTCTTTCATCACAGACATTGGCTAGTATTGTCAAGCAAGAAACAAACGAGTTATCTTAAGGAGGAATCAAACATGACACAAGTTTTAGAGTTACTCTTTGCAACGACTGATGGGAAAACGACAACACTTACAATTGATGCACCAAAGCCGCATATCACAGCGGCTGAAATTCAGCAGGCTATGACAACGATCCTTGCTAAAAATGTCTTTGCTGGTCAGACTGGTGCTTTATCTTCCATCAAGGGTGCACGCATGGTAGATCGCCAAGTAACAGAATTTGATGTAGCAACAGAATAATTCAAAACAGGTCTTTGCAATGAAACCGCAAAGACCTGTTTTACTGTAGGAGAGAGGGGGAGACAAATGGAACCGTGGCTGAACATGATATCCGATATCGGTTTTCCGATTTTAGTGTCATTTTATTTATTGCACCGTGTCGAAGTAAAGCTTGATGCGATTCATGCGGCGCTCGTTTCGTTAAAATGAAATTTATTTCACAAAGATGTACGAAAGCTGTCACGTAGAAGTTCTTGTCAACGTTTACAACCTACGGTAGGATGAGGGTAGTGTAGGTTAGGGAGAGTGTTGACATGAAACGTAAGTTAATAGGGCTAGTTCTACTTTTAGCCTGTGCATCTGTGCTTGGCGCATGTGGAAATTCAAAATTTAAAGCAGACTACAGCCTCGAAATACCCGATTTTGAACATATTAATCAACGTGGTGAAACCGTTTCGCTCGAAAGTTTAAAAGGTAAGCCTTGGATCGGCATGTATATTTTCACGAACTGTATATCGATTTGCCCGCCGATGTCATTGAACATGGCACAAGTGCAGGAAAAGCTCCAGAAAAAAGGAGTAGAGGATTATCACATCGTTGCCTTTTCAGTAGATCCAGACGTTGATAAACCAGAAGTGTTAGCTAATTATATCAGTAAATACAATGTGCCAGATGAATCTAAGTGGAATCTTCTGACAGGCTATTCACAAAAATATATTGAACAGTTTGCAGTGAAAAATACAAAGATATTAGTGAAAAACGACCCTAACAGTGACCAAGTCATTCATGGCAATCAATTTTTCTTAGTGGACAAAGATGGTGTAATGGTCAAAATGTATAATGGCTTTGCTGAAAACATTGAAGATGTACCAATTGATACGATAGCTTCCGATATCGAAACATATATTGATGAAAATTTATAAAGAAGCAATAAACCGTCTCGAATTTTAGAGGCGGTTTTTTTATGTCATTTTAAGCTGGAAAAATAATCTTTTTCTGGTTGGGAATCGTTTATAGTGTGGAAGGAGGGAAATCACATGTCAGATAACGAAAAATTAGAGCAGCTAATGGCTATACATACGGAGCAAATGTTTCGAATTGCTTATTACTATACGAAGGATTTACAAATAGCCGAAGATATTGTGCAGGACGTATTTATTAAATTTTATCATCAAAAGGATTATGAAGAGAGAGGGGAGATGAAAGCATATCTTGCCCGCATGACAATCAATAAATGTAAGGATTACTTAAAAAGCTGGGCATACAGAAAAATTACATTGCAGCATAGATTTTTTACAAAGCAAAAAATGGTCTTACAGGACACACTGATTCGTCAAGATGAGCAAGCCTTACTAGATGAAGCGATTTTACGCTTACCAATCAAGCAACGCGAAGCAATCGTTTATTTTTATTTAGAGGAGATGACGATTAAAGAGATTGCGGAATTACTTACAATTCCTGAAGGTACTGTGAAATCTCGTTTAAAGAAGGGGAAGGAGCTATTAAAAATAGATTTGCAACATATTGAATGGGAGGTACTTTTCCATGGATAAGCATACAATGCAGGCGTTACAAGATGTTTCAGCACATAAAGAAGCAATCATACATAAGGTTCGCCAACAAATTCAGCAAGAGCCTTATCCGTCCAAACCAAAGTGGACGTATCGTGCAGTTACCATCATGATGACATGCTCTATTTTATTTTTCATTGCCTGGCAAGCAGCCAAACCGTCTAATCAACTGACGACACAGGTAATGAATGAAGAAGAAAAACCTCCTTTTACGGATTTGTTTCAAACAGAAGTGGAAGGAACAGATACAACATACAGTCAGTTTTTCCCGCTAGCCAATTTTTTAAGTCAGGCAAAAAATATCAAATATTATGCACCACTTCAGGGTTTCGTGGCTATGCAATCAGTAGCAACCTCACTGGGCAATGTCGTTCATCTTACTACACCGGAAGAGTTGCCATTTCAACCAAATATTCAGGAGGTCTATGCGGTATCATCCAAAATGGATGATGGCAGTCAACAAACGCAATTTCAATTTAGCTATAAAGAAAAATCCTCCACTGGCAGGGATCTACAATACATTAATTTCTCAGTGACAAATGTAAATCGTAATCCCTTATCAACATATATTAAATCGAAAGATATTGAGGAAACTTTAGGGATTAAAGTTTCAAATGTAGGTTTAAATTTTATGAATCCTTTATATTATCGGGAGATGACACCAGATCGAGGTTTTGTTTACATTTACTATAATTACGATGAAACAGATAAGCGCATCTTTCAAATGACTACAAATGCCAATGAATTTTATACGTACTATAACGGCTATGTCTATCATATTGGTTATCAATTAGATGGCGACCCACAAGAAGTCCAAGAAAAAATGGCGACCATCGTAAGGACGTTTATTCTTGGCGATTAGTAAAGCGCAGATGAGACAATCCCTTTGAACTATTATAGAATGATAGAAAAGAGGGGATGGGTACAATCATGACAATCGCACACACTTATTTACAAGTTGTTCAAAAAAGATTTAACAATGTGAAAGAGCAGGGGGATAAGGCGCTTGCCCAATTAGAAGAGGCACAGTTACATTGGGCGTATAATGAGGAATCCAATAGTATCGCAGTTATTGTGAAGCATGTTAGTGGCAATATGATTTCACGCTGGACAGATTTTTTAACGACGGATGGTGAGAAGTCTACACGTAATCGAGATGATGAGTTTATGGATAGTCTTCACACGAAAGAGGCCATGCTCGTAGCTTGGGAAAAGGGTTGGCAAGTGTTTTTAGACGCCTTAGCGAGTTTAACAGAATCTGATTTGCAGCGATATGTCACAATTAGAGGAGAGCAGCTAGCAGTCATTGATGCCATTGAAAGACAGATGGCGCATTATGCACAGCATGTCGGTCAAATTATTTATATTGCGAAACAAGTTAAGGGCTCTGCTTGGCAAACGCTTAGTATTCCAAAAGGACAGTCACAGGCTTTTACAGAATCCATGCTAGATAAACAGCAACGTTAACTAAAGAAAGATCGTAGCCAATAACATGTGCTACGATCTTTTTATGTTAAATATAGCTTGTACATGGTCGTTTCTGCATCAATAGCTTGGGCGAGTTCGAATGCTTCCTGCTGATTTCTTTGATTCGTGATGATCTCATAGAAAAAGCGAATAAGAAACATGAGATTTGCGTTACCTTCTATATAATCATCGGGTGCTAAATAGGAGTGACAGCCACTTTCTAAAAAGGCTGTCGCTAGCTGTTGCCAGCCTAATGTACAGCCAGCTGCTATCACCTTGACATCCTGTAGCTGACAATAGGATAGGACATCCTGTCGTTCAAAGTAGATACTTTTAGGTTCATTGTCTTCATATACATCTTCGCCTAACTCGGGTAAACAAAAGCGTCCCTCATTACCGTGGAAGTTTAAAATAAGATAGTCCATTTTGCTTGGCAGATCCTCTCCAGACAAGACATCAATCAAATCATTTGGTCTTCCGATTAAATGAATTGTCACCCGTGCATCAAAGGATTCTAGTGCCGCTCTGATGGCCATGGATTCGAAATCACAATCAGGTCCAATGACTAAATGTACGTATAATGCTGGTTTACTCATATTTGCTTCACCTCTATTATTAGTATAGATGAAACTTATTGGGAGTGTAAACCGTATATTACAATAATTACTATATATAAAAGTCTGTAAAGGAGGCGTAGGGATGCACAAGGGAGGCCATATTTATACACTGTTACTAGGCATTATTCTTAGTATAAGTACACTTCTACTTTTCAGTTACAATGAAAGGCAGCGAGAGGAGCTAGTATCCCTGCATCATAGTGAATTTCAAACAATTCAAGAGGCTTGGTATTTGTCTGGAAGTGATAGCAAGGAGCAATATTTGTATCCATTAAAGCAAGTGTTCTACATCAACCGTTATGAGGTGAAAGACAAGGAACATCTCCAACAAGCATTACAGTCCCCAAAAAATCCGGTTAGTCGACCAGCTAATGCTACTACGGTAAGCGACTTATATATACGTCTTTATAATGGCAAGGAAATGGCCGTGAAGGTGATTAGCAAGGATGAACGATTATTCCTAATGGATCAGAAAACGATGCAGTATTATGAACTAAAGGCACAAGATATGGTGGATTATTTTCATTTGTTGAATGAAGAAAGTAGAATGCCGTTTCTATTATTTATTGTGTATACAATTATATTTTTCAGTCTAGCCTTTATGCTAGCAAAGAAACTTACAGGGGCTAAATCGATAGAAAAAGAAACGGCTCCTCCCATATATTTAAACAAAGCGAAGAGCAAGAGACCGTTAGCAGATTTTATTTTTCCAGCCGCCTTGCCATTCGTTATTACATTTTCTTTGCAGATCTATGGGGCTCAGCATAGCTTATTGTTACTAAGTGCTATTATGCTTACTTCAGGCATTCGAGAATATGTTGAAAAAAGAGGGCTTTTTCTTAAAATGGTTCTGTTGCTCCCTCTCTTTTGGGTTTACCTCTACGGTTTCCAAATGCTTTCTACCTATTTAAACTAGCGATATAGTGGATATTATTGTCAATAGATTGAGCGTGGAGTTCTTATTTTTGTTAAATTTTAGCGATAATTTATGAGGATAGATACATATTATATAGGTTAATAGGTTTAGGTAGGCTATACTCAATATGATTATAGTAGAATTGAGGGAATCATATGAGACTAACTGTGGAACGAAAACTACAAATTGCTTTTGGCATTGTACTCGTCTTCCTACTGCTTATTTCAGGTATTGCATTATACTACTTGAATCATAATAATCAGACTCTAGCAGAAATTGAAGACAAGACAGAATTTATTCATTTATATCAAGATATCTCGTTCCAAACAGTTCGAGCAAATGCAGCTATTCGTGGGTATATATTATATGGCAAGGAAGAAATGCTTAACAACCACCATGAAATCCGCGAGACCTTACATACGTCGATTAATCGTCTCCAAGAAAAAGGCGATAGCAATGAAGAGTTTGAGCAGTTTTTACAGCAACTAGCCGATTGGGAAAAGGCGATAGATGGGCAGATAGTGCCACTTTATCAACGAGGAGATCATCAACAAGCCCAACAGCAAGCATTGCCAATTTTAGGTGAAGGTTCTCTGAAGTTAGTTGTCTTTGGTAAGACGATGGCAACGGCTCAACAGGAAGAGATGCAAGCTCATATTGAAGCAACCAAGCAAGAAGGAGAAAGAAGCGGGGTAGAAATTACAATACTAGCCGTTATTTCTTTGATTGTTAGTATCATCATTGCCACAGTATTTGGGAGACGAATCGCTAAAAACATTCAGCAAACAGTAATAGAAATGGATAAATTCTCTGAAGGGAATTTGCACACGCATTTACAATTTAAAACCAAGGATGAATTCGCCCATTTGGCCGAGTCCTTTAATAGTATGTCACAAAAGCTTCGACTGATGATGAAACAAGTAGGCAACTCCTCCGAACAAGTTGCAGCCACATCAGAACAACTGACGGCTAGTAGCATGGAGGTTACACAGGCGACAGAAGTGGTGACGGAATCTATTCACGATATTGCACAAGGAATTGACCAGCAGGACACTTTAACAAGCGATGTACGGAATTTATCAGCTCATATTTTAAAGAAAATGAATGATATTTCTACAAGTATCCATAACGTGAATCATGCAACCGTCGAAACGAAAAATATGGCGAGTATAGGGCGTTCTTCTGTGCATGATGTGACGGAACAAATGAATGAAATTTCTGCCAATACAAGCGAGTTAAATACCCGTGTGCAAGATTTAGATGACAATACAGCGGCGATTGTAAAAGCCGTGAATGTCATTAAAAGTATTGCGACACAAACTAATTTACTGGCAATCAATGCCTCGATTGAAGCGGCAAGAAGCGGTGAACATGGCAAAGGCTTTGCGGTTGTTGCAGAGGAAGTACGCAAGCTAGCAGATGAGTCCAATCTTGCAGCGGGGGACATTGAAAAAGTAGTGGCACAAATTACCGATAGCACGAGAGTCATTGAAGAGGATATGGTCAATAGCAATGATTCGGTCCATGTAGGACGTGAAAAGGTCAATGTGGCAAGAGATAATTTTATACAGATTGATGATGCCATTAATGATGTACAAGCACAAACTGAGATAGTGACAACAGCCATTCGGACTATTCATCAGGATGTAGAAAAGTTAGTCAAAGAAATTGATTATATTAGTGAAGTCTCAATGAAATCGAGTCGCCATGTACAAAGTGTTGCAGCCTCTTCAGAAGAACAAAATGCAGCAATGGAGGAGGTAGCAGCTTCCTCTACACATCTAGCGAAAATGGCGATAGATTTGCAAGAGTCTATACAGTCATTTAAATATTAACGAAACACTACCTCTGTATATTTACAGGGGTTTTCTAGTTGTCTGCAAAGCCTGAATAATAAGAAATTCAAAAATATGTTTGAAAAATAATATTTCATCCGATAAAAGCTTTGGGAGAAATGTGAAGCAGATAAAGAGAGGGAAATACTGTGGAAAATAGCTTGCTATTTTTTCACGACAAGAATCAAAAGGAGATTGATATATGAAGAAACTATTTAGCAGTTTTAAGGGCAAGCTTTATACTTTATTTGCGCTAGTATTACTAATTCCTGTCATTTCTGTTGGGAGTTTATCTTATTTATCTGCAAAAGACTCAATAGAAGAAGAAATATTATTTAGTGCCAATGAAAGTGTGGGCATTTTAAATAAGCTTATTGATAAAACCATTAGCGAAAAAATGGATGATATCAATGTATTTAGCAGTGAATTAGATGCAGGAAAATATCAGCAATCCCAAGCCTCTATTGAGACGAATTTGCATCAGTATGTAGAGCTAAATCCAGATGTGCTAAGTATTTATATTGGCATGAACGATGGCTCCTTTACACAAGAGCCAAAATTAAATGATGCAGACTATAATCCACTAGATCGAGATTGGTATAAAGAGGCAACAGCCCTCAAAGGAGAAACGTTAATCACAAATCCTTATAAAGATGCAGGAACTGGCGATATGGTTGTGACGGTTGCCAAACAGATTAAGGATCATGCTGGGGTTGTGGCTATTGATATTAAACTGACAGACCTTCAAAAAATTGCAGATTCCATTCGAATCGGGAAAAATGGTTATCCTTCTATTTTTGGTGAAGAAAATATGGTTATCTCACACCCTACGCTTGAAGCTGGAGGAAAACTAAAAGAAAGCTTCCTCGATCAAATGTACGAAAATCCTTCTGGTACCTATAAATATGTCTTTGACGGTGATAACCGAATCCTGTTCTATACAACAAATGAACTGACTGATTGGAAAATCACAGGGACCATTTTTGCCAAAGAAATTGATGAATCGGCATCTAAAATTTTATACCATACGATTTTAGTGCTGATTGCGGCTATTGTTATTAGTACGATTGTCTTTTATTTTGTTATGAGGGCTGTGTTAAAGCCAATTAAAGCTTTAAAGGATAGTGCTGTGACGATCAGTAAAGGCGATTTGACAGAAACGGTGACGGTTACGTCGAAGGATGAGATTGGTCAATTAGGACAAGCCTTTAATGATATGCAAGAAAGCTTACGGACACTTATTCAAAAAATTGAGCAAAATGCAGAGGAAGTGGCTTCGTCAGCAGAGGAGCTAACAGCCAACGCGAATCAAACAAGCATTGCAACGGAAAAAGTGGCGATTTCTATTCAGGATGTTGCCTCAAGTGCTGATTCGCAAACGATCAGTGCCAATAAAAATGCAGAATCACTGCATGAGCTTTCAACAGCTATTTTGCATATTGCCGAAATATCCTCTGCTGTGACAGACCTTTCGCAGCATGCAACATCACAAGCAGATGAGGGTGGACAAGCTGTGCAGAATACGAAGGATCAAATGCAATCCATTCATTTATCTGTAGCAGATTCCAATGCGAAAATTCAAACCTTGCATGAACGATCTCAGCAAATTACGTCCATCTTAGATGTCATTACGAGCATTGCCGATCAAACGAACTTACTTGCATTAAATGCAGCTATTGAGGCGGCAAGAGCAGGTGAGCATGGGAAAGGGTTTGCCGTTGTGGCAGATGAGGTTCGCAAGCTAGCAGAACAATCACAAGAATCGGCCAAACAAATATTTGAGCTTATTCGAGGTATTCAGCAAGAGACGGAGCAATCTGTCAGTATTATGGCGAAGGTAACGGAGGATGTGCAAAGTGGTCTGCATATTTCGGATGAAGCCATTGCAAAATTCCAAGTCATTATGGCAAGCATGAATGAAATTACACCTAAAATGGAGGAAGTCTCTTCAGCCTCTGAGCAAATGTCAGCAGGTGTTCAAGAGGTGGCAGCCGTAACAGAAGATTTGGCATTCTCTGCAAAAGGCAATGCTTCTGCATCCGAGGATGTAGCGGCATCAACAGAGGAACAATTAGCCTCAATGGAAGAAATCAATGCCTCGGCACAAGCACTCGCACATATGGCGGATGAATTAAAGCAACTGATTAGTCAATTTAAATATTAAAGCACAAACGCCACTCCTATCAAAAGGAGTGGCGTTAGCTGTTTATCGATCTTCTTCCCAACAGTCTGTATTTTTTAAGGTTGGAATTGATTTTGCATAAAAGACAGGATTTTTACCAGCTTTACGTTGCTGTGTAAAGTCGTCTAATACAAGGAAGGCAATTTTACCGAGAATAATAATAATGGCTATATTGATGAGCGCCATTAGACCCATAAATAGGTCAGCTAAATTCCATACAAGCTGTACCTGAGCTACAGAGCCAAACATGACCATAGCTAACACTAATATACGATAGCTAAACATCCAACCTTTATGCGCATCCATAAACTCAATATTGGATTCACCATAATAATAGTTTCCAATGATCGAACTGAAGGCAAAGAAGATGATGGCGATAGCAATAAAGTAAGGAGCCCAGTCCCCAACTTGGACAGCTAAAGAATTTTGCGTCAAGATAATGCCGTCACTTTCGCCTTTATCATATAAGCCAGCTAAAATAATGATAAAGGCAGTCGCTGTACAAATCATGATCGTATCAAAAAAGACACCTAAGCTTTGTACTAGCCCTTGTTTGGCAGGGTGTGAGGTATTGGCAGTTGCCGCCGCATTAGGTACACTCCCCATACCAGCCTCGTTGGAAAATAAACCACGACGGACACCTTGCATAATAGCCGCCCCAATTGCACCACCAGCAGCTTCCTGTAGGCCAAATGCATGCGTGAAAATTAAGTTAAAAACATGCGGGATTTCCGAGAAATTTGTCACTACAACGAAAAGGGCTACAAGTAAATAGAAAATCGCCATGACAGGTACAAGAATTTGCGTCACCTTCACAATTCTATGAACACCGCCAAAAATAATTAAGGCTGTTAAGGCGACAAGTATTATCCCAATGATCGCTGGTTTGATATCAAATGCTTCTCCAACTGACGTGGCAATTGTATTGGACTGTACAGCATTAAAAATAAACCCAAAGCTAAATGTTAATAAAATACTAAAAATAATTCCTAGCTTTCGTTGACCTAACGCTTTTTCCATGTAGTAGGCAGGTCCACCCCGGAAGGTATTACCATCCTTCACTTTATAAACCTGTGCTAAGGTACTTTCAATGAAGGCAGTAGCCATCCCTAAAATAGCGATGATCCACATCCAAAAAACAGCACCTGGTCCTCCTACACCAATGGCTAAGGCAACACCTGTAATATTCCCCGTGCCGACACGTGAAGCAGCACTAATAGTAAAAGCCTGGAACGGTGATACACCTGATTCGCCCTCTCTTTTTTCTACAATTAAACGAAACATTTCAGGAAACAGACGAATTTGTACAAACTTCGTACCAAATGAAAAATATAGTCCTGCTACGATCAATAAAATAATTAGGATATATGTCCATAAAATATTATTTCCACTATTTACAATACTTGAAATCCATTCCATAAGTTGTCCTCCTTTCACAATACGCTTTAGTCTACACTGTTTTTTTATAATAAATCAACATTTCTAAAATAATAGAAATAATCATAATATTTTGCTATTTAAAAATATTTAAATGGATAGAGTTGCTTTAAATACTATTTTTCTGTCATATTCGATAGGGAGATAAAGCATTGAATTTGGAAAATTCTCTTATTTTATTGCGAGTTATGCGTATAATAATAGAAAAGGAGTGTGATGTTGATGAAAACAATCGGCTTAATTGGTGGGATGAGCTGGGAATCCTCCGCTGCCTATTACAGGCTCATGAATGAGCAGGTCAAACAGCGACTAGGAGGCTTACATTCTGCCAAATGTATTTTATATAGTGTGGATTTCCAACAAATTGAGCATTTTCAAGCGAAAGGAGAGTGGGACAAAGCGGGGAATGTTCTGGCACAAGCAGCGCAATCACTTGAGCGTGCAGGTGCAGATTTCGTTATTATTTGTACGAATACGATGCATAAGGTCATTGATATTATAGAGGAAGCGATTATCATCCCGATTTTACATATTGCGGATGCAACGGCTAGACAAATTAAAGAGGCAGGTCTACAGAAAATAGCCCTTCTTGGCACGAAGTATACGATGGAGCAGGCGTTTTATAAAGCAAGAGTGGAGGGCTTTGGTATTGAGGTTATTGTGCCAGACAGCCACGAACGAATGGAAGTAAATCGGATTATTTATGAAGAACTGTGTTTAGGTATCATTAAGCAAGACGCCAAATCGTACTATATCCAAGTTGTTGAGGAGCTTGTGCAAGCGGGGGCACAAGGAGTGATTTTAGGCTGTACGGAGATTGGTTTATTGATTCAGCAGGAGGATATTAGTGTGCCAGTGTTTGATACAGCAGCCATTCATGCACAAACTGCGGTGTCCATGGCGATTCAGGAGGAGTTGTAATATGCCAGGCAAGGTACGACAAATGGGCATCAAGATTGGCAAGTTACCAGTTGGACCAAAAAACTGTATGACCGATGTAGCGGGAGTTCAGGTGGGACATGTCACATTGGATGAGCCATTAGATCAGGACGGTGCTTATGCGTGTACAGGAGTCACAGCCATTTTACCGCATGGTGGTAATTTATTTCAGCAAAAGGTAACGGCGGCAAGCTATGTGTTAAATGGTTTCGGAAAAACAACGGGACTTGTGCAAGTCAATGAGCTTGGTGTGATCGAATCACCTATTATGTTAACGAATACCTTTGGCGTGCCAGCCGTTACACAAGGAATATTAAGCTATATGTTGGACTTGAATGAAGATATTGGGCTCATAACAGGAACGATTAATCTTGTTGTAGGCGAATGTAATGATAGTTATTTAAATTCGATTCGAGCGTGTCCCGTGACACCAGAACATGCAATAGCAGCCATTCGTCAAGCCTCTACGGATATAGCACAGGAAGGAGCCGTTGGAGCAGGGAAAGGCATGATGTGTTTTGGCTATAAAGGGGGGATTGGTTCGTCTTCTCGCCTTGTTAAAGTTGAACAACAGGAAATTAGCTATACAGTTGGCTGTCTAGTTCTCAGTAATTTTGGCCAAAGCACTGAGTTTTTAGCCGAGCGTTACAACGCTTCCAATAGGCAAAGCCAATCAACATTATCTCCTACGGATGGTTCAATACTTATTATTCTTGCAACGGATGCCCCGTTGAGTAGCCGCCAATTGCTGCGCGTCATTAAACGCTGTGGTATCGGTCTCGGTCGGACAGGTAGTCACTTTTCACATGGTAGTGGGGATGTAGTCATTGGTTTTACAACGGCACACAGTATTCCTCATACGACAGATCAGCTGATGGAAACAAGAACACAGCTACGTGAGGATCACCCCATCATGAATCAGTTGTTTGCCGCCGCAGCTGAAGCGACAGAGGAAGCGATACTTAATTCATTATCTCAGGCCCAGACTACAACGGGGCGCAATGGCCATACAGTGGAAGCTTACGCTTTTCATAAGGCATAACGATTAAAGCTATTGAGACATCATCCATGTTTCGATAGCTTTTTTTGTACCTCGTTAGCATGAGCGAGCAATGTGATGAATAAAATCCTTAACTAGAGGACAAAAGTGATTTTTCGACAGTGTTTTGCTGGAATATGAATCATTATAGGAGAAAAACTATTATATTGTAATTATTCCTTTTTTATCTAGTCAATGCTAGAGAGATATGATAACATTCATTTTAAAAAAACTGAATTATCTAAAAATTAAGGAGGTGTGCCAATATCATCAACCTATTTCAACCAATAGCGGCAGCTGTAAATAGGAATCCACCTCTATCTCCGTTTGTTCGTGAAAACGGTGAGCCGCTTATCCGGGTCACAGCTACACATCCGAGACTATTCATGGAGCCTATCTACTATCAGCAACAGATTCCTGATAGTTTGCAAGTTATTTATGTGCGAGAAGGGGTCTATAAGCGTTTGCAGCAGGCGTTAACGTTATTACCACAGGAATATAGTCTCTTACTTTATGATGGGTATCGTCCGTTTCAAGTACAGCAATATTTGTTTACCCATTTTTCAAAGCAATTAGCACAACAAATGCCACAGGCAACATCACAGGAGCTTGTGCAGGCTACGAAAAAATATGTAGCTTTGCCAAGTGAAGAATTCGCCCCACATTTAACAGGTGGTGCAATTGATGTCACGCTGGCTGATGTCCATGGTAAAGCGTTGGATCTTGGTACAGCTTTTGACGAAATGCATGAAAAATCTGCGACACGTTATTTTGAACAGCACTTGAAGGAAAATCCGCTGGCCTGTCAGCATCGGCGTCTGCTGTACAACTGCTTGTCACTTGCTGGATTCACGAATTATGCAGAGGAATGGTGGCATTACGATTATCACAATGTGGCATGGGCAAGACGTGTGCAAGCACAGGTAGCCCATTATGGAGCAGTACACGCAACAATACAAAATCATAATGTAAAGGAGTTGCGATTTCTATGAAGGTTTATATTAGCGCAGATATTGAAGGGATTACAGGTACAACATCATGGAGTGAGACCGAGTTAAACGCACCGGACTATCTGTTTTTCCAAAGACAAATGACACGAGAAGTAGAAGCAGCCATTGAAGGAGCGATAGCAGGAGGCGCCACAGAAATTTTATTAAAGGATGCCCATGATTCTGCTCGCAATCTCGATATTTCCAATTTACCCATCAATTGTAAAGTCATCCGTGGCTGGACATATGATCCAATGTGTATGGTGGCAGGTCTTGATCAAAGCTTTGACCGTGCCATTTTTATTGGCTATCACAGTAAAGGAGGAAGTGAGCGCAACCCACTTGCCCATACACTTTGCACATATGCCGACGTCAAAATTAATGGTCATTATGCAAGCGAATTTTTAATCAATACGTATGCGGCGGCTTTACATGATGTTCCTGTATCCTTCGTTAGTGGGGATGTGGGGCTAACAGAGGAAATACAGGCCTTGAATGAACATATGATTACATTTGCCACAAAGGAAGGCATCGGAAATGCAACGATTAGTGTCAGCCCACAGCTAACCATTATGGAAACCAAACGTCTGGTAGAGTCTGCAATGAAAGTGCCACGTGCTGATTTGCAGGTAGCGTTACCAGAACGCTTTGTGGTGGAGATTATTTATCGAGACCATACACGAGCTTATCGCAATTCTTTCTATCCAAATGCCACATTCAAACCACATAATACCGTAGAGTTTATCACCGATGATTTTTATGAGGTGCTTCGTATTTTACAATTTTTAACATGATGCTACTGAGCTTGCTTTATCAATGAATGATCAATAGTGATAGCTTCGTTCCAAAATAGGAATAGAGTGCTCATTCAGGAAAAGCCTTACTCATGGAAAGGTGAAAAGCGCTCATCGAAGCGATGACCTCGCTCAGAAAGAGGAGAGGCGCTCACCCGAGTGAAGAATTTGCTCAGTAAAGCGCTTGCCCCGATCACAACAAGGCAAAATCGCTCATTCCAGCGAAGCCACCACTCAAAGATGTAGTCAAAAAGCAGTGGGACACGCTGTCCAATATGTTTGATTTGATAGAACCTACAAATTTATCTCATTACCGTGACAACGAGCATGGAATCGTTGTGCATTTCATCGATAGTGGGTCGATTTAGAAGGACCTAGCTTATGTTTGAAAGATCCTATTGAAGGTGCATCCGTCCTTGCAATAGGATTTTCATTATAAAAAGATGATTAGGGGGATGCTTGTGAGAAAGTCTTGGTTGCTGTTCATATGTCTGGTCGTATTGTTTTGTGTAGCCTGCAATGATGAATCATCGAGTGAAAAGGCATCGGAATATCGTGTTGTGTATTCGGGAGAAATTAAAACGTTAAATTATTTAAAGACGTCTGAAACAAATGAATTTGCGGTGGCCGCAAATATGGTGGATGGACTCATAGAATACGATCAATATGGAGTCGTTCAGCCAGGATTGGCGAAGGAATGGTCTGCTAATGAGGATGCTACTGTTTGGACGTTCAAGCTACGTGATGATGCTAAATGGGTCACACATGAGGGGAAGGACTATGCAGATGTTGTGGCACAAGACTTTGTGGATGGCTTACATTATGTGCTTGATGCTAAAAATGAATCATCGACGTCTTGGATTGCGACGGTCGTAAAAAATGGGGAGGCCTTCTATAACGGCGAGTTGGCTGATTTCAAGGAGGTTGGCATAAAGGCGCTAGATGAACATACAGTAGAATATACTTTAGAAGCCCCGACACCCTATTTCCTTTCTATGTTGAACTATGTTTGTTTCTTCCCGGTGAATGGCAAGTTCATTGCCGAGAAAGGGAAGGATTTTGGTACGACGCGTGAAAATTTCCTTTATAATGGCGCTTATCTTTTAGATAAATTTGAACCGCAAAATGAGCGTGTTCTTGTGAAAAATGAGTCATATTGGGATAAAGACAAGGTGCTGATTGATCGCATTCGCTATAAATACAATAAAGAAGCGGCAACAGTGGCACCAGAGCTATTTTTACGTGGAGAAATTGATTCTGCTAGTATTCCAACCTCTATTATTGATGAATGGTTTAAAGACGAGAAGAAAAAATCCCAGGTTCGTCAAACACAAAATAACTTCTATACCTACTTCTATGCACTTAACTTTAATCCACAATTTGACGCCCAATATGAGCCAGATAACTGGAAGGTTGCAGTCAATAATAAAGATTTCCGTAAATCCTTATTCCATGCACTGGATCGGGTGTCCGCAATGCTGACGGTTGAGCCTTATAATCCAGCAGATTTGCTGAGCAATACTATTACACCGAAAAACTTTGTCGATGTGGAAGGGGTGGATTATACCCAATTAGCGCCACTTACGACCATTTCCAATGAAGATTCCTTCAATAAAGAGCTCGCTCTAGAGTACAAAGAAAAAGCGAAAACAGCATTAGCAGGTAAAGCCACGTTCCCTGTAAAAGTATTAATGCCCTATAATGCAGGCAGTCCAGATTGGGCCAATCGTTCTCAAGTAATGGAACAGCAGATTGAAAAATTACTAGGGACAGATTATGTCGACATTATTGTAGAGGCTGGTCCATCGACAGGCTTCTTATCAGAGGTGCGTCGTCCTGGCAAGTTTGCGCTTTTAGAAGCGAACTGGGGTCCTGACTTTGCAGATCCCTCTACGTATACAGATCCATTCACAGTGGACGGTACTTACAATAAACCAGAATTAGCAGAAGGCTATAAAGAGGCAAATGGCAAAACGACGTACCAAAACCTTGTGGATCAAGCGAAAGAAACGATTGATGCCGCAAAACGCTATGAGCTATTTGCAAAGGCAGAGGCCTTTTTAATTGATGAAGCCTTTGTGATCCCTTATTCAGTAGGGGGGAGTGGCTATGTGGCGTCTAAATTAAATCCATTTGAGGCGCAATATTCGCCATTCGGTGTAACGGCAGAGAAATTTAAAGGACAGCAAGTGCTGGAGAAGCCAATGAGTAATGAAGAATTTAAAAAGGCGCTCGCGCAGTGGGAGCAAGAACGTGCGGAAGCGTTAGCGAATGCTGAAAAGTAGTATGGCTTCGTAGAGGAAAAGGAGATACCGAAAGAATAGTCGGCATCTCCTTTAGTCTTTTGGATAAAGGAGGATAGCGCCATGTTGCAGTATATAGGAAAACGTCTCTTACAATCCGTGTTCACCCTTTTTATTATCATCACGATCGTCTTTTCATTATTACGATTAATGCCGGAGGAAGGATATTTAGGAGCGGCAGCCGATAAAATGTCACCGGCTCAGCAAGAAGTTTATTTAACAAATCTTGGCTTGCGTGATCCATTGCTTGTTCAGCTAGGAAATTTTTATAAAAATTTGTTGCAAGGGGATTTAGGCAAATCGGTCACTTATCGTACGGATGTACCGGTTGTGACGATTATTGCGGATAAAATTATGTATTCTCTGCTCTTTGGTTTGGGGGCAGTAGCTTTATCGCTACTCATTGGTGTGCCGTTAGGGATTTTGATGGCCTATCGTAAGGGGCGTTGGCTAGATCGGCTAGGGACAGGCTATATCGTCTTTATCGTTGCTGTCCCAGCAGCAGTCTACTACTTAGTCATTCAAATGTATATTACGGAACTCTTTCAATTACCGATGCTGTTTGATGCGTACAGGCCGATTACTTGGATTTTGCCACTTACCTCCATGGCGTTGGCGCCGACAGCCTCCTATGCGATGTGGATGCGACGATATATGGTAGATGAACTGAACAAGGACTATATTAAGCTAGCAAGGGCGAAGGGTGTGAAGGAGCGGACATTGATGTTCCAGCATGTACTGCGAAATGCCTTTATTCCAATGGCACAATACTTACCTGCCACCATTCTATTTACGATTACAGGCTCTATTTATATCGAATCGCTCTATTCCATTCCAGGGATGGGGGGCTTACTCGTGGATGCCATTCAGCGTCAGGATAATACGATTGTGCAAGGCTTAGTGCTAGTATTCTCTTCTCTTGGCATCATCGGACTTATTTTAGGGGACATTGCCATGGCACTTGTCGATCCACGCATTAAATTAGGCAAGGGAGGGGGTGTGCGCTAATGGGTATGTATACAGATGAAATCAATAATATTTCGAATAAGTCCCGTCAAACATTGTTTGAATTTGCTGAAGTTGACGCAAGACAGGCAGAGGAAACTGGCTATTCCAATTACTCTTATTGGCGGTCTACATGGCAATCCTTTTTAAAAAATAGACTAGCCGTTTTTTTATTAGTGGGAGTGTTTATTATTGTCAGCTTCACCATTCTCCAGCCTTATTTACCAGCGCAAAAATCACCAACTGAAATTTACTTGGATGAACAAACAGGGATGCAGGCACGCAATATTACCCCCAATGCAGAGTTTTGGTTTGGCACGAATTCCATTGGTCAGGATTTATGGTCTCGTATTTGGGCGGGCACAAGAACATCTCTCTTTATTGGCTGTGTCGTAGCCTTGGTAGAGGCAGTAGTCGGTATTACAATCGGTACACTGTGGGGCTTTTCACGAAAATTAGAAGCATCGATAACGCAGCTATATAATGTTGTCGATAATATCCCCACAACCATTGTGCTCATTTTAATGTCTTATATTTTACGCCCAAGTATTTCGACGATCATTATAGCTATGTGTATAACGGGATGGGTGGAAATGGCGAGATTTATTCGCAATCAAATTGTTATTTTACGTGACCGTGAATACAACCTAGCCTCAAAATGTTTAGGCACTCCTGATTATCGTATTATCCTAAAAAATTTATTACCATATTTGATTTCAGTGATTATGTTGCGTATGAGCCTCGCTATTCCCTTTGCGATAGGAGCCGAAGTATTTCTAACATATATCGGTTTAGGGCTACCAATCAGCGAGCCGTCCTTAGGAAATTTAATTAATGAAGGACGCGTACTCATGATGTCACCAGATTTACGTTATCAGCTGATTTTTCCAAGTATTGTGTTAAGTGTCATCACGATAGCATTCTATATTATTGGTAATTCTTTTGCAGATGCAGCAGATCCGAAAAACCATGTGTAAGGAGAGGAAATAAGTGACATTGAAAAAATCGCGCATATTAGTCATACAAAATTTAATCATTCAGTTTACGTTACGGGGTCGTGTCTTAACAGCTATCCGCGATATTTCACTCGACCTTTACAAGGGAGAAAGCTTAGCCATTGTTGGTGAATCAGGTTCGGGAAAATCGGTGCTGATGAAATCCATTATGGGCTTGCTAGATAAAAATGGCAGCATTCAGCAAGGACGAATCATTTACAATGCACAGGATGTAACTCAGTTTACGACAGAGCAAGAATGGTTGCGTATTCGAGGTAAGGAAATTGCGATGGTAACGCAGGACCCAATGACATCGTTGAATCCGCTCAAAACCATTGGGAAGCAAATTGAGGAATGTGTCGTCATGCATCAAGGCTTAAGAGGCAAGGAAGCCTATGAAGAAACATTAAAGTTGCTAACAGATGTAGGTATTACAGATGTGAAAAAACGCTATAAGCAATACCCACATGAATTTTCGGGAGGCATGCGCCAACGTATTGTCATCGCTATTGCGATTGCCTGTAAACCGAATATTTTAATTTGTGATGAACCAACAACCGCTTTAGATGTGACCATTCAAGCTCAGATATTACAACTATTAAAGAATCTTCAGCAGAAATATGGCTTATCCATTGTCTATATTACGCATGATTTAGGCGTTGTCGCAAAGGTGGCTGATCGTATTGCCGTGATGTATGCGGGTGATGTCATTGAGGTCGGGGAAACGCATGAAATTTTCTTTAATAGTAAGCATCCTTATACGTGGGCACTCATTTCCTCCTTACCTCAGCTTGGCTCAAAGGGGGAACAATTATATTCAATTAAGGGCACGCCACCGAATCTTTTTCAGGAAATAAAGGGTGATGCCTTTGCACCACGCAATCCATATGCATTAAAAATTGACTTTGTAGAGCGTCCACCTTTTTTTCAGGTCAGTGACACCCACTATGCGCGCACATGGTTATTAGATCCACTTGCACCAAAAGTAGAGCCGCCAGCCGCTTTACAAGCATTTTTTGTAGAAGGGAGGCAGTATGCTAATGACCGATAAAGAAGTGCTAGTAGAAGTGCAAAATGTATCCGTCGTATTTGGTAAAGGGAAACATAAATTTACAGCGATTGATGATGTCAGCTTTCATATTTTTAAAGGTGAAACATTTGGCATTGTAGGTGAATCAGGATCTGGGAAAACAACGATTGGTCGGGCTATTATGCGTATTAATGAGGTGACAGAAGGACAAATTTTGTATCATGGCAAAAGTATACAGGGCAAAATTTCGAAAGAGTGGGATAGAGAAATTACGCAGAAAATCCAAATGATTTTTCAGGACCCGATGGCCTCCCTCAATGAGCGAGCAAAAGTGGATTATATTATTTCGGAAGGATTATACTCTTCAAAGAAATATAAGGATGAGGCAGACCGTCAGCAAAAGGTTCGCAATGCTTTATTAAATGTAGGCTTGCTGCCAGAGTTCTCTAGCCGCTTTCCTCATGAGTTTTCAGGAGGACAACGGCAGCGTATTGGCATTGCTCGTGCTTTAGTGATGGACCCCGAGTTTATTATTGCAGATGAGCCTATCTCTGCCCTAGATGTGTCCATTCGAGCACAAGTATTGAATTTATTAGCTAGTCTGCAACAGCGTAATCATTTAACGTATTTATTTATTGCCCATGATTTATCAATTGTCCGTTTTATTACCGATCGGACAGCGGTCATTTATAAAGGGAAAATGGTTGAGCTGGCAGACACAGAAAAGCTATTTACTCATCCGCTGCATCCTTATACAAAGGCACTGTTATCTGCAGTACCAGAGCCGAATCCCTATAAGGAACGAGGGAAAATCGTTGAAGTGTATGATCCGTCACAGCATCGTTATGAGGAAAATCCTCCTTCATTTGTTGAAGTAGAGAAAGGTCATTTTATTTTGGCCAATGAAGAGGAACTAACGCATTATCGTACTTCACTGAAAATGGAGGGAAAAACATGATTCGTCCAAAGGCATTGAAAAAAGGTGACACTATTGGTCTTATTAGTGCTTCTGGGGCAACACCACCAGAAAAGCTGCAGCCTGCTATTGCGAGTATTGAGAAGCTAGGGCTCAAGGTGGTCGTTGGGGAGACCTGTCACGCAAGGCATGGTTATTTAGCAGGTGCTGATGATGTGCGGGCGGCAGATGTCCATCGCATGTTTGGTGATCCGACCATTGACGGCATTTTTTGTATACGTGGAGGCTATGGGGCGACGAAGATTTTAGCACAATTAGATTTTGAGCTGATTCGAGCAAATCCTAAAGTATTTGCAGGCTATAGTGATGTGACTGCCTTACATATAGCCTTTCAACAGCTATGTGGCTTTGTTACGTATCATACCCCGATGCCATCCACGGAATTTATTAGACAGGAAATGGACGACTACACATGGCAATCCTTCAGGCAGCAGATTATGGACAATGACAAAACGTCGTTCTACTTAGAAAATCCCTCTAACCAGCCCATGTCAACACTTGTCAGCGGGAATGCTACAGGTCAGCTAATTGGTGGTAATTTAACATTGATTACAGCGTCACTTGGCACACCCTATGAAATTGATACAAGAGGTAAAATTCTGTTTTTAGAAGATGTCGATGAAACGCAACAACGGGTCGATCGTATGTTGACACAATTAAAGCTGGCGGGGAAGTTCGATGACGCGGCAGGTATTTTGTTAGGAGCATGGACTAATTGTGGGCCTGAAAATCTGCAAAGGCCAGAGCATAGCTTATCACTACACATGATTTTCCAAGAAATACTAGTGCCTCTAGGTAAGCCAATTATAGCCGAAATGGCATGTGGTCATTGCTTACCAACGATGTCGCTGCCTTTAGGAAGAACGATCTCAATGGATGCGGACAACCAGCGAATCCATGTGATTGAGTAGGTATTATATGGAGCAGATTATTGAAAAAATGGTTCAGGAATCCCCTTACAACGTACATCTATTTGTTCACAATCTCACAACCAATCAATTGCTTACGAGTCATCAGTTAGAGACTGCATTTTCTAGTGCCAGTGTCATAAAAGTTCCAATTCTAATAGCCTTGCTCTCATATATAGAGCATAACAAATTATCACTTAATACTTCGCTGCCGATTTCACCAGACGATTGGGTGGACTTTAGCGTGATAAGTGAGCAACGGCTTACCCAAAGCACTTTATATGACCTTCTTGTGTGGGTGATTATTACGAGTGATAATACAGCTACGAATGTCTTAATTGATGAAGTAGGGATGAGTTTTTTGAATGACTATTTTCGGCATATTGGGTTACAGGACACGGTGTTACAGCGAAAAATGATGGATGTAGAACGGCTAGCTCTGGGCATAGACAATCGCACGTCAGCACGGGATATGGCGCATCTTTTTACGCGTATCTATCGGCAAGAGCTACTAACAGCCCCTTACAGTCAACTGGTCATTGATATCTTAAGCCGTCAGCGTGTGCACGACTCCTTAAAGCGTTATCTTGTGGAGGATGTGAAGCTGGCACATAAAACAGGCGGGCTTGATACGGTCGATCATGATGTCGGGATTGTTTATAGTAGCACAATCGATTATAGTATCGGTGTTTTTATGACAAACGTGATGGATAATGAGCAGGCTCGCCAACTAATCGGTCGTCTATCAAAGGTTGTTTATGCGCAGTTGGTGGAGGGAAAGGAGGGACACAGTTGAAGGCTATCGTGACAGCAATGGTTGCCAATTTACAGGCCAAGCCAGATGCAGCTTCTGAATTAGTCGATGAGGTACTTTATGGGATGACAGTAGATATTCTCAAAGAGGTGAATGAAGCTTGGGTATATGTCCAAACAGCCTATCGCTATGAAGGCTATTGTCAGAAGACAGATTTACTGTTAGATGCAGCAATCGCCTCCACGTGGCAACGGGAAGCACAGCATGTCATTCGTCAAAGCTTTGCAGATGTTTTGCAGCAACCACGTATCCAAAGTACTAAACGACTCACGCTTGTAAAGGGCTCGTTCGTCAAAGTCATGTCTTTAAAGGATGTACCAGAAGAATGGTCGGCCATTCAACTCGTATCGGGACAAACAGGGTATGTTCGGACAAAATGGCTGCAGCCGAAAATTTCAGTTCAGGCATTATCGGAGGCACAGTTTCGAGAAAACGTTGTGGAAACGGCACTTAGCTATTTAACAGCACCCTATCGATGGGGTGGTAAATCGCCTTTAGGGATTGATTGCTCTGGCTTATGTTCAATGGCCTATCTGTTCAATGGCGTTTATATTTTTCGAGATGCCAAAATAGTAGAGGGCTTTCCGATTGTCAAAATAGACCAAGACCAGATGCAAAAGGGTGATTTAATCTATTTCCCTGGTCATATTGCTTTATATATGGGCGATCAGCTTTATATCCACTCATCACTAGGAGGCAATGAAGTGACCATTAATAGTCTAGATGAAAAACATCCGCTCTTTCGACAGGATTTAGCTACGACGATAGTAGCAGTAGGTACTTTTTTTCAGGAGAAGCCAAATATTTAGGCTTCTCTTTGAGTTTTTATAAGAGAAAAATCCATGACATGTCTGTCCAATCAACAATGAGATTTAAGTCGATCCAGTTTTTTTAAGGACATCCCAATTTTGGTGATAACTAATGTACTAACATTCACAAGCAGTAACGCTACTAGCTGCCACACACCGATAAAAAAAGTAATCATACATAAATCAAAGGCTGCTTCACCTGGAGGCATGTCTGGATAGGGCTCTAATTGCCAATAATGCAACACAAAATAACAGGCTAAAGCTGTTCCTTGACCGACATAGATAAAGATCCAATGGATAGAGGATGCTATTTTGAGTCGACAACACCAAAGCGCTAAATTTAGCAAAAGGATAAGTAGCGGAAATAGCAACAGTTGAAACATACTTTCAGCTATGGTCGTAATGAAAAATAGGTTATAGCTTAGCTGCATGACTGGCAAAAGGATTAAGTTGACGGTGATAACACTGAGCAGTTGTATGCGCGTCATGATATGTCTACCCTTTCCGTATTTTTACATAAAGACGTTTTGACAAAAGAAAGGGTTTCGTCCACTATAAGAAACCCTCCATACGCTTGTTTGTTGGCTGAGTACGGAGGGTTTTGGATTAATAATGATAGATATTAAGTTGTTGGCCTGCTTCAAGGCGATCTGATCGCAGCTGATTCCATTGTTTAATTGATGTCACCTTTACATTATAGACCTCTGCAATCTTCATAAGTGAATCCCCATCAGCCACCGTAATCGTTTTCTTATCTTTCACAGGGGTGTCATATTGTTGTAGATCATATTTTGCAATTAGTGCATTTAATTTTTCACTGTATGATGAATCAGTAGCATAGGAGCCTGTTAAAAACGCCGTCGCATCTGTATAGACTTTTGTGTTGCTTTTGAAAACGCCCGCGTAAAAATCCTTGTTCCATGAAACGCCATTACGCATTAACTTTACATAATCTTGCATGGATGCCTCATAGGAAGGGTATTTGCGGAAGGCAGCCATGATTGTGGAAAGATTACCAGAACCATCATCCTCTGATGTTTCGAGTGTTACGGAATCATTTTGGTAGCTGCCTTTCATGCCAAATAAATTATAATTGGGTGCAGAACCTAGTCCACTTTGACCATGCTCACTTTCTAGAATCGCTTGGGCAATCATGACGGATGCGTATAGGTCATTATCAGCACCAAGGTCCCGAGCAGTTTCGGCGATTTCACCAATAAACTCCTCCACACTTGGGCCATTATCAATGACGACAGGCTCTTCTCTGTCAGTCGTATTCAATAACTGTGTTACCATATAAAACGAAATACAAATAACAACAATGGTAATCATAAGTCCTTTAAAAAAGTTTAGCACGTATTTCATTGTAGCTGGATGTTGGTCGTGACCACATCTCCCTCCCTTCTATTAAAAGTTTAGCTATCTCTCATTATTACAGAGAGTTTAAAAGAAATAAAGAGCAGTCTAAATAAATAGATTTCATCATTAATAGAACGCTACCAGTGCTAATTAGTTCCTCGTTATTGCTCACTTATACTTTAAAATTTTGGGACATAAATTGTTTGAATCTCTCAAAATATTGCTCGGAGGCTTCCCATTTTCTGGTGTTTAAATAAGATAGCTCTTGAAGACCATAATAATGAGGAGGCTGATAATAACGGGAAACATAGGATTGATTTTCAAGTGTATAAAAATAATACGCTTCGTCAGGCGTCTGAATTTCAATGCGAGCATGTATCCTATCACCATCCTCATTCAGATAGGCTTGACGGAAACTATAGCATTTGGAACCATCCCAGAAACCATCATGGTCTTCTTCTAATTCTTGGATTGCTGACTGCTGGAAAATTTGTCGTACATATTGTATCTCGATAGTATGCAAGTAAAGCTCTGCTACATTGATGCACGTTAAAAGCATGAGCCAGTGATCGTGAATATCCACTAAATGCGCCTGCGATGATTCTGTAATATCCCACCATTCAGCTTCTTCCTCTAGTGTTTTTCTCAAGAGGGAGACGGATTGATCCTCATTAAGCCAAATAAAATAGTGATACTGAGAAGTCTTCATATAAACACTATCATTGCGTTTGTCTCCATCAGCATTGGTATGTGCGCGCTGGATCATGAAATAAACATCCTGTTCCGTCAAATCAAAAGAAGGCTTGTCTGGTGTCATCAAAATACATGTAGTCAGTTTCAGTATGTTTTCCGCATTAATCGAATGGTGCGTGAAATAAACAGAAGATGCTATCGTCCTTTGAGGAACGCTTGTAAAATGAGTGAGTGCGGAACGTCCTTCTTTAAAAATTTGCACCAGTGAAGCGAATGAAAAGCCGACCTCATCTTCATCTTCATCCTCGTCTAAAAATACTTCATCGATTAATATGTCCTGAATACGAATGGGGAGTTCTTGAAAAATACCGTCTCCGTGCCAAATATTTACGATACACTGAAGCGACCTCTGGCCATTTACATTGATGCGATACTCGTCATCCTGAACGAATGTTGCTGCTTGAAGATTGCCGTTAACAATAGCTTCTCCATGATTGTATGAGCCACATAAAATATTCTCGACCGTCAGATTTCCATGTACATAGATTTCCTGACCACCGACCGCTATATTTTTAGCCATTAAATTGCCCATCACCATCAGCCCAATTGCACCATCTGTTTCTAAATTGTATAGGATGTCAACGGTTAAATGGCCATTGATGAAAATAAGAATGGTCTTATCTTGCTGTGGAAAAGGCATACCCCAATCCAAATCAAGAGAGGGAAGTGTCAAATCGCCCTCATAGTACGCTACTAGATCATCCTCACTAAAATCCTTGTAAAACTTTGCCCACCAAGAGTCTGCTGGAAATCTTTCAGCTAGTTGGGAAATCGCCATGAATTGATAGACATTGTGCATACGTCACGACCTCTCTATTGCTTTTTTTTATCTTCTCACAGCGAGTAATTGGCAGTCAATTTCATAGATTGGTAGAGACAAGCACAATTTAATAGAAAATGGTATTATGAACCTTTAAAATGATTAGTTGAAAGGAAGTTTTGATTGAATACGATTTTTAGTGTTACACAAAAACAACTATACGATTTTCTACTGAATGTAGCGACGATACGACCTGTCTTTATTTGGGGAGCGCCTGGCATAGGGAAATCAGCGATTGTTGAAAATTTTGCTAGCGAATTAGGCTTGCCCTGTGTTTCGTTATTGGGCAGTCAGCTAGCACCCGAGGATATCATTGGCGTTCCGCAAATTAAGGATGGCTACAGTGTTTTTTGTCCACCCAAAATGATTGCGCGAAATGAGCCTTATTGCCTTTTTTTAGATGAATTAAATGCTTGCTCACAGGAAGTACAAAAAGCTTTTTATAGTCTCATTCATGAATGCAGAATTGGAGAGTTTACGTTGCCAGAGGGCACGATTGTCATTGGCGCAGGCAATCGTGCTCAGGATAATGCGATTGTTAAACCGATGTCCTCAGCATTAATCAATCGTATGGTCCATGTTCAGCTAAGGGCATCGCACAAAGATTGGCTTGAATGGGCCTATGCACATGAAATACATCCCTATGTGATTGAGTATATTCAAATGCGTCCCGACCATTTATGGAGCGAACCGCCGAAAACAGAGGAACCATTCTCTACACCACGTTCATGGCATATGCTAAGTGATTGCTTGTATGCATACGGCAATAGCTTGCCAGAACAAACAATCGATCTATTAGCAAGCAGCTGCCTATCTGCACATATTGCCAGTCAATTTAAAGCCTTTATCAAACAAGTGCAAAGTAAATATGATCTAGCCAAAATTATCAATGGTGAATTGCGTTGGCCAGATCGACCGGAAGAAAGAGATTTGCTTTATTTCATGGCGCAATCCTTCCGTGCGCAGTTACTGAAGGAGCTTCCAAACGAGCATACGACATTGAAGGGGAATCAACGACAATTAGCCTTTCGTGCCAAAGATTTGATCAAGGACTTAGCGTCCATTAGCTTAGAAATTGCACAGATGGTTGTGTCAGAGCAAAAGGGTGAAGCTTTACCCGCTTGGTTTATGCTGGAGGTTATTCGGGATTTACCACGTTTAGTAGCCAAAAAGGACGGTTAACATATGGCCAAAAAAAAGAAAGCATCACAGCAGGAGCAGAAAAATGAGAAAGCGATCGCGCGTGGGCATGAGATTGTTTGTACACATCCCTTGTTCGAGGCGTTATGTCATGCTGTGTACATGCAATATGAAAGTATGCCACAAAAGGATTGGGCTTACGTCACAAGCGCGGGTGTCATCTGTGTTAATCAAGATAAAAAAGGACAGCCCAACGAATGGGCCTATGTCATAGCGCATTGTTTGCTACACCTTGGCTTACATCATCATCAACCAAAAGAGCAGCAGGAACTGTGGAATATCGCCTGTGACTGCTATATTACAAAGTTTTTAGCAGAGCTAAAATTTGGTCAAGCACCTAAAGAAATGAGTAATCCGCTTTTTGAAGCTTTTAGCTCAGAGGAAAAATTGTATGACAGATTTTTACGCGAAGGTGTGCCAGACGATTTGAAAGGCTATAGTACAATGCCAGGACAAGTGGATTTTATTATTTCACAAAATAAAACGAATGTTCTTTATAGAGGCGCTAGCAATTACGCTGCGTTATTTGCAGAAGGTTTATCGAAAGCAGTGCAAAGCGCCATTCTTGTAGCAGGTGGGGTAGAGACCACATTTGGAGGAACAACGAGGGTAACACAAGCACAACGCGCAAAGGCTTGGTTTATGAGCTCATATCCCTTATTTGGTGCTTTAGCTGCGGATTTTACGATAATTGAAGACCCACTTGTTTGTACAAGAATGGATATCTCTGTTGCCGCCATCGCAGTGGAAACGAAGGAGATTTATTTGAATACGGCTGTAGGCATGACCGATGAGGAAATGCGCTTTTTAATGGCACACGAACTGCTGCATGCAGGGTTAAGCCATGCTACGCGCAGACAAGGACGTGATCCCTATCTATGGAATGTTGCTTGTGATTATGTCATCAATGGCTGGCTCATCGATATGAAAATTGGCGAGATGCCAGCATTTGGTGGGCTATATGATCCAGTCTTAAAAGGGCTCTCGGCAGAATCTATTTATGATCGCATTGTTACGGATATCAGGATGTATCGTAAATTAAGAACCTTTCGAGGGCAAGGCACAGTAGATATGATTGAAACGAACCCACCAGACTTTTGGGAAGGTAAGGCAGGTGTGGATTTGGATGCTTTTTATAGAAGAGCATTGAGTCAAGGATTAAGCTATCATATGGCACAGGAGAGAGGATACTTACCACAAGGACTCATTGAGGAAATTCGTAGTCTAGCACAGCCACCTATTGCTTGGGATGTGGCCTTAGCCAAATGGTTTGATCGGATGTTTCAACCGATAGAGAAAGTGAGAACATATGCCCGTCCAAGTAGAAGGCAAGCATTGACACCTGATATAGCTAGACCAAGATGGGTTCATCAAAGCGGAGAGGAAGATGGGCGTACTTTCGCAGTCCTTATTGATACCTCAGGCTCTATGGATCGTCTCTTACTAGGAAAAGCACTCGGCACAATCGCGAGCTATAGTATTGCCAGAGATGTTCCCCTTGTACGAGTGATATTTTGTGATGCCGTTGCCTATGATGCAGGCTATCTAGCACCTGAAGAGCTATTGTCTAAAGTGAAAGTAAGAGGCAGAGGCGGCACCGTGCTACAGCCTGGTGTCCGTTTACTAGAAGAAGCGCAGGATTTTCCAAAGGATGGTCCTATCCTTATTATTACGGATGGTCAATGTGATCGTTTAACCATAAAAAGAGAGCACGCCTTCGTATTGCCACAAGGGGCCAAGCTACCGTTTGTGCCAAAAGGCGAAGTATTTAGAATGAAATAGTCAAACCTACCTGCACATGTTTGAAAGAACTGTTGTTGGTGAAATATAGAAGTGAACTTATTCTCATTTCATTCGCAAATTTAAAAGGAGATGACAGATGATTACATTTGACAATGTCTCAAAAAAATATGATAACGACCATACAGCTGTCAAAGCTCTAAATGTCGAAATTAAAAAGGGTGAATTTTTTGTCATTATCGGCCCTAGTGGATGTGGCAAAACTACTTTATTGAAGATGATTAATCGATTAATTCCATTAACAGAAGGAACGATTTGGATCAATGGTAAAAGAATCAGTGACTATAATATCCATGAGTTACGTTGGAGTATCGGTTATGTATTACAGCAGATCGCCCTGTTTCCACATATGACGATTGAAGAAAATATTGCGATTGTGCCAGAATTGAAACATTGGCATAAAACAAAAATTCAAAAGCGTGTGGAGGAACTGCTGGAGATGGTTGGGCTTGAACCAGAAAAATATCGCCAGCGTAAGCCACAGGAGTTATCAGGTGGCGAACAACAAAGAGTGGGCGTTATTCGTGCCTTAGCGGCTGACCCATCGATTATCTTAATGGATGAGCCGTTCAGTGCCTTAGACCCCATCAGTCGTACAAAACTCCAGGATGATTTACTGGAGATGCAACGTACGATAAGGAAAACCATTGTATTTGTCTCACATGATATGCAGGAGGCACTGAAGTTAGGGGATCGCCTCTGTATTATGAAAGATGGCGAAATTGTCCAAATAGGTACGCCACAAGAATTGATACAAAACCCTGCCAATGACTTTGTACAACAGTTTATTGGTAGCAAGCATCAGGTAGAGCATGCGTTTACTATCCATGCCATCATGCAACCAATCATGACAACAAGCGAGTTCCAGGATACGATACTTGTGGATGCTTCACTTGCGACAATTTTTGACAAGCTAGCCCAGCATGACTTATTAGGTGTCGAGGAGGATGGCAAGCTCATCGGTATGGTGACAAGAGCCTCTATGCTGCACTATTTAGCAAAGGATTCAAAGGAAAGAGGTCTTGCGCATGACTAATGTGATGGAGATGTTTCAAGAACGGAAGGCACAACTGCTAGCGGCATTGCTAGAACATATCCAACTATCCTTCATCGCTTTATTTTTTGCTGTTCTCATTGCCATTCCTCTAGGTATCTATTTAACCAATAAAAAGAAAATAGCTGAAAGTATCATCGGCATCAGTGCCGTTTTGCAAACGATTCCTTCTTTAGCTTTACTGGGCTTATTAATACCTCTATTTGGTATTGGGAAAGTTCCCGCCATTATTGCGTTAGTCGTCTATGCGCTATTGCCTATTTTGCGAAACACCTATACGGGCATTAATGAAGTCGATCCATCATTAAAGGAAGCGGCATTAGCCATGGGGATGAATAGACCGAAGCGTTTATTGAAAGTAGAATTACCACTGGCCATGCCTGTCATGATGGCAGGTATTCGAACAGCGATGGTGTTAATTGTGGGGACCGCCACATTAGCTGCTTTAATTGGAGCTGGAGGATTAGGAGACATCATTTTACTTGGAATTGACCGTAATAATACAGCCCTCATTTTAATAGGAGCTATACCGGCAGCCATGTTAGCATTGATTTTTGATGTGTTGCTCAAAAAATTAGAATCCCTGTCCTTTAAAAAAACATTGACCACATTGAGTCTCGTTAGTTTGACGGCATTCATCATTATTTTCTTCCCGCTATTTAGTAATAAACCACAAGATGAAATCGTGATAGCAGGAAAGCTAGGCTCTGAACCTGAGATACTCATCAATATGTATAAATTATTGATTGAACAGGAAACGGACTTAACTGTGCAGCTAAAGCCAGGGCTTGGTAAAACCTCGTTTGTATTCAATGCGTTAAAATCGGGGAGTATTGATATTTACCCTGAATTTACGGGCACAGCTATTACGGAATTTTTAAAAGAGGAAGCGATCAATCATAACCAAGCGGATGTTTACCATCAGGCAAAAGATGGCATGCTGGCGCAATTTGATATGGTCATGCTAAGCCCCATGAACTATAACAATACGTATGCATTGGCCGTATCACAGGATTTGGCGGAGACGTATCAATTGCAAAAAATTTCTGATCTGCAAGCGATAGAGCAGAAGGTGAAAGCAGGCTTTACATTAGAATTTAATGACCGTGAAGATGGCTATGTTGGCATTCAAAAACGTTATGGGATTGTGTTTCCAACACTTGCGACGATGGAGCCAAAGCTTCGCTATCAGGCGATACAATCGGGCGATATCAATTTACTGGATGCCTATTCAACGGATAGTGAAATTCGTCAATACAAGCTACATGTATTGGAGGACGATCAAGCATTGTTTCCACCCTATCAAGGAGCACCATTACTAAGAAAAGGAACGCTAACAAACTATCCAGAGATTGAAAAGGCATTAAATCAACTAGCAAACCACATTACAGACGATGAAATGCGAGAAATGAATTATCAAGTAAATGTGGAAGGAAAGCTCGCAGCAGACGTAGCAAAAGCATTTTTAGTAGAGACAGGATTATTAAAATAAAAGCCAGGCCCTCTAGCATTAGAGGGTTTTATTTTTATCGATAATTATTGATAGGGATAAAAAAGGAAGGAAAGGGGATGCTGATTTTTGGCTTGACGATGCTTGCGATTCTTTTGGTAGGAACAATGAAGGTATCAGAACAATTAGTAGCCAAGGGGAGTATGGCGGCTTCTATTCATTTTAAAGGGTTGGAAATGCTGTTGTCCGATTAGGTAGGCAAGGATATGCATTATGCAAAAAAGATGTCATGACCCTTTTATTTACTGCTACAATATACATAGCTATTGTCTTATTGATTGTTGTCTAATTTACAAAAGGTATCCTATTTTCGTTAGCTAATAGTAAAAAAATAGCAAGAATTAGATACTGTGTGATCGTGTTGAGCTTGATAGCTAATGCATTCCATACCTATTTCCCCTATCTGATGATGCAACAGCTTAGGAAGTGAGAACATGACCATAATGATTCGCTTAGATCGTATGCTAGCGGATCGTAAAATGCAGCTAGGTGATGGTCAATCTCTCTAATTTAAAAAACGGGTAAGGTAAGGCGATTCGTAAAGCGCAATCTATTGGAGTATGTTGAGGAAGAAGATGACAGATAGAAGTGAACTAGAAAGGATTTTCAAGAATGATGGTTTTTAGTTTTTTATTGATCGCCATTGTAGCAGAGGTTTTTGCAAGCTCCATGCTAAAGCGCACAGAAGGTTTCACGCGCATTTGGACCTCTGTTGGTGTGGTGGTTGGCTACGCAGCGGCATTTTATTGTTTAGCCTTGACATTACAGGTTATCCCTATCGGCACAGCCTATGCCATATGGGCAGGTTTAGGGACAGCGTTAACGGCTATTGTCGGGGTTGTCCTTTATAAGGAACAATTTAATCGCAAGAAGGTCATCGGGATTCTATGTATTATTTTGGGTGTCGTAGTACTCAATCTTGCAGGTGGACATTAGGAGGCGAACAGCATGAAGGGCTATTTATTTTTAACATTATCGATTATAAGTGAGGTTTTTGCGACAACTATGCTCAAGCTTTCTGAAGGCTTCACCGTGCTAGGTCCCTCTTTAGCGGTGGCACTTGGCTATGGCATTTCATTTTATAGCTTATCCTTATGCCTAAAAACATTGCCATTAAGCCTAGCCTACGCTATTTGGTCAGGTGTTGGGACAGCTTTAACCGTTCTCGTAGGTATGATTATTTGGCACGACATGTTTAATCTCTACTCTGCACTTGGCATAGCCCTCATCATTGGCGGCGTGATTTTGTTAAATCAAGGGGATAAACGTGACAAGGTGATGGATAGTTTGCAGGAGTAGGTGGATAGAGTTATCAAAGTACTGGATAGCAGGAAAAGAAGGATAGAGTTGCAAAAAAGGTGGATAGAACAGTGAAAGCGGTGGATAGAAATGCAAAAGTAATGGATAGAACAACAAAAGTGATGGATAGAAACGCAAAAGCAACGGATAGAACAACAAAAGCGGTAGATAGAAATGCAAAAGCAACGGATAGAACAACAAAAGCGGTAGATAGAAATGCAAAAGCAACGGATAGAACAGTAAAAGCAGAGGATAACATGCTGTATAGAAGTATGATAGCGTTGGATTAGTTCAAAGGGGGAAAGTAGGATGTTGAAAGCGATTATTTTTGATTTTGATGGTACGATTATTGATACAGAAACCGCGTGGTATACCGTTTTCAAGGAGGCCTATGCTCATTATGGTGTTGCGTTATCGTTGGAAATGTATGCAAAATGCCTTGGTACAAATCTTCAAGCCTTTAATCCTTATACATATCTTGTTACACATCATCACATCAAATTAGATGTGGAGGCATTTCGAGCATCTATTCAACAAAGTCATGCACAATTAATGGAAAAGGAAACGCTCAGACCGGGTATATTAACACTGCTGCAGCAAGCAAAGGAAGCGGGTTTACAAATTGGTCTTGCTAGTAGCTCGAGTCGTCAATGGATTGATCAGTATGTTGATAAGCTTGGCATTCGAGATTTTTTTGATTGCTATTGTACCGCGGACACCGTGACAAATGTTAAGCCTGATCCAGAGCTATACTTGCAGGCGCTTAAACAATTAGGTGTAAAGGGCAAGGAAGCGATAGCGATTGAGGATTCACCGAATGGCGCACAAGCAGCTGTGGCGGCGGGCCTTTATACAGTGGTTATCCCAAATGCTATTACGAAGCAATTACCATTCGGCACAGGGCATCATACAATGGATACATTAGAACCGAATAATGTACAAGAACTGCTGACATGTTTCTCTCAATGATCTCATGAAGAAAGCCTCTCCATTCTATGGTAGAGGTTTTTTTAGTTTCTGTGTGAAAAAGTCGTCATATTTTTTGTCGCTACATATTATAACGAGAGGGCAACTTACATGGACCAACAGACATATACAAACTAGAGAGGGGGCTACAATTTGAACAGTGAGAAGAAAAGAAATCACTTTTTATGCGAAGCTTTAAGTGATTTGAAGGATCTTCAGGATATTATGATGAATTTTCATTCTAAATATTTCGGTCAGCTACTTGTCAAAATAGTCGGTAGTGATACGATTCCATTTTTTTTAATTACACATAGTGGCGCTCATTTAAGGTTAATGGATACAGTGAAACAATTTGAAACGGAGTATTTCCGTATCGAGGCGATTGATAAAGAGCGTTGCCGTGGCACAGTGTCGTTGTTGCGCGCTTTTGATTATGAAGGAAATGATACCAATTCGATTGCTGACGTAGTGAGGTTAGAAAAAACAAGTACGCACAAATCGATTGAACTTAGTGGGATATCGGCGATTCAGCTCTTAAAGCCAGACATGTTGAAGGGGAAATTTATCATTGAGCCTAAATGGTAGCGCCATATTAAACTACTAAAGCTAGAGCATCTGTCTATATGTGAGGGATACAAAGTGAATGTAATAGAGAGAGAATCTAATGAAAGGAAGTTTAACTATGACGATTATTGGTATGCTGCATCATCGACTTGATCCAACTACAGTTCTCAAGTCATATGCCTATGCAGCAGTTGCGAAAGCAGAAGGGGCACAGTTTTTTTACTTCACCCCTAAAAGTGTTGACTTTGCCAAACGCTCCATTCAAGCAAAGATCTATGAGAATGGCGAGTGGCAGGAAAAAACGATGCCCTTTCCTGATGTGATCTATAATGCGGGGAGCCCAGAGAAATTATCTGTTTCTAAAGATATTATCGATCGTTTAAAAGAAGAGATTCCATTTACGACCTATTCGATAGGGAATAAATGGAATGTCATGAAGCGATTGAAGGAAGCAAAGGAATTTGAACAGTATTTGATTCCATCGGAAATTGTAAAGGATGTCGATTTATTTCACAAGTTCATTAATTATTATAAACGGGTTGTCTTCAAGCCGATTGATGGACGTAAGGGGAAGGGCATTTATTTTATTACGAAGGCGGGAACTAAGCATTTCGAGGTTCGAAAGGATAGCACCAATACGGTTTATTCAAAGCCTCAATTAGATGCATTGATAAAGGAGCAGCTTGCGTCTGGTACGTTTATTATGCAGCCCTATATTCAATCGGTCACAAAGTCGGGTCAGGTTTATGATTTCCGTTTGCATGTTCAGAAAAATGGTGAAGGAAAATGGGTAGTGACGACAGTGTACCCACGAATTGCACCAAATGGTTCCATCATACCGAATATTAATAATGGGGGCTATACGAATTATTTAGATCCATTTTTAGAACAGGAATTTAAGGAAGAGGCTTATAATATTCGGCGAATGCTGGAGCATTTCTCCTTAGCGCTAGCTCATCACCTGGATGAAATTCAAATGGTGAAGTTTGGGGAAGTGATTGATGAAATTGGGATTGATGTTGGCCTAGATCAGCAGCAAAAAATTTGGATGTATGAGGTCAATTGGCGACCAGGCTGTCCTCCTGCCTTTTACTTGGAGCTAGATGTGGTCATTCATTCCATCCGCTATGCGATGTATCTTGCGAAAAATCAAAAACCTCTAAAAAAGAAAATTGTCCAACAAAAAAGTAAGCAACAGGCTGACAAGAAAAACTTGCCGATTATTGCCATTACGGGAAGTGCAGGCAAAACAACAACAAAGGCATTTGTCGGCTCGATTTTATCGAAAAAGTGGAATGTTTTTGAGTCGAAGGATTATTGGAATACGACTGAGCATACGAAAAAGCATAAGGAAGAAATCAATGATACACATCAGGCTGTCGTATTAGAGTATGGTATGGCCTACCCAGGTATTATTACCAACCACTGTAGTATAATTCAGCCGAATATTAGTATTGTAACGAATATTGGCTTAGCGCATGTGGGGAACTTTGATGGGGATGTAAGAGGCGTTGCCAAGGCGAAATCCGAATTGATTCATGGTATGGATCAGCAGGGCTTACTCATTGTCAATCAAGATGATGACAATTCCAGATACTTAGAGACAGAGCAATTTAAAGGGAAAATCTTGACGGTGGGTATTAAAAAAGAAGCCGATTATCGTGCCTATGATTTGCAGTATAAGGATATTGGCATGTCCTTTAAAATGAAGCTACATGGGGAAGAAATCGAAATGTATATTCCAATTTTAGGGGAACATCATGTTTACAATGCGCTCAATGCAGTGGCAGTGGCAGATCTTTTAGGGTTCACGCCCTTTGAAATTCAGGCGGGGCTCAACTTTAAAAAACCACCAAGACGTTTAACGATCTATAACTTGCGTGATGATATTACGGTCATTGATGATACGGTTCACTCTCATCCACAAGGGGTTCGAGCTGCGATTGATGTACTAACGAATATCGCGAAGGAACGGAAAGTAGCGATTATTGGACAAATGCGAGAGCTCGGCGTCTTGAGGGAGGAAGAATATAAAAAGGTTGGGGAGTACATTTACGAGGTAGGCATTGATGAATTCATTACCTATGGCTTTAGGACGGAAGAAATGAGCAATGCCGCCATTGCGAAGGGCATGGACCCATCCAAGGTACATCATTTTATCAATAAAGACGAATTGCATGTCCTACTAGAAACATTGGTAGAGCCTCATGATACCATTCTTGTAAAAGGTGCTAGTAAAACGAATATGTTTGAAACTGTGAAATTTTTAGACGAAACGTTTAAGGAAGAATGAAGTATGCTCTGATGTAATTGCGGCTGACGCTTCGCTTCCGTGCAGATACAATAATGCGTCCAACTTCATATTGAATAATGAACAGACCTGCATCGTGCAGGTCTCTCTTTCATGATATCTGTCAAATCAAGATAAAAAAGCCCGAGTAACTGTCCACTGGCAAGCGGCAATTATTCGGGATATTTTTTTCAAACTCTCAAAATAAATTTAATTTCTTTTGCTGCATTTGTTGCATGATTTCTAGCTTCCCTCAATGTTGACCCTTCTGCAATTACATAAGCATAACGATGTCCCATCGATAAAGGTGGCATTAGCAGTGTCCCTTTTCTCGGTTTGACATACACTTCTACGACACCTGTTGATCTTGTCGCTCTTGCCTTGCCAATCACCTTCTCTAAAATGCCTTTACTTTCCACAATAACATATTTTGTATAAACAAATTTTTTATGTCTTGGCTCGAGATTAGGCTGTTCACCAAGTAATAGTTTCAATGTTTCTTCCACTAAACTAAATCCTAGTGCTGCCTGTAGCATATTGTTCATGGCACCACCAGAAATCCGTGGATTGATTTCGATAAGCTTCCAACCATTTTGCGTTAATCGAAGCTCTAAATGGAGTGCTCCATTTTCGATATCAAAGGCCTTCACAATGGAATGGAGTACCTCTTCGATTCCTGATTGGATGTCTTGCGGAGCTTTAACTAAAACACCGTAGCCTGTAATAATAAATCGTTTTCCTTGCGTAATTTCCTGTTCAATAATGCCAATGACATGTGGTTGTTGTTGGTACACAACCGCTTCTACTAAATATTGTGGACCATCCAAATATTCTTCAATCATGATGGATTCGTAGGGGTTTTTACTGCGTAATGCTTTGAGGTGATGATTAAGTTGCTCTGCATCTGTTGCTAATAATACATCTTTTGAACCTGTTGATTTTGGTGATTTTACGATTAATGGGAAGGTCAAATTTTTAGCAATAGGTTCTTGGGGCTTCAGAAGTGAAAACTTTGGTGAGTATGGTTGGTCTTTTAAAAAATTTCTTGTTTTCTCTTTATCCTCCATCATTTCAATAGCAGTGGAGGATGCATAGTTATGACAAAATTCATCACATAGCATAGAAGCAACATGGACAAATGGATCAACAAAACTAACGATACTTTTAATCTCTAATCCGGTTTTCCCTAGTTTATCAATTTCCTCTTTCATTCTCTCTATATTCAAAGTATCAATGAGTATCATTTTGTGGATGTCGGGGTAGGCACGTCGCTGCTGAAGTTGTTTTTCATTATTTGTGAAAAGTACTGTGAAGTAGCCTAGTTTTTCTGCTGCTCTTGTTGCTTCACGACTAGACCCGGATTTGTTTGTACCGATAAATACAATGGCTTTCAGGTATATCACTCCTTCTATTGGTACTTAGATACTTAATCACCTTTATATATATGCAGTGAAATAGTTTTCTTCTAGTTATGTATCTTGTCTACATCCAAGCAACTTTTAAGAGGTTACATATACTAGAAAAGAAAGGAGGGAGAAAAGATATGAAGCCTCTTTCGGTGAAAAATTTAGCAATGATTACGGCAGGCTATCTAGTGCAAGGGTCAGAGGATGTACTGATTCAGCATGGGGCTTATCGATTAAAACAAGTGAAAAAGTCCAATACGGCACTATTTACAAGTAAACGTATTGTGAATTGGAAAAGTCTTGAGCCGCTTTCTCCTCTAGTGCTAGTGACCGATAGAGCTTATCGGCCAAATGACATTCCAAACCAAGTCATTATGATACAGGTAGCGAATGCAGAAGAGGCCTATTGGAAATTTGTTCATTTTTATCGCAATCAGTTTCATATTCCGATTGTAGCGATTACAGGTACTTCAGGTAAAACAACGACAAAAGAGATGATTAAACATCTTCTTTCTGCTGATCGGAAAGTGACAGCAACGACATTAAGCAGTAATTCTAGAACCGCTTCATTGCAATATTTATTGGGCATTGAGGAAGAAACAGAGGCAGCCGTCTTTGAAACAGCAGTTGGCTCGCCAGGAGATGTCACGAATGCGGGAAAATATTTTAAACCGACCATAGGGATTATTACTAATATCGGAGCTCACCACTTAAACTATTGCAAAACATTAGAAGGCTATATACAAGCAAAGGGAGAAATGCTAGATATCATTCACCCCAAAGGTACATTAATTATTAATGCGGAAGATAGCAATACGCAGAAGCTAGATATTTCTAGATTCCGTGGTCGTTTGCTTAAAGTAGGGAAGCATGAGTCCTGTGATTTTCGAGCAAGTCATATCCACTACTATCAAAAAGGGATGAAATTCGTTCTTCAGCACAATAAAAAAAACTATGACATTCTTGTGCCAGGATTTGGAGAACACCAGGTCTATAATGCGCTTGCTGCCATCGCAGCCGTCTATGACATGGGAATGCCCATTCCAGTCGCAGCCAAACTACTCCAATCATTCCGTCAATTGAAAAAACAATTACAACTTTTTGAGGGCATCAATCATTCCATGCTATTGGATGATACCTGGAGTATTACAACCACTTCCTTGGAGGCAGCCTTAAAAGTGTTGAATGAGCTGGGAGATGGCAAGAAAAAGATTGCTGTCATTGGTACGATTACCGACTTAGGTTCATGGGGTTATATTATTCACGAGCAAGCGGGGGAATTAATAAAACGCATTGGCGTGGATGTCTTGATTACCATAGGGGAGCATGCAAGGATTATGGCTGACCATGCAGTCAAGTTAGGATTTAGCGAGTCTGTCTATACATTTAAAAATAGTACACTCGTCTATCCGTTATTGCAGAAGATTGTCGATGACAATACGATTGTGCTCATAAAGGGAGATATGTATAGCAAACAGATTTCTAAACTAGCAGCGGAGCTAAAGCTGAAACCTACCCCACCTGCTGATTAGCCAGCTTCTTTCTATATAGGATATTGACTGTGCCACATAGAAGAACATTCTAATAAGGTATAGTAATTGATCAGAATATAACACGCTGAATCAAGAGAAGGAGTAAGTCATATACAAGATTGATAAAGAGAGGAGGCGCAGTACACTTGCAACCCATTAGTGTGCAAAAACTTAGAACCGTTCTACAAGGAAAGCTCATTCATGGATCAGAACAATGGTCTGTGCAGCAGGCCATTTACTATAATCGGCATGACCTAACAAAAAGTCATTCCCTCATGTTTGTTAGTCGAAACGATAAAATCAACTGGCAAGAGGTTGATCGGAAGGGACCGTCTTTAATCATCTCCGATAAACCGTCTACAGAATTGAAAAGCGCTTTAGCTAATACAACCGTTTTACAAGTGAAAAGTGTTGCACAGGCCTACTGGACATTTATCGAGTATTATCGTGGTCTTTTTCAAATTCCTGTTGTGGCTTTAACAGGAACTTGTGGTAAAACAACGACAAAAGAGATGCTAAAACATATCGCTAGTAAGCATTGGCAAGTGCAGGCATCCGTTAGCAGTAAAAACGAGCCAAGGCAATCATTGCCTTATTTAACGGGGATTGAAGAAAAAACACAAGCCGCTATCTTTGAATTAGGTTTAGGCAACACAGGGAATATTAAACATCAGTGTATGATCTATCAACCGACTATTGGTATTATTACAAATATTGGTGTGCATCATTTAGATGGCTGTCTCAACCTAGAAGGCTATATAAAGGCCAAGGCAGAAATTGTGGAAGGCATTAAGGAAGATGGTACGTTAATTATTAATGCCGATGATACCAACATCAAAAAAATTTCGCTGAAAAAGTTTAAGGGGAAAATTATTAAGTTTGGTTTACATGAGACGGCAGATTTTAAAGCGTCGAATGTAGAGTTTGCCAATACGGGCATGAAGTTTACTTTAGAAGTAGATGCTATCACGTACAATGTATTTGTCCCTGGCTATGGTGAGCATCAAGTCTATAATGCATTAGCCGCGATTGCAGCTTGTCGTGAAATGGGGCTGACAATTCGTCAGGCTATAGCTGGGTTACGAACGTTTAAACAGATGGCAAGACATTTAGAATTTACGACAGGGCTTGGTGACAGTACGATTATTGATGATACGTGGACAAATAACCCGACATCTGTAGAGGCAGCTCTAAAAGTGCTAGATACGGTAGGAAAAGAGAAGAAAGTCATTCTCGTTCTAGGGGATATTAAACGATTAGGTAATTTTGAAGAAAAATACCATCGCGAAATTGGCTCCATGGTAGCAGAAAGAAAGATTGATACATTAATTACCATCGGCAAAAGGGCGGAAAAGATTGCCGATCAAGCTCAAAAAGATGGAACCAGCGCAGAGGTTCATACGTTTAAAGAGGTAACAGGCGTTTTAGAATTATTGAAACTAAAGCTCGATGCAGACACAATTGTCCTAATAAAAGGACCGATGTCGAGTAGATCAATGATTGAATTTGCCAATACGCTTAAAAACTCATCCTAGCAAAAAAGGGTGTCTCAACATCATTGAGACACCCAACCATTCTTATTTTAAAACACGTCGAGCTGTTACAAAATTCTTTTGTGCCCAAGTGGAAGAAATGTTTTGTTTCACAATACCATTAGTAGTCATACTAATATATTGATTATTTCCTAAATAAATACCAGTTTGCGTGATATCTTGTCCACCATTATTCGTTGAGAAGAACAGTAAATCACCTTTTTGAAGCTGTGATTTTTGGATACGTGTCCCTACTAAAGCTTGCTTACTTGCTAGCTTATCCTTTAAATCAATACCATGCTTTTTAAAGACATAGTACGTAAAACCAGCACTTGTAAAAGTCAGTGCACTTTCGTTGTACGTATAGCCGAATTTTGCTTTGCTTGTTAACCCGGTAGCTGTTGCAATAATTTGATTGGCTGAAGTACTAGCTGAAGGTGCACTTACACTGGGAGATGAGTTGGAATCAGAGAAAACGCGCTTCGCTGTAATATAATGTTCAGTATAATAATCTACAAATAACACTCTTGTCATCACACCGTCTGAATTAGGAATGATGATTCGATGATCGCCCGCATAAATCCCTACAAGCGAAGGTGTCTTAGAGCCTTTAACACTATTAAAGAAGACTAAATCGCCCTTTCTCAAATTAGCACGAGCCACTGTTGATCCTTGGTTCATTAAATTGCTTAACGTAGTAGCGCCGAGTGTCACGCCACTTTTACGATAGATGAAATCAACAAATGCTGGAGCTGTGAAGCGTAGGCTTGACTCGCTTGTTGAAGTGCCAATTGTTACTTTGTTTTTATACGACAGGGCATTCTCTACAATTTTATCGCCTTTTGTTGCAGGATTGGCTGATAGTAGGGTAGGCAATACTCTACGTGCAGATACATAGTTTTCTGTATAATACGGCTTACTGTTTAAATCAGAAATGACAATATTTTGTTTGGAATCAGCCATGTGGATGATTTTATTGTCACCGATATACATGCCGACATGATCGGGGTCAGTCCCTGTTTTTTTACTTTTAAAGAACACTAAATCGCCTTTTTGTAATTGGTTCCTTGCTACATATGTCCCTTGCTGAATCATATAATTTTCATTATATGTCCCAAGGTCTACACCATTTTTCTCAAAGATGTACATTAAAAATGAAGCACAAGAAAATTTATATGGATATGTAGACTTGTAAACCGAATTGCTATATGTCGCTTGACCCATTAAGCTTTTCCCTGTCTGAATGAGTTGATCTGCTTTCGCTGCAACAGCCTGTGCGTTGTTTTGAGCATTTGTTGTAGCAGCCTCGACCTGTATCGGCTGGATGGCTGTGTGCACCATTCCGAATGAACTGAAGCCAATTGTTAAGGCAAGTGTTGTAGATAAAAATCGTTTATTCATGTTGTTATAACCTCCTGAAGCATCTAGTAGAATTTCTCCTGTATAGCTTTGCCATGGAAATAATCGTAGCATGAAAATAGAGGGCTTCCGGGAGGTAAATGTTACCAGGGTAACTAGAGGGAGGGCTTCAACACTTGCTATAAAAGGCTTTATCAAGGGAATTTACAGTTTTATTACAAATGTTTCAGCAAGATGTAATATGGAACAGTTCCATGAAAAAACTGCCCTAATAGGTAGTGACCCCTTAAAGTTAGAGTTTTTATTTATGCAGCTAATTGGCTGGCATGAGTTCGGTATTTTACCGGACTCATGCCGGCCAATTTTTGTTTAATACGTTCGTTGTTATAGTAGTGGATATATTTTTCAATTTTCTTTTTTAACACGTCATATGAGACTAATTCTTCCCCGTAATACATTTCTTGTTTGAGTAAGCCAAAGAAGTTTTCCATTGCTGCATTGTCTGCACACGTTGCTTTGCGAGACATGCTTTGGAAAATCTTGTTCTGCTTTAATGTTTTCACCCATTTATTATGTTGATAGTGCCAGCCTTGATCTGAATGGATTGTTGTTCGATATTCTGCACGTTCTCGAATGACTGGAAGGGCTTGTTTCAATGAGTCCAGCACAAAATCCATTGTAGGCCGTTTAGACATACTGAACCCAATAACCTCTCCGTTATATAAGTCCATAATTGGGCTCAGATATAGTTTTTCATCATCTGTACATTTGAATTCAGTTACGTCTGTCACCACTTTTTGTACGGCGTAATGCGTATAGAAACGGCGATTTAAACGATTTTTCGCCACTTTTCCAACCGTACCTTTATACGATTTATAGCGCGACTTGCGGACGAATTTCTCACATTTCAAATCTAATTCCTGCATAATGCGCTGTACTTTTTTGTGATTAATGATGTAGCCTTGCGCTTTTAACTCCGTATGTATACGACGATAGCCATATCGTCCTTCATGTTTCTTAAACGTCTCTAAAATCAATGTTTGCCATCCCTTATCTGGATCTTCCTGATGCAGTTGCTTGATGTGATAATGATACGTAGCTTCTGGAATATCTACACGCATTAAAATGTCTTTTAATCGGAATCCTTCTTCTTTGAGTTCAAAGGCAATGACTGCTTGTGCTTTCCGAGGAATGCTTCCGGGTTCTCTCGAAAAGCCTTCAACTTTTTTAAGTATGCCACCTCTAGACGAAGCAGTTCATTTTCACGTTCTAACTGCTCCTCACGTGACATTTCTTTTTCTTGTTTAGTTGGTTTTGATTTTTTCGACATAGATGGGCGCCCCTTTGCTTTTTCTTGCAGGCCCTCTATCCCTTCTTCCAGAAATTTTTGGTTCCATTTAGCGATTAAACGTGGATTGTTCATCTTAAATTGAATCGCTGTCTCTTGATAGGAAGCACCTGTTTGTTTCATAAAGTGTAATACATCTACTTTAAATTGAACAGAATAGACTTCCTTACTTCTTTTTCGTTTAATACCATTATTCCCATATGCTTTGTAGGCAGCTACCCATGTTCTAATTGCTGTAGTAGATGGAATGGAATATTTTTTAGCTAATCGTTTAAGACCTATTTTTCCTGTTAAATACTCTTTCACAACCTTTAACTTAAATTCATCGCTATATTTTGCCATAAAAAAACACCCCAAAAGTTTTTTACTCTAACTTTTGGGGTGCAGCACCATAGCGGGGCAGTTTATCTTAATTTTTGAATCATTTCGGCGCGATTACCAAACGGATCTCGAAATTCAAATCGCTCATAATGAGGGATTGGCACAGAATCCAGTATGTCTATTTGATGTTCTGCTAGTTTCCTCTTCCAGTACTCAATATCTTCTACTTGATACGCAATATGCGCCTTTGTTGTCAAGCGATCAAAGCCATCTTCCGTGCCCACATGAACCTCCTGCTGACCAAGCTGTAACCAGAATCCGCCTCGTCCCTTCAGCGACTCAGGCTTCTCCAATTCCTGCAAACCTAAAACCTGACAATAAAAAGCTTTCCCCTGCTCCTCTGATCCTTTTGGAATGGTAATTTGCACATGATGTAAACCGATAATCATCTCATAATGCCCCCTTTTTCTTTAAGTATAGTTTAATTTTTGAATATTTAAAATGTTGGCGGATAGCAATGGGAAAGTGATGGATAACTTTTCAAAAGAGGAGGATAGAATCTTCGAAGAGAAGGATAACCTTCAAACAGAAGGAAAGCCCATTAAAAGTGATGGATAAAATCTCAAAAGAGGTGGATAGAACCTTCTAAGTGCAGGATAACCCTCAAACAGGAGGATAGCACCTTCGAAGAGAAGGATAACCTATCAAAAGAGGTGGATAGCACCTTCGAAGAGAAGGATAACCTATCAAAAGAGGTGGATAGCACCTTCGAAGAGAAGGATAACCTATCAAAAGAGGTGGATAAAACCTGCAAAGAGAAGGATAACCTTCAAACAGGAGGATAGAACCTTCTAAGTGCAGGATAACCCATCAAAAGAGGTGGATAAAACCTGCAAAGAGAGGGATAGCCCATCAAAAGAGGAGGATAGAACCTTCTAAGTGCAGGATAATCCATCAAAAGAAGTGGATAAAACCTGCAAAGAGAAGGATAACCCTCAAACAGGTGGATAGAACCTTCTAAGTGCAGGATAATCCATCAAAAGAAGTGGATAAAACCTGCAAAGAGAAGGATAACCTTCAAACTGGTGGATAGAATCTTCTAAGTGCAGGATAACCTATCAAAAGAGGTGGATAAAACCTGGAAAGAGAGGGATAACCCATCAAAAGAGGAGGATAGAACCCCTGAAGAAAAGGATAACCCTCAAAGAGGTGGATAGCACCTTCGAAGAGAAGGAGAACCTATCAAAAGAAGTGGATAAAACCTGCAAAGAGAAGGATAACCCTCAAACAGGGGGATAGAACCTTCTAAGTGCAGGATAATCCATCAAAAGAAGTGGATAAAACCTGCAAAGCGAAGGATAACCCTCAAACAGGGGGATAGAACCTTCTAAGTGCAGGATAATCTATCAAAAGAAGTGGATAAAACCTACAAAGAGAGGGATAGCCCTCAAACAGGAGGATAGAATCTTCGAAGAGAAGGATAACCTATCAAAAGAAGTGGATAAAACCTGCAAAGAGAGGGATAACCCATCAAAAGAGGAGGATAGAACCCCTGAAGAAAAGGATAACCCTCAAACAGGAGGATAGCACCTTCGAAGAGAAGGATAATCCATTAAAAGAAGTGGATAGAGCCTGCAAAGAGAAGGATAACCATCAAAGTATGGATAGAACTAAAAAAAGGGGGATAGAGCCCCCAAAAGCAAAGGATAGTCACTCATACAACACCTACATATTCGCTATTCTTCAGCTCCAAAAAGATTCAAATTATACTTTTCTGAAAGGGATATGATAGTATTCCATGATTTGTTTAGTTCCTGTAAAGATTGCTCATACTCTTCTTTAGCATTTACTCTATCAATTTGGTATGTTGCATCGACTAATCTAATAGTTGGAAAGTCATGAGAGCTTTTTTTTTCTTTAAAATCAATTATCGCATTATAGAGTTCTTTTTCTTCTGGGGAGCTTGTTTTAGGTTTGAAGTCTATTTTATTATGTGAATAGTCTATTGCATCTTCATAATATGCTTGCTGTTGTGAGAGTGCCTTTTTTATTCCATCGCTGGAATGGGCCATTGAATATGTTTGTGATTCATATAAATTATTCAAGTTATTTATATTATTTTCTTCTATGTTTTTATATTTCGCTTCTACTTGAATATAGTCTTTTAAATCAGCGATAAATTGATCATCGAAGCCTGTCTCATTTTCTTTACTACAGCCAGATAAAAGTAAGATAAAGAGTAAACTTTTCAACAGTAGTATTGCGGTCTTATTGCGTTTCATATGTATTCCTCCTGAAATCTATGTTTCTTTATATGGTAACATAGTAATAAAATAGAAGAAAGTTAAGTGTAAATGGAAGTGCCGATCAAGTCATTACATCTATCACAGTATTTTATGAAGATCGGGTCTGTGCACACAAATCTTTATGGTATAATAATAAAAACGGAATAATAGGATAGAGGTACAAATCAGATTTTAGGATTTGTTTAAAAGGGAAGATCGGTGTAATTCCGACGCTGTCCCGCAACTGTAAATGGGAGCACTTTTCAAAAGGCCACTGTTACGTGTCGTAATGGGAAGGTGAAAGGTGTGATGAACATAAGCCAGGAGACCTGCCTTTATCTAGTACAGCCAAAAAACCTACGCGGATAGGGGGTGTTGAGTGTGACTAGAGAAATTCTCCTGCATGCTCATAGTACGATGACTGCTAAAAAGGTAGCTTCTATGTTGAATAGAAAGCTTATTTCCAACTGGCAATCACCGTATTATGTCATGTATTTGTCATAGTAGACATCTTTCTAATAAGAGAAAGATGTCTTTTTTATGTAAAACATTAAAGGAGCGGTCCACATGAATCCACAAGTTGTTGAGTATTATGAGAGCCTATTAAAAATTGAAATTATGCAAGAGCCTTATGCTGCAAAGCCTCTAAAGGAGCTTGTTGAACAATATGTTGGGCATGATGCTGCACATGAGCAATCCATTTTAGCAGCGTATACCAATGTTTTAAAAGAATTACTTGGATAGAATGGTTTTGGCTACTTCGTTTTTCGAAGTAGCCATTTTTAATAAGCGCATGCTTTGACAATTAATAAGAGAAGGCGTAAAATTTCGTTGAACAATTGTTTTGAACGTTTGTTCAAAAAAGAGGTGAGTACAGTCGATCAGAAAGAGAACGTATCAAAAGAAAAAAATAAAGAGGTAAAGGATCAAATTTTACAGGCCGCGAAGTCGTTGTTTTCGTCCAGAGGCTATGATGGGACGACGGTGAGACAAATTTGTGATGAGGCAAATGTGTCACTTGCGCTTGTTTCCTATCATTTTGGTGGCAAAGAAAATGTATTTAATGCATTGTTTGAACCGCTACGCCACACCTTTATGAATGCCCATTATGATATCCATGATTCACTTGGTGCACTTCGTAGCTTTTGCCGAAACTTTGTGCTTTATCGCATTCATGAGCATGAATTAATTGATATTTTACAGCAAGAGATTGTTATGAATAGTCCTAGGTTAGAGATGCTTAAAGATGTTTTTTTACCTTCCTGGGAGCAACTTCGGAAGATTTTATTAGCTTGTCAGGAGCAGCAGACCATTCGCTTTGAGTCGCTTGACGTTGCGCTGAACTTTATTATGGGGACGTTAATGTACTCCTTGAACAATCCATTTTTAAATCGTTCTTCCTTACAATCAACACCTGAACAAATTGCAGAACATGCAGTCAACTTTGTGTTATACGGTCTTCAAACTAAATCATAAAAAGAAGGTAATTCTAATGAAAGCAGCAAAATTTTACGGTATTCAAGATATTCGAGTAGAGGAAGCACAATTGCCAGCACTAGAACCAGGCATGGTAAAAGTAAAAGTCGCATTTGCAGGAATTTGTGGTAGTGATTTACATGAATATGTAGGGGGTGCCTATGCATTTCGTACACAACCTGTATTAGGTCATGAATTTGCAGGTGTTGTTGTAGAGGTCGCAGCAGGCGTTACTCAAATAAAAATAGGGGATCGTGTAGCAGTGGAGCCACCGATTCCTTGTGGTAAATGTAATAATTGTCGACGTGGGTATACTAACTTATGTAAACGTGGACAATCCTATGGTTATACGATTTCAGGTGGATTTGCTGAATATGCTATTGTGCAGGAAGAAAATATTCACCACCTTCCGGATGATATGAGCCTAGAGCTAGGCGCACTTGTTGAACCTACAGCAGTAGCCGTTCATGCAGTGCGTCAAAGTCAATTAAAGCTGGGCGATACAGCAGCTATTTTTGGCGCAGGTCCTATTGGTTTATTAGTCTTACAGGCTGTGAAGGCAGCGGGGGCAAGTGAAATTTTTGTCGTGGAGGTTTCTGATGAACGACGCCAAAAAGCACTTGAATTAGGCGCAACCTATGTCATTAATCCAATTGACACAGATGCTGTCGCGTTTATTCGTGAAAAAACAAAGGGTGGGGTGGATGTTGCATATGATGCAGCAGGTGTGCAGGCAACGTTTACAAGTGGTGTCAGTGCGGTACATCCAGGCGGCGAATTTAAAATCGTTAGCGTCTGGGAAAGACCAGTAGAATTTAATCCAAATGCGGTCGTTTCTCCAGAAGTGAAAATTAGTGGCTCATTTGCTTATGTTAATATTTTCCCCGAAGTAATTCGTCTACTCGCTCGTGGGGTCATTGATGGTCAAGCTGTTATTACAAGCCAAATCGCTTTAGAGGATATTGTGGAAAAAGGTTTTGAAGCATTAACGAAAGACCGTAGTCAATGTAAAATTCTTGTCAATATGAATCTATAAATCTTACTGAAAATCGGTAGCCAAACTTGCGTTAAAACAGGTTTGGCTATCATTATTTTTGGTCTATTAAATAGCATAATACCAATTGGATTACATTTATTTGTCATAAAACTGTCTTTAGGACTTCATTCATATTTCACTTTTACTTTATATAATAAATTTGCTATTTATAAATAGAATGGAGATCAAATATGAAAAATCTGCTTTATTCAAGGTTTTGGCGATTGCATTTTTTCGCAGCACTTTTTATTACACCATTACTGCTGTCTCTCACATTAAGCGGGATTGGCTATTTATTTTTCACAGATGTAGAAAATCGATTATATGATGATTACTTCTTTGGCGAAAGCCATAAAGAAGAGGTTTTAACGATTGATGAAGCCGTGGAAAAAGCGGAAGCGGCATTTGCAGGCTACTCCACTACGAAAGTTATTATGCTGGAAGAGCCTTATAATACGCGTTTAACTTTATCAAATGGCAAAGAACAGAAGTACGTATTTTTAGATGATCACAATCAAATGGTTGGTAGTCAGGATGCGAATTATACATTTTCTAATATTATGAGAAATACACACAGCTCCCTATTTATTGGCGGTACTTTTGTCAATTATTTAGTGGAACTAGCGGCATGCTGGACAATCTTTTTATTATTGTCAGGACTTTATATGACATTTAAAGGAAATCTTTTGAAGAAGCCAAAGGCAGAGAATAAACGACAAAAAAGTAAGAGATTGCATGCACTCGTTGGGACAATCATTACAATTCCAATGGTGCTGTTTATTTCTACAGGGCTATTATGGTCTGCTTTTCAAGGGTCGATTCTTGTGAATATAGCTTCAGAAAGTCCAACTTTTGGTTACCCATTATTACAGCAAAAGCCACCAACATCGGATGTCTCTGAAATTCCTTGGGCCACTCGACAATTAGAGGCGCCTATATCAGAAGGTGAACATGCGCAGCATCATGGAGGCGGAGCTGTCCGTTATACAAATGACAGCCAAATTTCGATTGCTGATCTTGAAAAAGAAATCAATGTCATGAATATCGCAAAACCTTATTCGATTATTTACCCGTCAAATGAGGAGGGCGTATATACAGTGGCGAAGGCGAGTAATTCAGGTGTAACAGGTCTGGATGTGAAGCCTTCAGCAGAAGCAACGATGTATTTCGATCAATATAGTGGGAAGTTTATCGATCAAGTAAATTATGCTGATTATGGCATGTTGGCTAAATTCTTTACATGGGGCATTCCTTTACATGAAGGTCACTTATTTGGCTGGCCTAATAAGATTCTAAACTTAGTGGTTTGTCTAGCCTTTTTAGCCGTGATTATGTGGGGCATTCGCACATGGATTTTACGTAGAAAAAAAGGGGAGCTTTCTGCACCACCGCAAATTTCTCATAAAATGTCCATGCCGTTTATCATTTTCCTTGTTATTTTAGGCATTATAATGCCGTTATTTGGCGCCTCCTTGATCGCTGTCGTATTGATGGAGCTCATCATTATAGGCTGGCAAACAAAGAAGAAGTTAAGAGCAGAAGAAACTAAATAATGCGAATGGATACGGTACAACAGGATTGTGCCGTATCTTTTTTGTTTATTTCGTTTATATGAACGCAATACTATACTGAAGCTGCAAAAATGTTTATAGATTTTTCAGCCCAATTTTATAAAGTTTTAAGATTTGTATGGTACATTGCTAGTAGTTTCAGCTTATTGGGGGAGTGTAGATGTCAATTAAAACGAGGTTTTTACTATCTTATGTGGGTGTTATTATCATTGCTATCACGCTTTTACTTGCAGCCGTTTTTCTTTTTTCCTTTGCGATTACGGGTGATATCAAAGCAATAGAGCATTTTTATAAAAAATCCTATGTACAAAAGCCTTTGACGACGGTAGAAGAAAACGCTTTTCTAGATTTAAAATTACTAGCTAAAAATAATCCCCAGCAGCTTTTAGATCTCGAACAGCTAGAAAAAATCAATGCACCTTCGATTGAGATTGTGGTACGAAAAGATCATCAAATTGTTTATTCAACGCAGAAAGAGCATGAACAATTATTACTTCAAAGCTTACCTGGCTTTGAAGCGACCAATATTAATTCACGTGATACCATCATGATTAATCAAGCCTTTTATACGTATGTAAAATTTGATTTTTATTTTCCAGATAAAACCGAGGGAAGTATTTTCGTTTTAAGAGAGGTTAGTTCTCATGCGGAAGTAACGCGTGAACTGTTGCCCATTCTTTTAGGAATCTTATTTGTACTATTTATGATGATTATTGGCTTATTAAATTATTTAGTTTCAAGAAGTATTATTAATCCAATCTCAGCTTTAAAGGATGGGGCTGAACGCATTAAATCGGGCGACTTAGATTTTGAAATTACGTCTCATTCCAATGATGAAATTGGTCAGTTGAATCGATCGTTTGAGGAAATGAGAGTTAAGCTAAAAGAATCAATCCAGCTTCAGCTTCAATATGAGGAAAATCGGAAAGAGCTATTATCGAATATTTCCCATGATTTAAAAACGCCTATGACTTCCATTATCGGCTATGTAGAGGGCATTAAAGATGGCGTGGCGAATACAGAGGAGAAGATGGATAAATATTTAACAACCATCTATACAAAAGCAAAGGATATGGATGTATTAATTGATGAGCTGTTCTTATTTTCTAAATTGGATTTAAAAAAGGTTCCATTCCAAATGGAAAGCGTCAATCTCCAGCAATATATGCATGATTATGTAGAGGATGCGAGCTTTGATTTTATTGCACGAGACATTCATTTACAATATATATCAGCAGGTTCTCCTCTTTTGGCCATGGCTGATCGTGATAAATTAAGACGTGTCCTGTCAAATTTACTAAGCAATAGTGAGAAATATATGGATAAATCCTATAAGCAAATTATTATTTCGTTGCACGAGCGAACTGAGGATGCGATTATTCAGGTAACAGATAATGGTACGGGCATTGATCCTGCTGCGTTACCTCATATTTTTGATCGTTTTTACCGTGCAGAGCCTTCCCGTAATTCGCAAACAGGAGGTAGTGGCTTAGGGTTAGCGATTGCGAAACAAATCGTCCTTGAAATGGGCGGCGACATTTGGGCGAAGAGTGAATTAACGAAGGGAACGAGCATATTCATTTCATTGAAAAAGGCTGAGGAGAAGGGGAGTCATCATGAAAAAAATTCTGTTAATTGAAGATGAAGTGAGCATAGCAGAGCTCCAACGAGATTATTTAGAGATTAATGATTTTTCAGTAGATATCCAGCATAACGGAGACGATGGCCTGAAGCAGGCACTAAAAGGTGATTATGCTTTAATCATTTTGGATATTATGCTGCCTGGGATGAATGGCTTTGATATTTGTAAACAAGTTCGAGCAGTGCACAATATGCCCATTTTATTTGTTTCAGCCAAAAAAGAGGATATTGATAAAATTCGTGGCCTTGGTCTAGGGGCAGATGATTATATTACGAAGCCCTTTAGTCCAAGTGAGCTAGTAGCAAGAGTCAAGGCACATTTAGCCAGGTATGAGCGCCTCGCTACGAATCAGCAAGCAAACCATACGATGTCCATTCATGGCATTACGATCGATACATCTGCTAGAAAGGTTTTTGTCAATGGAGATGAAATTGCCTTTACAACAAAGGAATTTGATTTACTCGTTTTTTTTGTTAAACACCCAAATCAAGTATTAAGTAAAGAGCAGTTATATGAGCGAAACTGGGGCTATGAATCAGCTGCAGATGTTTCGACCGTTACCGTTCATATTCGCAAGCTACGTGAAAAAATTGAACGTGATCCCGCACAGCCAAAGTTTTTGGAAACGGTATGGGGAGCAGGCTATCGTTTCAATGTTTAAGAGCAAAATATCTCGTCCATGTGGCGAGGTATTTTTTTGGCCAATTTTTAGACTTTTTTAAGAAATGGTTAATGGAATATTTAGCATTACCACTTACACTAAAATAAGGAAGACAGCAATAAATAAGAGAGTGTGGTGCAAGGGGTGAAAAAAATACAAACGGTTATGATCGCATTATCATTTTTGCTTCAAGGATGTGCCTCCAACGAATCAGAGGCAATACAGCTTGATAAAGGGGAGAGTGAAGTGGTGAAATCAAATTGGAAGAGTGAACTGTTTAAAGCAGCCGAAATGGGAGATATGGAAGCGTTACAACGTGCTTTGGATCAAAAAGTTGATATCAATGTCCAAGATTCAAATAGCAGAACAGCTTTGATGATTGCAACCTATAATCAGAATGTCGAGGCAGCACAATTATTAATAAATGCTGGGGCCGATGTCAATATACAGGACAATAGGCAAAATACGCCCTTTCTTTATGCTGGAGCAGAAGGCTATCTGGATATATTAAAGATGACGATTCAAGCTGGTGCTGATCCTACTATTTTGAACCGATATGGAGGAACCGCATTAATCCCAGCAGCAGAGCATGGTTATGTGGAGGTCATCGAGGAGTTGTTGCGTAACAGCGACATCGACGTCAATCATGTGAATCATTTAGGATGGACAGCGCTGATGGAGGCGATTGTGTTAAATAACGGCAATCCAACACAGCAAACGGTAATTCAGTTATTGATTGAGCATGGTGCTGATGTGAATATTCCGGATCAAAATAATGTGACACCATTACAACATGCGAGACAGCGAGGATTTAACGAGATTGAACAAATCCTGATTGCAGCGGGAGCGAAGTAATGCAAACTGTAGGGATTTTTATGAAAGCCCATTACAAATTTTGTAGTGGGCTTGGAAACATTAATTCAGTATACGTATTACCAATTGGAGTTGCAGTTTCAGTACGTCTTTTTTTACACCAACACGGCTATATTTATTAGGATACAGCGATAACGATGATTTTAAAAAAGGTGGCATAAGAGTGGCGAATAACAGGCGGATTTTTTGTGCTTTACTTGGACTATTGTTTACGCAAACGGCTTGTAGCAACGGTGTAAGAGTTGATTATGAAGAGGAATTTGTAATTTCGGAAACCGCGCAATTAGAAAATGTAAGAGTACTAGAACTGGATACTAATGACGAAGATAATCAAAAGGTACTTAACGTATTTAGAGGAGACTTAAAAGATGGCGTTTATGCTTATGACGAGAATAAGCATAAAACCTATATCTTGATAAATGCCAATACTAGGAATTATGCTGATTATTCGTTTAAATTAGATAAGGAAAATAAAATTCTAACACTTTTCTATACAACTACAGAAGGAAGTGTTACAAATAAAAAAACGCTATTCCTTATAGAAAGTAAAAACAAGCATCCACTTGAGGAAATAAAATTGATTAACAACGGAAATGATGATGGTTTTTTAGGAGTGTATACTAATTAAAGAAGGTCTGACATCATTTATAATTATCCATTGATTGTGTGGCTAAAAATAGCCCCACTTCAAACCAACAATTGCGTGAAGTGGGTAAACTATTAATAATCAAGCGAAGTATCTTATTTTAAAATGGTGAAAATCTCGTCACGGCTGTGGCGAGATTTTTTGTTGTGTGCTTTGAAAACCCCCTGCTATGCAGGGGGTTCCGGAAAGCTTTTAGCTATGGACAATAAAAAAACTCCAAACGTACAATAAAGTCAGGTCTAGTCAACCGACTTCGTACGAAAGGAGCCACCATAAATGGATAATAAAAGTTTAGCACATACAACGTGGAATTGTAAGTATCATATCGTCTTTGCGCCAAAGTATAGAAGGCAGATTATTTATGGTCAAATTAAAGCAGATGTTGGAAGAATATTGCGCCAATTATGTGAAAGAAAAGATGTAGAAATCATAGAGGCAACAGCCTGTCCTGACCATATTCATATGTTGGTAAGTATTCCTCCGAAATTGAGTGTATCTGCGTTCATGGGTTATTTAAAAGGGAAGAGTAGTCTAATGATTTTCGACCGACATGCAAATTTAAAGTATAAATACGGTAATCGTCAATTCTGGTGTCGAGGATACTATGTGGACACAGTCGGCCGAAATAAGAAAAAGATACAAGAGTATATAAAAAATCAATTACAAGAAGATATCCTGCAAGATCAAATGACGATGAAAGAATTCATTGACCCATTCACAGGAGAAGAAATCAAGAGAAAGAAAAAATAAGTAAGCCGCTTTAGCGGTTTGTGTGAAAACGGAGTGCGGTTGGCAGACCATTCAGAATGTCTTTAGACATGGGCCAGTACCCCAGCGTTTCACGCGCAGAGCAAACCACCAGTTATACTGGTGGTTCTGATTATAGCCAGCCTTTGTCACTTGCTATCTGAGCAGCCTGCTGTCTTGATTCCACTTGCAGCTTTTGAATAGAGGTAGATAAATAATTGCGAATGGTACCCTTTGTTAAAAACAATTGCTTGCTGATTTCATTTGTGGTCAAACCCTCTTTGACAAGCTGTAGTACTGCAATTTCTCGTTCGTTTAAAGGGTTTTGCTCCTTCATAAACAAGGTAGCGGCTAGATCCTTACTAACCACCTTTTCTCCCTGCATGATTTTTCGAATGGTAGCGATTAAATAATCGATCGGTTCATCTTTCAATAGATAGCCGTGTACCTCGCAATCCATAGCCTTTTGTAAATAGCCAGGACGAGCAAAAGTTGTGACAATCATCACTTTACACGGTAGGTTAGCCTGTTTAATTTTTTCAGCTAGCTCTAGCCCAGACAGATGGGGCATTTCAATATCTACGAGGCAAACATCTGGTAGCTCCTGTTGGATGTAGTCCCATGCTTTTAGCCCATCTGCGACCTCGGCTATGACTTCAATATCTGGTTCAAACGATAAGAGTGATGTTAAGGCACCACGTAGCATTTGTTGGTCCTCCGCTAGTAATACACGTATCATGATGTGGGCTCCTTTCCTTCTTGAATTGGTAGCGTAAGAGTTACGCTCGTGCCTGTAGGTGTATGGCTGTTAATCGTGGCATAACCTTGCAGGATATGCATTCTTTCCTTCATCGAGTGGATGCCATTGCCAAATCCTTTTTGCTGTAAGCCTATGCCATCATCTTTCATGATTAGCGTGTATTGTCCCATGTGATATTGAATGATGATGTGGCATTTTTTTGCCTGACTGTGCTTGAGTATATTGGTCGTAGCCTCTCTTACACATAATGCAAGCATCGTTTCCTCCACACTAGAAAGAACAATTTGAGGGCATTGATTGTGAAGGCTTGTTGTGATATTTGCACTTTGTAAAAGCTGTTTGCAATGCACTAGCTCCGTCTGTAACGAAATGAAATTCATATCAGATACTAGCTCACGCACTTGTTTTAAGGCTTTACGTGTAGTGGCTAATATATCATCCAATTCTTGCTTCACCCTTGAAGGATCTCGGTCAATTAGTTTTGTCGTCAGTTCCGTTCTAATCTTAATCATTGTGAGTGTATGACCAATTGTATCGTGAAGGTCTCTAGCAATACGCTGTCGTTCCTCCTGCTGAACAAGCTGCATATTGACGTCTGCCAATTCAGCTTGCAGATTTTTCGACTTTTCCACAAAGTAAATAAGAATTGGCAATACTAGCTGAAACATCATGATAGGTACTAACACCTGTGATTCCTTCTGTAAAAAGGAGTCTGTCGCCAGATACATGACCGTCAAAAACATGATCGCGATGGCTAATATTCCACAGCCGATATGCCATTTTGATTTCGCCCGTCCAAGTAAATCGGCAAAGGTAAAGCCAAAAATAAGCATAAAGGGCTCTATATAAATACTTAGTATAGTGATGACGATGAAGCCTACTAATGATGCGACAAGGAGTCTCCCATTTTTATGCCATAAAGCATTATAGAAAGCTCCTAAGTATAAAAGGAGCAATGTTATTTTCATAGCTAAAGGAAGTGATCCAGACCATAGTACTATTGCGATGAGAAAAATCACAGAAGCTACATCGATGATTAAATAATGCTTTATTTGTTCTCTAGGATATATTTTTATTGCCTACACCTTCCTTTGTTGCAAATTGTTGCGTCATTGCTCGAATGGATTTTTGACGAATCCATTCCATAGGACCCAATTGAAAATGCTGTAACCAAATAGACGCCATGACCAGTTGTAGGAATGACAAAGTTAGCCAAATGCAAATGACGATCACGCTATTGACATGCCCTCCTAAGCCAAGGCCCCAACCATAAAAAATAAATGATGCAAGTATGTTTTGAAGGACATAACAGCTTAAAGACATTTTACCGACTTGTGCAAAACGTTGCCAAAGCCAATTGAACCTCTTATATTCTACCAGTTTCCCTAAAATTCCAATATAGCCAATCGATAGAATAGGGGCACATAAATAGCGAACAGGAAAATCAAAAAGTCCCCCTGGTATAAAGATAAGTAAATTGAGGGGAATGCCAATGTATATACCAATCGTAAACAGCTTTTGGCGTACATGCCGTCCTCTATCTGTTTGTGAAAATACATCGTTGCGCATAAGCTTCACACCAAGTAAAAATAAAAAGATATTCATAGGGATAATGAAAATAGCTTCTGATCGATAGAATAAAAAATTTATCAGACGATGCTGTACTTGTGCTAGCCATGAGCCGTTTTCATACAATGTGGCAACGCTCTCCATTCCATTTAAGGAAACACCAACACCTTGTAATGTACTGATAAAAATAAGGAGGATTAGTAGGACATGAAGGCTGCCAAAAAGATAGAAAGCCCATGTCATGGCTTTGTTACTTAATCGGATGAGAAAGGCAACGATGAAGGCTGTAGCAGCATAGCTCATTAAAATATCATATTCCATGACAAGGGTATAATGAAGCAGTCCCTCTAGCCCCAAAAAGACGATTGTCCAAAGGTAGACCCCAGGCCAAGCATTGCCTCTGCGTAAGGCTTGCTGATATTTTAATTGTAAACCTACCCCAAACATAATCGTTAACAAGCCTAGTAGCTTACCGTTGACGAAAAATAAAACTACCATTCGTAAAAAATCCTGGAAGGACCACCAACCAGAGTAGTTGCTTGTTGTGATATACGATAAATCACCTAAATAAGCAAAAATCCAAATATTGGTGCCGAGCGTTCCTAAAACGGCGAAGCCTCTTAACATATCGATAAAGGGAAGTCTTTGTTGCATTTGCATATGTTCAATCACTCTTTCTGTATTTTCTTACCTTCAGGATAAGAAAATACGAAGAAAAAACCTATTCACACCAGTCAAAGGAATTTTATGACAGGTGTCATAAAGTGATTGGGACCACATAAAAAACCAGCAACGCTTTGGGTGCTGGTTCGTTTATTTCGTACAAGTATAGATGCGATAGTCTAAAAATGGCTGATATTTTTCGTTCATGGCAAGATGCTGATCCATGACCTCATAAAACTCGGATTCAATCGCTGCGGAAACATCAAATTCAGGCTTGGAGGAGATGGATTGATTTTTTTGTATGCGAATATCGTGAAAACCAGCCTGTTGCAGTAGCTTTACCCAATCCTTTTTCATAAGGAGGGACTTGAATCCGTAAAATTGTTGGATGTCGTCTGCTAGGTCAGGGGGAAGAGTTATAGGTTTGGTGAATTCAATAGCAATGAAGCGTCCACTTTTCTTTAATAAACGATAAATTTCTTGCAAAGCCTGTTGCTGATTTACAAAGGCTAGTACTGATTCAGCTAGAATCAAGTCAAATGATTCATTTGGTAACGAAGTTTTTTCAATTGAGCCTTGCAATAGACGGACGGGTAAACGCGCTTTTTGCATTCGTTTCTGCGCCTTTTTGATCATGACGGGGTGAATATCGATGCCTGTGACACTAGCTTGATAGGCAGTCGCCAAATAAGCAGCCGTTTGTCCTGTACCACATCCTACATCTAAAATATCGGCGCCTGGCGTAATATTCTCTGTTGAAAAGAGAGCCTTTGATAGATTAATTCCTCCTGGATGCGCTCCTCCAATGCCGAATTGAGCTAAAAAGGTAAGATAATGTGAGCCTTGAATGCGTATCACCTTCTTTTTTCTTATAGTATGACAGGGAAACTAGTCTTGTTCCCTCAAACATCTTGAGTGGGCAAGAGAATATTTTTACAGCCTTCTTCAAAAGTCTATTTCACTACTAAAATTCCCACATATACTAGTTAGAAGCTTTCAGACAGGAGGTGTATAAATGCCATATTTTCAGCCGAATGCTAGAAGAGGTCCCTATCCGCCAAGCAATAGACAATATTTTGGCCCACCTTTTCGAGGTAGAATGGTGCAACCTTACTATTCTCCCTATCAACAACAACAAGGATCCAGATTAGGCAGTTTGCCAGATCATTTAAATACGATTATGGGGCATGCTGGGACGATTACAAATGGAGTCAATATGTTGAGGCAGATGGGATCGTTACTAAGTTTATTTAGATAAAGCTAGAAACCCTCTTAAGAAAATATCTTAAGAGGGTTCATGTTCGTGCTTAATCAGCTTGGACAAGTTGTTTTTCAATAATCGAGCGATTCTTTTCTTTAAATAGCTCATTATGAGACGATACCATGCCATGACGATAGGCTGTTGGCTCCAAATACGTTTTAATGGAGTTGACCGCATTGGCTGCATCTTGGAATGTTCCTAGTAGCAAGTGGATTTTTCCTTCAAATGATAAAATATCACCAGCCGCAAAAATACCTGGCTGTGCCGTTTCACCTGTTGCTTTCCCTTCAAAATAATAATCATCCTTTTTGGGAATAGCAATGGCTTTATCAAATGCGAGAGATGCCTCACGGTTATAACCATGACTAACGATCACCTCATCGATTTGACGGGTATAACTTTGCTGCGTTTTCGTATTTTCACATGTTACTAATTGAATAGCCGTTTTATCAGCATTAGCTGACAGCTTTGTAATCGTCGTATTGCACTCTATATTTACTCCCGCATCAAGTGCTTCCTGTACCGTTGCTTCATGCGCTGATAAATTCTCTTTACGGTAAACGAGGGTCACGCTTTTAGCAATTGGGCTTAACTCAACAGCCCAATCGATGGCTGCATTACCACCACCAGAAATCATAATATCTTTGTCGACAAAACGTTTATAGGATTGAACGGTATAATGTAAATTTGACATTTCATATTTTTCAGCGCCCTCAAGCGTCAGTTTTTGAGGGTTAATAATACCACCACCTACAGCTAGCAGCACCGTTTTAGAATAATGCTTTTCACCAGCTGCTGTATGGATAATAAAAACATCATTCTGGCGTTCAATCAAATCTACTTTTGTATCTGTCAAAATGGTAGGATCAAATGTTTTGGCTTGCTCGATTAATTGTTTGACAAATTGCTCGCCTAAAACAGGAGGATGTCCGCCAATATCCCAAATCAGCTTTTCAGGATAAAGTAATACTTTTCCACCAAGCTGTGATTGACTCTCAATCAATTTTGTTTTTAATCCACGCAGACCGCTGTAGAAGGCACTATATAAGCCAGCAGGGCCGCCACCAATAATTGTCACATCATATACATGTTGCATTTTTATTGCCACATCCTTAAAAAATAGTAAAAAGTAATTGACAAATTCTTATCAGAAACTAGACTAAATCTAGTGATAATGATTATCATTTTAAGCTGTGAATAGCATAGCATGGAAAGATGTAAAAAGAAAGAGAGGCTCCGATTTACAGGATGCGCTAGTGACTGCTGCTGTCTCTATAACAGATGGTGTAGCCTTTGGTTCGCGCTACTAATATTGCCACTTTTCAGTGGAGCAAGCTTGCTGATATGGTTATGTCGGCACACTTCTTGTATTTATTGAATGACTAGAAAAGTATTAGCAAATGTTAGTTGCTGCTCGAAAGAACAGACTTTTGATCTAATAAAAACTGTGAAAAATTAATTTTACAACATCGACCTTTCAAGTTTTTGGGAACCTCATTTGTTGTGGTTCTTTTTTTATATAATCAGGGCAGGAGGTGAATACATGATTCTATTAGCACGGCAACCATCAGATTCGCAGAAAATACTGGAGGCGATGCTACAAAGATTGCCTCAGACACACAAGGAATACGCGTATGTACGAGAGCGTTTAGGACGTGTCAAAGCAGGGCTCGCTGGTGAACAGCGTGTCGATGCAGAATGGCTTGAGCTGGACTTACCAACCCCCCATTATTTTCTCCATGATTTTCAAACAATGAATGACTTCGGTTCAACACATCAAATGGACACCATCTTTCTCTGTCCCCATTTTTTACTGATCCTAGAAATCAAAAATATAACAGGCATTCTCTCATATGATGCTTCATACGCTCAACTAACACGCACGACCATAGAGGGTACGGTCGAAGGGATGGTTGATCCATTTCTTCAACTGGAGCGGCATGTGGCCTGGATGAAAAAATTATTACAGCGTGAACGTTTTCATTTACCAATTGTGCATGCAGTTGTACTGGCAACGAGAAATGGAATTTTAACAAAGGGGTTTGAGGGGCAGCCTATATTTCATGTGACGGGGCTGCGTTCTTGTATCCAAAGATGGACAGAGATGTATCAACCCGTAAAGGCAGAAAACCTCTTACCCTTTGCGACACGTTTATTGTCGATGCACACAAGGTTAAAAAAAGAGATGACTGTGCCTTTTAAGGAAATGATGAAAGGCGTAGTATGTCCTCATTGTGGGAATGGACAGCGATTACAGTATCACTATAGAAAATGGACTTGCCCTCGCTGTGGATTGGTGGATCACAATGCATTAAATCGAACATTGGAGGACTACCGATTACTAGTCGGACCACAGCTGACCAATCGAAGCTTTCGTGAATTCTTCGCCATTGAATCTCCAAACCTAGCGTACAAGTTGTTGCAGCAACTACCTTTGAAAGCGGAGGGTGAAAAAAAGCATAGGAAGTACTGGATTATAGATTAAGGATTTAAAAGCCCAGCAACCATTCAAGCGGTCTGAATGTGTTGCTTGGTGGATAGAACGCGCAGAGTGATGGTTAGAGCGAAGAAAGAGGAGGATACGCATGAGGATGGTGGATAGGAAAAGAAAAGTGTTGGATAGAACAGAGAAAGTAGTGGATAGAACGCGCAGAGTGGTGGATAGAGCGGAGAAAGTGGAGGATACGCGTGAGGATGGTGGATAGGAAAAGAAAAGTGTTGGATAGAACAGAGAAAGTAGTGGATAGAACGCGCAGAGTGGTGGATAGAGCGGAGAAAGTGGAGGATACGCGTGAAATTGGTGGATAGGAGAGGGAAAGTGTTGGATAGAACAGAGAAAGTAGCGGATAGAATGCGTAGAGTGATGGATAGAGCGAAGAAAGAGGAGGATACGCGTGAGGATGGTGGATAGGAAAAGAAAAGTGTTGGATAAATTAGAGAAAGGAGTGGATAGAACGCGCGAAGTGGTGGATAGAGCGGAGAAAGTAGAGGATACGCATGAGGATGGTGGATAGGAAAAGAAAAGTGTTGGATAGAACAGAGAGAGTAGTGGATAGAACGCGCGAAGTGATGGATAGAGCGGAGAAAGAGGAGGATACGCATGAGGTTGGTGCATAAACCAGAAAAAGTAGCGTATACGCTTGCTTCAATTTGACAGGATAGAACTCACAAAAAGAGCGCTATAACCTGTCTTTCGGAGCAAGAGTTCGCTTATTTCCTACTAGACAAATGGATTTTTTAAGTATATAGTTAGCTAGGCTAACTAATTTAAAAGGAAGTGATAGTGTGACAATTGAACAGGAATTTTTTAATCAGTACCGCTTAATGTATAGGCCATTTATTAATCAGCTGAATGTGCAGCTTGAACCTTATCAGTTATATAGCTCGCAGTGGGCAGTGCTTCGTTTCTTGAAGGATAAGGGTCCACATTCTTTTGTAGATATCGCTAACTTCATGTCTATAGAGAAGCCAAGTGTCACGAAGCTTGTACATAAATTGGTGGAGCTAGGCTATGTGGAAACGATGACGGGCAAGGATAAGCGTGAAAAACTGGTACATCTATCAAAGCATGGGGAAGAGCTTGTGCTGGAAATAAAGTCGCATCTAAATCCGTTTTTTGTGCAGGCATTGGCAGGTGTGCCGAAGCAAGATATTGACATTGCGACACAGGTTTTAGCAAGAATTTGTATGAATATCAATTAGTAGGAGAGAGTAACGTGGAAGCAACTAGAAAGAAACTATGGACAAAGGATTTTTTAATTGTCTCACTTATTAATTTTACCATTACGTTAATCTTTTATTTATTAATGGTGACCATCGCGGCTTATGCTGTGGAGCATTTTAATGCTTCTACAAGTACAGCGGGGCTGGTATCGAGTATTTTTATTATTGGAACATTGTTAGGGCGGCTTGGTACAGGGCGTATTATTGGTGATTGGGGTAGCAAAAAAACATTGTTTTGTGGCTTGCTGTTATTTATGTTATCCACGATGTCTTATTTTGTAGCAGGCAATTTACCGCTGCTTATGGTTAATCGTTTAATACAAGGGATTGCTCTTGGAATTGCTAGTACAGCAACGGGAACCATTATTGCACAAATTCTACCGCCGGAACGACGTGGCGAAGGGATTGGTTATTATAGCTTAAGTGCGATTTTAGCGACAGCTATTGGTCCATTCATTGGCATTTTATTAACACAATTATTTGAGGATTATCGCATGATCTTTGCAGTCGATTCGGTTTTAGCTATTATTTGCTTTTTTATGTACTTCATAGTGACCGTACCAGATGCACCGAAAAAAGCGACGGATACAGCTGTGAAGGCAGGCTTTAAGGTGACAAACTTTATTGAAATGCGTGCGGTGCCGATTGCCTTTGTGGCACTTGTTATTGGCTTTGCCTACTCAGGTGTCATGTCCTTTATGACGTTTTATGCAAAAGAGCTACATTTAGTATCAGCAGGAAGCTATTTCTTTATTATTTATGCCATTGTCATTTTGGCTACCCGCCCATTTACAGGGAAATTATTAGATACGCGAGGGGCTAATATTATTATCTATCCTTGCTTAGTGCTTTTTGCAATTGGCATGTATGCCTTTAGTTCAGCGACAACAACGATCGCCTTTTTAATCGCTGCTGCCTGTATCGGGGTTGGCTATGGAAACTTCAACTCCGTTGCGCAGGCAATTGCTATTAAAGTGACACCGAATGAGCGTTTAGGACTTGCGACATCCACGTATTTTATATTTTATGATTTAGGTTTAGGTGTTGGGCCTTATTTCTTAGGGTTATTTGTTCCTTCTATGGGCTATAGTGCGATCTTCTTTGCTATGGTCTTTGTCATTTTTGTATCGATTGTGCTTTATTATTTCTTACATGGAAAACATGAAAATTTGAAACAAGCAAAAATCTTGTAGATTAGAATCATTATATTGTAGAAAAAACGTTATTTTTCTAGTTGTGTATACAGATCAACTGAAAAATGACGTTTTTTTCTATTTCAAAAAATAGTTGTTGCAATAGATGATGATAATCATTATCATCACAAATATAAAACTAATTCGGAAGTAGGTACTAAGTATGAAAAACAGATCATTTTTGTCGGTATTAGTAGCAGGGGGCATTTTAATGGCTGGCTGTGGCAATACAGAAGAAGCTAAAAAAGAGGATAAGCCGGCAACAGAACAGGCAGAGCAAGCGACACAAGAGGTGGATTTATCTGCTGAACTATCAGCCTATCAGCAATTTGCTTTAGAGCAAATGGATCAATTTTTACTGGACACAGAAAAATTCGTGAATTTATTCAAGGCGGGCGATATTGAAGGCGCTAAAGCAGCGTATGCGCCAGCACGTATGTATTTTGAGCGCTCAGAGCCAATCGCAGAAAGCTTTGGTGATCTTGACCCTCGCATTGATGGACGTTTAGCGGATATTCAAGAAGAAGGAAAAGGCGAGGAAGAATGGTCAGGCTATCATAAGCTTGAGTATGCACTATGGGAAGAAAATACAACTAAAGGTTATGAGGCTGTAGCAGATCAACTGCTTGCGGATGCGAAGGAATTACATGCACTAGTGCAAACGGTGGAAGTGACACCTGATTTAATGATTACTGGTGCGGTAGATTTATTAAATGAAGTTTCAACATCTAAAATTACAGGTGAGGAAGAAATTTACTCACATACAGACCTGTATGATTTTAAAGCGAATATTGAAGGCGCAGAAAAAATCTTTGAAATTTTACGTTCAAAATTAGAAGCGAAAGATTCAACACTAGTGTCAACACTTGATGAAAAATTTAAAGCGGTGGACGATTTATTAGCGCAGCATGCAACGGTTGATGGTGGTTATGTATCCTATGAGGAATTAACGGAAGACAATACGAAAGCACTTGCGGCAGCGGTGAATCAGCTTGGTGAACCATTAAGTCAAATGGGGATCATTTTGGAGTGAAAAAAATGACAACGTCCAATGAAGAAAAATTGATTAATAAAAAAATTTCTAGACGTGATATGTTGAAGCTGACAAGCATCGGTGTGGCAGGTGTTGCCATCGGTGCCTCCGGTTTGGGTGGTGTCATGAAAGCGATGGGCTATGATGTTTTTGAGACAGCAGCAGATAGCACGACGGCTAGCAATAAGATTAATTTCTATGGAGAGCACCAGTCGGGTATCGTGACACCTGTTCAAACGAATATTTATTTTGCTTCTTTAGATGTGTTAGTGACATCGAAGAAGGAACTACAAGAGTTGTTCCAGCAATGGACACCTCTTGTTGTGCGTTTAATGAATGGTGAATTAATGGTCGATGTTTCGACGAATACGAGAGTACCAACAGGTGATACAGGAGAGGCAGAGGGCTTAGATGCAGCCAATTTATCAATTACTATCGGTGTAGGTCCTTCACTATTCGATAAACTGGGAATGCAGCATGTAAAACCAGCGGAGCTAAAGGATTTACCACATTTCCCTAAAGATCAGCTACAGAAGGAATATACAGGTGGTGATCTGTGTATTCAAGCCTGTGCAGATGATCCACAGGTGGCATTCCATGCAGTGCGCAATTTAGTACGAGCTGCTTCTGGTAAAGTAGAGATTAAATGGTCACAGGCTGGCTTTAACTCGTTTCCAGCTGGTGGAGGGACACCTCGAAATCTCTTTGCCTTCAAGGATGGTACGGTGAATCCAGCCATTACGGATGAAAAAGACTTAAATAAGATTGTGTGGGTGGATAAAGGCTGGCTAAAGGGCGGCTCTTATTTAATCGCACGAAAAGTTCAAATGCATCTTGAAACATGGGATCGCACATCATTGAAAGATCAAGAGGCTACATTTGGTCGTTATCGTGACAGTGGTGCACCATTCGGCAAAACAAAGGAATTTGATGATTTTGATGTAGAGGCAAAGGATGACAAGGGCAATTATATTATGCCTGATACGTCACATGTTCATTTAGCACGTAAATCGGGTGCACGTGTTTTACGACGTTCTTACTCGTATGCATCGGGTGTCATGTCGAATACAGGAACCCATGATGCAGGGCTAATCTTTATTTCTTTTCAAAAAGACCCAGCCCAATTTACAACAATCCAAAATAGCTTAGGGCGTATGGATAAAATGAATGAGTACATTACCCATCGAGGCAGTGCCGTGTTTGCTTGCTTCCCTGGTGTACAAAAGGGGAGTTATTTAGGTGAAGCACTTTTTAACGCGCTGTAGTATCATCATTGCCTTAATCCTAACTTTAGCTCTACCTGTGCAGGCAGCGCAATCTTATAGTCATTTATATATTGCGATTAGTGATGCACTGATGAATACGAAGCAGGATAAAGAGACGGAGGCCAAGCAGGCGCTCGAACAATTTGCTGCGGACTGGGCTAAAGTTTCTTCAGAGCAGAAAGATGCCAAAGCAAAGGTCGATGAAATGCTTGCCCAGGCTACGGAAGCAACATCCAAAGACGAGCGTTTAGAGGCGTTGTCGGCACTGTCGAATGCATTACGTGCCCTAGAAAAGCTTGAAAATCCAGTGGACGAAGCGGCACAGCGAGCAGAGTTTGGGCAAAAGTTTAAGCCGATCATGGCAGACTTCGAAAAAGCTTTAGCCAGTGGGGACATTCAGGCTATTGATGAAGCCTACAAAGATTTTAATAGCAAATGGAATAAAAATGAGCGCCCTGTGCGTGAGCAAAGCATTGCGATGTATGGGCAAATCGAAACACAAATGGCGTTTCTACGTATCGCCATTTCGGCAGAGGAGCCAGATATAGCCCTTATGCAATCTCAATTTGAGGATTTGCAGCAAACGATTGAGGATTTTGTGGCTGGTAACGAAACAGCAGAAGTGGTTGAAGGGGACTATTCGTTAGCGACATTGATTGCTTATATCGATGAGGCAAAGGACTTTGTTGATGCTGGTGATTATCAGGCGGCTTCTGATAAAATACGTGAATTTATTACCATTTGGCCAAGTGTAGAGATTGAAATTTCCACACGTAATGGCAGTCTTTATACGAAAATCGAAAGTGATATGCCGATTATCGCAAGTGATTTATTAAAATCCAACGTCGATCAGCAAGCAATCACAAAAAAATTAGATACTTTCCGTACTGAAATCGAACTGATTCAAGGGGATTCAGATTATACAATTTGGGATGCTGCATTAATTTTGCTGCGTGAGGGACTAGAGGCGCTACTGATTATTTTAGCCTTAGTATCATTCCTCAATAAATCAGGACAAAATAAGATGCGCAAATGGATTTATGTTGGAGCGTTTGTCGGCGTTCTATTATCAGCCATTGCTGCCATCCTCATGTCCACGATTTTGAATTCAGCAACAATTGATACGAATCGAGAATTAATGGAAGGTTATGTTGGGCTAGTTGCAGCAGCGATGATGATCGGTGTTGGTATTTGGCTGCATAGTAAATCAAGTGTAGTCAGTTGGAATCGCTATATTTCGAAACAAATGGGCAATGCCATTTCTAGTGGTTCTATTTTTGCGATGGCTGCCATTAGTTTCTTATCGGTCTTCCGTGAAGGAGCCGAAACACTAGTCTTTTACGCGGGTATTGCACCGAAAATGGAGACTTCGCAATTTATTCTTGGGATTGTTGTAGCACTGCTTATACTTACTGTACTGGCTATTGTATTATTTAAAGCAAGTGGCAAAATCTCCATCCATAAATTTTTTGCTGTCGCAACGGTGCTTATTTATGTATTAGCCTTTAAAATTATTGGTGTCAGTCTGCATACATTGCAGCTCACGGATAATCTGTCCACGACGATTGTTGATGGCTTACCTGTCATTAGCCTGATTGGCTTCTATCCAACAGCGGAAACCATCATTGGGCAGGCAATCTTACTTGTGTTAGTAGCAGCTACTATAATCTATAAAAAGAAACGAGCCTAACGATAAAAGGTAGATGAGCGTACGTAAACCGCCATCTACCTTTTTGATTGCCAATGGGCAGGTCGTTTCAGATAGGAAGGCAATTTAGTAGAGCGGTCACCTTGTGCGGCGTTCATTTGCATTTGTGTTAAAAACAGACTTGTCGAAAGGTCAGCTCCACGTAAATCAGCCCCGATGAAGTCTACTGCTTGTAAATTAGCATCTTGAAGATTGGCTGCGATTAAATAGCTACCCCTTAGATCAGTCGCTCGTAAATCCTTGCCTTTTAAATTTTTGCCCATCCAATCCGCTCCACGCTGATTCAAATGTCGCGTGATTTTGCCTTTCAGCCTCTGTTGACGAATTTGTTCGCTTGTTTGTAGTAATAGCGCATTGACAGGCATACGAATAGCCATCATATCGAGTGCTAATAAGGCATCGGCATCAAGTGATTTTGCTTGTTGTAGCTGCTCCAATTGCGTTAGAAGCTGCTCATCAAGCGGCTGTTCACCTGATAGGATAAGGCCTCAGCTACATAAGCAAGCATTTCGTAAAGCTGTTCCATGATTGGGAAAACCCGAAACAACTTGTCAGCATGCTCACGGGATTGTCGCCAATCTTGTCCATGAAACGTGACCTGTGACACTTGCTGCCCAGCACCCAAGCAATCAAAAACCGTACAGCCTTTAAAGCCTGTGTCTTGTAGCTTGCTATGGATATGACAGCTATAGTCATCCTGTAAATTAGGGCATGGGGAGCCAGCTGGTTTATTGATGGCAAAGTCACTGGAAGCAACGATATTTAAAGCGGTACAGCATAAGCCGAAACAGCTTTGGCAATCCGCCTGTAAGCTTTCACGGATTTTTTGCCAACAGAGGTAGCTCTTTTTGTCTGATGTGACATCCTCATTGTCCTCTCTTACCTCATTCATATAGTTAATAGTTTATTATTAAAGACAGACTAGCAGTTAAAATAAGGATAAAACTGTATTTTGAAAGATCGTAGGGGATATGGTATTCTTCTTCAAAAGAGTTGTGAAGAAAAGTGGTGGTGAAGCATGGGGTAACGGTCAATGAATTATTACAATTGCCATCCTTTCGGGGGGCAGAGGTGCTAACAGGTCGAAATAATTTACATCGTACGGTATCTTCCTTATCTGTATTAGAGGTATCCAATGTTGATTTTTATTCTAAAATTATTAATCGTGTGCAAGAGGAATGGTATGCAGAAGAGATTGTCATTAGCTCTTTTTACTCCATACGAGATAGTGTGGAGCAGCAATGCGAAACGATTCAGCATTTACATGATTTAGGAGAGCTTGGTCTTATTTTATATTATGTCGGTATTGTCTTGCCCGATATTCCAAAGGAAGTGCTTGACTTAGCGGAGGCGCAAGGATTTATTATCATTTGTATGCCAAGAAATGATTATTCACTGCGTTATAACGAGGTAATTTATGAGGTAATGGAGGCAATTGTTAGCAATCAAGGTGTGAATGATCATTTTGTGAAAGAAACGTTGGAAAAGGTATCCTTACTGCCAGAGCATTTAAGAAGTGTTGAAATTACGCTGAAAATGCTCTCAGATCGTTTGAAAGCCAATATTGTGCTCACAAATAATCATTTTGATATTGTGAATCAAGTGATGTGGCCACGAAATTCATCATTAGATGTAGCCAACGTTATTGAAGAATGCTCGCAGGCCAACTTCCAGCACGAAACAGGAAAGCTAGAGCTAGAAAGAAGTGATGTCTCCTGTGTCGTTGACTATAAAAGAGTGCATCAGAAAAATGGCGAGCCCCTCTTTTTATTCTTAATTAAAGAAAATACAAAACTGCCTGCCAAAACGATTGAAAAAGTAAGTGAGGTTGTGCAAGTAGCCATTAATTTATGGGGGGACAAGCATGATGAGGTAAGTGAGTATGCCTTAGTGAAAGCCATTATTAATGATGAAAGTGAAAAAATGAGAAGATTAGCGAATCTCCTTCATATAGATGTTTCCGCCATTCAAATGATGTGGCTCGTCTACATGCATGATTTAGCGGACGAAAAAAGAATTCGCGATGAATTAGAAGAGCAGCTGTCCAAGTATTACCAAACAAGAGTGATACAATGCATTGATCATTGTATAATTGTGTTACTAGGGAATTGTTTGTATAAACATCATGAATTTGAAATTGCCACTGAATTTAACGATACTACAAGCTATACTGCTCAAATAGCGGAAATTGTTTATGCGCCCAAAATGAGAAATACAAAGTCTGTTCGTCAAATGTATCAATTGGTCAATCAGGTGGGGGACAAGGCCCATACCATTTATCCAATGCAAAAGCTGTTTACGGCAGCGGAAGTACGCTCCATGAAAAGGGCGATGGATGTCAGTATACAGGGAGAAGAAATGATTGAAGAGTATTTGTCTGTCATTGAACCTATCTTGCGCGATCATGATTCCTTACAGACCTTAATTACCTTTTTATTAGACGCAAATGCTAGTGTGGAGCGCTGTGCAGAGCTACTTTATATTCATAAAAATACAGTGAAATATCGCATTAAAAAAATTAGTGAGTTGATTGGCACAGATGTCACAGTATACGCAGAATTTTACGATGTGTATATGGCTTGTATGCTGTATCGATTAATTAATGATTGATTAGAATAATCTGAAATTTTGTCATTTTGAACAAAATTTCAGATTATTTTTTTCATTTACGCAAAAGACGTGAAACCACCCTTTCTTTTATAATGAAGAACATTAACCAATCAAGCAATAACAAGGAGGGAGTCATATGCAAAACGAAAACAAAGGTCAATCATGGTATAGCTTAGGCATTATTTGGGCGGGTGCCATGATTTGTATTCCCAGTTTATTAGTAGGTAACGCACTCATAACAAATATGAGTCTATCAAAGGCACTTGCTGTCGCTTTTGTAGGCTACGCGATTGTCGTATTCATTATGATTTTACAAGGAATGCAAAGCAGTGATTTAGGAAAACCAACTGTTCATGTGGCAGGGCAAGTGTTTGGTAAAAAAGGCTCTCGTACTATTTTGTCCATTATTTTAGCCATTGCTTGCTTAGGCTGGTTTGGTATTCAGGCCAATGTTTGTGGCGTTGCCTTAGCGAATTTACTAGCAATCTATCATTTGAATATACCTATTCCGCTTGCTTCATTGATAAGTGGTATGGTGATGGTCGTATCCGCTCTTTATGGAATGAAAGTGTTACGTGTATTAAGCTATATCGCCGTACCATTACTTGTCATCATTTGCCTTTACGGTTTAGGGCAAACATTAACGGGCGATCAGCTACAGCTTATTCGAGACTATCAGCCACAGGGGAATATGAACTTTATGGATGGTTTAGCTGTAACGATTGGATCTTTTGCTTTAGGGGCTGTCATAGCGGGAGATTATTCGCAATTTTCCAAAAAACGTTCAGATGTAGTCAAGGCCGCTGCATTGGGCATTATTCCAGCTGGTGTACTAATGATTGCAGTAGGAGCCATCTTAACGATTGCCTATCAGACAAGTGATATTACAGCTGTCTTTCTGCATATCGCAACACCGTTTATTGGCGGGGTTGGCTTGATTTTAGCGACATGGAAAACGAATTTGGTCAATGCCATTTCTGGCGGTATCGCTTTAATTAATGTGTTCGATGTTGCCAAAAACAAAGAGCGCTTAGCGATTGGGGTTGCAGGAACAATTGGCACAATTTTAGCGGTAGTTGGGATATTAAATTATTTTACACCTATTATGTCGATCTTATCGGCCATGATTCCACCTGTTGCAGGGGTGATGATTGCCTCCTATTGGGTGATTCATAAAGGCAAAGCAGATAGCTGGCATGAGGTGGAAGGGGTCAATCGATTAGGCGTATTTTCTTGGTTAGTAGGGGCTATGATTGCCTGTATGCCAGTGGTATTCTCTTTATTCCCTGAGTTGCCATCACTGCCAAATCAACCGATGATTGGCATTATTATTTCATTCGTTATTTATTATCTTGGGTATCGTCTATCCATACAAAAAACGGTCATACTGGAGGAACATAGATGAGATATTTAGATCAAGCAGCTATTGAACATATTGCCATTGGTGCAGCATTTCTAGGAACAGGTGGAGGCGGAGATCCATACATTGGGAAACTTATGGCGCTTTCTGCCATCGAAAAAAATGGGCCTGTGAAGTTGTATTCGGTGGATGAAATTGGGGATGATGACTTTTTCATTCCAGCAGCGATGATGGGTGCACCTTCCGTGTTAGTAGAAAAATTTCCACGTGGGGATGAATTTGTCAAGGTATTCCAAAAGCTTGCTCAATATTTAGGAAAAGAAAAAATTGCAGGCACTTATCCAATGGAAGCGGGCGGCGTCAATTCGATGATTCCGATTGTAGTAGCTGCACAGCTTGGATTACCGCTGATTGATTGCGACGGGATGGGTCGTGCATTCCCGGAATTACAAATGGTGACCTTTAACCTAGATGGAATTTCGGCAACCCCAATGGCGATTACAGATGAAAAAGGGAATATTGGTATTTTTGAAACGATTGATAATAAATGGACAGAGCGTCTCGCACGAACTGCAACGGTAGAGATGGGCGCTAGTTCTCTAGTGAGCCTGTATCCTACGACCGGTGTACAAATTAAGAAAAGTGGTGTGCATCATATTGTGACGCTTTCTGAAAAAATCGGTGAAATTATTGCCTCTAAAGATCAAGAGGTGAACGATAAGCTAGAAAATCTTTTAACGCTTGTAGAGGGCTATGAGCTATTCCAAGGAAAAATAGTAGATGTTATTCGTGAAACAAATGGTGGCTTTAATCTAGGTAAAATGAATCTTGAAGGGATTGATTCCTATAAAAACGATCAAATGAAGGTTCATTTCCAAAATGAAAACTTATTAGCAGAGAAAAACGAGCAGGTTGTTGCGATGACGCCAGACTTAATTTGTTTGGTGGATTATGAAACATTATTGCCTGTTACAACAGAAAGCTTAAAATATGGTAAACGTGTGCGTGTGATTGGCTTACCAGCACATGAAAAGTGGCGTACAGCAAAAGGCATTGAAACAGCAGGACCAAGATACTTTGGCTATGATTATGATTACATGCCAATTGAGGAAATGGTGAAAAAGGAGGTAGCAAAACATGTATAAAATTGGAATTGATGTGGGCGGAACAAATACGGATGCCATCCTTTTAGACCATAATAGTCAACTTATTTACAGTGTGAAATCACCAACAAGCTTAGATATTAAAACGGGTATTGAAAAGTCCTTGCAACAATTACTCAAGGGTGCAAATATTGATAAAGCAAAAATAACACATGCAATGTTAGGGACAACCCAATGTACAAATGCCATTGTTGAACGTAAAAAGCTAGCAAAAGTCGGTGTTATTCGGTTAGGCTATCCAGCAACGGCATCAGTACTTCCTTATACAGCTTGGCCAGCGGATATGATCGATCAATTGTCGGGTCATTATGCGATTGCACATGGTGGCTATGAATACGATGGTCAATTATTAAGTGCTCTTAATCAAGAAGAAATTAAAAAACTATTAGAGGAATGGCACGACCAAGTAGAATCGATTGCAATTGTTGGTGTCTTTTCTTCTATTAAAAATGATCAAGAATTACAGGTTCGTGAATGGATTCAAGAGGTCTATGGCGAGGAATTTCCTATTTCCTGCTCCTCATTAATTGGTTCTGTCGGGCTAATTGAACGTGAAAATGCAACGATCCTCAATGCGGCATTATGTAAGGTCATTGAGACAACAACACAGGGCTTTGTCCAGGCGCTTCAAACGGAAGGTATTTTTAATGTAGACGTTTATTTATGTCAGAATGACGGTACGTTAATGTCCATCGATTATGCAAAACAATTCCCAATTTTAACGATTGCTTGTGGGCCAACAAACAGTATTCGTGGAGCGTCGTATTTATCCCAAATTCAAAATACAATGGTGCTGGACGTTGGGGGAACGACTTCAGATATAGGCGTATTACAGGATGGATTCCCACGGGAATCTTCAGTTGCTGTGGAAGTAGGAGACATTCGGACAAACTTTAGGATGCCAGATATTATTTCAGTTGGTCTTGGCGGTGGTAGTATTGTTCGTGTGAACGGTGACAAAATTACAGTTGGACCAGATAGTGTAGGCTATCAAATTAGTGAGGAGGCACTTGTCTTTGGTGGCTCGACTTTAACAACAACGGATATCGCTGTCCGTCTAGGCTTAGCAGAAGTAGGCGACCCCACTTTAGTCGCACATATAGATGAAGCATTTGCCAAAGCCGTTCAAGAAGAAATTTCTTCTTTACTGGAGCAGGCCATTGATAAGATGAAAACCTCCTCAGAGGATGTGTCACTGGTCTTAGTAGGCGGTGGGGGTATTATCGTGCCAGAGCAGATTCGAGGCGTTTCCACTATTGTGAAAAATGAATATGGTGGTGTGGCGAATGCCATCGGTGCCTCTATTGCGCAAATTAGTGGTCAATATGAGCAAATTTATATTTATGCCAAGGAACCTCGCGAGGAATCATTAAAGGATGCCCAAAGTAAAGCGGTGAAACAAGCAGTATTAGCAGGAGCCATTCAGGAGACGATTGAGCTGGTAGAAGTAGAAGAAACACCACTAGCCTATCATCCAGAAAATGCAACAAGATTAAAGGTAAAAGTAGTAGGGAAAATGGTCTAACACATAAAGGAAGAGTCCTAGTCAAACAGGGCTCTTCCTTTTGCTAATGGATCAAACGAATGAATCTCTGCATAGGGTCTGATGTCAGTATCATTTTTGCGCCTATATGGATTGAACCATATACCCTTGATCTTTGCATGCTGACAGCCGCCGATATCCTTTTCTAAGTCATCTCCAACGAATAATGCATTTTCTGGTTGCACTTGAAGCTTGTTTAAGGCAAGTTCAAAAATGCGCTTGTCAGGCTTGCTGTAGCCCACTTCCTCAGAAATAATGAGGAGATTGAAACAGCTAGTTAAATGAGTGTGCATGATTTTTGCTTTTTGTCTCTGAGCCGACCCGTTTGTGATAATGCCAACTTGTACATGCTTTTTGATAGAATGGATAATATTCAACGTATTTTGATTGATAGAAAAACAACAAGGGAACTGTCGATTCCAAAAGTCTTCGATTCAGTAATGTATCGTCTAAATCAAATAGCATCGCTTTCAACTAGCTGTGAATTTGTAAAAATTTATTAAAAATCATTTCAGCTTCGTAGATTTCTGAAAGTGAAATAGTTTTTTGAAGTTGCTATAAAGATTGTGAAGAAAGATATTGAAACGAACCAAAGCAGATTTGCTGAATAAGGTTACACAAAAGTTTTTAAACTTTCCCTCTAAAATTTTCAAGATATTGTTAGGCAGTAAATAAATGTCTCAAGTTGTAACCTCCAAAATATAATATTGTAAAAAATATGGAATAATGGTATATTCAAATAGTAATGGGTTTTTTATGCAAATGAGAGGTGAATATATTTCCTTTATAATGAGGAAAATTCCATTACATTAAGATATTTAATTTACTATTTTCTCAAAAGTTGTATCCTTTACTCATTCTAGAGATTGAAAATTTACCGAGTTATAGTTGAATTAAGTGGAAAAACTATTAGTTGGAGGGAGAAGTTAAGATGAAAAAAAATAGCAAAGTAATAGCGGGAGTACTTTCCTTGGGTCTTTTAACAACTGGCGTGTTAAACGTACAAGCTCTTACAGAGCCCCGTAACATCAATGCGTCTGTTCCTGGTTTAAATCAATCATCAGCTGATGGATATCAACAGAAATCTATCTCAGATAAGGATGGATATTTATTTATTGATTCTATCTCTAACGAGAGTAAACTAGATGCAAGAGCAGAGACGGCAAAACTTACAAATACGGGTCCTTGGGTACGTTTATCTCATGTTAATAAGGGCTATCTATTAGAAAATTCAATTAAAAAAGATAAATATATACAAGCAAGATTCAGTTCTGATGTAACATCATTTTTACCTATCACCGTTACTGGAACATTCCAAGGTAACTAATTCACGGATTTTGTCAACCTGTTTAAACAGATTTAAAGACCATGAGGATTTTAAATCCACATGGTCTTTGTTAATAAGTAAACTTTATTTTTTATTTTACTCCTTTCATTAATTACTATTTAATCTATCTTTTTTAGAGTTGATACTATTAATTAGGGAAACTAGAATTTTGTAAAGTTACCGTTATTTTAGATGTTTGTTATTTTAAGTCGAAGAATAGGAGAGAGAGATGTTAAAACAACAAATAGGGGTTGAATTTAAGCAAATACTTACGTTTAATAGAGTTCTAACTTGGTTTCTTATTATTATTTTACCCGTATGGATACAATATTTAATAATCCATGAAGGCTATTCCTTCACTGACAATATTGATCTCTATGGGCGTTTGCTCAATGGTATTGGAGCAATGATTTTTCCAATTTTAGTATTATTCGTTTTTGCAGATACAATCATTCATGAGAGAAATAATAATTATTTAACATATACCAAAATAAGAATAGATTTTAATATCTATTTGAACGCTAAAATCATAGTAAATGCACTTCTTTCATTTGGGGTTTCATTTTTGTATGCGTTTTTACCATTCCTCTTTGCTCAATATATAAACCCCCAATTTGCATTCATCACTAATATTGGAGATAGTGGGAATATGCCTGGTACGGTAACATTCGATCAACTCTTAGTTTACGGACCTTTTATGTATGGATTTATATACTCCCTCTGGGTAGGTATCAATGGAGTTTTATATGCTACTTTACCTTTAATCTTATGCTTGATCTTAGATAATTCCTTTGTTGCTTTATCGATACCATTTGTATGGTATCAAGCAATGAGCTTTGTTTCTGCTGTGTTAGGTATTTCGAAGTTTGCACCATTATATACAGTTTTTCCGTACTCTATAATGCAACAAGACTTATGGACTGTATTTGTACCATTTATGTTTTTATTAATAATTGTGATTGTGAGTTATGTATATCTTAAGAGAAGGAATTCGACAGAATGGTTATTTTGAGAAGTCTTATCAATGAGTTGCTGCAGTTAAGGTGGAATGTGTTGGGTTTTGTTATTTTTATTTATTGTTTTGGAATAAGAAGAACAATTATTGAAAGTTATGCACCTGTTAATGCTTGGGATCTACTAATAATATTATTAAGTGATGTTAACTTAATTATTTATTTCGTTTTACCATTCCTCTTATATTTCTATGTAACTTTTTTAGTAAAAGACTTTGAATATCATATATTGATCAGATTAGGCTCATATAAAAAGTGGGTACTCATCGCTTCTAAGAAAATTTTATTGTATTTAGCTTTGACGATTATAGTTTGGCTATTAGTTGCATTCATCATGAGTATAGGGCTTCCCTTTGCAAGTGAATGGAGTTCTGGAAGTAAATTATTTGAACCTACTGCCATTATGAGACAGTATTTTGATCTCCCTCTTCTTGCTCTTTTATATCAAATAGTTATGTTCGTTATTACGACATTTATTATTTTAATGTCGGTTACTACTATATATGTCTTTCTTCAGTCATGGAGATGGATAAGCTTTGTTGTTACGGTTCTATATATATTTTCTTTTGTATCCTGGAAACTTTTCCCTGAGTATTTAGCGAAATTGTCTTTATCAAACTATGTTGTTATGTTCCAAACATTAAATCTTTGGAATAACACATTAACGATCCCTTTAATAGCAATTGTTTCTCTTGGATTAATCTATTTAGCCGTGCAATTTAAAGATGGAAAACAAATAGTCAGCTTTACTTCTTTTCAGACGGGCATAGTAGTATACCTTTTTGTATTAGTATTAGGAACTTACTTTATGGCAGATACCCGAAGTAATACTGTAATTGATCTATTTCTCCTTAATTTTTTCGGTACATCATCTGAGGGTTATACTTTTTTGTCGTATTTGTATTACATAGTAATTTTCTTCGGCTTTTTATATTTGGCACAAATCTATTTAGCAAGTGAGTTTTCTGAGTTGAGCTACTACAAAATTATTCGCTACAACTCTATGTTTAAATGGATGGGCGAATGGTTGCGTAATATTTTATTAATGGCAATATTGTATTTGTTTTTTATATTTATATTGACTTTAACAGTGGCATATTTTAAGGGCATTGAATTTTCCTTTCGAGTGACAGTAGTGGAAGATATGAAATTTACTTCTTTGCTATATCACTTTTTTATCAATGGCTTTCTACAAATAAGCATTTACATTCTGCTGTCGATTACATTACAAATAGTTTCAAAGAGCAGTTCAACCAATTTGGTTACTATAGGCATCTTTATCGCATTATTATTCCCTGGTTATAAATACATTCCAGTGGGTTTAAATGGGTACAGCCATTTGATATATGGCACATCACCAATGATCGTATCATTGTATTTGATCCTTATAGTATTAGTTGAAGGGGTATGTATATTTTATTTACTTAACAAAAAATATATATTTGAGGGAGTATGACTATATATGAGCCTTATTGAAGTAAGAAATGTAAAAAAGTCCTATAAGGGCTTAACTATATTTCAAGATATAGATTTAACTATTGAAAAGGGGAAAATATATGGAATTGTAGGTCCTAACGGTTCTGGGAAATCTGTATTATTTAAGTTGATTTGTGGATTTGTTAGACCCGATCATGGTGAAATAGTAATCAGGGGAGAATATTTACATAAGGATATAACTTTTCCTAAGAACTTTGGAGTCATAATTGATAGGCCAGGATATTTAGGAAATAAAACGGGTTTTGAAAATCTAAAATCTCTGGCTATGATACAGAATAAAATTGATGATGAGCAAATCATTAAAACAATGGAATTAGTTGGACTTCAGCCCACAGCTGAACAGAAAGTACGGAAGTATTCACTAGGCATGAAGCAAAAGCTAGCTTTAGCACAAGCATTTATGGAAAATCAAGAAGTATTAATATTAGATGAACCATTTAATGCTTTAGATTTTGAAAGTGTAGAAAACTTACGTAGCCTCTTACTTAATTATAAAAAGGAAGGGAAAACAATTATTATGACCAGTCATAATCAAGAGGATATCGATCTTCTTTGTGATGAAGTTTATAGAATAAATAAATTTAAGTTAGAGAAGTTATAAAAGTAATATTATTAACAATTTAACTCAGAAGCTATAATTAGAAGGATCAACTTCTAAAAGCTATAAGTGAATAGAGGATCTTTCTCAAATAGCAATTGATTATAAGTGTCCAAAACATGATGAAGATTTTTACAGACTATGGTATTTTAATAAATTGAAGAAGCATTAGAAGCTCATTTAATTGATTAAATATTCTTATAAAAATTCCATACTTAGTTAGAAAGATTAACTCCATTTTGATCATTTTTTTCAAAATGGAGTTTTTGCATTTGCTGATAAATAAAGGATGAAGGAAATTTTTAAATCAAAAGCAATACTAGCTCCATATCCTTTCTTATTACTCATTAAGAGTGCTTCGCTTATGCTTTTCAGTAATAATTTTCTTATTGAGGATTTGCACCTTATCTACCATAAGCAAGCGCATATCTTCCACAATATACTTTGCTAGCTCTTCGTCCGATATATCATCTCCATTAAGATCAAGACGGAATTCCTGCCCTTGTATGCCACCTCCATTTGTAAACTCAATTTCAAAGTCAAAGACAACTCTTTTCTCCATTCATATACCACCTTATCTCTTAGAATGCTATCAATATATTCTGTTTTTCACATGCGAATACCTTCTTTCGAGAAGCAGCGTTTTGAAAAGAAGTGTTTCTGCATGCACAAATGAGCCCCGTTCATTCAATCAAATATTCATTCATATTGCAAAAGAATAAAGGAATGGAAGGCTTTTTAAAAGGACAGACCTAAAGAAAAAGTTTTTTCCTTTTTCTTGTATTTGCCACTTGAAAATTAAAAAGTCATAGTGTACTATTTGACTAGTACACTATGACATGAGGTGTTGAGGTTGAAAAGTTTTGCAGGGCTTTTAAAAAAAGAATGGGTACTTTACCGATCATGGTTTCTAGTGGGGATATTTATTGGTCTCATGTTATCTTGGATCGTTCCCTATGTATTACATCAATATGTTGATCTCTTTGCGCATGAGAATCAACTAGCATTTGCCTTTACGATGCTCGTCCTTGCTCTAGGCGGATTTTATTCTGTCTTACAATTTTTAGCGACGCTGCGTTTGGATATTAAAGCAAAGGAGAGCTGGCTACATTCAACAAGCTCTATCACGAAGCTTATCGGTGCAAAGTTGGTTTGCTCGTTAATAGGCTATGTCCTCTTCAATACACTTTTTACGAGTATAGCCATCTACAATATTAAAGATGAACTGATTGTAAGTACTGGACAAATTTTATTGACTTTGGTATTAGTTGTTATTGTGTTAATGATTTTCCAATTAATGCTATTTATCCTTCTTTTATTCTTTTTAGCTTTTTATTTGCAGTTGAAGCGCGTAATAGGACGTTTTTCGATTGTGCTGACAATGGCTGCATTTTATTTAACGACAGCTGGTTGGGTGCGAATGACGGAAAGTGAGCTGTACCAAACGATCTTCCTCCGTGGAGAAGTTTCGCTTCGCCATATCGAACAGTACTTACCAAAAGGGAAAGAGATGACAATGGAATGGATGCTAGGCTCGTTTTATGTTGTCGAAGAAGTGGCAATGACATTATTCATGCTACTGCTCTTTTTAGCAGCATCCAAATGGCTTGAAAAGGTGGTATTACGATGACAATGGATTTTTCACGTGATAAACCGATTTATAGCCAGCTTGTCGATCGAATTTGTGGGGACATAATGAAGGGAAAGTTACGGCTGGGAGATCGACTGCCGTCCGTTCGAGAATATGCAGTTGAAACAGGTGTGAATGTCAATACGGTGCAACGTGTCTATAAGGAGTTAGAGGCGATGAAGATAACGGAAACCAAACGAGGTCAGGGTACATTTATTACAAGCAATGAGGAACGCATTGAATTATTACGAGAAGAAATGAAAAATCAGCTAGCTGAAAACTTTTTAACATCGATTGAGGCATTAGGCTTTTCAAAGGAAGAAATGCTTGATGTTTTGAAAAATAAAGCGTGAGGTGAAGGGTATGTTAGAGCTATCAAATGTGTCTTTTCAATATAAGAAACAGCCGATTTTACAGGATATATCCTTTTCCTTCCCGATTGGACAAATCATTGGGCTTGTAGGGGAAAATGGAAGTGGTAAATCTACGCTAATGAAAGTATTAGCGGGTTTATTACGACCTTCTGCCGGTAAAGTCACACTGAATGGCAAGCCTGTCACACGTAGAAGTGCGGATCAAATTGCTTATTTACCCGATACGGATTTGTTTTTTGAGTATTATACGGGCGAACAGCTATTCCAGTATTATGCCTCTCAATTTGAAGATTTTTCCTATGATAAGGCCTGTATCGTCGCACAATTTTTACAGGTGAATAAAAATACGAAGCTACGTCAATTATCAAAGGGTAATCGTGGTCGGATGAAAATGGCTGCTACGCTTGGTCGAGAGGTTCCTTTTTATGTCATGGATGAGCCATTTGCTGGGCTTGATCCCATTGTGAGAGAACAGCTGATTAAGGGCTTAATTCAATTTACAGATATCGAAAATCAAACGATTTTGCTATCAACACATGAATTATATGAGGTAGAACCTATTTTAGATCAAATTATTTTATTGCAGGAGGGGTCCATCACGGCTTATGAAGAAGTTGAAACCTTACGCGATGTGGCGAATAAGGACGCAGTCGAGTGGATGAAGGGATTTTATCGTCAGTAAGCATTTTTAGCAGTGTTGCTTCAATAGCATCCACTGATTGAGGATATAGTCGCTGGCAGATGTCATAGATTTTGATCGTGGAAGAAGTACCATCAAAATCTGGACGCCATTACGCCAAGGCGAAATGGATAAGAAAGGGTGAAAAAATATGACAGAACCAATTGTACAATTGCAAAATTTATCGAAAACAATTCGAGGCAAGCAATTAATTCAACAGTTAAACATTGATTTATATCCAGGGCAGATTACAGGATTTTTAGGACCGAATGGAGCGGGGAAAACAACAACCATACGAATGATGACCGGGCTGATGCATCCAACAGAGGGCAATGTCATTATTGATGGACTTTCCCTACAAGAGCATTATGAGGAAGCTATTAGTAAGGTTGGCGTAATTGTCGAAAATCCAGAGATGTATAAATTTATGTCAGGCTATAAAAATTTACTCCATTTTGCACGTATGCATAAAAATGTGACGAAAGAACGAATTCAAGAGGTCGTTCAACAGGTGGGTCTTGAAAACCGTATACATGAAAAGGTTTCTACGTATTCACTAGGGATGCGCCAACGACTAGGATTAGCGCAGGCGCTGCTACATCGACCGAAGTTTTTAATTTTAGATGAACCAACAAATGGCTTAGACCCTGCTGGTATTCGTGAGTTCCGTATGTACCTGCGCAAGATTGCTTCGGAAGATGGCGTATCCGTTTTTGTATCGAGTCATTTATTATCTGAAATTGAGTTAATGTGTGATCGCGTGGCAGTGATTCAAAATGGGCAACTCATTGACCTCCGTGATATTCATAATGAAAGCTCATCCTTTTATTATGTGGAGGCACAGCCAAAAGAACAGCTGTCTGCTCATTTTGAACAGCATGATTACCATTTCGTTGCTGAAAATGATGGCTATGTAGTGGAAATGAAGAAAGAGGATGTTCCAGCATTGACGACTCAATTAGTGCAAGCGGGTATGCAACTATTTGCTGTACAGCCACATCAAAAAACATTAGAGGATCAATTCTTAGAAATGACTGGAGGCGGACAAATTGCTGAAGCTAATTCAAAATGAGTGGATGAAATTATGGCATAAAAAGGGAACCTGGGCAATGGTGGCGATGCTCATTCTTGTTATTCTTGTTCCTGGTGCTATCATGAAATATTATGAAGTAAAATCAACAGATGAAGGCTCCTGGCAGGAGATCGAGCAGCAAGCAATCCAAGCGAACAAGGAGATGCTTGCAAGTGATGATTTAATGGAGGAAGATAAGGCCCGTTATGAAGAGCAAATCGCTATTTCTGAATATCGTTTAGCCAATGATGCGCCTAGTCAAAAGGATAATAGTCTTGCGAGCTTTATGTCCTTTACAAGTGGTATGCTCACACTTGTTACGTTATTTACGGTTATTACAGCGGCTAGTATTGTGTCGAGCGAATTTTCAACGGGTACGATTAAAATGCTGTTAACACGTCCGATGTCTCGAGCGAAAGTGTTAACGTCTAAACTACTGTCAACCTTCCTATTTGGTTTATTCTTATATGCTGTGAATGTGGTGGTAAGTGCTCTTGTGGGCTTGGTATTGTTTGGTATGGGAACAGGTGTCGAATTAGAAATCGTCAATGGTCAAGTAGTTGAAAAGGCTATATGGGGGGATTTAGCGTATCATTATCTACTTTCTGGTGGTGATTTTGTTATGTCTACATTATTTGCCTTTTTAGTAGGTTCGGTGTTCCGTTCAAGCTCATTAGCGATTGGTTTAACGATGTTCCTCTCCTTTACAGGTGGCATGATTGTTATGTTCTTGAGTAGATACGATATTGTCAAATACATTTGGCTCACGCATTCAGATTTAACACAGTATGAACATGGTGGTGGCTCCATGATTACGGATGTTACGATGCCTTTCTCTTTAACTGTGCTTGCTGTTTATGCATTCTTGTTCCTTGTGATTAGTTATACAACCTTTATGAAACGTGATATAACTGCATAATCTAAAATAAGAACTGTGCCCTAATTGAATTAGGGTGCGGTTTTTTTATTGGGCAACACGAAATATTAAAAAAGTATTTATTTTTTTTTGAATTGCGCCTATAATAATAGCAACTTAGTGAAAACGCTTTTTTTTTACTAAAGTGGTCTAGACAACTATACCAAAGGGGGATAAATAATGTTTGCTTTCTTACAAAAAATCGGTAAGTCTCTCATGTTTCCAATCGCTACATTACCAGCAGCAGCATTACTATTGCGTTTAGGTTCAGGGGATATGCTTGGAGCCGTACCGAATGAAGCAATCCAGTACATTGCTAGTATTATGGCCGCTTCGGGCAATGCTATACTTGGCAATTTACCAATCATTTTTGCGATTGGGATTGCGATGGGATTTGCACATGATAGCAGTGGGGGCGCAGCACTTGCAGGTGCGATTGCTCATCTTGTATTAGTGGCCGTTTTAGGAACTGTTAATGAAGAATTAGATATGGGTGTGTTTGGTGGTATTATTGCCGGTATTACGGCAGGCTTATTATATAACAAATATTATAATGTGAAATTTCCAGAATGGTTATCATTCTTTGGCGGACGGCGCTTTGTACCGATTATTACGTCCATTACCATGGCGATTTTAGCTAGTATTTTAGCGATTGTGTGGGGACCAATTCAAGGTGGTATTGATTCTGTCGGCAATTGGATGATTGGCGCAGGATCACTTGGTGTTGGAATGTATGGTTTCTTCAACCGTCTATTAATTCCAGTTGGTTTACACCATGTCATTAACACGGTCATTTGGTTTGATTTTGGTGAATTTACGAATGCTGCGGGCGAAGTGGTGAAAGGGGACATCCACCGTTTCTTAGCGGGAGACCCATCAGCTGGACATTTCCAAGCTGGTTTCTTCCCAATCATGATGTTTGGTTTACCAGCAGCATGTTTGGCGATGTACTTTGCAGCGAAAAAAGAAAAACGTCCTGTCGTTGGTGGGATGTTCTTTTCCATCGCTTTGACAGCTTTTTTAACAGGTGTTACAGAACCGATTGAGTTTTCATTTATGTTCTTATCACCAGTTCTATATGGTATTCATGCTGTACTAACAGGTATAGCACTCGCTGTGGCCTATATCGTTGGATTCCGTGATGGCTTTGGATTCTCGGCAGGTTTAATTGACTATTTATTAAACTTAGGTCTAGCAGATAAACCATTGCTCTTACTGCCTTTAGGCTTAGGCTTTGGTGCGATTTACTTTGTTGTATTCTATTTCTTAATCAAAAAATTAGACTTAAAAACACCTGGACGTGAAGACGACGAGGAAGAGGATGGAGAAGCAAATGCTGCCATTTCTGACGATGTTGATTTACGTGCCTACTATACAATTGAAGCATTAGGTGGAAAAGAGAATATTCAGCAAGTGGATTACTGTACAACTCGCTTACGACTGTCTGTACAGGATGCCGATGTTGTAGATGAAAAAACATTGAAGCAAACAGGTGCACGAGGGGTAATGCGCATTAGTAAAACGAATGTTCAAGTGATTATTGGTACATCTGTTGAGTTTTTAGCAGAGGCTATCAAAGATCGTTTGAAAAAAGGCAATCCAGCACCTACAAATACACAAGTGCCAACAGCACAGTCTGTAGTGCAAGAAGCAGTCAAAAATGAAACAACGAACTTCCATGATTTTGAAATGCCCATGACAGGTGATTTATTGCCATTATCAGAAGTGCCAGATGAGGCATTTTCGGCAGGGTTGATGGGTCCAGGGTTTGGTATTCGTCCAATGGATGGCACAGTTTATGCACCGTTTGATGGGGAAGTGGTGATGATTTTCCCAACGAAGCATGCGATTGGCTTGAAATCAGATGCAGGTCTGGAAGTATTAATTCATGTTGGTTTAGATACAGTCAAACTTGATGGTAAAGGCTTTGACCTGTTCGTCACGGATGGTCAAAAAATTCAGCGTGGAGATATGCTTTTAAAGGCTGATATCAATCAGATTAAAGACCAAGTACCTTCTGTGATCACACCAGTTGTTTTCACAAGTTTAATGGGTCAAGAGATTACACTCGGAAAATCTGGCTATCAACGAGCGGGCTCTACCAATATTATTGCAATGAAAAAGTAACAACAAATAGGGCTGTTTGCAAAAGCTACACATAGGCAATAGGAAATGGCAAATGGACACCTTTTCAACAGCCCTTGTTCAAGAAGAGGAGATGTTTTTCTTGAGTTTATTAATTCGGAACATCACAGTGGTCAACGCAAATGGTCGAGATGAGCAAGTGGATGTGTGGATGAAGGATGGCAAAATTGCACAAATTGCTACACAGCTCAATGTTAATCATGTGGAACAGCTAGATGGTTCAGGGAAATTTTTATTGCCTGGATTTATTGATATGCATATTCATGGGTCCGCTCAAATGGATACAATGGATGCCTCAGATGAGGGACTTCATATAATGGCACAATCGTTACTAAAAGAAGGTACGACAAGCTTTTTAGCAACAACTATGACACAAAGCTATGACAAAATTGAGCGGGCCATTGCCAATGTGGCACAGTTCCAGCCACAGTCAGACGAGGCGGAAATATTGGGGCTTCATATTGAAGGACCATTTGTTTCGAAAGAGCGGGCGGGAGCACAACCTCTTGACTATATTGTCCCGCTTGATATGGCTATATGGACAAAATGGCAGGAATTAAGTGGCCATAAAATTAAGCAAATTACGCTAGCACCAGAAGAACCGAATGGCATGGCGGCAGTGCAAAGCATTTCTGCAAGCGGTGTCATCGTATCGATTGGTCATTCAGATGCAACATTTGAGCAAATGCAAGAAGCGGTTCAATTAGGTGCTTCACAGGGGACACATTTATACAATCAAATGCGTCCATTCCATCATCGTGACCCAGGTGTCGTTGGTGGCGTCTTGTTGCTAGATGCCATCAAGGCTGAGCTCATTGTTGATTTTATTCATATGCATGAAGGGGCAGTGGAAATGGCCTATCGGTTAAAGGGAGCAGACGGTCTTATATTAATTACTGATGCGATGCGCGCAAAGGGTATGCCATATGGAGCGTATGATTTAGGCGGCCAAATGGTTCATGTGACTGAAGCGGGCGCTCATTTATCAAACGGTGCTTTAGCGGGTAGTATTTTAAAAATGGATCAAGCTATACGAAATATGCGTCATATTACGAAATGTACAATGGAGGAGCTTGTGAAAATGTCAAGCTTCAATGCTGCTCAGCAATTAAAATTAAACAATAAAGGGCAGCTTGCGCAAGGCTATGATGCAGATGCTGTGATTATGGATGAACATTTAAAGCTTCATCAAACAATTAAGGCAGGCAAGGTCTTATATGATGCCATGCAATAGGCGATGACCGTTAACGTCAGAAGGCATGCAAACATCTAGCATGGAACGATCGAAATGAAAAGGTGATAGAACATGAATACCTATTTTCAACAAGTCAATCGATATTTAACAATGGTGGCACAGCAGGAAAGTGAACAAATTAGACATGTTGCCCAGCAAAGTGTTGAACGTCTCACAAAGGGAGGCATTATCCAGCTGTTCGGCTCTGGTCATTCCATGTTATTAGCACAGGAATGTTATTACAGAGCGGGTGGCTTAGTGCCTGTTAAACCGATACACATTGAATCGTTAATGCTGCATCAGGGTGCACGGCAATCCTCGCAAAATGAAAAAAAACAGGCATTTTTAGCCTCATATAAGGATCAGCTACAGTTTGATGACCACGATGTTTGTATCATCATTTCGACATCTGCCAATAATCCAGCACCAATTGATATGGCTATCTACGCTAAGGAAGCGGGTGCTTTCACCATATCCCTGCAATCACTGGAGTATCAGCAACAGCCATCACGACATCCATCAGGCAAGCGTTTAGAGCATGTGGTCGATGAAGTATTGAATACGCATGTTCCATTAGGGGATGGTGTGTTAACTGTTAATAAGTTGCAATATGCACCTGTGTCCACCGTCTTAGGTGCGACATTATTAAATGCTTTATTCGCACAAATTATTGAGCTAATGCATGAACAGGGTGCAAATATACCAGTGTTTGGTAGCAATAATCTAGGTAAAAATAATAACGATGCGCTCATTGATCAATATGGTCAGCGTATTCATTTTTAAGGCACGAATGAAGGAGGATGAACGGTGAGATTAAAAAGATTTTCCTCAATTGATGATTTATATGCACAAGCCGTGACAACAATCGTTGAAGCTAAAAATAATGGGGCGACAACTTTTGGATTGGCTACTGGTGGAACAATGGAACCGTTATATGCTAAAATCTGCAAAACAGATCTCGATTTTTCACATTGCATTAGCTTTAATTTAGATGAATATGTGGGGCTTGAGGCAACTCACGAGCAAAGCTATGCCTATTATATGAACAAACATTTATTTCAGCAAAAACCATTTCGAGCATCCTATTTGCCAAATGGTCTAGCAGCAGATCCTTTAGTGGAGGTAGCTCGCTATGAAGCCTTACTGCAACAGTATCCCTTAGACTTCCAATTGCTTGGGATTGGTCAAAATGGTCATATCGGCTTTAATGAACCAGGCACGTCATTTGCTTCCTTGACGCATCTTGTCACATTGGAAGAATCTACTCGTCAAGCCAATGCTCGTTTCTTTTCATCCATTGATGAGGTGCCGACACAGGCATACACGATGGGGATTCAATCAATTATGCGTGCAAAGTGCATTTTGTTAATCGCAGTGGGAGAAACTAAGCGTGAGGTTTTAGAGCGCATGCTGGCATCTGATTATACAGAAGATGTTCCAGCAAGTGTGTTGTCCAAACACCCAAACGTTATCATTTTGACAGACTTACAAGAAGAGGAGAATATATAATGAAAACACAACAATTTACAGTAGTCGATCCTTTAGGAATTCATGCACGTCCAGCAAGCCAACTTGTGGCAAAAGCAACACCATTTACTTCATCAATTGAAGTGCGTACAGAAGAAAAAGCAGCTAATTTAAAATCCATTTTAGGTGTGATGGGATTAGCCTTGAAGCAAGGCTCACAATTTATACTTGTTGTAGATGGGGAAGATGAAGAGCAAGCATTAACAGCTTTAACGACACTCATAACAGAAATGGGGCTTGCACAATGACACAACTCACTGGTATTGCCGCTTCAGACGGCATTGCCATTGCCAAAGCATATCGTTTTGTCCAACCAGATTTAACATTCACGAAAACAACGGTTCAAGATATCGAGGCTGAGCAACAACGTTTAGCAGCCGCTCTTGCCAAAGCAGAGCAAGAGCTGGTGGTCATTCAACAGCAAACATTGAAAAAATTTAGTGCTGAAGAGGCTGCGATTTTTGAGGCGCATTTATTAGTGGTGAATGATCCAGAATTAATTGGGCCGATCAACCAAAAAATTGCAGATGAGGCGGTTAACGCAGAGTATGCCTTACATGAAGTATCGTCTATGTTTGTGGCATTATTTGAAGGTATGGACAACGAATACATGAGTGAGCGTGCATCTGATATTAAAGATGTGACAAACCGCATATTAGCACATTTGCTCGATGTACATATTCCAAATCCAAGCAGTATTAACGAACAGGTGATTATTGTTGCGAATGATTTGACCCCTTCAGAGACAGCCCAATTAGACCGTAATTATGTCCTTGGTTTTATTACGGATATCGGTGGTCGTACATCCCATTCAGCCATCATGGCACGCTCGTTAGAAATTCCAGCAGTCGTAGGGGCAGGGACGGCAACGACAACGATTCAAGATGGCGATTGGTTAATCGTCGATGGTTTATCTGGTCAAGTGCTTGTAAATCCAACAGCAGATGTCATTGCTAATTATCAAGAAAAGGCACAACATTATCGTACACAGCAGGCGGAGTGGTCTACATTAGTAAACGAACAAACTGTGTCCAAGGATGGCGTACATGTTGAACTAGCTGCGAATATTGGATCACCAAGTGATTTGGACAGTGTGCTGCGTCATGGTGCTGAAGGAATTGGTCTGTATCGTACAGAGTTTTTATATATGGGTCGAGAAAACTTGCCATCAGAGGACGAACAATTCACTGCATACAAAACAGTCATTGAAGGAATGAAGGGTAAGCCAGTAGTTATTCGAACACTGGATATCGGTGGTGACAAACACTTACCATATTTGCCATTGCAAGAAGAAATGAACCCATTTCTTGGTCATCGTGCCATTCGTCTATGCTTAGAGCAACAAGAGCTATTCCGCACACAATTACGCGCTTTATTACGCGCTTCTGTATATGGTAACTTAAAAATTATGTTCCCAATGATTGCGACCATCCAAGAATTTCGGGAAGCAAAAGCCATTTTGCTGGAAGAAAAAGAGAAGCTTGTAGCGGCATGTATTGCTGTAAGCTCAGACATGGAAATCGGAATGATGGTTGAAATTCCAGCCACAGCAGTAATGGCAGACATCTTTGCGAAAGAAGTGGATTTCTTCTCCATTGGTACCAATGATTTAATTCAATATACAATGGCTGCGGATCGTATGAATGAAAAGGTTTCTTATTTATATCAACCGTATAACCCAGCCATTTTACGCTTAATTCAAATGGTTATCGAAGCTGCCCATAAAGAACAAAAATGGGTAGGGATGTGTGGTGAAATGGCAGGCGATGAGTTTGCTGTTCCACTATTGCTAGGATTAGGCTTAGATGAATTCTCCATGAGTGCTACATCTATTTTAAAAACACGCTTCTTGCTGAAGCAATTATCTGCCACAGAAATGCAAGCTTTAGCAGCACAAGCCCTCCAATTAGCAACAGCCGAGGAAGTGCTGGAAAAAGTAAAGCAGGCTGTGAAATAAGATAGACCAAAACCCATCTACCTATACACAATTATGGTAGATGGGTTTATGTTGTTAAAAAATAACATTAAAAAACATTATAGCAAGGCTAGGGGTCGATTTCCGTTCCACCAGGGTCCTTTCCAGTGAGCACGTAGAAGTTATATTGCACTCTAATCAACCATGCTACCAAAATAATCGAGAAAGGATTAGACATAACATCAATAAAATAAGTAGTTTTTTACCTTTCACAATAGTTCTATTCTAAATAGAATTTAAATAAAAGGTAGCTGAAGATAAGCTTCAACTTCTTTTTTAGTGAATTATGCATGTTTTGAAATGATTTGCTGAAGCTTAGCTTGCAGTGTCGGTAAGTCATGCATCGTAATCGTTGTTCTGACATAGCGTTCATCCATATCTAATGCCTCTGCAAAAAAGCTACCAATGCCTCTTACCTTGCGATCAATTTGCATTAAAATTTCCGCTGAATGATTAGACTGGGAGAGGAAAACGATTTCCAGCTCATCTAAATGCCCTCTATATTGTCCAGTTGGTACAAATTCAAATTCCTGTACAAATGGATAGTAGCCACGGAAGCGGGAAGGGGCTTGCTCGCATTCAGCTTCTCGTAAACGGAAACCTAGGCCTTGAATTGTATCCAATATATGCCCTGCAAGCGTTGTAGGCTCCACACGAATATAATCCTTATCACTTGGATCGACAGCATTTTTAATATCAAGGCCCGTTTGAATCCAAACCTGTGTTTTACCAGCACTAATCGGTGTTTCAAATGGCAGTGTTATCGAAATAGGAAAGGCCTTTTCTTCACCAGCCGCCAGTGTGAAAGGCTCTGTTACTTTGACTTTTTGTAGAGCAGCAACCTCTGTATGTTTATGATCATTGGACTCGCGAATATAGGTCGTATTAACTGACAGATAAATAGCATCAACTTGTTGGTCAATTTGACCGCCACGCACGATGATTTCCCCCTGCATAACCTCTCCAGCGCGATAAGTATCCTTTGCCAATCTTGTATCCACTGTTGCTGCACCTATTCCAAAACTTGCTAATGCTTTATGAAAAAAAGACATCTTTCATTCCTCCTACTGACATGGTTAGCTATACATACGCTCGTGTTGAAAAAAGGTTTCAAGACTGGCAAATTTTTCGCTATACTAGTTGGAAAATGAAATTTTTAAATGCGTGTTGTTTTTGTAAGAATACTAAGGTAAGTAATGGTTTCTGCACCGATTATTCATATTTAGCCTTTATACTAAATGAATGTAGGTCTTCCTAATGATGAAAGATAGAGGGTGTTGAAATGTATAGTGTGATGTCCACCATTAGTCAGTTTATTAGTGAGCCAATTACGCAATTATTGCATGGCTATGAGCATTCTGCATGGATGATGGCCGTTCTGCTTGGCTTGATAGGTGCACTTGCTCCATGTCAAATAACAGGGAATATGAGTGCCATTACGTTTTATGGCAGTCGAACGCTTCATAGGAGCAGTATTTGGCAGGAGATTATGTTTTTTATGATGGGCAAAGTGGTTGTTTTTAGTGGGCTTGGACTGCTAGCTTGGCTGTTGGGTCAATCGTTTGAAACGAAGATGACGCTATATTTTCCAATCTTTCGTCAGGCAATCGGACCAATGCTGCTATTAACAGGATTCGTGCTAATCGGTTTAGTGAAATTCACCTTTCTGCAACGCTTGTCCTCGAAATTACCACCTATAGTAAAAGAAGGGAATTTGGGTGCCTTTTTGATGGGGGCTAGTTTTTCGATTGCCTTTTGTCCGACCATGTTTGTCTTGTTCTTTGTGTGGCTCATGCCCATTGTAGCAAGCACTTCCTATGGCTTCATCCTACCAAGTATTTTTGGCGTGGCAACGGCTGTACCGCTTATAATCATGCTCCTCTTGCTATATGTTTTTAATGCCAAACGTCTTATTGTAAGGACAAGCATGAAGATGGGGAGAAGTATGCAAATGATTGCTGGTTTATTATTACTATTAGTCGGCATGATAGACACGATTACATATTGGGGATTATAAGGATAAAGAGAACATAGTCGAGTGTTTTTGCTTGGAAACAATAAGGTAAATCGTCTGTGCCAAAGTGACATCTTACAATATACTCGATTTTTGCAGAGCTAGATTTTCGATTAAACATATACCCAATTTGGCAACGAAATTTAGTTTTTCACCATATCACGTCATCATCTTTGCGTATGCAGATGCTGGCAATATACCGATTAGTCTCTTCATGGTAATTACTAATAAGATGGTTGAGTGAAAGGGAGATGAATGGTTATGGTATATCCTGCAAAAGTAAACAAGGTTCCGGTTATATTGAGCTTCTTAATGGTCTGGCTCATGGCGGCTATGGCACTGTGGCCCTTCGCAACATTCTTAATGGTCATGATCATGTCGGTATGTTTTATTCTTTCAGCAAGCGTCGTCTGGTGGTACGCCACATCTATTCAGTTTGTTTTTGATGAAGAATATCTATTAGTGAAAAGTGGTCCATTTAAAAGTAAAATTCCGTACCAAGGCATCACAAAGATTGCTCCTACAAATGCCGAATTTACGGGTTATCAGATTTCTACAGCTGATAAGGGATTAGAACTTTTCTATCAAACGCCAGCTCAAGGGAGTGTAAAGATGTTGCCACAGGATAAATGGGCATTTCTTAGTGAGCTAACAAAGCGATGTCCCCATGTACAGATTCCACAAGCCCAACATTTCAAGTGATGCTAGATAAGTTAAAAAAGGTAGCTGATGTGTTGATCAGCTACCTTTTGTTATTGATCAAGCTTTGTTAACGTTTTGCCGCTCCAACCAAAAATAATCGTTAGAATGGGACCTAGTAAGCAGAAGAAGGTGAAGGGTAGATAATCCAGTGTGGAGATACCAAGGACACTTGTGATGAAAATACCACAAACACTCCAAGGGACTAGCGGATTGACGACCGTACCAGCATCCTCCATGACACGAGAAAGGTTTTTCGGCGCAAGACCTACCTTGGCAAATTGCGCTTTAAAGGCTTCACCAGTTAACAGAATGGATAAATACTGCTCACCGATTAATGTATTGACACCAATGCCCGTAATCGCAGCACCTGTTATAACGGAGCCAGCACTTTTAAATAAGCTTTCAACTTTCCCTAAAATACTTTGAATAATGCCGAGTGTAAATAATAATCCACCCATTGTTAAAGCAAGTAAGACAAGCGCGATTGTAAAGAGCATACTATTCATGCCACCACGCGTTAGCAAGGCATCTACTTCCTCATTACCAGTTTGAGAGACATAGCCATCAAAGAGAATTTTGAAAACATCTGCAGCTGGTAACGGGTCAAGCATATAGGAAAGACCTACACCGATAATGGATACGACTGCCAAAGTAATGACAGCAGGTGCTTTATAAAAGGTCATGATTACAAGGACAACAATTGGCAATAATGTATACCAATGAATCAATCCTGTCGACAGTAATCCGTCTTTAAATTGCTCCACAGTCTCAAACGATGTTGAAGCATCAGATGGCGATAAAATAGCGTACAGCACAAAGGAAATGATGAAAGCAGGAATAGTGGTCCAGCCCATATTTTTAATATGCTCAAAAAGATCTACACCAACCGTACCTGAAGCAAGATTGGTTGTATCCGATAAAGGAGACATTTTATCACCAAAGAAGGCACCAGAAACAATCGCTCCAGCCGTGATCGTTAATGAAATGTCCATCGCACCAGCAATGCCCATAAATGCCACACCAACTGTTGCCACCGTTGTTAACGAGCTCCCAACAGAGATGCCGACGATGCTACATATAAGGAAAACAATCGCAAAGAAAAAGTTCGGTGAAACGGTTAAAAAACCATAGTAGATGAGCGTTGGGATCGTTCCACCCATAATCCAGCTCGAAATTAAAATACCAATGAAGAAGAAAATAAAAACGGCACCAAGTCCAGCACTAGCACCAGCAATCATACCGCCTTCCAGGTCACGAAAGGATACTTTCTTCCATAACCCATAAGCCAGCAAAATGGCAATCACTAAAAAAATCGGGATGTGGGGTGCTGCTTTTAAATAGCCAATACTATAAGCCATTGTGATAATAATTAACAGTATAATAAAGAATGCCTCTATAAATCGAGGGTTACTCTTTGCTTCTATTCGAAACATGTGAATCCTCCTAATACGAATAAATACTTCTGCGCTTCAATGCGGTGAAGCCCAAAAGTATTATAGCACGCTAATATTTTTTGTCAATTGACTGAAAACAGAAGGCCCACATGTTTTCATGCATTTATTGTATAAGCAACTCTAAGGACGAGCATAACAAGAAGGAATACGTTTGCGCGTACGATAAAATACAAAAAATAACAATGAAATTCCAGCATTTTCATGTAAATTTCGTTTACAATTCCTTAACATTTCACATCATAAACAAATAAGCGAAAAAAAGTTTATTTCAAGTATTTTTATAAAAATAACAGAAAAAACGGTTATATTTAAAGAAAAAACGGTGATTTTTAATATTTGATTTCCAACGTTTGCAACTTGAAAAACAGCTTAAAAATAAATGTGGCAAAATTTATATTACATTTTTGTAAAATCAACATCTGCATGTTTAAAATTTTGTTGAATTGTGTAAATGTTTTGTTATGATGATTCAGAAATCGACAATATTTATTTCACAGGAGGAACAGGATGTTCAACTCAAATAAGCAAGATCCATTTTTTCAGTCATTATTAAAAATCGCAAAAAACGTGAATGAAGGTATTTATTATGCACATAATGCTCGCATTCAAGATATAGATGCGTTAAAAGAAATTGCCGATACAATGAAGCAATATGAAACAAGTGGCGATAAACTAATTCATGAACTTATTGTGATGCTAAATAAATCTTTTATGACGCCTATCGAGCGTGAGGATATTTTAGCATTAGCGAATAAGCTAGATGATGTGATTGACGGAATGGAGGGCTGTATTGCTCACTTCAATATGTACAACTTAACGGAAGTGACTGAGCCAATGCGCCAATTCCTCACATATATTGCAAAAAGCACAGATGAAATGGTACAAGCCATGGAACTGTTAAATAGTAAAAAGCTTGTAGAAATGCGTAAACATGCTATTCAAATTAAAGATAATGAACGTGAATGTGATGAAATTTTCCGTTCTTCCATGAAGCAGTTATTTATCCAAGAAAAAGATCCAATGCGTCTGATTGTTTTCAAGGATATTTATGAGCAATTTGAAGATATTGCCGATAGCTGTCAAACAGTAGCTAATACAATTGAAACAATAATTATGCGTAATGCGTAAGATGGAGTGTACGAAATGGATACGATATTATTAATCACCATACTAGTCGTTATTTTCGCACTTGTGTTCGATTTTATTAACGGCTTCCATGATACAGCAAATGCCATTGCCACTTCTGTATCAACCCGTGCCTTAAAGCCACGTACTGCGGTTTACATGGCAGCGGTAATGAACTTCGTCGGAGCCATTACCTTCGTGGGGGTAGCGAAAGCATTAACAAAGGATATTGTGGACCCGTTTACTTTAAATGCCTATGACGGCGATATTACAGGTTCTGTAGTGATTTTAGCAGCTTTATTATCTGCCATCACATGGAACTTGTTAACATGGTACTTTGGGATTCCATCCAGTTCTTCTCATACATTAATTGGTTCTGTTGCAGGCGCAGCCATTGCCGCTGCAGGATTTGATATTTTGAACTATGCTGGGTTTATTAAAATTCTTCAAGCACTTATTTTTTCACCATTGCTAGCATTCGCAGCTGGTTTCCTAATGATGACAATATTGAAGATTATCTTCAAAGATATGAATTTATATCGCACAAATAAAGGCTTCCGTACCATGCAAATTGGGACAGCTGCCTTACAATCTTTTACACACGGAACAAATGATGCTCAAAAAGCGATGGGGATTATTACACTAGCTCTAATCGCGGGCGGCCTACACCATGGGGACGATATCCCATTCTGGGTACGTTTTGCAGCAGCAACAGCGATGGGTCTTGGTACATCTGTAGGTGGCTATAAAATCATCAAAACAGTTGGTGGTAAGATTATGAAAATCCGCCCAGTAAATGGAGTAGCGGCAGATTTAGCTTCTGCTTCCATCATCTTTGGTGCGACGTTGATCCACTTACCAGTATCTACAACACATGTTATTTCTTCATCCATCATGGGTGTAGGAACAGCGCACCGCGTCAAAGGCGTTAAATGGGGCATGGCACGCAAAATCGTCACAACTTGGGTCATCACAATGCCAATCTCAGCCGTTATGGCAGCCTTGATTTACTATTTTTTAAGTTTATTTTTCTAGTACGATAAGAGGAATGCACAGCAATTGTGCATTCTTTTTTTATTTGCGTAGATAAGTGAAGGATAGCGAGAGCAAGAAACAGGATAAAGGAGAGGAAGTGGATAGCAAGAGCAAAGTGGAGGATAGAACGAGAAAAGCGGAGGATAGAACGAGAAAAGCGGAGGATACAACGCTCAAAGTGAAGGATAGCGAGAGAAGAAAGCAGGATAGAGGAGAGGAAGCGGATAGGAAGAGCAAAGTGGAGGATAGAACGAGAAAAGCGGTGGATACAACGCTCAAAGTGGAGGATAGCGAGAGAAGAAAGCAGGATAAAGGAGAAGAAGTGGATAGGAAGAGCAAAGTGGAGGATAGAACGAGGAAAGTAGTGGAAAGAACGCTTAAAGTGGAGGATAGCGAGAGCAGAATGAAGGATAGCGGAGGGGAAGTGGATAGGAAGAGTAAAGTGGAGGATAGAACGAGGAAAGTAGTGGAAAGAACGCTTAAAGTGGAGGATAGCGAGAGAAGAAAGCAGGATAGAGAAGAGGAAGCGGATAGGAAGAGCAAAGTGGAGGATAGAACGCTCAAAGTGAAGGATAGGGAGAGAAGAAAGCAGGATAAAGGAGAGGAAGTGGATAGGAAGAGCAAAGTGGAGGATAGAACGAGAAAAGCGGTGGATACAACGCTTAAAGTGGAGGATAGCGAGAGAAGAAAGCAGGATAAAGGAGAAGAAGTGGATAGGAAGAGCAAAGTGGAGGATAGAACGAGGAAAGTAGTGGAAAGAACGCTGAAAGTAGAGGATAGCCTGAACATAGCGGTGGATACAACGTGCAAAGTAAAGATTACACCTAGTAAAATGCTGGGAACATTCCTACTTGTGCGAGGAGCGGATTCCCTCTAAGGTTAATTATAAAGAAAGTATAAACTTCGGAGAAAATCACTTTTTCCATAGTAAGGTGGAAACAGGAGGAGAACGAATGAAGGAAAAGTTACTACTGATTGAGGATGATGTCGCTATTGGTCGGATTGTCAAAGAGACGCTAGAGCAGGAGGGGTACGGTGTGGCGTGGGCGACTACGGGCCTTGAAGGGTTAGCAGATTTTCAGGCGGATTCCTTCGATTTAGTGTTGGTGGATTGGATGCTGCCAGAGATGGATGGGCTTGCGGTTTGTCAGAATATACGCTGGGAAAGTGATGTGCCGATCATCATGATGAGTGCTCGTAAGGAAGAAGCGGATAAGGTGGAGGGCTTGCAGGGGGCAGATGATTATATTGCAAAACCGTTTAGTTTAGAGGAGTTGAAGGCACGTGTGGCTTCCCATCTTAGGCGCTGGAAACGTTATAACAAGCTAGAGGAAGTAGAAGATCGGACTGCCTATGCCTTTGGATTAATGATTGATTGGCAACGAGCGATAGTGAGTGTTAATCAGCAAGAGCTAGCGTTAACCCAAAAAGAATTTGCTCTTTTCAGGCTACTTGCTAAAAATCCGAATCAAACCTTCACAAAGGAGGAACTGTATCAGCATATTTGGCAGCAGGCGAGTATAGAGGACACACATACAGTCACAGTACATATCAAGGCATTGCGTGAAAAGCTCAATGATTCTGTGAAAAGCCCCCATTTTATTCAAACTGTATGGGGCAAGGGATACCGTTTTATAGGTGAACCATTATGAAAATTAAAACATGGTTACTCCTTACTTTTTTTCTTGTCATGGTGTTACCGATTGCAGGAGCATATAGCCTTTATGTGTGGATAAATGCTTATTATCAAGATAAAAATGTTGCGGAATACTTTGATAAGTGGACTGAGCTGAATCAAATAAAAGCAACCATTGACAATCCAGCGCTCTATCAAAAAAACGCGGATTTACAAGAGTTAGAAGAGCTGACAAATGAGCAGCTAGGGATAACCCTTTATACAAAATCTGGCTTTATTTTATATTCCTCCAATCCTTTGTTATCAGGCTATGTTGGAAAAGAGCGCATGTTTAAAGGATTATTTGATTTACAACAAACATACAACGCCTTTACCTATAAGGAGCCTGTCTATCAACAGGGCGATTTATTGGGTGTCTATGAAATTCAATTAGTTAGGGCAGATTGGGTAAAGGGTGTTGAAAATCGTTCATGGCTTGTTATAACAGGTTCCATTCTACTATTCCTTGTCATCTATTTAGCTGTCCTATTCGTGCTTAACCGTAGACTAAATCGACCATTAAAAGAGCTGATGCAGCAAATGCGCATTTTTGCAAAAGGTGGCCATGTAGAAACAAATCTTAGCGCAAGGAAAGATGAAATTGGAGAATTAGCTCAATCATTTGTGGCCATGCAGAATGAAATTGAGAAGACAAGAGCTTCCTTAAAAGAGGAGCAGCTACAAAAAGAGTTGATGATTGCAAGTATTTCCCATGATTTAAAAACGCCCCTGACTGCCATTCAAGCCTATGCAGAATCTTTACAAAGCAGGGGGCTTACAGAACAGCAACAAGAGGAATATCAGCAGGTCATCGTAACGAAGGCTGATCGGATGAAGCATATGCTAGAGGATTTACTCATGTATACATTGCTCCAATCAACGAATTATGAATTAGAGCTGGTTGCTGTTGATGCTGCAGAATTTTTTGAGATGGCATTGTCTGACTATGAACCATTATGTGAGGAACAAGGATTTACTTTAAACGTTTTCTGCGATGTAGATGGGCTATATGCGGTTCACCCGAAACAATTACAGCGTGTGATTGATAATTTAATGAGCAATGCTTGGCGCTATGGTGAAATCGGTACATCTATTGGCTTAGCGGCCGTCAATGCTGGGAGTTATCCAGTATGGAGTTTTGATTTCCTGAAGTCAACCTTGAACAAGCAAGAAGGTGTATATATCATTGTACAAAATAGTGGTCAAGGTATTTTGCAGGAGGACATCACAAAATTATTCGAGCCCATGTATCAAGCAGATCGTGCAAGAACGAAGGCTGGAGAACGAGGGACAGGTCTAGGTTTAAATATTACAAAACAAATTATCGAAAAACATGGTGGTACAGTAGAGCTGTTTTCGCAGGAGAATATCGGAACAGCTGTAGTATGCTGGCTACCACCTTTTAAAGGAGCAATTAAAAATGAAATGGAAAAAAACATGCCGAACAGCGGGCTTAATTGCTGTGATGACATTTAGCTTAGTGGGCTGTAATACGGAGGCATCGTATTCACCACAGGAAATTATTGAGCAAGCACTACAAGAATCCAAAGAACCACTAACTTATTATGGCGAATACACGTTAGATATGGGGGAGCTTGGTGGCAAAGCCCAAGTGAAAGAGTGGGTCAAGGATGGCAATAGACGTATGGAGATGACAGGTGACAATGGTGAACACGTCATCTCAGTCATGACTGATTCACAAGTGATAAGCTATGATGTTGCTGAAAATACAGCCTATAAAATGGCCTTTCCACAAGGCGGACTAGATGGGCTTCAATCACCTAGAGATCAAGTACAGCTTATTTTTAAGTTAATCAAGGATACACATGAGATTAAGATCGCAGGTGAGGAAAAGGTAGCTGGTAGAGACACGTATAAAATTGTAGCCAAAACGAAAAAAAGCGAATCGTTATTTGGGGATATCGAAGTATGGATTGACAAGAAAACATGGCTGACATTAAAAACGAAGACAGATAATGCAGGAAATCAAATGATCACGGAATTTACAAAGATGGAGGAGGGTAAAAAAATAGATGACCAACAATTTACACTAGATCTACCTAAGGATGTAACGATTGAAGAAATTAGTGGGGAGGATACTTCAGAATCTGTTTCGTTAGAAAGTGCCAAAGAAAAACTAGGAGCTTTTTTAGTAGTCCCACAAGAAAATGATCTAACGCTAGACAAGATTTCCATGGCTAAAGGATTAGAAGATCGACCTGAATATTCGTTTGACTATGGATTAGATGGGCAGCCAGCATTTTTTGTTACTATTTTCAAGGCAGATCCGAGTTTGGCAGAAATTGAGCCAATATTAAATGAAAAAGAGATGGTTATTCGAGGGCAAAAAGGAACTGTTATGGATGATGAAAATTTCCGTTCCATTTCTTGGCAGGAAAATGGCTATCAATACAATATCGTTGGGGAAAATCCAGCGTTAACGCTTGAGGATCTTTTAAGCTATGTGCAACAAATGACATTTGTTCAATGAGGTGATGCTATGAAAAGAGCAGAAGGGCTGAAATGTCTTGCATTGTTTTTATTTACCACTATTTTCTTATATGGAGTAGGGGAAACCTATGGAGTATCTTGGCTACAATTTCACTTTTTAGGTCAGTATGATGATGCAGGTTTTTATTTTAGTTTTACATCCCTGATTCCCATCGTGATTGGCCTATTTATGGTAGGGCTTTATGAATCCATCTTAAAACGTTTCATCTAAATAGAACAGTGGTAGGATCACAGATGGATGATCCTGCCTTTTTATGGTTTAATTTAAAAAAAGGAGGTTTTTGACGATGTCTACATTTATAGTTGGCGTACTCCAACAATTGACCTCACCCCTGTTGATGGTTGTATGCTTTTATTTTACATTAACTTATTTTCATCATCTAAAGATAGGTGATGATAGGGGCATCAAGAACACAAAATGGGCAGCGGTGCTGTGCTTAGCGCTTGCTTTGATATTACCGTTTATTTACAACTTTCTTATCTTCATCATGAGGGGATAAAGTGATCCGTACATAGTAAATGTAGCAGGTTTATGATTTATAAATAGATGATCTATTAGTTTAAAAACAACCACTCTATACGGTCACCGAACCATGTAGAGTGGTTGTTTTTTTGTAATACTTACGTAATTTGCTGTAAATGTGTTTTCTGAAAGGCTTCCTCATATTTTAAACCGTAGCCAAGTGCGCGATCTAAGAAAATATGTGCGAGCCAAATTAAAGCAACCATCAGAGATATAGAGCTAGACATCATAAAGTCTATTACTAGAAGGAGGGCAGGCAATACAAAGCTATGCCCAATATTATAGAAAACAGCGCCTATTTTCGGATTGAGGAGATAGCCGATCATAGTGATGTCAGGGAGTAATAAAAACACCATAAAATACAGCCATGAAAAATCCAAGTGCCCATAGAAAAAGACGGTGATAATCAAGGCAATCACATATTCTAAAGAGATGATTTTACGTAATTTCATCATAAGCCACGACCTTCCAATAAATTTTGATACATCCCCTCAATGAGAGAGGCAATTTTTTCTTGATTTTTTTCATATTGTCCGTCAGCCATTAATGTTTTAGTCAATTGTAATGATTGCAGTGCGTGCTGATAAAAACGTAGTTGTTGCTCGATTTGTGCTATTTTGACTGAAAATAGCTGTACGGTTTCTTCATTACAAGCTGTGGAGATAGGTTTTTGTTCCAATGTCAGTAAATGTTTAATTTCTTGTAAGGTAAAGCCGAGTTGACGTAAGACGATGATGAATTTCATTGTCTGCTCACATGCGGCATCATACACACGATAGCCATTGTCCTGTTTTCGGGGATGTAAAAGACCCTCTTTTTCGTAGTAACGGACTGTATCAGTTGTGAAGTGAAATTTTTCGGCGAATTGTTTAATTTTCATACGAGCACCTCCTAAATTAATCCTAACATTGGAGTATGCTCCAAGGTCAAGGTTCTTTTTGAATAATAGTTAAAAAAATGAAACGGTTATTTAGTGGCAGTCGTTTATAGTGTAAGAAGGGGAGGTGGACGGCATACTTGAAGAAATAATCGATGAACATGCAGAACATTTATTACGTCTCGCCTATTTTTACGTGAAAAACCGGCAAACAGCCGAGGATATTGTGCAAGAGGTCTTTATTAAATTTTCTCAGCGTGACTATGAGGAGCGAGGGCAGCTACGTGCATACTTATCCACGTTAACGATTAATCAAAGCAAAGATTATTTAAAAAGCTGGCATTATAGGAAATTACTATTCCAAGAAAAACTATTTCCGCTACAGGGGCATAAACAGCGGGATGAGCTCGTTGCAGCAGAGGAACGATCTCAGATTGGGGCAGCCATTTTAAAATTGTCCTTAGCCTATCGTGAGCCCGTCATTCTTTATTATTTTGAAGAAATGAAGATTCGTGATATTGCTCAGCTACTAGGAATTGCAGAAAATACGGTGAAAACAAGGCTGAAACGGGCAAGAGAAGCATTAAAGCCCCATCTAAAGCAGGAGGAATGGGAGGTGCTAGGGCATGAATGATATACAGAAGGAATTAGTCAATGTAGCAGGGGATGTGACAGTGAGCAAAGAAAGAGTCAAAAAACATGTGTTACAACAGCCGACTAACAGAAAAAAATCTGTACGATTCACGCTATTAACGGTTGTGCTCACTCTTTGTGTTGTGGGTTTTATAATGATGCAGCTTTTAACGAATGAAACAAAGCAGACGACCGCCCTATTCCATGAAAGGCAACTGGAGCACTTTGAGCGTATTAGCTATATGATACGGTCAGGGCAAGAGCAGGCATATTATAAAGAGGAGGCGTATTTTTCATATGAAAAACTTGTTGCCTCCTACTATTTTGCGAAATCATTAGGGGTTACCTATTCTAAGAAAGAGTTAGAGGCAGAAAGAAAGAAACAGGTTGAGCAATTGGAAATGCTACAGCAATCGCCTGAATCTAAAGCTTTTTTTCTCGGACTAGAGCCGAAACAATATGTGAAAACATACCTTGAACCCCTTCTACCAATGTATACCGCTAGGACGAAGCTGTATGCGATATATCAAGAAAAATATCCAACCTTTTATGCTTATCAAGAGGTAGCCAATATTGATGCCAAACGGTATTTCCAAGCGCATTTTGCTGAGCAGGCAAGAACCTTTCAAAAGGAGCATAACATCGAAATACGTACCAGTGCACATGGCTCTTCAATGGTCGGCACAGTTGCGAAGGTCGAATCGAATGTTTTCTTATTTATAGAAGGAGTGATTCCAGAGGATCTTAATCATATGACGGAGGGACAGCTTGCGGAAAAATATGAACAAGCCGATTGGTATCCTGTGCTGGATGAATTTCCTGTCAAGCAAGGCGATTATATTACTTTCACTTCAATGGGAACAGGGAGCATTGAGGAAAACGGAGTCATAAGAAAATATGGTTTATTAACTAAATTGGAAAAACTAGAGCCAACCATTACAAAGGTGCTTGAGCTGGAAAATGAACAAGAAGTCGCTCAGTTTTTGCAGGATGTCCCATGGCAGCCAGCCAATAAGATAGCAAGACCTCCCGAGTATTCTTTTCAGGTTGATGGCGTGCGTATCGAAATGTGGAAGGGCTATGGTGGATCTCTTTATCTTCAAAAGGTAGGGAGTGGAGAAATCCAGCTGAATGCTAAAAGAGCAATGCAGTTAAAAGCGCTAATAGGTTTACAGGAATCTTAGCAAGTCTCTTTGAAAGAGGCTTGTTTTTTGTTGAGGAGAAAATTATAGTGAAAGTACCATGTTAAAATAACTTTTCATTACATCTAGGATAAAATACATAGAGATATTTGTTGTTAGGAATAATTGCTTAATGACGGGAAATTAAATGAGTCCAAAGAATTGTAATATTTTGTGTGCAAAGGTAGTATTAAAGAAGTAAGGGTGAAAATAAGGGGGAGCGGTATGAACACACAAGAATTTGAAGAATTATGGATTACGCTCAATGAATTATATAATGCTGATCGCTTTTTAGAATATATAGAAATAAGTAGTGCCGCAATCGAGAGTGCCATTGAGCTTGGAATGTATGATAAGGCTATCCTGCTATTGCGCTATAGTTGTGCTAGTTATTTTCAAACGGGTGATCTACAGCTTTCCATCAGTGTCCTTGAACAATATCGTGAGCTAACCTTTCAACATGGCAATGATATCGATTTAATTCAATACTACAATTTAGCCGCTATTTATTGGGGAACATTTGGTCATTTAAAGAAATCAGAAGAGTTAATGCTGAAGGGCTTAAAAATAGCTGAAACGATTCATCATGTGGAGAGTATGGGGAAAATTTACAATAACCTAAGTGATTTAGAAATTTCGATGGGCAACTATCGCACAGCCAAGGAATTTGCCCTAAAAAGTCTTTACTATTCGAATGCATTTGAAGTGAAGCATAAAGAGCCCTATACAGGGGTTATGTATCCTAAAACGAACCTAGCTGTTGCACTTATCTGGCTGGAAGAATTTGATGAAGCGAACGAACTCTTACTAGAATTGCTGGCAACGATTCAAGATCCGCCTTATTCGAAAGTACAACTAGAGGTATTCAATGCGTACGCCTTCCTATGTGAAAAACAAGGGCGTATCAGTGAAGCCATTGATTTATATCAAAAGACGAAACATTATGCCCTGCAAAACAATGACCTGTCCTTGCTGCAAATCATTTATAATTCTTTAGTGAAATTAATTGAGGCACAGGGCAATAAAATCGTGTTATGTGCTATACAAAAAGAATTTATAAATATTTTATTAGAAATTCAACGTGAAAACTATTCACATGTATTGTTTGAAATGGAATATAACGATCATAAGAAGCAATTTGAAAAAAATGCCTATATGGATCCGCTGACAAATATCTACAATCGACGCTATTTTGATGAACAGGCGAAAAAGATGGTTGAAAAAGCGGCCGAAAGTAATCAGCAACTAGCTTTAATGATGGTGGATTTAGACCATTTTAAAGAAATCAATGATATGAATGGACATTTAATTGGCGATGATGCGTTGACGAGTACAGCCAAAGCATTAAAGGACTATTTTGAACCGTTTGAGTCCATTGTTGCTCGTTTTGGTGGGGATGAATTTATTGTGCTAAGTCAGGTTAAGGAAGGGGAATCGGTGCAAATATTGGCTGATAATCTTTATCACGCATTAACGGCATTGTCTCTGGTAGTGAATAATGAAAAGGTTCATTTGGAATTTAGCATTGGAGTAAGTACCAATCAGCAAGGCAGCATTGTAAAAGTGGAAGAACTAATCCAACATGCAGATGAAGCGCTCTATAAGTCCAAGCGCAATGGTCGCAACCAAATTACGCACTATAATCATTATTCCGATGTGGGAAATGGTATATAAACGAGGGAGAGGCATATCTGCATAGGAAGTGCCTCTTTTGTGTAAGTTGTCAACTAATGGTTTGGATTGATTAAGCCATAATAAACAATATCTTCGAAAGCACCATTTTTATACACATGCTGTTTTAGGGTTCCCTCATAATGCATCCCGCATTTCTCCATGATTTTGCCGGATGCAGGATTGGATTGAAAATACTGAGCATAGACACGATGATACTTTTTCTCTTGAAACGCAAAGGCGATGATTGCTTGGGTTGCTTCTGTCCCATAGCCATTTCCCCAATAGGGCTCCCCAATCCAATAGGCGATTTCGCCCCTTTGATGTGGCTGCTGATTGGACAACCCTATCACCCCATATAATTGTCCACTGTGTTTATCTGTTATAGCCCATTCGTAGAGGCGATTCTCCTCAAAGTTTTGTTGATGAGTGGCTATCCATGACAATGCACAATCTATTGTATAGGGATAAGGTACGTTCAGTGTGCTTTTGTAAATGGCATAATTGTTACATAAAACACTTACCTCAGGTGCATCTGCTTCTGTAAAAGGGCGGAGTAATAAACGCTCAGTCTCCATTGTTTTTTCTGCTGCTCGGTAAATCATCGAATTCCTCCTTTGTCTTCAGTGCTATTTTTTAAAGCTTGAGAAGATGAATCGATTATAGCACAATAAAAGGGAAAATAAACCAAATAACAGTTAAAAATACATCTTGAATCAGAATAAATATTTATTGAAAAACGATAAAAATTATGATAAATTGTACAGGAGAATAAATAAAAGAGGTGCGTCAGATGAAACGAGAAACGCTCTTTTTAAAGATAGCTGTTTTTTTAATGGGAATACCGGTGCTTGCCTTATGTCTATTGGTAGTTCCTCGTGTAGCGATAGGGGCAGCACAGCATTTTCCGAAAACAACCATTTTTGCTTTACTAGGTGTTTATGCAACGGCCATCGCCTATTTTGTTGCTCTGTATACGACGATTAAACTACTAAGCTATATCGATCAAAATATTGCGTTTTCAGAACGATCTGTGAAAGCTTTAATCAATATTAAATATTGTGCAATTATCATTAGTGGTGTATACGTGGTAGGCATGCCACTGATATACTATGTGGCGGAAGTAGATGATGCCCCTGGTCTTATTATTATCGGAATGGTTATTATTTTTGCTTCCTTTGTCGTGGCAGTCTTTGCTGCTGTGCTGCAAAAGCTTCTAAAAAATGCCATCGATATCAAATCAGAAAACGATTTAACGGTTTGAGGTGAATACTATGGCAATGATCATCAATATTGATGTAATGCTGGCAAAACGAAAAATGAGCGTAACAGAGCTTTCAGAAAAAGTGGGCATCACGATGGCAAACCTTTCTATTTTAAAAAACGGCAAGGCCAAAGCCATCCGTTTTTCAACATTAGAGGCCATTTGTGAGGCATTGAATTGTCAGCCTGGCGATATTTTGGAATATCGAAAGAACGAGGACACGCAAAAATAAGAGTCTGCTTCATGCAGATTCTTTTTTTTGTAGGAATTATTGCCAGTAATAGCCGTCCTATGATACGATAAAGGAAAGATATATCGACAGGCAGTCGGTCAAATGTAAGGGGTTGTGATTATGAGGGAAATGAAGAAGGCGGAAGAGCGTCGCAATGAAATATTAGATGCAGCAGACGAATTATTTACACAGAAGGGGTTTGACGGTACTAGCACCAGCAATATTCTTGAAAAAGTGGGCATTGCACGGGGCACGCTTTATTATCACTTTAAGTCTAAGGAAGATATTATGGATGCCCTCATTGAGCGTTATACAAGTACGATGCTTGCAAAGGCAAGAGCGATTGCAGAAGACAAAAGCATTGCTGTGAATGAGCGCATTCTACGTGTTGTGATGGCATTAAACATACAGCATGAAAATGGTGGTCAGGAGATTATGGAGCATGTGCATAAGCCACAAAATGCATTAATGCATCGAAAAATACAGCAGGTGGTGATGAATCAAGTGCCACCAATCCTTACGGCCATTATTCGTGATGGTATTGAACAGGGCGTTTATCATACTCCCTATCCATATGAGTGTATGGAAATGATTATCGCCTATACCAATGCTGTATTCGATGATGATTTAGTGCTGATGACAGATGAAGAACGAGCGGCACGCATTCCAGCATTTATCTTTAATGTCGAACGAATGCTTGGAGTGGAAAATGGTAGTTTGCTCTATATGATGCAAATGTTTGGCAAGGATGGCGAAGGTAGTACGACATAAATACGAATGAGGGTCTTATTGGGTTTGACGGTAGTTAAAAACTTCCAAAGAGGTGACCTATGTATTGGAAATTTGTGCGAAACGATATGGCAAAGAGCAAGCTTATAGCAGGTATCACGATACTGTTTGTGGCAGCTGCTGCTATGCTTGTCACGCTCTCGGCAATGCTCATTGTCCATTTAACAAGTGCGATGGAAACGATGATGGAGCAAGCAGAAACGTCTCATTTTCTACAGATGCATGCAGGCAAAATTGATCAAGCACGACTCACTGAGTTTGCGGAACGTGATGAACATGTAGACGAATTTCAGGTCAATGAATTTCTCAATGTAGATGGTGCCAAGATCCATATTGCTGGCACCACACTAGCGCATAGTGTACAGGACAATGGCTTTAGTACGCAAAGTGAGAAATTCGATTATTTACTGGACCTGGATGGTCATGTAATTGAAGTGGCGAATGGCGATATTTATGTGCCAATAGGCTATTGGAAGGATGGGACAGCTAAACTGGGTGACACCGTGATTGTTCAAGATAAGCACTTGACGATTGCAGGATTTTTACGAGATTCACAAATGAATGCTATGCTGGCCTCTTCAAAACGCTTTCTTGTCAGTGAACAGGACTATGCAGCCATCCAGGGAGCGGGCACGGTTGAATATTTGATTGAATTTCGGTTAAACGATTTGGCTGAATTAAAAGATTTTGAAGAAGCCTACACACGTGCAGGGTTAGAAGCGAATGGACCATCCATTACGTTGCCGCTCTTCAAAATGCTAAATGCACTATCGGATGGGCTAATGATTGCTGTCATTTTATTAATCAGCCTTCTTGTAGTATTCATTGCTTTTATGTGTATTCGTTTTACATTACTCACGAAGATGGAAGAGGATTATCGCGAAATTGGTGTCATGAAAGGGATTGGCATTCGAGTTGCGGATATTCAAAAGATGTATTTTGCCAAATATGCTGTGATCACGGTAATAGGCTGTATGCTAGGGTTTGCTAGCTCTTTCTTGCTTCGAAATAGGCTACTTGAAAATATCCGTTTGTTCATGGGGGAAACGGGCAATACCTCACTGATTTGGCTGTTCACCTTCATCGGGCTATTGCTCGTATTTATCGTGATAATGGGCTATGTACAATCTGTTCTGAAACAATTTCGCAAGCTATCAGCCACTCAGGCGTTGCGTTTTGGTACAACACAAGGAAAAACACAGCATACAAAATGGTTGAACCTCAGCTCAAATAAAAGACTTCCCATTAATCTCTTTCTTGGGGTGAAGGATGTCCTGTCACGGAAAAGGCTGTATGCCACTATGCTGGCCGTCTTACTCCTGGCAACATTTATCATCATCGTACCTCATAATTTACACAATACGATTGCCGCCAAAAGCTTTATGACGTATATGGGCATTGGCAATAGTGATATTCGAATAGATGTCCCACAAAGCAAGCAAACTGCCCAGCAGGTGGCAGCTGTCATTAAGACATTAGAACAAGACAAAGCAATCGAGCATTATAGTGTGTTGACGACAAAAAAGTTCGCGACAATGGCCGATGATGGCTCGGAAGCAAGCTTAAAAATAGAGCTGGGCGATCATACAATCTTCCCAGTAGAATATGCACATGGCAGGGCACCAATTGCCCACAATGAAATCGCGCTTTCTGTGCTAAATGCTGAAGAGCTTCACAAAAAGGTTGGCGATGCTATGTCATTGATCATTCATGGTGAAGTGAAGGATTTGATTGTTAGCGGCATTTATTCTGATATTACGAATGGTGGCAAGACAGCAAAGGCAGCTTTCTTTGACCATTCTACAGAAAGTATGTGGAGTGTCATCTATGGAACGATGTCTAAGCCATCGCAGGTCGAGGAGAAGCGAAAGGAATATGCAGAAACATTTTCTTTTGCAAAGGTCTCAGGCATTGATGATTATATCAACCAAACCTTTAGCACGACTATCCATGCCATTGAAAAAGCATCTCGTGCAGCACTTGCCATAGCCCTCTTGCTGTGTTTGCTCGTCACGCTGTTATTTATGAACATGCTAATGGCGAAGGATCAAACATCTATCGCTATTATGAAGGCATTAGGCTTTACCAACAGAGATATCGCTACACAATATGCGGCTCGAGCCGTGTTTGTTTTACTATTGGCTATAACAATGGGGACGTTCCTCGCCAACACGCTAGGTGAGCTTGTGACAAGTATGGTTATCGCATCATTTGGTGCGGCTTCATTTAAGTTTACGATTCAACCTCTAGCGGCCTATGTTTTTTGCCCATTAGCGCTCACAAGCGTTGTTCTGCTAGCTACACTAATAGGTACGTCCAGGGCGGGGCATGTCAAAATGATGGACCATATAAAGGAGTAGAACCTTATGAAACTAGTGAGTGGTAAGCAAATAGCAAAGTCATTTCAGGTCGGCGATGAACAGTATAATGTGTTAATGAATATTTCCGTTACAATAAATAAAGGGGAGTTCGTTGCCATTATGGGGCCCTCTGGCTGTGGGAAATCGACACTCTTGTATGCACTTAGTGGGATGGACACTATCGATCATGGGCAAGTGATCTTTGATGGCATGGATTTAGCCTCACTTCGTGACAATGAGCTTGCGGATTTGCGCAGAACAAGAATGGGCTTTGTGTTTCAGCAGCCGACCTTTCTAAAAAACTTAAATATCCTTGATAATATTTTGTTACCTGCGATGCGTGATCAACGAAAAAATGTGAGCATCTTAACAGACAAAGCGCTGTCCATCATGGAAAAAATGGGGATTGCGGATTTAGCAAAGCGAGATTTGACACAAGTTTCTGGCGGACAATTGCAACGAGCAGGCATCTGTCGTGCATTGATTAGCGATCCTCTAATGATTTTTGGAGATGAACCAACAGGTGCTCTAAATTCAACGTCTGCACAGGAAATCATGGATTTATTCACGGTCATCAATAGCGAGGGCACAACAATCATGCTCGTGACACATGACCCGAAAATTGCTGCCAGAACGGAGCGTATTCTCTTTATGTGTGATGGAGCCATCGTAAATGAGCTACGATTGCCCACCTTTACAGGCATAGATTTAGACGATAGAATGGCCAAAGTAGTGGGTACTATGCGAGAAATAGGTATTTAAATAGATGAGAATCCGTAATGATTAAAAAATTACGGATTTTTTTGTGAAAATTGAATCGTAATGGTAGTGGCGTCCGTCAGTAGTGTAGAAAGAAGGTGAGAGCAATGATGGATATTGAACAGATAATCGAGGAGCATGGTGATTACTTGCTAAAGGTCGCCTATCTATATGTGAAAAATAAGACGACAGCAGAAGACATTGTGCAGGATGTGTTCATCGCCTTTTATCAAAAGCAGGAACAGTTTCGCCAGGAAGCATCATTGCGTACATATTTAGTGAAAATGACGGTTAATCGAAGTCATGATTATTTACGGAGTTGGAAAAGCAAACGGCTGACACTGTTTGAAAAGATTACAGGGCGCACGACAACGGTTACACCTGAAAAGGAGATGCTAGAGAAATCCGTCAAAAAAGAGCTAATGGAGGCATTGTTTACGTTATCAGTCACCTATCGAGAGGTCTTGATTTTGTATTATTTTGAGGAGATGACGACTGTGGAAATTGCCCAGCTCGTGCATTGTCCAGAAGCAACAATTCGTACAAGACTACAGCGAGCCCGTAAACAGCTGGCAGCAGCAATGGGTGACTTTGATTGGGAGGGGCTACGTCATGAATCAATTTAAAGAGGATTTGCTTAAGGAGCTACAGGATGTCAAGCTCTCACAACAGCGCAAGCAATTAATCGCTGACAAAGCGCGACGACAAGGGCAACGTAAAACAGGAGGGGAATGGACATATCGTCTCGTGCTGGCAACCTTTACTGTTTTCGTCATTGGTTTTAGCTATATTTTGACACAGCAAAAGGAACAGCATACCACAGGACAGCAAGCAGCTAGTACATCATCAGATACATGGCACTGGTGGTCCCTTTTTGACTCCGATTATGTAAGAGGCATGTTATTGCTTGGTATATTTATCGGAGCAACTTTTATTGTCAAGCGTTTGTTAGTGAAAAAAGGATATGGCCTACCTGTTTGTATTGAATGTGGGGAGAGCTGGTCTGAGAAAGATGCACGTAAGTTGTATCGCAAAAATGGTGAAATTGTGTGCCCTCATTGTGGACAAAAACAATATCGCACAAAAAAATCCATTCAAATCAGTGGTGTGATGACGATGCCAGTGCCGTTATTGATTATGCTGCAGCATGTTTTCCAACATTTTGTTATCGGACTTATTTTCTTTTTAGTGGGCATGTTCTTTTATCATCATCAAATTGCGCCATATGTGTTTAAGCTGCAAGAAAAAGATCCAATGAATGAACCTTTATGGTAATCATTTTGAAAGGAAATTGCTATTGTAATCTAGCAATTTCTTTTTTTATTCGAAAATAGATTGACAACGGTTTTTATTTGCTTTATCTTTGTGTTAACTTATTTTAATTATTGGTTAACGCACAAGGGGAGGCTTTTTACATTGAAAAAAGGAAGTACATATCAATACGTGTTAGCAGCATTTGGAGCTGCGATTATCGCCGTTCTAGCACAAGTAACGATTCCACTACCACTTATTCCGATTACAGGACAAACTTTAGCGGTTGGAATTGTCGTAACCATTTTAGGGACAAGATTAGGGACGATATCTGTCCTGCTTTATATACTATTAGGCGCAGTAGGTTTACCTGTATTTAGTGGGATGTCAGGCGGACTCGGGATTTTAGTTGGTCCAACAGGTGGATATATCGTCGGTTTCCTTGTCACAGCGATTATTATGGGCTTATACTTAGATCAATTTGGTATTACATTTGTTCACGCTATTATTGCGAATATTATTGGCATGATCATCACATTAGCGTTCGGAACAGTGTGGTTAAAAATTGTAGCAGAATACACGTGGACAGCTGCCTTTATGGGTGGTGTTGCACCATTTATCGTAGTGGGGATCGTCAAAGCGGTACTTGCAGCGTGGATTGGTGTCATTGTCCGTCGTCGCTTAGAGAGCGCACATTTAATTGAAGCAACAGCATAGGACATGGGAGGAATTGTTTTGGCAACATTATGGACAGGTGGCAAGATTTACACGATGGCTCAGGTTGGTGAAACAGTGGAAGCAGTCCTTGTAGAAGATGGAAAAATTGTGGCGACAGGCTCAGTGGAGAGCTTGTCGCCACTAGCTGCTTCTATCCAACATTTAGAGGGCAAGACCATGTATCCTGGTTTTATAGACAGTCATTTACATATTATTGGCTACGGAGAAAAGCTTAAGCATCTTGATGTCTCAGCAGTTACCAGTAAAGAGGCATTACTTGAGAAGCTTCAAGAGCGAATGTCCAAGGCCACGGCACAGGAATGGGTCATTGCGATTGGGCTAAATGAAAACCAATTTGAGGAGCCCATTTTCCCAACTTTAGCGGAGCTAGATGCCCTTGGAGAGGCCCATTTAATCATTAAACGGAGCTGTCATCATTTAATTTTAGCGAATTCCAAGGCGCTTGCCTTTGCGGGCATTACCAATGATACACCTTCACCAGAGGGCGGTGTCATTGACAAAGTCGACGGTCAGCTCACAGGTGTACTAAAGGACGCAGCATTGTATTTAATTGTCAACCATATGCCGCATATTACACCTGCGTATATCGAGGATGCTTTGGCAAAAGCGGTGGCCTCGCTTCAATCCTATGGTTTAGTAGGAGGGCATTCTGAGGACTTAAGCTATTACGGACCACCAAGCCAACCGATTCTGGCTTATCGTAAAATCGTGGAGGCACAGCAATCCTTTAAAGTTCATTTATTACAGCATCATACGGTCTTTGAAGCGGTCGCAAAAATGGATTTAGCCCCATCACCATTTTTAGAGTTTGGCGCTATGAAAATTTTTATTGACGGAGCCTTTGGCGGTCGCACGGCGGCGCTACGTCAACCGTATAGTGATGACCCTAACAATGCTGGGATGCTCATTCATACAACAGAGCAATTAACAACCTATGTTCAGCTTGCTCGTCAGTACGGACAAACTGTGGCCGTGCATACGATTGGAGATTTAGCAATAGCAACGATTTTAGACGTTTTTGCGGCCTATCCGCCGCAGGATGGTCAGTTTGATCGCGTGATTCACTGTAGCTTAGTTGATGATGAACTATTAGCCAGACTAGCTACTTTACCTGTTGCGGTAGATATGCAGCCGCAATTTGTACAGGGAGAATATCAAGCAGAGTTATCGAGACTTGGAGAGGCGCGCGCTCAAGGCTTACATCCTTTAAAGTCCCTTCTTGACCGAGGGCTGATTGTGGCAGGGGGCAGTGACGCCCCGATTGAGGTTCCCAATCCGCTACAAGGCATTTACGCTGCTGTCACAAGAAGAAATATTGGCGAAAGCCATGAGGGCTATAATCCGCAGGAGAAAATTTCACGGTTTGAGGCCGTCCATCTGTATACCGTAGGAGCAGCCGAAATCATCGGTCAGTCACATAAGCGTGGCAAAATTGCAGCAGGCTATGCAGCCGATTTTACGGTTTTACAGGAGGATCTTTTTACTGTAGATATTGAACAACTACCACATATACAAGTAGCTTGTACGGTGGTGGATGGGAAGATGGTATATGAAAATCGCTGTGAAGGATAACCTTTGCAGCGATTTTTTCTCGGTCTATTGTTTGTCAGCCAAATTTTTTACTTGCTGCTCTAAGCTCGATACACGTTTTGTTAAGTCCTCTACTTGCTGTTGCATGGTTGGTGGAGGAGGCACAGGGACGGTTGACTTCATTTTTTTAATCATATGAATCATCACGAAAAAAATAGCTAGAAACATACATAAAAGAACAGTTGTACTAATGATATCGCCAAGAGTGAATTTCATGTTTGCGCTCCTTTCTCTAGTGGGTATCTAGTTATATACTGGATAGCAACATGAAAAGTTTCAAAAAGATGGAGAAAATCACGATAAATACACAAATCTTCTCTTACTTTGGTGCATAGGATACTTGAACAAATTGCTATTTTAAGCGGCTTTCAGTACTGTGCTATAGCTATTTGAACATACGTTAGAAGAGAGCCATTTTAACAGCATGACAGGGGTGAGTACGTGCACAAGGCAGGACAAGTAATGCGACAGGCTGTCCACAATATTTATGCGTATCGGTTAGATTATGTACAAGTTTTCGCATTGATTAGAATTTTTCAGTTTTTATTGATAATCCCTGTAACCTCGATCGTCTTGAAGCTCATGCTCCGAGTAACAGGGTATACACATATTACTGAGCAAAATTGGCAAAGCTTTGTGGCGCATCCCTTTGTCATCATGATGATTTGTCTATTAATTTTGCTGTTTTTATTATTTGTTTATTATGAAATGGGCTTTCTCTTTCTTATGGCCTTTCATCAGCAAAGGGGGATGCGCTATCGCTTTCTTCCTTTATGGCAGCAATTGAATCGAAAGGTTATTTATTTTTTTAGTGTCCAAGTCTTATTTTTAATTGTCTATCTTGCACTATTAATGCCATTAGCTTCCTTTATGCTACCACTCACTTTAACGCAATCCGTTTCTCTGCCACATTTTTTAACAGACGAAATAATGAGCAGTCGAGCTGGTAGGCTAGCATATGCTGCGGTGGCAAGTATCGTGGTGATGATCGGCATTCGTAGTATTTTAACGTTACCAATTTTTACAATCCAGCCCAACATCTCGATTCTACGTTCCTTTAAGCAAAGCTGGCATTTTTCTAAACGAGGTTTATTTGAACTGTTAGTATTATTAGCGATGCTTTTAACAGGTCATTTGCTAATGATGCTAGGAATAACGGTCATCAGTACGTTTCCGCTCTATTTAATAGAGCGCATAATGCCGAGCGCAGCATTGGTCACAGCGGGGCTTACACTTGCCTTGTTAGAAATGGTCTTTGTAGTGCTATTTAGTTTATTACAGGCTATGTTTTCACAAGTCATGGTTGCCATTACGTATAACACGCCAGTGCTAGGCAAAGTCAGAGTGGCTACCAAGAGACAGCGACGCTATAAGCCATTACTATTGATCAGTTTCATCGTTTTTATCGTATTAAGTATGATGAACATCAATTCTTTAGAGAAAAGTGTTTATGCCCCAGATACTAAAATTATTGCCCATCGAGGCTATGTCGCAGGCAATGTAGAAAATACGATTAGCGGGTTAGTAAATGCAGCGAATGCGGGGGCAGATTTAATTGAAATCGATATTCAGCAAACCGTAGATGGTGAATTTGTTGTCTTTCATGATCGAACATTAAGACGGCTAGCCGGTAAAAACGGTGTCATTGCGAATATGACCCTAAGTGAACTAAAGTCATTAACCATTCACCAAAATGGCTACAGCGATAAAATTGCATCTTTAGAGGATTGTATCGAAATTGCCAAAGCGTTAGATGTGGCGTTATTAATCGAATTAAAGGTGCACGGCCAAGAAACGGAAGATGTTTTACCTAAATTAGTTGAGAAGCTACGTCAATACAAGGTGCTGGATTCCTACTATGTGCAATCCGCTGATGTACAGAAAATGGCGCAATTAAAAAAATTGGTGCCCAATTTGCGAGTGGGCATTGTCTATGCACTCAACATCGGACCAATGGAGGAAAATGTTGATTTTATCGCATTAGAGGAATCCTGGGTAACCGAGCAGCTGATTGAGGAATTAAAGCAGCACCCAACTGACCTATTTGTTTGGACACTCAATGACGACCGTTCCTTGCAAACCTTTATTGAAAAAAACGTCAGCGGCGTCATCACCGACCACCCCGACGTCGCCCGCGAGCTAAGAGCACAACAAAGCGAACATCAATACTTCTTACAGCGCATCCTCAATCGACTGCGATTTATCTTTTGAGGAAGCGAAGTGAATGCTCGCGAGCGAAGTGAATACTCGCGGAAGGAGAGTGAATACTCGCGGAAGGAGAGTGAATACTCGCGGAAGGAGAGTGAATACTCGCGGAAGGAGAGTGAATACTCGCGGAAGGCAAGCGAATACTCGCGGAAGGAGAGTGAATACTCGCGGAAGGAGAGTGAATACTCGCGGAAGGAAGGTGAATACTCGCGGAGGGAGAGTGAATACTCGCGGAAGGAAGGTGAATACTCGCGGAAGGAGAGTGAATACTCGTGGAAGGAGAGTGAATACTCGTGGAAGGAGAGTGAATACTCGCGGAAGGCAAGCGACAACCCGCGAAAGTAAAGCGAACACCCAGATGCCCTCAAATCAAAGCGAACAACATAAGCGTTTCATCATACGCAACCGTTCAATAGCAGTGTGACTTCGCTGAAAATAAAAAAATCGGTCAGATTGTAACCTTTTTCATGCAGAGGCGACTACTTCTATGAATTCGAGATATGAAGGAGATGCTTTTTTATGAAAATGACGAAAGTCGTACCATTTGCTATGTCAGCATTATTATTAGGGGGCGCGATTGGAGCTCCAACTGCATCAGCTAACGAAGGTGAGGCTGTGGTGACGAACGCAGAAACTACGGAGCAACAAGTGCAGCCGACTTTTATTAAAGTAACGGGTACCGTGGAAAATGTAGATGTTCGTGAAAACGGAACGTCCTATACAGTAATGGACGGTGACAATACGAACATTGTCATCGCTAATAAAGAGTCATTCATTTTCGATAATACAGGAAAAGAAGTCAAGCTTCAAAAAGGGGATAAGGTGTCGGCTTACTCTTATGCGAAAAAACCTATGCTTGCAATTTATCCACCGCAGTATAACCCAGAAGTAATTATTGTTGAAACAGAAGCAATGGGTAGCGTGGAAGTTGATTTCTTCGATAAAAATTTAATCGATACAGACAACAACTTAAAATTAAATGTTGGAGAAGATACTAAATTAGTAAGTGCTTCTGGTAAAGATGTAAAATTGGATGATTTAAAAGAGCAGCATTTAGCCGTGTTCTACACAATTGCTACGATGAGTATTCCTGCTCAAACACCACCTTCTAAAGTCATCGTGTTGGACACGATCGAGAAGGAAGAACCAATTGAAGTAGATCCAGAGCCAACTCCTGAACCAGCACCATCGAATCCAGCTGTTCAAGAAATCATCAAGAAAGACTTTTATGAAGTAGAAGGGACGAAAATGGTGCCACTACGATTAATCGCAGAAGAACTTGGCTTTAAAGTAGAAGTTACGCCAAAAGGTGCTATTGTTTCGAAAGGTGCCGTTTCCTATACCATTACTCGTGGTCAAAAGGAATATGGCTACAATAAAGCGCTTCGCCAATTTAAAGTTGCGCCCGCTTTATTAGAAGCTGGCAAAACATATGTACCAGTTGAATTAGCAGAAGAACTAATGAAATAATGACATTGAAGTATCTGGCAATTCGCTAGGTACTTCTTTTTTTATTTCCTTCTAATGGAAAATTCAGTACAATGAAAAAGAAAAGTCGAAGCATAAAGGAGAACGTTATGAAGCAAGCACTCATTATTATTGATATCCAAGAGGCTTTCTTTTTGGATAGCCAACAAAATCTATGGAATGATGAAACGATTATTAAAAATATCAATATGGTAATCACATGGGCACGTCATAACGAAGTCCCAATTATTTTTATTCAACATACAGAGGCCAATGATGTTGATTTTGCAATGGGTCAGCCAGGGTGGGAGCTGTATCATGGACTGCTTAGACAGGCACAAGATAAAGTGATTCAAAAAACAACTTGGGATGCTTTTTATCAAACGGATCTTGCACAATATTTGAACGAACAGCACATCGATCAGTTGATTTTCGCAGGTGCTCAAACAGAGTTTTGTCTTGATACGACGATTCGCAGCGCGTTTAGTCATGGCTACCATCATAATATTTTAGTCGAAGATGCACATAGCACCTTACATAGTCAAGTACTCGCAGCACCTCAGATTATTCAGCATCACGAATCCGTATGGCGTAATCGCTTTGTAAAAATTCAGCCAGTTGAGGAGTTCCCAAATGCTCATTGACCAAAAAGCGTTTCATATAAAAGAGCTAGACTATATTATTCGCTGTGCACAACTTGAGGATGCTCAAGCTTTATCGGATTTGCGCCTGCAATTGGACGGTGAAACAGAAAACTTCGACCGAGAGCAGGGGGAGGCATTGATCGATCAAGCGGGCTTCGAGCAGCTTATTCAGCAGGATACAGCAAGTCCGAAAAATCTGTGTTTAGTAGCGGTTGTAGGTGATCAAATCGTTGGGTACTCCAGATGTGAGGGATCTCCATTAAAGAGACTTGCCCATAAAGTAACATTTGGCGTCGGTGTTAGGAAGGCTTTTTGGGGCTATGGTATTGGAAAAGCTCTACTACAAGTATCTATTGATTGGGCAGATGCCAATGGTGTACGGAAAATGGCATTAGAAGTGCTAGAAACGAATGAAAAAGCTATACAGCTCTATGAAAAATGGGGCTTTACAGTAGAAGGTATTTTGAAAAATGATAAATGCCTTGCAGATGGTAAGTACTATCACACAATCATAATGGGTAGATGGCAACCCTAGTTAAGAAGGAACAGATATGACCAATTTTATGTATATTTTTTGTTTAATTGTCTGGGGACTTAATTTTATTGCAGTAAAGATTCAAGGAACCCCAGTCAGTCTAGAATTATCTTTAACCTATCGTTTAGTTATAACTGCTTTTTTATTTGGCCTACTTGCTTGGTTGATGAAACCACAGGGGAAGCCGCAGCAGCACGATTTTCCATTTATTATCGTCTTTGGTATTTGTAATTTTGCCTTCAGTTATTTAGCTCTATACTATGCGACGATGTTGAGCTCCGCTGCGATTGTCACTTTAATTTTTTCATTAAAAGTAATTTTAACGCCCATTGCTCTTCGAATATTTCTCAAAGAACCATTACATCGTCGCGTTTTAATCGGTGGTATTTTAGGGGTAATCGGTGTTGGGGTATTAATCTATCCCACTTTACATAGTTTTTCAGGTTTGGCTGATTTAAAAGGGGTCCTAATTGCTTTACTCGGTACTGTTCTAACAGCAATCGGGGATGCAAGCTCTGCAAGAAATGCAAAGCGCCAGATTGACCCCATTTATGCCAATGCCATTGGTTTTACAGTCGGCAGTGTAGTCATGTGTGGTATTGTCTGGATACAAGGACAAAAAATCGTCTTGCCTACATCCATTACCTATTTATCAGCCCTACTGTATTTAACGATCATCGCATCATTTCTTGCCTGGCTATTTTATTTAAAGCTAGTAGAAAAAATTGGCGGGGCGAAGAGTGGCTATATGGTTGCGTTGTTCCCTGTGATTGGCGGGATTGCTTCTGTTGTCATAGGGGAATCTACACTTAATCTGTATTTAATCATAGGCTGCCTCTCTAGCTGTATAGGAGCAGCGATTGCCTTAGGCTTTCAATTTAAGCCTTTTTTACGAGGAACGAAAACCTCCTCCCCTTCATAAAATAGAGAAGAACGCTTGAAAAGGGTGAGGACAAAATGTCATTCGTTCAATCGAGTACAATGGCAAGTAGCAGAGAAAAAGAAGAGGATCATTGGGACATTGACCGTTGGGAAAATGATGGTGGCAGAAGTTTGCAGACGTAAGGGGGACGAAAATTTGTCTCCCTTATAAAATATTGAAACCTTTTTTCGTGTTGCTCGTATGATTAAGTGGACAAGTTTTAATAGCAGATTTGAAAAAAGGGAGAAATATTTTTTGAACCATTGAACAAAACGATTATTATTCATTATTTATTTGATTGTTATTGCGGATGCATATTACACAACATTGTATATTGAACAAAAAACACCACCGCAATATCAAACCATCAAAGCATTGGCCATTACAGTTAACATGGTACGGTAGCAAGCCTCACAAAAAGAAGCGGACAACCCGTCGCTTGAAGCCTATGTCCTTCAAGTCATTGCTTCAGAGAGTGACCTATGGCATGGTGACACAGGTAAGGAATTTAGAACATCGTACACAAAAGCACATCTTTTTACGATACCAACAGCTACGTTGCTGACACCCTGTACATTTACAGGGTGTTTTTGATAAGGAGAATGAATGAAATGAGCATGGTAACCTACATAGGATTAAATTTCCAGGCTGCAATAAATGACGACGATATGGAAGATGAAGTTGCAATAACAGATTTGTTCCTTAGTAGCGAAGAGCGTCAAATGCTTCAGCATCAACATTTTACAACGCCATACCTATATGAGCTTGAAGCAAAAGGGAGTCCCATTTGGCAAATGCATAACGACAATAAAGTGCATTCGCCACATAACTACGAAAAATCCAAAAGCACATTACTTCTTGTTTGTAACTTCCTGAAAAAACTTCTGCCAAAAGGTGATTATTGCGAAATCTACATTTGCTGGAAGGGGGAAGAAGGGGAGGATAGCGAAAAGAAATTCGAGCTCCTGTTAGACCAACTCTCAATCGACCAGCTCGAAATGAATGAAAAATACTTGATTACAATAAAAAATCAATTCTAATAAAGATTGAAGCGAAAAGCCTCACCCTTTATTAGAATTGTTTATTGGAAGTCGATCGGAATAAAATCCTCCCCGAAGAATGCTAGGATATTGCAAAGATACTCAAAGACATTCGTGAAACTCGTTTCTCAGATGGCTTGTCTTGTCTACATTGTGTTAGTATATCGGTATAGTTAGTTGCAAAAAGTTTATTTGTTTCGTATTATGAAACAATCTCACATTTCAAGGTGTTTCGATTTACTGTGATATATTCCCCAGTTGATTTATTCATTACTTGTGACACTTTCTTGGTATGCGTTATCTCGCACCAATCATTTTGTACATCCACCAATATTTTTATTTCCACACCACTTTCTCCATATTTTAAACCACTATAAGATAATTTCGTCATGATCATCATTCCTTTCTTAATCTTTAATATATTGTCAAATATGATATTTCAATCTACCTGTTTCTATTATACTGCACATTTATTGATTTATAAAAAAGCAACAATCTTTACGAAACCAGCCTAAAATAAAACGAGTATAGATATTATTAAACTGCCAGGGCAGTTTGGTTTAATAATCGTACAATTGTTAGAATTTGGTATAATTATTTTGGAGGTGAACGTTTCATATATGATAGTATTTGTGTTCATTAGTATTTATTTAATGCCGATTTTAGCAATTATATTTTGTCTAAACCTTGTAGAAATAATAAAGAAAGTAAAAAAAGAACAACCAACTACTGCTAACACAGTTTGGTTAACAATCTCTTTTGCATTAATTATATGGAGCATTGCTGTTACATCTTTTGGTGAATAATAGAAACGCTTTAGCCAAAGCAATCAACAGCTCTCCCTTAAAAATAAAATTTAACAACCAGCCACGATTCTGCTAAAAGAATTGTGCCTTTTCTTTAGGGGAAGGAACAGATTGCTAAACGGATAGTAGTTTAAGGCGAGGGGAAAATAAATTTCAGTTAATCGTTCAAGTTGCATACAAATATAAAGTGTGATGAATATTAGTAACTCATTAGCTATAATTATTCCAGAAAAAAGCGCTATTTGTGAGTTGAAAAAAATCCCAATTTCTCAATTTGAACACTAGGAAATTGGGATTTTATTTGATATAACAGTCAGATTTGCTTTTAAATCGCTTTGTTGTATGCAATAGTCAAGCAATTTTAAGCATCGTTTATAAATAGGAGCGTTTAGCTGGCCATGAACCTTGTAGTTTACGAAGTTGTACAATTTGTCCTGTATGATAAGCATCGTGCAAAAGGATATTTAGATATTGTTGCCAAACTGGAAGAGAAGGACTAGGTTGATCCAATTCTGCTTCTTGAAGGGATGCTAATGAAGATTGTAAGGCATCGTGTACGTGAAGTGTTCGCTTCACTGTTTCTTGCCAAGCATCCTCATCATTCGCTCCACCTTGGACAAACGTTTCATCATTATTTTGTGGAGTAACAAATGAGTTATCTTTATGTAAGCGAGAAAGTAAGCGCTCTTTAAAGGCTAGTAGATGGTTAATATTTTCCCAAATCGTATTAGCGGCCTTTCCTTCTGGTTGCCAACATGCTTGTGCAGCAGTGAGATTCTTTAATGCTTCTGATAGTGGTGGATACCATTCTTCTTCGAAAAAAACTTGATTGACTCCATTTTGCAAGAGTTCCTTTTTACTCATTGAGATAGCCTCCTCTTTTGTAACCTTCTAAACAGTACTTACTATTAATTTATCAAATTTTCCGAAAAGAGTATATAGGAGTGAAAATATACTAACAGGGACGTTAACTAAAGAGCATTGAGTTGCTTAGGCTCAGTGCAGGTTAGAAGAACAAGAAAGGCTATTGAATGACGTTCTGTTTTGTATCGGGATCTGATGGATTTGCTTAAGTATTTATTTATAATATAAGGGAAAAATACTTACAAAATTTACATTAGAGGTGGCGATAATTCTTGAGAAGGTTGGTCATACTAGTCATGGTGATTTTTGGATTATTTTTCCCGATACAATTGCTATTAGTAAAGGCGAGTATTCAACCAAAATTGGAAAAAGTAGATGTTTCATTTATTCAAGTAAATCGTTTAAACGGGGAAACTCGTTTGTTTAAGGAAAATGATGGATATGAGGAAGTGATTATCGATAAGATTGTTAACTGGATAAATACATCAAGCCCTTCCGAAGAAGCAAATGAGTTAGAGTTAAATCAAACTTCCATCATCTCGATAATGAAAATAAAACTAAAAAACGGAGACGTTGCAGTTATTGAACCAGCTTATAATTGTGTATCCCAAAACCAAGTAAAAACATGCACGATTGCAGATAGTGAGGTTATCTATACAAGTAATAATAAAAAGCTTCGATTGAAATCAGTAGAACTTTATGATTGGCTCTTAGTTGGCTGAAAATATGAAAGTGTTGGGGCACCAAAAGATGAGTTGCTTGAAGAAACTTTATATAGCAGGTATTTTTCCTATCTCGATGAAACTTACGCAGATTTTATCATGTGTCCAAAAATCGATAAAGTTGAAACAATAGATGGCAATACAAGGAGACATATTGTTCAGGCAAGTGCGTTAAATTATAGTGCACATCATGGTGATGTTCCCTTTGATAGAATCCATATAATGTTGACTGATACGCCAGAAAATGGAGTGAAAATAAATAAAGTGACAATACAAAAGGGGATTTCTGAAAAAGAAAGCGCTATACAATGTAGGCGAGCGAGCTAAAGGATGACAGTGTAGAGAAGTTGTATGAGAAATACTAGTAAGTTGGTGAATGGATGGAACAATTGATAAAGGAAATAATGTCTCAGAGTAGCCAATATAAAGTTCAAATTATTAAACGTAAGGATTGTCTCTATACTATAGAAGTATTTATGTGGCAAGAAGAGTATGAATATGAGTATTGGCGTCCAATAAAAAAAGATTTGACTTTGGTTGAAACGGAGGAAGGTGCAATAGCATTAGCCATTGAACATTTAAGCGTGTACTCTGGAGAACAATGCTTTTATTAATGTGCCCAATTTTGGATTGATGTTTTAAAATGCACTTGCTTCGGCAGGTGTTTTTTTCATTATCAATGCTCAAAAATAACATGTTTAATAATACAAAAATGGTTAAATATTGTATAATGAAGTTAGGATATTTTGATATTAGTAGCTTGTAGAAAAGAGAAAGTGGTTGAGAAAATGAAGAACAAAAAAGGCATAGTTATTGCTAGTATTATATTATTATACTGTGTGATTTCAGTTATCTATACGCTTTTACTGGATGGAAAAATCAATTGGTCTCTATTATTTTTAGCAATATGTATGATTTATATTATAGAAGTTGCTATATCTAATAATAAATTACTTAAAAAGAAATTGACTAAGTAGGGCCAATACCAAAAGCTTAACAGGTTAAATCAGTTTTTACAGTTAAGTTACATCTGTTGGTAGGGCATCCACTCACATTCCAACGGTTTTATTATTCTCCATTTGCATTTAATACCTCACATTATCAGGTGAATAAGAAGGTGGGTATGCTATTGTTTAAAGAAGTTTCAAAGCTACAATTGGTACTATCTTTTTTGATGGCTTTTATTGGCTTCTCACAAGCATTTAACAACTGGGGAGAAAAGAGAATGTTATCTTTATTCTTTTTGATTGCTAGTATATTCGTTTTAATTGTTGCGAGTTTAGCTCTAATTTTTTATAGAAAACGGCAAATCATTAAAGAGTAATGATGGGCTTCAAAAAGGAAAAAGATTGAAGCTTTTTAGCTCCAATCTTTTTTCTTGTGCAATCATACCGTATTTTCTAGCCGAGGCTCAAAATAGGGGACATGATCTAAAACATTGATATATCAACTTGCATTTATTTTATTTGACGTTTGGATAAATCATCGTTGCTGGGTCGACATATTCATCGAATTGCTCTTCTGTTAGTAAACCACTTGCGATAGCTGCTGCTTTTAAAGTAGTGCCTTCTTTGTGCGCTTTTTTCGCGATTTTTGCTGCGTTTTCATAACCAATGTATGGATTTAATGCCGTTACAAGCATTAATGAATTTTGTAAATTATGATCTAGTACTTCTGTGTTAGGCTCAATGCCTACAGCACAATGGTCGTTAAATGATTTCATTGTATCGGCTAATAGGCGAGTCGATTGTAAGAAGTTGTAAATAATAACGGGTTTAAAGACGTTTAGTTCAAAGTTCCCTTGAGAAGCGGCGAAGGCAATTGTCGCGTCATTGCCGACTACTTGTGTGACAACCATTGTCATAGCCTCACTTTGGGTAGGGTTTACTTTACCAGGCATAATCGATGAGCCTGGCTCGTTTTCAGGGATTGTGATTTCGCCAATACCAGAACGAGGGCCACTCGCAAGCCAGCGAACGTCATTAGCAATTTTCATTAAATCAGCTGCTAATGCTTTTAATGCACCATGAGCAACAACAGCTTCATCATGGCTTGTTAAGGCATGGAATTTATTCGCAGCCGATGTGAACTGTTTGCTTGTTAGTTCACTAATCTCTGCTGCTACACGATCACCAAATTCAGGATGAGCGTTGATACCAGTACCAACAGCTGTGCCACCAATCGCAAGCTCCTTCATATAGTCAATATTTTGGAGTATCATATGCTCGGATTTTGCTAGCATGGCTGCCCAGCCGCTAATTTCCTGACCCAATGTAAGAGGTGTCGCGTCCTGTAAATGCGTACGACCAATTTTAATAATGTCTTTAAATTGAGCTGCTTTGTCTTCTAACGTTGATTTTAATAGACGAAGTCGTGGTAATAAGTAATCTTCCACTTTTAACACAGCTGCAATATGCAATGCTGTTGGGAATGTATCATTTGAGCTTTGTGATTTATTGACATCATCATTTGGATGAACAATATCAGCTTCGCCAGCGTCCTTTAATAATTGGTTCGCACGGTGTGCAATGACCTCATTCACGTTCATGTTGGATTGTGTACCGCTACCTGTTTGCCAAACAACAAGTGGGAATTGATCGTCCCATTGACCATTTAAAATTTCATCTGTCGCTTGTACGATGGCATTCGTTTTAATATCAGAAAGTTTGCCTAGTTTGTTGTTCGCAATCGCAGCACTTTTCTTTAAAATAGCCATGGCTTGGACAAGCTCAATCGGCATTTGCTCTGTACCAATTTGGAAATTCTCTTTACTGCGCTGTGTTTGCGCACCCCAAATTTTATCAGCAGGTACTTTAATTTCACCCATTGTGTCTTTTTCAATACGATAATCCATGTTCAAACAGCTCCTTTATTATGTAAAACTCTCCTAATATACAGATAAAAACGGATACTCTTAGTCTGATGTAAGAATATCCGTTTGATACATGCTTATTCAAAAAAGAGGGGGATTCTGAATTAAGCAATTTGGAGAAAAGAAATAATCTACTGATAATGATAATTGTTATCAATTAAAAAGTCAACGGTTTTTCTTGAAGAAATTAATGATGAGAATAATTCGCAATCGTTATCTTTGGTTTTCCCGAATTTCTAAGAAATAAACGGCGCTGTGAGGCGTTATCTCTTTTTCTTTCCGATTTCTTTCAACGGTTGTTTTTTAGGGATTTTTTCAAATAAAACCTTTACCTGAAAATTATGGTCATCGATTTGAAGTACCTCTATCACCTTGGCTTTGCGCCCTTTAATTCGAATATCCTCTTCCACTGTAGGCAGTTTAACGAGCAATTGGCTTAAAACAGACGTCTTGTTTTCATAAAAATGAGTCACAAACATCGCTCTTCTCCTTCTAACATTTGATGTTACTCAATTTATGAGTGGGGCATAGTAGATAGAACTTTTGGTGAAGTGGTTGATTAGATTGGAGCTTCTTTAAGCGTTCATCAATTGAAGGGACTCGCTCACCGAGATTTCCAAATTGCTCATAAAGCATTCCCCATAAGTAATCTCCCAAAATGTCTGCGCAATAAAATCATTGAAATGAGCCAATTGCTAGGAAAACCAATGATTGTTGCGGAGAAAGCGTGGTTCATTCTGAAATACTTCACCAACAAAAGGTTTTATTTTATTTGAAAATCAAAAATATGACATAATTCTACGTATGAGAATTGCAACTTTCGACATATCCTTTATTTATTTCTCGGGAAATATCTCATAGGATTATGAGGGAATAGTAAGGATTTCGTAAGCTATTTCAGACAATGATTTGATTAGGGATTCAGATGGGTTCTTTTAGAGAAATATAATGTGTTTATGATTTGATTGACTATTCTTATTTTTCGTTTGACTCGTGAGATAGGTGTATTATGTTTCAGCTAGGGCGATGTTCGTTATAATAAGAGAAAGGAGGAAACGAGATGTATTTAAAATCATGTAAGGTATTACAGGACACGATTCCGAATAAACAAATGTATCCTTTTAATATCCCAAGCTTGCAGGATTTATATGAGCTGGAGTTTCCGACAAATGTAACGTTCTTTGTTGGAGAAAATGGGTCGGGGAAATCAACATTACTTGAAGCAATTGCAGATCGCTGCGATTTTAATACAGCGGGTGGTGGTCGCCAGAATTTATATGACGTACATAAGGCAGAGTCTTCACTGGGTGAATATATCCGCTTGTCGTGGATGCCGAAAATCTCGAATGGCTTTTTTCTACGATCAGAAACATTTTATCAATTTGCCAGTCATATTGATTTGTTAGAAGATCCAAGGAAATATAACGCTTTTGGTGGGAAGTCGTTGCACCACCAATCTCATGGTGAATCTTTTCTTGCATTATTTATGAATCGTTTTAATGGCAAAGCTATCTATTTATTGGATGAGCCTGAGGCAGCATTGTCTCCAACGAGGCAGCTAAGCCTGCTGAAAATTATCAAGGATCTAGAGCATGAAGCCCAATTTATTATTGCCACACACTCGCCCATTTTACTGGGCTATCCCAATGCTACAATATATAGTTTTGATGAAGGAGAGATTGAATCGATTCGCTATGAGGATACCATTCATTACATCGTCACTAAACGTTTTTTAGATGCACCGCAATCCATTTTACGTGAGTTATTTGATGAGGAGAGGGAATTATGAATCAACGAAAAGGCTTAGTCATGCGAGAAATTCGATTAGACGAAATGGCACAGTCCATTGATTTACTGAATTATGTATTTCAGATGTCTATGTCCATTCACAAGGATCGCCGTTTTGTAAATGCCAAGAGCAGGCAGTTTAATGAAGGGCATGCCATTGGTTGGTTTGATGGCAAACAGCTTGTATCCCAAATTTTAAGTCTACCTTTTGAGGTTAATGTACATGGCAAAATTTATGAAATGGGCGGCATCACAGCAGTTGGCACATACCCTGAGTATTCTGGGCATGGCTTAATGGAGAGCTTGATTATTGAAAGCCTGCAAAGTATGCGAAATGAAGGACAATGCATTTCCTATTTATTTCCATATTCTATCCCTTATTATCGCAAAAAGGGATGGGAAATTATGAGCGATATTGTAGAGTTTCAGGTGAAGGATACACAGCTTCCGCATTATGCGGGACTCAATGGTAAAATTCGTCGTGTTGATCCCAAACATGAGGATGTTGTAGATATTTACGCACGTTACGCACAGAAAACGCACGGGGTAATGGTGCGCAATAGCATTGCGTGGAATGAAAAATTTCAGGAGGATTTCTGGGAGGAGAAATTCATTGATAGCGATGTCCAACTACAGGCAGCGGTCTATTATGATGAAGACGATTTAGCGCAGGGCTATATGTTCTACCGTATAATGGAGGAAAATTATTATATTGATGAAATCGTTTATTTACAGGAAGAGGCCCGTAAAGGCTTATGGAACTTTGTCTCGGCACATAGCTCGATGGTTTATAATGTTTACGGGAAAACAACGGGAAATGAAGCTGTGGCCTTTTTATTAGAGGATAGCGAGATTATTCAAAAGGTCTCTCCTTATTTCATGGCGAGAATTGTCGATGTCAAAGAGTTTTTACTACGCTATCCCTTTGTCGGTCAGGATTTCGAGCTTCAGCTTGCTGTCAGTGATCGCGTTGTGGCGTGGAATAATGGTACATTCATCATCAAAATGAAAGATGGAAACCTGTCTGTGCAAAAGGTAAGTGAGACGTTAAACGATAATGCTGTTCATTTAACTGTGCAAACATTGGCTACGATGCTGTTAGGCTATAAACGCCCAAATTATTTAGAAAAAATTGAACGGCTACAGGGTCGTGCTGAGGAAATTGCGTTGCTTGAAGCTGTCCTGCCAGTGGGTATCCCAACATTTATTGATTATTTTTAAGCCTTTTAGTGCGCGAGGGGGAGAGCCATAACGTTGACAGTTATGGCTGCCATGCCTCTTTTAGCCGTTCGACACCCAGTTTGATTTCTTCCATTGTTAACTTACTAAATCCTAATTGTAGCAATGGGTCCTCACTTGTTTGATTAATAAAAAACGGGCTTGTTGGATAAACCTTCACACCATAAGTCTCGGCTCGCTGGATGAGCTGTTGTTCTGAAAGGGGAGACTTGACCTTCACTACTATATAAAGCCCCGATTGCTCGCCCAATACAGCTATTTGTGGACCAAATTGTCGTTGCAGCTCCTGAACAAGGTGCTGCATTTTTTGTTTATATGTCAAGCGCATTCGTTTAATATGACGTGTCCATTCCCCTTGTGCCATGAATTGGGCCATTGTCCGTTGATGAAGGGACGAGGCATTTTGTTCAAAATGAGCAAAGCGTTCTTTAAATGGCTGTACTAGCGTATTGGGTAAGACCATATAGCTTAATCGTACACCAGGTAAAAACGATTTTGAGAAGGTGCCGAGATAGATTACCTTTGAAGGGTCGATCGAGGCAAGGGCAGGAAATGGTTGTTGTGTATAGCGAAATTCGCCATCATAATCATCCTCAAGAATATAGCCATTGACTTGCTGCGCCCATTGAATTAAGGTTTGTCGCTGCTGAATGGTCATGGACACACCGTATGGGAAATGATGTGAAGGGGTGACATACAATAAGCGTGATTGACAATGTTTAAGTATATCAAGTTGTGCCCCTGTCTCCATTACTGGCAATGTCTCTATGACAAAACGATGTAACTGAAAGGCCTCACGCGCCCCATTATAGCCAGGGTCTTCTAAAAGAACACTTGGAAAATGATCTTTTAATAAAAAGCCCACATACAGTAGCATTTGCTGTGTGCTACTGCCGATCATGATATTTTCGCTCGTTGTCGATACGCCTCTTGCTTGTAGTAAATACGGGACAAGCTGCTCCTTGAGCAAGGGATCTCCAAATAGCTCTCCATATTGATAGCATGATGGTTCCTGTAATACTTGATTGGCTAATTGACGCCATGTTTTCATAGGAAAATATGTCTGGTCAACAGCCCCAGCACGAAAATCTACAAGCAACGATGTTGTGTTGCTGGTTGGCTGTGATAGAACTGGCTGTTCCTGTTCCTGCAAGAAAACTGGCTCTAATGCATTGACGAAATAGCCTTTGCGTCCTTCTCCACGTATATATCCCTCAGCTACAAGCTGTTCGTAAGCAGTTAACGTTGTATTACGGCTAACCTGTAATGTTTCTGCTAATTTTCGAATGGAGGGCAGAGAATCGTTTGTTTGAAGTGTTCCTTGTGTAATGAGTATTTTCATTTGCTGATACACTTGTTTATATTTAGCCTCTTTTTCTGTTAATAGAAAGATAAAGTCATCCATATGATACCACCTTGACATGTTGAAATATTTGAAATTGTTTCTTTTGGAATGTCAGATTATTTACTACCATCATATAAGAAGGACAATGAAAAAGGAATGGGGAATCGAAACATGAAAATTTGTACAGTGACACAGGCAACCATTGAGGAAGTCGCGCCTTTATTTAATGCCTATCGGGAATTTTATGGGCAACTGTCTAATATACAGAAAGCAGAGCAATTTATACGTGAGCGAATAGAACAGGCAGAGTCCATTATTTTTCTTGCGTATCAGGAGGATGAGGCAGTAGGGTTCGCTCAATTATTTCCTCTCTTTTCATCCGTAGCCATGAAAAAAGCGTTTATCTTAAACGATTTATTTGTTGCCAAACAAGCCAGACAACAAGGGGTGGCACAGGCTTTAATGGAACAATGCTACGTCTACTGTAAGCAGGAAAATGCTCGTTACATGATGCTTGAAACTGCAACGGATAACATCAATGCACAGAAGCTCTATGAAAAGATGGGCATGACGATTGATAACAATGTCTATTATTATAGTATTTATTGGTAATTAAGCTGTATGGTTGCTTAAGCGTGGAGCTCGATTGGTTGGTGGTGGGATTGCTCATAAAAGGACGTAAGTGTTAGACCTCGCCATGTCTAATTAGACATAGCGGGGCCTTGTGTTAGGCATGACTCATCCAGCCTGCGAAAAGACCAGAGGAGAAAAAGCGGGTAATGTTTTTGAATCCAGCTTCACTTAATAATTGTTGGATTTCTTGATCGGAAATGAAAGAGATATTCATGATGACTTTACCCATATTTTCTACTTTCTCTTTTGTGTAGCCAGCGTCTAAAAAGCCACTTTGCCAGATTTTGATACGATCTTGTAGTTCGTCACTTTCTCGGTCTCCATAGGCACAAGCAAGGACGAATGGTTTTCCGGGCTTTAATTGATCGTGAATGTTTTGTAGTAGATGTAGTTTTTCCTGACGATCTACAATGAAATGAAGGACGAGGATACAGCTGGCCGCATCGAATTTTGGCGTGGTTTGTGGCAAGCTCTCAATAGTTCCTTGTAGCAGTCGAACTCGGCTTTCTAATTCGAGTTGTACGGCCTTGTGTTGAGCGATTTGGAGCATTTCCTCAGCTGGGTCAATGCCTGTGAATGTCCACAGAGGGTTCGTTGGTCCCCATGCGGAAAGTTCATTGCCACCGCCAGCCCCCACAACTAGCAGGGATGCCTCTTGTTCACCTAAATGAGAACGGAAATAGGCTTGAGCCACGGCAAATAATGTGTCATAGGCAGGCACCGAAATACGAGTACTTTGCTCATATGTACGTGCCTTTTCTAATAAATGTGTTGATAGTTTATCCATCGATATAGCCTCCATTGCTTTATTATATATATTAAAGACCCTTATTGTCTGTAATTGAGTATAAATGAAAATGATTGAAAGGACAAAGAAATCGCTTTTTATAAAAGAGATTGGCGAAGCCTTTTGGTTTTCAAATGAGCAATTTCATGCAGGGCATCGTGTTTGGCTGAGCTATGTTGTGGGGACACTTTCCGTTCATGTGACCTTGTTAGCCGTGCTTATGACGGCATTTGCGGGCTATGTCATATGATAGATGAATGAACGGATGACAGGAGGCTTCATAGTATCGCGATTTTGGTAGCAGCAGGTTTTTCTATGTTTCCAATGCTATCATGATGACATTTTGACTTATTTGCATTTCTTGGCGGACGCTTGCATAATAGGGCAGAGAAGATTTTTTCGTGAAGGGACGTGCAAGCATGACAGAATGGCCTAAGGGAGTAGCAAAACCAGCAATTCGTGCATTACAGGCAGCGGGTTATACAGAATTGAAGCAGCTGGAAAAAGTGGACCTTACGACACTAGCTCATTTACATGGGATGGGACCAAAAGCGTTAGCGGCGATTGAAGCGGCTCTAAAGGAAGGTAGTGAGCCTCGTGAATAAGCTAACATTGTTTTTACTAGCTATGGTTGTCTACTATATTATCGTTGTATTCCTTATTAGCAAGCTGTTTATTATTCCAATCATGAAAGTGATGGCCTTGATCTTTTTTATAGGGGCAGGCTATATTTTTTCTCGTAAAATGCGTAGAAAATTACAGTAGGAGGCAATATGAAAATTGTAAATCTAACATTCTTTTATGGAGCAGTTATTATCTTAGCGATTACGCTGTCATTAGCAGGTGTTCGACTATCCATCTCACTCGGGATATTTGCGTTATTCGCAATAGGGGTAATTTATCGTCATATACATATTTTATATCGCACCAACAATATGGAGCAGGTGGATAAATGGGTGAAAAAACATAGAAAAGAACCCATCTTTGCTGCACTTTATGCCAATGCTTATGAGACGAAGGAAGAACAGATTCGTGCAGTTGATGCTATCATCGACTATTACAAGCAACCTGCCGTAAAGTATAATTATCAATTTATTAAAGCAATCATGGAAGAGAACTTAGGTGACGCGAAAGTAGCGGCAACAAAAATTGGCAAAGAACCTTTAGCTAGCTATGCACATTGTTATATCGCTGCACTCGAAGGCAGAACAGCTGACATGACAAGTGATAAGCTAACACAGCCGTGGATGCAACCCGCAATCGAAGCAGTCTATGCCTATACAGTAAAGGATCAAGCAAAATTTCGCCAATTTGCAGATGCGAGCATCGAACACGCTCGTGGCATACAGAAATATGGTCTTATACATAATTTCAAGCAACTAGAAGAAGATTTGGTCATTCAATAATAGTTGGGCTACTTGGTAACCAGTACATACGGTTTCAAGTAGCCTGTTTTCGTGTAGCTTACAATAAATGAAAAAATGATTTTATGAGGTGACAATGATTGTCTAAAATTGATCATATGATGCAGATTCTATGGATGCTGCATGCAGGCAGGAAAATTACCGCGAAAGAAATAGCTGAAAAATTAGAGATGAATATAAGGACAGTATACCGATATATTGACGCACTTTCTGCCAGTGGTGTACCGATTATAGCAGAAGCGGGTCATAACGGAGGGTATACCCTGTTGAATAATTTTATTAAAAGTCCTCTTCTATTTGAGATTGATGAGAAAGCGGCATTACTTCATGCTGCTATTTTTGCAAAAGAAGCTGGTTATTTTTTAGATGAGGCATTAAATAGTGCAACATCAAAGCTAACAAAATTTTCAAATCAAGAGCAAGAAGAAATGATTAAGCAACATTTAGAAGGATTCGAAATTGTAAGTCCTAATGCTCAATCATCTATGGAGCCGATATTGAAAAAAATAGAGGAAAGTATAGTAAACGAAACATCTGTTGAAATGGAGTACCGTACAAATAATGAAGAACAACCTAAACATAGGTTGATTAACCCGTATGGCTTAGTTTATTGGAATAATAACTGGTATGTCATTGCCTATTGTCATTTAAGGAAGGGGATCCGTAATTTTAAAGTAAGCCGCATTATCAATATGAACCAAACAGCCATTACCTTCCAGCGACCACAACCTTTCTCGGCAAGTGATTTTTTTATGAAAAGCATTCTACCACAAGTAGAAGATAAACGGGAACTTACACCTTTCATCATTTGTGGTAAGACGGATGCGGTAGATGACATAAGTCAGCATTGGTTTTTAAGGGATCACCTCAAAGAACGGACCTCAAAGAAAGCGATATTTCTAGTAGAGGAAGAAGCGTTACATAAATATGTTCCCTATTTGCTATTACCATATGGAAAATCAATACAAATAGTAGAACCAATAAGCTTAAAGCAAAAAATGATTGACGTACTTTATGAGCTGATTAATTTTTATCAAGTTGAAAACTTTACTGACGGAGAATGTCAGTGAAGTTTTTTTATAATAAGCGTAATTCATTTAAAAGGAGTGCTTATTATGCATACAAGAAGAGTGTATCTTTATGTATTTAATACGATGTCAGACTGGGAAATAGGCTATTTAATTGCTGAACTGAATTCAGGAAGGTATTTTAAAAAAGGATTAGCGGCTTTTGAGGTAATTACGGTAGGTATTGATAGAAGTCCTGTTACTACGATGGGAGGAATTACAATACTTCCTACTATTTCCATTGATGAATGTCAATTGAATAGTACGGATGTCTTAATTCTTCCAGGAGGCAATACATGGCTTGAGTCTATACATGATCCTCTATTGAAGAAAGTATCCATAGCGTTGAACGAAGAAATTATCATAGCTGCAATATGTGGCGCAACTATGGGTCTCGCAAAGATTGGTTTGCTAGATTCAAGAAAACATACAAGCAACGATTTAGAATACTTGAAAATGTTTTGTCCACATTATATAGGGGATAAACATTTTGAGGAAGACCCTGCTATAACGGATGGAAATTTAGTTACGGCATCAGGTACAGCCCCACTGGAATTTGCTGTTCATGTTTTGAGGCTACTTGACGTGTTTAGACCAGAAACATTACAGGCGTGGTTGAATCTTTATCAAACGCATGAAAAAAAAGACTATTTTGAATTAATGTCTTCTATTGAATAATTAAGGTCTCAGTGGAGCATGTGTAACAACATGCTCCTAAATTTATTCTTATATAAAGAGATACATTATCGCATTTTCTTTTCCAACAAAATGCCTCGTACGATGCCACCAATAAAGAGGATGCCTAACACGAAAAGAAATAGGTAGGCATGCCACTGCTGTAAAATACGCTCGTGACCTAGTGCCACTGTCAGGTCATTGAAAAGGGAATAAGTAAAATACAATAAAATACTATTTTTTATGAGACAAAACGTCATAATGCCATTTTGTCGCTGTCTATGGGACAGGGGTGCTTTATTTTTGCGCATGACAGGGTAGGCAGCTTTCATTTCTAAATAATGTAAAAGTAAAAATAGCATAAGTGCGATAAAGGGTAAATAAAAGATCGCAATTTTCGGTCCAAACTGGGCTTGCTCATTCGTAAAGCTTTGTAAGACAGGAATCGTTGCAGGGAGCTTTGAATATTGGATTAGAGTGGCGGTGATGCCAGCTCCAAAAATAGTGGCCGCTATAACAGTCAGCTGGTGACAAAAGCGCGGTGTGGGTGTTTTTTGTTGTGTATGCATCCTTGCCCCTCATTTCTCATCATTCAAAATGTTAATCTGTTATACTGTAACATAGAATGATTGCTTTTTGTGTTAGAGAAAGAAGGATACTATGGAATACTTGTTGTTTTTACTAATTGGCATCATTGGGAATGTCGTGGGCACATTAGTGGGTGGTGGCGGCTTAATTACCTTGCCTACCATGATGCTTATGGGCGTGCCCGTCCATTCGGCTATTGGCGCGAATAAAGTGTCCAATATGGTGAGTGCCTTTTCCAGTTTTTATACGATTTATAAACGAAAAGAATTAGCCTGGACAGAAATGCGTGCTGTCCTACTTGTATCCTTGATTGGAGGCACACTTGGTGGACTTTTCGCTTCGTTCATGAGTAGTCAAACATTGACGTTCATTGCCATTTTGTTACTAGGCTTTGCACTCATCATGTCCTTTATGGGTGGGGCTGATTTTGGTGATAGGGAATGCTTTACAATGAATCGAAAAAACGGTCCAATCCTTCTTGGGGTTGGTTTTTATGATGGTATGTTTGGCCCTGGCAGTAGCACATTAGCTCTCTATACATATGCACATGAGAAGATTTCCTATATCAAAGCAGTAGGGCTCTCACGGGTGGGGGTATTTGCCATGTGCTCAGGAGCGGCGATTACGTATATTGCGACGGGAAAAATTGAATGGCCATTAACACTTATTTTGATGATTGGCTCAACGATTGGTGCACAAATTGGGCTCGTGCTTGCAAGAAAAGTGAATGCGAATCAAGTGAAGCTATTATTGCGGATTGTAACGATTGTGCTGATTGTACAGCTTCTTTATGATTTTATCCATCAGCTTTAGGAGGCGATTGTCCTGTTTGAAATAACACCATACCCAACCTTTTCGTGGTCACTCTCGCGTCATAAAACATTGACAAGCTGCGCTCGCAAATATGGCTATGAATATTATTTTTCACATAACGGCTGGCTCAGCTATAATGTAGAGCCTTACCATCAACAGGTGTATCGCTTAAAAAAGCTACAATCGATGCCTATTTTATTTGGGCAAATTGTCCACCGATATATTGAACAGGCCATTAATGATTATCTACAGACAGGGAAAGCTTCTACACTGGAGGAGCTGATGCAAGGGGCACGTGGACAGCTTAATGCAGCCTTTATTGATTCTACACGCCATGTGGAGTTTTGGAGGCAAAAGCCGAATAAATACTATATGATGCAGGAAATTTATTATTACGGCACACTTTCTTCTGAGCTTGTGCAGGACTATAAAGAACGTTTACAGCTTGTGTTTGACCATTTTTTGATGAGCGAAACATTCCAGCAAATCACGGCACAAAAGGGCGCTCTCCGTATTGGGGAACCAGAGCAATTCCGCTCGATGAAAATAGACGGCATCCAAGTATTCGTCGTCATGGACTTTCATTATTATGATGAACGAGCAGATAAATGGATTATTGTTGACTGGAAAACGGGCGGGGAGTCTGATGATGACCGCCAGCAATTAGCGCTCTACGCCTACTATGTTCAGCAAAAATACCGTGTATCCTTGGAGCAAATCGAGGTCTATAACGAATATTTATTAACGGGAAAACGGAAGAAATATAGGTTTACAGCCTACGATATGGAGAATATTTTGCATACGTTTCAACGCAGTGTCTTAGCAATGAAAAAATATCAAGCCGATATTTTTTCCAATGAGCCTGTTGATTTCGAGGACTTTGAACAAACGCAAGAAAAATGGCATTGTCGAGGTTGTAATTTTAGAGAGTTGTGTGGGACAAGGTGAGAAAGAAAAAGAAGCGAGTGCTAAAATAGCCACTCGCTTCTTTTTATGTCATTTAGGGATGACAATCCAGCACTTCTTCAAGAGACCTTTGTGTTGCTTTTCCTAATAAAATATAGAAAAATGAGCTGAATGAGCATAACAACTAGAAACACGATGCCCAAAATAATGAATGACACCATTTTAATGGCAGGAGTCTGCACCATCCCAGCCGCATCAATATTTCTTACCCCAATAAATACTGCGAGGGCAGAAAAAATCAATAACCATACAATATTTATAGCCCACCATATAATTTTCGTAAACAAAATGAACATCCTCTTCCTATTTATAATTTCCTTTTATGGTTTTATTATATTGTTTTTGTTTGTTTTTGGAAACACACTTTAGACGGTGTTACCTCTCCGCCTTGAGACGGATTGACTTATTACTCTTCGGTTGGTGTGTAGAAGGTAAAACAATTTTTTCATTTGTCTAGAGCTAAAAAGGCTTCATTCCTTATTTAGGGTATATATGGTAAATTTGATATATGTAAATATTTAGGTATAAAAGGGGGAGAGAATATGTTACATAAGAAATCATCTAATCATCACTTAATGGGTATAGCACTGGTAACAAGTGAGGAGACTTCGCAGTGCCCACACAATTTCAAAACACTTTCTGGAGAGGGGGGAGAAAATGATTAATAATAAAAGGGCGCTTATTAGTTCAATCGTAATTTTATGTATATGTATGTGTCTTTTTTTTCCATATCCTTCTAATGAAGTGATGCATGCCCAATCTTCCTTTATGTCTTTTCCTATACAAACACAAGATGGCTATGTGTTGCTCGGCATCATTGGCTCGATTTTATTTATATTTGCGATAATTTTACTAGCTAGGAGCATAAACAAATATCACCTTACAACAATTGTTTCCGTAGTGTTACTCTATTCATTTTTACCCCATTTTCTCATAATGGCGTATCAAGAAACCTTAGCTACTGGTATTATGGCCATTTCATACAAAGGGGATGGCAACTGTGATTTTGAGATGGTGAGCAAAGATTTAATGAATGGGGATTGTACCCTTGTCTTACATAATCGAAGCAATGAAGCTGTGTCATTTGATTTAGTATTTTTAGATAGCCATTTCTCGAAAGAAGATGTGCGTATACCATCACTTATGAATATAGCAGGTCCATATCATGTGACAATCGAGGCCAATCGTGAAAAATTGATTCATCTGAAGAAATTACTCGATTTATCAAAAGTTCCCCATCCTATTTATGGTGGAGATTCGTCCAATGTGCAGGTTAAATTATTGGATGGAAACAATGAAAGAACTTTATAAATAGTCAAGGAGGGGGAAAAGTATGAGTAAATTATCATGGTTTTACTATTCTACCAGCCTAATCATAACGGCTATCATTTTTAGTCTTATACATGTTTTCACTGAACCAATTGTGATAGGAAGCTCCAATGGTATAAGTAATGGTAATCCAGGACTCTTTCCCTTAGTATTTTTCACACCGTTCTTCATTGTTTCCATCATGGGTACATATAAACTCGCCAATAGACTGGCTCTAAAAATGATGAAGACGATGCCATTTTACAGCATGATAGTGCTATCCTTTCTGTTTCCAAGTATTGTCTATTCATTGACTTTGAAAAAAGCACAAGAGCTAAGAGTGTTCGTGTTTGAACATAATCAGTTAGTTACGAAAATAGCTGAAATTCCATTGTTGAACACTTATTCCAATTCTATTTTTTTTACTGGATGGACCTTCCTTGCGCTACATTTTACAGTCATTTGGATCGCTTATCTATTAGCATTTATAAAGCATAAAGGTTAAACAGTTAGCCACTCCAAACAGTTGCAACCTTAGCTGAACCAGATAGGATGGGTTGTGGATATTAATGCTTCTACATTACAGTTTACTCGTTATCATCACTACTCTAGCACTCTGTGTGGGAACACAATTTCCTAGTATAAAATTGATTCGTTCAACATATACAAATAGTAGAGAACGTATTCCTTTTGACATAATAGAGGAGGATGTAGATGAGTAAACAAATGTCTATGTTTGAGCTTTTGGGAACACCAAAGACCGTAGATGAAGCTATCAAAAGTGTGGAAAAGAAAAATGTAGTCGTACCTCGTAAGGTGGGCTATATTGTGCAGCGATAAAACATGCCGTGTAACAGTAAATTAAAACGCTGTATTTGCTTTTATGAGTTACTTGTATTAAATTATAATAAGCTATTCATAGATTTTTAGAGAGGAGGCAAAATGTGATGGAAACTGTTTTCAGAAGAACTGCCGTTGAAGTAAAGACATTTTTACAATTAGATGATTACTGTTCAAAGGGACCAGTCTGTGATTTTTTAGAAAAACACCATATAGAACTCAGTAACCGGAAGCTTTTTGCCTTTGTATGTCATTCGTGAAATACGTATTTTAAAAACGATACAAAGTAATGCTTAGACGCCGGTTTTATGGCGTCTTTTTTGTTGTGATAAAACTTAGAGAGGGTGAGCAAATTGCTGAAAAAACTAAGGCAATTAAGGGATGTTTCAGTGTTCCAAGCGCTTCTAATTTAGCAAAACAATTAGAAGCGAGGAATTTTAACTATGAAAAAACAACCCATTTTTACTACATCATTTCTTTTTCTATTTATAAGTAATTTTTTCATTTTTATAGGATTTGAAATGTTACTGCCTATCTTACCGGCCTATTTATTAAGTATAAACGCCACTCCTATGCAAGTAGGTTTGGTAACGACGGTATTTACACTAGGCGCCATTATAATAAGACCTTTTATAGGTTATTATTTAATCGATCATAAGCGAAAACATCTAGCTATTGGGGCGGGCATCATGTTGCTGATGATTACCATGTTATATCCTTTTCTTAGCACGATTTGGATTTTCCTATTGTTACGGTTTTTCCATGGAACAGCGTGGGGGATTTCTACTACAGCCAATAGTACAATGGCTGTAGATATCATTCCTAAAGCTAGATTAGGAGAAGGAATGGGTTATTTCTCGGTTTCAACAACAGTCGGAGCTATTGTTGCACCAAGTTTAGGTATCCTTATGTATAATTCCTTTTCCTTTCATACACTGATTTGGTCATCTGCATTACTCTGTTTATTTGCGGTTATAATGCTTCCATTTATTCATTCAGCTACACCTAAACAATTTGACAAGCAGCCATTTCGATTTATGGAAGCGATTTTTGAAAAAGATGTATGGTTTCAGTCTTTATTGACTGTAGTGACGACGCTTGGTTTTGGAGCCGTCATTACATTCTTAGTCCTTTTCGGAGAGCAAAAGGGATTAGATCATATTTTTCTATTCTTTTTTATCAACGCAATTGTTTCCACTTTATTACGTCCATTTACAGGAAAATGGTTTGATAAAAATGGACCATGGTCTATTATCATTGTGTCAGCAACACTTGGTTTCTTATCACTAATTGTGTTGTCCTATACAACAAATAATCACACTCTTATTTTGGCAGCCATTTTATTCGGTGCAGGTTATGGGACCGTTATGCCATGTTTACAAACATGGACTGTTCAAAAAGTAAGTGAAGCCAAAAGCGGTGCAGCCAATGCTACTTTTCTTTCAAGTTTTGATGTTGGTGTTGGCGTTAGTGCATTTTTCTTAGGGATTTTAGCAGAATGGATGAGTATAGCAATGATTTTCCGTCTTGTTAGCTTAAGCTTTCTTATTGTTGTCCTGTTAGTATACTGCGATTACATTACCAATAAGAAAATGAACCAGTAATATAATAATAGGGACCAGTCTCAAATGTCTGGTCCCTTTACTATGATTCATTTCCTAATGATAAAAATAAAGGAAGAAAGCAGGGAATTCTGATTAAAAAACAGAAACTAGCTAAATGCCATAATTTATAAGAAACGGTGAAGGAGGCGCATGTTATGCAAATGGCGAACGGGATAGCAATGCTGGAACTCCATTATCAGGGCTTTGTGATTCATCCTACATTGGTGTGGGACCAGGACATGGCGGTGTTGATTGACACCGGTTTTCCTGGGCAAATGGAAGAGCTGCATGAGGCGATAGTACAGGTGGGTGTGTCGTTAAATCAGCTCAAAGCGATTATCTTAACGCATCAGGATGTGGATCATATCGGCTGTCTACCTGATTTATTACAGGTGTGTGGGCCACATGTTCAAGTATATGCACATGCTCTCGACAAGCCCTATATTCAAGGAGAGCTGCCGCTAGTAAAAGATGGACATTTAGAGAACCCTCCGAAGGGTAAGGTGGATGTGGTGCTGAGTGATGGTGAAGAACTACCATTTTGTGGCGGGATTCGTGTTATTCATACACCAGGGCATACACCAGGTCATATTAGCCTGTATTTAACACAGAGTAAAACATTGGTGGCGGGTGACGCGATGTATAGTGTAGACGGTCATATTGAGGGCGTTCATGAACCAACTGCATTGGACGTAGAAGAAGCTCGTCAGTCTTTACAGAAATGCCTAGATATCGACCTTGAAGCGGTGATTTGTTATCACGGAGGCATCAGTAGGGGAGCAGTCCTTGAACAAATGAAAAAAATATTGTCATGATAAAAAGACCACGCCAAGAAGGGTGGTCTCTTCCATTATTCGGCGATGGTCTCTTCAAATGTTTTACGGCCAGGGCTTACTTTATTAATATGAATATCGATTTTACGGATGGAATCCTTCGTTAATGGAATTTTGCCATCCTTTTCTAGTTTCTTCCATACCTTTACATTATCGCGGTAGAGGTATTCTGATAAGCGAAAGACATCTGCATCCATTTTCAAACCTTCCTCGAAGGTAGCCATAATTTCATCTTTGACTGCTTTTTCTACTTTTTTTCTTACTTGATCGGGTGTCAGCTTCCCTTTAAAGCCATTTAAAATTGTGTTGAATTTTAAATACACCTCAAATTGGACTTGATTGTTTTGGACGATTGGTTTGACATCGACATCTAACTTTTGAATATCGACAGTTAAGAAATCACTTTTCTCGTTATTTTCCAATTTTACAGTGATTTCCCCTTGCTTTGTTTCATCGTTCATCCATTCAATACCGCGAGCGGCTTTACCTTTAATATAGCCTTTAAAACTATCCTTTGAGAGGATACCGACACCTGCAAAAACGGTTTCTGTTTTGGTACCATCTATGGTTTCCCAGTTTTCATTGACAGTTACGTAAGGGATTTTCATTTCATGGTTTGGCTCATTTAAGCCAATCACTAGCTGTCGCAAATTAACAGGCTCTACAAAGGACTCCTGCTTAGCCGTATTTTTAGGATTACTTAATTTCGCGGCAGTCGGTGACTTCTCTAATAAAGGGGAAACTAATAAAACATCCTCGATTGGGTCTTGTGTACAGTAGACCCAAATATGATATCTCGTTTCACGAAAGCGTAAAAAAGTATCGATTACAGCAATGGCATGCTCATCCTTCATCGCATTCTCTGAGAAAAGAAGATAGGTCATATGCCCCCAAAATACTTCTTGGTCCATGGAACGATATAATTTGTAAATCGCTTCTTCTATTGTTTTTCCCTTCGCTTGACCAATTTCTGTAGGTGAGGCTTGAGGGTTAGATTGTTCTGTTTTCGCTACGTTGGCAAAGTTGATAATTTGTAAGTACACAGTATATTCATTATCCTTATAATCAACCCCAACACCTTGCACATAATACATTCGTTGAGGCTCTGTAACATCCCAGCAGCCTGACATGAGTAGTGTAGTCGTAAGCATTAAAATAACAATCGCAATATTTTTTTGACTCATATGTCTCCCTACTTTTTCTAGTTCATGTATAGTAGTTTGGACAAGAACACATGGTATTATAAGTACAGATTATGTAGGAATGACAAAAGAAAGTGCTATCCCCAGTCAATGTGACATGGTGACAGCACTTGTTGTTTTAGTGGAAATATTTTTCGACACGTTGAATGACGTCATTTGCTGATAGGCCATCCGCATCAATGACAGGGCCTGCCATGACAGGATCACTAATGCCCATCACGTCTCTGTCCTGACCTGTAATGATACAAGCATCACATTTTTTAGCATCCTCTTCATTGCGAAGCTGGATGACCTCATAGCCTTTTGCTTTTAAAGCATCCTCGATATTAGATAATGATTGTTCCACACCAATAATTCTAGACATTTTTTTGTCCACCTCCTATAAATAATGTGCCATTTCAGCTTGTTCATTATTCATATTATTTTTTAGAGAAGATGGATGATGTCTATGCATTTGTCCGTAATAGTGGTTGTGTGCTACATCTAAACGAACCACCAAAGCTTCGGGAGATGTTAAAATCAATGTATTCTACTGTGACACCTCTTTGTACTAATTGCTCGCCAATCCATGTAAATTCTTTATCTGTAATGTAAACCTCTTCATTGATAGGGAGACCGTTTGTTGCAAGTCGTGAGGCATCTTCTAGGGAAACATGAATTTTATCCCAATCCTTTAGCTGTTCGGGGATTCCCTCTAAGAAAGCATCCTCGCAGACAATCATCAGACCATCCCTTACCAAACTAAGTGCACAGTCTAGATGGAGAATCGTTGGATGAAGTGGAACCTCGACCACTGTAAAATCAAAATGACTGGCTAAATTACGCAGCCACTGCACGCCATTTTTATTGGAGGCTAGCCCTGAATTTCCTACGAAAATCGTTTTATCTAGCACTAACACATCGCCACCCTCTAAAAATGGGCCAGCCTCAGAATCCAGCCCGTCTGCGATATCAGGCTTTGGAATGGACACATAGAAACATTGGTTATCGTTTGCTTCCTGAGCTAAAAGATTACGCACTGGCAAGATTTCGTTCCGTCTATGAGGAAATCGAAGGGAGCCTTCAATTAAAAAATGACCGATAGTGAAAAAGGGATCACGAACAAAGAAATTGCTATAGCCATCCTCTTGTCCTAGCTCTTTTTCATAATCTGTTAAAAGTCGTGGCACCTGTACTTCCACACCATATTTTTCAAGTACCTTTTTAAAATTTGCTCGTTCTAATTCCCATTGCTGCTGTCTTTCCGGAAAGACCTCTTTGAAGTTTTTACCGAGCGTATCAACGCCTGCATAAATGGCTAGCGTTTCTTCTGTTAAAAATTCGTCATCTGTTGGATTGCCTGTAGCGGGAAAAGCAAACTCTGATTGAGCCATAACAACTCTTTTTAACGGAGCAAACTCACTTTTTACAAAAATATTCGTCATAGTACGACCTCCTGTTATATCATTTAGAGAAAATAGTGAAATTTTTTCCTGCGTTGTTCCATATCGTAAGGGATATAGTTACTACATAGTCAAGAAAGGTTGTAGGGTGGTGAAAAGATGGGCATTGCAGAAGTGTTGACCATTGTCTTTGTCGTTTTAAAGCTAACAGATGTGATTGCTTGGTCGTGGTGGGTCGTTTTATTACCAGCCATACTCTCATTCAGTTTGTATGTCATTGTGGTAGTAATAAAGCTTATGACGGTCCTTATTGCGGTAATCGCTGTTAAAAGGCGGGAAAAAAGAGTGGATCAATAAAACAAGGAGAAAATCGAACAAATTCGAAGATCACCTTATTCGTTGAAGTAGCTTGATTTCATAGTCAAAAATTATTGTACAGCGTTCCTCTGGATTCGCTAAAGAAAAAATGATAGAAGCATCTGTATGAGGGAATGAACTTCTTTTTCATCACGAGGTTATCTAATATCGAGATCAGTTGCGCTGTTTCCGCTGGATCAGTATAATACGATTTTTCCCTCGTATCTGAAATTAATACAGTATTGACTTCAGATATAGCATCATACTAGTGGTCTACGATAAAATGATAGTAAATAGTAATCGGAAAATAACCAAGTCCATCTTCTTTTAAGAATCGCGGTCGCCTCCCAGTTCTTGCGCCAATATAAATTAATTTTGGAAGTGGGGGAATGATGTTGTCAAAAACTTCAAAGTGGTAAGATCAGCCCGCCTAGGGCCAACCTTACCACTTCACTATTTGCTTAATTCATAGGTTTTCACAGCCGGAGCAACAAAACTTTCACATTTATCTAAAAGCGTTGCAGCGTCTTCAGCGACAATTAATGCTTCACGATTTTGAGCTTTTAAAAATTGTTCATTTTGCATATGGTCAAAAAATGAGATTAATAAATCAAAATAGCCTTCCATATTGAAAATCGCACAAGGCTTTTGAAGCAGCCCTATTTGATTCCAAGTAAACACTTCGAAAAATTCCTCTAAAGTACCAGGACCACCAGGAAGGGCAATAAAGCCATCAGCTAGCTCCATCATTTTGCTTTTCCGTTCATGCATCGTGTTCACAACAATCAGCTCGGTTAAGTGCTGATGAGCAATTTCACGTTCTTCTAATAATGTAGGAATGACCCCTATAACCTTGCCACCTTCTTGTAGCACGGTATTCGCTACTGTAGCCATGATGCCAACTGAAGCACCACCATAAATAAGGGTAATTTGTCTTTTAGCTAATTCTTTTCCTAGTAGAATCGCACCTTCACGATAAGCATCAGAAGCGCCAAGACTTGATCCGCAAAATACAGCAACACTGTTCATAGTAGATTTCCTCCATAACTGATTAAATTCTTCTTGTACCGAAAGCAGTGTAAACGCCCGTTGAACTTAGGGAATAGCGTAAAAACGCCACGCCTTTAGTAATGACAGTCTCATGCTGTTCCCAAAGCCTTCCATGGGTAGCATAGATTTTAACAAGGGCTTTGGCTAAGGCACAAATAATAGTATAATTTATTTTGAAGAGGAAGGAAATGGAGGAAAAGGAATTGGAACTAAATGAATTTCAACGTTGGGTAAAGGATTATTATGAAGCACGAGGCTGGTCAGAGCTCAATATTTTTACACGTATTGGCTTCTTGGCAGAAGAAACTGGTGAGGTAGCGAGAGCCATTCGAGCGATCGAGATTGGTAGAGATCGACCAGATGAAAAAACACAATCCTATGAGGAACATAAACAAGAGCTTATTGAAGAGCTAGGGGATGTACTAGGCAATCTTATTGTCATTGCCAATCAATATGATATTCCATTAGAAGAAATATTTGCGGCTCATCAAGACAAGCTAGTAAAACGCTATCAGGACTAGGAGGAACTCGATGGAATATCAAGTTGAGGTTTTACATAAACAGCATGAAGCGTTTACGAATTTTTTAAGTGAAAAAATTCGCGCCTATAATAATGAACATTCCTCTTATCATCGTGCAAGTAGACAGCAGGGGGCAATCCAACCATTGCAATTGATAGTCACAGATTTACAGCAGCAATGGGTAGGTGGTATAACGGCTGAAGTCTACTGGGGATGGGTGGAAATACATAAGTTTTGGTTTAGTGAAGAGTATCGTGGAAAAGGAATTGGCACAAAGCTCCTAGCCAAGGCAGAGTTAGTAGCAAAGGAAATGGGTGCTACAAAAGCTCTGCTGACAACCTACGAGTTTCAAGCTCGCACATTTTATGAGGCACAAGGCTATCAAGTGGTAGGAGAAATTAAAGATTATCCACCAGGTAGTAGTTATTATACGATGGTGAAAAATCTAGTGTAAGAGCGGTCAATGAGGATAGAAGCCGGCTTTAATTGACATCTCCTAAATAAATCGCTGTTTGTTGTCCTTGGATAAAGTGCTGTAGAGGGCGGATGAATGCTTTAGGATAAAATCTATAAGTGTGTAGCTCTTCTATAGGTATCCACTGTGTGTCGATTTGATGTTGATCTGGATTGGTTGGCTGACAAACTTGCCCATTGAATTGACATTGAAAATAATATTCTACCTGGTGGACATTTGCGTCAAAGGCGGCATGCTCATGATTTTTTCCAATATATTCTCGGATAAAAAGAAGCTCTCCAATCTGAACAGAGGAGCCGATTTCTTCGAGGCATTCTCTTTGCAGTGTTTTAGGGAATGTCTCACCATGCTCTTGTCCACCACCTGGGCAAAGATAAAAATAGCCCTCGTCATCTTGATTTTTTATTAGCAATATATTGCCATCAACGATAATGATGGCTTTTACAGAATTTCTAATCATAGGTATCTCCTTTGGATAGTTATTTTTCGTGGTCATGACTAAAATGCTTCATGAATGTCTACCTTAGTAAAAAGGGGAGATCAAGCGTGTATTCAATGTCCAATTTTAAACTACTTGTCGAAAAACAGGCTGAAATCGATACGATTTATCAGCGTTGTGATGATTTAATTGAGAAGACTGTTACACCGCAATTAGATGAAAAGGTAGAGCAGTTTTTAAAGATGGTCGAACAACATTTAACAAAGCAGGGCTTTAAGGTTACGAATACATCCACAGGTGTAATTGCCAATTATCAAGAAGCCGTCATTAATGTAGATAAACATTCCAAGCATTTGGAAGAATGCTTTTTTATCAATTTAAATAGCTATGCTGAGGATCAAGTATCCATTGTTTTGAACATCTCACCCACGATGCTACCGAAAATATCTAATCAACTCGATGGCTACACGGATATTATCGAGCAAATGACCGATAAGCTAAAGCAAGCCAAAAGTCTAGAAAAAGCCTGTACGAATCCAACATTTCTTTATAAAACGCAAAGCAATAAGGTTTTTCATTCGGCACAGGAAGTATTGGATTATTATTTTCAATAATGTCGTCAATAGGAGAAGCCACCTTAATTATTTAAGGTGGCTCATTTTTATGCTGACGATAAGATGCCCGCTTTCATCGATTATCGTATAAATTTTCTCCCACAAAGCCACATCGTCAGGGATAGACCTAAGAAATAGAGTGGCATTGTTAATAAAGAACCGTTGTGTAGCAAACTCATACCCGTTGTGATGGCACTGACTAATAGGTAATAGCCGAGACTAAAAATCGCGCCTGCTGTCCCAATAACATCCTGAAAGTCTACTAGTGCAAGACTTAGGCAATTAGGAAGTGCCATGCCAGAGCCGAGCAGTAGGACGAAAACGGTCAGCAAGATGCCGATTTCTACGAGTATTGCATGCAGTGGCATCAAACAAACGATAGTCAACAGCACAGCACCCAAAAGCATCACCAGACAGCCGAGGTGAATGATTTTTTGCGGTGGATGGTTGATGACCAGTCGTTTTGAAATCATGGCCCCTATGATAGAAGCCAATGCCACGATGATGCCAAGAAAACCGTATAGGCCTGGTGACATTTGAAAATGACCAATGAAGATAAAGGGTGCTTCGGCATAGTAGCTAAATAGTACACCATTGATGCCCCCAATCAGTAGTCCATAGACAAGAACGGTTGGCGAAGCAACAATGCGTTTGACGACAGGCCAAATCGCTATTCGTTGTCTTGCGGCTGGATCTGTTGTTTCAGGAAGTCTGTAATAAGCATACATGAACAACAAGATACTCATCACCACAAGGACAAAAAACACGGCTCGAAAGCCAAGTGCTTGATCGACCCAGCCACCAATCAACGGCCCTACCGCAGGGGTAAAGGCAATGACAGCTGAAATTTGTGCGAACATAGCATGTCGCTGGCTACCTGCTACGCTTTCACGCAAAATGGTCTGTGTAATAATGGAGCCAGTGGCAGCCCCAAACGCTTGAATAAATCGACTTGCAATTAGAAAAGGAATCGTCTCTGCGTAAACACAGAGCAAGCTCCCTATACCGTAAAAAAGGAGACCGGCTAACATGGCAGGTCGACGGCCAATGAAATCAGAAATCCATCCCCAGCAAAAAACACCTAATGCAAAGCCAATAAAATAGATGCTTAAAGTTAATTGGACAGCGCTATTGGATACACCAAGTGCAGCGGCAATATCCGGTAGAGATGGTGTGTATATCGTTTCACTAATTTGTGGAAATGCCACAAGAACAATCATTAATAATAAAGATGGTACTGCCTGTTTTTTCAACATATTGCCCTCCTACAAGCAAAATCTACTTTGTTCGTTACAAGTAGATAGCGTAGCTAGGGAAACGGCGGGACCATTATAAGTATACGTTCATAGGATGTCATGTTGAAAATCACCTTTATCTATACTCAGCAAAAATGGTATACCGAAAAATACGGAAGCTGAGCTGTAATGGATATGCATGTAGTAGGAGTGCATAGTCTGATTACTATTATAAGCTATTTTATAATACCTTTATAGTAATAATTGCTAATCTTATCAATTTTTAAGAGATAGAGCTAGTGTCAAAAAGGATTTTGAAGGTGGATTAGAGAAATGGTAATGGGTAGTAGAGGAGGAGAAGTGTGACATAAACCATATATTTTCTTCATAATAAAGCATAATCTTTCCAACCTTACACCCACAAGGGTTAAGTCAATTTAATTTAGTATACTATCATAGATATTAAACGATATATCAATTTTATTATTTATAATAAACAAGATTTTTAATCAAGCTTATAACCTAAGTTTATTATTATATCTTCCCACTGGTCCCTAATCTCATCTTCTAAAAAAACGCTACTCCCTAATTTCTTATATATTCTCCCTTTACTCGGAAAAACCCCATTATTATGTAATGCTATTGCAGCATTTTGAACATCACTCAAAATACTTTTGATTCTTTCCTTTTTTAATTTTGTTAAGTACTCTTTATATCTCCTACTAACCTTTTTACATAATTCTGGTGCCCATTTTCTTACCGTTCTTAATGTTAATTGCTTTTCTTTTGCCAACTGGGTTAGGCCACTATGACTAATTTGGTATTTATATTATTTAAAAAATTCAATTAAATCATTTACAATCTCCGATATGTGTATTATTATGGAAAACAAGTAGTTGATTGGTTGGTTAGGAACATATGAACATTATTTCCTATTTAATTCTCAATCTAGTTACACTACTACATGATTTATGGGTTGACATTATATATTGGAGGTGAAAAAGATGAAAAAAATTAAAGTTAAAGTATTACCAAAAGTAGGCCTTCCTGCTAACCGTGCAAATACATGATTTGAAGATGGATATTACATATTGGAGGTGAAAAAGATGAAAAAAATTAAAGTTAAAGTATTACCAAAAGTAGGTCTTCCTGCTAACCGTGCAAATACATGATTTGAAGATGGATATTACATATTGGAGGTGAAAAAGATGAAAAAAATTAAAGTTAAAGTATTACCAAAAGTAGGTCTTCCTGCTAACCGTGCTAACACATGATTTTTTAAAGAAAAGATCCACTCCTAAGGGTGGGTTTTTTCTTTAAAAGAAGAGGATTTATGAAAAATAGAAAGGGTGAAATAATGTAATGTACCAAAAGGAGATTAGTAAGGATACTATGGTTGAAGTACATACCATTGAAACATATCAGCGTGAAAATGATTCCATTACTATTCGACGTATTGGCACTTCAGACTACTTGTTATTAGATGAAATCGCTCTTAATATTTATCGAAGCTTTTCCTCAGACAAGTCAATAGATGAAGTCGCATTGATGCATAGTGCAAATGATTACGAGATAAATGACATTATAGAATTTGTTGAGGTGTTATTAAATGCGGGATATGTAAAAAGTATTGATGGAGTTCTTATATCGGAAAGTTTAATAGATAACCACCCTTTAAATGCTGAGCCTAGTAAAATCTTGAAGATATTATTTAGTAAGACTGCCTGGGCATTTTATCTATTTTCCGTGTTCGCTAATATATTTTTATTTTATTTTTCCGATAACTTACGCCCTAAGGGTTCGGATCTTTTTGTTAGTACCTCCGGAATTGCATCTATATGTATAATAATTTTAGGTACATGGATAGTTATCTTTTTTCATGAATACGGACATATATGTGCTGCTAAAAGCGTAGGAATTGGAGCTAAAGTTAAATGGGGATATAGACTAGTTTTCCTTGTACTTGAAACGGAAGTAACTGATATCTGGTCCGTATCCAGAAAGAAAAGATATGGTGTTTATTTAGCAGGATTAGCTTGGACAAGTATGTTGATATTATTATGTTTAGTAATGCAATTTTATTTTTCGAATGAAATAATACTTAAGATACTTAAATTTACGGTTTTGATGCAACTACAAACTACTGTATTTCAAACATTACTATTTTTACGTACAGATTTATACTATGTACTTACTAATTTCTTAGAAATAGATGATCTTAATGAATCAATGAAGCTTATTTTTAAAAATATATTCACCCTAAAATTCAATAAAATAAGTAGTATATTAAACAGCATGTCAAATAAAGAGAGGAAAATAACTAAAATTTACAGCTCTTTAAGTTTTATTGGGATTTTTGTTGCTCTCTATTTATTTTTGGTAATTGATCTACCTATTGCTTATTATACTGTCAAACAAACTCTTGAAAAAACTTTAAAAGATCCTTTGTTCTCTATGTCTTATTGGGATGGAATTGCAATGGGAACTTTTACACTTTGTCCATTAGTTATCTTAACAATATATTTAGCATTAGATTTAAGAAAAAAAATAAAAGAAAAGAAAAGAAAAGAATTAGGTCCTATTTTGAGAAACAGTATCTAATAAAATTTTCAGTTAAATTGATAGAATTTGTATTGATGCAACAATTGGAGGTATTATCATGGAGTTGAAAAAAGGATTTATTTTTGTGTTTTCTACTTTACTTTTAATTTCTTTCGTATTAGTAGCAGCCAGTGTCTCTCTTAGAACCATCCTTAATCAATAATAGGAAGTGAATAACATGAAATTGAAAAAAGAGCTTATTTTTTTAAAAAACAATGAATATAGCATACCCAAGAGTTCTAATGTTGAAAATCTTATCGAACAGATGTTAGATAAGATTGGGTCTGTTGATGGCGAATTAAGAGACGATCTTATTTATACGACATTTTCAAACTGGATACTAAATGATTACTTATCAGTAAACGTTCTTCAAAGATTATTAGATACCATATTGGATGAGCAGCATCTTTTTTATGGTATAGGGCAATCAAATTCAGATTCAGTTTTTACACGATCATTTTCAATGCTACTTATACCGCTTATTCTTATGGCGGATCAAAAAAAAAATTTTCTACATGACAAGGATATTTTAGAAATTAAGGAAAAAATTATACGTTACCTTCAATGTGAAAAAGATTTAAGAGGCTATGTTCCCGAGAAAGGTTGGGCACATGCATTAGCACATGCTGCTGATGCATTAAATGAGTTAGCTAAATATGATTTACCAATTGCTGAAAAACAACAGATTTTGGATGTCATTAAAAGTGTGATAAGTACAAAAACAATAAATTACACTAATTTAGAAGATGAAAGACTGATAACAGCTGTGATTACAATTTTGAAAAAAAATACTTTTAATATAGAGTTGCTTGAGAGTTGGGTTAATAGTTTTACGGATTGGGAAAAAACTGAAATTTGGCATGAGGAGTACAAAATTATATCTAATGTTAAAAATTTTTTAGGAAGTCTTTACTTTCGTTTAGAGCAAGAAGCTAATCAAAAATATGTGGCTGAAATTGTGAAAGATAAATTAATTAAAATGATGAAAGCCTATACATAAAGGAGTGAACTAATTTGAAACCGAAATTCAAAGATTTTTATCCAGTTATTTCAATTGATTCACAAACTATTCAAATCGGAGATGAACCGAATAATGCCTATGAAATTACTGACCCAGATGGAATATTAATCAAAATCATACCTTTATTGAATGGTAAGTTGGATACAAAACAAATTTTCAACTTAATTGAAGAACGAACTTTTAGTTTTTTGGAGCTAGAAAATATTATTAAAACACTAGATGAAATTGGTCTAATCGAAGACAGTTCTATTGATAATCTTAAAGATTTAAATGACTGGCAACGTGTAAGATACAATAATAACCTTAATTATTTCAATGTATTTAGCAATACAAATAAAACTAAATCATCTTATCAAAAAAAGCTTTTAGAGACAAAGGTTTTGGTTCTGGGAATGGGTGGATTAGGTAGCAATCTTTTAATGCAATTATCCGGGTTAGGGATTGGACATATTAAGTTTCTCGATTGCGATGAGGTAGAATTAAAAAATTTGAACCGTCAAGTCCTATATTCGGAAAGATATATAGGACAGCCAAAAACTAAAGTAGGCTTTGAAAGATTAAGTGATTTTAATACAACCATTAATTATGAGATGATTGATAAAAGAATAAGTTCAGCTGAGGATTTAGAGAATATCATTACAAAGGACTTAGATTTTGTATTTTGTGCAGCTGATAACCCACCAATGTTGATAAACTCTTGGGTAAATGAACTTTGCGTTAAAAATAATGTTCCCTTTATTTCTGGAGGAGTAGGTTTAACTTGTGGAAGCTTCTACTCAGTTAAGCCAACAATATCACCTTGCTTAGAATGTTACTATACCTTTATTAAAGATCAGTTTGGACAAGTACTAGACGCTTATGATAATTCCAACAATGATTATAATGCAGCTATACTACCTAATATTAGTTTGGTAGCATCAATGATGACAACCGATTTCTTACGAATACATCTTCAAATAGCTGAACCGATTTCGTTAGGGAAAAAGGTAATAGTTAATTTCTTGACTTCAGAGACAACATTTGAAAATCCTTGGGTCAATAATAGTCAATGCGAGGTTTGTTCAATAGAAAAATCAATGGCTACCAATTTATTTCCTAAGTAATAAAAGGTTGGTTTAAAATTTAACAGAAAAAACTCCTTAAACGACCACCTGCTAAAGCAGGTGGATTTTGAAATGAATGTCCACGACTAAAGTCGTTTTTATTTAAGGGGGAAGCCCTTATAAAAGTTCGTGTGCTTAAGCACACTGAATATTGAAGATACCGTTCTTTTCTTCGAATTGATTGGCTATATAGTTTCTTATGATTTCTTCGGTAACCGTTCCAACAGTCGCACAAAAATACCCCCATGCCCACACGGAAAATAAACTATTAGAATGGCAACAGTTTTGGACAACTTTATTAAGGTGGCTAGATGGCTCTCTTAAAGCATAAGGGGCGCACAAGTTGCTTGACATGGAGCCTCTATGGGCTTGATTCGTTGAAAGGCTTAGTAATTGCTCCTTATCCTCTATAAAAAGTGTCCAACATTAATAAGATTACACCTAAAATATTTAATCCCCATACCTCCTTGTCAGCTAAATTATTTAAGCTAAAACTGATTTTTGGGTTGGTTTCTAAAGCTATTATTGTAAAGATAAATAAACTTACCAATATAAATAATATAATCAAATAATTTTCCAATATAATAAATATCTTACAATCAGAATATAACAACGCTAAATTATATCTAGAAAAATAAAAAGAAGGTATGAAAATTAATTCATACCTTGCTTTAAACTACTACATTGTTCATAAAAATTACTCTATTTTATCGAATTAATCCTATGATGTAAATATTCAACCATAAAATTTCCTAGAATAAAATAAAGCGTAAAGTTTCTAAACGGAAATTTTATGCTTTACGTCACAAGAAGGGAATGTTTCCAGTTTTAGAAACGGCAAGACTTAGGTTAAGAGAGCTAACTTTAGAGGATGTACCAGCCATTTTCCGCTGCTTTTCGAATGAGGCTGTAACACGCTATTATGGGCAGGAACCCTTTGTCGATACACAGCAGGCTGAACAGGCTATTAAGCAGTTTGCTAAAAACTTTGAACAAAAAAGAGGGATTCGTTGGGGCATTGAACGCAAAGATTCGAATGAAGTCATTGGTACGATTGGCTTCCATTTATGGTCGGCTGCGCATCATCGAGCAGAAATTGGCTATGAAATTCATCCCGATTACTGGCGACAAGGTTATATAAAAGAAGCCGTGCAAAAAGTGATAGCCTATGGCTTTCAGGACATGAACCTGAATCGCATTGGAGCTGTTGTCTTTTTAGAAAATGAAGCTTCCAGTCAACTATTGATGAAGCTAGGGTTCCAACAAGAAGGCATCCTAAGAGACTATATGTATCAAAATGGGCAAGCCTATGATACATTCATTTATTCTTTATTAAAAAAGGAAGAATAATGCCACTTTTTTATTTTAAAAGAATAATATTTAGTGAAAAAAGGATGATAAATAATGATTTAGGCTGAGTTTCGATGCTGCTTTTTTCGGCTATAGTACTAATATGAACAACAATTCATTTGTTCGTGTAAAAAGTATGTGACGAGGGGCTGGGTGTTATGGAGCAATATAGCGCAGCTTATTTTCAAAAGCTAGATTTACTAGCAAGCTTATACGCAGGGCATGCCGCTTTAAAGGATTCAATATCAACAGAGAAAGTCAACCAAATGGAGCGCTATCAACAAATCGAAGCGGCAATTGCCAAGCTAAATAATGAAATAAGACTGATTGAACGGACTATTTTAAAGTCCTCAAGAAATCGTTAATAGCAGCTCAACCCATGCGTGTACATGCATGGGTTTTTATCTGTAGAGGGGAGAAAACATTGCAACATGCATCGATGAATAGAAGATCTTATTGTTGTATAGTTGAGACTTCAGCATCAAAATATTGCACTGCTTTCATAGAGCTATCCTTCTAGTTACTCGATATATCCGCTACTTTTAACACGTTATCCGTTACTCTGTCCGTTTTATCCACCAATTCGCGTATTTTATCCGTTCCCTTCCTGCTACATTGTATTATTGAACAAGCGTCAGTAAAAATTGATCGCGTTCTGCTTCCTCTTGCATTTTACTATCAATAAGCATTGCACCAGATTGGACACTTGTGATGGCATTGTCTACAAGAAATTGCACATTGACCTTGGCTATTTCATTGTCAACGGGGCAATCCCCCTTGAACTCTACGACGTCCTGTCCCTTTTGTGTTTCAAAATAAACCCAATATGGATTTTCACAGGCAGCGGCAAAGGCACTTTCTAAAGTTTTTGTACTATTTTCATACGTATAGTTTTGTACATATGTAATATATTCATTGTTTGTAATATCCTTTTGTGGGCCATAAAAGTACCAAAATACCCCTAAAATACCGATAGGCACAATCCATAATATATTCCTTTTACTTAATTTCCCCATGCTTTGCTTCCCCCTTTATGTGAATATTTTAACATCTTCTTTTGCATTTTTGCTAGCTTACGATAATATTTTCTATAGAAGGCCGTGATTCTGTTCATAGCGTGAGCTTTGAATTCAAGTGGCAGTTATGATAACGTTAGTTGATAGATTTGTTTCGAAGTCGCCATTTTGTTTGGTGAAGGAGGTTTTTGCATGCATAAAAGAAGACGTGGTTTGCTCCTAGTTCTCGTGCTGATATTACTGGGTTTGTTCTTTTTTCTCGGCACAAAAATGCGGACGGCCACACAAACGACAAGAAATTCTGAGCCATCCCCAGTCCAAGAGGAAGTATCTGAACAAGAGGGGGTGTCAGAAAATGTGGAGGTCATCCTACAGGACATAGCCAGTTTAGCACTAGAAGGAAGAGTCCCTTATGTGCCGTTTGCAGCAGGTGAGGCGGATCAACAAGTGGTTCATCAGCAATGGGGGGAGCCTCAGCAAGTAACGGAGTCAGTGAATGGACGATATGAAGCTTATCAGGATGTGACGATTGGCTTTCAAGGTTCACATGCTTTTGATATTCGTTCATTTAAAGAGGATATCAAGAAAATTCATTTAGCCGATATTAAAAATAAGTTAGGTGAACCCGATGAGGTTCGTTATTATCAGGATACAACGGCCAATCAAATCATTCTTGTCTACCAAGTGAATGCCGACTATCAATTAAAATGGATTTTACCAAAACCGACTGACAGTGATCCTAATCCTGTCGTTCATCATATTTCGGTCTATACTGAATTAAAGCAACAAGCAGCTGATACGGTCAAGCAGATGACATTGGACGAAAAAATTGGTCAAATGATGTTTGCAGGTGTGTCAGGTACGACGCTTCAGCAGGACACAACAAGCCTCATTCAAGATGACAAAGTGGGTGGTTTGATTCTTTATGGTAATAATCTTGAAACCCCTCAGCAAACAGTCACATTGATGAATGACTTAATGGCTGCCAATACCAATAATCAGGTGCCCCTTTTCATAGGAACCGACCAAGAAGGTGGGAAGGTGGTTAGATTACCAGGGCCTTTAAAAAACTTCCCAACAAATAAAAGCATTGGGGATATCAATCAATCCCAATTGTCATTTAAAGTAGGTCAATTGCTAGGGGAACAATTAAAGGCATTTGGCTTTAACCTTGATTTTGCCCCTGTACTAGACGTCAATAGCAATCCGAATAATCCGATTATCGGAGATCGCTCGTTTTCGAATCATCCCGATATTGTCAGCAAATTAGGCATTCAGACAATGAAAGGGCTAGAGTCCAAGCAAGTAATTCCAGTAATCAAGCATTTCCCTGGGCACGGTGATACTTCCGTGGATTCCCATTTAGAATTGCCAAAGGTGACGAAAAGTTTGGCCGATTTAAAGCAACTGGAGCTTGTCCCCTTTAAAGATGCCATTGATAACGGTGCCGATGTGGTCATGGTTGCTCATATTTTATTACCAAAGATTGACCCACAATACCCTTCATCGATGTCGAAGGAAATTATCACAGGTATGTTAAGGGAGCAGCTAGGCTTCGATGGGGTTGTTATGACAGACGATATGACGATGAAAGCTATCACGAATCATTTTGCTATCGGTCAAGCGGCTGTAGATTCAATCAAGGCTGGCAGTGATATTATATTAATTGCCCATGAGTACACGAATGTCGCATCAGCCATAAAAGCTGTGAAGGCAGCCGTCCATGATGGAGACATAACAGAGGAGCGCATTAATGAGAGTGTCCGTCGAATCATGCAGCTAAAACAAAAGTATCAGCTTGTCAATCAACCCGTGACAGCAGTTGATATCAACAAGCTCAATACAGACATCGAAAACGTATTCAATATGTATAAATAAAGATGGAGAGGGACATACAGCAAGTAATGTATGTTCCTTTTTGTGAATGATGGATAAGGGTGAGAACGTGGATAAGGAATTCAAATTAGCTAGTCGATTATTAACGTTGTTAGATGCTGAACAAAGATGGTTTACTTTAGCGGAGGTTGAAAAAAGTTTACATGTTTCAGATAAAACCATCCGTAAGCTAGTAGAAGAAATCAATAGGCAATTGCCAGCAGCGATGACTATTGAAGTGTCTAGAGGAAAGGGAATCTTTCTACAACGCGATGGGCGAAGTACAACAGTTAGTGAAGTGGTTTCAAGCATGCTTAGACAAACAATCTTCTATCGACTAATGCATTTATTGTTTACAAATGGGCATCAATCCACCATGGAGGAGCTTGCAGAAGCTATGTTTATGAGTACCTCATCTTTGAAGAAACTGATTATGCAATTAAATAATCACGATTTGAAGCCATATAAGCTACGAATTACATACTCGACGCCAGCCATAAAGGGAAATGAATTGAATATCCGCTATTTTTACTGGAAGTTATATGGTGATGCTTATGAGTTTACAGGATGGCCATTTACGAATAGTGACTTTGATTTTATCAATCAATCCATTACGAATATAGAGAATGAGAAGAACATTGTTTATTTTATCAATTCCAAACGGAAATTATCGTTTTTAATAGCGATTGTACTTGAAAGAGTGAGAAAAGGGAACTATGTCAAAATTGCTGAGGGTGATTATCTTTGGGAAAGTGGGATTTTCTATTTGCCAGTAAAAGACTTTGCGCTGGCACTGGAAGAAAGATTCTCTATAGAATTACCAAAAAGTGAATTGTTTTTCATGCAATCCCTATTTAGCCTAAGCCAATATCATTATTATGAAGGGTCTGACATGACGCCGGAGAAAGAAATTGAATTGTACAAGAATAAAGAAGTCGATCAAATGGCGCAGCAGTTGTTAACAATATTGGCTAAGGCTTACCCCAATCTAGATAGGCAAGAGCGTTTTATCTTGGAAGTATATGAGTTTCTTGACAAGCTTTTAATCGATAACGCCATTCCTGAATGGTTGACGATTGCAAAAAGTAATTTAACAAACTATGTTCAAATCGAGTGTCAGCAGATTTATCAAGATATGCAGAACTGCATGCAAAAGTGGCAAAAAACATACCCTTCTGTCCTGTATAATGACTTTCATTTAACCAAACTCACCTTACTTGTTCGTTCAGGACTACGCTATAAAAGTAAACGAGCCTTCTTGGTCATTGGTGAGGAGTTTTCTATCCGTCATTATATAGCTAATTTGATAAAAAACGAAATTGGAGACCAGCTCATTATTAATACTTCCATTATGAAGGGGCTAACCGATGAAATGGTGAAGCAGCATCACATTGATTTTGTCATAAGTAATTTTCCTGTTGCCTTAACGACAGTGCCCGTTGTTATTATTTCAACGATCCCTTCAAAAAGGGATTTAGATAATATTCGCCAAGAATTGCTTCAGTAATTTGGTCAATTATTTCCTGTACACTACGTAACAATCTGGTCTAGTTTGTTATGATAAAAAAATCTTATACTCATAGTAGTTTCTGAACCGATTTCTTTTAAGAGAAATTGGTTTGGAAACAGCTATGGGTTTTTTTGATGGCAAATGAAAACGTTTACCTTATGGAATTTAAGATAAATAGTTGGAGGGATAAAGATGAGTAGGCATTTAGGTGCAAAAAAGGGAGAAATAGCAGAGCGTGTGCTGCTTCCTGGAGATCCTCTGCGTGCAAGATTTGTAGCAGAGCATTTTCTAGAGAAGGCTTATTGCTATAACGAAGTAAGAGGGATGTATGGTTACACAGGAATGTACAAAGGTGTGCCGATTTCAGTTCAAGGTACTGGGATGGGCAATCCATCGATGAGTATATATGGTACGGAATTGGTCAACGATTATGGCGTTAAGAAACTGGTTCGTATCGGAACATGTGGTGCGATGCAAAAGGATATTAATATCCGTGATATTATATTAGCCCAAGCAGTGTCCTCAGATAGCAATTTGACGGAGAAAATATTCTACGGTAATAATTACGCACCAACAGCAGATTTTTCTTTATTAATAAAGGCGTATCAACAAGCACAAGACAAAAAAGTAAATGTCTTTGTTGGCAATATTTATAATTCTGATGAATTCTATCGTGAAACACTAGACAGGCTTCATAAGTTTATGGAATTCGGTGTGTTAGGTGTAGAAATGGAAAGTACATCCCTCTATACTTTAGCTGCTAAATACGGGGTAAAAGCATTATCTATTTTGACGGTAGGTAGTCAATTATTAACAAATGAAAGCTTATCTCACGAGGAAAGTGAAAAGTCCTTTTATGAAATGGTGGACATTGCACTTCAGACAATCATCGATGAGTAATGCAATAGTAATCGTAAGAAAAGGGGAAGACCGTAATGAAGGCAATATTGTCTGGATTACAGTGGATGGTATTTATGCTCGCTGGTGCTATCGCAGCGCCGATTGCTATCGCAGATGTATATAATCTAACACCTATTGAGACGTCTGGGCTAATCCAAAGTACGATTATTACTTTAGGGATAGCTGGTTTTTTACAAGGGCTGATTGGTCATAAATTACCAATCCATGAAGGGCCAGCTGGTTTATGGTGGAGCATTTTTACCATTTATGCGAGTTTGGTAGGGGTATTATATTCTTCTCACATTGCTGCCTTACAAGCTTTATGTGGAGGAATGATTATAAGTGGTATTTTATTTATCCTACTTTCAGCACTTAAGCTAATGGATAAAATTGCTTGTTTATTTACACCGACCATCACTTTTATCTATTTGCTTTTATTAATCTTTCAATTAAGTGGCTCCTTTATGAAAGGAATGATGGGTATTTCATCAAGCCACGCAACAGTAAATATTAAAGTATTTCTACTTAGTACGATGGTCATTTGTATCACCTTTTGGTTAGGCAACAATCGCTATACTATCCTGCGGCAATTTTCAATCATCATTAGTATATTGATAGGTTGGTTATTATTTGTGATTTTTGGTCAGACATCTGGGATTTCACAGGTAAATACACTAGTTAAGCTTCCTGAATTGTTCCCATTTGGAAGGCCGAGATTTGACAGTGGCACCATCACTACAGCATTTTTGTTAGCATTGCTATTAATAGTTAATGCGATTGCATCAATCCGTTTGATGGAGACAGTCATGAAACAAAAACAATCAAGGGATGATCGCCGTTATTTGCGTGCTGGATTTATGTCAGGGATTACACAACTAATTTGTGGAGGCCTGGGTGCGATCGGCTCAGTGCCAATTTCGGGGGCAGCAGGATATGTTGAACAAACAGGTATGAAGGAACGCAGGTCGTTTTTAATTGGGTGTTGCTGCGTTATCTGTATCTCCTTGCTGCCACCCTTTATGAATATATTAGCAGGTATTCCAGCACCAATAGGCTATGCTGTAACATTCGTTATTTTTGTCAAGATGGTCGGAATCTCCTTGAAGGAATTGAAAACGGTTACGCACGAGGAACGAACGTATATCGTGAGTGGCGTGTCTCTTTTAGTTGGTGTTGGTTTAATGTTTATTCCTTCATCTGCGACAAGCCAATTATCTCCTATCGTGATTGCTATTTTAAACAATGGGTTAATTTGTGGAAGTTTTTTAGTGATTATTTTAGAACAAGGATTAATCTGGAAGGAAAAACATTCGAGTAAGTCTATATCTTAAACAGAGTAAAACACGGAGGGGACAAGATGCATTATTTAATTTCTATAGTAGGACTCATGCTAGTTCTATTATTAGCATGGGTTGCAAGTAATAATAAGAAAAAGATTAAATATCGCCCCATCATGGTGATGATTGCTATCCAACTTATTTTAGGCTTTCTTTTACTTAAAACGGGTATCGGGGAATTTCTAATTAAAGGTTTTGCTGATAGTTTTGCAAAATTACTTGAATACGCCAATGAAGGTACTAATTTTGTATTCGGTGGGATGGCCAATGAAGGTGCACATACATTTTTCCTTTATGTATTAATGCCAATTGTATTTATGTCAGCAATAATTGGAATATTGCAACATTATAAAATCCTCCCATTTATTATTAAGTATATTGGTTTAGTATTAAGTAAAATAAATGGGATGGGTAAACTAGAATCATATAATGCAGTTGCAGCAGCTATAGTAGGACAAAATGAAGTATTTATTTCCGTGAAAAATCAAATTGGATTTTTACCGAAACATCGTCTGTATACATTATGTGCTTCTGCGATGTCAACGGTATCTATGTCGATTGTCGGCTCCTATATGACGATGTTAGAGCCTAAGTATGTAGTGGCAGCATTAATATTAAACTTATTTGGCGGCTTTATCATAGCCACCATCATTAACCCGTATGACGTAAAAGCCGAAGAGGATATAATTGAAGTACAAGAAGGTGAAAAGCAAACCTTCTTTGAAATGCTAGGCGAATATATTATGGATGGGTTTAAGGTAGCCATCATCGTTGGGGTCATGTTAGTAGGTTTTGTTGGGTTGATTGCCTTGATTAATGGTTTATTTAGCGGTATATTCGGCATCTCGTTCCAAGACATCTTAGGCTATATCTTTGCTCCAATTGCCTTTGTCATGGGTGTACCTTGGCATGAAGCTGTCAATGCCGGAAGTATCATGGCGACAAAGCTTGTGGCAAATGAATTCGTTGCCATGCTGGATTTTGTTAAAATACAAGATAGTTTCAGTGAGCGCACAACAGCCATCGTATCTGTTTTCCTTATATCCTTCGCGAACTTTGGATCCATTGGTACCATCGTGGGTGCGGTGAAAGGGTTAAATGAAAAGCAAGGGAATGTGGTTGCGCGCTTTGGATTAAAATTGCTATATGGTGCTTCACTTGTAAGTGTTCTATCAGCTATCATTATCGGCATTGTATTTTAAATAGGCTCATAAGATTTGAATGACTTAAGAGTATCTACACCATTTCCTATCACCTAAAATTGCTCAGTTACTTGGAAAAAGGGAGGGTAGATCTCTATAAATAAATATAATTTTTAACCCTTTCCTTGATAAGAAAGGGTTTTTGCATATTATGTAAAAGGCTAGGAACATTCATAACATATAGACCTTTCACATATGGGAAAATTCTTTTTATCTCCTTGTAATATTTCTCCCTCTCAAAGTACCATATATTAATAACCTCTTAATATCCTCCAAGAAAAGGCAACAGCTTCTACACTTTTACCTATTTCGATGGTTTAAATTGCCATATAGGTCTTTAGACAGTTGAGTCATTTCTGTCTTTCTTATAATATGTAATTATTGTTGAAAATGATAATCATTATCAACGTTTGTCAACAATTCAATTGTTTCCATTTACTTCTTATCATCTCATCAGTCTTTTTAATTTGGAAGACTCATTTTTTTAACAGTGAATGATAATAATTATCATTTGATAGGGAGAAGGCTCTGTGAAAGGATGGTTAATGAATGCAACAGATGGCTAAACAGATTGCAGAAAATGCAACGTTTCAAGCGTTTATGAATTGTTATATACGAGAGGTGAGTAGCGGACACTGGGTCAGAAAGGAGGAATGGATAAAAGAACAGCGACTATCTATCCTGATGACAGAGGAATATATATTAGAAATCGAGTTGCCATTACAAAACACACGTTTTGCATTTGGCATGGAATACAAATCTCTTGTTGGAAGACATAAATTTGGTGACTCGTTGAAGTATTGTACGAAACAAAACCAATGGCTTGTTGAAGATAAATTAACGATACTCATCACATTTATTCAGGAACTCCATTTTATGGCTAAGAAGGACGGATGTCATGAACTTTCCTCCCATTTTGATGAACTCATTCTTCGCATAATTGAGAGCTATCAAACGATGACAAATTATATTGAAAAGCGTCTGGAAAATAAGAAACAAAATGGAGCTAACGGTACGTTTATTGAAGCTGAGCAATCTCTCTTACTTGGACATTGGCTCCATCCAACACCTAAAAGCAGACAAGGGATGTCAGATTGGCAGCAAATGAGTTTTGCTCCAGAGTTACAAGGTTCTTTCCAGCTTCACTATTTTCGTGTCGACCGTAAAAATGTGAAAGAGTCCTCTGTATTAGAAAAAAGTGCAAGTGAACTCATTTCTCAGTCTATAACAACATCACAACCTGATTTTGTGATGTCAGAGAAGGATTGCCTCATTCCGATGCATCCGCTTCAAGCACAATGGCTTTTGCAGCAACCGCATGTAAAAAAAGCGCTTGCTGAAGGATGGATAAAATACGAAGGTGCACTTGGGGCACTTTATACAGCAACCTCCTCGATAAGAACGGTATATAGCACAAATGAAGAAATGATGTATAAGTTTTCAATTCCAGTCAAAATAACGAATTCATTGCGGGTGACTAGAACGCATGAATTAAAAGCTGGCATTGTTATGGCTCGGTTAATGAATAAGATTGATTTCTTACAGAACCATCCATCTTTTCGGATGATTGATGATCCAGCCTATATGACTGTAGAGTTCCCAAATCAGACGGAATCAGGGTTTGAGGTTATTTTTCGCTCAAATGTATTTCCTGAAGGACAGGATGAAGGAATCTGCATGATCGCTACGCTTTTGCAAGAGCCCCTACCAAAAGAAAAATCAAAATTATGTCAGCTCATCATGAAAATCGCTCAATCAGAATTCCGATCATTAGAGAGCGTAAGCTTAGATTGGTTTAAGGCTTATTGGAAATGTTCGATTGAATCGTTATTAAAATTATACGACGAGAATGGAATAGCTCTCGAAGCACACCAGCAAAATAGTTTGTTAAACATTTCTTCCAGTTATCCAACTACTTATTATTATCGTGATAACCAAGGTTATTACTTATCAAAAACATATAAAGAAGTACTTCTTTCAATAGAGCCTTCTTTACATGAAACAGAAGAGCTATTTTACGAAGATGCCCTTATTCATGATAGATTTACATATTATTTATTTATGAATCAATTGTTTCCCGTTATTTCCCGATTTGGAGCCGATCAGCTAATCGATGAAAAAATTCTTTTGAAGTGGTCTATCGATCAACTGCACTTATTAGAAAAAGAATTTACAGGTTTCGGGAAGGCATTTATTCGTAACATTCTAAAGCAAGAGGAGCTTGCGTTCAAAGCAAATTTATTAACAAGATTTCATGATGTAGATGAACTAGAAGCCGAGCTTGAACAAGCGGTATATACGAAAGTGCCAAATCCGTTCGTTGTTCAGTATGAGGAGGCAGAATATGAAGCAGCTACAGCCTTTAGTTACTAAACAAGAAGAGCTACGTGTAAGGCGGCAGCTTGTAGAAGCAATGATGTTTGAAGGACTAATCAAATATGAAGAAACGCCTCTAGATAAAGGGTCTTCCATTTTTACTCTTGTTGGACAGAAATGTACCTATCGTTGTGAAGGGCGAAGAATGGCCTTTGATCGTATCCGAATAAAGGGCGATAGTATTTTTCTAGTAGGAAAAGATGAGACGTTACTAGAAGCTACGCTTGAGGAGCTAGTAGATGAATTACTATCTACTCGTAAAGACAAAGTTCGTTTACTGGAAGAACTTCATTTAACGAGTAAGCTTTGTCAATGGAATGAGCATCATCTCCAAATGCCCATGTCGAGAAGAAATTCGAGCTATGAAGAATTAGAATCAGAAATCATGGAAGGGCATCCCTATCATCCTTGTTTCAAATCTAGAACTGGTTTTACAATTGACGACCATAAAAATTATGGCCCTGAGGCAAAGCAATCATTTACCCTTCAATGGGTTGCGGTGAGAAGAAGCTACGTACGAATCACAGTTCTTGAGGAAGAGAGCTTTTGGAAAAGAGAGCTAGGACATTTGCTGTGGGAAGACCTTCTAGCAAAGCTTGCGATTTTCGGTGGAACATTTGACGACTATACGTTCCTCCCTGTTCATCCTTGGCAATGGCATAACCTGAAAATGGAACTAGCTGGATTAATTGAGCAAAAAGATTTAATCCCTCTAAATGTGAAAGGAGATTACTATAGGGCAACCCAATCAGTACGAACATTATGGAATGTTTCACATCCTGAAAAGGCGCAATTAAAATGTGCAATGAATATGGTGAATACTTCTTCCTTGCGAAAGTTACATTCTCATGCTGTTTGTGCAGCTCCTCCTATTTCATCATGGCTTAAACAGGTGATTCAATTAGATGCCTATTTACAAAAGGAAGCATCGCTTATTGTACTGGAGGAATATGCAGGTATTATTTTTGAACCGAATGCCCAAAAGCATAGTAGCAAACTAGAAGGTCAGCTTGGTACCATATGGCGAGAAAGTGTGCGCTTGTATATGAAGGATGAAGAGGAAGCGGTTCCTTTTACAGTACTAATGATGATGGAGAGAGATGGGCGTCCATTTATTGATGATTGGCTTTCCCGATATGGAGCAGAGGAGTGGGTAAAACGCTTGATCGAAGTGAGTGTTATTCCTGTGTGGCACTTGCTGGTCGCTCATGGTATGGCGCTGGAGGCACATGCACAAAACATGATTTTATTGCATCAAAATGGGTGGCCCACTCGGGTTGTACTGAGGGATTTCCATGACAGTATCGAATATATGGAAGAATTCATTGCAGACAGAAGCCTCGTTCCAGACTTTGCAACGATACACGAACGTTTTAAAGATGCACCTGTCGATCAGTATTATTGGATGTCTTCTCTAGAGGCTTTACGAGAATTAATTATGGATACACTATTCGTATTTCATTTAAGTGAACTATCGTATTTGCTAGAGGAGCAGTATGACTTTGCAGAAACACATTTTTGGTGTCAAGTTAAGGACAGCTTACAGAAGCACTTGGAACGCTTTCCATCGTTATGTGCAAGACATGAACAGCTTCAGCATACTAGCACACAAATTTATGTTGAATCTTTGCTAACTAAGAAAGTTCAAAATCAAGAGGAAGGTAATTTTCGACATATCGTCAACAATACGTTGGCGCAAGCGGATAAAAAGGAGAAATGATGATGTTTTATGTCAATGATCAATTTTATGCAGTAGAAGATATTGAGAAGCAATTTGAAATATATGAAAGCTTACCTCATTTAAGGGAGTGTAACAATCGCAGACTAGCTATTTGTACGGATGATACTTTCCAATATATAGCTCTTTGTTTATACATTCGCGAAAAAGGGGGATCAGTTGTCCCCATCCATTCAGCAACGCCGAAAGAGGGAGCTGTGCGGCTTGCTTCTTCAGCAGGTAGTCATCTGCTGTTGTTCCAATCGATTGATACTTTCATTGAACTATCAAATCATTGCAATAACCAAGAGGGCGTATTAGTTCAAATGAGCTCAGGCACAACAGGCGCTCCGAAATGTATTGAACGAACGTGGGGCTCTGTGGAAAAAGAGATTGAAAGTTATGTGACGATGTTACCTGTCGATTCCTTGACAAATTCGGTTGTTGCTTGTCCAGTAACTCATTCCTATGGCTTCATTTGTGGTGTTTTGGCTTGCCTAAGAAGGGGAGCAAAGCCAGTTATTATTACAAATAATAACCCTAAGTATATTTTGAAAAAGCTAAAAGAATATCCTCAACACATACTCTATGGGGCCCCAGCGTTACTTTATACATTAAGTCGATTATTACCGATGGGTGAACAATTTGATCGTGTTATGACGTCAGGAACTTTGATGCCGCATAGCTGGCTGACAACATTAAGAGAGAAATCTCGCCAAGTACTCCAGCAGTATGGCTGCTCTGAAGCAGGCTGTGTTGCGATTCACCCTAATGTGGAAGATCCGAAAGAAATGGGCTACCCACTTCCTCATGTAAAGGTAACAGCCGGTGATAAACAAACACCGAGCGAAATTATTATTGAATTGTCGACACAAACGATTTATACGAAAGATCTTGGCTATATAGAAGATAATGTTCTGTCTTTTCTAGCAAGAATAGATGACACGATTAATGTAGCAGGCTTGAATGTGTATCCGCAAGAAGTGGAAACCGTGTTAATGGATGACCCAAGAATAGTCGAAGCAGTTGTATATAAGAAACAAGATAACCTGTCAGGAGAGCGGGTATGTGCACTATATGTGTCTACTGAACCAATCGATAATATGGAGCTTCGAGAATGGTGCCGAAAATTTCTAGCTCCACATCAAGTTCCAATAGAGTTTTTGCCTGTTCAAGAAATTGAAAAGCTGCCTAATGGAAAAATAAGTAGAAAAAAACTTGGAGGCATACCAGTATGACGCGACAACAATTGATTCAGAGCATCTATGATATTATGGAAAATTCATTAGAGTTGCCGACACTGTCTTCTTTCAATGAAGATGCCCGATTAAATGAGGATTTGTATATGGATTCCATTATGGTCCTTCAACTGATTCTTCATATAGAGCTGGATCTTGGCATTGCCATCCCCGATGAGGTTCTCGTTCCTAAAGATTTCAAAACAGTAGGAACATTAGCAAGCTTTTTAGAAAAACAGCAAAAGGTAGAATAATCGGAGGCCAAAAATGATAAAAGTTCATTGTTTTGTAAGCTGTGTTTGTGAGGTTATTAAGAAAACGAAAGGTGTCGATCATAGGCCCTACTATTTTGGGGTATGGGACGCTGATTTTGATGTGCTTGATAATGGTGTGCTAACATACCATTCGGATCAAATCGATCATGATTTCTTTCAAACATGGTATGAAATGCTCTATGGCATCAAGCTTTACAAATGGTATGACGAAAAGCAGTCTAAACAAGAAAATATAAACAAATTGCTAGGGCTAGTAGAGAATAAATCGCCACATCAGCATGTGATGGTGATGCTGGATTTATCGATGCTGCCAGAGCGAGAGAATAAATTTCATCAACGTCCATTCCCTCATTATGTGATGCTAGAATCGACCGAAAATGAAGAAGAGTGGTTTATGTATGACCCTGATTTTCGCTGGGAAGGAATTTTACCGAAGGAGCGAATTTTAGCTGCAATCCAAGAGCCAACTGTCAAAGGTGGCTATTACTTTGATTCTGAGACGATTATTGCTCCTACTACAGAGACGGTTGAAGCCTATTTTAATACATGCATCAAGCTTGATTGTAATCCGTTGACAGATGCCGTTACCGAAATTATGAAAAAGTCTATCGCAGGAAAAGAACGTCTGTCAAAACTACCGACGGCCTTAAAGCAATTGCCAGTTATCGCGATTAGAAAGTATGCATATGAGCATGCATTTGCATTTTTTTGGGAAGCACTTGGGCGAGAAGAGGAAGGCTTTGACACATGGTGTGATGAAATTGAGCGTCTAGTGACTGGCTATACAACGATTCAGTATCGAGCGATGAAGCTGGCGATGACGCAAGATTTGTTATTGGTGGAAAATATTTTTGTGAAGTTAGAAGAACAAAATCAGCTTGAGTTCAAAATCAAGCAAGGATTACAAGAATGTTTTCAAGCATGGTTAACATTACAGCACAAGAAAGAGGTCATGTTATGAAACTATCAATTTGTACAATCTCATTTCGGCACCATCTCCACTCGATGGAGCAATTAGCTCAATTTGCTAAAACACAAGGCTTTCAAGGAATCGAGCTCTGGGGCATTCATGCAAAGAACTTGGCAGATGAACCTCATTATGGAGCAGATTGGCTAAGCTCCTACGGTTTGGAAACGAGCATGCTTAGTGATTATTTGCCATTAGATGCACCCGTTTCGGAGATGATGGCTGAAACAGAAAGATTATCTGCACTTGCCAAGCGCTGGGGAACAAATAAAATTCGTACATTTGTAGGAAAGCAAGGCAGCTCAGACACGAGTAAGAAAGAAAGGGTAGAACTTATTGTCAGACTTACAATGCTCTGTGATTATCTTGAGTCACAAGGACAAAACTTGCTGGTAGAAACTCATCCAAATACATTAACAGATAATCTACCTTCAACCATGCAGTTACTTGAAGAAACGAATCACTCAAGCCTACGAGTGAACTTTGACGTTTTACATATATGGGAATCAGGAATGAACCCGATTGTCGCCATGAAGCAACTACGTCCTTATATCTCACATTTTCATTTTAAAAATATTGCCTCACGTGCTCAACTAGATGTTTTTTCACCAAACAATGTGTATGCGGCAGCAGGGTCTAGGGAAGGAATGGTTCCTTTGTTTGAAGGTGCTATTGATTATGGTGAATTCCTAGCAGAAGCAGTTTCAACGATGGAGGTAGATGCATCATTGGAATGGTTTGGATCGAATGTGATGAGCGTATTAGCAAAAGATAGTCAAGAGGTTAAGAAGGCGTTGCAGTTGGTGCAAATATAGTGTAAGGCTGTACTAGGTTTCCACGAGATAAAAATAGAGATTGGGACAGCCAAAGTTTAATAATCAAAACAATTAATCGAAGCCATGGAAAATCTAAATTAGATAACTCCATGGTTTTCTTTTTAGTAAACGACAGTAACTAAAGAAAATAACAGTTAATAATCAAACTACATTCCTCCTATCACTAAACAAGTAGATAGCCATTCAAATGATATTAAGTTTGTCAGGAATATGATTAAAATAGCAATCATGTGAACAATTAAAATAGTAAATTCGGTGATACTAAAGTAAAAACTTAGCTGTGTATATAAAGCTGTAAGTCCTCATTTTCTGCATTATATTTTAGAGATAGCTATGGAAAAGAGCAATATTATTTTCTATATTTTATTTAAGCAATATAAATTTTAAATCATACTTATAAGTGTTTAACTAATTTTATAGTAATTAGCAAGGTTGTTAAGGAGTAGGTATGACAGCCTAGTTCTTTATGTGGTATATTATTGTTGGAAAAAGAAGTATTTGGATGGTTTTTGTGTAATAATATATATTACTGTAGTTATAAAGGTGGTGCGATGATTTAAATGCCTGATAGAAAGAAGCTTACCCCAAATGAGAATGCAATATTACTTGCAGAAGTTGAAAATATGTGTCCTTTATGCACGAAGCCACTTATGTATGAAAAAGGTGGGAAAAAACATAAATTATTTGAAGGTGCACATATATATCCACTTAATCCCTCAAAACAAGAAATAGAATTACTGAAAAATGAGGAAAAAATACATGAGGATGTAAATAACCTAACAAATTATATTGCTTTATGTACTGATTGCCATACAAAATTTGATACTCCTAGAACAGTTGAGGAGTATAGGTTGTTATTGAGCATTAAGAAAAATATATTGGCTAAGAGTGAGACAAGAGCAAAATATGTTGATTATCAAATTGAATCAGAAATAAAAGAAGTCATTACAATGCTTGTAGAGGAATTTAATGAGGCTGAGCTTAAACCATTGGAATTACATGCTTTAAAGTTGGATGAAAAAGCAAATGAGACATTGGCAAGAATAACAAAAATGAGGATAAGAAATGAAATTACAGAATACTATTATTATATTAAAGAGCAATTCGCTCAATTAGATAGCCAATACCCAAGGTCATTTAATGCAATTGCCTCACAAGTAAGTGCATTTTATATAAGTCTTAGCAGGATTGAGCCCTCTCAAGAAGTTATTTACGGTCAACTTACTGAGTGGCTCTCTAAAAAGACTAGCAACAGTAATTTAGGTGCTTGTGGAATTATTATTTCTTTTTTTGTTCAAAATTGTGAGGTGTTTTCATGATAGTGCCTAACAAGGTAATTAATTTTAGTGAGTCAATTATTGGGAAAATGCCATTTATCCTTAAATGTTTATCAAAAGAAGAAATGACTGTAAAGGAATTGTTCTTTGATACACAAGATTACTTTGATGATATAGATGAGTTTATTTACGCACTTGATGCTTTATTTCTACTTGATGCGGTTACAGTAGATTTTGATAAAGGAGTAGTTACATATGTTAATAAGGATTAAGAGTGCAATATTTTCTGAGGGAACAATAGAGTTTCATGAGGGTTTAAATGTAATATTAGGTGATAATAATGGTTCTAACTCTATTGGTAAATCAACTTTATTAATGATTTTGGATTTTATCTTTGGGGGGAATACATACACTTCTCATAATAGTGATGTAGTAACAAACTTAGGACATCACTATTTTGGAGTCACTTTTAAATTCAACAACAAAGGGTATCATTTTGTTAGGGGTACAGAAAAACCAGATATAGTGTATAGAAGCAACAAAGATTATGAAAATCTCCAAGAAATCTCAATAAATGATTATACAAAGGAACTAAAGCTCCTCTATGGATTAGAATCAGACCAATTAACCTTTAGAGCTGCTGTTAGTACTTTTTCTAGAGTTTGGGGGAAGGAAAACTATAGTGTTAAAAAACCCCTACATAGCTTTCCACAAGAAAAGTTTATTCAAACTGTAACAAACTTGATTAAGCTTTTTAATAAATATGATGTTATTGAAATGCATGATAAGGAGGTAAAAAACCTAGAAGAGCAAAAAAAAGTCTTAAACAGTGCAGGAAAACATAAATTGATTCCTAAGATTACTAAAAAAGAGTTTACAAAAAATGAAAAAGATATTGAGTCTCTTCGAAAAGACATAGAGAGATTAGGAAAAAATGTCTATAGTCCATCAGGTGATATTCAAGAAATTGTATCTGATGAAATGATTAACATTAGAAAAGAGAAGAAAAAACTCATAGAGGAAAGAGAATATTATATCTCTAGATTAAATAGGACAACAAGAACTATAAAAAGAGCAGCAAATGCTGGTTTTGAGTCCCTCCTAGAATTTTTTCCAAGTGTAAATCTAGAAAAATTGCAGAATATAGAATCATTTCACCAGGGTATTAGTTCTATTCTTACTGAAGAGTTAGAAAATGCAAAAAAAGAGTTAGCAAGCAAAATAGATGAGTTAGAGAAAGAAATAAATATAACTATTGCAAAGCAAGAGCGGTTATTAAATCCTGATGAAGAACTTAATGTATTTATTGATAGCTTAATTGAATTGTCATCAAGGCTAAAGAACCTCCAACTAGAAAATCAGTATTACACAAAGCTATTAGGGATCAAAGGTAATATTGAAACCAAAAAAGGTGTACTTGAAGAGTTAAAAGAAAAAATAGTTAAAGAAATTAATACAGTTATAAATACCAAATTGAAAGAGATAAATGATTTAATACATGAGGATAAAAGAACTGCACCTGAACTAAATTTAACTTATAGTAAATATGAGTATGAATTTTTTGATAATACGGGTACTGGAAAAGCATATACCAATTTAATAATTTTTGATTTAGTTATTTTAACACTAACTAAAATACCTTTTATTATGCATGATTCTTTTCTATTCAAGAATATTGAAAAAGAAGCAGTTGAACAAATTATCAAATTATACAATTCAATGTCAAAACAAGTGTTTATTGCCATTGATGTTATTGATATGTACAATAAGGAAACTCAGGAGATATTAAAGGATAAAAAAGTAATCCAATTAACTAAAGATAAATTATTGACTACTTTAGACTGGAGAGATAACAAAAAATAAATATTAATGAGAACTAGTTAATCCTAATAAATTTGGATTGCCAACACTAACTGGATAAAATTTATGAGGGCTGTCGTTTGAATTCTACAGGCGTTAAATAAATAGCCCAGTTTCCCGAAAATACGGATGACAATTATCTAGTTAAAAAGCGAGCTATTCAAGGGACGTGAAATGTTGCGAATTTGGTTTCAAACACTTTAAATGTCCCTTCGGCTACAGCGATGTTATAAGGGTAGCCAAAAGTGAAATACAGCAGCAAGTTAGAGGGAGGGCACATTGCTTTTCCTTTTTTTATTGTTAATACATAGATGCATTGTATGTAATAAAGGCTTTCATAGGAGAGGGATGGGATGAGTTTTAATCAATTAAAGGTGGCGGAAATCGAAGGAATCTTTTTAAAATCTATGAGAATGCTTGTGAACTAATAGAGGAGGCCGAGTTTTTATATAATAATCAAGAGGTTATTTATGTACTTATATTGCTTTTGAAGAATTTGGGAAGTTACCAATGTTGAATACAGCTGTATTAAATGTTAATCAAGGAATAAAAACGGACTGGAAGAAACTTAGTAGGAGAATAAGAGGCAATAAAAAGAAAATTACTCAAAGTTGCACTGCAGTATTATATGTTTATAATCAGAATAATTAAAATTGAAAAGACCTATGTAATTGGAAATGAAATACAAATTAACCCTCTTGAAATGATGAATTATACTAAAAGCCCAGATAGGATTGAGGATATAAAAAACTCAGTATATGTCATTGTTATTAAATGACTATAAAAATAGCAGCTGATATACAAATTTTAATATAGGAATCTTTTTAAAGCCTAGTGAACGCATAGATAAAGAAACTTGTGAATATGGTTTAATACTTGCATATATTCAAAAAAATTCATATCAATGGTTAAAAGATTATTCGAAGTCTAATTATATTAAGAAGGAATGGGAAGAAATTCATAAGTATTTTAACTCTGTTAATATTAATAAAAATTAAAAAGAAGGAACTATTATTTGTTTCATCAGTTTTTGTAAAGATAATTACCTAATTATCCACCTTAAGGTAGTATTTTGCTTCTCTAATTAAATTTCCTCAAAGTTATCAATCTTCTCAATGGTTCGTGTAACTTTCTTTATTTGAGTAGAGGGATCCATGATCTCCTATCTATTTTTAACGATGTTAATTTCATTTTTACGAGCTGAGATTGTATCCTCTAAAACTTTCGGGATAAGGATGATATCAGTAGTTGGGTAGCAACAAACCTAATCTTGAAACCTGAAAGCCCGTTTTTTAACAAGGGAATGCTTACAGTTAAACGTAGTAAAGAAAAGAATATTACCTTACAAAATCTTTATAATATGGTTAAGCTTTTGACAAAAAAATCTATACTTAAGAAACTTCCGAAAGAGAAGAAGCTTAATTTATGTTTATTTTATTTCGATACAATCAAAGAGTTGTTCCCTGATGAATGGGATGATAATAAGCTTTATCGAATGGCACATATTTCATGTTTAAATGTATTAGCGTTAGTTAAATCACAGCCGCCTAATTCCGTCAAATTTTCAAGAAGCTAAACGAAATCGATTGGCTTGCATCAACCATTTGAAGGGTCCTTTTAGTTCATAGATTTTAATAAGTGATATTTTTAATTGTTTAAAGTAAAATAGTAGTAAGGTATTCACCATCAACTCAACTAATCTGATTAGTTGAGTTTTATGTTTTTATAGAAAAGCTACGAAACTATTTTAAAGAAGATGTGATGATCAATGGGGAAAATCGCCATTTTGGCAGAGAAGCCATCTCAAGCAAGGGCTTATGCAGATGCATTTAAAATAAAGAAAAAAGAGAAAACATTTATTGAACTGGAACCTTGTTCAACTTTTCCTAATGGTGCAGTCATTACCTGGGCAGTGGGTCATCTTGTTGAATTAAAGGAACCAAAAGAATATCAGAAGGAATGGGAGAAATGGTCACTGGGATCATTACCGATCATTCCACAAAAATTTGAAGATAAAGTTGTCTCTAAAATGTATACACAATTTCATGCAGTCAAAAAAATCTTTAATGATCCGCAAGTAACCATGATTTATAATGGCTGCGATAGTGAACGTGAGGGTTCAAATATCTTCTACTCCCTTTTAAAAATGACGAAAGTCAATAAGCCTGTTAAACGATTATGGATCAATTCATTAGAGGTTGAGGAAATTCGAAAAGGTTTTAATCATATGCAAAGTAATGAGCGTGATTTGCTCATGTACCAAGAAGCAAAAACACGTCAAATTAGCGATTGGTTAGTAGGGATGAACTGTAGTCGCCTCTATACGCTACTTTTACAAAAAAAGGGCTTTAGGGGCAGTATCTCCATCGGACGTGTGCAATCACCAACCGTCTATTTAATTTATAAAAGACAGCAGGAAATCGAACATTTCAAGCCTGAAAAATTTTATGAAATTGAAGGGGTTTTTACAGCACAAAATGGTGTATATAAAGGGAAGGCAAATTTAAAAACAAAAGAGCGTGCAGAGGCTGTGCAATTATTGCAACAGCATGGGATTGAACCGCTGGATACGGGTCTAATTACAAGTGTAACGAACAAAATGAAGCGGATCGCACCACCTAAACTACATGCGTTATCAACATTACAAGCTGCTGCCAATAAACGTTGGAAATACAGTCCATCGCATGTGTTGAAACTTACGCAATCACTTTATGAGAAAAAGCTCGTTTCTTACCCGCGTACCGATTCACAGCTCATTACACATCATGAGTTTGCCTATTTAAATGACTCATTGGCCAACTATCAGCAGCTCGTGGGAAAGTCATTTCATGCAATCAACCGTGGGAATAACAAACGCTACGTCGATAATGCCAACGTTGGGGAGCACTATGCTATTATCCCAACGAAAAAAGTGCCGACAGAAAAAGCGTTACAATCCATGAATGCGGATGAACGAAATATTTATTTTGAAATCGTCAATACGACACTCGCTATGTTTCACCAAGATTATCAATACGACGAAAAAACGATCATAACGAATGTCAAAAACGTTGCGTTTAAAACGGTAGGGAAAACAGAGCTCGTAAAAGGTTGGAAAGAATTGTTTTCAAGTGAGAAAGAGTTGCAGGAGCGTGAAGAGTCGTTACCTGTTGTTTTCCAAGATGAGATGGTACAAAGTATGGTTTCTATTTTAGAAGGCACGACAACGGCTCCTAAGCCTTATACAGAAGGTCAACTCATTACGATGATGAAAACATGTGGTAAATCGGTTGAGGATGAAGAGGAAATCGAGGTGCTGAAGTCGATTGAAGGTATTGGGACGGAAGCAACTCGTAGTGGCATTATCGAGACGATTAAAAAGCATGGATTTATTGAAGTACGAAAAAATATCGTGAGTATTACGCCTAAGGGTGCGCTTTTATGTCGAGCAATTGAAGGAACATTACTGTCAAGTCCATCGATGACGGCAAAATGGGAAATTTATTTACATAAAATTGGTCATGGAGAAGGGTCAGCCAAACATTTTATTGAAAGCATAGGCAAGTTTATTAATCAATTAATAGCGGAAGTGCCTAAACAGTTAGAGTCACTTACAATTGAAGCGGAGCAGTTTAAACCAGCTGTTGTGAAAGATATTGTGATGTGTCCGACATGTAAAGTAGGAAAAATAGGTTTGCGTAAAAGTTTTTACGGTTGTTCGAATTATAAAAATGGTTGTAAGCAAACGTTTCCAGGAAGGCTATTAGGAAAAAAACTAACGGAGAAGAATATTCATGATTTATGTAAGATTGGTAAAACAGCTGTGATGAAAGGGTTTAAATCAAAGAGTGGCAAACAATTTAATGCGTCACTCCGTTTGGTAGAAGGGAAAATTGAATTTGAGTTTAATGAAAAGTAAAGCGGGGGAGCTTTATGATCTATGGTGCAAAAAAACTGATCAATTGAATTCATTTTATAGCTTTTGCTAACGGTCTTATGTGGATCGAGCAATATAGACAGAAAACCCGAGCTAGTCAAATCATATAGTTCGGGATTTTTTATGGGCTAATGTGAGGTTAATTTTTGATAGTGATGAAGGAGATTCTCTACTTGGTCTTGGATTATTTGTTGTAATGCTTTGGGCTTCACGGAGATAATATGCTGACCATACCTCATAAAATAATTGCCGATAAATGTTTCTTCTCCTGGGTTGTAAAAGCCCTTAATTACAGTTTTATCATCCATTTCTAGTGTCATAGAAGGGTAATGTTCTTTATAAAAAATATCCTTTGCCTGTGCTGAAATTTCTACCTCAAATGCAATACGTTTCTTTGGTTGATCCATTTCTAATGACCGATTGATTAGTGCGTCTAGAGAAAAGTGCATGCTACTATCTATTATTTCAATGGACGTTATTTTATCACATCTGAAAACCTTCACTTTCTTCGTATCCACTTCTATGCCAGTTACATACCATTGCCCAAATTTAGCAGATATTTCGAAAAATTGAACATAGTAATCTTTTTGCTCATTATTTTTTTGATATTGAAATTGACAGCCATATTCATGAAGAATACTCATTAAAATCTTATCTAAAAAAAGACTAATATGATGATGTTGGTTAGCTTCAAATTGCAGGACTTTTTTCATTTGATGCATCTGTTCTACTTGATGTTTAGACAGACAGCTTTCAAATTTTTCATTTAATTGATTAACACTTAGATGAAAAGGTGTTGATTGGTAAGATTCTAATGTTAGCATAGCAAAGTACAAAGCATACACCTCATCCAATGTAAAAACAATAGGGGATAATAGCCTGTTTTTTAAGATGCCATACCGTCCATGTCTTCCATGTTCAGCAAAAATCGGCATGCCTAATTGCTCTAAAGAATGAACATCACGTAGCGCTGTACTTTTAGAAATGCTGTAGGTAGTCATTAAATCCGTTAAATTAAAAAATTCCCGACCATTTAAGTATCTAATCATATCATTAAGTCGTTCTGATTTTTTCATGGCTATCTCCTTAAAAGGTGTCATGTTTTGATACCTTTATATTCTAAAATAAGGGTTAGGTAATATCAATGGAGTTATTATCTAACTATTTTACTAAGGGAGATTGATACGATGAGTGCCACACTTGAAGTCGCTATTTTTTTATCCATGAACGGAAAGGCAAAAGAAGCTATCCAATTTTACAAAGAACATTTGAATGCGGAGGAACTGTTGCTTGTGACATATGAGGATATGGCAAAACGTGACAAGACAATGCGTCTTACAGAAGAAAATAAACAGCATATAGCACATGCTGTTTTATTAATTGGCAAAACAAAGCTAATGCTAGCAGAAGCTACAATGGATGTTACGGAACATTATGTAGTAGGAAACCATTCCTCATTATGTATACAGAGGGCAGACCTAGAAGAAATGGAGCATTTTTACAAGAGCTTAACGTCAGATGAAAGAGTAAGAATCATTGTTCCGTTATCCAGTAATGTTTTTAGTAAAGCTTATGGCATTATCGAAGACCCGTTCGGCATTCAAATACAATTAATGTTTGATGAAAGATTACTAAATGGCGCATAGGTAAGTCCTTTGGGTATGGGCTTAACCTATACCCAAATCTTCTTTACTTTTCAAAGGGGTTGTCAATATAAGGCCCTTTAATGGTAATACGCATGAGCTGGGTCGCCATAAATTTTGGTGTATACGGCATATCATGTTCCAACCACCAAACAATCACTTCAAGAAAGGCAGCGGCATAAAACCGTACAGCCATCTCACGGGGCACTGTTAGCTTTTGATCGTTAGGCTCCATTATTTGAATGCCACTTGAGACGAAATTGATAATAATGTTTTTCAAACCATCAGAGAAATAAGGGATATTCTTTTCCGTGAGATAAACCTTATAAAGCTTACTATTCAGCGCTATCTGTTCAAATAAATGCATAAATGTCTCGTGAGGCTGGTCATAATTTGGTAATAAATCAAAATCCTTTTTCTCCTCAAAGTTTGGACGAATACTACTGACAAGCTCATGCAAAGTTTCTTCTGAGCTTTGATAGAGGAGGTCCAGCTTATCACGGTAATGTAAATAAAAAGTGGCACGATTTAATGTGGCTCGTTGTGTAATATCTTGAACTGTAATCTTCTCATAGCCTTGTTCATCAATTAATTCCACCAGTGCATCTCTTAATAATTGGCGTGTTCGGATGACGCGGGGGTCCATTTTTTTCGACATTTTTATGCTCCTTGTATCAAATTTTCTATTTAAACAACAGATTTATTGTGAATGTTGTGTAAGCATCATAACAGGTTTTTGTGTTGTTTGCCCTTTTTAAATAGCGAGTTATAATTATATTAACGACACGGTGTCGATAATACAACTGGTTGTTAACGTGTTCACGAATTGTTCATTTATTATAGAAGGAAGGAAGTTTTTATTATGGGTCGTTTAAATGGAAAAGTAGCAATTATTACAGGAGCAGCGATGGGGATGGGTGCATCCGAAGCAAAATTATTCGCACAAGAAGGCGCAAAGGTAATTGCAACAGATGTGCAAATCGAGCCATTGCATAACTTAGTTAAAGAAATTAAAGAAAATGGTGGAGAGATTATGGGGCTTTCACATAATGTCACTTCAGAAGACGAGTGGAAAGCAGTAATTGCGGAGGCTGTAAAGGCTTACGGCAAAGTCGATATTCTTGTCAACAATGCAGGCGTTTCATCACCAAAAACGATGGCTGACATGGAAATGGCTGAATGGAATAAAATTATGGATATCAACCTGAATGGCTGTGTTATTGGTATGAAATACGTGATTCCTGAAATGCAAAAAGCGGGCGGCGGTTCAATCATTAATATTTCTTCCATTGGCGGAATCGTTGGGATGGCTGGTACAAGCCCCTATACAGCAGCAAAAGGTGCGCTGCGTGTACTTTCTAAATCGGCTGCTATCGAATACGGCAAAGACAAAATTCGCGTGAATTCTGTGCACCCAGGCATTATCGTCACACCGATGACAGCACCGACAATGGTAGAGGGAGGCGCACTACCATTCTATCAAACTTACACACAACTACCATATTTCGGTGAACCGGAAGATGTAGCCTATGGTGTAGTCTTCCTAGCATCTGACGAATCTCGTTTCATGACAGGCGCAGAGCTAGTGATCGATGGCGGCTGGACAGCCATGTAATCCAATAGCACAAGTAAAACTAGGCATCACATAACGTGAGCCTAGTTTTTTTATGTAGAGGAAGGCGGCTGCTCACGAAAGAGTGTTGCATCCAAGCAATTGAGCGAGAACTTCAATGATTAATAGAATACTCGCGGAAGGAAGAGGAATACTCGCGGAAGGAAGAGAAATACTCGCGGAAGGAGGAGGAATACTCGTGGAAGGGCAGGAAACTCTGTGAATGAGCGATAACGCCCTTGAAATCAAGCGTTAAAACTCTGCTCAAGTCGTCTTTTTTACATATAAAATAGCACAAACATAGTGGCTGTTTGTGCATATCATAGTTGGAGTAAGCGTTTTCTTCATTATATAGAAGAAAGTCAAAATGGAAAATTTCACGAATATGTGAATGTCACGAAAAAAAATTCATAAAAACCTTAACTATTTCATGCGAAATCCGTATAATAAATCAAACAGTACGAAAATTGTCCATATTTCTCGATAAATTGCGTGAATTTTTTAAATTGTATTGACGTAGGAAACGATAATTTGTACACTGTGTACATTCAATTGTTTTTTGGAGGAATACAATTAATTTGAAAAGTTAGGATTTGATAGATATGATCGTGTGTAAATTTGGTGGAACATCTGTAGCAAGTGCAGAACAAATTCAAAAAGTGGCAAACATTGTGAAATCTAATCCGGCACGTAAGATTGTTGCCGTTTCAGCACCAGGGAAACGTTCTGATGACGATATAAAAGTAACAGACCTATTAATACAATTAGCAAATGCAGCGTTACAACATGAGAATACGGAAGAAAAATTGCAAACTGTTGTGAATCGTTTTCGAGCGATTGCAGATGGTTTGGGATTAGACCATGCCATTTGTGACGTAATTGCGGAAGATTTACGTGAACGTGTACAAGGTGACAAAACGAACGTGGAATTATTCATCGATAGTATTAAAGCAGCAGGTGAAGATAATAATGCCAAGCTGATAGCAGCTTACTTTAATGCCATTGGTATGCCCGCACGCTACATTAGTCCAAAAGAAGGTTTAGTGGTCAATGATTTGCCTGAACGCACATTTGCTTTACCCGAAGCGTATGCTAATTTAGCCCCTTTAAAAGATACAAAAGAAATTATTGTGTTCCCAGGGTTCTTCGGTTACACTAAAGCGGGCGTATTGCGAACATTTGACCGCGGTGGCTCTGATATTACAGGTTCCATTTTAGCAGCAGCCGTTGAAGCGGAGCTGTACGAAAACTTTACGGATGTGGATTGTGTGTTCTCTGCGAATCCGAAAGTTGTCAATGATCCAGTGGAAATTAAAGAAATTACGTATCGCGAAATGCGCGAATTATCATATGCAGGCTTTTCAGTGTTCCATGATGAAGCGTTAATGCCTGTCTACAAGATTGGGGTGCCCGTTAACATAAAAAATACAAATAATCCATTAGCCCCAGGTACTCGTATCGTACCAAGCCGTCCTGCAACAGGTCGTCCCGTTACAGGAATCTCGGCAGACAGTGGCTTTTCAACTTTATATGTTTCTAAATATTTGATGAATCGTGAAGTAGGCTTTGGACGAAAGCTGCTCCAAATTTTAGAAGATGAGAATATTTCTTATGAACACACACCGTCTGGCTTAGACGATATTTCTGTCATCATGCGTTCAAATCAACTAACTCCAGAAAATGAAGCACGTATTATTAGTCGTGTGAAAGAAGAGCTACATGCTGAGTATGTAGAAATGCGTCACGGTTTTTCGATGATCGTGATTGTTGGCGAAGGGATGCGTCATAATACAGGTTTAGCTGCCCGTGCTGCCACAGCGATTTCAGAAACTGGCGCAAATATTGAAATGATCAATCAAGGTTCTTCTGAAGTCAGCCTCGTATTTGGGGTCCTTCAGGAATATGAAAACCGTATTTTACAAGCGTTATATGAAGAGTTTTTTGCTCATGCGAAAGCAAAATGACACAATCATCACTAATCCAAGTGTTTCTTGCTTGGATTAGTGTTTTCTTTTTGCTTAGAATACGGTAAAATCGAGGGCGTACATAAGTTGGGAGGGTTTTTCGTGAAGAATTTAACAATTGGGATGCTTTTCTCCATCCTTGGGATACTTTTTGTCTGTTTAACGATTATGGATATTTTACCGTCATCGACCAAAACAATGAAAATTGTTTACATTGGCATTGGCTGGGTCTTTATTATTATAGGCTCTGTGATCCGCTTTAAAAATCTCAAACAAAAGCAACAATAACGCCTTGAAATTGGAATTGTGACAATAGCCAAAGTTATGATACAATTTCAAAGAAAATAAATAATTTGAGTATTATGAAGTTGTTATTCTGTACATACGTTCAGAAGGTTCAAATTTGAATAAAGAATCGACAGTACAAATTCTTCTTTGTAAGAATTTGTTTTTTTTGTTCCGTAACTATCTCGTGCGAGGAGGCGATGAAATGCCTATACTGACGAAAGACCATATTCAACTATTTGATCATTATGTTGCTCTTCAAACAGCTTCACCTATGAAGGTCGTATCCTCCGCCATGCATAATCCAGGCTTTGGACATTATACGCATCTCATGAATCGAACAGTACCCATTACTTATGATGAACGGCAACCCCATCAGGAATTACAGCAATTTTTGCAGGCACAGGGCTTTCCGCTCCACAACACTGTAGCCATGATGACGGCCGTTCAGGCCCAATTTGCGACCATTCGCGACTTTACATTTGAAGGCATCCAACTTGTCATTATGATTACTGCGGGGCTAGGTAATGCGGTCGATATTACACGTGCTTTTCATCGGGAGGAGCAGTACCATGCAGGGACGATTAATGCATGGGTGCTCATCAACGGAAAGCTATCGGATGAAGCACTATTTCAGGCAATGATTTCAACAACAGAAGCCAAGGTGAAGGCGTTAGTGGATGAAGCTATTACAGACCCAACAACAGGTACGCAAGCTACAGGTACTTCTACCGATAGCTTGCTGATTGCCTCCACAGAAGAGGGGGACTACCATCAGTATGCAGGCCCCATTACGATGCTCGGCAAGGTCATTGGCTATGGCGTCTATGAAACGATGCGTGAGGCTGTAAGGAAATACAAAAAAGATAAAGAGGAGAGAGCTTGATGATTGCTATCGTAATTGCCTGTATCATAGGGCTTGTTTTCGATTTATTAGTAGGAGACCCTCCAAAGCTTTCCCATCCTGTACGCTGGATTGGACATTTGATTCAATCGCAAACAGCTCTATGGAATAAGGGCAAATGGCGAAAGCTGCGTGGGATGGTGATGGCACTTGCTGTTGTTGGGACGACCATGTTTATAGTGACATTGATTCTGCTCCTTAGTTATCAGGTAAGTATCATTTTTGGCATTCTAGTAGAAGGGCTTCTCATTGGGATTGGACTGGCACAGCGTAGCTTGAAGGAGGCGGCAATGGCTGTCTATGAGCCGCTTGTCAAAGGTGATTTTGCGGAAGCGCGTGTCAAGCTGTCGTGGATTGTTGGACGTGATACCGAGAAGCTGGATGAAGATGAAATTGTGCGTGGTGTGGTAGAAACGGTTTCTGAGAATACAAGCGATGGCGTGACAGCACCGCTCTTTTATGCCTTTTTATTTGGGGCAATTGGGTTATGGGGCTATAAGGCTGTCAATACATTAGATTCGATGGTCGGCTATAAAAATGAAAAATACAAAGACTTTGGCATGTTCTCTGCCAAGCTTGATGATGTGCTGAATTTTATTCCAAGTCGTATTACAGGCTTGCTAATTGTGCTTGGCACAAAAAATGAAACAAATTATTCGCTTGGCAAGCGTTTAAAGCGATGGGCACAGGATGCGAAAAAGCATCCAAGTCCAAACAGTGGCTATTTAGAGGCAGCGACGGCTGTGCAGCTCGGTGTACAGCTTGGTGGAAAAAATACGTATAAGGGTGTTGTCTCTCATCGAGCAATTATGGGAGAAAAATTAGTTCCTTTAACAAAGGAGCATATTGCTACATCTATTCTTCATATGCGTATTGCCACAGTTCTCTTTACGCTTGTCATGCTAGCAGTGGAGGTGTTCATTTATGCCATTACCTAATCACGGAGCAAATCCGCATAATGTGTATCAGCAATTAGGCTTAACTATGCCTGAAGTAGTGTATGATTTTAGTGAAAATGTGAATGCCGCGGGACCGCCATCCTTTGTGGAGGCACGGTGGCGTACATTTTATCCGCTAATTCAACGTTATCCAGATCCTGATGGAGAGCCCTTTTTAACGAAGGTTGCAGCTTTTCATCAAGTGGCAAAGGATACGATTCTATTAGGTAACGGGGCATCAGAGCTTTTTAGTGTGCTAGCAAGACGCTATGCGAAAAAGCGTGTCATCATTGTGCATCCGACTTTTTCTGAATATGAGCGAACATTGCGTGCAGTGGGTGCTGATATTGTGCCCGTTTTGGTGACAGACTTCATCGAGTACACATTACCTATGGAGCAGCTACAGCATGAAATGATGGAGGCAGACGCAGTTTATATTTGTACACCTAATAATCCGACGGGCGTCCTGCCGAAAAAAGAAGATTTACTTGCCTTAATAGAGCATGGAGCTGCCGTTAACTGTGAGCTTGTCATTGATGAAGCCTTTATGGATTGGGTAGATGAGGCGTATTCGCTAATTCATAATAGTACACAACAACCGCATGTCATTGTCGTACGTTCGATGACTAAAATGTATGCGATTCCAGGTTTACGTCTAGGTTATTTAGTTGCACATGCTTCCATTGTAAGCACTTTAAAGGACATGCTGCCGCATTGGAATTTAAATGCCTTTGCGCTTGTTATTGGTGCGAGCTGTTTAGATGAACAGCATTATTGTCAGCAAGCCATTAGCTATGCGACAGCGCAAAGAGAATGGCTGCATCGTTATTTACAAGAAAACGGCTGTCAAGTAACCAATAGCGTTACCAATTATGTGTGCTTCTCACTACCAAAAACACAGCAGGCAGATACCTTTTTCACCTATTGTCTAGCACAAGGTATTGTCCTGCGTCATACGAAAAATTTTCAAGGTTTACAGGGTGAATGGTTCCGTATTGGAATAAAAGATATTGCGGCCATGACTTCTTTACATAATTGTCTGCAAGCTTGGTTTAGCGCAAATAAGGGGAGAGAAAAGTGACAACTTTTTATCTAGTAAGACATGGGGAAACACAATGGAATCAAGAGCAACGACTACAGGGGTGGCTGGATTCACCATTAACAGAAAACGGTAGAGCAGCGGCTGAACGGCTACACAAGCAACTGCAACAGATCCCTTTTGCTGCTGCTTATTGTAGCTCAAGTGGTCGTGCGAGGGAGACGATGGCTATTCTCACAGCTAATCGCCAGCTGCCTATTGTCTATGAAGATGATTTACGAGAAATCTATTTAGGGGAATGGCAAGGTCATACCATTGAGGAGATAATGGCGACGAATAAGCTGGATTATGAGCTATATACAAACTATCCAGCACAGTTTGTTGCTACTCATACCGAAAGCTTCGGCGCTGTGACAGAAAGAGCGATGTTTACACTCAAAAAAATAGCAGCCCAATATCGGGATGAATCAATCCTTATTGTCTCTCATGCCGTCACCATTAAATGTATTATCAACGCCATTTTACAGCACAGCATTAGTGAGCTGTGGACAGCGCCATATATTCATGGGACGAGTGTAACAGTGATTGAACGACAAGCTCAACAATGGCTTGTCCAAGATATCGGTAATTTGCATCATTTACAATAGGAGGTGCCTGAAAATGCCACTCATTTTTATTACAGGTGGTGTGCGTAGTGGTAAATCTCATTTTGCTGAGCAAGCAGCGATGCAGCAATATCAAACGCAGTTTAGTACTGCAAAACGTTTGATATATTTGGCTTCTGGTCTTGCTGTAGATCGTGAAATGGAGAAGCGGATTCATCGTCATCAGGCAGATCGACAGGCACAGCCTATCCAATGGCTGACGGTGGAGGCCCCATATGCGATAGCAGAGGTGTTTGAGACACTTCAAGATGGGGATGTGGTGCTGTGGGATTGCGTCACAACTTGGCTGACCAATGCTTTTTATGAAGGCTATGACAGTGGGACACCGTGTGTACAACGGCCTGGGTGTTTAGAAAATAAGCTACAGATTGTTAAACAGGCTATTCAGTCACTACTAAAGAAGAACATGGCTTTTTTTGTTGTCTCCAATGAACTGTTTGATGAGCCACCTTATAATAGTGATGAAGTAGAATTATACCGACGAACACTCGGACAATTCCATCAATGGTTCGTTGCAATGGCACAGGAGGCCTATGAGATGAATGACGGTATTGTGAAGAGGTGGAAATAAATCGAGAAAGAGGGCAAGACGATGAAAAATTTTTGGCATAGCCTGCTATTGGCATTTCAATTTTTTACGGTTTTGCCAGTACATAAAGAGTTACCATTAACGAGGTTCACCATCACAGGCATGTTCGCTTGCTTACCGTGGATAGGGGCTTTGATGGGGACGACGGTGGCAGCCGTGCTGTATAGTCTCACGCAGTGGACCGCAAGCAGTGAAGTGATGCTAGCTTTTATTGTCATAGGGCTATTTGCTTTATGGACAGGTGGTTTACATTTAGATGGCTTTATCGATATGGGCGATGCCTATTTTTCTTATCGAGATCGAGAGAAACGATTGGAGATTTTAGATGATCCTCGTGTAGGGGCATTCGGGGTATTGTCTGTCGTGTTTTTATTAATGGGTAAATTTGTCATTCTACATGAGCTATTTGTACAGCAGCAATTCGCTTTATGGATGGTGTTATATGTGCCATTTCTAACGAGGGTGGGTATGAGCTTTTATTTTATGTCACTCCACTGCTCAAAGGAAAAAGGCCTTGCCTATTTTTTTAAGTCTCATATTAATGCCAAGCTATTGCAAATATGGTTGCTGTTATCGCTTCTCTTAGCTATGACGGCTGTATTTGTCTTTACTGAGTTCTCTCTGCTACCCATTATATTAGTGATCGTTTTAGCCATTGCGCTTTTTATTTTTCGCCAATTTACGTTGCGTAATTTTGGTGGCGTATCAGGTGATTTACTAGGTGCATCGATTGAAGGGATGGAGGTTGTGCTATGGGTGACATTGTTACTGTGTGCTTAATGAGGCATGCACCAACGAAAGAAAATTTAGAAAAGCGCTATCTTGGTTGGACGGACGCACCATTAGCAGCGACAACCGAGCTTGCTGTTGTAGATGCGAATGTCGATAAGGTTTATGGCAGTGATTTACTACGCTGCCGAGAAACAGCGGCTCATTATTTTCCGAATGCAAGCTACCAGACAGAGCCACGCTTTCGTGAGACAAACTTTGGTGCGTTTGAAGGGCAAACTTATGAGGAATTAAAAATGAATGCCCATTATTGTGCATGGCTTGACGATCCGATTCACACGCCCCCACCACAAGGCGAAGCGTTTGATGATTTTGTAACGCGTGTTATAGACGGCTTCAACCATTTACCAAAGGATGAGGATCATTATTATTTAGTTGTTCATGGCGGGGTCATTCGTGCGTTACTCGTTGCTTTTGCCCCAACAGAGCAGCCTTTTTGGTCCTATCAAGTGCCACATGACAAACAATTTGTTTTAACGTTTTCAAGAAAGGCTTGGGAGGAGGGAGCAAGATGCATGTCTTTATCGGAGGCGCCTATAACGGCAAAACCGACTATGTGAAGGGTTTGTATGAACAGCATCAGATGGTAATGCTTGATGGCGAATTACCAGAGGTGGCACCAGCCTGTGATGTCCTCGTCATAAAAAATTTAGAAAAATGGCTCGTGACACAAAATTTGGAGGAAGATGAACAAGTGGTTCAAACGGTGCTAGCAACAGTACAGACATTGGAACAACAATGTAGATTAGTGCTCATTGTCACGGATATGGGGCGTGGTGTTGTGCCGATGGAAAAGCAAGCACGTCTACTAAGAGATTCATGTGGTCGTTTATACCAAGCTTTGTTCAAGGAAGCAGAGCAAGTTGTACGAATTTGGTATGGATTGGCTGAACAGCTGAAATAAGGTAAACACTCAGATAGAAAAGAGGAGAAGGCATGGAACGACAAAGATTAAGGAAATGGATATTGACGGCAATGGTAGCGGCCATTTGTGCTGTAGGGGCAATGATTAAAGTGCCAACATTTATTTCAACGGCGGCTCTAGACTCGGCTCCAGCCTTTTTAGGGGTTGTCTTTTTATCACCGCTACTAGCAGGTGTCGCTGGGCTGATCGGTCATTTTATTACAGCGCTCACGGCTGGATTTCCACTAGGTCCTCTACATCTACTAATTGCCGTAGAAATGTTGATGGTTGTCTGGATCTTTGGTGTGATGCATAAAAAAGGCATGCATTTTTGGAAATGGCCCGTTGCCCTAGTATTAAACGGCATTGTGGCGCCACTTCCGTTTTATTTTATTATTAGCCCAGCATTTTTCTGGGGAGCGTTAGGGAGTATTCTGATGGCAACGGTAATCAATTTAGTGATTGTCGCTGTGGTTATGCCCGTTTTGTCAAAGGTTTTTGTGCGTAAGGAAGGTCGTGTACAGTGAGAAATGCGATGAAAGTAGGTTCGTTGGTTGCGACAATGGATAATGCGGCAGCCATTGGGGAAAAACCTCAGGATATTGTGTCTGCATCCGATCAATTGACAGCCTATATGACGGCACGTGTATCGTTTTTAGAGCAGCTTGCCGCGCAGGCATTGCCCATCCAAATACTACTTGCTAATTTTTCTGGTGATGCCGCATGGTCACGCTATGAGAAAGGCATTCAGCAAGTGTTTGAAGAGGCGGGTCTTACATGTCCAGCCATTGCAGGTAGTACAGAATCCAATATGCCCACACTGCAGTCAGGTTTAGCTATTACGATGCTAGGGGAGAGCCAACAGCGCTGTGCATTTGACCATGAACAGCTTAGCTGGTACACCTATGGCTTGCCACTTGTGGGCGAGGAAGTGTTGGCGCAGCCTGAAGATGTTGCACAGTTGCAGCCAATTTTTCAGGCATGGCGAGCGGAAATGGTTCAGCAAGTATGGCCCGTTGGATCAAAGGGGCTGCAAGGAGAATTCGCCCGTCTATTTAGGGGGCAGCGTGTTGAAAGTTCTATTGATTGTACAAAATCCGCAGGGCCCTGCACGGTCATTTTGCTAGGCATTGATCCTAATAAAGAGCAACAGGCACAAAAGCTTTTCCTGCAAAACTTCGAAAAACTACACATCACTACACTGTAACAGGGCTTGCTTCGAGCAATGGTCATCCTAAGTAAATGCAAGGAGCATGGCCAGGAAAACGCAGCTTTATTGGCATAACAATGGGAACGTCCACATCCGGGCGTTCCCTTGTTTTTTACAAAGCTTTTATTTTCAAGGTTTATGTCCTGCGCATATAAGCACGTAGTGTGAGAGGTGCCAAGATTGCCACCATCACTACACACCGTAGATGCTTCCAGCACGAACGTTCAAATCGACACCATCAGCAGCACGATTATTTCCAAAAAGCTTAACCAAACCAGTGGCTTCAATTGCCCACTCGACATTCGTTGCTAGTGATGCTCCCATGGAATTTCCCCTTATATCTACAAACAGATCATACATGACATCAATGAACTGAATATTAACTGGCTAAAAATATGCTAGATAGCACCTAACTTAAATGATTGATAGGGTTGTAAATATTACGAGACCCGAAAAATTATTGCCAAATGGGAATGATTTTTAGTTATAATGAGGAACGAATGGGATTTAAATAGAACGGAGACGAATGTATGCAGGTAGTTAAACAGTTAGGGCAGTATTTGGGGCCTTATAAATTTTTCACTTTGATTGCGCCGTTATTGATGGTGCTAGAGGTGACGATGGATTTAATTCAGCCAACCATCATGCAGCATATGATTGATACAGGGATTGTCAATGGGGATAATCGTTATGTATTGACTATGTTTGTCTGGATGCTTGGTAGCGCAGTGCTGGGGCTTATTGGTGGAGTCGGTTGCTCGTACTACAGCTCGAAGGCTGCGATTCATTTTGCATCGGATGTTCGACAGGCTCTTTATGAGAAGATGATGACGTATTCAGCCAAGGAGCGGGATGCGTTTACGACAGGGAAGCTGATTACGATTTTAACAAGTGATGTGGAAAGTATTCAGCGCGCGTTTATGATGACGCTACGTATTTTTGTGCGTGGGCCGTTGCTTTTTATCGGAGCAGTGATTATCGTGTTTGTGACAGCGCGTGAGCTTTTTTCCATCCTTCTCATTATCGTGCCATTGTTGATGATCGCCATGTATTTTTTTACGAAGTATTCAGGTGTGCTGTATCGTCGTGTTCAGGAGGCGATTGATGGGGTCAATACGAAGCTACAGGAAAATTTGGCGGGTATTCGTGTGGTCAAAGCGTTTCGTCGTGAGACACAGCAGGTGGCACAATTTGGAGAATTAAATGAGGCGCTGACAAAGCGTTTCATCACTGCAGAGCAAATCGTAGGGGTACTTGTGCCCTTTACGATGTTTATTGTCAATCTGGGCATTGTAGCTGCACTTTGGCTTGGGGCCATTAAGGTAGAGGCGGGTACTTTGAAAGTTGGGGTCATTCTGGCGTTTATCAACTATTTAACGATTATTTTAAATGGCTTAATGTCTTCTAGTATGGTGCTAATGCAAATTGCACGAGCATTGCCTTCAGGCGAACGGATTGTGGATATTTTAAATAAAGACATTGCGGTGAAGGAATCGGAACAGGCGATTTCTGCATCCATACAAGGTGCGATTGACTTCGATCAGGTGAGCTATCGATACTATGATACAGCAGAGGATGTCCTCAAAAAAATTTCGTTTTCTGTAAAGCCTGGGCAAACGTTAGGCATCATTGGAAAAACAGGTAGTGGTAAATCAACGCTAGTAAAGCTGCTTCCTCGCTTATTTGATCCAACAGATGGTGAAATTCGCCTAGATGGCAGACCACTCAAATCGTATGCCCTCGCTACATTACGTGCGCATATCGGCTTTACCTCCCAAAAAGCGTTATTGTTCTCTGGAACGATTGAAGAAAATATTCGACTCGGCAAGGATGAAGCGACAGCCGAGGAAATACAACAGGCAATAGAGGCAGCCTGTGCGAGTGAATTTGTGGAGCGACTTGATAAAGGCTTAGCCCATGAATTGTCACAGGGAGCTACAAATTTATCGGGCGGGCAAAAGCAGCGCCTTGCTTTAAGTCGTGCATTTATTCGTAAGCCTGCCATTCTAGTGCTAGATGATACTACCTCCGCGCTCGATAGTGCGTCGGAGCAGCATGTGCAGCAGGCTATTGCCACACAGTATCAAGACACAACGACATTGATCGTAGCGTCGAAAATTGCCTCGATACAGCAGGCTGATATGATTTTGGTCTTAGAGGATGGCGATATTGTTGGGCAAGGAACCCATCAGCAGTTACTACAAGCCAATACGCATTATCAAGCCATTTATGCGTCGCAGCAAAAGGTTGGTGAACAGGAATGAGTCAAAATCAACCAAAGCAAATGAATTTTGGACGTGGCCCACGTATCGGAGGGCCATCTGAGAAGGCGAAAAATCAAAGAGCAACACTGTTCCGAATATGGCATTATGTCAAACAGCAAAAAATAGGGATGTTTTTAGCCATCTTTTTTGTCGTTGCTTCTACCTTTTTAAGTCTAGCAGGGCCCTATTTGATTGGGCATATTATTGATGATTATATTATGAAAAAGGATATCGACGGCACGATCCGTTTAGGTATCGTCTTAGCTGTTATTTTTACAGTAGCATCTATTCTGACATGGCTGCAAACCTATGTCATGATTCATGTGGCGATGAAAACAATTCGGACATTGCGGCTGGAACTGTTTCATAAGCTTCAAACGCTCACATTACGATTTTTTGATCAGCGTGCACTTGGTGATTTAATGAGCCGTGTCACAAATGATATTGATAATTTAAATACGGCCCTTGCGCAAAGTGTGACGCAAATCGTGTCATCTATTTTAACTGTCATTGGTGTCAGTATTGCGATGTTCACATTGAGCTGGCAGTTAGCCATTGTGACATTGATTATTATTCCGCTTATTGTGTTCACGACCAAGCAAATTATTAAGCGCAGTAGTAAAAATTATGCAGCAAGGCAACGGGATCTTGGCAGGCTGAACGGCTATATTGAGGAAATGATTACGGGTGCGGAGGTCCTCACGCTTTTTGGGAAGGAGCAGCAAACGATTGATACGTTTCATCAGCAAAACGAAAATCTGCGAAACTCCGCCCAACGTGCAGAAATTACCTCTGGCTTATTAGGACCGATTAATAACTTTATGAATAACTTGGGCTTAGCCGTCGTTATCGGAACGGGTGCCTTTTTAGCCGTGAAGAGCATCATTACAGTTGGGATCATTGCCGCCTTCGTGACGTATACACGGCAATTTTTCCGTCCGCTTAATCAGTTATCGAATCTGTTAAATACCTTTCAGTCGGCCATTGCTGGTGCAGAGCGTGTGTTTGAGATTCTAGATGAACCATCCGAGGTAGTAGATCAGCCTCATGCCATCGAGGCAACATCGCTCAAAGGGGATGTTATTTTCCAGCAAGTATCTTTTAGCTATGAGCCAAATAAGCCTGTGTTAAAAAATATTCACTTCCATGCCAAGGCAGGAGAGACCATCGCTCTTGTTGGTCCAACAGGCTCAGGGAAAACGACGATTATTAATTTACTGACGCGTTTCTATGACGTGGATCAAGGGGAAATTTTGATTGATGGGCACAATATCGAACACTATCAAATGGCGACCATTCGCCAAAGAGTAGGCGTAGTTTTACAGGACACGTATTTGTTCTCTGGCACCATTCGTGAAAACATTCGCTTTGGGAAGCTAGATGCCACAGATGAAGAGGTCGTGGAAGCGGCGAAAATTGCAAATGCCCATCACTTTATTAAATATTTACCAGCCCAATACGATACACCTGTGCAGGCAGGTGGCGCTAATTTAAGTCAGGGACAACGCCAGCTCATCGCCATTGCTCGTGCTATTTTAGAGAATGCTGATATTTTAATTTTGGACGAAGCGACATCGAGTGTGGATACGCAAACAGAGGTCGATATTCAAAAAGGCTTACAGCATTTGATGCAGGGACGCACAAGCTTTGTCATAGCCCATCGTTTAAAAACAATCGAGAATGCCGATCAAATTCTCGTCATTCAACAGGGGGAAATTGTCGAGCAAGGTAATCACCAAACGTTAATGCAGCAGCAGGGCATTTATCGTCATCTCCAGCAAAAATTATTGTTAGAGCAGGTAGAATAGGGAATAATAAAGGTACATCTTCCAGAAAGCGAGGGATAGACATGTATGAATTAAAAATGAAAGAAACAGATGCAAGTGTCATTGAATTTATTGAAAATGTGGACCATCCACAAAAACGAGAAGACGCCTTTCGGTTATTGGACATTTTTACAGAGGTCACAGGCTATGAAGCCAAAATGTGGGGACCGAGTATTATCGGCTTTGGTAGCTATCATTATAAATACAAAACAGGCCATGAAGGGGATGCACCCCGTGTTGGCTATTCCCCACGCAAAGCAAAAATTAGCCTGTATTTTGCCCCAGGTGATGAGCGAGAGCAGCTATTACAGCACTTTGGCAAGCACACAACGGGGAAAGCCTGCGTGTATATTAATAAGCTTGCAGATGTGGATGAAGACATCCTAAAAGCCCTTATACAACAAACCATCGACTTTGTACAAAAAAACTATCCAGATGCTTAATACTAAGAAAACTGTCTATCTCAATGTAGGCAGTTTTTTTATGGAATCACTGAAACGTATATATACAGGAGACGTCTAAAAATACTAACAAAAAAGAGGGTGTAACATTATTGCGGCCTTCATTGTATTGAAATAAAAGGAAGTGGTAAGAGCGGTGATACTAGATATTACAGAGAAGTTAAAAAAAGTAAACAGATGATATTTAGAGATAGCTAGTCCAAATGCTTTAACAGTGTCCTATTATACTACTAATGATTTTACTATTGGAATAAAGTGTCCATTTAGACTACAGGTACTTATAATGAATCGTTCAAAGCTATGCAGCCATCTGGTGCCGATATTCAATCGGGGTCAGATGGCTGAGTCATTTTAGGAAGTGTGCAACTATAATTTTTCTCCAAAAATTAATTAGAAATTTATTTTTAATGTGTATCCTTGCAAGTATGAACGGAGAGGAGCTACGTATGAAGAAATTAAAGAAATTATTGGTATACATAGGAGCATTAATCATGCTTGGAATGGTGGTTGTTTGGATCTACCATTATTATTTAGTACAGAAGGAATCTGCTATTTTACAAAATAATGGCACACTAGTAGACGTCGACGGTCATCAAATTAATGTCTATCAGGAGGGAGTTGGCGAGGACACGTATGTATTTATGGCAGGCTCAGGTATTGCAGCCCCAGTGTATGAGTTAAAGGGGCTGTACCGTAAGTTTTCACAGCACCATCAAATAGCCGTAGTGGATCGAGCTGGCTATGGTTATAGTGATGTAGCCCATGATGCAAGAGACATTGAGACAATCCTAGCGCAAACACGAGAGGCTCTGCTACAAAGTGGTCTTCAGCCTCCTTATATACTCGTACCACATTCCATTTCAGGGCTAGAAGCCATTTACTGGGCACAAAAATACCCCGAAGAAGTAAAGGGAATCATCGCGCTGGACATTGGTTTACCTAGTCAATATGTAAAGCATCCAATGGGAACCGTCGATAGATGGATGGTGAAGGGGATGAGTCTAGCAACTAGAATGGGTTTACACCGACTTCTGCCATCACAGGTCTATAATCCGCAAGTATTGAAAATGTCCTTTTTAACAGCAGAGGAAAAGAAAATGTATCAGGCATTGTCCTTTAGACAGTTTTTTAATGAGGATATGAAAAATGAGCTGTTACAGGTCTATGAAAATAGTTTACAATCAGAACAGCTTCCAAAGCCGCAAAACACGCCAATCTTGCTGATTGATGCCATTGCAGAAGACAATAAAGATTCGCAATATACGAAGCAGAAAAGGCAGGATTATGCAGACTTTGCACAGCAATTCACCTATGCACAGGTGGAAGAGGTCAGTGGCACACATAGTATTTATCTTTATCAACCCGATGAAATCTATCAACTAGCCATGATATTTATGAAAACGAATGCTGATAAGAAAGGTCGATAATATGAAAGGATTTACCATTTTAATTGTAGAAGACGATCAAATGATTGGGGATTTGCTACAAAAAATACTACAGCGAGAAGGCTATGAAGCGATTTGGAAAACAGATGGTCGAGACATTATGTCACTCATTCAGCAAGTGGATTTAGTCATTATGGATATTATGCTGCCAGGAGAGGATGGCTATCAATTAAGCAAAAATATTAAACGATTAGGCTTAAATATCCCCATTATTTTTCTATCGGCACGAAATGATATTGATAGTAAGCTAGAGGGCTTAACGGTCGGGGAGGATTATTTGACAAAGCCATTTGACCCGCGTGAGCTTTTGCTTAGGATGCAAAAAATGTTGAGCCAGCAATATGGTACATTGACGCAAATCCAGCATTTATTTATTGATGGGGAGCGGCGTAAAGTGTTTAATCAAAATCTTCATGATGAAATTGCATTGACAGCGACAGAGCGGAAAATGTTCTTTTATTTATTTGACAATCGAGACAGAGTGTTAACAAAGGATCAATTTTTCGACTATCTTTGGCCACTGGATGAACGCAATCATAATATTCTCAATGTCCATATTAAAAAGATTCGAGCAAAGTTACATGATCCAGCAGGCGGCATTGTGCAAAATATTTATGGAGAAGGGTATCGTTTGAATACCTACATCAAAAAATGACCTTAAAAACGAAATACCGTACTTTATTATTTTTGGCGATTGCTAGTGTACCAATTGTGTTATTAAGCATTAGTGTGGCTATAGCTCTTGTTTATGACAAGGTCTTTAAATTGAAAAATGAAGGCATTCCGTTTCATGAATCCTTTGCCTATCCTATTATGCTCGTAGCGTTTGTGCTGTCATTAGGACTGTTAGCATTATTATTCTCAACAACTATCCATTCTTTATTGTCAAAAATCACGATGCTCAATAAAACGATACGGGAATTAGCTAGTAATGAACGGATACCAAATACGTTAACAATTAGTAGTGAGGATGAAATAGGACAGCTTATGCAGTCTGTCAATCTCTTAATTGAGCGGACGACTTACCGAGAATTAGAGTTAGCGCAGCAGCAGGAGCTCCAAAAAGAGCTGCTGCAAAAGTTACGACATGACATCCATACGCCCTTGACGGCCATACGTTTACAGTTATTTTTTCTAGAAGATCAATTACAAGGGCAGCCGAAATTGGTGGAATCCTTAAATGCACAAATCCACTATATAACGAATTTAACAAATGCATTTCAGTTACAAGCCTTTGATACAAGTGAAAATTCCTTTGTTGTCCAGGAGGAAATCCAGCTTGCACAGCTACTAGAAACGATGATGAAGAAGTGGCGTTATTTATATCGCATGCAAAACATAGCCCTGCATTTTCACCATGACGACCCACATGCTATTTGGATTAGCAATGAATTATGGCTACAACGTTTATTTGATAATGTCTTCCAAAATACATTAAAGCATGCCCAAGCAACTAAGCTAGAGGTTTCGATAAAGAATGGTCAAGTGTTCATGTGTGATGATGGAGTCGGCTTCGAGCCTGATGCCGATTATGCAGGACTTGGGCTCAAAATTATACAGGACATTGCCAAAACATTGAACATCGACGTTTCATTACAATCAAACGACACGGGGACTTCCTTTGGCTTTGCCCAAAAGTCCCTGCAATAACAAAACAACGGCAGCCTTTGCCGTTGTTTTGTCTTAATGAGATTTTCGTTGTTGCAGTAAAAAGAGCGCAAGTCCTAGTAAAATGACGATAATGCCGATCCCTTGTTGAATAGAAATCATCTCATCTAAAATAAAATAAGCTAATATACATGTACCGATCGTTTCGCCTAAAATGCTCATCGAGATAACGGTTGTACTTAACCATTTCAATAGCCAATTAAAAATGGTTTGCCCAAAAATCGTTGCAATAACGGCTAATCCTACAAGAGACCACCAAGTGGATGCTGAATAGTCGAAGAACGATTCCTGCATAAAGAGGGCGTATACCGCTAAGAAGATGGAGCTGCTTCCATAGCCAATGATCGAATAAGGAACAAGTGATAAATCCTTGCGAACAGATTGTCCGATAAAAAAGTAGGCCGTAATAATACCTGCCGCTATAAAGGCAAGGATATCGCCATAAAGAGCTTGTCCACTAATCTGGAAATCCTGCCAGCCGATGATGAAACAACCGATAATGGCTACGCAACAGCCAACAATTGCTCCTTTAGAAAAACGTTCTTTAAATAAAAAATAGCTTCCCACTAAAGAGAATAAAGGTTGTAGTGTTACAATGACTGTTGAACTAGCCACCGATGTGTAGTTTAATGATTCAAACCATAAGACATAGTGACAGGCTAAAAATAATCCTGATAAAATGCCCAGTCCCCACTGTTTTTTGGAGAGGCTCGTCATTTCCTGTCGCAATCCCTTTTGCGCTAATAAAAAGGGGAGTAGCACTAGTAGCGCAAAAAATAATCGATAAAAGGCCGTAATGGCTGGTGGCGCATCGGCAAGCTTGACAAAAATAGCTGAAGTCGATAATGCAAAGACAGCAAAAAATAAAGAGATGTAATAAAACATGATGAACTCCTATGTATTTGTTTATAATAATAAACAAGATTAATAATATTGCCTAACCTATTATAGTGTAGTCTTCCTCAATAAAATAGGGTTTTTAGAATATCAGCACAAAACTAGAAAAATACACATTATGATAAAAAGGAGTCGTGCCATGCAGTATCATCAATTAGGACAAACCGTACTAAGTTATCGGAAGAAAAATGGTATGACCATTAGAGAGTTTGCAGATTACGCAGGCATTAGTACTTCTTTAATTAGTCAAATCGAACGTGGACAAGCGAATCCATCGTTAAGTGTGCTGGAGTTAATTGCAAAGGCTTTACATGTACCATTGTTTACACTTTTTATTCATGATATCGATACAAGTACACTTATTTCACGCAAGCACAACCGCAAAAAAATATATCGAGAAAACAAGGATCATATTGTCTATGATGTATTAACACCTGACTTTATGAAAGCTCGAATTGACATGCTCATGATGGAATTAAATCCACACGCAGTGACCACGGAAAGTCATTATTGTCACAATGATAAAGAAGAGATAGCAGTGATGATGAGGGGGCAAGGCTATGTAGAGCTAGAAGGAGAAGAGTATGAGCTATTGGAAGGGGATGTTGTGCGGATTCCGCCGAATGTTCGACATCGTTTCCTCAATAAAAGCAATGACAGCATCCACGTATTATTCGTTCTAACACCTTCATTAATATAGAATAAGCAAGGACTAGCGAAGCCTTGCTGTATTCGATACTATTCCGTTTCAAGCAAGGACTCTATTACCTGCTTTAATTGCATAATAGAGGAATGCTTGCTGTCGTTTTCATGATAAATAAAGACCGTTTCAATTACTTTATTGAGATCATCCATGTCATAAAAGTGCAGGTCAGGGCAATGATAAAGTGCCAATAATTTCGTATTTAAGACTGCAATCGTATGCTCAATTTCTAAAAAATCAAGAATACTACTAACGGATTTAATTTCTTTCATTGTGAAAGGAACTTGCTTCATTGTTAGCCATTGTGCCAATGCATGTGTATACATACAGCCTTTACTTAAGACGAGTAGTGTTACTGGCGTTCGTTGCTCAAAATCGATGACATGAGAAGGGCTTGAAATGACCTCAAATGTTTCTGACGCAATTAGATCATAGTTTAAATCGGCATACTGTTTAGTTGGATTACTAGTCAGTGCACAATCCAGCTCAGCATTATGTACTTTGTGATTTAAAGATGTACTTGATTCGACAGTGAAATCGACATCAATTGGACTATGACTCGTTTGGAGTTCGTTCATAATGGATGCACCATAAATTTTAATGGTTGTATGAGAAGTTCCAAAATGGAGGCTCGTTTGAGCAGGTCCGATCATTTGTAAAAATTCTTCATAGTTTTGGGCAACCTGTTTTAAAAATTGTAAATAATGGCTACCTACCTCCGTCAGCTTTAAACCTTGTGGTGTTCGTTTAAAGATCTCCTGTCCAATTTCACTTTCTATTTTTTTTACCTTCGAAGTTAAGGCAGATTGTGTATAATTAGTGATTTCAGCGGATTTACTTAAGTTTTGCCTTTCTAAAAGCTCTATTTTTAAGGCAATGTCTTCAATGTTCATATTGTTCGTCACACACCTATTAAATTTTTTGATAGCTGCTATCATTTTCCTCCATTTTACGTATGCTATCAGTCAACGTAAACTCTAGGTAGCGACAAGGTATACTGCATAAATAAAGCGGTATCAACCTGATGGAGGGTTAACATGCATACATATTATCAATGGGTTATTTTACTAGTGGCTACACTGTCACAGACAGCTTCAACCTTTGTCACCTATGGGATGGGGCCAGTTGCCTCTTTTTATCAAATGGAATGGCACTTAACGTCCTTTCAAACTGGACTGATTGTTTCAGCCGTCAATATAGGGCCGATTTTCTCCATGCTGTTATTTGGCTACCTTATGGATAAAAAAGGAGAAAAGCGGATTATTGGATGGGGCTCCGTTATACTGGGCCTGTCAGCCTTCCTGTTAATACCTGTGAACCATTATACGACATTGCTCCTCGTATTAATAGTTGTTGGTATCTGGTATGGTAGTGCACAAACTGGCGGCAGTACCGCTATTGTGAAGTGGTTTCCAGATAAGCATCGTGGGCTTGCTATTGGTATTCGCCAGACAGGTATCCCCATTGGTGGGGCACTTTCTTCTATTGTACTAACGTATTTATATCAACAGCACCATCTGTCCACTGTGCATTTGGTACAGGGGTTAGTGGCGATAGGTGGGGGACTTTTATTTTTACTGCTGTATCATGAACCAAAACAGCACGTAACCGTTGCCGCAAATCCTATTTCCTTTAAAGAAAAGATGATGGCTATTCAACATAATCGAGCGCTCTATCCTCTATTTTTTGTCGGCATTGTCATGATGTCCTTACAAATGGTCATCATTGCTCATTTTATGAGCTATTTACATCAAGAGGGCGGCTATACATTAACAGAGGCAGGGAGCTATTTAAGTTTGATTTTGCTGGGAGGCATGCTAGGGAGAATTGTGCTTGCTTGGCTGGGTGACCGATATTTCGCTCATAAACGTGCGTCATTGTTAGTGCTTGTCATGGTTGCCACATTTATGATGATTGGCTGTTTGCCCTTTGTCATACATGGGAAGAGCTTGATGATTATTTTTTGTGGTGTGTTTGGTTTTTTAGCACTCGGCTGGTATTCCTTATATATTACCTGTGTCACCGAGCATTCTGATCCTCAAGCTGTGGGACTTACCGTGAGTGCAGCTTTAACGATTAATCAATTTTTTATTGTCTTAGCACCAACGTTGTATGGTTTTTTAGTTGCTGTTTTCTCAAGTCATCAAATAGCCTTGGATTTCATGGCCATGTTCATCATCATTGGGGCATTTCATTTATACCGAACATCCCAAAGTAGTCTATCGTTTGAAAATTCGGTAAAATAATGGAAAATAGAAAAAGGTGGTAATGGTGAATGACCAGTTCGATTTGGATTGATGCGAAAATAGATAGCGTGTGGCAAGCGATTACAGAGGAACAACTCCTCTCGCAATGGTATGCACCAGGCTCCACCTGGGATATCCCTAAACTCGCAGATGGTGAAAAGATAACGTTTACGTTAATGCCTAATGCGCATAATCAGCTATCTGAAAAGCTACCTATGCAGCTCACGATTCAGCACGTAAAAAAACATGAGGAGTTTTCCTTTTACTTAGAGGTGCCGGAAACGTTGATTGCCATTACGCTAGTACAACAGCACGAGGGGACAACTGTAAGCATTAACTCACCAGGCTATGAGGCTTCGCTGGCTAATTTAAAGGCATTGCTGGAAGGGGGAGATATCCCTTATCAGTAGCGAACCCTACGTCTTAGGTCTTAGATAAATTTCGAGCGCAGGGTCGTATTTTAAAAGGTTGACTCCTATATAATGAAATTATTGGTAGATTATATGGTGGGAGGAAATCATGTTGAAAAAATTAGTTGGTTTAGGTGTCATAATGGGTACATCTGTATTGGTCTTATCGGGGTGTTTCTCCTTTATTCCAAACAACAAGATGCGAGAGGAAGCCATCTTGGTAGAAAAGGATAAAGTGAAAGCATTAGAGGTAGACATTGATCTAGGTGTTGGTGAACTGACAGTATCGAGCGGTGCGAAGGAATGGGTAGAGGGCAAGGCCGACTATAATATTAAAAAGCTAGCCCCACAGGTAGACTATGATGTCCACGGCGATACGGGAGAAGTGGATATTCAGCATAAAGGCTCTACAAAGCTAGGAATCTCAAATATTAAAAACACTTGGGCAATCCAACTGAATGACAGTATCCCGATGGATTTGACAGTTGAAACAGGCGCATCCCTTGCAAACCTAGATTTACAGGGGCTCCAGCTGGAAAAGCTTGATATTGATGCAGGTGTCGGTGATGTAACGGTTAATTTAGGTGGCGATTGGAAAAAGAGCTTTAAGACATCGATTGAAACGGGCGTCGGTCAAACAACCGTTATTTTACCATCAAAGGTTGGTGTCAAATTAACGACAGAGAAGGGCATCGGATCTTCAAATATAGAGGGTCTTGTATCCAAAGGCCAGGGTGTCTATGTCAACGAAGCCTATGACAAGGCAGATGTTGTGCTAGAGGTTCATTCGGAATTGGGTGTCGGAGATATTACCTTTAAATTAGATCAATAAAGGAAAATGTAGTAGGCTACTTAAAATACAGTAGTCTACTTTTTGTATGGCCAAAAAAATAAATAAAAGTGAAACCTTTTGCTTGGATAAAAGACTCTAAGTATGGAAGGAGGGGAAACAAGTATGGAACAAAGCCTTTGATCCAATAGCACAACACGTTGAAAAATTAATCATTACGCCTTATGTTTCCATTCCATCAGGAGGTGGGAGCGTTCAAATAGACGCTGATGGCAAAGAAACACATATCCCATTCAATCCATCAGCCTATAAAGAAGTGAAGTTCCAACCATTTACAGTAGAAGTACCCAAACAATAATAGGAGCGTCAAATACATCCTTTGTATTTGGCGCTTATTTTATGGTAGCTTTAAGAAAGTTATTGTTTTGAAGGAGCGAAAGTCGTGAAAATTTATACATACAAGCAACCAGCAGCTATCGAGTCAACAGAGGCCATCCAAATTATCAATGAAGCAGGGGAGGTATCGTCCACTGTTCAACGTGTTTATTCCAATGCTCTAAAAAAAGCATTTGACCGCACGATGGACTATCGTTATTTTGTTCGCTTTGATGTCAATGATCGCAACGGTCGACCACTTTTTACGTGTAAAAAAGTATCCCGTCGTGGGCGCGTACATTTCAGAGGCAAGGATTTGGTGTCAGGCAAAGACTATATGATTGCCTATGATGGCTGGCAAATCATGATTCCTGATTTACTGATTACAAATGGTGAACAGCAAATCAAGCTCAACAAAGAAATGGAGGGCTGGTCTGTATTTACAGTGAATGAGCAGCCTATCGCACGTTGGCAAGCTACTTTCTGTGAGACGCATTTTGATATTACGCTAGAAATTGAAGACAGTAGTCCCATTCAGGAGGAAGCCTTTTTTATTGCGATAGGACAGGCAGTATTGTTTGTGGGAGCATAAACGAATTCGAGAAAGGGCTTGATTGTGTGCTGAAGATACTACCAGCGAAAGAAATTTATTTACAGGGAAACGAGCATGCCGTATTACTTTTACATTCTTTTACAAGTCATACAAGAGATATGAAGAAAGTAGCCACTTCATTACATGCACAAGGCTACACTTGCTATGCACCATTATACCGAGGACACGGTCATACCCCAGAACAGTTATTACACTATCAGGTAGACGACTGGTGGCAGGATGTAGTCAATGCCCACCAATTTTTATTGAATGAAGGCTATCAGAAAATTTCGGTCATTGGCTTATCCATCGGTGGCATTTTTACTTTAAAGCTTGCCCAATTCGAAAAGCTATCACAAATCATTGTCTTATCAGTACCAATTGATAAGGAGCCAGCGCAATTAAAACAAAGAATAATTGATTATGCCTACAATTATAAAACGATAGAGGGCAAATCAGCGTCTCAAATTTCACAGGAAATGGAGCCATTTCACCACATGGCGTTAGATGCTATGAGCGCATTTCAACAGTTTATCCAAGCAACGATGCAGCAGCTTGATAGAATTACCGTTCCTATCGCTATCTACTACGGTGAACGCGACGATGCATCATATGCACAAAGCGCTGAAACGATTTATCAACATGTTCACTCTTCCACTAAGCAGATGAGGGGCTTTGAAAACGCTAAACATTTGATGACATTAGGCCGGGATCGAGATGAAATCATACAGGAGATAATAGATTTTTTGGAATAAATGCTAATGGAGGAATGTTGCAGGACATACCAAAATGCCTTTTTGCCAAGCATCCTGAATATTTTTGAAAAATAATTCTATATTAAGGGGTTTTCAATAGAATACATAATTATTTTAAAAACATGTAATAGCTTTTGATAAAATTTGAAGGAAACCTAATTTTTGCGGGTTTCCTATTCTTATTAAGTAACAAATTTTACAATGTAACCACATTATTTTTAGACAGGATTAAATAGCAGTTATTTGATTCCCGCTTATAGTGTCCTACATGAAATTCATTCAGGTTTATTAAATCCTTTAAGTATTTTGGGACAGGGCAATTCCAATTGATATTTTCTATTTTTAGTGGAAAATTGTCTTCATTAGGATTGGGCGTATGAATATAGACTGAATCCAAACCACAATCTTCATCTACTAACTCAATCCACAATTGATATGGTTTTCCGAGTGTTTCAAGCTTTTCTAATAAACTGTTATGTAAGGCTATATAGGCTTTTATATGCGTTCTTCGTATTTTCAAACTGGTATTCCCCAATCCATAAAAATCAAGATGGGTGTGCCACAAATCAAACCAACCTTCTTTGCCAAAGTCTAAATCATATTGCTCTGCTACTGTTTCTTGCCATAAGTTACGGAAATAACGCTTTTTCCCACGAAACTTTTTCAAAATGATTGTTCCCCATTTAAACATGTTTTTAACTTTTTGAACCCCTCTACACGAATGCTTGTTCTTGTGTTGATTATAGCAAGGATTCGAGCGTGCATCCAATATCAAAATTTTCCTTGAACAGAGCATTTTGAAAACCTGATGTGCAATTCATAACAATGAACAGAAACGATTCTGTCTGCTATGGTGACGATATTGTAATTGGTTCTGGTGATAGAGGTTTTATCAAAAAATTGCAAGAGGAGACGAGCTGATTCAAAAAATGAAGTTTTAAATTATCATTATTTTTTCACTAGGCATTTTTAAAAATTGAAAAAACGGTTTCATGCTATTTCATCGTATTGACGGGACTTCGTATTGGGCCAAAACGTAATAGTTGTAGAATGGATTCATGTTCAGTTAATGGTGCACGCTAGTTGAAGAAATGGTAACTATAGTGTGTTCGATGTTTAGTTTATATAACAGAGTTTTGCGAAAATTATCGTTGTATGCTACATTCAAAATGCTCATATAACTTGTGCTGGTATCTTTAATAGTTAAAAACAGAGTAATGTTGCATAGTGCCTTCAATCATATTGGGGGCATTTAGGCGACACAGTTCCAAAAGGTTCCTATCAATTACTCGGCTACACAAATGTAGCTCTGCTCGTCATTCCAGAGGAAAATGTAGTAGCAGTAAGAATGTTCAACCGTTATGGTTCATCTGAAGGATACGATTATCTAAACGACATTCGGTCTTTTGGAGATACTGTTTATAAATGTTCCTTAAAGACAAGTACAACCCAATAATGGTAGGTGTTTCAGATTCGACGACAGCTCCCAAAAAAGGTTGGAAATTAATATTAGACTTTGGTAAATTAGAGCTTTTTTATTATTTTACTAAAGGTGGCATTAATTAAATAACAAGAAAGAGGTATCCATCTCATATGAGGTGATCTTTTTTATTTAAACGGTGTCAAGATGCAAGAGTTGTGGAACGGATTCTTATTCAACTAACGAAGCAGTTTAGTTGAATATGTAACTTTTGGTAGACAATTGGTGTCTATATAAAAGAGGTGGGTGGATTGAAAATAAAAAAATTATTCTATGGTTTGATCGCATTAGCTTTATTCATGATTACAGGATGCAATATTCAAGGAGGAACTACAACAGTATCAATTGACAGTATAGATGCCGAAGAAGTTTTAACATTAGATTCTGATGCTGATATTTTCCAGTATGATGGAGTTATCTACAAAACTAATATTGATTGGGTTGAAGAATTGTCTTTAACAAAAGATGTTCAAATCAGTGAAATAAAAACAAAAAATGATGCTAATACAGATTTTAGAGATGAGATGTCGAATAAACTTCCTGTTGGTACAAAGATTTTTTCTACCAAAGAACGAGGAGATATTTTAATTGTTGAATCTGAAGGACAAATCAAAAAATATCTTGCAATTGTTGAAGGGTAAGCAAAGTATCTTGTTCAACAAGCGTGGTGCGCTAATTGAATAGCTAGAATGATGTATCCATCTCATACGAAGTGGTCTTTTTTATTTATACATGGTCAAAACGTAAGAGTTGTGGCAACGGATTCTTGTTCAGCTAACGACTCGGGTTGTGTTAGAAGGAAAATTAATGACAATCATAGAAACTTACTTATAACACCTAATTGGGAGGGGCATGTATGACAAAGGAAATTTATGTTGTGAGACATTGTGAAGCAAGGGGACAAGCTGCTGAAGCACAGCTAACAGAACAAGGAGAAAAACAAGCAGAATTATTAGTGAGGTTTTTTTCCAATAAAAAAATTGACCAAATAATTTCAAGCCCATTTTTACGTGCTATTCAATCAGTTGAGCCTATAAGCCAGAAAAAAAACTTAAAAATAGAAATAGATGAGCGTTTGTCAGAACGTATCCTTTCTACAACAGATTTACCTGATTGGTATGAAAAGCTGAAAGAAACATTTAATGATGCAGAGTTAAAATTTGAAGGAGGAGAATCAAGTCAAGAAGCAATGAATCGAATAGTAAATGTAGTAGATGACGTTTGTAAAAGTGAAATTGAAAACACATTGATAGTTACGCACGGTAATATCATGTCGTTATTGCTAAAAAATTTTAATAATGACTTTGACTTTGAATGTTGGAAAAATCTTCGTAATCCAGATGTTTTTCAATTATGCTTAACAGAAAATGAAGTAAATATAGAACGAATATGGCAAGGTTAAACGACAATAAAATAGTAGGTTTTATTTCGCTAATGGGGCCTTTAACTGAATAGCTAGAAAGATGTCCCTATCTCATAATTAGAATTTTCACCTTTTCATCCAATGTCATTCTCAATTGTTAGGATAAAACCAATAGATGCACCCAATCGTTAGGGAAAATCTAATGACTGAGGTGCATGTTTCTTTCTAAATTAAAGGATCTTTTGTTTTTGTTTCTCCAGTTGGATTCTTTCGTATTCCACCTCTAATTCTCTGTGTTTAATCAAATACTCTTTTTTTATTTGATACACCTTAATCACACTGAAAATCGCAATAATAAAGGCAAATACAAGCATTAATAATTGTATATTTGAGAAATACAAAAAAACACCTCACTTTCTTTATATATTATACATTTATCTGGATATTATGTATAATGAAGTTAATATTACATTATCCATTAATGTAATATTTTAACATAAATAAATAAAACAAGGAGGTTTGCTGTGATGAAGAAGCTTCAATTTTTTATTTGCGGTTTGATTGTTACGTTGATTGTTGCTACAATTTTTCCGAATTTTGCGAATGCTAATGAATTTGGACGTAAAGAAAGTGCTTTAGCCGAATCCATCTACTATAACTTGGCTACACAAACATTAGAGTTTGATGAAGAAGCTGCCCAGGAATTATATCATTTCTCAGATGAAGAATTAAATTATTACGAATCTCTCGAATCACTATCTCCTAATGAGGTTCATCATAAACTTTTAACCTTTGGGCTAGACATGGAAAATTACGATGGTACAATCCTTTATAAAGAAAATGAAGATGGAGAAGTAACACCATATGCTGTTATCGCATGGCTTGCCGGAATTGGTTTGGTTTCTTTCATAGGCTATTTCTTCTGGGACCGATACTTGACACATAAAGAAAAAATGAATTACATGAATAAATGCTTTGCACAGGGTGGCAACCCCATCATTGACTCAAGAGATGATGCTGGTTTAAATGGACAAACCAATGCGACGGAGGCTAGAAAAATCGGTGGTTATAATTTTGCTTGCCAAAAACCATAACCTTCGATGGAATGGGCAACTCGTCGAAAAAATGACGAAACGAATGTGAGAGCCCTTCAAAATCTGAATTTTGAACAGCAAAGACAACGAGGCTGGGACATAACTCATTTATTTAGAAAAAGCAAAAAATGAATGTTATTTTTGTGATTTATTAAAGTTTATGTGTTCTAATTACGCAAAAAAATGTTAGACCAAACTTGTAAATGGTCTAACATTTTTTCTTTTGTCCCAGCCTCGTTTTCATAGTGTTGAAAAACAAAACTATCAATAGCATTTTTGTGAGAGGTGAGAGGTGAGAGGTGAAAAAGGATTTCCGTTGCAGGCTACTTGCTTTTTCTTGTGGGCGAGCGCCGAGCCGCTTCGTGCAGGGGATCGCCTGTCTCGCTATCCCACGGGAGTCAAGTAGCCTTCCACTTCAACCCACAAAAATGGTACCTTTTTAGCAAAGGTTTTCAACTAAAGTGAAAGTATTCATTACTCTTTATGGAAGGGTGTTGTCACGCATCACTTCTCCACATGGAAAATAAGAACCTATCCTTTCTCTCGTCATACAAATAATGGGCTATTTTGTTCACTACGGCTCATCGGACGCCCCCTGGAAAGGACGCTGGCGGAGCGGAAATCACCCGCTCACCTTGCCAAAGGTTCTTTTTCTGCTATTGACATCACCTTTTTTCAACAACAATAACAACAGCCCTTCTGATATAGAAGGGCTGTTGTTATTTAGATTTCCACGATTTCATTCGCTAATTTTTGTCGGCTAATCCAATAGCCTTGGAGCGTAAAGACAATAAGTGTTGCTATTAAGAAGGCGCTGCTTGTGATGCCTAATGTTAAGTAGTCATAGGACATCGGAGAGCTTTCATCAATGAATCCCAGCATTCTTGTTAAAATAAGTCCAATAAACGTGCCGACAGTGAGGCCATATAGCACAAACGATAGGACTTGCGTCAAAATAAGTTTTATTAAACCATTTGGTGATAAGCCTATCAATCGCTGAATGACATAGTCACTACGTTTAGTATAAATGGTATGCAGTAATGTTTGCAGTACACCAAGGACAGTAGCGACAATTAATAGTACAAAGACGCCGACAAATAGGCTCCAACGTTGGAAGAACATTTCACGGGATTGCTCCATCATGGTCACTTTATCCGTAAATTTCAAGGCTGGCCAGCGCTCTTCTAAGAATGACAGGTCAGACAATGCTTGCTCAGGGTTAGTCGTTTCGACCATAATGTCTTCAATGATTGTGTGGTCCTGAGAAGTGAGGAAGGATGACCAATCCACGATTAATTCTGCGTAGTGAAGAGGTGCATCAATAATTCCTATAATTTGTAATTCACCTGTTGGCCGATCCTGCTGTGCAGCAACATCATAGGAGCCTATTGTAATACGATCACCAACCGATAAATGATGACGATTCGCCAAGCTTTTTGTCACTAACAGTCCATCCTGTAAAGGGCCCTCGATTTTTGGCAACTTCCCTAATTGTCCAAATTTCTCGATATCAATGGTTGTATAGTTCTCTGGTAGCCATTCATCGCCGAGTTGCAGGGCAATGTACGCATTATTACTTTGTGCATAAGCATACTGCACGCTTGGCAAGGCCTCCATTTCCTTAATAACTGCGGGTGTAAGGGTTGGATCATTTAATTCATTATTGATTTTTACAGCGGTTTCGTATTGTGATTCGGTGAAGGCTAGGTCATTATGCTGTAACGTTTTCATTAACGAGCTACCAAAGGTTAAAATGACCATTAACCCAATAATGCTGAGCACAATCGGCCTATTTTTGCGTACTTGTGGCATGACTTGCTGGCACGCTAAATAGGCTTCCTTGCCAAACACTGCACGAATCGGCTTTAATGCAACCTGAAGGAGGGCTGTAAACAGATAGGGGATGAATAACAGTAAAATCCCACAAATCAAGATCGTTCCGATTAAAATCAAGAGTGCTCCTTGATTGCTTCCTGTTCCTGTCAGTTGTGCTTGCAACAAAAACAAAACAGCGATAATTCCTCCAATGCCGACCATGATCGTTTTCCATTTGGTCCAACGAAGACGTAAATTTTCATTGTCTGTTGCGATTTGTAATGGCAATAATCTGGCACTTTTTGCTACTTGCCATTGTGTCATTACCTGAAGAATCAAGAAGCTCGAAAGTGCGATCACAATCACAAAAGGAAGAGGAAGCTCTGTTCTAGCATTTGGTAAATGTAAGAGGCTAATCAATTGTGGTAGCCAAATTTTTATTACCAGTAAGCTCATCGTTGTTCCGAGCATAACCCCAAAGCAAATAATAAGTGATAATTGTAGTTTGACAATGCGCCTAACTTGCTGCACTGATGCACCGAGAGCACGTAAAATCATCAGCTGTTCTTTAATTTTATAAAATAATAGCTGGAAAGTGGACAGTAATAAAACACTTGCAATGAGTAAAATAAAGACAGCTAGGACAATCATAAAAATCATTAAGCTTTGTAAATTTCTTTTAAACAAATCATAATCACTCATGACATCTACACGAAGAGTTTCATCAAGTTGCTTGATCTCTGTGCCAACTGCCTTAGCAAGGCCATCCTCTGTTTTAATAAGTGCAAACATACCAGTAGTTTGTGGCTGACTATTATTCATCCATGTTTTCACAATGGTATTTGGCAACAATATGATATTAGGGCTATCCGTACCTTTCATCGTTGGTAAAATTTCTCGGACAATAAAATTCTTCGTTTGAATATGAATGGTGTCTCCGACGTTCTTCTTGAAAATACGTGCCACATTTTCTGAAATAATGGCATCGTTCGGACCAAGATTCATCTCGAAATGATAGCGGCTTTTCACAAGGTCATCATTTTCTACGCCAACGGTATAAAAGGTTGTGCTTTTTTCTTGCTCAACCTTTGTGTGAGCTAAAGATACATTAGACACTTGGGTGACACCTGCTAGGCTGGAAAGTAACTCTATTTGTTGTGTCGTTAACAGCTGATGTTGATCTGGATTATAGCCGACCATTATATCCATTTCTCCGTACAAGGCTTGGATGTCAGCCTTCATTTGATTATGGGCGTTTAAAGCGTAGACACTCATCGTCATCACAAGGCAAATGGAGATGGTTATAATGCTAATACTCGTTAGGACATTTGTCCAAGCGGCACGAAAAAGTTTTAGGGCAACGGCACGCATTGTAAACATTATCGCTCCCCCCTCGTAGCCTGCTTAAATTTCATTAAAATACAATCCAAATCCTCTTCATTTCGCTGGTTTTGATAGGAGTCTACAATCGCACCGTCATGGAAGAACAACACCCGATTGGCATAGGTAGCAACATAAGGGTCATGAGTGACAAGTAAAATCGTTTGTTGACTCTTTTTTTGAAGCTCAACAAGCAACTCCAATATCTCATCCGTCGTATTGACGTCCAGCGCTCCTGTTGGCTCATCAGCTAGCAAAATAGGCGGATTTGCGATAATGGCACGAGCAATAGCAACCCGTTGCTTTTGTCCTCCTGATAGCTCATGTGGTCGATGCTTTGCCCAAGCGCCGATTTTCAGTTTTTCCATCATGTGCTGCACGCGCACTTTAATGTCCTTACTAGAAACATCATTTAAAATAAGGGGGAGTGCAATATTATCTTCCACGGATAAATCTTTTAACAGATGAAAGGATTGGAAGATAAAGCCGATATTTTCTTTACGAAATTGCGATGCTTTGGGCTCTTGATATATATCCTGAGCCTCCTGACCAAATAAAAATAATGCCCCGTCTGTTGGTTCATCAATCGCACTAATCATATTCAGTAGGGTACTTTTACCAGAGCCGCTTGTCCCCATAATGGCCACCATCTCTCCTTGATAAATGGTGCAATGGATATTTTTTAAGGCGTTCACGGTGTGATGCTTTTGCTGATAAATTTTGGACATCCCTTCAACACGTAACACTTCCGTTAAACGTCCTTCAGGGATGGGTATTGCATTAATGACTTCTTTCAACGGATTGAACCCACTCATCAAGATATGCCCCCTTTAATTGTTGTCGTAATGCTTGCAAGCCACGGCGAATATGTGTTTTGACGGTGCCTTCAGGGCATTGTAAAATCGCTGCAATATCCTTGACGGAGTAGTCCTGATAAAATCGTAGCAATAACACCGTTTTATACTTTTCCTCAAGCTGGCAAAGAGCCTGCCATAAATCCAGCTCTTCCTCGATATATGTAGGAGATGTACTTTTTAAATCCTCTAAGGTTTGTGGTTCGACAAGCTGAACCTTCTTTTTCTTGGCTATATAGGTTTTACAGCAATTGATCATAATGCGGGTTAGCCAAGTGGTAAAATAGTGCGGCTCCTTTAATTGTGCTAAGCCCTCAAAGGCTCGAATAATCGTTTGCTGAAAAACTTCTACGGCGTCGTTTTCATTTTGTACATAGACATAAGCCATACGATAAAGCTTATGCTGCTCCTGCTCAATAAGCTGATAAAACGCTTGCTCATCGCCATGTTGGGCTAAGGCTACAAGAGATTGTTGCGTGGTTGTAATGAAAATCGCCTCCTTTTCGACTATTAGACTCGGCAAGTCGTCATTTCGATTCAAGTTTTTTATTTTTAGGAAGAAACTTAATAAGCATACCCATTTAATAGAAGGTTAGCAATTTACTGCTATAATGATAGTGGTTTAATCGAAAAAAAGGAGTGAGTTTATGAGCAAAAAACCTATTTATGTCGAGATAGCCATCCATGCTCCTATAGAAAAAGCATGGGATTATACACAAAATCCTCAGCTGCATGAGCAATGGGATTTACGGTTTACATCCATTACATATATACCGAAAAGAGCATCTGAGGAGCCACAGCGTTTTACCTATGAAACGAAGATCATACCAGGTTTACAGGTTAGTGGCTGGGGAGAAAGCAAGGGGGAGCATCATAAAGAAAATGGCATCATTGACCGCTTCGCATCGGATGACGATATGGGGGATTCCTTTTTTACAAATTGATTATCATATTGAAAGAAATAAGGTAGATTGGCAGGAAATGACTAGTTCAAACGAGAAGGTCCTTATAGAGTCAACTAAAAAGGAGTGATGGTTTGCGTTTAACAAAAGGAATTACTGGTTTTGATGCCGAGCATTTAATCGAGCAGGATATGCGTACGTTTCAGTCAATGGTGTACCATTTAGTGACAAGTGAACAGCGAGCAAAAGTAAGACAATTTATCGATGAACCTCCCTTTGTCTACATGCAGGCAATGGTGGACTTAGATGGGGAGAAGCTGACAATTCTTCATCATCGATATATGCCCTATATTGCGTTTGCGAAGCAGGATGAGGAGCTTCCCTTTACATTTTTATCAAAGCCTCGGCTACACAAATATTTCCCCATGCGTAAATGCTTAGAAGCGACTACTCTTATGACATTACTATCAAAGGATCAGGCTTTACATAGCTTATCAGTGACGGAATGGCAGTACATCGCTTATTTTAATAGCCAAACGATTGGCGACGTTATGTTTAATGCTTGGGATTGATTGTAGTCCAATATACTCAAGACGAAAGATGCTATAAAAAACACTATATTGACCAAGTTATTTCTGGAAATCTAGTGAAAATTCCTAAAGCCACCAATCCTTCTTGTTAAATGGTAGATTACTATTTATGGAATAGATATGGAAAATAAGGAGTTTTTGCAGATGAAGTTCAAAACAATCAGTCGACGCATTGTTTTTTCCTTTAGTATTGTCATCGCCATCATGATAGGCTACATTGCGTACAACTATTATGCCATCACACAAAGCAACAATGCGACAGAACAAATTGTTCAGCAAGAATTACAATTATTAATTGCAGATTTTGAGCAAGCACAAACAATCGATTTAAGAATAGCGGCAGTTAGAGGCTATGTACTGTCTGGTAATGAAAGATATAAAGAGATTTTCCAAGATAATGTGGCGAAGGCAGCCGACAACGAGGAAAAACGATCAGCACTCACAACCTCAGGTGAATTCGGGAAATATGCGCAAATGGCAAAGGAATGGAATCGTTATATTGAACAACAAGTATTTGCAGTATATGACAAGGGTCAAACCGAGCTTGCTATCCAAAATTTAACGAAAATGGATGACACGGCAACCGCGATTCGTGAGGGCTATGAAGGGTTAGCGGCGCAACGAAAGCAAGCCATTAATGAGGTAGGCACGGACATGATTGCTGCTGGTGAAAATAAACAGCTAATTGCGATTGTCGTAGGTATTTTCATTGTCCTGCTAGCCGTGATGATTGAACTACTAAGTGCCCGTGGTATTTCAAGACCCATTATTACATTAACAGAGCGTATGCAACGAATGACGAAGGGGGATTTAAGCGAGCCCCCTTTACCTATTCAATCAAAGGATGAAGTGGGCCAGTTGATGGAAGCGACCAACACAATGGCAGATATTTTAAATCAACTCTTGAAACATATTCAAACAGTGTCGGATGAGGTAGCGGCTCACAGTGAGGAGCTTTTGCAGTCAACCACGGAGGTAAAAGCAGGTACAGAACAAGTTGCCCATACTGTTACAGAAATCGCCAGCGGTACAGAACGACAGGCAAACCATGCAGCAGATGTCGCTTCCTCCATAAACGACTTTGCTGTCAAAGTAACGACTGTTCATGACGGCAGTAAAGACGTTCAACAATATTCGCAGGAAGTCAAAGCTTTAACAGAAGAAGGTAGAGATGCCATGACCTCTTCCACAAAGCAAATGGAAGCGATTCAGCAGATGGTAAAGGACGCGGTGGATCAAGTAACTGTTTTCAGTAAACAAACACAAAAAATTTCTAAGCTTGTAGCGGTCATTCAAAATATTGCGGCACAGACAAATTTATTAGCACTGAACGCAGCGATTGAAGCGGCCCGAGCTGGGGAACAAGGAAAGGGCTTTGCAGTAGTAGCCGACGAGGTTCGCGCATTAGCCGAGCAGGTGGCCTTCTCCGTTGATGATATTACAGCTATCGTAAGAGCTATTCAGGATGATTCAAGTACAGTGACCTCCTCATTAGAGCAGGGCTATGGAGAAGTAGAAAAAGGCACAGCGCAAATTGCCACGACCAATACAACATTCTATCGTATTGCAGATGCGATCGATGCCATTGCAGCAAGCATTAATGGGATGTCCTCCGATTTACACGGGGTTGTTCACAATACTGTCACGATTCACCAATCTGTCGATGATATTGCGGCTGTCTCAGAGCAGTCAGCGGCAGGTATTCAGGAAACATCGGCGACCATTGAGCAGGCTGCAAGCTCTATGGAGGAAATGAAACATAGTGCCGAGCATTTAGCAGAAATGGCCGAACAATTAAATGGCCTCATTCGTCGCTTCAAACTATAGAAAATTGCGCTTGATTTCAAACTTCCAACACATTTACGCTGTATACTATTGCATTGGAAGGTGGAATCATTTTGAGAAAATATTTACTTTTATTATTAATGAGTACTTTATTCATGGCACCAGTTGCCTATGCCCATACGATGGATAAAAGTACACTATTCACAGATGTCCCTGAAACAGCCTCCAATATTCAGGACATTATGGTATTACACAGTATTGGGCTTCTTGGGTACAATGGCAAAGATATGGCTTTAAACCCAACAGACAACTTATCACGCAAGGATTTTGCAGGCTGGGTAGGTGGCTTCTTTGGCCTAGCAGGATCGACTGTAGATGAGCTAGCACAAGCAGCACAAAAAGAGGATTACGTTTCTTCCTTAGAGGGGGACCTTACGTACAAAGAAATTAATACTGCCCTTTTTCATCATAAACTAGAACTAGCGAATCCAGATGCAACCATGACAAAAGAGGAGTACATTGCGTTCTTAACAGAGAACCTAACATTTGATATGGGTGGTCATACGCTTATTCAAATGGGCGGCTTTGCAGAAGGACCAACAGGTACTATTGAAGATGTCGTAACAGGTGACGAAACAGGGCTCATCATTGGTGGTAAAACATACATGCTGTCAGGACACCCGCGCATCTTTGCTGATTCAACAGATGCCAAAAACTGGGTAGGTCAACAACTGGAACGCTCTATTTTCACAACAGCAGGAGATCATCATCATGGTCATGACGGTGGTCAAGAAGAAAGTCACGGGGATCATGCAGAGGGGCACGGCGACAGCCATGAACACGAAGCAGCAGCCTCGAATGAAGCTACTCTACAATATGTGCAAATTAGCTCCGCACAAGTAGCAAAAGAGGACGCCAAAGAAGTGCAGTCAGCGAATGCCACACCAAAAGAACAACAAACAGCCGCAGCAGATGACACTACATCCAACTCAAATACAGTATGGATGATTGCCATCCTAGTAGTTCTAGCAGCCATTTTTGCTATTGTTTTTGTGAAACGAAAAAAATAAAGCAAATTTTAAGAACCAGCAATGATCGAGGAAATTCGGTTATTGTTGGTTTTTTTAACAGGGAATTTTATTTATACAATAAATTTTAAGGATTTAAAAAATTTTAAGGATTTAAATTCCGCTTAGGTAATAAAAAATATCGTCAGTTGGACAATATCTTCCTATCCTATTCTGATTTAAAACCCACTTAGTTAATGAAAAACTGTGATTCAAATATTTAAAGAAAAGACTCGTTTCTTTATTTAAAATCCACTTAGTTAATGAAAAACGAAGCTCGTACTATAGCACTTCGCACAATATCCATATTTAAAATCCACTTAGTTAATGAAAAACCTTTTTGCCATGCCCTGTTATCATTTTCAAATCCTTGATTTAAATTCCACTTAGTTAATGAAAAACTTTTCCTATTTCAGCTGAAGCTTGCAATATTAAATTTATTTAAATTCCACTTAGTTAATGAAAAACTTAAGAATACGTTACGATAAGTGAAGTCATACGTTCTTTAAAATCCACTTAGTTAATGAAAAACAACATACCAGGCAAAACGCACGAATTGTTTTATGACACTTTAAATTCCACTTAGTTAATGAAAAACCATATTGGAAAAGCGATCGCGCTAGGGCGAGCACTCTTTAAATTCCACTTAGTTAATGAAAAACTCTACAGTACCTGTTAATGCTATCGTTCAACCTACACTTTAAATTCCACTTAGTTAATGAAAAACGCCACTATTAAAGCTGTAGCAGCTGCTTATAGCAAATTTAAATTCCACTTAGTTAATGAAAAACGCGCGGACGTTGATGCATTGATGTTATTCATGGAGATTTAAATTCCACTTAGTTAATGAAAAACATACACGGTCGAGAGTTTAAGCGAAATGAAAACAAATATTTAAATTCCACTTAGTTAATGAAAAACCAAGTTGTGCGTGTACTTGATCAAATCGCTATCGATAATTTAAATTCCACTTAGTTAATGAAAAACCAGAACGCGGTGAGGTAGTCGTTGGTGAATTATAATTTAAATTCCACTTAGTTAATGAAAAACGAAGCTTATTCTTTAACGTCTCTAAGCTCAAAAAAGAATTTAAATTCCACTTAGTTAATGAAAAACTGCTAGTTCAGAACCTATTAAACATGATGTGATTAAATTTAAATTCCACTTAGTTAATGAAAAACGATTACGAGATGAATGGCAACAAACCTATGATGCAATTTAAATTCCACTTAGTTAATGAAAAACTTTACCTCGAAGGACTAACATGCCAGTAAACGCATCATTTAAATTCCACTTAGTTAATGAAAAACTCACCTTAATCATAATCAAAAAAACCTTATTTTTCAACGCTTTATCGGGTTGTATGTTGCGACCAATATCATTTTTTTGCAGTCAATCGGTAGTCCAGAAATTTTCCTTTGTCATTCAAGTGCCTCAACGCTCGGCATGGGAAGCTTTGAAGGGATTTAATGCTGTAAAATGATTCACTGCAATTTTATATAAAGAGGGGAGAATCCGTTCCATTCAAGTAATAGTTCATGACGAGCACATGCTCATAGGGGGTTTTGTTTCTACGTTAAATATTTTCATGCTTTATAAATTTGCCTTACTCGTGTTACCTCCCCATCATGAGAAATCGGCGTATACTTAGTGCTTTTACCCTTCAATGTGAATTTCATATTTGGGGAGGGATATAGGCTCTTGGTTGCTACTAGTTACTGTGAGTTTTTTATTAGATGTAGTTGAAGAGGGTACAGGAAGTTAAATGAAGTTTAGTTAGAATCACTAATCGTAATCAGCTAAGTAAAAAACCTACTCGAATTAGTCTCAAGTAGGCTCTTTTGCTGTCTTTTTTAAAGAAAGTAAGAAGTTGGAGTAAGTAAATTTCCACATAGTTAATATAAAATGAGATAATTCTCTGAAAAATTAAACCTTATTTGAAAATATATATTTAAATTCCACTTAGTTAAACGAGACTTTTCTATCTTATCAAGAATAGAGAAGGAATTAAATAAGAATAAAATCCCAAATTATATTTTAATCCTATATAGTTTCAATATAAGTTGTAATTTTCAAATAATATTGACTTGTTATAAAAAACAAATTAATATAAATGTAAGCCTACTCACGAATCCCCCTAAATTTAATTAAATTATATTTGCGAGTAGGCTACGAAAATAAAAAGGAGGTGAAGCCAGATGAAGTTGCAGATTACTATGGAAGCGGAGAAAATACCTAAGCATTATCACTTTTTAGCTGGGAGTATAGTTAAAGCTGGACTATCTTCGTTCAATCCAGAATTAAAGGAAAGTTTGTATAGCTTTGAGGAACATCAAGCTAACAAGGCGATGCGTCCTTTCACAGGAGCGATTTATTTAAATGGTTATACGCTAGAAGGTGATGAATTTATCATCCATCAAGACATTCGTATGACCATTTCTTCTTCTGATATAAATTTTATGATAACACTTTATAATGGCTTACTTGAGCATCAGCAAATGCAATATAAGTCATACACCGTACACATTAAGCATGTTAAATTTTTATCTGAAAAATTGCCTACAAAATCTCAAGCTCTATTTAAAACAAACAGCACCATCATTATTAAAGATAAAAACAATCAATATTTAAATATTGATGATCCTAATTACGAGAAGGAATTGAATTATGCGGCGAATGAATGCCTAAAATCTGTTGCTGGGCGAACATTACATGAGCCACTTGTTTTTACACCAGTCATGATGCATAAAAAAGTTGTGCAGTTAAAGCATGACAAGTTTAAAAATTTAAATGAAAAAGGAATTCTTTATTTGAATGGTTTTGAGGGAAGTTTTGTACTAGGAGGACATCCAGAAGATTTAGCTTTATTAACACAGACGGGTATCGGTTTTAGAAGATCACAAATGCTAGGCTGTATTGAAATGGTGAATGAATAGGAGGTGAAGTGAATGATTGAACTACAGTTAGATGAAACAATTTACAATGCAAGTATTTTGGGACTTTGCCGTGTATTTGACTATGCAAAACTAGAGTATAGTAAGAGCGATCATCAGACTATTAGTTTTCCAGAAAGCAATTTAACGAACTTTGAAGAACATTATTTTGCCTATTTATCTGCTCAATATGGACATGAAACAAATTACTATAAAATGACTAATCCTAATATTGTTGAATTTTTATTAAGAGCGAAAACTGATATTGGAGATGAAAAAAACTTAGAACGGCTCAATGCCCATATTGAAAAAGTGAAGTACTGGCTGTCATCGAATAGTTATAAGAATGTCTATCCATTTCTTTCTGCGATTCCATTTGATTTTTTGGAGGCTGCGAAAAGTTTAAAAAAGGTAACACAGAGGAAAAAAGAAACCTTGGAACAAATACAGCCGCAAATTGTAGATGCTGTGGACGCATTACTACAAATTGTCGAGCATTTAAAGCATAAGGATGCAAAGCGATCTATCATCCCACGTGTCCTTACATATCAAGTTATTCAAAGTTTTTGGTCCAATGTTTCCTTTCTAAATAGCAATGCGAGTAAAAAGGATCTCTATGATGAATATTTTAATTACTTCATCAAACCTGCTCAAGATTTTCTAACGTCAAAGAAAGATGAAAAAAAGTACGAAAAAAATAAATTAGCATGTGCGTGCTGTGACAATAAAATGAAGTCTATCTCAGAGGCATTTGATCTTACTTGGGTACAAAATTTAGGGGTTGATGGGGCAAGAAAGTCCTCGCATTATTGGAATCATCAGCGCAATTTATTTATTTGTCCAATCTGTAATATTGTGTATAGTTGTCTACCATTAGGTTTCACATTGAAAAATGGGATAGGTCTCTTTATCAATAGCAATCAATCCATTGTCGAGTTATTAGCTTACAATAAAATCCAGTTGCGCAATGATAGAGGAGAAGAATACACACGCGATAAGCTGGAGGAAATGGCCTATTCAAAAATTATCAATGAAATGTATCAACACGCAGAAAACAAGAAGAATGTAGAAATTGATAATATCCAGATTGTTAAATATGACAAAAATAATGAATCCAGACCTTATACATTCAATATGTTATCCCGTGACAAAGCACAGCAGCTATATGATAGCCGGAATGACTTCCATTACTTGACGGGGAAATTTGTTAAGGAAAAAGGAGACTATATAAGCCTCTATCAAGAAGTTATTCGACGTTTTTATAATGGACAGCGTTTTAGTGATTTACTCTATCGTTTAATACGTTTAGTAATCGATGATAAATATGCGGATACTTTTTCTATCTACAAAATTCTGAAAATTTCAAATCATGGGTTAAAGGGAGGTTCACATTATATGACAGATAAAGAGTTAAGAAGTATTCGGATTAGCGGCTACGAATTAAGAAAAGTATATCGAGGTCAAGAAACAAAATTAAATGCTATTTCGCACCGTTTGTTAAATGCGTTAAAAGTAAAAAATCCTAATAAATTTATGGAAACAATTGTACAGGCGTATAGCTACAAACGCCATGAAAAATTAGGTATACCCATATTTTTCACAACAACACTAAGTGATATTGAAAAATTCCAAACAATTGGCTACGCATTTTTAATAGGATTAAATGGAAAAGATTTCGAAAAAGAGGATATGGCAAAGGAGGAGCAAGTAAATGAATAAAAAAGGATTAACAGTCAGTATGATAGTTGAAGCAGAAAGTGCCAACTATGGTGAGGGTGTTGGGAACGTTGCTTCTTTGAAAAAAATTTCCCGTGGAGATCATGAAGTGTACACGTATATTTCACGTCAAGCATTGCGTTATAACATTGTCGATCAAATGGATATCAATCATACGCCATTGGGTATGGATGGCTCCGTTATTCAATTTCACCCAGAGGCAACAATCGCAGATTATCCTGAAATTGATTTGTTCGGCTATATGAAAACGGTAAAGCCAACGAAAACTCGTGCTGCCGTGGTACGCTTATCCAATGCTGTCGCATTGGAAAGTTATAATACAGATTTAGAATTTTTAACGAATAAAGGGTTGTTTGACCGCCATAAAAGTGCAACGGCTAATGAGGAATTAAGAGGTGGAAATATTGCACAAAGTGAAATTCATAAATCCTTTTATGCTTACACACTGACGGTGGATTTAGATAAGATTGGGATTGATACAAACGATCAAATCGAAATTCCATTAGAGAAACGTGCTGAGCGTGTGATTTCTTTATTACGTACATTAAAATTTTTATATCGCGATATAAAAGGGCGTCGAGAGAATTTAGCGCCAATTTTTGCGATCGGTGGTGTCTATGATTTAAAAAATCCATTTTTCGAAAATCGGTTAAAGCTTCAAAATAATAAGCTTGCCGTTGCAACGGTTGAGGGAATTTTAGCATTGGATTCACATATTCAACAACATACACATGTTGGCTTAGTCAAAGGATTATTAGCAAACGACGAGGAAATTGAGCAAAGTTTACAAGCCAAACCAATGGCAGACTTCTTCGCGCAGTTAGAGCAGGCTGTATCAGACTATTATAAGTAAGCAGGTGAACATATGAAGGGGATTCGGATTGAGGCTTATCAGAACCTAGTGAACTACAAAAAGCCTACGAGTTTTCAATTAAAGGAATCATATCCACTGCCCCCGTACTCGACTGTTATTGGCATGGTGCATGCGGCATGTGGCTTTACAAGTTATGTGCCAATGCAGGTGAGTATTCAGGGGAAATATCATGCAAAGGTCAATGATTTATGGACGCGCTATGAGTTTGCTGGTAGTTCGTATAAGCAAGGCCGCCATCAGTTGAAAGTGGAGTTATCAGATGGAAAAGCACATGGGATTATACGGGGTGTTTCCACAACAGAGCTATTAGTAGATGTCGAACTAGTATTGCATATTGTACCAGAGGACAAGCAATACATTCCAATCATTATCGACGCACTAAAATCACCTGCTGAATATTTATCACTTGGTAGACGCGAGGATTTATTACAGATTAATGTGGTGAAGGAAGTAGAAATAGAGATTCAAGAAATGGAAGAAGACAAGGAAGTTAATTTTGATATTTTTATTCCGCAATCGATGACCAAGAGTGATATTTATGGAAAAGTCGGTACATCCTATCGTTTAAATAAAACTTATAAATTATTAGAAATTGCTAAAGGAAAGCACATTCGTCAGTGGGAAAAAGTGGTTGTTTCCCATGTGCCAGCTTCTTCGACTAACTATCTTGCTGCATATGAAAAAATGCTTTTCGATAAAGATGGCTATACCGTATTTTTAGTATAAGAGTGGGGAATGTTCTCCATTCTTTTTTTTATAAGGAGGTTAGTAGATGTTTGAAAAGCTACTAGCAAAATCTGCAACAAAAACATCCGCCGCACAAACGATTATTGAGCATACGAACCATTTAATTAATAGATGGGAAACATTTCGTGAAATTTATCCAAATGCCTTGTCAAAGAAAGATTGGGACATTTTATTACAAGCGGTGAAGTACCACGATTTAGGGAAGGCAAATACCAAATTTCAGAATAAAGTACGCACAATGGAAGAGCATATAGTTGATTTATTTCCTGAAATAGATGAAATTCCTCACAATTACTTAAGTTGTGCATTTATGCCGATTAAAAATCTAATCACCCAATATGGTAAAGAGGATGCTAAGATATTAATTTTAGCTGTTTATTATCACCACGAACGGGCAGAGCAAAATATGTACGAGAGTGGTGATGAGATTGAAAAGGATTTACAAAAATATGTGCCGCTATTAAATGGTGATTTTAATATTCGTGAGGAACCTAAATTTGATTATCGAAAATTTACCGATCGAAAATTTCTTAGAAACCGTGAGCATCTTTATCGATTCGTCCGAATAAAGGGCTTATTAAATAAGTTGGATTATGCAGCAAGTGGAAATTATGAAGTTGAAATTCCTCTTGATGATTTGCCACAAAAGATGGAAACATATTTTAGTGATAAAAATCGCACTCGGAATAAGTTACAAGACTATCTATATGCTCGACAACAAGATAATCATGTAGTCATTGCGTCAACAGGTATTGGGAAAACAGAAGCTGCACTTTGGTGGCTGGGTGATGACAAAGGCATTTTTACACTGCCATTAAAAGTGTCCATCAATGCGATTTATGACCGATTGATTAATGAAATTGGCTGCAACAAGCAGAATACAGGATTACTTCATAGTGATATGCATGCTGAATATGTCAAACGTGTGGATGAGCAAGACCTTGATCTAATAACAATCACACATGCGAAAAATCTATCTATGCCGCTTACAGTAACAACGATCGATCAAATTATTGATTTTGTCGGGTTATATCCAGGCTTTGAAATGAAACTTGCCACATTAGCCTATAGCAAAATTATCATTGATGAAATTCAAATGTACAGCGCAAGATTAGCTGCCTTTATCGTATTAGGGTTGAAGTATATTACGGATATAGGCGGTAAGTTTTTAATTATGACTGCCACATTACCACCACTTTTCATAGAAGCGTTAAAACGATTGGAAGTGCCGTTTGAAAAACGAGAAGACCCATTTTTAAAATTCAATGGCAATAATCAGCCGATTCAGCGTCATTTTATGCAAATCGTTGAAAAGGATTTAACGCTAGAAGAAATTTTAAAGCATCCAATGGAACAAAAGGTATTAATCATTGTAAATACGGTGACGAAAGCCCAGCAATTATATAAAGAATTTGAAGAAACAGGGATTAAGGCTTCTCTTTTGCACAGCCGTTTTATTAGCAAGCACCGTCAAGAAAAGGAAGATGCGATTTTAGCATTAGGAAACAAAGATTGCCTAAAAACGGGAATATGGATTACAACACAGTTAGTAGAGGCAAGCGTTGATATTGATTTTGATATTTTATTTACTGAGCTTTCGGAGGCATCAGGTTTATTTCAACGGATGGGGCGTATTTATCGAACGCGAGATTATGTAAAAAACATACCGAATATTTACGTTTTTACAGGCGATCCATTGCCATCAGGTATTGCAAACAACAAAAAATCTGTTGTTGATTTTACAATTTTTTCTAAATCCAAGGAAGTGCTACTGCAATATAACAATCAGCTAATGGATGAGAAAATTAAAATGGAGATTGTGGAGCAAGTGTATAGTAGAGAAGCTTTAGGAGCAGAGTGCGAATATATTCAAACATTCGATGAAACATTAGCTTGGTATGAGGATTTATTACCTTATCAAGAGGAGAATAAGCCAACTTTAAGAGATATTCAAAATCAATTGGTGATACCATATGGCGTTTATAGGGAAAATGAATTCGAAATAGAGAATATAAAGAATGAATTATCTAAAAGATTGGCATGGCAGACGAAGATTAATTTGTTAATTGAATTGCAAAAATTTACAGTGCCTATCGCAACTTGGGCATATGATAATGCAAGAAAACGAAAAAATGGAGAGGTTACTTCAACAATTAGAGTTGATCGCTATACAGAATATCCAGTTGTGACCTATCAATATACAGAGGAATTCGGCTTAATTTTTGCAAATGATGTAGATGCCTTCTTTCAATAATTATGGAAAATACCATACAAGGGGTGAAAGCATATGCAATGGGACGATTTAAAGGCAACTGGTTTGCAAGTCCAATATTTGAAAGTATGCGAGCGCAAGCTATGGTTACATTCACATCAACTTGGCTTTGAGGATGAGGACGATAAAGTACAACAAGGGAAAGTATTGCACGATACGTCCTATCAACGCCAAAAGTCAAAAGAAGTTTTGATAGAAAATTTAATTCGCATTGATATGATGGACAAGCATTATGTAGGAGAAGTGAAATCTAGTAGTAAAATGGGACAGGCTGATAAGGCGCAGATTCTATATTATTTATTCGTACTTGAGCAAATGGGGATATATCGAAAAGGCAAAATACATTATCCAAAAGAAAAACGTGTTGATGAAATTGAATTAACGGAAGAGGATAGAGAGGCCATCCCTAAATGGTTAGCCCAAATCCAACAAATTATTCAGCTAGACAAGCCTCCTAAGAAGAAAAAATTAAGATATTGTACAAAATGTGCTTACTATTCATTTTGCTGGGTAGGTGAAGAGGAATGAAAAATGTATATTTATTTAATAACGGAAGGATCCAAAGAAAAGATTCTACTATTTATTTAGTATTCGAAGATGGTACGAAAAAAACATTACCAATAGAAAATACAGAAAATCTACATGTATTTGCGGAAATGGACTTTAACACCTCTTTTTTTAATTTGATGAATCAAAAAGATGTGAATATCCATTTTTATAATTACTACGGCTACTATTCAGGTAGTTACACACCTAGACGAAAAAAAGTGGCGGGCTTTGTTGATGTCCAGCAAGCAGCTCATGTACTTGATTTGAATAAAAGGTTGTATATTGCACAACAATTTGTCTATAGTGCTATTCATCATATGTTACGCAATATTCGTCGCTACAAAGATGAGGTAGAGCCATTCATCGATGAAATAACGCAACTAAAGAAACAAGTTGCAGATGCTACGGATATACAAACCTTAATGGGCATTGAGGGAAAATTCGCTTTACTTACTATCAATGCTTTAATGCAATTATTAAAAATCCTGATTTTCAATTTTCAAAGAGGGAAAAGCGTCCGCCTACAAATCCAATTAATGCACTTATTTCATTTGGCAATAGTTTAATGTATACAGCTGTATTATCTGAAATGTACAAAACGCAATTAAACCCAACAATTAGTTATTTACATGAACCAGGCTCACGAAGATTTTCCCTATCACTGGATATTGCAGAAATCTTCAAGCCGTTGTTAATGGATAATTTAATTTTTATGTTAATTAACAAAAAGATGATTCGTGCGGAACATTTTGAATATATCGAAGAACATATTTGCTTATTAAACGAAACAGGACGTAAAATTTTTATTGCTGAGTTCGAAAAACGAATGAGCACAACCATTAAACATCGAAAATTAAACAGACAAACCTCTTACCGATTTTTAATTCGTCTAGAATGTTATAAATTAATTAAACATCTGATTGGTGATGAAGATTATAAAGCATTGAAAGCGTGGTGGTAACATGTATGTGCTGATTGCGTATGATGTGGATGTAAAACGAGTGGGGAAAGTCCATAAAGTATTGAAAAAATATTTAACGTGGACACAAAACTCCTTATTTGAAGGAGAAATTACAGAAGGACTTTTAAAACAATGCCTAGCTGAATTAGCAACAAAGGCTAATCCGAATATTGATTCGATTTATGTTTACCGAATTGCCAATCCAAAAAACATGAAAAAAACTGTGTATGGAGTCGAGAAAGATTTTGAGAGCATGTTTCTATAGTCAACTATTATATTATCAAATGATTGGTCAAATAAAGAGAGAATCCATTGCATTCAAGGTGCTTCATCCAATTTCAATACAACAAATTCTCTCTTTTTTGTAGATTGCAGTGAATCATTTTACAACATAATATCCCTTCCAAGCATATCATATCTAGCTTTAAGGCACTTTGATTGCAAAGACAAATTTTTGAATCACAGATTGACTGCAAATATACCATATTGATCACAACGCACAACCTGTTAAAGCGTTGAAAAATAAGGCTTTTTTGAGTATGATAAAGGAGGGTTTTACATTAACTAAGTGGAATATAAATGTGTTTGTCCTATCACTTTTGCACCTGCTGCGATCAGTTTTACATTAACTAAGTGGAATATAAATGAAGACGATACTGTTGTTAGTAAAGCATTGGAAGCAGTTTTACATTAACTAAGTGGAATATAAATGGCTTTCATTTCCTCGTCGGTGTATTGCTCGACTTGCGTTTTACATTAACTAAGTGGAATATAAATCTTGAATGTGTTTTCCTCCATCATCTTCTACTACAGTTTTACATTAACTAAGTGGAATATAAATTAGTTGGTCATTCAAAGATACAATACTTTCATCCAGGTTTTACATTAACTAAGTGGAATATAAATTATCTATCCGGCAGCAGGCAAGACTCATGAAAGTGGTTTTACATTAACTAAGTGGAATATAAATATAATGTCTGGTGACGGATTAACACCTTGACCGAACAGTTTTACATTAACTAAGTGGAATATAAATGAAGGTATTTTTGAGTTAATTGCATCTTTGTCCTCGTTTTACATTAACTAAGTGGAATATAAATAATATCGAGTGCTCACTTTTGACATCGCGGCAGAGCGTTTTACATTAACTAAGTGGAATATAAATAATCGAAAATTAGGTGAGTTAGCAACCAAAACACTGTTTTACATTAACTAAGTGGAATATAAATAAATTGTTGGTTGCTTGATGGGGCTAGCAATCTACGTTTTACATTAACTAAGTGGAATATAAATTGATGGGGAGAGTTGCCAGCGGTTTAGGTGTTTTTCGTTTTACATTAACTAAGTGGAATATAAATATTAAAGGGGTGAGTGAAGTTGTACAAGCTGTCTAAGTTTTACATTAACTAAGTGGAATATAAATGGTTATTACACAACACGTCTTTACTCGGATCGTGAAGTTTTACATTAACTAAGTGGAATATAAATACAGAAACACTGGAATCGTAGTCTAAACAAGTAAACAGTTTTACATTAACTAAGTGGAATATAAATGTAGGGTCTTCTCTAACAGGTATCTCTGGCGCACTATGTTTTACATTAACTAAGTGGAATATAAATGTATACATTGTCAAATTACCCATATTAGCAGCTGTAAGTTTTACATTAACTAAGTGGAATATAAATCTAAGACCACCACTCGAAACCACTTTTTTATTCAGTTTTACATTAACTAAGTGGAATATAAATTAATAATCTATATCGTTCCCGATTGTCAACATATCGTTTTACATTAACTAAGTGGAATATAAATCTGGCTATCTTCTGAACATCATCTTTATCGGCCACGGGTTTTACATTAACTAAGTGGAATATAAATTGTATTCGTCTGCGTCTGTATCATTATTTTCATCGCGGTTTTACATTAACTAAGTGGAATATAAATGACATCAATATGACGGTCATTAATGCGCTTGTTACTGTTTTACATTAACTAAGTGGAATATAAACTATGCTTCTTCATACGGCTACAATAACACGGATGCTGGTTTTACATTAACTAAGTGGAATATAAACCTACTATTCGTCTTTATTATTTTCAGTTAGAATTTCTACGTTTTACATTAACTAAGTGGAATATAAACGACGGTACGAAAGAGGCTATTGATATTTCTATTGCAGTTTTACATTAACTAAGTGGAATATAAACTTACTACGGAACTGGATACTTTGCACTCCCCCCAGGTTTTACATTAACTAAGTGGAATATAAATCACGAATTTGCTCGGTGTAGCCGTTTGCCTGTAAACGTTTTACACTAACTAAGTGGAATAAAATTGAAGGTCTATAGAAGTTGATTAGTTATTAAAACTAAAATATCCTTACCCTATAAAAATGAACAGCGCCTACAATCGCTGTTCATTTTTTATTCCCCAAAACCGTACACATTCATTAAAATGTCAAACCTTTCATGTGAATGCATGCATATTGCAGCAATTTTGCACAAAATTGAATAACCCTAAGCATGTTCGGTATATAAATAGGGTACGATCATTTTTTAGGCTAAGGAGTGTGCAAATGGCTGTACTTGTGGTGAAGAGGAGTATTATGCATCGGTATCAAAGTATCGGGCAGGCAATTGAAGAGGCAATGCCTGGTGATATGATTGAGATTCGGGATGGGATTTATGAGGAGAGCTTGGATATTTCCAAGCGGCTGACGTTGTATGGGGTTGGGAATGTGACCATCAAGGGTGGCGTTTTTATTCGCTATCAAACCCATGTGGATATGCGGAATTTACGGTTTCGGCAAGGTCAAGGGCTATATATCAAAGGGGATTTACAGTTAGAAAACTGTATTATTGAGGAGCAATTGATTCGGACACAGATGATGGTGAGCTATGGTAGTTTGCTGATGAAAAATTGTGCTGTGCTGGCGACATCGCTAAATCATTTTGGGCTGCGGGTGGCAAATGGTTCAAGTGTGATCCTCGTTGACACGACATTTGAGCATCATGTGAAGGCCCAAATCATTGCCCAAAATTGTGAGCTGACGTTGACGAATTGTATGCTGCTGGAGGGGAAAAAGCATGGTATTTTTGCCATTCGTCATGTGAAGATGGTGCTGGAGGATTGTGAGATTCATGGGCATGCCAAGGCCCAAATTATTGCAGCAGCGAGTGAAATGGCTATGACGAATTGTCTGGTTCATCAGGGGCAAGGGGTAGGAATTCAGCTATTTGATGGCACAACTTTGCGGATGGATGGCTGTGAAATAAAAGAGCATCTCGATACGAATATGGTTGTCCACCGCAGTGAGCTAATGATCGCTGATTCAATCTTTTCAGATGGGCAAGGTCACGGTCTTTACCTTGGTGAAAAAACGGAAGCGAAGTTATATGATTGTCAATTTTATCGACATGTGAAGGCACAGATTTTGATTGAAAATAGCCAGGTAGAATTTCGTAAATGCCACATCCGAAATGGCATGGCTGTGGGTGTAGCGATTGTCGACGAAGCAGATGTTTCGTTGACGGAATGTCAAATTCAAAATCATCAGCAATTCCATATCATTGTGGATGCCAGTGGACTTCAGCTTCGTCAATCTACCATTCAATTTGGACAATCGGGTGGTATTTATGGCAATGATCATGCCAAGATTATGATGCAACATACAATGATTCGAGAGCTGCAAAGCCATCACATCTATATAAACAATGCCCGTTTGTTTACACAGTATTGTACCTTTGAACAAATGCAAGGAAATGGCATTACTTGTATTGATGCCATTTTTGAAGTAGCCCATAGCTATTTTAAAGACGGTCAAGAAAGTCCTTATGCCATGATTTGGTCAGATCAATCAATGGGACGTATTGAACATTGTACGGTGGATGAGGCAGCTCGACCATTTTTAGCATTGTCCAATAAATCATTAATGGAGATGCGTCATACGGATATTCATGCAGTAAAGGCTCCAGCTGTGGTCCAGGAAAATAGTCAATTATTTGTGCAAGGGCAAGTTCATACAGGGACATGGCAAAAGGATGCAGCGTCCAAGGTTTCCTCAATTGAGGGTATGCAGGTGATGAAAGACCATAAGATAGAAATCCCGAAACATGATATTAAAAAAATAATATAAAAGCCGATTATACAAATAAGATAAGTAGTTTCAATTTTGAAATTACTTTTTTTATGGAATGGAGAAAATAGGTTTTATTCATGTGAAAAGTGGGTAAAGGAATATGTTTGCACAGTTGAAAAACCTTGAGTTTGTGCAAAAGAACACGATAATTCGACAAAATGCATGATTATTTTTATAATAGAATAGATGTCATCCTGCGATTTCTGTAATATTTTGAATATTTTAATGGAAAAGCTATACAATTCCTTGTAAAAGTTATGATAAAAATAATAAAGTATAAATAAAATGTAAAAAAATTATTAAGTAATAATCGATAAGAGATTGATTATTTACGATGTTTTATCCTATAATTAGTAAAAATGGTTCATGTGATAAGATAATTATACGTTATTTGAGAAATGTGTGTAATGATTTTACAATAATAAAATGACAGAGATATTGGGGTGATATGTGTATGTTTGGGCTGACAAAGGAAGAAATTATGTTGCTGCTAGAGGGGATTGAGTTAGCAGAAAAGCAAAAGAATGTGATTGCTGATATCTTACATTTAAACAATATGCGAATCGAACAACAACTCGCATTAATGATCCATTTAATCATAGATGAGCGCGAACGAAATATTTCCAACAATACATATCTAAACTAAAAAGTATCGAAAAATCACAGGTGAGCTACACAAAGCACCTGTGATTTTTTTGTCAGCCATTTTTATAATTTTTTTGTGAAGCAGATAATGCGATTGGCTTCTGTAAAACCGAGTTGTAGATGGACGCGTAAACTTTCTTCATTATGCCATTCACAGTCACTAGCAAATGCTTGACAGCCTTTGTTCTTTGCCCATTGCTCACAGTGCGCTACAAGCTGTCTTGCATAGCCTTGCTGTCGATAATCTGCCATGACGAAAAGACCTTCTAAATAACCTACAGGGCTAGAGTTAGTACCTTCTACATAATCCGTTCGCAATTGGCATTGAGCAAATCCAATGGCTTTAGCCTGGTCATAGGCTAGAAAAATAGCGGCGTTGTCTTCCTTTAAGAGCTGAGCCATCTGTTCGGCAAATGCCTCTAGTGAATGATTGGGCCAAAGCAGTAAGGCTAATGTGGCTGTTGCTAGAGCATCCGGTTGTGTTGCTTGTTTGATCATACAATCCCCCCTGGAAAAAAATGAAACGAAACGATTTTTAGCACGTACAAACTAGTAAGAGCTTCCACTAATGTTACATTTTCTATTTTAACACCAGTACTGAAAAAGGGGGAATCTACTGAATGTCACTCTTACAAACGTTAATTGAACAAGCGAAAAAACCTAATGGCTGGATTGGCTCATGGATGCTACGGATAATGAATATTGCCCATCGAGGTATGTATGCATGGCTCATTCGGCAAGGCGCCATCAATGATGGGGATTGTGTGTTAGACATTGGATGCGGGGGCGGAAAAACGCTTCAAATTCTATCCAATTTGAATCCAAATGGTATAATCTATGGTATAGATATTTCTGAGCAGGCAGTGAAGGAATCCATCAAGCTGAATGAAGCACATGTCGCCAGTGGCAAAGTAGTGGTTAAAGAGGCGAGTGTGACAAGCATCCCATACGAGGATCAATTTTTTGATGCCATTACAGCCTTTCAAACACATTATTTTTGGCCATCATTAGAACAGGATGTCAAGGAAGTATGGCGGGTGCTGAAAAACGGAGGAAAATTTATTATTATAGCAGAGCTATATAAAATGAATTACCATATGGAAGCTTATCAAACACCAGCTGCTATGAAGCAATTATTAGAACGTACAGGTTTTCAAACAGTCTATGTTACGGAAAAATCGAGTAAAGGGTGGCTCTGTATGACAGCCATTAAGTAAGAGATACATAAAATGGAGGGAATAAAATGAAAAGATGTGATTGGGTCAAGTTAGATGAGCCTTTGTATGTGGCATACCATGACAAGGAGTGGGGAGTGCCAGTCTATGATGATCAGCATTTATTTGAAATGCTTTGTCTAGAGGGAGCACAGGCAGGGCTAAGCTGGTGGACGATTTTACAAAAGCGTGAAGGCTACCGTGAGGCATTTGATCAATTCGATGTGGAAAAAATTATACATTATACAGAGGACAAGCTACAGGCATTACAGCAAGACACACGAATCGTGCGCAATAAATTAAAAATTGCTAGTGTGGTGACAAATGCTAAAGCCTATCTACAAATCAAGGAAAAATACGGTTCATTCTCTGACTATATTTGGGGATTTGTTGATCACCAGCCATTGATGAATGAATGGGCATCTATAAAAGATGTACCTGTGACGACAGAAATTAGTGATCGTATGAGCAAGCAATTAAAGAAGGACGGCTTTAAATTTATCGGTAGCACGATTTGCTATTCCTTTATGCAGGCAGTTGGCATGGTGAATGATCATACAACGGACTGCTGCTGTCGCCAGAAGGAGCTAGCGCATGACAATTGAATATATTCGTGCGCAACTAGCAAAGCAGGCCACGATTTTTCAAACAGGTGGTATTCGACCGACACATGATTTATTGGAAAGCTGGATTGGCTATGTCGGCTGGTCTTTACCAGAGGAGGAACAACCACCATCTGGCTATCAGCCGCTTGCTACCTTCTTTTTAAAAGATCTACCCTATGTACCAGCAGCGCTAAAGCCTTTTCAATTAGTCACACTGTTTGTCGATGAACGTCTTTTGGATCATCTAATGGAGGATGATCTTAGTCCTTATTTTCATATTAGAACATACACGACATTGGAAGGTTTAGTAAAGCGTGAATGGCAGCATGATGGCATTCGTGCATTTCCTCTCCAACCAAAGCTTATTACGAATGACTATCCAGTATGGGATGGGGGAGGTATACCGCTTCAAATAGAAGAAGATATTTTGACCTTGGAGCGTGAAGAGGAGCTAGAATATTTTGAGGATATCGTAGAAGACCTTTATCCGCTTCATAAAATCGGTGGCTACCCAAGCTTCTGTCAGAGTGGCTATGATTTTGGAGAGGATACACCATTTGTCCTCCAAATTGCCTCGGATGCGAAGGCACGATTGAACATTGTGGATCATGGCAATTTTTATTTTTTCTACAATCCAACAACGCAGACTTGGCGCGTCTATTGCGATTTCTACTGAAGGGAAGAGGGCTTGCCTTTTTCACGAACGGTCCAATCGATGATTCGGTTAATCAAGTATAAGCCGAGATACGCTCCTGTCAATAGAAAAAGAGGGTTTAAGAAAACCGCATGAATCGTTGTCATAAAAACCGCATCCTCAAGAATAATGTGCGTTATAGAAGTAGCAGCAATCGTGCTGAAAAGTATGGCAGCGATGATTCCTACTATGTTGAACAGCAGGCGAAAGATCGCCCATTTGAGCTGTAGATAAACCATAAGGCTCGGGATCACAATGGTGGTAGCCAGCATGAAAATGGTCATAACATCACATCCTTTCTTTCAGGATGCCCTTGTTCGCTTATGCATAAACATCATTGACGATAGGAGGAAAACATGTTGCGCTGGCAAGATGGAGAGGTGAAAAGAACAAAGAAGGTGAAAAGAGTGGAGCATAAAACGGTCGTAAAAAATGGCATTGGCTTTGGTTCAGTTTTAGCGATAACGATTTCATGGAGTGTCCATCATTCGATTATTTGGGCAATCATCCATGGCTGTTTTAGCTGGTTGTATGTTGTATACTATGCCATTACGCGCTAAGCTTGTCTGTCAAACTATCAACGAAGAGGTTGTTTGAATAAAAATAACTGAGGGTACATAAAAACAAATGTTCATAATTTTTGATTTGCCCGCATAAATAACAAAGTGCTCTTTTTCCAAGGCCAATTAAACTGTATGAACGTAGAAGAAAGGTTGATAGTATGACACATCAAGTAACGGCTTTAAGTAATGTTAATGGAAATGCTACGGGAGTGGAAGGTATTTTACAAAATGTAGCATTTATTTTATCAACGTTTACGATCCCTTGTCCGCTTCGAGAATATGCGATCAAGTGTGAAACTCGTAAACCCTTCCAACGTATAAAGAAGCTGAACACAACTCGCCTCATAGAATGTATTCAACGTTTTGAGCCACGAGCTGTTGTAGTAGATGTTGATTATCTTGGCGATGTCAATAGAGGAAAACTAGAGCCCATTGTCAAAGTGATTGTGAATGCATAATAGAAAAAAATGTATTCTGCCAGGTTTGAGTCAAATAACCTGGCAGAAGATCAAATTTGCTAGTAGTGGTAGGATTTATAGTATATGAATTGGTATCCAACAGGGCGTTCAAACATTTACGCTAGATTGGCACTTCTAATGGCGATAATTTGTTGGCAATCGATGATGAGTGGTGACGCGGCTGCACCGGCTACCTCAAAGAATGTTGCACAGCAAGTTTTAGGATCTAAGCTGATAAAATAAATACCCGCGAAGCTACCGCCACCTGCTAAAATAACATCTACGAAAGCCCCAGTAGACAGGCATTTTAATTGATGACAAATACAGCCTTTACAGTGGTGATCTTTAGCATGCTCCGCCTCGTAGTAATAATCTTCTTCATCACAGTATTTTTCCTCTTTTTTGCAATGGCAGTGCTTATGCTTTTGTTCCCGCTGACATGGCTCATTTTTTTGCCAACACTTGCATCCATCCTGTTTATGTTCCCATTTATATTGGTCATATTTATGCTTGCACTTGCATTCTTCTACTTTGTGCTCACATTTCTTCTGTAAATGACAATTACATTTTACATACTGTTCACAGCACTTTTCTTTTTTCTTATTCCAATTCATATAATGGCTAAATCTACTATCTTGCATCTTTTAATCTCCCTTTTTGTTAGTTTTTTAGTAATGGTAGCGCTAACCTTTACACTTATAATCTATGAAATGATGAACGATACTTCTTGGTAATTGCCCCCTGCGACAGCTTAAAATTATTTTTTGAAAAATCAAGAGAGAGATAGCCATAGATAATTGTGATAACCCTAACAGTTTTCAGGAGAAAAGATTGCTAGACTTCCGCCTGTTAATTTCATGAAGAAATGGAGTGAATGTATGAAGAGAATACTGCAAATCTTCTTTCTTTTCATGTGCTTAATAGTAGTGATCTCATTGCTAATTGTACAAAGGCAGCCTTTAACCACAGCGACCAGTACGAATAGTCCAACTCCCTATGCAGAGGAGCTTGGCCAAAAATTACAGACTACAGATTTTACGAAAAAGGTGTTGCAGGCGATACGAGAGGTAGGCTACGCCCCTGATAGTACGGTTGGCTATTTAATAGACTCGCCAGAACATCAGGTCATCACGATTCAATTACACAATGGTGAAGAAATTGATGTAAGTACAGAAAGTGAGATTCAATCCATCATCGACGAGCTAGCCAGAAAAAACAATATCCCTCTATTTATGGTTAATGTCCAGCTAATAGAGGCTAAATGAGCTGAGAGGGAGGCACATGGGATAGTGTCTCCTTTTACATATAAAGGGAAATTAAAGCATGCTATAATAAGAAAAGAGGTGAGATCAATGAAAATCTTAGTATTAGGGGCGAGTGGACGTGTAGGTAGCCATCTAGTTGAGCTGGCATTAAAGGATCAGCACGAGGTCACTATATTGGTCCGTGATCCTGATAAAATACAGCAAAATCATCAACAGCTGCGTGTTATTCAAGGAAATGTTTTAAATAGGCAGGATGTTGAGCAGGCAATGGTTAATGTGGACGTGGTGGTCAGTGCATTAAATACAGATGGTCGCGATACATTATCGGCGAGTTTACCGTTGATACTTGAGGCGATGACACAACAACAGGTGAAAAGAATCATTACAATCGGAACAGCAGGGATTTTACAAAGTCGTGTTACACCGACGATTCTCCGCTATCAATCGACTGAATCTAAACAAAAATCCACGTTTGCCGCACAGGAGCACCAACATGTATTCGAACAATTACAGCAGTCTGATAGGGACTGGACGATTGTCTGTCCTACTTATCTACCTAAAGGAGCTTGGACAGGGAACTACCGAATCGAACGTGATTTCTTGCCAGAGGGTGGCACTCAAATTTCAGTAGCAGATACTGCAGACTTTGCCTATCAACAAATCTTTAGCGAGGAATTTTTGAAGACACGGGTAGGTATTGCGTATTAAAAAGGGGAATGAGAGATGAAAATTATTCATGCCATCATTGGTATGGTTATCATTGTCGTGGGACTTACATTCCTCAGTACAACGATTGAAGAGGCGTCTGTTAGAAATGTGATGCTGAAAATCTATGGCAGTATTCTAGTTTTTATGGGTACATTCTATCTCAAAAAAATTGCGAAATTTGGTAAGCAAATAGTCTAAATGAACTTATTGCTTTAACTTCTTTTCATACCAGCAGTCAATCCAATATTCAAAATGAGTGAAAAAATATACTGATATTTTCCTTTTTATAGAAGGTTTGCTATACTTTATGTCGAATATATCATTGAAGAGGTGATTGTATGGACAAAGAAATATCAAATAACTGTCAATATCCTCAACACCTAACAGGCCATGATGGAATCGAAACGACAGAATTATATGTCATCAAGATCACAAAGGAACAAGTCGATAGGTTGATTGAGGATATCGATCAAACATTAAAGGCGTCTACATGACGTCTTTTTTAATGGCAAAAAGGCCACCTTCAGGGGAAAGTGACCTCAAAACAGGAGAGCTTTGGAAAGGCTAGATTTGCTTTACACTACTATACATATGAAAAAGTAATTTTGTTCGCTAGCCATTTGCCCGAGAAATAGATTAGAATTTCTAGCATACCACTGCCTGCATTATGTACAACCTCAGTCCTTTCGACATGAAAAGGAATAATTCAATGCCAAATAATCTCGTACGATTTTTGGCTGGCCTCCATTTTCAAGACATAGCTTACTAGCAATCTTAATTTCCTGCTGATTATAGTGAGATTGTGCCCCAATCAAAAATATGCCTGACAGTATCAATAAAGTACCGATTCCCAAAACATATTTTATAATCCTTTTCAATCAACTGACCTCCATTTCCACCTGCCTATTTTCTAGCATATGTCTGACTAGCAAAGCAATATGTTAATTGACATTTCGTATACAAATGTATACAATTAGTTTAAATAAATGTATACATTTGTATACAAAAGGAGGATTTTTATTAATGAGAGGTTCTGGATTTAGAGAACATATGCGAGAAGGACATCACCGTGGAGGACGTCATAGAGGCATGGATGGTACAGCACAGCGAGGAGCGAAAACATTCCGACGAGGCAAGGCCATTTCATTTTTAGAAATGCTACATGTTAAGCGAGCAACGATTAAACAGCAATTAGAGCAGCCTGAGTTTCAATCGATTCAGCAAATTTTGATAGGGGAATTAAAAGCGATTGACATGGTCATCCAAGAATTTAGCCAGTTATTTGACATTCAGGAAGGTGAAACAACGGAAGCAGCTGACAGTCGACAGGAGGAAAATGTGCATGAAACAAATGAATAACTATATTGATACGGTATTTTATCAGCAGGATACGCTGTTAGAGAATGTTATTTCCTCGATTGCAGAAAAAGGCATGCCTGCCATTTCCGTGTCACCATCTTCAGGGAAACTGCTGACGATGCTTGTATCGATTACAGGGGCTAAGGCTTTATTAGAAATCGGTGCGCTCGGTGGGTATAGTGGCATCTGTTTGGCAAGAGGATTGGATGCAGAAGGTTCATTGACTTCATTAGAGTTAGATGAAAGCTATGCACAGCTTGCTGCTAAAAATCTTGCCAAGGCAGGCTTTGAGAAGCAGGTTACCTATTTGACGGGCCCTGCATTAAACAGTCTGGAAAAGCTAGTAGCAGATGGACGACGTTTTGATTTGTTCTTTATTGATGCGGATAAGGATAATTATGAAAATTATGTAACGGCGTGCATCAAGCTGGCAAACCCTGGTGCATTAATTGTGACAGACAATGTCCTTGCAGGGGGCAGTGTAGTAGACCCTGAGGCTACACCAAAGCGTTATACAGCCATCATGAAAAAATTCAACGTGACGATCGCTAATCATCCACAGCTTGAGTCCATCCTTCTCCCAATTGGGGATGGTATAACCGTTTCCAAAGTTAAAAAATAGTATAACTAATTTACTATTAATGGTAAAATATTGTTAGCAAACAATAAGGGAGAGATGCTTTTGAAGCAAGCACTAGTGGTGATTGATGCACAGCAAGAACTAATCGAGGGTAATCAGGATGAACAAGCCGTCTATCAGAAAAACGAATTACTGGAGACAATCAATGCCGTCATCCAGAAGGCCGCGGAAGCCCAGGCACATATTATTTTTGTTCGTGACCAAGATGTGGCAGGTGGCGAAGGGGAAGGCTTTCAAGTACATCCAGCGATCCAAGTTCCAACGACAGCTGTCTTCTTTGATAAACTGGCAACGAATGCTTTTTACAAAACAGGCTTACTGGACTATTTACAGACCCATGACATTAAACATTTAGTGATGATGGGCTGTAAAACCGAGCATTGTGTGGATACAGCAGTAAAAACAGCAACCGTTCATGGCTTTGATGTCACATTAGTGGCAGAAGGTCATTCCACTAACGGCTCCGACTGTTTATCACCAGAAGTTATTATTGCACATCATAACGACATTTTACATGGCCATTACAATGTGGATCATTTCTCACTTGTGCGCAACGCCGATGAAGCACTATTTAAACCAACACATAATAATTATCGCTAACAAAAAATGACCAAGAATCTAGGTTCTTGGTCATTTCATATTAGGATTGAAAATCATCCTACTACAGTACATACGATGCTAAAACGTATCAAACATAGCCCCTGAATATTCAAAGACCCCCTTAAATAAAGCGCATAGTATGCTTGAAAAAGGATCGCTTGGCTATATTTAATAATAGTAGTAAATGGCATGTACAGAAAATTTAAAAATTACATTGCATCATGAATTCTTCTATTTATAAGGGTGTTTTACAAATATTCACATGTAAGCTATTGCTGGTTACAATGGATAGGGCCACCGTGCGAGCAGTGACCCTAAGTATCAAGTCAGGAGGTGTAAGGCTAAAAAATTAGCTTTACACTATTATATATATGAGAAAATAGCTTCGAAAGTTAGTTATTTGCCTGTTCGATAGATTATTTTTTGAAAGGCGACTAAATGGTGCATCAATTGTCGGATGTCGTATTGTTATGCCTGTTAAGGTAGTGATAAGGAAGGTGATGGATATGGATTCTTTAACAAGATTAAATGAGGCAGTAGCTTATATTGAAGCTCATCTAACAGAAGAAATAGACTTAAAAGAGGCTGCAAGAATAGCTTATTGCTCGGACTATCATTTTAAACGAATGTTTTCCTTTCTAGCAGGGGTATCGTTGTCCGAGTATATTCGTCGTAGGCGGTTGACACTTGCCGCTCTAGAACTGTCTCATTCCTCTAGGAGAATCCTTGATATTGCCATTTGTTATGGCTATCGCTCCGCAGATGCTTTTACGAGAGCCTTTCAGCAAATGCACGGCATCACACCATCTGAGGCGAGGCAAAGTGGTCAAATCTTGAAAGCTTTTCCACGGATGACCTTCCAACTTACTATTAAAGGAGGTAGTGAAATGAATTACCGACTCGAGCAAAAAGAAGCATTTCACATTATCGGACTCATGAAAAGAGTACCCATTGTTTTTCAAGGAGAAAATCAAGCAATAACAGAGCTGGCTCGCTCTTTGACAATGGCGGACATTGAGCAACTGAAAAAGCTGTCCAATATCGAACCAAAGGGGATAATCCAAGCCTCCACCAACTTTTCAGAAGGGAGAATGGAAGAAAAGGGAGAACTCGACCATTATATCGGAGTAGCCACAACAGAAAAAGCTACCCACCACTTTACAGAGTTGGATGTACCTGCGTGTACGTGGGCCGTATTTGAAGCGGTCGGACCATTCCCGCAAACACTACAGGAAATGTGGGGCCGCATCTATGCCGAATGGTTCCCATCATCTGGCTATGAGCAAGTAGCTGGCCCTGAAATCGTACGCCATGCAAGCACCGATTTCTCCTCCCCAACATTTACAAGTGAAATATGGATCCCCATTTATAAAAAGGAGCCTTTTGCGTAGTGCAAAGGCTCTTTACTGTATTTTTGTGCCATTTGGTACCTGCTGATCAGGTGTTAACAGGATCACATCGCCCTCTACAGGCACCCCACCAATAACTAACACCTCAGACTTAAAACCCGCGACACGGCGGGGAGGAAAATTAACAATTGCCACTACTTGCTTCCCAATCATTTGCGCTGGTGTATAACGCTTGGTAATTTGTGCAGAAGACTGTTTAATGCCAAGCTCTTCACCAAAATCAATGGTCATTTTAATCGCAGGAACACGCGCTTTTGGCAATTCCTCTGCCTCTATAACCGTGCCAATTCGTATATCAAGTGCTATAAAATCTTCAATGGTAGCCATAATCATACTCCTTCTTCTTTTATGACAATGCTATCATTGAATAGAAAAATATTCAAAAAAAGAAGAGCACATGCAGCGCTCTTCTCTCATTAACGACGATGCTCTACCAGGTCAATAGCTCCTAACACAATGTGTGCTAGCCCAAAACCAAAGAGGGTATTGGCCACCATTTTGTTAGAGCCGTGCTTTTGCTTCATGGCATATCCAGCAGCAGTAACAGCTGACCCTAGGATAGTAGGGATTAAACCTTCACGAATTCCATTCATAAATTGATCCCTCCGTCGTATGATTCGATGTGAATTTCACACCATACTTACTATGAACGTTTGGCGATCATACTATACTAAGCATCAATCAAATAGCGTATTTTTGTAATAAAGGAAGAAAGCCTCCTGCAAAAAAAACGTAATAGGATGGCCACTCTCATTTACATAATGCATGTAATTTTTGGAATTATTGAAACAAATAGAAGACGTTAGCCGTATAATAAAATAAAGGGGGGCTGAAAATGAAGTATATAGGCATTGGCACGATATTATCGATTCTAGGTGTTGTATGTTCCATCTTCATATGGGGTACCGAGCAAGCGCATTTGCTCTCAGGGATACTAGGCGGAGTGTTCATCTTTGTCTCGATAGTAATGTCAGGAGCAATAGCGAGCGGAGATAGAATACGAGCCAATCTCGCTACAGAAACAAAAGAAGCTAGAAACGAACGCAATCGCATGATGACTAACGCGTCACTATTAGCCTTACCCAACATTATTGTAGCCATCTTCGCCTATTATCTCTGAAGCATCTATCAATCTGAACGAACACTCCATTCAAAGTAGTTCTATCGCTCAAAATAGTGGTTCGATTCACTTAGAGTAGTTCTATCAATCAAAAAAAGCGTTTTATCGATCAGTTTATGCATTTTATCCACTACATGTTGAATTCTATCCATCAAACTAGATGAACAATCCAATCATAGAAGTTTTATCAATCAAAAAAAGGTTTCTATCGCTCAATATATGCGTTTTATCCACTACATTTAGAGTTCTATCCATCAATTTGGATGAACAATCCACTTAGAGCAGTTCTATCGCTCGAAAAAAGAGTTTTATCAATCAAAATAAGTATTCTATCGCTCAATATATGTGTTTTATCCATCACATGTTGAATTCTATCCATCAATTTGGATGAACGCTCCGACCAGAGTAGTTCTATCGATCAAAAAAAGGTTTCTATCGATCAGTTTATGCGTTTTATCCACCACATTTAGAATTCTATCCATCAATCTAGATGAACGCTCCACTGAGAGTAGTTCTATCGCTCAAATAAAGGTTTCTATCGATCAGTTTATGCGTTTTATCCACTACATTTAGAGTTCTATCCATCAATTTTAGATGAACAATCCAACCAGAGCAGTTCTATCAATCGAAAAAAGAGTTTTATCAATCAAAATAAGTATTCTATCGATTAATATATGCGTTTTATCCACCACATTTAGAATTCTATCCATCAATCTAGATGAACGCTCCACTGAGAGTAGTTCTATCGCTCAAATAAAGGTTTCTATCGATCAGTTTATGCGTTTTATCCACTACATTTAGAGTTCTATCCATCAATTTTAGATGAACAATCCAACCAGAGCAGTTCTATCAATCGAAAAAAGAGTTTTATCAATCAAAATAAGTATTCTATCGATTAATATATGCGTTTTATCCACCACATTTAGAATTCTATCCATCAATCTAGATGAACGCTCCAACCAGAGTAGTTCTATCGCTTGAAAAAAGTGTTCTATCCATCAAAATAAGAGTCTATTCACCTCTAATAGAAAGGATGTCGCGTGCTATGGATGAAGAAAAAGATTATTACCCAGAAGCTTCTAGATACACACTTGCTGTTGTTCTTTTGACACTAATTATTTGGGGTATTTATGATTGGCGCAATGCACATGCAAATGGTTTTCAATTCCTGTTAATTAATGAAATTGTAATCACACTTGGGATCACGCGCTATATGTTGAAGAAGCGAGATCAAAGAAGGAAGCGCTCTCAATAATCGGTACATATAAAATTCATAAAACGTGTCACATCTACCCTAGGTGTGACACGTTTTATTGCATTTAATAGTGGATGAGTACATTTGTAATAGAGAGGTGGTACTATGCAATTAACAGATGGTACACGGACATTTGACACGGACATCATTGATGAGGCTGCCAGAAAGAAAGAGCGTGATGAGCAGGAGCGGGAGATGCTCAATGCCTTTGCACGTTATGCTTATCTTCGCTACAAGCAAATACGAGATAAAGTAAATCCACGCAAATGTAAATATATGTATATTCATCAAGTTCGCCAGCAAATCACATCACCTGCTAGGCTTCAACGTGTTTGTAAGCTTCTGACGATGACAGAGGAGGAAGTTCTGTACATTGTGGAATTTGTGCGAAAGTATTTGAAATATGTGAAGTAACCTCATCGATTGATGGGGTTTTTTTACATAATTTCTAGGGAGAATTATTTCTCAACGACCTGCTCCATATAGTATGATGAACGTGAGTAAAGGAGTGAGAATTTGAGATTCATTAAATTTCTAGTAGTGATGATTATTTTCCTTGGCGTAGCTGGGTATGGTGTGTTACATTTCGGCACAAAATTTGCCTCTGAAAAAATCGTAGATACGTTGTCAACGGAATTAGAAAGCAGCGGACAAAAGGAAGAAATCAAAAATACCATTGAAAATGACCCTCAGTTGAAAGCCTATATGGAGGAGGCAAAAACGGTCGACAGCAGTACATTGCCGTTTACGACAAAAGAAGAGGCGACTAAAGTATTAATTCAAAAAGTGGGGATCACGGAGCTGAACGACATTCGTGTGAAATTGCAAGATGGCTCGATGACACAAGAGGAAGCACTGCAAATGGTTGAAGGAAAATTGTCGGATGAAGAGCTTGCTGCTTTAAAAGTAATCGTTTATCAAGAGCTTTATCAATAAAATTCGGACATGCTGTTGTGGCATGTTCTTTTTTTATGTCCCTTTTTCGAAAAATTCCCTTTATATAATAAGAAAGGGAATTTGACAGAAAGAGGGGATCATAATGATTTATAGAGTAGCCAAAAAGGAGAATTTCGTTGTCTTGGACAAGGGATTTTTAAATGATGATCAATTAAGCTGGAAGGCGAAGGGGCTGCTTGCTTATATGCTGTCCTTACCAGATGATTGGTCTTTTAGTCTTGCCGATTTAGCAACCCGCAGTAAATGTGGACGAGAAGCGACTGCACGAATTGTAGACGAACTGATACAGACGGGTTATCTTCAAAAAATTCAAGAGAGAACAAAAGATGGTAAGTTTCGTAAGGTGGAGTTTCTCGTATATGAAGCTCCAGCACTTGCTGCCATGCCGTCAACGGGAAATGCGTCAACGGTAGCACCACAAACGGAAAAGCCCACACTACTAAATAATGAATTACTAAATAATAAATTACTAAAAAATATAGATGATGATAAACAATCTGCACCCTCTGTCTATCACTTTTACGAGCAACAAGGCTTTGGTGCACAAACTGCCCATATTGGTGAGAGAATTCATCATTGGCTCACTATTTTTACGGAGGAAATGGTTATACATGCGATGAAGCTAGCAGTGGAACACAATGTATTACGTTGGCGGTATGTAGAAAAGATTTTGCAAAATTGGTATAGCAAAAAAATAAAAAGCATGGAAGATATAGCCATCGAGCAGCAGCGATTTCAAGCACGTAAGCAACAGATGGCACGACAGCAAGTTAACAGACGTCAAGAAATCATTCCGAAGTGGTTTCATCAGCGTCATGAAGAGGAAGTACTATGTGATCAACAGCCAACAATGGATTTTGCAGCGGAACGTCAAAAAATATTAGCATTATTAGAGAGCATATAATCGTCCGAATACCATAAAGGTTTGGTTGATGAAAAGTCACCATGATCCTGTAATATCAAGTGAATTCTTGCTAACGCATCGTCAAAAGAACGTGGGTCATATTGGCGTGTCCAAACAATGGTGGAAAAGACCGTCATTGCCACATATAAGGCATAAAGCTGCCAAAATGTATCGTCTGGAGTAGCCGAAAAATAGCCATTGATTTGCCCGATGCAGTAGGGGATGCTGTGACGTCTACTAAATAAGGCAAGATTATAAAAGTCATGAGAAGGGTCACAGGTCGATGTTTTAGCAGTGGCAGATGCGCCTCAATAAAGCTTAATAGTTGTGCTTCCTGTGGTATGTGATAGGAACCTTGCTGGTATGCCTTCCAATAAGCAGAGAATTTCTTGCGCTGTGTCGCCTCCCAATTGAGCATTGGCGGAGCACTCACTTGATGGATTTTTCTCAATTGTTGCCCAGCAGCAAGACCGAGATGGAATTGCTCAAAGTCAGTGAATTGCTGGATGACATCATCCGCGGGTATTCCTTCTAAAAAACGAATGACCGTTGCGGTTAAATGGACTTCTTGCAGCACCTTATAGTCAATCGCTTTATGCGTTTTTACACCCTGTTTTTCTAATTCCTGTAGCAACATAAATTCATTTTTGCGTTTTTCACGATGCGCTACATTTGCTAATCGTACAAAAAAGCGCGTTTCTCCCACAGTTACGAGATACTTAGTATCAGGAGAATAACCTTTGTGGACTTCGGTTATTTGCGTAAAACCATCTAAGCTTGGTAATTGCTGAAATATATCTACTATACGCACATGTCATCCCCTCACTTTCAATATTTTAGAAGATACAAAATACTATAGGAAGCAATCTTTGTCAATGTCTTGGATAGTAGGAAGGGGTAAAAAAATCATATATAAAAAATAGTAAAAGAGCACAATTAACTAGAAATCACTGGTATGGGAGCATTTATTAACTATAAGTGAATGTCTTTGTATCATTCACACTCAGAAAGAGAGGTGAAATGATAGCAATAGTCGTATGCAAGAAAAGAACCTGTTAAGCCCCGTAAGGAATACCTCTGATTAATTATCGTTTTTCCCTGAACATCACAAATAGTAGAAATGGATAACATAGCTGTCATTCACGAAAAAATGATAGGAAAGGGTGGTGTAGTATGAGTTATGTTATTGAAAAACAGATCATGTCAGGGTTACCGAATCAAGCGCTCACGGCTATAAAATATGTGGTGGCGCATGAATCAGGTAATAGCAGCAATACTGGTCCAAACGCATTGGAAAACGAGATTGCCTATATGAATAGAAATAAAGCGAATGCTTTTGTATCCCACTGGGTAGGCGGTGGTGGACGAATCGTACAAGTAGCCCCCGTGAATCGTGTGCAATATGGCTGTGGTCCAAAAGGAAATCCATATAGCTATGCCCAGGTGGAGCTGGCACGGACTGCTAATAAGGAACAGTTTAAAAAGGATTATGCAGCGTATATTTGGCTGTTACGTAAGCTTGCCATAGAGGCAGGGGTCCCAACTGTTTTAGATGGCAATGGTAACGGCATTAAGTCACATCGATGGATTACGGAAAATCTAGGAGGTACCACACACAAAGATCCTTTTGCCTATTTAAAAAGTATGGGGATTTCAGAAGCACAGTTCCAGCTAGATATTAAAAATGGACTTGAGGAGGGATTAACAGTGTCACAATATAATGAGCTGAAACAAGAAATTGCGACGTTAAAAAGCTTATTAGCTGAAAAAGCTAGCCTACAAGCAAGCAGAGAAGTAGGAGCATCTCATAAAGAGGCATGGGAATGGGCCGTTAACGAAGGAATTATCCGAGGTGACGGCAGTCAGAACATGAATCCGGCAGGCGCTCTCACGAGGGAACAAATGGCGACAATGCTTAAACGTTATTACGATAAATTTATAGCGAATTAACTGGGGAGGATAGAGCTTGCAGGCAAAAGCGAGCTTTATCCTTTTTCATTAAATAAAGGTTTTTTCAAAGTTTTGTCGAATGTAGTAGAAGAGAGGAGGGGTTTTGATGTTAACGAAAATAAAAAAAGTGAAATTCGAGCAAGAAAGAAAAAAACCATTGTACAAGGTGATAATGGAATGTCCAGAGGGGAAACAATTATATGTGAAGTTTGATTATACTTATAAAACGGAAAATTTCTGGCCCTTAGAAGTGAATTATAATAAAAAGAACTATGGTGCGAAACTAGCATGGTATACAAATGAAGTCGAGAATATGACAGTGGCATCATTTTTAGAAACCATTGCTGGGAAAATCAATAAGAAGTACGACTTTGACTTTAAGCAACAATAAAAAACAGCATCCTGAGGAATGCTGCTGTAAAGCCCTATCCATTAATTGGTCGAGATATAAACAATCAATGCTGCCTCATCAAATGTTACATTTGCACCAAGTGCTTGACTGACAAATCTTAGAGGGACCATCGTTGTTCCTTGATAAATTTCAGCTGGATGGCTGAGGGCGATAGTGGATGTAGTACCATTTGCATCAACATAAGCCATTTTATTCCCCACACCAAGCACAATTTTTTTACTGCCCTTTGTTGCCGTTACTTTTTTCGTTGCACTTTCATAAGCAACAGTTGCTCCAAGTGATTCAAAAATGGCCTTCATCGGCACTAATGTTGTGCCATTTTTCATATAAGCGCCAGGCGTGTAATGTTGCTTTACATTATTTAAATAGACAGCAACTTTTGTCAACACTGGGGCTGTAGTTGCTTTTGGTGTCGGTGTAGATTGGCTTTGACCACCTGAGGAGGACCCTCCATTATGATAATGGTAGCCTGAACAAAGCCCTTTCGCTTTGGACTTGTCCGAGCAATTATGCCCACCATTGCCATCTAAACGCCCAGGATGCGCTTCCGCAATAGAGGCTGTAGCGAGAAATAATGTAAACATCGCCATTAATAAAACCAATTTCTTCATAAATACCCTCCTATTATTGAAATATGTAATTATTATACTGTTAAAAAGTAAATTTTGATATGTTTTTATAGTAAAATAGTTGTAAAAATTGGAGGGAACTAGAGCAATAGGCATGTGGCGTATAAAATGAAGCCCTTTTACGAAGAACTTTCGAAACAGCGGAAGTAGTAGGACATGTATAGGCGATAAATTGGCACTAACAATTAAAAGTTGTTAGTGCCAATTTATTTTGCTTCAGCGGGTGTTGAAACCCATGTCTTATGGCAAACCAATATCCTGTGCCTCTGACGGATGGCACTGGTTTTCGAGCAACTCGAAAAAATGTAGATGCAGCGTAAGCGATTATGCCGAATCGTAATGCCAGTTATGTCTTCCTTGTCAGTAAACATGATGATAGATGCTGCAATGCCAGTGCAAGAAAGAGAACAATCGTGAATGCACAATATTTGATAGTTCTCAAAGCCTTTACAGACGATGCCGAGAACGCTTTATGCTGGTCGGTGTTGATTAAGAGACGATATAACGTAATGTAGTAGGGAACACATAGAGCAGACACATAGATTAAAAAAGATAGGACAAATAAGCAGATTTGGGATGTGCTACTGCGTCTCGATTAGCCATGTCAAGTAACCAACATAGCCCTAAAGCTAAAGCAGAAATACCTAGCAGAATAGTGCCAATTTTCAAGAAAATGGTTGCCCTTTGTTTCTGTTTCATTCAAAGCACCTCATTGGTTACCTTGATTTTAAAATTCATTGTTTTCTATCTAAAAAAGACATCCATCCTTGTGGGAGGGATGTCTTATTAGACACGGTGTTTAACATCTTACATATTTTCGTTTAAAACCAAGTCTGCCTCGCTCTACTTCCTTTTGAATCGTTTCATAAGCATTTAGCGTAGTGTTTTTTTTGTTGTCTCTTTTCATTTCCACTGGACCAATTGCCTGTGCCGTTTCAATGGCTTGCTCATGAAGTGGTACATAGGAAATGGCCACTGTGTATAGAAAATTATTCATCGCAGATTTCGTGCGTGCTGGTGCATCATGAATTGTATTTTTTACCACTTCCAGCATGTTGGCTAATTTGCTTATAGAAAATTCGCTATCCTTGCGATTTCCTAAAAGCCAGCAATAGCAGCTCCAGCCCGCTGACATTCTTAGCTCCTCACCGCTGGCAATCCATGCATCCGCAACCTCCTGTGCAATAGGGGCTTCCGCTAACGTGACCGCTACAACATAATCAGAAAGCATATAAAAATAAGCGGCATCCATCCAACGATCAAAATCTTCCACAGTCATTGCTTTGGGATCAGCAATAACGCCTGCAAAATACATCGCATCATAGTTACCTGTAGCATAAAGTTCTTCTGCTAGAGCTTGATTGATTTTGATTTTCTTCGCAATAGGCTTCATAGCTCCTGTTGCCACACCAAACAGTGGCTCCTGTGCACCATTTGACAGATACATTTTTTTCGTCCGTTCCTTGCCTAGAGCCTCTAGCTCCTGCATCACCATTTCTGCATTCATCCAGTAGCACTTCCTTTACCTTTAATAGACACAAGCCCATTATCCTATAACAAACACTCATTTGTCATGGAGGATACAGATAAAATCGCCTAATAATAATGATTTTATGTTAGATGAATGCCTTTTGGGAGATTTAGCTTGGTTGAAGAGGTTAGAGCCTATTCCATATAAACATAAATTGGGCTGCATCGGATTCCAGCGCAATTCGATGATCGTCCGTCGACTGATCTTCAGTCAGCAAGCGACCTTTTTGCACGTTTAAAATGGCATGTTTAATAGTGTCAGGGTGTTCTATTTCGTAGTGAGAGTTTTTCAGGAGGGTTAAGGCAGATTGGCATTTATATTTATCAATGCGCTCATTTTTACCTTTGAAATACAGCTTAATCAAGTAGGGGATATCGTCGATGATTAAACCAAGTTCAGGATTGGAACGCACCGTTAATGCATCACTATACCAATTAGCCTTACCTGGTTCAAACCACTGAACATTTTTATTTTTTAAAAATTTTAAATAGGCTTTTACGACATCCTGATAATTTTTCTGACGTGCAGGGAGGGCATTATCGATCATATCGAGTAAATAATTGTCAGGCAAACCCTGTTCATGGTATTTTTTTAAACCATCGCGTAATGCCTTCCAATAATCTTTAATTGGATGATAATCTCCCTGATATTTAATATCTTTCACAAACTTCGTCTTGGCTGTACTTCCCTTCATCGTGAAGTCTGTAAATTGGGTTAAGCCAATGGATGGCTTTGTGATAATCGTCATCATTCCATCGCCCTTCTTTCCTTATCAATGACATGTTATAGATTATATTGGAAAGGGGGACTGTATATGATTTTCTGGCGTGTTAAAAGTTATCAATGAAAAGAATTCTACTAGGCATCGCTTTCTCGTACAATTGACATCTTTACAATGAAAAAACAACATTCTATAAAAGAAATGTACCGCCAAGAACACCTTCTATCGATGCTCATTGAAGAACATGAAAGGAATAGTCAATTTAAGCAAACCGCATGGATTCTTAATTGTGCTATACCAAGCAGCATAGCCTTGCGACCTACCATAAATTATATGAGCAACTGTATGACCATCTTTTGAACCAGCAGACAGTGAAATTAGTTTAGCTAGAAATAATCATTTCATACTGTACTGGGAATAGATCAAACCAAATAGGGCAATGTAAGACTACTTGGAGGTGATCATTTTGTCGAAGGGCAAGCAATATAAACGTCAGTCAGAGTTGGCAGAATTAGCGACAGATTTAAGTCCAGATGATTTAGATGTGCGTGAAGAAAATGTTTTAACACAAGAGCAAAAGAAAAATTCGAACGAAGGTACTCGCTCGAAAAAATCTGCAACACGTAAATCGCAATCATAATACTGACACCACAATCATCGTGATTGTGGTGTTATTTTATCTTTCATTTCACGTCCACTAGACCAATGCCACCTTTCTACAAAACACATTAGCAATAAAAGAAATCCAGAAACAATCCATAGTATACTGTAAACAATAACAATAAATGGTATAATATATAAAATGGTTGAGAGGAGTTGATATAAATGACTTTATTTATCTTGTTTATTGGGATCATCGTTGTCGTCGGTATAGTCAGTATGCTCAATCAACCGTACAATAAATCGAGCGAGCAATCACACCATAGTCACCCAACAAACGATTTTCTAACAAATGATGCACAGATTTCCTCACAGGAAAGCCATCATTGTGCTGATTATAGCGCATCCACTAGCGATTCCTCATGCGGCTCATCAGGGGAATGAAGGAATGGTTTAGGTAATTTGCTATATTTCCTTGGAATTCCGCTCAAAGGCAAAATCACAAGAAAACGCAGCCAAAAGCGTGTTATAAAATAACCGAATTGTCAGGAAGCATCTCAAAATCGGAGCATAAGCATCCACCACGAAAAAGCTGGAAACCGGTAGTAGACTGGTCTCCAGTTTTATTCATATGTAAGGTTATCTTAAATGTCTTGTTTCTGCATCAATCATCTAGTTTGCCAAATTGACACTCGGAGCGATAGTACTAAAGGAGTACTTGATGTTTACACAGGACGCGCTATGAATGATAGAGGAGCCAGTAAATAATCAATATTCGGAGCATTTGTTTCTACAATCTCTATTAATTGTGCAGAATCATCGGTGAATGCTGATAAAATGACGATTCATTTGGGACGAACAAAGGGACATCACAATGAGAAGCATCACCCTATCATAAGAACAAACAAATGGCGAAGATGGGGCAATATGGCGTAAGATAGAGTAATAGATAGAGAGAATTTTGGAGGGACTCAATATGATACGATTCGAAAATGATTATGCAGAAGGCGCACATCCACAGATTTTGCAACGATTAGTGACGACAAATGAGGAGCAAACACCTGGCTATGGTATGGATAAGCATTCGGAAACAGCTAGAGCTTATATTAAAAAAGCGATTGCAGCAGAACAAGCAGATATTCACTTTTTAGTCGGTGGTACGCAAACGAATACAATTGTTATCTCGTCTATTTTGCGTCCTCATCAGGGAGTCATTGCCGCGCATACGGGACATATTGCGGTGCATGAAACAGGTGCAATTGAAGCCACTGGTCATAAAGTGCTGACATTGCCGAGCGAGGATGGCAAAATAACGGCGGCACAGGTGAAAGCATGCTATGATGCTCATTGGGAGGATAGCACGCATGAGCATATGGTGCAGCCGGGCTTAGTGTACATATCTCATCCTACAGAAAATGGCACGACGTATAGCAAGGCGGAATTAACGGCTTTAAGTGAGGTTTGTCGAGAATGTGGCTTACCGCTATTTTTAGATGGGGCGCGACTAGGATACGGGCTTGTAGCGCAAGAGAGCGATTTATCCTTAGCAGAGATTGCGAAGCTTTGTGATGTTTTTTATATTGGTGGCACGAAAATGGGCGCATTATTTGGCGAAGCGGTTGTAATAGTGAATCCTGCGTATCAAAGGGATTTTCGCTACATGATGAAGCAAAGAGGAGGGCTGCTTGCTAAGGGGCGTTTATTAGGCATTCAGTTTGAAACCCTATTTGAAGAAGACCTTTATATGGCTATTTCTCATCATGCTGTAGACATGGCGATGCTAATTCGACAGGCGTTTATCGACAAAGGCTTTGCATTGCGCTATGATTCGAAAACCAATCAGCAGTTTCCGATTTTACCAAACGACATGCTGACGGCTTTGGCTGAGAAATATTCCTTCTCTACTTGGGAAACCTTTGATGACAACCATACCGTTGTGCGCTTTTGCACAAGCTGGGCCACAAAAAAGGAACAAGTAGATCGCTTGATAGAGGACATTCACCAATTAGCCTAATCAGTGAACTGCACCTGGAATAAAAGGGTGCAGTTTTTTCCTATTATTCCTTAGAGGTTGCTATACTAGAGGATGAAAGGAAAGGTGGAATGGCATGACGAAATATATAGCATTTTTAAGAGGCATTAATGTAGGTGGACACAATAAATTGAAAATGGCTGAATTAAGAGAAGCGCTTATACCGCTGGGATTACAAAACATTCGGACATATATTCAAAGCGGCAATATCCTGTTTGAATCAAGTGAGTCTGAGGTATACCTACAACAGCAAATACAATCAACCATTCAAACAGTTTTCCATATCACAAGTATCGTGATAATCAGAACAGCCGAAGAACTGCAATCAATCGTCCATAATTGTCCGTTTTCAGAGCAAGATATGGCTGAGGCAAGTACCACAGCTACAGGGGAAAGTCTCCATGTCGCCATGCTACCAGTTGCACCCACTGAAGTGAATGGTGCGAAGTTATTAGCCTACGAAAGTGAAAAAGAGCGTTGTCTCATCAAGGGCAGAGACGTTTATCTGTTATTTTACGAGAGCATCCGCAATGCCAAGCTGGGTCAACAGCTACACAAGCTGGAGATACCTGCAACGGTGCGCAATTGGAAAACGATGAACAAGCTTGTGACGATGATTGACCAGTAAGACGGATAATAGAGGTGTAAGATTGAGACGAGACCAAATAAGTTATTTTATCTATCCTTGTGCTTATTTCATTGTGAGAACGATCAATCAATGGAGAAAACAAGAATCGATTACATGGGGAGAAAATGTCATGATGATGATCGGCCTAATGTTCTTCATCTATCTGTTGATTCTCATGTGGAATTGGTCAAATAAGCCCTATCAATGGGGGAAAAAAGATAAAGAAACATAAAACAAGAGAGCCCTTTCATTTTCTTTTAAATGATTGCTCTCTTTTTTTCAACTCGTCAACATATAAAAAAACCTGCAGCGAAGTTAATCGCTACAGTTCAGAATTGGTTGATACCCTTTGAGTATTCTCATGTATTATAGCATAACTCTTTATTTCCTGTATAGAAATGTTTAAGTCTAAATCAATTTATGCAATTACTGCTTCATCATCACTTGAACGTTTTATAAAAATAGGACTCGATGTGCCGTAATCTCCTCCAAGCAATGCGACCAAAGATGTTATGGTTTGCTGAAGCGATTCAACCGTCAGCAATCAAGCAATTTTTGTGTAGCAGCAGCTTCACATGTCCAAGAATGTAAAAAATGGTCCATTGTCTGAAACATAAAATCCTCCCCAAAATAGCATAGGATGTTTTATTTTGCTATGTGCCCAAAATAAAAGCAATATAAAGTACCGCATAAAGAGGCAAGGCAATCGAAAGCATGATATACATGGTCCATTCACCAATTGTTAGTGTTCTTTGCCATTTCGTTAATTTTAGCTGTCGACGATATACCATACTGGCAATTAATATGACTAACAAAGCGAGTTCCTTTAAGTTATCGAAAAAGGTAATCATAGTATCAGCTCCTTTAGGCTTTTGCAATATATGAGCCTGCAATTGTCAACATGACTAGCCAAGATAGTGTCCAGATGTCAATATAAAAAGTGCGTCTCTATATAAAATAGAAACGCACGTCCATTTATTCATCTCGAATCACGATAAAAACACCACTCAATATGAACAGGGAGCCTAGCCAAAAGGACAGTCCTATCGTCTCTCCTAATAAGAGCCAGCCTAAAAATGTGCCGACAATGGGCTGGAAGAAGAAAAATAAGCCGCCACTTGACGCATTCATTAATTGAAGCCCTTTATTCCACAATAAAAAGCCACCCGCTGTAGAAACAATGCCTAAGTAAAGCAAGCCGCCTGAAATCGTTGGCTGCAAAATAGTTGTTAGCGCCAAATCCTTTAATCTTGGCAGGATAAAAGGTGTCAACAAAATCACAGCTACTATAGATGAATAGGTTGTCACGACAATTTGTGAGTAGTGGCTAGGCACTTTTTTTACTAATGCCGACATGAATGCCCATGTTAAAGCAGCGACTAGTAAGTAGAATCCACCTAATTGCTGTGTAATATCGATTTGGCCGTTGCCCACAATGATCCCAACGCCAATGGTCGCGAGGACGATGGACAAGCATTTTTTAATCGTAATGTTTTCCTGCAAAATAAAACGAGCGAAGACAACCATAAAAGCAGGGGTTGTAGCAGTAATCATCGCTCCCATTTGAGCAGTGGAGAGCATTGTCCCCATTTCTTGCGTGACAATCGAAATCGTATTTCCGATGAGACCAACAAGAAAAATAATCAACCAATCTTTTTTAGCGATTGTCCAAGATTGCTTCATCACGATGCCGATAATACCGAGTGCAATCACCGCAATCAAATAACGAATCCAAACAAGCTCCAATGGTGGCACAACCTCCACCACTACTTTAACTACTACATACATGGCGCCCCAAATACTTGCAGCAAGCGATAAAAAGATGGCGCCGATACTTTTATTTCTCATGTTTTTTCCTCCGTTTTCATAGATACCTATGCCCTTAACGGAGAAAAAGCACTTCTACCGTTAAGGAAGAAGGATTGCTGGTACGTCCTGTTCAAATAATGGAGCAAACATCATATTTATTACACCATCCTCTTGTCATTTTTTATAAGTATAAGGAAATCGTCATTATTTTCATAGTGGCGATTATGATTATTTAAAAAAGTAACGCATAATTCAAGCCATTCTAGACAACTTTACAACACTACAAAAAAAGCCAATCATTCCACCAATCAAGAACATATAGGCAACTAGCATGGACATCGCTACTAAGTTATTTGGCTCCTAATGTCAGTAATGCCAAAGCACTAACCGAGCTAAGTATTACTTTATTCTTATCAGTCAAAAAATCACCTCCATTGTCTTTACTTGCTTCCTATTTTTCCATTTTACGAATATAAGCGATATGATGGCCCACCATTCAGCCTGCACTGGATAGCCATTGACAATTGACAGTAGCTGCTCCTCCTGCCAGTGGAGTAATATGTTTAACATAATGCCAAGAGAGTGTCCTCATCTCTAACTAGAAAAGTATCCGCATTACCATTGATGGGTACACTGGCATGAACTTGATTTTCCTTATACCTTTCATTCCAATAAATGAGATGATGGACAATTTCAGCAATGCTATGGCTAGTAGCATCTGGCTTCCAAAATGCTTCTTTTTCAGATAGTCCATCCACTGCTTCAGAGAATGAGAGATACCACCTACGATCATTGGTATTCGCTAGTAATTGATCTAACAAGATGGTCTTAGCTTCCATCATCTCCTTTATATTCCCTTTTATTGAATAGTATAGCATGTTGGTCATATGCTTATAGATTGTTTTCAGAAAAGTAGAACAGCAATCTGTCATGCTATACTGATGGAAGGTTTCTTCCCGTAGAGGAAGACGGATCATCAATTAGGAGGAGTAAGCAGTGAGTATGACGAGGGAACAGCTAGAAAACCATCAAATTTGGATTTATGTTTTTTCTTTAATGATCGGTGGGCTATTAGGTTTCACAAATGAAGAATTCGGAGCTGCTTTAGACTGGATGATCTCACCATTAATAGCGATTTTAATGTACGGCATGTTTGCTCAAATTCCATTTTTAAAGCTACGTGAAGCTATTGCAAATCTTAAATTTATGGGTGCTTTATTAGTTGGGAATTTCATTGCAGTCCCAATGATTGTTTGGATCTTAACAGCATTGTTTCCACAATCAGCCCCTGTTTTATTAGGCGTTTGTTTGGTTTTATTGACACCGTGTATTGATTATGTCATCGTCTTTACGCAATTAGGGAAGGGCAATGAGAAATTAATGTTAGCTGCCACGCCAATATTGTTTGTCGTACAAATGATGTTGCTTCCTTTGTATCTATGGTTATTTATAGGGGAAGAGATGGTAGGAATCGTTCAAGTAGAACCCTTTTTAGAAGCATTTCTATTATTAATCGTGCTACCGTTGATTATTGCCGTTATTACACAGTTATGGGCTAAAAAGAACGAACGAGGTGAAAAAGTTTTAGAGAGTACAGCATGGTTGCCAGTACCATTTATGGCACTTGTATTAATTGTGGTCGTTGCGTCCCAAATTGGCAAGGTCTACAGTGATTTCGATGTCATTGTACGTGTCATGCCCATCTATATTTTATTTTTAATTATCATGCCCGTGGTTTCCCGATTGATCGGATTGACATTCAAATTGGATACAGGAGCAGGGAGAGCACTTATCTTTAGTATGGGAACAAGGAACTCTCTTGTTGTTCTTCCTTTAGCACTAGCTTTACCAGCATCATGGGCAACTATCGCCGCAGCAGTAATCGTGACACAAACGATGGTGGAGTTAGTTGGAGAATTAATCTATATGAAGGCAGTGCCTCATTTGATATGGAGAAACAGAGAATAGTAGGCAGTAAAACACCGTCTATACAACCGTGTCTCTCTAGAAATGGTAAGGATAAAAAAGGTTTATCAATCTGTAGAGTGGAAGAAACATAATGAACAATTCTTCAAATAAAGTATTTAATGCAAGTACATATCAAGTTTTCGCTGTAGTAGAAGGAAAAACAGTGGGCTTTGCCAGATGGAGTATTGAATGCCGCAATTTGTACATGATGCTTACCAAAGAGATGGTCGCCTAATTAGCGAGATACACTTTATCGATCTTTTTATCAATTTCCTAATAAAAAAAGCTGTAGTGTTGTGACACGCTACAGTTTGGGGTTTTGCAACTTTAATGGAAGTTACTTCTCCACGATCCTTACAAAAGCGAAAAATAAATGGGGATCCTGCCGAATAGGGTCCAATAGGTTTAACTAGCATCACCAACTTGACCGGTTGTAAAAGAATCATCACCACAAGCTTTACAAACCAATTTGTCGTTTTCCATAAAAAAGAACAGCTGAAAAATTATTTGACAGCTTTAAAAAGAGCTTTTCCCTTGTTGTATAGAAATCTTTCCCACCTAGCTAACAACCCATTTCCATTCTCGCCAATTTCTATTGTTAATGCGTGATTTTTATGGAAATCTTTGACCCGTTTATTATGTTCTTTTTGCCATTGATGCAAAGAATTATGTTTCATTTTCTAACCTCCTTTTAGTTACTTAAGTATATGGCTGAGTCGAATAAATTAAAAGTAATCTATATCATTTCTTCCTAGGTGTTATCCTCTATGGATTATCAATAAAGCATCATGTTAAATCAATTTCTAAAAGTTATTGAGAAACGATCATGACAATCATTCAACTTGGATTCAAAGTAGATGCATTTTTTCAACGAAAGGGCACATTTCTGGAGTAGAAAATCTATGAACACTTTATTTATAAAGCTTTACTGTTCCTTCCAAAAAGTTTACATATTTCGCAATAAAACTCTTTGGCTTTATAATCTTCACTTTATGACCAAATCCGGCTAAAAATTGATAGGCATATTGATTTTCAGGCAATTCAATTGTTGCAAGGTAACTTCTTGCAGTTTCTTTTATAACAACATTCTAAAAGTGCAGGATAAAACTAAAGAAGTAGCGGATAGAACGCTCAAAGTGTGGGATAGCCCTCAAATAGAAGGAAAGAATTCTAAAAGTGCAGGATAAAACAGAAAAAGTAGCGGATAGAACGCTCAAAGTGAGGAATAGCCCTCAAATAGAAGGAAAGACTTCTAAAAGTGCAGGATAAAACTAAAAAAGTAGCGGATAAAACATTCAAAGTGGAGGATAGCCCTAAATAGAAGGATAGAATTCCGAAAGTGCAGGATAGAATTAAAAAAGTAGCGGATAAAACTAAAAAAGTAACGGATAGAATACTCAAAGTGGAGGATAGCCCTCAAATAGAAGGAAAGAATGCTAAAAGTGCAGGATAAAACTAAAAAAGTAACGGATAGAACGCTCAAAGTGAGGGATAGCCTTCAAAATAGAAGGATAGACTTCTAAAAGTGCAGGATAAAACTGAAAAAGTAGCGGATAGAACGCTCAAAGTGAGGGATATCCCTCAAATAGAAGGAAAGAATTCTAAAAGTGCAGGATAGAACTGAAAAAGTAGTGAGCGCTATCCATAAAAAAGGATAAGCGCTTTATTTTTTTCTTAAACTTTTAAGCCCTCAAACTAGTATTTAACCTTCAAGCCTAGTAATGAAGCAAAGCCTATCGCTTGTTCAGAAGATACTTCACAGCCATTTAAACTTTCAGGAGTTACTTGCAGTCTTTTAAATTCACATGTACTGATGTCTACCCCTTTTAAGGAAGTTTGAGAAAAATCAACATCATTTAAATCACTTTCATGAAACGCCACTTTATTTAGTAAACAATCATAATAATTTGCACCCTGTAGGGAGGTGTTATCAAATAATACTTGTTTGAAACGTACTTCAGGGAAATTGCATAAATTTGCAATACAATTTTTAAATGAAACATTGCCAAGATTAGCTTCAGTAAAATTCAACCCTAATAATTTACAGTTTTTAAAAGCCACTCTATGAATGATGCCTTCACTTAAGTTTGAGTTAGACAAATCACAGTTTTCAAAAATGACATCCGTTAGATCAATTTTTTTAAAGGTACAATTGATGAATGTGACATTTTTAAACATAACTTTAGATACAATGAATCGTTCAACTTCTTCGTGATCAATGACCGTATCAGCAATCATGCCATTTGTTAAATACGGTTCTTCATCATAAAAAATATCCTGAAAATTTGCCTTTTTGAGATTAGTAGGTATTTTTGGTGATGTAATTTGGAAATGGAATGACATATCAGCACACCCTTCAAATGTAAAATAAAAAGATTTTCCTATTTAGTATAAATGTAAATCTAAAATAAAAACACCGTCTATACAACGGAGCTTTTTGTCACCAACTTACTAAAAACAGAAGCTAGCACCTGTTGAAAGAGCATACCGAACACAACAGGCATAGCGACTTTACCTGGAAAGTATGTTGTGGCAACAATGACCCCGACAGCTATATTTCTCATACCGCCCGTAAAGACAAAGGTCGCCATTTGAGGAGCGTCTTTTAAAAGCGTCCGACCAATTAGATAAGCAAAAGCATAGCCTGACACAGCAAGCAAGAACACTAAAAGTATGACGAAAAATAGTTGTAAGTTTATATTTTTTAAATAGGGTGAGATTGCACTACTGTTAATCATGATGACCGCAAATAAACATAGCTTTGAAAAAGGAGCCAGCTTCTTGCCATACTTTTTAGGTATTTCACCCTTGGAAAGCTCATTCACCAATATGCCTAAAATCGTAGGTAACACAATCATCAGCAATAAATTCACAATCAGTGAGGCTACATCCAATTCAATTTTTTCACCCGACACGATATAGAGTATGAAGGGAAGAATGAATGGAGCGAGTAATGTATCAATTAAAATAATCGATAAGCCTAACGGTAAATTGCCTCTACAAATATTAATCCAAATCACACTGGTTACACCTGTTGGGAGGGCGACAGCTAAGACAAAGCCAACCGTCAACAAATGGTCATCGAAAATAACGGTGGATAAAAAATAAGCCCATAAAGGCATCAAGAGATGAAGAAAAATGATGGAGAATAAAATGAGTGCAGGATGCTTGGTAAAAATCTTTACATCTTTAAATTTCATGGATAAGCTTCCTGAGAATGTCATGAATGCAAATAGCCATGACACAAGGAATAATAAATGATGTCCAACACTTTCTAAGAACACACCTACAATTAAACTTAATGGTGTCAGGAGCGCTATGTATTTTTGGAGAAATCTATTTAATTTTTCTAACATACAAAGACCTTCTTTTTTTATCTGATTTTATCACATTATTATAATAGTAATCATGGAATAGTAGGAGTATTTGTAGCAAAAAAAGCAGAAGGAATACTGCCGATGACTAACGTTTATGGGGTAGGGGCGGCCCTGTCCATCAATTGGGGATTCACTGACAATAGAAAAGCCATTTCTTAAATAACAAATCTTTGCCTTTTTGACATCAAAATGTGGATGTGTTGATGAATTGGTTTGCCATGAAAAGTTGAAAAGCGAAGAGAAGAAGTATTGTGAACCGCATTTGGATAGCAAGGTAGGGGAAATATGAAGGGATTTCTTTTGCTATCTTTAGTAAATCTTCTAATTTGATAAAATCATTTGTTGCTTTTCTCTTTTGTTTTTTATCACACGCGTTCCCTAGCCCGATTTTATGATCCTCACGATGAAGCTCCAAGATATATAAACCACCATATGTTTTCCTTATTTCAATTCAATAAAGCAGGGATATCATTTTGCTCCATCTGATCTTATTGCCATTTAAGTATAGTAAAAAACACTGCAATCTTTTACACCTAAGTAGGAAATTATACATTTAAAGAAATAGTTTCCAATATTAATAAATAAATGTATAATACAAAATGTCGAAGGGATATGTAATAAACTAGAAGGAGGCTGATGTATGCTTGCATTCACTTTAAACATCAAGCTTAAATGGTAAGAAAGTTGGCAAGACAAAAAGCTTTATCATACATAATTTAGTCATCGTTGCCTTTATTGGAGGTCTACTTGCTGTTACGATCATTGGGTTTATAAATGCACACGCACTCAAACTAGATAAGCATTACATCAGACTACTGATAGTAATCAGTATAATCCTCAATACAGCTACTATCATCTGCTATGCTTGCCTTCCTTTGTCCGCAGAAATGGATGTACTTATCAATCGATTACTGGCTGGAGTAAGTTATTTTATCTTTTTCATTATTCTAAAGAGACCTTATAAAGAACATTTAGTATTTGTAGGGGACACACAATCCTTGTACTGGCGAGGGATTATCTATTGTTTACTTTCCATCTTTATAGATGGTTTTCTTAGAGAAGGTGTCCTAGCTTATTAAGGAAGGAATTCATGTGCATGAACAGTGAAAAGGAAAATACACCTATGGCTCTTATTGAACATTATTTTACGCTTGGAAAGTACACAAATGTTATTGCCTTAGTGGAACAGGGAATAGCTGATGATATGGAAAATAAGGAATTGTGGTATAAACTAGCTGTCAGTCATTAGGCCAAAGGTCAATATGAAGAAGCGTTAGAGCCATTTCATAAAGCATTTCAGTTAGGTTATGATAAGAGCGCAATTTACTATTTTTTAGGCGGCATCTATGTGGTAACAGAGCAGTGGCAAAAAGCAGAAGAAGCTTTTTTGGAAGCATTACATAATAATCCAAATGATGCGGATGTTTATTCAGCGTATGCTATTTTGATGAACATGACGGATCATAGAAAAAAAGGCAGTTTATTTTTAGAAAAAGCTCTAGAATTAGATTCTAATAGCACAGTCGTTTTACAGCTCTATTCACTTACCGAAATGACTGCAAAAAAGGAAAAGCACAATAATGCACTAGCACTTTATATGAATTCGACAGATAGTGAGTTCGCAAAGTTAATTCATCTTGGCTGGAGTGCTGACTTTCATAATCGATTTAAGGAAGCTAGAGAATATTATCGCCAAGCCTTTGTAATAAAACCTGAGGATAAAAGAATTTTATCGAACTTAGAGGAATTGGAAATTAACACGCACCCACTTTTGCTTCCCAATCGTATAGTAGAGCGATTAGGCGGCATTGGCTTTGTATTAATGATATGGATTATACTATGTATCCTTCTTGACAAGCTTATTTCCAATGATAACTTTGTCAATCACCTACTTCGCTTTTCTATTTTTTTCACACTTTATTATTTTATATCTATTCCCATTGTAAAAGGCTTAAGAAAATGGAAGAGCCTTAAATAAGGAAGGAAAAAATTGAAAAGGAGACAACTAAGGAATAATGGAACATATTTATCAACCTAGTATACTAAACGAAAATGAGGAACGAACACGAAGTTATGTTGTAAACAATTTATTTTTCGTCGCTTTTTTTGGTGGAATTTTTGCCATTGTAGTATTAGGTATGCAAAATGCTAAGTGGTTAAAGCTTGAAAAAAAATATATCCGTATATTAACGATTCTTAGTGGTTTACTAATTATAGGAAAACTAATCATGGTTTATGCCATTGGACAAGGAATCCTAGCGATTGATGAAAACCACATTAAGATTTTTGGACGAATTATTGCAGTGGCGGGCTATTTTATTTTTTTCGCCTTTTTAAATAAGCCCTATAAAGATCATCTAGCTGTTGGTGGACAAACTGAGTCCTTATGGAAGCCTGGCTTTCTAGCATGTATGATTGCTGGGTTTATAGAATACCTCGCTATGGCATTCTTATTAGCACTTTAAAAAGGAGCTTTATTACAGAATGGTTAACTATGAAGATACTGAAGTAAATGAAAATTATGAAGAGTCATCATTTGAAGTAATAGAATATTATTTTAAAATAGAGAAGTATGCACAAACCATTGAACTTGTCCAGGAGAAGTTGGATGAACATATTGAAAACAGTCGATTATGGTATATACTGGGTTTAAGTCATTTGGCTATGAAAGAATATGATCAATCTGAAGAGCAATTGAAGGAAGCCCTGCGTTTAGGGTATAGTGAAGAATCTGTTTACTTTGGTCTTGGACATGTTTATTTGGAAACAAAGCGTTGGAAAAAGGCTGAGGAAGCTTTTCTCGAATCATTACGATTTAATCCAAACAATGAAGGAGTCCTGGCTGATTATGCGATTCTAATGAAAATAATGGGTCATCGAATAAAAGCGAGACGATTAATTAATAAAGCACGAGAACTAGCTCCTGAAGATGGTTATGTAGTACGTAAACATTTTATTATAGAGGGGGTGACTAGCCCTAAAAAACAGCAAGTCCTCGCATTGGAACAATATATGAACTCAAATGATAGTGAATTAAATAAACTAGTAATTTTAGGTAATCACGCATTCCTTCATATTAAAGAAAAGGAAGCACAAGAATACTTTAGACAGGCCTTTTTGCTTAATCCTGAGAATAAAAGTACATTATCTTTTTTAGAGTTTTTTGAATTAGGGGGTTTTGAATTGGGACACCCACTCTTAGCACCTAATCGCCTCATTGAACGTGTGGGCGGCCTTGCTGTTGCCTGGCTGATTGGAATTGTCATTTACTTTTCATTAATAGTTCTAGAATTTAATAGCGCAGCAATTCTATTTATACAATGCTTCTTTGTATTCGTACTATATACATGGATTTCACTTCCTCTTGTAAAATTAATAAAAATATGGAGAAACAAAAATGGATAAAATAAAATGGTTACAACAAATGGTAGATCAAAATGCTAATGATCCACAAGGGTATTTATGGCTTGGCAAAGAACTAGCTGATCAGCATCGTTGGCTTGAAGCGGTTCAAACTTATTCATTGGGTCTTTCTTTTTGCTCAGACGATGAGCTACGAAATGACATCATTCAGGAATTAACAAAGGCTAGTTTACAAATTCAACACTCTCCGAAGGATGCTAGCCCAGCTGGAATTGACGATGAAGACAAGGCTGAATTAGCTATCGTAGATAAGTGTCTAGACACAGTAACAGAGGTGGAACTGGATAATCAAGATAACATTCCTGACATACAGTTAGAAGATAGAAAAGTAAAAAACCTTGAACCGAAGTTTAGGGTGATTGATGGAGATGCACCTAAAAAGGCTATAAAAAAAATCGATGAAACAGTGACCTTTGCGGATGTTGCTGGTCTTGAGGATTTAAAAAAAACGATTAACTTACGTATTATTAGTCCATTTTATAACAAGGGATTGTTTGCAAAGTTCCGTAAAAAAGTCGGGGGTGGCGTTCTTCTTTATGGACCACCTGGCTGTGGGAAAACCTATATCGCTAAAGCGACAGCGGGAGAATGTAAGGCTAATTTTTATCCCGTTCATATTACAGATATTTTAGATCCCTATATAGGTGTAAGTGAACAAAATTTAAAAGCTATATTTGATAAAGCTCGTTTCCAAAAGCCCAGCATTCTGTTTTTTGATGAAGTAGATACCATTGGCATGAGTCGTTCACAAACGTCCTCCCATGTTCGTGGCATAATCGATACGTTTCTAACCGAGATGGAAGGTGTGGATACAAACAATGATGAGGTTCTGGTGATGGCTGCTACCAATACACCATGGGATGTTGATAGCGCTCTAAAAAGACCTGGTAGATTTGATCGGCTCATCTTTGTAGCGCCACCAGATGAAAAAGCAAGAGAGCAAATTTTTAATTTGAAATTAAAGGGAAGGTTCGTTGAAAATGTTGATACAGCCGTATTAGCAGCCAAAACGCCATTTTTCTCAGGTGCAGATATAGCAAATGTAGTGGAATTAGCTACTGAAAACGTGCTAGAAGAAATATTACTATCAGGTAATGAAAGGCCGATTACTACCGATGATTTAGTAATGGCACTACAAGAACTTCAGCCTTCTACATTAGATTGGCTGCGTACAGCAAAAAATTATGTCAAATACGCAAACCAATCAGGGTTGTACAATGACGTGGAAAAATATCTCCGAGCCCATGCACGTTATATATAAATGGGCACTTGCTCATTTTTGAGAACATTTCAGTAAACATAAATCCTCTTAATATAAACCTTCTAAACATTCATTGTTTGACAAAATATATGTTTAGAGGGTTTATTTACATATGAAAATATAATTTTCGGTCATGGATCAACCATTAAAGCCATACTTTACAGATGAAATAATTAATTTAATTATGTATGAGGAACGTAAGCTTTATTAATATGTCTAAAGTGACGAAAGGCAACAAATATTCATAACTAGCTTTTCGTTTCCTTTAAATCTCGTAATTGTATAATATATGTAAATAATAACATATTGGCACTGGGCATGGTGAAGAGTTTACTGGCAAAAACAAGCAGAGAGGAACTTATCTATTAATAAAGATTGCTCAGTTGCTGCTATTTGATAGTAAACCAAAAGGAGTTGTGTTAAAGGTTTAATTTAAATCAACGTAGAGTTTCGTTGAATGAAAGAAATCGGGGTGGAGTTGTGAGCGGGATAGATAAACGAAATAGGCTAAACGAAGAACCATTTACTTATCAAATCACAAAAAAAGGGACAATTGTTATTTATTATGAAGGTAAACAAATTAAAATTGTGAAGGAGAACGAGGCTGAGCATCTTCTAGCAAAAATTCATAAAGTGGAGGGTCAAACAAAGGAAATCCAGTTATTGTTAGCTAAAATTACGGGTAATTTTAAGCGTGGTAACGAAAAATCGGGGAAAAATAAAAGAACATTTTGAATGGGGGAATAACTTTTTAATATAAGAATTATGCAAATCTAGTATGAACATGCTATATCTAGTTGTCCTTTTTAAGGCAGAAGGTATGGGAGTTAATTCGAAGTTATTGAATGCACATAGTTCGACTCGCCATTTGAATCCAATTCCTTGACCTAGCTAATGTAATATTCATAATAAAAACATATTGATAGGATTGATTAATGGGAAGAGGAGAGGCAAATGAGGTTATGGCATGTAGATTTAATCGAGTATTTACCGAAAGGGCAGCTACTTTCACAGTGGAGAGAGCTAAATAGCATATTTGCTAAAGAAGACCAGCATATTTTGATTAATTATGTCTACGAATACCCTAAAGAGGACCTGTATGTGTATACCGAAAAAGTCATGGAAGAAATGAAGAAGCGCGGTTATCAAATTAGAACATATGAAAAAATGAATCGTTACTTTGATGGCTTGGGGCCAGTAAAGGATAGGAAACCGTTTCAACAGCATCATGATAAGGAATATCTTGAAATTTGTTTTTATAATTTAAAAGAGAAATATATTCGTGGTCAGAAGGATTATGCAGAGGAACTATATCAGCAATTATGCATGTATGTAAATAACGTGCTTTAACTAGGAGGAACACTCATGTTGAGAGCGATTATTTTTGATGTAGACGGGACGATTTTGGATACTGAGCAAGCGATTTTACAGTCATTGCAAAGAACGTTACGGGAAGAAACGCAAAAAGAGTATTCATTTGAGGCACTACGATTTGCTTTAGGCATCCCAGGGAAAGATGCCTTACAGAGGCTCAAGGTCGATAACATAGAGGCTGTTCATCAGAAATGGTCTGCGGCGGTTCTTGATTTTTCACACGAGGTGGCCGTCTTTGAAAATCTAGAGGCGGTCATCCAACAGTTAGCAAGAACATCGCTACAAATGGGCATTGTGACTTCTAAAACAGCTCAAGAGGTTGCAGATGAGTTTGATCCGTTTGGGCTAAGTGATTATTTCCAACATATTGTTAGTGCTAGTGATACGGAAAAGCACAAACCACATCCAGAGCCCCTTTTAAAATGTCTGGACACATTGCAGGTAGCTCCAGTAGAGGCTATCTATATTGGCGACTCTATCTATGATTTCCAATGTGCTAAGCAAGCAGGAGCCAAATTTGCCCTTGCCCTCTGGGGAGCCAAAACCACTACTGGATTTAAGAATGCAGATTACGTGCTACAGGAGCCAAAGGATATTTTGACACTCATTAGCTAAGAAAAAACACCCGAACTATGACAAAACACTTAAGGTATGGAGTGTTTTGTCATAATTCGGGATTTTCATTGCTTACAATTCTTTTGTTCCCGTCCCTTCGATTGCTTATGTAAAAATAGGAGAAACCTTTCTTGCGCTTGCTTATTCTTCATCATTCGCTTGACCCGAACATTACTTTGAAGGTATTTTCTGACATGGCGATTCGCAAAAAATAGGCTGCGGTATTGATCATGATGGTAAATGTCGTGAAACTAATCGCAGTGCTGTAGCCTTGCTATATTTTGATCAATTTTTCTTGTATGTAAAGTTGGTTGACCGACATAGGTATTTGATAAGAAATTGATAATAAATTCTAACATAAATCCACATCCCATAATGACGAATAAATTCTATCGTAATGGATGTCGTTGAAGTGTGCAATAGCAAAAAAATAGAAGGGACACTCGATAGAAGTGCCCCTTAGTAACAAATCGGGAGGTGCCATGTTAAACGAATTCGCTTAACACTACTATTTATATGATAAGATTACTTGGTTTTATAGACCATCATCCTGAGTAAGCTAAAATTTACACTTCGTATCGAAGAATGGCTGTTATCCAGTCTTTTACTAAACGTTCCCGCTGTAGCAGTGAGCTATCTAAAGGAAGAGAAAGACTTTGCAACTCTTTGGGGAGCAAGTGTATTTTGTGACGAATCATTTCATTGTCAGGTGATTCTGTATCGATAAATAAAAGATAGCGTCCGATTAAATCTTCCTTGTACATAGATGGAAAATCAAGAGCTTTTAATACACGTGTAGAAAATTCTACACCATTTAGGTTCACTTCAAAATGTCCCCGCACATTAAATTCACAGCGAATATGTGTACCAGGCAATCGATGTAGCGCTTGGACAAAAGCAGCTAATGTGTTTTCACTGATGAAATAGGTTTCAAAATAGTATTGATTCTCTGTATGAAGATTTGAATTAGCATCATATGTATCATATCTTATTTCTAGTGTGTCTTCTGCTGCGTCAGGTTTTTCCGTAGTGAGGTAATGCCGAACAATTTTTTTAATGGTGTGATGATCTAAGTCACATCCATAGCTGAGAATAGTTACTTGTCTACGTTGTGCTTTGGCGAATAACCACATTTCCAAATGTGCATCATCATTTAAATCCCAGCCATAGCGTGGGTTGTAATGGATACATTTCCTTTTGCTCATGGAGTCCTCCTTTTTGCCTTGTCTAATAATAGTATAAATAATTTTGTCTAATTTTCCTTATTTTTCTTTTTAAAATGAAACTTTTGGATTTTAAGTCTCGTATAAACTGGAAAATACTTTTTTAGGAGGTAAACATGGCACAATCCTTCTATGTACTTTGCTATTAACAGCCTGTACAGCGGAAACCGTTCAACCTAAAGATCAAATACAAGAAAAAACGATGAAAATATTGTGGTGACAAAGGATGGCAAAATAACTTTTGAGATTAAGAATGATATCAACGTTCCAAAAGAAAAAGTAGTTATCTTAAAAGATGAAATCCTTAAGGCGTATGATAACATTCAGCAATCCATACATACTTCCTATGTGCCATCTGACAAGATAACTATTTATCTTAAAGAAGACGATCAATCATGGGGCGTAGCATCAAAAATCAAGTTAACTGGCGTTAAAGAAGATATATATCCACTTGTCCATGAAATGACACATTCTTTACTTGGTTATGGCAATAATTTTGGATCTGACCATGGCTATTTTACGCAAGAGGGTTTTGCGAGTTATATGGAGGATCAATATGGAAAAAATAAATTATATTTGAAAAATACATGAAGCATTATATGGATTCAGACAAGTTAATTCCTATTAGTAAGTTAATTGATCCAAATCAAGATGATGCCTATTTTCGCCCAAAACTTTCAAATATAAAAGAGAATCAAATCCTTATGGAGCTGAGCTACACACATGCGGCTTCATTTACAAAATATTTAATTGATACCTACGGACTAGAAAAGTTTGAACAGATCTACAATGAGAAAGATTTAGCAAAAAAAGTAGAGGAAGTTTACGGAAAGAATAGCGGTGAGTTAGAAAAGGAGTGGTTAGCATTTATTCAAAATCAAAAAGGATTTACTCATGAGGAAAAATTTAAGTCGGGAAATTTTTATGATATGAATACAACTCTTATTCAATTAGATCTAAAATATTTTGAGAAGGAATAATTTTTTCTAAATCATCAAGCATACCCAAGTGCTCTTTATTTTGAGTTCCTGGGTTTTCTTTTGTATGAATGTGGATGAAATTGTCTATGTAATAAATGAACGCCCTGTAAAATGGACAGGACACCAATGATTCTTAATAATATATTTTTGAGCCATACCGTATCGTCAACCGTAATGGCAATCAACATAGGACCAACCATAATCAATGCGATTCCTAGTAATGCTTTTATTACTCTCAACATGTAGGGTTCACCTCAATTTGCCATTTCAGTTAGGTGGGATATTGTTACAAAGCTAATTCTTCTTCATTATCGCACGTCTGTCTGAAATATAAAAGGGTCACTAGGCTGGTAAAGCGACCCTTATAAAATGGTTAAAATGACTTCACACGGCTTTAGCAGCGTGTAAAAGGGTGTTCTAGGTGCTAGTTGGGATGATTAATACATGAAAGAAGCGCCAACGATAACTAATAAAATGAATAACACGACGATTAATACGAATGTTGATCCGTAATAGCCGCCACCGCCAGAGTCGCCGCCATAATAGCAGCTGTTGTTAATATTACCTACGTTTCCACTGTATCCCACTGAAAATCCCCCCTTTCTACAACATATAATATGTATCGATGCAGAAAGGGGAAATGGTATTTACCCTATGATTGCTTTTTTTCTTTTGATTCGCCAGAGATTTATATGACAGTATAAAACATAAATAGGAAAAAACCTTTATTTGTTGAGACACCTTTCAGGAAGCATGTTATTTGGATATGTTATGATTAAATTTGTGAAGAGATGTAGCATAGTTAAGTGAAACAGGAGGACAGAAGATGGATAACCAATATTTCGCAGGTTGGGGCACATTGGCGTTGATAAATGCTGGGCTTGCACAAGGGAAGAATAGATCGGGGTTAAATTGGTTTTTACTTTCTCTTGTATTAGGTCCATTGGCAACACTCATTTTGTTGTTTGTTGAAAAGAGACAGTAATACAGTAAAAGCACTATTCTTATGCGAAATAGTGCCTTTTTTGAATCCCTCTATTCTGTTTTCAGAGCCAATGCTATTCAATTTTACTAAAGATATTACATTTTTATTTAAAATGGTGTCGAAACTGAGTATGCAATTAGAAAATGTTAAACATAGTATTGACAATCGAGTTAGAGTTGTAAAGTATGTTAGAATTAGATGCGGGATTTGATGGGAGGACTTAATTTGGCTGCAGAAAAAAAGTTAAAAGTTTGTGAAAAAGGACATACCTTTTACAAAAGCACGGATTGTCCAAGTTGCCCTACATGTGATCAAGAAAATAAACCAACTAGTGGCTTCCTTTCAAAACTTAGTGCACCTGCAAGAAACGCTTTAGTACATGAAGGCATTGATACGTTGGAAAAGTTATCTACGTATACGGAAAAGGACATATTAAAAATACATGGTATTGGACCAGCCTCCTTACCCATTATGAAATCTTCATTGGAAGAAGAAGGCTTGTCATTTAAATAAGCGAGGGGGAAGACAAAGATGACAACGAAGGAATTATCACAAGAGCAACGCGAGGAACTAATCCATACTTTGCAAGTTCGTTTTGAGAAAAATACGTCTCGTCATGAAGGGCTTGACTGGGCTAATGTACAGGCTAAGCTAGAGACTAATATGGAAAAACTAGGGTCGCTCCATGAAATGGAAGCAACGGGCGGTGAACCAGATGTAGTTGGCTATGATGCAAATACAGACGAGTTCATTTTTTATGATTGTTCTGCGGAAAGTCCTAAAGGTCGCAGAAGTTTATGTTACGACCGTGAAGCATGGGAAGCCAGAAAAAATCACAAGCCAGAAAATACGGCGATGGATGTAGCCAAGGATATGGGCATTGAGCTTTTAACAGAAGAACAATATCGACATCTACAAGAGCTTGGCAAATTTGATTTAAAAACATCGAGCTGGGTACAAACACCCGACAACATTCGAAAACTCGGCGGTGCTATCTTCTGCGACCGTCGCTATGACACGATCTTTATGTATCACAATGGAGCAGAATCCTACTACGCAGCAAGGGGCTTCCGTGGCTCATTACGAGTTTAAGAAATAAAGGCATGCGTTCGATATACGGTCGAGCACATGCCTTTTTCTATGGGAAAGAGGGTTCACCCTAGCCTCTAATGCTGAAAACATAAGGAAACAATATTACATAAGAAGCCTCTCGAACGTCTAGTTATCTTACATTGTATGATAAACTAAAAAAGGGGGTGGAAAGTAATGTTAAATTGTTTGAAAATTATTTTCTCAATCATTGGTATTTCTCTCGCTGCTTATGGACTAATCACCCGTGATTTCCAACTGAATTACCTCATGATATTGTTCTTAGGTTTATTCTTGTTCACTTTAGGCATTCAAGAATGTCAAAAACAGAGGACCGTTTATGGGTGGTTGCTAATCGGGCTATTTTTATTTTCAATTTATGTGTCCATTCAAAGCTTTGTCTTGATTTAACGGAAGAAGTAAGGTTGTTCCAAGAATCAATTAGTTCGATTAAAGTAGGAATCACTTCTTCATTCAAATAATACATATCGTATAAATAAAACCTTCCTTAATCAAATCCTTCCAGTTTATATAATGGTTCTTCATCTGTATGAAGTTCTATTAAAATGTTGGCGTTTTGCAAGGCATTTTTAATTCGATGTTCACAGCATGTCGTATTTCTTGTCTATTCCCTTCACTATTTGCCCCTTTGTCCCGTCACCATTCATCAGGAAATGCAAACATTGTTACTCTGTTTTCATATTACACCCTACAAGTAATAACAAACTGAATAATAAGAACGTTTTGGTCCTTTTCCATTTGATTATATACATAATGTTGAAATTTTGAATGGACTGACACGATCCTCAGCGTTAGCTAGAGCGTGTAACGAGATGGAGTGATTTATGTTATAATTTACATTAATTACATAAAGAGGTGAGATAATGGGAAATGAAAAGTTAGTTTGCAAGGTTTGCGGTCGAGATACCTTTACAACTGGACAGGTTGGGGGTACGACGAGTCAAGGTAATATAAGACCTATAGGAGCAGTAATGGCAGTAGGGTCACCACTTTTGATGACTTTCTGTAAAAACTGTGGGGAAGTAGCTTCCTTTAAAGTGGTAAAACCAGAAAAATTTTAAATAATTGGTGAAAGGACCACTGAATAGAAAGTGACTCTTTTTATATAGTGAAAGTTTCAGATTACCAGATATAATCAGAGAGTCTCAATAAATTTTACTTTCACTAATGGGAGGGAGCAGGCTTAATGATTGAAATAATTTATGATACGAATTTACTCGAAGGTTCATGTTATATCGAGATTTTGCCAGATCAATACAGGGGCGAATGCTGGAATAGTTCTTCTATTTACTTTACCGAAGACAACTTCGGATACATTTTGCCTGCAATCGACAAGCATTACAAGAAATTCGATTATTTTGCTTTCAATGAAATCGAGATGGGTATATGGGATTTAATCAATCAGGAATTGGAAAGAATGAAACAATTTTTAAATAGTAAGCCCAATCCTAATTCATTAAAAGAGGGTATAGGATTTCTATACGGCTATTCAGAGCAGGAGTTCATAGAAAACTATGATACTAATGTCCAACAGCTAATTACTATGATAACTGAATTTCAATCTTGGATCATGCAAAAAAGGTCAACAACCCAGTTCATTTCTGTTTTGGGGATCTAATCTATAAGACAGGTGTGAAACGACACCAATTCAAGCATCTCGCCGTTCATTTCTCCTGAAACCCGCCCACTTGAGATTGAGTAATTAATTAATCGAGTCATATGTAGGCTATTCAAAGGGGGTTTGAAAATTAGAAATTCCACTTTGTAAATTTAAAAACACCCTCTAATTATTTGGAGGGTGTTTGAATGCTAATAAAATTAGATTGAATTTCGATAAGCGTTTAATGTTGAATTGTGCTTAGTGTTTGATAAAATTTTTTGGAGATTGTGTTTCCCCCATGGTCCTAATGTTTTAGCACTAGAGCCTAACAAACCATCCTTAGCAGCACTTTTAAGTGTTTCAATCTGTTTCGCAGAGAGTCTGGAGGTTTTGCTTTCTTCAATAATTTTACTCACACTGTTAATTCTCTCTTGACCCTTTGTAGAGGTGTTATTAGCTTCATTGCCAGTCTGTTTTGTTAACCCATAATACTTAGATGAAGACCGACGTGCCATTAAATACTGCATGTTTGAAAATTGAGAAGAGATCATAATTGAATTTACTCCTTTCTATTAAATAATTTATGAATCCATTTTGTTATCGAACAAAATCTGGAATAATTTAGTGTCAGTACATATTTTATAGACAAATATGTACATTTATTGAATTGATTTGAGCCTGGGCGTTTTTGTTTTAATGAAAAAGCAATATTGATTGTATAAATTCCATTTTTAGGTGTATGACGACCTTAGATAAAATAACCATCTGTTACACAAAAAAATTTGCATTTCTCTCTAAAGCTCATGAAATTGAATAATAAGTATGTCTTGTGCATTCGTAAAACCTTGCTAAAATATGCTTTGCGAATACATATGAAAGAGGGTAAAAGCATGAATGCTTATGATGAATATAAGCGTTCATGCTTTTTTGTTCATTGGTATATCAACGTTTGTATGGGATAAATGCAGTTTGATTTTGAAAAAATTCACGTAAATACATAGAGACTACTATAAAGAATATACATAAGAAAAACAGTCGTAAATTAGGTTGAAAGATATGCTCCAGAATCTTTCGAGCAACGTGCTATTAAGCTTTATGTATTACATGAACATGTAGTAAGAGTGGAAAAAATGCTGAATGAACTGTGCTTTCGTATAGGTAAACGCAAAGGTACTGATGTGTCGAATATCTTTCGAGGAAAGCAAACAGATGAATTACATGTCATAGCAGTTGAATTGTTTAAAAACTTAAAAAAGGGTTAAGAAGCGAGTGTAAATGGAAATCATGAAGAACTATGCAGATCTAGTAAGTAATAGCAAAATGCAGATTTAATTAATTGAGGAAGACAAAAAGAGGGAAATAAATTGGCAAATACAAATTGGAATCCAGGTTCACCAGCTATGAAAACTGAAACCGAAAACTATATCTGACAGGCTATGAAGGAAGGTATGTTTTACAAAGTGGAATAATGACAATTGATTGTTTTATAGGGTTGGATTTAGCGAAAATAAAGTAAATAGACTAATTAAAATTAAGATGCATTAATAAATTAGATGAAAAAAATGTTGAATTTTGTAATAAAATACATGATAATTATACCTGTTATATTATTTTTTACCAGGATTATTAACCTATTAACATTGATTGGGAGGATTACTATGAAAAAGATTTTAATGATAATATCAGCAGCTATAGCTATATTATTCAGTTTCTCATTTCTAGATATCGAGGGAAACAAAGCTAAAGCTTCTACTGTTGGAGAACAATTAAAAGAACCTGAGTCAGGCTGGCAGAGATTTGATGACACACATTCCGCAATTAAATATACCAATTTTCCATATCTGGGTTTCAAAGTAACCCATGCGTACAAAGGGACTACAAGCTTTAACGCCAGCTACTCAACTCAAGGAGAGGTACGATTTAAATTTAAAGGTAAGAACCTTAGAATTATTACACCTACAGGGGCTCCAGATTATAGAGCAAGTAGTGTAGACATTACTATAGATGGGATTACAGAATCTTTCTCGATGGTATTAAATAATCAATATATGAACCTATCATACGAGAAATTAGGGTTAGATGACACAGTTCATGAAGTAGTTATTGATAATTTCAAAGGAGGAAGAAGTGGATGGTCCTTATTCGGCTTGGATGCTATAGACATTGATGCTGATGGTACACTTATTCATCCAGATACGGAATTAGCTGAATCTCTAAAACTAAACAAAGAAACACTTGAACTAACAATAGGTTCTAGTGAAACTTTAGTAGCAACAATTGAACCAGAAAACACAATAAATAAAAATGTTAAATGGACAAGCGGCGATTCAGAGATTGCTTCAGTTGATGATAACGGCAATGTAATAGGGAAAAAAGCTGGTAAAGTAACGATAACTGCCACGACTACAGATGGAAGTAACTTAACAGCAACAGCTGAGGTTACAGTAAAAGAAACGGAAACAGGGGAAATTGGAACGAGAGCAATTTTAAGACTTACTATGACTAATAAAGATATTCATGAGTATGATTTATCTTTAGCAGAAATTGATCAGTTTATGAATTGGTTAGATGGTCGTGAAGAAGGACAAGGGAAACCGTATTATAAATTTAAATTAAATGTAACGACTGGAAATATTGTTGCAAGAACAGAATATATTATGTATGACAAAATTGTTAGTTTCACAGTTGATAATTATAAATAATATAGTATTTTACAGTTAGTCTTTTACAAATTTAATTTGGATATAGTTTATTCAAGCAAATTACAGGTGCTCATTATTAATGGAGTACCTGGTTTTTTTATTTTCATAAATTCATACTTGTCAAAAGGAAGCGGATGAAGTTGTATGATGAATTATGAACAACAACGATTGCTCCAAGTCAGTCCATACAAAGAAACACAAGTTTAAGAAGTACTATTAGATCAGAAAAAACTATGCACTCATTTAAAAGGGAGCACTTAGTTTTTATTTGAACTAATATTGGAATATTAAGTAATTAAAAGTATACTATTATAAAATGCTAGTGATGATCTGTTAATAATAAATTGGGAGCGATGAGCATGGTGAACGCTTTAAATTGTCCAAATTGTGCGGCCGTATTCAATCCAAAGGACAGCATTTGTGAATACTGTGGAAGTTACATCATCACATCTGAAGCAAAGCAAGTGACATACGATTTGAAGGAATTTAAAGCTACTTACAAAAAGATTTTCTTCCACGAAATTGAGATGGGTTTAAATGAATTACCAATGCGTTCTGGTCTGGCGAATATCTATTATAGTGCAACTAAATCTGATGGAGGCCGTTTGTTATTAACAAATCAACGTCTTATTTTTTGTGCTCATGTTTTAAACATTAATCCTAATTTATATTGGGAAATTAGTTTAAAGGATGTAGATCGAGTGGAGCTTGGTTTAAATCTTCTTATCTCTCAAAGAATTAAGGTTTTTGATGTGAAAGGTACTGAAACAACCTTTGTCGTTTATGGTGGGAAAAACTGGATAGCTGAAATTGAATGTGCTTTAAACCAAAATTAAATAGAAGTGACCAGGAACTTAATTAATTTTGAACTAGGTCATTTTTTTATTGCAATCACAAACTACACACAAAACCTTGCTACAAGCTTTGCTAATACATAGGAAAGAGGGGAAAAGCATGAACGCTTATGATAAATATTTGCGTTTATGTTTTTTTATTCCTTGATATATCGACGTCTGTAGGGAATATATGTGGTTGATTTTTGAAAAAAGTCACGAAAAGTAAACATTTATTCTTGTTTTCTCCTCTTAGAGATTAAGTCTATATTTTATATAAGTATTTTACTTTTTATTTGTTATTTAATTTAGAAAATTATATCAATAAATTGTATATTATGTGAATATTAACATTATAATATCCGACTTAGTAGAAATAAATTTACTATACTTTTAAAAATTGAATTGGTGTATAATATATATAGTAATAATTTGGAAGGGGAACCTATATTGAGTAGTATTTTTTTAAGCCATAATAGTGCAGATAAGCCGTTTGTAAGAAAATTAGCTAAAGACTTACAGAAAGAAGGATATTATGTCTGGGTTGATGAAGCTGAAATAAAATTAGGAGATTCTTTAATTGAAAAGATTAGAGAAGGAATTGACAAAGTAATGTATGTGGGAGTCATTCTTTCAAGTAATTCAATTGAAGCTCCTTGGGTAAAAAAAGAAGTAGATATTGCTATGAATCAAGAGATTAACGGAAAACAAGTGAAAGTATTACCCATTCTACTAGAAAATGTAGAACCTCCCGGCTTTTTATCTGGGAAGTTGTATGCCGATTTTACTACAAAAGAAGCTTACAGAAAAGGTCTGCAATTAATAAAGGAACGTTTGGATTCCCCAGTTGCTAATACTTCTGTTTATAATCAGACTCAAATGGAATATATATCCAAAAAATTAAAAGAGATGGAAGATATGTTGAACGTTTCAAAACAAGAAAAAGCATTATTGTTAGAACGCTTATCTATTGAACGTGCAAGCTTACCACAATCATTAATAAATGAAATTGAATCTGAAAGTAAATATTTCCCGAATCTAGATGATATTAATAGGAACTATTCCTTTATATGTAATGGAATGAATGTAACTGCTGGATATGTACTACATGGTATTCAAAAAGAGGCAATGAAAGGTGGGGGGCATGTTCTAGCAACATGGTGCTCTCTTAATGGGCAAGAAAAAGAACTTGCTCTATTAGTATCAGCGATCTATAGAAGATTAAATTCAAGTATAAAATAAACCAACGACTATAATTAAGAAAGAGATACTACATAACCATTGAGTATCTCTTTTACTTTTCAGCCCTTAAACAACCCTGTAAACTTATCATGCATTTTCTCAGTAGCTGCTCGCATTCCAGATGTAATATGCAACTAAATCTTCGTCGTTGTATCAGAGTTTTTATGGCCAACCTTATTCATAATGAAATTCAAGTCCACACCAGCCTCTGCCAATAAACTAATATATTTATGGCGGTAGGTGCTCCAAGTTGTCGGACAGTTTAGTTAAGTATCTTGACAGTAGGGTGGATGCCTTCCTTGTCACCAAATACAAAATCGGATTTTACCCATTCACGATCATCTTCACGCCATTGATAGAGCTGTTTCAATTTTTCTACTACAATATCATAAATATCAACGGAGCGGATGCTACCAAATGGTTTTTGTAGAGTGAGTTCGAAATTTCCTTGTATGCTTTTTTTCCATAAACAGTTTTGTAGATGTTAATAACCTTTTACTCTAAATCGACATCCTCATACTTTAAAGCAACAGCTTCTCCTGAACGCATACCAGTGAAGGCCATTGTGTATGTAGATCAATGTTCGATACATAATGTTACGGTGCTTGTCCACGTAACTTAAAAATTCCTTCAATTCATCTGTTTCTAGATAAAGCTTTGATGTTTCCTCTGTAGTAATTTCTTCTCATGTCATTTTCTTTGTTTGTACAAAAGAAGCTTCTACAGGGTTTATCTCAATTAATCCGACTTCTTTTGCTAGGCAAAATCATTTTGGCTCCATTGTGAGTGCCACGCAGTGTATTATATGCTGTACCAGATTCAAATAAATAATTAAGGACACCTTATAATTCAATAGTTGTGATGGCAGTCATTTTTTTACCGAGTAACGATTGAGTAGGGACAGACAGTAGGCACGATGTTTATTGGTCGTTTCCTTACTACCTTTCATTCGATAGAGCTTCAACCATTCTTGACTAAGCTCAACGTAATTGCATCAAAGTATATGCTTTCTTTAGCTCAGCAATTTACTCTTTTACGAGATTCGCCTTTACTTTTGCCACGACGTGTAATTGGACGACGTTTACCAGTGGAATGGATACGAGGGCCCTCACCAGTACAACACCATGTTGTCACCACCTTTATGAATTACATCCCAAATTATTCTTAGTTTCTCAACATCTTGCTCATTGCAGTAGGGGAGGTACTTATACAATTGCTGTAATGAGGTATTGTAAGTAAAAGGTTCTTTTAATGCTGGATTATAAGAAGGATCATCTGAAAAGTCTACTACTTCATCAACTTTAAGTAATCACATTTATACGCATTAGCGATTTGTTGCAATGTTTATGGTGTTGGTGTAATTGGATTACGAGTAGTACGACAATCTGTTCCTCTTTCAAGTATAGACAAGTAAGAATACGTAATGTTCATACGCTCGGCTACATCACGCAAATCTTCATCACCACGAAGTTCTTTCAACAACTTATCTAAGTTCAAATTGCTCACCTTCATCTCATTAGTTTTGAGTTCCTATATCTTTCAGCTTCTGACTATAAAATAGATTAACTTTATTTCCTATTCCAATTCAGAGGGATACAGGCATGGTACATAAAGTTGTTTGCCTTGTTTTCCTGGTATTCACATAATAGGGAGACATATGCCCTTGATGTCCAGTATGTAACAAGCACACTTGCTATTTCATGACAAAAATCTTGGTATTGTCGTTGATTCGTTAGATGTTTATTCAAAAAAATATAAGCAAGATTTTTTAAAATAGAGCTTGGTTCTTGCGAGTAAAATACTGAATTTCCAAGTTGCATCGCAATCATCTAAAAGTTTAGCTGTTGTGGTGTGAAAATGATCAGCTGATTGTATGGCCTCTTATATAATCCTCTGTCTGTGTTGTTGCAATTATAAAAACCCTCTTATTGACAGGTGGCGATTTTGAAGGTTTTAAAATTATCATGGCACAACGTAGCGTTTAACATCAAAGATCGTTCACTTAATTGGTGAGGGGCTTTTTATTTTGAGTATCTGAAACGCATTTTACTGTCAACAGATATTTAAGTACAAATTATTAATTTATGATTACAAAATGAATAGATATTACAATGTGTTTAAAGTCAAGGGGTATCTTTTAAAAACGCTGGAAATGAAACATTAGTATTACCAAATTAAATAGGAAGCGCCAAAAAATGGCGTTCTTGTTGGCGTTATGTGGCGGTCATTGTAAATTTAATGTAAATTTCACGCCAAAAAGTGGCGTGATTCAACAATGGAAATTGAAGGGTTTCGAATGATAGGATGTTAGTAACTCGAGGGTATGTTTACTATAGTAATCAATTTGTTAAGAGAATATTAAATTCGTTAATTTGGAGGGTAAATATATTGAAAAAGTTTATTATTAGTCTAATATCTACATTTATGTTGTGTGCAATGATTCTACCAAGCATAGCTTTTGCACAAGAAACTGAAATATCTGGTAATGGAAATGATGAATTTCCTGAAAAACTAAATTCTAACACTCTGATTGATAATATTGGGAATGATGAGACAGTACAACAATTTTGGGTAGGTCCTATATTTAGAGTCGTTTTACAAGCTGGAAAATATATTTCAACAATGAATAGAACAGGTAAGGTAATAAAAACTGCTAGAAATGTTGTAGCTACAGAAGCTCATATTTTTTCAAAAAAGCATCTTGATGGGGGTATACTGAGATTAGGAAAGGATAGACAGCAAATTGTAGACAGAGGGATTGATATAATTTCAAAAAATGACGACAACGGAAAATTGAAACAAGGGCATAATCAAATTTGGACAAATATTAATAATCAACCTGCCGAAGTAAGATGCTTTGTTAATAAAGATGGTCAAATAGAGAGTTTTGATATGTTCTTTCGTGCGGTAAGTCAGCCTAAACCAGGGGCAAATTTGATTATCGATTAAAAAAATGAGGATGAAAATTTCATGAAAAAATTGCATTTGAACGGACATTCACTTACACAAAATGAAAAGATATTATCTTTCGCAAGTTTTTCTGAAGATGAGAATAAAACTTACTATTATCAATATAATGGTGAAGATATAAAAGAAATATCAAGAGAATCGTATGCGAAAATTAAATTTGATAATAGATGGGGTATTATATCTAGTCAATTGGAAGTATCAAACTATTCATATATTGAAAGTATAGCAAAATGTTGGATAAGTGAAGGAGGAAAAAGAAAGTTAATTAGTCTTAGTGAATACTATAATAACACGTATGGTGAGGATTGGGGAGATAACTATGATTTTGATATAATACCAAATAATATTTTTTCTGATGTTACTAATTTTATGACATGTGCTATACGAAATGAAACGATTTGTCTTCTCTGGCCTCATAATATCATATTGCACTTTAATGAGCATGATCAGCTTGTGCAATATATTTTGTTGGAAACCTCTGACTATTATGATACATTACATAATATTTGTTCAGATGGACAAGCAGTCTGGAGTGTATCCCCGACTATGAATTCTGTTGTAAAATATAGATTTCCGAGTTTTGAAATAGAAAAAATCTACCGTTATACTACTGATGTAGAACTTGCACGAAATCCAGAAGCTATAAATGATGATCTCCATGTAATTTATTGTGAAAATGAGCTTATAGGTTTACAATACCCAGAATATATTTCTTATATTAATGAAGGATTTTATATTTGTGATATGGAAAATAAACGCATTGCAACTTTAAATCCTAACAGTGGGAAAATTGATCCATATATTGCTCTGAATTCTAAACCATTTGAATTTTTAAAATATAAAAATCAATTTGTTATTCAAACAGATACAGGAATATATCTATTGAATGAGAATGAAAAGAATGATTTTTTTGATTAAAAACTCATTAATTTGAGCTGATCCCCTTTTTGTAGACAATGTTACAATACTTACAGTCCGCTGTAGATAACATTTTCCTTAAAGGGGGTTTTTTCTATCTTGAGAAAAAGATACGCATTCAATTGAGTTGGAGAAGTAGTACAGGCTTATTTGGCGGGAGAAGAAAGGTATGCAAAAGATAGCATAAAAATACAATATTTGTAAGGTTTCACAAGTAAAGGTATGGGTGATGATTGGTAGCCATTCATAAAGGTAATTGCCACTATAATCCTGCATGGAATCCTTCTTCTCACATTTTAAAAGCGAGTGTTTGTAACTTTCACAAGATCAATCTAAAGACGAAATGATCCGAGCTGTTGAGCAGTATATCTACGTTTATAACTATAAAGCTCCCAATAACGACTCAACCACCTGACACCGATAGAATATCGACATCAGATGGCCACTTAATCTTTTTAAAACTGTCTACTTGACGGGGAGCTGTTCAGAGTACAAGCTTGGGCTTTTTTATTTCCATTAAGATTGTGGAAATTCATTTTTTAGGTAAGTAATGACTTTAAATAAATTCATTCTCTGTTACAAAAAAGTCACACTTCCCCCCGAAAACCCTCTAAGTTCAAACAAAAAGCATGTCTTTGTACATTCACACAAAACCTTGCTATAATAAGCTTTGCGAATACATAGGAAAGAGGGGAAAAGCATGAACGCTTATGATGAATATATGAAGCAGGTTGTGAAGCCGATGCGTGAGGAGCTAGTGGAGGCTGGGTTTACAGAGCTGACAACGGCTGATGCGGTGAATGAGTTTATGGCAGAGACGAAGGGGACTTCGTTAGTGGTTATTAACTCGGTATGTGGATGTGCGGCAGGACTTGCTCGTCCAGCAGCGCGCGAGGCAATTGCTGCGGTGAAGCCTGACCATCTTGTGACGGTGTTTGCAGGGCAGGATCCAGAGGCGACTGCAGCAATGCGCGGTTATTTTGAAGAGGTGCCACCGAGCTCACCGTCTATGGCGATTTTAAAGGACGGGGAACTGGCTTACTTTATTCCGCGTGAACAAATCGAGGGATTCCCTGTGGAGCAAATTGTCTCTCATTTAACTGGCGTGTTAGAGCAAACATGCGAGAACTAAAAACGATTGTGACGACAGCGGGCAGACCAGACGAAGTATCGATGGTGCTCGCTGCTTTTGCGTGTCAAACATTAGGTGCTACATTCGAGCCACGGAAAAAGCGCTCTGTTCGTAAGATTTCACAGGAGTTGCAGGCACATGTGATGGTGGCGGGGAAGAATCGCTATGAATATTATGCCTATGGGGCACAGGAGCCCTTTTTCTTTCATCCGAATTCTGCAGCGTTTCGACTAAAGCGTGTTGCTCGTGGTGAGGCAGAGCCCTTTTTGGAAGCGGCACAGCTTCAACAGGGTGATTCGGTGTTGGATTGTACATTAGGTCTTGCGGCAGATGCTATGTTAGCGGCTTATATCGTGGGGGAGACAGGCCATGTAGTAGGGCTGGAAGCAAATCCAAATGTAGCGTTTATTGTCAGTCGGGGGACGCAAACCTATGATACGTCCGAGTTACCATTAACCGCCTGTATGCGACGAATCGAGGTAGTTCAGGCTGAAGCGATTGCTTATTTAAAAACCTTGCCAGACAAGGCTTTTGATGTGGTCTATATGGACCCGATGTTTGAAGAGGTCATCGAAGAGGCGAATAATTTTCAGGCGTTACGGCTCGCGGGTGAGCACGTTACATTAACGGATGAATGGGTCTATGAGGCCAAGCGTGTAGCGAAAAAGCGGGTGGTATTAAAGGCTCATTTTCGTTCAGAGTGGTTTGCACAGTACGGTTTCCAGCAATTGACGAGAGTAACCGCGAAGTTTCATTATGGTGTGCTAGAAGTCTGACCGAGCTCCAAGAGATATAGAATATATGACAAAAGATGTCCAACCGTTCGAAATGTCTGACTTGGGCATCTTTTGTCATTTTAATTTTTGCGGAAGTGAAGTAGTAGAGGACATTATAATGCATCAGAATATCTGAAATGTGTGAGTGCTACTGAATATTGCTCTCCATGATCCTTGGATAGAGCAAGCCTTTCCACAATTTTAGCTTACGCAAATTTTCCATTAAGTTTTTTTGTTGAGATGGTTATTTATGAAGACTTAAAAAAGTTTATAATAGAATATATAAAAGCTTATGGAGGGATTGTGATGGAATTGAAGACATGTCCAAATTGTAATAGTCAGAACATTCATAAGGGTATTATTCGAGCTGGTCATGCTCCGCTCCACATGTTTCCAGAAGAATCATTTAACAAAAACGCACCACTTAATTCTCATCTAGGAAATTCCTCTAAAATAACCTCATACTATTGTCAAGATTGCGGTTATATTTTAGGTGCATTTGTAGATGAACCGAACAAACTTATTAAATAAGTTAAGAATGAAACTTTTTATGAAAATCTTAACTATAAAGAAAACTTCACTATTCGGGGCTTTTTGTTCATTTCACAAAAAATCTCATTATACTAAAATATACGAAATGAAGAACGGTAGAAATTAGCATTTCGTGATACTAGTTCACTAACTGACATTAGGCTTGATAATATGGGCAGTTCATTTGGGGGTATTTTTGGAAACAAACAGTGATGGTATCGCCATTCGTGGATTTACAAAATCATTGGCTGTTGGCAATTTCGTCTTTGCCCTCAATATTTTTGGCTATTATTTAGTCGGCTGGCTGATTGGTGCAGGGTTTTATCGCTATGGCGGCTTGTTTGGTCTAGCTTTTATAATCATGGCTTTCGTTATTGTTTTGGTACAGGCTGTTTTAGTAAGGGCTGTACTTGGTTTGCCATTAAACTCAGCGATTGTATCGTTTGATGTGCCTGCTGTGATTGCAGCCATAGGAATTTTAACAGTCATCAGCCTTGATCCGTCAACTAACAAAAGGGTTGTCATTAAAATGTAGAGTGGAAATGGAGTATGCAATAATAAAATCAGTATGCTAGGTGACATGTCCTACCATACTGATTTTTTGTCATATATCATGATGTGTATGTTGTATATAAATTTCCAATGTTTATCTACTTATAAACTGGCTTTTTTACAGAAATCACAGGTATTTGAGATTGTTCGATTTACTGAACAGGCACTGTTTGTTGAAGTAGAACTTTCATTTCCTGTGCATAGGATTCTTGATGGAAGTTTTCAGCGTGAATGTACAATTGTTCAGAGGCTCTTGTGATACCTACATACATAGTTTTTCGATATTTTAATGCTTCTTCTTTTACAGAAGTAGAGATAAATCGATCTGTATCCAATAAAAATACGATCGGAGCTTCTAATCCTTTTGCTGACTGATAAGTTGTCACAATAATTTTATGCTCAGTGGATGCTTTTTTATTTAATGATTCCGCTTTTGCTTGTAACACCTTTGGAAGTGTTTGGATGAAAGTGTTAGCTCTCTGCCAGTCTTTACAGAGTACCATTATTTCATTTGGATTATAGCCAGCTTTATAAATCAATTCCTCAATTCTTATGGCTACCTCTTCAAGTTCTCCTTCAATCATCTCGATACCATTTTCAACCGAATTTTCATACTCAATTTCCTTCATAGGGCAATAAAATTTTTCTACCTCGGCTTTTAATTTTTCATCTACACTTAAAAATTGTAGAGCTAAATCAATATGCTCATTGGCTGAACGATAGGCTTTTTTTAGTAATTTACTTCTGCCGCGCATGTCTAAAATAGGGTCAATTTCTGTCCAAGGTGTATCTGTTGAACGGTAGAGACCTTGTAAGCGATCGCCAGCTAAAAATAAATTAATGCTGTTTTTTTCTTCTTTTTTACTATCAATAGTTTTAAAAGTCTTACAGCTTTGAATGGCTAAACGAATCCAATCGTCTAAAAAATCTTGGTATTCATCAATTAAAATTGCATCATACTTCGGTTTAGCTTTTTGTAGAGACAAACTTGGCAAATCATAGTCCCACCATTTTTGCTGTTCATCACCAGATAGTTTTGGGACAGAGGCATGTGCTATATCTAGTGCAAACTTGTGGAAGGTACTGATTTCAATATTCTCAATATGTATATCTAAAAATGATAAATTTTCTGCTAAGCTTTTTACTTTTTGTTCTAGTTTTGTAGCTAAACTTCTATTGTATGTTAAAACGCGTATTTTCCAATCGGGGTTTTCTCTAATCAAATGAATTGCTCTTGCTAAAAGCATAACTGTTTTTCCACTGCCAGGTACTCCCGTCACCATATAATGACCGTATGAAATATTTTTAGCAAATCGTTCTTGCTCAGCATCTAATGCAGCAATTAGTTCCTGCGTGTGGTTTTCACTTGTAGAGAGAATTTGAATCTCCGGGAAGATAATTGCTCTGAGCATCTTCAAATACATAGGGCTTAAAGGCTTAATTTCTGAAAATAAGTCTGAGATTTCTAAACCGTTAAAATCCTCCGATAATAGATAGTGTGCGGGTTTCTGATTAAAAACATCTGCTAAGTGATTTTCTTCAAAGGCAGCTCTTTTTAAATGAGGCAAAATAGCAAAGGAAGAGAGCTTCACATCTAGTTCACCTTGCGTGTTGTATAATCTATCATCCATTGAAAATAAGCCTTCCAGAGATTTATAATATTGACCAGCTTTAAATACTGGATTAACTAGTTTTTCCCCATTGATATTTTTAATTTCTAGACGAGTCCAAGAGGCAAGGTAGTCAATACTCCAGTCCTTCACTTCTAAAATACTTACTCCTCTTAAACAATCAATTAGAATAAAATCTGGAATAAGATTTTTAATCTTGGGTTGAATATAGAGATAGGCATCACTTTGTTGTGTTTTATATAAATTTTTAATCTTATTGAGCACACTGCGCTCGCCCTTAGTTAATGTAGGAAGATCATTTGGTATGATATGTAGCAAAATATATTAACCTCCAAATATTAGTGTGTTATACAATATTTATAATACACTATATATTGTAAAAAACAACAACTTTAGTCTTGTGGTAAAAAAGCATTATTATAAGCTAAAACATTGGTTATTTAAAATAAGATCCTTTCTAAAGAGGAATTTTTATGAGTCTTTAGGTATATGAATTAGAAAGAGTAAAGAGTGAAAAAAGAGTGTGAAATTGTATTTTGTATAAAATATTTTACTTATTTAATTCACTGTGCTATAATAAGAGACGTGCTATTTTAGGTAGCATATTTCTGTAATCTGGCATTCTGCTTTTTGTTTTTGTAGATACTTATTCACACTGGCGCATGCTTTGGGGCTGCAAGGACGCAAAAGATGGTAGGGTTTGCGTTGCTTAAGTTAGAAGGCACACAGTGGAATTTTACCGCGGTGATGAAACGAATCTGGTTTCAAGATAATATTCCCCAGACGATTGGGTTGAGACTTTTACAATTTACGAGAATGTTACCTATAAATACTAAAGGGGTAGTTTCGCAATAGCGAGGCTGCCCCTTGTCTAATTTTCCCAGCCTGTCGTCCCTAGCTACAACAGGCTTTTTTGGTATACATTACCGTTTACTCTATACCTTAAATAAGTGATAATAAAAGCATGAATTTTAGTAAGAATCTAAATTCCGACATAAAAAAACTGAAAAATCAAAAAGGTGAGGGATATTTATGGAAACAATGAGCACACAATCCACGAATGTGTTTACACAAATAACAGAAATGGCTGCAGCACGGCAAGAAAATAGGGAACAGCTAGTATCACTTTATTGTCAAGAAAGGCTCCTTTATCGTTTATCTGTCTCATCATATAACGATCAATTTTACTTAGCAGGGGATTTATTATTATTTGCATTAACAGAGGGATTGGTGAAGCCCACAAAAGAAATCACACTGCTAGCGAAGCCGAGTGCTCGTCAACAGGAAATAGTGAAACAAGCATTGAAAGAAATTTGTTCGATTGCAGTACCAGAGGATGGCATTGAGTGGAACGCAGAAAAAATAGAGAGTGCTTTAACAGAAGACGGTATTCATTTCACAATACCAGCTACACTAGGCCAAACAACAACATACATAGAAGTAAGAATAACCTATAAAGAAAGTGTGCCAGTGACACCGAAAACCATTATGTTTCCAACCTTACTAGCCAGCGAGGTGGCTGTGCTTTATACATATCCAACGGAATTCGTGATAGCACAAAAATTTATCGAAATGTATCAATATCCAGCCTTAGAGAAAACATCAAAAGCAATGTTGGAAGTTAATCAACTGTTGCAAACCCAAAACATAGAAGGACGTATCTTACAGGCGTATATAGAAGCATTATTTGAGCGCCATCATTTTACAATTGAGCTAAACACTACACTCGAATTAACAGGCGTACTAAAACAATTTTTCAGCCCAATTCATGAAGTGCTATTGGCTGAGCATGAATTTTTCCAGCAGTGGCACTTTGACAATCAGGCTTGGCAATAACGATAGAAACCCGCGGACATTATGTTGTTCGCGGGTTTCTGCATAGTATGAGTAGTTATATGGGAATAGAATAAACATTTTTAGTTATCATCTAACGCATCAATGTATTAAGAAGTAGACATTATAAACTAAAAAAGGAGAGCGGATTTATCTATTATGACTGATGAATTTTCTCTTCTAGAATCACTAAGGGATTAGGTGAAGAATAGGATAAAGCTGGCTAGCTTATGTGTTCAGGAGATTGTTCAAACAGGCGAATTGCTGTGCAGCCGACAAAAAATATGTCTGAGGCGGGGAAAATTTTGCAAGAGGTATAGTTAGATAAAGTATTTTTGCTTGCCTTGACATCCTCAAATAGTATTTGTTATGTTGTAAATCTGAATGAGAATGATAATCATTGAAGCTGTATGATCTATGGGAAGGAGCAATCTAATGGACAGGATCAATAATGTTCATTTCGTGGCAATATTATGAATATAAGCGAAGAAATTCAACTGTGGAATCAAGTCGTCATTCGTGTACTGGACATTCGGGTAAAACGACTTGGGCGTGGTGACGAAATTCGTAATTATGTAACACCAGCAAGCACGTTTATGTTTGTGGCAAATGGACGGGCTGAGCTGTGGGTAAACGATGAAGTATGGCTATCCGAACGGTTTCATTTAATACATATCGGCAAGGGGCAGCGGATAACGGTTCAATCTACTGACTTTCTTGACATCTACATGATTTTATACAATGCTTCTTTGCCAGCTTCAGCATTGCGGGAGTTTCATATGATGATGCAAACAGACAATCCATTTATGAAAAGTTGGGCAGTGTCGCCATCCGAACCGCTCGTTATGTTGGAGAGGCTAGAAACAATGTTGAGCGATTGGCAACAAATAGATAATGGGCAGATAGACAAAGAGAAAGACATGAAGGATGTCCATGAATTAAGAAGATTGAAGGCTAAGGGGGAGTTCATCCGTTTCGTCCATGCAGCGTTACAGGAGCGGATGGAGCTTGCACACGCCCCAACGTTGGCTGAACAAGTTGTCCGCTATATCGCAAGGAATTATCGTGGAATGATTTCCATGGAGCAGTTGGCCCATCAAATGAATTACACCCCACAGTATGTTTCAAGGAAATTTAAAGAGCAGATGGGATGCAGCCCACTTGATTATACGATTCGATTACGCATAGACTTGGCACGAAATTTGCTGTGTGATACCGAAGCGACGCTACAAGAAATAGCTGCTTATGTTGGTTATCCAGACACAGTCTATTTTAACCGTATGTTTAAGAAACAAACAGGTATAACTCCAGGGGAATATCGCAGGCAATACCAGTTTGTAGGTTCGAAAGATACTATGAATTGGACAGATTTGTCCATTGTTGCTCCACATACAGCCATGTATCATTTAAACGGTAATGATATTCATTATCAATTAATGTTAGATGGAGGAAATGATATGGCAATGAGTAAAAAAAATATGTTAGCGATGACACTATTGTGTCTAACAATGGTTACATCGGCATGCGGGACATCATCAGAAGGGACAAAGGGAACTAGTGGCGCAGCCAAATCTGATCAATTGAATGCAGAAGCACCTGCCAATATCGAAATGCGAACAATTAAGACCGCTCTCGGAGATGTGGAAGTGCCTGCGCATCCACAACGTGTAGCAGCATCGGCATTTTTAGGTACCGTGTTGGCACTAGACGTCCAACCAGTGGCATCTGATTTTTTATTGATGGAAAGTCCGTATTTAGAAGGGATGCTTGACGGTGTCACTAATGTGGGAGATTCGCTTGAAGCACTGGTTGATTTGAAACCAGATTTAATCATTACAAATATTAATAAAGAAGAAACAGTGGACAAATATTCGCTCATCGCGCCAACAGTGGCTATGCCTTATAATAGCTTTGAAAGTATTCAGGAGGAAATGCGATATTTCGGTGATTTATTAGACAAAAAGGATGTCGCTGAACAATGGATTACCGATTTTGAGAGTCGCACAAGTAAGTTACATGATGAAGTTCAAGCTGTACTTGATGAGGGAGAGACCATCTCCATCATGCAGGAGTATGATGGAAAGGTATTCTTATTCGGGCCGAAGTCTGGACGAGGTGGGCGAATCATGTATGAAATATTGGGCGCGAATCCACCTGCTACGATTCCCGAACATATGCTAGCTGAATCATTTTATGAATTTTCACTGGAATTGCTTCCTGAATATACTGGAGATTATTTGGTTTTAACAACAGAATCGACATTGGAGGAACTACAGGCTGATCCGATTTGGGGTAACCTGCCTGCGATTCGCGATGGAAAAGTATTCTTGTGGACTGAAAGCCAGTCATGGTTTAGAGACCCAATTGCTGTAGAAGGGCAAATAGACAATTTAGCTAATTGGATTTTGGAAGCTGCCAAAACAAAATAGATATTGTAGCGTAAGAACTGACTTATTTAGGTCAAGTAGCTGAAAAATATTGTCTTCTTCATCATCTCGTTTTTCCTCTATTATTTAAAATGAATTTAATCTCTTTACAGATTCCTAACAAGGCTCTAGAAAGTAACCGATTAAAAGTTGCTTTCTAGAGCCTTCCCTTGTCGCAATTTCCTATGTATAGATAACTCGTCTGCTTTTTGCAAATTTCTTACTAATGTATGATGATAGGTAAAAATTAATAAATTGTGACAATTGATACTACCATCAATCATTTTATTGCATCCTTCTGCCCTAAATACAAAATAAACAATATATTTAGGGAAAGAAACGATTAAAAAACGATGAAAAACAATCCATATGTCTTTATAAAAGATAGTTTAAACCCTTTTTTGTGAAAATTAGTGACATTTAATATGATATGTACATTAGATAATCTATGAACGCCCCTAGCCAAAAGATCAAAAGTGTACACACTCATGGGTGATGGCGCGTTGTATGGATACGGTTAACGTTCATAAATGGGATAGTATAATCAGAAGTTCTATAGTATAGGAGGTCAAATGAAAAATGAATATTAACAACGTAAAAGGAATGATGAATTACAATAATGTATTACATGGTACAAATAATAAGTCTAAGTTCAATAGTATCTCGAATCAATTTAATCATTTCAAAGATGCAGTAGAACTCTCTAGTACAGGAAAAACAGTGATGGAAACACTTGATAAGGGCACAGCAATCAAAACGACACTTTATGTAGATTCCTATACCTATAACCAAATTTTAAACTACACTACCAATAATCCTGAATGTCAATGGAGTGAAATGGGCTTTGATGGTGAAAAACGTTGGGTTGTTGTGAATGGACAACGTTTCGAGTGTCCATTAAGCGAAAAAGAAAAAGCAGCTAGAAAAAGGGCGCAATTTACACTTTTAGATTACATGGAGGAACATAGATTACAGAAGGAGAAGACTAGGCTAAAACATAAAAAATATGAGCAAATAGACATTGATTTTACCGGCACATCTAATGCTAGTATCCTTGGAATTGATCCTAAAATCGATCATTTATTGAGCAATGAAAAAGCAATAAACATGCTTAAAGATATTTCTAAATATACAAATGGAAAGATCTCTTTATCGTCTAATATATAATTACTTTTTTAGACCGAATTGTAATTTAGGTAATCGTTGATAACTAAATACAGTTTTCTGTGGATGTCAATCAGAGCTAGTATACTTTAAAGCTTTTACAGTTTGGAACGCCTCTTTTAAAGGCGTGTCTATTCGCTTTTAACAATAAAATGAGTTCTACAAATACTAGTAACTATATGCATGAATCAATCAATGTAACAACTAGCTACTAATTTAGCTATAAGGTTCTTAAATACGAAGCATAAAATTTTCGATTCTATCCCATTCTTTGTGTATCAAAATAGTACTTAGAAAGGAAAGGAGATAAACGTGAATTTAAATTCCCTTTCTATCGAAAATCTACTTCTCACACAAACACTCCTTCAAGAATTGCCTGAAAATAAAACATTAAATTTATCAGAAAAACAAAAAGCTTCTTTCAAACAAATATTAACAGAAGCCCTTCTTAAGAGTTCAGATACAAAAAATTTATCTGATTTACAAAACCAACTGTTTTTAAAAAATCCTACATTATTTAATATGATCAATTTAAATAATCAGAGTGGTTTTCTAAATCTACTCGAAGCTCAATTAGATGAGGATCATTATCTATCCAAAGTGCAAAAACAACTATTAAAAAGTACTGATTTAACGAGCGAAGGATTTATCTCACCTTCTTCAAATATAGTTATTAACACGTTAGTAAATTCTAGATTAAAACCAAATAAAATGGCGGCTAAGTCTCATGTAGACAAACATAATACAGCTAAAGCAAAAGCATCATATCCACAACAAATCCCAATAATTTTAAGTACAAATATGGGTGAAATGTTCTCAAGAATTCAACAAATTACATCTAGTTTTTGGTTTAGAAATCCATTTTCTCTTTGAAGAAACTGAGGTTTAAATATCTTCTGTCGGTTGAAGAGGCGGTACACCACTGCCTTTTTCGAAGGTATTGGTTTTAACTTTTCTTAGCTTAGTAAGAGACGTTTAAGTTGAACAAAATAGACTGTTTCTTTAAAATTTGAATAATTGTTGTATGATAATAATCTGCTGATTCCAAAATAGCAACAAGTATTCGTCCTATTATCGATTGAATCGCTATTATATACCTCGTAAACTTATTCGATTTTTCACAATTAAGCTTTATAAGAGAATTTCCCTATATGAATCTCTTTTTTGAGAATCCTGCATCTTACTTCCCACTTAGCTATATTACTTCCTGCTACTGCACTCATTTTTTACCTCCTCTAACCACTATACCTTTGTTTGTTATACAAGATATACATCCCAACCAACCCGCAACATATTTTTACTTTCATTTTTGGAAAATAATAAATCAATCCTTATCGTTCAAGTTGAATTCATTTTTTGTGACATTTTACTATTTAAACGAATGGACTGATAAGAATTATGCGTATTTAGCTTCTATTTGTGCTGCGTTTATATAGAATAATAAGCGATTTTTTTAATTTCAGAGAAAAATCAAATCAATAAATTATGACAATTTATGCTAATTTTTGTTGTTTTTTATATCCTTCTGCCATAAATACAAAATAAACAATATATTTAAGGATAGAAACTATTAAAAAAATAGTAAAATCAATCCATATGTCTTTATAAAAGATAGTTTTAACCCTTTTTTGTGAAAATTTGTGACATTCGATATTATATTTATATTAAATAATCTATTAATATTAGATATTTAATAAAAAAATATTAGGAGGGTTTCACAATGAAAAATAAAATAATACTGTATGGTGTAGTAACGAGTACTTTATTGGCAGGCGGTCCCTTTTCTAATAATGCAAGTGCTTCTGAAAATCAAGGACTGACGGGGAATAATATTGGAGTTGTTTCAAGCAACATAAAAGCGGCTGAACAAAGTCAACATAAAAATAGTGCCTATCAAGATATTGATGAAAGAGTGAAAAAGATGTTGATCAGTGCTGCTTTTGATGGTACAGAATATAGATACCACCATATAAAAGATACCGAATTAAACGGTAATATTATAGAAGGGTCTATGATTGAAAACGCTCAAATTTTGACAATTGGAGAAAATATTTTAGAAAATAATCTAGGGCATGAGGTAACGTTATTTACTAGTGGATATGAGCATGAATTTAAGGAAATGACTAGTACAACCAATACTTCAGGTTGGACATTTGGATATAACTACAATGCAACCCTATCTGTAATGATGGTCTCAGCTTCGCAAAGTTTTAGTGTTGATTATAATATGTCCACTTCAAACACTACAGAGAAATCACAAGTTAGAAAGTTCACTGTGCCTCCACAAGGATTTCCTGTTCCAGCAGGGAAAAAATATAAAGTTGAGTATGTATTTGAAAAAATAACAATATCGGGCAGAAACAGACTGAATGCAGATTTATATGGGGACGCTACTTATTATTACAATAATTTACCGATGAGCCCTCAACTTTTATATTCTGCCATGAACTTTGCTTCAGATACTCAAGGATTTGAACGCGTAATTAGAGATAATGCAGAAGGAAATGATCGATTTGGAATTAGAGCGACGGGCGAAGGACGATTTAGCACAGAATTCGGTACACGTTTATATGCTAAAATAACAGATATTACAGATTCGAAAAAGCCCGTAACAATAGAAACAAAAAAAATTCCTGTTAATTTTGAAACCCTTTCTGTGGCTACTAAAATAATTGAATAAGAATAGGAGCATGCAATACCCTTAGCGTATTAAAAGTAAGGGTATTGCATTTTTATATTGCCTCTAAAAATTGGATAACATTTTACATTATCAAAATTTTTATAGCTATAGGTAAGTTACAATGAATGGCAATCGAAACGATAGATTATCAATCAACTTTGTGAACAAAACATTCTTGGAAAACACTAAATCAATCCTAATCGTTCAAGTTGAATTCATTTTTTGTGAAATTTACCCTAGGAGAAATACTTCCATATTCTTGCCTAAAGCATATGAATTATTTTTTGTGACATTTTAATATTTAAACGAATGGACCGATAAGAATTATGCGTATTTATCTTCTAATTGCGCTACATTTATACAGTGAATGAACCAATATAGAATAATAAACGATGTTATTTTTAGTATTTTTGTTTAATTTAATGAAGATTCGCAATTGAAAATAATAATCTGTATGATTGTAACAAAGGAAAAGCAACATGATTTCCAAGAAAGGAGGAACCACATGAGAAATTTTTTCGAAGATCAATATATAAATAGTGGTGAGCAACAAATAATAAACTTAGTTAGTGAAATTAGTGAATATAAAGGAAAGTTGACCGCTTACCAAGAGCAAAGACCTGATATGTTCACTAGGCTTGCAAAAGCGATGCCACTACAATATATAAAAAACTATGTTTCTGTATATGAGGATATAAAAGTTTCTAATAAGCGATTAAAAGAACTTATTTTAGAAGATATGATACCCCAATCGATCTCAGAAGATGCGATATTTTGTTATTATGAAACGCTGACACTTGTACATGAAAAATCTAGTGCTTTCTCTATTAGTCCAGATACTATACAAGAATTGCATTTTCAATTAGTTCATTTTATTACCTCTGACGGTGCAAAATGGCGCCAAAAGCCATTCTCTATCCCGGGAATTCCGGAGAAAGGGATGCACACGATTGTTTATCGTCCTCTTCCTCCTGAAAATATCCCAATGGCTGTAGAACAATTATGCAACCAGTACAATGTATTAAACCATAAAAAAGAGTTACCTACACTTATATTGATAGCTCGTTTTATATTCAATCTTTATTGTATAATCCCATTTAGTCAAGGTAATGGTAGATTAATGCTTATGTTAATGCAATTATTACTAGTAAAAAGCGGACATACATTTGTTAAATATGTTTGTTTAGATGAATATATCAAGAAAAGAGAGGCAGAATACTATGAAGCCGTCTATCAATCTTCGGTAAATTGGTATTGTAATGGGCATAATATGAGCTTCTGGTTAAAAACATTCTTATCTATTATTTTAGAGGCTTATAAAAATCTACATAACAGAATACGGGATTCTATATGTAGACATACTAAGATAGAGCGAATTCAGAATTTTATTCTTAACCAAGAACAACCCTTTACGAAAGAATACATTCGAAGTATTTATCCTGATATAGCCGAAAGTACAATTAGTAAAGCTTTAACTGATTTACAAGTAGGTGGTGAAATTAAACTGATTTCAAAAGGGAGAAATGCGTGCTGGATGAAAGTCAAATCTTGAAGTCGGAGGACTGCATAAGTCAGAAAAAACAGTAGTAATGCGAAAAGGAATATTGGAATTACACCGGCCAAGTCACTTATCCATGCTCCACGTTCGACCACTGTGCAAATGGTAGGAATGAAAACGAAATGTGCTAAAAACTAACTGAGAAAAATAACAAATTGTATTGGTTGTAAAACGTTGGTCATTTTATGTTATACCACCTCCTAATGATACTCCTCTTGTTTGATGCCATCTAATCTAAGTGGACATGTTTTAGTTTCTATTGACTCACATAAACTCCCTTATTATATCTCTAGATAAGAATTCCACGTTCTCCATATTGACGCCAAATAGGTCGAATTTAGTTGGACGATCAAGGCGATATGAAAATAAATTTTTTCAAACATACATTCAGTATTAGCAGAATCCACTCATATCTAGCAGGGGGCAACATCTCCTTTTCTTTAATGATTATACGAAGATGAAAGAGTTCTATTTTATAAAAATTCCATGTCATGATGAAGAATACATTCCTCCAAAAAAATCAGCAGATTCAAGATTAAGCCTGTGGATATTTGGGGGAATTTTATTCTATGATGGAACTTATTTTTATGAAATCTAAGTATGACTATAATCGTAGGGTTCAGTTATATTTTTTAGAAAAAACGAGGTATCTTCACATAAACTACAGATTGCGTGGTTATAATGGCTAACTAGGGGGAGATCTTAATGAACTACAAGATTCTTGTAATAGAAGATGATTTAGAAATTCAAGAATTAATTAAGCAGTTTTTGAAGACACAAAATTATACTTTAGCGGTGGCGTCAGATGGAGTAGAGGGAATAAAGAAATTAAATACTCAACCCTTTGATTTAATTCTTCTTGATGTGATGATGCCAAATCTAAATGGATTTGAAGTAGCCAAAATGATTCGTAGTCAATCTAATATACCGATTATTTTCCTAACGGCATTAGAAGAAGAACAAGATCAAATGAAGGGCTTTGATCTTGGTATTGACGATTATATAACGAAGCCATTCTCATTTCATGTGTTGATTAGACGTGTACAAGCCATTCTCAGAAGAAGCAATTATAAAAATCGGGGTAACGATTTACATTTTAATGAACTTAATGTTGATTGTGACGGATACAAAGCTTATGTAAATAAAGAGGAAATATCTTTAACGACAAAGGAATTCGAGATTTTACAACTATTACTTCATAACGAAAAAAAAGTACTTACTAGAGAAATCATTGTAGAAAAAGTTTGGGGATATGATTATTCAGGAGAAACACGGATGATTGATACACATATAAAAAATTTAAGAAAAAAATTAAATATACCCTATATTAAAACAGTCAAGGGTATTGGATATAAAATTGATGAGTAGGATTGTAGACATCATGAAGATGAAAAAAATAACCTATAAACTTTTTATGATTACTTCTCTTATATTGCTATCTTTTGCAGTATTAATTTATTTAACATTATACTTCTTCCTTCCAACATTTTACGAACAATATAAAACAAACCAACTCCAATCAGGTATGATCGACATCATTAAAAAATCAGAAAAAATAAAATTAGAACATGCAAAAAATCTTTTGGACGAGTACTCCAAAGAAAATAATGCCATCATTTACCTACAAGAAAAGGACGGAAATATTATCTACTCGCCTTCGTTCATGATTCAGGGAAATTCGCCGCCACCAATTATTACTGAAAAAACAACACCATTACAAAATGAAGAAACAGTAAATGCATTTCATAAATCTTTCCCCATTCAATTTCTAGATGAAGGTAATTTAATCGTGAATGTATTTGCTACATTTCAACCTATCGATGAAGCTTCACAGGTCTTAGTACGTTTTCTCCCTTATATTAGCATCATAGTAGTGGGTATTGGATTGGGCAGTGCCTATCTATATTCAAGATTTATTACAAAACCACTCCTTTATATAAATGAGCGTGCGCAAAAGATGGCAAACCTTGATTTTTCCGAAAATATAGTAGTTCGTTCCAATGATGAGTTAGAGGAATTATCTAATAGCTTAAATGAAATGTCGAATAACTTGCAAAAGACAATGAATGATTTACAAATAGCAAATGAGCAATTAAAAGATGATATTGAAAGAGAAAGAAAAATCGAAACAAAACGTAGGGAGTTTTTCACTACAGTTGCACATGAATTAAAAACGCCACTCACTGTCATGAAAGGTTATATAGAAGGGATGATTTATAATATCGGACCTTATCAAAATCGTGACTACTATTTAGAAAAAAACCGTAAAATTATTGAAAGAACAGAACAACTCGTCCGTGAAATTTTAAGTATGTCCAAACTAGAACAAGATACATTTAAAATTCAAGCAAGAGAAATAAATCTCCTAGATTTAATTGAGACTATTACGAAGGACCTCGCTTTTTTTGCATCTCAGAAAAATATTAGAATCATTAACAAAATCCCACCAGATAATTACGTATTTACAGACAGTGATTTATTAGAAAAAGCATTAAAAAATATTATCCATAATGCAATTATGTATTCACCACAGGGAGAAACTGTATATTTAGCATTGACGGAGGATTCAAAACAAAACCAGATTCAAATCCAAATCATTAATACAGGTGTACAAATAAAAGCAGACGAACTACAACAATTGTTTCAGCCTTTTTATAGAATCGAAAAATCAAGAAATAGGAACACTGGTGGAAGTGGCTTAGGCTTATATATTGTCAAACAAATATTTCAATCACTCTCTATTAATTATTCAGTGGATAATATGGAGAATGGTATTCAATTTTTAGTGACATTTCCTGAAAGGTAAATAATTGTTACGAAGGGCAGCTCAAATTTTAGAACCGAATGAAACAGGAATCTTGATTCACTTGAAGATGGGAGATAGATAGATAATGAAGATCAGGGCAAAGTTAATTGTGATTACATTAAGCCTCTTATTCATTCCAAGCTTAATTATCGGCGTAAGCAGTTATTATTCTGCTAAAGAGCACTTGGATGATATGGGAGAAAAAATGCTAAAAAATAATGTTGAAATGGCACTTCAGTTAATTGATGCAATGAATTATGCCGTTCAAACGGGAGAAATATCGTTAGAGGATGCTCAAGAAAAAGTAAAACAACATTTAATTGGGGATTTACATAGTGATGGTACTCGTGAAATAACTACTCATGTTGATTTAGGCGAGGACGGCTATTTTGCTATTTACGGATTAGATGGTCAAAGAATAGCCCATCCTTTCTCAGAAGGGAAAAATGCTTGGGAGAGCGTTGATAGTAACGGAATTTATATGATACAAGATATGATAAAAGCAGCAGAAAAGGGTGGGGGTTTTACATATTACGCTAGAGCATTACCGAACCAACCTGATACAGAAGAAGACAAAATAGCCTATAGTGCTTTAGATCCGAACTGGGGTTGGGTGGTAAGTGCTAGTAGCTTCATGGCATCATTTAATCACGGCGTTCAGTTAATTCAACATACGATTATGGTTACACTTGCTAGTAGTGTTGTTATAGGTTTAATCGTTATATTTTTATTTTCAAGACATTTAGCAATTCCAGTTCAGATGGTCACTGATAGTGTTCAAAAGATTGCTAATCAAGATTTAACCTTTAAGCATCTAAAAGTTCAAAATAAAGATGAGTTAGGTCATTTAGCGACAGGAATTAATACGATGACTACAAATTTAAGAGGTATGATTGAATCCGTTTCAAGTTCAGCCGAACATGTGGCAGCTACATCTGAACAACTCACTGCGAGTAGTGAACAAACAAGCATGGCCTCAGATGAAATTACTAAGGCTATTCAAGAAATTTCTACAGGGCAAGAAAAGCAACTGGCTGGTATGGAGGAAGCAAATCATTCAGTTTTACAGATATCATCAAGCATCACAGAAATTACGAAAAATATTAAAGAATTAAGCGATCTATCCATTGAAACTTCTAAGGTTTCTCTTTATGGTAATGAAGTCATTACACAGACAGTGGAACAAATGAATCAAATTAATAGCCAGAACATCGTGACGACTGAAGCAATGCAATTGCTTGAAAGTAAATCACAAGAGATTGGTGAGATTATTAATGTCATTACTAGCATTGCAGCTCAAACCAATTTACTAGCTTTAAACGCAGCAATTGAAGCAGCACGAGCAGGAGAACAAGGGAAAGGATTTGCTGTTGTTGCAGATGAAGTGAGGAAATTAGCAGAGGAATCAGGCAATGCAGCTAACAACATCTCTGCTTTAATAGGTGATATTCAAATGAATACACAAAATACAGTACAAACTGTCAATGAAGGAAAAATGGTAGTGGAAAAGGGGATAGATCATGTTGCGAATGCGGGGAAAACATTTGAAGAAATCGCATTTGATGTAGACCTGATTAACAATAAACTAGCATCTGTCTCTACAGAAATTCAAGATATTAGTGCGAATACAGACATTCTTGTAAATGAAATATGGAAAGTAAAAGATGTTAGCAATCAGTCATCAAGCTATACACAACAAGTCGTAGCGGCAGCGGAGGAACAATCTGCTACGATGATTGAGATGACATTTGCATCCCGTTCTTTAGCAGAGATGTCGCAGGAGCTTCAAAATTTAGTATCGAACTTTAAAACAGATGAATAAATAACGATGGTAAAGGCAGCCATTTAAACTAAATATAGTGAGCTAGCAAATTTCTTGAAGTGGTGATTTGTTAGCTCTTTTTTTGTGCAAGTAAAAGAGCTGAATTATCCACTTTTAACCAATTATTAGTGCTCCACATAAACTTCACATTCAATACACGCCAACTACAGATTCACTTTATAAAATATATTATATGTATAGTAATTTTTTGATAATAATTGGAGGAATTAGGATGGGGACTGGGATAACAAAATTTGAATCAAATCGTAAGTTTGTATTGACGAGTATTGAAAATAAAAAATCTTTCGCATTAGTATATATTACAATCATAAGTTGGCATAATGTAGATACTTTTAATTGTATAGATGAGGTTAAGAGAGAATTAGCAATGTATCAAACAGAGGTTGAATGTTACAGAGTATTTGATAAGGAATATATAGTAGTCTGTAATGTTCAGTCGCAGGCTCTTTCCATTATTAATGATTTATCACATATTGATTATGTAAGGACACACTATCTATATGTACAAGATAGAAGACTTCCAGCGTTAAATTACGTTAGACAAGTCTATTCGCAAAATAAGGATAGTTATGCTGTAAAAGCACCCATTTCACAGGAATGTTTACTATCGAAAGAGTTTGAAATCGTTTTCCAACCCATATTGCACAATGATAGGCAATTATCCTTTGAAGCACTAAGCAGGTGGAAATGCGAAGAACTAGGTTCGATATCACCAGGTGTTTTTATTCCGATGTTAGATAATGAGAGTTTGATAAAGTTAACTAAGAATATTATTAATAAAGCTGTTGATTTGTTGAAAAGATATAATGAGATAGTTTATGTCTCGATTAATTTAACCGCTTCATTAATCAATGATATCACTTGGCTAATGGAGCATTTGGATGACATTAATTTTACGAACAATAAACGAATTGCTTTTGAATTAACGGAGGAAACCCTAATGGGAATCGAGGCGAGAGAAAATTTAAAAGTTATTCGTGAACGTGGTCATATTTTATTAATTGATGATTTTGGTTCTGGCTATTCCAATTTTCAATATATTTCGCTGTTTCCTCTAGATGGGGTGAAATTAGATAGATTGTTTATTGAGAGCAACTCAAATAAAAAGGTAGTTGCATTGCTTACAAAATTTATCAAAACACTAGATTTAAAAGTGATTATAGAAGGAGTAGAAAGCGTTGAGCAGCTTAATTCCTTATCAGAGGCCGAATATGATTCAATACAGGGCTATTACGTATCTAAACCCCTCACTATAAATGAATTGATGCTATTTATGAATGCCACTAGATAGACAAACTATGAAGCAAAAAGGGAACTCCAGACAATCTCCAGTGTAGCTGCACATATAGGATTAACTTGTAAGACAAAATACACCTTAAAAGGAAATGAAATATTATAAAAAGAACATGAGATTGGTTGCTACAACTTTTGATACTATATTTTCTGCATTTGCAGCAAAGTCCCCAACTCAAATTATTGGAAGTAGTGAATTTGTGGTAGATCAAGTGAGTAACCAGCTAACGCTAATGAGATTTCAAAAGAGAAGGTACAAGTCATTTTTAACAAAGCAGAAGCAGAGACATTAACGAAAGAGGAAGCGATAAAACAACTAGGGCGCTTTTCTGAAATAAGAAAACTCCTTTCTCAAATAACGTAAACATTTCTAATATTTTTGTGTATTTATGATGAGAAAAGCGTAAGTTAATAAAATAACCTTTTTATTTATGAGGTTATTTTAAGGGATTTATCAAAATCTATATGGATTGTTAGCTTATCATTCAAATAAGTGACTGATCTAAAATTAATAAGAAACATCTATCAATTCCAATAAGAATTGATAAATTTTATGAAATATGAAATTAGATCCCTTGACGAAGTAATTATAATGAACTGCCATTCAAAGCGTAATCATTACTAATTATGAAGTGTTAGAAATGAGAGTCAATATTACTTTAGCATGTACAGAAACAGGTGATAAAAATTGTATTACGACTAAAAATAAACGAAATAACCCAGAACGATTAGAATTAAAAAAGTATTCTCCCCGACTAAAACGTGTACGTTTCGCCGAGAAACTAAATAATAAAGTAAAAACGCTTTTAGAAAGATTCGTCAGTAATTTTCGAGTCTTCTAAAAGTGTTTTTAATTTAAAAAAATACTTGCAATATGATTAGAAATATGATTAACTAAAATATGTTTCAAATCGTAATGATTACTATTTATTAGTTTTAACATGGATAAAATCACAGTTACATCATTAAGTGGTTATTTAGGGGCTGGTAAAACAACAATACTTAATAATTTGTTATCGAATACAAAAGATTTAAAAATGGCAGTCATTGTAAATGATATGAGTGAAATTAACATTGATGCCGATTACTTTTAGATAGCATTCATCTTACTTTTATACCCCTCATATCATTAAGCTTTGGAATCGTGTGAGATCCATGTAGAATCCTCTGTTATTAAGACTATGAACTGCTTCCCATTGTAAAATACCCATTTTAAAATAGAGTAATTTTTCTATATTTACATTTAGCTTAATAGTGAAATAACAGTCTAAGAGAGGTACATAAAAAGATTATGAAATAGAAATAAAATAAAGTTCCCAGTAGTATTGCGAGAAATGTTATGAAGGAATTTGACCTAAAGGTAATACTTATTGAAAAGAGGCAGTCAAATCATGAATAGAAGATACTAATTGAAATGTCTAATGGGCCTATTTGTTTGTTTTTTGGAAGATTAATAAATGAAATACAGAAACATAAAGACTTTGGGTGTTTGGAGTAGAATGAAAATAAATAAAAAAATATTGATAATAGTAATCATTACTATTTATAATGGTGGAGCGACCTGTTCAAAGCGTAATCATTACTTTTTGTGAATTTGAAGGAGGGAGGAATAAATAACATTATTTATAAAAAGAAATCAAATTAGAAATTACTTCTTTTTGTGTGGATTGATTTTAGCATCAATTAAATGGAATAACTATGAATTTAAGGAGACTAAACATGTTAAAGAGAAAATATTTTTTATTTATCCCATTATTTGTTTTACTTTTTTTAGTAGCTTGTAGCGATGATACAGCACCCAATGCTGGTGAAGAAAGTAGTGTTAATAAAAATACATTGAAAATGTCTTGGCCGTCAGATATAGGAGAGGCGAACCCTCATTTATATTCACCAAACGAAATGTTTGCACAGGCGCTGCTATATGATCCATTAGTTGCTTATGGAAATGATGGAACAATATCTCCAGGATTAGCTGAGAATTGGGATATTTCTGAGGATGGTAAGGAATATACATTTCATTTGCGAGAAGGAGTAGTATATTCTGATGGTTCTATGTTAACAGCAGATAACGTTAAACGTAATTTTGAGACAGTTATCGGAAATAGTTTAGCGCATAGTTGGTTAGAGGTAGTAACAGTTATTGATGAAGTTGAAGTAATTGATGAGTTAACAATAAAGGTCTCATTAAAAGAATCATATTATCCGTTTTTACAGGAGTTGGCTTTAATTCGTCCATTACGTATGTTAGGTGACGCTGGATTTCCAGACAGTGGCAATACAGCAGATGGAATCAAGAAACCAATTGGTACAGGGCCATGGATTTTAAATGAAGCAGATGAAAATCATGCTGTATTTACGAGAAATGAAAATTATTGGGGAGAAAAACCCTCGATTGAAAAAGTAGAAGTGAAATATATTGCTGATTCACAGATGCGTATGATGGCTTTAGAAAATGGTGAAATTGATTTAATTTTCGGAAGTTCCCAACTTACTCCAATTGAGTTTACCACATTGAGACAGAATGACGAGTATTTGACTGAAGTTTCAGACCCTCTATCAACTCGTATATTATCTCTTAATACCACTTTTGGTGTAACTAAATATAAAGAGGTACGATTGGCGCTTCAACATGCACTAGATCGACAAACTATTATTGATCATATTTTAAGTGGTATGGAGCAAGAGGCACACTCTTTATTTTCACCAGGATTCCCATATAGTGATATTGAAATTGAAGAATATAATTTTGATGTAGAAAAATCTAAAAAAATTCTAGATAAAGCTGGCTGGATAGTTGATGGAAAAACTGGGATTCGTTCAAAGAATGGTGAAAAGCTTGAATTACTAATGGCTTACAATTCAAGCGACCAAATTCATAAAGCAATATACGAGTATTTACAAGGAGCTTGGAAAGAAGTTGGTGCGGATGTGAAATTGGTAGCCGAGGATAATCAAGTGTATTATGCGCGAACAAAAGCAGGTGAATACAACATAGTAATGAATGATACTTGGGGCGCACCTTATGATCCTCATATGTATATACGTACTATGACAGGAGAGCAACAAATTGGTAACTATTCCATTATGGGAACAGATTCGAGTGACAAACTTATAGAGGAAATTACACGTGTTATTAGATCTACAGATGTAACTGAGCGGGCTTCATTATATGAAAGTATAATCCAAACAATTCAGCAAGAGGCTATCTTTATACCAATTTCATATAAGCAAAATTATCTTGTGGCAAATGATGTATTCAAAAAAATCAAATTCTCTCCTCAACAATTTGAGGTACCAATTAATTTATATGAGATGAAGTGATAATAATGGCAAAGTACTTTTTAAACCGCTTTTTTAGTATGACTATAGCAATGATTGGTTTAACGTTAATTGCATTTTCACTCATGCGTATTATGCCTGGTGATCCGATAGAGTCATATTATATGGCAAACCATATTCCAGTAACAGATGAAATACTAGAGCAAGCAAGAGAGGAGCAAGGGTTGGATAAGCCCTTGCTCACACAATATGTAACATGGCTTGGTGGAGTATTAAAATTCGACTTTGGAACTTCATATATGAATGGAAACGCAGTTAGTGAGGAATTATTGTCCTATTTTGGTGTTACAACTCAGTTGGCGCTCGTAGCTTTTCTATTAATATTAGTTATTTCTATTCCACTTGGGATTTTTAGTGCAGTAAAAAAGGGCTCTGCTTTTGATAATCTAACAAGAATGACTATATTTTTCATTGCCTCGATGCCTAGTTTTTGGCTAGGTTTCGTTCTGATTTATGTTGTAGCTTTTAAGCTTAATCTTCTTCCACTTATGGGATGGGGAAATTTAGATGCAATCATTTTACCAGCATTAACTTTAGCTTTGGCCAATGTACCATTTTACATTCGTATGATTCGTACAAATATGATTGAGCAAATGGATAAGCCTTTTATAACGTTTGCACGTGCTAGAGGTATAAGTGAGTCAGTCATTATTCGTAAGCATATTTTTAAAGCTACATTGACACCATTTATAACTTCACTTGCGATGACATTAGGGGTACTTATTGGTGGGGCTGCAATAGTTGAAATTATTTTTTCTATACCCGGCATAGGCCGTTATATTGTTACTGCAATAACAGCGAGAGATTATAACGTAATGCAAGGTTTCATTATGATTATTGGTTTCTTCTACATTATCATTAATTTTTTAGCGGATATAATATGTGCGTTTATTGATCCGAGAATTCGATTAAAGGAGGAATTGTGATGAGAAAAAAATGGGCATTTTACTGTAGTACGTTTCTTGTAAGCATCCTATTTTTTGTTGCGATATTTGGACCATTGCTTATGCCAAATGATCCTCATTTACCGAATATGGCCATGAAGCTACAAGGTTTTTCAATACAATATCCTCTTGGGACAGATCATTTAGGACGTTGCGTTTTATCAAGGTTAATCGAAGGTGCGAGAGTGTCGTTATTTGTTGCACTCATTGTACTACTAGTCACGCTACTAATTAGTATGGTCGTTGGTATAACTGCAGGCTATGTTGGAGGTTGGATTGATTTAGTCTTAATGCGTCTATGCGATATTTTGCTCGCAATTCCAAATTTTATTTTTGCGCTTATTATTGTTGGTGCACTTGGAGCAGGGATGGGAAATCTAGTAATTGCAATTGTCATTGTAATTTGGGTCGGCTTTGCACGAGTTATACGGAATATGGTTGTGAGTTTAAAAGAAACGAATTATGTGGTTTATGCCAAAATTTGCGGTGTCCCGACTTTGAAAATTATGTGGCGTCATATCGTACCGTTTGTATTTCCGCAAATGCTTCTACTAAAGCTAATCGGTTTAGGTTCAACGATATTAATGATTTCAGAGTTGTCTTTTTTAGGACTTGGGATAACGCCTCCAACAGCTGAATGGGGCATGATGATTAGTGAGAGTAAAACATACTTAATGATAAAACCTGAGTTAATGATCATTCCAGGTGTAATGCTTTCAATAACTGTATTAACTTTTAATGCATTTGGTGATTCGTTAAGAGATTTACTTAATCCAAAATCAGTGTGAGAAGAGGTGAAATAATATGTTAGAGATTAGAAATTTAACTGTATTTATCCATAATAAACAGGTGCTAAATCAAGTGAGCTTATCAGTTCTGAAAGGCAAGGTTGTTGGAATTATTGGGGAGAGTGGTAGCGGAAAATCTGTATTATGTTCGACGATTTTAAATCTTTACCGTAAAGAGCGATCTGCAAAGGGAAGTATTGAATTTGATGGAAAGAGTTTGCTTTCGATAGAGGAGAGAAAAATGCGTGAGGTGCGAGGAAAGGAAATTGGGCTCATTATGCAAAATCCAATGTCCATGTTTAATCCAATTGTGTCGATTGGTGGACATTTCATTGAAACGCTTCAAGCACATACAAAAATGTCTAAAAAGGAAGCAATTGAGAAAGCAAAGGAGCAGCTCGCACTTTTTCAATTAGGTAATGTAGAGATCTTAAACAAATATCCAAATGAACTAAGCGGAGGAATGCTTCAGCGTATCATGATTGCCATTGCAGCAAGCCTTGAGCCAAAGCTATTACTTGCTGATGAACCTACCACAGCACTAGATACTATGACACAACTTGAAATATTAAAGGAATTAAAAAAACTTCATGAGAAAACGGCAATGTCGATGTTGATTGTATCGCACGATTTAGGTGTTATTGCAAATTTAGCAGAAGAAATAGTTGTAATGAGAAGAGGGATTGTAGTTGAGCAAGGTCCCACTTCCCATATTTTATTGCACCCGATTCATCCTTACACTCAAACGCTTGTTGCAGCACGAGATGAGCATAGTAAGTTAGAAGAGCTTGCTGATAAGTATGAAGGTTCAGTATCAGGAGAGCTTGTCTTATATGATCAGAACCACTGGGTGAGAATGGAGGGGACAAACAGATGATCCAAGTACAGCAAGTATCTAAAAGCTATAGTCAATCACGATTTTTTAGGAAGAAAAATTCGATGGTAAAGGCAGTAGAAAATGTGTCGCTTAATATAAAAGAAGGCAGTTGCTTTACGTTGCTAGGACAAAGCGGTTCTGGAAAAAGTACGCTTGGTAAAATGATACTTGGAATTGAAAAGCCAGATGATGGTGTGATTTTATTTAATGGGATAAATGTACATAAAACAACTATAAATGAACGAAAACGATTGCAACAATCGTTACAAGTGGTATTTCAAGATTGTCATAGTGCAGTAAATCCTAAGCTTAAAATCAGAGACATTATTGTGGAACCAATACTAGTATATGAAAAGCTAGATATAAATCAAATAGAGGATCGTGTAGGAAAGTTACTAAAAATGGTTGGTCTGTCAGAAGAGGATATGATGAAATATCCTCAGCAATTCAGTGGCGGACAATTACAGCGAATTACAATTGCACGTGCGATTTCCACACAACCTCGATTGATTGTTTTAGATGAATCAGTAAATAGTTTGGATGTCTTGGTGCAAATTAGTATTTTAAAACTACTCAAACGATTACAGCACGAGTTAAAACTAACTTACTTTTTTATCACCCATGACATACATGTAGCTCGACTTTTGGCAGATGAAATCGCGATTATGCATAAAGGAAGAATTGTGGAACAACTACTGATAGATGAGTTAGAGAATGCAAAACATGTGGCCACAAAAGTATTATTGGATTCACAACTTAAAATCGATTCTATTCACCACCAATTGGACCTAAAAGAGGAGTTGGAATTATGAAAGTAAGTCCATTATCTTTTAGCATGCTACAAAACTACGGCTTGGCAATTTTTTATTTTACGGCTAATTCTGTATTAACTGTCATATTCCCTTTGCAGGCAGCTAATCACGGAATGAAAGAGGCAGAAATCGGTCTGATGATGGGAATCTATATGTTTGTTTGTATGGTGTTACGTCCATGGGCTGGTCAAATGGTATCAAAATACAGTGTCCATACAGTAATGAAATATTTATTACTAGGGCATGTAGCAGCACTCCTTTTGTATGTATCGCTTGGTGTTGAAAGTCTTTATGTTGTGCGCATTTTGCAAGGAATCGTGACGGCATTTTTCTCCATGTCGATGCAAATGGGTATCACGGAGACTTTACGAGATGAAGATAGAGGACAAGGTATGGCAATGTATTCTTTATCAAGTGTCATGCCAGGGTTATATGGACCAGCATTAGCAATGGTTATCTGGGTTCAAGGAGATGTATCTTGGCTATTAATTTTTATTACCTGCTTAGCTTTTGCACCTCTTATGTTTTTCATTAGATCACCATTACCGAAAGTAAAAAAAGAAAATGTATCGTTCACCTTGGAGGATATGAGAAAAGGAATGAAATTAGCTCGTGCGCATAAAGGGTTAATCGTTTCTTCGGGGGTAATGCTTATAGGTGCAAGTATATTTGGGGCAATCTCGACATTTTTACCTCTGTACTTTTTAACTACAAATACAGGGAATGTTGGGCTTTATTTATTTCTGCAGGCTCTAGTTGTTGTAGGGAGTAGATTTATTTTTAGAAAATATATTCCATCTGATGGAAAGTGGCATCCAGGTTTCATAACCCTTATATTGAGTAGCTCTATTATTGGGACAACGATGCTAGCGGCACTTCCTCTTATCGGATCGTTTGTCTATATTAGTGTTTTATTTAATGGAATAGCAGCAGCGATGTTATATCCTACATTAACCACATACATTTCTTTTGCAATTCCGGAGTCACATAAACATGTATTATTAGGGTTATTTTTAGCATCGTATGACTTAGGTTTTTCTTTAGGTGGGATGGTAATGGGTATTATCGTACAATTTGGTTCATATCCAATGATGTTTTCTGCATGTTCAGTAATTGGTTTATTGGCAATTATATATAATTTAACTGCTAGTGGAGAATATACTAACTTAGAACATTGTGATGCCCTTCAAAGGTCCAAGTAAAGAAGTCAATGAGAATGTCCAAAATACCTTCATTTTTAGCGTGACTTCGCTTCAACATCATTATATTTAATTTAAGATTGATTAGGAACTGATATTTTTTAGGATGGTTGAAAGAATGAATGATCAGATGGGTGCTATTTAAGGGCCATACCTAGTAAAGAAAAATGAAAAACCCCAAAAGACTGCATATAACAGGCTTTTAGGGCTTTGTAGGGTACATATTACAAAATAAAAAAATTAGTCCGTGAAGCATAAAGATGATAAGTAACCTAACATTAATAAAAGACCAATACCCATTACGATGCTCATGATTTGTACCTCCTTTAAAAAACCGACACATTATTCATAAATATTGTACAATGAATTATAGAAATATGAAACCTTTTAATGGCGAGAACGTATATAATAATAGGAGAATTACCAATTTGTACATAAAGAGTAGGTGACAAAAAATGAAAACGTGGGTTAAAAAAAGTATAGTTATCATGGTTGCGTTTTTAACATTTGGTTTAATAACGCCTACACATGAAATTTGGGAAGCATTTGATCACAATCCTTCGAACCGTGCATCCATCGGCCCTGAACCGAGGACAAGCACTGCTGTTGCTGCTGAGCATGATGATTATCAAGACGAACAGATACAAATTCAAGAAGAAGAGATCGATTATAATGCCTTACTCCTAGATGCAGCAAGAGAGCAATCGTACATAAAATTTGGCACAAAAGTCGGTCCGAAAATTAGCAATGAATTCGACAGCATCATCTTCCCAAAAATGGAGGAAGCAATTGCGATGACAGTGGCTAATCTTGGCGATCAAAGCGCTGCATCATTAACAATCTCTGAAAAGCCAAGTGGTCATTATGGTGAAAAAATTTTCAATGTCATTAACAATGAAACCGGAGCAGATGTAATCCGTTTCCATGTGCGTACAGAAAAAAGACCACAGGAAGGCTACTACTATAACTTCCACTATCACAGTGCCGAGGACGAATTCATGGTACACCACAACCTTGGCGATATCTATTGGGAAAAAAACACACCACCAAAGTGGTTGTCATAGAAGATGTGAAACACTCGTTTACAATGCGAGTGTTTTTTTATTTGGAAACATTGATATATCAACGTTTGTAGTAAATGTTTTTGTCATATTCTTTTAGAGATATACAGAGTGGGGGAGGTAATGAAATATATGTACCCTAAAATCATCATTTTTTGATTTCCTTAGATTTAAATGAAATCTAAAGTGATGATTTCATCGTTAAAATAATGCCTTTTGAAATCCATTAATGCGGATGATAAGCGAGATTTGTCCAACATGATATGCTTCATGCGTATACACATGATTAAACAGCCAATTTAGTGTAGGTACTGAAGGTGGCATCCATCCATCTGAAAATTTAGGAATTTCGACTAATTTATTGAGTTGCAAATCTCCTAATATATGTAATATGTCATCAGTATGTCTCTAATTTGAATATAGCTATCTAATATATCTTTAGGTGAACAAGCATCGTTAAGATTTAAAATACAACTTTTTTTAAGTCCAATTTCATTCACCCAATAGTCTTCGCTACTTGATATATGAGAAATTATCCAAGCTAGATTATTTGGATAGAAATCTGGTTTCTTAAACCAAAATTCCTCATCAAGATTGTTTAGGTAAGGTATCAAAATTTTTCTAAGATCATTACGATATGGAAGCAGCAAATCAATACATCCTTTCACTTATTAATATGTTTATTATAAATGAATTGATAAGAAGGCTTTTTAGAAATTATAAAAATACTTTATTTCATAGTTCAAGAAGTATATGGCTGGAGAATTAAATATTTGGAATGATCAATCGAAAGAAAATGTGACATAGTGAGGTGTAAATAATTGGACGAAAGATTGACTGAGAAATCAGTAGGTAATTTTAAATACGACTGAAAAACTTTAAACATAAATCGAATGAATTCAATGATTTTGATCCTTTCTTTGCTTATTGCAAAGCTGTTAAAAGGTTGGGAGAATTAGAAGGTGCAAATGAGTCAAAACTGATTAAAGAATGGTGCAAAGATGATGGAGATGTCTCTGGTGGAGTTTCCCTATAGTAGAACCACCGTATGGTAGAACACCTTTAGACAGCGACGTCTCTAATTAAGTCACGCATTCTAGGAGAATTGTGTTGCCAATAGGAGTAAATGAATTTGAATAGTTTAATGTCGCACTTTGAGGATGAAGGATAGCAAATGGAACATTATTATAAAAACCAGCACTCGGTTTTATTGGCACTATTTAGAACTCTATATAAAAAAATCCCCACTAATACGTTTTAAACGTCCTTAGAAGGGATTTTACATTTATTAAATTATTAGTGGATTAGACATACCATAACATGAGAACCTAAACAACTAGCACAAGCAACAGCACCTACAACATTTCCACCAAATATTACTGACGCACATGCAGCACTACATATTTGTTTTGTTAGTTCAGGGGCATCATACCAATAGTTTTTTAAGCATTCCCATGAATCACTCCAATAACCTGCTTTAGCACTATTGGTTGATAAAAGGGAAACTTCTGAATTTTTATCGAAATAAACATGTTTATCAATTACCTTATTTGTACTTGCTTCAAGAGTCATACCAAGCATGTCTTCGTTATTTAATGTTGCATAAGTAACATTGATTTCATCATTCTCTACATCTAGAGTTGATTTCATTATGATAAATTCACCGACTTCACCAGTTGTTTTATCATAAGTAGTCAGTAATCGTATATCAAAACTTTCATTGTTCTTTTTATAAGGAATCATCAAACCATCTTTATTCTTACCGTAATCCATATATTCAGTATTTTGCCAATCAAAGTCTTCTCTACTGTATTCACTATGTGTGAACTTCTCTGCAATATCTAAATCCTCTTTTACTTCATTTACGACTACTGAGTTATTAAGAAAACCATTCTTTTCAATTTGCAAAGGTGCTTGTTGTGAACAACTATTACAATCATTATGTTCATTTGTTTCTTTAGCCAAAGCACCTAAATTTACAGATAGGGGTTGAAATGCTAAAAGCATAATCATTACAAAAAGGATTAATTTTTTCTTCATTTACTACTCCTCCTAACTTTAAATTTACTTTTTGAAAAATTTGTACCACGGCGTACCTATAAAGAAAACAGCAAACAATAGGATGAGAAAATCATAGGTTTGTATCCCATCTGAAAAAAGGATTAGTAATACGGCTATCAATGCCAATACTCTAAGTAGGACTGATTTTTTCATTTAAGACCCCCATTCTTTTCTGATATTTCGGGAACAGTTTATACACATAAACCATTCATAGAAAATTTTAACATTAAAAATGAATGTTTTCCATATAAATTCCAAATGTTTTTCTTTTATATTATGAAATTTATTCTCCTCTATTAAATATGTGTAACATAAAGTTTCTGTTTTACATAAGCAGGTAGTAAAATTAAAAGTAGACAAGAAGAGTCAAAGTCTAGTTTTTTGAGAAAAGGAGTGTTTTTATTAGAATTTAAGATTTAATAGAGTGATAGATGTCAAAGGATTATTAAAATAAAGTAGCTTGTTTCTACATGTGTAAACATCTCTGAAAAAAGTAGAAAAAAGAGCATACATACCAATTTGAAAAATTAAAGCAGTTGACTTTTCAGAGTATGTTTATGCTCAGAAAGGACAAAAATTAGCGGTTAATAATGAATCTACAGGTCAATTTAACTTTATTACTCAATTGGTAGATTCTAATAATAATAATATAGGAGATGAAGTATATTTCACTGATACTCAATATAGGACTGTACCAAGTTCTGGTAATTACAGGGTGAAAGTATATTGTAGTGATACATCAATTAAGGAAAGATGTACTGGAAGAGGTTCAGTCTCCCAATAAATATAAAGAGTAAGGATTTAAGTTCAAGTGTTAGTGAACTTAGATCCTTTTTCAATTATATTTTGTAATACAGCTAAATAATTCATACTTTTATTGAAATACTAAATATCGAAGGGAGATTTATTGAAAACAGTTCAGAGATTAATGCTTTATTTTATTGATTGGGGTGTAGCAAAATGGTTAAAAAAGTTTGTAATATTTTATTTATAATTAGTTGCATTTTTATTTTTACCTTTAGTGTTAATGTTTATGCAAATACTCAATCGTCCTCTTTAGTGGATAAATATTCTGAAGGAGGATATAAATCCCTTGACAGTGCTGTTCATGCGTTTGAAAAATACTACAAAACTGAAGTAAAGTTACCAACAATTCCTTCTACCATTTCATTTACACACAAATTCGGTAAATTTTATGTAGATTCTGAATATAATCTGAATACCACTTTAAACTTAATTTTTGTAAATGAACATATAAAAGAGAATATATTTAAAATTGATATTCGGTCTTTAAAACATAAATTGGACTTTGAAGGTGAAAGTTATCCACTCAAAGATGGTAGTAAAGGAGTTTATTTTGAACATCAAATATATACGTTCTTTGTCTTTGAAAAAAATAATTTGCAGTATATGTTCGGCATTCATAAAAAAGGTGCCGATTCCATCAAACCAGAGTTACTTGTTGAAATGGCAAATTCAATTTAGCTTTAAATAAAAACCAGGGACTACTTGTGTACCTGGTTTTTTGAGGAATATCTACATCGTTTATTATCGAACATAACATTACTTCATTTGGTTATTTTTGGTATAAAACTATTCGTTTTAAGTAGAATCAAAAGGCTCAATCATTACAACTTTGTAAAATGGCGATAACTCTTCTACTAGCGGCTTAAAATCAAGTGCTGGTGTTCCTGTCCCAAAACCTGGTAGTAGCACGACTGTTTCTGTGCCTTGTCCTTGAATCAAAACATTCATATTTTTTCCATCCACTAATTTTTCTATCTTTTGAAAATTAATTCTTGATAGTCCTCCAAATGTTCAGTAATGGATAATGGATTAAACTACTATATGAATTTTGAGCGTCTAATTTGTAATAACAGTATACTTAGTCTTCATCTGGTTTGAGAATTAGTGTAAACGGAGGGGGAGGGAGGTTTACTTTAAATGCTGCATCATACCTAATGTTTAAATTCGGTTGAAGCTGCCTCTGTTGGAATTGCTAATGCTTAAGGTTTGCTAGCTGAATTTCAGGTTTGGCTACTTTAAATCAAGACACTTCACCACAATTTTTGCAAAACAACAAAATAAGTCGGGAGCCCGAAGCAATTAAAGATCTTATAGGTCTAACATTTCTATCGCAAGATAATTTTCATGACCAAGCTAACCAGTTGCAAAAGAGTTACTACTACAAGCTCTACAGATTTTCCATAATATCACCTCATTGGGTATAACGTGAAAAAAGCTATAGCTTTTGCAAAGGCTACAGCTTGAAGTCTTACAAACTCATCGCATTCTCCTAACTTTCAAAACTACCTAAAACCATAAAATCTACAATAACGCCACTTACTGGATTTTCTGAACCTAATACACTAATTCCTAATACTGTGACACCACTAATATTTGTAATATTAGCAGAGACATATTTTCCAGTACTATTCTTTTCTCTCATTTGTACTCTTGGTCTTGCATTGATCGATGAATTTGTAGAATATACACTTGCCACGGCATAGTCAATCGTTGATAATAGTGGATTGCCATTAGCTAATGCATTGTCTGTAAAATAAAACGTAGCTATACCATTTGCGTCTGATGTAGCTTGCCCATAAACAATGCGCCTTTCTTTTTTGGGATTCGACTCTCCCGCTTTAAACACATGCAATAATGTTGGTGCTAGTGTGATGAATTCAATACTCATAGCCTTACCCCTTGTTATATTTTGGCATTATTACTATACTATGAATTTTTTATTCGTTTATTACTTCTTCACTGTCCTTGATGATTCTTGTTTAGAGAGGAAGTTGAAAGAAATGATTGAGTGAACTACTTTGAACAGAATGTGCATTTAAAAGTATTTAGTATTACAGGTGGTGAGCCAATGATGGGTAAAAAATCTGTCTAAAATTAAAAAGCTGTAGCGTTGTTACACGCTACAGCTCAAATCGGTTAATGCTCTTTGTTGGTTTAGTCATATAGCATTATAACATACTGGAGAGCAAAATGGTGTTAAAAGGATAACAGGTAGCTACTACAGATCATTTATGGGTGATAATAGTAGCTATATTCATGCAAAGATAGCCATGTACGAAATCAAGAGGGATGCAAGTAATCAAGTGTTAATTACAGCAGCTTATTTAGTGGTCAAAATTATAAAATGAAGGCATACGAGCAAGCGATTGCAGAGTACAACAGATGCATCCATGATCCCACTTATGCAACTCATACTGTTAGTCAGTTCCTTGATTTCGCAGATTGTCTCCTAGTAGCATTCATGTTAGAGCTTATGCTAGATTTTGAGAAATTTTGTTTTACTAGTATAATTGGAATATATTCGTTATTGTGTTTTGAGATGGGAGAAATGTATGAAAGATCGTAAGCAAGTGGTCATCGAAGCAACATTGCAATTATTTACTGAAAAAGGGTATCAGCACACATCGGTTCAAGATATTTTAGATAAAGCCAATATTTCAAAGGGGACATTTTATAACTATTTTTCATCCAAAAATGAATGTCTTTCAGCTGTGCTCGAACAAAATCGTCTAGAAAGAAATGTTTTAAAAGAGGAAATTCTAGTCGGCAAGAAAATAGATGATATAGAAGTTTTAGTTGAACAATTAATCGCTTCCTTAAGGATTAAAGAAAAATATAACTTAATGCCTTTATTTCGAGAAATCTCTTTTTTACATGATGAAGAGTTGCAAAAAATTCTTGCTGAACACCGTTTTTATGAAATCACATGGCTAAAAAATAGATTTTATGATATTTATGGGGAGGATGGAAAGCCCTATTATTATGAGTGTGCAATCATATTTTTTGGTACGTTCCAGTATATATCCTTTTATTGGAATTTAGCAACTAAGACAACAATTGATATAAAAAAGGTAGTCTACAGATCGATAAAGTATGTAGAAAGTTTTCTTCCAGAAATGATTGAGAGTGGAGAAATATTATTAGAGCCAAATGATATGTATTTGCTTGAAATGGATTCAGCGTACAAGCCGATCACAAACGATCAAATTCAAAAGAAACTAGAACTGTTTTATAAAAAAATATCGACGGTTGAGCTTCAGCAAAAATCAACGGAACTAACGACGTTGCTTTTGGATGAAATGAGTAGAGAAAAGCCGCGCATAAGCGTTTTAGAACTCATTATCCAACCATTTCGTAGTTCTTTTTCTGACACAATTTATAAATATGAAGCGGAAGAAATCGCTAATCTTTGCTGGCTTTATATGAAAAGTCCAAACAAAGCATAATGACCAGACCAGCTTTTTCTCATAAAGTTGGTCTTTTTCGTCTATCCATGGCCAAATTAATAGGGCGTTGCAATTACTAATTCAGGAAATATTATTTGCATTTTACATTAGAGCTTTATGTAGAAAGGTCGTGATGAAAGTAAGGGGATTATGGTTAACCACAATAAAAGTATTGTTAGAATTAATAAGAATTGTTTTGATTTTTCTCATTTTTGGATGCTTGCTGTGGGGAGGCGTAAGGCTTATTTATACTACTTTACGAATAAATGTCGATGGTACTTACGGAGGCTGGCTAGGAGGAATCGCCATATGTTTTTTATTGTTTGTCCTCTATCGTAATAAACTACAATTTTCAGGTTTTTATGATGACCCAAAGCAACAAAAACTACCTAGAAAAATAACTTACATTTTAGTTACTGGCTCTATTTTTCTATTAATACTTCCGCTGTTGCTCTCGATTAAATAGCGTCTTGATTTTATGCATTGCCCCACTTTTACGTGGTATATAATGGATATGACTAAAAGTAAAGGAGTTAGGACGATGCCAGAATTTAAGAAGAGGGCAGAAGTATCTTTTATCACGAATATATCCCGATTTGATTACCTGAAAGAACAACTACAAGAAGTAGCTGGAAAATTTAATTTCAATCATCTTCAGCTTTCCAAAATAGTTGATTTACCGATAAATGAGCTGGAAAGTTTGCTAAATGGTAAGGGGAATATTACGACTGACCAGCAGGAAATAATAGAGCATAAATTAGCCAAGTTATGTTTTGGTTTTCAAGGTTTTGATGCAAAAGAAAGAGCAACATTGCTCTTGAATGATCTCGTTAAGGATTACATGTTTTCAACAGCAAGTATCGCAAAAATAATTCATGTAGAAGAAAAGGAACTCAACGATTTTAGACAAGCACGGGTAATGGATAGAGAGGCAGAATTGAAAATATGTGTGAATGTGATTCTGCTACATTTTGTTTTACATAACTAATAAGCCCACATCGCCTTTACACGGGAATTGCCAGAAGAGATATAGAAGGATATTATTATCCATTTCATTATGACGAAATGCAAAATGGTGTATTGACAGACAAACTTTGTATACAGATTAGCGGATGATATTTATATATCGAAATCCTACCCGTTAGTCTCGCGATGACAACCACTCCTTGAAGAGTGGTTTTTTGTTGTTTCCGACATAATAGTTATAGGCGCTTTCTGTATATTGAATGTAGACATAAGTTTTTGTATAAAAATATCGTTTAACTCTCAAAATAAAAGAAAATTTGATTGATCGTGGGGTACTCTAATGGAGAATATGATGATGGAACTGAGCTCTAAGTTTGCAGATCATGATGATTTTTTCGTGGAGGAGGAGCTAATAGATCAAACAACCATCTATCTTATGGGATTTAAAACATTGATTGATTTTGCCAAGTCCAATCTATACATTCGGCAAATGGCTGCTTCATCTGCCTCAGTAGGGGAGCTTTTTACAAACCTTAGTGATCAACTTGATATGGATATTGAACAAATTGTCAATGCTGTTTTGGAGGGGAAATTGATCGTCTTATCTCAAGGAGGACGCCAAAATGCGATAGTTGATCCTATTTCCATCAATTTAACAAGAAGTATTGAAGAACCGAAAAATGAAAGCCCTATTCAAGCTTCTATGGATGCATTTGTTGAAGATATTCATGTAAATGTTGGACTTATTCGAAAAAGGCTGAAAACGGCAAGGCTCTCTCATTGTACCTTTCAAGTGGGCGAGCTAGAAAAACGTAATTTGTCCATGTTATATATCAATGGAAGAGCATCAAGTGATCTTATTGAAAAAGTCAATCAGCAGTTAAAAGAAATTGACACGGATATTGAATCCATTGATGATTTGAACAAGTATTTTGGTGTTCGGAGAGGGAGTCCTGTTAGTCATTTTTTCCCGACAGAAGTGCCGATACAAGCCATTCATGCATTAAAAAAGAATAGAATTGTCCTTTTCTTAGACAATTACCCTTTCGCTCTAGTTTTTCCACATCTATTGCCAGATATGTTTAGTATTGTGAATGATCGAAACTTCCCGTATGTGCTATCAGTTATGCTTCGCGTTCTTCGGGTCGTAGGCGCTATACTGACACTCATTCTGCCAGCATTGTATGTCGCGTTAGTATCTGTCAATCCTGAGATATTCAAATTTGATCTTGCATTATTTGTGGCAAAAAGCAGAGAAGGGATTCCTGTTCCTGCTTTGCTTGAAACGATCATCATGGTCGTATTAATTGATTTAATATTAGAAGCGATTGTAAGACTGCCGAAAAGTATTGGACCGACCATTTCAATGGTAGGAGGCGTTATATTAGGCCAAGCAATGGTTGAAGCGAAATTAGTCAGTACCTTATTAGTAATTGTCATTACAGCCATTGTTATTTCAAGCTCGGTCGTAGCAGGTATTCAAAATTCGTTATACATTCGTTTATTAAAATATCCTATTTTAATTTTAGCATCTATTTTCGGCATTCTTGGTATATTTACTGGTTTAGCACTTACTGGCATTTATTTGGCGAGTTTAACTTCATTTCATATTCCATATACGACATTTCGCTTGAAAAGAGAAGGAGATACTAAGTGACCCATAGGTTTCAAATTGGTATAGTTTTTTTTATTATCCATTTAAGCTTTGGTTTTCTGCTTTACCCTGATCTCATCTATTCGTTGACAGATGCGGGGCATTGGTTAGTCATTTTGTGTCAGGGTGTATTGCAATTAATGTTAATTTCACTCTACATTAAAGGTTTGAATTTTTTTCCTAATCAAGATATTATTGATATTTATTTAAAAATGGGACGGTTGGTTGCATTCATCATCCTGCTACCATTTGTCCTGAATTTAACGGTACTTGTTGCGCTTAATATCCGTACCTATACAGAGGTAATTAATTCTTTATTTTTATTACGAACACCGCATTGGCCAATAGCTTTATTGCTTTATTTTATATCGGCTTATACGGCAACAAAAGGCTTAGGGACAATATTGCGATCTTCCGTATTTATTTTTTTTATGATTACTCCTTTCATACTGTTTATCATTGTCTCTTCCATAGTAAATTTTGATTTTCATAATGGATTCCCAATACGAAATTCATCGTTTGAGTTCTTACTAGATATCCATTTTTACTATCTCATTGGATTTTCAGCATTTTTATTTTTAGGATTTATGGTTTCTAAAAAACCATTGGTATTTCGAGATATTTTTATAGCCTGGTTTTCTGTCATCATGGTTTACTTAGCCTTTGTTTATATACCACTTTTTATTTTTGGACAAGAAACAGTTGTTACCATGTCCTTACCCTTTGTAGTAGCGGTGGACTCAGTTGATATTCGTTGGCTAGCTTTTAACCGCCAAACGATGTTCTTTGGTATTTCTTCAATTGGCTTTATGTTAATTTTTAATGCTGTGATGCTTTGGATGATTAGTCAAATTATGCAGAAATTATTCAGCAGGCTTCACGTAAAATCAGCATGGTGGATTATGATCTTTTCACTTATTGGATATACTGCAGGATTATTTATTCCGAATCAAGTTTGGACAAATACATTGATTTTGTTGAATAGAGGGGCTCAAGTTTATTTTATGCTTATGATCCCTGTAACGGTATATATCTATGGCATTGTGATAAAGAGAAAGGTGACGAACGATGAAAGAAAATCATCCTTGTAGCATGCTCATTATATGTATGTTTTTGCTATTACCTTTTCTTGGCGGATGCTGGGATGTGAAAGATATCGATAAAAGATTATTACCTTTGGTTATAGGTATTGCTAAGGAGAATGAGGACTATCATGTGACGCTGCAAATCCCCATTACACAAAAGGAAAATGAAGTATCAAGAATTGTAACAGGCAAAGCAGATACGGTTTTAAAGGTGCTAGGGGAAGTTCGTACAAACTCTGAAGAAGCAGTGGATTACTCCCATATAGAATTAATTGTCATTCAAAGCAACTTGGCGGCCGATCAAGCGGAATTAAGGGAGCTCATAAAATTTTTAATGGATTCGGAAGAAATCCCTTCGAGAGCATTGTTAACCATAACTGATGATAAAATCGACAAAGTCCTTTCCAACATTAACGATAAATTAGGGGTGAATGCGACTTCCATTTACAATTACTTTAACAAAGGGGCAGGGTGGGCACCTGAGATAACAAGCATTCATATTTGGGAAGTATACCGAAGTCTATTTTCTTATACAAAAGATATTACAGTTCCAGTTGTTCGTGCTGGAAATGATACAGTGTTAGTCTATGAAGGCTCTATGGTGTTGAAAAATGGTGAATTAATGGCAAGAATTAATTCAGATGAAAGCCAGCTAAGTAAGCTATTTCAAAACGCGAATGCAAAGGGGAAAATCGAAAGCCTTGATTTAGCGAGTATTATGGTGGTCAACAGTTCCCTTAAAAATAAAGCCTCTTTGAAGAACAATAAACCCGTCGTGGCAAGTCATTTAAAATTAAAAATCGATATTTTAGAGAGAAAAAAAGATGTGTCAAATGACCAAATTATGAAAGAGCTAACAAAGCTTATGGAAAAACGGTTTTATGATATGTTTGAACAAGCCCAAGCAAATGGGGTGGAGATTTTCGGATTTGGACAACTCTTTCGTGATCAGCTCTCCTATCAAGAACTAAGGAACTGGAGAGAAGGCTTTTATCCTTACTTGAAGGTGGATTTTCAGGTGAATGTGAGTGTAGACTCATAGCTATCTTGTGGCATAAGGAAGGGCAGAAATGTTGCTTGCACAACACTTCTGCCCTTAATCAATCGCTATTTTTTCGTAATGCGCTCAAAAAATTCGACGGTTTTATTCATATCTGTAATATGTTCATTGCACGTCTTACTATCCGCACAAATGTAATTGCTATGGGAGGTAAATGTGCCAATGACCTGTCCTTTGATCGAGGTAGTAAACAAGCCAACATCTGCATGGCGATTACAGATGGCGCAAATGCCACGTACAGTGCTGTTGGCAAATGTGCCTTTAATACCTGCTAGCTGTCCATTTTGATCAAGGACGACGTATTTTCGATGTGTGCCAGGGTCATCCCATGTAAGATAACAAATTTGCTGAAAATCGAGTGCTTCTAGATTTGGCAGCTTTAGCTTTTTCTCCTTTTTAAATAAGGTTTTAAGCGTACTGGCTGTCACTGGCTTGAACGGGATGACATATGGCTTTAATTGTTCTAAAAAGGCATCCCCTTGCGCCCGATCTGTTATAGCAAAAAGTTGTTCAATCAGCTTTGTTTCCGTTGCTGATAACTCTAATTTTGTCGTTACCTCTGTATCCACAAGGCCCCGAACTGCTAGGATGACGTTTTTATCGTTCGTTGTCGTAAGCGCATGTAAAATTTTATTTAATTGCTGTTCTAGTAAATGATAATTAGCGACCGTTAAAAACGGCTGAATTGTTTGTTGTTCCATTTGAAATCTCTCCTGTTTAGTAGGCTATTTTATAAACTTTTGGCCTAAAGAGATCATTCAATTTTAGGTTATTTGTATAACTTAATCTAGACCTCTTTGACCTAAAGAAGACGTTCTAGAGCAAGCATTACAAGTGAATGCGTTCATGTCGATTCCTCCTTGAAAGAAAACTACGATTATTATAACATCTTTTGACATTTTGATAAATGCTAAAGCTCTACTTATTTTCTGAATTGTTTGATAGGTAGAAAATTGGTATAATGGTCTAAATTGGTTGACAGAGGGGGACTTTTTATGAAACAGATGACTGCATGGAAAACAACGCTTACTTGGAGAATTTATCAATTGTAGGAGGCATTATGATACTCAATAAACAAGGCTTTGATTTATGGGCGGACGGGTATGATCAAACCGTGCAACTAAGTGAAGAAAATAATCAATATCCATTTGCAGGCTATAAAGTGATTTTAAATAAAATTTTTAATGAAGTAATGGAGGTTCCTGCTTCCACAGTTTTAGATATTGGCTTTGGGACAGGTGTATTAACAGCGAAGCTTTATGAACATGGGCACGCCATCAATGGCCTCGATTTCTCATCCAATATGATCGCCATTGCGAAGGAAAAAATGCCACAGGCCAACTTAATCGAGTGGGACTTAATGAAAGGCTTGCCACCAGCGCTATTACAGCAATCATACGATGCCATTGTTAGTACGTATGCGCTTCATCATTTTACAGATGAGCAGAAGATTACGTATATCACACAATTACTACGGCAGCTAACGCCAACTGGTAAAATATTAATTGGCGATGTTGCCTTTGAAACAAGAGCGCAGCTGGAACAATGCCGTCAAGACAGCAAAGGTTACTGGGATGATGATGAATTTTATTTTGTCCATGAGGAGCTAAAAGCCTCGTTACAGGATATTTGTCAGCTTATATTTTATCCGCTATCGCATTGTGGTGGGGTTTTTGTGATAAAAGCTATTACGAGATAAAATGACAGTTCTTCTCCACATAAAAGGAGCTATCGAATGGATAGCTCCTTTTATCTGTTAAGCAAACATCGACAAAATATATTTGCCAGATAGCATAGACAGCGGGGGCGCTCATGACAGAAAATGCTTGGTTTAAACCAGCTTGTTAAGAGAAAGGCTAGCATAGTAAATAACAGCATACCCACCGCTCCAAAAACGGTGTTTTGTAAGACGATATGAAAGGTATCTTCCTTCCTATTTTTCATTTGCATGCCCATATTAATAAGCATGAGAATGGGCAAGGCTGTAATGATGCCTGACAAAATCAAAACTTAGATTGGCTTAGTAGTAGCGCTAACACCATAATGGTGCCACCTACTAAAGAATAGAAAAAGTATAACATAGGATGCTTTCAATTAAATTCAGAAGAAAGTAATGATACTGTGGAAAATGCTTGTGTACAATTACCTCTTCATCCTATTTAGCAAAATATGCAGAAAGATAGGTGGGGACAAAAAATAGAGAGACTATTTCTGAGAAGGCGTGTCTCACTCAATCTATTCAAAAGAAATATCTGAAAATATAAACTTTAATAAGCTATCTTTTAATATATCGCTTTATACGATATAATCGCATAAAGCGATATATCAAAGGAGTTAGCATGATGATTAAAGAGATAAATGACTATTTTACAACGATATTCTATCATCTACATACAACACATGAGGATGTTATTTCCCATCAAAGCGTACGTATTTTACAGATGATTCAAAAGGAAGAGGAAGTCACGGTGCGTGATATTGCAGGATTATTAAATATTTCTCATAATACAGCATCAGAGCATGTGAAAAAGCTAGAGCGTCATGGCTGGGTGACGAAAGAACGAGGGCGTGACGACCAGCGTAAAGTGATACTTCATTTAACAGCACAAGGTCTACAAATGCTGAAGAAAAACTCGGAGTTAGATGATGCTAAGCTACAGCAAGCCCTTCATCAGCTAACTGAACAAGAACAGCAAACCATCCTCCAGGCATTTCGACGTCTAAGTGAGGTGGCAAAATAATGTATACATTTTTTAAAATCCTGAGCTCAGCAGCCATCATTGGTATTGTGACAGAGGTGGCACGAAGGTTTCCTACCTATGGCGGAATTATTGCCGCATTACCATTGGTCAGTATTTTAAGTATTATTTGGCTAACGGTGCAAAGTGAGCCAAGTGAGCATATTCAGCGCTTTACAGTGGGTGTCATCGTTGGTTTACCAGCAACGATGTGTATGCTTTTTGTTATTTATATGGCGATGAAATCCTCGATGCATATTGTACTCGCGATTGGTCTCGGTGTGCTGTCATGGGCTGTGTTCCTAAGCATACAAAAGGCCATTGCAGGTGTTTTTCATATTTCAATGTAAAAGGGGGAATTTTATATGACAATTATGGCTATTCATCAAGTGCCAAAACAAGAGGTAAACCAATTTTTTCAGGAGCATTGGGGTTCGACCGAGATGGTCATTTCCAGTGGTATTTATAACTGTAGTGAATTAGACGGCTTTGTTTTTGTAAATGAGCAACAAGCAATGATTGGTTTGATCACCTACATTATACGAGAAAGGGACTGTGAAATCATTTCATTAGATAGTACAGTCGAGGGCAAAGGCATTGGGACAGCTCTTGTGAAAGCCGTCGAACAGACAGCGGTGGAACAAAACTGTGCAAGCATCTCTTTAATTACCACAAATGATAATTTGCATGCCTTAAAGTTCTATCAAAAACGAGGGTATTGTTTAATAGAAATACTGCGTAATGCAGTTGAAAAAGCGAGGGTCTATAAGCCTTCTATCCCATTACTCGGCGATGACGGCATTCCGATACGAGATGAAATACGTTTACAAAAACAACTTGACTTCCAATAAGTCAGGTTGTTTTTTGTTATACTGTGGATGAGGAAAGAGAGGGAAAGCATGAAAAAAATACTATTTATTTTAGTACTGAGTGTGCTTGTGGTCGGAGCTGTTTTTATGATTTATCTCAAAAGTAATCCACCGCTCGCCATCGAAAGCTATACAAGTAAGCAGGGGAATGAGGCAGTCAAAATCATTGCACTTGAAAATAAGGGCTTGCGTGATATCAAGCTAACACAGCTACTTGTCAATGACCAGCTTCCTGAGAGTACAGAGCTTGTCATTAGTAAGTCAGAACCATTTGAGGCGGAAACTAAGCTAGAGGGAAATGAGCATCTATCCTTTCATAAGTTATCACAGCGTACGATTTTACCTCGGCAATACATAGATCCACAAGCCATTGGCAAGGAGCCTCAGCATTATGCGGTTCAAGTCCAAGCTCCTGATATCAGGAAAATAACGATTCAATATGAATATTTAAAAATACCCTTTACGCTAACTGCTGAGCTACAAGCAAACAAATAACCAATTGCAGAGCAAATTTTGTCTTATCCTTTATGCCTGTGTCAATTTCTAAGATTGTTTGATGAAAAGCACCTATTCCTCCTAAATCATGGTAATCTTATAGTAACAGCAATTGTGATACTAGGAGGGACCTAATGGCATTTATCATTTGTGGTATAGTACTATTTATCTGTGTTATCACTGTGGTTTTAGTGTTTAGGAAAAAGTTTTCAAAAAATGATATTATGCTTGACGTGACAGCCACCTGTGAAGGGAGAAATGAAGACAAACAAGCAATTATGAAAATATATTTTACGTATTCCATTGGTCGTCTTGTCACAAGGAAACGAGATATCATAGGTAGTATTGAGTGGTCTGAAGGGTGGATGCCTGTCAGCTATAACTTAAAAGAGCATGGTGTTTATCGTGAGGAAAAACTTCTCTATGCAACGAACGAGCAGTCTTATTCTACCTTTGAAATCAATGCGACGAATGCTATTGATGAACAAGGTCGAGGAGAGGGCTATGTTGTCCTTGTACTGGAAAAGCCGAATCCTTCTCATATGTCCAGAGCAGGTGTTGTACTAGCTGTCACTGCCAATATGGTTACCTATCAATTAGCAGACTCGACCAGCTGGCACAATGATGTGGTAGTCCATTAGCTATCCAATTTATTGGATAGCTTTTTTGGTGCTTAAAAGTAAATTTAGGCCGTTTATGGAACCAAATGGTGGGAATATCGTATAGAAAGAGGAAGGACTTGTAGGGTGAAGGAGGATATGGATGTCCAAATGTTCAAGCAATAGCTATGACTTAAAGCTAGTCGCAATCGATGAGCAAATATGTGCACTTTTACAGCAACGTAAAGAGGTATGCAGTCATACCCCAGGTTTTCCCTCAGATGAAATCATTTCGGAATGGGCACAGCAATATGGTTTCGATCACACTTTTTTAGCTATGTTCTTTCACTTAATGAGAAGAGAAAAATACTATAATCCAAAAGTAGAACCAACAGGCTTCCGTCACTATATCCCTGTGTTACAAACGGTAGAAAAGGGAGGGCGATTGTATACGCTTTCTTCTATTCGTCAATATGAAAATGCCAGTATTGTGCAGTTATTAGTTGATTGGGATGAGCAGCAAGAACCAGAGCAAACGATTCAACTCATTGATGAGTCCTATGAATGCCAAATTAGAGGTACAAGAGGCTCGAATGGACATGAAAGCAGTACATTTATAGTGACGCCACCCTTGCCAGAAGATATCCAAGGATTTGATTTTGTTTTTACACAATACGAAGATGTTTTTGAGGAAAAACCTACAGGATGGGCTGTCACCATACATGGTTAGGAGGAATGTTCAATGAAAAAATGGCTTTTTCCATTGGTCATCGTAGTCATTCTAGTAGCGGCCTGTCAAAGCCCTGAGCAAGAGGTGCACTATATTGCCAAAAGTGAGCATTGGAAAGCAATCTATCACAGTAATGGTGATGAGGGCTTACGCTTATTTTATCTAGGGAATCATGATGATCTAGGACCTTTAGAAATCACGATTGAGGGGACAAAAGAATCCCAAAGTTTAAGCGATGTTCAGTTAAATAAAGATGGCTATTATTCCTTCACAAAGAAAGAAAGTGAGAAAATTTTTAAACGAGAGACAAAGCCAATGGTTCATGTGCAATGGCAATCTGATAGCGAGACTTTAGAAGTGAAAAATCATTAGGAGATAATAAAAATATGCGAATTGAACAACGCGAGGATGTAGTCATCATAAATGGATTGGAGATTGGTGGATCTATTCAAAAAATGCACCACATGTCAAACTCAGATTATTTATGATGACACGTTCGATAGTTATTTTTGTGCAAGCTGTAATGAGTGGCTTGAGGAGGCATGTGAAGATCCGCATTGCACCTACTGCGTCCAACGACCAAACTCCCCATTGTCAGACAATCGCTAAATTTTTTTTATTTTCATGTTTGACAAAAAATCCACGATTCGTTATAGTAATTAACAATTTCATACAAAAATGAAATAAGCAATGATAAGGACAAGAGATTCGATTAACCATTTTCAGAGAGGGAAGCACTGGCTGCAAGCTTCCTAATGTTGTGATCCCATCTTACTACCTTGGAGCTGTGCTTGGAAACTTGCACCGTCTTTTGCTACGTTATAGCAAAGTCAATGAGCCACTAGCACATAAACTAGTGGGAATTTGGGTGGAACCACGGGTAATCAACACATACTCGTCCCTTCTTAGGGGCGGTTATGTGTTTTTTTATTTTGATTCAGCAAATATTTTTTGTATCGAAAGCATAGCGGCAGATATAGAAGACCCTTTCCGAAGGGGAACGGAATCAAGATAAAAAGCCTCTGGCGGATGTCCTAGATTTTGAAGAGTAGCTTTTCGAGCTTGCTTGAAAAAAATCAGGACACAATTACCCTGAGGCGTAAATGATTTTATAACAAAAAAGGAGTAGAGAACATGTCAAATCAAGATATTCACATTCAATTTCCAGATGGTCAACAGCAAACTTTTACAAAAGGCGTGACACTAACCGATATTGCGCAAGCTATTCGTCCTGAGCTTCGCAAAAAGGCAGTAGCAGGAAGTGTTAATGGAACCATCGTTGATTTGACGCACCCGATTACAGCAGATGCTCAAATTTCATTGTACGATGCAAGCTCGAAGGAAGGGATCGAGGTTATTCGCCATTCAACAGCTCATCTATTAGCTCAGGCGATTAAACGACTTTACCCCCATGCCCAATTTGGGGTAGGACCAGTGATTGAAAATGGTTTTTATTATGATATAGAGATTGCAGATACGCTAACACCGAGTGATTTGCAGCAAATTGAGAAAAAGATGAAACAAATTGTGCAGGAAAATGTCCCGATTCACAGGCGCGAAGTGTCACGACAAGAAGCCAAACAATTATTTGTGCATGATGCGTTAAAGCTAGAACTGTTGGAGGCAATACCTGCGAATGAGACAGTAACGATTTATGAGCAAGGAGAGTTTTACGATTTATGTCGCGGCCCTCATATTCCATCCACAGGTAAGTTGCAGCACTTTAAATTAATGCAAGTGTCAGGTGCGTATTGGCGTGGCGATAGCAACAATCAAATGTTCCAGCGTATTTATGGAGTAGCTTTTGCCACAAAAGAAGAATTGCACAATCATTTTGTATTTTTGGAGGAAGCGGAAAAACGGAATCATCGCAAGCTAGGCAAAGAACTATCGTTATTTATGTTTTCAGAGGAAGCACCTGGCATGCCTTTTTATTTAGCAAACGGTCAAATTTTACGCAATGAGCTGGAATCGTATTTGCGCAATCTACAAGCGAAGTATGACTATAGAGAAGTACGGACTCCACTGATGATGAACCAACGTCTATGGGAGCAGTCGGGACATTGGGACCACTATAAGGATAATATGTATTTTACACAGGTCGATGATCAGAGCTTTGCCTTAAAGCCTATGAACTGCCCTGGTCATATGCTGATTTTTAAAAATTCCTTACACTCTTATAGAGATTTACCCATTCGTATGGCGGAATTTGGGCAAGTGCACCGACATGAATTTAGTGGAGCCTTGAATGGTCTATTACGTGTACGTTCATTTTGTCAGGATGATGCCCATATTTTCGTAACACCACAGCAAATTGAAGATGAAATTGCCTTGGCATTAAACATTATTGATGAAGTGTACAACGTCTTTGGCTTCGAGTATACGATTGAATTATCGACACGACCAGATGATTATATGGGTGATTTGGCTTTGTGGGATCAAGCGGAGGGGGCACTGGAAAATGTCCTCAAGAATTTAGGTATTGCCTATACGATTAATGAGGGCGATGGGGCATTCTATGGACCGAAGATTGACATCCATATTAAGGATGCCATTCAGCGCAGTCATCAGTGTGCAACGGTTCAGCTCGATTTCCAGCTACCGGAGAAATTTGATTTAACGTATATTAATGAAAATAATGAAAAAGTAAGACCTGTTGTTATTCATCGGGCAGTGTTTGGCTCGATTGACCGCTTCTTAGGTATTTTAATTGAACATTTCAGTGGGGCATTTCCGACTTGGCTTGCACCACAGCAAGTACTAGTGATGGGTGTAGCAGACGCCCATCAAGCTTATGCTAAGCAAGTAGTAGAAGCTTTACAACAGGAACAAATTCGTGTGCAATTAGATGATCGTCAAGAAAAGCTCGGTAAAAAGATACGCGAAGCCCAATTGCAAAAAATACCGTATATTATTGTTATTGGTGATCGAGAGGTTGCCAATCAAAGTGTAGCTGTACGTAGACATGGTCAGCAAGATTCCACTGACAAAACACTACAGCAGTTACGAGATGAAATAAAGACAGCCATCCAACAAAAAAGTTTATCTTAATAGTCAGCTATAGAAAAGAAAGCTTGCTTTGAATGAAGAACATTCGAAGCAAGCTTTTCAATTATTAAAATTATTTATTTCTATTTTTTGAAATGACTACTAGAATCTACATGATGTGCATACAATGAATTAAAGGTGCTTGGTACTTTCTTGAAAATGCGAATGTCCCAGTAAAATTTCCTGGGTTTCAGCGTCGATGACAAGAAATTTGCGATAGGTCTCATCGGTATTGTGCTGAAAGGATGCTAAAAAATAAACTTGTCGATTGGGATGAATAAAAGTATGTTGAGAGAGGTCTATTGTTTCCTGTTTACCATCTGTTTGTAAATAAAAGCTCTGTGTCGCATTTGCTACATCTTTAAAAGCCATCTTTTGACGAATATTCAATGAAGCATTGGTATATTCCTCATAAATTGCACGATTAAGCTGCTGATAAAATTCGTCCTCATCACGAAACGATTGAAATTGGTTGTTTGGATATTGATATAGTGTGTTTATTTCAGTTGGTGTGCAAAGTGTGGGTGTTGTATGGTCTACTGAATGTTGAGGTGGCAATATTATTTTGGAAACAACCATAAAAGTTAAGAAAAATACGTGCATCGTTCAACCTCCAAATGTTTTCTTATCAAAAACATCGCCTAGTTTTTCTTACTCTATACATAAAAACGCTGGCTAGAGGGAATGCATGTATCATCCTGGATAAAACCAGCCAAAGAAAGTTGGTCTGGCTTTATCACTATCTATTCTTTCTTCTATATATATGCCTCGTTATGATTAGGAAGCTTGTGCTTGTTTTAAATATCTATTAAGTAGGACATCCAATTCTTGACTGTAATCTACTACGGTAGGGTGGGTGAAACCAAGATCCTTTGCTTTTTTATACATAATTCTACGTTTGATCTCAATTTCCGCCTTCAAGAATTGTTTAAGTAATAAGTTTACCAAGATATTTTCCTCCTAATTTTTTTATCCATATTCTTGAAATACATTTTTTATGACCTCGATTCAACTTTCTCATTGTATATCACTTATATTAAAAAAAATGTCATATTGTGTATCATTTCTCAAATTCGTAATTTAGTCATAGATAAGAACCTTCATCCTATTTGATTTTAAAGAAAAAATTTATCTATAATAGATAAAATATACTAATAATTCCTCCCTTTATTGAATTGAATATGAGACTTAAAACCCTATCGGCGGAAAATGGTGGGGTTTTTAGCTTGCTGTAATTTAGAAAGTATTAAGAGAAAAAATGAGAAACTTTAAACCTTTTATACTATGCAAAAAGTTGCTGTTAGAGATCGAATTTTCCGATAATTCAGCGTGTTATTCATATCTTGTCACATTTTAGCAAATTCCCTTTGATGTTGTTTAGAAATGTGGACATTTCATTTTGTATGGTGAAATGTTGAGAATTTTTGAAATTAATGGAATAATAAATGAGAGGCTTGAGGTGATGAGGAGTATGGTGAAAAACACGTTTATATCGTATTTTTTCAAGTTTACTAGCCGTATGTAAAAGAGAGGAGCCTTCACAGGAACCGATCATTGTGTATGACATGCAGACGATATAGCTGTGTAGCGGATTTATCCTTGGACAATAGGGAGCGCTATGATGCGTTTCTAAATGATGGGAGAGTAAACCTTTTCACCAGAGGAAATATTGCTAATAATGTTCGAGTTTGTGGAAGAACCTCGTGTTGGTAACTTCCCGTCTACTGCGTTTTTGCACTCATCGGCACAATGCCTTCTTCATGAATACTTACATAGTAGCAGGTAGCGTTTAGAGAATGGTAAATGTTTATGCTAAAATATGTCATAGATTACGAGAGAGAGGGATTACCATGCGTACCACTTATTTTAAAAACTTATTACAGCACTTACCTGAAGAAGAACAACAACAATTGCAACAGGCAAATGGTGCAACTGATGCACATATTGAATCATTGCTAGAGATATTTCCGCTTTGCCCGCAATCATTGCTGGAGCTATTACGGGATGTCAATGGTACTTATTATTGTCGGCATGGTCAAGAAACAATCTGTGCCCTTGTGCTAGGCTCTGATTTAGGGGATTATCCGTATTATTTAAAGTCAGTGGAGCAAATCGTGGCAGACTATCATGACAAGCGTGAAACGATTTATGAACGTTATCAAGATTTTTTAGATTATGTCGAAGTGAATGACAAGATTAATATGCATGTGCCGATAAATGAACGTTTATGCTTTGCTGATTGCATGAATAATGGTGGAACCTCTAGCCTGTATATTGATTTTTCGCCAAAGGAAGGTGGACAAGTTGGGCAAGTGGTCCGTTATGTGCATGACCCTGATAGTTTTGAGGTAATTGCCGCTTCCTTTGATGATTATTTACAGCAACTTGTAGAGGGAGGTTATGAATTCACTGCTATTTACGAGGAGGAATTCGAATGACCATGCTACTCATGTTCCATGAGGACAAAGCACAAACTTTAGTAGAACAATACACCCTAACAGAAGAACAGCTACGTTATACAAATTCCCCAAAAGATAGCATTGAACTTGCGAAGCAGGATAATAGTCGACATGCCATTTTAGCGCTGGTCAGTAACAAGCTAGTCACTTTTTTTGTCTTACATGAAAAAGAAGGAGTGAAGCCTTATTCCTCCAATGAACAGGCGTTGTTAATTCGCTCCTTTTCTACGGATTATTATGAGCAGGGCAAAGGCTATGCTAAGAGGGCACTCCAATTATTACCTGATTTTGTTCGCAAGCATTTTCCACATATCAATGAGCTAGTACTAGGTGTAAATGTGCCAAATATAGCAGCTCAGAAACTTTATAAGAGGTGCGGTTTTGTGGATGAAGGCAGACAGGCAAAGGGGATTCGAGAGGAGCTAAAAGTAATGAGCTATTATATGAAGGAGACTCAAAATTGAGCCATATAAAAGAGGCAAGAATGGAGCATTTACAAGCACTTTGCACAATCGATCAAAAAGTGATTGGAGATGCATCCAGAACGGAAGAAATTCAGCAAGCAATCGAAGAGAAACGCTGTCTGCTATATCAATCCACCGATAATATTGCGGGGTTTCTGCTATTTACCAATGACTTTTTTGGCTATAGCTTTATTTCCTTAGTCATTGTTAAGCCGTCAGAGCGCAGAAAAGGCGTCGCGTCTGCCTTAATGAAGGCTTATATGCAAATGGCTAAAACGTCAAAAGTTTTCTCCTCTACAAATCAGTCCAATAAGCGGATGCAACAACTTTTTCACAATTTAGGCTTTGTCAAAAGTGGTGTTATCGACAACTTGGATGAGGGAGACCCAGAAATTATTTATATGAAACAAGCCTCACCACAAGCATAGGGTGAGGCTTTTGTTTATTTTTTGACTTTAATAAATAAAAAGGATGGTCTGCGTAGCTCCTTTTCAATAGAAGGAAGCTGTTGAATGGCCTCTTTGCTTGGGATAGGTTCAACGATTTTGTCAATGGATAACCCGTGCGTAATTAAGGTATTCATCATCGTTGCTATCGTGCGATGATATTTGACAACGCCATCCACCAACCATGTTTGCTGACGTAAGCCCTCTTCATGGTAATGATCCACTGCGTAATGCAAACGGTTATGGCTTTCGTCATAAATCCAATTATCTACCAATGTGTGACGAGCCGTAGCAATAGGATGCTCCACAGAGAAAATAAATACCCCATTTGGCCGAAGCATTTGCGCAATTTGACTAATTACCTTATCGAAATCTTGGACATAATGAAGAGAAAGAGAGCTGGTTATACAATCAAAGCTATTTGAAGGCGCTTCATAATCCTCTATGGCTTGCAGCTGATAGTCAATGTGTGGATGAGCATGCTTCTGTTTGGCAATAGCTAACATATTGCTCGAAACGTCTAAGGCGGTCACATGCTTAGCGTGATGGTCCAGACAATATTGTGCGAATTCACCCATACCACAGCCAATATCAAGTATTTGTAAATTCGTTAATGGTGGTAGTAAGGACTTCATAGTGGGTTGTTCCAAAAGACCATTATAGTTATACGTTTTTTCTCGTAAAGCCTTGTATTGGTTGAAAAAAATAGGATTATCATAGATATTTTGTTTCATTAATAAACTCCATTTTGTGAAACATAACGTTATGTCAAGTGTGCGCATTATAATTGTCTCATGTGGCAATAAAAAGATATAGACTTTTATTACAATTCTTTGTAAGATGTAGATAGAGGCATATCATTTTTTGATAACAGTTAATTCCCATCTATTTACAAATTAGATGGTTTATTTTTTTAGAGAGCACTAATGAAAATTAATTGATGTCCAGTCTAACTAAGTCGAGCAGTTTCTCCAAGCTTCCTACATCATTTTTTTCTTCACTATCACTATTCTTTGCAGCAACTGAGTCACTACTTCTGTTTATAGTATCCACCAATGTCCATTTGCGAATGGGAGTGAAGTCCAGCATATGACAGGCTGATTTCATACCTTCTATGGATAGATTTGTTTTCCTTTAATGTCATAAAAATGTAACAATTCAAAAAAAGAATTGATTTAAAGGGAAAAGATGACACTTCTTGCAATCTATAACGTTCTTAATAGTTGGAAGCAAATTCCGAAATAGAGACGTTGGAGGGATTCGATTGAATCAAGAAAGCTTATTATCCATTAGTAGCAATGCTTTATTTATTGCCTTTATTCTCTTGCTTATAGCAATTGTGCCATTAGGGCTTGCTGTCAAATCAAAGAGGAAAATGTTCGGCAGGCTAGGTCTGCTTCTCACTTCTGTAGCCTTTGCCTTACAGCTTGTGTACTTTGTTGTGAGGTGGGTGGCGGTGGACCACGCACCCGTGAGTAATATGTATGAATTTATGACATTCTTTGGCATTATGCTCACAGGAAGTTATTTGATTATCCATTTTTTATATAAGCAGCTCGTCGTCGGCTTATTTACCATTCCTGTGTCATTAATCATCCTTGGTTATGGAAGCGTTTTCGCAAAGGAGGTATCACCGCTTGTGCCATCCCTACAAAGTCACTGGTTAACGATTCATGTGATGACGGTAGCTTTTTCCAGTGCCATTTTATCGGTCTCCTTTGCCACAGGTTTGATTTATTTACTAAGAACGTTGGATGTTTCTAAAAAATCCATCAGTACATATAGTTTAGAATTTGTCTTGTATTGTTTAGTTGTCGTAATTGGCTTTATTGGTGTATCAACTGTTTTCAGCGTTGCCGCAGAAGAGGTGCAAGTTCAATTTGACAATTCACAAGGACAGCAAGAAAAAGCCACCTACTCCATGATGCCCTTGATTGTTAACAAGGGTGCGGTCACAAAAAATGGTGAAGGAATAGGCATAGTAGAAATAACGAATAAAATAGATGCCAAGAAATTAAATTCAATTGTCTGGGCATTTATCGTCGGCACGATTTTATATGGTGTGATTCGATTGATTACAAGAAAATCGATCAGTGCCGTATTAAAACCATGGACAAGCCGTGTACAGCCACAATTAATGGACGAAATATCCTATCGCGCTGTCGTCATCGGCTTCCCATTATTTGCATTAGGTGGTCTTTTATTCGCCATGATCTGGGCCCAAATTGCCTGGAGTCGCTATTGGGGCTGGGACCCTAAAGAGGTTTGGGCATTGATTACATTTTTATTCTACGCAGCCTTTCTTCATTTCCGCCTATCCAAAGGCTGGGAAGGGGAGAAAACGGCTTGGTTAGCCATTATCGGCTTCGGCATTATTGTGTTCAACCAAGTGTTTGTCAATTTAGTGATTGCCGGCTTACATTCTTATGCGTAGGCAGGGTGAGCTGAGCCTTTCATGTGATTTTATGGAGGGGTTTTGGGTGACATGATTCTCGTTGTGGGAATGAAATGATCCTAGTTATGAGGGAATCGCTCTAAAGAGTGTGTCAAGTACTCAAAGCCACTCCAAAGTGTATGAAAAGCGCTTAGAAAACCCGCTCCATGGAACAGTGCTTATTTTATAAACTGGTGGTTTCATGGTTGGGCATTGTCGTTTTGTTTAGGGCACTGCCGTAGATACGGTGCTGTTTGCTAGGCAGTTTCCAATTGCCCATCAGGGAGAAATGTCTGTACCTGTGCAATCATAAGACAAACAAAAAAGAGACATCCGAAAATGGATGTCTCTTTTTATACGCACGTCTATGTTAAGTGAAGATTATAGTTTCACTACATTCGTTGCTTGAGGTCCGCGGCTGCCTTCTTCTACTCCGAATTCAACTTTTTGGCCCTCTTCTAAAGTTTTGAAGCCATCTGTTTGAATCGCTGAGAAATGTACGAATACATCATTGCCACCTTCAACTGCGATGAAGCCAAAACCTTTTTCTGCGTTAAACCATTTTACTGTACCTTGTGTCATGTAAACACCCTCCCAAAAAAATTCAACAATCAATTGCTTCCATCACATATAAAAACGTTTTCAAAAGCTCTTATACCAGTTGAATCTGCGTTTTTAATCATCGCAATGAAGTAATGTAATTATTAACTATATTATAGTACAGAATTGTTTGTATATCCAGTAAATTCCGTTTTTAGTAAGAAAAAATTTACATTTGTCATCTATTAGTAATATAACGATAGCGTCTCACTAATCTATCCATGCTTTTTCTTTGGCAACAATCACAGCCTCTGCGCGTGATTCTACACTTAGTTTCACAAATAGCTTTGATAAATAATTTTCTACAGTGCGCTGGGTGACACCGATAGCAGAGGCGATGGCTTTATTCGTACAGCCTTGGGCAACGAGCTGTAAAATTTCCTGTTCTTTGTCGCTCAGTAATACCTCCTGTTGAACATTAGGTAGGTTGGCTCGTTGCTGGACAAAGTCTAAGAAATCAGCTGCCAGTAATATTTCGCCTCTTAGCGCTGCCTGAATCGTTTGGATGACCTGCTCCTTTGTCGCCAATTTTGATAATAGACCATCAATCTTTTTTTCAATTAACAGCTCATAGTAATCAGAAAGCTCGTAGCCTGTATAAAGAATAATAAGTGCCTCAGGTTGCTTTTTCCTAATCATTTCTGATAGTTGAATGCCATTAATAGGCTTCATATTAATATCGATAAGAAATAATTGAAAGCTTTCCGTCTCCATTCTTGGTAAAACGGCGGCACTATCCTGCTCCGTTTTGATTTGAACATTGGCTAAATCCTGTAGCAATGTTTTCGTACCATCTAAAACGACAGGATGGTCATCTATAATAAGTATGTTCATCATATGAATCACCGTCCTCTTGTATTTGTATAAAAATATGCATGCCTTCCTTGTGGCTCGATTGGATGGTGATGTCACCATTAAAAGCACGGACACGTTCACGAATGCCATTAATGCCCATTGAAGCAGAGGACTGAATTAAATCGTCAATGTCACAGCCAATTCCATTATCATCATATTGAAGGATAAAGCCCTGAGGCATCGCCTGTAATTTTAGTGAAACCTCGGTTGCCTCGGCATGCTTGATTGCATTATTAAAAAGCTCCTGAACGAGGCGATAAACCACAAGGTGGAGCGTGACATCCTGGAAGTGCACCCGGTCAATTTGAGCGTCTAATAAAAAGTCAGCACGTATTTTTACCTTTTGAATCAGTTTTTTTAAGGCCATTTGTAAGCCAAAGGTATCCAGGAGTGGGGGACTTAAGTTCTCGCAATATTCCCGTAAGTCCTTTGTTGCATTTAATAGCTGTTCCCGAATAGCTAGTACGGTCTCCTTTTGAATAGTAGGAGAGCTAGCAAGAACATCGAGTTCTCTGGCTAAATGCAGTTGCTCCTGCAAAATGGTATCGTGTAATTCTTGTGCTAAAATACTCTTTTCCTTCTCAATAATATTCCATAGCAATTTATCGAGCCAAGGAAGCGGCGTATCACTGGTGTTTTTCATATGCTGAATTTCGCGTACTAAATCTTCAATTTGCTGTAAATTATTAATAAACATCGATACATACAGTGCCAGCAATTCTAACCAAAGAAGCTCTTCCTTTTGAAGGGCATGCCGTATTTCTAGTAAAATTTTTTCATCCCCAGCATCGTGCAACAACAATTGGGTATAGTTGCTACCAAACTTTGGAGAAGGGGTTTCTTCTGTTATCGTACAGATATGGAAGGCAGTTGTGCCTAGCTTCTCGGTAATTTCATATTTAAAACGATCCAATAACTCTTGTTGGTTTTTGGCTTTGCCCATACGTTGCACTGCTGCATATAGATTATGTACATAATTTCCAGTAGAAGAAAAGATAATTTTTCTATACTTAAAATCGATGCGTTCTTTAATATAGAAGCTAGCAATGATCACCATGAAAATTAGTAAAAATATACTTGTGACATGGACGATGGATAATTGACCTAAGAATAAGAGGGCAATCCCCGCAGTCGATAACAGAGCGCTGAAAAAGGCCAGTGTGGAATAATAGCGCAAACGTGATAATTGGTATTCAATATCAAATAATCGTTCGTTTACCTGAATGAACAGAAACGAGAACGGTATAAATAATAGAAATAACGCAGCAATTTCGGCATGTAGTAATGGCCTATGCCCTAAAATTTCAGGTGTGACGAAAAATAATAAAAAGGGTAAAAATGGTACAATAAAAGCAATGGCAATCAAGCGAATTTTCGCCAATTTCGTGCGTAAATAACTCGTTAATAAAATATAAATAGCATAAAGCACAAGAACCGCAAATAAGCTTAAGTTCAAGATAGGCATTATTTCACGTAAAGCTGGCACGTAGCTTTCAATAAGAGAACAGCCAGGAATGATAAACGGTAGAACATAAAGCCATTTGCTGTGAGGATAGGTCCATCTGATTTGTAAGTAACGGAAAAAATGCTGTAAAAAATGGATGAAGAGCACTAAACATAGCACAATACTAATGCCAATGGTAATCATTCCAATCAGATTGCCTCTTGCCGAAGCGCCAGTGCTTATATAGCCCATGGAGCAGGTTAATAAAAATAAGACCAATAAAAATGTCGGGATGTTATCTTGATTGCGTCGCCAGACATAAAGTGCAACGCTGAAAGCTAAAAGAAAATAAAAGATCGGAAAGAGAATTTGCAAATATAATTCTTCTGGCATATCACTGTGCTTCACAGCAATGCTTTCAATGGTCCCATCAGACTTTTGAATCGTTAAGGTATTGGCACTTCGAATGATGGCATATAACTGAACAAAGCGATTCTCCATGGCTGGTTGTCCATCAATGGCCACAACGATATCGCCTTTTTCAATATTTTTTTGCGCAGCCCAGTGAGGATAGTAGCTATCTATAATGACTGGTTGACCGTTTGTCGTATCGAGAGTGAGGCTAATAAAGGGTGTTTTGATAGTAACGCCTAATACATAAATGCCAAGTATTAAATATGTAAGAAAAATAAAATATGTCCATTTTTTCATTGGGAAACCTCAAATTTGTGTATGATAATAATCTCCTATATATTATCGCTAATTATTGATAAATTTGGAATACCGAAATAACGTGTTTCGGAAAACCACTATTGCCTTTTCGGAATAACGAAATAGTGTTTTCGGACATGGCTATGATACGGTGAATTTAATTATTGTGACGAACAGGGGGTCTATTGCGTGAAAAAAGGCATTTGTACATTTATTCTTTTTTTCCTCATCGCTATGATTACCATTCCATTGACCACGAAGGCCAAAATGGTGAATCAAGATAAAGTCGAGGTAGAAATCGGTCTCATTGGTAGTGATCATCATTTTGTCTATAAGATTCCGAAGCATTTACATAAGGATATGCCCTATACAGACATGAAAAACGGTATTCAAGCTTCCTTAGCTAGTCATTGGAACATTGAAGAGGCCCGTTACGAAGCCAATAAGTCGGATGTTGCCTATACCTTTTATATTCAGGATTTATTTCAAGAAAAGCGAGATGGCCAGCTAAAAGTAGCAATCCCATATCGTAATTTAGTAGGAATGTTTGGGGAGCAAGATCCCATTCAATTGCGTATTTTAGCGAGTAAATTATCGAGTTGGACTGTCAATACAAAGGACTGGACAGCGTTTGGCTTTATGGAGCCTTTTACTGTTTTAAGTGAGCGTGAATATGTTTATGAGGGAGCAGTTAATGATTTATTAAACCAGAGGGTTGGTCATTTTGATGGCACGATACAGAAAAGTCAATTGCTATTATACAGCATCATTTATTTTTGCTTTATGGCGGTCCAACTGCTTGCTTGCATGATTTTGTCTAGGCGTTTAAAAAGAAAAATCATCGAAAATCCAGACAATATGCACCAGTTCCGTAAACTTAATTATCTGTATCAATTGTTACCGATTTTGATTATAGTTGCCCAAATCGTATTCCTCGTGTTATCGGGCTTGATTACAGCATTCGGGCTTTACTTTAGCCCTGGCATTGATTTATTAGTCATCGTTGGACCGATTTTATTGAATATTATCTTACTGCCTACTTTTTTCGTCACAACCGAGAGTGAAATTTCACGGGAGCTCAATAACAATTCCTACCATTCGGGCTGATGACAGCTTTATTCAACATTTGACATACGAAAATCCGCTATGTAATGGTATAATGGTCAACAGCAAAAGTGAGGAGTTGTTGAACAAAAATGATGCATCCAGAAATGGCGTACTTAAATTTACTACAACATATATTAGAAAATGGCACGAAAAAAGAAGATCGGACAGGGACGGGTACATACAGTGTCTTTGGTTATCAAATGCGCTTTGATTTAAGCAAAGGTTTCCCACTTTTAACGACAAAGCGTGTCCCTTTTAAGCTGGTAGCGAGTGAATTATTGTGGTTCATTAAAGGGGATACGAATATCCGTTATTTATTGCAACATAATAATCATATATGGGATGAATGGGCATTTAAAAAATGGGTGGAATCAGATGCCTATACAGGACCTGATATGACCGATTTTGGCCGCCGCTGTTTAGTGGATGAGTCGTTTAATGCCTTGTATCAAAAAGAGCTGGCTTCATTTTGTGAGCGTGTCTTAACGGATGACGACTTTGCGCAGCAATACGGCGATCTCGGCAATGTCTATGGCAAGCAATGGCGTCATTGGACTACATCTGATGGCCAGAGCCTTGACCAGCTACAGGATGTTATTGATCAAATTAAGCATAATCCTGACTCACGACGTATGATTGTCAATGCGTGGAATCCTGAGGATGTTATCAATGCGGGGGCAAAGGGCAGTAAAGCGGCATTACCGCCATGTCATGTGATGTTCCAGTTCTATGTGGCGAATGGTAAATTAAGCTGTCAATTAATGCAACGAAGCTTAGATACATTATTAGGCTGTCCGTTCAATATTGCTTCTTACGCTTTATTAACGCATTTAATTGCACATGAGTGTGGACTAGAGGTTGGCGAATTTATTCACAGCATTGGGGATGCTCATATTTATGCGAACCATGTGGAGCAAGTGAAAGAACAGCTATCACGGGAGCCAAAGGACCTACCGACATTGCACATCAATCCAACTAAAACATCGATCTTTGATATAGAGCTTGAGGATTTATCCATTGAAGGATATGATCCGCATCCAGCTATTAAAGCACCGATTGCCGTATAATCCTAGCAGCAGCCGTCTTGGTTGCTGTTTTTTTCAAACGAAGCACTAGGTCTAACGATTTGTTTTACTAAATAGGTAAGCAGTTGGATGACTGGACGAATAGTAGTTGATTATAGTAATTATGGGATTACTAGCATTATTTGGAGCGAGTCAGTCCATTATCGTGTAGAGGTGAAAGTTGTGAAAAATACAATAGTACTTCAAGCAGATGAATGTGAGCGGCAGCCGAGTCATCAACGGCAAAAACAGGGTGCTACACAACAGGTGTGTTCTTGTAACACGACGAAATTATCACAGCAGCAAATTCACGAAATGATGCAAATCATCGAAGAAATTCGTTTGAAAGGCTATAAAGAAACACTATAAATGTAAGCGCCTTCTAAGCTATAATGGCTATGGAGGTGTTTTTTTATGAATGTAATTTTTGTCGATTCATTTTCTGGAGAAGAGTTATTACATACGGTGTCACATGATGTGGCTGGTATATTGGCTGCAACTCAGGGAGAAAGTGTGACATTTCCAGTCGGTCATTTCAAATATGAATTTCATAACTTAGATTTTTATGATGACAATGGACAAATACGTCAGGAATTAGTGATATATGTGAAGAAAATATAAACGGCGTATTTGATGTAACAAAACGGAGAAAATAAATACAGGTGACAAAAAGGGCTTGCTTTTTTTTGCACCTGTAACTATAATGGTTACAACAGGTGGTGATACATATGGTGAACAGTCGATTTTCGGTGGCGATCCATATTCTTTCTCTCATTGCTACAACATCTGATAAAAGCTTACTCACGTCCGACTATATGGCTGGGAGCGTGAATACTAATCCCGTTGTTGTAAGACGTATGATTGGCGTTCTAAAAAAGGCTGGCTTACTGTCATCACATTCGGGCATGGCTGGCTATGAGCTATTAGTCGAGCCAAAGGATTTAACACTTTTAGCTATTTATCAGGCGATGAATGGGCCAGAGCAGCTTTTTGCGATTCATGATGAGCCAAACCCAGAGTGTGCAGTAGGGCGGAAAATCCAACATACATTGGAAGGTGTCTATACATCTGTTTGGCAGGCAATGGAGGAGCAATTACAAGCACAGACGCTACAGGATGTGCTGGATCAACTTCGTACTTAGACGGAGATGGTCTTTTTGTATCCAACCTGTAACCAAAATAGTTACAACTAAAATCGAGGAGGAATAAATAATGAAAATTGCCATAATTGGTGCAACAGGGAAAGCGGGACAAAAAATAGTAGAGGAAGCGTTACAACGAGGTCATGACGTAACAGCTATCGTTCGTTCAGCAGCTAAAGTGACAGCCGCTATTCCAGTGCTTGAAAAAGATGTCTTGGATATAACAGCAGAAGATGTGAAGGGCTTTGATGTCGTTGTGAATGCATTTGGTGCGCCAGCAGGACAAGAACAGTTACATGTAAAAGTGGGCCGTCATTTGATTTCGATTTTCAAAGGGATTGCTACAAAATTAGTTGTTGTAGGTGGTGCAGGTAGTTTATTTGTGGACCCAGAGAAAAAAGTGCGTGTGATGGAAACACCAGATTTCCCAGCAATGTACTTAGCGACAGCGCAAAATCAAGGACAAAATCTAGAGGATTTACAACAATCCTCTATTACGTGGACATTTATCAGTCCATCAGCATTTTTTGATCCAGAAGGACCACGTACAGGTCACTACACAGCAGGTGTTGACCATTTATTAGTCAATGACGCGGGTGAAAGCTATGTCAGCTATGCTGATTATGCGGTTGCTGTCGTAGATGAATTAGAAAATCCACAGCATGTAAATAGCCGTTTTACAGTGACATCGAATAAATAATAAAGGCAACCGAGCGTAGGAAATGCGCTCGGTTTTTAGCGATTTCTTTGCTTTTTTGAAGGATTTTTTTCGTTTACAGAAAAATGACTGTTTACAATACGACTTTTATTAGCTACTATCAAGTGTGAGTATTACATAAAAGGAGACGACAATGATGTCAACACAACGTATAGAAAAAGATTTTTTAGGTGAGCGCGTATTACCAGCAGAGGCTTATTACGGAATTCAAACATTACGTGCAACGGAAAACTTCCCAATTACAGGCTACACAATTCACTCTTCACTTATTAAGGCGATGGGGATTGTGAAGAAAGCAGCGGCTTTAAGTAATATGGAAGTACACCTATTATCAAAAGAAATTGGTGAGGCAATTGTCGAAGCAGCACAAGAAGTAATTGATGGCAAATGGGATGCAGAATTTCTTGTAGACCCAATCCAAGGTGGAGCAGGTACATCCATCAATATGAATGCTAATGAAGTCATCGCCAACCGTGCCCTAGAAATCTTAGGGAAAGAAAAAGGTGACTATCACACAGTAAGCCCAAACAGTCATGTTAATATGTCCCAATCAACAAATGATGCGTTCCCAACAGCTATTCATATCGCTGTTTTAAATTTAATAGATGAATTATTAGTAACGATGGATTATATGCAATCGGTTTTCCATCAAAAAGCAGAGCAATTTGCACATGTCATTAAAATGGGTCGTACGCATTTACAGGATGCCGTGCCAATTCGCTTAGGACAAGAGTTTGAAGCTTATTGCCGCGTGATTAACCGTGATATCGTACGCATTCGTCAAACACGTCCAAATTTATATGACGTGAACATGGGTGCAACGGCTGTTGGAACAGGTTTAAATGCCTTCCCAGATTACATTAAATCCGTTGATGAGCATCTTGCTGAAATTTCTGGTTTACCATTAAAAGGTGCGACACATTTAGTGGATGCAACACAAAATACAGATGCTTATACAGAAGTATCAGGCGCTTTAAAAATCTGTATGATTAATATGTCTAAAATCGCTAATGACTTACGTTTAATGGCTTCAGGTCCTCGTGCAGGCTTAGGAGAAATCCTTTTACCAGCTCGTCAACCAGGATCTTCGATTATGCCAGGTAAAGTCAACCCAGTTATGCCAGAGGTACTGAACCAAGTTGCCTTCCAAGTGATTGGTAATGACCATACGATTTCACTAGCATCTGAAGCTGGACAATTAGAATTAAACGTAATGGAGCCTGTTTTAGTGTTTAACTTAATTCAGTCCATTAGCATTATGAATAATGTTTTCCGTGCGTTTACGGAAAATTGCTTAAAAGACATCGAAGCAAATGAAGAACGCATGAAAGAATATGTAGAGAAAAGTGTAGGGGTACTAACGGCTGTCAACCCACATATTGGCTATGAAGTAGCAGCACGTCTTGCGCGTGAAGCAATTCTAACAGGTCGTTCTATTCGTGAGCTTTGCATTGAAGAAGGTGTCTTAACAAACGAACAATTAGACTTAATATTAGATCCATATGAAATGACACACCCAGGTATTGCTGGCTCTAGTATCATGAATTTAAAATAATTCCAACATCAAGACTGTAGACATGCTTTACGAGCTGTCTATAGTCTTTTTTTATGCAGTCATCAATAGGCTTGTGTCTTTGTTCTTATAAAAGAGAGCGTATCCTTATGATTTTTAGGATTTTTCAACTATAATAATGGTATGGAAGACATATTTTAGTTGGGGGAATTTGGAATGAGTTTACGAAAAAAGAGTTTACTTGGCTTTGCAGTTTTAAATGTCTTAATGATTATTATTCTCTTTATTGATTTAGCCAATGTAACGACATTAGAATGGCTTTCGACTGTATTAACCATCGTAGGAATAGCCATTACATTAGCTTACACCGTATATGTTCATTACAAAGTGATACAGCCTATCAAACAATTAACAGAGGCTGCACAGGGTATTACGGCAGGCCAATTAGATACAGTTGTCATCGAGGTTCGTGACAAGAGTGAGATTTCTCAGCTAGCGCAATCCTTTTTAGAGATGCAGGAACAATTACGCACAATGACACAAAAAATTGCGCACAGCTCTACAGATTTATCAGCAAGCATCGAAGAATTATCCGCAAGTACGAATGAAATTACGGTAGCTGTGGAAGAAGTCGATCAACAAATGGAGAAAACGTCAGAGGGCTTGAAGCAAGCGGCACAATCTGCCAATGATAGTGCTAATGCTATGCAAGAAACTGTCGATGGAATCGGACGAATTACGGAAGCCACTCAGGATGTGTTTGATCATGCAAAAGATGCCAATGAGATTGCAGGAAATGGAGCGAATATTTTACATGTGGCGAAGGAACAAATGAAATTTATTTCTTCTTCAACCGAAAAAACGAGCGGACTCATGCAGCAATTATCCAATAAAATGACAGATATTAAATCGATGACTGAGATGATTACAGCTATTACGGACCAAACGAATTTATTGGCATTGAATGCCGCCATTGAAGCAGCTCGAGCTGGAGAACATGGGAAAGGCTTCGCAGTTGTGGCAGAGGAAGTGCGTCAATTAGCAGAGCAATCCAAGCATTCTGCTGCACAAATCGTGGACTTAGTAGTGGGCATTGAAACTGACACGAAACAGGTAGCATCCTCAGTGGAGGAGGATTTAAAAAATGTTCAGCAGGGTGTCTATGTCATTGATGAGGCAACAAAATCCTTTGGCACGATTTCACAGCATGTTAGTCAAATGACGAGCCAGCTTGAGGATATTTCAACAACAGCTGAACAGCTTTCTAGCAGTGCCAATGAAGTAGCTTCCTCTGTGACAACGATTGCTAATGGTATGGGTAAGCTATCGTATTATACAGAGGCTGTTTTACATTCAATGGATGAGCAAACAGCCTCAATGCAAGCTGTCAATCATGTGACACAGGATTTAAGCGTACAAGCTGATAATTTACAAAAGCTAACAAATCAATTTCAGGTTTAAGCAAGAAAAACATATTTTCAAGGTTTTTTAGCCCTGAATAGCTAGCTAAGAACAAGATGATTTTGCCTCCACAGATAGCTATGCACAAAGGTGGTTTCAGGCGATAGATAAGTAATTTGAAATGCACTTCCTGTCATTAGAATGGGAAGTGTTTTTTATTGGCGGACCAACGTAATTAATTTCTTAGTGAAATCCTTAGAGATCACGTAGATTGTATGCGTAACCTTAACCTACATTCAGCTACTGATTTGTCCTTTTTCACCTTACCAAAGGTGATAGCCATATTTGTTTCTAGCCGTATCCTCTATTTACACCATATTGACAACACCTTCATTTTTGACAGCTGTTGCCATCGCTTCTTGGAATAATTTGAGTGATTCTTCATTCCCATCCTCTTTAAAAAAATCGCTATTTACCTTACCAAAAGAGATGCTAACCTTAACTAGCTTGCCCTCTCTTCATCACAGCCTAAACAATAGCTAGTAGAGAGCCTATGATTACGTGCAATGCTTCGCCTTTATAGACTCAATAAAACCATTATTTCCTGTCGTAGCGCTATCTTCTTTGTAATACATTAAATAAATGACAATGAAAGGGGCCAGGAGATGGGCTTATTTGATGGATTAATCGGCAATGCGAGCGAGGTGAATTTAGAAAAATTACAGGAGGAGGTCCGTGATTTATTGATTCCAAACGAAACAATCAAAAATGCCTATAAAATTATAAGAGACACGTTTATTTTTACGAATAAACGATTAATCCTTATCGATAAGCAAGGGGTGACTGGCAAGAAAACCGAATATCATTCCATCCCCTATAAAAATATCGTTCATTTTTCAGTAGAAACAGCCGGGACATTTGATTTAGATGCAGAGCTCAAAATATGGGTGTCAGGTAGTTCGTTACCGATTCAAAAAAACTTCAACAAGGCGACGAATATTTACAAAGTGCAAAGTGTTTTAGCGCAGTATGTTTTGGGGACGTAATGTATGGTACTAAAAGCCCGCATTTATGCGAGGCTTTTTTGTTGTGCAAAGAAAGGATGATAAAGATGAGGAAATACCTTGTGAAGGGTGTAAGGGATTCCAGTTCCGATTACGAAACAGGCACATAATGTAGAGAAGGTGTTAAGAGATAATGAAGTTGTTTAACTAAGAAGGACACATATATGGTAATATTTATTTAAAAAAGATGGAGTGAATTATGAGTAATTCTATTAATTATAAAATATGGACGGTGTGTATGATTCAAAGTGAAGAGAAGGTTTTACTTCTGGATAGACAGCACGACAATTTCAAAGGTTTTATTCCACCGGGTGGTAAAGTTGAATTTCCTGAAAGTATTGTAGAAAGTGCTATCAGAGAAGTAAAAGAAGAAACGGGGTTAGAAGTTAGAAACCTTATTTATAAAGGGCTTTATGAATATGTTAATCCAGTCGCAAAAGATAGATATATGATATTTAATTACATAACAAAGGATTTCGAGGGTGAACTCTTGAAAGATGCTCCAGAGGGGAAAGCGGTTTGGGTAGATATAGAGAACGCATATAAACTTCCTATGCAGCCATCGATACGGAGAAGATTTCCTTTATTTTTTCAAGATGGAACATTTGAGATTCAAGTTGAATGGAACCACGAAGAAAATAAAGAAGGGAAAGTTACTATACGTCACACCTAAAACTTGTTATTGGACTGACAGGGGGCAATCGTTCAATAGAGCAGTCGCTTTTCAATAACATCGAGGTCAGTTCAATACATATATATGTGAAGAATAAATAATGGGGCTTAAATTTACCCACTTTGTTAAATAGTTTAACTTTCAATATCTAAATGGTAGAGAGGGATTAAGAATAGCTAGAGAAAATTCTAAAATAAAAGGTGCTTGACCGTCCTTTTGTTTATTTAACGAACGGTGCATATTGTTGAAGAAGAAATTTTATAATAGTGATTTATTAAAGAATAGGGAAGTGGCAGTAACCATGAACTACATAATCAGATTAGCGAATGAAAACGACTTATCGGGTTTATGATAGTAGAAATAATAAAGATCTATTCACGAATTATTTAAAGCAATTTGCAAAAAAGGAATAATATCAAGACGCACTTATATTAGGTTTTGGAGTTCTTAAATTAAAAGGTACTTTGCTTCCTAAATTAAGTGACCTATATGTAAAAGAGGATTATCGTGGTAATGGTATAGGTTCAGACTTAATGAGGTATAGAGAAAATATTGCAAAGAGTTTAGGACATTCTGAAATATTTGTGAGTGTTGACTCGATAGAAAATCCCAACATGATAAAGTTAATTAGCAAACACGGTTACGAACCTATCTCTTACCTATAATAAAACTACACAAGAATTGATTTCAGGAAGTTGTTGAACTAACGGGGCTAGTTGAACAAGATTTAAACAACTTTAAAGAGCCTTCTTAATAATATAATTTTTGTATTTTTTGATTAGAAATAACTTTATTATCACTTTACAGAAAGCAATTAAAGTGATGCTCAGTGTGACATGAGGAAAACCTAGTATTCTATGCATCCATTTTACATGGAATTATTTTGAAATAATTAGTATTTTTTAGCATAAATTGACTTTGGACATACAATACTTTACAATGATTAGCTAAGGAATAGAGAATTTTCGCAAATTTCCTTACCAACTGAATAGCGTGTAGTAATAGGTGTAAATTGCGTGCAATTTGCTTAAAAGGGAAGTCGGTGCGAATCCGACACTGTCCCGCAACTGTAAATGTGAGCGACTTTTCAGCAACCACTGTCAAATGATGGGAAGGAGAAAAGTGGCAATGACCATGAGTCAGGATACCTGCCTATTACGAGTACACACCAGTAACCTACGAGGAATAGGAGGTGGCATGTTGACAAAACAGAATGCTCTGTTCGTCACGGTACGTCAAACGCCCAAAGTAAATGAAGGGGTTCGCAATCGGGCTCATTTACACATACTTAGGGTTTGTTTGGCATTGGGTGATGAACGAAGATAAGCGAAGGATTTCCTCAAAAATGGTAGGAAATCCTTTTTGTTTTGACATTATGTACGTAAAGGGGATGCATGTATGACTTCTTTAGATATGACCATTTGTAAGCAGCCACGCACAGAAGTTGCCAAGAAAGCGAAAACAAGAATGGCGGTCGAATCATTGATTGACCAATTATTAGCAACGAAGCTGATCCGCAATGATCGCTTCTTTGAGCAAATTTTATATAATAAAGAAATTATTTGGATACAAAATGGGGATGTGGACGGGCATCTTTTCGCGAAGGCAGCGGTAACCGATCAACTGAAAACGAAGACCAATAGCTTTATGATGTATATGCCGACTAACCCGATTGTCTATGAGGTTAACGGGGAGTCATACCATTTAATTACACGCATTGATTCCACACGTGCCAAGCCCAACCTTGACCGCCTGTCACTGGAGCCAAAGCCTGTTTTAAGTGCAGCGCGTGTCAATGATGTATTATGCTCGATTGTGATGCGTTTTTATGAAACATATATCCACGATTTAGCGCCTCAACATGATAAGTTAATAGCCTTTGTGCAGCAGGAATATGCCCAATTTATTGAAGCGGTTCAGGCATTAAATGATTACCATTTCAACTGGCATCCACGTGGCAACGGTCACGAGCTATTGCTGCAATTAATTGATCAACTGCAAATTTTAAAAAGTTATCCTGGTAAAGTGCTAGTTGATTTCACAAACACGCATGACTACGTGATTGTCGAGCCTGCATACCTTGTGCACAGTCCTACAAAGAAAGCAGTAGGTGCATTATAAACTCAAGCCCTCCATCAAACGGAGGGCTTGTTTTTATTTATTTGAAGGGAGGGGGTAAATACTCTCGTTCGAGCAGCGAATACTCGCGGAAGCAGATGAAATACTCTCGTTCGAGCAAGGAATACTCGCGGAAGGAGATGAAATACTCTCGCTCAAGCAGCGAATACTCGCGGAAGGAGATGAAATACTCTCGTTCGAGCAAGGAATACTCGCGGAAGGAGATGAAATACTCTCGCTCAAGCAGCGAATACTCGCGGAAGGAGATGAAATACTCTCGTTCGAGCAACGAATACTCGCGGAAGGAGATGAAATACTCTCGTTCGAGCAGCGAATACTCGCGGAAGCAGATGAAATACTCTCGTTCGAGCAGCGAATACTCGCGGAAACAGATGAAATACTCTCGCTCCAGCAAGGAATACTCGCGCAAACAGGGTAAATATTCTCGCTCAAAGCAAGTAAACACCCGCGCAAGCAAACGGCTTCGCGCGGGCAGGATCACCTACTTACAGACAATGCATGGCTGCTTGTGCTTCGTGCCAAGGAACAGAATATCCTTTGCCCTTCGCACAAAAGATGCTGGAGGAGCTGTATTCTGGGTCGGCATTTTTATCGTAGCCAATGTGCGAAATAATTTCCTCTGCATTATGGCATACATCATAGCCATCAAATTGGAGTGTGAGTGCGCCCTTACCATTGGTATAGGCCGCAAAGGTTGTGCTATAGCTCATTAGGGTGGCGACGGGCGCTCGTCCCGTTAGCACAACATCTGTTTCGGATAAGATGGGGTCATCGAATGTACCAGCAGCTTGCTGTATGTCGCTCATCATGCGGCCGATAAAGTCGTTCGAAGCCTTCATTTTAAAGCGATAATAAGGTTCAAGCAGGATGTTCTGTGCTTGCTCAAGTCCTTGACGTAGCGCACGGAAACTAGCTTCTCGGAAATCGCCGCCCGATGTATGTTCATTATGTCCGCGACCTGTTAGCAGTGTAAAATGAACATCTGTCAGAGGGAAGCCTGTGAGTAAGCCATGGTGATCACGCTCAAACAGGTGCTTTTCAACAAGGCGTTGGTTGCCTACCGATAAATGATCCGCATGGCAGGCATTGCTAAATGTATTACCTATTCCTCGCGGATTGGGCTCCATTAGTAAATGAACTTCTGCATAATGCTTGAGGGGCTCAAAATGACCATAGCCTGTCACCGTCGTCACAATGGTTTCCATATATAAAATTTGGGGCTCGCCAAAGGAGACCGTTAATGAAAAACGCTTCATTAACACTTCTATCAGTACCTCCAACTGAATAACGCCCATAATGTGCACATGGATTTCCTGGAACTTTTCCTGCCAAACCACACGTAAGGAAGGCTCTTCTGCTTCTAGTAAACGGAAAATTTGTAACACTTCCTTGATATGCTGATGGCCCTCATATTGAACCTTTGCCTGTAGCGTTGGGACAAGCTCATAGGGCTGTGACAGCATAGTAGTGCCGATGCGGTCTCCAATATTGGCCTGACTAAGTCCTTTAACAGCAAAAATCTCTCCCGCTTCAACCTTTTGGACGGTATCAAAGCGACTGCCATTATAGAGGCGAATTTCAGTCACTTTTTCTGTCACTTCTTCAAACGAAAATTCATCCCGAACATGTAAAACGCCCTTGATAGCCTTCATAAATGTTAAACGCTGGTGGCCGTCATGACGAATTTTAAAAACCTCCCCCTCAAACGGTGCATTCACTTCAAAATGGGTGTCTGTTAATAGAGGGAGCTGGGCAAGCAATTCCTTGATGCCCTCATCCTTTAGGGCAGACCCTGTAAAGCAGAGGAAGGCACATTCCTTTTGAATCATGGTCTGTAGCTGAGTAAGACATTGCTCATGCTCCAATGACTCATTCAAAAAGGCATCGAGCAGCTCTTCATTACGCTCAGCCAACCATTCCATGATGCCGCTTGAAACATAATCAGTACGAAGCGGTTCATCGACGAACAGCACCTGCTGGGAACAATCCTTGCGGAGCTGTGTCATAACGGCCTCCACATTGGCTCCTTCGCGATCAATTTTATTGATAAAGAAGAATGTTGGGACATGGTATTTACGTAAAAGCTGCCACACGGTTTCCGTATGACCCTGTACGCCCTCGACCGCACTAATGATAACAATGGCATAATCCATCACACGAATGGCGCGCTCCATCTCAGGGGAGAAGTCGACATGCCCTGGTGTATCAATCAACGTGTATGTATCGTCGCCTATGTTCATGCGACCTTGCTCGGCAAAAATGGTAATACCACGCTTGCGCTCTAGCTCATGATGATCGAGAAAGGTATCCTGATGATCCACTCGACCACGAGCTTGAATGCTTTGTGTATGAAAAAGTACTTGCTCAGAGAAGGTTGTTTTACCTGCATCCACATGCGCAAGTACACCAATTGTTTTGTACATAACATATCCTCGTTTCTATCTATAGCTATCTTTTCATTGTAACAGAATACTAGCCTATATATTTCTTGTAAAATAGTTCGTATTTTTGTCGAAATAGTGCTAATATAATGATGATTATATATTTAGCAATATACTACTGATTGAGCTACAAATTTTCTTCTGCTAGTCTATCAATGGTATTAACCATTATAGAACGTATTGGTGCAAATGGCATTTGTCATTTGCTTAAAAGGGAAATCGGTGCAATTCCGATGCTGTCCCGCAACTGTAAATGGGGAGTCTGTACAGCATGCCACTGTAGTTTAACTATGGGAAGGCGTATAGATGATGAACCTAAGCCAGGATACCTGCCAGTATGTGTTTTTTGACTAAGAACCACGAGGATGGGGATAGTGATAAAGGTAATGTACCGTTTTTTCACTATGCTACTCTCTTGGCGACAAGAGGGTTTTTTTATGCCCTTCCCACGAATCCTGGTAGCAAAGAAGTCTTTGATTTCTTTCTATAGATGAACAACAAAGGAGAAAAGGACATGAAGAAATGGGAAAGTTTATGGCTGGTGATGGTCATTGCCTTGGTCGCTGTTTTAGGGGCTTGTAATGCAAAGGACAAACCTGAATCAGCAGCGCAAGATGAGAAGGTTGAGCCATCTGAGGCAGCAACGGAAGTAACCATTGACAATAATGAAACAACTCAAACATATAAGGAAGCACCTACAAAAGCGATTAGTTTAAATCAGCATGTGACAGAGATTATGCTAGCGCTAGGCTTAGAGGATTCCATGGTAGGCACAGCTTACTTAGATGATAAAATCTACGAGCCCCTACAAGAAGCATACGATAAAGTGCCTGTGCTTTCTGATCAATACCCAACGAAGGAGCAAGTAATTGATGCCGAGGCTGATTTCTTATATGCAGGCTGGAAGAGTGGCTTTGGTGAAAAGGGTGTTGGAACACCGGAAGAGCTTGAGGAGTTAGGCATTCATACGTATTTACATACGGCTTCCAATATGACAAAGCCAACACTAGAGGATATTTTCACTGATATTCGTAATATCGCAAAAATTTTCCGTATTGAGGATCGTGGAGAAGCCTTAATTGAGCAAATGACGCAAGATGTGGAGGCAATTCAAGCTAAATTACCAAAAGATAGTGAGAAATTACGTGTTCTCGTATTTGATAGCGGTGAAAAGGATGTCTTTACAGCTGGTCAAAACTTTATGAATGAACTAGTGTCAATCGCTGGTGGTCAAAATATTTTTGGTGATGTGGAATCAGGCTGGACAACCGTGTCGAAGGAAGATGCGGTAGACCGTAATCCCGAGGTAGTTGTCGTGATCGATTATGGTGAAACAACGGCCGAACAAAAGATTCAATTCTTAAAAAATGATCCAGCATTAAAGGAGATGGAAGCTGTTAAAAATGATCGCTTTGTCATCCTGCCACTGTCAGCTGCGTCTGAAGGCGTTCGTGCGGCAGAGGCTATTGAAATTTTAGCGAAGGGCTTCTATCCTGATAACTTTTAAAATTCCGAGCTAGCATTGTGCTAGCTCCTTTTTCATAAGGAGCGATATCAATGAATGCATTTCAGAAAAACGTACCAGATCAAACATTTGAAACACTTAATCGTCATGGCGAATTTACACGCTTAGCTGTCAGCCCGGGTATTATTAATAAGCATTATACGCCTGCACAATTTCAAAAAATAGCAGAGATTGCTGGCGAAAAGGGGGCGATTAAGTATTCGGCCTCCTATAGTATTTTAGTGTCCATTCCAACGAGTGCCGTGACAGAGGCTATGCAAGCCTTACGAGAAGTGGGTCTTTATGTTGCACCATCAGGACCCATCATCGCGATGAAGGCCTGTGATTTTTGTGATGGTGAAAAGATGGAGGCTGCTCCGATAACCGAACAGCTTTATCATGCTTTAGAGGGGATCGAGGTACCTGCAAGAGTACGTGTTAACATCAATGGCTGTGCGTCAGCCTGCTACAATGCAGTCTATGATGATATTGGACTCGTTTATCAGCAGGAGAGCTTTGATGTTTATTTAGGCGCTGTACCGATGGGGGCAAAGGCGCAGGCGGGCACGTTATTTGCGAAAAAGGTAGGTGTCGAGCACATTGAAGATTTTTTGCTACAAATGATGAACCTTTATAAGGAACATGCTCGTCCGAATGAACCCTTTTTTAAATTTTATCGCAGAACAAAATCAACCGAATATTGGGAATTAGTAAAAAAATCAATTAACTAGCAGGAATATTACTTAGGGTGTCGAAGTATTGTAGTAGAGTACAGAAAATGACAATACAAAGGAGCAAGAACATGACATCGAAACAAGGGATTCAACCAGAAGATCTTTACCACTTGAAATCAGTAGCCGATCCACAGCTCTCACCTGACGGGACTGAGGTAGTTTATGTTGAGACACGTGTTGATGAGAAGAAAAAAGATTATGTCTCGAATTTGTTTTACATAAACCTGAAGAACAAAACACCACAGCAATGGACATTTGGGGAGGATAGAATAAGTTCTCCTATATGGTCACCTGATGGTAGTCAAGTTGCGTTTTTATCCACTAGAACAGGCAAGTCGCAAATTTATGTTCTTTCAAAAGCAGGCGGAGAGGCAAAGCAGGTGACATATTGTAAAAATGGTGTGACATCACCTGTGTGGTCACCATGCGGCAAGAAAATGGCCTTTTCTATCAAGCTAGGTAAAGATGAAACGATTTTGGATAAGGTAACGGATGAAAAGAAAGAAGAAAAAGAACTAAAGCCTCTAGAAATAGACAAGATGAAACATAAATCGGATGCTGCAGGTTTTTTGGATATGGAGCAGTTTAGTCAAATTGCGATCGTCCATTTAGAATCGGGCGAGTTAGAGCAAGTGACGAAAGGAAACAATCATGTCCATCTTGGTACATGGTCACCTGATGGTCAATATATGACGTACTTAGCTGATGTAGCAGAGGATACAGATTTTTCATTTAAGAGCGATATCTATTTATTAGATGTAGAAACAAAGCAAGCGCGTCCGTTAACAGAGGGAACAGGTATGTATTACCAAACGTCATGGTCTCCAAACAGTCGCTTCATCTCTTTCATAGGTAGTGAAAGAGAATTTGAAAATGCTACACAAGCAAAGCTATGGCTCTATGATTTGCAACAAAATCTGCTGACATGTGTAACAAGTGAATTTGACGCCCCTATTGGGGATTTTGCAATCGGCGATTTTCTTCAAGGTGTGGTGTCACCACGTGTTCAATGGTTGAATGATAATCATAGCTTCTACTTCCAAGTAACAGATCACGGTAATGCTGCGATTTATTTCGGAAATATAGATGGTGAAATCTATCCAGCTATTCACGATGATCAATATGTCTATGGTTTTTCACTTGATGCACAACATGATCAAGCAGTCGTAGCCATTAGTACAACGACGAATCCTGGCGATTTATTTTTCGTCAACCTAAAAACGGGTGAAAAAGAACAGCTGACGTCCATCAATGAAGAATTTTTAAAGACGAGAGCATTAGCTGTTCCAGAAGCCATTGAATTTGAGGGAGCAGAGGGCTGGAAGGTAAATGGTTGGATCATGAAGCCAGTTGGTTATGAGGAAGGGAAAAAATATCCTCTAGTGCTTGAAATTCATGGCGGGCCACATGCGATGTATGCCAATACTTATTTTAATGAGTTCCAAATTCTAGCTGCACAAGGATTTGCGGTGCTATATACGAACCCACGTGGCAGTCATGGCTATGGTCAAACGTTTGTTGATGCAGTGCGTGGTGATTATGGTGGCAATGATTATGAGGATCTAATGGCGGCTGTGGACTATGTGCTGGAGCACTATGATTTTATTGATGCAGACCGTCTTGGAGTGACAGGTGGGAGCTATGGCGGCTTTATGACCAACTGGATTGTTGGCCAGACGAATCGCTTTAAAGCAGCTGTGACGCAGCGCTCTATTTCGAACTGGATTAGCTTTTACGGTGTCAGTGATATTGGGTATTACTTTACAGATTGGCAAATTCTTGCGGGACTTGACGATATCGAAAAGCTTTGGCATCATTCACCGCTGAAATATGTCAATAATATCGAAACACCATTGCTCATTTTACACGCTGAAAAAGACTATCGCTGTCCAATTGAGCAGGCGGAGCAATTATTTATCGCCTTAAAGCATCGAAAAAAAGAAACAAAATTCGTGCGCTTCCCTGAGTCCAATCATGAACTGTCAAGGAGCGGAAAACCAACTTTAAGAATCAATCGACTTGAATATATTCGCGATTGGTTTGTGAACTATCTATAAGTAGTATTCAGGGGTGACTTAAGAAATGAATTTCTTAGGTCACTTTTTTATATAAAAAGACAGAATCATAAAGAAATGATTCTGTCTTGAATTCCTGTTAATCCATTTTTTGAATAAAGACGACCTTCAAATAATTAAATTCAGGGTATTCACGTGAAACACGGAAATCCTTTGGTAAACCGTATTCCTCTACAATTTTATAGCGTGTACGAGTTTCTTTAAATGCTTGGTCAATAAAGCCTTTAAACTTTTTCATCCCAAAGCTAGCATTATTTGTGGAAGCGACAATGATGCCATTTTTAGCGGTAATAGCAATGGCATCCTTCAGTAATTTAGGGTAGTCCTTTGCTGTTGAAAATGTCATTTGCTTCGTACGGGCAAAGCTAGGTGGGTCTAATACAACAAGATCAAATTGTAAGGCGTGACGCTGCGCATATTTAAAATAATGGAAAACGTCCATTACTTTAATATCCTGTGCTTCATAATCAATTTGATTCACACTGAATTGCTCAATGGTTTTGGCAAGACTGCGTTTAGCTACATCCACACTTGTTGTTTTCATGGCGCCTCCTAGAGCAGCTGCCACTGAAAATGCTCCTGTATAGGAGAATGTATTGAGCATGTTTGTATGGTTTGCATAACGCTCACGAATAGCCAAACGTACCTCGCGTTGATCTAGGAAAATCCCCGTCATCGCTCCGTCGTTTAAATGAACTGCGTATGTCATACCATTTTCCTTCACCATGATTGGAAATTCACCAGGCGTGCCCGTCACAAAATCATCCTGTTCAATATACTGCCCTTTGCTATCAAAGCGTTTTTTCTCATAAATAGCTTGGTAGTTCACCGTCTCAGCAAGCGCCTCATATACGACATCTTTCAAGGAGTAAATGCCCTCACTATACCAGCTCACCATGTAGTAGCCATTAAAAAAGTCAATCGTGAGACCGCCGATGCCATCTCCTTCACCATTAAATACACGAAAGGCTGTTGTGTTTTCATTGTTGAAAAATGCTGCACGATTGTCGATGGCTTTTTTGAATTTTTTCATGAAAAAAGTCTTATCGATGGTTTCGTTCACGTCAGTTGTTAGCACCCAGCCAATCCCTTTATTTTGAATACCGTAGTATCCTGTACCAATAAAACGATTATGGTGATCCATGAGCTTGAGAAGCGTACCTTGCTCAGCAGGTAGGCGTCTTGCATCGACCGCATCCTTTGAAATAAGGGGATAGCCTTTTTTTAATTGCTCAGAATAGGGCAGTTGTATTTGTAATGTCATTGTTTGTGTCATCATGTCATCCTTTAAAAAACGTTTTGCTCTATTATCGCACTGTTTGAGCTGGATAGCCAAACTTATTTCAAGAATTCAACAATTTTTGCCACCGTTTCGTTTGTGGCATCTTCAAAATAATTCATTTTACTGAAATAACTATGAATTAAACCTGGCATTGTGACATGTTCTACTGCAACGCCACCAGCTTTTAGTTTTTCTGCATAGCTTAGTCCTTCATCATAGAGAACATCGGCCTCAGCAGCTATGATGATTGTTTTAGGCATGTTACGAACATTCTCTAGCTGAAGAGGGGACACGAGCGGGTTTGTAAAGTTTGCTTCATCTGTATAATGCTGAGAGAACCACTGCATGCCCTGTGCATCTAAGCCGTAGTTTTCACCAAAAAGCTGATAGGATTCCGTTGTAAAGTCGACATTTGTCACGGGATAGATTAGTGCTTGAGCTTGTAACGCTGGACCACCCAATGTAGTAGTTAAGTAAGCAACAACGGTAGCTAAATTTCCACCTGCACTGTCCCCAGCAACAGTTAAGCGATTGACATCTCCACCAAAGGCTTTGATATGCTCAGACACCCATACTAAGCTATCGTAGGCATCATATAAGGGAGTTGGGAAGGGGTATTCTGGTGCTAAACGATAGTCTACTGATACGACAATCGCCTGTGCTTGGTCTGCTAATAGCTGACAGCCTGCATCGACAGACTCTAAATTGCCGTAAACCCAGCCACCACCATGGTAATAAACAATGACAGGTAATGTTTTGTCAAGGACAGGCGTATAGAGACGAAGTGTAATGGCAGCTCCATCTCGCACCGTAATATTGTAATCCTTGATGGATGCTAGCTTTGGTCTGTGTGGTGATTGCCAAAGCGTAGCTGTGCGCATTGTTCTTGCTTCCTGTGGGGTAACTTGGTAATAAGGTGTGCCCGTATGCTGGGCTTCAATATAATGAACAGCTTCTTTTCTTAAAGTAGTCATCTTCATCATTCCTTTATCGTGACGTTGGATATCTCTATTATAAACTATTCATATAATTTTACTAGGATTTAATTTTATAAAAAGAAAATTCATTCATAAATGAGGTGAAATACGCTCATTATGTTTATAATAAAAAAGATGAAAGTATTTGGAGGGACAGTATGATTTCTTTAATTGTGGCACATGATGACAACCATGTCATTGGTTATAACAACGGGATGCCTTGGCATTTACCAGGAGATTTGCAGTATTTTAAAGAGAAAACAATGGGTAAGCCGATGATAATGGGACGTAAAACATTCGAATCCATTGGTCGTCCACTTCCAGGGCGTCGCAACATTGTCATTACGCGCGATGAGAACTACCAAGCGGATGGTATTGAAATCGTGACAAGCTTAGAGGAAGCATTAGCACAAGCTGGAGATGTACCTGAAATCATGATTATTGGTGGTGAGCAAATTTTCCGTTTAGTAATGGAGAAGGCAGATCGTTTATATATTACAAAAATTAATCATGCCTTCCAAGGAGATACCTATTTCCCAAGCTATGAGCAGGATTTTATTGAAATATCATCAGAAAAGCCTGAAACAGCACCAGAAGGCTATACATTCCAATATCAAATTTTTGAACGTAAATAGTGGTGAGACAAGCGCGGTTTTAGTAGACCGTGCTTATTCTGTGTTTAGGGGAGATTCGATGGGAAAAATAACATTATTGAGTGGAGAAATGGCTCATGTTGATTGTTTGAGCTGTGCAATCACAAGTGGACAAATTGAACCCAATGGAGGTGTTGTCGTTGAAACGGATTATTTTCACGCTCACCAGGATGTAGCGTACCCCATAAAGGGATTAGTCATTTTAGCTTCAAAACGTCATATTCATGGCTTCGATGAATTAAAAGAACATGAAAAAATGGACTATATTAACCTCTTAACAACAATTAGAAAGGCTCAAAGGGAAGTATTAGGTATAGAATATGTTTATTACTTTTACAATGAAGATACGACACACCACTTTCATACTTGGATGGTGCCTCGCTATGAGTGGATGAATGGATTTGGGCGTTCTGTTGAATCCCTAAGACCAATTTTACTGCATGCTAGGCATAAATTGAATGATGAAGAGAATGACAAAGAGGTAAAGGAAGCCATTGCGCTTTTACGAGAATCCATAAAAAAACGCTCCTTATGAAGGGAGCCTTTTTTTATAAATAGAAATAGACACAAGCATACATAGAAGCACAGCCCGCCAGTACAAAAAGGTGCCAAATCGCATGGTTGTAGGGTAGGGAGCGCCATGCATAAAACATTGCTCCAATGGTATAGAATAGCCCACCTGCTAGCAGCAAAGCAAAGCCATAAAAACCTAAGTAGAGATAAACGGGCTTAATGGCGAAAATAATTAACCAGCCCATACCAATATAAAAAATCAAGGAAAGTACTTCGAAACGATTAATAAAGAAACATTTAAACAGTACACCGAGTACAGCGAGTGACCAAATAATACATAATAATGTCAAGCCTAGTGTGCCACCAACAGCAATTAATAAAAACGGCGTATAGGTGCCGGCAATTAAAATATAAATGGACGAGTGGTCCAAAATAGCAAAAAAGTGTTTATATTTTCCTGGCATACTGTGTAGCAATGTAGACATTAAAAACAAAATGATGACAGACGCACCAAAAATGCTAAAGGTTGTAATATGTAGTGCATTTCCTGTTTGGACGGCTGCTAACAATAAGACAACCAGTGCCGGAATACTAACAACGAAACCAATACCGTGTGTAATGGCATTCCATAGCTCTTCTTTCCATGATTTATAGTCAAATGAATCCACCATTTGAAACACTCCTTTCGTTCATGTATTTACTATACCCCAATAATTTATTCTTGAACATTTACATTTGTCATATATTTCATATCAAAAATGTCATAAGGCTGTCATATTCTTTGAGGGGCATTGATAGACAAGAGGTGGGCGAAAACGCTATAGTATCCAAGGTAGCGTTTACATGCAAGTTAGGACAGGGCATTACCTAATGACAAATGTCATGTTTACATAATGATTCATTAGTCTATATAATAAATTTTAATGAAGTAAAAGGATGTGTCGAAGTGGGACGAATTCATATAATAACGGACTCAACTTGTGATTTAACAAAAGAAGAAGTAGCACAACATGGCATACATATCGTGCCTTTAACGATTCAAATTGATGGTCAAACATATACAGATGGTGTGGATTTAGAGCCGCAGTCTTTTTTAGGCTTAATGAAAAATGCGAAAAATTTACCGAAAAGTTCACAGCCAGCTCCAGGGAAATTTAAAGAATTATATGATGAGCTTGGAAAAGATGGGGATCGAATTATCTCCATCCATATGACAGGTGGTATGAGCGGAACAGTGGAATCGGCACGCCAAGCGGCACAAATGACAGACGCTGATGTAACAGTCATCGACTCACGCTTTATAGCGATTGGTCTCGCTATTCAACTACGTGAAGCCATCCGCATGCGTGATGAGGGCGCAACCGTAGAGGAAATTGTGGCACGTCTGGACAAAGTACGTGACAATACCTACCTATATGTTATTGTAGATACGCTTGAAAACCTAATTAAAGGTGGTCGAATTGGTAAAGGAAAGGGCTTTATCGGTTCACTTCTAAACATCAAAGTCATTGCCAACCTTGAAGGCGGCGTTTACAACCCTGTATCAAAAGTACGTAGCCATAAGCAGGTAGTCAATTACTTATTTAAACAATTTCAAGAAGACACAGCTGGAAAAACAGTCAAGGCAGTGGGCATTTCCCATGCAGATGGCCTATTAACGATGGGCAATCCATTAAAAGCCTTAATCGAAGAGACGGGTTTTAACGATGTAGAAATTGCATTCACATCCCCAATCATCTCGACACACACAGGCCCAGGAGCCATCGGTTTTATTTATTTTGCAGAATAATAGTGAGGAGCTACTACATAAGTAATTGTAGTGGCTTTTTTTCATGCTTAGATCATATTGGACACATTCGAGAGATGAGCGTTTTGTACGACTGCACTCTAAATAAGAGCGCTTTACCGCTAAAGAAGAGTAGCTTCGCATTTGCCTCAAGGCTGAGCGGCTTCGAATGAGGCATGGGCGCATTTGCCTCAAAGCTGAACGTCTTGGAATCAGATGAGGGTACTGCCATCAAAGGTGAGCGACTTTACTCGAAATAAAACACTTCACCACCAATCATGAACAAACACTAGCTATTCCTATTATAAAGCCACATTACCCAGTGAAGAAACTTGGCAGGAGCACAAAATTATGGAGAACTAAGGGTTAGTCACTTTTCATTGCGGCATGAACTATTCTATAATAGAAGTAATAGAAAGGGATGGAAGGTGGTCAAATGGACATTTGGCGATTTATGTTGTCGTGTTTGACCGTCTTAGTACTAAGTGGTTGTGCAATATCAATCGATGAACCGAATCCGCAAGCAGAACCTGACGGTGAGCAAGCAGGGACGGAGCAAGATATGACGCAGGATGAGCAACAAACAGAGGATGAGGAAAAACCCTCTAAGAATATGTTGACACAAATATTTGAACATTTTTTTGAGCCATCAGCAGAGGATTTATCGCAAATTGATGAAGAACAAGCAAAGCAACTACATTACTTGGCACTTGGAGATTCGTTAACAGATGGTGTCGGTGATGAGTATAGTCAAGACGGTTATGTTGGAAGATTAGCAGATTCATTGCTCGCATGGCCCTCGATTTCAGATGTAGATGTAGATAATCGAGGCAAACGAGGTAGACGCAGTGATCAACTACTAAAATTAGTGAAAAAAGGGCATTATGATGAAGAGTTGCAAGAAGCACAGCTAATTTCCTTAACAATGGGTGGCAATGATGTCATGAAGGTCGTCAAGCAGGATTTATTTAACTTGAAGCGGGACGCTTTTGATAAGGAGCTGCGAGCATATAAAGAACGTTACAGCAAAATCGTAGAAGGCATTCGTGCAAAAAATCCGACAGTGCCCATACTACTCATTGGTTTTTATAATCCATTTTCAATTGTAACCAATGAGGCGAATGAATTTGATACAATTATCACAGAATGGAATAATGTGATTGAAGAAGTAGCAAGCAAGGATTCCAATGCTTGCTATGTATCAGTAGAAGATTTATTTGATTCAAATGAAGAGCTCGTCTATCATACAGATTTTTTCCACCCGAACGCAAAGGGATATGAAAAAATGACAGAGCGTATATTAGCAGCAATGGAGCAGTGTGGTATGGAAAAAAAGATTAACAAGGCAATAGGCTTCGAGGAGTGACAAAATGAATAAATGGAAAGTCGCGTTTTTCGCCTTAGCAGGCACAGTGCTTTTTGCAATCCTCCTCGTCGTTTTTTTAGCAACTAGACCAGTGGATGGCGTCAACGTTGCGAAGAGTTCAGCAGGTGAAAGTGAAAGCAAAGGGAATGTACTCGTTGTGCAAACAACAACAAAGGAATTAGAATCGATATCGAAAAAGTATTTAAAGGATGCAGCGAAGGGCTCACCTTTACCGCTTGATTTTACAATTGGTAATGATATTCAATTACGAAGCACCCTAACGGCATTTTATACGGAAGTTCCGATTTCCATGAATTTTGAACCGATTGTAGATGACAAAGGCAATATTATTTTAAAGCAGACGAGAATGAATGTTGGACTACTGAAAATTCCACCAGAAACGACTATGAAAATTATGCGCGATTCGGTGGAATTTCCTTCATGGATTACGGTGCATCCGAATGAAGCGGAAATTTATATCGATTTATCCCGCATCAACATCGCTTCAGGATCACGTGTCCGTGCCAAAGAATTAGACTTACCAAATGATAAAATTCTATTGGAAATTATTGTTCCTGGTGAATAAGGAGTGAAAACAATGGCAAAGCAATACGCAACCTTTGCAGGGGGCTGTTTTTGGTGCATGGTCAAGCCCTTTGACGAAACACCTGGCATTGTCTCAGTGCTATCAGGCTATACAGGTGGACATGTTGTCAATCCTACCTATGAACAGGTATGCTCTGAAACGACAGGTCATGTAGAAGCTGTACAAATCGTTTTTGATGATGAATTATATAGCTACGAGCAATTACTAGCGATTTTTTGGACATTGATTGATCCAACTGATGCAGGGGGTCAATTTTTTGACCGTGGAGAGTCTTACACAACGGCCATTTTCTATCATGATGAGGAACAACGTGAGTTAGCAGAACGCTCGAAGGCAGATTTAGCAGCGTCTGGGAAATTTGATAAACCAATCATGGTAAAAATCCTGCCAGCCAGCACCTTTTATCCGGCGGAGGATTATCACCAGCATTATTATAAGAAAAATCCAATGCACTATGAGCGCTATTCGATTGGATCTGGTCGCAGAGCGTTCCAGGAGCATCACTGGGGGAATAAACATGAGTAAAGAACAACGTTTAAAAGAATTAACAGATATGCAATATTACGTCACACAGGAAAATGGCACTGAGCCCCCATTCCGCAATGAATACGATGATCATTTTGCAGAAGGCATCTATGTAGATATTGTTTCTGGGAAACCATTATTCAGCTCACTCGATAAATACAACTCAGGCTGTGGGTGGCCAGCTTTCACCAAGCCGATTGAAAAAGAGCAAGTAACCGAGCTTTTCGATACATCCCACGGCATGCGTCGTGTGGAGGTGCGCAGTAAAGAAGCGGATTCCCATCTAGGACATGTCTTCCCAGACGGTCCAAGTGAGCAAGGAGGCTTGCGCTACTGCATTAACTCAGCAGCGCTCCGATTCGTCCCCAAAGAAGATTTAGAAAAAGAAGGCTATGGCGAGTATCAATCGTTATTTAAATAATCCAATCCTAGCAAGGTAGCTCTTGCTAGGATTTTTTTGTTTTGTAACCTTAAGGTGATGAATTTACTGATGAGGAGGAACTTGCAAAGTGGAAGGATAGACTTTGCAGATTGAAGGATAGAACTCATAGATCGATGGATAGAAGCAATAAAGTGGAGGATAGCTCAGCAAAATGAGAGGAGAGTCAGCAGAGTGAAGGAGAAAACGCTCAGATCGGTGGATAGAACCAGCAAAGTAGAGGATAGAACCCATAAATCGATGGATAGAAGCAATAAAGTGGAGGATAGCCCAGCAAAATGAGGGGAGAGTCAGCAGAGTGGAGGATAGAACGCTCAGATTGGTGGATAGAACCAGCAAAGTAGAGGATAGAACTCATAGATCGATGGATAGAAGCAATAAAGTGGAGGATAGCTCAGCAAAATGAGAGGAGACTCAGCAGATTGAAGGATAAAACGCTCAGATTGATGGATAGAACCAGCAAAGTAGAGGATAGAACTCTCAAATCGATGGATAGAACCAATAAAGTGAAGGATAGCCCAGCAAAATGAAGAGAGACTCAGCAGATTGAAGGATAGAACGCTCAGATTGGTGGATAGAACCAGCAAAGTGGAGGATAGCTCAGCAAAATGAGAGGAGAATCAGTAGATTGAAGGATAAAACGCTCAGATCGATGGATAGAAGCAGCAAAGTGGAGGATAGAACTCAAAGATTGATGGATAGAATCAACAAAACGAAGGATAGCCCACCATTTCAACAGAGAATCCTTTATTTGAATGATCGAATCTTCAAATTGAAAGGATAGCTCCTCAAAATGCAGGAGGAACCAGCAAAATGCTGGATCCTCCTTCGAGTGACTTATACTTTAAATTCGCTCACTAGGTTACGTAAGCTATCTGCTTGTTGGGCGAGCTCGGTGGCTGCTGCGTTGATTTCCTGCATGGATGCGGAGCCCTGTGTTGCGGCTGCTGCTGAGGTTACCGTGTTGGCTGCTGATTGCTCGGCATAGGCATTGACATGCACGAAGTCACTTGCTACTGCATTGCTAGAGTCAAGTGTAGTCGCAATTTTATCTACCATAGCTGCGATAATCGTCGTTGTTTCCTCTGTATGCGTTAAAATATTGGCTAAGGATTGATTCGTTTCATTTGTTACTTCCACGCCTCGGATAACAGTTGTTACTCCTTCGTGATTTTGGGCAATGATTGACGTAACTTCCTGCTGGATGGACGTCACAATCGTTGTTACTTCTTTCGCTGCGCTTTGTGATTGCTCTGCAAGCTTGCGAACTTCATCTGCTACAACTGCGAAGCCTCGTCCATGTTCGCCAGCGCGTGCCGCTTCAATGGCCGCGTTTAATGCGAGAAGATTTGTTTGCTCAGAAATGGCTGTGATGGTGCCGATAATCGATGTGATGTCGGCAGATTTACGACCTAATGCTTCGACCGTGGACGTTGTGGAAGCCATCGTTTCTTCAATGGATTGCATAACAAGCGAGGATTGTTCCACAGAGCGGCTGCCTTCATCTGCTGCTTGCTGCATAGCGACAGAGGCACGATGGACGGCACTTGCTTGTTCATTTAATTGATGCACGGCATGCTCTAAGTCGCTCATCTTTTGCTGGGCACTATTCATACTTGAAATCGTATTGTCACTATCACTGGCAATATCAGCTGTGGCATCAGCAATATCCTGAATCGTTCGTGCATTTTCATCAGCTAACGACATCAGCTCCTGGCTACTGCTTGATACATGATCCGCTAATTCACTGACACGGCGAATTAAATTAGAAATTGACTCGATTAATGTATTCGTCGAGGCCGCAATGATTGAAAATTCATCACGATTACGTACTTTTACACGTCTTGTCAAATCGCCTCCTGCCTGTGCAATATCAAGGATGGAGTCATTAATAGCCTGTGTATTTCGTTTAAGTGATTTAAAGAGCATATAACCAAAAATGATGATTGCTAAAAAGCCAACAATTGACACGATAAAGAACGTAGTAATGGAAAGATTGACCTGTTGATTAAGCTTGTCTAATTTGGTTTTATTCGACTCGTCCATGACCACATTAATAGATTCAATATTGTTATCGATATGCGTTTTCATCGTTTCCCCAGTAGCACCCATCATGAGCTTACGGGCTTGTTCAAGTCCGAGTTCGTCGCGCATCGTCATGACTTTGTCTGAATAATCTAGGTAATTTTTATAATATTGCTCGATGGCCTGCATATGACTTAGCTCTACTTGTCGTTCTTGAAATTGTTCTTTTAAGGCAGACAGCTTTTTGTTAATAGTATCAATTTTCATATGATAAGAAGTAGAATAAATACCATTCCCTGTAATTAAATAGGATTGTTCTAAATTTGTTAGTCTAGCAATTTCATATGCAAGCTGATTGACAGTTAACTGCTCTTGGACGTTTTTCTTAGTAAAGTCTTCCATTTGCTGCTGCAAATTTTGTATATTGAAATAAGACAATATACCCATGATGCCGTTAATCACAATAAGCAGTGCAAACATAATAAGCACTTTGCCCCGAATTAAATGGTAAAAACGTTGTCGTTTTACTTTAATAGGAGGGGGATTGTTCCCGGGTTCCTCTTTTGTAGCAGCTTGCCTTTTCCTCAAAAAGCTAAGCATAAAGAGAGACGGGCGTTTTTTCGCTGTATTACGAGTTTTTTGAGTTTTTTTCATCGCCATCACCTTCCTATTTTTTTCAATAATCGATTTCAATTTTATCTTATTTTACTAGATATTTCTATTATTATTTCTAAAAATTTAAATTTTTCAGATAAAATACACCGTGACTAAAGTCAGTATTGTCCGAGAAAATAGTTCTAAAAGCATGAATAGGTAAAATATCTTAGTGGTGGGAATTATGACGAAAGCTATTTTTTTTGATACACTAGCGAAAAGCCAATGTTTTAAAAAGGGGAAATTGTTTCATGAAAAAAAGTTTTTATTTGTATGTATTAACATTCCGAGGAGGTGATTGGTCAGACCCTAAAGTCCGCTTTGCAGAGGAAATGTTTCAGGAGCATAATTTTCCAAAACAGAGCACAGACTTTCATGAGCTGTCCGACTATATTGAATCCTACGCTACGGAAAACTTAACAATCGAAACATTCGATACTTTATGGGCGCTTTATGAGGAATAAGCTTGCTTGTATGAAAAGATCGATGATGCCTCGGCGAATTGGCGTCCAGATTTTTCGGGCAAAAGAGTAGAAGTTATCCTAAGCGCTTCATGTTCTGAACTGCGTCGCTGAATCAAGATAAATATTTTTAGTTGCTAGACGTCTAGCATTGCGTAAATGACAGAAACACAGTATTATTTATAGTGATAACTGACAGAAAAGAGGGATTGTAGTATGAGTATTCATATTAATGCAAAAAAAGGTGAAATCGCTGACACAATTTTACTTCCAGGAGATCCATTACGTGCAAAATACATTGCAGAAACATTTTTAGAAGATGTAATTTGCTACAATGAAGTACGTAATATGTTTGGTTATACAGGTACGTATAAAGGTAAACGTATTTCTGTACAAGGAACAGGTATGGGTGTGCCATCTATTTCTATCTATGCAACAGAATTAATGCAAGAATATGATGTGCAAAAATTAATTCGTGTAGGTACTTGTGGTGCAATTCAAAAGGATGTTAAAGTGCGTGACGTCATTTTAGCGCAAGGCGCAACATCAGACACACGTATGAACCAAATCATTTGGGGTGGTGCTATCGACTTCGCACCAATCGCTGACTTTGACTTATTATTAAAAGCTTACAACGCAGGTAAAGAGGCTGGTCTTAACTTACAAGTAGGGAATATCTTCACAGCAGATTTATTCTACTCAGACGAGCACCAAAACGAAAAACTAGCACAATATGGTGTGCTAGCTGTAGAAATGGAATCAGCAGCCCTTTACACATTAGCTGCCAAATTCGGCCGTAAAGCACTTGCAGTTCTAACAGTAAGTGATCATATTATCACAGGCGAAGTAACAACTTCTGAAGAACGTCAAACAACGTTCAATGACATGATCGTGGTAGCGTTAGACGCAGCGATTCAAGACTAAGCTTACCAAGGGTTTATTGAATTGGACTAAATTTCAAAGGACTAACCTTTAAAGACTTATATGAATGGCCTATTAGGTGACTGAGTAAATCAGAGCCTAATGGGCTTTTTAAATCGAAGTGATTTGAGGAAGCATTACATAAGGACTTGTCTGTAACGACTGCTATTTTAATTTTTGGATAGGTTGAAAGTCACTTCTGATTACACTTTCATTTTTATCGCTTTACTAATTAGTAAAATTCCTAAAATACATAAACTCCCAGATAAAGCATGAAGGATTATATTCCATCCTTCACTGACATTCTGGAAATATTTGATAGATAAAGCTACACCATATAAGCATAATAATATACCCCAAATTCCTCTAAACAATTTCATATAATTCCTTCATCCTTCTTTAATTTTTAATAATGGCTATTACTTTAATTACTCTTATTTTGATTCGTACTAAAAATACTGATAAACGATACTACGCACAGCAGGAACAGTAAAAATAATCTTAACCAATCCATGGAATGCCAAAATTCTCCACCACTAACAATAGAAGGACTTGTACCATACTCATCAACATAAATACCTAAATTCCAAAATAATTTAAGCGAAATAAGTAATGAGAAAAAACTTAGTAAAAATACAGCGATTGATAAAATCGGTTTCTTCATTTTAAATCCCCTTTTGAATAAAATTATTAACTAAATACCACCTAATTTTACCATAAATAACCGTTGTATCAATAAGCTGGTGTGCTTCTTCTTTTTCAAGTGCCACAGAACAGCATTGAGCGAATCGAGATACATTAAGATGGATAATTAGTTACGTAATTTGCTCTCTGCTGTTACATTAAAACCTTGCATTAATGGCTTTATTGGATTGACACAGCAAGCGGTTTATGGACTGATATGTGAGAGAGCCTGTGCGAGCATAACAAAAGGACTTGCCATTAGCAAGTCCTGTTTAAATAATAGAAAACTCATTATTGTAGACCAAATTCTTCTTTCATGCCTAATGTACCGTTATAAAAAATTAATTGAGCAGAACCGCCACTAACTCCTTCATACCAATAGGTCTCTGTTGTAGCATTGGGTGTAGTCATATCTCCTCCAAATTCACCTATACCTAAAATGGATTCTACTTCCTCGAGAGACATTCCCTTCACAGTTGCCTTAACTGCGTTCACGATAAGATTTTGTGCTATTTCCACCCAAAATTGATTGGCTTCATCCAGTGCAGACTCTAAATAAAACTCGGATTCAAGTTCAGCAACAGCAACTTCTTCTTTATTAACAGCCTCTATTTTTTTAAAAAACCTATCAAAGAACCCCATTAATTGCACACCCTCTAATTTTATTGATAAATGATTTTAGTCATTCTGCTTATTTGCTAAATAAACATTTTGTCTATTATAGATGGTAACATAGAGGAACGTAAAATAGTATATAAATGGTAAAAACGAATGAGACTTACTACTATTCCAAAACTAGATGAGCATTCAACGTTTTAGCATTCGCTCATTACATCATGATATAGGCAACCAACTCTAGACGACCATTTGATTAAGATGGTCGTCTAGAGTCGGTTGCTTTTTCTTTAATTTGACTTGCTACTTCTTGTTCGCCAAGGGTGTCAAAAGCTAGTTGCAGATGGTGCCCGTTTTTATACCAGTAGGACCGTTAAATCCAGGGATTGTAGCAATGACCATATTGGTCACTATATCGATAACAGATACTGTATTGTCCACTTGGTTCGTGACATAGGCAAATGTTCCATCAGGCAAAATCGTCACTTGGTCAGGAGATGGTCCTACAGGAATTGTAGCAATCACCGTATTAGTAGCTATATTGATAACCGAAACCGTATTGCTACCTTTATTGACAACGTAAATAAGTGTTCCATCTGGTGTAATGGCTGTTCCTACAGGTCCTGTGCCCACAGGGATTGTAGCAACTACTGTATTGGTTACAGCATTAATGACGGATACGATGTTGCTATTTTCATTTGTCACGTAAGCAAACTGTCCACTCAATGTGAAAACAATGGATCTTGGGCGAATGCCGACAGGGATTGTAGCGACCACCGTATTCGTAGCTGTATTGATAACAGATACTGAATTTGAATTTTCGTTTGCAATATAAGCAAACGCGCCATTTGGAGTAAAAGCAATGCCTTGAGGCTGGAGCCCTACTGGGATAGTTGCGGTTACAGTATTAGTGGCTGTATTGATGACAGATACCGTGTTAGATCCATGATTGGATACATAAGCAAGTGTTCCATTCGGTGAAATGGCGACACCTAAAGGATTAACCCCTACTGGAATGGTAGCGATTGGTGTGTTTGTGACAGTACTAAAGACCGTAACATTATCCGAGAAGAGCGCTGGAACATAACCAAATGCTCCGTTTGGTGTAATCGCTACTTCGAGAGGAGCAGATCCTACGGGTATGTTTGCGACTATCGTATTTGTCGCCGTATCAATCACAGATACTCTATTATCAGGCGATACTAGCTGACCAGCGTCTGTCACATATACGAGATAGTTACAACTTGGTGGTATCGGTAAAAATGGTGGTTTACATTTACAACGACAACAAGGACAGCAACAACGACAATGACAATTTGGATTTGATTTTAGCTTGAATTTTTTTAAAGATTGATGTTTTTTCTCCACACGAACACCCTTCCTAACATATAGTGATACTATATGCGTACAGAATTGGGCTTACTGTACGTTTACCTAATCCAAATACTTCTGAAAAATGTGGTGGTTGTATAGGATGGTTTGATGAAAGTGATAAAGATAAACTTCCAAAATCAGCATTTTGCCTATTAGGTGAAGGGATTTCTTTCAGTATAATGGCCTTGTATTTCCTTCTAGCAGTATGCCCATCCATGGTGTCACCTTATTATTAATAACTGGTTTTGTTGAAAAATTCCAAATATCAGGAATATACCATATATAAGCAAAGCTGATTGATTTTAAAAGCCTTTTGGATTTTTTATGGTAGATTATAGTTTAGTTGTTTTAAAATAATATTCAACACTATATATGACAGGGGAGGGTCTAGGAAAATGCTAACATATGAGCTTCTGGATTTAAGACTTCTAGCGGACGAGGGAACACTGAGTCCCGCTACGCTGACAGGGTTATTTCCAATGATTATCATTCCTACACAACCGATAGTTATTCGAACAGGGCAACGTACTTGTCGTATAGGAAAAGGGCAATTCGTCTTGCTTTTGTACCCGGAGAAGGACAGCCATATCGTCCCGAGCACTAGCGAAGGATTTATGCCTGTTTACAGCATCTCGTTTAATAGTTATCGATTGGCTAAACGTGAGAAAGAAGCGTTATTATATGTGATTGATACAGCCCATTTGCCTGCGCATGGGCAGGTCATGGAATTTCCTCGATATGCGGTAGGGCTGCTGAAAAATTTGATAGGGCAGTTTTCTCAAACGCAGAAACTAAATGCTGCCCCTAAGCTCCATTTGCTTCTGCACGAGTTCCTCGATACGATTTTTGAAAGAAAGAGTATTGATAACAGTTTTGTGACGAACGATCAAGCTATTCAGCAGGCTGTTACATATATCAAACAACATTTTGAAGCACCGCTAACACGTTCTTTTATGGCCAACATGACAGGCTTTAACGAAAGCTATTTCTCCTCGCTGTTTAAGAAGGAAACAGGGTGGAGCTTTGCTGAGTATGTGAATCAAATTCGGGTTGACCAAGCGAAGCTTATGCTACTTGGAACAAATGACAAATTGCAGGATATTGCGTTGAAAACAGGATTTGCAGACGGCTCGTATTTGGGAAAAACGTTCACCAAGTATGTTCATCTTTCACCTAGTAGCTTTCGCAAGAGGAAGCAGAGCAACCGTATCGTTAGTATACAATTTCTTGGGGCATTACTCGCATTGGGAATTCAGCCTCTCGCTACAACACGAGAGCTGCTTCAATCATCCCAGCTATTGCACAGACGATTGCCGAACATAGTAGAGATAGAATCTTTTGACCAAATAGAAGTGATACATCAACTAGCCCCGGAGTTAATCGTGGCACCAACCTATTTTTATAACTACCCTGAAGTAATGAAAGCACTCGAACAAATTGCTCCTGTTCTGACGATTCCATGGGGACAGTTAGACAAGCTTGAAGAGGTGCGACTGCTTGGGACACTCCTTGGGCGAACACAAGAGGCTGAAGATTGGATTGCGCAGCTACAGCAGTCCGCCATAGAGGCAAGAAAAGTCATCACACCATTTCTTCAGTCAGGCTCAACAGCAGGTATCTTTGAATTAAGTCACGATAACTTATGGCTGATCCCTTATCTATCGGTGCGCTCCGCCTACACTTTATACCAGCTATTAGGACTACGAGCTCCTCAGACCATTCAACAGGAGGTACTTCAACCTGGTAAACATCTGAAAGTTAAAGAGCAGGATTTGCCCCTGTATGCGGCCAATCATATGTTTTTGATCGTACCTACTGATGATACAGAATCTTTCCGCACCAAACTGATGCAGCGTTCCGTGTGGCAACAGTTAGTGTATGAACAAGGCTGCCAATTACACTTACTTAAGCTTAATGAATTTTGGTTTGATGATGGTCTGTCTTTGGAGATTCAACTTGATGTAATAGTAAAATTGTTCACTAATCAAAGTTAAATCCAACAATTTTCCCTATGCAACATCCAATTTATAGGCGTTGTCCTTGTATAAGACTGCCTCTATAATGAATATATCATCGCGAATGATAATCATTATCAAACAAGGAGGTACAATCTTGTACTTACATAAGGTGTTAAAATCAATAGTATTTCTTGCTTTACTCGCTATACTGACGGCTTGTGGCAATGCCAATGACAGCGCCGATTCCAATACTAATAAGGACATTTCCAAAACAGCTGAAACAACAGAATCAGCTACAAAAATAATCAAAACACAACGTGGTGATATTGAAATACCACGTCAAGCAAAGCGGATTGTAACAGACGGCTATTTACCAGAGTTACTTGTGTTAGGTATCAAGCCAATCGGCTCTACCCAATGGGATTTGGAGAACAAAGTAATTCAAGATCAGATTGATGGCATTGAAACCACTGGGGAAAGATCATTGGAGACAATCGTTCAGCTGAAACCGGATTTAATCATCACTTGGGTGGGTGATGAAAAGATTCTTCAGCAGTATGAGAAAATCGCACCTACGCTTGCGCTCCCTTATAGCTCTTCAGGTGATATTTATGAAATAATGCGTCTTTTGGGCGATGCTTTGGACAAAAAAGATGAAGCCGAGCAATGGATTAAGCATTTAGATAAGACCGCAGAGGAAGCACGAGCACAGCTTGCGAACATTATTAAACCCGACGATACTTTTGCACTTATGGGCGTTTTTGTAGTAGATAAAGGATTTTATATTTATGGTGACGGAGGCTATAGGGGTGGTGAAGCCATCTACAAACATCTTCAATTAAAGCCACCAGCGAAACAACAGAAGGAAATGATTGGGAAAGAGGCATATCGACAAGTTTCGTACGAAGTCATTCCTGAATATGCTGGCGATTATATTTTCATCGATCAGGGAGATTTAATCTCAGAAGTATGGGGTGAGAGTGAGGGACTTTGGAAGTCACTAGACGCCGTGAAAAATGACCGAGTGTTCAAGCTGGACCCAGATTTATTCTGGGGCAATGATCCAATATCATTAGAGCTGCAAATCAAAGAAGTAGTAAAAATGTTAACTAATAAACAATGAGAATGACATACATCATTAAAGGCCGCTCGTGATGAGTGGTCTTTATTGTTGTTAGATAAAAAATAAATATACATTTATTTGTAAAAAAAATGAAGCTTTACGGTACAATGAAAAGAGGCTTACTAATAGCAACTCTTTTGGCAGTAAGTGCAATCTTTATTTATTGTAATAAATTATTTTATCCTCCTTTGCCAATCGACTCCCTCACATCAAAGGAAGCCATACAAAAATTAAATACATTTCCCTTTGATTTAGTGGCGCTCTTCGATGATAAGAATGTAACTTGGTACATCCCAGCAAAAATAAGAATGACAAACAATAGGTCCATCATACACCTTCTTTCTATTTTTACGATCATTGTAACAGGAATTTAGTAGTTAGATGGAGGTGCTTTTAATGGAGAGAGACGGTTGGTCAGGAGCTGAATTCATTAGATAAACAACGGTTTCGTATAGATAAAATAGATGACTATTAAAATGGTAGAACATGATAGTAATTGACACATTATTCAATGACTACTGATAGAAATAGAGAGGTTGCGTTTTATGAAACAAATTCAATCAAGCAATATCCAACCCGAAGTGAAAGTACTATTATCCTATGCCACTTCAGACAAGAAAGTAGCTAGAGAGTACCAATTATATATGGAAAGTCCAGAAAGAGTGTTATATGGCTATAGCATCGAGCAAGAAATGGTGGGGTGTATCGGAATCGCAAAGAGGGATGGAAATCACTGTGAAATTAAACATCTTGCCGTATCACCAACGAATCGTGGAAAAGGGATTGGACGTGAAATGATTCGATATTTGAAAGAACACTATTCATTTTCTACGATTTATGCAGAAACGGACGAAGAAGCAGTCCATTTTTATGAAAATATTGGGTTTCACATTACAAGCTTAGGTGAAAAATACCCAGGTGTGAAGCGTTTTGCCTGCCTTTACAACTGCACTACTAGTAGTCTGTAACGGCTACTTTTTAGACCACTTTTATGTCAGAGCGTAGTCAATTGCAATATTAGGTTTCAAAAGAAAGGAGCTACAGAATGAGAAAAAAATGGTGGTTTATTGTAAGTGGCTTGGCGATAATGATAGCGGGCTATTCGGTCGTTCAATATATCGTATTCCATGCACAACAGGCTGGGTTTGTTCAATTAAAGCTCATGCTTAGCGCTACATTGAATTCCTTTTGGTATAGTATGCTTTACATTCATATCATTTTTGGTGTATTAGCCCTCGTAATCGGCCCTTTTACATTGTCCTCCACCTTAAGAGAGAAAAATATGAAACGTCATAAACGATTAGGTAGCATCTACATGATTAGTATTTTGTTCGGTGGTGTGGCAGGACTTTATTTAGCATTTCACGCAACTGGGGGATGGGTAGCACAGCTAGGCTTCGCTTTATTATCTATAGGCTGGCTCATCACAATGTTTCAAGCACTGGCTAACATTAAACAAAGAAACATCCAAGGACATCAAAAATGGATGCTAAGAAATTATGCTTTAACCTTTGCGGCAGTGACATTGCGAATCTACCTCCCCTTATTTACTGTATTATTTGGCTTTGAAAATTTCCAATATAGTTATGCCGTCATCGCGTGGTTGTGTTGGGTGCCAAATTTATTCGTGATGGAATGGTATATTCAGCGCAAGCTTCATGTCTTTATAGACAATCGGCATGTAACAAAGACGACTTGATTTGCAATAGATTAAAGAGAATGTAAAGCATAATGAATTCAATAATCACTAGTAATAATTTTTGTGCTTGTAAAGATAGGATACCAGCAATTGACCCTTTAGCCATTCCTCAGTATGCACAGCCTTCTCCTCATAATTATGCGAATATTCTCGACAAGGTAACAGTAGTAGAGTATTGTTTTAGTAAGAGAAGTTATTATTTAGTTACTTTGGAGAAATAAGGGGAATGACTATGCATACAAAATTGCAAAATATTATAGTGGACATACAACAGAATCTTGATTTTTCGGGAACAATTCTAGTGGAAAATCAAGAGAAGGCTGCCTTAGTCAATCAAAGCTTTGGCTATGCAAATCGCTCGGAGCAAATTGAAAATAACACAAAAACGCGTTTTGGTATTGCATCTGGCTGTAAACTTTTTACTGCAATTGCTATTTGTCAGCTTATCGAAAAAGGAAAGCTTTCTTTGGATAGTAAACTAAGTGACTGTTTAAACCATCATTTTAAGCATTTGGATGAGCAGATTACTATTGAACATCTGCTAACGCATACTTCAGGAATTGCAGATTATTTTGATGAGGAAGAAATGGAGAATTTTGAAGAATTATGGGTTGAAAATCCAATGTATCAACTTCGAACATTACGTGATTTCTTACCTTTATTTCAGGATCGGCCGATGAAATATAGAGTAGGGGAGAGATTTCATTACAACAATGCCGGGTATATTTTATTAGGCTTAGTTATTGAGCATATTTCTGGTATGAACTTTTCTGACTACATTCAAAAAAATGTATTTGATCCAGCGAATATGAAGGAATCGGGCTATTTCTCGTTAGATTCTCTACCATCTAATACCGCAATAGGATACATAGATAACCCGGATGGTACATGGAAAACAAATATCTACTCCTTACCTGTAAAAGGAGGTTCGGATGGAGGAGCATTTGTAACAGCGAGGGATATGTCAAAACTTTGGCATGCGCTGATGAACTTTGACCTTTTAAGTGAAGCTGTCACAACACAACTGCTAACGCCTCATGTTGAGATGAATGAAAGTGATAGTTACGGGTATGGTGTATGGATTAAGAAAAACAGTGACCAATCTATTTTAAAATATCATGTGATGGGATATGATCCAGGTGTGTGCTTCCATTCAGCTTATTATCCTGACTGCTCAACCAAAGTAGTTGTCTGTTCAAATAAATCGAGTGGAGCTATGAACATCATGAAGGGCATAGAAGCAGCATTATTATCAGCTCAACCCTTATAAAATAAATAGAGCCTATGTGGAAACGGCTCTAATGTTTAATAGCATTGGTCGAATATCGCCCTTGTGTGTAAGTGCTTTTTCTTCTCATTACCTATGAAGCTATTGACTGCTTGCGAGTGTATAACTAATACTCCAAACAATTAATATAAAGGTTATTATGACAATCCTCGATTCAGTCGTTGTCGTGTATTGTCCCTTACTGAATTTTTTGAGTAGCTTAATAAGGTAATAGCTAAACAAAAAAGCGTAGAGGGGCATTAAATAAAAATTACTAAAGAAAAAGAACATTTCCATAGCTGAACAACCTTTCTTATCTTTATTAAAAATTACAGGATTATTGTGCAAACTGATTAAAAAGGAGCTACTTTAATAAGTAGCCCCAAATTTGTTAATATTAGTATATTATTTTGTCTCTATTCCTGCAATCGCTACATTCTTATGGATCGCTATGTTTCTGTTTTTGGAATTTCTTTTGTTTGTAGGTAATATAAGATGTTTTCAATGAAGCGTAACTACCAATGGCTGCGTAGCCATAAAACCAGCCCATGAAAAGCCCAGCAAGAAGGTTGTGGCGATGGCTGATGAAAATGGAAATGAATAAGCCGACGATTAATGCAATGGTCGGAACCCAAAAAGGTTTGATATGACCCAATTTCTTAATTAGTTGCGTAACAATCATCACGACAGGGACTGCAATGACGGCATCCCAAAAATTTGTATGTATTAGCGGAAAATGCTCCATACCTCTCACCTCAAGTAGACTGACTTAGAACTTATTGTGGACATGAAGTAAGATTTTATGCAAAAGGAGATGAGGAGCGCTTGTAGGAATAGGCAAGCAAAAGAACATGATAATTAGCTTTGTCCTTTTAAGTGTCATCAAATGGAAATAGAGATTGAAATAGTTCGTCGAAAAAAATTTGTTTAACAAATCCATGATTAAAGAGGTATGCTATGTTTCCTATATTACAAACTGAACGATTAGTATTAAGAGAATTAGGGAGTCCTGATGCACAAGCTCTTCTTGATTGCTTTTCGAATCCTGAAGTTTTGCGCCATTATGGGCAACAACCCTTAACGAGCTTAGTACAAGTGCAACAAATCATTAAAAATTTTGCAAACAATTTTACCGAAAAACGTGGTATTAAATGGGGTATTGCATTAAAAGAACAAGAAGGCATTATTGGTACACTTGGCTTTCAAGAGTGGTCAATGGAGCATCGAAGAGCAGAAATCAGCTACGCACTATTTCCTGACTATTGGGGAAAGGGCTATGCTCAGGAAGCTGTGAAAAGAGCCATTTCCTATGGTTTTGAAGAGATGGATTTAGTACGTATTGGTGCTATTGTTTTTACAGAAAATGAAGCTTCTCAGCTACTATTGCAAAAAATAGGTTTCGAACAAGAAGGATTATTAAAAAAATATATGCATCAAAACAATATGCCACATGATACATATATGTATTCACTCATAAAATAAAAATTTTTTTAAGACCAGATTCCCTAAGTTAGGGCTTCCGGTCTTTTTTTATAGTTTCTGTGAATGTTTTGCGACCTGGATTGATTTTAGCTACTTCCACATGAATTTTACTGATAGAATCCTCTGTTAATGGAATTTTTCCATCCTTTTCTAACCTTTTCCATGCTTTGACGTTGTCCCGATAAAGAGACTCTGATAATCGATAGATATCAACATCTAATTTTAAGCCTTCATTGAAGGTTTCATGGATTTCCTTTTTCACCTGTGTGATTATATGTTTTTCCAGCTCTTTTTCCGTTGTTTTTCCTTTAAAGCCATTAATGGTCGCATTGATTTTTAATTCGACTTCAAATGAAACATCTTCCTTTTTGACATGTGGTTTCACAGCGACATGAATTTTTTCAATACTCACGGTTAATTCTTCCTGACCATTTGTTTTTAATTGGAAGGTAATCTCACCGCGATTTGTATAGTTATGCATCCATTGATTGCCTCTTGCTGCATTGTCTTGCAAAAATCCTTTAAAGCCATCTTTTGATAGGACACCAACCCCTGAAAAATAAGTTTCTTCTGTTCGATCCTCATCTGTTTGCCAATCTTCTTTAATGGACACATATGGGATGGTCACTTCATGGCTTGGTTCATTTAAACCAATGACGATATCTCTTATATTTTTGGGTTCAACAAAGGTTTCTTGTTCAGTTGGGTTAATCGGGTTACTTAATTTTGATGAGGACAAAGAATTTCTTAGGATGGGTGTGACAAGCAGCACTTCATCTACCGGATTTTTTGTACAGTACACCCAAATCTGGTACCTTGTATCGCGAAAACGTATCAATGTATCAATGACTGGAATAAAATGTTCATTTTCCATGGCCCGCTCTGAAAAGAGAAGAAACCTCATATGACCCCAAAATATTTCCTGATCGGAGGAGCGATACAATTTGTAAATCGCTTCTTCTACTGTTTTGCCAGTGGCACGACCCACCTCCGCAGGAGCCACATCTGCACTAGGCTGAATCGATTTCGCAACATCGGCAAAATTAATCACCTGTAAATAGACAACATATTCATCGTTTTCATAGTCTACACCTACTGCATTAATATAGTACATTCTCTGTGGTTCAGTAATATCCCAGCATCCAGCGAGTAAGGTCGTCAATCCAATAATCATTAAAATTTTGAAATATGGTTTCATCGTTTCTCCACTCAAAAGCTCTACCATTGTATTTTATAATGTTAGCTTAGACAAAAGGTGGTTATTTTATAAAATGATTATTTGTTTGAGTGTGTCTATTCAGCACTTGCTTGTTTGCGTTATGATGAGAGAAGAGGTGAATAAGATGACGACTATTTCCTATTCTATAATAAATACCTTTACAACAGAGCTATATAAAGGGAATCCAGCAGCAATATGTCTTGTAGATGCAGATGTTTCTGAAGAGACGATGCAAAAAATTGCACAGGAGGTACCTGTCCCGACAACAGTCTTTATTGAAAACAAACAGCTTGATTTTTCGATAAGATGGTTTACCCCAGAGACAGAAATCCCGATTTGTGGTCATGGCACCCTTGCTAGTGCTTTTTTGCTTTGGCAGCAGGGGATCGTGCCTAAGCATCAGACCATCACATTTCAATCAACAAATGGCCCTTTGCAGGCAAGATGGCAACAGGAGCGAGTGGAAATTGCCATCAAAACGTATCCAATTGATGAAATAGTGTGTCCTCTAGCATTGGAAGACTGGTTAGGAAGTAAACCGATCTATGTAGGGAGTACCGAATTGGATTATATCGTGGAACTAAGCAATGAAGACCTTATTGCACATTTCGAGCCAGATTTTTCTGCGATGGAACAATTTCCTGTTAGGGGGATATGTGTGACCAGTAAGTCGAGGGAAGAGGGCATTGATATAGTATCCCGCTTTTTTTCTCCAGCACAAGGAATTGACGAAGATCATGTTAATGGGTCTAGTCATGGCGCACTTGGGCCATACTGGTGTGAAAAACTATTGAAAAACCAGCTAGTAAGCAAGCAACTTTCCAAACGGGGCGGTATTTTATACGTAACACCCCAACGCGAAACAGTAGCGATAGCGGGTTCAGCGGTTCTCGTGTTGAATGGAAGATTAAGCATTTAAAAGCCGCTTAGATAAGAGAGATGAATGAAAGTTTACAAAAGGATTGTTATTTGCATCCTATTCATAAATACCAACGCCTTTTTGGTGTTTGTCAATTTTTATCAACTGACGATGGTTTGCACTATTTGCAGGAAAGAACTAAAAAAATTTTAAATTGGTTGTAACTTTTCGCAATGCTATACGACTACTCTATTAGTAGAATACAAAAAACTAAAGCAAAATAGTAACATTCACTTTTCACAAAATGACCAGGGCTCAATTTCTGAGTGCCTGGTTATTTTGTTGGATACAAAAAGGACATGCATTTGTTGCATGTCCCGTGTCATTTATTCGCTAAGCATCGCTTTTAATGTTCGCTTTTGCCAGCCTAGCTTGAAGTAGGCATATTGCATAATGAAATGGACGCAGAAGGTAATTGGATAGGCTAACCAAACACCGTTTAATGCGAGTGACGTATGGTGGGACAAGAAGTACGCTAATGGCACTTGCACGACCCAAATCGTTATGACTAAGAAGATGGTCGGCCATAGTACGACACCAGTGGCACGCATCGTAGCGGAAACGGTTTGCGTATGTCCAAATATTAAATAGCTCCAAAAGGCGATATATAAATAATTTTTGGCAATGAGCACAGTATCATGTGAATCGATAAAGAAAGCCAAAATTGGCTCTGCAAACAGATACATGATGAGAATGATTGCGCCACCTAAAAGATAGTTAATACGCACACCCATTTGACGAATTTTTTTAATCATTTCTGTAGAATTCGCTCCTAAAGCCTGTGCTACGAAAACGGATGTAGCAATAGCAATACTCATCGCAGGCACTTGTGCATAGCTAGCTACCTGATTGACAACGCCATAAGCAGCAGTGGCGTCAGATCCATAGGCATTGACAAAACCAATAACGGCAATTTCTGCAACTGAGATGGCAACCATACTAATACTTGATGGAATCGCTAGTTTTAATAATGATGTTAAAATATCTTTCTTTAATTTAAAATGCTGTAAGATGGATTTATCAAAACGTAGTAAATGCTTTGTTTTATGCAAATAAGCTAATAATAAAATCATGGTCACTAAGTTTGATAACACAGAAGCATAGGCAGCACCATTTAAACCAAACGCGGGTAATCCGAACCAGCCGAATACCAGCGGTGGGAGGAAGGCAATATTTAACACCACACTAATTACTAAAAAGAGAAAGGGTGTTTTCGAATCACCGACGCCGCGCATAAAGGTTGTATACACTAAATACCAAAACATAATGGGTAATGTGAAAAATAAAATTTGTGCATAGCTAATACTCATGTCTAAAATATTTGCTGGTGTTTGCATAAAGCGTAAAATCCATTCAATGAAAAAGCCGCCAAAGAGCGCCACGATAATCGATAAAATCGTAGTAAAGGCAAGGGTTACCCCAACTACCTCTTTCATCTTTTCATGATGACCAGCCCCAAACGTTTGCCCAACTAAAATAGAGCTTCCCGAACCTATGCCAATCGCGAAGGCCATTAAAAAGAAGAAAAACGGGAAAAATGCGGAAATGGCAGCGAGTGCATCGACACCTAAATTGCGCCCGACGATAAACATCGCAAATACTTGGCCAACAGATTGCAGTACATTCGCTAGCATCACCGGGATTAAGAAATTAAAAAAGGCCTTTCGTAGTTTTTTATCATCCTGTAGCATTTGTTCATTCATCGTTAAAATCCTCTTGAGTTTTAATAACCCATTTCTTTTAAGATTCGTGATAGTGTGCGAAGGCGTTCACCGATTAGCTCACCATCATTATTTAATGCTTGCTGAAAAAGCTGAATATCCTCTTTAATTTGTTCATTTTCTGTGCATACTTCCACAGTCATAGCATCACCTTGTAAGCCTACTCGATTAATAACAGGGTTTGCTTCATCATATAAGTGCTCGTAGCGGTATGCATCCTTAAAATAAAGTTGTGTCTCACATACTAGAATAGCGAGGTCAAGCACACGATGGAGGGGTAGTTCTTCCGACTGACGTGACCATTTGCCACCTGTATGTCGCCAAACCTTCGCAGAAATATCAACCTTTCCTCGATCATTCCATTGTGCCAACCCAAGTGAAAGTCCTTGTGTATCAGTTTGATAAGCTGTACGCCCATCGATATTGGCATAGTTTTCAGCAACGATTACAGGTTTATGTTTTAAATGTGTTGGAATTTTCATTGTTAAGCACTCCTTGTTATTTGAATTTAGTAATTTAGTAAATTACTACTTTAGTAAATTTAGCATTCACCTAAACAGAAGTCAATAGAAATGGCAGTGTAACTTTTTCTGCTAGGCTAAGTCTAATATGTAAGATGATGGAAAGGGTGATGTGATGAAGGGCTATCTGCGGATGTTTTTGTTTTGTATAGTATGTCTCGTAATAATACCTGTGAACACTGTCGCAACAACTTGGGTCTATCCTTTCGTAGTTTGGGATGGTTATATATATGAGGTAACGGAGGAGAAAGTGCACGCAGTTGAGAATGAAATAGGAAAGGTAACGAAGTATTCAGATATGGAGCAACATGGAGGCAATTTTTCAAATGCATATCCAAAAGGAACCAAGTACTTTGCGATAAAGGGAACCGATACAAAGGTCGCCATCGCGGTACAAGTTGACAAAGGAGCATACCTTAAAGCGGTGAATGATGGAGAATATACGTATCAACGTAAAGCAAACATTGCCTTATATCTTTATAAAGCATTAGGAATCCTCGCCCTGTTCATCGTTATTTATCTATTGTTCACGAGTTTACGCAAGAAGCGTTAAGCAGCAAATTCGTACTTTATGTAGGGATGTTGCTTCTCTATACAAGAAAACGATTATTGCTACTTTGCTTGTTTTTTGCGGTATCGTATTTTTGAAGGAGTTTAACTTTAAACGGTTCAAAGAATAACAGAAGTATGATAAACGTGAAGGGTTAATTTTTTTCAAAATTCCTTCAAAAACCTGTAACCTTTGCAAAGCTGACACGACTACTGTAATAGTAGAATACAAAAACTAAAGCAAACTAGTAAGTTTCACTTTTCACAAAAAGACCAGGACTCTATTTTTCGAGAGTTTCTGGTCTTTTTGTGTGCTGGAAATAACACCGTTTTATAGTTTATGTTCTTAAAAAAGGGATTTCTTAATCTCTTATTGACAATATATTTAGAAAAATGAAACTTTTCCCAATAGACATGCGTAAAACTAGTAAAAGAATAAGGAAGGGAGCTCTTAAAAATGCGTTGGAAACACTTTATTATGATGGTTATTGCCTGGATTGTGGAGATAGCGTTAACCTATTGGATTGCCACAATGTTCTCTGTTCGATTTATAGAAGTGATGTTTTTCACTGGTGTTGCCTTTATGTTAGGCACATTCTATTTTTCCAGCAGTGGTGGAGCCATGTCTAGGCTTTATGCATCTCAGGTCAGTGCACAAACAGGAATCATTCATGAGCGAGAACGATTCCAGGTAAAACTTGGTCCCATGTTTAAAGCCTCGTTCATATTTTTCCTCATTGGTTTGGTGTTCTTTATTTTACTTGTAACAGGCATCATTCCACCTCAAAGCATGTAATATCTTGTGTAGGTTTGATTTAACTGCTCTTATACCTTTAAAGCTTCAAATAAAAAGTCGGCTATTCCTTATCGGAGTAGCTGCTTTTTATTATGCACAATTTTTCTTAAAAACTTATTCTATTCCATTTTTACTATAGTTTTATGTGAGGTGTTAAAAGGGGAGTTCAAAATTACAAATTCCTGACTGAGGTAATACTTGGTTAGATTAGAATATGTAGTTCAACATTTAGTGTAATTATCAATTGAATGTAAAAAAATCCTTACATTCTACCTCAACAATTATAAAATATTATTTGGAACTTGATTTGCTTGAGTTAATAACAATTATGATGCTTTTGTTATGATATTATTTTTAATGAAGAGCATCATTTCTTTAGCCATATCAGTATCACGTATTTGTGATTCAGCAGCTTGAAAATTTTCAGATGTGTTGAAGTTAGTATTAAAAGCCGCTTCTAAGCGATTTACTAGTTTTGAATGTTCGTTCGATAAAATTTCTGTGGAATTATCGAGGGAATTTAGGGAGGTGGTTATTGCATTTAAACGAAATTAAACAACTTTATTATGCATTTTCAGTATCACCTAAGTGATACACCTGTAAGATAAATTTAATCCCAAATCCGTATTCTTGAAAATCTTGTCATTCTTAAGTAATCCAGCTTTGGACCGTATGTACTGATCACGATATACGACACTTAGAAAAATTCCCCTTAATCTTCTTCTATACCGAGAATGTGGCGTCTAAAATCTTTTTTTCTAATTTTCGTTTACAATTCTAGTTCTAACATTATTCAGAATTGCTACCCCAACAGCTAAAACTGTAGCAGCAGTACTTAATCTACCAATAATCTTTTCATCATTTTCCTTTAGGTCATTAAAAGACTCAATAAGCCCGTTCATATCAACATTTTTCCATAGTATGAATATCCATGAAGCAGAAATAACTAAATTACCAAATCACAAACCTTATCTCGTTCAGTCGGCTCCTTGCTTCTTCATATGCATTTAAATTACAAAAAAATAATTATATGGTAAAATAAGTTGATAAACGGAATATAAGACTTTTTCTTAATTTCAGAATACTAGTTTGGAGGGTTTATATGAAAGGCATAAAGATAAGTATAATTACTTTATTTATTATCGTATTTGTGTTGATTATCATGTTACTTAATGCTGGTCCCCCTAAGCCAATTGTATTGTCAGGAAATAATAAGATAACAATAGTACAAGGTTCTTATTGTTGGAAAAAAATAACTGGCACTGAATGTGTTGATAAAATTTCACCACCAGAAATTCTTGATAATAATAAAATTGTCCCTTTTTCAGTATCCCCTCAAAGTAAAATAAAAATCAATTTTAAGAAACAACCTGAAAAAGTAGAAGTTGAGAAATGGATGAATAACGATGAAAGCGAAAAAGTAATAGTGGAAGATAATAGTATTTCTGTACCGAACGAAAAAGGCAAGTATATATATATTATCTCTGGAAGATGGGACAAAGGGAGTTCTTCTTATATCTTCAGTATAAAAGTAAAATGATACCAAATTACCCTTTATATTGTATTTTATTATGTTTATAATTTATGTGTGTTAGTTCCATGAATGTAAAAATAAAGGGGAGTTGGTAAAATGAAGTGGAAATTTAAAGGCTTTTTAATTATGCTATTACTTTGTGTTGTATCTCTACCAATTACAGCTGATGCTTATCAATTACTAGGATTTAAAAAGAAGGATAATTTAGATTTGTATTACAATATTAGTCAAGAGCTAATTGATATGGGTTATAAGCAAGATATTCTAAGAGGATTTACTGCGTGGCATTCAACTAATAAAGTTAAGTTTACTAAAGAGGTCTCGGTTAGTGGAAATGTTAATGTTGATTATGTAAATAGTAATTATGGTGATGCATATGCTACTCATCGTAATGGTTCCTCTACTTTATCAAACATAACAATGTATAAATCATGGAAGGGATTAGATCAAACTCGTAGAAGGGAAACTGCAGTTCATGAAGTAGGGCATGCTTTAGGTCTTGATCACACTCAAACAAAGAATAATTCCATATCTGTTATGAGGACAAAGGGTTTTAATGATAAAGACTGGCCGTTACAAGACGACATTGATGGTATAAAAGCTTTGTATTAATTACATAAGGCTATTACTCACACAAAAATTGTCGACAAAGGGGCAGGTAGTATGAAAAATAGAAAGTTTCAAGTGTTTAGCTTTTTTTTAGTGTGTCTTTGTTTAATATTCTTTATAAGCATTAAAGATAATAAAAAAATAGAGACTATTAATTTTGAAGGTAAAACTCTAGGTTTTGATAATTTAGAAGAGATGGAAGAAGCATCACCTGTAATTGTTCTTGGTACAAAAACAAAAGAAAATGATACTGAAGTTTTTAGATCAGACATTAATAACGATGTAATTGGTGGATATACTAAATCAAGTTTTTTAATTTCAGAAGTTTATAAAAATAACGATAATAAAGAAGATATAAAAACAAATTCTCAAATTACTGTGTCAGAAATGGCTTTTTATGATAAAGAAACAAATGCTATGTATACTGTGAATGATTATGAGAACATGGAGTTTGATAAAGAATATTTACTATTTTTGGTTCCAGTAGATGATGGTATGTATGCCCCTAGAGGTGTAACTACTGGTAAAGTGCCAATGTTTGGATCTAACTCTTCTCTTAACTCTTTAAATACTGTAGATAGTGATAATTCTGATCTAGCCATTATGAGAGATGCACAGCTTAAGTATAAAAAATAATAAAATTTCGTGGTCTACTAAAATGTAGCGTATTTATATCATTTAAAAATAAGCAGCCTATGAGTGAAGTGACCCCTAAAAGTTAGACACGGTTATTTCATTAGGCAGCGGTTAGGGCATGGGTTCGATATTGTATCGGACTCATGCCTTTTAATTTTGCCTTAATCCTTTTTGTATTGTAATACGTTATATACTTTTCTAATTCAGTTTTAAAATGGTCTACACTTTCAAGTTTTTTGAAGTATAAAAACTCAGACTTCATAATCCCGAAGAAATTCTCCATTACAGAGTTGTCGTAACAGTTTTCTTTACGAGACATACTTTGGAGAATACCCCTTGATTGAAACGCATGACAATATTGCTTCATTTGATAGTGCCAGCCTTGATCTGAATACATGAGAAGCTGATGGTCTTCTGGTAGACGCTCTAAAGCTTTATCTAACATCTCTGAAACAAGTGAATAAGTTGGTCTAGAGCCAATTGTGTACGTAATAATTTCACCATTAAATAAATCTAAAACAGGTGATAAATATAATTTTTCGCCGAATAATTTAAACTCCGTAATATCGGTTACCCATTTTTCATTCGGTGGGTCCGCTGTAAATTGGCGGTCTAAATGATTAGGCGCAATTTTACCGACTGTTCCTTTATAGGATTTATATTTTTTCATACGCACAAGGCACTTTAATCCAAGTTCTTTCATGATGCGTTGGATCTTCTTGTGATTTACGTTCTTACCACGATTAGCTAGCTCATCACGAATACGACGATAGCCATAACGTCCTTCATGTTCATCGTAAATTGAATTGATTTCTACTTTTAAATCGGCATCTGGATCTATTCGGTTCATTTTCTTTACTAAATCATAATACGTGCTACGTGGAATACCAGCGAGTTTCACAAGCGCCTTCACCGAATATTTATGCCTTAACTCAAAGACTACTTTTGCTTTGTCTTGTTTCATGATTTTTCCTTGTTTTGAACTAAGGCATTCAACTTTTTTAAATACTCGTTTTCCATTTCAAGTTGTTTAATACGTGCTTCTAGTGCCTCGACAGATCCTTCAGCCAGGATTGTTTCGTCGATTGTTTTTTCATCGATGGACGCCCCTTTTGTCTTGATTCAAGGGCATCTAAACCGCCAACCTCCATTTGTTTTTGCCAAGTATACACTATTGTATAACTTGAGATTTTAAAAAGAGCTGCGGTATCCATTAATGACGCACCAGATTGAACCATGTAATTTAATACGTCTAGTTTAAATGGTACAGAATAATTTGTATAGGTATTCCTAAACCCTTCATCTCCATGTAATTCATATAACTTTAACCAATATTGAAATTGTGCTCTTGTTACTCCCATCTGTTTTGCATACTCTTGTTGAGAAAAAATCTTTGAATTAAAGCCTTGAATAATCTTTAACTTTATCTCGCTCGTAAATTTAGTCATAAAAAAACTACACCTCCAATTGTTAAATGCTGTGTCTAACAATTGGGGTGCAGTTCATTCCTTATCGGAGGGGCTGCTTTTTTTATGGCAAAAAGTTCTAAAAACCCGACTTTACTTACAGGCATTGGATAGAAAGGGTTGTGGAAGTATATGAAATGTTTTGGCGAAATGGCTCAACCAAATCAGAGCCTGTTGTTCGATTAGGACTATATTAAGAATTTGTTCAGAATTTGTAGAGATGTGCTTGGTAGAATTGGAAGGTTGTAAGATCATTACTCGATCAAGACCTAGGAGGTGGCGTTCGCAAAGGAGAAATACTATGTTGCCCTTTGACGAGATTCACTTATGAAAAAGAAAAAAATAGCGATCATTATTCTCTTATTTTTTATTTTGTTAACGAGCACACGCATATTGTGGTTGCATTTATTTACTCAGCCAGACCAACCCTACGCAGAAAAAGGGCAAATCGATGTACGGGATTTTGATTTTCAACAGAATGCTTTGACACTGGATGGTGAATGGGCATTTTATTCCTCTCACTGGTTGATGGATAGTAATCAACCACCTTTCCCCCCCACGTACATACAGGTTCCAGATGGTTGGGATCAAATTTTTCAAGAAGGTAAGCTGACGCCATATGGCTATGGCTCCTATCATTTGAAAATACAGGTTAATCCAGAAGAAACAAAAACATTTAGCATAAGGGTGCCTAGCATTCGTAGTGCAGCAGAAATATATGTAAATGATCGTTTAGTTGCGAAGGCTGGTGAGCTAGGTGAAAATCGAGCGCAAACGATGGCCAAAAATGTTCCATTTACAGCTTCTTTTGACACAAAGGGCCAAAGTGAAATCGACATTGTTGTGCAAGTGGCTAACTTTCAAGATCCTCGTAATGGGGGAATTGTGCGGTCTATAAAATTTGGATATGAAGATGTTATCTATCGCGAAACACAATTGTCTATTACCATGCAGCTATTAGTGGCAGTCGTTTTACTTTTACATGCCCTTTACTCGATCATCCTATATTTAGTTGGAAATAAGGAAAGACCTTTACTGTTCTTTTCACTCTTAACCGTCAGTATCATGTTTTATTATCTATTAGGGAGTGACGATAAGCTTCTCTCATTTTGGTTTCCAATCAATTATGATTGGGGGTTTATATTGGTTCACCTTTCGATGATTGGCATTGGCTATTCCCTGCTACAATGTATCGATCCATGGCTACCGCGCCATTTTCACCGTTATCAGCAGGGATTTGCCCTTGTATGTGCCTGTGCAGCTGTGTTGGCTATTGTACTACCAACACGATATGTAGTGTCGATACAAAGTGTTTATATTGTCATTTTAGGCGTTCCCATTGTGATCACCATGATGATGATGCTAGGAAAGGCGCTCAAAGATATCCGTCAGCATGTTTTTCTACTTTTAGCAATCCTTGCATTTATCAATAGTATTCTTTGGGATATTTTGCTACTGATTTCAGGAATCAAGGTGATTTCATATCCCTTTGATTTGATAATGACCATTGCTTGTTTAGCGACATTGTGGTTTAAAGATTACGCAAAAGTGCATGCGGATACAAAAGACCTTGCCCAAAAATTGCAAGAGACAGATAAACTAAAGGATGAATTTCTGGCAAGCACCTCCCATGAATTACGCAATCCGCTTCATAGTATTATCAATATGTCCAAGGCTGTTTTAGAGCGTGAGTCCCATGCACTTAGTCATAAAAGCGTCCATGATTTAGAAACGGTGCTGTCTGTTGGGCAACGAATGTCGCATTTATTGAACGATTTACTTGATGTGATGAGCCTAAAGGATAATACACAAAAATTGCATCTGACCCCGGTTTCCATTCATACCATCGTGGCTGGCGTCTTCGATATGCTACGTTTTATGATTGAAGGAAAGCCGGTTCAGTTTGTTCAGCAAATTCCAGCAGACTTTCAAAAAGTACTGGCAGATGAAAATCGGGTAATCCAAATTATTTTTAATTTGGTACATAATGCCATGAAATTTACTAATGAAGGTACTATTACGATTTCGGGCTATACCGAGGCTAGCATGGCGAAGATTGTGGTGGCAGATACGGGCATTGGCATAGATGAGGAAACCATGCAGCGATTATTTGAGCCATATGAGCAAGGTACTGTCAGTAAGACGATAGTAGAGGGCGGATTTGGGCTAGGGCTTAGTATTTGTAAGCGACTGGTTGAACTACAAAGGGGAACATTGGACGTACAATCAGTGGTGGGACAAGGCACCACCTTTACCTTCACATTACCACTATCTGACGAAGCGGAAGCTCAAAAGGTAACGCTTGCACAGCAGGCTCATCAAAAACAGGAAAGCCCTGAGGTACAGCAAGATGGAATGAACGATGTAGGAGATGCGTGGAATCAACCACGAATTTTAGTAGTGGATGATGAGCCCATCAATTTAAGAGTGGTGGCAACCCTCTTGGCGAATGAGCAGTATGATGTCGTCACGGTGACAAGTGGTTTGCAGGCACTTGAATATATACGGTCCCAGGAATGGGATTTAGTGATTTCAGACGTAATGATGCCGAAAATGAATGGCTATGAATTAGTACGAATCATCCGTAAGCAATTCTTCATGACGGATTTACCCGTACTATTACTAACTGCACGTAGTCAGCCACATGATATTGAAAATGGCTTTTCAGCGGGGGCCAATGATTATGTCGTCAAGCCTGTTGATGCCTTAGAGCTTCGATCTCGCGTTGAGGCATTAACAAAGGTGAAGCGATCTATTCAAGAACGACATCGTATGGAGGCAGCGTGGCTTCAGGCACAAATCGAGCCCCATTTTCTCTTTAATACATTAAATGCTATCTTAACGTTAAGTGAATTGGACAGTGAGCGGACAGCTAAATTAGTAGAGGCATTAAGTGATTTTTTAAGAGAATCCTATAATTTTCAAAACGTAGAAGCGCTTGTTCCATTAGAAAATGAACTTCGGTTAATTCAAGCCTACCTCTATATTCAGCAGGAACGTTTTGGTGAACGTATTCGCGTCGTATGGGACTTAGATACAGCGACGAATGTATGGATTCCATCGCTAACCATTCAACCGCTAGTTGAAAATGCATTAAAGCATGGTATTTTAAAGCGTGTTGAAGGGGGAACCGTTCACATTCGTATCATTAATTGTGGTACTCATATCGAAATTAGTGTCTCAGATGATGGCGTTGGTATGGACGAAGAGCAATTGGCGAAGCTACTACAGCCGAACAAACGTCCATCCAGAAGTATTGGCTTATCGAATACCCATAGACGTCTGCAACAGCATTACGGTCAAGGCTTACACATAACAAGCAAGCTGCATGAAGGAACTGCTGTTTCATTTGTTGTATTACCAAAGAAAACAACTAATCAATTAGATGCCTTCTCCCACAGCGAATACTGAGAGGGGGAAGGCATCTTATGTTAATGACAAACTTGATTCTGTGGCATTTTGGTTTTAAAGTGCGTAAATAAATAACAGCCTATAATAACGATCAGTCCTCCAATGCCTTGAAGCCAACTCAGCTTTTCACCGATAAAGAAGAACGCGAGCAGGGCAGTGAAAATTGGATTGAAGTTTAGGAAAATGCCAGAGGTTGTGGCTCCTAATTGCTGTACGCCTATATTCCAAAAGACCATACAAACGACAGTAGAGATAATCCCTGTATACAGAAGAGAAAGGATGAAAGACGGATTGATATTAGAGAAGGTGAATTCCGTACTGGTGAACGGGACAAGAGTAAGAATACCAAACACTCCCGCATACAATGTAGCCATTAATGGAGAGGTTGTTTTCATAGCCCACTTACTACAAACCGAGTAAAGTCCCCAGACACAAACCGCAGCTACCATCCATAAATCCCCTGTATTCAATTGAAAATCCAGTAACTGCTGCAAATCTCCTTTCGAAAGGACGAGAACCACCCCCATGAAAGAAAGAGTCATAGCCAAAAGCTGCAAGCCATTTATTTTTTCTTTGAGAAAAGCAAATGAAAAAAGGGCTATGGACATCGTATTCATCGTTGAAATAAGGCCTGCATTCGTGGATGTTGTTCGCTCCAACGCTAAAAATTGAAAAATATTAAACAAGGCGACACCTGTAATACCCATGAACAATAACGGCACAAGAGCTGCTTTTGCAGGGACTAGCTTCTTTTCTTTCCACCAGACTAATGGGATAAGGACAATCACCGCGATGAACCATCTTGCCATCGTTAAAGTCATCGGAGAGGCATGCGCCACAAGCGTCTTGGCCACAACAAAATTGCCTCCCCAAAGTAAGCTTGTGACGAGCATTAAGCCCATATAAAATTTGACCAAGGTATGTAACCCTCCTATGATTTTATGTATATTAAGAATCATAGCATTATTGAGGTTTTAGCTGTATAATATTTTGTATAATTGTACTAATTTGAAATAATTAAAATAAATTTAATAAATTTCAGAAGAATATTCTGAAATAGAGTCTAATATGTACTTGCCGAATAACAATCAAAAGGAGAGATAACAATGGAGGAGATTAAAAATAAAGCATTAGACAGTGTGGATCTTCAAATTTTAGCGATTTTGCAGAGAGAGGTGCAACTCAGTAATGCAGAATTGGCTAGACGAGTAAACTTGTCTCCGCCAGCAACTCATACAAGGGTCAAACGCCTTGAAACAGAAGGATATATCGATCAGCAAGTGGCTATTTTAAATCAAGAAAAGCTAGGATTTGATTTACTGTGCTATGTCTTTATGAGCACTAATATTCACCAAGCGAAGGAAATCGAGGAATTGGAGGACAGCTTAAAAACGATGACCGAAATCATGGAATGTCATTGTTTAACAGGTGCATATGATTATTTGTTAAAGGTTGTCATTCGAGATCGCAAAGAATTAGATCAATTCATCCGCAAATTAAATAAGCTAGGGGTTTCTAGAATTCAAACGAACTTATCCTTGAGGGAAATTAAATATTCTACTGTGTTACCTATAGAAGAAAACAGCAAGTGTGAGTTTTAGGCTCAAACTTGCTGTTTTTTTAGTTTTCAGGATGACCTATTAAAGGTTTTCTACGATACTTGTGGCATACTTTTTCAGGTTAGACAACGATAGAATTTTATAGAAGCGTGTTTGGATGCTCTCTACTTTTCTCGTTATTCATCCTTTGCTGGGAGTTGGTCATATCCCAAAGTATTCAGGTTTTCTTGTGGCTGCGCATTGACGGTTTGTTCTTTAGCTTCCGCTTCTTCGCTAGGCGGAGCTTCTTCCGCAGAACAGGCAGCTAAGAGGGAAAATAGCACGCAACTTAATAACAGTAGCTTCTGCATGAGGCAAACCTCCATATATTCGATGTTGATATGAATATTTTGTCCATTTTCATGCAGAATATGTTGAACATCGCTTACAAAAAATTATGCTACTGTATTACTAATAATGGTACTAAAGCCATTAGTGGCAGCATTGTTTATAAGCTGTTTTATAGATTGAACTGCTTGATCTGTGAAAATATACCAGCTATCTTCAAACACATCATGCAGTAGATGATGGGGATGACCTTGTAATAGTTCATCAGGGAATGCAGTATTTAATGAATAAATATCAAATTGTTTGACTGTGTTCGTATCATCGCTCATAAAACGATATTGCCCACGTTTAGAATAGGAACCAGGTATGTCTAAATTAATTTGCCATGAATATTCTTTAGGTGCCTCTACTTTGTTTCCTTTTTGCTGGAAAACTTGATAAAGCGCTTTATGATAAGCATTGCCTTTAATGTCTTGAATAACACCACCCATTGTCATTTGATATTCATAGCGGAGGGCTTTTATTTTTTTATTGTCAAGTAGTAGTGGTTCAGAAGTGATACTGACTGTACCTTGATTGTATTGGACCTGACTGCCAAATGTTTCCGCAATAAAGCGAATCGGTACATAGGTACGATTATTTTTCATGTATGGCTGTACATCCAATTGCTCTGTTTTGTCATTTTTCATGACAGTCTTGTTGTTGAGATTTAATACAATCAATGTTTTATTCATGGCAAGGGTAATTTGTGAATCCTTCCAATGCACTTGCGCACCTAGATTTTCACTGATCACACGCAATGGCACCATGATTCGATTGCTTCTTTGCTCAGGTGCTGTATCAGATTTTACTATTACGTCATCTATTTTAATTTGTGTAGTGGCAGCATCAGCCGGAAAAGCCACAAAAAACATAGATGTTAACAATAGTCCAGTGAAGACTTTTTTCATGGTAGTCAACCTCCTATATTCGAGTTTTTAGCATCTTCAATATTTTACCATAGTTATTGGCTATTGGTCGCTAATTTTTTACAGCTATATTCCGTAATTGTTCTCGAATACTAACGGTGAAGGGAGGTTTTTAAATGAAATTATTGACCTGGGGTATTGTTGGTGCAGCACTGTTTGCTGCCATGAAAGGCTATGGGAAATCAAATCAAGGACAGAAGGATAGCTTTCAACAAACGACGACGCCTGTACAACTAGTTGCCAATGCGAATCCACTGACAGCCAATACACCGAAACAGTAAAACGAAGAGAAGCTTATAGATTATTTTGATCTACAAGATTTCTATAATTTTACATAAATATCATATCATTGGTATAATAGATTGGGAGAAAAGGGGTGTATAGATGCTTGATTTTACAAACTATCATGACGATTTAGAAGAAATTCTGCAATTATTTAACGAAACCGTACATACTTTTATGTCCATAAGGATTTTCAAAGACAGGGGATTGCAGCAGCCTTAGTAGATTTACTAGAAGCGGACGCAAAAAAGCTTGGTCTTACCCATATCTACACAGATGCTAGTCTTACAGCGAGACCCTTCTTTGAACGAAAAGGATACCAAATCATTCAAAGACAAACCGTCGAGGCGTCAAGGCATATTGTTCATGAATGTTAGCATGGGTAAATTATTTATTGATGAAAAGGACGGATGAAAAGGATGCATTATGTAAAGGGTTTTGTCGTATTAATGATGCTATGCTTCGTGTTTAGTGCCTGTGCACAAACAGAAAAGCCTTCCCATAAAAAACCAGATATTGAAAGTATCACGGTTTCATTCGAACATCCAGAAACGAAGCAACCATTTAAAATAGTTCATGCTTTTGAGCTTTTTCAAAACTATACGGAAAAGGTAGAAAGTAATCCAGATCGTTCACCATTGGACATCTATCGAGAAGAGGTCATTGATCCCGTTTATAGTGCATGTTTTGAGAATGGTGAATATATAAACATGGCTGAGACGGTGTTAAATATCACGACCAAACAATTGAAAGAAAATCAATTATTAAGCGAAAAAATTGATAGGGAAGCAACAGAAAAGAGTATTAAGGAAGGTCTGTTCAAATCTTCTGAACTCCTTCCCACTAAAAATGAAATGACGGTATGTGTTTTTCCAGCCACAGATGTAAACGCGAATATGGTAACGATTGGTGCAGGTAAAATAACAGCCCTCTATAATAAATATTATACAAATGAATTTATTAGGGCTGTAATTGCCCATGAATATCATCATAGTGTTGCAACTGAAAAACGCCCGCGTAATGAGGGGACAGTGCTAGATCATCTCATATTTGAAGGAAGGGCAGTGATGTTTGAAAAATTAGTTTATCCTGATTTAAATTTTACGCGAATAGATTTGGATTACAACAAAGTTTATTGGTCTGATGTTGCAGCGGATTTGGAAAAGCATAACTTGATTCGTGCCCTAGAAATAATTAGAGGTGGAAATGGTCTACCCTTTAGTTATGGCTACAGCGAAGGCTATAAAATGGTTAAATCTTTTCTCGATTTGCATCCCAATGTATCGATAGAGGAGTGGACTGCCTTAAGTCCGAAAGAAATTTTTTAAAAAGGAAAGTATCTCGAAAATTATCAATAAACAAATAAGCAACAGACCCTGTATTAAACTCGGTCTGTTACTTCGTTTAGGCATCGATGAATGGTGACAATTGCTTGTAAATGCATACCTTCATGAAAGATGGTACGTAGGAGTACTTGTTCAATGGTCTGCATACCCATGTCGATAGGTGGGAATTTCTCAGCCAATCGATGACCGTATCGTTCCTTTATCTGTGAAGGCTGCTGAGCCAAGTACTTTTTTAACTCCTCGAATGTGGGCGTTTTTTCGTCAAAATGCTTAGGCGACGTACCAAAGCTAAACCATTTCATGAGAGCTACTAATGCTGTATCCTTTTCTTTTGTTAACGCCTCTAGCCATAAATATTGATCGAGATAAAGATGGCCCATATTCCAGCGAATATTATTATGAAAACCAGCTGGAATGATATTTGCCTTTTCTTCTGACACATGCTCTAGCAAATGGAGTAACTCGCTACGGTAATGTGCTAACTGCTGAAATAAATTTTCTTGACGTTCATTCAAGTTCACCCCTCCTTTTTAGTATGTATTGGCTAAAATTCTCCATTTTCCTGCAAAAAAAAGAAGAACACTCTTTTGTGTTCCTCTCCAGATTATCTACTTTGTGTCTGTAGTGCTAAACGGACACCGAGACCGATATAGACAAAGCCGACAGTTTTTTCAAGCCAACGTGAGCTACCACTTGTTTTCGTAAAGATTTTTTCACCAATGAAGCTTGTAATAATTGCTAGTAGTATTGTATACAAAGCACTCATCACAACAAAGGTGATGCCTAGTGTTAGCAATTGGCTTGTGACAGATTGCTCGTTGTGCTGTACAAATTGTGGTAAGAAAGCAAGGAAAAATAAAGCTGTCTTGGGATTTAAAATTTCTGCTAAAAAGCCTTGGCGGAATGATGTACTAGCAGGGCTTTGTTCCACAGTTGGTTGTTCAATTTTTTTTGGTTTTGTGAGGAGCATCTGAATACCTAAATAAACAAGGTAGGCCACCCCAATATATTTCACTACCTCAAAGGCTGTGGCTGATTTCATCAAAATAGCAGAAAGACCTAAAACAGCCGCTAACGTATGAACTAAATCTCCAAGACCGATGCCTAAAGCGGTATAAATACCATTCTTTTTGCCACTTTTTAATGTTTGTGTAATCGTGATAATAACAGCAGGACCTGGGATTAAAAATAATAAAAGTACTATTGCGATAAAAGATAACATGCGAAACCTTCCTATTCTAATAAACTAATCAATCTAAGGTAAATGCATGGAATATTATATTCCAGCGACTATAGGGCTGTCGATAAAGAAATATTGAAAAAGGAATGAAAAAAAATTCAGAAAATAATTTAGTGAGGAGATGATCGGCATGAAATGGTCCTATTGTCTACAACTATTCATATTTATCCCAATTGTGGTGACGAGTATGTATGGTCTTATTACAAAAGATTTTTCGTTCTTACCAGTTACTTTCATGTTATTAGGTTGTACATTTTTACTCATTGGTATGAGAGAGTGGCAAAGAGCCAAACGATCTACCATTAGTATTCTTTCTTTTGGTACGGCCATTTTTCTATTTGTCATTGTCGGACAGTCATTTTTTGACTAACTTCATTTTTATTACTAAGTACTAATATTTAGTGTTAGAATAAGGTTATAAAAATGCTGTGGAGGAATCAATATGTTAACAAGTCAACAATTGCAAGGAATATTACCACATCGCTATCCGTTTCTTTTAGTAGATCGTATTTTGGAATTAGAGGAGGGGAAGCGTGCAGTCGGATTGAAAAATGTGACAATCCATGAGGAGTTCTTTCAGGGACATTTTCCACATTATCCTGTCATGCCAGGTGTGCTCATTGTGGAAGCGTTAGCGCAAGTCAGTGCAGTCATTATGCTGACAAAGGCAGGGAATGAGGGGCGGTTAGGCTTGCTTGCGGGCATTGATCATTGTCGCTTTAAAAAACAAGTAAAGCCTGGTGATCAGCTACGGCTTGAGGTAGTAATCAACCGTGTGAAAGGGACAGTCGGTAAAGGAAGTGGGGTTGCCACAGTGAATGGAGAAATCGTTTGTGAAACAAACCTTGTTTTTGCTTTTGGCCAGTAAAAGGAGGTCCTTTTATAAATGATAGTTTCATGCATAGTGTTTTTGTCTTGACTTTGCTTGATGACGTACTACATACCCATCTTATCCTCATGATTCAACTGAAGACTCCCTTCTCTATAGGGGCAATGAATACTTTTTGGCGGGTGAGCGCCACGTGGTAATAATGGTGAAAGCATGTCACAGGATGTAACGATCGGCAAAAGTGAAGCGTCTGCGACAAATACACCATGGTGTGATTGAATGTTGTGGACAAGCTTCAACAAAAAAATTATATGAGCCTGGAAAACATACGTCATGATAAATTTTAATGAAATAAAGCTAAACATAAGCATTTTTTTATGAAATCCACAAATAATAAAGTACGAAAATTATTTGGGGACGTGAAAATGTGAAAAAATTTTTACTGTTTTTACTACCACTTTGTTTGATCACGGTGTCGTTTTTTTATGTCAAAGTAAGTTCTTCTGAAAATAAAGGGAGAAAGTATTATGAAGAAGCAGGACAAATTCTTTGGGAAATCCAAACAGAGGAAAAAATCATTGCCTTAACGTTTGATGATGGTCCACATCGTACCTATACAGCGGATGTTCTTGATGTATTAGAGAAATACAATGCGAAAGCTACTTTTTTTATTGTTGGTCAAAATGCAGAAAAAAATCCTGAATTGATAGCAAGAATGTATGAAGAAGGGCATGAATTGGCCAATCATACCTTTACACACCCTTTAAAAACAAATGTACCTAATTTAATGAAGGAAATTCAACAAACAGATGAGGTAATTGCAGGAATTACGGGCTATCAGCCAACCTTATTTCGCCCCGTTGAAGGGCAATATACCGATGCCATGATAGAGGCGATTGCCAAAAAAGGCTATAAAGTCGTTATGTGGTCTTGGCATTTGGATACGCTCGATTGGAAGAATCCTGGGGTCAATCGCATCGTTAATACGGTTTTAAAAGGCGTAAAGGCTGGCAATATCGTGCTGTTTCATGATGGTGGCGGAAACCGAGCCCAAACCGTCAAAGCATTGGAGCAAATCTTGCCAGAGCTTGAAAAGCAGGGCTACCAGTTTGTGACGGTTTCTGAATTGATGGAACTACAAAGGACTCATCAGAAGATAAAAAAACAGTAGTGTGGTAGGTATTTGGCTTCCACACTACTCTTTATGTAAAGGTTATTTTAACATTTTTTTGATTTGCTTTAGTTCAGCAATTAAATAATCGATTTGTTTCTGCATGTTATCGACTTTGGCTGTTTGATCACCATTATTTGTTGGAGAAGAATCGTTCTTCGCATTTTGTAGTGCCTCTAGGGCTAGACCAGCTGCGATGGTCTGAATGCCATCCCCTAAAGTTGAAATGGCTGTGCCGATATAGGCTAACTTTGCAATATAAATATCCATTGAATCATTGTTCTGGTTCTGTTTATTATTTCTTCCCATTTTCCTGCCTCCTTACAATTGTCATTACTTGCATCATATGCGACAACAATGGAAAAGGCGATTCACGAGGCATTTGAATGATTCGCTAAAATGGTAATGTTAACTCAGCAAAATTATTGGAGGAAAATAGCATGGGCAAATGTAGAGCTTGTTGAAATGGATAGTGCGTTGCTAGAGGGAATGGGCAGGAGCGATTAGCAAACTTTCAATCTTCCTATGTAGACGTTGCGACGGAAACATTCAAATGGCTGCACGAAAGTTAGGATTGTAGCCTAAGTTGATTGAGCTTCAAGAGATGAGCTAATGGAAAAAGCGCCTACACTGTATGGTAATTTTTCAGTCGTATATAAAGGGCAACTGCTTTCCTTCCGTCGATTAACTGTTCATACGGTCTATAAAAAAGGTGAAAAAGAATGAATAGTTGCTAAGGAGCTGCAACTTTTTTCGTCACTTGTACGTTATATTCTTATAGCATTTCTATGATTCTTTGAGTTTTTGGTTGACTGCAACTAGGAAATGAGTAAAATTAAAAGGCAGTACCATTATATACCTAAACTTAACAGTATGATGAGTAAATAGGTGCTAGGATGCTAGATAGGATGAAGCATGATAGGTTAAGGTTTGTCATGAAGTTTTGGCAGTCTTTTTCTTTTCGTCTTCTGGATAACCTGTTAAGATGGTAGTAGTGTGACAACAAGTTAGTGTATATGAGAGTGGTGACAATCAAGATGGATGAACAGAAAAACGAAAGTACAGAACAGCAGCAGGAGCCGACTCCAGCAGAAGTAAAGCCGGCAGGACAATTTATACAACTGAAACCGTTTAAATTTATCATGCTAATGTTCTTTACAATCCTTATTACGGCAGGGTTAACGATTTTTGCGTTAACGTTTGGTGATAAGAAAGTAGTAGAAGTGAAAGTTCCGACTGAACGTGAGGAATTTACAAAATTATATGAAGCATTTGATTTACTGAAAAATAACTATTACCAAGATATTGATGATGGAAAAGTAGTCGATGGTGCTATTAATGGTATGTTCGATGCATTAGGCGATCCTTATTCTGACTTCATGGTAAAGGAAGAAGCAGATCAATTTAATTCTGGTTTATCTTCTAGCTTCCAAGGAATTGGAGCGGAAATCCAAGAGCGTAATGGTTATATTACAGTTGTGTCACCTATCAAAAATTCTCCTGCAGAAAAGGCAGGCTTATTACCAAAAGATATCATCTTAACGGTTGATGGGAAAAGCATTCAAGGCTTGAGTGCAACAGAAGCGGTTGCTTTAATTCGCGGTGAGAAAGGAACACCAGTGAAATTAACGGTGAAACGCGGCGAAAACACAGAGGCTATTCACATGACCATTGTTCGTGATGAAATCCCAGTAGAAACAGTTTATGGGGAAATGCTTGATGGCAATATTGCCCATATTCAAATTACATCATTTAGTGAACAAACAACGAAAGAGCTTGAAAAAATCCTTGCTGAGTATGAAGGCAAAGGAATGAAAGGCATTGTTTTAGATTTACGTCAAAATCCTGGTGGCTATTTAACGGCTGCTGTCGATATTTCTAATTTCTTTGTACCAGAAGGAAAAGCGATTGTTCAGGTACAAGAAAAAGATGCAGAGCCTCAGATTACTAATGCCATTGCAGGTAAAAAATATAACCTACCAATTACAGTACTTGTCGATAGTGGTAGTGCCTCTGCCTCTGAGATTTTAGCAGGTGCATTAAAAGAATCTGTAGGTGCCAAAGTTGTAGGTGAAACATCCTTCGGTAAAGGGACTGTCCAAAATGTAACACCATTAAAAGACGGCTCTAATCTGAAATTTACAACAGGTAAATGGTTAACACCGAATGGGAACTGGATTAACGAAAAAGGCATTGAACCTGATGTCAAAGTTGGTTATCCATCGTATGCTACTTTACCTTACTTGAATGCCTCTTTAGAAATGAAGACAGGCTTACAGTCGGACTCTGTAAAAGCAGCGGAGGAGATGCTTCAAGTGCTAGGGTATGAGCCTGGTGAAATAGATGGTATTTTCGATGACAATACTGCACGTGCTGTAGAAAAACTACAAGCAGCGAATAACCTTGAAGAAACAGGTATTTTAACAGGCAATACAACGTATGCGTTAATGGATGCTTTACGTGCAAAAATGAAAGCCGATGATCCTCAGTTATTAAAAGCGAAAGAGCTTCTTTCAGGAACAGCCGAAAAAACAGAGGACACAACAAACTAACAATGTAGCTGTCGCAACGGTCGTCTTTCACGGCATTTGCGACAGCTTTTTTTATAGGAGGAAAAATGATGAAAGATGTATACCTATTTAGTGGCTTTTTAGGGAGTGGCAAAACATCCATGCTTACGGATGTCATTCGCCAATTAAAAGAAAAGAATCTAAAGCCTGCCGTTATTATGAATGAGCTAGGAAAGCTGCCATTTGATTCACAGGCAGTGGAGAAAGATATCCCGCTCAAGGAGATGCTAGAGGGCTGTATTTGCTGTTCAGGTGCTGAAAAAACGGAGGCACAAATTCAATCTCTTCTATTAGATAGTGATTTTGATGTATTAATTATTGAAACAACGGGAGCTGCTCATCCTGTGGAAGCATTAGATGCTGTGTATTCACCACTTTTTGCAGATCAGTTAAATGTCAAAGGCATTATCACAGTGGCTGATTCCAAGCTCTGGCTGCACCGTGATACGTTAACACCGCAAGTACGCTCTTTATTTATGGAGCAAATTCGACATGCGCACTTATTATTAGCAAATAAAACAGATTTATTAACAGAGGCAGAGCAAGGACAAGTGGTCTACGAACTCCAAGGCTTAAATCCACATGCCTTTATTTTGCAAACAACGAATGGGCGAGTCCCACTTCACTTACTTGAAGGCTTAAAGGCAACGGCACAGGTTGATAAAGCTGACATTGTCAAAGCGCCAATAGCCTCCATGCAGCTTGGCTCACGCTTAGTGGAATTCACAGATAGCGAATTTACACAGGAGCAATTTGAAGATTGGATTCGTACATTACCAGAAACGATTTATCGTATGAAGGGCTATGTGCCGATTGAGGGCATTAAAAATCCAATGCTGTTTCAATATGCTTATGGAATGGTCCAATGGCTTCCTGAGTATATCAAAATACCAGCAAAACTTGTCATTATTGGAGAAAATGTCAGTTATTTACCTATCATTGGGGAACAATGAATAAATTTGATAATCTGCGAAATGTTGCATATGTACGTCATATGTAGCTTTACGCAGGTTATTTTATTTTTATGTAAATGAATTGTAATGCCTTTGTAACACAACTGTAATATTGAATAGCAATAAACACGCGACACTAGCTATCTCTAGGTCTATTCCATAATTGAAGGTAAGAAAATAGGCTGAGAATCTAGTGCATAAAACCATCATTTTTTATTCATTTTAGATGCGTATTTTCGAAAATAGTAACGAGTTTAAGAGGGGTGTCAACCCTCTTTCAAACGTAAGTATTTCATAGATTGGCGAAAACTAGTAAAAAATAGTGCAAAAAAAACGCGATTTTTCGCGCATTTCTTTCTTCGTTGGAGACGTTAGCAAATGTTGGTAAGATTTTTATGAAAATCATCCTTTACGATTAGTTGCAGAGAAGGAGGAATTGCAAACATGAAAAAAACACTCACTGCAATTTGTGCAACAATTCTTTTAGCAGCTCCAATTCAAATAGCTTCAGCTGCTGCTAATACAACAGAAGGGGATTCTGTACAGCAATCAACGAACTGTAAAGTTTATTATTATAAATGGTCAAACAATCATAAGTGGAATATCAAATTACCACAGGCATCTACACCATCTAAAGAGGTGCCAACAACAAATAATAATACACAACCAACGCCAAATAATAATCAATCATCACAAAACGAAAAACCAGCAACACCACCAGCTACTTCAACACCATCAACAACAACTTCAGATGTGAACGCATTTGAACAGGAAGTAGTAAAATTAACAAACGCTGAGCGTACAAAAGCTGGTTTATCACCACTTCAAACAGATGCGAAATTAATGGCTGCAGCTCGTGAAAAATCACAAGATATGCAAACAAACAAGTATTTCTCACATACAAGTCCAACATTCGGTTCACCATTTGATCGTATGAAAGCTTTAGGCATCACTTATAAAGGTGCTGGAGAAAACATTGCTCAAGGTCAACGTTCACCACAAGAAGTAGTACAAGCGTGGATGGACTCACCAGGTCACCGTGCGAACATTTTAAATGGTAAATTTACGCACATCGGTGTAGGTTACGTGAAATCAGGTAACTACTGGACACAACAATTTATTCAAAAATAATCACTGCTTACACAAAAGATACCTGATAAGTCTCTAATGGCTTATCGGGTATCTTTTTTTATTTGCAAAAGTTAAATGCTAATGGACTGTTTAATTATTGAGCAAATCACAGGCTTCATCACTCATACATCAACCTTTATCGTCCAACTTTTAAATTTTATCGTCTAACCATCAAAATGATAGTTTTTAAACTATGTTTTTGGGGAATTACTAAATTAGTAGTAGGTAAAAAGTAGGGAAGGGTGAGGTTGATGAAAAAGCCGAATTTATTAAAGCAATTTTTTGCAAGAGAAGAAAGTACACAGGCAATAGCGCTAGCTACAGTTCAAGATCATCGTTTATTCTCATATGCCATGTCCTTTGCGAAGTATCACCCTGATATGATGATTGTCTTTGCAGCGGATGGAGAAATTATTTATGTAAATCAAGAGGCACTCTATCAACTATTACACTATCGACCAAGCCATGCAGAGGATTTTAAGCGAATTTTGACGGTCCCTGATTATAAGCGGCTAAAAAGAGCATTCAACCAAACATTGCGGGGGAAATCGGTCAAAATTGATATAGAAAGGCTACAGCATCAAGGTCAACAGCTAAGCCTTGTACTAACATTTATACCGATTAAAAATGGTGAGGATCAGGCAGAGGGGCTTTATTTAATTATTGAAGATATGTCTACCTATTCTGCGATGAAGCATCAATTATTGCTTCATGAAAAGCATTTAAATTATGCTCAGCATATTGCCGCAGTAGGGAGCTGGGAATACTTTATTCAGCATGACAAGCTGTATTGCTCCGATAATTTTTATCAAATTTTTGGCTTTAGCCGTTCAGAAAACGACGGTATTGATCGAGCTTTCCAATTCATCCATCCAGATGACCATGAAAAGACCTACGATGCATTTAACAATGCCCGAAAAGGCATCAACTTGAATAGTGAATTTCGAATATATCATGGTGAAACTCATGATTTGCGTTATGTACAAGCAGCGGCAGAAGTAACTTGGAAGGATAATAAGCCCTTTAAGATGGTTGGGGTTGTAAAGGATCAGACAGCTTTTAAACTGCTTGAGCAGGCATTAAATGATACACTCGCCAACTATCATTATATTTTTAATCATTTAGATGCGGGGATTTGGATGCGAGATTCCATTCGAGGAACAATGCTTTTTGCCTCAAAAGGGCTAGAGGGAATTTTAGGCATTCCACTAGCGAAGCTTTACGAAGACGCCGAAGTATGGATTAACATGATTCACCCTGCACATCGCGAGGAGGTACTAGCGTACACCGATTATCTTGCTATCGGCAAGAGCTACCAAGTGATTTATCGTATTTTTACAGGTGAAAACCAAACAAAATGGTTGCTTGAGCAAATTGTACCGAGACTCGATGAGAAGGGAGAAGTAAATCAAATTTTTGGCTTAGTAACGGATATTACAAAGGAGGTTGAACGAGAAAAGAAGCTCAATTATTTAGTGTACTATGATGAATTGACAGGCTTACCAAATCAATTGAGCTTGCATGATAAAGTGGACACGCTCTGTTCGGCAGGCGAGCCATTTGCCCTTCTCTATATTTCCATTAATCGTTTTCATGTGCTAAATAATGCATTAGGTTCACAAATCGGTGATGAGCTTCTTCGAGTGGTGACCCAGCATTTTGCCAAGCTTCTCGATGATACTAGTTACTTGGCACGCCTAGACCATCAGCATTTTATTTTGATAATGAAAAAATATGTGAGTAAACAGCATATTTACGCATTGGCTAATCGTTTACTGAAAATCTTTGATACCGCTCTGACGATTAAAGACTATCAATTGCATCTCTCTGCTAGCATTGGCATTGTTTTTTATCCTGAGGAAGGTAGAAAGAGAAATATCTTATTAGAAAATGCTTACTCTGCTTTGTGCTATGCGAAGCAACAAGGGCGCAATCGCTTTCATATCTATGCCTTTACAGAAGATATTACTTCCTATAAGCAATATGTGCTAGATCGTGATATGCGTCAAGCGATGTTAAATGAAGAATTTGAGCTATATTTTCAGCCATTGGTAGAGCCACAAAAAGGCAATATTTATGGAGCAGAGGCGTTAATTCGTTGGCATCATAAAGAATGGGGGCTTGTGTCACCTGGTGAATTTATCCCTTTAGCGGAAGAAAATCATATGATCCATATTATTACAGATTGGGTCATTAAAAAAGCATGTGCTTTCTTGCGGAAATGGCAGCAAGATGGGCATGTACTGCGTACGATTAACATCAAAATTTCACCTATTCGTTTGATGAAAAGGGGCTTTGTCCCATTTCTTCAAGAGCAATTGCAGCTCAATGAAATCCCTGCTCACTATTTACAATTAGAAATTACAGAAAGGACCATTTTAAAAAATAGCGCAAGTGTTATGACGGTATTAAAGGAATTGCAAGAACTTGGTGTCAAAATTGCTATTGGTGATTTTGGAACAGGCTATTCATCGTTAGAATCATTGCGCACGTTTCAGCCAACAACGCTTCATATCTATGAGGCGTTTATTCGGCAAATTCGCCATGATCATCCTGTTGAAAATGGGCTTATCTCAACAACGATCTATTTAGCAAAAATGCTAGGCATTCAAGTAGTGGCAAAAGGGGTCGAAAGCTATGATCAATATATTTTTTTAAAGCAGCATGAATGTCATTATCTACAAGGAAGCATCTATTCAAAAGCAGTTCCTGCGAAGGCTTTTGAAAAAATGCTAGCTAAAGGCTTCTTAGAACCGCCGAAAGCGATTGTCCATCACAAGCCAGCTGTGGAGCGTCGCAAGTATTTTCGCTTTCATTTCCCAGCCTATGTGAAGGGCTCTATGACCATTATTGAAATGAACCAGCAAAAGCTTGCTATCGGTCATACGCCAATCGTCATTGAAAATATTAGCTTAGGGGGAATGAAGATTCGCTCTACACTGAAGCTACCAATCAATCAAACGATGAAGTTTCAATTTAACTTTGTGTTGATGAACCAGTCATTTACTATAGAAGGTACATTTAGATGGACATTAGAGGAAAAGTATCAAATTTATTCATACGGAGTAGCCTTCAATCTAACGCAGGAAAATGAGGGGAAATTAGCGCCTATCATCAATCGTATGACAGCTTTGCATAATCAGCATGAAAAAATAGAGGGGACGCCCTTTATCTATGAAGATATTGAAGCTTATTTTAAAAAATAATCCATTTAAAGATGCCCCTCTGTTTTAACGGGCATCTTTTTTATGGCTATGAATCCCACTATGCAAGCGTTTGAAAATGGAGAAAAATGTTTATACTCTCCAATAGAGGGGGGCGTTTTATGGATAAAGTGGAGTATATGATGAAAAGCCTACAAAAAGCATTCTACCATTCCTCGGATTTGACAGTCAGACAAGTAGATTGGCATGAAGGGGATACGGCTATTTTATGCTTTTACGCTTCTCTAGTTGATGCGAAGGAAGTACAAAAAGTACTGGATACCATTTATGCCCGTTTAGATACAGATAAACCTTTTTGGAGTGAAACGTTAATTACGACATTGCAAGATTTTTCCTTACCGCAAGCGATTGAAAGAGTCTGTCAAGGGGAAACGATCGTGATATTGCCTGAAAGGGGAGAGATGCTGACACTTAGCATCATAAATGAGGTGCGTCGAAATCTCGAAGAGCCGATCAACGAACATATTCTTCGAGGCTCGCATGAGGGCTTGATTGAGCGTGCAGACACCAATTTAGCTTTGATACGAAAGCGAGTGAATAATCCCGCACTTGTCGTAAAATCTTTTTCGATTGGCCATCAAACGAAAACAAAGGCCTATTATCTGTATATGGATGGGGTCATACAGCCTGAGATCTTACAGGAGGTTGAAAAGCGGATTGCAGCGATTCAGATCGACTATTTTTATAGTATTGGTCAATTAAGCGATGCGTTAGAGGATTCGGTGTTATCGCCCTTTCCACAATTGTTAAATACAGAGCATCCAGATCGTGTAGTAGCCAATTTAGTGGAGGGCAAGGTCGTGGTCATGACAAATATTTCACCATCTGCCTTAATTGGTCCCGTGACCTTTTTCTCTTTCTATCAAACACCCGATGATTATAATGGTCGGGTTGTTGTTGGCTCCTTTTATAAAATCGTCCGCTTACTGTCGTTTATAACCGCGGTTTTTTTACCAGCTTTTTATATTGCAGTAGTTAGCTTTCATTTTGAGGTACTGCCACTAGAACTAAGTAATCAAGTGAAAAACGATGTGAATGAAATCCCTTATCGACCACTAATCGAAGCGCTCATTCTTGAAATTATTATGGAGCTCATTCGAGAATCGAGTATACGTTTGCCGCAATCTGTAGGGCAAACAATTGGAATCGTTGGGGGGCTAGTAATAGGAGATGCCATCGTTAATGCAGGGTTAGTGTCTAATTTAATGGTCATTGTCGTTGCCTTAACGGCTATTTCAAGCTATGTCGTTCCATCCGTTGAATTGAATAGTACCATACGTATGTTACGCTTTCCGTTTATGGTCCTAGCCTCATTGTTTGGGTTTTTAGGGATTGTCATAGGGGTTGTTATTTTACTCATTCATCTAATCAGTTTAACTTCTATTAAACAGCCGTATTTTTCACCCATCGTACCTTTTCAGCCAAAAGCGGTGTATAAAATTTTTTTACGCTGGCCATTCATTAAACCGACTGTGCAAGTTACTTCCTTTGACCCACCAGAGGATGAACAGCTAAAAAATGAGGATACGCCATGAAGTTTTCGCTATCTAAGGCTCAATTTTTTTTAGTACTATTTATTATTCAAACAGGTGTCGTCTATATTGCCTTCCAAACCCCTTTAATCATTTACAGTCAACATAATGCTTGGCTCGTTTTTATTTTAGCAAGTGTCATTCATTATGGTCTGTTGCTCCTGTTTGAACGCTATTATGCCTACTTTTATTTAAATCGATTTTTTCGCTGGGTCTATCAGCTTTATTGGATTTTATTAGCGGCTGTACTGATTGCCTATATGGGATATGTTTTGGCCACATGGGTATTACCACAAACCCCTGAATGGCTCGTTGTTGTACTGATTGTCGCACTATCCTTGTATGCCAACCTAGTAAGACCAGAAACGGTCATTAACATCGGTGTCATGCTCATACCAATCATTTTCCTTTTTGTGCTTTTTTTAATGCTGGCGATTCCCGATTTAACATGGAGTAATCTATTTCCTATTGAATGGAATCATATGAGACAAATCATGGGGGGCTTGATTCATAGTACCTATGCTTTTTTTGGCATTGAAATGTACCTTCTTTATCGACCATTTCTAAAACAAGATACACAGGTGAAAGGGCGGCCTTTATTCATCTACCAACTGGTCATTTTTGTATTTTATTTGATTTCCGTGCTTTTTACGCAAATGTTCTTTGCCTTAGATGAAATCAAGTTGATCCCAGAGCCGATTATGTATATTTTAAAATCACAGGAAGTGACATTTGTTAAACGACTTGATATTTTCTTCGTCTATATTTGGCTATCATGGTCTATTGTCACGGTCATGATTTTTGGTCTGTCCTTTCGAGTGCTGTATCTTTCAAAAAAAAGGAAGCATCCGAAATGGAGTATTATTATCTACCATCTTTTACTGGCAATACTACCGCTCTTTATGATGCAATTTCAGCGCATTGAGTTTATTAAAAATTCTTTGCACTATGTATTATTCTTTTTTACTTTTCTACTACCGCTCATCATTATCTGTTGGAATAAATGGAGGGGAAAACGTGTATCGTAAAGGGAGTATAATCATCTTATCTATAGTGCTTTTAGCGGGATGTTGGGATGAACGCCTTTATAAAAATGCGTCTGTCGTAACACTCGTTGGTGTGGAAGGCTATGTTGGGGAGTACAAAGGCTATTATGCTTATCCGAATACAACAGCACAGCAAAATGAAGTGATTGAAGCGGAAGGGATTTCACCGAAAGATGTACGCAATAACGCCAATTTGAAAGTCGAGCAAACGCTTGATCTATCGGAGCTATCAACGCTCCTAATAGCGGATCAAACAGTGAGAGAGCCCATTTATGATATCTTGGATATTTATTTTCGCGATCCTCAAAATCCGATATCCATCAAAGTGGCGATAACAGAAGGGGATGTCAAACCATACGTTGACTTAACGAAGGATTTAGCTGGAAGCGCAGGCGTTTATTATGAACGCTTTATCGAAAGTACAGAGGAAAATACCTTTTTTCCGAAATTAGATTTACAAACGATTGGCTCGATGTTATTTGAACAAACAATCGATATCACGCTACCGTATATTCGGCTAGGTGAGGATAAAAAGCACGTTGTTGCGGCTGGTTTAGCTTTATTTTCAGGTCAAACCTTTACGGGCACAGTATTAACGCCAAAACAATCCCTCATCATGCTCATTTTAATGAATCAAACTAATAAGCAAGCACGTATGAGTTATATGTGGAAGCATGACGGGAAAGAAATGCCGATTACGGCAGATGTTATCCATGTGAAGCGTAAATGGATAGTGGATGAGGAACTGAGACGAATAACGATGGATTACCAACTCGAGGTCGGAATTGAAGAATTCGCCCAAGATCATTTGTATAAAGAAACCATTTTTAAGGATGTTCAACAATTGATTCAAAAGCATTTGCAGGCGGAGTTTGAGGAGGTCTTACGTATACTTCAAAATCAAAAGTCTGATACATTAGGAATTGGTCGCTATATTCGTGCCTATCACCCGAAGATGTTTAAGGACGACTGGCATACGGAATATACATCCTTACAGCTCGTGCCGTCTGTTCAAGTGAAAATCATTCGTACAGGTGTATTACGCTAAAAAATCGCCTTTCTCAAGAGGGAGAAAAGCGATTTTTTGTCGTTAGACGGTAACTCTTTTTTGAACAATTAGCAGACGGATAAGCAGGGTGATTGCGCCCATTGTTAAACCAGCAACAAGTCCAATCCAATATCCAAATGGACCAAAATCAGTATGCGTAGCAAGGATATAGCCCACGGGCAAGCCAATGATCCAATACGAGATAATTGCCATCATAAATGTGATCATAACATCCTTATAGCCACGTAATGCCCCTTGTACGGGTGCTTGAATCGCATCCGAGAGCTGAAAAATGGCTGCATAAACTAAAAATTGTACAGCATACTCAAGTACTATAGGATCTGTTGAATACATATGAGCTACAGGCTCACGTAAAATAAATAAGATACAAGCAGAAATAAAACTAAATAAAATGGCTGTGCCGACACATAGATAACTATAAATACGAGCATCCCGCATGCGACTAGCACCAATTTCAAAGCCTACTAATATGGTAACACCCATGGAAATACTAAGCGGCACCATATAGAGCAGGGAGGTGAAATTTAAGGCAATTTGATGAGCAGCAATAATTTCTGTACTAAAATTACTCATCATCATGGTAACGGCAGAAAAAATGCTTGTTTCTGCAAATAAGGAGATGCCAATTGGCACACCAATCAGTAAAATTTCCTTCCATCGAAGCCATTCCAGCTTCGGCCAATGGTGGAACAAACGGAAACGTTCGAACGGTACTCGTTTGGCGATAATCCATACAGTAATCAAGAAAATGAGCCAGTACGTAATTGCTGTTGCGACACCTGCACCAATCCCGCCAAGCTCTGGTGCGCCGAATTTACCGAAAATAAAAATGTAGTTAAGGACGATATTAATCGGCGTTGTCAATAATGTAATAATCATTGTGACACGTGTCTGCCCAAGGGCATCAATGAAACAACGCATGACAAAAAATAAGAATAAAGGTAAAAGACCAGCACACATCGCATAGATGTAGCCTTTTGCAATGCTATGTACAGCAGATTCTAAATTCATCTTGCTAAGTATCCAATCGATGCCAAAAAAGAGCCCTGTGAAGATGATGATTGCCAGCAAAATGGCTACATAAATACCTTGCTGAACGGCCTTTTTGGCATCCATCTCTTGTTTCGCTCCGACCAGCTGTGAGACAATCGGTGTAATGGCAAGGAGAATACCCGACAGTCCTGTATAAATCGGCATCCAAATGGAGGAGCCGATTGAGACACCTGCTAAATCGGCGGTCCCATAGCGACTGGACATTAAAATATCAAAAAATGAAATAAGATAAATGGCTACTTGTGTTACTAAGATGGGAACAATCATTTTTAAAAGTAGTGCATATTTTTCCTTAATTGTGGATGTTTGGTACATATTTGATACTTCCTTCGTGAACATAATGAACAAGTATAGCATATGTAAAGAGAGAAAAGCTTGAAATTTTCGTGCTTCATCTATATCTTTTCTTCAGCATATAGTAAAATAGAACACTGTAAACAAAAAGTAGTGCGGACTACAATGGTTTTTAAGGAATAGGAGAATTAATGTGAAACAACAAACTATCATTTTAACCGGTGGTGGGACAGCTGGCCATGTGTCGTTAAATCAAGCGATACTCCCGTCTTTACTTGAACTTGGTTATGATGTCCACTATATTGGTTCAGAACAAGGTATTGAAAAAGAATTAATAGGCGAGGCTTTCCCCGATGTTCCGTTTTATGGCATTGCGAGTGGTAAATTGCGTCGTTATTTCTCAATGAAAAATTTTACAGACCCATTTAAAGTGCTTGCTGGAATGATGCAGGCTTTTCGTATTATTAAAAAAGTAAAGCCACAGGTTGTCTTTTCAAAGGGTGGCTTTGTTTCAGTACCTGTTGTTATGGCAGCAAAACTGGCAGGTGTGCCTGTTGTTATACATGAATCTGATGTGACACCTGGTCTTGCCAATAAAATTGCCCTGCCTTTTGCCTCTCATGTGTTCACGATTTTTGAAGAAACACTAAAGCATTTACCACAAGAAAAGGCAACTTGCACAGGCTCCATTATTCGTCCGGAGTTGTTTGAGGGCGAACGGGCAAAAGGGTTATCATTCTGTGGCTTTTCAACATTAAAGCCTGTTTTACTAGTGATGGGCGGAAGTTTAGGCTCTGTTGTTCTAAATGAGGCATTGCGTCAAAACTTACCAGAGCTTTTAAAGCAATTTCATATTATTCATTTGTGTGGGAAAGGGAACTATGACCAAGCACTAGAGACAATGCCTGGCTACAAGCAATTTGAGTATGTGACAACAGAGTTACCTGATCTATTGCATGCAGCAGATTTTATCGTGTCACGAGCAGGCTCTAACTCCATTTTCGAATTTTTGGCACTACACAAGCCGATGCTATTAGTGCCGCTATCCGCACAAAAAAGTCGTGGGGATCAAATTTTAAATGCCAACTTGTTTAAAAAACAGGGCTATGCGGAAGTGCTGCAGGAAGAAGAATTAACAAAGGAATCTTTTATGAAGTCGGTTCATACATTAACAGAGTGTAAGGCAGAAATGGTAGAGAAGATGTCAAAAACGCAAAAACCAAAAACACCAGACGAAATGGCAACATTAATTTTGCACTACAAAAAATAAAGGCTCTTTGAAAAAAGAAAAGAAGCTATGAGGCAGGTCAAAGATGACAAAACCTTATAGCTTCTTATTATATATGACACATTACATGGCTTGCTCTTCGCCTTCTTGCATTTGATGTGCTGTTATTAAATAGAATAAATCTTTTTGAATTTTGAATAAATTAAATTGAGCTTCACCGCTATTGACCTGTGCTAATAAAGTCGGATGACTTTCATTGGCACTCACCACATAAGGTAGCTTTAATGCGGCACGCTGTGATTTTAAATTTTCAACTCGTATACGGAGAAATACCGTATGGAAATTATAATCAAAAAATAACTCATTCAAAAATAGCATTTTTGCCTTTTGATTATAGCCTTTACCCTGGTAAGGGAGTCCAATCCACGTTCCTAAAAAGCCTGCACCGTCCTCCACATCGTGAATACTAATGGTGCCGATTGGTTGACCCCAATCATCAGTAATGGTCCTCGAGATAGCGAGTCCTCTCGCTTCCTCTTCAATCAGTTGTTTTGTCATAAACCAATACTCATCAGCGGATGTGGCTTTCTGACGGACAAAAGGGAATACAGAAGGGTGTGATAATAGCTCATAAAGCTCTGTACATTCATGCAGGTCTCGATGTTTAAGCATACGAAACGCCTCCTTTACTAGGGTAGTTAAAACAATTCCGTTGAAGCATAAAGAAGAAAACTAAAATTCGTACTGGAATTAAAACCCAAAGAACTAGACGTTATAACTATGATATTCCATAATCTCCCGCTGTCTTACTGATTTCGACCATACCGAAAAAAGGCTAGTTTTTTAAATATAATATAACACGAAAGCTGTTTGATGCAATCATTTTGCTCGAAAAAAACAAAATTTGAGTTTAGTAGTCAGTAAATTCTGACAAAAGAAGAGGCGTTGGCGAAAATATTGTTGTTTTTTAGCATTAAGTCTATCCTATCAATTTTATCTAATATTAATCATTTATACACTTCTTTAGTAGGATTTAAATGTTTCTACAATAGGTAATATATCAAAAAATATCCTAAAAAGGATATAATTTATCTTATTCTGTAAGGGTAATTTTTGATTTTTATGTTATAATAGTAGTATTATATAAAATCGAACAAAACATACATACTAGCATTTTTATCATGATTGCAATGGCTTTTCTGGAGGTGACAGCATGGAGTATCTTTTAAGCGAAGATTTTTTTAATTCATTATTTATTGGCAAAGATTTTGCTTTTCTCATGAAAAAAGTAGAGGATGATTATCAATATATTCGCTTAAACCAAGCAGCTCGTGACCTGTTATCAAATGAGGCGATTGGAAAAATGATTTCAAGCGTTACCTCAGAGCGCATTTTTTCGATCATTCAGAAAAACTACGATCAAGCGATTAGGGAGCATAATCAGGTTGACTATGTAGATTATGCGTATTTTCAGTCGGAGGTTCATAAATACGAAACGTCTGTCAGACCGTTGAAATATAATAATGAAGACTATATATTAGCCATCACAAAGGAAATCCTCTATGACCGCAATATTGAGGATAAATTTTTATTTATGCGGTCCATGTTTGACCATGCCTTTTTCTCCACGGTCATTTTATCGGCCGAAGGTATGGTATACGAAGTGAATTCTTGCTTTATGGAAGATTTCCAATTAGATAATGAAACTGTCAAGCAAAAATTGTTTGTTGATTTACCGATCATCCCGAAAGAAGAGGTTGAACACATTGAAGCTTGTTTACAAAAAGCAGCGAGAGGGGAAAACCTTGATAAAAAGCTGATCAAGCTGTTTACGTCAGAAGGTCAGGAGCGCATGTATTTAATGTCCCTATCGCCTGTAATGCAGGATGATAATTCGTTTGCTATCTTTCTAATCATGCAGGATTTTACTCAATTTACTTTACAAAAAGCAGAATTACGTTCGAAGTCTCATGGTTTAGAAGTTTTTAAGTCTGCCTTAAATTCAGCTACAGCCATTGCTGTATTGGACCATAAAGGCTATATTACGGAAGCAAGCGATATGTTTTTACAGGCTTCTGGCTACACTGCGGAGGAATTAATAGGTCAGCCCTATTCATTAATGGAGCCAAGGTTCAATGCGCAAAACTTTTTACAATTAATCGAAGGCAAGCTGGATACAATGGAGATTTGGCGAGGAGAACTGTGCTATCGCACAAAATATCATGCCGATTATTGGGTGGAGGCAACCATTGTGCCGTTAAAAAATGAGTTCGGTAAAATCGAACAAATTTTAACCATTAACTATAATATTACAGATAAGAAAAAAATGTTCACAGAATTAAAAAATATTGAACGTACTTTCCGACTCATTACGGAAAATACAAATGATTTAATCGTGATTACGAATGAAGATGGCATTATTCTTTATGCGTCTCCATCCTATGGGATTTATTTAGGGTATGAAAATGAAGAGCTACTTGGGCAGTTTTACAGTGATATTTTAGATCAAGAAAGTAAAAACGAATGGCAAACATTTTTAAACAATTTTACAGGTCAGCCAGAAACACAGTTTGAGCTTTTACTAAAGGCGAAGGACGGTACACCGATTTGGACAGAGGGCAATGTCACGGTTGTACATGACCCTGAACGTGAAAAGGTTTCACAAATTATGATGGTGTCTCGAGAAATTACTCATCGCAAAGAAAGAGAAAATGATTTGCTCTATTTAGCCTATCATGATGCGTTAACACAGCTACCTAATCGACGTTATTTACAAAAAGAGTTTCCGAAAATACTGGCAAAAGCAGCTGAAAATCAAACCTGTGTCGCCATGCTCTATCTAGATGGCGATGATTTTAAAGAAGTCAACGATCGTTTTGGTCATGACACAGGGGATGCGTTTATTCAGCGCTTTGGTAATGCCTTAAATCAAACGGTTCGCAGTCATGACATGGTCATTCGAATTGGTGGCGATGAATTTATCGTCATCCTAACAGGTTTAACAAGAGAAGCTGATAAAAGGCATGACCAAATTATGCATATTATTCGTCGAATCCGCGATGAACTAGCAGAAGGCTGGATGATTGAAGACCATCATTTTACTCCTACAGCCTCAATCGGTATTGCCTATTATCCAGATCATGCACAAACTTTGGATGAGTTAATGGATTTAGCCGACCGAGCTTTATATCGATCAAAAGAGTTGGGAAAAAATAATCTTTCCATTTCGGGAATACAATAAAAAAGTCTGTCCACAAGGTTTCCCTTGTGAGACAGACTTTTTGTTTGATGTTATGCTAGAACGTGAGAGGGATAAATATCCTATATCGTTATTTTAGAATAGAAGGTGATACAATGCCTAAGAAGATATTGTTGGTAGAAGATGAGAAGCATATTGCGCGTTTTGTTGAACTAGAATTACAGCATGAGGGCTATGAGGTGAAAACAGCCTTTGATGGACGGGATGGACTGGCTTTGGCCACTACGGAAAATTTTGATGTTCTCTTATTGGATGTGATGCTGCCAGGCATTAATGGCATTGAAATTTGCCGCCGTATCCGAACGCAGTCACAGGTACCAATTATTTTATTAACGGCGAGAGATGCTGTAATGGACCGTGTAGCGGGCTTAGATGCAGGAGCCGATGACTATATCGTCAAGCCTTTTGCTATTGAAGAGCTGCTTGCTAGAATACGGACGATTTTACGTCGTGTCACACCAGAGCCTACTAGCAGCGAATCTTTATGTTTACGAGATATTGAAATAGATGTGGCAGCCTATGAAGTTTTTGTTCAAGGGAATAAACTTGACCTAACAAAGACAGAATATGATTTACTAAAACTATTAATCGAGCACAAAAATAGAGTGTGTACGAGGGAGCATATTTTAACGTCAGTTTGGGGCTATGATACGGATATCGAGACCAATGTAGTAGACGTTTATATCAGACATTTACGCACAAAGCTCCCTGGTGATATGAACGCTTATATCGAAACTGTTCGTGGTGTTGGGTATGTGATGCGTGAATGAATAAATTAAAAAATTATGTACGTCACCAATCTTTACAGAAAAAATGGATGCTGACATCAAGTAGTGTCATCTTTATTAGCTTTACAATTATTTGTATAGTCGTTTATCTTTCGCTTCATACATGGCTCTTAAACGATGAGGAAGGTAAGGTCAAACGTACAAGTGACGATATTATCTCCTTTTTAGAATCACAAGGTCCTAATGTTACCATTCAGCAAATACAACAAAATACAGGTTTGCTCAAATCCATTGCCGATCGCGATGAAACGGTCAGAATATTTAATAGAGATGGAGTGGATATTTTACGTATCAATGATACTTCAGCTGCTGCACCGCTACAATCGATGCAAGAAGTTCTGGAAATGACCATCGATAAGAAGGATGTACTCGTCATCAATGAACCGATACGGATCGGCTTTTTTCAAGGCTATATCCAAGTTATTCATCCTTTGACTAGCTTTCAATCCCTTATGCATTACCTTCTGACAGCGATGCTAATAGCGGGGATAGGGGCATTGATACTATCAGGCTCCATTGGCTATTATTTGGCCAATTATTTAATGAAGCCATTACATGAATTGCGTGCATCCATGAAGACGGTGGTAGACCAAGGATTTAATCAGCCTATCCAGCTAACCTATACATCACAGGATGAGATTGGTGATCTGTTAAAAATGTACAATGCGATGATGAATGAGCTGCAAATTTCCTTTACCCAGCAGCAACAATTTGTCGCAGATGCTTCCCATGAACTGCGAACACCGATTCAAGCCATTGAAGGGCATCTCTCCTTGTTAAAAAGATGGGGCAAAGATGATCCAGCCATTTTAGAAGAATCCATTGATACTTCACTAACGGAAATTGCTCGGATGCGTAAAATGATTGAGGAATTATTAGAGCTTGCACGACGTGAGGAAAAAGATGAGGCAAGTGAGGCAAATGCACTAGTAGTAATAGAAGCCGTCATGGAGGAGCTACAGCTTGTCCATCCACAAGCACGAATATCGCTGTCGAAAAATGACGAAATCGGTCCGTTATTTATTACCGAAAATGCACTAAGTCAAATCGTTCGTAATATAATAGAGAATGCAATTCGTTATTGTGAAAAAATTCCTGAGATTGAAATTTCTCTTACAACTGCTGGAAAAATTGCATGTTTAGAAATTGCTGATAATGGTATAGGAATAGCAGAAGAGAATATGCCGTTTATCTTTGATCGATTTTATCGAGTGGATGAAGCAAGAAATCGTCAAATTGGTGGAACTGGCTTAGGACTTAGCATTTCGAAGATGTTACTTGAAAAATACAATGCGACAGTAGAAGTCAAGAGTGAGGTTAATATTGGAACCGTTTTCTCGCTAAGAATACCGCTAAAATATTAAGAAAAATTCACGCTTTATTTCATTATTCTATCCTTTGCGAAAAAAATTGCTTAATTTGCTAAAAAGAGTTGTATTTTTTGTGAAGAGTAGTAAGATTGAGATGGAAAAAACGTTCTTTAAAATATGGAAAAGTAGTGTGAAACTTTCTTTTAAAGAACGGCTAAATATTATATAATTAATTGTAATTTAATTAATGGAACTGCCGAAAGGCAAAATTTGGAGGTCATTTTTCATGTCGAACAACGTTACAACTGTAAGTTCTCCATGGTCAGCTTTCTCTGGTCCTAACCTAGGATATGTGATGGAGCAATACGACTTATTCTTACAGTCTCCTGAAGAAGTAGAACCGGAGTTAGTTTCTTTATTCCAACAATTTGGTGCACCAGTAGTAGTAGAAGGTGAAGTAGCTGTAGTTAGTCATACAGCAGCGGCTCCTGCTGGCGATTACAAAAAAGTGTTAGCCGCTGTGAAATTAGCAGACGCAATCCGTTCACACGGTCATTTAGCGGCAGATATTTATCCTCTGAAAAACCGTGAACTACAAACAGCTCAAATTGAAGAAAGCGCGTTCAACTTAAGCGCTGCGGATTTAGCTGAAATTCCTGCAGCAATCTTCTTCAAAGATGTGCCAGCAAACGTGAAAAATGGTAAGGATGCAATCGACTATCTAAAAGCTGTTTATACAGATAAAGTGGCATTTGAATACGGTCACGTAGTAGCTACAGAAGAACGTGATTGGATTCAAGCGCAAATTGAATCAGGCTTATTTAAACAAGCATTATCTTCTGAAGAGAAGAAAGCCTTATTAGATCGTTTAACTCGCGTTGAAAATTTCGAAAAATTTATTCATAAAACTTTTGTAGGGCAAAAGCGTTTCTCTGGTGAGGGCTTAGATACGCAAATCGTTCTATTTGATGAAATCGTTAAAACAGCAGAAACCAAAAATGTAGAAAATGTACGTATTGGTATGGCACACCGTGGTCGTTTAAATGTTTTAACACACATCTTAAACAAACCTTATGACATGATGTTCTCTGACTTTGCACATGTTTCAAATGAGTTATTTATGCCAGAGCATGGCCGCCTTGAAATTACAAAAGGTTGGACAGGTGATGTGAAATACCATATGGGTGCTTCTTACAACCGTGAATCGGGTATGAATGTTAAATTGGCTTACAACCCATCTCACTTAGAAGTTGGCAATCCAGTTGTACTTGGAGCTACTCGTGCAACACAAGATGATACGTCTAAACCAGGCCAAGCGGTACATGACCGTACTAAAGGCTTAGGTATTTTAGTGCACGGTGATGCTGCATTCCCAGGTCAAGGGATTGTGACTGAGGTTTTAAACTTTGCTAAAACAGAAGGCTTTACAACAGGTGGTACAATCCACATTATCGCGAACAATATGATCGGTTTCACAACTGAGCATTATGATTCTCGTTCTTCTGTGTACTCTTCTGACCCAGCAAAAGGTTACGAGGTACCAGTAATCCATGTCAACGCAGATAGCCCAGAGGCAGTAGCGCAAGTGGGTCGTTTTGCTGCTAACTACCGTCAAAAATTCGGCAAAGATATTATTGTAGACTTAGTTGGTTACCGTCGCCATGGTCATAATGAAACAGATGACCCAACTGTGACAAACCCAGAAACATACAAATTGGTTTCTAAACATGAAACAGTGCGTGCTTTATACGGAGCACAATTAGTGGCTGAAGGTCTTCTATCTGCTGAAGATGTAGCTGCCTTAGATACAGCAATCTATGCAGAAATGCAAGCAGCCTATGACCATGTAAGAGAAATGGCAGATAAAGATGATCATCAGCATTTAGAAATGCCAGCAGAATTAAAAGTAGAGTTCCCACAAATTGATACAGCAGTTGGTGCGGAACGTTTAGAAAAAATCAATGAAGAGCTTTTAGTGTTTGAAGAAAACTTCGAGCCACAGAAAAAGCTTGGCAAAATTTTAGAAAAACGTCGTGATGCCTATGCATCAGCAAAAATTGACTGGGGCCATGCAGAAACGTTAGCATATGCGACAATTATCCAAGACGGCACACCAGTACGTTTTACAGGTCAAGATGCTCAACGTGGTACATTCTCTCAACGTCACTTAGTACTTCACGATAAAAACAATGGGAATGTCTTCACACCGCTTCATCATATTTCTGGTGCGAGTGCATCCTTCTCAGTACACAACTCTCCACTGACTGAAGCGGGAGTAGTAGGCTTTGAGTATGGTTACAACCTAGAAAATAGTCATGTTTTAACAGTGTGGGAAGCACAATTCGGTGACTTTGCGAACATGGCACAAGTGATGTTTGATAACTTTATTTCAGGGGCACGCTCTAAATGGGGCCAAAAATCTGGATTAGTGATCCTTTTACCACATGGTTATGAAGGTCAAGGTCCAGAGCACTCTTCAAGCCGTATGGAACGCTATTTACAAATGTCAGCTGAAAACAACTGGTTTGTAGCGAACTGTTCAAACGCAGGTAACTACTATCATTTATTACGCCGTCAAGCAGCGTTATTAGGTACAGAAGGGGTACGTCCACTTGTAGTCGTATCACCAAAATCACTATTACGTCACCCATTAGCTGCGGCGAATGCTGAACAATTAGCAAATGGTTCATTCCAAGAAGTGATTGAACAACCAGGTTTAGGCGCTAAACCAGAAGCTGTAGAGCGTATCGTTTTAGGAACTGGTAAAGTGATGATCGACTTAGCGGATCGCGTAAAAGACGGAGAAGGCTTCGATCATTTACACATTATTCGTGTAGAACAACTTTACCCATTCCCAAAAGAGCAAGTTGCTGGTATTATTGCTAAGTATCCAAATGTGAAAGAAATTGTTTGGGTACAAGAAGAACCTAAAAACCAAGGCTCATGGAATTATGCATTAGAAACATTATATGAACTTTCAGAAGGTAAAAAACTTCGCTATGTAGGTCGTCCTGCAATGAGCTCAACTTCTGAAGGGGATGCAGATTCTCATAAAGCAGCACAAGCAGCATTAATTGAAGCGGCAGTTGCTGAGCCAGTGAAGGTTAAATAATCACATATAAATTTTTGAAAAAACCGGGCTACTTGCCCTCAAGCAGTAGCCCTTTTATGTGCGTCATGCACGTTAATCAAAGGAGGAAATGAAAGTGGCTGAAATTAAAGTCCCTGAATTAGCAGAATCGATTACAGAAGGTAGTATCGCACAGTGGGTAAAAAAAGTGGGCGATCGCGTTGAAAAAGGTGAATTCATCGTTGAACTTGAAACAGATAAAGTAAACGCTGAAATCATTTCTGAAGAAGCAGGTGTATTAACACAAATTTTAGCTGAAGAAGGCGATACTGTACTAGTTGGTCAAGTTATCGCAGTAGTAGAAGCAGGCGAAGGCGCAGCACCTGCACCTGCAGCGGCTCCAGCTGAAGCAGCTCCGGCTCCAGCAGCGCCACAAGCAGCATCTGCACCAGTAGCAGCGGCTCCAGTTGTAGAAGAAACTTCTGGTGAGCGAGTAATCGCCTCTCCAGCAGCACGTCGTCTTGCTCGTGAAAAAGGTATCAACCTTGCAGCAGTATCTCCAGTAGATCCACAAGGACGTGTACGTGTACAAGATGTAGCAGCTCATGGTACAGCTCCAGCTGTAGCACCAGTAGCAGCACCTACATCAGTAGCAACTTCAGGTGGCCCAGTAGTATTTACACCAGCAGCTAATTCTGACCGTGTAACAGTTGAAAAAATGAGCCGTCGTCGCCAAACAATTGCTAAACGTTTATTAGAAGTGAAACAATCAACAGCAATGTTAACAACATTTAACGAAATTGACATGACAAATATCATGGCACTTCGTAAACGTAAACAAGAAGAGTTTGTAAAAGCAAACGACATCAAACTTGGTTTCATGTCATTCTTCACAAAAGCTGTTGTTGCGGCACTAAAAAAATACCCATACGTAAACGCTCAAATCTCTGGCGATGAAATTCATTTAAATAACTTCTTTGATATCGGTATTGCTGTATCAACTGAAGAAGGTTTAGTTGTACCAGTTGTACGCGATGCAAACAGCAAAAACTTTGCAGAAATCGAAAAAGATATCGCTAACTTAGCGACAAAAGCTCGTGATAAAAAATTAGGCTTAAATGACATGGCTGGTGGATCATTCACAATCACAAATGGTGGTGTATTCGGTTCATTAATGTCAACTCCAATCATGAATGGTACGCAAGCTGGTATTTTAGGTATGCACTCAATTGTTAACCGTCCAGTTGCAGTAAATGGTGAAGTTCAAATCCGTCCAATGATGTATGTAGCACTTTCTTACGATCACCGTATCATCGATGGAAAAGATTCTGTAGGATTCTTAAAAACAGTTAAAGAATTAATCGAAAATCCTGAAGATTTACTATTAAATTCATAATGCCATTCAACCCTGCGAACAATGTTCAGCAGGGTTTTTTTATGCATGACGAAAGATTTTGATCGATTCTATGTTTGAAAGAGTACTAATGTTATATCGTTTAGAGGAGCAAAAAAGACATAAACACAACTTTTCTCACATAGAGCACATACTCTATAATAAAAATTTGTTTTAATTTTCAGAAATATCGATAGAAGCTTAACGATTTAAAATGAATAGAGAACGAACAATATCCTAATATTGTCATTAGTCAGAAAAATGTTAAAACTGTCTTGACGAGTGTACTAGTTTTATAGTAGTATCTAAATATCAATTAAATAAACAAACCTCACTAACGTTTACCAGTGAGGTAGAGGCGCGGTATTTATTAGTTCATTGTTGAGTTCAAGCAAGCGAAGACGCAATGAAGAAGGAAATATCGCCGAAGTATAAAAGGAGCTCGTACTTTTATGCTGGGTCTGCAGTGAATAAGTGCAGGACTGTCCTAGTAAATGGATTTCCAGATTTACTAGGTTGTGCTATCTCGGAAAATGGAAATTATAGTGAGGATTTGGGCAACTGTCATACAAGGTAAGACCTAAGTTCAATATACTTAGGTCTTTTTTATTACAGTTGTCTTATTTTTTTACAGAAAAGGAGAGTTTTTTATGAAAAGAAAATGGTTGTTAGTAATGATCTCTATCATGACAGCAATTGTGCTAGCTGCATGTGGCACTAGCGACAAAAAGGATGGCGGTTCAGGTGATGCTGGTGCTGACAAGGAAGCAAGTGGCGGTGAATTCCGAATCGGAATGGAGGCTGGCTATCCACCATTTAACTGGACACAGCAAGGTGATGCTAATGGTGCAGTGAAAATTGCTGATAATGCAGAGTATGCAGGCGGCTACGATGTCCAAATGGCAAAAAAAATTGCTGAAGGCTTAGGCAAAGAGCTAGTCATTGTCAAAATGGAATGGGACGGATTAGTACCAGCGCTACAATCTAACAAAATTGATGCGATTATCGCGGGTATGTCACCAACTGAAGAGCGTAAGAAAACGATTGATTTTACAGAAAACTACTATACTTCTGATTTCGTTATGGTTATTAAGAAAGGTAGCAAGTATGAAAATGCAAAATCGATTCAAGATTTCTCTGGTGCTAAAATTACTTCACAATTAAATACATCGAACTACAACGTTATTGATCAAATTAACGGTGTAGAAAAACAAACAGCAATGGAAAGCTTCCCCGCAATGCGTGTCGCTTTAGAGGCTGGCAAAATTGATGGCTATGTAGCAGAACGTCCAGAAGGTATTTCCGCTGCTGCTGCCAACGATAAGTTCACATATGTCGCATTTGAAGAAGGCTTTGATACGGATCTTTCCAATACTTCGATTGCTGTAGGCTTACGTAAAGACGATGCAAACCGTGAAAAAATCAACGAAATCCTAAAAGGTATTTCGGAAGACGATCGTCAAGCGATTATGGAAGAAGCGATTTCTCAACAACCAGCAGCACAATAATGACAAGGCACGGGCTAGTTGCTGGTCCGTGCATGATCATTTCATCATTATCAAAATGAGAACCTCTCTACATAATGATAATGTCCTAGCGTAACAAATCATAGAATAGTAGAAATAGCTAGGACACGAAGGAAATAAGCAAGCAACATGACATTGTTAGGAGGAACATCATGAGTCTTGAATGGATACTTTCAATTATTGAAAACAACTGGCAAATGTTTTTACGAGGTGCGTATTATACGTTACTGATTTCGATTATTAGTACAATTATTGGTGCATTCATCGGATTTTTCATTGGAATTATGCATACGATTCCAGTTCGTAAAAAAGGTTTAAAATTTTATAGCTTAAAGCTTATTAATTTTATCCTGACATGCTATGTTGAATTTTTCCGTGGTACACCAATGATTGTACAGGCTATGGTAGTCTACTACGGACTAGATATCGCATTTGGTATCGATATGCATTTTATTACAGCAGGTATTTTAGTCGTTTCCCTTAACACAGGGGCCTATATGGCAGAAATTGTTCGAGGTGGTATTGTCTCGATTGATAATGGTCAATACGAGGCAGCGTCGGCAATTGGTATGAATCACTTCCAAATCATGCTGCATGTTGTTTTACCACAAGTAGCACGCAATGTCTTGCCGGCGACAGGTAACCAATTAATTATGAATATTAAGGATACAGCCGTATTAAATGTCATTGGGGTAACGGAATTATTCTTCCAAACAAAATCAATTTCAGGTAACAACTTCCGTTATTTTGAATCATTCTTTGTTGCATGTATTCTTTATTTTATCATGACATTTACCGCATCTCGCATCCTTCTCTATGTTGAAAAACGTCTAGATGGACCTGATGCCTATCAAAAAGAACAAAAAGAAGCTGTATAGGGGGACGCACAAATGGCAGTGATTAAGATTGAACATTTAAGTAAATCATTTGGACGTAACCAAGTGTTAAAAGATGTAAATTTCCAAGTAGAAAAAGGCGAAGTCGTTTGTTTAATTGGCTCTTCTGGTTCTGGTAAATCGACATTACTTCGTTGCATCAATTTATTAGAAACGCCAAGTGGTGGTCAAATTATTTATAAAGGGGAAGACATTTTAGATGATAAGCACAATATTCAAGAATATCGTACACATCTAGGAATGGTATTCCAGCAATTCAATTTATTTAACAATCACAATGTGTTAAACAATTGCACAGTGGGCCAAATCAAAGTATTGAAGCGATCAAAGAAAGAAGCAGAAGAAACGGCGCTTAAATATTTGAATATCGTTGGTATGGATCAATATGTGAACGCCAAGCCTCGTCAGCTTTCAGGGGGGCAAAAGCAGCGTGTGGCTATCGCTCGAGCATTGTCAATGAATCCAGATGTCATGCTATTTGATGAACCGACTTCGGCATTAGACCCAGAAATGGTCGGTGAGGTATTAAAGGTGATGCGACAGTTAGCCACTGAGGGGAATACAATGTTAATCGTGACACATGAGATGGAGTTTGCCAAAGAGGTGGCAGATCGTGTCGTCTTTATGGATAAAGGCATCATTGTCGAGGAAGGCCCGCCATCACAAGTATTAGTAAACCCTCAGCATGAACGGACAAAAGAATTTTTAAAGCGGACATTAAAATAAGCATAGAAAAAGTGAGTCCGATTTATTGGACTCACTTATTTTCTAGAATTCCATTCTGCATAAAGAACAAAGCAGATTGCAAATGCTACAGCAATAATAAAAAACCATTGCGGTACACCACCAAAACTCATCATAACACCTCAAATAGTCATTTTTTTTGGATAGAATAGCTATAGTCTTTCTTTTTTCTCCACAAAAGCCCAAAAATATTATAAAATAAGCAATAGACATTAGCTTCGGCTAGTAAAGAGAGGTAGAGAGAATATGTTACATTTAAAATGGAAAGATGCGCCAACACTACGAACGATAACTTGCAAACATACAAATGCATCAAAATACTTAGTGTCCAATGTATTAACAGTAGGGAAAGAATATGAAGTAAAAAATGAAACAGAAGAGTTCATTTTTATCATCGATAATACAGGTAATGTCGGTGGCTACTATAAAGATTATTTTGAATAACATAAAACAGGGTGGTTCAGATTATATGCTGAGCCACCCCTTTTTTGTTAATCGCGCTGATAGCCTCTGGCACCTGCCACATCTTGTAGCTGTTGTTTTTCTTGTTCAGTTGCTGTATGCAGGGCAAACACATCTTTAATCGCGGTTTGCAGTTCTCGCTGCGTTTCTTTAAATTTCGAAACCTGTTGTTCAAACGATGGACTAGAGAAGCGATCATGTGCCTGAGCTAATCGTTCTTCTAGCTGTGCATAGTGATGATCCATATGCATAGAAAGCATCATCGCCAGCTGATTTTTCCAAAGAGGAATCAAAGTGACAATCGAAAATTCAATTTTTTCCGCTAACATTTGATTCGCCTGTTGAATCATGCGTATTTGAGGAGCCGTTTGCAGCGCTACTTGCTGTGATACTTGTAAATCATAAATACGTTGATCCAACCTTTCAATTTGTGCGGCAAAGTCATTGAGCTGCTGAATAGCAAGCGGTTGTTTCGTTGCTTGAACACTCGTTATTTGTGTGGGTAACTCAACCTCAATGGCTTGCTGTTTTTTCATTTGACCTGCTGCAATGGCAGTAGCCAGCTCCTCAAAAAATCCACGATTATGAGCATAAAGCGCTTCTAAGTTTTCGACATCCTTGATCAACTGAAGCTGTGCACGCTCCAGCTGAACGCCAATACGTTCCACCTGAATACTAATACGCTCAAATTCTGTTAATGTTTGCTTCACAGTCGGCTCTGTTTTTCCAAAGATTTTTTTGAAAAAGGTTTGTTTCTTTGGTTCTAAAGCCGTCGGGTCTATTCGATCTAACGTGTGCATTAAGGAATCAAGCATTTGACCGATTTTTGAGACGTCCTTTTGCTTTACTTGCGCAAGCATGCGATCAGCAAATTGAGACAGGGCTCGCTGTGAATCTTGCCCAAGGGACAGCAATGATTCAAAATCTGTCAAATCAATTTGACTAGCATAAAGTAAGGCACGACTTTGTGCAAGAGGCGATAGCGTTTCATAAGTCGCCATCGCCTCATTTTGTGGAGTTGTTTCTAAATAGGATTGGACTAGTGGAGAAAGCCCTGGTATGGTATTCAGTTGAAATGCGTGTTCATTTGCTGTCATTTATCGTCCCCTCGCCAATCCAATTGTTCTCTACGTCTAAGATTAGAACGATTTGCGAATTCAATCTCCATTTGTAGGGTATCAATATCATTAGCAAGCGCGTCCTTTAAATCAATTTGAATCGTATCATTTAAATCAGTTAGCGTTTCACGTGTTTTTGATAATGTTAATTGAATTTCTTTATCCTTCACAGGCTGCTTCGAAAGCATTGTATACTTATCCGTTAATTCCACAGCAGAAGGTAAGTGTGCATAGAAAAAGGGCTCTACATTATAAAATTTTCGTGGGTCTGTCTTCACAATTTTGACGATATTTTTAGAAATACGCGTCATTTCAAGTAATTGTTTAAACGCAGATACAGAACGTACGCGTAAATAGTTTTGACTTAATGTTTGAATATGCTTATTAGCTGCTGATAATTGTGTTTCAATATGCTTGAATTCTTCTTTTGTAATACCTGCTATTTGCATGACTTTCTTTTTTTGTCTATGTTTCAGCAACGCTATACTCGTCGCGTAGGAACCCGCAAACAGTAAACCACCAAGGAAGAATCCAGGATTTGCCGCAATTGCTGCGATAGAAACGGTCGTAAGCGAAATAAGAAAGCTGGCAGAATGTCTAGAAAAAAACTGTCCGACACTAAGCATTGTTTCATCCTCCTTGCTTTTCAATATGTCTATCTTCTTATACGAAATAATCGACATAAAGTTTCATTGAAAATGATCCCTTACATAAATTTTACTGCTATTTGTTAACTTTCTCAATGATAATACATAGAATAAGTGAATTGTTTCTCCAAATGCGTCGATTTTGTCCTCCTAATGAACGATTGTGGCATTGGCATGAGCGATTCAACGGTCATTTCCCCATATCAGTACTAATAACCATTCAAGCGTTAACTAAAACAGTAGCATCCATTCATAAATAGGATGACCCAACCCCAAAAACATTATGAATGGGAACAAAATGATAGGTCTTAGCTCAAGGGCACGTCTTTTTTAAATTGAAACTTTACCCAAATAAATTCGTAAAATAGTTAAAGGGGGAAAGAGCATGACAAAAATTTATATGATGTCGATTACTAAAAATATAGATGAACAAGTATGGGAGCAAAAGGTGATAGAAAAGATCTTTGAGAAAAAATCAAAGCTAAAAGCGTATTTATGCAAAGAGGGATATTTGAAGGAATCCAAAAATCAATATGTGAAAATCAATGAAGCATCTATCTATGTTGCGACGATTCAAAAAATAAAAATTAAATAATCGTCAGAAGTCTGAACGTGGCTTTTTGTTGCCTTTTATAGTTCTTACAATAATGCGGTGTAGTATTAATTTAATAGAAGTAGGAAGAAAGGTATGGAGATTATTTGATGAAGAAAGATATTCAAGAGTTGCTTGATGATCACAATTTATTTGCGAGACAAATTGCTAATGTAAGGTTATCGAATTTATCATTTGATGTATATGAATTTAGAGATAACTATGTTATGCAAGTCGATTTAATATTTGCAGAAAAAAGTCAATTTGATACTATTCAAGAGGCATTTTCAGCGATCTTTAAAAAGGAATTGTTTGATGGAGAGGAGTGGGAAGTTAATGATGACCCAGACCCTTCAGATGAACAATGGATAACGGCGTTAGAAATGGGCTGGATTAATGAGTATTACCCCAAAAAATACAGTTATATGGAGTTAGTGAACAAAGATGATTTTATCAGTAGATTTAAAAATGAGTTAGCATACCTTAATGCTCAAGAGGCCATTGTAAAAGAACTTTTAACTAGATTGAATAATGTCGAAATTATTCAAATAAAAAAGGGACATACATATGATTATATATTTGGAAAATCTGATAGTCATTATTTTTTATTTGAATGGGGAATATATGATTAGTATGTTGTTGACTATTACGAACATTAAATAACGCTCAAATGAAAAGATGTTCCTAGTTTTGGGGAATGTTTCATATCAATGTATGGCGAAAAGGGAATGCTTTCTTTACTCTTTTTGACGTCCCGTATAACAGTACAAAAAAAAGAGCCAGACTAAACAATGTCTGACTCCATACGTACATATCCTTTTAACTCATCAAACAATTCTAATGAAAATGAATTGGAATCAGCTTGAGGGCTGACGCCTTTTTGGACAAAAAGGAGGAATTCATTAAGCGCTTTTTCAGAGCCTTCCACTTCCACTTCAATTTGCTCTGCGTCATTCAATCGGCAGTAGCCTTTTAACCCTAATTCAATAGCTTTTTGTTTGATGAAAAAACGGTAGCCTGTGCCGTAAACATCACCAAAAAATTTGATACTTGCTCGTTTGTTCAAGGGAATACCTCCTAGCTAATGGGGGGGAGGGATGAGCCTCTCCGTTTATTGCATGACACGTTCTTTTTCTAAATAGGCAATTAAGTTATTAATATAATAAAGAACATGCTTAGATGCCTCATCTACTTCCTTTAAATGGACATCGGCTTGCTCGATATGGCCAGCTTTATGGGCTTCTGCAGCAAGCTTCGCTGATTCATGGACACGTAAATGATAGCCATCCAACTCATGATAGTCCTGTAAATGGCCGAAACGTTCTACTGTCCGTGGCGCTGTGTACCATTTGCCAAGTCGGCAATCTCGATGAGAAGAAACATCGCTTGGTTCCACTTTTTCTAGGCCAAGGAACATATTATAAATGCGCCATTTCCATAAAATATGATCAGCCTTCGATAATTGTAAAAGAGCAATAGATGAAAGCTGCACATTATTGTTGGCAATAATATCATTACGGAAACGGTTAATTTCTTTCCCTAATAAATGAATGTCACTGGATGTATTATGGCTATAATCACGAATATCTTCCTGCAAACTTGAAATTTCAATCATTCTCGCAGAGACTTCATCAATTGCAGCTGCTTGTTGTTGTGAAATGGCTGCTGTATTTGTAACATCTAAATTAATGCCTTCAATCGCATGCACAATGGCATTTAATAATGGTAATGAATCTTTTGCCTCGACAGTAGCTTCTTTAATGATGGCTGTCGTTTCTGTAATGGAATGAGACACATCATTGGAATAACTCTTTAAATGATGAACATTCGCAGATACTTCGCTTAGAGCAGAGACCGTGTTTTCAGCTAGCTTTCGTACTTCTTGTGCTACGACCGCAAAGCCTTTTCCATGTTCACCTGCACGTGCGGCTTCGATGGAGGCATTGAGAGCAAGTAAATTCGTCTGATCTGCAATTTGGTTGATTAACGTGACAACCTGCTCAATATCATTTACCCGCTTTTGCAATTCTGAAAATGATTCTACGATAGAAGTAAACGTTTCTTCCGTTTTAAAAATTTCTGATAAGGCATGCTCAATCGCATTTTTCCCTTGCGTTGCATGGTCAACAGATTCAGTCGTTTTCTCAGATATATGAGAAGACATACGCGCTACCTCATTAATAGAAGCGGCAATCTGTTCTGTTGCAGCAGTGGAGGATTGAATTTCCTCATTTTGTTTATCTAAGCTAAAGACCAAATCTTTCATGTACATAATTTTGGCATTAACATCCATTAAAGAGGATACTTCGCCCACTACATTTTCAATAATGCGTTCCGTCAAGACTTCCACTAATAATTCTTGATCGACATTGACAGCGGATTGGAATGATTTCATAAATTGAAATGCCTTATTCGGCTTGATACCAAAATTGTGTAAAATATATGTCGTAATATAAAATGCGAATTGATTAAATACGACAATTAGTTTACCAGGCTCATATTGATGCTTGCGAAATAGATTGAAAAATTTGACAGTTTCGTCTACATAATTATCATCACGTGTTGCTAAGAAAAATTGTGTTAAGTATTGATTGATATTTTCTTCACTAATGGTTAATTGAGAGGTAGGGGATATCTCGCTTAAATAATGATGAAAAATGGCATTCATGGAGGGGGTAATATCTTTTAGCTTTTGATAGAGTGTCCTCAAATGCTCCTCATCCTGTGAATGAAAATGGTTGAATGCCAGTGTTTGATGGAATCGGCCTGTTGCATGCAAATCCGTACCACGTTTTAGAAGCTCTTCTAACTCTGCTTTAGGTCGAATACTTGAAAACATAAAAATTCCTCCCAAAAAGTATGTATAATAAGGTAATAATAGCATAATTCAGGTGGTTTTAATAGACATTTCAGATGTGTTTGCTAAAATGAAATTATCTAATGACAGCAAGGAATGGGCAAATATGTATACAATTATTTACATGAAAGCGGACTACGAGCCTTGGTGGAAATTTGAAGGCTGGGAAGCTTTTATTCAAACACAAGATACATTTGAAACGAAGGAGCTTTTTGAAAGTGCATTACAGCAAAAATTAGCACACTTTCGTTCTTCTCATGACAATGAAATGACGAAAGAAGGGCAGTATTGGGCTTTTTGGTCTGATGACGAAAGCTTCTATTGTGAGGCTTGTGATGACGATGCACAAGTTTATCATGGCATTATTGCCTGTAAAATCGAAGAGTTGTAAAAAGATTTTGAAATAAAGTAAAAAAACAATTTCTTTATTTGACAAAATTATGAATGGCGGTTATACTTAGGTTAACAATTTAATTGCTTCACCGGAAACATGAATTCACATATTACAAAAAGTGATCGCGTTAGTTCGGTACTCTTTGTAATATGTGAATTTTTTTCATTCCTTGAAGAAATTACATATTGTTCACTTTTATTTTTTGGAGGTTTTCTTAAATGAAACAAGGTACAGTAAAATGGTTTAACTCAGAAAAAGGTTTTGGATTCATCGAAGTTGAAGGTGAAAACGACGTATTCGTACACTTCTCAGCTATCCAAGGCGAAGGTTTCAAAACACTTGACGAAGGTCAAAAAGTGGAATTCGAAGTTGTAGATGGCAACCGCGGACCACAAGCTGCTAACGTAACTAAACTTTAATTCTCAGTAATTAAAAAATACTTTCGTTAAACCCAGACATCCTATGCAAATAGGATGTCTTTTTTTGTAGCATTTAAAAGTTTAAGGGATTACAAATCATTATTTAGGTTATATATAGAGTAGTGGATAGAATGAGCAAAGTGAAGGATAGCCCGCAAAATTGGAGAGCATCTGAGCAAAGCGGTGGATAGGATAGCAAAAGTAGCGGATAGACTGCGTAAAGCGAAGGATAGCTTTATGAAAGTAGTGGATAGAATCTGTAAAGTGAAGGATAACTCGCAAAAATGGAGAGCATCCGAGCAAAGCGGTGGATAGAATAGCAAAAGTAGCGGATAGACTGCGTAAAGCGAAGGATAGCTTTATGAAAGTAGTGGATAGAATCTGTAAAGTGAAGGATAGCTCGCAAAATTGGAGGGCAACTGAGCAAAGAGGTGGATAGGATAGCAAAAGTAGCGGATAGACTGCGTAAAGCGAAGGATAGCTTTATGAAAGTAGTGGATAGAATCTTCAAAGCAAAGGATAGCCCGCAAAAATGGAGAGCATCTGAGCAAAGCGGTGGATAGAATAGCAAAAGTAGCGGATAGACTGCGTAAAGCGAAGGATAGCTTTATGAAAGTAGCGGATAGACCACACAAAGCGAAGGATAGCCCGCAAAATTGAAGGGCAACCGAGCTAGTAGAGAAAAGACTGCACTTAATAGTAGCGAATACCATGGAAAAAATTCTAGATTGTTTGTAATAATGAAGGAGGCAGATGGATTTGCAGAATGTAGAAAAATTGCCTGAGGAACAGGAGCAGCAAGATTTTTATCAGAAGTTGCGTATGAAATTAGTAGCTTTTCTTGGATCGAAGAAGGGGAAAAAGAATAAATTTGCGCCTTATTTAATGTTTGTGCCTGATTTATTTCATTTATTAATTAAAACAGTAACCGATGCGGGTGTAGATAAGAAAAGTCGAGCTTTAATAGGGGCTTCTATTGCGTATTTTGTGCTACCGATTGATCTAATGCCAGAGGGATTATTAGGCTTTGGTGGCTACTTAGATGATGTGGTGTTGGCGACTTTTGTGATTAATACGATCATCAATAAATTGGGGCCAGAAGTAGTGGAAAAGCATTGGACGGGGGATGATAAGCTGTTACATGTGCTACAAAAAGTTGCAGAAGTGAGTGATGAGGTAGTCAGTAAGATTCCTGTGAAATCGCCAATCGCTCAGTTTGTGAAGCAAGAAAGTAAGGATAAATAATATTATTATGTAAACTATATTCCCCGAAAAAATGAACCTGCTTACCACAGGTTCATTTTTTATGTTGCGCTTCTAGTAAATGATGGAGCTGTTGAACGGGTACGAACAGGCCGACACGACCAATCGGCTCATGTTTCATCGTCGCAAAGATAATGCCAATGACCTTCCCCTGTTGGTCGATTACAGGGCTACCACTATTCCCTCGATAAACCGGGGCTTTCAGCATCATAACGGGCTCCTGCCAATCCTCTAATTGAATGGATTCTAGTAGTGTCCCTTCATTCGCAATACCTGTAAAGGCGAGAGGGTTACCAATAAAATAAATATGTTCATCCGCAGAAAAAGGTGGATCTTCTGCTAGTGGGAGATAGGGGAGTTGCTCGGCCTCCACTTGTACTAGAGCTAAATCTACTGCTGGATAACTTTCGATTAACGTTGCCTCCATCAATCCCTCGTCTGGAAATACAACAGATAATGAAGTGGCATCTTCTACTACGTGGGCATTGGTGACAATAAGCCCGTCAGGAGAAATGGCAAAACCAGTGCCTTTGCTAGAGCCAGTCGAGATTTCAACGACTGCCTTTTTATAGGTTTGTATATCCTCTTGTGCCGAGAGCCGGGTTGAAACTTTGATGAATTCAATCGCTGGAATGGAATAAATTTGAAAAACCAAGGCGAATGTATTGAAAAATAGGACCATTGCCATGCCCCACACCATCCAGCGCACAAGAGGTTTTTGTTTTTTGGGCTTTTTTCCATGAAGCCGTTCTTCTCGTTCTTGTGCTAATGCTTTTTGTTGTTCTTCGAGTACGAGTTCAATGAATTCTTCTTCCGTCAATTCTTCTTGCTTGGATGTTGCATTATGTATGTCACTCATATAAGACCCCCTAAGCTAAAATAACAGGTGCCCAAGCTGGACGCCTGTTATCATCAAACTATTCTATTTTTTGCAAGGTGGATGTTACAACAAATGGTTCATCTTGATCTGTCACCATCGTATCCTCTATGCGAATTAGGCCTATATCTTTCACAAAATATTTGGTCGTCGTCATTTGATCTTTAGAGCGGGTTAGCTGGATCACATCTTGGTAAATGTTTGTTCCTGTATCAACAGTGGCGGTCGTTGATTGAATGGTCCAGCCTTGAAAACTTGTCCCAACTTGTAATGGCTTTTGAAGAATTGTTTCCAGTACAGGATAAGAAGCTGCCTCTGCTGCACTTGGCAAACTTGGATTGCTGTCAACTGGTTCCCGATAGACAAGATCAATATTTGTATCCGTTATGCGATAGATTTTTAAGAGAGTCACACCACCATTATCCTCTATTTGTGCAATATGCTGTGGATCGAGATAGGTTGTACGCAGTGTGAAGCTAGCAAACTCATTTCCTTCTCCTTGAAAATAGGCCGTAGACCCATCAGCTGGAAAATAGGAGAGAAGCGATGTTTGTTTCTGCTCAACAGGCTGTTTGTCCTCCGCAGTTGGCGTGGGCTCTACATTTCCTTCTTCATTACAACCGGTGAGTAAAAATGCAAGAGAAAATACTAGGACAAAGTGTCTCATAGGCATACTCCTTCGCTATTTTCTTTCATTATACGTGAATGCGAGACGTTATACGAGTGATATGAGGTTAATATAAATAATTATATTATGTAAACTATAATCAGAAACTTGTCTCCCATGGGAAAATTAACTATGATAGAAATGAAGTTGAAGAGTGGGGGGCAAAGATATGTATAGACAAATTGATGATTTTTTACAGGAATGGTCGAATGCATCTAAAGGAACACTGCAAGTATTACAGGCTCTAACAGATGATAAGCTAAATCAAAATATTGTGGAGGGCCACAGTACACTTGGCTGGCTAGGCTGGCATTTAGTTGGGGCTGCAGGCTATTTTAGTTATCTGGCAGGCTTAAAGGTGCCAACGATTCGACAAGAAGATCCCGTACCAACGACAGCTGCTGACATTGTGACAGCCTATGAAAATATTGCCAACGGTATTAAAGAGGAAGTGGCAAAGCTTTCTAACGAAGATTTACTAGAGGTAGTCGATGGCTTTACAGCGCCAATGCCAAAAGGGGCTTTATTACGTGTATTGATCGACCATCAAACACATCATCGTGGACAAATGACGGTTCTGCTACGTCAAGCTGGTTTACCAGTACCTGGTGTGATGGGACCAACAAAAGAAATGCAATAATTATGCAAGCGGCAGATAAATCATTTATCTGCTGTATTTCTAAAAATTGACACTTACCTACTAGTAAGTTAGTATAAAACCATGACAAATAGAAAAACGCAAATTATAGAATTATCATTGAAGCATATTCAGGAAAAAGGTTTCACATCATTTAGTTATGACCATTTAGCTAAAGAGCTTGGCGTTACGAAGGCAAGTATTCATTATCATTTTGAAAAGAAAGGAGACTTAGGAGTTGCGGTTTGCGAAAGGATTCAACAAGGGCTAGAAGGGACGTATAAAACGATTCAAGATTCCGCTATACCAGTGGAGGAAAAACCTTTTGCTTTTATTTTGCAACGAGTAAAATGCCTAGAAAAAGAGGGTGTTTGTCCTATTTCAGCTTTACAGGCAGATTATCAAGAATTACCACAACGGATGCAAGACAAGCTACAACAGCTTAGTCAAATGGAAATCGATGTTTTTATAGCCCTATTGAAGGAAGCCAAACAACAGGGTGCACTCCAAGCGACGGATGATTTAGAGTCTCTAGCCATATTGCTTATTTCTAGTACAAAGGGTGCGTTACAATATAAACGCGTTTTAGGAGAAGCCTTTTTTGTAAAAATGCTGGAGCAATTAAAGGCGTTATTAAAATAATTTTCTAAATAAGAAGGAGAGATGTGCATGGTACGAAGAGTCGTTGTGACTGGATATGGTGTTGTATCTCCATTAGGGAATACAGTTTCAGCCCTATGGGAGAATATAAAAACTGGGAAATCAGGAATTCAAAAAATTCAAGGAGAGCAATTCAGCGGTATTAATACGCAAATTGCAGGGACGATTACAGATTTTGACGCAACACAGTATATGGATAAAAAAGAAATCAGTAAGTATGATTTATTTGTGCAATATGCAGTTGCCGCTTCTCAACAAGCTTTAGAGCAAGCCAATTTAAATATGGAGCAGATCGATAAGGAGCGTCTAGGTGTTTATGTTGGCTCAGGCATTGGTGGTATTGAGACGATTTTAGAGAATCATCAGGCAATGCTCGATAATGGGCCTAGAAGGGTGTCCCCATTCATGGTGCCAATGATGATTAGCAATATGGCCGCGGGAATACTAGCGATACAAACGGGCTTTAAAGGGCCAAGCTTTTCACCTGTCTCAGCCTGTGCAACAGGAAACCAAGCGATTGGAGAAGCCTTCTTAGCTATACGACATGGCTATGCGGATGGCATTTTAGCAGGTGGAGCAGAGGCGCCCATCAATCCACTTAGCTTTGCAGGTTTCTCACGAATGAAAGCAATGTCCACCAGAAATGATGAGCCAGCAAAAGCAAGCCGTCCCTTCGACAGTGAGCGAGATGGCTTTGTCATGTCAGAAGGAGCTGGCATCGTATTCTTAGAGGAATATGAACATGCCAAACAAAGGGGCGCAACGATTCTTGGTGAGATTGTAGGCTATGGTGTCACAACAGATGCTTACCACATTACAGCACCTGATTATACGGGCGCTGCCAATGCGATGAAATTAGCCTTAAAAATGGGCGATATAGATGTATCGACTGTCGATTACATTAATGCGCATGGTACTAGTACACCAGAGGGCGATAAATCCGAAACAAAGGCAATTAAAAGTGTCTTTGGTGAACATGCCTATCACTTAAAGGTGAGCTCTACAAAATCGATGACAGGGCATCTCTTTGGAGCGGCTGGGGGCATCGAAGCCATTGTTACATTGAAAAGTATAATGGAAGGCATCATTCCGCCAACCATTAATTACGAAACACCAGATCCAGAGTGTGATTTAAACTATGTGCCGAACAAGGCACTGCAACAACCTGTCAATATTGCGTTATCCAATGGTTTTGGCTTTGGAGGTCATAATGCCGTACTAGCGTTTAAAAAGGTGGAGGAATAAAAATCGAGTAATCGTGGATGAAAAGAATGGTAGGAGCATCCAGCTTCTTACCATTCTTTTATTTTTGCCCCTCCTAAGAAATCGTTTCAATAAGCTTTTCTTATAATAAATCAATCAAAAGCTATATTATGGAAATTGGAAGAGGTAGAGAATTATCAGCAGAACAAGCAAATCTCCATGTCGTGGGGGAGTGGATGTATCAGGGGCTTTTCAAGATTTCGATCAAAACTAGTTATTATCACCTAAACAAAAAATTCTTTCAATCTTTCTTAATCAAATGTCCTTTACCACTGCCTCTAATGCTGTTTTATTTCCGTGTACATCCGAAATAATTGCAATTTTGCCCCTCCTAAATCATCTTTTGTATCTTAATAGCATTCTATAAATTATGACAGCATCCGCTACAAAAAAATCCTCTACCTAATGCTGGTAGAGGATTTTTGGTAGAAATTAGCTTAAGCCTTGGCTGTCTTTCCACTCTAAGAATTCATCATATGTTAATTGTTTATCTAAAATTGAGCCGTCTTCACGGATTTCGATGACACGGTTGGCGATTGTTTGGATAAACTGATGGTCATGTGATGTGAAAATCATGGCACCTTTGAAACGAATTAAGCCTTCGTTCAATGCTTGAATGGATTCAAGGTCAAGGTGGTTCGTTGGTTCATCAAGTAAAATCACGTTTGCTGTCGCAAGCATCATTTTTGATAACATACAACGAACTTTTTCGCCTCCTGATAGAACAGCAGGGGATTTTTTCACTTCTTCACCAGAGAATAGCATACGTCCTAAGAATCCACGTAGGAAGCTTTCTGTTTCATCGTCTGGAGAATATTGACGTAGCCATTCCACTAATGTTTTCTCAGAACCTTCAAAGTACTTGTCATGATCGTTTTCGAAGTAGCTTTGAGATGTTGTGACACCCCATTTAAATGATCCAGCATCTGCTTCTTTTTCTTCCATTAAGATATCAAGAAGGGCTGTTTTCGCCATTGGGCTACCAAGTAAAACGATTTTGTCTTCTTTGTTCATAGAGAAGCGAATGTCTTTGAATAATGTTGCGCCTTCATGACTTGCTGTCAAATCTTCTACTGTCAGTACATCATTACCGATTTCACGACCGATTTGGAAGTTGATAAATGGATATTTACGGCTTGATGGCTTAATATCATCGAGCTCAATTTTATCCAGCATTTTTTTACGAGATGTTGCTTGTTTTGATTTAGAAGCATTCGCAGAGAAGCGTGCGATAAACGCTTGTAATTCTTTAATTTTTTCTTCTTTTTTCGAATTTTGATCTTGCGCCATTTTTTGCGCTAATTGAGAAGATTCATACCAAAAATCATAGTTACCTACATATAATTGGATTTTAGAGAAGTCCAAATCCGCAATATGTGTACATACTTTGTTTAAGAAGTGACGGTCATGGGATACTACGATGACTGTATTTTCAAAGTTAATCAGGAATTCCTCTAACCATTGAATTGCCTTTAAGTCAAGGTGGTTGGTAGGCTCATCGAGTAAAAGGACATCAGGCTGACCAAATAGTGCCTGTGCAAGTAAAACTTTGACTTTGTCAGAACCTTCAAGATCGCCCATTAGCATGTAATGAAGATCATCTGAGATACCTAAACCGTTTAATAATGTTGCAGCTTCTGATTCAGCTTCCCAACCGTTTAGCTCGGCAAATTCACCTTCTAGCTCGGCTGCACGCATGCCATCTTCATCTGAGAAGTCTTCCTTTGCATAGATAGCGTCTTTTTCCGTTTTTACATCATAGAGGCGTTTATTCCCCATAATAACTGTGTCGAGCACTGTATGCTCATCGTATTCAAAGTGGTTTTGTTTTAGGACAGATAAACGTTCGTCCTTGCCCATTGATACGTTACCTTCTTGGGCTTCAATTTCACCAGAAAGGATTTTTAAAAATGTTGATTTACCAGCACCATTTGCCCCAATTAAACCGTAGCAATTTCCTGGTGTGAATTTTATATTTACGTCTTCAAATAGTTTACGATCGCCATAGCGAAGACCTACATTACTAACTTGAATCATGCAAGTTCCTCCTTTTTTCACAATGGCTCTAGTATAGCATGAAATATGTTCCATAGTCTATAAACATTATTAAATCAAGGTTTGGCGGAATGTGAATGTATTGAACGAGTGAAAGAGGTACGGGGAGTAATGTAAAAAATAGATTGATCAAAATGTTCCATTTGTATTTAAACGTTTCTAAGGTAAAGAACAGGGTAGTAAATAAAAATGTTTTACCTCTAATTTTTATTGAAGGGAAGATGTTAAATAACTAAGAAGATAAAAGAATTAAGAATAGATGATGTAGTTTTTAAGGCAAATTTAAAAACTTTGCAAGCTGAGGAAGAGGTAAAAGTGCAAAAGCCTAATCCATTGTCCATAAGACAAGCAATCGAAATAGTTAACCGTCAAATGAAGCTGCAAGGACTAAGGCATAAAACCTTGTTAACATATAATCACACCATAAATAAATATGTAGAGTTATTAAAACTTAAGACAGTGGACGACATTAATAAAGAGGGGCTTATAGAATGGTTAGAGTCGCTTAATGGTTTAGATAATACAACAAAAGCGAATAGATTTAGATTTATTTCAGCAATTTTTACAAGGTTTTATGAGAACGGTTGGATTAAAGAGAAATTTTGGAAAGACATTAAAATTAAAGTAGATAAAAAAACGAAGCAATTAGCACAAGAAAAGGAGCTAGAGATTTTATTATCAGTAATTGATACAACAACATTAATCGTTTTAGAGATGCTATTGTTGTGCTTTTACTTTATAGGACAGGTACTAGGATAAATACTTTAGCAAGTTTAAAAGAGGAGCATATTAATTTTGAGGATAAAATGCTAGTTTTATCTGGTGATATCATGAAGAATCACAAAGTATTGAAGTTACCGTTAGATGATGAATTATTCGCATTATTAAAAAGGTTAATTCAGCAAAATGATGTAGTACGAAAACGCTATAAAGAAAAGAATGACTACGTTTTTATTACAAAGTCAGGTAAAACCACTTTAAATCCTTATGCTCATAATAATGCCATATCTAAACGTCTATACCATTATGCTAAAAAATATGGTCTAAAAAACTATCAAACCACACAACATTCGTAGAAGTTATGCAACGAATCTATGTCGTAAAGGGGTTAATGTAGCAGTTATAAGTAAAGCTTTGGGTCGTAGTTCGTTAGTAGTTACAGAGCGATATCTTGAAATTGATGTTGACCTGCAAACACGAAAGGTAATGTTACTGCTGATGAAAGAACTATTGTAGAAGGTTTCCGAAGTCTGCTTAAATATGGGAAGGGTAAATACTTTGCAGCTTTGGATTATCATTTTTTAGCATCACTTATTTATACTGAAGAATTTAAGGATGTTGATATTTGGGGCGTAATGCCTTCGTCTTCGGGTACATATAATGATGATTTATTTGCTGTAAAGGAAAGAGCTAGAATTTTAATGGGGAAAAAGCAAAAAGAAAATATATTAGTAAGACATACTAGGTTAGTAAAAAGTCATACTATAAGAGACAACAATGAAAGACTGTATTGTGACAGACATCTCACAAGTATAAAGTTGAATCCGTATTTTAAAAAAGGGAATAAACTTAAGGGAAAGACGGTATGTATTATCGACGATTATTTAACTAATGGAACCTCTTTTGAAACGGCAAGGAACTTACTTCTAAAAGCGGGAGTGAGAAAGATTATATTTATTTCACTTGGTAAATTTAGAAGGTTTAGTGGTGTCGAGTATTATAAGCAAGATTATGAACTTATTGGAGATATCTATTCGGATACATTTAGTTTTAACTTCTTAAATGAGTAGAATTTAAGAGGAATTTATAATGATAATGCTAAGAAAGATATTGAAAATCTGTATGATATTTTATTTTACTAAGACATTAAAATAGTAGATGTTGCAATTGAATGAAAATATGGTGTAGAAATATAATTACCATTATAACAATTTAATGGGAGAAATATTTGATATGAAAATAGGATCTGGATATCAAGTCCTCTTTGTAATAGACAAGAAGATATAAAATCATTCTTTTATTATTAATTTATTGATTAATAAAAGAGGGCTATTCTAAAAACCCTCTTCTATTATTGAAGTAATTGCAATACGCTATTTGGTTGCTCATTGGCTTGAGCAAGCATTGCTTGTGATGCTTGCATCAAAATATTATTTTTAGTAAAATTCATCATTTCTTTCGCTATATCGGCATTACGAATACGAGATTCAGCTGATTGAAGATTTTCAGATGTATTCATTACATTACTATAGTTATGTTCAAGTCGATTTTGATATGCTCCAAATTTACCTCGTTCTGAAGATACTTTCGCTATAGCTACATCAATCTTTGAAATTGCAGTTTCTGCACCTGACCTTGTTGAAAGGTCAATATTATCTATACCTAGTTTTGTAGTTCTAACATCAGAAAGATCAATAGCGAACCCTTCCCCATAGTTTGCACCAATCTGTAAAATAATTTTATCTAATGAATCATTTGTATGATAGCGAGCTTTTGAGAGTAAGAATTTCCCGTCATATGTAGTAGCAATAAATTCATTATTAGCACTATTATATTCAATATCTAATAATGTCGAGTTATTGATTACGTCTAAACTTTCCCATTTTTCCCCATCTGAAGAAATATAAAAGTTTTTCTGTGAACCTAAGCCAAGTCCTCCAATAATAAAAGAATTATTACTTTTTGAGATTGTATCAAAACGATATGTATCTAGAGGTGTCTCTAGATTCCAATTAATACCGTCTACTGAAGAGACTAAAGTACCATTTAATCCCACTGCTACAAATTTATTATCTAACCATTCAATTCCGTTTAAATCTTCTGTAGTTTTCGAATCACGTTGAATCCAACTTATACCATCATTTGAAGTTGCTAGATTACCATTATTCCCTACAGAAACATAAATATTTCCATTGTAAGTTATGTCTTTAAAAAAACCTCCATTAGCTATAGGAGATTCAATCCAATTTATACCATCTGCTGATGATAATGTATGTCCTTTATCAGTAACTAACTTAAACTCGCTACCGTCCCAAATTCCGTTATTTATTTGATAATTAGAATATCCTTCAAGCATAGGAGGATTCTGTTTGTTCCAATTTATACCGTCATTTGAGATGAAAAGAATTCCATGACCAAAAGCAACAAGTTGCGAACCGTTTGAAATAATATCATAGAAATCACGAGTGACACCAACATTTATAATGTCCCAATTAACTCCGTCTAGAGATGATAAGATATTTCCATCTGCCCCTGTGGCAAGATATTTTTCTCCATATTTTACTACCCCAGATATTGGTTTAGAAAAACCAGTTTCAAAAACTTCCCACTCATAACCTGCTTCTTTTGTATCTTGAGTTGACTCTACAGTACTATTTAATAAGTTAATCCCATTAAATTCAGTATTATTAGCAATATCATTAATACCTTGCTTAATCTGTTCAACTTCTTTTTGAATAAGTTGTCTATCGGCATCTGTCAAAGAGTCGTTAGAAGATTGTATAGCAAGTTCTCTAAGTCGTTGAAGGTTGGGGTCTTGAATATTACTCAAACCGCTTTCGGCTGTCTGAATGAGAGAAATACCATCTTGAATATTCTTTCCAGCCATATTCAATCCACGAATTTGTCCTCTCATCTTTTCAGAAATAGCAAGACCAGCTGCATCATCCCCAGCTCGATTAATTTTAAATCCTGAAGATAACTTTTCTAAGCTTTTTTTAGTTTTTTCTCTATTAATTTCTAACTTGTTTTTAGTGTTTAATGATGAAATATTATGTCTAATTCTCATAAAGAACATCCTTTTTCAAATGGTTTTTCAAATATTCATTGTAAAAAATAGAATTATATAGTATTTTACGTATATAAATCATAATATCAATTTAATGATGTTTTATCTAGATATATATTCCAATATTTAAGTATATTAAATATCTAATGAACTATTAAATTAGCTAACGGATCATTTTAAATTACGGAAAGAAATATAAAGTATTTCTAAGAGTGAGGTTGATTCGATTTTTGATGAACTTATAGGTTGATTCTAGTATTGATTGGAGCTTCTGTTAGGGGGCGTAGTTTCCGATAATACGATAGGTTATCTTTCTAGTAATATGTGACCTGTTATACTCACACCACCAAATGAAGTAGTTCACGAAACGATTTCATTTAATAAACAAATGATATACAATGGAATCAGTAAGGTCTTTGAACCAAGTTCGTAAATGTGTAATACTCCCTAGTGGAGAAAATCGTTAAATAGATAAGTATGAAAGTTCTCAATCGCTTGCAGCAGTTAGTGTCGGCATAATGTTACGTGAATCGTAAATAGGCAAATTACACGCGTAGAAGCTGAAGTATTTGAGTTTCTGGACGCGGGTTCGGCTCCTGATATTATTATGAGTATGAAATGAATGAATATATGTATTAGGCAAGCGTTATAAAAAATGCTATTGAATTTGTAATTAGATTATTGAAATAAAATATTGAAATGAAATTGAATTCACTGGGAGCCTTTTTAAGGTTCTCTTTTTTATATTGGTTTGAAGCTCCTTTCTTTTTGGGAATTTGAAAGATAACGATAGATTATAAAATGTTTCTACACTAATTTTACTTAAAAATTGAAAAAAATAGCTGAAATGTATCAATATAAAATTCATCTTTATAAATATTAAATATATAGATCCATTCTTATAGAACATTTATAGGGAAATACTCCTTTGTATGATATAGTTATTTTAGTTAATATTTTGTATTTTAGGAAGCTTTATAAAACCTGAATTTTTAATAACTATAGCTGGACTATTATTTATAGTTGCTTGTGGAACTACATATCTTGTGTATGGTGCATACAGTAAGTATAGTGATGGGAAAAAAACAATTAATAAACTAAATAATGTAGAAATAGAAAGGACAAGTCAAGATGTTCCTGCCTCAGAAAGATATGCTACTGAATACGTTAATCCAGAAATAAGTTTAACTGCTAAAGAAGTATATGACTATGGTCAAAGTGAGTTTAATAGTTTAACAAATTTTGGTGAAAACTATATTCCTGAAAAACATGACGAATTAGTAATACAAAAAACTGCCGACTATTTTGGAATTCATACCATCTATCTTACAATCGGATGAAGAGGTATTCCCAAAAGATGTTGGAACTATTGAAAAACAAAAAATAGACGCTAAAAATAATGAACCAAAAGTTTTTTTAACATTCTATCCCTCCTTTTTGTATTTCACTCATATTATAATATACTTTTAAGGTATATTATGTAAATAATAAAATATACAGGAAAGAGTTTGGTGTTGTTGAAAAAAATTTTACTTTCTGGCTATTTCATAATAATTTTTTGCATTGGTATATTGTTCGTACCTGTGTCATTAAAGTGGGGGCCTCATCTTGAATTCTATGATAAAAGGTATGTTCCTTTATGGCAATTACACACGAAGGAATTCCAAGTTGATGAGTATTATCCAATTTATGAGCTTGATATTATGCGAATAGTATATGAGATTGGCATAGTATCTTTATTAATCTTTATATTGTATTTAATACTGAAGGAAGTCTAAGCTCGTAGTTTAGTAGACGATTTGAAGACGGAGTGTAAGTTAACGTTTACACTCTGTTTTTATATTGTTTTCGTCTATAAAACGTATAAGTAAATGGAATAGAGGGGTATGATGGGAAGAGTTATTGGTTATAACCGTGTAAGTAATGAAGATCAAAATTTAGATATGCAAGAGCAAATACGCTAAAGGAAAAAATTTAGAACTACTTATGTATGTTGAAAAGATTTCTAGTCGTAAAGAAGAAAGAGAAGAACTTAAACATGCAATGAAAGCAGCGACAAATGGAGATGTTTTAGTGGTATTTAAGCTTGATCGTTTAGCAAGAAGCACCAAAGAGCTATACACATTAACAGAGCAACTCAAGGAAAAGGGTGTTGAATTTGTTTCGATAAACGATTCATTTGATAATACAATACCTACTGGCAAAGCTACAATGGCTCTAGTATAGCATGAAATATGTTCCATAGTCTATAAACATTATTAAATCAAGGTTTGGCGTTCTTTCAATAGTTTTTGTTAAACAAAAACTGAATAAAGATACATTTTTAAAATTTTTCTTGCTGTAACTTTCTTTTAGGATGAGACGTCTACATTGTAGTGTGATTAACTGTTTTTGCAAAAGAATAGAAAAATGACATCATTTTACCACATGGATATTGTTTGCTTCTTCACAAAGCTATCAACTAAAATAATGCTGATTGTTTACATTCAAGGAAACAACGTCCTGATCATCACTGGTGTGTAGGCACGTCATCCCCGATTTGATTGCTAGCCGATCGTTCCTTTCAATCATCCTAGTTTTCGCAACTAGCATTGTCTAACAGATGGACAAAAAACATCCAATCCTCAAAAAATGATTACATTCATGAGTTTAGGTGAATCCTTTCAAACCAAAGAATTCCGTAGATGAGGCGTTTTAGTTAGCTTTACAGACATGCTTTCATATGGATGCACAGAAAATAGGACATTCAGCTCTTCCAAGAGGCGGAAATGATGATAAAATAAACATGTTTGTGGAAATATTAGTTATCGGAGGTACTTTATGGGTAAGGGCTTATTATGGACAGCCACTTGTGTAATAGTAGTTTTACTTGGGTTTGGAAGCTACTATTTTATAAAAGAAATGACGAACTCTATGGCATACAATAAATTAGTGGATGAGTATAAAAAGCCAGAGCCAATCAAAAATATAGAGACAGAGTATGATGTCATTGTCATTGGTGGTGAACCTGAGGGAGTAGCTGCGGCAGTGGCTGCGGCACGAAATGGTGCTAAAACTTTATTGGTAGAAAAACGACAAGAGTTAGGTGGATTATTTACATACGGTATGTTGAATTTCCTTGATATTCCGCGTGATGGTCGTAACAACTCAATTAGTGAAGGTATTTTTAAGGAATGGCATGAGCTGGTGACAGGGAAAGATGCGTTTGGCATTGTTGGTGCTAAGGCTGCCTTTAAAAAACTGATCGATGAAGAACCTAATTTAACCTTGTCGGTGCAAACCGAGGTCGTGAAAGCGAATGTTCATCAACAACAATTAACGTCAGTGGAATTAAAAAATGAGTACGGTACATATGTAGTGACAGGGAAATCATTTATAGATGCCACGCAGGATGCTGATTTTGCGGCCATGTCCAACGTTCCTTTCTTTGTGGGAGGAGAAGATATTGGCATAAAAGATAAACGCATGGCTGTGACATTAATGTTGCATTTGAAAAATGTCGATTGGGATGAAGTAAAAAAAGCGGCTAAATCCGATGTGTTTGGCGGTGCTAATTTGAATCATACCGTGATGTGGGGCTTTACAAAGCTCCATGATGAATACAAGCCTTTGCAAGAGGGTACACGATTAAGAGGGTTAAACTTAGCTCGTGTAGATGATGAATATTTTATTAATGCATTACAGATTTTTGGTATTGATGGCTTAAATGATAACTCGAAACAAGCTGCTATTGTCGCAGGAAAGAAAGAAACGTTACACATTCTAGAATATTTACAAGCGAATTTTCCAGGGTTTGAAAAGGCTGAAATTATTAGTTATCCAGAGGAACTTTATGTAAGAGAAACGAGACATATTTGGGCGGAATATCAATTAACGATGGCTGACCTGTGGAAAAATAGTGACCAATGGGATAGCATTGGGATTGCTTCTTATCCAGTCGATGTGCAAGCACAAACGCCGCATGATTATGGGTATGTCATTGCAGCGCCAAAGCAGTATGCTATTCCTTTCCGTTCATTAGTACCGAAGGACATTGATGGCTTATTGGTGGTTGGACGCTCTGCAGGGTATTCATCACTGGCGGCAGGTAGTGCGCGCATTGTTCCGACAGGGATGGTGACAGGTGAAGCGGCCGGGACTGCGGCTGCACTAGTCATGAAAGAGGATGTAACCTTTAGAGATATGAGCAAGGATAAACAGTTAATTGCTACGTTAAGAAAACAGCTCGACAAACAGGGAGCATATGTTGATTCATTTTCTATGGAGTACCCATATCAAGGGAAATGGTATGATGAAGCTATTCAAACACTCATTAACTATGGCCTAGTGGTGGGTGGTTATGATAATGATTTAAAAGTGGACAGCCAGGCGACAAAAATAAAGTTTGCTAAAATGTTAAAAGAGAGTATGCTACGAGCTGGTGGAGAAAGTGCAGCAGGTATGAGTGATCAGCTCGAAATTGTCATCAATAAAGTTTATAATAATGGCGAAGAAGCCATTGAACGTGATGAGATGGCTCAATATTTGGCTGACGTCCTCATTGGTGAATCCAATGCGACTAGCTGGGATACATTAAAGGAAAAAGGAATTGTCACTGAAAAAGTAGCAAAGAAAATTTCAGACAATAAGAAATTAAAATTAAAAGAGATGTACGCCATCATGGCTGATGTCATTCATTATGTAGAAAAGAAGCATTCCTCTTCTTGAGGAATGTTTCAGACTGTAGACAAGCTCGAAAAATTTGAGCGTTTGCCTACAGTTTTTTTATTTTACAATAATATAAAGCCGTTGATTTCCACTATGGGCAGCCTCACTCAGTCAGAGATCTCCTTTTGTTTCAAGCAACCTTTACATATAGTGTTAAACGGAAGTATTAAATTTGATCCTTTTGATTTAATCTATAGCTCATGAATGTTAACACTGAGGCTATGAGCGCTAAGATTCCACCAGCCCACGAAAGTTTGTCTAGACTGCCAGAAGCTACGACAAATCCTCCTATTGCAGAACCTAATGCAATCCCCACATTAACAGCAACAGGGGTTAATGAGGATGCAAAGTCTTTTGCAGAGGGAGAATATCTTTCAGCTAAATCCATGAAGTAGAGTTGGACAGTTGCATTAACAGCATATAGCATGACAGCCATTAACATAATAGTCAGTAGCCCTAACCACATAGAGGACATCGTAAAATACAGAGTAAATAAGATAATGGCCTGAATAATGAACGTATAGCGCAATCTACCTAAACCGTTATGCTGAGCAATCTTGCCAGCTAAAAGATTACTAAAGATTGAAAAGAAGCCATAGATTAAGAGAACAATACCTATGTATTTCGTTTCAATACCAAGTTTTTGTTGTAAAATGGGCGTAATAAAAGTATAGATTGTGTATGTTCCAGCAATCGTAAAAACAGGAATGAAGAATGCTAGAATGATTTTAGGTTGCTTAAATAAACTTAATTGCTCTGATAGTGAACTTTTTGTTGCTTTGATATTTCGAGGTAGCACAAACATGCTGATGATAAAGGCAATCCCGCCTAAAGCTGCCGTTAACCAAAATGTCATGTGCCAATTACTCCATTGTCCAACCATTGTTCCTAGAGGTACACCCATGACGTTGGCAATGGTAAAGCCCACAAATATGAAAGCAATGATAGAGGATCTTTTTTCTTTTGGCATACTATCATTCGCTATGGACATGGCTAATGCTGTAAGTACGCCGCTGACAACAGCCGTAACAACTCTGGAAGTTATTAAAATACCATAGGAACTAGAGAGGGCACTTACAATATTTCCAAGTATAAAGAGGGAAATCAATACTAACATGAGTGGATATTTTGCAAATCTACTAACAAAACCGGTTAAGATGGGTGTACCAATCGCATAGGCGATAGCAAATCCAGAAATCAAGGAACCAGCTGTGGCAATTGGTATACTTAAATCTGTAGAGACCTCCGTTAATAATCCTACAATAACAAATTCACTTGTTCCCATGACAAACGTTAATAAGGTTAATGTGAAGGCTAAAATTTTATGTTTATTGCTAAATGCATTTTCTTTATTCATAATCAAAAAACATCACTCCTTTATATCAATATATCGAGAAATTTCGATATATTGTGCAAATGTATACGAAACCTAATAACTATAACGTATCTATTTATCGTGAATAATCGATATGCCATTTTAAACAGAAACCCAATTTTAATCATTTTGGGTATCTGATACAAGAAACGAGGCAATTTGATGAATCGTTTCTTCTTTTAATTTATAATATGTCCATTGACCATGACGAAAAGATTCGAGAAGTCCAGCCTTTTGCATCATATTTAAGTAGTGAGAAACGGTTGATTGAGAAGTTTGAGCTTTCTCCTGAATATCACCAACACATACGCCTCCTTCGATACTCACTTTTGGGAAATGTTTCTCAGGTTCCTTCAGCCACTGTAAGATGTTTAGCCTAGTCTCGTTTGATAACGCTTTGAAAATTTCAATTGGTTCCATATCGCAATAATATATCGAATTATCTCGATATGTCAATTGCTAAGTACCAACATTATATTTAAAAAATGGTTGACGCCAATAAGGAAGTCCTGTAATATATGTCAAAATCATAGAAAAATTCGATGAAGAAGAGAGTAATTGATGGACAACTGGCAAGCGAGTTAGGGTTGGTGTGAGCCTAATGCAGAAACCATGAATGAAGCGCACTTTGGAGAAGATTCTCGAACAAGTAGTAGAGAATAGCGGGGCGTCACCTCGTTAACAATGGAAAGTGGTCATATTAAATGGCAACTAGAGTGGTACCACGGGATTATGATGCTCTCGTCTCTAATTTTAGAGACGGGGGCTTTTTTATTTGGACAGGAGGAGGATCAAGATGAATAAACAAATCGCTGAAAGTATGGCAGAAGTAGTAAATCATCAATTAACAGCAGATGATATTGCGTCATTATTAGAAAAACCAAAAAGCTCGGAGCTAGGGGACGTGGCATTTCCTTGTTTTACCTTAGCAAAAGAATGGAAAAAGTCACCACAAACTATTGCAGCGGATATAGCAAGTCAATTAAACAATGACAATATCCAGCGTGTGCAAGCTGTTGGAGGCTATGTCAATATTTTTCTAGATCAACAAAAAGTGACGCAACAAGTGCTAAGCAACATCATGCAAGCAAAACAATCATATGGAACTAATCAAACGGGGATGGGAGCTGTCGTCCTAGATTTTTCATCTCCTAATATTGCGAAGCCATTCTCTATGGGGCATTTACGTTCAACAGTCATTGGGAATGCTTTAGCCAATATGGCAGAAAAAAATGGTTATCAAGCAATTCGCATCAATCATTTAGGGGACTGGGGTACACAGTTCGGTAAGCTTATTGTGGCTTATCAACATTGGGGTGATAAGCAAGCCATTACAGCGTCCCCAATTGAGGAGCTATTAAAGATTTATGTGCAGTTTCATGAAGAGGCAGAGCAAGACCCAGCACTGATTGAACAGGCACGTGCCGCCTTTAAAGCATTGGAGGATGGCGATGCAGAGGCACTGGCATTATGGCAATGGTTCCGAGATGTATCATTAGTAGAATTTCAATCAATATACGAGTTGCTAGGAATTCACTTTGATGCTTTTACAGGAGAAGCCTTTTACAATGACAAAATGATGCCTGTTGTGACAGAACTACAAGAAAAAGGGCTCCTAGTGGAATCAGATGGGGCGTATGTTGTGGAGATGGAGGAAATGCCCCCATGCTTAATGACGAAAACAGATGGAGCCACGCTTTATGCGACACGCGATTTAGCTGCTGCCCTGTATCGCCAACAGCATTACCAGCCAGAAAAGATTTTCTACGTTGTTGGCAATGAGCAATCCCTCCATTTTAAACAACTTTTTCAAGTCATCGAAAAAATGGGCTATGCTTGGGCCAAAAATCTACAGCACGTCCCATTTGGGATGATGCTCAAGGATGGCAAAAAAATGTCGACCCGTAAAGGCAAAGTGGTGTTATTAGCAGATGTGCTAGCAGAGGCCATTGCGACGGCGAAGCGTAATATCGAAGAGAAAAATCCCCATCTTCCTAACAAGGAGCGAGTAGCCCAGCAAGTTGGGGTTGGCGCAGTTATATTTAATGATTTGAAATACCATCGCCTCAATGATATTGAATTTTCGATTGAGCAAATGATGAATTTTGAAGGTGAAACAGGTCCTTATGTACAGTATACGTATGCCCGTCTTTGCTCCATTTTAGAAAAAACAAACGCCCCAGCTGAAGTGATGACCTTCCAGCCATTAGGAGAGCAGGCTTGGCCGATTGTTTTATTACTGGAGCAGTTTCCGAAAGTGGTAGCTATGTCTTTTGATCAGGTTGACCCGTCCCAAATAGCGAAATATGCTTTACAATTGGCCCGTTTATTGAATAAATATTATGCCCAACAGAAAATATTAGCGGATGATGAATATCAAGCGTCACGTCTAGCACTTTGTTCATGTGTTGCGATTGTCTTAAAAGAATCATTCGCCTTATTGGGCATTGAATTACCTGAAAATATGTGACATCTACTGAATCAAGATAAAAAACAGCCATTTTCAAGAAACTGTCCCAAGATTGACCGTCTATCGAAAACATGGTAAAAGGAGAGAGGAATAAATAAACAAACTCTTTCAGCAATGAATGTTGAGTGGCAGTAGAGAGGATATTGAATAAATGGCAAAAAAACAATGGACCCTTTCACTTATACTAGTGGTCATCAGTATATTTTTTGTTGCACTCAATATGAGACCTGCAGTAACAGGGATTGGCCCACTTTATAATGTACTGATGACATCCTTACATGTCTCCAATACAAGTATGAGTTTTCTGACATCCATCCCCGTTTTTTGTATGGGTTTATTTGCACCTTTGGCTGTACCGCTTCAGCGAAAGGTTGGCACGAAATCCGCCATAACATTTTTAGTGGCTATTCTCATCCTTGCCAATGGACTACGCCTTTTACAAGAAAGCTACGCTTTGCTCATTGTGACAAGCTTTGCAGCAGGCTTAGCTATTGCGATGATTGGTCCTATTTTAAATGCCTTTATTAAGAAAAAATTTCCACAGCGTTTTACGACTGTGATTGGCATTTATTCCTTCGGCATTGGCGTAGGTGCTACATTAAGTGCGGCCTTAACGGTGACATTTTATCAAATTTTCGGCAATAGCTGGACCGTCGCTCTGGGGATATGGGCTCTACTTGCATTAGGGGCGCTAGTTATTTGGTTATGGGCCATACCATCACAGCAAAATGAACAAGTTCTAAAGATAACGACGACTGAACATGCTCGTAATCCTTGGACATCTGGACGTGCTTGGGCGATCTTACTGTACTTTGGCTTACAAACCTCGCTGTTTTTCTCGATGATGGCGTGGCTTACACCGCTGTTGCAGGATAAAGGCTTATCACTAGAAACAGCAAGTGCTATGCTGACGTTTATGTCTATTGTGCAAATGATCGGCAATATTGCAGTGCCGATGCTCATGGAAAAATGGCCAAGTCGAATGGTATGGATACTGGCACTAGGCTTTGTGGGATTAATTGGTTTCACGTTATTATGGCTTACGTCAGGTGCCTATTTATGGCTTGCTGTTTTATTAATCGGCATTGTTCTAAGTGGTCTATTTCCAATTGGCTTATTGTTACCGCTGGATGAAGCCAAAAATGATCTGGAGGCTAATAGCTGGTCATCCATGGTGCTATCAGGTGGCTTTATGCTGAGTGCAATTATTCCCATTATGATCGGGGTTTGCTATGATATCACAGGTAATCATACATGGACTTATATCATCTTTTTACTGTTGATGGTGGGCATTATCGTATCGACAGGACTGTTAAGAAAAAAATAATCGAAGAAGACATGTGAAGCAATGCGCATGTCTTTTTTAGTGAAAATTATTTTTAGGTCCAGTTATCCTCCAATCCTCATAGCAAATTTCGTATTTCATAAATAATAATAGGTAGAATGAAATATATTTAGCGGTGTTGTCGCATTTCCCTAACATTATTATAGAAATAATAATATTATGTAAACTTGAAACATCACAAATCCTTGATTATGATAGATAATAGAGAATGATGAATAGAAAGTTTTGGTGAAGGTATGTATAAAAAAATGCTCGTGTTAGGAGCGACAGCTTTCCTCGTTACAGGCTGTGACAGTCAAATAGGCACAGGCTGGTTTCAAAGTAAAAATGCGGAGGTTCAAACAGAGGGGGCAGTGACCAAGCAAGAGGAAAAAATTGTCCCAGAGGTCAAAGTCATCGGAGAGTATGGTGTTGGAGCAGGTATTATTATCAAGCAGCAGGATAATCAGCTGTATATTTTAACAAATGGTGCATTAGTTGCTTCCAAACCGACGGCCCTTGTTCAGTTTGGTCAGGACAAGCTAATGGCAGCAAACGTACATGTCATGTCAACAGCTCATAATCTAGCACTTCTGCAAGTAACGTATAAAGCGAATGTGCATGTGCCAAAAACGTATGAAGGTGAGCTGAATCAGCTAGCCGTTTATGTGAATGGCTTGCCCTACACGATTCAGAAGTATCAAGATAAGGTAGCGGCCTATTATATAGATGTGAAACAAGCTATGCCTTTAGGAAGTCCTGTGATGGAGGCTGAAAATGGAGCCATTGTTGGACTATATTTTAATCGTCAACAGCAAGGAGAGTCCCAGCCATACATATTGCCGATGAAGGAAATCCAATCATTCGTGGATAAATGGATTGAGGATGGCATGAAAGCCAGTGTACGATTGTCCCAATCCAAAAATTTATATCCCTATATAGAACAAGGTGACAAAGAAGCTGTACAGCAAGCAATCGAGCAATATGGTGAGAATGTGTTTGCGTATAATACAGATGAAATCAAGCTGTTTTTAGATACGTTCCATAAGCATTTAAAGGCGGCTGTGGCCATTCAGGATGCGAGTGTCATGAAACCAATTGTCGGAACAGAGGATTTACAAGAGACCTTGAATAGCATGGTTGCTTATTATGCTTCCAAACAAGCTAAGATCCATTTCTCTAATACCGATATTCAAGCTATTCGTATAGAAGGCCAGCATCTTATTCTACGTGCTAAAACGGAATATGTTTTGACGAATGCTGCAGGGCAGGAGGCACTTGCCCATTCCATCATACTGTATGAAATCGAAAAAAATGAACAGGGCGAGTACATGCTACTTCGTCTAACAAACGAGGAGTGAACTTTGCATGGAGCAAGCAAGACAAATGCTACAGCATCATTTTGGCTATGAAGCCTTTCGCCAAGGACAAGCCCAAATTATAGAACAAACATTACGAGGGCAGTCGAGCCTGTGTGTCATGCCAACTGGTGGAGGGAAATCCATTTGCTATCAAATTCCTGCATTAATGCTAGATGGGTTAACTATTGTCATTTCCCCCCTTATATCTCTGATGCAAGATCAGGTGGAGGCTTTACGTGCGGCGAACATTCCTGCCGCCTATATTAACAGTACGTTGTCGGCACAGGAAGTAGATGAAACGATGCAACTAGCGAGCGCAGGTTATTTAAAACTTCTCTATATTGCGCCTGAGCGATTGGAAAGTGTATCCTTTCTGCAAGCACTATCCTATTTACCTGTGCCGTTAATAGCGGTAGATGAGGCACACTGTATCTCGCAATGGGGGCATGACTTTAGACCAAGCTATCGCTCCATTCAAAAGCTGTTTACACTATGGTCACAAAAGCCCACGGTTTTAGCGCTGACAGCCACTGCGACACCAGCTGTCTGTGATGATATCCGCCAATTACTAACAATTGATGAGCAAGCGACAGTCATGACAGGCTTTTCACGTGAAAATTTGGCGCTGTCCGTACTAATTGGTGAAAATAAAGAACGTTATGTAAAAAATTATGTACAACAAAATAAACAGGAAGTCGGCATTATTTACGCAGCCACTCGAAAAGCAGTAGACGCGATTTATGACATGCTGAGTCGCTCTGGTGAAGCGGTTGCGAAATATCATGCGGGTCTGTCAGAGGACTTGCGAATAGCTGAGCAGGAGCGGTTTTTAAAAGATGAAGCACGTATTATGGTAGCAACGAATGCTTTTGGTATGGGGATTGATAAAAGTAATGTGCGCTTTGTGTTGCATTATCAAATGCCTCGTAATATGGAGAGTTATTACCAAGAAGCGGGTCGTGCAGGACGTGATGGTCTGCCGAGTGCCTGTATTTTATTATATGCTTCTGGGGACGTCCAAACACAGCGTTTTCTAATTGAACAAACACAGGATGAAGCACGTATAGCCCAAGAATTAGCCAAGCTCCAAACGATGGTCGATTATTGCCATACAGAGGGCTGCTTACAAAATGCGATTTTATCCTATTTTGCTGAAGAGCCAGAGGAGCCTTGTGGGCGTTGTAGTAATTGCAATGATGGGCGAGCAGTGACAGACGTGACTGAGGATGCACAAAAGGTGTTAGCCTGTGTGGTACGCATGGGACAAAAATTCGGCAAGACCATGGTGGCTCAGGTGTTGATTGGCTCCAAAAATCAAAAAATAACGGAATTTGGCTTTGCACGTTTATCGACCTATGGCATCTTAAAAGGAAAATATGCCTCAAAGGATGTTTCGAACTTTATTGAATTTTTAATTGCGGAAGGTTTACTTGCTGTGAAGCATGGGACATTCCCAACCATATATGTATCAGCGAATGGCAAGGAAGTACTGCTTGGCAATCGACAGGTTATGCGCAAGGAAGCTGTAGCAGTGAAGAAGCTGGTGGACAACGATCCTTTATTCGAACATTTACGCGTATTGCGCAAAGAGATTGCAGATGAAGAAAAGGTGCCACCATTTGTAGTGTTCTCTGACAAAACATTGCGTGATTTATGTGATAAGAAGCCAGCCGTACTGGAGGATTTACGACAGGTGAGCGGTATTGGTGAGGTGAAATTTGACAAGTACGGTAAGCGATTCTTTGACGCATTACAATCGTTTTTAGAAGCTTCCGTGTAAAAGTGCTTATTACGTAGAAAGAGGTGTCTCTCCATTGTGAGGCACCTCTTTTCATTATTGTTCCCAGTGCTTTGTTATGAATGTATCACGGCCAGAAATGGCACGATCTTGCTGATAGTGTTCCGTCTCTTTTTTATAATAATCTTGGTGATAGTCTTCTGCTGGATAGAAGCGTTCAGCATCGCGAATTTTGGTTACAATAGGTTTATCAAAGCGTCCACTATTGGCAAGCTTTTCTTTTGAGGCCTCTGCGATTTGCTTTTGCTCATCTGTGTAGGTAAAAATAGCTGTTGTATAGGATTCTCCACGATCATGGAACTGTCCATAAGCATCCGTTGGGTCAATTTGCATCCAGTAAATATCCAGGAGCTGCTCATAACTAAAAATAGCAGGATCGAATTCAATTTCGACCACTTCTAAATGGCCCGAAGACCCTTCCTTAACATCTTCATAGGTTGGGTTTTCTAAATGGCCGCCCATATAGCCAGAAGTCACTTTATGTATACCGTCCCACTCGACGAATGGCTTCACCATGCACCAAAAACATCCGCCAGCAAATGTAGCTTTTTCGATCATTTACATCATCCTTTCTTTTGTGAAAATATTATAGCATTGTTTTGCTCGAAACTGAGTAATTAGGTGTAAAATAATGATGAGATAGAAAAACATGGAATAGCTGATTGCCAAAATGAAACTTTCTAGCTAATCAATCGTTACATTAACTATATCAAAATAGAGGAGTTAGTTGTTATGGAAGAGCAAGATTATACGAGACGCTCCCAACGTCCTAAAAAACGTAAATTACGTAAAGGGAGAGCAATTTTTACACTATTATTACTGTGTATCATTGTCATCGTCGGATATGCTGTCATGCAATATCGCAGCGGGCTTGAGCTGGCGAATGATACGAAAGTAGCGCAGGAGGATTTTTCTGGAGATACAATCAAAGGGGATATTGAGAACTATTTAATTTTAGGAGTCGATACACGTGGCGAGGAAAAATCTCGTACGGATACGATGATGGTATTATCCTGGAATAAAGCAAACAATGATATTAAGCTTGTGTCCTTTATGCGTGATATTTACGCAGATATCCCAGGCTATCAATCCTATAAACTTAATACCGCTTACTACCTAGATGGTGTACAGCTATTAAAGGATACATTGACAAATATGTTTGGCTTACCGATTCATCATTATGCCCTAATTGATTTTAAAAACTTTGAATCATTAGTGGACATTTTAGCGCCAAATGGTGTGGAAATGGATGTAGAAAAGGATATGTCTGAAAATATTGGGGTAGAGTTAAAGCAAGGTGTTCATCATTTAAATGGACAGGAGCTATTAGGCTATGCACGTTTCCGTCACGATGCTGAAGGAGATTTCGGTCGTGTTGCCCGTCAGCAAAAAGTCATTGAGGCTTTAAAAACAGAGCTATTAACGCCTACGAACATGTTAAATTTACCAAAATTTGTTGGAGCTGCACAGGGCTATATAACAACCGATTATTCATCTGCTGAGGAAATGCAGCAAGTGCTTAAATTGCTATCTAAAGGTAAGGTCAACATTGAAAAAGCAACGATTCCCATCGAAGGCAGCTATCAATTCCAAAACTTTAGTCATGCGGGCGATTCCATCGTCATTGATGTGGAGCAAAACAAAGCCTTTTTAAGTGAATTTTTAGGTATTTCACTGGAGTGATGTTTCGCAAAAACCAACATTATCCTGTAATATAAAGGTAGAGCATTTGGATTGGGGTGGATATATGGAAAAAGAAAGACCAAAAGAGCGTTCAAGCCTATTAGCAACCAAGTTTATTCGTTTTTTAGGTGGTAGAAACCTATTATTTATGCTGGTGATTTTATTACTAGTTGCATGTGTTATTTTTATGTTTAATCAGGTTTCCTTTATCTTTACCCCGTTACAAGTATTATTTGAAGTAGTGATTTTACCAGGGGTACTAGCCGTCATAGGCTACTATTTATTGCGTCCATTGTTGGCGATCTTGGTCAGATGGCGAATCCCAAGAATTTGGGGGATTTTAATACTCTACGTTGCGGTTATTGGTGTCATTACACTACTCGTTGTGTTAGTTTATCCATTTTTACGCGACCAGTTCACGAACTTAGCACAGGAATTCCCAGAGTATTTCATGAAGTTTACACAAAATATCGTTGCATTCTTGAACAATTCACGTTTTAACGATTATTTAGATAAAATTAATTTTGATTACAATGAAGTGGTTAAAAACTTCACTACAGATATGGTGAAAACTGTAAGGGAAACAGCTGCAAATGTAGCACAAGGTGTGGCCACAGGTATTACGGGCTTCCTTTCAACCTTAACGGGTATTGTGCTATCACTTGTAACGGTGCCATTCATTTTATTTTACTTATTAAAAGAGGGCGAAAAATTACCGAAATTTATGCTGAAAGTGTGCCCACCACGTATGCGTAAAGAAGTCACTGAAATTTTCCATGACATGGACAAGCAAATTAGTTCATACATACAGGGGCAAATTTTAGTATCTATGTGTATTGGAGCAATGGTGACCATTGGCTTTTTAATCATTGGCATGAAATATGCTTTATTGCTTGGATTCCTAGCGATGATTACAAGTGTAGTTCCTTATTTGGGGCCAGTCATTGCCATTACACCAGCCGTTATTATTGCCCTTGTCACATCTCCATTGATGTTGATTAAGCTGGCGATTGTATGGACGATTGTTCAATTAATCGAAGGAAAATTCATTTCTCCTCAAATCATGGGGAAATCACTCAGTATTCACCCAATTACGATCATTTTCGTCTTATTAACGGCAGGCTCATTATTCGGTGTTCCTGGTGTTATTTTAGGGATTCCAGGCTATGCGATCTTTAAGGTGCTGGTGACCCATTTATTCAAGCTCTTTAAACAGCGTTACAACCGTTACGAAGATGATGTTCATCAAAAATATGATGTGTGATAAAAACAGCTACTGCCGTTTGACAGTAGCTGTTTTTTTAATGTGTGTTATCCTTATTAGTAGATTCATCAAAAGGATGGGGGAAAAGGGCATGACATACATACCGATTAATTTTCAAGAAAAATTAACTAAGTTTCAAGAGCATTGGTCTCCGAAAGTGATTGCTGAAATGAATGATTATCAATTTAAATTAGTTAAAGTACAAGGGGATTTTGTTTGGCATAAACATGATGATACGGATGAAGTGTTTATCGTCATTGAAGGGCAGCTAATCATCGAATTCAGAGATGGAGAAGTGCGTTTAAATGAAGGAGAGATGTTTGTCGTACCACGCCATGTTGAACATAAACCTTATGCGGCTTCTGAGTGTAAAATTCTACTTGTAGAGCCGATGGGGGTTGTCAATACAGGCGAAGCACAATCAGAGCTAACTGCTGAAAATGATGTGTGGATTTAACATTCCTGAATAGTCATAGTAAAACCCTTCTAACAGACAAGGTTAGAAGGGTTTATTATTTTTCAAAAGCACTAGCTTTGTGCCAGTAATTGCACTTGTGCTAAGCGATCAACAGCTTCTTGAAGAAGTTCCTTTGGTTGCACCAATGCTAAACGTAAATAGCCTTGTCCAGCCGTACCAAATACGGTTCCAGGAACGGTTACAACGCCAACTTGTTCAATTAATTGAAAGGCTAGTTCTGTACAGTCCATATCGAACGGATATTTTGCCCATACGAACATTCCACCATCAGATGGTGCGGCTTCCCAGCCTAATGCTTGTAAGCCGTTCATCAGGGTTTTATGACGTTCTGAGAATGTGGCACGTAAGCTTTCCGTAATTTCTTCTGCGTTATCAAGTGCGACGACAGCTGCATCTTGAATAGGCTCAAAAATACCGAAGTCTAAATTTGATTTTAATTGCTTAATAACGGCGATCATTTCAGCATTTCCTGCGATATAGGCAATACGCGTTCCTGCAAGACTAAAGCTTTTGGAGAGGGAGTTAATCTCCATGCCGACTTCTTTTGCACCTGGTGCTGCAAGGAAACTAATCGGACCGTCACCTGTAAAATAAAACTCGGAGTATGCCGCATCATGAAGGACGATAATATTATATTTTTTGGCAAAGGCAATGACTTTTTCAAAATACGCTAAGGACGGCATCGCTGGTACAGGATTCCCTGGTAAGTTTAAAATCAATAGCTTTGCTCTCTCAGCAATTTCTTCTGGGACAGCGTCTAAGTCAGGTAAATAACCATTATCGGCCGTTTGAGGCATGTAATAAGGTGTTGCCCCTGCTAAGTGAATTCCTGCATCATAGGCAACATAGGCTGGGTTTGTGGATAACACGATGTCTCCTGGGTCACAAAAGGCTATCGGTAAATGGACAAGGCCTTCTTGAGAGCCAATAGTTTGAATAATTTCCGTAGCGGGATGTAAATCGACATGGCTACGACGCTTATAGTAGCGACTAACGGCTTCATAAAAACGCTGTGTGCCTGTCAGTGTGTAGCCGTAAGATTCAGCTAACCCTGCGCGATAAGAAAGATGCTCACGTATTTTGGCATGTGGAGGAAGATCAGGGCTTCCTAAGCTTAAGTCAATCAAGGTCATGCCCTTTGCTTGCTGCTCACGGGCAAAATTTTTCAAATCTCCGAAAATTGCTGGTGTAAATAATGACATTTTTTTAGATGGTACGATTTTCAAAACTAGTACACTCCTTATCGTTGTATAAAGTGCAACGTCAATCCGTAGATGATTCTCTTGTCTACGCTAATTGTTTGTTTGCACAAATCGGGCTTTAACAGACCATTGTTTGCTTACGGGCCTGTTTATGCGAGATAACAGAATAGTAGTACACATTTTATCATACTAAAGCACAGAAATGGGAAGATATTCTGAAAAAAGAAAATATTTATATAATGTAGAGGATGTGTGCATAGGCTAGCGAAAATAGATTGTCTGATGTTGGGATAAGCGACTATAAATACCTTCAAAGAGAAAATTGTATTATACTGAGTATAAAGTTTTTCAGGTGGGGAGAGCATGCATCTTAACGATTGAATAGCTGACTCAGTAGTGAACGATATGTTGCAAGATTTCACTATTGTCTGCGCCGTAACAGAAACAACCTCCTTTTTACAAGATCGGACATAGACTTTGCTTACAGCTATACATACTGAATAGTATTAAAGGATAGCCATCGTATTGATGTTCCCCTATTATTGACAGTGGCAATGCTGGATGAGTAGGGGCAAAACAAACTGCCTATGCAAGTGTACGACGAGGCAGTCTTTACAAAACATGATGAATCGTTCAGCATTACGATTTTCAATTGTCTACAGCCAAGATAGGGAGGTATTAAAAAAGCTATATGCCAGCGGACTAGCGGGCATTGTATGTAAAAACCTACGCAGCTGCTGACTATGATACTATGCGGAATACCATAGTTGCGGCATGCACACTATTTCGAAGCATGTATGATACTACCTGATACGCAAACCATTTAGTAAGGGAGGGAGAGGGCAGTGAAGGTATATTCGTTAAGTGGACCAAGCGGCACAGGCAAAAGTACGAGTGCCCTTGCCTTTGCTCATAAATTAGGAGTGGAGGCTATCATTGATGATGGTCTTCTCATTGTCAATGGAATAAGAGTTGCTGGCATTTCTGCCAAATTCGAAAAAAATACAATTACCGCTGTACGACGTGCCATTTTTACGGAACAGGAACATCGTGAGGCTGTCAAAAAAGCGTTAGCAAGTCATAAGGTGCAGTCCATTTTACTGATTGGGACATCCACTAAAATGACGAATAGTATTGCTAAGCAGCTAGATCTTGGACCCATTGAACATTATTACGATGTGGAGGATGTTCGTTCCTTTAAGGAAATTCAAAAAGCTCGTTTTATTCGTCAAACGCAGGGCAAGCATGTGATGCCAATTCCTTATCGACAAGTGGAGCAAAACTTTTTTAAACGATTGGTACAAAAGGGCATGGAGATTTTTTCATCAAAGCGCGAAAAAATCGGGGAAACAACGATAGTGCGACCTGATTTTCAACGGGAGTACATTGAAATTAGCAAGCATGTTTATGTTCAGCTACTGACGTATTGCTGTAGTCAACAAGCAATTGTACAAAAGGTGGAACAGGCCCAATTTTTGTTAGGAGATCAGGCTCAAGCTATTCTGACCATACAAGTAAAGCCACCGATAGATTATCCATTAGCAGCGCGTTTACTAGAGCTACAGCAGGCGGTGCAGAAGGCGTTTTATTTACAATTTGGCTATGAATTAGATGCGATTCATGTTCATGTCAAGACGGCTATACAAAAGAAAAAGTCGTGAAAAACAGGTACTCCCAACGCACTTTGCGACGAGAGTACCTGTTTTTATTTTGGTTGACGGCTGAACTGTGGCTGACGTTTTTCCACAAAGGCACGACAGCCTTCGGCGAAATCGCTGCCTACAAACGGTGAAGAGCCTTGCCATAAGGTCGGCACACTATCGAGACATTCTTGAACGGATTGCTTCACAGCAAGCAAGGACTCTGGTGACATGCCTGCCACAAGCTTGCCCATGCGAATCATATATTTATTTAAATCCTTTTCGGCTACTAAGTAGTTAAGCATCCCAAGCTTGAAGGCTTCCTCCGCTTTAAACATGCGTCCTGTAAAGACTAAGTCCTTTGTGGTCGCAGGGCCAACGAGCTGTACTAAACGTTGCGCAAATTTATTGTTTATGGTGATGCCTAATTTTCCGACAGGAATGCCGAGCTTGGCTTTGTCTGAGCCAATGCGGATATCACAAGCTAATGCCAATTCTAAACCAGCGCCCATCGCAGGCCCGTTGATGACGCCGATTGTTGGAATCGGAAGGCGCTCAATTGTGGAAATGGTTTTTTCCATATGTACAAACGCCTCCTCGGCTTGTTCAAGTGAGATGGCATCGAATTCTTTAATATCAGAGCCTGCGGTAAAGCTTTGACCAGAGCCTCGTAAAATGAGTACTTTATTTTTCGGATTGTCTAATACTTGTAGGGCAATCTTTGCTAATTGATCCCACATGTTTGCGGTTAACGCATTTTTTGCCTGTGGTCGGTGAATCGTAATTATCGCTAGTCCAGCTGTTTCTTGATAAATGATTTTTGCATCTTCTGCTTCCAATCGTGTCGTCTTTACTTGCATAGTGGAAAGCCTCCTACGTATTAATGTCTATCTTTATTATATAACACAATCAACTATAAACACGAAATGATATGAATTTTCACATAAAATTGCGTTGTTATACAAGAATGTAGGGAATAGTTAGCATTTATTGTTCTATAACAGGGGAGCGGAATTTACTATTGTAAGAAAGCAAAAGATATGAGAAACTACTGTAGGAACATACGTTTCTTATGCACGTAAGGGGCATTTGAAGACTGGAAGCGGTTTGTGTATCGATATTACAGATTATCCGACACTAAACTATTATAAAATGAATTGAAACACACGCACCCAAAATATAGTAAAATAAAATGACATGACGCACAGCAAACAAGGAGGGGCAATATGGTCACACTCAAGGAAGCATGGAATAGTTACATCTTACTGCTGCAATCATTGAAAAAAAGTGCTGCCACAAAAAAGCAGTACAACATAGATGGACAGCAATTTTTAACGTTCGCCCATGAACACCAATACTTGTATGTGGATCATCAATTAAAAAATCTATTACAGCTTTATTGTGACTATCTCAAGGAAACCTACTGCAATATCAATACATTTAACCATAAAATAGCGACATTGAGAGGCTTTGTAGACTTTATTTTTTTACGAGAATGGGTGACACCTTTTGATTATCAGCCCATTTTACAGCCGAAAAAAAGGCAAAAAGAGGTGCTGCAAGTACTGACCAATACGCAGATTATGCAAATTGCCAACGTCTGGCCAACCTATTTTCAATATGCAAAAACAGAGGAGCATGCTTGGCTGGCTAGACGCAATGGCTGTATAGTCCAAATGTTGATGGAAACAGGTTGTAAGCCTGCAGAGCTTGTGCGAATGAAATGGACTCATTTTAACGAAGGAAAGGCAACCCTTTTTATTGCGAATCGAAATGGCCGTCGAGAAATAAAATGTTCTCCTGTACTAATGGACATGCTAGCTCAGTATAAACTAGCGACAACAGTTTTACATGGGCAAGAGGTAGGGGAATGGGTTTGGGTAAGTGAGGCAAGTATTGTGAAGCCAATTTCAACGAAGACGGTGGAGCGTATTTTTCAAACGATGTCACAAGATATAGGAAAAAACATAAGAGCAACCGATTTGCGATATACCGTTATGCAACGGGCTTTTCAGCAGGAAAAAACGCTGGAGCATATCCAACAAGAAATGGGCTATGTGAGGAAATGGGTGCTGACAGAAAGACAGCAACGCTTCGAATAAAAGCGTGCAGTAATCGCGATTTATCACCATTACTGCACGCCTATTATAAATGATTCAATGCTTTGACACTCACTTTGACCGTTAAATCATGCTTGCCTCCACTATAAACACCTTCAACAGGGCTAATATCACTATAATCGCGACCTATACATAAAATAATATGATTTTCTAAAACTTCTACATTATTTGTTGGATCAAGACCAATCCAGCCAATACCTGGTATCATGACTTCCACCCAGGCGTGTGTAGCACTATCACCAATGAGGGCTGAATTTTCATCCACATATAAGTAACCACTGACATACCGAGCGGGAATGCCTTTAGCTCGCAAAACAGCTAGCATGACATGGGTGAAATCCTGACAAACACCCCGTTTTAATGCAAATGCCTCACTTGCTGTTGTCGTTACAACTGTCGCTGTAGGATCATACTCAAAGCTAGCATATAAATATTGCATTAAATTAAGTGAAAAGAGCACTGGATTTTCAGCATGACCAATCGCATGATAAACTTCCTCTAATTGCTGATCGGTCATAAAAGTAAAATGAGTTGCTTTTAAATACGGTAAATAATGCTCATAAAATAGCTGTGAATGGAAAATGGTCTGCATTTCGGGCGAATATTGAATACGATGAATAAATGGTGCACGCTGAATACTAACAATCGAAGATGTATGAATTTCGAGTATTTGATGCTGCTCCGGTATATAAAAAGAACCAACTGTATTACCCCAAATATCCGTATGCTCACGGGTCAATGAGGAGGGCGTAATGGCAATTCGATACGATAATAATCGCTGCCGCTCATCACTGCGAGGCTTTAAACGAATCGTATTCAAGCTTTGATCGACTTCAGACTCATATTGAAAAATATTGGTATGCTGAATTTCAAATTTCATCGTGTCCGCTTCCTTCTGCTTACTGACTTGCCTGTTGAAAGGGAGCTGTGGTGGGTTCCTTTCAAGGTTGTATGCTGGGTTCATATAAATGATAAACTGTCGAAAAGGTATCACTAAAAGCTATACATTGCGACAGTCTTTCCTCCATTATAGTCATCGTTTCTTCAAGAGTCATTTGCCAAAAATCAAGATGATTGATTGCTAGGATGAGGCTACGAATGCTTGTATGCAGTGTTAAAAATCTTGAGGATAAAGAATCATGTTCAATCGCCGTAATAGCTTCCTCTATTTTCTTTAGACAAAACATCACAGAACATGGGAAATGCTCATCCTGTACTAAATAGCGAATAACCGCAAGTAAATTCGTCTGGCAATGTTTCCGCATATAAGACTCTCTTGCTGCTGTAAGCGCCAATAAAAAGCTACCATCATCCTCTAACAGGGATAGGCCAGACAGCTTCTGTTGTTCCACTATACTTAACGTCATCCGCAACGTCTTTTCTGCACGTTCAAGCCATTTACCAACCTGCATGAAATAAAAGGGAAGATCACGATCCATTGTGCTCTCGATTAACCCGGTCTCCATCCATAGAGTTTTTCTTACTTCCTGTAAAAATGCTTGAAGTTCAATAAGTGGGATTGGGCGTTCTCTTGTCAGTATGGCCTGTTGCTTCGTTAAATAAAAGGCATTTTGTATTTCCCATAGCTCAGTTGGTATACTATCACGCGTAACCCGTGCATTTTCTCGTATGGCACGTAATGTAACGTGGAGGGCATTGCCATTTTTCTCGGAAAAAAGTAGATAGTCAATCAATGGGTTGACACGTATGGCTGAGTAATTCGCTAAATATTCCTCCTTAGAGGCACAAATAGCTAAGACAGCCTCCCAATGATCAAGATAAGCATGTTCTTGCCCCGATTGCTCCAACATATTCAACAGCTGTACCTGTAATATATGTGCATTTGATTGTGTGCGTTCACTATACCGTGCCATCCAGTACAGCGCGTCGGCTACTCGACTTAGCATGCTGCAACTCCTCCTTTAGTATCCACGTATCCTTAGCACCACCGCCTTGTGAGGAATTTACGACAAGTGATCCTTCTTGTAGTGCCACTCGAGATAAACCGCCAGGCAACACATAACAATCCTCACCCTTCGTGACATAAACTCGTAAATCGACATGACAAGGATAAAATCGTCCATTTTGAAAGGCAGGGGCTCTAGACAATTTAATCGTTGGTTGTGCAATATATTGAAATGGCTGCTTGCTAATTTTTTGCTTAAACAAAGCAATTTCTTCCTCACTAGCATGCGGGCCAATCAACATATCATAGCCGCCAGAGGCACTCACATTCTTAATGACTAGCTCTTGAATATGTTCTAGCACCCATGCTCGTTGCTTATCATCTCCTAAATGATAGGTTTTCACATTCGGTAAAATAGGCTCCTCCTGCAAGTAATACCGAATCATCTCTGGTACATAGGCATACATTGCTTTATCATCAGCAACCCCGTTGCCAACAGCATTTAAGATGGCGACATGCCCCGCTTGATAGGCAGCCATTAAATGAGGAACACCCAATAAAGAATCCTCACGAAAGACAACAGGATCTAAAAAATCATCATCAATACGACGATAAATTATATCTATTTGCTGTAGACCATAAATGGTTTTCATATATACCTTCAAATCCTGTACCACTAAATCACGACCCTCTACGAGCTGTATATTTAAATGCTGGGCTAAAAAAACATGATCGTAATACGCTGAATTGTACATGCCAGCTGTTAGTAGCACGGCTTTAGGCTCTCTCTCTGCTTGCATGGAAGGTGGGCGGTGCACAAGAAGTGCTTTTTTCATATAAGCGATGTGTTTATCAAGTGGTTGGATGGTATGCTTAGAGAAAAATTCAGGATACACTTCCTTCATGACATCACGATTTTCAAAGACATAGGAAATGCCAGAAGGGTTGCGTAAATTATCTTCCAATACATGATAATCACCCTTTTCATCCCGTATTAAATCAATGCCTGCTAAAAATATATGATTCGCAATCGGTACTTGGAAACCCATCATTGTTGCTGTAAAATACGGATTATTTTCAACAAGCTGTCTTGGAATAAAACCGTCTCGAATAATCCTTTGTTGCCCATAAACATCCTGCAAAAATAAATTGAGGGCTTGCACACGCTGTTTGACGCCTGCCTCAATCATGGCCCACTTCGTTTGAGGAATAATAATGGGGACACAATCAAAGGGCATTGTACGCTCAGTTCCATCTTGCGCTCCATAGACCGTAAAGGTAATTCCTTGTCTGAGAAAGCTTGCTTGTGCTTGTCGATACTTTTCTTCAAGTTGCTCCTGAGAAAAAAAGGATAGCTTATGATGAAAAGATTGATAATGAGGCTTCGGCTGATTGCCATCAAACATTTCATCGAAAAACAGACTAGAATCATATAAATTCATCATATGGATCGCCTCCGAATTCAAGTAGTAGTGAAAACATGTTACACTGTGAATAAATACATATAAGGAGCTAACAATCATGACCATCATTAATTTAATGCAAGCTTATGAATTAGATAAACTATCTAAATTAAATTTTTCAGAAGAAGAGATCTTAGGCGCTTTACGTACGGGGGATGTATCAGCTTGGCAAGAACAAGTACCAAACTATGAATTTAATGAGACAATGGCTCTTTATAAAGAAGGGGAACAACAATTCATAGAAGCGTACCATGGCCATTATCGAATCAAGTATGTAACATTGCCAGGCATCCAACGTTTATTGCAGCTTCGCTTTCAATTAGAAGAAGGGAAGGATTACCAACTGTTAGAAACAGGTATCCAGCATTTAACGTGTAATGAGGAGACAGTCGCAAGACTTCAGCAAATGTTATCGACAAACTGGTCACTAACAAAACAGGCAGACGGTGCTTATTCAGTTTTTGTAAAATAATACCATTCGTGTTGTGAGACGAATCGACATGGGTAGTGACCCATCTTCTATTTTTTCAAAGCGTCTCACAGGGCAAGCGAATTGCGACTTCTCGTAACTTTGTTTTCAAGTAAATAAACAATACTCAAGCTACCAAGTAGAAGTTACTTGATATTAATCACTCCGATATTGCCATAAGACATAGCCCTTTTTGACGGTTTAGTAGAAGGTGGGCAAGACAAGCATTTAAGCTGAATCAAGATGAAGTATACTAGATTTTAATATTCATTTAACGTGAACTTTATGACTATTTTCCTGCAACTGTCACAAAAGATTTAAAAGGAAATCCTCTTTTTTAAAAAAGGGGATTTTTTTATCGCTTAAAAAGAACATTTGTTCTATATCGTGAAAAAGGGCATTTTTTTCAATAAAGTTCCCAAATTTATATTTGGGAACGTTTTTTCATGGTAAAATAGAGCAAATAGAGGTGATTAGCATGCAAAATACCAAGCAACCGAAATTCATGAAGGATTTTCTAGTTTATTTAACGACCATCAAAGGAAAATCACAGCGCACAAGAAAAGAATATGAATATGACCTAACCTTATTTTTCCGTTTCCATAAAGCAATCCAGGAGGATCTGGATATAGAAAATTTAGTAGCCATTGATATTGCCACTATTACAATAGAAGAAATTCGTGATATTACATTAGAGGATCTTTATTACTTTATGGAGTACTGTGAGGTACAGCGAGGAAATTCTGCTGCTTCGAGGGCACGAAAAGTGGCGACATTAAAATCCTTTTTCAAGTACTTGAAAGGAAAACGTCGACTTATTGAGGAAAATCCAGCAGAAGAATTAGAAACACCAAAAATTGGCCGAAAAAGACCAATTTATATGAATCTTCAAGAGGCTACTCAATTTATTGATGGAATACCAACAAATCAGGCATCACCAAGAAATTACTGTATGATGATGTTTTTCTTAAATTTAGGAATACGTGTGACGGAGCTTTGCCAGCTCAATAAAACATCTATTCAAGGACGTTATTTAACGGTTGTCGGGAAGGGCAATAAGGAGCGTACTGTCTACTTAAACGATAGCTGTTTGCAGGCACTCGCAGATTATGAAAATAGTGGGAAAACGCCTTATAAGGGGGACGGGGATGAGCCTCTTTTCGTCTCACAAAAAGGAACACGCTTTACGCGCCAAACTGTTGCCAAAATCGTGAAACGTATTAATCAACAATCAGGTCTTCAAAAGGAACGACTTACACCACATAAGTTGCGTCATACATCTGCGACTATGATGTATAAAGCAGGTGCAGATATTCGGAGCTTACAGCATATCTTAGGACATTCAAGTGTAGCGACGACTCAAATTTATACGCATATAGAGGACGAGCAGCTACAACATGTTTTAGAAAATAATCCCTTTAATATTGTGCGCGAGAGATGATTTTTACCCCTCTCTGTCGAATATAGTAGTATGCCAAATGAAGGGGGTTAACTTATGATGTTAGTAGCAAAAGAACAATTCGACGCAACAAGGGCGCAATTACTTCAAACGATTCAAAACTTAGACAATACAAGCTTTAATGACAAACCAGATGCACAAAGCTGGAGTGTAGCACAAATCTGTCATCATCTTGTGTTAGTAGAGGAAGCAGCCAAAAAAGCCATTACATGGGGATTACAAGCCCAAGAACAATCATCACCTGCAAGAAAAAATGTTCAGCTTGTTGTTTTGGATAGAACAAAAAAATTTCAAGCACCAACTATTGTGGAGCCAATAGATCAGCCTTTTACCGTTCAGGAGATGCTAGATTTACTAGCCACATCAAGAATGAATTTTCTCGCTTTTTTACAAACAATCGAAGAACCTGAAATTTTAACAAAATATGCTGTGAAGCACCCAGCCTTAGGTACATTGCCACTCGATCAATGGATTGAAATGGTTTATTTACACGAGCAGCGTCATATCGAGCAAATACAAGAAATAATGAAATAAACATATGGTAAGTAAGTATAGAGGGATTTGAGCACACAAGTGTGAGCCAAATTCCTTTTATTGTTATATGTTTTTTCTATCATAACCTCTTGACGTGCTACATAATCTGTTATATATTAAATAAAAATAATAACAACTGTTATAAAACAGTTTTCAAATCAAGGAGGAATTTTTAATGACAAAGTATCGAGACGGCTATGAATTTTATTGTGAAATGTGTGAGCGTTATGGATTAGAGCCAATTTCTTTCCGCTATTATGTATTACAGTTATCACAGCAACAACTGTCTGCTTATAACATGCAAGCAAAACAATTAGGCATTTAAAGGACGTGGTTATGACGGAAGCCGACGTGAATATTTTATGAAAAGCCCAGCCATACTAAATACAATGGTTTGGGCTTTTGTGATTTATAAAAGAAATTTCAGATAATTTATTGACAAGCATCATACTCTGTTATATATTTTTAGAAAATAATATTACTGTTATATAACAAAAATCAAAAACCACATTTAGTAGCAATCATGAAAGGAAGTTAGAAGGGTGACAGATTATCGAGAGGGTTATGAATTTTACCGCCAAGTATGTGAGGAGCACGGACTCGAGCCTATTAATTTTCACTATTATATTTTAAATTTATCGCAAGAGCAGTTACATGCATATAACCAATATGCAAAATCATCAGAAGAGTCAATCGAATATGAGGTTTCTTAACTTGTAAAATACCTTATTACCTCTGTGGGTTCGTAAGGTATTTTTGCTTTCACAAAAAATTTACATAGCTGCATTCTCTTTATCTAGCATAATTGAAATTTGTATTTAATAGATAAATAGCCTAAAGAAAGCACTTTCAATAGTACAAAAGTATCAAAAAACTTTACGATTAGGTAAATTTAGGGTGTTTATAACCGCTATTTTTTGGCTATTTTCTCATAAATCCTCAAATAGGGCTTTAGATGTTTTTGATATTTGGGTTGAATTAACTGCTTTTCTAAGACTATAATATAATTACATAAAAAAGGGCGATATACCACAACTTTATACCTCGCTGTAAGATAAAGCAAAAGTACCAAACCCTTCATATTTTAATGAACGGAGAATGAAAATGATGAATATCACGCCTAATAGCATTAATCAAATGAACTATAGTCTAAAAGAATTACAAGATATCTTTTCCGCCATGAATAGTTCCATCATTGTAGCGATTACCGATCGTACCGGGAAAATTACGTTTGTTAATGATCATTTTTGCAAAATTTCGAAGTATACGCGTGAAGAATTATTAGGTCAAGATCACCGTTTACTTAACTCAGGCTTCCATCCTAAATCTTTCTTTAGAGAGATGTGGAGAACAATAGGTAATGGTGATATGTGGAATGGCGAGGTGTGCAATCGTGCGAAAGATGGCAGTTTATATTGGGTAAAGACAACGATTTTCCCATTCCTTGATGAAAAGGGAAAGCCTTATCAATATATCGCCATTCGCGTCGATATTACAGCGCAAAAGGACATAAAAAAAATTACCCATATTGCCTATCACGATGAATTAACAGGACTGCCAAATCGTCGTAAACTAGAACAGCGTTTAGAAAATGAATTCCATCAATCTCGACGTACAGGAGATAAATTTGCGTTATTTTTCATTGATGTGAATCGATTCAAACACATTAACGACGGGCTTGGTCATATTATCGGCGATATGTTTTTAGTGGAAATGTCGAATCGTCTACGAAATGTTGATTATACATCTAATTCATTCTATCGCCACAATAGTGATGAATTTGTCATGATTTTAAATGACGTCAGTCGCATTGACGAAATGGCCAAAGAAATCATTAATGTCTTCAATGAAAGTTTCATAGTCGATACCTATGAATTTTATGCAAGCATCAGTATCGGCATTAGTATATTCCCAGATCATGCAAACTCTGTAGAAGAATTATTGAAAAATGCGGATATTGCCATGTATGCAGCAAAATCTACGCGTGGAAATCAGTACCGTTTATACCGTGACAATATGGATGAAGCCAACGATAAATGGCTTCTATTAGAAACAAAATTACACCAAGCATTAAAACAGGACCGCTTAGAATTACATTACCAGCCTAAAATTGATTTAAAAACAGATACGGTCATTGGCATGGAAGCCTTGCTACGCTGGTATGATCCTGAATTAGGTCATATTCCACCAGATCGTTTTATTCCATTTGCAGAAGAATGTGGGCTTATTAATGATATCGGTGTTTGGGTATTACATAAAGCCTGTGCTCAAGCTCGTTTTTGGAATGAAGCACATAATTTAACATTGCGCGTAGCCGTCAATATTTCTCCGATTCATATTAGTACAAGTAGCTTTGTGGACATGGTGTGTGAAGTCATTGCAGAAACAGGCATTGACCCACACTTATTAGAAATTGAAATTACGGAAATGAGTATGCTTGATTATACGGAAGATTTAATTGATACGATCAAGCAATTACGGGCATTGGGCATTACGATTTCATTAGACGATTTCGGGACAGGCTATTCATCGTTAAACTACTTAAAAAAATTCCCTGTGGATGTCCTTAAAATTGACCGTGCCTTTGTCCGTGACATTGTGCCTGAAAAATCAGGGATTGCGATGATTTCAGCTATGATTTCCTTAGCACATGCTTTAAATCTTCAAGTAGTTGCTGAAGGTGTCGAGGAAGAAGCTGAATTGAACGTACTTCGTGAGCATGGCTGTGAGTATGTGCAGGGTTATTATTTCAGTAAGCCATTGTCTGTAGATGATTTTACAGATTTAATCGTTAATTCTGTGACAAAATAGACCAGTTATGAATTGCTATTCCTGAATGATTTTGCTAAAGTGGGATAAAGCCAAACAGTTCAGACAATATTCAATTTGATGATGTGGCCAAGTAAGTAAGAATTGTGAGACAGAAAATATAGCAATTGCTGAGAGCTATATCACCGCTTCTTTACTGAACACCTACCACGGAGATGTTATGCAAACATAACCGAGTCGTTTTCGTTACCAAACGTGAGAGGGTTTTAAGTTCTACTTAAAGCTAAATCAAGGTGGTACCACGTCTATCCAGCACAAAGACGTCCTTATTCAGAGGACAGCTTTGTGCTTTTTTCATTCAGCTTGATAGTAACAGCTCGCTGAAACAAGCTAAACGCCCTGGTAGATGGCACTGTTTTTCTTACACCAAGGCAACAATGATTTAACAAAAATTGGAGGAGATCACATGTCAAAACAATTAGAAGATTTTTCGAAATGGTATATTGAGACTATCCAAAAAGCTGATTTAATGGATTATACACCTGTTCGTGGCTGTATTGCCTTTAAACCTGATGGCTATGAGATTTGGGAGCATATTCAAGAGGAAATGGATCGTCGCTTTAAAGAGACAGGGCATCGTAATGCCTATTTCCCAATGCTTATTCCTGAATCTTTCTTCCAAAAAGAAAAGGATCATATCGAAGGATTCTCACCTGAGCTACCTTGGGTAACAGAGGCAGCAGGGGAACAATTAGAAGAACGTCTGGCACTACGTCCAACGTCTGAAACGATGATTGGCCATCTTTACTCCAATTGGATTAAAAGCTACCGTGACCTACCCGTTTTGATTAATCAATGGGCAAACGTCTTCCGTTGGGAAAAGAAAACTCTTCCTTTTATTCGCACATCTGAATTTTTATGGCAAGAAGGACATACAGCGCACGTCGATGAAGAGGATGCTCGTCAAGAAACGATGCAAATGCTTGAAATCTATAAAGAAGTTGTAGAACAAGTACTAGCAATTCCAGTTTATGACGGACAAAAAACCCCTTCTGAACGTTTTGCAGGTGCTGTCGATACGTATTCGATTGAGGCGATGATGAAAAATGGCAAGGCTGTGCAAGCTGGTACATCTCATTATTTAGGTACGAAATTTGCAGAAGCCTTTAACATTAAGTATTTAAATAAAGCGAACCAGCATGAGTATGTACACACAACATCTTGGGGTACATCTACGCGCTTAATCGGCTCGGTAATTATGGTACATGGTGATGAGCAGGGGCTTGTTTTACCTCCACGTATCGCGCCAACTCAAGTTGTTTTAATTCCAGTGGGACCATGGAAAAAGAACCCTCAAATTATGGAGCATTTAGATGAAATTTTTGTCGCTTTAAAAGCGAAGGGCATTCGCGTACGCCTTGACGATTCGGACCAATCACCAGGCTTTAAGTTTAATGAATGGGAGCTAAAAGGGGTGCCAGTTCGCATTGAATTAGGACCGCGTGATCTTGACAACAATCAAGCTCTACTTAAAGCCCGTGATGAAGAGGAAAAACGAACAATTGATTTAGCTACGATTATCACAGCCATTGAAGAAGAATTAACAACCATGCAAGCGCGCTTACTCGAAAAAGCACGTCAGTTCCGTGAAGCAAACACACATACAATGATTGATTCATTACCACAATTACAACAGCATATTGAAGCAGCCAAAGCAAACGGTACAATTCCTGGCTGGGTACTAGCTGGTTGGTGTGGAGAAGATGCATGCGAGGAAAAAGTGAAGGAAGAAACAAAATATACATCTCGTAATATGCCGTTTAATCCACCAACAACAAAAACAACATGTATTGGCTGTGGAAATGAAGCTAAACATACGGTTTGGTTTGCACAAGCCTATTAATAACGACTACAACAGCCTCCTATTTAATTAGGAGGCTGTTGTTATGAGGTGGCGATCAATTAAATCCTTTGCTTTCGGGAAGTAGTCCAATTTTAAGCTTGCGCCATCCATCATAGTGAGCCTTCCATCTGTCTGATCAGTTAAAAAGACTGCCGTTACGCCGAATACCTCATCCCCATTAGGATATTTAAAATAGTCCTGTCTCTTCATACAGCTCTCGTTTCGCTGTTTCTTCAAGGGTTTCCCCTGGCTCCATTGCTCCTCCAGGTAATCCCCACATTTCGATATCAGCACGAAATTGAAGTAGAACTTTTCTCGTCTGATTTAAGACAATTACTGTAGAACCTACTAAAATAACAGGCATTGTCCCAACTAGTTGTCTTAATTTGATAACATAATCACTCATAGCGCCCCTCCAACATAGTTAGCCAAATTTTTATTCTACTTATGATAAAATGAAGGGGTGTTATATCTTGAAAATTTCCTGAAGAAATGGGGATATAGCGATTAAAAATGATGCTACTATCTATGACTCAATTTTTTGATAAGGATGCTAACAGACTATTTTTGACAAGGAGATAAGGGAATGACAGATACAACAGGCTGGAAACAGAATGCACAAGATCGTCCATTTATTGCCTCATTTAGTGGTGGAAAGGACAGTACTTTAGCTTTATATAAAGCATCCCAGGTAGGTCAGGCTGTAGGACTGCTTGTGATGCTAGAGGAGGAAGGGAAACGTTCGAGGTCACACGGCATGCCACCTGAGCTTATCCAGGCGCAGGCTGACTCGATCGGATTGCCTGTCTTTACGGCTGCAGCTAGTTGGGCAGACTACGAAAGTGTCTTTATGCACCTTTTAGAAAAGGCAAAACAGCAGGGGGCAGAAGTGTTAGTGACAGGTGACTTAGATATGCCTGCACATGGCTGCTGGCATGATAAGGTCACAAAAAATGCTGGGTTACAGCTAGGCATGCCATTATGGGAAATGGACCATCGCGAAGCAGTCGATGAATTTATTAACTTAGGATTTATCACGATGATTGTCACGGTCAACTTATCCTTAGGCATGACTGAGGATGATTTAGGGCGAATACTTACCCCTGAATATGTATTAGAACTAGAAGCTCGTAAGATTGACCCGTGCGGGGAGGGAGGAGAATTCCATACAACCGTCATTGATGGCCCTCTTTTTCAGCAGCCAATAGCTGTGCGCAAATGTCCAATTATAAGAGATGGAGACTATGCATTTTTACCTTTAGAACTAGCGTAAATCCACAGCCTTTCTTGTGATGATCATGGTTTTTCCTTTTAATGTATATGGTCGTGTGTAATAAAATGATTACAGAGGAAAAATACATTAAATGGGGATGAATTACTATTAGTATTAAGTGCTTTGTCAAATCCTTATCGTTGAAAAATGATTGCCACTCTTCATCAAGAAAAGCAATATGTTAGCTGGCTAGCGCGAGAGTTAGGGAAGCTAAATTGATTAATGGTTATCACGAAATTTCTGAAAGTGGCAAAGCATTGAAAAAATACTGAAACAAGTTGATTAGGCAAATGAGCGTTTCTTAAATAAACGATTTCGAGTAATAGAGAAAACAATGAGTCAACATATAGGCTTACTACATACTCTGGTTTTTATGGCTCGCATAAAAAATTTAAAGAAATAGATACTAATAAATAATAATGAACGAAAAGTACAAAGGCTCTCACCTCTGTACTTTTTTTGCATTTGGCTGTTTCTTCTTTATAGGTATAGAATCCATCTCATTTTGTCCAAAATAATCATTGACTGGACACTAAATGGTGTCATATAATTAAGACACCATTTAGTGTCCTATTAGAAAGGGTGGTGGTTTTGAATAATAATCATCAAGAGCGTGACGTTTATGTAGCCATTGCTGACCCTACAAGACGAAAGTTGATTCGTTTACTGGCAGAGACAGATGAGTTACCGCTTCACGAATTAACCGCTCAATTTGACATGGGGCGTACCGCTGTTTCGAAACATTTAGCCATCCTGAAAGATGCAGGTCTTGTCGTTGCTCGCAAGGAAGGTAGAGAGACAAGGTATCGGCTGAATGCGGCCCCGTTGAAAGAAATACAGGATTGGGTATCGTTTTATGAAGGATTTTGGAAAGAAAGAATCGCTAAATTACATCTATTATTGGAGGAAAAAAAATGAAACCAGATGTATCATTAGATTTTACATTTACAAGTTCAATCGAGCAGGTTTGGCATGCTTTAACCGATTCAGATACGCTAGCAAAATGGATTTGGAATAATGACTTCCAACCAATCGTTGGGCATAAATTTCAATTTCGTGCTGAACCAAATGAATGGTGGGACGGCATTGTAGACTGTGAGGTACTTGTAGTAGAAGAGCCTCATACATTATCTTACACTTGGACAAGTGCTGGTGAAACAACGACTGTTACATGGACATTAACACAAGATTCAGATGGCACGACTCAGCTTCATCTTGATCAAAGTGGCTTTAGCGAAGAAACAAAAGCTCGTCAAGGGGCAATCGAAGGGGCAACATATGCTTGGACGAATATGAGCACACAGCTTGAAAAAGTACTAGCCTAATACAAACCAAACGATAACAAGGAGAGCGCAATTCCGTAGCAAGAATTGTGTTCTTTCATTTTCACTCAAATTTTTTAATTTTCTAGACATGGAAGGATAACTAAATGAAGATCAATCAACTAATTGCCAACAATATCAACCGTTTAGATGTCGTCTTACCAGAACATCAATCATTGGGTATAGCCGGTTTGTCTGGCTCAGGGAAAACGACATTTTGTCAAACGATTGGGGAAGAATCCAAAAAACGTCTCGTTTCTTTATTACCTAAGGCGGAGTATCAATATTTATTTCCAAACATTATGGAAACGAACTTCAGTGCCATCAAAATGGAGGATATGCCCCTCGTACTTTTTTTAGGAAAATCCTCTATCTCCAGTAACCCACGTTCAACGATTGGTACTCATACGGGTGTTTTTAAAGAAATTCGTAATCGACTGGCGGATGAATTTCAACTTTCTCCAGAGATGTTTTCCTTTAACAATGCATTAGGCTGGTGTCCTGCATGTAAAGGACGTGGCACGACGAAAAATGTAGAATGTAAAAAATGCTCAGGTAAACGCTATAGTTCTGAAGTGGAGCAACATAAAATAGCTTTATGGAATGAATCATACAGTATTTCTGATATTCACAATTTCAGTATCGAAACGATCTATTCCTTATCAAAAGAATTAAATATAAGTGAAGAGAAGCAACATATTCTTCAAAATATTATCCAGATGAATATTGGCTATTTAACATTAAATCGTATTATGGGGACATTGTCGGGCGGAGAATTAACAAGACTTTACTTAGCAGAATTCATGGCTACTAGCGAAAACACGGTCATTATTGTCGACGAAATTTCTGTTGGTCTTGACCATGACACATTACTAAAAATCTTAGAGCAAATCCAACAGTTGGGCACTAAAAACCAAATTTGGCTTATTGATCATTCAGATACGGTGCTAGATACGGCAAATAAGCACCTATTCTTTGGACCAGGGAGTGGGAAATACGGCGGTAAAATCGTGGAAGAATCTCCTCGACCACAGCCTATCTATTCAGAACGAAACCCATCAAAGCCAACATCCTTTTATCAATTCCGAGACTTATATTGCCGCAATATACAAATGGACGAAATAACCATTCCGCAAAACCGACTTATTACTTTTACTGGGGAGTCTGGCTGTGGGAAATCAACGCTTGTGAATGAGTGTATCGCTAAAGATTTTGTCAAACGCTATCCAAAGGACAAACTAGTGATGGTCGGGCAGGATCGGAATCAGTCCATTACTAGTCGATCAACTGTCGCAACTTTCCTCGATATTAAAAAGAAACTAACCAAATATAGCGAGGACATTGATGCTATTTTCCAACGCTCGATTGAAGACATTATTGATGAACTTCCTCATGAAGATATCGCCCATAAACGTTTAAGCTTACTAATTAAACTAGGGCTAGGCTATTTGACACTGGAAAGAAAAACACAATCGCTGTCGACTGGTGAATTCCAATGTGTGCATTTAGTATCGGAGTTATTTGCGAACTCCCGAAATCCACATACACTGTTTATTTTTGATGAGCCTTCTAAAGGATTATCTCAAAACATTTTAAACCAGTTTATTGATAGTGTAAGGGACATCCTTGAGGATGAAGCTATCTCTATCATCATGATTGAGCATAATACCTATATGTTAGAGAGCTCTGATTTCATTGTAGACTTTGGTAAAAGACAGCAGGAGCCTGTGACACATCTTGAGGTAGTTTGTCATGAGGACTATTATAATCAGGTTAACTATACAAAAACGGCTCCATTACAAATCGCGTCTACGCTCGCATCAAGAAATGGTATTCAATACTTAGAAGACCAACCTATAAGCTATTTTAAAAAGGCTGAAAATATTTATAAAGGTGGCATTTTAAAAAGCCTATCTTCAATGGCACGTCTCATTTACGGTGACTACGAATCCAATAAAATAGCGCCTGTTATTGCGATCGACTTGGAAAGACATTTATATAGTCAGTATAGTTTTCTGTATGAAATGGGTGGTCTGATTAATCATATTGTCGCTGCACACCCAACGAATAAGGATACAAGAAGCTTCGATTTCTATAGCCAAGACAATCATTGTCCAAGCTGTTCAGGGAGATTGGAAATTTCCAAATTCGATTTTGATCTAGTCGTACAAGATAAAAACGTGCCATTTTGGGATGGCTTATTACACCCAGATATTATGGAAGTCTTAAAATACTATCAACATGCGAAGCTGGAATTTCTTTTTGAAGAAATTAAAAATGAACTTGGTCAAGACATTAGTAAAAGTTACAATGCTATGACTGAGGAAGAAAAGCATACATTTTTATATGGGTATTGGGATAAGTCCTTTTATGATAAGGCAACAAAATCTTCGAAGAAATGGGAAGGTTTTAACTTTATCATTGGTCGCTATATCGTCATTTCAAAATCCTTTATTAAGGAGCAAATGAAGGAAACAAGAGAGATGATGCCTTGCCCAATTTGTCATGGCACTGTGCTTAACCACCAGAAAAAATTACAATTTGGGGACACAGATATTCGTGACTTGATTCGTCAACCTCTTGATGTGGTAATAAAAACTGTAGGGAACTTACCACAACTTGAAAAATTGAAAGCCATTGTAGGGGGTGACATGTCACTTCTACAAGATGTCTCCTTATTGCCAAGAGAAATACAAGTAGCGTTGAAAATGCTGGAATTAGAGCTAGCAAGCTTTGTTGGCTATGAAATGGTCCTACAAAATGCACTTCCATTCTGGGACAAAATCCAAGATTATATAAAGAACATCAGCCTAAAAAACCAAGTAACCATCTGTGATTTTGCCAATATTTACGAGACAAGAGAAAATATCATCGACCAGTATTTTACGAATGGAAAATACAAAAAATTAACGTATGTTTATGAAGCATTTGGCTATAAAAAAATTGTCACTCAAATCAATAAAGTAAAAGCTAGTCATAGTTGTCCATTCTGCAAAGGGAAAAAGGTGCTTTCAGAGGATGGATTGCATGATGGGGTCCATAAATTAACCGTTCCATGTGTCAACTGTGGTGCAAGTGGTATAAACGATGAAGGTCGCCAGCAAATTGTTGATGGCATTGATGTGGAAACGTGGCTAACTGGTACTGTCAGTGATGTAGTAATAGAAGGCTCTCATCTTGAGGCAGTTGCCAATATTCCTATTTTCAATCGCATTCGTGAGCTGAATAAACAGGAAATGATGGCGGTTTATCAGTTCTTACAGCATAATAATTAAAGCCAATATGTTAGAAAGCCCATTTGCACTGAGCAGATGGGCTACTTTCATTTGACTAGAATCACACACTAATTTTTCCAAAAACATTCAAATCTGTATCGTCTTTGAGCTTTTCATCGTACTATAGGAATAGCCAGATTGGCAGGAAAAGGGAGGATATTCTTTGGTAAAAAAAGTGCTGTTATTTGGGGATATTGGCATTGATGATACCGTAGCATTAATTTATGCCAGGCTCAATCAGGAAATAGAAATTGTTGGGTTAGTGGCAGACTACGGCAATGTATCGCGAGAAGATGCGGTATCCAATATTTATTATGTCATGAGATTGTTTAACTTCCCTCAAGGGATTCCCGTTATTTTAGGAGCAGAAGTACCTTTAACTGGTGAACAGCCGACTTACTATCCAGAAATACACGGCGAACGGGGATTAGGACCCATTATTCCAAATGATGATCATGAATTAAAAATTGAAAACTTTTTTGAAATCGTCAATATTATAGAAAGATATAAAAATGATGAACTAACAATTGTTAATATTGGGCGATTGACCTCGCTCGCAACGATGTTTATCCTCTACAAAGAGCTTATGAAACATGTCAAGGAATTTTATATTATGGGTGGAGCGTTTTGGGTTCCTGGCAATGTCACAACAGTGGCAGAGGCAAATTTTCATGGTGATCCGTTTGCGGTTAATATCGTGCTTACCTATGCAAAGAATGTCACAATCATTCCCTTGAATGCTACACAAAAGGCGATTGTCACGCCAGGTATGGTAGACTATATTGATTCATTTGGACAAACAAAAATCCTCAAGCCATTAATGGAATACTATACTCGCTTTTATCAAGAACGGGACCCCTCACTTTTAGGGAGCCCTGTGCATGATGCGTTAACGCTGATGGCTATAATGGAGCCTGACATGTTTATATATGAGTCCTATCCCGTAACTGTTGTCGATAAATTAGAAGGCCCTGCAAGAGGGCAAAGCATTGCTGAAACACGGCCTTATGAAAGTATAAACAATGGCGAGAAAAAACATCGTATTGCCTTTGATATCCAATACGAGAAATTTTTCCACCACTTTTTGACGATCATGACAGGGCAACCATTGCAGTAGCTTATTCAAAAACACCGTTCCGTAAAATCACAAAATCAACATGGACATTTACTTTCATATCTTTATACATCTTATGCCATTTTTCTTTAGTGAGTTCAGAATGTCTCACAGAGCTTCGGTATTTTTCACCGAAACCAAAAATATCGGATTCGACTTCCTGACTATGGGCAATCACTCTTGATACTTCCTTCGACAATTTTTTCTCAATCGCTTTTTCTAGTGCCGATACACTTTTTGGGTCACCTTGGTTAATATCTGGGTACACTTCTAATACTCTTGACTTGATTTTGATGTTTAGGTCAAATGTTGGTTTATCCGCATCGATTAATTGTATTTCTCTTTTCGAATGAATCGCATCAAAGGCTACTGTGATTTTGTTGGCTTTTTTTTGAAGGATCTTGGATGGAACATCTTCGTTGTCCAGTATAGTTTCATATAGTCCCACTTTGAATGTGTCTCGAACGATTTTTACGTAAAAGCTATCTTTAACTGGTAGGGTGCTGACCATTTTACTTCCTTTAAAAAGAGCGACACCACTTAACTCCACTAGCTCATCATCTCTTTTTAATATGGGCATAGCTAAATCTTTGCCAATTGAATAATAATCGTGGGCAATTTGATGAAGCGTGGACGAAATCATATATTCCTGCTTGACGTTTTGTTCGATGAGCCTAAAAATATGCTGCCCAATGTCCTCGATATTTTTGTATTCGTATTTCAGTAATGGTGCTGCTTCGCCTTCCACAACTGCCATAAAGATTCCATTGCTGACACTTGCATTTTCTAGATTTGTATCAAGATAATAACGAAGATCCTCTTTCGCAAGTTCTTCACCGAACAAAATTACCCTCATTTGACCAACCATGATTTTTTTCGAAAGCTTGCGATTGGCTTCCATTCGATTCCCTTTACTTGTATCGTTTTCTGTTGTTAGAACTTCCACATTACTTTGGAATTCAGGATTTACCTCACGTATGACGGCTGTCGTTGCAATTTTTTCTTCTTTTCCTATATCGTAGCCGACTAAAGTGGTTAATCCTACTTTATCCAAAATATTCGTTTGGGCACATCCATATAAAAAAACAATCGATAGAAGAACCAACCATTTTCCTTTAAGCTTGTTCATTCTTTTTCACCTTCTTTGATGTGAGGTTCTTCTTCAGTAGGGCGATTGGCCATAGCACAAGAGGGTAGACAAAGATCACAAAAAATGCCACTTGTCCAAACACCGTGTTGATTGTATTGATCTGTGTGCGTGTTTGAATAAGTAATGTTCCAATGAAAACAAAGAACGAAAGTATCCAGACAAAAGTCGTTCCACTTATATTGACTAATCGAATTGCTCCCCGATAGGCCGCCCATAAATACAGACAAAGATTAGGTAAAATAATCAACATCCAAAAACAAACGGCTACAAATTCAAAGCGTTCCATGAAAGGGAAGCTAATAAAGCTAAACAATGTCAAAGTTGCCCAAATTGTTTTCAGTAGTTTGCCTTCACTGTAGTAGGTGATAGACACCAGCATGACGGCTAAATAGATGACCGTTGAAGCTAATAACCCTAAATGGACAGGTTTTCTAACATTTTCCTTGTCTTTCACAAAGGGATAAATCACGTTCAAAATTTCAAAGCCAATGATGGTAAAAGTCATTGAATGGGCACCCTTTAAAATCGAGCGAAAGTCGTTTTCTAAAATAGGAAAGAGACTTTCTGCTGAGGAATACTTCAAAGGGAAGGCTAACATCGGCATAATCCATAACGATAGGATGATACTAAAAAAAGACACCCCAACAATTACTCGAAGCCCACCCGTAAAGGCATAAATAATAATGATTAATAACGTAGCAGATAGAAACCATGTCCCAATACTTGGGAAAATCCATGCTTGTATAACTTCTATATAGTTTCGCAAAACGGAAAAGAATGCTACAGAACAATAGATGACATACATAACATTTAAAAAGTTGCCAATCCATTTGCCAAAAATATCGATTTGAATTCCATATAAATCATTGGAGCCATAGATTTCTAAAGTTTTAATCATACAAAATGTGACGATATGTGTAGCAATACCAGCCAGTAGAACTGAAATCCATGCATCTTGTCTTGCATCTTGATAGATAATGCGTTGAAATCCCTGTATACCAACCCCAATTTGTGCACCGTGTACCACAAAAAAAAGCAAATAAGCATTGATCATATCTTTAGGGCTAAGTTGTATAGGTTTTGCCATTTATCTCACCTTCAGTTCAACTTTTTTCCGGTTTTACAGGCTCAGGCTCGAATTTATAATCATCTTTCGGTCTTGTTAAAGCTGGTCTTTTTGCTGTTAAGGGAATGGGCATTCTGATAATACTATCCCGCATTTCCTTCAATCTTGGTGGGTAGAAAGGAGACATATATGGTGCCCCCAAGCTTGTCTGGCGTAACAGATGAATAAGAATAAAACAAAAAGCCAGCATGATGCCGTAAAAACCCCAAAATCCTGCAAGTATAATAATGGGAAAGCGAATAAGACGAATCACATTGCCCATCATATAACTCGGTGAGGTAAATGATGCTAAAGCACTTAGTGCAATAATAATCAGTAAAATATTACTTGTTATACCTGCCTGTACAGCTGCTGTCCCGATAACGATACCGCCAACGATACCAATGGTTTGTCCAATTTTAGTTGGCAATCTGGCTCCAGCTTCTCTCAGTAATTCAATGATAATTTCCAGCAGTAAAGCTTCAAATATCGGTGGGAACGGAACCAAAGCCCTCGATTCACTTAATGGTACGAGGAAGGCTTGCGGAATTACCTCGTAATGAAAGGTCAAAGCTGCCACGTAAAAAGGTGTTAAATAAACGGACAAAAAGAAGGCAGTAAGCCGTAATAAACGAAGAAATGTGGCAATTTGCCATCTTAAATTTTGATCTTCTTGACTTTGGAAAAATTCAGTAAAGGCTTGGGGGCCAATGATGGCCATTGAGCTACCATCTACAAGAACGCCCACCTTACCATCTAAAACCGCATCACAAAATCTGTCAGGTCTTTCCGTCAGCAGCATCTGTGGGAAGACTGATAATGAATTATCATCAATCATTTCTGCTAGAACCGCACTATCGAGCAATTCATCGATCGTAAGGTCTGTAATTCGCTGGCGTAACGTCTGGATCATTTGATCATTAGCAATCCCATGCATATATAGGAGTGAAACAGACGTATTGGTGCGCGTGCCAACTTTTATTTTTTCATTGCAAAGATTCGGACTTACTATGTAGCGACGAATTAAGGAAATATTCGTTGAAAGACTCTCATTGAAACCAACCTGTGTACCAATTACTTGTGATTCATTTTCAGGAGCTGACAAAGCTCTAGATTCTCGGCTAGCAATATTGCCTAAAATCACTTGTGAGCTACCGTCTACATGAATCACAACAGATCCATTGACCATTGACGCTACAGTTTCCTTTAATAAACTGGCTTGACTAACTTCAGCAATAGAAAGGGCCATCACAATGTCCTCTGGTGTTTCATGTGGCTTGTTCTGTAAACAGGCGATAATATCATTATTCAAAGATTGATCATCAATTAAGTTATCGATATAAATAAGGGTCAAGTTTGGAGGAAGTGATTTAATAATTAAATCAGCTGGATCATTTGTTGCATTTTTGATTGATTGAATAAAATGTTCTGTTGTATGTGCAACCCTCACAAGATTTTCTTTAGGTGCCTCTTTGATGGAAGGTGGCTGTTGTTTATTGAAAGGTAGTTTAAATTTCATGATGAATTGTAGGCTCCCTTCATTGCTAACTTCTTTTATAGAATTGTCTTGAAAGGGGTATTCTATACTTATTTCCTTCATTTTCATCATCAAGTAGACAGTACTTAACAAAAAGTGGTAGTATAATAGTATTCTTAAAAACAGAAGGGAGATCAGCCGTTTATGCTAAAACTAATTATCGCAAATTAAATTCCAATGAATTTAATAAAGGGGCTATTCTATAATTTTTTGTGAATTATAGGGTTTATTTAGTATGGCCCTCTTGCGATAACGAAGAGCAGCATAATCCTGTCTGATCCATGTAAACAGAGATCATTGGTAGTTACTTAAGTGGCTAGCATTATTTTCTGTATATAACAAAGGACTTTATGAGTTTGTTCTCATAAGGTCTTTTTTCTGTTTTTAGGAGGTGAGTATTCCCACAATAATGAGCTAATAAAACATAAAATCGGAGGGAATAGACGTGATAAAATATGAGTTAGTGAGTAATTATCGTCATGATGAAAAATTGAAGGCCAGCTTTAATGATTTAGCCATCGAAACATTCGGCTTAGATTTTAGAGGCTGGTACAACAAAGGCTATTGGAATGATCGATATATTCCGTATTCTTTTGTTCAGGGAGGAAAAGTGATTGCCAATGCCTCTATTCATAAAATGTCTGTACTAATAAATGGTCAACAATTAAAAGGGATTCAAATTGGTACGGTGATGACCGATGAAAAGTATCGCCATCAAGGTTTGGCTAAGCAGTTAATGCAGCATATTCTCAAGGAATACGAAGATGCCTGTGATTTTATGTATCTTTTTGCCAATGATACGGTACTAGATTTTTATCCAAAGTTTGGCTTTACACGAATTCATGAAAGCGAATTTAGCTTAGACCTCACGGAAAAGCCTATTCCACTGAGGGAGGATGCCATCGTCCGACAGTTGACAATTGAACAGGATCTAACACTCCTTGAAAACTATGCGAAAAATCGTCATATCCTTTCAAATATTGTAGATGTTGAACAAAACGAGAGTTTATTAATGTTTTATTTCACCCTAGTATTCCAACATGCCATTTACTATTTAGAAGATTTAGCAACCATTGTGTTAATGGAGGAAGAGGACGGGATATTAAATATTTACGATATCATCTCCCAGCAGGCAATCAATGTGGAGGCTGTGTTAGCAAGCATTGTAAAACAAACAACGAAAAAGGTGGTATTTTATTTCACACCTAACTTTGCGATGGACGACATGACAACAACCATCACACCAAATGATGACGACGCCCTATTCATCCTATCGAAAAACCCACTCCTACAAGGTAACTTTATGTTCCCTTTAACATCCCATTGTTAGTCTGGACATGAGTGCTTTTAACAAAAATTCATCAAAGCAAAAATAACATGAATACTAGCTCGTACCTTCAAAGGTGCGGGCTTTTTTTAGCCATTTATGATATTTTGTCAAATGGCTGTAACATTGTTGTTTTACGATACAAGCATCACATGAATGGAATTGAGGTTAAACACTATGAAAAAAATAATCATCATCTTATTTGCAGTAATGATAAGCTTGTACGTAGCCAAACTATGTGGGCAGGACAATAACGATGAAATGAAATTTGTCGACGACATTGCGCCAATCGCTGTTGCATTACATCAACAAAACGGAGAGATATTGCCTAGTATAACAATCGCGCAGGCTATTTTAGAATCCAATTTTGGACGGAGTGAATTGGCTGTCAATGCCAATAATTTGTTTGGGATAAAGGGACGGTATCAAGGGAAGTCCATCAAAATGCCGACAATGGAATATCAAAACAATAAAAGCTATACAACCGAAGCTGAATTTCGAGCCTATCCTGATTGGAAAAGTGCATTAAAGGACCATCGTCAGCTATTATTAAATGGAACGAGCTGGAATGCCCATCAATATGATGAGGTGCTGAAGGCAACCAATTATCAAGAGGCAGCCTATGCCTTAAAAAAAAGCAATTACTCGACAGACCCTTTATATCCTGAAAAATTAATTGCGATTATCGAACAATATCATTTAGGAAAATATGATCAATAGGAGTTCTATAAAATGAATATACTCATTGCTGATGATGAATTAGATATGTTAAAGATTTTACAAAGCTATTTTCAAAGGGAGGGATTCACTGTCTTTACTGCTATAAACGGGGAGGAAGCACTTGCGATATTTTATCAACAAAAAATTGATTTAGCGATTTTAGATTGGATGATGCCTAAAATAGATGGCATTACAGTTTGTCGTGAGATGAAAAAAACACAAAAAATCAAGGTTTTAATGCTTACAGCAAGGGACACTGGTGAGGATGAATTTCAAGCGCTAGCAGATGGAGCTGATGATTATGTCCATAAACCATTTTATCCAAAGGTAATCATTATGAGGGTGAAAAAATTGCTGCACATAGAGTCTGTCCAGCAACTAAAGGAAGTATCCTTCGATATCGCTAGCAAGCGCGTTTGGCGAGCAGGGACAGAAATTGAGTTAACCAAAACAGAATTCGAGCTGTTACGCGTTTTTAGCCAGAATCGCAGACAAATCTTAACGAGAGATCAGCTCTTAGATTTAGTGTGGGGACTGGAATATGTCGGAGATCCTCGTACCGTCGATACACATATTCGACGATTACGAGAAAAAATAGGAGAGGACATTATCCAAACACATAGAGGTGTTGGCTATAGTACAAGCGAATGAAGCAAAAAATTGGCACTAAATTAACCATTTATATCACATTCGTTGTGATTGTCACGTTTACGATTTCGCTTGTCGTCAGCCAATTTTTTCTGCCTAAATATTATCTCTATCAGTTAAATAAAAAAGTAGCAGACGCTTATGAAACGTATCAGACCAAGGATGAACCTAGCCTAGTGGAACGACAATTTGATGTCACAATCATCACTGTGCCTCTTGAAGGCTCTATCGATAATCTGAACGAAAATTTAAGACTACAGCTGGCGAGAGAACAGATCGCTCTTAATAAATTTTGGGTTTCAGAAGAAGTGCTACAAGACATAGCTGGAGAAAAAATAGTAGGCAAACTGTATGATCAAGGAAAACAAAAATCGAGCTTTCTTGTGCATTATGCCAAAGAGGGAAACCAGCTTATAATGATTGGGGCCTCTATGGCTCATTTTACGGATATTGCTTCTTTTATCAATCGCTTTAATTTCGTCTTTTTAATTGCCAGTATTTTAGTAATTATCATGGTGACAGCCCTCTTATCGCGCAAGCTGACCAATCCATTAAATAAGCTACAACAAGTGGCACAGGAAATTGGCGCACTAAATTTTCAGCAGGCAAACATTCAAACAGGTGATGAAATCGAAGAATTAGCCAAAAGCATTAATAAAATGAGTCAAACACTGGAATCAGCCCAACAGCAATTAACGCAACGAAATCTGGATTTGAAGCAATTTATGGTAGGCTTAACACATGAGTTAAAGACGCCTCTTGCCTTAATCAACGTATATGCAAGTGGAATGGAAGATGGGATGGATGATGGAACCTATTTAACCGTTATTCATCAGCAAATAGATCGAATGGAAAAAATCATCACAGATATGCTTTATTTCGCTAGAACTGAAGAAAACGATTCGAAAGTATCCAGCTTTGATGTTATTCAGCTACTGCAACAAATCATTCATAGCTATCAGCCGCTGCAGGGAGATAAACAAATTTTTCTTCAATCAGAACTAACCGAATTCATGCTAAACACCGAGCAAGAGAAAGTCCATTTTATTGTAGAGAATTTGATCAGTAATGCTGTCAAATATACCTCTGGTCGTGACATATTCATCTGCTTCGATTCACATGGGAGGCTAGAAATTACGAATGATACTACACTGCCAGATATCTCTAAAATATGGCAGCCATTTTATGTAGGGGAAAGCTCTCGAAACAAGCATATTTCAGGAACTGGTCTCGGTCTCGCCACAGTGAAAAGTCTTGCTGAACAATTAGGTTACACGACTAAATCCACATTAGCCGATGGGAAAATCACCTTTACAATTGATTTTTGGCAGAGGGGATAGTGCCTTACTCTTTACAATGATGTAGAGGGGGACTATTTCCTCCAATAGAGGAGTTAGACAATGTTTTCCACGAGGATTTTCTTTACATGTAGAGGTATTTGTAACAGAGCAAAGTGGGGTAGCCATTATCTATGCTGGTTGAAACTCAATAAAAGTGGTATCTTTTTAGCAAAGGTTGCACAAATAAAATGAAGGTGTTCATCCCTCATTTTATCGATGGCTGTTGTGACTAATACTTCTTCACATTGAAAATAAGAGCGTATTCTTCTCCTAATGATGTGCTATTTTATTCATTACTACTTACTAGTAAGAAAGACAAAAAGCCACTTTAGATTGGAGTAGAGCAAGCATCACTCTTAGGGGATTAGCATCATAGATGAAGTAGCTTATCGGATGCTGACGGAACAGAAATCAAATTAACATCATCTTTCAACATGAAAAGGGGGAGGTCACATGAAGTGACTCCCCTTTTGTTTATTAGGAAAGTATACGAATAGTTGAATCGGTTTTTGTTCTCACTTTTAACGTTAGCAGCATGAGAACAAACATTACCACTAATAGGGCGAAAAGGGCAACGTCAAATGTATTAGTGACATCTTTTATGACCCCAACAAGCATCGGAATAATTCCACTAATAATATAGCCACCAAATTGAATCATGGCTGTCCATTCGCTTGCAGCTTTTGGTGTAGTCGTTGCATCTAAAGGCAGAATCATAGCTAATGGGAATAAACCACCAGCACCTATCCCCGTTAATGCGGCACAGAGAATTGGGGAAGTCCCGCCAATTATTAATAATAGGATGCCGATAAAGGAGCTGAAAGCACATAGTAGCATCCAAGGTTTTCTCTTCACACTATTATTAATGATAATTGGAATAATAAAGCTACAAATCATTTGCATAACAGAAAAAATAGTAACCGTTGTTGCGGCATATGCATCACTATAACCCATGTCCTGTACTTTTGGCGCAAGCCATGTTGCCAAGGAATAATAAACACCCGATTGTAAACCAAACATCACCATCAAAAGCCAAACATAACGATTTCCCCAAGGTAGTCGGCTTTTTTGACTGACAGCTTGCTCTGCTATGTTTTGTGATTGATGTGATTTTTTTATAATAGGAATCCAAACGATGATTCCTACTAGTGCAAACAAAGACCAGATCGCTAAAGCGATGTTCCAAGATTGGTGAAAAGCATGCATAACAGGCACGACTAAGCCAGCACTTAAAGATGCACCAATCCCCATGCCAGCTGAATAAACACCAATCATCGAGGATGAGGATTTAGGAAAATGCTTTTTAATATAACCAGAAATTAGTGGACCTGTAATGGCAATGCCTATTCCGCTAAAGACAGCTGTCAATAATAAAAGAAAAGGGAAAGTCGCTACTAAACGTAATGCAGTTGATACGCCAATTAATAAAATCGATAACGCAATCGTCAGCTCAATGCCCCACCGTGCACTTAACTTTCCAGCCAGTGGTGCAAAAAGCCCCATACAAAAAACGGGTAAAGCCGTTAGTAAACTGACGACAACACTCGACATCTGTAAATCGGCCTGGATATTTTTCAGCACGGGTGAGATGGATGTAATGGAAGCTCGTAGATTCATAGAGAGTATGAATAAAGAAAAAACGCTCCAAATAATATATAGATTTTTTGATTTTGCTATCATTGAAAGCACACCTCTTTTTGTCAATATAGATGATTATTTGATATACTATAATTAACTTTTTATTTTAAAAATAAACTATAATTTATCGACTTGTATACTATAATATACTTAATATACAAAGTCAATGAAAGGGGTGCGCATAATGAATGAGGAAAATATTGACTTATCTGGTCAAGTCGGGGTTAATCTAAGAGAAATTCGAAAAAACAAAAGGATGAGTTTAGAGGAGCTAGCGAATGTCAGCAATGTTAGTAAATTGACATTAGGGAAAATTGAAAGAGGGGAAACAAATCCAACCGTCAATATCCTTTGGAAAATATGTAGAGGACTCAATATTCCACTCGTTTCTTTATTAACATTTGAAGAACATACAGAAGTCCATCGATTCGGCTCGGAGTATCAATTTGCAGGACATAATAACGACTGGTTTGTCGAACCATTATTTAAAACACATGGATCAGAGTGGTATAGAGGCTGTATCGAGCCAAATAGTAAGTACAGTGAATGTCACTTAGCAGGGTCTGAAGAAATTGTACTTGTGTTAAATGGACAATTAGAACTGAAGGTCGGAGAAAAATGCCATCAGTTAAACCAATGGGATGTCATTAAATTTAAAGGTGAAGAACTTCACACTTACATCAATCGCTCAAATGAAAAAGTACATTTAATGCTGTCGTTAACGTATACAACGCCCTAATTATCCCACAAAAACTAGGCAGAAACCTGACTCTAAAAAGGTTGATGTAAAAAATAGAAAGAACACACTTTTAATAAAGAGGTTATACAAATACACAACAAGTATCATTAATTTTCTCAGTTATACCTGTTCTAAAGCAACCCCTTATCAGTATCGCCACAACCATTTACGAATGAACGGGGGAAGGCTTAATAAAAATATTATAATGAAAAAAGTCGCATTCCTATAGTTTAGGAATCGACTTTTTTGTGAAAATAATTATGTAAAACACATTGAAATAAAGCATGTCTTATGATAAATTTATATAGATAGACATTGTATATTTATTATACAGCGCATTATCCCTATTTTAATTATATAATACATTCTATTCTTTCGTCAACACTTTTAATAGTCTTTTTTTTGAGGGGTGGTTTTGATGAAGTCAACAGGGGCAAAACAGCAGATTGGGGGAAAAATGAACGAAGCAGTTCAAATCTTTTAAGGACTTAAAGGTAATCGAAAGGCTTCCTAAACATGTGAATGAAATTGAAAAAGATAAAGAAAGTAGGACTGATACTATATGTCAGAGAAAACCATTTCAGTTGAGACAAAAACGCCATACGGCATGATTGCCATTTTATTTATTGGGGCTTTTGTTGCTATATTAAATGAAACTTTACTAAACATTGCGCTTCCAGCCATTATGATTGAATTCGATGTGAATGCAACGGCAGTACAGTGGCTTTCAACAGGTTATATGTTAATTAACGGTATTTTAATTCCCGCCAGCGCGTTCTTCATTCAACGCTTTACGGATAAAAAATTATTTATTACCGCGATGGCCTTGTTCACATTGGGTACATTTTTAGCTAGTATTGCACCTGCATTTGGTGTGTTACTAGGGGCGCGAATGATTCAAGCTGCAGGATCAGCGATTATGATGCCTCTATTAATGAATGTTATGCTGACTGCATTTCCGGTCGAAAAACGAGGCGCTGCAATGGGGATGTTCGGTCTCGTAATGATTACAGCTCCAGCTATTGGACCGACTCTTTCGGGGTGGCTAATTGAGCATTACAGTTGGAGAATGTTATTTGATCTTGTACTACCAATTGCCATTCTAACATTAATTTTCGCAGCCTTTAAATTAAAGAATGTGACGCCACAACGTCCTATTAAGCTCGATGTAATTTCACTTATTTTATCAAGTATTGGATTTGGTGGCTTGCTTTATGGCTTTAGTTCTGCTGGAGAAAAAGGATGGGATAATGCCCTTGTATACGGAACGATCATTATTGGAACGCTCGCTTTAATTACCTTTATCCTTCGTCAGCTACGACTGGAGGAACCAATGCTTGAGTTTCGTATTTTCAAATATCCAATGTTTGCCTTATCATCAGCCATCTCCATTGTCATTTCGGTGGCAATGTTTTCAGCTATGATTTTAATGCCGATTTACGTTCAAACAATCCGTGGTATTTCACCAATGGATTCAGGTCTACTCATGCTACCTGGTGCGATTGTGATGGGGATCATGTCACCTATTACAGGGAAGCTTTTTGATAAATATGGGGCAAGAAGCTTGGCCGTATTTGGCTTGATTATCACCATTGTGACGACGTATTACTTTAGCAAAATTAGTATGGATACGGCTTATTCTACACTAGTGGTGCTGTATACATTACGTATGTTTGGGATGTCCATGGTAATGATGCCAGTAATGACAAATGGTTTGAATCAGCTACCAGCGCATAATAATCCACATGGAACAGCGATGAACAACACATTACAACAAGTTTCAGGCGCAATAGGTTCAGCAGTATTGATTACGATTATGAACAATAAAACAACTGTCAAAGCAGAGGAATTAGCTGCAAGTGCGATGAACAATATGAGTGCTAATGCAACTCAAACAACGTCACAGTCTGCTGCGGAATTAAAGCAACAATTGATGAACGAAGCCATGCTACATGGTATAACTTATACTTTCTTCCTGTCAACATTGATTGCAGCGATTGCACTCGTCCTTGCCTTCTTTATTAAGCGAGTTAAACCTAGTCATGAAAATCATGCTAGTGGGGAAGTTAATGAAAAAATAGTGGAAGAATAAATAAACGGGCGTTGCTAAGCTTGAGCAACGCCCGTTTTTATTTGGATAAAGGGGATTTATAAAAAAAATTATCGATACAACTCAATAATTTGGCTGGCTATCTATTCAGAGCTAAAATGACTCCCATCTTTGAGCAACTCCTAGTACAGAAGAAGCAAGAATATCCATTGATAATGTTATTTCTTTAGGATTCGCAAACTCTCTCTATCACGATCAAGTCTGGTAACATCATATAAACTTTTCTTTTGAAGCAAGGGTGTCAATCTGCAAAGTCAGCGTTATTTTTACCGACAAATCGTTGGAAATATCGTACACTACTTGTTTTAATAGATCGTTCATATCTATAAAATGCAAATAAAAAGTGGCTCGATTTAGCTCTGTACGTTCGGCTAATATAGCGTTTATCTTAATCTATTTATATAATTTTGATGTGAATATAATTAGTGCGGCTTTGGAGGTGGGGAGCTACAGAACAAAAAAGGCGTCTCATCCATAGATGAAACACCTCTTTGAAGTTAGTTATTGAGCTAATCGTTGGATAAAAGCATCTAATTGTACGAGTGTAACATTGTCATTCACCCCAAATACATTGTCACCTTTACCAACTGTAACTTTATTGGAAGCGAGGATGGATACATAATTGTTTGCCCAATGCGCACTTGGAACATCGACAAATTGTTCTGCCGCTCCTTGTTGTTTTAAATGAAATGCTTCCACTAAAACTTTCGATAATTGACCGCGTGTCATAGGAGAACCTGGATTGAATTTGCCATTTTCATCCCCCGTAAAAACGCCGATTTTTTTAAGTGCCTCAGCAGCACCCGCATATTTAGACGATGGTTTTACATCAGGAAAACTTGAATTGGTGCTACTAGTATCTAATTGTAATTGCTTAGCCAGTTTAAGAGCTACTTCTCCACGTGAAGCATAAACGCTAAAGTCGATTTCAGCATCTTTTACTTCTCCAAACTCATTTTCAGTGAAGTTCGCCACGCGTTTTGCCCCTACGTAACGAGATCCCCAGTAATAAGGGTCATTGATGTTATCAATTTTAACACCAGAACTTGTAGTAGCTGAAATAAAACTGCTGTCACCTATGTATATGCCGACATGGGAGATACCACTTCCCGAAGTATTAAAAAATACTAGGTCACCAGTCTTCAATTGATCTTTAGCAATCGAAGTACCTTGCTGATATTGAGCTTTGGATGTACGTTCTAGTGAAATCCCTAGCTTTGAAAAAACAATTTGTGTAAATGCAGAGCAATCCACACCTGTCTTAATATTTGTGCCCCCGTATTGATAAGGAACACCTATATATGCTTTTGCTGTATTTGTTATATCTGCTATTGTTGCCGCTTTCGCTTCATGAACACCTATGCCTGTGAAGAACATAAATGAGGCGAAAATGGGTAGTAACCATTTTTTCTTCAATTAAATCTTACTCCTTTCAAAAAACTTTCGCTTTTGAACTAAAGTAAGAATAGCATGAAAGAGACAAGCGTTATTTTTCAATAATATTACCGATTACCCCTAAACAGCTAAATTGAAACCTTAATTTTAACTGTGTAAAACTTCTGCAATAATCACGGGTAATTTTACCAAAAATATATGAAATTATTGGATGTGTAGGGATATAAGTGCTATTTTATATATTTCATCTATATTAAAAAACCAAAAACCATTGAACAAAATATAAAAACATAGAATTATGACAAATGATTTGGGAAGAATTAGTCGATAATCAAGAGGTGAAAATTCCATTCAAAGAGAGGGACATCATTTTAACAGGAAATGAAATTAATCTGTGAACCTCATTACTTAATAACCTGATAGGAGGGATTCTATTGCAGCAGATTTTTAATAAGTTAATAAAACAGAACATCAAGCCATTTCTTTCGATGCTTGGCTACAACAAGAAAAGTTTGAATTTCTATAAAACAACCGACAATCTTATCTATATGTTCAATTTCCAAAAATTCGCTAATAATGTCATGTTTTATATGAATTGCGGTATTTACGCAACCGAGTTGGCACACGTTCAATCGAAAGAGATTCTGACAGCATCAAAAGAAGCAGAATGTCACTTCCGAGCAAGAATTGAATCAATTGTCGAAGGTACATTTAATCTCGATTTTCCATCCATCCTACTACGAATATGGATGGTCTAAGAAAAATGCTACTTCGTGGGATGAAAGAGGCTCATCATTTCTTTGAATCGATGACTAATGCCAGATCCATTATAAACTATTACACGTCTGGCCCATTTCTACATTTAAATGATGTAACAGCAGCTAAGCGTTATTATCATGAATGGCAGAAAAAGCATGGAACTGAACAGCGATGGGCCATTTTCGAAAAAAATATAAGGCTATCTTCAATCAATTTGGTGTGAAACTTGATGAAGAGTAGCTATCATAAAACTAGAATTCCTTCTTCATCGAATAGCCGGTTTTTTATTTCAGTTTCCCATTTTGATCATTTACAGTCGTATTCAGTAGAGTATCTAGTATTCTTCCAGTAATGGGCATAAAGAAATGCAGGATAAAGCCACCTAAGCAAACCGTTAATAATGTACCGACACCGATTGGTCCTTTACACAACATCGCCAACACTAAGAAAAAGAGGTAAATAACCGTTCTTGAGAAAAAAATCGATTTGTTTGTTAGCTCTTTTATAATTAAGGTTAGTCGGTCTACAGGAATTGGCGCAAAATTTGTATGTAAATAGGTTGCCGTTCCTAATCCTGTCACAACTAGCCCTATGCCAAAATAAACCACCTGATTATACCATAGTATTGCTAAATCATTTAATAGCAGTAACCACATATCAATTCCTATACCTGTGATAAATGCTGTGATCAGCCCTACTATTTCAGGCTTTTGTCTAGCTAATATGGAGTTACTACCGACTAATAGGATAGCCAAAATGATTTCCCAGCTTCCTACAGTTAGACCTACATGATTAGACAATCCGACTAAAACCGCATCAAAAGGGGAAGTCCCAAGGTTGGAATGAATTGTTAGAGAAATACCTAGCGTTAAAATGAAAATGCCTACTACATAAAAGATATATTTCAAACAAAAGCCCTCTTTTCATTTTTATTGCAAATACAATAAAATTACGTTAAATTGACTATATACTCTTTTTGTTGCATTTGCAATATAAAATCTAGAAAGAGTTCACGATAAGGGAGTGGAAGCAATGACCGTTAAATTAGAGGAATGTAGTCTAGCAAACTTAAAAAAGCTTCAAGAAATAAGCATCGAAACATTCAATGACACGTTTAAAGACCAAAACTCGCCTGATAATATGAAAGCTTATTTAGAGCGTGCATTTCATGATCATCAGCTAGAGCAGGAATTGACCAATGTCGATTCAGCCTTCTATTTTATCTATGATGATGAAGAAGTAGCTGGCTATTTAAAAGTAAATGTCAATGAGGCACAATCCGAACAAATGGGGGATGAGTCACTCGAGGTGGAGAGAATTTATATTCGACATAAATTTCAAGGCAAAGGGCTCGGTAAATACCTCATCAATAAAGCAATGGAAGTAGCTATTGCACACAACAAAATAAGCATTTGGCTAGGCGTTTGGGAGAAAAATGACCATGCTATCGGTTTTTATAAGAAACTTGGCTTTGTTCAAACAGGTGCTCATTCTTTTTATATGGGGGATGAAGAACAAATGGATCTCATCATGACCAAAACGCTCGAATAAAGTGATAATGGCAGAAACGTTGATAAAACAACATTTCTGCCATTTTTATTAGTCATTTCTATTTTTCTTCATGGCATCTGCCAATGCATCAGCTTGAGGTTGTTGTTCTTTATAAAGCTCGCTAATAATATTGGCATAATCATTAGCATTACGATTTTGGCTTAATTTATAGGCAGCCTGCACTTCGTCTATCTTTATTTTAAATCCTTTAATCCCTTTTATTTCTTGCTGTAAAAGCTCAGGCGATAGTTTATCCCACAAAACAGAGTTTTCACGGAATTTCTCATATTTTTCTAGTAAGCTAGTCAAATCTTGCTCTAACTCTTTTCCGTTCATAAGGCTTGCTTTTCCGTATATATGGACAGCTTGATAATTCCAAGTTGGCACATTTTCATGCTCATACCAAGAGGAAGAAATATAGGCATGAGGCCCATTAAATATGACGAGAAGGTCATTCACGTCCTCAAAGGTCTTCCATAAAGGATTTCCATAAGCTAAATGACCTGTCAGGTAATAGTCATCCTGAATTTTATTCAGCAGTACAGGGATATGGGCTGCTATTGGTTTACCTTTTCTAATTGAAACAATTGTCGCAAAGGCATTGTTTTGAATAAAATCTTTGATTTCTTCAAAATCTGTTATTTTGTAGTACTTTGGAACATACATGCAAACCTCTCCTTATCTCATCAAATCATTGTGAGCTTTTTGAATAAACAAACTATTGTGATTACACGTCTTTACATTTTCCCCTCTACAATGTAGATTTTATTATAATCAATCACTGGTACCTCTTAAAAGTGCCAGTAAAGCTATTTTCAAAGGAGCCAATAAGCCATGCTCGAAATGACACCTAACTTGCATAATGAAGAACCACTTTATCTTCAGTTATATAGCTATATAAAAGCTGAAATTCAAAATGGAAATATTTTAGCTCAAACCAAATTGCCGTCTCAGCGCAGCTTAGCTAAACATTTACAGATTAGTCGCAACACGGTTGATGCAGCTTACCAGCAGCTCCTTGCAGAGGGCTATGTAATTAGTAAAGAACGAGAGGGGCTTTATGTTGTAGAACTCGAAAGGGGCTATTTTCAAACAAGTTCTAATCATTTTGAGCCGCAGTTAGCAACTCCGCAAGAACAACAACTACCTTCAATTAGGTACAACTTTAATTATGGAGATATCAATTTAAAAGATTTCCCCTATAAAATATGGCGTACATTAACACTGCAAAGCCTGAATGAAGAGCAGGCTCATCTGCTTTTATATGGAGATCCGCAAGGGGAGCTTGAATTAAGGAATTACATTGCAAGCTATCTTTATGAAGCAAGAGGGGTACAATGCCAAGGAGACCAAATTGTCATTGGTGCAGGTTTGCAATTTCTAATGGGCATCGTATGTCATTTAATTGGAAGAAATGAGCTTTTTGCTATGGAAGATCCAGGGTATTATCGCGTTCGTTACTTGTTTAAGGATCATGGTATAAAGGTGAAACCTATCCCTCTCGACGAACATGGCATTCATATCAGCCAGTTAAGAAATAGTAGGGTCAAGGCTGTTTATGTCACCCCTTCCCATCAATTCCCCATCGGAACGGTCATGCCGATTTCAAGAAGACTAGCATTATTAGAATGGGCCAAGGATGAAAATGCTTATATTATTGAGGATGATTATGATGGGGAGTTTCGATATGCAGGTAAACCTATACCTGCTCTACAAGGATTAGATTCGAATGACCGCGTCATCTATATGGGCACTTTTTCAAAATCATTGATTCCTTCCATCAAGCTAAGCTATATGGTTTTACCAAGGGAATTAACCCTTTTATTTAATAACAACAACTACTATGTTCAAACTGTATCGAGACTTCATCAGCATACCTTACAGTTATTTATGGAAAGTGGGCATTGGGAGAGACATTTGAATAAAACACGAAATGGCTATAAAAGAAGATATGAGGCTTTACTAAAGTCCATTCATCAAATATTAGGGGATAACGTGAAAATACATGGGGCTAGTAGTGGCTTACATATTCTACTCGAACCAAATAATAAAATGTCTGAAGAAGAACTAATTGAAACAGCAAAACGGGTAGGTGTAAAAGTATACCCAACCTCTATTTTTTACGCCAATCCTTCCGTCATACAGCACGCAAAAGTTTTGCTTGGATTTGCAAATTTAGGGGTAGAAGAGATTGACAAGGGGATTAAGCTATTAAAACATGCATGGTTTGATAGCCCCAGCATGTTGTGACTGTCTTTGAAAGCTCTATTTCTATAGATCAGGACTTATGCATGTAACAGCAAAAGTTATGTTAAATCATATTATTGCGGAATCAGCATATTTTATTGGCATTGCACAAACCATCTTTTTTCAACATAAATGGTAATACTTGGCGAGTTAAAAAATGGAGTTTGGTAGAAGAAACTCTTACCAAATTCCATTTTTTATAACGCTATCTCTGTCACAATATTAACTATTCGGAATTTTCTCTTTATACTTTAAGGAAAGAAGGCTTAAAGAATAATTCTTAAGTGTATCTGTGTTAATAAAATCATTTAGAATACCTTCAATGGAACTACAATGCTGATTAATTAAATTGATTTCTTCTATATAATTTGAATCAATCGAAGCTTCTCTTAACGTTTTAAACACTACTTTCTGTTCATTAAACAAATAGACCAATTCAAACCTAGCATTCAGTATCAAAATAGTAATCTCTGGAAAAACAATTCGATCTTTTAAAACTTCAAGAATGCAATCGACAGACTTTACGCCTTCTATCGCATGCAAAGATGAAAAAACACCATGTAATAATTCTTCAAAATCAACCTTCATTTAAATCCTCCATCAATCATAAATCCTTTCTGATCATAACACTTTCTCAGAAAAATTTTAATGCTTAATATTTTCCTTCAATAATGTGGAATGGACTCATGCAAACGATAAAGATAATAAAGATTTAGCATTAAGGAGTTCCCACAAATGGGATGATAGAAAAAATGTTAATTATAAAATTATTTAACAAAAGAAGAAGAATCGGAAAAATTAAATTTCCCATTCTTCTTTATATATACCAGGGTAATTGATGCTGCATTTTCTTACCTGGCTTACTTGCTTTATTTATTACGGTCCATGTGCCGTCTTTCTTTTGCAGCTGATAGCTTACATTGGTCCCATCTGCCCTTTTAAAGAGCATATAGCCTGTATTGTCTTTGATAAAGGTGACAGGGTCAACTACATTTTTATAGGGTATCTTTCGCTCAGGAAATAAAATATTGTTTGCTATTTCATCTGCAATCGTAGCAAGAGGCTTCATTTCATTATTTATTTCAGCCTTGTATTGCAATTGATTGTATCGATAGGAAATGAACGAGGCTAAATTCAAATTAAAGCTCTGCTGTATGTCTAAAAGTGTTGTGCGATAGAATGCATCTATTGCTTTTTCTACATTATCTGCCTCATGTTTATAGTGAAGGGTGTTCACATCAGTTGGACTGATTTCAAACGTAATGATTTCCTTGCTATACGGTGGGGAATGGGCATGTTCAAAAGTAGTAACTTGAACGTTAACCCTAAAGCTAAACTGACTTTCCCTAATAACGTTCAAAATGTTCGCATCATACAAGCCATACTGCTTAGGATAGCCGTAGTAATGGTCAATTTCCTTTTCTATAAATGGATTAAGGATTGTTATCAATGTATCAGTGATGAGTTTCTCATCAGCTTGTTCGCTTTGTGCATAAATCTTACTGGGCATAATCAAAATAGTGACTATAGTCATTAAAGTAGCGATTTTTTTCATGGGATTGCTAGCCTTTCTATAAAATATTTCTTTATAGTGTGCGTCGATCACAGAAAATTATTAAACGTTTTATAGTTAAAGATAAAAATAATAAAGGTGTCACTTGGTTTCATTAAAAAGAAGAATCCATTTTGAAAATGGACTCTTCTCTAAATGATTCCTTTATGACAAAGCTATTGTTTTCGTTGCTACGGTTTGTTGAAAGGCTTGGTCATGCTCCACAAAAATCATTGTAGGATTAAAACTTTGAATAAGCTCTTCAATCTGCATGCGCGAATAAATATCAATAAAATTTAAGGGTTCATCCCAAATATAGAGATGTGCTTTTTCACACAAACTTTTGGCAATCAACAGCTTTTTCTTTTGCCCACCTGAATAATGTGAGATGTCTTTATCAAATTGAATCCGCTCAAAGTCCATCTTTCGCAGAATAGATTTAAATAACGTCTCATCTATAGCATGCTCTTCAATAAAATCCGATAATGCTCCCTTCAAATGAGCAGTATCCTGTTGAACATAGGAGATAATAAGGCCAGCAGCTAAATGTATAGAGCCTGTATGCTGTATAGGCTTGCCAAGAAGCAGCTGTAGGATACTACTTTTTCCGCTTCCATTTTTGCCATCGAGAACAATGCGATCACCTTGCGCCACTTTGAAGCTAATAGGCTGATTCACAAAGTTGTCGTCATACTGAATTGATACATCCGTTACAACAACCATGTCTTTTGATGGAAATGCTAATGGTTGTACTTTTAAAGATTCCGTTTTTTCAACATTTTTTAGCAGTTTTGATTTTTCATCAATCGCTTTTTGCTGCCTAGATTCCAAGTTCTTTGCTCGCTTCATCATCTTGGCTGCTTTATGTCCAACAAAGCCTTTATCTAGCTTAGAACCCGAATTCGTAGTTCCATTTTTGGAAGCCTCCACTTGATTAGACCAACCTACCGAACGCTTGGAAGACTGCGTTAAACGGTCGATATCTTTTTGCAGACGTTGATTAGTTGCTTCTTCATGTTCCTGCTGTCGATCAAAATTTAACTTCCAAGTTGAGTAGTTACCACTTTGAACATCAATATTGGCTCTATTGATCGATAAAATATGATCAACACAGCCATCTAAAAAGGCTCTGTCATGCGAAATTAAAATAAATCCTTTTTTCTTGCGTAGATAATCAGAGACCGTCTTTCGTGCATCTGTATCGAGATGATTGGTTGGCTCATCAATTAATAGAAACTGTCCCTCTGTTAAAAAGAGCGCTGCAAGCAACACCTTTGTTTGCTCTCCATTAGATAATGTTTGAAAAGGGCGATACATGACCTCAGCATCGACATCTAGATAGGCTATTTCACGAATATATTCCCAATCTTCTGCCAGAGGGCAAATTTCTTCAAAAATTTCGTACGTATATTTATTTGGGTCTGAAACAGGATAGGGGAAATAAGTAAATTCTACTGAAGAAATGATGTTCCCACTATACTCATAATTCCCTAATAGCAAATTAAAAAATGTTGTCTTCCCACGACCATTCCTACCGATAAATCCAAGTTTCCAATCTGTATCAATCTGAAAGTTGACACCCTCAAAAATATAATCAAAGCTGCTTGGGTAAGAAAACGTTAAGTCTTGTACTTGTATCATTGACATGATAATTCCTCCTTTGTATAGCAAATCATTTTTCTTTTATACAAAGTCGGTACATCCATCTATGCTAAATTTCTCCGTATAAGTTGATGGATGCTAACGACTTATACGGAGCATCACATGCGTCACAATAGGTTCAGAATCGCTCATTTTTTTCTCTCCTTTATTAGGTAGATGAAAGATACAGAATAAACTATGAGAGCAAGAAAAAATCCCCCCATTGGATATTGGAAGGATTAGTCTCTCACTGAATAAACTTTATTTGCCAATGACATCATGACAAATAAACGCAAACTGATTGTTAAAAATGGATAGACTAATCCTATATTTTGTCGTTTGAAGTGATTCATTTCAAATAAAAATATAGATTAGTTCATCATTGTCCATTCATCAGTCCTCTCATAATTGTATTTTTATAGTAACAAATTTTTTTATGGAATACAATGTAGCCTTATCTTCTTAAACCAATCCCTACAATAATTATAGAAATAATTTAGATAATCGTATAAAAATTATTTCTACTATTCTGAAAGATATGTTATAGTAGGAGCATAATTGAATAATGTGTAAGAATTGGTGCCAAATGAAAGTTTGGCTTAAAAGGGAAGTCGGTGCAAATCCGACGCTGTCCCGCAACTGTTATTCGGAGCAAATCACAAAGGCCACTGGGAAACCGGGAAGGCTGTGAGGCGTGTTGATGAGAAGCCAGGAGACCTGCCAATTTCTAGTACACACCAAATACCTACGTGGAAATAGGTGGTGAAAAGTGACCAAATCGGCACTGTGCGATAACAAATGATTTATGCGAAAGTAGATACTTTTTTCGTATTGTTTTAGCATTAAAAATTTCAACTAGCAGCCATTCTCCTCCTTGGAAAATGGCTTTTTATTTTTTTCTGAAAAGGAGATATAAAAATGACCTATACAAGCACACTCATTGGTTACCCGTATATCGGGGAAGATCGCGAATGGAAAAAAGCATTAGAAGCATTTTGGCGCAACGAGCTTTCTGAAGAGGATTTTGAGGATAGTTTAAAAAAAATCCGTTTAGCTAGAATTGACAAGCAGCTACAGCTTGGCATCGACATGGTGACAGTTGGCGATTTTACGTATTACGATAGAATGTTAGATACAGCATTAATGTTTGGTCTCATCCCAAAACGCTTTAACTGGCAGGGAGGGAAAGTAGATTTATCTACCTACTACAGCGTAGCAAGAGGGAATAAAACAGCTGTAGCTAGTGAGATGACAAAATGGTTTAATACAAACTATCACTATATTGTTCCTGAATACGAGGGACAGGCCTTGAAACTAACAGAAAATAAAGTGTTGGCCGATTTCTTAGAGGCGAAAGAAACGTACGGTATTATTGCAAAGCCAACATTGATTGGTCCCTATACATTCTGCAAGTTAACAAAAGGCTATAGCAAATTCACACAGGTTGAATACTTATTAGCTCTAATACCGCTCTATACACAAGTATTAAAAGAATTAGTAGATGCAGGTGCAAATTGGATTCAACTAGAAGAGCCATCACTTGTCACAACCCTTGATCCAGCAGACATCAAGCTTGTGCAAGAGATTTACGACCAGTTAGCCGTTGCGGTTCCAGAAGCGAAAATCATGCTGCAAACTTATTTTGAAGCATTATGCAACTATGAAACATTGATTACATTGCCTGTAGAAGGATTTGGCCTAGACTTTGTTCATGGCTATAAAGGAAATATGGCGTCACTTCGTCAATATGGTTTCCCTCAGGACAAAGTATTGGCAGTCGGGGTTGTTAATGGACGTGATATTTGGCGTTCCAACTTAGCGGAGGTCAATGCTACAATTCAGGCAATTGAGCATTTAAGTAATGCAGCAGAGCTATGGATTCAACCATCCAGCAATCTACAACATGTACCGATCACAACTGCTCTTGAAAATGAGATTGACCCTGTTCTGAAGCATGCCTTAGCCTTCGCAGATGAAAAGATTGTAGAAATCACGGAGCTAACTAAATGTAGACGAGATACAGAGGGTATCTTACAGCATAATTTTTCTGAAAGTATGAAGGCAATTGAGGCTCTAAAAAACCATCCAATCCGTCAAAACAAGTTGATCCATCAAGCAGTTCAAACTGTGACAACGCAAGATTTTGAACGACATAGTGAATTTGCTCAGCGTCAAAAGATGCAGCAGCAAGCGTTAGCGTTACCGCTATTCCCAACAACAACAATCGGAAGCTTCCCACAATCTGATGAGGTGAAAAGGAATCGTAATGCTTGGCGTAAAAAACAATTATCGAATGAAGCCTACGAGGCATTTATAGAGCAGGAAACAAAACGCTGGATTACGATACAAGAGGAACTAGATATCGATGTACTCGTTCACGGTGAATTTGAGCGTACAGACATGGTCGAATACTTTGGTGAAAAGCTAACTGGCTTTGCCTTTACAAAAAAAGCATGGGTCGTTTCCTATGGCTCACGCTGTGTCAAGCCACCGATCATTTATGGAGATGTTGCGTGGTCTTCAGCGATAACTGTAAAAGAGTCAGCCTATGCTCAAAGCTTAACAAAGCGATTTGTAAAAGGTATGCTGACAGGACCAGTGACGATATTAAATTGGTCCTTTGTACGAGACGATCTGTCACGTAAAGATGTCGCTTATCAAATTGCATTAGCACTTCGCAAAGAGGTTGAGGCACTCGAAAACGCAGGTATTTCAATTATTCAAGTGGATGAGCCAGCTCTAAGAGAAGGTTTACCGCTACGAAAAGAAGAATGGGGAGCTTACTTAGAATGGGCTGTTAATTCCTTTAAGCTGGCTACAGCTAGTGTCAAAGATGAAACACAAATCCATACACATATGTGCTACTGCGAATTTAACGATTTCATCGAACCGATTAGTGCACTTGATGCAGACGTGATTTCCATTGAAACATCAAGAAGTCACGGGGAGCTCATTACATCACTGCAAGGGCAACCTTATCAAAAGGGCATTGGCTTAGGCGTTTATGATATTCATAGTCCTCGTGTGCCAAGCAATGAAGAAATGCTAACTATTATGAGAGATAGTTTACAGGTGTTAGATCCCCATCAATTTTGGGTGAACCCAGATTGTGGTTTAAAAACAAGAAAAGAAACTGAAACTGTTGCAGCTTTGGCTAATATGGTTGCTGCAACGAAAACATTACGCCAGGAAGTACAACAATCTATCTCGAGATAACGACATCATTTTATAAATCTACTACAACTACTACATCTTCTCTCCGAAATACAACAAAGACCAGGAAAAAAATGGACCTGGTCTTTTGTTGTTTTATTCTTTTAAGATTTTTATTATATTCAGAAAATAAAATTGACGTGAACAATCGAGCATGTTATGTTTATAACGAATTTCATAGCGATCATTACAAGTTTGAGTGAAAAAGACTTTCATTCAATTAAAAGGAAAATGGGTGTAAATCCCATGCTGTCCCGCAGCTGTAAATGAGTAGTTTTGTTTCAAATACCACTAAGTGATTACTTGGGAAGGTGAAGCAAAATCATGATTCATGAGCCAGAATGCCTGCTTGTAAGGAGATTCATTGATGATCTACGAAAGATAGGGAGATGGATGGAGGCTTACTCATTGTAAGTTTTTCTGTCCTTATTCTTTTTTAGAATAAGGTTTTTTTAGTTTGATTCAGCAAATGTTTTTGTAGTGGCACATACAGAAGACTTCTTTTTCTATAGAAGAAGATAAATAGTCAATGGCTGTTTAAATGCCCTCTGAACGTCAAGAAGCACCACGTCCTGTGGCAATGTCGGTGTGTCTAAAGCCTCTAGCTGATATCACAAACTTTGAAAAGGTGTCTGCACAATGCAAATCAACTTCTACTCGTTAGCTCGAAAAATTTGAACGCATTGTTGATACCTTCTTTCCATCTATCTATAACTAGATTCATTTGTACCACGAATAGAGATAGGAGACAGAAAATGAGATTGACTAAGTATGTACTTCCCTTCATCCTTGTGTTAACTTTCAGCGTACTTGCTGGTTGTACAAGCACAGATCAAGAAAAGGGAGAGACAGGAACACAGCAAACAAACGAAAAAATGATAACAATTGGGTGGCCATTAGATGTCGGCCCATTGAACCCCCATACATATTTACCCAATCAAATGACCGCACAAGCGATGGTCTATGAATCCTTGGTGGAATACAACGACGATGGAACTGTTAGCCCAAAGCTAGCAGAAAGCTGGGACATATCAGAAGATAAAACGACTTATACTTTTCATTTAAGAAAAGATGTTAAGTATTCAGACGGAACTGCGTTTAATGCAGATAATGTGATTCGTAATTTCAATGCAGTATTAGCGGATCGGGAAATGCATTCTTGGATGGGTATGGTCAACCATATGAAAGAGGTTGTGAAAGTGGATGATTTTACAATTCGCTTGCAATTAGATGAACCTTATTATCCTGTCTTAAACGAGCTTGCCTTTGTAAGACCATTCCGTTTTTTAGGGGATAATGGATTCCCAGCCGGAGATGCGACACAAGATTCGATCAAGGCACCTATTGGAACAGGTCCATGGGTATTAACCGAGTACAAAAAAGATGAATATGCTTTATTTAGTCGCAACGAAAACTATTGGGGAGAAAAGCCTCTCGTAAAACAAATTAAAGTTAAAATTATCCCAGATTCAGAATCGATTTCATTAGCATTTGAAAACGAGGAATTAGATTTAATTTATGGTCGTGGCATCATTAGTTTAGATAACTATACGTATTTAAAAGATAGCAGTAAATACAAAACCGCTACCTCTGAGCCTTTGTCTACGAAAGCGTTACTCTTCAATACTCAGTCGGGTCCGTTAGCCGAATTAAAGGTTCGTCAGGCCATTCAATATGCTATCAATAAGGAACAAATGGTTGACAGTATTACACATGGTACAGAACAAGTGGCTAACACATTATTTTGGGATGCCATTCCTTATGCCAATATAGAGTTAGCGCCAATCTTATATAATCCTGAAAAAGCGCAGCAACTACTAGATGAGGCAGGGTGGACGTTACAGAAGGGCGAAAAAATTCGTTCGAAAAACGGGCAACCATTATCATTAGATTTAATCTACATCGCAACAGATGCAATCCAAAAGCCAATGGCGGAATTAATGCAAGGTGAACTAGCAAAAATAGGGGTACAGTTGAATTTAGAAGGTGCAGATGTGATGGTCGGTCTTCAAAAATTAATGGATGATCAGGTGGATATTAATTTCTGGCGTACAAACGGACCACCAACCGACCCACATAGCTTTGCAAATGAGTCAGCTACGCCAAATGCTAGTGGTGTTTATGAGGCAAAATTAGGCTTATCTAACGCTACAGACATCGATACGAAAATCCATCAATTATTAGTGGGAACAGATGAAGAGGAACGAGTGCAACTTTACACGGATATTTTATCCATATTCCATGATCAAGCACTTTTCTATCCTATCTCTTACGAAACAAATAATGTAATTTATCAACCATATATGAAGGATTTTGCTCCACGTGCATCTGAATATGATATTCCCTATGCACAAATGGATAAAGAGTAATAAAAAAGAGAGAGTATGTCTTGCACAGACAGCTCTCTCTTTATCATAGGAGTGAGTAGGAAGTGACAGCATGTATGAATCGACATGGATGTTTTGTTTAAAAAGAATTTTGACTTTGCCGTTTGTCTTACTAGGAGTTTCCATCCTAACCTTTGTATTTATTCGTTTTGTACCGATAGAGCCTGCTGAGGTCATCCTACGATTGGCAAGAGTTGCTCCAACCGAGGAAGCTGTTCAGGCATTACGCGAAGAACTAGGGACGGACAAACCTTTCGTTCTTCAATATTTGCTATGGGGAAAAGGCGTTTTACAGCTAGATTTTGGTACATCCTTTGTGAGTAAATTACCAGTAGCACATGAGCTATTCGCGAAATTACCTGCAACAATTGAATTAGCTCTTGCCGCATTTGTCCTCATTTTAGTATTCAGTATACCATTAGGGATTATGAGTGCATTGTCTAAGTATGCCATCATCGATAAAATCATTAGATTCTTTAGCATATTGAGCGTATCCATTCCAACATTTTGGTTAGGTTTCCTACTGCTCTATCTATTTAGCTTAAAATTAGGGCTCTTTCCGACAAACGGAAAGGGCACACTCGCTCATTTAGTTTTACCAGCCTTCGCACTAGCATTGCCAACCATTGGTCTGTTCATCCAGTTTATTCGTTCCACTATCCAGGAAGAATTACAGCAGCAATATGTTCAATATGCGCAGCTAAGAGGATTAAAAAATTCTGTAATCCTCATACGTCATGTGTTACGAAATGCTGCCATACCTTTGACTTCCTTATTAGGTATGACGCTCGGTAGTTTACTAGGTGGAGCTGTAATTGTGGAGCAAGTTTTTAGTTGGCCAGGACTCGGTAGGTATTTAATCGAATCCATTACGAACAGGGATTACCCCGTTGTACAATGCTATGTATTGATTATTGCTGTGATCTATGTGTTGACCAATCTATGCACAGATGTATTGCATCGTCTATTGGACCCTCATCTGATGATGAAGGACAGGAGAGATTGACATGAAGCGATTACGAAAAAGAAGAGATCCTATTCTAGGGTTATTTAGCTTATCCCTCCTTGTAATCATTGTCTTACTGGGATTGTTTGCACCCATTTTAATGCCACATGATCCGTTAGCTGTCGATATAACTAAGAAATTTTTAGCCCCTTCCTGGGATTACCCATTCGGTACAGATCACTTAGGAAGATGCGTCTTTTCTCGCATGCTTTTAGGTATTCGCTATTCATTAGGATCCGCACTCTTCATTCAAGTCGTTGCTATTGTTTTAGCTGTCCTACTTGGTGCCTTTGTAGCGTTGAAAAGAGGTATAATCGATGTGGTATTTATTCGAATATGTGATGTTTTATTAGCTTTTCCGACACTGGTACTTGCATTTGGACTTTTAGGTGTATTAGGCCCTAGCTTAAAAAATGTTTTAATAGCCCTTATTTTTACACAGCTTATTTATTACTCCAGAATGGTTCGAAGTTTATGTATTGGGATGAATGAAAAAGACTTTATTCAAGCTGCTAGGATTACTGGCACTACAGGCATTAAATTAATCATTCGCCATTATATCCCTAACATACTGCCAGCTATTGTCACGATTGTGGCGTTAGATATCGGGAAAGTCATTTTAGAAATCGCTGGCTTTTCCTTTATAGGTCTGGGCGTGCAGTCGCCGATTCCAGAATGGGGCATGATGGTAAATGAAGGGAAACAATATATCCGTCAGCATCCCGATTTAATGCTTTATCCTGGGCTTGCCATTGTCCTAGTGGTGTTATTCTTTAATCATTTAGCCAATCGTTTAAAGAAGTTTGATTCGTGAAGGGGGAAGTTATGGAGAAGGTTTTAGAAGTGAAAGATTTAAACGTCAAAATTGGGGAGAAAAATGTATTATCCACTATCAATCTGACAGCCTATAAAGGGCGTGTCTTAGGAATCATAGGAGAAAGTGGTAGTGGCAAGACCATGCTTTGCCATGCCATCATGCAAACATTACCATCTATCGCACAGGTGACACAAGGGGAGGTTCTTTATCAGCAGGAAAATTTAATGAATGTTTCAGCTACTCAATTAAGAGCATATCGTGGGCGGCATCTTTCGATGATTTTGCAAAATCCATCCGCTGCCTTCGATCGTATCCAAACGATTGAAGGCCATTTCAGAGAAACATTAAAGGCACACTTTAAGCTGACCAAAAAAGAAATGAGACAAATAGCTCTTGATGCCTTACATAAAGTGCATTTACCAAATCCAGAGCAGATTTTACATTATTATCCTTTTCAGTTGAGTGGTGGCATGCTACAGCGAGTGATGATTGCCTTATCATTGGCGCTACAAGCCTCCCTCTATATTGCTGATGAACCAACGACAGCTCTTGATACGATCAATCAAAAACAAGTATTAACACTATTTGATCGTATTCGCGTAGAAACAGAAGCTGCCATACTTCTTGTTACACATGATTTAGGTGTTATTGCTGAACTAGCTGACGATGTGGCTGTTATGTATCAAGGAAAAATCATTGAGCAAACGAATGTCTATGATTTCTTTGATGCACCTCAGCATGCCTATACAAAGAAACTATTACAAGCAAGAATGCTATTTTAGAGGTGAAAAAATGACGCTGCTAGACGTGAAAAATATTGATATGCATTACGCTCAAAGACCATTTCTATTCCAGCGTAAGCAGGAAGTTCCCGTATTACAGAAGGTGTCATTCTCACTTCAGGAGGGGGAATGTCTAGGAATAGTCGGTCAAAGTGGTTCAGGAAAAAGCACATTAGGTCGTATTATTTTAGGAATCGAACGACCAACAAACGGGGAGTTGCTCTTTCAAGGTGTCAATTTATACGAAGCACCAAGCAAGCATAAAAAAAGAATACGTAGAGATTTACAGGCAGTTTTTCAAAATAGCTATCATTCATTTAATCGGAAGCAGACGATTTTTGAAATACTCGAAGAACCGTTTCTGAATTTCGAGCATTTTAGCAAAACAGAGCGACAACATAAAGTAAGGGAATTACTAGACTGTGTAGAGTTAGAGAGGGCAATGGCTCAAAACTATCCTTCGCAGCTTAGTGGGGGGCAACAGCAACGAGTCAACATCGCTAGAGCTCTTGCGCTAAAGCCAAAATTAATTGTCTTAGATGAAGCGATTAGCAGTCTTGATATGATTTTACAAAAAAAGATTATACAATTACTACAAACACTTCAAAAAGAGCGACAGCTTGCTTACATTTTCATTTCGCATGATTTACAGGCAACACGTTTTATGTCAGACCGTATCCTTGTCATGCAGCATGGTCGGCTAGTGGAGGAGATTGGCAAGGATGGAGCATATGAGCATCCTGCTTCACAACAATTATATCATGCTATTTTGCCTTCACACCCGCGAGAAAGAAAACATAAAACGAAATGATCATAATATAGAAAACACGTATACAATGGGCATGGAGGTATGGGCTGGTAATGATAGAGGCCAGTTGGATTACCTCATTTGCTCCAAACATTAGTAAGAGTCATCTATTAAAGAAACGCCATTTTGCATTAGAATGGTGTTTTTCTTTTTATTAATAATATTAATCAGGTAATTAACTTTATTGATATTTTCATTTAATAAATTAATTTTATTATTTACTTTTTTAAATTATTTGGTATATAATCAATTTAACTTAAAGGAAGGAGTTCACTATGGCTTATCAAGTAATCACAAATTGTCCTGTCTGCAGTAAAACATTGAAAATTACGAAGTTACAGTGTTCTCATTGTCAAACGACGATTGAAAATGAGTTTGAATTGTCGAAGCTAGCATCCTTATCACAGGATCAGCTTCATTTTGTGGAAGTATTTTTAACATGTCGAGGGAATATTAAGGAAGTAGAAAAGGAACTGGGCATTTCGTACCCAACTGTGCGAGGCAAGCTAAATGACATTATCTCATCCCTTGGCTATGTCCAAAAGAAGAAAAATGAAGTAGACGAGAAAAAAATTGTAAGCATGTTGGAAAATGGCGAAATCACAACTGATGAGGCCATAAAGCTCTTAAAAGACGAATAGGGAGGAATGCTACATGAAAGAGGAAATTACTAAAGTGTTAACCATGATTCAAGAGGGAAAAATTGATGCTGATAAAGGGTCAGAGCTGATTCAAGTGTTACAAGAGAAAGAGGAGTCAGGTAATAAATTTCTGGAAAAAACGAAGTATTTAGATAAAACGTTAAAGGTTCGTGTGGTGTCCACTGAAAATGATAATGTCACTGTGAATTTGCCTATAAAACTTGTCAAGGCTGTGTTAATGGCTGGACACAGTATCGCTGCGAGTATTCCGCAATCGGAAAAATACGTGAAAGATATCGATATCAATCTTCTTCTTGAAGCCATCGAAAATGAATTAGATGGACAAATTGTGGACATAAAATCGGCAAACGGAGATACCGTTTCAGTTTTCATTGAGTAGAGGCGACTTATGATGCATGTAAAAGTGAAAGCAAAAGACGTTCGTTTTACCGTTCCTGTTCCATATGCTGTGCTAACCATTGTTCTTTCCATTTTGACTTCAAAATGGATTCAGCAAAGTGTCAACAAATGGACAAAGGCATACTTCGACAGAAAAAAAATCGACTTTTCCTTTCCATTCATTGACAAAGAAATGCTCAAGCCTATTATCAAGGAACTACAAAATTATAAAGGGCTCGTGCTAGTAGATGTCAAGGCACAAGACGGTACAGAGGTTAAGGTTAGACTGTAATAACCTAATAGTTAAGATGGGAGCATGTTTTCATAAAAAGCATGCTCTTTGTTATTTAAAGAGAATTCTTTGCAAAAGAACTATCTAAATTCCACAATTTGTCCTCTAGATTGTCTAAGAGTGTTTTTGTTCTTTTCTCAAGATGATCTGGTAGCTCATTTTTACTGAAATAGGTAAGATTCAAACTCTCACCATCCCTCATCTCTAATACATCACTGACATTTTTCGCACTATAAAGATGAATAACTGTATAGATTTCATCCCCATTTGGATATTGAAAATAATAATTTGGCCCTGAAAAAACACCAATCAAGTCCAATTCATTCGCTACCAGTCCTGTTTCTTCATGAAGTTCACGGGTAGCAGTTTCATTCAGTTCCATTGAGCCACCAGGTAATCCCCAATCCAACGTATCTGAACGATGTTGAAAGAGAATTTTCTTGTCATCGTTGACTACAAGAATTGTCGCCCCGATACTGATAATCGGTCTACTACCGATGTGTTTCCTTAATTCTGAAATATAGCCCATATGTGCTCCTCCTCTATATTATAAAAAAACTATTCGCCTTTTTTATTATAAAGACCTCTATTTCACTTGTAATCCTTGAAAATGGAGTTATTGGTATAGATGAACAATCTTTTTTTGTACAAAATAATGCTCAAAAATGCAGAATAGTCAATCAAAAATGAAAAATAGCTTTTTATAATCAGTCTTTTCTGAATTTTACCTATATTGATTGTTTTGAAAACTCTATGTTAAGGTAAATAGACAAATTGAATATGCTAAATTTTGGTGGTTCAAATGGAGTCCATTCCATTTGATTAAAAGGGAAGTTGGTGAGAGTCCAACACTGTCCCGCAACTGTATTTAGGAGCTCGATAACAAGGCCACTGTTTTGTTTGTCAAAATGGGAAGGTGTTATTGAAGTGTTGATTATAAGTCAGGAGACCTGCCACAAAATAAGCATCAATTGACCTACGAGGATAGGGAGGTGTTAGCTACTGCATGATTTTTGTGAATTCCTGTAAATTCACTGTTATTTGGTCTGTCATGCTTTTGTAGATTAACAACTTCTAAAAAGGGGTAGAAGTTGTTTTTTTGTTGTTCTTTCGTGTTGGAATGGTAACGCTTACAAGAATAATTAAACAAAGGGGCTGTCATTGAATGGAGTTAACTTATTCACCAGGTCTTGATGGGGTCATTGCTGCTGAAACAAAATTATCTTTTTTAGACACTGTAGGAAGTCAAATTGTTATTCGAGGCTACGACTTGATTGAATTATCACAAAGATATTCGTATTTAGACATTGTCTACTTGCTACTGCATGGCGAAATTCCTACTGCCGAGCAACAGGCTGACTTACAGGACAAATTAAAAGCACATTATCAGGTTCCGCAAGAGATCTTCCAAATCTTCAAGCTCTTGCCTAATGAAACACATGCGATGGATGGACTGAGAACTGGAATTTCTGTTTTAGCAGGCTTTGATCAGCACATCAATGATCGTTCTACTGAAATGAACTTGACGCGAGCTTATAGACTTTTAGGCGGTATGCCTAACATCGTAGCCAATAGCTATCGTGTCTTAAACGGACAAGATGTTGTGGAGCCAGATAGTCAGCTTTCCTATAGCGCCAATTTTTATTACATGATTACTGGTAGAAAACCAACGGCGTTAGAAGAAGAAATTTTTGATCAGTCTCTCGTTTTATATAGTGAGCATGAGATGCCAAATTCAACGTTTACGGCTCGTGTTATTGCCTCTACACAATCTGATTTGTACGGTGCTTTAACTGGAGCTGTCGCATCATTGAAAGGAAATTTACATGGAGGGGCCAACGAGGCAGTCATGTACATGCTTCTAGAAGCCAAAACAGTAGCAGGCTTTGAAGCCTTGCTGAAAAATAAACTGCAAAATAAAGAAAAGATTATGGGCTTTGGTCACCGTGTTTATATGAAAAAGATGGACCCAAGAGCACAAATTATGAAAGAGGCTTTGCATAAATTATGTTTGGCACAAGGGGATGATCGCTTATATCACATGTGTGAAGCTGGTGAGAAGGTGATGGCACAAGAAAAGAGCTTGTACCCAAATTTAGATTATTATGCAGCACCAGTATACTACATGCTTGGCTTGCCAATTGAAATCTATACACCTATCTTTTTTGGCTCACGAACGATTGGCTTATGTGCTCACGTCATTGAGCAGCATGACAATAACCGATTATTTAGACCTCGTGTCCATTATATTGGCGAGCGTCATAACCTTGAAGAATTGTCGGTATAATCAAGTTTTAACAACTCGCCATAGAGCTGATGGGCATTCTGACCAATGCCTATCAGCATACTAGTATATCAAATTCATGCCTTGAAAGGAAGATATAGATGATTAAAACAAATGACATATCTAAGACAGATCAATTACTTACAGATATTGCGGATTACGTAGTAAATACAACTATTACAAGTGAAGAAGCATACGAAACGGCACGCTATGTATTATTAGATACATTAGGGTGTGGCATTTTGGCCTTACAATATCCTGAATGCACGAAACTTCTTGGCCCAGTAGTACCAGGCACAGTCGTTCCCAATGGTACACGTGTTCCTGGAACTTCTTATGTTCTTGATCCTGTAAAAGGTGCCTTTAATATCGGTTGTATGATTCGTTGGCTGGATTACAACGACACTTGGCTTGCGGCTGAATGGGGACACCCTTCCGATAATTTAGGGGGCATATTAGCTGTGGCTGATTATTTGAGTCGCGTGTCTGTTGCTGAAGGGAAAGAGCCACTTAAAATGAAAGACGTATTAGAAATGATGATACAGGCCCATGAAATACAAGGTATTCTCGCATTAGAAAATAGCTTAAATCGTGTTGGGTTAGACCATGTACTGTTTGTCAAAATTGCGACAACAGCTGTTGTGACAAAGGCATTAGGTGGCACTCATCAGGAAATTGTCAACGCCTTATCAAATGCTTGGATTGATAATTCGAGCCTACGAACATATCGCCATGCACCGAATACGGGTTCTAGAAAATCATGGGCTGCTGGTGATGCAACAAGCAGGGCAGTACACTTAGCCATGATGGCTGTGAAAGGCGAAATGGGCTATGCAACGGCCTTATCTGCACCTGGCTGGGGCTTCCAAGATGTTCTCTTTAATAAGCAAGAATTAAAGCTTGCTAGACCACTAGCATCTTATGTGATGGAAAATGTTCTATTTAAAGTTTCTTATCCAGCTGAATTCCATGCACAAACAGCTGCCGAATGTGCCGTTCATTTACACAATGAAGTGAAAAATCGTTTACAGGACATTGAACGCATTCAAATTACGACCCATGAATCCGCTATACGAATTATCGATAAGGAAGGACCTCTTAATAACCCAGCTGATCGTGATCACTGTCTTCAATACATTACAGCAATAGGGCTTATCTATGGCGATATTACAGCAGACCACTATGAAGATGAAGTGGCTGCAGATCCACGTATCGATAATTTAAGAAATAAAATGGTGGTTGTGGAAAAACCCCAATATACAATTGATTACCTAGATCCTGAGAAACGTTCGATTGCCAATGCTGTTCAAGTTTATTACAAAGATGGCACATCATCTGAGCTTATTGAATGTGAATATCCTTTAGGACACCGTTTCCGTCGTGAGGAAGCATTCCCTCAAATCATCGATAAGTTCCAGCAAAACATTAGCACCCATTATTCTCAAAAACAATACAGCAAGATTAATGAAGTTTGTGCTGATCAAGCACTTCTTGAAAATAGTGCTGTTCATGAATTTGTTAATTTATTTGTTTAACTTCTTTCAGGAAATTAAAGCCTCTGGCGAATGTCACGAATCGGGAAGGAGTTAATAAAGGATGTTAGCCTAAAATCCTCCCATCCTTGCGATAACGGCTAACTGACCTGCATCACAGCCACTTTCGGACGTAAATATGCCGAGGCATCATTGATTATTAGGAGGTTTTTATAGATGGCGTGGATTGTAAATGAAGCAATAGCACAAAAACAATTGGCTGAACAATTTCGAACACTCATTACTCGTTCAACGATTTTACAAATCCCAGGAGCTCATGATGCAATGGCTGGCTTAATGGCTAAAAAAGTTGGCTTTGAGGCATTATATCTTTCTGGCGCTGCCTACACTGCCAGTAGAGGCTTACCTGATTTAGGCATGATTTATTCAAATGAAGTTGCACAGCGTGCGAGCGAAATTATTCGTGCGACTAATTTACCGCTGCTAGTGGATATCGATACTGGCTTTGGTGGTGTCTTAAATGTTGCCCGCACAGCTCGTGAAATGGTAGAGGCTGGAGTAGCTGCTGTACAGCTAGAGGATCAAAATCTTCCCAAAAAATGTGGTCATTTGAATGGGAAAACACTCGTTGCTCAAGAGGAAATGATACAAAAAATAAAAATGATTAAACAAATAGCTCCTACGTTAGTAATTGTTGCCCGCACAGATGCAAGGTCTGTAGAAGGTTTAGAGCAGGCTATTTTAAGAGCTAAAGCTTATGTGGCAGCTGGGGCAGATGCCATTTTTCCAGAGGCTCTCCAAACAGAAAAGGAATTTAAACATTTTGCTAGTGAGCTAGATGCTCCGTTATTAGCCAATATGACTGAATTTGGACAAACACCGTATTATACGGCTAAGGAATTTGAAAAGATGGGCTATTCGATGGTTATATATCCCGTTACATCGATGAGAGTAGCAGCCAAAGCCTATGAGCAAGTGTTTGGCTTAATAAAAAAGACAGGGACTCAAAAAGAAGCTATTGAGGATATGCAAACAAGAAGTGAATTATATGAAACCATTTCCTATTACAAATTTGAAGATTTAGATAGTGAACTGGCGAAAACCATCTTACCTAAAGAGGAAATAAAGTAGGAGAAAAGTTTACTTTTCTCCTCTTTCTTTCAAGGAGGACTAGCATGGATACATTAGAAAACAAAATGACCATTTTTACACCTGAGGACTTTCAGGAGGAGGAAGGGCTCATAGCAAAAACCGCAGAGCTGTTCATCAAACAAGATGTCGCTACTAATATGGCAGCTATTGAGCAGCATCAATATGACATCACTCGGCGGTTATTTCAAAAAGCTGGTGATCTTGGTTTACTAGCCATCGAAATACCCGAGGCCTATGGAGGGCTAGAACTTAATAAAAAAATTTCCGGGTTAGTTGCAGAAAGAATGGGCTATGGCAGCTCATTCAGTGTATCTTACAATATTCACGCAGGAGTCGGCACATTGCCCTATGTCTATTTTGGCGATGCGTCCCAAAAGCTGAAATACCTACCAAAGCTGGCTTCAGGTGAATGGATTGGCGCCTACGCTCTGACGGAGCCAGACGCAGGCTCAGATGCACTACATCCCAAAACAAATGCCATTTTAAACGAGGACGGCTCTGCATGGGTAATAAATGGTGAAAAGCAATGGATTACCAATGCACAGCTAGCAGATCTCTTTGTTGTTTTTGCGAAAACGAGTGAAGGCATGACTGCATTCATTGTAGAACGTACATTTAGCGGTGTATCTATTGGACAAGAAGAGGAGAAAATGGGCATTAAAGGCTCCTCGACTGCTACGCTTATTTTACAGGATGTTGTCGTGCCGAGGGAAAATGTTCTTGGCGAGGTTGGAAAAGGCCATAAAGTAGCGATGAATATATTGAACATGGCACGCTTAAAGCTAGCTTTCTCCAACATCGGCACTTCCAAACAGGCACTTCAGTTAGCTGTAACATATGGTAGGGAACGGAAGCAATTTCACCAGCCAATCGTTCATTTTACCATGATACAGGAAAAACTTGCGGATATGGCGACCTCCATCTATGGGGCGGAAAGTGCTGCATACAGGACAGCAGGAGAAATAGATGATGCGATGGAAGTTACGGATAAAGAGTCAATGGTTCAAAAAATAGCTGATTTCGCTCTGGAATGCGCACTCAATAAAGTCAATTGCTCAGAAGTGCTTGGGGAAATTGTAGATGAAGCTGTACAAATCCATGGTGGCTATGGCTATATGCAAGACTACGAGGTTGAACGCTTATATCGTGACGCTAGAATTAGCCGTATTTTTGAAGGAACAAATGAAATCAACCGTTTAACAATGGCGAAGCTATTATATAAGAAGTATTCACAAGCAACCTCTACCGAAAATGCTCCAGTAGCATATCAACCAGCAGAAAAGAATCAGCAATACATCCGTCTTTCCAAGTACTTAATGCAAATAGCCATCGCTGTCATTGCTGACGCACAGATTCAATTGGAGCAAGAGCAGGAATATATGCGTCTGCTAGCTGATATAGTAAAAGATATTTATGTTATGGAAGCTTCTTTACTGCGGACGGAAAAGAACGCATGTGACAATATGAAGCATTTGATGACAGATATTCTTTGTCAGGAAGGCTATCGTAAAATAGAAAAAAGTACAATCGACATTATTTGTGCTGCTGAAACAAATGAACAAAAGCGAAAAACAAGGCTAGATCATATTCAGCGCTTAAACATCCCACTCCATCAGAATCTCTTTATGAAAAAGCGAGAGATTGCAAGAGGGATCATCAACAATCCAAAATCGATCAGTTCATTATCATAAACAGGAGGGAAAAATCATGGTTGATACATTTGCCAATGTTAGTAAAGAAGGTTCCATCACACTTATTCATTTAAATCATCCACCAGCAAATACGTTGTCATCAGCTTCTATTGAACATCTTCGTGTCATTTTTAAAGAATTAGCTGAGGATGAAGAGACGAGAGCCATCATTGTGACCAGCTCTGGACGATTTTTTGCTGCGGGAGCAGATATAAAGGAATTTGTTGCTGCCTTTGGGCAACAGGATAGAGCATTACAAATGGCTGAAGCAGGCCAAGCGCTATGTGATGAAATTGAAGCCATGAAAAAGCCTGTTATTGCTGCTATTAATGGGCCAGCCCTTGGAGGAGGACTAGAGCTAGCGTTAGGCTGTCATTTCAGGATTGCTTCAAGTAATGCCATTGTTGGTTTACCAGAATTAAAGCTTGGCTTACTGCCGACATTCGGAGGCACTCAACGACTGAGCAGAATAACAACGCAAGCAAAGGCTCTACAATTAATTTTAACAAGCCAGCAATTAAGTGCTGACGAAGCACTACAACTAGGTATTATTCAAGTGGTGACGGAGCCAGATGAGCTTCTGCCAACTGCCAAAGCCCTTGCTCAGTCTTTTGTTGAGGGCAAAAGTATGACAAGTGTATCCCGTACAATTGAATGTATAATTCAAGGTGGGAAGGATCATCTCCAAAAAGGGCTGGAATTAGAACGAACACGCTTTGCTGAGTTATTTTTAACAGCGGATGCTAGAGAAGGCGTTCAAGCATTTATTGACAAAAGACAGCCCAACTTTAAACATTTGTAAGGGAGGAAACTACTATGACAAATGAAGTAATATTTTCCGTCAGTGAGGGTGGCGCAGCAAGCATTACGCTGAATCGTCCTCAAGCTTTAAACTCACTTTCTATAGAAATGCTAAAGCCCATTGGTGAGAAACTAAAGGAATGGCAGGCGAATGATCAAATACACTTGATAATTCTAAGAGGTGCTGGCGAAAAGGGCTTTTGTGCTGGGGGTGATATTAAAACACTCTATAAAGCTCGCTCCAGTCAGGAAGCTTTCCAAAATGCCGAAATCTTTTTTGAGGAAGAATATCACATAGATAGGGCAATCTATCACTACCCAAAGCCTATCATTGCTTGCCTTGATGGCATTGTCATGGGAGGTGGGGTTGGTTTAACGTATGGGGCTAGCCACCGAATTGTGACAGAGCGAACAAAATGGGCTATGCCAGAAATGAATATTGGCTTCTTTCCTGATGTTGGAGCTGCCTATTTTCTAAATAAAGCGCCTGGCTATGTAGGATATTACTTAGCTTTAACAGCTTCGATCATCCAAGCTGCAGATGTTCTCTTTGCTAATGGTGCAGATAGCTATATGACGAGTGATCATTTACAAGCATTCCTCACAGGCATTGAACAAACGGACTGGCATACAGTGGAGACTAGCACAGCTCTAAAGCAATTAATAGAGGACTATTCAAGTACACCAACAGCAAACAGTGAGCTTGCCATCCTTCAAAATGAAATCGATCAACATTTCTCAAAACATACAGTGGAGAAGATAGTCGAATCCTTAGACAATGACCCAAGCAAATTTGCACAAGAAACAAAGCAGTTGCTTCTATCTAAATCTCCATCATCCTTAAAAATTACATTAAAGCAGCTGATAGATGCCCAACATAAAACGGTAGAAGAATGCTTTGCGACTGATTTAATCTTGGCAAAAAACTTTTTAAATCATGAGGATTTCTATGAAGGGGTTAGGTCTGTCGTCATTGATAAGGATCGAAATCCGCGTTATATCTATCAAACATTCGCTGATTTTACAGATGATATACTTGAAAAATTCTTTCAAGATAGGAGTGAAATCGTAAAGAAGTAAGAATAATGACAACTTCGCTCAATAAAGGCTGAAACCATCTACTTGTTAAGAGGTAGGTGGTTTCTTAAGTGTTTTTCTGTAGATTTTCATAGGGTTTTGTCAGAGAAAATTGAATGATATGTTATACTATAAAAAACGGAATAAAAGGATAAAGGTACAAATTCAATAGAATTTGTTTAAAAGGGAAGAACGGTGAAAAACCGTCGCTGTCCCGCAACTGTAATTAGGAGCACATTTTAAAAACCACTGTTATGTAAGTAATGGGAAGGGAAAAATGTGTGATGATCATAAGCCAGGAGACCTGCCTTTATCTAGTACAGCCAAAACCTACGCGGATAGGGGGTGTTGAGTGTGACGAATTACCTTCATCATACTCATAGTGCGACAACCAAAAAAAGAGTCTCTATTCAATATAGACGACTTATTTTATATTGGTTGAAGAACTATGAAGTATGTCAGTCATAGCTAGCATCTTCCCATTAGGGCAAGATGTTTTTTTTATGAATAAATAGGGGTGAACAAGATGACATCACATTCAATTTCATTTTATATAAATCAGTTAAAGCAGCAAATTATGAACAACCTTTCTGGTGAGCATATTAGGCCATTACAGCTTTATATTAGGAAGTTAATAGAAGAAAACCCAAATGATTATACATCTATTAATGATGCCTATTTAACGATCAAGCATGAATTAGTCGAGACATGTCATGATAGTAGATAAAAAATCTGAAGACATAATGGACAACATAGATATGAATCAAAAAGTTTTATATAGAAAATTGGATCATTTTGAAATGGAAAGAGGCTTGGTATTAGAAAGTTTAGACATTTTTCTAAGATGGAATCAACAAACACAATACCTTTCTGAAGACAAGCTTCAAAAGCTTTGGATGAAACTGGTAAGGAAGTATAAATTCTCTCTCGATGAATGGGAAAGAACTGCTGGTCATACAAATATCCATGCTTATCTAGTGAAGGAGCAAGGACATGGGTTACAAAAGTTGATGCGCTTTTACAAAGATCGCCACGGCATAAAATGGTTGGAAAATGCATTTCATTATGGAATGTCATTGCTCATTGAAGTTGGAAAAATGCCTGGATTAGAAATGTTTTTCCTAACAAATTTAATATGTTACAGATGGGAAAAGGATTATTTAGAGGATGCAGATGTTCAACAGTTTTTTTGTCATTCAATAAATGGTAAAGTGAAGGAGGTCTATGAAAGTTTCAGGGCTTTCGATCAAGAACAGAATCTGTTAACCGCAACTACTCTCTATAAACTTTTATCAAAATATAATCCTCATTTTCAAGTGAATTCGGCAGCAACGCCTGAATTTTATAAGGAATTGTCCTTATTTGTCGAAATCGAGTAATCCATACGTTCGACATGTCAAACAGTCTATTATTCTTTAGAATATAGGCTGTTTCTATGTGAAATACGCTAGTATATTTAATGCTCATAGATCCGTAGTAACAAAAAATCTCGTACATAGTTTAGATACACAATGAATTAAGATATAAGTAATAGATGGTGAAATTCCTTCGAAAGTTATAATTGAAAATAATGAATAATCAAAAAATAAAGAAGTTTAGAATCTAGATTTACTTTTTATATGAAGGATGGTACACTTAAAACTATTGAACAACAACTATATATTGTGTTCGTTTTATATAGGTGCTACTATATGTAGTTTAAAAGGGAAGTTCGGTACAATTCCGACGCTGTCCCCGCAACTGTGAAGCTGACAATGATTACAACCACTGTGCATTCGCATGGGAAGGGAATCAGAGGATGAAGCAAAGCCAGGAGACCTGCCTCTATAAAACAATTAATCATTTCTTCGGGGATTAAGAAATGGGAACGTCAGTATTTTTGGTATGGTAACGTTTCCATTTAGCTATCTCTCTAGAGGAGATAGCTTTTTATTATATGAAAAGAGGGATTTCTATGAAACTTTATACGAAAACAATCTGTCCAAAATGCCTTTGGGTAAAATCTGAATTACAACGTGCAGGACTTGATGCAGAAATTGTCAACATTGATCACGATGAACAAGCTAAACAAACAATAATCGATGCAGGTTTTTTAAGTGTGCCTGTTTTAGAAATGAATAATACATTTATAGGAGATGTTAAGGACATAGTTTCTCATATTGAGATGATTGTTCTATGATCGTTTACGCAAGTCGTACAGGAAATGTCCGGAATATTGTTTCCAAATTAAGGGCAGAGTCTGTTGAGCTCTCTGAGGAATTACAATTGAATAAGCCTTATCTTTTAATTACTTATACTGATGGCTTAGGCGATATCCCTGCAAAAGTGGAACGTTTTTTAGAAAAAAACAGAGATTTTTGTAAAGGTGTAGTTGCCAGTGGGAATAGTAACTTTGGGCACAACGTATTTGGGGCTGCTGGCGAGAAAATCGCTGCTACCTATCATGTACCCTTAGTAAGAAAATTAGATTTACGAGGCAATCAAACAGATTATGAAGCCATACAAACGTTTTATGAAACGAGGGTAATAAGATGAAAACCTATTTAAAGCTAAATAATGACGTACTGAATCGTTATAGTTCAACTGGGCTACTTGAATTAGAAAAGGATCGTGAAGCTACACGCCGCTACTTTTTAGAGTATGTCAACGTGCGTTTACGTTACTTTATTGATATTGAAGAAAAAATCCGTTATTTAGTTGATGAGGGCTACTACGAGAAAGCATTTATCGACATGTATGAAATGGAATTTATTAAGAAGTTGTACAAAAAAGCATATGATTATAATTTCCGCTTCCCATCCTTTATGAGTGCAAGTAAATTTTACGATAGCTATGCTATGAAAAGTCGTGATGGAGAAGAGATTTTAGAAAAATATGAGGACCGTATTGTCATTATCGCCTTGTATTTAGCACAAGGGAATACGGTGCTAGCAGAACGTTCTGTCGAAGCAATGATGGAAGCTTATCAGCCTGCTACACCAACAGCATTAAATAGTGGTAAAAAAGCACGTGGTGAATTAGTGAGCTGCTTTAAATTATCGATGGATGATTCCATGAATAGTATTGCTGAAAATATTGGTTATTGCTTAGAGCTATCAAGACTTGGCGGTGGGGTTGGAGTTAACTTAACTGATTTACGCCCTTTAGGTGACCCTATTAAAGAGATTCTAAATCGTGCCAGTGGTGTCATCCCAGTTGCTAAACTGTTAGAAAATTCTTTCAGTTATTCCAATCAACTAGGGCAGCGAAATGGCTCTGGTGTTGTCTATTTAAATATTTTCCATGCAGACATTGAAAATTTCATTTCATCTAAAAAACCGAATGCCGATGATAAAATTCGCCTCGCAACATTATCAACAGGAATAATTATACCAAGTATTTTCTTCGAACTTATGAAACGTGATAAAGATATTGTCTTGTTCAGCCCATATGATATTTTCAAAGAATATGGCAAACGCATGTCTGAGATTTCCATTTCAGATATGTACTATGAGCTACTTGATAACCCTAAAATTCGTAAAATTAAACGTTTGAATGCACGTAGGCTGTATACAGAAGTGAAAAAAGCACAATTTGAATCGGGCTATCCGTTTGAAATTTTTGATGATAATGTCAATGAAGTGCATCCTTTAAAAAACATCGGTCGCGTAAAAATGTCCAATCTATGTACCGAAATCCTGCAAGTTCAAGAAACAAGCATTATTACAGATCAAGATCAACCGAATGACTATGGATTAGATGTATCCTGTAACTTAGGGTCTATTGATATTCATGCAGCAAGTAAGGTCAATGATTTCGAAGCCTTAATCGATACGGCTATGCACCTATTAACAAATGTGTCGCAAATGACGCACATTAAAAATGTACCGTCTGTTGCAAAAGCCAATCAATTAATGCATTCAGTAGGACTTGGTTGTATGAACCTCCACGGCCATCTTGTGACGGAGGGCATTTTATATGGCTCTAAAGAATCGATTGATTTCATGGATCGTTTTATGGAAGCAATGAACTTTTATTCACTCAAATCATCGATGGAAATGGCTAAAGAAAAAGCTGCAACTTTTTATCGATTTGAGGACAGTGATTATGCATCAGGTAGCTACTTTGACCAATATGTCAATAAAATCGACGAAGAACTATCACCCGTTGTGTTAAAAGCACTTGGCAATGTTCCAATCATTACGAAAAACATGTGGGAAACGCTTAAGCAAGATGTGATGCAATATGGTCTATTCCATTCCTATCGTTTGGCTATTGCACCAACTGGCAGTATTTCCTACATACGTAGCTGTACGGCTTCTATTGCGCCATGTACTGAGCGTGTAGAGGTTCGTGATTATGCAGATAGTAGAACGATTTATCCAATGCCTCATTTAACAAATGATAACAGTCATTTATATGTAGAGGCATATGATGTTAATCCGTATGATTTAATTGATTTGTACTCTGCTTCTCAAAAACACGTTGACCAAGGTATTTCCATGACGCTTTATGTAACAGATAATTGGACAACTGAACAATTAGCTAAAGTATACATTTATGCATGGGTAAAGGGCATTAAGTCCGTTTACTATGTTCGTCAACGATTACAAAGCTTAGAGGAGTGTGTAGCATGTCAAATATAATTTATGAGGCGGTCAATTGGAATAAGGCAACGAGTGAACTTGCCCAAATATTTTGGGACCAGCAATGGAAGCAAATTTGGTTTCCTGAGGAAATTGCGGTCAGTAAAGATATCAAACAGTGGAAAAGCTTTGAGCATCAAGACACGTATAAAAAAGTGTTCGCGGGATTAACGTTACTGGATACAGTTCAGACCAATATAGGGATGAATCGTGTGGCCGCTTATACAGACGATTTACAAGAGAAGGCTGTCCTAACCGTTTTTGATGCATTTGAGGCAATCCACGCCAAATCCTATTCTTATATTTTTACAACGCTTTGTACAAACGAAGAAATAGATGAGTTATTTGAATGGGTCAAAAAAAATGAGTTTCTACAATATAAGGCCAATAAAATTGCGGATATTTATAATAGTATCGAAGAAAACGATCCAGAAAGCTTATGGAAAGCGATGTTCTCCTCCGTTATGCTCGAATCTTTCCTTTTCTATTCTGGCTTTTTCTACCCGCTGTACTTAGGAGGACAAGGCTTCCTACGAAACAGTGCTGAAATTATTTCACTTATTTTACGCGACGAATCCATCCATGGTGTCGCAGTTGGATTTTTTGCTCAAAATCTATTCAAGCAATTTTCAAAAGAAAAACAAGAAGAGCTAAATTTATGGGGCTATGAGTTATTATTAGATTTATATCAAAATGAAATGAAATATACGGATGATATTTATGCGGAAACAGGATTATCACCTGAAGTGAGAGCCTATGTACGATATAATGCTAATAAAGCCTTAATGAATGTTGGTTTTGAAGCAATGTTTCCAGAAGAAGAAGTCAATCCGATTGTGATGAACGGTATTCGTAATGAAGGCTCCACATACGATTTCTTTTCACAAAAGGGAGCTACCTATGCTAAAGCAAAAGTAGCGCCAATTACAGATGACACATTTAATTTTAATCGTTAGGATGGAGAACAATGAACGTAGAAGTAAAAATCAAAAGAGTACACGCGGATGCAATACTACCAATGCAAGCCAATCCTGGTGATGCGGGCATGGATCTCTACTCCATTGAAGCAGTAGAAATACCAGCAGGCGTAGCCAAACTTATTAAAACAGGTATACAGATTGAATTACCTAAAGGAACGGAAGCCCAAATTCGACCAAGAAGTGGACTAGCATTAAAGCATAGTGTAACCGTACTGAATAGCCCAGGCACAATTGATGAAGGCTACAGAGGGGAAATCGGCGTTATTTTAATCAACCACGGCCAAGAACCGTTTATCGTCGAAAAATCTATGCGTATCGCCCAAATGGTCATTCAATTTGTTCCATCCATTCAATTAGTAGAAGTAGATGAATTATCACAAACGATCCGAGGAACATCTGGATTTGGAGCAAGTGGTACTAAATAGAATTGATTAGTTTAAAAAGATGACAAAGAAATCCTGTGTGTATATACATGCAGGATTTTTTTGTTGTCAGTAAGGATAGTCTGTTTAAAGCTTAGCAGAGCTACACATGAAAGCAATGGACATTAAAAAAGATGACGTCGGTTACTTACCAAAGTCATCCCATTACGGCATAATCAACAACTACATCTAAAAATATAAACAGCTTTTAATTTTCATCTGTCTACCTAATAGGCAGCATATCACCACGAATATGTGCTCTTCTTTCTTTGTTCATCTTAGTAATTAACTAGATTCCAGATGAAAGATCGAAAGTATATGGTTTAAATTGGGATAATAATATAAAATTTATATATATACCATTTTTATTGTAGCTAATAGTGTTGGGATTGGGGGCGGAAGTTATAAAGAAGAAATTATGGAGTACAGGTTTATTACTAGTATGTATTTTTCTCGTTGCTTGTGAGTTCAATCAACAGGAAGGGAAAGAAGCGTCTACTATTGCTCAAAAGGTGAATACAGAAGAATTTATACCAAAGGCGATAAGCCCTGGTAATTTTAGTGAATATGATATGGCACTTAAGATGGATAATGACGGGAAATTTCAGCTAGAATCAACCGTTGTCGTTAAAAACCTCTCTACCGATGATTGGGAACAATTGATATTTTATTTTATACCTAATATGTTTACAAAAGCTGTCTCACCCGAACTGGAGCATCCATCGACCATTGCGTTCCATAACATTACCATTGATGGAAAAACGGCAGCTTACACCCTTGAAAAAGATTCACTCAACATTCAGCTTCAGGAAAAATTGAAACCTCATCAAGAAATGAAAGTTTATTTTTCCTATGAGTTCACTCTGCCTGAAGAGGGCTTAAGATTTACGAAGAGTAATGGTAATTATCATTTAGCTCAATTTTATCCGATGCTTGCCACATATAGAAACCATCAATGGAACAAAGAAGATTATCGTTTTAGAGGAGAGACGTATCATACTACATTCAGCAATTTCAAATTAACCTATGACATTCCTCAGGAGTACACGTTGGTGTCTTCATTTGATCAAGAGGCATTTCCAAGCCCAAACAAAGGGTTACTTGAAGTTGAGAACGTGAAGGAAATATTTGTTGCTCTAGTAAAAGATCCAATACTAGTGGAAAAAGACGAAGACATCGCCATTAGAGTATTTGGATTTGAGGAAAATAAAAAGGAACTATATCAAGAAATAGCAGACGAGGCTTCAGCTGTCATAAATTATTTTGAAGAAATAATGGGGCCGTATCCTCTCAAACAACTAGATATTATCATAGATGGAATGGGCATGGAGTACCCAGGAATTGTAACAGCCCATACGATTTACAACAGTGGTCCTAGTAGTTCTGAGCAGATTAAAAGTACAGTGGTTCATGAAATTGCCCATCAATGGTTTTACGGGGTCATTACCAATGATCCTTTTCATCATGCCTGGTTAGATGAAGGCTTCGCGGTATTTGCTACAAATCTATTCAACTTTAAAAAATTGAATCTGAGCAAACCCTATACGATTTACAGCATTGATCCAGACCTAGTGCTTCCAGTCAATTTACCACTTGATCAATACCAATCTGATATGAGTGCATATGTCTATGGAAAATCGCCTGCAATGCTCTTGAATTTATTTGATGATAATGAAGAAATCAAAGACATTGAACAATTTTTAAAAAGTTATTATCAATTTTATAACTATAAAGAAATCGATTCCACAGAATTCGCGCGATTCACAAAATACTATTTTGATTTAAAGGACGATTCTATATTTGAGGGATGGTTAGATCTAGATAACATTAAAAATGAATGATTTAGCAATAGGTTCTCCACGAAAGAAAAGGGATATTGTGCAAGCAGTATCTCTTTTTTTATGTTCAAAATATATCAGCTTCACGATCAGGATTTAACCACCTTTTAGAGAAAAAAACATAAATTGAAAATTAAGTATTCTCTTAACGCTAATAATAAACTATACTTACAATTAATTATAGTTATAGAACAGGAGAATTGTCATGCTAAAACGGTTATTTTTTGTAAGTTTTGTATTTTATCTATGCTCTTTGATTTATGTAGAGGATAGTAGCTATGTCCATGCAATTAACAAAGATGTAATATTTTTTGATAGTGGTACTGCTATAAATGGTAGGACGATGTTACCAATGAGAAATATATTTGAATCATTAGATGCAACTGTTGCCTGGGATTCCTCAACCCAAACCATAACAGCAAGTAAAGGGAATACAACTATTCAATTAAAGGTAAATTCGTATAAAGCAATTGTTAATGGGAAGGAGACTTTTCTAGACAACCCACCTACCATTATGAACTCAACTACAATGGTACCCGTAAGGTTTGTTAGTGAGTCTTTAAAACTACCTGTTGAATGGGATTCAACACTAAGAGTAGTTAATATAATCACAGAAGGGAAAAATATTTTTATTTATGTTAATGATCCTACAATAAATACAGATAAGAATTCTAAAATTAATAACTATAATCAATTGGTTGATTTACATAATAACCTTTTATTTGTACTACAAAATTTGGAATATGAAAAATCGTTGTATCCTAATTATTCACAAGATTACCGTAATATACTAGAGAAACAGTTAACATTGTCTAAGCTAAAATTAAAGGTAATGCAAAGAATGGAAGTAATATTAACGGAAATTATAAGACAAGGATAGACAGACAATTATTCAATCAAACGGATCCTCAACTGACATAAAAGAAGGGTTGAGCATTTGGCTTTGTTGTTAGGTATGTAATGAAACGTTAGAAGTTTATAAGGGGAAACTAACTCTCCATTCGCTGGCTATGAATTTTAACGCTAATTTGTTAGATTGAAGTGTGATAAGAATTCATTTTGATTAACCATTTCTGCAAAATGGACTCAATAAAGAGCATAGACTTATCAATGATTTGAGTGAAGAATGCAGCTATTTCTTAGTCATTGATTCAACTTAAAGTAAGAACTAATTATTAGCGAATATTACATTGGAAAGGCTACTTTAATATAAAATCCATGAAATTTTTTGACCATTTGAGGACTGTAAATAACAGTCCTCTTCTTTTTGTCGCTTACACGCGTACCAAACTTGAATAATGGTAAGAAGTTTTAAAAGTTAAAAAAATTTAAAAATTGAAAAAATATCCACAATATCTTATCATAGTAATGTAAAAGCTTACATTGAGAAGGGAGGCGGATGCCGGTGTTACGTGCATTAAAAGTAGGACTAGTAATTGAGCGAGCCAATCGGAAAAATTTAGTTGCGTTAGTCGCTGTTGCCATTATCGTTTTCGGCTTTATGTTTTATTTAAAGGCACAGGCCGTTGGTAATCAAATCGTTGAAAAAAAGGGTGACTATTATTCCATCCAGGCTGTACTGTCAAAATTTCAAGTGAAAGATGCTTCAGAATCAGGGGATGGCAGCGATTTATATAAAAATTTAACTAAACAAAAAAGCAAAATTGCTTTACAAATAGCAACATTAACAATGGATAGACAATCTATGTATTATGAGGCTTCACTTCAACTCGCTAAATTAAGGCAAGAGGCATTCGAATTAGAAGGATACGAAAATATTGCCGAGTTGTTACCCTCTAAATTACAAAATTCGATGGACTACCTTTATTTTAAATGGATGATAGATGAGGGAAAGGATACACGATCTGATCTATTTCAATACATACCGTTTTTATTATTTTTATTTAGTCACGTAGGTGCAGGCTGGTACATATTTATTAGCTTCCATACGAGTTCTATCTTACTGGATGACTTTGAGCATTCTAGTTTAATTCAAGGCTTTCCTGTGCGGTTTGATACCTATATTTTATCTAAATGTCTTATTTCTTTGTTATCCATAGTGACTAGTATTTTACTCATTTTTATTTGCGCAAGTCCGTTATGGATACTAAATGGACTTGGTAACCCACTAGAGCCTGTCGGGATTTATCTAGGAAATGCCACATTAATATCTACGCTTCAATATATCGCCATAAGTGTTGGCTATATGTTCGTCATTTCAATTTTTGTCATGCTGTTGTCGATTATTTTAAATGTGCTACTGAAAAATATGTATTTAACACTATTTGTACACTTTATTGTATTCTTTTTACCGATGATTTTTCCATCTCTTATTAGTTTATTCCCCTATAATCCTTTTAATTTCATGAATTTTAATGATATTTTACGAGGGGTACCGGTAGATTTAGCAGAGCCTGTTGCTATTACGATGAATCTAGGCTTAATCATCCTATGTTTAAGTATTATTTTAATGTTGTTTGTAATTAAAACATTCTTCTCAACAGGAAAAATCAATAGGGCATAGGGGAGGGAAAATAAGCATGTGGAGTTATTTTAAATTTGAATTCAAGCAATTTTTTTTGAATAAGAAAAACTTAGCAATCTACTTTTTACTTGCTTTTGCAACCTTTTTTTATGTATTTAAAATAGCACCAGCTTACGATCCGATTGAAAGTGTAGACTCTGAGGAGATTGAGGCGCGCTATTTAACACGTCAGGAATTTTTAGATCATATGGAAGGAAGAAAATTACATGGTCTGCATCCTGCCGTTATTTTTGCTATTGAAATATTTAGCGAGATTAACCCTATAGATAAAGCAAGATTAGATGCATTAGAAAAGGGCAATTTAAAAAAATATGCAGATTTAACGCGTGATTGGTACTACTTTACCAATGCGATTACCTATAAAAGTGATTCATTTTCATATAACTCAAAGTATTTTATAAAAAATAATGAGTATGCAGAAGATGATGCCTTTTATGCTTATTTAGAGCATGCAGTCCGTTATGATGCATATTCGAAAGCAGATTATGAATTATCAACGGAAATATTTGAACAACGCACGGCACTACAAACGCTCGAACGCTTATTAAAGGGTATACTGCCCATTATATTGATTGTCTGTGTGCTACTTTTAGCAATTGATATGGTTGCCAAAGATAGACGCCATCCATCCATTTTGAAGGGGTTTCCGATTAATGATTGGAAAAAGCTCCTGGTGAAAATGGTCGTTGTGCTACTAGGTAGTGCCGTATTATTTATACCACTTATTGTTGGCTTCTTTATTGTAGGACTACAATCTGGCTTTGGGAATTTCCATTTGCCCTCTCCAGTATATGCGCCGCATCTCGACTGGCGTATGGAAGGTAAATTTGAAATGATGACATTAGGTACGTTTTTAGGACAATCGCTGGCTTTGCTTTTTACCTGGTTCATCGTCATCATCAGCGTTGTACTATTATGCAGTATGCTATTCCGCAATGAGATGGTCAATTTCGCTGTTGGCATACTCCTTATTTTTGGTGAAAATTTTTATTTCAGCCGTTACGTTGGCTTTTTCTGGGACGTTCAAAATTATCCAACATCCTATATTCAAGTCGGACAAATTATTTCAAAACAGCGGAATTTTTATTATATGAATGAACATTTAGATTTTATATTAGGATTACAGCTATTACTTGGATTAGCTGTTATGGGTCTGTTTTTCATCATACTGATTGCAACGAACAGGCGATATAAGCTAATTAAATAGGGGTGGTAAAGATGATTGATATTCAAAATATTACCGTGCAATTTGGGGACATGAACGTGTTAAATAATATTTCCATGACATTTGAGCAAGGCGAAATGATTGGGCTTGTTGCACCAAATGGAACGGGAAAATCTACATTTATGAATGTCTTGATGAATTATGTGAAACCGATAAATGGCAAGATCGTTTTTAAAGATGGACTATGCTACTCAACTAAACAAAATGAAGTGAAAATCCATACATTCGTGTCAATGATGCCAGACCAAAGTGACTTGTATAATCATTTAAGCGGGCGAGAGCATTTAAAAATGTTTGCTACGATGTGGAAATCGGATTTAAAACTGATTGACGAAACAATCGAAGCATTAAATATGGGGCATTATGTGAATAAAAAGACAGGTACCTATTCTCTTGGGATGCGCCAGCGTCTATGCTTTGCCATGCAAATTGTTACAAATACAGACATTATGATGATGGACGAAGTGATGAATGGGCTTGATCCAAATAATGTGGAAATTATTTCGAAAATATTATTAAAGAAAAAGGCGGAAGGGAAAATTATTATTATTGCCTCCCATTTACTTGATAATTTAGAGAAATATGCAGACCGAATTTTCTTATTTAACGAGGGAAAACTAATAGATACCAATCAAATAATCGAAGATTTTAGTCAAGCACATATTAAAACGATTCGCATAAAAAATATGGAAAGTAATACGAAAAAACAGCTTCATGAGCTATATCCAAATATCAAACTTCAAACACTGACAAATGACATGACACTCATCCATTTACCAAGTTCTGAAGCCAGCTTATTAAGTTCACTCACATCTTTTTTAGTTGAGAGAAACGTAGTAGATTTTGCTTTTGGAAAGGTTACATTAAATGATTTGTATGCAATGTATTATCACGAAGAAAGCAATGTGACAGCTAGTTAAAGGGGAACAATCACTTTTATTGTTATAATTAGTTCTTGCTGTAAAATATAATGATTATTTACGGAGCTGCTTTTGACTTACTCTAGTTTCCAAAAACATAGTATTTACTACCTTTTCAGTTAAGATTACATCCTCAGATAATTATTTGTTGTTTGGTCATCATTGTAAAATAATGTGAGACATACGATTGAAAAATTACGGTGACAGGTCCACAGGTGATATACTGGTATATCTTAGTATAAGAAAAGGGGTAAAACTATGAATAAATTTAATAAGACATTAGCATATATAAATGAATTACTTTATGAACCTAATAATTTAACAATAAAAGATATCCATGAAGAAACTCAAAACTCAGATTATGGGGCTGGGCTATTTCAGTTAAATTCTAAATCGGTTAGATTTAGAGTCGCAAAAATAACACCTAACAAAATAGGACAGTTTGTTTCCTTTTGGGAAAAGGATGAAACTAATAAAAACCAAGCATTCTCATATGATAATGCCACTGATTTATTGGTAATAAACACTTTTAATGATAATGGTGATTTTGGCCAATTTGTTTTTCCAAAAAAAGTTCTTTTAAAACAAAACATCCTTAAAACCGTTAATACAAAGGGTAAAATGGCAATTAGAGTTTATCCTAGTTGGGATACTCCCACTAGTCAACAAGCGCTAGCAACACAAAAATGGCAATTACCTTATTTTATTAAAATTGACCATGCTAGTAGTTCAATACACGAGCTATTAAAATTATATTCCAACTAATTTTCTTAAACAAATGAATAAGCAACAGATTTATTACAGAAATTGCGCTATTCATATTTACTGAACAGTTTGAGGGAAGCAATAAATAAGGTATCAACTACTGATTACGATTATCAAGATTTTGAAAAGGATCTATTTAAAATAAGAGCCTTTCTACGATAAGCAAACACAGGGACGATTATTCAATTAACGCAGTCTCTTCTTATATTACCAGGGCAGTTTAGTTATTCTTTAATATTACGTGAAGCAAGGATGTGATTGCATGTTTCAAGATGGATTTCCCAAACATTTAAATGAGGATGTGACGACAGTGGTTGGAATGATTCCTCATAAAACTTATAATCATGTCACGATTGCTGTGTCTGAGGATACTATCCACTATTTTCAAAATAATACCGTGATTAGATTTCCTTATCGTACCTACTACATTGATGGTTCAGATGAAGTTATAGAAAAACTAAGTCTACAACAAAAAATGATTTTGCATTGTATATATTCAAGAAGTTGTAATGGGTTTGTCCGTCAAAAGCATATTTATTCGTTGCTACAGATGGATTACGAAGACTGGGCTATTCCTTACATCGTCAAAATATGTGATGAATATGTCGTAGAGATAATAGAATTAGCCTATGCTATTTTAAAAGAGCAGGATACAGAACGGATTAAGAAATTTTGTCTTGAAAATATTGTGCCATTTTGCAAAAGCTATAATCGAATGATTAGCTATTGGAACGAATTTTACCGATATAGATACAATCATTTTCAAACATACATTGGCAGGAAGTTATTTAGAGATTGTTTTGGTTACTCTAAATCAATGGAGCGCAGGGCAAAGAGAATTGTGGAGCACTTAACCTAAAGTAACTGGGGCTTTAATTGAATAAGACTCATTTCATTTTACGAACGGGCCAGATTGTTGAGGAACATTTTCAACAAAATTGATATTATTGTTGAACTATCGAGTAAGGTTGTGAAGATTATTACTTAAACTAACGGCTCAGGATAGTTAAAGTATATTTAGGGCACGTTACTTCAAAAAAGGAGTAATCTAAATGAAAAACCCATTCTTAATTAGTTCATTTGTGTTTATATTTTTGTTCAGCTTTTCTATGTATTTAGGAAGTCCAGTTTATTCACAAACTACACCTTCAGATAAAAATGAGTATTTACATCCTGCAAATAAGGAAAAAGTTATTGATGAAACTGTAGATGAATTTTATCTGGCATTAAGAGACCTAAAATATCCTATACATCAGGAGGTTTTTCAAAGATATAAGCAGAAGTCAAAGCAACAGCAAAGGCATTTGGATACTGCTCTTTTTAAAGAAATGCCTGATGCATCTGTAAATGTTAGAAAAAAATATTGTTCAATGAGGTAGAAAAATTAAATTATATTACTTTTGATGGAAATAATCTTCGTACCTACCCTAATATAGATATTAACTACCATCAGACCGTTAGCCCCGATAGGCAAGTTTATTTCTTTTATTCCTTTAAAGACACTGAAAAAGAATTTAAAGGTAATTATGCAATTTATGATGTGGAAACAAAAGAAATGGTGGCAGGTGGAAGTACTTATATGCCAAAGCTCAATCTTACAATGAACACTTATGATAAAGAAAGTTTAGAGAAAGTTGCAAAAGGGATGTATTCGTCTAGTTGAACTAACTGTAGCGATAGTGCAACTTCCTATAAGCAATTTTAGACATACTTTAGTTATTTCATTAAAGGCGCAATTCTGCAGCAAGAATTGTGCTTTGTGTAGAATTGAAATAAAGTTGCGATGTTTTAAAAAAAGATACGATGTTTATAAATTATCAAGACCTAATTTTAAAAAAGATAGAAAAATTAAAGGGTTCTACATATTAGATATGACTAATATGTAGAACCCTTTCTTCTTTTACTAAAGCACCCGTTAGTTTAAGTGTAACTCTTCACAATTACTTGATATTATATAGTTAAGTAGAAATATAAATTAGAATTTAGTTTATAGTTATAAAAATAAGTTTTTTATACTCTTATAATTCTTCAAAAAGGAGAGTTTATGAAAAAGACTATTGTTTTTGTATTAACGATACTTATATTATTCTCGGGATTCGCAACACAAAGTTATGCGTTGTCAGATTCGAAATCTGTGGCAATACAAGCGTTGCTAGATGATGCCTCTCGTACATCAGGTGTGCCTGGAATGTCAATCTCAATACTTGCTAATGATGAAGTGTTCTACTTTTCTTCTGGGTATGCAGATCTTGAAAAGGGGTTGTCTGCAAGTGAAAATACACTCTATGAGTTGGCCTCGGTGAGTAAAGCTTTTACTGGTATGGGGATTCTGCTATTGGAAGAGCAAGGGCTGCTATCAATGACTGACCCTATCCAAAAATATTTACCTTGGTTTACGTTAAAGTATCAAGGTAAACCTGTTGATATGCAAAGCCTTACACTAAATAACTTCCTTCACCATACCAGCGGCTTAACAAATATTAGACATACTCAAAATATTCCACAAGGCAATACGCCTGATATGTTGCAAAAGACTGTGGAAACGCTGGTAGATGCTGAATTGGCGTTCTCTCCCGGTGAACAATATAACTATGGAACCGTTAATTATGACGTATTGGGTTTGGTTATTGAGATTGTATCACGACAAAGCTATGAAGACTTTATGAGGGAACAGGTATTTCTACCCTTAGGTCTTCACCAGACGTATGTTTATAAAGAAGATGCTCAAGCCACTGGACAGTTAGCACAGGGCTACCGTTCTTCCTTTTTCATAACAACTCCATTTAACGCTCCGGATTATGCTGGGAATAAACCTGCCGGCTATATCATTTCTAATACAAAAGATATGGCGCGTTGGATGGGCATACAGATGGGTATCGTGCAGGACATACCCGAAATATTTCACAGGGTTATCGAAAAATCACATAGGGGTGATATGTCTGTTTCGGCTGTCAACGATATGTATTATGCGGCAGGTTGGTCGGTAAACGCCGAACAAACGTTTATAGAACACACTGGGGGTAATCCGAATTTTAGAACCGAAGTAGCCATACTGCCAAATGAACGAACAGCCATCTGCTTACTGAGCAACGGCGCAAATACCAATATAAACCTGGTACTAAAAGTTAAAGATATATTAGACGGCAATCTAACTCAGTCATATGAGATAAGCGGCACACAGCTTTTGGACATCATTTTGTCGTCTACCACAATTATTCTTTGCCTATTGGCCGTTCTGTTATTTCTCTTAGGATTAAGAAAAAGGAAAACGAATGAGCAGCAGCCAATTACAAAAAAGAGAACAATCGTAACAATTATTTTCCTAATCGCTACGATTGCCCAGTGTATAATGTTTTTTGCCTTCGATTGGTCAACGATACTTATTTGGCAAACATATAGTGTTCTTACAGCTTTGATTTCGTCAACATTATTAACAGCAAGCATTACTTGGTATATACTCACCGATAAGATGCCTCGCTCCGAAAATAAGTATAATGTTAAGTAATTAAATTCCACTTTATCAATATTCTTAATTAAAAAAACATAAGACACCTCGGTGTCTTCTCAGACTGTAGACAAACTCGATGAATTTTGAGTTTGCCTACAGTCTTTTTTCTTTTACAATGAAATAAAGTAAAGCCGTTGATTTCCACTACGGGCGGACGCTTTCCGCGGGCGGGGTCGAGCTGCTTCCCTCGCTTCGCTCAGTCCAGGATCTCGACTTTCCCGCTTTTCCCGCAGGAGTCGCCGCCCTTCGTTCCAATCAACTTCTACATAAAGAATTCCTTATTCATTTATTGATAAAAAGTAAACTTTTGAGGTGATCAACCATGATGACGAAGAATCAAACCAATGAACGTGAACAATTAGAAATGTTAACGATTGATCAATTAGTTCCCAACGATCATTTAGTGCGAAAACTAGAGGCTGCTATTGACTTTTCATTTATCTATCCTTTAGTAGAACATCTCTATTCACCTAATGGGCGTCCAAGTATTGATCCTGTTGTTCTCTTTAAAATGACGTTTATTCAATATGTTTTTGGCATTCGCTCCATGCGTCAAACGATCAAAGAAATTGAAACGAATATGGCGTATCGTTGGTTTTTAGGATTTGGCTTCCATACAGAAGTCCCGCATTTCTCTACCTTCGGTAAAAATTATGTCCGTCGCTTTCAAGACACTGATATATTTGAACAGATATTCTATCGTATTTTAAAAGAGATTATGCATCAAGGACTCCTCCATGCAGACCATCTATTTATTGATTCTACGCATGTGAAAGCGAGTGCCAATAAACGGAAGTATGATAAAAAGGTCGTGCGAAAAGAAACACGGGCTTATGAAGAAAAACTTCAATTAGAGTTAAATATGGATCGTGAAGAACACGGAAAAAAAGCCCTTTCCCCCGGAGAAGTTTGAAAAGGAAGAATGGAAAGAAATAAAGGAAAGCACGACAGATCCTGAAAGTGGGTATTACGTGAAGGATGAACGTACGAAACAGTTTGCATATTCCTTTCATGCAGCCACAGATGAAAAGGGCTTTGTCTTAGGTGCCATTGTGACTCCGGGAAATGTGCACGATAGCCATGTATTACAGCCACTTGTGGAAAGGGTCATTCAAAATGTTCAAAAACCAATCGCTGTTGCGGCAGATGCAGCCTATAAAACACCAGCGATTACGAACTTTTTGTTAGAGAATCAAATGTTGCCTGTTCTTCCGTATACACGTCCTAAAACGAAAGATGGATTCTTCCGAAAGCACGAGTATACATATGACGAGCACTATAATTGTTATCTTTGCCCACAAGGGCAGATATTGAAGTATGCGACAACGACGAAGGAAGGATATCGCCAATATAAATCGAATCCTTTGATTTGTGCGAAGTGTCCAAGCCTTTCCCAATGTACAGAAAGTAAGCATCATCAAAAACTCATTCAACGCCATATTTGGGAGTCGTATGTGGAGGAAGCTGAACATTTACGCCATTCCTATGACATCAAACAAATTTATGCAAAGCGCAAAGAAACGATTGAGCGTGTCTTTGCCGATGCAAAAGAAAAGCATGGTATGCGATGGACAACCTTAAGAGGTCTAAAAAAATTGTCCATGCAGGCGATGCTTACTTTTGCTGCCATGAATTTGAAGAAACTGGCTACTTGGACGTGGCAAGTAGCTTAAGAGAGCAACTAAGCTCGAAGAGTATGTTGAATTTGGTAGTATATTACCAAATGTTAAAAATAAAATAGGAAGAAAAATGACAAAAACCATCGAGAGTGAACTTCTCGATGGGCTTTTGTCTACAGTCTGGAAACTGCATAAATTTTTATGCAGTTTTTTCTTTACTTTCAAATAATTATTTTGTAAGATAAAGCCAACTTCAAAAGTGGCCAGACCACTTTTGAATTCATTCAGTAAGAGACGCCATCATCTGAAGGTGGTGGATTTTGTTTCTTTTTAGTAGGTACCCAAACACCTATTGAATGAAGATAAAGCCTTTGGATGCATTGTTTATCTGCGCGAAAGGAAAGCGACAGCAATAATTATTCCAAGGCAAATAGATTGACCGAGGAGTTGATCGTATGGATAAAAAAACCGAACAAAAGAAAGTGTTTTTAGATATCGTCCAATAATTACGACAACTTATTAAAATAGAAAAAACACAGGCTGGTGAAAAGTCACCTTCCGAAAGAGTCTTTTCAGAACGTCTAGGTGTCAGGCGATCCTCTGAGAGAGAGGCATTGCGAAGTTTAGAGTTATTAGGTCTTATTGAAACGAGACATGGGGAAGGTATGTTTCTAGCTTCTACATAAAAGCATCAGCTCGTAGAAATATTGTCGATGTTTATATTAGAAGACATGAAAAGGAAGCCATTCGCATTATAAGTTGTACAGAAACTCTGCAAACACTACCAGTGTGGGGCAGTTTTTTTGTAAAGCTAGAGATAGAAAATACGATTAATTGTCGGGATGTTTTACGAGAAATAATCATCACGTCAGGAAATCGTCTTTCACTAAAAGTCTAGTTTCAGTTAGCAGTTTATGCTGATGACCGTTTAAATCGAAACTCAACAGAAGAAGAAAAATTAATCATTCAAACTATGTTGAAATCGATGCAGCTTGGCTATGAAAAAGAAGCATTAAAAGCTTACCAACAGTGGATGAATGCTGAACAAGGCATTTAGACAACAAAGGGGGAGTAAAACATGGTAATACGTAGCTTATTTAGTAAAAAGAAAGAGGACGGACAGGAAAAGGGATTTCCAGAAGGACTTATGACAAAATGTCCAGAATGCCGTCACATTCAGTTAACAAAGGAATTAGAAAAAAATCATAAAGTGTGTACAAAATGCGACCATCATTTCAAAATGACTGCACAGGAGCGCGTAGCATATTTCTTAGATGAAGGTTCATTTGTTTCAATGGATGATCATTTACAAACAAGTAATCCACTTAATTTCCCTGATTATGTAGAAAAAATTTCAGTGGCTAAACAACAAACGGGATTAAGCGAAGCTGTACTGACTGGGTTAGGAACTCTTGATGGAGAAGAAATTGTTGTAGCCATTATGGATTCTCATTTCCGTATGGGCTCAATGGGCTCCGTTGTAGGAGAAAAAATCACACGTGCCGTTGAAAAAGCTATTGAATTACGTGTACCGGTTATTATCTTTACTGCTAGTGGTGGAGCGCGCATGCAAGAAGGTATTCTATCATTAATGCAAATGGTAAAAACGAGTGTGGCATTAAAACGTCATAGTGAAGAAGGACTATTATTTATTTCGATCATGACGCACCCTACATACGGTGGCGTTTCAGCAAGCTTTGCTTCTGTTGGAGATATTAATATTGCTGAACCACAAGCATTGATTGGCTTTGCTGGTCGCCGTGTCATTGAAGAAACATTAAGAGAAAAATTACCAAATGATTTCCAAAAATCAGAGTTTTTACTAGCACATGGTCAGCTTGATGCAATTTTCCATAGGAAGGATTTACGAAACCAAGTAGCAATACTTGTAAAAATGCATACAAAAGGCGGTGTGCAACATGTCTAAAAATTTAGCTTTTGAAGAACCAGTAGTACAATTACGAGAAAAAATTGATGAATTAAAAACGATTGCTACAGAGGCAAATGTAGACATGACAGGCGAAATCGAAAAGCTTGAAACACGTCTAACACAGCTAGAACAATCTATTTATGCCAATATGAAGCCATGGGATCGTGTACAGGTTGCTAGACATCCAGAACGACCAACAACTTTACAATATATAGAAGCTATGTGTGAAAACTTTATTGAGTTACATGGAGATCGTACATTTGGTGATGATGCAGCTATTCTTGGAGGAATTGCTCTCTTTGAAGGACAGCCCGTAACAATTGTTGGACATCAGCGCGGAAAATCAACTAAAGAAAATATTAGACGAAATTTTGGTATGCCACACCCTGAAGGATATCGTAAGGCATTACGCTTAATGAAGCAAGCTGAGAAATTTAAGCGCCCAATTATTTGTTTTATTGATACAAAAGGAGCCTATCCGGGTAAGGCAGCCGAGGAACGCGGCCCAAGTGAAGCCATTGCTAGAACTCTCTCTGAAATGGCCATTCTAACAGTACCAGTTATTAGTATTGTTATTGGGGAAGGCGGAAGTGGAGGTGCCATTGCATTAGGGGTAGCTAATCGCGTCTTTATGTTAGAGAACTCAACGTATTCGGTTATCTCGCCTGAAGGGGCTGCATCGATCTTATGGCGAGATGGTAGCCTAGGGAAGCAAGCTGCAGAAGCAATGCGGATAACAGCACCTGACTTAAAAGAGCTTGACGTTATTGATGGAATAATCCCTGAAATAACGGGTGGAGCACACCGCAATGTTGTGAAGCAAGCATTTTATATAAAAGAATGTATAAGCGTCACACTAAAAGCATTGAATTCCCTAAATGGCGAACAATTAATTGAAGATCGCTATGAGAAATTCAGAAAGATTGGACAATATACAGAAGCTTAAATTCATTTTTAGGTTTTTGGACATGTGAATTTGTTCGTAAAGAGAGAAAAATTGTTTCTTAGATAAATTAATATCCCAATGATGGAAGAAAAAAGAGTTGTATTTTGTAATATAGTTTGAGAAAAATAATTTCGCATTTAAATAAAACCCACGCATTTTGATAAAAGTTTGATCAAAATGCGTGGGTTTCTTCTATAAAATCAACGTTTGCAACAAACTTTTAATCAAACTTTATTCCAAACCAACATGAGCTAATATCGATTCTATTTAGAAAATCGTGAATTATTTTCAAAAGTTTAGACTTTGATGTCTATGTACAAGTCATTTGTAAAAGGACACCAAAGTCTAAACTACATAAAACCAATAAAATAAACATATTTGATGATTTAGTTTAGACTTTACTGTCCAGAAAATTAGACAGTAAAGTCTAAACTTTTTAATTTTGAAGACATCTAAATATAAACTACTCGTATTTTTGGACATTAAAGTTTAAACTATTTATAATATTGAAAATATTATGGATTACGAAGGAGTGGTTCATGTGTATAAACCTCTTGTAACGAATATTTCCAATAAGTATGGAAATAATCGTTGGAAATCAAAAAGCCTTAAAATAGATAGAGAAGTATTTCTTTATAGCGATTTGGAATATGATAATTGGTTGACAGTGGAATGTAATCCATCTATCGTCAACTTTTGCGAACAACCATTTCTAATTAAAATTCCCTACAATAATACTATCAGAACTTCTATACCGGATATGTGGATTCTTTATGATAATGGTGATGAAGAAATAGTCGAAGTTAAATACTCTAATGATTTAACTAAGAATAAAGTAAAAGAGCAAATAGAGATTCAACAGTTATGGGCTACAAAAAATTGTATTAGACATAGAATAGTAACTGAAAGAGAAGTTCGTGAAAACCGTTTACTTTTATCAAACTATAAGTCTCTATTAAGCATTTTAAAAAATGTTGATATAAAGGAACTCGTTGCATTAGATGGTTACCTAGATATTATAAAAGCTAAAGAACGACTGGAAATTTCCGAATTTTCAGATTTACTTAAAGTAGATAATACTGTTGTCCTAAAAAATATCGCTTTTTTATTGTATAGGGGACAAATAAACGCGAACTTAGATACATGTTATTTTGGAACTAAATTGGAGGTGTCACAGATCAATGGGGAAATACTCTAATAAATATCAAAGCATAAGTAAATCAGATATTTTAGAGTGGCCAAGTGTACTAGAAGATAGTCTTACTGCTAAACAGAAAGAAGTCTACATTAATCGAAAACAAGCTGTTGTTGCGTATATTGAACGAAACGAAACGATTGATAATATTTGTTCAAGGTATGGAATTAAAAAATCTGAAGTCTATAGATTACTTAAGAGATGTTTAGAAACACATACGGATGGTCGATTATTCGGTTTCAGAGCACTAATTCCATACATGAGAGTTCAAACAACTATTAATGCACCTTTCGAACAATTATTAGAAGAACACCCTAGTCTTAAAGACCAAATTGAAAAAGATTTCTTAAACGCATATAAAAAGGGTGAGGTAAGGGAAAGAAATTTAAGCACTAAAACTATTCATCAAAGGTTTATGAGAAATTGTATTAAACTAGGTATTGGACTTAATCAGTATCCATTAAATACACAAACGAAAGCTTATAAATCTGTTGAACGCTATTTAAAATCTCTGTCAAATAAACATTTTGTTGCTGTAGCAGCTCGTTCCGGTGAAGAATCGAAAATGTTAGCTAAAAATACTGGTGCGAATTTCACAGAATTTCAAGCACAAACGCCAATTCGTCCTTATGAAAAAGTAGAATTTGATGGACATAAAATAGATGTTGCATTATCTATAAAATATACAACACCTGCAGGAGATGAAATAGTTGATACCTTAAATAGAATTTGGATTTTATCAATAATAGATGTTGCTACCCGTTGTATATTAGGCTATCACTTATGTCTAAATAAAGAATATTCTTCGGACGATGTTTTAATGTGCATTAGGAATGCTATAAAACCATGGAAACCAAAAGAACTTACTATACCCAACTTAAAATATAGTGAAAGTTCAGGTTTCCCCTCATATCTTGTACATGAAGCTGCATATGGAATTTGGGATGAATTTTGCTATGACAATGCGAAAGCGAATTTAGCTAAAATTGTACAAGATCAACTAAATAATTTTATAGGTTGTTCAATTAATATGGGACCAGTTGCTACTCCGATTAGTCGACCTCACATTGAAAGGTTTTTTAGAACTCTTGAACAAAACGGTTTTCAACGTATGGTGTCTACTACTGGTAATAATCCTAAAGATCCTAAAAAGTTAAAAAATAATGAAAAAATTGCAGTTAAATATAATATATCCGTAGAACATATTGAGGAACTAGTGGATGTACTGATTGCGGAATACAACACTACACCTCATTTTGGATTATCCAATATAACACCTTTAGAAGCCCTAAAACAGCGAATAGAACGTGGGATGAATATTAACACCTTATCTGAGTCTAAAAGGGATGAATTTTTGTTTTTTACGACAAAAATACAGCGTGTCATTCGTGGCGATGTTAATGGGGGGAGAAGGGCGTTTATAAATTATGAGGGGGTTAGATATACAAATGATATTCTAGCAAACAGCACGTATTTAATTGGTAAGAAAATAACGATTTTAGTAAATATAGATGACATTAGATTTATCAAAGCGTTTTTAGAAGATGGAAGTGAACTAGGTAAGTTGTCAGCAATCGGAAAGTGGGGAATCAGAGCACATAGTCTTCGAGATCGAAAATCCATAAATAAATTGCATAAATCTAATAATATTCAGATACCTCATAATGAAGACCCTATTGATATTTATCATCAATATCTAAGCTCAAAAGCGAAATCCAAAGACGGTCGTAATAAGTTAATTGGATTTGAAAAGAATCAAGAGAGTAAGAGATTACGTTATACACAAAACGATGAAATTAAAAATAAGGAAAGCTCTAAAGAAACAGATAACAAAAGTGAAAACAATCATAACAAACCAAAAAAGAAACTACGTAGAACCTTACAGACATAATACAATGGGGTGAGAAACTTGGATAGTAATTCAAATATATATTCTAAACCTATAATTTCTGTTAATACACATCCGATTACAAATGGTGATTATTATCTTGCAACAAACGAAATAAGTAGGCTATATGAATACATTACAAAATGGATTAGAAATCGATTACCTGGAGCAATTGTTTATGGATACCCTCGTATGGGGAAAACTCGAGCTGTAAATTATGTAAAAACTATTCTATTTGAAGAACTTGGACCTAGTTTTCCGATACACCATATAACTTGTCGCACTAGAAAAAATCCTAATGAGAATTTCTTTTTTGAGGATTTGTTAGTAGGAATCCAACATGAATTGGCTTTAGTAAGTAACAAAGCCAATGTTAAGCGTAGTAGACTTTTGAATTCATTAGTGGAACAAGCTGAAGTAGCTGCTACAAACAAAGTTATTTTTTTCTTAGATGATGCTCAAAATCTATTTGAAATAGAATATAAATGGTTGATGGACTTGTATAATGAATTGGCTTTATATAATATTCAATTAATTACATTTTTAATTGGACAAAAAGAATTGATGTATCAGCGTACTGCTTACCGAGATGGCGGTAAATATCAAATTGTTGGTAGATTTATGTCCCAAGATTATGAATTTAAAGGGCTGCAAGATTTGGAAGATATTGAAGACTGTTTAAGTGGCTATGATGAATATTCTGAATACCCAGCCAATAGTGGTTGGTCATATACAAGATTTTACTTTCCTCAAGCATTTTCTGCTGGATTCCGTCTATCCCAACTCGCGCCAATTATTTGGGAAGTAGTTAGTGATTTAAGACGTAAAAACCAACTTAAAAGTACATTAGATATACCAATGCAGTACTTTGTTTTATTAATTGAAAACATTTTATTACAATATGGGGCTGATTCAGGGGCAGAGTTTGATATAGAACATATTTCAAAAGAACAAATAGAGAATCTTTGGTTAGATACTGGCTATATAGAATGGGAAATTCACGGAAGAAACTAGAATGGGGTGAATTTTATTTTAAATTTAACATGGAATTCCGAGTGGATACAAACCAATGAATCTTTATGGGGGATGGTTGAAAAATTCAAATTTGCAAATGTAATTAATGGAAAGGAGTTTTTTGAGTATTTTGCCATTCAACCAAACACTATATTTGCAAACCCAGATACTCCAAAAGGAACATTTATAGGGTCATCATATCTAACAAAGGAAAAAATACTTGAAACTTTTAATATAGATTTTGATAGGTATTTAGATGACTATATTTCAACAGTAGGAATATTAAATTTTAATTTACCAACTTTACATTCTGAGTTATTTTTCTGTAAACGGTGTATTGTAAAAGGGTTTCACAGTATGTATCATCAAACGACAATAATAAAGAATTGCCCATACCACCCAACTGAAGTTTTAACAAATAAATGCCCTAATTGTAATAGTGTCTTTAGAAAATTTAATTTAGGTTATAAGGAAGATGCATTTTGTTGCAAAAATTGCAAAAAGAATATTTTAAATGAAGTGCAATTTCATATAATTTCTTCGAAATGGAAAACTAAGTTTATCATTTATGATCAGCTTATTAAAAGGTTAAATGCAAAAATTCCAAATGATAAAGAATTATATTTTGTTTTCCCTACCAAATTCGATAGAGAACATATAAAAAAGATAAAAAATACATGGATAACTCATTTATTAGATAACTTAACTTTCAAAAGTTTTGTCCCTACTTCATATAATAATCAAAGCAGTTTTCAGTTACAATATCCTCAAAGAGGAAATACAAACAATAGTTATTATTTACGGAAGCTAATTGCTGAAGATAAAGAATATGACCTTGGATCACCTAGATACCTAAGGGAACATTTTATAAAAGTAAGGTTAAATTTAGAACTATTTAAGCAATCTAAAGCAATTATGAAATCTGTTGAAAGATTTATATTGAAACAGCTAGATAAAAAGACCCGCGCTGAAATCAAAAAAGCATACAATAAATATGGTTATGATTCTTCTCAGAACATCACAGGTCCATTTATTGAATGGAAAAATAATTGTTATGGGGATTGGCTGTTTAATGTTAAATTAGGTCGAACTTACCCTTCTTTCAACTTTAAGAGTTACGATTATTATACTCAAATATTTCCTTATTTCCATTATAAAGATAAATTTCAATCCGATTTTCAATATTTCTATAGAAAGGTGAATTCTTATAGTTTATTAACGAATATTTTTAGTAAATTGTTATTTAGTTATCTTTATGCAAGTTTTCTAGAACATTATAATGATTATTCTGAGCATCATATCTTAATTAATCCATGTGTGTTTATTATTACAGAGAAGGAAGGTACAGTGAAAAATATTAAATTTATTTGTGATTACCCAATAATTAGATGAAAATTTTTAGTTGTAATTTCCAAGATTTATTCCTTTTATTTATACAACCTTTTTGTTTTATATTAGGAAATTATGTCTCTTGTTTATGGATTATACGATTGATAAAGGCGGTTGCCGTATAAAACGTTGAGAAATGGAAAGACGAAACTGACTTTGTTTAGATATTATCTGAATTTTTTATATGAAGATTAATTTCAAACAAGCTAGGTTTTTAACCCTGCTTGTATTTTTTTTGATGGTTTTCATATGTATTGGTTAATTTGCGATATCTACACCTATACTAAAACTCTTGATTTAGTTTAAAATACATTATTTTTTTGATATTTGTGTATAAAAGAAGGGTTTTTTAAAAGGTTTTCTGATGAGCTAATATTGATTCTATTTAGAAAATATGAATTAAAGCCTAAAATATACAAACTGTAGAATTATAATAATTCTACTATATTGGTTTATTTTGTATTTCTGATGGTTTATTATTAAAATAAAATCAACTAACTATTTACCTATAATGGAGTGATAAAATTGATTCAACAAATTCGATTACATAATTTTAAAAAATTTAAAGAAACTACAATCCAATTTAATAATGGTAGGAATATTTTAATTGGAGAAAACGGGGTTGGAAAATCTTCAATATTGTTAGCCATTACTTGTGTTCTAAGTGGTAGTTATTCAATGATAGAGAAATTAGGGCTACATACTCTTTTTAATGTTGAAGCTATAAATGAATTTATGAATGGCGAAAAGGGATATAACAATTTGCCGATTATTGAAGTTGAATTGTTTATAAGTGATGACGTTATTAATCATGAAATAAATGGTAAGAAAAACTCTGCTAAGGTTGAAAAAAATGGTTTAAAAATGCTGATATGTCCTAATGAGGAGTATTCTGAATTAATCAAGGAATCCTTAAAAATCACAAATATTTTTCCTTTTGAATATTACCATGTCGAATTTAATACCTTCTCAGATCGTTCATATAATAGCTACAGAAAGTATCCAGATTATATAAAATATTCATATCTTGATAGTTCAAAAGTCAATTCAAATTATGCAATGAAGGATTATATTAATCGTATATATGAAAGTAAAACAGATCGAACTTTAAGACAAAAGATTAATAATAGATATAGAGATACAACACAACAATTTTCAGATAATCTTTACTCAGAATTTGCTCTAGAAATTACAGATGATTTAAAAATTAAATTGGATACACAAGGTGAAACTAGCTTTCAAGAAAACATTACAGTAGAAAAATCTGGTATTTCCATCCAAAACTTAGGGCAAGGTGAAAAAATTTTTATAAATACTGAATTTTTACTCTCTAATAGCTCTGAAGATTCTAGAATAATACTAATTGAAGAACCCGAAAATCATTTAAGTTACCTTAATATGCATAAATTAATCGACAAAATTATTGCTACAGGTGATAAAAAGCAGACATTTATTGCAACACATAGCAATATGATTGTATCTAAATTGGATTTACAAAATGCAATATTTTTTAGTGAAAATGCAATTACCAAATTAGATGAAATTAAATTAGAAACAGCCAAATTTTTTGAAAAAGCTCCAGACAATAATGCTTTGAATTTCATTTTATCAAGACGAGCTATTTTAGTTGAAGGAGATGCTGAATATATATTAATGAATGAATTTTATAAACATCTAAATAATAATGAACCATATAATGATGATATAACTATAGTTTCTTGTGGAGGTAAGACATTTAAAAGATATCTAGAAATTGCCAAAATCTTAAATAAAAAAGTTGTTATTATCACAGATAACGACCATGACTATACTAAAAATATTATCGAGAGCTATATGGATTATGTCTCAGAGTATGTAAAAGTTCTCGCAGATAGTAATAACTCCTTGCATACTTTTGAAGTTTGTTTGTATGAAAATAATAAGTCTTTTATAGATACTTATCTAGCAAATGCATATATGACTACAGGTGTTCAAAATTATATGTTAAAAAATAAGGCTGAATCAGCTTTCCGACTATTATGCTTGTTTACCAGTGAAGATCCTGAAACAAGTTTAGATAAATTTAAAATACCTACTTATATTGAGGAAGCGATAAAATGGATATCGGAATAAATAATAATAGAATTCTTAATGCTGTAGCAGGTTCTGGTAAAACAAGTTATATAATTGAACAATTAAATGATAGTAAGCGAAGTTTAATTATTACATATACAAATGCTAATCAAGAAAATTTAAAGGAAAAGGTTATTAATAAATTTGGATTTTTTCCACCTAATATATGTGTATATGGATATTTTGAATTTTTATTTAAATTCATTATTAAACCATTATGTCCATACACTGTAAAGGAAATATGTTTTGAAAATCCTGAAAATTTTAGAAACCCTAATCCATTCACAAAGGATAAATATATGATTTATTCAAATAGAATGGCTAAATATATATTAGATGATTTATCGGATTATAAACAAAGGATAGACAGATATTTTGATGAAGTTTTTATTGATGAAATGCAAGACTTATCTTCTGATGATTTTAAATGGATGTTATCCTTAGCAGATTTGAAAATTCCTGTTACTTTAGTAGGCGATTTTTATCAATCAACATTTGCATCTAGTAGACGTGGAAATCATCTTAAAGATTTGTACAAAGATTTCGCACTCTATAAAAAGATTAGCGAAGATGCAGGATTTTATTTTGACACCTCAACCCTAATTACCAGTCATAGATGTACTATAACTATTTGTAATTTTATCAAACAAAAACTAGGGATAGATATTGAGTCAGCCAATGGTAAAATTTCTGAGATAAGACTTATTAGAGACTCTGAAGAAATTATACAAATTCTTGAAAATAACAAAATAAAAAAACTCTTTTATCAGGGTTCAAAAAAATATAATGTAAATGGAGATAACTGGGGCAATTCCAAAGGCATGACCTTTAATGATGTGTGTATAGTTTTAAATGATACGACTTTTAAAAAATATAAAGAAAATGAATTAAATGATTTAGCACCTCAAACAAAATCTAAGTTCTATGTAGCATGTACTAGATCTAGTGGGGATTTATGGTTTATAAAAGAGAAAGATATTCCCTTTGATTATATTATTTAAAATTCCTATTTATGAATATTTCAAAACTAATAACGGAAGTCAACTATTTTACTTACGACTTACGTTACAGAAATAACACTCTGATAGTTAAATAATTCTTTTGTGATGGTGATTTATGATGATAAAAAATTTTGAGGATCAATATATAAAAATAGATACGTTAGGTAGTGGGGGCAACGGCATAGTATATGAGGTTAGAGATATAGAGTCTGATAAACACTATGCACTAAAAAAATTACACACATCTGTGTTAAAGAATAAGAAAAATAAATCGAGGATAACACGTTTTATCAATGAGATTAAAATAGTTCAGGAAGTTCAAAATGAAATTCCAGGTGTATTACCTATATTAAATTTATATTTACCACCATTGGAGCAAATAACCAATGGTGATTCTCCGTTTTATGTGATGCCCATTGCAACACCATTAAAAGATACTTTAAACGGAAGTGAGATAGAAGATAAAATAAAATGTATATTAGATTTAAATAGTATCCTAATTGAATTACATAAAAGGAAAATCGCTCACAGAGATATTAAACCAGAAAATATATATTTTTTAGATGGGAAATGGTACTTAAGTGACTTTGGATTAGTAAAGTATCCAGATAGTGAAGAACTCACCCGAACGAAAGAATCTGTAGGCCCTTGGACAACAATAGCCCCCGAAATGAAAAGGAATGCCCAAAGTGCCAACCCATACCCCGCAGATATTTATTCATTAGCTAAAACATTCTGGATGATTCTAACAGAAAATTATAAAGGATTTGATGGACAATATAATTACAACAATAACTACGTATCATTAGAAAATCATTATAGTGATAATGTTCACTTAACTACTTTAAACTATTTATTAAATATATCTACTTCGGATGATCCAGATGAACGACCAAATGCTGAGCAATTTTCAGAAATACTAAAAAAGTGGTATGAAATAAATTATGATTTTGAGGAAAGATCTAGGGTTGAGTGGGATTTCATACTAAAAGAAATTTCTCCTTCAGATGCAGATAGCATAACCTGGAGCAGACTAAATTCAATTAACACAGTTTTAAATAGTGTAAGTAAATTAAAATCACTTAACCATACTTTTTTACCTGGCGGAGGTGGATTGGATTTACAAGGATCTGAATTATCGCTTCAAAAAGGTTTTTTAGAATTAAACCTAGATGGCTCTATAAGAATTATTAAGCCTAAGAATCTTAAGTTAGAAACCTTTGAAGATTCACAATGGAATTTCTTTTTCTTAGAAAGTGAGCCTATAAATCCCTCTGGAATTTATGATTTTGAAGAAAATAGGTTTGAAGAATATTTACTAGAAATCTCTCCAGGCGAATACATCAATCCGTACCATAAAAATTATGGAACATATAATGGTAAAGTACTTCCTTCTAGTACTAGAGAAATATTTTTGGGGTTAAGAGGTAATTATGTTATCTTTCCAAAACACTCTTTTTATAATTTAAATATGAATAGTTATGGAGCCTACCAAACTAAATATAATACATCTGAAAAATTCCGAAACTTTATCCAAGAAACTATACAAACTATTGATTGGTCTAGAAATAACCCTGAAAAATATGAAGAAATAATTAAAAACAAACAATTAAAAAAAGAAAAAGAACGGGAAATTTGGTTAGAAAAATATGAAAAAGAGAAACAGTTATTAATCGAATTTACGAATTCCTATGATTTAAGTTCTTTAAAACATATAACTCAAGATTCTAATGCACAATTTAAATATTTTCTTATTTTTGACTGTGACTTAAAATTCTACCCTTCCTCCAATTTTAAGATGGTAATAAAAGACGATGATGATTTTAACATAGAGGAACTACTTTCAACAAATAAAAATAAATATAAAGATTATTTTGTGTTTAATTCTTGGCAACAAGCCAAGAATTTTTCTAACACAATCTTAGAAGTATATAAAAATAAAATAAAAGGTTTTGAAATACTTAATTCTATCTCCTATAGAATTAACTTTACGAGGAAAAATAGACCAACTCACTTATTCTCGAAAGAAGAAATTAGAGAAGTAATATTTAAAGGTAACCATCAATTAAATAATAGATTAATTATTAACCAGGAAGGAAGAGTAGAATTAATTTTAGCTAACTCAGATGAAATTGAAAAACATCCTGTTATCGGAGAGAGATTTTCTGCTTTTAGCAATACGGTAGGACATGAAGCTAAGTATTCAGATGCAGAAATGGATATAATCTATTTGAATTTACTAGATGCTTGGTATAGACATCTTAAAAGTGGTGAAAGAAAATATATATATGACTATATAAAAAATGATAAGGAAACTTTGATAAAAAAAATTAAAATAGAGTCTGAAAAATATGTTGATTAATTTTGAATGAAAGGTATATCGCACTTGATCAGTATTTTTTTTCAATATATTTGAAGAACAAGAAACTACATTTCCTAAAAATATATGCTATTCATTAAAAAAAACTAGCCCGTAAAATTTGAGGCTAGTTTTTTTTAATATTTAGCTTTTAAGGCAGCTTAAAATATCTTCTGCTAACATTTTAGAACCTGCAGCTCCCTTAATGTATTTCAAATTCCCAGTAGATAACCAATCAATCTCTTTTAGATTACTTAAAAGTTTCGTTATTTTAATAGAATCCGGTTGATGGGATTTAACTGAATAATTTTCATTAATTATTTTATTTCCTACAATCGCCAAGGCGTTTAAACATGTAATATGTGTCATTCTATATAACTGATTGTCATCCCACTGTTCTGGAAACAACTCTTTTATTGAGTTGAAGTAAAATAAAGCTAAGTTTAGTTTTCTTTCTTTTGATAGATTTGCTAAAGTAGATTTTTTAGTTAATAATTTTATGATGTTGTACAGATTTTGTAATGTTACATTTTTTTCTTTTGTTCTTCTTCCGATTAATGTTCCTTTACTAAAGAAGGGACTCTCTGGCTTAAGTATTAAGTTTGTAGCAACCCAGCTAATATCATCATTATCCCTATTTAAATAGCGACTTAGTGATGTACCTATACCCTTAGCTTTTGAATTGATTACATCAAATAATTTAATTTCTTCATCCTCATCTAAATAATGAAAAGCCAAAAAGGGAACGTTTAATGTGCTATCTGTTTCATTTATATATTCACTAATCCCACCTAATCTATGCTGCCCATCCATCAATGTAGCTTTTTTTGTACATATTAATCTCCCAAAATTTCTTCTCTGACCATCATATGCATGAAACTCCCAATTTCCTGAAGCATTTAATAAAATCGGTGTGTAAAGTGCCTCTTCTCCTTGAGAAAGATAATTTGCAAAATCTTTACATCGTTTTTTATCTATAGGGCGTTGATATCCTTTGCCAGAAGGATCGTTATAAAGTTTGGAGTATGAAAAATTGACTGCAATTTGAGATGAGACAAAGCCCTGGTAAGTAACACGACCGCGCATCTTAGATTGTAATACATTTTCTATTGCTATATTTGAAGGTAAGTTATTATTCATAATAAAAACTCCTTAATAAAATTTAATACTCAAACATTATAGTACTTATAAGTACATATATCAATCAAATTTATACTATATGTAACTGTAAGATAGTACAAACCTCACATAGTCTAAATGTGAGGTGATTTTGTGGAAAGTTTAGTCAAATTAATTGGTAGCAATATCAAAGAGATCCGAAAGTTGAAGAAACTTACTCAAGAAGAATTGGCTGAAAAATGTGGTCTCCAAACTTCGTATGTGGCTGGGGTTGAACGAGGAGATAGGAATATTACCATACAGTCCTTAGAAAAGATTATTGAAGGCCTAGAAGAAACGCCAAGTAGTATCGTTAATTTTGATACACTGAATTTTAATAATAAGTATTTTGAAAAAAAAGATTTGATTATGATATTACAAAATCTAGTAGAGGATAGAAATGAAGCTGAAGTTCGGTTAATAATAAATATTGCGAATGAAGTATTTAATACGTATGAAAAAAAAGAGAAATAATCAGGAAATTAATTATAGTTGAGACTTCAATAATCCACTCAGTAGAGTGGTTTATTTTTTTATTATTTTAGTTGCACTTTGCAAGTAATTACGTTATAAATATTTTACAAAGCCTTTAACTTAAAGTGTTATGTTAAGACAAAATAAGTATATTGAACACTGTTTATTCAACATTTGAGGGAAATGTATATCTACTTTTTTACATTAATACTTGCAAAATACAAATAAATAAGGGGGGGATAAGAATGAAAGAAATACTTGATACAATCGTTATTGGGGGAGGGCAGGGTGGACTTGCAACAGGTTACCAATTACAAAAAAGTGGTCTAGAGTTTTTAATATTAGAGGCAAGTAATCAGGTTGGAGGATCTTGGCCAAGTTATTATGACTGTCTAAAATTGTTTTCTCCAGCAAGTGTTTCCTCTTTGCCCGGAATGAAGTTTCCTGGAAATATGAATCGTTATCCAACAAGAGATGAAGTTATTCGATATTTGCAGGAGTATAAAAATAAGTTTCAATTACCTGTTTTAGTTAATCAGAAAGTAGTTTTGATCGAGAAAAATAAAATAGGTTTTACTGTTCGAACTGTCTCAGGCGATACATTTCAAGCTCATACCATCATTAATGCTACAGGCTCATTTAATAATCCTTTTATTCCTAACATTCAAGGAAGAGAAATCTTTCAAGGGAAAACACTTCACTCTTCAGAGTATCGAAATACACAGCCCTTTCACAACCAAAGGATAATCGTAATTGGAGGAGGAAATTCGGCTGTGCAGATTGCTGTTGAATTGTCTGAAGTTAGCAAAACTACTCTTTCAGTACGACAACCAATAAAATTTGTAAAACAACGTTTACTAGGATTGGATATACATTACTGGTTGAAAATAACTGGTTTTGATACATTTCCTTTCTGGCGCTTTGGAAAAACGGCACCCAGATCAAATGCCGTGAATGATACAGGAGGATATAAAGAGCGAATTAGTAAGGGGAATCCGGAACAACGTTTAATGTTTACTTCTTTTTATCAAGATGGAGTTATTTGGCCGGATGGAGAAAGGGAGCCTGTAGATACCATTATCTATGCTACAGGATTCAGACCACATTTACCCTATATGAAATTACTTGGTGCATTAGATAGGGAAGGAATGCCTTTACAAAAGGCAGGTATTAGCAGTATCCCTGGATTATATTTTGTGGGATTAGAAGGACAACGATCATTTGCATCTGCGACTTTAAGAGGTGTGGGAGAAGATGCCGAGTATGTTGTGAAAAAGTTACTTCACCACTTGAAAAGTAAAAACTTTTGAAGGTGGAAAAACATCTTCAAACAAAGTTAAATATATTTTAGTTGCATTTTGCAAATAAATAATATATATATGTCTTAATAGGAGATGATTAAATGGATAATAAACGTGAACTTTTTCAAGTTTTAACTCAAAAGTTTGCTTTACTAAATAAAACTTGTTGTACTGTAGGCTCGATTGATATCACGCCAATACAGAACCATATCCTATATGAGATAGACAAACAAAATAACCCCTCTATGCAACAAATAGCAGAGGCAATAGGAATGGATATTACTACATTTAGTAGACAGATTCAATCTCTTATTAAGATGAATCTTGTCAAAAAAAACTCTCTACAATCAGATAAAAGAGTGTACATTTTATCATTAACCGTTGAAGGTACATTTGTCGCCACTACAATTGATCAAATGATAAACAATTACTTAAATGAAGTCTTTTCACACTTAAATGATTTTGAAAAAGATACGGTTTTACGTTCAATTGAATTATTAAATAAAGCAATGGCGAAATCGAATATTTGTTGTACACCATCTTCGTGATTATACTTTTTATGTATGAAGTAATTTAATCTTTTATTTAGCATTTCAACAATCCTCATATAAAACAAAGGGATTGTTGAAATGACTAAAAGAATCAACTATTAATCCATTAGAGATGTCACTAAACTATATTGCTTTTTATTTAACTATTAAAGCAGGGCAGTTAACACGTTTAATTACCTTATGACTAACACTACCGAGTACCATTTCTTGTAGACCATTCAGCCCACGACTGCCAATAACAACTAGATCAACTTTTGAATTATTTGCATATTTAACGATTTCTGGACCTGGTATTCCGTGTAATATTGTTACTTTATGATTAACATTGGCTTCGGTTAATAGCTTTTCAATGTTTTGAACCTTTTTACGACGTTCAAAATGTAAAGCTTCGCTAGAGCCCGCATGTAAAACATCAGATTTAGATTTTTCAAAGTCTGCAACGTAGACAATATCTATTAACGATTCCTTATTATTTAAGGCGATTTTAACAGCTTCTTTAGCTGCTCGTAAGGCGTTCTCTGAACCATCTGCAGCTAATAAAATGTGATTATACATACTTTTCCTCCTCTAATGAGATGATGACATTCCGTCTAATCGATCCATAACTTTTTGACTTGCTGTATCTAGTCCTGTAACTTCGATAACAACTCCTTTTTCTTGCAGTAAATCTTTTACTTTAAACAAAGCACCTACTCCTGAATCATCCCAAATATGGCTATTTGAAAAATCTATCGTGATCTTAGAAGAACTAAACTCAGCATTTTTAAAGTAATTAATAAAGTTATCAGTAGATGCAAAAAACAATTGCCCTTCAACAATATAAATATTCCCATTTTGTAAAATTTTCAATGTTGAGATTTTTACTACAAAGAAAATTGCACTTAAAATAACGCCTGCAATAACTCCTTTTGATAAATCATGTGTGTAAACAACAATGATCACGGTAACTAACATAACAATAGCATCAGTCCGAGGTGCCTTTACTAAATATTTAAAGGAACTCCAATCAAAAGTACCGATACTTACCATAATCATGATACCTACTAATACAGGCATTGGAATCTTTACAACCAAATCGCCTAACACAATGATTAAAAAGATTAAGAATAATCCTGCTACCAGGGTAGATAAACGCCCTCTACCACCAGACTTCACATTGATAACAGATTGACCTATCATTGCACAACCAGCCATGCCACCAAAGAACCCGTTAATAAAGTTAGCAATCCCTTGACCCCTTGCTTCTTTGTTCTTTTCACTTTCAGTTGCTGTCATATCATCTACGATTTGTGCAGTTAATAAAGATTCAAGTAGACCGACAATCGCTAACGCTAATGAATATGGGATAATTATTTGAAGTGTTTCAAAAGTAAAAGGCACATTAGGGATGAGAAAAGTAGGTAGTGATTTTGTAATGTTCCCTAAATCTCCGATGGTTCTTAATTCTACCCCACTAAAAATTGCTACAGCAGTTAATACAACGATTGCTATAAGTGGTGCTGGAATTACCTTAATAAACCTTGGTAATGTATACACAAGCAAAAGGGTAACTGCTACAAAAACATATGTCATTGTAGAAATGCCAATGAAATGAGATACTTGTGCTAAAAAAATTAAAATAGCTAATGAGTTAACAAAACCAATCATCACAGCATTTGGAATAAATTTCATTACCTTAGCTACCTTGAACAAGCCGAATAGTATCTGTATAATGCCTGTTAAGATAGTAGCCGCTAGTAAATAATCAAGTCCATATTCTTTTACTAAAGGCACCATTAGAAGAGCCATGGCACCCGTGGCAGCTGAAATCATACCTGGTCTACCGCCGACAAATGCTATAATGACAGCGATACAGAATGATGCATATAACCCTACCATAGGGTCCACACCTGCAATAATTGAAAAAGCTATGGCTTCGGGTATAAGTGCAAGTGCCACGACGATTCCTGCCAATATATCGCCTCGGATGTTTCCGAACCATTGTTGTTTTAAACTTTGCATGATATTCTCCTTTATTATTAAATTCTATGAGTATCTTAACATCTATATTCCTAAAAGGGAACCTTTTTGGGAATTGAACTGGAGGTAAATTGATGATTTACGGTTATATACGACCTTTATATGATGATGAAACATGTGAAAAACAGATTAAAGCAATGCCTAAAGAGTGCAATAAAATTTATCATGAGTTACACGGCAAACCCAAAAAAAGAACTGTATTAGAAGAGATGCTTATGGTATTGAAACCAGGAGATACTATAATTGTTGAACGTATGTTTGTTTTAGCGGATACAACCCGACACCTAAATGATCTAATAAAATTATGTAAAAAAGATGGGGTAACTATTCAGTTTAGAAACGAGGAAATCTGTAATAACCAATCTTTAACTTGTTCATTACAAGAAATGATGGAGCATTATATGCGATTCCAAACTGACGTAGCTAAACAGTCAGCAAAAAATGGGATAACAAATGCGAGAGAGCAGGGCAAGGCAATTGGTAGACCGAGAAAACCTGATGAAAATATCCAAAAGGCTGTCTCTATGTACCATTCGGGTAACTTTACATTGCTTGATATTAAAAATGAAACAGGAATAAGTAAATCAACACTTTATAGATACTTAGAATCGTTAGAAGAATAAAGTAGATAGCTTAAATTAAACATTTTGAAGAGTACGTTTAGATAGCCTCTAAGCGTACTACTCATATTCTATTTACCGATTTAGAGACTGTAGATACAGTGACTTTAAGTGAATCGAATATCATGTAAAAGGCAAATGGAATTAGATGAAAATCCTTTTTCTAATAAAATGAAAGCAACACTAAAAAGAATTTTTCAAAATAGGTAAATACCTATTGCATTTTAAAAAAATAAATCATAATATAAGAATATAGTTATATAATCATTAATTCACCTTTTCTTTAACGAGGTGATTTTATTTAAAATAATATATAAGTAAATAGTTATATAAGGAGAGAAGATAAATGGAAAACACACTAATTGAAAAACAATTAAAAGCAGCAGCTGATTTGAATCGCATTAAATTACTTGCATGTATGAAGAAAGGGGAGGTTTGTGTATGTGACTTTGTGGATGTGCTAGGCATATCTCAACCAGCCGTTAGTCAGCATTTACGAAAATTAAAGGAGGCAGGCATTATTACGGAACGTAAAGTAGGGACTTGGAAACATTACCGTTTAGTAGAGGATCAAACGCCACTGATGAAGGGCATCTTAGAACAAATTCAGCCTTTAAACGGGTGCAATTGTGAAACCAATTGCTGCCATGTAGGGGGAAATATAAATGAGTAATGAATCTTTAACAAAACAGCTTTCTTTTTTAGATCGTTATCTTACCCTTTGGATATTCGTTGCGATGGGAATAGGTGTTGTATTAAGTATCACCATGCCCAATGTTGGTGAAGCGTTAGAGTCCATGTCTATTGGCACAACGTCCATACCGATAGCTATAGGGTTAATTATCATGATGTATCCACCATTAGCGAAAGTAAAGTATGAAGAAATGTGGCGCGTGTTTAAGGATTGGAAAGTGCTATTACTATCACTTTTACAAAACTGGTTACTAGGCCCATTCCTCATGTTCTTTTTAGCGATTATCTTCTTACATGATTACCCAGAATATATGGCTGGACTCATTATGATTGGCTTAGCTCGTTGTATTGCCATGGTGATTGTGTGGAATGATTTAGCGCGTGGAGATCGTGAATATGTAGCTGGTTTAGTTGCATTTAACTCTATTTTTCAAATTTTAACATATTCTATTTTTGCTTACTTTTTCTTAAATGTATTACCTGGTTGGTTTGGTTTAGAGAATTTCAATGTATCCATTTCTATGTGGGAGATTACAAAGAGCGTTCTAATTTACTTAGGGATACCATTTGCTGCAGGGTTCCTCACACGATGGAAAGGAATTAAAGCAAAAGGAAAACAGTGGTATGAAGAAAAGTTCTTACCGAAAATTTCACTACTTACTTTAATGGCACTGCTGTTCACGATTGTGATGATGTTTGCTTTAAAGGGGGAGCAATTAGTAGAACTGCCACTTGATGTAGTGCGAATTGCTATTCCATTATTTATTTACTTTGTGATCATGTTTGCTGTGTCATTCTTCTCTTCCCGGAAAGTTGGGGCATCTTATCCTGTCACAGCAGCTCTTTCTTTTACAGCTGCAAGCAACAACTTCGAGCTAGCGATTGCGGTTGCAGTGGGTGTGTTTGGCCTGCATAGTGGCGTGGCATTTGCCGCTGTTATTGGACCACTAGTGGAAGTACCAGTCCTCATAGGACTTGTATGGGTTGCCTTACGTTGGCAGAAAAAATACTTTAAAACCATTAAATTATAAGGAGCAATTACGATGACAAATACACTTTATTTCCTATGTACAGGGAACTCATGCCGTAGTCAAATGGCTGAAGGATGGGCAAAGAAATTGCTACCTACAAATTGGACTGTAAAAAGTGCTGGTATTGAAGCACATGGCGTAAATCCGAATGCTATTAAAGCTATGGCGGAGGTAGGGATTGATATTTCAAATCATACATCAGATTTAATTGATTTTGAGACATTAAACAACGCCACGTTAGTTGTCACGTTATGTGGGGATGCCGCTGATAAATGTCCAATGACGCCTCCTCATGTTCGTCGTGAGCATTGGGGATTTGAAGATCCAGCGAAAGCGACAGGTACTGATGAAGAGAAGTGGGCTGTATTCCAAAATGTTCGTGATGCAATTGGTAAACGCATTGAACAATTTGTAGCTGAGGAGCTGAAATAAATTGAAAAAAATTCATATCTATGAGCCAGCAATGTGCTGTTCTACAGGCTTATGTGGACCCTCTATAGACCCAGAATTATTGCGTATGTCATTTATTATGAATAACTTAAAGAAAACAAACATAGAAGCTGAAAGATTTAATCTTACAAACGAGCCAAATGCTTTTGTAGAAAATGAAGCAATTAATCAACTATTAATGTCAGAAGGAATGGATGCCTTGCCTGCAACGTTTGTGGATGGAGAATTACTTTGCAAAGGGATCTATCCAACAAATGAACAATTTTCACAGTGGTCAGGACTTTCAGAAGACGAATTACTACAAAAGCCAAAAGTACGCTTGTCACTAAAAGGAGATGCGTAAGATGGAACGCTTTACAAGAAGTCATTTCCCAGACACCCCATTCCTGTTTTTCACAGGGAAAGGGGGCGTTGGGAAAACATCGGTTGCGTGTAGCCTATCAATAGCCATTGCAAAGGAAGGGAAAAAGGTACTTTTAATTAGTACAGACCCCGCCTCCAACTTACAAGATATTTTTGGCCAAACGCTTTCTAATAGTCCGACAAAAATCGAAGGCATAGACAATTTATTTGCGATAAATTTGGACCCTGAACAGGCAGCACAACATTACAAAGAGCAAATGGTTGGTCCGTACCGTGGAAAACTACCTGAAGTGGTATTACAAAATATGGAGGAACAACTTTCTGGTGCTTGCACAGTAGAAATTGCTGCTTTTAATGAATTTGCTTCACTATTGACTGATACTTCAGTGATTGGAAATTTTGACACTGTCGTGTTTGATACAGCCCCTACAGGGCATACGTTACGATTATTACAGTTGCCTTCTGCATGGTCTACGTTTCTAGACGATAACACGACTGGCACTTCATGTTTAGGTCCTTTAAAAGGGCTAGAACCACAACGTGAAGTCTATAAAGAGGCAGTTGAACGTTTAAAGAATGCTAATCAAACAACGTTAATGTTAGTGACACGCCCAGAAGAAAATCCTTTAAAGGAAGCTGCACGTGCTTCTCACGAATTATTTGAAATAGGCATTCAAAATCAGACTCTACTAATTAATGGATATATGAGCAATGCCAATTCTACTGATGATATCGAAGAGGCTTTCATTGCACGTCAAGCTGATGCAATAGCAAGAATTCCTGAAGAACTAAATCAATTTGAGCATTTCTACTTACCTTTTGTACCGTACTCTTTATCAAGTATTGAGCGTATGCAAGCATGGATGACTGACCAAGAAGTTGTATATGAAGATGAATCAAATGAAGAAACTAAGATTCCTGAGATAGAAGAAATGATTGCGGATTATTTAGAACGTAAGCCGAAACTCATTTTTACGATGGGTAAAGGTGGGGTTGGAAAAACAACTGTAGCTTCTTATATTGCATTACGATTAGCAGAAGAGGGTACTCATGTACATTTAACTACAACAGATCCTGCCGCACACCTCGATTGGACATTCGGTGATGACAACGTTAAAAATTTAACGATAAGTCGTATTGATCCAAAAGCAGAAGTGGCAAACTATGAAGCAGAAGTGCTTGCAAAGGCAAGTGAAACGATGAATGAGGAAGGTTTAGCATTTGTGAAAGAAGATTTGGCTTCTCCTTGTACAGAGGAAATAGCTGTATTCAGAGCATTTGCTAACGTGGTAGAAAATCATCAAGATGAAGTCATTATTATTGATACCGCCCCAACAGGGCATACGTTGCTTTTACTAGACGCAACAGAAGCTTATCATCGGGAATTAAGCCGTTCACAAGGGGATATTCCTCCAGCTGTTTCTAACCTGTTACCAAGGTTGCGTGATGCCTCTTATACAAGTGTTGCCATTGTAACTCTTCCTGAAGCAACACCTGTTTATGAAGCTTCGCGCTTACAAGAAGATTTACACCGTGCTGGATTATCTGTTGATTGGTGGGTTGTTAATCAGACATTTTCATCTATCTATATAACAAGTCCAACATTAATTCAAAAACAACAAGCTGAAACAAAATGGCTAAAAGAAGTTAGATCCATCAGCAATAATCAATTTGTGGCCATTCCATGGGTAAAAACGCCACCGGTTGGAACACAAGGCTTACATGAATTAAAAGGAGAGAATAACAAATGAAAATGAGTCCAGAAGGTAAAAATTATTTAGAACAGGTATTAGCTGATTCAGAGGTTAAAACGCTTCGTTTCTTTGGTATTGCAGGCTGCTGTGGAGTTAATTTAGGTGTAGGCTTAGAAGCACCAGCAGAAGAAGATGCAATTCAAACAATTGAAGGTATCGAAGTCGCAATTCATCCTGATATTGCACCGCAATTAACAGATGTTACGATCCATGCAGAAGAAGAGAATGGTGAACTAGGTTTAGTATTAGTTGGATACTCACCAACATCTTGCTAACGGGTGATCCTGATCCTAAATATACTGTCTGTCGTAACAATTATTCAATCCGTTGAATGGAGTATACAATAATGACAGTAAATCATGCTAGCGTATTAACTAAAGATTATTTTATCGCTTATTTAAAGTTAATTATGAATAGTAGAGAATACACATTGATACAGGCTAAAGAGTTTGCTTTTGATTTCTTCTTTAAAGGGGATATGGATCGTTACAGCACTTCTACATGGTTGCAATTTGAAAAAGCTATAAAAGAAATTGATAAAATCATGTGTGAAATTGAAGTGTGTTAATAACTATCACAAAAGCTTAAATAGATTACGTCTAGCTTACTGCTAGACGTAAAAAATATATTTTATATAAGGGAATGCTTATATAGGGAAAAAAGAGGAGAAGTTTATATGAAAACACTAAAAGTAATCAATAAAAATCAATCTTGTTGTACTCCTGCTCAGGACATTGAAGTCCAAGAGACTGTTAATAATTCCAATAAGAATTTACCGATTGTCATCATTGGTGCAGGTCCTATCGGGTTAGCTGCTGCTGCTCATTTAGTAGAGCAAAACCAGTCATTTATTTTACTTGAGGCTGGCAATGAAATAGCACACAATATTCGTACTTGGGGGCATGTCACATTATTTTCCCCATGGCGCTATAACATCAATAAAGCTGCTAAATCATTATTAGAGGGATCTGATTGGGTAGAACCTAACTTAGAAACAATACCTACGGGGCATGAGTTAATTGATCTTTATTTAAAACCTTTGGCAGAGTTAACACAAATAAAACCAAGTATCCGATTGAACTCAAAAGTAGTAGGTATTTCACGACAATTAAATGATAAAATGAAATCAAAAAATCGATTCAATCAGTCCTTTAATATATATGTCGAAAAAGAGGGTGACATCGATATTATTGAGGCAAAAGCAGTTATTGATGCAACTGGAACATGGGGGAATCCAAACCCAGCAAATTCTACAGGTGTTTGGCTGAAAAATGAGAAAGAATTAGTAGATCACATTGAGTACGGTATTCCAGATATAAATACGAATCCAAAGAGATATGCAAATAAGAAGATTGCTGTCATTGGTGGTGGTCATTCAGCAATCAATACCTTATTAGCTTTGGCTGATTTACAAAAAGAAAATCCTTCAACAAAACTTGTGTGGATAATGCGTAAAAGATCTGTAGAAGAAGCTTATGGTGGTGAGGAAAAAGATGCGTTGGCAGCACGTGGCGCACTCGGTATACGCATCCATGAATTGGTAGATACAGGTAAGATTGAAGTAGTGACACCTTTCTATATATCACAGGTGAAAAAAGAAGAAAATATCCATATCGTAGGTACTATAAACGGAGAACAAAAAGTACTTACAGGATTCAATGAACTTATTGTTAATGCAGGAAATAGACCTGATTTTACAATGAACAATGAACTGCGTTTATTTATTGATACAGCAACAGAAAGTGTGCAAGCATTAGCGCCACTAATTGACCCTAATGAGCATAGTTGCGGAACTGTAAGAGCGCATGGAGAAGAAATACTAAGACAACCAGAAAAGAACTTCTACATTGTCGGTGCAAAAAGTTATGGACGCGCACCTACATTCTTAATGGCCACAGGTTATGAACAGGTTCGTTCAATAACAGCTTATTTATCAGGAGATGAAGAAGCGTCGAAACGTGTGGAATTAGAATTACCAGAAACAGGCGTATGTAGTATTAATCTTGTCAATCAATCCAATTCATGTTGTTAAAAATTTGACTGTTAGCGCAAGCTAGCAGTCCTTTTAAAATATTCAAGGGGGAAATGGAATGGACACACTAATTACTCGTAAAATGGAAAAGAAGGATTTACAAGAGGTATTAAAGATTTATAAAGAAGGAATCGAAACAGGGATGGCAACCTTTGAAACAATTGTGCCAAGTGAACAGGTATGGGATGAAAGACATCATGCGACCATGCGCTTTGTTGCAGAAGAACACAATAGAGTGGTTGGTTGGATTGGCATTTCACCCTTCTCTACACGCTCCGTCTATTCTGGAGTTGGAGAAGTTAGTGTTTATATATCGAGTGAAAGTAAAGGGAAAGGTATTGCCTCTAAGCTATTTAAAGTACTAATTGAAGAGAGTGAAAAGGAGGGGTTTTGGACACTCCAATCATCCATCTTTGCGATCAATTCATCAAGTATCCAATTACATAAAAAGATGGGCTTTAGAATTGTTGGTACGAGAGAAAGAATTGCTCAGTTACATGGGAAATGGCATGATACAGTTTTAATGGAAAGAAGAAGGTAGCTTTGAAATAAAGTTTCAATTTTTATAATACTTCGGGTATTTCCATTGAATGAATAAAAACTTTATGGATGCCTATATAGAATGATAAGATTTTTATAGATAGGTGGGGAGTATGATATGAAAACTAACGAAATTGTAATTAACAAAATAATTAATTGGTTAGAGGCTGAGGATAAATCTTATGAATGGCTAGCTGAACAATTAGGTGTAAGTAAAGTACTTGTAGGATTTATATTAAAAGGAGATTGTACTCTAAAATCGGAACGCATTGAACAATTTGCTAGGATAATGGGGATTACGACAAAAGAATTGGTTCACACAGATGCAATAATAGAAGACCAATTGAGTGTTAATTTGCTAGGTGAATTATCTAATCGTCGCTCTAAGAGAGAGCTGGATTCTTTATTATTTGCCATTAATGACTATCTTGGATTAAAAGCGCAGGTGAAATGATTGTGGCTTTAGTTGAATAAGGCTCATTTATTTGATCGATTTTTTTAACTCTAAATTAAAGCTTTAATGATCATTATTAAACTAAAAATTATCTTTAAGGTTATTGCTTTAGTGTTGTTTTTCCTTGGATGGCTTACGCTATGTTATGACTAGCAGTTTAAAGTGATACCGGGGCTGCATAATAAAGAAGACACCAAAGTCTAAACTTTTTTGATAATGAAGTAAAGTTTAGACTTTGGTGTCTTTAAAGTTTAGACTTTGATGTCCATGTACATCATTTCGTCTCACTATTATTAGTATACTTTTCAATGAAATATAACTTCCTATAATTTATATTATGTAAACTAAAATTATTTGGCGTGGAGGAGGGCTTAGACACGTCAACTACTCATAAGCTGTTGTATATATGGACAAAACTGTCTCCCCCTTTAGTGAATTTGTTTAATTGGCAAGATTTATACTGCATATACTGTTTAAGGTAACTCCAACTCCACACGTTTTGACGCTTATTCATCATCTGATAAATAAGCTGTTATTGAACGAACTTGTTCGTAGCCAGTTGCCATTAAAAATGTTGGAGCGCGTCCATAACTTTTAGCTCCGACTATATAGAAGTCCTTTTCTGGTTGGCGCAGATTTTTTTCTCCATGCGCTCTTACTGTGCCACCACAACTATGCTTCACCACCATAGGCTTCTGCTACAAATTTTTTACGCATAATCCACACTAGCTTTGTTGCAGGATTCTCTGCTTGTAATTCAGCGAGTGCCAATAATGTATTACTAGCCGAATGACCACCACTAATAACTGCAATTTTCTTATTGACATATCTCTTAGTCTTCTTATTAATGTATAGGATACCATATTCAATGTGATCTACTAATGCTTTTTCATTTTATAGCCATCCCCCTGTAGAATTTGCTGGGTTTGGATTTCCCCATGCACCCGTTGCATAACAGCTCTCGCTTCAATAATCAGGAAATCTTAGTAAAAGATGTTTACAAACAACTTAAAGAAAGATATACTTACAAAGTAAACAAAAATTCTTAAGGAGGTCGAATGAAATGATCGTTAAATTAATGTCATTGGTAGCTACAACTTCAGTAAAAATGAAAATCACACATTCGACCAGATCGGAATGGATCGCTTAAGTTTTTTGTAATTAAGCATACCCATACCGCAGGGAGAAGTGTGCCCCTGCGGTATTTTTGTGCCTTTTTTTACCGTAGAGGAGTCTCTCTACGGTTTTTTTCATTTTTCATGGTAATTTAAGGAGGTGATAATAAATGATATTAAACATTTTTGCTCTCACGATAACTATTACAAAACGTAAGATCTCTCGTGAGCAAGCACTTCATAATGAAAATGTGAAAAAAATCTTTGAAGAGAACCAAAGAAAAATTGAAAGTTATATTCGTATTCGTCAATATTAATTTTGTTAATTAAAAAACATGGAAGGTGGGAATTGAAATGATTTATATGATCAAAAGACGTCATGCAGTTTTATGGCTGGAGAAAGACACAACCACCAGATGAAGTAATATAAAGTGACAATACAATATAGCTATTTAATTTTATAGTCTCAGTAAAGCTAACCCGTTCTAATCTAGAACGGGTTAGCTTTAGGAGGCACTTTTTAAGCGATGTTTTATACATACAACTTGATGTAATTTAAGAAAATGCGGAATTCCTCGATACTAAAATTGAACTTGGCAATTTTTATCTTAATTCCATTATTCCGTTAGCCATCCATGTAGCGCAAAAACAGCGCCCCATTGTGGAAGATCATAAGCAGATGTCTTCTTAAATTAAAGCCCTCGTTAGTTTAAGATAGTACATAATTATGATACGGTTCACCTTAATGTAGTTAGTTTCCATTATATATATATCCTTACCAGCGATTTATCGCTATTTTCATTAAGACAACGTATAATAAGAGAAGCAGAAGAAAAAGAATTCATTTTTCCTCTAGTTAAAAAAAGAGGTGCAATTATTTGAAACAGTTTGAAACAGCATTACCTGAGCAGTATGAAACATTAAAAAAACAGGCAAATTATACGTCTAGCTGGCGAGAGCGTTTAGACGCAGTCGAAAAGTTATCGGCTTATCAACATGACAAAATCATAGATTTATTAATAAATCGTATGCAACATGATACTGTCTACAAGGTGCAAGTAGCAGCCTATGAAGCACTTGCGGCGCTTGGCGAAGACGTAGAGAAGCCATCACCTGCACGTTTTGATATTATCAAAGGAACAGACAAAATTTTCCTGCGGGTTAAAAAGAGCTTGCCGAAGGATCATACAGTGGCAGACTTTGCGGATAAACTAAAACGTATGCGTTTAGATGTCTTTGATGCGTATGAAGGCGATAAAGGTGTACAATTTATGAACTGGTTAGAGGAACGTTGGGCAAAATTGTAATCAGTAGTTTTGCGATTTATGAAGGAAAGTCATTCTCTCCACTTGTGGAGGGAATGGCTTTTTCTTATCTTACGCTGCGGTTCATCGAAACTAATATTAACTTGTATTACTTCTTTTCTTTGATCATCTATCTTCTTTATTGTTTAATGATAAAACAAACACCTTAACAATTTTCTTTAAATATGTTACTCAAGAAAATGGCCTGATTATGGAGTAACAAGTTAAACAACACTCTTCAACTAAACTGCCCCGTTAGTACAATAATAAAGAAAAAGATGGTTGCCTACCCTACCCAACTTGAAGTCGTTGCTAGTTCAAAAAATGTTGGCAGATGACATTTAAAATTTTCTTAGAAATTAATCAAATAGCCTCCATTTTTAGAGAGCTATTATTTATCAATATATTAAAAAAGGGTAACCTATCACCCATAGAACCCCTCCAATTTCTTTTTACAATCATTTTATTCAGATAACATACTCTGCATAATTACTATCGTAGCCCTTTGCATAAAAAGCTGTAGAAACAATATTCAAAGGAAAATCCAAGAAATGTTAGTTTAATAGCATTTCTTGGATTTCGGTTTCTTTCCAAACTTTCATTTAATATTGTTATTAAACGTTTACTAGTGGATAAAAATTATTAATCTTGAGATAGGTGTAACCAATCAAGTAAACCAAAAGGACTGTCTCCGTTGAAGAAGTATCAGTTAAATGCAATGATTCAACTACTTTTTAATATTTCTTACTTTATATCCAATAAATAAGATTAAAAACCAAACTGGAGCGACATATAGGGCAACCCGCATATCTGGAATAAAGGCCATTAACACAATAACCATTAATAAGAATGCAATGGCAATGTACGTAGAAAATGGATAAAGCGGAATTTTGAATTTCAGTTCAGCTACTTCCTCTTTCGTTTTTGACTTTCTAAATTTCAATTGTGCTAATAAAATAATCATCCAGCTTGTAATGACTGCAACTGTCGCAACAGCAGAAATATAGATGAACACTTTTTCAGGTACTACATAGTTTAAGACAACCGCCATTAATAATACGGCTGAAGAAAATAAAACGCCTCTATGTGGACTACCGTTTTTGCTTACTGTTTTAAAATATTTCGGACCATTTTTTTGTACCGATAAGTTGTGTAGCATACGCCCTGAACCGTATAAACCACTATTAAATGCAGACATTGCTGCTGTAATGACAACAAAGTTAATAATGTGAGCCGCAGCAGGGATGCCGACATAATCGAAAATTTGAACGAACGGGCTACCTTCTGAACCAACTTCATTCCAAGGATAAATAACCATCATAACGCCTAATGCACCAATATAGAAAATTAAAATACGCCAAACGATGTTGTTAATAGCTGAAGGAATGGATTTGCTAGGATTTTTAGCTTCTCCTGCAGAAATACCAACTAATTCAACCCCACCAAATGAGAACATAACCAATACTAGTGACATTAAAATACCATGGAAACCGTTTGGCATGAAGCCACCGTGTGCCCATAAATTATCGAAGCCAATTGCTTCACCATGGTTGCCAACACCGAAGAAAATAATGGCTAATCCTAGAACGATCATACCGATAATCGCAACAACTTTAATCATCGCAAACCAGAATTCAAATTCTCCGTAAGCTTTTACATTTGCTAGGTTTACAAGCGTCATAATAACAAGGACTACAAGAGCAGTTACCCATTGTGGAATATCAGGGAACCAGTAGTTAATGTATACACCGACTACTGTTAATTCTGCCATGCCAACGACAATCCACATGAACCAATACGTCCAACCAGATAAGAACCCCGCAAAGCGTCCTAAATATTTATTCGCGTACGTACTGAACGAGCCTGATACTGGTTCCTCTACTGCCATTTCTCCTAATGCACGCATAATTGTGAAAATAACTAATCCACCAATTAAATAAGCTAGTAGAATAGATGGTCCAGCCATTTGAATTGTTGAACTAGAGCCATAAAATAAACCGACCCCAATTGATCCACCAAGTGCAATTAATTGCATGTGACGAGTACTTAATCCGCGCTTTAGCTGTGAATCTTGATGATTATCTTTCATAATGTCTTACTCCTAATACGTTTAGATTTTCAAATACTTGCTCAAAAAAGGAATAAAAAAACGCCCTTTTGGATTAACCAAAAGGACGATTCAACTCGTGTTACCACCTTTAATTTATAAGCAATTCACATTACTTACCTTAAGAAGTACGGTCATTTGACGATACTCTCGCACATGATTACGGGTGCTTACCGACGTAGCCTACTTAGAATAATCTTTTCGGTACGCAGCTCCAAGATGAATTCCCAATCGTTTTACATGCACCTCTCATCAACCGGTAACTTTCTGTTCGTAAAAATAATTGATACTATTTCTTTTCATAGCCTTTGTTCTATGACAAATATTTTTGAATTATTTTTCATTTTACACAAAAAAAATATTTTGTCAATAAAATTTTTCAATTAAAGCTATAAAGCATAATATAACAAGAATATTTGATATGAATCATACATATATTGATTTTAATATTTCATTAAAACAGAAGTCTATTATGATCCTAAGAAGGATTTATAATATATGCGAGAATTATCTATAAAGATAGGATGATGACAATTATTGAAAAATCGGTTCTTGCTATGGTTATTTTACGTGTATTGTCTGGAAGTATTGAAGTAAGTGCTGGCTTATTGATGCTAAAGTTGAATAATTTAGAAAAAGCATTCTATATTAATACAATGCTTGCATTGGTTGGTCCAACAGCTTTAATCGTAACGACAGCAATTGCACTATTTGGACTAGCTGATAAAATTCCTGTGACGAGAATCATTTGCTTATTTACGGGAATAACACTTATTATTATTAGCTCACATATTAAGTAATATAGACATTCCGCGTTCTAATGCTAATTAAACTCTTTCTTACAAACATCACATTTATGAGGCATACCTTTTCGCCCTTTTTAAACAATATCTTTTAGCTTATTTAGTTTGCTGTAGCGTGTGACGACGCTGCGTTTTTTTTTTATGTATAAGTAACCACTACCTGCACAAATTTATATTAAGTGTATCGCACGCACTTATTCGGTTGTGGCGTTGGTTGACCGCCACAACCTCCCTCATTCAGGGTCACCGTAACTCAGTGACCCTTTTCTAATTTCTATTGTCAGATTGTTTAGTAACATTACACTGCATCAGGCAGTTTTCTACTTGAATAAAGAATGTATCTATAAAGCAATTTCTTTCGGCTTAACAACGATCAACAATATTTCTTGACCTCTACCCATGTAGATAAATAAGTTCTTCTATCTTTGTCTTTGTCAGTGTACTCTGCATCTTGCCTAGTGCCAAAATCCCCTTAAATTATTGATTCCAGTAAATTAAACTTCTGCGATACAATCCCTGACCTCTACCTCTTATATACACAAAACTCTTCTAGTACTTCTTTTCTTGTTTTAGCTTAGGTTAGATTTTGTCTGACAATTGAAAGTGCTATTAATTGTTACGTTGAATATTTAATTCATCTTAAGGAGAATCTAGATTAAATGATAATTATTATGTAAACTAAAGTTATTTTGCAGTGAGAAGAGTCTTGCTTACAATCAAATTCTCTTATGTACATGACATCTGTATATTGTAAATGGACAAGAACTTTCGGACAAATTTATAAGCAATGCTCATCTAGTATTTTGAGTGTCAGACAATTAAAATTCAACATATTTTGTCATTACCCATGAGTATGTCCTATAAAGGTTCATCCCCTGATAATGCCACTATTTCATTTGTAATTTCTTATATGTTTTATACATTTTTTGTGACAAAAAATGAGTCTCGTGGTTTCTTAAAAGTATAAAACATAGTACCAAACTCCCGTTTTACATATTTTTTTATAATTTCAATATAAATATATAGTGTAAATATGCTTGATTTAGATGTATTTAGCTACATTAACAGCATATTTGCTTAGTTATGTGATTGATATTATTATCTTCGTGAAAGGAAAAAACAGCACTTACTGTAGCATCATCTAGAGTAGGGCAAATTAATCATTATAAAATTGGACGCTTCAAGAATTAAAAAATGAGATATTGGAGAGTGAAGAAAAATGAAAAGTAACAAGATAATTTTGTGTGCTATGATGACAAGCTTTTTGTTTGTAACCGGTAATATATATACAGCAAAGGCTACTGAAATTCCTGAAAATACCCATAATATTATTAAACAACAAGGTGTATCAATCGAAGATATTGATAAAAAAATTGATAATATGATAGCTAGTATCCCACCACTTTTTGGCTTTTTACCATATAATCGTTTTCCTTATATGTTTGGAGAAAGTGTTGATGTTTCGGGGATAAATATAGAGAACACTAATGTTACTAGTGTCGTTCCGCTGTTTATTGGTTCAAATACATTTGAAAATAGAACTGATCGACTAATAACCTATAATACTAGCTCTTTTAGTAAATCAATTACAGATTCAACAACTACTCAAACCCTACACGGTTTTAAGACAGCCTTTGAAGCATCAGGTAAAGTTGGAATTCCCTTAGTAACTGAAGGGCAAATTAAAACGACGCTTGAGTATAATTTTTCTAATACTGATTCTACCACAAAAAGTGTGACTACAACTTACACAGCAACTCCACAACCTATTCCAGTACCACCATATACAAAAACTAGAACAGATGTATACTTAAATCAGGTATCTATCTCTGGAAATGTTGAAATTTATGCAGATGCTATTACAGGTATAAAAGCTGAATCTTCTGGGACAGTAATTTCAATTGGTGCTGGTCTTGATTTAGCTAGTAACACTTATGGGCTAATTAGATCTCCAAAAGACCCAGATCGAGTACGGGCAATAGGGAGTGGGAAATTTAACTTAATTCATGGGGCAGATTTTTTTGCCATAACATATGACATAACATATGGGGAAGCATCTGCAAGAATAATAGACGTCAGAGAATTTTCTTTAAAATAATATTAAACTTTACTTAAAGGTGGGATTCCTATGGCATCCCACCTTTTTTAAGTAGTTCTATTTTGGAATAACTAACTACTCTTTTATAAACAAAAATGAATTAACGGATTCGAGCCTTACGGAATCCATCGAAGATACTGAGTGTTGCAGATAAAATGAATACGATGATGACGCCACCGACTATCCATATTTCCAATTGCTTAGTTGTTATGGTAAATAATTTACTCATGTACGTTATAAATTCTTGGTTCATAAAATTTGGATTGCTTAAGATAACAATGAATACAACGGTTGCGAAAAGTTCAACAATAGTATTAAAGATTGCCATTTTTTTCGTCCATTGTCCTTTCAATAATTTGTAGAGAGCTAGCCCAATTTCGAGAGCGATGACAGCGATAACAATTGGCCAATAACGAAGTAAAACATCCTGATTGAAAGCTGGCATTACGAATTTGAGGCCATCACCACCGCCTTCATATATACCTACAAGGTGATTTGCATAAAAATAAAGAGTTGCCCAAATCGCCGTCCACATTAAATAGCCAAATACTTCAAGCTTCGTAATCGCTTTTTTCTTTGGAATATAAATAATGTTTTTCAAATCTTCAGGGGTCCATTTTGTTAGGTTTTCTGACAACGGATGCTGATCTTTTCCTTTATCTGTTCGTTCAATAATGACGAATACGAGTGTTAGCCAGAAAAAGACATGTATTCCTACTTCGATGATTCTCCATATTCCTTCACCCATAATCGTGAGGACGGCATTAATAATCACTTCTTCCCCACCAAAACCAATAAAGTATTCGGCAATAATCGAAATTAACGCAATGACAGCGGCAATTGGGACAATCATTTTTAATAACGATAAATATACATCAAAATAGCGTGGGCCAATTAAATGCATTGGTTGGTCTCGATAGCCACTCGCTAATGCTGCTGGGTTCCCTAATTTTTCAAGTACATCCTTTACATCATCCTCACTGTAATCGTCAGGTAGCATATCCTCAATGGTTGATCGTAACTCAAGCGCGATATCCTCACGATTTTTTTCAGGCAGCCTCCGAGTGACCTCTTGAATATAAATCTCAGTCAGATTCATCTTGATCATCATCTCCTTGTAATAACTCATAAAGTTCTTTTGAATTGTTAATCCATTCTCTTTTTAATTGCAAAAATACCTCTAATCCATAGTCACTTAATACATAATACTTACGCGGTCTACTCTCTGATGTATCCCAGCTGCTCGTCACTAACTCTTGTTTTTCTAAACGGCGAAGCAATGGATATAAGGTACTTTGATCGATGTTAATGCCCGCTTCCTCTAATAATTGAACAAGTGAATACCCATACTGGGGTGTTCGTAATTGACTTAAAACGGCTAATGTCAGCGTTCCTCTCCTAAGTTCTGTCGTTAATGAATTCAGTAACGTACTCATTTACTCACCTCAATTCCACTTACTATATGACATACACTGTATAACTTATACTATGTATCGTACACTATTATTGTTACAACAACAAGCAAATTCAAATACCCTTGTAAGAAATAACATGAAAATGATTTAAAAGAGTGCATAAAAACAATGTTTATATTCTTTGTTAAGAAAACTAAAAAAGCCCAATTTCTCTGAATTGTAGGAGAGAAATTGGGCTTTGACTGCTACACAAAACTTGCCGAACTGTTGCATAAGATAGTCGAGCTTAGTTTAAAATGATCAGTCTTTATATAAAATTATAGAAATGATAGATAAATAGCATACGTGATTCGGATCGTCCTGGCTTCATCTAGTCAATATTAAACATTTTTGTGGAAGTCCATAGTTAGTTCAGTGTGATAGCAAACTCCGAGTTCGGCGCACCAGCAAATACAACAGTTCCATTCTTCGGTAGCTTTACTTTGTTATTGCCGCTTACAACGGTAAAATTCACGCATACGCCCTTCTCATCATAAACCGCAAACGAACTGTTCGATGGCAACTCCACGTTCATTGTTTTCCCAGCTATCGCTTGTGGGATCGTAAACCATTTCGCATGTCCTTTTGCTTGCAACGTTACTTTGGATGACTGCCCTGTATAAAGCGGTTTTACGTTAGTTCCACTTACGTATAAAAATCCGGACATTTCCATATATTCATTCCCGCCTTCCGTATAGAAACGAGTCTCTGTCATATCACGGCCATTCATCACTGGGATTTGAAGCTGATGCGCCGACATGTTTGGACCTATAATTTTTCTGCCCTCCCAATAGCCCGCTAGGTCTTCCTGACGATTAATTTGTTTGGTAAGCAGCATTGGTACGAGATATTGAGCAGAACTATATTTTTCGTTCACAAGATAGAACTTCACGCCCTCCCGTTTCTTCCATGCAGCAGCAGTCTCCTTCGATAGTACATTGTCTTCAAGCTTCTCAGCTAAATATTGAGTCATCGCAACTTGCCCAAAACCTGGTGCTGTTTGATAGGCGCTCTCTTTTAAATAAGTACGTCCGTTCTTCTCAGTGACGAAGTTGAGCTTGGATGTACCCTCCTCATTAATAAAGCTTCCGTCCGCAGTATATACATACTTTTCTTCGGGATTAAGGGATAAGAACAGTTTTCCGTTCTTCATAATTTCAAGTTTGAAATGACTGAAACTATTCCCGTAAAAGCCTGCTTTCTCTACTAGATCTTGAGGCATCTGAGTCGTTACTGGCTTGCCAAAGGATTTGTTTGGCTTAATATCCTTAATTGTGCCCTTCTCTTTAAGTGCAGCAAGCAGTAAGTCAGTCGCCATCAGTTGATTTGTAACACTACTACCGCCGGATGACACCACAGCAGCGGCCATCTTCTGTTCTGGTAGAACGACCAGTGTCGCATGTTGTAATATTGTGTCACCGCCCTTAGCCAAACCCTTTATCCCATATTCACTAAATGGGTATAGTTTCACACTATCCCATCCAAGACCATAGTTGAAAATATTATCTCCATCCTCTGGCCACATTCCTTTTTTATATTCCTCTTGCTCCATAGCCTTGACTGCCTTCTCAGAGAGAATCTCTTTTCCCAGTCCCATAAACAATTGTGAGAACCTTACCATATCTTCTGCTGTCGAAGAAATCCCTCCCGAACCAATCAAATTCACTGATTCAATAGGAAGTTGCCCTTGATAGGATGGAAAATAAAGTTCAGCCCGTTTATCGTCTGCCCATTTATCCTGCGATGTTTTCGTATTATTGAGCTCTAGGGGCTCTGTAAAACGTTGATGTAGAAATTCGGTGAAGCTCATACCGCTAACTCTTTCCACCAAAATCTCGGCCAGCGTATAGCCGTCATTACAGTATACTGAGAACGCGCCAGGGTCTGCCTTTAAGCTCTGGTTTGACAACTGCTGTAACAAGGTATCATGGACATAGGTATCATTATCTTTAAATAAAATTGCATTACTATACACAGTTCCTTGTAAGCCGGAGGAATGGTTCAACAGCATACGCGGTGTAATGCGTTTGTATCGTTCATCCTTCATCTTAAAATCAGGAAGATAGTTAACAACAGGAGTATCTAAATCGACTTTTCCTTCATCGACCAATTTCATCATAGCCGCTGCTGTATACACTTTACTGACCGATCCAATTCCATATTGGGTATCTTTGGTTAGAGACTGTTCCCCTTTTAAATTGTCCTTGCCTTTCTGTCCCGACAAAATTAGCTTGCCATTATCAATTAACGCATATTGCACGCTAGCCGTCCCATAGGATTCCGTGAGTAACGCAGCCTTCTCTGCTGCAATCTTCTCCAGTTTTTGATTAGCTACAACTTGATTAGCTACAACTGTAGTCTTATTGTTAGAAAACGCCATTGCCCCTGTTGGCAGGAACATCGTTAGCGCTAATGTAGCAGCTAATACCCCAGATAGTTTACTTTTCATAACAGAATTTCCTCCTTAGATAAGCAATTGATTTCATCGCTTACGGTTATTTGGACCAAAGAGTTCTCTTTGTTGTCCTTATTAGCAGTATACTTCAATAAAACCAAATTTAGGAAAAATAAAGTAAACAAAAGGTAAAATTTATAGTAACTGCCTTTCATTTATTAAAGGATGAATAACTGTATTATAGTTAATTTACCAGTACATAACATTTCAGACGTTAGTCTGAAGACAAGTAATGAGATAAATTGTATATTTTATTTATACTTTTTAACTATAAAAGTATTAGGAAAAATCCTAGACAACCATTACGTATAGATAAAAAATACTACTAAAACGTTCAAGTACATTTATTTGTACAAAACTATACGTAATGCGTTTGTTCTATTGGCATCAGAAAAATTATCAATCTGTATAAATTAAAGTCCAATGATTTTCTCATGTCGTTTTAGCTTTATGCAAATATTCAGACCGTTGACTAAATTTATCTGTCAATCATTGATGTTTCTAAATTGGGGCATTGTATTAAACATTTGTTAATGAAGGGATATAAAAGTGTGTAGAGGTGATTTCTATGAAAAAGAAAATGCATTTTACAATTTTAAGTAACAATTCAACAGACGGAGATGGCGGTTACGGAGTAGGAACCCTTGATTTAAATAATGTAACGTCGATTATTATAGATTGTGAAAAAGAACAGGTGTTTATAGATTTAGAAGCCTTACATGGACGAAGTATAATCGAGAAAAAAGTTCGTTTTTCCTCTGATTTAGCTCATGCTAGTGACGATTATTATCGTTATTGGATAGTTTGGGTAGCTATTCAAATTTCTCAAAATGGTCCTTATTATGCGGGATGTACTGCAAGTGAAGTACGGGTATCAAAAGAAGTACGACGTATTAAACTTGGCTATAAATCTTTGCCAGAACAAGTAAATTATTTAGATAAGGCACTTAAAGGGAAAGTTCTCTTGAAACATGTAGATAGTAATTCAAAAAAACTACTTTATCAGTTTTTATCTGAATTTAATGAAGACTATTGGAAATACTCACCTGAAGAATTAAAACAACAATTGTCTGGATGGGAGGATTTATAATGGCATTTGTAATTACAGAATTATGTAGGGATGAAAAAGCGGCTGTCTGTTTGGATGTCTGTCCAGTAAATTGCATTGTTATGACAGATACCCAATATGTAATTAATCCTGATATTTGTATTGATTGTGGAGCTTGTGAATTAGTTTGTCCAGTAGAAGCTATTTTTTTTGAAGATGAATTGCCTGCTGAATATGATTCAGCAACCCTGCTAGCTCTCAATCATTTTCGAAACTAAAATGGATTAGGATTTTATAATTCATATCATAATAGTGCCGTTTGCCCAAAAAACCCTCCAGACTTTTTTCCCCTTTACAATATTATGCTAAGCAATTTCCTATCTAAAAAAAGTCGGATTCCTAGACAATAAGAAATCGACTTTTTTATATGGCTATTTACAATACCTGCAAACTAATAGTCGTTCGCATGAATGAATTATTAGGTACAACAATAAGGAAAAATATTAAAAAATGCTGGTTTCCTTTTACCCATCTTAACGCTAGGGTTCAAAACCCTTTTGGCTAATGAAAAGTTCTTCTTCCGAAAAATACTGCCTCATTCGTTTATAAACCATTTGATAGACGGATGGATGATACCATTCTTCCATTTCCAGTTTTCTATATAGCGCCTGTAAGCCCATCTTGTGTGTGCGTTTACCACCGCGTCCGTCCCCCATAAAATAATCGTCAATACATACTCGGTTAACCAAGGGACGCAATATTTCTGCAAATCGCTCAGTACTTGGTAGTAAGGGGGCGATGGCAACCTGTGCAGGAATACCAAATTCAGCAAGCTGTTGGAGTGTTTTAAGCCTTGCTGAAATAGGTGGAGCAGAGGGCGTAAAATGCTTGCGAATATCTTCCCTATCCGTCTCTATGGTCATACTTACCCGCACTTTATCTTTTAAAAGTTGCAGTAAATCGATATCTCGACTTACAAGTGGGCTTCTAGTCTGTACTAATAGGAAGTCAGGAGGATTCTCTACCATAACTTCAAGTAAAGATCGCGTCACTTTTTCCTTATGTTCTATTGGTTGATACGGATCTGTACTTGATGACATAAAAATGGTTACATTCCCTTTTGCTTTGGCCCGATGGAGTTCCTTTTGTAATACATGCGCAGCTCCGTTTTTAACATCGACCCAATGCCCCCACTCACCTTCCCTGAAAAGAGATACAGGCATTTCGCGAACATAACAATAGGAACAGCCAAATGAACAGCCTGTATAGGGATTTAGTGAATGCGTATAGCCAGACAGAAAGCCAGTTCCTTTATTTAGAATGGTTTTCGGATTTTTATAGAATATTTCATGTTTCATAATGGCCCCCATTCATTGTACGGCAATAATTATTCATTATTTGATGAAGCTCGCTTTTCAAGATCCAGGAGCAATGTCTTCATTTCTAATCCACCCCGATAGCCAGTTAAAGAGCCATTCTTCCCTGTTACGCGATGGCACGGTACCGTAAGTAATACTGGATTAGCCCCAATAGCCGCTCCTACAGCACGAACAGCAGCTGGTTTATTTATAGCATTGGCAATATCGGAATAGGATTTCGTCTGCCCATAAGGAATTTCACAAAGTGCATCCCAGACGGCTTGCTGAAATGGCGTACCTACGTACTCAAATGGAACAGTAAAGGTTTTCCGTTTTCCTTCTAGATACTGAGTAATTTCAACAACATAAGGTGCAAGCATTTCATCATTTTCCACAAGAGTACTTCCTGGAAAGCGTTTTTTTGCCCATTCGACTAATTCCTCGAATGGTTTGTTCTGTGAACCTACAAAGACAAGCCCCTTTGAAGTTGACGCAATATATAATTGCCAATCCTTAAACTTTAGTAAAGACCAATATAGACTTGAATTATTCTTTGTTTCCATTGTACCTCTCCTCCACTTTACTCATTTGACGAAATTGTGCTGGCGTCTGTCCCGTTTTCTTTTTAAATAAAGTAATAAAATAAGGCGTATTAGCCATCCCCACACATAAAGCAATATCTCCAATCGCTTTATTTGACTGAATCAAATACTTTTTAGCTACGTGTACTCTAACTTCCTGTATATATTCAACTGGCGTCATACCTTTGATCTTTTTAAATGTTCGATGCATATGATACGGACTTCCATGACAAATATTTGCTAACGATTCTAGCGTTAATTTTTCTGTGAAATTTTTATCAATGTATTCCGTAATTACATCCACCCACTCGCTATCAGGCAGATTTTCATTAGTGGGCTTGCAACGTTTACAAGGGCGAAAATTTGCTTGGAGGGCTTGTTCTGCGTTTGAAAAAATGCATACATTTTCTTTTTTCGGAACGCGAGATTTACAGGATGGTTTACAAAATATCCCTGTCGACCTTACAGCGTAGAAAAATTGGTTATTGTACGCTGCATCATTATTTATAATGGCTTGCCACTTTTCCTCTGTTATCATTTCTACTTCATTTATCATTCTAGGATGATGGCTCTCTCGATGTCCGTTATCGATACTATCCGACATTTATCTCACCTCTCCTTACAATATACTCTCTATAAATTCAGAATGGACAATTCTAGGAATAGAATAGCAAGATATTGAAGTTTAATTTTTACTTAGAATCGTGAAAAATGATTCCAAGTCCGTAGCGTTCTCCAGCAGTAACTGTGCTTACTCCGTGACGAACCGTATTTTTGTAATATCCTTTTTTACCTAAAACAGGTCGATGGTGAGTAGGAAAGATTAGCGCACTGCCTTGTTCTAAAGTAATGACATGCCCTCTACTCTGAGCACGCGGAATTTGTTCCACTAATAGAGATTCACCACCACAAAAGTCTTGATCTCGTTGATTTAATAAAAATACTACTTGAAACGGGAAAAATATATCACCATATAAATCTTGATGTAAACAATTAAATCCGCCTGTTTCATACTTTAATAGTAAAGGTGTTGGTCTCGTTTGATTATACTCTTCACAGGTGTTCAAAAAATCTTGAAGTTGTTCTGGATACTGTTCTGTCTTCTTTAAATAGCTCAGCCACCGATTAGCTGTTTTTGCTAATGCCAAATAAAAAGCCTCTCTTAAATGTTGGATGATGTCAGGTAATGGATAAGAAAAATATTTGTACTCCCCATTCCCAAAGCGATATCTCGTCATATTGATTGTCGTTCTGTATGACTCTTCCACACCATACATGTCTATGAAGAATTCACACTCCTCCTTTGTTAAAATCACAGGAAGCTTTGCAAATCCTTGCTCATCTAATTCATGTTGAATGGTCTCCCAATCTAAGCTCTCAACACGTGTTTTTATATGTTGGACCATTTTTATACCCTCCTTTACATTCCTGATAACTAACACTATAACCTCATAAATAGAAAAAAATAAGGAGTTGAGAATGTAAGAGCAAGATAACAAAATTAGTAAGGGCTATGATGTGATAAAGTAAAATTACTCTTAATAGGACGAGGAGAATGAAAAGTGACATGGTATGAAGTCAATGATGATATTGTTATTACATTACCTACAATTTTCGACATGAATGCTAACCTAGGTTATTTAACAAGGGAAAAAAATGAATGCATGTACGAAATAGAGAACAATATTATGACAAAAGTTATAACAATTGGGAAAATTCAATCCTTAGTACAAATAAGCATAATCAATAATAAACAAATGGTGATTCAATTCCTAAATGATTCTAAACCTATTGAAAAGTGGAAGCGGCAAGAAATTGTAACATATATTCATGAATGGTTTGATCTCGATAATGATTTAACGTCATTTTATGAAATGGCAAAAGCAGACCCATTACTTAAAATACCTGTCCAAAAATTTTATGGATTACGAGTAATCGGCATTCCCGACTTATTTGAAGCTTTATGCTGGGGAGTTTTAGGCCAACAAATTAACTTAGCCTTCGCGTACACCTTAAAGAGGCAATTTGTAGAAAAATTTGGCGATTTCATTGAATGGAATGGTAAAAAATATTGGGTGTTCCCTTCATACGAACGAATTGCACAATTAACCCCTGCTGACCTAGCAAATATTAAAATGACGGTGAAAAAAAGTGAATATATCATTGGCATCGCGAAATTAATGGCAAGTGGAGAATTATCGAGGGAAAAATTAATGGAAATGGACTTTAAAGATGCTGAAAAAAACTTAATGAAAATACGAGGAATCGGCCCTTGGACAGCCAATTATGTTTTAATGCGCTGCCTTAGGTTCCAAACAGCCTTTCCAATCGATGATGTAGGACTTATTAATTCGATAAAACTATTACAAAATATGAATCGAAAGCCGACAAAAGATGAAATCATGGAATTATCGATGCCATGGAAAAATTGGGAATCCTACGCAACCTTTTATTTATGGCGTGTCCTTTACTGAATAAGTTTAAGATGAGAACAATTATAAAGAGCATGCTTTGAAACAAATGAATCAAAACATGCTCTTTTCAACTATTCTTTGCGAGCTTTCATATAATCACAGGCTCTATTATAAATGTAAATCTATCCTACAATTCATCAATAATATCAATGTGTTACTATGGTAAACTCTCCACGATTTCCTCGTTGGAAGCCCCATCATGCTTTATGAAAAGTTTTCTTGTAAATGCACTAACTGCTAAACTCACTACAATATTAACGCCTAATGCAAGGAACCCAATGTTGATATCTTGTATAAATGTTGGCCAATTCGGGAAAAGGGTACTTAGATTTGCGCCTGTAGCGGCTTGCCAACCTACAATCATAACGCCAACAATTATCCCAGCGAACACACCTTGTAACGACAGTGGATTTTTTTTCATGAAACTACAAACAACAGCAGGTGCAAATTGTGTAACTAATCCATATCCCATTAAGAATAATAGAGTTATAGCACCACCACCACTAAAAGTAAAATAAAGGGCAATTAGGGCAACCAATGGAACCGTATAACGAGCAATAATACCAATTTGTCGATCCGTAATTTGAGGACGAAACGGCTTTATTATATTTTTTGCAAAAAGTGTAGCTGCAGACATCAAAATTAATGAGCCTGGAACAATTGCCGTTAACAGCCCTGCTGCTCCAATAAAGCCTACTATTACTGGGCTAAACGTTTGTGTGGAAATTTTGAATAATGCTAAATCAACATCGCCTCCCGATAAATTCGGGACTTGTAGAATAGCTGCTGCTCCGGTAAATAGGACAAATAATATAAATAATGCATAGATAGGTAGAATAATCGCATTTCTTCTTAGGGCATTTCCACTTTTAGCTGAAAAAGTAGCAACAAAGGTGTGGGGCCACATGTAAAATCCTAATGATGTCAGCATCATTGTTGAAACATACCAAGACGCACTTAAACCTGAGTCTGGAAGTGTTAAGAACCCTGGATTTGTGGCTTCAATAGCTTCCCACATTGGTTGAATACCACCATAATAATGAAATGGTAAGTAGATTCCTAGAAATAAAACAACACCAAGTATAAGGAAGTCTTTAATGACTGCTGTCCAAGCTGAGCCATGAATACCTGAAACCATGACATAGACAATCATCGCAATGGTTCCAATCCAAATCGTGATTTTGGAGTCAATGGCTCCATAAGAAGCTTCAGAAACAATAATGCCAAGACCTTTCAATTGAATGATTAAATAAGGAATTAAAGCCGCCAAACCGACTATTGCTACAACCATTCCAAGCGCTTTACTTTTATATGCCTTCTCAAAAAAATCAGATTGAGAAAGTAAATTATGTTTCTTTCCATAGCTCCATATTTTTGGCGTTAACCAGTAAGCAATGACATAGTTCAGCATCATGATGTTGTAGAATGCTGCTCCACCTTTTCCATACATCCAACCACTTATCCCTAAAAATGCACTTGTAGTATAAATTTCTCCGGCCATTAGCAAGAAAATGAAAATAGAGCCAAAACCCCGACCGCCAACACTCCATTGCTCTAGGCTCATATCCTTCCCTCTACTCGCCATAATGCCTAAAATTAATGCAATTCCTAAAAACACAGCAATAATACCAATAGATATTGTCATGTTACTCCACCTCTGCTTTGACGTCTGGATTTAAGCGATGTACTAAAAGCATGATACCTGTCCCTAATAAAATCCAAAGAACCATCCAAAATAACAAAAGCGGAAGTCCCAAGATATAAGGTTCGGTACTTTTAATAAAGGGAACTCCCAAAGGCATTCCAAAGTATGCAATGAATGATAGTAAATAACAAAGTCTTTTTCGAGTCATTTTATCTATCTCCTTCTTTTATAAGATGGCCTATTGTTTTATTAATTGGGCAAATCCATTATCAATAAACAAGCTTTTGACATCCCTTTTGTCAGCCGCAAATACGATTTGATGTTCATTATTTAGAAAATCAATGGTGTATTGTACAGTGGAAGCGACACCTAGCTTGAGAGCATCTTCATCTAGATCGAAGAAATCATTATGATGCTCTGCCCCAACCCCTTTTTCAAGATTTTTTATTCCAACGAAGGCAAATACACCTGGAAAGTATTTTTCATAAAACGCAAAGGATTCTGAGCCCATCCATGCTGGTGAAGAATATAACGTATTTACACCTAATGCCTTTTCTACAGCAAGTGATGCTATGTGTGCGCAATCATTTTGGTTGTAAACAAATAAATCCGATTCAATGGGCTCTGTAATAAATTCATATGTGCAACGATGTAGGTCGCAAACTTTTTCTAGGATTCGTTTAAATTCGCCTGCAGCATGTGAACCTTGATCATCATCTAAATATCTGGCAGTTCCTGAGAATTGTAAGCTTTCTGGAATGATATTTACGGCAGAACCGGAATGAATCATGCCAATAGAATAGGTAATGGTTTTAAAAGGATCTAAAGTATTTATTCTCATAGCTTTTAAATTGCTGTAAAAATCCGTAAAGCAATCTAATGGAGCCACCGATAAATCTGGTCTGGAGCCATGTCCACTTTTTCCTTTCAATAGCACATTAAAACTAAAGGAAGCAGCCATTCTTGGTCCTGGTTCAACAGATATTTTCCCTGTTGGAATATCAGATTTTAAATGGATGCCCCAAATGCCGTCAGCCCCTAATTCATATAAGCGTGTTAAAAGATTGTAAATGCCTCCGCCCATTTCTTCTCCTTGCTCAAAAGCAAGAAGTACTTTTCCTTTTACCTTATCTTTATGTTGAACCAAAATCTTCGCTGCCCCTAGAAGCATTGCTGTATGTCCATCATGACCACAAGTATGAGCAGCTTGACTAGTACTAGAAACGACTATTTTTTTCATTTTTAAATTATTTTCGTTTTCTTTCATCGGAAGTGCGTCTAAATCAGCTCTAAGTATCAATGTTTTCCCTGGTTGTTCCCCATGAATAAATCCAATAATTCCACCATTCGGGACGATCTCGTAATCAATGCCCATTTTAGTTAATTCCTCTGTAACTACTTTAATAGTCCGTATTTCCTGTAACCCAATCTCCGGATGCTTGTGAAGATCTCTTCTTATATTAATGACATAGCCTTCGATTTCTTCTGCAGCCTTTAAAGCATTAAGTTCAAACTCGATTGTTGTCATTTTATACACCCCTATTTTAATGGATTATTCTATTCCAAATCCTGAAATTCAACAGCAATCCGTTCAAGTGCTTGCTTTATAAGTGGTCTTGGCGAAGGGACACAAATTCTTTGAAAACCTTCCCCTTCTTTTCCGAACATCCATCCATCTTCTAGTAGAACATTCGCTTTATTATAGATACGATGATGAATCTCTTGATCGGAAAGACCATATCCATTAAAGTCCATCCACATCACATATGTGCCGTCTGGAATTCTTACTTTAACTGTAGGCATGTTTTCAGCTAAAAAGCTTTTTACAAACTCCATTGTGCCGTCAATATATTGCGTAACTTGTTCCAACCATTCATCTCCCTCGTTATAGACGGCTATAAGAGCTGCAATGGTAAACGGTGACGGTAACTGCATCCCCATTATGTCATTAAAGTTTTTTCTGCGTTCGGGGTTGGAAATGATGACATTTGTACAATGAAGACCCGCAACATTAAATGTTTTGTTAATGGCTGTACAAGTGACAATATGATCAGTATTTTCTACAACCTTACAGATTGGTGTAAATCTTTTATTTTTCCTAATTAAGTCACCGTGGATTTCATCTGCCACAATGATTACATTATGTTCCTCGCAAATTTTTGAAAGCCTTTTCAATTCTTTATTGGTGAATATATTTCCAGTTGGATTATGTGGATTACAAAGAATAAACATGGTTGTGTTTTTATCCTTTGCTTTCTCTTCAAAATCTACGAAATCAATTGAAAAAGATCCATCTGATTCACATTTCATTGCGTTATTTTGAACAATTCTACCATTACGCTCTATCGCAGTAGTGAACGGTGGATAAACTGGCCGTTGTATAATGATTCCTTCCCCAGGCTTAGTAAATGCTTGTACAGCTATATTCAAAGCATGAACCGTTCCAGGACTATATACGATTTCCTCTCTTTTGATCACCCAATCATGCCTTTTTTTAAACCAATGCTGAATGGATTCAAAGTACTCATTCGGAAAAATAGAATACCCAAAGATTCGATGATCAACCGTTTGATGAAGTGCATCTATCAAAGGCTGCATGACGGGTAAATCCATATCAGCTGTAAATAATGGAATCGTTTCATAATCATATCTTTCTGTATAACCGATGTCTTTAATTAATTCTTCCCCGTCCCACTTTAACGAATAAGTACGACGTCGACTAATTATTTCATCAAAATCATATATCATTCTTTCTCTCATCCCCCTTCCTCGTCATTGCTCGAAAATACGTTTTTTCCGTACCTGAGCAATTATTTTCATCAGTTTAGCACCTTAACTGTAAAATCGTCAATAAAAAAATAGAATTTTCCGAAAATTAAAATTGGGATGTTTGATCCCCTTCACAAAAATTGATTGGTTGTTGAAGCTTCATGATTAATTGAAGGAAATTATTTATGAATATGTTAAAATAAAGGGATGTTTGTTTACTAAGGGGGAATGATCTGTGGAGAAAGAAGAAATCTTTTATGAGCTAATGGAGACACTTTTTGAAACATCTCGATCCATTAGTACCTATGAAAGTATCCCGAGAAAGTACGGTACGGAAGATGAACTATATATGATAGAGGCTCACACACTCAATTTAATAGGTGATAAAATCAAAACAAATACTACTGAAATTGCAGAAATCACACACCGTACAAAAAGTGCAGTTTCTCAAATGATGGATAAATTAATAAAAAAAGAATTAGCATTTAAATATAGAAATCCTAACAATTATCGAGAATTAACGATTGAATTGACACCAAAAGGTCAACTGGTATATGAATATCATAAAAAACTCGATAAAGAAGAGTTTGGCAATTACTTAAAGGATTTGGAAAGATTCACCATTGAAGATTTTCAGAAAATCATTACACTTCTTAACCTAATTAATGAGCGAACAAAAAGTACACTTCATGAAAAAGCCTAAACCTTTTGTTGCCAAGGTATGATCAAATTGATACTTTTAAAAAAGAAAAGAGCGTGTTTTGGAAAAAAGATTGATTCAAACACGCTCTAGCTATTCACCACAGCTAGAGCGTCTCATCCAATTTCTGAATTTTGGAGTGGGAAATTAAATAGACATAGCCTAAAATGTCGATGTTGCCTCTCTTTACACGTACAGCGCAATCTTTGTTCGACGTATAAATATCTATTTCTTTCGATAAAGGAGACAGCTCATCTTGCACCAACTCCATGTTATTTTCAAGATCAAAATGCGACAGGACGGAAAAATTGTCAAGACCGATTCCTTCGTATAAAAAGCTTTTTTCAACTGGATAACCAAAGTTTTTCGAGCATAACCATTTAGCGGACGTATTGATTGCTCCTGCGCTTGCCCCCATTACAACAGCTGTGCTTTTTTTAATCAAATCCGTCAATTCATAGTCTATCAAAAACTCATTCTGTTTAAGAGTATCTCCACCTAACAAGAAAATAGCTGACGCATTTTGAAGTATGGTTTGGGCATCTTCCTTCTGTACATGATAATTAATTAAATGATAGTCATCGAACATAATACCTGATAGATGTCTATGATTTCATTTTTAAATATAAAATTCAGTTTTTCAGCCTCTTCCAGAAACAGTTGAATCCATTGCTCATCGTACAAACTGACTACTAGTTTTCGTAAAGTATTTCCTCCTAATCATTTCATTAACAAAGCTTTATCTATAATGTTCGTTTTTTACGCAAAAGTAAAAGTATCCAGCCAGTGGATGATTCGCATTTCACCGTTAAAAACACGAACGATTAATTAATTCTCGAATATTAACATACGTTTTTATTCTCTTTACGGATTTTCACCAATAATTACTCCCAACTATATATCTCACTCTACATACCTTATTGATTAAATAGAGTCAACCAAAACAGCATTGTACGTGTTCACGATTTTAAAGGTTAGCTTAAGAATGAGTTTTTAAAAAGTGTATAAATGGTTGTTCGATTAGATCGGATTTCCGCGAGCAAATATATAAACTTTGCTGAATATCTGCTTGCTGAACAGACACTTTCTCTTTTATTATTTTACTGGCATTGTTAATTGGGGAATTGCTATTCCTGTTTCAATTGGCTATATTGTTGGCTCTTTCTTAGGCTTAAAGATTATTCCGTACATCCAAACAAGATGGGTTCAAATTATATTACCAATCATTTTTTGTTCTTAATTGGTCAGGTCGTTTCGGATTTAATAAAATAAATCACCCTTATTACTAAGATACCAAGTGATAACAACATACAGTTTAATAATTTAATATGATTTTAAAAAGGGTATGTTAAGAAGCGATTGCTCTTATTGAACAATCGCCTCTTCCCCTTACCTGTATGTATTGGAAAAATGAAACACTATAATGAATCATCCATTTATCTTGTTTTATTGCCTCAGCAATTTTTTTGATTAATTCTTCAAGTTCTGCTGATTGATATTCGACATTGGCTTCACTCACCATATTTAAAAATTGTCTATGAAAGCTCGGTGGTGTCAAGGTTATTCCCCAATAGACGAGACTTTTAAACGGTCTATTTGTGTTGTGGGCGAATGTTTCAACGTGATGTATTTTTTACTAAAAACCTTAGAAAGTTATACAAGAAATGATTCCAAACTCGTGAATGTATGGCATAGTATCACTCCACCCCATTTCTATAATAATTTCCTTTATGACCCGCTAATGATTACGTTTCTTGCAAGAGGATTTTTGCGAGACGAAAAATACCTTCCTCAATTGCTAACTCATCCATTTTAGCAAATCCGAGTACCCATCCTTTTCGATTATTTTCTAAGCAATACTTACTAAGTGGATAAACACGTATCCCCTTTTCGAGTGCGAGGCTCGTCATTGCTTCTTCATCAAACGATTCTTCCGCTTCAAGAAGCATATGCAAGCCCGTTTCAATGCCACTTAGCTTGAAACGTTCCGCTAGTCCTGACGCTATGATTGCCTTCGTCATAGCTTCATGTCTACGTCGATAGACATTTCTTGCTCTCCTCATGTGACGCATAAAATGACCGTGCTCAATAAAATGAGCAAGTGTTAATTGCTCCATAATTGGGAGATGTCGATAAGTTAATTGTTGTACTTGCGCAAGTTGGCGAATGGCATCTTTTGGACCAATGACAGCCGAAATTCGTATGCCAGGAGCAACCATTTTAGAAAAACTCATCATATATAATGTGTTTTGGGGTTGTTGGCTAAACAAGGTAGGAAGCGGGCCACCCCGATACCTAAATTCACCATCATAATCATCTTCTACAATCCAAAATTGATCTTTCACAGATTTTTGCAGCAATTGTTGTCGGCGTGGCTCAGACATAATGACACCAACTGCACATTGGTGAGAAGGTGTAACAAAAACGAGCTTGGTTTGTGGATGAATAGAATCCACTTGTATTCCGTACTCGTCAACAGGCACAGCAATAACATTCATGCGCCGATATTTCATGGTCATCCAGGCAGCAGGAAATCCAGGATCTTCAACAGAAACTGTTTCTCCTTCCTTTAAAAGAGCTTGGGCAATCAGATCGATGCTATGCTGTGCGCCAGAGGTTAAGATGATTTGGTCAATATCTACATGTACACCTCTTTCAAATGTCAGGTAACGTTGAATCTGTTCACGTAGCGGTGTAAAACCGTAGGCATCGCCATAACCCCAATGGGTCAGATCTGTTTCTGCTGAAGCCTGTAAAAAAGATTGTCGCCAATTTTTTCGGAAATGCTCGTCCAAATACGGCTCATGGGGGCAAAAATCGATTGCAACGTTTTGATTTGCTTTACCTCTAAACCAACTGTTTAACTCATCAACTGCCGAGTTTAATAAAGGTAATACTGGCGTAGATGGTCCCTGAAGAATGACCTCTTCTGACGAGTTCTTTTTATATCCCCATTCACTTACCCTTGTTCCACCACGCCAATTTGTCACGGTATATCCACGACTAAATAATTCCTCATAAACAATTTGTATAGTTGAGCGTGAAACACCTACTAATAAGGCGAGTTCTCGGGATGGAGGAAGCAACTCCCCTGGTGGCCATTTTCCTGTTGTAATATGATGAATAGCTTGGTCAAGTAACTGCTGCCATATAGGATTTTTATCGTCTCGGTTAACTTTTAACATTCAATTCACTTCCAATTAGAATAAAGATTGTTAAATTAAGTGAAAATTAATAGTTTCGTACAGTCAATCATTATTATACTATCAAATCGATAATTTTATAGGAATAGGATGGTTTTAGTATACTTTGCTTCATCTAAACAAATGCTATTATTCTTTTAAATGCTACTTCTGCAGCATGAATCGTTCTATCAATATCATGTATGGAATGGGCAGTCGATATAAATATGCTTTCATATTGAGACGGAGGTAAAAGTATACCCTGTTTAAGCATTTCCCTATAAAAACGACAAAACATCTCGGAATCTATTTTTTGAGCATCATCAAAATCTTGTAAAGGATGATCGATGAATGCGTATCCAATCATTGTCCCAGCTTTTGTTGTTTTAAGGGGAATATTATAGTTATGAGCTACTTTGGATAAGCCTTGAATAAGCCTATTAGATAACCTTTCTATATACTCGTAACTGTCAAGATTTAATTTATTTATTGTCGTATACCCCGCTACCATCGCTATTGGATTACCTGATAAGGTTCCAGCCTGATAAATATTCCCTTCAGGAGCGATTTGATTCATAATCTCTTTTCTTCCACCATATGCGCCAACAGGCATCCCCCCACCAATGATCTTACCTAAACAAGTTAAGTCTGGTTTTATGTTATAAAGCCCCTGAGCAGAATGATAATCTATCCGAAAGCCAGTCATGACCTCATCAAGTATAAATAGCCCACCATATTTTGTAGTGAAAGAGCGTATCGCTTGAAGAAATTCAGGATTAGCTGGTATTCCTCCCATATTGCCTGCAAATGGTTCTACTATAACGGCTGCAATTTGTGAGCCATATTTATCAAATATTTTCTTCAAGACTTCGATATTGTTATAGGGAATGGATATTGTATTTTTAGTTATTTCTAAAGGTACACCTAGACTATCAGGGAGGCCTAATGTAGCAATTCCTGAACCTGCCTTTACTAATAGATGATCACTGTGTCCATGATAGTTTCCATCAAATTTCACAATCATGTTTTTGCCAGTAAAGCCTCTAGCTAGTCTAATGGCGCTCATTGTCGCTTCTGTACCTGAGTTAACCATTCGAATCTTCTCTATGGAAGGAATACGAGTAGTTATTAATTCAGCTAGCTTATTTTCTTGTAAAGTTGGCAATCCAAAACTTGTCCCACTATGAATGGCTTCAAGAAGTGCACCTAAAACCTCCTTATCTGCATGTCCATGAATTAATGGTCCCCAGGAAAGAACATAATCTATATAACTATTGCCATCAATATCATAGATTTTCGAGCCTTTCCCATGGCTAATAAAAATGGGCTCCATCCCAACCGATTGAAATGCTCTTACTGGGCTGTTTACGCCACCAGGCATAAGCTTTTTTGCTATTTCAAAGGCTTCTATTGATTTCATCGTATTTATTTTAAAAACCGCCTTTCTTATTGAACGATCTTAGCATAACGTATTACGGATTGATAAAAAACATCCAAAAATGCGAATTTTAACAGTCCATAAAGTAGGTACACTAAAAAACCACTAACCCTAGATGACTAGGGTTAGTGGTGCTTACAGTGATTTGATTTAACAAGTTCTGAAAACCAGTACTATGTATGTGGGATTTTTTCAATATTGAACATTTCCCCTAGTGCAATTGGATTTTCTTTCGCGGTAATATGTTGCGGAACAATTCGGTAAACTTGAACCGGCCCTCCGAAAACAGCTGATCGATATTTGTCCACATGTTGCTGGGATAAGGGACGATTATAGTAACCAGGTACATATTTATTTATCATTTCTTGCAACATATGTGTCGCTTCATTTAGATCGACGATAGGTTGAGCCTTACCAAAAACCATGACACTCATATAAGCGGTGTCCGTTTTAGCGGGTACTGGATTAGTAATCGTTCCATATTCTTCGCAAACTGTAAAGCAGACCTCTGGATTCTCTTCCATCACTTGATTTCGTCTCCCACCAGTGGCTCCATGGAAATAAAGCACCCCATTTGTCCACACAAAATTAAGTGGGATAACATATGGCAAATGACCGTCAACCATACCTAGATGCCCAATGCGAGCTTGCTGCAAAAATGTATCTATTTTGTTCTTGTCCAACACTTCTCTTACTTTGTAACGTACCTTAACCATGGTTATCACTCCTACTTGTAGTATGATGTGATTTTATCAGCCTTTGGATTGAATAAAAACGTCCATAATTATAGCAATCAAGCAATCCATTTTCAGAGGAGCGTTAAATTTTAAAAATTATGATTAACTATTAGCTGGTATAGTTCAAAGTTTTATTATGTGTAAAAGAAATGAGAGTGAAATAATGCTCAGTCCTTTTGCCATTATACAATTGAAATTCACAGAAAATTCTAGAACTACAATCGCATGCTAAGAAAAATTATTTATTCAAAAAAGTGAAATGAAGTTTGCTCTCTATTTCACTTTTTTATCATTTAATTAGCTAAATAGGTCTCCACTTGCCTTCCCCGTCAGCACCAGAAAAAAGCTGTCTGAAATGGCAGCTTTTTTTCTGGTGTAACTATGGTTTTTTATAAGTTATCTATTGCTTCCTTTCCTTTCTTCCAATATTGCGAATTCGCCCCACCCCGCTTAACAAAGCAGGAATTAGAATTGGCAACATGACAAAAGTAAGTAGAACAAGCCCTAGAATAACCGTTATGGCTATTTCAATAAGCGTTATGACACCTGAAGGCATTAATGCCGCAAATGTACCTCCAAGAATAATCGCTGCTGATATCACCACACCTCCAATATGACGTGTGGCATCGATAATAGCTTTTGTCGAATTCCCCTCCAGCTCTCTATAACGCATCATCAAGAAGATACTGTAGTCTACTCCTAGTGCAACAATCATGATGAAACTAAAGAATGGTACATTCCACGCTAGTTCACTCATATTGAGAAATTTAGCGCTTATAATACTACTCATACCTATGGCAGTATAGTACGTTATGATTAAAGAGGCTAAAATAAAAATTGGTTTTAGGAAAGAACGAGTAATAATGATCAGAATGATACCAATGCCTATTAGCATGATGGCTGCTGTTCGAGTGAAATCCCCACTCGCAATTTCTTCAAGATCCACATTTTGCGATGTTCTTCCACCGATTGCTACCTTCGCATCACGAAACTCACTACTTTTAATGATCGCTTGTAGCTCTTGCTCAATTTGGTCAACAATTATCATGGCTTCCTTTGAATAAGGATTCACATCTAAAATGATGCCCATCTGAGTTATTTTCCGATTATCGGACATATACATGTTCAATGATTTTTGGAACTCATCACTCACTAAAACATCCTTTGGCATATATAACTTTTCAGAAGCCTCTGATTCACTAAGACCTGTTAAATAATCTTGCACATCTGTTAAACCTGTGCTGACGTCTTGTAAACCTTTTGTGCTTGCTGATAATCCTGATTGTAAGGTTGCCATTTTATCAGCTAAATCCGTTAGTGCTGTTTGCAGTTGCTTTTGTCCCTCGTTAATCGTCATTAATCCTGATTCAAGAGAGGGTACTTGGCTTGCGATTTGGTTAGACCCCTTTGCTGCAGATTGCAAACCATGCGTTAAGCTAGAAGATGCTTCATATAGTTGATTCACACCTGTTTGTAATTGGGAGAAGCTACTGTTCACTTTGGCAAGTGAAGCATTTACTTCCCTAAATGATGTCATGGCCCCTTCGAATTGAGCTGTCACTGTGTGTAATTTCTCTGATAATTGCTCTAATTGCTGCCTTTCAGTTGATGCAATGCTAAGCGTTGTTTGTACATTCATATCATTAGCTAACTCTGGTTTTGACTGTACGAGTGCATGCATTGCACTTTCAATTTGTCTATATCCTTTTTCTGCACTTTCAATCCCTTGCCCAATGCTGGTAAAATTCGTACTAAATGAGGACAAACCTTTTTCAAGTTCCGTATAACCATTTAATAATTGTGACATCGAAATGGATAAAGTGTTCGTATTTTCTTTTACAGAAGCTAAACCATTTTCTAGTTCTTGGACGCCATTTGCTCCTGCACTTACGCCGTTTGTTAATTGATCAATAGCAGTCCCTAAACTCGAAACACCTTTTTTCATTTCATCTGTTCCTTGAATTAATGCCTGAACATTTTGAGCAGCATTTGTATCTGTTTGTTGGAATTGTTGCTCAGCTGAAGACAAACCATTACTAATCTTACCTACACCTTCATTTGCATCACCTAAGCCACTCTTTATTTGTTTAGATTGCTCCGTGATGTATAGGTCATCCATTTTTTCTCCAACTGGTCGTGTAGCTGTTAATACTTTAGATATACCGTCAATCTGCGAAATCTTTTCAGCTATTTCATCTAATGCTTGTAATGATTTTGCATTATCCAGTGCTTCATTTGACTGTAAGGCAAGTGTAGTAGGTGATGAAAAACCTGCTGGGAAATGCGCTTCAATCACATTAATCCCTTGCTTTGAAGCATAACGATCATCGATTTCCAACAAGTCATTATAGCTTAGAGAATGACTAGAATTCATGATAAATGGAACGCACAAAATCGCTGTAAAGACTAATGCAACGAAAGGTCTTAAAACAGATAGCCTTGCTAAAAATCCCCAGATTTTACTGTCATTATGACCAGTAAAAGTTTTCGCTGGCCAGAACATCTTTTTCCCCAGTAAAGCCATAAAAAAAGGATTTAAGGTCAATAAGACCAATAAGAGTACAGCTACGCCAATTGCTACAGCTGAACTTGCTCTGTATAACCCGAATTCCGCCAAATAAAGAGCCATAAATCCAATAAACACCGCAAGCGCACTATACAGAACCGTTTTTCCAGCTGTTTTATACGTGCTGCGCACTGCTTTCCAACGATCTTCCTGCTTCACCAGTTCTTCCTTAAATCGAGTGAAGAGTAAGATATTATAATCTGTGCCGATACCGAATAAAATAACAACTAAAAATACTTGAGTAAAATTCGAAAATGGGTAATTAAACTGATCTACTAAGTGTGCAATGATTCCTAGTGACACTAAGTAAGCTACTCCAACCGATAAAAGAGAGACGAATGGCACTATTGGTGATCGGAAAACAAGAATGAGCACAGCGATAATAAAGATAATCGCTATTATTTCTGTTTTCTTAATCCCCTCTTGTGTGGATTGAACGAAATCTTCCATTACCAGACTGTCTCCTGTTAGATAGGTATCTACATTTTTACTATCTATAATTTTAGTAAGCTCCTTTGTTATCTCAGAAATTTCTCTATTATTCTGCTCAATAGAAAGCTGGGCTAGAATGGTAGTTCCATCTTCAGAAATGAGCTGTTTTTTCGTTTGCTCATTATCTAAATGAGTCATAATCTCCTTCATACCAAGCTGAGTTTGTTCTTTTTTTAATTCTTTAATGATTTTTCCTACTTCTTCTTTTTGTTCCTTTGTTAATGCTTGATCATTACCACTATTGAAGACAGCAATAATTTGATACCTTTCCCCACTGTCATTATCCATTTGATTAAGCAGATCTTCTGCAATATTGCTTTGAGCACTTTCGGGAATAGTAATTTGCCCTTTTTCTCTAACCAATTGATCTAAATTAGGCATCGTCACGACCATAAGGACTGCCATGACTATCCATAAAACGAACGATGCTACTCGCCAATTCATGATTTTTTTCATCATCATTTCTCTCACTTTCACTTTACTAAATTAATAATTATCTAGAGAATGCTAGCCTCTAGATAAACGATTATAAAATCATACAGGTGTATACTTTTATTCGTAAATCAAGTATACTTAGCCTCAGAAAACGGGACAATGTTCAATTTTCGTCTATATGTACAACTTTGAACATTGACATATCAATGTGTTCAACTTTAGAAAAATATTTTAGGAGTGCAAAAAAAATGAGTGGGAAAGCAGAATACAAAAGCGCAATTCGCTCAAGAAAAATGATTAGGCACGCATTTGTAGAATTAGTGCTGGAGAAGGATTTAGAAAAGATCACCGTAAAAAATATTGTTGAACGAGCTGAAGTAAGTAGAGGAACATTCTATGCTCATTACTCGGATATTTTGGCGGTTATTGAGGAAATTGAAAATGAACTAATGGGCAAAATGGTAGAGTTTCTGAATGATTTTAAAGCGGTCGAAATCATTCAAAATCCGATGCCTTTCTTTTTAAAAATGGTGGACTTTTTACAACAAGATATTGAATTTTACCGAAAGTTAATCTTTGTACAGGGGGCCTCTTGCTTTGTCGTGAAATTAAAAGACATTCTGATCGAGAAAATCATTAGTTTTCAAGAAACTATTCATCCCAGTCAAGAACGTCAAGAATTTGTATTACGTGTCCATTTCTTAGTAGGTGGGCTAATGTCGATGTATCAAGATTGGTTAGCAGGAAAATTCGATTGTTCATTAGAAGAACTCACAAAGTCCATCAGTCGAATGATGATACAAGGGCTACAATCTTATACGTTCAAATAAAGTGCTATTTACTGCAAAAAAGAAGCTGCAATCACAGCTTCTTTCATATTTACCTCTATACATCAGCTAGCTTTTGGCCATAAGCACTTGCATAAATTGCTTAATGAATTTGAGCTTGTAAGAGGAAAATCTATTTATGCCAAAATATTCAATGTAAATTCAGCGAAAAAACAACGAAGGAATCATCAAGATCGAAATATCATTTTCTAGCATAGGCATTTTTGGAAGCATGTGCCAACACCATTATATTTCCTTCACCATGTTCATATTAAGCGTGGTCACTCCGAAAACTAGTTAAATTGGCCATTAAATAAGAAGGAAACACCCCTCTATACATTTAATAATTTAGATCAATAGCAACCAAGATAGCTTAGATGACTACTTGATTTTCACAATTATCTTCCCCTTTGCCCTTCCAGACTCAGCATATTCCATCGCTTTTTGAGCTTCTTCAAATGTAAAAGTTCGATCAATGACGGGTTTGATTTTACCAGATTCAATATAGTCCGCAATTATACGTAATTGATCACCGCTTGGCTTCATAAATAAAAAGGAATATTGCGCATGATGCTTCTTTTCAAGTGCAGTCAGTTTATAACTTGCTGCTGAAAATAATAAGGTTTTGAAAAATCCTGAACCATTTTCTTTAGCAAAACGGGCATTTGGCATGCTAGAAACAGAAACAATTTTCCCTCCATTTTTGATGATCCCGAAAGATTTTTCAAGCGTCTCACCCCCAAGTGTATCAAAGACGGCATCATAATTTCCCAATATCTCTTCAAACTTCTCTGTCTTGTAATTGATCACTTCGTCTGCACCAAGAGATGTGACTAAGTTTGCACCAGCTTCACTAGCAGTTGTTGCTACTGTAGCACCCATTACTTTAGCCAGTTGAATAGCAAAAGTACCTACACCACCAGACCCTGCATGAATTAAAATCTTTTGTCCTTTTTGTAAGTGCATGATGTCATGTAATGCTTGATATGAAGTCAACCCAACGAGAGGGATGGATGCAGCTTCCTCAAAGCTCAAGTTTTTAGGTTTTAGGGCTATATCATCTTCATGTATTGCGATAAATTCGGCAAAAGTACCGATTTTACTTTTACGTGGACGTGCATATATTTCATCGCCCACTTTAAAACGAGTTACTTTTGTGCCAACCTTTACCACAACTCCCGAAAAATCATTTCCAAGGATTAGAGGCATTTTATATTGTATTAACAACTTCACTTTCCCATCGCGTATTTTAAAATCAATAGGATTAATACTAGCGGCATGAATTTCTGCAAGTATCTCATATTCACCAATTTCAGGTGTAGGTATTTCTGCTAACTGCATCGGGGCTTTGCCATATTGATTGATAACCATTGCTTTCATCGTTTATTCCTCCAAATAACTTATCGTATTCTCAATAAAATTCCTTTAATAGCGTCTCAATATCCGTAACAAGTGTTTTTAGTAAACCTAATTTTGTGCGTATATCTATATAATAAAAGTTTTTTGTCCCTTCTTTACGCATTAAAATAACACCGGCATCACGTAAAATTTTAAGGTGATGTGACACAGCAGGTCTAGAGAGATGGGTTTGTTCTGTGATTTCGCCTACACGTAATCCTGTTTGACAATCCGTAGCCATTAACACAAGTAAAATAGATTGACGTGTTTCATCACCAATGGCCAATAGTACCTTTTGACAGTTGATAAAATTTTCTTTAATGGTGTGTAGTTGGTCCTGTTTAGTCATGTAAATAATCCCTCCTTTAATTAGTTGAATAGTTTAAGTTATTGAACCATCCTATGGATACAACCATAAAGTACAATGCTATTCTGTGCAATATTGAGAAAGAAAATCGAGACGAATCCAATCTTTGGAGGTGAATTCTTTCTCGACAACAAAAAAACACAGAAGTCACATGGACCTCTGTGTTATTTGCTTTCCTTAATGAGTGCCTTCATATCTCCAACAATAGTTTCAACTGGTACGTTTGTCGCGCCATCATAGTCTTTTACAACTGTGCCGTCTGCGTTCACTAAATAATAGCTCGACATATGTATGACTTGGTCTGAGTTTGGATCATTTTTGACTAATGAATTGAATGATTTACGTGCAAATTGTTCGATAAATTTTTGTTGATAGCCCGTTAATAGCTGCCATTTGCTTTCATCGACAACATTATACGTATTTAAATAGTTCGTTAATACCTCAGGCTTATCCACCTCTGGATCTACACTAAATGCGACAATTTGATAATCCTCAAGGCCTTCATCCTGTAGTGCTTGCTGGACCTCTGTCATATTAAATGTCATTGGCGGACAGATCGTCGTACAGTTTGTAAAAATAAACATTGCTAGCCAAGGCTTACCTTTTAAATCATCTAGGCTCACTTGTTCATTTTTTTGATTCATTACATTGAAATCTTGGACCTCAATGTTTACAGATGGCTCAAATTTGTAGCTTCCGCAAGCAGCTAAAATGCTGCTGAATGCTAGAACTAAAACGAGCAATATACTTTTCTTTTTCATTTGTGGTACCACTTCCCTTCATTTCATCATCTTATTTTATTCATTCTAGAAGCCAAATACAAGATAATGGACTTACCCCCAGATTGCTATTTGTATAACATGTGAACATTAACTAATTCTGGTATTTCATTACACTACATCTTCCAAATGACACATCCTTTTCAAAATTTTTTTGAAAGCTTTTTTTTATTATTTTCGTTATTTCCCAAGAGAAAGAACAGTTGTTATATAACAAACTAGTTCTACCTTTTACACTTCTCTGGGTTTTAATAGAAGAATAATAAAATACAGAAAATTCTCTTTTGTGAGTATATTTTCTCCTACATTCAACTTTATCAGCAACAAACTATTTCAATAATATTATTTCACTCGAAATTCTCGTTCTCTTTAATACCATTTTATTCTATTAAACACTTAATATTTCTATGTTATTTCTACGTAACTAAACTGACTAAAAATTATAAAAACTCAAAATTTAGTATTGCATTATAAGAATATCCCCCATAAAATAAGTGAATATAACGACGAAAGAAAAAGAAATATGTCGTTTAAAACAGAAATATATAACTTTAGGGGGAATAATAATGGCGAATGTTTCTAGTGAAAAACAGGCTCAATCAATTGATTATCATGCAATTGAGGCAATGGAATCGTTTAATACCTTTGTGAAAAAGAAAAATACCTTTCTTTTCTCGATTACAGCAGTGTTTCTAATTCTTTATATTTTGCTTCCGATCCTTGCCTTCCAACCTGTACTACAACAAAAATTATTCGGAAATATTACGGGTGTATGGGTATATTCTGCAGGGTTATTTATCATGACCATTGTGCTCTGTACAGTATATGTAAAAAAAGCTGCTTCATTCGATAAAGCTGCGGCTGCTGTGCTAGCCGAGTATCATGCGAAAGGTGGTAACTAAATGAATATTGTATCTGTAGGTTTCTTTTTAGCCATTGTTGGATTAACACTTGTCGTTACCTATATTGCAGCAAAACGCACTTCCTCGGCTGCTGATTTTTACACAGCCGGTGGTGGATTAAAGGGGTGGCAAAACGGCTTTGCGATTGCTGGTGACTATTTATCAGCAGCTGCCTTTCTTGGGGTGTCTGGTGCGATTGCCTTAACTGGTTTTGATGGTTTCTTCTTCTCTGTTGGCTATGTTGTAGCAAATTTAGTGCTTCTTTATGTCATTGCTGAGCCTATGCGTAATTTGGGGCGTTACACATTAGCAGATATGTTAACGGCTCGTTTTAATGAAAAACGAATTCGTGGCGTGGCTGCATCAGGTACGATTATTATTGTGATTCTTTACATGATTGCACAGCTTGTAGGTGCTGGTGCATTAATTAAACTACTATTTGGAATTGAATATTGGATTGCTGTGTTAATTGTCGGCGTTATGATGACAACATATGTATTGTTTGGCGGCATGACAGCAACTTCGTGGGTACAAATTATTAAAGCAAGCTTGTTATTATTTGGGACAGGTCTATTAGCGGTATTAGTGTTAATGAAATTTGATTTCTCTCTTATGAAAATGTTTGACACAATTGCAATGGATCATGGGGAAGAATTCCTTGTGCCAGGGATTAAATACACAAGTACAATCGACTCCGTTTCGATGATGATGGCGTTAGTTTTAGGAACATCAGGTTTACCACATATTTTAATGCGTTTCTTTACCGTAAAAGATGCCAAGACAGCACGTTCTTCTATTTCTTGGACAACTTGGATTACAGCTATTTTCTTCTCACTAACGATCTTCTTAGGGTTCGGTGCGCTAAACTTTGTTGGATTAGATCAAATTCTTGCTGAAAGTAAGGCTGGTAATACGGCTGCCCCACTTCTAGCGCATTATTTAGGCGGAGATGTCTTGATGGCATTTATTGGCGCCGTAGCCTTTGCGACGATTTTAGCTGTTGTGTCAGGCTTAGTGTTAACGGGGGCTTCTGCTATTTCTCATGATATTTATGGAGAAATCATAAAAAGAGGGAAATTAACTGAAAAGCAACAGGTTGTAGCTGCACGTACAGGCTCTATTTCGATTGCGATTGTGTCTATTATTCTTGCATTGTTTGCCCAAAGCTTAAATGTTTCGTTCCTAGTATCCTTTGCCTTTTGTATCGGTGCCTCAGCCAACCTACCTGTGATCCTTTATACAATCTATTGGAAGAAATTTAATTCCACAGGAGCTGTAACAGCTATGGTAACGGGTTTAGTGTCCTGTTTAATTTTAGGCGCAATGGGACCGAATGTCTGGAGCCCCGTTGAAGGTGCAGCCATCTTTGTTGGTCAACCGCTTGTACCACTTGCTGTTCCTGCGATTATTACGATTCCATTAGGCTTTATTGCTGGGTACCTTGGTACAGTTTTGACAGCTAGCAAAGTACCACAGGAAGAAGCTGAACGTATTTATCAAGAAATTCGTGTGAAAGCGAATACAGGCGTATCTGTTTCTGATATTTCTCATTAATATTTATTCACCTCTTGCATAATGAATTCCAATTCAAAAAATGCAAAAAAATAGGCAAAAAATTCGATTTTTCATCGAGTTTTTCGCCTTTTTTGTTATTCAATATCTACTAATTTATTTATTGAACAATACTATTTCTCTTCCAAAAAACAGAAAAAATCCAATTCCCACTAGGTAAATGGTGTTTAATTTTAATTGAAAAAACAAGATTTTCTTGTAAATTTACCCTTCTATTTTTGTCAAGAATCTAGATTTCCCTTTGCTTTATTTATTTATCTGAATTTTCTAAAACCCCCTATATTCTTGAGTTTGTGCCATTTTTTCTCTCTCAGGACTATTTTCTGAAAAATTTTTTTTGCATAATTTTTCTGAAATGTATTGCAATTTTGTGAACTGTTTCATAAAATGAAAATGTGAATTCACTAAACTAGCAAAATCAAGTCTTGAGGTAGAAAAAATATACACAAAATGGGGAATGTTAATGGCGAACAATCAGGCAAAAAAAGGTATCGTGATTGACTATGATGCAATTGCAAACCAAGAATCATTTAAATCTCTTGTACGCAGAAAAAATTCTTTTCTTTGGTCTATAACTGTCATATTTTTATTGGCATACATGTTGTTACCAATTCTGACATCGTACACGACAATTCTACATCAAAAGGCATTTGGGGAAATTACTTGGGTGTGGATCTATGCAGCGGGGCTATTCATCATGACATGGGGGTTATGTCATTTATATGTAGCTAAGGCAAACAACTTTGATAGAGAAGCAAAAGCGATTATCGCTGAATACGAAAACGGAGGTGGCCGCCGATGAGTAACGGAATGAGTTTTACAGCCATATTCTTCTTCGTAGCCATAGTTGGTTTAACATTAGTTATTACATGGTGGGCATCTAAACGTACATCTTCCGCAAGTGATTTCTACACGGCAGGTGGTGGCTTAACAGGCTGGCAAAATGGACTAGCTATCGCTGGAGACTATTTATCAGCAGCCTCTTTCCTAGGTATCGCTGGTGCAGTCGCATTATTTGGATTTGATGGATTCTTCTTCTCTATTGGTTATTTAGTAGCTTACTTAGTGGTGTTATACATCGTTGCTGAGCCATTACGTAACCTTGGGAAATTTACATTAGCTGACATGATTACAGCGCGCTTCAATAATGCAAAAGTTCGTGGAACAGCTGCTTTAAGCACGATTACAATTGTTTTATTCTACATGATTGCACAACTAGTTGGTGCAGGAGCACTTATTCAATTACTTTTAGGAATCGATTACTGGGTCGCCGTGTTAATCGTAGGTTTTATGATGACAACTTACGTATTATTCGGTGGTATGACAGCGACATCTTGGGTACAAATCATTAAAGCTTGTCTGTTAATGCTTGGTACAGTGATTATTTCGTTCTTAGTATTAAAAGAGTTCGGCTTCAGTATCTCAACAATGTTTGCAGAAATGACAACAGCTACTGATAGTGGTGCTGCGTATTTAAATCCAGGTTTAAAATACACAAATGGACTTGATACAATCTCTATGTTAATTGCCTTAGTATTGGGTACTGCGGGTCTTCCACATATTTTAATGCGTTTCTTCACAGTAAAAGACGCAAAAACAGCTCGTTCATCTGTTATTTGGGCAACTTGGATCGTAGGTATCTTCTACGTTCTAACAATTTTCTTAGGTTTCGGTGCAGCAGCATTCGTTGGAAAGGAAGATATTATCGCTGCAAACGCTGCTGGTAACATGGCTGCCCCACTGCTTGCAGAAGTACTTGGTGGCGACATCCTATTCTCATTCGTTTGTGCGGTAGCATTTGCAACAATCCTAGCGGTAGTAGCAGGTCTTGTACTTTCAGGTGCATCTGCCCTATCTCATGATATTTATGGACAAATTATTAAAAAGGGTAAAATTACAGAAAAAGAGCAAGTTCTTGCAGCTCGTATTGGTTCCATTACAATCGCTGTTATCTCTATCCTATTAGCACTTGGCGCACAAACATTAAACGTTGCATTCTTAGTATCTCTAGCATTCTGTATTGCGGGATCTGCTAACCTTCCAGTTATTATCTATACAATTTATTGGAAACGCTTTAATACAGCTGGTGCTGTAACGGCGATGTTAACAGGTTTAATTTCTGCATTAGTGTTAGTTGCTATTTCACCAAACGTATGGAATCCAGTTGAAGGTAAGGCGATTTTCGTTGGTGAACCACTAATCATGTTAACGAACCCAGCCTTAATCTCTGTACCACTTGGTTTCCTTGGTGGTTTCATCGGCACATTACTTTCTAAAGAAACGGATGACGCGAAGTATCGTGAAGTTGACGTTAAAGCAAACACAGGTATTTCTGTACAGGACGTATCTCACTAATCACTCAACACCCTCGTAAGCATCTCGCTTACGAGGTTTTACTTTTTCTTCCCTATTCGCTACTATAGAATGAGAAAAAGATTGGAGGTTATGCTCATGTCACAATCAAGGGCTAAAAAGAAACGGATGCATGTTAAACGAACTGTCGGCAAGGATGTTGAAAAAAACCGTCAATCTATATCCTTCAGTACACACGAGCGCATAACAAAAACAAAGAATGAGAAACTCGATCATGATTTCACAAAACATAAAAAGCAGTATAAGGACGACTAACGTTCCCTATACTGCTTTTTCTTTTAAAGCCGATAGAAGGCATTGGTGTTTTGCGTGATAATTTGAGCCACTTCCTGTGTCGACAACCCCTTGATGGACGCTATGACCTCAATGGTCGAATGCATCATCCACGGAGATGTACGCTTATTTGTAAACGGTCCTTCAAAAGGCCAAGGACCATCCGTTTCTACCATCATTAGTTCAATGGGATAAGCTTGTATCAACTGTTGAATTTCTTGTTCATACAAACAATCAGGGGTGATCGAAATAAAATAGCCATGCTGAATCATGCGTTTCACCACAGCCTCATCCCCTTTAAACCAATGAAAATGTGCTTGGCGAAGCTGATGTTTGTCAAGTAAATCACAAACGATGCTAGCATCCTCATAGACAGCGTGTAACACTATTGGCTTATCCAATTCCTTTGCCAAGACTATAAAACGCTCTAATAGAGCCACATAGAGTCGGTCATCTATCGTTTGCTGTTGTCTTAAATAATAAGGTAAACCGACCTCACCAACAGCTACCATATGTTCTTTATGTGAACGGATCCAATCAAATAATGCCTCCTCATCGCTTGGATTTGGTAAAGGCTGTTCTGGATGAAAGCCAAAAGCGGCTTTCACTGGCTGATAGTTATTCGATAAATGCAATGTTCTTTTACAGGACGACAACTGCATGCTAACCGCAATCACCGTCTCTACCTCTTCAAGTAAGGCTGGAATTTCCTCATCTCGATACTGATCCAAATGAATATGAGCATCAATCAACAAACATATCACCCTTTTCTTCTTGTAAGTACATAAATAATTGTTGCTTTAACTCGGTGAACGTTGCTGAATGACGAATTTCCTCTTTTCGGGGTCTTTCAAAAGGCACAATGATTTCCTTTTTAACCGTCGCAGGACGTTTGCTTAAAACAAGGATCCGATCCGCTAAAAAGAGTGCTTCCTCAATACTATGCGTGACAAATAGTATTGATTTACGATAGGCTTCCCAGATGGATAATAGCCACGCTTGCATTTCCAGTCTGGTGAATTCATCCAGTGCAGAAAATGGTTCGTCTAAGCATAAAATCGGCTTATCACTGACCATCGCACGTATAAAAGATACACGCTGTTGCATGCCGCCTGACAATTCGTTTGGATAAGCATGGATAAATGAACCAAGCCCCACCTTTTCAAGCCACTCTATAGCACGTTCAGCATTTGGTTGATGCTGTAATTCCTCTACGAGTGTGACATTCTCTAAAATCGTGCGCCAAGGTAGTAGACAAGGCTGCTGAGGCATATAACCAATCGTTCCTCTTTTTCGCTGAATGTCCTCTTCATTTAATAAAATGGACCCTTGATCAATCGTAGAAACGCCACCAATTAATTGAAAAAGGGTACTCTTACCACTGCCAGAGGGACCAACAATGGCCACAAACTCTCCAGCTTTAACGTCAAAGGATACATCTTCAAGCACTTGCAGGGTATCAAAGGATTTAGCGATGTTTTGAATGCTGAGCATGATAGCCTCTCCCCTTCACCATGAATTTTTCAAGTAAGCGAATACTGCTAAACAACAGTAAGCTTAATAAAACAATCGCAAAAATGGCTACGAATACACGATCAGTGCGGAACGAGGACTGTGCTAAGGTCATATAAACGCCTATTCCTTTTTTTGCACCAAGCCACTCCGCAATAACAGCGCCCATCACACTATACGTCGCAGCAATTTTTACACCTGAAAAAATCGTTGGGTATGCATGAGGCCATTCGAGCTTCCAAAAAGTTTGCGCCTTTGTAGCACCAACCATGGCAAAATAATGCTTTAACTCAGGTGCTGTTTGCCGAAATCCGTCCATTGCCGCAATAACAATGGGGAAAAAGCACACGAGGCAAATAATGATGAGCTTTGGTAATAAACCAAAGCCAAACCAAATAATGAGCAATGGCGCTAAGACAAGAATAGGGATATTTTGCGACATAATTAAAATCGGATAAAACAACTCCCGAATAAATGTAAATCGATGCAAGACAATCGCCACCATTAATCCACAGGCAATGCCAATGGCAAGTCCTAATAAGGCTAATTGCATCGTAGCCCAAGCATGTGGTAAAAAGGTTTGATAGGCTTTAAAAGCTTCCAACAAAATACTACTTGGTGCAGGTAATAACCAATGAGGAACTTCAGCCACATGCACAATGAGCTCCCACACGAATAAGAGGAAGGCGATAAAAATAATCGTCCTTCCCTTTTGCAAAGCTTGTTTCATTACTGGTATTTCTCCGTTAATGTATCCATTGTTATACCAGTTGGCTGATATAATATTTTCACTTGTGTAATGACATTGATAGCACCAAGCTCAATCATCTTGTCATTCATTTTTTCAATGATTTGCAGCAACATTGACAGCTCACCTTCCATCGTCGTTTCCAACGGATGTACCTCATATTTCACACCAGCAGCATCTATCACAGCAATCGCCGCATCGACATACGGTATAACATCCTCAAATTTCTCTGTTTTTGGAATGATTTGAACACTGATTAATGAATTCGCCATCTTATTTGGCCTCCTTTTTAGGTAAGAAATCATTTGTAAAGGCTTGTTTCGCATTAAATTCGCCCTCTAACACGTTGTTGCTAGACATCCATTTTGCATAGTTTTCCCATACAGAAAGCTTTTGCTCTCCCCATTGCTTGGCATCATCCTGATATTTATCGGCTAGCCATTCCTGACTTTTATGCACTAACGCTTGATCTAAATCGGGAGCCGCTTCTATTAAAATATCAGCCGCCTCACTTGGATGTGCTATGGCGTATTCATAGCCCTTCGATGCAGCCGCCACAAACGCTTGAACTAGGTCAGGATTGTCCTGGATCATTTTTTCATTTGTAGCTAGAACAGGTGTATAATAGTCCAGCTGATCACTATAATCTGTTAAGTACAGCATATTAATCTTTTCACCCCGTAGCTCAGCTTCAATACCTGTCCACGCGTAATAAATCCAAGCAAAATCAATATCCTTTTGCATCATCGTGAAAAAATCTAAATCTCCTGCATTGACGATATCTAGTTTATGAATGTCTGCCTTTTCTGTTTGCATCAATGATTGTAGGACAGCTTGCTCTAGTGGAGCCCCCCAACCGCCATAGGTTTTACCTTCGAAATCCTTTGGTGATGTAATACCTTTTGATGCAATAGAAGCAAAGCCAGATGTATTATGTTGAATAATAGCAGCAATGGAGACAAGAGGCACATCTTGCACACGAGCCTGTGTAATCCCTTCCTGATAGCTCACACCAAACTCTGCCTTTCCAGAAGCAACAAGCTGATCGGCTCCTGCCTCCCCAGGCATAATAATGTCAACATCTAAGCCCTGCTCCTCAAAATAACCGAGTTTTTTTGCGACATACAGCCCTGTATGATTCGTATTTGGTGTCCAATCTAAGACCACTGATACTTTTTTCAGCTGATCAGTAGCCTGCTTGTCCTCCTTGTCACTACAGCCCACTAACGTTAAAAGTGCAGCCACTAGAATAAATAACCATTTTTTCATGCGAAGTCCTCCCAGTTGATAATGTGAAAGTGTTCATGGTTGAATGTTGTCACCAGAAAGAAAGCGTATGCGTTTGGCAAGATATTGCTTGAAAACATAAAAAAACGCCTAGGATTCCTCCCAGACGTATTGCAATCAATCTTCAAAACTTTGCTTTTTTGAATAGATGTTCCCTACGCTGGTACGAGCCAAATCAGGTTCAAAGGGTCAGCGTCTATCGGACACAATCTCAGCTAGCAACTACTAGCCCCCCTACATTCTTGTGCTATGAACTTTTCGTTGATTATTATACCCATAGTTACGCTAAAATGACAAGATGCTATTTTTGACTAACGACTGCTCTCGTAAAAAAACCCAGCACTCCTAAGAGACTGGGCTTATCATTAGCTTAGTTTCTGTTCTTTTTTAGCCGTTAAAACATGGGAAATAGCCCCATCTGTTGCAATATCCACTTTAAACGAACCGTTGGAATGGCGATCAGCACGCGTCAATGTTTGGACATCAATGAGCTCTTGTACACCTTTTTCCGTTTCAATCACTATTTGCTCCTCATTCGTTGCTTGAATAACTGCCACAATACGGTGAGGATTTGCTTTTAATTCTGTTAATACTTTTAGACCACGTTTTGCACGACTTGCCACTTCAACTTCTGCAACATTCATTTTCTTCACGGCTCCACGCTGTGTGACGATTACCACATATTGTGTAGCATCAGGCTGTAGCACATTGACACCGACTAAGGCTTCTCCATCCTTTAGCGTGATGCCTTTGACACCGCCTGTTTTCACCCCTGTAACTGGTAATTCTTCCAGTGGGAAACGAATCGCATAGGCTGTATCCGTTGTTAACATCAGTTCCACATCATCTGTCACAAACGATGCAAAGATCATCGCATCGCCCGCTTTAACATTCATTGTTTTTATTGGCTTCGAATAACGCGTCACCGCATAATCTGCCAGTGGGGAGCGTTTAATTTGACCATCTTTTGTAGCTGTTAAAATATACGTATTTGGCTGTTCGAATGTTTCAAAGCCATACACTGCAATAATAGACTCATCTTCCCCTGTTGGCACAATACTTGAAATATGCTGTCCAAGATCCTTCCAGCGAATATCAGGTAGCTCATGAACAGGCTGGTAAATATAATTGCCTCGATTTGTGAACAGTAACAGATGATGCTGTGTATTTAAGGTTGCTTCATACAATAAGTAATCCGAATCCTTCATCGCAAAATCCTGACCATTGGAAGCGGCATGTGAACGTGTGGATGTACGTTTAATATAGCCATCCTTTGTCACCGTCACCACAACCTCTTCACTTGGCACAAGGACATCTAGCGTAATTTTAATTTCTTCTATTTCCTGCTCAATTTTCGAGCGACGTGGCTCTGTGAAGCGTTTCTTAATCTCTAGTAACTCTTGTTTAATGACACGTACAAGCTTGGCTTCACTTTGTAAAATTCCTTCTAGCTTCGCAATCAACTTATTTAACTCGTCTTGTTCTTGACGAAGCTCTGTAATGTCTGTATTCGTTAAACGATATAATTGTAAGCTAACGATCGCCTCGGCTTGTACCTCTGTAAAATCAAACTTCGCTTGTAAATTAAGCTTCGCATCCTTCTTATCGTTAGAAGAACGGATTGTCGCAATCACTTCATCTAAAATGGAGAGTGCTTTAATTAACCCTTCTACAATATGAGAACGATCCTTTGCCTTTTGTAAATCATAAATCGAACGGTTCGTCACCACTTCTTTTTGATGCGCAATATAGGCATCTAGCAATAATGGCAATGTCATCATCGTTGGACGACGATTATGAATAGCAATCATATTAAAATTATAAGCTACCTGTAAATCTGTTGTTTTAAATAGGTATTGTAAGATTCCTTTTCCCGGAACATCTTTTTTCAGCTCAATTACAACACGTAAGCCTGTACGGTCTGATTCATCTCGGATTTCCGCAATACCCTCTAAACGTTTATCTACACGTTGCTCATCAATTTTTTTCACAAGATTCGCTTTATTCACATCATATGGTAATTCCGTGATGACAATTTGCTCTTTGCCACCCTTGATCGGTTCTACTACGGCTTGCGCACGGACAATGATTTTACCTCGACCTGTTTCATAAGCCTTTTTGATGCCATCTACCCCTTGGATAATCCCACCTGTCGGGAAATCCGGCCCTTTAATCACAGTCATCAACTCATCTACTGTCACGTTCGGCTTGTCTAAGCGCATTAACACAGCATCTAGCACTTCATCTAGCGCATGCGGGGGAATATCTGTTGCATAGCCAGCCGAAATCCCTGTAGAGCCATTGACTAGTAAGTTTGGAAAACGTGCAGGTAAAACAGTCGGCTCCATATCTTGATCATCAAAGTTTGGTACAAACTCGACCGTTTTCTTGCCAATATCTCGTAGCATTTCACCAGCAATAGCAGACAGTCTCGCCTCTGTATAACGCATCGCAGCTGGAGGATCACCATCAACCGAACCATTGTTACCATGCATCTCAATAAGCATATGACGTGCCTTCCAGTCCTGACTCATACGTACCATTGCTTCATAAACAGAGCTATCACCGTGCGGATGGTAATTACCGATTACGTTCCCGACAGTTTTTGCGGATTTTCGAAACGGTTTATCCTGTGTATTGCCTTCTGTAAACATTGCATATAAAATACGACGCTGTACTGGTTTAAGACCGTCACGTGCATCAGGCAACGCGCGGTCTTGAATAATATATTTACTATAGCGACCAAAACGATCACCCATCACTTCTTCTAGCGGTAAATCTTGAAACTTTTCTGTACTACTCATGCTTGGTCCTCCTCTTGTTGGATGAATTCATTTTCTAAAATATTTGAATCATCCTCCATACCGAAGTCAACATTGGCTTCGATCCATTTACGACGCGGTTCTACTTTATCACCCATTAACGTCGTGACACGTCTCTCTGCACGTGCACCATCCTCGATTGTGACACGAATTAATGTCCGTGTCTCAGGGTTCATTGTCGTATCCCATAGCTGGTCAGCATTCATCTCACCAAGACCTTTATAGCGCTGCAATATGTAACCCTTTCCAACTTTCTGGATGGCCTTTTGTAAATCGTTTTCTGTCCAAGCATATTCAATCACTTCTTTTTTACCAGTACCTTTTGATACCTTATAAAGTGGTGGTAAAGCGATATAGACTTTGCCTCCTTCAATGAGTGGACGCATATAACGATAGAAGAACGTTAAGAGCAAGACTTGAATATGTGCCCCGTCCGTATCCGCATCCGTCATAATCACTACTTTATCGTAGGCTGAATCCTCCACAGCAAAATCCGTGCCAACACCTGCTCCAATCGCATGGATAATCGTTGATATTTCTTCGTTTTTCATAATGTCCTGTAGCTTGGCTTTTTCTGTGTTGATGACCTTACCGCGCAAAGGCAAAATCGCTTGGAATGTACGATCACGACCTTGTTTGGCAGAACCACCTGCAGAATCACCCTCAACTAAATACAACTCATTCTTGGCCGCATTGCGAGACTGAGCTGGTGTTAATTTGCCTGATAGAATCGTACTACCTTTTTTGCTTTTCTTGCCATTCCGAGCGTCCTCACGCGCTTTACGAGCCGCTTCTCTTACTTGCTGCGCACGGATTGCTTTACGTACAAGAGAAGCCGATAACTCTGCATTTTCCTCTAGCACATACAAAATTTGCTCAGACACTACGCTATCTACGGCAGAGCGAGCCTCACTTGTACCAAGCTTGCCCTTGGTTTGTCCTTCAAATTGTAATAAATGCTCTGGAATACGAACAGACACGATTGCTGCTAAACCCTCACGAATATCTGTCCCTTCAAGGTTTTTATCCTTGTCCTTTAGCAAGCCGATTTTTCTTGCATATTCATTAAATACACGCGTCAATGCCGCTTTTGCACCCGTTTCATGTGTGCCGCCATCACGAGTACGTACATTATTAACGAACGACAAAATCGTTTCTGAATAACCATCGTTATATTGGAAAGCGAATTCTACTTCAATATCATCTTGTATGCCTTCTACATATTTCACAGGATGAAGAACATCCTTTTCTTCATTCAAATACGCAACGAAAGCTTCAATGCCATTCTCATAAAAGAATACATCTTGTTTGCCTTCCTCGCGCTCATCGATTAATTCAATTTTTAAGCCCTTTAATAAAAAGGCTGATTCACGTAAACGTTCTGCTAACGTATCATAATTGAATTTTGTGACAGAAAAAATCGTTTCGTCTGGTAGGAAATGAACAAGTGTACCTGTTTGCTTCGTTTGCCCAATTTCTTCAAGTGTTGTGACAGGATGTCCACCATGCTCAAAGCGCTGACGATACTTTTTACCATCACGATGGATCGTCACCTCTAAAAATGTTGATAGTGCATTAACTACAGAGGAACCTACACCATGCAAGCCACCACTTGTTTTATAACCACCTTGTCCAAATTTACCACCTGCGTGTAGCACCGTAAAAATAATTTCAGGGGTAGGTTTACCCATTTTATGCATACCTGTTGGCATCCCACGGCCAAAGTCGCGCACACTCATACTTTGATCCTTATGAATTGTGACAATAATATGAGATCCAAAGCCGGCCAGTGCTTCATCCACCGCATTATCTACGATTTCATACACAAGGTGATGAAGTCCACGGCCATCCGTTGAACCGATATACATGCCAGGTCGTTTGCGTACCGCTTCTAATCCTTCTAATACTTGTATAGCGTCATCATTATAAACGCTAGTTGACTGTTTATTCGTCAAAAAATTCCCCTCCAAAAAACAAACACATGTTCTATTTATGTTCTCATCCTAATAATAATAGCATTTCCTGTCAATAGCTAGCGACAGGTCCATTAAATTTTTAAAATTTGCTCACAGTTTTGATCATCTTTATCAATAGTAAACATCTGCAACAGTTGCTTAAAATTGGTATTTAAGCAGGGCAGACTGCTACTAGTATCCATAAACGTTTGACGCATAGTAGCCGATTTAGTTTCAGCATACATAGAATCTAGTTCAGTGTAAACGCTACAATGTTTATTACGGTTAAACTGGATAAAGTTAGACTTCTATTCTACCAAAGGAATGAAGGATTGACAAAATTGCCTTTTTGCCTATATTTTTATAAAGGCTTTTTTTCACTTTCTAGAATCTCATGTCTGAAAGCCTACCCCTTATTAATAGGTTTTCTTTTGTATTGAATTCAAGGCTCCTAATGAAATCTCCTTCATAACATTGTAGATTAGCAAGAAAAAGTGTAAAATACTTGTTACAAACTATTAGTACCAAGTGATGGACTATGAATGAAAGGAGTCCAGCTATGATCAATGGACTTATTATTTTATGTGCTTATCTAATCGGCTCTATACCTTCTGGATTATGGATAGGTAAAATTTTTTATAATACCGATATTCGTGAACACGGGAGCGGTAATCTTGGTGCAACCAACACATTCCGAACATTAGGGAAAAAAGCAGGTATTGTTGTAACCGTAATGGATGTGCTCAAAGGAACAGCTGCGGTTTTATTAGTAGCACTTCCCGTTTTCTCTGACAGCACACTGCATCCCTTATTACTTGGTCTTGTTGCCGTAATCGGTCATATGTTTCCAATCTTCGCCAATTTCCGTGGTGGAAAAGCAGTGGCAACATCCGCAGGTGTTTTATTAGGCTATTCGTGGCCACTCTTTGTCCTATTATTTATTACCTTTATTGTGACATTAAAAATCACAAAGATCGTCAGCCTAACATCGATGATAGCCGCTTTAGTAGCACTTATCTATGCAATCGTTTATTATTTTGTTACGGGTGACTTTGCATTAGGCATCTTGGTAGCCTTTTTATTTACCTTTATTATTTATCGTCACCGTGCCAATATTACACGTATTAAAAACGGCACTGAGCCAAAGGTAAAATGGCTTTAGGAAGAGAGGAGCATTCGAAATGAACATTGCATTGACAGATGAAGCACTCCAGTGGTTCAAACACGAAATGGAAGTAGAACCAGGTGATACGATTCGTTTTTATGCACGCTATGGTGGCTCTAGTCCTTTTCATGAAGGTTTTTCACTTGGCATGACTCGTGAAGAACCTATTGCTATAGGCGTACAGACAGTGGTTGATGATGTAACCTATTACATTGATGAGAAAGATCTCTGGTTCTTTAACGATCACAACTTACATGTTGACGTTGATGCTAGTAATGATGAATTGCAATATGACTATCGTACATAAAACAGTCTATCCTTTCAGTCCATGAAAGGATAGACTGTTTTTTTATTTGGCTCCATCATGCCAATAGTTAGATTTTCACCCTCACCTCGTTTATCTCTCAAAAAAATTGTCCACTCTATAAATAATGAGCGTATATTTGAGGAGGAAAACACATGTCTATGTCTAACAATATCGATACCTCCCCATCCCATACAAACGATTTGTTGTATACATCCCTAGCTAAAAATAAAAAAATCATTGAACAGGCGCTTGGTCACAGTAATGACATCATCATACGTGAAATCACAATTGGTGAATCTACCCCTCATAACATCGCTATCATTTCGATTGATGGCTTGTCAGATAAAACGACAATCTCCGATTCTGTTATTGATAAGCTTATGGCAAATATCGAGGAAGAACAAGACATTGAAATAACGACCATTAATCAATATGTACGAAACTCCTATTTAACAGTTGGGGATGTGTCGAATATCGAGCATTTCACAACACTCTACAATGCCATTCTCAATGGGGAAACGGTTATTTTATTAGATGGGTTTGCAGAAGGGATTGTGACAAGTACCAGAAGTGCAAAGGATCGAGCCGTTACAGAGCCATCGACTGAATCTGTTATTCGAGGTCCTCGGGAATCCTTTACAGAAACCATACGTACCAATACAGCGCTCATCCGTCGCAAAATAAAAAGCCCGAATCTCTGGATAAAGTCACGAGTTATCGGTGATGTGACACAAACAGATGTAGCGGTTATGTATATAAATGGCATTGCCAGTGACAAAATCGTCGCAGAGGTATTAGCCCGATTAGACCGCATTAATATCGATGGCATACTGGAAAGTGGCTATATAGAGGATTTTATTCAAGACTCTAAAAACTCTATGTTTCCAACAGTTTACAATTCAGAACGTCCAGATGTTATCGCTGGTGAATTATTAGATGGCAAAGTGGCGATTCTAGTTGATGGTACTCCCTTTGTCTTAGTAGTACCAGCGTTATTTACATCCTTTTTGCAATCAGCGGAGGATTATTATCAGCATTGGATGATTAGCTCACTTGTACGCATACTTCGCTTTTTTGGCATCGGTCTGGCATTAGTCGCGCCATCCTTATATGTGGCTATAACTACCTTTCACCAGGAAATGCTGCCAACACCAATGTTGATTAGTATTGCTTCACAAAGAGAAGGCGTTCCCTTCCCCGCAGTTGTGGAGGCACTCATTATGGAGATTGCCTTTGAGGTATTAAGGGAGGCTGGGCTTCGTATGCCTAGAACAATCGGCCCAGCGGTGTCTATTGTCGGTACTTTAGTTATTGGTCAAGCGGCAGTTGATGCGGGTGTGGTATCTGCTGTAATGGTCATTATTGTAGCTTTAACAGCAATTTGTAGTTTTCTTTTCCCTGCCTACGGTTTGTCGAATACGATTCGTGTGTTACGTTTCCCATTAATGATTTTAGCAGCTATGTTTGGTTTATTTGGTGTTATGTTCGGTATTATGGTCATTATTCTCCATTTATGTAGTATTCGTTCATTTGGTGTACCTTATTTAAGTCCATTTGCACCGTTAGTTTTAAAGGATCAAAAGGATGCCTTTCTTTTGTTCCCTCGTAGAAAGTTACTAACACGACCTCGTTTAGTTAATCAAAAAAATATTGTTAGAGGACATAAATATGTCAATGTAAAGGGCAGGAAATAACTACTGGATAAATGAGGAATGGAATATGGCAAAAATAAAAGTGATTTGCTTACTATGTATCCTCACTTTACTGTTAAGTGGCTGCTGGAGTAAGCGTGAATTAAATGAATTAGCCATTGTCGTAGCACTGGGTATTGACAAAATAGACGAAGAATATGAGATTACCGTTCAAATTGTTGATCCAAGTGAAATTTCGATGCGACAGGCTTCCACGCAACGCTCTCCTGTCGTTAGCTATCATTCGAGAGGCGAGACCATCTTTGAGGCAATTCGAAAAATGACAACCAACGCTGCCCGAAAACCGTATTTTGCCCATCTTCAAGTGGTTGTTTTAGGGGAAGATCTAGCAAAAGAAGGAATTAGTGATTCACTTGATTTAATTGTAAGGGACCATGAATTTCGTAAGGATTTCGATGTCATTATGTCTCATGAAGCGACAGCGAAGGAAGTGTTAAATGTACTAACGCCCATTGAAAAGATACCCGCTAATAAAATGTTAAATTCCCTTGATGTCTCTGAAAAAGCTTGGGGCGCCACAATAGCTGTCAATATAGATGAGTTAGTCAATACATTAACGAATAAACATAAAGGGGCATTAATTACTGCTATTGAAGTACATGGTGATAAGAAATTAGGTGTAGATCAAACAAATGTGCAACGAGTTAAAACGCCTGTGCTGTTGCAGTATGCAGGATTAGCGGTCTTTAAAGGGGATAAATATATTGGGCTATTGACTGAGGGAGAAAGTAAAAGCGTTAGTTTCCTGAATGATAAAATACAGAGTACGATCGAAATCATAGCCTGCCCAAAGAAAGGAACTCTATCATCTGAAATCACTCAATCCACAACAAAAGTGAAAGGGTCTTTTGATAACGGAATGCCGAAAATTGATGTCCGTATTAATGTTGAGCAGAACATAGGAGAGGTCGAATGTGATATCGATCTTACAAAAAATAAATCCATTGATTATGTCAATAAAAAAACAGCTAAGGGCATTGATGAACGAATTCAAAAAACATTGGAGAAAATACAACAGCAATATGAGGTTGATGTGTTTGGTTTCGGTGATGCCTTACATCGTGCAGATCCAAAACAGTGGAAAAAAATTAAGGATGAGTGGGCTTCCATCTTTCCAGATTTGGCGGTAGATGTGCAAGTGAAAGTAACGACACAAGGTTTAGGTACGATGCAAAATTCATTATTAAACAAGCCAAAGGAGGAGTAACGAAATGGTGCTAGCTGTAGCCATCTTTATCATTTCAATGATCCTAGCACTTATTTTTATACCAAAGCTAAAAAAGCAGCATGATTCAAAAACCATTGTCGTATTTTCTATTTTGCTTCTCATCGGAACGGCTTTGAATATGGGAAATGCGCTAAAAATCCATATTCCAAGCCCATTGGATTTGATTACCTTTATCTTTACACCAATTAAAGATTATATTGTGTCATTAACAAAATAGATAGAAGGATAAAAAATGGAGGGTTGCTCGATGGAAAAAGAGATTATTAGTTCAAGACAATTTACAATCATTACATTCCTCTATTCTATCGGAACGGCAATTTTAATTATCCCTTCTAGTATTACGGGTGCCGCTAAGCAAGATGCATGGATTGCCGCCTGCATTGGAGTTGTCCTTAGCCTGCTGGCCGTTAAATTATTTTTAACACTAGCCAACCAAACACCGTCACTTAATTTTGTAGAGGCAAATGAAAAAATTCTTGGTCGTTTTTTTGGAAAAATCACAGCCAGTTGTTTCCTAATCTTAACCTTTCTATCTGCTGGAGAATTACTCTATTTTATCGGTATTTTTATGAAAACCGAAGTCATGCCGGAGACTCCGACATTAGCATTTGCCTTGATGTTTAGTATTATCATTATGTACGCTGCTTATTTAGGCATTGAGACCTTTGCCCGTTCAGCAGAAATTATTTTTCCAGCATTTGTCTTTATTTTTATTTTTTTTATGGTTTGTATTACGCCTCAAATTCATTTTGAGAACATTCAACCCTTATTAGAAGCAACCAAAACATCTATGCTTTATAGTATTGCACGCTTTATGAGTATCTTTTCCTTTCCATTACTGGTGTTATTAATACTGTATCCTGCTGGTGTCAATGTACAGCCATCTGCACAGAAAGGGTTATATTTTGGGACAATCCTCGGTGGCATCGTCTTAATTACGTTGATTGTGCTATCGATTCTTGTTTTAGGACCTGAGAATACGTCATCTAGAACATTTCCTAGCTATGCCTTAGCGCAAAGAATATCGATAGGGAATTTTTTGCAGCGCATTGAAATCATCATGGCCTTTATGTGGATTTCATCCATTTATATTCGCACATTTATGTATTTCTATACGACTGTTGTCGGTCTTGCGCAAATTTTAAAAATCAAGGATCATCGCCCTCTCATATTACCGATGGGTCTAATTGTCATTGGGCTTTCTCAAATTATTCATCCAGACATTGTACATTCAACCAATTACAATAATGAAATTTGGCCAATCTTTTCTTTTATAATCACCATTTTATTACCGATACTTTTATTGATTGTCGCAGTTATACGAAATCGCAAAACCAAAGCTCAAAGTACCGAAACGCCTAATACAGAAACAACGAATGACAATCAAAAAGTCTAATTTCTTTTATGGTGAGAAAAGAAATTAGACTTTTTATTAATTAAATATGATATTCAATTTCATCTACAAAATCCCATTCGTATGGTGTTTCTTGGTAAACATAGTAGTTCAACCAGTTAGAGAATAATAAATGCGTATGGGCACGCCATGTATTCATTGGCTCCTGTGATGGATCATCATTCGGGAAGTAATTCACAGGAACAGCGATATCTATGCCCTTTGCGACATCACGGCTATATTCATCGGCTAATGTTGTCGCATCATACTCCAGATGCCCTGTAATCATAATGTTTTTATTATCTTTTGATTGGACGATGAACACACCTGCATCCTCTGAATAGGATAATAATCGTAAGTCTGGATGATTGCGAACCTCGTCGATCGAAACAGAAGTATAGCGTGAATGTGGAGCGGTAAATAAATCACTGAAGCCACGTACTAAATCCACTGTTAAATCGGTGATTACATGGGAATAGACACCTGAGCATTTAGCTGAAAGTTCTACCTTTCCTATCCCATAATGATGATACAGTGCCGCCTGTGCCCCCCAACAGATATGTAAAACGGATGTCACATTCTTTTTGGACCAGTCCATAATTTCTGAAATTTCCCGCCAATAGTTAACTTCTTCAAAGGCCATTTTTTCTACAGGTGCTCCCGTAATAATCATCCCGTCATAGCGACGGTGACGAATTTGGTTGAACGTTGTGTAAAATAGCTGTAAATGTGATTTACTGACGTTTTTCGACTCATGTGTGGCCGTATTTAAAAAGGTGATATTTACCTGTAGCGGTGTATTCCCTAATAAACGTAGTAATTGAAGCTCCGTTTTTTCTTTTTCAGGCATTAAATTCAATATTAATATGTTTAACGGACGAATTTGCTGTGTTTTCGCACGGTCCTCTTCCATGACGAAGATTTTTTCCTCACGTAAATGTTCTCCAGCTGGTAAATTTTTCGGAATATTAATTGGCATCTTGCGTTCCCCTCTCTTTGATCACTCTCTTTTAGCAAACCTTGCTGACAAATTAAAAAATCCTCCTCATTCCATACGAGATAGAATGAGAAGGATTTTTTCACGTCCACTCTTATCTCTCAAAGGAAAAATCCTTCGCTGGAATTAGCACCTTTCTAACAATTGTTAGAGGTTGCTGAAGCGTCATCGGGCCAAATCCCTCAGCTTCTCTTGATAAGATTATTTAATTACATCGAATTGTAGCATGAATTAGTTAGAATATCAATAATTCATAGAATATTTTGTGATTCAAATGCATGTTCCTCGTTTATTTGATGTACACTAAGCTTGCTATAAGTAGTGTTTCTACATTTAAAATTTATGGTAAACATGCCGTATTTATGTTACCATATAACTTTAGTAACAGAGAGGAACGTGAATACTTTGATTAAAATTGAATTTCCAAAACCTGATGTAGTCATCCGTCAACGTGAACAAGAAGTAAAACCTGGTGATGTGCCTATCACACCATACTTTGGTTTTATTGACTTCCATAAAATCACACGTGATAAAGGCGGCATTTTTTTATTCTATAATGACAAGAATGAGCTATTATTTGTCGGCAAAGCACGTAAAATTCGTCAACGTATTAAAAAGCATTTCGAGGACAATGTATCTCCGATGAAAAATCATCGTGATGAAGTGTTCAAAATTGAGGTCTATGAAGTAGAAGATCCAATGGAACGTGAAATTTACGAAACATATGCGATTAACACTTTCCGCTCCAAATACAATGTAGAGAAAGTCTTTTATTAAGATATCTTGTAAAGAAACCGAAATCTCATTTAATGGGATTTCGGTTTTTGTCTTATATAGAGGTTACGCGATCTATTGGCGTACTCTCGCCGTTTATTCGCAAATCAATCGTGTATAGCTCAGGATCTTTGGTGATGATTTTATATACATAGGGTTGAGCCACTTTTCGTTGCTCGCTACCTTCTTTCAGTTGGATGACTTGACTATTTTCTTCAGCCGCAATACTTGCCAGCACATTCCCTTTCGAATAATAAACAAGATAATACGTAGAGTCATCTTCATACAATAATTGAATCTTATCATTAGCCTCAATTTTTTGTTGAATATTGTCTGGAACGACAGTTAGCTCATGAATCATTAGTGATTTGGTAGGCGTTTTAGCGTTACATGCTCCTAACATTAATAAGCTCATTAAACCTAGCAACACGAATTTTTTCACGTTACTCCCCTTCCCTTATGACTATTCTAAGAAAAAAGCTTTACGCTCCTTAGCAATCCAGTCTTCTAATTCCTGATCATCACGTTTTACCAATCGATTGATAAGGACGTCATGCCAAACATAATCCTCTAACAAATAAATATGGACAGGGTCATTGGTGATAAAGGCCATTTCTTGCGTAGATGGAGAGTGACCATAAATCATTTCCTGACCATCTACCGATAAAATAAACCAATGTGGTGTAGACGTTTTTTTCGTGTAGTGTGTAGCTCTATGCTGGTCAATCGACTCTAGCTGTTCCCCTACATATAGGGTAATACCATGAATAGGAACATGCTGTGCCACTTCTTGAATATCTCCCCTTAAAGTATCATACATATCTTCCCACATCGATAGAATCACTTTTTTCTTGGCTTTTTTTAAAAGTGACTGGCAATAGTTGATGATCGCCTCCTTGCCCTTTAGCATGACTACTTTTGGCTCCACTTCCTGCACTTTTTCCTCTAATTTTTCTAATTTCGTACTCATGGATGTAAAATTCGATTGCCAGCGCTGCTGCATTTGCTGTAAAAACACAGACACAGGCATAGCCGCATAGGTCGTTTGTTCAGCCGTTTCTTCTTTTAGCACAATTCCCTTTTCTACAAGGACGTTTAAAATATCATAAATTCTTGCGCGTGGTATACCAGAATTTTTACTGACCTGATAGGCACTAACATGACTTTGCTGCACAAGTGCCGTATAGGCCTTTGCTTCATATTCTGTAAAGCCCATGTCTTTCAACTGGGCGATTAATTCCTCCATGTAATCCCTCCATTATCTTTATTATAGGCTACTGTTGTGAAGATTTGCCAATGAAAAAATGAGGGTTTACAGCGTAATTAAAATTAGTTACTATTTCAGTAGTAACTAATTTAAAAGAGGTGTAATATGTTTTTTGAAGTCGATGTACATATTCTTATCCTGTTAATTTCATTTGGATTTCTGGCGGCTTTTGTCGACTCAGTAGTGGGAGGAGGCGGTTTAATTTCATTGCCAGCTTTATTGTTTGCTGGCCTCAATCCAGCCGCTGCTGTTGCAACCAATAAACTTGCCGGGACAATGGGCTCACTGACATCTTCCATTTCCTTTTATCGTTCTGGTCAGCTTGAAATACGATCCGTTCTCAAATATTTCCCGCTTGCCTTTGTCGGCTCCTTATTTGGTGCATGGACCGTGCATTTAATCAATCCAGCATTACTAAAGCCATTAATGCTCGTGATGCTGGCAGCCGTTGCGGTTTATACAATTTTCAAAAAGGATTGGGGCGCTGTCTCTAGCGTAAAAACTCTCTCTAGAACCCACTTACTATTATTTATGGGATTATTATTTGGCATTGGTTTTTATGATGGGTTTCTTGGACCTGGTACAGGCTCTTTTTTAATCTTTAGCTTCTTGTTGATAGGCTTTGATTTTTTAAAGGCGGCAGGAAATGCAAAGTTTTTAAATTTGGCAAGTAACGTGGCAGGCCTTTGTATGTTCGCCTACTTAGGTCAAATCCATTTTGTTTATGGCTTCGTGATGGGCATTGCTCAAATTGGTGGCGCTATGCTTGGTTCCCGAATGGCGATCAAAAAAGGAAGCGGTTTTGTTCGTACGCTCTTTATCGTAGTGACAGTGACATTGCTTGCGAAAAATGCCTATGATTTTATGATTCATTAAACACAAAAACGCCACAGACTTGTATCTGCGGCGTTCTTTGATTTAAATCATGAGTTGCTCATTTTTGAATTTATGACTTGTGGCTAAGCTAACGAGAATAAAAATAATGAAGGATGCAACAATGGGAATCGTAACCGTGTGCATACCAAAGACGGAAGGATAAAAGCGATCAATCATAATATACAAGGACATGCCTGTAATCATGGACGCCATCGCACCATATTTATTGGCTTTTTTCCAATACAATCCTAAAACTACTGTCCAGATAAAGACAGCCTCTAGCCCACCAAAAGCAAATAAATTCAACCACACTAATAAATCGGGTGGGTTGAGCGCAAAGATAATAACAGCTAAGCCAATAACCGTTGTCACAACAAAGCTTGCACGTTTAATCTCTGCATCACTAGCTTGTGGCTTCATGTAATTTAAATAAATATCTTTGACAACCGTGGAGCTGACCAGCATAAGCAGGGCATTGACAGTTGACATGGTAGCAGCCATTGGCGCAGCTAAGACGATCCCCGCTAAAAATGGTGGCAATACCTTTAATGTCAGAAGCGGCATTACTTTATCACCAATCTCAATGCCAGGTAAGACAGGTCGTGCTAATACACCAATTAAATGCATGCCAAACATGATTGTCCCGATGGCAATCGTGCCAATAATGATGGCTAAGTGCATACTTTTAGAATCCTTATAGCTCATGGCACGGACAGCAATTTGCGGAAGCCCTACAACCCCTACACCAATTAAAATCCAAAATGTCGAAACATACAATGGTGTTAAATCTCCTTGCGCTCCAAATGGTGACACAAAATTAGGATTTTCAGCGACAAGTGAGGCCATAATATTATCGATGCCACCACTTGCAATAATAGTGCCGATTAATAGAATAATTGTGCCAACGACCATAATCGAACCTTGCACAGTATCCGTTAAAGCAACAGCTCGGAAACCACCAATAATGACATACACTAGCACTGAAATCGCAAAAATAAATAGTGCCGTTGTGTATTTTAAGCCTGTTAATGACTCAATTAAGCGTGCACCACCTACCCATTGCGCCATCATAGCCGAAAATAGAAAAACAATGATACTAATGGCTGATAAAATGACAATGACATGGCTTTTGTAGCGCTCTCGTAAAAAATCGATTAACGTAATAGCTTGGTAACGACGAGCAATAATAGCAAATTTCTTGCCTAAAATCATCAGTACAAAATAACCTGCAGGCAGCTGTGCCATTGCCAATAACACCCAGCCAAGCCCTTTCGTATAGGCCACACCAGGTCCTCCGATAAAGCTGCTCGCACTGCCGTATGTAGCAATCATTGTCATCGCCAGGATAAAACCACCCATTTCACGACCACCAAGAAAATACTCCTGTAGGAATGAATTAGAGGACCGAATATGCTTATTGGACCAAACACCAATTCCGAAAATAATAATTAAAAATAATAGCAATGGAAATACAACTTGCCAGTGCATTAGCGATCCCCCTCCTCATCATCAAATGGCACCTCTTTGAAGAAGAGCTTCATTACAACCCAGATGAGTAGGATCATAAAGCCTGTCCCTGCAATACAGCTATAGAAAAACCAAGCAGGGAAACCAAAGACATATGAATAATTTTTGGGGTCTCCCGAACCTAATCCATAGGCAAAGCCAAACCAAATCGTAAAGTTGACAAGGACTAGTCCTATCCCAATAAGCGCCTCTCGATGCGCTATTTTAAAGCGTTGATCTTTCACATGCAATCCCCCTAACCTTCTCTATTTTACTGATATGTTGGTCTGATGGGAAGAGATGCGAAAAAATTAGGGTAAGCTTACAAGAAAAATCTGTCTAAGGAAATCAAAAGTAAGAGCCCTAAGATGAACATGCATTCTTCTAAAAGCTTAGTACGCCACTATTTGAATCAAAAACAATGCATTTTTTATGTAAAAATATGGGATATTATTTTACATCCCATATGACATCTAAATGCTTTTCAACACAATCGTTTATGATGATAAAAAATAATAACCTTCGTCACACTAGTTGGACGAAGGTTATTTCCTATTTATAACGGGCGTTGTTCCCAAGGCTGTAGCGTGCCAACGATATTGATAGATCGATCATACTGAATAGCATCGATGACTCCTTGTGAAATTTCCTTATGTGTAAGCCATCTTGACTGACCGTTTTCCATTATGAAACCTGGCTGGACTTGACGATAGTGAGTGATATCAAGTAGATGGATTTTATCTTTGATTTCATTTAGATTAGCGCTACTGCCTAATACATGAAACAGCTTCCATATTCCTGAAATTTCACTAGCTATGCTCTCTAATACAGTTTCAGCATAGGAGTGAATCCAAGCAATGACCAATTCAATGGGTCCATTATGCGCTATCGTTTCTTCTAGCTTCTCTTTTAATAAGGCTATATCAAGATAATCAACTAAAATTGGTGTGCCACGTGATGGATTTGATGATTTACTTATGAAACATTCCATTCGATTGGCATTACGTCCAATTACCGAAACGTCATATCCGTTCTTCACTAACCAAAGGGTTGTGTCAGCTAACATTCCTGTCCCACCAATAACTAATGCGTGTGCCATTCATTTGTTCCTCACTTTTAATTCTTATTTAAGAGAGACTCATCATACTTAGCAGGTGGAATCGACTAGCCTATGCAATGCCTTTTTATCAATTTTACCAACACTTGTTTTCGGTAGTTGGTCTAAAAAAATGATTTGTTTCGGAATCTTATAACATCCTAATTGTTGATGACACAGTTCGTTGAGCTCATCTAAGATAGTCGCTACTTGATGACAACAAACAATAAATGCGGTTACAATCTCACCCCAATAATTGTCTGCTACACCAATCACGGCAACCTCCTGTACGTCCGGATGCTGCAGCATACATTGCTCCACTTCCTGAGGGTAGACATTTTCACCACCGGAGATAATCATCTCTTTTCTACGACCGACGATATAAAAATCACCATCCTCATCCATCATCGCCAAATCACCTGTTTTTAACCAGCCATCTTGTAGGATATTGGCGGTTTCTTGCTTGTTATTCCAATAAAAACGGAACATATGCTTACCTCTTACTAGCAGCTCGCCCACTTCACGAGGTGCACAACTTTGCCCAGCTTGATTAATGATTTTCGCCTCATTAAACTGCATGCTTTTCCCAACAGCCCCTTTTTTCGCGTAAGCATCTTCTCTTGCAATATAAAAATTATTAGGTCCCGCCTCTGTTAAGCCATAGCCCTCCTTAAAGAATAACCCCTTTTTATGAAAGACATCATAAATGGGATGTGGGCATGGGGCACCACCAGATAAAAATACGTTCATCGAGGGGAAATGATTTTCTCGAAAGTATTCCGTAGCAATCATCGCTTGATACATCGTTGGGACAAAAAGGGAAATCGTCGTTTGATATTGATTCGTTGCCCGCAGTGCGGCTTCCGCTTCAAACTTATCGCCAATGATGACGGTTCCTCCCACCATAAGAAGAGGTATGCATAAAGCATTTAAGCCACCTGTATGAAACATCGGCATATAATTTAATGTCCGATCTTTCTCCTGTAAACCCCAGCTAATAATTGTATTGATTGCGTTCCAATTGACCGACTGAAAGGATAGCACAACACCCTTTGGACGACCTGTTGTGCCTCCGGTATAAATCATTAGCCATGGATCATTCAAGTCCACGTCTTGCCTACTTGGTAGCGTTGCCTTCTCGTGCTTGATGAGATGAAGTGGAAACATTTTTTCTACCACCAAAGAACAATGACTCTCTTCTTCATACAAGAGAATGGAAGGGGTCGCATCCTCCAAAATTTGTGTTAATTCCTCTCTACTTAATCGCCAGTTTAATGGCACATAAATAAGCCCTCGTAGCCCACAGGCAAATAGAATAGCAAAAAGTTGGATATGATTTCTCGCAAAAACTGCGACTCTACTGCCTTTTTTTAGCTGCTGACGCTCGAAAAATTGACTCCATTTGCCGATTTCCTCTGATAATTGCTGATAGGTCCATTGCTCCTCTGACGCTAGATTAATCAAGGCGATGTGATGAGGCGTTAAGGCGGCACGTTTTAAAATCCATTCTTGCTCAACAAACATCTTGACACCCCCATCACATCATAATGGCGCCATCTACATGAAGCGTATGACCATGAACATACGATGCCTCATCAGATGCTAAAAACAAATAGGCATTGGCTATATCCCGTGGGGTTCCTAAACGTTGTAACGGCACGATTGCCCGCATTTGAGCCAAAATATTTTCAGGCATCTTTTTGACCATAGCTGTTTCTGTAAAGCCAGGTGCCACTGCATTGACATTGATGCCTTTACGCCCTAATTCCTTTGCCCATGTTTTGGTCATCCCTACAATGGCAGCTTTCGTCGCTGCATAATTCGTTTGACCAACATTGCCATAGACCCCACTAACCGATGATGTATTAATGATTTTGCCACCTCCAGCTGCCACCATATGGGGAATGACCTCCTGTGTGCAATGAAAAACGCCTGTCAAATTGACATCTAACACCTGCTGAAATTGGTCATCTGTCATCTTTGTTAGCATTGCATCTCTTGTAATACCTGCATTATTCACTAAAATATCAATGCGTCCAGCCTGTTCGATCACTGCTGTCACCAGCTGGTTAACGCTCTCTCTACTTGCCACATCCACCTGTATAAATATAGCGTTTCCTCCTAATTGTTGAGCTGCGAGATTCCCTGCCTTCTCATCGAAATCAGCGATAAACACCCATGCCCCTTCTTCGATAAAACGCTCGGCAGCCGCATAGCCGATGCCATTGGCTGCACCTGTAATAATGGCTACTTTATTGTTTAAACGCATACTGTCTTCCTCCAATTTCTAAAAAAGCCTCGATTTCAGCTGTTAATTGTGCTAAATCATCCATCAATGGTGAATGCCCACAATCTTTTAAGCTAACAAACTGTGCCGTTTTGCCTAAGTCTTGCAGTAATTCCGCATTCATTTCCTCTGTAATAACTAAGTCACGATCCCCTCTCAGTACTAAAATCGGTATCTGGAGTAGGAGAGCTTCGTGTGACCCTTTTGTCACATCATTGTCAACAGCACTTATATTAAATGTATTGAGTGCATGATACACCTCTGCTAAGTTGCGCTGTGTTAGCATATCCTCTATATATTCTTGGTATTTTTCCTCGTTTGGTTGCTGATGGGTATAAATTAAAGCATTCCATATCGACCGTAAACCTTCGCCGTTTTTTGTGTCATAAAAGCCTTGGATAAGCTTTGTTTTCGATGTATCCACAAGTACATCTTCATAGTTATAGGCTCGCTTAAAGCAGGCTGGATCGCCTGTTCCTAAATCCGTATAAAATGGATAGCCACGTGTAGAAGCGGAGGCCAGTAAGATTAATTGCTGGCAATAACCTGGATAATTGGCTGCAAACTGCATACAAACAGCTCCGCCAGTTGACCAGCCAATCATGTCAAAGCTTTGCAATTGCATCGCATCCACAAATAGCTTAACATCATCACTAAAATCTTTAATGGTATAGATTGGCTGATGATAGGATGAACCTCCAAAGCCTCGTAAATCGATTGCATAGATGGTATATTTATCATCTAAAGCATCTATCAGCACATCCCAATGCTTAGAGGAAGTCATATTGCCATGAACCAACACTAAAAGATGACTTCCTCCAGCTCTTTTGCGATATGCCATCGTCTCACCATTTGCTAGTTGAATTGTTTGTAACATACCATTTCCCCCTTATCCCCAACGTATTGTGATAGCCCCCCAAACATAGCCAATGCCTGCACTCACTAGTGTCACAAGAGCACTTGCTTGAATACGATTTTGCTCCTGAGCTAGCTGTAAGGACAATATTTGATCGATTTGCCCAATATGTCCATAGTCTTGTAAGTAAATAGACTGTTCCTGCTGTAAGCCAAGCTCTGCTAAAATATAATCATGTGCAGACCTTTTCATATGCAGCATCGCTAAGTAGTCGAGCTGTTCTTCACTGTATCCACTTTTCGCTAGAGAACGGCGAATAACCTTCAAAAAATGGCTTAATGATTTTTGTTCTAACCTCTCCTTCATCCCAATCGGGTCCAAAACGTCAAGCTGATATAAATTTTCTGTTAAATGGAATGGTATTAACGGTGTTTTCGTACCTCCAACTGGTACAACTACATCCTCTGAGAAAGAACCATCTGTCATAATTTCCGCCTCTAAAAGCTGATTTTTTTCATAGTTTTTTTGTAGCAATATGGCACCTCCACCAGCCGCCAAATTGTACATAAAGCGCGTTCGTGGATTGCTGTAATCGATAAAATCCACATTGCGATAGCCACCTGCTAACAGAATGGTATGAATTGTGTCATCTGATGCCATTAAACTTTTCGCTACTTTCAATGCCATGATCGTCGTACCACAGCGCAATTGCACATCAAATGCCCATGCATTAACCGCACCAAGCTCCTCTTGCATTTTGATGGAGGCTGTCCATAGTGGGTATTCCTTATGCTCTTCACCCATATAGATGATCACATCAATATCTTTCGGGTCCAGATTTGCTTTTTTTATCGCATCCTGTGCTGCCCATATGCCCATTTGCACGGTATGATCATGCTCACCAGGGATTGGCTTTTCATGAATACCCATTTTTTGACGGATAATGTCCTCTGGAATATTTGAAAGAGCCGCAATGTCCTGCGAAGTCATTTTATTTTGAGGTAGATAGATACCTGTACTGACAATACCAACAGTCATTCAAATCGCTCCTTTTCCTGGGGCAGAGCTACGGGCTTTTTTCTTTGCTTTAGCTTTGCTCGCCATTTCCAAAACAGCAGTCTTAGTGAGTCAATAATACCTTTCGGGAAAAAGATAACGGCTAAAATATAGAGAATCCCAAAGAAGATAATCCAACGTTCAAAAATAGGGTAATCTCGTGCTAGCCCTGATAATGCATGCTGTGCATATTCAATCACTGCTGCCCCTAGTAATGGCCCTACTAAAGTGCCGACTCCACCAATAATCGTCATTAATAGCGCATCGAGTGTAATATCCATCGCCATCACACTTGTGTTAACAAAGCGTAAAGAAATCGCATATAAGGAGCCTGCAAAGCTCGCAACAATGCCTGCAACAACGGAGGCAACCACTTTATAGTGCAAGGTATTAAAGCCTAATGATTTCGTCCGTTGTTCATTTTCCCGAACAGCAATTAGTAGTCGACCTGTCGGCGAGTTAACAAAACGGTGGAGCGCTAAAAAGATGACAACTAAGCTTGCTAACACAAAGAAATAGAAGGTCATCCGATCTCTAAAAATATCTGGTGCTCGAAATGTAAAGCCATCATTGCCATACGTGACAGAGCGCCACTTTTCAGCTACTACTAAAAATAACCCCGAGAAGGCTAGTGTGAGCATCGCAAAAAAATGACTTTTCAAGCGCAAGGTTAATAAACCTACTAAAAAACTAACAAAGCCTGCTATTACCATGCCTATCACGATGGACAACAGAAAGATGAATAGGGTGTTATCCATTTGCTTGAGCATGACCGCTGTCGTGTAAGCGCCAATACCAAAAAACATAGCGTGCCCAAAGGAAACGATTCCTGTATAACCGAGCAAAATATCATAGCTCATCGCCAGTATGCCAAAAATGAAAATTTGTGTCAGTAAAATAAGCAGCGTCCTTGAATCATTGACAAAAGGGAGTACGATAAAAATCGCCAATAGCAGGAAAAAAGCGATAGAGCGTAAGGACATTTTCTTGTTCATGATGTTCGCTCCTTTCGCATCGTAAACAGCCCCTGTGGACGGAAAATTAAAACGATGGCCATTAAAATCATATTGACTGCTAGTGATAGCACAGGCACATAATAAGCCATAAAGCTACCTGCTAGCCCTACTAAAATAGCAGCCAACAATGAGCCTGAAAAACTACCCATTCCGCCAATGACGACGACAATAAATCCTAAAATGGCGTACTCCATGCCCATCTCCGCATAGATGACGCCCGAATACGGAGCCATCAACATTCCACTAAGTGCCGCAAGAGCCGCACCCACCATAAAGACATATAGAAATACACGCTTAATATGAATACCAAGAGCCTGTGCCATTTCCTTATCCTGCACACCAGCTCGAACGATCAACCCAATCTTCGTGCGTTTCAGCATATATTGAAAAACACCAAAAATCACAAACCCTATAACAATAATAAATAGGCGATATTTGATGATAATCACGTCACCAAATTCCCAGCTTCCCGCTAAATAGCTCGGCGTTTTCACGGCCACACCATTTGGACCAAAAACCACCTTGATGAATTCCTGCAAAACGAGCATAAGCCCTAACGTAATTAAAATTTGCTGAATATGATTGCCGTAAACAGGCGTAATAATCAATTTCTCTGTAAGCAGTCCAAGTAACGCGCCCGTCACAAGCGCACCTATAATTCCTACGATAAAGCTTTCTGTCCACATATAGGTAAAGATTCCCGCATAGGCTCCCCAAACAAATAATCCACCATGTGCAAAATTCAACACATCCATTAAGCCAAAAATTAACGTCAAACCTGCCGCCAGCAGAAAGATCAGCATCCCTGTTGCTAAGCCATTAATGAGTAAATTGATGAAAAGCTCCAATGATGGTCACCTCCTTTATCCAATTCCTAAATACTTGCGTTTTAGTTCTTCATTGACAATCAGATCCTCCATCATGCCCGAATTTACTGTTCTGCCATCATCGATCAAAGTATAGGTATCACCAATCCGGCTTGCCATCATAAAGTTTTGTTCAACAAGAACAATGGACGTTTTCTTTTTCATTTCCATAATCGCTTCCATCACCTTCTCCACCACTATGGGCGCAAGCCCCTTGGAAGGCTCGTCAATTAATATTAATTGGCTATCATTGATAAAGGCTCTTGCCATGGACAGCATTTGCTTTTGCCCTCCTGATAAATGCCCGCCAGCCTTTTTCCAAAACTTCTTCAAATCGGGAAACAGCTCCAGCACATATTGCTGTCGCTCTAACGTGGCAGTATCCTCCCTATACATGGCTACCTTCATATTTTCCTCTACCGTTAAATCTGCAAAAATCCCTTGATTTTCAGGCACATAACCTATCCCTAATTTAGCCACCTTGTATGTTGGGCTTTTTTTAATGGAGTGGGAGCGAAAGGCGATTTCGCCATTTGTCGCAGGTGTTAATCCCATAATTGTTTTCAAGGTCGTTGTTTTACCTGCACCATTTCGTCCAAGCAGTACGCTAACCTGTCCCTCCCTCGCTTCAAAATTAACTCCCTGCAAAATGTGATATTGGCCGATATGCGTGTGAACCTCATTTAATGTCAGTAAGGTGGTCATCGTACAGCCCTCCTAAATATGCTTGTTGTACGGTATCATTATTCATAATTTCCACGGGTGAACCATCTGCTAGTAGCTGACCATTAAATAACACCATAATGGAATCCGATAAATCTAAAATCATATCCATTTTATGTTCAATGAGCAGAATGGTTTTATTCCCTTGATTTTTAATGGTCCGAATGACCTCTAAAATCGTAGGTACTTCCTCTAAAGACATACCAGCTGTTGGTTCATCGAGTAGCAGAATTTCCGTATCCAACGCAAGTAGCATGGCAATCTCAAGCTTTCTTTTCTCTCCGTGTGATAGGATCGTTGTCAGGGCGTCCCGTTTATTGTCGAGTAAAACGAGTGATAATAGCTCCTCCGCTTTGTCGGTAATCGCCTTATAGCTTTTGTAGTGTCGAAATAGCTGATAACGAATCTTTTCCTTTGACTGCACGGCTAAACGAACATTTTCGAGAACCGTTAAATTTGGAAACACATTCGTGATTTGAAAGGATCGACCCAACCCCATACGTGTTCTTTCGATGGCCGACTTTTGGGCAAGTGATTGCCCTTTAAAATAAACATCACCCGCAGTTGGTTTTAGCTCTCCACTAATCAAATTAAAGAATGTTGTTTTCCCAGCACCGTTCGGCCCTATAATGGACTTTAAATGCTTTTCAGGCATTTGAAAATTAACGCAATCCACCGCCGTATGTCCCCCAAACTGAATCGTTAAATTGTCTGTGTGTAGTATTGGCTCCATCCTCTACTCCCTTCTCCTCTAATAGTTATGTAGAAAGACAGCCATGCTGCCTCTCATTTGTTTAATTCATAACAGGTGGTGCTGTTTCCTCAGGACTTAACTCCCGAATAAGTACGGGTACTGGATAATCCACGCCATCCTGTTGCTCTAAGCGAATTGAATACATCGATTGAAGGGCTTGATGGTCCTCTTCACGGAACGTCATCGTACCTTTTGGTGTCTCAAATGACATCCCCTCCATTATGCCGATCAGCTTGTTGGCATCTGCATCTCCCTCCGATTTTTTCAATGCCTCCATAATGGCAATCGCCGCAGACATGCCGCCAGGTGTAAATAAGTCAGGTACTTCATTGAAACGTTTTTGATGTTCCTCAACTAACCATTTATTTACATCATTTTGCGGTAGTGTGTGGTAATACACCGAAAAACCTTCCATACCAACCAATGGATTCATAAATTGAAGCGCTATAATATCAGGTGCTCCCGTTGAAATTTTAATGCCCTTTTCTTGAATTTTAAGATCTGCGATTTGATTCCATGGTGAATTTGCTCCTGCCCAGACAACGAATAAATAATCAGGCTTAGCATCTAGCACCTTTTGTAAATTAGACGTAAAGTCTGTTGCTGCTGGGTCTGCATACTCCTCTAACACAATGTCAGCACCTAATTTCTCCGCTGCCGTTTTAAACGCATTCACCCCATCCCAGCCAAACGAGTAATCTGGGGCAAATGTAGCAATCTTCACACCTTTACCAGCAATAGCCGCCGCGGCTGCATAGGCATCCTGTGATGAATTACGACCTGTACGGAAAATATACTCATTAAACTCAGAACCTGTAATACTGTCAGCCACCGCAGGCTCCACCACCATAATTTTTTCATACTCCTCCGCCAGCGGTAGAACAGCAAGGGTATCACCAGAACTTGAAGAACCTACTAAAAAATCAACCTGGTCATCTTCTAATAGCTTTGTTGCTTTCTGCACGGCCACCTCTGGCTTTGTCTCCGTATCCTCATACACAACCTCGATTTTCTTACCATTGACCTCCATCGTCCCACCAGTCGCATACTCAATCCCTAAATCAAATCCCCGCTGCGTCTGCTTCCCATATGATTCAAGCGCCCCCGTTAACGAAGCAAGCACCCCAATCTTAATCGTGCCTCCTTCCGCCGTCACCGCTTTTGTCTCACCATCGGAGGAATCTGCATCTGTTGCATCATCCTTCGTATCCTCCCCACTACAAGCTACCAGCACCACAGCCAACATTACTAAAAGAAACCAATACCACCGCTTCTTCATCCTATAACCCCCTTTAAAATAAGCTCCATAGAAAGCGCTTTCTTGCTATGACAACACTATACAAAAGTCCAGTTACAAATTAGTTACAAAAAATGCTTTGCACAAAAGTACAAAGCATTTTTCTGTATCGATGTTATGGAATTATTTATTAAAAATTTAAAAGTGTTAAAAGATTTATCGCTACGCTACTAATTACATCAGGTAAAAAGAAAGACAAAAACGTTGAATATACAACATTTTTGTCTTTTGTATTAGGAACTATTTTTTAGTGTTTCAAACTGCATTCTGTAGTACGCTTCATGAAGACCATTCCTGCTTCAATACACTATACAAGAAGGAATCTCGCCAAATACCGTCTTTCATTAACATATTTTCACGTAATATTCCTTCTTTGGCCATTCCAACCTTTTCTAAAACCTTTGATGATCCAATGTTTCTTGGGTCACATGTTGCATAAATACGATGGAGCTTTAATGTGTCAAAACCGAAAGTGATCACTAATTTAGCACTCTGCGTTGCTACTCCCTTCCCCCAATAGTCAGGGTTAACAATATAGCCAATTTCCCCCACCTTATTCGTGAAATCCCTAATCATTATCTCAACCGAACCTATTAAAGTTTCTTGATAAATAATAGCAAAAACATATCTTTCCCTTGGTGTTTGTCTTGCTTCATCGAGTGCATCCTGAATGAATTCTTTTGAATCCTCCTCTGTATTCGGTCCCCATGTTTGATACCTACAAACAATCTCCTGTGAGGCATATTTATGAACATCAATCCAGTCATGTGGCGTGAATTCCCTTAAAAATAATTTTTCATTTGCAAGTATCACTTTAATTCATCTCTCCTTCTACACGATTCAACCATTCACTCATCTTGTTCAATCTGCAAATTGTGGCCAGCCTTTTATTTGTCTGACAAAATGGCATTTAAATATGTTGCTTTTTTTAACTTGTTCATATAGTTCATTTCTACTTATGAGTGGCTCTCCCTACACTACAAAGTAGTACCACCCGAATAAGATTCCCTCATTTAAACGACGGCACTAGCTATCCCATAATTAAATCATAGACAGCCATGGTCGACTCCATAGGGGTTGTATTTAATTCGCTCTGTAACTGCTGTACACATTTTTCGTACCATTTGTATGCTAGAGAACGGTTTTGGAGTTGGTAGTAGCTGTACATAAGCAGGCGATAGCCCTCCTCCCATAGTGCATCCTCTCCAATTATTTTCTCTGCATAGTGGATGGCTTTTTTATATTGCTGCTGCCTTGTGGCATTTTGTGCCAAACGTTCTAGAACTTCTATATATAAAAATTGTAGCTTTTCGCGATCTTGAGTAAGCCAGTCGATTTGCTTTTTTTCTGCATATAAGGCGTCTGGATAACTCGCTTCCGCTAACAGTAGCCATTCATCGGACAACTGTGGATCAAATTCCTCCATTCCTAGGTTGTAATAATAGTGAAATCGTTCCACGTCAATTTGGAGAAAGGCAATATTTTGCAACTGATACATATTATTCTTACGTTGAATAAAAAAGCTCTCCTGCCTTGCATGTCGTTGTGGCTCCAACACTTTTAATAATGTATTTAAGACCACTTTAAAATCCCGATCTAAAGACTCGACAGTGCGGTCTGGCCATAATGCCTGCGCTATTTCTTCCTTTGGTGTAAAACGATTGCGATGACAATATAGATACACGAACAATTCCTTCGATTTATCACGTTGCCATTCTTTATCTTCGAGCTTTCTTTGTGCTCGAATTAAACTTAAACTCCCAAAAAGATTGATTTGTATTGCATCATGCGGATAATTGATACTGTCCTCCACTTGAAAATAGCTTCGTAATGTAAGAATGGCTGCATGTTCCACACCTCCTGTTTGGCTAAAATGCAATAGCTCATAGAAAATCATTCGATCACTTGGACCAAGTATCATTTTCCTTTGTAAAAAATAGTCATAGCCATTTGCCAAACATAATTGCGCAAACTGTTGAAAATACGGATGAAATTGGTCTCTATTATTTTCTTGAAACGCGATAACGGATTGATAGAATAGAACATGCATCAAGCCATTGCGATCTCCGCATTCCTGAAATAGTTGTTGTGCCTTCCTTACTAATTGCTTCGCTCGTTCTGTTTCTTGCTGGGAGAGAATGATTTTCACTTCCGCTAAAAGAATGAGGCCTGTCATCCAAGCATCTTGTACTTGCTCGGTTTCTCGTAAGCCCAATGCCAAGTATTTCTTAGCCGCTACTATATCTCCTAAATAATGTTTAGCAATCGCTAGCCCCATATAAGGTTCGGCCTTAACTCGAGAAATATTAATGGCATTCAATAAAGTCAACGCTTTTTCATAGGCTTGACATGCCCCTTGATAATCTGGGAAATCCATTAATAGTAGCGCATGTGCTTTTCTGATATAACCAACCGCCTCTATAAAAATAGACTTCTCTCTTAACCCCCTGCGTATCCCATGCTGGGCTGCATACCAAGCTTCCTTTCCTTGTCCTAACAATGCATAGACAAATGCTGCTAGTAGTTCACTTTCACGATGGGTTGCCACAAGCTGAGGTGGCAATTCAAGGCGCTGTGCTAATAATTCCTTCGCCTCTCGTAATTGCCCAGTCCGTAGTAAAACTCGGACATCCACATTCGCTCGTTGCATGACATCCGCTGGCAATGCCACGTCCTCCATAAATAACTGTGCACCCTTGGCCTTCCCTAAGTTCACTAAGTTTTCAGCATATTGCCGTTGAAGTTCTAATAATTCCTCTTTTAGTAAGGGGGTATATTTGGCAAGCTCTAATGCTTTTTCTAAATAAGGCTCTGCTAATGCAGGCTGTATAGTGTCTAAGTAAATATGTGCCAAACCTGCTTGAGATTTTGTCATAAATAGGTGATCCTGCTGCTGCTGTGCGATCATTGCACACTTGTCGTAGGATTGTTTCGCCCTTTCATAATAAGCACGGTAGCGATGGCATTCGCCATCAAAATAATATAATCTATAAAATGTATCTTTTTCTTGTACAGTAAATCGATTGATTTTTTCTAATAACCATTCAAATTGTCCAGCACGTACTAATGGCTCTGCATGACGCTGTAATAGCTCTCCACAAAAATCATGGTCATTCGTTTTAAAGGCATGATAAAGCACAGCTTGAATATTATGCCGTTCCATATAATAGAATGCCGCTTGTTTATGAAGGTCCGTATAGCAACTTGTATGCTGACGCCATTTCATTTCTAAAAACCGACTAAACAAAGCATGGAAGCGGTATAAACCATCTGTTGTCACTGGTTGAATAAATAAATGACGCTGTGATAAAGTATTCAACATTTGTGCCATTTCAAAGCCATAAAAATCTTCCAATAGCTCCGCTGAAAATGTAGGAAAAATAGCTAGTTTTAAAATGGTCTCTTGCTCCGTTGCAGTCATCCTACTATAAACCTCTTCTGACAAATAGGTGAAAAGATCATTCGGAGAAATCATTAGCCAATAATCTAAAGAAACATGATGCCATTGCTCTGCTAACAAGGAAAGACTGATGGCCCAGCCTTCTGTGATCTCCAATATCTTGGCCATTTCAGCATCGGATAAATGCACGTCTACATATTCTTCAAAAAAAACAGCAATTTCCTCAGTTGAAAAGGCCAGCTCGTCCTCGTTGATCACTAGCCACTTCTTTTGCAGCTTTAATTTTCTCATAATATCCCAATTCGGTAATGTTCTAGATGCGATAATAAAATGAATCGCTGGTGGAGCAAATTCAATAACTTTCTCCATAAAATAATTAATTGGAAAGACGTGGTCCACTAAATGAAAATCATCAATGACAATTAGAAATGGCTCCTCTATGCTACATAGGCAATTGACAAAAAGCTTATACCAGCGATTCAGCTCCTCCATTTTAGGGAAGCGTGACAATTGATTCCACTCATCGAATGTAGGACCAAAATTCGGCACAGCTCGCTGTATGCTAAAAAAAAGATGTCTTAAAAAGGGTAATAAATTATCATCTTCTTCGGAAATACTATACCAAGAGAATTTATTCGCTTCGTTCGAGAGAAATTGTGTGAGGATGGTCGTTTTACCATACCCTGCACCACTATGAATAAATGTACAAGTATGGTGATGGCTCTTCTTTAATGTCTTCATAAGTGCGGCTCTATTGATACAATGAGTGGATGGACTTGGTGCCATACATTTTGATTGAATAATAATATCTGTCATGTTAATGATAACCTCCAAATTTGTGTAAGGTTACAATAGCTCCATTTTTTCACAAAAATTCAGATTATTAAATTATTGACAGTTTACCATATTTTATCGAATGAATGGCAAAAATAAAAAACCCGATAATCAAATGAATGATAATCGGGTGATTTTCTATGATTATAGTAATTCTTTACGTAATTCAGCAGCTGATTTTGGTGAAAGCAGACTGAATGGAATATCAAATACTGTTTTCGCTCCTTTATCACCAGCTTGACTTAGACGATGCGCAGCGCGTGCATAAGCCACTAATATACTAGATGTGAAGTTTGGATTACTTTCAAGTTTTAATGAGAATTCGAGAATTTGTTTATCGTTTGCTCCACTGTCACCACTGCGAATGACAAAACCACCATGTGGCATACCTGTGTGGTTTGCTGTAAATTCATCTTCAGAGATGAAGTTAACTGTTGTGTTATATTCATCGAAATAGTTAGGCATTGTGACAATTTCTTGTTCCACTTTTGCAGCATCTGCACCGTCTTCTAACACAACCCAACATTCACGTGCATGTTTTTCACGTGTTGTTAATTCAGGGTTTTCACCATTACGTACACGTTCTACAGCTTCTTTAATTGGCAATGTGTATTGAACAGCATTTTTAACACCTTCGATACGACGTACTGCATCTGAGTGACCTTGACTTAAACCATCGCCCCAGAATGTATATGTTGTACCAACTGGTAATACGGATTCTCCTAGTAGACGATTTAAGGAGAATAAACCTGGATCCCATCCAACTGAGATAACAGACACTTTACCAGATTTTTGTGCAGCTGCGTCTACAGCATCGAAAAATTCAGGAATTTTCGCATGTGTATCGAAGCTATCAATTGTATTAAACCATTGTGCAAAATGTGGTCCTTGTTCTGGTAAATCCGTTGCAGAGCCACCACATAAAATCATGACATCAATGTCGTTTTGGAATTTTTCGGCGTCATCTACTAAATATACGCTCGCATTGCTTGCTACGTTTACTGTTGAAGGATCACGACGTGTGAACACCGCTACTACTTCCATATCTGGATTTTGTGAAATAGCATACTCCACACCACGTCCTAAATTTCCATATCCTACAATACCTACTCGAATTGCACTCATTAAAATTCCTCCTAACGATTTCGTGACTTTGTGAAAACTTTCACGTTAAATCTAATTACAATAATACTTTGTGTTAGAAAAATTCACAATAGTTTGAGTATGAGTTTTTCAAAAAGAATTTATATCAGTTTTCTATGGTTTTTATCCAAAAACGGTATGAATGCGGTTACAAATTACTAAATATTCCATGAATCTTAAAGTTATTGTAAAAGCCTTGTAAATAACGGCTATTTTTCCAACCAGTCTTGTACAATAAATGTAACGACAAAAGGGGGCATGTTGAATGAAAAGTACTGGTTACTCATCAAGCACGGCATTGGCACAAGGAGAACTACTTGCATTCCATATGACACAAAATAATACGGCGAACAAGCACCTTGAAGCGAAACAAACTGTTCGTAAACCACATGAAAGTCTTTTACCAAACAATCCTTTATGTATCGGTGTTTTACCTTTTGACGTTATGGAAAACACGCTAGACATCACCATCCAAAAAAATAAGGTGCATGAGGTAGACTTCTACCATAGTGGTAAGGACATCGCTCGCTGGTTCATTAAAAAAAGTGAATACAACAAGCCAAACCCAGACTTCTTTATATGAAGTCTGACATGGTACTTCGTAAGCGTTCTGCTAACTTAATCGGGCGCTTCCTTCTAGCACGATCTCCTGCAAGTCCATCGCTATTGTATCTCCTGAGCCAACTGTGCAAGACGCTTTTCATCAATAATATGGTAGCCTGTCTTACGTTTTTCTAATATCTTCTCTTCACAAAACTGTGCCAATACATATAATAAATGGCGATAAGAAACCCCTAAATACTCACAGATTTCCGTATGCTTTTCCTTATAGACACCTTGATCAGCAGATAATTGAATAAAGGCTGCTAAGCGATTCTCAAACGGATATGCTTGATTTTGTGTATATTTAGATGTCATGTTCGTGGCTTTTTCCCCTAGAAACACACAAAGTCTACGTAAAAACAAGGCATCCACAAGTAACTTTTCCTTACATGCCTGTGTAATGGAGTAACAAATTGTCTTGGTAACAGTTTGTATCCCCTTTGTATACCTCGCCTCATTAAGCAATTCAATTTCCCCCATAAAACGAGGAGCTTCCAAATATTCAATTAGTGAAACCTTGCCATTTTTATGCGTCATATAGAGCTTCGCCTTGCCTTCTATCATGTAATACAATGTATCTGGAAAGGAGCCTTCCTGAAAAATCCACTCTCCTTTGTCAAATTGACACACTTCCAGATAAGGATCGATAGCAAATGAGAAAAAATCATCTATCGGATATTTTTCAAGATATTGGGTACGTGCTTCAGCTGTTAGAATATGCATTTTTTACTCTCCCCTCTAAAAAATATGAGATATCTCACATTATTGTAGCGATGAACATGCTATTATTCAACTTAGTTAATGGAGGTACGGTAATTATATGAACAATCAACGATGGCTTTCTCAGAATTTCTTTACATTTTTCATCACCTGGGGCATTTTCTTACCCTACTGGACAGGTTGGCTTGTGGATGCAAAACATCTGACAGTATCGCAGGCAAGTGTTGTAATGGGCTGTGGGCTACTAGCTCGTGCCACGTCCAATCTTTTCTTCTTTCCAACCCTTGCAAAATATGTACACAATAAACGTCTTATTACGATTTTAGCAGTAGGTGCTCTACTAACTGCATTACTTTATATTCCAAGCACTGGCTTTATCGCATTATTAATCGTGACCATTTTATTTAGTGTCTTTTATCCAGCACTATTACCTGCTGTGGAAAGTAGTGCAGCAACGCTTGTCCAGCATGGCAATATTCACTACGGCAAAAGCCGTTCCTATGGTTCCTTCGGGTTTGTGATTGCTGTATTAATTATTAGTATGTTGACGGGCGTTTTCGGCAAAAACATTATCTTTTGGAGCATGATTATTGGGTTGATTGGCATGTTACTTATGCAGCAATTAGCCACTCCAAAGGAATTACTTGTTTTGCCAACAAAAGAACAACGTGCGAAATCATTATCGATGAAGACTTTATGGACTATCAAGGGCTTCCCGATTGTCTTATTTATCGTAATTTTATTACAGGGTGCACATGCCTCTTATTATAGCTATGGTTATATTTATTTAGAAGACTTACAGGTTGACCCATTCTATATGGGCATGATTATTAACATCGCAGTAATTTGCGAAATCCTATACTTTATGAAGGCCGATACATTATTGATGAAGTGGCGTTCATCGTCATTATTGCTCTTAGCAGCAAGCGGCTCTTCCCTGCGCTGGTTACTTATCTTTATGTTCCCGAATGTCTGGGTATTTATTGCTTCACAAACCTTGCATGCATTATCCTTTGCACTAGCACATTTCGCTTTTATCCGCTACTTAACGAAAGCTCTACCAAAGGAACAAATTCCAAATGCACAAGGTCTCTATTCCGCATTAGCCATGGGCTTAAGTACAGCAATCCTTACGTTTTTAGGGGGATATTTATACGAAATATCTCCTGGCCTGTCCTTTGCAGCCATGCTTATTTGTACAGTGCCTGCCATCGCTATTTTGCTGCTGACGCGCAAAAAATATCAATATTAACAAAAAGCAGGTGAGAATAAATATAGAACTTAATTATCATGTATTTTATTAAAATATCACACATTATAGTGGGTAAAAAAAGGATAGATGAACAGGAATTATACCTGTTTACATCTATCCTTTTTGGACAACATAGAACCCATTTACTACTACAACATCTACCACAATACTACAATAAATAATCATTGGCTTCTTCCATGATCGCGCCAGATTGTGGAAGATCGTTATTGAACTAAAGCACTCCGTTAGTTTAAGTGAATTTTCTCACAAATTTATGATATTATACAGTTGAATAGAAAGACAAATTAGAATTTGGAGGTTCACTATGAAAAATGAAGATAAACAATATGCTTTAACTGTTATTACTAATATATTAAAAGTAATGCACAATAAAGAATATGAAAACATTTTAAATTATGTGGATGAATGTGAAGTGGATGATATTGGTGAGTTATTCTATTATGTTCAAGAAACATTAAACTTAAATGGATTTGATTCATTTGATGAATATGGCGCTCCATGTAATTTCCACCCAAAATACGAATATTCACAAATCAACTTCTATGAATTCAATGATAATAGTGGATTTGCTGTTGATTATGCTTTAACTTCAAATTCAAAATTGGCAGATATGTGTTTACAAATGGAGTTTTTATATACGGATGACGGATTAAAAAGTGTTTTTATCACAGTTGACCCACAGTAAAACAATATATTAAAAGGAGAACATATGGAAATATACAATATTAATTTGAATATTCATTATTCTGCTCCACAAGAAGTTTGGGATAAGTTGGAGCGTTTATATAGAGAAATGCCTAACTGGAACAACTTTGTAAACGGCTGTCCACAGTGGTATGGTTCAGATGATAAATTAATAGAAGTAAGTATTGAATCAAGTGGATTACAATTCTATGCTAAGTTACCATCAGAAGAATGGGATGAATGGATTACAATATTTAAGAATAGAGCTACAAAATTATTGGGATATGAAGTTGGCGAACCAGAAGACGGTTTTGAATTTCACTATTATGATTAACCCCACAAATTCCAAGTTGTCCATAAGCTTAATTTGAAAATACATATGACACTTCGGTGTTTTTTTATATCATCTCCAATTCTTCCAGTCACACCTAATTGCTATTCAACTAAATGCATCGTTAGCTTAAGTACATTGTTTCACAAACTCAAATCAAGATTAACATAAAGCCCCATTTTTAATTCAATTAAATGGCCCTATTAATGAAAAAGGCACAATTCCTTTTCAAGAATTGCGCCCGATTATTTAATATGTCTTCGAAATAGCGGTAATGAAAATAAATAAATATTATATAAAGGAAATATCCGCTTGAAAGTAGAATATTACCCTACAACCATAATTAACTATTCCGATGAGGAGGATTCATGTGCGTCCACGACCATTATTTATTGAAAATCCAGAGCATGATAGGTATGTTAGTCTTGTGCCAGATGGAGATATTGAAGAAATACTTAATAAGCAACAAGCTAAGACCCTTACCCTCTTAGGCAGCGTATCAGAGGAGTTAGCAAGTAAGACGTACGCACCAGGGAAATGGACTTTAAAAGAAGTGATTGGGCATATGACCGACTCGGAACGTGTGATGTCGTATCGAATACTTGCCATTGCACGAAATGAAATTGCACCACTCCCAGCAATGGATCAGGATCAATACGTTTCTGCGGCAAACTTCAACAAATTATCTTGGGAACAGTTACTAGCTGGTTTAGACACCGTACGCTCCAACACATTAAGCCTGATTTCAACTATTGATGAAGCTGCGTGGGTTCGTAAAGGAACTGTAATGAACAGTCCAGTTTCAGTAGGAACCATTGTATATGGCATTGTCGGGCACGAGTTACACCATATGAAAGTGATTAGCGATAAATACTTATAAATCTCTTTCTATTATTGAAAAAAACTAATTTTTCACTTCATACTGAGAAATTAGGTTTTCTCATAGTGAACCTTACTTAGCGTTATAAATCCGCATTTTCCTGACGTTATCCCTATTTATACATTATAATTTCTTATTCAATTATATGTCCCTATAATGATCGAGCACTGATCCTTATTACAGAACCACGCCCGATGGTGGAAGAACTTTATCTACTATATGAAGTCCAAATTCTATACATTTTTTTACCGTCTACCTCCATCTTATCTCTATGCATTGTAACATATACATTCATGTATTCCGCCCATTGTGGTATTAGTTCCGTTAAACAATCAATGACCTTTATATCAGGAGTTGCATAACCGATATTTTCTTTTCTCAAAAAGCCATTGGAGAAATCTTGATATAATGAGTCCGTCCATTCATAAACTTCAAACTGAGAATCAAAAATCCGCTCATCTTCTTGATATTGTCCGTTTACCCAGTATATTTCCATAACAATGCCCCCCTAATTAAATGCAGCGTTCCATAACACTTTGTCCTATAAAGACACTTTCCTAGTTTTCCATGAAAGCGCCCGATTGCTGAATAGCAAGACGGTGATTTGTCTTTTGCCTGTTAAAGTAAAGCATACTGTTAGCTTAACAAGAAATTATTTCCTTTTCTCATAGATTCCTTTTACGAATTGTTCCTTATAATCTGTGTATTCATTGATCCCACCATTTTTCTCTTCTACAAATTTCATTTTCAGTTCTCTGTACTCTTCCCTTGCTGTTTCGTTTGAATTTAAGTAGTTCCTAAAAAAGATTAAATTTTTCCAGAGTTCTTTGTTGTATTCTACTAAGTGAATAAAGTGTGTCTTTTCCTCATAATGATCATCATTAAACTTCGCAAGCACAATTTCATTAGGGCGTTCCACTTTGAGCTTTAAAAAACCAACTTCCCTCAGCCCTTGAAATATCGATTTATCAACATTTTCAATATTATCAACACCAACGACTAAATCCAATATTGGTTTGGCAACGATATTCTTTATGGCTGTGCTACCAATGTGTTCAATTCTATTCTCTTGAATTGGCGTTGCATTTAAAATATCCTGTTTCACCCTAAAAAACTCTTTTTTCCACTCATCACAATGTGCTTCTAACCTTACCTCATCTCGTTTTAACCCTAATCTCATTTAGTCACCTCATTTTCAATATAGTTAACTAATTCGTTCGATGATTTCTTTATCCTTCTTAAACTCAACTGCAGTGTTAGTTTAAATACACTACTTCACAAGCTAAACTGAATTCTAATGTAATTTTGCCGAATTTCTTTACTATTTTAATCGCCCTTTAGATGATGAAAGACGCATTCCCAACTTTAACAATTGCGCCCTATTGTTCAGTACCTCATCATAAAACTTACCATAACGGAAGTACGATTCCCACATGATTTTTAAATAATCATTTGAATAACAACAATAATATAATAAAAAACGAAATAAATATATTGATAAACGATAATAAATAGACTAATATCATATTATCATTAAATCGGTGAGGTGCTTCAAATGAATGTTAAACTAAGTTCAACTTTTTTCTTAAAGATCATTGCTTTTCTTATTGGAATTGCGGTACTTGTTGTGTGTATCTATTGGTTACCTCAAGCAGCTTTACGAGATGCCAAAGTGCGTCCAGGAGATTACTCGATATATCCATTGTTAATATGTGCCTATGGAGTATGCATTACGTTTTCTGTTGCATTGTATCAAGCCTATAAACTATTGAGTTATATCAATATAAACAATGCTTTTTCTGAGCTATCCCTTAATTCCTTACAGATTATAAAAAAATGCGCTTTGACAATTATTTTCTTCATTTTGTTTTTAATAGTTTACTTAAGGGTTTCTGCTCTGTTCACGGGTGAAGACGCAGCAGGTCCGATAGCACTTGGTCTAATAGGGATTTTAGTAACAGCTATCATCGCTGCCATTATAGACGTACTTCAAAAACCCATAAAAAATATCCTAGAAAATATGTAGGTGTTTCATAATAACCATTTTTATAAAACTCCCTTCGTTGTTGTAGTAATAAATGAGGTCTACTAAATAAAAAAGTACACCACTACTATATAAGTGATGTACCAACTATCCTATAATGTGTGACATTAAAGATAAGTTACTGTTTTAAAATAAAAACATGCGTTCACTTATCTTTAATTTTACAAAGTATTCACCTGCATTCTTATTTTGGATAATACGAAAAACCAGGGTACTTCACCACTGGCCATTTTTCCTTTCTAAGAGCCTGTAGCAACTCAGGGCCAACCTGCAAATTACTTTGCACCAATTCTGTTGGCGTTAAGGCCATCCATTGATTTAAAGATACATCCTGGAATCGGTCACTTTTAAACATTTCTAAAAACCATAATGGCTCTGTGCCAGTATTTTCAACGTAATGCCCCGTCGCAAACGGCACATAGCCAACATCACCTGCACGATAATCAAATGTTCGTGCTGTTCCATTCCCTGTGAAAACAGTCATTCGCCCTTTTCCTTGTAGATAATATTGCCATTCATCGTTGTTCGGATGCCAATGTAATTCGCGCATCGCCCCAGGCTCAATTTCTACCAGTGCCGCTGCGATATTTTGGGAAATCGGAAAATTAGTTGAATCCACAATACGCACACTGCCACCTGGTGTTTTCAGTGGTGGCTGTGCTAATAAGCGATGCTTAAAAGTTTGTGGAACCTGCCCATAAGGAGACTCCACTTTTTGTGAATTGATGGGACCAGGAACCTGATCCTGATAAATATACACTTGCTCATTCGGAATATGATCAAAAGCACTAATTGGAACCCCAAAATTGGCAGATAGCACATCCTTCGGGGTGTGCGCAAACCAATCTGAAATCGACAATGTATTCAGATCTGAGAAATTGCCATCATCAAACACTAATAAAAATTCACAGCCATCCTCTAACCCCTGAATTGAATGAGGAATGCCAGGTGGAAAATACCATAAATCACCTGGTCCTACATCGGCAATAAAATTACAGCCATTTTGATCAACTGCCGTAATCCGAGCATGGCCGAGTAGCATATAAGACCACTCCGCCTGCTGATGCCAATGCAGTTCACGCACGCCTCCCGGTGTCAAGCTCATATTTACACCCGCCAATGTCGTAGCAATCGGTAATTCACGAACCGTAATTTCCCGTGACCACCCACCTTGATTTAATGTCATATGCGTGTCTGAAAACGAGAATCGTAGGTTAGGGATCAAACCCGCATCTGTCGTTGGTGGCACCAGCATATCCGGATTTTCTAAATCCCTCATAATATCGCGTGGCCCCTTATCCACCCCTCCAGCTCCATCATTCCGAATAGGCTGAGGCACTTGAAAATAACCCGGCGGCAAATTGTCCAATCGTTCACCTCTTTATCGTAGAAATTTAAAAAATACTTTCATCCTTCTAAATGTATGGGCACACAGCTTGTACTATTCACTTGCTTTTCTGTTGGGCGAGTGCATGAGAATGGCTATTTGGTTACGAGGAATGATTACTTTTTTGACCGCTTTCCTCACATTATGGAGCGGAGGCATCACTCCTCTAAACGTAGAGCAAATTCATTCCCATGAAAACATAATCAGTCACTGTAGCAAAGCCTCCACTACACATTTATGCAAGATTTGGAGGCCTTCCTGCAATTCGTCATATGTTGCATAGGCATAAGATAGACGAATATGATGATGATCTTGTGGGTCATAAATATAGCCAGGATTGATTAATACTTGTTGCTGCAATAGCTTCATAAAGAATTCTTTGTCTATAAGTGGCTCATGAAACTTGAGCCAAATATAAAAGCCTCCCTTTGGTTTGCTCCAAGTAGCAATGTCTTTAAATTTTCCCTGTAAAATTTGCTCAGTGAAATGGGCTCGATCCTGCAAGTGCTGACGTAAAGATGCAAGATGCGATTCATATTTTCCTGATTGTAGCCAATGTAGGACAATTTCTTGTGAGATAGCACTTGAGCCATAGTCCGTTTGCATTTTTATATCGGCTAATCGTTCGATGACGGTGGTTGGACCAATAAGCCAGCCAATGCGTAGCCCAGGGCTTAAGGTTTTGGAGACACTCCCAATATAAAGGACTTGTCCGCTGCTATCCATTGCTTTAATAGGAGGAGAGGTCGCTTCAAAAAGTAATTCATGATAGACATCATCCTCAATAATTGGAATACGTGATGCCTGACAGGCTTCATAGAGCTGCTTTTTTTCCAGAGATGTCCATACTTGGCCCGTTGGATTATGTAAAGTTGGGATAGCGTAAAATACGGCTTGTTTTTTCCGTTTCCTTTGAGACAATGTTTGGGCAAGCTGTTCATCGCGGTGAATGCTCACCATTTGCATCCCTACTGATTGAAATGGATGGACAGAATTTAAATAGGAGGTTGGCTCCTGAAATACAATAGACCCTTGTTCTAGTAAACCAACGGCAATTAACTGCAATGCCTGAAGTGCACCTGAGACAATGCAGACCTGTTGAGGCTCAGCAACGATGCCTCTTTTTCGTACATAGTCACAGATAGCTGCACGAAGGTGATCATTACCCTGTGGTGAGGAATAGCCCAATGCTTTGGGCTGAAAAGATAGCTCCCTTAGTGAAGCTTCTATGGCCTCTGTGGGCAATAAGCTTGGTGCTAGCTCACCCGTTCCTAAACGAATGACATCCTCACGCTGCTCGTATTCATTAATTAATTGGATAGTGTGATAGTTTGGCTTATGGATACTTGTTTCGATATAGGTTTGCCAATTCGGCTGTGTTTGTTGAATTAATGCATGCCATGAATTATGCGTAACGTAAACCCCAGAGCCTACCTTTGATTCAAGGAGACCTATTGCTTTTAATTCCTCTAAAGCCTGTTGAACCGTGCTACGATTGACGCCAAACTGCATGGCTAACTGTCTTTGGGTGGGCAGTTTTGTTCCTGCTACCCAGTCTCCTCGTTCCACCAGTGCTGTTATCCATTGCACAATTTGCTGTTGTAATGAGGTATCTCTTTGTCTATTTGGCTGCCAGTTCATTTATCCATCACCTTTCCTGCTAGAAAATTGGGTGGATAAAAAACCATCCAATTGGTCGTTTTCTTTTAGTTATACCATATCTAAAATGAGTAGTGAAAGGAGGGATGATTGTTGGAAGCTTTTCTTCATGGCATCATTTTAGCATTTGGACTCATTTTACCTTTAGGTGTACAAAATGTTTTTGTTTTTTCTCAAGGTGCTACACAACCCAATTTATTACGCGCCCTGCCAGCAAGTGTAACAGCTGCCCTCTGTGATACAATGCTAATTGTGCTTGCGGTATTCGGACTATCCTTAATTGTTTTACAATTTGAGTGGCTACGTATCGCTTTAATGACTGTTGGTATTGTTTTTTTACTTTATATGGGCTATACCATCTGGCGCTCAAATCCGAGCACTACAAAAAAAAGTGAACCACTGCCCATAAAAAAACAAATTCTCTTTGCCCTCTCTGTGTCGTTACTTAATCCACATGCTATATTAGATACAATCGGCGTCATTGGTACGAGCGCATTAAAATATAGTGGTACAGAGCAAATGATTTTCACGGTAGCCTGCGTGCTAATTTCTTGGCTATGGTTTTTCGGTCTCACGTTGACTGGTGCCTCGTTCAAAAAACTTGATAGCTCTGGTAAGTTGATGGGCATCTTGAATAAATGCTCAGCCATCTTTATTTGGGCAACAGCGTGTTATCTCGCAAGTGGCTTACTGTAGCCTACATAGAAAATGCTCAGGATTCCTCCTGAAGCATTTCATGTTGTTGAAAAAAGATGATGTCAACGGCAGAAAAAGCAAATTTGCAAGGTGAGAGGTTGATTTCCGTTCCGCCAGCGCCCTTTCCAGGGGGCGTCCGATGAGCCGCTTCACTCACTTACGCTCGCTCCAGGGTCTCATCTGTGACGCTAAATCCCCTAGGAGTGACGCTGGCTCCACTCCAATCAACCATTCTGCAAAGTGTCTTTACTTTTTTTCATAGTAGTATAGCGATCAAATAGCCCATTATCTGTATTCTTAGAGGGGATAGGCTCTTATTTTCAATGTGGAGAAGTGATGCGTGACAACACCTCTCCATAAAGAGAAGTGAACACCTTCACTTTATTTAAAAACCTTTGCTAAAAAGGTAACACTTTTGTGGGGTGGAGTGGAAGGCTACTTGACTCCCGTGGGATAGCGAGACAGGCGAGCCTCTAAACGGAGCGGTAGCGGAGGAAGCGGCTCGGCGCTCGCCCACAGGAAAGCAAGTAGCCTGCAACGGAAATCCATTTCTCCCTTTCAATTGACTGTTTTGTTTTTCAACACTAAGAAATGCTCAGGATTCCTCCTGAGCATTTCTTTTAGAGTGAGACAAATACCGTGAGCTGTTCATTAAACAATGTTGTTTCAACGGATTTCGCTTTAGACCACGCTTCACCATAATGAATAGCCTTGACTAATACATTCGCTTGTAATATTGCTTCATGCTGTCGGATGATAGAAAGTACCTTTGTACTACCGTTAAAGGCAATCGACACATATTGGACCACTGGTAGCTGCCATTTTTTCCTTGCGTCTTGAATTGTGCGAATTAATTCTCGCATTTGCCCTTCTTGTAGCAAGCTTTCTGTTAGTTGAACATTCATCAATACACGACATGTGCTATCCTCAGCTAACCTATAATACTCCTTCACAACCGCTTCAGCAACAACATGGGCTGCTAATAATGTTAGCTGTTGTCCTTCCATCTCAAAATTAATCGAACCATTATGCTGAAGCTTTTGCTTTTCTTCATTCGTTAATGCCATCACATATTCTTTTACTTGATTAACCTTTGCACCAAATGCAGCTCCAGCAGTTTTAAAATTCAGCTTATATTGGATGCTTTCATAGGCTGAAAAATCATGCGCCCACCTACAGACTTTGATGTTTAACTCATCTTGAATGAGCTCACTATAGACTTGAAAATCCATCAGGTCTCCTTTTACGGCAACAATGAGTTCACTTAAAGGTTGCTTAACCTTCATTCCCTGACTATTGCGAATGCTGCGTCCAAGTTCCACTACTGTTAAAACCATTGCCATTTCTTGTTCAAGCTTGACATCCACTAATTGTTCGTCACATGCTGGGTAGTTCTCCAGATGAACACTTTTCCCACATAATTGACGGTAGATGTCTTCAGCAATAAATCGCGTAAACGGTGCTACCAATTGACAAATAGATGTAAGCACTTCATAAAGCGTACTAAATGCACCTCGTTTATCTGCTGTCAGTCCATTTGCCCAAAATCTAGCTCGTGAACGGCGAATATACCAATTGCTTAACTCCTCTACCAACTGAGCAATTTCTCGTGTAGCCTGTGTAAATTGATAATCATCCATGAACGTTGTGACAAGTTGGATAGTGTGATGGAGACGAGACAAAATCCAATGATCTAGAGGTGATCGACTCCCTTTATTTGTAGCATCATACGTAAAGCCATCGATATGGGCATACATTGCATAAAATTTAAACGTATTGTCAAGTGTATCCACTAGTTTCGATTTCGCATCTAAGATAATTTTCTTAGAAAAACGCTTCGGATTCCAAGGGGAGCTGTCGACTAAAAATGCCCACCGTAAAGCATCCGCTCCATATTGCTCGATTAATTCAACAGGCTCTAAAGCATTATCTTTACTTTTTGACATCTTCTGCCCATGCTCATCTAAGACATGCCCTAACGATAGAACATTTTTATAAGGTGGCTTGCCTGTAAATAACGTCGATACCGCTAATAAGCTATAGAAAAAGCCTCTTGTTTGGTCGATTCCCTCAATGACGACATCTGCAGGGAACTGCTGACGAAAAGTCGTGACATCTTCAAAAGGATAATGCTGCTGGGCAAATGGCATCGAGCCACTGTCAAACCAAACATCAATAACTTCTGGCGTCCGCTTCATGTCTCCTTGACAGACAGGACATGTACAGACAATGTCATCAATAAATGGTTTATGAAGCTCTAAATTTTCATCGAAAGCCCCTTTAGCTAATTTTCTTAATGCTGCAACACTACTTGGAGCCACCTCATGAGCACACTCCCGACAAACCCAGACATTCAATGGTGTACCCCAGTAACGATTACGGCTAATATTCCAATCCACTAAATTTTCTAGGAAGTTGCCAAATCGACCGTTCTTAATATGACCTGGATACCATGTCACTTGCTGATTATTTTGTAAAAGCTGCTCCTTTAATGCTGACATCTTGATAAACCAGCTATCTGTTGCGTAGTACAGCAAAGGTGAATCACAGCGCCAGCAATGTGGGTAGCTATGCTCATATTTCTCTTTAGCAAATAGAAGTTTTTTTGCCGCTAGCATTTTAATGATATCAACATCACAATCTTTTACAAAGCGTCCGACAAGCTCAGACACAGCTTCTGTATAACAGCCTTTTAAATCAACTACATTGACAAAGGACAAACCATTGTGCTGTACTGTTTTATAATCGTCCTCTCCATAGGCTGGAGCAATGTGCACAATTCCTGTTCCACTATGCTCCGTCACGTAATCCGCCATAACGACAACTTGCCCTTTTTCGACCGTTACATAAGAAAATGGTGGTTGATAGGAAACACCCGCAAACTCTTGCCCATCATGCTCACTTAGTACTTCGATAGGCTCTGTAAAAACCTTTTCTACCAGTGATTTAGCGAGGATGTATATGTTATCTTCGTGCTTTACACGTACATATTGAAGAGATGGATTCATAGCCAAGGCTACATTAGCAGGTAATGTCCAAGGCGTCGTTGTCCAGCCTAAGAAATATTCGTCGCGATCCCGAAGCTTAAACATCGCTGTAACGGATAAGTCTTTGACATCCTTATACCCCTGTGCTACCTCATGTGAACTTAAGGATGTTTGGCAGCTAGGGCAATAAGGTGAAACACGATGCCCTTTATATAAAAGTTGTTCCTTGTGTACATGGCTTAAAATATGCCACACAGATTCGATATAATCATTGCTTAGTGTCAGATAAGGATTATCCATATCAAGCCAGTAGCCAAGCTGCTCGGTAAAGGTACGCCATTTTTGCTCATAGGTAAAAACGCTCTTTTTACATGCCTGAATAAATCGCTCTACCCCATAATTCTCAATTTCCTGCTTCCCAGAGATGCCTAATGCCTTTTCTACTCCTAATTCCACAGGCAATCCATGTGTATCCCAGCCTGCTTTTCGTTCAACGAGATAGCCTTGCATCGTTTTATAGCGTGCCACAACATCTTTAATTGTTCTGCCAAAAGCATGACCAACATGTGGTAAACCATTCGCTGTTGGCGGTCCCTCGTAAAATACAAAGGGCTGCTGTCCAGCACGATTGTTGATGGACTTTGCCAAGGTTCCTTCTTGCGCCCACAACGCACGAATCCTTGTTTCTCGTTCAACCACTGTTTCCTTCTTTTGTTCTTCCTGCATATGAGTTCCTCCTATACAATCCATTTTGTATAAAAGGCATACAAAAAACCCCGTCCCAAGGAAAGGGACGGGGTTAACCGCGAATACCACCCTAATTCTATTGACACAATGGTCAATAGCGCTCAGCAACGTACAATCATACGTGTTCTTTTTAACGGTAGACACCCGGATTGGCTTACTCTATTCAGCCAATCTTCTCAGAGAGGATTTTCATGTAACACCTGCACACCGACTTCCACCAAATGTCGGCTCTCTGTAGAACAAAATGAAACACTACTCTTTCTCATCAACGAATTTGTATGCTTTTATTGTCACTCATCGTAACAAATTACCAATTGTCTGTCAACAGTGGACAACCTTAAAAAATTTCGTTGAGACAAGTGACAATACTTTGATGGAGAGTCATATATTAAGATTGCGGATTGGTTTGAATAAAGCTCTTCAGCAATATTTTGACATTAAATAGCCCGATATAAAAGTTTACTTCATCCAATTGCCCCTTTAATGTGGCTACTGTTGACAGTGTTTGCTGCAATATTTGGATGATTTCATTTTTCCAACATAGCGAAAATCAGGACTAACAACCTTTCCTCCTCATCATGAATAAATACATAAGCAGGTTGTAAATAGAAAAACCAAAGTGCATGTAACATAGCGACATAGGCTGATCCATTCATTTTAGGATTTTTCACTAGTTCATCAATAGCATCCGATACATGTGCCACACTATGTGCCCATCCTTTGCCAGGTACATAGCTTCTTACATCCTTTTCAGATGATATGTAAGTTCATAACTTCGTTTGACAAGCCTCATGCTATCCTTAGATAAAAAAATATCTGTGTAGATCCCTAGCTAAAATAAGTACGAGCAATAAGATTGTAAACGAGTGAGTAAAAAACCCAATCAGATTCCTTTGAATAATAAATGGTTTAAGCTTTAATCCCAAAGTTCAATGAAGCAACGATGATTCAGCAAATTTTTTCTAAAATCCATTCATAAAAGCTGCCCTAAATCCATGTATCTCGTAGCTCACTTCAGTAGAACCGATATGTGCTAGCATGGCATGCAAAACCTGCTGTTGATGCTCTTGCTGCCAAGTAGCCTGACCCTTTTTCAATGCCATTAATCTAGCCTTTAATTCATCTTCCTTCAATACAACTGGCTAATTCCACTTTGCTTATTCATTGTGATACTCCGTACTACTTTCTCGGTATAGCCCATCCAGCTTCCATCCATTATAAAAACGGACATAGGTCAATTCCTTTTGCCAATTATCTAGGTGCACAATCACCTTGCTGCTCCAAGGGAAAGTGGCTGCATAAACCCGACCTCTGCGTACCTCAGCTATGTCATCCGCTACACCAAGAAGTGTAGAAGGTGCATTCGCATTATACATTAAATAATGCTGTCGATCTGAACTGATCTCAAGTTCTTCCATGACCTCCTGATGAAAAACAATCACTTGCTCATTTGCCTGATGAAGTGAATAGATGAGAGCTCCCCCAAATAGCACCATCAATGAAGCCACAATGAGTACATGCTTTTTCTTTAATCCTATGTAAAACGCCCACTGCTTTTCCTTATTGTATAAATGAATATATATTGCTAGACTTATTGGCCATAAAAATAATAACTGCCAACAAAGGACAACCCAAAAAATCTCGCCATCCGAGACAAAATATCGAATGACATTGTAATTCAACAACCATAAAGGCATCGACCACCGCCATAAGGATTCTTCCTGCGGTATACTTTTTAAATAAATCAGTAGAAGAGGTAAGCTTAGGAAAAAGGCTGTCGCATTATCTAATAGAGCAAATACCAATTCAACACCTCCTGCATAGAAAAATGTTACAACTATTGTATTTTAATCCAATTGTACAGAAAAGGCTAGACATTCTAAAACGTTGAATATCTAGCTTCCTTTTATTGAAGTTCCTCCACTATTTTCATCTCTAGGAAAATCGATGAGAGGTTGAGAGGCATTGTTCCCAATCACCTGGCTATATTGTACTTTGATAGCGTTTTGGGACATCCACTAAAGGAAAACGTGTACCATTGCTATGTTTTTGCACCAATTCATCTACAGATAATTATATCCACCACAGACATTGTTTTAAAAATGACCTCACGCTGCTTGAATAGGAGTGCTAGAATCACATTTTCAATCAAAATGCGTTCGTCTTGCTGTACAAGTATATCCTTCTAGTGGTAGTTTGCTTTGCAAAAAGCTTCTGTTGTACTTGAATTTTGCAATAGGCCCAACTGCGTAAATCTTTGCCTCGATGCTTCGATAAATAAGCCTTTAGCTCGCCACGTTCCTCATAGTTTTGTTGGTTATCATAAAATTTAATTAAGACATCCTGCACGATATCTTCTGCACTTTGTCAATCTCTTCCATAGTAAAAGGCAAGACGAATAAGCCTCTCTGTATGCTGTTCCATTATTCTTTCTAGTTCGTAAATGAGCCCTCTCTTTCCTATAAACGGTGCTCATAGCTTCGAGGTTTGCTTTTTTTGTCATTTATTCTAAATCATTGTCAGCAAACGGGCTAATAACCTTTTTTTCCGTTGAAGATAACACGATATTGGTAGAAGGTGTACCATAGGGCATAGCTGCATCAATAAACTGCTCTAATGTTTCTACTGAATAAGTCGCTAGTTTGACAATATAGCTAATTTCCCCCGCCACTCGATAGCACGCCAAGACATCAGGATGAGCCTTACAAAATGCAGAGAGGCTTTTACAATCAATGGATTTAAATAAAATAATGGCCTCAATAGTGCGCTCCATCTTTTTCAAATTCACCCTTGCATGATACCCTTCAATCACACCTTGTTCCTCCAGCTTTTTGACCCGTTCAATAACAGCGGGAGAAGATAAATGAACAATTGCTGCTAATTCCTTCATCGAGATTTTTGCATTGTGCTGTAATTGCTGTAATATTTGTATATCAATTTGATCCATGGTCCTTCACCTTTCTAAATCAATTATTTTTTCTATAATACCTTTTCAAATAAAGTTTTTTATCCAAAATACATTATACAGCTTCTGTTAACATTCAGCTCTTTTGATTACAATAAAAGCAATAAAGGAGGCAGAATCAATATGAAAAAAATATTATTACTTTTAGCAAATGGCTTCGAGGCCGTGGAAGCCAGTGTTTTTACAGATGTGCTTGGCTGGAATAAATGGGAAGGCGATGAATCAACAGAAGTCATTACAGTCGGGTTACATAAACAATTGCAATGTACATGGAATTTTAGCGTCATTCCTGAAAAATTGCTGCATGAAATTGATTTAAAGGATTTTGATGCTTTAGCAATCCCAGGGGGCTTTGAGGAAGCAGGCTTTTACGAAGATGCCTTTAGCGAGGAATTTCAAACAGTTGTGCGTCATTTTGATGAACAGAAAAAGCCTATTGCAACAATCTGTGTAGCCTCCCTAATATTAGGGCATAGCGGTATTCTACAAAATAAGAAGGCGACAACTTATAATCATCCAACAAGTAAACGATTAGAGCAGCTTCAATCCTATGGTGCAAATGTTGCTAATGAACGAATTGTCTACACAGAGCACATTATTACATCTTCGAACCCAGGCACTGCATTCGATGTCGCATTTGGCTTACTTGAAATGCTAACATCACCTGATAATACATTGAAAGTAAAGGATTTAATGGGCTTTAAATAATTTTATAAAGCTGTCCAAAAGAGTTCATTTTGGACAGCTTCATTATGTACATTTGTTTTCTGATATTGATTGTAATAACTTCACTCCTAACTCTTTACTTCTTGAAACTAATGATATAGTTCTGATTAAGGATCAATATATAGGTGTCAATCACGAACCGCTAAGGCACTGACTACCAGTTTTGAGTTAGTAAACATCGTTTAAACATGATTTACAGCAGGATAAAAAGCAGGCTTACACCAAATATTATGATGTAACCCTACTTTTTACTTTATTGCTATTATTTTTCTAATGGTGCTGTTTCTGATGTGTTAAAATCCATTTCCTTCGCGTTGTCTAGCACATCTTTTGGAATCGTAATCGTTGTTACCGCATTGAAATCATGATATTTAATTGTAGTTTGCTGTCTTGTTTTGATCGAATTGCCTTCCACTTTCATCTTTAAGGTCATATCCATAGCAATTTCTTCTACATCAAATGTTTCTTTATTAATCAATAATTTATATGTGAGACTATCAAAGGACATGTTACCTAATTGTGCCTCTAGATCAGCATCCATTCCTAAATTCATTGCGCCAAGCTGCTGCTTCACTAGCTCTGTGAATTTATCCCCAGCACCCTTTAGTGTTAATTCATAACGGTTTGCTGTTTCAACTAATGTGAAATCTTCAGCAAATGCTTGTAGCATCTCCAATTGTTCTGTTGCATCTGGCTGTATCCCTGTTTGGCTAAGTACATCCTCAAATAATTGTTTCGGGAACTTTACCCAAGCCTTTTGCTCTGCCTCATACATATACATACCATCTTTAGCCGTCATATACATTTTAATCGGCAAATTAATCGCTTCACCACTTGTTGGATCTGTTAGCGACATTGTACCATCAGCAAAGAATTGCATCGGCTCTGTAACAATTTCCATCTTCATGTTGCCTTTAGAATCCATTTTCATGGTTTCCTTGCCATCGTTTGCCTCCACTGACTGAGAGATGGTCATGGTAGCCTTCATGCTTTTTAGCTCTTTTTGCTTGGCTACTGTTTTAGTAAATACTTCCTCTAACAAAGCACTATTTTTTGTTGTAGTAGACTGTTCTTCCTTTACCTGCTCCCCTTTAGGGTCTTCCCCTTTTTCTTCCGGTATAGGCTGTGTATCCACAGGTAAGTCTAATGCGTTGACGATAAATGTTGCTAACTGACCACGCGTAACATTTTTATCTACACCAAATTCTGTGGCAGAAACCCCCTTCGCAACGCCTGCCTCATACAGTGCTGTTACTGCCTCTGCAAATGGACTATTTTGCTGTACATCAGTAAATGGGCTTTTGCCTTTCGCTGTTAAACCTGCTGCCTCTGCTACCATTATCGCCATTTGACCACGTGTAATCGTGTCATCTGGACGGAATGTATCATCCTCATAGCCTTGTACAACCCCAAGATTTACTAGTGTAACTATCGCCTTATAGTATGGGCTAGATGAGTCAACATCCTTGAAATTCGGATTTTCTACAGTCAAATCCGTTGTTGTTAATTGAAAAGCACTTGCTATCATCTTTGCCGCCTGTCCACGTGTTACGTCCTGTGAGGGCTTAAATGTACCATCTGGAAAACCATGAATAATATCTGCTGCATGTAATGTGGAAATACCGTTAAAATATGCATGATCTTCGCTCACATCTGAAAATGGACTAGCAGCCGAAACAGGTACTACTGCAACAGCTGTAACCGCCATTGCAGCTGTTGCCGCCGTATAAAGCTTATGTTTTTTCTTTGTCATAATTAATCGTCCCCCCATTTATGTAAAATGTAATGCTTACATATTAATTTTATCTAAAGATTTGGGAAAATGCTAGGTTAGTTGGAAATTAAAATATAATTATCCAATATATCCGTCATTTGGTTCGATCTAATTTTTATCCTCCATATAAAAAAACCGACCTCCTAAGAGATCGGTTTTTATGATGATGATTACTCAGCAGCTTTTGCGCGTAGAACCATTTGTAGGATACCACCGTGACGGTAGTAGTCTACTTCTACTTCTGAGTCGAAACGAGCTAAAGCTTGGAAAGTTTTAACTGTGCCGTCTTCAGATTTAGCAGTTACTGTTAAGATTTCACGTGGTTTTACGTTGTCAGTAATGTTAACAGAGATTTCTTCTTTACCAGTTAAGCCTAGTGTCTCAGCAGATTCACCTGGCATAAATTGAAGTGGAAGAACACCCATCATTACTAAGTTAGAACGGTGGATACGCTCGTAAGATTGTGCGATAACAGTTTTCACGCCAAGTAGGAATGTACCTTTCGCAGCCCAGTCACGAGAAGAACCCATACCGTAGTCATTACCAGCAAGTACGACTAAGCCAGTACCTTGCTCTTGGTATTTCATACATGCGTCATAGATATACTCTACTTCGCCTGTTGGCCAGTAAGTAGTGAATCCACCTTCTGTACCAGGAGCCACTTGGTTACGGATACGGATGTTTGCAAATGTACCACGCATCATTACTTCGTGGTTACCACGACGAGAACCGTAAGAGTTGAAGTCACGGATTGCAACACCGTTTTCAATTAAATATTTACCTGCAGGTGTATCTTTACCGATTGCACCAGCTGGAGAAATATGGTCAGTTGTGATTGAGTCACCGAACTTCGCCATAATGCGTAAGCCGTCTAAGCCTTGGATTGCTTCTGGCTCTTTTGCAAGACCTTGGAAGAATGGTGGGTTTTGGATGTAAGTTGATTTATCATCAAATGTGTATAGAGACTCAGTTGATGTTTCAATTGCATTCCATTTTTCGTTCGCTGTGAATACTGTTTCGTATTCTTTTTGGAATAACTCACGGTTAACAACAGTACTTAATACTGCATTAACTTCTTCTGTTGATGGCCAAATATCCGCGAAGAATACTTCATTACCATCTTTGTCTTTACCGAATGAATCTTTTTGTAGATCGATATCCACTGTACCAGCAAGTGCATAAGCAACAACAAGTGGTGGAGAAGCTAAGTAGTTAGCTTTTACAAGTGGGTGTACACGACCTTCAAAGTTACGGTTACCAGAAAGTACAGAAGTTACGAATAAGTCATTTGCTTTAATTGCATCTTCGATTTCAGGAAGTAATGGACCTGAGTTACCGATACATGTTGTACAACCATAACCTACAGTGTTGAAGCCGATTGTATCAAGGTACGTTTGTAAACCTGAATCTTCAAGGTAACCAGTTACAACTTTAGAACCTGGTGCTAAAGAAGTTTTTACCCATTTAGGCACTGTTAGACCTTTTTCTACAGCTTTTTTCGCCACTAAGCCCGCAGCAATTAATACGTATGGGTTAGATGTATTTGTACAAGAAGTGATCGCTGCAATTGCAACAGCACCTGTTGGAATTTCTACATCGCCTTCAGCGAATTTCGCTACAGAAGTTTTTGCGAATTCATCTTCTGTTAAACCGAAACCTTGTGTACCTTGTGGTGCCACCACTGCTTCTTTGTAACGAGAACGCATTTGAGATAGTGGAATTAAGTCTTGTGGACGTTTTGGACCAGAAAGGTTTGGTTCGATTTCAGCTAAGTTTACTTCTAAAACATCAGTGTAAACTGGCTCTAATGCTGGATCGAAGAACATGTGGTTTGCTTTAAGGTAAGCTTCAACAACCGCGATGTGCTCTTCGTCACGACCAGTTAAACGCATGTAGTTTAATGATTCTTCGTCGATTGCGAAGTAACCACATGTAGCACCATATTCAGGAGCCATGTTTGAGATTGTCGCACGGTCAGCTAGTGGTAATTTAGATACGCCAGGTCCGAAGAACTCAACGAATTTACCAACTACGCCACGTTGACGTAATACTTGTGTTACTTTTAATGCTAAGTCAGTAGCAGTTGTTCCGTTTGGAAGATCGCCAACTAATTTAACACCGATAACTTCTGGAATTGGGAAGTATGAAGGCTGACCAAGCATACCTGCTTCGGCTTCAATACCACCTACGCCCCATCCAAGAACACCGATACCGTTGATCATTGTTGTATGAGAGTCAGTACCTACTACTGAATCTGGGAAAGTTTCGAATGTGCCGTCAGCATTTTCGTTTACGTGTACAACTGGAGCTAAGTACTCTAAGTTTACTTGGTGAACGATACCTGTTGCTGGTGGTACAGCACGGAAGTTATTGTAAGCAGTTTGAGCCCATTTTAAGAAGTTATAACGCTCAGCGTTACGTTCAAACTCAAGGTCCATGTTTGCTTGCAGTGCAGATGCATTACCGTATTTGTCAACTTGTACTGAGTGGTCAATTACAAGGTCAACTGGAATAGCAGGGTTGATTTTGCTTGGGTCACCGCCCATTTCCTTCATTGCAGAACGAAGTGATGCAAGGTCAACAACTACTGGTACACCAGTAAAGTCTTGTAATACAACGCGAGATGGTTTGAATGGTACTTCTGCTTCAGGGTCAGCACCATTGCCCCATTTTGCTAATTCGTTTACATGTTCTTCTTTAATTACATACGCATCATATTGACGTAAAACAGATTCTAATAACACTTTAATTGAGTAAGGAAGGTTTGAAACTTTTGCAACGCCAGCTTTTTCAATCGCAGCTAAGTCATAGTAATTGTAAGTTTTACCATTCACTTCGAATGATGCACGGCTGTTGTGTAAATTACCTTGTGCCATTTGCGGATCCCCCTAAATATATCTTTTTGAAAAGGCTTTAAAAATGTGTAGCATCTTTTCTCCAATACCCATGATAGCGCATTTATATTCATAAGTAAATTACATTAATATTATCTTTTTTGATAAGCATAACTTATGACCTTGGTTTCTACCCTGATGTTTTTAATTTTTTGATGTGCATAATATCAAGGGTTTGTATTAATGTGGGTTTCTATACCTATCTAACGAAGCATATCTAAATGTATTTAACTGTGGTACAGATTGCGGTACGAGCTGCGGTACACGAACTTTTTGTAAAAAGTGTACCGCAGGAATAAATAGTAAATAAAAATTCATCCGGACACGTATGAGTAGTAGAAAAAATCAATACAACAACTTTTACTTTTAGATTATTAACTTCTTTATAATTAAACATTAAAGAAATGATGCAACTATTTTAATAACTATATAATATACATATACACATATGACAATACCTTACAATTTGTTTCTTTTTGGATAATCAGTTCTGCTTTAATAAAAAACAAACCAGGTGCACATTTGAGCGTCTGGTACCATTCATATGATTAACCAACAGTTTTTCAACTTGTGTTTTTTAAATGTAAATTGGGGAAAAATTTAGGTACTTCTTTTTAAAGACATCGTACTATATTAAAGAGGAGGATTTAATGAAGAAAAATCCGCAGACTGAGGCGAATAAACGTTGGCAAGCGAAGAATAAAGAACGTGCTAAATATCTTAGTGCACGATCTGGAGCACGTAGCTTTATAAGAGACCACGCCTTAGAGGAAGATTTAGACGAGCTCATGGAATTAATATTAGAACGTAAACAAGTATTATTAGAAATGAAAATAAACCAAGATGGCATGTAGCTGTCTTGGTTTATTTATTTTTGTATTTTATTAAGTAATTAATTTGTGGAAATAAAAAAAACCAGGTACTCATTGTTGAATGAGCGCCTGGCCTTTGCTTTAAATCCTAATCAAATTCTTTTTTTATCTGTAATGCAAATTGTTCAATAGATTTTCTATCTTGATAAATTGTAATACCAATACCGGAACGAGTAGCTCTATGAGAGTTATATTCTCCTGCATCAATCCAAAATTGGAATTGATAAATCTGTTCATCAATTAGGTCACTATTATTCGCTAAAATAGCAAATGAAAAAGATGGATCCGTTGAGTCCCATACTTCTGCTTCCAATAATTCGTCCCAATTATTTAATATCAGCGTATGTAGCATTATAAGATCACTTCGTAAAACCAAAAACTTAAAATCTAAATGATGTTCACCACAATTAAATTTAATCAAAATATTACTGGAAACAGTATCACTCTCTATATTAACCACTTCTAAACTTGTCTTTGATGCATCAAATGATCTATCGTATAAGGTTGCCATAATTAAATCTTACCATCCCCAGTTACTACTAATAAATTTCTTAGCGATTTCCCCACTATCAGGTTTGTAAACCGTTACAACCTCTTTTGAATTCCCTATAAACACTACATTAATATTTTGATCTTTATCATAAATAGCTCTAGCACGTGTATGTTTATCCATGAATTTTTTTCCATTTACAATTGCATCAGCAACTTGTTTGGAAGAAAGTTGACGTGCATTAGCCTGTATAACTGCGTGTGAAGAAAATTTCACTGTTGCTTTTGGAATTTGTTTTACAACTAGTTTAACACATGTAGCTGCAACGAACCATACAATCGGAGCGACCCTCGGAGCAACAATAAATTGTTCAGATTCCAGTGAATTCATAAAAGGAGTTCGTGCAGTGTTAATAGAATCCCAAAAATATTGTCTTTCAACATCGGTAAATGATTCATATAGTTCCTTAAATTCTGGATGCTCATTTATATAATTTTCAGTATCTAAAATGTATTTATTATATTCCTCTGTATCTAGTTGAGGAACTAATAATTCAGTTTCCGAATATAAACTTTCATTTTGATCATTATCTGTGAATTCCATTGCTGAGGCAGCTGATGGAAATACAATGCTAATTAATAAAGTAAATGTTAGTAAAATACTAATAATTTTTGTATGTTTCATGATTTATCCCTTCAAACTTGTATTTGATTCACTAGCAAATCCTTACCTCGAGTTAATTATTATCCTATCATTGGTAACTTCCCCAATTCAATATTATGTTCACGCCACTTTTTTGACGGTGTGAACGCCATTAATTTGGCGCTACTCAAAGGAAATTCGTCAAGTCCGCCAAATCACGCCACTTATTCCCATCTTTTTTTAGTGGTATCGGTATTTTTTTAGTGCTATATATACATTTATAGCGTTAACTCCATTTTATGCTTGATATTTTCAATAAAAACAAAAAAATATTGCTAATAACAAGTTCACTAATTTGACTATTGACATATTATTTACATTACTATTCTTATAATATTTTTATGAAATGCCCATTACCGATTAAGGTAACAGGCATTTGCTGTTAAACGCTACGTTGTGCAATGATAATCTTCAATCCTTCAAAATCACCACTTGTCATAGTTCCATTATCGAATTTTTCAAGCCATGACTTATCAATCACCTTTTTGTCTACGGCTTGTTGAATGTAATCACGTACTGCAGCTTTTGCGGTTGTGCTTGTGAATTTCATAGTATCATCCTCCTTTTGTTTTTGTGTATCCTCTACAATGAGTTGTACCTTTATGGCACTACTTGAGGGCACGATTACTTGTCCTTCAAATTTATAACCTGCAGGCATCTTCCATGTTGTAGGAATTTCAAAATGAGGTGCATCATACTGACCTACAGGCCAATAGCCTCCCCTAGTGATTCCTAGTTAGCTATTGCCCCAACCTTTGAAAGAGTAGAAATATCATATAAATTTCTTGGCGGTGCTACAGCAATATCCCAAGCTCTACGCGATGTATGATTACTATTTCGTGTCCAGGTAACTACTTGCCCTGGTCTTGTTCTACCTTGCTCATATAGATAGTTTTGGCGAGCTTGGCTACGATATTTCTGTGATGAAAACAAAGTCAATACCTGCCTTGTAGCACTCTTGAAAGAGTAGTCGGCAGGCTGTTTGTGCCATCTTCTCCAGTGTCTTTATAACGCTTCAATAATTTACGGAAAATAGATGTATTGAAATAGAATGTGGCACTTTCTGGATACTCTGCACCTGTTGATCTATTCCCTTTAGCTACACGACCCATAATAGGGACTTGTGTTTTGGTTTTGTCCATACGTGCCTCTAGGTTGATTAGCTGTGCAAATAAATAACGTTTTCCTTCAACCCTCACATACGCTTTCCCTTGTGCACCATGAATAGCATCACGAGCATGCATGGTTGTGTCTGCAAAGTACTGAAGATTCAACGGAATCACTGGTTTCTTTTGTTCCAATTTATTGCCCTCCCCTCTGCTACTACCGTTGTGATATAGAGCTGAGATATAGCCCTGTTACGTTTACAACTTCGCTCGTAACAACAGATTTCAGACAACAGTAAAGTTGACGAATTTAATGTTTTGTTAAATGATTCTGTATTAAAATAGAAAAATAACCAGGTACTCATTCGAGCGCCTGGTTTTTTACGATAAGATGATACATTAAACAGTCATATTCAGTTAGTGCAGAGCTCTTAAAAATAAATGTTTCTTATCTCATAGGTTTATCTTGGAACCACCAATCGCCAACATTATCAACAGCAAAATCTATTTTCCAAGGTCCAATTGTTAGCGATGAATTAATATCTTGATAACGAAACTTGTATTGATATTGATTTATAGAACCTGGGTACCCAGTATTAAATTTATCTTTTGTTCTGACCAAATCCGCTTTCCATGTGCCGCTCACCTGTCTTTCTACTATTAGAGCTGTAACACCAATTGCGCCTAATGCTTTTGATACTTTATCAGATACTAATTTATTAGGAAGCTTTACTCCTAACCATGCACCTATAACAATTACACCTGTCATTAAAGTGGCTACATCACTAAATGATGTAGCTACACCTTTAAAAGAAAGACTGGCTGGAGCTACATAAACATAATCAGTAGCATAAACTGACATATCTGAATTTGTATCTGCATTAAAGTCAGGTTCAGTTATCTCAAGATTAATATCTTTACCATTTAAAGTAGCAATACCAGTAGAACTATTATAAATCAAAGTACTTTTTTCATTTCCGTTATTGAGTGAGTTTACTACAAAACCATCGTCAGTATATTCAACATTAATATCAATATTATTTAAAGAATTAACTAGATTAAAATTAAGCGAACTATCCGTAGTTACAGAATCTACTACCCTATACTCTGTTGGAGCAATTTCTGAGGCATATGCATTAGGAATACATACACTGCTACTTGCAAATAACATAGTTGAACAAAGAGCACTAGCAATTATTTTTTTTGAATTTAACATTTCATCACCTCATAATGGTATTTTTGGTACTATTTTACACTAACTTAATTAGGTATTTATGTAAAGTTATAATTTTCCGTCTCCTTTTTTTTCCTTTCTACTATAATAACTTCTAACAATTAAATTAAAGACAAAAGTCATGATTATCAAATATGCTGGAACTCCCCAATGACCTGTCGTAAATCTATCATAAAACCCCCAAACTAGGACGGATGTAAATAAAAAGACTACTGTTAGTCTTTCTGATTTTGGATAGATTTTATATTTATGCTTTTTTTCCACATCTTTAATATTGTTATTCATTTTTTCGTCACCCCTTTAAATTTTCTTATTAGTATTATATTCTCCAATTAGGAAAAAAATCCCTCTTTCATTTGTTTCTTAGTACTTGGATTCTTGTAGAAAAGCTTCACCCCGTGGATTTGCAACTAGTTATTCATTTATGCATTTTTAATTCAAATGGGGACATACTCATTCAACAAAGGTAGCCCTTCATGTAATACATTTTGTAAGACTACGAATTGAGCTGAAACTCCCCCACCCCTTTGATATCATAGAGTAAATATTTAATAAATACACATACCGATGATGGCTATAGACCCTTTTCAGAAGGGGCATATCAATTAAATTGGAAAGAGCCCAATACATTGGTCATAAGGTACGCGTTTGATTATACGTCTCTACACAGGTAGTTTCACTAAAATATAATTAGTACTTTTGAAGTTTGCACTAGAACTATGCTAGTAAAGGGTCACTACTCGCAGCGTGATCCTTTATTATTTTCTAACCCCACCATGAAACCCATTTAGTGTACAATTTCTTTCAAAAACGATGCCGTTCATGCAATAATTCGATTTCATTATTAATTTTCATTCACATAGCCTGTTTTATCCTCAAAATGTGAAGTAACATAAAAGCTCTTAAATCGGAGAATATATTCAGTCCTTTGGGATGAATAATAAAAAAATTTGTAACATTAACATTCGTAACACCAATCATTTCAACTCGTTATCACGTTGATATAACTATTTTTTATCTACGGGGCTTGAAAATGGAAATTTATATGCGTTTAGAATTGTTTGTACAAAATTTGAAAAGGTCTATTGACTTTTATAAAAATACAATTCAATTAGAGTTATATCCACAAAATGAGACTAGCTTTAAATAGAAAAACCTTAATGTACTTTTAACGCAATAAAATATTCTTTCAAAGGACCATTATTTCAGCAATATTAATACCTGGCGAAAAGGATATACGCGCTCTTTATATTTATTCTTTCCCAATTGCTCCTGTATCTTTTAAATCTTGCGATTCACTTTGGATTCAATGCCCTTAAAATCGCTAATACTCGAAGGACACTATTTAAATCAGTATCGGGACGTCAAAACAAACCGTGAAAGTTATTGGTGCTTAACAATTTTTTTCAAAAAATATTCCATCGATTTTGTCATATATGCATCTTTCCGTCGTATAAAGACGGTTGAAATAATGCCGTATTTATCTGGGATTGGATGACAATAAACCTTGCCTGTAGTAGAAAGATGTTCAACAGTTGATCGCGGAACAATCGTAACTCCTAGACCAATTGCAACACTTTTTAAAATGGTTTCTAATATGTTAAATTCAATGATCCTTTTAGGGAGTAAGCCCTCGTCTTTAAGCCACTGCTCTAGCTTCGCTCGATAACCGCAACCTTGATTTGACATAAGAATTGGTGTAGTCATAAATTCCTCTATATGAAAAGTTTTTTTGGGGGTTATAAGAACGAGTTCTTCATTACATACATCATATTGTTCTAAAAGTGGATGTTTAATGGGCCCGGTAATAAAAGCCCCGTCTAATTGGTGATCTGTTACTTCTTTAATGAGTTCTTCAGTTAAACCAGCTTGCAGTGTTAAATCGACATTGGGACACTCTTTGTAATAAGAAGCAAGAATATTTGGCAATATATTCACCGTTTCAACTGTACCAATTTTTAAAGTACCTGCTGGTGAATCACTATCTAAAAATACTTGTTTCAATTCTTCGACATCCTGCAAAATTTTATTAACATATACTAGCATTTTTCTTCCTTCTGCATTTAATGTCATCCCCTTTTTATGGCGGTAAAAAAGCGATGTTTTGAGCTCCTTTTCTAATAGCTTTATACGCGCAGTTACATTAGATTGAACATAATTTAATTCCTTTGCTGCATGGCTCACACTTCCGTGATTTGCGACGCTCTTAAAAATCAACAAGTCTCGTAGTTCCATTAAGTGCTCCTCTTGTAAAATATCATTTTAAATGTTGTTATTAATCGTTTTCAATCATTATACATGATGCATATTCTTTTTTATAATGGCTATTGCGGAATTTAAAAAGAATTGGGATATACGGAGTGATAAATGTGAAAAATGTTCAATTATTAAAAGGCGCAGTGGCATGTTTAATAGCAAGTATGTCATGGGGAGCAATGTTTCCAGTCGCAGATCATGCTTTGGCCTACATAGATCCATTCTATTTTTCAACTATACGATATGGAGCAGTAGCTATTATACTAGTCATTTTCTTATGGATAAAAGAAGGAAGACAGGCATTTCGTTTTGAAGGAAAAGGAAAGCTGCTAGTCTTCTACGGAACGATGGCTTTTACTGTATATAATGTGCTAATTTTCTATGGCCAAATGTTAATGGGAAAATCAGGTATTATGGTAGCTTCTATTATGGAGGCGCTCATGCCGATGATTTCAATTGGCGTTTTATGGGGATTTAAACATGTGAAACCGAAGAAATACATGATGATCAGTATGGCTATTGCTTTTATTGGTGCAATTTTTGTCATTACAAAAGGTGATATAAGCTTCTTACTTACACTTAAGCATAATCTGTTTTCACTCGCATTTATCCTCATTGGTGTTGTTGGATGGGTGATTTATACGATGGGTGGAGCATCATTTAGTGATTGGTCTACCCTTCGCTATTCAACATTGACATGTGTTTTTGGAACAATTGTAACAGGTTTCTTAACAGTGTTATTTACAATCCAAGGGCATGTGTCTATGCCAAACATAGTAACGATTTCTGTAGTTAAGTATGATTTATTATTCATGATGATATTACCAGGTTTTGTGGCATTACTTAGTTGGAACTATGGCGTAAAAATTTTATCGTCCGTAAATGCAATTTTATTCATTAACTTCGTCCCAATCACAACATTAGTCATTATGATGATCCAAGGATATAAAATAACAATTTTTGATGTTGCAGGGACATTGCTTGTTATTATCGCCCTCATGCGAAACAATGTATATCAGCGTAAAGAAGAAAACGAGCATCAGAAGAATTTACTAAAGGAACAGTTGAGTAAGGTTATTTGATTTAAACGTTTGGAGGTTTTTATATGTATGAAAGTTTATTATTCTTCTTTGCTGCTGCAATTGGCTTAGAGCTTGCTGCAATTAATCGAAATGGTCGTAAAAAAATAGAACAGCAGGCTGAAATGATACAGCTATTAAAAGATGTACTTAGAAAATAATTAAGTTTAATAAAGGCATTATTAAGAATAGTGATTACTATGTATCTTCAATGTGTTATAGTGCGTATCTGACTAAGCCATCGACGGGCATAAACCAATTCGAGCTGTGGCGTATACAAACGCTGCGGCTTTTTCTTTATTTATCGCCTTTAAACTATTTGAAACCTTTGCCAGTTTCATCCGTAAATTAATGCAGACAGTTTTCCTTTATCATCATTAGGAGGTTTCCGATGAATACTTTTGCTTTAATAGCTTTTCTATTTGCATCAGTTTCTTTTGCTTTTGCTTCATCAGCTGATGCTAAGATTAAAAAGCTAGAAAAACGTATCGAAGAACTTGAAAAACACAAGTAATTACTTTAATACATAAATAGGTTAATAGAGTGATTAAATTATTTTTTTACGAAAGGAAGGAATGATTAATTAGATGAATAGCATCTCTCCTATCTATAACTCTACATATTCTAGATTATAGAAAGGGGGAGATTTAATATGGGAAATGAAGTTTATAGTACAGACTATGGCAAACATGATAATTTATCATTTGCACTAATCGTTGTCCTATTTATTCTTTTAATTATTGTTGGCGCTCGTTTTATGCATAAGTAACACCTTTATTATTGGCTACATCCATAAACGCCTTCTTTAAGCTACCATAATCTAATGCTATCTAACATCCTTCTACACACTTATTATGATCAAAGGGTCTTCCCCCACCCCAGTGACCCTTTTATTAATTTCTTTTCTTCACCTGCATATATTGTCACAACTCGTTTACTGAACACTTCTTTCAACTATTTCCTTATCTCATTCCTATAGGCTTAACTTCCCTTTTGTCAGCACTGGCTTAGATAATACTTTCACTGTATTCAGCTTCCATGCATAACAACCACCCATCAAATCACCAAAGTGCAGTTCATCGACCTCTAATTACTTCTGAATTCAATGACCATTTAACTGATTTAGAAGTTAAATGACAACACCCATTGGTAAATTTACATTTCCAATTCCATGCTTTTGAAGCGCTTTTTTAATTGGAGGGACATTCACAATATCCTATGTCCATTGTTTTACCAGCTTGGATAGCAATTGGATCAAGGTGTTGTCCTACTACATGTTTCAATTTTTTCTCACCAAGAGTGATTAAGCTCACTCAAGGTTGCTTAATTGTGGTAGCCTTCATCAGACAATCCCCTTCTAAAGCAAGCTCAACTGCTCATATATTTTTCGACAGGTATGTCTCAAACATGCTATGCACTGTTTCTACCATTTCAAGCAGAACGAACAACTACTTCTGCTACTCCAAAGTGTTCTAACAGCTCTTTACACTACATTAACCTTCATCATTTCGACAGTCTTTTATTTAAAAGATATCCATTAGCTTATGAATATCATTTAGACTGTCTCCAAAACAACATGCTACTACGCAAAAGAATGAAGAGTAAGATATCAAAAGAAAAAACTGTGACAAACATTGTATTTGCCACAGTCTAAAAGCCCCGAATTGAATTGTAGGTGCTATTATAAAATTTTATCCTTACAAATTTAATTATTATTGAATTGGACAGGAATGTACCAAAACTCCTCAAACTTGATGAATGTTCATCGTAACTGCTATACCCGACTATGCTTCCTTGGGTTCAACATGTACATGCACTTCATAAACGCCTTGTTCTTCAACCATATTTTTTTCAACAACAGACGCGACATCGTGAGCTTCCGTTATATCTAAGTTTGCATCTACAAGAATGACGACGTCTATCACCTCGTTGTTGCCATAATTTCTTCCTCTGATTTCTTTTAGCCCTTTGACTCCCTCTATTTTTAAAATAATATCTTTGTATGTTTGAAGAATTTTCTCATCAAATCCATCAGAAAGTTCATGAGAAGCTTCTTTAAAGATGTCCCAAGCTGTTTTACAAATGATGAAACCTACCACTATAGCAGTTACCGTATCCAACCAAGGCATATGTAGTTGTGATCCTAAAATCCCTACAGCAGTGCCAATACTTACCCAAGCGTCTGACAAATTATCTTTAGCGGCAGCCATGACTGCTTTACTGTTTATCTTGTCAGCCAATTTTTTATTGTAACGATAGACAGCATACATAACCACTGCTGATCCTAACCCAACATAGGCTGCGATCATATCTGGAGATTCTTTTCCACCTTGAAAAATGGACGTAAAAGCACCCACTAATACTTGAATACCAACCGCCATCATAATAAATGAAGCTACCATCGATGCAATGGTTTCACTTTTCCAATGACCGTATCGATGATCATGGTCTGCAGGTTTTTGAGAAAGCTTTAGCCCTATAAGTACTGCAATAGAGGCAATAATATCGGTCGTATTATTTAGCCCATCCGCCTTCAAAGCTTCTGAACCCGTCATGTATCCCATTACAACTTTTATAATGGACAAAACTATATAGGCAATAATACTGATGATTGCACCACGCTCACCTAATTTAAGATTATTATATCTTTCTGCTTCCAATTCACTTACCTCCCACTTACGTACATTTTTATAATAACAACTCAACATCGAGTGGGTCTACAGCAACCTTTTTGCCTTACTATACATAAGTAGGAGGAGTATAAAAGTGTTGATTATGGGAAAAAATACAGCCTTGAGGAAGAAACTTAGTCACTGGTTGAAAACCTAGAAATTATTATTTTAAACGAATAAAATAATATAGAATCTGTTCTTTAAGATTTTTTCCTCCAACGAACACACCTTACAAAACTTGGTCATTTCCATATTTGGGAGTGACCCTTTTTATGTTAGGTCATTTGCTGACATACAAAGAGCCTGCCCCAATGTCTAGCAAGACTCTTAATCTCAACTTTTCTATCCTCGCAAAAACCCGCCTTCTGAATGAATGATTTGTCCAGTTATCCATGTAGCCTCTTCACTTGCAAGAAAGCTAATGGTTTTCGCCACGTCATCAGGCGTACCAATCCGACCCATTGGAAATTTCGGTAACAGATAGGTTCTAATGCCGTCATTCATCCAAGTAGAATCTGTTGGCCCTGGATTGACAGCATTTACGGTAATATCTAAGGGAGCGAGTTCTTGAGCTAAGGACCTTGTAAACGCTGAAATAGCTCCTTTCGTCGAGACATAGGCTAATTCTCCAACCATTGGACCTAAATCCTGACCTGATGTCATATTAATAATTCTGCCTGCTTTTAAATTGGCCTTTTTCCAAAGTCGGGCAAATTCAACAGAAAGAAGAAAAGTTGACCTCATATTGATTGCGTAATGTTGGTCGAGTGTTAGCGCATCTAACTTTAAATAGCCATCTTGTGCTGAATGAGCTGCATTATTTACTAGAATGGAAGGTACGCCTAGTTTTTCAACAACCTTCTGACATATCGTTTGTGCTGCCAGTGGATTTGATAAATCAATCGTCATATCTTCACAAGAGACCCTCATACTCTCTATCTCCATTTGGAATTCATCAATCCAAGCAGGATCAGCTTGCCAGTGTGTGAAAAAAATATTTACCCCATCCGCAGCCAATCTTCTGCAAATAGCTGTACCAATATCTCTTGGATGACTTGCACCTGTAACGATAGCTATTTTATTCATCATTCTTAACCTCCATTTTATAGGATATAGAGGTGTTCGTTGATATAAAAAAGGAGCATAACCAAACTGGTCTGCTCAGTCTTTAGTATTAACGTACAACCTCACCCTAAATAGGCTCTCCTCTCTATATAAGAGGGATGTGCTACTATTTATTTCATAGATTGTTTATGCCAGAGTTTTTCTATACAGCTCTTTCCTAATCAATGATCTGCATTTAAAAAACTTTTGTCATAACCCTTTAATCTAAAATTTTGATATTATTTTGAACATCGATAGAAAATTGCTCTACATCATAATGATGTTTCTTAATCATGTCTTCCGCTAGCTGATAAACCTGCTTTTGTATCATGTTATTTTTCTCTTGTGTTAAATTAATCCTTATCTGAATTTCCTCAGATGTAATACTATGATCGATACTGAAGATGCCATAATTTTGGTCAATCATTTCTTCAAATAGATTGGCGAGGACATCATTATAGCTTAGTCGCGTTGAGCTAGGCTCTGCTGGTTCGTAAAGATTTTTTAACGTTAATTGAAAAAAAACGGGATTTAAATTATTTTCTTTCAACACATTCAACATAATTTCTTCTATTTTTTGTTTGGTGCTAGTATCAGCCTTGTCTGGTAATGACACGAGAAGTTCGATTTTGTCATTAGGCAGAACCCCGTAATCTAATTGAAAGCTATAATTTTCTTTGCGCAAGGCATGGGAAATCTCACTGATTAAAAATTGATATTGCTGAATATAACCCAATAATTCATTATTGCTGGGCTGTGGCACTGAAACATTGGATTTTTCAGCATATTGAATAGGTGCATTCGCCAAAAGGAAAAATCCACTACAAACAATAACAGCTAGTAGAAACCATAACGTAAATACCTTTTTGATAAACATTTATAGCCCCCTTATTCGGGACTATATGCAAGTTCTGTAAAGCTAATTACGGTAGAATCTTATAAAACAACACACGATCTTGATTTTCGCCACCGTAATTGCTGTGGACGGACACCTTATCCATCTCTTTGTCACCCTTTTCCATTCTAAAGCCCATATTCGTATGAAAGGCTATCGAAATTTCGTTTATAGGTGACGTGACACATTTCACAATATTTCGATGATATTGCTTCACTACATGAAAGAATACGTCGTATAACCTTTTTGCAATATTCTGTTTTCTGTAATCAGGATGGACCCCAACAAAATGGATAAATGCTTCATTTGAGTTAGCCTGCGATAAAAACCCTACAAGAAAGCCAATAATTTCGCCATCCTTTTCCATAATTAGGCTAGTATTCGTAAAATGATCAAAAAATAATTTGGGCAGCTTATCTGACATATTCCTACCTCCCCACCACTCATTAATCAATGGAGATAAAATATAGTAATCTGAACTTTTTAAGCTACGAATGTTCATGGAATCCCTCCTCTATTTTCAACTCATCCTGTAACATTGGCAACGGATCAGGTGCTACTACAATTAAATAAATCGTTACAATCACCATGGCAAACACGTTACCAATACGTATGAATTTGATTTACAAATCAGATAACTTCGGCGTTTCTTTATAGCGCCAACGTTCAAAAAATAAAACTTTCCTCTGGATTATATAAGCTCCATATACAATAACCATAAACAGGTATGGATAAAACAATGCTGATGAATAACATCTATATACCCTCCATCTACAATGTTAAATCATATTCTCATTTTACCCTACCATTTATTTCAATTTCAATGATTCAATCAAACCTTTGCCATCACTAATGATTTTAACGTATCACTTAACGTCTGAATGCGATTGGTCGTATCGGTCATCCTCACCAGTAGCTGATTTTCATCTTCCACTGAATGTAAAATATCGCCAGTGGACTCAGCATTTTGCTCAGTCATTTTATTAAGTCTTTCAATTTGCACTTGGATTGTCTCGAACTGTGAAATCGCACTGCTTAATTCATGCATTCCCCTAGTTAAATCTGTATTGGTTTGAGCAAATGAATCCTTCAAGACATTTAAGAAATGACTGACTTCCTGCAACAATTGTTCCCCATGCTGTAAGGCTTTCTCACCATCGTCAGAACGTTGATGTGCTGCTGTTGATTTTTCAAACAAGGTTTTCGTCACATTTGTAATACTTACGGTAATCGCCGCGCTTTCCTCTGCTAGCTTGCGTACCTCATCTGCCACTACGGCAAATCCTTTACCATGCTCCCCTGCTCTGGCCGCCTCTATGGCCGCGTTCAATGCCAATAAATTGGTCTGCTCTGCAATATGCGTAATTCCCTTTAATAGGCTATCTACCGTTTGCAAGCTGTGCTGTAGCTCATTTACAGTTTCTGCAATTGAGCTCATCGCATCACTCATCACGCTCATCTGGGCCATCGCCTCCTGCATTTTGTTCCAACCTGCCAAAACCTCCTGCTGCAGCTCAGTTGATTTTCCTACGGTATCCTTTGATATGGTCAAAGTTTCATTCACGAAATGAACGGAATCGCCCATTGTGCCATGAATCACTTGCAGACTAGAGGCTTCCTGCTGAATACTTGCCGAAATAGCCTCTGTCGCTAGCAATATTTGTTTACTAGTCGTTTGCTGGAATTGCGTGACATGCTCATCTAAGGCCTGACTGCTTTTTTCAATTTCAAGAAAGGTATTTTGTAACTGATTGAAGGATGCTTGTACCTCATTTTGCTGCGCCTTTGCATGTTCAATCAGCTCATTCCCCCATTTGGCTAGCAAATAAAAGACAATAATCACGCCATTCATAATCGCTAGAAGTGTTACAAAGACGATGATATCATCAAATGGGCCCAACAAGGATGACGAGTTGACCATATATAAAATGAAAAAGCTAAGATTTGTTAGAATACCAAAGAAGACAATTAATTCTTTTTTAAAATACAAGGCAATAATGGCCACCGTGCATAGTAAAATATAATGCTTATTTAATGAAAAGCTATCAAGCAAAAATAGTGTAAAAACAACACTTGATGGAATTAAGCCAAAGATAAAACCTTTGACATACGTTTTGATGGGTAATAAATAATTACAAACTGCCAATGAAATGACAGCAAGCCCAATAAATAAAAAATGTATTCCTTTCGATAGAATCATTGGTCCGCAAATTAAAATGGCTAAGATTGAGATGATAGCCAAATTGACACGGTGGACTTTCCGTGTGTCGTAACGAATTTTATTCTCCATTTTTATCCCCCTAAAAAATGAATGGACATTCAGTTTAATTTTCTATTATTATATAGTATAACTACTACTTTTTGTAGCTAAATATTGCATTCGAAAGCATATTTTAGTCATTTTTGAAATAAAAGGGGGAAATACATTTGACTAATGTCCAACAAATCGCACCAAATTTCTATTGTATTGACACACATGATTTAAATCGTGTGCAGCGAACGAGCTCCTATTTATTAATGGATGAAAAAATTGCCTTGATCGAAACTTCTGCAAGCCCTTCCGTTCCTTATATTATGGCAGGATTAAAGGAATTAAATATTGCATTAGAGGATATTCACTATGTAATCGTGACACATATCCATTTAGATCATGCTGGCGGCGCAGGTTTATTTTTACAAAGCTGTCCTAATGCCAAATTAGTAGTCCATCCACGAGGGGCGGCTCACATGATTGATCCAAGTCGCCTTATTTCCAGTGCAAAGAGCGTTTATGGTGCTGAATTTGATAAACTCTTTGATCCAATTGTGCCTATCGATGCTACGCGAATTATTGAGGTTAGCCATGAACAGCGTCTATCTTTAGGACAACATCATTTAACGTTCTTTCATACAGAAGGTCATGCTAAACATCATGTTTCAATGCTTTATTCTGCTACAAATGGCTTGTTTGTCGGGGATACAACAGGCGTTCGTTACCCAGAAATGGATGGTGAAGCGATTGATTTAATCATTCCGTCGACTTCTCCAAACCAGTACGACCCAGAAACAATGGAGCTATCTCTTCAATTGTATGAAAAGCTCCATGCAAGTGAACTATATTTCGGCCATTACGGTGCGTATAAAAATCCAACAGAGGCTTATCGTCAGGTGCGCTATTGGACGCCTCTCTTTCTAGCAGAGGGCAGAAACGCACAAGCGGCATCAAGTGACTTCCAGCAGCAAGTTCGCTATCTAGATGATCGCTTAAAGACGCTTTTATTCAGCTATTTACAGGAAAACGACATTCCCACAGATCATCCAGTCTATCAAACAATCCCGTTCGATACGATTGTGTCATCAATGGGCATACTGGACTACTTAGAAAAAGTAAATACCCAGGCGTCACGCTAACAGTAAAAAGAGGTGTCTCTAGTGATTTTGGAGACACCTCTTTTCGGGGCCACAAGGAAACTTGCGAAACGCTTAGCTTCTCCACTTGCATCCCTATAAAGGGGACTGCTGCTAATGTAGTCAAAACTAGCCTGTTTTTCAGTAGGATTGCTTTTTTCCTACTAGCTGATGCTTGCTTATTCTTTTTACTAGGTTTAGAAGGGCCATGTATTCACCTAGATAAATTTGAAAAGGAATCATTCTTTTAAACGATCCAAAGCAGCTTGAAAATCCTGTTGCTCCCCCACCTCACGAAATGATTGAAAGGGGTTACTCCCTTTTTTCATACGTTCCATGACAGCAGGAATCGTGAAGAACTCTGGTGATAGACTCTCATGAACTTCCCCCCAATGCAGAGGTGTTGCGACTAAGCCCTGTACATTGCCACGAGTGGAATAGGGAGCAATAATGGTTTTACCCTCAGCATGCTGTAAATAATCTAAATATAATTTTTCATGACGATTCTTTTTTAAACGCTCCATTGTATATAAATTCGGTTTTTGCTGACATAAAAAACGACAAACAAATTCAGTAAACACACGCACCTCTTCATAGCTAAAAGTATTTTCGGGTAATGGAATATAAAGCTGTAAGCCTTTCCCGCCCGATGTTTTGACAAAAGATTGTAGATTAAAAAAGTCAATAATGTCCTTTAAATCAAGTGCACCTGTAATAGCTAATGAAAAATGCTGTGCTGAGGGAGGATCCAAATCGAAAACAATTTCTGTTGGATAAATGGAATGCTGTGTCTGAAATGGAATGTGCAGCTCTATAGCCAGTTGATTTCCTAACCACAAAAGGGTTTCCATATTGTTACATATTATAGTATCAATATGATCCATCGCCGTCGTTGCCACAAAATCAGGCAGTTTTTCTGGTCTACTTTTTTGGTAAAAGCTTTCTCCTGGAACACCATGTGGAAATCGTATTAATGTTAGTGGACGATCCTTTAGAAAAGGTAATAAATAGGGCGCGATGCTTTGTAAATAGGATAAATAATAATCCTTTGTTATACCCATTGCAGGCCACACTGGTTTCTCTGGATGGGTAATGGGTACTGATTCGGGGATTGGAAAAAGCTGCCGCTGCATATGCTGCCATTGACAATCTTCTGGTGATAGCTCTAATCGGAAAGCATGAAATCTAGGCTCTCGAAGCTTACTGCCGTCGAAATCTATACATGCGATATCGACACAAATAGAAGGCTCTAACTGCCATAGTCCTTTATGGCGCTGCCCATTTGCCTGAAAGAATGCGACAAGTGTTTGCTGTTCTTCTTCAGCCATGCCATGCTTAAATGTAACGACTTCTCGTATTTGTCCCTCATCATAAATTGAGCCATGAAAATAGCCATTGACCTGATCATACTGCGTTACTATGACCGTCACATAACGCCAATTTTTAATTTTTAACCAATGACTAGAACGGGTGTTATCCAGCCATTTACTTGTTTTCTTCTTCGCCACCATGCCCTCACCATTGTAAACCTTGATGGCTTGCCATACATTCTCTCTGTCCTCATCACCTTGGATCATTTGTATAGACCTTGGATCCTCATAGTCGACGCTTGGCAGTTTTAATCTTGTTGCAAGCTTGGACAATTGCTCTTTACGTGTTTTTAAATAGCGGTTTTGCAGTGACACCCCTTTGAAAACTAGCACGTCAAACACAAGATAGCGAAAAGGAAAAGCTTTTGCATGTGTCTCAATGGCATCTTGATTTTGCATTCTCCCTCTTTTTTGAACAATGGCAAATTCGCTTTTGTATTGATTGCGTAAATAAACTAACTCCCCATCTAAGGTTAGTGGTAAAAATGCTTGAATGGACGCATGTATTTGCTGACAAAAAGCCAAAATTTCAGGAAACAAGTGGTTTAAATTTCGACCATTACGGCTAATGAGCAGCGGCTCTTCATCCCAAACTAATATACAGCGAAAACCGTCATATTTCGTTTCAAATAACCATTCACCGCCACTAGGAATATCATTTGTTTCCGTTAAAAGCATTGGTTTCATTTCACCATACCTACTTTGCTTTTTATTTTCAGTGTTTGATGATTTCAATTTAAGATACATAAAAAGCATCAAAATATATCATAGTAAGAAAAACGAGGTGACAAACAATGCATACAGTGTGGAAAGGCAGTATTTCCTTTGGACTGGTTAATATCCCTGTGAAACTACATGCCGCTACTGAAAATAAAGATGTTAAATTGCGACAGCTTCACAAGGAGTGCCATACGCCGATTAGCTACAAAAAGGTTTGCGAGGGCTGTAACCAAGAAGTAAAAGATGAAGAGATCGTCAAAGCTTATGAATATGCCAAAAATAAATTTGTCGTGTTGGATCAAGAGGATTTAGAAAACTTGCGTAAGGAAAATGAAGATAAAGCTGTGGAAATTATTGATTTTGTGCAATTAACTGAAATTGACCCCATTTATTTTGAGCGCACTTATTTCCTCTCTCCTGATGCAACCGGAGCTAAGGCCTATTCCTTATTACTTAAAACATTAGAGCAATCAGGAAAAATTGGCATTGCTAAAATTATTATTCGATCTAAGGAACAGCTTGCCATCGTGCGCGTTTATCAAAATGCCCTCGTGATGGAAACCATTCACTATCCAGATGAAGTGAGAAGTGTTGGGGATGTTCCAAATATTCCAAGTGAACAGGATGTTGTACCAAAGGAGCTTGAAACAGCTCTATTGCTGGTAGACCAATTGACGACTACATTCAACCCTGAAAAATATACGGACGATTACCGCAATGCTTTACTAGAATTAATCGAGGAAAAGAAAGGTACGAATACGATAGCGACCAGTGATAAACAACGTCCAATTCCTGATAATGTCACAGATTTAATGACAGCACTACAGGCTTCCTTAGATAAAACAAAAAAGCCAGCTACAAGAAAGCGTACTACACGCACAAAGAAAAATGCTTAAAAAAAGCGTATCCTTTTATCGGGATACGCTTTAGAATTGTTGAAGGAAGTGATCCAAATCCTTTTTATGCTGAACTACTAAAATTTTATTTAACAGATCGCTTTGTTGTTTAAAAAATTTAGGTTTCCCCTTCTGCTCAAAGCGTTTATTCCAACGAAACATTTTAAAGAAAATCGAAAATGTTGGCTGATAATGGGCTTTTTCGATACCGATTTTTTGTTTCATAAACCGCTTCATAATACGGAAGACACGAATAGGATAAGGCGTATTGAGAAAGATGATGCAATCAGCTTGTTGGAAGCTTTCAACAACCCACTCCTCTTGATGAATTCCTTCAATAATCCAAATGTTCGTTTGGAGAATGCTTTGTAAGTGCTCCTTTTTTTCTTCATCTGTTCGCCTAATATCCCCTGAATACTTTCGAATCCATGCCACATTATCTAATTCATAAAAAGGAATCTGATAGGTTTTAGATAATTCCCTCGCTAATGTCGTTTTCCCACTGCCAACAGATCCAATAATATGTATTCTTTGTGGAAATCCTATCGTCACCGAATCATCTCCCATCTTATGTATCTTTGTAGAAATATTCCCTTTATTATACAATAATTTCAACAATGGTAAAGAGGAGGTTCCTATTTCTTACCTCCATTTAGAAAGAGACTTTATCATCATATTTGATACAGTCGAATGTAAATTCTCGCATCTTCGGATAAAGAGGCTCGATTTAAGCCTCTTTTCTCACCTGATAATGCATTTGCACCATTTGACCATATCGCTTTGTCTCCAGTAGCCTTAAATTTTCGAACGGACGTGGAGATTTAAACAAAGATATCCCTGCACCTAGCAAATGGGGAGTAATGGTAATAATCCATTCATCAATTAACTGTTCCTGTAAAAAGGCGTCTAGAATCCCCGCACCACCAACCATCCAAATTTTTGCACCTTGTTGTTCTTTTAATTGCTTAGTAAATGCGACAACATCCTCTTGAACAAACGTCACATGTTTATCTTTCCCAGATTGAGATGTTGTAAACACATAGCACCTTTTATCAGGATATGGGAACGTATCGCTATGCGCTAAAATATAATCGTATGTTCGTTTGCCCATAATAACAGTATCAATAGTTTGATACATATCGGAGTAGCCATTATCTCCTTCCCCTTCTGTTTCTTCAAGCCACTGCAAATCATCATTTTCCTTGGCAATAAATCCATCTACACTTAATCCGATAAATACCACTATTTCTCGTGACATCTCGTCAACTCCTGTTCTTTTGAAAATCTCTTGTACAATCTCTATACTAGATATAAAACATGACAACTATTGGCATGATTAAATAAAAAGGTGAAAAAATATGTCCAAAGCCAAACGATTAATTGATATTTTGTTATTTGTCAGTGCTAAAAAGAAATTTACAGCGCAGGAAATTGCCGACACATTCAATATTTCGGTGCGAACGGTGCATCGTTACCTTTTAGATTTAAGTGACATGGGGCTACCTATCTATGCGGAGCAGGGCAGACATGGCGGCTATACAGTATTGTCAAATGCGATTCTCCCCCCTATCTTATTTACTGAGGAAGAAGCGGTCTCTATTTTCTTTGCGTTCCAATCTTTGCATTATTATCGTGACTTACCTTTTAATACCGAAATGAAGTCTGTTTCTCAAAAGCTTTATGATTCCTTACAGAAGGAGGCCAAGAAAAAGGTGGATACGCTGCAATCCTATATGGCCTTTTGGAATCCTAAAAGGGCCATTACAACACCACTCTTAACAGACGTTTTAGAGGCAATCATCAAGCAATCACAATTGCATATCCAATATGAATCAAAGTCTGGTATCACTTCAAAGCATGTCCAGCCTATTGGTGTGTACGCTCATGATGGCTTATGGTATATGCCTGCGTTACTATTATCAAACGAAAAAATTTTACTCTTTCGTGTTGATCGTATCCATGCCATTGAAGCCAGCGATGAAAGCCATAAGACGACTATGAATTTGCAGCAATGGCTCGAAAGTGCCTATGAACCTCAACATCCTATTCGCTTATATGTAGAATTATCAAGTGAAGGGGTTCGTCAATGTTTAAGTGAGCCACATCTTGAAAAAGCTGTTGTCCTACTTAGTGATGGTACAGGCTATATTGATACGATAATCGATCAAGGTGAACTTCAATTTAATAGCTCCCTTTTCTTTCGCCTCGGTCCACATGCGATTGTCAAAGAACCCCAAGCATTAATTCAACTATTGCGTCAGCATGCACACGAGCTATTAGAGATATATCCAGAGCCAAATGAAAGCTAATCTGTTAGATGACAATTTCGTCAGATTCGTGTAACCTTCATCGTTACTACTTTTTAGTAAACTATCTTATACTTGGCTTTGAAGGAGGAGATGACCGTTGCAACCAACCGACAACAACAAACGAATTGATACATTAGATTATTTAAGAGGATTCGCTCTACTTGGCATTATTTTAGTTAATATTCCCGCATTAATGTGGATTGAACCCCCTACATTAACGAGCGATATCGCCTATAGTCGCTTTTTAACTCTTTTTATAGAGGGTAAATTTTTCATCATTTTTTCATTTTTATTTGGTATAGGATTCTATCTTTTTATTTCTCGTGCCCTTGCAAGAAATGAAAAAGCTTATTCCTTATTTAGTCGCAGACTTTTGATGTTATTACTTATGGGGATTGTCCATTTCTATTTCCAACCAGGTGAAGCCTTAACGGTCTATGCCATTTTTGGCTTTGTAGCCTTGCCATTTTATAAAATACGCAAACAATTCAATCTAATCATTGGATTAATCCTATTAGCTATTACTGCTTATTGGGGCCTTAAAATTTTGATGCCCTTTCCACTTATTTTGCTAGGTCTAACTGCTGGTCAATATCGCTTATTTGAAAATATCTCAATTCATCGAAATAAAATCATACTAGTAACGATTGTTATGGGCTGTATAAGTATTGCTAGCTGGATTTATCAATGGCAGTATGTCCCTGATGCAATCGATACGATGGATCAGCTGTCTAAGGATCAGCTAGACGTCCATATTACAAATATCGAGCAATTTGCATTAATCGGATTACAGTTTAGCCCATTCGCTTCGGCATTTTACATGGGGACAATCATTCTATTACTACAAAACTCTTTATTTCAACAACTGTTATCACCATTAAAGGCATATGGACGAATGGCCTTAACCAATTACTTGGGGCAAACCGCACTTATTCTAGTAATCGGTCATGCCTTCCAACTCATTGGACAGCTTCGTTACATTGAGTCTTTGTGGATTTGTCTAGGTATTTATGTTTGTCAATTGCTCTTTAGCAAGCTATGGTTACATTTTTTCCGCTTTGGCCCTATGGAATGGCTGTGGCGAATGGGTACCTATTGGACAGCCCCTCCCCTACGCCAAAGCAAAAAAGGGCACTAATTATTTATCGTCAATGATAAACACCTATCAGTAGTGGATTAAACGTCATATATTGGTAATGTACCCTACTCGCTTTCCATCTTTGCTCATATCTTCAGCAAGAAACACATCCCCATTTTATTTGGTCACTTATTGCATACATACGATTACGGTCAGAAATATGCAGATGTGACTAATTTAAAAACAGCGTAAGCCCAGTGCTGACGCTGTTTTTTTATTTTTATAAAATAGCTATTAAGAACCGAAAGTAAACATTTGGGACACTTTATAGGAAACAAAAGAAAATAAATCTAGTGACTCAAACTGTAGATAAACTATTTCTGGAGAGTTCAGATGCTAAAAATAGTTTGTCTCTTGCTTTATAGCAAATTTATCCAACATCATTTATACCTAGTGCTTTCTATGCTACAATTTACTATAAGTGAGGAAAGAAGGGTGTCTTATGAAAATATCTGTTTATGTTGCAAGTGCATTTAGCAAGGATCATAAAGGCGGAAATAAAGCAGGAGTGGTATTTATTGAGAATACATTGACCACTACTCAAAAAATGGCAATAGCCAAACAACTGGGCTATGCGGAAACCGCATTTATATCAGAATCTGAAATTGCTGATTATAAATTTGAGTATTTTACACCAAAAGAAGAAGTTGATTTATGTGGTCATGCCACAATTGGCTCTTTCGCGATACTGATGCATTTAAATAAACTTTTCAGGAATAGCTATACGATTGAAACGAACAGCGGTGTCCTTACTATTACCATAAAAGATGACATCATATTTATGGAACAAAACAAACCGAAATTCTATGATATTGTATCTCCAAACGAGTTCATCGACTGTTTTGACATTAAAGATATAGACAATAAATACCCAATTCAAATTGTCTCCACAGGCTTAAAAGATATTTTAATTCCTATAAAAAGCGAAACACGATTACATGCACTGCAACCTAATTTTGAAAAAATTAAAACAATCAGCAAGTATTATAATGTTGTCGGGATGCATCTATATACTTTTAATGACAATCGAATTATATGCAGAAATTTTGCTCCACTATACGACATCAATGAAGAAGCAGCGACTGGAACTTCAAACGGTGCATTAGCTTGCTACCTTTATGAAAAGCACTACTTGCAAAAAGAAGTCTATGTATTTGAACAAGGGTATTCTTTACACTCACCTTCTGAAATATTAGTTAAATTAGCAACCAATAGCAAGAATGAAATAGAAAAAGTTTATGTTGGCGGCAAAGGCTATTATTGTGAAACTAAGTGTTTAAATGTAGAAAATATTGAGTGTAACTAAAAAACACCGAATAAAAAGGTTGAGAAAATAATTTCTCAACCTCAGACTGTAGACAAAGTATCTGATTATTCGATGCTTTGTCTTTTCTTCTTGGTAAAATGCAATCAAATATACCGCTAAAAAAATAGTTGTTCGTCATTCTTATAATCCTTGGACTAACATCTATATACGCGTTAATGCGCCATTAGGCTTTGGTAACTCTTGGGCTGTTATTTGATTCATTTTACAAAAATGTTTAAAAAATTGTTGTGCCAGCTCTCGTTCATTTGTGTCACTTTTTAATGAAACTATATCAAGCAAAATTTGAGCCATCCATAAATTTTCAAAATAACGATATTTACCTGTATTCCATGTCATTTTTTCGGGGAATTTTTCATTGATATAATAGTGCCAGAAAAGCAGCTGATCCGATTCCTGTTCTGTAAGTTGAATTCTGTATTTTGAATGAGCTGGAATATATCCATCTTCACAAAGCTTGCCGACAAAGTTTTCATTCACCATATAGACACCTAAGATACGTCTGTCTTTTTCAAGCATGCTGGAATCTTTTGCTGTTAAGAGGACAGCGCTATTTTGGTGCAAACGGCTCGGTTTGTTTGGCTTTCCTTTGTTATTACCACTTTTTAATATGCCCGAAAAAACTTTCCACTCTGAAAAAGAACTATCCTGTTCTTCTGTGTCACACCAAAAAACCATTTGTGATGCAGGATGAAGTTTATGGTTTTGCATAAGTTTTTCGTGTTCCAAACGAAGTACCAGTTTTTTTCTTTGTAGTATTTTTTCCTCTTCCTTCTTCCATTCTTCCTCTTTTCGCTCAATTTCCTTTTTTTGTATAATCTCTTCAAGTAACTTAGCATCACTTTTATCATGTATTTTTAGGTGCTTTCCAAATACATCAGGGAAAACAAACCTTTTATTTTCCGATCCGAAATGTATTTCAATACTAGAATCATTATGCTTAACTATACTACCTATGCCAAAACGCTTGTGTGTAACTTTCTTATTGATTAGATTCATTATTCTAGTCCTCCTTAAGGAATAAAAACTCGGTTACTATTAGATAGTAAATTAATCATTTTATTCAACTAACTTCCTTTAAAGCACACATAACTGTTTTGATTTTTTCTTCGGCTTAAAAAAGGATATTAAAAAAACGTACCCAAATTCTATCTGTAAAAAAGGACATCTGAATTCGAAATACGATTTTAAAAAAGTAATTGTAAGACTATTATAACATTTTTTAAAAAAATTACAAATTTATTATTGACATCATATTTTACCATAAGGTAAAATAATTATTTATTCTTTGAATTACCTTGAAATAGCTATGTAATAAAAGCCTCCAAAAATCGCAAAATTTCTGGAAAACGCCTCTTTAAATAACCACTTGATTATTGGTGCTAAACATAGGAGGGCTTCATGAAATCAATGATGTTCCCTATAAAGAGACCCCACTGTTGCAAAAGTTATTTGTAAGGGTTTGGTTCTAACAAGCTTCTTACCTTCCTCTGTTTTAGATAGCAGCTTATTTAATTGTGGTCGGTCTGCTTTCGCTCCAGTGAATTTCTCTTTGTTAATAACCGTTGCCCTTCACTCACCACTATTATTCAAAACCTGTCATTTAAAAAAATGCATTTTATACGCCTCTTTGCTTGCAGGATCAACAACCACTCCAATCAGAGCTAAAAAACGAGCCCAGTGTTATATTGTTGTAGGTGGTTTTCTATTGCCTCTTTGCCAACATCAGTAACCTTTTAGGCTATGTATGCCAAATGATTCTTCACCTGTCACTTATCCTAAACATATAATGCAAATAATACCCTTTTTTGTAGGGAGGATTTTATGAAAAATAACAAGGGCTATAGGAATAGCGAGGGGATCGAATCAGTTAGCCAAGCAGCTAAGCTGGCGGTCATTGCAGGAGCCATTACAACACTCGGTGACGCAATAGCAACTATTGCGGCTGGTCTTGCTTTAGAGGATGAGTTGAAGGAAAATGAAAGCAATAGCAATGATATTGACAAACTACAAAAGCAAATTGACGAATTAAATTATGAATTGAAGCAATTAAAAAGGATGTTACGTTAGAACAGTATTTATACAAAAAACGACAATATCTTTTGGATATTGTCGTTTTTTAGGCTATTTAGCAGCCCAAAGATCAATCTCTATTTTAATATCTGGTAGCCCTAAAGCCGTAACATAAGCAACAGTCATAGAGGGATAGGAATCACCAAACATGGCTTTCCATTGCTGATCGAAATAAGCCCAATCAATCTCCTCTGTTGCCCAAATGTTAGCCTTGACTACATGACTAGCATCCAATTCCTCAGCTGCTAAAATCGTTTCTATATTATTAAATGTATTGGTTATTTGTTCCTCGAATCCTTGAGGCAATTGATCATCTTGACCGATACCTATTTGTCCTGAAAATGCATACATTGTTGCATCTTTCGGGATGATTGTTACATGGCTATATTTTCCGACTGGGTAAGGCACCTGCATTGGATTTTTACGCACTATTTTTACTGGCATCTTCCATACTCCTTTAGGTTCTTATTTTTCTAAAAAAGGGCAAACTTATCCCTTGTTCAACGATTTTAGAAAAAAACAGCCGTGGAGAACCCTATACCCATGCTTAAAAAACGAATAGATCTTTTTTTCATGTAAATTCTCCTCCTGTTCCCTAAAGTTATTTTCACTTTACCATTTCTATCCTAGCTAATCAAGGAAGCGTAGAGACGATTTATGAGTTTCTTTATTATTATTTCTCAGGCAATTAACTATATAACCATAACGAATACAGCATATAAATAATAGTGTAAAGCGAAATTAGCCTTACACCTCCGAATTTGTTACCAGGGTCACACCATCCCAAGTGACTCTTCTCATCTTAAAAAACTAGGCTCTCCTAATCGGAGCACCTAGTTTTTTTGTTCCTATGCGTGTTCATTACTAAAATAGCATAGCATCCTCAACAAATTCTGAACAGACTATCTAAAATTGTTGTATTCATAAATGCCATAATGGTTCTATACTGCACTTCATTTAATTTTTAACTTACCTATTACTGGAGAGGCATAGATAGTCACTTCTTTTTTGGAGGGTGTTTTTCGAATTAGGTTCTATTAAAGGTGAATTGATTTTATACGTTTAGCCCTCTTCGCAATATGAATGCCAAATAAAAATTCACTTTTACTCCATACATAAATTTGCTATACCAATTGTAAAAACTGTTTCAATTGGTTGTCTATCTCAAGAGAATCCTGTTCGTTTTGTCCAATTCCGAAGCAATGTCCCCACTTAGATTCGATTGGTCGATAAACTGCATTAGGCATGTGCTTTACTTCATAAGTATTATCCTCTGGCGGAAAAAAAAGATCGGTCGACCCTGACATAACAAGGGCTTGAGCAGTGATACAGTTTAACGCTTTTTCAAAATTTCTGTTGTCTTGAGGATTAGCACTTATATCTCCGTTAATACCTGTTCGTAGCATGGCAATCAAGTCGTTTGCATCAAAGGAAAGAAACACTTTATCCCAATAATCTTCTAGATATGCCTTTAATGTCATGTACCCTTCTTCTTGATAGAGCTGTTCTAAATAGTAGGCTTGAGAAAATCCCCATGGCGCATAGGCGCGTCCCATCGCAGCAAGTCCTGCTGTAGGCTGATTAGTGTAGAAGCCTCGCTTCCAGTTGGCGTCTGCTTGCAATGCTGCGATAAGGCTCTCAAAAACAACTTGTGCATGTGGTCTGGTCTTTGCTGTTCCGCCAAACGGTGCAATCCGTTCGACCATCTCAGGATAACTTCTTCCCCATTGAAAGGTTTGCAGCGCACCGAGTGACCATCCAACGACTAGAGCAATTTTCTTAATACCAAATTTTTCAGTTATGAGTCGATGTTGTAACCGAACATTATCATAGATCGTTACAAGTGGAAAATTACCTTTATCCATAGGAGCCTGTGTATTGCTTGGAGAGGAGGATAATCCATTCCCAAACATATTAGGCACGATTATAAAATATTTGTCTGGATCAAGTGCTTTGCCAGAACCAATCAACCACTCATTATCCGTATGCTGGCCAGCAAACCAAGTGGGATAAACAATCACATTTGATTTTGCAGTATTTAAAGTTCCATAGGTTTTATAAGCAAGAAAAGCTTGAGGCAATTTTTGTCCCGATTGTAGCAAGACATCTCCAAGTGAATAAATTTCGTAATCTTTCATAATTCAAATCCCCTTTTATAAAATTTTGCGTGTAGCTTGATTTTTACTCTACGATACTGTTACCATCAAATCAACGAAACGTTTTTGAATATAACGTTCATTTTTTTTGAATTAAGAGGTGCTGTATCAATGGAAATCCGTCAGCTTAAAACATTTTGGACGCTTGCTTCCACTCGCAGTTTTAGTCGCACTGCCGAAGTGTTGAACTATGTTCCGTCTACTGTAACCATGCAAATCAAGGCGTTAGAAGAAGAATTGGGCGTCAGGTTATTGGATCGCTTGGGCAAGAGTGTCGTATTAACAGATGCTGGCCACCAGTTGTTGCCCTATGCTACCAAAATATTAAACGATATAGAGGAAGCCCGTTGTGTCTCCAGTCAGAACGGAGAATTAACTGGCACAATTATCATTGGTGCAGACGAAGTACTCTGTACATACCGTTTACCAGCATTACTCAGAGATTATCGTCGACAATATCCCCATGTTCGTCTGCTTTTTAAGCCTTTGTCTGGTCAAAATTTGAAACAAAGTCTAAGAGAAGGAGATGTTGATGTGGTCTTTATGCTAGATGAACCGATCGTATCATCAGATCTTCATACAGAAATTTTATTGGACGAACCGTTTCTTATGGTTGTTTCCCCCGACCATCCATTAGCTTCTCGTGCTACATTAAGCATAGAAGATTTTAATAGAGAGCATATTCTATTAAGTGAAAAAGGTTGCTCTTATCGGACTTTCTTTTATCGTACTTTGGTAAAGAATGGGGCAGACAGCTTGACTGAACTTGAGTTTAATAGTGTAGAAGCCATTAAACAATGTACAATGGCGGGACTCGGTATTGCCTTATTACCAAAAATGGCGCTAAAGGGAGAAATGGAGCGAGGTGAGCTGATCCCTCTACCTTGGGATTTATCTGAAATACAATTTGCCACTCAAATGTTGTGGCATCAAGAAAAATGGATTTCTCCATCGATAAAAGCCTTTACAGATTTAGCAAGAAATTTACTACAGTAATATTCTTAGGAGGAAGGGGCGGATTCAGAAGTTAATGATACTGAATCGACCTTTTTCTAAAGAAAGGAAACAGACTCAAATTAGTGCACAACGGACTTAAAAAATGTGACTACAACATCAAATTAAGGCTGCTTGAGGCTATGTTCAAAGCAATAAAAAAAGCCACCTCCCATTACGGAGCATGACTTCTTCCTAAATCTCTTAATATTCACTTTTCAATATTGAAAAAATGGCAAGATCAACATACTTCCCTTTTTCAAGTTCGTGTTGTCTCAAAACACCCTCTTGACTAAAATTTAATTTTTCCAACAATCTTATAGATGAATTGTTTTCTGGCTCTATTTTCGCTTCGATTTTATTTATTCCCATCGACGTAAAAGCAAAATGTATAATCTTACTTAAAGCCTCTTGCATAATACCCTTTCCCCAGTGTTCAGGTTTTAAATCGTAGCCGATTTCTATGCGGTTATGTTCTTTCTCATAATTCAAATAACCACAAGTGCCAATCACTTTTTTGGTCTTAGCTTCTTCAATTACCCATCTTAAGCCAGTTTGTTCTTTGAAAATTTTATCATACCAGTTTAATTCATGTAATGCATCATCAACTGAAGCAAATAATGTTAATGGCAAATACTTGACCACTTTTTCATCAGAATAAAGTGCAAAAATATCTTTGCAATCATCAACTATACCTTTTCGTAAGATGAAGCGTTCCGTTTCCAATTTAGGAAAATCTTTAAATTCGAAATTTATACTCATCATAACTCCTTTTTTCACCATCATTAGCATTATTCATAAATAAATAGTAACACATTATATTCAGAAAATTATCATAACTATTCAATTTGTACATGCAACTCTTTTTATCATTACAAAAACAAAAGCCACATCTATTGGATGTGACTCAATAATTGATTATTTATAACAAAGTTCGAGACTTAGCACTATTGCCAGATACAATAAATTTATCTGTTTCTTCGTCAAAAGCTATAGTGAAACTAAATTCATTCATTAAGCTTCCTGTATAATCACTAAGACTTAGTGTAGGACTAACCCAAAACACAACTTCATTTCCATCAACCTTCCAGCCGCTCTCAAAGCCTTTGTGCTTATCTTCAAGACGCTTTCCGATAGTTTGTCCGTTATTACTAATGGTATTTTTCACTAAATCAATAAATTTATTTTGTGTTTTTATTTCCATTTAATTCCTCCATTCATACTAATAATAGCTTTAATAGTATTATATGGTTATGAATAGCAAATTAAAACATTTTTGATGCCTAATCTCTAAAAAAAGCAAAGGAAGCTCTCTCTGACACACTTAATATCTCTTTCTAAAATTAAAGAGCATCATTCCTTACTTGAATGATGCTCCACTAAATTAAACTAAGGATTTCCCCTTATTTTCCCAACCATTTGTTAGTGGTACTATGATTTATTATAATCGCTCTAAATCCTGGTATTCTTTCATGTAAGGACCATCTTCTGCAACAAATGAATGATACAATGCCTTTACTGCGAAGTTTTTCTCTAAACCCATTTCAGATTTTAGCTTTTTTAATTCATCATGCAACGCTCGATGTTCATTGATAAGCTTTAGCATTGTTGTTTTATTATATTTCATTACCTCCGTCCTTTTTGTTTATAACTTGAATAATAACTTTAAAATAGTTAAATTCAGGGGAATTATGTGGAACTGCAAAATCCTCGGGCATCTGATGAAGTTTTATTATTTTTTGACGTATATCTGGCCATTTAAATACTTTATCAATAAACGTTTTAAATTTTTTCATGTCAAAGCTCGGGTTATTTGTTGAAGCTATATTACACCATTATCACTCATAATCGCAAGAACAACTTTAAAGATGCAACAGATACTTTAGTACAACATTACTTTATCACGAATATTTCATTTTCTACACTTCCCATTAATCTACCACCTATTTTCGCTTGATTTGACCATTTGAAATTATGTGGTATATATTTCCATACAAAAAGCCTCCATCCTAAGATGAAAGCTTTGTAAGTTAACAAAAGTCTATGGCATAAATTCATGAAAACCTTCTTTAAGAGAACTATTCGTAAAGGTTAAGTTAAATTCGGATAAAGCACTTTAATCTTCAACTTTGGGGTACAATCATAAGTTACGCCCCATAACCCTTGATAGGTAAGCATTTCTAGGCTTACCTAAAAATACTGTGCTCATAAAGATAGTCATAGGAAAGGTCAACAAACAAATATTCATGTTCGTTGATGGCGATGGAGAATGTTCTAGTAATTTCCCCTGTTTCAATATCACGGTATAATTCTGAGATTTCCCCACTTTGATCATTCCGCATTTTAATAATTGTTTGGAGGAAGTATGGGCGCCAGCTCCAGTTCTTATTAATGGCTCTTGGCTGTACTTCCCAGTTACCATCAATTCGCATAATATTAGGTGTTAATTGGAAACCATCCTCATTACATATATAGAGTCGGAAAGAGTAATTATCCAATAACTCGGCAAGATATTCTAGCTGGGATACATTGTCGCTCGTTGGTTTCACACGGTGAACAATTGCCTCTAATTCCTCTCTTAATTTTTTCAACTGCACATATTGCGCCTCTAGCATTTTCTTTTCAGAAGTAATGAATTGCTGGCATTCCTTTTTAAAGCGTTCCTTTAACACATCTTTATCGACAAAGGTCATTGCTGGATTCGCTAGGTACGGACCTTGATAAAATCTACCGCCGTTTTTCCAGGCAAATTGTAGCTGGTACACCGTTTCGATATCTTCAAATAAAAGATTGGCACCAATTTTATAGGCAAGGCTACCAATAGCGGAAATCATGTCCGATTGGGCTGACCAAGAATCATAATTTAAATCACGTGTATTAACCTTTAAAATATGAGGTGCCAATAAAGCAATATGCTCTAAATGACTTTCTGCTCCAACTTCCTGCACAGCGGTTTTCACCCCAAAAGTCGTAAAATAACGCAGGGCGTGGTGTAATTTATTTATATCTCCTAAAAAACGGTGCTCTGATACAACCAGTACGATACGGCGTAAATCCTCTTCAGCTATATATTGTTGGATAATATTAAAATGACTTTCACCAAAATCTTGCATTAGTAAATTTGGATTACTTGGAATGTAAATATCTATATCAGATGCAATCTCATCAATTTTGGCTAATGCCGCATGTAAAATTTTATGCTCCATATCAATTCGATATTCTTCTGGAATATCTTCATTATTGACGAAATCCTTTAAATTAATTTGTTGCCCTTCAATTTGGAGATGTCCGGAAATTTCGTAGGCAATCACCGTATGCGCGTCTGCGCTAAATATCGGTTGATAATACCCATGTATTTGATCTAAATTTGTTAACACTTCAATTGCGTCCATCATCGAAACCTCCATTATGAATAACTTTTTATTGTTATTCAAAAATAACATTATATAGTGCATTAATAGCTTAAAAAATGCTCTCTGACTGTATAATAAGTGGTTTAAAGTAAAATCGCAACTTCACTTATCATAATTAATGGAAAATCTAACCTAAATTTTTGCCTTTTCTTCGCTTTAACCAGTGTTTGATTTTCACCATTTCTAACGACTTTCAGACAGAATAGGTTGCTTTCTCTACTATCTGATCATTTTTAAACCAGTAAAACATTTTTTCAAGGCTGTACTCTCACTATAACGTATGCAGCATACCGCGGAAACAGCCATGACAATACATGATAATAACCCTATCTATACTAAATAAATCAGTCATTTACCCAGCAATTCAGGACAATTTTATGTTATTTCAACCTTCAATACTTATTGTAAAAAAATCTATGTCCAATAGCCCATCTGCTCGAAAAATCTAAACAGTCTGTCGCCCAGAAGTCAGGGATGAAAAAAAGCAGCATTCCAAATTGGAGTGCTGCTCATCATTATTCAGACAGGAAGAAATACCAAATGATTGCTAGTACCATTAACGATAACAGAACAGCTATGGTTACGCGAAGTGGTGAAATTGGCGCATTGCCGCCTACTCGCCCTGTTTGTCCGTTCACCATAAAGCGATAAATCTTTTCCTTATAGCGGAAGGAGGATAGCCAAATCGGTAACATTAAATATTTGTATGTAATATCATCATGATTTGTGGAAAAGCGTAAATTTGATACTACATCCGCACGATTTTCCCAACGAATTTTGGACGTAATTTGTGCATGGAGATGATCATGGATTTCATTTTTTGCTTGGCTCCATCCATCCTGCAAGCCAATACTGTAACGCTCTGATAAAAATCCAGCTACATATTCTGGTTTATAGGCTTTATTATTTAAAAGATTAAAAGGTTCAATCTTGCGCATCATGTCGCGATCATATCGGGTCGTTGCACTGACTAAGTGATCATCGATAAACTCCTGATAAAAGCCACTTGTTGAATACCAATCGGTTTCCGTGTGCGTTTTCCCATCTTTATCAGTAACTGTTCGATGACGTCCATATCTAGCAGAATATCTAGAGCTTGTTTTGGAGTCAAATGTCCAATATGGAAGATATACTCCTTTAAAAGCATCGGGTCTTGCACTAGTTTTAGCAGCTTTCGGTGTAAACCATCTGCCTTTAATCCATTTTTGAAAATGTTCTCCTGCTTGCTTATCTGTTACTTCAAAAGCACATACCCCATTCGGTGCAAGTGTATTTTCAGCGCTAGCCTCCATAACCTGATTGGAACCACAGTAAGGGCAACTATCTGCAACCTGCAGAGCATCATATATCGTTTCAGCAGCACAGGCTTTACAAATGACCGTTTTTTTCTCCACGCCCCAATTGAAATTCCCACGTTCTTCTGCGTTGAAGAAGTCCATTTCCTGGGCAACTTTTTGTTCCTCCTGATCAGGCGTTGCTATTTCAGTCTCAAAGCCACAATACGGACAAGTCAGTTTACCCGTGGAAGGATTAAATTCAATTGATGCGCTACATGACGGACATTCCGCATCAAAGTCAAGCTGCACTTGTTTGACATTTTCAACATCTTGCGTTGACATCAGTCTTCATCTCCTTACTTGACGTCATTCTCATCAAAAACATCGCCACATTCTGGACAGAATTTAGGCGGATTCACTGGGTCCTCTGGTGTCCATCCACATTTATCACATACATAAAGTAAAGCGCCAGCTGGTTTTTTTGCCCCACACTCACTACAGAATTTACCTTTATTGACCGCACCACAAGTACATGCCCAGCCCTCTTCCAATGGTTTTGCCGCACCACACTCTGAACAGAATTTCCCCGTGTTTTCATGACCACATGCACAAGTCCATGTATCAGTTGCTTTCGTTGCTTGATTTTGCATCGCAGCTTGCTTATTTTGCTCATTTATTTGATAAAGCTGACTAGCATTGACGCCACCAGCTTGTGCGGCCATATTCATGCCCATAAATCCTGCCATCGCACCGCCCTCATTGTTAGCAGCTGCTATCATAGCCTCTGCCTGCGCACCCGTTAAATGGGCAGCTGCCATGCCTGGATCACGCATAACGGCACTACGTTGTAGCTGTTTAATCATGGCTTCATCTTCATCAGAAGCCTTGAGCGTACTGATACCAAATGACACAACAGCCAAGCCACGTGTTGCAAGCCATTTTTCTGATAATACCTTATTGAGTGCATCTGCTAAAGCAACTGTATGAGCAGGTATTTCACTATAACGAACGCCACTTGCTGAAATTTGCGCGAAAGCAGGCTGTAATGCTGTCATTAATTCCGATTTTAACTGGCTATCAATTGCTACTCTTGTGAATTCATGCTCTACATTGCCACAAACATTTGTATAGAATAATAATGGATCAATAATTTTATATGAATATTCCCCGTGACAGCGAATTGCAATGTCAATATCTAAACCAATATTGCGATCGATGACACGGAATGGAATGGGTGCAGGTGTTCCATATTTGTTCCCTACAATTTCCTTCTTATTAAAATAGTAAACTCGCTGATCTTTCGCAGGCTCTCCTCCAAAAGTGAAACGCTTGCCTATTTGCTTAAACGTTTCCAGAATACCTTGCGACAAATCTGAATCAAACATTATCGATGGTTCTGTTGACGTATCATAAACATATTCTCCAGCCTCTGAAGAAAATTCAACAACTTTCCCCTGCTCAACAATCATCATACATTGCCCTTCATTGATGGCAATAATCGAGCCATTGCTAATGATATTGTCATTGCCTTTATTTGAACCTCGTTTAGAAGTACGTTTCACACCCTTTGTTACAAGAACATCTGCAGATAATGCCTCACAATAGAAATACTCACGCCATTGATCCTCTAAGACGCCTGTTAATGCCCCAACTCCTGCTTTTAATAAACCCATAATTTTTCCCACCTTCATATTAATGTTTAGCTTATTTTATCATCTATCAATACTATGTAATACGCAAAATCAGACAAATTGTTTCATTTTCTTCGTATAATTAAAAAAACGAGCAGCCTCTATGAAATGAATCATAAGAGCTGTCTCGTTACATTTTCGTTATTAGGATAAGGCAGCTATTATAACAAGCACCCATGCGACGATAAATAACATTCCGCCAATTGGTGTAATCGCCCCTAGCTTTTTCACACCTGTCACGGCAAGCACATATAAGCTACCAGAAAAGAAAACAATCCCTGTAAACATCAAATATACTGCCCAAGAAAGCAGACTAGAGCTTCCTAAAAGTGCCTCATTAGAGAGAATACCTAGCCCCATAATCCCTAAAGCATGATACATCTGATATTGCACAGCCGTTTCCCAAATCGCTGCATAATGCGGTGAAGCAAACTTATCCTTCAGTGCATGTGCCCCGAAAGCACCTAAAATAACACCAAGACCTGCCAAAATCGCACCTAACACTAAAAACATTTCCATCTGTTGCTCTCCTATTTTGCCTCAACAGCAATTTCTTTATATTTGGCATCCCAAGCAGGATCAATTTTACTTAAAGAGACCGGGCGCAATGTATCCTTATGCGCAAGAATATGTACGGATTGAGCTGTGGCTGCCACCGTGCCATCCTCATGTAAAATTTCATAGCCATAGGTTGTTCGTAAACGATCATGCTTCTCCACCCAAGTACGTACTGTCGCTACTTGTCCATAATGCATGGCTGCCTTATACGAAATCGATAAATCCATTACTGGCGAAACATAGCCATCTTTTTCTAAAGCAGCATACTCAAAACCTACATCATTCACCAGCTGCGAACGCCCAATCTCCATCCAAATGATATAGTTTGCATGGTACACCACGCCCATTTGGTCGGTCTCCGCATATCGAATCTCAATCTGTTTTTCACTCACAAACATTTTCTTCACCTCGTCCTACATTATAGCGTAAAAGTATTGATTTGGTGGGGTTTTTGCTCTATGGAAATTGGAACGTTGAAAAATAGAGGGAAGCATTTCTTAAATATCTAAAATATATATGGATTTTTCTAATATGAAATATAATTCATATAAACACTGGGGTACCTCTTTATGATTAATAAATAAACATGCACGAGCAGTTACACTAATCTGTATTTACACACAGTAGGTTACTCATTTCATTCAAATAAGTGACCTATTTATTATTTATAACGTACTGACAACATCAAACAGGATTGATATAGTTTTCTTTTATTACCAACATTCTATATGGAAAGACGAAGTTAATTTGAATATACAAGAACAAATAAGAGTTTATTTATAGCCAGCTGGTAAACAGGTTATTTCGTTTGTTGAAGAAGATATAAATATTTTGTCAACTCATATTGAGCATGATGAACAGATAATATCTGCGACAACCGCTTCAAAAAAGTTAACTTATTTTTTATTCTTGTTAACTACTAAAAGATTGCTTACATTGGAAAAAGATAAAAAAGGAAAATTATTTGTTTCTTACGATGTAATTGCTATTAGTAACTAAATCGTCAACAGAAAAATATTAGCTGTAGAAGTTGATTTCACCTATTTAAAGAATGAGATTAAACTCAAACTAACTAATGATAATGCAACCAAACCTTTCGCGAATGAATTTGAAAATATCTTCAGCATTCCAGAAAAAACAATACCTCAAAAGAAAGAAAAAGCACCTAAAGCAATCAAGCTAAACATGACCATCTTGAATGGAAAAGAACAGATAAAAGAAAGTGGTTTTAATTACGTTTTACAACAACCTAAACACGGTTATATAGATATTGTTGTAGACTTCAAAGAACCAGAAACTTTCAAATTAATTAAATGGGAACGTGTAGAAAATGTCCAAAAGAGTACTTCAAGTAAAGTTGGCTGGACAGTAATCAGAAGTAAATTCGGTAATGCGGGAGCTATAGCTGGAGCAATGGGAGCTAATATCGGGAATATAAATCGGTAGCTACCCTATTTTTAAAACGAGAAAACGGAGAGAAAGTGCCTTTAGAGATGGTGATGGATTAGCTTGTGATAAATAACAAAAGAAAGTCACTCATTATTTTAAATGGGTGACTTCTTATCTTGTTTATATAAAACTGTTCTGTTCTTGGCCACTTTAGTTTCAGTTCCATGATACTTTTAAACTCTTATCCCCTGTTTGTGAAACAGTTAAATTAAAATCAGTATTTCCTTTATTAATTGCCATAAATAATTTCCTCCTTGTGTTGTTTAATTGGTACATCTCAATAATAGGCTTCCCACGATGTTCAAAACTCTGTAAAATATACATAATTATTCTAGTGAATATCTATCAAAACTCTATATAAACAAATAAAAAACCAGGTACTCTGTTGAGCACCTGGCTATTTCTTTGAGTGATTTACTAAGCTTGAACCATATTCTAGTATAATAAGTTTACATAACATGGTAATATTGATATAATTTAATAGTACTAACAACATATACAAAGGAGACTATTTTACATGAAAAAACCTTTCTACAAAAAATGGTGGTTTATTTTAATTGTTGCCATCATTGTAATCGGCGCCATTGGTAATATGGCAGGAGGCAATGATACAACAAAGGAGAAGGATTCTAAAGATAAAGTTGAGACTTCTGCAAAAGCGCCAGAAAATAAAGATTCATCAAAAGATGATGAAAAAGCTAAAGAAAAAGAAGAGATTGCCGTAATTGATACTCCTTTAGAAGTTGGAGATGCAGTGTTTACTCTAAATGGAGTTAGTTTAACAGATCAAGTAGGGCCTTCTGTATTACCTACAAAAGCAAGTGGTACATATGTTGTGTTAGATGTTACTTACAAAAACAATGGAAATAAAGCTGTAACAATTGATGCTAGTTTCTTCAAATTAAAACGTGGTGAAAAAACATATGAATCCGATAGTGTTGCTAGCATGTCAGCAAACCAAGGTGAAGATGGTAACATTCAAAATAGCTTCTTCTTACAAGAAGTAAACCCTGACATGGAGATTAAAGGTAAAGTTGTATTTGACCTTGCTCCAGAAGTAGCAGAAGCAACTGATTTACAACTGCAAGTACAAACGGGTATTTTCGGTACTGAAACAGGTATGATTAATCTAAGACATTATTAAAGTCACTCAAATGAGTGGCTTTTCATATTTAGCTTTTATCTACAATTCTTCCACTAGCAGTCCATTCGTACTCACCTTCACCAGACATTATATGTCGTAATTTTAATAATTCTTCAATTACTATATCTAAACTCTCGACTTTATTAAAACCAAGTGTAACAGGAGCATCATTTAAATTTAATATTTTAGTAGCTTCTAATTTCGTTCAAACAGGTTCTAGGTCAATTTTAGTAAACTGAATAGCTCCAGAATCTCTCTCCTTAACCCTCAAACAAGAGTGCTTTTCTATAAAAATTATAGAATATCTTTTGATATTATTACGCGATTACCCTTACAATATTTTTTGTTTACTTCTGAAATTCAGTTAACATTAAATAGTCCATTAATTATATCTGTAATACTATAAAAAATAATTGCAGACATAGTTAAAGAGCAGAGCATAACATATTGGATATTGGTGGGTTCATAAGTTGATAAAAAATACCTGCTACCAATCATTGATTATTGGCTAACTACACATCGGCGTATTGTTCTAGCTCTTGTATGTTGTTTAATTCCATCTTTCCTCATCCTTTCGAATACATAATAAAAAGCCTCCATCCTAAGATGAAAGCTTTGACATTGTGATAACCCTATTGTCGAGAGCTCATTTGCGACTCGTGGTAGAACACACCACATTATTTTGTAGCAAATTGTATTGGGTGCTTTTCCGGGCATTTTGTTGCTGTAGTAAGTTTAACTGAAATAAATGGAAAGTGGAGGAAGTTCATTTATAAACCATTCCTTTATTTATCTCCATATGAAACTTTGAATTGATGCATATGTTGAAAAGAAAAATACTCCTATTAGAAACAAACCATAAGCTTTTCTCTTACTTTGAAATTCTCTAATTCCTAAGGTTAACATAGATAAACCCAAAAAGAATATCATTAGGAAATTCAGCTGGTAATCACGTGTAATAAGTCCATAAGTTGAAAGAGATATTGCTATGATAGCAAAGGCAATTGGTAAAATTTTCAGCATAACCTTCTACACCTCTTTAAATTTCATATTTATTTATCATACTACAAAAAAGAGTAAATGTAAATAAATGTAAATAAATTACCTTTTATATTAATTAATAAACCTAATCTCTTAAAAATATAGATCGACCGTGTATGTCATGCTCCGACAAGTTTGCTCAGCGCTGATCGATCCTCTATCTGTTTTTCCCTAATATTTAGGTTTTGATAAATACCAAGGGAGGAAAACCTTACCTCACCGACCTACCTCCGATTGTACATTATTATTTTCAACTCCCCTAATGTCGAGGAGATTTATGGAAATAAAAAAAGACTAGGTACTCATGTGAGCGCCTGAACTTGATTAATAACTTGCTGTTGATAATTATGTTGGTTATTTGATGGGTATTAATTCAAATCATTTTAAGAGATTAGAATATAATACTAAACAAACTATAAAGGAGGAATCTAGAAATGTTTAGTAGGCATACACAAACGAGCTGTTGTCAAAGTGAAGCGAACTACTTCCCTAAAATTGTTGCTACTCCTGGCCCCGTTGCACCTGTCACTCCTGGCGTATTAGGTTATGGGTCCCTGCGAGGAGATACATTAGATTTTTTATCGCCTGTATCGACACCCGTTACATTTGAGCAAGTGGGCCCTTTATCTAATGTAACTGTCAGCCCATCTGGAAATGAATTAGTAGTGCAAAACAATGGCGTATATCAAATTACTATTTCAATAAATGCACAAGCAACAGCATTACCCGATCCAGATCAACCGTATTTCACTGTCAGCATTACCGTAAATGGACTACCTATTTTTTTAGAAGGAATAGCTATTTTTAATGTACTAAATAGAAGTAGTTCAAGCTACATTGTCCAAGCTACTTTATCTGCCGGAGACTTAGTAGGAGTAAGTGCCTCGTCGGATTCTCTAGTCGCTGGTTACGCCAGTCGTTCTTTAACCGTTATTCAAATAGGTGGTTAAAAAACATTAAGGTAATTGACCTTTGCTGTTAAACACTACGATGTGCAATGTTAATTCCCTTCAAAATCACTTCTGGTAAGTGTACCAACAGCGAATTTATCTAGATGTGATTTATCGTTGGGCTTTTTATCTACTGCGATTTTAGTTAGCTTGTTTGTGAATTGCATTATGTCATCATCCTTTTCTGTTGGTATTTCAGATTTCTGCTGGCTTCATCGATGCCTTAATTCATTTCAAAAAACGATTCCAACGATCTTCATTTAAAATTCATTGCGGACAATACGTGCCGTTCCAACCCTGGTGCTTCTTCACTTACTTAATACCCCAACCGAATTGTTTTAAATGCTTCGCAATGTGTTGAACAGCGTTTTCCTCTGCAACTCGATAACGTAATCCACTACTTTTGCTGTGACAAATTTTGATATCAATAGAAAGCCAGTTTCCTTTCTTTATCGCATTAGGATCAGTACTACCCCCACAATGCCAAACATTTCGATTAAAAGGTATAGCCTGAATGCTTTCTTTATCATCCACAGTAACATGATAAGACACCTGATTGTTGTTGCTAATCCTATATGAAATCTCATTAGCTGTGTGGCCTTGTTGCGTATAGTGATAAATTGAGGCGCCATTGTGTATGGTGCCTTGATTGGATATTTGTTTATTGGTAGCAAGGACTGCTTAAAGCATATGTCATTTCGCTTTTTTCTTCTTTGTATTGAATATCTCTAATGCTCTCTTAACTGGTACATACATATTCACACCGAGTTTTGCTGAAATTTCGCCTAAGCTAACTAGTTCGTTTAAGATAAACATTACTACAACAGCATCTGGAATAATCTGTCCAATTGTAAATCCTTGATCTTGCAGCACTAAATAGATGAGATTAGCTACGATTCAAACCAACATCATGCTTTTTTTGATGATGCCTTGATACCGACGCTTACTGTTAATCGTTCCCCAGTTAGCTGCCATTCCAGATAAAATCGATTGCATTTAAAATAAAATGTACTGTCATAAACCTCAGCCGCCTACTGTGCTAAGTAAACTTAAATGTTTGTTCCATTTATCTACAATCTTTGCCCTTTTTGAAAGTAAAAAGCCATGAGGCAAATCGAGAATATTGTGTACCGTTGCCCATCTCCATTAATAATCATAGCGCATAATAAAAGCCCTCCATGTTTGTGGAAGGCTAAAGAATATCCATACCGCCTGTTACTAATCAATATGTACAAAAAACATCACTTCTTTTTCAAAAATATTTAAAGGTTAATCTTCTTCCATTTACGAATTTTGGTTCTAAAGTTTGTAAATGGGGCAACTGAATTAATGTGAACCCATTTCCAAACAGGCCAATTAGCTTGTGTTTTTGCCCATCGCCTTTGATCAACTTCAAATAATTCCTTCTCAGATAGAATATTTAACCACTCACATAAATTAGTGACCGCCTCATCAAGCATTGATTGTTGTTCTTTCAAAGAGTACGCTCCATATTGTTCATAAAAAGAATTGTACAATCCACCTAGATTATTCCACTTATAGCCTTCTGCTGGCGTGTGTACTTCTTCTCCCTGTTGTTCTTTTTGCTCCCAGTGAAGCAAAAGATTTATCCATCCAAGTTGATAAGAAAGGTTTTCAGATGGAGTTTTATCCACTTCCTCAATCCGTTTGTTTTTCAAGACTTCTGGTATATCATTAAATTCTGCAATATATTTTTTATACTTGTCGTTAATCGTACTAATCAATTCTTCCTTGTTTGCATACTGCCTCACTTTACTCCCCTCTCTTCCATTTATTAGTTCAGCAAAATTGAATGATTTCCTTCTAAAAAATGAAATTTAAAATAATGCTTACCTATCTGTTTGAGTGGCAGATAATGACAGTACACTCAATTATGTTGTGTTTATTCAATGATAGCCCCACTATATTCACAAAATTAGTGATCATTGGTCTACAATCTATAATTGCTAATGCGCTCTTTAAAGACTTGTAAATCTTCTTTCGTTATTGGAGAGATTGTAATAATTTGAATTAAATAAATTTGCATTAGGTTCATTCGTGACTTCCATAGATATATATTTTATTTCACCATTCTTTTCATAAGCAAAAATTAAATACTTCTCTATGATTGTGCTCGTTTTTTCCTTTGCCTCTCCACCAATTATAGCACCTAATGAACCAAAAAGATTATTCCCTGCTATAGCTTTACCAGCATCACTTACCCAACTTTTTTGAATTTCAACATCTGTTTTTATTAGAATATCAATCACTTTATTTATATTTAATTCAATTGTGGCTTGACTTCTTTCAAACACGATTTTATCTTTGCATCTGTAAACAAATATCTCAGCACCTTCGGCAACTGGTAATCCAGCCATATGTTTTACTTTAATACATAGATCTGCATTGAATAGCTGTTGTCGAGATTTAGAACCAAGTACTTTACTCTCTGCCTCGAACTGTTGTTTCTTTTTCGCAGCTTCTCTTTGTTTACGTGCTTCTATAGCTTCAGCGCTATAGGCTCGTTTATAAAGTTTAATTAGAAATCCCTCAAATAAAACAATAAGTACCAATAAAATGATAGAAACTAGATAATCAGCACCTTCATATCCTTTGCTATTTAAAAACATGTTAGTTAAGCCGTACAAGAAATAAAATCCAACTAATGCAATAGCTATTAGATGAAGAACTTTTTTCACCAATATCCCTCCTCCTATATAAATATACATATATAATGAATGGGATTCTATTACAATTTTTAAAATGCTACTTTTATCGACTCATGCACCGTATTATCATGGCTAAAGCTTTTCAGTGCCAATAGCTTTTGACTATAAACTTGTGGTATGTGGTGGTGTGAGAATCATAGATATTTTAATAAAGAAACTCATCTTAGGTTCAAACTATTTAATACTAGAATGCTTAGGCCAACCTGGCTAGGCTCTTAGATTTCTTATTAACTTCTAAAATATTTTTTCGATGCAGTCATGTTGCCCATGTTGAATGCCAAAAACTTTAAGAAAGCTTAGTTTATTGATTTGACCCTCCCCTTACAGGATGCTTTATATTTAAAGTAATTTATAAGGAGGTGATTGTTATGCTGACCATTGGTGAATTTTCGAAAATATCTCATCTTACACTGAAAACGCTTCGCTACTACGATGAAATCGGACTTTTAAAGCCTGCTTTTGTTGATGCTAGAAATAACTATCGTTATTACAATGTTCCTCAATTAGAAACTGCTTTATCCATCTCGCGATTGAAAAACTATTTATTTTCTTTAGAAGAAATCAAATTTATTTTAACTAATTGGGATGATACCGAACTTCTTAGTTCTAAATTGAAAACAAAACAAGAAATTCTTACACAACAACTTACATTTTATGCTTCATTGTTAAATGAATTAAAACTTGATATTCATGAGCTTGATAAAAAGGGAAGTATCATGGGCTATTTAAATGAGATTGAGATTAAACTTGTGGATCACTTACCATATGATATCTTATCTCAGCGAAAGACAATAAATACCGATGATTTTCTAAAACACTTTAATGAGTTGTTTAGTAAAATTATGTTCAATAATTTATTACCTAGTGCAAAACCACTTGCTATTTTCCATAGTGCCGAATATGAACCTGATAATTATGATGTAGAAATGGCCATACCACTTACAACCGCCACGAATGAAACAAGATTATTTAATCCTGGTCTTTGTGCAATGGCTACGCTTATTGGTTCTTATGATAAACTACCTTCCATCCATACAAAACTACATGTTTGGATAACCGAACATAACTATAAACTAAATGGTGCACCGTTCGAAGTTTATCAAACAGATCCCTATAGTACACAAGAGGATAATAATATCACAGACGTATTTTTTCCTATTAAATATAAATAACAAAGGAGTGCCTTACTTTGTACGGTATAAATAATTCTACGATAAAAGAAAAAATCTTCATTTTAGTTGCTGAGATTATCTATTTAGTTATTGCATATTATTTACTTTTCAATACATATGGAAAATCTGCCATTTCTCTAGGGCTTTATATTGCTTTAATTATTACAGCTTTGCGATTAACAGCTATGATGTTTATTTGGTTACCTAGAGGTATTGCAATGCAGGAAGCTATCATGAACAGTATAGCTTTTGGGATTTATTATTTGGGCTTTCCCATTTTAATGATTACGAGCAAACAGGATCCAAACATAACAATGCTAATTGTAGGCTGGCTATTATTTTTAGGAGGAAGTATATTAAACACAGTTTCAGAATTACTTAGAAAACCTTTCAAAGACAATCCTGAAAACAAAGGTAAGCTCTATACGGGAGGTTTATTTAAATATGCGATTCATATTAATTACCTCGGAGACTGCCTTTGGGTACTAGGCTTAGCACTAATCTCTAACAATATTTATAGTTTGCTTATCCCTCTTAGTTTATTCTTCGTATTTGTTTTTGGCTATATCCCAAAATCAGATAATTACTTACAAAATAAGTACGGAGAACAATTTACAATATATAAACAAAAAACTAAAAAGCTAATCCCTTTCATTTGGTAAATAAAAAACATCAGGTTCACCTATTATAGGGTGATCTCAGACTGTCGACTTAAGGAATCGAAAAGTTCACCCTCGATTCCTTTTATCTTCTTTCATTATGTTTAAATATGATAATATACCACCCAATAAAACAGACTCTTCAAGCAAAAGAACTCTTTTAAACAACTTGCCTAGCCAATTTCTTTAAATTCATGGCAGCAAAAATAAGCATCGCCTACCTGGACAATTTATTAAGACCTCTTAAGCTTGTCCATCATATTCCACACTTTTCCTTTGCATCCACAAAGACACGCTCAATACTTTCTTTATTGGATGTCATAGGAAAAGGGCGTACATTTCGAACATGTGGTTGAGCGATAAAATAAATGGCTTGATCACAAACTTAGCATTAACTTCTCGTGCTATAAATTTGTAATAAACCTTAATATGAGAACAATAAAGAGCGTGTTTTGAAAATAAAAACTGTCCAAAACACGCTCTTACTATATGTAGAAATTTGAAGCCCTTGTTGTACTAAAGCACCTATTAGTTGAGCAAGTAATCTATCTATAATCTTTAATGCCATCTTCAAAAGCCTGTCTATCTCCATTCTCAATTCCGTGCAATGCCTCTTGTAAAGCAAATGTACTTTTATAAAATTTAACCCGTTCAAATATTTCATCACCGTTAGGATATAGGTTAATACACATATCCAAAAAATCCTCGCCATAGCTAGAGAGTATTCCAGCAAAGTCATACGCTGGATCTCCTAAACCCGAACCACCAAAGTCTATTATCCCTGAAATCATACTTGTTTCTGGATTCCATAATATGTTAGATGCTCCGAAATCTCCGTGTATAAGTGTTATATCTAAATTAGAGAATGCCTTCTCTTTTAGAAACGTTTCAAAAGATTGTGAAATTTCCTTTTGAGCGTCGCTTCTGATAAAAGGAAATACATTATTTTGAATCTTATCATACAGGCTATACATCTCTTCACGTGGGTTACGAACCTTTAGTTTCAAATCTCGACTTGCTTTTTCCCCTGAAATAGAGTGGAGTTCTACAAGAAAAGAAACAAGTTGTTTGGCCAACCCCTTAACCAATTCAACACTATTAACACCTGTTAAGCTCTCCTTCCACAAAGGAACACCATCTATTAGGTTATAGCCGGTGAAGACTTTACCTGGTTTTAACTCTTCAAAAGACTGATAAATTGGATTCGGAATAGGGGTTGAGATGATACCTTTAATGTATTTTAAAATTTCCGTCTCTCTTCTTAATTGATTGATTCCATTTTTATATTTTGGAAATCTAAAAACCAAAGATTTGTTTACAATGAACACATCATTATTCTGTCCAATTTCATTAGGATAAAAGTCTTCAATGGAAAGGTCAGAATAAAGCGACTGAATGGTTTCAATAAAGTTATTATTCATTTAGTAATCCCCCTTTCGATCACTTTCTATTGTGTTGATCCCCAAATGCTTGTTGAACTAATTACCCGTTTGTTTAAGTACATGAAGCGTTCCTAAATGTAATTACCAATACTCATTGTTTTTATGATTTTTTAAATAAACATATTCTTCATTTTTACTTATCAATCACACAATTCCCACCTATCAATCGATTTTTCATCATAATTTATATGGTTTATTTTACCATGTTTTTAATTTTTACACAAAGCCAATTTAGCATACATACTCAACAACAAGATCACCTCTAAGAAAAACTAACGAGATGATTTTATCAGCTTTATTTCGAAAGCCTTAATTAATTTTTTATATAATACTTATAATTCCTATCAGCATTAATATAATTATATAGAATCACTACCATAGACACAGGATGCTACAAATAACCTATTCTCTAATTTGCGATTTAGGAAAAAATACTTTTTAATCCAATCTTTACAAAACAATATATAGAAATATTATAAATGAATGGATATAATTTTTTTAGTAATCCTTTTACTATAAAGAATTACTAAAACTCATTTATTAGACGAGCTAAAATGTCTAATATTAACCACTCTATAAATAGTAGAGATTAATAAAGAGGTGTAGCAATTGGAAAATTACTCAATGAGAATAATACCAAGAATTTTTCTTCGCTATTATGAATTAATAGAAGATGAAATGATTTCTCAAGATGAAAAACAGCTAATTAAATTGGCTTTTACTTTATTAAATAAAAGAATAGAAAAAAATATTAGCCAAGATGAAATGGCTGAGAGAACTGGTCTATCCAAAAGTGTTATTTCGAGAATGGAAACCTTTAGCTCTATTCCATCCTCTTTAACCTTAACTAAATATGCAAGTGAATTAGGTATGGAATTAGTCCTTGTTGATAGAGAGCTTTATAAAATGTGGAATACAAAAAATAAATCGATAATGGAAAAGTGAGTTAATGTTAACCTTTTAAATAGTGAGCACTCCGCAAGTCCCTTACAGAAAGGTTGCAATTTTACTGATTACCATTATTCCTTATAAAATCAATACATCATTAAACATGCCCAGGTACTCATTTAAACTATCCTCAATTGCTAGACACTACCTAAACAATTACGGTACGTTAACTGAATATCTGGGCTTTATAATTTATTCTGATGAACTTAATAAAATTGTGAGCACAGTACCCCACAAGAAAATCACACCATAATAAAGTCTTTGTAATAGACCTGCTGGCAATGGAAAGAAAAACAAAAGAATGATGAGGTGCAATTGAATATGTATACTTTCCACACGATGTTACTCCTAGATCACTCATAGCTTGTTGCATAAAATTATAGGGTACAAGTGCAGTCATAATAAAAATCGGCTCTATCACAAAATATAAAATGGTCACAACCCAACTTACTATTCCTATTTTTTAGATATATGTAACAATATTTTTCCTCTCTTCTCTATTTATATATTTGATTTCAAAATAAATTACTGCGTTAAACGATAATGAGTTTTAATCCTGCAAAATCTCCATGGATCATTATTCCAAAAGCAAATCTATCTATTCATATCTCATATTTAGCTCCTCTAAATCTATTTATTTCAAATAAAATTCAATTTTGGTAATCCTCTTATTCATAGTTAGGAAAAAAACTAGGTGATGCTGTACTTTTCGGAGGTGCTACTTCTCCAACAGCCCCTACTGCACTTGCTGCTCAATGTTACTGGGTAGGTAAAAGCATAGACATGTGATTACTTAATAATAAAATTATATTTTGCTTTATCTCCCTACGACAATATACTAATTGCTTTGCAAAATAAAAGGACATCCCTCTAAGTAAGGAATGTCTAAGTATTTATCTATACAAATCCAACAGATTTAACAGATATCTTTCTAATTCATTGATTGCAAACAATACTTCCTTATGAAGTCTATCTTCAACTACGCTATTATCAGTAAAAACCTCTAAATATTTATTTACTTCTACAAAGAATTTTTCATATTTCTCTAAAAACTCATCAATTGTTTGATCACCAGGTGTTACAGATAAGTAGATAGTTTTGAATAGATTAAAGTCACTATATGCATTACTTAAAAAATAGATTGCCAGTGTTCTATCGCTATTAATATACAATTTTACAAAAGATAGGTTTTGTTTTATTTTATTCAATGCATTGATAAGATTTGTCGTCTGTTTAAGCATATTTGCCGTATTACTATACATCTCATACTCACCTCCATCATAAGCAGCAAATCGGTACATTTCAATATTTTTCCGTAATCCCAGAAACACAGCAACTCTGGGTCGGCCATGTTGTCATTTCTTCGCTGAAAGTTTACCTATGTAGACAATCGTCTATCTTTCCCTACTATTAAAGTCATAAAAAATATCAAGGGAGGGAAATCTTTTCGCAAACTTTAAAAAATTTAATCCTCAAATATAAAATTAGCTCTGGTGACGATTTTATTTGTGATCTAACTTTATTTTATTAATTGTCTCATGATGATTTCTTCGCCGATTCGTCCTATTAGTCTCTCATTTGTATCTTCAAATCCTACTTTAAAATATAGTTTTTGTGCTGGTATATTATCTTTGTCTACAACTAAAACAATTTCATCGCAATTAGGGAATTCTGCTTCCACAAACTCAACTAGTAAGGTCATTCCCTGTTTTGCGTAACCTTTTCCTTGCTCTGTATGGTTAATTGATAATGCAGTTAATAACATTGCATTCAAATTAGTAGAGTATTTCTTTACTCTTTCATTTGCATTGAGAAGGAAGAAACCCACTGGTGTATTATCACTTAAAATGACAATACGATACTGTCCTTCATTAATTTCTCCAAATTTGCTTGGAAGAGCAGAAAATTGTTTTTGTTCTTCTGTAAGTACAAAAGAGTTCAATTCTTTCATATATTCACTTGAAAAATGCTTTAATTCAACCCTTTTCCATTTTTCCATAAGATCATTCTCCATTCATTTTTCTATACTTTACCACTTAATTAGGTTTTGGTCATTCATTTATTTGAAATTTCCGAAATATAATAACGACGTAAAAATTTTCTTATTTAACAGTGGATTGTTTCGCTTGCTGGATTCTGTGATGGGACACGTCTCAGAATATGATATTGCTTAATTTAGAGAAGGTTCAGTACTGGAGAAATGCGAGTATTGTAACACGTTTAAAGAAAACGGCATTGTACGAGATATGAGTACTAATTCAAGATATCTATTCAACCTGAAAAAAAGACGATTTTCCATTTTTATTTCATTAATTATTTATTTTATTCTTTTGTTAATTGTCCTGAATTCATAAACTTTTAAGAATTTGTGTGTTTCAACTTTAGAAGAAATAACGAAATTACATAAAAAGGGATTTTTGATTGAAGAGGAGTATTTAGCAGAGGTAAGATAGTTGATAAAAGATAGCTGCTTCACGATTTTAGTTTCGTTTATAAAAAAGACTGCTGACAAACATCAAATTTGAGTTTGTCAGCAGTCTGATACTACTCAATTAAGAGTGGTATGTTTCATTAAAAATTAAAGTTTTACGATGTTAGCAGCTTGTGGTCCGCGTTGACCTTCTTCTACTGTGAATTCAACTTTTTGACCTTCTTCAAGTGATTTGAAACCTTCACCTTGAATAGCTGAGAAGTGAGCGAATACGTCTTGTCCGCCTTCAACTTCGATGAAACCAAAACCTTTTTCTGCGTTAAACCATTTTACTGTACCTTGTGTCATGTAAATGACCTCCATTAATCAAATTAAATAAAATCACATTCATAAAAAAACACATATCACAAAAAGCATCTATCAAAACACGATTACTTTTTGTAATATGTGAATTCATTGCATCTTTTTTTTCGGATGATTCTATTGAATACAATATACCATGTAAAATCACCTTTGTCTAGTCCTAAACTGTTTAAATTTTGGAATATCCATTTTTTCTTGAGGTTAGGCATGAAAAGCAATGTTTTTTCCCCTTATCGGAACTTCACAGTATTATTGCGTTTTATAAACGAAAATCATCAGAAACATTTATTATCCAGCTGCTATCAGTGGAAGCCAAAAACGTTACTGCATCGGCAATATCCTCTATTCGCCCTATTCGATTGCAAATAGAAGATTAACTCCCGCTACAATGCTTTCTGAGCAACAGGCGATCATCAAGCATTCAAATCCGTTATTGCAGGAATAGTAATTTCCTTTACACATGAAACAGGTGATAAATGGATGACACATTGCACAATTGATACAATATCTTGTACAGGAATACGAGTCCCTTCATATAAATGAATTGCTTTCTCTGCCCCTTCTTCATAAGGTACTTCTGCTGCTAGCTCCCCTGGGTTAATACATGTGACAGAAATTTTATCTTTTCTTAAATGTTCACGAAGGGCATTTGTAATGCCACGTAAGCCGAATTTAGATGTAACAAATGAAACTTGTGCATTGTTCGTGTGATCTAAGCCTGCTGTTGAGCCAATTAAAATCACTTTTCCATTTTCCGCTTGTCTTAAATTTGGTAAAAGCGCTTGGATATATGTAATTGTAGAAGTTAAATTTATATTGATTATGTTTGAAATATCTACGACCTCATCCAAATCAAATGTATAGTCATCCTCGAATCCACGCTTTTCCCATACGCCAACATTGTAAATTAATACATCGAAAGGAATGTCTTTTACCTTCTCTTTTAAAGTTGGAATTGATTGCTGATTGGACAAATCAATAGCGAGCCAATGACGATTGACACCATCGTTGAGATTTAAGCTTTTAGGTCGAGAACGTGACACGATCCATACAGAGTCTCCCATGACGGGTAAACCTTTGACAAATGCATCACCCAGTCCTTGACTCGCTCCAAATATAATGAAATTCTTACTCATTCCACCATCTCCTTACCAGTTATTGCTATTCATTATAATAATTACAGAGTTATACAGCAATGAAAGTGGTTTATTGCTATGACAAACGTAATTTGACTTCTGCCTTTTTTGCTCTTATATTAACGACGCCACACTAGGGGATTAAAATCAGCACCCTAAGCCTGTATAGCTGATGCAAAATCTTAAGAAATCTTCATAAATATTCTCAATAATTATTAATAATTTCCATTTACAATAAGGAAAGTCGACAATATTACATCAAGGAAAGCTAAATCATCAGTTAGGAGCGTTTTAAATTGGGCGTAACAGAAATTATCAATAACATTCAATCTTTAATGCTGCCAGTAATGATTATTATTGGTGTTGAGTTTTTACTCATTGCATTCTATTATTTCTTTTATAATAAAAAGGAACCATCCGTTCGGAAACGAAACCACGTAAAAAAACTTATGCTTGGAGCACTCTTCATCGGCTATATTGTTTTTGTTTGTGAGTTAACAATTATTGGCCGAGGCTCTTCTCATTTTCTGCAGATGAATCTCCAACCATTTAGTGGTTATATCGATGCATGGAAAAAATATTCGTTACGAGATCTTCAAAATTGTATTTTTAATATTTTAATGTTTGTACCATTAGGCGTTTTCTTGCCCCTGCTTTTCCCTAAATTTAAACTATTCAAGTGGCTTTTTCTCGTAGTCGTCAGTGCTACATTATCCATTGAAACATATCAAACACTTACAGGAGCGGGAATTTTCGAGCTTGATGACTTAATCAACAACTCAATTGGTGGGATTATCGGATACCAGTTATATAGACTTGTGGCTTCCATTGTTCAGCATAAAAAAGTAAAAATAAAAAGTCTAATTGGCAATCTGGCCATCCCACTCATAATGGGTTTGATTTTTGTTGGGATGATGATTGTCTACAACCAACAAGAGTTTGGTCATCTTGCAATAAATGCCTATACAAAATCGAATATGTCAGGTGTTGATGTCTCCACTTCATTGGACTTAAGTACAGCACCCACAGTTGCCCCCGTGTATAAGAAAATAATGAAGAATGACGAAGTTGAAACCTTGCTGCAAAAAAAACTAGGTTTATCCGTAACGAGTACAACGGAAAATAGAGGGGATCGCGAAATTTTATTGGCAGACAACGCAGGTAATCCTTATACATTATTTATCAGTTCACAGGGCAATTGGTCATTAACAGAGAATCTGTATACACCTGACCAAACTACAGCAGCAGGACAAGATTCTGTTAACAAGGCGAAGGCAATAATGGACGAACTTGCTCTCCTCCCTCAAGAGGCAGAGTTTACTGTATGGGAGAATGGTGAATTAGAATGGACACTTCCAGATTGCGCTAATATCAACAAAGATTATTGGCTTGGGGAAGTAAGTCTTGGGCTGAAACCAGATGGCGATGTATATTCCTTATCATCTAATCTACGTAACCATCAATTTATAACGGAAGTAAACATTTTGTCCCCTACAGAAGTGTATGAACGTATTAAGAATGGCGAATTTCCACAAATAAAATATAATGCACTCGTAACAGACGAAGAACTTACAATAAAAAAAGGCGATCAACTGTCTATAGAATTAATAGAGCTTACGCATATGTATGATACAAAAGGTTTCTATCAGCCTGTTTACAATGTTTCCGGAACATTGAATGGCAAAAGCTGGTTCACCTTGATTCAGGCAAGAAAATAGCTTTTTATATTCTCCAAACATGAGAAAAGCCCAGGCTCGAATATGAGTAACTGGGCTTTAGGTGTTCGTCCAATTACTGAATTAAGTGTCGAATATACTACCTTTAGTAAATAAAAAGGAGGGTGGTTAATGTCTTATAAACATATAAATATGGGCTGTTGTCAAAAAGAAACAAACTCTTTCCCCAAAATTATTGCTATTCCTGGTCCTGTTCCCACACCCAATATTGGTGTCTTAAGTTATGGATCCATAAGAGGTGACTCCTTAGAAATTATATCCCCTATTGCGGCACCTATTCCATTTCAGCAAGTGGGCCCTTTATCTAATGTAACAGTAAGTCCATCTGGAAATGAATTAGTAGTGCAAAGCAATGGCGTCTATCAAATTGCGATATCGATAAATGCTCAAACAACAGTAGAACCTGATCCATTACAATCCTATTTTACAGTTAGTATTACCGTCAACGGACAACCCATTTTTCTAGATGGTCTCGCTATTTTTAATGTGTTAAATAGAAGCAGTTCTACCTATGTTGTTCAAGCTTCATTATCCGCAGGCGATCTAGTAGGAGTAAGTGCCTCATCGGCCAATCCAATCGCTAACTACGCGAATCGTTTCTTGTCCATTATTCAATTGAGTTAATTGGAGCGTTCATAATATCTATTGAATTTTTCAAATAGCCATAACTTAACTGGGTTACAACAGCTGCGATACCATAGGAATTTAGCTCTCATATCTACTTTTTTAGAGATGGGAGCTATTTTACTGGGTTTGTAGTGTATAAAAAATTTGTACTAGCTGAGGATCTTTCTGAAAAATGCTGCAAAAAGTTCAGGAAAAACGAATGTTCCTCTGTGATAATGTGTCGTGAAGTTACCGAAAATATCATCTTACACTGTCCATGCATTCCACTGCTTACTTCAGACAGTATTAATAATCAGTTTCATGGAAGAACCAGAGGACATACTAATATATTCTTGCAATGTAAGATAAACTAATGGAGACCCATGTTTTTAATCATATTAATAGAGAATAAATAAGTAAACGATGTGTGTTAATGCGACTTACATTAACACATTCTCTTATATTGTACCACGCTATAAGTTATTTACTCCGTTCGTGAGTATTTCACTCCTCTTCGCGAGTATTTCACTCCTCTCCGCGAGTATTTCACTCCTCTCCGCGAGTATTTCACTTCTCTTCGCGAATATTCATATCCGTCATAGCCTATTCTCTATTCAACATTCATACTTATAAATCCTTATATTTTTGTCAAAACTATTTGATAACTAACCAAATATAAAAGTAGGGACATGATGACAAAAAAACATATCGTATTTCTCCTATTCATTTTAACGTCTGCCTTTTTTATGACCGGTTGTTGGGATGTGACGGAGCCTCAAAGAATGTATTATGTCAATGCCGTTGGGGTAGATTATGAGGATAATCAGTACAAGGTTTATCTACAAATTATTAATTTTGCTGATGTAGCGAAATCCGATCAGCCTAGTGGCAATGTTGCACCTGCTGAAGTAGGCTTTGCTGAAGGTAAAACCGTGGAAGAAGCAATTTATAAATTGTATCGTTCCTCTGACCAGGAGATTTTTTGGGGGCATATGAGGTATTTGCTCTTTACAGAACGAGCCATGGAAAATGAACGAAGTATCCCTGTGATTGATACGTTCATTCGTTTTCGAGAGACTCGTTATCATATTTGGGTCTACAGTACAACGGACCCTATTAAAGATGTCATGCTTATCACACCGATTTTAAGAAATTCTCTGACTTCTTCAAAATTAAGTAATCCTGTCAATACAACGCAACAAGAATCCTTTATTGAGCCTCAAAACTTAAGAAATTTAATTATTGGTTTAAATGAACCGAGCCATGAGGTCAGTATCCCCTACGTGTCCATCATGAAAGATTGGGAAACGATGGATGAAGAAGTTGAAGAAACAACGTTCTCAGGTGTAGGAATTCTCTCAAAGGATGGCTTTAAAGGCTTTATTAAGAATTCTGCAGCAAAAGGCAATCAATGGATGCATAATGAAACTAGTCGCGGAGAGGTCACCTTTAAATTAGAAGGTGGCGAAAGAGATTATCTAACCGCTGATTTAGATAAATTAGATGTCAAAGTGAAGCCTGTCATTAAGAATAACCAAGTGACATTTGATATTACGATTCATTTGCGTGCTACCTTGAATGGATTTAAGGGAAAAATAAACTCTGATGAGGTGAGAGCCAATATTATAAAAGAAGTAAAAAAACAAATATTGACAACCTATGAGGAAGGTTTAAAGTTGGACGTTGATATTTATCGTTTTTCAGAGTATCTCTATCGCTCCAACGTCAAGACGTGGAAAAAGTTAGAGAAAGATGGAAAAATCCCTTTAACAAAGGATTCCATTGGGGACATAACGATCCAAGTAACAAAAATAAACCCGGGTCGTAAAACGTATGAAGAAACCATTGAAGAATAAGATCCCTATACTTGTCAATCAAAACATAGTTCCCAGCAGACAGTATATATGATGAAAAGCTATATAGCCTGTTTTAGAATGATCGGAGGCATCATATGTTCTGACGGATTGATTTGTTGTCTGTATGCTTACTACAAATTAAAAATCTCAGCTAATATGAATAGTTGACCGCTAAAACAAAAAACCAGGTGCTCATCTTTGAGGAGCATCTGGTTTTATTGTGAAAGTGAATCTTACTAATTTGCTTAGTTTTGATTCGTTATAATACTACGATAAGTTGGAGCACTGAACAAGTTAAAATTTTTTCCAATAAACTTTTAGGGGGATTTAATGGTTTTTCGAGAAAATAAATTGCCCTTTCAAATTTTATAGTGTTCATTCTATAAAATACTTTGCAGAGCAAGTAAACAAAAGGACCAGTCACTCTCCATGAATGCTGGTCCTCTCATATTGTTGAAAAAGATGATATTTCACTAAAATTCTATTGCTTGTTTTGTTTTTCAACACTATGAAAATCTCCTTGATCACTATAAAAACATACAAAAAGGACTAGATCCCTACATCCTCATGTGGGTCCTAGCCTTTTTAGTGAAAGTGAATCTTACTAATTTTTGCTTAGCTTTTGATTCAATTAAGAATACGTCTAAATTCCGTAAAGGTTTCATTTTTTCGTTAAAAATAGATAATGCTACACAAAAAGACCAGGAAAACACGAAAAATGTGCTCCTGGTCCCTTTGTGAAAAGTGAATGTTACTAGTTTGCTTTAGTTTTTGTATTCTACTAATGAGTTAGACGAGTGATGTTTTAAAAAAGTTACATCTATTTTAAAAAGTTTTTATTCCACCAATTTTACAGCAAAATCAAACATGCCCTCCGCACCATCTATCGTAATAATGGACATAGAATACATTCCTTCTGGCATAGTATAGCTTCCTTTTTCCAGTATTGCCGTATGTGCTTTTCCAGCTGCTAATGTCCCTTGAGCCCATAGCTTGCCATCTGAGTCAATCATTTTCCAACTAAATTGTTGTGTGCCTTTATTTTTCACACTGTATTGAATGCCTAGCTTTTCTGGTGAATGGTTACATAAAAGATTTCATGAAACTCACCATTTCCAATTGTTACATCCACATAACTTATAGAAAGCCTATGGTACACTGCCCTTCCTTCTTTTGGGGTTGAACAGCATTTTATATAATTCTCAATTTTCTTTCTATTTCCCAGGCAATTAACTACTTCCATATAGAGAATCAGTATACTATAGTAGTGTAAAGCTAATTAGCCTTACACCTCCAAGACTTGTTACTAGGGTCACTGTTCATGCAGTGACCCGCTTATGATTGATAAACCCCTAAAGGATTTCCATCTTTTGTTTTTCCCTCCCCTCCTAGAGCATTGACTTTCACATCATGATCCACTAAAAATTGATAGGTCTCTTCAATATTGCGCGACATGTAATTAAAATTACCAACCCAAAATATTTCTCTGGAAAACATCATGGCTGATGTTCCTTTGCTTTTACTAAGCAAGTGACGGTTGGACATTGTTTAGCGATTATCATGACAGCTGCCCCGTCCTATATAGAAGCTTAAAAGCAATATGTCCTCATACCATTTTGCCGATAATTTGGGTTCGAGATAAAAATAGCTTCTACACCTATTACTATTTCCTTCATTGCCATTTCCTCCATTTCCCCGCTTTTATACATACAGGTTCCCTTTCCATACTTTACTTTCCTCCAAAAAGAATCTCGTCGATATCGATTATTTTGCATGGCTTTTGCTTATCCTTAATAGTATCGGAAATGACTTAGCCCTTTTCCTAGAGGAGGTGCCCATCATCAAACACACACTATTTTTCATCCTACTGCTTAGCGTGATTCTCTTGCTAGGTGGCTGTTGGAATAAACGAGAGTTAAACGAATTAGCCATTGTTACGGCTGTTGGGGTCGATAAATCAGACGAGCTTGTTGAAATCTCCGTTCAAATCGTTAACCCTAGTCAAGTAGCCTCGAACAAAGCAACCAGCTTTCAAGTTCCTGTTTTCACCTATCACGCAAAGGGAAAATCCTTATTTGATGCCATTCGAAAATTAACAACGCTAACGCCAAGGAAGCCTTATTATGCACATGCTCAGATCATTATTATTGGAGAGGAAATGGCTAAAGAAGGAATGAATAGCATTTTGGATTTATTTCAAAGAGATGCTGAGGGTCGGAGCGAATTTAACATTATCGTTACCCAAGAATCGACTGCACAAGAAATTTTAAGTGTTTTAACACCGCTAGAGGATGTTCCTGCCAGTAAAATGTTTAAATCCTTAAAGGTTTCAGAAGCTGCATGGGGAACGACAGAATCTGTAATTTTAGATGATTTAGTCCAATCTTTAGGTGGTATTGATCATAGTGCCGTATTACCTTCTATTCAAATACTCGGAGATGCGGATATTGGAAAATCTATTAGCAATATAGAAAAAATTGAGAGCCCTGTACAATTACAATATGGTGGAATGGCCGTTTTTAAAAATTATAAGCTAATTGGCTTTTTAACCGAACAAGAAAGCAGAGATTATAATTTTTTAAACAATCATATAAAAAGCACGTTTGAAAATATTGCCTGCCCTGAGCAAGGAAAAATATCGACAGAAATTATCAATTCTTCAACAAAAGTGACGGGCCATTTTCAAAATGACAGCCCTTCCATTACGATTCAACTTGATATTGACCAAAACATAGCTGAGGTAGGTTGTCATCTGGATTTAACGAAACCTGAAACTATCGATGTATTAAATAAAGAGACGAGTAGACAAATTAAAGAGAGCTTAGAACGCACGCTTCATACGATCCAACAAACCTATCAAGCCGACATTTTAAAATTTAGTGAAGTGCTACACCGAGAGGACTACCATGCATGGAATCGAATAAAAAAAGACTGGCCAACCCTTTATCCCGAGCTAACTGTTCGTATTAAGGTCGATGTTCATACAAAAGGAATCGGGACTGCTACAAAATTAAAACTAAATTAAGCAACCAAAAATGACCAGACTCTTTTTCAGAGTGCTGGTCATTTCCATTAACAGCCGCTTCAAATGTAATGAGTGACGTTTCTTGATTAGGTTGTTTTAAGATACGTGTAATTCGCTGAACATATTATGCCAAAGAAAAATGGGAACATAGAGCTAACTATCATTATCTTGTAAATTTGAATTGAACGTTTAATTCAATATTTCTATTGATTTCATGTTGATGACCATTTAATGTACAAATTAGCACAAATTATCAAAAAATACTTTCGCTGAAACAGTACTATTAAGTCGAGAAAGGATGATGGTATGGATTATTTTGAAAGAATACAAAACGCCATAGAGTTTATTGAGGACAATCTACAGGAAAAGTTAACGATCACAGCTATTTCTTCCCAATCTTACTTTTCTGCATTTCATTTCCAACGACTTTTTCAAGCTATTACAGGATTTTCGGTACAGCAGTATATTCGCAACAGAAGGCTTTCTGAAGCGGCCTCTCTATTAGTAACTACTCCCAAGAACATACTGGAAATTGCGATCAACTTTCAATATGGTTCTCAAGAGGCGTTTACACGAGCATTCGTTCAATATTTTGGCGTCACACCTGCTAAGTACCGAAAAGAAGCCAACTCCATACCACTTCTAACCAAAATGAACTTTTTGGATTATAAACTGGAAGGAGAACTCCCTATGCAGCGACCAGAAATACTTCAATTACCTAAAAAATGTATCACTGGCTATGAATACAAAACGTCCTTACAAAACGATCAGTATTATGCAGACATCCCAAGCTTTTATTTAGATTTTGGCCAACAGCAGTATTATGAGCGAATCTCACATAAGGTAGCCCCTAATATGGCATATGGCATTTCTACAGGTTTTCAAGAGGATGGTCAATTTTCCTTTATTGTAGGAGAGGAAGTTCATTGCTTTGAGGAGCAATTAGAGAAAGGCTTCGTTCACCTTGAAATTCCTGCTGGTAAATATGCGGAATTCACATTGAATAGCACTGCGGAAGGAATTCAAAATACAAGACGTTACATTTACGGAGTATGGCTACCAAACTCTAATTATGAGCGAGATGCAGGCCCTGATTTTGAAATAACCGATGTCATGCAATCTATCTATCCACATGATATGAAGATGACAATATACATTCCCATTAAAGAATAAAAAGGAGCAACATCAATGATTATTGAAAAAGTATTTAAACAATTCCCAATCTTACATTCAACAACTTTGGAATTAAAAAAAATAGAAGAATCCCATTTACAAGAATTATTTGCCATTTATGATAATGACAAAGTATTTGAGTACTGCGGAATCATCCCAAAACACAACTTACAAACTGTTCAAAAAATGATTGCTCATTTTGAACGAGATTATTCGAAGAAAAGCAGAATTAAATGGGGTATTTTCGAAAAATCACAAAGTGAAAAACTAGTAGGTATTATCGAAGCAATGGACTTTAATCAAAAAGTAGATATGGTAACAATTGGTTACTATTTAGCTGAGACATCTTGGGGCAAAGGCATCGCTACAGAGGCAGTCGAAATCATTGTGAAATTTTTATTAGAGGATGTAAATGTTAATCGAATTCAAGCTGAGGTCATGCCGTTAAATGAGCCTTCGAAAAAAGTCCTGCTAAAAAATGGCTTTTTAAAAGAGGGTCTATTGAGACAAGCTTCATTATGGTCTGGTAAAGGAGTTGTCGATTTAGAAATATATAGTTTATTGCAAGGCGATTGCAAACATGATCTGCAAAGCTAGACTCTACTTGTGAGTCTAGTCTTTTCTTTTATTCTACAAACAATTGGACATTTTACCATCTCCCAAATGCTCTTTGACATAGATTAGAAATAGGTGCCTCGTGCTAGCAAGACATTCAAACCATAAAGGAGCGTTTAAGGAATGGATGAAAACAGATCTTTAACACGAATGAATTGGGAGTTTAATAATTATCATAAGTTTGCTAAATGCTATTGTGCCTCAAAGAATTTTTGCTCAGGTTACTATTCTGACATCGATCATCATGTGGATGAGGAAGAGTCATATACAATCAAATACTATAATAGCCCCCAATATGAAAAAACATATAAGAAGAAGGAGCAAGCCAAAAAGCAGTGTGACAGTTGTATTTGCCATCATTTAGAATATTTTAAACTTGGAACTTTAGTCGATGTATACCTCTCGAACGGCTGTCAATTTTTAAGTATTTACTTTATCTATCTTGATTCGCAAAGTTGCTGTGGGTATTTCCTTCAAATAGATGATCAAGCCGTTCCTGTGATGATTGACTGTCGACAAATTGATGCGATACGCAAAGCTTGTTCTGCAAGCTAATACTTTGGCTCTTCCCTTTTGGGAGTAGCCTTTTTTATGGTTAAAGAAAGGAAAAAGGCTGGTTATTTGCTATAAAAGCATCACCAGCCAAAAATAACTATCCTTCGTTTATCCATGCAATTAATTGTTCATCAAAATATTCAGGTTCTTCCAGCATAGGATTATGACCACTTTTTTCAAAAATAACTTTCTTTACATGAGGAGTACACTCCATTGCATCCCATAATGATACAGGCGCAACTAAATAATCATACCTACCTAGACCGACAAAAATCGGCATGTTTAAGTGATGTATTTGCTGTAAAAGGTTCTGCTCAGCAAAAGCTACACCCCAAAGATAATCAATGATTTCCATATTCGGATACACGCCATCCCATGTAGAGGTAGCGTTGAATGTGTAATCATAAAAGCTATGTGCACCCATCCGAATACACATATGAACAAAACGTCGTTCAGGTTCTCTCTTTAGATCCTGTTCCAATAAAGCAATATCCTGCTGAAATTGATGTTTACGCTTCGCACTTGCATATGCCTCAAAATAAGACAAACTTTGTTGCTGTCTCTTTTGGCTGTTCGTTGTTGCTGTATTTAATAGGATCATTTTTTGAACATGCTGAGGGTAGGCTTTGGCATACGCCACCGCCATAAATGCATGCCCCGAATGCCCTGCAATAATTAAGTCATCTAGCTTTAGGATTTGTCTTGCATGCTCTATATCCCCCACTATTTTATCCAATCTATAATCAGCTTGTTTAAATGCACGAGTTGGCTTGCCAAATCCTCGATGATCTAAAAAAATAAGCTGAAAATGTTGGGAAAAGTTTTCAGAGAACAAACGCGGATAATAAACACTGCTACCCACCACCAAAATCGGCTGACCTTGCCCTTTTATACAATAATTTAATTCAAATCCATCACAAATTATTTTTTGATAAGTCATCATCTTAATCCTCTTTTCTTGTTTTGTTTAATCACTTCCTTTCCTCTTGATGTTCCCGTGTCTTTTCCATTGAACGCTCTAGCATTCTATCACCTCATGAATGTTACTATGACATAAACAATACCATTCCTACAGGTTTCTAGCAATTCGAGATCATGTTTAATAAACAAAAGGATCAGCATTCCTTAGTAGGCACTCCAGCTAGCCAAGAAGATCAGCAGCAACCTCATGTACAATTTCATGCTGATTATGTAACATTCATTGAAATATTTGGGGGTGCCTATGCTGGAATAGCAGTTCATGCTTTTTCTAATGGCTCTAGTATTGGAAACGAAACCGTTGTCGATTTAACTAACCCTGGATTTTCGTCACCAATACAAAGATGTTCTATCTCCAAACATTCTAGACACTAGCTATGTCTTTTCAATGGATGGTGAGGGCAATCCCATTTTTATCGATTCATCAGGTAAGGTTTTCATTTGTTATCATGAATCGGGAGAAATGAGGCTATTAGTAGATTCATTCGAATTGTTGATTGAAGATTATTTTCGCGAATGGTAATTTATTATAAAATATAACGAGAGGGTTAATAATATGGATAAACAAATAGCACATCTTATCACATTGAGAAAAAACGGACAGCTTGAGGAAGCAAATCAATTGATGGTGGGACTAGTCAAGGAACATCCTGAAAATGCTTACTATCAATTTCAATGTGCCTGGACCTTTGATTCTTTAGGAAAAGAAAAGGAGGCAGTCCCCCATTATGAAAAAGCGATTAAATTAGGACTGGAACCAGATGTTTTAATAGATGCTTATCTTGGTTTAGGTAGCACTTATCGGACATTAGGGCAATATGAGCAAGCCGAACAAATCTTTATACAAGCCATTCACGAATTCCCTGAAGCCGAGCATGTCAAGGTCTTCTATGCCATGACACTTTACAATCTTGGCAACCATGTAAAATCGATGGAGACATTACTTCAGACATTATTACGCACAACCAATCATCAGGGCATTCAAGATTATAAAAAAGCTATTCACTATTACAGCGATAAACTTGATCAAATATGGTCGTAAAAAAACAGGCTCCTATTTAGGGCCTGTTTTAGCATTATTTTGCGACATTCATATTTTTTATTTTTGAAAAAAGGGCCATAAATAAGAATGTCAGTATGCCACTAAAGAAAAATAGATAGCTTAATGGAATGAAAAAGAAATTCTTCTCCACGATCGTTCCATCCGCTAATATTTCATCACCAATAATCCCCTTTATAAATAAACATAAAACCCCAAGTATCATTGGAATTGTAGCTAGTAAATATTTTTTCATTGTTGCTTCCTCCATCTATTTGTTTAAATTTGTATTTGATCAATTATCAAGCACCTATTCACTATTGTTATAATAGCTTTATACACATTCTAAGTCAACAACTATTTATCGATAAACAATAAAATATTGTTGTTTTATATAAAATCCTTTTTTTTCGCAAAAAGAAGGCATATGTGATAAAATAAGAACATACATTCCATCTCTCTTAATTTTTTTTACGTGTGTTGTTTTGGCTATTAAGAAGGGCTGGTGCGAGTAGCTATAAATAATTATATTTTATAATGTCGGATAATCTGTTATGAAGGCAATAAAAAACAGTTACTTAGTAAAAAGCAACCGTTTTTTAGAATTTATATCGATTTAGAAGCCTGTTGTATGAGTGCAGCGACCATTTTATCCAACTGAGCAAAGCGGTCGTCCTGTGTTTGCCCCTTAGCATAACGATAATAAATTTGCTGACAAATAACGGCTAATTTAAAATAAGCAAATGTACAGTAATAATGAATAGTCGAAATATCTCGCCCACTTTTCTCCGCATATCGTTCAATAAACTGTTGTCGCGTATAAAAGCCTGGTAAAATGGTTACTGGTGGTTCTCCCAGTGCATATAACAACATTTTCGGGTCATCCGCATGCATCCAGTAGCTCATTGCTACACCAACATCGGCTAATGGGTCCCCTACCGTCGTCATTTCCCAATCAAAAAGGCCAATCATTTCGGCATAGTCCTCAGAAAACATCGCATTATTCAATTTATAGTCATAATGAATAATGGTTGCCTCATTATTGGAAGGAATATGATTTTTTAACCACTCTGTCAAAATAGCTACTTCCGCATGTTCTGCTGTTTTGGCCTTTTCATAGCGCTCTATCCAGCCATGAACTTGTCGTTCCATAAATCCATCAGGCTTCACCATATCCTTTAACGCTGTGTCCTCGTAGGGAATGGCATGAAGCGCCACTAAAGAGTCTACCATCATTTCGGACAACTGACGGGCTAGCTCCTCTGTTGGCTCTGTCCCATTTGGAAAATGCGTATCGAGGACAATACCTTTTTTGCGCTCCATTAAAAAGAAGTCGCTGCCAATAACATCTCGATCCTCTACATAGACATATGGCTTTGGAACCGCTGTTAAAAACGGATGCAATGCTGATAAAATTGTAAATTCACGCTTCATATCATGTGCTTTCTTGGCTACTGGTCCAAGCGGTGGACGACGAAGAACGACTTCGAAATCAGCTATTTTTAAACAATACGTTAAATTGGAATGCCCTGCACTAAATTGCGAAATTTCAAGTTCACCCTGTGGTAGCTCAGGAAAATAGCTTGCCAAAAAGGCATGTAATTTGTCCACATCTAAACGCTCACTTGCCCTTACTTGCATCGTATCCATTTTATTCCCTCCCTAAATGATAGAGCTCATGCCCCCATCTACAACAATGACATCACCTGTTACATAGTCTGAAGCTGGTGCTGCTAAAAATAACGCCACACCTTTCAAATCATTTTCTGAGCCTAAACGTTTTAACGGTGTAACGTCCATCAAATAGTCTTGTCCTCGTTCAATTAAAACATTGGACATTTTCGTTGGGAAAAATCCAGGTGCTATCGCATTGACATTGACACCATGTGGTCCCCATTTAACAGCTAAATCCTTCGTTAAGGTTATAACGGCCCCTTTACTCGCATTATAGGCAATGGTATCCATAAAGGCGGGAAGTGTGCCCCCCAGTCCTGCGATGGAAGCAATATTAATAATTTTGCCGCTTTTCTGCTCCAGCATAATTTTGCCCACTGCTTGGCTCATCAAAAAGGTCCCGTTGACATTGACATCAAATACTTTTTGCCAGGCTTCGTAGGGCATATCAATGGCAGGTGTCCCCCATGAAGCACCACTATTATTGACTAAAATATCTATTTTACCGAATGTAGTAATCGTTTTAGCCACCACATTAGCAATATCCTCTGGTTTTGTGACATCACAGGCTAGTGCTAATGTTTGAACACCTAACTTTTCAAGTGCTATGGCAATCTCCTCACACGCTTCCACTTTTCGTGAGCATAAGACGACATTGGCTCCAGCCTCTGCAAAACCTTGAGCAATTTGCGCTCCGAGTCCGCGTCCCCCACCTGTCACTATCGCTGTTTTACCTTTTAAGCTAAATAACTCTAGGACCGTCATTTCATCAGCTCCTCTTGTTTTTTCGCGTGCTTTTTCAATTCTAATTTAGCAATGGTATTACGATGTACTTCATCAGGACCATCTGCTAAACGTAATGTTCGTGAGTTTGCCCATTGTGCAGCAAGCGTCGTATCTGGCCCAACACCAGCCGCACCAAATGCTTGGATGGCTCGGTCAATAACCCTTAGTGCCATATTTGGTGCCACTACCTTAATCATAGCAATTTCAGCTTTAGCCTCTTTATTGCCTACTGTATCCATCATATAGGCTGCTTTCAATGTTAAAAGTCTTGCTTGCTCAATATCCATACGAGATTCAGCAATACGCTCACGCATTACTCCTTGATCTGCCAACGGTCGATGAAACGCCTGTCGCTCCTGAACACGCACACACATTTCCTCCAATGCGCGCTCCGCAGCACCGATGAGACGCATGCAGTGATGAATTCTTCCCGGTCCTAGTCGACCTTGAGCAATGGCAAAGCCTTTTCCTTCTCCCCATAAAATATTGTCCACTGGTACGCGTACATTGGTAAAGGTAACTTCACCATGACCCTCTGGTGCATGATCGTAGCCAAAAGCAGTCAGCATACGCTCTACTTTTACCCCTGCTGTATCTATCGGTACGAGAATCATAGACTGTTGCTCATGGATAGGGGCATTTGTATCCTTATGTTTCCCCATAAAAATGGCCACTTTACAGCGAGGATCCCCAGCACCTGTCGTCCACCATTTATGGCCATTTAAAATGTATTCATCGCCATCTCGCTCAATGCTCGCCTCTATATTGGTAGCATCACTAGATGCAACAGCGGGCTCCGTCATCGCAAAGCATGACCGTATTTCTCCTCGTAACAATGGTTCAAGCCATTGCTTTTTTTGTTGTGCTGAGCCATAACGTACAAGCACTTCCATATTTCCAGTATCTGGTGCATTACAATTAAACACTTCTGGTGCCAGTAGTGAACGTCCCATAATTTCACATAAAGGGGCGTATTCTAAATTGCTTAATCCTGCCCCATATTCACTATCTGGCAAAAATAAATTCCACAATCCCGCCTGTTGTGCCTTCTGTTTCAATTCCTCCATAATGGGTGGAATCGCTCCCCAACGATCCTCCATAGCCTCTACCTGCACTGCATAAACAGCCTCATTTGGATAAATGTATTGCTCCATAAAATTCGTTAGCTTGTCCTGTAACTTCACAACTTTTTCACTATAAGAAAAATTCATTGGAAGATACCCCCTTTGCTTGAACTTTAAAAATGAATGAAAATTCATTTTCATCGTGTTGAAAAACAAAACCATCCATAGCATTTTTGTGAAAGGTGAAAATGGATTTCCGTTGCAGGCTACTTGCTTTCCTGTCGGCGAGCGCCGAGCCGCTTCCGCTCCGTTTAGAGGCTCGCCTGTCTCACTATCCCCCTTCCACTCCAATTCATATAAATGTTTCTTTTTAGCAAGGTTTTCAACTAAAGTGAAGTTATTCACTACCCTTTATGGAGATGTGTTGTCACTTACCACTTCTTCACATTGAAAATAAAGGGCTATTTTGTTCACTACGGCTCGTATGAAAGAGAAGGAAAAGACACTTTTACCACATGGTTGATTGGAGTGGAGCTAGCGTCACTAACGTCACAGGTGAGACCCTAGAGAGAATGCAGTGAGTGAAGCGGCTCATCGGACGCACGCTGGAAAGGACGCTGGCGGAACGGAAATCAACCCTTCGCCTTGCCAAAAAGTCTTTTTCTGCTATTGCCATAATCTTATTTCAACAACATAAAATGAATGAATATTCATTTTCATTCTTACATTAAATGTTACCGCTATTTTTCTAGTAAAGCAATGTTCTATTATGAATTTTCTAATAAAACAGAAAAAATATGACTTAAGGATTGCTTGCAAGTTATAGCATCTTATTTTCAAAAGAATGCAAAATATCTTTCAATAATTGTCGGATAGCCAATGGTAAATGACGATTTTTTAAAGATACTAAATAAACATTGCGACTTAAATTTGCACCTTCAATCTCTTTTTTTACAATGGTTTTGGCTGTTGGTCCTTGCAAATAGTTTTCAGGTAATATCGTTATCCCTAACTGTTCACGCACTAGTGAGACAGCCGTTTCAAAACGTTCGATTTCAAATTGTATGTTGATGTTTTCCCCAGCCTTTTCAAACATCGTTAAAATATCGTGTCTTGTTTGAAAGCCCTCGGTACTAATAATAAATGGCTCTTCACTAATATCCGAGATGGTTAAAGTCTCTTTCCTGGCTAACGGATGGTGTAAGGGTAACACTGCAACCAACCTCTCTTCATATAAGGTTTGGACTTCCAACTCTGGATCATCCATTAACTGATTCGTTATGATTAAATGGGTTTTATAGCTTTTTAACGATTTCTTCACACGTTTACTGCCTAAAATATCGACTAAATGAATCTTCATTTGTGGATAATCCTTTTTATAGTTAGCGATTACTTTAGGCAACCAATGCTTGATCGATTCCATAACACCAATGGTGATGTCCCTCGTGCCATGAACAATGACTTCATCCATTTCAATTTTCAATACTTCCATATTTTTCACAATAACTTTTGCCCGTTCAAAAAGTAGCTCTCCAGCTTCTGTTAATTGCAGATTTCTAGTATTTCTCTCCAATAAGGGGGAACCAATCTCTTGTTCTAATTTTTTGATAGCATTACTTAAGGAAGGCTGCGAAATATGCAGTCTTTCTGCGGCTTTCGAGAAATTCCTTTGTTCTGAAACAGCAATAAAATAGTGTAGTTGTTTAATATCCACTTATATAATCCTCCTTCATTTATAGTTAAAAGCTATAAGTTAATATTAATTATATATTAGTAATTATAATTATGTGAATATATAATGAATTACAACAATACTTTTTCTACAATAATTTTAACAATGGGGTGAATAGGATTATGTACACACTGACAGATCAAAAACAATGGAAAGGCCGTATAGATTCAACGACAAATACAAGCAGTTTTCGTTTACATCAACAAGTAAAAAGATTGGCGATTAATGATGTAAGCGCTTCAGATAAGAAAAGGGCTGCACTCGTTGGTTTTATTTGCGATGAAGGGGTACGTCGAAATCAAGGTCGTCTAGGAGCAGCCAATGGACCGAACGCACTACGGGAAGGACTAGCTAGTCTACCGTGGACATTTGAAGATGATCAACAAATCATTGATGTTGGCAACATCGTTTGTCTTAATCATAATTTAGAGGAAGCGCAGCGTGAGCTTGGTGAAATTGTCGGAACAGTATTGCAAAAAAAATGTCCATGTATTGTGCTTGGCGGCGGTCATGAAACACTTTATGGCCATTATTTAGGTGTTCGCTCAGCATTATCAAAGGATGCTAAAATCGGCATTATTAATATAGATGCTCATTTTGATTTACGACCATACGATGAACAGTCTTCTTCTGGTACTATGTTCCGTCAAATTTTAGAACAGGATCCATATGCTGATTATTTTGTTGTCGGTATTCAACGCTATGGCAATACAAGAGAACTATTCGAAAAAGCGGATGAATTACAGGTAAAGTATGTGTTTGAAGATCACATGACAGTAGCCAACCAACAGCAATTATTGGATGAGCTACAACACTATATGGATCAACATGATTATGTTCTTTTAACCTTATGTATGGATGTCTTGAATGCAGCGTTTGCTCCAGGTGTAAGTGCACCTTCACCGTTTGGACTTGACCCATCAACTGTACGCACGATCCTACAAAAAGTCACTGCACATCCTCATACACATTCATTTGATGTTTGTGAGGTCAATCCGTTATTAGATGAAAATGGACGAACGGTTAAATTAGGTGCTTATTTTGTGTATGAAGCACTGAACAACTTACTTAGGGGGCAAGGCTCATGATCGAAATTAATCAAATAACAACGGTGTTTTTAGCCGTCGCACTCTTTGCATTGGGAAGCTTTCTTATTAATAAAATCGGATTTTTAAAGCGATTTTGTATTCCAGCTCCGGTGGTAGGTGGTTTATTGTTCGCTGCTCTCGCTACCATCTTAAAAACAACTGGTGTTCTAGAAATATCGCTCGATACGTCCTTGCAAAGCTTATTTATGATTACGTTCTTCACAACGATTGGCTTAGGGGCAAGCTTTAAGTTAGTGAGACTCGGAGGAAAATTATTAGTTATTTATTGGCTAGCCTGTGGCTTCCTTGCTTTAATGCAAAATGTCATTGGGGTATCACTTGCCTCCCTCATGGGGATTCATCCTTTAATCGGAATGATGGCTGGTGCTGTTTCCATGGAAGGTGGTCATGGGGCTGCTGCCGCATTTGGACAAACATTAGAAGATTTGGGCATTTCCTCAGCCATGACGATTGGGGCTGCTGCCGCAACTTGTGGTCTAGTTGCTGGTGGATTAATTGGTGGTCCGATTGTCAAATATTTAGTCGGTAAATACAATTTAACACCTGATGAACAAGAAGCTGAAGCAGTCGAATATGAAAATAAACACGAACAAATTACATCTGACTCGTTCTTTACACAAGTCTTATTGATTACGTTCAGTATGGCTGTCGGCACATATGTTGGGACATTATTCTCAGAAGCAACAGGCTTCGTCCTGCCAGGCTATGTAGGCGCTATGTTTGTGGCTGTATTAGTACGTAATATTATGGATAAAGTTAAACCTCAAGCAATTAATATGAAAAGCATTTCATTAATTGGGGATGTAACATTAGGCGTGTTCCTTTCAATGGCATTAATGAGTATCAAATTATGGGAAATTGCTGATTTAGCGCTACCATTATTCATCATCGTTTTTGTGCAAGTATTCTTTATTGTCGTATTTAGTATCTTCGTTTTGTTTAAGCTACTCGGCAAAAACTACGATGCAGCTGTGATGGTAGCTGGTTTTGCAGGACATGGTTTAGGGGCAACACCAAATGCCATGGCAAATATGTCAGCTGTTGTGCAACGCTTCGGACCTTCTCAAAAAGCCTTTCTTGTTGTACCAATTGTCGGCGCCTTTTTAATCGACGTGTTTGGGATTCCTATTATTATTACAACCATTAATTTATTTAAATAAAAAGAGCTGTGCAGTGGTCTTCTAGAAGACAATTGCACAGCTTTTCTATTATTGTAATATCTCACTCACTGTAACAAATTCATAGCCTTGTTTCTGTAAATAAAGAATGACATTTTCTAAACCATTCGCTGTCGTTTGATGAATATCATGCATTAAAATGATACTGCCATCTTTTACAGAGGCTTTCACATACGCTAAAATTTTATCCGCATTATGATGTTTCCAATCTAGTGTATCAATCGACCATAAAATCGAAGGGATCGTCATGAACGAGCGCACTTGATCATTTGTCGCCCCATACGGTGGACGGAAAACGGTTGGGTATTGGCCAATGGCTGTATAAATCGCATTACTTGTGCCATTGACTTCTTGTTTAACCTCCGCTATGGATAAAGCCGTTAATTTTTTGTGATTCAAGGTATGGTTGCCAATTTCATGCCCAGTCTCATAGACTTGCTTGACGATAGCAGCATTTCTTGACACATTTTTCCCTACCATAAAGAATGTAGCCTTCGCATCGTATTTATTTAAAGTCGCCAATATTTGCGGTGTTACCTTGGCGTTAGGCCCATCATCAAATGTTAAAGCTACACGTTTTTTAGCACCCTTCACTACTGGCACACCTTTATTATACACTTTATTATCGGTTAGCTGAATATTGGCTAGCTCAGAAGCTTTGACATACCCTTTTTGGTCGCCCGCTTCTACATAGGCCCAGCCTGCAAGCGTTATGTAATACTGGACAGCTGTATTATTGGCAAGTGTACCAAGAACTTCTCCATGCGGGCTAGCAGTTAAACGTAATTCAGCACCAGCCACAGCGTTGATTCGTTTCTTCGTTGGAACAGGTTTTTTTAAAGCATTTGTTGCCACATATCCTATATCCTGCCCATATTGGACGAAAGACCAGCCTCCAGGTGCTGTGCCATACACATAAATCATGCGTCCTTCATAAAGCGATCCTGCCTGCTGTGCATTTTGGCTTGGCGCAGTAAATAGCGTCGCACCACCCTTTTGAATGACTAAATAGCCGACAGACTTCAACTTGACTAAAACATCAGATGGCACAAAGCCTGCCTGCTCTGGCGTTTGAATATGTGTCCACCCTTTGCTTGCTTGCGTCACTGTGACAAAGTGTCCCTTCGCCAATTCCCCCATCTCATTGCTAGTTTTGGAAGGCTTTTCATAAATGACCGTATCCTTCATCACTTTTTGAATCACTACTGGCCCTTCAGCACTTGCTGACAATTGCCCAGCAAATAAACACATCATCAATGTCAACACGATTGCATAGGATAAAAATTTTGTCATTGTTCTTCACCGTCCTTAGATGTCTTCCCATGTCGTTTGCTAAAAAAATGCTAAGAATTAACTATCATTATAGAGTAACCATTCAGACCAGAAAATAGTAGTAATCGACTAGATTCCATCTTCCAAGACCCTTCACATCTGTATAATATTAACCTTACTACATTTCTCCTTCCCTTTTTTCTATAAAACTATGCGTAGATTATGATAATGACATGTTGAGCCCTCCTTTTTGTGGAGTGATTGAGTGGCTCGCTCCTATTTTGGAGCGAATTCCCCAGAGCTTCCCCAACCATGAGGGCATCTTCCCCGCATCAATAAGCAAAGGGCTACAAAAAGTAATCGTTTTGCTTGATCCAGGAGAGACTTCCCTCAAAAATGGATTATCTAGCACCATCGCAAAACAAGAAATGTCTTCCTTTCAAATAAGACGTTGGAAACGATGAAAAAGTTGAGATGTTTTCATCTTTTTTCCACTTACAGGGCATCATAGGCAGTTAAAGCATCTTCGATATGAGGGGGTGGCGTCCAAACATAGGTCGGGGCATTGGTTGTAATGAAAAGAAATGATTTTCCTTCTTTTTCGATAATGGACGCCAGACAGAGCCCTGCTTCTGGTGTATATCCTGTTTTCCCTCCTAGTATGGGGCCATCTACACTAGGCACTTTTGTAAACAACGAGTTTGTGATAATTAATTCATTAGGCACATGGGTTGTATAGCTTTTCGAGGTAAATATTTGATAAAAGATAGGGTTTTCTAACGCATAGCGTAGAAGCTTACTGATATCCCGCACGCTAGATACATGTGCCTCATCATGTAGGCCACTGGTATTAACAAAATATGTATCATGCATGCCTAATTCCTGCGCCTTGTTATTCATCAAAGCGACGAATTTGTCCTCACTGCCTGCGATAGTATCTGCAAGAGTTCCTGTTGCATCGGCACCTGAGGCAAGGAGTGTGCCATATAATAAATCCTCCATTGTAACAAAGTCTCCTGCTTGAAAGCCTGCCATCGAAGCATTTTGGGCCGTATAGTTGGCAATCGTTTGAGGTTCTACAATTGTTTGTCTTTGTAAATCCTCTGTCATCTCTATGGCAACGATGGCTGTCATAATCTTGGTTAAGGAAGCTGGATAAATAATAGCATCTGCATCTTTTTCGTATAATACTTCGCCTTGTTCATTGAGCAATAAAGCATTATGACTATGTAATGATGGCAGTTCTAGCTGAGCGCGTTCATATATTTTGTTTGTATAATAAAATAAGAAAACCACGATACAAATACAACAACATAACATCCATTTTTTCATAAAAAAACGCCTCCTACACATTATAATAGGTGGCATTTCTGAATATTCCTTGAGAACAATGTGATGAACTCAAATATCTTTATATGTACTAATCATCTTCGATATTAGAACAAATTCTTGAGATTTCTTTATTGGTTGACTTGAATAATACATCTTGAGTGCCTTTTTTTATTAAGTCCTGCATAGACACCCTGTAAAATTCGCCCAGTCAGACCATGCGAGACAATAATCACTTTTGGGAATTGTTGAATCCCGTCAAGCCAAGATGTTAGTCTGCGCACAACAGTCTCATAACTTTCTCCATCCGGTGCACGAAAATACCAATTAAAGGCATCCGTGTTCGTTAACGATAGCGTATATTTTGTATTATATTACCATATCAAGCATAACTCATTAACTTTTATTGTTTTTATGGACATTTATATGATTATTTACTGTAACATGAATCGTTATTATCCGTGGTAAAATACAAGCACACACTAAAATAATGGCAAACCATTTTTTCATTCGTCTACTCCTTATCTTAAAAAGTGTTATCAAATAGCTTTTCTGATAGGCCCTGTAAAATATCTTGCTCCTCAAAAGTCATCAATTCTTCTTTCGAGATTGTTGCCTGTTGAATCAATCGGTTTGATTGGATCGTCACCAATTTTTCAAACAGGTTTCGAATATAGCGACCATTCGAGAAATTAGGAATTGTTTCAATTGGCATTTGGCGTAGCTGCACTTTCATATGTTGGGCAAATGCTTCTCCGAATTGATAATCATTCGTTTGACAAAGCATAGCAAAAATAGCAAAGAGTTCATCGGTGCTAAAATTATCGAACTGGACAAAATGATTAAAGCGAGATTTAAAGCCTGGATTAGCTTGTAAAAACTCCTCCATAAGCTCTGTATACCCAGCAACGATAATTACTAAGTCATCACGTAGATCCTCCATTGCTTTTAATAAACTGTCAATCGCTTCCTTACCAAATGCATCCTGTTTATCATGAATTAATGAGTAGGCTTCATCAATAAAGAGAACCCCACCCTTTGCTTTGTTAACAACTTCCTGAACCTTAAGTGCTGTTTGCCCTACATATCCAGCGACCAATCCTGCGCGATCTGTTTCAACAAAATGTCCGCTTGATAACACGCCAAGATGCTTGTAGATTTGGCCAATAATGCGTGCCACTGTTGTTTTACCTGTCCCTGGATTGCCTGAGAAAACAAGATGATACGTAATTGGAAAGCTTGTTAATCCATGATCGACACGCAGGCTTTGGATTTTAATGAAGTTTATTAAATTATGTAATTCTTTTTTTGCGTTCGGCAATCCTACAAGACTGTCCAATTGCTTTTGTAGTTTAGTAATCTCCTGTTCGATTTCAGGTGTAATGCGCAATCGTTCATCATTGATAAATTCACCACTGTAAATGATTTTGCCATCTTCATTAAAATAATCGCCTCGTCCATGTTTTTTGCCATGAACCAATTCCCCTCTATAGGAAGCCTGTCCATTGGCATAATAAAGCGTTCCATGCCCTGTCATCTTATCTTCTTTAAACTGTCCTTCCGCTTCCAGCATACCCTGCCTAGAAAAAACTTTCCCTTTGCCATGTTTCAGATCTTCAAAGAAATGACCCTCATAGTGGCATGTTGTGACACCACGGGCAAGCTCTTCAGCCGTTGGTGATTCTGTCGGATAATAGAGCTTACCAGCCCCTTGCATATGATGCCAAATAAAATCACCCTCATATTGTAAAAACCCATTTGGATAATATTGCTTGCCTTTTCCTTTTTTCATGCCATGTACAAAATCACCCTCATACTGTGGCTGATTTAAATGAGGATATTGTGCTCGCAATGCTTGATAAGGAGCCGTCACATCCTCTTCATAATATAAGATGCCATAGCCATCCATTAAATCATTGCGAAAATGACCCTCATAATGCTTATGGCCATCCTTATATAAAATGCCGTGACCCTGTTTTTTATTTTGAATGAATTCTCCCTGATAAATAAGTTGCCCTTTTAAATACATGATGCCATTGCCTTGCTTCATATGATTGACGAATTCCCCCTCGAATAAGAGCTCGCCATCTTGATCAAAAAGCATGCCTTTCCCATCATAGATATCATGGCCAAAATCATTTTTTTTGACGCCGCCTCGATACATAATTGTTCTATCTGGATAAAATAGTTCTTTTTCTGCATAATTATATGTCATTTTATTGCCTTCCTTTATCATTTCAGTATATGCTCAATTATAGCGTGGAAAAGAATACATATGTGCGAATTTTTAGAATTTAAGGAGACGAGTATGAAAAAAAGATACAAACTACTTCTAGGCATTTTACTACCATTACTTATTCTGTATATCTCAACGATGCTACTAACAAGGGACACCGATTTTACAACAGAGGTAACAGAGCGTCTCGATTTGAAGGAAATTCATGAAATTGAAGTCATTCGTTCTTCGGATGAAAAAACGATCATGCTTACAAATAAAGCAGAAATCGACCAAATAATGCAGCCATTAGAAGACCTGCCATTAAAAAAAGTATGGTTTGCTAAATCCGATTTTAAAGAAGCTTATTGGCTGACGTTATCGATCAATGATGACAGGGAAATCGGTTTACGTATAGATGATAATCACCATTTATTCGTTTATTTATATGAAGAAAATTATATGAAAGATTACAAGCTCAATCATGATGTCGATTTGACATTCATTGAACAACTTTTTCAGTAATAGTAAAACCCGTGCTTAAAATTGCGCGGGTTTTTAAATACAATGATAATTTTGCTGCATTGCCTGTATAGTTTCTATCATCTCTTCTCTCAGCTCGATTGGCTCCAATATCTCTAGATCTGCTCCCTGACTTAAAAACCACCTATTGATGTCGTGTCCAAACACGTTTGCTTCAAATAAGTAGGCATGATCATTTTGCGATACGAGCTTGGCTGTCGGAAATCGATTGAAAACAGTTTGGGGGTACTTTCCTCTATAGAGAAATCGTATAGGCTCACTAACATCAATCAATGGCTGATCCTTGTGGAGCTCACCTATTTGAAATGTTTTATCCTGTTCACGAAGATGCTGAATACGATCCATTCGGTAAACAGTTGGACTATCTTGATTATCTGCTAGAACATAAAAATAGGGTGCTGAAAAGATCACAGCTAGAGGCTTCACCATCTTTTCGGTGGAGATACTTTCTCCCTCAGCTACATAATCAATTGTCATGACCTTGTTCTTTTGAATGGCTTCTGAAATGCTCCAAATGAATGGTACTAAGGATTGGTTATGTTGTACATCTACCTCTACCGATTTTTCCTTTAATAGTATTTGAGCATCCTGATTTGCTGCCACAATAGAAATAAGCTTCTCCAACAGTTCATTCATCTCAGTCTTACTAAATGCTCTTGATTGAATTAGTATTTTAATAATAACTAATACTTGTTCTTTAGATAAACGATTATGATCTGTTTGTATTAGTTTATATACTTTTTCTGTACGGACATATTGTAAGCGGCAATTGAGTTTAGCCTTTCTCAGATATGTACGAATTTCGTCGATATCCCGTTGTATGGTTTTTTCACCAACCTGATGTGTCAATGCTTCCTGCTTCTTGTTGATTCCTTGGCCATCCATCAATCGATCAAATATCGAAAGAACACGATAGCCTTTGCTTTGTTGTGAATCTACCATATATCCCACTCTTTCTTCTATCATGCCCAACAGATTCTAAGTTGGGCATCATTAACCTTTACTACCATAACCATTATACCTTATCTGTATAATAGGTATTATACGCATCTTATAATAAAACATCATTAAAGCAGTACAATAGACTGTATTTCTAACATAATTAACTAAAATTTTACAATAAATTCGATAAACGCAGCATTTTTGCAATAAAATAAAGTAAAGCCATTGATTTCCGCTACAGGCGCAGTCAAGCTATTTCCCTCCGCTTCGCTTTCACACAGAAAACGTCCTCTCAGTCCAGAATCTCAACTTCCGCTTCTCCCGCAGGAGTCAGCGCTCTTCATTCCATCAGCTTCTACATAAAGAACTCCAACTACATATGTTGATGAAAAGCAAGCGTTTGAGGTGACCAAGCCTACCAAAATGTACAGAAAGTAAGAACTCATTCAACTTCCTATTTGGGGATTCTATGTGAAGGAAGCTGAACATTTACGATAGTTCAATAACATCAAACAAATCAAAGAAACCATTAAGCATGGTTTTACGGATGCGATGGGTAACTTTAAGAAGTCTAAAAAAATGTTCATGCACGCGCTCTTTTGGTAATAGTTTACCAAATATTGAATATGAAAGAGAGAAAAAAATGACAAAAGCCATCGAGAGCATATCAAACTTCTCGATGGCTTCTATCCCCCAGTCTGAAACTGTTATTTAAATCTCACAGCCGTTCCATATACCAACACTTCTGATGTGCCATCCATTACAGATGAAGTCGCATAACGGACACCTACAATGGCATCTGCTCCCATTTGTTGGGCTTCCTCTATCATTGCCTGTGTGGCGATTTCGCGAGAACGCACAAGCATCTCAGCATACTCTTTCATCTCGCCACCCACAATATTACGAAGACCAGCTATCATGTCTCGACCGATGTTTCTTGATTGAACAGAATTTCCTCGCACTAGTCCTAAAGTGTCGATAATGTCTTTTCCTGCTATCACGTCTGATGTAGCTAACAGCATGATTATGCCTCCTCGTTGTTCAATTTTTGTACGGCTTCCACAGCCTCTTCAATGGAAGACGTTATAACGCCATTACGTTTAATTAACCCCACAACAAATAGATTACGGTAAACGAACTGATTCTCTAGCCCATCTCGGATTAGCGCCTCTATTTTTTGCATATTGTCTCGTCCTTGCTGACGAACATCTGTCAGTACACCAATAATAGGACGATTCAGCATAGAGAACGCACCAATTTCAGCGGCCACACCTGAATCAATTTCAACCCCATCCAATACAGCTATCAATACATCACTATTTTGCAGCATTTCTAAATCTGCTTGAGCAATGGCTAAGCTATCTGCATAGGCTGATTTATCATTGATAGCATCGTTTTCCTGTGGTACGTATAAAGCGATGTCTGGCACGGCCTCCCGAATAGCTGCTGCCAATTGCTCATTGACGAAGCGATCTCCTAAAGAAAATAATCCGTTTGCTAAATATGCTTTCATGTTTAAAACTCCTTAATCGAATGTTTTTTCAAATATAATTTTATGTCTTCCTTTTTCATCAAGAAATGTTGAAACGATATCAAAGCCATGTTTGAGATTGGTAATGAGCATGGCTTTGCGTGTATTTCTACCATATGTACGAACTTTTTGAAATCCTACTTCCTGAATAGCCGCATGCTGCGCCTTCATTAATTGACTAGCAATACCTCGCTCCCGCATTGTCACATGAACACCACCCAACCAACTATAAAAAACACCATCTGGATGTGGATAGCCCAGTTTAAAGCCGAATAGCGCCTCATCTTCAACTGCCAATAAACAAAGAAGACCTTCTTTCTTTTCTAGCTTTTCGACTGGCAGTTTGGCACCGTCAAAGACGTGAGCATGAATTTCCTGTAATGCCTCAAGCCAAGCATAGGGTATGCCTTCAATCGTCAAAATATGCATGTTCATCACCTCTGTCTGTCATTATAACAGTTCTATAGCCTGATGAAAAAGGCGGCCTTCTGCTCCGAAAGCAATCGTTGCTATCACATAAAAGCAACTATTTTAACCATTTTTCACCCATCCTATTTTCGTCATCCGTCAAATTCAGTATACTTGACCCACATAACAAACATACGTAAGGAGGAAGTCTTATTGACATTATTTACTAGTTGGCTAACAAATTCACTACGCCCTTATTTCGGTCTACATATGCTAGAAAATCATTGGGACACACATCAAATTCGAGAAGATTACTTTATTTGCTTCGAGGGGGATGTGATTAAAAAAAGAATTTTCGTTAATGAGCATAGCTACCAGGAAGCTGATGTGGACATTTTAACACGTAATCGTGAAATGATTGTCCCACAAACCGCACGTGGAAAGGAAAAGAAATTAAATTACACAACGATTTCTGCCGTGAAAGCAACAGGTGTTATTTTTTCTGCTGGTCTAGGCAATGAACACCAGCCATCAAGCTATATTACAGCTCGCAATGCAAAAACATATTATCAGCTTCCGCTTACAGGTTTTGAGCATTTAACGACTAAGTCGGCGATCATGGATTGGCTACTGCAATTTCCGACTCAGCTTCCTACAGATTACGCAGACAAGCTAAAAAAGCTGACAAAGATGAAAAGTTTACGTTATAAGGCTATACCAGGCGATATTTTTCGTGTAGAGATTGATCTATTCGTCAACGGCTATGTGCTGGTTATTGGCGATTTACGGCAAATGCAAAAAGATCAGTTATTTGCAGAAGATAGTATTTGGCATAATGTGATGACTATGCCTTTATTTATTCGTCCCTATCTGTTGACCACGACAGAGCGTTTGCCTTCTCTTGAGGAAATTACCGCTGCTCCATTAGCTTCCCAAACACAAATCGTCATGGACGACAATTTTATGAGGGGCTGCTATGAAAAGCTTGGTCATAAAACGTTAACAGAAGACGATATTTTATTCCCTCTAGGTTACGGACAGACTCTCCACTATGGGAAGGAGCCTCGTTACCGTCTTTCATGGGGCACAGGAACGATTAGCAAGCCAGCATCTATCACTACATTTCAAACAGGCAATCGTTTTACAAACCACGGTGTCTCTGCAGGCGTTGCAACTGATTGGTTGAAATCAGAGGAAGAAAATGTATCTAGATCACTGGCTCATCCGTACTATCATAAAGAACATCAACAGGCATTCGCTGAATTTGGCTTACCAGCAGATATTACTTATGATGAATTTAATCGTCAAACTGGCGGATTAACGCGTCATGAATATCTTCATTATCTCCATAAATCCGAAAATCGCTCACACAAAAAATAGAGGGAGTATCGTCAGGCTCCCTCTTGTCATTTTGTCGATGGTTGATTTCGCCCAATTATGACTTATAATATAAAGATATCATCAACCACTCCATCACTAGAGGTGCATTTTGTATGTATTTTGGCATTATTCCACTCATTCTTTTTGTCATTTTTCTCATTTCTTATTTAAAAGACCCAAGAAAAATGATCAATGGACTATTATTTAATCTATTTATTTGTTCTTTTCTGTTATTCTGCGTCATCGCATCTTTAGCATCTGACCATTACTTTTTAAGGCTCATTGTTATTATCCCTTTTATTGCCCTATTTATCTTGATTCCTTTTGGCATTCTTGCCTTAATGTTTGGTTTATTTTTAAATGCGAGAGTATTGATGAAGCGAGAAGGTCGACGTTTGGCCAATTCTTTAACATTACTGGTCGCCATAGGCATATTGCTATTTATCCTCTTACCGATTATCTATCCAGCGAGTGTGTTTTCAATCCACCTCCAACCGATCTTTGGTGGGATCTCGCTGATCACGTTTTATTTCTTTATCCATTTATCTAATTTTTTGTCCGCCTATTTTCTTTATCAATTCAATCGACCAAAGCTGAATCAAGATTTTATCATCGTGCTAGGAAGTGGCTTGATCAATGACAAAGTACCGCCGCTGTTAGCTAGTAGAATTCAAAAAGCAATGGATTTCTACCATAAGCAAGCGGCTGTTACTACGCCACCAACCATTATTTTCTCTGGTGGACAAGGTCCTGACGAGAATCTACCTGAAGCTGAAGCAATGCAACGATATGCGATTGAAAAAGGCATTCCAATTGAGCATACTTTACAGGAGAACCGCTCTGTCAATACCTATCAAAATATGTTATTTTCTAAACAACTGATGGATGATCGGAAACAAGGTAAGGACTATAACAGTATTTTTACGACGAATAACTTCCACCTATTTCGCGCTGGTATTTATGCAAGACTTGCGGGCTTGAATAGTCAAGGCATAGGATCAAAGACAGCCTTTTATTATTGGCCAAATGCCATGATTCGTGAGTATGTGGCGATTGTTGTGATGGGACGAAAACGACATATGAAAATGATTGGACCTATTGTTGGCATTTCCATCATCTTATCTTTATTTAGTTTTTTCTTTGTATAATGTCTTTCATATGGATTCGCGCACTTTCTATAGGAAGTGTCACGAATCCTTTTATGATTGGTCACACCATATAGTTCTTCATTTTTTGCTCAAATACCGTCTCGTAGTAGTATTTATGAGGATAGCTTTGTTCCTGCAGTACCTGATAGAGAATAGATTGACCTTCCTCGTAGCGAATGCCCTCATCACAATTGTCAAATAGTTTCCGAGATAACTGTCTTACTAGACAAACATCCTTCGCTGCCACCCTCCAACCAAATCGAATTAAATCCTGCTGATCTAGTGGATCACGATAAGTATCAAGTACAATACAGGCATGCGGCAGATGCTTATTAGCAAATACTAAAACATGCCCTGTATGAATGGACTGATCAAAAAAACGTTCGTAAATTTCTTTTATTGGCACTTGGATATTAAGCACATCCATAATGGCTTGCAACGTTGGCTGAGGAATATAATGATCATTTTCCTCATCTGGATAGTCAAGCAATTCCATGATGGAAGCCATTATCCAAAAATCATAGGTCACTTCCAATGACCTCCCTTTTTTATTGCTGCAAACAGCTGATTTCTTGTTCAATCCTTTGTATCAGATAGGCTAGATTCGACTGCCATTCCAGCCAACTCTCGGACTCTCTCCATAGTTCTGTCATTTCTCTCCCTCCATGCTGATCAGGCTTTTCATCTTGAATGTCCTTTAGATACTGTAAAATAAATGTCAAAGAGTCTTCATTTGCTGTCCAGTGCACTTGTACATTCTTACTTTCGTAACCATAGATTTGACCTGTATCAAGATATTGGCAATAAAGCTCTGCCAGTGCCATAGCGCTAATATCGTAGAAAAAATCGATATCCTCAAAGTTGTCTCCAAAAAAGCCTTTATTTTTCATCATCTGGACAATGCTCCACAAGGTAATCTGACTCGATTCTTTGTGATGCTTCATAAAATCTTGTAAAAAGCCCACTACATCTAAACCTTCGTCACTTTCCAATGCTTTGTATCCCCATGCACCCATTTCCCTACACTTCTCCCTTCATCTATCTAATTAAAGCTTTTCGCAACCATTTGTATTTAAAATTAGCACACCATCAGCGCACATTACTAGGGGGCGTCTCCCAATGAACATGTCAACAGCAAACGATCAAATTAGAAGCATGCTAGAGCTCGTTCCATATGGTTGCGCTATCAGGATTGTCTAACAGAATATTGTCTTATGAGTTGGCGTAGCTAGTCCAAATTTACAGATAGGAGCCAAAGTAAAACTGCATCTTATCTTGCGAATAGCCATCTTGTCCTCTCCAGGTAGCCATTGACATAAAATCCGTTCCACGTCCACGCTCCTTGCGATAATCATCCTGTGATACTAGTAAACCAGCATAGCCCCAGATTTCCATCACAGCATCTCGTTCATATTGATTGGACTTAAATACATCCTTCCAGCGCTTCTCAAGCTGTCTAGCTGCATCCGTCTCATTACAGGATTCTATTGCCGCTATCATCTGTTTTACTATCATTATATCTTCCTCACACACCGTAAACGTCTCTTGTTCTTTCACTAAACATTCTAAATCTAGCAAACAATATAAGAGCCAATTGAGACGAACACCTCCCCACTTCATTCGTTCAAAATTAAGCACATTTAAATCTTCATTTACATATTCTTCATTTGACATGATTTTCTGCTCATTACAGTACCCACAGCCACTATAGGATACTAATGTAACAGGTCGCTCATGATACGTGTGGATTAGTAGGTCATGGGTAAGAGCCCAGCTGGATAAGGCACTGCGCAAATATACTTTACGCGTCGATAAGCTATGCAAAAATGCTGTCACCACAAGCTCCTTTGTTACACCTTCTTCATGAAGATGTCGTAACCTCTGTACACATTCATCATGAGTAATGGTTAATCGGTCAAACATCAAGCCCTTACTTTTGGCATACTGAAAATCTTCTTCTGTATAAGTATATCCGCCTGACCGCCATCTACCTGATTGCCAATAGGTTTGCATTAAAATTTTTTTTGCTTTCTGATCCATTGCACATTCCTCACTATCTATCACAGAATTTCAACTTTTCCTGTAGTATTTCTGCCATCTCTTTCCATGGTCGTTTCCAATAGGAGCTCGCTAGTTCTTCTTCTGTTTGTTCTAGCCAATACTCGCCTTCCATCAGTTCAAACATGTCCATCATGGTTATAGGTGCACATACTGGATTGGCTAACGCTGCAAGCATGGGCTCTGGTCCATCATCCCAATTATAGCCATTCACAATGGCATGCAAAATGACAGCTGATGACACCTTACTTATTTCATGGCACATTGTATCAAGGGATTCCTCATATAAAATGGACTCCACTTGCAGCTGTTCTGCTGCCTGCAAGGTCAGTCGAATGGCTCCAGGTGTATCCAGCAATAAATCCGCAATCCCTCTATGGTCTCTTGCTGCATACCAAGCTGTAGCGGTAATCCCCTCAGGCGCCTGTAAATCTACACCCTCAGCAAGTAGTAATGAAAGTACCTCTGCTTGCTTAAATTTTACAGCCTTTTTAAGCGCCGTATCACCTAGCTTATCCCGTACCTCTAAATCAATATTTTGTGCCAATAGCAGCTTGATTGCTTCAAGTGGCATTCGATTTGTTAGGAAAAGCATTAACGGCGTTCTCCCACGTACATCCCGCTCATTGACATCCAGCTTGCTTACCGCCTCTCGCACGCGCTCAATATCCTTAGTTTTACACACCTTCGCCCATTCCATTTAACTGCCCTCCTTTCATAAATCCATCCATTGCAATAATTTCTGCAGCTCATTTTTCATCGGTGCTTCTTCTTGCTTTAGACGTTGTGCGATCTTCTTGGAACTACCAAATATTCGATATAAAATAAATGCACGCTGGTAGTCTTCTTTTTTCTCCAGTTCTTGCACAAGTGCCGTAAGTAAGTCTAACCCCTTGATGTCCGTGCCCTTTAATGGCTTAGCCGATTCACTCCCACCTAATAGAATAGCTACGAACACAGGCATCACCTCCACTGCTAGGCCATGTACCTCCTGAAAAGCCTCGGCATAAGCATCCTGCACAGATTGATGCTCTGTATCCACTAGTGCCATATAATGTTCAACGAGCGGGAAATAAGCCTTACTATAAAGACCTAAACCAAAGACCGCATAGGTGCCAGGCATCGCTGATTTTTCGCTCGGCTCGACATCCTGATACCATGCAAATTCCTCCATAGCAATCTGTGCATAATTCGCTACTAACGGAAAAAGGCTAGGATATTCAAGGCAATTGGCAAAAAACTGATGGAGCTTTGACTTGGCTAACTTTTTAACAGGAAGGTAATTTTTCACTTTACTCTTGAAGGTTAGCTTATAGCCCTTTGGAAAACCTTCCTGCAACAGTTGAATGATATAATGAAGCGCTTCACGATAAGCCGCTTCCTCTTCAACTATTACTCGTATATCAATTGTCTGTAAAACATCATTTGCTTGCCCTTGGAACATCTCACGCTTCCGCATACTTTCAAAACGACCGCTTCCTTTTTGCAAATAATCAACAGCTTGCTGTGAGCCCAGCTGTTTGGCAAGCTCAAGATACTCTAAACGGGTAGCTGGCTCTTTTTGACCAATTTTCAATGCTACATAAAGAAAGAAATTTAGCCTTTCCTGCTCCAGTTGCTGTACCATATCCTCAGTTTTCAGCACCCACTCTTGGATATAATCCCCTGTTTGTTCAAAATAGTACGGTAAAAATTGTTTCTCTGCCCAGTGCTTAAACGCCATTGTATAATAATGAATCCATTGGTCTAGACGCTCTTTATTGGCACGATGTTTTACTTCTAGTTGACGAATAAGTGGTTCGATTTCACTGGCTGACTGATGAAAAAAATGTGGATTGACTAAATACTGTGCAAAGAAAAATTCATCATGATCACTTGGTCGTATAGGTAGCTCAGCCATTACCTTTGTTTCAATAAATGTGGCCAGCTGCTCTTTCACTAACGCTAGCTTATGATCATGGAGAAGCTTTTTCTGATAGCTAAGCATCGTCCCGTCATGCTCAAATTCAAGGACTACTTGAAAATGGTAATCAAAAAATCGGAAACCATATTGCTCGGATTGAAACAACGTCTCCATTTTTGTACAGAGAGCCGAAAAAAGCTCCTCTATCTGATTTACTTTGGTAAACTCCTGTATGTATGGACCTGCTTCTACCCTATAGGCACTATCACTCCAACTAAATGGCTCATAGACATCAATAAAGATATTGCCATTAGGACTTTTCCCTTTTTTCCAGGCAACTTTTAAATAATGAAAGACACCTGCTTGTAATTTACTTTGTTCTTTTAAGTCCATTATCCGTTTACTTTCTTGTTGATAAGCAGCTGTGAGTTGTTCCCACACAGCTGCTAGAAAATGTTCTACACACTGTTGCAATGTCTCACCCTCCCTTTCTACTTTTAGAGAAAAATCTCCCGCTAAAAAGCCTTAGCGAGAGATCAATCTTATCCGATTGTTTTCACAACCGCTCCTTCTTGATTTTTAATATGTGTTTTCAAAATTTGAAAGCTTACACCTGCTAAAGAAGACACAGTGAATTGGCTTTCTTGTGGCACTAGCTTTTGACTTAATTCTTCTACCGCTGCCCTGTTCAATGAAATGGTAATTTCCTGTCCATCCTCACGATAGCCAACTTGGGAATCCGCTTTAAATTGGATTGTTATTTGTTGTCCGACTAAGCTTAGGTTTTTATCTTTTAAAATACGCCCACGTAGTAATTTACTAATGACCTCTGCCTGTTTCGCCCCGAGTTGAATAACATTGGACTGTTTGTTAAACCAACCTTTTTTCCCAATCTCCCAAGCGAGCTGGTCTACAAAAAGAAAACCCGTATTGGAGCCATCTTCCTCCATTCCGTGCTCAACTGCTGCGACAACTTCTTGATTTTGCAGGAGAGAATTACGTGTTAAATCCGTAATATAGCTTGGTATTTGCTCAATACCAGCCTCTAGCACCCCAAGTGTATTCCACGTCTGCATCGCTTCTAGCTCGTCCTCTGAAATACCAACCATTTGAATAAACTCCATTTTTCCATTTGGTGTATTTATTTCAGCAAGCTGTGGATCATATGTGAAGGCGAGTGCGGTTAATTGCGTGTCAGCATCAAGACAGATGGGTCCATTTGCATCTAAATAATCCCCTGCTCTAAAAACATTGCCACTATTAAAGACATATCTGCCCATATTTTGCAGTAAATTTAAAGCCCAAGCAGGTGGCTCCTCTTCATTCTCGTTGCGTACTAAGCGAAATGTCAGCTCAAATCCATACCCACTATATTCTTGATTGTCAAATTCTTTTTCATATAATTCCGAGAAACCATATGTAACAAAATGCCAATGCGGAATCGGGGTTTCACTTTTATAGGCACTTATCCCATCTAAAGGATCTTGTCCTCCTAGCGAGTAGGGAATCATGGTTCCGTAATGCATTGGCTCCTGCTCACTATACACCTGTCTTAATGCCTGATCAATCGCATCCCAACCAACTGCTGTTAGTTCTTCACTCATCTATATATCCTCCTTGCTGATGATTCAATCGTTACACATACGTACCTAATATTTATGATAGCAATTTTATGGTAGTACTTTAACAGGAATAGGACTTATTTTCAGCTTTCCAGCAATTAGGTGTATGGTCATCCTATATGAGGTAAATATTACTAATAAAAAATCAGCAGGCAATCTTCTATTTTACGAAAAAATAAAATGGAAGATTGCCTACCTGATTCAATATATTGATATTAATACGTAATGAAAGGCATTTATAGATTGGAGTATGTCTTCGTTAGCCATACAGCATAACTGGCTCACGAGTAGCTTGTAAATAGTCTGCTAGTTTTCCAGCAAACACTTTTTCTAAATATGGTAATTGTGCTAGGCAATGAGGCGTCATTAATGCTGGATTTTGATAGATTTTTAGACCACCCACTTTTAATAGCGTCGCTACAAATTGGGAACAAAAATAAGCACGCTCACGTCTCACTTCCTTTTGCATCACCACACCAAAAAGACCGATAAAATTATATTTATAGCGATCCCGATTCCAATACATATAGCGCACAATTTTCATCATCTCTAAATATTGATAATGGGATATCCGACAACGATAAATGACACAATCGGCAGACTCAAATAGGCCTCTTTCTGCATCCTCTCGTAAAAAGCCCCCACTTAACGGATTGTTTAATTGCCTTCGACCAAAGCTATACATCTCAGACAGCCCCTCATCAAAGGCTATGGATGCATGATTCATCTCTTTGCCCGTATACATGCCTATCGCTTTCGATAGTAATGTCCCTGTTTTAGTTAATACTATGTAAATCGTATGTGCCATATCTTCACCTACTCCAATATTCTCTCTCCTACTACCAATACGTTTTAAATCTTCAAATGGTTTCGTGAATTTCCTTTTTTTAATAAGTATACACAACGAATCTTAAATATTTCCTTAGTAGAACCTGAAGTTTTTCTTAAGATTTAGTTTTATGGGGGTGTATTTAGAATTGAATAGGTACGTTGAAATCAAGATTTCTATGATTTTTTTACTACCTTTATTTATATGAATTTAATTGTATTCTTATGTGGGGTATATTTGGAATCCGGAGACTTAATGCGGTTGCGATTTCCTCTAAGTCAAGTTCATCTCCCTTACATAGAATGTTCGTTCGCACATACGATAGAATAAGTATTAGCAAGATAAAATTTATGGAATTAATTAAACCAGGTACTCAATTTAACGAGAACCTGGTTTTTTAATATTTTCATATTTAAATTTAAAATACATATGTAGAATAACAGAAATTATTAATCCTGCTCCGTAAACTATGTAATTGAATGTAGATGATAATGAAAAGATTTTTGAAACTATAAAAAAAACTACAAAATATAGTAATATAAAAATTGAAGCTATTTGCCTACCAGTACTCATAAAAATCACTTCCTAAAATTAATATCGTTCAAATTTCTAAATTAAAATTGAAATTTTTTTTCGTAAAATGACTATTCTTATCTTTTCCATAGTCAATTTTATAGATTTTGTATAAAACGGCTTTTGAATCTATTATTTTATTTTGATGAATCAGTTGAAAGGTCCAGGTACCTTCTAATAAATTAGGCGTAATTTTTAATCCTGCATAATAAATTCGTTCACCATTTTTTTATTCCTCATTAAGCACTCACAGTCCACAAAATACAATTTTCCTTCTGGGTTAATTATTTGAAAAATAACCGCAGAGTCCTCGGTTATATTTTTTAAGTTTGCCGTATAACAAATTGCTGAATCTAAGTTTGAAAATACTTTTGTTTTATTTACTACTTCAAAAGTGTTATTATTCAAATCTTTTCCTGTACTCGAATTGTTTACAACCACTTTATTTATTGGCTGGGTTAATAAGTCTTCAATATACGAAAAATTCATCTCATCAATAACATGAATACGATAGCAGTTAGGATCACAAACCCAAAATTGATCATTAATAATAAAAGAAAAGTATTCAACCTTACTTAATATTGAATTTTGGTATGTAGGAATTAACCAAAGTAGACCATTTTCACTAACTAATTCTAAAGTCACTCAGATGCAGTGAACCATAAAGTTGAACTATAACTACAATGAATTTCTTCATTTTATTTTAGTTGACTGCACTACATCCAAGTTTCACTAGGCATAGCTACGGTCAAATCGCTAATATCAACCTTATTATTAACTGATTAACTATTAAATAACCTCGTTAAATACACCTGTTGACATAAATAAAAATAAAATATAAAATTGAAATTGTTAACCAGTTAACTAAAATAAAATAAGGCTAGGTGACACAAATGGAGAAAAAAAATGATGTTATAGAAGCTTTGCAACGATTAATTACAGAAAGAGAATCGGCTGACAGAAGAAGAAAAGGAATGAAAGTCAGTCAGGAGGAAGCAATTGTTTCAGATTGGACATTGACACAATTACACATTGTTGCAGCAATTAAAGAGAAAGGAAAGGCGAATAACATCACACTCTCAGAAACTTTAAATGTTTCGAAACCAGCGATTACAAAAGCAGTAAAAAAGCTATTAGAGCATAATATCCTTGAAAAAATGCAGCAAGAAGATAATAAAAAGGAAGTATATTATATGCTAACAAAATCAGGGGAGATGCTTGCGCTTATCCACCATCAATTACATGAGCAGGCAAAAAATCGTTACTTAAGTATCCTTAATGATTTTAACACTTCGGAATTAGAGACAATTATTCGATTTTTAAACGCTATTACCGAAAACATGAAGTCACATTAAAGCTGTAAAAGGAGAATGTATATGTCTCGACTAGCTCAAACGAAAATACTTGCATTGTATTTGTTAAGTATAAGCAGTTTCTTCGCTTCTTTAAATCAAAATATTTATACGCCTGTCATTCCACTCATTCGGGATTCATTTAGCGTATCTATTAATTGGGTGAATTTCACTGTCAGTAGCTTTATTTTTATCATAGCCATGGTTCAAATTTTTTTAGGTGCAGTAATAGATACCCAAAATCAAAAACGGTTGTTGATCTTTAGTTTCTTGTTAATTAGTATCTCAACCATCGTCTGTGCATTTACAACCAACTTTTTAGTATTTATGGTCTTTAGGGTTGTTCAAGCCATTGGAGCTGGTGTTATTCCCTTGGTTACGATAAATATGATTTCACACTTATTTGATGGTGAAGCAAGGGGGAGCGCAATGGGGACGTATCAAATACTACTTTCCCTGGCCCCAGCAGTTTCTCCAATAGTAGGTGGAATATTAGGCGAATATTATGGCTACCAAGGTATTTTTTTATGTCTATTTCTTATTGCAACCCTATTACTTGTGTTTATTATGCTGGCATTTCCTAACAACGGAAAAAGAAATAACGGTCAAGAAAATGCTAGTAGCTTTATCCAAATCTATCGAGCCATTTTTTTGAATCGTGTCGGTTTAATGACGATGACGGTAAGCTTTTTTGTCTTCTTTATTTACTTTGTCATTCTAGTATTTTTACCGATCTTGCTCCACGATCATTATCATATATCGTTACAAAACATTGGATTATTATACTTACCTTTAACTGTTAGTATGATTTTGGGGAGTGTTATCTTTAAAAAAATACAGAAGAAAGTGACGTTGAAAAAGCTATTTATCACTGTTTTATTTTTCCTCCCGTTGTTAATTATAGCTTTTGGTTTCCTACATACTCAATCAATTATCGTATTAAGTACCCTGTTATTTGTGTATGGCTTAGCAATTGGATTTGCCCCTCCACTATTTTCAACGATTATAAGTAATGAATATAGCGAATATAGAGGAGCTGCCTTAGGACTGTTTAATTTTATTCGCTATTCAGGTATGGCAATCGGTGGTATGTTTTCTGGATTAAGTCTTGTTCTGCCAAGTACCCTCCTCTTTGTTTTTTTGGGTGTTTTATTTTTTCTTATTTCGCTATTTCAGTATTCTAGTTTAAAGCATTGTACTATGTAATAAATATGGTTGCTAGTAGGTTGAGCTATCTTCAAAAATTGGCCGCTTCCCCCATAATTATTATGGTATAATAAACCAATAAGGAGGTTTTCATACAATTATGGAATTATTACTCGGCATTATCCCTGTTTTTCTGCTATTATTTTTTTATCTTGTCCCAGTTGTTTTCATTGTTTGGTTCTTACTTAAATTTATTAACTTACAAAAGGAACAAACTGAAATATTAAGAAATATTTCCGATAAGCTAAATAATTAAAAAAATAATAGACAAAGTCCGAATTTCGACTTTGTCTATTATTTTTTTGTGCTGATTCAAATTGTTAGGATGAGCTATTTTTTATATCAATTTACTTTCTTTTAGTAAATCATAAATGATTGTATCCTTTGTTTTATGAATACCTAATTTACCGATTTGTTTTAAGATAAATGGCGCATCTATATCTGTCAATTTTTTACCATCTAGTAAGCGAGCCGTTGACGCTAATAACGTACGAATATCAAAGGCAGAAGCAAATACTTCAGGAACCCCTCGGTCAATTGCTAATAATTGATAAACCGCCTCCATTGCTGTTCTTACTGAATATTCTGTTGTGAATACGGTATCTCTTTCAGTTTCACTAAAATTCCCTATAAAGGCTAGGTTTACAGATCCTTTTGGGACAACTAACGGACGATCGCCTATTGCTCTCGGCATAAAGTAAGATGTGATATATGGCATATAGCATGGGATTGTCTGACAAGAATTTTGCGCTAAATCTGGAATATCCTCAACAGGTACACCCATATGGTACAACCACTCTTGTGCTATCTCACTGCCACTACATTCCGTAATACTTTTTTTAATAAAATCCCCTGGCTTATTAGATAGTAAACCATAAATCCAAACAACTAATTGATCTTTTGGTTGATTTTTAAAATGAGGTTGTCGATTCAATGTATAGCTTAGCATCCAATTCGAATCTTTTGCTGTTACAATACCACCCGTAACGACCTTCCCCGCATATGGATCTCTTTTACTAATCTTTTCAATATAAGGTGCTACTCGATCATCTAATGTAGTGAGTGTTGCTGAAACAAACCAACTTTCTTTCGGCAAATTATCACAGAATTTTTCTGGTCTTCCAAACGCAGCATCTTGGGCAGCGATGTTTTTCCAAAGAGACCAGCTTCCTCCTAAGTCAGTTGTTTCAGGGGCTGGTGTGTTATTGTCTCCATACGTTGTACTTTCCGTAATACTACCATTTGTCACAAAAACCAATTCATTTTCGGTTAGCTCTATATTTTTTTTCTCACCATTTTGCTTTAACACTAATGTATGAGCTACCTTTTTATCTCCAACATTGTCAATTAGAACATTTTCGACAACCGTATTATATTGGAAATCAACATTATGTTTTTCTAAATAGTTGATCATCGGAAGTACTAGGGATTCATACTGGTTATACTTTGTAAATTTCAGTGCAGATAAATCTGGTAATCCACCAATATGATGGATAAAGCGCATAATGTAACGACGCATTTCCATAGCAGAATGCCATTTTTCAAAGGCAAACATCGTGGACCAATACAGCCAAAAATTCGATTCAAAAAATTCATCAGAGAAAACATCTGTAATTTTTTTATCCTCTAGCTTCTCTTCAGGCGTAAAGAATAATTTAATCATTTCTTCAGACGATTGATCGGATAATGTGAACTTTCCGTCATCCTCTAATCTTTGTCCTCGATTCTCCATTAATCTACATTTTGAATAATTAGGATCTTCTTTATTTAACCAATAAAATTCATCTAAAACCGAAGCATTTTCTATTTCTAATGATGGAATGGAACGGAATAAATCCCATAAGCATTCAAAGTGATCTTCCATTTCTCGACCACCACGAATAATAAACCCTCTTGTCGGATTTAAAATTCCGTCAAGACTACCGCCTGAAATATCTAACTCTTCAAGAATATGAATATTCTCACCTTTCATTTGGCCATCACGAATTAAAAAACATGCGGCTGAAAGTGAGGCAAGCCCCGAACCAATCAGATAGGCTGATTTTTCATCGACACCCTCGGGTTTTTTCGGACGTGCGAAAGCTTCATAATTACCATTACTGTAATACATAATATCGCCTCCATAATTATTATTCCAATATAGAATAACACTCATTGGCACCTAAATGGGAAAAAGAAAGATAAATTAACAAAAAATTCAAATTCGATAGCATGTCTCCTAAATGGATGCTCGTATCATTTGACATCACATCTTCTTGTATTTTTATAAATCATTTCAAAAAACCCTTTTTTAAAAAGGAATTATACAGTATCTACAAATTACATAGCTCCATCTCGATAAAGCATTTATACACTGTTCCATGCTCATTCATTATGCTATACCAGTGGGATAATTATACAATTTTCCGGTTGTTAAATTTGCATAATTATTATATTAAAAAATCTTTTTATAACTAAAAACACCTATTCACTGATCATTCTTTTTTCGGATCTCTCATTATCTCGTTTAAAATGACCTGTAATAGCTAATAATAATGGGACTTCTTTGATTTTATCCTGCTACTTTCACTGACGCTACAATTTACATACATTACAAATAGAGGTGTTTAAATTGACTACATTCGGAAAATCTATATATATCACATTCATTATCGTTGTATTTTTATTATCAACAGGATGGGATTATTTTAAAAATGGGCATTGGGCGTTGCTTGAAAATCTTTTCTATTCGTTATGGGTGGCAAGCTTCTTATTCCTGACATCATTTATACTTAGAAATAAAAAAAATGACACAAAAAACCAAAGCTGATGGCGTTATTTAATAGGTTACCCATTAAAAATCACTCATGATATTGGCATGAGTGATTTTTTGATAAATCTATCTAGATGGATAACTCCAAGAAGCACATTGAATAAATGATAAATCTTGAAAACGTTTTTCTAAATTTGTTTGGAGGACGATGTTCAAAAACAAGTGTATATTGTTAATATCCAAATTAAGTACTTCTAATCTGCCCCTTTAGCACAGGAAGCGAGTGTACTAAATTGAACAATTGCTACCCGTTAGTTTAAGCAAATTTTATATTTCTCTTGAAAGAATTTTCCACCAAAGCATAAAGTATGCCTGCAATACCAAAAATAATAATAGAACTAATCATGCTAAAATTATATTCTTTTATAAAACGGGCATATAACGTGCACTATTAGTTTAAAAGAAAAAAAGAGCTGCCGATGCAACTCAATGTTCTTCAATACTTATACTTATTTAATATTTCTTTTGGAATATGACAATAATCATTTGGACATCTAGCTAACCTATCTTGATGTTCTTCTGCACTTCTTACATAGTTTGTAAGAGGTAATACTTCAACAACTATAAGATCGTAATCATTTCTCTCATCAAGAAACGCCTTCGCCTCTTGTAAGTGTTCAGGCTTTTCACTATATACTCCCGTTCTGTATTTCTCGCCAATATCCTGTCCTTGTTGATTCAAACTGTATGGATCAATGATTTCAAAAAAATATCCCATTAATTCCCTGATTGTGACAATGGTCGGATCAAATTCCGTTTTTACACATTCGGCGTACCCATCATAATCGCCCTCCAGTGTATGACCTGTGCCATTAGCTCTTCCTGCTTCTGTAAACGTAACTCCAGGTAAAGTTTTTATAAAAGCTTGTACTCCCCATAAACATCCACCTGCAAAATATACTATCTCCATACTGACTCTCCTTTTTATTTAAAAAAATTCATTTCAAGTAATATAGGAAGAACAAATGTAATTACTAAGTCTATTACACATTAAAATAATGACAAATTTTATTATGTCACATTATGGTCCGATTGTTGAACACAAGTCAAGCAACGCTCTTTAACTAACTGCGTCGTTAGTAAAAAAGCGTCTCTGTGTATGGTGGGAGATTATTAGACCAGCTATGGTAGGAGGCTGGTCGCGATTAACCTTTTTTACTTACAGTAATCATCAAAAGACATCATTACTTTAAAGAAAATTTTTCGTTTTTTCTAATTTACACACAGTGGTAATGTTTATAACCGTTTACACATACATTAATGGCGGGATAGCACCTTTAACATCGCCCCCAAGATGTTTTTGTACAATGCTATCCCTTTTGTATGCAATAAAGAATAGATCAACATATCACTACATTCTTCAGTAACATGGTTGCATTCATATTGTCTTAAATAGCCTTCTTCTTATAAAGTTGAATTTTATCAGTAACTTCCTTGCTGCTTTGTTTTCTTCTGTGAATAGTTTTTATCTTTACTTAAAAGAACCCCCTCTTGCTTTTTTATGTAAATCAATATTCCCACTGAAAATCAGAAACCCAATTATAACTCCTATTCCTTTAGGATAATGGCAATTTAACAAATAACAGAGGCTACGATTTAATGAAAGTCACTTTATAGGCAAGAACCTCTAGCCACCACCTTCATATATTATAATGAAAGGAGTGGCTATTGTGCCTTGGCAACATAAAATTGCTTACTTAATCGGTCAGCCTGTCGGTGTTTCTTTGACAAATGGTCAAGGTACTTCAGGTGTCCTCTGTGGTGTTTCAGATGGGAAACTACTTGTCCTTGAATATTTGTATCAAAGTCAATTCGCCTTAAAGCAATATGATTTTCATGTGATTCAAGATGTCAACGGCTTTCCCCCTTGTCAGCAGCCGTTATACTAAAAAACATCCGTCTAGGATGTTTTTTAGCTTCTATTCCTTTATAGAAGGCTAAGGAAACAACTCCCGCAGCCTTCTCTTAGGTTTTTCTAGCTTTTTTATATGGACTTATAATTAAAAGCTAGTGTCTGAGATAGATAACTATCTTCAACAACTAGCTCAGGCATACTAATAGTAATGTAAAGTTCTTTCAACTTTACGTTATACTCCTTTATGGTACTTGAGGTCACTTTCGTCCAAGTGACCTCCTTTTACACCTACCCTTTTGTTTGTTTCATCCTTTTACCCTATCAAACGGAATCATTGGCACATCGATACGACAAATTCGTTTTTGTAGGAAGGAGGGAAACAATGGGAATTAATTTAAACTTTTGGTCATTTATTTTTTCTTTAGGTTGTACCCTACTATTTTTTCTATCAGGCACATTGAAAAACTTTTTTGACACCTACCTTCATGTTCATCCATTGACATTGACACTACTTTTGTCCATTGTCTGTTTCTATCTTAGCCTTATGGGCATGAAAGATGTAAGAAATTTAACGACCTTGCTTCGGGGAATATTGACAATGGTTATCACACTTATTTTGATTATTAGTATTTCTTTCATTTTATTTTTCGGTCACTTATTAAGTTAAAAAGTCCCAACTTGCGTTATTTTTATACAAGCCTCCTTGACGAACATTTGTTCTGTAGTTAAAATAATAAAAAAGGAGGCTTTTTTATGCAAACAACAACGAGCATTGAATTAGTACATTTCTCTGAAGACTATGTGGAGCAATTAAACAGCTTTGAACTACCTGAAGAACAACACCAGTTTACAGCCCTTCCAAAAGAAATTACGATCGAAAAGGTTGGACAATATCCTATTGTCATTTTAAGTAATCATGTGCCAGTTGGTTTTTTTGTTCTTCATGCAACGGATAGAGTAAAAGAATATTCCAGTAATCCCCAAGCAATGTTACTAACCGCTTTGTCTATCGATTATCAACAGCAAGGTAAAGGTTATGCTAAAAAGGCCATGTTTGCACTAGCTGATTTTGTCAAACAGGAATTTAAAGAATGTAACGAAGTGGTGTTAGTTGTCAATCATAAAAACACGGCTGCCCAGCATCTATATGCCAAAGTTGGCTTTGTGGACCACGGAGAAAGAAAAATAGGCCCTATTGGTGAGCAAATCGTTATGAACTTGCCGCTTTGAAGTAAACGTCACTCATTTGCATTGTTCAAATGAGTGACGTTGCTATTTTTATGGTCCTTTCCTTATAGAACTAACACTTCATCACAAATAATGTCTATAAAATCCTAATCATGTGTAATGATAAAAACAAATTTATTTTGATTTGCCATGTGCTACACCCATTTTTGCCCCATCTAACCCGCTAGTAGGCTCATCCCGTGGTACAATTTGTGCATCAGCTACAGAATACTGCTTGCTGCTAGTGTTTCACGCTGTTTTTCTCCACCTGATAGTGATGCAGGGTGTCTGTCCTTTAGTGGGACAAGCAAAAAATTTTCCAGTGCTTCGATTGCCTTGTTTCTTAGAGTCTCTGTTACTTGCCGACCTAACATGATTTCATTCCCAACACTTGCCGCATAAAGTGGATAGTCTGGGTCCTGCATGACAAAATAGGTTAGCTTACTTCGCTTTGATGGTGATAACACTTTATCCTTTAAAAGAATTTGTCCTTTTTGCTGTCTGTATAGCCTCACTAATACCTTACAAAGCGTGGTTTTCCCTGCCCCATTTGAATGGTGTCTCCCCATTGTCCATAATTAGCCTGCTCCCATATAGTTAACATAATATCGTTATGTTGTACGAATGCATGTGTGATGGTTTGTTGTAATTTTTCAAGCTCCCATTCAGCGCATTGCGACTATAAGAGAGACCCAAGCTAACAGTCCACCCTACTCTCTTGGATGTCGCATCACGTCCCCACATATTTCTAACAGCACAACCGCAATGTATTTTTATGTGTGATAATCCTTCATCAGCATCTGGTCCTTCCCAAGGCTTAGCCCGCATTGCTCACTAATGGCTCACCCAATGTAGAAAACAATGCCTTATGCATGATAATAGTATTAATTCCCCAAAGCGCTTTGCTAATTCCGTTCCATCTGCATGGGCTACCCCCAACTGTTTGGATGCACATTGTATTTAAATTGTCTTCCATATGTTTGTAATTTAGTTAAATAACAGAGATTTTCCATATGGTATAATCAGGGAATATACAGTGTTTTTTATCATAATGACAATTTTGACAATGTCTAATGCACAAATTGGTCGTTTACATCGCCTATCAAAAACATTTGAAAATATAGAGACCGTTAAATACATTAACGATTGGTATGAGAATGAAGAATATGCTTTTCTGAAATATATCCCTAAAGAAGAAAATATAATTAGAGAAATTGCAGATGAGGTTTTATCCTCAATAAAGGATATTCCGAAAAAACAGTCAGATTATGGTTTGATACACGGTGATTTATGGTTAGAAAACATATTGGTAGATAGTCATAATAATTTTACGATGATTGATTTTCAAGATTGCGAAAAAAACTTCTATATATTTGATTTAGCTGTTCCAATCTATAGTGCGATGGAATATTCATTTGTAGGAAACAGTAATATTGTTGACTATGGTCGTTCTATATCTAACGCAATAATTGAAGGGTATCAGGAAGAAAATTCTATATCATCAGAGATGTTAGAAAAACTCCCTCTATTTATAAAATTAAAGGAAATTTTTGAATACAGTTTAATGCATATGTATTGGGACATAGAAAAATTAACTGAAGAACAAATACGAATAATGAACCATTTCAGGATAAGAATTGAGCATAAACACTCCCTTCTGAAAATTTAGGTGAATTTTGTCTATTCAACTAACAGAGCTTTAGTTGAATAAGGCTCATTTAATTAATCAAATAAAAATCTCATACTTAACTCCATTTTGATCAATATTTTTTCAAAATGGAGTGTTTTTACGTTTGCTGATAAATGAAGGAAAAATTTTCTTTAATCAATCTTTATTTTAAAGCTACATGTATATGATGCATCAACAATTTTTCCACCTGTGATTTCAGAGCTTGATTTGCATAACGAAGTACTACATCATTACCTGCAGTGGCAACTTGTACGTCACTAAAGTATTCATCTACTAGTTGCCAGCCTACTACTCGTATACGTTTTTGTGCAAGTTCTCCTTTGAGGTGAAAATATTCCTGTCTTAGATCCTTTAGCAATGAATCCATCATTGGAAGAAATACCGTTTTCATTTTAAACTGCTCCAATCTACAGTAGTCAACCTGTAATGATTTAACTGCTAGCTCTAACAAAAGATATTTATGCAGTAACTGTCTTTCGTTGGCTTTAATCATAATAATCAGCATCCAGTTGAGCTGATTGAATACTTTGAATTGGAATACGTTTCGTTATAAGTAGTGTTTCAAGTATGAGTTCATTAGTATTAATCGATTTAATTATTCCAGTCCATTGTGTGATTTTGTAGTCCTCCCACACTTCTAATTTTATGTGCAATTGCTGATTAAAAGCTTGATCAATTGCTTTTTGTAGTTCTTCCAGTTCCCACTCAGTCAATTCTCTTGGCTGTTCTGGATGCGCTTGTTTATACTCTCTAAGAAGCTCTAAATGCTCCGGCAACATCATCGACGCCCATTTAATATGACCTCTGTCTTGTATCATTAATAAATCACTCCTATGCCAAATGACCACCAACTAAGCGATCGCGCTTAATAGCCGTCCCAGCTTTTGTGAAAGAAACTGCTCTTAATATTGAAGTAGCTCCAAACCTGTTGCGTATTGCATCCATTGTAGGACCGATTATTTGACGCTGTGGCTTACGATCATCGAATAAATCTAATTGGATACTATGCTCTCTTTCCAGGTTGGATATTCGGACAGCTATTTGCCGAGTTGGTTCACCTGTAAAATATTTATCCAGTAATTCAATACAAGTTTTATACATCACAAGTGTTTCACTTGTCGGTACTGCAATTGTTTTAGATCGATGGAATCCTTTGGTCAGAGCGTTTCGACTATAAGAAAGACCAATACTAATTGTACGACCAACATAACCTGCATCCCGCGTTCGCTTCATTACGTCCTCACACATTTCAAGAAGTACTACAGAGATTTCTTTACGTGTATGGTAATCCCTCATCAGCATTTGGCCCTTCCCAAAACTTAACGCTCCGTTTGTTATTAACGGCTCCCCTAATTTGGATAGATCTATTCCCCATGCATGGTAATAGAGTTGATTGCCCATTACACCAAAGCGCTTTTCTAATTCTTTTAAATCTGTATTAGCCAAACCACCGACTGTTTGTATCCCCATAGCATTTAGATTTGCTTCCATCTGTTTACCGATCCCCCACATTTCAGAAAGGGGTTGAACTGGCCATAATTTTTTTGGAATATCTTCATATGTCCATTTAGCGAAACCTGTTTTCTTTGCTTCAAGGTCTAAAGCTAATTTGGCTATTAACATATTTGGTCCCATACCTACTGCACTAGGTATATTAAATTGGTCAAGAATAGCTCTTTGTATTTCCTTAGCCGTTTCCTCAGGTGAACCCCAAAGCTTTTCAGTGCCAGTTAAATCAACAAAACTTTCGTCCACACTATACACATGTATCGCATCAACTGGTACATAATTAGAGATTAATTTAGTAATCGTCATCGACATTTGAATAAAGAAACTCATTTTAGGCTCAAACAATCTAATGTCAGGATGTTTTGGTATCTCATAACGTCTACTTCCAGTTTTGATTTTAAATTTCTCTTTCATCAATGGTGATGCCGCAAGCACTACGCTACCTGGTTGGTCAAAATTTGCTACTACGGCAACTGGCGTTTTTAAAACATCTAGCCCATGTAACATCGCCACGATACTGGCATAAAAGCATCTCATATCGATACACATAATTGGTCTATTGGGCATACCCTCATAATTCATATAACTTCACGTCCCTTACTAACAAAAGGAATAACAGCTAGAACATTCCTAATCAAAAAAGTACGTTTTGCATGTCTTGTAAAACAAAACGCCTGGAATGAATCACCAACAATTTTAATGACTTTTACACGCCTTTTTGTTATGGAGCCATCTTTTGCTAGATACATCATATTCACTAATTGTTTATGCTGCATAGCTTTAATCAGTTGTTCTCTCATCTTAGTTTCCTCCCATTGCCTCTCGTAATTTTTTGAAATGATTGTTATTTATTATTAGCACAATGATTTTCCCTTTTACCTATATTACGTAAGAACATTTGTTTGTATACATAATAGAACGAATGTTCTCATCTTGGCAATGTTCAATTTTTGGAAAAAGACCAAGTACTCAAATTTATCCCTGTCAAGTAGAAAGTTGTAAAAAACTAAGCAGCCATCTAGCATTGATATTCTATCAGTGCCAGTGAGCCCTTTTTGGAAATGTTGTATCATCTGTGATTAGGGAATAGGTAAAAAAATCTTGATCAAGAAGTGAACTATGAATGGGAGAAATAAAGAGGAACTGATTTATATCAAATATGGCAAGAAAATTCGAAAGAATATGTCACAGTTAGTTTAGTAGGAGATAATTTTTTAAAAGGGACTTCTTTATAAATAATAGTAAAAAGAGAAATTGCGAGGTGCAATTTCTCTTTTTACTTGAACTGAAATTAACTATAAATCATCCACGGTGACTTTATTATTATTTGATTACCGTTTCCATTTCCGTTTCCATTTCCATTTCCGTTTCCGTTTCCGTTTCCGTTTCCATTTCCGTTTCCGTTTCCGTTTCCATTACCGTTTCCGTTTCCGTTTCCGTTTCCGTTTCCATTTCCGTTTCCGTTTCCATTTCCGTTTCCGTTTCCGTTTCCGTTTCCATTACCGTTTCCGTTTCCGTTTCCGTTTCCGTTTCCGTTTCCATTTCCGTTTCCGTTTCCATTTCCGTTTCCATTTCCGTTTCCATTTCCGTTTCCATTTCCGTTTCCGTTTCCATTTCCGTTTCCGTTTCCATTTCCGTTTCCGTTTCCGTTTCCATTACCGTTTCCATTACCGTTTCCGTTTCCATTACCGTTTCCATTACCGTTTCCATTACCGTTTCCATTACCGTTTCCGTTTCCATTTCCGTTTCCATTTCCGTTTCCGTTTCCATTACCGTTTCCATTACCGTTTCCGTTTCCATTACCGTTTCCATTACCGTTTCCGTTTCCATTACCGTTTCCATTACCGTTTCCATTACCGTTTCCGTTGTCATCACCTTGCTTTACAAACACACCAAATGTTAGTGTGTGCTCACCATACGTTACCGTAATCGTCGTATTACCTTGACCTTTTCCTTTTACCACCCCTGCTTTTACAGTAGCTATTTTATCATTCGCTACTTCGTAGGTTGCAAGCTTTGTAACATCTTTTTCTGTTGTTTTCCCATCAAAAGTGGTTACTTCAGTAATCTTCACGGCAACTTCCTTACCTATACTAGTTTCAACCTGAGATTGGTCAATTTCTAGTGTTACTACTTCTACAACAGGTGCTTTAACTGTAACATTTACAGTAACTTTATTATCACCATATGAAATAGTAATAGTAGTCGTGCCCTCACCTACTGCAGTGACTAATCCATTTGCTACTGTTGCAATGTTTTCATCTCCAACCACATAAGTAGCTTTTGTAGTTACGTCTTCCTCTGTTGCATCACCTTTTGCAGGCGTTGACGTTTCTGTTACCGTCAGTTGTGCAGTTTCTCCAGCTTTTAGGTCTAGCTCAGTTGGATTTACAGAAAGTGCTGTTACTACTTCATTTTCATATATCTTTGCTTCACCAACATTTCCGGCAGCGTCAGTAATTTTTACTGATACAGCATTAGTTTCTGCTGTTACTGGGAATGTAAAGCTACCGTCTTGATTTAATTCAAAAGGAACTGGTGCTTGTACTTCACCATTTATCGTCGAAATATAGGAAGCTTTTAATTTATCATTTAAATTATAATTTAAATCATATAAATCTAACTCTTCATTGTAGTCGATATACTTATCTGTTACCTGTCCTGTAGCGACACCATTAGCTACTGAACCTGTAATTTCTGGTTTAGTTGTTTTCACAACAATTGGCCCAACATAATCGGAAACTGCTCCTGATGCTGCAAGACCAGTGAAGTCAATTGTATACAGGCCATCTGGAATCGTTGTGGCAGGTTCTGATCCCCATGGTTTGTACTGCCCACCAACATTTAGCGTATAAGAGCCTTTTCCTAGCGCAGTACCTGCATGTAGATAACCAATGTAGCCGTCTTCGTATTCTCCACCTTCAGGATTCATAATATCCCAAAGCTCGATATAGTTAGTTGTTACGTCTCCAGTTAATGTGAATGAAAGTACAGCTGAATCTTTCACTCCATCGCCGTTAAAGGATAGGTCTGTTTCTGTAATCTTATAATCTTTAATTTCCGTTACTGCCTCGCCACCTAAGTCAGCTGCAAATGGTAATGAAATTTCTGTAGATCCTCCATTGATATAAATATACCCTAATATTTCAGAGCCATTTGGTGCCGTAGCTTGTGAAGCAGTTAATGTAATATTTAACACTTGCTCACCAACTAGATTAAATGTCGGCTGATCTACTGTAACAGTTGCATCACCAAATGTTTTTGTCACATCAATCGATACGTTATAATTGCCGCCGTTCCCTTTAATATCTTTTACTAAAACTTGTTTCGTTACAGAAATATCCTGATCTTTCAATGATTGTGGACCGAAAGTAACTGTCCCTTTCAAGTTTTCTGTAACTGCACCCGTACCATCCAAAATTGCGCTATCAAGTGCATAGGCAAGAATTTCTGGATGAGCTGCTGCATAAGCATTTACACGCCCTGCACCCTGAGAAAACACATCGTATTTTGTTGTATCTAAAACCTGTGCTGTATTAGAAAGCGCCACTTTTACATCGAACGCGTTCCAACTAGGATTTGCTTGTTTAACTAATGCAACAATACCTGCAATATGCGGTGTTGCCATAGATGTTCCTGTTTTACGACCATAAGCTTCCCCATAATCTGCATCAGGGAAATCTTTTTTATACATTGGAATCGTTGACATAATATTTGTTCCAGGTGCACTTACATCTGGTTTAATATCAAAGTTTGGTGTAGATGGTCCGCGCGAACTGGAAGAGTTTACCTCATCCCCAAGTGTCTTTGTGGAAGCGAATTTACTAAAACTTACTTTTCCAGTTCCGCCTGCTAATGCAGCGCGAATTGCATTACCATCCGTTTGAGACATGTCGAATGTTGGCAGAAATTCAAATGAATCACCAAGGAATGTGCCTGAAATGTCCGGTGCATTTGTTCCGCCAGCAAAGTTATGAATTATTGTTGCGACAGCTCCATTTGCCTTTGCATTCGCAATTTTATCAACAAATGCGATACCGCCACGGGAAATCAATGCCACTTTCCCTTCTACATCAATTCCTTCAAAGTCTTTTACTTCTCCGTTTCCAGGAACAGCAACTAGGTCAAATTCTCCTTGAAGCTGTTTTGCTACATCTTTCCCAAAAGTCGTTCCCATTAATGGAAGCTGTTTTGTTAAGTTGTAATTGCCAACTGTAACATTCACTTCCCCGTTATACATTGTTTCAGGATTTGTTGTGTTACCAACAGCAATGCCTAAACGAGCTGTTGCAGGAGTACCCATTGTTCCGCGATTTGGACCAGAGTTTCCTGTTGCAACTACTCCGATTGTTCCAGCCATCATTGCATTATTAATAGCAAAAGAACCAGCATCCGTTTCAGAATTGGCTCCCCCGCCAAGTGAAAGGTTGATAACGTCCATTTTTTCTTTTACAGCAGTTTCAATTGCTTTAACAATACCAGATGTAGCTCCACTTCCGTATGCTCCAAGAACACGGTAAGCATAAAGGTCTACTTTTGGCGCAATTCCTTTAATACCAAATTCGTTAGCGCCGATTGCTGCAATTGTTCCAGCAACATGTGTACCATGAGAAGTATAGAACGAGCTTCCTTTTTCATTAAATTCAGGTGTCCCGACTGGACGCTCTGAAGGTAATGTTTCCGATGCATCGTTATCTGCTCGAGGCTTCGTGTAAGTAGAAGAATTTGGAATGAAGTTTTTTCCGCCTTTATAAATTCCAGCGAATTCAGGGTGATCTGCATCAATACCAGTATCTAATACTGCTACTTTTATTCCTTGTCCTTCAATTCCTTCCTTCCAAAGCTGTTCGATACCAAGGAAAGAATTACTTGTATTCATTTGAGCTTCTACTGAATCTTTCTTCATAAGTTCCGATGATTTCATCGTATTATCTTCTGATGCGTAAACAATTGCATCAGGTTCAATTAATGTAATTCCATCAACTGTAAGCAGTTTTGGGAGATCCTTTGCCTTCACAGTTGCTGCAAAACCGTTTAAAACAGTATCAAATGTGTAACCTTGAGTCATCTCCACATTTTTAATAGCTAACTCTTTTTTAACTTCTGCTTGTTGTACTTTTACATTGGAACGAACTTCTTTTGCTTGGGCATTAGAGAATTTTCGGCCTTTGACTTCACTTATTCCTTGCTCTAATGCAACAGGCTTTTCGGATAAATGAACGATGACTGCAACCTTTTGATTGCCTGATACATTTTCTAAGCTTTCATGGAGGGTTGGACCATCTTTAGACAAGCTTAGCTGTTCAGCAATAGCCGCCTTTAGTTGAATTATACTTTCACTTTGACTATCTTGCTTGAATGGTTTCGATTCTTCAGCACTAGCACTCGACAATGGAACTAATAGAGAAAGCACCATAACGAAAACTAGAATACTACTTAAAAACTTCATAAACTTAAAATTTTTCAAATCTCATTTCCTCCTCTTCCTTTAATTGTCACACTTTTCAGTTTAGTGTGATATTTCCAATTTATCACAATGGAACTAATTCGAGAATCGGAATATTTAAATATTCTGAAATATTGATAATTTGTATCAATTTATGAAAAATAGATTAAATCTATTTTCCTAGTAATTGTATAAAAAAACAGAACTTTCAAACCATAAATAACTCACAGCAATTCATAATATTTCCAGTTAACCCAATCAAGGCATCAGTGGCAGATACAGTCAGTGATGTAGTTGCTTATAGAAAACTAGGAGGGCTGTAAAAGGAGGGATTGGAAGGGTCGGTTTATATGTAATCTAGGAAATTAAAATAGCCAGCGACTGTTTTAAAAAGGCCGCCTGCTAATAGATTGTGGATCAAGTGCATCAGTTTTACAGTAATAAGAACGGTATTTTGTTTATCTAGATTCCTTCTATGCCCTATAAGAGCAGTGTAAATTTCATGATTGGATAGGTGAATCATAGAAGAGGTGTATAGGTAAAAAAAGAGCAGTTATAATATCCATAGAATACTATAACTACTCCATATAAAAACATTCCACATCAATATAAAAAATATCTTTTATGACCTTAGACTCTCGCTGTAAAATGGGCAGCATGGCTAAAATATTGTTTATAGGAAACGTACACCCCTCTTGCCTTGTAAAGTAAAAGATTCACCTGTTATGTTGATGATTTTTACACACCTTTTTGTAATGGCACCTGATTTCTCTATCTACATCATATGGACGATTTGGTGACGCTACCGATTCTTTCCTGTTGAACGCCCCTTTACAGCTCTGCATATGCCTTTTACACATTTACAATACTTTATATAAAAAGAACAAATATCTACTTTTCTTTACACGTACATACATTCTTAATTAGAGGTGGTAATTTTAGCTAATTTTTAAAAAGATACGTTCCGTAGCTGCTCTCTAGGCATCTGTGTAAGCCTATATGCTGTTGAAACATAATCTATGATGATGAATATCCCACTTTCATGAGAAAGGATGTAAGTATTAGCTCAAATATCGACTATACCTCTCCCTCTACAGAATTCACTTTTGATGTTAATAAAAGTACGCTTTTTAAAAAGGATTCACAAAATTACATTAATATTCTTAGTGTGGAACAATTAAATACAGTAGAAAATACATCTTTACTCGATATTTTTTTGAGTAAAGAAAATATCGTTGAGCCACACTACCATCAAAATGCCGCTGAGCTCGTCTATTGTATCGCTGGGGCAGCGACGGTTTCCATCTTGAATCCCTTTACAAAGAAAATACAAAACTATCCCATTAGACCTGGGCAAGTTGCCAATATACCGCAAGGCTGGTGGCATTATGAAATAGCAACAGCAGATAATACTCATTTACTTGCGATTTTTGATGCACCAACGCCAGAGGTCATTTTAGGTTCCGATATATTGAAATTTACACCAGCAAATATTATGGCGCATACGTATTGTTTAGATGAAGAACAATGGAAGAAAACAATTGCACCGATTGTTCCATCCACTTATATCGGACCACCAAAAGGCTGTCATCGTGTCCAGTCAGCAACCGATCAAACTCCGTCAAAACAAACAATGCCGCAGCACTACATGAAGCCATGTCCATACCCTTATCCATATCGCTACCCTAATCCTCACATGTCTCCTTATGGCACCTATTATTAAAGGCTCGTTAGTAAACTTTTATTGTAAAAGATGAATAGAATGTCATTTCCTGTCCATCCTAATCTTAGATAAACTAAGAGTTAGGAAGTGCCATAATGATAAAGGACAATCTAGCATCGTTACAATTTAAGGAAATTTTCAAGCTTTGGTCACAGCTTGGTGTCAATCAAAGCTATATTGCTTCAAGCCATGCCTTTTTTAAGCATACACGTGATAAACATTTAAAAATCATGATCTTGGAGTTTATTCAATGTTTAAAAGAGGAAAATAAGCAGTTGACATTATTATTAAAGGAAAATGGCATGTTGGCACCCACTACAGCAATCGAGTACAGTAAGATGAAACTAACGGATCTTCGTGGAAAATCGGCTATTAATGATGGCGAAATTAGTGCTATTTTATCCATGAATATTGCCTCATCTTTAATTGCTGTAAGCCAAGCACTGGATTTGTCAGTAAAAAAGCTCCACTTAACTAAATATGGTGAACTTCATATGCGTTATGCACTATTAGGGGCAAAATTGATTGACCTCAGTAAGCGTAAAGGTTGGATAGTAGCACCTCAAAGCTAAAAAGAAGCATCCGTTTTATCTAACGGAAGCTTCTTTTTTGACCTACTATCGATTTCTCACGAACAGTAGCTTATACCATTGGTTCACTAGGAATGGTAATACCGATAAGCTATAAATAAAGCCTAGCTGAGCTGTCGTTAATGGAGCTACCTCAAAAACTGTTGTGAGCATTGGCATAAACAAGACAATGTGTAAGCTAAATACACCGATGATAAAGGCAAGCCAAGTATATTTATTCGAAAATACGCCAATAGCAAAGATTGATTGTTTGGATCTGGAGTTAAAGCCATGCACTAATCTTGATAGGCATAATGTGGTAAAGGCCATTGTGCTGGCTGTTAACGTATCACCTGTCGATAAACCGATTTGAAACGCAATAATGGTGGAAATGGCGATTAATATACCTTCAAGCACTACTTGTGTTGTAAAGGCTTTATTTAATAAAGGAGTATGGATATTTCTAGGCTTGTCCTTCATTGTTTTCTTATTATTTGGCTCTAAACCGATTGCGATTGCTGGTAGACTATCTGTCAATAGGTTAATGAATAATAGATGCACAGGTGCAAAAGGAACAGGTAAGCCTAAAACAGTGGCATATAACACGACAAAAATAGCACCCGCATTTCCTGATAATAAAAACAGAATCGCATTTTTAATATTCGTATAGATGCTACGACCATTGGCAATTGCCTTGACAATCGTCGAAAAATTATCATCAGTTAAAATCATGGACGAGGCATCTTTCGCAACCTCTGTGCCTGTCACGCCCATTGCTACACCAATATCGGCTTGTTTCAGGGCTGGCCCATCATTGACACCATCCCCTGTCATGGCGACAACATGCCCTTTATCCTGCCAGGCTTTGACAATTCGAATTTTTTGTGCTGGTGTAACACGAGCATACACAGAATAATCATGTATTTTTTCTTGTAGCTCTTGATCGGTTAAACCTTCGAGTGCATGTCCTTCTATAGCTTCTGCTGGATTTTGTAAAATACCAATTTGTTGAGCGATAGCTGTTGCTGTAATTTTATGGTCCCCTGTAATCATGACGGGCTTAATACCTGCTTTTATACAGCTTTCCACAGCCTCTTTCGACTCTTTTCTTGGAGGGTCCATCATCGCTACTAAGCCAACAAAGATTAAATCTCGTTCAGCTCTTGTATCGACTTTTTGTAGAGGCAATACCTCCTTATAAGCAATAGCTAACACCCTTAAACCATTCATAGAAAAATCACGATTCACTGCTTCAATTTTCTGGCGATGCTGCGCAGTCATCTCAAAAATACCAGTTGTTGTTTTGATTCGTGTCACTTTTGGTAAAAGTACATCTAAAGCCCCTTTAGTAATCATGATAGGTTGCTTGTCCATCTGATTAACAGTACTCATGAGCTTTCTCGCTGAATCAAATGGAATTTCAGCCAGTCGAGGATATTGCTCGCGAACTGTCAATTCATCTAAACCATATTGTTTCCCTAATTTCACGAGGGCAATTTCTGTAGGGTCACCAATTTCTTTTTGCTCACGCTCGACAGCGTCACTACATAGAAGCGCTTTTACCATCAGCTCTTTTTCCACTGGGTTCGTTGGATTCAGCCAATCGTGTGGAATCTTTTTCTGGTCGACGAAAACTTCCTGTACGACCATTTTATTTTCGGTTAAGGTACCCGTTTTATCAGAGCAAATAACCGATACACTTCCTAAGCTTTCAACAGCATAAAGCTTGCGGATGATCGCATTTTCCTTCGCCATTTTCTGGGTGCCAAAAGCTAATACAATGGTCACAATGGAGCTCAATGCCTCTGGGATCGCTGCAACAGCAAGGGATACAGCAAACATAAAGGATTCCACTAAGGCCCTTCCTCGAATAAGGTCAATCGTAAAAATAGCTAAACAAATTAGGGTAATGCCTAGTGCTAATTTTTCACCGAATTGATCAAGACTAATTTGTAATGGTGTTTTCTTCTCCTTGGCCGTATCGAGTAAATTCGCAATTTTTCCGATTTCGGTCTGCATTCCGATCGCAGTAACCATCACGATGCCACGTCCATTAGTCACAAAGCTTCCTGAATACACCATATTTTTCTTATCCGCAATCGTTACATTATTTTTCCGAATAGGGTCCGTACTTTTTGCTACAGCAATCGATTCGCCTGTGAGCGAGCTTTCATTGATGTGTAAATTATGGCTTTCCAGTAGCCTGCCATCCGCATTGATGTAGTCGCCTGCCTCCAACATCAGAAGATCGCCTACCACAATTTCTTCAGAAGAAATCTCCACTAGTTGATGATTACGCATGACTTTGGCAATCGGAGAGGTCAATGCTTTCAGATTATCTAGTGACTGCTCTGCCTTCACATGCTGCACCGTGCCTAAAATAGCATTTAAAATGACCACGATCATAATCACAATGGTGCTTCCCACTTCTCCTAGTAGAAAGGAAACGAAGGCCGCAACGAGTAAAATAATGACCAATAAATCTTTAAATTGACCCATGAAAACAGCCCATGTACTTGTTCTTTTCCCTTCCTCTAATACATTATAGCCATAGATTTGTTGTCTTTTTTTGACGTCATCATCGGTCAAGCCTTGTGTGGTGACGTTCAATATTTTCATGACTTCAGCAGATGATTGTTGATGATATTCAGTCATTGGGTTCTCCTTCCATTTACAAGATTTGAAGGTTTCCTTTAAAAAGTAGTATTTACACTTAAATCTCAAACTCCTCAAGTCTGTAAATTCATTAACTACAACAATCTATTCCATAGAGAATTGGAGTATGCTAAGAAACCATAGAGAATTTAATTTTTGAAACGATTCGAAAATAGATTCAAAAAAAGGTATTGGGATGGCTTTCCCAATACCTTACAGGCAGTTGTTCTATTACGAGTTATGATGTGCTGATGAATAATCTACGTGCTGCTCCTGACCAAGAGGTGCTCTTTTGATAGAGAAGATGGCACAAGCTAATGCACAGAGAACTAGAATCGTACCAAAGCTTGCTAAGTGCATAACGGACCCTGTCCAAGCAAACATAGCGCCTCCTACTGCTGATCCGATGGAGATCCCGATTTGCAGGGCAGCTGTATTTAAGCTTTGCTGAATATCAGATGATTGAGGATCTGCCTGAATTAAATAATTTTGTAATGGTGGTGTCAAAGCCCAGCTCAACGCCCCCCATAAAACCGTAAATACTAAAAACAGTGGCAGGGCAATAACTGTATAAGGAATAGTAAATAACACAATGGCAAAGGCAGAGACGATTAAAATAATAGCCTTGCTTGTGCCAATTTTATCACTCACCCAGCCTCCTATAGCGTTCCCGCTAACAGAGGCAATACCGAAAATTAAGTAGCAAATACTAATCCATGAGGCACTCAGATCAAATGCTTCTACTAAAAATGGTGTTAAATAAGCGTAGAGCATGTAATGACCCGCTAACATAAACAGCGTAGTTAACTGTGCTGTTAGGATTTTCAAATTCGCCAATGATTTGATTTGTGCCTTCAGTGGCACTACTTCTCCGATTGGCATTTTTTCAAGCAATAAGGCAATTAAAACCATTGAAATCGTTGACAGGATACTAATACCTAAAAATACAGCACGCCAGCCAAACGCTTCTGTAATAAAAATACCCATTGGCACACCGATTACAAGCGCGGAACTTACGCCCATAAAAACAAGCCCTAATGCTTTGGCACGGTGGCGAGGCTCTACGATTTTAGTAGTAATCGTTAATGATAATACGATGACTAACGCTGTACTCATCGCTGTGAAAATACGAGCAATTAGCACAATGATGAACGTTGTACTAAAGAAGGTCATTAGATTCCCTAACGTGAAAATAAATAAAGAAATAAGGAATAAGCGCTTCCGTTCCACCTTGGCTGTCAAGGATAGTAGGACTGGCGCAGAAATCGCATAAACCAGTGCAAAAATTGTGATTAATTGTCCTGCTGTTGCTAATGATACATGTAAATCCTCTGCAATATTTGGCAGGATTCCACCAACAATTAATTCAACTAACCCTACTGCGAAGGTTGTCACTGCAAGAATATAAACTCTCCAATTCATCGTAATCTCCCTTTCATTACACTTCCATTTTTGTAGGAGATTCTTTTAAAACATAATAAAAAAATCCTGACTACAAAAATGAAGCAAAGTTTTGTAGTCAGGATTTTATGGTTCCTGGTAGAGACCCTCAATCCATATTATTGAGGTTATACAGATCAAATATTTACTTTAGCTATAGTAGCACATCAAAATTTCATTGACAATAGATTTTTTTCATAGAATGAACGCCATCATAAAACCGTGGAATCGAGAGAAAATTTTGAATTTCTGCTTATATTTCGACGAATTTGACCATACATATTAACATACAATAACTATTTTAAGAGGTGATTGTTTGCGCATAGTAGGATTTGTTTGCTATTTTTTAATACTATTTTATGGCGTAGAATTAGTAGTAGAAGAGTTCACGATTGAAGAACCAGCAATCCATTCTCCAGCAAAAAGTAGGCTGTCGCCCATTAAAGAAACCGTTGAAAATTCAAGAATTTGTGTCTATTATCCCACGTATAAAAGCTGTACAGATTTACCCCAAAATTAAAAAGAGGCTACTCAAGGGAGTGACCTCTTTTTCATCATTTTGAACCAATATGAAAATGGCTAAATGGATATAGTATTAATTTTGATTCACCGTAAACTGCATCCTCGGAAATTAAACCATAATGGCGACTATCACTACTTTTTAGGCGATTGTCACCAAGCACAAAAAACATTCCCTTTGGCACTTCTTGTTCATTCACTAATTGTTCCAACGTAAAGTTTTCCGTAATGCGTAATTGATTAGGATCCTCTGTTTGGCGATTGACATAATCTTCTTTGTACGCTTTGCCATTGACATACAATACATCATCTTTCATTTCGACTTTATCTCCTGGAAGACCAATTACACGTTTAATATATAACTCATCCTCTACAGGTGATTGGAAAACAATTTGATCGAAACGTTCGATTTTACTTGTTTTACTTACAATAATAATATCCTTATCATGATACGTCGGATACATCGATGCTCCCTGCACTTTGATCGGCGCAAATAAAAATTGCTTACAGCCAAAAACGACAACTGCTGTAATGACAATAATTTTAATGTAGGATATTATTTCTTTTTTAAAATTAGATGTTTTTTCCTCTTGCATGCTCATTCCCCGATACTGTTTTTTTATATAGTATAACATTTTCTCTATACTATTGACGAATGAATCACATAAATAGTTTCCAATTTATCGACTATGCTTTCGTATAATTGCGTCCAGATTTTTTCATGCTGACGAGTAAAAATGAACCTGTGACACCTGTTGAAATAACATAAAAAAATAGACAAGGCTACAAGGTAGCATTGTCTAAAAATGAACGTTTTAGTTGTTTGGTCATTATGAATGGTTAGATAGTGTAGTAGAGTGACGCTGCTCGTTTAATAAATCTGCTGCTAATACGATACCCACTGGTAATGCAAATGCTAATAAAATTGTGCCTATAATCATCACAATCACTCCTTTAACCATTTCTAATGTCAGTATACACTTAATTTTCTGACATTTCAAGAAATATTGAAAAATGATTGATGAAGCCATAAAAAAATCATTCAACTAGGCATGCGCCCTACCTGAATGATTTTTTATCTCTTACATAAACAATTTTAAACACAATACTTGTAGGCCTCTTATCGCTGATTGGACTGGATTTTTTCGCACTTTACGTTTAGGTACATAGCTTTGCATGCAATGATTCAGTGCTGTATACCTAAGCACCTGGGTCCTCCCATTCATTCATCTCCCTCCCTTCATGGCCCAAAGTTGTAGCTAACTTACTTACTTTTTTGTAAATGATTTTTTAAATCCGTTTGTATTTCTTCAAGCTCTACCTCATTCGGAATGTAGTACCAAATATGGTTAATCCTTTGACCATCCCCCTCGTCAAATGACAACTGTTCAATATCTGCATCCATCTTTTTATAAAGACCTTGCAGCTGAATAAGATCTTTGACAGAAAAGTTCATACGCACATTATCACCTAGAACATTCAGCATATCTGTTGCTTTTAATAACGTAGATGGTGTAGAAGCTTTTTTCATTACAGCTTCAATAATTTGGCGCTGACGAATTTGGCGACCAAAATCACCGCGCGGATCTTCGTAACGAATACGTGAAAAAATCAGTGCCTCATTACCGTCTAACGTAATTTCTCCCTCTGGGAAATGATATTCATCAAAAGTTAAATCCATATCATTATTGATGGTTACGCCCCCAAGCGTGTCAATAATTTGTAGAAAACCCTCCATATTAATAAACACATAATAATCAATAGGTATATTTAGAAAATTTTCCACTGTATCTACAGCCATCGGAACGCCACCAAAGGCATAGGCATGATTAATTTTATCAACGGTATCATGACCAATAATTTCTGTACGTGTATCACGGGGAATACTAAGCATTTTCATTGTCTGTTTTTCAGGATTCACAGTAATCACAATCATAGTATCGGAACGGCCGCTATCATCTTTTCGTTCATCGACCCCAAGCATGAGAACCGAGAATGGTTCTTTTTTGATCACTGTTTTTTCTTCGAGTTGTGCAGCATCAGTTGTTTGAATAAGTGGTGTATTTATTTTATTCATAGTTTTTTGGATGGTAAAGTAAGCAGCACCTATAAAAATTAAAAATATTGCTAGTAGGCTACCGACTATCCACAGCCATAATTTTTTCTTGCTCTTTTTCTCTTTTGAGCGTTTCATATTTTTTTCCATACATTAGTCCTTTCTTGCTTAACAATTTTGCCCCTCTTTTTGACGTATTAAGTTGGAAAAAAGTTTATCTAGTCTACTTATATGCATAATGGACGAAAAAAAGACGTACACTAGTATTTACTAAATTAACAGCATACTATTCCCTCATTTGTAAATTCCCTTCCTATTAGAGCCACCTATTAGGCTGACATCCACTTTATTTATTGAAAATTCATTATTATTAATATATAATTTTAAGATACGCTGTATCTATAATAGAAACAATTAATATAACTTATTTTTAGGAGGAATGACCCTATGTTTCAAAATAGAAGAGAGAAACTAGTTTCCTATATGCAGCAACAGCAAATTGATGTGGCGATTCTTGTACCTGGGTCGAATATGTCTTATTTTACAGGTCTCCAGTTAAAGCAAAGTGAGCGCTTAACGTTAGTGGCTATCACGGCTAACAATCAATTATATTTTCTAGTACCACAAGTAGAACTAACAAAAGTTGATACGGAGTGTGCGAATGCTATCGTATCTTATTCAGATGAAGAGGGACCGACACAGGCCATCTGGCAATTAAAAAAAGAGCTGGGAGCGTCGCAAACACTTGGTGTGGAATTTGACACGATGCACGTAAAGGAACAAAAAGCAATCGAACACCTTACATATAACAATTTATGTGACATCGGTGAATCCATTCGTGAACTCCGTATGAAAAAAGAGCATCATGAAATAGCCTTGATGCGACAGGCTGTGCAAATTGCAGAAGAAAGTCTTGAAGCAACATTGCCAACGATACGAGCTGGTGTTTCAGAAATGGAAGTCGCTGCACAATTAGAATATGAAATGAGACGACGTGGTTCAGAGGGAACACCTTTTGGAACCATTGTGGCATCAGGTTACCGAGGAGCGCTTCCCCACGGCAGAGCAAGCATGAAAAAAATAGAGACAGGCGAATTGATCGTCATAGACTTTGGGGCCATTTATAAGGGCTATGTGGCAGATATGACTAGAACGGTAGCTTTAGGGGAGATTTCTCCAACTTTAAAAAAGATTTACAGCATTGTTAAACAAGCCAATGAAACGGCAATAGAAGCGATCAAACCAGGCATGACAGCACATGACATTGATGCTATAGCAAGAGGCATTATTCACGCCGCAGGCTATGGTGACAATTTCACACACCGACTTGGCCATGGTATTGGTTTAAGTGCACATGAGGAACCTTATATCATGCAGCATAATCAGCTAGTATTAAAACCTGGTATGGCATTTACAGTGGAGCCAGGTATCTACGTTCAGGATGTCGGCGGTGTTCGTATCGAGGATAATTTAATTGTTACAGAAAATGGTTATAAGAATTTAATGACCTATTCGAAAGAATTAATCATTTTATAAGGCTGGTGCGCACAATGTTAAATATGATGAAAATACAAAAAGATATGCCGCTACTAGAGCACTATATTTATTTAAACACGGCTGCTGCTTCTGCCATGCCCCAGCCAGTAGTGGATGTAATGACTAGCTATCTTCAAAAACAAGCGAGTATTGGTCCCTACTTACCCTCTTTTCGTCAAGAAATATATGCACAGGTAGAGCGTATACGAGAGAAAAGCGCATTATTTATCGGCGCCAAAAAAGAAGAAATTGCCTTTGTGCCAAACGGTTCAATGGCTATTAATTATATAGCAGGGGGCTTGCAATGGGAACAAGGTGATGAGGTCATTGTGCTCGATACAGAAATGTTAAGTAACTATGTGCCTTGGCTTGCCCTTCAGCAACAAGGTGTTCAGTTAAAAGTTTTGAAAACTAATGCGGAGTATCTAGTTGATTTACAAGAGCTGGAGCAACTCATCACGCCACACACAAGATTGATTGCCTTTGCCCATATGTCCAATGCTGCTGGTGCACTCCAGCCCGCCAAGGAAATTTGTCAGCTGGCACAGCAACACCATGTATTAACATTGATTAATGCCAATCAAACTGTTGGTTTAACACCGATACATGTTGCAGAGCTTGGCTGTGACTTTTTAGTTGCCTGTGGCCGAAAATGGTTGCGCGGCCCTGAGGGTTCAGGTATTTTATATGTGCGCCAAGCGCTTATCCCAGCACTCACACCTATTATGATTGGCTGGGGTAGTACCCAGTGGGATTATCAAAACGATGAGTATTCTTTTTTAGTAACAGCGAAACGTTTTGAGCCAGGCTGTCCAATCATCCCAAGTATTTTGGGATTGGGAGCAGCGATTGACTATGCCAACGCTATTGGTATTCACTCTATTTATGAAAGAGTACAACAATTAACGAACTATTTAGTGGAACAGCTCTCAACCATCCCAGGTATTGTGTTATATGGTCCGCAAAATAGTGCACATCGATTATCCATTACGCCGTTTAATATAGAAGGGATTTCTCCAGATGAGCTAACGAATGAATTAGCAGAACGTGGGGTCATTATTGAGGCTGGCACATTTATGGCCAATGCCATTATGGAACGTAATCAGATTAGTCAAATGGCTCGTTTTTCCCCACATTATTTTAATACGTTTGAAGAAATAGACACGGCTGTATCGTTCATGAAGGAAATCAGAGCAAAGGCCCAAGATAGATATTAACTATCTTGAGCCTTGTTTCAAGCTTATTCATGATACAGCTTAAAGCTATACTGATCGAAATAACGTTGAATATTCATCGCTCCATATTGAAGAACATTCACCATTTCAGGTAACTTTTCCTCTGTTGGTTTACGATAAATAGGTCCTGCAATCGTTAAAGAAGCAATTACTTCTTTTTTGCTGTTAAAAAGAGGTACACCAAGCCCAAAAACAGAATGAGCATATTCCCCCGTCGAGAAGCACCAGCCTTGTTGTTGAATTTTTTCTAAATCGGCTATCATTTCTGCGGGGTCAGTAATCGTTTCTGGGGTTAATCTTTTCATACCATGCTCCATAATCTCCTTCTTCCGATCCTCAGGTAGATAGGCCATGATGACTTTACAAGAAGCCCCAATATGTAGTGGTGTTCGTGTGCCCATTGACACCGAAAACTTAATTGTTTGAGAGCCTTCAGCTATTTCCACGGTGACGCCATCTTTGCCATCTAGCCAAGTTAGAAATACCGACTCTTTAATGGTTTCTGCAAGATTTTTCATAATTGGCAAAACAAAATCAGAAAGATTTAATTTATCTTTCACCATCTGACCATACTCTAAAAAACGAAGCCCTAATTCATATTTTTTTGTCTCAGGATTTTGAATCAGAAATCCATGACTCTCGAATGTAACTAAAATTCGATAAATAATAGAATGACTAATATTCATCTCCTTTGCTAATTCACGCACACCCCATGTAGGATTTTCTTTATTAAAATATTTTAAAACCTCTAATGAGTTATCTAATGTTTTTAATGTCATTTCACACCTCGATTGTCTCTATAATAGAACCGCATCTTGATTATAAAATGAAGCTGGACAATTTTCAATAAATTCAACTATTTTACAATTAGATTTTAAACAAAATATTGAGTTCGGGGGCCCTATCTGTTTAGAGTGATTCTATTCGAGCAAAAGGTGCGCTCTATCCACTAGTTTTCCTGTTCTATCCTTCACTTTGAGTATCCTATCCGTTCAAAGCCATTCTATCAGGCAAAAGGTGCGCTCTATCCACTAGTTTTCCTGTTCTATCCTTCACATATTGAGTTCTATCCTTCACTTTGAGTATTCTATCCGTTCAAAGCCATTCTATCGGGCAAAAGGTGCGCTCTATCCACTAGTTTTCCCGTTTTATCCTTCACATATTGAATTCTATCCTTCAGTTTGAGTATCCTATCCGTTCAAAGCCATTCTATCAGGCAAAAGGTGCGCTCTATCCACCTGTTTTCCCGTTTTATCCTTCACATATTGAGTTCTATCCTTCACTTTGAGTAATTCTATCCGTTCAAAGCCATTCTATCGGGCAAAAGGTGCGCTCTATCCACTAGTTTTCCCGTTTTATCCTTCACATATTGAGTTCTATCCTTCAGTTTGAGTATCCTATCCGTTCAAAGCCATAGACTTCCACCACCTATGACATTAATATAAATATCCAGCAAAAAATCAACTCACCTCTATAAAATTTCTTAGAGGCGAGTTGATAATTAGCTAGTCATTTTTCTGTTGAATTCCCTGTACTAATTTCTCTTGAATCAGCAAATATTGGGCAATTTCCTTGTCATCTAATACTTCAAAAAGCTGTACAAAGACCTCTTTCCCGATGGATTGAGCCTTCGCCAAAGCTACTTTCCCCTCTTCCGTAATTTGCAAGCGAATGGTGCGACGGTCAGATGGATCATAAAGTCTTTCCGCTAATCCAAGCTTAACCAATTTTTCTGCAATGCTTGTCATAGCACCTTTCGTATAGCCAATGGTTTCAGCTAATTCTGCTTGTTTTTGAGGGCCTTTAACATGTAGTTCGTTTAACACTAAAATCGGTGAAATTCCTAAAGGATATGGAAACGCTTTTGTAAAGCGTATAATATTGGCATTATTCACCTGTTCAATCATATGAATGAGTTTAAAAATATTTGTCTGTTTCAAAAAAATCCTCCTCGAACGCCGCGAACTAATGAAGCATTAGTGAACCTCCATCCACCATAATCGTTTGACCCGTGATGTATTGGGAATCGTCAGAAGCTAAGAAAACAGCTACTCGACCGATATCTTGCTCAATATCACCAAAACGACCAAGTGGAATTTTACTTCTAACCGCTTCATAATATTCTGGTTGTGCTTTTGCCCATGCCTGTACACCTGGTGAATCCGCAAGTGGACTAATGATATTGACATTGATACCAAAACGTCCCCATTCATTTGCGGCAACACGAGAAATACCGCGGATTGCTTCCTTAGCTGCGGCATAAGCTGCCTGTGTCTCATGGCCTTGAATACCTGCCCCAGATGCAAAGTTAATAATATTGCCCTTCGTTTCTTTTAAATGTGGGAGTGCTGCTTGCATTAAATAGAAGGTTGGATAAAAACCTGTCCCAAACGATAAATCAAGATCTGCCTGTGTTGTTTCTTCTATTGTAACTTGTTTCGCAGCATGAGCGTTATTAACTAGCACATCTAGTTTACCGTATTTTTCTACGACTGTATCAATAATTTTTGGTAATTGATCGCGTTCCATTAAATTCGCCTGCAAAAACATAGATTTTGGTGAGATTTCTTGCAATTCTTTTGCCATTACCTCACCCGCCTCTGCATTTAAATCAACAATTGTAACGACAGCCCCTTCCTTTGCCATTGCTTTTGCCATCCCACTACCGATACCGCCTGCTCCCCCAGTAATGATAACCACTTTGTCTTGTAGTTTACCCATCGCTAACACATCTCCTTTTCTTTCATTCCCAAATAGTTTAACATTAAACTATTTGATTTTAAACTAAATTGCTTTACCTTTATCCGTCACTACTATCACTTTATAATCATTCAACTAGCTATTATTTTTTGTTAAACGAATAAAAAGAAAAGCCTATTTTGGAGAAAGGTTAATCCAAAATAGGCTTTTCAAAATTCAATTAACCCTGTCTGCATTCAACGCCGACTATCCAATAAAATTTTTATTGTAAAACCATTTAAATGCTTTTTAAGTTATCTATTTTCAATCAGATATTACGACACTTTTAATGTATGTATATCCTTGTAATGACAAAGCCCCACTTTTATGAAGTGGGGCTTTCCATAGATTTTATTGTAAGGAATTCGCTTGCATTTGATACATTTTGTTATAAATACCGCCAAGTGCTAGCAGTTCATCATGCGTGCCATTCTCTATAATTTGTCCTCGATCAAGTACAAGGATACGATCGGCATTTTTAATCGTAGACAGTCGATGGGCAATAATAAATGTTGTTCGTCCTTTTTTCAGGACATCCATTGCATGCTGAATAATTTCTTCCGTTTCCGTATCAATATTCGATGTCGCTTCATCTAAAATTAAAATCGCTGGATCGAAGGCAAGTGCCCGCGCAAACGAAATCAGCTGACGTTGCCCTGAGGATAACGTACTACCTTTCTCAATCACTGGCTCATCATAACCATTAGGTAAGTTCGATAAAACCCGTTCGCCTCCTACAGCATTTAAAGAAGCTTCTATTTTTTCGGATGATATATTAGGGTTGTTTAAGCCGACATTTGAAGCAATCGTACCTGTAAATAAGTAAGGATCCTGTAGCACTATTCCCATATGTTCACGCATCGTTTGACGAGGAACAGAGGTGATATCAATGCCATCAATGGTAATTTTGCCTTTTGATGGATCATAGAAGCGGAATAACAAGTTCATAATGGAACTTTTCCCAGAGCCCGTATGACCAACTAAGGCAATCGTTTCACCTTGATGTGCCTCAAATGATAGGTTTTTCAGCACGTATTCATTGTCTTTATAAGCAAAGGAAACATCCTCGAATACGACATTGCCTTTATATCGTGGGAGGCTTTTTTCAGAGACAGGCTCACCGTCTGTATCTAGCACCTCGAAAACACGTTTCCCAGCAATTAGAGAACGCTCAAGCTGAGAAAATTGGTTCACGATGTTCGTAATTGGATTAAATAGCTTTGTTAAATAATCAACAAATGCATACAAAGTACCCGCTGAAATCACTTGGGTAGCTGTAAATGATTGCGTACCAAAATAAAAAATAAAGACCGTAAACATAATCAGCCTTAACGTATTCACAAGGTTAAAGGATGTGGCTGAATCGAGCACTAATAGCTTACGTTCGTATGCATAATGCTCATTATTCATGTCATCAAATTCCTTCGTCATTTGCTGCTCACGACGGAATGCCTGAATAATAGTCATGCCTTGAATGGATTCATTAATCATGGCATTAATGTCAGCGATTTTTGTACGAATGACATCATTATACTTTGAGGCAAATTTTCGATACAAAATCATCCATACGTAAACAATAGGAATCATCGTTAAAGCTAGCATTGCCATTTTCCAGTTTAAAATAAAGAGTGCGATATATACACCAATGATGGAAATAAAGCTCGTAACAAAATTGGATAGCACCTGTACATATAAATTACGCACCGCTTCTGTATCATTTGTTACACGCGCAACAATTTTACCTGCTGGTAAATTATCGAAATACTGAATTGGTAAAGTTTGAATATGCTCAAAAACATCCTTACGTAATTTTTGAATGACGCGGTTTGCACCAATTTGTAAATAGATATACATAAAATAGCGTAATATAGCCGTTGCAATGGCTAACAGTAAATAAACGAGTAGTAGCCATGTAATCGGTTTGATTTCAATATGACCAATTGTCATGTAATTATCAATAATATGCTTGGCAATAAATGGCCCAACAAGCTCCGTAAATACGGCGATTGTAAGGAAGAATAAGCCTAGTAATATCGGCTTTTTAAAATGCATCGCATAGCGTGTTAAACGTTGACTCGTACTCATGAGGCACCCCCTTCTAGCTGCTGACGGTCAAATTGCTCTTTATACCATCCTTGTTGCGAAAGAAGTTCCTCATGTGTTCCCTGCTCTACGATTTGTCCATCATCCAACACGATGATAACATCCGCATGCTGAATACCAGATAGGCGATGCGTAGTAATAATCGTCGTTTTCCCATGACGTTCACGCTGAATATTTTCAATAATTCTTGCCTCTGTCTTGGCATCGACAGCCGAAAGCGAATCATCAAGCATTAAAATTTCAGGATCTTTAATCAATGCACGAGCAATAGATACACGTTGTTTTTGACCGCCTGAAAGAGATACACCTTTTTCCCCAACAAGTGTTTCAAGGCCCATTGGTAAATTTTCTAAATCTTTTTCAAAGTATGCGGCACGAATCGCCTGCTGTAATTCAGCTTGTGTCGCATCTTCTTTCCCAAATAATATATTTTCACGAATAGTACGTGAGAATAGCACATGATCTTGCGGCACATAGCCTATCCAATCAAGAATCTGCTCCTTGGTTTGAGAGGTGATGTCGATACCGTCAATGGAAAGCTGCCCCTGTCCGATTGGATACTCTCGCAATAATTGGCGAAGGAAGGTTGTTTTTCCCGCACCTGTCTTGCCGACAATGCCCAGCGTTTGACCTTTTTCCAGTGCAAGTGAAATTTGCTGTAAGTTTTTCACCTGACTCATTGGATATTGGAATGTTAAAGCATCAAAACCAATTGCATTAGGTGTCGCAATCATTTGTGGATTCGGAATATTTTGAACATCTGCATCATAGTTCAATGTTTCCTGCACACGATCCAGCGAGGCATTCCCTTGCTGCATAACATTGATGAGCTCTCCAATCGCAAAGATTGGCCAAACCGCTAATCCTAAATACACATTAAATGTGACCAGTTGCCCAACCGTCATTGCCTCTATCGCCACTAAATGAGCCCCGTAACCGAGTGCTACAACATAGCTAATACCTGTTCCGACTTTCGTAATCGGGCCGAATAATGCATTAATTTTAGCTGTATGAATATTTTTGGCATACACAATCTCACTCATATCCGCAAAATTAGCCTCATCCTTTTTTTCCTGCACATAGGCGCGCACCACTCGAACTCCTGCAACAGATTCCAGTACACTATCGTTCAGCTCACCAAAAGCGTCTTGAGCCTTCATATAGCGTTCATGAACAATTTTACCTAAATATTGTATGAGGATGGCCATAATAGGAACTGGTAACATCGCAAAAAATGTGAGCTTCCATGAAATCATATAGCCCATCGCAAAAATGATAAAGCCCATATAAATCGTTGAATCAATCAACGTCATAATGCCAAAACCAGCTGTCATGGATACGGCATTTAAGTCATTTGTTGCTCGTGCCATTAAATCCCCTGTACGGTTTTTCTCATAAAACGTTGGAGTCATGCGTAAAAAATGCTGCATTAAATTTCGACGTAATATTTTCTCAAGGTTAATAGCTCCTTCAAATAGTCGGAATTGCCACACAAAATTTAATAGATAGCCCCCAATAATAATCCCAATAAAAATGAATACATATTTTGTTAAAATAGCTGGTGTCATTTCTCCTGTAGTCAATAAATCGATAATGGAGCCTAATAAATATGGAGGAATGACCTCTAATCCACTGGCAATCATGAGTACCACAATGGCAACCGTATATTGCTTCCAGTATTTTTTAAAGAACCAGCCTAATTTACTTAACACATCAAACATACATTATAACCTTCTTTCTTCCGTGCTGTTGTGGATGACTACCCACTTTCTAGAAATTCCTTTTTGAAAATCATTCGTTGTACTGTGTTTCTCATATACATACACTCCCTTTTAGTATTCACTACAACCTTTTTGGCACGAAAAAAGACACATACCCTAAAAAGAGCATGTGTCTCTTATAAAAGGCAGGATTGAACCCATACCTTTTTATGCAATCTTAAATAAGCGTTAGGCATGGACAATGTATGTAACTGTAATTGAATTTGATACTGATAAAATTAACATTGTCATGCCCTCCCTTGGTTTATTTGTTATAGTGTTCTTGAAGATTATCACACTATAGAAATATTTGTCAACTATCACCCTGTTATTTTTTTATCATTTTCAGGAAATAGTTAGTGCTTTAAAGCGTTGAATTATTGAAAAGAACCAAAGGAAAGCATAGGCATAAGTGGTTGATTGACTTTAACATTACAGTAAATGTTAGGTCGCTTATATTGACCAAAAGGATGAAATGAACAAAAAGGATAGAGAGAAAGAAGGCTCCTTCACAAGATTCAAGCACTCAAGGCTTGTTTCTTTTACAAAGCTATTGGTCATAACAAAACGATTATTACACGAAATCATTTTATAGGAAGGCTAACAGAAGAAATATTTCTAAAATTTTCATCTCATGATACACTTTCAATATAGTCATTTTTAGTAAGGGGTCTTTACGTTGAAGACATTTTTAGCAGTTGGGATCGGCGGATTTTTTGGCGCAATCAGTCGATATGGTCTTAATCTGATTTGGCCAAGCACGAACGGTTTCCCTTATACAACACTTTGTATAAATATAGTTGGATGCTTTTGCTTAGCATGGCTTTTCACCACTTTTATAAAACGCACACCGATTGTAGTAGGACTTGGAACTGGCTTTTGTGGTGCTTTTACTACTTTTTCGACATTTTCCTTAGAGACACTGCTCCTCCTTGAAAATAATGAGTGGCTACAGGCTGTACTTTATGTTGTCGTAAGTGTTTTAGGAGGACTAGCAGGTGCATGGCTGGGGATACGACTTGCAAGGGGGCGCATGGTATGATTTTGGTCGGGATTGGGGGAATTTTTGGCGCTTTGTCAAGATTCTATTTAGGAAAATTACTTGTACATCCATATCCATGGGCAACTTTTATCATTAATTGTACAGGCTCCTTTGCACTTGGTTTTTTATTCGCCCTGCATGTCAGTGACTGGTTATGGCAGTTGATAGGCATAGGCTTTTTAGGAGCCTATACGACATTCTCTACGTTTGGGTTTGAAACACTACAGTTTATAGAGCAACAAAAATGGAGACAAGCCATTAGCTATATTGCCAGTACCTTGCTAGTTGGAATTCTATTTGCTGCTATCGGTTATCTTGTTGTATAAAGAGGTGATATGTATTGACACAGCCATCAAATGAGCAACTCCAAGAACTTGAAGCTGAAATAGAACAAACACTCTATTCACTTATTGGGCTAGAATTAGAAGAAAATTATGCCGCAATGAATACACAATTTGCCTATTTACTAGCAAAGATTCAGGCAGCACAGCTAATTGATTACAAGCTTGATGTCCTCGTAGAACCTCAAGCTTATACAACGGAAACTTGTATTCTGCTACAAAGCTTAATAGAAGCTAAGACGAGGACAAATAAAAGGCATAGATTATTAACACATCGTATGATTTTAAAAATATGGTTACGTAAAAATCAACGATTCATGAGGGAATTTTTACCTCAAATGTTTTAGGCGCCTCTTTTAAATGTATACGTTCTTTTCCAAATAAAGTTGTCTGTTGTAAAATATCTAAATTAATATAGATGTTTTTCCTTCTATCATCATGGGCAGTTTTGGTTGACGGGATATACCTCAAGGCTCGCCCCATCGCATGCTGTTGCCCTTAACCTACTGAAAATAGGAAGTCCCTACTACTTTCAGCAGAAAAGGAAAAAGTTCGATTTGGAAAACGAATCGTTCTCCAATCGAACTTTTAAGGGCTTTAAGAACAACCTTTTTTTATGTTGAGGTTCTATAATTTAAAGTCGTTATTAACTGCTATTTTTTTATAGCTTCATACGTAAATACCTCTGAACCATTTGTTGGATATTTATTATACTCATAATCCGCAGAAATCGTAACATCTTTAAATCCAATATCTTGTAAAATTGCTCGAAACTCTTCTACTCCATACCACTTTAATGGGAAAACTTCTAACTCAGTGTCAATTAGTTTCGTATTTTGCCATTTCTGATATTTATTGTGAGTAATAGTAAATTGATTAATGTAGTCCACATCTACCAATACTTCTTCCAACGTTATAGAGTCACCGTCTTGATTCTTTAATATTCTAGTTGAAACATAACCCTTCTCAAACGACTCAGGAAGAAAAGTATCTACTATTAAGCGGCCTCCATCCTCTAGGTGATCATAAAAACACTTTAAGGCTTTTAAAGAATCTTCTCTTTGATGCAATAATAGGAACGAGCCAGTCGGAATAATAATCGCCTCATATTTTTGTTCCAAAGAAAAATTGCACATATTTAATGAATATAGATTTGGTGAAAGCTCTCTTTCTGCACAATTTTTTTTGCATAATCGTAACATGTCATCAGAAAGGTCAAAACCTTCAATATTTAGCCCTTTATGCAATAGAGGTATTAAGATACGTCCATTACCAACGGCAGGCTCTAATATCTTTCCCTTAACGCCTTCTAACCTTTCTGAATAATACTCTACATCGCCAAATGTTTTACCAATATATTTATCTATATCATATAATTCTGTAGATAAACTACCATAAAAACTTACCATCTCTAGTCTCCTATCTAGCATTTATTTATTTTCTGTGCTTGTACTATTTTCTTTTGTTTTAAAAGATCTCTATTTTCTCTTTTATCCTTTAATGTCTCTGCCCCCTCTTCTTTATATCTTTCTCTTAATTTATATCGCGGAAGATTTGTAGGTACTAAGCTTTTCGAAGGTTCAGCCTCTAAAAGCTTTGAAACGCCTGTTGATTCGTATGATTTTAAATCATACACTTCAGAGAAATAACTATCGGCTGTACCTGACTCATAGTGCTTTATCTCTGGATAAGAAGAAATAACGCCTTCATAATTTCTTAAAACGACTTTCTCAGGACTGTGAGAAAGTATATAATTTGGCTGTAAAGCTATCTTCCCACCTCCGTTTGGTGCGTCTACTACGAATGTTGGTACAGCATAACCAGAAGTATGTCCTCTTAAAGATTCAATTATTTCCAATCCTTTAGAAATAGGCGCTCTAAAATGGCTAATCCCTTCAGACAGATCACACTGATAAATATAGTATGGTCTAACCCGGATTTTAACTAAATCATGTACTAATTTTTTCATTATTGGCACGCTATCATTTATGCCTGTCAGAATAACAGATTGATTCCCAACTGGAACCCCCGCATTGACCAATTTCTCACAGGCTTCTTTCGCTTCATCGGTTAATTCTATCGATGTATTGAAGTGTGTATTTAGCCATACAGGATGATATTTCTTTAAAATCGTACACAAATCATCCGTTATTCTTTGAGGAAATACTACTGGTGCTCTAGTACCAATTCGAATGATTTCAACATGCGGTATGTCTCTTAAACTGCTTAAAATATATTCGAGAATTTTGTCATTAATTAATAAGGCATCTCCGCCCGATAATAAAACATCTCTGACTTCTTTATTATTCCTAATATAATCAATAGCTCTATCAAGCTGCTTTTTAGGTACTGCCATCCCCACCTGTCCAGAAAACCTTCTTCTTGTACAATATCTACAATACATGGAGCATTGATTGGTTACCAAGAACAATACTCTATCAGGATACCTATGAGTTATACCTGGTACAGGAGAATCTTCATCTTCATCCAACGGATCTTCTAGATCATAGTGACTCTTCATAATTTCAGCAGATAATGGAACAGATTGCATGCGTATTGGACATCGTACATCATCTGGATTCATTAAAGATGCATAATAAGGAGTTATATTCAAAGGTATTGTTTGTAGAGAAATTTTCACTCCTTCTTCTTCTTCAGCAGTTAAGTTGACAACTTTCTTTAAATCATCTAACGTTTTAATAGTGTTCGTTAATTGCCAATGCCAGTCATCCCATTGCTCTTGGGTAATATCTTTCCAAAGTTCAATTTCCCTATAATGTCTTCTTTCACCTGGTTTAAGTTTAGTCTGCATGAATCACCTCTCCTTTGATGTTGGTATAAATAGTCATGAGTTCCTTTGTCAATTCTTTCGCAGGCTCCTCATTCTCACTTAAGTAAAAATGACCACCATTAAAATACTTACACTTATAGTCATTGAGCGTCATTTTCTCCCATAGCTTCACTTCCTCATCAGGAACTGCTGAATCTTGTGCACCTAGCCAAAGTTCCATTGGATAGTTGATAAATGCTTTGTCATCGAATTTAAATGTATCAAGTAAATGAAAATCTCTGCCTGTAACATCAACGATTGAATTAAACAGCTTCGAGTCAGACTCAAGCTCATTTGGCACTCCACCTAGCCTTCTAATATCTGCTATGACACTTTCCCTCGTTCGCCTCGTAAACGGAGCTTCAGGATGCGTCGCATTATTAGATACAGTTATAGGGGACCTAGCAGCTGAAATAATTAATTTTTTAATATATTGACTTTTATCATCCAGTAAACTTGATAAAGCATAGACAAATAGTCCACCTAAACTATGACCAAATAAAACGGCTGGGCGATCAATATAATGAAATACTGTTTTAAAAAGATATTCTTTTGCCTCACAAAATGTTGATAGAAACGGTAAATCATTAGTCATTCCCCTACCAGGTAATTCGAACAAACATACTTCTATATCTTCAGATAAATCTCTCACTAAAGGAACCATCGAAAGTGCCGAACCTCCAGCATGATGAAAACATAGCAATTTTAATTTTGCATGTGGATTTGGGTTATATACTAGATATCCTTTTTCTTGTTTCATCTTCACAATCTATGACCACCTATTATTTTCATAGCTTCCTCCACTGAAAGCTCGCCTTGTTTCACTTTTTCAAGTACTTCAATTTTGCTGTAAGATGGAACAGTACTTTCTTGGATAGGCACAGCTTCTTTTCTAGCCGTAATTTCTTCTACAAACCGATTAATCGTTGGATATCTGAAAAGATCACCAACTACAAACTCATACGAAGGCAACACTTTTCTAAGTAAGTTATATAATTTCAGTACAATTAAAGAATGGCCACCTTGATCGAATAGGCTACGATTCAACTGTACCTTTTTTCCTAAAACTACTTCCCATGTCTCTCTTACAATATCAACCATATCTCCTGACATTGAGATAGTCGATGTATCGGTTAACTGATTAAGTAATTCTTCAGCTTGTTTCCTTAGCAAAACTCTATCAATCTTGCCATTCGTATTGCGGGGTAGCCTTTCTAAAGGAACAATAATATTCGGAATAGCAAAATCCGGAAGTATCTTAGAGATACTACTATTAATGGTCTCAATACTTTGGTCTGTTCCACTTATAAAGGCAATTAAAGTATTTTCACCGTTATTACTTGGAAGACAGATAACAAAACATTCCATACCTGGTTGAAGGGATAATAACGCGTTCTCTACTTCTCCTAATTCTAATCGATAGCCTCGAATTTTTACTTGCTGATCACTGCGCCCATAAAATTCAATCACTCCATTAGCGTTCAACCTAACTAAATCACCAGTTCGGAAGTAGTTAACATCATTCAGAGTATAACTATTTGAGGTAACTAAACCCTCCTCGGTTACATAGCCTTTTGTTACTTGTTTCCCTCCAATGTGTAGTTCACCTATCATGCCAGGGGCTACCGAATTACCTGATTTATCAACAATTCTCACCATTGTTCCTGGTAATGGTTTACCTATTGGACAAAGTCCGGATTTAGAACTATCATGATCGTTATTACACGTATATACTAGAGACTCAATTGTACATTCACTTAGACCATAACCATTGTAAAAATTGACGCCTCCCCAAAGCATGTCACATATTTCATTCTTTTCTTCAAGTCTGAACGTATCAGCACCTACCACTATCGTTTTTAAATCTTTTAAGATAATATTTTCCTCATTTAAAAAGTGAATAAATTCCCTTACTAAAACAGGTGTTGACTCCAAAAATGAAATTTTATATTTAGCTGCCATTTCTGCTAAATATGCCATATCAATTCTTTTATCTTCCTCGCAAACAAACAAGCAGCCATTCGTTGACCATGCCTTCAGCAAATCACCTAAAAAAACATCGGATGTCCAACTCCCTAGTTGAAGAACATGTTGTTCACTAGAAAGGTCATAAAATCGTTTCCAGCTTTGGATTAGTTGTGACAACCCTTCTGCTTTTAATGAAACAATTTTAGGTTCCCCTGTACTACCAGAAGTAGAAATATAATATGCCACATCTTCCGAGTTAAATCTGTAAGCCTCGCTCATCATTTCTTTTTCATCCGCACTACGTTCAATAATGGTTGGGATGTTATCTAGGAATAATGATGTTTTTGGCTGCAATATGTCTAATGTACGTTTAGTTCTTGCTTCAGGTATACTCGTATCAATAGCACACCATGCCGCACCTATTGTCCAAGCAGCAAAAATACCGATCGCTGTTTCAATACTTTTCTTTCCTACCAGTGCAACTGTATCCCCGCTCTGTACTCCTTCTTCGAGCAGTTGATTTGCCACAATATTGCTATATCTTTTGACATCACGATAACTTAAATTTCTTTGACCATCTGAAATGGCTAAGGAATCATCCCTGTGGTCTCCTAAAATGGATTGAATTGAAAAATTTTCAGACGTAGTAGGAAATTCTGTCGTCAAAACATTTTTTAAATATAGCTCTTCGCCTTGTGTTAAGTTAATATTTTGGACCAACATATTATTATAGTTATCTATATTTTCAAATATATACTCAAGAGAATCTAGAAGTCTTAGAAGCTCCGTTTTCTCATAACGTTGTTGATCCCAACCTAATCGTAAGCATATGGAGTCTTGCGTAATATCAAATGTTACCGATAATGGATCAGAGCTTGTTCCATATTGGTGAACCAAATCACCATTCTTTTTATTATTTAAAGTTCCCTTGAAATTTTGGAAAATGACAGAGGTTTTAAAGATTTCTGTATCTCCAGACACCCCACCAAATTGTAATAATTTAGAATACGGAACCCCGCTGTTTTCAGAAACATCTTGCAGATGATCCATTGTCTGTAGACAGACTTCTTTTAATGTTAGTTCATCTTCTATATCTATTTTGACGGGTAATGTGTTTATAAGCATTCCATTCATATCACTCGACTCTATTAATTGATATGGTCTTAATGCAAAAGTCGATCCTACGTATAGCTTATTCGTATGTTGATATCGATTGATTAACACGCCCCATATTGTTAAAGCGATACTTGAAGTTGTAACTCTATTCTTTATGCTATAGGCATGAAGATTTTCTGCTGCTCTCTTGCTTAACTCTTTATCGATATACATGAATAATGGCTTTTGAGTGATATGTTGTGACTTTTCTATAGCTAATGTTTCGGCTTCAGCTAAATCACTTAATACATTTCCCCAATATTTTTCCAGTCCTTTTTGATACATTGGATCACTAATATAATGTAAATAAGGTTCTATATCTGGACGAATGGCTAATGAAGTGACATCCTTATTTAACAGCTTAAAGAAATCTTCAAGTGTTTGAGCAATTGACCAACCATCCATAATGATATGATGATGCACCCATACTAATAAGTTTTTAGATGGTTTCCAATTTTGAATAAGATAAAATTGTTGCGTCTTATTCAGCATCGTTTGCTGTAGCCTACCAATCTCACTTTTAAACCAATTCTCTATATTCATAAATTCATCTTGAATCCTTAAATAATTAACCTCTACTACATTGATGTCTTCTACATTGTTTTGAATAATTTGGATTGGTTCTATCTCTTGCTCCCACTCAAATTTTGTTCTTAATGCCGGGTTGGCTTTGGCAGTATTTAACCAAGCATCTTGAATCTCTTCGAATGTAAATGAATTAGGAATTTCATAAGATAAAATTTGCCAATATGCATCTGATGTTGGATCCTTTAACGTTTCCATTAACATAACTAGCTGCAATGGTGTTAACGGGAGTTTCTTATCATTTTGTAGCATTCTATACTAACCTCCTTCCATATTATTTAAGTATGAGAGACATTTCTGATACCGTCGGGTGCTTCAAAAAGTCTTTCGGAGTAATGTCAATACCATTGGTACGCAATTTAGATACTATTTGAAGAGATTTAATGGAATCTCCACCGATTTCAAAAAAGTTATCATCAATACCTATTTCATTAACCTTTAGTACTTCAGCCCATATTTCTACAATTGATTTTTCCAGTTCAGTTGTTGGCTCCCTGAAATTATTTTGAGCACCATCGGAAAGGTATTGTGAAGCTTCTAAGCTAAGTAGTTTTCTGTCTCTTTTTCCGCTAGATGTTAATGGTAATCTATCTAACTCAACGAACATTGATGGGATATACGTTGCCGGTAAATCTTTAGAGACAGCTTTTTTCAAGTCATTTCTACTTAGACTATCTTTTAAATTTAAAGTGTAGAAGCAAACTAAACATGGTTTGTTATTTTGATCATTCCCTAATACTACCGCTGCATCATTAACTTGTGGTTGCTGTATTACACATGCTTCAATTTCTTCTATCTCAATCCTTACACCGTTTACCTTAACTTGTGAATCCTTTCTTCCTAGAAAATCTAAACTGCCATTCGCTGAAATTTTTACCAAATCACCAGATTTGTAAAAGGTTTTACCATTTCGCTCTACAAAAGCTTTGCTCGTTTCTATTTCATCCTTGAAATAACCTTTTGCTAAAGAAGGCCCTCCAATCATTAATTCACCTGGAAAACCTTTTGGAACTGGTAGCCCAGCTTCATCGACAACTTCTATTTCTACATAAGGTAATGGAAAACCAATATTATAGTGATCTTTTGTTACCTGTTGAACAGTAACTTCAATCCCTGCCTCAGTTGGACCATATAAATTGAATGCTTCGACTTGTGGTAACAACTCATTTATTTTTTTAGCTAATGGAGCTGGCAGAGCTTCCCCACTTAAATGAAGATATTTTAATGGTAAATTGTAATCTTTTTGAGAGTCCATTTCATTGAGCATTAATTGCAACACAGAAGGGACAAAATGACACAAGTCAATTGACTTATCACTAATAAAATTCAATAAACCTAAAGGATCCCGATGCAAGTCTTTAGGAGCAACAACTAACGTAGCACCTGTACAAAGGGTATAAAATATTTCCCAAACAGATACATCAAATGTATATGGCGTTTTAAACAATGTTTTATTACCAGGTTTAATCTTATTTTGGTTTTTTTGCCATTCAATGCGTAAAGAAGCCCCTAAATGTGGACATACTACACCTTTCGGCTCACCCGTCGATCCAGAAGTAAACATAAGATATGCTGGATCATGGACAGAGACACTCCTCATTGCTTTTACATTATTTTTAAAGCTATTTTTTTCTAAAGTATTTACAATTTCCCATTCTCCATAGGGTATTTCATCTATTGTATTTACCATTAAAACTTTTGGATTTAATCTCGCTAATAATTTCTGTGTTCTTGCTATAGGATGCTCCGTATCTAAAGGAACGTATACTGCGCCTGCCTTCAGAACACCTAGTATTACCGCGATGACATCAATTCCCCTGTCCATATAAATAGGCACATAATCGCCTTTTGCAATACCCATTGATAGCAGTATTGAAGCATATTTTTCTGCTTCTTCATTGAGTTGTTCATATGTTAAAGCTCTATCCAGCTCTTGAATGGCAATATAATCCTTATATTTTCTCGCTGCCTCTTCAAATTGACAGTGTAGTGGCTTAGCCTTTTGTATTAGTCCTCCATTATCGTTAGCGGATATAATGGAACCTTTTGTAAATGCAGAACTCCACAAATTATCTGGTTCATTAATTAATGAAGCAAGTAATCTAAAATAATTCTTCACCAACAATTGAATCTCTACTTCTGTGAAATGAGCAAATGAATATTCTATATGTCCTTTTACTTCTCCGTTCTCCACATTGAAGAAACAACTTAAAGGAAATCTTGATCCACCAGTATCTTGCTCGATAAAACTTGTGTTGATATTCTTTAAATCCATTTCAAGATTCACTTTAAGACTGAATGTATTATTTACTACATCAAAATACTCTCTTTTATCAATGTTAGCCGCAATATCAACAATAGAGAAATCTCCATGAGCAATATTTTCATGTACAGTGTTACTGATTTCATGCAGAAGCTCTTTAAAGGAGGCATTTTTATTTAATGAAAGCGTTAAAGGAACTAAATTAACAAACATGCCAACATCATTTAAATTTTCATTTGTCCTACCATGATAAGGAACTCCTATCGTTATTGTGTCCTGCATACAATATTTTGCTAAATTTAGTGCCCAAGCAGTTAGTAATATTGTAAACTGACTCAATTTCATCTCCTGCGAAAATTGATCAATTTTTTTACCTAGCTCTCTAGTGCTTTCAATCTCAAAAATCTTTCCAATTCTTATATATTCTTCGGATTTCTCTCGAATAGGCAGTTGAGCGAGTTTAAATGTCTTAGATTGCTCAACCCAAAAATCCTTTAAATTTTGATCCTTTGATTTATTAACCAATTTATTTATATTATTATATAAATTTTCAGAACTACTTGATTTGATGTCATCTCTAGTAATTTCCTCATTATAAACTTTAGCTATATTTTGAAGTATATTTTTTAAAGATAAGCCATCACATACAATATGATGAGAGACAAGTACAAAAACGGCTCCAGCATTCTCTGTATGAATGACTGCCCCTCTAAACAATACATCGCTCTCTAACTGGAAAGGTTGATTATAAATTGTCTTTGCAAGTGAGCGTGCCTCCTCCATATTTTTCACCTGTAAGATTTGAATGTGATGATCCACGTGCTCTGCTATATCATCTATATTTCTAATTTTTTGTTCAATTCCATAGGAGGCATTTTCTCTAAAATTCACAAAAAAGGCAGCATTTTTCTTAATGTTTTGCACAAAGGCACTATAAAACTTACGTTCATCGAAAAGTCCGTTAATATGAAAAGTAGCACCTACATTATAAAATGGATTTCCTTCATTTGTTTTCCATAAATACCAAAGCCCTTTCTGCATACTCGTTGCAGGGAACCACTCGTTTTTATTATATATAGTAGGTTCATTGTTTGTTGATAGGGCTGGTAAAGTAGAAAGAATATCCAATAAATTACATGGTTTTCTCTGTTGCTGTACTTGCCATGGTAAACAATCAACATGAAACGCTTTTGACACTTTCACAGCAATTTCTGCCGCATCTAAGGAATTTCCTCCAACTTCAAACAAATCTGTTTGTGATGAGCATTTTAAGTCTAAGGTAGAAGAAAAAATATCAATAATCTTCTGCAAAGACTCACTTATATTCGTTGAAGATTCACTTAATTGTTTTCTGTTGAAATAGTCAATATGCTGTTTGTTCAACAATTCTCGATCTATTTTCCCGTTTCTAGTCAACGGTAAATGTTTATGAAAAATAAGTTGAACTGGTATCATATTGTTAGGCAGCTTGTCTTTTAAATAGCTAAATAATTCGAGTTCTGAAATAGAGGATTCCTCTTCTAATACAATGGATGCTGTCAATAGCGTATTTGAAGCTATATGTATTGGTAATGCTATAGCTTGACTTACTCTATTATGTTTTTGAAGAGTACTCTCTATATCCCCTAATTCAATTCTCACTCCATTAATGCTTAATTGAAAATCTTCCCTACCATGGAAATGAAAATTTCCTTGAAGATCTCTGCTGACGACATCCCCAGTGTTGTAGGCTCTTACATTTTCACCGTCAATGTCTAACTGTTTAAATTTTTCATTTGTCTCATGTGGCAAATTAATATATTCTCTTGCTAATCCCTCACCAGATATCCATAATGTTCCTTTTCTATCAACTTCATGAATGATTTGTAAATTTCGATCTAAAATAAAACACTTTACATAAGGTAAAGCAGAGCCTATATGAGGTAGCTTTTTCGCCTTGCCATCCGCTCTCTCCACAATTCCAGAAGTACTTACAACAGTCCCTTCACTTGGTCCATAATTGTTTACTACATGAAAAGGTAAATCTTTTGAAGGGTACTTTGTTAGTTTATCTCCCCCTACCAAAAGATATTTTAAAGCTACATGACTATGATCCCAGTCGAGTTCCATTAGTCGCTCTGCAATTGGCGTAGATACAAATGAATGCGTTACTTGATGTTTTATCCAAGTATTTTTTAATAGCTCTGGGTTCAGTCTTTCATCTTTTGTCGTCATATAAATAGATGCTCTTGAAGCTATTGCCCCCCAAATCTCCCATATGGAAGCGTCGAATCCAGGTGAAGAGGTTAAAGATACTATTGAAGCTTTTGTCACATCAAACGTTTTTGTATGCCAATCGATTAATCGATTTAAAGATTGCCACTCAACGACTACACCCTTCGGTTTGCCTGTAGTACCTGATGTAAAGACAATATAAGCAGCTGATTTTACAGAAAAATGAATATTTATGTTAATTTCCTTATGATCCAAGTTAAAATGTTGAAGAGCATCATCAAGCTTAAAAGTGATCTGATCTTGAAAAGCATTTGCCTTATAAATATCCTGATGCGTAATTATTATGCTAGGTTTGATATCGTCAATGATGTTGTCGATTCTGTCCTTTGGTGTCTCTGGATCGATACAAACAATAACTCCACCAGCAATAAATGTGGATAAATGTGCAACAAGAAGAGCTGGTGACCTTCTAAGAACAATCAAAACATTTTGTTCAGCACCCGGTTTAATCCCCTTCTCTTGCATTGCGGTTGCTAATTTAAACGCTTTATTAGCCAGTTGTTTTAAACTGTATTTATTTTGATTGAACCATAAGCTTTGTTCGTCATAGTAATTGATTTCTTCACTAAAAAAACTTTCATAGAAATTTGACATTCTATTACCCCAATCTAACAAATTATTTAGAAGCATTAATTTTTAGATATTTAGAATATAAATTTGGATTTGCGATTGATAATTTTAGAAATTCCAGTGTTTCATTTTTAGGAAACCCTTTATGCATTAAAATGGAAAAAAATTGTTGAGATAAACTTGCAACTCTGTGAGATTCCACTGTCATTTGTTTGCTCTCTTTCATCTCTTTTAATTCCTGTTTAATGATCTGATAGGGAGAATGGATTTCTTTCTCAAAGTCCTGCTTATCGATTTTCTCTTTAAAAGGAGTCCCAATAATAACTCTTAAACACGCTTGTAAAAAGTGGATAGTTTCTTCTACTTTGAATGTATTTTCATTAAGATTATTTAAAATAGAATGGATGCCATTTTTCTCGTTAACAGGTATTGCACGATAGTCAGGATATTCCATCTTCATAATATCCGTTAGAATCGTTTTAGGACCCATCTCAATAAATGTGCCAACGTCTTTATTAATGAGCACGTCCATAACTTTTGGCCATCTCACACTTTCCGTAAGTTGTCTACTTAATTGATCTGCTATTTCGTCAGCCCTACTATATAGTTGACCTGAAGCACAGGAAAATATAGGATATCGACAATCATTCATCTGTGTTTGTTGCAGAGCTGCTTGAAATCTTTTTTCTGCTGGCTTCATGAGTCTACTATGAGCAGGAACACTAACAGGTAATATCTTTGTAACCGCTCCCTTTTTCTGTAACTCAATGGAGGCCTGCTCCAATGCATTTTTATGACCACTTAGTACGATTTGATTTGTCGAATTAAAGTTTGCAACAGTTACATGATTATTGTCAGTATCTATTCTTTGACATACTGCCTCTACTTCTTCTCCAATAAGTCCAAAACAAACAACCATACCACCATCTTGAGTACATTCACTCATAGCAGTTGCACGAAGCTTTACTAATTCAACTGCCTTGGCAAAAGGGATTCCGTCGGCAGCAACTACTGCCGACAGTTCACCTAGACTATGTCCAGTTAAATAGAGTTGTTTTACATCATTATTTTTTTTAAATATCTCCCAGCAGGCAATGCTATAAACTAGAATTGCAGGCTGAACTATTACCGTATTACGAAGTTCTCCATTGTTATTTTCACATGCTTTCAATAAATCATAGCCTAATATATCGCTAGCCTCATTATACAGATCACGAGCTATTTGATAATTTTTGTATAATTCTTGTCCCATAGAATCGTATTGTGAACCTTGACCCGGAAATACAATTGCAGTGTTCAAACGATATCCCTCCCAATGTTAATAGTCATTTTCCTTTCAACTCAATGCTTATTCAATAGTAGAGATAGTGCCTCTTCTGATGAAATGTCATCACTTTCAAATGCCTCAAGAATATCGCTTAATTCATCTTTGGCATTATAAAAATGATCGCAGTATACAATTTGGTCTTGGAATGTAGGATTACTATATAAATCAGATATTTCAAATTTTAAATCAATGAATTTATTTTTAAATAAATGAACAAATCTTAAAGCACTTAAAGAACTTCCTCCTAAACTAAAGAAATTATCAATTTCTTTAATCGTTGAAATACCTAAAACTGTTTTCCAAATTTCACGTATACTCGCTTCAATCTCAGATAGTGTAAACTCACTTTTCACTACTACTTCTTCCGTTGAAATACTTTCGTTTTGATTGTTTTTTGACTGATTAAAGCGCTCTACTTCGTTCCAAAAACGCTCGCCAAATGGAATTTTAATAACTGGTTTAAGATAATGGACTTGCTCTAAATCAAAACGTGAAATCAGACTCCATTCATAGCCTTTAGTGAAAAATAAGTTCAATGAATTTTGGAAATCTACAAAATCAATTGGAGGTATGGCCGTATCACTCCCAAAATCTTTTTTATCGTCTAGTATTAACGTAAAGTTCATCGTTTTGCCGTTGATTCCTTTTTGATTCAAATACCCAGCCATTGAGTCTAAATATTGATTCACAGCGCAGCATTCACTTGCAGATTTTGTACCCATTAAAGAAGAGATTGAAGAAAATAGGATAAAGAAATCTAATGGCTCTGGATTTAATTCTTTTTCCACTAAATAAGTGCCGATTACTCGGTTATGAATACCTTTTTTGAATTGACTAAGCGTTAATTCTTTTATCCATAGATGGTAAAGTTGTTTGACTAACATGAACGCTCCATTGATTTCACCAAAATCCTGTCTAATTTTCGCAAATGTTTCTTTAACAGCATGTTCATCTGTCACATCACACTGCAAGATTGTAACTGTAGAACCTCGACTTTCAATCTCCATAATTGACGTCAGTTTATAAATCAACATTTCATCTTCTGCTTGATTATTCTCAATAATCTTTGCCCATTCCATTCGGTCTGGTAATAAATTTCTAGCTAATAAAATTATATTGACATTTTGCTTTTCACTTAAAAACTTCCCTAATTGAACACCTAAATATCCTGTACCACCTGCAATAACATAGTTTCCATTCTCTCTTACTATAATTTCATTACCATTAAAATCATCGCTTTGTCTTTCAATAACTTTTGTGTATCTTTTTGATTTTCTAAATGCCACTAACTCTGGGCGAAGCTCTTTATCTTGTTGTAACTCTTTTAATAATTGTGTAGCAATGTCTTGAGAACTTCCGTCTAAATCATGATCGATCGAATAGGATGAAATAGTCGGCTGTTCCTGTGAGATAACTTTCGCTAAGCCAAAAGTTGTTACCCTAGCAGGAATTATTTTTTCATTGTCCTGAACTTGCTCTGTTAATGACGACATGACATTTAATTGAATTGGATGTGTAACTTCAAACTCTAATAACATCTTTGTTATATTGAATAGTGAGAAAATACCTTCTTCTTGGGATTTCTCCATATTTTCTTTTGTTTCCATTGTTTCATCTAAGTGCTTGAATGTGTAAGAATGGATAATCCCTTTTAAATTCCTTAATTCATCCACACCTATATTTTCAAACAGCTTATACATATCTTTTTCGGAATTTATGTCAATACCATATTGTTCCGTTGTATATTTTACAAATTTGTCTGATTCAAGTACTTCAATTATTTTTATACCTAAAGCAGCCATTCTGTTTTTTAGCTCAACTATATTTTCATCATCTTTATTCACAAAGAAAAGCCAAGTTGATCCTGCTTTTAATGCTACATCAGTAGTCGTATTATCATAAGGATAATATAACCATTTCTTTTCGAAAAATAGCTCTTTCGTCTGATTTTGGAATGCCTCTTTACTAGATGGCCATATTCTTCTTGTATTAAAAATACTGACTGGCAACGGAAGTAATTGCCCATCTTTAAATAATTCACGACATTCCTCTGTAACATTGTTACCTTCTAAGTATCGCTGCATTAGCGCTTTATCTGCTGATGATGAAGCGGTAAATTCATCTAGATTTTTAATACTATCAACTTGTGTTTCATGTTCATCAGCTAAAAATATGCCTTGTGTATAAAAATTCTTCGGGACCTTTTCGAATGTTCTTACATTTAATAATCTTTCGACTTTTCGAAGTAGTTCATGACAATCGCTTGCAAAAATACATACTCTAGACTGTTCATGGCTTCTTCTATTATTTAATGTATAGGCTAAATCTTGAATACTGTAATTTTCATTATTTTTAAGATGACTAGCTAAGGTTTTTATTTGATCCCAAAGCGCTCTACGAGTTTTACTTGAAATAAACAACGGTGTCAGTTTTTCAGTTACTTGCTCCTGTTTATGATGTCGATACTCCTCTAGTACCACATGAACATTCGTGCCACTTATGCCTATTGAATTAACACCTGCTCTTAAAATTTTATGCTCATCAAACGTTTTATTTTCTGAGCTGACTTTGAACGGTGTTTCTTTGAAGCTTATTTTAGGATTTTCTGCTACAAAATGATTAAGACCTGGAACTGTTCTTTTTTCGATGGATAGTACAGCTTTTATTAATCCTGCAATACCTGCAGCATCACCCATATGGCCAAAATTCGACTTAATTGAACCTAATTGACATTCAACAGTCTTATTTGATTTTTGTAGATATGCCTTTTTAAGTCCCTCTACTTCGAGTAAATCACCTACTTGAGTACCTGCGCCATGCGCCTCAACAAAATCAATATCATTAAATGATAACTTTGCATCGTCCAGAGCATCCATGATTGCTTTAGATTGAGCGTCAGGATTCGGAACTTGCATCCCATTTGATGCACCATCGCTACTTATACTTGAACCCTTTAGAACAGCATGAATGTGATTATTGTCGTTTATGGCATCAGATAATCTCTTTAGAACAATAGCAGCAACCCCTTCACCTCCGATAATTCCATCTGCACTTTCATCAAATGGTGAACATCTATATTTTGTGCTTCTTACAACATAATCAGGCGCTTCCTCTTCCCAATAAGGGAATAAATTCAAATTCACTCCAGCGACTACCGCTAAGTTACAATCCCCCTGCTTAAGCGCATTTTTAGCAACATGAACAGCGGCTAAAGAAGAGGAACAACTCGTATTAATTGTCATAACTGGACCTTTAAGATCGAATGCATATGATAAATGGTAGCCCAGATTAGCAGGTATATTTGAAATAAAAGCCCGCTCATCTTTTTCTTCAAATAAATTTAAATAATCAAATGCAGGATGAGGAGTATGCGCTATAAATACGCCAGTATTTGAATCCTTTAGATGATTTTCCTTGTATCCTGCCATGTACAAGGACTCTAATGCAACCTGTAAAAACAAACGCTCCGCTGGCCCCATAAATTGAGCTTCATGTTCATTCAATCCGAATTGTTCAGGGTCAAACTGTTCAATGTTCGTTAGCCATGAGCCATACGATCTTGGATCATTCGTTAAATTATTTTTCAAATGGTTATACATGTCATGCAATTTAGGGTTAGAATTAACAATTAAATCAAAACGCTCTTTTGAAAATTCAGTCACAAAATCCTTTTTATTTATGAGACCTGTCCATAGATCATCCAGGTTTGAGACATTAGGAAATCTTAAAGACATACCAACAATTGCGAGTGGTTCACTTGTTTCTTTTTCCATTTCATCTAGTAAATTTAATGCTAAATTTGTATCCAACTTATTTTCTTCTACTAAACTTAATATTTTTTTAGACATTGTGCTGTACATCATTTTCTTCTCTCCTATCAAAGTCTTTAATGTATTTTAGTTGAGCGAAAATTGCCACAGTTAATATAATTAAGCCTCCAGCTAGTAAGAGTAGTGTCCCATACACTCCTCGTTCTCCACTACCTAAATAAGGGATAATATTTACGTTTGAGGCAACTAATTTATCAGCAAGTATTCCTCCTAAAATGTAAGCGACGGGTAATGAAATCCAAGCGAATGTTCTAGCAATTGAAAAAACTCTTCCTAATAAATTGGGCTCCGTATGGAGTTGAATTAAAGTTAGTGTACCTGTATTAACCACTGGCAGTAATAACCCTAAACCACCCCAAAAAACGGCAATTAATAGCATATTATTGAATAACCCTGTTAACGTTATAAAAACACCAATACCAAAATTCGAAATTAGTACTAACCATATGATGTGTTTCTTCAATTTGATGAATGACATTAGTATTCCGCCTAATACCATCCCTCCTCCATATATAGAGCTTAGTAAACCAAATTGTTCAACAGTTCCAAAGCTCAATATATACGGCTGTCCAACTACTTGATTGAACCCTAGTGCAAAATTTAAAACCGTAAATAGTAACACTAACGTAAGAAGTGATTTATGCTTGATTAAATAATTGAAACCATCTTTTAGATCACCTAAAATGGAGTTATTCTCATTGCTATCTTCATTGTCACTGTTCTCTTTCACGCTTAATTTTGTCCAAAGTATTAAGAGAATAGGAATGGCAATACAATAAGTAACTAGCTCTGCCCCAATGATATAGATAATACTTCCAAATCCCATTATTACACCACCAATAACAGGACCCAGAACATCACTAGTCGATGATGCCATGGAAAATACACCATTAGCTCTAGATAACTTTTCCTTTGGCACTAGGTTAGGTGCTAATGTTTGTAATGCTGGTGTTTGCATAGAGCTAACTATAGAAAGAGATATAGCACCAGCAATTACATGAACCATACTTATATTCCCTAGTAAAAGGGAGGAGAAAATTATTGAAGAAATAATTAGTCCAATAATATCTCCTAGTAATATTAATAATCGTGGACCTTTCCTATCTATCCAAATTCCTATAAAAGGCGATAACACAATTGCTGGTAGAAATCCCGCAACTAAAACGACCGCAAAACTAGATACTTGACCTGTACTTTGGTAAGCCCAGACACCAAGCCCAAACCTTGCAACAGAAGAACCTAATAAAGATATAAAATGAGTAGCTACAACCATTAAAAAGATTGTAAATCCTCTGTTTGTTGGTTTGCTAAAATAAGTTATCATGTACTTTGGGGCTCCTTTGCATTTCCACTACATTCAACCAAAGCTTCTTCAAACTTAGATAAGAGATGTTGAGCTTTTTCATTACTAATCACTTGTGTATCTACCTCTAAGCTTAGATTAAGTTTTCCATCCAAAATAAAGATGTTTATTTCCAAAATATTAGAAAGTTCATTATCAGGATGAATAGCAGGGGCCTGAGGAAGATTTGAGGAGTACTGTAGCACTCCGTTCCCTCCATTTTTACTATTTGTGGAAGTACTAATATCGTTATCAAAATCCCCTAAATAATTGACCAATATTGATGGTTGAATATGCGTAATGTTGTTATTTTCTTTGATCCACCTTGCTATCATAAAGTCCAGTCCACTGCCAATTTCGCTCAATGCTTGTCCAACTGTGTAAAGCATTTCTTCGACAGTATTTATTGTCACCTGTAGCGGATACATCGTAGTAAACCAACCTATTGTTCTACTAAGATCTAATGCTGATTGGCGACTATCTCGTCCATGCCCTTCAAAGTTAAATAACACATCTTTTTGACCGAATAGTTGACTAAACGCTTGAGCAAATGTTACGGCAATAAGAACATCAGGTTTATAAATTTCTGAATGTTTTCTAGCATTTAAAAATTGCTTTGTACTTTCTTCACTTAGCGTTTTCGTTACATGATATCGATCCTTAAATAAATAATCTTTTCTGACAGGCTGAATGCATAATGGATGTACATTTTCCACATCTATATTTTCCCAATAAGAATAATTCGTGTGTAATTCTTTTTTATACAATTCTCCTATCCAATCCGAAAATTGCGTCATAGGGAAGCTGATCTTATCTTCACCATTTACAATAGCTACATAATTATTTTCTAATTCCTCTAATAGAACCCTCCATGAAACTCCGTCAACGACTAGATGGTGAATAAAGAATGTTAAAATAGGCTTCTTAGATGTTAGGAACACTACTGCTCCTATTGGTAATACCTTTCCAAAATTAAAGTTATTTTGTAATTGGAATTGAATCTTTTCAATTTCTTCTTTTAACATACTTGGAGGTGTTAATTTTAGATCTTTCACAATTAGCTTAAATGTGTTGACTAAGCTTGGTTCAACAAAAGCCTTTGGTTTGCTCTCGTTCACATCAAACCATGTCAGCAAGCTCTCATTAACCGAAATAATTGATTGGAAAGACTTTTCTAAAGCAGCCACATCCACTTTCTCAGGCAATTCTACTGACATTAATAAGTTCCAATAGTGGGCATGTTTAAATGTTTGTTGGAAGAACCATCTTTGCATTGGAGCAAGTGGAATCTCCTTAGAACTTAATTCCTGCCATTCTTTTTGAATGTCCATTTCTTTAGTAGTGTTCATAGCGATTTTTCGAATACTTCTACAATTAAAGATATGGTCAATTTTCAAATTAATATTTTTTTCCTTTGCCTTTGAGATAAACTTTAATGCCTTGATGGAGTCTCCTCCAATTTTAAAGAAATCAGAATCAATGTTAAATTGACGGTCACTTAAAATCCCTTTTAGTATAGACAGCAACTCTCTTTCAACCTCTGTCAAACTACTAATATCATCTGTCTGAACTATTCTGTCGTCGTATAATTCAGGGCTTGGCAGTGAAAGTCTATCTACTTTTCCACTATTAGCCATTGGAATTTGTTCTATTTTTTGATAATACGTAGGAATTAAAGATTCTGGTAAATATCGTAAAAGGTACTTTTCAATATCTCTTTGATTAATCTCTTGTTGACTGACTAAGTAAGCACACAGCTGTTCACCAGATTCATTTTTATATAATTTAACCACAGCATCTTTAATACTTGGGATTTCTCGCAAATATCTTTCGATTTCTTCTAGCTCCACTCTATGGCCACGAATTTTAACCATATTATCTTTACGTCCATAACAAACGATTTTTCCGTTAGGCAATACTTGCCCCAAATCACCTGTCTTATATAAATAGCCTGAGTGTAAATGTTTAATATGATTAGCTATAAACTTAGTTCTAGTTAAATTAGGCTCTCCCAAATAGCCTAGGGCAACACTCTCACCACTTAATACGATTTCACCAACACCATATGAAGGGACTAGCTGATTCTGATTGTTCAAAATGTAAACAGAAGTGTTATGAATCGGTAATCCGATTGGCGCATGGATATAATCTGAATGTAAATCTTCTTCTGTTACTTCATGATAAATCGTTCCAACAGTAGCTTCAGTTGGCCCATATTCATTAATGATACGAGCATAAGGGAATTGATCTCTCAACGTTTTACATAATGATATATCTAAAGCTTCTCCCCCTAGGATGAAGCACTCTACATTTGGTGCAAATCTCTCATCCTCAATTAAATACTGGATCTGTTTAGGTGTGCCTTTTATCGTTATTGTTTCTTTTATTTTGGCTACACTTTCAAAAGCCTGATCGATTTCTCCTTCACAGCATATTATTTTTCCACCCGTTATTAACGGAATAAACATGGAAGTAATCGTTAAATCGACAGATATTGAAGTGAAAAATGGCATATTTAACGATCTTCCAGTAGATGAATAGTATGCAGTCGCCCAGTTCAAATAATTATTAAGGTTTTTACCTGAAACAACTACACCTTTTGGTTTTCCAGTACTACCGGATGTAAAGAGAATATATGCAGGAGAAGTTTTAGCAAAAGAATTTAACTCAATCTCTACATGCTCGTCTAGATGAATTGCTTCACTTAGCATATTTTTAGAGCTGCTTTGTTTATATTTTTCGCTCTTCTCTTTAACAATGATGACAGCATCAAATCTATATTGATTTAGCTCATTGCTTACAGTGTATGTCTTCTCAGAACATTCAATTTGTATATCAGCACCGATATCACTGAGAAGCTCTTTTAAAATTTCTTCATTAATAAATAAATCTGTATCCCAATCTAATTTAGTATTCTTATCCATATTTTCTTCTTTAAATGCTTGTAAAGAAGAGACAAATTCATCTTTTTTATCGATATTTAATAAATCTCCCAAGAAGATGATTCCGCCCTCTTTTAAAGAGTCAATAGCTTTTTGAAGTACCACCTTTAAATAGCCATAGCTCGGGAAACAATGAATAACACTATTAATGACAACCGCATCTAATGCTGTTTCAAACTTCTTAAAGGCATGAGCCTTGGAAATGTCAAATTGAATATTGTTAAAGTTAGATTTTTGGGCAATCTGTTTATTCCTCTCGATAATGGAGGAAGATAAATCCATAGCTGTATATGTTTTCGTATATGGAGCAAGAGCAAAAGTTGTCAAACCTGAGCCACATCCAAGCTCTAATACATTTGAATCTTGAGGTAAATACTTTCTTATTTTGTTTACTGCATTTTCCGCATACTCTTGCATTTCTAAGGAACTGAAAGCTTCACCTGTATAACTACTATTCCAACCACTAGCCTCTATTTCTGTTTTCTGCCCTTCTGCAAAATAGTTCCACAAAGATTCGTTCATTAATTCACTTGAATCAACAACAGCACACTGATCTAAATCTGTTTCTCCTAACACCATAACCGTTTGAATATTGTCATTTTCAAATAACAGCCTATTACACAATGAATAGAATTTCTTTTCTGAAATAATAACGTTAGCTTGACTTTGTTTGATAATAGATTCAATTCTTGCTTTTGGATTTTTAGGTGATACAGGTATAAATGTGACATTACTCATTAAACAAGATAAAATACCTAAAATGGCTGTTCTATTATTGTCAGAAATAATGACAATATTTTTGATTTCACTGTTGCTGTTCAATAATTTTCTTGCTATTGATTTACTTCTATCTACCAACTCTTGATATGTTAATGAACCTTCGTTATCTTCTAATGCTGTTTTTTGTGGGTTCTTTTCTGCCATCATTAAAATGGTATTTAAAAAGTTTCTGCCGTCTTCGACAAATTGACCATTTATAACACTTTTACTATTTTCTACATCGGTGTTATTTAATTCATGCTCATGTAAAACCATTTCCAGTATTTGTAAATACGTTTCAATTAATGAATCAATAAATTTAGATGAATATACACCGTCATAATACTCAAGGTTGCAGAATAACTCTCCACTTGGTAATTCAACGAATTCGAATTCAAGATCCCATTTACTAGTTTTGTGTTCAGAAACAATAGGTGTTAATTCTGCATCGTCAAAAGCTGATGTCGTATTTTTAAATTTAAAATTTTGAAGTGCCACGTTTATATTAAATAAAGGTGAACGACTAGTATCTCGAGGTAAATCTAATTTCTCCACTAATAAATCGAAAGGATATTCTTGATGCTTAAAGCTATCCAATAACATGGTCTTGACATTTCTTAATAATGTAAGGAAATCATCCTGTTCTTCATAATTAATCCTTAATGGGATAGTATTTGTGAATAAACCAATAATTTTCTCTAATTCTTCATTCAATCTTCCAGATACTGGTGTCCCGATCACCATATCCGTATCTCCAGTCATCTGATTAATAAGTTTAAATACACTTGAAACTAAAACCATGTATAATGTACTTTCATTTGTATTAGCAAAAGTTCTTAATTGATCTGCTAATGTAGCACTAATATCAAACCTTTTTAGCTTTCCTGTATAGCGGAAAGTACTTGGTCTTAATTTATCGCCTGTGATTTCGGTAATCGGAAGACTTCCGCTTAATGTATGAAGCCAGTAATCTTCATGTTGTTTAAATCTACCACTTTCTATATTTTCACGTTGCCATGCAGCAAAATCTACATACGTATTTTCTATTTGTGGCAATGTTTCATGTATATTATTACTACTATTGTACAAAGTGAAAAGTTCATCCGATAATAGCGATAATGACCAGCCATCTACTATAATATGGTGCATCATTAAAGCAAACAGACTTTTATCTTTTCCTGTTTTATACACAAATACTCTTAAAAGGGGTCCCGTTTCCAAATCATACGGAGTTTCTTTCCAACGATTTATTTGATCCATAGCTTTTGCTTCAGCATTATCTTCTAAATGAAAATCTTTGTATTCAAATAAATAGTTTGGTTTTTGCAGTATTTTCTGTTTATTTCCATTCTCATGCTTTACAAAAACTGTTCTTAACGATTCATGTCTCTGTGAAAGTAAATCGAATGTTTGGCGTAATCTCTCAATGTCAACTAACCCGTTAACTTTAAAAATAAACGGAGTATTGTAAACCATTTTTTGATCTGTTAATTGTTCTATAATGCTTAATCTGTTTTGACCGTATGATAATGGATATTCATGATTTTCAACACTAATTTGAGGTATTTCCTCTGTTGATTTTGAATGATCATTGTTTAATTGTTTACTTAGTTGTTCAAATGTAAGGAATACATCATCTAATACAAAGTCTCTCTTAAATTGTTTTTTCAAACGAGTAATAAATTGTAGCCCTGAAAGAGAATTTCCACCTACTGATATAAAACTATCCGTCTGCTTAATATTCTCTGTTTCTAGGATTATTTCTGCTAAACGAATGATTTCTTCAAGATTTGTTTTTCCTTTTACCTCTATAGCCTTTACGCCAGCCTCACTCTGTAACCAATAAGATTTCTCATCAAAGTAGTATGTAGGTAAAGAAATTTTATGATTCTTCTCATCTTGGAATTGTTTATGCCAACTACATTTTTCACCTGTAATAAAATCTTCTGCCAATTTTTTGATATTGTGATCGTCATGGGTTGTCATATCAATAATTTTTTCCCAATTAGCCATATCAAGATTGATTAAATTTTTACATGCGGCTATTAGATCGTCTATTGTCTCAGCAATAATGGCTACTCTTATTTCATGATGCTCCCTACCTGTACACATCGTATATGCTAAATCACTTATATTAATCATATCCCCAGTTAAATTGGAGAAATGTTCAATAGTGCCTCGCAAAGATAATTCAGATTTAGCAGAAAAAGGAATAACATATGCTTTTTTATTATGATCTTTCTTATGGATTTCAGTCTTCGTTGGAGCTTCCTCTAATAGTAAATGTACATTTGTACCATTAAAGCCAAAACAACTTACACCAGCTACAATAGGTTCATTTTCTTTTTTATTTTTTTTAATATTAAATGGTAATGTCGGAATAAAAACTGGAGAATTGACAAAATCAATATGTGTATTTGGTTCAACTAAATTTATTGTAGGTGGAACTATCCCTTTTTTTATTACATGTAGTGCTTTGATTACACCCGATAAACCTGCAGCTCCATCAAGTAAGTGGCCAATATTTCCCTTCACAGAACCAATTGGCAAAAATTGTTTATCATTATTACTTCGTTCAACTGCTTCTTGAAGGCCTCGTATTTCAATAGGGTCACCTAAATGAGTACCTGTCCCATGCGCTTCAATATAGTCAATTTGCTCAGGCTTAATGCCAGCTAAATCCCAAGTTTCGGCTAATAAATCTGCATGTGCTTTAGGATTTGGTGCGGTAATACCTGCTGAAGTACCATCATTATTTACTTTAGAGGCAATTATAACAGCGTGGATATTATCATTATCTTCTATTGCTTGATCTAAAGGTTTTAATAACAGCGCTACTGCCCCTTCTCCTCTTCCTATCCCACTTGCTGAGTCGTCAAATGGCTTACACTTTTGTTGCTCAGACATAATACCCGCAGCATTCATAAAAAGTTTTTCACTATTTATTGGATAAGGAAAAATATTAACACCACCGACTAATGCCGTTTCACAATCATTATTCATTAAACCCACACAGGCTTCGTGAATTGCCAACATTGAAGAGGCACAGGTAGCATTCACAACATAAGACGGTCCTTTTAAATTAAAAATATAAGAAATTCTTGAGGCCGTAAAAGCAGGAATATTACCTGGAACACTTAATGGTGTGAATTCAGCCAATCCTTCAGAGTAATTGGTCATAGCTGCTGAAATGTAAACACCTGTATTTGAATTTTTTATACGACTCCCTGCATAACCAGCATCTTCAAAACATTGGTATGCAATTTGAAGGAATCTACGCTGTTGTGGATCCATCACTTTTGCTTCAGCAGCTGAAATATTAAAAAATCCAGCATCAAATTTATCAATTTCATCTAGCCATGCTGCATCCCAAAACGGCTTCTCCTTTGAAATTTTAAGTTTTTCCATATTATTAACAAGGAATCCCTCACACAACGCTTTCCTACTATCACTTAATTCTGTTATTTTGTCCTGTTCATTGCTTAAAACATTCCAAAATTCATCAAAATTTTTAGCACCAGGTAATTCCGCAGAAATTCCGATAATTGCGATCTTTTTATCTACTTTCGGTTTAGACTCACTTTTAATTTCATTCACCGATTCAATGATTTGTTTCGCTGCATTTTTTGTTAGTTCTTTATTTTTAAGAAGATTTAAAACTTGAGGTATTAATTTACTCATAATATTTATCCTCCTCTGATATCAGATTATTCAAAAAATATTTTTCTAAGGCCGAAAACTCTTTTATCTTTAGTTGTTGCTCTGATGGAAATTCATTCATTTTACTGCATACGGAAATTTTATAACCATTAATCAAGTTATATTGCTTGAAATAATAAGGATAAGGACTAATATTTTGTTCAATTGAAATTTCATTATTACTAGTCTCTATGGAGAAAGAATCTAAAGGAATGCTTAAACCTAATCCAATATTTTTCACAAAAGCTTCCTTCAAAGTCCATAAATCATAAAAATGTTCTTTTTTCCTTTCAGTTGGCGTTTGATTGTACGAAGCGTATTCTATACGTGAAAAATAATTTTTAATTATTTCATCATCGTAATTAGCTTTCATCTCTTCAATATCAATTCCTACATCACAATTGCCAATGACACATATGACCCATTCACCTGAATGAGAAATGTTAAATTCATAATCTCCATTGATACAGTATGGCTTCCCATATGTATTCGTTTGGATATTTATTTCAGAAGGATGACATTTTAAATGCTTCATCAATAAGTATTTCATCAACAATTCAGCTATTAAGGATCTATATGCATCTATTTTATTTAAGTAAGCTTCTATTCTTCTTGCTTTTTTTGTACATACAAAATTCATTAGTTCAGAATAATTTGAAATATGTACAGGTACTTTAATTAAACAAATTTCTATCACATATCACGCCCCCAAAATGTTCTCCACAACCCCAGAGTAAAAATTCCTTAAAATTACATTAAAGGATATTTACTTATAAAAACAAATCTATTTTCCAATTACAATATTAAACACCCTGGAATAAATAGTCAATAAATAACCTGCCTTATTTTATAAAAAATACCAATTATGTTATATTTACCATTCGTTGTTCTTAGTCTATGAGTATTTACATAGAGTCTTGTTAGAACTACTAAAAATCATAAAAAAAAAGGATTCTTCCCTATAGAAGTCCTTTTAAAACAAAATTATACTATGTTGATATGTATGTTTATTAGGAAGTTTTCTATACCCAACACATTCAATCACTCAGATTAATTTCCAAATACAAATCAGCAGAAGAATATTCTTCATAAAGAAACACAACATACTAAATTGAACAGCTTAAAACATTCCTTCAATCACCTACTTTCAGTATCCTGCTAAAAAACTTGGACAAGTCCAACAATTTTTAAGGAAGCTTCAATTTATTATTCACAGATAACATACGGATGATCACAATCAAAATAACAATGACTGACAATTGAAGTGGGCTGCTCCACCCTGCCCAGATGCAAAGCCCACACAAAAATGTTAAGACAGCATGGATTTCTTCTCTTAGTGCGAGCGGCGTTCTCCCCGCTAACAAATCTCGGATCATGCCACCGCCAACACCAGTAAACATAGAAGCTAGAATAATAATACCTAGATCATGATGGAGGCTTTGCGCTAACAATCCTCCTTGTATTGCAAAGGAAGCAAGGCCAATCGAATCAAAGAAATAGCCCCAGCGGTTCCAGTGATGAATCCAATTCCTTTTGACAAATAAAATAGTCGTCAGCGTGACTAAAACAACTAATAAGGATTGCCGCTCCCATATATCTGATACTGGTATATCCAGTACGACGTTGCGAATAATGGAACCTCCATAAGATGTAGTAAGTCCAAGCACAAATATACCAATAAAAGAATATTTGGCCTGTAACGCAACAAATGCGCCACTTATCGCATAAGCAATAATACCAATGACATGTAATACTGACCAGGTCACATGATTCAACTCCTCTTTTTTATACCTATATACATAAAAAAGCCCATCATAAAATAGTTGCGTGGTTACTACGCAAGCTATTTTATGATGGGCTAATATTCTAGCAGTTTTACCTACTAATTTATCCATCTCACCATATATACGTTCAAAATTCCATAGAAGCTATGCAATATTACTATGACATAACGACCATAAAATTTCCCAGTAAAATTATAATCGATTTCGTTGTTAAACTCAATATAAAATTTTGATTACAGTGTTTCATACATAATTTGGCCCATTTGGGAAATGTCATAATCACCTAATGCAGCCACCTCAGCTTGGAAATCTGGTGCGTTTAAAATTTCCTTCACCGCCTCAATTAGTTGTTGATTTTCAGGCGTTTTTAATAACACAATGTCGTAACGCTCTCTGACAGCGGGTATAAAATCGACAGGGATGAGCTTGGCGATTTTTTCAATCCCAATTCCAACGTCTGCATATCCATTTGCTACAGCAGAGGCAACGTCGAGGTGGCTCATTTCTTCATGGGTATACCCTTTAATCATGGATGGTGCGATTTCATGAATACGCAATTGCTCGTCTAGTAAAGTGCGAGCACCTGAGCCTTTCTCACGATTAATAAATGTAAATGACTTTGTTTTAAAATCTTCAAATGTGTGGATTTGCAATGGATTCCCTTTTTGAACATAAAAACCTGCTCTACGTGATACAACATTGATGAGGACAAAGGCATGACTCACAAAGATTTTTTTTACATAAGGCGTATTATAATCTCCTGTATCTCCATCAAACATATGTAAACTCGCAATATTACAGTCGCCATGATACATCGCCATGACACCATTAAAACTACCTTCATGTGAACGTAATACTTTCATTGTTTGTCTTTTCTCAAGATATTTTGCTACTATATCCAACACTAAATCTTGGCCACTAATAATAATTTTCGACTGATTTTTAGGTGAAGTAGCTACAGGGGACATAGCTGGAGTGGTACCTGTTTTACGTTTTTGTATATAGGCTTGCAAGTCCGCACGATCTACTCGCATTTGCCGCCCCACACGGAAAACTGGCAAATCTCCCTTTTTCACCAAATCATAAATGGTTAATTTCGAAACCTTTAATAATTGTGCAACTTCTTCAATCGTATAGGATTGATCTTGTGACATATAAACATTCTCCTCCTATAAACCTCTCTTTACATGGTAACGCATTTATAGCTTGATGAACATCTTGAAATTTTCTTCCAACACTATCTTTCTTTTTTACTTATAACTGATTATAATTAGCTATGTCTTGTTATAACGAGTTATAAAAGGAGTACAATCATAGTGAAAAAATTTTATAGTTTATTTGCGACACTATTATTACTAGTTGGTCTATTAGTAGGCTGTGGTAACCAAGAAAAAGAGGTGGCAGCAAACAAACCCGTTGAATTAACAATTTCTGCAGCAGCAAGTTTACAGGATGCCTTAGAAGAGCTTAAAACAACTTATGAAGAAGAGCATGATACGATTAAAATCCTCTATAACTTTGGTGGTTCAGGTGCATTGCAACAGCAAATTTTACAGGGTGCTCCTGCAGATCTTTTCTTTTCTGCAGCGGAAGATAAATTCGATGCACTTGTAGAGAAAGAAATGATTGATCAAAAGCAAGGAATGGATCTTTTAGCGAATGAATTAGTCTTAATCGTGCCAAAAGACAATGAAAAACAAATCCAATCCTTCGAAGATTTACAACAAGCAGGGAAAATCGCGCTCGGTACACCTGAAACGGTTCCTGCTGGACAGTATGGTGTGGACACATTAAAGCATATGCAACTTTGGGATTCACTTGAATCTAAAGTGGTGTATACAAAAGACGTACGTCAAGTACTTACGTACACAGAAACAGAAAATGTGGATGCAGGAATCGTCTATAAAACGGATGCCCTAGTATCTGATAAAGTCGATGTCATTGCAACTGCAGATGATGCTACACACGCACCAATTATTTATCCTGTAGGTGTGCTAAAAGCGAGTAAGTATGCGCAAGAAGCAGAAGATTTTTATCACTTTTTACAAAGTGATGAGGCTATGAATGTCTTTAAAAAGTATGGGTTTAAAGGAGCTCAATAAAAAATGAGTACCGATTTCTGGTCTCCACTTAGACTTTCCATTGAGATTGCCTTCGTCGCAGGCATTATCGCGATCATAGCAGGTATTTTCATGGGCAAATGGATGGCAACCCACCATTTTAAAGGCAAGCTAGTACTAGAAACCGTATTATTGTTACCCTTAGTATTACCTCCTACTGTAGTAGGCTTCCTGCTCATCGTCATTTTCGGGAAAAATAGTCTATTAGGAAATTTTATTATTTGGCTATTCGATCAGCCCGTCATGTTCACATGGTGGGCGGCGGTTATCGCTTCTACCATTGTTGCCTTTCCATTAATGTATCAATCGGCTAAAACAGGCTTTGCCTCTGTTGATCGCGATATTGAACATGCAGCACGTGTGGATGGGGCTAATGAACGGCAGGTCTTTCTTTTTGTATCAATTCCTCTTGCATTAAAGGCACTCGTGTCTGGCGGGATTTTAAGCTTCACTCGAGCTTTAGGTGAATTTGGGGCTACCTTAATGTTTGCGGGGAATATTCCAGGGAAAACACAAACAACACCACTCGCTATTTATATGGCGATTGATGCGGGTAACATGACCCTTGCCTGGACATGGGTTTTGTGCATGATGGCTATTTCCTTCCTTTTGCTACTTAGCATTCATCTTCTAAAAGTATAAAAGAGGTAGTTGGTTCAATCCAACTACCTCTTTTTCTCATCCCCCACTGATAGGTGGAATAAAAGCGATTGTGTCACCAGACTTAATGATCGTTGTATCCGTTGCAAATTCCTCATTAATCGCTGTCATCATTTGCTGTAATGATAGCTGTGGATAGTGCTGTTCCATCCACTCTTTCAATTCAGCCACTGTCACATCTGACAGCTCTACAGTTAGCTTAGGCGCACCAACTGCTTCCTGCAAGTGAGCAAATAATAAGATATTAATCACGATTTTCCTCCTTCTGAATGCCTGGTTCCCCTTGCGGATAGGGGACATTTTCTAATTGATCGCCAATCCATTCCGTACCGTCCTCCCAATGCTCTTTTTTCCATATTGGCACAATTTGCTTAATACGGTCAATCGCATACTCATTCGCCATGTAAGCGACTTTACGATGTGGTGATGATACGGCAATGACTACAGCAATATCAGCAATATCTAAATGACCTACACGATGGGTAATGGCTACTTTCGCTTCTGGCCACTGCTCTTGTATTTCCTGCGCAATTTGTTCAAACATTTTAATGGCCATCGCAGGATAAGCTTGATATTCCAAGTGCAATGTTTTTTTACCATTTGTGATTTCACGCACGGTGCCAATGAACAGTGTAATGGCTCCAGCATTTCGACTCAGAACCTTTTGTCTAACTTCCTCTACATCAATGGGTTTATTGATAATTTCAAATAACGCTGTCGTCATGATTCTCTCCTCATTTCCTTCCATAAAAACTCCATATATTGCGCTTCTTCATGTATCGAAAAGGCTGGGACAGTGAGTGAGGAATCCAGTGGATAACTTGGCCAATAGAGCACACAAATGATCTGAGATACTTGCTGTAGTAAAGCTTGATCCTGTGCAGTTCGTACGAGCACAACCTTCGGATAATGTTCATTTTTATACCCTTCAACCAGAATGATATCCATTGGAAGGGACGCATAAAGTGCAAGTATTTGAGACAGTTGCCAGCTATTTTGCTGAATACTCATACGTAAAGTACCCTCCCCCTCCACTGCTGTGACACTCGCACCTGCCAGCTCATGTCTACTACTATCCTTCGAAGCTTCTATCATCGGCACACCACCGTGACCATGATGCTTGATGGTTCCTACTCGTAACCCTTCCGTTGTCGCTCTCTTAATCAATTGCTCCATCAATGTCGTCTTACCACTATTTTGATAGCCAACTATCTGTAAGATTTTTCGATGTTGTCCCAAGGCCACTCACTTCCTTGCAAATCTTCTAACAATAAGACCGTTACTGACATGCCTTTTTCATAGCCACGCGAGCCACCTGGTAAGACGATGAACGCATTAGCTGATGCTAAAGAGGAAACTGCACTCGACTTATCAAAACCAGATGGCACAGCCACTAACTGACCTTTTTCATAATAAGCATGTGCTCTTACAAAGCGTGTAAATGGATTAGCCTTTGTGAAATCCTTACCTAAAATAGCTTGCTCTCTACGTAAATGGGGCTGTGAATTACTGTAGGCAGTGCGAATAATCGGACGTACAAAAAGCTCAAAGCCAACATAGCAAGCTGAAGGATTTCCAGAAAGTCCAAATAATAATTGTCCCTCTCGAGCAGCTACTGTAGTCACACTACCTGGGCGCATTGCCACTTTGTTAAACAATACCTTTGCATTTATCGCTTCATAAATGGCTGGTAAGTAATCGTAATCCCCAACGGAAACGCCACCCGTTGTAATTAACATATCAACTTCCTGTAAAGCTTTTTCAACATTCTCAATACATAATTCAAGATCATCGCTAAACTTGCCAAAATATTTAACTTCTGCTCCAGCGCGCTCAATTTGAGCCATCATCATATACGCATTACTATTGCGAATTTTGCCTGGCTGTAAAGGTTCACCGGGATCTAGTAATTCGCTACCAGTGGCCATCACACCAATGACTGTTTTACGAAAAACAGGTACTTGTTCATAACCAAAAGTAGCGAGTAAGGCCATCACCCCTGGATTAATATATTGACCTTTTTCAATGAGAACAGCGCCTTGCTGCACATCTTCCCCTTTATACGAAATGTTGGTCCCCGCTTCAAAATTCCGTTTAATCGACATACACATTTGTTGATTTTCTTCGAAAGTATGGGTTAATTCTAGCATGACTACTGCATCACACCCTTGTGGGATTGGCGCACCTGTCATAATGCGGACAGCTTGTCTATGACCAACTACTTCGTCATAGACATAGCCTGCGCCAATTTCCCCCACAACCTGAAAGCGGACTGGATGTTCTGCGGAGGCTTCTTTACTATCAATGGAGCGAATAGCGTAACCATCATAAGGAGAACGATCAAATGCGGGCACATCATGATCAGCTCGAACAGCTTCTGCTATAAAACGTCCATGGGCCTGTGTTAATGGTACAAGCTCTTTTTTTGCTGGGAAGGCATAGTCCATTACACGATGAACCGCTTCTGCCACAGGGATTGGTTGTCTTTTTTCTATCATTTGGCACACTCCTTTATCCTAATAAACGATAATAAATGCTTTTCGCTTTTTCTATATTTTGTATACCATGTATCACTACGCGCCCATCCTGGAAAATCACAATTCGGTAATCGTCAGCTTGGCAGGAAAGCAAATAAGGATTTACCTGAATTTCACCATAGGGACGAAGCTGATTTGCCAACTGCTCAAACGAATAGTGAATTGGCTTCGGAGGGCGTATTTGTACTGCGTCTCGTCCACAAAGTATCTGTAATTTAGTTTGATTTTCATAGGATAAATAAGGGTATGTTGGTTGATTACCACAAGATGGACAATCAGCTTGCCGTATTTTTTCCACATTGATTTCATAGTGTTGATTTTGCCAAACATCAAACGTTAAATAGCTTTTTCGCAAGGCTTTCTCATCACCAACGAGCAATTTTAAAACCTCTGCCACTTGATAAGCTGCAACGATTTGAACTGTTGGGCTAATAATACCTACCGTATCACAAGTCATTCCTGTATGTGGCATGACATGTAACAAGCAATGCAAACATGGTGTTTTGCCTGGTACAATCGTATAGGTCGCACCATAACTACCAACGCAAGAACCATATACCCAGGGAATACGAGACTTTTGTGCAAGGTCATTCATGAGAAAACGGACATCAAAATTATCGGTTGCATCGACCATCACATCGACATCTTCTAATAATGGCAGCAAGGACTCTGTACAAGCGTCCATAATAGCAGTATTGATTTCTATCTCTGAGTTGATGCTGTGAAGTCTTGTTTTAGCTGCGATGACTTTTGGCATTTTTTCTTGTGCATCTAGCTCTGTATATAATTGCTGTCTTTGTAAATTACTCCACTCTACGTAATCACGATCAATGAGGGTCAGCTTGCCAATACCAGCGCGCACAAGTGCTTCTGCGTTAGCACTCCCTAATGCACCTACACCAATGATTAGGACGTGTTTTTGTTGAATGGACTGCTGCCCTGTTTGTCCGATGGGATGAAATAATTGTTGTCTAGAATATCTATTTTGCATAAGTATGAGGCCTTTCTTTCTTTGAATTTTCGTTTGACCTTTTCATTTATAGCATTATAATAAAAGCAATGTTTTTCAGCAAAATACGTTTGAAGGAGGTCTTTTACTGTGCATCCCACACATCAACAGCAACTAATCCAAGTAGCTGTTTTAACGGTCAGTGATACACGCACTAAAGCAGATGATCATGCTGGTCAGCGCATTCAATCCTTACTTCAAGAAGCTACATTTGAAGTAGTCGACTACCAGCTAACAAAGGATGAACCACTGGATATTGCCAATCATATCAAGAAATGGTGCAGTGATCACACAATCAATACCATTATCGTCACGGGTGGAACAGGATTTACACCAAGAGACCAAACCTACGACACCATTCTGCCTCTTTTTGAAAAAGAAATGATGGGGTTTGGTGAATTATTTCGAACTCTCAGCTATGAAGAAATTGGCCCAAAAGCAATGTTTAGTCGAGCCACTGCTGGAAGCCGTCAGCAAACCGCTATTTATGTTTTACCAGGTTCTACAAATGCGGTGACATTGGCTATGATGAAGCTCATTCTTCCTACTGTCCAACATTTTGTCGGTGAGTTGAATCGCCTATGAAAATTGCTGGAGTTGTATTAGCTGGTGGTCAATCCTCTCGCTATGGTCAGCCTAAAATGTTTGAGCTGTTTGCTGGGCAGCCTTTATATAAACATAGTCTCACAGCCTTGCAAAAAAATCGGCTAGATCCTATCATTATTGCTACGAACGCGCACTTACAACATCAATTTGGGCAGGAAAACGTCCAATGGATCATCGAAAAGCAGCCACATCAAGGCCCACTTTTTGCTTTGCATTCTATCATGACAGCCTACCCTGATGTGGAATGGTTTTTTGTCGTAGCGAGCGATATGCCTTATATGAATGCCAATTTTATCAAAAAAATAGTAGGGCTGATTGATGACGCCTATGATGCTATTGTTCCTACGCAAGCGCTACGGGATCAACCATTGGCGGCATTATATCGACGTACAGCTTTACCAAGGGCAAAGCAATTAACGGAACAAAACAAGCGAAGTATGAAAGTGCTGTTAGAGCAAATTCGTGTTTGCTACGTTCCTTTTGATGACAATAGCCCAACATTTGTCAATATCAACGCACAACAAGATTGGTCACAAACGACTAAAAAGGAGTTTAACGATGAATAATTTTACACATTGGAACGAAGAAGGTCGTCCTAAAATGGTCGATATATCTGCAAAAGAAATCACGACACGTACAGCTATTGCTCGCAGTACGATTATTTTATCGGATGCAGTCTATGAAGCCATCCAACAAGGTGGCATTAAAAAAGGTGATCCGACGCAAGTTGCTCAAATTGCAGGGATTATGGGTGCTAAAAAAACGGCCGATATCATTCCTATGTGCCACCCTATCATGCTACAGGGCACAGATTTCCAGTTTGACTATGAAAAGGCGGAGAATGGCTATGAGCTCCATATTCAAGCCACTGTCAAATGTAGTGGGAAAACTGGTGTTGAAATGGAAGCCCTTACTGCTGTGTCGATTGCTGCCTTAACTTTTTATGATATGTGCAAAGCCGTTGATAAAACAATGGTCATTAAAGAAACCTATCTTGTTGAAAAAACAGGTGGAAAAAGTGGCACCTTTGTGCATAAATAAACAGAAAAATTCGGCATCGTTTTGCCGATTTTTTCTGTTTTTTTACACACTACCCCCCAATGTGAGACATTTCAATTTTTGAATTTTTCCTTTTTGCCATTGTTTGTTCATTGCGTTCATCTGAATAACGATCATTTCTTGTTTCCCAAACGTTCGTAATACATTTGATGATGGCTGCATCATCTTGCCCTGATCGTAACAGCTCTCTTAAATCAGTGCCTTCAGTTGCAAATAAACAAGTGTATAATGATCCTTCTGCTGAGAGACGAGCACGGGAGCAATTGGAGCAGAAAGAATCTGTCACAGACGAAATCACACCAACCTCACCTTGTGCATCTTGATATTGAAAGCGCGTTGCCACTTCCCCCCTGTAATTTGGAGCCACTGGCTGTAATGGAGAAAACTGATGGATATGCTCAATGATATCTTTTTTGGACACCACATCATCTAAACGCCAACCGTTCGAATTCCCTACATCCATATATTCAATAAAGCGTAAAATATGCTGTTTTTCTTTAAAAAATTGAGCCATTGTAACAATGTCTTGGTCATTCTTGCCTTTTTGAACAACCATATTAATTTTTACTTGTAAACCCGCTTCTGCTGCCTTTTCAATTCCCTCTAACACCGGCAATACCTTGCCCCGATGACCATTCATCTCGAAAAAACGTTCTTCATCAAGTGAATCTAGACTAACTGAGACTCGAGATAAGCCTGCTTGTGCCAATGGCTGTGCATATTTTTTTAATAAAGAGCCATTGGTTGTTAAAGCAATATCTTCTACACCCTCTATATGGTGAATACGGGCAATTAATTCGGGCAAATCACGACGTAGCAATGGCTCGCCGCCCGTAATTCGCACCTTTTTCACGCCTAATGAAACAAAGATTTTTACTAATCGTTCTATCTCATCAAAATTTAATATTTTATCAGACGGTAAAAATGCATAATCTGGACCAAATACCTCAGCTGGCATACAATAGCGGCAACGAAAATTACAGCGATCTGTTACGGATATTCTTAAATCTCTTAACGGTCTGTGTAATTGGTCTTGTAGATTCGTCATTTAATCTCCTTCTTTCAGTACATTCTGAGCTGGTAATAGGATGCGGTGTGGATGTGTATAAATATTCAATGAATGCTGTCGGATAAAGCCTACCGTCGTAATGCCAAGCTGCTCAGCCAATTGCAAGGCTAATTCAGTTGGAGCTGATTTAGACAGCACAATGGCACAGCCTATTTTGGAGACTTTGAGTAAAATCTCCGACGATATTCGTCCGCTAAAAACAATTATTTTATCTTGCATACGGATGTTATTGCGTAAGCAATAGCCGTAAATTTTATCTAAAGCATTGTGGCGTCCAATATCCATACGACTTAACACAATGCCATTGACATCACATAGTGCAGCATTATGCACACCACCCGTTTTCTTAAAAATGTCGGCACCATCCTGCATCGCATGCATTAAACGGAAGCAATCCTCAGTCGACATTTGCACCTGAACGTCTTCCATTTTTTTTGCTGCTAATGCATCATTCGTAAAAACAAATCCTTGTCGACTCATCCCACAGCAAGAGGTAATATAGCGTTTGTTTTGCGTCTGCTGATAATAAGGATTGACATGCTTTGTTTTAATATGCACAAAGCCTTCTTTTTCTTGGTGCCAAATTTCCTCAATATCCTCAAAGCTACGAATCACTCGTTCAGAAGCTAAATAGCCGATGACCATATCTTCTACATACTCTGGTGTACATACCATCGTGACAAATTCTTGCTGATTAATTTTTACGGTCACCGCGTATTCTGAGACGATTAAATCATCCATTTCTTTCACTTGCTGTCCTTCAACTCGCACAATTTTCCTTGTTATTGCTCGCTCCATAAGGCATCCCCTTTATTCACTGATATTCTTTTCAAAAACAAAGACGGAAATCGCAAAATCCTCTTCAATTTTAATATCTGAAAATAGGTGGAGTAGTTTGCTACCCATCAATTCTTCCATACCCTCTGGTGGTGATTGCGTATATAAATCCTGAATCATACTCGTCCTTGCAGCATGCACCATTTTTAACCCTTCTGGTGTACTGGCAATAAATTTTTCTGTCGGTGTGATATTACCGTATAAAGTAGATACAGCCATATTCTCGACAAAAACGGTATGAATACGTTCAGGTCCTTTACCAAATACTTCCTTGCGTAACTTTCGAATCATGTCATTAAATTCGTGTATTTTTTTAGACATAGCAACGATTCTCCCATCGTAATTAAACTTTTTTAGGTAAATGGTTATGAGGGTCACCCTTACAGTTTGTTAATGATATAGCAACTTTTAAAAAAATAAAAGAGAAAATACTTTTTGATAATAATTCTCATTTAATAAATTTTATGATAAATATTGTTCATTTTGAAGGAAAGAGCTATAATATTCATATCACAAATGGAATTGATTTATTTTGATCCCTATGTCACGATGTTGCATAGTGTTTTTAATATTTAAATTCTATTGTTATTAAAAAATAAAAGTAGATTGAGTTTTTAGCAAGGCCTGCTAAGAATTTTATCCACCATGAATCATTAGCATGTCTTGGACATGTTATTTCATGGTGGATTTTTTATTTTTTTAAAAACCGAGACATGGATAACTTGTTATGATCTAGCAATTTGCCTATTTTGAGGTAGCTTCAAGAACAATTGGGAATTACAATGATAACAAGACAATCTTTTCAAAAATAACCAACTCGATTTGTTATTCCCTTTTTGTCTTAAGCTGCAACATGTTGTCCGATTAGTCTCAAAGTGCAAAAGGAGGAAGTTATCTTGACTCAAATTAATATTAATGGCGTATCGTATGATGTAAAAGAAGGAGCTACAATCCTTGATACCATTAATCAGCATGACATTCCGCATCCACAGATCTGTCATGTGCCTGCTGTTGATCCAATCGAAACATGTGATACATGTATCGTGGAGGTGAACGGTCAATTAGTTCGTTCCTGCTCCACAAAGGCAGTAGACGGCATGAATGTTTTATTAACTTCTGACAAAGCAAAAGCAGCACAAACAGAAGCGATGGATCGTCTACTCGAAAATCATTTACTGTACTGTACAGTTTGTGATAATAACAATGGAAATTGTGCATTACACAACACGGCTGAAATGATGGAAATTGAGCATCAAAAATATCCTTACCAACCGAAAGTGGAACCTCATGAAGTGGACATGTCACACCCGTTTTATCGATATGACCCTAACCAATGTATCGCTTGTGGTCAATGTGTAGAGGTTTGTCAAAATTTACAGGTGAATGAAACATTATCCCTCGATTGGGAAGCCGAAAGACCACGCGTCATATGGGATACTGGCGTAGCAATTAATGATTCTTCCTGTGTAAGTTGCGGTCAATGTGTAACCGTTTGTCCATGTAATGCCTTAATGGAAAAATCCATGCTTGGAGAGGCTGGATTTATGACTGGTCTGAAACAGGATATGTTAGATCCAATGATCAGTTTAATTAAGGAAGTTGAACCGGGCTATAGCGGTATTTTTGCCGTTTCTGAAGTGGAAGCAGCTATGCGTAGTAAACGTACTAGAAAAACAAAAACAGTATGTACTTTCTGTGGTGTAGGTTGTTCATTCGAAGTTTGGACAAAAGACCGTAAAATTTTAAAAGTACAACCTTCCGAAGGTCCCGTTAACGCAATTTCTACTTGTGTCAAAGGGAAATTTGGTTGGGACTTCGTTAATTCTGAGGAACGAATTACTAAACCTCTTATTCGTAAAAATAATGAATTTGTTGAATCATCATGGGATGAGGCACTCGATTTAATTGCCACAAAGCTTGGTGGTATTCAGCAGCAATTTGGTCCTGGTTCTGTCGGCTTTATCTCATCTTCTAAAATTACAAATGAAGAGAATTACTTAATTCAAAAAATGGCACGTCAGTTATTTGGAACAAATGATGTCGATAATTGTTCCCGTTATTGTCAATCCCCTGCTACTGACGGTTTATTACGTACAGTAGGTTTAGGTGGTGACGCGGGTACGATCAAAGATATTGCCAAGGCTGGTCTTGTCATCATTGTTGGGGCTAACCCGGCTGAAGGACACCCTGTTTTAGCAACACGTGTGAAACGTGCACATAAATTACATGGTCAGAAATTAATTGTTGCGGATATTCGTAAACATGAAATGGCTGAGCGTTCTGACATCTTTATGCGTCCGAAGCAAGGTACTGACCAAGTTTGGTTAATGGCCGTTACCAAATATATCATTGACCAAGGTTGGCACGATGAAGCCTTTATTCAAGAAAACGTCCTTCATTATGATGATTTTAAACAAGTACTTGAAACATATACACTTGATTATGCGCAAGAAATGACGGGTATTAGTAAAGAAACATTGATCGAAGTGGCTGAAATGATTCGTGATGCAGATGGTACATGTGTGCTTTGGGGCATGGGTGTAACACAAAATACTGGTGGCTCTTATACATCCGCAGCGATTTCAAATTTACTTTTAGCAACTGGGAACTATCGTCGTCCAGGTGCGGGTGCCTACCCTCTTCGTGGTCATAACAATGTGCAAGGTGCCTGTGATATGGGTACACTACCAACTCTCTTGCCAGGTTATCAAAAGGTAACAGATGAGGCAGCGCGTGCAAAATTCGAAAAAGCTTACGGTGTCCCAATTCAGTCGCAACCAGGTCGAACTAATATGCAAATGTTAGATGCGATTATGGAAGGTAAAATGAAAGCCATGTATTTAGTGGGCGAAGATATGGCGCTTGTTGATTGTAATGCCAACCATGTAGATGAGGTGCTTTCACAACTAGACTTTTTTGTTGTCCAAGATTGTTTCCTATCACGTACAGCACAATATGCAGATGTGATTTTACCTGCTGCGCCTTCCCTTGAAAAAGAAGGTACATTCACGAATACAGAACGTCGTGTTCAACGCCTCTATCAAGTATTACCAACACTTGGTGAATCGAAAGCAGATTGGGAAATCTTGCAAGCGGTTGCTCGTCGTTTAGGAGCAGATTGGCATTATGATCATCCAAGTGACATCTTTGATGAAATGACCAGCCTGTCCCCCCTCTTCTCACAAGCTAACTATGATGTCTTAGAAGGCTGGGGTAGCTTCTGCTGGGGTAGCCATGATGGTAAAGATACACCTTTACTATATGAAGATGGTTTCAATTTCCCTGATAAAAAAGCTCGTTTTGCTTTAAATGATTGGGTGCAACCTGTGGAATATGAGGCACAGTACGATTGTCTTATTAATAATGGTCGTATGCTTGAACACTTCCATGAAGGAAATCTAACAAATAAATCAAAAGGTATTCAATCGAAAGTACCTGATATTTTCGTTGAAGTATCACCGGAACTGGCGAAGGAACGAGGTATTGCAGATGGAGCCTTACTTCGTTTAGTATCTCCTTATGGTGCATTAAAGCTAAATGCTCTTGTCACAGATCGCGTGCAAGGAAACGAATTATTTTTACCGATGAACTCCGTTAATAAAGATTCAGCTATCAACTTCTTAACGGGCCCTGCAGCAGATGTGAATACATCAACACCAGCTTATAAACAAACAAAAGTACGAGTTGAAGTGCTAAAAGCAAAAGGAAAATCACCACTTCCTCGTACGAACCCACGCTATAAAAAGCGTCATCCTCAAAATGGTGTTGAGGTTCATCGGAAATGGAATCGTCCTGGCTACGTTCACTTAACAACTATTAACGAAAGAGAGTGAGAGCATGGCTGTACCTATTACAAGCATTAAAAAACAACAATTGACGGAAGAACAACTAAAGGAACAAAAATTAGACAATCTAAAAGAACTGCTTTCTGATAATGAAGAAGCCGTTAATCAAGTGTTTAGTATTATGGCTGAATTGAATGATATAGGTGCACTAGAAGCAGCAATGAAGCTACTAGAAGCGAAAGAGGATGTGGCCCATATTGCACTTGGACAATTAACTCGTAAGCCTGTAACCAATATTATTAATAATTTAATGGGCGTTGCAGGAGCATTGACGGAGCTCAATCCAGAAACAACGACTAAGCTAATTGACGGCTTAAATTCAGGTGTAGATGAAGCGAGCAAAGCACTTGAATCCAATGAAAAAGTAAGTGCCTTTAAGCTTATGAAAATGTTAAATGATCCAGATGTCAATCGTGCGCTCAATTTTGGAGTCCATTTCTTAAAGGGACTTGGCAAAGGCTTAAAAGAATAAGGTGGTTCCGACATGTTAGTAAAAGAAGATGTTATCAACGCATTACAACAAGTAGAAGATCCAGAGCTTCATCAGAGTATCGTCAAATTGAATATGGTGCGTAATATTCAAATAAACGGCACCCATCTATCGCTGGATATTATTTTAACCATTCCAGGTTGTCCTTTAAAAGCGAAGATCCAGCATGATGTGGAAAAAGCATTACAAGCGATTGGTGCCTCCAGTGTTGCCATTACCTTTGGGGCTATGACAGATCAGGAACGTCGCACATTAACTGCGTCTCTACAAGCGAAAAATGTGACAGAGCAAGGAATGCCGAATATGCTACTGCTTAATTCTGGTGTGCAATTCATTGCCATCACAAGTGGTAAAGGCGGTGTTGGGAAATCGACTGTGACCATTAATTTAGCAGTCGCCCTTGCCCGTCTCGGCAAACGGGTAGGAATACTTGATGCGGATATCTATGGCTTTAGTATTCCTGCTATGATGAATATTGACCAAAAACCTACTATGCTTGACCAAACAGCTATTCCAGTAGAAAGTCATGGGGTTAAATTAATGTCGATGGGCTTTTTTACCAATGACAACCAGCCTGTTATGTGGCGTGGCCCCATGCTCAACAAATGGATTCGTAATTTCCTTGTCAACACATTATGGGGAGACTTGGACTATCTTCTGATAGATTTACCACCAGGGACAGGCGATGTGGCCATTGATATGGCAGCCATGATTCCTCAGGCACAGGAAATCATTGTAACAACACCACATCTTGCTGCTTCTCACGTCGCATCCCGTGCAGGCTTGATGGCTCAACATACGAAACATACTATTCTTGGTGTTGTTGAAAACATGGCTTATTTTGAAGGAGCAGATGGTCAAAAAAACTATCTGTTTGGACAAGGTGGAGCCGATCAGTTAGCAGATTTACTGCAAACACAAGTAATCGCCCATGTTCCTTTTGCTCAACCTGAAGAAAATACAGGCTCATCAGTATATGAGGAAGAAACGATTATCGGTGAGATATTTACTAACCTAGCAGAAGATTTGCTTTACCAATAAAACAAAAATCCCTTGATTTGCTTTTACACAAATCAAGGGATTTTTCTGTCACAAATAGCCTGCCTTTTTTAACACTTGCATGAAATAAAAACGGTACGTATTTTGAACGAAGGTATCTAAAGGTAGTCCAACATTGACCTGATATTTCGTAAAAATAAAATAAAACCGTTTATCCCATTTTAAATGCAGGAGCTCCCCTGCCTCTTCACCATATTTCATAGTAAATTCCTCAATCAAAGGCTCAATCATCTCATAACAATAGTCTTTTAAATGGGCGAGTGCTTCAATATCTTTATCCCTTTGAAAGCGTATAATCCAATCCACTAATTGCTCATTCATGTTTGTACGTCATCCTTTTACATAGAGTTTCTTCCTATTAAATTATACTCCTTTTTTACAGAATCGAAAAATGAACAGTTTTTTCAAATAGATGGTTTTAACTTGTTGTCAAAAGGATAAGCATTGGCATTCGCCACTAATCAATAGGTCGATTCCACCGCAGATGATATTGAACATTCCTATTTTTCGTTTCTTTATCCAATACTAATAATCTGTCACCTGCTTGAATAACATAGGTCTCCTCTAATGTACGTATACCAGGTTGTTGTTGGTCAGGATTGATAACACCTATATTTTCTTCCCACAATACTTGATGATTATTCATATCATAAAACAAAACCATATGGTCAGCACTTTCCCGCTGTGTTTGACGATAAGACACGAGAGCTGTTTTTTTTGCGATATCCACATCAATCACTTTAGGTTCTAAATTTTGGTAGGCTTGAATGGCAGGCTCTGTTAGAACAGCCTGACTAAAATCTTGAATTACCTGATAGTCCTCTACAGACTGTGGGTGTGTGGCAAAATATCCAGGCAACCCTGTCTCAATGAAGAAACGAGCTGTTAGGAAATCTTGAGCTTTTGGGTTCTCACTTAAAGTTTCACCATCAAAGTGATAGAATTTGCCATCGACACCCTCCAAATATAAATTATTTTGTAAAATAACCATCTGATGTGCACCATTACTTAATTTATCTATTAATGGCTGATATTGCTGACGAAATTCTTGTTCAGAAAGTATTTCCTTTCCTGTTGCTATATCTAACAGTGACAATTGACCAAACTCATCATCACGATGATGAACAAGAAGACCACCCATAAAATTCCCAATCAATGTATCTTTATGGGAAGCTGATTTTGTCCATTGCTTTTCACCTGTCTCTAAATTCACAGCCACAATGAGATAATGAGCAAGCAAATGCGTAATGCCATTCGATGTTCCATTATTTTCAGAGCCCTGCACCATTTGGACAGCGATGTGTTGTGAATCATCTGTATAAATGGGCGAATCAGATTTTATAGGAAAGCTTCTCCCCGCTAAGCCAAAAACAATCATGACTAGATTGCTAACCACTATAAATACAACTAGTAAAATGCTAGAAATAACAAGGCTTTTACGTTTAATGACGATAAACAATAACAGTAAAAATCCTAATCCCAACACGATACATAAAAAAATATCATGCATCAGCCAGCCATTCAAACGCCATGAATACATATATCGTTGAAGAAATTGTTCCACCTCTCTACCTCCTCTAACAGCGATTAACTAAAATCTGAATAGAGCACATAACGGTCACATTCCAAGCACTGAAATAAATAGCCTTGATGATGACCATTGTTCATTAACGATGCTGAAAGCTCCTCTTTCGAAAAGCCTGTATAATTATCAAATTGATCCTCAATACCTAGCTCCACTATATCACTCCAGTCAACATAGCCGATAAACGCACAATAGTCCGAACAATGAGCTACCCAATTATTGCCCTGCCAGCTTACGTAGCCGGGCGTTCGATAGAGAATTTCTTGTACAAAGGCAGGGTTAGTAACCTGTTCATCATCCATTAAATCTTGCTGGAAAGAGCCATCATATTTTTGGGCAGCCTCTCCACTGTGGATGCAAGAAGGACAAAGATAATCTACATCCTCAATAGCGTAAATACCTCCTGTGTAATAGACATCCACTTGCTGTTGACAGCAATCACAGACAACGATTTCACCTGTTTCAAAAATTTTCGCCTCAAGCGGTTTAGGAACATATTTAAAGGTTGGAATGATTGTTTGAGTTGGCTGTTGGTCGTTTATTTTTCGTGGTAGCAGAGGATTCACCAAATTTGGTTGATTTATGTAGGTTTGCAGAACACCATATTTTTTTCGATCTTTTTTATCAGCTTTATTCATAATGGTCGTAAAAAGCTGATAAGCCTCTAGGTACATCCTAAGCAAGCAATAGACTTCTACTAGTAGCCTTAACGTTTCTTCCGTTTGCTGCTCCTGCTTTAATCGCTCTTTGAAAACATGCATCTGATTAATCGTTATCGGATCTGAAGGATGAAATTTTTGTCTTAGCTCATGCCATTCCTCAGCAATTGTCATAAAAAATAGACCTCCTTCTCACTCGTCATTTTATTTCACAAAAGAGTAATCTTTTATCATTTGGCAAATTTCCACCTTATAGTTCGCGTACCATTTATCTTGTCCCAAGTGTTGTGCGGTTAAATGTTTGGCATTATCTTTCCATGCTTGAATAGCCTCTAGCGATTCCCAATAGGACACCGTAATGCCTTTTCCTTCCTCGTTCCTGACACTTTCAACACGCAGAAAACCAGGCTGTTGCTGTGCTAGGGCATCGATGAGGTCAGCCATTTTGCCATAGCCCTCCCCATCCTGTTTAGTTCTTTGAGATGTAAAAATCACTGCATAATAGGTTTCCATTTATTTCTCCTCCTCTATTACTTTTATTGTAAACGATAATGAAATTAACTAAAATCAAAATATAGAAAACTGAAAGGATTGTGACATATGGGAATTAATCCAAACATGGCGGAGGTAGCGGCACTTCTTGGCGAAAGGTCAAGAGCAACCATTCTTGCTAGCATGATGGACGGGCGTTTTCATACAGCTAGTGAACTGGCGTATATGGCTGCCATTAAACCACAAACTGCTAGCTTTCATCTTGCTAAATTAGTAGAAGGAAAGCTGATTAAAGTTGAAAAACAAGGGCGGCACCGTTATTTTCAATTAGCTGGTGAGGACATTGCTCAATTTCTTGAGTCTTTTCTCGTCATCTCACCGCCACCTGAAGTACGTTCTTTAAAACAATCTAGCCAAATGAAATTATTGCAGGATGCTAGAACTTGCTATGACCATCTAGCTGGTAAATTAGGTGTCCAATTAACAGAGTCAATGGTGGATGCAGGCTATCTAAAATTAGAGGACAAACAATTTATCCTGACAGATGAAGGCACTTTATTTTTTACTACATTCGGGATGGATCTAGCTGCTTTAAAAAGAAAACGACGCTCCTTTTCACCTGCTTGTTTAGATTGGAGTGAACGACGTTACCATTTAGCAGGTGCACTAGGCCATGGTCTATTAAACCAATTATTAAACCTCGGCTGGCTTACACGTGTACCATCTATTCGCGCCATTAAAGTGACTGAGAAAGGTAAAAGAGGTTTTAAAGAGGTATTTCATTTAGACAGCTAGAAGAATAGAGGGCTTTTGGATTGCCCCACTAGCCCTTTATTCTACTAAAAGTACGATTTACTAAATAAATCCCACTAATGATAAATAACCCACCAACCACTAACGATTCATGTAACGTTTCGTCTAATACTACCCATCCTGTTAGCACCCCAAAAAAAGGTGCTAAAAATAAATAGGCACTTGTTTTTCCTGGATCACTATTTTGAAGAAGATAGTACCAGCCTGCAAATTGAATGATGGAAGAAAAAATACTAAGCCATAACAAAATCAATAATGACTGTGGATTGACAATAAAGTATGGTTGCTCTAACACGACACTTCCTAGCAAAAGGAGTAAGCCCCCAAACAGCATTTGATAGGCTGATAAAACCCATGTATCAAAGAACATTCCCCATGTTTTCACTAAAAGTGTTGCAATCGCCCAAAATACAGCGGATAAAAGTCCAAATAGAAGACCTATTTTCAATTCAACTTGTGCCCCCATTGTAATGATCACTCCGATTAAGCCAAGCACAACCCCGATCCACTGATAGAAACGATAGCGTACTTTGGTAAAAATGGTGGCAAATATGACAACGAGTAAAGGGTTTGTAAATGTTAAAATAGATGATTCACTTGCTGTAATGGTGCGTAGACTTAAAAAAATACACCCCATTACACCAGCCGTTTGAAATGCTCCGATGATGCATAGCTTGAGCCATTCTCTCTTTGAGGTCGGATGAGGTCTTTTGAAAATCATGACAACAATGACCATTAGAATCCCTGCCAGCATAAATCGAAGGGCAGCCAATAATAATGGTGATGAATACGGTAATCCTAATTTTACGATAGCAAACGATGAACCCATTAAAAAGGTTGTTACTACTAGTAAAGCAATAAATTGATAGTTTTTCATACAAGATACTCCTAACCTGTTTCATTAATCACTACTATCTGATTATAAACAGGAAGCTATTCAACGCTTATCGAAGTATGGATTACATCCATGTAAAAGAATGGGACAATTAGATTGCTACTTAAAGCGACTTCATTGGGGGAGGTATTTTATTTTCATGAATTTCAATAAAAAATCTTACCTCTAACAACAAAGAGGTAAGATGCTATAACTATCAGTTATCCATAAATTCTTTTAGGTTTTCAACAATTTCTTGTGATCTTGTATGGTGTAAGTAATGGTCACCGTCCAATGTGATTACTTTTCCATGAACTGAATTTTTGACTTGCTCTTCATGCAATGGTATCCAATTTTTTTCAATGCCTTCACTTTTCGCCTGAACAAATAACAAAAGAGGTAAATCTTTAGGGAAAGTTACGTTTTTGGCTGCTGTAAAATTCATTTCTATATTTGTTAATTCATTGGAAGTGCTCGTATTATAAAAGTTTTTGTTTGTAATCATCCGTATTTGTTCTTTTGTGTCATCATCATACGGTAGGCCAGCATATGGATCATCTGAAAATTTTATAAGAACTCTAGCGATCCCGGTTTTTTTGAGAAGTTGTAACGACTTAATTGGGAATTTCGTATCCATACCGTCTTGAGTAGGCACACTGCTATCAATCCCGACAAATGCAGTCACCTCATTCGGATATTGATTGACATAATCGAGTCCATAAATACCTGCTATGGAGTGTCCCATGAGCATATAGCGGTCAATTTTCAACGCCTGTAAAGCTTCATGAATCTCACTCACTATGTTGTCGGTGCTTCGTTCTTTATCGGTATCATCACTTAAACCATAGCCAAAAGGCTCTATTGAAACGACTCTGTAATGAGGAGTCAGTTCTTCGATAAGTGGCTTAAAATCAAGTGTTGGTGCTGCTGTTCCGAAGCCTGGTAGTAGGACGATTGTTTCTGCCCCCTTCCCTTGGATGGTAACATTCATTTTTCCCTCATTCACAGTAATGAGCTGACCATAGTGTTCTATTTTCCCTTGCTCTATTTTGTTGCAAATAATGTTTACAATAAACACAATAGCAAGTAGCAGCACTATCGTTAAACCGATAACAGCTATTGTTTTAAGTAAGATTCGAAAAAATTTTTTCATTTTTATGCACGAGGTTCATCTTTGCTCGTGCTTTCCTCCCTTACAACCGTTATTCCAGCTAGCTTACTTAGCTGTTATTGATCAGTGTAAAGGACGAAGATGTCTACTATATGACGGTAATATGAACGCAATATGAACAACAAAAAAATTTCGCTATCTCACGCATTTACTGTGTGATAAGAGGTAATTGGATAATAATGGTCGTTCCTTGTCCAAGCTTACTCTCTACTTGAATGTCTCCTTGATGCAATGATACGATTTGCTTAACGATTGCGAGACCCATTCCACTCCCATCATATTTACGACTATGTGAACGATCCGCCTTAAAAAACCGCTCAAAAATACGCTTCTGATCCTCTAAAGAAATCCCAATGCCCGAATCACTTACTCGTACTATCACATGATGAGCGTCCTGCTTCATACTGACCTCAATCATACTACCTTCATTGGAAAATTTAATACTATTAGTAAGAAGATTGGTCCATACCTGATTTAATTGGTCATAATCAGCCATTATATGAACAGCCTGTAAATGAAGATTAAACTGGATGTTGCGAGCAGACCATTGCGGCTGAATGGCAATAATTACTCGCCTAATTTGCTCATCCAGACTAAACGTCGCACATTGCATTGGCTGTGTCTTCGACTCGAGCAAACTTAGCTTTAACAGGCTATCACTCATCTTAGACATTCGCTTTGCTTCCGACATGATAATATCAAGATAGCGACTTTTCTCCTCGTCTGTAATATCTACTTGCTTCAATGCTGCTGCATAGCCTGATATGGAAGTAAGTGGTGACTGAACCTCGTGTGAGACGTTCGATACAAACTCTCTCCGCATTTGCTCCAATTGCTGTAACCCCTCCGCCATGTCCTCAAAACTTTTGGCCAAGGTACCTAGCTCCCCTGATTGTTTAATATTTAACTCGACATTGAAATCTCCACCTGCAATATGCTTTGTTGCTGTTGTCAATTTTTTTATTGGCTTGACGAGAAACCTAGCAGCCACTATAAACACGACACTGCCAATAACAAGAGCATAAGTAGCAAAATTCAATATCAATTTTATAGCAAAGGAAGTAGAAGGGAGGGAGATGGGTTCGATAAACATCGCCTTAGTCCCCATTGCAGTTTGTAGTGGCATTCCTACAAAAATAGACGAAACACCACCCGGATTAACTTGAATGACTTCCCCATCCAGTACACTTTGAACTTGTGTCATTGTTACATTGGCCAGTGGAACACCCTTTTGCTCTCCGTAGGATTTGAACTGCCCCTTTTCTTCATAAATGCGGATATAGTAGGATTCAAGCTGATGCATTTCACGAATAAATTGTTCTGCTTCATTAAATGGCAATGTCTCAAATATATGGACAATGTCCTGACCAAAATTCACTAGGGGGATTTGTAAGTTTTCATTCAATTTATCTTCAAATACCCATGTTGCCATAAAAAAGGATATAGTTGTGCCACCAATTACGGCAACTAGAAATGTTAAAACGACACGCGTATATAATGATTGAATCATTCGTTAACCTCAAGTCGGTAGCCAAGACCTCGTACTGTCTCAATCTGAAATTCAGTTGTTGCAGTGAAGCGCTCGCGCAGACGCTTAATATGTACATCGATCGTTCGATTATCGCCAGCATAATCCATTCCCCAAATTTGATCGATCAGCTGCTCTCGTGTGTAGACCTGCCCAGGTGTTTCCGCAAGCTTATATAATAATTCAAACTCCTTTAGCGGCAGCGAAATAGACTCTGTTCCATTTTTAATTTTATAGGTCTGACGATCCAGCATGATTTGACCAAGTTGAATGATCTGTGAGTAGCCAATCCTGTAGCGCTTTAGAAGAGCCCTTACTCGTACCGTCAACTCTAGTGGGTCAAAAGGCTTTGTCAAATAATCATCTGTTCCGAGCTCAAAGCCCTTCACTTTTTCCCATGTTTCCCCCCTTGCTGTTAGCATCAGTAAGGGAAGCTCAGCATTTACTTTGCGCAGCTCCTTACATAATGTCCAGCCATCCATCGTCGGCATCATAATATCCAGCACAACAAGATCGACAGGCATTGAGTGATAGATGGCTAGAGCTTCTTTGCCATCCTCGGCCTCCACTGTTGTGAACCCGTCTTTGCGCAGAAAAAGGCAAACAAGTTCACGAATATTCGCATCATCATCCGCAACAAGTATCGTCGGCATACGTTCGTTCCCCTTTTCCAATGTATTATTCACATACATTATACTATATATCTGCTTCACTTCCCTTTTACCACACACTGTTATCAATAGCTGACGTCCCCAAAATAAAAAACCCCCTTCCTCTATACGAAAAAACGATAAAGGAAGAGGATTCTATTCAAGCAATCAGCTGTGCAAACCACGCTACATAATGGGCGCCAGGAATCAATAATAGCTGTGCCACAATCGTTCCTAAAAATCTAGAGAACATCATCATAACGGAAGCTTTTTTTAATTCAAGATAACTTCCTCTCTTATTGATAACATCATCGGCCAGTATGGATATTTTAGGATCAATAAATAGAATCAAAAGTATCGTCGCTATGCCATTGATTAATCCAGATGCCATAACCGCAGTAGTCTTTAGTTCTGGTACTAACAAAGTGGCATACAAAGCAGATAAAACGCCAATGGTATAAATCGCTGTTATGACAATATTGATAACAAATAATTTCATTGGTATATCCCGTAAGCTAATACCTTTTAAATAAGTAAAATGAGGTTTATGAATGTGCTTCATACCTCGTCTTACATATTCAAACGTAAAGCCCTTTTTCAATAAAGCGGGGATTGAGCCTCTTTCCTCTGCCAAATGGACGATAGCCCTTGAAAAAATAGCTATGAAGGTTGGGATTAGTAAGATCCCTAGTAATGTTCCAAGTGATGCCGCTCCAATAATCACTCGAAATTGGTTTTCTACATGTATCAAAGCCTGATCGGCTGGTGCTGTATCAACAAGACTTCCTGTAAATGGTTGCTGCATCATATTCGCCAGCCTCGACACCATGACCATCACATTAAAAAGAGATAAAGCCGATGCTAGTAATTTAACACGTGCCCCTGATAAACGTACGGCATAAGCAAGTGTTTCAATAGCATGAATGATTAAAATGAATAAAGCAATCATGATTAATTTATCTGTGATTAACTCCACTTCTATACCTACTCTTCGCTTTCCTACAATTTAACATTGTGACGCTTCTCCCACAAAATAGTTCCGATTGAAAAGATCTTACCCTAAAAAGATATGGGTAAGATCTAAAAAGCGCTTCTATACAATTGTACTACGCTGCACTTCTAAACCAAATCACAGCTGGAACATTTATCTTTGTTCAAAGATGACGCCACTTAATTTTCTAGGTGGAGAAATCACCTTATAAGGGATAATGAACTTGTCCTTTTTGTCATGCACAGCGTGACATCAACGCTAGTAAGAGTGGCAGGTCTAAGATTATACGCTTATAAATACTGTTCGTATGATAATCTTAACGAATTAGTTTCCACGTATAGGCTGACATTTTGTCATTGAAGTTATAAGACGTTAAATTGAATAATTGTGCTGAACCAGTTGTGTTTGCTATCGTTACACTATTCCCTGTAAAATTACTATGCTCATAGATAGTTATTTCTGTATAAGGTTTTAATAAAATGGATGACACTTGATCATTCCATTGAGAATGTGGAAGATAAGTCAAATCTATTCCCTCTCCATCTATATGCTCAAATAAGTGTGGCTCATCAGTTGGTAGATTGCGAAAATTAGAACGTATTATCTCTTCATGTAATTTCGGATTCCATCTATCACCTATATAGTCCATAATGATCCATCCAGCTTTTGTTTCAAGATTCTTTAGATGCTCTAATCTCACTTTAGCCGCAGTAATGCTATTCAAGTAGGAAGCATAGTAATACGGACTACTCCAAGCCGTACCACCCGAAGACAAACTCGTGAAATTGATATGAATGTGATTTGGGTTATCTTTATTTAATGCTGTCTCTTTTAGCATACTATCAATTGCTGCTTTCTTTTCCTCATAGTTCACATTATATTTATCTTGTACCGTTATTTTCACATTACCATTTGTCATAGAAGTAAATGTTGCGTTATCTTTCCACGCAAAATTTTTATATCCACCAGTCATCGTACTACCAGAATATCTTCTTAAGAGTACGATTTTTCCACGAGAATCCCCTAAAGTTATATTCCCTTCTGTCTTCAAGAAAATAGAATCTCCAAAATACTTATTTTCAAAGGTTCTAGCAAATGACTCTTTTGCTCCTGGCATGGATTCATACTCTTCTTTTAGAGACATTATAATGGTTTCACTTGGATGACTTTTTAAAAATTCTTTGGCTTCATTAATAAATTGCTGGAGTGTTACATAAAGATAAACAGGTCCATGATGTAGAACAATTGTATTATCATCTGTTACACGTCCTCTGATGTCAAAAAATCTGACACCTTGATCCATTTGAGAGCGAAAGTCATTTTCTTGCGTTTTTGCCCATACGGATTTTATAGGATCCTCCAGTCTGAATGTACCACTATCATGGGTTCCTGGAATAGAAATTTCTGCTAATGCGCGAGAGTTAGGTATTTCTCTCATCCACTCTGATAAATTTAGATTATTTTGTTCGGAAGCTGCCAGAGAAGTTAAGTGGACACCACCTAAAGAAAAAAGCATTGTAAAGAAAAAACATATACTTGCGATTACTTTCTTACTTTTTAATATCACCATAAATACAATCTCCTTCTCTTTCACTCACTAAAAACTACCATTTATCCAATTTTAGTTGAGGTGAGTATGTCAGATCTAACAAAAGCATTCTATTATACTCCAATATCCAATGTTTTCAAAAAATGGATAAACAAGCTATAAAGAGTAGCTTCAAAAAACGTTTTTCCCAATCTACCTCTTTTAAAATATAAGTCTTATTAGATGAAATTAACAGGTGCATTGCATCGTTTTTTATATCATAAAAAACGATGCAATAGAAATTCATACCAATTATCAATAGCAAAAAGTAAAGTAATCTACTTTGAAGATTCTAGATTTAATTCTTTTATTCCCTCTTTTAATGTGACTGCATCTATTTTTAATGTTTTCCAGCTGTCTTTAGCTGCATTCAAGTTAGGAAGTAAAAATTTAAATTTATTTTGTTCGGCCTTGTCAGCTGCATTCTCAATATGTCTGAGTACTCCTGTATATTGAGAATCTAAGTCATTCCATTGTGCAGACATAAAAGTGAGAGCATTAATCGCATCATCAAGTGCATTATACATCTCACTAATACTATTATGCGCAACTCCAACTACGCGATTTAATGTTAATTTATAATCAACTGTCTGTTGTAATTGTTTTAATAACGGTTCTAATTGACTTAAATTCTCTTTTGCAATCCCCAACATAATACCGCCGGCAATTAGTGTAGGAATAGTAGGCACCGCTATTGTTATTATTCCATCAGATTCTAATTTTTTATAATAGTTTACTGATTCTAAAACTTCATTTAAGCGTTTTTGATCATCCTCAACTGCTGCCCCTTGGTTTTTTAAAATTGACTGTAAGAGCTCTTTGTTACTTCCAAATGCTCTGACATCTTTTCCAATATTGTCTCTTAATTCCGTTAACGCTTCTATTAATTGTTGTGCACATTTTTGATTTTCTTGAATTTCTTCTCGTAAATCTGTAATTCCTTCTATTAATGTTTCTCCATCATTTGCATTTATTGCATATACAATGACGTCATAATAATTTTCAAATTTGGTATCGTATTCAATAATCCCCGTCAATGTATCAATCAGCTGTTTTTTTACTTTTGTATCCCATGTAAGGGCGTGTGCTCTTGCATCCTTTTGGTCTTGTACAATTTTACCCGGTAAATCCTCGTATCCATTAATATTTATTCCTTCAAAGTTCACATCTGGATTTTTGATCAACATATACGAATAAGCATTCATAGATTTTGCAAAAAGCCCAGCCTTTTGCAAGGTTTCTCTCATTTTGGCTTCATTTGCTGAAAGAGACGTATCATCATAGTTCGTTTGCTCCATTTTGCTTGTAGTTGCATAAGCGGTTACTGGTGACACTATAGAAGTGGATGTCAGGGTTAAAGCGGCTGATACAGCAAGTAGATTGTAAAGAAACTTATTATTCATTTTATATTCCTCCCTATATACTTTTTAAGTTTTTGTGCATTAGTCTTGTGTGAAAGCAATGTCTTTTGCAATAAATTCCGCATCTTTATGAATATCATTCCAACTTTGTTTAGCTGCTTTTAAATCATCAGGTATTAAAGAGAGCTTATGATCTTGCATTTGATCGATATTATCATATAAGTCTTTATAATTTGCCCCCATTGTATTCCATTGCTTTTGGATGTTTGTTAGAGACATGATTGCTTGATCCACTGTTTGATACAAATATGTCAACGTGTCTTTTGTGTTATTAAGTGCAATAACGGCTTGGTTAGCAAGATCAGCTTTCGTGCTTAATTCCCCTATTTTATGGGAAATTTCGTTATAGGCATTCATATGATTAGATGCCATAATACCGGATGCTGTCCCTAAACCAATACCAGCTGCACCGAGTGCTGTAAGGCCACCAACAACAACCGGCGTTGCTGTTCCACCAGTCACAACAATTACTACCCCTCCTGCAATCGTTCCAATAACTAAAATAGCTGCTCCCAATCCTCCTCCAATTGACCATGCCAATACATTGTTAAAATGGTCTTTCTGAGTGGAAGATAGCTGCTGAATTTCAGCATGAAGTTGTGGAATCAATGCTTCTTTTCCAGCTAATATGGCCGTTAATCCACCCTTCCCATCTGGACCACCGACATTATTTTTAAAATCAATTGAATTTGTATAGAGTTTCGTTTTGAAATTTTCTAATATGTTAATTACTTCTGTCACTTCTTTTGAATTTGTATGAATTGAACTGATTAGATCACCTATGCCTTCTTTTAGCCCCTCCCTATCTTTTTTTTGGACAATGTCTATTAATGTGTCGTAATAATTATTAAATTGTTCATCGTAATTCACGATATTACGTGCTGTCTTTTGAATTTTTGGCTTCGCTGTATCTAACCAATAATTTGCATTGATTCGAGACAGATCCTGATTAAGATGAATATTTTTGATTAATTCTCCCCCTTCTGACCCTAGATCAATATTGGAGAGATTTACATTCGGTTGCTTAATCATTGTTTTTGCGTACAAATCCATTACAAGAATATGAGATCCCGTTTCCGCTAACGCCTTCTTCAGTCCCTCAGGTCCTAATTCATAATTATCCTGTTTTTGAACGACCTCTTTTTGAGCGCTCCATTCTTGTGCAAATGCATGAATAGATGTACTATTATTAGCAGTTAAAAGCGTTGTCAATGCAGCCAAGGTTAACACCTTATACGAAAATTTCTTCATATTTTTTCCTCCCTACTTTTCGATAGGTTTTTACAAATTTTAAGCATCAAAATTTATTAACCTGTTCCTCAAGTTGATTGATTATATTTTTTAATCTTCTTAATGTATCTTGTTGAGACAGTTGATTTGCCGCATCAGTTGATAATTTTGTTATATTATTTTTTATTAGGTTCAAATCTGCTTTATAGCGTTTCAATAGGTCAATTTCTACATCTACTTGACTAGCAAATGTATGCAAATCATGCTGCATAAGAAGAAGCATGGATTGTTGTAAATCTGCTATTGTTAGTTTCTTTGTTAAATCATATAGTTTTTGATTTTGGATCTCTAAATCATCTAAATATGCTCTTTGTTCAGCCATTAGTTTGTTAACTTCAGCGAAGGTATTATATGTTTTTTTGATTTTTTCTGGGTCAATTGTTTTCATAAGGTCATACTCTTTTGATTTTGTAGCAGCGGCTGCAGCAATTTCAGCTTGTTTATCTTTCTCAATTTTTTCACGAGCCTCTTTTTTAGCTGCTTCAATCTCTAGAATAGATTTCCCCTGTTCTTTTGCTTCTTGCTCTGCTTTTTTCTCTGCTTCTAGAATAGCGTTGTTAATTTCCTTACCTTTGTTATAGGCTGCCACCGCTATTTGAGCTGCTGGTTCAATGATATCTTTCGAAAGACTATAAATCTCTTGGAAAATATTGAGTCCCTGTTCATTTAAAGCTCCTGGTATCAATGCGATTTGCTGTAAATCATTGTGAATTGATTTTTTTGTATTTAGTAATTCAGCCTTTAGCTTGTCTATTTTCCCTGTTCCCTCTGCGCTTAGTACCTCCTGCGCTTTTATCACATCAGTATCGAGATTTTTTAGTTTTTTATCAAGCTGTAATTTAAGATCTGTTAGCTCATTCATTTGGTATTGAACACTTTCTTCGTTTGTCAGAACCATTTCTTGAAGAACTTCCAATCTATCCAAAAAGCCTTCCTTATTTTCCTTAGTGTCTACAAATTCTTTTAATGTAGGATAATAGGCCTGAAATTTTGTTACAAAGCCTTTACTTTTTGAATTGAGTAAAATTAACTTTGGATAAAGTTCCACTGCCCACTCTTTCATATCTTGTTTTATTAGAAATTGCTCTGTATTTAAAGCTGGTACTTCCTCTAACTGTACATTAGGGTTCATTAAAGCTTTGTCTATATACATTTGAATCAACTTTGATTGTGCACCTAATTTTCTTAATGATGAGGACAGAGCTACGTTCTCCTCTTGCATTTCTACTTGCACTATAGGCGTTGCAAAAGAATGGATAGGACTCACTCCAGTAGCAACAATCGATGTTATTATCAACCCTGTAATTATTTTCTTTTTCATTGTTTGTACCTCCCTACATAGATTGCCACACTATTTTTATTACAATTTGTTCTACATTTGTACACCTCTAATCTACTATTGATATTAGGAAAGTTCTTAATAAGAATAGACATCCCTAATAACATAAATTTTAGAGAAAGACACATATTTTGGCAAAAAACAACATAAATAGGCTATTTAATGATGAAAATAGATTTTTATGTCGTTTATTTTTTTGAAAAACCACTAAAACAAACTAAATAAGTCTATATTTGTTACATTTTTCTAATAATGAGTGGATTTAGGGATCAATATTGACATATTTTTTACTGGAAAACTATATTTTGTATGAATAGATAAACTTAGAAATTCTAATTTTCCTGCTTATTTTATAGAGTTCACGCTATTCACATTTCAACTTCTTCCATTTTCACACTGGATAAAAACTTTTGTCCCCACAGAAAAACACCTTCACGTTGATTTGATAAGTTTATCAACGAAAGGTGTTTTTATTTGTCTTGTTAGATTTTTACTTTGAAAAATGAGAGGTACAGCTTTCGTCTGCTTTTTCACCATTAGCAGCCATTTTTTTTTATTAAAATACTATTTATCGAGAAAGAAAATAACTATAGGAAATGGTTCACTTTTCTTTGAAGCAACTCTTTAAACTTTGAAACTATCCCCAAACAAGATTGTTTCGTAACCAATGTAGTTTATACTATGCTCAAGCTCTTTTAGACCAAATCACTACGGGAATGAGCAGTAAAGACAATAGCCCTCCTGCTAAGGACAATGCCGCATAACTAGCATTCGCTACGACCATTCCTGATAGAGCACCACCAGATGCCCCCGCTAGTGCAACTAAAACATCCATTTTCCCTTGTGTTTTTGCACGTGTAGACGGCTCGGTCGCATCAACAATTTGTGCGGTACCACTAATTAAACCGAAGTTCCAGCCTAACCCCAGTAAAGAAAGTGCTACTATTAATAAAACCATCGAATCGCTTGGAGCGAATGCCGCTAATAAACCCGCTAGTAGCAAGGTAACACCGGCGGCGATACTCATGGCTGTACGTCCAACTTTATCAACAAGAATACCTGTTACAAGCGATGGCAGATACATAGCCCCTACATGAAATCCAATAACAATGCCTACTTCCGATAATCCATGTCCATGATGTTTCATATGTACTGGTGTCATCGTCATGATTGCGACCATGACAATCTGTGTCAGAACCATCACCGTTGCCCCTACTGCTAGCCCTCTTTTATTGCCAGCTGTATGCAAGGATGGTGCTTTATTATCTTTGTTCATTTTTTGCTGATGTGCCTCAATGGCCTTAGCTATTTCTAAAGGATCAGGACGCAACATAATAAATAACACAAGCCCTGCGACAATAAAGGCAACCGCAGATAATAGAAAAGGACCTGCAAGAGCTGGAACACCAATGGATAGCGCCACTCTCCCCATCATTTCTACTAAATTCGGACCTAAAACAGCACCGAACGTTGTCATCAGCATAGTCGTACTAATCGCCGTGGCACGTTGTTTATCATTGGCTAAATCCGTCCCAGCATAGCGAGCCTGTAAATTCGCCGCAGTGCCAGCACCATAGATTAATAGAGAAGCGAACAAAACGATCACACTATTCATTATAGCGGCCAAAACGACACCTATGGCCCCTATTCCACCGACTATAAAACCTGTTGCTAAGCCTGTGCGACGGCCATATCGCTGCGACAGTTTCCCTACAATGAAAGCTGCCCCTGCAGAGCCTAACGTAAACAATGCAGACGGTACACCTGCATAAGCATCTGTCCCTAGCATTTGTTGGGCTAACAGAGCACCTACTGTAATACCTGCCGCAAGCCCAGCTCCACCAAAAATTTGAGATAGACTGACAACGACCAACACACGCCTATATAAGTTTTTTAGTTTCTCTGGAGACGCTATATAGGATTCTATTGAACCTTGATCTTTTACAACCATTTTTCAACCTTCCTTCTCTAAATATAATGTATTCTCTATGTAAATATCCCTTTTAAAGTGCCATCATCTTCAAGGTATTCTATGCATACCAATCAAGATTAATTGAATCTATAAAATAAAGAAGGAACCGTCCTCATTTCATAGACAGTTCCTTTCATCTGCCACCACCCTTATATCGCTAGAGGTATTGGTGTAGAGCATGGGTTACATTGAATTAATACGCATGCATAACCACTTTCTTCTTTTTAGAATAGAGTAAGAAAGTAGTTGTTAAACCTAAGCTAATAATCCCGAAAATAAGCCCCATGCCACTTAAACCGATTAAATCTAGCATCATCCCTGTAGATAAGAGCACGACTTGGAAGACGACCGAATCAATCATATTACGGAATGAGAAAAAACGTCCGTGGAACTGTTTCGGTACTTGTTTCTGGAAAATAACCATCGTTGTCGGAAAAAAACAGCCGACTGAAAAGCCAAAGACCCCAAATGCCACTAAAGCAAAAAAAGGAATTTCCGCCAGTAATAATAATAGCTCCATTGAGCCGATAATAAAGGCTAATGAAAAGAGCAGTGTGCCCATGTGTACACGTTCAGCAATTATTTTTAAGCCTGCAGCACCTAGCATAAAGCCAATGCCTTCGACTGTATATAACAATCCTGAGATGGTTGTTGATTGATGGATTTCAGAAATTTTCATAATGACTAAATTGAAAGAGCCTAAAAATAATGTGGGAATTAACATTAAGACGAGTGTCATCAGGACGACCGGATGCTCCTTCACCATAGGCCATACTTCTTTAAAGTTTCCTTTATCTTTGTGTGTCAGTGTTGCATTTGTCGTTTCATCTAATTGCAGTAAGCTTGTAATAACAAACATGATCACATAGACAATAAATGAAATAATATATAGCCATTTTAAGTCAAAGAAGCTTAACATAAACCCTGCTGCGGCTGTGCCAACAATTCTTGAAATGGTTCTGGCATTCATTTGCCAAGCATTAAGCGTAATTAAATCTTGTTCCTTCGCAATCATTGGAATAATCGATTGCAAGGCAGGCATATAAAATGCGGCTGCTATTTGCAACGTAATTAAAAAAAGAATCATCCAAATAACCGAATTGGTATAAAGTGCGATAAACATAAATAAAACACTAATGATTCGTCCGATACTTGCCATTTGGACAACCGTTTTTTTCTTCGATTGGTCAATGATGCGTCCTGCCATTGGACCGACGACCAAGCCTGCTAAAATACCACAGGAAATAATTAATGATTTGTGAAAGTCTGAAGGTACTACCTCTTGCATAAAGGCTAGATTTCCAATAATGCCAGCCCATAGGCCAAGTCCGACGACAAATTCACCTAATAAAATAATCCATACGTTTCGATTTCTCCACATGCTGTTCTCCTTGTTGTTTCTTCAATAAAATTTATCGTAACAAACTATTAAATATTCGTACATAAAAATATAGAAAAATTTGTTAGAATCTAAGCCTTCTCTTTCTAGCATTTCTTAATGAGTATACTATTTTTCCTAACTGAAATACTCATCCAAAAGTTTGAACTTCCATCTATAAAGAAAAAACACCGTTTGATGAGCGCATCAAACGGTGTTTTTCGTTAAGACATTTCTAGCTTATGAACAAGTGCTTTTTTTCTACGTTCGATTATTTTTTGGCTGATGAACGTCACAATAAATATTAACCCTACCGTTGTCGCCATCATACCAGCTATAGAAGTATCCCAAAACTTCGCTAAATAATAGCCGATAACAGAAGCAGCAGCACCAAAGAGCATACTATAGACAAACATTTGCTTAATCGTCTTACTAATTAAATAGGAAGTGGCGGCTGGCCCAATTAACATGGCCACTACTAAAATGGCCCCTACACTATCAAATGCCGCAACAGTCGTGAACGAAATGGATGTCATAAAGCCATAATGAAGAAATACAACGGGAATCCCAATAGTAGCCGCATACACAGGATCAAAAGTGGCAAGCTTCATTTCTTTAAAGAATAATAGCAAGAAGGCAATATTAATTACTAGGACGAGTAACAACATCCACACGGCCTTAGGCATCGCTAGCCCAAGCAGTGTCCATTTATCCCAAGGTACAAAAGCAATTTCCCCCATTAGAACATGTTCAACGTCTAAATGGACATTGCCGGCATATAAGGTGATCAGAAGGACACCTGCCGCAAACAAGGAGGTAAAGACCACCCCTATTGCGGCATCTTCTTGAATGCCAGAAGAATGCAATAGTTGCACAAGGTAGGCTGTTAAAATTCCTGCAAACGCAGCGCCTACAAGCATCCAAAAGCCATTTAATGTCTGGGTAACAAGATAGGCCATCACAATACCAAAGAGCACCGTATGACTGATGGCATCTGCGATCATGGACATTCTACGCAAGATGAGGAAGACACCTGCAATCCCACATGTCACACCAACTAATAATCCTGTGAATACAACCCAAAATTCGATCATCCTACATCACCCTGCTTTCGAAATTGCATTTTTCTACGATATTTACTAATTTGACCTGCAGGACTAATAAAATACGATATAAAGAATATTCCTGCTGCTACTAAGACGATAATCGGACCAGTCGATAACCCTGTTCGAATCGCACTAATAAAAGTTCCTGTTATGCCAGCAATTCCGCCAATCGCGGCACTCAAAATAAGCATCGTGCTTAATTTTTGTGTCCATAGCTTGGCACTTGCAGCAGGAATAATTAATAAAGCAGACATTAATATGACGCCGACAGCTTGTATACCTGTGACAATTGTCATCACAATTAAAACTGTTAAGGTTGCCTTTAAAGCCTCAATCGGTAAGCCAATCCCTTTTGCATATACAGGATCAAAGATGAGTAGCTTCCATTCCTTATAGAGTAAGAGGCTAACCATTATAATAATGGTTGCACTAATAAACAGCCACATTAAATCCGCTTTGGTCATCGTCGCTGCCTTGCCAAAAATAAAATTATTCAGACCGCTTTGATTACCAAGTGGACTACGGTTGACAACTGTTAAAAATACTACACCAACACCAAAAAATACAGTGAGGACTAAACCAATGGCAGCGTCAGCCTTCATTTTTGAAAACGATACAATCCATTGTATACAATACACAGATAATGCAGATGTGATGCCCGCTCCTAGCATTAAAACTGGCAATTCCTTTTGACCTGTTAGCAGGAATGCGAGCGCAATACCTGGTAATGCTGCATGTGCCGCAGCGTCACCAACTAAGCTTTGTTTTTGCAAGAAGGAGAAGGTGCCTGTTATACCAGCTGCAATGCCCAATAGCATTGTTCCACTAAGTACCCACAATAAATTACCACTTAACATTGTGTCCCTCCTTACGCATGCTGCATCATGAATAGTTTACCACCATACGTTTTTTGTAATTGTTCTGGTGTAAAAACATCTTCTGTTGCACCTGATGCTAAAATCGTTTTGTTTAATAGAATTGTATAATCAAAGTATTCTTTGACGGTTTGAAGATCATGATGGACGACAAAAATACTTTTTCCCTGTGCCTTTAAATCTTTTAAAATATCAATAATGGTTTTTTCAGTCGCAGCATCTACACCTGCAAATGGTTCATCTAAAAAATAAATATCTGCATTTTGAGCAAGTGCTCTAGCTAGGAATACACGCTGCTGCTGACCTCCTGACAATTGTCCGATGGAGCGCTCTGCAAAATCCAGCATCCCAACGCTTGCTAACGCTTGTCGCGCAACAATTTTATCTTGCTTGGATGGTCTTTTAAATAAACCCGTATGGCCATAACGTCCCATGAGCACTACATCCAGCGCATTTGTAGGAAAATCCCAATCCACAGCATTACGCTGAGGGACATAGCCAACAACTAAACTTTTCGGCTCAAACACCTTCCCTAAAATTTCAACCTTTCCTACTTTATTAGGAAGTTGATTTAAAATGGCCTTTAAAAAGGTTGATTTCCCTGCACCATTCGGACCAATAATGGCCGCTAGATGACCTTTAGGTACCGTCACACAGGCATTCTCTAATACTGTTTTTTTATCATATGCTACTGATAGATTTTCTACTGTTAATGCATCCATACCATTCACCTACTTTAATGCATCGACGATTGTGTCGATGTTATGTTGATACATACCAATATATGTACCTTCCGTTGTTCCTTCAGCACCCATGGCATCTGAGAATAATTCCCCACCGATGACAATGTCGTGACCTTTTTCTTTAGCCCCTTCAATAACAGCCTTCATCGCTTTATCGGATACACTCGATTCTATAAAGAGAGCTTTAATCTTATTTTCTACTAAAAAATCAACCATTTCCTGAACATCCTTAACACCATACTCTGAATCTGTACTAAGCCCTTGTAAACCACGTACTTCAAACCCTTGGCTTCTACCAAAATAATTGAACGCATCATGAGCAGTTACTAAGATTCGTTGCTGTTGTGGTATTTCGTTCACACGGTTTTGAGCATAGCTTTGTAAATCATCCAGCTTCTTTAGATAAGATGCTTCATTCGTTTGAAAATCATCTTTAAATTCAGGGTATTCTTCCTGAAGTTGTGTACTGATTGCTTTGACAACGCCTTTCCATAGCTCAATATCAAACCATATATGTGGATCATGTAGCATCGAATCATCGTCACTTGCAAGGAGCTGCTTTTCATCTAATGTCTCGCCTACTGCTAAAACCGTTTTGTCCTTCGCCATTTGTTCAAAAATATCGAGCATTTGGCCTTCTAAATGTAAGCCATTGTAAAAAATGACTTCTGCTTTATCCAATTTCGATAAATCACTTTGTGTCGCCTTGTATAAATGGGGATCTACCCCTGGGCCCATCAATGCTGATACTTGTAAATGATCGCCACTAATTTCTTTGATTGCATCGGCTATTTGTCCAGTTGTTGCGACAACAATGCCTTCTTTCTTTCCCTCTGTTTCAGTTGAACAACCGAATAATAGAAGGGAGAGTGATAGTACCATTACACCTAACCATTGTTTCATTTTTTTACCTCATCTTTCTCTTTTTTAGTGATTGCTTGAAAAATAGCTAATATGTACGAAGTAGTGAGTTAGCGGACAAGCCATACCTTTCCTGTCATGCCCGCCTTTTAGCAACTGCTGTCGTTCACATCACCGATTTTTCTCATACAATCGCTTAATTTATATTCATTTTCCTAATAAGCTGGCGCCAGCTCATCCAGAAAAGTATTAACACTATGCCTGCCCCTACAGAATCTGTGAGTTTCCATAGTATTGCCAGAAGGATTAAAATGACCATTGGAAAAATTGTCAGTTTGATATCACCTAAATCTTTCATACACGCACTCTTCTTTCTCTGCAGATATTTTGTTTCCCTTAGGAAAAATATATGCTTAAAACAAAAATAATTCAACCTTTTTATGAAAATTTCTTTTGAAAATTTTTTTTCATTAAGAAAATATAATTTCGCCCAAACAAAAAAATCCCTAATTATTTCATTAGAGATTTTTTATAAAAATGCAAAATATATTATACAAACCTTTCACTCTTCTTTTTCCAGTGGCTTCCCTATAAATTCAAATGCATAAATATGAGTTTTAGTTAGTTCGATAATATCCTTAATTAAAGCGTCTTCCGATTTTTCATAACCACTTGCAATCCATTGCATCATCAATCCATAAAAACCGTATGAAGTATAATGCTTGAACATGTCCATATTGACTGGCTGCTGATTGATCGTTTCAAATTTAAATTGCTCTTGATATATTTTTGTAATGGTTAGGGGCATACGTGTATGCAATCCAGGAATTGTATCTTCAACATTCAGCAGCTCGAAAAATAGTCGATGCTTGTAAATATAATGAATAATATTAAAGGACGGTGCTTTCAATTTCGTCGTATACACCTTTTCCCCATATAAATAAGGTTCACCTACTGCGACTTCCAGACCATTCAACATCTGTTCGAGCAAATTTTCCGCTAACTCAAATTTATCTTGAAAATGCACATAAAAAGTACTACGGTTATAGCCAGCTCGTTCCACAATATCCTTCACTGTCAAGGCTTGAAACCCATGCTTTTTAATTAATTCGACAAACGCCTCATAAAAATGACGACGGGTTCTTTCCTGTCTTTGTGTCCATTTTGGCAATTTTACTTCCTCCCCTTTAGACATTTCGGGCAAATATGTCTACTAGTTAGACACTTGCTACGACATTAATGATTGTTTCCAATTTCAAGCGTTTTACAATAAAAGTACACCGTCATTTACGCAGTGTGCAAGAAAAAATTATAATTTAAGGGAGTGTCATATATGGGGAAATTACAAGATAAAGTCGCAATCATTACAGGTGGTGCTTCTGGTATTGGTGCCGCAACCGCTCAATTATTTGTAGCAGAAGGCGCAAAAGTAGTACTTGTGGACTTAAACGAGGAAAAAGGCCAAGCCTTTGCTGCCGAATTACAGGCAGCTGGTGCAAAGGCTATATTTATCAAAGCAAATGTAACAGATGAAAATGAAGTAGCAGCTATTTATCAAACAACAATTGAGACATTTGGCAAAATCGATGTCCTTTTTAATAATGCTGGAATTGGTCGTGTCACACCAACTGAGGAGCTTCCTTATGCGGAATGGCGTCAAACTGTCAATGTAGATTTAGATGGTGTATTTTTAATGGCGCAGGCTGCCATTAAAGAAATGCTGAAAGTGAATAGCGGTACAATCGTTAATACGGCTTCGATGTATGGTTGGGTTGGCTCACCAGGATCAGCCGCCTATAATGCAGCAAAAGGGGGCGTTATTAATTTAACGCGTTCATTAGCATTGGAGTTTGCTACTCGTGGTATTCGTGTCAATGCCCTATGCCCGGGTTTTATTGATACACCGATTATTCCAGAAGAAAGCAAGGAGCCACTACGTCAAGTAACACCTATGCAACGCTTAGGACAACCAGAAGAAATGGCAAAAGCTGTTTTATTCATGGCTTGTGATGATTCAACCTTTATGACAGGTAACACATTAACTGTAGATGGTGGCTACACAGCCCAATAATTACATCGTAAATAATCGCTTCCCCACAAGGGACAGCGATTATTTTTTGTGCTAGAAAAATTTGCAGTTTTTATCCATTTCCTGCAAACTATTACTAAAGCGAGCAAGAAAGGATGAAAACGACGAATGAAAAAATTAGTATGTACCTTATTATTTTCCATTCTGATTGTAGCCAGTGCAGGCAATGTACAAGCTTCTGGCTTTCGAGATGTATCAGAGGATCATTATGCCTATGAAGCGATTGTATGGGCAGAAGAGTATGATATTGTCAACGGCTTTACAGATGGTACATTTAAACCAAATGCCACGATTACTGAACAGCAGTTGGCCAAATTGCTAGCTAATTTTTATGAGCTTGAATCACCCATCGATGAGTTAAAGAAACAGACCCCTACGGCAAACTGGTCGGATGAATTTTATAACCAACTCGCTAGCTATGGTGTACCTTTAAATGGTTATTTTGATAACCGAATTCGAGCGGCTACTGTGAAGCGCGGTGTCGTGGCACAAGCAATTGCTCATTTAGCTAGCGGGAAGAAAGGGTTAGATCAATCTATTCAATTTTTACTTGATACCTATATTTCTTCAGGGCAAAATCCACAGTATGAAGATCGAAATTTACAGAAGTTTTATGGCGTAATGAACAATATGACACGTGCACAAGTTGTCACGATGCTCTATCGTATGGATGAACGAAATTTTTATGAAATTTCAGCGGACGCACAGTCCATTCATGATAATGCCAACAATGTATCTTTAAGTACAAGAGCGAAAAATGCTCAAAACCAGCTCGATAAATCATTACAGCAAAATACCCCTAGTAAGAGTGCCTGGGAAGGCGTTTATACGTATTATTATAAATGGGGAAAAGGAACAAATGATTTTAACCGCCGCGATGCCATCATTTCCAATGCCACAAACAACAGCTTTTCTCTTGCTTTAACAGCGAATGATGGCACTGCTTCAGGTAGTGTCAATGGTACCGCCACGATCACAAGCAGTACGAAAGCCATCATGAATAAATCCTCTAATGGCAATCGTTGTGTCGTCGAGGTAGAGCGTTTATCTAATAACGCCCTGAAAGTGTCCGAGATTGATTGCCGTGCAGAGCGTAATGAAAGCACTAATTTCTCTGGTACATTAAAGAAGCAATAGCTTGCAACAGAGTCTGATTCATTCAGGCTCTTTTTTCATTGCCAAATGCTTCATAGCAAAGCTTGGCTATAGCAATAAAATCCTGTAAATAGGCATGCATATGCTTATCTTTATGCCATGCAATATCTGTATAAATGGGCGCTAGGTCGATTGAGGACGGTAGCTCCACTAAATTTCCACTTTTCAACTCTTTTTCTACAACCATTTTAGGCAAAAACGTGATACCTAAGCCTGCCATCACACATTGCTTTATCGCCTCAATACTGGCAAACTCAATCATTTGTGAAGGCAAGACACCTTCTTGCTGTAGCTGTGCTTCTAAATGGTTCCGATAGGAGCAACCCGTTTCTGTTAACAGCATAGTTTCAATTGATAGTTGTTGAGCAGATAAAGGCTGCCTGATTTCTTTAGAGGCACTGACAAAAACAAGCTGTTCTTGAATCAATCGTTCTCGCTGTAGCATGGCGGTTTCCTGATATGTATCTGTTATAAATGCAACGTCGAGTTTGCCTTCTTGTAATAATTCCTTCGCAATGTCTGTCGTATGCACTGGCTTAAAAATGATTTTCACATGCGGGTGCGCCTGTTGAAATTGTTGTAAAATAGTTGGCAGTCGATAGACACATTGGCTCTCCTGTGCCCCCACTTTTAAGACAACTTGCGCCTGTTCGTTGGACATCGCTTTTTTCATATCATGATCTAGCTCTAGCATTTTTTTTGCATACTGTTGGAGATGTTTCCCCTCCTCTGTCAGGACAATGCGTTTTCCTAGCCGCTCAAAAAGAATAACACCCAATTCTTGTTCTAATGTTTTAATTTGGGCTGTAATACTGGACTGGGCATAGTCGAGACGCTGTGCTGTCTGGGTAAAGCTTAATGTTTCAGATGCCGTTAAAAACGTTTGGAGCTGCTTCATATCCATTCACTTAATCCCCTTCATTCGAATTTTCCGATAGATTTTACCGAAACATTCATAAAAATCGATAGTAAAATCCAGTTTACACTAGTTAGTAGTTGAAAGAAAGAAGTTGCGTCTCATGATTCATCGTAAATTCTGGACAACAAAGCAATGTCGAATAATGAACAGATATCATGTTAGCAGGTGTATACCACACGACAATTTATATAGCCAAGGATTTACACATTGAACCTATCTATGATTTACGTCACGACGTTATGACTTTCTGATGCTCGAGAGAATTTTAAAAAACATGGTAATCGATTTTGTCAAACCGAGCGACAACAAAAGAACCTTTAATCAAATAAAAAGAAACGGATTTGGAAGCTACATATCGTCCAAATCCGTTTTTAAATCGCGGGAGAAAATTTTGTTCTATTCTTTATATGTCTTTAACATAAGAGCATAAATGATCTTTTTTAGTAGCTAACATACATCAGAAACAAAATGCTATTGTAATTCTTTTCGAAGACATTCAGCTGCAGACAACGCTGTTAAATCTTGAAGGATATCTCCTGGTTTGTTTCCTTCTCCTAAAATATACCCTTCAAAGGTTGTGCCAATAAAGTCAAAGATATGTTGAAACTGCTGAATCATTGGTAAACCTTTCATATAAGGTTGATCTCCACCAACTGCAATTACATAGGCTTTTTTAGAAGACATCATTGCTTTGAAATTGGGATAATTTGGGTCTCTTAAAGTTTGTGACCACCGATCAATAAAGTTTTTCATCGCCCCTGTCATGCTATACCAATAAATAGGGGTCGAAAAAACAAGAATATCATGCGGGAGTATACGATCTATGATGGCGTTATAATCATCGTTTACTTCGGAAAATCCCCCCTCTTCATGTCGCTTATCTATTATTGGTTGAATGACATAATCCTTTAGATAAACTTCTTCAACATTTAAGCCTTGCGTGATTAATTTTGTCAGTGTCTCTACATTCCCATTCGGACGATTTCCACCGTAAATAACTGCTATTGACATATTGATTATCCCCTCTTCCTCTTCCTTAAAATTCCCTACTATTGTTTCCGAATGCTTATATCTTATTATGATTTTACAAATCGATAAAGATGATTATTTCGATAAAATAGATCGAAAAAATTGATTATAAAGAGGTTGCTAAATGGAAAAGAAACAAGTATTACTTTCAAGCACGCTAAAAGGAGAGCTTTCACCCTCCCCTTTTAAAATCAAATCATATTATGAAGCCTTTGTTTTGGCTATTTTTTAATGTGAGTCGTTCTCTAACATTATTTATTAAACCTTACAATGTGATCAATTGAAAGACGTGAAGAGCCATAAGCTGGTGCAGCTGCTTCACCAATTGCTAATAATAGTATAGGTACTTCATTCGCAGGTAATTCCATGTACTCAGCAAATTTAGCTTTATCAAACCCACCCATTGGAACTGTATCATAACCCATTTCTTTCGCCAATAGCATTATTTGCATAGAAACTAAGCCAGCATCAAAGTGTACGATATTTTCTAATGTTTTTGCCGAAGCTGAGCCATACATTGTTAATGCGTCTTGAGCAAGCTTATTGGCAATTTCTTCTGGCATATAGCCTAATTCCACATTTTTTGCATAGATTTCCTTTGCATTTAAATACATTTCAGTATCACCAATGACAGCAATAATGGCAGAGGCTGTTTCGATTTGCTCTTGATTAAACGAAAAGAAATTAATATTCTTTTGAATTTCCCTATCATCAATGACAATAAATCGCCATGGTTGCATGTTACTTGAAGAAGGCGCTGAAGTAGCATCTTGCAACAGTTGCACTATTGTTTCACGAGAAATTTTAGTATTAGCATTGTATTTACGAACTGATTTTCGCTCCTGCATAATTTGTTTTAATGGTGTAGTTGATAACATGTCATTTCCCTCTTTTTCAAAAAAATTTAAACTGCTTTAATTATTACATTGATATTTCCCATCGTTGCCTTTGAATATGGGCACACTGTATGTGTTAACTCTAATAATTCCTGTGCTTCTTCCAATGCTAATCCTTCAATATGTCCTTCGATGTCAACAGCAAGCACATAGTCAAAAGTAGCTTGTTCCATTAATTTGACTGTTACTTTAATTGTTGATGCGTTGTTTAGTTTTTTTTGGCGTTTAATTAAATCTAATGCACTATTAAAGCAGGCACTATAACCTGCCGCAAATAATTGCTCTGGGTTTGTCACATTAGCTAATTTTGAGCCTGGTGGTGCAATTTTTAAAGAGAGTGATTGATCCTCTGCATATGATGTGCCACTACGCCCACCATCATTAATCATTGTAGTTGAGTATAATTCTTTCATAACCGAAAACCCCATATCTATATTAGTATTTTAAATTGTACACAATTTAATTTTTACAAATCGAATTGTACACAATTTAATTGCGTTTGACAAGTAGGAACTTTATTTTTAATATAAATGTAATGAGAAGAACTTAAAGAGGGGATTTTTATGCCTAATCATTTAGATAATCAGCTGTGCTTTCTTTTGTATGCCACATCAAAGGAAATCATTCGACAATACACATTATTATTAAAGCCATATGATCTAACTTATACAGGTTATATCTCTTTATTAGCCTTGGAGGAAAACGAACAAATAACAGTGAAAGAATTGGGACAACGTTTATTTTTAGATTCAGGTACATTAACACCGTTGCTCAAAAAGTTAGAGGCGAAGGGCTATATTTGTCGTGAGCGTTCCAAGGATGACGAACGACAAATGCAAATTTATTTATCAAAAGAAGGCAGTAATGTCCGTTGTATGCTACCAGAAGTGTCACGACAAGTAATGCAACAATCAAATATCTCAGAGCAGCAATTTATACAACTGAAAAATGTTCTTCAAGATATTATGCACAACGACTGGACAATGAAAGATAAAAAAATAAAGTAATGAATATTGTAACCCTAAAACTTTTGATTCATGCTATAGCGGCGGTATCACGTAACAATAATTTTATATAATCAACATAAAGAACCGTATTTGGAATTTGCTTATCTTCCAAATACGGCTCTAGGCATTTTATCAGATGCCATTAACAATTTATAAAATCACTGCTTAACTACCATTTCCCGCAATTCCCCTTTTTTAAGAATTTATCTCTGTGCCAATTACACAAACAAATCCAATAAAAATCCTATTAGAATACCTTCCAGAGCTACATTACTCCCTATCACCATAAAATCAAAAACTAAGTACACCTAATCTAATTGGTGTTGAAGCAATCATATATTTCGTCATTACTTTATTCCTTCATTTAACTATTTTTAGTGTGCAAAATTCAGATCCTGCCACCTACAATCAGAAGCTTAAAATATATTCTAAGACAATTATTTTTTATCGAAAAACAATATTTTTTTATCCTTTATCAACTATTTTATTATTGACATTTTAAATTTCAAATTATAAAATGACCAAAACCTTATATATAAATATGGAAGGGTGATTTGATGAACTATGAGGATTTGATACAGCAAAAAGGTTTTGTTTTTTTAGATAATATAGTAGAGCCTGGTACGAATTCATTGAGAATTTCTATTAAAAGAGCTTCTATCAGTTCTAAAAGCGAGGATGTAAATGTTGGTGAATATACATTATATGATGTCAACCCAATTGAAATTGATAAGACATTACCAGTGATACATATAGAATTTGATTCGTATGTAGCCTATTCTGTTTTCGATGAGTCATTTCATTTTGTAAATTCAGAAGATAAATTTATTGGTCATTCAGTACGTTTATTCTCAAAGTCTACCTATTTAGATTTTGTAAGTAATGGAACAATTGCTCAGGAAATATACTCCTACAAAGACCTAATTCATTACCAAATTGTTTGTCTTGACCATATAATAGATATTGTTTCTTTCGATAAACCTAGTGTTTTAAAAGAATAATAGATCCTAAAACAGTCAATGAAATATGTTGTCTGTTTTTTATTTTTATCAAAAAGATTACTAAATATATAATTATCGGAAGTATAAAAGATGTCTCAGAGCTACTTAGATCAACACGAAATACAAAAACGACCTAAAGCTTTAAGCTATTAGGTCGTTTTCGTCTATGCTTCTACAGAGATGTGCTGGAAGGTTGTCACATCAAATAATCCTGTATCTGTTAGTTTTAGTGCAGGAATGACTGGTAATGCCACAAAAGAAAACGTCAGTAGAAAATGGAAATCTAATGTTGGGTTGAGCGTCTTTAATGCACTATGCAAGCCTGCTAGCTGTTCCTTTGCTTGCTGAGCAGGGGCATCTGTCATCAAGCCGCCAATGGTTAATGGCATCTCCGCTAGAATTTTGCCATCTGCTACAATCACAAAGCCCCCTTGGATTTCTTGAATGCGTGCAAGCGCAAGTATCATATCCTCATCGTTTGTCCCTACGACAAGGGCATTATGTGAATCATGTGCTACGGTTGTGGCTACTGCCCCTTTTTGTAAACCAAAGCCTTTGACAATGCCTAGGCCTGTCGTGTGTAAATGATGGTGTCGTTCAATTACGGCCAATTTCAGTAAATCTTGTTCTACAGATGGTTCAAAAACGCCTTCTTTCACAGGTACATCCATTACTACATGATTGGTAATGAGCTGATTTGGAACAATCTCCATAACATTAGCCTTCGTACCCTTTGTGAAAGCTAGTTGTAGCCTATCCTTTGTAATGGCTGGTAAATGCACTGATTGGTGGATATGAGCAGGAACAATTAGCTCTTGACGACTTGTCAGCATTTCTCCATTTTCAGCAACCTTTCGACCATTTTTCCATACAGCCTTTGCCTGCATCGTCGACAAATCCTCGACTAACACAAAATCTGCCTTATAGCCTGGGGCAAGTACCCCTCGATCAAATAAACGATAGCATTCTGCTGTGTTCACAGTTGCTAACTGGATTGCCTGTAATGGTGTCATCCCTTCGGCTATTGCCATAGCTATATCATAATTGATGCTACCTTCATCGATTAACTCATCCACATATTTATCGTCTGTACAAAAACCAAAGCGACGAGCATTATGTGGCTGAACAGCCGGTAATAAATCACGTAAATTTTTAGCTGCTGAGCCTTCTCGAATCAGTACATACATCCCTTGCTCTACACGATCAATGGCTTCTTCGGCTGTCACACATTCATGATCTGTCAGTATGCCTGCAGCGCGATAGCCTGTAATTTGTTCGCTCTGTAAGCCAGCACAATGCCCATCGATTACTAGGTTTGCTTGCTGTGATAATAAAATTTTCTGAAGCATGCCCTCTTCCCCATTTAATACGGCTGGAAAATCCATGACTTCTGCCAAGCCACGAACTTGTTCATGTTTTAGAAATGACGCCAAATCCTGAGCTGTTAGTGTTGCACCTGCATTTTCAAACTGTGTACCAGGTACGCTTGATGGCAGCATCACAAAAATATCCATATCCGCTTTTTGTGCATCATCGAGCATAAATTGGATGCCTTCCGCTCCTGCGACATTGGCGATTTCATGTGGATCTGTGATGACTGTGGTAATACCATGAGGTAGTAAAACTCGACTAAATTCCCCCGGCGTTAGCATGGAAGATTCTATATGTATATGACCATCAATTAATCCAGGAATGACGTAGCTTCCTGCTGCATCCTGTTCCTCTTTTGCCTGAAATTTGTGGTTGTGATCCAGTGCCACAATCGTACCATTGTTCACAACAATGTCTGCCTTTTTCCACGTTAACGTATAAACATCGGCCACTTGAGCATTTCTCAGTATGAAATCTGCCTCTAATTTCCCTTGAGATGATAAGATATTTTGCGTTAACTTCTGTAATTTTGTTGTCATAGCCTATACTCCTTTTTCTTTTAAGAACTATCATGCCTGAAAAATACCGATCATTGCAAGTATTTATAGTAGTACAGTAAAAAACGACCATCCATCAATGGTCGTTCGAAAATTCTAGCTCTTTTGGTGGTTGCCCCTTTTTATTCATCAAGCGCATGCGAATAGGTTCAATTTTCAAGGTCACCATTTCGTCTTGATTACCAACGAAGATACTCGTAAAAAATTCAGCTAGTTTATTTTTTAACCCCTCTTCATGGACTTCCGTAAGCCGGCCCTCTATTTCAACATACGTATCCCCAAAGCCTTCATTTTCATAGCCATATAAAATATGGGTATAGGGATTTTTACGAAGTTCTTCCATTTTCTCTGAATGTTTATTCGTTACCGTATATAATACAAAGTCCTCATGTTGAAACGTCATGTAACGAGAGTACGGTTTTCCATTTTCTACAGTCGCCATCGTTCCAATCTTTTCTCGATTTAAAACTTCTAAAATTTCATCACGTACAGAAGTCATTTCATCCCATCCTTTCATCTACATATTTATTTTGCCCTCTCCTCAAAAAGCTAAACCGCCTTTTTTTGAAAAATGTGAAATGACAATTTTCGGCCATATTGAAAATTTATTTGTTATACTAATTGGATGGATAATAGGAATTTTCGGATAAATGAGGGTTAAAAAATGAAACAAGCTTTCTTTACGCGCTGTTTGTTTTTCATAACAGGCATTATCGTGCTATCTTTTGGCATCACATTAACAATTAAAGGGCAGCTTTTTGGCGTTGGCTCTTGGGATGTACTACATATTGGCTTAACAAAAACAGTGGGTTTAACAATCGGCACTTGGTCCATTATATTGGGACTTGCCATTTTAGCATTTGATATGCTGATCACAAAAAAATTTCCATTACCAGGGACCTTTATTGATATGTTTTTAGCAGGCATTTTTATTGATATATTTAATTATTGGTTGCCAGATATCGATGGATTTTGGATGCAACTTGTCTCCTATCTTACAGGGTTAGTTTTATTAGGCTGGGGTTGCGGTATGTATATGGTAGCCAATTTGGGAATCGGTCCACGTGATACGTTAATGTTAATGATGGTCCATAAGCTTGGCTGGAGTGTTACACGTTCTCGTACAACAATGGAAGTGACTGTCGCTGTTATTGGCTTTTTACTAGGCGGTCCTATTGGAATTGGTACAGTCATTATGGCATTTGGGCTTGGACCCATTGTACAATTTGCCTTAACCTATAATGAAAAATTATTTATGAGATGGACTGGCGTGAAAAGCGCTGTCGTATAAGCTTACAAGACAATGCAAAAATGCATTGTCTTTTTTTATACAGTTGCAATATACAGTCCAACTATATATAATCAAACTATATAGTTAAACTGTATAGTTGAGGTGACCTAATGAAAAAACATAAATTACTGCCTTTATCAGAAACCATGCATTATATTTTACTTGCTCTACGTGAACCGTTACATGGCTATGCCATGATGCAAAAAATCGAGGAAATGAGTGCTGGCAGTGTGAGAATTGCTGCTGGCACCATGTATGGGGCAATAGAAAATTTGTTGAAATATCATTGGATTACTCCTGTTGCAACCGAGGATTCTAGACGCAAGGTGTATCAAACAACCGCTGAAGGGCTAAATATATTAGCTGCCGAGCAACAGCGATTGCAACGAATTTTATCTTTATATGAGGGAGCTGATGAACATGATAAAGTTTAAAATCTTTTTTGATATTGAAAAGGAAGAACAATGGTTAAATCAAATGTTATCCCAAGGCTTAGTTTGCACAAACATAAACTCAGCAGGCTTTTATACATTTAAACATACTACAGATCTTGAACAAGTTATCCGAATTGATTATCAGCAAGATCTTCGAAAAAAAGAGCAACCCAACTATAAGCAATTACATGAGGATTTTGGGTGGCGCCCTTTAAAAGAAAAGTCGTATGATGGAACCTACTATTGGTTAAAAAGAAAAGATGGCAACGATGAATTATTTTCGGATAATGATTCGTATATTGCTAAATATAAACGTTTAATGCAGCATGCAAGCCATTGGGCGTTACTCTCTTTTCTTTTGTTAATGATTTTGTATGCCAATGATGACTTCGATTCCTTTTTCAGTATAAAAGCTGCCTATTATACACCTGGCTTATGGGAGAAAGAAGGTTTAGCATTCCTTTTGGCTTTTTTATTTGAAACACCCTTTGCCCTTATGCGCTTTATTCCACCTTGGCTATTTTTAGCAATATGTGGGATGTATGTAGTCGTTTATTATCGTTATCGGAAATCTATACAGCAGCTGTTATAGAAAATACCAAGGAGCCACTTACGTAGCGTAAAATGGCTCCTCTTTCCTCTATGCTTCTGGTTCAGCACCGTTTTGTCCTGTTGCTTCTATCACTTCTGGTGTACCATCCACAGTATCTTCTTCTTGTACATTTTCAGCAGGTGGTGGTGTAATTGTTGCTAATGTGAAGTCATCCTCTTGTAAAATTTCAAACGAAAACTGCTGACGAATATCTCCTACATAAAGAGACGTGCCGATCGCTACATTCGTAACATCAATTTCTATAGTTTCTGGAATTTCAGTTGGCTTCACTTTGATGCGTACCTCACGATTTGGCTGTAGCAGGAAACCGCCATCCGCAACACCGACAGCATGACCAGTCACTGTTACTGGAATGTCCACTTCTAGCTCCTCTGACATATTGATGGACTTAAAATCAACGTGTTTAACATTGCCCTTTAATGCACAACGTTGTACTTCTGTTAATACGGCATTAATTCGTTTTCCTTCTACATCTAGTTGAAAAACACTTTTCGTACCATGTGCTGCTAACAGTTTTGCAAAGGTTCTAGCATCTAACGTAATCGCTGTTGATTCCATTTGAAAGCCGTAGACAACACCAGGAATGTCCCCATTTTGTCGAAGCTGTGTTAATGAAGATTGTCGTCCTTTTTGACGTTTACTGGCAGTTAAAACCATATTCATCGAATATTTCCCCTTTCATGGAAACTAGTCTCATAAAAGGTTTTGCCTTTTCTGTTGTATTTTATACCTACATTGTTTGATGAAAAAACGGATGATAAACTAAAAAACACTTCCTTTGTCTAGATAGCAAAGGAAGTGCCGTATTTCTTAATACAGAGCTATTTTTTTATTTAATAACCCATGTAATTCATGCAATTTTTTAATTTCATAATGTGGTTCAATGTCGCTCGTGTTTTCAACATTACGGATGTTAAACCAGCATGTATCGATCCCTGATAGTAAACCACCTTTTATGTCTGACGTCAAAGAATCACCGATAATAAGCGTTTTAGCTTTATCAAAATGATCAATCCGTTCAAAAACATAATCAAAAAAGGCTGGCATCGGCTTTTGATAGCCCGTTTGCTCCGAAATAAAGATACCCTTAAAATATTGTGCTAAATTGGCATCCACTAATCGTTTATTTTGTGTCATCGTGATGCCATTTGACACAACATATAAATGATGACTTTCGGCTAATTGAGCAATGACTTCATAAGCCCCATCCACATAATGATGTGCCTCCTGTAAATATTTTTGGAACAGCGATTCAAAGTAGACGCCATCAACCTCTATCCCAAATTCTTTTAAAGCAATTGCAAATCGTGTATTATGTAGTGTATTTTTTGTTACTTCCCCACGCTCAAAAGCTCGCCACATCGTCTCATTTATCTCCTTGTAACGGGCAATCATCTCTGGCGTAGTAGCTATGTTTTCCTCTTTAAACATGCGGTCCAGCGCCGCATTTTCAGCTAAATCAAAATCTAGTAACGTATCATCCACGTCAAACAATAGTGTCTCATATTTCGTCATATCTGTTCCCACTTTCTTCGATGCATTGTGACTATTTACTCTCTACCATGATAACGTTTTTTATAAGAAATAACAGTAAAATGTCCTATAACAGAATATTAGGACATCAATGCGCTTTAACTCTTCAATTGCTAGCCATATGGAACGGTGAACATTTTCCTATATTGGGTAAAAAAATGTTCGTCTAGTCCTAAAATAGTCCGTTCGGTAATTTCATATTTGAAATTTTCGATGAATATGAGACAATAGAATGCTAGAAAGGAAGATGTACGAAAGATGACGACCTTACAAAAAATAACACCTGTCTTTGATCCATGGGAAGCGTATTTAGATGTGGAACAGCATGGACAAATGACACTATCAAATATTGAATTTACAACTACTAATCTTTGCAACATGCGCTGCGCTCACTGTGCAGTAGGCTATACATTACAAAATAAAGACCCTGAGGCATTACCTATAAACTTAATTTTACAGCGCTTAGACGAGATACCTCATTTAAAAACACTCAGCATTACAGGTGGAGAACCGATGATGAGTAAAAAGTCTGTTCAAAACTATGTATTGCCGCTTTTAAAATACGCACACGAACGAGGCGTACGGACACAAATTAACTCCAACTTAACATTAGAGCCAGCTCGTTATGTATTGATTGCCCCTTATCTAGATGTCCTTCATATTTCTCATAACTGGGGAACGATTGATGAATTTGTAGAAACCGGCTTTGCCATGATGGAGCGCAAACCAACTTATGACCAACGTGCAGCTTTATTCCAACGCATGATTGATAATGCTAAAATGCTAGCTGAGCATGGTGTTATGGTATCTGCTGAAACGATGTTAAATAAAAAAACATTGCCTTATTTAGAGCATATCCATCATCAAATCATTGAGGAAATGAAGTGTGCGAGACATGAGGTACACCCAATGTACCCATCAGACTTCGCAAGTGCACTTAGTTCTTTATCATTAGAAGAAACGCGTGAAGCCATTCACCATCTACTTGATATTCGTGATGAAAATACATGGATGCTATTTGGCACACTCCCATTCTACCCTTGCAGTAGGAATGAAGAGGATCAAAAGTTGCTGCACCGTCTGCGCACAGCGAAGAATGTCACAATGCGAAATGACCCAGACGGTCGTTCTCGATTAAACATCAATATTTTCACAGGCGATGTGATCGTTACAGATTTTGGTGATACACCAGCACTTGGCAATATTGTGCATGACGAGCTACCAGCTATTTTTGACAAATGGATGGCAACAGACTTAGCAAAATCACTCAACTGCCACTGTCCAGCAGTCAAATGCTTAGGGCCAAATGTTCTTGTGAAAAATATGTATTATCAAGATGCCGCATTTGTGAGTGGCTCTGCTCGCGTATAAATGTTTTCCAGTAAGTACAAATAACTTTAAATAGATAACCTCCATATTGACCAAAGTTTGATCCAAGAAGAGTTTCACTAAATTGCTTATTTACTTAATTTATATTTTTTATAATTTGTTCAACAAGGTATAAAAAATAATGAATGGTCTATACTATTAAAGATTTCACTTCAAATCCAATGACTGGGAGGGTTAACCCGATGAGTGCGATTGATCGATAACTCAGAAGGACCATCAAAGCTGAGTAAAGTACAGTTTTCTTAGGAATATCTTAAGATCCTATACGGAAGCGAGGCAGTGTGTCATGGAGAAAAAAATGTAGTGGTAATCAGACCCGGAAATTTATTTCCGGGTTTTTCTATGTTGTGTGCAAGCCCATGGCCAATAAAAAATCACCTCGACGACTACATACACGAGGTGATTTTATCAAGCTTTATTTGTTCTATATTAATTCCTTTGCCAGGAATTTGTAGGTATTCAAACGACTTTCTAGTTCATATTGATTACAATTCAGCATGACTTCATCGAAACCATACTTCTCTTGCTCAGCAATTAAAAATGCAGCAATGTCTTTTGGTGTCCCAACAAGATTCGCCTTACGGTTATTATCAATTGTCATTTTATCCATTTCCGACAACGGATAATCCTTTGCTTCTTCTGGTGACATCGTTTGAATGATTTGCCCCTTCATCAGTTGAAGACGAGAGATATCAATTGGTTTTGCCAAATATTCCGCTTCTTCTAAAGTTGGTGCAACCGTTGCTGCATATGTCACAATAATTTGTGGCTTTTCCATATAATAAGAAGGCGTAAAATAGGATTTATAGGCATCAAAAATATCCTTCGACATATTGCCAGTGAAGAATTGTGCATATGAATAGCCTACTCCAAGCTGTCCAGCCTGCATAGCACTTTGTCCACTCGATCCTAGTAACCAAGCCTCTGGTAATGAAATATGAGCAGGGGCTGCGATGACTTGATCATAGACATGCTCACCTGTTTTTTGATTATTCATCAGCTTTAAAACAATTTCGAGCTTATCATACTGTTCCGTGAAGCGTTGACGTCTTCCCTCTGCTAATGCATAAATAGCGGCATGGTCGCCACCTGGCGCTCTACCCACACCAAAATCAATCCGATTCGGTGCTAAACCAGATAATGTCTTAAATACCTCTGCTAGCTTATAAGGCGAATAATGCATCATCATAACGCCACCTGTGCCAATGCGAAGACGTTTTGTTTTCGCAGCTAAAAAAGCGGCGGTCACTTCAGGAGCTGAACTTGCTAGTGACTGACTATTGTGATGTTCAGCTAGCCACATACGATGATAGCCAAGTTCTTCACCTAGTAGTGCCAGTTGTTCTGTACGTTGGAAGGCTTCCTCTGCAGAATGACCTTTTGGAATGGGCATTTGATCTAACATACTTAATCTCATTTAAAACATCCTCTCTGTCTCTAAGCTCCCCCTTTTACTGTAATACAGTTTGGATGATTTACAAAATAAAAAACCTTACTCATAAGCTAGTTGTTTCTTTTCCCATGTTTGATAGACCATGCCGACTAGCTTTTGTTGTTGCTGCTGGTTCAATACTACATCTTTAAATTTCATCGCCTGAAGTGAGAATTGCTGCGTTTGTTCGTTGACAACAAATTGTAAGATAGCATGTCCTTTTTCACCTTGAAACGTAATATCACCCGATAATTCAACAACCTGCTCCCCTGTTTTTGCTTGATAATAACGCCAGTACGGTTCAAAAAAAGCATAATTAAACGCATTTCGAACTGTGACATCTGAAAAATTCTCCAAATAGCCTTCTTTTACGGTATCAATATAATCATGGTCTGTTATATCTTTTTTTGCATTAAAGACATATCCTACAAGCATTCCCATAAAAACCACACAGAGAAATACGCGTAGATGATTTCCTAAACTCATGTCATCACGTCCCCTTTACGTAAAAACACCATCATTTACATAATACATCAAAATAATGACTTCAAGTAGAAATTATTTGAATAATGTAGCAATTACATTCATTTTCTATAAAACCTCTCCATGTACTTAAGCCCAAAAATAATCGATAGTATATTTACAGCTTATCTTCAGTTCGCTACTATCAGATTATTATGATAGAAAAGAGATGACCTGTTGTGCCTTTTGAATTAGATGTAAATATTTTAATGATCTTACTTCTTTTTGGTTTTTTAGCAGCATTTATTGATTCAGTGGTGGGAGGCGGTGGCCTTATTTCTTTACCCGCCCTTATGTTTGTTGGTCTTCCACCCTCTGCTGCAGTAGCAACAAATAAATTAGCAGGTACGATGGGATCACTGACTAGCACAGTGACATTTTATCGCTCTGGCAAGCTAGATATTAAAGCCGTCTATAAGTTATTCCCCTTTGTCTTTTTCGGCTCTATGTTAGGTGCTTGGATTGTCCACTTAATGGACCCCAGTGTTCTCAAGCCACTAATGCTGATAATGCTTGCAGCAGTGGCTATCTACACCATTTTCAAAAAAGACTGGGGAAGTATATCGAGCTATAAAACATTAACACCAAAACGTTATTTCATTTTTGTTATGGTGATCACACTAGTTGGATTTTATGATGGCTTTTTAGGTCCTGGAACAGGCTCATTTTTACTTTTTGCTTTTCTTATGGTTGGTTTTGACTTTTTACAATCAGCAGGAAATGCAAAATTTTTAAATTTTGGCAGTAATATAGCTGCCCTTCTTATGTTTATATACTTAGGACAAATAAATTATGCTTATGGTCTACCGATGGGACTTGCACAAATTGCAGGTGCTATTGTTGGCTCTAAATTTGCGATTAAACGCGGCAGTGGCTATGTACGTAAATTATTTATCGTTGTGACCATTCTATTACTCTTGAAAAATACATATGACTATTTTTCATAATCAGCATTATGCTTATGTATGCCGATACTATTGAAGGATAAAACTTATCTCAATCGAGGTAAGTTTTTTTCTTGGATTAAACTTTTTCCCTCTACTCGCACGTCTAGATAGTGTATACAATTTGACAATGTTAAAAAAGGAGCTTCTTTGGACATGAAAACAAGAAATGCATTTCAACATGAAGAGGTGTTTGTCCAATTCATTCGTGAACAAAAAGAGCGTTTTTATATGCTCGCGTATAGCTATACAAAAAATGAACAGGACGCACTAGATGTTGTACAGGACAGTATCCAAAAAGCCATGCTCTCATTAGATCGACTTGAAAATGTGACCTATATGAAAAGCTGGTTTTACAAAATAGTTGTCCGTACAGCCATTGATTTTTTGCGTAAGCATAAACGCTTACAAGTAACAGATGATGATACATTACAATATTTAACGCCAGCTCAAGAGGATGTTTATGAGAACGTAGACTTGGAGCATGCGTTGGATGAGCTCCCACAAATGTATCGTGAGGTTGTCATTCTCCATTATTTTGAGGATTTAAAGCTCGCTGACGTAGCGAACATCCTTGATATTAAGTTGAGTACAGCCAAATCGCGTCTTTATAAAGCGTTAAAACTATTGAAAATACAATTGGAAGATGTGAAGGGAGAAACTGCACATGGATAAAAAATTACAAAAATTAGAAAAACAATATATGGAGGTTCCTATTCCAAAGGAGCTAGACTTTGTGGTTGAAAGCGCACTAAAACAAGGTCGAAAAAAGAAAAAAAATCGCACACCACAATGGTTACTTGGATCAGCGGCTGCGGCTATGCTGTTTACAGCTAGTTTAAATGTTAGCCCTGCAATGGCACGAACACTTTCTGAAATCCCTGTTGTTGGTAGTGTGGTGAAAGTATTAACTTGGACTGAATATGAGGTGGCAGAAGATAATTATGATGCCAACATTCAAGTTCCTTCCATTGAAAATTTAGAGAATCAAGAGCTTGCCAATGCTTTAAATGAAAAATATCGTGCAGAGGGGAAAGCCCTTTATGATAATTTTATTGCTGAGGTTGGAGATTTAAAAGCTAGTGGTGGTGGACATTTAGGTGTTGATAGCGGCTTTGAAATCAAAACAGATAATGACCAAATTTTATCGATTGGCCGTTATGTGGTGAATACGGTTGCTTCCTCTTCAACGGTCATGCAATACGATACAATCGACAAGCAAAATGAAATTTTAATTACACTACCAATGCTCTTTAAAGATCAACAATATGTTGAGACAATTAGTGAAAATATTAAGGAACAAATGCGTACACAAATTGCAGAATCTAATCAAGAAAAAATTTACTGGGTGAAAGGCGCAGGCCTTCCCGATGAAGAATTAATGGAAGCATTTACAACCATTAAACCAGATCAACCATTCTATATTTCAGATCAAGGGAAACTAGTGATTTCCTTCGATAAATACGAAGTAGCACCAGGCTATATGGGAGTTGTAGAATTTGAAATCCCAACAGATGTGCTAAAAGGAGATCTAGTTAGTACGAAATATATTCACTAATTGAGCTTACTATTCATAGGACGAGGTATTTGACGATTGAATCATCAAATACCTCGTTTTTTCATGAGGTCATGCCATTTTTTGCTTATAAAAATGACTTTTTTTGTCTAAGCTAGTATGTATCAATCAATGTTAGAGGGTTTTCATCATGAAAGGTGTAGGATCAATCAGTATTTTACATGTCATCTTCCTATCTATGACTGTTATTGGCTTAAAAAATCATGTAACGATTATTCCCCCGCTGTTAGATGTAGCCAAAAGAGATGGTTGGCTATCGGTTTTACTTGCTGGAGGAGTCATTTTCTTTTGGCTATTTCTATTAGTATATATTCAATCGAAGTCTAAACAGGAACCCATTCGAGACTGGTTAAACGAAAAAATCGGAAACATTGGCTCTTCTATTGTCATTTATACAATTGTCATTTTTATAATGATTATTACAGCTTTTACGATGGTTGAAACCTTGCAATGGGTTAACACAACATTTTTACCGCAAACGCCCGTTATCATCCTATTATTTATCTATACCATTTTGTGTATTCTTCTGGTGACGACGAGCTTGCAGACAATTGTGATTTTAAATGTCTTTGTGTTATTCGGAGTTGTGGTGTTTGGCTTTTTTGTTGCCTTTACCAACCTACAAGTAAAAGACTATGATTTATTACGACCGTTTTTTGAACATGGTTTCCAGCCCGTTTTTCGAGGCATGATTTTCCCAGCATCAGGGTTCATAGAGCTTTTAATGCTACTATTTTTACAACATCAATTTAAAGAACGAATTCGGTGGTATCACTTTGTCATTATGCTATCGATCTTAGTGGGACTCACATTAGGGCCATTAATTGGAGCCATTACCGAATTTGGACCAAGTGAAGCGGCTAAACAACGCTATCCTGCCTATGAAGAATGGGGTTTAGTGACAATCGGGCGCTATATTGAACATCTAGACTTTTTCTCTATTTACCAATGGCTAACAGGGACCTTTATTCGCGTTAGCTTCCTTTTGTATATCGTGGCAGATTTATTAAAAATGACCGGCAATCCGAAGCGAATATGGCAAATGCTTGCTCCTCCCTTCTTTATACTTTGCTTGCCACTCATTATGTTAAATGAAAATTTATTTTTAAAGGTAAAAGGAAATTATATCCTAACTTCTACGTTTATCTTTTTCTTTGCCCTGTCAATTTTTTTCGTAATCGTAGCTTTCTTGTCGGATAAATCTTCTAAAAAGGGGAAAACTGAAAAACAAGACATGAAAAGTGGTGAATCGTAATGCCTCAGCACGAGCAGGCGCTAGATCTTAGTACGCTCAGAAAATTATTTCAAAAATCGGCAGATATTCAATTTCAAGAATACACCTTTAATCAGCAAAAAGTACACTTCATTACATGTGATGCGATGATTGATCAACAAATGCTCAATGAAGTGATTATTGAACGTATTCAATATTTATTTGACCATTTGGATGAGGTCCCCCTTGAAGAGAATATTGCTAGGCATCTTCATATTCCGAGTATTCAAAAAATAGAAGACAAGGAACAGCTAATTACATTTGTTTATAGTGGTTTCCTGTTGCTGTATTTTGATGAAGATAATCTTTTATATGCTAGTAATATTGCGCATAAACCTAATCGTCAACCTGAAGAAACGCGCATGGAGGTTCTTGTTAAAGGACCGAGGGATAATTTCATTGAAGATATTCGCGTCAATATCGCACTGTTACGAAAACGATTGCCAACCAATTCCTTTTGTGTAGAAAAAATGGAGCTTGGGAAACGTTCAAAAACAACGGTTGCTATACTTTATTTTGATGATATTGTGGATATGGATATTTTACATGGGATTAAAAAGCAGCTAGCAGCCGTAGATACAGATATTGTATTTAGTGGTGATTTATTGATGGAACGGGTCAATAAAAATTCTAAGCTTTTTCCAAAGTTTGATTACACAGGGCGACCTGATTATGCCGTTCAAGCCTTAGCAAGAGGTCGATTTATAATTTTTGTTGATGGTGTTGCCTATGCTGTCGTTACACCAGTCAATCTGTTTTTATTACTTAAATCGGCTGAGGATAATGAATATCCTATTATCTTCAGTTCCCTCGAACGATTATTAAGGATATCAGGTATTTTAATCGGCTTACTACTGCCTGCATTTTGGCTAGCTTTAACGACCTATCATCAAAATCAATTACCGTTACAGCTACTCGCAACCGTTGTGCAGGCTAAATCGGGCTTACCGCTCCCCTCTTCGCTTGAAATGCTCTTGATGTTGCTAATGTTTGAATTGTTTCGTGAGGCAGGCTTACGTCTACCCTCTGTTATTGGTGGGACCATCAGTGTGGTAGGCGGATTAATTATCGGAGATGCTGCCATTCGAGCAGGGGTAACAAGTCCTGAAATGATTGTTGTGATTGCTATTTCTACTATTGCCTCTTTTACATTGGTCAATCAATCGCTTGTTACATCCGTTAGTATTTTAAGGATTGCCTTTATTTTTGCCAGTGCCTTTTTTGGACTGTTTGGCTTCTTTGTTTCATTATATTTAACACTCCTTTACCTATGTAATATTCGCATTTATGGCTACTCCTACATGAATCTGGCAACAGATTTAAATTGGGCTACCATTAAAAAATCCATCTTTCGTTTATCACCTAAGGGTTATACAGAGCGTAACAAAGCACTTGCTCCTCAGGATTATACACGAACATCAAAAGGTCACGAAAACAAAGAGTCCTAAAAACAAAGCAAATAGCATCCCTTCAAAAATGGTAGGGATGCTATTCTTTGTACACTCAAATAGTTTGTGCCCTTTCTTTGATACTGTCTAGCACGCTTTCCCAATGACGTTTCATTTCTTCTCGTACAGTCTGATCAGAAAGATGCTCTTGATGAAAGCTAATCGTCGTTTTATGTCGTTCTTTAGGTAGAATACGGATTTGTACAGTGGATGGTCTTGACCACGCTTCTTTTTGCCACGTAAGTCGAAGCTGCTCTAATGGTTTAACAATCCTGATTTCCCCTGTCCCTGTCCTTGAATGGTATTTATGCCCAGCTTCAAAAATAATCGTAGTACCTTCTCCTAACCAGGAATGTACTCCTTCTGCCGTCGTAATAAGCGCCCATGCTTGCTCCTGTGAAATTGGAAATGTCCTTCTAACCCCTACTTGAAAGCCTACACTTTTTGTTTGACCAATGATTTGTTGGTTATCCATTACTTCACCTCATCTATTTCATCATTTTTACTAGTGATTGTTCTATTCGATTTTTTTGCGTATTATTCCTTTCACCATTCAAAAATTTTGCTAACCTATCTAATCCCGCTTCAACATTACTAATTATTTCTATACTAAGTGTGCTTTTAATCAACGAGCTGAGGCCTTTTCATGATCAATAAAAAAACCCAAGCTCAAAATCATTTGAGTACTTGAGCTATGCTTATTAAAACAAGAATTAGTCGTAATCATTCTCTTCTTCTATTTTTCGAATGACACCTGTCTTTGCATTTACTTCAACTTCATAAATCTTATTTTGAGCAGTCAAAATAAATATTTCATAGACCAAAGTCCCGTTTTCCATATCCATGCCATAATGTATGATTTGACCTGGTACTCTTTGTACAGCAATTTGCATGGCTTGTTGAAGAGATATCCTTTGATTATTTGATGGCATAACCATTCAATCATCCTCCCCTTGTTACATAAACCTATACTATGCATGTATGTGTTTTTATGACAATGCTTGAGAATATGTGTCAAATAGAAAAGGGAGATTGTTTTAAAACAATCTCCCCATTTCTCTACGTTAGTTCAACAAAATCTTGTTGTTTGTTTTGTTCCGATTGTCCCTTACGAAATTGAATATGATGAAGCTTCGCAAAAAGTCCATTTTGAGCCACTAGCTCATCATATGTACCATCTTCTTCAATACCGTTCGATGTCACAACTAGCACGCGGTCTGCATTCCGAATAGTTGCCAATCGGTGAGCAATAACTAATGTTGTGCGATTTTCAGCTAGCTCTGTTAACGATTGCTGGATAATCATTTCTGTTTCTGTATCTAATGCAGAAGTTGCCTCGTCTAAAATTAAGATCGGTGGGTTTTTCAGGAACATACGAGCAATTGCTAATCGTTGCTTTTGACCCCCTGATAATTTCAAGCCACGTTCACCAATTTGCGTGTCGTAGCCATCTGGCAGCTCTGCGATAAATGATTGTAAATGGGCCTTTTTCGCTGCCTCTCGAATTTCTGCTTCACTTGCGTCTAATTTTCCGTAGGCAATGTTTTCACGAATCGTCCCTGTAAATAAAAAGACATCCTGCTGTACGATACCAATTTGAGCACGTAATGAAGCCTGCGTCATATTGCGAATATCAATACCATCTATCGTAATAGCACCTTCTGTCACCTCGTAAAATCGAGGAATTAACGAACAAATCGTTGTTTTACCCGCACCTGATTGTCCAACAAAGGCAATGGTTTGTCCAGCTTTTACATCAAATGATAGATCACGTAAAACCTGTTTCGATGCATCATAATTAAAATGAACATTGTTGAATGCGATATCACCTGCTAAGTGCTTGATAACCTTGGCATCCTCACGATCTTGAATTTCTGGCTCCTGCTCAATTAATTCACGGAAGCGCTTAAAGCCAGCCATCCCTTTAGGATAAAGCTCTAATAATGCACTAATTTTATCAATTGGTTTAATCAAAACATTCGTATATAAGACAAAGCTTACTAGTTCACCGTAAGAAAGCTTTCCATTAAAGCTTAACCAAGCACCGACAACAAGTACCACTAATGTTAAAAGGCGTGTCATCATGTAGATACTGGAGTGTGTTCCTGCCATTATTTTATAGGCATATAATTTTGCCGCACGGAAAAATCCATTCTGTTCTTTAAATCGGCTAATTTCAAAAGCTTCATTAGTAAAGGATTTTACGACGCGCACACCAGATACACTGTCCTCCACACGTCCATTGACATCAGCAATTTTTCCGTACATCGTTTTCCATGCATTATTCATTTTGACATTACTAAAGGTCACTAGCCATGTTAAAAACGGCACCATAATCACTGCAATCAAAGCGAGCGTTGGGTTCACATTAAACATAATAGCAAAGGCCCCAATAAAGGTCATAATCGCTATAAATAAATCCTCTGGCCCGTGATGAGCAAACTCCCCTATATCAAATAAATCGTTAGTAATACGACTCATAATATGACCTGTTTTTGTATTATCAAAGAAACGGAATGATTGTCTTTGTACATGTGTAAATAATTCCTGTCGCATATCTGTTTCAATATTAATGCCAAGTTTATGGCCTAAATAGTTGACGATAAAGTTCAAAAAAGTACTAATGGCATATACAAGCAGCAATAACACACTCACTTTTACAATCATGCCCCAATCGCCTGATGGCAACAGTTCATCGATAAACCACTGTACAGCTAACGGAAAGGCAAGCTCTAAAATGGCTACAATAATAGCACTCGAAAAATCGATGACAAACAATCGTTTATGTGGCTTGTAATAGGAAAAAAATTTTCTATACATGTTTGTCTCCTTTCTAAGTTGTAAAAATTTCGCCTATCTTTTAATAGTACCATTTGTGCAATGGTAACGGAAAAGTATTTTTTCCCCATAGCAGTATATTTTTATTTACTTTCATTTTGTCACATGCTATTATAAAAGTAAGAATTGAATAGCTTTTGACTTTATTGTCAAAGGGGAGTAGCTAGCAGATGCGATCGATGCATCTGATTTCACATTCGTCATTACATGGTATCTTACCATCGGGTGTGTTGGCATTTTTTGTCACACAGAATTTATTCTGTGGAATGAACAGTTAATTGCTTAGCAAGACCTTTGCCTGTTTTTTAGGCAGAGGTCTTTTTCTTTTGCTTAAAATAGGGAAAGAATAAGTTAGCAAGCCATTCATTTCTGTTCAACAATTAAAGGAGGAAATACATTTGGAGGCAATTATTTTAGAATACGCATGGGTACTTGTCGTATTAATCGTACTAGAAGGTTTGTTAGCTGCTGACAATGCTGTCGTAATGGCTGTTATGGTTAAGCATTTACCAAAAGCTCAACAACAAAAAGCTTTATTATATGGATTAGTTGGGGCATTTATTTTCCGCTTTGCCGCACTATTCCTTATTACAACACTCGTTAATTTCTGGCAAATTCAGGCAATTGGTGCTGCTTATTTATTGTTTATGTCAATAAAGCATATTTATGATTCCCGGAAAGCCTCGCAAAACTCCGAGGAAGTACAAGAGCCTAAAAAGAAATCTGGCTTCTGGATGACAGTTGTGAAAGTAGAGCTTGCTGATATTGCATTCGCAGTAGACTCTATTTTAGCAGCGGTAGCGATTGCTGTCACACTACCACATATCGGTGATTTTGATATCGGTGGCATTAATGCAGGTCAGTTTGCTGTTATGTTCTTAGGTGGTATTATTGGTGTGATCATGATGCGTTTCGCAGCTCGTTGGTTTGTGAAAGTTCTTGATAAATTCCCATCACTTGAAACAGCTGCCTTTCTAATTGTTGGTTGGGTTGGTGTGAAACTAGCTGTGTTAACACTGGCACATGAGAAATTAGGCGTGATTCCACATGAATTCCCGCACTCGACTATTTGGAAAGCAATTTTCTGGATTGTTTTAGTTGCTATCGCACTTGGTGGCTACTTAATCGGTGTCAAAAACCAAAAGAAACAAGAACAATAAGACAAAAAACATCGCTTCGATTCATGTCGAGGCGATGTTTTCGTATTTCCTTCAAAGGAAAACGTACAAATTTTCTAATTGAGAACTAATATCAATTAACTTTTGCACAATTTGCCTCGAAAATTAAATTTTTTGTATGTAACCCCCTTTACACTGTATACTAGTAAAGAAGTCATTTACTGCAAAAGGAGGAAAACTTTTATGTTATCTGAAAAATTACACACAGCTCTTAACGAACAAATGAATTTTGAATTTTACTCTGCCCATGCTTATATGGCAATGGCAGCCTATTGCACAGACCAAGATTATGATGGCTTCGCTAACTTCTTTTTAGTCCAAGCCGAAGAAGAACGCTTCCATGCCATGAAATTTTATAATTTCTTAAGTGATATGGGCTATCGTGCAACAATACAAGGCTTTGAAAGCCCAGGTAATCATTTTGATTCGATTTTAGACGCCTTTAAAACAGCTCTATCGCACGAAAAAGAAGTAACACGACGCATTTACAATTTATCAGACATTGCTTTAGATGAACGTGAGCATGCGACTATGGCATTCTTAAAATGGTTTATCGATGAGCAGGTAGAGGAAGAATCAACATTCGATACATTAATCCGCAAAATTGAGCGTATTGAAAATGACTCCAATGCTATCTTTATGCTAGATGCAGAATTAGCTTCGCGTACATTTACACCTGATGCTGAAGCATAAAACATAGTTTTTTTAAAAATCATGAATCATTAGCTAAGAAATGACAAAAGCTACGAAGTTTCATCATAGAAGCTTCGTAGCTTAATTTTTGTACTACAGACAGCTAATTCTGTAGGTGATCGTAATAGGAATAAAAATCATAATCTGCATAAAAAAGAAACGTCAAAAATCAACGTTTCTCTTTTCTTAATTATGATTGTTTAGGCTCTCGAACTTCTCCATCAAATGCAGCTCGGTAAATAGCATAGATATCTTCTCGTTCTAGTAGCATCGGGCTTCGTGCTAAAATTCTTGTTTGTTTCGTTGCATCATCCGTTAATTGTTCTAAGGCTTGTTCTGGTATATTAAATCCTTTTAATGTGGAAGGAATATTAACATCTTGAACGAGTTTTTGTAATGCGTCGATGCATTTATAGGAAGCCTCTTCTTGCGATAAATAGGCAGATGCTATACCCATTGCATCTAAAATATCTTTCAGACGTTTTTCACAGCTTTGACGAATATAGCCCATAACATATGGCAATAGCACTGCATTGGAATCACCATGTGCAATATGGAATTGGCCGCCAAGTGGATAAGCTAACGCATGGACACCAGCTACACCAGCATTGAAGAATGCCAAGCCTGCTAAATAGCTGCCATAGCTCATATCTGTTCGAGCCTGCTTATCTTGCCCCTCATGGACAGCCGTTCGAATCGAATGACTAATTAATCGAATAGCTTGCAGGGCAAGGGCATCTGTTACCTCGTTCGCATTCACTGATACATAGGCTTCAATGGCATGTGTGAGGGCATCCACACCTGTAGCAGCCGTTACCTTTGGTGGTAAAGAAATCGTTAAAGCTGGATCTACAATTGCTACATCTGCTAATAAATAATCATGTGTTACGACATCCTTCGTTGTGTCGAGTGATAGCACAGAGATATTCGTTACCTCTGAGCCTGTCCCAGAAGTAGTTGGAATTAAGATTTTGGGCAGCCCTTTATTGTCCAATGTTTTTGTCCCTGTTAGGTTTAAATAATCTGCGACTTGTCCCTCATGTGTTGCTAATACAGCAGCGAGCTTTGCTAAGTCTAATGCACTTCCCCCACCTACACCAATGACTAAATCGAACTGATGATTTCGAGTAAAATCTACAAGCTTTTCGCCAATGGCAAGCGGTGGCTCTGGTGCAATTTCCGTATAAATAGTGGTTGTATACCCCTTTTCAATTAAAGGTTTTTCAACATGATCTGTTAACCCTATTTCTTTTAATAATGGATCTGTCACAATCAAAATATTGCGCGCGTTCAATTTCTCTACCTCTATCAGGAGCTGACTTAAGCTTCCCCAGCCGGTATAGCTTGTAGGTGTAAAGGTTAATTTATGCATGGCTTCTCTACTCCTATCTATTCATAATAACCTTCTGTTGATTTTCTAAATGATTTAAATTGGACAGGATCATGGCCAAACCATACTTGTGAATTCGTTTCATTTGCTAATCTTCGAATCCGTTCAACCGTCGCATTATAGCCTACAGAGTCATAGATAATGCCTGGTGGCTTAACGGGAGGACCAAAGCTTTCAGCCGTATAAATAGCATCCGAGGCTAAAATGATGCCTCCTGTATCGGGCATCTGTATATGCAAACCGAGCATACCCCAAGCATGGCCACTACCAAAATTCAATACTTGGATTCCTTCTGCTAGCTTCACTTGATCCTCGCCACGCTTAATTAGGCGCCATTGTAGATTGTTTTTAATCCACATATCAATGTCACCCCAAACATACGCACCGTCTTTGACGTTTCGTGCATAGGTTTGTAATGTACCGTTAAATTCGTCTTCTTGCACAATAATTGTTGCATTTGTGAACAATTCTAAGCAGCCTGCATGGTCGAGATGCAAATGGGATGCGACAACATATTTGATGTCCTCTGGACGAACGTTTAATTCTTCTAAGCGATGATGCAAATAGCATTCTTCTGGCATATTAATAGGAAATGCCTTTTGCGTAAATTCACCCCAACGGCCTTCTGGCCCCATAGAATTTGGATTACACGCTGTATCAAAGAGAATTTTACCCTCTGGATGGTCAATCAGCACTGTATAAACAGGGAATTCCACAAATTCATTTGGTTGGTTTGGATGATCGATCGTTGCTGGATTATGCATGGCAATCATATAGTTTTTATCCATTCGCATCGTACCATTGTCCATTACATACAATTTTGGGTGTTGTTTGATCATTTTCATGTTTCCCATCTCCATTCGTGATTATTGGTTATTCCAAATTACTAGCTTCATTTCCGTCATTTCCTCTATTGCATATTTAATGCCCTCACGACCTGTGCCACTTTCCTTCACACCACCGTATGGCATATGATCTACACGATACGTCGGAACATCATTAATAATGACACCGCCAACCTGTAATAATTTCGTGGCTTGGAAAGCAATCTCAATAGAAGGTGTAAAAATCCCTGCCTGTAAGCCATAATGGGAATCATTGATAGCTACTATCGCATCCTCTATCGATGAGACTGTATTCACCGTAACGACAGGTGCAAAGATTTCCTCACAGGACACACGGCTTTGTGGTTGAGCATTATATAAAACAGTAGGTAATAAAATGTGATTCTCAATGCGACCACCAGTTATAATCTGTGCCCCTTCCGCAACTGCCTCTTCAATCCATTGATAGGCTCGCTGTTGTTCAGCTCGTGAAATCATCGTCGCTAAATCCGTCTTGCTGTCCAGTGGATCACCCATTATTAGCTGTTCTATTTTTACTTTCAGCAGCGATAAAAATTCGTGAATCATACTCTCCATAACATAAATACGCTGCAATGAAATACACACTTGACCTTGATTTGAAAAAGCTCCCATCACAATGCGATCCATTATACGGTCGAGTTGGACTCCTTCATCAATAATAACGCCTGCATTCGAGCCTAATTCTAATGTTACTTTTTTCAAACCAGCTCGATTACGTAAGGAAATGCCTACTGCAGGGCTTCCCGTAAACGTTATCATTTTAACGTGTGGATGTGCTAAAAACATATCCCCTACTAATTTGCCTTGTCCAGTTACAAGATTAAATGCTCCTGCTGGTAAATTGGTTTGGGCTAATAACTTGGCTAAAAAATGAGCAGATAATGCTGTTTGTGTGGCAGGCTTCAACACAATGGTATTGCCTGCCGCTAACGCTGGCCCTACTTTATGGGCTACTAGATTTTGCGGAAAGTTAAATGGCGTAATCGCTGCCACTACACCTATTGGTTCCCGTAATGTATAGGCAAAACGCCCCTCTCCATTTTTCGAGGCATCCATCGGAATCATCTCACCCGTAAGTCGCTTCGCTTCTTCAGCCGCAAATTTATAGGTTTCAATGGTGCGATCAATTTCTGCATAGGCATACTTTAACGGCTTCGCTGATTCCAATGAAATAATGCTTGCTGCTTCTTCCCGATGTTCCGCAAACAGCGTGGCTAAATGTTCCAATATCTCTGCGCGTTGAAAAGCGGTTAAAGCAGCCATTTGAGGAGCTGCAGCCTGCGCACTTTCAATGGCCTCCTGTACATCCTGTTCAGTAGCCATCGCAAATTGTGCAATCACTTCCTGTGAGTAAGGAGCTTGCACCTCCATCCAGTCAGCGGTCATCTTCCATTCCCCGTTGATCCATAAGCCCTTTTTCAAAACTTGTGTCACTCCTTTCTTTATGGTTACGTATTCATTTCAGAAAATAAAGAAATGAATACGTAACCATTTTAGTGTAAAAAACAAACTGACATTACATCAGTTCATTTTTACACGTTGTATTTCTTGGGAAAAGTTTAACAGACTCTGTTTGCTGGATGCAAGTACTTTTTTTTTCCATGATCTCAAATAATTTTTCGATGGCCATAAAACCAAGGTTTTCCTCTGTGGTTAAACCAACTGTTGTTAAAGCAATAGAATGATGTTTACTCAGCTCGACATTATCAATACCTATGACATTAAAATCCTTCGGAACCTGAAAGCCTCTTTCCAAACAAAGATTTAATATTTCAATAGCGATAGCATCTGTAGCTGCGCAAATAGCTGTTGGTCTACTAGCGAGTTGTAAAAGTTCCTCAAAGGCACGTTCAATATCCTTTTTATTAGTATTCGTTAAAAAAGTAGGCACGGCTTTGGCCTCTATCCCATGTTCCTTTAAGGCCCGTTCAAATCCCTGATAGCGCCCATAAAAAGTACTCATTTGATGGGGCCCACCTATCCAGCATAAGGATTGATGCCCTAACGATAAAACATGATTGGCTGCAAGATAACCAGCATGCACATTATCAATCTCTACAAAATGTCTATTTTCTTGATGCTTACGATTAAACATAATAAACGGGATGCCTAGTTTTTCTAGTTTAAAAAACAAATCATCTTGGTACAGCATAGAAGATAAAATGATCGCGTCTGCTTTCGTTTCCAAAACCGCATTATAAATTGAATGTAAATTATCCTCTGTACCAAAATAGACATTGACTTTATAGCCACGTGCATTAACATAATTCACGATTGCTGTTGTTGTATCAACAAAAAAAGGGTTGTGTAACGGCCCCGAAATCAATGTTATAATGCCTGTTTTTTTCTGAACAAGCGATCTTGCTATATCATTTGGCACATAGTTTAGTTCCTCAATCGCCTTCATTACTTTTTCAATTGTTTTTGGCTTTACCAGCTCTGGCGTATTCAACACCCTAGACACGGTTGTTTGTGAGACACCAGCGTGCTTTGCCACATCTTTTGAAGATACCAAAAAAAACCACCCATTTCATCATTGTAAAGCTATATTATAGCATTTATAGCATAATGGTAATAGTGATGACCAATTATTGGTTTAGCCCTTTCGTTCATAGGGCTTAGCTGCTTCACTCGCTTTAAAATTGTAGACGGGTTGAATGACTTTTACAATATCCACTGTTTCCCCAATAGCAGCTGTAATTTCTGCCATTGGCTTATAGGCCATTGGTGCCTCATCCAATGTTTCTTCGTTAACGGATGTTGTCCAAACCCCTTTCATCGTATCTTTAAAATCTTCCATATTCAACGCTTTTTTAGCCGCTCGACGTGAGAACATGCGCCCTGCTCCATGCGGTGCTGAATAATTCCATTCTGCATTGCCCTTCCCAATACAAATAAGAGAACCGTCTCGCATATTCATAGGGATGACAAGCTTTTCTCCTTTATTAGCACGAACAGCTCCCTTACGAAGGGTCATTGTTTCTGTCTCAATATAGTTATGGATCGTATCAAAGGTATCTACAAAATGCCAATCCATCTGTTTAGCAATCGTTTCTGCAATCATCCAACGATTCATACGTGCAAACTGCTGTGCAATCTTCATATCGTGAATATAGTCATGGAAAGCTTCACCTTCTAAATAGGCTAAATCTTTCGGAACTGACGGGTGTTGTTCCTTATAGACTTGAATCATCGTTTGAATCTCCTGTTCCCGTCCTTGCTGCTTAAGCTCTACTATCTTTTCAGTCAAATCTTGTCGACGTAAATTTTCATACGCTCTCTTTTGATGCCAATTGGCAACCTTTGCCCCTACATAGCGTGAACCTGTATGGATTAATAAATAGTAATGATTGTCTTCATCCTTTGCCAATTCAATGAAATGATTGCCTCCACCAAGTGTCCCTAATGATAGGTTGGTATAGTCATCTTTCAAGCCGCTTGCTCGAAATTGTTTACCTTCAAACTCTAAAAAATGTCGATTGGGTGATACTTCTTGATGAATGTCATGTCCACTTGGTATATGTGTTCGAATAATGGTATCAAGCTTTTCATAATCCACTGTCGATACATTTAATTGAGCGACTAATACACCACAGCCAACATCTACACCGACAAGATTTGGTACAACACGACCCTGTAATTGAATGGTTGTGCCAATAACACAACCTTTCCCCGCATGATAATCTGGCATAATCCGTACCTTAGTACCTGCCATGAAAGCCTGATCTGTCAGCTCTTGAATTTGCTCGATGGCAGTTTGCAATGCCGTTTGTGCATAAATTTTGGCCTCTGTGTAACGACCTTTAATGTCAATCATGTCTATCCCTCCTTCCTATTTATACGTAAAAATGGAATGAAATGTTTCATAGTGTTGAAAAACAAAACCATCCATAGCATTTTTGTGAAGGGTGAAAATGGGTTTCCGTTGCAGGCTACTTGCTTTCCACTCCATAAAAATGTTTCTTTTTAGCAAAGGTTTTCAAATAAAGTGAAGGGTATTCACTACTCTTTATGGAGGGGTGTTGTCATTCATCATTTTTCCATATTGAAAATAAGAGACTATCCTTTCTCTAATCATACAAATAATGGGCTATTTTGTTTACTAGGGCTTGGATAAAAGATAAGAAACAGATACTTTTACACATGGTGAGTGAAGCGGCTTATCGAACGCTCCCTGAAAAGGACGCAAGCAGAACGGACATCAATCCCTCGCCTTTCAAAATGGCTGCTGCTGCCATTGACATCATCTTTTCTCAACAACATGAAACGTTCTAAAAGATTATACTTTTAGAACGTTTTGCGAAGGCTTATTCTTCATACTGAATAGCTAATTTCTTTGGTATTTCTGGTATATCGTTTGATTTTACATCTTCTTCTTTTAACGTAAGCCTTTGTAGTGCGTACTTTTCTTGCACATCAAAAGGTATTGCAATACTTTCCATTTTATTATGCATTTGACTTCGTGCAAGTAAGCCTTTGTTGGATAAATCAATAGCTAGAATAGCCTGAACAGTTTCCTCTAGCATTTCAAGATCCTTCGTTTTCAGCGGCATTTGCTCGTTCATTAAAAATGGTTGAAGCTGCTCTTTAATATAACCCTGCGCTTCAATTAAGCAAGAAAATTCGTTTAACTTTTCAGCATAACGCTTTAATTGGCGCTTCTCTTTTGCACGTTGTTGATTTAATTCTTGTACTTTTTGTTCAATACGATGCATGCGCTCTTTCACTAAATCCACTAAATAGGCTTGTATACCTTGCATCATTTGTAATACAGTGGCTTCCGCTTGCTGTACTTTGTCATATTGAGCGACACAATCCAATTGCTGCTCATTTAATTTTTGAACTCGCTCTTTGAAAAATTCATTTTGTGTATGCTGACCAAAAATAGCTTTCATAAGCCCTTTGCCATGAATTTTTTTATGCTGCGCATCCAAACGCTCATATTCACGGGAATATTCACTATGCATGTTGCGATATTCCCGTAACATTTGTTGGTAATACACAGCCATTTCAGTAAACTCTTCCACCTTATCATCCTGTAAATAATCATGTAGCGAGATCGTTTGTAACAGCTGATATAATGTTTGAACTTGTTTAAATGTATTCGCTACCTGCTCGTATTCTTGCTCATATTCTTTAACAATTGCTAAATCCCGTTGATAGCGAGAAAATTCATATTGGGTATCGCCTGCATATTTCTCAATATTCTCTACAGCAGATTGAAAAGGATCACGTTGTGGAATTACAGTTAATTCGAAGCGGAATCGTTCAAGCCATTGCAAGAAGCGGATTAAGATGGCGTAGGTTTTTTTATCACTATTTTCAGCCACACGATGGATGTGGGCAATTAAATGATCGTACTGGCTTTTTTGCCAAAGCTCCTGGTTGTCCGTTTGTTTGGCTTCTAGTGCATTGGTTGCTGAAACCGCTACAAAATCACTCATTAAATGACCAATACGTTGTTGTTCTGAGCTCATAAATGCTGTAGCACGCTCATCGATATCAATGCCATTGATGACACATAAAGGTTCTACCCCTTTATTTTTTAATGCATCGATCAATAATAGTTCGGCATCAATCGCCATAGAACTCGCACGCAGCACCCAGAAAATTTCATCGACACGGTTCATAAGCGCTTCTGAGAAATAAGCCATTTCGCCTCCACCTGCTTCTAATGAGACAGAATCGATAATAGTTACCGATTTTAATAAATCATTTTTCAAATAGACTTCAAGATAATCTAAATGTTCCCGTAAAATCTGAGAGGCAAACGTATCACCAGTTGTCAGTAGCTCTAGTTTACTCATATCAAATATAGCTACAACGCCATCTAAAAAATAGGCTTTAATCTCTTCTTGTTCACCATAGCGTATAAATGTATTTACACCTGTTGGATGCTGATCATCAACTGATAATATTTCACGTCCAAGAAGCCCATTGACAAGTGTCGTTTTGCCCACTCGCTCTTTTCCGACTACTAAGATCATCGTTTGGTTATTGGCATCTTGAATAATCCGATTTAAATGTTTCGCTGTATCTTTCACATATGTATTTTGCACAATGATGCCATACAAATGTCGCAGGTGATCAACAAATTGTGGCAAAATATTATTCGCTGAGGTTGTATATTCGATTGGCGTGTTGTCAATGTTCGTCATCCTCAAAACCTCTTTTCGTATGTATCTATAAAACTATTATAAAGGAAACCATGGCTTTTCTAATACATGGATTGATGAAAAGAGGACAATGTACTTATGTGATTATATAGTAAATAGGAATTCATCCTTATACTTATTCGATGTCTGCTCCATATATGAGCGGTTACTCGGACTAAAGGGAACAGCGTACCCCTCTGAATTCTACTAATTTTAATAGAAGTATGAGGTATTATCATTTTTATTTACCTCTGTTTTTCTATTGCAATGACCTTTCTCCTAAATGAAGTCTATTCCTCTACTCCAGCCATCCGAGCGTAAACAGCGCCAAGTGTTGGCATGCCGCCTTGTGCACCAAATTTTTCTACAGACAAGGAAGCAGCAATATTGGCGAAGTATACGGCCTCATCCAACGATTGTCCCTCTACTAAAGCATAGGCTAATGCCCCATTAAACGTATCTCCTGCTCCAGTTGTATCCACAGCTGTCGTCATATAGCCTGGTACATGGATTGGATAGGAGCCATCGAAATAACATGCACCATCACTACCTCGTGTCAAAATTATTTTATTAGGATACTTTTTTAAAAGCTGCTCGAACGGCTCATTAAAAATTTCAGCACATTCTGTTTCATTTGGCGTTAAATAGCTAATATCCTCCATCCATTGCATATCAAAATTGGCTGCTGGTGCAGGATTTAATAGGACAGAAACACCTGCTTCTTTACATAATTGAATGGCGTAGGCTGTCGTCTCCTTTGGGATTTCAAGCTGTATGATTACCATTTGACTTTTTTGTATCAATTCCTTAGAAGCTTCAAGGTGAGATGGGGATAACGCATAGTTTGCTCCAGGTACAACAACGATTCGATTATCGTCATTGTAAAGAAGAATATTGGCAATACCTGTAGGAGAAGAAGTACTAGTTACAATCGCATCTGTCTGAATCTGCTGCTGCTGTAAAGTGGCTTGTAATGCCTTACCAAAATAATCCTCACCTACACAACCAATCATTGCCACTTCACTGCCAAGACGAGCTGCCGCAACTGCTTGATTAGCCCCTTTTCCTCCAGGGACCGTTTGAAATGCATTGCCCAGAATGGTTTCCCCTTGTTTTGGAAAAGTATCCATGTGTACAACTAAATCCATATTTAAACTTCCGATCACTGTAATCATCAATTTCACTACCTTTCTTCTTTTTGATTAGCAGAAAAAGCTGAAATGAACACAATATTGTATTCATTTCAGTAGCTAATTTTATAGTAATATATTTGCAAAAACCGAAAAATCATCTAGATACTTTTCTAATATATCCAATGAAATCACTTGATAAGCAGAAACAGCAGTAATTTGAAATCCTGCATGTTCATTAAGTTTTCTATTGGAGCACCCTGGAAAAATTGAAAAGCCTCTCTACTTGTTACTCAACACTTAAATTTGGTATCAATGACTTGTTTTCAATAGGTGATGATAAGGAAATCAATGTAGTGGAATCGCCATACTTCATACTATCATTTTCAAATAATTCAAGTTCCTTTGTTGATTCAACTACTACTTTAATCAAATAATTGTATTCTCCGCTAATTCGGTGACACTCTACTACTTGTGAGGCCTGCTTACAATAATCAACGAAATTATTGCACTTTGTAGTCCGGAAAAGGACAAACGCAACAGTGGATTTCCCAACTTTTTCATTCGAAACTATAGCTCTGTAGCTCTTAATCACTTCTTGTTCTTCTAGTCTTTTTACCCTCTCTGTTATTGCTGGTTGAGATAATCCTATTAGTTTTCCAAGGGAAGTCATTGACAACCGAGCATCTGATTGTAAACGCATTAGTATATCTGCATCAATACTATCCATTTAAGCACCCCTTCATTTATACGATACTGACATTTCACAATTAATAGCTAATTTAACTAATCCTATTGGAAGGTGTCTATGCCTCCTACATTATTATATTATACTTCAAATGCAATATCATCAAAATACATTAATTTTATAGCTAAATACACAATAATACCTTTATTATCAAATGTAAAATCAAAAATGACATTAGTATAATTAATTCTATCAACTAATCAGGAGGTCTTTTATAAATGAATAATAATGATTTAACTAAACAAAATGAAAAATCTGTTGCAATACCTTCAGAACGTCTCCCTTGGGCCGGTTTAATTGCACTAGCTATGGCAGGGTTCATATGTATCCTTACCGAAACTATACCAGCTGGTTTATTAATACAGATAAGTGAAGGACTCGCTGTGTCCGAATCTCTTGCAGGTCAACTTATTACAGCTTATGCTCTTGGCTCACTAATTGCAGCTATTCCTATAACCACTGCAACACAAGGGTGGCATAGGAAACCCTTGCTGCTTTTATGTATTATTGGGTTCCTTGTATTTAATACTATTACAGCCCTTTCTTCTAGTTTTACCTTAACTATAATAGCTCGATTCTTTGCGGGTGTAACGGCAGGCGTCCTGTGGGGAATGAGCGCGGGATATGCACGACTTATGGCGCCAGAGTTACTTAAGGGAAGGGCAATGGCAGTGGCCATGATTGGTACTCCTCTTGCATTAGCTTTTGGTGTTCCTGCTGGGGCATTTCTCGGTTCCCTTGTTGGCTGGAGATCTGTTTTCGGAATAATGTCACTCTTAGCAGTATTATTGATTTTATGGATTATCTGGAAAATCCCTGACTTTCCTGGGCAAACATCTGAAAAGCGAATGACCCTGCTCAAGGTTTTCATTACCCCTGGGGTTCGTCCAATTTTATTTGTTGTATTAGTTTGGATACTTTCTCATAACATACTTTATACTTATATCGGACCATACCTCTCCGAAGCAGGTCTTGCGCAACGAGTTGATTTGGTTTTACTCGTTTTCGGTATTGCATCTTTAGTTGGAATTTGGGCTATTGGTATATTCATTGAGCGTATACTACGTACTTTAGTGTTAATGAGTCTAGCCGGATTTGGATTGGCATCATTATTATTAGGTATCGGAATTAGTCACCCTACTATCATTTACATTGCTGTAGCTTTATGGGGTTTAACTTTTGGAGGAGCAGCAACACTTACGCAAACAGCAATAGCAGATAATGCTAAAAAAGGTGCAGATATTGCCCAATCAATGCTAGTTACTGTTTGGAACCTCGCTATCGGTGGAGGGAGTGCAATTGGAGCAATCCTGATGGAATCATTTGATGTAGTATCTTTTCCATGGGTAATGTTTATCCTCATTCTTCTTGGATTTCTAGTAGCGTTTCGCGCAAATGTTTCTGGGTTTCCTCAAACAAAACAATGATTAAATCAGGATATTCCTTGAAACACATAGCCATTTCGTTGCGGCTTTATTTCAAACATCTTATCTTTTTTTGTAAACACTGCAACTTTATTTCAAAGCTATATTGTATTGCTATTTAATCAGAGCGGCTGGGACAAAAGAAAAAATGTTAGACCATTTACAAGTTTGGTCTAACATTTTTTTGCGTTATTAGAACACATAAACTTTAATAAATCACAAAAATAACATTCTTTTTTTGCTTTTTCTCAATAAAATGAGTTATGTCCCAGCCTCTTGCTCTGCGCGTGAAACGCTGGGGTACTGGCCCATGTCTAAAGACATTCTGAATGGTCTGCCAACCGCACTCCGTTTTCAAGCTACCACTAAAGTGGTCTTATTATTTTCGTTTGTTTGCTTTTATTTCTTCTCCTGTAAAAGGATCGATGAATTCTTTCATGGTCATTTGATCCTCAAGAATATCCTCTTGTAATTGATTTTTTATATATTCCTGAATGATTTTTCTGTTTCTTCCCACTATATCTACATAATATCCTCAACACCAAAACTTTCTATTTCCATATTTGTATTTCAGGTTCGTATGTCGATCGAATATCATTAAACTACTTTTCCCTTTCAAATATCCCACAAACGATGAAACACTTAGTTTGGGTGAAATACTCACCAACATATGAATATGATCAGGGCAGGCTGTTGCTTCTATAATTTCTACTCCTTTTTTTCACATAACTGGCGTAAAATTTTACCTATGTCTGCTTTGATTTGTCCATAAATAATCTGCCTTCTATATTTTGGCGCAAAGACAATGTGATACTTACAATTCCATGTTGCGTGTGCTAAACTTTTATTATCCATTTGGATCTCCTTTCGTACGAAGTCGGTTGACCAGACCTGAATTCATTGTACGATTGGGGTTTTTTTCTTGTCCATAGCTAGAAGCTCTTTAGAACCCCTCGCATAGCAAGGGGTTTTCAAAAGATACAATAAAACAGCTTCGATTTCTCGGAGACTGTTCAGACTGTCGACAAAAGGAAGCGAGAAGTTCATACTCGCTTCCTTTTGTCATTTTTCATTATGTTTAAAAATGGTCATTCACTACATAATAAACATACTCTTTAAGCATAAAAATTCTTTTAAGCTGCCTGCCATGTTTAACATAAACCATCTCACCTGTAGTAGCGTTCCTTCATTTGTCCATATGTTAAATTTTCAAGAGATAGTTGATATAAGAGGGTTTGCGGTAAGCCTTTTTCAAATACGAAAATGAACAGCTAACAAAACCTAGAAAATAAGGAAGTTCACCAACTAAGGTAATATTTTTAAAACAATGAAAATGAAAAAGCTATAGTAATACCCTTGTTCTAAATCATATTGATTAACTACAACTAAAGTACTATAATTAATTTTAAAATAGAGATAATAAAAAGAAGGTGGTAAGTGTCTATGGGTCAACAGCAGAAAAATGGTAGAGTCAGAAAAGGAAGCTTAAAAAATCGTATTATTGGAATATCACTTTTACTGTTTATTTCGATTATCAGCATCAGTTCCTATTTAAATATTAAGACAGTTAAAGAAAATGTTTCAGATGCTTTATTAGAAAAGAGTATACAGCAGGTCGATGAAATTGCACGTCAAGTGGAGAATATTCTAGTTTCTAACTCTAATCCTACAGTGGAACTGCAAAATTTCGTTGAAAACAAAGTACAACAAAATGGAATTGCTTATGCAGTTGTCATTGATAAAAATGTTACGGCAATTGCCCATAGTGATAAGGAGAAAATAGGTAAAAACTATGAAGATGATTCCTACTCTGTAGATGGAGCGAAAAATGGGAAAACGATGACTAGTAGATTCTATGCGGATGTTCAGAAAAGTTGGACGTTCGATATAATGGTACCGATTTATATAAATAATACGCTTTACGGATCTATGGATGTAGGTATTTTCGAGGGTGACATCACAAAAGTTACGAATGCCATTTTACTAAAGGAAATTATTACAGTTGCTGTTGGCTGTATTTTATTCATTATTTTAATGATTTTTATTTTAAATAAAATGTTCAAACCTTTACTGTTAGCAGTTGATAAATGCAATGACATGGGAAAAGGAGAATTCACTGAGTTAATCCCCCCAAAATATACAACTAGAAACGATGAAGTAGGTAAGCTTACATATGCTTTAAATGAGATGCAAAATCACTTTGTTGATTTACTTAATGAAATCAGTCTAACTTCGAATAAGGTTACTGCATCATCTGAAGAACTGCGAGATGCAACCAGTACTTCTTTAGAGTCTTCAAAGGATTTATCATCTGCTGTTGAAGACATTGCTAAGGGAGCTGTGGAACAAGCAAAAGATACCGAATACGGGACTGCAAGTATTGGAGAGCTAGGAGAATTAATTGAAAGTAATCAGGATCATTTAGAAAATCTGAATCTATTTGTCGATGAAGTAAGCCATATTAAAGATGAAAGCTTACTCATATTAAAAGAGCTTGTTGCTAAAACAGAAGAAAATAATAAGGCAGCAAAAGAAATTTATGACATCATTCTCACGACAAACGAAAGCTCTGGGAAAATTCAAAATGCAAGCCAGATGATAAGAACCATTTCGGAACAAACGAATTTATTAGCTTTAAATGCGGCTATTGAAGCATCTAGAGCTGGCGAAGCTGGAAAAGGGTTTGCAGTTGTTGCGGACGAAATACGAAAATTGGCGGAGCAATCAAATCAATTCACTAAGGAAATTGCCACTGTTATAGGAGACTTAACAGCAAAAACTGGACAAGCTGTTCAGACTATCCAAGAAGTGAATCATATTGTCAATTCTCAAGCTACAAGTGTTAATACTACGAATGGCAAGTTTGAAGATGTTGCAAACTCTATTGAAAAAATAAAAACGGTCATTGAGGAATTATATAACTTAGGCAATAATATGGGTGAAAAGAAGGACGAAGTAATAGATATTCTACAAAACTTATCTGCCATATCGGAAGAAAATGCAGCTGGTACGGAAGAAGCAGCCGCATATTTACAAAATCAAACAAACTCCATTTATGAAATTGCCAATTCCAGTGAAGAATTAGCAAAGTTAGCTAATAAAATGCAGGAAAATGTCTCAAAATTTACGATTCAAACAAACTCAACTCGATTGTAAGAACAAAGCCCAATTTCTCTATTTAATTACAGAGAAATTGGGCTTTTTAAACTAGGAATGTCTTACGTACACTATTTAGTTTTCAATGCTACTCGTCACACTAAAAACAAGAATTTTCGTTTATCTTAAAAAATAGTATTAGTGTACATTAACAGTATATGTTCCATTTTCATTATCAAATTTATAAATATATAAATAATATTTTCCTGGTTTTGCATTTAATTTTCCTTTTATAATACTTCCATCTTCCTGTCCATAGGAAGTGTAATTTTGCATATCAGACTCATGATAAAGTACCCATGTCATGCCAATTTGATTTTCATTTACGACAGAAATATCTATTTCTTTTGGAGATGTAACATCGAATTGATATATATCCGTATTATCATCATCAAGCAAGCTACCTTTTAGAAGCATATTAAATGGCATCATAGTCGCTTCTTCGGGATGATTATTTGGTTCTATCTCTGTTTGCGCTCCATTCCGTACATTTACTGTATATGTCCCGTTTTCATTATCAAATTTATAAATATATAAATAATATTTTCCTGGTTTTGCATTCAATTTTCCTTTTATAATATTTCCATCTTCCTGCCCATAGGAAGTGTAATTTTGCATATCAGACTCATGATAAAGCACCCATGTCATGCCAATTTGATTTTCATTTACAACAGAAATATCTATTTCTTCTGGAGATGTAATATCGAATTGATATACATTCGTATCCTTATCAATCAAACTACCTTTTAGAGGCATATTAAATGGAATGATAGTCGCTTCTTCGGGATGATTATTCTCTTCTGTCTGCTCCCCTCTCCGTACAGTTACAATTGTTTTAGCTTTACTTGCTATTCCCTTATCATTTTGCACTGTTAATATCACATTGTATGTTCCTTCATCTTCGTATACATGAATAGGGTTTGCCTCTTCACTTGTTTTTCCATCACCAAAATCCCAAAGATAAGAAACGATATCTCCATTGTGATCTTTTGAACCATCGCTTTTGAACTGGATTTTTTCATTTTTGATTCCAGTATATGGACCATTTATAGTTACAAAAGGCGCTTGATTTTCTCCCTCATCCGTCGCAATGCCATGGAAAACAACATCATATTCAAACTGGTTTGCCGCATTCACACGGTAGTTTACAAAATACGCTGTCGCTGTTTTATAGCCGCTCCATTCTTTTTGCGACAGTTGCTCCAATACTTGGTTCACTTGCTTACTCATCGTTTTCCAATCTTGAGATTCACCTTGTGTTTCACTACCTCTATACGTGCCTTCGAGTGTAAATGTATTAAAAAATTGAGATTTATGTTTTGTCATATTTCCATCTTTTAGGTTAGCAATATCGACAATTTCTTGCTCCACTTCGTCTAACGCTTTTGGTTGATGTTGCACTAAATAATCTTCTGATACTTGTGGTACCTCGTATTTTTCTTGATTATCAATCAATTGCTGCATATAGGCTTGGTATTCCGCATTTAGTTGTGGATCTTTACTTAAAGTGTCACGATACGCATCATAATTTTTCACATCGTTCGCTCGAATTAAATCTTGAATCCTATCAAATGTATCAAATTGGTGATTATACATATAAGACTGCAATGCAAATGAATAGTTATAAAAATCCCATGATCCATATTTTGCAAACATTGTTTGTTCAGCTGTATAGCGTTGTGATGGATCCTCTGATAAGCCACTAATAATACTCTTACGTGGAACAATGTCATTTGTACGCGTTGATCCTGCGAAAAATTCTGCATTTCCTTCCTGGAACCATGTTAGTCGCTCGTTTTGGTACATATCACCTGTTCCGAATAAACCTGGAACCTCATACCTACCCTGTAAATAATGTGTATATTCATGACGGAACAACTCTTCTAAACTATAAATACTTTGCTCTGGCGTCCGTTCATATGTAAAGAACGTTCCATTCTCTTCAATATAAATACCACCATTATTTGTTTCATATCCATACAATTGACGGTTTAATCGATATTGATCTGGAGAGTTATAAATAACTACTGTTAAGACATCGTCAGCATTACCTGGTTCTAATGCTTTATCATTCCCAATTACACGATGATATTGTGCTTTTACTTCTTTTGCAGCCCAGTATAATCTTTGAATTTTGTCTTCTGTTACTTGATCTCCCGTTTTAAATACAATGGATCCATCATCAAATGTATATGTTTTCGGTAGATACTGCTCCTTTCCTTCTTCACGTACTTGCTGTAAATCTACTGTCTTTCCACTATAGTCTTTTCCACCATAATTTGTAGTAATTTGCTCTACTGCTACAAAATAAGCTTCACTTAAATATGGATACATTTGCATCGCTTGTGTAACAACTTCTAAACCTTTATTCGGATTACTATGGAAGCCTCCTAAACGCCCTGCATAATAAATGCCATTATTGATTAACCAACTATTGTTATCTGTCACATTATGTATAAGAGCAATTTTATTAACTTCATTTATGAAGCTATCAATTTTGCCATACCACATCGTCGTATCAGCTTCTTTACGAGTATCATATAAATACGACTGTAAGTCATAATCAATGCCATGTATTACATCGTATATAGCTTGTCCTTTTGACGACTCGTCTTCAAATGTAGAGAGATTTTCGTTATACTGCTTTAAAATCTTCGTAGCAAGTTGAACTGTTTCCGCATCACTAGAAGCATTACCTATTAATTTCCCATAGGCAGATACTACTTTATCTTGTTCAGCTGTACCTAGTTTAAAGTTCGGATTCTTAGCTATTTCTTTTAATGCTGGTAAACACTTATCTTGGAAACTTCTCTCGTTTAAATAACCTAGTTCGTTATTATAAAATGCTACATAAAAAGCCGAACGCAATAGCTCAACAAATGTTTCAATCCCCTTTGAATCATCTTTCATAAAAGAACTTCCTCTTTTCCCCAATTCATTAATAATCACTTGCATGCGTTCTTCATTTTGATAGAAAGCTTTTGTTTCCTCACTGAATTGGAACAAGTCTGTTATTTGATACCACCGAATATTTCCTAGCGTATCAATTAGCTCACGATCGTTCATTTTATTAAGCTCTGCCATCGAGTACTTTTCCTGCAATTGCTTCGTATCAGCCTGTTCTATAATTGGAGCTGGATGTTGCGAAAAATCTCCAATTTCCAAACGTTCATCAAATGATAATGTTTCATCAGCCTTTGTAGAGTGTACAATTTCATCTTTCGACGTTTCTATGCCAATTGGTTTCATTTGTAATACATTATAGGGCGTTTTTTCTGCTGCTGATGCTTCTGCTTGTAACCCTCCTAACGACAGTGCCATTGTGCTAATCCCAATTAACACTTGATTGAATTTAAATTTTTTCTTCATAATAAGTCCTCCTATAGTACTACATTACTTATTTGGTAATATATTTATTATTTGGTACTATATTACCCATTTTAAAATAACATATTATGTAAAAATATCAATAGATAATGTTATATTTAGGAATTTTTTCTTTTATAATTTGAACACTAAGACACAATTAGACCATAGAACTTAGTACCTTCCATTTATATATGAGTATGGGGAAGCTAAACATTTCTTTAATAGACAAATCACCAGAAACTCATTCAACATCATATTTGGGAATCGTCTGTGGAGGAAGCCGAACATTTACGACATGAGAATGAAGGGATTAATACTTGGATGTTAGGCTGAAGAGAGGTTTTCTACTAGATAAATAAACGAAATCAATAGCAGTCTCTAGTTTTCATACTAAATGATCTTTGGGTGCTAATTGATCCATCAGTAGTGGAAATCAACAGCTTTACTTTATTTCACTGTAAAAGAAAAAACTGAAGACAACATAAAGTTGTCTTCAGTCTATCAAGTTAATAGGCTATCCGCTTTGCTTCATAGGCAGCAATATGGTCTTCGTATTTAAAGGTTAAGGCGATTTCATCCCAGCCATTGAGTAACGTTTCCTTATAATACGGATCAATCGAGAATTGATACACTGTACCATCTTCACCCGTTACAGTTTGCTCTGCCAGATTTACTTCCATTGTGTACGGCTTTGCCAAACCTTTAGCCAGAATATTATCGCATTCGGCTTCTGTTAGCTTAATAGGTAAAATTCCATTTTTAAAGCAATTATTATGGAAGATATCTGCAAAGGAAGGTGCTATTACTACATTAAAACCATAATCTAAAATGGCCCATGGTGCATGCTCACGAGATGAGCCACAGCCGAAATTATCTTGTGCTACTAGAATTTTTGATGCTTTAAATTCAGGTTTATTTAATACGAAGTCTGTTACTTCATTGCCTTGCGCATCATAGCGCCAGTGATAAAATAAATACTGCCCAAAACCTGTGCGCTCAATGCGTTTTAGAAATTCCTTTGAAATAATTTGATCTGTATCGACATTTTTACGATCAAGTGGTGTGATGACACTATTGACGATATTAATTGGTTCCATTTTTACTCATCCCTTCCGTGTAAAGCAAGATTTACACAGTTTCCTTGACAAATTCACGCACATCAACAAAATGACCTGCAATCGCAGCGGCTGCTGCCATTGGTGGTGATACTAAATGTGTACGAGAACCCGCGCCCTGACGTCCTTCAAAGTTGCGGTTAGATGTAGAAGCACAGCGTTCACCAGCTGGTACGACATCATCATTCATGGCTAAACACATGGAGCAACCTGACTCCCGCCATTCAAAGCCAGCTTCCATAAAGATTTTATCCAAACCTTCTGCCTCCGCTTGCTTTTTCGTAGTATGTGACCCTGGCACAACGATCGCTGTGACCTTATCGTGCACCTTGCGTCCTTTGATGATATTAGCTGCCGCACGTAAATCACTAATTCGTGAATTTGTACAGGAGCCAATAAAGACATGCTGGATGTCAATGGATGTTAAGGATTGCCCTTCCTCTAAGCCCATATAAGCAAGCGCTTTTTGAAGTGCCGCCTTATCAGAGTCATCCTCGTAATCTGCCTGTGTAGGCACATATCCTGAAACACCCGTACCCATCGAGGGATTGGTACCCCATGTAATGATAGGTTCAATTTCTTCTGCTTGTATGATACGAACTGTATCGTACGTAGCATCCTCGTCTGAGGCAAGGCTTAGCCAATAAGCAGCTGCTTCCTCTAATTTTTCACCTTGGGGTGCATATTTGCGACCACGAATATAATCGACGGTTGTTTGGTCAGGTGAGATGAGCCCTGCTTTTGCTCCTGCCTCAATCGACATATTACAAATCGTCATACGTTCTTCCATTGATAATTTGTGGATTGCCTCTCCAGTGAACTCCACAATATGTCCTGTACCAACGCCAATGCCGAACTTCGCAATAATGGCTAAAATAATATCTTTAGCTGCTACGCCAACTTGTAGCTCCCCTTCAACACGAATTTCCATCGTCTTCGGCTTATTTTGCCATAATGTTTGCGTCGATAATACATGCTCTACCTCTGATGTACCAATCCCAAAAGCAATTGCCCCAAAGGCACCGTGAGTGGATGTATGTGAGTCACCGCAGACAATTGTTTTACCTGGCTGTGTTAGCCCTAGCTCAGGCCCGATAACATGTACAATGCCTTGGTCAGGGTGACCCATCCCTGCTAGCTCAACGCCAAATTCTTCAGCATTTTTAGCCAATGTTTCGATTTGATTGCGTGCAATGGGATCATGGATAGTCGGTAAATTTTTCGTTGGTACATTATGATCCATTGTCGCAAAGCTTAAATCAGGACGACGCACTTTACGTCCATTCAAACGTAGCCCTTCAAAAGCTTGCGGAGATGTTACTTCATGAATTAAATGAAGATCAATATATAACAGGTCCGGTTTGCCCTCTTCCTGATAAACTACATGTTTATCCCAAATCTTTTCAATTATATTTTTACCCATTGTCTTCACCTATTTCTTTAAATATATGTTGTCATAATGCTTTGTGAAACAAAGCTAGTATCAATTTCATTAATTACTTTATCTGTCCATTCATTTGTCGAAAGAATACGATTGCCGTCACGGGCTAGATCTGCTGTAAAGTAACCATCATCAAATACCGCACTAACAGCACGCTCAATTTCTGCTGCCTCTTCTGTTAAACCAAATGAATATTGTAGCATCATAGCGACAGAAAGAATGGTTGCTGCAGGGTTTGCGACTCCTTGCCCTGCAATTTCTGGTGCTGACCCATGTACTGGTTCATATAAGCCAAAATTATCGCCACGGATAGATGCTGATGGTAATACACCTAAAGAGCCAGTAATGACAGAAGCTTCATCGCTTAAAATATCACCGAACATATTTTCAGTGACTACAACATCATAGTGTCCTGGGTTTGTAATAAGTTTCATCGCCACAGAGTCTACTAGATTATGTTCTACGATCACATCTGGATAATCTTTTTTCTTAGCTTCTACGACTTCTCGCCATAAGCGACTTGTTTCAAGCACATTCGCCTTATCAACAGAGCATAATTTGCCGCCACGTAAACGTGCTAGCTCAAAGGCATTTTCAACAATACGTTCCACTTCTACTTTTGAGTAGACCGTTGTATCAATTGCGCCATTTTCAGTACGCATACGTGGTTCCCCGAAGTATACGCCGCCTGTTAGTTCACGGACAATCATTAAATCAACGTTTTCAGCTACTTCACGTTTCAGTGGTGAAGCATCTAGTAAACTCGGGAACGCCTTTACTGGACGTAGATTTGCAAAAAGATCGAAGTGTTTGCGAATTCGCAATAACCCTTTTTCCGGGCGTAATTCAGGTGGATTCTGATCCCACTTTGGACCACCTACAGCACCTAATAAAATCGCATCACTATTTTCACACATCTCGATTGTTTCTTCTGGTAGTGGATTATTATGCTGGTCGATAGCAGCACCTCCAATTGTTGCATACCCTAAATGAAAAGTATGATTAAATCGTTTACCAATCACTTGTAATACACGTACAGCAGAAGCAACAACCTCAGGGCCAATCCCATCACCAGGAAGTACTGTAATTTTTCTCTCCATCATCAAAACACCTTTCTTTGTATAGCGCATTCGCTAATTTAGTAAAGACGCCCACCTACCATTAATTTAGGTGGGCGCATTCATTACGTCTACGCGTAATTTTTTGTGAATGGATACAATACGCCATATCATCATTGCATCCGACTTGTGAATGGTATGTCATACGATTCACTACCTTTAAAACCTATACAGGATGTGCTCCCGAAGGCATGCTATTAAATGACGGTTAATGGCATTTAATAGCAGCTTCTAAACATCTTGAGAGGAGTTACGGCCGGTAGTCGATATATCCTCATAGTAAATTTTCAGCTGCGGTTAAGTAGATCTCAGCCAATTGTTCACCATTGTGAAGCGCAGTATCGAAAATATTAATTTTTCGCACTTGCCGCTACTTCTCGCACAACTTTTTCTTTCCCTTCGTTGATGAATGGCATCATAGCACGTAATTTCGCGCCAACTTCTTCGATTTGGTGGTTCGCACCAGCTTCCTTGAATTTTGTATATTCTGGACGACCATTTTCATTTTCTTGAATCCAACGACGTGCAAATGTGCCATCTTGGATATCTGTTAACACGTCTTTCATACGAGCCTTTACAGTTTCATCAATAATGCGTGGTCCTGCCACATAATCTCCCCACTCTGCTGTATCAGATACCGAGTAGCGCATTGTAGCCATACCACCTTCAAACATTAGGTCTACAATTAATTTAAGTTCATGTAGCGTTTCAAAGTAAGCTAGTTCTGGTTGGTAGCCAGCTTCTACTAACGTTTCGAAACCTGCTCTTACTAGCTGTGTTGCACCACCACAAAGTACCGCTTGTTCACCGAATAAATCTGTCTCTGTTTCTTCTTTGAATGTTGTTTCAAGTAAACCACCTCGCGCAGCACCAATTCCTTTCCCATAAGCAAGTGCTAAATCTTTTGCTTGCCCAGTAGCATCTTGATGGATAGCGAATAGACCTGGTACACCAGCACCTTCTTGGAATTGACGACGAACTAAATGTCCTGGTCCTTTTGGTGCTACTAAAAATACGTCAACATCTGCTGGTGGTGTAATTTGACCAAAATGGATATTGAAGCCGTGCGCAAACATCAGTGCTTTACCAGCTTGTAAATATGGTGCAATTTCTGCTTCATAAACGGCTTTTTGACGCTCATCTGGTAATAAAATTTGAATCACATCTGCTTCTTGTGCAGCCTCAGCCACAGTTTTCACGTCAATACCATCAGCTTTCGCAGCATCGAATGATCCACCTGGGCGAACCCCAACTACTACGTCAAAGCCTGATTCTTTAAGGTTTAGTGCATGTGCATGACCTTGTGAGCCGTAACCGATAATAGCGATTTTTTTTCCTTTTAATACGTCCTCGTTGATGTTTTGTTCATAGTACATTGTAGCCATAGTTTATTTCCTCCTAGAATTTGGTTTGGTTTTCATAGCTTTAGCAACTTGCTGTTTCAATAAAGCTATCAATTTTATATGCAAACTATTTTAAAATAGAGAGCTGTGGGTTTGAGATTTTTTGCGTTTCACGCACAGAGGCAGTGGCTCCTGTACGTGTCAGTTCTTTAATGCCATATGGTCGAATGAGTTCGATAAAGGCATCAATCTTTTCTGGGTGCCCTACTACTTGATACGTCACAACATTTTTGGCTGTATCAATAATTTGTGCACGAAATGGTTCAACAATCGAATTCATTTCCAAGCGTAGATTTGGTGGTGAAATAACCTTTACTAGCGCCAGCTCTCGCAGAACAATTGATTTGTCGGTAATATCATTGACTTTTAACACATCAATTTGCTTGGATAATTGTTTTACTAGCTGCTCGATTTTGCGTTCATCCTCAACATTGACAACAAAGGTCATCTTAGAAAAATTTGGTTGTTCAGTATGCCCTACTGTAATCGATTCAATATTGAACTGTCGCTTCATCAACAAACCTGTCAATCGGTTTAATACACCACTTTGGTTAATCACAGTTACAGTAATTACTCGTTTCAATTCTTTTTCACCCCAATCATTTCATGTAAGCCTTTGCCTGGTGCTACCATTGGGTAAACACATTCAAGCTGTTTCACTCGACAATCAATTAATACTGGCTCATCAGAAAGTAGTGCCTCACGGAAAATATTCTCCGCCTCATCGATTGTGTTAATACGATAGCCTTTAATATTATAGGCATCCGCTAATTTAACAAAATCTGGTTGGATTGGCATCAGCGACGATGAATAACGTTCTTCATAGAATGTTTGTTGCCATTGGCGCACCATTCCAAGACAACTATTATTCAAAATCACTATTTTTACTGGTAAGTTAAATTCCTGTAGAATAGATAGCTCCTGTGCCGTCATTTGGAATCCAGCATCTCCTACAATCGAAATAACTTTTTTGTCTGGCTTCGCAAACTGAGCCCCAATTGCGGCCGGGAAGCCGAAGCCCATCGTACCAAGTCCACCAGACGTTACCCATGCATGATCATTATTTAAATGGTAGTATTGTGCTGCCCACATTTGATGCTGCCCTACATCTGTCGTTACAATGGCATCACCCTCTGTAATCTTGTGCACTAATTGCAATGCCTCTTGTGGTAAGATTTCTTGCGTATTGGCATCTTTGCAATACCACAATGGGTATTCATTCGCATGATTATTTAAAAAGGCTAGCCAGTCTGCTGTATCAGGACCTTCGAAATCCTTTTTCAACAATGCCTTTAACGCCTCTTTTGCATCCGCAACAATCGGAATATCTGTCGGTACGTTTTTACCAATTTCAGCAGGGTCAATATCGATATGGATAATCGTTGCATTTGGTGCAAATGTGGCTAAATTTCCTGTTAAACGATCATCAAAACGTGCACCGATATTGAGTAGTAAATCTGTTTTTGTGATGGCTGTATTTGCTGTAACCGTACCGTGCATTCCTGCCATTCCAAGGAATAAATCATGTTCCCCATGAATGGAGCCTAGCCCTAGCAATGTATTCGTTACGGGGATACGGTATTTTTCAGCAAAGGCCGTTAATTCCTCACGTGCGTCAGCAAAAAGAACACCTGCACCAGCTAAAATAACTGGATTTTTTGCCAAAGAAATTGCTTGGATCGCCTTTTGAATTTGTAAATAGTTTGGTTTATAGGTTGGTTGATAGCCTGGTAAATAAATTTCATCTGGTGCTTGTGGTGGATTCTCTACATCAAACAACATTTGTGAAACGTTTTTTGGAAAGTCCACAACCACTGGTCCCTTACGTCCAGTGCTTGCAATATGGAATGCTTCCTTCACAATACGTGGAATGTCATTGACATCCTGCACTTGGTAATTGTGCTTTGTGATTGGTGTCGTAATCCCCATGATATCAGCTTCTTGGAAAGCATCTGTTCCAATGACAGATGTAGCAACCTGACCTGTGAAGACAACTAATGGGATGGAATCAATCATGGCATCCGCAATACCTGTTACGAGGTTTGTTGCACCAGGTCCACTTGTGGCAATGACAACGCCTGTTTTACCTGAGACACGTGCATAGCCTTCAGCCGCATGAATAGCCCCCTGTTCATGTCTTGTTAAAATATGGCGAATCGGATTTTTATACATCGCATCATAGATTTGTAATACGGCTCCACCTGGATAGCCAAAGATGATTTCAACACCTTGATCATGCAAAGCCTGCACTAAAACATCTGCACCGTCCTTCGCTTGATAGGTTTGTTCAGCCGTTGCTGTTGTTGCTAATTGTTCTTGTTCATTGATTGAAACATTCGCACTCATCAATTTATGCCTCCTTCATTTCTTTCAAAGTCATACATCAGTGTTCTAGATTAGTAAAGTGCCACTAGCTGGTAAGTCTACCTCTCTTCCTTTTCATTGAGAGTTTGCTCATTACGTCGTGAAAATAATAAAAAAGCCCTTTTCTCCACACGCAAAGAACTACCTTACGTAGGGATGAAAAAGACTTTCCATGGTACCACCCTTTTTTATAGCAAATAATTGCTACCTCGCGAATAAATGACTGCATTTATACACCTATGCAAAAAATTTCACATCCAATAGGGTGTCATAAAACATTTATTCATTAATAACGAGCACTTTCGACTATGCCCGGAGCTATCTAATGGTGTAAACACGTTTAATAGCCCACTCCGAGGGGATGTCGGATCTAGTTGTATCGCCGGCTTCCAGCACGACCGGCTCTCTGGTAGATACAAGGCTCTAGAACCTTTAACCTCATCAACGTTTTCATTTATCTAGTTGTTAAATTTTCATTACGCCACCAGTGGAAGCGTTCGTCACTAATTTTGAATATCTTGCTAACCAACCACGTTTGATTTTTGGCTCAAAGACTGGTAATTTTGCACGACGTTCAGCTAAAACTTCATCTGAAACTTGTACATTAATCGTACGATTTGGTAGATCAATTTCAATAATATCTCCGTTTTCTACTAAGGCGATTGGACCGCCTTCAGCAGCTTCTGGTGAAATATGACCAATTGAAATACCTCGAGATGCACCTGAGAAACGACCATCTGTAATTAATGCAACCTTTGTACCAAGACCACGACCTTGTATCGCAGATGTTGGTGCAAGCATTTCAGGCATCCCTGGGCCACCCTTAGGTCCTTCATAGCGAATGACGACTACATGGCCCTCTTTCACTATTCCATTATCAATGTTTTCCTGCGCTGCTTCCTGGGAATCAAAGACGATTGCCTCTCCCTTGAATACCTTGATAGAAGGATCAACTGCACCTACTTTAATAACGGAGCCATCAGGTGCAATGTTACCAAATAACACCGATAACCCACCTACAGCACTATAGGGATTGTCTTTTGTTCGAATGACTTGATCATTCGTGATGTGATAATCTTTGACAAGCTCACCCATCGTTACACCTGCAACGGTTGGGCGATCTGGATGAATAGCTCCCGGAATGGATGTTAATTCATTAATAATGGCACTAACACCACCCGCTTTATTGATATCATCCATTGAAATATCGGATGCAGGCATAATTTTCGCTAAATAGGGTACTCGCTCTGCTACTTTATTAATATCTTCAATGTTGTAATCTATTTCTGCTTCATTGGCAATGGCTAATGTATGAAGAACAGTGTTTGTGGAGCCTCCCATTGCCATATCAAGAGCAAAAGCATCATCAATTGACTCTTTTGTAATAATGTCGCGTGGCTTAATGTCTTCCTTGACCATACGAATTAATTGTTTAGCTGCTTCTTTAATCAGCTTGTGACGCTCTTCAGAAGTGGCAACGATTGTACCATTCCCTGGTAGAGCAACACCGAGCATTTCCATTAAACAGTTCATCGAGTTGGCTGTAAACATCCCTGAGCATGAGCCACATGTTGGACATGCATTATTTTCAATATCTAACAACTCTTCAGATGACATCTTTCCTGATTTATGGGCTCCTACGCCTTCAAAAACAGAGGTTAAAGAAAGCTGCTTGCCTGAAGCAGAAGTACCAGCCTCCATTGGACCACCAGAAACAAAGATAGATGGTACGTTTGTGCGAACTGCTGCCATCAGCATCCCTGGTGTAATTTTGTCACAGTTTGGAATATAAAATACACCATCAAACCAATGTGCATTAATAACTGTCTCTGCTGAGTCTGCTATAATTTCACGACTTGGTAATGAATAACGCATACCAATATGCCCCATTGCAATACCATCATCGACACCAATTGTATTAAATTCGAATGGAATACCACCCGCTTCAATAATGGCTTCTTTCACTACATCAGCGAACGTACGTAAATGAACGTGACCTGGTATTATGTCGATATATGAGTTACAAACCCCAATAAATGGTTTGCCTAAATCTTTTGCTTTTACTTTGCCTGTTGCATATAAAAGACTTCGATGTGGCGCTCGATCTACGCCTACTTTAATCATGTCACTTCTCATTTTAAACGCCCCTCATTGCTATCCATACTATGTTCGTTGCTATAGACAAAATGTTCTGTCTTTTTAATTTTTGTTTATAGAGTAGCAGCCTACTAGATGGCTACTGCTGTAACGAACGTGTTAAATTGTTGTTATCATAGTACGAAAAAAAGGTCTCGTCAACAGTATTTTTTGAATTGTTCAAACAATTAAAAAAATCTGTCAAAATTGAAATCGTTTACATGCTGATTAAGCATCAGTTTTATCTCGCTTTGATAAAAATTTTGACATTTCGTTCAAATTTTAATTTTTCAATAATAACCAACAATGTAAGAGGCCATTGATTCCCATATTTTCGGACAAGTTGAATCATCTTATCTATAGAGATAACGCTTACAATAGAAACAATTTTTTTAAGTAGCCTGTAAAAAATACTTGATCGGGATCATATTGGTGTCGTATTTTTAAAAACTTTTTGATCTCTGGATACAGTTCGTAGACGGTTTGTGCTGTTAAATGGTGTTGTTTTCCCCAATGAGGTCGGCCATCATATTTTTGCATCAAAGTATGAACCCATTTAAAATAAGGCTCTTCTGACATCCCTTTATACATATGAAAGGCTATAAAAGCAGACTCGCGCCCCTGTGTTGGACTTAAAAAGCCTGTTTCCCCCGCAGTTGTTCGACACTCTAATGGAAAATGAACATTAAAAATCCCTTTTTTAAAGGTTGTATGAATTTCCTCCACGCATGCTTCAAATTGAGCGAGTGGAATGGCATATTCACTTTCTTGGAACTTCACACTACGAGGAGAAGGATAAATTTCATAGCTTATACCCACTTTTTCACTTTCCACGACATTTGCGGCTGCTATTTTACTCATAGCACCACTTAACGCTGGTTTCCACTTACAAAGTTCTGACATGGCAAAGAAAGCACCATTTTCAACAATTTGGAGCTTTAACGTTTCTATTTTTTTATTCCATTCACTTTGATAGATGGGTGCTACAGCATTCATCCGTTTTACTTGAATCGTCTCACTGCCAGGGAAATAAAACCATTCCACATGGCGATGTTGGCGAATATCCTCTGCGAATAGTGTGAGACCATTGCTCAAAGTTTCTCTTGCCCCAACATAATGCAAGCTATAAAGTGGCATGACTTTGATCGTTACTTTGACAAGGACACCAAGCATACCGAGCGATACATGTAGTGCTTCAGATAAATCGTCCATTCCCCTCCTGTGCTCCTGATATGTGCCAGTGCCATCTACAAACCCCCATGTCATGACAGCAGACGACAGAGAACCAAGTGTAATCCCTGTACCATGTGTACCCGTTGATACTGCTCCTGCAATCGTTTGCTCCTGAATATCCCCCATATTGATTAAAGCAAAGCCGTACTTCTCCAGCATTGGTCCAATTTCATATAGGTAGGTACCAGCCCATAATGTTGCCTCCTGCTTTTCCTCATTCACAGCGATTAATCCACGCATATTATGTAAGGAAATAGCGATATGCTCTGGCATAGCCACAGCGCTAAAAGAGTGAGCTGCCCCTGTAACCCGAATCGTTTTTCCCGCTTCACGTGCATGCTTGACAATGGTTGAAACTTCTTCAACCGATTGTGGTAAGTACATTTCACTCGGATAAGAAATAACATTCCCCGCCCAATTTGTCCACTTTTCACCATTACGCCATTTTTCTATAGAAAACATTGTCCATCCCCCCTATATGTTGTGTAAGGCCCCATATACTTGTCCTCTCGAATCCCATGGAGTACTTGAAAACGCTCACAAAGCTCCCCTGCTTTTGCATGTCTAAAATAGATCGTATCACCAATATTAATATGTTTTCCTTTGACCTTTATAGGCGTTTGTACTTCTCCTGCTCCTTCTAAGCTAAGATATGCAAAATTGCTAGGTTCATAGAATACAGGTAAGCGATCCAACCCAATTGCTCCAGAAGCCGTATAACCACCACCATGACAAACAACAATATTTTTTTCAGGCTTTCTCGTTACACTCAAAGCAAATCCAGCTGCCTTTTCTAGCTGTAAATGTGTAAATTGATCGAACAATGCAGGTGCATAAAAAGCGGAGCCTACTGTAATTTCAGTCACTTCTTTCTGCTGATTGGTATATAACATGCTCCCTGAGCCTCCACCATTGACGAAGCGTAAGTTTGGAAAATACGCCTTGATATGGGCTATCGCTAAGCGACGAAATTGGGTTACTTGTTTTTTAGCTTGTACTTGCATTGCCTCAATCACTTTGCCTTTTATTGCATTCGCAGGACGATTGCCAACGCCTGCTATTTGAGCCTCATAGCCCATTGCACCTACAACCTCAATCGCTGATGTTTTTTGAATCTCTTGCAAAAAAGGTGTCAGCGTCTCAAGAGAATACAACGATGAACGTTTAGTCCCGAAATACAGTACTTTAAAATCATTCGAAACATTAATATCAATGCAAACCTGTACACGTACACCTATTTCTAGTCCCAGCTTCGCTAATAGTTGGATATGTTCTGGCCGATCCACCATAAAAGTAACGCTCTTCCCGTCTTTGACGAAATGTAGCAAGCGACGAATAGCTGCTTCCTCCATTACTGGATAGCCCAGTAATAAATCATCAAATTGCTGCTGTAGTAAAAAAATGGTCTCTGCCGCTGTGAATGTCATAAAGCCTACAACATTAGCAAGGTTTTTCTGAACATAACGAAGCACTTCAACAGAACGAATCGATTTTGTCGCAATACGAATTTGCTTGCCACCACAAGCCTCTTGCACAGTTCGTATATTTTTATCCAGCGCATCTAAGTCCAACCAAGCAAATGGTCTTTCCAAATCACTAAACGCTCGATCCAATCTTGTCGTCATTTAATCCCTCCTGTATATACTATGTATTTGATAATTTACAGAATAATTTTGTTATTCATGAGTCAAAATAAAAACAACCGTGCGCTTTTTATTCAATAAGTCGACACAGTTGTTTTAGAATGGGACAAACATTTCATTCACCTTTCTATTCAATTGGTTACGATGCGTATAAGAAATCGGCTGCAAGATTTAGCAGCACTAACAAATGCAGACCAGCAATCAGAAAACCTTGACGATTTAAACGTTTCATAACAGCCATATTCATATGCAACACGCTCCTTTTTTCTCATTATAATCCTTTTAAACAGAATTTTCAAACTATTAAAAGGTGAAAATTTAACCATTTTCCATTCATATAAATAAAAAATGAACAACCGTATAATTGATTGAAATTCTGCTTCAACAAAAAATGCATTTTTTCATGGATAAAAAGGTGGTTTTTGCAAATATTTAGTCAAACGGCTGATTTTGGAGCGTTCCATCTATTTTTGGTACGAATTGAATGCGTGAACATACTATAGAAGTAAGCGAAAATCGGTGTATGTACAATATAGAAGTAATTGTAGTTAATGTGGACATTTTCACAATCATTTATGCAGTTGGAGTTACGTTATTGTGGGCATGATGAAAGAGCTGCATTCATTTGTCTACAGCCATTATTACAGCATGTAATAATTACTAAACAAAATCGCAGTGTTTAATCTACTCCATTCAGGGTATAACTAAGTAATCGCCATTATATCTTAATTTTAAGGAGATGAAAATAATGATTAGTTTCATTTGGTATTTAATCATCGGAGGAATTCTTGGATGGTTAGCTGGCGTAATTTTAGGTAAAGATGTACCTGGTGGCATCATCGGGAATATTATTGCAGGGATTGTTGGTTCTTGGATCGGTAGTATGGTTTTAGGGAACTGGGGTTGGAGAGTAAGTGATTTCTACGTGTTCCCAGCACTGATCGGTGCCGTTGTGTTGATCTTTATCGTCAGCCTTATTTTAAAAGGTATGCGTAAAGCAACTTAAATATGTAATAAAGAGCCATCCATGGTGATGGCTCTTTATTTTGCTTCATTTAGTAAAACGGTTGCTCGGAGTTCATCGTGATAATTATTATACAATTGGTAGTAATACAATACATTTTCTACATATTCTTCACTATGATTGTATTGATACACAGCTTTCTTAATATTACCTTTGGCAGCGCCGTATTTAGCTAAATAATTAGCTGCACTAAATACCGCATCCTCAATATCATAGGGATCGGCTATACCATCCCCATTCGCGTCTACGCCATATCCTCCATATTTAGCAATTGTCTCTGGATTCATTAATTCAGCCTTCGTGATGTTTCCTTTTCCTAGTCCTGAACAAGTAGGATGCTGCCAGCCAACGAACGTGCACGGCATAAATTGCATATGCCCTTCTGCCCCGGCAGATGAAACCATTGATTTCACTGTAGAAAATCGCGTTTCAATTCGATGATGTGCAGCAAGCAATGTCCATGGCACACCATATTTCTCCTCCGCTGCTACATATACCGGAATGTATTTCTCTGGAATGTCCATATCGAAATGTTGTTGAATCTCCTCAATTGCCTTTTGCTGTGCAAGCTTTTCGAAAATCGGTAATGTTTGAAGTTCCTTCCACGCAAAAAATGTCAGGACATACACCGTTATCGCAACGGGAATCAATAATGCTATCATACCCAATTTTGTAGCGGGTGATAACATGGCTTTGTTGTTCTTTTTCTTTGTCATACGTCACACCTAATCTAGTATTCTTTTTCTATATTACCAAATTTTTCGTTATATGTAGTAAATCTTTTAATTTTTGTAAGATAGAAACTTCCAGTTGTAGGTTGCTATTCATTTTCACTATAAAAGCAGTTGAAAGGTTTGCTAAAAATATAGTAAAATACAGATTGATTCATTATATTGGATAATAATAGGGAGGCATTTATTTTGTGGAAAGACTTTAAAGAATTTGCAATGAAAGGCAATATTGTCGATCTAGCAGTAGCAGTAGTCATCGGTGGTGCTTTCGGTAAAATTGTTACCTCCTTAGTTGAAAATATCATTATGCCATTAGTTGGTATTTTAACAGGTGGTGTTGATTTAACAAAGAGCTTTGTTTTTGGCTCTGGTGAAGCCCAAGTCAATTTAGGTGTATTTCTACAATCAATTATTGATTTTTTAATTATTGCATTTGCCATTTTTATGGCGCTCCGAATTATGACGAAGCTTACACGTAAAAAAGAAGAAGCAGTCGTTGAAGAGCCAGCTCCTGAATTAGATGCAAAAGAAGAGCTCCTCAAAGAAATTCGTGATTTACTCAAAAAAGAACAAGCCTAACATATGACACCAAAGGATCTGCCTTATTCGAAAGAAGCAGATCCTTTGGTTTTGTATCCTTCTCTTTGGCTGTTCTATCCGCTACTTTCCTTATTCTATCCACCAACTTTATGCGTATCCTTCTCTTTCTCTGTTCTATCCATCTCTTTCCGCATTTTATCCACTACTTTCCTTACTCTATCCACCAGTTTTATGCGTATCCTTCACTTCCTTTGCTCTATCCATCTCTTTCCACGTTTTAACCGCTACTTTCCTTATTCTATCCACCAACTTTATGCGTATCCTTCTCTTTCTCTGCTCTATCCATCTCTTTCCACGTTCTATCCGCTGCTTTTCTTATTCTATCCACCAACTTTATGCGTATCCTCCACTTTCTCTGCTCTATCCTTCTCTTTCCACGTTCTATCCGCTGCTTTCCTTATTCTATCCACCAGTTTTATGCGTATCCTCCACTTTCTCTGCTCTATCCTTCTCTTTCCGCATTTTATCCACTACTTTCCTTACTCTATCCACCAACTTTATGCGTATCCTTCTCTTTCTCTGTTCTATCCATCTCTTTCCGCGTTCTATCCGCTACTTTCCTTACTCTATCCACCAACTTTATGCGTATCCTCCACTTTCTCTGCTCTATCCTTCTCTTTCCGCGTTCTATCCGCTGCTTTTCTTATTCTATCCACCAACTTTATGCGTATCCTCCACTTTCTCTGCTCTATCCTGTTAACTTAACTAGAAGCTCCCACACATTGTTGCTCATAATTTAATAATCAATCTCCTACTATTCCTACGTGATTAACCATAAATAATCTAGCTAATTTTCAGAAAACACCCTTGTTCTTCTTTAGTATCCATGTTAAATTGGTAACAATTATTGAGAATACTAATAAATTGAAAGCGAAAATTGTCGCTTTTAATAATATTGGAGAAAAGAGTGACGTCATGACATTAAACAGAAGTATTGAAACAAAACTTGTACAACTAGGAAATTTAAGTGACCCCATAACAGGTGCTGTGAGCCCACCGATCCATTTATCGACTGCTTATAAACATGCTGGAATTGGTGAATCTACTGGCTTTGACTATACACGTACAAAAAATCCTACACGTGCTCTTTTAGAAGAAGGGATTGCTGATTTAGAGGGTGGCGATATGGGCTTTGCCTGTAGTTCAGGGATGGCTGCTATTCAATTGGTGTTATCCTTATTTAAACCAGGCGATGAGTTAGTCGTGCCTGATGATTTATATGGCGGTACCTATAGACTATTTAACTTCTTCCAAGAAACCTATAATATCAAGCCTGTTTATTCAAAGTTTGAATCGGTTGAACAGGTGGAAGCATTAATAACTGAAAATACTCGTGCGTTATTCATTGAAACCCCAACAAATCCACTTATGCAGGAATTCGATTTACAAGTGTATGCAGAGTTAGCCCACAAGCATGGAGCCTGGTTAATTGTAGATAATACCTTCTATACACCATACTTCCAACGCCCTATCGAACTAGGAGCTGACATTGTCCTTCACTCTGCTACAAAATATATCGGTGGTCATAATGATGTTTTAGCTGGTTTAGTTGTGGCTAAAGGTAAGGAATTAGCTGAACGCATTGGCTTTATTCATAATGGCAGTGGTATGGTGCTAGGCGCTATGGATTCGTGGTTACTTATTCGCGGTTTAAAAACTTTACATCTTCGATTAAAACAGCATGATGCAAATGCAAAAGCCATTGCTGCTTATTTAGAGGAAGAAGCATTAGTGACTGATGTACTTTATACAGGAAAAGGTGGCATGCTGTCATTCCGCTTGCAAAAACCTGAGTGGATTGACCCATTCCTTCGTAACTTAAAGTTAATTACTTTTGCTGAAAGTCTTGGCGGTGTGGAAAGCTTTATTACATATCCTGCCACACAAACACATGCAGATATGCCATATGAAGAGCGTGTTGAACGTGGCGTTTGTGATCGTTTACTTCGATTCTCTGTCGGTATTGAGGAAGCAGAAGATTTAATTGCAGACTTACAACAAGTATTCGATATCCTAAGAAAGGAGGCATAATTTATGAAGCAACGTATTGAAACGAGCCTCATTCATGCAGGTGTTCGTGATGGCTATGGTAATAAAAAAGGGGCTGTCAATGTTCCCATGTATCTGTCCTCTACCTTCCATCAAGAAAGTATGGATGAGTTTGGAGAATATGATTATGCTCGCTCAGGCAACCCTACGAGAGACGCATTAGAAAAAGCTGTGACAGAACTTGAAGGTGGTGTTCGCGCTCATGCCTTTTCTTCGGGCATTGCAGCGGTATCAGCAGCGTTAATGCTGTTATCCCAAGGGGACCATATCGTCATGACCGAGGATGTTTATGGTGGAACCTATCGTTTTGTGACAAAGGTGTTACCACGCTTTGGTATTTCCCATACATTTGTAGATTTCACGGATCTAGCAGCAGTAGAAGCAGCAATAACGCCAGCTACGAAGCTGCTTTATATGGAAACACCATCAAATCCGACATTAGGCATCACAGATATTCGTGGCGTGGTGGCACTAGCGAAACAACACCAATGTCTGACGTTTTTAGATAATACCTTTATGACACCGTTACACCAACGTCCACTAGAACTTGGAGTTGATGTCGTCATTCATAGTGCAACTAAGTTCTTATCTGGTCATTCTGATATTATTGCTGGCTTAACAGTTACAGCAGATGACAAGCTAGGACAAGAGCTATACTTTATCCAAAATTCTTTTGGCAATATTTTAGGTGTACAAGATTCTTTCACACTGCTACAAAATATCAAAACAACAGATGTGCGCTTTAGTCGCTCTGCTGAATCTGCACAAAAAATTGCAACATTTTTAACTACAAATCCACTGGTTGAGCAAGTCTACTATCCTGGACTTGCCTCACATCCAGGGTATGACATTCATCAACGTCAAAGTACAAGTGGTGGGGCTGTATTGTCTTTCCGTTTACCGAATTATGCAGCCGCAAAAGCATTAGTCGAAGCAATGACAATTCCTGTTTTTGCGGTCTCTCTTGGGGGTGTGGAATCAATTCTTTCTTACCCAGCAAAGATGAGTCATGCTGCTATGGAGCCTGAGGAGCGTGCAAAACGCGGCATCACAGATGGACTTTTACGATTTTCAGTGGGACTTGAGCATGTGGATGATTTAATTGCTGATTTTGCACAAGCCTTAGAGATTGCGGCCAAGGCTTGATTGAACCAACCTGAAAGAGACCGTTAAAAAACCCTAACTATTTTACGAAACACTCATTGCGTGTTTTATCATAGTTAGGGTTTTCTATTTGTTAATAGCTAAAGTAGTCATGCCACCGCATCTTTATAATCCTACGTTCAATTTTTCACCTTTCCTAACACACGGTATAAATAATCACCATGCCCCTTTGCTAGTAGCGCTTCTTGCTCAGCAGAAATCCAATAAAATGAAAAAATTAAATCCGCTTCATTTAAGCCCGTTGGATGATGTTGCCATGAATCTTGTGTTTCATCGGATGTTAAATGATAAAAATAACGTTTCTGTAAAATACCTGACGGATGATTAAAATAGTCCTGTGCAATTAACCTCTGAACGACAAGTGTTGTTAGACCAGTCTCCTCCAACATTTCACGCTTCACAGCTTCTAAAGGTGTTTCGCCCTCTTCTACTGTACCTTTGGGCACTTGAATACCTGCACCAACTGAATTCTGTTCAAATACGAGCACTTGTAATTGTTCTTCATGCTCTCTCGTAATATAGCCAAATGCTTTTTCCACTACTTGCATGAAAGTGACCCCCCATTTCGACTGATTGAATGTTACAATAAAGATAAAAATTGGAATTTCAGGTGAAAAGTGTTGACATTTATTATACGACAGATGCTAGAAAATGACATTACATTTGTACAAGAAATTGCTAGAACAAGCTGGCACCATACATATGAAGGAATCATCCCTCGTGATATTCAAGATCGCTTTTTACAAATGGCGTATAGCAGTAACCGTTTAACACAGCGCTTCACTACTAGCCTATTTTTAGTCGCAATCGTCGATGAATCGCTAGTAGGCTTTGCTAATTTCTCAAATGTTACACATGGTGAGGCAGAGCTGCTTGCCATTTACTTGCATCCTGATAGCCAGGGGAGTGGTATCGGTTCAGCTCTTTTACAAAGAGGGCTAAACATGCTTCCCAGCCTATCGTCATTATTTGTTTGTGTAGCAAAAGAAAATACAATTGTTTATCAGGCAAAGTGATTCCACAAGCTAGTAGAATTCGATGAGTGTTTCGATGGTTATCCGCTTAAAACAGTGAAAATGGTGAAACAACATGAAAAAGGATAACGGTTGCTTTGACAACCGTTATCCCCCTTTGTTTTTAAAAGCATTGTAAGACAACCCATGTCTGATCAAAGCGGGTCTTTTGGCAATCATCCTCACGAATCCAAAAATACAATCTACCGCTATCTCCCCACATATATCCAAGCTCTTCTTCTGAATCAAGTTGAAGCAATAATCGCCAGTCTGTTGCCCCAGCCTCTAATTCCCTTCGAAGGAGATCATTATAGCCAGTTGAATCGCCACAATATAAGCCATTGGAGACAAGCTGACATTGTAAGTACATATCCCCTTGAATAGCATCTGGAAAACCGTCTATGCGATGAACGGCTCCATTTGCATCAGCTTCTTCCATCGATTCATATGCAAGGTCTCTCAAATTATCTGCTTCCTCTTCCGTTAGAGTTTCTTCTAAATCATCCCAAAATGGAGATTCCCAGGGCGGGAGTGTCCATTCATTTTTAAACTGCAGACTTGCACTGGCAATGTCGCCATGTTTGAGTAAGATAGCAGGTATTTTTATTCTTGTAAGGCTACTAACTGGTTCTGTGAAATAGAAAACATTGAAGCCATCATAGTCTTTCGGATCGTATCCCCATGGTTGCTCGGCTGCATCATAGAAAAAGGACAATAATCCATCTGTAGGTAATAAATTGTTGGTATCGTAAGATTTGATATCCTTTACATGTAGTTGGCAAAGGAAATACAACGGTCTCTTATCGTTCGTATATGGCCACACAAAATCTGTGGGAACATCCGGACAGCCACCTATTTTTGAATGGCCAATCGGAATTTCTTCATCAGCATTTTGCTTAGCTACCATACGTATAGAGCTTCTAGTATAAGCTGCTATTTGCTCAGCCTTATGTGCTAACCCATAGTCTTTCAACCATTTGTTCCATTTTTCTGTGTTGCTCAATGCCTTCCCCTCCTACCGTTACACACGTTTTTTATGTAAGATGTATATGCTCAGCTTGGATCACAAGTGCTGTCAAGCCTGTCGTACTACCAGATTCATGCGCCTGTCCTTGATGCCAAAGCACACCCTGTCCAGATTTTATGGTGATTTTTTCATCATCTTCACCACGAACCCAGCCTTCGCCATGCATCACGATAAAAAGCTGAGGAACAGGGGCTTCATGCATACCAACTACCCCATTTGGCTCAATATAGATAAAACCGATATTCACTGGCTCTTCTGTTTTCATAATGTTCCGATAAAATGCATTGTTTGATTGATATTGATGAATTTGCTTCGCTAAATCTTGTGTATATGAGATGAATTGCATTTTTCTATGTTCCTTTCATGCTAGGCTAATTCTTCCTGTGCAAATGCTAGCAGTGTACCATCTTCTGATTTGCCATAAAAAGCAAAGGCATCATAGCCAATACTTTTTATCATCTCCCAATCTGCTGTTTCTCCGTTGAGTAGCTGTACATTGCCATGTTCATCTACCTCATAGTCTTCTGCTTCTTCGTCATAGTCAATATTATAGAAAAATGATAGGACAACTTCTGTTGTGGGCAAAAGATATTTCCGTAGTGGACGATGGATACGCTGCTCCTCCGTAAATTCATCACAAAATAGCGCATTATAGCCATGTAAGGTTGCATCAAATAGCAAAATTTCCTCCGCCGTTAAAGGGTCTTTTGCAACGATTCTAGCGGTTGCTCCAGTAATGAAAGGCAATGCCTCACCTTCGATTGTTAGTAAATCTCCATAGTACCAAATTTCAAACTGTTTATTCCCTGTGCTGGAACAAAGCTGTAACTGTGATTCAACTGCCTCTAGCTGTTCAACATTTTCTGCATATGACTGTAAATAAGTTGGAATAGTAATATTCATAGCCTTCCTCCCCTTTTCTTCCTTATAACGTATTATAATACATTCCGCCTTCTATTTTTATCCATAAAAAAACCCAGAATTTTTTCTGGGCTTGATGACACTTACTTTTCTAACATGATTAAAACTGACGGGCCTTTGCTTCACTTCGCAAGAGGCGATTATGGAGAGTTATCTCCGTTTCACCATTTACTTGCGATTTGGATCGCTTAATCCTTGACCAGTTGCGGTGGATTTTTTGAGATTTTGGATCTAATTGTTCGAACCTACTCATTTTTCATCCTCCTCATCATTATAGATTTCATAAGTGAAATCTTCTTTATTATGACCAGCTAGGATGAATTTATACAAACGGCCATTCATCAGAAAATAGCTCTACTTTATTGCAAAATGAATGCAGGTTTTACTTGCTTTTTATTTTTTTCTCCAATAAAACTTTGACAATTTTCTCAAGTTGTAGGTCTAAAGAGTAAGGATCTTCCATGACAAACTCATCATCGAACTCACCATACATATAAACATTGCCATTTTTAACAGCAGGTGCTCCCTGCCAAATCGGACTATTCAAAATTTCTTCTGCATCTTCTTGCGAATTGACATAGACAAATACATGATCGCCTAAATACTGTGGCAATACCTCTAATGAGATATTTTCAAAGCCCTCTTTCATGTTTAAAGCTTGCTCTGTTGGAGGTAATTTCAACATCTGATAAATGGTGTTACTACCATAATTCCCTCCCTCAGCAGCTAACACAAATAAACCTGTAGGGCTTAATTGCACGACTGATACCGTTTCACCTTCTTTAATGATGCCATCGATTTGTTTTCGAGCATCTTCTACCCTCTGTTCATATTCTTCTATCCATAACTCAGCTTCTTGCTCTTTTCCAAATACTTCAGCAATTCTTCTAAATTTTTCTAATGGTCCAGCCGTCGAAAGCTCTTCCCAGTAAGGAATAAAAACAGTAGAGCCGATTTTTTCATATTGTTCAATATTTTTCTCAATCGACCCAATGATTAAATCGGGCTCTAGCATAATGAGTTTTTCAGGATTCATTGGGAAGCCACCTAAATTCTCGATTTTAGCGAGCGTTTCTTGAGGAATCCCCGCTTTCTCAATCCAACCTTCCGTTAACATGCCTTCGCGGACACCAACTGGAATAATTCCTAACTTTAAAAGCTGCCCCATATATTGATCAGCCGCTACACGCTGTGGCTGAGCTGGAATTTCTACATCACCTCTAGGCGTCGAAACAATTCTTGTCTTTCCTTCTTGTACAGCCTCTTGTCCACTATTCGCTTGTGATTCCACTTGATTTGTCGATGATGAGGCTCCATTTGTATTTGAGCATGCTGCTAGCAGCAATGATAGGCACATAAACAACGTCATAGCCTTTACTTTCATATTTTTGTACTTCGACATTTCATTTACTCCCTTTCGTTGATAATGATTTTCAATTTCATCATCAATATAACACTCGAATTGTTTTGGGAGAATAGCATATCTTCTTTTCCAAAGTGGCAATTCTTCATCTTCCAGTTGCCGCTTTTGCCTCCATGCCACTTTAAATTGTGCTGGAGATACACCCTTGTATCGTTTAAAGCTTCGGCTCAAGGAATGACCGTCAGGATAACCGACATGCTCCGCAATTTCCTGCAACGTAGCATCTGTTTGCACGAGTAATGCCGCTGCTTTATTGACACGCATTTCACCTAAATAATGAATCGGGCTTGTATGCATTTTTTCTTTAAACAGTTTTGATAAATAACCAATGCTACAGCCTAACTCTTGCGCTATGATGTCTAGTGTTAGAGGCATATGCGCATGTTCCTCTATATAGCGAACTGCCTGCGCCACCATATCTGGCTTTACGGGATGAATTCCCTGTCCATGCATTTGCCGCAATAATTCATAGATAAATTGATAGAATAATGATTTTATATGTAAATTTTTCAGCTCTTTGTCATGGGCCTGTTGCCAAACTATCTTCATCTGCTCTGCTCTGTCAAGTAATGCAAGAGGATGAGCTGGCACAAAAGCATATTGATAGTGGAAAGGATTATGATTTTCCATCAAGGCTACCATTTCTTGGCGATGAGGTAACGGAAGTATTGCCTTATAGAAAATCATAAAGTATTCAAACTCTTTCTCCGCTACAATCTCTACATCCACCCCTTTTCCTGCATGCAGGACGTGAAACGGGTGTACCAGATGTCTGTTTTTATCCAGCCAGATTTGAGCATTCCCTCTTTTTGTATAGAGAAAGGCACTGGTCGGCAATCGATAGGGACCAAAATCCTCTCCCTGCTCCATCATTGTCAATCGTACATCCATAATTTTGATGTATGCGTGATTCCATAAAAGTATATGATCACTTAATTTCATCGAGCTCAAGCACTCCTTCTAGTTTAACCAATAGCATGTCTCTAGTTTAACAGAAATCCCACTAATTGATAATAATTCTCATAGATAAAATGCATTTCCTTCAAATGTAGCCAAACAAAATGGACTTGTCATTGCATTGACCAAGTCCATTTTATATCCTTCTTATTTTTTGAAACGATTGCCTGTGTTCACATAGATCATTAAAAAGATCGTCAATGCTACGAAAAGAACAAGTCCGATACTAAAAAATAACCACTGTGTATGAAAAAGTTCATTAAGAATCCATAAAAGCACACAAAAGCAGTAGCCATACATCATTTTCCCCATAAATCTCGCCAATGCTTGCTCATCATACTGCTTTTTTTCTTCTTCTGGCATCGTATTAAATCCTGCGATTAAAAACGCTCCTTTCCCTTGGGACAGCACAATGGCAAAGGTCAGAAATAGCAGCATGATAATTCCATATACAAAGATACTCATCGTTCATCATCCTACTCTTCATTAATAAATTGCTGAATCGCTGGTAGTAATTTTTCATGTAATGGCAATGAAGGGTCTGAATAGGTTGCTAAGTTTCCTGCACGATCTGCTGGAGCCTTTTTCAATACATGGTTCATACCCTCCATATAAAGTAGCTTCGCCTCTGGTTTGCCTTTCTTTAATGCCTCGGCATCGACTTCCTTTACTTGTAAATCCGTTGTTCCTTGTACGATTAATACACGGCTTTTTACTTTCTCCAACTCGTCAGCAGGATGGTACTTTAGCAAGGAAATCAGGAAAGGCTGAACAGATGGACGGAAGAGGGCTTGCAGCTCTGGCGAAGCAGTTGTCACCTGCTTGCCTTGCTTTAAAGCTGTCAAAATATCCGTTGATTCATTGTAAAGCTTCGGTGCTAACTGACCTTTTAATTGCTCTAAGAGTACTACGTCCAATGGTCTTCCAGCACCTGCGATAGAGACGAAGGACGCTACCCCTGTTTTTTGAGCTGCTAGCAAACCAATGAGTGAGCCTTCACTATGACCAATCACGTGTACACTTGTATAAGCTTTATCCGCCATCAATGTTTGTAGGATTTGTACTGCATCATCCACGTATTGATCAAACGTCCCATCTTCTTCCTTTGTTAAGAGCGCTTGATTATCACCAAGTCCTCGCTTATCATAGCGAACCGTCGTAATGCCCTCTTGTGCTAAACCTTCCGCCAGCATTTTTAAGCTATTATTTTTACCAGCTAGAGCGGAATTACCATCTTTATCAGTTGGCCCAGAGCCTGCTATAATGAGAGCCACAGGCGATGGCGACGTGCTCGCTTTTTGTAAAGCAACAGTTAAGTCTCCCTGTTGAACAGGAATTTTTAGTTTTTCATAGGTAACGGGCTGCTCTTTATAAGCCGTTAAAATTAGGGGGAAATTCCCACCATTTTGTTGAAATGTAGCCTCTATTTGTCCATTTTTTAATATGCCGTTTATCGCAATAACAGAGCCGTTCAAATGAATAGATACTTTCACATTGTCATCTGTATACTTGACACTTTGAAATGGAAAATTAGATAAACCTTGTGCTGGAACAGATAATGTACCACTATCCTTCTGTAAATCGACGATAATTGGCAGTGCTCCATTAGGCGTTTCAATATTTCCCTCCCATTTTCCGATAAACTGTTCATTCATTGCACTTTGCCCCTTTGTCTCTTGATTGTCCGCAGTGACCTCTTTTTGCCCACAGGCACTTAAAAGTAACAATGTGCAACATAACAATAACCATTTTTTCATCCAATCTTCCTCTCTATATGAAGATCACCAATAAAATTGGCAATAAGGTAATACCGATTATGATGTAGCTCCATTTATTCGCAAAATTGACAGTCCATCCGATTCCAAATTTTTTCGGCACTAATAAGGATGGATCGTTTTTGTTACAATAAAAAATCCCCCATTTCCAGTATTGATCATCTGCCGCAGCTGTTTCATTTGTATGTACCTCATCAAAACGTTCATTGCTTTTACTGAGCTTCCAAATTAATACTAGTAAGCCACCTAATGTAACGATATTAAAGACAAGAAAAAGGGGAAAAAAGTATGGGGCTGTTTGGTCATGTAAAATAACGGTTGTATAATGTAAAACAATAAATAGAATCGTCATACTAAAATTAATCGCTGCTAAATACCAGCTACCATATTTGCGTTGAGTCAGTTCCCGATGAACTGAGGCTTCTCTAGCCTGTGCACTCAATTGAATTTTGGCACTTTTCATCCCTTGGCCCATGATGAAAAAGCTAATTTGTATCGCTAATAATATCAGTGGCATACTGATGACGGAGAGCCTAGTTTTTTCAGTCCAACCATCCGCCTCCCCTGCACCATTCCAATGCGTGGCAAAAATTGCTGGAATGGTGTCATAATTCATGTACGTAAAAACAATCAATGCCAGTGTCATGATGATAGGTAAACTAAAAAATAAGGGCGATAGTGTTTCATCTTTTTGGCGGATTGTTAAGTCTGTTACATGCACCGTTTTAATGTTTGTTTCCCATTGTTCCTGTCCCTTTAAATTTTTCGTTTTAACATGGTAACTCATGTAAAGACCAGATGATAGCAGGAGCATGACATACAAAAGGATAAAGGAGATTAAAGACGTCTTCTCCTCCTGCATAGGCGACAAAGAGAATCCGATTTGACCTAGTAAAAATAAGCCTGCAATTCCTCCGATAATTTGACTATAACGCTTCTTCCAAAGCTGTAATTGAGGATGCTTGACATAAAGGTTCTGGTATCGAAACACCAAAAACATTAGTTTTTCTTGTTAAATGTGGTGTCATGGTTTCCAAAATACCGAGAATGATAAAGATGCCTACTATTATAAGCATACTACCCCTACTTCCATTGTTTTAAAATTCGCTGGAACAAACTTGTTATTTGTTCTTTTTCAAACCCACGTGCAAAAGCTTCCGCCATAATTGGCTTTAAAGCATTTTCCACTTTTTCAACCTCTGTTTCTTCCAGCTCTCGCTTTTGCCCACCAATAATGACTGCCTTCGCTTTCGGTTTTAATTCGATTAACCCTTTTTCATCGAGTTCATGGTAGCTCTTACTCACTGTGCTTACATTGATACCTAAATCCGTAGCCATCGCACGCACCGCTGGTAATGTATCACCATTTTTCAGTTCACCTTTTGCGATGAATTCAATTAATTGATTGGCTAATTGCTTATAAAGCTGCAATTCACTATTTGGATCTAACCGTATTTGCATATCGCTCCTCCAATCTGTATTGTTAATACCCAAACAGAATCTGTTATGTATAGAGTAATACAGATTTCTCAAAATGTCAAATGAAGGTAATGATGAAGGTGACTAACTCACCTATGTGAATGTCTTATATGATGTTTTACCTTTGAAAGGGGTGGAGTCTTGGCTTGGGTGAGTGCATTTTGCCTTCCTTATGAATTTTATTACCCTAGTAGGAGCGCCTTTCTCTCTGCTTCTCACCCTCAATTAGATTGTTAACAGTGAACCACAAAAAGGATCCAGAATAATTCTGGATCCATGGACACTTATTGCTTCTATTTGATTTTTTACTAGTAGGTTTACGCTTCAACTTAATCTACAGCGAAGCAGATCAATTCTGTTTCACCTTTAGGCTTAAGTTTTAAGAAGCTTCAACCTTAACCAGTTGTGGCGGACTTTCCTGAGATTCTTGGTCTTTGGGTGTTTGACTATTACTCATTCTGCATCCTCCCCATCATATTAGATTAATAAGTGTTTCCGAACTTATTATGAACCTTTGCCTGTTTTTTTATTCATGCTTCAAATTTTTTCTGCAAAGACTTGCTGTGCAATGGTTAAGGCATTTTGCACTTTTGGAAAACCGATGTAGGGCACTAATTGTAACAGAGCCTCGACAATTTCTGTCTGTGTTAAGCCTGCATGGTATCCTCGTTGGATATGGGTTTTTGTTTGCGGCGCAGCACCTTGTGTGACAACTGCTGTTATCACGACAAGTGCTCGATTTTTGGCCTCCAATCCTGGTCGTGCATAGACATCACCATAAGCAAATTCAATAATCATTTTGCGTAAATCAGGTGCCACATCGGCTAATGGATCGGATGTAATCATCTGTGTTACTTCTTCCTCAGTCATATATTGTTTGATTGTGTCAAGCCCCTTTGTAAAACGTTCATTCATTTACCGGATTCCTCCCACCATTTTCTTATACAAAAACCCCAATTCCGCGTCTCCAGAATTGGGGATTGTCCTTCACGTATGTAAGGGTCTCTTTTTCACGTCACCCTCTGGCTTAGTTGAAAAAGGATATAGGTTTTCATAGTGCCTCACTGGACAGCTTTAATGAATATCTATGCAAAAGTCACAAGGACATGCACGCAACAATTAATGTTTTACAAGACAGGCTTTTGCTTTGTCAATTTGGATCTTCACTTGTTCGAAGCCGGTTCCACCTAAGGAATGACGGCGTCGAACAGCCGCTTCTGGCGCTAACACATCATAAATATCTGCTTCAATTAGTGCACTTTCCTGCTGCATTTCTTCCAGCGGTAAATTTAATAAGTAAATCCCCTTTTGAATACATGTGAAAACAAGCTTCCCTGTCACCTCATGTGCCTCACGGAATGGCATACCTTTTGTCGCAAGATAATCTGCTAGCTCTGTTGCATTTGAAAAATCAGCATGGACAGCTTGATGCAAACGTTCAGTATTGACGGTCATTGTACGAATCATGCCTTCAAAGATTTTCAGTGAACCAAGAATGGTATGCACAGTATCGAACATGCCTTCTTTATCCTCCTGCATATCTTTGTTATACGTTAAAGGTGTGCCCTTTAACACGGTTAATAAGCCCATTAGATTCCCGTAAACGCGCCCTGTTTTCCCACGAATGAGCTCTGCCATATCAGGATTTTTCTTTTGTGGCATAATGGAAGAACCTGTAGAGAAGGCATCATCCAATTCAATAAATTTAAATTCATCTGTAGACCAAATAATAATTTCCTCTGCAAAGCGTGATAAATGTGCCATTAACAAGGATGCATTACTTAAAAATTCCACAATAAAATCACGATCACTCACAGCGTCCATAGAGTTGGCATATACCTCACTAAAGCCAAGTAATTCTGCGGATTTTAAGCGGTCGATTGGGAAAGTCGTTCCCGCCATAGCCCCTGCCCCTAATGGCAAAATATCAATGCGCTTGATGGATTCTGTAAAGCGTTGTTTATCACGCTCTAGCATCCAAAAGTACGCCATTAAATGATGCGCAAAGGATATTGGCTGGGCACGTTGTAAATGTGTGTAACCAGGCGCAATCGTTTCAATATGTTCTTGAGCCTTCTCTACTAATGTTTGTTGAAACGTCACGATTAAATCAATTGCTTCCTGCACACGCTTTTTCAAGAAAAGATGCATATCCGTCGCGACCTGGTCATTACGGCTACGACCTGTATGTAGCTTGCCACCAACAGGACCAATTAAATCAATCAGCATCTTTTCTAAATTTAAGTGTATATCTTCATTGGCAACGCTAAATTCAAGCTCACCTGCGATTGCCTTTTCTTTTAATTGGGCAAGACCACCTAGTATGGCCTCTACGTCAGCTACAGGTAAAATTCCTGTTGTACCAAGCATTGTGACATGTGCAACACTACCTTCAAGGTCCTCTAGCACAAGTTGCTGATCAAAGCCAATGGATGCCCCAAATTCGTCTACCCACGCTTCTGCTGATTTTTGGAAACGTCCACCCCAAAGTTTTGTCATGTCAGCTCACCTTTTCCTTTATTTCTTATTGAAAGGTGTAGTGAAAGCATAATGCCTTCCCACACCTCGCTTGTTAAATATTATTTTTTATTAACAGATGAGTTCACTACGGTTGGTAGACCCCATAACTCGATAAAGCCTACAGCGGAAGCGTGATTGAATTGATCTTCCTTCGAGTATGTTGCTAGCTTTTCATTGTATAGTGAATTTGGTGATTTACGTCCTTCTACAATCGCATGCCCCTTGAACAGTTTCACACGTACTGTACCATTTACATATTGTTGTGATTGCGCAAGGAATGCTTCAAGTGCATCACGTAATGGCGAGAACCATAACCCATCGTAAATTAATTCAGATAATTTTTTCTCAATCACTGGCTTGAAGTGTGCTAATTCTTTTACAAGTGTTAAATCTTCAAGCTCTTTATGCGCTGTTAACAGCACTTTTGCTCCTGGGATTTCATAAACCTCACGTGATTTAATACCAACGAGACGATTTTCTACATGGTCGATACGTCCTACACCATGCGCACCTGCTACTGCGTTTAATTCTTGAATTAAATCTGCTAGCTTCATTTCTTTTCCGTTTAATGCTACTGGTTTACCAGCTATAAACTCGATCTCCACATATTCTGCTTCATTTGGTGCATTTTCAACAGAAACAGTTAAGCCGTAAGCTTCCTCTGGTGGAGATACCCATGGATCTTCCATAATTCCTGCTTCATTGGCACGTCCCCATAAATTTTGGTCAATTGAAAATGGTGAATCCAATGTTGCTGGAATTGGTACATTATGTTTCATCGCATATTCAATTTCCTCGTCACGACTCCAGCCCCATTCACGTACTGGTGCTAATACTTCTAGATCAGGATTTAATGCTTTAATAGACACTTCAAAACGAACTTGGTCATTACCTTTTCCTGTGCAACCATGTGCAACGGCATCCGCACCGACCTGGTTCGCAATCTCTACTAATTTTTTTGAGATTAGTGGGCGAGAAAGTGCTGATACTAATGGATATTTTTGTTCATACCAAGTATGGGCTTGTAATGAAATTAATGCATAATTTTCAGCAAATTCATCCTTTGCATCTACCATATAAGATTCAATAGCTCCTACTTGAAGAGCTTTATTTTTTACGAATTCAAGGTCTTTCCCTTCACCAACGTCAAGGCATACCGCGATTACATCCCAACCCTGTTCTTTTAACCATGGAATTGCTACCGAAGTATCAAGTCCGCCTGAGTAAGCTAATACAACTTTTTTATTTGCCATTAAAAATGCGCCTCCATTGCTCTATCTATATGTATTTTTATACATTCATTTAAAAGTTTATACACGAATAGTATCATGTTATAAAAATAAATACAAGTGTATTTTTATAAATTCATAGACATTTATTTTACTAGTTAAGCGAACGTCAACCAATCCATCAAATCATTGGAGAAAGTATGAATATTTACTCGAATAAGCGTTTTTTCACTAAAGGCATAAATGTATACTATATAAATGTATACTATATAAATGTATCAATAAAAAAGAACCCCGTAGAAAACGGGATTTTTTTTTCACGATTTAATTGATTTTGTCTTGTACAATGCATTCTTTGGATTAATGATGATCAATAACAGGGCGGCTACTGAATATAAAATGGCATTATACATCATTAAATCAACGAGATGCCCGTTCACTAAACCAATAAAAAAATTAAAGAATTGGTGAATGATGATGGGGATGATTAAATTCTGATTGATGTTATAAAATCCTGCCATAATAATACTCGTCGCTATGATGGCTATCATAAAGAAGCCACTATATTGGAGTAAATCCATGCCCATAAAGCCAGTCGTAAGCCATATCGGTAAATGCCATAGCCCCCACCAAAACCCGATGATGATAGAGGCGACTAATGCGGAATACTTCTTTTGAAGCTCCAGCAGGGCAAAACCCCTCCATCCCAATTCTTCACCTAATGGTCCTGATAAAAGATTTCTAAAAAAGTAATAGCTCAGTATAACCCAAGAAGAGATTGTAAAAATAGAATCTGTTTGATGATTATTCATAACTAGACTCAAAATAATAATAAAAATGACGACTTGAATCGTCAGCACTGAAAAAATCACCGATCCGTTCAACCTATTCTTAAATTTTTGTTTCACAAAGTGTAGAAAGCTCTGTCCAGGATATATTTTCGGAAATAATATAGCGAAGGCAAAGGTTGATGACCATGCTGATAGACAGCGTATTACATCGAAAACCCACGTTGGAAACCCTAACAGCTTGACAGCTCCTACAAGACAAAAAAGCGGCCAAAAAATGACATTGGTTAAGACAATAAAACTCGCTACAGGTCTTTTTAGCTTCTTATTTCTATTCATGTTGATCCCCCATTTCATTGCACTGAACTTCAGCATAAACCTGGGGGTTGCTCACAGGTCAATCATCTATCTCTATTTTTACTTTATTGGCACATACATTTCTAAAAAAATACGTTCCAGCCCTTCTTCATACGTAACTAGCAGTAGATTGATATACACAAGCCCTAACAGCTCATAGCCCATTTCCTCGGCTACTTTTCTCATACTGGCTTCCACTTGATCGTCCGTATTTTTACCACCTGTAGACCATCTACCATCTTCAATGATTGTATAAAGACATTTTGGATAGGCTCGAATTTCCCCAGCTATTGCCTTGTCATCATCTTCAACTTTTCTGGTAATTATAAATTGTTCTTCTAGTATCCCTTCATCATTAAACCGTATTACTCTTCTTAATGATGTAAGGACCACTGCTTTTTTAAAATTATCGGTGTTTTCTTTTAGAATGTCATATTCATCATAAGCGGTATAATGATCTATTTCTCCCATTATCTCTAGTGGTTTCATTTCTTTTATACTGTATGTTCCTAAACATTGCTTAATTTTTTCGCAATCTTCCTTGACCCTTTGTAACTTTTTTAATTGTCGTTTTTTATAGGCAATCTCCTCCAACATTCCCTGCTCTTTTTCTTCTAATAATGAGCGAATGCCCTCGATACTCTTGCCTCTTCTTAATTCCTGTATTATTTTGATTTCCAAATCAATTTCTCGATAAAAATTGACCGTTGTTAGGTCATAGATATCAAAATGGGTATAGCTTCTGTAGCCATTTCCTTTATTTTGCTGAGGCTTTACCAATCCCTTTTCTTCGTAAAATTTTATCGTATCTCTAGAAATGCCTAAAAATTTAGCAACTTGTCCAATAGTGTACATTGTATTCTCCTTTTTTAGCTTCATCTTCCCTACTATATCAACAATTTCAGGTAAGTATGAAAAAAACTGTCGCCATACATAGGGAGCATGGCGACAGTCTGATTATTGCTATTTTTTATTGAAAAATGATTTGCCTAGAAATTCAATGGTTGCAGGTGCGAGTGCATATAATTTACTCGATAATCCCATGATCCTTGGTAAATTTACCTCACGAACTGGACGGTCAATTGTTTGAACTGTAGCTTGTGCCACTTCTTCTGCGGATAATAAAAATCTTCCTAAGGACTCTCTGTAGCCACCTGCATCATTTGCCTTATCTAAAAATGGTGTATCAATGGGACCTGGGTGGATGGCGGTTACTTTCACATTGTATGGAGCTAACTCCATACGAAGTCCATTCGTGAAACCGACAATGGCATGCTTGGTAGCAGCATAAACACTCGCTTTCGGTGTTGCTACCTTTCCTGCCTGTGACCCAATAAAAATTAGATGACCATGCTGTTGTGCCATCATTGCAGAAGCTAATCGTTTGGCAAGGTAAATCGGTACACTTACATTCAATTCAATCATTTGAGCAATATCCACATCCTTTAAAGCGGGGGCTACAGCAAATTTCCCTACACCTGCTGAAAGAATCGCCACATCAATGGGTGGGAGCTGTGAACAAACATCATCGAGTGTATGTAAATTGGTTAAATCAGCTTGGATAACGTGAGCTCCTAAACGTTCTAGCACCTTTAGTGCAACAGCATTACGACCCGTGGCATAAACTGTATGCCCTTGAGCTACAAGTAATTCTGTCGTTTTTAAACCTACACCACTTGTTGCACCTGTCACGAAGATCGTCTTTTTATATTTATTCATGTGTAAACCTACTTCCTTTGAAATAAATAGATACCTGCTTCGGTCTTCGTTGATTTAATATAATCATTGGCTTCTAAATAATCTAAATGCCCTAGTGTTTTGGACAAGGTTAATCCTAGCTGATGCTGGAATATGGCTGGATACAAGCGTTTTGTTACTTGTACAACCGTTAATTGATCGTCACCTAGCAACTCATTAACTTTCAATGATTGCTGATGCTGGCGCTCTAATCGTTTATCAATTAAAGAAGGAATATCCTCTAAATCGGCCCCATGCCCTGTATGCATCATTTTGATGGGTAATTGGCGTAGAATTTCGAGTGATTCATTGTATTGCAGTAAGGATTTTGGACGTCCTAATGTACGATCTAATGGTGGCTCGATTAATGGATTGGGCGTTATTTTTTCGAGTAATAAATCGCCCCCAATAACATGATGCGTTTTTTCATCCCAGAAAATAAAATGGCTTTGTGCATGACCTAATGTTTCTATTGCCTTTAATCCTGGATGACCGGGCACTTCGTCTCCATCCACCAAAATTTGTGTCAATGGGCGCTCACCCACAAGCTCTAATTCACGACGAACATGTACACTTTTTGTAATATATTCTTGTGGTACCCCATGCTCTAATAAACGCTCACTGTAAAATTGCTTGTGATAGCTTAAAAACGCTTCATCATGACGAAGCCATTTATCATTATAGGCATGCCCCAAAATTTCTGCATGTGGAAAGGCATCGACCCATCCTGCATGGTCAGGATGATGGTGGGTTAACACAACCTGTTCAATATCTCGCATGTCAAAGCCAGCTGCTCGAATTCCCCATTTCAAAGCATCATAGGCTTCCATCGTTTTTGGTCCAACATCAAAAATGCTGAGTGCATCGCCCTTTACAATAAATGCATTGACATCTCCTACTTCATAGGGTGTTGGAATTTCTATTTTGACTATAGACAAAGTTGTCTCCCCCTTTTTACGAGCTAGTGAATACTGATTCATTCTATTTTACAAGTTTTTTCTGTTTTCGTCATCCTCCTGTTGACAGTTTGCTAATTCCTCACTATAATTTTGAATAATCTAATTATTTTTGTGCGTTGAAGAAGCCGAGTACGTAACTGGTGAAGGTGTTAGAGAGTGTTACATTTGCTGAGAGTAACATCACCCGCTCCCATTACCGAACCTACTTCTGAGCAGTTATGCAAACATAACCGTTTCCCTTGCGATAAGAGGGCTAAGAGTTGTGCCAACAATTGGCAAACAAAGGTGGTACCGCGGAAACGAGAGCGTTTTCGTCCTTCAAGATAAGGACGAGAGCGCTTTTTTATTTTGAACTGGAGGTTTTGTTTATGAAAAAAATAGTATTTATCGGTGCAGGCTCAATGGCAGAAGCATTGATGCAGGGCTGGATAAAACAAAAGGTGTTTACACCACAGGAAATCTATGTCACCAATCGCTCTGACAAAGAACGTTTACAGTTCTTACACGAAACATATGGAGTCCAGTGCCTGTTTGATCAAGCCATTTATCAACAGGCAGATCTTATCATTTTAGCAATGAAGCCAAAGGATGCTGTTGCAGCCATGCGCGATCTAAAACCTAAAATGACAACGCACTCTGCCGTTCTGTCGATTCTAGCCGGTATTGCTATTGAGACGATTACTAAATTTTTAGGAAGTCGTCCAATTGCACGGGTGATGCCTAACACATCTGCCACAATCGGTATGTCAGCAAGTGGGATAGCATTCAATAATGAGGTGTCGGCGGCACAGCGTATTCTTTTCCTCCAGTTATTAGAGGCTGTCGGCTCCGTTATTGAAGTCGATGAGGATCAATTACATGCAGTTACAGCCCTTTCTGGTAGTGGTCCTGCGTATATTTATTATTTAATGGAAGCCTTTGAAAGAGTAGGAACAAAAGTTGGTCTTTCTAAAGATACTGTACGATTACTAATGACTCAAACACTGGCAGGTACTGCTGAAATGCTCAAGCAATCGGTAGATGAGCCGGATGTTTTGCGGAAAAAAGTAACGAGCCCTGGCGGTACGACGGAGGCTGGTATTCAGGCACTAGAGCAATATCAATTTAATGAAGCCATCGAAGCATGTATTAAAGAAGCGGAAGCTCGATCTCGTTCACTTGCAAATGGTTAATATTATGTGCAAAATAGAGTGTATCACTAGGAATTAGGGGGCTTTATTTTGAGTAAATTATTCGAACCATATGCATTACAATCCATTTCCTTAAAAAATCGCATTGTTATGGCACCTATGTGCATGTATTCAGCGCAAGACGATGGCATGGTGACACCTTTTCATTTAGTCCATTATGCGACACGAGCAGCTGGTCAAGTTGGGTTAATCATCTTGGAAGCTACTGGTGTTGTGCCAGAAGGCCGCATCTCCAATAAAGATTTAGGCATTTGGGATGATGCACATATTGAAGGATTAAGTCAACTAGTTGAAGGGATGAAGGCTTACGGCGCTAAAACAGGCATCCAGCTTGCACATGCTGGTCGCAAAGCAACGGTGGATGGCGAAATTTTTGCTCCATCAGCTATTGCCTTTAGCTCAGACTATAAAACACCAATAGAAATGACAGAAGAGGACATTCTTTATGTAATAGAAGCGTTTAAACAAGCAGCTGTTCGTGCCACAAAGGCTGGCTTTGATGTGCTCGAGATTCATGGGGCACACGGCTATTTAATTAGCGAGTTTTTATCACCTGCGACAAATAAACGTCAAGATCAATACGGTGGTTCACAGGAAAACCGTTATCGTATCCTTCGTCAAGTTATCGATGCGATTCGCAGTGTGTGGGATGGGCCATTATTGGTACGTGTATCTGCAGAAGATTACGCTGAAGATGGCACAACAATGGAAGATTTTATTGTTTTTAGTCGCTGGATGAAATCTCAAGGTGTTGATTTGGTTGATGTATCAACAGGCGGTGTTGTACCAGCAGCTATTCATGTCTTTCCAGGCTATCAAGTATCGCATGCAGAGGCCATTAAGCATGGGGCAAACATCCCTACTGGCGCAGTTGGACTTATTACAACAGCTGTTCAAGCGGAAGAAATTCTCCAAAATAATCGCGCAGATTTAATTTTCTTAGCACGCGTTTTATTACGAGACCCTTATTGGCCACTTCATGCGGCTAAAGAATTAGGCGAAGAAGTACAACCTCCCGTACAATACGTGCGCGGTTGGTAAATTGATTTGCAGTAAAAAAACAGCTTGTTATCCCGCAAGCTGTTTTTTCATTAGAAAAGTGGGTTTTGTTTTAATTCTTCATCAATAGCCTGCACCAATGTCTCTGCGTCCTCTGCTGTCACGACTTCTCCATTAACTAGCGCAAAAATACTTTGCTCACAGATTTCACAGTGAGATGTACAACCAGATTCCTCTATCTCAATATCATCCCGTTCTACTAATTCATCATACGCATCTGCCGCACCAAGTGATAAATTAGTGATACAAAACTCCACTCTATTTTTTAGCTGCTGTTGTTCTTTCTTTTTTTTAAATAGAGAAAATACCATGTTTATTGACCTCCTACTCTTTAAAAACGATCATACCACAATTCGACAAAGTCTATGAAAACCCTTACACTGAACAGCATCATTTCAAAATCATTTTTGACCATCTTGTGAATTATAAATAATTTCTTGTTTGCAATAAATCTAATAATCCATCTGGTACTTGTGTAGATTCCTTATAAAAGAGGTATACGGGTACACTCGGTAATGGGAAATCTTCAAAAGGAACTATATTAAACCGTCCCTCCATCCGTTCTTTTCTCACAATCATACGAGGTAAAAACGACATCCCCAACCCATCCTTTATTAGCCTTTTTACCACATAAGATTGAGAAATGGATACTTGCTTCGTTAAAATATATGTTTCTCTTAATTTACGTAATAGCTCTCCCCAAATTGTTGGATGATGATGCGTAAATAAAGTATACGTTTGAAATAACTCCTCATAATCAATATAAGTGCCTGTTTCATCATCATAGGCATCTAGGGGGATTACTAACTCTAATGGACTATCAATCAGCAGCTCTTGATGCCAATGTCGATAACGTGTTGGTAATAATGAAATACCAATATGAGCTTGATCTTGATTGACTAAATCCTCTATTTTAGCTGAATCCTCTACTAAAATTGATATCTCAAGTGAAGGATTGTCATTGATAAATTGATAGATCACATGCGGCAGAATCGTTTCAACCATTAACGGGGTCATAGCCATAATGATTTTTTCTTGAATACCTTTACTTGCTAATCGAATACGTTCAATGCTTTGTTCCCACTGATTGACCATTTGCTGTGCCTCTACTTGAAAAAGCTTTCCAGCGTCTGTTAATTGCACACGATTTTTTTCGCGCTTAAATAATTGTACATGCAGAAATTCCTCTAACTGCTGAATATGAACCGTAATACTTGGTTGAGATAAATGAAGTTGTTCCGCTGCTGTACGAAAATTACAAGTCTGGGCTGCGACGATAAAAGATTGTAACCATTTATATTCCAAAATTTCACCTCAGTGATTAAAAATATTAATTAAATTTATTAAATATATTTAATTTACTAAATTATACAATAAGAATAGACTGATGATGAACTTGATTATGTATGTAAAAAGGAGAGAATCATATGCCGCACACTATATTAAGTCGTCAATTTCAGATGTTTGCTCAACAGGAATGTCAAGGCTCAAGCCCCCTTTATGAACATTTAGCTACTAAAATTGCCAATGATGAAGATTTGTTAGACATTGCCTCCTCAATCCCACAGGATCAGCCTGCGCCCAATTTATTGTTGGCAGCAGTTCATTATTTATTAGCATCATGAACGTAGAATATTATTCCAACAGGCCCTCCCCATCATCAATCAATTAGATATTCAGTTAATAGAAGGGGATGCGATTCAACTGATTAAAAAGCTTAGTCGAATAATTGAGCAAGAGGCGATGTTAGTGATTTATCATACACATGTCGCAAATCAAATCCCCATTGAATTACGTCATAAATTAATAGAGCAATTAAAAGAAATTAGCATGGGGAGGCCTCTTTATCATAGCTATAACAATTTATTTGATACAAAACTTCATCAAGATTTTATAGATCAAGGTACTATCATATCCATACGTACAATGCCGCGTCCAGATGGGCATGCACGATGGTTTGAATGGTCAAATAGTTAGCTTAGACGCAAAAAGAAACGCTGTGTCAGACTATTTACACAGCGTTTCATCTATTAATCTTTAAAAATCATATTCTGCATCTTTTTTTGCCCGAATTTCTGCAAAGGCATCTGCTACCATGACTGTATCCTCTGCTAACCGTGCTAGTCGGAAAAGGACATCATCGTTAACAATTTCTTTGCGTAAAAAATCCTTTTCTTCTATAAATACATAGGTCGGAACGATGTGTGCTTTCATATAAGCTAGTATCGGCTTTAGTTGCTGTTCCACCATTAAATAATGCTTGGATGTACCCGCTGTCACAATGACACTGATGACTTTATCGTGGAAGGCATTGACAGGTAAAAGGTCAAAGATATTTTTTAATGTCGCTGGAATCGATGCTTGGAATGTTGGCGTCCCAATAACAATTGCATCTGCAGCCATAATGGTTTCTGTTACATATTTTGTATCGCCTTCGTAGTCGAAGTAATTACGTCCATCACTAAAAACTAGTTGATAGTCAGCAAGATCCAGTAATGTTACTTCATGCTGTGGATATTTTTCTTGTAACATCTCAACTATTTTCTGTGTTGCTGTTCTTGTTTTAGAGCCGACAATAGAACCTGCAAGCGCGACAATTTTCATGATGAGCCACTCCTTATTTTTCTGTATATTTTTTCATCGCTGGAATAATATCCTGACCGATGATTTCAATATTTTTCATAATTTTATCGAATGGTACGCCACCAAAATCGATTTGTGCCATAAAGCGTTGCATGCCATATAGCTCGTACTGATAAAGTAGTTTTTCAATAATTTGCTCTTTACTGCCAACCATTAAAGCATCACGTGTATCGGGTGCTTGAGCAAATTGTTGCTTTGGATAACCTCCGCCACGAATGGCTTGGAAACCACCATTTAAATGTGGATACATGCCTTGCAATGCCTCTTTTGTTGTATCTGCTACATAAAACAAGCTTGTTGTGGCAATAGGTAATTCATTTGGGTCAAAACCTTTGCGTTCTGCCGCTTCTCGATAGGCATCAACAGATGGTTTAAAATTGATAGCAGGTCCACCTAATGTTGTAAGCATCATCGGAATTCCCATATATCCTGCTTTTATAGCGCTGGCAGGTGGACCACCAACTGCTCGCCAAATCGGTAAGGAGCCGTTTTTGGGCTGTGGTAAAATTTGTGCATGGTGAAGTGGTGCTCGAAATTGCCCTCCCCATGTCACCAGCTCCTCGTCATTGATTTTCATAAGTAGCTCTAATTTTTCCTCAAAAATTTCTTCATAGTCCTGTAAATCAATACCTAGCAATTGGTAAGCTCCTACACGTGACCCACGTCCCGCTACAATTTCTGCTCGACCATCTGATATTAAATCAATTGTGGCAAAATCCTCATAGATACGTACTGGATCTGAAACACTTAATACAGTTGCTGAGCTAGATAATTTAATAGTGGACGTTGCCTGTGCAATAGCCCCTAACACGACTGTATGTGCCTGTGTTGTAAAGTACGATTGATGACTCTCACCAATACCGAATACATCAATGCCTGCTTGTTCAGCCAATTGACTAGCCTCTACTAGCTCTTTTAGTCGTTGCTGAGCAGAAATACGTTCGCCTGTTAATGGGTTTGGAATATGATCCCCTAAAGAGTACAGCCCAAATTCCAATCCTTTTGAATGATCGATACGATATTTTTCCATCATGTTTCATCTCTCCTTATTCTAGTGGTTCTAAAATGGCTTCAATTTCTGCACGTTTCTTTTCTAAAAAGGGTGGAAGGTCTAGCTCTTTTCCAAGATCTTCGACTGCTGAATCCACAGTAAACCCTGGACCCTCTGTCGCCATTTCAAATAAAATACCGTTGCGATCTCTGAAATAAAGACTTTGGAAATAATAACGATCGACGACACCTGTACTATCCAAACCCTGTGCCTTAATTTTCGTATCCCATTCCTGTAATTCCTCGACCGTTGCTACACGTAATGCAAGATGGTGAATACTGCCTTTACCAGGTTTCTCGCTTGGCCCTTCTAATTCTTTGACGACAATTTCTCCAAGCACTTCTCCTTCTATCGATTGCAGAATCGTTTCTTTGTCCGTTTCTGCAACAACTGTATAGTGAAATAAATCTTGTAGTAAATTCACGGTTCTTTGTAAATAGCGTACAGTAATTTCAACAGTCCCCATACCTAAAATACGATGTTCCTCCGGTATATCATTGCCATCCCATGCTTGCCATTGTGCAGGCGTATCATGCCCCTGATGATTTAACAGCACCATTCGTAATCCCTCATGATCTTCAAAAAACAAAGCCTCTTTGCCTGCATAAGTAGTGATATCGCTATGTTCTACCTCTAGCTGTTGAAAGCGTTCTTTCCAATATAGTAAGCTTTCGGAGCTAGGTACAAGTAAGCCAATACGAGTAATAGCATTCGTGCCCCGCACTGTACGTCCTGCAACGGGCATTTCAAAAAATGTTAATTCTGTACCAGCTGCTCCAGTTAAGTCACCATAAAATAAGTGATACATAGATGGTGAGTCTTGATTCACTGTTTTTTTCACACGTCGTAACCCTAAAATAGTTGTATAAAAATGATTATTCTGTTTGCCATTTTTCGTTAGCATGGATATATGATGGTGTCCATTTAATTTATTCATCCTACTGTTCCTCCTTTTTCACTTGACTAAGCAAGTGATGTTGTAAAAAAAATTACACGGGCGGCAATTTTTTTTCTCGGCTATGCTTTTCAAGCTTTGTCATCACTTTATATAAAGATTTTATTTCTTCATCTGATAATACTTCTTCAAAAAATGAGGATTGGAAGTGAAGTTGACTTGGTGTTGCTGCATCAATCATTTGCTCCCCTTTTGCCGTCAATGAGATAGCTTTGGTCTTCCAATTTTGTTTACGCTCGATTAGTCCCTCTTTTTCAAGTCGGGCAAGCATGCGAGACATGCCACCTTGTGTAACTGTTACTTTCTCTGCTAATTGAGATTGAGTGATCGGTGCATACGTTTGGATTTGGATTAACACATCGAATTGTGCCGTTGTTAAATCGAAACGCTTTAAAAATTCATTCGATAACTGGTTACTTTGCGTTGTAAAGCGCATCATACGAATCCATGTTAATGTGCCTAATGTATGATTTCTCATGACTTCATCCTCCCTTCAGTTATCACTTTACCACGCAAGTGATAACATTGCAAGAACAATATCTCGAATTTGAGATATTGTTTTACAGAGGAGAGTCCCTATATGATGCCAGGTGATGTAATCGGGTATAAATTTCCCTGAAAAGCAAAAGAAATCCTACCTGTTTCTTCTGAGACGACCATCACAAGTGCATCACTTACTTCACTTAATCCTAACGCTGCACGATGTCTTGTTCCTAATTTTTTTTCACCAGTCTGACGGTCTGATAATGGCAGTACATTCGCTGCCGATTCAATTTGATTTTGATTGACGAGTACCGCTCCATCATGTAATGGATTACCTGGAAAGAAAATGGATTCTAATAAGGAATGCGTTAAATCTGCCCCAATATGAATACCAGGCTGCATCAAATTCACTAACGAATCCTGTCGTTGGATGACAATTAAACCACCATGTCTTCTCAACGACATATTTTGCACACTATGTGATAATTCCGGATACTTTTCTGTAAACGGGGAAAGATAACAATTTAAATAAAACGTCGCGGCTTTCATTTCAATTGTCATAAATCTCTCTTTAATTTTCTCAAAATTGCCAAGGAGACAATTTGCATCTGTATCCATTTCTTGCACACTTTGCTGTAAGGACATAATCACTTGGAGAAGCTCATCTTTTAATGTTTCTTTCATTGGTGAAAAATCACAATTTATTGGATTCATAAAAAGCACCTCTCTTTTCTAAAATTGTGAAGCTTCTTCTTCCATTAGTTTCTCTCGATAAACTATTTTTATGCGTCATGGAGATGGTGGCTATTTGGCATTTGGCTTCTTCTTCATATATAAAGACAGTAGTAGTCCCACAGCACTTAAAATCGTTGTGACAATAAACGCTGTGCGAATGCCATTTAGCATAGCATCAGCAACACCCATTTCTTGCTGTAAAGTAGTTACCGTACTCATGATGGTTACAAGTAATGCCGTTACTAATGCACCACCGACCATACGCAATGTACTATTCATCGCTGTCGCATGTGCCATCAAATGGGTAGGTAAGGCATTCATGCCAGCGGTTGTCAGCGGCATCATAATCATTGAAATCCCAAAGGAAATCATCGTAAAGAGACATGCCAGTAGCCAAAGTTTTGTATGCATTGATAATGCTATGAAAGCACCTGAACCAATTAAGATACTGGTGAACCCTACCAGTGCTAAGCCTTTTCCACCCACTTTATCGAAAATCTTCCCTGTCACTGGCGACAATATACCCATTACAAGCGCACCTATCAATAAAACCAGCCCTGTTTCGAGTGCCGACAGCTGCCGTACATTTTGAATATAAAATGTGATAAGTATTTGTGTACCAATCATGAGGGCATAAACTAAACTCGATAAAAAAGTTGTAATAGAGAACATGGAGGATTGAAATACACGAAATTCAAGCATTGGTTTAGGCAATTGAAGCTGACGTCTAATAAATAGAAACAGCGTAATTCCTCCTACCATTAATGATGCAAGTACTGGCATTGATTGAAATCCAACAGCTCCTGCGATGCTGAAACCATATAACAGGCCACCCCAACCTAAAGAAGAATAGACGATAGAAAGAGCATCTAGCTGCCCTTCTTTTTTTGTCGTGACATTTTTCATAAAAATCGTGGCCACAGTCAAAACAATAACTGAAACGGGTAAGACAGTAAAAAACAGATGTCGCCATGTAAAATGTTCTAAAATCCAGCCTGATAATGTTGGGCCTATTGCTGGTGCAAAACCTGTTACAAGGCCAGCTAGCCCCATAATGGAACCTCGCTTTTCTTTTGGATACATCGTTAATAAAATCGTTTGCATTAAGGGCATGATCACCCCTGCTCCAGCCGCTTGAATAACTCGAGCCATAAGTAAAACCGTAAAGGTTGGGGCAAAGGCGCCTAAAAATGTACCCATACTAAATAAAGTGAGAGCCACTATTAACAGTAATCGATTGGAAAAACGACCAATCAGAAAAGCTGTAATAGGTATGAGAATACCATTCGTTAATAAATATACTGTCGTGAGCCATTGTGCTAAATTAGCATCAATCTTGAAATCGTTCATAATTGGTGGCATAGCTATGAGTAATAATGTTTGATTGAGAATAGACACAAATGCTGCAGATAGTAGAATTGCTACTATGACATTTCTTTTTTCGTTCATGAAACTTCCCCCTAAATAGTATGTTAGTTAGTGATAACTAACATCTTACTTAAAAAATATATGCAAACTATGTGAGTGAACCATTAAACACAGACTCCGCTCACAAAAGTAGCAACTAAATGTTGAATAAAAATTTCTTGTTGATCTTTTAGAAAATGTTGGTCCCATAGCGCATTGGAAACAAAAAAACCAAACAGGCTCGTTAAAAAAACAATGGCTTGTCCGTTTGTATCTATTTCCTTCATCTTTCCTTGTTCAATTTGAGATTGAAAATAAACGGCCAGTAAGCTTAGTAATTGTTTAGTTTGGTTATCCGAAATTGTATCCATTAACCCTGGTAGCATACTTCTATCTTGTGTAGTAATGAGAAAAATTGGTTTATTTTTTTCCATAAAGGCTAGATATGTGTTAGCAATTTGCTTTAAATCATTCTCTAAGTTTCCGGATAAATCTTGTGCAAATAAATGTTCAAAGTATGGGATATATGAGTGGCTTTGCAGGACAGCATGAAGAATTCCTAGTTTTGTTTCAAAATGACGGAAGACAGTCATTTCACTAACACCAGCAGTGGCAGCAATATCTTTTACCGAAACATTCGAATAGCCCCTTTCTGTCATTAGACTTGTTGCTGCATCAAGAATTTTATCTTTTGTGCCTTTTTTCATTGTACACGCCTCCAAAATGTTAGTAATGACTAACAAAAATATAGATGATAGGGCCCAGTTTGTCAAAAAAAATATGTTGTTACTAGAATACATTCTAATAACAACACGGATGAGCTACATATGACCTGCCCGAATTTTCTTCACAATACTAAAAGTCGTGTAAGCAGCAGCAGGTGCTAATACGATAATAAAAATAATCCAAACGGTTAAATTATTTGTTGCTTTTAGCGTTTCATAATTCGAGATGACAAAAATAATTAATCCGAATAGTAATAAATAGCTCAGCACATTTGGAAAAATAACAATTAATCGCAATAGTGCTGGCGGCATCTTTTGTTGATTCAATTAAACCACACCCCTTTTTTCAATTATACGGGAAGTGAAGGATCGATTGTACTATATTTTTCCTTTTAAACGCTATATTTACCTGCAAATCGTTGGCGTTTTTCTACTGTTGTATTTAATTGGTTGATCAATGTAGTTATGCTTTTCATATTTTCCGCTTGATGTATAGCCTTCTGAGCAAATATCTTTCTCCTTGGCTAGTAACAAACATTCCATGAGTCGAACTGAAAATAGTGATAGTAAGAACTATATATAAAAAACATCTATTAGTTGCATGTCAATCAATAGATGTTTTTTAAATTAGTTTAGATTAATTTATTATTTTGCCAAGTAAAAATGGCTTGATCGGATGTCAGTAATGTTTGGGGGAAAATTGCCTGTGCTTCTGCCAAAAATTGTGGTAAATCCTGTGGAAGAAAACGGGCACTTAAATGATTTAAAAGCAAGTAGTCTGCGCCAGCTTGCTGTGCGACTTTTGCTGCTTCCACATTGGTAGCATGACCATAGCTGGCTGCTAAAGCAGTCAGTGTCCCATCAAAGGTCGCTTCATGTACAATGATGTCAGCATCCCTTGATAATTGAATGGCCTCTTCGCAATATTTCGTATCGCCCAAAATCGTCAGTGTGAAGCCCTTTTTTGAGGGGGCAACAACGTCTTTTGCTTGAATCACATGCCCATTTTCAAGCACGACATCGTAACCATTTTTTAATTGACCAAGCAAAGGGCCTTTAGGAACACCAAGTGCCTGTGCCTTGTCGATTAATAATTCACCAGGTAAATCCTTTTGTTCAATACGATACCCATAGCATGGTACAACATGGCGCAATTCCTGTGCATAAATTGTAAAATGAGTATCCTCAAAAATAATCCCTTCTTGCACTTCTATAAAATACAGTGGATACGTTAAATGGGTTTTAGATAAGGCTAATGTTTGTTCAATCCATTGCTGTAAACCTGGGGGACCAAAGATCGTTAAAGGCTCATCCCCTCCTTGAAAGGAACGAGAGCTTAAAAACCCTGGCAATCCAAAAATATGGTCGCCATGTAAATGTGTAATAAAAATTTTTGTTACTTTACGGGGCTTTAACGATGTGTGTAGGATTTGATGTTGTGTAGCCTCCCCACAGTCAAATAGCCACATTTCGCTCACTTCATCTAATAACTTGATCATCAATGCACTCGTATTTCGCTCTTTTGAAGGCATGCCTGCGCCTGTCCCTAAAAAATGTAGTTGCACATATGCCACCTCACTTCTTGTTTCTATCGTTTTATTGTACCTTAACATACCCAATAAGAAAAACCCTTGGTGAACAGATTTCTCCAAAGGTTTCTCTTTTATTTTGGTTGCCATGAGACAAGGGCTGCATGAAAGTCATGACGATAATAATAGCGTCCCTCTTTTTCTTCAATAAAAGGTGAGAGAGCTTCTTCCACATGTGCTTGCTGGACATTTGCCGTTAAAATTTTTTTACTTTGCGTTGTAACAAGCTGTTCATAGCTTTCATATTCATAGACACGTTCCAAAGGGATAATTTGACAATCCGCATAAATATTCATCTCATACAGTAGATTTAAAAATTCTATATAATCTCTACGAGGAAACTTAATATCATAGCCATACTTTTCATATAACCGCTCATAGTGAGGCTGAATAGGACCTGTCGTCATGCCAATGATAGCACGCTTTTTCGCAAGCCGATTCATATGGGATAAGGCGGCTTTAATTTCATACATCCGATAAAAACAATTCACGCCCAAAACGATATCATGTGGCTCAATTTCATCACTTTCTAGACTTTCCCATTTCGCATGAACATATGAAACATGCTCCTGATGAGGCATACACTGTTGTAAGTAATGCAGCATGCTTTCAGAGCTATCCACACAGGTTAGCTTGTCCACTCGCTCAGCCAATGGAAACGTATAATTACCCCATCCTGGCCCAATTTCTAATACAGAATGCTGTGGCTCAATACTTTTTTGAAGCTCCTGAAAAATGCGTTGGGCATAAGGATCAGTTTGTCCTATTTTTTTACGTGCAACGGATTGAGCCCAAAATTGCTCCTCTAACTGATCATTGACCATGCGCTCCGGCATCATTCCATGCCAGTCTTTCATGCCCTCCTGCCATAATGCCTCATAATTAATGGCTAATGGTCCTTTTCTTGTCATATAGATACCTCTAAAGATAAAATTTCATATATTTTTTTCATATCCAGATTTGCTCGAACATGGTCGGCTAACATATTATAGGCGTCCTCTCTTCGTTCTGCATCACTTTTTACATCATTCGGTAAAGCCATTAACCCTTTTTTCACTCGTATTTCATTGACAAGCTGACGAGTAAAGGTGCGATTATGGAACACGCCATGAAAATACGTACCAATCACTTGCTCATCATGACTCACTGCGCCATCTTCTCGACCATCCTCTAGCAGTAGAAAAGGTGATACTTCATCACGTAAAATTTTCGTACGTCCTAGATGTATTTCATAGCCCGTCAATGTATCCTGCCCTCTTGTTCCTGTCATTTGTACCGTTTTTTTAGTGCCTACAAAAATCGTTTCCATTGGCAATAGCCCAAGACCATTTGCAGCTTCACCATTTCCCTCCACTGCTTCAGGGTCTAGTAATGTTTCACCAAGCATTTGGAAACCACCGCAAATGCCAATAATTTTTGTGCCGCGCTCACGTAAATGGGTAATAGCTTGATCGAAGCCCTGTGCTTTTAACCAAGCTAAGTCATCCATTGTACTTTTTGTTCCTGGCAGTATAAGCAAATCCGGTGTGCCTAGCTCATGGACATTGCCAATTAAACGTACACCTACTTCTGGCTCATCGAAAAAGGGATCAATATCAGTGAAGTTTGAAATACGGGGTAAACGAATCATCGCTACATCGACAGTAAATTCGCCTGGTTTTGGCTTTTTAAAGCGTAATGACGATAATGCGAGGGAATCCTCTGCTTCAATATTGATATTGACATAAGGAATCACACCAAGCACCGGGATACCTGTTTCTCTTTCCACCCATTCAAGACCATCATCTAATAATTCACGCATGCCTCTAAATTTATTGATGATTAATCCCTTAACACGGGCGCGCTCTTCATCATCTAGCAACGCCAGTGTACCAACAATCGAGGCAAAGACCCCACCACGATCTATATCAGCAACAAGCACTACCGCTGCATCTGCTAAATGTGCCATTCGCATATTAGCAATATCGCGATCCTTTAAGTTAATTTCAGCTGGGCTACCTGCCCCCTCTAGGACAATGACATCATATGTATTTTGTAGCGTACGGACAGATTTTTCAACGATTGGCATTGCCTCTTGCACAAAATTATTGCGATAGCTTTTGGCATCCATATTTAAAAAATGCTTACCATGGACGATGACCTCAGACATCATATCTTGCTTCGGTTTCAGCAGAATAGGATTCATATCAGTCGTCGCAATAACACGGGCTGCCTCTGCCTGCACCCCTTGTGCACGGCCGATTTCGCCACCATCCTTCGTAACAAACGAATTAAGAGCCATATTTTGCGATTTAAACGGGACAACACTTAGTCCATCATCCGAAAATATACGACAAAGTGCCGTACAAATCATACTTTTTCCAACATCGGAAGCCGTTCCTTGAATCATAATCGATTTAGCTGGCATAGTCACTTTCCTCCGTCATTATTGGTGTAACGCAGTATATTGTATTAGAGCTGTGCGGGTTTGCCTTCATTTCGGGAGTATTCTCGGAGCAAGCACGAGTATTTCTCTCCGCTCCGCGAGTATTCTTTAGACAAGCGCGAGTATTTCCCTTCGCTCCGCGAGTATTCTTTGGGCAAGCGCGAGTATTTCCCTTCGCTCCGCGAGTATTCTTTGGGCAAGCGCGAGTATTTCTCTCCACTCCGCGCGTATATTTTTCACCCAGCAATGGTGAAGGGCTTTAAAATTCTAGCCCTTTCACCGCTGGGATGCCTTCATCATAGTAATGCTTTGTTGCGTCGATGGTTGACACTAAATCAGCCATTGCCGTTAAGGCAGGGTTCGCGCTTCGACCTGTGACCACCAAATGCATCGTCGATGGACGTTGCTGGATCGCCTCTATGACTTCTGTTAGTGGAAGGACATCATCGATAGGAAACTTGGTGATAGCCAATGCATTGTTTAATTCATCTAGCACCAATAAATCAATACTGTCGTCTTGCAGGGCGGCCTTCGTTTTTTTCCATGCTTTAGCTAAGGCAGCACGATGCTCTTCAGGTGTCTTTGTCCATGTAAAGCCGATACCCATTTGCTCCATTTCCACACCTAACTTGCGAAGGGCAATTTGCTCACCGTACGTACGCTCAGGTGATTTAATAAACTGCATATAGCGCACATTTAAGCCACGGCCAACTGCACGTAATGTGACACCTAGAGACGCCGTTGTTTTGCCCTTTCCTTCACCTGTATATACTAAAAACAAGCCTTTTCTTGCCATGTGAGTAGCCCCCTTACAGCCATGTTGTCTTTTCTGCAAATGGTGTACGCTTTTTGTCGCTTTGCTCCTGCTCTTGTGGATAGCCAATAAATATCGTACCGACTACTTTTTGAGAGGCACTTGCACCAATAAATGCATGCATACGTGAATCATGCACGAGCCCAACACCACGTGTACGCCAAACAAAACCAAGACCTAGCTCATCTGCAGTGAGCCACATGGACATAATGGCACTACATACGGCAAAAACATTATCCTCTGTCGCATCAGTATCACCTTCGACAATGTCTGCAGTAACAACAATGGCTACAGGCGTTGTTTGCACAACCTTTAAAGAGCTTTCCACTAAGTTCGGCTTTGTGGGGAAACGCTCTTGTAAATAGGCACTCGCCATTTCTTCATAACGCTTCATTGCCTCATCTTGAATAACATAAAAATGCCAAGGCTCACGCATACGGTCATTCGGAGCATAGGTGGCTGCTTGTAAAATTTGCTCAATTTTTTCTTTCTCTACTGGTTGTGTTGTGTAATTTCGAATGGCTCTACGCTTTTTTAATGCTTCGATAACGGTCATGTTGCTTCCTCCTTGTGCCTCTTCTAAGAAATGATTATGAAAATGTTAATCCCTGCTCTTCAAACCATTGAATTTTCTCACGTACATTGACTACCTCTCCCACGACAATCATCGAAGGATTATGATACCCTTCACGTTCAATAATGGCCGCTATCTCATCTAGCTGTCCTGTAATCGTGCGTTGTTGAGCAGTTGTTCCCCACTCAATGACCGCTACTGGCGTTGTGGCCTGACGTCCGTTTTCAATTAATTTGCGAGCAATGTAGGCAATATTTCCAACACTCATGTAAAATGCGACGGTATCAATACCTGTAGCCAATGCTGGCCAATTCAAAAAATCCTGTCCTTTTTCTTCACGACCATGCCCCGTCACTAGGGCAAAGCTTGTCGCGAAGTCTCTATGTGTCACTGGAATCCCTGCATAAGCAGCTGCAGCAATGCCGGCTGTAATACCAGGAACGATTTCATAGGTTATGCCATGATTTTTTAATATTTCTGCTTCCTCAGCACCACGTCCAAATACAAATGGATCGCCACCCTTCAGACGTGTCACAACTTTACCTTCTTGTGCTTTTTCAACAAGTAAGGCATTAATTTCATCTTGAATAAGGTGGTGCTTACCTGGAAGTTTACCGCAATAAACGAGCTCTGCATCCTTTTTTGCAAAGTCGAGCAATGTGGGATTCACAAGACGGTCATAGGCAATCACATCAGCTTTTTGAATACATTCCAGACCATACACAGTGATGAGCTTCGGATCCCCAGGACCTGCACCAACGATATATACTATTCCTTCCTTCATTGCTTCGCTCCCATCAAAAGTTGTTGTAAATAGGCTTCACGTCTATCAATCTCTCCATGACGTGTCCATTCCAGAATGCTTGGCTCTAGCAATGCTTGTAATGCCGCCCGTCTTTGCGGACCTTTATCATACTTAGCAGCAATCATTAATCGTGCTTGCTGTAAAAAGCATACATAGTCATCATAAGCATCATCGAATTGATCTTCTAAATCTGCTTTGATCTTGCGCGCTAGACTTGGGCTTGCTCCCGATGTCGAAACAGTTAACACCAATGGGCCACGACGAACAGTAGCAGGTGTAATGAAATCACTTTCACTTTGTCTATCCGTTCGATTGATTAATTGCCAATGCTGTGCCGCCTCTTGAACAGCTTCGTTTACAGCCGTCACATTCGTTGCAGCAATAATGAGAATCGCATCATCCAAATCACGTGGTTCAAATTCCTTCTGCTTCCAAGTAATTTGCCCCGAATCGGCAAGTGGCTGTAATGTATCATGTAGGGTTGGACTGACTATGACAATATGGGCCTTTGCGGGTAATAGAGAGGCTACCTTCTGCGTTGCCACGTGTCCGCCACCTACAATCACTACGGTTTTATATTCTAGATTGATATGAATAGGAAAATAATTAGTCATCATTTTTCACCTTCTTACAAGCTGTTAACCAATTGTCAACTAGCTTTGGGTTTGATACAAAATGGAAATGTGTATAACCAGCCACCAAATTCCCTTTTTTATAGCCTTCTTGCTTTTTGCCAAAACGACCAATCGTCTCGTAGGCTGGTGTGTTGTGGGTACCACTATATTTAGAATAATGGAATTCATGGCCCTTCGCTTCTTGCTCCACACCAATTAAGAAATTATCTGCTGTGCCAAAAATTTCACGATAGCCTAGTGCTGCAAGCTTTGTCTGCATGGCCACTTCCCCTGGAATCACACCTACCATTTCATAGCGTTCACCCTGACTATTTGTAATAGCCTCTGTTAAATACATAAAGCCACCACATTCCGCTAATGTTGGCAGTCCTTTGGCAATAGCGTCTTGAATAGAGTCTTTCACGACTGTATGTGAAGCCAATGTCTCTGCGAATTCTTCAGGAAAGCCACCACCAATATAGAGGCCATCTGCTTCTGATGGTACAGGCTCATTGGCAAGTGGAGAGAAAAATTGTAATGTCGCGCCTTTCGCACGTAGCAAAGCTAAGTTTTCTTCATAATAAAAATTAAATGCTGCATCCCTTGCAACCGCTATACAAATATTTTGTGAAGGCTCCTCAGCAAATAAATGACCTGATTCATGTAGGATAGGGGCTTTTGTTAAGTCAAGTAATTGATCCAAGTCAATCGTTTCTGCCATAAGGTCACCTAGTTTATCAAAAAATGAATCTAGTTCTCCCCTTTCAATGGCGGGTACTAACCCTAAATGACGACTCGGAATATCGATGCCTTGTTCACGTTTTAAATAGCCGATGACAGGAATGCCACATTCTTGTTCAATAGCCGCCTTGGCGATTTCATAATGACCGACACTGCCCACTTGGTTCGCAATAACGCCAACGATCCTCGGTTTATCTGACAAAACTTGAAAGCCTCTTACAACAGCTGCTACACTACGCGCCATACTTGCACAATTAACAATTAAAATAACAGGGCTCTCTGTCACTACACTAATATCTGCGGCAGAGCCAGCATCTGATAAAGGACTTTTGCCATCATAGAAGCCCATCACACCTTCAATAATGGACACATCCGCATCCATACTTGCGCGTGCCACAATATCACGTACTGCTTCATGGGAGAACATCCAGCTATCAATATTGCGTGATACTCTACCTGTTACAGCCGTATGATACGTTGGATCGATATAATCAGGGCCACATTTAAAGCCCTGCACTACTTTTCCTTTATTTTGTAGTGCTTTCATCAGTCCAATGGTGAAAGTAGTTTTGCCTACCCCACTACCCGTACCAGCTAGTACAAAACGATTTGTTTGCATGGACTTCCTCCTTAAAATAGGTATCTCGCAACTGAGATCGTAGCATTACCCGATTTCTTCTTTTCTAATAGGAGTGACTTGACCTGTGCATAACGCATAGCCGCTGGTTCACTCACACCATAGGCACCTGTATATTTAAAGACTGTTTCAGAAGGGGAAGGAAATTCGATTTGATTTAATTCCGCCGGGGTATAAGTGACGAACTCCCAATCATATTTCTTGGTAATATCTAAAAAACATTGTTCATCTTTTTTTAAATCAATCGTGCATAATGCCTTCACACTTTTTTTCGAAAGCTTTAGCTCTGCCAAGGTTTCATCAATCACTTGTTCAATTTCTTCCACAGATGTCCCACGATTACAGCCCATACCGAGCACAATAGATTTTGGTCGATAAATAACACCGTTTTCTAGAAGAATCTCTTCCTCTTGTTCTATGATTCGATCCGTTATTAATAGCGTGGCATGAGGTTTAGCCTCGATGGCTGCCTGTGTGGATGGATAGATTTTGATTTGCTCTGGCATGGCAGTATCACGCATCCACCAATCGCGCTCACCCGTTTCCTGCACAATGGCCACACGCTCCTCATTTACAACGGAAGCACTCACTGGTGTCAATTTGTCGGCACTATCCCATACCCACCCAAAACGGGCGCCAAATAAGTCAACAGGAATCGTCTTTTGCACATCAGAAGCTGTTGTAATAATTGGATTTGCACCAAGTGCCGCTGCCACCTCATGCGTTAGCTCATTGGCACCGCCAAGATGCCCTGATAATACGCTAATGACATTGTCGCCTCGATCATCAATTACGACAACGCCAGGGTCTGTCTTTTTATCCTTTAAAATGGGCGCAATCATGCGTACGACCGCACCGAGCGAAATGATTAAAATCAACCCTTTATATTGTTTAAATAGCGTTGGCAATAACAAGCGCACGGTACCTGTAAATAATTGAATATGCTTTTCTGCTTCATCGCCTTGCTCAAATTTACTCATATAATATAAATCACTCGCTGCAAAGGTTTGTTGCAGGCGACGTCCAATTTGAACACCATGCTTCGTAATGGCGACAACCGCATAAGGATTGCGTTGATCAACCTCTGGTAATACACCTTCCTGTAACTCAATCACTTGTCTTCACACCTTTTCTAAAGCCATGTGTAAAGGTTGCATCATATAACTTCGAACGATATTGATCCTTATCATGAATGTTCGGGTCTAATGCCCAACCAGCTAGAATCATTGCATGCTTACGAATACCATTTACACGCATTGCTTCATCTAATTCGATTAAAGTCGTACGCACGATCTTTTGATCTGGCCATGAAGCACGTTGAATAACTGCTACTGGCGTATCATCAGCCCAACCAGCACTTTGTAATTCTTTAACAATTTTTTTTGTAAGTGTTGCACTAAGGAATAAAGCAATTGTACAATGATGGCTCGCCAAGTCACGCAGCTTTTCAAATTCTGGGACAGGTGTACGTCCTTCTGCACGTGTTAAAATGAGGGTTTGTGTTAAATCAGGAATTGTGAGCTCTGCACCAATTGCCGCTGCTGATGCAAAAACAGAGCTAACCCCTGGAATCACTTCATACCCAATGCCTTCCTTTTTCAATAGAGCCACTTGCTCCATGATGGCACCATACATCGCTGGATCACCTGTATGCATACGAGCTACTGTTTTCCCAGCATTAACACGCTCCACCATAACGGCCACCATTTCCTCTAAATGCATGCCAGCAGTTCGAATGACCTCTGCATCAGGTTTGGCTTTCGCAATAAGCTCTTCACTCACTAATGAATCTGTGTACATGACAACGTCTGCTGTTTGCAGCATATGTAAACCTTTAACTGTAATTAAGTCTGGATCACCTGGACCAGCGCCAACTATATAGATTTTCTTCATTATTTACGCACCACCATTAATGTTAGATATTCTAATTCCACACCATCCAATTCACGAACATCCCAAATAACTTCTTCATCAGAAGTGACCTTCGTCACGACAGATGCTTTATCTAATAAATCTAGATCACGTAGCACCTCAAGCATTAAATCGATCACCTTTGCCACTTTAATAAAGACAACGGCATCATGACTTTCAATGGCTTCACGCATTGCTTCATAATCATCATGGGCAGGAATAATGGCCACTCGGTCATCGCCATCAGCTAAAGCAATCCCTAATCGAGACGCGGAGCCATTGAACGAAGAAATCCCTGGCACCGTACGGATTTCTACATCTGGATGCATGTCCTGCATCAACTTCATCATATGAATAAACGTACTATATAGTAACGGATCTCCCTCTGTTACAAAGGCTACATCCTTACCAGCTTGTAGTTTTTCGTAGACAAGTTCTACTGATTTTGTCCATTCACGTTCAAGGACAGCCTCATCTTTGGTCATAGGGAATACAAGGCCAAGCATATCTTTTTCGTCTGGATTAATATAAACATCGACAATGCGATGGGCATAGCTTTTACTACCTCTTAGCTTTTTTGGATAGGCAATAACAGGTGATTCCTGAATCACACGAAACGCCTTGACTGTAATTAATTCTGGATCGCCAGGACCAACGCCCAAGCCGTATAGTACACCTAGATTACTCATTATTTTCTTCCTTTCGATAAGCCGAAATAATATAAATTGGATTTAATGGTACAAAGCGTGTCATATCTAAAATAGGTTTGCTGCGCGCAAGCTGTGCCTGTAAAATATCAACCGCAAAGCCACAAGCCTTAAACGCTTCCACCGCTTTATATAAATTTTCAATGGTCGCTGCATTTAAGACAATACGACCGTTTGGCTTCAAACGACTACAACATAACTGTAGTAACTCCACCATTTCGCCACCCGTACCACCAATGAAAATGGCATTAGGATCTGGGAAGCTGTCTAATCCCTCTGGTGCTTTACTATGAATCGCTGTGATATCAACACGGAACTTTTGCTGATTTTGAAGACAGTTGTCTAAATCAGGTGCATTTTTCTCTACAGCAAATACTTGACCCTCTGACGCAAGTTTTCCTGCCTCAATCGCCATAGAACCCGTACAAGTACCAATATCCCAAATAATGCTATTCTGTTGAAGCTGCATGGCCTGTAAGCTTAAAACACGTATTTCCTTTTTCGTGATCAGTCCTTTATCTGGCTTGCGTTGTGAAAACTCTTCATCATCAATCCCAAGCGTGTAACGTTTCGGTTCCATTATTTGTTGTAAAATCACGACATTTAATGGCGAATAATGAGCGCTTTCCATTTCATCTAACGAATACCAGCCACATTTTTCGTTTTCGCCCTGTAAATTTTCTGCAACAAACGCTCGGTATTCTGTCATACCAAAATGCTTTAAATAACGAGCGAGCGCATTGGGGCTATTATCAGCATCCGTTAAAAGCGCTACTTTCTTCTTCCCATCGATACGCTGTGCCAAGCCTTTCATTGGTCGTCCATGAATACTTGTGACATAGGCATCCTGCCAGCTTTCTCCCATCTTCGCAAAGGCCAGCTGAACAGAACTCATATATGGATAAACCTCAATATCTAGCTTTTTAGCTAGATAGCCCCCAATGCCATAAAATAATGGGTCGCCAGTGGCAAGGATTACCGTATTTCTTGTTTCCTTAGATAATCTTTCAACAAGTGCTGAAAGTCCCCCTTTAATGCTGATTTTTTCACCTGTAAAGTTCGGGAAAAAATCCAGTACTCGCTCACCACCAACAAGTACCTCACAGTCTTCAATCCACTCGAGGTATTGGGGAAATAAGCTTGCTAATCCGTTATCCCCGATCCCAATCAATTTCATCGATCGATGCAATGTCATCAGCCCTTCCTAATAATTGTCCCTGCATCGAATAAATCGATGTGGAAAGTGTTAAACCACCTTTTATATGATGGATAGAGGAATAACAGCACGCCTCACATAAATGATGAAAGAATGCATCATAGCCCTTCTCCATCATGATTTCACCTACTTGTGACGCTGTATTTGCCTCACGTACTTGCGCTATTGTTTCTCCATCTGCTCCTGTATCCTCTGCAAGTTGTGCTAAAAAGTTAAAATCGATTGGTGCACTTTTGGAATGAACCATCATGACACCTTGTGCCACCTTAGAAAATTTCCCCATCATACCGACAAGAGAAACTTGTTTGATACCGAGTCGCTTACAATGTTTTAAAGTAAAGCCGACAAAGTCGCCCATTTCAATAAAAGACTCTTCTGGTAAATCGGGGTATTGTTTCATCGCAAATTTTTCGCTGCGACCGCCTGTCGTTACCACTAAATGCTCACAACCAGCTTCTTTAGCTACACTAATGGCTTGTACAATACTTGCCATATACGCAGAACTCGAAAAAGGCACGACGGTTCCCCTTGTGCCTAAAATTGAGATGCCTCCAAGTATACCAAGTCGTCCATTTAACGTTTTTTTAGCGATTTCTTCTCCTTTAGGTACGGAAATCACTACGTTCACGCCTCGTGTAATGTGAAATTCGTCTAATACCCCTTGAACCGTGCTATGAATCATTTTACGTGGTACAGGATTAATGGCTGCCTCGCCAACAGGCACTGGTAAGCCAGGCTTTGTAACACGCCCGACCCCAATCCCTCCATCTAAATGAATTCCAGGTGTATCAGCCCAGCTCACTGTGCCAACAATAAGCGCCTGATGGGTCGCATCAGGATCATCACCAGCATCCTTAATCGTTTCACAGCTGACAGCATTTTCTTCAAATATGCATTTTTCAATTGTAAAGGTTGCATCCCGACCAATCGGTAAATGAATGGTACTCGTCTCCTGCTCTTCCTTTGTAATCAGAGCGAGCAATGCAGCCTTTGTTACCGCAGTTGCACAGGCTCCCGTTGTATAACCGTGACGCATGTCCTTGGGATCCTTTTTTGGCTTCCGCTCCATTATTTTTTCGCCTGTTCATCCGCTAATAGTGAAATGGCATTTAACGCGGCAACCGTCACTGTACTACCGCCTTTACGACCAACATTGGTAATGTACGGAATCCCTTCGAGTTTCAGCAATTCTTCTTTTGACTCGGCTGCTGACACGAAACCGACAGGCATACCGATAATTAAATCTGGTTTTGCTAAGCCTTCTTTAATTAAACGAATCAATTCTAGTAAGGCAGTTGGCGCATTACCAATTGCATAAATCCCACCTTCATGTAATTTTGTAGCCTTTTGCATGGAAATGATGGCACGAGTTGTATTTTGTTTTTTCGCTTCTACTGCGACATCTTCATCCGCTATATAACAATGTAAATCGCCACCATGCTTTTGGAAGCGTTTTTTACCAGAGCCACTTTCAATCATTTGAACATCTGCAATGACATGTCGTCCGGCAAGGATGGACTCAATCCCTGCTTCAATTGCACCAGGTGTAATGATGACACTGCGACCTAGCTCAAAATCCGCCGAAGCATGGATAATACGGCGCACAATCTTCCACTCGTCCTCTGAAAAATCATGATCGCCCATTTCCTCTGCAATAATCGAGAAACTATAATCGTAAATTTTATCTGGGTCTACCGTTAATGGTTTGAAATCTGTTTTAAAATCCATGGATAATGCCTCCTAAAGTGTATGTTGTACAGCCTGTAATATTTCTTCAAATGTTGAATATTGTTGGCCATATTGAATGGTTGGTCTTGCAATAAGAATCGTTTCAATATGACAGGCAAGAGCTGCCTCAAGCTTCTCATCAACTGAGCCAACTTTACCGCTTTCTTTGGTGATCATCAAAGTTACTCCATATTGACGAAACAATGCTTCATTTAATTCCTTTGAAAACGGACCTTGAATAGCTACAATATCTCGTTGTGCCACACCAAGTGCCTCACATTTTTCCATATTGTCCAGTCGTGGAAGCATGCGAGCAATTACTCTCGTATTTTCTAAGCCTTGTAAAACCTTTGTAAAAGTAGCAAGTGTTTTGCTGCCTGTTGTCAGCATGATGACACCTCGCTTTTTTGCCGCTAATTGGGCAGCCTCCTCATAATCCTTCACTATCGTAATGAGAGGATGCGCATAGTGTTCATGGGCACGCTCATAGCGAATATAAGGAACTTGTGCCTGTTCGGCCGCTGCCATTGCATTTTTAGAAGCTTCCTCAGCAAATGGATGAGAGGCATCAACCACCATTTGATAGCCTTGCTCTGTTATGATGGCTGCCATTTCCTCAGCTGTCAGTCGACCTATTAAATGTGGTAGGCCAACGTCAGCAAGACTAGAGGCTGCCGAATCAGTCACGACGGTAGCTGTTACCGCATGTCCTGCGCTTTGCAGGGCAAGGGCTAGATCCCTTGCATCACTCGTCCCTGCTAACATGAAAATCATTTTACTGGCTCCTCTTCATGGTGGTGGTCATGGTCATGATGGTGGTCGTGTCCGTGATCATGATGATGGTGATGATGGGCATGTCCATGAACTGCCGCATAGGCACGATAATTTTCTAAATCTTGCATGCCTGTAGATGTACCATTTATCGTTTGTTCAATACGCTCTAATAAAACATTTTGTAAACGTTCATGGTAGCCAAAATAATTGGCAATTTGAACAGTACAATCTGGATATTGTTCATTAAACTTCACACACATATCATTCATACGTTCCATTAAAATACCTGTGAATAAAAAGTATGGGAGCATGATGATTTTTTTCGCACCTAATTTAACACAGCGTTCAATACCTTCTTCAACACGTGGATCTGTTACGCCCATAAATGCACTTTCCACATATTTAACAGGTAATTTTTCCCATAAAAGTCGTGTAATTTTATAAAAATCACCATTTGCAGATGGATCACTGCCACCTCGTGCAATCAATAAAATGGCTGTATCTTGTTGCTCTTGTTCTGAATGAAAACCAATTTCCGCTAGACGATCTTGTAAAATCGCAAATATTTCATCATGAATGCCAATGGTTTGACCATAGGTAAATGTAATGTTCGGATAATGCTCACGCGCATGCTCGATCTCTGCTGGAATATGCAGCTTTGAATGGCCTGCATGAAGTAAAATAATCGGAATTACATGAACCTCTGTAGCCCCTTTCTTCACACAATTCGTAATGCCTTCTTCGATGTTCGGTGAAGCAAATTCTAGGAAACATGTTTCCACTAAAAATTGTGCATCAATACGCGGTGTCATTTGTTCAATAAATGTACGTACCTCATCATTTCCTGCTGCTAAACGGCTCCCATGGCCGACAAATAAAATAGCTTTCATCTCTTTTCTCCTCACTAGTCGCCGCACGGAGCTGGCTCTACTTTTATTTTGGAAGACATATCTTGATACGTAAAATGCAATATCTTTTTCACACGTTTAAAATATTTAAATAAACGTTCATTTGGGTGAGCATTTGCTTTATATTCTTCAATAATATCTGTAATTAGTGGAATCAGTTGTTCAGGCTCCAACCCTTCTACAACAGGCTGTGCTGCATGGGCCGTACGACCAACTGGCTTCGCCCCAATAAAGACATCAAATTTACTTTTGCGATAGACAATACCAATATCATCAAATACAGCCCGGTAACAGGCCATACCACAGCCGTTAAAGCCGATATTTAATGTTTTCGGCAAAGACATTCCACCTAATTTTTGTTGTATTTCTTCTGCATAGGGAATCGAATCGGCCTTTTCACCATAGCAAAAATCACAAGCCTTCAAGGATAGCACATCACCAATCGGCGCTAATAAAAAGCCTACTTCCTGTAATTTCTCCGTGATACGTTCAGGGGCAGTCGTTGGGATTTTCAAATGGATTTGATGGTCTGGTGTATATTCCATCGTCCCCTCTTCCCCAACGACCTCTGCTAACGTCATCATTTGCTGAGGTGTGAAAAACTTATTCACCACTCCTGGGCTTACAGCTAATTCAAAAATGGATTCTATTTTTTGCTGTACAAGTTTCGGCGTTACTTTGACTGCACTTGTTCCTTTCACCATTGCGAGTGCCGCTGTAGCCATTTCAAGTGCTGTTTTTTTTGGCTTTGGCGTAGCGGCTACACTGGGTTTATTAAAACGCCCTGCATTAGGATCTGCTGTAAAGTCTTGTCGTGCAGTCCCTGTCTCTTGGTTCATTGCCCAAGGTTCATTTTCTTCACGTAAACGTTGATGTGGACGTAAGGGTTGTTTTTCTTCACCCAATGTATATTTACGTTGATAGCCACGTGGTGTAATCATTTTATTGTCATAGAAAAATGTCGACGAATTACCAATAATGACTGTCGTCAGCATTCCAATGTCATGCTCCAGCATTTCGGCTAATGTTGTCATCGTCACTTCTTGACGATCGCGGTAAGCACTTTTCACAAGTCCTACTGGTGTGTCAGGCGAACGATATTCTAAGAGAATGCGCTGTGCTTCGACAATTTGTCTTGTTCGGCGACCGCTTTTTGGGTTGTATAAAGCGATTACAAAATCCGCCATAGCGGCTGCCTCGACGCGCTTGGCAATTAAATTCCATGGTGTTAGATGGTCACTTAAACTAATCGTACAGGCATCATGCATAATCGGGGCACCAAGTAAGCTAGCACATGAATTGATGGCAGAAATACCAGGGACAATTTCTACCTCAATCCCCGTTGCTTCTGTCCAGCCTAGCTCAATCAATACCTCATACACTAATCCCGCCATACCATAGACACCCGCATCACCACTTGAAATGACTGAGACAATGCTTCCAGCCTCTGCTTGGCGCACCGCTTCCTGCGCACGGGACACCTCTTCGGTCATTCCAGTACTGACAATCGACTTCGCACTGACTAAATCTTGAATCAACTCCACGTAGGTTTTGTAGCCTATGATCATATCACTTTGTTGTAATGCCTCTACCGCCCGTGTCGTAATATGCTTAAAGTCTCCAGGTCCAAAGCCCACTACGAAAATTTTTCCTTTTTGCGCCATGTTGTTACCCCTCTTTCACCTTTTCGATCCCTTTAATGGCTGTCGTTTGTGCTGTACGCTGTAATGTACCTTCACGAAGTGTAAAGACATGTTCGTTGTATAAGGATTCATGATGTAAATCTTGTACAAGTGTTCTAGCATGCTCTGTTGATGGTACACGATACCAATTCCCTTGCGGATAGGCGATGACCACACAAGCATCCTTGCATCGTCCATTACAGCGCGTTCTTGTTGTATGTATCTCTTGATCAAGTGCTTGCTGTTGTATTTCTTCTCGAATAGCTAGGGTAATTTCCTCCCCACCTTTGTTCATGCAGCTACTACCATTACAAATAAAGAGATGTGTTTTCATCCCCTCTAAATTCCATGTTGTCATCTTCTGTCTCCCCTCATTTGCTTTCTGGAAAAAGAAAAACCTTTACTCTAATTACGAAGAGTAAAGGTTTTGTAGAAGCCAAATAAAAACGAATAAAATAAAATACAGGTACTCGCTCTTGCTTCAACTTCTCCCTCCGAAAAGTTTGCATGCACAATCAAATAAGCAGGTTTCCTGACTTAAGCTTCATTTTACTATCGCACCTTCCCAAGTTTGCACCAGTGGCTTTGCGATTTCATCAGCTATTACAGTAGCGGGGGCTGTATTGGATTTTCACCAATTTCCCTATTATCTCGAGTTATTCGAGCACTTATCGACGTTTTATATGAAATTTATTATCTTCTTAATAGAATAGAAAACTGTCTCTATCATATCTCATTATTTTAAAATTTCAATATTTCTATAAAAATTTATGACAATTTTATCAATTTTGTGTGTAGACCGGGTATAAAAATTATAATATCTCCCTATTTATGACAATTCAGTAGTTATCAGAATCTTCTCTATTGACCTTCAATTGAAAATATTTTTAAAAAAAGTATAGCATATTTATGGAAAATCATGTTACACTTTGTCGTGAAATCTCACAACTTAATGTTTTTTCGGTGTAAAATACTTATCATTTTGCTTAAAAGGGAAGCCGGTTTGAGTCCGGCGCGGTCCCGCCACTGTATTAGGGAGCTTTATAGAACATGTCACTGTCCAACGGATGGGAAGACCTATAAAGTGTTGAACTAGAGCCAGGAGACCTGCCGAAAAATATGTGATCGTTTCAGCCTACGAGGATAGGTGTGCGGCTTAGCAGATGAGAATGTTATTTGCTTTTTTAGCTATGCACTTTTCCAACAACGGAGAAGTGCTTTTTTATTTACGCACGCTACATTCTAAAAATCTATTAGTAAGGAGGAAAGCTTTTGAAATTTTCATGGTGGAAACTTAGTTATTTTTTATTGGCCTTTTTACTCGTGCCAAAACGTGCCTTTGCTATGCATATCATGGAAGGTTTTTTACCAATCGAATGGGCTATTTTTTGGTGGGTCATCTCTATCCCATTTATTATTCTAGGATTGCGCTCCATTCGCAAAACAATTGAAGAAAACCCTGAAACCAAAATGCTTTTAGGTCTTTCAGGAGCCTTTGCTTTTGTGCTGTCGGCGTTAAAAATCCCTTCGGTTACAGGTAGTTGCTCCCACCCAACTGGTGTTGGACTTGGAACGGTTTTATTCGGACCTCTCGCTATGAGTGTCATCGGAACGATTGTTTTATTATTCCAATCTTTATTATTAGCACATGGTGGGATTACCACTTTAGGAGCGAACGCCTTCTCTATGGCGATTGTAGGCCCATTTATTGCTTACTTTGTCTTTAAAGGGGCTCAAAAAATAGGGTTGTCATTTTCACTAGCTGTTTTTTTTGCTGCGATGCTTGGTGACTTAGGTACATATGTTGTGACTTCTGTACAGTTAGCATTAGCCTTCCCTTCAGAGGTTGGCGGCTTTATGGCATCGTTTACAAAGTTCGCAGGTATTTTTGCCTTAACTCAAATTCCGTTAGCGGTGAGTGAAGGAATTTTAACGGTCATTGTGATGAATTTCTTGAAAAAGTACAATGTCAGCGAATTAAAAATGTTGCGTGTTTTCTCAACAAAGGAGGCACATTAGTAGATGAAACGAAATTTATTACTATTAGCGATTGTTGTGCTGTTAGCTATCATCCCATTGTTTATACAAAAAGGTGCAGAATTTGGTGGTGCTGATGGAGAGGCAGAAGCAGCCATTGGCGAAATCAATGCAGAATATGAACCGTGGTTTGAAAGCTTATGGGAGCCACCAAGTGGTGAAATTGAAAGCTTATTATTCGTGCTACAGGCAGCTATTGGAGCTGGTTTTATTGGCTACTTCATCGGCTATATGCGCGGCAAGCATAAAGAAGGTTAACCCGTTATGTTACTCATTGATAAGTATGCGTATCTTAATAAGCTAGCGTCCGTTCATCCGCTAGAAAAAATGATACTTTCAATTGGTCTACTTCTCGTAACGCTCATCATGAGAGATGAACGACTTTCACTCATTACATTTTTTGTAATGAGTGCTTTTATCATTTTAGGTGCAAAAATTCCGCTTACCTACTATGTTAAGTTATTATTGCTACCTGGATTTTTCTTACTAACAAGTCTTGTATCCATCTTGCTGTCAATCACACCAGCAACTCATGTATTACCTGCCCATCTGTGGTCTTTTACGTGGATGAATTGGACAATTTTCATCGGAAAAGCAAGTGCCCTGTCCGCCCAACAATTGTTCTTTATTGTCCTTGGCAGTAGTAGTTGTTTATACTTTTTAATTTTGACCACATCCGTACAAGGGATTTGCTATGTGCTCCGACAATGGCGACTGCCCTCTTTATTGGTTGAGCTTATTGAACTAACCTATCGTTTTATTTTTATATTTTTAGAAAGCATGTACAGAATACATCTTGCCCAGCAAGCGCGTCTTGGCTACCATTCTCCAATGCAATGGCTACGCTCCGTATCCATGCTTATTGTGGCGCTATTTGCTGAAATGTTTCAGCGTAGTCGTGAGCTTAATAATGCCATGCAGTCACGGGGTGGCGAAGCCGTCTACTGGCAAGAGATGGGCTCCTATAGCAAGAAAAATTGGCTAGGCATAGCGACACTATTCCTATTCCTCATTGTATATGGAGGGTACTTCTCATGACAGCATTCTATTTTGAACTAAACCGCTTGTCCTATGCCTATGCAGATGGTACGAAGGCATTGTCAGACATTACTTTACACATTCCAAAAGGAAAAAAAATTGCCATCCTTGGTCATAATGGCGCTGGAAAATCAACATTGTTTCAGCATCTTAATGGTATTTTACAACCGTCAGCTGGGACGATTGTTTTTGATGGCAACGAGCTTCAATATAGTCGAAAAGCTTTAAAGGCACTTCGCCAGCAAGTTGGCATTGTTTTTCAAGATGCGGATCATCAACTTTTTTCAGGTACTGTCAAGCAAGATATCGCATTTGGACCACTAAATCTTGGCTGGTCTACCGAAAAAATCGAAGAAAAAATAGCATGGGCTGTTGCGCAAACGGAAATAGGCGATTTACTCGAAAAACCTATTCACTTTCTAAGCGTAGGTCAGAAAAAGCGTGTGGCGATGGCAGGTGTTTTAGCGATGGAGCCCTCTGTCCTCTTATTAGATGAGCCAACAGCAGGCCTTGACAATTATTATGCTACCCAAGTTCTACAGTACCTAGGTAAATTAGAAGACGGCGAAAGAACCATTTTACTTGCTACCCATGACATTCCCCTTGCTTATGAATGGGCGGATCAAATCATTGTCATGGAGGCAGGGAATATCATTTATAACGGAGACCCGATCGAGTTGTTTTATGAAGAAGAATTGCTGCAACGTGCACATCTCGAACGTCCATGGGTTTTTGATATGTTCATGACATTACAAAAAAAGAAGCTATTGCAGGAAAACATTACACCCCCCCGCTCCAAGTGTGAATTACAACAATTAATAGAACAATTGTAGACAAAAGTCATCGAGAAATTCTCTCTCGATGGCTTTATCATTTTTTATTTTCTTTCATATTCAAAAATTAGTAAACTACTACGAAATCAAAAGATTCGATTTATGTTAGCGATACGTCAAATTCGTTGCGATGTCTTTGATGGTTTGGCATGCCAAAAACATATTGGATAAACGTAAAAGAACGAAGCGTGCAATACTTGGAAGTCCATCAGCTGAATAGAGGCTTTCTACTAAATTAGTTGTAAAACAAAAAACTTTAGACAATTCGAAGGAAAAAATAGTGAAAAATTTTCCTCCTTTACGAAACTTTTCTAATCTTTATCCGTATTAATAGAGTCGAGACTTAATTTATAACACCAAGGAGAGATAACAATTGAAAAGTTTGTTTAAAAAATCAGTCGCTATTGTAGCATCCGCTACACTAATGGTTCCAGCTGCTTCTGCCTTTGCTGAAGTACCTCAGCATAAAGCCAAGAATGTACTGGCAAGTAGTATGAAACAAACAGAGCAGAATGAAGAAAAATGGATGAGTAAGGATAAAATTGTTATCAAGCATTCAGGACTTGATAAAAATGTACATAAAAACATTGGCTCCAAAGTCATCCGCTCCATTCCTTCATTAGGCTATGATGTGGTACAACTGAATAAAGGCGTATCAATAGAAAAAGCAGTTGCTTACTATCTAAAGCAAGATGGCATTACAAGTGTATCTCCTAGCTATGTGTATCGCTCTTTTCAAACAGAAGTCGATCCAAAGAAACAAGAGATGTATCATTTAAACCTACTGCAAATGGATAAGGCACTAGAATTAGCGGGTGAGCATGATGTGACAGTCGCTGTCATTGATTCTGGTGTAGATTTTAAACACCCCGATCTAAAATCTCAAGTACTCCCACCCTATAATGCAGCAGCACCAGCGAATACTACTTATCCAGGTGATCACGGAACACATGTAGCTGGTATTATCGCCGCAGCTAAAGATAATGGCATAGGCGGACACGGTGTGAATCCGAAAGCGAAGCTACTACCCATTGACGTATTTAATGGCAAAGAAGGTGCAAATGATTTCATTATTGCACAAGGCATTTTGTATGCTATTGAACAGGGTGTTGACGTCATTAATATGAGTCTAGGAGGCTACGGGGAATCTCCACTGATGAAAGAAGCCGTTCAGAAAGCCGTTGACAGTGGTATTACAATTGTGGCAGCCGCGGGCAATGAATCAACAGATGAATACTCCTTCCCTGCTTCTTATGAGGGTGTTATTAGTGTAGGTTCAACGAATGAGCGCAACAAACTATCAAGCTATTCAAATTACGGACCGTCCGTTGATGTTGTTGCACCAGGTGAAGAAATTTATAGTACCGTTCATGATGACAAAAAAGGATCATCCTTCGTCAAATTCAGTGGTACATCCATGGCATCACCTGTAGTAGCAGGCGTCGCCTCTCTTCTTAAATCAAAATATCCACATTTAAAGCCGCATGAAATAGAGGCAATTTTGGAAATGACGGCACAAGATTTAGGAGCGAAAGGCTATGATCTTACCTACGGTCATGGACTAATCGATCCAGTCAAAGCATTGCAATTCGATTTAAATAAACTACCTAAACACTATTCAGAGTCGAAAGAAGAACGCATACAAAACGCTAAAGTTCTTGCTAAAAATACGTTAAATATCGAACACGGCGCTTTCGAGCAGCAAGATGAAAAGAAATGGTATAAAGTCGATTTAGACGCAAATGAATATGCTCAGCTAACATTAAAAGGTGCAAACAAATATGATTATGCCTTTGATTTATATTTCTACCCAAATAATCATAAGGGTGAAGTAGAGCCGATTCATGTCAATGATGTTCGCGTAGGAAAAAAAGAAGGTTATTTATTTAAAGCAGATCAAAAAGGGACGCTTTTAATTGCTGTCAAAGATCATAATGGTAGCTATAGCTTAAAAGGCAAATCTACTTACACGTTTACAGCACAAACGACGAAGAGCTTGCCAATTGATACATTAGATAAATCTACTATGGCGCCGATAAATAAGTTCCCTTATAGTACGGCAGGCAAAAACTATACCCTTCTGTCAAAAGATCAACAACGAGATCAAGATTATTTCACATTCTCTGTAAAAGAACCAACGACATTACAATTCGACCTGTCGGGTATTCCAGGTGTCACAGCCTCTATGGAGCTTTATCTTAAGGATGACTTTCAGCCGATACCACCAGAAGAAGCTGAGCAAGCTAAAATTGATGACAGCGAGGAAGAACAAGCCTATCCTATGCAAACAGCAAATGGTACAGCGAAAGGTGAAGCAGTTAGCATGATTATCGATGCTGTACCGGATCAGGAATATGTTTTAAGTGTCTCTAATGACAGTAATAGTGAGTTTTCTATGGAAATGTTCTTTAGTGGTGGTATTGAAAAAGAAGAAACGGTTAGTGAATCGATGATTCCTTACACATTAAAAGGTGAAGTGGTTACCCTTCCACCAGACGAAGATGGGCTACCGCTAAATGAAGCCATGTTAGAAGAAGGAATGCCAGAGGGACAATTACCGATTACACCAAGTAAAACTAAAAAACGCAATGAAATTGACAGCCTAATGGGTATGCTAATGAATCCAACGGCGTCAGGGAATCTAGAAAATGTTGAGCCGATTATAAAACAGGCTATACGCTTTGAAATTGGTGAAAATAAGAAAGCTTATTTCCAAACAGACTATGATGAGGATTATTTCTTATTTAAAACGAAGGAAGATGCCCTTTATAGTTTCAGCTTTATCAAAGGGATGAACCAAAAGCCTGCTGGTACCGTATTTGAATATGATGAGGAAGCAAAGGAATTAATCCCTGTTTCTTCCTTAACAAATGACCTTGGATTACTAGCACTACTGCTTGGTTCGACTGGAAATGAAAATGATGCAAAGGTCATCCCATTGAAAAAGGATAAAACCTATGTGGTCGCTGTTGTCAATGCTGGAGAACGATCTGCTGAACCTTATACGTTGAAAACAAAAAAAATCGGTGATATTCCAGCAGATTACAATCCAGACAATCATGAGGAAGCAAAAGCGCTGAAAGTTCAGCCAGGTACGACTTATAAAGACCATCTTATTTATCAAGATGATGTAGATTATTACTACTATAAGCAAGAAGGCAATGATGAAGTGATGAGTCTGCTTCTTTCTTCTACCCCATTTACAAATGAACAATTAGCTCAACTACCAAAAGAGCTTCAAAAAGAGTTAAAATTTGCTGGCTCTATTATAGAAGATACGAACGGCAATAAGAAAATTGATCCGAAAGAAATGGAAACAGAAATTCCATTTGGACTAAGCGATAATATTCTTGAATTATTACTTGGAATGGGTGGAACAACAGATGTAAATACATCCTTCAAAGCCAAAAAAGACCGCGGTTATTTTATCCTTGTCAACAGCATGGGTCTTGGTCAAGTGTCTGTACAACCGTATACTTTAACGATGTTCAACCATCAGCAAGCAGATGAAGATGCAGATTCTGAATTAGTGAATGGTGTACCAACAAAACCATCTGCCCTGACAAAAAAAGATGATAAATGGGTTGCAACTCAATATTTAAATGCAGGTATTCCTTTCGGTGATAAGGACTATTTTGAGTTTAATAATGTCCAAAAACGCGATGTCGTTTTTTCACTTCAAACGGAAAAAGCATTAGATGGTGTGATCCGAGTGATTGATGCGAACGGAAAAACCGTTAAAACCTTCGATCTTTACGGAGCTGGCGATACTGAAGTTGGTACAGTTGAACTACAAGCTGGTAAATACTATATTGAAGTCAGTGAGTATTATGGCAAAGCAAGCACACAACCATATACACTTGAAATTAAATAAGTAACATCAAGCAACATCCCCTAGATACTATTTGCTATCTAGGGGATGTTTTGATAAAAAAAAGCATCTTCATCCGAAGACGAGATGCTGGCAAGTTCCACCTACATAAAATATTTCACATAATTACAATATTCATCTTGCTTCATATGAAGCTTTTCATAGAGTTTACGTGCATTTACATTATCAGCCGCCGTTTGCAGTGTGACATAGCGAGCACCTTGCTGCTCACAATATCGAAAAACCTTTTCCATCAATGCCTTGCCCACCCCTAGGCCTCTAGCATCTTCTGTTACATAAATATCATTTAAAATATAGGCACATTGTAAAGCGATGGATGAAAATGTTGGATACAATTGTGTAAATCCAATCATCTTGCCATCTACCAATGCTACAAAAATGACAGACTCTTTTAAAGCCAATCGTAATTGTAAAAATGCCTTGGCGCTGCTTATATCTGGCTCGATCCCATAAAATTGACGATATTCATCAAACAGTTTCGATAAATCCTCTAGTTCATGCATTGTCGCTTGTTGTATTTCCATTCCTGTCTCCCCTTGTGTCTTCCCATGATTGTCTAACATGATGAATCTAGTTTTTATTATATAGGAAATAATGGTATAAAGAAAAGAATAGTCTTCAAAATCGAGAGAGGATTGTTTATTCATTTAAATATTCAGCAACCCTTTTCACAATATGGCACCAATTTAATTCCTTTCTAGCAAATGCTTGAAGCTGTACACAAGTATCGGCCAGCAATGATTCCTGTGTGGCAACTTGCTGCAATGTCCGACCAATCCCCTCCCAATCATGTGTCGGATGAATTGTACCGAAGCGTTGTTGCATTGTAATATCAGCAGCCCCATCAACATCAGTAGTCACGATATAGCAGCCATTTTTAGCAGCCTCTGCAAAAACATGGGCATAGCATTCTACTACAGATGTTAAACAAAAAATTTTAGCCTTACGGTACTCTTCTTCTAATTGCACCTTATCATAAATAGGCCCTACCATCGTTACTTGAGCGGCAGTTGGATGGCCATCTAGCAACTGCCTTAGCTCCTCTTGATAGGAGGCAGACATCGGTCCTACTAAACGAAGCTCCCAGTCTGGAAGCTGGGCAGCTAGAAAGGCTTTGACTGTCAAAATCGTTTGCTTCTCTGGTGCATCTAAGCGCCCCACTGCTAAAATTCTATTTTCCTTGTCATGAAAGGACACGGGTGCTGTGGGAAAATGCTCATAAAAGCCATTGGGGATATGTTTAATCGCTAATTGCGAATACACTTGAATAGCGGTTTGAATGGACACACATTCGGAGGATAGCAGATCACATAATTGCAGTAGCTCTAAAAAGTATGGATAGGATTTTAATCGATGTAACCAAAATCGATTTACATCTAACTTCATATAAATTTTTCCTTGCGGATTATAATGCTTATAGGTTTTCAGAATGGCTAAATAAGATGGATACGGCCCTATGGCAAAGGCAATGTCAATGTCCTTGGCATGCTTGGCTAAATAAGCATTCATATTCGCCACATAATCCTTCTCAAATGGTATGGACTCAAATTTTACAGTTGGAAAGGCCTGTTGAAGAAGGGCTTCATTCATCTCTGTTGTCACAATACTTACTTCATAGCCTAATTCCTCCCCTAGCAAAATAGGCACGAGACACAAATCTTTGAAAATATGTGCATCAGACAGTTTATAAGATTCCACGCTACAAATAAATGCGATCCTTTTTGACATTGTATCCCTCTTTCTAAAAAAGCGCTCTAGCTAGTTTATGACCCTTCCTGCTAAACGTGCATACCTTAGTAAATTTTTGCCCCTATCCTGCTTGTTCTCTAGTAAACAGAAATCGTATACAGAAAAGCGTCTCTCTTAAAAACTTCCTAAAACAAGCAATTGCCTACAATAGCTCTATGTCCACGCATATTGTATTAAAGAATCTGCTCAGTCACATAGAAGAACTCTACTACTAGATAAAGAATGGAGGGATAAAATGAAGATAAGTTTTTTATCACCTGCGTTTAATAGCGAAGAATGGATCTTAACAATGCTTGACAGTATTCCTAAAGAATATGCCTATGAAATTATCATTGTGGATGATGGTTCTACTGACAATACATTAGCCATTTTACAGGACTACCAAAAAAACTGTGCAGCTTTAAAAATCATCGTGCATCCAACGAACCTTGGGGCTAGTGTTGCTTATAATCGCTGCATTGCAGAGGCGACAGGAGACTATATAGCCATCATCGATAGCGATGACCACTACTTGCCAGCTATTCGCAATGTATTAGCACAAGTGGATGGCACATTTGATGTTTACTATTACAACATGATCATTAAAAATGGCTTCGCCTTTATTAAAGATGAATCGAATCGCTATTCCTTACCCGGACAATTTAAAATCATTCGAAGAAGTTTAATTGGGGATGCAAAATTTACAATACGCAAAGATATAGCAGGAGATTGGGATTTTAATTGTGCCCTCATGGATAAAAATCCGACAAGTAAATATACAAACGAATTTGCTTACTGGTACAACTATCCTAGAGAAAACTCAGAATGTGATCTACACCAAAGAGGATTGAAATAAAAGCATGCAGGAGGTGTAATGAACCATACAATGTTTACAAATAAAATATTACTGATTACGGGAGGCACTGGCTCTTTTGGTAACGCTGTACTAAAGCGCTTCCTCAATACGGATATTAAGGAAATTCGTATTTTTTCAAGGGATGAAAAAAAGCAAGATGATATGCGCAAGCTCTATCAGCATAGTAAAATCAAATTTTATATCGGAGATGTCCGTGATATTCAAAGCATCCATACTGCTATGTATAATGTGGACTATGTGTTCCATGCCGCTGCTCTTAAGCAAGTTCCCTCCTGCGAATTTTTCCCTTTAGAAGCTGTGAAAACTAATATTTTAGGAACCGATCATGTCCTAACAGCTGCCATTCAGGCTGGTGTCAAGAAAATGATCTGCCTCTCTACAGATAAAGCAGCCTACCCTGTCAATGCCATGGGAATATCCAAAGCGATGATGGAAAAAACGTTTATCGCTAAATCCCGAATGGTTGATCCTCATCATACGCTCATTTGTGGCACTAGATATGGCAATGTTATGGCTTCACGGGGCTCTGTCATTCCCTTATTTATTGAACAAATAAAAGCTGGAAAGCCGTTAACGATTACAGATCCAAACATGACACGTTTTATGATGACTCTTGATGAGGCCGTTGAATTAGTATTGTACGCTTTCTCACATGCACAAAATGGAGATATTATGGTACAAAAATCTCCCGCAGCAACAATAGCCAATTTAGCTCAAGCATTACTTGAGATTTTTCAGGCAAACAATGCCATCCAAATTATTGGGACACGGCATGGGGAAAAAATGTATGAGGTATTATGTACAAAAGAAGAATCGGCAAAAGCCGTTGATATGGGCAATTTTTATCGAATCCCTGCAGATAATCGGGATTTAAATTATGGAAAATACCTCGATGAGGGCTCTCCTAAAATTACATTAACCGATGAATATAACTCCAACAATACACAACAATTAAGTGTGGCTGACATCAAAGAAAAATTATTAACATTACCGCTTATTCAAGAAGAGCTTCTTTATTGGACTGGAGGAACGCCATGAAATTCTTAGTGCTCGGCGCTACTGGCATGGCTGGCCATACCATTGCCATCTATTTATGTGAACAAGGGCATGATGTGACAACTTACGCTAGAACCCCTTTCCCATCTGGGAACCATATAATGGGCGATGTGATGGACGCTATATTTTTACGGTCGTTGTTAGTAGATCATGATTTTGATGTCGTCATTAATTGTATTGGTGTCTTAAACGAAGCTTGTACGGTATATCCTGCACAAAGCATTTGGCTGAATAGTTATTTACCGCATGCCATTGTCTCTCTCCTAGAAAACCGACAAACTAAGCTGATTCATCTAAGTACTGATTGCGTATTTTCAGGGAAAAATGCCCCCTACTATGAAACTAGCATAGGAGACGGTGAAACTTTTTATGATCGCACAAAAGGCTTGGGGGAGATTGAGCACAACAAGCATTTAACATTTCGTAACTCGATTATTGGCCCTGATTTAAAAAACGATGGCATCGGACTATTCAATTGGTTTATGCAACAAAAAGGTCCCATTCACGGTTATACGGGGGCTATTTGGACTGGAGTAACTACACTTACATTAGCAAAAGCCATTGAACGGGCTGTCCAAGAAGATTTAACAGGACTCTATCATCTCGTCAATACTACGAATATTTCAAAATACGACTTACTTCAACTATTGAATAAACACTTTATGGACAGCAACATAAAAATTCTTCCTCATCGGCTCGTTAATGTCAATAAAACATTAATGAATACTAGAAATGACTTCTCCTTTGTTGTCCCTGGCTATGAGGAAATGATTGTAGAGATGAAGGACTGGATGTTACAGCATAAAGATTTATATCCTCATTATTTTCAAGCTTAAATACACTTTTCCTGTCAACTCCATTATGAGTTTGAATATTCATAATGGAGCCTCCCTATTGAATCACTGTCCCCTCAGGTAGTTGACCATTCTTAATCCAATTTTCTACAAAATGGTTGAAAAATGCAGGTTGGGCTAATGATACTCCATGACCAATGTTGTGCAATATGACACCATGACTATTTGGATGACTTTGAACAAGAGCTTTAGCTGATTTTTTCATAATGCTTTTCTCTTTAGCTCCTACCGTTATTAAAATTTTCCCTTGGGCTTTATGAAAATCATGCGGGATGGAAAACAGCATATTTTCTCTCAAAATTTGAATCAATGTCTCTACTTTCATCGTAGCACTCTCTTGATAATAGCGTTCAAAATCAAGATCATTGATGTATAGGGCTTTAGCTTGAAGTTTCGCAAATGTTTTATTTTTTATAAGTGGAAATGTCAGCCGAATGAACGGTTGAAGCATCCATTCCATAGCTGGAGAAGGTATTACAAGTGCACTATTGATAATGGTAAAATCGATTAAACTAGGCTTTATACTTAGCATTTGAATAGCGATTTGTGCTCCTAAAGAGAATCCAATCAGTATGACGGGCTTTCCAGTCGCCTTTTCTTCTAGAAGCTGGAGAAGCTCTCTGGCACTCTGCTCAATGGAGAATGCATCTTGTGACAACAGCTCTGGAACAACACAGTGATAATTAGAAAAATGCTGAACTTGTTGTTCCCACATCCAGCCACCGACTCCACCTCCATGAATAAACAGCATTAGAGGATTATGGACATCTCCATATGTTTTGTATCGCATGTATACACCTGCCTTCATTTTCAATCATGGTCATCTAAAAAATCCTTACTAAAGCTTGTTTGTGATTGATAGGATGAACGTTTCCCTAAATCTACACCACGTTTTATAACCCCCTTCCCAAAACGTCCCTCAATTTCATCCACGATTTTGAGAATAGGTTCATCTTTTACATGTTCTTGAAAATCAAATATCGATAATTGTTGCGAGTAATCCTTACGATCCACTACATTAGAAACCGTCACGCCTAAAAGCCTTACTGGAGACTCATCCCAATGCTTATCAAACAAGGCACAAGCAATGTCATAGATATCTTCAAAACGATAAAGAACATTAGACATTGTTTTTGATCGTGTGTGATTATGCCAACTTGCATCCCGTATTTGAATACTTACAGTGGAGCCCGCTAACCGTTTTGCCTCAAGTCGTTCAACCACCTTTTTACACAGACCTTCTATTGTTTTATGTAGTGCACGGACATCTGTTACATCTTCAGGTAAAGTTGTTGAATTTCCTACGCTTTTCGTATCAAAAACCGCTTCAGGATCGACCATACGTTGATCCACCCCATTAGCTCTTGCCCGCAATCGCACACCATTCTTTCCTAAAATTTGCTTCATCCTAAACTCTTCCGTTTTCGCCAAATCACCAATCGTAAATATGCCATGTACATTTAATTTTTTGGCCGTACTAGCTCCAATTCCATGCATATCAACAACCTCTCGATGCCAAAGCTGCTGTTCAATATCCCGTATTCGTAGTACGGTAATTCCCAACGGTTTCTTCATATCAGAAGCTGTTTTTGCTAAAAATTTATTTGGTGCAATACCGATAGAGCAAGGTAAATCAAGCTCAGCTAAAATGCGCTCTTGTATTTCCTGGGCAATACTTAATGCATGTTGCTCCTTACTTAACGCTGTCACATCCATATAGCCCTCATCAATCGAAACAGGCTCCACTAAAGGAGTGTAGCTACGAAGAATGGTAAACATTTCTTTGGATGCTTGACGATATTTTTTAAAATCTGGAGGCAATAACAATAGTTCAGGACATTTACGCTTCGCTTCATGGACAGTCATTGTTGTATAAATGCCAAGCGCTCTTGCTTCATAGGAACAGGTTACTAAAATGCCACGTCGCTCTTTTGGGTTGCCCGCAATGGCGATTGGCTTCCCTTTTAAGCTTGGATCATGTGCTTGCTCTACCGAAGCATAGAAACTATTCATATCCACATGAAAAATAACACGCCCTTTATGCGTCATGTCCATCACCTCTTCTCTCTCTTAGCTTTATTATACGCTTGATGACCTTTAGTCAACAAATGCATAATCACCATTACTTTCTAGCAGATCCTTTAAAATAATTAAAGCTTGCTCCAGTTGAGCTTCTGGCGCTGCAATCGCTAAACGTACGGCATTCACTGGCTTTGTATTGCCTACAGCAAAACGTTCCGCTGCATAGACTTGTACGCCGGCTTTGGAGGCTAGCAATTCAAATTGAACTCCCGTAAATTTATCAGGCAAGTATAACCACCTAAAAATACATTCCTCCTCCCCTAAAATGTCGTAATCGCCTAAATATTTATTAACAAGCGCATTTTGCTGCTTCGCATATGCTCGGTGCTTTTCTAAAATCGTTTGTGCCACGCCTTCATGAATCAATCTTGCTGCTAGTTCCAGCATGAGCGGTGACACTGAAATATTGATATTATAGAGCGTTTCCATTATTTTTTTCCTTAATGCTGAAGGTGTCACAAGGAAAGATAAGCGTAAACCTGGCGAGAGCGTCTTGGACAGGCTAGCGATATAAATAACCTTATCGGGTGCAAAAGAAGCAATGGGTGCAAGTGGCTGTTCTTTAAGAAAGCTATAAATCGCATCCTCAATCACAAGCAAATCCTTCTGCCTAGCCACTTCAGCAATCATTTTTCGTGTCTCCACCGACATCGTATGTGTCGTTGGATTATGAAAATCAGGGATCACATAGATTCCTTTAATATGCTCATTTTTACAGGCATATAGCAATCCTTCTCTGGTCATTTCTCCTTGACATTGTTGAATAGCTACAAGCTGTATACCTAACATATTGGCTGCTGTTTTAATACCAGCATAAGTAATGGGATCTGTCCCAATACGGTCGCCTGGCTGAAATAAAGCTGCCAGTGTGCCCACAATGGCATTTTGTCCCCCTGCACCGAGCAAAATAGGCTGATCTGTTTGAAAATTCACCAATTCGAATAGCTTCATCACGGCTTCATTTTGCCAAGCATTGCCCTCAGGCCGACCATACTGAAATAGCTTGCTAAAACTAGGCTCGTTCAACATCTTTTTCATAAAGCGTGCAATATCATCATTGACCAGGTTGTCTGGTAAAACAGAACCCATTTCAATCATAGGTGTTGCATGATTGGCTGGCAGTAACATTTTATTGCTAGCCGCATCTGTGGAAACAAATGTCCCGCTGCCAATCGAGGCATAAATGAATCCTTTTTGTCCACACAGCTTAAAAGCTCGTGTAATGGTGCTTAAATTCACATCTAAAAAATCAGCTAATTCGCGTTGTGGAGGAAGTTTCGTTCCTGGCATTAGCTTTCCATCTTTTATGTCTTGTTCCAGTTGGTGCGCAATAGCTATATATAATGGGGCAGAAATATTGCGAATATCTGGCTTCCAACTCATTGGATACTCGTCAAATGAATTAATAGGCATTCACTAAGCCCTTCTTTCTCTTAATTTGCATACAATAGTTTAATTGTCTTGCATACAATGATAATATTGTATGCACACGATGACAATGATATAATTTTTAAAAAATCAGAAAAAAAGGACCGATCATTATGCAATATTCTGAAAGAATCTTAAAAACACCATCCTCATTTATTCGAAATATTTTGAAAGTAACAGATGCAGAGGATGTTATTTCCTTTGCAGGCGGACTTCCAAATCCCATTTCTTTCCCTATTGATGCGTTAAGAGCATCCGTAGATCATGCTATTACGGAAAATGGTAGCCGACTATTTCAATATTCTTCCACACAAGGTTATGCACCATTACGTGAGTACATTGCCGCAAAGTACCAACGCGTGCATGGGCTTGATGTACAAGCTGAAGATGTCTTTATTACAACAGGCTCACAGCAAGCTCTTGAACTGATTAGTAAAGTACTCATCAATAAAGGCGATGGCATTATCATCGAAGAGCCTGGATACTTAGGAGCCATTCAAGCCTTTACATTAAGTGAGCCTACTTTCTATGGGGTAACACTTGAAAACGATGGTCTTAACTTAGAAGAGTTAGAACGTGCGCTACAACAACCAAATGTAAAATTCATTTATACGGTGCCTAACTTCCAAAACCCAACAGGGCTCACATACTCGAAAGAAAAGCGTGAGCAAATTTGCGAAATAGTGGCAAAATACGATGTTGCTTTAATTGAGGATGATCCATATGGAGAGTTACGTTTCCAAGGAGAGCCGCTTCCATATATCGGTGCTGGAAAATTAGATAATAGTATTTTACTAGGTTCTTTCTCTAAAACGGTCACACCTGGTATGCGACTTGGTTTTATCATTACAAAAAATAAAGAGCTTTTACAGCATATTGAAACAGCTAAGCAAGCGTCTGATCTGCATACAAATATTTTCTCGCAATATATCATCTACGATTATTTAGCAAGTAATGACTATTCGGAACATGTCAAAAAAATTATTACATTATATAAAAATCAATCCGAAGCGATGCTTGATGCGATGCAAGAGTTTTTCCCTGCCCATGTAGAATATACAAAACCTGAGGGAGGCATGTTCATCTGGGCAACAATGAAGGATGGTACATCAGCCCTTGATGTATTCCAGAAAGCGATGGAACAAAAGGTTGCCTTTGTGCCTGGAGATCCATTCTATACATCTAAAACGAATGTCAATACAATGCGTCTCAACTATACAAATGCAACACCTGAAGTCATCCGAGAGGGGATTAAACGTTTAGCAAGTATTTTATAAAAATAGCAACCGTATAAACGCTTTTCATAAACGCTTATACGGTTTTTTGTTGTTCATAAAAAACAGCCCTCTATCAGGAGAGGGCTGTCTCAAAAGCAATTTATTTTGTATATGTTAACACTGCATTTTTCTTGAATTTTGCTAAAGCTTCTGTTGCCTCATTTTTGTTTGTATACTCAAAAATTCGGACATCCTTTTTATCAAATACTGTAATAACCCACATATGAAAAGCTCCCTTCTCCCATTATTTTTGTAATATAACAACCACCAAAATTTGTGAGACTACTTATCAACTGTTTTATAACAATTCCTTACTTGATTCTTATTTTACGCTGTTTTTTTCAAAAAGAAAGCTTTATGTGAAGTTCTTCACAAACTGTTCAATTTCAAAACGCTTTCATTGAACAATTTGTGAAAACCTTTCTTTTATAGGTATAAAAACAGCTAGTGATATCAGATCTATCCATCATTTTTTTATTTCTATCCACTGTTTTTTTGATGTTTATCCACCACTTTTTGATTTCTATCCACCTAAAGCAAAAAACCGCACAGAAGTACGGTTTTGCTGTAGTAGTAGATTTTTCTTTCATAAGCTTAACAAAATGCTTTTTCTTGCTGTTGCGTTAATTCAATCTCGAAGCCTAAATCCTCCAACATACGATAATCACTATTTGCTTCTTGACCAGCTGTTGTTAAATAATCCCCTACAAAAATACTATTGGCTGCATAGAGACCAAGTGGCTGAAGTGAGCCTAGATTGATTTCTCGCCCTCCAGAAATGCGAATTTCCTTTGTCGGATTGATGTAACGAAATAATGCTAAAACCTTTAAACAGTAGCGAGGATTTAATTCCTTTGTTCCTTCCAGCTTTGTACCATCTATTGCGTTCAAAAAGTTTACAGGAATAGAATCAGCATCTAATTGATGAAGGGCACGTGCAATCTGGACAACATCCTCCTTCGTTTCCTTCATCCCAATAATGGCACCAGAGCAAGGTGAAATTCCATGCTTTTTCACTATCTCCACCGTATTAACACGATCCTCATACGTGTGGGAGGTTGTGATGAAGGCATGATGGCGCTCTGATGTATTTAAATTATGATTGTAGCGATCCACTCCAGCTGCCTTTAATTGCTGTGCCTGCTCTTCTTTTAATAAGCCTAGACAAGCACAAACCTTCAAGCCATACTTTTCTTTAATTTCCGCAACTGCCTCGCTCACTACATTGACATCCTTACGTGTTGGCCCTCGACCACTTGCAACAATACAATACGTCCCAATTTTATTGTCAAACGCTCGTTTAGCACCAGCCAAAATTTCCTCTTTTGTAATAAAAGGATATTTTTCAATAGGAGCAGTTGATTTAGAAGATTGAGAGCAATAACCACAATCCTCAGGACAATAGCCACTTTTGGCATTCATAATCATATTCAGTTTTACTTTTTTACCATAATAATGCTTCCGAATGACAAAAGCACCGTCCATTAGCTGTAATAGCTCATCATCCTCACTATTTAAGAGAGCAAGTGCCTCCTCATTGCTAATGATCTTGCCAGCAATTACTTCTTGTGCTAATTGGTAATAATTCATCCTATCTTCTCCCCCTCCACGTGTGAAATGTTCACAGTTCTTGCCGAATGAAATACTTTATACATTCTTTCTGCCAATAGGGCTGATGTTATTGCTAAGCAAACATCAGCGATAATACTACTGAAAAAGCCGATGACAAAAACATGTGACCAGCTTGATTTCATATCTAACCAGAAATTTAATGCTATATATAAATAAGGAATAGCCACCATATAAATAATGATAAGTCCTATAATCGTTGCTCCAATAAAATGCTTTTTCGTTGGGTTCTCTATTCTTTCAATGATGAACCCAATGACATAGGCAGCTAGGGCAAAGCCAATTAGATAACCAAATGTTGGCTGTAGGACATACGTAAAGCCACCGCCCTGTGTAAAAACAGGTAAGCCTACTAAGCCCACACCGATATAGACAAGCTGACTATAAAAACCATTCCGACTACCCAACAAACACCCTGCTAAAAATACAACAACAATTTGTAATGTAAACGGTACAACAGGCAATGGAATTTTAATAAACGCCCCAATCGCTGTTAGTGCTGCAAACATGGCGATCATGACAAGTGCTAATGTCTGATGTCGCTTAACCAACCTTAGCCCCCCTATCTTGGAAAAACTGTTCGATCGTTTCTTTCGTTGTTTGAATCATGAAGGACATTTCTTCTTCAGAAATAATATAGGGTGGCATAAAATATAAAACATTGCCGAGAGGTCTGATGAGTAGACCTTTTGCTAAAGCTCGCTGATAAATGTGATAGCCGATCCGTTCCTCACTAGCGAATGGTTCCTTTGTCTGTCGATTGGCGACAAGTTCAATAGCTCCCACTAAACCAACTTGTCGATACTCCCCCACATACGGAATATCATGAAAGGCTGCCATGGCTAATTCTCGCATTTGTTGTCCTTTGTGTTGAATCATCTCCATCACTTGCTCCTCTTCAAACATTGTTAACACTTCAAGTGCGACACGACAGGCCAAGGTATTGCCTGAATAACTATGTGAATGTAAAAATGCCTTCATCGTTCCATAGTCGTCATAAAAAGCGTTATAGATTTGATCGGTTGTTAAGACAACAGATAACGGTAAATAACCGCCTGTTAATCCCTTTGATAAACACATAAAATCTGGGGTGATGTCCGCCTGCTCACAGGCAAATAACGTACCTGTCCGACCAAAACCGACAGCAATCTCATCCGCGATGAAATGGACCTCATAGTGTGAACATAATGCTCGCAAGCGCTGCAAATAGATAGGTGGATACATTTTCATACCTGCTGCGGCCTGAATAAGCGGTTCAATAATAACGGCCGTAATTTCCTCATGATGTGCTTGAAGCTGTTCCTCTACAAATTGACTACATGGCGCTTGGCAGCTTGTTGGCTCTTCCTGAAATGGGCAACGGAAGCAATCTGGCCCTTTGGCACGAACAGTATCTAATAAAAGAGGTTGATATACTTCATTGTATAGCCCTACCCCTCCTACCGATAAAGCACCAATGGTTTCCCCATGATAGGCATCTGTCAAAGCGAGGAAGCGCTGTTTCGCTGGTTTTCCTGTCTGCATATGGTATTGAAAGCTCATTTTCAATGCCACCTCAATAGCAGACGAGCCATTATCTGCAAAAAAGACTTTATGTAATTCTTGAGGTGCTAAAGCTGCTAATTTTTCAGCTAAATTTATGGCTGGTTCATGTGTGAAATTAGCGAAAATTGTATGCTCTAATGTAAATGCTTGCTCACTTAAAGCTTGGCTAATTCGCGGATTGGCATGTCCAAATAAATTAACCCACCAAGAGGATACAGCATCCAAATAACGATGATTATGTTCATCATAAAGCCACACACCTTGCCCTTTTTTTATGACGATTGGCGGAAATGCTTCGTAATCCTTCATCTGTGAGCACGGATGCCAAACATGTCGTAAATCTCTTGCCTGCAAGTCAGTTAATGCTTGATTCATAGTGAAAGAGCCTTTCAAACAAAGTAGTGTGTGTCATGGCATAATCCATTAGCTGTGACTTGTCCTTCAGCTGTGGAATAATGGCATAAGGTATAGGATAGTACTGTAAAATTGTTTGTATATTGTCTTGTTCTATACTGCTACCCGTGTCTCCATTAAAGACAATGCCAAGAATATCAATTTGACGAGCGCGCAATGCCTCCATCGTTAACAATGTGTGATTGATCGTCCCAAGTGATGTCCTTGTGACCAACACGACTGGCAGCTTGCTACTGACAATAACATCAAGCAGAGTCGTACCATTTGGAGCAGTGAAAGGAACAAAGAGCCCACCAGCCCCCTCGCATATCACGATATCGTAAGCATCTTGTAAAAATTGAATTTGCTGTAATAGCTCTTTGACATCAATTGACTGTCCCTCTAGCTTGGCAGCATAATGCGGTGATGCCGCTTCCTTCAATGAATAGCTATTAATATGCTCTTGTTGCAGCTTTTGTAAAGAATGCTTTTCATACATAGCTGTATCATGATAATAGCCATGCCCATTTTCGTATACCTCACCTGTTTGCACGGGCTTATAGGGTGTGACTTGCAAACCCTGCCTTTGCAAATGACACATCAACATAGTAGTGACCATCGTTTTACCAACATCCGTATCTGTGCCTACAACCCAAAAATGTCGCATTGTTAACCTCCCCCTCTTTGTGTTAACTAATAACAATATAAAAGTTAACACATTTAATTTCATTTTGTAAATGCCTATTTGCATTTTCTAAGAAACTCGTTTTAAAAAAGGGAATTTTGCGATAATTTATGTAAAACTAAATCATTACCTCCTAAATCCTACTCGAGGCTACTTATTCATAAAATAAAAAGGATTGAAAATAACGCTGATATTGAAAGGAGTTTCATCTCATCTTGTAGTATTACACTGTATGGGGGTGGTTGTATGTTTGGCATTTTTAAAGAATCCGAGAAGATCATCGATACATATGAACAAGTGCATTCAATTTTAAAATCTTTACTGACCTATGAACTAAAAGAATTACCGACCCGTTATGAATTTTGGTATCGTGTGGCGATACGTCTTGAGGAGTTTCGCACATTACAGATGGAGCATCGAACTAAGATTTCGATGACCTCATCTGTTGGACGCTTTCATCAAACACAATATGAGACCATCACACAAAAATTAGCAAAGTTTGAGCGATTAGCTGATATCTATAAGCTATTTTGTATCGAAGAAGAACGAGCAGGATTAAATCATCGCCTTTATTTTCATCAAGAAGCTATTGCTGCTCTCTATGAGCATATACAACATAAGGAGCTTTACACATATTGTGACGATGTTCAACAGCAATTTTGGGAGGCCGTCCGTGATGACATGCTAAATGCAATCGCACACCTCGATTCATGATGTTGGAGGAGGCTGGGACAAAAAGAAAAAATGTTAGACCAAGATACAATCGGTCTGACATTTTTTTGATTTAGGAAGAAATATTTAACTCAATGAGGCGAAAAAACTATTATCTATTTTCGCTATTTTTCAAAATAATGGAGTTCTGTCCCAGCCTCTTGCTGTTTATTAGCCATAAACAGTCCTCCCTGATTGCTTTGCTCTATAGGATATTGCAGTGTTAAAATGACACAAGCGCTAAACCTTCTCTTTCCCATCCGAGATAAAAGTTGGTATATTTTATAATAGGAAGGAGATTTAGTGATATGGTGAACGAGAAGATTTTAATAGTAGAAGATGACATAGATATTATGGAAGTTTTATCGCTAACGCTAGTGAATGCTAACTATACAGTATCAAAGGCACCCTCCCTATCCACTGGTTGGCATCTCGTTGGCACGCAACAACCCGATTTAATCTTGTTAGATGTTAATTTACCGGATGGTACAGGCTTTGAGCTAGCCAAAAAAATCCGAGAAGTATCGGATGCCATTATCATCTTTGTGACCGTCAATCATTTAATTGAACAAAAGCTTGAAGGCTTTGAGGTTGGGGCAGACGATTATATAACAAAGCCATTTATTCCGAAAGAATTATTGGCACGTGTTCAAGCCAATTTAAAAAGAAGAATCCCATCTAAGCAAAATCATGTTGTACATATTGATAATTTATCTATTCATTTTGACGAAAAAAACGTCTATAAAGATGGTCAGCTTCTAAACTTGTTCACAAAGGAAAAACTGCTCCTCTTTTTTCTAATGGAGCATGCAAATCAAGTGATTAGTGTTGACCAGCTCATTGACCATGTTTGGGGCTATGACGGTGTCACCGATTTGAAAACTGTCTCTGTCCATATTAGTACCCTTCGGCGCAAAATTGAAGATGTCCCCTCTAAACCAAAATGGATTCAAACGGTGAGAGGATTTGGCTATCAATTCGTCTATAAAAGAGAGTGATGAGCATTAAGATAAGGCTCATCACTCTTGTTAACTATTTACCAATACTTTCGCTAATGGTAATGTAAAGCTAAATATGCTTCCTTCATTTTCAATGCTTTCAACAAAAATTTCGCCATTATGCTGGTGCACAATTTGCTTACAAATGGCTAATCCGATCCCATGTGAATCGGATGCATGGATATGGGTAGCTCGATAATAGCTATCAAAGATAAAAGGTAAATCCCTCTCAGCAATACCAACACCACTATCGGCTATCGAACAAATCAAATGCTTGTCCTCCACATGCATGGACAATTGAATACCACCACTTGATGTATATTTCATCGCATTAGTCATCATATTTTCAATCACCTGGTTGATTCTTGTCTCATCAATCAGTAGCTGTGCTTCCTGATGACCATAAAAGTGAGCACTATAGGTTAATCCTGACCGTTTGATGTCATCCTTATATCGATTTGCCATTTGTTGATATAATTCCTTTGCCTTTACCTCTGTATAAGAAAATTCTGCTCTACCCGCTTCTAGATTCGCTAAATCAAACAAGTCTTGAATTAAGCTGTTTAATGATAGTAGCCTTTCCTTACTTCTTAGTAAGTATTTCTCTTTAGCCGCTTCCTCCACGATAACGCCCTCAAGCATCAATTCTATATATCCTAAAGTAGAGGTTAGTGGGGAACGTAGCTCATGAGAAATACTATGCAAAAGTTTTTTGCGTTCCAGTTCATTTTTTTTTAAACGTTCATTCATTTTTTTCAAGTGCCGATTGGTTTCATCCAATTCCTTTGTACGTAGCTGTACTCGCTTTTCTAAATCCCCATATATTTTGGCATTTTCAAAAGATACGGCAATTTGAGCAGCTATGACTTTCAGAAGCTGGACATGAGATGGATGGAAGGCATTTGTCAGCAACGTATTCTCAAAATATAAAATCGAAATAATTTCATTTTGATGAACAATCGGTAAGCAAAGAATAGATTTCGCCGTTGAATAAGATAAAAGAGGATGCTGTGTCTTTTGAGCATTTTGAATAATCACATGTTCTTTGCTTTTAAGAACATAGCGTATAATAGACTGCATATTCGCACTAAAGTCCTCTATTTTTTGTTGCTCATACAGCGTAAAGGCATTTTCCGCAGCTTCTGCCTTTGCCAACACCAGTAGTTGCTGCTGCTGTTTATGAATAAAGTAACCACTATCTGCCCCTACATGCTTTAACAGGGAAAACAATATGTTATGCAGGAGATCCTCCATGCGAATGGCTGTTGCAAAAGATTGGGTCGTCTCAAATACAGTCATCATATCAAACGTAAGTGATTGTCTACGCTGACTTTCTGGTTGGCGATTTACTTGATAATCACTTTCCCATCTTCTAGCAATCGTTTCGGCTCCCCATGCTTGCATGCTTTGAATACCATTTAATATATAGTGTCTTGCTGTTTTCATTTGCTGTTTGGCGCGATAATAGTCTGCTGCTCGTTCATAAGCAAGTGCCACATCTTGGATAAAGCCATTCATTTTTGCTAATTGTATAGCTCGGTCATAATAGAGCTCAGCATCTTTTTCTTTGTTGTTGGAACGGTAATTTTCTGCCATTAATAAGATATAGAGATGCTCGTAATTGGCAGGAGAATAACTGGCCCATTTTTTAAATTTTTTTATGCTTTGCTGTATGTCAGATAGATATAAGCGTCGCTCTTGTGCTTCACCATTGAGGCGCTGCAGAAAATGAAATTGCCACATAGCCCGATAAAAATAATAAACGGTAGAAATCGGTAATGTATAGGTTTCTTTACTTAATTCCTTTAAGTCTATCAAAATCGCTTTTCCTTGCTTTTCATCGCCTAATAAAAAGGACATTTGTAAACGTACTGAATAATGCATGATTTTAATAGCAGGTTGATCCTGTATCGTAAAGGAGTACCCCCAATGTACAGGATGATGTGGATCGTGCAGAGCATTCATCCATCCTCCCATTTCAGCTAAAAAATCAATCGATAAAGTACTTGCATGTATGGAAAATTCATCTTGTTGTCGCCTAATTTCCTGCTGTAAATCTTGAATGGAAGCCCCCTGAATAAGTCGAATAGCGACAATAAAACAAGAGGCTGAGGATACTAAATGATATAAGCCGAGCTCTTGGCTTTTTTGTTGAGCCTCGTTAATATATTGAATGCTGGCTTCATACGGCTCTGTCCAATGGCTGATAAACACCCCATACACATAATAAGTATGTCCTTTGATATAAATACTCTCTTGCGTATCGGCAACGGTGATGGCCAGTTTTCCAAAGCGAGCAGCTTCTTTTATATTGCCAAATCCCGCATTTAAAAGCATGGCATAATTAATCAATACCATGGCACTTTTCGGTGTCGTACCATACTTCAACTGTAGGCGCATGCCTTTCATTAAAAGAATGCCCGTTAAGTTAGGATTTAACAGGAAAGCACTTGCCGTCATATTAATAATTAAATGAATTAATAGATCAATTTCCTTACTATTTGTTGCAGATTGTTGCAATAAATCCTGGTCAGACATATGTCGCAATGCTAATTTTAATAATAGATATTCTTTGAGAAGCTGTGATTTTTTAGGAGCTGCCGTAATTTTCAAATTTGCAACTTGTAACCCCGCCAAGCCTGCTTCTAGACCAATACTAGGATTATCAGATTCAATATATAATATCGTTTTTAAATTATTAATCATCAGCTTTTCTAACACTGTCTCTGAATGCTGCAAAGCTTCTGTTAAATGTATTTCAGAGCGTTCATAGTGCCCTGCAATATATTCACATTCTCCTAAGTTCGCATATAATTTAACAGACAGTTCTCTCCTAGTTATCCAATGATCCGGTGTTAATAGTTCTTTACTAGTTGTAAAAAATTTAAGCGCATTATCAAACAACCCTATTCTTTTAGCCTCTATTCCTAGTTGATAATTCCAGAGAGCCAACTTCTGTTTTTCTTCCCTCGTCAATAATTGCCGGCTGTAATTAAAATGCATAACCATTTCGTTTAAACGATCATGGTCTGCAATCGTTGGAGAATTCTCAGTTAGTAATTGGCCAATTTGATAATGCAGCTTGATGCGCTTTTGTAACGGAATTTCTTGATAGGCTACTTGCTGAATACGATCATGGACAAATTGGAATTTTGTCGAAAATGTATGCAAAATTCCTTCATGTTCAAATGTACTCGCCCATTTATAATGTGCATCTAACGGAATAATAAAACCATTTTCCACAAGTGTTTCTAAATATTTCAATAATGTTTGAGCAGGTAGGGAGACAAGCTTTAAGACATCACTAAATTCAAAACGCTGACCAAAACATGCGACAAGTCGTAAAATAGCATGGACATCGGTCGTTAAATTAGCCATTCTATTCTCAATGAAAGCAAGTAGCTCGTTATTTAAACGAGATAAATTGAATTTCTGACGATTAAACTGCCACTCTTTTGTTGTCGTATTAAAATAAATCGTGTTATCTTGCTGGAGTGAACGGTACACTTCTTTTACAAAGAGTGGATTCCCTTTGGTCAAATTAAATAATTGTTTAGCAATGACCTGTATCGTTTGCGGCTGAGCATTGAAAGATGCCTCAAGCCATTGCTGCACATGTTGTTCCTGAAGAAGGGGTAAAGGAATATGGTGACAATTGGAAAAAACAGTGGTTCTTTGCTCACTTTTTTCCTCTGTGCTGTCCTCATTCACTCGGAATGTCCCAATCATCATAAAGTACCCCGCTCGTTGCTGCTCATAAATTTGTGCCATAATTTCAAGCGTACTCTGATTGGCCCAGTGCAAATCATCAACAAACCATACAACCGGTTTCTTTTGTATTGCAAATGTTAATAAAATTTTTTGAATAGATATAAACGTATAGGAATGGAGCTGTTTTGTATTTTGACGAACCTCCTTTTGAAAGCCTACTTCTTCCTTCACAAACCATTTGAGTTCAGGTAATAAATGAATAAGCTCATCTGTCACAACTAATTTGACTTCCTGGAATAATTTTTTCCATAATTGTACGGATTTTTCACCTTCCATATAAACCAATTTCAATAAATTTCTTAACGGATGAACCACAATGGTATAGTCATTTTCTAATTGTAATTGCTCATACTTTGTTGCAATAAAATAGCCCTTTGCCGCCGCAATTTCACCCTTCAGCTCTTGTACTAGCTTGGATTTTCCATATCCTGCTTGCCCTGAAATAGTGACCATTTTTTTATCACCTTTTGTGACCTGATAAAAGTGAGAGGAAAGCTCTGCAAATTGCTCTTCTCTGCCGTAAAGCTTAGTAGACAATCCCGAATTCAACTGTAAATCCTGTTGACCTAGTGGGAAGTCGTCAAGTGATTTATTTGCCGTAAGTCTATGTTGGATAAAGAGCAAATCCTCTTTCAAACCCATTGCACTTTGATAACGATCAACCGGATTTTTAGCTAAAAGCTTGTCAATAATCTTCCAAAGGAGAGGATGACAACTATTTTGAAGGTTCATCAAGGATTCTGGCTTTTTGGTTAAGATTTCGTAAATTAAATCTACAGCATCCTTTGCTTGAAAAGGTAATTGACCGCCCAATATTTTGTAAAAAATCATACCAAGTGCATATAAATCCGTACGATAATCCACATCTAAATGAAGTCTGCCCGTCTGTTCAGGTGCATAATAAGGTAACTGATCCCGTCTTTCATAGGGATTTTCAATTACAACTGGCGATTCTGCATCATATTTCGAACTAAACTCGGAGCTTAATAATTTTATTTTGAACGAATTTGGATTGATTAATATTTGATCAGGATGAAGGTGCAAATAAAGTAAATTACTTTGTTGCATTTTAATACAAATATTCACAAGCTCAATCGCTATTAGTAGAAATTGATGTAAAGAAATAAGGTTATTTCCGAGTTGCTTTAGGGGCACACCATTAAAATTTTCATAGATAATCGCATATTGTTTATCTATATAATCCATAGCAATCGGCTTCAATAGCCAAGGATTTTGCTCATTGGAAAACAAGGTAAATTCATATTGCAGTTTGGCTCTTGTCTCAGCAGAATTTTGATGAATACTTTTTACGAGTACCAGATTGTTAAATTTCTTCATATACATTCTTTGTAAGTGCCAATCTTGATTAGACTGCAAAAGGATACAATCATTCACAAACGAACCCCCTCTTCTATCTAGTTATACTACCTTCATTTGTTAATTAGAAATCCAACGAAACTAAATCACTATTTATATTTATATACATTTATGCCAAAAATCGAGGTTGTTTTTCAAGCACATTAAAATGAGGTATACAAGAATGTAAATCTTTAAGATACATCCAGAAATTGTATATTAGTGTATAAGCTTATTATACTATTTTTCTATTGAAGGTTCTTCACCTTTTATTCAATACTCAGAAAATTTCACAAAGCTCTATCTAGTTTGGACACGACCTTTACATTCCCTTTCCTCCTACTTTTGTATATGAAATACTATAAAAAACGAAGGTTAAAATTTGGTTAAATAATATTATTATTTTTACAGGCTATACATAAGCCATCTTTATAGAATGGAACATCTTACTTTTACAGACTTACTTTGAGCGATTCATAAAACGGGTGCACGCATATTAGGAGCACCCGTTTTAGGATAGTTATTTTGTTATTCCTTGTTCAAGCATTTGTCTAAACTCTTGTACTTGATCAACCTTGATGGCTACTTGATTATAGCGCTTTTTTATTCCTAGCATAAATGTCACTTCTACAGGCTCTTTCATTTTCAAAATGAATTGTGGGTAGGCTTCAGCAAAATCACGGGCTATAAAATCAATCGTATCTTTTGATAATTTTCCTTCTAGCTGCTCCTTATCTTCCACGATTGCTGCAATTTGAGCAAATGGAATGGCAGTTCGTTTCATTAGTCCAAGAGATAAATACAATGTATCATTTGTTACGTAAACAGGATTTAAACGAATGGCCTGCATATCTGCTAAAAAGAAAATCACTGAATACATATTAAAAAGGAGCAAAACAATGGAAAGTACTATTGATTTTTCGTGTAGCCACCAGTGAATACCAATCGTTTCAATGGCAATGCCATGAATAATCATGAGCTGAAAAGCGATGTAGCTCGAATTTTTATGTAAAGTTAAGCCCTGACGTTCTTGTCTTTTCCAACTTGCAAAACCATAATATAGCACTAGCATATCCGCACAAATCATCTGAATGATAGCATGCTTGGGTACATGATTTTCTACAGCTTTTGAAAATGAAAAGAGATCTGGCAATGAACTCCTACGCACTTCCATCAGGATTTGGGGCAAATATCGCACGAGTGTTGCTAGTACGACAATTTCTAATAAAATAATAACTGATTCCATCACAAAACCTGCCCATGTCACAGCCACAAATGGCTGAAGATGCTCCATGGGAATCATAAAGCGTGCGGCAATACAGCCTGATGCGGCTAATAAAATGGCGTGCTTGAACGAAAACCTTCCTTTATAAAGCATCCATAATACGGGCATCACCACAATAAAGTCGATCAATGACCCCATGACAACCCCATTCGTTTCGATTGGTAAAATGGATACACCCAATCCAGTGTTATAGAGTGTATAATTGCTGGCTAACACGATTAATAACAAGCCTAGCCATATATTTTGCTTACTTTTTAAAACCATCCTTCCCTATCCCCCTCCTTATTGCTAATTTTACTTTATTTCAAATGGTTAATTTTGTATATATTTTGAGTATAAAAGATGATCTTTTTCCAAACATGTTCAATTATTTTTCACACTTAGAAACTTTTTACGGTAAACATGTGGCGAGTAGCCAGTGTATTCTTTAAATTTTTCGATATAGTAACTGACCGTACTAAAACCTGTATCACCAGCTATTTCGGTTATAGATAGCTCACCATTCCGCAATAATTCTATGCTTTTGCGCAGTCGGTATTGTAATAAATAGCTAAACGGCGTCATACCCACTATTTTCTTAAAAAAGCGACTGCATTCGGCGCGACTTATATAGACATGACTTGCTAAATCTTCTAACGTTACTTTTTGTTGATAATGTGCATGTAAAAAATCCAACATTACTTTTGCTCGTTCATGCTGTACGATGGAGGATTGATCCATCATTTCTTCTGTCAGCAAGGATTGAGTTAGCATCGATTCCCAAATGAATAGGAGCTCTCTCCAAAACTTTAATTCAAAAAATACGTCTTGTTCCCGCATCAATGCTGCAATCGATGCTATTTTCTGTGCTAACTCCCCCGTCAGCTTGACATAAGGCACTCGATTTTTTGTGATATAAGGCTCAACATATTTTGGGGCAAAGATACTGCCCTCATGACCAGCTATCAGCATTGGGTCCACATTGACACAATAAATCAAAGCTTGTTCAATTTCATAAGGCTTCGCTTCATGCAATACCGAGGCATTGATAAAGAGCCCCTCCCCTTGTTCTAAAATAAATGCATCTCCCCCTACTCGATACTGAGCTCGTCCACTTTTTAAATAAACAAATTGAATTTCCTTATGCCAATGGAGTGGTAGGAAATCCAACCTCTCTAATTGCATGACCGTTTCATACAAGGCAACGGGAAATTCTTTTGTCCCGTGCAGCGTTAATTCTTGTAAATCCTTTGCTATTTTAATATGCGTCAACGGCATCCTTAACACCTCAATATATTGATATTTTTATACGATTAAATCGATATTTATTTGCAATTCTCTCCTTTATAATCACCTTATATTGATAGTTTAGGAGATGTGAACAAATGAATCAAATCATCCAAAGAAATCGTACTATGGGCTTCCTTCTTGTTATATTAGGGGCAAGTTTTTGGGGAATAGGTGGGACCGTTGCCCAAAGGTTATTCCAACAAGACGATATAGAAGTGGGCTGGCTTGTATCTAGTCGGCTACTTTTGGCTGGCCTACTGCTACTAGCTATTTATAAAATAACCTACCGTCATGACTCAATTTTTGCCATATGGCGCACGAAACAGAATGCTTTTAAACAAATTTTATTTAGTTTACTCGGCATGCTCGCTGTCCAATATACCTATATGATGTCTATCGCGATTGGTAATTCTGCAGTAGCCACCTTATTACAATATTTAGCACCGCTGTTTATCATGGCTTATTTTTTACTAACGAGGCAAAATCCATTGACAAAACAAGATGGGATTGCCGTCACACTTACACTTGTAGGAACATTTTTATTATTAACAAATGGCTCCGTTTCAACCTTATCAGTTCCTTTTATGGCTGTGCTGTGGGGCGTGTTATCAGGGCTTTCAGTTGCCTTTTATACTCTCTATGCGATTCCACTTTTGCAGCAATTTCATTCATTACTAGTTGTTGGCTGGTCAATGATTATCGGTGGGGCAGTAATGAGTATTTTCCATCCACCTTGGGCGATTGATGTATCAAATTGGACCTTTTCCACTGTTGCTTATTTTCTCTTTATCATTATTTTTGGCACAATGCTCGCTTTTTGGTTTTATATTGCTAGTTTGCACTATCTCTCCCCTAAGGAGTCAAGCTTACTAGGAAGCCTTGAACCATTAATGGCTGTTATTACGAGTGTCTGGTGGTTAAAAATTACCTTTGGGGGCTATCAGTTTATAGGCACATTACTCATTCTTCTTATGATTTTATACCTCACAGTCTTTCAGAAAAAACAGGTTGAAGCGTAACTTATTCAAAATGTCCCGAAAACAATAGTAAATACCTCCTAAAACAGGACTAGTAATATATAAATTTATACATAAAATTTACATATTTCATCTATCTTTTTTCCTGATTTGTCTACTATACTGAATTTAATAGCAGACAAAAGGAGGTATTTTTATGGATAAAAAAGTTATTTTTTTCGAGGTTGAGGGTGGCACAGATAAAGGACCCGACGGCTATCGCCCAGACACCCTACCGATGGTGGATGCCCTAAAGGAACGTGGGCAAGATGCAGAGGTGCTATTTTTTGATGTCACAAAAAAACAGCAAATCTTTGACTATGTGAAGGAACATGGTGTTGCCTATGTATCGCGTATAAACCCTGGTAACTTACAGCATGAGGAAGCGTATTTTACCATGCTACGAGAGCTGTGCCAGGCTGGAATTATCGGAATGCCACATCCTGATGCGATGATTAGCTACGGCTCGAAAGATGCTCTATCAAAGCTTACATCAACGAATTTAGTACCTGATGATACATATGCCTACTACACTATAGAAGCATTCAAAACGCAATTCCCTATCTCCTTAGCTTCGACAGAACGTGTTCTGAAGCAAAATCGTGGTTCAACTGGTGAAGGTATTTGGCGTGTACAATTGGTGAATCCGCTTGCCAAGGGCATCACTGAAGTGCCACTTAATGCACAAATCAAATGTACAGAAGCGAAAGATAATCATGTTGAATATTGGCAGCTTGGCGAGTTCATGACATTTTGTAAGCAGTATATTACAGGGATGAATGGTATGTTAATCGATATGCGATTTCTTCCGCGAATTACAGAAGGTGAAATTCGCTTATTCATGTTAAGAAACCGTCCTATTTATGTAGTACATAAAAAACCGGCAGATACTGAGGATGCCTTTAGCGCCACACTTTTCTCAGGTGCCCAATATCGCTATGACCAGCCTGCAGATTGGCAAGAGCTCGTACAAAATTTTTTAGCACAACTCCCACAAGTGACGAACCTATTAGGCAATTATGATTTACCATTGATTTGGACGGCTGACTTTATGTTAGATACGAATGAGGCTGGAGAAGATGGTTATATTTTAGGTGAAATGAATTGCTCCTGTGTGGGCTTTACTTCAGAACTATCGCTAGCGCATGAAGTAGCGGAAGAAATTATCGCCTGTATCCATGAGCATCAAGCAGCACTGATGGTACCATAAAAAAAGTGCGATCTAGAAGATCGCACTTTTCATATATAAATCTTAATTGCTTGAATAAATTCATATATAAAATAACCAGCAAAACCAATCAATAAGAATCCTGCAACAATTGTAAATGTCTTAATCATCTTACGGTTCATAGCTTTTCGAGTGACTGACACAATGGTCAGCAAACCGATGTCGTGGAGTAAAATACCGCTAAGAACGCCAGCAGCAATAATTAAAAAGTTTGTCGGCTGTCCTTGTCCATAAGATTTAGCTAGCACTACACCAAATACATTGACCCAAAATACAAGATTACCAGGCGAAATTGCGACCAATAAGCCATTAAAATAAGAGGCAAAAAACGATTTGGTTACTTTTTCTCCTGCTAATGTAATATCATGGTCTGCATTCTTGATAGAATCATAGCCTAACAAGAATAAAAAGCCTGCTCCAATAATCCACATAGGAAGTTGGACCATCGGCATAGCCAAAATAGAGGCTAGTCCCATGTATAAAGCAAAAACTAATACAATGTCAATGGTCATGCCACCAAGCCCTACAGCCCAGCCATGCATAAAACCATTTTTGAGTCCTTGCTTTGTCATTTCTACAGTAATAGCTCCTACAGGCATGGCAATGGCAAGTCCTACCAATACATACGCTACATATAAACTCAAAAAAACACTTCTTTCATGTAATCGATAAGCTTCATACGTCCGTTTATCTTTTTATGATAGCATAAATATACTTAAAATCAAATAATTATTAATGCTTTGCTAGACAGTTTTTAATCGTTATAGCATTTGCTTTTTCCATTGTGTTAACAGATCACGTGACTTTACAAGATCCATTTTCAATGCAACTTGCTTAGCGCTACACCGTTTTTCAGCTTTGTTCCACGCCTCTTCTAATGCAGGTAAATAGCTTAAATTTTTCGTCGCTGCTACTAGCTGTAAAAAAATATTGCCTTGAATATAGTGCCAACGTGGATTCATCCCATCTAGTAGAATAGCTTCTTCAATTAATCGTAATGCCAGATAGGGGCTGCCCTCCTGACGATTCAAAAACTGGGCAAAAGCTCCCCAATAGAGCGCCTTATTGGGCTGCAATTTGATTGCCTCTGCATACTGTGCTGTTGCCTTGTCTCGTTCTTCAGCAAGAACAAAGTATTCCGCCATTGTATAATAAGCATTCGCCTGTGCTTCAATAGACCCTGCTAATAATTCATCGATTACTTTTCCAAATTGCTCATCATCCTGACTCCCAATATAAGCCGTGAGAACATCTCGTTCTGGATAAGAACCATCTGTGCGTTCTACACTTTGTTTCACCTTTTCATCAGTGGGGTGAGGCATACTCGCATACCCGTTCGCCTCTAGCATGGCCACATGCTGTTGGATGAATTGATAGGCCTCCTCTTCAACCACTGCATGATTCATTATTATTCTTTTAGCCAGTTGATAGCTTTCCTTTACCTGTCCACTCAAAAATAAGTCATTAACTTGTTGAACTTGCTCATCCAGTTGTTTTACCACCATTTAAATCCTCCACTTCACAAAAGACAAATCTTATAGCTAGTGTACCATCTTCGCAATAGAAGCAAAAGACAACTTGTCCTAATCTTTCTACAATTCTTTTAATTTAAACGCTTTTACATGCTGTTCAAGTGTATGAGCCATATGATTTGTTTCATTAGAACCTTGTGCTACCTCATCAATACTTGCTGTTGTTTGCTGTGCTGCTACCGTAATCATATTCATCGTTTCTTCTATATCTCTAATGGATTCTGTTAATTGTTGAATCATTTGAACAATACGAGCTGATTTTTCATTTTCAGCGGTCATAGCATGAGAAAGCATAATCATTTCTTCTACCGTTGTGGCTACTGCTGTGGAAATATTGCCTAAAGATTGCGCGGTTAAACGCACTGTCTCTGTGCCTTTTTCGATATATTGCGTATTATCATTCGTAGATGTCATCACTTGCTGAACATGTTTCATAATGTCTTGAATTAGCTGTTCGACTTGTAAAACCTCTTGATTGGACTGCTCGGCAAGCTTGCGTACTTCCTCAGCAACAATGGCAAAACCCTTCCCATGCTCCCCTGCTCTAGCCGCCTCGATGGAAGCATTCAAAGCTAGTAAATTCGTTTGGGAGGCTATAGTAGCAATAGAGGTAGTAATCGTTTGTATTTTGGTTGCTGATGTGACCAAGTTTTCGACTGTTTGTCGAACTTCACCTGAACCGTTATGAATCAATGCCATATCATTACTTATATCCTTCGCCAGTCGCTCACCCTCTGTTGCTAATTTCATTGTTTGTCGAGCATTCTCAGCACTGTCATTGGCATTGTGCTGTATCATTTGAAGGTCCTCTGCTAAAGATGTCAGAACATCTGTCGCATTTTCAGCATGATGCATCCCTTCCGTCACAGCACTTGTGACCTCTTCGATATTGTTCGCAACACCTTGAATCGTATTACTCATATCGTGCAACGTGGAAGCGGTTTCATCTGAGTTATTAGCTAAAGTATTTGAAGTGGAGCGCATCGTCATAATCATATTTTGCAAATTAGCGGTCATTCGATTTAAGGTATTTGCTAAATCCTCTACTTCATCCTTACTATGAATTTTTGTTTCAGGTACAGCTAAATTCCCATTCGCAATTTCTTTAGCCTGCTGAATTAGCACACTAATCGGTTTCACTTTTTGACGAATTAAAAAGCCTGTAATGATCGAAGCAATAAGCATAGGGAAAATACTTATTAAGATACCATTTCGCACGACATCCCACGTTCGTTCTTTTACGATATTGGCATCAAAATCGATGACACTAATTGCAATGATTTCTTTACTAGAATCATGGTCTTTAAAAATAGGTGCATAGCCTGATAAGCGATCCATACCAGCAAAATTATAGGGCTGTGAGTATGTTGGATGCTTATGTGTCAGCAACATATCAATGGCTTCTTTATCTAAATAAAATGAATCGCCAGGTGCGAGACCTTCCTCAGCTAAATGTTCATCCAGCGCTAATAATGTGCCATCGAGTGCTAAAATATATTGCGTTTGAAAAATGTCCTTATGGCCCGTTGTCCAGTTTAAATCATGTCCAATACGCACCTGTGCATCTTGATCGCCCTGAATGGCCTTGTCCATTAATGCTGGATCAATTAAACCTGTTGTGATATTGGCACAACCATAGGCCTCCACGCCAGCAGCATCATATAGTTTATTGTAAGCAGTTATGTATGTAGCGAACGACGTAATCCCTAGCATCACCACTAAAATACCAGCAATAATCGTCCCAAGTTGAAAAGTTAATGAATTGCGTAATTTCACCATTCATCCTCTCCCCTTTCTAATAATCATCTATGAATATTCCCTATTATTCCTCAATCATACTACAAAAAGATGTATTTAAAAAGCATCTTTAATATTACTAATATAATAAAAGCGATGGATAAAAGTTCTGAATTATGCGATAATTGAAGCGAACTCTCTTCATCATGGAGCATTACCTTATCATCTAATAGGAGGGCTTGCTATGAATAAACGCTTTCATTTTATATCGCTTGTTACAGGAAATTTGTTAACGATAGGAGCTATTTTTATTTATGCTATGCAAAGTCAAGTGCATGTAGCCCTCAGTACGTATGCTCTTGTGATGGGGTTTTTAAGTACATTACTTGTGGTTTTCTTTTATATATGGGGAGAAGAAAAACAACAGATACCCAATCGCTTTTTGAAATAATTAGCATAAAATTAGCCTGTTTTGACACACTAAAACGATTGAAAGCAGTTGATTTTATTATGCTGTACATCCCTTTTACCTTATAGGGTGAAAGGGATTTTTTATGTACAGCTCAAAAGGTGAGAAAAATAAAGCACATGAAATTCTATGATGAGAGGCTAGATTAGTTTGAACAACTTCATCTAACAAAATCTACAAATGAGCTCAATAAATTAGTCTTTTTCATACACAATTAGCTACTTTCTCGAGGTATTCCCCTCTGATTACGTCTAATTATTGTAGTAAAATAAAAATTTTTGTAGAAATTTTTAAAACAATGATTGAGTAGTATATCAATTTTCTGTATAATCAGCTTGTTTGACAATACTTTATATGAACTTGGGGGTAGACAATTGGGTAAAGCATTGATTATCGGAGCTGGCGGAGTTGCCAGTGTTGTGGTACACAAGTGTGTTCAAAATTCGGACGTATTTGAGGAAATTTGTATCGCAAGTAGAACTGTTTCAAAATGTGACGCTCTAAAAGAAAAACTAGACGGCGGAAAAACAAAAATTCATACTGCACAGGTAGACGCGGATAATACAGAAGAGGTTATTGAGCTTATTAAAGCTTTCGGACCGGATGTTGTGATTAACGTGGCATTACCTTATCAGGACTTAACGATTATGGATGCTTGCTTAGCGACAGGTGTGCACTATGTGGATACTGCAAACTACGAGCCACCTGAAACGGCAAAATTTGAATATAAATGGCAATGGGCTTATAAAGAGAAGTTTGAAAAAGCCGGCTTAACTGCATTACTTGGTAGCGGTTTTGATCCAGGTGTAACAGGCGTTTTCACAGCTCATGCTCAAAAACATGAATTTGATGAAATTCACTATATTGATATCGTGGATGCGAATGCGGGAGATCATGGCTATCATTTCGCAACAAACTTTAACCCAGAAATTAACATTCGTGAAATTACAGCGAATGGTCGTTACTGGAAAGAAGGCAAGTGGGTTGAAACAGCACCACTTGAGAAAAAAGAAGTGTATAACCTTCCAGAAATCGGACCAAAAGATATTTATCTTCTATACCATGAAGAGCTTGAATCACTTGCAAAAAATATCAAAGGTTTAAAACAAATCCGTTTCTGGATGACGTTCTCTGAAAAATACTTAACACACTTAAAAGTATTAGAAAACGTTGGTATGACATCTATTGAACCAATCGAATTTGAAGGTCAAATGATTCAACCAATCCACTTCCTTAAAGCGGTATTGCCAGATCCAGCTTCTCTTGGACCACGTACAAAAGGTAAAACAAATATCGGTTGTATCATACGCGGTCTAAAAGATGGGCAAGAAAAAACGTATTATGTCTACAACGTATGTGACCATGAAGAGTGCTATAACGAGGTGGGTTCACAAGCGATTTCTTACACAACAGGTGTACCAGCTATGATCGGTGCTATGCTTGTGATGAATGGCGAATGGCGTAAACCAGGTGTTTGGAATGTAGAAGACTTCAATCCAGATCCATTCATGGATGCACTAAATAAATGGGGTCTACCATGGCAAGAAAGTCATAACCCAGAATTACTTGACCTTGATTTAGATGCAAAGGAATTAAGCCGATGAAACCAATTGATTTTTCAAAAGTTCCATCCCCTTCTTATGTAGTGGATGAGCGATTATTAACAAAAAATCTTGAGCTTTTAAAATCAATTCAAGATCGTACAGGCTGCCGCATTTTACTAGCCCTAAAAGGCTTTTCCATGCATTCAACATTCCCATTAGTTGGGGAATATTTAGCAGGTATTACTGCTAGCTCCTTGCATGAAGCACGTCTAGGCTATGAAAAAATGGGCAAGGAAGTACACGTCTATGCTCCTGCTTATATTGAGCATGAAATGGACGAGCTTCTAGGCTATGTGGATCACATCGTGTTTAACTCATTTAACCAATGGGCTCAGTTCAAAGAGAAAGTAAAATCTGCTGGAAAAACAATTGAATGTGGTATTCGTGTGAATCCTGAGTACTCTGAAATTGAAACAGCACTTTACGATCCTTGCTACACGAACTCTCGCCTTGGTACAACTTTGGCTAACTTCGATAAATCACAGCTTGACGGCATTGATGGCTTACATTTCCATGCGATGTGTGAACAAAATTCCGACACGTTAGAACGTATTATTGAAGTAGTAGAAGAAAAATTTGGTGATGTGTTACATCAAATGAAATGGTTAAACTTCGGTGGTGGCCACCATATTACGCGTGCAGATTATGATGTCGAAAAACTTGTTAACATCATTAACTATATTCAAGAAAAATACAACCTGCTTGTTTACTTAGAACCAGGCGAAGCGGTAGCACTTAATACAGGCTATTTAGTCGCTACAGTACTTGATATTCAAAAAAATGGCATGGACCTTGCTATTTTAGATACGTCAGCAACATGTCATATGCCTGATGTACTTGAAATGCCGTACCGTCCAATGATTATCGGTTCTGGTCAAGCAAATGAATTCGCGCATACGTATCGCTTAGGCGGACTTACATGTCTTGCTGGTGATGTAATTGGTGATTATTCATTTGATCAACCATTAAAACCAGGCGATCGTCTTGTCTTTACAGATATGGCTCATTATTCTATGGTTAAAAACCATATGTTTAATGGTGTCAACTTACCTTCTATCGTTTCTTATAACGATGAAGAAGGCAGTAAAGTCATTCGTGAATTTAAATTTGAAGACTACAGTGGTCGACTGTCTTAATAACAAACGAAAAGCCCTTCCCAGTTTGCTGGAAGGGCTTTTTATTATGACCATATTGTCAACCTATGAAAAAAGACGATGTCCATAAACATTTGGTGAGACGAGAGGTTGATAGCCGTTCCGCCATGTTGCAAAGGTGTCTTTTCTTTATCTTATGCCTTTATTTAAATGTGAAGGGATTAGTCACAACAAGGCTACTTGAGTCCCGTGGAATATGGAATAGCTAGCCCCTAGGTTTTGCTCTGCGCGAAAGCAATGCGTCAGCGACAAGCCTTTTCGCCGTACACAAAATCCTAGTGATTGTGTTGTTTTTTCAACACTAAGAAAACTTAGAGTGCCTATGCCTCCACGTTTTCTTTTTCATTTTCAAGCATTTTGTGTAAATAATCGATAATCTCACGAATGCCATCTAATGAATTGACCAATATTTTTGGATCGACATAAGTAATCATACGGTTCTCAAGATTAGCTACAGCCGTAAAGTAGCGTGTTTTACTGTAATTAACAAGGCCCAATTGTTGAAGTACTGAATCATCAAAATCAAGAATTTCTCGAGCTTCTGTCACCAGTAATCCATAATTAACCACGTCTGTATTTAAAACAATAATACGAGCAGTTGCTGTATTAGATGAGCGGTTGTACAATATTCGTTCAAAATCAAGAACAGGTACAAGCTCACCACGAATTCTTGTAAAGCCTAAAAGATAATTAGGTAAATGAGGGATAGGTGTTACATGCTCTAATTTTTCAATTGAAATTGCTTGCTCCACAGGCACTGCGTATTCCTCTGTCCCACAAGCAAAAACGACTGCTTTGACACTTTCCATGCGGTCACATCCTTCTATTTGACTGTTAGTTTTTCGCCGATTCTTTGACGATTTCTACAAGTAAATCTGCTAATTTTTCTAATTCTTCTACTGGTATTTTTTCATTTGTTGTATGAATGTCTTCATAGCCAACTGATAGATTAACGGTAGGAATGCCAAAGCCAGCAATCACATTCGCATCCGAGCCGCCACCTGAAATACCTAATGTTGGTGTACGATCAATATTGCGTGCAGCTGCGATGGCTACTTGAACTACTTTATCTGTTTCTGTTACACGGAATCCTGGATACATCAGCTTCACTTCTACTTCAGCACGTGCGCCTAGTGAAGCCGAAACTTGCTCAAAAGTTTCCTTCATATGCTTTGTTTGTGCATCTAATTTAGCTTGGTCAATAGAGCGCGCTTCTGCTAAAATTGTCACTTCATCACAAACAATATTCGTCGCTTGTCCACCCTCAAAACGTCCAATATTTGCAGTCGTTTCTTCATCTAAACGACCTAGCTTCATTTGAGCGATACATTTTGATGCCACTGTAATAGCGGAAATACCCTTTTCAGGAGCCACCCCTGCATGTGCCGTTTTGCCAATAATCTTCGCAAAAATTTTCGCTTGGAATGGTGCTGCAGTCACGATGCCTCCCACTTTCCCATCACTGTCTACTGCAAAGCCATATTTCGCCTTAATCATGGTTGGATCTAGCTCTTTTGCTCCAACAAGCCCACTTTCTTCACCAGCCGTAATAATAAATTCAATATCTCCATGTGCAATATTTTGCTCTTTTAAACATTTTACCATCTCTAAAAGTGCTGCTAGACCAGCCTTATCGTCAGCACCTAAAATCGTCGTGCCATCTGATACGATATAACCATCTTCACGTAGAGAAGGTTTAATACCTTTCCCTGGAACAACTGTATCCATATGAGACGTAAAGTAAATTGGCTCCACATCTAATGTGCCTTTTAATGTAGCAATAATATTACCTGCTCCATGTCCATTACGCGTATGAGCATCGTCTTGGATAACTGTAAAACCAAGTGCAGTTAATTTTTCTACAAGAATTGGTGCAATTACTTGTTCATGTTTTGTTTCTGAATCAATTTGAACGAGCTCAAAAAACTCTTCTACTAAACGACTTGTCATGTTGTAAAACTCCCTTAGTTTACGTGTTTTGCCACGTTATAGTATATGTACTATTTTAGCACAAGGTCAGAAGAGTTGAAATCATTGAACAATCCTACCAAACTAAAAAGTCTGAGAAAAATTCTCAGACTTTCCCATATTGTTGAAAAAAGGTGATGCCAATAGCATAAAAAGAACCTTTAGCAAGGCGAGGGGTTGATTTCCGTTCCGCCAGCGTCCTTTCCAGGGGGCGTCCGTTGAGCCGCTTCACTCACTGCGTTTCGCTCCAGGGTCTCACCTATGACGCTATGAGCTGCACCCAAAATATTGGACTTAAAAATCTACTATAGGGGGTGCAGTTAGTGATTTCTGATGAACAAAAATTAGCCGCAGTTCTAGCTTACTTTGAAGAAAAAGAAAGTACGTATCAGATTGCCAATCGATTACAGAGGGATCGACAGTACATTCGATTATGGATTGAATTATATCGCTATCATGGCATCGAAGGAATTATTCGTCCTCAAGGGTTCACGAATTACGAAGATTCTTTTAAAATAAAAGTAATTCAACACCTGATAGAGACGGGCGATTCGCTCCTTCAGACTGCTGCGAAGTTTAATATTCCTTCCCGTGAAACCATTCGGAGATGGAAAAAACAATCGATGTCAACGGCTGGTGAGGTGCTCTATCAAGTAGAAAAGGAGCGCCAATCAATGCCAAAAAAACAACCACCTTCGTCCGATTTAAATGGAAAAACAACGGATGAGTTAAAAGCGGAAATTGAGTATTTACGGATGGAAAATGCCTATTTAAAAAAGTTGAAAGCCTTAGTTCAAGAAAAGGATGCCTTCAAATCCAAGAAAAAGTAAGAGCTGTCTATGAGCTAAGGTTGGATTTTCCTCTTCAAGCTCTATTAAAAGTCGCGAAACTTAAGAAAAGTACGTATTATTATCATCTCCAAAAATGGGTAAAACCAGATAAATATCAGGCGATCAAAGAACGAATTCAGACGCTTTTTCATTACCATAAGGGGCGTTATGGCTATCGTCGTATTTGTTTAGCCCTCCGAAATGAAGGGTTTTTCATCAACCATAAAACGGTCCAACGATTGATGCAAGAATTGGGCTTAAAAGGGACGGTACGCCCTAAAAAATACCGTTCGTATAAAGGGACAGTCGGCTATGTCGCAGAGAATGTCATCCAACGTGATTTTGAAGCCACTGCACCCAATCAGAAATGGGTAACCGATGTAACGGAGTTTAAAATAAACGGTCAAAAAATCTATATATCCGCTGTATTAGATTTATTCAATCGAGAAATCGTTGGGTATGAGGTATCAAAATCACCTAATTTTGAGTTAGTTCAACAGTCTTTTAAGAAGGCATTTACGTATACAAAGTTATCGAAAAAGAGTGGCTTAATCGTCCATTCTGATCAAGGATGGTTATATCAAATACCACGTTTTAAAGCGTTATTGGCAACACATGAAATCAAGCAAAGTATGTCACGGAAAGGAAATTGTTTAGATAATGCCGTGATAGAAAGCTTTTTTGGCATTATGAAATCAGAATTTCTATACGCAACAACGTTTAAGAACTACGAAGCATTCAAAAAAGCGTTAGTAGGCTATATCCACTACTACAATCATGAACGGATAAAAATAAAACTCAACGGAAAAAGTCCAGTTGAGTTTCGAAGAGTTTCTTAAAAGTTCAAATTTTTGGGGTCAGTTCACTAAATCCCTAGGAGTGACGCTGGCGCCACTCCAATCAACCATGTGCAAAAGTGTCTTTTCCTTAGCTCATTATTTGTCTTATTAGAGCAGGGATAGGCTTCTATTTTCAATGTGGAGAAGTGATGTGTGACAACACCCCTCCATAAAGAGTAGTGAATACCTTCTCTTTAATTGAAAACCTTTACTAATAAAGAAATATTTTTATAGATTGGAGTGAAGGGCTACTTGACTCCCGTGGGATAGCGAGACAGGCGAGCCTCTAAACGGGGAAGCGGCCTGGTACTCGCTCACAGGAAAGCAAGCGGCCTGCAACGAAAATCCACTTTCATCTTTCACAAAAGTTCTGTGGTAGTTTTATTTTCCAAAACTATGAAAAATTCCCAGACTTTCCTTAGGCATTGACAATAGCCTCTTTTTCTTTTTCTATAGCTTGTAGGTAGTTATTTGCTTTATTTTGTTTATCCTGTAAGCGCCAAATGGTATTATGTACATCGTCCTGAACCCGTGAAACTTGTTCTCTTGCTGTTGAAATTTTAGAATGGACAGACCATGCAGAAAAAATATCATCAAAGAAGTAGTCAGCAAACTTCACAAACCCATCTGTTTCTACATGCAGCGATTTCGTTGACATCTCATGAACATCCAATAATTCATTATGAAAACGTTGCAACGCGATTTGAGCCCGATGTAAATAGTTTTCTGACTGATCGAGTGCATCATGCTTTAAGTGAGTGGCAATCAGCCCGCCACCAAAGAAAGTATCCCAGGAGGAATAGCCACTAGCCGAATGAAGAGAAGCTGCTGCTTGCCCTAGCTTTGTTAGAGCTACTTCCCCCGCTTCCTCAGCCTCTTGAATTTCTGTTATGAGTTGCTTTGTTACCATTTCCTCATGTGCTAAATGCTCTAGCTTCTTTGCCTGAGCAACATCATGAAGCTGTAAGTACTTTTTCTTTTTCGCATAGATTTGTTGAAGTTCTTGTTGTAACGCCATTTCATCAAATTGAGCTAGCTTATTGGTTACTTGAACACTATCTTCTGTTAAATCCGCTTGCATTTTCTTCGCTTCACTAATCTTTAATTCAAGAACTGCTGCTTTATCAATTTTTTCAGCGCGTAGTTCATCTTGTTGTCCAGTCCACGTACGAATCATATTCATAAATGAGAAGCCATCCAATTTATCAAGTTTTGATCGAATTTGGTTGAGGGCTGTCGTATGTTTGTCTATTTCCTGTTGTGTATAGTGAATCTGCTTATGCAATAATTCGCTTTGCTCGTTTAATCTTGATGCCTTTCTTAGTTGTGCATGAATCTTTACTTGCTCTGTTTGCAATTGCTTCCATTCCATTCATCTCAACTCCTCTTACTATATCAGTACGGATGGCAAGAAAAAATGTTTCACTTTTTAGCAATGAAAAACCTAGCAACTCATTAGCTACTAGGCTTGTACTCATTTTATAGAGGAATATTCCCGTGCTTTTTCTCAGGACGTGTTTCGTGTTTATTTGAAAGCATATCCAGTCCTTGAATCAGCTTCATACGTGTATCTCGTGGATCGATTACATCGTCTACCATGCCGCGAGATGCTGCCACATACGGGTTGGCGAATTTTTCTTTATATTCTTCAATTTTTGCTGCACGTGTTGCTTCTGGGTCATCTGATTTCGCAATTTCACGGGCAAAGATGATGTTCGCTGCGCCAGCAGCACCCATAACAGCAATTTCAGCATTTGGCCATGCAAATACAAGGTCAGCACCGATTGATTTAGAATTTAAAGCAACGTAAGCGCCTCCATAAGCTTTACGTAAAATCACTGTAATTTTTGGTACTGTAGCTTCTGAATATGCATAAAGAATCTTTGCACCGTGTCGAATAATACCGCCATGCTCTTGTTTAACGCCTGGGAAGAAGCCAGATACGTCTTCAAATGTGATAATTGGGATATTGTACGCATCACAAGTACGGATGAAACGAGCTGCTTTATCAGAAGAATCAATATCTAATCCACCAGCAAGTACTTTTGGTTGGTTACAAACAAGCCCTATTGATTCACCAGCAATACGTGCAAAACCAACTACTACGTTCTTCGCAAACTCTGCATGTACTTCCATGAATGAACCTTCATCCACTACCTGCTCAACTACTTTGCGAACATCATATGGACGTGTTGTTTCGATTGGCACTGTATCCACGATTTCTGGACGGTAGTCATCCCCTTCAGGTCGAGCTTGTCGAGGTGCCTTTTCTTTATTGTTTTGTGGTAAATAGCTTAATAGTTTTTTAATTTCTTCAATTGCCTCTTCTTCAGATGGCGCACGGAAATGAGCATTCCCACTTACCGCATTATTTACTTTTGAACCACCTAAATCTTCAGCAGAGATTTTCTCACCTGTTACAGTTTCGATGACTTTAGGTCCTGTTATGAACATTTGAGATGTTTTATCCACCATTAAGATAAAGTCTGTGATAGCTGGCGAATAAACCGCTCCACCAGCACAAGGTCCCATAATAACAGAAATTTGCGGAATCACGCCTGAATAAATCGCATTGCGGTAGAAAATATGACCGTAGCCATCTAGAGACAGAACACCTTCTTGGATACGTGCACCACCTGAATCATTAATACCGATAAATGGTGTACCGTTTTTAGCAGCTAGATCCATCACTGTCGCCATTTTTTTGGCATGCATTTCACCAAGCGCCCCACCAAACACTGTGAAATCTTGGGAGAATAAGTATACTGGACGTCCGTTAATTTTACCGAAACCAGTAACTACACCATCACCAGGGCCTTCCATTTTATCCATCCCAAAGTCTACTGTACGGTGAGTAATAAATGGGTTGATTTCGAAAAATGTCCCTTCATCTAGTAGCAAATCAATACGCTCACGAGCTGTTAATTTCCCTTTTTCATGCTGTTTTTCGATGCGCTCATAGCCACCACCAAGTTCAATTACAGTCTTACGGTCATACAAGTCATTGATTTTGTCGAACATATCCATAATGATCACTTATCCCCTTTTCCACTTTTATCACATAATTCATATAACACCCCGAATGAGGATTTAGGATGCATAAATGCAACCTCTGCACCTCCAGCACCAGGTCCTGGCTCTTCCGATAATAGACGTACACCCTTTTCACGAAGCTCTGCCATACGCTCACGAATTCCTGTTACACCGAAGGCAACATGGTGAATTCCCTCTCCACGTTTTTCAATAAATCCATAAATGGCACTTTTATCACTCATTGGTTCTAATAGCTCTAATTTCACGTTACCTGCGTCGATAAATGCCACACGAACCTGTTGAGATTCTACTTCTTCTACTTTCATCAACTTTAAGCCTAAAGTTTCTGTATAATATGTAATGCGTTCATCAAGATCGCGCACTGCAATCCCAATATGGTCTACTTTCTCCATGGTGACATCTCCTTCTGTTATGGTACATACTCTATTTTACAGATTTTTTTGTCAAAACTCTACTACTTGAGAAATTTTTCAGATTTGCTAAACTATTTATAAGAAAAGAAGGAGCGAACGAGCATATGAGTAATAAAAAATTTCAAAAAATCGTTGTTTATAGCATGATCGCGATTATGCTAATCTCATCTCTAGCATTCGGATTATCCATGTTAGTTTAAGGCAAAGCCCGAGGCGTCCACGTTACTGTGGGCGCTCTTTTTTAGCCTTTAAGCCCTTAAATGACTGCTTTATTTCTAAATACCTGTCCATCTCCTCGATAAACTGATAGAGAGCGGCTTGAGCGATAAATTGTTCATGGTTTTGCGGTAAAGGCAGCTGAGAAAAATCACGTTTTACATGTTCTAATTTTTCTCGATAATGACTTGCCGTATTCCCCGAATGAACATGCTCACCGAGGTCTTGTAAAAAATCTGCCACAATTTCAGCCTCTTGTACTATAACAGGTAGTGTCGTCACTTTTGGCAATACTCGTTCGATAATTTCTAGCTGCTGCTCACGCATATCAAAATACACATAGTAATCATTTTTAAGTCTCATAAAATGGTTTTCAACATCTTTAAACGCCAATGATTTTGCCTCTTCTAGCGTTCGGATTGCTTCAATGATTTCATGTCCATTCCATAGCGTGTCTCCTTGACGTAAATAGGTGGCAATTTCTAAAAAAATCTTGCTGTATAGCTCCTCAATTTTAACTCTGTAGTAATTTAATTCCTTTTGTATGTCTGGCATATACATATTAATGGCAATCCCTGTGCCATAACCGATTGCCATCAACGCTAATTCATTATAAACAAGTGCTAATGAAAAACCTTCAGCAGCATAAATATGCATTATAATTACAACACTAGAAATAAATCCATCTGCTACCTTTAATGATACAATGGTTGGAATGAATAACAGGAGCATGCCTGCTAATGTAAGCGGATGATAAGTAAAAAATTCAAAGCTTACAAAGGCAAAAAGCATTGCCACAATACTCGCGACCAATCGTGTATAAGCTGCATGAATAGATTTTTTTTTCGTTGGCTGCACACATAATATGGTTAGAATACCAGCAGATGCATACGAGGCTAAATCAAAATACTGAGCAATGGCAATAGCGATGGCCGCACCAATTGCTGTTTTTAAAGTTCGATAGCCGATTGAAAATTTCTTCAGGCCGACTGCCTCCTATCGTTTAGTACTCTTCACTCTTTTAGCTAATTATTTAGCCAATATTACAAAAATTTTAGTAATAATGAAACTATCTATACATGATGATAGTAGGAAGCCTACATAGATTCTGTGATCTATGAGGCTTTTCTACTTCATTTGAATTCATTTTTGTTATGCAAGAATAGAATTAAAGCTCATCACAATATTCTTCAAAGTTTGCTTGTAAGTTTGTCACAACGGACATTGGATCATGCCCTTCAATTTCATAGCGACCAACTTCTGCAACTACTTGTCCATCTTTTAATAGAACGAAAGATGGTGAAGAAGGTAGGTGATCTTCTCCAAAATGATAACGTGCCGCTGCAGTCGCTTCTTTATCTTGCCCTGCAAACACTGTAACTAAATGATCGGGACGTTTATCATAATGAACACATTGTGCCGCTGCTGGACGAGCGATACCGCCCGCACAACCACATACTGAGTTCACCATTACTAATGTTGTACCTGGGCGAGTAAACGCCTCTTCAACAGCTTCTGGTGTTTGTAGTTGTTCGTAACCCGCTGCCTCAATTTCAGCACGTGCTGTTTTTAAAATTTCCTGCATAAATAAATCGTAATCCATATTCATATAGCGATAGCTCCTTTCAAGTTCGCGTCCATTCAGCATGATTGCCTATAAAAATTTTTTGACGCTCATCCATCTCTTATCATAGCAGTTTGCAACGAATTTGTGCACCTACTTGCTCATCACAATTCAGTTGAATACTAAGATTCGTTTACTTGTCTTCCTGCTCTTCGTTAAATAAACGATCGACACCTTGTGTGACAGTCAGTTGTCCACTTAAAATTTGACGTTCAAGTAGCAGTACCTGTGCTTTACGCTGTGGATTCCCATAAAATTGATCAATTAAATGGTCGGTAATCATCGATTGAAACCACTCTTTTGTTTGTTGTTGTCGACGAGTAGCCCAATAGTGATTGGCTTCAACAATTTGCTTGAAATCTCCAATTGTCTCCCAAACCTTATCAAGTCCCCGTTTTTCTAATGAACTAACAGGCATTGCTGTAGACATCCAACCGAGTGTAGCGGGCTGTAAAAAATGCAAAATTTGCTTATACTCTGCAACCGTTTTTTTGGCTAAACGAACATTATCGCCATCTGCTTTATGCACGACAATGGCATCCGCTAATTCCATGATGCCTTTTTTCATGCCCTGCAATTCATCTCCTGCCCCTGTTAACACAAGGAGTAGAAAGAAATCAACCATCCCACGGACGTAGGTTTCGCTTTGCCCTACACCAACCGTTTCAATTAAAATCACATCATAGCCTGCCGCCTCACAAACTAACATTGTTTCACGGGTCTTTTTGTGAACACCCCCAAGGGTACCTGCCGATGGAGATGGGCGAACAAATGCAGTAGGCTTCTTAACGAGCTCTTCCATGCGTGTTTTATCGCCAAGAATACTCCCACCTGATAAGGAAGAACTTGGATCAATCGCAAGAACAGCTACTCGTTTCCCCATGTCACAAAGCATTGTTCCGAAAGCCTCAATGAATGAACTTTTCCCCGCTCCTGGAACTCCGGTAATGCCAATTCGAATACTATTTCCTGTATGCGGAAGAAGCTCCTGTAATAATTCTTGTGCTTGCACTTTATGAGTAGCGTTGGCACTTTCAATGAGGGTAATGGCTTTTGATAAATGTGTGCGAGAGCCCACACGTACTTGTTGAGCAAGCTCTCCTACATTCATATTGTCTGCCTTTTTCTTTCGGAATTTTTTAGGTGTGCCATACTGCATACCGTCGTGAGTTGCCTCGACTCCGTCCATGACAAATAGCGCACTGTCTTCCATTCCTTTGTTTTTGTCCATTATTCAGACACTTCCTCATAGCCTAAACGTTTGTAGATTTCTTCAATAATTTTTTGTGCAGATACAGGAATCACTGTACCTGGTCCAAAAATGGCTACTGCACCAGCATCGTAAAGGAAGTCATAATCTTGCGCTGGAATAACACCACCAACAATAATGATAATATCTTCACGACCTAGCTTTTCAAGCTCCGCAATTAATTCAGGCACTAATGTTTTATGACCTGCTGCTAGTGAAGATACACCAATGACATGGACATCATTTTCAACAGCCATTTGAGCAGCCTCAGCAGGTGTCATAAATAATGGTGAAATATCTACGTCAAAGCCTAAATCAGCATAGCCCGTTGCGACCACCTTGGCACCGCGATCATGTCCATCCTGTCCCATTTTTGCTACTAAAATACGTGGACGACGTCCTTCATTTTCAAGGAATTCTTCTGTCATTTGCTTCACTTCCGCAATTTGCTCCTCATCTGAGAAATTGGCAGAGTAAACACCTGAAATAGAACGAATCACGGCCTTATGACGACCAGAAATCGCCTCGATAGCATCAGAAATTTCACCTAAAGAGGCACGCGCACGTGCTGCATCCACCGCCACAGCTAGTAAGTTCTCCTCACCATCTTGAGCAGCTTTTGTTAAGCGAGCTAAATGTTTTTGAACTTCTGCTTCATCACGTGCTGCCTTCATCGCTTCTAAACGTTCAATTTGTTTTTGACGAACAATTGTATTATCAATATCCAAAATGTCAATTGGCTCTTCTTTTGCTAAGCGATATTTATTCACTCCTACAATGGTTTCTGTTTTAGAGTCAATTTTTGCTTGGCGTTTGGCTGCGGCTTCTTCAACCTTCATTTTCGGAAGTCCTGTTTCAATCGCTTTGGCCATCCCTCCAAGTGCTTCAATTTCTTCGATCAATGCCCAAGCGGATTGCGTAATTTCTTCTGTTAGTTTCTCCACATAGTACGAACCGCCCCATGGATCAATCACTTTCGTCATCGCTGTTTCCTCTTGTAAAAATAACTGTGTATTACGCGCGATACGTGCCGAGAAATCTGTTGGAAGTGCAATCGCTTCATCCAGTGCGTTGGTATGGAGGGATTGTGTGTGTCCCATTGAAGATGCATTCGCTTCGAATAATGTACGAGCCACATTGTTAAATGGATCTTGCTCCGTTAAAGACCAGCCCGATGTTTGAGAATGGGTACGTAATGCTAATGTTTTCGGATTTTTCGGATTAAATGTTGACATCATTTGTGCCCAAATACGACGTGCTGCACGCATTTTAGCTACTTCCATGTAATAATTCATACCGATTGCCCAGAAGAACGATAGACGAGGTGCAAAGGCATCGATATCAATTCCTGCTTTCAATCCTGTACGTACATATTCCAAGCCATCTGCTAACGTATAGGCAAGCTCAATGTCATTTGTTGCGCCAGCTTCTTGAATATGGTAACCAGAAATTGAAATAGAGTTAAATTTTGGCATATATTTCGCTGTATATTCAAAAATATCTGCGATGATTTGCATTGACATAGCTGGTGGGTAAATATATGTATTACGCACCATATATTCTTTTAAAATATCATTTTGAATTGTACCTGCTAATTTGTCTGGTGTTACCCCTTGCTCTTCAGCTGCCACAATATAGAAGGCAAGAACTGGTAAAACTGCTCCATTCATTGTCATAGAAACGGACATTTGATCTAACGGTATTTGATCGAAAAGGATTTTCATATCCTCAACAGAGTCAATAGCAACACCAGCTTTCCCTACATCCCCTGTTACACGTGGATGATCTGAGTCATAGCCTCGATGCGTCGCTAAGTCAAACGCTACAGAAAGACCTTTTTGCCCCATTGCCAAATTTCGTTTATAGAAGGCATTGGATTCCTCAGCCGTTGAGAAACCTGCGTATTGGCGAACGGTCCAAGGACGTGCTACATACATAGTAGGGTATGGTCCACGTGTATTAGGTGCAATACCTGCTACATCGTTTAAATGTTTCGCATCTTTAATATCTTCCTTCGTGTAAATATCTTTAATTTCAATCCCTTCATTTGTCATAAACTTGTCGTCAGACGCTTGTGGGGCTTCAGCTGTTAACACTTTTTCTATTTCTACTACATTAAAATTAGGCTTGCTCATCGTTGGACCTCCTTCATGCTCGCAAACACGGACTGTAATTTTTCAATGATGTTCTGTCCTGCGAAAATAAAGCCGTTTAAACCATTTGCTAACCATGCTTCTTCTTCATCTTTAAATTTACCTGCAACATCTATAAGCACATTTGCTGGTTGTGCAGCTAAAATAGCCGGTACAAGTGCCTTTGTATCATCGTCACTGCCTGCAATTACAACATACTTAGCCTCTGTAGCCTGCAACCAAGCAATCGCCTCTTCAGCAGTTGCCACTGGCTCACTTTTTTCTGGAACAAGACCAACTGTATTTAAGAAACCAGCTACAAAATCTGCACGTGGCTTAGAGCTTTTTAATGACCCTAATGCTAAAATACCTGTTTTCACATCAGCTGCTGTCATTTCTGCACGCAACTTCTCAAATGGAACAGCAATACGTTTGATATCAGCAAATAATGGGTTTGTATCCTGCTCAAGTACATCTGCTGGATTTGCATAAATATTCGTTCCAATTAATGATTGCTTACGTGTTGATGCAGCTTTGATTCGAGTATGATAAGTGGTTGCCACTTCTTCCGCAAGCTTGCCAGACGCTATATATTCATCCATCCCGCCAGCAGCCTCGATATCTAAAAATAATGCCCATGCTTCTTTTACAAAGTCTGCTGTTAACGACTCAATAAAATAAGAGCCTCCTGCTGGATCTGTCACTTTCAAAACATTTGTTTCTTCTTTTAATATTAATGATACATTCCGAGCGATACGAATCGATTGTTCCGTAGGCTTCGTTAACACATCATGCGGATGAACAGTAAAGAGATCAGCTCCACCAATTAAACCAGAAAGCGCTTCATTGGAAGAACGTAATAAATTGACATACACATCTAATTTAGAAAAGCTTCTTAGTGATGTTTCAGCAACCGTTGGGATTTTTACACTGTCTGTCACACCATAAGCAGATGAGAACGCTTTCCAAAGTACTTTAAAAGCACGAAGTTTGGCAATTTCCGTAAAGAATTGTGTATCAATGGCAAAGATTACAAAAAACTTCTTCGAGAATGCTTCAAAGCTTTCTTCCTGTTCTGCAAACTTGGCTGCTAATGCAAGTGCATAGGCTAGCTCTTGTACTGCGTTGGCACCTTCATTGTGATAAACGGTCGTGTCAGCACTGACTGAGCGCACGTTCGGAAATGCGTTGAAAGAGATCGGGTCCTTAGAAACAATGAAACCTTTAACGGCTTCACGTTGATCCTCTGCAATATTGTCAAATACTGCTAATAATGGGTCTTTTGTATTTTTAATAGTAATTTTAAATGAATATTCTGAGAAATATGATGCTAATTTGACCAATACTTCTTCTGTCCAATCAAACTTCACACGACTATCCACTGTAATCACTTCATTGCCTCGCGCTAAACTATCTTCAAGCTGTGCAAAAAATGCTTCACTTGTATCAGCGTGAATTTGCTGTGCCACCTGAAACGCTTGACTATTTTGTAGGGAACGGATTGTGGCAACTTGTAAATCAAGCTCTTCTCCAAGCTTAGCTACTAAACTTTCTTGCGTGTAAAGCGGCTGTAATGTAACACCTTCATTTGTTTTGGAAAATAGTGACTCAAATGGTTTCCCTTTTAAAGCTTTGATTGCTGCATCTTGCCAGTCTGAATAGGCTGGTTTTTCAAATTCAATATTTTTCATGTTGTTTGACATGCGGACGCTTAATCAGCTTCCCCCCTTAGTAGTTTCTATTTGTTATTCTACATGACAAATTGCGACTCGAAAAGCATAAAAAAAATCGGAAACCCTTATACAGCAGGTTTCCGACGAGTCATCAGTAGACTGACGTTGAAGATTTATTTGTATTTTCGAGTATTTCTTTCACTCTATTTAGGAATTTACCACATACAAGTCCATCCAACACACGATGATCTAATGATAAACATAAATTCACAATATCACGTGCAGCAAACATTCCACCTGGTAAAACGACTGGTTTTTTTACAATGCTTTCCACTTGAAGAATCGCTGCTTGTGGGTAATTAATGATCCCCATCGATTGAACAGAGCCAAATGCTCCCGTATTATTAACAGTAAATGTACCACCAGTAATGTCACCCATTGCCAATTTACCTGTACGAACTTTATTGGCAAGTTCATGGATTTCTTTAGCAATTCCTTTAATGGATTTTTCATCTGCGTGTTTTATAACAGGCACAAATAGGGCATCATCTGTTGCTACTGCAATCGAAATATTGATGTCATGCTTTTGGATAATTTTATCTTCCGCCCACATTGAATTCAGCATTGGGAATTCCTTTAATGCTTGAGCAACTGCTTTTACAAAGAAGGCGAAATATGTAAGATTAAAGCCCTCTTTTTGCTTAAATTCATTCTTTAAGCTATCACGATAAGACACTAAATCTGTTACATCCACTTCCATCATCATCCAAGCATGTGGTGCTTCATGGACACTTTTTACCATATTATTTGCAATCGCACGACGCACTTTTGTCACTGGAATTTCAATATCTCCAGGATGAACAGGTACAGGTGCAACTGCTTTTTCCACTTGTTGCTGTGGTGCTGTCGGTGCTGGCTCAACTGTAGGTTGCACCGTTGATGAAGTTGGTGCGACATCATTTGCTGTAGGGATATTGCCAGTTTCAATTAGCTTTATCAGGTCTTTTCTTGTGATACGACCACCTTCACCTGTGCCCGTCACTTGATCGAGTGCAATATCGTGCTCCTGTGCAAGTCGAAGAACGGCTGGTGAGTAGCGTACTTTATCTTTACGCGCCTCTTTTGGTGCAGCTGCTGGAGCTGCCACCTGCTGTGGTGCCTCCTGTTTCTTTTGAACACCAGCATTTAAAATAGCTGTGCTTACTGCTGATTTTTTTTCAGCTGGTGGAGGTGGTAATTCGCCCTCTCCAGCTATTTCAATCGAGCATACGACTGCCCCAACTGGCAAGGTTTGACCTTCTTGCGCAAGAAGCTCCGTAATAACCCCTTCAAATGATGATGGGATTTCAGCATTTACTTTATCTGTAACAACCTCTGCTAATGAATCATATTTTTTAACTGTATCTCCAGGCTTAACAAGCCATTTTTCAATTGTACCTTCTGTTACACTTTCGCCGAGCTGTGGCATTGTAATATTTTGAACTGACATCCTTTATTCCTCCCATCAATTAAGCCTAGGCGTCCTTGTACCTGATGCAGCGCTAAAATCATTAAACGTAGATAGGCAATTAGACAAATTTTGACTTACCTACACGTAAGTCAAAATCTGTTTATCCGTCTGAGGCTTTTCGTTTTTTCATTCAGCCTTATTGTGATCTGTTAGAACGCAGCAAGTTCTCGCATTGCACGTTCAACTTTATCAGGATTAATCATAAAATATTTCTCCATTGTTGGTGCATATGGCATGGCTGGCACATCAGGTCCTGCTAGACGTTGAATTGGAGCATCAAGCTCAAATAAACAATGTTCTGCAATAATCGCGGCAACTTCACTCATGATACTGCCTTCTTTATTATCCTCTGTGACAAGTAATACTTTGCCTGTTTTACTTGCAGCCTCAATAATCGCTTCTTTATCAAGAGGATAAACCGTACGCAAATCAAGGATATGAGCGGAAATACCATCTGCAGCTAGACGTTCAGCCGCTTGGAGGGCAAAGTGAACTGCTAAACCATACGTAATTACTGTTACATCGTCCCCTTCACGTTTCACATCTGCTTTACCAATTGGTAATGTGTAATCATCTAGCGGTACTTCACCTTTTATTAAGCGATACGCGCGTTTATGTTCGAAAAATAATACCGGATCTTCATCACGAATCGCCGCTTTCAGTAAACCTTTTGCATCATATGGTGTTGATGGTATGACAATTTTCAAACCTGGTGTCCCAGCAAAAAGTGCTTCAACGGATTGTGAATGATAAAGTGCACCGTGGATGCCTCCACCAAAAGGAGCACGGATGACCATTGGACAAGTCCAATCGTTATTGGAACGGTAACGAATTTTCGCTGCCTCCGAAACGATTTGATTGACAGCTGGCATAATGAAATCAGCAAATTGCATTTCTGCAATTGGACGCATACCATACATTGCAGCACCAATTCCAACGCCTGCGATGGCACTTTCTGCAAGTGGTGTATCTAGCACGCGATATTCGCCGAATTGATCGTATAGTCCATTTGTGGCTTTAAATACCCCACCTTTACGACCAACGTCCTCTCCTAAAATGAAAACACGCTCATCACGTTCCATCTCTTCTTTCATTGCTAATGTAATCGCATCAATATAAGACATAACTGCCATTACATGTCACCTCCGTCCACTGGTGCATAAACATATTTAAGTGCATGCTCTGGTTGTGCATATGGAGCCGCTTCTGCATAATCTGTTGCTTCATTTACTTCAGCCATCACACGTTGTTCCATTTCAGTGCGAATCGTTTCTGTCATAACGCCAGCATCCATCAGATACTTTTCAAATAATAGAATCGGATCTTTTGCTTTACCTTCTGCAATATCTTCAGCCGTACGATATTGACGATCGTCATCATCTGAAGAATGGGCTGTTAAACGATATGTCACCGTTTCAATTAAGCTTGGACCTTCTCCATTACGTGCACGGTCTGCTGCTTCTTTTACCACTTTATACACTTGTAATGGACATTTACCATCCACCGTCACACCCGGCATACCGTAACCAATACCACGATCAGATACTTTGGCACAGCCTAATTGACGTTCAACTGGCACAGAGATAGCATATTGATTGTTTTCTACCATAATAATAACGGGTAGCTTATGAACACCAGCAAAGTTTGCTCCTTCATGGAAATCTCCTTGGTTAGATGAACCTTCCCCAAGCGTAACGAAAGAAACAAAATCTTCTTTTTGTAGACGTCCAGCAAGCGCAACACCAACTGCGTGCGGAACTTGCGTTGTGACAGGAGATGATCCTGTTAGAATACGATTTTTCTTTTGACCAAAGTGACCTGGCATTTGACGACCACCGGAGTTTGGATCTTCTGCTTTTGCAAATGCAGACAACATCAGTTCTCTTGGTGTCATACCAAAATGTAAAACCACACCCATATCACGATAATACGGTGCAATATAATCCTTATTATTATCAAGTGCAAAGGCTGCTCCAACTTGTGCTGCCTCCTGGCCTTGACAAGAAATAACAAACGGAATTTTACCAGAGCGATTTAATAACCACATACGCTCATCTAATCTTCTGGCCATTAACATTGTTTCGAACATAGCAAGTACATCTTCATTTGACAAACCTAAATCTTCATGTTTGATTTGTACATCTTGCATACGAACACCCCTTTCGTATTATAGAGAAATAACTATCTTATCCTATATCCCCACATTTGGATACGTTAGTTATGAAATTCAGAAAATTAAAAATGGATAGCACGATCATCAACCGCTAAAGCAGATTCCACTAAAACCTCATTTAACGATGGATGTGGATGAATAGCCTGACTAATTTCCCATGGCGTTGCATCTAATACTTTCGCTAATGATGCTTCCCCAATTAAATCGGTCACATGAGGCCCTACCATATGAATACCCAAAATATCATCTGTTTCTTCATCCGCAATAATTTTGACAAAGCCCTCTGCCTCACCATTAACTAATGCTTTCCCAATAGCCTTGAATGGGAATTTACCAATCTTTAATGAAAATCCACGTTCTTTTGCCGCACGCTCTGTCAAGCCAATGCTGGCAACCTCTGGATATGAGTAAACACATTTTGGTACTTTCAAATCATCCAATTTCTCTGTTTTACCTGTTGCAATATGTTCAATAGCTGCCATTCCTTCATGAGAAGCAACATGTGCTAATTGTAAGCCACCAATCACATCTCCTATAGCATACATATGGGATTCCTTCGTTTGATAGGAATCATTCACCTTAATAAAGCCATTTTCAACTTCGATTTCTGTATTTTCTAAGCCAATACCTTGCGTATTCGCCTCACGTCCTACACAAAGTAATAGTTTATCTGCTTCAAAAATTTCTTCTTTATCATCCACCGTCGCTGAAATGAAAACGTTATCATTTTCAATTTTGAATGTACTCGCATCTAGTCGAGCATTTGTCACAATGCGAACACCTCGTTTTTCAAGCTGTTTCGTCACTTCTTTGACAATATCTGCATCTTCTGCTGGTAAAATCGATGGACCGTATTCGACGATCGTTACATACACACCAAAATCGCATAGCATAGATGCCCACTCAATTCCGATGACACCGCCACCAACGATTAATAATGATTTTGGTAATTTTTCTAACGCTAAGGCATGATCTGAATTCAGCACATATTGCCCATCAACCGTTAAGCCTGCCATTCCACGAGGCTTTGAACCCGTTGCAATGACAACGTTTGTAGGAACAAGCATTTCATTTTCATCACCATTGGACATCTCTACAGAAATAGTGCCTGGCATAGGAGAGAAAATAGATGGCCCTAAAATTCGCCCTGTACCCTGATAAACATCTATTTTGCCTTTTTTCATCAGTGTATTCACACCTTGACTTAATTGCTCAACGATGGCTTGTTTTCTAGCCTGAACTTTGTCAAATTGCAATGTCACACCTTCAATATCGACACCATAGTCACTAGCTGTTTTATTAGCCATGCGATATACTTCCGCACTTCGAAGTAAGGCTTTACTTGGGATACAACCTTTATGCAAGCAAGTTCCGCCTAAGCGTTCACGTTCTACAATAGCTGTTTTCAAGCCCAACTGCGCAGCTCGAATGGCAGCAACATATCCGCCTGTACCTCCACCTAAGATGACAACATCATAATTTTGAGCCATGTTTATTCCCCCTTTTGAGAAAAATGCTAAAGTAATCTATCTATTAAACAACCAACTTACCAATTTTCCAACGGTTAGTTCTTGCTTTAGAAGAGCTTTAGCTTCACTTCATCGAGATCCTTATTTCTGGTTGAAAATAGAAGAAGTCGACAATGCGACTTCTCATAATGTATCAACCATGTCGATTAGCGACCGTGTAAAATATTTTTTTCATTTTTTAAGAATTGGCTGCGAGATTTCGCTACACGAGCGATACGTTCCTCAGCTAAGCGATTCGCTGCCACATATGTTGGAATGCCATCTCGTTTAGAAATAGCAAAGATTTTTTCAATACTATCATAAATACCATCAACGCGTTTCATTGCACGTTCACGATTATAACCATATAATTCATCTGCAACGTTTATCACGCCACCAGCATTGATCACATAGTCTGGTGCATAGACGATACCTAATTCATGCAAATAGTCACCATGGCGAGAATCTTTTAATTGGTTATTAGCAGATCCAGCAATCACTTTCGCTTTTAGTTGTGGAATTGTTTCATCGTTTAAAATAGCGCCTAATGCACATGGTGAGAAAATATCGACTTCCTGCGCATAAATTTCATCGGGTGCCACTGCAATAGCGTCGAAGTCATTAACAACTCGATCAATGGCCGCCTGATTGATATCTGTTACAACAAGTTTTGCCCCTTCATTATGTAAATACTCGCAAAGCTTGTAGGCTACATTTCCTAGACCCTGTACAGAAACTTTTAATCCTTCTAATGAATCGGAACCAAATGCTTCTTTTGCCGCCGCTTTCATACCACGGTAAACGCCATACGCTGTTACTGGAGATGGGTTACCTGAAGAACCAAATGCAGGAGAAATTCCTGTTACATAGTTTGTTTCTTCATGGATTAAATCCATATCCGATACCGTTGTACCTACGTCTTCGGCTGTAATATAACGGCCATTCAATCCTTGGATAAAACGACCTAATGCACGAAACATTTCTTCATTTTTATCTTTAAATGGGTCACCTATAATGACCGTTTTTCCACCGCCAAGGTTTAAACCAGCTGCAGCATTTTTGTAAGTCATACCCCTTGCTAAACGTAACGCATCTTCAATTGCATTTTCTTCTGATGCATATGTCCACATACGTGCTCCACCTAGTGCTGGTCCAAGTGTCGTATCATGGATAGCGATAACCGCTTTTAACCCTGATGCTTCATCTTGGCAAAATACCAATTGTTCATAATCATACTTTTCCATATACTTGAAGATTTCCATGAAACTCGCCCCTTTGCTTTGGAAAGTGCATCCCCAAATGCCCATCCAATCAAGTTTTATCTAACAATCCTGTCTCCATCGCGTTGCCATCTCAGTAAAACTGAGCCCCTCTTATTCAGTAGGTGTTTAGACCCCAATGTATGAAGAAAAAATTGTTTAGTAATGGATAATATTGCTCCACTTATTTTTACAATACTGACAAATTCACAATTTCGCAACTATTATTACATATTCTTATTTAAGTAAGAATTTTCTAAACATTCTGTTACAGCCGCTACTTTATGTCCTTCCTCGTTTTTATTTAAAAATATTATATTGATTTCTCCCTTCCTTGACATTCCATCATCCACAGGTACAATTAATCATAGGAATAAGGAGGGGTATGCATGGCCCGTTTAGCTGCATTTATTGTAATGCTTATTCCAGGTCTTATGGCTGCAGGTGGCATTAAATTTATGCGTGATACATTATTTGGTAAACTCATTTCACCATTCCCATTTTTATGGCTACAATTTGTAGTAGGTGTTATTTTCTTTGTAATAGGCTTTGGATTTTTCGCAGGATTTTTACTACATCGCGACCGAAAAAATGGAAAAGTAGCACCACGCTTTCAGAAAAAATAAAAATAGCTATCCACATAAGTCTCACTGACTTACTGGATAGCTATTTTTATAGACGCTGCTGTGCTGCGATGACTCTATCAGGATAATCTGTAATCCAACCAATCACAGCATGATGTGGATTTGTTAAGAAAGGCTCTGAGCCATCTATTGCATAAAAACGGCATGCTTTCTCACTTGTGACACAAGCCTCTAAGTATCTTGGTTTATAATATCTTTTATGCATATGGACACAGTCAGCCCCTTGATAATCAGCTAGCAAATCCCATTTTATTTTTTTCGTGGCAATAAGAGCTGTTTCATATTCAGGTCTATGCGCTTTCACAATCTCTAGAAGCTCGTAGTGAAAGGACGAAAAATGACTTCCCGTTGGCAGAACTAAGCCTCGAAGGAAGTTAATCAGACCACTTCTATTGTCCAGGATCGTTGATTTTAATTCAATATTCAATGGTAGCTGCTGTTGATTTGCCCATGCTAAAACCGCATCAAATGCTGGTATTTTATACGATGAAAATAGACGTCTCCAAGGCTTTCCTAGTTTAAAGCGCAGAAGCTCCTCTATCGTACAATCACTCACCAGTTTATTGGTGCCGACGAGTCTTGATAACTGTGGATCATGATAGATTACAGGTAATCCCTCTTTTGAAAATTGAATATCTAATTCAATCCCGTCCGCCCCTAGCTCTAATGCTTTTTCAAAAGCCTGAAAGGTATTCTCCAATGCATAAGCAGATGCACCTCGATGTGCAAAGACAGGGATACATGATGAATTAGACATTTAACTCACCAAATTCGAGCAGGAATTTACCATTCGTCATTTTGCTTAATAACGATGATTTTCTACCAATTTGAATATACGTACCAGGATGTGCCTCTTTTGTTACAATAATTTCTTCTTTTCCGACATGACGCATTTCATCCATTAATATTTTAACTTCACGATCTAATGTTAAGGCTTCAGCCTTTAATTTTGTTAAAGCTTGCTTTGTCTCTTCAAATGAAGCCGTTTGTTCTTTGGACATTTGATTGAGAAATGGCAATAAGCTTTTCATTTTCATCTCATGGGCAGAAATTTCCGCTTGAATTTCTTTTAGCTGTGCTGCTTTTTCTTGCATGACAGAATTATTTTCTTGCTTATTGATGCTTTCAATTATCAAATCAGTTCGGCGCTCTAAGCGATTGCCTGAAATGGCCGTGACAATAGTATTTTTAGCTACCGCACGTCCCCCAATAATTTTACCTTTTCGTTCGTCCACATAAATGGAATGGGCAGAAAGCTGTGAGCCTAGCGCATAAAAACCAATATGAATACTATCACCTGCAAATAAATTCGCTTCATTCACATGCTTTACAAATATATTGCCCCCTGCTTCCACTATTGTTGAACCGAGTCCAAAAATGCCCCCACGAATATAAACGTCACCCTCAATGGATTTAATAAGCTTGGCACCGCTTACACCCTCTGCACCATCGATGGAAATATCACCAGTCGCAATCACTGTATAGCCACTTGTCACCGTTCCTTTAATACTAAGTGAACCATTAAATTCGAGATTGCCTGTTTCCACTCCAACATCGCCGTTTATAGGAAGGTGTCGGTTTACACCAATCATCCCCTTAACATCATCTAAAACACCAGCAATTTTCGAGCGGATTACAACTTTTCCGTCCTCTTCCACTTCATAGGCAGATTTTGTATCGTATTTTATAGGAAAATCTCGCCCCGGTACAGCAGCAACTACTTCACCTAGCACATTTTTCCCTGCTTTACCTAATGTAGCAGGAATCTTTTCACCTAGCCATGAGCCTTCTGAAATTTCTGAAATGAAATTCATATCATAGTAATCTGCTTTACCGTCGTCACGAATGACCGGCTTTCTCTCTGGTTTAGGTAAGTATGTAATTTGTGCATCCATTCCTGCTACAGGTGGTTCTCCTTGAGCAATTAAAAATGCTTTTCCTGGCTCAGCCTTCGAAATATCAAAATCTAATATTCCATGTACAATGCCTTTTTCTTCAAGTGTTTCATGTACTTGTTGTGTCAATTTTTCGTGATTATTTTGAATATATTCGAGCGTTTCATATATAAAAATAGAGGCTGACATTTTATCACGTGCTATTTCAGCTTCCACATTCGGAAGCCAGCGACCAATTTCAACCAGGCTTGTATTTTGGGTTGACAACACGGTTTTTAAAATTGAAAAATTAGATAATTTAAGTCGTGGATGACTACGTAGAATGCTATCAAATTCTTTTAATGGGAAACCGGCATTAAAAGTAAGCATAAATACCTTGCCATTTTCTTCAGAAATTTCGAAGTTTTCATTTCGAACTAGAATCAAGCTACCTCCTCCTTCCCTCTACATGTAAGTATATACAATCACCTTCCATTTGTTTAGAGACCATTGTCACTACCTAGAAAGAAAATAGTACTACTAAACCATTAATATATCCGACAATATTTTATTTTTTAAAAAATAAATTAGTTATTTAACACTATTTTTCTGCTTGTTTTTGTGTTTTTTTATTATAATTGCTGATATTTTCTAAGTTATTCCATTAGATTAGATTGAACAATCGTATTCCTAGAACAGGTAGTAAGGGGTTGCATCGCACTTAATCATAGTTCTTTTTAGTTCTTTTATACTACATTTTTTAATTTTTCAATAGGTCATCAATACATATTTGGCTATTTTCAATATAGTAAGTGGAACCAATTTGTTTCAATTGCTCACGATTCATATAATTCATACTTATTTTACCATTTAATGCGACACGCACCTCAAATAAATTTTCCTCTATTTGTGTGATTTCTAGCGAATTCATTCCATCCAGTTGGAAATTTACAGTTTTCATTTTGAACACCTACTTTATAATTACTTCTCAATCAATGAATGCAATAAAAAAATACCCCAAACGGACGGGGTAGAAAAAATAAACTATTACCAAGCAGTATAACCAAAGTCATAAGTAAAATCTACTGTTGCCTTATTTGCCTATATTTTTATTTGATGTTTATAAAGAGGCGTAGCATTATCTTTTGCTTTTTTGCTGAAATTAAGGCTTAAGGTAACAAAGTTTAAGTACATGAGGGTACATTTTATAGAAAATAAACCAAGGCTTTTTTGCGGAACAATCCAACCCATTTCGATTATAAGAAACATAAAAATACGCCTTTCTAAACAGTGGTTAAACTGTCTAAAAAAGGCGTTATAAAAATACGCAGTATAATTGCTATAATCAGTTTTTCTGTCAATGTCCGCTAAGATTAGGCGTTTAGCTAGCCATCATATCAATGCGGATTTTGTCTGCGATCATGGCAATGAATTCGCTATTTGTTGGTTTGGATTTTAAGTGATGCACAGTGTAGCCAAACATCGACGAAATGGATTCATAATTGCCACGATTCCACGCAACCTCAATGGCATGTCGGATGGCACGTTCCACGCGAGATGGTGTCGTATTGAATTTTTTCGCGATTTCCGGATATAAAATTTTTGTCACAGATCCTAGTAACTCAATATCCTCAAAGACCATTTGAATGGCTTCACGTAAATAAGAATACCCTTTAATATGTGCAGGTACACCAATTTCTTTAATGATGGCCGTAATCGTGCTGTCTAATTGATGCTGATTTAATTTTTGAGGTACTGTCGGTTGTAACACGCTTGTCTTTTTCGGAAGTGTCGCCTTCTGTCCAGCACAATGTAGAATTTTTTGTACCAATTGATCGAATTCAAATGGTTTTAGCATGAAATAGGAAGCCCCTAAATCGACCGCTTGTTTCATGACATCTTCCTGGCCAAAAGCTGTTAGCATAATGACTTGGATGGATGCCATTTTCTCATTTTGATACATGGACTCTAATACAGCTAAACCGTCAAGATGAGGCATTATTATATCTAGAAGTAAAATATCTGGTGTGAATTCCTCAAGCATTTGTAGACAAACTTTCCCATTTGAAGCAGTTGCAATAATTTCTATTTCGGCATGTCCTTGAAAATACTGCTCCATTGTTTTTAATAACTCACGATTATCATCTGCAATCGCTACTTTTACCTTTGTCATTTCAATTCCTCCTTCTGGACTTGCTTTGAACACCTCAAAGCGTTAACCTAACCCCTAAATGCCGTTTTTGGCACACTGTGGAATTTTCGACATTTTTGTTTTAAAAACCTTTTCTATTTCCAAAAATGAGTATGTAGTCCGATACTTTCTTTTTATATCGACAAGTTACGCTAAATAGCTGCAACCTGTCGAATGCTCTTATTACTTATTTTAGATAAAAAATGTAGATAAAACTACAGTTTTTTTAAATATCATGACTCCTTCAGGAAGTTATCAGAAATACTTGTTGAAAAGGTAAAAATCCGCGTAGCTTCCTGCGGCTCTTGCTATGCTCACGGAAAAAAGCGGATTTTTACCATTCATCATTTTTTTAGGAAGATCTTCTTAACATTTCTGCTACAGTTAGTGCTGCTCCTTTTTTCGGCTCCTCCACAAACATATGTGTCACAGCACCGACAAAACGTCCGTCTTGAATGATAGGACTGCCACTCATTCCCTGCAAAATACCACCAGTTTTTTCGATGAGCTTTTTGTCAGATACTAAAAATTCAAGGCGTTCATTTTCAACTTTTGTAATTTCAATCGTAAAGGATTCCACCTTACTGCCTTCAATGGCTGTATAGATTTCAGCTTTCCCAGCTTTTATATCTTTTTCGTGCATAATTTCTATGGCTTTGGGCAATCTTTGTTGATAACCCTCTTCCCAACGGCCAAAAATACCATAAATAGTATTTTTATCTATACTGCCTAGTCGTTCTTGGTGCTTTTCAATGGAGGAAATTTTATAGCCTGGTTGACCCGGTGTGCTTTTACGAATTTGTTGGATGGAAGCTAAAAATATGGAGCCTGCTTTAAAAACAGGGGCTTCTTGTAGGGTTGAATCGACAATTTGATGACCTAGTGCACCGTAATTTTTTGTCTCTGGATCAATATAAGTCAGTGTTCCTACTCCATCTGTTTCATCTTTTAAAAAGGAAATGACATGCTCTGCTTCTTGGTCTTGTAACTCCAGTGTAATTTGTTGGCCACCACTATTGATCGTCCATTTCTGTTGGCCATCCTTTGCCACAGCTTGTTTGGCATCAGCAAGAGATTTTACTGGGACATCATTTATTTTTTCAATCACAGCACCTCCCTTCATCCACTGATTGGAAGCTAACAGTACATCATGTGCTACAAATACATGTGATAATTGAAGTTGAATTCCAATCGCTTCGCCCATTGGTATAAGCTTTTTGGCGGCAAAAGCTTGTATAGGCAACACTAACAAAAAGATGAGCATAGGCAAAATGACTAATTGACGCCAATGACGATTCATACGACACCTCCTTTTCATTTTTGTCTTTTTACTATGTGTTGTTGTGCCATTCTTATAAGCGGTAAATATTTGTGCAAAATGAAAAAAGCCAGAAACAGCAGACACTGTTCCTGGCATAAAAATTTAACGCATCTGTTTTTTTCGTTCATCCGCCATTTTTAAAAGTTCCGTTGCATGCTGTAATGTTAAGGCGGTAATTTCTGTTCCGGACATCATGCGACTTACTTCTTCAATTCGAGCATCTTGATCAATCTCTGATAAAGATGTAAATGTTCGATCATGCTCCACTTCTTTTTTTATAAAGTAATGATGATCAGCCATAGCAGCAACTTGCGGTAAATGTGAAATACATAAAACTTGAGAATTAACGGAAATCGCGGCTATTTTTTCTGCAATGGCTTGCGCCACACGGCCACTGACACCCGTATCAACCTCATCAAAAATAATGGATGTAATGCCATTAGAAGAGGAAAAAATGGTTTTTAATGCAAGCATCATGCGCGATAATTCTCCGCCTGATGCAATTTTTGGTAAAGACTTCGGCGGTTCTCCAACGTTTGTAGAGATATAGAAAATGATCTGATCTTTCCCGTTAGCATCAAAATATGGTAATTCATCGAAATTGACAATAAATTTTGCTTTTTCCATATGTAATTCACGTAACTCTGCCATAATTGCTTCACTTAATTGCTGGGCGGCAGCTTTACGTACAGTTGAAAGTTCACTCGCCAGATCACTGAGCACAGCTTCCATTTCTAACACACGTCGTTCTTTCACTTGCAATATTTCATCACGATTCAACAGCTCATTTAACTCTGTTTTAATTTTTTCGTAATACGCTAAAATTTCTTCCACTGTTGAACCATATTTGCGCTTTAAATTTTGCAATAACGCTAAACGTTGCTCAACCTCATTTAAACGAGCTGGATCAAATTCTAATTCATCTAATACATTTTTGACCTGATAGGCTGCATCCTGCAAGGCATAAAACGCAGTTGTCACCGCTTCAGAAGCTTCTTTAAATTGTTCGTCAACTGTTGCAGCATCTTCTAGCGCGCCCATAGCAGCACCAATCCAATCGAGTCCTTTCGATTCGCCTTGAATGGCCTCATAAGCTGCACTAGAGCGTTCAAAAATTTTATTGAAGTTCATAAGACGGCGACGTTCATCTAGGAGCTCGTCTTCCTCACCTAGCTTTAAATTAGCTTCCTCTAGCTCTTTTATTTGGAATTGATACAAATCAATCCGTTGTGCCATCAATTGTTCATCGATGGATATGGAGGCTAAGTCTTTTTTGAGTAAACGGTATTCCTCATAGTGAGTACTATACGTTTTTTGAATAGGTGACAGCTCTTCCTCTGCAAACTGGTCAAGCAAATTAATATGCTGTTTTTCATCCATCAACTCTTGATTTTCATGTTGACCATGAATATCAATGAGACTTGCCCCAATATCTCTTAAAACGGATAAGGGCACAAGCTTTCCATTTACACGGCAAATACTTTTACCAGAATCATTTAAATCACGGCGTAAAATAACGGTATCTTCTTCTATTTCAATGCCTGCTTCCTCTAATTTTTTCAGAACGGGATGAATGGAACTCGAAATTTGAAATAAGCCACCCAATTCTGCCTTTCTTGCGCCATGACGAATAAATTCAGTATTGCCTCGTCCCCCCGCAAGTAAATGCACAGCATCAATGATAATGGATTTTCCAGCACCCGTTTCCCCTGTGAGTACAGTTAAGCCTTCTGAAAAACTCACTGTCAAATCCTCAATGATAGCAAAGTTTCGAATACTAAGCTCTCTTAACACAAATTGTCACCTCTGAATCAAATTCCCCATTTTTTAAAGCATGTCTAATAAGCGATTTTTTGTATTTTCACGCTCATTTTCATTTCGACAAATAATTAAAATGGTATCATCTCCAGAAATTGTACCTAAAATTTCTGGCCAATCTAAATGATCAAGTAAGGATGCAATCGCATTCGCATTCCCTGGGAGAGCTTTCATCACTAAAAAGTGAGATGCGCCATCAATACTTACAAATGCATCTGCTAATGCACGATGTAATTTTTGGACTGGGTTGAAACGCTGATCTGCGGGCAGACTATATTTATAGCGACCATCCTGTAATGGTACTTTTACTAAGTGTAGCTCTTTTATATCGCGTGATACCGTAGCTTGTGTCACATTATAGCCTGCTTCTTTTAAAAAATCGACTAAATCATCTTGTGTTTCAATTTCATGATTGGCGATAATATCCCGAATCCGTATATGTCGTTGTCCTTTATTCAACGAAATCACCTCTTATAAATAATAGTATATGTGTATAATCACCCTACCATTTTCAACAAAAAAGCACAAGAAAAAACACGGCTCAATAAGCGAGCACGTGTTATTTTAAAGAATTATGCGCTTCTTCAACGAGTGCATTAAAAGCTGTATATGCAGGGATGACTTCTTCTCCAATAGGATTCACTAAATGGAATAAAAATTCAATATTTCCTTCTCCACCTGTGATTGGAGAGAAAGAGGCATCCTTCACGACAAAGCCAAGCGTTGTCGCCATAGTGGCCGTCTTTTCTAATACTTCTAAATGTACTTTTTTATCACGAACAATCCCTTTTTTACCAACCTTATCTTTCCCCGCTTCAAACTGAGGTTTCACCAATGCCATAACATCACCACCTGGCAGCAATAATGTTTTTAAGACTGGTAAAATCAGTGACAACGAGATAAAGCTAACATCAATTGTGGCAAAAGCAGGTAAGCCTTCTGATAAATCAGCTGCCGTGGTATAGCGAAAATTCGTTTTTTCCATGACCGTGACACGTTCATCCGAGCGAATTTTCCAAGCCAATTGGTTCGAGCCAACATCCAGTGCATAGCAATGTCTTGCGCCATGTTGTAAGGCACAATCTGTAAAGCCGCCTGTAGAGGAGCCAATGTCAAGCATTAGCTTCCCTTCTACAGACATATCAAAAATTTGCAGGGCCTTTTCTAGCTTCAGACCACCACGACTTACATATTTTAAATCAGAGCCCTTTACTTGTAGCGGTGCATCGACGGCAATTTTCTCGCCTGCCTTATCAATACGTATTTCATTCGAAAAAACAAGTCCTGCCATAATGGAACGTTTTGCTTTTTCTCGTGTTTCACATAATCCACGCTCTACAAGTAAAATATCTACTCGTTCTTTTGGTTGTTTTGTCATTATTTATTCAAACCTACTTGCTGTTTTTGTTGAAGTAATACATGCATACGTGCAACCGTATCCTCTGCAGTCATATGAATTTCTGCAAGAAGCTGATCGACGTTACCATGCTCGATATATTGATCTGGAATTCCCATACGATCAATGAGCGCATTTAAATAACCATGGTCGTGAGCAAATTCTAATACACCACTACCGAACCCACCTTGTAGAACTGCTTCTTCAATCGTTAAAATCGGTTTATGATCGGCTAATATACGGTGCAGCATATTTTCATCCATCGGTTTGATAAAGCGAGCATTGACTACTTCAATGTCGATCCCTTGCTGTGCTAACATGTCAGCCGCTGCCATTGCCATTGGAATCGTTGTTCCAAATGTCAAAATCGATGCATCTTTCCCCTCACGCAATACTTCCCAACTACCAATCGGTAATGCGACAAGCTCATCATCTAGTGGCACACCTATACCGTTTCCTCGTGGGTAACGAAGAGCAATAGGACCACCATCATAATCAATCGCTGTTTTCACCATATGCTGCCCTTCATTTTCATCCTTTGGCATCATAATCGTCATGTTTGGAATATGACGAAGGAACGCAATATCAAATACACCTTGATGTGTTTCTCCATCTGCTCCCACTAAGCCAGCACGATCAATACCGATAAAGACATTTAAATTTGGGCGAGCAATATCATGCAATACTTGGTCATAGGCACGTTGCAGGAATGTAGAATAAATTGCTAGAAATGGCTTCATCTTCTGTGTGGCTAGACCTGCTGCCATTGTTGCTGCATGTTGTTCAGCAATTCCTACATCAAAGAAACGATTTGGGAAGTCTTTTTGAATGCCTTGTAGCTTGGAGCCAACAGGCATAGCGGGTGTAATGGTCACCACACGCTTATCCTCATGAGCAATTTTACGTACCGTCTCAGCAACTAAACTACTCCAAGCTGGCCCCTTGGCCTCAGACTTGACAAAGGCACCGTTTTCAATTTTATAAGGACCTGTCCCATGCCAATTGCCAATAGTATCGTCCTCAGCAGGTTTATAGCCTTTCCCTTTTTTCGTAATCACATGTAGAAGGACTGGGCCTTTCACTTTTTTCGCATAAGATAAAGTCGTTTCAAGAGCCTCGAAATCATGTCCATCAATCGGACCAAGATATTTAAAACCTAGCTCCTCAAAAAACACTCCAGATACCACTAAATATTTTAAGCTGTCCTTCAAACGTTCAGCTGTAGAAGCAAGCTTACCACCTAATACAGGAATTTTATTAATGAGTGATTCTAGCTCTTCTTTCGCTTTGGAGTACTCCTTGGCTGTACGCAAACGACCTAAAACACTGTGTAAAGCACCAACATTTGGTGCAATCGACATTTCATTATCATTTAGTATGACAATCATATTCGTTTTCGCATGCCCAATATGATTTAAAGCCTCCAGTGCCATACCACCAGTTAAAGCGCCATCACCAATGATCGGGATAACATAGCTTTGTTCTTTTTTAATATCACGTGCTGCTGCCATACCCATGGCTGCTGATAAGGAAGTCGAGCTATGACCTGTTTCCCATTCATCATGTTCACTCTCCACGCGCTTTGGAAATCCACAAAGCCCTTTGAACTGACGCAGGGTGTCAAATTGACTCGCACGACCTGTTAAAATTTTATGCACGTAAGCTTGGTGGCCAACATCCCACAAAAACTTATCTTTTGGACTGTCAAACATTTTATGCAGCATTATCGTTAGTTCAACTACGCCTAAATTCGGCCCGATATGCCCGCCTGTGACAGAACATTTTTCGATTAAGAAGGTACGAATTTCTTGAGCAAGTTGCTCAAGCTCCTTCCTATTTAAGTTTTTTAAAAAGGATGGACTAGTTATTTTATTTAAATCCACCTTTCTCACACACCTTTTCAATAAAATATTCACCGCAATTGTGTTTCCACCATTATAACAGTGTTATCAATATGCTAAAAGTACGAACACTCCATTGTTTGCATATTGCAAACGTTCCCACCTATTCTAGCATATTCTTTTCCTTCAACGCCTTAATTTTCTCTTAGTTTTTACGATGAACAATATACGCAGCAAAGTCACGTAACAAGCTGACATCTATTGGTAATTGATCAAGTGCATTAATGGCATGTTGATAATGCTCAGCAAGCTTTTCTTTTGCTCCCTCTAACGTTAATAGTGCTGGGTAGGTGCTTTTATCACTAGCTACATCTTTCCCAGCTGTTTTTCCTAGTTCTTCTGTCGTTCCTTCAATATCTAAAATATCGTCTTGAATTTGGAAAGCAAGACCGATATGATGCGCATATTCCTTCAAAGTAGCACGGTCCTGCGCTGATACATCTGATAATACAGCTCCCGCTTCAATACTAAAGCGCAATAAAGCACCTGTTTTATTGACATGGACCTGTTCCAGTTCAGCTAAATTCAACTGACGTTGCTCCCCTTCCATATCAAGTACTTGACCACCAACCATGCCTTCTGCGCCTGCTGCTACGCTAAGCAATTGGACAAGTTCAATGCGTTTTTCAGCAGACACTTCCATACGTGCTAAAATGCCAAATGCCAATGTATTTAGAGCATCTCCAGCTAATGTAGCCAGTGCTTCTCCAAACACCTTATGATTTGTTGGCTTGCCTCTTCTGAAATCATCATTATCCATGCTCGGTAAATCATCATGGATTAATGAATATGTGTGAATGATTTCAATTACAGAACCGACAATCAAACCGTCCTGTAGATTTTTACGGTAAAGCTCAAGCACAGCTAAGACAAAAAGTGGACGAATACGTTTACCGCCTGCCTTTAATGAATAAAGCATGGATTCCTTTAAATCCGCTGGTGCATCAATTTTTTCAACAAGTGCATACATAGTTTCTTCAATTTGTGGTATATTGCTTTCGATAAAGTACTTTAATGGCTCATTCATTTCCTAATTCTCTCCCTTTAGTGGATCAAATGCTGTTGTTTCACCAGTTTCTTGGACAATCGATACAAGCTGCTCTTCTGCATGTTGCAGCTTACTATGGCAAAACTTTGATAGCTCCATTCCTTGCTTGTATAAATCAATCGCATTTTCCAATGGCACATCGCCTTGCTCTAGCTGGCGAACGATTTCTTCTAATGCCGTCATGGCTTCTGCAAATGTTTGTTGTTTTTCTGTCACAACGATTCCCCCTCATTCTTTGGCAAGATATTCGTCACTTCAGCCACTACCTTTCCATCATGGAAAGTGAGCGTAAGCTGATCCTGCTTTTGCACCTCAGTGGATGATTTAATCATTTGCTGATCTTTATATGCTACTGTAAAGCCTCTAGTTAAAATGGATAGTGGATTTAAAGCTTCTAATGTTCTAACAGTTGCCTCGAATTGTTGTTGCTGCTTCGCCACATAATACGTCGTAGCACGAGATAATTGTTGGATGCGTGCTTCAAGCTCCCGTTGATGGAAGGCTAGTGCTTTTTTTGGTGAATGTTGCTCCACCGTACTATGTAATTGTTGAAGCTGGGCGCCTTTCTTCATCAAATCCACTTGCATCGTTGTCTGCAATCCGGACTCAAGCTGTGCTAATCTTTCCGTAAAAGGTCGATAAAGTCTTTCGGGCATGGACAATGGATAAGACTGTTGGAGTTTATTTAGACGTTGACGTTCAGTCATAAGTTGCGACCTAACCATCTGATGAAGTTGTGATTTTTGCGAAAGCACACGTTGAAATAATTCCGCCTGATCTGGTACAGCCATTTCGGCAGCTGCTGTTGGTGTAGGTGCACGTAAATCAGCAACATAATCAGCAATTGTCGTATCTGTTTCGTGACCAACTGCGCTAATAATAGGGATTCGACTGTCGAAAATAGCCCGTGCGACTATTTCTTCGTTAAATGCCCAAAGATCCTCGATTGAGCCTCCCCCTCGTCCGACTATCAACACGTCACAGCTTGCCTCCTGATTAGCACGTTGAATATTTTGCACAATATTCGGGGCTGCTTGTGCTCCTTGAACGAGTGTTGGATAAATTAAAATCTCAGCCAGTGGGTATCGTCTCTTTAACGTCGTACAAATATCTCGAATGGCAGCACCGGTTGTCGATGTTAACACACCAATTTTTTCAGGAAACTTTGGAATCGGCTGCTTCCACTCCGGTTTAAAAAGCCCTTCTTTTTGCAATTGCTCTTTTAATTGATTAAAGGCTACAAATAAGCTTCCAATGCCATCAGGTTGCATTTCCTGCACATAGAGCTGATAGGTTCCATAGCCTTCGTAAACGTTTACATCACCGCGAATAAATACTTGCATACCTTCCTTTGGCTCAAATGCTAACTTCGCGGCCGCTGTTTTAAACATGGTAGCCGCTATTCGGGCACCATCGTCCTTTAATGTAAAGTAAATATGACCTGATTGATGAATTTTAACATTCGATAGTTCACCCTTTACATATACTTCGCGTAAATGTGGATCGGCATCAAATTTTCGTTTAATATATTTTGTTAACGCTTTTACAGTTAAATAAGAAGCAGAGGACATGTTTTCGGCTCCTTTACTAAAATCAAGTTTTTCACAAAACTACACCTATCATAACATTTTTTACGGTCGTTGACGTGACTAAAATGCAGTTTCGCTAGAAAAAACGACGATGTTTCCTCTATCGAAAAATAACTATAACATATTCCTACACGTTCTCACTATTAGAAACCGTATATTGTGATACATTACAAAACAAAGTCCCATAACATGAGTCGTTATGAGACTTTATATTTTAATAGAATAGTAATAAAAGGGTCCCTACAATAAAGCAATAGTACGTAAAATAGCTAAGTTTACCACTTTTCATAATGCCCATAAACCAACGCATCGCAAAATAAGTCATAATGAGTGTTGCTAGGAAAGTAGCTGCATAGGGCAACGCTAATGTACCTTTATTCGGTTCGTCTAAAAAATCTGTAATCCCTAGGACAACCCCACCCAAACTTACAGGAATATAAAGCATAAAGGAGAAACGTAAGGCAGTATCCTGCTTCATCCCCACAGCTATAGCTGAAATAATTGTTGCTCCTGAACGGCTAATGCCTGGCGTTAAAGCAACCGCTTGCCCTAATCCAACAATAATGGCATCTTTTGCACGTAAATCTGCATCTTTTTTCTTGCCACGCATATTACGTATTAACCATAATGCGGCCCCTGTGACAAATAACATGAGCGCAATCGTTGTCATACTGACGTTATCAGCTATGACATCACTTAATAACACCCCTAAAACGCCAGCAGGGATCGAACCAATCACGATATACAAAGCAAAGCGAAAATCTGCATGATACCGTTTTTCACGTGTCTTCAGATAAAGAAAAAAATGGGTAATAAGCCGAACAATATCCTCACGATAAATATACATAATAGCAAGTAGCGAAGCTGTATTTGTTAAAATGGCAAACGTAAATCCTTGCTCCCCAAGTCCAAGTATTTCACTGGCGATCATCACATGTCCACTCGACGATACAGGGATGGGTTCTGTGAAACCTTGGACAAGACCAATGATGATATGTTTGACAATTAACACAATATCGATATTTTCCATAAAAACCTCCTTCTAAGTATGTATGTCCCAAACGTTACATTAGACGTCAAAAACAGCATAAAAGTTCTGAATTTACGTCACATAAAAAAGGCATCTCAAAACAATGTTGAGATGCCTTTTTTCGTAAGGTTATTTATTGTGCAAGCTTATTTTCAGCTGCTTGCACAGTGTTGAATAGTAACATAGTGATGGTCATTGGGCCTACGCCGCCTGGTACAGGCGTAATATGAGACGCAATTCCATCCACTTCTACAAAGTTTACGTCACCGCATAATTTATTGTTGTCATCGCGATTAATCCCTACATCAATGACAACAGCCCCTTCTTTCACATGCTCTTTCGTAATAAAGTTCGCACGTCCAACAGCGGCAATTAAAATATCTGCTTGTTTTGTAAATGAAGGCAAATCTGGCGTTTTAGAATGCGTATAGGTCACCGTTGCATCCTTTTGCAATAATAGTTGTCCCATTGGTTTACCAACGATATGACTACGTCCTACGATGACTGCATGTTTTCCAGCGATTTCAATTCCTGAATACTCAAGAAGCTTCATCACGCCAAACGGTGTACAAGGTAAAAATGTTTCTTGGCCAAGCATCATTTTCCCAACACTGACAGGTGAGAAACCGTCGACATCTTTCTCGACAGCTATCGTTGCAATGACTGTATCCTCATCAATATGTTTTGGGAGTGGTAATTGTACTAAAATACCGTGAATATCCTCACGTTGATTTAAACGTTGAATTTGTGCTAATAATTCCTCTTGCGTTGTTTCTTCTGGTAATTTAATGAGTTCTGAGAACATACCAATTGCTTCACAAGATTTTTGTTTATTTCTCACATATGTAGCTGAAGCTTGGTTGTCTCCAACTAATACAACCGCTAAACCAGGTGTTAACCCTCGTTCTTTTAAACGAATGACACGCTCCGCCACAGCATTACGAATTTCTTGACCAATCTCTTTACCATTAATAATTGCACTTGACATAAACCTTCGTTACTCCTTCCAATTCAACACATTATTCTTGTTCTGTAAATTTAGAAAGTACACCATTGACGAATTTAGATGAACTATCTTCGCCAAATGTTTTACATAACTCGATTGCTTCGTTTAGTACTACTCTTTTTGGTGTTTCAGGCATGTATAACAGTTCGTATACAGCTAGGCGTAATACCGTTCTTTCAATTTTGGGTAGACGGGCAAGTGACCACTTTTCAAGATGCTGTTCTAATGTAGCATCGATTTCCTCCAAATGTTCAGCTGTTCCATTCACAATCTTTTCATAGAAGGCATTGGTAGGTTGACCTTTAATATGGCCCATTGCTTCTTCAACTGTTAGATCCGTGTTGTCTAGCTGAAACAAAACTTGCAACGCTTTTTCGCGTGCTTCATGTCGTTTCATGTAAAGCTCTCCTTCTTAAGTGGCATTAAGGTTTATAATAGCATAAAATCGCCCGAGAAACACGATTTCAAGCAAGTTTTCAATAATCTGAAACCTTTTCCAAGGAACTTTTTGCTTCATTTAGCCTTTCATTCAATTGGAGCTCTCCTCTAATCAAATATGGTTATTCAAAAATGAAGGTTTCATTTCCATAATGGTATACTAAAGAAGAAAATAAAAAGAATCTTCAGAGGTGTTGACAATGCAATATGAGGCTGTATGCACGAGCTGTAAAAAACCATTTAAATTGATGGAAGGTGAGGAGCAATATAAACAAATGAAGGAACGAAAATCTCGCCTATTTTACTGCGAGGATTGCAAGCATAAAATTCGATTTGATGCCATTCGGAACTTCTTTAGCTATTACTAGTGGAGGCCATTTTATGAAGGAACATTATTATACCATTGGTGAGGTTGCCAAACTTTCAAATTTATCGATTCAGACGTTACGTTACTATGATCAAATTGATTTATTTAAGCCTGCTTATACTGATCCCTACACCCATTACCGTTATTATAAAGGCAATCAGCTTTTCTATTTAGACATTATCAAATCGCTTAAATATATCGGCGTTACGCTCGAAGATATAAAAAAAGCACTGACATTAACTTCAGAAGAATTGCTTGCTTTTTTAGCACAGCAAGAGCTACGTATAAACGAAAAGATTTCACGTTTAAACGAAGCCAAAAATACGTTACTGAAAACGAAAAAACAATTACAGGAGCAAATTGATATCCCGATTTTTGGTGAGGTCTATATGCAGATAGAAGAAGCTATGCCCGTTCTGCAAGTGACAACAACTGAATTAACACCAACATCGAGCACGAGTACATATTATGCAACATTAACTAAAATCATCGAAAAGGAAGGCAGTGTCTTAAATAGTCGATATGGTTGTACATATCCTCTTGTGCCCTATAAAGATGTCAATGATATTATTTATGATGCTGTCTTCACTCCTCTTTTAACGGAGCGCACATTTTCGAAGCTTTCACCCAATGTACAGCAAACCATCATCCCTGCTGGTAAGTATGTATGCATTGCCTTTATTTATGACCCCGATACTTATTTTTCGTTCTATGAAAAATTGAGAAATTATGTGTTGGCACAGCAAGAAATTTTTGAATCACAAGTGTATGAGCTATATATGCCAGCAACTCTAACGATGGAGAAAGAAAAGAAATTTATTGTAGAATTAAAGATTAGGCAAAAACAAGAAACAATGATTTCTGCGAAAAAGTAGCTACGGATTCGTATAACTCCTCATGAAAACTTCCAAACTAATAAAAACTTTTAAAAATGAAAACAAATCTTTTGACCCTATAGTTACTATAGGGTTTATCGTATTACATGGAAATAATCTAGTAGATTTAATACAAATGTATCGTGAACAAATAGAAGGAGTACTTTATGAGCAAGAAACAAAATATAACTTTAGCCATTTTACTGTCTAATCTTTTCATTGCCTTTTTAGGGATTGGCTTAGTCATCCCTGTTTTACCAACGATTATGAATGAGCTTCATATTTCGGGCTCTGTCGTTGGTTATATGGTGGCAGCCTTTGCTATCACACAATTAATCGCATCACCAATTGCTGGTAAGCTTGTCGATAATATTGGCCGCAAAATTATGATTGTTGCAGGTCTTTTTATTTTTGGACTTTCAGAGTTTTTATTCGGCTTTGGTCGTTCAGTTGAAATACTCTTTGTCTCCCGTATGCTAGGTGGCGTGAGTGCAGCTTTCATTATGCCAGCCGTAACTGCCTATATTGCCGATATTACAACATTGGCACAGCGTCCAAAAGCACTTGGTTATATGAGTGCAGCCATCAGCACAGGGTTTATAATCGGTCCTGGCATCGGTGGTTTTTTAGCTGAATATGGTACACGTGTACCATTTTATGCAGCTGGAGTACTTGGTCTGTTCGCGGCTATCCTGTCATTTATGTTTTTAAAAGAACCGACACGTGCTACAGACAATGAAGAATCGGCACCATCTATTGTTGGTAGTGTCAAGCGAGTTTTTAGCCCGCTCTACTTCATTCCATTCATTCTTATTTTCGTTCTGTCATTTGGCCTCGCTGCATTCGAATCGCTATTTAGCTTATTCGTCGATCACAAATTTGCGTTCACACCATCTGATATCGCCATTATCATTACAGGAAGTGGTATTGTAGGTGCCTTGGCTCAATTAATACTATTTGATTGGCTGACAAAGAAAATGGGCGAAATTAATGTTATTCGTTACTCACTAATCCTTTCAGCAGTTTTAACATTCGCCATGACGATAGTGAATCATTATTTTGCCATCTTATTTGTTACATTCTTTATTTTCGTAGGCTTCGATTTAATTCGTCCTGCAGTTACTTCCTATTTATCAAAAATCGCTGGAAATGAACAAGGATTTGTTGGTGGAATGAACTCTATGTTTACAAGTCTTGGTAATATTTTCGGCCCTATCTTAGGTGGTATATTGTTCGATGTGAACCTGAACTATCCATACTATTTTGCCACAATCGTCTTAGTGCTTGGCGTCATTCTTGCATTATTCTGGAGAAAGCCAAAGCATATCGAATTATAAAAATGAACGATACACACCTATACAAATGAATCCTAGAGAATCCTCCTAAAAAAGGATTGCCCTTGCGATGAACAAATCATCGTTGGGCAATCCTTCTTTTTATTCATGTACTACTGTTTCTTCTTTTTCGAAATGAATTCCTGTAATATGCACATTCACTTCTGCTGTTTCTAGTGCTGTCATATTCAAAATAGCTTGTCGTATTTGGGTTTGAACTTCCTTCGCTACCTTAGGAATGGCATATCCATATTTCACAGAGCAAAATACATCAATAGCAATTTCGCCAGTTTCCGTTACACCTGATTTAATGCCTTTATTGTGTACTTTTTTACCGAAACGTTCAGCGACACCCGTCGCAATATTTCCACGAGTTGCAGCAATGCCTTCAACTTCATTGACAGCAATCCCAGCTACAACTTCGATCACCTCTGCTGCTACCTCAATTTTTCCAAGCTCTTCTTTTCCAGAAGGTGTTGGTTGTACGAAAGATTGTCCTACTTTCTCTGCCATACAAATATCATCCTTTCCCTTACACATCACAAACAAGTGCTGTACTTACGTTCATTATACTATAAAAAGGAAGGTTTGGCTGTCGAAAGCCGTTTTAATTTATCGATAGAATCGTTGAATTGGAATTATTGATCCTCGACATCTATTAGGTAAACCCCATTTTCAAATCCACCACGTATTATTTTCTTATACTCACGAGTCGCATCTAGCTCTTCATAGCTTACACCTAACACTCTTATGGCTGCATGAATAAGCTCAAGTATATCCGCTAGCTCCTCCATATTTGCTTGTCTATCTTTTGCGTCATGAAATTCTGATGCTTCTTCTATCATCTTAGCTTTTATTGCATTCAATAGCTCATTAGATTCTAGGGCTCGCGCATGATAAGATAAACCCTTCGCTTGAATAATGTCTAAAATCTTATCTCTCACAAGCTTATTGTATACAGGCATCTATTGATTAACTCCCATTCATCCAAAAGTTTTGTACTATCACCAACTTCTATTATATAGTATCATTTCTATAATATAGAAATAGTTTCAGAATAGAGGTGTAGGATGTTACGAAAATGGTTGTTGGGTATTGGGGCGGCTGTCATTATTTTTACAATGCTTATTTTATTATTAGGAAATAGAGCTACTGAAGATACCTTGCTCGCAAAAAATATAATGGAGCAAGCTAATGGTGGCTCAAAAATCGTTTCACTAAATCAATTGACTACTTTTGATTGGGAAAAAGCACAAGTTTATGGACCTTATTTTAAAGTTCCCATAAAGAGAATGAAATTTAGTGTGACAACCATTACACAACGTTACCGCATTTGCTACATTTGTTCTTCCCTCATTATACCAATGATAACCGTCTAAATGATGCGCAACTGGATTTCCACCCTTATTATCAAAACAACATTGGCATGTGTAATTGTCACGACTATAAACATACTTTCTCCAAATTCCGTATCCCTCTATTAATCTTCCTTTCTCTCTTTCTTCCTCCGTTTTATATGGCTTGTAGTTCGGGTTTTCTTCTCCAAATCTTCGCCTGCCATACATAGGATTTTTTTCCTCTAAAATCTCTTTCTTTATTAATGTACGATGATGGTTAATGAAACGTACATTAAATTCTTCTAAAACTTTTTCTTTATTACATTTAGCGCAATACTTGTAACCATCTCTAGGTTTCAATGGTAAGGGTTTTTTCGTCTTGAAGTGTTTAAACAATCCTTACATATAGTAGAATAAGTTGCTTTTGTTTACTTGACCATTCTTACAAGGGCTTTTGTTTCTCCGCATTTATTGCATTTCTTTGACATTTCAAATCCCCTTTAACATCAAATTAATTCAAAATATATTTTTCTCATATAATACAAAGTTACTATTTTTACCACTCGCAATCAACAAGCAAACCATTAATTAGGTTTGCTGATAAGAAATCATATATCAAATCTGTTCAATCAATGTACGCTCATTCTATGTCGTCATGACATGCTTCGAAGTGCGTGCGGAATGTTTTCCTTTGCTCCTATCCACCTCTAGTATGGCTCTCATGAAGTCCCATTGAAACTGTCAACCCCAATATGTCATTGCTTCATCAAAGTATCTTGTAGCGTGACTATGGACTTCTAACAGGGAAAATAAAAAAGATAGAGCTGTTTGCTCTACCTTCAAATCATTTTAATACTATGCTAATTCCCAAACCTCAACCTTGTATTGTCACCAATATTCCATCTTCAAAATATAAATATTTCCCGTAAGCTGAATACACCCATTGTTCCGATGTTCCATATGAAGTAATTGTTCTGTTAATATCATCGGGTTCACCCCAATTTGTAGCAAGTACCTGCTCTTTTGTCATTCCTATGTATACTCGATTTTTGCTTTCTTCAATTCTCTTAGCTTGTTCTTTTGCTTCTCGCTCAGCACGTTCAGCTTTATAGTTTGCAATTCTTTCACGAGTTTCATCTTTCCCTTTTTGTATAAATGCTTCAATTTCTTCTATATCTGTTGAGAACTTTTGATATATAAGTGATGTAACATTTTCATTTAACTTTTCCATATCTAAAGATAAAAGGATGTAATCGTAATAATCGAACGTTTCGGCTTTTTCAAAATATTTTTGAACAGCAAGATTATATAGTTCAATTGTTTTTTCTGTTGGTTTGATTTCACTATCAGCAGTTTGAATAAACGTATTTTTATAATGAGTAATTGCATCTAAGTAATTTTCTTCTTCGATAAGCTTAACAATGCTTTTTTCTACTGTTTCAGCTTTTTCTTGACGCTTTTGGTCTTCGACTGAAATTTCTTCTGTTTGCTTAGTTTCAATTAATTCTTCATTTTCTTCTAACTTTTTTTTAGTTTCTTCATTAGTACAACCAACAAGAGTTAATAGGCATAATGTTAACATTATAAGCTTTTTGTATTGATTACTTACTTTCACAACATTTACTTTGTTTTTCCGCAATTTAATTCCCCCAAAACTAATACTATGGACTACAAGACTATTTTACTACACTTATTGCCATATAAGTATTAAAATATCAAAATAGTTCCATCTTTAATATCGATAACCTAAGTTCATCAGAATATTTCGGTATAAAACTATGCGAAATCATTTAGCTACTAGAAGACGAACGACCTTAAAGCAATCTATGTAACCAAGTATCTATCTAGCTGTTTCTCGAATCGTCTAAGAGCAGTTCTGAGAAGTTGGCAACAGAAAAAGTACACCAATTAATGATGTGCCAACTGTTCTTGATTAAACTCTACCTGTCCATGGTTACCAAAACCTGAAGGAATTAGCTCACTAATAAAAGCTCTTCGAACCATTGCTTCGTATTCTTCATCTGTTAGGTTAGCACTTTTAGTAGCCTCATGCTCGGCTACTAAAAGTGTGTATTCATCAGGATAATCCTTATAATATTCCTTAAGCTCTGATACCTTTGAATTAACTTTACTCCATTCATCGTTTAAAAGTTCATCATACTCAATAGTTGGATTCATTACCTTCATAAAGACCAAATGAGCTAGATAATGAAATTTTTTATCATAAGAAAGTCCATTTTCATAAGTCGGTTTCTTCACTTTATCGATTAACAGCCTTGAGAAACGCTCTAAACATGCTCTTGCTATCACACTATCGCTTTGAGACTCACATGAAATGAAATCACCAAGAATTTCAATCTCAATTGCTTTATAATACCGCTCAATTCCTAACTTTTCCTTAACAGCTTCAGAAACTTCTTCTCTAACTGCTAAGATTTAATCAGGTACATGATATAAGACAAAATACTTTTGATAAGCTTTATACTCCATTCCATAGGATTGTACTACCTGCTCCTCTAGACTTTTTAACTCCTTTATTTCCAAGGGACTTAAAGTATAGTAAGCATAATCTTTCTCTTTACCTACGGAAACATATCTAGCTTTGTATATTGAAGTTATTGAGATATACTTTTGTTTTTTCAAAGAATCCAAAAGATTTTTAAGAGTGCTGACAAGATTTAATTAATACGATTCCCAAAGTTTGTTAGCAATTCCCCTTACCTTCTCCTTTGGAATAATTGTATCTTTTAGTGTGGAAAAAAGCTCATTTACGAAAACAAGTTTCTGTTGACTATTTTCTGTTAAAAAGAATTTTTGTTTTGCTAACTCTTTATAGGTAGTCTCATACTTTCCACTTGAAGCTAATTCATTCAATTGCTTAATCACGTAAGGCAATAAAATAGCTTCCTCTTCCATTTTGCGTCCATTACGATTATCTATTTTTGGTAATGGTGTATCCCTAAGCCCAATTAATGTATATCTGCGTTTTTCCCCCTATGCCCGTTAGATTTCACTTCTTCAAAGTAACGCTCTAACTTACTTATTAATGACTTCAGCGTGTTATCAGGCTTTAGACACCCACGATTTTTCCAAGAAGCACTATCAAACTCAGAACCACTTTCCCCTAGTTCTATTGACAGCTTAATTGCTTCTTCTTTAATATCATAATAATTCTTTTGCAAACTCCTGTTGCCACTATCCTTTCATTGTTTATTCCGATTGACGAATTAAACAGTATTACCTTGACTTAGTGCCTACGCTTCACTTCGTCACTGCAAATGCAACACTATTGTAATTCATCAATCGGTTTCCAGAAGCATCATGAAGCAGGGAACAAGTCCGTTACTCCACTCTTGCTCTTCGAAAGCGAAAATATCTTCTCTAAATCACTTTGTCACATTTCAAAAATACAATTAATTTATTAATATATTGTGTTTTAGAAATGTGACAAAACTATCCATTAATAAAATATAAGTGCAAGTTAAAACCTGCACTTATATTAGGGTTTATTTGTCATTCTCCTCTTAGTTGATATTTTTATTCATTTATCAAATAAGAATGTTATTAAAGTAATTATATCACACAAATTACAATACTTAAACATTTTATAGTTCTTTAGAACTTATCATTATCTACCTTTATACTATAAATAGTCCTTTACACTCATACAAATAATTACTAACTATTAAATGAATTGCGAAAAGGTACTCCCCTAAATTTGATTCGATTACATGGATAACCCGTAGTAAGTCTACAAGTAATCCCTCAGTCCCTTCAATACATCATCAGAGCTTATCCCTAAGTATCTCGTTGTGGTTGATAATGATTTATGAGAAAGCGCCTTACTAATTAAAACAACATCCGCCCCCTTCTTCCTTAAGTTAGTTGCGTACAACCTTCTAATAGCATGAGCACTGATATTGTTTAACTTGTATTTCTTAGCATAGTAAGAAAGCCTCTTAGTAATTGCACATGGTTTTGTTTCAACATCTAGAGAATCACCAAACTTACTTAAAAACACAACTTCATTTCGTTTCTTATAATGTTTACGAATGATATTATTTTGAGTTATCAAACGTTTCAAATACAGTGCTAGTTCGTCATCGAATGGCAATTTCAATACATCATGGTTCTTCATAATGTCACCCGTCAGTAGCAATGAATTAGTCTTAAAGTCAATATGCTTCTCTTCTAGCTGTATTAACGTGTTCATTCGAATACCTGTCTTGTATATAGTCAGTATAGCCACCGCATCACGAAACTGAATGAAATTCCCCATATCAAGTAATGACAATAAGATTGACAATTGCTTCTCATCAGCAGGAAGTTTAATCTTGGTATCAACACGTATACGAACGTCTTTCCAAAAGTTTCTCTCTATCCATCCGTTATCGTAAAGTCGATTTAAAACAGCTTTAATGACACGTAGACGGCTTTGTTTCGATACATCTGAAATATCCCTAAGCTCGCAAGCCAACCAAATATAGACTCCAATTTAATGTCATCTACATATTCAATTTTCATTGCATCTACTAAACGTTTAAAAGTATAAATATATTCACTGATCGTCGCTTTACGAACGCACAGACGCATCTGCTCTTTCACAATTAACAAAGCATTATTAATTTCCACACCTTTCTTACCCTCGTGTAATTCGGCTACATCAATCATTAGCTTTGGTGGAGTAATCAGTATCGTATCTTTCTCTTTAAACGTACCCTCAAAACTTGGTAGCTGTATAGCTTCTGTTACATCTTCTAAATCAAAAATCCCTGTACGCTGACCTTTTTTAGCCAAATAAAAAACCTCCTAACTAATAAAAGTTAGAAGGTTTTAAAATTGCGAACGCTTACTTTGCTTTTTCTGCTACACCCAATACATCATTCTCTTCAAGGAACTTCGTATTGAATTGTGCTGATTTGAAGACGTCATTGTTCATGAGTGCTTGGTGGAATGGAATGGTTGTATTGATCCCAGGACCAGATACTTCGAATTCACTTAGCGCGCGGTTCATTTTCGCAATCGCTTCTTCACGTGTATCCGCATGAACAATGAGTTTTGCTACCATTGAATCATAATATGGTGGGATTGTATAGCCTGCATAGACAGCAGAATCAATACGTACACCATAGCCGCCTGGCGTTACATACGTATCTACCGTTCCTGCTGATGGCATGAAGTTTTTATAGGCATTTTCTGCGTTAATACGGCATTCAATAGCCCAACCATTTAATTGAATATCATCTTGTGTGAATGGAAGCTTCTCACCAGATGCGATTTTTAATTGTTGTTGTACAAGATCTACACCAGAAATCATTTCTGTAACTGGGTGCTCCACTTGAATACGAGTATTCATTTCCATGAAGTAGAACTTGTCTTCTTGATAATCATAAATGAATTCGATTGTACCGGCACCTTCGTAGTTACATGCTTGTGCCGCTTTTACTGCCGCAGCACCCATTTCAGCACGACGCTCAGAAGATAGTGCTGGAGATGGAGCTTCCTCGACTAGTTTCTGCATACGACGTTGAACTGTACAGTCACGTTCGCCTAAATGCACTACATTGCCATAGCCATCTGCTAAAACTTGGATTTCACAGTGACGGAAATACTCGATGAATTTCTCTAAATATACGCCAGGGTTGCCGAATGCAGCAGCTGCCTCTTTTTGCGTAATATCAATACCTTTTACAAGGTCTTCTTCTGTACGAGCTACACGGATTCCTTTACCACCACCACCAGCAGTTGCTTTAATGATGACAGGATAACCAATTTGAGCAGCCCATTCTTTACCTGTTTCGATATCTGGCACAATACCAGTACCAGGAACAAGTGGAACGCCTGCTGCTTCCATTGTTGTACGTGCAACGTCCTTGATACCCATAATTTTAATTGAATCAGAGGATGGACCGATAAATTTAATGCCAGCGTTTTCACAAGCTTCAGCAAAATCAGCATTTTCCGATACGAAGCCATATCCTGGATGGATACCATCTGCACCTGTTTTTTCAGCTACACTAAGCAGCGCTGGGAAGCTAAGATAAGAATCTTTTGATAGCTTTGGTCCGATGCAATAAGCTTCATCTGCTAATTTCACATGTAATGCGTCCGCATCTGCTTCAGAGTAGACAGCAACCGATTGAATGCCTAACTCTTTACAAGCACGAATAATACGCACAGCGATTTCGCCGCGGTTTGCAATTAAAACTTTTTTCATTTGTTTTGCACTCCTTACTCAGCTTTTACAAGGAATAGTGGTTGGCCATATTCTACTAAGTCGCCATCTTTCACAAGAACTTCAACGATTTCCCCTTGCACTTCTGCTTCGATTTCGTTGAATAATTTCATTGCTTCTACGATACATACGATTGTTTCATTTCCTACTTTATCACCTGGTTTTACGTAAACTGGTGAATCTGGGTTTGGTGCTTGATAGAAAGTACCGACCATCGGAGATACAATTTTATGTAACGAAGGGTCGTTAGTTGCTGATGTAGCTGCAGCTGGAGCTTCTTCCACTTTAGCTGGTGCAGGTGTTACTGCTGGAGCTTCTGCTGGTGCAGATTGTTGTACAACAGGGGCTACTACTTCTTTTTTAGGTGCTACAGTTTCTGTAACAATAACATTATTCTTTTTTAGTTTTACTTTTGCGCCATCTACTTCGTACACAAACTCGTCAATTGAAGAAGAATCTACTAATTTAATAATTTCACGAATTTCTTGAATTTTGAACATTTCTAACTCTCCTTATGAAATAAAATCTACTACAATAACTATTCTATATTTTTTCGTATCAATTTGAAATAGTTAAATGAAAATTAAGTAAATATGAACAAAATAAAAGGCTTTCCTTTACTAAACGAAAGCCTTTTCATAACGCTGATATATAACAACTATTTTCAAATTAACTAAATATTTATTTTTTTCTATATTTTTTAATAATTATTTGCACTAAACTTTACTTGCACATCATTTGCGCCTTCCATCTCTGTTTTCACCAAGTAAATAATTTCGTTTGCTTGTGCTTTTGACAATTCTTCAGCCATCACTGTAACAGAAACTTTTTCCCCTTCAGCGCGAACAAACGCATCTGAATAACCTAATGATTTAACAAGCATTTCAAGCATTGCTTCGGCTGATTCACGTTTAATCAGACCATCCATTTCATTAAATGCCTCATTTTTTTCTTCAGCAGAGGATTCCTCTGCAGCAATTTTTTGCGTTAACTGTTCACGTAGCTGACTTCTCTCATCACTTACCTGCATACGCATTTCTTCAAATAAGTGACTCGGTGAAGATACTTCTTGTGTGATATCATTTGTCGCTTCTTTATCAGTAACGCCTGTGACAGCTGTCTGTTGTAGTGTATCATCTGTAAAAATAGTTAGACCATTGAACTGTTTTGCTGGATCAACCAAATAATACACTGAAATGACTGCTACTAAACTTAATAATGTCATAAACCAAACTGTTCTTCTACGTACGCGCATTTACTTTTCCTCCTTATTTTCCATCGGAACGATTATGATTCGATGAATCGGTAACTGCATCACTTGACTGACGACTGCACGAATTTCATTTTTCACAAAGATATCGGATGCACCTTCTGAAACAACTAGCATTCCTGTTACGTTTTTCGCGCTTTGCTCAGTCCCTCGAAAATATTGGCTGAATAGTTTATTGGCCTCTTGGTCATTTGTCATCTCTCCATAATAAAAATAGACTTTAACCTCCCCAACACCTTGCATTGACTTCAAAGTTTGTTCAAGTTTTTCTTCATTGGTGAGTGGTGAACCTTTGTCGCTTGTTGAATTCGTCTGATACATAGGTAAAATGATGAATATTCCCATGGAGGCAGCTATCAAAATTAAAACCATCAATGACGTTGTTTTTTTTCGTGTCTTTTCCACATCACTTGTACATTGCCTCCCTTCATCTTCTCTTTTTCAAGTGTATGTACGCTTGTTTCTTCCTATGAATTGATAAATGGAATCTTTAATAGCAATTGCAAAAATACTAACGTGATGACCAATTTTGTTAGTGAAATTATTTCCTTATCATCCGTTAGAAACACAAATATCTGACATACAAAGAGCAATGCCAATAAAAGAATCAATCTATCTCCCCCCTGCCATCACTTGTACGAATACAATGAGGAAAAAACAAGAAAACATAAATGAAAAAGCAATGAGAAATGATACAGCACATAATGTAAATAGCGATTTACTAATTTGTTCTAGTAGTCTACAAATATCATCAAAGGCGATTGGTTCTAAAATAGCCGCCAACAATTTTAATGAATAAGCACTGACAACGAGCTGTACAGTTGGGATAAAGGACACTGTAATGACGGCGATAAAGGCACTAATACTAGTAAGTGAAGATGTAAATTGTGTCATATGCTGAAACATTGAAAAGCTGTCTACAATAAAAGACCCAACAACTGGAATATTTTCCTCAATTAATTTTTTGACGGGTTCCGCTACAGCAGCATTGACACTAAATGCTGCCACACCACCTGCAGTCATCAACAGAATATAGCAAATAACGGAGGCAGAAACGATACTCATAATCGTAAAACGAATCAACTCAGCGATTCGTGTAAAAGAAATTTCCTTGACTATGACACTGCACACATCAAAGACAATGGCTAAAAGCACACCTGGAATAAGCCACTTACTACTAATAATGGTCAGGACTTGTACAAAAAACAGTAAAAAAGGCTGCCAGGAAGCAATCGCTGTAATACTACTTGATAGAAGAAAGCTTGAAGTTAAAATGGGATAAAATGCTGTAAATAGATGGGCTAGTCCTTGTGCAATTTCATCAATTAATGTAAAAGACTTAACTACAACTGGACCAATCGTTGCTAAAACAATCAGAAAAAAGAGTATCCTTGTCCCTTTTTCAAATTCTGGTAATACCATGTTCACAATCAAAACAATGATGACGTAGCTGCAAAGCATGAGCGTCATCTTTAGCAAGAGAAAGAATGGGTCGATTAAAAACGATAGTATTTGCTCCTGCAATGGCTTCGCTCCTTAGTTTAGCCTTTTTAAAATGGCCGACACCTCCTGTAAAACAGCCAAAAATTCTTTGAACCAATACAACAAAATCACGATTTTTACTGCAGCAAAAACGATGTTCCCGAGCACCTTATAATTATGTTCTGCCAGCAGTAAAGACATCCACTGCCCGACATAGAACATACTTGCACTGATTAAAATAGCTTTCGCATAAGGTAAAAAGGCAAGTGTTTCTAACAGCTGTTTGACGAAAGGCATTAAAAGTGTCGAGAACAACATGCCAAAAAGCAAGAACGAAAACATCACACTTATTAGCGCATGGAGTGGCTGTATAACTTCTTTTATCAGCAATAATAAAAGCAGCATGACAACAGCAACAATCACAATTTCCATTTACATTACCCGGAAGATGTAAGCCATTGGAAGAATGTTAAAATCTCATTAAAAAATAGACGTAAAAATCGAAGTAATTCTGCTGTCATATATAAGTAGGCAATGAAAAAGAGGAAAAATGAAAACTCCTTCTTCCCTGTTTGATCAAAGAAAACATGAAGAAGCGCAACGACTAGTCCCACTCCAGCAACTCTTAATACGTCTTGTAATTCCATTCCTACGCCCCCTCGTGTACAGCAATATATGTCGCTCTACCAAAAAAAAGACCTCTATACATATGTATAGAGATCTTTATTGATAAAATTTATAGAAGCTTTTCTACAATGCTTCTGACAGTGCCAGTTTGCTGTACGAGATAACTCTTTTCGCCCATCCACATCGATAAATATTCCGCATTACCTTGCTCGGCACTTTCTTTACGAATGGTAGTCGTTAAATAGTTTTGTAATGGATAAGGAGCTACTATCGCATCTTTCATACGTTTTGTAAAGTCATTCATTAAGCCTCTTGCTGGTTTACCCGTAAAGGCGAGCGTAATCGTTGTTTGCTGTTCTTTCGAAGCTAACACAGCATTTTTATAAAGTGGCGAAATTTCGCATTCATCTGCCACTAGTAACGCTGTACCAATTTGAACAGCCTGTGCCCCGCCCTTTAACGCCCTTTGAATATCCTCTTTCGTCACAAGTCCACCTGCTGCGATAATAGGAATCGCAATTTGTCCAGCTACTTGTTGTAGTAAATCATATAACGGTATTAATTGCAGTGGGGCCGAAAAGGAGCCTCGATGACCGCCAGCCTCTCCTCCTTGTAGTACAACTGCATCCATTCCTGCTTGTTCTACTAGTATAGCTTCCTCTACTGTCGTAGCGGTACCAACCGTATAAATACCATTGTCTTTTAATTGCTGCAGAACCTCTGGAGAGGGCAACCCAAATGTAAATGAACAAATTGCTACCTGTTCCTCGATCACCGCCTGAATTTGACCTGCAAACACTTCCTTCGAAACAACACTTTGTACAGGTGATAATCCTAGTTCATCGTAAAAAGGTTGTAGTGCCATACGGGCTTGTTGTAAAACCTCGATATCAATTTTTGGTTCTTCTTGAACAAACAGATTGACCGCAAAGGGCTTTGCTGTTAACTTCTTTACTTCCTGAATAAATTGCTTTGTTTGTGCACCATCTAAGTAGCCCGCTCCTATTGAGCCTAATAGCCCAGCCTCAGCGCAAGCCGCCACAAATTTTGGGGATGTCACGCCTGCCATTGGTGCTTGAATAATGGGATATGTCATATCAAATGTTTGTAGCATACCTTTCACTCCTTACGATTATTGTAAACAATTCTCCCAGCAATGACCATCTATCTGATGATAGAATCTTGATGGACTCTTAGTAAAAAAGAGTACGTGCTTCTATCTATTATCACATTAAATGAAATGTTTGGCAGGATATGTATAAGAAAAAAATAAAAACCTACCCTTTTTTTAAAGAGTAGGTTGGCTATTATTAATTATTAAGCACGAGAAACGTAAGAGCCTTCTTCTGTGTTAACGATTAAAACATCACCTTGGTTAACGAAGAAAGGTACTTGTACGATTAGACCTGTTTCAAGTGTAGCAGGTTTTGTACCGCCTGAAGCTGTATCTCCTTTGATCCCTGGTTCTGTTTCTGTAACTTCTAATTGAACAGTATTTGGTAATTCAATACCTAACATTTCACCTTGGTAAGATTGAATATGCACTTCCATATTTTCTTTTAGGAATTTTAATTCATATTCAATAGCAGCTGAAGCAAGTTCAGTTTGCTCGTAAGATTCTAAGTCCATGAATACATGCTCGTCGCCTTGTGCATATAGGTATTGCATTTTACGGTTATCAATTTGTGCTTTCTCTACTTTTTCACCAGCACGGAATGTTTTTTCATTCACTGAGCCGTTACGTAGGTTACGTAATTTAGAACGCACGAACGCAGCACCTTTACCTGGTTTAACGTGTTGGAAATCTAACACGCGGTATAATTGGCCATCAACAATAATTGTTAGACCTGTACGGAAATCGTTTACTGAAATCATTTGTGTTCCTCCAAAGTTTATAAAATAATGAGTTCTTTTGACGAATGTGTTAGTAGTTCATTACCCGTTTCAGTGATTAAAATATCATCCTCGATACGGACACCACCGATTCCTGGTAAGTAAACACCAGGTTCAATCGTCACGGCCATACCTGGCTCTAGCACTGTCTCTGAACGCATCGATAAGCCAGGGCCTTCATGTACTTCAAGACCAATACCATGTCCTAAAGAATGACCAAATGCGTCGCCATATCCTTTTTCTTTTAAGTAGTCACGTGCAATCGCATCCGCTTGAATACCTGTTAATCCAGGACCCACTTTTTCAAGTGCTAACAGTTGAGAAGCAAGGACTGCATTGTACATATCTACTAATTTTTCAGATGGTTCTCCAACAGCCACAGTACGTGTGATATCCGAAATATAGCCATTATATAGCGCACCAAAGTCTAAAGTAACAAAGTCGCCTTTTTCAATCACTTTATTCGTTGCAACGCCATGTGGTAATGCTGAACGAAGACCAGACGCAACAATTATGTCAAATGAAGACTGAGTTGCTCCTTGTTTACGCATGAAAAATTCTAATTCATTCGAAACCTCAAGCTCTGTTTTACCAGGCTTGATGAAGCCTAAAATATGTGTAAATGCGTGATCTGCAATTTCACACGCAACCTTAATAATATTAATCTCTTGTTCCGTCTTAATCAAGCGAATTTTTTCAATTAGCCCAGAAATCGGCACTAAATCTGCTTGAATGTTTGATTTATACAGTTCATATGTGCCATAACTTACAGTATCTTTCTCAAAGCCCAATAATTTGATGCCCATATTGCTTACTTGTGTAGCAATTTCTTCAATGATTGTTGCTTCATGTTTGACAATGCGGAAGTCCTGAATTTGTGCAGCAGCCTGCTCTGTATAACGGAAATCTGTAATAAACACAGCATCATTTTGAGACACAATTGCTACGCCTGCTGTCCCTGTAAAACCAGTCATATAACGTCGGTTATACCCATTTGTGATTAAAATGCCATCGATGCTTTGTTCTTGAAGTGCTTTACGTAGCTTTTGTAATTTCAACATAATCAATTCTCCCTCTCGATAAATGTACGTAGTGCCAGTTCATAGCCTTTCGTACCTAGTCCACAAATTTGACCAAGGCAGGCCGGAGCAAGATAAGAATGATGACGGAAAGCCTCACGTTTGTGGATATTGGAAATATGTACTTCGATAACCGGCACAGAAATTCCTGCAATCGCATCATGTAACGCGATGCTCGTATGGGTATACGCACCGGGATTAAAGATAATACCATCATATTTTTCGTCCTCTGCTTCATGCACCCAATCTACTAGTACCCCTTCGTGATTGGATTGACGAAATTCAACCGTAGCACCTAAAGAAGCCGCAAGATTTCGAACATTTTCTCTAACATCATCCAATGTTTCATATCCATAAATATGTGGCTCTCGTTTGCCAAGTCGATTTAAGTTCGGTCCATTCAAACATAATAACTTCACGCTTCTATTCGCCTCTTTCTATGTACTTGCCATTTATTTTATCATACACCGTGCATTCAGCAACTAATTTCAATTGATGGTTTCATAAATATCCCCTCAAACAAAGGGGATATTTTGTACCATTAACTGCCTTTTTGTGCTGTATGCTCCTTCTGATGAAAATTGGCCGTTTCCAACAAGAAACGTAATAGACAGACAACAATCACTATAAATGGAATGGACAGTTTTTTAAAGGACGTCAGTTGTAATGGTAGATCTAAAGCAATCCACTCCAATGTAATAGTCACAAGAAGACCTAGCAGCAGTGACGAAAAGAAAGCTGGAATGATATAGACATAGCGCATGGTCATATATAAAAATAAGCCGATGATAAACAGCAGAAAGATAAAGAAGGTCCATTGAAATAATTTAGAGCTATCTTCAAACCAATTCCACTTTTTATAAAACCCAATCGGATGCCATTTAATAAGATGGAAATAATGTAAACCCTTTAAGCACAGCGCTAAAACAAGCGCATTTACAAGTGCGGTAATCGTCGCTACTTTCATCATCTAACCTCCTTTTTGCACACTAATGTTTTCCTGAAATGTACGATTAGTGTAGCCATATAGAAAATTTACTATGCGTAACTGTAGAGGTTTTTCACTAAATTTAGTACAATGGTACAGTTGAAATATATAAAGAGAGTGGTGTTAGCCTTGAGCAATTCACCTGTATACGGGGGACAAGCACAATTAGAAGGTGTGATGTTCGGAGGAAAGGAACATACTGTTACAGCCATTCGTCGTAACGATGATTCCATTGATTATTATCATTTTAAAAAAGTTCAAAAGCCTATTTTACAAAAGCTCAAAAAAATTCCATTTGTACGAGGCGTTGTAGCGCTCATTGAGTCGGCTGGCTTAGGCTCTCGTCACATGCAATTTGCAGGGGATCGTTATGATGTGACACCTGGCGAAGAAGAAGATCATAAAGAAGAAGGTTCTAAACTTCAGATGATACTTGGAGTTGCTGTAGTAGGTATTCTTTCCTTTTTATTCGGAAAATTTGCCTTTACATTAATTCCTGTTTTTATAGCAGATTTTTTCTCAAAATGGATTGAAGGGAAAACGGGACAAATTCTACTAGAGAGTGGTATTAAACTCCTTTTACTGCTAGCCTACTTATACTTTATCTCATTAACCCCTCTGATTAAGCGAGTATTTCAGTATCATGGTGCCGAGCATAAAGTCATTAACTGTTATGAGGCTGGCTTAGACATCACAGTAAAAAACGTTCAAGCTCAATCACGTCTGCACTATCGTTGTGGCAGTAGCTTCATTCTGTTCACAGTGTTTGTCGGCATGTTTTTATATTTCTTTGTACCAACTGACCCACTGTGGCTTCGTATTTTAGATCGGATTCTATTAATTCCTGTTGTACTCGGTATTTCATTTGAAGTATTACAAGCGACAAATGCTTGCCGCAATATCCCAGTGTTGCGTTTCCTTGGCTACCCTGGCTTATGGCTTCAATTACTGACAACTCGTGAACCAAAGGACGATCAAGTAGAAGTAGCAATTGCTTCCTTTAATATGCTACGTCAAGTAGAGCAGCAACCTGAAATTGCTGCAACATTGAACCATGAATAATAGAACAGGCAGTCCCAACAAGTGTTGAGGCTGCCTGTTTTATATTATTGCTCTATTTAGTATAAATAAGTGCAGTAAACAGCCCTATTAAATTTGGTAAGATACTGAAAACTAAAAACAGCCAATTATTCGTCATGATGGAGATGCTTGTAAAAATAAGAATGGACGCAGCAATAATACCTATGCCCAGCTTCACTCGAGAAAGCTGAAACGGGATGGGACTAAACATGTTGATGGTCAAAACTCCCCCAATTATCCCCCAACTCCCTAAGTGCACTAAAAGAATACTACCTAAAACCATTGCTGCATTCAATTCAATGCCAAATACAATGAGTGTAAAGAAAATATAAATCGCCGCTAATGTCACATACCACGAATAGGATTTCGCTTTTTGCCAAATATAGTCGTGTAGCTCATCTAAACCTCTATTTTTCTTCGCCTTACTCCGTCCTAACCACCAGCCTAAAATTCCACAAGTCATTCCCCCATACAATCCGATAATTCCTCCGATAGAAATCTCCATCACTCCGTCCCCTCCTCTTCGAATATAAACACTTCTTCAATTGTGCAATTGAAAGCTTTTGAAATATTGTAGGCGAGTTCTAAAGATGGATTGAATTTCTCCGATTCAATTGCAATGATTGATTGTCGCGAGACGCCAACTACTTTAGACAACTCCTCCTGCGTAATCTTTTTCGATTTCCGCAATTCACGAATTCTATTTTTCATAAAGCCTCCTCGTTAAATGTAAAGTAAACTGTACATTTTTTTGATAAGTAAAGTTTACTTTACACCATTTCATATGTCAAGTTGACTTTACAATTTAGTTTTCGTTTAAACAATACAGGAATTCTTATGAAGAACGATCAGGAGACATAGTGAGGGCTATAATTAGAAAAGACACCACATGCTAATTTTGAAAAATGTAGTCAGTTTGTGAAGAAAAGCATCCACCTCCATTTAATAGTTCCACCTCTATCGTACCTATCTACACTGTGAAATAAAGTTAAATTCCAAAATAAGGAATATAAAAAGCGTGTTTTGAATGATGATCAAAACACGCTTTTTTATAGGATTTTTCCGCACCTTTTCCTTTAGCGTTAACCCGCCTATTTCAACACTCGACTATGAATTATATTCATAATTTTCTGTTGAGCATCTAGAGCTTCAGGGATAGGCATCACAACAAACACATGATTCATTTGAGGATAAACAAAGGTAGTGATGTCAATGCCTTGTTCGGTTAGTTGTTCATCAAATTTTATGGCATCTGGATATAAACTTTCATGTGTTCCAATAAAATGAGTAATCTTCCCAAGTCCTTGAAAATCACCGTAAATAGGACTAATCAATGGGTCCTTTAGATCTTTATCAGCAGCCCATATCTTTGTAATGACTTCCATTCCTGCACTAGCTAACATTGGGTCCTTTTCTTCATATTCAAGTATCTGAGGATTTTCTAAACTCATATCAACACATGCTGATAGTAAAATAATATCTTGGGGTTGAGGTAGATGATTCTGCTTCAAAAGTTGGACCAGACCAAGTGCTATATTTCCACCTGCCGAATCTCCGATAATGGTCAATTGATTAGAACTTTCAACCGTTTTTAAAATTTCTTTATAGAAATTGAGCATTTTTTGGAAGGTGTCATGATGGTTAAAATGAGGCACTTTCGGATAAATGGGCGCAATAACTTTTGCATTTAACAATTGTGCCATCTTATCCATGAATAACCAATGTAAACTTAAAGGCTGATTCGTCCAAGCACCACCATGTATATAGAGAATAACTTTTTGCTTCAAGGACTTTTGGTCATTTAAAGTGAAGACCTGCATAGCCTCAAAGGTTTGCTCCTCCATATCACTTATAAATTGAACATCTTCCCCTATAACATAAAGCTGACTATTTTCAGTTCCCCTCTCCTCAATAAACTGTTTAGCATTTTCAATACTAGAAAAACTCTTTTTATTACTTTGCGCAAATAGCCATTTTTCAAATTGAACACTTTCTTCAGAACGATCTCCGCTAAAAATTTCTACAGTCATTTTTTCTCCCCTTTAAGTTTCATCACGCACATAGATTGATAAGAGCCATGTATCAGAAGCTTTCACACGTACTATAATCTATACCGTATCATAGAGACAAACCTGCATCCGTTAAATAAAATATTTTTTTCGTACTCTATGTTAATTCCACAGTATGTCGTATACTCCTTCAACATCCATCGTATTTAAATGAAAATAAAAAATACCATGCTGATTGCCAACATGGTATTTTCATCTTTATTTAAACAAGTAACTCATTAATAATTTTTTAACTGTCTGATTATCAATTTGGCATCCAGCCGTTGCTAAAGATATGTTTTCAAGTTTTTTATTTTATATACTTAGAACGAACAACGGTCCTTTTGTATGGCTCACCTTGTAACGTTTCACCTGAAATATTTAAAGTTATATTATATACACCCGACTTTTTATTTTCTGGAAAATTCACCATAAAGTTTTGCTGATTAACCTTTTGCGTCTGTAGAGAAGAAGCAATATCTTTCCCTGTTGGATCCAGTACTCGTACATCGAAGGTAAGTTTTTGTAATTGGTCATTAGCTTGCATTGTCACGATATTATTCGTTTCTAATGATACTGTTGGAATACTTACCTTAATCAAAGATGGGCCCCCATGTTGAACTGCCAGTAAAAACGCATTATCTTCTGCCTGCGTGCTTATATTTATCTTCCATTCACCAATCTCAGAAATAACGCCGGTAAATGTATGAGGTACTACGCCATTAAAGAAGGAGGCTTCATCCAATGATTGGATTGTTTGGTTGGTATATTTTTTTTCTGAAGGAGATACTAACTCTATCTTATCGCTAGTTAACCCTGTCCATAATTTAACATTATCGAGCGCAGTATCCACATAAAAAGAATGTGTCACATCATTTGACGATTGTAACTTCCCTCCGTAAAAATAATGAGAAACATCCAACTCTTGAAACATATCAGATTGAGAAAGGTATTCTTTGTTCATCATGATACGATCTGTAGAAGCAGACTGTAGATACTGTTCCAATCTTGAAAATACCGCAGATCCCATTCGAATATTGTCATGGTCAAGTGAGGGATCGGTAAATAAATGTGTTCCGTAAGATAATTTAGTGCTTGCCTCTTTGACTAATCCATCATTTGGATCGGAAAGATATAGACCTCCCATCCAGAGTGCAGATAGAAATGGTCCTGTATTAGTACCAGCCATTGTATAATAGTTGTTCTTGCTAACATTGGGGTGATTGTCTATTAGTGAGCGAAAATATTCCATTTCCCCAACTTGAAGTGAATAAGTTCCATCATCTTTTTCACCGAGTAATGTAGCTAGCCAACCTGCCCACCAGCTATATGCAAGATCAGCTAACTCTGATCCATAATGAGGGGATCCTAAAGTAAACACCCTCCCAACGTACGGATGAGCATTATGAAGAACTAATGCTGCTTGGGTATCAGGCCCACCCTTGCTATGGGCAATTATATTTAATTTTTTTCCGTGAAAATGTTGACTGATTTCTTTTAACATAGAGGCTAATAATTTTCCATTATCGTATTGACTATAAGAACCTTTACCTGCCGAATCGTATAATTGAACAAATACCGTTTGATATCCTGCTTCATAAGCTTTTGTATACATATCATTAAGACCGTGATATTCTGTATTGCCATACCAACTTGTAGAGTTCCCGTTTTTCCCTTGAACGAAAACAAGAGGTGGTTTATTCAAATCAACATTAGGTGGAGTATTTCCTAGAAACCACTCTCCAGGTGTAAAGCTTTCACCTGGTGGCTTCAATCCATAAGGTTCAATCGTGTTTGAGGCAAAAACATCTGGAGTAGAAAAAAGCATAATTGTAACCATTACTAATAAAGAAAGTATTTTTTTCAAATTGTTTTCCTCCTAATCATTATAGATCAAGTGCGTAAAGCTGTAGAAAAGCAATTTATAATTCTAAAAAACTGGTGTTGAATAACAGCTATTAATGCTAATTTTCAAGCAGCAACCAACTAACCCCACCTTCCCTTTATACTAATATTCTATAAAAAGGGAATAACTTCCTTCTAATTTAGACAAAAAAATATCATTATCTTACTTCGGTTAAGCCTCACTTAAAGAAGTAGCGAGATAGACTGTATTAGCAAGTAAAATAGCATAGAGCGAAATGACCAATATTCAACACCATATGTTCATATAAACGAACCTAAGTCCTTAATTCTCATTTATTAACACCCTCTTCTCGCGCAATATGATGGATGCTTTCTTGTCCATTTATATAACGTAGTACGGTTTTTATTTTCTTATTGATCATCAAAACACCCTGTAAAAGCTAGATTTTGTGTCTAGCTTTTACGGGTCAGAAGGTACTAGATTGTATTATTTCAACATATATGTACCAGTTAATAATAAACCTCCATCAAAGAATAAACACCCTATGTAAGCATAGCAAACTAGTCCAATTTTGAAATGGCTAGTTTGAACACTTACATAGAGTGCTTTAGGTCCCTCTAAATAGTTGGTTGAGGTTATGGAAGCTATTTAATTTAGAGAGTTTTTCATGCTAATTCTTGTAACGCCTCAATTGCTTGAGCTACTTGCTCTTCTGTTAAATTGTGACGCACGATGTAGCGGTTGCGCGCATGCTTTGTACATTCGATTGTACAGCCACCTAAATGCTTTGCTTCATTTTCTTCAGATGCAATGATTTGTTTGTTACATTCAGGGTTTGCACAGTTAATGTAACGTTCACAAGGTTCACCGTCATAGTGATCACGACCGATAATCACATGCTCTACTTGATTGATTGGCACCGTTAAACGCTCATCAAATACGTACATTTGACCGTCCCATAATTGGCCTTTCGCAACAGGGTCTTTTCCATATGTTGCAACACCGCCATGTAATTGACCAACATCGCCAAAGCCTTCACGTTTCATCCAGCCCGAAAACTTCTCACAGCGAATCCCGCCCGTACAATAGGTTAAAACATTTTTCCCTTCGAACAGCTCGCGATTTGCACGTACCCATTCTGGTGTATCACGGAAGTTTTGTACATCTGGTCGAATCGCACCACGAAAATGGCCGACATCGTACTCATACGTGTTACGCACATCTAATACTACTGTATTGTCATCTTGCATTTCAGCAAGAAATTGTTCTGGTGACAGGTAGCGACCTGTTAATTCATGTGGGTTCACGTCTTCTTCTAAGCCTAAGTTTACTAACTCAGGTCGTGGGCGTACGTGCATTTTTTTGAATGCATGCTCTTCTACTGCATCAATTTTGAAGACTATACCTTCAAATAATGAGTCAGCTTGCATGTTTGCCATGTATTGCTCTGTCTGCTCAATCGTACCTGAAACAGTACCGTTAATGCCCTCGTTGGCTACTAAAATACGACCTTTTAAACCGATTTCTTTACACATGGCTAAGTGCGTTGCTGAAAACGCAGCTGGATCTTCAATCTTCGTGTAATGGTAATATAATAAAACTTGATAATTCATTGTTTTCCACCTATCATTTCAATATTTGCAGGATATTCCTGATAGTGTCTTTTACGACCTATTAACCATAAAGGATAATCATTGAATATGCTATCGGTAATTAGACTGAAATGGGCATAAATATTATTTTTAAAGAATTTGTGAATTGGTCAGTGGACTTTTTTTTATAAAAAAGTGTTATTCCACAATCTGGTCCTTAAATGGAAAAAGACACACTCCTTATGAAAGAAATGCACCTGTTAACGGAGGATTGTTAGCCAACTTCAGTACTAAGTAAACTGAGAAATTGAGTAATGCGTGCTTTTATTCAGGGAATCCCCAAATAGAATACATCGCGTATATACTCAAAAATATACCAAGCAAAAAGAATCCCGATTTTATGATATTTTCCTTTTTGAAGGAAATTTCACTGTATTCGGCATAGCTTAATATCATATAGATAATGGCTGGTGTAAAGATGACTATTGCCACCCAATGTTGCTGAAAATTAACTCTTAACGCAGGGTTAAATACAGGCAAAAAGAATAATAAACCTAATAAAGCCCCTAAAGTATAGCCTTTTAAATATTTTTTCATCAAAGTTTGTCCTTTCTTATAGGAATTTTTTAATTGCCCCTTCAGAATCTAGATGCTTTGCTTCAAGCAATGTAGTAGAGCCTTTTTCTACTTAAACTAAACCACTCTTTCTATAGCAATTAAAATTCGGCAGCTATAATTTGATAATTACTTTTCAATTTTGGGGATGAAAATGCTAAAGAGAAAATATGCACAAGCATTTCTTGATACTAATGAAAGGTCCTTTAACGGAAGAACCTTTTCACGATGAAAACACCCCTTTAGATATATGAATATCCAAAGGGGCGTAGCTTCGTAACATTTTTATAAATGTCGTGACTTTAATTCAAATCTACAGACCACATTTTAACTGTGCACCACAGTTTGTACATGTATTACAGCCACCCATTTCTTCGACTGTTCCTTTACGACAAACAGGGCATGTATTCCCTACATCTGAGCCGATAACCGTTGTAGACTCTAATGCTTGAATTGTATCTACTAATACGACTGGACGTTTTGTATGCTCTTCTACTAATTCTTCTTCAAATGATAATTGATCCATATCATTTTCTTCCGCTTTTAGTGTAAGAACTTGTGAATCACGGCTACCATCCACATAGACCGTGCCACCTTTAGCGCCACCTTTATATAGTCGCTCGTATACTTTTTCTACTTGCTGTACTGTATAGCCTTTTGGTGCATTCACTGTTTTAGAAATGGATGAATCAATCCATTTTTGAATAATACATTGAACATCGGCATGTGCTTCTGGTTTTAGCTCCATTGCTGTGACAAACCATTCAGGAAGCTCTTGCTCATTTACTTCAGGATGATGATCTAAATATTCTTTTACAATTTCAGCCTTGACCTCAATAAATTTACCTAAACGACCAGAACGGTAGTACGTGAAGGAGAAGTATGGTTCAAGACCTGTCGCTACGCCTACCATCGTTCCTGTCGAACCCGTTGGCGCAACAGTTAGTAAATGCGAGTTACGAATACCAGTCGCTAGAATTTGTTCTTTGATGTGAGCAGGCATTTTTTGCATAAAGCCTGTCTCTGTAAAGGCTTTACGTAAACGAGCTGTTTCTTCGTCAGTAGCACCTACTAAGAATGGGAAGCTACCACGTTCCTTTGCAAGCTCTGTAGACGCCTCATAGGCTGTTTCCGCAATTGTTTTAAAGATTTCATCGACTAAAGCATTACCTGCTTCTGAACCGTATTCCTTTTCACAGTAAATAAGTAAGTCTGCTAAGCCCATAACCCCTAAACCAACACGACGCTCACCAAGGGCTTGTACACGGTTCTCTTCTAGGAAGTAAGGAGTCGCATCAATAACGTTATCCTGCATGCGAACACCCACACGAACTGTTTCACGTAGTGCTTCGTAATCAACTGATTGATTTTCTTTATTCGCAAACTGTGCAAGGTTCACAGCTGCTAAGTTACACACAGAGTATGGTGCAAGTGGTTGTTCCAATAATTGTTATCCTAAAGGCTTTTTATCCTTTAGTTCTTACAGTTCAATTCCTGCAAGTTCAGCATACATTTTCATTACACATGGCCTATGCATACTCATAAGAGCTTCTTAAATAATGTAATTTATAAAAGCCTGCATAACCTCTATTCATTTCTATCACAGCCTTTCTTACATTAGGCAATTTTGAATTTTTATGAATGTGTAATGTTGCGGTCTCGTGCCCGGGTTATAGTCTACTAAGTAGGATCACCGGGTATGCGTTGCCCCTGACTAAAGCTTTACCATTAGCCTTCGGTTCGGATTAGCATCTCAGCCTTCCCGCTTTATCCCGCAATTTTTAACGTGAGGCGAAGTCCACCACACGGATTTGTCGCTACAACACTTTGACCATATGCCTTTGCATTTGTCATATCATTCGCGTTGTCGATGAAGAAAATACCTGGCTCTGCTGAGTATGTTGCACATACGTTTATTAAATTCCATAATTCTTTTGCTTTCATTGTACGGTATGTGCGGACTTTATAGCCCATTTTTTCCCATTCGCGAACATCGCCCACTTCATGCCATTTCGTATTGTACACGTTCATTTCTTCTTTTGTATATTCTTCCACAGCTGGGAAACGAAGCTCAAAGTCAGCGTCCTTTTCTACTGCTTCCATAAATTCCTTCGTTAATGTCACGGAAATGTTGGCACCTGTTAAAAACTCTGGGTTATGAACTGTGTATGTGCCACCATCACGTAATTTATTTTCAGCCTCACGAATGATCGCTGTATCGAATCCACCTAAGCCTTCAATGTTTTTGTAGTTCACGATGCCTTGATACATCGCTTCTTCTTGCATAGAAAGTGGCTTGAAGTTTAATTTTTCTTTTGCTAGACGAATGATTGTTTCATCCGTTGTATTTTCGATCAGGTAACGCAGAATACGTGGATTTTGCATTTTCGAAATAATAAATTCCACAATATCTGGATGCCAATCTGCTAGCATAATCATTTGTGCCGATTTCTTACGCGGGTTCGCTACACCCACTCTCTATGTCACCATAGAAGTTGAGACCATATCTTACATCCAATTAGATGCCCTCGCACTTCGGAGTGGCTTCACTCCTACTCTACTCACTTCCGCTAACTTAGCGTGCTTTCGATGGTCGTTGAACCTTCCCCTTTAAAAGGAGCTTGGCTGCTGATTGTCTTTATCCCACTGCTATTTTCAAGCATTCACGTTTACCGTTTCCGATTACGTTGTAGCTAGCAGTGCATTTATAATGCGTTTTTTAACATTTTCAAAATCATTTTTTATCTCATCTTCCCAAAAACGGAGTAAAGTGTATCCATTAGCTGCTGCAATTTGATTTTTTTCGATAACCCTAGCTTTTATTCTCTTTTGTACCTCATAAAAAGAGGAATAAAATTTTGGATTCCCATGCCAAAAATCACCATCACATTCAATTAGAATATTTGTCCCAACTAGTAAGAAATCAAATTGTGCACCTTCAAATATAAAGGAATATTTGTAGGTGATTGATTGTTCAACTAAGAAATTCTCTAAAGCTGTTTCAATACTAGTTTTTCTAAACGTTTCCCTCTCTATTTGCTTTAATGCAGCTTGTCGAATCTTTTCAATGGTTTCTTTACTATAAACCCCTGTCTTACCGCTATTCCATGAAGGCGTTCCATTTATTTTTCTAGTTTCAGCTGTTTTTGAAATGATATTTTTAAAATGAAACTTTTTTTGTTCATTTGGTATGTCATTATGCCACTTACCTGTATTTTGTGATCGAAGTCTACTCGCACACTCTTTACTACAAGTTTTAGTCTGCCGATGTTTTTCATCGAATAGTTTTCCACAAATTACACAAGTTAAAGGCTCACCTTTTCCTCGACAGCTTCTACTACAAAATTGATTTGGAATACCTCGCCTCAGTTTAACCTTTTTATTACATAAAATATATTGGCAGATCACCATTTCTATTGGATAAAAATAAGATATTAAATAATTATCTAATGTTAAGTTATGCTCATTTTTCAAATGAGACGTAAACCATCCTTGTTTATTATGATTTATTGTAAAGCCACATATTAAACAAGTTTGTGGTTGTATCGCATCATAAACATCCATATTTCCCACCTCGATTAAAGTGGCAATATTTCCGTTAAAGAGTTCCCAGCAATTCACGAGGTTTGTTTACGCAGAAGCACCTAGATTATGCTTACCTCTGCGGCTACCACCTTGTTCGACAAGATGAGTCAGCTTCGCAATATCATCTAACCATGAGACAGAACCAGATGATTTACCATTTACACCACGTGCTAACGTGTTGCGTGGACGTAATGTTGAACCATTTGTTCCTACACCACCACCACGACTCATAATTTCCATTACTTGCTTACGGTGATCACTGATGCCTTCACGTGAATCTGCGACAAACGGCATTACGTAACAGTTAAAGAAGGTTACATCTGTTTCAGATCCAGCTCCATAAATGACACGTCCTGCTGGAATAAATTTCAATGAAACTAATTGCTTATAAAACTTCTCAAACCACTCTTGGCGTTTCTCTGGAGTTTTTTCAACAGCGGCAAGGCCTGTTGCATTTCGTTTTGCGATTTGTTCATAAAAAATTTCAAGAGGCTTTTCTAGCACGTCAATTGAACGCGTAATTACACCCGTTTCTTGCTCTTGCGGATCGTCTAATGCACTGCGGTAATCTTCCTCAATCAGAATATCTGCTGTTTTTGTAGACATGTCCAGCTTTTGAATTGTCCCTAAACCACGTGCAGGGAATTTTGGATCAGCTTTTACTGTTAAAACAACAAAGTCACCGGCTTTCAGTGTTTTCTTTTCTGTGTCTTTAAACGAGTAGCGATCGATCATAACAAGTCTAGATACGCCTTTATGCGTAATATGCATATCAGACGTTACTGGGTGTACTTGTGGGAATTGTTCGATATCTTTGTTTAACTGTTCAAATTGATTGTTTACTTCGGGTTGATGATTTGTGATTACCATCGTTTTGCCTCCCTTGTTATCTTCATTACAAAATAAATACACAATATCATGTGCCGTTAAACACTACATATTGTGTACATGTCTTTAAAAAAGATACTATATATAGTTTTTTAATTCAACTCTTGCTTTTTTAAATAGAATCCGAACTACTTGTTATTACTAGGGTCGAACGTTAAAAAATTTTTTTCATACCATTTTTTACTTTTTAAAGTTCCATTCATCATTTGCATATTTTTTTTCTTCTAATGCACGAACATATTCTAACTGCTCCTCAGAAAGTGTAAATGGTTTTAATTCAATTTGCAACGATTTTGCAAACCCATCACGAAAAGCTGTTACACATTGTTCAACTGTTACTGGTTCTTTAACAAGACTGTTGATGGCAACCGCCTTTTCCGGTAACTTTCTGCGCATACGATTCTTCGCTTCTTCGCTTGAGAAATTAAATACGGATAATAGTTTCTCCTGGTCTAAATCTAATAAAATGGCGCCGTGCTGTAAAATAACACCCTTTTGACGTGTTTGAGCACTTCCCGCTATTTTTTTCCCTTCAACGACCAGCTCATACCAACTTGGCGCATCAAAGCAAACAGCACTTTTCGGACTCTTGAGGTCAGCTCTTTTCTCCTCTGTATCAGGTACACTAAAATAAGCATCCATCCCAAGATTATGGAAACCTTGCAAGATTCCCTCACTTAATACACGGTATGCCTCTGTCACAGACTCTGGCATATCCGGATAGCTTTCCGTAACGATGACACTATATGTGAGTTCATGCTCATGCAAGACAGCTCGTCCACCCGTTGGACGACGCACAAAGCCTAAGCCTTGCTCACGTACAGCATCTAAATTAATATCTCTTTTAGCCTGTTGAAAATAACCAATCGATAGTGTCGCAGGCTCCCACTCGTAAAAACGAATCACTGGTGGAATTAACCCCTCACTATGCCAGTCAAGTAATGCTTCATCTAGTGCCATATTAAAAGAAGGACTACATTTCCCTGAATTTAGAAAATACCAAGTTGTCATATGTTCATCTCCTACAAATATAAAATGATCCCTCAGGCCCCACCTGTGGTTCAAACCTCTCAAAAATTAGCTACAGTGTAAGTTGCTAACGATGTACTTTCGTAATGATATAGCCGAATTCGCCACAACCTAGTTAATTTTATCAAACTCATTGGACTATCGCTAGCGCATCTTTTATAATAATAGAGAAGATAGAAAGGGGTAAGAAAATCTTGGACATACTTATCACAATCGGTGTCGTTTTAGTAGTCATAATTGCATATATCGGTATTAATGCACTACGACTCAAAAAAGCCGTAACCAACTTAACACAAGAGCAATTCATAGAAGGCTATCGTAAAGCCCAGCTAATCGATGTACGTGAACAAAAAGAATTTGATGCTGGTCATATTCTTGGTGCACGAAATGTTCCTTCCACAACACTACGTCAACGTTATAAAGAAATCCGCCCAGATTTACCAGTATATCTATACTGTCAAAATACAGGCCGTAGCTCACGTGCTGCACTATTTCTTAAAAAACGTGGGTACAACCAAATTTACCAACTTCAAGGTGGATTCAAAACTTGGACAGGTAAAATAAAAGCAAAAAAATATTAATGTCTACATGACAAAAGCCGTCTCAAAGAACTATGAGACGGCTTCTTTTTTAAAAAATTCAGAGTTTCTACTATATTATATCTATTGCAAATGATTAAGTACTAGCTTTTTGTTCACCAAGTCTCTAATCATGCATTGGACAGAAAAAAAGGATAGCGATGAGAGACAAAATATATAGCTCATTCTTACTAACAATTCCTGACTGTAAATGATCCGTTCTTTGAGCGAATTAATGTCACTTAGGAATCGGTTCCCCCATAGCCCCCCTTCTACACGTTAGGAGTGAGCTCCCTACAAAATCAACCACGCCAACACTATCTTTATGCAAATCTTCCACGACACTGATTCATTTTCACCTCATTTTAAATGGCATCCCATCAAATATTTTGTATGTTCAAAAATACTATTTTTCGTTAGAGATTTAGCATATTGCGTCCTATTCTGCTATTTTTCTGAAAATAGTCAGAATTTATTATTGAATAATGGGACGAGCACTGATAGGATGTATAATATCTTACAATAATAATTGATTATGAAGTTAATAAGCTATGAATGCTATGGATTAAACTATAGCAGGAGCAGTTCTGGAGAGAGCGCCATGTGCGTCGCCGAAGGGTTCACTATCTCAGGCAAAAGGACAGAGGAGTAATATCAGCTTTTATTAGCGATGTCACACGAATAGTACATCTATTTCGTGTAACATTCGTGACTAAATGGTATTTGTTATTCTGACGTTTTTCCGAGACTAGTGTCACAACTAGTCTCTTTTTGTTTTTCCAGTCATAGTTTTTTATGTATCTTTGAGGGGGATTAACGTGGAACAGCAACAATTAAAACGAGATTTAAAAAATCGCCATGTGCAGCTTATTGCCATTGGTGGAACAATTGGGACGGGTTTATTTTTAGGCTCTGGCAAAGCCATTGCCCTTGCAGGCCCTTCTATCATCCTTGCCTACTTAATTGTCGGTACCGCCTTATTTTTTGTGATGCGTGCATTAGGTGAGCTGCTATTATCCAATGCAGGCTATACATCATTTACGGATTTTGCATCCGAATACATAGGTCCTTGGGCAGGTTATGTGACAGGTTGGACATATTGGTTCTGTTGGATTATGACAGCCATGGCGGACATTATCGCGGTGGGGGTTTATACACAATATTGGTTTGATATCCCCCAATGGATGCCAGCCATTGGTTGCTTAATCTTGTTATTACTACTCAATTTATTAACCGTTAAACTTTTTGGTGAATTGGAATTTTGGTTTGCCATCATTAAAGTGATTACGATTGTGGTTCTTATCATCATCGGACTGATTATGATTGTAACAGGCTTTCAAACTAGCTCAGGAACGGTAGCAGTGGAAAATCTTTGGGCACACGGTGGTCTATTTCCAAATGGAATGTACGGCTTTTTAATGGCTTTCCAAATGGTTGTGTTTGCTTTTGTTGGCGTGGAATTAGTGGGGGTTTCAGCAGCTGAGACAGCAGATCCTCAAAAAAATATTCCCTCTGCCATTAATAAAATTCCATTTCGTATTTTACTCTTTTATGTAGGTGCATTGTTTGTGATTTTATGCATCAATCCATGGTATGAAATGTCTGCCTCAAGCAGTCCTTTTGTACAAGTATTTACACTGGCTGGTATTCCGATTGCTGCGGGTATTATAAACTTTGTTGTACTCACTTCAGCCGCTTCAGCAGGTAACAGTGGTTTATTTTCAACAAGTCGGATGCTCTTTAATCTTGGAAAAAATAAACAAGCATCACCTACATTTGCCAAGCTCAACAAAAACAGCGTGCCAAGTAATGCACTCGTTATTTCTGCTATTGTTGTATCAGTAGGTGCATTGCTAAGTAAGCTGATGCCAGAAAATGCCTTTAGTATTGTGACGACGATTAGTGCGATTTGTTTTATTTGGGTGTGGAGCATTATCGTTATTTCTCACATCATTTATCAACGAAAAAATCGTGCCTTACATGAAGCATCGAAATTTAAAGCACCACTGACACCTTTTATCAACTATGTAATTCTAGCATTCTTTGCCTTTCTCTTACTTGTAATGTTTATTTCTGAGGCTACACGTACAGCTCTACTATTAACACCAATTTGGTTTATCGCCTTATTTATTCTTTATAACATGAAAAAAAGATGACCTCAGCCTAAGTGCTGAAGTCATCTTCACGCATTAAAAAATAGTCATATCCCATTCTGTCGCTAAATGCTTTAGTAACTGCACACCAGCCACACTGTTTCCTATTGGATCGATTGCTGGACCATAAATACCGATACCACAGCCAGTAGGAAATGGGGAATTCAAGCCTGCATGACCTGGAACAGCTGTAAGAATCGCACCGGAAACACCACTTTTAGCAGGCAGGCCAATAAAGGCGGCAAACTTTCCTGAAGCATTGTACATACCGCATGTCACCATCAAGGCCTTCGCTAATTTCGCCACTTGTTTAGGAAATAGCTGTTTCTTTAACAATGGATGGTAGCCATCATTGGCAATGACTAAGCCAATCATCGCTAAATCTGATACATTGACTTCAATTGCACATTGCTTCAAATACACCTCAAGTGCCGCCTCTACTGGACAATCTAGGAAGCCTGAATCCATTAAATAGTAGGCCAATGCTCGATTACGATTGGCGGTTTGCCATTCTGATTGAAATACCTCTTCATTAATACTTAATTGCTTGCCAATGATTTGTTCTAAAAATTGTAGAATTTTTATGACCTTCTCTTGCGGTGAATGACCAGCCAGCATCGAGGACACCGTAATGGCCCCAGCGTTTATCATTGGATTAAACGGTTTCCCTGGTTGATGGCTTTCTAAGCGAATAATAGAGTTGAACGTATCCCCTGTTGGTTCCACATCTACTCTTTCTAGTACATAAGGTAAACCTCGATCCATACAGGCTAATATAAATGTGATCACTTTAGAAACACTTTGAAGTGTAAATAGTTCTGTAGTATCTCCTGCTTTGATTTCGCTGCCATTTGAACCGATTATCGCAATCGCTAATTGGTTCGGATCTTTTTTGGCTAAAGCAGGGATATAGCTAGCACATTGACCTTCTTTAGCAGCAGTGCGAAACTGCGATACCCATTGTGTCATAAGGTGATCCTGCTGATGTGGTTGTATTGACATGTTTGTGTTCTCCTTTCAAAAATGAGGCAAAAACAGAGCCTTCATAGTTCTCCTATGAAGACTCCATCCAATGTCGCTAGCCTTTTATAGCTTAGGAGGCTGTGTTCCCTCTGGAATTAATGATACATATGTTTCTCCATCAAGACGTTCCTGCCATTCCTTTTTCGCTTCCTCGATATAGGCTGGATTATTAAGCACCGCAATAGCCGTACAAGCCATGATTTTAGCCGCCTGTAGCATCCCTTTATGCGCGATTGGCATAACTCCTTGAGAGACAACCTGCCATGTATGTAGTGGTGTTCCTAATGCCATACATACCGTTGTACATTGTACAGTTGGTACATTCCAGCTGACATCTCCTACATCTGTTGAGCCACCCATAATAAATTCGGGTAGCATGCCTGGAACGTGATCAGCAATCACTTTTCCCTGTAATTGCTTGACATCTTCTTTACGCAAGCCTATTAATGAGGCAGCTTGTACTTCAGGAGTAAACGTATTGAAAATAGCCTGTGCATACTGCTCATCCTCTATTGTATAGTGTGGCATGCCAATTTCAAGTATTTGTTGATACATCACATCATAAAGCGTTTTATTAGTAATCAGATTTGAAGCAGCACCTTCAAAATCAACTTCCACTGATGTGCCTGTCATCAGTGTGGCACCCTTAGCAATATTTTCAACGCGCTGATAAATTTCCTGCACTTGCTGCTTTTTAGGTGCTCTAATCAGGTACGTTACCTCTGCATATGGTTGTACTACATTCGGTGAAGTTCCACCTGAATTCGTAATAGCATAATGGACACGAGCTTCTGGAATGATATGCTCTCGTAAATAGTTTACCCCAACATTCATAAGCTCAACAGCATCTAAAGCGCTTCTTCCAAGGTGCGGTGCGGCTGCGGCATGTGCACTTTTGCCTGTAAACTTAAAAGTTGCGGCATAGTTTGCTAGAGAGCTACAAGTCATAACCGTTGAAAATGTACCTGGATGCCAAGAGATTGCAATGTCCACATCGTCAAAAAGACCAGCTTTCGCCATATAAGCTTTACCAGATCCATTTTCCTCTGCAGGACAGCCATAAAAACGGATTGTTGCTGATTGATGATTTTGCTCTAAGTAATCCTTCACTGCAACAGCAGCTGCAAATGCACCTGTTCCTAATAAATTATGACCACAGCCATGTCCGCTTCCACCATTCTCAAGAGGTTCATGTTGTGTCGCCCCACCTTTTTGACTCAAACCGGGAAGTGCATCATATTCACCTAAAAAGGCAATTACAGGCTTTCCACAACCAAAAGTCCCAACAAGCGCCGTTTCAAGTCCAGCAACGCCAACCTCTGTTTGAAAGCCCTCTTTCTCTAACGCCTCTTTCATATATTGCATGGATTTTTTCTCTTGAAAATGAAGCTCAGGCACAGCCCAAATAGCATCACTTAATGCTACACTTGCCTCTTGTTTGGCTTCAATTAACGCAGAAATTTTTTCATGAAAACTCATTTTTATCCCTCCAATTTTTATGCTTTCAACAATATTCCTTTTTGGTCATTTAGGGTGACAAGCGACACAATACAGATAAGCGCAAAGCCAATTAACATCCAAAAGGCTGCATCAAAGGAGCCATTAAAGGCATCGACCATAAATCCAATCGCCATTGGCGTGACAAAGCCCGCTAATTGCCCCCCTGTATTCGCAATCCCCATTGCCGAGCCTGTAATAGAAGAGGGTAATTTCTTCAGTACAATAACAGGTAGTAATGTAATGACAAACGCAATAAAGATAGAAACAACTGTTTGATAACCAATAAATAACGTCACTGTTTTTGCAGTAAACATCAAATACAATAAAAGACCAATAACTGCACAGGAGATGGAGCCTAACACTTTCTCCATTCCTTTTGGTAGCTTATCAATGATATATCCACTACCATACACACCAATAATCGTTGTAATGGCAGGAATTGTTTGTGCCCAGCCAATGGACATTAGATCCAATCCGCGATTTTTTTGCAGATAAGTCGGAATCCAGGAAACCAAGCCCCAGTTCACGGCATAAATACAGAAATAAGCAATAATTAAATTCCACATCAACGGTGTTTTCAATAGTTCTTTAAAGTTCACTTTGTGTGCAGGATTTTCTGTACTAGCATCTTCTGCTTCGTTTTCTGGAAGTTTAATATATTTCCAATATAAAAAGGCAATAATAGCGCCAATAGCTCCAATAATGATAAACATCATGCGCCAGCCAATCGTCCCTAATAAATAAGCTGCTAGCAGCGGCACGATGAGTGAAACAATGCCACCAGAAGTAAGCATGATGGACATCGCTCTGCCTCTTTCCTCTTTTGGGAAGATTGTGGCAATAATTTTAGAGCTTGCTGGCTGAAATCCACCCTCGCCAATCCCAAATAAAAATCGAATCACAATCATCGCTGTTAATGACCAAGCAATCGCTGTTAGACCCGTAAAAATAGACCACATAATAACAGCCATCAATAAAATTCTTTTAGCGCCAAATTTATCTGCCAACCAGCCACCTGGTATTTGCATAATGGCATAGCCTAAAAAGAAAGCGCTTAAAATGATACCCGTAGAAGATGCATCCAGTTGCAAATCACCCGTAATCGATACAACTGCATAGTTCATAATGTAGCGATCTAAATTACCTAAAGACCAACCTAAAAATAATAGTGCAAGGATGACATTTCTAGATTTTTTCGTTACTTCATTTGCTGTCATTCATATCCCTCCCATTGATCAGAAACATTTTCTTGATTGCAATGTTTGCTTCATTGCTCTTATTGTTCTTGATGATCTTTGCCCCCTTGCCATAACTAGTAAAATCAACACCCCTTTTATATACCGACATTTTCGTTATATATTCGTATAATAATCAAAGTTCTATGAAATGACAATATTTTTTTGAAAATTTCTAATAGATAATCGTCTTTGATTTACTAAAAAGGTGTACAATTCGTTGATGTAGCTGGGTTGCTCAAAAAATGCCTAATTCTAAAAATAGCAAAAAAATGCCCCAAACCATTTAATGGTTTGGGACATTTTTGCAAAATTCTAAACAAGCTGATACATTTTTATTGGTCTACCACGTGTATGCTGTAACTCTTCTCCACAGATTCTCGCTAAATCTACATTACATAAATCAGCTACGATCCGTTGGGCATTTCTTTCGCTCATTTGAAGCTGTGTCGCTAAATCCTTTGTTGTGAAATGCTTCCAGTGCATTTTCTGCACGAGTGCATTTATTTTCATATACGTTTTAATACTAATATTACCCTTTTTTAGTTTTTCTAAAATATAAGGATCTTCTGCTCGATAGGAATAAGCAAGCTCTTCTACATTCCCAACCGATTCAATAATCGTGCCATCATCCTGAATCATGACAATATCAATCGCTTCATTTTCCTTTGTCTGTCTTAGTCCTCGATGTGCATGTAACTCGGCATTAAATACCGTTTGAGCAAAGCCAATGCCTGCTGTCACCTTTGCTTCCATTTCGATCGACAGCTGGTACATTTTTTCTTGTAAAAATTTTATTTGTCCTTCGATGGCTCCCCTTGTACTAAAAATAGTATACTTTCCATTTCCCTCTTCAATAAGAGAGCCATCTATCTGTTCACAAAGCTGGAGCAAATATTCCTTCGTGCGCAATTCTAAATATTGAATGCGATAACCTTGCTTCATGCGCTCTTTCAATGAATCGAAGTCCTTTATTTCAAGCATAACTGCACCAATTTGTGTTTCTTTATAGTAGGATGTTTTGATTTTTTCAGTAAAAAGCTGAACGGTATGATAAATTTCCGTTTTCGTCGGTGAAACCCAATAAGATGGAACACCCTGTTTCCTCAGCTCTTCATCAACAGAAGGATAGCAAGTAATGGCAAAATCAATCTTTCCTTCCTGCCAGAGACTATAGTGGAAATTAAATAACTCCTGCGGATCAATGGCCACATCGAATTCCTTTAAATACATGTGATTTACATTGTGCTGAATCTCCGCGAGACTCTCTGACGCCATTTGAGAAGGGGATGGGATGATATCGATACTAACATTTTCAATAAACTTTTTTTGTTGATAGGACTGCTCTAAAAATCCACGATAAATGGCAGCCTCTGAAAAAATAATATGAGCCAATTTCTCCTGAGTAACATTCGTTTGACGAGCAAGCTTATAAGGGATATAGCCAGAAAATAGCCAGAAATCCACGTCCTGATTATGTTTCTCTACTAGATGCTTTGTTTCAGTTGCTACTTCATAAACATACGGAATAAATTCCATATCCTGTTCAATTTCCCGTGCTAATGCAATAATTCTTTCAACGGATTTAACGGGACCAACAACACCTATTTTATACATCTTTCGTTCCTACCTTCTTTGTGCAACTGCAATCGTTATGTAAAAATTTTCTTTCTCTGTTGTACATAGTATAGCGGACAATTAAATGACAAGACAAATAAAAATGGCTTCCTGTATAAAGAAAAGCCCCGAAAATAGGTCGGGGCCATCTTTGAATAAAAATTATTTTTCAGTTGGATACATTTTTGTATAAAGTAATTCTAATTTTTTGGAAAGCTTACCATAGGCAGTTTGCCATGCCTTCCGAGCCGCATCATCGCCATCTGCTTTGTATAAAGCATGGACTTCTGCTACCTTTTTCAAATCATTTTCAGCCTGAGTTAGCTTCGAATAATTTTTAACAATTTTCTTATCAGTAGCACTTAATTCATCATACTTGGCACGAATTTCTTTCACTTTGTCCTCTAAACCATCCACATACTCGCCTTTTACAAGTAGAGAATTTATGGATTCAATTAACATTAAAGCATTTTCATTCGTTTGTTGCTGACCTTGTTGCTTCTCCATAATTAATTGTCTAGTCGCCGCATCAATAAGACTCACTTGTTTAGACGTTAGCTTTTCAAATGCCTTAATGACTGTGCTCGGATTACTACTAAACGATTTTTCATAGGTCTTCATAAAGGATTCTACTTTTTTCACATCAGCTATTGCAGCTTTTAAAATATCATAATTCGTAATCAGCTTTTTATCACTTGAGCTAAGGCTACTATATTGTGTAGAAAGATTTTGAATTTTTTCCATTGAAACGGTATAGAGATCATTTGAAACGATTGTTGCAATTTCATTATTTAGCTGTGTGATATTCGGTGCATTTTCATCGATAATTTGATTATTTAATAAAGCTTCATACTGTTCTTTTGCTAAATGCTGCTGATTTGCAGGTAATTTTGCATAAGCCTTTTGCACCGTTTCAATTTTTTTAGCTTGTTTCGCAGCATCTGTTTCTTCTCTAGCTGTCTGTACTTTTTTATGGAATGATTTTACACCTGAAATATCCTTCTTCGCCGCTGTTAATAAGTAATAATTCGTCACGTATTTTCTTCCACCAGAAGATAGTGCTTTATAGGATTCTGATGCTGTATCAACAGCAGATTCCAATTGTTTAAATGTAAATGTAGTAACATTTGCCAATTTCGCGATATTCGCCTTTAAAGCCTCAGCTGCTGCCTTATCAGCAGGCACTTTACCATTGTCATCAATCGAAACTTTTGGCGTATTCAGTAAAAAATCATCTGCATTATATACAAGAGACTGTTGTAATGTCGTCAGCTTATTATAAGCTTTTAACGCACTGGAATAACTTGAAGTCAATTTACTTTCCTTAACACCTGTTATGCCCATCAACTTCTGATAAGCGTCCATATCTTTTATTACTTTTTCAGCCGTTTTCAAATCCTTTTGTAGCGTGACAAGATTATCATATCCAATAATTTGTGCTGCTGACGCTTTCGTTAAGCTCTTATATTCTTTAATCATTCGATTAACATTATTGACATGACTTTGCCATGAACTAGCCGATGGATTGATTGGATAGATATCATCGCCAATATAGCTGTCTATATCATGATTTAGTGCAGCAATTTGACTTTCTTCAGCACTTTCTGCAACCGTTAAACGCTGCAAATACGTATCTGATACTAATTTTAATTGCTTATATGTTAATTTTTCATAGGCAGAACGAATGGACTTGGCAGCCGTAACTTGCTTATTCGGCGTATTGTTTGGTGATAATTTATCAAATGACTTAATAAATTGCTCAACCTTTTTAATATCCGCTTTAGCTTCCGTTAAAATAGTCTGATTTTGAATAGCGCCTCGGTAATTTTGGGATAGCTTTGCGATATCCGCTTCAATGCTAGTAACTAGCGTTTGTAGGGCATCCTTATCTGAAGGTACATATTGCGCGAGAGAATTCTCGTAGGATAGTAAATGAACAATTGCTTGATTTAGTCTTCGTACTTCTGTTATTTCCTCAAGGTCATTTGGCTCATTTAAAAGATCTTTAATGTTTGTATATAGGGTATCATTCACATCTAAGCTACGTTGTAACTGATCGAGCTTATTATATGCCTCTTCAATTTCTTGAATATATTTAGGTCTGTCTTTTTCATTAACGTCCTTTATTTTATCGACTTTTTCTTCTAATTTACTGACTAGTTCCACATCAGCAAGTGCTCTCTTTAGGACTTCATAATTGGACACATTTGCTTTAGCTGGTACTGATAAGGCTTGATATTTACTTTCTAATGCTGTTAGCTGTCCCTTAAATGATTCTAGGCTCGATACATTGTATTGATTATCATGCACCAGTAAGGCCTTAATATCATTCATTAACGTATCCGTTGGTTCTTTAGATACAGTAATAGCGGTAGAGAAATCTGACTCCACAAACGCAGTGCCTACCTGTGCTTTTACTTTGACAATAATATCTTTGATGCCCTTTTCAATGGCATCCTTTGGTATTGTATATGTGCCACCAGCGGCTCCCTCAATAATGGTAAAGGAACTATCACCAAGTTTATAAAACCATTGATAACTATATGTAATTTGGCCACTCTGTAATTTCGCGCCTGCTTTATCCGTTACAGTAACACCTGCCACTTTAACGGTTTCCCCAGGTGCAACAAAATCAGAAGCGGAATAGCCCTCCAGCGTTGGAGCTGTTATCTCAAGATCTAATTGATTAATCTTACGTGTTTCACTTTGAAACTTTTTACCATCAGTTGTAGTAGCCTCCACGAAAATTGATTTTCCAGCCGCTTCAACCGGTACTTTTAAAGTAGACGATGTAGCACCTGAAATTGGCTTATTCGTCGTATTTTTTGAACCATCTTCACCATCAATTTTCTCTAAATAATACCATTGATAAGCATTAACTACTGTATTTTCTGGCAATTTATCAACTGTTAATGTTTCATTGACAATATTTTGTCCAGTAATGATAACCGTTTCTGCTGCACCTGCTACGGTTGGTACAATAAGTGCTACAGGAATAGCTGCTGCTGTTAAAAATAATTTCTTATTCAAATCGATTAACCTCCTCTATCCATCTAATGAATTATATCGACCATAAAGCCATAATTTCCTTTGTTCTGCAGAAAGAATTCTAAAAAGTGTATATTCTCCTGAATTAATATTTATACAATAATAATATTTTGACTAAATAATAAAAAATCTAGCAGCGATGCTCTGCTAGATTTCGGTTTATTATAGCGTTATCGATTCATATAGCTGTTCTAATTTCTTGGATAATTTATTATATGCCTTTTGCCATGCTTGCTCATCACCCTCAAGTAATTTTACTTCTCTCACTTTTTGTAAATCACTTTCAGCCTGTGCGAGCTTGCTATAATTTTTGACAAGTTTTTGTTGCATAGCTGTTAAGCTATTATAGTTGTCCTTTATAGCGATCAATCGATTTTCTAAGTCGGACACATAATATCCATCTACTTGCAATTCATTGATTGAATCAATGATCTTTAATACGACATCATTGGCTGTTTGCTCACTTGTTTCCATTTTTTGAAGCTCTTCCAATAAACTTGTTAACTGTCCATTCATCTCGGCCTCATAGCCCTCTAATAAACTAATCTGTAGCGTTGTGAGCTTTCGAAAATCTTTCATAATCGTCGATGGATTTTTTTCTAGATTCGTCTGGAATTTCTTAATGAAGGACTCAACAGCTTTGACGTCACTTATTGCTTGTTTAAGATCCTGAGCATTGGTAATTAGTTTTTTCTCAGCAGAGGAAAGAGCATTGTACTTGTTAATCATATCCTTTACTTCAGTTAGCGAAAAAATATAGCCGTTTGCATCCATAAGTTCTTTATTTAAGTCGTTATAATTCTCTGTATATTCTTCGATTTTATTGCTGATTTTTACATAAAGAGGTTGAGCTAATTCTTGCTGAATTGCATTTAATTTGCTGTATGCTTTTTGAACAGTCTGTAGCTTCGAATATTGTTTAGTGGAATCTGCTACAGATAATGCCTCATTGACCTTCTTATCAAAGGATCTGACCGCTCTCACATTGGCTTCGGCAGCTTTTAAGTCTGCATAATTTATCACATATTTCTTTACGCCTTTAGGCAACTCTTTATATTTATTGACTAATTCGTCCACAGCTCTAGCATAGCTTTCGAAGTCAGATGAATCGTTAAGAGCATTTTTAATGTCATTACTGAATTTCTTACCTACAGTTGCATCGTTACTTGTCTCACCAGGAATCTCATTATTCGTAGGAATTTCATTCAAAAGAGTAGCATTATAAACATACTTTTGCTGAGATATAGTTAATTTATTATACGCTTTTAATGCAGAATGAAAGGCCGACTGTATTTTGTTAAATTTCGTTTCAGGTTTCAATAGCGCATTATATTTTTCTATTTGGATAATGACTTTTTCAGCTGCCTTTAAATCCTTTTGCATTTGAAGCATTTCGTTTTTTGTCGCCATATCATTATAGGACTTTAAACTTTTTTGCAGTGAGATAATGGTATTAACTTTCGATTTAAGTGTTTCCCATTCATTCGCTAATCCTGCTGCCCCTTTCACCTCGGCTAGCAATTGCTCCAGCTCTTCGATTGTCGTACGTTCTGCGTTTTCAGCTTCCACTAGGAGGGGTAGCTTATATTCTACCAATCCTTGCTGACGTAAGTTCAGCTTCAAATAGGCTGACCGAATGCTTTTAGCTGTTGCTACCTTTTGTTTAGGCGTCTGTCCTTGCAATTTATCAAATAGCTTTTCAAATTTTTGTGCACTTTTTAAATCTGCTTTTGCCATTGTTAAAATGGCTTGATTTTGCACAACCGTTTTATACTCCGGTAAAAGGGCATTAATTTTAGCATCTATATCTGCTATTTTTTCCGCTAAGATACTCGTTGTTTCTGAAGCGTATTGTGGGATCGGATCCATACCGTCTCCCAATAACTCTGTAATCAGTCTATTGATTTCACCAAGCTTTGCAAGCTCCTTTTGACTATCTGGATTTTTCAGCAATAAATCTACTATTTGCTGATAAATATTACCAGCATCTAAGCTTCGTTGTAAATAATCCAGTTGATCATATTCAGCCTTTAGTTGTTGAAGCTGTTGGAGGCTACTCTTTCCATCTAATGCTTTTATTTGCGCTGCAAGACGCTCTACTTTGGCAATATCAGCTACAGCACGCTGCAATATCGAGTAGTTTGTCACCTGTGCCTTTGCTGCTGGTGTTAATTTTTGATATTGATTGTCTATCTGAGATAGAACTGACTTTATATCTTCTCTATAGATAACACGTTTTTGGGTATCCATTGTGAGCAACGTGGCAATTTGTTTTTCAATAGCTTTTATGTGATTGTCTGAAATACGGATTGGCGTTACGGCAATACCAGAAATCACTTGATCTCCCACTTTTGCAGTAACCTTCACCACAATATCCTTCATTGCTGAATCCTGTGTATCTTTAGGAATCATATAGGAAGGAGTGGAGGCATTGGGGATGATAGAATAACTACTTCCTACCTTATATAGCCATTGATAGGTAAACGAAATTTGTTTCGACTCTAACGTGATTTTTTGTGAAGTATCCGTTTCTGTTGTAACGACAGGGATTTTCACTTTAAGCGTATCTCCAGGCACGACAAAATCTCCACCTGTGAAGCCTTCAAATTCAATTGCTTCTATACTTAAATTCAGCTTCTGAATCTTTTTATTCGGACTTACATATACCAATCCATCTTCTGTTTTGGCCTCCATAAAGATCAGTTTATCAGCAGCTAAAGGTGGTATAACGAGCTCTAATTTCGTTTCATTTGCAATGGGTTTCGCCTTATTATCTTCTAGGACATACCATTGAAAATTAGTAAATACAGTCGGTTTATTTGTGTTACTTGATAAACCTTCAATTTTAGCGACTAACTTACCATTCACATAATCATTGCCTTCAGTCAAAAGAGTTCCTTTAACAACGATTTTTTTACTTTCATACATTTTCCCACGGTCATCTGTAACCTTAACAATAATGGATTTTCCTAATGCATCTGAAGGTATTAAATAGATGTTGCTAGTTTGTGAAGAAAGCAGCTCCTCTACGCCCGCTTTCACAAAATACCATTCGTACTGATAATTAGCATCTTTTGGTAAGGAGGTGATATCAGCCTTTAATTCTGTCCCTACCATACCACTTCCTTCAATAGTTACCTGCTCTGAAGCAGCATGTGCATCGATAGGCATAATAATAGCTGCTGGGGCTACTGCCATTAGTAAGAATTTTGCCTTAGTCATTCAAAATCCGCTCCTTACATTATGTATATATCACATATTATAGCAATACTTTCCACCTACTAGCAATGACACTTCAAATAATGGGATCTCTAATGAGAGCGTTTCACTAGTATAAAATGTTATGAAAAAACAAAAGCCTTCTAATCCACATTCGTAGCATCGACGAAGAGATTAAAAGGTGAAAAAAGTATGCCTATGTGCTTCTGCTTCATTTGCTTATCCACGAATCATATAAGTTGGACGGTTCAGGGTACTATACGTATAAGAGTGTGTATGATTCGTTTCACTTACGATAATTCGAATGGTCATCCCTTCTCCTACTTTGCTGTCTAAGGTGAATTTCCCATTAAAAGCCTGAACTCGCTCTTGCATACCTTGAATGCCCATAGAATCGGCAAGTAAAATATCATCTATATGACAACCCACCCCGTCATCGGTATACAATATTTCAAAGCCCTCTTCGGTACCCAATAAATAAATTTCTACTGTATGGGCATACGAATGCTTTAAAGCATTGTTTAATAATTCTTGGAACAGTCGATAAATCATTAAATTCAAACGCTCATCCTCTAAATAAAGACGGTCAATGGTATAGATCAAGACAAAATCAGCGCGTTTATGGATTTTTTGTATAAGCTTCTCAAGGGCTGCATTTAAACCCAATGTATCTAAGAGTGGAGGCTTTAAATTTTCACAATAGCCCCTTAAATCATTCAATGAGGTAAGCATATGTTCATGAAGCTTCATAAGTTTTGTGGGGATCTCCTCTTTTTCCTTTGTATGCATGAGAACACCCATTTCTCTGGCGATATGAAGCTGTTCTTGTAAAATCGTATCATGAAGTTCTTGAGCAAGCTGATATTTTTCTTCCTCGAAGCGTAGCCAAAGTAATTTGTTGAGCCATGGCAGCTGTCGATTATCAGCCTCTTTCATATGCTTTAACTGATTTAGTAGCTCCTCGACCATTTTTGTATTTTCGATAAAATTATTTAAATAGAGCAGCAGCAATTCGAGCCATAACAATTCCTCATCCTTCAGATAAATCGATTTATTATGATCCACAACAAGAATGCGTTTATAATTTGCATCTTGATGAATAAAGGCGATATAGAAATGGTCTGTTTTTTTAATATCCCCTAAACCTAATCGTTCGACTAGAACCTCATCAATCTGATGCTGCGTGTATTCTTTGGATTTGTTCGTCAATGTCACTTGATGTGTTTGAAAATCATAAGTTAAAACATATACCCTTTCCATTTCAAGCTGGAGCACAACCTCCTGCACAAATTTCTCCAATAAATCCTCAATCTTTACAACTCTCCCAATACTATCGACAGTTGTATACAAGCGGTGGATGTAATCCCCTTTTGTAGAAAATAAAATTTTCCGCTTACGATAATCAATCCGCTCTTTTATATAAAACAAAGCCATTAACGATAGAAAGGCGAAAAAGAAAATCTCCGTCATGCGCGTAATGGATAGATCGGTCAATAAATATAAACCGGCTAATAACCAAATTGTAAAGCCAAAGGAAAAATTAAAATAATAACGTAATCGAGAAATAAAATACTCCATATCGAAAATACGTTCAGTTAGTTGTGTGAATATGAAGCTAAATGGAATAAGCATTAAAAAAAGTGAACATACGTCACCAGAGAGTATATGTTTATGAAAGAAAATTTCTGGTATTGCAAACAAAAAAAGAAATGGTAAGAATGGGATAATAATGCTCAATAAAAAAAGCTTTAACTGAGGTGTTTTATATATTATATAACCTCTTCCTAGTATAGAAAGAATTACTACTAGTAAAATTAAAAATAACAATAGAGTAATTTTTGAGAATAATGGATTTGTAGATGGGTAAATAATACTCAATATACTAAGGAAAACAATAGTTAAAGGTATTGAATATAATATTTTAATTTTTTGAATAAAACCCCATTTTAAATTCAAAAATAAAAAATAATTTCTTAAAAAATGTATTAAAATAACAAGACAAAGTAACATGCTACTTCGATTAACAACTGTACCAACACTATTTAGCCTTCCTGATGCACCAATACTCACATAAGCCAAAGAAACAGTTAGAATAAATAAAATAAGTAAATTAATTAAGCTTGTGTTCTTTTGTTTATAGTATAGGTAAATTGAGATAAGTAAACTTAATAAATAGAAGCTTCCTGGTATTACCAATACATATAATAGTTGTTCTGGGATGTCGAATGGGGCAATATGTAAATGTATAATTTCCCCGTGTTTTTTCAACAGTGTTAATTCTTTAGCAACTCTAATGACAGGATTATAAGTAATATTCTCCAATTCCTCGATCTTTTGACCATCAATTTCTAGAATAATGTCACCAGAAGCAATTTTTTGCTTGTCTGCCCATTCTTTATAGTATGGATCAATTATTAACCATTGATCATTTTTTTCTTGTAATTTGATGCCCAAAAAAGGTGTGCTATAAGTGACATAAAGTAAATAAATCCCCAAAATTAAATATGCACTTATAGCAAACCATAACCATTTATTTTTTATTAACTTAGTACCAAAGACCATTTTCTAATCGAACATCTTCATCAAACGAATCCAAGATTGCCTTTTGTTCAAGTGCTGAAATACCAATAAGAGAAGCTTTTTTTTCTTTTAACAATGTTACCAACGACGGATTTTGCTCTAAATATTGAATAACGTTAATCATTAAAATCTCCTCATTTCATTAGTTTTTTTAAGATCACAGTTACAAGTATTTGCCAATAAGTTCTTTATTAAAGTAATTATTAACCATATATGTAACTATATTTTCATTATACTATCTCCCTCCAATAATTCAACATAATTTTCTAAAAAATACAAAAAATCAATAGGATATGTAATAATTTTGCTATATTCCTCAAATCAAATTCTCCAAAAATAGACATAAAACCAAATAAAAAGCCTATTCCCAATAGCAGGAATAAGCTTCTAATAGTTTGCATAGCTATACTGTTTCTAACTGACAGCCATCTTGTAGCCACTTGTTTAAATCGGATGTGATTAACGTAGCAAGTTGGGGATTCATAACACCACAATCCACCGCAAAAACGTGACCATCCTCTCCTTGTCTATTCATTAGAAAAACCATTCCACCTCCATCATCACCAATGGCTATATAGCCCTTCGCATATTCTGCTACTTCCCAAGTCTCGTTTCTTTCTAGCAATTCTACTGTACCGTAAATTAACACGCCGTTAGTGAACGATAAACCATTCATCTCTTTTAAGACATATCGATAAACTTGAGGGAGATGGAAAGTCAGGCCCTTCTCCACATGTAGAATTTCGTGCTCTGTAGCAGGTAGATTGGCCGCCGCACTATTATGTAGTGGGTACATTTCGTCACCATCCTTTCGTTTGAAATAGCTTACACCTAAGCTGCACAAAATTCGTAAAATGCCATGATTAAGTGGTCAATCTCTTTTTTCTTAATCATTTTATCCAACCATTCATGTGGAATTTCATCCATATTCTTATACATACCCGCAATAGCGCCCGTAATGGCTGCAACGGTATCTGTATCTTCTCCCAGATTTACAGCCCTTAGAATAGCCTCTTTAAACGTTGTAGAATTACCTACACACCAGATTGCTGCCTCTAGTGAATGGACAATATAGCCGCTTGAGCTAATCTCACGCTCTGGAATCTTTAAAAAGTTTTCCTCAAAAATCCTTGCATATGCATTTAGCTCCGCTCGCAGATCATCCTGTAAATGACTTTGGAGCAATGAATATACCTCCTTTAAGGCTGCTTCTAGCGTATTATTTCGATACAAGCTTAATAGCAATTCAATATAAATGATGGACCCAACGATTGAACGTGGATGGGCATGCGTAATTTCTGTATATTGTTGTACCCACGCTTTTCTTTTATCAAAATCTAACTCATTCATCACCACAAATACGATAGGCGCTATCCTCATAAGGGTGCCATTGCCATTATCAAACTCGCCCGTTTTTCCACAATGCTCAGGTAAAACACCATTTTTATAGTTCGTAACGGCTTCAGCAGTCGTGATGCCTATATCAAACATTTCTCCAAATGGTGTAAGATAGCCCTGCTCCATGTATCGTACAAACTTATTCATTAAGGTTTTCGTATCGCCTTTTTCAATGATATTTTCGACTAAACATAACGTTAAAGAAGTATCATCAGACCAAGTACCTGGTGGCTGATTGTAAGTACCATACCCGGTCACATCCTGCACATGGAAAGTCCCTCTTTGCTTAAACTCAACAGGTACTCCCATTAGATCACCGATAATCCCACCATATAATGTTGCAAACACTCGTTCCTTCAAATTTGTATCTACCATCGGATGTCACTTCCCCTTTCTATGTCAAACATAATACAAAAAAGACGATAATTGAAGATGTGAATCTTCCCCCATCGTCTGTCCTATAAAGTGGACTTTATTGATATTTTTTCATAAATATTTATGTTTAAATTAATACCTCAAATGACTTTAGCAAAAACATATCTTTTATTTTCATGTGGACACAAACAGAAGAGCATTTAACTGTTTCCAACAAACTACTTGTAATAAATTATAAAATTTTCGATAATTTACTACCGACAAACGCATTTCCCCACCCGTTATTCGAGCCTATTGAAAATATAGTGTTTTTCTATGCCAAATTCCATATATGTAATATCCAAACTTTCTTCTGAAACCTGATATTCAATATAGTAATAATCAAATCCGATTTCTTTAAACAGCTCACTTTTGTCATCAAAACATGCTGGTCACATTTCTACCATTCCATCCATTACCAGTATCATTTTCGCTCGTTTGAAAAAGCATACACATTTCTCGTTCTTTAAGAACCTTTAAATCTCTTAATTATAGTATTACTGACCCTAAGTGTCTCCTATTGCTTTTACACGAAAACCAACGAAGCATAAAAAAAACTATTGGTAGACAGTTAAGTAGTATACAAGCACCTCTGAATTCAAAACATTAAAGCTCTACTTCACCTGCTTGATCTTGCTCTAGATGAACAAGTGGAACAGGAGAGTAAATAAACGTATCCCCGTCGTCTTCAAGCTTATACATGATACAAAACAAAGCTGAACCTCGCTGATTGCCACTCGGTATAGAGAAAATCATAGCTGGACAACGCAGCTCAGCAGAATGAACGCTTGCACAAAGATCTTTATAAGTAATAGTAGCAAGGTTATCGATATCTACAAGATGCTGTTGACAATCTCCCATAACTAGCATGTAATACTCTATATTCTGATTATACTTATTCACAAAGCTCTGCTTATACTCCTCAATGCTAAGAAAGCAGCACTCCCAATCCAAAGGTGGGAAACTTAACACATAACGATAGAACTTCAATTCCTTATTCCTCCTCTTTTTGAAATCAAGCTACTCAGAATAATTAAAAAGGGGAATTTTTTTGATAACCCCTTTTTTAACCTTTTCGATTTCTTCAATGGCTTTTCGTTTCCATTGCTTCTTTACTCTAAAATCTCCATCATAAAAAATCACGTTATGAAGCCCTATTAATATAACGTCTCTATTTTTTCCCCTTTCCCGTTCTAAGCCTGTATATAATCAAATATCATGGCCCAACCATCCATTGGGCTGCCATATCCCCATAGAGGGCCCGTCATTTTTTCCAATTGATCGATCTTTTCCTGATATTGCTTCACCATGGATTGACGTTCTTTTTGCGTGTACGCGTCCAAATATTCGTCACTTACTTTAAGTCGCATATTGTGCAGGAATTTGATCATGTCATAATAAAGAAAATTCTTCAAGAGAGCTGGCAATATTTTTTAGTTATCATAAAAAGGACTTTGTTCACCATCTGTTAGTTTTATTGAAAAAGGCACAGACTCCCATCAAAAAAATTTGTGTATATGCGTATATGGCACCATATGAATATAGATAGTTTCCCTGTATTAAATCAACTTCTGGATACCCTTATTCATCAATTTGAGTTCATTAGGCATTCATCAGTTCTCATTCCCACCTTTTCAAGAATTCCCCACTAACATTTTCTGAGTTCAACAAGCCCGCAGAATAATTCTCAACCATTTCTGTTCTTTCATCATCAGAAATTGATATAAATACTGTCATATCATCTTTTTTATGTCCAAACAAGCCTTCATTCCGTAATATAAGTAATGTTTCAGTCATTGTTTCATAAAATTTCTCTTCAAACTCCTTAAAACTACTATCTTTAATGGTTTCTCTCTTCTCAGCTAAATAGTCTGATACTAATTCTATTTCACTCTGTTCAAGGTCGCTATCATCATACTCCCATTCAGTAGGAACCCACTTGACAGTTTTGTATAAGATTTCACCCTTTATATTAAATGACTTCCCTTGAGAATACATATGATATTTTTTTCCATTATTTCATAGGTATTTATCGCTAAAAAATACTGTCATACATTACTGTCAGTTACCAAACAAGTAGCATAAATTCTCTCCTCTCCCATATGTTTAATTCATTTAAAACTTGTTTCATTGGTATACCTGCTAGTCGCATCTCAATAGCTTTCATTTTTAGTTCATATGGATAACTCACTCTTGTACTTATAGAAAAAGCACCTCCTAATTGAAGTTTAGGTTGCTAAACCCGAATTCAATCGAAGATGCTTTTTTTATTTGTCTATACTGTTGGGGTCAGTCCCATGAGAGTACGAAACACTTTCTTTACATATGTTTATAAATTAAATATTGATTAAATACTTTTTAATCTCAATTTTACTTTTAACTGAAATTTTAAAATCTTTAAGAACAGTACTTGCCTAATTTTTTAATGGACTAATTTAACAAAAGAAAACACATGTTGAGAGGATTAGTATCCTTTTAACATGTGTTTTGACTCATGCTAATTAAAAATTTTCCAATAAAAATCAGGAACGCCGTATATTAGCGATCATATGAAGAAAAGTAATGTGGAATATCTTCCAATTCGATAAATCGAATTCCTTTCATATGCCTTTCCTCACAAAGTTGCTTAAACCTTTCTGAACAAAATAGATATCTTGCTAATTTTAAGTCATTCAAACAAAACACGTCTCTATCATTTTCTTTTAATACAATTTTTTGATATTTTTCAACCAAATAATTTAAGTCAAGAATCTTATTTTCAGGAACTCTCCTTTTTGTAAATTCCGACTTCTCGTAATCAACAAAATCCTCTCTATTATAGTACTTAATAAAATAATAAGGTTTTTTTACCTTAGATTTCCCTTTAGAACTAACTACTTGGAGATTCGATATAACATACTTTTGCAAAGTATTTACTTGATTCATCAAAGTAAGAAAATCACAACTGACGATGTGACCATTAAAACTCTCATAATAGTCGAATTCAATTTTATTATTAGTAATTAACCATAAATCTTTTGGCATATCTTGTTTTACGAAAAAAATCTTGTTCCATTCGTATCCCATTCCCTCATTATATTTTGTTTCGTCAAAAGATTCGTGAATAACGCCTTCCAAAAAAATAGGCGATTTTATATTATCCTTAACAATCATATAGTAACTCATTATATCACCCTAATCTTTGACACTTAGGATATTTCCTAGATTGCACAGTATCAAAGTATCCTTCCTGTATTTTGTTTTTTAATTCTATTTGCAGTTTGCGAATATCTGTCCTAGCATCTTTTTCATTTATTAGACCAAGAGAGTATTGATCGGAGATATCAGTCACCCTACTCATGACATAATCACTATACATAGAATGACTAGTATTATGAATCATGCTAAAAGAACTTCCTTTTAATGTGGTAGGGTTGCTAGGCATCATAATACCATTAAATGCTTCGTCTCTTAATCCCCCCCGATAGAATCAAAGAAGGATTGATGTGTTTTCCATGTATTAGTTGTAATAACATGGTGAGCTTGAAATCCTGATATTTTATCTCCAGCCTTTTTTCTGTTTCCAGCAAGAACTTGGCTAGGTGCTCTCGCTAAACCGAATGGATCATTCTCCATGTTTGGATCTTGCACATACCCATAAAGCGTAGGATTCCCACCCGCAAGTCCAATCGGGTCAATTTGAATATAGTTCCCTTGCTCTGGGTCATAGTATCGGAATCGGTTATAATACAATCCAATTTCTACATCTTCATACTGCCCTTGATAACGGAATGGAATGAAATCTTTCTCACCTGTAAATTCTTTCATTCGTCCATAAACATCAAGCTCAGCCGACCAAACCTTATGACCTTGCTCATCATAGGCTTCGACAGGTGTTCCAAGATAATAACTAATAATACTGTAGCTACCTTTATTCGTGATTTTTGCTGAAGGGACAAAGCTATCATTGAATACCCATGTCGCTAGATTATCTGCGATATCGGCATCTGTCTGCGAGGCATTCTCCACTGAATTTTCCAATGTATCAGAATTATCCTGTGACAAATACTTATGCAGAATCGTATTTCCTTCCCATACGAATTCGTCAAAGCTCGACAGATATTATCCATAAAATTGTTTATTTAAATTAACTGTATTATCCAATATTCATATGGTAAAATTAAACAAAAAATATTGGAGGAATAATAAAATGATGCCTTTTGAAGAGAACATGAGAATTCGGAATGACACCTTAGAGGAAATTAGTCATCCTATTTATAAATCTATTTAAATAACTTTCATACGGATATGATTCAAGAAATTTCCTTTAACATCAAAGCTGGTATTGTTCAAAAGGATTTCGATTCAATTATGAATTATTCATTAAAATACATTTTACAATCTCTTTTCATTCAAATTAAAAAGTCAAAAGAATTCGAATTAATGGAATTATTTTTTGGAGATAAAGTATGTGATGAGTTTGAAAAGCTACTTCTTATGGATGCTATTGATATTTCTTACCATATAGATGATTTTATTACTGAGAAAGAAATGGAGGAAGAAGGTATTAGTGTGGACGACTTAGATAACTTTCTTAATATCATTGTGAATTTTAATGAAAAGCAGTTTGCAATATTAAAACTTACTAACTCTGTCTGTGAGCTAGGAGAATTAGCTTTTCTAAATCTAGACACTTCAGATACATTCATTAATGGTAACCATTATAGTGACTATGAAGAGAAATAATTCTCTTCATAGCACTGAGGAAATTCATATTATGAAATAAGAGTATGTTTAAAATATGCTATTCATTTATTAGAGTCAAAGTCCTGTCCCTACTTTCATAAAACGCAATCCATTAATTCCATTTTTTTCAATAAAATCTTTAAAATTTTGTGTACAGAAATAAAAGTTGTTAATTCTAATATCTCTAAAAATAGTTTCATTTTCTATTTTTTCTAAATTAAATCTAATGTTTTCACCTCGCAACATTGCAAGAGATTCTTGCATATCTAAACCATCAAAATTAATTGCTGTTAAAACATTTGTTATATTTATATATGTATAATCCTCTGAAATACCTTTGATTTTTATGGGGAGGGTTTCTATAATTTCTGAAAATTCATCGATAAAAAACTTTTCAAATTTCTTTTTTACTATTAATGTAGCTCCATAACAACGTGAATCAAAATCTAACAATTTTCCTCTATTCAGTTTATCTTCTGAAATACCAAATATCTCTGCGTTCCAATCCAGAGTAATTTTTTGCCCTGTAAAAGTTGAAAAAAGACGAACATAGTCCTTATTTAAAAAGGTTAAATCTTTAAAATCATCATCATTTACAAATCTATATACATTCATTTACAAAACTCCCTTTACCAAATTTTAACGTTAAATAATAAATCCGTCCTAATATTTTCCGGATCAGCTAATACTGCTTCTTTTGCTTTTGCTCCACCAAAACGTTCTGCAGACTCCAACCTATCAGCAACATTTCTAAAATAATCATTAGTATGGATTATTCTATGATAAGCACCAGGTTATATACTATTTGGATCCATGTTTTAAATAAATCCCATTATCTGCACTATTGACATCAATCTTATGCCTTTCTAGAATATCCCTAGCTCTTTGAGCATTTGGATTTGAATGGTCCCCCGCTACAATATGATGAGCTGCTGAACTTTTATACTTATGCCAAGCACGTTTCATGTACCCTTCATTCTTTCTTAACTCACGATTAGCTTTGTTCATATTTTTCTTTAACTCTTTAGTACAAGAAAGACCAAAAATATCTATTGAGTTATTTGTATCTTGTACATAGCCATATAAGACCAAACCTCCATTAAGCCTAATTGGATCCTTTTGCGTATACATACCCTCAATTGGTGAATAATATCTAAATCTGTTGTAGTAAAGGCCAGTTTCTTCATCCTCGTATTGCCCTTGATATCGGAATGGTATAAAATTCTTGTCACAGGTAAACTCTTTTGACTGACCACAAATATCTAACTCATTGGACCAAACCTTATTACCATCAGTATCGTAGGCTTCAGAAGGTGTACCTAGATAATCACTAATAAGGCTTCTTCAACTAATCAATCGATCTAATAAATTCCTTAAATTGATATATTATTTACACCACACTCATCAATTTAAAGTCTTTCCATACAAAGTTCACATAACTAATTCTTTTTTAGCGTCGGCCTTTTATTCATATATCTTACCTACATATAGCATAATAGATAATAGTTTCCAGTCAATATTTTTGGGAGTATCTAAACCAGAATTTTCATAAAATCCTTCCATATCTTCCATCCATCCCTCAATGGCTTGAAGAAATAAATCTATAGATTTATTCTCCCATTCATCTATATTTTTTTTATAATCCGCTGATAATAAATTTACAAATTCTAAGAATTGTTGCTTGTTTGATACGTTTTCAATTTTGTTATACCAATCCATATTATTCACACCTCTCTATTTCAACTATTGACTCTATTTTTTCCTACAAATCACCTGTCTAGATCCATCTTCCCTCTTTAAAACAATTGATGTTCCACCATTTTTTGTTGACATTTTAAACCATTGATTCTTCACTTGTTTTTTACTTGCCCAGTTTACTGGAATTTCATCAATACCTGCGAGCCTTCTATGATCCAACGTCCATATTTTACCGTCTGTATCCTTCCAAACATTAACTGTAGGTAAGTCACTTACTTTAAGTGAACCATTCTTTAATGATTCAGCATTTTCTAAAACTGTAAATGCACCCGTACTATTCTTGATATTACTCTGCATAAAATGAATTTCATTTGGATCTAACGAAAGAGGTTTATTTCCTGATAACTCAGCACAATTAAATTCAGGTTTTGGCTTTAATCCAAATGGATCATTTATAGCATTCGTATCACTAACATACCCATAAAGCGTAGGATTCCCACCCGCAAGTCCAATCGGATCTATTTGAGTATAATTCCCTTGTTCTGGGTCGTAGTATCGGAATCGGTTATAATACAATCCAATTTCAACATCCTCATACTGCCCTTGATATCTAAATGGAATAAAGTCTTTCTCACCTGTAACTTCTTTCACTCGTCCATAAACATCAAGTTCAGCTGTCCAAACCCTATTCCCTTTTTCATCATAGGCTTCAACAGGTGTTCCAAGATAATCACTAATAATACTATAATGACCTTCACTCGTAATCTTTGCAGAAGGGACAAACCCTTCATTAAATACCCATGTAACTAGATTATCTGCTATAGCAGTATCGGTTTGTGAAGATTTTAGATTGTCTAAAGTATCTGCAGCATTCTGCGTGGAATACTCATGCAGAATCGTATTACCATCCCATACAAAATGCGTTGCCTTATCCTCAGAACGCTTCTCTATTCGCCTACCTAATGAATCATACTTGAAAGTAACTTCCGTATTATCTGGCCTAATGACCTTCGCCATCATTCCATTGCCACAGTACTCATACTTCCACGTATCACCATTCTTTTCGACTTTCTCTATGAGATTGCCTTCTTCGTCATAGGAGAATCTGGCATCTTTCGTTTCTAGTAATCTACTACCAGCGCCATAAACACGATCTTTTTTGTCTTTTGTTTCATACAAATTCCCGACATCGTCCACGCTACGGTATAAGAAATCAAATTGACCGCCTTGATTAGACCATACGAGGTTACTAAATTCGTCGTAACCATACGTCACTTTTATACCCGTTAGCTCCTTGACCATGCTGCGTAATTGGTGATTCACATCCCAATTGTACACGCGTCTTCGCGTACTCGCGGTTTTGACTACTTACGCGATGGTGTGTCGGTCTACCAGTTATATCATATTGCCATTTACTAATGACATCGCCTGGCAGGATACGCTCAATCTCTTGCCCAAGTTCATTGTACTGCATCGAGGCTGTCCACTGGCCTTGCTCGGAGCGAGAGGCTGTCATTTGCAAGACATTGCCCAGCTCATTACGCGTGACATCGATTTTAGCACCGAGGCTACTTGTTATTTGGGAGCGATTGCCTAATTCGTCATAGCTACTGGCAATCCAATGGTCATTTTGCCACTCTTTGATAACTTGGCCGGATAGGTCTCGCTCTAGCAGTTACATGCTCGTTTTCCGTTTCTAGTAGCGAACCGTTTTTGTCATAGGCAAACGTTTCCCAGGTGCCATCGTAGTAATCTGATTGAATGACATTCCCTAGATTGTCATGCTGATACGCTGTCCAGCGATTTCCTGGACGTTGAATGCGCTGAACCAATCCTGCCAGACTACGCTCATACATTTTTTCCATGTCATCAAAGCCAATTTCCTTGATGATATGGCCTTTTGTATCACGTTCAAACGTATACGCTTCGCCTTTTTCATTGATAACAGCGGTTAATTGCTCCTCTGTATCATAGGTGAATTGTACTTTCTTGCCACCTTGTTTTCGAGACGTTAGGCTGCCTAGAATCGTATAATCAAAGACAACTTGCGTATGACTATCTTTTGCAAAAATAATATCGTCATAGGCATTGTACTTTAATTGAACATCGTTACCATCGGAAAGGTTGGCTCGTACAAGGCGATTCAAGTTATCATAACGAAACTAAATCCGCCACTTAACCCAATCGGATCTATCTGTGTGTACGTGCCAGTGCATGGGTCATAATAGCAGAAGCGATTATAATACAAGCCACTGCTCAAATCGTGATACTACCCTTGATAACGGAATAGAATAAAGTCTTTCGTCCCTGTGAATTCTTTCTATTAGCTTTTCTCCTGTATAACCACCATGACATAGACAGAAAAAGCAGTCCCTGACTTAAAAAACCTACGTAAAAAGGGGTTTTATACCTCTTCATACGTAGGTTCTAAAATTATATTTTCTCTGCAATATTACAATTAATTACTAATTATTATTTGAAGTTCACCGAATACTACTCACTAAGATTTCCCTCACACCTTTAGGTTTTGATAAATTCACCCCAGCCATAACTAATCACCTCATCTTCAGTTGGAAAATCATATTTTGCATATGTGTTAAATGGCAAACATTGTTCCTGAGTTATTTCATATGGACTTTTCCATTCAGATTCACATTCTTTACAACACAAATACAGATTTAATGTTTGAATATCTTTTACAATTATGACCCAGCCTTGATCACACAATGGGCACCAATCAACTTTATCTCACATTCATTTAATCCAAAAGGATCGGTCATTCTGTTTGGATCTTTTACATAGCCATACAAAGTGGGATTCCCACCCGCAAGTCCAATCGGGTCAACTTGCGTATATTCCCTTGTTCTGGGTCGTAGTATCGGAATCGGTTATAATACAATCCAATCGCTACATCTTCATACTGCCCTTGATAACGGAATGGAATGAAATCTTTCTCACCTGTAAATTCCTTCACTCGTCCATAAACATCAAGCTCAGCCGACCAAACCTTATTTCCTTGCTCATCATAGGCTTCAACAGGCGTTCCAAGATAATCATTTATAATACTGTAATGACCTTCACTCGTAATCTTTGCAGAAGGGACAAAACCATCATTGAACACCCATGTCACTAGATTATCAGCTATAGCAGTATCAGCCTGTGAAGATTTCAGATTTTCTAAAGTATCCGCAACATTCTGGGTGGAATACTCATGCAGAATCGTATTGCCATCCCATACAAAATGGGTAGCCTTTCCTTCCGAACACTTCTCTATCCGTCTACCTAGTGCGTCATACTTGAACGTAATCTCTGTCTTATCTGGCTTCATGACCTTCGCCATCATGCCATTGCCATAGAACTCGTACTTCCATGTATCTCCGTTATGTTCGACTTTCTCTACGAGATTGCCTTCTTCATCATAAGAGAATCTGGCATCTTTCGTTTCTAGTAATCTACTACCAGCGCTATAGACACGGTCTTTTTTCTCTTTTGTTTCATATAAATTGCCGACATCATCGACACTACGATATAAGGAATCAAATTGGCGACTGACAATAGACATCATGTTTTTTCTCTGATAACTTAAATGACCTTTAATATTATGAGAATTTGTAAAATTAACCAAACAGAAAGAGTAGCAAAAAATCCCTCAAATAGGGATTCTTGCCACTCTTTATTTTTCCTGATACATAATCACTCTTCAAATTTGAAACCTCGATTTTAAATGAAACTATAGTTAATAATAGGATTTACATTCTCTATCCTTTCTTCACTTCTTTCAAGAATATACATTGGAATTAATTCATTTCCGAGTTCACCTGACCAAGTACATAAAGAAAGATCAATTTTTTCACCAGTACCCTCCAAACGAATGATTGGCCATTTTTTTTCAAGACATGCAGGCCATGTAAGTAATTCGTCACCAGGAATTACAGATAACTCCTTTATCTCATTTTTTATTTTGTAGGTTCCTCTAACTATGCATTCATCAAGTAGAATTGAATTATTCATTGCTTGAATATAATAATGCCAAGGCTTAATCCCCCAAGTAATAATTAATATTCCCTCTTCAAAACATTTATCAACTAAATTGGTTGTAGTAAATAACTCAACAAGATTTAATGGCTCATCGCCAACTTCAGTTCTTATTAATTCACTAAAAAGTTTTAAATCCACCATAAAAAACCCCAGACTTCCCAAACTTCCATAAACTGAAGAATCAAAAACTTTATTGTTCTTTTTAATATCAGTTGTGTTTTTGAATATTAGCACATAGACAGTGACTGTTTCAATTTTTTGTTCATAATCCGTTAGAAACGGTGGAGATTCCGAGGATAAAAATTCAGGCTTATGAACTCCATGTCTAAAAACTTGAATTTTAATATTGTATTCCCCATATAATTCTATACAATCCTTTCGATAAGAAATTTTTTTAAGTAATACATTATCTCTAAGAGCTTGTTGAATAGTCTCATTTTTATTTTTTTTTATTAATTCCAAATTATTTTCATGTGTATAACAAATAAAATCTTGTTCAAAGAAAGATACATCTTTATATATTTTTTCTGTTATTTTTTTACCTAATATAGCAGAATCCAACAATAGCTGATCTTCATTTTTCACTTCTTCAACAATTAGTTTAAATCTACAAATATCGTATTCGCTTATAGTTTCATTAATAGGGATTTCTAGTGCTAAATTTTTAGTTTTCAAATGTGCATCTTTTATATGGCTAGTACAATAACCTTCTTCAAACCATAAAGCTGTATTTTTCATTAATTTCACCCCTGACAATTTATTGGATATCCTTTTTGAGACGCCCATTCCTTTGTTTCTTCCCAAGCTAGTGCAGGTGTGACATCCGCCTTTAATAACTTCCCTTTTGTGCCATCTGAATTAATAACATGCAAATCTCCTTTAAATTTCTGAATTTCTGAATTATTATAGTGATTTTGCAGACTATCTATCCATTCTTGATTTGTTAAACCTGACTTTTTAAATTGATTTTCTGTAAGTACAGGTTTTGTTCCTGCACCAAGCTCATTATAGCCATGCATCGCAGAATGATTAAGTCCTTCACCTTCTAACCATTGCTCTGATGAGAAATATAAAGCAGGCACACCTGTTTGAGAATTAAATGGTTGGATGCCTAATTTAGTGGCAAGTGTATGTGGAACCATGTGATGTCCTTGATTTACAGGGTTCGATAAAGGCATTAACCCAAAAACATCTATCTGTCTATTCGTGTCACTAACATACCCATACAATGTTGGATTATTTCCTGCCAGTCCAATCGGATCAGATTGGGTATATATCCCCTCACTTGCCGAGTAATAACGGAATCGATTATAGTAGAGTCCTGTTTCTTCATCTTCATACTGTCCTTGATAACGGAATGGAATAAAATCTTTTTCCCCAATGAACTTCTTAACTCGTCCATAAATATCAAGCTCACAAGTCCAAATTTTCTTTCCTTGTGTATCATATGCTTCAACAGGGGTACCAAGGTAATCTCTGATAATACTAAAAACACCTTCTCTTGTGATTTTAGCTATTGGATTAAATGATTTATTATCGTATACCCATGTTATCAAGGATTCATGTATATTTGATAAGTCTTCTGAACAATTGTTCCACTCATGCAGAGTCGTATTCCCATCCCATACAAAATGAGTAACCTTATCTTCAGAACGCTTCTCTATCCGCCTACCTAGCGAATCATACTTGAACGTAACTTCTACCTTATCTGGCTTCATGACCTTCGCCATCATTCCATTGCCATAGTACTCATACTTCCACGTATCCCCATTCTTTTCGACTTTCTCTACGAGATTTCCTTCTTCGTCATAGGAGAATTTGGCATCTTTTGTTTCTAATAATCTACTGCCTGCGCCATAGATACGATCTTTTTTGTCTTTTGTTTCATACAAATTCCCGACATCGTCCACGCTACGGTATAAGAAATCAAATTGACCGCCTTGATTAGACCATACGAGGTTACTAAATTCGTCGTAACCATACGTCACTTTTATACCCGTTAGCTCATTGACCATGCTGCGTAATTGGTGATTCACATCCCAATTATACACGCGTCTTCGCGTATCGCGGTTTTGACTACTTACGCGATGGTGTGTCGGTCTACCAGTTATATCATATTGCCATTTACTAATAACATCCCCTGGTAGGATTCTTTCAATCTCTTGACCAAGTTCATTGTACTGCATCGAGGCTGTCCACTGGGCTTGCTCGGAGCGAGAGGCAGTCATTTGTAAGATATTGCCCAGCTCATTACGCGTGACATCGATTTTGGCACCGAGGCTACTTGTTATTTGGGAGCGATTGCCTAATTCGTCATAGCTACTGGCAATCCAATGGTCATTTTGCCACTCTTTGATTACTTGACAAGATGGGTCTCGCTATAGCTTTTGGTTATATCCTCATTTTCCATCTCTAGTAACGAACCATTTTTAGGCAAATGTTTCCCAAGTACCGTCATAGTAGTCTGATTGAATGACATTCCCTAGATTATCATGCTGATACGCTGTCCAGGGATTACCTAGACCTTGAATTCGCTGAACCAATCCTGCCAGACTACGCTCATACGTTTTTTCCATGTCATCAAAGCCAATTTCCTTGATGATATGGCCTTTTGTATCACGTTAAAACGTATACGCTTCGCCTTTCTCATTGATCACAGCGGTGAATTGCTCCTCTGTATCATAGGTGAATTGGACTTTCTTGCCACCTTGTTTGCGGGAGATTAGGCTGCCTAGAATCGTGTAATCAAAGGCAACTTGCGTATGGTTATCTTTCGCAAAAATAATATCGTCATAGGCATTGTACTTTAATTGAACGTCGTTACCATCGGAAAGGTTGGCTCGTACAAGGCGATTCAAGTTATCATAACGAAACTAAATCCGCCACTTAACCCAATCGGATCTATCTGTGTGTACGTGCCAGTGCATGGGTCATAATAGCAGAAACGATTATAATACAAGCCACTGCTCAAATCGTGATACTGCCCTTGATAACGGAATGGAATGAAATCTTGTCCACCTGATAATTCTTTTACTCTGCCATAAATATCAAGCTTAGCCGACCAAACCTTTTTACCTTCTTAATCATAGGCTTCTACAGGCGTTCCAAGATAATCACTAACAATACTGTAGTTACCTTCACTCGTGATTTTAGCTGAAGGTACGAACCCATCATTGAACACCCATGTAACTAGATTATCATTTTCTAGTTCAGTTGAATCATTCTCTGAGAAACACTCATGTAAGATAGTATTCCCATCCCAAACGAAACTTGTTGTCTTTTCTTCAGAACACTTCTCTATCCGTCTACCTAGCGAGTCATACTTGAAAGTAACTTCTGTGATGTCTGGTCGGATGACCTTCGCCATCATGCCATTGCCGTTATATTCGTACTTCCACGTATCATCGTTCTTCTCAACTTTCTGAATCAGATTACCTTCATCATAAGAGAATGTTGCCTCTCTCGTTTCAAGCAATCTACTTCCGGCACCATAGACACGATCGGTCTTTTCTTTCGTTTCATACAAATTTCCGACATCATCGACATTGCGGTGTAAGAAGTCAAATTGATCGCCTTGATTGGACCAGACGAGGTTACTAAACTCATCATAACCATAGGTAACTTTTACACCTGTTAACTCGTTTACCATGCTCCGTAAGCGATGATTGACGTCCCAATTATACACGCGTCTTCGTGTATCTCGGTTTTGACTACTTATTCGATGGTGTGTAGGTCTACCTGTCACATCATACTGCCATTTACTGATGACATCTCCTGGTAGGATTCTTTCAATCTCTTGACCGAGTTCATTGTACTGCATTGATGCTGTCCAATGCGCTTGCTCTGAGCTAGAGGCTGTGATTTGTGATACATCTCCCATTTCATTGCGAGCGACATCGATTTTTGCACCTAAGCTACTTGTAATCTGGGAACGGTTGCCTAATTCATCATAACTACTCGCAATCCAATGGTCATTCTGCCACTCTTTGATCACTTGTCCAGATGAATCTCGCTCAAACTTTACTGTCACATGCTCATTTTCAGTTTGAATTAACGACCCATTTTTGTCATAGCCAAACGTTTCCCAAGTATCATCATAATAATCAGCACGGATGACATTCCCTAGACCATCATGCTGATATGTTGTCCAACGATCGCCTGGACGTTGAATTCTTTGAACCAATCCCCAAGACTTCGCTCATACTAGGTCGGCACCCTATATTAAACCTAAAAATGTGGCGTTTATTTCACATGCCGTGCACTTAAAAAGCCCTTCTGTCACAGAGGACAAAAGGGCATACAAAACAAAAATATTATTAGCCTTAAAATATCACGTAACCCTTTTCAGCCTTTGTAAACTATATTCTTGAAGGCTAATCTCTTCTTCGGTTTTCTCGCTTTTGACGATTGAAAGTCGAGCGTTCTCTATAATGCAAATACAATTGATTTAGTCACCTTTTTTATATGGGATATTTTCTGGATCAAGAAGCATTCGGTGCTTATCTCTATAGTCTTTAATTGAAGAATGATTTACAGAACTAATACGCTCTATATCATTTTCCGATCCGCCATCATCCTCCCACATACAGACGCGGCACACTTCATATTCGCCTCGAGTTGAAAGAGTAAGATACCCACAGCATGGACATTTATATAAAACTTCCTCATCTCCAATTATATTTACTTCGTCTTTAAAACAATCTTCAAGAAATTTTTTTAAAAAGTTATTTGATATTCCAACAAGAATAGTAGTAGTAAAATGGCCAACTAAAAAGTTTTGAACATTTGGAGAGTAAACACTATCATATTCTTTTGTTTCACCTTCCTCATCCAAATAATCGGAACAAAGGATATTATCGATTTCGTTTTTGGATAAAGAAGAGATTTTGTATATCGCGTAACTTGTTAACGCAAGTTCCCTACTAAATATTAACATTTGTACTTAACCTCTGACTTTGATAGTTTTGTTTTTTCAAGCGCGTAATTAACTGCATCTGTAAAAGGATCCTCTACAACGAATTCAGGAAGTGCTATATAAAACGAAAGAATCTTTCCATCTTTAGCATGTCCCGCAAGTACTCGATTAGTAGCTGGATCAACTTTTATAAGTTGGTTTCCAACTTTAGCTTGTTTCATACCCGGAGATTCATCTGCTAGAAATTGCTCCATAAGATCATGATATTCATTCTGAGAAATATCACCAAATTCGCCTTGTTTTACTACATGTTTGTTATAATGAGTACCTAATTCCCCGCTTTTCCATTTATTTTTTCCTTTTTTCCACTTTACATCACTAAAAAACAATCCAAGCGGATCGATACTAATGTTGGGATCACCAACATAACCATACAAAGTCGGATTTCCACCCGCTAGTCCAATCGGGTCTGACTGTGTATAAATTCCCTCAGTAGGCGAGTAGTATCTGAATCGGTTATAATACAATCCTGTTTCAATATCTTCATACTGCCCTTGATAACGGAATGGAATAAAGTCTTTCTCACCTGTGAATTCTTTCATTCGTCCATAAATATCAAGTTCTGCTGACCAAACACTGTTGCCTTGTTCATCATAGGCTTCAACAGGCGTTCCTAGATAGTCACTAACTATACTATAATTACCTTCATTCGTGATTTTAGCTGAAGGAATGAATCCTTCATTAAACACCCATGTCACTAGATTATCTGGTATTTGAGACTTATTTTGTGAAGAATACTCATCTAGATTTTCAAATATATCTGAATTATCCTGCGAGTAATACTCATGCAGGATATTATTCCCATCCCATACGAATCTCGTTGTTTTTTCGTCAAAGCTCTTCTCTATACGTCTACCTAGCGAGTCATACTTGAATGTAACTACTGTCTTGTCTGGGCGCACGACTTTCGACATCATGCCATTGCCGTTATATTCGTACTTCCACGTATCGCCGTTCTTCTCAACCTTCTGAATCAGATTACCTTCTTCATCATAAGAGAAGGTTGCTTCTCTCGTTTCAAGCAATCTACTTCCGGCACCATAGACACGATCGGTCTTTTCTTTCGTTTCATACAAATTTCCGACATCATCGACATTGCGGTGTAAGAAGTCAAATTGATCGCCTTGATTGGACCAGACGAGGTTACTAAACTCATCATAACCATAGGTAACTTTTACACCTGTTAACTCGTTTACCATGCTTCGTAAGCGATGATTGACGTCCCAATTATACACGCGTCTTCGTGTATCTCGGTTTTGACTACTTATTCGATGGTGTGTAGGTCTACCTGTCACATCATACTGCCATTTACTGATGACATCTCCTGGTAGGATTCTTTCAATCTCTTGACCGAGTTCATTGTACTGCATTGATGCTGTCCAATGCGCTTGCTCTGAGCTAGAGGCTGTGATTTGTGATACATCTCCCATTTCATTGCGAGCGACATCGATTTTTGCACCTAAGCTACTTGTAATCTGGGAACGGTTGCCTAATTCATCATAACTACTCGCAATCCAATGGTCATTCTGCCACTCTTTGATCACTTGTCCAGATGAATCTCGCTCGAACTTTACTGTCACATGCTCATTTTCAGTTTGAATTAACGACCCATTTTTGTCATAGCCAAACGTTTCCCAAGTATCATCATAATAATCAGCACGGATGACATTCCCTAGACCATCATGCTGATATGTTGTCCAACGATCACCCGGTCGTTGAATTCTCTGAACCAATCCGGCTAGACTTCGCTCATACGTTCTTTCAATCTCATCAAAGCCGATTTCCTTGATGATATTCCCTTTCGTATCGCGTTCAAACTGATACGCTTCGCCTTTTTCATTGATGACAGCGGTTAACTGCTCCTCTGTGTCATAGTTGAATTTGACTTTCTTTCCACCTTGTTCTCGGGATATTAAACTGCCCAGAATGGTGTAGTCAAAGGCTACTTGCCTATGATTATCTTTCGCAAAAACAATATTTTCATAGGCATTGTACTTTAATTTAACATCGTTACCATCTGATAGATTTGCCCGTACAAGGCGATTCAAGCTATCATAATGGTATTTTTCTGTGGCCCCTAGCGGATTGGTCGTTGTTGTGCAATTACCACGGTGGTCATATAACCATGTTGAACTTGTCCCGTCTGGCAATGTCACTTGACTCAAATTCAGATCAGCATCATAAGCTAAGCTTACCATATGACCTTGCGCATTTGTCACTGTTTCAATCAAACGATGCTCATTATAGGAAAATTCCGTCTTTGTACCATCCTCTAAAATAGTTGCCTGTAATGTACTGTCCTCATTATAGATCCATTGACGACTTCCACCCTCTGCATTCACTGCCTGAATCAATCGATCCTTGTCATCATGCTGCGAGGATAATGTACTACCATCTGCAAAAGTCACCTTTATCGGGTTTGCCCATTCATCATAGCTGAATGTTGTTGTGCGGCCATCTTCATCTACTTCTTGCAGTAATTCAAAGTCCTCATTATAGTCATAGCTAATCTCACTGCCATCTGGATGAACAATTTTTGTACAGAGATTATCTTCATTAAAATAATAATAACTTTTATGGCCTAAGCTATTTGTAATTTCGTTATAGCCCTCGTGATATGTAAGCTCACCTGCAAGAACATTGCCATCTCCCCATGTTTTGACTACTCGTGCCCCTGTCGTTGGACCATCATAGCGCCAGAAGAAGCTATTTTTATTGCGATCTGTTTTTTGCATCATTAAGTGATTAACATATTTAATATGCGTACTTTGCCCTAACGCATCTTGGATTTCGATTAAATCTTGGCCATCATTGTAAACGTAACGAACTAAGACTTCACGGCTCATCTGGTTGCGTAAAGCAACCTCTGTCATTCTGCCTACCTCATTGGTCGTAACCTCAAGCACTCTACCAGCACTGTCGGTTACTTGGAATAGGAAGCCTTTCAGGTTATAGGCAAATTGAATATGATGCGCTTGCTCATTTCTTACTTCTTTTAATCGGTATGTTGTTTCTGTTACTTGTTCAAATACATAAATCAATCGTGTATCATGCTCAAATAGATGATACTCCTCACCTGTATTTGTTAAGGTCATTCTTTCACGTTTGTTAAAATACGGCAAGTTTATTGGTAAAATTGGAAATCCAACAGCGCGACCATCCGTCACAACAATCCCAATCAGGTCATCTTCTTCAAATATCTCTAAGGCTAGATCGTATGTAAAGTGCATACCATGACCTGTTAAGCCAATCCGACTGCTATCACTGTACCAAGCGCGTTCCCATGACAGTGGGATAGGTCCAGGTAGTTCGAAATCGACACCTTCATAAATCATACGCCCTGTGATTAAATCAACAGGTTCAAAGCCTCTTTTACAGAACTTTTTACTTAAGCCTTGTGTACAATTAAATTTCTTTAATACTCCATGATTAAATTTCGTTAGCCCAGCTTTCGCCATAGCTTTCATACCGTCTACTGCCTTCGACGCAGCGAGCAATTCATCCATCGAAGAAATGACTTTATCTGCGGCCGTCTTCACAGCTTTAGAACTCATGCCGTGCTCATTAAAGCAGCCCTTCTGTCACAGAGGACAAAAGGGCATACCATAACAAGGACTTATTAACATTCAAATATTACGCGTAGCTCTTTTCAGCCTCTCTGGATCGTATTAAGGGAAATTTGTTTCATGATATCAATATCCGCTGTATTCGTGCTTATACATACGAAATTTCGCAAAGACATGTTACTAATCTACTAATCCTTTGTATTTGAATCCCCAATCATAGGAAACGCTCCTTTTTTCACTCCTCAATGTTGTTAGAATGAAATCTCTCAAGATTTTCAAGTAAATAAAAATCTACTAGATTGGTACCATCATATCCAGTTTCTATCAATACTTTTTGTAATTGATGCAATAGCTTGAGCCACTCTTTTATAAATAATTCAGTTTTCATCATGATACTTCTATAGTTTTCACGACTATCCCAATTAATTTTAATATCACATTTTTCAATTTTACATATCCATGTCTCGAAAAATGCTTGACTTGGGAAAGTTACGACAAACCGTTCCTCTCTTCTTTTTATTGCCTCTAACATTTTAATTACATCGCTTATACCATCAGCTATTTGTGTTCCATAATTGATTCTTAATGACGTATCACACCATTTCATTGTGAAATATTGGTTATTAACATGCCTATTATCCAGTGCTTCAGATATCGTTGTATCTTCTGGATCACGTATTCCAATCTTAAAATTTGGATTGATTATTATTTTAAATTCCACTTTACTCACCTCAATGACATTTAACTTTTGCATGACTATCGTTTCTAATTTCTTCTGCTGTATGATCAATAGGGAATCCATGGAAAGTTCCGTTTCCATTATTTCTTAATCTATAATGTGTTGGTGGATGTGCTTTTGGTGCATTAGAATCACCATTAGGATGAAATACAACACTCTTGCTGTCCGGATTTACCGGGAAGTCCTTGAATCCTCCTGGTTCTAATGTGTCCGCTAATTCACCCGCATATGCTAAATCCTTTTTATTTCCCCATTTTCCATGTGGAAGTTTATCATTATTTGAAGTTATTTGAGCATCCTTGTCTGATAGCTTCAATCCATGCCTTTTCCCTCTTAAATAACCAGGTTCTGGCTTCAAAATTAATCCAAATGGATCAATCTGAATATTTGTATCATACACATACCCATACAATGTTGGATTATTTCCACTTAAACCAATCGGATCCTTCTGTGTATACATCACTTCAGTTGGAGAGTAGTATCGGAATCGATTATAATACAATCCTATTTCTACATCTTCATACTGCCCTTGATAACGGAATGGAATAAAGTCTTTATCACCTGTGAACTTCTGCGTTGTCTGGTTTGATGACCTTCGACATCATGCCATTGCCATAGTACTCGTACTCCCACGTATCACCGTTCTTCTCAACTTTCTGAATCAGATTACCTTCATCATCATAAGAGAATGTTGCTTCTCTCGTTTCAAGCAATCTACTTCCGGAACCATAGACACGATCTGTCTTTTCTTTTGTTTCATACAAATTCCCGACATCGTCGACACTGCGGTGTAAAAAGTCAAATTGACCGCCTTGATTGGACCAGACGAGATTACTGAATTCATCGTAACCATAGGTAACTTTTATACCCGTTAACTCGTTGACCATGCTTCGTAAGCGATGATTGACGTCCCAATTATACACGCGTCTTCGTGTATCTCGGTTTTGACTACTTATTCGATGGTGTGTAGGTCTACCTGTCACAACATACTGCCATTTACTGATGACATCTCCTGGTAGGATTCTTTCAATCTCTTGACCGAGTTCATTGTACTGCATCGAGGCTGTCCACTGGGCTTGCTCGGAGCGAGAGGCAGTCATTTGTAAGATATTGCCCAGCTCATTACGCATAACATCGATTTTGGCACCAAGGCTGCTTGTTAATTGGGAGCGATTGCCTAAGTCGTCATAGCTACTGGCAATCCAATGGTCATTTTGCCACTCTTTGATGACTTGCTCAGATGGGTCTCGTTCTAGCTTGACGGTTACATGCTCATTTTCCATTTCTTGTAATGAGCCATTTTTGTCATAGCTAAAAGTTTCCCACGTACCATCATAGTAGTCAGAGCGAATAATATTTCCTAGCGCATCGTGCTGATACGCTGTCCAACGATTTCCTGGCCGTTGCATCCGTTGCACGAATCCTGCGAGGCTTCGCTCATACACTTTTTCCATGTTATCAAAGCCGTTTTCCTTGATAATATTGCCTTTGGTATCGCGTTCAAAGGTGTATGCTTCACCTTTTTCATTGATAACAGCGGTGAATTGCTCCTCTGTATCATAGGTGAATTGGACTTTCTTGCCACCTTGTTTGCGGGATGTTAAGCTGCCTGCCAAGAATCGTATAGTCAAAGACGACTTACGTATACTGAGTCTTCGAAAAAACAACAAAAAATTAAAAGGCCTGATTCAGGAATATTATCCGAATTCAGACCTTAGCTTCCTTCTTGATTCATTTTTGCTGAACTTGAGTGTTACCCTATTCCCTTTTTGATAAAATAAATTCCTCTATATTTTAGTTTCTAAAGAAGACAATATAATGGTTTATTTCTGCTCAATTCTTACTTTTGCACCTAAAGAAATAAAATATTCAGCTAAAACTAAAGTATTTTCCCCATATCCCTCAGCTATTAGAAAACCATTATTATTTAATCGGTTTCGTATTTCAACAAGTGATAGTCCTGTTTCTTTTTTTAATGCTAGGATCACTTTTGATTTATTTTCACCTGGATCTTCAAGATACACAAAAATTTTTTTCACTTTTTCTATAATTCTTTGTTCAGTTGGAGCAAAATTCTCTTTTGATTTCTCAATAGGGAGAAACTCGCATATGTTCTTAATTTCTCCATCACTTAACTTTGCTTTCCACTCTTTCTCCATTAAATCAAAAAAGTTTGATTGATATTCACCGCTTTTATAGTATCTATCATCATGTTTATCAAGCCAAACAGATAAAAAATAGTCAAATTTTTCTAGTGAATCTACTAATAGTTTTGGTGAAAAATCTCCTCCAACATAATCGTAATAAATTGGAGTTTCAACTTTACTTATATCGGCAATCACTGGATTTCCACTCCAACTGGAAATAATAATCCAATTTTCATTCCATTTCATTGTCTTTGAAACATCTATCCAACCTTTATCTTCTCTAATATACCTGTAACCTTCTAAAGCAACTAATAGATTTTCCATACCAAATATATAGAAATCGTTAGTCCAATAAAACATTATGTCTTTAGATTTTGGTAAATCACTATACCATTTTAAAAGTCCTGGGCTTAAAATTGGGAGTTTGAAAATTTTTCTTAATTCCTGTTTTGTTTCTGTAGATGTTCCTAAACATTTTATCTTATTGGCATTTTCCAGCTTAGAAATTGAACGAGCTAGGTACTTCATCGTTTTTTACAGCTCCCTTCACTGTTATATCTATCTATCATTGCTTGGCGATCAATTAGTCTACCAGTAGTAGCATTGGTATAACTTCCTCTATGTCCTCTCTCTCCATATAAATGTTCATTGTATCCTCCACCATGTTTAGCATTAGGTAAAAATCTAATATTTCTTGGATCCCCCTTCCAAGCATTCCCTAAAGCACCGTTTTTATGATTAGTAATATGATGCCCTGTATAACCACTCACTTTTCCACGGCTTTTTAGTTCTTCTATTTCTGCTTCATTCCAAGGGTGAGTTCCATGCCCTGTTTTTCCAACCAAATCTTTTTCTAATTCCCAAGCACGTTCTATCCCTTGATAATACGATCCATTTATCGGTGTTACTTTTGTAGGTTTATACATAATTAAGTTCAATTCTGATAAATTCACACCTGGTAGCATTGGAAATTTTGGGGCTAAACCAAATGTATCAATTGAATTATTTGGGTTCCCGACATATCCATACAAAGTAGGATTCCCACCCGCAAGCCCAATCGGGTCAACCTGCGTATAATTCCCTTGCTCTGGGTCATAGTATCGGAATCGGTTATAATACAAGCCAATTTCTACATCTTCATACTGTCCTTGATAACGGAATTGAATAAAGTCTTTCTCACCTGTAAATTCTTTCACTCTACCATATACATCAAGTTCAGCTGACCAAACCTTTTTACCCTCTTCATCATAGGCTTCAACAGGTGTTCCTAGATAATCACTAATAATACTATAATGACCTTCACTTGTTATTTTTGCAGAAGGGACAAAGCCATCATTAAATACCCATGTGACTAAATTTTCACTGTCTAGTTCAGCCAAATCATTCTGCGAATCAAACTCATGTAGAATCGTATTCCCGTCCCACACGAATCTTATCGTTTTTTCGTCAGAACTTTTCTCTATTCTTCTACCTAGCGAATCATACTTGAAAGAAATTTCTCTCTCGTCTGGACGAACGACCTTCGCCATCATTCCATTGCCATAGTACTCATACTTCCACGTATCACCATTCTTTTCGACTTTCTCTACGAGATTTCCTTCTTCATCATAAGAGAATTGGGCATCTTTTGTTTCTAGTAATCTACTGCCAGCGCCATAGACACGATCTTTTTTGTCTTTTGTTTCATATAGATTGCCGACATCATCGACGCTACGGTATAAGAAATCAAATGGACCACCTTGATTAGACCATACGAGGTTACTAAATTCATCATAACCGTACGTCACTTTTATACCCGTTAGCTCATTGACCATGCTGCGTAATTGATGATTTACATCCCAATTGTACACGCGTCTTCGCGTATCGCGGTTTTGACTACTTACGCGATGGTGTGTCGGTCTACCAGTTATATCATATTGCCATTTACTAATGACATCCCCTGGCAGGATTCGCTCTATCTCTTGCCCAAGTTCATTGTACTGCATCGAGGCTGTCCACTGAGCTTGCTCAGAGCGAGAAGCTGTCATTTGCAAGACATTGCCCAGCTCATTACGCGTGACATCGATTTTGGCACCGAGGCTACTTGTTATTTGGGAGCGATTGCCTAATTCGTCATAGCTACTGGCAATCCAATGGTCATTTTGCCACTCTTTGATGACTTGCCCAGATGGGTCTCGCTCTAGCTTGACGGTTACATGCTCGTTTTCCGTTTCTAGTAGCGAACCGTTTTTGTCATAGGCAAACGTTTCCCAGGTGCCATCGTAGTAATCTGATCGAATGACATTCCCTAGATTGTCATGCTGATACGCTGTCCAGCGATTTCCTGGACGTTGAATGCGCTGAACCAATCCTGCCAGACTACGCTCATACGTTTTTTCCATGTCATCAAAGCCAATTTCCTTGATGATATGGCCTTTCGTATCACGTTCAAACGTATACGCTTCGCCTTTTTCATTGATCACAGCGGTTAATTGCTCCTCTGTATCATAGGTGAATTGGACTTTCTTGCCACCTTGTTTTCGAGACGTTAGGCTACCTAGAATCGTGTAATCGAAGGCAACTTGCGTATGGTTATCCTTCGCAAAAATAATATCGTCATAGGCATTATACTTTAATTGAACGTCGTTACCATCGGAAAGATTGGCTCGTACAAGGCGATTTAAGTGGTCATAACGGAACTTCTCTGTGGCCCCTAGAGGATTGGTTGTGCTAATGCAGTTACCTCGACGATCATATGTCCAGGTTGAGCTTGTCCCGTCTGGCAATGTCACTTGGCTCAAGTTCAGATCAGCATCATAAGCTAAGCTTACCATATGACCTTGCGCATTTGTCACTGTTTCAATCAAACGATGCTCATTATAGGAAAATTCCGTCTTTGTACCATCCTCTAAAATAGTTGCCTGTAATGTACTGTCCTCATTATAGATCCATTGACGACTTCCACCCTCTGCATTCACTGCCTGAATCAATCGATCCTTGTCATCATGCTGCGAGGATAATGTACTGCCATCTGCAAAAGTCACCTTTATCGGGTTTGCCCATTCATCATAGCTGAATGTTGTTGTGCGGCCATCTTCATCCACTTCTTGCAGTAATTCAAAGTCCTCATTATAGTCATAGCTGATCTCACCGCCATCTGGATGAACAATTTTTGTACAGAGATTATCTTCATTAAAATAATAATAACTTTTATGGCCTAAGCTATTTGTAATTTCGTTATAGCCCTCGTGATATGTAAGCTCACCTGCAAGAACATTGCCATCTCCCCATGTTTTGACTACTCGTGCCCCTGTCGTTGGACCATCATAGCGCCAGAAGAAGCTATTTTTATTGCGATCTATTTTTTGCATCATGAGATGATTCACATATTGTATATGCGTACTTTGCCCTAATGCATCTTGGACTTCGATTAAATCTTGGCCATCGTTGTAAACATAGCGAACTAAAACTTCACAACTCATCTGGTTACGTAGGGCGACTTCTGTCATTCTGCCCGCTTCATTGGTCGTAACGTCTAATACTCGCCCTACACTATCCGTTACTTGAGATAAGAAGCCTTTCAGGTTATATGCAAATTGAATATGATGCTCTTGCTCATTTCTTACTTCTTTTAATCGGTATGTTGTCTCTGTTGTTTGTTCAAATACATAAGTCAGCCGTGTGTCATGCTCAAATAAATGATATTCCTCACCTGTATTTTTCAGGGTCATTCTATCTTTTTTATTAAAATATGACAAATTTATTGGTAAAATTGGAAATCCTACTGCGCGACCATCTGTCATAACAATCCCAATCAGGTCTTCTTCCTCAAATATCTCTAAGGCTAAATCATATATAAAGTGCATACCATGACCTGACAAGCCAACACGACTACTATCACTGTACCAAGCACGTTCCCATGATAGTGGGATAGGTCCAGGTAGTTCAAAATCGACACCTTCATAAATCATACGCCCTGTGATTAAATCAACAGGTTCAAAGCCCTTTTTACAGAATTTATCACTTAATCCTTTTGTACAATTAAACTTCTTTAATACCCCATGATTAAATTTCGTCAGCTCTGTTTTGGCCATAGCCTTCATACCGTCTACTGCCTTCGAAACGGCAAGTACTTCATCCATCGAGGCGATAACTTTATCCGCGGCTGTCTTCACACCTTTAGAGCCTTTGTTGGCTAATGCCGAAACTGTATCTAGCGTTTGTGATACTTTTGTATAGGCCGCTTTCATCCCTTTTACTGCTTTTGAGGCATCCACTGCCTTATCCGCAGCCTTGGCGGTTTTACTTGCTGCCTCTGCCACTTTTGCGGCTTTATTGACCTTGTAAGCAGTTTTTGCTGCATCGCCCACTATTGGAACTGCGCCCACTAAGTTCATGGCTGCTCCCATATAGTCTCCTCTTGCCAAGCTAATACCTGCATTCGCAATATCTGCAATGGTCCCGATACCCGGAATAAATCCAGCGACATCTAACGCTAAACTAACATTATCAAGCAGCTTACTAAAGAAGCCTTTTTTCTCTTTCTTCTGCTCTGCTTTTTGTGGGAAAATGACGTCCACTTTTGTTGTAGCTTCGATTGCTTCTTCATTTAGCTTCGGTGGTTGGCTTTGCTTCTCCGTACCCTCTTGATCAATAAGTGTACTAATTAACTGCGTGTCAGCTGCAAGGATTACATGACTTTGCTCCTTCGCTGAAATAGCAATCCATTCCTCCGCCTCTACAGATAGCTCTTTCATTCCACTTATTTCAAGTGTTTCATCTGCCGCTAGCATGATGGTACTGTTACTTTGAAATGTTACACCTTCTCCATCATCCATCTTAAGGTCCAAAACGCCATCTACTGCACTAAAGGTAATATCTCCAACACCTAATGTCATATCTTTTCCCGCGTTGGTCGCTAATGATTTCACGGTCGTGTCTGCCATTTTCTTCGTTTGTTTTTGTCCACCCTCAGGTGTGGCTGGATTAACGCGTACCGAGCTAATCACAATGGCATCTTCTTCCACAGCACTTGGAAAATGTAATTGGGCACGTGCACCTTTTTGCGGCATTAAATACATCACACCGTTAGCATCTGCTGAATAAGCAAACCAGTGCGCTTTTTCTTTATCCTGTTTTTTATCGATATCTAAATGAATTTTAACGGTGTTTTGCGTGACATCAATAATCTTTCCTGTAAAAGCTGCCCCAATCAAATCTAAATTGCGTACCAATCGTTGGCGAATACTTTTCTCTGGTTGTGCAGTATATTGAAACTTTAATACACCATCATCAAGATGGACTTCTCGAACCGTTATAATATAGGGCCTTCCCTTTAATTGCACCGAAGTGCCTAGCTCAAAGGCCTCTGTACTTTCAAACTCACAAAATGTATAATCAGCTTCGCTTACATCCGAACCATCATTTTCTGTAATCAACCGATACGTATCGACATCCATACGTAATATGGAAGGAAGATGATCAATCGTTATGCTTTTCCTGCTTTGAGGTGTACCAAACCAGAATCGTGGACCCTTCCCTTTTAGATCAGGAAAAACAACCGCATGTAGATTGGAGGCCATTCTTTTAATAAATGCCCAATCCGTTTCCAAATATTGAATCGCAATATGACCAATGGTTTGACTATTAGAGGCATGGTCAATGTAATCTCCATGAGGATAGACTCCCACAATGTTATCCATTAACTCCACATATGTCATATTTGCATCTTGAAAAGAACGTGAGCGCTTCTCAATATCCAGATTTGCTGTAAATGACACTGCCTCTACTGTGACCGTGTGCACACCTTGAGATGCCTGTAACTCTGCATTTTCAATTCTTCCTGAGAACAATATGCTCTTATCTCGTCCAAATTTCACAACAATCTCATCTGTATGACTAACTCGCTGAATATACTTTTGCGCTTGCTCTTCAGCAATCATTCCGGTAAAGGACAACCTCGCATGATCATTACCTTTATGTTTTATTGTTAGTTTGTCTAAATGAATAAGTGGATACGGCCATTCGACTACAAGATCCTCATACGTACTAATCATGTGGACTTCTTTTTCTCCTAGCGCTTTCATTGCTTACCTCCTTTCAATCAATCTATTCTTTAAAAACCTTGTTTCGGTATTTCTAAGTCCTCTTGCCCATCATGAACAATATCGATTTTGCCTCCGCCTGCAGAGCATTGCGTATGACAACGATTAAGTAACGCTTGCTTCCCCTCGATATTGACATTTTCCATCCCTTCCATCCAGTCGATGGAGCATACAGGTGTACATGGTTTTTTCAACTTTAAGCAAACACCAAAGGTTGGGATGTTATCAGGGTTTCGATCCCCAACATTCATTACAGCTTTCTCTTTAATATAAACACCATGATCTTGCGGCAAATTTAAATAATTGAGGTGGCTACCATGCTCACAGGCAATGATTGCGCCATGTACTACATAACTAAATTGCTCTTGTTCCGAACCTTCTGTCTCCAAATTTTCTACAACTTGAGCCATTAAATATCCTTCCCTTCCTATCATTTGTAATAAATTTCCGCTTTAACAGTACATAGCAACAAATGATTTATTAAAATTACTTACTTTCCAATCTTACTCGCTGCAACTGAATCCCAAGAAAGGGGCGTCGCAATATACTTTCTGCTACATCTAAATTGATGACGGTGAAAGCTTCCTTTTGGCCTGCGACTTCAAAAATACAATCCAGTTCCACTTTCTTGGGGTCTATCACTAGCTCTTTTATTCCTCCGTCAGGATAATAAGCGGTTTCATGAGAAATACAGTCCTTTTTCACTATATCCATAAGCCAATACACGCGCTGTGTCCCTTTCTTGACATCCGTAAAGACAATAGCTGTAAAACCTAAGTTATCCTCGTATTTCATTAACAGCGCTTTTAAATCATCAGACACGATTCTTCGAGGCTTGTCTAAATAATCTAGATATACCGCATTCTCTTTTTCTACCACTTCCCCGAATACAGAAGAACAGACAAAGTTTTCATCGAGGTCCGTTTTCAAAGGGATGATTGGATTGAGAATGCTTAGATCTTGCCGAAGAATAAAATATTCCATCTTTTCCTCCTGTATCTATCAGTGCTAATAAATCCAATGAACATCTTTCATCTGTTCTGCGCTAAATTGATACTTCTCTTGATCACGTTTAAAGAAGGTAGCCCCCTTTAAATTAGCACCTGTAAAATTGGCACCTTCAATCTGCGCAAAGTCAAATCTCGCATTTTCCAAATTGGCATTACTGAAATCAGTACCGAGGTAGCATGCCACTTCCCCTCCGGAAAGCCTTAGCGTTTTTCCTTGAGCATAACTAAAATTAGCGCCTACCAAATTGGCATTTCGAAAATCAGTATCTTGAATAGCTGCATAGGAAAAGTCAACATTCTCTAAACCACAATCTACAAAGCTAGTACCAACACAAATACTTTGCTTCAATGAAGACCCTGCTAAATCACAACTGTTAAAAATTGCGTAGGAAAAATCCATCTGGTTAAAATTTTTCTGTTGTAATGGTAGGTTTGAGAAGTTTTCGAATGTATACGATTTGTCCATCTCTTTTTGCTCTAACCATGAGAGAAGGTTTTTATCCACCCGTTCTCGTTCGTCAATGATAGCAACATCCTCACTAACCCCTTTGTACTCACCAACACGAAATCGCAAGCACTCTGCTCGTTGAAAATGGAGTTCAGGTACGCTTTCCTTTTGATAACGAAAAAGATAGCGAACCAATTGAATGATATACTGATGAAATAGAACTACTATCTTTTGAATAATCCCTCTAACATCAGCTGCTTGAATCATGAGATACGGTTTTCTTTCTTTCTCAAGTATCTTTTGTAAATCAACCATTGCCTCACTAAGCCATGTTGCTTCATAATGTGCTGTACATTCGACCCAATCGAAGTACCATGCTTCACCATATGCCTCTAGCAAATACGTACACTTGTTTTCTAGTAATGAGGTTCGCAGCAAAGAGAGATGAATAAAGGCAATTGGTGCTAACTTTCCCTGTCTTTGCTGATCTCTAATATTCGCAAACAGCTGTTCAAGTGAGTAAATGATTGGCTGTAGCAAAATTTCCTTGTTTTGGCGAAACTGTCGATCAACTTTCTCTTGCAATCGGCTGACATGAACTGAAACGCATTCATCCATAAAATGCTGTAATGCTTCTTCTCGTTTCATACATTCACATCCTCACTAATTTGCTCGCACTTCTGTTCCTTTAATTTCCATTTTATCTTCCATCTTGATTGAATTTTCTTTACAGGTCATCTCAATTTTCTCGTTCGCATTAATCATTATTTGTTTGGCATTAATGACCACTTTATCTGTAGCTTTTAAGTTAATATTCTTATCACTTATTATCGAAATACCATTATCATCCATCAGTGAAATCATCAATCCTCCACCCGATATGACGATCCGATCAGGTGCAAGTAGAATTTGTTTTCCATGCTTTGTTCTGAGTGTTTTTACATCTGGATCAGCCATACGTCCTGGATCTTGGCGACTATCCTCTGGTGGTGTGGCACTTGACCCGCCACCCCCATCTTGACTAGTTGGATTAGTTGCTGCTAACATCGTATTTGATTGTGGAGGCGCTTTTGAAACAGAGCTAATCGCAATCCCTTCATCCTCATGATTGCTTGGAAAATAGATTCTTACATTATCAGATAGCTCCGGCATAAAATACCATCCTGTGTTATCTTCTGATGCATAAATTGTTGAATATGGAAACCAATAGGCCGTATCCTTTTCTTGCCCCTCATCGAAATCGACATGAATACGAATTTTGTCCCCGGCAACATCAATTACCTTTCCTTGAATGGAAGCACCAATAATAGCTTGATTATAGGTAGTGTGGACACTGAAACCGTTCCGAGGTGTTAACGTATAAATATGCTTGAACAGGCCATCTTTTAAAGTTGAAAAAATTTTATAAACATACAATTTTTTAGATTGGAAAGTAACTTCATTGCCTATTTTGAAGGATTGCAGCGATTCTACTTCATAATACATGTAGTCACTATCAGTAATACTTTCGAGATGATTTTTACTTGAGATAAGAAAATTGCCAATAGCCTTTTTAACCCGATAATTAATGGCCTCCATTTTCTTTGTGCTTCCAGCTTGAAATGGAATACCAAAATAAAATTTTGCAGATGAATGAACTGTATCTGGCACTAGACCTGTATGAAAACGCGAGGCCATTCGTTTAAGAAACTCCCAATCTGTCTCTATATATTGCATTGTAAAACGACCAATACTAGCTCCCTTTGTGACATGATCTATGAAATCTGCACCTTTTTGATCGGCAATACACACATCGATTAATTCACTGTATGGCATACTAGCATTTTGATAGGTTTGATTTTTTTTCTTAACATCTAGTAAATACGTATGTGAAACTGCTTTAACTTCCAAATAGTAAGTGCCCATCACCGATTTCACTTGTACATCTAACGCTAACCCATTAAAAATAGGCTTCGATTGACCATTACCATCTATTTGCAATACCTCTATAGATGTTTCTGCATCTGTCATATATACATAGGAATCTTCAAGTTCATCTGGAATTACACCCGTTAAATGCAATGTAGCATGATCGTTCATTTGTTGCGTAATTTCGATTTGATGGACGCGAATGTTATAGGGCATCACGATCATATCTTTATATGTTAAGGCTGTTTCATTTTTTATCCGATCCATCAAACAACACCCTCTCCATCTAATTTATTTTGGATTGAGATAGTTTCCATCATCCCATAAGCAATAGGTTTCCAAATATTCATCTCTTTCTTCAAACAATTTATAGAGCCCATCGTCACATTTTCGCCTACTATAAACAAAAACATTAAATTATAAATCTTGTTATCTAGTGCAGGTGTTATGAAATCAAAGTAACCAATTTGGACATCGTTCACTTCATTAAAGCCGATATCCAACATTTTTGTTGTTGGCTGCATTTTTTGAAGTATCTCCATCATAGTCTGTGTGAAATCTTCTAATTCCTCTGCTTTTATTTGTTGTTCCATGATTTTCAGCGTGACATTAATAGATGTACTTTCACTTGTATAGATGTAATCGGGTCTTCGGCTGGACGGATATTTAATATCCATTAAATCAGATTCCATTACTTCAAAAGCGGCTGGAATACGCATTTGGATTTGACCATCATAAAAGTCCATTTTCGTAAATTCGATTGTTTCATCTTCGATTATTAGCTGACCATCTTTAATCGCTTGAACAAGGTCCGTATGTAACAATTGTTTTTCTATGTTTTCCAATCGTTTCTTCTGCCTTGCTTGTTTCGTCATCTCAATGACTTCTTCATCCATGAAATTCATCTTTTACCACTCCTTTTCGTTCAACTCCTGTTTATGCCTAAACGTTGTTCACCAACTGGATTTTAGTTAATCGACTATCATACGCTTTGGTCGGTCTGGACTATGTCCTCCTCGACGACCACCGTTCTTTGATTCAGATAATATACGGTACAAATATTTATGAATTTGACTATTGGAAAACGCTTGAAATTCTAACTCTAATCGATTGCAAATATACATTTCAATGACATCCCGCTGTACCCGCTCCTGATTCAAACACTCAAAAGCAAAGGTAATATCATATACATTGGTTGGGCGATTTTTTAATAATTCCTTTGCGTAAAACTGTAAAACTTTAGGGTGGTATGTGCTTTCTTGTATACCTGCATACTGACAGTGCAGATAATTCACTGTATTGTATTCCGTGGCAAAATCTAAAAAATTATTTGGCTCGGATCGCAGCCTTGCTCCAGCCTTTAATTTAAAGCGGGCTATTTCTAATTCGTCTAGGGCAAGATTCAGAGACTCATCGAGAAAAATAGTGGCTGTAAAATCCGTGAAATCTAATTTATTCACTGCTTCAGCAAACTTTATTTTTATAATGGTTTCTTGCCCTGTTGCCTCATATGGAAGTTCATAGCTATTATGCAGTAGATAAAGCCTATTATTATGTTTAACGATCCCTTTTGTAATATGGATAATAGTATCTGCAATCGTAATATTGGCACCTGCTATAATGCCATTTGAATAATCCTGGAAATATAAATCTAAAAATTCCCTTGGATAATCGCGCAAGTTCTCCAGCATTTCTCTTTTTAAAATTCTGCCTTTTTGAAAATGTGGATATTGATTGGTAAACATCTGTCACTCACCTCTTTTATTTTTTGGCAGATGCCTACTTACTTTAATCCATCAAAGAAATCTAGCTCTGATAAATCTGTTTCAAAGGCAAAGAATTCCTTGCTCCCGATCATTAGCTGCTCCTCTTTCCTAGCCACTGGCACGACATGGAAGCCCCAATGATCCTCTCCTGCAAAGACAAAGAATTTAACCTCCCCATTGACGATTGAATCTGTTTCGTCCTGTGGAATTTTATCAAAATAATTCGATGCAATACTTTCATATAGCACAGGGACAAAATCCTCTTGACGATTAATATAAGTATACTTATATGCTGCTTGAGGATCGCTTCCAGTTAGGAAAAATTCAACCTCTGTGACGCCCCATGGACGGGAGATAGTTCCATGAATTTGATTCAGTCTCTCTAGACTACTAATCAGAAGCTTTTCCTGACGATTATGAGTAAATGCACTAACCGTATACGGTACAATAGGTGCAGCATTTGTTACTTCCGTTTCGATCATGCCAATCTTTTTCGCATTTAAGTAGCGTAATGCGCCTCTTAAACAAGCGAGCTTTAATTCTGGCACTTTTCCAACGTTTTCAGCCTTTTGTCTAAATTCAATGCTACGACCTGGTACAAATTCCTTTAAAGCCTCTCGAAAAGCGTCAATTCTACAGGATTGTCCTGTCAGCTTAATAATGGAATATTCCCCAAGCATGCCACTTTCATAAAAACCTTCTAAAAACTCTCGTACAATATCATAAATATCCGCCTTGATTAGGTGGTTAATTTCTTTAATATTGAAATAAACGTTTGGATAGTCATAAACATCTTTAAATTGGTGGTTTTCTAATAGGGATAAACACCAACGATCTACCGTTGTGATATTCAAATCACTATCTTGCTGTATATCGCTTTCTGAGTAAAAGCGACTCCTAAGAATGCCGGTTTTTCGGAAAAATTCTTTCTTCATTTCCTCGGCCATTTCCCATAAGAAATAATGATTATTACGAACCCTTAAATACTCATCACGCGTATGATTTTCATATTCTTTAAAACGTGTAGGGATAATAGACTCAGCATCCTCAAATGCCTTTTCAAATTGCTTGTACACCGCCTCGACCCCATAATCATCCACATACCGATAAATATCCTTCCCTGGAATATCAATTAACGCATCGATGTCATAGGCATTTTTCCCACGACTATAATAATTCGCAAAGACAATTTTCATAAATTGAAAAATTCGATACGTAATATTATTACCACCAAAATTGGTATCCCCATTTTCATAGGTTGTATGAATATCAATTTTGTAGGAAATATGTCCGTCCTCTATTCGAAACTTACAGGATGAGAGGTCTGTTGTTCCCCCTCCACAATCGATTACTAGAGCCTTGTATTCCTTGCCATCCATAAAGCTCTGATTCTCTATTTGATTGGCTATCGTATTATAGAGCACTGCCATTCCTTCATCGAGAGCATGCTCAATTTCAATTTGATATTCAGGTAAAATGGCATGAAACATATCTAAAAATTGAGTTTTCAGCTTAACAGGGCTTGAAATATGCAAATGTTTAAAGCGACATTTAAATTGATGCTCAGCCATTTGAATGATATAGAGTAAAAATTCTCTTAGGATTTGACTACGTGGGATAACCGCTGTATTCCCATTCGCATCCATTATTTCCTCCAATTTGGCATAATTACTAACCCAACGTTTGATGCCCTGAAATTTAGTGGCTAATGATGTATAGCTATTTTTTTTCATAACCTTCAAGGCTTCATAGCCGAAATGATAGTTTATGTGATCAGCGTTTGAGCAATCTGCAACCGCAACCACTGTAGGCACAACTTCAATCCAGTCATTTTGGTGTAGTGGGTCTGGGAATTGTACAAAATTGATGCTATTGAGTGTAATTCTCTTATTTAAAAGATCATGGCTACAAGGTGATGAGACATAATCGCTATCCAAAAATACACCAGCTGTTGTATTGGTTGTGCCAAAATCAATGGCAAGAATGGCATTGGTTGTCTCTAACTGTTTCATCTCTAAATCTGGTATTGGCACTTTGTAGTAATGTAGATTTGTTGGTGGGAGTGGCGTCTCCTGATAATATGTTTTATAGATGTACTCTGAGTCTTGCTTTCGCAAAAAAATAAAGCTATAATTCTTATTCTTTGTCTCGCGTATCCCTAGCGCTTGATCTGCTACTAAGTAATAGCAATTCGCTTTTTCATCGTCTTTTACGATATTTAGAATGCCACATAACTCAAAATGCTCATTTACTAGTAGCACATTGGATTCTACAAGAAAGCCACCTGTTTCAATGAGGTATTGATCTGGCTTATCTATTTTCATGCCTTTATAGAGATTCATTTTGGCAGGTATTTTAATATCACCATTATCTGAAAGTGGTGTTTTTAAATACTTTTGCAGTGCCTCCTCGACTCTCTCAAAGCCCCCATCTTGATTTTCTTTAATCAATAGATGTTCTTCCGCTCCACGGTATCTTAAAATCTTCTCGATTAGTTCGTCCCTAGTTAGCGTATTAATTAAACCTGTTATGAGCTTTTCTTTATAACAAATATTTCTAAGCTGAAAAGTGGTCATCTCCATCAACTCTACACGTGTATAGGTCATATATTTCTTTTCTGTAAAACGCTTATTCGCATAAAGCTTATATGAATATTTGGTCGTCAATTTATACCCCTCCCCACTTTTTAATAAAGAGCTATTCGATCTAGCTTCATCGTCTCTTCTACGTCAATGATGCCAAAATGGTATTGCCAGTAAACCTCCATCTGAAAGCCAATAGGTAAAAAGATTTCTTGGATTAGCTGAACTTTATTGATATTTTCTATTGTCTTTTTTTGATGAATGTAAAGCAGTAATTCATCATTTTCCTCTGATTTCACATAAATAAAACAATTTCTAAATATATTTTTCAGCGTGTCCTTTATCAGATATAATGCTTCTCCTGTTTGATAGAGTCTGAGCATATTAAGCGCAATAATCTCTTGCTCTTTCTTTGAAAAAGATTTGATTTTATCGCGAACCAGTTTTCCAAATACATTTGCTTCAATGTCTCTCAGCATAAAGCGAATATAATATTCCTTTTTATTCAAGCCTTGCATTCGATCAATTTCAGCTAAAAAATGCAATGTAATATCTAATAAAGCGTCTCTAAATGCTTCATCAGTCGTATGATCAGGATGAAAGAGATCTTTAAAAATATCGAAGTACCGATAATAGGGGTTTACTTCCACATGTTGCTCTATTTCCTGTGAATTTAATAGTTGTGGACTAAGTTCCATATAAGGTGAATAGATTTTGGCAAGATGAAAGTAAATATCCTTTGTTAAAAAGCCCTCTTCTTCAGCTTGTATAAGTAAATCCCAAATATAGTTCATAACCATTTACCTACACATTTATATTCAGTGAAATGCCTTTGGACTTCAGCAAGGAGAAAGCTTAAGACATCATTCGTCATAAAATCTCGCTCTTGTTTTGATAGGAATTGTAATAGCATCGTCTTTTTATGACTGGCATCTTCTGTTGCGTCTTTTAAAAATGGATGCACGAAGTGACGATTCTCTAAATGCCCTTCCAAAATATCTATTCTCAAAAGTTCAAGATTGTCTGCTGCCTGAAAGGAGTTTATCAGTCTAATTATTTCTCCTTTTGTTGAAACATTGACATTATATTTACTAGAAAGCTTGTGCATAAAGTGTTCATTTCGCCGATTCGAGACTAGTTCATAAGTCAATTTACCTACTTGTTCTTTTTCTACTTTAGCAACTTTAAGTAGCTGCCATACTCCTGATTGATCCTGAGGTGAAACAATGGTTAATTCGCTATCTGAACGTTTTATATATCTAATATTGTCTTCTTCCGCATCAATGAGATAACCATGTTGAGTACCTGTTTTTCGTAACGATAAGACATGCTCATAATTTATTCGATCGATGGCCGGAAATGGAAAACCGCTATTCTTAACCTCGTGACGCTGAACATTCCAAAGCGGAACCATATTCAATCGTTTTTGCTGCTCATATTCCTCTAAATCAATCGTAACCTCGAAAATTTCTACATCCTCATTTAATGGTGGACAGCCTATCAGTATGACATCAATGAACTTACTCACAAAAGGATGATTGATTGTTTTCCAAGGTAGGCCATTTCTTTGGAAGATTGAATAAAGGTCTTTAATTTTTTGCAAATAGCGATTATTTTTGGTAAGACTCAGCTTTATTTCGACCAATCCCTGCGATGTAGCAAGATGACCATTGAAAATTCGTTGCTGTGCAAGTAAATGCTGTATTTCGATAGAATCACACTCTAAAAATAATGTCTTGAGTATGGCAGGTTTATTATTTTTAATGGATTCAAGAAGCTTCTCCATGTCTATTTTTGTCTCTTCCAAATCTGTTGGACATATCGGAAACAAACAATCATGAATGGGGTCGACATCTTCTCGGGCACTAAGCGTTGTGTAAATGTCATATCTATTCTCGTAATCATCGATTTCATTAAAAATACGTTCTTCAAGCTTTTTGTTCATATCTTCTTGATAATCAATTAGATTTACAAAAACGCCACTTACAATATCCTTTAGTAATTGACGTTGCTCTAGATTTTCTATTTTTCGTAAACGTTCAAACATGAGCTCTTTTAACAATTTACTTTCCTTCTTTCATGACTCAGGATTTGAATGCTAACTGGCATCAGTTACTTCATCTACTGGAGGTTCTGCTTCATTAGGAAGTGCATTATCTGCTGGTTGAACCTGTGGAACAGGGTTTAATTTATCATTTGCATTCATAATCTTTCTCTCTAGTCCAAGAACTTTTGCCAGTAATTCTGTTTCTTGATAAATCTCCTGCGCAAGCGTATAGGACTCTATCGCTTGAACGTATTCCTGACGGGCATAGCTCTGATCCCCACTTTTTTCTAACCCTTCTGCCTTTAATTCTTTTTGAACCTTCTTCAATTCATTTATTTTTTCTTCTGTATCTTCAATTTTTGTTTTAATTTGTGTCTCTCCAGTAAATGAAATGGCGAGTGCTTTTTTTCTAGCTTTCTCATAAATGGCTAAAGCCCCATTGTAGTCCTCTGCCTCAAAACGAAAATCTGCATCTTTTATAGCATCAACAATCTCCACAACGGAATCCATGTTGGCAATTCTTTGCTCTACTTCTTCCTTACCAAATCCATTAATGAGTTTGCCCTCTTTTTTAGCTTTTTCATAATGTTCTAATGCCTCTGTAAATTTTCCAGTTTCCGCTGATTTATCACCATTGATAATTAGTTGTGTCACTCTTAATTTTCTAGCTAGTAAATTTCTATGTATAGGATCTTTTAATTTTTTTGCTGCATTTCTTCCCTCACTATATGCAAGTAACGCTTCATCATAATTTCCGTCTTGAAAGTAAACATTTCCACTCTTTTCATGGTCCTTCATCTCGACTGTTAACTCTGCTAATTTTTTTGCTTGTTTTACTTGATAAAAAATCGTGCCGCCACCTACAACCAAGGCTAAAACTAATGCAGCAGCAATCATTTTTATATACTTCATCTTGTTTTTGTTCGTTTCTTGATACACCTTGTTCACAAATATGGCAGCAACCGTATAATTTTCTACAACTTTTCTTTGTCTACTCAACAATATTTCTTCCAACAAATCTGTATATTGTTCAGAATCCTTGACACCTTCCAAAGCGTCAGCCATCTCAATCTCACTGACATCTCCCCAAAAGCCAGCTGTACAAAGTAATAGGACATCACCATCAGTAAGCTTCATTTTTTTAGACACAAAGGGTTGAAATTTGTTTGGTTTACCTAGATAATTCAACAAATTCCCTCTTTCTTCATGCTGGCTAATATCTAATGAACGGTTCTGACTGTTTACTATTTCCTGTGCTAAACTTTGGTCTGTACTTTTGTAGGTTAATGTACCGTTTCGGAAGTGATACAGTCGCGAATTCCCCGCTACTCCAACAATCATTTTTGAGTAGTCGGAAACAACTATGACAATACTAGCCTTTAATCTTACTCGTAAGCTTTGCGCTTGTAGTATATTTTGTGCATGTCTAAGGTATTTATTGATAGCTCTCCTTGACATAGCTGGCTTTTCCATAAACTTTTCCAATATAGCCTTTACGGCAAGCTCTGCACTACTAATTTCCTGATCTGCATCCAAGCCCTTGACAGCTACCCAACAAGCTACATCGTCGAGTTCTGTATAGGCAAAATAGTCTTTATTTTGCAGAAAGGACCCTGCTTCAGATAAAAAGCCCGTTTTAAAGTCGCAATTTTCCTTTCTCATACGTCTCCTCCTTCTCTATTCCCTATTCATCGTCACCAAGTTTTTTCTAAAATCACGATGGTAGCATTATCTTGATTTTTTAAGCGTTTTTGTTCAACGGCTTTTATCATGCTTTGTGCTAAATCATAGGGTGGAGCTTGCTGAGAGAGAATTTTTTCCATTTCAACCTCCGTTAAAGCATCATAGATTCCATCACTAAAAAGACATACCTTGTCCCCTCTATTTAGCTGAATCGGATTATTTCCTGTATCCAAATTTTTAAAGCCTGCATATCCTAAATAATTGATTAATCTCTTTTTTAGAGGATTTTCCTGAACCTCAAGTTGCGAAATTTCACCTGAAATATATCTTTCGGTTAAAACTGACTCAAAAATATGTTTTTGGTTAATCTTTAGAAATTCACCATTTCTAAAGATCGTGAGAACACTATCCCCTACTGCCCCCCAATGAAGATAGCCTTCACTATCAATAACGGCCGTGACTAATGTTGTTCCTCCATTGGAGCCATTTAAGTTTTCCACAATCATATGATTGCTTGCTATAGCAGCTTCCTTAAAAAAGTTTTGTAGATTATTTAAGCTACTAAGCTTTTTAAATTCTTCTATGAAGGTTGTCACTGCGATCGTGCTAGCCATCCGACCATTGGCTAAGCCGCTAATTCCATCTGCAAGCACCGCGATTGTGCCATATGTCGTTTCGGCAGTTGAGAAATAATCATCCTGCTCATCACGTCTTCCGATTGTTTGACCATTTCCAATATAAATTTTCCCTTTATCCATTTTTTGAGCAAGTATACTTCTTATTAGCAGTAACAAGATAAGGACAATGATAAAGATTAAGGTAATTATGTACGGCAATAACTTTTGGTCCATATGTCATCATTCCTCACTTTGATTGTTTTCCCATTCAAAGTGAACACCACAAAGTGGAATAAATAAAAATATACTTCTCCCTAGCTGTATCACATCATAGGCTGCTAATTCCGTTGGTGTATAAACGGCCTCATTATTTAGATAGGCTAATCCTGATGCATCTCCTGGCAGTAAGTAAAAATTACGTTTTTTAGGATCATACACAATGACTGCATGATTTCGCTTAGAGATGGAATTGTCCCCTGCAATGCGGATATGCATATCTTCTGCTCTACCTATAAAATTCTTTTCAGATAAGATACGATAATCTCTACCCATTTGCGGCCCTTCAATACAAACTAACCATCCTGTTACAGGATCTATCCCATCCATTTCTCCTAAGTAAGGCAATGTTTTATCATCTGCTTCAATGACAGGTGAGGAAGGACTATTTTGTCTTTGCTCCTGTTCTACCATCACGTTACAGTAAGGACAAATATTGCGATGTCTCCTTGAACTAAACATATGACCATTTGTACATCTAATCAAACTCATTTCGATATCCCCCATCTTTGTTACGAATTTTTTTCTCTATTTAACCAAAATTCGCGTATTCGCTATGTATATTGTGTCTCCATTACCTAATGGGTAAGGAATCTCATGTTTTAATCTATTTTTTACGCGCTTATTAGCTTTTTTTAAGCCAACACCATTAACCGAATCTATATCCTCTAAATACCAAATTCCAGCTACACAATTTAGTACAGCATGCTCATAATTCACAAGAGATTCATACTCTGTTCCACTTAAATCAATATCCGCCTTGTGTTCAGCTGAACTTTTTCCAATAAGCAATGAAATTTGATCGCCAAGTTCCCATTCATCTATTTCTACTCCACGTTCATTAAGAAGAACAAGCTTAGAAATGTCCTTCTTAGCCATCACTTGAGTGATTGCCTTGGCTTCGTATTTAAGCGATACGTATATAATGGCGAGTATGACTATTACCGTCCCAATAACGAATTTCAAAAGGACATCCTGATTCATCACAAAAACATATAAAATGAAAAAGAAGGCGATTGTGACAATAATGATATCGATAATTTTTATAAACATTTTTTTTCGTGTATTTCCACTGTAAGCATCAGCTGAAAATGGCTCATACATATAATCACACTCCTCTCTTTTTGCCATAGCTTATTTATTAAAAAAACGTTCAAATAAATCCGTTGTATCCAATGGATTTTTCTTCGTTTTTTTATGAAGCGTTGAGGACATCTCCTTTGTTTTAGGATTGAAGCCAAAGAAATGTTCAAAGTTTTTTTCAATATTATTTATATTAAAATCTGGCTTTTTCTCTGTAGACTGATGTCCGTTTGAATGCTTTTCATTTTGTTGTTCATTTTGCCAGCTGGTACCTTTGCCATCGAGACGGGCATCGTAAGTCTCTTTCAGCGCTGGATCCTTAAGCACCTTATATGCCTCTTGAACCTCTAAAAAAATTTTCTCTGACTCTTGATTTCCACCACTCACATCAGGGTGATGCTTTTTGGAAAGCTTTCGATAAGCTAATTTTATTTGCTCTTGTGTTGCATTTCGGTCTATACCCAATGTTTCATAATGCGTTTTCATGTTTTCAACCCCAATTTAGGATTATTAAAAATAATCTAAGGAACTATAAAAGTTCCTTAGATATAGTAGTGTTTTATCGTGCTGCAATCTTAGACAGCGTAGCCGCCTTCGATTTTTGCCAATTCTGTTTTGTCTTTCTTTTGCTTAATAAATAAGAAGAACTCACCAATACCTTCCGTGTCACCATATCTTTCTGTATAGTCCACAACGAAAGCATTTGGGAAATGAATTTTTCTTACTACTTGATCAGCTGAGATCACTTCAAGTGTCACTTTGCGGTAGCAATCAGCTTTTTCAGCTGGTACTAATGACCATAATCCTAATTTCATCGTATCATCAGAATTATCACCATCAGTGGCAGTTAAAATTTTACCTTTTACTTTTAAAGTTGCCCCAACATCTGTAGAGCGCGCGTTAGAATCATTCGGTGTATCTGTCTCATATTCGACAGTCATGATGCTTTCTAACCCTAATTCAATTGCTTCTGATCCTTCTACTTTTAATACAAAACCCATTTTTAGTACCTCCTAAATTTTGTTGAATCGTAACTTCTGACTGTTCTAATGAAATAAATTTAAGTACAGCTATTCATTTCACAGGGCCATGTTTCATACCGACACGATGAAATATGTAATATTTTTCATTTTAGCAATTAGTCGTTCGATTCATATTTATGTTAAAAGATTTATGAATGATAAATCTTAAACACCCTACTTAAATAATTGAAAATGGTGATAAATAAATTGTTAGGCTTTAACAGCACTTGTCCCTTTAGTAATCGTGACCTCAAGATTTTTAACATTACCGTTAAATACAAGATCGATCTGACATAAGCTTGTTTTCTCATCAATGATGTAGCCAATATCATCTCCGTCATGAATGATAGAGTTTACATGACCTTTATCATTCAGCCACTTACTTTTTTGACTACTTGGATTATTACTAAAGAAGCGAACGATATTCTCGTGCTTAAAGTCACCAGATTGGAATCGAAGTATTCTTTCAATATACGTACTAACTTGCGTTTTATAGATTGAATCGAATCCATCTTCTTCCATTGCTAGACTTCTTGCTTTATAAACAGTAATACGTCTAATATCTTTATCCTGTAGTTGGGCATTTTCGGAAGAGAATACAAAACCGAAGCTTCTGCTGTTAATAGCGTCTTTAATATTATTCGTAAAACCTGAAATTTCCTTCGCCATCGTAGTTACAGCCCTAAGTGAGTTGTCTCCGGCTTCAATATCAAATCGAACTCCAGGGTAATTACGTTTTACATTTTTAAATGATTCCTTTAAATACTCTGGGCATTGGTAGGCGGAAACGATACCTGCTGCTACATAGCTAGCACCTACATAAACGCCTTCTATCCAAAGCTTTAAAATATCTTCCTTTTCTTTCGATAGACGAGCTCCATTTTCGGTAGTATGCATTCTCGTATCAATAACTACGCCTGATTTATCTTTTGGAATAATCGTAAAGTTTGGTAGGCATGGTATCGCGAACTCACTAAATTCTTTTCTGACAAGAACCGAGCATTTATCGATCAGGCGATCAATCCCAGCAGTTGCGATGCCGTTGAAGGTAGTTTCTTCTTCAGCCATAAAGTTAAAGAAAATTTGAACCTTGTAATCTTTTACCGTATCTAAGAGGATTGATAAAGATTCCATTGTGTTACCCTCTTGCTTTGTAACCTTTTCATTCCCTTTGAATCTTGATCGGCTAACTTTCATTTTTCCAGAAGATTCTAATTCTAGAGCAGGTACAATGCCATACCATACAGTATCTGTAAAATCATTTTTAGCGTTAACCGTATTTAAATACGTGCGTAATCTTGGTAGATTATTACTTTTCACAAGCATATCGAGCTTCGTGTTTGTCACTAATAATGACGGCTGCATACCTTTATTTTTCGTAGCATATTGATCGAAGTACATTTTGACACCTAATAGCTTTTCGACTAAAGGCTTGACCGTTTTTACAAATTCATCCTTTGCATCCTTATAGAACTCTAGGTATGTATTGTAATTTTGAACTTCTGTTTCAACATCAAATTCGGCTTTTACAGCTGGTAGAGGTGAGAACGTTCTCACAACTAAATCTTTTACATAGGAAGACGGCGATTCTGTAATAGCCTCATAGTCTTCTTCGAAAACTGTACTCAAGCCGTAATTACTATTTTCTTCAATGACCATCAGTTCTGAACTATTCGTTTGAGGTGCCTCAATAATTTTCAATTCGCCATTATCACCAATAGTAAGCGTACCTATTTGTAATTTTTCGGACTCATCCTCATCTTGACTAGCACCTAATAATAATCTTGTTTTAATATCTTCAATTGCTAAAGGCAGCATCGCCATTACATTGTTGTAGTTTCTACTAGCTACTTCAAACATAAGATTTAGCTTGTCACCAGTATCTAATTTTTTCGGATCTCCCTCATCCAGCTTGTCATACTCACTGTATAGGTAATGAATTTCCTTACGAACTTGGCGAATATCATCCATGACTTTTTTAGGAGAAATCATGTCTAGTAAATTTTCAAATTTAAAATCTACATTCGTGATGCCCTGACTTCTTTTTGTATCAATGAGCGTAAATAGCATCTTTAAAAAATCGTTATTTTGGTCGATTGCTATTTCAGATATACAATCATCTTGAATTCCTTCAGGCTTTTTCAAGGTATACATAACCTTTTGATTTGCCGCGTTATAAAATGAATACACAGTAGGTGAAAACTTATCTAAAAATTCGTCGAAGCTTTTTACAAGAAGATGTTGACTAATTTCTTTGATCTTTTCATCACTTAGACTGTCGATTCCTTTTACATCGCCAACAAGCGTAATTAAATCCAATTTCTCTGGGTTTATTTCTTCAAAGAGCATTGTTCTGTTCGTTTGACTAATAATCTCCATTCATTTGGCTGTATATTACTACAGCCATCCCTCCTTTAGATAACGAATTTCGAGTAAGCATAAACATTAGTGCGTAAAAAATACAGAATTAGAATTGTATAACTACTTGAATCGAGCATCTTAAAAGAACATTTAGACACTTAAATTAAGTCGATATATACATTTAAGATAAAATTTTACAATAAAAACAATAATGTACTGAACTATGTACGAGAAGCTCTAATTCAACTTTATGCATTTTTTATACAAAATTCACTAATGGTTTTATGTATCACAAAAGTAACTATACAATACCTAAAATCAATGTCAATATTTTCTATAGAATATATTGTAAGCAAAAACATTTTAAGGACAGTTTATTAAAAATATTACATGGTAATAATTATGATATTTTTTAGGGGAATAGTGGATAAATCCTATTTTTTTATAAAAAAAACAACTAAAGGTCCGATTGCTATTAGGCCCTAAGTTGTTCTTTTGAATATCATACTTTTAAGACTAAAATGAGTAAAAAGTATTAAAAATATAGTAATTTTGGTCTTTTAGAATTAATTTATTTAAAATAGTTCTTTATACATTTGAATTTTCTTTCCAAAATAATCATGTATTTAATAAAAGAAAGGGAAGAACATCTTTTTTTATGCTGCACTTGCAAGCCCCATAAAATAGTCAATGCCATAGGAATGCTCACTTTTCTATTATATTTTCTCACATTTGCAAGTTTATCCTCGATTACTCTTTGTGAAACATCTAGTGGGACTTCGTTTGTTAATGCGAAGTATAAAGTTGCCATCAAACTATAAATATCTGTATAAATGCCTTGCTCTCCTTTAACGGAATACTGCTCAATAGGTGAGTATCCCGGTGTAGTAAATATTGGATATTTTTCCACCGTTTTATAATAAATTGCTGAACCGAAATCTAATAAGCAAGGTTTCCCTTGCGTATCAATTATAATATTATTCGGCTTTATATCCCGATGAATAATGCCTTTACTATGTAAATACGAGATGGCATCAATTAAGGGAAGGAATACTTCTTCATATAGATGATGCCTTTCGTGAATAGCATATTTATGTATATATTGGTCCAGTAATATCCCTTCATAATAATCTGTAATCATATATATAGAACCGTTTTCAGTAAAATGATGTCTATACTTAACAATATTTTGATGGTTCAATTGTTGGATCATGAATGCTTCACTTAGAAATCTTTCCTTTAATTCCTGAAATTTTTCCTTTGTTGAGGGTACACGATTGATTACTGATTTGTTATCCAAATCTCGTAACGCTATTTCCATTGGGAAAAATTCCTTAATGATTAGTTGCTCTCCAGTATTTATATGTTCAGACATATACACAAAGGATAATTTACTAGTGGCAAGAACTTGCGTTATTTTATATGTATTATGTAATAGACTGTTTATTGGTAAGCTCAATTCAAATATTGCTGCCTGCATTTTAATCTCCCTTCAAAAATCGAATATACAAATTAATGTAATTATATCAATTACTATATTTTTATGTATAGTTTGTACTAGCCTAAAGTGCGCAAACAAAAAACCGTTCAATATGAAGTGAACGGTTTTTTGTGGATTATGCTTTTTGATAGCGCAGCACTGGTGTACGAGCAGCGCGTGTTTCATCAAGACGAGATACGACAGTTGTATGTGGTGCTTCTTGCACGATAGATGGATTTTCTTCTGCTTCTTTCGCAATTTGAATCATCACATCACAGAATGCATCTAATGTTTCTTTTGATTCTGTTTCTGTTGGCTCGATCATTAATGCCTCTTCCACGTTTAATGGGAAGTAGGTTGTTGGTGGATGGTAGCCAAAGTCTAACAGACGTTTTGCAATATCTAATGTGCGAACGCCCAATTTCTTTTGACGACGACCTGATAAGACAAATTCATGTTTGCAGTGACGGTTATATGGTAAATCAAAGAATGGCTCTAAACGACGCATCATATAGTTTGCGTTTAATACAGCGTATTCTGTAACAGCTTTTAAGCCATCTGGACCCATTGTACGAATGTACGTATAAGCACGAACATTGATACCAAAGTTACCAAAGTAAGGTTTTACACGTCCAATTGATTGTGGACGATCGTAGTCGAAGTGGTATGTGCCTTCTTCTGTTCTCACTAGTACTGGTTTTGGTAGGAATGGAATTAAATCTGCTTTTACGCCTACTGGACCAGAACCTGGACCACCGCCACCATGTGGGCCTGTAAATGTTTTATGCAAGTTTAAATGCACGCAGTCAAAGCCCATATCGCCAGGACGTGCTTTACTCATAACGGCATTTAAGTTCGCGCCATCATAGTAAACTTTCCCGCCTACAGAGTGAATAAGCTCCGCCATTTCGATAATGTTTTCTTCAAATAGACCGAGTGTATTCGGGTTTGTTAGCATTAATGCAGCTGTATCAGCACCAACGACTTTACGAAGGTCTTCGATATCAACCAAGCCATTTTCATCGGATTTCACAGTGATTGTTTCAAAGCCTGCTACTGTTGCTGAGGCTGGATTTGTACCGTGAGCTGAGTCAGGAACAATAACTTTGTTACGGTGACCTTCACCATTTGCCTCATGGAATGCGCGAATCATCATTAATGCTGTCCATTCACCATGGGCACCTGCTGCTGGTTGTAATGTTACTTCATCCATTCCTGTAATTTCTACTAAAGAAGTTTGTAAATCATAGAGAAGCTCCATCGCACCTTGTACTGTCGATTCATCCTGTAATGGGTGAACATTCGCGAAGCCTGAAAGACGTGCAACTGCTTCATTAATTTTTGGATTATATTTCATCGTACAAGAGCCGAGTGGATAGAAGCCAGAGTCTACCCCATGGTTTCTACGAGAAAGTGCTGTGTAATGACGCATAATATCAAGCTCAGACACTTCAGGTAACTCTGCAGCTTCCGTACGAACTAAGCTTGCAGGCAGTAAATCTGCTAGGTCTACTTCAGGTACATCAAGTGCTTCTAAGCTATAGCCAACGCGACCTTCTTTTGAAATTTCAAAAATGAGTGATTGATTTTCGTTATGCATTAAGAGCCCCCATTTCTGCAACAAGTGCATCAATTTCTTCTTTTGTGCGTAATTCAGTTACTGCAATAAGCACATGATTTTTCAGAGAGTCATAATTTTGCCCTAGAGGATATCCACCGATTATACCCTTTTCGATTAAGCCTTTATTGATTTCCTTCACACATTTATTCGTTTTCACAACGATCTCGTTAAAGTGTGCACCTTGGAATGCTACTGTAAAGCCAGCTGCTTCAAAGGCATTTTTTGCATAACGTGTTTTGGCAATATTTTGCGTAGCCATTTCACGAATACCTTGTTTACCTAAAGCTGTCATCGCTACAGATGCAGCAAGTGCTAAAAGTGCTTGGTTCGAACAAATATTAGATGTTGCTTTATCACGACGGATATGTTGTTCACGTGCTTGTAATGTTAATACATAACCACGGCGCCCTTCACCATCCACTGTTTCACCAACAAGACGACCTGGTACTTTACGCATTAATTTCGTTGTCACTGCAAAGAAACCACAGTGTGGCCCACCAAATGCTTCAGAGATACCGAATACTTGCGCATCCCCTACACAAATATCAGCACCTAGCTTACCAGGAGGCGTTAAAATGCCTAATGAAAGTGGGTTAGAAGAAACAACAAATAAGCTTTTCGCTTCATGTGCAATATCACTAATAACTTGAATATCCTCCACTTGACCGAAGAAGTTTGGATATTGAGCAATAACAGCTGCTGTGTTGTCATCGATTAACTCTTTTAATGCTTCGACATCTGTCACACCATCTTTTTGTGGGATTGTCACGATTTCAATGGATTGACCATAGGCATATGTAGCAACAACATCGCGATATTCTGGGTGCACTGCTTCAGACACTAATATTTTCTTACGACGCGTATGACCTGCTGCTAGCATACCTGCTTCTGCTAATGCTGTACCACCGTCATACATAGAAGAGTTTGCAAGATCCATGCCAGTTAGCTCGGCAATCATCGTTTGGAATTCAAAGATTGCTTGTAGCTCACCTTGTGAAATCTCTGGTTGATAAGGTGTGTACGCTGTATAGAACTCTGAACGAGAAATGACATGGTCCACGATTACTGGTTTATAGTGATTGTAAACACCTGCACCTAAAAACGATACATTAGCATTTGTGTCCTTATTTTTTGCAGAGAGTGCTGTTAATTCTTTTAATAAAGCAGATTCTGATTTTGCTTCCTTAATATCATAAAGGCCTTTAAAACGGACTTTCTCAGGAATATCCCCGAATAATTCATCAACTGAGGATACACCGATTACGTCTAACATTTCTTTTTGATCTTGCTCCGTCATTGGTAAATAACGATGTTTCATAAATGTAGGTCCCTCTTTTCAACTATTATTTTGAACGCTTGTAAAACGGTGTTTCTACTGTTATTACCTTTAAGTGTTTCCCACGAATTTCGATTTCTAGCTCAGTTCCGATTGTTGCGAATTGACTGTCAATTAAAGCGTGACCAACATTACGTTTAGATGAAGGAAGCTGTGTACCCGTTGTCACTTCACCGATTTCCTTACCGTCCTTGAACACTTTGTAGCCATGACGTGGAATGCCTTTATCAATCATTTCAATGCCTACCAATTTGCGTGTAAGACCATTTTCCTTCTGCGCTACTAATGCTTCATGACCAATGAAGTCTTCTTTATTTAATTTCACAGCAAAGCCAATCCCAGCCTCAAGTGGAGAAATTGTTGCCGATAGCTCTTGACCGTATAATGGTAGCCCTGCTTCAAAACGTAGTGTATCGCGGCATCCTAAACCTGCCGGTACTACGCCTTTATCATGACCAGCATCTAAAATTTTACCCCATAGTGCTTTAATATCTTCTGGAGCACCGTAAAGTTCAAAGCCATCTTCTCCTGTATAGCCACTACGAGAAACTAATACTTGATGACCCGCAACTTCAACGCCCTCTTGGAAGCGGAAAAATTTAATGGCACGAACATCAGTCGAAGTAAGGGATTGAAGAACTTCCTCTGCTAATGGTCCTTGAAGAGCAATTTGTGCATAAGCATCGGACTGGTTATCAATCGTCACATCATATTGATGTTGATTTTCCATCATCCAATCATAGTCTTTTTCAATATTGGCTGCATTGACACATAATAAATAGTGATTATCAGCTAATTTATACGTTAATAAATCGTCAACAACGCCTCCATCTTCATAACACATGGCTGTGTATTGCGCTTGGCCATTAACAATTTTAGATACATCATTTGATAAAAGATTTTGTAAAAAACCTAATGCATCAGGACCTGTTACTAAAATTTCTCCCATATGTGATACATCAAATAAGCCTGCACGATGACGCACTGCATCATGTTCTTCTTTAATGGAAGTAAATTGAACAGGTAGTTCCCAGCCACCGAAGTCTACTGTTTTTGCACCGTATTTCGCGTATTCTTCAAATAGAGGTGTACGTTTTAATTCATTCGTCATTCTTTTTTGCCCCCTTATTGTTCGTTACATTTTTACTGGTAGTAGTTCGTCTGCTTTTGTATTAATACAGTCAGTGCGTATCGTTTCCAATCTTTAAAGCACCTGTGGACATAAAAAAAGACAGACGAACCCCTTTTCGGGATTCTCTGTCCTTGCACCTGAAAGTTACACCAGACTGGCTCGCAAGTTTTCACACTGCCAATCAGCCGGCTTTCCCCTTTGGTGGCTGTTATTGTTATACTACAGCTCTCTCCAGAGTTGCGTCTTGTACGAGTCCTTTTACCTGAGAGATTCATAGCCATTTACTACTTGCTCCTTCGGTGGCGTCTACACGCGCTCTCCCCGCACAATCATCCGCCCAAGATAGTTCTTGGTACTATTTAGTAGTCAATGAACATTTAGTTACTTATTTGTCTATATCCTAACATTAAATGCATTGAAAAGGCAATCATTTTTTAAAAGATAATAAAACACGAACATAATTTATCAATAACACAATCATCGTTCGTTTTTCAATCTTTTCACTTGAAATACTAAATACTCTAGAATATGACGGATAGTTCTACCTTCTGTCAATACTTGGATATGTCCTACCTCACGGTAAAACTTCCTTCTGTAATGATACAGGCTTTCTAGCTCTTCCTTTGTAGAGCTCTGTACAATGGGTCTGTTTGGATCATGCTGTATTCGTTTATAAATATCTTCAAAAGACGCATCTAAAAAAAACACTAATCCACTACGTCTCATAATTTTTCGATTCTCAGCATTAATGGCAACGCCACCACCTGTAGAAATAATACAAGCCTCATCTCTGAAATTTTTCAAAAATTCTGTTTCTATTTCTCGAAAATGGGCCTCTCCGTATTTTTCAAAAATCTGTGGAATTGTCATTCCCTGCTGGCGCACAATCTCACGATCCATATCATAATATGGCATCTTTAATAAATAACTTAAACGTCTTCCTAACGCACTTTTCCCACTGCCCATAAAGCCAACTAAATATATTTTTCGCAATTCGGATCACCTTCTTATAACTACGATTCTACACTGTCTGACAAAATTTGTCCTAATAAATTTATCGTAGTTTGAACATTTAATTTTTCTAGCCCATCATATGTTCGAAACTGCATTTCATAAGACATACAATACGCAAGAACAAAAGTAGTTACAAAAAATAATAATGCAATTGCGATCAAAAAAATAGCCCCTCTGTCATTTTTCAATAATTGGCACATAGAAGCTTCGCTCCTTTTGAATACCGCTAGTCATTTCGACAGCTACCGTCAGCATGTTTTCTGTATAGTTAAATTGGCATTTATTAATTCCGATTAGCATGGGAACATGTCCACCATTTATTTGCTCACGAATAATATTAGGATAGCAATCAATGTGATGGATTGTATTTGCAGTTTGAAAGCTCACTCTTTTTCGATCTTCCCGAATAGCAAACGCAGAGACATTCTGTAGAGAATGATTTACATCATAAACAAATAGCTCCCACTTTGTTTGTTCATCTGTTAGCATGGTTGATTTCATTTCAGCAAACCACAGCATAATAAGAACAAAAAGATGAGATACAAGCACAAAAACAACCAATTGAAATATGGCTTCTATTAATGTATAGCCTTTGTCATTCACGGACTTCACCTGTATCTTGTATACATTTTTGGCGCAGTTCACGCATGTTTTGAAAACGGACACAAATTTGTTGTCCATCAAATTCCCAATGATACTCTACTTGTTCAATGGTCCTAGAGCCTTCTGTTTGCTGTACTGCCTGATATTGCTTTAAACCTTCATAGGCAGTTTCAGCTGCGATGAGTTCTAGTTTTTTATTTGTAAGATTCGTCTTCATTGTATAGGTAAACGGTATTAACGACATACACAATATTGTTAAAATCCCCATAGCTAAAATGGTTTCTACAAAAGAATAGCCTGACTCATTCAACTCTAGCTCTCCCTCGTCCTAATGTAATAACGACCTTTTTCTTTCCTTGAGGGGTTTTAAAGGCAATGGTTCCAGCTGACATAACATTTCCTTTAGTATTATAACTAAGTGTATGAATAGAACTTTCTGCGTTCAAAAACTCCACTCCTTTTGGAAAAGGACGTTCATATAAAATGGTATAAAAATCTTTTTGAATAACATAACGATTACTGGGACTTATTATTTTCATTGCTATATATTGCCGTTCATTCATGCTATAGGTTTGAATATACTGAATATCTAGTTGCATTTGCGTAAAAAATCGTTCCAATTCCTTTGCTTCTGCTATTTTGAATGAAAATTTACTAACAATCGCTGTTAAACTCATAACAAGAAACAAAACAATCAGTATTTCAAGAATTGTAAAACCACCATTTTTATTATGTTCATCAGCTATTTGACCCTGTTTCCAAATCTGCATTGGCTAGTCGTACCTCTCCCTCATTCGTGATGACTATTTCGGCTTTATTTGGGCAAGTCGTTTCATGTTCTTTTAAATAGCCTTTCATCACTAGATCATCTAATGTTGGATAGGTCATAAAATCTACTCGATAGGCCTCGACCTGCCCTTGTACCATAGATATATAAGCCTTACAGCCCTTCTCATCAATGGTAGCAAAATGCTTCGTAACATTTGGAATCGTAATTAAAATAAGGATTGAAATGATTAATAAAACAATTAGCATCTCGATTAAAGTGAACCCTGCTTGTTCGTTGATACGTTTCACCTTTTCCCTCCTAAACTAATTCAATCATGTGATAGATGGGTAATAATAAACTGACATAGGCAGCTACTATACAGACTGCTATGAGGATAAAGAAGGTTGGTTGTACAAATGCTAATACTTTTTGCAGAAGTTGTTCCTGTTTTTCCAGTAATAATTCGCTATACAACACTAATTCTTTTCCTAAATAGCCGCTTTGCTCACCGTGCTCTACAAAAACAGGAAAATCCTTTTGAAAAACAGCTAGTCTCATTACGGCAAGTGTTAGTGACTCTCCAAAAATAACCCTTTCTTTTATGCGCTGCGAAAGAATTTGCAGAAAAGGTTGAAGTTGTTGCTCTTCTAAAAGTTGGAGGCTGGCTTGTAATGAAAATCCACTTTGCAGTAAGCTTCCTAAATAAGCAGCAAACTGTCTTGTTAATATCAGTCGCATATAGCGTTGAATAAAAGGAATCTTGAATAGGATGGTGAGTTGATGTGCAGTAGGCTGTCGATTGAGATAGAGACGAACAATAAATAAACTGCCTGTTGCGATGAAAATGGTGAGGATGACTACATCAGGAACATGTAATAACGTAGTGGACAACGTAATACTTGTTTCTGTTTCTGCGGTTCGGCCGGCTACCAGTCTTTCGATGTTTGGTAAAAAGATGGTACGAAACACCAAAAATAATAACAGCAAAAATACGATCAGCGTGACAGGATAGATCAGCAGCTTTATGAGCTTTTTCTTGGTCATTTCACTTACCTTTATTTGCTTAGCTACACCTTGTAAAGCTTCTATCATATGACCATTATTTTCTGCTACCTTGATGGCCATTAAATAATGCTTGCTCAGCTGTAAAGTTTCAAGTATCCCTGCAACCCCTTCCCCTTGCTTCAGTTTTTCATCAATTTGCTGCTGCATATCTTCATGCGCCTTTATATGATGAGGCAATAGCATTGAAATGGCCTGAGGAAATAAATATCCTTCTTGCATTAACACACATAATCGATTAAAAAATTGTGCCTGCTCCCTTACTCGCCATTTTGTCGCCCTACTATAATAAAGCAAAACATTATGGATATATGTTTGTAGGTGCATAAAAGCTCTCCACTAATTCTTTTTGTCCCATTAATGTTAATTCATAAGGGAGTTCATAGTTGACCTTTTCTTTAATCGCAGAAATGGCTCTTGTTAAATGAACATCCTGTAAAATTTCATATACCGCACGGCGCTCATCTTGTACTGCTGAAGTCTGAACAAGTATTTGTGCCACAATACCGATAATCGTTTGATGAAGCTCCTCTATCGACACATCTAAGTCCATTGTAATCCTTCACGATATTTGAGATTGATGTGTATGTGAACCCTTGATTTATCAACATCAAAAGTCATAGTGTTGAGACAGGCATTCACGAAGTTTGAGATGCAATGGAGTCTCATCAAATAAATTGAGATAGGAAAATTGAACTTCACAAATAGTGAGATACGGATTCGAAGGATTTTAGTAAATAGATGGGAAACTGTTATGATAACAGCTTTTTTTATGCAAAAATCCCGAATGAACAATTCATTCGGGTTCCGCCGTGGTAATTGCATAGATGCCCTCTTTCTCAGCAAATTTACGCAAGCTTGTTTTAAATATGACATGGTAAAATTTTCGTGTGTGGCGATTATAGCAAAAGGGTCACACCTTGTGATCCAATAGAGAAGTTGAATGTTAAGAATAGAACAAGCCAACTACTTTTTTTCTTAAAGGGAGTTGGTGATTGAGTACCAGTACATTTTTAGTGCAGTAATTTTAGTCCAAGTTTTAATTTCAGGAATTTCATTCTCCGTTATTTTCAAAATAGCGGCCCTAACTGCACAATCAACAAACAGGAACGATATGAAGACTTACATTTATATCGCCTTCGCAATCGGTTACCTAATGCTATTGGTTCTTATCAATTTAATGACTGAACCGATTTACACCCTGTAACAGAGGGTATATGTAGTAACTTGTAAAGCAATTGGGTTGGCGTGTTCATAAGGAAAAATGTGAATAAATCTGGAGTTGATACTTGCGTTAAGGTTATAATTGGAAAAGAATAATTCAAAGGAGTGAAACTGATGACAGAAATCAAAGTCCCTCGTGTATTTATTTCATACAGTTGGACAACCCCTGAGCATGAGGAATGGGTATTGGACCTTGCCACCCGTCTGCACGCAGACGATGGCGTCGTAGTTACATTAGATAAATGGGATCTAAAAGATGGCTATGAAATCTATGCCTTCATGGAATCGATGGTGAAGGCCGACGAGAACGGAGAAGGTATTGTCGATAAGGTCCTATTAATATGTGATAAGGGATATCAACAAAAAGCCAATAATCGTAAAGGCGGAGCTGGCGTAGAAGCACAAATCGTTTCCCCAGAAATATACCAAGATATCAAACAAGAAAAATTTGTTCCCATCGTTGTTGAAAAGGATGATGAAGGGAAACCCTATCTGCCTACCTATTTAAATGGACGGAAATATATCGATATGTCTTCCGATGAGGTATTTGAACAAGGTTATGAACAATTGTTGAGAAATCTATATCAAAAACCCCAATATAGTAAACCGAAAAATGGAACTCCACCTTCATGGCTTTTTGAGGAACAGATTCCTCATTTTAAAACAAAAAATTTAACAAAACAACTTCGGGATGCAATTGAAAAAAACCCACGTAGAATAATTGGTTTAAGTGAACAATTCAAAGAAACCTTTTTCGAGCAATTGGACGAATTCCAAATAAATAAGGAGGTTCTCCAAAAAGAAGACCCCCTAGATCAATTGGTTTATGAAAGAATTCACAGTTTTCTCCCCATGCGAGATGATTTTATTGAATTTGTGGAGATCCAATGTACAAATTCAGAAAAACTTGATATCGACTTCTTTGTTGACTTTTTTGAGCAGTTATATCGATTTACTGAAGCACCAAGAGAATGGACATCATGGAACGATCTCCAATTTGACCATTATAAGTTTTTATTACATGAACTCTTTTTGTATCTTAATACTATTTTAATTAAGAAAAAAAGATATGGGGATTTATCTATTTTGTTGAACCGACCGTACTTTTTCCAAACAAGAAATGGTATGGAATTACAACAAGGCTCCTTTATGTATTTTTATCAATATATCTCATCACTTGAAGAAATGAGAAAAAGGCGATTAAATTTAAACAAATTAAGTATTGCCGCTGAATTGCTGATTCAACGAACAACGAAGAAATATCCAAAAGAGAGCATTGTTCAAACCGATATGCTTTTATATTATTTTGATAAAATCAAAATGGATAATGCTTCATACTATAATTGGTTTCCTAAAACGTATCCTTACGGTACATATACAAAAATTGAATTGTTGCAGCGTTTAGTTTCCGAAAAACATTTTGAGCAAGTTAAGCAATTGTTCAATGTCGAAACCCCTAATGAGTTAAGAGAAATCATTATAAAAGAAGGCCAATCGCGTACAAGAGGATACGAAGGTGGTGCCTCTAGTATTCCTAGTATTAAAGCTCATATTAATCCTGAAAATATTTGTACCGTTCCTTAATGTTTAGAAAAGAGATTTTTAAAAGACACATTATAGCAGATTGGTAGTCAAAACAGTATATTTATTAGTTAAATAAGGCTCGATATACATATTCACGTATATGAAGCCTTATTTTTCTAGGTGCACATATTTGAAATAAACGGTATTTGCTTTAAAACTAAACGAAAAAGAAATAACGGTTTTTATTAACTAATAAGTGGATTTTGAATATTTTTTTACATTTCGATAAAATTTCCGTTCTCTTTGTCGTAACCACCTTCAACATATGCTTTTTCGGCCGCTTTAACAACAAAATAAGTCGTTAAAGCACCAATTGTATCAACAACAACTACCCCTTATACTGAAATTATTTTACCTAAATTAATCACATCTTTTTCAAAATATTATAATTAATCTTAATCCAAAAAAAGAGAGCCCTTTGATACACAAGTAATCATAAAGAAATACATTTTTCATGCACGTATTGAGTAGAGAGACCAAATTTTTTAGAAATTTAATTATTATTATGAACAAAAATATGAGATAATCGCTTATTAGATGATATTAGGGGGGGCATATTAAATGCAGTTAGATCAATTAAAATCTCATATTAAAAATAAGTTCAATGTCAACGGGCATTGGATAAAAGACCGTGAAGGAAATGATGATTACGAACTTCTTATCGTTCCTAAGGGTCTAATGCCCGATGTTGATCTCGAAATAAGAAAAAATGGTTTTGTAACTATCGATAAAGGCAGTTGGGTTGAGGATGAAAACTATCTTGTTATTCAAATTCTAAAATAGACAAAAAATCTCGGTATATTATTATGCCGAGATTTTTTGTGTAATAATATACAAACTCAGTGAACTTCAGCTGAGGTCCTGAACTTGTTTTACTTGCCATTTATATTGCTCATTTACTGTTGAAATAAATGCTTATCAGCTTGTCATTTACAATATTATTAGCGTTTTTCTCTCCTTCAATTGAACCCGTTATATCAACATCAGTTTTTTTATTCAAAAATCCCGAATGAATAAATCATTCGAGAATTCCTTCTGACAATCAAATATTTGCAAACTTTTCTTCCATTAATTCTAAATAACGTTTTGTCTCAGTTTCAGTCCATTCGTTTATCGCGATTAACATGTCAATCACTTGTTTCTTATTTACATAGGAAATCACGATTTTCCCTTTCCTTTCTGTATGATTTATTTGCAACTTCCCTGTATCTAACCATTTATTCAATACCTGTGGTCGAATCCTAAATATTCTTTGCAGTTCTTGTTTTGCATAGCCTTTTTCCTCTGCGAATTTACCGAAAGATTGTGCTCTCATCTTTTGAATTTCTTCTATTGAAAAGTAAAGTCCTTCAATGATGGGTTTTGATTTTAAATTGGCTACGTTAATCTTGTTGTTCATGACTAACTGAAGCATTTCAATAAATGAGATTTCCTCTTTTGCTATTCGATCCTTTGCGGTGTCCAAGGTTACCCAATCATCATTAACTACTGTAATCGTCTTACATTTGCTCCGCAATAATTTGTCTAAATTCAAGACATCTTTTCTACTGACATAATACCAAGGAAAACCATCTATTGAGGGTCCGTGAACTTGCTTTATCATCTTCGCCTCCATCAATTCTCGATATTGCCTGTGGTTAACCCCTAAAAAATGTCTTACTTCTTTTGTGGAGATAATTTCATCCATATGCTTTTTCCATTCGAAAAGGCTTTCTTTCTCAATTAATAAGACTTTTTTCCCATTTCTTTCGACAGTTTCATGTTTTAAGTGATTCAATTTACAAAGGTTTCGGATAAAATGTTTACTCGTCCCTATTAAACGTTCGGCATCTGTAATCCCTACATAGTTTTTTTGCAATGGATCAAGTTTCACCACGCCGTTTCGATGAATATAATCCTTTTTATATTCGAAATTGTATTTTGTGAAAAATTCAAAGTAATAATCACCTTTTGGTAGTTGAAATAGTTCCTTTAAAAGGAGCGATTTTTTCCATGAGGCATTTGAACCACCATTTCTATTTTTTAATTCATCCTTTAATGCAAACAACGTCAATAATTCCTTCTCGGGTTGAATGATTAATTCATGGATTAACTGCACCATGAAAGTCATATATTCGATTTCGTACCCCTTTATTTCAGTCATGTTTGAACAGAAGTGATGGAAATTTGAAATAGTTTCGCTTCGATTAAAGTCTTTTATTGGTAAATATTTGAGCAAACGAAAAAATACACAAAAAAAACGAAGGTATTCTTTACCGTCTAAGTGACAATTATCACTTCTCTTTACTTTATTTAGGTAATCAAGTAGGGCGTCTAAAAATACTTTTTGAATTTTTATAATGTTTTTTTCTTCAACCGATACATGTGGTGAATCAATAAAGTGATAGCCACATTTGCACTGACGGCCTAGCAATGAATGTAAAGGGATATGTTTTTTACATTTTAGGCAATCCATGATTAATTGAACGTTGTGCTTTGTACAAACCGTTAGAAAAGAAACGTCCCAATAGATTCGATGATAATAATCTTCTTTTAGGCAAGCGGGGCAATATTTTGTGCAATTTCGTAAATAAATCATTCGAAAATAAAAGTTTCGTTTGATGTGTTTTTTATCATCCATTGGATAAAAGCGACTATCATATTGATTACAGACCATTTTGTTAATATCCTGATTTGAATCGTTGACAATACTTTCGGCAAAAGGGAGCCATTTAGAATCGCTATTTATTTCATTTCCATTATAGTTTTCAAATGGAACATATAGAGGAAATACATCCTTCCACCGTTCATAATAATTTTCTTCAATGGTTCTAAAAATAAATGAGTGCAAACTTTCGTGCTCTTTCGGTAAGACCTTATTTAAAAATGGCGGTAACATACATTCACCCCTAAACAAGAATTAATTCCTGTTTAGGGTTCCAAAGAATATGCTAACTATCCAGTTATTTTATTCCCAATTTTACCTATATCCTTGTTTGCATTTTGCACCATTTAGATAAAAGGTATATAAATGGCTGGTAATTAGTTATATTTCTTTTTTAGCACAAAAAAGGAAACCATTAAGAAGTAACTAAATGGTTTCCTTTAACTATTTTCATCAAGGAATGTTTGGAAGATTTGCATCATTGATTGGATTAAATGTGGAGTTATCATCTGCAATTAAGATACGCACATCTTTTTGTGTGACAATGCCTGTTGCAGAAGTCGCTTTAAATTTGAAGACAATCACGTCACCGAGTTTAAAGTCCGTTTGCTCCCCATTCATTAAGGTAATGGGGTCTTTTCCAAAGTCGACACCAATGAACGTTGCTTTCACGTCATTGGTGAATGCTCCGCGAATCCGCATATCTTTTACGGTCCCGCTACGAATTAAATACCCTGCATATTCAAATGTCGCATAGTTGTTCGGGGTAAAATAGATTTTGGCCTTATTATCAGAAGCTACTAGTTGTTTTTGAGCGGATGACATGGTGATGGTTTGTCCGCCTGCCGTTGTGTATTCCGCCATAAAGTCAATCGTTGGGCCCCCACGGTCGACCGTAAATGGAATTTCGACATAATCGCCAATACCTTCTTGTGAATCATAGCCATAAACTAGCAGGGCATAATTGCCACTATCCAAGTCAGGTGTAACCTGATAAGTAAAAGCGAAATCTTTATCCACCTTCGGATCGAATGTTTGCGTGGCTACACCGAATTTTGGGATCATTTTTCCTCCCGAACTTTTTACTTCAATGCTGTAATTAGCAGCTTTGGGCTGAATTTCATAATACATGGTGACTGTATCCGCTGGATCTGAATCATCCACATGACCTGTGACCGAAATACGGTTAAAGCCTTCTGCTTCTGAGAACACACGGTCTGCCACGTCATGTTTGACATTGGTTAGATTCGGCAAGTAGTTTCGGGTATCAGATGTAAAAGGAATACTAATCGGTGTGACATCAGGCACACTTGCTAAAGCGCCTGAAGCGAGTGTATTCGTGTTTTGTCTATCTTCAGGATAAATCCGAAGCGTAAAAATTTCAGGTACTGAATCCGAAGTCGGTTGCATCGTACGTCCTGTAATTAATTTTTGATTTGATTTAATAACATTCGTAACTCCATCAGCTTTTGTTAATGTTAAGTCGAATTTTCCGCTTGTGAAATCAGGCTGTAAGGATAGCTTTAGATTAAACGGAGTTGTATGATTCAAAGGACCTTGTAAGCTACCATCTTTTTCAGTAGCTGTACCGCTGATTAATTGAGCCGAGGAAACGAGGCTCGAATCCAACACAATTTGTTTTTTACTTCCTGCGACAACAATCCCGTTTTTGTCTAAAACATCCGCAAATAATGTGACATAGTTGAAATCATCAGGATCTTTTAGGCTATTAATCGAGAACTGATGATTTCTCTTTTCCAGACTGACGTCAAGATTTGCAGGGATGTTGGTAGTCGACGTGATAGTCGGCACATTATTGGAGTAAATAACGGTTTGTTGTCTCCATGGCCCTGCGTTTCCACCATGGTCATATGCACGTACACTCCAATAAATAGTCGTATTCCCTGGTGTTCCTGCGGGAACTGTAATACGATGACTATTTGTTGTTCCTTTGTTCGTTACAGGAACATAGTTCGTTCCACCTGAAGTCGTACCTGCTTTTATTTCGTATTTGCTAATGGTTACTCCTGTGGGCAAAGTTTCAGGCATCCAACTAACATCTATATAGTTATTTTGAAATTTTGTCCCATTAGTAGGTGATTGCGTAGAAATTTCTGGGAGAAGTTGTGTGATAACCACTTGTCCATGACCTGTTTTTACGCCTGCGGTATTTGATTGATTTGTTCCTGAATTATAGGATCCACCGCCTCCGCCAGAGCCTGATGGCGACCAACCTCCTGTTCCACCACCTGAATAACCACCGCCACCACCTGCGGCTCCACAATCTGCTGCACCTCCACCGAATGCTCCACCATTTGAATTACCACAACTCGCGGCCCCTCCCGCTCCCCCTTGTTTAAAACCACGTCCATCATAACTATTTGCATTATTGCTGCCACCAGAATAAAAACCCCCACCAGTAGCATTTTGACCAAAAACAGCTCCGCCATTTCCTCCAGTTCCTCCAGATCCACCATTTAGACCAGGTTGGCCATTTTCAGAGGTTGCTCCATTCATTGTACCAACATTGTTAGTATTTCCTGCTCCGCCACCACCACCTGCTATAATTAATGGTATTGATGTAGTGTAAGAAGTACCTTTTGTTACAAAAGTGCCACCACCACCACTACCTCCATAGTTGCTTGTAGTTGGGTTTTTATTCCCCTCCTGACCAACTAATATTATGAGTGTTTCTCCTTTTGCCAAATTAAAATTACCAATCATTCCAGCCCCTTTACCACCATCAACCCCAGTATATGATTGTCCTCCTTGTGCTCCATAGGTTTCAATTTTATATAATCCTGTTTCAGGAACTGTCCAACTATACATTCCACTATTCATTGTTATTGTTCCGCCTAATGTTCCTGAAGAATTATTGATATTTGCACCATTTATTCCTGTACTTGTATTATTAAACGTTCGACTATTGCCGATAGATAACGCTTCAACATTGTTTTCAATATTCCACGTTGCATTTGGCACATAAAACAAGGTTGTGGACATTGTAAACGCCAACAGCCCTGTCAAAAAAATATTCGGCTTTTTTCTTCTCTTTTTTTGAGTCATCTGTTATTTCCCTCCTCTCAAAAATCCCAAGCATCTTAAAATTGTTTATAACCTACCTCAAAAATCAGAAAATGTCAGTAAAAAATTAGACATTTTTCGACAGTTTCCAAAATAGATGTGCTAAACAGCGATGCCATCAAAAAAGACAGTTCGTGTGAACTGTCCGATTTGTACCGATTATCTTACGCTTCGACCGTGGAGTGAAACGGATGTTTGTTTTTCCCATCATGCAAATGCGAATGCAAGTGATAAGCTCTCGCTAAATCTGTTAATTCAATTTTTGATTTTTCATCTTCAATGGCAAACCTTGCAGCGTCTTTGATGAGTTTCATGATAGAATCCATCAAGCCACCTGTTGCATCATAAAATCGATCCACCATGTCCTCCCTAGCAAAACCACTCAACTCTTCAAAGGGAAGTTGTTGGTCGATATTATAAAGGAGTTTTGCAAACTCATTTCGTTGCATTTCATTATCACAGCTAAATGGTGAAAGGTTGTACACCATCGAAAATCGCCTTTTCAGTTGCGGATTACAATTCAGCACATCCTTTGATTCACTTAACCCAAATAAAACAACAGGCACTTTCGTCAAGTTAACAATCGATTTAAAGCAATCCGATACATCATAATTAATTTTTTTATTATGGGGATGAACAAAGTGCTGAAATTCATCCAACATAATCAGTTCCACTCCACAGTCCCTAATTAAATTGACCAATCTTCGATGTTTGTTGCCTTTGTTCCCGCTTGTTGGAAAAGGGTCACCGAGTTTTTCTAGTAACGCCTCTAAAAACGAAATGATGGTCGTAGGACTTGGAATTTCAGCATAAAGAATCACTTTTTTTGTTCGTGTTTCTTCATACACGATTTTATCGTGTTTTTTAATGTAGGCATCAAAAATCGTAGACTTCCCTGACCCCGAAAGACCTGTAATCAACAAGCATTGCGGGTCGTTAGAAGAGAGAATGGATTGATGACACCTTTCGATTAACTCCAATCCTTTTTTAAAGCGTGGATAAATAATCCGCATATTTTTAATTTTTTTATATTTTTCTTCCTTGCTCATCGATTGATATATCTCCCTACTCTGCATCCCAAACCTCCCATTCTTCATCCATATCTTCCCCTTCATAAAGATTGATGATTTTTTTATCCTTTTTTGGTTTTGTCATTTTCACTTCTGTGTCGTCAAATACTTTTGCTGATCCCGTTTCTTCAACTGTTTTTGGTTTTTTTTTATCTGATGTCCATTCCTGATTGGAGCTTACTGCTTTTATTCGTAGAATATTTTTGCGTTCTGTCAGGGTTTGTTTTTCTTCGATTTCTAGCATTTGTACGAGTGCATGTCGTGCAGCGGCTAATGCTGCTTTATCAATGCTTTTCTTTTCCTCGTTTAGTTTTTTCACGATTACATTATGGGTATATTCATTTAATCCATCCGCGTATGCTTGATCCGTACACAAAACTTCGATGTACGAATAATCGAATGGATCATAAACAAATATTTTGGATAAATCCGTTGGGTCATACTTAAATTCCACAGAGTTTTTATTGGCTTTACTGTCTATTTTGTGTCGGAGAAAAGCCAATTTGTCTGACTGATAGAAGAGATGTTTAAACCGAATGCCTGTTCTTTGAATACTTCCTTTTTCTAATTTCATCAAGGCAATTTTCCAATCAATACCAGAAGATGGTAAAGCAGGAGCTGGAATAACTTCGAATGATTTTTCCCATAAATGTAATGGCACTCCCTTGACCCCACTGTTAAAGTCAATGGCGTAATAATCCACAACCCATTTGTAAATATATTCTAGTAATTTTTCGAAGCCAATGATGGCATTCTTCTTTGGATTATACTCACCTTTATCTAACACATTTGAAAACGTCGTTCCTTTTGTCTGGTGCAGTAAACTTTGGTTAATGGTCCTGAAATAACGTTCCACTGCCCCTTTATACCAAGCACTTTTTACTGGACAGTGATACAACTCCATTTCTAATTGTAGACAAGCACTTTCTAAATGTTTGCTCAAAAATTCCTTTCCGTTGTCAACCACTAAAAGTTCAGGAAGACCGTGAGCAACCCAATTATTTTCTAATTTATATTTTCCCTTGAGATCTTTTTTAGAAAAAATGGCATGGTTTAATGCATGCATGACGGATGTATACGATGGTGGTTCAAATCCGATATAAAAACCTAAAGGATAACCTGTAAACACATCTAATACACTCGTAAGCCAAGGTCTCCCAATAGGCAGACGTGTTTTAGTGTCCACCACAAATAAGTCGAGAGGTGTATGATCCACTTCGGCACGCTGTAATGGATAAGTAGGCTTATCAAAAAGTTGTACCTGTCCATACTTTTGCCAGGCTGCTTTTTTTCCTTTTCTTGATTTTGTTATCTCGAATTCGTCTCTTTCTTTTATCCTTCTTAGGACAGTTGATTCAGATGGTAGTTGCAATTGATTCGAGGGCAATCGTGATTTGTTCTCTACATTGATTTGATGGCTAATTAATTCAAAAATAGTTTTAACTGTACGACGCTCTTTGGCAAGATAATATTTATCAATAAAGCGTTCAATAACCATTTCGACTTCTTTATTTAATCTTTTTCCTTTACCACGACGGTGATAACTAGACACTAATGAACGAATGTCATAATTCCCTGTTCGATAATCACTTAACCATCGGTAGATACTTGCTCTTGAAACTTTTTCTCCTTTTGCTTCAAATTCATTTACACGCATATCGATATAAGGACTTAAGAAATCCACTTCTAAATAAACGAGAGGTTTTATCACCTCATAACGAAATAATGCCTTTTTTTGTAATTCCTCAGGGAGCATAGAGAAATCATCAAAATCATATTTTTTAACGAAATCCCCTTTCGTGTTTTTTCCATATTCGCTAAACTCTAATTTGCTTTCCTGAAGAAGCTTCGATAACTGTTCGTATGAATAGTTTTTTTTAACTAAAGGAAATTCGATATCAAAGACTGAATAAACATTCTTTTCAATTTCTGCTTCGATTTCATATGCTCGATTATTTAGTAGAAATTTCGTGCCTGCTCCAATAGGAATTTTTCCCACATGAACACCTTCTGTTCTTCCATATTTTTAAAAAATCGGTAAATCCGATTTATTTTCCAACCTTTGGCCCTCGTGGCTAATCCACTAGACGAGAAATCTTGGATGTTTATCCAAGGCTTATAATTCTCACATGTTCCCCTGACCACTGCCTTTCATCTTGGTTTTCTGTTCCTAGTTTAGTCGGTACTATTCTGCTTTGCATGCTGTAAAATTCTCCAGTTTGAGATAGTTTAAAAAACGCAAAAGTCATAAATAAAAATATTTTTCATAACTCTTTTGTAAAAAAATATTTTATCGGTATTTATTTAGGTAATTTATAATTTACATTACAATTATATCTTTAACTAAATATGTAAATCATAAACAACGAAAACTTATTTTTTAAAAATGATTTAAAAAAGGACTTGGATTATTACTCCAAGTCCTTACGAATAGATAAAAAACTATTAACAATATGTAGATTATTTCGGAACGTTTCTTTGTTTTCGTTTGTACAATATTTTAATGCATTGAAAAACAATGCTTTCATTTCATTTATTAATAGATCATCATCAAGATTAATCTTTATATCTTGTGGCAATGGTTGATCTTTAGTTGAAATAATTAATAAATCTCTCCAAGTATTTGCAGCAGTCACTTTGCCCTCAAAAATGGCTTTTAAACCGCCATCTATTGAGAACTCATCCAAGGTTAATAAATATCCTTCTAAATATCGAATGGATATTTTATCTGTTTGTTTATTTATAAATTTTTCAACTTGTATTTTTAATTCTGATGGTTTTATATTCGTACCAAGTTTGTATTTTAGATTGTTTCTCAATTTATTTAAGAATTCCTCGTACTGTTCATCTTTCATTACTTTAATGGCTTGCCTAATGTTTTCAATATACAAATTTCCTCCCCCTTGTAATTTCTTATTCTTCTTGGATTCTACTTGTTGTTGTAAAATCCCTTTAAAATAAAAATAAACAGTTTTATTATGTGGAAATCGGATTGTCCGTTCGGGTAAGTATTGTAAATTAGATGTCGCCCTAACTTTTCTGTCTTTTATTCTAATAACAATTATTTCAAATTGCTATTATTTTTGCAATATGTTGCTTGTTCAAATGGATTGATTATGTAATATTTCTCAAAATTGGATTACAACCATAACATTTTCGTTCATCAAAATGATGTTTTCTATCTTTAATCACTAGAAGGTTTTTAGTGGCAAATAACCTAGCACTCTATGGTGAAATTCTTATAATTCGGGAGTGAAAACCATGTCAAAGGTGGTAAATTTCATTGGTTACAATCAAGTGCTAATCATCTGCATTTCCACTAATAATTAGCACTTTTTCTTTCCAAGTACATTTCAATCCATTCTTATACTTTCCCACCCGTTGCTAAATTCTCCCGCAAATATTTTTTCTTAAGTGTTGTTAATTTACGTTTTGTACAAGGCGAATGAACGGATTAATACTCGCAATGGTCTTTTCTGTTTTTTAAGTTTTCACCTTGCCTGTCAACCTTGCTCTGTACTCTTCAAACTCTTTTCTGTTGATGATTGTTTTTCTACATATTCCTGTTGAATAATTCTTTACCGCACCTCTGTATACAGCGTTATTAATAAGTGTTCCCGATACGTTGAATTCCTTCATAACTTCCTTGGTTGAAAGGTATCTTTCCTTAAACAAATCGATTTCTTTCGGGTCAAAACGGTAAGCAAAAACTTCGCTACTTTGTTTTTCTATGTTTGGATGACCCAATAACCCTGCTTTTACATATTTCATAACGGTACCTTCTGCACATCCTAGTTTCTGGGCTACCTGTTTCAAATTATAGCCTTTTGTATAAATACGTTTTTCATTTAATCGAAGGATTAAATCATTTACATCAAACCACAAATCACTAAATTTATAGGGAATGATTTGTGTATAGGCAATTAATCCGTTTTCTCTAATAAATGAAATTAATTGTGTCACGGACAATCCTGATGTAGCAAATTTAGCAAAGCACCGACTGAAAGGTATCATGTTTTCGGTATTGGTTGTTCTTTGAGGTTTTAGTGAATTTAGCAGTTGGTTAATTTGCTTTTTCGAAAATGATTTATCATTTTTTAAATAGGGGCTGTAATCTAACAAACCATTGTTTTTCAAGTCTGTTACTCGATCAATAGAAATACCCAAAAGTTCAGCTACTTCCCCTGCCCTTACACGGTCTGCTTTATCCTTAAAAAATGTATCAAGGAATTTTTTCGTTTTATCTTTATAAAAATAAATCGTGTTACCATTGTTAATGAAACAGTCTTTAAATGAATCGGATTGGATTAAAAATAGCAATTCTCTATCAAAAAGACCGAATTCTTCCTTTAATTGTTTACTGGTAAAGTAATGTTCCTGAATATAGTCCAATGCATATGAATCATAACTTTTAATGTTTTTCGGGACTTTCATTGGTTGAACAAAATGATCATGGCGATATTTCTGATAAGCATCATAAATAAACTGTAAATTCGAATGGGATTTGATGATGTTTTCAAAATTGCCTCGTTTTCTCCTTACTTTTCTAGTTGCCTCTTGTTCGAATACTTTTGTTAAAAACAACGGGAAACGCGTATCGAAATCTTTAAATAGCCAATATATATCGGTCAAGAAAAAAATCATCCCCTCTTGCGTAATTGGAATTCTGTTTGTGTGTTCTGATTTATAGATGGGGACATTCGTTTGGGTCAAACTCTTCAATCCATCAAACAATTGGGAAAAAGCAGTCAACACCAAAAAAATATCATTGATATCAAAAACATCTAAAAACTTCTCCCTCCAGCCACAAAATAAGTCGGAAAATTCCTTTTGAGATGACAAAATTAATGCATCAGTAACCGATTCTGCTTTTAATTTGGAAAGTGGCTGACCGCAACCATTGCACTTATTTTTATAAAGTGCATATATTCGGAATGTTTTTTTACAACGGTTGCATTCTTTTAATAAATAAATATGATGCTTCAAACAAACATAGATGTGGTTAAATCCCCACGTGAAATCTTGATAAATTTTTTCCTCCAAGCAAAGTGGGCAGCACTTTGATTGGGTTTTTAAAAATAAAAGATGTGCCTTATCAGCGTCGATATTTATGCTTTTATAAGATAATTGGTAAAGAGCCTCCTGTCCTGTGATAAAACTCAATTGTTTACAAGCATCTTCATTTATTTGATTTTGCACAAATGAATATTTAGTGAAGTCAGTGTTAAATATTCCAAACGGGACTTCATGGTAGTTACACTGAAAAAGTCTAAACAGATAACTGCTGAGTGTTTCTGATTCATCGATTGCAATTTTGTTTAAAAATGGTTTCATCCTCATATTCTCCTCCATTCATTGATTCTCGTATTTCCAGAAAAGAAGAAAAATATACCTATTAATTATTTGTATAATACTGAACAAATCTGGATAGAACAGTTAGAAAAGGCAAGTTTTACGGGAGATGTATATCGATGAATTACAAAAGTATGAATACGTGGCAAGAAATAAATCCTTCATTAGAATGCCATCCGAATAAAAACTTCATCCATTACTTAGCGAAGCAAACATGCTTAAATCCTCTGCTAATGTATAAAATCTTCCAGCAGGGAATTAAAACGGAAGAACAAGTGTGGACATTTTTATTTCCATCCGTTAATGATCTGCATGACCCCTTTCTACTAAACGATATGAAAAAATCGGTAGTTCGTATTATCCAAGCATTGAAACGGCAAGAGTGTATTGTAATTTTCGGTGATTACGATTTCGATGGTATCAGTTCATCCACACTTCTCTATACTTGTTTAAAGTATTTTGGTGCGGATGTGTCTATTCGTTTACCCATTAGGCATGAAGGATACGGTATCTCTGTCAAAGCAGTAGAAGAAATTTCGAGTAAAGGTGCAACACTTATCATTACCGTCGATAATGGCTCAAGCGCCCATGATGCGTTAAAAGTAGCAAAAGAAAAAGGCATTGAGGTGATTGTCACCGATCATCACGAGATTTTGGCCAAATCTCCCGATTGTTATGCTTTTATCAACCCCAAAAGAATAGATAATTTATACCCTTATCCGAATCTTTCTGGTGCAGGGGTTGCGTTTAAATTGGTGCAAGCATTATTTCAAGTCACAACTAAGTTATCTTGGGAAAAATATATGTGGGAGTTTATTGAGATGGCGGCATTGGGGACGATTGCAGATTTAATGCCATTGGATGGAGAAAATCGAGTCATCTGCTCTCTTGGCATTCATAAAATGAATAACAATCCTCATCCAACTTTGAAAAAACTAATCGACTTACTTCATATAATGCATATAGACAGTTCGAAAATTGCCTTTCAACTGGCACCTATTTTTAATGCTGTTGGACGAATTGATGATCCAAATCGAGCCGTTCAAGTATTGATAAATTCACATACGAATGAAAAAGAGTTAAAAGGCTTAATCTCTATTAATGGTAAGAGAAGATCTTTGTCATTCAACCAATATCAAGTAGCCGAAGAAAGAATTTTGCTAAATGGTTGGAATCGTGACCAGATTATTGTTGTAGATGGTGACTTTCATCATGGAATCATTGGAATTATTGCAGCAAAGATTGCAGAAAATTTCCAAAAGCCAGCCATCGTTATTTCTCAATCAGGAACAGGTTCCGCAAGAACGGTGCAAGGCACAAACTTCTCCATTATTAAACCAATTGAAAGTTGTTCGGAATTTCTCATAAGGTATGGCGGCCATGAAGGTGCAGCGGGATTAACCATTGAAGTAGACAAAATTGAATCGTTCAGAAGAGCGATCCAACTCATAGTCATGAGTGGACAGCCTTTAAAGCCAATCATCCAATATACCAATCAAATTGATATAAAGAAATTTCCGAAAGCGTTATTTGATGATTTAGACGCCTTAGAACCGTTTGGTATGGGAAATCCGAAACCTATGTTTTACTGCCCAATGACAAGCGACTTAAAATATGAATTATTTGGCAAACAAAAGGAACACGTCAAGTTTACCATTCATGAAAGAGAATTGCTTGCGTTTTCAAAAGGTCGATATATACAAAATCAATGGTCTTCACTTGAATTTTTATATACACCAAACTGTTGGAAGGAAAAGAACTTTCTCATTCATGATCTTCGTACTAAATAAAAGAAAACAAGACCCGCCATTAATTCTAGATTTAGGGTCTTGTTCATTTACTTCGTAGAATAAATTACCATTTTTATATATTTTTCAAAATATAAAGAAAGCACTTATAAATCAGAAAATTTTTAAATTTTTTTAACGTTTTTCATAATCTTATAAACGAATCCGATATTTGCAACAGCACTTCAGCAAAATCCCTAACATTCATCGAGATTTATTCCACCAACTATTAGAAAAACTTTGAGATAATACACCTATTTATATATCACTTACATATATTTGTAGGAAATACCCTCATTCACTATCCCATTTTAAAATGGATATTTTTACCATATTATAGTATTGGAAGTATAATTAAGAAAAAAGGAGTCGGTTTTTATGATTTATCACTGGGGCGAAATGACTAACGCGGAAAAAAATTTATTAATTGCTAGAGATGTACTAAAATTCAATTGCTTTGATACAAAGGAAGGCGTGAATTGGTACCGAAAACACTATGATTTGGGCCAATGGCGTTATTGCACAAGGCTATCAGATGCCATTGATTTATCTGAAAGGATATTAAAAGACTTTAGTATCAATTTTCAAATCCTGATATCTAAAGACAAATATGAATGTACTCTAGTTAGACTCAATAAAGACAACACTCCATTATTTAAAATAGAAGGTTCTACTTTGCCAGAAGTTATTTGCTTAGCAGTTCTTTATTTAAAAGACATTGAAATCAATTAGAAAGACAGACGTGAATAGCCACGTCTGTTTTTTTAAACTTTCATTTCAAAATCACCGTAACCAGTGAAATGAACATGTGAAAAATTAACACCAAAACTTTTCATCTTATGCGAGATGAGTCTTTCCAACTTTTCATCGCAAGTGGTAAAAAATAATTGATCTACGAATTGATTTCCAGATTGATGTTCTGGTGCCAACTCTGCGCGTAACAAATCTATAAAAGATAGGATATTAAGGTCGTCCATGGTTTGAATAGGATCGTCCATAAAGTAACATTTAAAAGGACTCTCCTTTTGACCTAAAGCAACAGAGATAAAAATTGCAAGAGCAACAACAGATAATTGTCCAGCACTTAGTATATTAGTCGCAAATATTTCTTCATCTTCATTCGTATTCGCCCACAACCCAGCAATTTTATTAGTTCTGCCTTCAATTAATAAATTAATATCTTTGATGTTTGTGTGTCTATTAATTCTTCTATAAATTTTTTGCAAAGGTTCCTTTATTTCATCAACCTTTTCCTTATCCCATTGAACTCTTAGGCGTTTTAATTCTCTTGAGATTCTTTTGAATTCATCAAGTTCCTTCTGCCTTCTTGTGTATATTCTTTTACTTTCGTTAAGCAATTCTTTTTGTTCCTTCATTTCAGAAGAAAAATTTTGGATTTCTTTATCACTCTCCACCAACTGGATAAGTTTATTCAAGTTAATAATTTTATCCACTAATAAATCTAGTTTGATATCTTTAATATCAATAGAATTAGTTGTATTTTCTAGTATTTTTTGATAATAATCAATAAATTGTGTTAACCCATTGATTTTATCTTCAGCATTAAATGCTTTAAATTCTAGTATGTTTACTTGCTGTTCCTGGTTATGATGACTACTGATTGCCAAAAGAACACCTTGTTCAGTTACTAGTTGCTCCAAAATACTTGTTTCTAGTGTTGCAAGAACTATCTCTTCTTCCAATTGATTCTTGAATTCTTCTTGCTTTTTTTCTAGAAAAGATTGATCGAGTTGATTAATATCCATTGAGAAAGAAGCACAGCCTAAGATATATGGTTGAAGACTGGTGAAATTATTGATCGCTTTTGTCAATTCAAGCAAAGTGTTTCCAATTTTGCCGAATAAATAATCATAAAATGTCTTATACATCTCTTTTATATCCAAATCACAATCATCAAATTTTTTCTGAAGCTCTGCTCTTTTTTCATCAACTACACCCAAAACGTCCCGCGCTACCATTGCAAGTTCCAATTCTTTGTTAGAGAAGTTTTCTTCACTACCGCATAACGGACATGCTTTGTGTTCATTTTCTCGATGTATTTGAAATCCTTCAGTATGGTCAATTAACATTCGCAATGCATTAAGTGCCTTATCTGGTGTCTTGAATCCTTCTAATTGATTTGATAATGACTCATGGGACAGAAGCAGCGATTCAACCTTTTCAAAGGATGCTAAATGAACATCGTCTTTATCAATAATTTCTTGACTAAACTCCTTTAACTTTAAGGCTCCTTCTTTAGTTGGCTTCTGAAATTTCATTATATTTATTTTAATTGACTCCAATATTTCTTTTTCACTTTTTATGGCTTCAAGATTTTTTCCCTGGATGCTTTGTATATCTTCTTCTTTAAGTTTATACGGTTGATAAACTCGTTGCATAAAACTGTTGTATTTTTTTTCCTTTTCTAATATTTCTTTATAGGATTTGGACTCGTGATAAACTGAACTATATTCTTTAAGAAAGCTTAAGTTCTTCAGTTTATTATTTTGGTCTTTAAATTGGACTAACTTTTTATCAATATCTTCTCCAATTTCGTGTAATGACATGGATGGTATTATTTCATCATCAAAAACCTTATCCTTTGGATAATCATTGATTATTTCAGCAATATCATCTCTTGTCTCTTTTTCTTTGAGTAATTCACCTAACTTAGTTTCTAACTTTTCATAAGAATCCGTTAATCTAATATAGCTTGGTTTATAGTCTGAATTAATTTTGTTCTCTAATTTAGTTATAATACCTTCATTTGCTTCAACACCATCCAAATTCCCAATAGCAACTTGTATATCTTTCGTTCCTCCTAAAAAAGAAGAAAACATTGCGTATATATCTGTCCTGTTCTTTTCGTAGATTGTAATATTCTTCTCATAAGAACATGTAAATCGCTCATAAAAATCATTTGCAATAGGTTTTCCGATTATAGAATCAATTGTATTTTTTTGTTTAATTAAACGGCCATTAACTTTAAAATTGCTATTTTCGGGATAGAAAGCTTTACTTTCATCTGTCTGGTCAAATAAACGCTCTAATTCTAACTGCTCATTATTAAATGATACGTTTATCTTCACCCATACTTCCATATCACTGGGATTATTTCTTATTAACGACTTTAGCAATTTGTTATTACTATCTCTTCTCGTACCAAAGTCTTCTTTCAATCTATGAACTGTTCCTGTAAAGCACCACTCAATTGCATCCATCAGAGACGTTTTACCGTACCCATTGGGTCCACCTAACAATATTAACCCTCGATAATCCTGTTTATCTTTAAAAAAATCAAACTTCTGATTCGAATAACCTCTAAAGTTTTTTATTTCTACATCTTTAATTAAAAAATTACTATTCACTTTGATTATCATCCTCTATTACTAAATTATTAAGTATTTCTTCTAAATTTATTTCATCTGCTTCTCTCAATAATTCTTGAAATATGGCCTCATCAACAACTTTTTTTATCCTGTCATTTAATAAATCTACTTTTTCTTTAGAAAGGTTGTGGTTTAAATTTATAGGGAAAGATGGAAGAATCGCTAACTCTTGTTCAAAGTCTGCATTAGCAGTATTTAATATTATTTTTCTACATGTGTATTTACTTCTTTCGAAGCTTAATAAATTTGTTATCTCTTTTGTTTTATCTGCTGCATTAAGTGGGCAAAGAAGCAATAAGTTGATGTTATACTTTATTGAATCTTTGTTTGATAAAAATTGAATAAAAGCAAGGATATCATTTTCCATTTTGTTGATATCTTCAACAGTAAAGTAATTGAGCTTCTCTTCGATGATATAAATTTCTTTTTCGTTGTTATCAACAAAAACTCTATCAAAAGGGAGAATATTTCTACTAATTTCTTCTTTCTCTCCTTGTGCATTTCTAATTGACCATGTGCGTAGATACTCTTTTTCTTTAAAATTATGATCTTTTAGAAATTGACTTACTATGTCTATTTTCAAGTCTATCTCATTCCTCTCTGTGGCAACCATGAATAAATATCTCGGTGATCTTAGAATTAGAGTAGTTTCCGAGCGATAAACATCTTAGGCATTGCATGTGAAAGTGATCCTCCGCAGGATCACAAAAGTAAGGAAGAAGTTCTTCCTCTCCTTCTATTGGAACATCTGAATAATCATGATCATATTTCATACTTTGAGAAGCATTAAAAAAGCCATCATCATGTTTAACGTACCAAACGTCAGGCCTTAACTTTTCGTTCTTCAATCGTGGAAGAATATGCCTTAATGAAGAGAACACATCGTATGAAAAATCGCCAGTAATAACACCTATCCCTCTTTGCTCACCTGGATAATCAAATAACCAACCATGCTCATTAATTTTAAACCAGTCATTTAAATCAAATGCCTCTCCTCCAGAATCCAAATAGTGAAATATGATTTTGGAAAGTTTAGATAATAGTTGCGAAATCGCATCACTCGCTTCAGTAAAAGCGATATATTCTTCTAAAGTATTGGCTTCAAACTTCCTCATTTCCTTTGGACTTGTAGAAAGTAAAAAAGATTTTCGGTACTCGTTGATTTTAAATTTTTCTTCAATAAAGCGAGCAATTTCTATATATATATCTTTATATTGCTCGTAAACATCCCTACCAGATCGATTCAATTCAACACTAAGAATATTTGAATCAATTATTCCCTTTACATAGTCTGATATTTTTAGAGCATAGAAGTTTTCTAACTGCTCCACCTCACCGTTAAAATAAACATCTAAATCTCTCAAAGATAATTCGTTTCCTATTTTTCCTTCTTTTATTAACTTACTTACTGATGCTGCATATAAGAATTCTTCACTATTATGTTTATATAGGCTTTGATATCGTTCTTTAAGTTTGCTTTTTAGACTTTCGGTAACATCCTCATGACTCTCAGTTTTAACAAATTTTGCAATAGTTGCAAAGGCTTCTCTATTATCTTTACTGTCTAACCCAGTTTCATAAATTTTATCTAAAACGTCATCGTTACGTTGAACTGGTATCCCTGTCTTTCGTTCACTCTCCTCATCGGCTTCTTTTTGCTTCTTTTTTTTATTCTCAGATGTTATGAATGCAGAGTCTAAGATAGGTTTCATGTTCCCTTTTTCTTTGGAGCGATCATAATGAAAAATTCTCGCCACATATTCTGTGTCAACAATGTTTCGTTCTAGAAAATTCAAGTAATTGTAATAAAGAAACATCACCGCATCATAATATGTTGCTGGGCCTGCATAGTTTGCATGGTGTTTAATTTGTGCAACCCTAATAAAATTATTTCCGTCTTTTTCATAGTATTTAACATAATCCTCGATTTTCTCAATCATGTAACTTGATTGGCAATCAACATCTTCAAACGCATCGTTCCCAGATCCATCATCAAGAATATGGAGTAAAGTTAACTCGAATTGATAAAAATATCCGTTTATTGAAGGAAATGCATCTCTATTTTTATTATCGTTATGAATTTGTTCTACTGTTTGTCTTACAGTGGTGGTCATCCCATTACCCTCACAGTTCTTTTTTCCTAATTTTACCCCATTAAGTAAAATGATACAATTTTTACTTCTCTGAAATCTTGATTATCCAACGAAAATAAAGAACAATCTGCAAATTTTACTTACGTTATTAGTGGTATGTATCAAAAATTATCCAACGAAACAGGAAAAATCGAACTTTTCGGAAAGTAAAAAGAGCATAGAAAACTGACTATTCACTCCGAACTGTTTGAAAGAAAAAATTTCTTAATCCATGACCTTCGTACCGTATAAATGAAAACAAGACCCCGAGTTGCATATTAGAATCGGGGTCTTGTTTATTAATATAAAAAATCTTCCATGTTATTTACTAATTGCTCTGTAAATAGAGAAAGCATATTCCAGTCTGTTGAATAAACTCCTTTTTTTGGGGCTTGGCTGTTTTAATTTCTCAATTTTTCATCCAACCAAAAGCCCCATAGAATGAGAAGATGCCTACATCGGTAGTTCAAAGTCTTTTAAATAACCAAGCACTTTATATAGACCATCAGCTAAATAGCCCTTATTATGTGAACTTTTTACCTCAACGATTGTGTATTTCTTTCGATGGTCTTTATTAATTCATTCAAGCATAATATCAGGTCTACGATGATGAATGCTTAAATGAGAATCTTTCATCAATTCTTTGTATTTACTATGAATCACAAAAAGTTTTTGGAACTTTTGATATATTTGTAACTTTAATAAAAAAATAAATAATGGTAAAATTTGTAGCAGAGGGGGCATGAACATGACAGAAGTATTTTTAGAAACTTTACTCAATCAGACTGAACATGAAGGGTTGGACTTCAAAAAAGGTTTATATGTAAAACAATACTATGAAGAATTACTTAAAGATGTATTAGCAATGGCTAATGCAAAAATTAAAGGTTCAAGATATATTGTATTTGGTGTGAAAGAAAATGCACTGCAAATTAAAGAAATTTTTGAGCTTAGCGATCCAGTTGATGCAGCTACTTACCAGGAGATTGTATTAGAAAATATTGAACCACAATTAATCTGCAATCTAACGTATATAACCTATCAAGAAAAACGACTGGCTATACTTGAAATCACTGAGCCTAAAGAGCAACCTTATTTAATGAAGAAAAAATATGGCTCTCTTCATAAAGGCTTTTGTTATGTAAGAAAAGGTAGTAAAAATGAACATGCGACAAGAACGGATTTCGATTATTATTATAAACAAGGGCAATTTGAAATACATATTCTTGATAAATATTTGGCCGCTGTTGATTCAGAAAGTGGGCATGCTAGTTTGGAATGCTCGTTTAGAAACTGTACAGAATTTCCGATTTCTATTCGTTCTGCCTTTTTAGAAGTTTGGGACAATAAACAAATAAAAACTAATCATCGTTTATATGGTTTCGACAAAAATCATATAGGTGCAGATTTCCGCCTCTCTATTCCTGCAAAGACCGAGATTACGGATTACTTTGCCTTTGGTTTTACTTCAAACGATTGTTTAATTCTTGAGATGAACGAATATGGTTATACTAATATCCCTTTAAATTTTAAACTATATGTTTATGATACTCTTGATAACGAGTATTATGTTGAAGTTGAAAATTGTAAAGTGATGGCAAAAGGAAAATTCCTTTGGAAAATAAATTCGAAAAAATAACTACTGTTAAGAAGAAAGTCCAAAAAATTATTAAAGATGAGACGATTCTAATTTAGAATATCTAGAGCATTTTGTTGAGCTTAACGGGGCGGAGCTGAATCAGCTCCTTTTAAAGCCTATCCCACCATTCCAAGTAAAATCACCTTTAAACATTCCAATCACAATTACTCCACTTCACATACATTTAACCCTATTATAAAACAACAAATAATTTTTAACATAAATCCCTTATATTTTATTGATTTTTATCCTAGCATACGGTCCTTAAAATAGGCTCTTCAACTTATTCAAGGAAAGCGCCCGATTGTTGAAGAAGCAAAGATTCAAAAAAAGATCACTCTTATATTCGTTTATCGCTATTAGCACATTCTGATGTGGCAGTACTCGCTTATTCACTCTGCCTGACCAACACCTAGGTAATACAAAACTAAAGGCAAGATAATTAGTAAAACAACTGTTACAACAAAAGGAAGAATTGCAATTTTTTTAATATATTTAAGTTTAATTTCAGATATTTTTTCTCTTTTCTCTCTCTCTGCTCTTATTTCTTGCATCTGACTTTCGAACTGTTTTTGATTTTCCTTTTGTTTCTGTTCGTTTCTGATGCAAGCATCATTAAACACATGATCTTCCCTTAGTTCATTAAGGGGGATTTCTCTTATCACTTTCACTTCACTAGCGAAATATGTATATTCATCATCACCTTTCCAAGGCTCTGACAATATTTCAATTTCTAAATATTTCATTGCATATGGGTATTCATAGTATTTAAGAGTCTCTGAAGCCTCGACACAATAACTACATCCATGCTCTGATTTGAATACCTCTCCTATTTTCAATATGCTTTCTCTGTTATACTTGAGGCAATAGTCTTCTCCAAGTTTTGATACAGCTTTAACGCCCAAGTCGCCCTTACTTATTTTCCTGTCTAAAGTATTAAAAGCAGCTATCTCTCTTTGAATACCTGTTTCTGCATAACGCTCGCTTGGGGTATTATTTTCGTAGTACTGACTGTTGTTTTCATATATAGAAAAATCTATACGAGTTCTATTCTTAAACTGATCAATAGTAGCATCTATTGGTTCGCCACATACTAAATTATATGTATGAGCGTATCGATATCCATTAGCTGAAAAAGTGCAATCAATAATTTGGTTTTCACTGTCAGATAATCCAAACTTAACATTTATAATGTGATGAATAAGACTGGATACAGTTACACACGCTTCAAAATATATGTTTTCGCCACAGGTGTTCTCATTATAATAGATTTGCCTTGTCCAAATATCACCTTCCTCTAGTTTCTTTTTAAATACAATTTTATATGCCTTTCTTGCTGTATCTATAATGTACTTTTTTTGTTCTAGAGTTAACTTTTCCATGTTATATCCTCCCAGGTTCTTACAACCCTCATTTTGACCACATTTAAACCCTTCCTTTGCTTTTAGCAAGCAATTTTTTTCGAGCGAAATAATACATCAAGTACAATCTATCTCTTAATACCTATTAGCTTTAAATCTGCGTTTCAAGTAATATCTGTGTAGTAAATCATCTAAAAATAACTTACAATTTCGATACTGCCTTTAAAGATTGTCATTGCATTCTCCAATCAAATTAATTTATTTATAGATAATAATGATATTGCTTCAGTTAGAGGATATAGATTTATTACTCCCCTATTTTCCTGTACATCTATTTACCTTCGTTGAGAAGATATAATTGTCATGTTTTTTTTAAATAATATTCCTTTATATCGATAGAAATAACCTAAAGAAAATGGGAAATGCAGGCTAGTATAGCCCTAATAGGTTAGTTGAATTATGGATTTTGAATGATACAATTATTCTTTTATTGTTGAGAATACAAACACCGAGAAAACAAAAAACATATTGAAAGAATTACCGATGAACATTCATCATCTTCCAATATGTCATTTTCAAAAGTTTTATATCAAGCATGACTCTATATATCCTGGCATGGTGTAATCATACGTTTGAATTGCTGGCATGGCAGTAAGATAATGTCCAACAAATAAAGCCAAGCTAAAAGGGGTATTTAGAAATAAATATATCTCTTTTACTCCTTTGCTTTTTAGATCCTCTGCAACCTCTTTGACCTTTGATGCATATGCAACTGCCTGTGCCGCAGTTTCTATGGAGGTCTGACTTGGTCCATTCTCAGGTAAGACGTTAACTAACATGCAGTAATCTTTATTTTCTACATTTAATGATACTTTTACTTCTGCATGAATATCCTTGCAAACACTTAAAATTAATATTGCTCTATTATTTTGTTGTGCATTCCCAGGATGATATTCAGCATATGGTTCATAGGTCTTATCCAATTTTTCAGTAGACCATAGTTCTCCATAATGATCGAATTCTAAAATAATTCCTTTTGTTTTAGAAAAGTGTGAACCAATAGCAATACCTGCTGTAAGAGGCAATCTACCATGCACTCTTATCCTGTTGGTTTTTTTCGACCAATTTTCTTCCCAAGTGTTCATAGCGTATGTTAATTCATGGTTTAACTGTGTTTCCCATATTTCTTTTGTGGGGATGAGACGCGGTTTATACTTAAAGAGTGGCGTCCAATCTAAGGTAACCCCTTCTCCATCACCTTTTTGTTTGTCATAACCCTGTATGCTAAGCATCATCGAATGCTTGCTTTCTTTCACTTGGTTTAATAAAAAGTCTTTAATATGTTTATAGATTGTATCCCCTTCATCTATTTTGCAAACCCCTTTATGATCTACATCAACAGTATATTTAATAGCATCATCCAGATGAAGTGGGGAGGAGGACTGCTCTTTGACAACACCATCCTGGGCACCGTACATCAACAGTTGAGGGATGGAATGCACCATGTTTTTAGGGACAATTTTGGAACCACCTCGAAACGTATACGTTGTCCAATCTTCTTCTAGTTCTTTAAGATGGTCACTGTTTTTTCGTAGTGATCTAATTTGTTTATTAAAACTACTAAAAAAACCAGCCAATGGTGCTCCCTTAAAAGGGACGCATAAAAAAACAGCGCCTTTAATTTGTTTTAGATTTATTTCTTCATTCGCTTTAAAACGATCAATGATGTATTGTTGAATAACCAATCCACCCATGCTATGTCCTACAAACACAATCTCTCTACCAGAAAATTCCGCCTTTATATCTGAATAAAGAATTTTTGCTATTTGTTTAAAATCATATTGTCCAGGTGTGAACCCTGTTTTATATCCAAAGGTATACACATCAAAACCGTCTATATCTTGGTCTGAACCAATTAGTTCAGGAAGGCTTTTTGTAAACCTATCCCGTTTCCACGTATCCATCGGGTCACCATTAAGTCCATGAATGAAAATAATAACGGTATTTTTCTTCGAATCGGATATTTTATAAAGTTTAGCTGACTTTACCCCAAGTCATTACCCCCTTTTTGACTCTGTTCGACAAATGGAGCAGATGGCTTAATAGATTGAATAACTTGTTCAATAATATCGAATGTTACTGGTTTATCAGGGTAGGCATATAATATAGATAGGGGTATGACTCTAGTCAATAAATCCGAATAAGTAAATCCATAGCGATATATCTCATTCTCACCTGTAATCTGAGCAAGTATAGCTAATTCCCTTGATGTTAATGCAATATCATCAAAATATTTTTTAAAAACTTCGTATCTTTGTTCTAGATTAGGGCGAGAAAAAGTATGAACAAGTGCCGCTCTCCTCTTAATAGCAGGATCAATTGCTCCAAGTCTATTTGTACAAAAAACTACTAAAATAGGAATATCTGAGCTACGAATATGATCAATTCCCTGTATTAATGCATTGACACCAGCTCTATCTTCGTGATGCATTTGGTTTTCTTCTCTTGATTGAGCAAGACTATCCGCTTCATCTAATAACACAATTACTGGTTTTTTGGTAGTTGCAGCTATTTTACTTGCATCCTGAAATGATTTTGTTATTAGCTTACTCATTTCCCCCACTACGCCATTTCCTCGGGATTTCATGCTCATGCGCGCTAAGACGATTTCTTGATTTGTAAAGCGTGCAAGTTCGCTACCAAATGTCATTGCAAATTCAGTTTTCCCCGTACCTACATCTCCTTCAAATATAAAAAAAGGATACCGATCACTAAATGCTTCTAAAGCTTTTATCATTTTGTTGTGGTGCTTATTACTCCATTTTTGAAGCATTTCAGGTGCCATGATAGTGGCACCCTCTTTTTGAATAAGGCTTTTCAAATCATCTAAGCCAACTAATCTATTGTATCTATCTTGAAATTCTTCATTAGGGAAATGTATAATTTCTTCAAAAGTTGTAGACGAAAAATCCTTCATAGTAGCGTTTCCCTCGTTTCTTTTTTTCACACTTATTGCTAAAGGCTCGTTTGCATATCCGAATGCTGCATATGTCTTCAAATATTTAACGATATTTGAAGAAGAGGGACTTATTTCGTAATCCCCTAATTCTATAATGGCTTGTTCAATTAACTGTTCTGCGTTAGAAAAAGCATCGCCGCTTTGTGTTTCAGCATTTTCCATTATTGAATCGAAGTCATAGTCAAGCTTTTGGACCAAACGTTTTTTTTCATCAAATAAATTGATTTGCATATTTTACCCACCTAAAATTGATCGTTGAACACCTAGAGAACCACTCGAATATTGTTTATCATTAGTTCGCATTAGACCGCTCGCGTATGTAGTCTGCTCAGCATCTCCCCAACTTAAAATGAGTGTCCCCTTGTATTTTATTTGTTCTTCTTTCGATAACTCGTACCATTTGGGAGTCATTTCAATCACTATATAAGTAGATGAATCGGATAAATCAATTCCTCTAAATCGTCCTACATTATCATCAGATGTTATCGTACCATCATCTTTCATCTCATATTCAATTTGGTAAAAACAGATGTTATTTCTTTTGAATTGAATTTTTATCACTTTGGCATATCCGTCATTTAACCATTGGTAAAAGTCACTTTTCCAACTATTTAAACGTTCAGCTGTAAATATTCCAGGAAACCTAGCTGCAAGGTATGTTAAATCAGCTATAATTTTATCGTTAACATATCTTGTGTTGGCATATGTATACGATTTTGTACTAGATTGCGTATATGAACTTGACATGGACAAAACCCCTTATAATGAAAATGACGTTCCAAAAATCTGTTTCAAAGAGGCTTCAGCAACATTTTTTGTAGAAGCTTGCATAGCAAGAGAAAGATAACCCAACGCTTCATCTGCCTCATCTAAGATCCGCTCGAGTTTTATATAATCCAAACTATTTCCAAGGTTATTTTCAGGGTTTACTGGATCAAAAATATTAACTCCCCCTTCTACTAGGATTACCTCAGACTTTTTGTAATTATCTTCAAAAATAATTGGATCTTTCAATTCCGTATTAACGATGTACCGAAAAAACTGTTGCAAGGCTGTAACAATATCGTCTGAAATTCCTTCTGTATCGGCAATATGTGCCCATATCATTTCAATTAAAAATGATTTCATTTTAAAATCATTTTTATTTCTCCACCACTTTGTAACTCGCACCATTGTTGCATAGTTTGGGTTACTTGCTTTTCTTGACTGAATAAATGACAAATGCAGAGGAATAGAAGTTAGGACTCTTTCGCCTGTATCTTGAGCAATTAAATGACCCATATCATTTGGCTCTCCAGTAGGAATTACTGGAACTACATCTACATCTAGTCCAGAACCTTTAAAGGAAACCTTCAGACAATGTTTTCCTGGACTGAATTGATCTTCTGTCATGTTATGACGTTTGTATACTTTCACCAAGCCATCTTTCATATAAGATAGCACTTGCTCTTCTGTATAATTTGCAACCTTATCAGGCTTCACATAAACAGCAACATCCATATCATTAAGGGTACTGATGGCAGTTCCCTTCCTAACAGAACCTGAATGGAGCATTTTTACTAATCCGAAATCAGGATTTTCTTTGATGTAGTCAGTTAAATTATCTCTTAAGTTATTCACTTGTTTTCTGTATTTTTTTACTTTTTCTGAGTCAACGTTTACTTTTTTCTCAATAAAATTTTTTAAATCCTGATTGGTAAATAACACGTGCTATCTCTTCCTTTCCAGTCTAAAAAACAAGAACATTAGTTTCAGTAATAGTATTATATATAAATGGTCGAAAAAGGTCAAACTTTTAGAAAATAAAGTCAAGTGTTCATAGATTCTTCCTTTCTACTTGAGTTTTTCAACAATCAAAAAGGGGAAAACACGTTCTTACGATTATTATATTACACTATATATAGATAAGTCAAAAAAACCAAACACAAAATATAGTATTTCTTTGATAATAACAAAAACATCAAATAACTACTATATTGTTATTTCATTCTATATTGATGCTTAAATTTATTTTTTAATACGTATGAGAAAATTAAATTTTATATAGGGAGTTGGGTATTCTTTCAAATAATAAATGATTAGTGAAAAAATCGGCGATTTTAACAAGATAAACATATTCAGTCTCCGTTAAGGGAAAACAATGTGCAACCTTATTTCTGAGGGGATATAAGGATTCTAGATAGGAGAAAAATTCTTCAGGAAGTTCCTGAAATACATCGTAAGTGCGCAGGTAAATTCTACTGTACTCATGAAATGAAAGACTGTTGAATGGTTTACTAGGTGGACGTTTAAGCACTTTTCTCGGGGCTATGTGAAACCAATGAACACCATACTCCTTTTCCATTTTATGTTCAATATAAGCACGTATGGCATTCTCAATTTTATACAGACAGCCGTATGCTTCTTTCATTTTAGAACACCCCATATCCATATAAAAAATCACTCCTCGACCAAATAAAATTTAAATAATCTTATATAATTAGGAAGGTACTGTAAAATGGCCTATTTCAAGCCTAGTAACGGGGTATCCTATCACAAGGAATTTGACGAAAAGTACATGCTATCTCAACAACTTTGAATATGGTCGTTTCCCTATCTCAACTTCTGTGACATCAATTTTACTCATTTTTCATCAAAATCTTGGTGTCTCACTTATATGAAATTCGGGTCTATCGTATCAAGGGTTGAAAGACACATCTGTCCCAAATTCAATGAAGTTGTCTCAACAATTTTGACGGAATCTCAAACATCGTGACGGATTACATCCATTAAACGATACAGGCAACGAATGGTATCTTTTGCATGAATGGTTGAGACAACTAAGTGTCCTGTTAAGGCAGCTTGGATAGCAATTTTTGCTGTCTCTTTATCTCGAATTTCACCAATCATGATAACATCAGGAGAGTGACGTAAAATGGCTTTTAGTCCCATAGCATATGTAACGCCCGCTCGCTCGTTCACTTGAATTTGAAGTAAATTTGCTTGGCTATTTTCTACAGGATCTTCTAAAGAAATCACATGCCGATTTAACTCTGTGGAACAATAGTGGATTAAGGAATAGAGTGATGTAGATTTGCCAGAGCCTGTTGCGCCTGTAAAAAACAGAAGACCTTGACGATGTTGCACAAGCTCCATTAAATTGTGTGCTGCACTTTTGGAATAGCTTAATGACGTTAGTGGGAATGTATGATTTTGGAGAAGTAAACGGATAATCAGGCTTTCTTTTAAAAAGACGGAAGGCAGTGTGGATACTCGAAAGGCGTATGGATTGTGTTCCATTGCTTTTTGAAAGGAGCCGCTTTGAGGTTTTCGTCGTTCACTAATATCTAATGCCGCAAGAAATTTATAGTAGGAAATCATTCTTTCTGCAAGTTCATTTGGGAGCTCACCAGCTTGGAGTAGCTTATCATATTTTCGAAAATAAACCTGATATCTTTTATTACCTGGAACCAGTAATAAATCGGATGCACCAAAATGATAGGCCTTTAGTAAAAGTTGCTCACATTTTTGTTCGACAACTGTTTCAAAATTCTGCATATATGCACCTCACTTCTAGTTCATTCGAATATGACCGCTCTATTCGTTATTTCCTAGTATAAAGAGGAAAATGCCACGAGAAAAGCCCTTTTCTGAAAATAAAAATTTGTTGTACATTTTCCTGTCAATCATGTTTTTTGCTATAAAAATGTGGATAAAGTGCAGTTTCCCACTAAAAAAGAAGATAAATGCATGAAAAAATTAATATTTATGCCGAAATGAACTGTACCTTTTTCAATAATACAATATAATAGAATGAACATGATTATTTTCCTAACACTTGGTAGGCGAACATAATTTTTTAAAAAAATTTAAAGAGGTGAAGCGCATGATCCATCCATTGAAAATTACTAGTACATTAGCCGATGAAACAAGGTACTCTATTTATGAGTACATATTGCAAGAGAAAAAAACAGTCACAGTACAACATATTGCTGATCAATTCGGCATCCATCCAAACGTTGCTCGGCTTCATTTAACAAAGCTTTCAGAAATCAATATTATTTCTGCGGACTATGTCAAAACAGGCAAAGGTGGTAGACCTGGACGTGTTTATAAAGCTTCAGAGAAAGGCGTATCTCTAACATTTCCAAGACGCGATGAAGATCGTTTATTAAAATGGACGATCCAATTAATTGAAGACATTGGACCATCTGCCTTAACGAAGTGCCAAGAAATTAGCTACCAAGACGGATACCAGCAAATGAAAAATTATATCAGCGCTGAATTAACATTAAATAATTCTCTATCCTTCGATGAAAAGCTTCAGCTGTTAACGGACAATGCCGCTTTAATTGGCTATATTCCACAAATTCAACAAACCGAACATGGCAAAAAAGTGACCTTCTCCATCTTCAATTGTCCTTTCCAGGAGCAACTTACTTCGCATTCTGATATTGTTTGTTCATTACATGAATCCTATTTAAAAGGTCAATTAGATGCATTGTTTACGAACAATGAATTTGTGCAAATTGAAAGTATGATACATAATTGCGATTTATGTAAATATGAAATAAACGTGACAGAAATCGAAAGCTAGATTAAAAATCCATTTGTTTGTCACAAAGACGGAGAAGTTCCAGTTTACAGACACCTTTCATATCATTTATAATGAGTAAGAGATTATTGTGTCGTGGGCAAAAGGAGGGGAAATCTTCATGGATAATATGTATAAAGTTATGGCATTCTGGACAGGTATTTTTGCCGTTATGTTCTACCTTGGTGGTATGAACGAGGTATCGCTATTATTCTTAGGTAATACAGGTTTATTCTTATTATTAGGCTTCTTAAACCTTTCAGAACGTATGTACATGTACATTTTCGGAGCATATTTAACTGTATTCTTCGCTGGCTTCACGTACTATACAACATTCATTCACGTACCTGGTGGCGGTCATTAATACAAAAAAAATCGCGTATCTCACAACTGCTGAGATACGCTTTTTTATGCGCTTTGGTTATTCCTTTTTAAAATCCATTTAAGAAAGGATTTGTCTCCATTTCTGCGCCTACTGTTGTATAATTTCCGTGTCCAGGATAAATAATAGTATCCTCGGGTAGTGTCAACAATTTGTGATGAATGGATGCTAATAATACTTTTGTTGAGCCACCTACTAAATCTGTACGTCCCACACCTTGTTCAAATAACGTATCTCCAACAATGGCAAAACCATCTTTTTCAAAAACATAAGAAATACTACCAGGTGAGTGTCCTGGGGTAAAAACAGCTTGGAAAGCAAAATTACTGATCTCAAATAGCTGTTCTTCTTTAATAATTGTGTCTTGCGCTGGTGCTACTACCCTATAATCTGGTAATGCAGCATATTTACTAGAGCCATTCTTCGTTGGATCTCCTAGCCAGCTAACTTCCTTTTCATGAATCCATACAGGAATATCAAACACTTCGCGTACAGCATCTACAGCCCCTATATGATCAAAATGGGCATGTGTTAAAAAGATAGCAAGTGGTTTTAAGCCATTGCTACGAATTGTTTTAATAAGACGCTCTGCTTCCTCACCTGGATCAAATATAATACATTCTTTTTCTTTATTCGATACGATATAGCAATTCGTTTGAACAGGTCCAAGAGAATAACTTCGTACGTTCATCATAGTGATCACCTCAACTTTCTATTATACAGGCTTTGCCACAATTTGACGATAAATGTTCATAGTTTACGCTATTTTAGTTCTCGACAAAAACAAACAGAACGTTTACAATTAAGGAGGAATATTGTTTGCGACATTCATTTTCTGATGTCGAAAGGAGTGTCTATTTTTAATGAACTTATTAATGGTTATTTTTGGTCTAGTAGCGATTTTAGCTGTAGTTGGTACATTCCAAGCAATAAAAGAAAAGAACCTATTAAGCGTTGTTTTCAACTTATTAAGTGCCGCTGTATTCGGATGGTTCGTCATCATGACGATTGTTCACAGTGGGTATCCACCACAATTACACTAAAATTCAGACAAAAAGGAGCAGTCTCCCTGGAGATTGCTCTTTTTTTGTATTTATTATTTATTTAATTTAAGAAATCGTTTCTTACCAATTTGAATGACATCATCATTCATTAGTACAAGTGATAAATCATCCATTACTATTTTTTCTCCATTCAAGGATACTCCATTTTGCTTGATTAACCGCAGAAATTCACTCTTACTATGAATATAATCCATTGCCACTAGTTGTGGGATAATATCCACTATTCTTTCCTTATCAATTTCTAGGAGCAGTATAGGAATATTTTTTGGTATTTCCTTTCTTTGAAATGCAGCTTGGAAATAGGATTTAGCTTCCTCCATTGCTGTAGTCCCATGGTATAAGGCCGTTATAATTTCTGCTAACTGTAATTTTACATCACAGGGATTCTCTCCCATTTGCAGTCTATCTTGAATGGTTTGCACTTGTAGTGGATGCTCATCTGTTGCTAGTTCAAAATATTTGATGAGTAAGGCATCTGGTACTTCCATTACCTTTTTAAACATGACCTCTGGCGCTTCACTGACACCAATATAATTGCCAAGGCTCTTACTCATTTTTTCAATGCCATCTAAACCTTCGAGTAATGGCATAAAAATGGCAATTTGTTTTTCTAACCGCCGTTGCTTTTGTAAGGTGCGGCCCATTAAAATATTGAATGTTTGATCTGTTCCCCCTAATTCAATATCGGCCTGTAGCTCTACCGAATCATATGCTTGCATAAGCGGGTAGAAAAATTCGTGGATGCCAATTGGTATTTGCTGACGGTACCGTTTTTGAAAGTCCTCACGTTCTAACAGTCGAGCAACGGATGTCGTGGCTGCCAGCTGAATGACTTCTTCAAATGACAGCTTTGCTAACCATTCACTATTGAAACGAATAGTTGTCTTGTTCATATCTATCACTTTAAAAATTTGCTCACAGTATGTTTTAGTGTTTTGCTTGACCATGTCATCACTTAACGCGACACGGCCTTTTGCTTTACCCGTTGGATCACCAATACGCCCTGTAAAATCACCGATAACAATGACCGCCTGATGCCCTAAATCCTGCATTTGCTTTATTTTCCGTAGAACGACTGCATGCCCTAAATGAATATCCGGGGCGGACGGATCAAGCCCTAACTTAATGATTAAAGGCTTCTGCTCCTTATAGGATCGCTCTAATTTTTCGAGTAATTCCTGCTCATCAACGATTTGATGAGCCCCCTTCTTAATTATCGCTAATTGCTCTTTTGGTGTTAAAAACATATGAAACATCTCCTTGTAATATTAAATATTAATATTGCAAGCTCTATAAGAGTTCACTAATCAACTACGCCTCAGCGTAAGAGGACGGCCAAATCAAGATAAACACTTGGGCTGTAAAGGCATAAAAAAAGCCCTTAGGACTAATCCTAAGGACGTTCATGAACGTGTTACCACCTTTTTTCGAGAGCTATTCACACAGCCCTCCTCAATAAGTACAGCCATAGCGATACTTTTGCAATGATTACGGATGCAACTCCGTCGTAGCCTACTAAAATTTCGGTACGCAGCTCCAAGATGTATTCACTTTAATATCCCTTGCGCCTCTCAGCAACCGGCTACTCTCTGTCAGTTCGATTAAAGCTACTCGTTCTTTTCCATGCCTTTCACTCTTATACTCCGAAATGCAAAAACAAATCTTCGTTATGCAGATATTTAAATTTATTATAATTGCTTATAGTAATTTGTCAATCAAAAAAGAAAAGAGAGACCTCAACTTGAGATCTCTCTTTTGTTATTTGACGGAATCCTGTTTTAAATTACCTGTCTTTTCATCATAGAAACGTAGCAGGTCTCCATTTATGATAGCATCGGAATTTTCCAGCTCCATTGTCGCACGATCAGCATATGACTGGCATGGCTCACCATCTATTTCTTCACCAGTTGCTTTGTCATAGCAAGCTTCTCCAGCATAAACATATTTATCTGTTATAAAGCGTCCATCACGGAAGACAACAAAATCCTCATGCTCTGGAGAGAATAAATCTGCACCCATTTGCATGTCTTTTGACGTTTCAACGCCAAGAAGATGTAAGATTGTTGGACGTAAATCCATTTGTCCTGAAATCTCTGTCATTTCTTTACCATCGTCAGATCCTGGGATATGGATGAATAAAGGCACTTCTTGAAGCAATGCATTGTCCATTGGTGTAATTTGTTCTTTTCCTAAATATTGTGCCATCGCTTTATTATGGTTTTCAGAAATACCATAATGGTCTCCATACATTACGATAATAGAGTTATCATAAACACCTTGATCTTTTAACTCTTGGAAGAAGTCTTTTAAAGCTTCATCCATATAACGTACTGTCTGGAAGTAACGATTTAATGTACCTGAATTTGAATCATATTCAGGAATCATAATATCTTCAGGATCCAAAGTGAATGGATAGTGGTTCGTTAACGTAATTAATCTTGAATAGAATGGCTGTGGCATGTCTTTCATTAAAGCAGCAGATTGCTCTAAGAATGGTGTATCTTTCATACCCCAGTTGACAGCTTGCCCTTCTTCAACCGTATATGAATCTATATCGTAGAATTTATTAATTTTTAACGATTGATACATGATATCACGGTTCCAGAATGATTTATTATTCGGGTGCATGACATTTGTAAAGTAGCCATTTTCTCCAAGGCGTTCAGCCATTGAATTATACGTATTTCCACCATGCGTGAAGAATACAGCACCACGACCTAATCCAAACAATGAGTTTTCAACAATAAACTCTGAGTCAGATGTTTTTCCTAAGCCTGTTTGGTGATAGAAGTTACTGAAATAATACGTATCTTTATCTTTTGTTAAAGAGTTCAAGAATGGCGTAATTTCATGACCATTCATATCATTATTGATGACAAAGTTTTGTAAAGACTCCATCGACACAACAATTAAGTTGCGACCTTTATATTTCCCAAACATCTCTGGATTAACGGCAGCCTGATTAGAACGCACATAGTTGTTTACTTCAACTAATTCACTGCCATCCGCTAATGCACGCTGAGCAGATGATTTAGTTTGAATATAAATATCATACAAATGGTAATTGTACGTACCAATATTTTTTACTAATAATTCGCGGTCAAAACTACGTGTTAATAATTGTGGACGCTCTGTTTCAGCTAATCCTAAGTTTAAAAATGAAATTGCGACTGCTAATACAAAAAATGCACGTCGGAATTCAATATTCACTTTAAATGCTTCTTTCATTTTCGGTAAAAATTTATTCGCTAAGATTAAAATAACGACATCAACGAAATATAATACATCCCATGGCTCAACAATGGCTGCTACTGATGTTCCTAAGTCACTGAAATTACTTGTTTGGAATAATACTGGTAGCGTAATAAAGTCATTGTAGAATCGATAGAACGCTACATTTCCGTATAAAACAATGGATAAAATAACGCTGACCGTAATCAGATAACGATTTCTAGCTTTTGCTGATTTAAAGAATAGTGATAAACCATACGTAAATAGCAAGAAGCTTAATGGATTAATAAACAAAATAAATTGTTGCATTGCATTTTCAATTTTCATCTCAAAGCTTGTGTGGTAAACAATGACCGTTTTGATCCATGTTGCTATAATTGCTAGTATCATAAATGAATGTTTAGGCCACTTTATTGATTTCATTCCTAACATCCTCCCTACTTCCTTACAAAAAAATAATAATTTTTTACATTTTGTTACGGAAACAAAATATATCTTAATCCTTTTTTAACAGATAATCAACACATATCTTTTGGAAATTTTTTTCTCCGCGCTCTTTTTATGCACCAGACATCTATATATACGTTTTGGAATGTAAAAAGTTTCTTAAAAACATAAAAACAGCGGAAATCCACTGTTTTTAAGAATATTACATACTTGTTACATTATTTTCACAATACTCCATTACATTATATTTTAAACATTACTTTTTATTTTCTTCCATACGAAGTTTTGTTGTTTCTTGTCGAATGAGTAACAATGCCATTTGATAGTCTTTTATGTCTAGTACATTTGCTTTATAGAGCTCACGTATTTCATCCTCCATTAACATCAAATCGCCAATGGGATCACGTGTATAAATAAAAGTACCATATGTTTTCAAAAGTTCATAAATATCTAACATTTTATCCATTTTCGCTCGCTCCTCGTTGTGCTAGACAATCAATACGTTCTGTCGGTGTCATAATGATGTCTACTGGGCAATCATGCTCCTCGGCTGGGACACAATCAATGATTTGCTCATCAAAGAGCAGCGACATCAGCTTCCCTTTTTTATAGTTTAATACATAGCGGTCATAATAACCACCGCCATAGCCGATTCGATAGCCATTACGGTCAAAAACAACGCCAGGCACAAGGATGACATCCATGTCATTTGCGTCAACTAACTCACATCTTGCTGGAATAGGCTCACGCAAATGCATATATACAGTTTCAAGCTGGGCAAATGAATCAATAATGTAAAATGACATTGCTCTTGTTTTTGGATGACATTTCGGAACAGCGACCTTTTTACCAAGTCGCCATAATTCTTCAATTAAAAGAATGGTGTCGACTTCTGGCTTATTTGAAATGGTCATGCCAATTATATTTGCTTCTATTATATATGATTCCTGTAGCACCTTTTTTACGATAGCTAATGATTGATATTGATAAGCTTCATCAGTCATTGTCGCAAGAGCTTGTCGCATCTTATTTCGTAATGTTGTTTTATCCATCCAGGCTACCTCCTATATCATCATACTTCGTATCCTTATACCCGAAATGATTTCATAAAATGTAGAAAGCCAAAACCACTTGTGGTTTTGGCTTAATGAGCGATTACTTAGTTTCACGGTGAAGAGTGTATTTCTTCTCGCGAGAGCAATATTTTTTAAGTTCAAGACGCTCTGGATTGTTACGCTTGTTCTTTTTAGAAATGTAGTTACGTTCGCCGCAATCTGTGCAAGCTAAAGTAATGTTTACGCGCATCATTAACCCTCCCACTCTATATCAAGAATTAAAATTTGAGCATGATTTATACGACTAACCTATTATAACATAAACTGAAAAAAAATCTACCTTCATTTCATATTAAGTTTGCATATGGTAAAATATCTTATAATTACATACTACATTGAGGTGAAACTATTGGATTTATCCATCTTACTAATGAGTATCGGCATAATTTTAGTCATCCTATCGTTCTTTTTCAAAAATAGCTCGAAAAAAATCGAAAAAGATGTCGAAGAATTATCCATCTCGATCTTCCAAGAAACAAATAATTTAAAGCGTCGCCTAAAAATTGTCGAGGAAGAACTTTTATTAGAGCCTGAATTCCAAGTGAAATCAACATCAGCTCCGAGTCAAAAAGGACAAAACCCTAAAGTTCAACAAGTCATGCAAGCTGTTCAACAGGCTGCACAAGCGTCAAAAATTGCACAAACGACAACCCAAGTCAAACCGATTCATCAAATTATTGTTAGTCAGGTGCTCGAATTAAATAAACAAGGTCTTTCTGTAGCTGATATCAGTATTCGTTCTAATTTAACAGAAGAGCAAGTTCGTCAAGTCATTGCAAATGGAGGTCGATAAGTGATGAACAAGTCCGCCATCCGCGCATTTGGCATTGCCATTTTTCTTGTCGGAGCTTTGCTAGCACTCTCCAGTCGCTTTGATGTAAATATTGGTCTCCCTACTAAAGAAGCTGGCAATCTGCAACAGGTAGAACAACTGCAAGATAAGCTAAACAAGGCCAACCAAGAAATTGCCTCGTTAAAGGGACAATTAAAGCCAGTACATACAACAGAAGAAACGTCTACGACAGATTCTGATGAACAAGCCGTTGAAGAAACAAACGGTGATGTGACAAAGTTGACATTGCAATTATACAGTGGAATCACACCCTATATTGTGGCACAAAAGCTTGAAGACGGCGGCATTATTACCAATAGTGTTGAAATGGAGTTACTACTCGCTAACGCAAAATATGCCCGCAGCTTACAAATCGGCTCCTATGAAGTCAATTCTTCCATGTCTTTAGAAGAAATTGCTAAGTTAATTACAGGCAAAAAGCAGTAACCTAAAAAGCTGTCGTCACATTAGACGACAGCTTTTTTGCGGCCATTAAGCTATACTATCGAGGAAGGCTTGCATCATGATATTGCCTTCTTTTGTGCCGATTGATTCTGGGTGAAACTGCAGACCATAAAGAGGATAATTCTTATGTTGAATGGCCATAATCTCCCCATCATCACCGGCTGTTGCAATTATGTTAAAATCCTTATGCAATGTCCTTGCTTCAATAATTAAAGAATGATAACGCATTACTTCAATATCACCCTTTATTCGCTTAAATAAACCTGTTTGCTCGTATTGTAATGGTGACAGCTTTCCATGCATAATATTTTGGGCCTGCACAATATTGGAGCCAAAAGCCTGCCCAATCGATTGATGGCCAAGGCATATACCTAAAATGGGGAAATTTTGATACAGTTCCTTGATGACAGCTACCGTGATACCTGCTTCAGCAGGTGTTCCTGGTCCAGGAGATAAAATGATGGCTTCAGGCGACATTTCTTGAATTTCTTCTATTGTAATAGCATCATTTCGCACGACTTTAACGTTTTTTCCCAGCACGCTGATTTGTTGAAATAGGTTATAAGTAAAGGAATCATAATTATCGATTAATAAAATCATTTTTTGACCTCCAATAGCGCACGGGCTTTATTGAGCGTTTCCTCGTATTCCGACAATGGGATGGAGTCATAAACAATTCCCGCCCCTGCCTGTACATGGGCTTTTTGATCCTTAATGAGCATTGTCCGAATAGCGAGTGCTAAGTCCATATCACCTGTTGTTGAAATATAGCCCACCGCTCCCGCGTACACGCCCCGCTTCACTGGTTCCAATTCATTAATCAGTTGCATGGCTCGAATTTTAGGTGCTCCTGACACAGTCCCAGCTGGTAGACAAGCACGCAGTACATCCAGAACATGGAGGTCGTCTCGTAATTCTGCCATTACCTCTGACACCATATGCATCACATATTTATACCGTTCAATATTCATGTAGTTCATTAGCTTTACAGAACCGACTTTGGCAATGCGTCCAAGATCATTGCGACCTAAATCTACTAACATACGATGCTCCGCTATTTCCTTTTCATCTGCTAATAGAGCATTTGCAATTGCTTCATCCTGTTCTGTTGTCGCGCCACGCGGCTTTGTACCAGCTATTGGATTGGTTGTCACCTGACGATTTTTTACCTTTACCAGACTTTCCGGAGATGTTCCTAAAATAACATAGGATCCAAAATCCATATAGAACATATAGGGTGACGGATTCGACGTGCGTAATTGACGATAAAGTGAGAATGGTGAACCTGTGAACGGTGCTGAAAAGCGTTGTGATAATACGATTTGAAAAATATCTCCTCTTAAAATATGCTGCTTAGCACGTTCCACCAAAGAAACAAATCGCTCCTTTGACATCATTGGTGTAAAATGTAGTTCATCTACCTTCAATGCCTCAAAGGTCGTACCTGCACAAAGCTGTTGCTCTATTGTCGCAATAGCAGCCTCCATCTCCTCTATTGAACGCCCCTCCTGAAATAGATCAATCGAGGCTAGTGTGATTTCCTGCGTTACATGATCAAAAACAATAAAGGTATCATAGAAAAAAACATGCACATCAGGCATGGCTAAATCATCCTGTAAATAGTTTCCGATTTTTTCTGTATAAAAAGCTGTTTCATAGCCAAAGAAACCTATGATCCCACCAAAAAAGGCGAATGGATAGTTCTCCTCATGAAATGGCATAACTTGCTTTAATTGATCGAGCACATTCCCACTAATTGTGTCCTTTTCCATTCCTCTTGAAAAGATGAATTCTTCCTTGTTCCCTTTCAATTCAGCCACTGGATTGATGGCGATAAAGGAATATCGCCCACTTTCCTCATGCTTGGCTGATGATTCGAACAACATTTTATGCTGCCCGCTCAGTGATTGATACACAGAGATAGGGGTCATCATATCCCCCTGTAATACTTTCATGGCATACTTTCTAAGCTCAACTGTCATACTCTTCTCTCCTTCTCTAAGCTCTTCTCTGCTCTTCTACACCTATCTATCGCCTCCTCCTCAGCGTATGTGTGTTCAGATTTTTTCAAGTTACTAACATAGCAGCTCTTCAAAATCTGTGACATCCGATGGAGGGGCTTTCTCTTGCTTCAGCGGGTGTTTGAATCTGCTAAAAAAGTAAAACAAGCATCTATCTCCCCTACACAAGAGGAAAATTTCTGCACCTCACGCTTCACTTTCAGACAAAAACATGACTGAATCAAGATAAAAAAAGGCCTTTCCATCACAAAAGGACGGAAAAGCCGTGGTGCCACCTTCATTGGTCTCCAATCTAGAAGACCCTCTTGAAGCCTTATAACGTAGGCATACGCTAATCCCTACTGTCGTTCAGGATTAGAGCTCCGAAGTCCATTCACCATTCATTTGTACTAGTTTCCACCAACCACTAGCTCTCTATGACAAATTTAAATAGCTACTACTCTTCATCAACGCTGATTTGTAAGTTATATTGTAATGCAAACTATCTCACAATTCAATTTATTTTTTATTTCGTAGACTGTCATCCTCGTAAGGGGTAGCTAACGTAATGGATAACTCCTCCATTATTTGACGAATAGCAAATAAAATATCCTGACGCACTTCTAGCATAACAGCTGTATCATTTGTAGCAATAAAGAAACGAACAAGTACACGATATGAATCATGATGAAATTCATCAATAAAAACATGGATCATCTCTTTCTCCGTTTTGGCATGCAAATAAATTTCCTTATGAATGGCTGTTAAAGCACTACGTAAATGGTCCTCCTCATTTTCGGCTGCTACATAGATAAATTGCTCACATTTCCGTTTTTCTCGTTTTGATAAATTATAAATAGGGCGGTTGACTAAATAGGAATTCGGCACATAGACAAGCCCCTTATCCCCTGTTTGAATTAAGGTACTTCGCAGATTGATATCTTCAATTGTGCCTTCAATTTTTTGATCTTCCGTTGCGATCCAATCTCCTATTTGGAATGGATTATCCAACGCGACAGACATACCACCAAATACATGTGCTAAAGTATCACGAATCCCAAAGGCAATCGCCACACCAGTTAAACCGATCCCTGTTAAAAAGCCATTGAGGTTAAAATCCCAAAACGAAGCAATCGTGAACATAGCAAAAATCATAATGATTACTTTACCGATTCGTAGAAAAAACGGTAATAAGACATTCTGATCCTCTTCACTCGTTAATTCGAATGGTTGTTTCGTATAAAAATTTAATACATCATAAATCCCTTTAAACGCAAAAAACACCAGAATTGACAATACAAAATTTTTCGTTGATTTATGTGTAAATAAAGGAACTTCTATTAAATAAGATAAACTCAGGACAATGACTGTCGTCATAAATGCATAGCCAATTGCTTTACTGAATTGGGCAAGTACATTCGCCTGGAATTTCCGCTGGCGATTTCTTAAAAAAGTCACTACACAATGAATGATTTTTTTTATGATGAAACGTTGAATAAGCCAACCAACTAAACAAATAATGGCGGCAATCAAGACATCCATCCAAGTTGGGACTGTAAATTTAGGTAATAACCAAAGTAATGAATCCATGTATTTCTCCTTTAAAAAACCTATGTATCTCCACCAAAAAGGAGCAAACCTTCAGAAACGGTTAGCCCCTATTTTTTTATTGTATAGCATCATCCGCAAAAAAAGCCTTATTGGCAAACCAAAACTGCTGTTTATTAAAATTATGTTCGTGCATGGCGATCACTGAAAATTCAGCATGGTATTTCCGCTTCATTTCCTCTAGCATCGTTCTTGCTTGTTTAGTTACGAGATGCTGTCCATCAATAGGCGCTCCTTCTGTAAAAATAATGACATCCGCTTCAGCATCGAGTTGATTTTCCTGTAGTAATGCTTTAACAAACTGTAAAACAGGCAATATTGCGGCTTCTCCTTGTGCCTTATATTCGATAAAACTCTTAAAATCAGCTAAATTTAAATGACCATTTTCAAAGCGATAGTGAACATGAATTTGACGATCATATGGAACAATATATAAATCGCGACCTTCACGATGAGCATTCATAAATAACGGTAAAATCATACTTTTACAAAGATCAGAGTAAGCAGCCATCCCCGTCGTTTGTTCTAAACAAATAATCATAGGCCCAGGTTCCTGTTGATATTCATGAAATGGCACATAAAAAATATTACCACTTTTTGTTGTCTGTTGCTTGAGCTTTTGACGTCTCAGCTCTGACCATTTTCGTTCATAATATAGGTATTGCTCATGGCCGTTTGCTAAGCGTTCAGCTTTTTCAATAGCAGGGATATTTTCTCGAATTTCATGCATAATATCTGCCAATTCTAGTGCAAATGCTGCCATATTTCGTAATGGCTCGCTCTTGAAAAAATAGTCGATAAAATAATGTTGTTCTCCTTCACTTAACTCCTCTAAATGTAAGTTTTTATAGAGAAAACGTAAATAGTCTAGTTGTTCGTTTGACATCTGCTGGTCAAATTGCTCAATGAATGTTTCGATTGCATCTTTCACGTAGCAGCACCTCCTAAGCATCACATTTTTCGGATAATGTCTATAGTATAGCCAAAAAAAATTTTTGACAATACAATAGTGCTCGTTATAAAGACGCTAGGGAAAAAGACAATGTTGCTGCTACATAAAATTTTTTTATCCAAATGAAAAGAAGAGCTAAAAGTAGCTCTTCCTCATTAATTATTTAATTCATAATGCTTGCCTTTGACTAAGTAAAATAGATGTTCTGCAATATTTGTCGCATGATCGGCAGAGCGTTCTAGATATCGGCAAATAAATGTGAGATGGGTTATCTGCGAAATATGTGCAGGATTTTCTACACCCGCGCGAAGTAAAAGTGTAATTGTTGCCCCGTATAAATCGTCTACATAATCATCTAATTCTGCGATTTCTTTGGCACGTACCGTATCTTCCTCTGTAAAGGCCTTCATGATACTCTCTAGCATTTCGACTGTTTTATTACACATCGTTTGTAGATTGGTTATCGGAAACACTATTGGTTCTTTGCCAATTCGAATCGCTTCCTTAGCAATATTAACCGCATAGTCGCCCACTCTTTCCATATCTGCTGCTGCTTTTACAAGGACCATAAGGCGACGCAAATCTGTTGCCACTGGTTGTTGCTTAGCAATCATTAAAATCACATGGTCATTAATTTCCTCTTCAAGACGATTAATGACTAAATCATCTTCTAAAATTTTCAAGGCTTTTTCTAAGTCCTGCTCTACTAATGCTTCAAAAGCCGTTTGTAGTGCTAGAATACTGCTGTTGGCAAGGGCAATAAATTGACCCTGTACCTCTTGTAACTCTTGTTCAAAACGCTCACGAACTACCATCTATTGCTCCTCCTTAGCCGAAACGTCCTGAAATATAATCTTCTGTGCGTTGATCCGCTGGTGTTTGGAAAATAATATCTGTTTTATCGTATTCAACAACCTCTCCACTTAGGAAGAATGCTGTGCGATCAGAAATACGAGCCGCTTGCTGCATATTATGTGTCACGATGATGATGGAATAATCTTTTTTCAGCTCTTGCACAAGCTCTTCCACCTTTAACGTAGAAATTGGGTCCAAAGCAGATGTTGGCTCATCCATTAAGATGACATCTGGTTCAATCGCTAAGCAACGTGCAATACAAATACGCTGTTGCTGACCACCCGATAACCCATAGGCATTTTGATTTAAACGATCTTTTACCTCATCCCAAATCGCTGCCCCTCTTAGTGACTTCTCCACAATCTCATCCAAAATCTTTTTATTTTTAATCCCATGGATTCTTGGTCCATAGGCAATATTATCATAAATAGATTTTGGGAATGGGTTCGGCTTTTGGAACACCATCCCTACACGTGTCCTTAATTCCTCTACTGTATAGCTTTTATCTAAAATATTTCGCTCACGATAGACGATTTCACCTGATGTTCGAACGCTTGGTACAAGTTCTACCATTCTATTTAATGTTTTTAGATACGTAGATTTACCACAGCCAGATGGCCCAATAATAGCCGTTACTTCATTTTCATAAATACTTAAATTAATATCTTTTAAACCATGGTGATCACCATACCATAAATTTAAGTTTCGTGTATCGTAGACAATCTTCTTCGCTCTATCATCTGAAGACTTAGTTGCCATTTGATTCAACTTGACAATCGTTTTTTCCTCTTTTAAATCTAGCACCATAAGGTCACCTCATTAATAACGTTTTTGGAATTTATTTCGTATAAAGATAGCAATAGAGTTCATTAATAGCAGAACCGTCATAAGCACTAAAATACCTGCGGCCGCCACATACTGAAAGGCTTCTTGTGGTCGCTTTGCCCAATCATAAATTTGCATCGGTAATGCAGTGAATTGACTTAATAAACTATTCGGTAAAAACTGTAGAATAACTGGAATCCCGATGACAACAAGTGGAGCTGTTTCTCCAATGGCACGAGACATGGCTAAAATACTTCCTGTTAAAATACCCGGAATGGCAGCTGGTAGCACCACGCGTAAAATGGTTTGCCATTTCGTTGCACCCATACCATATGATGCTTCTCTTTGTTCATTTGGTACGGCACGAATAGCCTCCTGTGCAGCTACAATGATAACAGGCAATATTAATAAACTCATCGTAAACCCTGCGGCTAAAATACTTTTGCCTAGCCCCATCATACGGACAAAAATTGTTAATCCAAGTAATCCAAAAACGATGGAAGGTACACCTGCTAGATTCGATATGTTCATTCGAATAAAGTCGTTAATTCTATTTTTCTTAGCATACTCCTCTAAATAAATCGCAGTACCTACACCTAAAATAATAGATACTGGCGCAACAACTGCCATTAACCACAGTGACCCAATTAAGGCAGCTTTAATCCCTGCCTTATCTGCAAATCGTGATGCAAAATTAGTTAAGAAATCGATATTTAAATAACCAATTCCCTGTGACACTATGCGATATAACAAAATAGCTAAAGTCACAAGCGCAAACATAGTTGCTAAGAAAAATAAGGTTTTCCAAACTTTATTAAATGTAATACGCTTGGTCAATCGTTTCATGACGACCGTGTCATCCATATAGCGCATGCTAGTAAACCTCCCTGAAGCGTTTCGAAATATAGTGAGCAAGTAAATTCATGATTAGTGTAAAGATAAATAATGTAAATCCTACTGAATAGATAGAGTAGTAGATTGTTGTACCATAACCTGCATCACCTGTTGAAACTTGTACAATGTACGCCGTCATTGTTTGAATGGAATCCGTTACATTTAAATCAAATTTCGGTGTAGATCCTCCAGCAAGTGAAACAATCATTGTTTCTCCAATTGCCCGGGAAATAGCTAACACGATTGAAGCAATAATTCCCGATAGTGCAGCTGGTAATACTACTTTAATAGCTACCTCAAATTTCGTCGCACCTAGAGCTAAAGCTCCTTCACGCATACTATTTGGTACGGATGACATCGCATCCTCTGATAGAGATGTAATCATAGGTAAAATCATGATACCTACAACAATCCCAGGACTTAATGCATTAAATAATTTGAGTCCAGGTACAATTTCTTGTAAAACAGGTGTGACAAACGTTAATGCAAAGAAACCATAGACGATTGTTGGTACACCTGCTAATACCTCTAAAATCGGTTTCACTGTACGTCGTGTTTTCTCACTTGCATATTCACTTAAATAGATAGCTGAAGCAATTCCAAATGGTACGGCTACTACAACTGCAATAAGTGTCACTTTTAATGTACCTGCGATTAATGGCAAAATTCCAAATAACGGTTCATTTCCTGAAAACGGTAACCACTTTGTCCCAAATAGGAAATCCGTAATCGACACACGTTTAAAGAACTCAAACGTTTCAAAAATAAGGGTGAAAACAATGCCAAACGTTGTTAAAATCGAAATAATAGCGGCAGAAAATAATAGAGCTGGCATTGCTTTTTCCACTATTTTCTTTGTTTTTTGATTGCGAGAATTTGCAATTAATTGCTGCACAGATGATGTCTTATTTTCCTTTTGAGAAACCATTGGGAGCTCCTTTCAAATAAGTGAGGGAAAGAGCATACATCTCTTTCCCTCTATGCATGTCTACTTATTTTAAGCCTTCTAAAGTTTTTAAGCCTTCAGTATATTTTTCTTCTGGTAAACGAACATAGCCAACTGCCTCAGCCATATCGCCTGCATTTTCAAGTGTAAATTGAATGAAGTCATATGCTGCTTCATTATCTTTCATAGCACTATTTTTCACGTAAGTGAATAGTGGGCGTGAAAGTGGTGTATATTCGCCACCCTCTATTGTTTCATTTGTTGGTTCAACACCATTTACTTTGACAATGTTTAATTTATCTTTATTTTCAAGATAGTAAGCATAGCCGAAGAAACCGATTGCGTTTTTGTCACCAGCTACACCTTGCACTAGCATATTATCATCCTCTGATAATGTTGCTGAGCTTACTAGATCCGCACCATCTAAAATGACTTCATCGAAGTAATCGTATGTGCCTGAATCAGTACCTGGTGAATAGTAAACGATTTTTTCATCTGGCCATGATGGATCAATATCAGACCATTTTTTCTCTTTTCCATCTTCAACCCAAATTTTTTGTAATTGTTCTACTGTTAAATCCTTTGCCCAATCATTTTCTGGGTTCACCACTACAGATAAACCGTCATATGCTAAAGCTAGCTCTGTAAAATCAATACCCGCTTCTTCTAATTTCGATTTCTCTTCATCTTTTATATTACGAGATGCATTTGAAAAGTCTGTTTCACCTGCGATGAATTTTTCAAAACCACCACCAGTACCAGAAACCCCCACTGATACTTTGACATCTGGTTGTGCGCCTGCATACTCTTCAACAACTGCCTCAATGATTGGTGCTACTGTTGATGAGCCATCTCCAGCTACAGATCCTTGTAGCTTTTCATCAGCAGCTTCTTGTCCTGAACTAGCTGGTGCGTTCGTTTCTGCATTGTTTCCATTTTGTGCAGAATCGCTACCACATGCACCTAGCATTAATGCAGAACCCATTACTGCTGTCATCGTTAAGTACTTCCACTTTTTCATCTCATTTGCCTCCGTCGTGAACTGTTTTATAGTTATTTGTCTTACAATCTTTACTATAATGACTGATTGTTGAAGTCGTATAAACGGTTCGTAAAAGAGATGTAAATGAATGTAATGCTTTGTAAACGATTGTAAAGACGCATTTACAATCGTCACGGTAACATGGCGTCCTGAGAGTAGATGATTCGACACCTAACGAAAAGAGACCCCCCCTCATTCATTTCACTATCTTAAGGCGCGAGGGTCTTCTTCTACTTGCTTCCTATAGGAAAGATGCTATAATAAGCACTTGTGTCAGGAAATATTTTATGTTGATGCAGTGTTGAAGGCCCCCTCCTTAATCGCGGGAGATCAATACTTGTTTTGCTTTTTAGCAGGTGTTCAAACGTCCACTGCACCGAAATAAAGTTTCCAGTGATTGTTACAAATGGCAGGCACGAAAAAATCTAGACGTATTGTTTTCTGAGCAAAAACGAAGCATCAGCGACAATCACGTTGAGGCTAATGGATGAGGAGAGTTTGACCTTTGTCATGAAACATGCAAAAGTACAAAATGCCGATTATTTTAAAACCTATCTATTACTAGTAATGGAACATCGGGAATATTCACTTCAGGAGGCGATCGATTTTATGATAGCTTCTTATTTCTATCACAATATAGAGCTTTATGGGGTAAAGCCAAGAGAGCAGTTTGAATTGGCTATTCAGCAATTATCTGTGTAAAGCTTGCTTTAATAGAAAAAACCGCTAGGCATTCTCATGCTTAGCGGTTTCATAGTGTTGAAAAACAAAACCATCCATAGAATTTATGTGAAAGGTGAAAAAGGGTTTCCGTTGCAGGCTACTTGCTTTCCTGTGGGCGAGCGCCGAGCCGCTTCCTCCGTGCAGGGGCTCGCCTGTCTCGCTATGAACTGACCCCAAAAATTTGAACTTTTAAGAAACTCTTCGAAACTCAACTGGACTTTTTCCGTTGAGTTTTATTTTTATCCGTTCATGATTGTAGTAGTGGATATAGTCTACTAACGCTTTTTTGAATGCTTCGTAGTTCTTAAACGTTGTTGCGTATAGAAATTCTGATTTCATAATGCCAAAAAAGCTTTCTATCACGGCATTATCTAAACAATTCCCTTTCCGTGACATACTTTGCTTGATTTCATAAGTGGCCAATAACGCTTTAAAACGTGGTATTTGATATAACCATCCTTGATCAGAATGGATGATTAAGCCACTCTTTTCTGATAGCTGTGTATACGTAAACGCCATTTTCAAAGACTGTTGGACTAACTCAAAATTAGGTGATTTTGATACCTCATATCCAACGATTTCTCGATTGAATAAATCTAATATAGCCGATACATAGATTTTTTGACCGTTTATTTTAAACTCCGTTACATCGGTTACCCATTTCTGATTGGGTGCAGTGGCTTCAAAATCACGTTGGATGACATTCTCTGCGACATAGCCGACTGTCCCTTTATACGAACGGTATTTTTTAGGGCGTACCGTCCCTTTTAAGCCCAATTCTTGCATCAATCGTTGGACCGTTTTATGGTTGATGAAAAACCCTTCATTTCGGAGGGCTAAACAAATACGACGATAGCCATAACGCCCCTTATGGTAATGAAAAAGCGTCTGAATTCGTTCTTTGATCGCCTGATATTTATCTGGTTTTACCCATTTTTGGAGATGATAATAATACGTACTTTTCTTAAGTTTCGCGACTTTTAATAGAGCTTGAAGAGGAAAATCCAACCTTAGCTCATAGACAGCTCTTACTTTTTCTTGGATTTGAAGGCATCCTTTTCTTGAACTAAGGCTTTCAACTTTTTTAAATAGGCATTTTCCATCCGTAAATACTCAATTTCCGCTTTTAACTCTTCCGTTGTTTTTTCATTTAAATCGGACGAAGCTGGTTGTTTTTTTGGCATTGATTGGCGCTCCTTTTCTACTTGATAGAGCACCTCACCAGCTGTTGACATCCACTGTACTTTCCATCTTCGAATGGTTTCACGAGAAGGAATGTTAAACTTCGCTGCGGTCTGTAAAAGCGAATCGCCTGTCTCTATCAGGTGTTGAATTACTTTTATTTTAAAAGAATCTTCATAATTCGTGAACCCTTGAGGACGAATAATTCCTTCGATGCCATGATATCGATATAATTCAATCCATAATCGAATGTACTGTCGATCCCTCTGTAATCGATTGGCAATCTGATACGTACTTTCTTTTTCTTCAAAGTAAGCTAGAACTGCGGCTAATTTTTGTTCATCAGAAATCACTACCTGCACCCCCTATAGTAGATTTTTAAGTCCAATATTTTGGGTGCAGCTCACTATTCCCACGGGAGTCAAGTAGCCTTCCACTCCAATCCATAAAATAAAAATGTTCACTTTTTAGCAAAAAAGTGAAGGTATTCACTACTCTTTTATGGTGGGGTGTTGTCACACATCACTTCTCCACATTGAAAATAAGAGGCTATCCTCTCTTATAATATAAATAATGGGCTATTTTGTTCAGGAAAAGACACTTTTGCAGAATGGTTGATTGGAGTGGAGCCAGCGTCACTCTTAGGGGATTTAGCGTCACAGAGGAGACCCTGGAGCGAACGCAGTGAGTGAAGCGGCTCATCAGACGCCCCCTGGAAAGGACGCTGGCGGAACGGAAATCAACCCCTCGCCTTACAAAATTGCTTATTATGCCGTTGACATTACCTTTTTTCAACAACATGAAACCGCTAGGCATTCTCATGCCTAGCGGTTTTCTTATTGTTGCTCATCCTCACCAATTTTCTCTTGTGTAACGGCAGGTAAAATTGGTTGTTTTACATTGCTATCTGTCACTTTTTCAGCTTGATATTTTGCTTTTAATTCAAAATACTTGTCTAAAGCACGTCTAGCAATGACATTATTTTGATAGTAGTGTGGAGCTAAGTTTGTATTAACCCATGGGATAACAACTGCATAGGCAATTTCAGGGTTTTCATATGGTGCAAAACCGACATGTGTTAAGTTAATCGTGTTTGTACCATAGTACTCTCGTAATGGACCATAATAAACTACCTCTGCTGTCCCTGTTTTCCCAGCAGCTGTATATGGAATATCCGCAAATTGAGCTCGTGCTGTACCGTGTTTACCAGTGTATACACGACGCAATCCTTGCTTTACATAATCGATCTCTTCTTTGGAATTATCAATTTGATTCAAAATAGTTGGTCCTACTTCTGTTACTAACTGGCCTAATTGTTTACCATCTTGAGATGGATCACGAACCTCTTTCACGACATGTGGCTGAATACGATAGCCACCATTGGCAACTGTTGAAATATATTGTGCTAATTGCAGAGGTGTATAAGTGTCATACTGACCAATGGCCAAGTCAAGCGTTTTCCCTCCCATCGTTGCACCTGATGGACCACGCACCCCACTAAATTCATTTGGTAAATCAATGCCTGTTTTCACACCTAAACCAAATTGCGCATAATTATTACGCATTCTTGGGAACGTATCGTCCTTTAAGCGTAATGGCATACCATAGCTATAAGGTGTTCCATTAAGCAGCAACGCAATCTTAAACATATAGGAGTTGGAAGAACGTTCTAAAGCCATTAAATCATCCATTGGAATATATCCACTACGGTTAAAAATAGACGTTTTAGGGTCTGTACCAGCTAATACAATAGGCTCATCTCCCATAGAAGTACCCATCGATATAACACCTTGATTGTATCCAGTAAGAACAGTTGCTGCCTTTACAGATGAACCTGCCTCATAAGCTGTTGTAAATGATCCATATGCATAGTCAATGACTTCATTTTTCCCTGTCTCAGGATTTTTTTCTATTTTCTTACCAGTCATGGATAGGACATCCCCTGTATTCGGGTCCATCATGATTAAGAAGGCGCGATCTAATAAATACGAGCCTGGGAGTGCTTTTAGGTTAAGCAGCTCTTCTTCCAAAATTTTCTCTGTTTCCGCCTGTAGCTCACTATCCATTGACAGGATTAAGTCTTTACCTGGTTCACCTTCATAGGTTGTCACCGTATCGACGACCTGCCCTTTTTTATTGGTAATATTTTTGACAACTGTTTTTTGACCTTGTAGTAGCTCTTCATATTGAGCTTCGATATAACTTTCCCCTACTCGATCATTTCGTGAATAATCACGGGCTAAATAATAATTCAGCTTCTCTTTTGGTATCCCTTTTGTTGGGACCGTTGTACGACCAAGAATCGATAGAGAAGATAATTTTACGCGTTTCCAATCTGTCGTTGTGTTAACTCCTGGCAGTTCCGTTAAACGCTCGGAGACACGTGCAAATTCTTCTGCCGAGACATCTTCACTTTTTATAATTTGAGGTGATAAATTATAACCAGATGTCATCTCTCTAAAGATTGCTAATACTTCTAAATCTTTCTCTGACAATTGCAAAAGTTCTTCATTCGTAATGCGTTCACGTACTAGTTTATCAATCTCTGCATTGATTTGACTTGTCGTAATATTTTCTTTCGCTCGAATTTTAGCTTCTTCTGCCTTTGTCACTTTTTCATAAGCCGCATCATGATTTTTGATAATCCAAAAATCTTGTTTATCACGCAATGTGACGCGTTTTGTTGGTTGTTCAATTAATTGCGCCAGCTTTTCAGCTATATTTAGCATTTCATCTGTTGTAGTCGTTTGCATTTTCGTATAGGTAATGGCATTTTCAGGGTGATTATCGACTAAAATACGCCCGTAACGATCATACATGCGGCCCCTTGGCACACTTGTATTAACAGGAACTTCCTCTTTACTCTCTAAAAGTCGTACATACTCTTCCCCTTTGACGATTTGCATATAACCCAGTCTAAAAATTAACATTGAAAATACGATAAATATTGCAAAGAAAAGGATATTCATACGAAATGTTAAATTAGAATGATGTTTTGCTTTAACACTCGCCGCGCGATTTTTTCCGGGTGCTTTGCGCATATGTATTCCCCTCCTCATCTTCTGATCATTTCAATACACGATACTTAGTATACCATTCGAAGGTATGACAGAAAAGCACGCACTTACGAAATCTTATGTAAAACATCATTTATTTGACGGCACTTTCTGAGGAAAGGTTGCTTTTTTTTATACTTTCCCTCACGCTTACTTTTCTATCCAATAAAAAAGGCTATGCCTTGGTGATTACTCACCTTTGGCATAGCCGAAGATTCATCATTATTTTGCAGCTTGGAATTTAGCTTCTACTACGTCCCAGTTTACTACATTCCAGAAAGAACCGATGTAATCTGGACGACGGTTTTGGTAGTTTAAGTAATATGCATGTTCCCAAACATCTAAGCCTAGAATTGGAGTTTTACCTTCCATTACTGGAGAGTCTTGGTTAGGAGTAGACGTAACAGCCACTGAGTCACCATCAACGATTAACCAAGCCCAACCAGAACCGAAGCGAGTTGTAGCAGCTTTAGCAAATTCTTCTTTGAAAGCATCGAAAGAACCGAATTTAGCATCGATTGCTTTTGCTACTTCGCCAACTGGTGTATTTGAACCGCCTGGAGCGATAACTTCCCAGAATAATGTATGGTTAGCATGTCCGCCACCGTTGTTGCGTACAGCAGTTTGTTTGTCAGCTGGAAGAGCGTCAAGGTTTGCGATTAAGTCGTTAATGTTCTTTTCTGCAAATTCAGTACCTTCTACTGCTGCGTTTAAGTTTGTTACATAAGTATTGTGGTGTTTAGAATGGTGAATTTCCATTGTTTTTGCATCGATATGTGGTTCTAATGCATCATAAGCGTAAGTTAATTGTGGTAATTCGTAAGCCATTGTTAAGTTCCTCCCTAAAATAAGAAATAAATAGTACATCCTTAGATTATCAAAATTGGTCAAACCATTCAATGAAAAATACTTCAAATTGAAGATTTCAGCCTTTTGACTGAAATATCAATACGTTTACTATCTTACCCTTTCATCATAAACACTAAACCTTAAAAGTGAAGCATTAAATCGCGATAAAAAATACAATAATCATCACGATTTGAATGACAGCCTTTGCAATGGTAGATGTTAAAAAGCCTATTAGAGAGCCCACACCACTTTTCACAGCCTCATTAAAGGTACGTTTCTCAACAATAAGTTCTGCAATCACAGCGCCTAAAAATGGACCAATTAATATCCCTGCAACGGGAATAACAAATGGACCAATTAATAAACCGATAGTACTTCCCCACATTCCTGCGTTAGAACCACCAAACTTTTTAATACCGAACGCATTTGCCACTGTATCGGCACCAAATAATAGCACTACAAATAGGATTTCAATCACCCAGAACCACCAGCTCAGCTCTGCGAATGAGAAAAATACACCATAAAGCAAAAATCCGCCAACTAAAAATAGTACACCCGGAATAATCGGATACACTAAACCAATAAACGAAATAATAAAGCAGGCAATCACTAAGATCCAGCCAATAACTTCCATAAAGTTTCTCTCCTTTTACCGTGCATTGCCTTTCATACGGAATAACAAAGTGAAAAGTTTCATCTCGCTAATGACGAATGCCTAAAATCGAGTCGGCAATGTTTACTGCATGGTCTCCTATACGTTCTAGATTGCTTACAATATCCATATAAACAATTCCCGCTGCTCCACTGCATTCATTAGTGTTCAAGCGAGCGATATGTTTTTGACGGAGTTTATCTTCCATATCATCTATTAAGCTTTCTAGCTCCGTTACCTCCTGAGCTAAACTTAAGCTCGCCGTATCTAAAGCTTCAATGCTTTTCCGTACTGCTTCAATGGCTAAACTAAACATACCAATTAAATCTTGTCGTGCTGATTTACTTAAACTCACTTCATGATGATCTTTGTATTGTAGAAGCTCTAATATATTTTCAAAATGGTCTCCAATCCGTTCAAAATCTCGCACATTTGTTAATAAGGTATGGTGTCTTACTGAGTCTGCTCGAGATAGCGGCTGCTTAGACACCATGACTAAATAATCCGTAATTTCATTGTCGAGATGATTGAGGCCGACCTCTAATTGCAAAACCGTTGGAATATGTTCTGCTTCCCCCGTTTTCATATATAAAAACGTTTCTTCCAGCCCTCGCAATGCATGTTCACCCATTCGTAACACTTCCTCTTTCGCTTGACCAAGGGCAATGGCAGGAGAGGAATCAATAAAGGATGGGTCCAGATGCTTAGTTGTCACATTGATATGACCGTCATTTCCTGGCAGCAACTTCGTAACTAATGTTGCAAGTCCAGCGATAAATGGAAGTTGAATCATCATATTAAATACGTTGAATGAACCATGTGCAAGAGCAATTTGCATGCGAGGCTCTAAATGAAATAACTCACTTACCCACTGGACAAACTGTATAAATGGTGTAAAGAATAGCATGAAAATGATCGTACCGATGACATTAAAAAGGACATGTGCGGCAGCTGCACGCTTTGCATAAATAGAAGCACCAAGGGAAGCTAATACCGCTGTAATGGTCGTGCCAATATTTTCACCAAACAAAATAGGTAATGCACTATTTAAACCAATTAAATGTTCAGCATATAACCCTTGCAGCACACCAACCGTCGCAGTAGAACTTTGCACCAATAATGTGAATACGGTTCCTAAAAATATGCCTAAAATCGGTTGATTACTTAAATGAAGCGTTAATGATGCAAAGTCTGCCAATTGATGTAGTGCCTGCATACTTGCACTCATTAGCTCTAGCCCTAAAAATAAACCACCAAAGCCAAAAAGAATCTGGCCAATATGTTGATACGTTGCTTTTTTCAAGAAAAACAAACAACCTGCACCGATTGCCAACAAAGGGTAAAAATAGATACCAATATTAATGCCAATAATAAATGCTGTAATGGTTGTACCGATATTTGCCCCCATGATGACGCCAATGGCTTGACGCAATGTTAAAAAACCAGCACTCACTAAACCTACAGTTATGACTGTTGTTGCAGAACTTGACTGAATACAAATCGTTACAAATATACCCACTAAGACACCCATAATCGGGTTTGTAGTAAAGCGGTTTAACCATTCACGTAATCGATCATCCGCTGATTTCTGAAGTCCATCACCCATAAATTTAATGGAAAATAAAAATACCCCTAACCCACCTAAAAATTGAAAGAGTATGCTTTGCCAATCTATTGTCAATTGTTTTCGCTCCAATTCCTACATCTCTACTACTCTATTTGTAATCATTAAATGATTACCAACAAAAAGTAAAGAAATCCTTTAACTTCTTTACATAATGTTAACATTTTATCATCTAGTTCCTCTTCATTTATACTTCTTTCATATCCTGTCCTCTTTGAACATGTTAAAATATCGATTGGAGGAGATATAGTATGAAACACTCACAGCTTTTTATCGATAGTCTCATTCATCCTAAAAAACTAGCAGCCTATCGTTTATTACCTATTGGAAAGGTTATTCAATATACTTTTCTACTCATTACCATTGTGTCCGTATTTTCTTTAGGTCGCTTTGCAGCAGGTATGTCTGTTGATACATTTGATATGGATAGTTTAACTGGTTTAACGGAATATATAGAAGGCATTAAATGGCTCTTATATCCATTCACCTTCCTCATGCTTTTTGTTGTGACAACCATGCTCATATTTGCACAAATTGCTCTCTATGCTTTAGCTGGTTTATTTATCTTAAAGGCAATGAAGCGTCGAGGTGAATATCGTCACATCTGGCGAACAGCTACCTTTGCCATCACTTGGGCAACTTTGCTGTCAATGCTAGCAGACTATTTACCAATTAACAGTACCATTATCACTGTATTCTCTTTATTGTTAACCATTACTCTATTAATTGTGGCCTTTACAAAATATCCAAAACAACCAATTACAAAATAATGTGCATGAATCCCCTCTCTTCTCAATATAGTGTAGAAAAGGAGGGGATTTTTTGCGCGCATTCATCTTAACAGCCATCATCATTGTGATCGCCTTTGTCGTCAAAGTAGATTTAACCGAAGGATCTATCCCACTGGCAGCTTTATCTACCAAAAATACAGAAAATACTCTTTGTGAAAAACAGCGTGAGCCAAATTATATTACAGTACAAACGATTGAAGGTGACACTATCCATAGTTTATTTGCCCTACATCCTGCAAAAGTTCCTATGACCTTTCCAGAGCGCTTACAACTTTTTTACAACTTAAACCCACACTTACAATTACAAGCTCTCATTCCAGGTGAAAATATCAAGCTTCCACTGTCGTTTGAGCTTGAAAACAAATGTGGAAAATGAAAAGTTAGCGTTTCTTCCTTGTCCTTATTTTCCTACACTGCTAAAATAAATGACAGTGACGGCTGAAAATAGTGGCCCGAAAAGGAGAGAAAGTTAATGAGTGAAATTTGTCACCGTTCAAATACGCGTCCCGTACGTGTCGGTAACTTAACAATTGGTGGTAGTAATGAATTATTCATTCAAAGTATGTGTACAACCAAAACACATGATGTAGAAGCAACAGTTGCGGAAATTCTTCGTCTTGAGGAAGCGGGCTGTCAGGTTGTTCGTGTTGCTGTACCAGATGAGCGTGCAGCGGATGCGATTGCCGAAATTAAAAAACGTATTCATATTCCATTAGTAGCTGATATTCATTTTGACTATAGATTAGCATTAAAAGCCATTGAAAATGGTATTGATAAAGTACGTATTAACCCAGGTAATATTGGCCGTAAAGAAAAAGTGGAAGCTGTTGTTAATGCTGCCAAAGCGAAAGGTATCCCCATTCGTATTGGTGTTAATGCCGGCTCATTAGAGCGTCATATTTTAGAAAAATACGGCTATCCTACAGCTGATGGTATGGTTGAATCAGCTCTACACCATATTAAAATTTTGGAAGACTTGGACTTCCACGATATTATCGTGTCAATGAAGGCATCTGATGTTAATCTTGCTATTGAAGCTTATGAAAAGGCGGCGAAAGCCTTTAATTACCCGCTTCATTTAGGGATTACAGAATCAGGGACACTGTTTGCTGGTACAGTAAAATCAGCAGCTGGTCTTGGAGCCATCCTTTCAAAAGGCATTGGGAACACATTGCGTATCTCCCTTTCAGCTGACCCTGTAGAAGAAATAAAAGTAGCAAGAGAATTATTAAAATCATTTGGTCTAGCCTCTAATATGGCCACACTTATTTCTTGTCCTACATGTGGGCGCATTGAAATTGATTTAATTTCGATCGCAAATGAAGTGGAAGAATATATTTCAAAATTAAAGGTTCCTTTAAAAGTAGCTGTGTTGGGCTGTGCCGTAAACGGTCCAGGTGAAGCACGAGAAGCGGATATCGGAATTGCTGGTGCTCGTGGTGAAGGCTTACTTTTCATGAAGGGAAAAACAGTTCGTAAAGTACCTGAAGAAACGATGGTGGAAGAACTGAAAAAAGAAATTGATAAATTAGCAGCAGAAATGGAAGAAAAGCAAGCAGCAGAAGCAGCACAAAAAGCGAATGCTTAAGGAGGTGCTAGCATGAAAAAGCCTCGTTTTGGTATTGATATCGATGGGACTGTGACATGTCCAAGTACACTCATTCCACATATTAATAAGCAATACAATGTAAATATTACACTTGATGATGTTTGTGAATATGATTTTTTATCCGCCTTTCCACACCCTGTTGACCGCAGTGCATTTAATACATGGTTTAAGGAAAATGAGCCTTATATGTATGAAGTCTCTGAAGTGGCAAAAGATGCAAAAAATATTCTAACCGCTTGGAAAAATAATTTCGAGCTGTATTATATTTCTGCACGAGGTGAAAATGTAGCAAACATCACTGTCAATTGGTTTAAAACGCAAGCTATACCATACGATCATATCGAACTTCTAGGTAGCCACGATAAACTAGCTGCCGCGAAAAAGCATCATGTAGAAGCTTTCTTTGAGGATAAGCACGATAATGCGGTAATGCTGGCGGAGGAACTAAAAATCCCTGTTGTGTTATTTGACACACCATATAACCGCCTCACTGTTCCTGATAATGTTATACGAGTATATAATTGGCAGGAAGCAAATCAGTTTATTACAGATTATTTCAAATAAAGCAGAGTCGTGTTCAAACTTGGACACGACTCTTTTGTTTAACTTGTCTACTAAATCGAGTGTTACCGTTTTTTCAATTTTTCAGAGCATGCTCAAAAAATTCGGACATCATTATCAAGGCGGCATTGATGATTGCTATACCTCAAGAATTCCTCGTAGCCAACGATCCACAAAGTTTTCAAAGGTAATACCATAATTATCATAAACAGCATGATAGACAAAATAAGTTCCTAATCGATCAAGCATTTCATCATTAATTTTCATCCAAACCGCTCCCTTTCTCTCATCATTTTACTAAATCTTCAGACTTATATACTTTCCAAATGCCGAACAATCAAGTGGAGATCGCATCGTTGCAAAACCGTCACAAACTGCCGCCTTCATGCCCTTTCTTCGTATTTTTCTTTTCGTTAAGATAGTAATAACAACTTACTAGACTGGAGGGACTACTTGTGAAATGGATGACGAAGGTAGCTTGTATAACATGCATCTGTGCTTTACTAACAGGCTGTGGTGATCGATTAGCAGAAATTAGAGATGCTGCTTCAGGCATCAATTCAGCGGCCAATTCCGCAGCTAGTGCAGTTAGTCGAGATGTCCATGCCATGCGCGCTATAGACATTAACTATCAAGATACATCTTTTACAGTTAATGACCTATTTAAAACTATTTTACGTGACATCCGCTGGGATTATGACCTTGAAAAAAATGAGCTACATGTGAGAGGCACTTGGCAGCCCCCACTATTTTCTGACCAGCCCTGGGATGGAGATATGAAAGAAAAGCTAGCGGAAGCGGGCTTTGTCACGGTAACGTGTAAATTCATTGATGATAAAATCGATAGTAAGCACACAAACGTCATACTTACATATAATGAGGAAATTCTCTTACAAGAAAATGGTGAAGAAGCACTCCATCACCTATACGATACCTATTTACTTCCCTAATCTTAGTAACGTTTCTACCAGTTAACAATGGCAGAAACGTTATTTTTTTATTAAAAAAATCTTACAATTTTGAAATATTGACGCCTATCATTTGAATATATTTAGACCATCACGTTATAATCAAAGTATCACGTGATGGTTTGGAGGTGTTTGCATTGGGACAGAGAAATTAAAAATTGGCGAACTTGCAGAAAAAACAGGCATTACTAAACGAACAATCGATTATTATACCAATATTGGTTTGTTGGATGCAGAACGTTCTGCAACAAATTATCGCTTCTATGATCCAATAATGATTGAACGACTTCAATTTATTGAACAACGCAAACAACAGGGGCTCTCACTCGTAGCAATCCAACATGAATTGAACATCACACCCTATGAAGAAATCGATGTACAAATGCTTCGTTTAAAAATGCAAGATTTAGAGCATGATGTAGCTTCATTGCTAGAGCAAATGAACAAACAAGATGATAAAAAAATTGAAACCATTAAGAAAAACGTTTCACCCGAAAGTATTGCATTAATGCAATCCTTACTATTACTTATTCATAATTAGGAGGTGACGTTCTGTTTTTACAGAACGACTATTTGGAGACCATTATAAACCTATCGATTTTTACCATTTTATTAGCTTTAACAGGCTTTTTCGTAGCAACAGAATTTGCCATTGTCAAGGTGCGCTCCTCAAGACTCGATCAGCTGGTTGCAGAGGGCAATAAAAAAGCAATTGCTGCTAAGCATGTTGTCCATCATTTAGATGAATACTTATCTGCCTGCCAATTAGGTATTACAGTAACCGCACTTGGTATCGGGATGGTTGGTGAAAAAACCTTTGAATTTATGCTTCACCCACTTTTTGAAATGGTCGGCATTTCTGATAAATATATGACGATCTTTACAATTGGTACAGCCTTCGCTATCGCAACGTTTTTACATGTAGTAGTTGGCGAACTAGCTCCAAAAACGGCAGCTATTCAAAAGGCTGAAGCTATTACACTTCTTTTCGCAAAGCCAATTATGTTTTTCTACAAAATCATGTACCCATTTATTTGGTTTTTGAACGGTTCTGCACGTGTTTTAATTGGACTATTCGGCATGAAGCCCGCTAGTGAACATGAGCTTTCTCATACAGAGGAAGAATTGCGATTATTAATGTCTGAAAGCTTTAAAAGTGGTGAAATCAATAAATCTGAGCTTAAATATGTGAACAATGTCTTTGAATTTGATGAACGTATTGCTCGTGAAATCATGGTTCCCCGAACAGAAATAGTTGGTATTGAACAAAATGAATCGTTTACCCATATCATTCATACCATTGCCGAGGAAAAATATACGCGCTACCCTGTATACGATGGTGACCGCGATAATATTCTAGGCTTTATCAATGCCAAGGAACTATTTACGCATGGGTTACTTGAACAACTTACAGACGACACATTAGTTTTAGAGGATTTCATTAATCCTGTCATTCGTGTTATTGAAACAATTCCTATTCAGGAATTACTTGTACGCATGCAAAAAGAACGAATCCATATGGCCATTTTAATGGACGAATATGGTGGTACATCTGGACTAGTAACGGTTGAAGACATTTTAGAGGAAATTGTTGGTGAAATTCGGGATGAATTTGACGGTGATGAAATTGCTGATATTCGAAAAATCACAGATCATCACTATATTTTAAATGCCAAAATGCTTGTGGAAGATGTTGAAAATCTATTAAACATTACGCTGGATGCAGAGGAAGTAGAAACATTAGGTGGTTGGTTCTTAACAGTGAATAATGGCATTAAAGCTTCAAGAAATATTGAATTAGACACCTATCTCTTTAGCATCTATGAGCAACAAGGGCATCAAATTCATTATATTGAGGTTCGACCTCTACGAAAAAGTGCACCAGTTATCACAGAAGTACAATCAACATAAGGGAATGAAACTGGTATTTATTATTCCATTATTAGCCATTCCACTATATAATGGATAACGTAATAAGATTCTAGTTTCAGGGGGCAATACACATGACATTGTTTAAGCTATATCATTCAGATGGTATTCACATTATTACCGACGTAAAAAAACACAAAACAAATATTGAATTAAAAACGGTTACAGGAGAAATTTTATATATTATCGTTGTAACAGACGAAAATTACACAGTCTATGACGATCGTTTTGCAGGAGCTTCTAAGCAATTAAATTCTGTGGAAGCCTTCGATATTGATGGTAGTTTCCGCAGTTTAGATTTCGATAATATGCGTGCCTTATTTAAGGAGGCCTTTACAAAGCTATTACATGAGATTGCCTTATGTGTCAAAAATAAAGAAGAACTGGTGGATATTGATACGCTCCGCCATAAAGTAAGTGCACAGATTAAAGGCATCCATTTCCGTGTAATCTCTGATACGAAAAAATATGAGATTTAATCATCCAACAGACTGTTCCATTATGGGCAGTCTGTTTCATTTTTAATTCCACTATTGAAAGAAAAACACGTATCTTTACTTTCATGTATAATGGAACATAACAATCTGAAAAAAGGGGTGTTAGGATGAATCGTGAACAATTAATCACACTCATTTCAGAAAAACTGAAATTAATCCGTACAGAAAAAGCTTTTACACAGGATCAAATGAGTGATTTATTAGGGCTATCTAAGAAAACACTTGTACAAATTGAAAAAGGCCGTATCCTAGCTGGTTGGACAACTACTGTTGCCATTTGCACTTTGTGTCGTGACAGCTCGATTTTACAGCATGAGCTTGGCGGTGATCCATTGGAGGTAGTAGATTTAATCGCGAATAATGGAACATTGCAGCCAAAGGAAAAAACAATGGGTGGATACATATGGTGGAAAAATATTCATGAGCACGATGGTTATAAACTACAGCAAAACGTTATCAGTCAGCATTTCCGCATTTTAGACAATAATAACTTTCGCCTTATTTCAACATTTGATGAACAAATCGTTAAACAAGCTTGGGACGAATTAATGATTTAATCTAATAGGTTAACAGTATAAGTATTCTAACCTGCTTCTGCTGTTAACCTTCAGCCCCTCCCCTCTCGCAAAACCCCCACCCCTGACAAATGAATAAGGAAATAAAATCTCCTTTCATATGATAAAGAAAAATAGTAGGAAGTGAATTATTTCTTCGACCATTCTATGTAAAAAGCCAGTAAAAGCTGGAAAAGTCGAAATTTGTAGAAGAATTCTCTATACTGAATAGTAATGCTTTACTATTAGAAAGGATGCTCGGAAATGAATCGAATACTAGCAATTAGTGATATACATGGAGAATTAGGGCTGTTAGAAGAATTACTTTTAAAAGCAAACTACGATCCACCGAATGACCAACTTTTTTTACTTGGTGATTATGTAGACAGAGGTCCCGCTTCTAGTGGTGTATTAAATTTGGTTAATGAATTACAAGCAAAGGGTGCACGTGTTTTGCTAGGTAACCACGAGGCAATCATGCTCAATGCCTGTCGTTCTGGCCTTGCTAAGCCATGGAACCATTGGGTCGGACTATGTGGTGGAGAGGCCACACTGGCAAGCTATGGCTACCAGTTGGAAGATTTTGAGGAAGCTATTGAAAACAATACATTGCCTAGCTTTATTCAAACATTACCGAAGCTTGAAGAACATTTACAACTAATTGAAACATTTGAAATATATATTGAGTTAGAGGATGCTATTTTTGTCCACGGGGGCGTTGTTCCTGGTGTCGCTATCGCAGACACTGACCCCATGCGTTTACTGTGGATTCGTGAGGAATTTCATGCAGGTTATAATGGGGATAAAACGGTGATCTTTGGACATACCCCTACGTATAATTTTCACCAAAATCCAACGGACTATCGTGTCTATTTCGGAGAAAATAACATCATAGGCATTGATGGTGGCGCAGTTTTTGGCGGACAGCTACATGCATTAGAGTGGCCAAGTCGCCAAATTATTTCAGTGGCTAATAAAAAACCAACAAGTAACGAATAACTTGTTGGTTTTTATTTTGAAGATTGTTTTTTCAAGCGAGCTCTATAAATCTGGACGCCATGACGTCTAGTCATCATTGATTGAATCAATATAACTTAAAGATAACCCCTACTAATGAGTATACAATGACAGTTGAAAATAGTATTGTCATATGGAAAAGTGAAAAGACAAACATTTTAGTAGCCCATTTCACTTGATCCGTATTACTATGATAGCCGTAAATACTCATCACTAACCAAGCAACACTTAAAATCAATGCCACAAGCATAATTCCAACACTTAACGAGCCAAATAAAAAGCTTGATAGAATCAATAAAACTAAATAAAAATTGGTTTGATAATACGTACGGCGCATTCCTTTGACAACGGGCAGCATAGGTACACTGGCTGCTTCATAGTCTACACGTTTGCGGATCGCAATGGCATAAAAATGAGGCATTTGCCAAATCACCATGACAAAAAATAAACCAAGTATCGCAGGATGTGTAATATCTGTTGATACCGCAGACCAACCAATTAATGGCGGCACTGCCCCACTAATACTACCAATTTCCGTATTATAAATCGTACGACGTTTTGTCCACATTGTATAAGGGACTACATATAAAAACACACCTAATAGACCAAACGCAGCTGCTAATGGTGAAGCCAGTGCCAACACAGCTACCCCGATGATCAACATCGCAACGGCTAAAGATAGCGTCGTTTTTGCTGACATTTCCCCTGTTACAGTTGGTCGGCTTTGTGTACGAGGCATAATCGCATCAATATCACGATCATAGACATTATTAAATGCCCCTGCTGCTCCAATTACAAGGGCAGAACCGATTGTTGAAAAAATAATTTCTGGTATATTGTCCATTAACGTCATTTTATTTTTGTACATGCCTAGCGTTAAACCAGCCCACATCGGTATTAAATTGGATTTGATAATGCCAGTTTTGACCGTTTGCGCTAAAATAGCAGAGCGTGATGACTTCCCTCTTGATTTTTCGGAGGATTGCGGTTTATGCTCCGTTTTCAGATTTTGTTCCATTCATCTTAATTCCTTTTCTCCATAATTTCTACCCGCTTCCATCGATAGAAAGCGACAAAATTTGCATCTAGCACATCAAATTATTATTTTACCCCTTTTAGATTGGTTCTGTCTCTATGTTCACATAAAGTACATGTTTTCATCTAACCAACCACGCTCATTCACAACATCTTCTATGATACCACCGACTGACATGAATTTGAACCTTCTTGCCTCGATTCTTCTAATCACTATTGGAGAAAAATAATTTGATAAGTGATCTTTTTTCCATAGCCAAAAAAACCGAGACATTTATTTGCCTCGGTTGTCATTTTATTGAAGATCTTCTTGTAATTGCTGTGCTAAAAATGCTACAAGGTCACGAAGATTATCAGGTGTGACACCATGTCCATCTGGATATTGCTTAAAGGTTACCTTTGCACCAAATTGTTCAAAAATCTCCTTACTCTCCATGCCCCATTGAGAAGGAATGACATAATCATAATCACCATGAGAAATAAAAGCATGTAAATGCTCTACTGAGCGAATGGCATATTCCTCCGTTACAAATTTAGGGGTATAGCCACTTAAAGCAACGATTCCTGTCACTAAATTCCCCATGACAAAGGCAAGTGATTGTGCTAATACGGCGCCTTGGCTAAAGCCTAAGACGAATACTTTATGAGGATCGATTTGATATTCATCGATCGCTTCTAATATAAAACGTTGAAGCGCCATTAATACTTTATCAAAAATTGCGCGATCTGGTTGTCCCACCTCTTGAATCGTGAAAAAAGCATAGCCAGGATTCTGTGTAATCGGCCCTCGTAAGCTAAATATATGACATTGCTCTTGAAAATCTTGCACTAATTGTGGTAAGTCCTCTTCATGACTACCCATACCATGCAATAAAAAAATAGCAGGATATTTTTTCGTAGAATCCATTTCAGTTGGTTGTGTATGTTTAAAAGTAAATGGTGTATTCATTCAATTAAATTCCTTTCACGTAAAACTTCGTAACAAAGTTAGCATAATTTTGTTTTATTAATCAAACCATCTGTATGATAAGCAATATACCCATTTACAATACGAATTGTTTCTTCTGGGTCTGCATCAAAAAGTACTTTTGATTGCTCTGGCGTTGATACAAAAACAGTTAATAAATCCATCCGCATTGAATGACCGGCTGAGCTATATGCATAGTCATAAATGATGGCTTCCTCTGTCATGTTTTCCGTCTCATACTGCTTATGGAATAATTCCTTCGCTGCCTCCATTTGCTCTGCTACTTGCTGACGAATTCGCATCTGGTGCATTAATAACTCTTCCTCCAGCGCTGCAGGCTTTAGCCAATTTTTTGCATGAAGCATTTTTAAAAATTGTTGCTCCCAAGCCTGTTCATTCTCAGTAAAAAAGAGCATATTGACCATCAGCATATCCCAAAAGTCCTTAGTGGATGCGGCTGATTGTCGCTGCACGGCAATAGTTTCTTTAAAATGCTCTTCCACCTTCGTTATATTCATATTGCGAACTAAATGATTACATACGTTTTCAATAAATTTATTTGCCACTTCTTGTGCCATAAAAAAATCCGTCCTTTATATCTACAAATCATTTTCTTTCTTATCATACCATGATTGTGGAATATGGCAACGAACCCCTCTCAGCCGAAAAAAGATGCCTCCATTTACAGTTGGAGACATCCTACATAAATTAAGAGAACACATAGCTATCCATAGTATCCATTGTATTTTGAATGGCATCTTTCAATGATCGTTGCTGTTCTCCGCAAGAGGCTAGTGCATCCTCCAAAGCGAGTGCGGCATTCGCCATAAATGGAGCCATTTGTAAATCCTTCGCCAATTGAATAAGGACTAGTGCTTTATTCCATTTCCAACGAGGATTTATAGGATCTAGTTGAATCGCTTGCTCTAAATAACCAAGTGCATCAAAAGGCATCCAACCAAAGCGATGCATTGTCTGCCCCGTAATCCCCCAGTAGACAGCCTTATTTGGGTTTTCCTTTACTGCTTGTTGAAAGCAGTGAACACTCTCATTGTAGTGGTGAGCAAATAAAAACAGCTCCCCTTGTGTAAAAAAGGATTGAGCCCTATCGGATGGTGTGCCTGTTTTCGCAGCTTCCTCTAATTGCTGAATACGCTTGGCAAATGCCTCTTCCTCTTCTATTGCACGTATTTCCACCACCAAATCCGATTCAGGGTAGCTTTCATCAGCTCTTTCTGCATGCTGTACTTCCCCATGTGCTGTAGGCTTTGGGTAGCGATCAAGATCATATTGTTCGAATAAAGCCATGTATTTTTGTGCCCGTGCTTTTTCTTCTTCGCTTGTCACCTGCTTCGCCAATTCATAGCATTTCATCAGTTCACCGTTATAAAAATAATCATCCATTGACATTGTCGATTCCTCCAGTGTACAACTTTTCAGTATTTTTAGTATACACTACAAAAACCAAAAGAGACTGTATCAAAAGTTATTTTGATACAGTCTCTTAATGTGGAAAAGAAAACCATCCATAATAGCATTTTTGTGAAAGGTAAAAAAGGATTTCTGTTGTAGGCTACTTGCTTTCCTGTGGGCGAGCGCCGAGCCGCTTCCTCTGCTACCGCTCCGTTTAGAGGCTCGCCTGTCTCGCTATCCCACGGGAGTCAAGTAGCCTTCCACTCCAACCCACAAAAATATTGCCTTTTTTAGCAAAGGTCTTTACTACTCTTTATGGAGGGGTGTTGTCACACATCACTTCTCCACATTGAAAATAAGAGGCTATCCTCTCTTATAATATAAATAATGGGCTATTTTGTTCAGGAAAAGACACTTTTGCAGAAAGGTTGATTGGAGTGGAGCCAGCGTCACTCCTAGGGAATTTAGCGTCATAGAGGAGACCCTGGAGCGAACGCAGTGAGTGAAGCGGCTCATCGGACGCCCCCTGGAAAGGACGCTGGCGGAACGGAAATCAACCTCTTACCTTGTTAAAAAGTCTTGTTCTGCTATTAACATCATCTTTTTCAACAACATGAGACTGTATCAAAAGTTATTTTGATACAGTCTCTACTTCTCTATTTCTTTAACACGACGGTATTTAAAAAAGTACGTAAATCCTCTTCTTTAAGAGCTCCTACAAAGCGATTTACTTCTTTACCACCTTCGAAATGAATAAATGTCGGTGTTGCTTCAATATTATACTTATTCCATAAATCTTCATATTCATAGACATTCAATTGTGCAACATCAACACCTAGCTCATCGGCAACTGGCATTAATACTGGTGTAAATGCTTGGCAGTGAACACAAATTGGACTGAAGAAGTAAGCATTAACCGCTTCACCAGCTTCAATTTTAGCTTCTAGTTCATCTGGTAACATAATGTTTTGATAGTTTTTATCGTCTAATTGATCGATTGTTTCTTGTTTTAGCTTTTTATCGCCGTAAGGGTTGTTTGCGCTTTCTAATTTACTCTTGTTTGAGACATTGGTAAGCACAATAATTGCTGCAAATAATACAACAATCACTGAGCCAATAATTAATAATTTTTTCACTAAAATAGTGACCTCCTTTTTTACACTAAAAGCCTAATTTTAGTGTATTCGCGTTTGATTATAAAGTGTTTTGAAAACCTAGTAAACTAATTTGCCTTTAAATGAAGATATTTCACATTTATAACATAATTTTAAGTATATTTGGGAACATACATAATGAGAGATCATGCAAATTTTGAAATGTGGGGTGATTTAGATGAAAAACTCGTTCCAGCATGTTTTTCAAATTTATACAAAGGATATCCGAAATATTGTTACCAATTGGGTCGTAGCTGTCATTATAGGTGGACTTATTTTCCTGCCTTCTCTTTACGCATGGTTGAATATTTATGCTTCCATGGACCCGTACGCCCACACAGCTAATATGAAGATCGCAATAGTCAATGAAGATAAGGGAACTACTGTTAGAGATGATGCCATCAATGTTGGAAAAGAGGTCATAGAGAATTTACGTACTAATAATAGCTTTACATGGGAGCTAGAGACGGAGAAACAAGCGCTGGCACAATTAAAAAATGGCGAATACTTCGCTGCCATTGTCATCCCCCATGATTTTTCCGAAAAGCTAACTTCCATTCTAACCGATCAACCAACGAAAGCTCATATCGATTATTATGTAAATGAAAAAAAGAATCCTATTGCCCCTAAAATTACAAGTAAAGGTGCAAGTGTCCTTACACAGCAAGTTTCGAATGAATTTGTGTCGACTGTCAATGGCACTCTTTTTTCCATTTTTAATACAATTGGCGTTGAAATGGAGCGTGACATTCCTGATTTTCGCAAATTTGAAAACTATGTCTTTACAATCGAACAGCATTTACCTGATATCAATTCATTTTTGACTCAAGCCTCTACGCAAGGGCAGGATGCAAATCAATTACTGAATCAAGCACTTACACAAATACCTCAAGTAGAACAACTTACAACAGATGGTTTAACGACCATTCAGAAGGGTTTACATTTAGTGAATGAAGCGGATGTTCTGTTTAATGAGCTGTCACCTGTTATCAAACAAGATGTAGCCACTGTCCAAACTATCGCACAACACTTTTCAGATATCATAAATAAGCTCAATAATATCGACTTAGATCCATCCTCCTTTGCTCAAACGAAGGAAGCATTGCAACAGCAATTGACAACCGCCAAAGATAACATCACTAATAGTATTCAAACGCTTGAAGCTTTGCAAAAATTAATTCAAGCTGATGCCTTAACACGACAGCAATTAGAGAAGTCTTTGACAACTATTATCAATTCTTTACAGGAAAATAATGCCGAAGAGAATCAGTCACTCATTGAACAGCTTACAACGATCCGTGAAGCCTTACAGCATCAACCAAGCTTCATTGATTCCACGACAAACGCTCTTAGCGCATTACAACAGTTACATGCTTTACATGACGATGTACTAAATAAACTGGCACAAGTAAAGCCAATTGATAAGGAAGTCATCAAGCAGGATATTGTCGCTATTCAAAACATGGCACAAAACGCAACGACTAATTTGCAGAAATTTTTATCCTATTATAATGATAGTCTAGAGCCACAAATTCGATCCACCTTAGCTAGTGCTAAACAAACATTAACAAATGCTTCGGCTATGCTGACGGATGTAAAGCAATTCATTCCACAAGCAACAGCTAAATTGTCACAGGCTAAAAATACACTAGGAACGGCTAATAATGCTATTCAAAAAATACAAACGGAATTTCCGACTTTAAGCTCAAAAATTAAGGAATTAGCGACTAAACTGCGGACACTAGAAGAGGAAGCCGATATTGCAGAGATTGTGCAATTACTGAAAAATGACGTCAATGCTGAACGCGATTTCTTTGAGGAACCTATTAAACTGCAGGAGCATCGCTTATTCCCTATTGCAAATTATGGAACAGCTATGACACCGTTTTACACTGTGCTATCTATTTGGGTAGGTTGTTTACTGTTAATTTCATTATTATCTGTGAATCTTCATGGCAATTCATCTTACAGTATTCGTGATATATACTTTGGTCGACTTTTAACATTTGGAACTTTTTCTTTTATCCAAACATTGATTATTACCATCGGCGATACATTTTTAGTAGACGGCTCTATTCAAGCACCCGTTTACTTTATCTTATTTGGTCTTTTCATTAGTCTCGTATTTATAACCGTTGTGTATACACTCGTATCCGTCTTTGGAAATGTAGGGAAAGCATTAGCTATCGTGATGCTTGTGCTACAAATTGCAGGGTCTGGTGGGACATATCCTGTCGAATTATTACCAAGGTTTTTCCAAATAATCAATCCATTTTTACCTTTTACGTATGCTATAGAATTAATGCGTGAAGCTGTAGGAGGGATAATTTGGTCCACAGTTTGGGTGGATCTCCTCTTCTTAGCAGGTTTCTGGTTCATTTTTATCCTGTTCGGCTTTTTCTTAAAGAAATTATTGAGCGAGAAAATGGAACATTTCATGAACAAAACACGTGGATTAGATATATTTCATTGATTTTCAAATAGACTGCCTGTAAATGTTTACGGAAACGATGTTATAATGGAAGTATTGTAAACATGTAGGAGGCGCTATTTTTGAAGAAAACGATTTCTATTTTTGTTGTATTGGCGTTATTATTATTAAGTGCATGTGGTAAAGATAAAAACAGTGTTGAATCGAACCATGAAGCTAATGACGCTTCACATGAAGGACATACACAAGCTTCAGGTGATATACAGGAAGAAACCGCTTCGGCTGATGTCCTGCCATCCTTTTTAGACGATAAACAGGAAAATATTCGTTTAGTCTATCAGCTTGCAGGACAATCGACAGAGGTTCTAGAATGGATGCCATGCTATTGCGGTTGTGGCGAATCAGTAGGCCATAAAAGTAATTTAAACTGCTTTATTCAGGACAAACGAGAAGACGGATCCATCGTCTGGGATGATCATGGAACACGTTGTTTAGTATGCTTAGAGATTGCTGTACAGTCCGCACAAATGCATAAAGAAGGAAAAAGCCTAAAAGAAATTCGTCAGGTCATTGATGATACTTATAAAGAAGGCTATGCAAAGCCAACACCAACTGATATGCCTGCATAAAAAAGCAAAGTCGCACGCGACTTTGCTTTTATTTTTTCAATTGATTTTTCTTCCTTTTGCGAAGAATGATATATAGAATTACTGCGATGACAATAATCAGCCCCACAAATTCCGCAATTAAGACATAGGAGATCTCACCTTTTTTATCTACGTTTATAACGCCGTTATTAGCATGCTGATTCACTGCCACTACAAATTGTCCTTCTTTTGTTTCAATCGCAGCAGCTATCTGTGAATCCGTCTCTTTTAAATGGCTATAAAAGTCTCCCGTTATGGGAGTATCTCCAAATGAATGAATCCATAGTAAAGGCTCATTAACCTGCCAGAAATTTTTTGTTATAAATGCATATTGACCAATAGCCTCAGGTAAAAATCCTTGTTTGATGAACTGCTCAGTTGTATGCGGAATCGTGGTAGCATGTTGTGACAGCCATGTCAGATGCTCCATATCTCCCGTAAAAATAACTGCATGCTTTTGTAACTTTTCCTTTGTGACATTTTTGTCCTTCATCAGTGTGATTTGCGCCATTTTTCCATTCATCATTAATGCTTTATAAAGCGACACCATTTTTGTATCATCCATATTTTCGTTACTAGGGATGACCATTAACGTATTTTCATGAAAGGCATTGGGGAAATCACGTAATGTAAAGGTTGGCTCTGCTGTATCTTTTACTATGGATAATGTGCTGTCACTATCAATATACAGCCAATATCGCTCATTAGTTGTTTCACACGGATCTTCAAGTTGGAAGCCCGTTACCTCAAATTGAAGATCTGTCATCGATTGCTTGTTAAGCACGTTGGTTTGGATCGGTATGATCGCCTCGTACATATCTGATGTTGTTTGTTCTAATTTTCGTAAATCTACAGCATGTGGCACATTATTAATATAAGCAATCAATTCTAATTTTCGATCCTCGTCCTCTTTACTGCTCGGTATAGTAGCAGATTTTTTTAAGATCAATCGCATCGTCGCTTCTTTATTTGCCTCTAGTTGCGGCAAGGAAACATAATAATGAGGTGTCATTGTGACTTGACTAGATAAAAGTCGGTCCTCAAAGCCAAATTGCTGGAATGAAATCGTTGTGTCGGATGTCTGTTCCACTGTCGGTACATCTTTAATCGCTACTGTATTACCGATTAATTGCTCGAATAGTCTTGCTTCGGTTAAAAATGATAGTCGATCCTGTATCGCTTGAGCATTCGAAGAGGTTACCACTAAAAGTTGAACTTTTCGATTAGAGTCTGTATTCAAAAGTTCCTGCATTGTCAGTGTCATTGCATCATCCGTAACACTTATGTTGTTTACTATTTTTTTCAATAGGCTTGTACTAAATTCGGTTTTCGCCCCGACGATAATGATTGGACCTGACGCTTTACTAACAGCATCTTCTCGTTTAATCTGTACATCTATATCACCATGTTCGGATAAAAAAGCAGCAAGCTGATAGCCACTGTTTAATGTGGCTTCAGAGGCCTGCTTCGGTAAAACAACCGTCGTGACATAGCCCTCATAACCTAAAAATGCAGCAGGATAACTTGTTAAGGACCCTGCCTGACTTTCCTCGCTGAATGCTGAAATAGATGATAATATTTCGATGCGTAACCAATTCCCTGCATTGCCTGGAGCGACGCAAATTCCTTCTTTCAGAATGCCATAAAAACTAGCTGTTATTTTATGTGAGCCTTGTAACAGTGCTTCTTTTGGAAGATTGACCGTAACAGTTTGTTTTAATAAATCGGCTCTCAATGGCACTGTTTTAAGTGCTACATCATCCACTTTCACCGTGAAGGAGGACGGTGCTATCAGTAGTTCTGAATGCTGAATTTGAAATGTCACTTGTTGATTATTTGAGGGAACATCCTCAGTTAAATTGTAGTAAAAATCTCTGGACGAAGAAGGCCCCTGTAATTCGATTGGCTGTGCTAATAACGGCTTTTTCTGCTGTTGATTGCCCTCTATTGCAATTATGTTGTCATCCACGGTAATGGTTGCCGCAACTGCATCGTTAGCAAAACATAAAAAACCAATACAAAATAACAATGAATAGAAGAATTTGGTTCTCATTATTCTGCTCCTTTATCTGATTGCTTGGAAAAACGCTCTGTTTTATACCATTGAACTTCCTGCCCTGTAAACATGCGTTTTATTTCTAATAGTAATGACCAAACGACTAGCACGATCCACATTTGCGAATAGGTAAAATACATAAGTATGACATAGAAGAAATTTTTTCGATTCATTTCTGTTTTTTCAATACTTAAAGTAATCATAACTTCACCTAGGAAAAGTAAAAAGGCTAATACCCATAAAACAAGGGCAATATCGCCAACGGTCAAACCAATATCATAAAATAAATTAATGATAAACAAAGTATTGGATAATATAACGCCAAAGAAAAATAAGAAATACGTAAAGAAGAAGTAAAATAAATCAAACATAATACTTTTTCTTTTTAAGGTAAAAAATTGACTCAAGAACTTTAGCACTACATATTGATTGCCCCTTGCCCACCTTGTGCGTTGCTTCCACCATACTTTTAATGTTTCTGGCTCTTGCTCCCATGTAATAGCCTTTGGGAAAAAGCGAATGTGGTAGCCTAAATTATAAACACGAATGGTCAGCTCTGTATCTTCTGCTAATGCTTTTACATCCCAACCACCTAATTGCTCTAAAACAGTGCGCCGGATAGCAAAATTAGTGCCAGGTATGGTAGCCACCTTAAACCATTTCCAACGCCCTCCCTGAGCCATCCATTGGAAACATATCGTTTCAATATTAATAAAGCGTGTCAACCACGTTTCCGCTGCGTTGATAACACGAAACTTCCCTACAGTAGCAGCTGCTTTCGGATCATTTATTAATCCCATCACTAAATACCAAACTGCCATCCGTTCAGGAGTATTATCAGCATCATAGACCACTACGATATCGCCTGTTGAATCAGCAAGTGCCGAATTTAACGCAGAGGATTTCCCTTTCCCCTTGTTCGGCTCTACTGTTTCAATCACACGAATAAATGGAAATTTCTTAGCGTATTGCTCTGCAATCGCACCTGTTTCATCAGAGGAATTATCATTAATGACAATCACCTCTAGTTGATCTTTAGGATAATATAAACGAGACATGGCCCTTAGTGTCTGGTCGATCACGAGCGCTTCATTGTGAGCAGGGATAAAGACACTAACAGAAGGAACTTTGTCCATTTTTTTAGCCCATTCATCAATCGGTTTTTCAAATGTACGAAAGTGTAAATAACCACCCTCCATTAAAAACATATGATAGAGTAACATGATCCAAATGAGGAAAAGTGAAATAAAAAATAATGTATTAGCCATTTGTTTTCCTCTCCTCAAATAATCTCTTACGTAATGTGATACGTAAACGTAAGGTACTTATAAAAAATAATGTAACAAACAGGGAAACAATGAAAACGAGCGCCCATAATATTAACTCAAATGGTCGTTCATCAAATGAAATTTTTAATCGTTCTAATTTCGAAAACGATAAGTGAATGGTTTGTTTACCCTTTTCATCCTGCACGATCGAAACGTTCTCTGACGTTACTTGCTGTTTCGTATGACGGAAATCGAAAAATTCGATTTGTGGATGTTCCCTTAAATAAGCTACAAGACCCTCTACGTAGGAAGCATTTAAATAGGCTGGATATTGAATACCAATGATGGAGCTAGGCACTTTTAATAATCGATCTATTTCCTGTTGGACAGGATATAGAGGAAGATTATCCGTATTGGCAATAGACCCAACCGTCATCGGGTAAATGATGCGATTGTCACTTTTCGATAGATATAGTTGTTGATTTCCTTGTTGTATACTCCCTTTAAATAAGGGGCTATCACCATTGATGACTGTAGGATAAATTTTACGAAGTACTAAATAATCAAGACTTCTTTCAGTTGGAATAGTAGTGGATGATGAAAGAATAAATGGATAATTTTCCTTTTGCAATTGTTGCAAATAACTTAATAATTTTTTATTGTCGTGCAAGTGATAGGATTTTTTTTCATGCTCATCCATGAAAATGGGTGTGACTTCAAGAGCAATGGGTATTTTTTTTTCAGAAAATCCCGTCACTACCTCTTTTAACTTTTGCACATCTGTTTTCATATTAATATCTGTTAACACGATATAGCCAGGATGTACCTGTGGCTTGGGTAATTGTAAAAGCTCGCCTATGATAGCAGGCCATTGATAGGACCATGTATCTTTATTGATGAATTCTCCAATAAATGACCATTTGTCCTTGCTGATGATAAAAGGATAGGATTGGTTTACTGATAAAGCCCTCTGGATTATTTTTGAATCATCGGTTGGTAGTAAACTGTTCCACCGCACAGGGCTGTGTAAACTTTCTTCTCCTATCGCTCTAAGTTCCACTACTGGACCTTCCTGCCATTTGGAAAAGGGTGCAAATTGAAGCGCATTGTCACCTATCAACAGTACGAACCCTTTGAATTGATTCAGTGCAGACAGTGCTTGTGGAGGAAGTTTTGTTGGGTAGGCGTTCATTACAACGACGCGTTTGTATGGTTGCAGCTTTTGTTTGTTGATATCTTCTATCGAAACAACATCTACTGATGTGTAACTCTGCAATATGGCTTGCAATGCGATTACATCCTCATTTGGCTGTTGGTTACTTGTGACATAGATCAAAGCTACGTCCTTATCAGAATCGGCTGCAAAGACCAACTCTTGGTTGATGAAAGTATAAAAACAAAGCATGCCAATGGCGAACCATAAACGATAGTTAGAGCGCACTTGTTTTCATCTCTCTTTCCAGTTCTTCTAGTAATTCATCAAATGTTGATTCCTTCAGTGGATGATAGGTAAAAAAGCTTGTTTTATAACGGAGCGTCACCCATTTTTCATTTAACAATTGGTGATTTTTTAAAGCCTGGTCCAATTTGTCATAAATAACTTCCATATGCTCATCCGTCGTATCAATTAGCAGTAAGCCGATATGGTCTTCACGAAATCGAAATTTTTTATCTGTCTGCCTAACAGTTTGTTGAATCCTTTGAGAGAGCTGTTGCCATAAATGTTGGACTTCTTTCGCTCCATAAAGTTGTTGGAACTTGCGATAATTTTCAATCTTCAACACCATAAAAACAAAGGTATGCTTATGTCGATCCGCTCGTCGCATTTCCTCATTGACACTAATATACATACGTGCCTCATTATCAAATCCAGTTTCAACATCAATCGCTACATATTTTCTAACATCTTCTTGCAACTTTTTTAAATAGTTTTCCTGTTCTTTCATTAATTCATGCATCTTACCAGCACAAAGAATGAGTAGCAGCAATATGATGCCATATATGAAAAATATCTGCATAGAGAAGGTAGAATTTAAAAATGTCATGGATCCAGATATTCCTGTATAGAGAAGTGTTGATCCTGTAATAAAAATAAAGACAAGGCTACTGATAAGCCCAAATACCGTCCCTCTCCAAAGGGTGAGAACAAGTAAGAGCATTAAAAACATGTATAGTAATAAGCCTTCAACATCCTGTCGCAATAAAAAATAAGCAGGTATTTGCAAGAGTAAAATAAGAATGGTCCCATATACCAAAATCGCTCTATTTTTAGTCATTGTTGTACGCATTTTCTACCTCCCTTTCTGCTAATAGTGGTAGTAAATTATCAAAACTATGCGTTGACTGCGTTTTTTTATCAACATAGCCTGTTGTAGGGTCTTTCAAAGCTGACATTTTTTCGATGAACTGTTGTGCTAATTGCTTCTCGTTTAAGGCAATCATATAACGAGCTGCCATTGCATAAACGGCTGGTGATTCATAGCTAACTGTTGATTCGTTTGTTTGTGCATTGTATCGACCATACAATTTATCGTCTCTTTTTAGAAGGTTTAACAGCCAGTTTTTAAATGCGGCTGTATCTCCATTCATTGAAGCCAGATGATAAGCCGTATACAATTGATCAATCATGTGTAGTTCCTCATCAAACACATAGCTCTTAGAAGGAATATCATAATATTTTGGAAAAAACCCTGCCTCAGTGAGTGGCGCATTTTGCAAAATTGCTAACTGATGCTGAACTTGTTGTTGTGATAACACATCATATTTTTCCATTTCTTTGAAAGCAGAAGGCATAATATAGCTAATTGTTAGTGTCTGGGCTTTATCATGAGTATAAACATCCACATAATCGACAAATAGATTTTGATTCATCCCATATTGAACTAACTGATCTCCCATGTTTTTACCCAATTGTATGTAAGACGAATCATGCCATTTTTCACCTGCTTCCAGTAAAACACGAATGATTCGTAAATCATCAATCAGGGCGTTTACCGTAGCTTTTTTTGAGCCCTCTATTCTCCAGACAATCATATCATTTGTTAAAAAATAGGATTTCATGACATTCACCTGGTCATTGAAACGAGCTTGATCGTCTTTTTCTAATAGGTACGCAAGCCATAACCCTACTGATTCTGATAAAAATAAATCCTTTTGGTTTGTTAAATCTGTGCTTAACAACCCTTTATCATTCAGTAAATCTTGAATAACAAACTGTTCCGTTGGTGAAAGAGGTTCTTTTTGAACAGTCACTTCTTTCACCGTACAACTAATCAAAAAAAGAACAACACTACCTATAAACAGCAACCATTTATTATTTTTACGCATTGTCATCATCCTCATTAATCGTTATTTCCCTATAATGAAATCCCGCCTTTTTATTATAGTATACAATAATTAGAATGGCGAAGCTTTTATAAGAGTAGTGTCCTACGCGTATCTGTTTCCATAAAAAAAGATGTCCGAAAAAGGTCTATAGACCCATCGAACACCTACCATATTTATATAAAATCATTATATTTTTGTACATTATTATTAAAAGCAAAAATTATTATTACAAAGATTGCATGTTCCAGACCAATTGTTTCAATTTTAACTTCCTTTTACTTCACTAACTGTAAAATTGTTTTAAAATGTTCATGGTCTGCACGTTGTAACAGCTCGTATAAAATCATCTCTGTGCTCGTTGGATAAATACCAAGTGCATTCATCTTAGTTAGCCCGATTTCTTTATTTGCCTTTGTTCGAGAAGACACAGCATCTACCACAACTTCCACTTCAAATCCTTGTTCCTTCAATTGTCTCGCCGTTTGGTACACACATATATGTGTTTCGATACCCGTGACAATAAATTGTGAACGTCCGCTTTCCTTCATCGCCTCCACAAATGCCTCTTCCTGGCAAGCACTAAAAGCCATTTTAGCAATGGGTTGCCCTTGTAAATGCTGGGCTATATCCAGTGCTGTTCCACCTAAACGACTTGGATTTTGTTCGAGCCATAAAATAGGTACTTCAAGTGCTTGCATGGCTTGTACCAACTTTGCTACATTGTCAATCATCGCTTCACTGTCATCCACAATTGTCGCTAACTTTCCTTGTACGTCCACAACCACTAAACAAGCTTTCTCTACTGTAAACATTTTGAACACCTCTTTTTCCTATTCTCTCTTATGATTATACAAAATCTTGCTTTACCTGTCGTAAAGTAAGAAGTCCCTTTCTTCAAAAATAGAGAGTACTGCAATCGATTTTGCTTGTTTTGGTGCTTCTTATACATTTTATCTATAATGGTAGAATAATTCCTATATCTTCAAAAACGAACATTGCACGAATTAAATCACAGCAATATGTATAAATCACGAAATATACAACTTATTTATTTGACCAAAACTTCTTTTCATTCGTATTTAACCTTCAAAACAGACTTAAATGTGACCATTTTGTTGCGAGTCTGTCGCTATTCTGCTCAAATATTAAGAATTTTATTTTTTCTCTTGAAAATTGGGGTATAATCCAGTAAAGTTCTGTTATTAACCAAACAAGGAGTGTACCACTTTGACACAACGTGCATACAATTTCAACGCAGGTCCATCTGCACTACCACAAGAAGTATTAGAAAAAGCTCAAGAGCAATTAGTAAACTTCCGTGATTCAGGTATGTCCATTATGGAAATGAGTCACCGTAGTGCTATTTTCGACGAAGTACATAACGAAGCCATTGCTTTATTAAAAAAACTTTATGCCATTCCAGAAAACTATGAGGTGCTATTTTTACAAGGTGGCGCAAGTCTTCAATTTACAATGATTCCTATGAACTTCTTAACAACTGAGCAAAAAGCTAGCTATGTATTATCAGGCTCATGGTCTGAAAAAGCTTTTAAGGAAGCGAAATTGTTTGGTACACCTATTGAAGCTGCAAGCACAAAAGAAAACCAATACCGCAATATTCCTGCTTTAGCAGACATTCAATTCAATGAAGATGATGCCTATGTACACATCACATCAAATAATACGATCTACGGTACACAATGGAGAAATTATCCTGACACAGGAAATGTTCCATTAATTGCCGATATGTCTAGTGATATTCTGTCAAAACCAGTGGATATTGAAAAATTCGGAATCATCTATGCAGGCGCTCAAAAAAACCTTGGTCCATCAGGGGTAACGGTCGTCATTATTCGCAAAGATCTGCTTGAGAAAGCCAATAAAAATATCCCAACAATGCTGAAATACACAACACACGCTGATAGTAATTCACTGTATAATACACCACCGACATTTGGTATCTATATGCTAGGAGAGGTGTTAAAGTGGGTAGAAGCTAAAGGTGGCGTAGCTGCAATTGAAAAACACAATGAATTAAAGGCCAAAGTGATTTATGATGCCATTGACAATAGTAATGGCTTCTACAAAGGTCATGCGGCTTCAGATAGCCGTTCTTTAATGAACATTACATTCCGTGTTGCAGATGAGGAGCTTGAAAAGCAATTCCTTGCAGAGGCGAAGGCAGCAGGCTTTGTAGGGCTAAACGGGCATCGATCTGTAGGTGGCTGTCGTGCTTCCACTTACAATGCAGTGCCTCTTGAGGCTTGTGAGGCTTTACGAGATTTCATGGTAGCGTTCCAACAAAAACATCAATAGACTTATACTAAACGACGACGAATTACGTTTCTGTAATGACTCGTCGTTTTTTGTTTAAAAAAATCATGCAAATCTATCCCCCTACAAATCATTTGAATTAGATATTTATAGCAATTTTTCAGCTTAGGGCTTTACACAATGCAAAAGATTTTGAGAAAAATATAGATTTTTAAGCTGCCTATCGGACATATCGCCAGCCTCTAGTTATGCACCAAACATAGATTATTAGTGTAAGGGTTACCCTTACGAAACTAGAGGAAGGGAGGTCTAGACGATGGAAGATAAACGATATACGACACAGATGAACTGGCAAGGCTGTAAATGTCCTAAAAAGGTTGAAAAATGCTGTCAACGTAAAGTTGAGAAATGTCCTTGTCAAAAAGAGGAAAAATGTACACCAAGAATGAGCAGCAACTGTAGAAGTTGTATTTGTCAACAATTAAGAAAATTAGAGCTTGCTACTACACTAGATATCTTCTTATCTGGAGGTATTAGCTTCTTAGGTGTGACTTTCATTTCCTTCGATCCACGAACTTGCTGTGCATACTTCCTTGAGCCAGGTGCAGCACCTGCTTCTCCTTTAATTGTAGATTGTAATAAAATTGTTGCGATCCGTAGAGTAGCAGTAGCTTAATAAGTTAAGAGGGTAGCCCTATATAGGTACTACCCTCTTTCTACATAGAAAAAACGCTGTCGTCTTTTAATTTGACAGCGTTTCATGCTTACAATCTGGACATTTGCCATATATTTCGAACTTATGATTTTCAATTTCATAGTCAGGCAATTTTTCTCCTAGCATTTCCATTGGGCAAAGATTCAGCTCTTTGACGTTGCCACAGTCCATACAGATGAAATGATGGTGATGATGGGCAGATTCACAGTGCATACGGAAGTTACGTTCTCCTGATAGCTCCGTTTCTTCTAAAATCCCCAGCTTCACAAAAGTAGCAAGGTTGCGATAAATAGTATCAAAACTCATTCCTGGAAAATCTTTTTTTAAAACGTCCAATAAGTCACGGGCTGTCAGATATTTATCTGTTGCAGCAAACATATCTAATAGTAACTCCCGTTTATCTGTTTTTTTATAGCCATTTTCTTTTAATATTTCCCACGCTCTTGAAACATTCATTGCGCTACCTCCCCCTGCTTTGCAGCCATTTTAAACGCTACTTTTTTTCCTAGGATTACCAGTAACAAAATCAAAATCGAAGTGACAACAATCGTACCACCCGGCGCTAAATCCATATAAAAGGCACTAATTAGACCAATTAAGACAGCCGTTTCTCCAAAGAGGATAGCATAGATGATCGTTTGCTTAAAGCCTTTTGCCAAGCGCATTGCAGCTGCAACAGGTAACGTCATTAATGATGACACAAGTAAAATCCCTACTATGCGCATACTTGCTGCAATGACAAGTGCTGTCACAATCATAAATAAAAGATGAACCCAACGTGCCGGCAGTCCACTAGCTTTTGCATATTCCTCATCGAAAGATAAAACAAATAATTCTTTAAAAAATAAAAACAAAAAGACAATGACAACAGCTGCAATTCCGATTACAACCCATAAGTCTTGGCGTGACACTGCAGATACCGAGCCAAATAAATAGCTCATTAAATCTGTGCTAAAGCCACTAGCCAGTGAGATGAAGATGGCACTTATGCCGATACCACCTGACATAATGATGGGAATGGCCAACTCCTCATAGTGTTTATACAAACGTCTTAGACGCTCAATTAAAATAGAGCCACTAACAGAGGCTAGTATTCCTAGATAAATAGGATTGAGCATGGCTAAGGCTGTTACAGATTGACTGATATATAAGCTCCCCGCAATTCCTGCAAGTGTTACATGTGACAAAGCGTCCGCAATTAAGGATAACCTTCGTACAACAATAAACACACCTAATAATGGAGCAAGAATGCCAATTAATAATCCAGAGAAAAAGGCATTTTGTAAAAATTCATAGTTTAAAATTGCTTCAATCATGGTGCCTACTCCTTCTAATGAATCTTTCTCACGGAATGACCATACCAAGCGTCTAGCGCATCCTGGGAGATATTATCAAAGTCATTTTTATAGCCGTGGAAGTGAATGGTTTGATTTAAACATGCCACATGGCTAATGCGATTCGATACCGTATCGACATCGTGTGTGACAAGAATCATGGTAATTCCTTGTTCCCGATTCAATTTCGCCAGCATATCATAAAATGACTGCACATTCTCATGATCAATGCCGACAGTTGGCTCATCTAAAATGAGTAGTTTTGGATCACTAACTAAAGCTCTTGCAATAAAGACGCGTTGTTGTTGTCCACCAGATAGCTCGCCAATGTTACGATGCATAAAAGCATCCATGCCAACTGCTTTTAAAGCTGCTTGAACTTTCCCTTTAGCATCTCGCCCTGGTCTTTTAAAGAGCCCTATTTTTTTCGTTAATCCACTTTTCACGACCTCTTGCACAGTTGCTGGGAATCCGGAATTAAAGGCATTAGATTTTTGAGAAACATAGCCAATCCATTCACGATGCTTGAAGGTTGCACTTGGTTCACCAAATAATTTTATTTCTCCAGACAAAGGCTTTAATAAACCTAAAATGATTTTTAATAGCGTTGATTTCCCAGAACCATTCGGACCGAGAAGTGCTAAAAAATCACCCTCTTCTACACGAAAAGAGATGTTTTTTAAAACGTGTGTATAGTCATATTGAAATGACACATTTTCAATATCAATAAGTGTTGTTTTCATGCATGATCGCTTCTTTCTAATTCAAAATCATTACGATTTACAAATTGTAAGTATAAAGGAAAGTGCAGTTTTTGTAAAGAAAAGAAGACAGATGCTTTTTCGAATGGGCTGATTGCGCGTGTGTACATGATGTCATGAAAATAAAACGCGATAAAGGAGGATTGACTTTGAGTATTCAATTTTTACAGCAATTGTCACAAAGCACAGATAAGGAAATTGTCGCGATTGCTCGTGAAGAGGGCTTTAACATTACGACTTCGGAAGTCAAAAAACTTCGACCTTATTTGGAGCAATTCTCATTTTCTTGGCTTTTTTTAGGCATTCCAAAGGACATTTTAGTAGAAGTTGAGGCGGTTTTAGGAAGAAAGCGCTCTCGTCAACTCATCGCATTGTTTACAAAGTAAAAAGAAGCCCGAAATCAGTGTACTATACTGATTTCGGGCTTCTTTATCTTGCTCCATATCGGGTATTAGCCTTTTAACGCTTCAATATGCTCAGGCTTAAATGTACCACTTCGTAGCATTTCAATTTCAACTTTATACGGAGCTACCTTAGATTTTGCATCACTATTTAGTGGCACAAATGGTGTTTCTAAAATTTTAGGAACATTCATCAATTGCGGATGGTGCACCACATAGTTTAGGGCATCAAAGCCAATATGACCAAAGCCAATATTTTCGTGACGGTCTTTACCAGCACCTCGCACATTTTTGGAATCATTAATATGCAAGACTTTAATGCGATCCACACCGATAATTTTATCAAATTCGTTTAATACACCATCAAAATCTTCCACAATATTATAGCCAGCATCATGTGTATGACAAGTATCAAAGCAGACAGAAAGACGTTCGTTATGAGTGACGCCATCTATAATTTTCGCAAGCTCTTCAAAGGAGCGTCCACATTCTGTCCCTTTCCCTGCCATTGTTTCTAAAGCAATTTGAACGGGATAGTCTTGTGTTAATACCTCATTTAAGCCTTCAATAATTTTCGCAATCCCAGCGTCAGCACCAGCACCGACGTGAGCACCAGGATGCAAAACAATTTGCGTTGCTTCCAGTGCTGCTGTACGTTCAATTTCAGATTGTAGAAAATCAACCCCAAGACGGAATGTTTCTGGTTTTTCTGTGTTGCCGATATTAATAATATAAGGTGCATGCACAACAATATTCGTCATGCCGTGCTCTTTCATATGCAGGAGACCATTCATAATGTTTAAATCCGCAATGGCTTTACGACGCGTATTTTGCGGAGCTCCTGTATAAATCATAAATGTATTAGCACCGTAAGATAGTGCCTCTTTACTAGAGCCAAGCAGCATTTCTTTCCCACTCATCGAAACATGTGAGCCAAGTAACATGTAAAAGCCCCCTTATTTTTTACCTCGTGCTTTTAAGCGACGTTCACGTTTTTTTATTTTTTCCATTTCCCATTTCATATTACGTTTATAGCCAGGTTTAACTTTTTTAGGCTTACGCACTAACGCTTTCGCTTTCACATCGATTTCATTCTCTTGCTTCACGCGATTTTTACGTGCGTGACGTTCTTTTAACTCAGACCATTCGCCATCTTTTACGTCTTTTTGCACAAATGGAATGCCCATTTTTTCGACACGAACTACTGCATCCTCATCAGACGGTTCAAATAAAGTAATGGCTGTTCCTTTATTGCCTGCACGTGCTGTACGTCCAACTCGGTGAATGAAGAATTCCAAGTCCTCTGGAATTTCATAGTTAATAACATGAGAAATTCCTTGAATATCAATACCACGTGCCGCTAAATCAGTAGCAACAATGTATTGATAGTCGAGTTCACGAATTTGCTTCATCATCTTTTTACGATCACGTGGACTTAAATCACCATGAATTTGGCCACAACGGATGCCATGCTCATTTAAATAACCAGCAACATGCTCTGCCGTTTTACGTGTGTTAGTAAAAATAACGGCTAAAAACGGATTGATACCTTCAATGACTTCTAATAAACGTTTGTTACGAGATTTTGAGCGCACTGGCACAAGTACAAAATCGATACCTTCTGCCACTGGTCGTTTATCATTCATATGGATGTGCACTGGAGCTTCCATATATTTCTTTAAAAATGGCTGAAGTTTTTCTGGAATCGTTGCAGAAAAAACATACATTTCAAGCTTTTCTGGCATCTGTGAAGCAAATCCATCAATCTCTTCTATGAAGCCCATATCGAAAGCTAAATCTGCTTCATCGACAACTAACATTGGTGCCGTATGCACAAATAACGCTTGTGCTGAAACAAGATCACGAATACGTCCAGGTGTTCCAACAACAATTTGAGGTTGTGTTTTTAATTTATCAATGGAGCGTTGTTTGTCCGTACCCCCAATAAATAGTTTCGCTTGAATAGCAGTTCCTTCTATTAATTGATTTAAAGCATCAAAAATTTGCTGTGCCAGCTCTCGTGTAGGGGAAGTAATAACGGCCTGTACTTCCTGTTTTTCTGCATCAATACGTTGAACAATTGGAATTAAAAAACTATGTGTTTTCCCTGTTCCTGTATGTGCCTGTCCAATGGCACTCTTCCCTTTTAATAAAAGTGGAATAATTTCTTTTTGAATTGGTGTCGGTTCTGTAAAGCCAAGTTTTGCAATGGCGTCCTGCAAAAATGGCTGAAAATTATAATCAGTATATTTTGACATCATTCGTTCCTCCTAACATCTTTCTCATTGTACCATGATTCGAACTTTAAGGTATATTTACGTCCTATTTCTTACAAGCATAAACATAATTTTAGTGTTTTATAATCACCGTAACAAAGCCCTTATCAAAGGTACTTGAAATACGCAGAATATGCAATCAAAAAAGCGCTGTAACAATGTTCGAAAACGCTAGTAATATGTAATTTTTATGTCAATTTATAGTGAACTAATGATTAGCATATTTCCCACATGTTATGATGGTGCTGTAAGATATTATAGGAGGTTGATAGATTATGAAAGCAGCAAGATGGTATAAAGCAAAAGACATCCGTGTAGAAAACATTGAAGAACCAGTCATCACACCTGGAAAAGTAAAGATTAAAGTACATTGGACAGGCATTTGTGGTAGTGATTTACATGAATACGCAGCTGGGCCAATCTTTATTCCAGTGGAGCAACCTCACTATGTAAGTAAAGATATCGCACCAATTGTTATGGGACATGAATTCTCAGGAGAAGTCGTAGAAATTGGCTATGGTGTAACATCCGTTAAAGTGGGAGATCCTGTCGTTGTTGAACCGATCCTTGCATGTGGTGAATGTGCAGCGTGTAAAAAGGGGAAATACAATATTTGTAAACACCTAGGTTTCCACGGTTTATCAGGCGGTGGCGGAGGATTCTCTGAATATACAATGGTAGATGAAAAAATGGTTCACAAAATGCCAGAAGGTCTTTCTTATGAACAAGGGGCACTTGTAGAGCCAGCAGCAGTTGCCTTACATGCAGTACGTCAAAGTAAATTGAAAGCTGGCGACAAAGCGGCTGTATTTGGAACAGGTCCAATCGGGCTTCTTGTGATCGAAGCATTACGTGCAGCAGGCGCAGCAGAAATATATGCTGTAGAGCTTTCAGCAGAGCGTGCCGCAAAAGCTTTAGAACTTGGTGCAACAGCCGTAATTAACCCTAAAGACGAAGATGCAGTAGCTCGTCTACATGAATTAACAAACGGCGGCGTAGACGTTGCCTTTGAAGTAACAGGTGTTCCAGTGGTATTACAACAAGCCATTGATTCCACAACTTTTGAAGGCGAAACAATCATCGTATCTATTTGGGAGTCTACTGCATCTATTCAACCAAACAATCTTGTTCTATCAGAGCGTTCAGTCAAAGGAATTATCGCGTACCGTGATATTTTCCCAGCAGTAATGGAGCTCATGACACAAGGTTACTTCCCTGCGGACAAGCTTGTCACAAAACGCATTGTACTTGATGAAGTGGTGACAGAGGGCTTCGAGGCATTAATGAAAGAGCGAAATCATATTAAAATCCTTGTAAATTCACAAGCTTAATATAGAGAGACAGGTAGAGAGGCTTCCTCTACCTGTTTTTTAATCTTTAACTTTATCCATTTTCCCCTTAATTTCCAGATTCGCCATAAGGAAGTTCACCTTATTTTCTCCAAATACTCCTAATGTACGTTTTTGTATATTTGCCTCTATAATTTTATTAATTTCTTCCTTTGAAAGCCCACTTGCTTGGGCAATTCGGTCCACTTGTATTTGTGCCGCCTTCACACTAATATGTGGGTCTAATCCTGAACCTGAGGCAGTCATTAAATCAGAAGGTATATCTTGTCGTTGTACGGATGGATTTGCAAGTAAAAACTTCTCGATATCTGCCTCTATCCGTTTCTTCAATTCTGGATTCGTTGATGCATAGTTAAATGTACCAGAGCTAACACCACTGTAGTTCACCTGGCCATTGTCATCTGGTAGCATATCCTCTTTCGTATAAACATTATAGTTAACAGATGAAACACGCCCCCAGAAATATTCTGGAGCAGTAAAATTTTGACCGATTAATTCAGAACCAACCGCTTGACCGTCCATTTCTAGTAAACTGCCATTTGCTTGTTGATGAAACACCCCTTGGGCTAAAGCTGTCACGGCAATCGGGTATATTAAACCACATATAATGAACATGGCGATTGTTATAAGTAATGCCTGCTTAGAACTATCAAAAATTTTTCGCATATAGCTTCCTCCCTATAATCCAACTATACGAAATAATGGTCCTACTAGTAGATCAATGATTTTAATGCCAATAAACGGGGCTATTATTCCGCCAACACCGTACACAAGCAAATTTTTATTCAATAATTTCGCGGCACTCATTGGCTTATACTTAACGCCTCTCATGGCGATTGGAATAAGCAATGGAATAATGACCGCATTAAAAATTAAGGCAGAAATAATGGCACTAGTAGGTGAATTGAGATTCATAATATTTAATGCTTTCATCTCAGGTACAGCAACCATTAGCATAGCTGGAATAATAGCAAAATATTTTGCGATATCGTTTGCAATACTAAATGTAGTTAAAGCACCGCGAGTCATTAGCAACTGCTTGCCAATTTCGACAACTTCAATAATTTTAGTTGGATTTGAATCTAAATCAACCATATTCGCAGCTTCCTTTGCTGCATTGGTTCCTGAATTCATGGCAAGCCCTACATTCGCCTGTGCCAGTGCTGGCGCATCATTCGTACCATCACCCGTCATCGCTACAACTTTACCTTGTGCCTGCTCGTCTTTAATCACTTGAATTTTATCTTCTGGCTTACTTTCTGCAATAAAGCTATCTACGCCCGCTTCCTTTGCGATTGCTGCTGCAGTAAGTGGATTATCACCCGTACACATAATCGTTTTAATGCCCATTGCACGAAGTTGTTCAAAGCGTTCCTTCAGTCCAGCCTTGACGACATCCTTTAAATAAATGACCCCTAAAATTTTATCGTTTAACGCTACTAACAGTGGTGTCCCACCAACAGAAGACACTTGTTGAACCAATTGATCCAAATTGCTAGGAATGCTATGACCTGCTTTCATACATTCTTTTTTTATCGTATCAGTGGCTCCCTTTCGAACTTTAGTGCCATCTAGTGTATCTAAACCACTCATTCGTGTCTGTGCGGTAAATGGAATATGCTCACTTGACTTAATCATGTTTTCTTCACTGTCCGTATTTACCCCTAATTGGGTGGCCAATGATAAAATAGATTTCCCCTCTGGTGTATCGTCTGTTAGAGAACTTAGCCATGCAGCTCGAATTAAATCCTTAGTTTCCACCCCTTTTACTGGTAAAAACTCAGCTGCCATGCGATTTCCATACGTGATCGTTCCTGTTTTATCTAGGATTAATGTATCTACATCTCCACATGCCTCTACCGCTCTACCAGACATCGCAATAACATTAAATTGTGTTACTCTATCCATTCCTGCAATTCCGATCGCCGACAATAATCCACCAATTGTTGTCGGAATTAGACAAACTGTCAGGGCAATTAATGTAGCGATAGAAATCGGCACATTTAAATAAGTTGTCATTGGGTAGAGTGACACCACAACTAATAGAAAAATAATCGTTAAACTTACAAGAAGTGTGTTAAGTGCTATTTCATTTGGTGTTTTCTTGCGACTAGCTCCTTCAATAAGCGTTATCATTTTATCTAGAAATGATTCACCAGGCATGGAAGTAATTTCGATTATCAACCAATCACTTGTCACCGTCGTCCCGCCCGTAACTGACGAAAAATCTCCGCCCCGTTCTTTCACTACAGGAGCAGATTCACCTGTAATTGCGGATTCATCTACAGTAGCAATTCCGTCAATGACCTCCCCATCATTGGGAATGACCTCTCCAGCTTGAACTAACACCATATCGCCTTTTTTTAATTCATGTGCCAGTTTAAAAATTTCAGAACCATCATTTAGCAAAACACGTGCCTGTGTCACTGTCTTTGTTTTTTTTAATGTTTGGACCTGTGCTTTCCCTCTTCCTTCTGCAATCGACTCTGCAAAATTGGCAAATAGAATCGTAACAAATAGAATAATAGCTACAATACCATTATATAATCGTGCATGTTCTCCACTCTCATTACCAAACAAATTTGGAAAAAGAACTAATAGTAACACGAACAAAAATCCTACCTCCACAACAAACATAACAGGATTCTTCAGCATATATATGGGGCTAAATTTCTTAAAAGCATCTATTAATGCTCTTTTTAGTATGACGCCAGTCATAAAACTTTTTCTTGCTGTTTCCATATGTGTCTCTCCTCATTAAGAATAAAGTTGTAAGTGCTCTGTAATTGGACCAAGTGCTAAAGCTGGTAAAAATGTCAGCGCACCAATCATCAAAACGACAGCCACAAGTAAAAAAGTAAAAGTTGTCGTATCCGTTTTTAATGTCCCTACTGAATCGCTATGCCTTACTTTATTAGCAAGTAAAGAAGCGATAGCTAATTGAATAATTATAGTTACATAACGACCAAAGAACATAGCAAAACCTGTTGTTATATTCCAAAAGGTTGAATTATCCGCTAAACCTTCGAAGCCAGAGCCATTGTTGGCAGAGGCAGAGGCAAATTCATATAGAACTTGTGATAATCCATGTGCCCCTGGATTCGTTATTCCAGCTATTCCAGATGGTGTTGCAACCGCAAGTGCTGAAAAGAGCAAAATAATAGCAGGATGAATTAGAATACAAAGAGCAATTAATTTCATTTCTTTTTCTTCGATTTTTTTACCTAAAAACTGTGGAGATCGACCAATCATTAGACAGGCAATGAAAATGGTCAGCAGGACATACATCATCATGTTCATCAGGCCAACTCCTTTGCCTCCGAACACAACATTGAGCATCATATTAAACATAGGTACTAGACCACCAAGTGGCGTTAAAGTATCATGCATATTGTTAATAGACCCTGTAGTAAATGCAGTCGTTACAGTCGTAAATAATGCCGATTGTGCTACCCCAAAGCGTATTTCTTTTCCTTCCATACTCCCAAGCTCCTGTGTAATGCCGAGTTCACTAATGAATGGATTACCAGCCTTCTCTGCAATGTACACAGTCACTAATCCTACGAGGAACAATATACTCATTGCCGTAAAAATAGCTAACCCCTGTTTTCCAAAAATAGTTTTCTCTTTTCTGTAGGCAACCATCAGACTAAAAGCGACGACACATGCCCCTGGTAATAACATCATAGATAACATCTCTACTATATTTGAAAGAACGGTCGGATTTTCAAAAGGTGTGGTTGAATTGGCTCCGTTAAAACCACCACCATTTGTCCCTATATGTTTAATAGATTCAAGAGAAGCAATAGGTCCAAGTGCAATATCTTGCAATTTACCCTCTATTGTTTGTACTGTTTGATTGCCATTGAAGGTTTGAGGTGATCCTTGAGATACTAAAATAAGAGCCACAACAATGGAAAAAGGCATTAAAATACGAGTAATAACACGAACAAAATCGACAAAAAAATTCCCTATCGTATCTGTTTTAGCTACTAATCTACGACAGAAAGCCATACAAGCGGCATAACCTGTAGCTGCTGATGTAAACATCATAAAAGTAATGACTAGCATCTGTGATAGATAGCTGAGTCCAGATTCACCACTATAGTGTTGAAGATTTGTATTCGTTATAAAAGAAATAATTGTGTTAAACGAAAGAGTAGCTTCCATGTTGTCAATATTATTTGGATTTAAAAATAGTAATGCTTGAATGCGTAGTATGATATATCCCACAAACACCATCATGGCATTTGAAATAATTAATGAAAGTACATATTCTTTGCCCGTCATATCAAGTCGTTTAATGCCGCAAACTTTATAAATTGCTGCGTCGACTTTATCTAATAGAGGATCAAGCCAAGTTTTTTGTTGTAATGTTACTCGATATAAATAATGACCCGTTAAAATAACGAGCGGTAGATAGATAATGAGTACAATGGCTATTTGCCACATAGTGTGTCCCCCCAGCCTTTAATCATTTTCTGGATAAAGTAATGCATGCCCTAAATAACCAAATAGAAATACTAGTACTACTCCCATAAAAATCCACAAATTGACTTCCTCCTCGTTACTCTTCCACTAGTTTGTAGCACCATACTGTTAACGCCAAAACACAAGCAAAGCTTATGATTAGTAAGCCCATCATAAAAAAATCCATCAATCGTAACACCTCTTCTCCTTAAGGATGCTCTCATCATACTGACTTTCAAATTAATGTAGTGTTAGGAAATCCTTTTTTCTATTAAGAAAGGATAAAGAAGCAAAATCTTTACACTTTCTTAATGGAAGTTAACGCTATAATACAAATGAGGTGAAAGAGGATGGAAGATAAACGCCCAACTCCAGAGATGTTTCTTGCGAGGCTTCAACAGGAGGAACAAACTAAAGGGAAATTAAAAATCTTTCTCGGCTATGCTGCAGGGGTAGGTAAAACTTATGCCATGTTAGATGCGGCACATCAGGCACAAAAACTCGGTAAAGATGTAGTGGTTGGCTATGTGGAGCCGCATCCTCGTCCAGAAACGTTAGCATTACTAGAAGGACTTGAGCAAATTCCTACAAAGATAATAACCTACAAGGGAAAAATATTTCAGGAATTGGATATAGATGCCGTATTGCAGCGCCAACCAGAAATTGTCCTGATCGATGAATTGGCCCATTCTAACGTGCCAACGATGCGGCACAAGAAGCGTTTTGGAGATGTTGAAGAACTACTTGCTAAAGGGATACATGTTTTTACAACTGTAAATATTCAGCATATTGAAAGTCTTCATGATTTAGTAGAAGAAATCACTGAGATTAAAGTGCGAGAACGTATTCCTGATTATTTAATTGATCAAGCTGCACAAATAAAAGTGGTCGATATTGAACCAGACGAATTAATTCAACGTCTGCAAGATGGAAAGGTATATGTCAAGCAACAGGCAGAGAAAGCTTTACATTCTTTTTTCCGCAGACAAAATTTAGTATCACTACGGGAAATCGCATTACGACGAACAGCCGATACAATCAACTATCAACAATTAAACAGTAACGAATCTGTCAGAAATTATGTACAAATTGAAGAACACTTACTTGTAGGAATCAGTAGTTCTCCTACAAATGCAAAAGTGATTCGAACTACTGCAAGGCTTGCACAAGCCTTACATGGCAAATTTACCGCTCTCTATGTTCAAAACATGCAGGCACATGAAAGAAATCACGCCGATTCAGAACGCTTACAACAGCACATCAAACTTGTTGAACAGCTTGGCGGTCATGTTGTCATTGTTCAAGAAGATGACGTAGCCGCAGCCCTTGCCAACTATGCTCAAGTTAGTGGTGTCACTAAACTTGTCATCGGTCGAACAAGTATGAGAAAAAAATGGTGGCAGCCAAACACCAAAATTAGTGATCGCCTTAACGAATATGTGCCGAATTTATCTATACACATAGTGCCAGATCAAGAAAATGAACAATTCTACTTTCCTAGTATCAAAAATAAACTGGCATTTGAATGGCTTGATCTATTTAAAATGTTTATCGTATTTAGCGTAATATCCATAGTCGGCTTATATTTGTATTCCATTGATATTAGTGAGCCTAATATTATAACCATTTATATTCTAGGTGTTCTCATTCTTGCTATTTGGTCATCAGGATGGATAATGAGCATTATTAGCTCTATCGTTGCTGTTTTACTTTTTAATTATTTGTTTACAGAGCCACGGTTTTCATTTGATGCGTATCATCGTGACTATCCTATGACTTTTTTTATCATGTTTCTCTCTGGTGTAATTACAAGTAGTTTAACGAAAAAGATCAAGGCGCAAACTACTATAGCCATACGGAAATCTTATCGAATGGAAGTACTCCTTGAAACGAATCGGAGACTGCAACACGCAAAGTCTATCGAAGAAATTATTACGGAAGGTATGACTCAAATTGTCAAATTAGTAGAAAAACCTGTGCAATTTTTTGAAATAGACAATCAGGTAATTGGGAAATCTACTTTTTTCCGAACGGAGAAAATATCTGCAATAGAAAATCAAAAAATAGCTACACTTTTCAATAATCCAAACGAGCATGGCGTCGTGAGCTGGGTGACGAATAATAAGCACGTAGCTGGTGTATCAACAGATATATTTCCTGAAGTGAGTGCTTACTATATACCTGTTATTTCTAATAGTCATGTTAAGGGGGTTATTGGTATTGCACTGTCTAAATTATTGCCTCTACCTGCATTTGAACGCAATATTTTGCACGCCATCATTAATGATTTTTCATTCGCAATGGATAAATGGTATTTACAGAAGCTCAATGAAGAAGTAGCGCGAGAGGCTGAAATGGAGCAGATGCGAGCTAACCTGTTACGGGCCATATCCCATGACCTTCGAACACCGCTTACTGCTATTTCTGGAAATGCGGATATCTTACTGAATAATGCATCATTAATACCTGATAGTGAAAAAAACAAATTATATGAGGATATTTTTAATAATTCAAAATGGCTTGTCCAAATGGTAGAAAACTTACTAGCTGTTTCTAAGCTAGAGGATGGACAATTTGCTTTAGAAATGCAAATGGAATTAGTAGAAGATATTATTCAAGAGGCTCTTTCCCATGTTGTTCACCAAAACAATTCTCATAAAATATCCTATCAAATAGAACCAGAATTTTTATTGAGCCTAATGGATGCTAGATTGATTATACAGGTTTTCGTCAATATCATTGATAATGCATTGACTTACACCCCTCCAGGCAGTGACATTACTATCTCGGTGAAGGAATGTGATGGTTTAGTAAATTTCAGCATTTCGGATAATGGGCCAGGAATTGATGATTCCTTAAAAGGTAGCTTATTTGAGCCGTTTACGACTGGCAAGGTCCAACGCAGTGATAGTAGACGAGGACTGGGGCTAGGCTTAGCACTGTGTCAAACAATTTTAAAGTTACATGGTAGTCACATAACTGTTTCAGATAATAAACCGCAAGGAACAATTTTTAACTTTTCACTGAAAAAGGAGTAAAGAAATTTGATGAATAAACGAATTCTAGTAGTAGAAGATGATGTGGCCATTGCCAATTTAATTAAAATGACATTATCTACCCAGCATTATGAATTCGACATTGCTCAAGATGGGAACAGTGCACTTCAAAAAGCTATTACCATGAAACCCGATGTTTATATTTTAGATTTAGGACTACCGGACATGGATGGTGTAGAGCTTATTACAAAAATTAGAAGTTGGACTCAAACGCCCATTATTGTCGTCAGTGCGCGTGGGGAAGAATATGATAAAATTAACGCTTTGGATGCAGGTGCAGATGATTATGTCACGAAGCCCTTTAGTGTGGAAGAATTATTAGCAAGAATTCGTGTAGCATTGCGCAGAGCAGCCTATGAACATCCACCTGAACAGGAAAGTTCAACATTTACCAATGGTTATCTTCAAATCAATTATGTCAATCAAACAGTATTAGTGAATGGAAAAGAAATACATGTCACACCTATTGAATATAAACTTTTAGTTGTTTTATCCAAGCATGTTGGAAAGGTTCTAACCCATAATTTTATTTTAAAAGAAATCTGGCATAATGCCCTTCAATCAGATATTCCAAGTTTACGAGTTTTTATGGCAACACTTCGAAAAAAAATAGAAGCCGACCCAGCACAGCCTAAACTTATACAGACACATGTGCGAGTCGGCTATCGAATGCTTCGCTATCATGAAGATGAATAAAATAAGAAGATCGAAGCAGAAGGTTTATTTGCACTTCTGCTCTTTCATTGATGAATTCGCCTTAGAAATTATCGCACCCCACCATTAGCCTTTGCATATCATAGCTATAGTCAGGTATGTCATCAATGAAAAACAAGTAGAAAGGAGATCATTATGGTATTTCGACAACCTTATCCATACCCTATGTATCCGGGTGGCATGAGAATGCCCATGCCCATGCCAACACCTTCACAGATGTCGCCACAGTCCTTTTTTCCGCCTGGAGGCTTCCCTGTTCCACCACGAATTCCAGGCGGCTTTCCAATGGCTAATGGAATAGGTTCCTTTGGAGGGCAAATGCCGATGCCACCTGTGCAAGAAGCTTCGAAAGTCGGTTCGTTTTTACAGCAAGCCAACAGTTTATTCAATACGGCTAAAACCTATACCCCTTATATCCAACAAGCCATGCCGATGGTGAAAAATATTCCATCTCTTTTAAAATTGTATAAAGGATTCCAAGGACTTCCTTCCGCTGGAGCTGGCGCTGAAGCAGCAGGTAGTGATAGTAAGGCCGCTACTGGAAGTAGACGATCATCTAGGCAAAGTGCATCATTTACGCCAGCTGAACCACTTCCATCCAAACCACGTATTTTCCAACCACCTATGTAAATGAACGTTTCTTTGTATTCACCGTCCCTGTCCGTTATAATGTAGATAGGTAAGCTTGAAAGGAGTCACAACCATGCAAGTATTGAAAATTAATCCACGTGGCTATTGCTACGGTGTTGTCGATGCGATGGTGATCGCACGTAATGCCGCACTTGATAAAACATTACCAAGACCTATCTACATCTTAGGGATGATTGTGCATAATAAACATGTCACAGACGCGTTTGAAGAGGATGGTATCATCACGTTAGATGGTGAAAACCGCCAAGAAATTATTGAGCAAGTTGAAACAGGTACGGTCATTTTCACAGCACACGGTGTTTCACCAGAAATTCGTGAAATTGCGAAGCGAAAAGGCTTAGTGTCCATTGATGCTACATGTCCTGATGTAACAGTTACTCACGATTTAATTCGCGAAAAATCTGCAGAAGGCTATGATATTATTTACATTGGTAAAAAAGGACATCCCGAGCCAGAGGGTGCCATTGGCGTTGCTCCGGATCATGTCCACTTAGTGCAGTCCTCTATTGATATTGATGCGTTACAATTAACGAACGATAAATTACTTGTCACAAATCAAACGACAATGAGTCAATGGGATGTCGCCCATTTAATGGATAGTTTAAAAGAAAAGTTCCCACATATAGAGGTACACAAAGAGATTTGTTTAGCTACACAGGTTCGTCAAGAAGCTGTTGCTCAGCAAGCAGGAGAAGCGGATTTACTAATTGTTGTAGGTGATCCTAAATCAAATAACTCCAACCGTTTAACACAAGTCTCTGTAGAAATTGCAGGAACACCATCCTATCGAATTGCTGACGTTTCAGAGCTAAAAATAGAATGGTTAAAAGGCATTAACATTGTAGCTGTCACAGCAGGTGCTTCTACGCCAACACCGATTGTAAAAGAGGTTATTTCCTTCCTTGATCAATTTGATGAAAATGACCCTTCTACACACGAGATTAAGCGTACGGTAACATTAAATAAAATCCTGCCGAAAATTAAAACGCCAACACCTGTTGATAAAATATTGCCTTATTAATTAATAGCAAAAAATCCTGGTTGCCATGATGACAATCAGGATTTTCTCTATTTACTAAAATAATAGTTGATAGGGCGACCAATGCCTCCATAATGGACATCCATTGTAATTTCCTCTTGCTTCTCTAAATAATCCAAATATCTTCTGGCCGTTACACGGGCAATTCCTATTCCACTTGCTACCTCTTCAGCCGATGCACCATCTACCGATTGTAAAAAGTGCACCACCTTTTCGAGTGTTGTACGATTAAAACCTTTTGGAAGATTTTTCTCTGATTGTAATGTATGTGATGGCTCTATGTTATTTTTTTCATCACGATAATGAAATAACTGATCCAATTCTCCCTGTGTAAGCTCTCGTTCTGTTTGTGTTTGCTTCTTAAAGCGTAAATAATTGTCCAGCGTCCCTTTGACTCGTTCAAATGAAAATGGCTTCATAATATAATCAAAGACACCTAGATGCAGTACCTGTTTCACCGTCTCCATATCATTCGCAGCCGTTACAGTGATGACATCCACTGGTAAATCCAGCTCGCGTATTTTGCGTAAACTCGTAATACCATCTTGCTCGGGCATAAAAATATCCATAAAGACTAAATCAGGCTGATGATGGCGAATTTGTGTAATGCCCTCTAAGCCATTAGATGCCTGTCCAATCACTTGAAAATGTTCTACCTTTTCAATAAATTGACGATTTACCTCTCGCACCATTGGATCATCCTCAATTAATAATACTTTGATTTGTGCCACTGTCTGCCCTCCATCCAATTATGAATAATAAAAGGTGATTAAAAAACTTGTCCCTTTGTTGGGTTCACTGATGACTTCAATATCACCCTGTCCTTTTTCAACGATTTCTTTTATTAGGAACAACCCTATTCCACGGTAGTTTTTCTCTTTTGTAGAATAACCATTGTCAAATATGTGCTGTTTGACCTCTTCCGTCATGCCAACACCGTTATCCGTTACTAAAATCGCAAGGACATCCTCATCTTCATCTACTGAAACATGAATCACTTTCTCCTCTACCTGTACATCTTTTAATGCATCAAATGCATTCTCGATTAAATTACCAAATAGAATAACGAAATCATGATGATCCAAATTAGGTGGGAAGGATGTTAATCGACTTTCACGATCAATCTCAAGTCGAATTCCTTGTTCTTTAGCATAGGAAATTTTACTAAGCAATAGCCCAGAAATATTTTCATTTTTTATACGTTCATTTAAAAAATTCGTGATTTCATCATGTTCTTCCTTCACTTGCGTTAAATAAGTGAGTGCCTGTTCATGATGACCGAGCTGTAAAAGACCTGCTATCGTATGCAGTTTATTTTTATGCTCATGCGTTTGTACGCGCAGAGCTTGGACAAAAGCTCGAACGCCCGTTAGTTCTTCTGCAAGCTTTTTCACTTCCGTACGGTCTTTAAACATGGCTACTGCCCCGACGGTTTCCCCATTAACCTGTATCGGAATTCGGTTACTCATAATACTGTGATTATTAATATATAGCTCACGATTAAATAATGGCTGATCTAGCTCTAAAATTTCAGGAAGTCGTGTATCGGGCAGGACATGAAAGATTTTCTGACCAATTAGTACAGAGGGTTTTTCATGAACACCTAATATATCACAAGCTTTTTCATTAAAAATTGTGATGGTTAAATCATTGTCGATGGCAATGATGCCTTCATGCATGGCATTAAATGTTTCTGTACGCTCCACATACATTTTGGCAATTTCATGAGGCTCTAATCCAAACATTTGCTTCTTCATATGAAGCCCTAAAGTTCGTGCACCCCATACACTAAAGATTAAAGATAATAGAACAGTAATCATCAGCTCTGTTTCCATTGATTGTAGTAATTCCACTACTGTAAGTACACTGAACCCCACTACCGTAACACCGATTTGTTGACCTTCTTGATTCATAATCGGTACAAATGCACGCACCATATCACCATGCTCTCCACGAGCGATCGACGTATAATAATGCTCAGAAAACGCAGCGTTTAAATCACCCGATTGCGATATTCGACCAAGTTCCTGGCTATTGGGGTGAGAATATTTTCGACGTTCCATATCAAGAACAACAATATACTTTGCTCCATTGATATCACGAATTTCTTCTACTACAGGGTTAATATGTTGAATCGCCTCCAGGTTATTTTCGCTAGCAATATACGTTTTTATTTCAGGAAGCTGTGAGACGGTTTTGGCCACTAGTAGTGCTTGATCACTTAGTTTTGTTTTCTGTTCATTCATCACAAACCCTAACAAGAAAGTACCACCAATACTAAAGGAAAGCATCAGAATAAAAAACGTCAGAGACATGATTTTTCTCTGCATCGATAACTTTTGAAATTTCAAGATGACCGCCTCCCTCCTACTATATTTTAGCGTACTCCATATGTTAGAATAACAAAAACATCAGAAAATACGAATAAATTGGGTGTATTCAATGAAAAAATTTATTATAGGAACGATGATTACTGTCTTTTCTTTAATCGTTACCATTAGTATTCAGCAAGGATTACTCTTTGCCAAGCCACTTCCCTATGATGATGAGCAAAATGGGTTAGACACACAAATAACGATTCATTTGAGTCATGTAGTTGCTGAGAATACGCCTAAAGGACAAGCGGCCAATAAATTTGCTGAGCTAGTAGAAGAAAAAACAAATGGGAAAGTTAAAGTACATGTCTACTCAAATTCTTCTTTATTCAATGATGAAAATGAGTTCCAGGCTTTACAAAAGGGAGACGTAGAAATGATTATTCCTACTTTTTCGAAGATGACCACTTATGTTCCTAATTGGCAGGTATTGGATTTACCTTATTTATTTAAGACAGATGATGAAGTCAAGGAGGTTCTGACGGGTTCTATAGGTGAACAATTAGTCAACGAACTAGAGCCGTTTCATATTAAGGGACTTGGCTTTTGGTACAATGGCTTTAAGCATTTAACCTCTTCTGATCATCCTATCCATACATTTAAGGATTTACAGGGCTTACGTGTGCGAACGATGCCTAGTAAAACATTGGAAAAGCAATTTGAAGTGGTCAAAGCAACGCCTATGCCCATTTCCTTTAGCGAGGTTTTTACAGATTTAGAGAAGCATGCGATTGACGCGCAGGAAAATACAGCATCGAATATTTACTCAAAAGGTTTTTACAAAGTACAGAAACATATGACCATCACCCAGCATGGTATTTTGGGCTATGCTGTGTTAATGAACGAAACCTTTTGGAATTCCTTGCCTGTAAAAATTCAACACCAATTGTTGGATGCCATGAAAGAAACAACAGATTGGCAATTTGAACAGGCTGCACTGATGAATGAAAAAGATATGCAGAAGCTTAAACAGCAAGATGACTTTGATGTTTATACAATGAGTCCACTAGAAAGACAGCGCTTTAAAGAGCAGCTTGCGCCTGTCTACGATTTTTATAAAGCCCATATTCAAAATGATCGCATCTTAACAGAGATTGAAAAAATCGTTGCGCCTTAATACTTTTGTTCATTAATGAAAGATCCTTACTAACCGTAAGGATTTTTTCTTTTGTATTATAATAGATTAGATAATCTCAAATCTACTATAAAACAGCCTGAAACCCCTGTTATTACTAGCTTTATCTCTCCCCTCCCTAAAAAATGAACAAAATGAACAATACAAACATTACGGTCATAAACACTATTGTCGGAAAATTTCAGCTATGATAACCACATGAAAGCGTTCACACAATATTCATAGATGTTGTAGGGGGAGAACTATTATGCGGATAAATTTTAAAAACTTAACAGTACAAGTGTTGATTGCCATTGTACTAGGGATCATTGTCGGGGCAACATTCCCTGAGTTCGGGGCAAAGCTAAAAATATTAGCGGACATCTTTATTAAACTAATTAAAATGTTAATAGCACCGATTATTTTCTTAACAGTCGTCATCGGTATTGGTAGTATGGGGGATGTCAAAAAGGTTGGGAAAATTGGTGGGAAGGCTTTAATTTATTTTGAAATTGTCTCAACATTTGCACTTGCGATTGGCTTAATTGTTGTCAATATTGTTCAACCAGGAAAAGGCTTTAATACAGAAGCTGCCAGCGGTGCTGATGTTTCACAATATACAGATGCGGCGGCTGCAGAACATGGCTTAGGTGCTTTTATCATGCAAATTATCCCTGAAAATGTGGTAGGTGCATTAGCGAATGGTGAATTATTACCTGTCTTATTCTCAGCTGTTTTATTTGGACTAGCTGCAGCAGCGATTGGAGAACCAGCAAAACCTGTTATTAAATTTTTTGAACAAGTAGCAGATATTTTCTTTAAAATTGTTAACATGGTAATGAAAATTTCTCCTATTGGTGCGTTCGGTGCCATGAGTTATACAATCGGAAACTTCGGACTTAAATCACTTGGAAATTTAGGATTTTTAATGTTATCCGTCTATACTACAATGTTTATTTTTATTGTTGTGATTATCGGATTAATTACACGCTACTTCGGCTTTAGTATTTTTAAATTTATTAAATACATTAAAGATGAAATTTTTATCGTTATTGGGACATCTTCATCTGAATCTGCACTACCTTCCATGATGCGTAAACTTGAAAACTATGGTTGTTCTAAGCAAGTAGTAGGGCTCGTTATCCCAACTGGTTACTCGTTTAATTTAGATGGCACTTCCATTTATTTATCAATGGCTGCTATCTTTATTGCACAGGCATATGGGGTGGATTTAGATGTTTGGCATCAAATTACGTTACTAGCCATCTTAATGCTTACCTCTAAAGGAGCAGCTGGTGTAACAGGCTCTGGCTTTATTACACTTGCCGCAACATTGGCAGCCTTTCCTATGATTCCAGTAGAAGGAATTGCCCTATTAATTGGCGTAGATCGCTTTATGTCAGAGGCACGTGCAGTGACAAATCTAATTGGAAACGGCGTGGCAACAGTGGTCGTGTCAAAAATGGAAAAAGAATTTGATACGGAGCAAGAAAAACGTGCTCTTGCAGGACATACTTCAATGCCATAACAACAAAAAGGCTACTGAAAGCGAAATATTCGCCATTTCAGCAGCCTCTTTGTTTGGAAATAAAGTGATTATGTTACATTGCTCGGCTTGTTCTTTAGTAAGTAAATTTTCTTGAAACCTCCTCGACTGCTTACTCGTATAGATAATGACTGGAGGTTTCTTTATGGCAACATTTACACTTACCTACCCAAAAGCTTTTAAAAGCTTTACGGATATCCCAATCGTGAATGAACACAACGAAACAATATGTATGCTTCAAAAAGTAGATCGTTCCTCTACTGGTAAAATACTGAATGCCGTCCTGCTAGTAGCGGCTCAGCAAACATTACCGTATCGTTATGAAACGCGAACTACGTCAGGAGCACCACTTTTTCAAGTACAATCTACCCTATTAGCAAAAGGGGTCAGCCATCAAATTAGGATGCCTGATGGTAGCTCGATACCGATTCAGCGAAAAACAGTCCAATTATTAGAATCCTCTTATGCATTCAAAATGGACGATTTACATTTTCGATTTGAAAAGGATTTTACCTCTACAGCTTATTTATATTGCAATGATGAAAAGATTGCCAGTGCAAATCCTATTGAAAACGAACTAGTACGAACAGGCATACTATTTAAGCTTTTCCAAACAGACGATATGCACTTCGTTGCACTCCTAGCAACCCTTTATCAAGCACTCTTTGCATTCACTACATAGCCATGACAAAGGCATCGAGCGTTATTTCTCGATGCCTTTGTCATGACTTAAGATAGCTAATTTAGTTTTTCCCGCTGTGTATTTAATATGTTAATGACATAGGACTGATTTGGTGATGCATTTGTTTGTAAAATCTTCTTAATGGCTTGTTCCATCCTCATAGCTAACTGTAAATCTTCATGAGTGGCACTCTTTATCGTTGTTTGAATCGTAATGGTTGTTCGATTTTCAATGACTAAATATTCGTATACATCAAAAGTCTCTAAGCCTTTGATTAAATCTTCCATCAACAGGTTAATATCAGCCCCCAGCATTTTGTTGTCATCAAGCAATGAAGTAAACTCCCATCTTTCAAAAACAATCGGATAGTCCTTTAATGCGGAGGTTTTAATCACATTTTTTGCAATGGATTCCATATCTTTTTTGACGGACTGGAAATAGTCTTCTTCGCCTACAACCTGGATCACCAATTCCTTTTCTGCAGTCGTTTTGACATCAATGCCAACATACTTTTCAAGAAGCTTATCCTTCAATCTAGATAGGCTCAACTCTTCATTCGTAATAAGCGGTTGTCCCTCTTTTGTTGTTTCTGATTTATTATCTATTTTTATTTTATCAAACAGGGTCAATAGAGATATGATGACGACTAACAATCCTATAACAAGCCCAAACCGTTTGACCATTGAATCCCTCCTGTTACGAAGGTATGACCCCATTCAAAACAATATTCACTGTTTTCATGGTCCTGTTCTATCAAATTTATCTCATCGAATAGCTTGTCATTGGATTGCTTATTTTTACCCACATATTCCGGGACACGAAATAAATTTGCTTGTTTTTGTCCATTCTGTGTTACGCTTTTCAAAAAGGAGTACACTAAAGGGGTAGTAATTCTATCATTTTGGAGGGTTTTATATGGGGACAAAAGCAGCGGAAATTAAAAATATGCTAACATTGAATCTACTTATACAAATTTTAGAGGAACGTGGCATTATGACTGATAAAGAATTAAAGGAACGCCTCACAAATACAGTAAAACTATCTTCTATGGAGAATGATTTAAAAGAAAAAGTCATTGAAGAAATCAAACATTAATGGTAGCTGTCTCAACCAAAGGGCCACTTTCATGTTGATCGTATTACTGAAAGTGGCCGTTCTATTAATTTGAAACTCATAGGAAAAATCTCTACTCCTGTTACGATTTCCATTGTAAAGTTGCATTTTATTTTAATATGGAACTACCTTCAAAAATGATCCTCCAGTATCCTTTGATTAATCCCTAATCCGATAGATTATTTCCTGTAAATTGATCAGGGGCCACTTGTTTCTTTACTTTCATTGCGATTAAATAAACAACGATCGAAACAAATAAAGATAGTACTGCAGGTAAACCCATTGGATTTACATATTGGAAATAGTACCCAATCATAACAGCTGCAACGACAGCAATGGTAGCCATCCAATTCCATCCTTTTATTTCAACCCATTGTCTTTTACGGATTAAAAAGAAGTCAGCAAACATAACACCTGCTATTGCTGGATAAAGCAAAGCTGTTAAATACAGAAAGTCTGTGAAGTAATCTAGAATGCCCATTAACGCAATGATTATGGCAATTATGGTACCAATAAATGTGAGTAACGCACGCCCCTTACCTGATGTCACATTTAAAACATTAGCTAACGCTAATCCCATACTGTAATTGTTAACCAATTGAGATGTCCAAGTAGCTAACCATAAGATGAGGAAACCCCAAACTGGAAAACCTAAATTCATCATAACATTCACGATATCAGGATCTCCCACACCCACAGACATGATGGCTCCTACAATAAATAGAGGGAATCCAATTAAAACTATCCCACTTGGAATAATAAAATTGTCTTTCCAAGTCGGCTTTGCGTAACGAGTGTAGTCAGAAGCAATTACCCATTGTGACACATTGACACCAATTACAAGGCTAATAGCTGCCATTATGGTCATCGATGGTTCAGGACTCCAAGATGCAATTGTCTGCCAGCCCGTATTTTTTAATGCTAAATAAATACCACCAACAATTAACAATAAACCCGATGGGACAGCTAAATAATCTGTCCACTTCATTGAACCATAGCCAATAATTGAAGGTGCAGCAAAAAGAAGACCTGCCACTGTCGTGACTATTGCCCAAGCTAACCAGTCATGTTTATAGTCGATCCCAAACATAGCAGCAATGGCATTTCCAGCAACAGCCGTTTGTAATGCCCACCAGCCAAGTGAAACAATAAATATTGTCAATCCAACTATTAACTTAGCTTGAACCGTTCCAAAGCTTGTTTTGGCAATAACTGAAGAAGGTAGCCCTGTTTTTGCACCGATATATCCTTGTAATGCATTACCAAGCCATTGAAAAACAAATAAAGCAATGATCAATATTAAAAAAATCTTACCTAATCCGAAACTAGCCGATAAACTTGCTCCTACCATTAAAACGGGAATGGTAAATTCAAGCCCACCAAATATCATTGTTGGTGTAATCCAATGTTGACGATCTTTCTCTGGTATTGGCGTTAATGCAGGATCTTTCCCAAGCATAGATGTTTTTTCTGTGTTGACTTCATTTTTCATTTTACTTAACCCCCTTACTGTATGTGTTTATTCGTAGCTTGTTTTCTATTAAATCTCTTTATCTTATATCCAATAGCGCATAGACAAGTTCAACCACTTCATCACTATCATTTTTACACCAATGAGGTTCTCCAGCAGGAATATAGGAAGCTTCTCCTTGTGAAATTCGGTAATTTTCTCCACCGGATTCTCCAGTTAAAGTACCTTTTACAATAAAGGAGTACTCATTTTCTAAATGAGAAGTTGTCCCTTCTAATGGTAACCGCTCCCCTGGTTTTATTTGGACAAAGCCAAACTTTATTTGGCTATCGTTGTATTTGTCTTGAAATAGGTTCTGTTGAACAATATCTTTCTGTGATACTTCTTTAATAATCATAGCTATTCTCCCTTTACTACTCGATTTCTTTCTGGCATTTCTTTAAAGCTGTAGTCTGACTCATCTACAAGAACATGAAAAATAGCTTCTGCTTCTTTTCTTGAAAAATAGCCATTTTTCACATCATGTGCTACCTGTTCCGCTGGACGTTTAAGTGGATTGCCATAGCCTCCACCCGTGCCAGTCATTAATTGAACCACATCATTTTTATCTAGTTTATATCTTGGATAGACCCCGAATGGTCCATCTACCTGGCCATTCGCTTTTTTTACATAAAATTCATTCGGCGAACCTTCATGTCCATTGTCAATCCCCCATGGTAAAAACTTATTCCTACCAAAGGTCACTGTTACTGCTTGATTGTCCGTCATGGCTCTATAGGATCTGATTACTCCTTTGCCACCAATGTATTCTCCAGCCCCTGCTCCATTTCTATCTTCTCTTAAACAATATTCATCAATTAACACACCATAGCGAGTTTCCGCTACCTCAATTGGCACATTATATGTCTCACCATCCGAAAAACAGAATTGACCAGAGGCTCCATCAGCATCGTTTCCACCACCCCATCCACCTACTGATGGCTCAACAATTAAAAATGGCTCTCCTGTATCATGATGTGTACCACTTAACGTTACAGCACAAACGGATAAAAACTGACCAGCAGTTAATCGACTCGGTATATGTGGTGCCAAGGCTTTCCATACTAAATCTAAGCTGCCAAGCAAGGTTTCAAAATAATTGGACACAGGTACTGGTCTTTCCGCAGACATAATTGATTGAGGATCAACAATTATTTTTAGTGGTCTAAACACACCATCATTTACATCCTGCGCTGGATTTGTAATAGCTAAGAAGATTGCACGTACAGCTGATGCTAAACCTGTATAGGAACAATTCATTGGTCCAGGTACTTGAGGAGAACTTCCCCTAAAATCACAAATAAATTCATCATCTGATATTGTCACTTTCACTTTTATTGGAAATGGTCCGTTACCAATCCCATCTGTATCAATAAAATCTTCTGCGTAAAATTCTCCTTTAGGTAATCTAGCAAGCTCCTGCTTGGCCATCGCTTCGCCATGATCTAAATGATATTCAATTGCTGCCAATATGGTAGCTAATGTGTATTTATCACACAATTCCCTTACTCGTTTTTCTCCTGTTCGAAGAGCTGCAACTTGTGCAAACATATCTCCTAAAGATAGATCTGGGAATCGCACATTTGAACGTATTATTTCAACAAGTGCTTCATTCAATTTACCTTCGTCATAAAGTTTGATACATGAAAACTGTAGTCCCTCTTGAAATATGTCAACAGAATCGTTAGTAAATGAACCCGGATCCTTCCCTCCAACTTCAGTCCAATGAGCTTTATTAGCTGAAAAGGCAATTAATTGACCTTTATAAAAAATTGGCATTACGAGTCCAACATCTGAAAGGTGTGAACCGCCGCCTTGATAAGGATCATTAATTATAATGATATCTCCTTCTTTTAATTTATCTCCTGGATATTTTTTTAACGTTTCTTTTACCATAAAAGTGAGCATGCCGATAAAACCTGTCACACCATTACCCTGAGTTAATAAATTACCTTCTGAATCTGTTAAGCCACTCGCATAATCTAATACTTCATAAATAATGGGACTCATTGAAGTTCGTGCTAAAGCTACAAACATTTCATCTCCAGCAGATAGCAGTGCATCCTTCACAATTTCTAAAGTAAATGGATCAATTTGCGGATTGATTGCAGTCATTACGCTTCCTCCTTTTCAATAACAATATTTCCATAAGCATCTATATAGAGTGATTGCTTATGATAGATTACGGTAGCTGCAGCTCTTTCTTCCACAATAGCAGGACCACTTATCTTCATTTCAATAGGTAATAGCTCACGATCATATATATTTGTTCTCACCCAGCCATCATTTTCAAAATAAACATTGCGTTGTTCTATTAATGCGTCTTGTAAGCTAGTATGGCGCTCAATCGTTTTTAATTTAGGTTTACCAACCTTCCCAAAGGCCGTCACATGAATATTAACGATTTCTGTCTCTGCTTCTGGTAGTTTAAATGTAAAATTCTTTTCATGTAATAAATTAAAATCTGCAATCGCTTTATCTAACACTCGTTGATTCCATTCACCGCCCTCTACAGGTACCTTCACAGTATGCTCCTGGCCTAGATAACGCATATCTGCATAGCGTTGGAAAAATACATTATCTTTGTCCATACCTTCTTCTTGGAAATGTTGGAATGCCTGACGTTCAATATTTGCCCATATTGAGTTCATTTTTGTTAAATCAAGATTATTCATTCGTTTAATGTATGTTTGAATATAATCATGACGTAAATCTGTCATGAGCATCCCCCATGCGGAAAACACCGGTGATGCAATTGGAATAATAACCTTTTTAACACCCAATTCCAATGCTAAAGCAGGTGCATGCATCGAACCTCCCCCACCAAATGCAATCAAGGTAAAGTCTTGAGGGTTATGACCTTTACGAATAGAAATCAACTTTAGAGCATTTAACATATTGGAATTGGCGATACGAATAATTCCAAGTGCCGCTTCTTCAGCAGACATATGAAAATGTTTCCCAATTTTTTCTTCAATTGCATTTTTCACATTGTTCAAATTCACCTCGTAATCAAAGTTCTTCGGTGATAATCTACCAGTTAATAAATTTGCATCCGTTGTGGTCGGCTCTGTTCCACCTTGACCATACGCAACTGGGCCTGGTCGAGCACCCGCTGACTGCGGCCCTACTTTTAATGAACCTGCACCATCAATCCATGCAATGGAACCACCACCGTTACCAATCTCAACAATATCAACAACTGGTGTTTTAATTGGATAACCTGCGCGTCGAGTATCTTTTTCGATATAGTAATCTGTAGAAACTTTTACTTCGCCATTTTCAATCAATGAACATTTTGCTGTTGTTCCACCAATGTCGAAAGCAATAATATTTTTTTCTCCTAGTAATTCACCGAGTACCGCTGCACCTAAAATACCAGCAACTGGGCCTGATTCTACCATATTAATTGGTAAACGCTTCGCATTATCAAATTTAGTGGTACCACCATTTGACTGCATAATATAACTTTGCTCTATATCAATAGTATCTTGTAATTTTTGCTCAAGTCGATCAATATAAGTTGTTGCAGTTGGTTGTACATAAGCATTTAAAACCGCTGTATTAGTGCGTTCATATTCACGCCACTCTTGTGTAATTTCACTGGAAGCGGTTACCTGAACTTCTGGCCACAATTCCTTTATTTTTTCTACAGCTGCTTTTTCATGCTCGTTATTAACATAGGAGTGTAAAAAAGAGATTGCAATGGCCTCAACCTGTTCCTTCTTGAAATATTCAACTATTTCTTCTAGTTCATTCATTTCCAGAGCTGCTAATACTTGTCCCTTATAATTAAGTCTTTCAGTTACTTCTCTGCGTAAATATCGTTCTACAAATGGCTGTGGTTTTTGATACTTAACATTAAATAAATCAGGTCGATTTCCACGAGCAATTTCCAACACATCCCTAAACCCCTTAGTTGTAATTAGACCCGTCTTTGCTCCTTTACGCTCAGTTAAAGCATTGATAATAACCGTTGTGCCATGGATAAACATTTCTAAATGCTGTTGATCCACTCCACTTTTCTTAATAACATCAATGACTCCTTGTTCAAAATTTGGAGGAGTTGTATTACTTTTTTCATAGCCGAAGTTTCCATGTTCATCAACATACACTAAATCTGTAAATGTACCCCCAATATCTGTTGCGACTCTCATTCCATCCACCCAACCTTCCTTTTTTTAGAAAATCACTGGCGTTAACACACTTAAAACAATACTTTCTTCATTCAAAGGATTTTCCCATGAATGTGGAACTTCAGAAGGATAATGAATTGTTTCACCTTCTCTAAGAAAATATTCTTGCCCATCAACCTTAAATAGGACAGCACCCTTTAATACGTAATAAAACTCTTCCCCTGGATGACTCGATTCTTGATTTTTGTCCATTTGACCCGGGGCCAGCTTCACAAGCAATGGTTCAAGATTTCTTCCACTAAAATGTCCATTAAGTCGCGTATATTCTATCGAAGATGCTTCTAATTTAAATGGTTTGCGATCAGTTTCTTTTACGACATACGTATTATTTGAATCGGACTCAAAAAAGTAGGTGATCGGAACTCCAAATGCATCAGCTATTTTTTTTAGAGATGTAATAGCCAGTGAAGATGACCCCCTTTCTATTTGTGAAAGAAAACTAATCGATAAGTTTGTTTTTTCACTTAAATTCTTTAATGTCATGCCTTGATCAATCCTTGTTTTTTTTATGGTTTGATGAATATCTTCCAAATTGCCACCTCTTTTTTTGATTACACTGTATTTTTTGAAGTATAACTATAATTTTTTTAATAGTATCATATTATTTTCAGAATTGAAAGAATATTTTTAATTTTAGTATTTTCACAAAAATAAAAAACTCCATTCACCGTACTAGTGAATGGAGAAGAGTTATTTTATTAACACATTTAAGCAAAAAAACAATATGCACATAGAACGTGCATATTGCCATGAAATTATGATCGAATTGTTTTTAAAGCGGTTGCCCACGGTACGAGCTGATCTAACATTTGATGAACAGAATCTGCTTGCACCTCTTTTGGTTTAAAGACAGAGCCATTTTCAAAATCAGTAAATAAAGATAGTGCTGGATGCACACGGACATCGGCAACTAGTAATTCTCCAAGAATACCTCGTAAATGCTCAGCTGCACGAGCACCTCCAACAGAACCATAAGAAACGATTCCAGCAGCTTTATTATTCCATTCCACTCGTAAATAATCTAATGCATTTTTTAATGCACCTGTAATGGAGTGATTGTACTCAGCAACAATAAAGACAAAGCCGTCGCATGCTCCGACTTTTTCTGACCAGGCCGCTACTCCTGAAGCATCTCCGCCCGGCTCCCCTAAAAGCGGTAATTTAAAATCAGCGATATCAATTATTTCATATTCCGCATCACGACGTTTTTCTGCCACTTCCTTTACCCATGTGCCAACCTGTGGGCTTACACGACCCTCTCGCGTACTTCCTAAAATAATGCCGATTTTTAACATATGACGCCTCCTCTTTTTCATCCGTTCTTGTGACTCCATCATCGTTCATTGTACGCGATCGCCACTCGTAACCATTTTGGTCAGGAACATACCCCTTTATTCATCACTAATTTGTCAGCCTAGAATAATCAGAATTAAATTAACATAATTTTTTATTTTCTGTCAATTATTTAAACTAGAGGGGCGATTATTTCATTTTAATAGGTTGCTCCAATGCCTCCAATTCCTCCTCAATAGAGGCATATTGTCTTTCCACTACATATTTGGCATCGGATAGAGCGGCATTATAAATATGAGGAGCAATATGTTCCTTGATAAAATCGAATACACGCTCTGCTTCAAATTCACTAATATCTTCATCACGCTGATTATAGAAAAACCGTTGAATATCAGCCAGTATCATTTCTTGCTGATCTTTTGATAATCGAATAAACAAGTCAAATCTCCCCATTCCTATTCTTTGATTTCTCCTCCATCTTATCACTACCTATAGATTCTTTGCCTATTAAAAAGGCTGAATACTAGTTCCACTAGCATTCAGCCCATAGTGTTGACAAACAAAACCATCCATAGAATTTATGTGAAAGGTGAAAAAGGATTTCCGTTGCAGGCTACTTGCTTTCCTGTGGGCGAGCGCCGAGCCGCTCCGTTTAGAGGCTCGCCTGTCTCGCTATCCCACAGGAGCCAAGTAGCCTTCCACTCCACTCCATAAATTTAGCAAAGGTTCAAGTGAAGGTATTCACTCCTCTTTTATGGAGGGGTGTTGTCACACATCACTTCTCCACATTGAAAATAAGAAGCTATCTTTTGCAGAATGGTTGATTGGAGTGGAGCCAGCGTCACTCCTAGGGGATTTAGTGAACTGACCCCAAAAATTTGAACTTTTAAGAAACTCTTCGAAACTCAACTGGACTTTTTCCGTTGAGTTTTATTTTTATCCGTTCATGATTGTAGTAGTGGATATAGCCTACTAACGCTTTTTTGAATGCTTCGTAGTTCTTAAACGTTGTTGCGTATAGAAATTCTGATTTCATAATGCCAAAAAAGCTTTCTATCACGGCATTATCTAAACAATTTCCTTTCCGTGACATACTTTGCTTGATTTCATGTGTTGCCAATAACGCTTTAAAACGTGGTATTTGATATAACCATCCTTGATCAGAATGGACGATTAAGCCACTCTTTTTCGATAACTTTGTATACGTAAATGCCTTCTTAAAAGACTGTTGAACTAACTCAAAATTAGGTGATTTTGATACCTCATACCCAACGATTTCTCGATTGAATAAATCTAATACAGCGGATATATAGATTTTTTGACCGTTTATTTTAAACTCCGTTACATCGGTTACCCATTTCTGATTGGGTGCAGTGGCTTCAAAATCACGTTGGATGACATTCTCTGCGACATAGCCGACTGTCCCTTTATACGAACGGTATTTTTTAGGGCGTACCGTCCCTTTTAAGCCCAATTCTTGCATCAATCGTTGGACCGTTTTATGGTTGATGAAAAACCCTTCATTTCGGAGGGCTAAACAAATACGACGATAGCCATAACGCCCCTTATGGTAATGAAAAAGCGTCTGAATTCGTTCTTTGATCGCCTGATATTTATCTGGTTTTACCCATTTTTGGAGATGATAATAATACGTACTTTTCTTAAGTTTCGCGACTTTTAATAGAGCTTGAAGAGGAAAATCCAACCTTAGCTCATAGACAGCTCTTACTTTTTCTTGGATTTGAAGGCATCCTTTTCTTGAACTAAGGCTTTCAACTTTTTTAAATAGGCATTTTCCATCCGTAAATACTCAATTTCCGCTTTTAACTCATCCGTTGTTTTTCCATTTAAATCGGACGAAGGTGGTTGTTTTTTTGGCATTGATTGGCGCTCCTTTTCTACTTGATAGAGCACCTCACCAGCCGTTGACATCGATTGTTTTTTCCATCTCCGAATGGTTTCACGGGAAGGAATATTAAACTTCGCAGCAGTCTGAAGGAGCGAATCGCCCGTCTCTATCAGGTGTTGAATTACTTTTATTTTAAAAGAATCTTCGTAATTCGTGAACCCTTGAGGACGAATAATTCCTTCGATGCCATGATAGCGATATAATTCAATCCATAATCGAATGTACTGTCGATCCCTCTGTAATCGATTGGCAATCTGATACGTACTTTCTTTTTCTTCAAAGTAAGCTAGAACTGCGGCTAATTTTTGTTCATCAGAAATCACTAACTGCACCCCCTATAGTAGATTTTTAAGTCCAATATTTTGGGTGCAGCTCATAGCGTCACAGAGGAGACCCTGGAGCGAACGCAGTGAGTGAAGCGGCTCATCGGACGCCCCCTGGAAAGGACGCTGGCGGAATGGAAATCAACCCCTCGCCTTTCAAAATTGCTTATTCTGCCGTTGACATTACCTTTTTTCAACAACATAGGCTGAATACTAGTTCCACTAGCATTCAGCCACCATCTTATTGTTTACATTCAAATGAATAGCTAGTGGATAAAAAGTTTTTTTCCTTTGATACAATCGCTTGTCCACCATCATTTTCACATTGCTGTGTCATCGCATCTATTTTCTTGTCATTGATCGTATTTGTCATCACCGTCATACCAATGCCAAAAACAGCAATGAATAAACCAATTATAATCCATAACTTACCCGTCTTATTGCCTTCAGGTCTATCATTCGCCACATTTGTTCCCCTCGCTTATACAAATAAAAATGGTTCTGTATTGATGGTTGATTGTACAAATTCAACATGGTATTTTTTATCCTCACATAGTTCAGCCATTTTTTTGGCTACCCCTGCAATCATCACCTTTTCTACATGATGACCCGGATCTACAATTTGCAAATCAATGGCTTGTGCGTCCTGTGCTGTATGGAAGTACATATCACCCGTTAAGAAAACATCTGCTCCAGCGCGTTTTGCCGCATAAATATATTTATTGCCGTCTCCACCAACAAGCGCCACTCTGTTAATCTTCGATTGTAAATCACCAACCACACGAACTGCTGGAACTTCTAACTGCTGCTTTACAAATTCTGCAAATTGTTGTAGCGTCATTTCTTGTGGCAAGTATCCTACTCGCCCCAACCCCATAACATTAGTTTGCTGCTCAAGACGTATCACATCATAAGCGGGTTCCTCATAAGGATGACTAGTAAGCATCGCCTTTAACACGCGGTTTTTGATGGATTCAGGAAATACGACCTCGACCTTTACCTCTTCCTCGACATGTAATTCATCAATAGTGCCAACGAATGGATTTGCTCCTGCTAATGCACGGAATCGTCCTTCTCCAGTCGTCGTATAACTGCATGCTTCATAGTCACCAATACGACCTGCCCCAGCCTTTGCAAGAGCCTCACGTAATACTTCTGCATTGGCAGTTGGTATAAAGACAGCTAGCTTGAACAGATTTTCGGCATACGTTTCTTCTAATATAGAACGATTTTTTAGCTGTAGGGCATCTGCTAGTAGATCATTGACCCCACCTTCAGCTACATCTAGATTTGTATGGGCCGCATAAACAGCGATATCGTGTTTAATCAGCTTTTCATATAGGCGTCCCGCTGGTTGATCTGTGCGGATATTCGACAGACGTCTAAAGATTGGTGGATGGTGCGCGATAATCAGATCACAGCCCTTTTCTATTGCCTCGTTTGCAACAGCATCATTAACATCTAACGTCACCAATACTCTATGGACAGGTTTATTGAGTGTCCCTATAGCTAACCCAATTGGATCATTGTCCATGCAAGCAAGTTTCTTGGGCGACCATGCTTCGAACACTTGAATGATTTCTTGACCATTCACGGTTTTCATCTTACAAAACTCCTTCCACTAAATGTATCAGAGCCATTAACTCTGCACGCTTTTCTTCAATTTCAGGTGTTTGTTCTGCCTCTTCAATGGATTGTAGCACTCGTTGCCAGTTGTCTTTTTCGCGTAACCATTTTTTCATAAATGCTGGTGATTTGCGTTGGCTTAATTTAGGACCAAATAAAATCTCTGCTGTAGATAGCTTCATTTGTCCTCTTTGCAATACAAGGATTTCATAGATTTTATCATCTTCCTCTAAGATCTCTTCATCCAGAATCGCCCACTGATGTGCTAACGCCCACTCACGAATGACCTTAGCATGAATATTGGGCTGTAAAATAAGACGTGTGACACCTTGAAGCTTTTCAGGATACTTATCTAGGATGGAAACAATCAAAGGTCCACCCATCCCAGCAATTGTGACTGTGTCCACATGGTCAGTCATTTCAATCGCTGCTAATCCATCTGCAAGACGTACGGTAATCTTCTCCGTTAAGCCTTCCTTTTGTACTTGTCCTACAGCTGATTCATAGGGTCCTTTTACAACCTCTCCTGCGATGGCACGAGAAGCAGTTCCCTGATGAATCAAATAGCATGGTAGATAGGCATGGTCACTACCGATATCTGCCATAATAGCTCCTGTGGGAACAAATTTTGCTACTGTTTCTAATCGTTTTGAAAGTTTTTGTGCGTTCATTTTATACCGCCTATCTTCAATAGAGTCCATTAATAGTATGGATGATGTCGTGAAAAAAAACAAATGGAGTTGCCCCACATTTTTTGTGGACAACCCCATTTTTATTATGTAGCTGAAGATAAAAGTAGCTGTACTATGTCAGTACAGCTACTTGTCAGTCATACTATTCTAAAGTAGAAATGTATTCAGCGATTGCTTTTGCTTCCTCTTCAGTTTTCATGTTCGGTTGCATTGGAGTACCTTCGATACCCTTTGTTAAAACTTCAACGATATGGGCTTCATCTAAGCCATGTAGGTTTGGACCCATACTACCACTTAAATCATTACCGTGACAACCGATACAAGATTGTACTAGTGCTGCACCATCATCGTTTGCATCTGTAGTTTCAGTAGTTTCGCCACCGCCCTCATGTTCAGCAGCAATTTCTTTCTTGTTATCTGCACCTTGTAAAGACATGAAGAAAATAAGACCAATACCAAATGCCAGAATTAAGATGTAAGGAACGACTGGATTGTTTTTCATAAGTTTCCCCTCCTCATTTTAAGTCTACTTCTATTATAATATAGAATCAGTCAACATCTAATATTGTACTTCATTAACAAAGAAACGAAAAGCCCTATTCGCTAAGTTTTCCTTTGTTTGTAACAAATTCGACATTTCTGTATCTATTGGATAAAATATGTCTTGCCAACCCCAAAATTTGGTCATATTTATCCTTTTCCATACCATTGTTTTCATTACGATTCTGTTGTTATCATACCCTTTGCACACGTACATATACCAAAAAATTAAAAAATCTGTATGTCTTGTATCAACATACAGATTCTCATGTAATAATAATTTCAATATAATATTTGCTGTATCAAGATAGATTTATGATATAATATCCAATCAGTGCTACTAACCCTAAAACACCTGAGACTGTGAAATATAGCAGTTTCATTTTAATACCCGACCAAAGCCAAATTATACAATTCGCTGCAATCAAACAAAACAAAACCGTATTATTTCCACTAAAATATGTAGTGCAAATACGAATAGACATACTAAATAGCAGAATGGCTGCCAGTACATGAAAAATAGGCGCCAGTAGATGTTTTTTTTGTGCCATTTGCCATGCAGCAATAAATAAGATGCATGCCCCTAGTCCCACAACCACAGTTAATATCAAAGTCAAAGATTGCATTGTAAAATAGAGTGTCAAAACAGCCATGATGGCGATACATAGACCCACTACTAATAGGACCATTTTTCTTTTTTCTGATGGCAAAATCGCTTGTTTAGGATGTTGCACTGGCTCTAACTCCTCTATATCAGCCCCTTCTGTATAAAGAGCTGCTAAAAAGTCACAATAGTGCTCTGGTAAAAGTTTATTTTGCTTCCAAAATAAAATTTCATTAAGGATTATTTTCTTTCGAGGATTTGTCATAATGATAGCTCCAAACATTGCTTAATAATGGTTGTATTACAATTTTATCTCACAATTTTGGAAAACACATCTGTATAAAGTCGCAAATCTTTCATTTCCTTCATTCTAATTATCTATTATTGTCGAAAATAAGAAAGTCGAGTAGCGGGGCTTATTACCTTTTCAGTATATAAAAAAGGAGCTATCCCAACTAGGTATATTCACACTAGTCGGATAGCTCCATCTATTTAAATTTATTCTAAGAAATCTTTTAAACGTTTACTGCGAGAAGGATGACGTAATTTTCTTAATGCTTTCGCCTCGATTTGACGAATACGCTCACGAGTTACGCCAAAGACTTTTCCTACCTCTTCTAATGTACGTGTGCGACCATCATCTAATCCAAAACGTAAACGAAGTACGTTTTCTTCACGGTCTGTTAACGTATCTAGTACATCTTCTAATTGCTCTTTTAACAGTTCATAGGCTGCATGGTCAGATGGAGATTGTGCTTCAGAATCCTCAATAAAGTCTCCTAAATGTGAATCATCTTCTTCTCCAATTGGTGTTTCAAGAGATACTGGTTCTTGTGCAATTTTTAAAATTTCACGAACTTTTTCAGGTGTTAAATCCATTTCCTCTCCAATTTCTTCTGGAGAAGGCTCACGACCCAAATCTTGTAAAAGTTGACGTTGTACACGTATTAATTTATTAATGGTTTCGACCATATGAACAGGAATACGAATCGTACGAGCTTGGTCAGCAATCGCGCGTGTAATTGCCTGACGAATCCACCATGTAGCGTAAGTAGAGAATTTAAATCCTTTACGGTAATCGAATTTTTCAACAGCCTTAATCAGACCCATATTCCCTTCTTGGATTAAATCAAGGAATAGCATACCACGACCAACATAACGTTTTGCAATCGATACAACTAAACGTAAGTTCGCCTCTGCTAAACGTTTACGTGCTTCCTCGTCTCCTTGCTCAATACGCTCTGCAAGTGCAATTTCCTGCTCAGCAGATAGTAAATCTACTCGGCCAATTTCTTTTAAATACATACGTACAGGGTCATTTATTTTAACACCTGGTGGTACACTCAAATCGTTTAAGTCGAAAGTTTCTTCATTTGCTTCTTCTTTCATTAGACTTTCTTCTTCAAATTCTTCTTTTCCAATGATTTGAATGTCTTTATGCTTTTCAAGATCCTCAGCAAAATGGAAAATTTCTTCATTTTCCAATTCATAAGGTGTTAGTTTCTCTGAAATTTCTTTCATCGAAATTTCACCTTCTGTTTTCGCTTTTTCTTGTAGGATTTTTTTTGCATCATCTAATGTAATTTCTACTTCTATCTCTTTTGAACGTTCTGACTTGTCCGCCATAAACCTTCCTCCTTCTAAACAACCGAATCGGGTTAAATCGCCGATAACGATTTTCTTAAATGAATAATCTGTTGGGCGATTTCAAGTGCACGTGCATACTCATGCATCTTCTCCGCTTCCTTTGACTCATGCATCTTTTGATAAATTTCTTGCTCAATTCTATATTTTTGAAGCTGACGGATGGAGTCCATTACCTCTGCCTCTGCTTGATCAGGATCTCGCTCAACTAAAGCTGCTTCCATGACAATTTTTCGTAATTCAGCGTCATCCAAAATTTCCACAAAGCGTTGATAATCAGGATGACCATATTCCTCATAAAACCCTACTAAGCGAACAAAAACAGCCATATAAGCATCTCGTACAAATGGCTCCTTTTGCTCACTACGTAATACCCTGTCCACTACATCTATATTATGAAGCATATGAGCCAGTAATAAACGTTCGGCACGTTCGGCTGCGTCCATAGGCTTTTGCTGCTGCGTGACTGGCATTGAAGGCATCTGTGTAGGCATTTCTGATTTTGCAGAACGTACCTGATTAGCCTCCAACTTTCGGAATTGAGCATAAATGGCTTCTTCCGATATATTGGTTTCATTTGATAACTGTCGTATATACAAATCTCGTTCAACTGGTGAGGATCTCCCTACTAGTTGTTCAAGGACTTCTTGAATATACTGAAGCGTATCATTTTCAAATTGAAAGTTCTTATTGCGTCTAGCATGCATCATCATAAAAGCAATATACGCATGAGGATTTTCCAAAATTTGTTCCTTAAATGCTTGTCCACCTAAAGAGTGAATGTATTCATCAGGATCTAATTTTTCTGGCAATACAGCAATATCGACTTTCATGCGCTCCGTATGCAGTAATTGCGCCGCTCGTTTCGCTGCATCAAATCCAGCATTATCACCATCATAGCAAATCGTAATTTGCTCTACTAAGCGTTTTAGCTTTGTGATATGCTGATTTGTTAGCGAAGTTCCCATTGTCGCAACCACATTCATGACACCTACAGAGTTGGCCGCTAAAACATCCATAAAACCTTCCATCAATACTACTTGACGATTTTTTCTGATAGAAGTTCGTGCTTTATCTAGGTTATAAAGCACTTCACTTTTTTGAAATATTGGTGATTCTGGACTATTTAAATATTTCGCTTCTTCACCAGTTGATGTAAGTATTCGACCTGAGAAGGCAATAATTTTACCATTCTCATCTCGAATCGGAAACATAATACGTCCTCTAAAGCGATCAAAGTAGCGTTCTTCTCCCTCTCGCTTAATGATGAGGCCACTTTCCGCAATTTCTTGTAAGTTATAACCTTTTCTTTCAAGCAATATTGTTAATGCTTCAAAGCTTGGGAGAGACCAACCAATGTTATTAGATTCTATAAGTTCCCTTGTAAATCCTCTTTCTAGCAAATAATTTAAAGGTTCTTCGCCATCCTCTGTATTCAACAGTAGATGATGAAAAAAATCTGCTGCAAAAGCGTGTGCTTCTTTCATCCTTTCTTCTGCTTTAGATATCTTTTTTGTTCCCTCTGGAAAGCTTGGCTCAACATCTAAGTGTATGCCAGCACGTTCCCCAAGTTTCACAACGGCATCAGGAAAAGAAATGCCTTCTATATCCATTACAAAAGTAATAGCATTCCCCCCTGCACCACAACCAAAGCAATGAAAGATTTGCTTGTCTGTTGATACAGAAAAAGACGGTGTTTGCTCTCCATGAAATGGACAGAGGCCAAACCAATTTCGCCCACGCTTGGTCAGCTGCATGTATTCACTAATCACATCAACGATATCCGATTGTGTACGAATCTGTTCAATTACTTCTTCTGGAATCTTCCCTGCCAAATCCATCACCATCTTTAATATTTGCGTTCTAGAAACACAATTCGCTATTCGTTTTAAAATTCCTTTATTTCTCGACAAAAAATTAGGATTTTTCTCTTATAAATATTTTTACCACAATTTTATTATTATAAAACAAAAATTAGTTTTTATCTATACTATTTTCAAAATACACTCAAAAAAACCGCCTCTACTAACCGAGGTGGTTTAAATTTCCATCTTATTTACGAGTAAAAATATGTTCAATGATCGTATTTGCAGTCTCTTCGACAGCTTTATTAGTCACATCAATAACTTGACAACCTATTTTACCGACAATTTTTTCAAAATGTTGTATCTCATCTAAAATCCGTTCATGTTGTGCATAGATAGCATCATCATTTAATCCGAGTGACATTAATCTTTCTCTTCTGATAAAGTTTAACTTTTCAGGTGAAATGATTAAGCCAAAGCATTTTTTCGGATCTATTTGTAAAAGCTCTTCCGGTGGCTCTACCTCTGGTACTAAAGGAACATTTGCCACCTTATATTTTTTATGGGCTAAATACTGTGAAAGTGGTGTTTTGGATGTTCTTGATACGCCTACGAGTACGATATCAGCCTGTAATAACCCACGTGGATCTCTGCCATCATCATATTTTACCGCAAATTCAATGGCTTCAATTTTTTTAAAATAATCATCATCCAACATATGAACAATCCCTGGCGTTTCTAATGGGTTTTCTTCCATAAAGGTTGCCATAGTTTGTAAGGCTGGTCCTAAAATATCTACTGCCTGAATTTTTTCTTGCTCACATAAATCATGTAATAATTTACGCATTTCTTGACGAACTAATGTATAGACGATAAATGCTCGTTGTTGGGCTGCAAGGAAAACAATTTTACGGATTAGCTCCTCGGACTGAATGTGAGGAAACCGACGAATCACAGTATTTTCTAAACCCGGTCGGAACTGGCTAATAACCGCTTTGGCAACTTGATCACCAGTTTCGCCGACAGAATCAGATACAACAAATACGCGTAGTTTTTTCATGCAGCTCTCCTTCTAATTTAGACGTTTTGTGCAAGAGATAAGAAAGCTCGTGTAATCGTTGTTTTTGTAAGACGACCTACTATGGTTAAACCACCCTCCTGTGGTTCAACTACTGGTAGCGAATCAACTTCTCGTTCAATAAGCTTGTTCGCTGCAACAACTAATGAATCTGATCTTTCACAGTACGAAATATTTGGCATACGTGTCATAATAATATGTACTGGAATTTTATTTAAATCCTGCGTACCAATACTTGTACGTAGTAAATCTTTGCGAGATAGTACGCCTGTCAAAAACTCATTCTTATCTACGACAAAGAGTGTACCAACATCTTCTGAAAACATAAAGCAAATTGCATCATAAACCGTCATTGTTTCCGGGACCACGACAGGACCTGAATGAAAGTCTTTCACTTTTAAATTGTGAATACTATCCAATAAATTAATGGATGTTTTTTTACCTGAATAAAAATAACCAACTCTTGGTCTCGCATCTAAAAATCCTGCCATCGTTAGAATCGCTAAATCTGGTCTTAAAGTTGCTCGTGTCAGATTGAGACGTTCCGCAATATGTTCCCCGGTAATAGGGCCATTTTCTTTCACAATCTGTAAAATGTCTTCCTGACGTTTATTGAGTTCGATTGGACTCACCGCCTCAAATCTAATAGTGTTATACTTATGCTCAATTATTATATACTATTTTAATAATTATTGCGAATTAAAGAACTGCATGCTACAATATTGACACATACGCTTGCTCTATCTGTATTTTCGAGCAAAATTGCGTTATACAGGCGATGATGGGAAAAAAGTATCTGTTCCATTCAATAGCGAGTAGAAGATGGTGAAAGTCTACACAGCAACAGAGAAAAGGCACTCCTTGAGCTAACTTTTTGAAAAGAGGTTTTAAACATTCGTTTAAAACAATCAGGGTGGAACCGCGGGTCTTAGCACTCGTCCCTGGGCATACATTGTGCCCGGAGACGGGTGCTATTTTCATTTAGTATCTACTACTAGATGAAATAACTTTAGCGTTTTACCGCTAAAAGAACAATATGAAAAACTTAGAAGGAGGCTATTTTTATGGCTAACAAATCAATGGAAACCATCGTATCATTAGCAAAACATCGAGGCTTTGTCTTCCCTGGTTCTGAAATCTATGGTGGTTTAGCAAACACTTGGGATTACGGTCCACTAGGTGTCGAATTAAAAAACAATATAAAAAAAGCATGGTGGCAAAAATTCGTTCAAGAATCAGAACACAATGTAGGTATTGATGCTGCGATCTTAATGAACCCAAAAGCATGGGTTGCTTCTGGTCATGTTGGTAACTTCAACGACCCAATGATCGACTGTAAATCATGTAAGGCTCGTCATCGCGCAGATAAAATTATCGAGGATGCTGCATTAGCAAAAGGCGATGAAATCATTGTGGATGGTATGACATTCGATCAAATGAAAGAAACAATGATTAAATATGACGTAGTATGTCCGGATTGCGGAAAAGCGGATTTTACAGATATTCGTCAATTCAACCTAATGTTTAAAACGTTCCAAGGTGTGACGGAATCTTCTACAAACGAAATTTATTTACGTCCCGAAACGGCACAAGGTATTTTCGTGAACTTCAAAAACGTTCAACGTTCTATGCGTAAACGTACACCATTTGGTATCGCACAAATCGGTAAATCTTTCCGTAACGAAATTACACCTGGTAACTTCACATTCCGTACACGTGAATTCGAGCAAATGGAGCTAGAATTCTTCTGCAAACCTGGCGAAGATCTCCAATGGCACGCCTATTGGAAAGAATTCTGTAAAAATTGGTTACTAAACTTAGGCATGAAAGAAGAATCTATGCGTCTTCGTGACCATGAAGATGATGAGCTATCTCACTACTCAAATGCTACAACAGATATCGAATTCAAATTCCCATTCGGTTGGGGAGAGCTTTGGGGCGTAGCTGATCGTACAGATTATGACTTAAAACAACATATGGAACACTCAGGTGAAGATTTCACTTATATCGATCCTGTAGCAAACGAACGTTATGTTCCTTATTGTATTGAGCCATCTTTAGGGGCTGACCGTGTCACATTAGCATTCCTATGTGATGCCTATGATGAAGAAGAGCTAGAAGGTGACGATAAACGTACAGTTTTACGTTTCCACCCTGCACTAGCACCATTTAAAGCTGCTGTTCTACCGCTTTCTAAAAAATTATCTGATGAAGCGGCAGATGTTTGGGCAGAGCTCCGCAAAGCGTTCCCTGTTGATTTTGATGAATCACAATCAATCGGTAAACGTTACCGCCGTCAGGATGAAATTGGTACACCATTCTGTATCACATACGATTTTGACTCAAAAGAGGATGGCCAAGTAACAGTACGTCATCGCGATTCTATGACGCAAGTTCGTATGCCAATTGCAGAAGTAAAAGCATATATCGAAAAACATCTTCAATTCTAATCGTTTTGCTGAACAAAAGAGGGAGTAGCCAGTCTGGCAACTCCCTCTTTTTATGCTTTATATGTGGAAAATAAGCGCTCTTGCATTTTTTCCTCGAATGAAAACTTTTTCATGCTCATCCCTACTAAGCTCACTAGTATCTCTTCAATATCAGCTAATGAATAATAAAGAAAGGCACCTTCTCGCATTGGACGAACTCGTTTGTCAACAGTTTGTTCCTCTTCAATAAAATAGGCGACATTGACATCACAATGCCCCATCAATTGTGTAATACGTTGATCATCACCTGGATTGATAAAGAAAGGTACTATTTTATCGATATACAAAATACTTTGCACAAGTTTAATGAAGAAATTTTCACGTAAGGAAGACTCCACCACTAAAATGGTCGTTTGTTCATGCTGATAATCCATATATAATACATTTAATTGCTCTTCTAATAGCTTTTTTAAGATACTAATAGAATTTCTATATTTCGTCATATCTGTTTGTATTTCTCGTGTTAGCAAACGTAGTATACGAAACGCTGGTAAGAAAATTTTTAAGACAATTTCTTTAGGATGTAAATGATCAATTAATTTACTAAAATGAATTCTCAGATTATTCTCATCACAGCGGATTAATTGCTCCACAAATAAGTTAAAAATCTCTTCGAAGCTATTCGCCCTGTAGTCAATCATCTTCGTAATTTTCACACTATAGTTTAAAGGCAAGTTCATAGATTTTTGCTCATCTAGCAACCTCACCTTTGGTAATGTCGGAAATAAATCATAAACTAGCTCTACTTGTGCACTACGATTATCCGATAGCATAACAACCGAGTTGACTGGGTAAATGCCTAAACATTCAACAAACTTATGCATAAAGTTCTCATTATATAAATGACGATCCCTGTATAAAACAGCTAATGCATCTGTAGCACCGTAGCCAACATGGTAGACTCTTTTCGATGTCATGGCTGAATACACATCAATAATTTGTAATAATTGCACACCGTCACTCATTTCATCTGCACAAAGTTGATTTGGATAGCCCTTCCCTGCAAAGCGTTCATGATGATCTCTCGCTAAATAGGCAATGTCTTCCTCCTGATATTCTATTAGTAAGTCATAACCTTTTGTTGTATGTGTTTTGACGATTTCAAACTCATCTTCAGAGAGTTTGCGCTTTAAATTTAATATTTCCTGCGGTATAAAGACCTTCCCAATATCGTGGAATAAATAACCTCTTGCTAATGTTTCAATATCCGTTAAACCTAGATATCTAGCAAAGATTGTCCCTAACACAAATACATCAAATGAGTGGACAAATGAATATTCATCCCATTCCTTTAAGCGCATAAGTAGCTCATAGCGATGTTTTTTTTCTAAAATTTTTTCAAAAACACCACGTACATAAGCCGTATCTTGCATGCTTTTCAGTATTTGTCCATATCGTAATTCATGCACAACATTCTCCAACGTTGTCATAAAAAGCTGACTTACCGTTTCTTTATATTCATCTACTGGTTCAGTTTTTTCAATTAATGGAGCAAATAAATCTTCATATTCTCTTGTTCGTTGAATACTTAAATCATGAACAACTCGAACTGAATCAGATGGTAAATAGACTGACAATTCATCTACTTTTCGAAGTTTAAGTAAGGCAATAATTCGCTCCGTTAAAACTAAATCTTTTTTAGCTAATAGACGATAGTCTGAGAAAATATCTTCAGCTAATATATCATTCGCTTCAACTTCCTGAATACTTAAGGTTACTTTTCGTAGCATGTTTTCTGCCACATACGCAATGTACTAAGCACTATGTGACTCCCTCCTTCTTCCATAGGACTGCGTTATTCTGATAACGTATCAATGACTCCTCGCTTTCGCACAGATGAATATGTCCTGATTTTTCCAAGCTTGCTTGAAAAGCTTCTTTTTTAAAACCGTGACATCTAGCGGAGGCTTTATCTTGATTCAACCAGTGTTTAAACACCCGTTAAAAAAAGCAAAACAAGCATTTATTTTTCCCTATAGAGAGGGAGGCTTTTGTACCTAATGTTGTGCTTTTGATACAAAAAAACATTTGCTGAATCAAGATAAAATACGTTTTGCTGATAGAGGCTTCCATTTCATAGGCATGTCTAAATTGATCTAGCGTACATTTGTGTCGATGGGGATGAAACGACTAAATTATATTTTTAAAATATAAATACGATTATCTATATTTATTACAATATCATAGGTTAAAATACCTTTTCAACTAGTATATGGGACTCAAGTGATCGGTTTCTACTATTAATATATTGAAAACTAAAGAAAAACACAAAACCTTTTACCTATTATTTTTCATTTATCATCGAAATAAAAATTAATAAAAAGTCAAATAGACCCTTTACTTAAATTTCACAATCATAACTTTATTATATAAAACTAATTTTCTATAATCATTTTAATTTGTAAAAATTGAAATTTTATTCATTTACAATCCGCCTCTCATTCCCTTAAAGTATAACCAACGATGCTACTATTGACCTATCCAACTCTCTCCATATAGATGTATAGTTCAAGAGGCAAATCAAGTTTCGTTGCTGTTAAACATTTAATTACCAGTAATGTCATGCTCAAGGATGATATTTCCTCTATTCGCAGTTCCAACTTTTTGGTATAAATAAGGTATTATAGTTAGTATTAGCTGTTAAATAATGAATAATTAATATGCTAAAGACATCCCCCTTTTTAACATTCAATCGTCCGGAAGTTTGAACTGATACATAGGAAGGTCTGAACGAAACATTCATACTATAAAATTTTATATTGTACTATTTGGAGGAATTCAATTGAAGTCTCAACGTTTATTTCAACTAGCCATGGCATCTGCCTTAGTAACAAGTGCGATTGTTATCGCACCACCAGCACATGCAGCATTTTTTCCTGATGTTAATCCATCCACTGAAGAAGGAAAAGCTATCATTCAGTTAGCAGAGCGTGTCATTATTTCTGGCTATATGGACGGAACGTTTAAACCTGCAAACCCTATTACACGCACACAGGCTGCGAAAATTTTAGCAGGTATTTTAAAGTTAGATACAGTTCATGTAAAAAATCCTCAATTTAAGGACATTAAACCTGGCGATGAAAATTACGGAGCGATTGCCGCATTAGCCAATGCAGGAATAATTAATGGGGCAAATGGTTACTTCTACCCAAATCAAAATATTACACGCGAACAAATGTCAAAAATGATTGCTAAGGGCTTTGGATTAACGAGTCCAAGTAATACACAATTGCCATTTACAGATGTCAAAAAAGGAACTGAATTCGAACCTCATATTAAAGCTTTATTTGCCAATGGCATTACAAAAGGAACGTCAGCCACTACATACGGTCCAAAGAGTCCTGTGAAGCGTTCCCAATTGGCTGCCTTCGTTGTACGTGCTGAAAAAATGTTAAGCAATGCAACCGTTTATGCAAGTCAATTTAAACAGGACTATATCTTTGCGTCTTATGGTGGTCTTGAGCCAGCAGAGGATATTTTCACATGGACTGAAGAGGAAGATATGACAGAGTCTATCACGATTACCCCTATAAAAGAAGGTACGGGCAAATTAGTGATTACTGGATTTACTGATGATTCAGAGGACTTTACAACTATTTTTTATTTAGTTCATGTGAAAAATGTCAATGGAAAACTGAAGGTAACGCTTGAGGAAGTAAAGGAAGAGGATTATACAGAAAATTCACCACTTGATTTAGCAGAAAGCAATTTACCATTCGTGCCAACTGAGGTAACAGTTCAAAATATGAACGGGCAGGCACTTGCATCGAATTTATACAGCTTTAATCAGAATGATCAAACATTAACTATCTTGAAAAATGGACAGTTCATTGTTACATTTTCAGATGGGACACAGCAACAAAAGATGGCGGCTGATGTGTATGCCTATGACTTTGTTCGCGGTATTGATTTGTACCATTTAACTGACGAATTAACACTATCAACGCCAGTATTACCTTTCGAGCCAGCTAGTGTAGCTCTTGAAGTTTTTGACTTTGAGCCAGCGCCTGTAAAAGCAACTATTCTTAATGGACAACTACATGTTACACCAAAAACAGAAGGTATTGCCATTCTTCATCTAACAGGTAAAAACGAGGAAACAGTCTATCTCTATGTGGAAAGTAAAAAAATTGCTGGACAATGGGCTTTTCTATATGAATTTGATATCTGAAATAATTTTTTAATAGCACAAAATGCCAGAAGAACATTATGAGTCTTCTGGCATTTCATTTTTAGATCGTATTTGCAATTCAGGCGTTCGCTCTAGTTGCTCAATAAATTTTTTCGTCTTAAAGCGGATACCTGTTTGTTCTTCATAGATGGTTGTAATAATTTTTTTGATGAAATATTTTGTTTCTTTTTTTAGCTCTATTTTTCCGATTTGATCGATTGGAACAGTATAAAACATACGTATAAGCTTCAGTTGTGTTGGTGTTAAACGAATGATATAGGGGTCATACTGATAACAGCGATGACATAAAAACCCTCCTTGTGCAAAGGAAAAAGCAAATTCCCCATCGACAGCACCACACGCAGCACAGGCATGTAAAATAGGTTGCACACCTGTATAGGGTAACATTTTCCACTCAACAAATAGTGTGATAGCTTCGGGATCATAGCCTTCCTCAATTGCTTGTAATGCGTGTAATAATACATCAAAAGCAAATGGCTCTGGTTTCCCTTCTTCCACGACACGTTCCACCAGTTCCATGATATAGCTAGCATAGGCAGTGGCCATAATATCTTCACGAATATGACGCATCGAGTTCAAATGCTCTCCTTGTTGTAATGTCCCCATACCAGTATGATGTTGCACCATAAACATGCCATAGGTAAAGGGTTGTGTGACGGACGCCAATCGACTAGAAGGCTTTTTTGCCCCCCTAGCCATTGTAGCCACTTTGCCAGCTTCTCGTGTTAGCAGAGTGACAATTTTATTGGATTCCCCATAAGCACGTACCTTTAATACAATGCCTTCCCATTTATGAAGCATAGTTCTCCTCCTTTCCTAAAAGAGCTATCCAAGAAAAGAGAGCTATCCAAAATGCTTTGGACAGCTCAAAGTAATACCTCTCAATTACACTCAGATTTTACTGAGCAGACGATTTGAAAAAAGACCTCCAGGAGGCAATCTATAACATCTGCTGAAGTCTATATTTTTAATTCAGCAGGCGTTTGAACATCTGCTAAGAAATTCACCCGATAAACACTGCTGGATTAGGATCACAACAGCTTAATATTCATCATCACGGAATCCAAAATCGCGTAAATGTGTAGATTTATTACGCCAATCTTTTTGTACCTTAACCCATAGCTCTAAATAGACTTTTGAGCCTAACAGCATTTCAATATCCTTTCGTGCACGTGTCCCTACTTCTTTCAGCAAGGCTCCACGTTTCCCAATGACAATGCCTTTTTGAGAATCGCGCTCCACAATAATCGTCGCGGCCACATGAATTTTGTCAGCATTTTCTTCATCACGGCGAATTTTATCAATCACCACTGCAATCGAGTGGGGAATTTCTTCACGTGTTAAATGTAAAACTTTTTCGCGTATCAGCTCTGAGATGATAAATCGCTCAGGATGATCCGTCACTTGATCTGCTGGGTAATATTGTGGTCCTTCTGGTAAATATTTTGCTAACGTCGCTAATAAATTTTCTACATTATTCCCTTGTAGTGCTGAAATCGGTACAATTTCTGCAAAATTATAGCGCTCTTTATAGTTCTCAATAATCCCTATTAATTCGTCTGGATGAATGGCATCAATTTTATTGATGACCAAAAAGACAGGCGTCGGATTCCCCGCCAACAATTCTAAAATGAATTCATCGCCTTTACCAAGTTTTTGCTCAGCATTGACCATAAACATAATAACATCCACTTCACGCAATGTATTTTTAGAAACTTTCAGCATGAAATCGCCTAGTTTATGTTTTGGTTTGTGAATACCTGGTGTATCAATAAAAACCATTTGGCTATCATCTGTTGTCAGTACACCTTGTACTTTATTTCGTGTTGTTTGTGGCTTATCACTCATGATCGCAATTTTTTGGCCAATGACACGATTTAAAAATGTCGATTTTCCTACATTTGGACGACCAATAATGGAGATAAAGCCTGACTTGTAGCCATTGTTAGTTTCCTGCATTCTCTAAATCCTCCGTCGTAAATGCAAACGGTAGTAATTCGCCTACCGACGTTACCGTCACATCACCTTTTAAGTTCGTTAAATAAACAGGCATAGTTGGCGCACAAAACTCCATCATTACCTGACGACATGCTCCACACGGTGCGCATGGCCCGTCCGTATCAGCAACAATGGCAATGGCTTCGAATTCATAAATGCCCTCTGATACAGCTTTAAAGAACGCTGTACGCTCCGCACAATTCGTCATACTATAGCCTGCATTTTCAATATTGCAGCCGTGAATGACCTCTCCCTCTTTTGTTAAAAGAGCTGCACCTACTTTAAATTTCGAGTATGGAACATAGGCTTTTTCACGTGCTTTTTTTGATTCCTCTAATAATCCTTGCATATCCACTGTCATCTATACAAATTCTCCCTCACATTATGGTTTATTTTCATTAAGAAGACACTCATTTCCATTAAAACCATTTTGGCAGAAAGATGAGTAATCCGATTATAGCACTGAATAGCGCAAATACAAGCACTGCACCTGCCGCAATATCTTTCGCCTGCTTAGCAAGTGGATGTATCTCTGGGGAAGCTAAATCAACCGCCCGTTCGATAGCTGTATTGATCATTTCCAGCGCAAACATTAGTGCTATTAATAGTAGCACAATATACCATTCCATACGAGATAAACCTGTCCAATAACCAGCCATTATAACAATGATTGCACTAATTATATGTGATTTTAAATTTTGTTCTTTACTTGCTGTGATAATGCCTTCCAATGCATAGCCAAAAGATCGCAAGTATTTGCGCAAATCCATTTAGTCTCGCCCTAAGCCGAAAGTTTGTAAAATTTCATCTTGCTTTGTAAACATTTTTTTCTCTTCTTCTGGCTCCATATGGTCATAACCAAGCAGATGTAAAAAACCATGTACAGCTAAAAAACCTAATTCTCGTTCAAAGGAATGATTGTATTCCTCAGCCTGCTCTTTGGCACGGTCTGTAGAAATGATAATATCACCTAGTACACGTGGCATTCCTTCAAAAGTTACCTCGATTTCCCCTTCCCCTAGCTCCTCTAACGCAAAGGAAATGACATCTGTAGGCTGATCCTTGCCACGATACTCACGGTTAATATCTTGAATCGTCTCATTCGTTACAAACGTCACTGAAACCTCAGTTTCTGGCTCAATATTTTCAATACTCGCTGCATGCTGTAAAAGCTTTTCAACAAGCTCTGTATGTGGTGTAGCCACTTCATTTGTTTCATCTGTAAAATCAATTGTTAAAATCATAGATCCTCCTACTTATCTGCCTTTGGATATTCAATACGTGAGTGGAAAATACCATTCAACGTTTCACAAAGAACTCTCTCTATACATTTTAACTCTTTTATCGAAATATCGCATTCATCAAACTGATTATCCTGTACACGATCATCAATGATCGCTCGTACTAGCTTATGAATTTTTTCAGCATTCGGCTCTTTCATTGAACGAACTGCTGCCTCAACACTGTCAGCAACACTAATAACCGCTGCTTCCTTAGTTTGTGGTTTTGGACCTGGATAACGGAGCTTTGCCTCATCAATGCTTTTTCCTTGTTCCTTCGCTTTAAACAAGAAGAACTTTAATAAACTTGTACCATGATGTTGTAAAGCGATATCGATAATTTCTTGCGGCATTTTATAGCGTTTTAACATGTCGGCTCCATCTGTTGTATGGGCGATAATAATTTCTGCACTTGTCTCAGGCGGTAAAGAATCATGCGGATTAATACCTGACATTTGATTTTCAATGAAAAAGGCAGGACGCTTTGTTTTACCTATATCATGATAATAACAACCAACACGCGCTAGTAAACCATCTGCACCAATTTCTTCACAGGCAGCTTCTGCTAAATTCGCTACCATTACACTATGATGATATGTCCCTGGTGCTTCCATTAGTAATTTTTTTAATAAAGGATGATTAGGATTGGATAGCTCAATTAAACGCAGCGACGATAATAAGCTAAATGCTGACTCAAAGAATGGTAAAAGTCCCATTGTTAATGCCCCTGAAAGCAAGGCAGATAACATAGCTGCAATCAAGTAAAACACTAATTCTGGCAAGCCGTAGGATGATTGTGTCATGAGTAAATAAAAGGCGATAAATGCCATGTTGACAAGGGAAATCACACCAACTGCATGTAAAATATGTGAGCGTTTTTCCACACTGCGCAAAAAGAACAGGCTTGCAAGCCCTCCAAAAATAATATACAACGTAATTTCCATTTGCATAACAGATGAATAGCCTTCTTGAAAAATAACACCTGCTGAGGCTGCGGTCATAACGGTAATGAGCACAGCTGCTCGTTCATCCGCTAATAATCGTACAAGCATTGTAGCTAATGCCGTCGGGAACAGAAAGGCAATCGTTACATCAAAGCCACCAGACACTAAGCTAATAAATTTCATGAGCAGGATTGACAATGTATAAACAATCACTGTCACTAATAAGGCATTGCGTTTTTTTCGTTCGTCAGCATCCCAACGCTCAAATAAAATATACATAAACATCATTTGCAGTAGCGTTAAAATAATAAGTCCAGCAATTGGCTTCAAGGATGCTTTATTACTTACCATACCCAATAGCTCTAATTGTCGGTAAGCCTCATTATCAATAATTTGACCTTCCTGCACAATGATTTGTCCTTGTAAGATTCGTGTCGGCTCGACGCTTTCCTTCGCCTGCTCTTTGCGAATTTTCGTTTGGTCTTCGTTAATTGTTTCATTTTCAATAATACTTGTACGCCCTATTAACACGACTGTATTGAATATTTTATCAGGATACCCTCGTTGCCCTCGAATCTTTGTCTCAAAATCATTTTGAGCAACAAAGACATTTTCAGGTCGGATAGACTTTTGTAAATAGTCCTCTACAAATTTGGATAATTGCGTACTAGTTCTGTTTAAATCTTCATCACTTTGCACTAACAGACCTTCCAACTGTGAATCTGTAAAGATTAATGGCATCTGGTCTTCATCTATTGATTCGAATTTTTTGCGAAGCTGTGCAACTTGATCGGCAATAGGTATAGGTTCCTTACTGTTTGCAACATCCTTTTTCACTTCTAGTACATAATCAAACAATGATGTTACAATCGCTGCTCTTTGCTTGGCGACATCCTCCGAAAATTGATAGACTGAATCCACTGCATTGGCGGCTTTTTCCCGCTCTAGCTGCGTCTTATAAGTGTCTTCAATCGTTTTGGTAGATCGTACGGTTTCAGGCGCAAGCTGTAGTGGTTTGAAATCATATGTAACTCCCTTAACATTGCCATACATAAACGCAAACTGTAGGCCGCCTGTTAAAATGAGAATGATGATAATAAAGTAGCGAAAACCGATAAGCTCTGTAAATTTTCGAAGTTGTTTCTCCATTTGGCACCTCCTCTATCTACCTACTATCATACCAATTCAACATACATTTTTCTCGAAAAATGTATAAGAAAGCAAAAAACAACTATACAATTTTGCATAGCCGTCACATTTTTTCCCATATTTTGATTAATTTCGTAGTTTAGCTATTTGCTTTGTAATGATGATTTTAAAACACTATCACATCTGGCGCTTCGCTTGCCGGGCAGACTTTTTAAACCTTGTTGCCCCTGGCGCTTCGCTTGCCGGGCAGATTTTTTAAACCTCGTTGCCCCTGGCGCTTCGCTTGCCGGGCAGATTTTTTAAACCTCGTTGCCCCTGGCGCTTCGCTTGCCGGGCAGACTTTTTAAACCTTGTTGCCCCTGGCGCTTCGCTTGCCGGGCAGATTTTTTAAACCTCGTTGCCCCTGACGCTCCGCTTGCGGGGCAGACTTTTTAAACCCCGTTGCCCCTGACGCTTCGCTTACGGGGCAGACTTTTTAAACCTCGTTGCCCCTGACGCTTCGCTTACGGGGCAGACTTTTTAAACCTCGTTGCCCCTGGCGCTTCGCTTGCCGGGCAGATTTTTTAAACCTCGTTGCCCCTGGCGCTTCGCTTGCCGGGCAGACTTTTTAAACCTTGTTGCCCCTGGCGCTTCGCTTGCCGGGCAGATTTTTTAAACCTCGTTGCCCCTGACGCTTCGCTTGCGGGGCAGACTTTTTAAACCTCGTTGCCCCTGACGCTTCGCTTACGGGGCAGACTTTAGAATTGCTTCGCAATTCTAAAGTTGCTGTTCTTCGTAGGCTTGGATGATTTTGGCTACGATTGGGTGGCGTACGACATCGCCTTGTTCTAATACTTGGAAATGTATGGATTTTACATATTTTAATGTACGCTCTGCTACAATCAAGCCAGATTCCGTATTTTTAGGTAGGTCAATTTGCGTTTTATCACCTGTAATGACCATTTTAGAACCGAAGCCTAGACGTGTTAAAAACATTTTCATTTGCTGATGTGTTGTATTTTGAGCCTCATCCAAAATAACAAAGGCATCATCTAATGTACGACCACGCATATAAGCTAATGGCGCGATTTCTATTGTTCCGCGTTCAATCAGTCTTTGTGTTTGTTCAGCCCCGTAAATGTCGTTTAAAGCGTCGTAGAGAGGTCTAAGATAAGGATCTACCTTTTCCTTTAAATCTCCTGGCAGAAATCCTAGAGACTCTCCTGCTTCAACAGCAGGGCGAGTTAAAATAATTCGCTTTACATGCCCATTTTTAAGTGCCTGTGTTGCCATGACTACCGCTAAATACGTTTTCCCAGTACCGGCTGGACCAATACCAAAAACAACGTCTTTATGACGGATTGCTTGTATGTATTCTCGTTGACCAATTGTTTTTGCACGGATTGGCTTGCCTTTCGTCGTGCGTGCTATTTCTTCATCATAAAGTTCTGCAAAATATTCAATCGTGCCTTTTTGTATCATTTCAATCGCTGTTGTAACATCCCGTTGATCAATATTAATTCCTTTGCGAATGACCTTCAATAGTGCATGCAGAAGTAAGGTTGCCTGCTCCTTAGCATTTTCTTCACCAGCCAGCTGAATTTGCTCACCGCGCGTAATGATATGAACATTTAGTGCTTCTTCGACTAATTTCATATTTGCATCTGAAATACCGAGTAGCATAACCGCTTCGTTTGGATTATCCACCTGTAATACAGTTAACTGTTCTGACATAATCATTCTCCTTGTAGGCCTTGTATTGGACTTGCAATGTTTTCATTGACTAAAAATAGAACTTTCCCTTCAACTGTACCATTCCCCCACTTTGCCTGTAAAAGGTTTTCTTTCTTGATCATTGTTTTTGCAGGTAACGAACGTAACACTTTTTCATGCAGTAGAGGGATTAGCAATGACTCTATTTTCGATTCATCAAGCTCCACTTGCATCGTATTTGTCTGTTGTTCCTCTACAATCGAAACATAGGGGTCTAACCAATTCGGTAAATCCTTCTTTTGTACATAATCTACTTTTTCTTTGTGTATCCCCTTTAGCAATACTCGCCACTGCTTTTGCTGCACAGTTTCCATTGTAATCGTTGTTGGGATTTTGAACGAGCATTCAAGCCAATAGTCTGCAAATACCTCTCCCTTAGCCCCAACATAAACTTGATCTGTACCACTTTCAATAACACCACTCACAAGGACGTCTCCCTCATAGGCTGTATCATTTATTGAAATCTTCCGTTCACCATTTTGTATATTAAAATGAGTAATGACACCACTTTTCGTTGCGACTAAATGCGAAGCTAATTTGTCATTCGATTGCTCTGTTTGCTTCGGTGATTCCTGAGGTCTCAGTATTACTCGTCCGCCGTGTTTATCAATATGCACCCATGATAGCTCTCGATGTTGCTCTAACAGCTTTTGACGTATGATGGTATTGGAAGGTAAACTTTTTTTAGAGAGCGGTGTTTCTAGTTGAAAGGTCTCTTGAAAGGTTTTGCCTAGCCGCTGCTCCAGTTCGGGTGTCGCTGCCTCAATGTCCACTCGCCAAATGACTTGTGCGCAGATAATAGGAATGACAATCATCAAGGTTAAGCCAAGCAAAGTCCAAAGCTGTGCTCGGAAAACTTGCAGCTCATCTGCATAAAAAACAGCCATTTTCAAACGAAACTGTCTTCGAGCACGGCGAATTTTTGGTAAGTAATGCATAGTTGTTTCAAAGGAAACTTCTTGCTCACGAAAGACTACACGCTTTAACGGAACATGCTGGGCGTGCAATGCTTGAATAAAAGGATGAACATTTTCATGGCGCTTTATACGTATAATGATAGGCCGATTATTCCACATTTTAGCTCACATCCATATTCTTTGCCTTTTTCATCTGAAGCTCCTGTAGATTATCAACAGAGAGATGAAGCATTTCTTCTTTTAGAGCATTAATCTTCACGGAATCTGCATTGACAGTAATATGATAATCTGCATAAACAAACGAACAGGTCGTAGCATCTGCATGGATAAACCGATAAGGTCCAATAATTTTTAATGATTCGTATTCTAACAATTCGAGTAGTGGCGTTAATTGAAATAATTTTTTCATAAAAAATGCCTCCTTCTTCGGCAATATATGCATCGAAAAAGGAGGACATGCTAGTTATTTTCTTTTTGCTTTAGGTGGTCCTAATATTTCAGCCATTACGATCGCTTGCATGAGATCGTTTTTCGATTGAGGTAATTGAAAAGTCGATGGCGCACCGACTGTTTGCACCTCTTTTTTCCCAGCAGCTAGACGTCCTCTACTTTCTCGAATAGAAGGACGACTAGGAACATCCGTTGGCATAACTGGCGGGGCCATATAGCTTGGTATTTCCTGCTTCACCTGTTCTTCGACCAACTTTTTAGGCTCTTCGGCTTTCTCATTTTCAGGAATCCAATCACCAATAAACTCTCGTGCAAAATCTTCAAAACTTTGCGCTCTCCCTGCACGATGCGGCGTTGTTTCCGCCATAACTGGAGGCTCTGCCGCTGTATCTTTATTAAAAGGAGGCATCTGTTTCTGAGGCTTTTTATTTTTTGATTTTCCGAAAATAGAGCTGGCTATGGCAATTAAGGCAAGAATTATTAATTGTTCCATATGTTAGTTCCGCTCCTTTCCGTTTTTAAGCATTTGGATCATTCGTGTCTGGCTTATCAGTGCTTACTTTTGAAATCGAGTCGCGCATCGCCGTATCCGCTTGAATGTTACGATAATTCATGTAATCCATAATGCCAAGATTACCAGAACGTAATGCTTCAGCCATAGCCTGTGGTACTTCTGCTTCAGCCTCTACTACTTTCGCCTTCATTTCTTGAACACGGGCAATCATTTCCTGCTCATTCGCTACAGCCATTGCACGGCGTTCTTCAGCTTTTGCCTGAGCAATGTTTTTATCCGCCTGTGCTTGTTCAATCTGTAATTCTGCACCGATGTTTTTACCGATATCTACGTCGGCAATATCAATGGATAAGATTTCAAAGGCTGTTCCTGAGTCCAAACCTTTTGATAATACTGTTTGTGAAATCATATCAGGATTTTCTAATACTTCTGTATGGTGCACAGCCGAACCGATTGTCGAAACAATCCCTTCACCAACACGGGCAATAACTGTTTCTTCACCAGCACCACCGACTAAACGCTCGATATTTGCACGCACTGTAATACGTGCCTTTGCTTTAACTTCAATCCCGTTCATTGCTACACCTGAAATAAATGGTGTTTCAATAACTTTTGGATTAACAGACATTTGAACCGCTTCTAATACATCTCGACCAGCTAAATCAATCGCTGCACAACGTTCAAAAGATAGTTCAATATTGGCACGGTGAGCTGCAATTAATGCATTGACAACACGGTCAACATTACCACCTGCTAAATAGTGACTCTCTAACTGATTAATCGTAACAGGTAAACCTGCTTTATGTGCTTTAATCAACGGATTGACAATTCGAGAAGGGATAACTCGACGTAAACGCATCCCAATTAATGTGAAAATACTAACACGAACGCCTGCTGCTAATGCAGAAATCCACAGTGCTACCGGTACAAAGGTAAAGAATACCGCAAGAACAATGAATAAAATAACCAGTCCAGCAATTGGACCAATTAATGCTAAATCAAAACCCATTTTCTATTCCTCCATCTCTTTATCTGTTTGTCTCACAACAATACGTGAGCCTTCAACTTTAATAATTTCTACATGTTGATTGGCATCGATATAGCCACCTTCTGATACAATATCAATGCGTTCACTACCAAGTACCATTGTACCTGATGGACGTAGTGGTGTAAGCGTTTTCCCAATTTTTCCTAACAGTTCTGTGCGATTGACATTAGACACATACCCTTCTTCTGTCGTAGTTGCATCCATTAACACGAGCCTGTTTAAGACATGCATTTTTTTTCCGAAAAATTTCATCAGAATCACCATTCCTATCATCGCTATCACAAGCGCAATGAGAATTGCTACTATCATTTGCATCATATTTGCACCTGCCAGTATCAGACTTAGTAATATGAGCACGCCACCTAAAATTCCCACAATTCCTCCGGGGACAAAAAACTCTGCAATTACAAGGGCTAAACCAACTATAAATAACAATAATGTTTCATAACCAGCGAAGCCTGCAACCATATGTCCAAAGAAAAATAAACCAAGAGCTGATAGCCCCATTATACCTGGAACGCCAAATCCTGGCGAATATAGCTCCATCACCAGCCCTAAACTTGCGATAGACAATAAAATGGGTACAATGATTGGATTTGTAATAAAACGAGCCAATTTTTCAGAAAATGTTGGTTCGATGGGAACAATATCACTACCCTTAAGGTTTGTTTTCGCTAAAAGCTCCTGAAAATTTTTAACCGTTCCTTCAGAATAGCGAACCTCCAATGCCTCCGAAGCAGATAAGGTTAACAAATTCTTTCCGCCAGCACGGTATTCCGGTAGTTCATAGTTGGTATCTGCCATTGCTAATGCATACTTAGGATCGCGACCTGATGTTTCTGCCGCTGCCTGCATTTGAGCAAGCCAGGCACTATTAGCTTTTAAATCTGCTGCATTACCTGCTGAATCAATGACCGCTGCTGCACCGATTGTTCCATTCGGCACCATGTAAATCTCATCCGCATGTAAGGCTAAAAAAGCACCAGCTGAATGCGCATCCTTATTAATATAAGCAATTGTACGTATCTCCGTTGCATCCATAAGCATGGCGATATCACTTGCAGCATTCACAAATCCGCCAGGCGTATGTATATCTAAGATAATCGCCTCTGCATAGTTTTCTTCAGCCTCTTTAAAAGCTCGTTCTAAAAATGCATGAAGCCCTCGCTCTACTTCATTATGAATTGGAACATGGTAGACCTTACTACTTGCAAAAGCTGACGTTAATGGAAACGCTAACAAAAAAGTCATCCATATTACTAGTAAATAGCTGAGGATTCTCCGTCTTCGCATCTTTTTCCCTCCCTTCTAACATGCTTCTCCCTTGTATATACGGTCAATCATGCGAAAAGTTTCACAAATCTTAAAATTTTTTAAGTTTATTTAAGATTCATTTCCTTTGAATGATTGACACTTAGTATGCTACAAAAAAAGCCGAATGAATCAATAAGATATCATTCGGCTTTTTCATATGTACGTAAGCGTGAGCAATGTAAAATACCTGAAATCAATCCTCCATGTGATTAATTTCAGGTATAATTTTGTCTGCTCAGTGAATCATACAATTGCGTGTTATGAACGTAGGGATTTTTAATGGGAAATTAAATTACCACTTACGTTTACGTGCAGCTTCTGATTTCTTTTTACGTTTTACGCTAGGTTTTTCGTAGAACTCGCGCTTTCTAACTTCTTGAATTGTACCACTTTTTGATACAGTACGTTTGAAGCGGCGAAGAGCATCTTCAAGCGATTCGTTTTTGCGAACGACAGTTTTTGACATCTCTCTTTCCCTCCCTCCGAACACACGTCAATACACAATTAGGCAAATTACCTTCTGTTGTGTACTAAAAAATTATATCGTATTGTCTAATAATGGTCAATAGAAAGTGTGCGAAATTATCAAGTGAATTTTTGGTTTTATTTTTGTTAACTTATTCAAATTGTATTTAGCTAGCAATAGATCCAATATTTATTCTTCCTTCTAGTAAAACATGATTTATTGACAAACAAAAAGGCTGTTTCAAGTCCCCCTTGATCCAGCCAGCCACTTTTTAGAAAACTTTCTTCTGATCTCTATCATCTTTTAAAATTTCAACAGCCTCTCTAAAACGCTGGGAATGGACAATTTCCCGTTCACGTAAAAACTTTAAGCTATCATTTAAATCTGTGTCATCTGATAAATCAATAATCCATTGATAGGTGGCACGCGCCTTTTCCTCAGCAGCTATATCCTCATACAAATCTGCAATAGGATCACCCTTAGCCTGAATATAGGATGCTGTAAATGGTACCCCTGAAGCATTCTGATAAAATAAAGCACGATCATGATTTACATAATGGTCGCCTAGACCAGCCTCCTTGAGCATTTCAGGTGTCGCATCTTTTGTTAGCTTATAGATCATCGTGGCAATCATTTCTAAATGTGAAAATTCCTCCGTTGCTATATCAGTTAAGAGCCCTACCACTTTGTCTGGTATGGTATAGCGCTGATTCATATAGCGAAGGGCTGCTGCCAGTTCCCCATCTGCTCCTCCATATTGCTCAATTAAAAACTTAGCAAGCATTGGATTGCATGTACTAACTTTTACCGGATACTGGAGCTTTTTTTCGTAATACCACAAAAATTATTCCTCCTAGTTCTTTTGATTAGACCTGCCATGGCCACGGCGTATCAATCCAATTAAACGGATAATTCGAATAGCTTCTTCCAAAATTCATGAGCGGTCCATATTTCTGTTCGAAATCAACTTTAAGCTTCATGCTTTTCTCTGTATTTTCATTAAATTGCTGGATGGCATCATAATCGTGTGGATGGGTGTCTAAATAGAGGTTTAATTCCACAATGACGAAATCAATTGCCTGTATTTCTTCTAATTGCTTATAAAATTCAGGCGGCATCTTTTTAGTCATGCTTCACCCCTCCTTTTTAGGGGAAATGGATACGGGCTAAATAACTGTGGCCAAAGTGTTCCTGCCATTAGAGCTTCTCGTGGGGTTGGGAATTGTGGTAGTCCAGGTGGTTGAAAACCCATATATAATTGTGGTGGTGTAGCAAAGTATTTTACTTCGATAGGCTTACAAGGATCAAAAGGGCTAATATAGGGTCTCCAAGCCTTATACTGTGTAAACATGGCATCCTCCTTTCTGTCTTCACATTCATCAGTGGAGTATATGTGCGGAAAAAAATATTATGTTTATTCGACACAAAGAAGCCATAAGCTCATGCAAATCTGTGCAAGAGCTTATGGCTTTAAAATTAGTAATTGGAATCTGCAATTAAACCATTCATAATGGCAACACCAGAGCTTGCTCCAATACGTGTAGCACCAGCTTCTACCATTTTTTTCATATCCTCTAGGCTACGAACGCCACCTGAAGCTTTTACGCCCAATTCAGGACCTACTGTTTTACGCATAAGAGCAATATCTTCTGCTGTTGCACCACCAGTTGAAAAACCAGTTGATGTTTTCACATAGTCAGCACCTGCTGCCACAGCTAGCTCACATGCCTTCACTTTCTCTTCATCTGTTAATAAACATGCTTCAATAATCACTTTCACAAGTGCGCTGCCTTTAGCCGCTTCTACAACTGCTGCAATATCAGCTTGTACATGCTCATAGTTTTTATCTTTTAATGCACCGATATTAATAACCATATCTACTTCTTTTGCACCGTTAGCAATCGCATCTTTTGCTTCAAATGCTTTCACTGCTGGTGTATTGGCACCGAGTGGGAAGCCAATAACCGTACAAACTAAAACATCTGACCCTTGCAATAATTCGCTACTACGCTTCACCCATGTTGGATTGACACATACTGAAGCAAAGTTAAATTGCTTAGCTTCTGCACATAATTTTTCAATTTGTTCCTTTGTTGCCTCAGCCTTTAATAATGTATGATCAATCATACGCGCAAAATTTTGTTCCATTGTTAAACGCTCCTTCATTAAGCAAGATGTACGTACCTCTTCGAATCATACCATTTTTTCTCGTTGCCGTCTAATTTCTTTCTTAGCCAATTATTCATTAAATGCTATGTCATTGTTTTTTGAAACTCTACTAAATGAAAATCCGCAGTGAATGGCTTTTCTGACCCTTCCTTATGCCAGTCGTGATAAACGCTCAGTAAGCTTATAAATGACTGATATATTCTCTTCTATTTCTTCTCATTGTAACAAGAAAAGTGGGATATTCATCCAATAAAAAAGGATTGCCTCAAAAGCAGGCAACCCTTTGCATATTAATTAACTGTTTCTAAAACACGTACAAATTGTCCTTGTGAGTGTGGATAGCCTGCTTGTGTAATTTTTACTTTTACAAGCTGTCCAATCAGACTTTCTGGACCTTCAAATACGATTTTCAAGTAATTATCAGTATAACCTGTTAGAAGACCTTGCTCTTCACTGCCATCATGCACAAATTCTTCGGGAATCACTTCTAATACTTGATCTTCAAAACGAGATGCATATTCTTTTGCCAGTTGGTCATTTAAAGAGATCAGACGGTGTACACGCTCATTTTTAATGTCTTCATCAATTTGATCCTCCATGCGGGCAGCTGGTGTACCTGTACGTGGAGAGAATGGGAAGACGTGTAGTTCAGAGAATTTATGATCACGAATAAAGTTGAACGTTTCCATAAACTCTTCCTCTGTCTCACCTGGGAAACCAACAATAACATCAGATGTTACAGCTAAATCTGGTAAAGCTTCATGTAATTTCGTTAAACGTTCCCCGAAAAATTCCATTGTATATTTACGACGCATACGTTTTAACACCGTATCAGAACCCGATTGGATTGGAATGTGTAAATGATTAACGACAATCTTCGACTCACGAAGGACTTCGATGACTTCATCCGTCAATTGACTAGCTTCAATGGACGAAATACGAAGACGCTTTAAGCCTTTTACATTAGCCTCTAAATCACGTAGTAACTGAGCAAGATTATAATCTTTTAAGTCTTGTCCATAGCCACCCGTATGAATACCCGTTAAAACAATTTCAAGATAGCCAGCCTCAACTAATTGCTGGGCTTGATGTAATACTTCTTGGGGATCACGAGAACGCATTAAGCCACGTGCCCATGGGATAATACAAAATGTACAGAAGTTGTTACAGCCTTCTTGTATTTTTAAGGAAGCACGTGTACGGTCTGTAAATGCTGGTACATCTAATTCCTCATAAACGCGATTTTTCATAATATTACGTACGGCATTAATCGGTTGTCGTTCTGAACGATATTGATCGATATAGCCTAATAATTTCGTACGATCCTGTGTTCCTACAACAATATCTACGCCAGGAATCGCCATAATTTCAGCTGGGGATGTCTGTGCATAGCATCCCGTTACACAAATAACAGCATCAGGATTTTGTCGAACTGCGCGACGAATCACCTGACGAGATTTCTTATCTCCAGTATTGGTAACTGTACATGTATTAATGACATAAACGTCTGCTTGATGATCAAACTCTGTACGATCATAGCCATCTTCTTTGAACAGTTGCCAGATTGCTTCTGTTTCGTAATGATTTACTTTACAGCCAAGTGTGTGAAAAGCCACTTTTGACAAGGCTGAACACCTCTTTCATTCAAATTCATAGGATATGGCAGACAGTGCGTATAATGGCGCTGTTTCTGCTCGTAAAATTCTTGGTCCTAATGACATAGTTTGAGCGCCTGCATGTAACAGCGCTTCTGACTCTTGACGAGAAATGCCCCCCTCTGGACCAAAGATTATAAGCATTGATTTCGACTTCTTATCATACACGTTTTTTAGCTTCTCCGCAAACCTTGTGCGCTTTTCAGCCTTTGCATCCTCTTCATCTGCAATAAAAACGGCATCGAATTGATCTATTTGTTGTAGGAGCTGTTTAAAGGTAATTGGTTCAAAAACCTCTGGGATATGTGTACGATGGGCTTGTTCTGCGGCCTCTTTAGCAATTTTTTGTAATCTTTCTTGCTTTTTTGCCCCTTTTTTCTTGTCCCATTTCACAATGGAACGTTCAGCTTCAAATGGCTGTAATGCAAACATCCCAAGCTCCGTCGCTTTTTGTGTAATTAGCTCTAGCTTATCGCCCTTTGGCAAGCCACAAGCTACTGTTACATAAATAGGTAGCTCTGGTGAAGGTATTGTTTGACCAGTCGTTTCAATCACGACCTCATCCCCTTCAAACCCTTCGATTGTACATATATGAGCGGTGTTTTGTGCAACAACAACGATTTTGTCGCCCTGCTTCATCCGCATTACTCGCTCAATATGGCGTGCATCTTCTCCGCTAATACGTGCATTTTCTATGGCTGTTTCAATAAAATAACGTTGCATGCTACACAGTCCTTTCTAGCAAGACAGGAAAACGCCAAATCACAAGCACACGGCTTACGATTTGGCGCTTCTTCAGTCAGGTTATAGCGGTCGACGAGCAATAATAGCTACCCAATCTTCCATTAATAATACTTCTTCAATCACAAAGCCTGAAGCTTCTAATGCTGCTTTGACATCATCACGTTTTGCCCCGATAATGCCTGAAGTGACATATAATCCACCTGGTTTCACAATTGTAAATGCGTCGTCAGTGAAGGACATAATGATTTCGGCCAAAATATTAGCCACCACCACGTCTGCTGGTTCTTTGACAGTATCTAATAAGTTACCATGGAATACCTCTACCTTATCTTCTACTTTATTCAACGCCACATTTTCTTGTGCCGAACGTACAGCTACCTCGTCTAAATCGAGAGCATGCACACTTTTAGCACCAAGTAATGCTGCACCAATAGATAATACACCGGATCCTGTACCGATATCGACAACTGTATCCTCTTCTTTAATGACCTTTTCAAGTCCTTGTAAACACATCACCGTCGTTGGATGTGTACCTGTACCAAAAGCCATACCAGGATCTAATTCAATAATCAGTTCATCTGTTGAAACAGGTGTATAATCCTCCCATGTTGGTACGATTGTAAAGCGTTCAGAAATTTTGACAGGATGGTAGTATTGCTTCCAGGCAGTTGCCCAATCTTCCTCATTGACTTCAACAATGGAGACAACATTTTCACCGATATCAATGTTAAAGTTCGTCAAGTTTGTGATGGCTGCTTTAATTTCTTCGACCGTTTCATTTAAAAAACTAGACTCTGATAAATAAGCTTTGACAATGACGCCATCTTTCGGAAAATCATCTTCATTTAGCGCATAAATTTCACCATATTGATCTTCACGTGGCTTCGCAAATTCTGCAGAATCTTCGATGACAACACCACTTGCACCTGCTTCATGCAAAATATTCGAAATTGCTTCTACCGCTTCATTTTTTGTATGAATGGATAATTCAGACCACTTCACGTAGCTCTTCAGCTCCCTCTAATTATTCACCTTGGAATTTTTTCTTAATTTTATCGAATAGTGAACTACCTTGTTCTTCAGGGATATCGCCACTAATTTCAGCAAATTCTCGTAGTAATTGCTTTTGCTTTTCTGTTAATTTCTCAGGTGTCATGACTTTGACCGTTACATACTGATTCCCCATACCATAGCCATGAACATTTTTAACGCCTTTATCTTTAAGACGGAATTGGGCGCCTGACTGTGTGCCAGCTGGGATACGTAATTTGACTTTACCATGCACTGTAGGCACTTCAATTTCATCTCCAAGTGCGGCTTGAGGGAATGTCAACTTCAACTCGAAGTAAATATCGTCCCCATCACGTTCAAATTCTTTATGCCCTTGAACACGGAACATAATATATAAATCCCCTGCAGGACCACCGTTAATACCTGGTTCACCTTGACCCGATACACGAATTTGTTGTCCATCATCCACACCTGCTGGAATCGTCACTTTAATTTTCTTGCGTTTTTGAACTTTTCCTTCTCCACGACAAGTTGAACATTTTTCTTTAATGATTTTACCTGTACCATGGCAAGTCGTACATGCACGACGGTTCATCATGCGACCAAACGGTGTATCCACTGCTTGGTTGATTTGTCCAGCCCCATTACATGTCGAACATGTTTCTGGCTGTGTGCCTGGCTTCGCTCCTGAGCCATGACATGTTTCACACGTTTCATCTTTCGGAATTTCTATTTCTGTTTCTTTCCCAAAAATAGCTTCCTCAAATTTAATATTCATGCGATATTGTAGATCATCGCCTTTACGTGGCGCATTTGGGTCTTGACGGCGACCACTACCACCGAAGAAAGAGCTGAAAATATCCTCGAAGCCGCCAAAGCCGCCGCCTCCAAAGCCACCACCAAAGCCCGCATTCGGGTCTTCATGACCAAATTGGTCGTAGCGTGCTTTTTTCTGGTCGTCGCTTAATACTTCATATGCTTCAGCGATTTCTTTGAATTTTTCATCTGCACCCGGCTCTTTATTAAGATCAGGGTGATATTGTTTTGATAATTTACGGTATGCTTTTTTAATTTCATCTTTAGAAGCTGATTTTGTTAAACCAAGCACCTCGTAATAATCGCGTTTCTCCATGATTCACACTCCGCTCTGTTTGCATAAAATCTATTGTAACATGCAGTTGTTAAAACTGCCTTATTTTTTCGATTAATCATCCCATAAAATTGAGGTTTTCACTTCCTAGCAGCTAACGTATGCAACTATTCCATAAATGGTGTCATTTACGTGAAGCGATCACAACATCATGACAAAAGCCAAAGCCGCAAGCGGTCTTTGGCTTTTTCACTTAACTGTGTTACTTCCTATTTATCATCTTTTACTTCTTCGAAATCAGCGTCTACAACACCGTCATCTTTTTTACCAGCGCCAGTGTCTGCACCTGCGTCGCCACCTTGAGCCGCTTGAGCTGCCGCTGCCGCTTGCTCATAAACTTTCATCACTAGTGGCTGTAATACGCCTTCTAATTTTTCTTTTGCTGCTTTAATGCCTTCTAATTCACCAGCTTCAAGCGCTTTTTTCAATTCATCACGAGCGTCTTCAACAGATTTTTTCTCATCTTCTGTAATTTGCTCGCCTAAGTCAGCAATTGTTTTATCCACTTGGAATACTAATTGGTCTGCTTCGTTGCGAAGATCTGCTTCTTCTTTACGTTTAGCATCCGCTTCAGCATTAGACTCTGCGTCTTTTACCATGCGTTCAATTTCTTCCTCTGATAAACCAGAATCAGATTGAATCACAATTGTTTGCTCTTTGTTTGTACCAAGGTCTTTCGCTTTGACAGATACGATACCGTTTTTATCAATATCGAATGTTACTTCGATTTGAGGTACACCACGTGGTGCTGGTGGAATATCTGCTAATTGGAAGCGACCTAATGTTTTATTGTCAGCTGCCATTGAACGCTCACCTTGTAGAACATGAATATCTACTGCTGGTTGGTTATCAGCTGCTGTAGAGAATACTTGTGATTTAGAAGTAGGAATTGTTGTGTTACGGTCGATTAATTTTGTGAACACGCCACCCATTGTTTCAATACCAAGTGAAAGTGGTGTTACGTCAAGTAATACTACGTCTTTTACATCACCTGTTAATACGCCACCTTGTACAGCAGCACCCATAGCTACTACTTCGTCAGGGTTTACACCACGGTGAGGCTCTTTACCAGTTTCTTTACGTACCGCTTCTTGTACTGCTGGAATACGCGTAGAACCACCAACTAAAATAACTTGGTCGATTTCAGAAGTTGAAAGACCTGCATCAGATAATGCTTGACGTACTGGTCCAACTGTACGATTTACTAATGGTAATGTAATTTCGTCAAATTTTGCACGAGTTAAAGAAATTTCTAAGTGTAAAGGACCTGCTTCACCAGCTGTAATGAATGGTAAAGAGATTTGTGTTGATGTTACACCAGATAAATCTTTTTTCGCTTTTTCAGCGGCATCTTTTAAACGTTGCATCGCCATTTTATCTTTTGATAAATCAATACCGTTTTCTTTTTTGAATTCAGCTACTAGATATTCAATAACCGCGTCATCGAAATCATCCCCACCTAGTTTGTTATCACCAGCTGTAGCTAATACTTCAAAGACACCGTCACCTAACTCAAGGATAGATACGTCAAACGTACCGCCACCAAGGTCAAATACTAATACTTTTTGGTCTTGGTCTTGTTTGTCTAAACCATAAGCAAGTGCAGCGGCAGTTGGTTCGTTGATGATACGCTCTACTTCTAGACCTGCGATTTTACCAGCATCTTTTGTAGCTTGGCGTTGTGCATCATTAAAGTAAGCAGGAACTGTAATAACTGCTTTTGTTACTTTTTCCCCTAAGTAATCTTCTGCATAACCTTTTAAGTATTGAAGAATCATAGCCGATACTTCTTGTGGTGTGTAATCTTTATCTTCTACTGTTACTTTATCAGCTGTACCCATTTTTGATTTAATAGACATAATTGTATTAGGGTTTGTTACAGATTGACGTTTCGCTACTTCACCAACTTGACGTTCACCATTTTTAAATGCAACAACAGATGGTGTCGTACGGTTACCTTCTGGATTTGGAATTACTTTTGGTTCTCCACCTTCAAGTACAGAAACGCAAGAGTTTGTTGTTCCTAAGTCAATACCAATAATTTTGCTCATTAAAATTTCCTCCTATTATGTCAACGCAAGGGATGCGTTTTCTAACTAATTTTAATTGACTAAATAGTACAAGGACTATTCGTTCACAGATACCATTGTTGGGCGTAAAACACGATCCTTTAAGATATACCCTTTTTGGAGCTCGCGTAAGACAACACCCGTCTCTTTTTCACTATCTTGTTCTTGCATAACAGCTTGGTGAATAGTTGGATCAAATTGCTCACCTTCAGCTTTAATGACTTGTAGACCTTCTTTTTCTGTCGCTTCAATTAAAGAGCGGTACACCATTTCAATCCCTTTAATGATGGATGCAGTTTCTTCAGAAGTTGTCTCTACTTGTAGAGCACGCTCAAAATTATCAAGAACTGGCAATAAGTCAGATAGTAGGTTTTGCGCACGGTACTTCTCAGCAGCCTCACTGTCTAACTGATGACGACGACGCATATTATCGAAGTCAGCACGTAGACGTAGGTGACGATTTTCCTCGTCATCTAGCTTTGCTTGTAGCTCAGCCAGCTTCGCCTCATACTGTTCTTCAATAGATAATTCTACTGCTTCTTGAACTTCTGATTGTGTTACTTCCTCTGCTGTCGTTTCAGCTTGTACATTTTCTTGTACTAAATCTTTGTTTTCCGTTGTTTCCGTCACTTGAATCCTCCTCATTATCATTCACTACGATTTTTCATAAAGGCTTGTGTTAAATCCAAGCGCATTATGTCTAATAAAGCCACGACACGCTTATAATCCATACGTGTTGGGCCAATGATAGCAATGGCTCCTTGTTGGTCATCACCAATGGAATAGGTAGTGGTAATGACACTGCAATTTTCCATTTCTAATTGTTTATTTTCTGAGCCTATCCGAATATGAATACCTGATTCGTTCGGATGGAAAAGGGACTGCACTTGGCTAGTCGTCTCCATCAAGTCCAAAATCATGCGAACCTTATTTAAATCATGGAATTCTGGTTGGTTGAACATATTCGTTTTCCCACCATAGAAAATTTTACTTTCTGAATTATGCATTGTTGCTGTTACGAGCGCGCGAATAAAATCATCCGCTGATCTAATATGTTGCTGTAACACGGCTAGCACTTCAGCTTCAAGGCTTTTATGGAGATCTTCTAAGGATACACCAATCAGGCGATCATTTAAGATATTGACCATTTTCTCTAAATCAGAAGCGGTAAAATCTGGCGGTAAGTTGAACATGCGATTTTCAACATGCCCATTATTCGTTACGATAATTGCTACTGCTGTATCGCTAGAAAGAGGGACAATTGAAAATCGTTTGACACGATGCCTTTGAACATCAGGTCCTAAAAGTATGGAAGTATACGATGTCAGCTCCGATAGAATGTTGGCTGACTTTCGGATAATATGCTCTACTTCTACTAGTCGATCATTAAAAATTGATTGGATTTGTTGAATGTCCTTCGAATTAATGCCTTGAGGACTCAACAAATGATCTACATAAAATCTGTAACCCTTTTCTGAAGGCACTCGACCAGAGGAAGTATGTGTTTTCTCTAAAAAGCCTAATTCCTCTAAATCCGCCATTTCATTTCGAATAGTGGCTGGACTAAATGTAATCCCTTGTTTTTTGGAGATTTGGCGAGAACCTACCGGCTGTGCAGACACAATAAAGTCGTCTACAATGACTTGCAATATCTGTAACTGCCGATTTGTTAGCATGATTATCACCTCTGTTAGCACTCGACTAAGAGGAGTGCTAATACTATTATTAAGTTATCAAATCCCACATTTTATGTCAACGATATCGCTCAATCTTCTAGCAAAAATTGTTGAAAAACTTCATTGCCCACAAAACGTCCTTTTCTAGTTAGACGAACACCCACCTTATCTTGTTCTAAAAGATCTTTTGAAACTAAATCTTTTATAACAGTCTCATAATGAGCAGCCATTGGTGTTTTAAATTTTTCTTCATATATAGTGTGCATAACCCCCGCTGTTTTTCGCAGCCCTAAAAACATTTGTTCTTCTCTTTTTTCCGCTGGAGATACTTCATGTTCATGAACAATAGGTAGCTCATTTACAAAAACAGCATCCATATATTTTCTTAATGGACCATGATTGGAGTAACGTATGCCCTTTAAATAACCATGGGCACCCGCCCCAAACCCTGCATATTCATCATTATCCCAATAAATCTTGTTATGCTCTGAATGGAAGCCTGGTTTTGCAAAATTACTAATTTCGTATTGTTGAAGTCCATGTAAAGCCATTTGCTGCATCAACACATCATACATATCTGCTTCGAGATCTTCCGTTGGTAAATACAACTTGCCTTTTGTGTATTGATTATAAAAAATCGTTTTTGGCTCTACAATAAGAGAGTAGGCAGAGAAATGGGGTAAATCAAGGGCAAAAGCTTTGTCTAATGAGTCCTTCCATTGAGCCATCGTTTGCCCAGGTAAACCATACATTAAATCAATGCTAATGTTTTGAAAGCCAATTTTTCTAGCCAAAGCGATTGTTTCATAAACATGGTCATTACTATGAGTGCGTCCAATCTTCTGTAACAGCCCTTGGTCAAAAGATTGCACACCCATGCTTAGACGATTGACACCACCATCAAACAACACTCGCAATTTTGCCGCAGACAATTCATCCGGATTAGCCTCTGATGTAAATTCTGTCACACTCTCCATCGGAATATACGTATGAATATACGTTAGTAGTTTGTCCAATTGCTCCGGTGATAAAGCAGTTGGTGTCCCACCTCCAAGAAAAATCGTTTCGATATTACGAAAATTGTCCGGATATTTTTGTGTGGCAAGAGCCATCTCTTTACCAAGTGCTTCTATATATTCATCCACTGGTTGGTTTTTAAAGTAAAATTTATTGAAATCACAATAATTACAAATTTGATGACAGAAAGGAATATGAATGTAAACACCTCGTGCCATAGCAATCCCTTCTTTCTCGTTAAGTCTTTTCCATTTCTACATTATAACGAATCAATAGAAGGAACGCTATGAAACCATCTAGCGAGTTTTCCATACATATCTGCAAGGGTAGCTTCCTTGTCATTTAGTTCTAGAAAAAAACAAACTGCACTCCGATTGTTAGCCCGTTTCTAACAAATCGGAAGTGCAGTTTTTCATATATAACAAATGACTACAACTTTATTCTTTTTTTATTTTGATGCCGTCAGCAACTTTACTGCCATCCTTCTTGACAGGAATTAATGTATAATTTTTTTCTGTTAAATAAAGTGCATCTACGCGACTTCCCCACTTTGTCCCCTCTTTATTTAATGGATAGGGTGTAGCAAAGTTCCATGATTGTCCTGCCTTTGATTGGATTTTAAAATAAACTGCATCATTGACAATGCTTTGATCGGCATGAAAATAAATCGTTGTTGAGATGGGTGTGGAGACAACTTTATCAATCGTTATTTCCTGTTGATCGACATGATTGACTTTTTTATTAATCACAAAGATTTTTCGATCTTCTTGTAATTGTTCCTGAGAAGCCTCTACCTGAAATTCCCAAGGTTTATCAATCGGTGTTTCTACATTCCAATCTTTATAACGAATAGCTAATGCTAAATCTTCGTCTGACGGAAAATCATCCATTTTGATACTATTGTATATGGTATATACATTTTTAGACTGGACAATGGATTGACCTCCATTACGAACCATATAATCTTTCCCATTGACGAGTATTTGAGGGAAGAAAAATATTTGGTGTTTTGGTGTAAATGCTTTCACAGGCTCAAAGGTAGCATTCAGTAAAATTTGATTGTCATCAATAATCACTTCATTTAACGTTAAACGCCCTAAGCTATTACTTGCTGTCTTCCCCACCTCTGTTTTATAGGCTTCGAAATCCACATCTCGATTCCACCACAAATACAGCAATGATCCACTAACGACCATCAATAAAAAGATAACAACTATTCCTCGTTTTTTTCTGCGTCCTCGATTTTCCTTATCCAAATCCACTACTCGCAGTATATCATTGGACAACCGTACACCTCATTTTTATAAATATCGTTATAATTCATTGTAGTTTGTAACAAAGCATTATATAACCTTGTTTAAAAGCAAGACAGGACGAATCCATTATGTATAAAAGGAATTTTTACATTCCTTTATGCTGATGACGAACTTTGTTGGCCATTTGCATTAAATAGTCCACAAAGAGATCATCTCTTACTAACCACACCTGATAATTTCGCTTTAAAAACCACTCCGCTTCATGAAAGCTAGCAAAGTTTTGCGCTAATGGCGTGTTATTCTTTTCAATCCCCCAGTCAATATCGTCGCTTGAAAAAAGAATAAACACATCCTCTTGCTGATTTTTATAAAATGTTCCAAATGAAGAAGCCTTTAAATTATAACGATTCCTTTTGGCATCCTCTGGAATAGGTTCTATGTGGAAGGTTGCCAATACAAACTGTTTGTAGGCTTCCATCGTTAAAGAGCAGCCCGCAGCCTTTTGATGTCCGCCTCCACCATAAACAGCGGCAATAGCTGACACATCTATATGGTCATGAACCGTTCGAAAGGATATTCTTTTACTGCCCATATTGATCATCGCGATATAATCAAGATGCATGTTTTCCTTACCTAATTCATTACCAAGCTCAGAATGATAGGATTCCGCATAAACAACGCCAGCATAAAAGTCGCCCAAATTGGTTTGCACAAGTTCTCGTTTCTTCCGCCGAATATAACGCTCTATTTTTTCTTCTTCCATACTTAAAATTTTCTTTTCAAATTCATCAAAATCAAAGCGATCACTTATTTTTAAACGATCCAGCATTTTCTCTTCAAATTCTTCAATGGATACTAGAAAAAACAGTGCATTTAATCGTTGCGCTTGAAAATTGCCGTTCTTTTCCCATTCCCATGTATCATATTGTCTTACTAACTCTACGAATTCTGAAATGGCGGCTGTTTTTTCTAATAAACCATGGGTCACCAAGTACTGATACAATAAAGAAGTAGCGGACGTTAAATAGCCATGCTCATCTTCAATTAAAACCTTTCCCCATTCATACTGATTGAAATGCAGCGCTGTTTTATGATGGTCCAGCAATTGTACATTCCCAGTTGCCTGATAATAGTCCTGAATCCTTTTTTCATTTTCTTCGTTTGGAGAAAGATCTGTAATAAACAAAAATGTTTTCTGTTGATCATTCTCCAAAAAGAATTCTATTTCACGGTCAAGTGCCGTAATAGAATTGTAGCGTATCCTTACCTTATCGTTAAAAGCAAGCTTTGCTAAAATCCCACACCCTACTCCATCTAAATCATTATGTGATAATAATTTATACATCTCTTCACCTCCCATGTAGTATGGTTATTTTTTTGTGATTCAAACAGAAAGTGGTAGCTAAAAATTGCAGTACGGACAAAGCGTCATTGAAATTGGATTCAAGTTAACATACATTTAAAACATGATATCGATTTGGACAAAGAGAGGAGTCTGTTCATGAAACGGAAACTAATTACTATTGGCATAGTTCTTCTACTAATGTGTGCTTTCGCATTTTCAGCTTATAAACTAATGAACGCTCGTAACTATCAATTGTTTGGCAATATTACTTCTCATGTTGACACACAGGAAAAGGTGGCTGCCCTGACATTCGATGATGGACCAACTGACAAGACAGACGCTATTTTAGCGTTACTAGAAGACTACCAAGTAAAAGCAACGTTTTTTCTAATTGGACAGGATATTGAGAAGCATCCAGAAGAAGCAAAGAAAATTGCAGTAGCAGGCCATCAAATTGGCAACCATACGTATTCGCATAAGCGTATGGTATTGAAAAGCCCTTCCTTTATTAAAAATGAAATAGAAAAAACAGATGCACTCATTGCTAGCATTGGCTATCAACAAACACCTTTCGTCAGACCACCCTATGGTAAAAAACTAATCGGCTTTCCCCATTATTTACATAAACATCAACGTGAGACCATTACATGGAACTTAGAGCCCGATACGTTCTTTACAAAGGCAGAGGAAAAAATAAATTATGTGAAAGAAAATATTCAACCAGGTTCTATTATTTTAATGCACCCTATGTACGACCATACAGACAATGAATTACAGGCAATAGAAGGCATTCTTCAAACGCTTATTGATGAAGGCTATACATTTGTTACGATAGAAGAACTTTTACAATATCAAAAATAATCACCCCTGTTGCCAAGAATCTGCATCACCTTTCATGCAGATTTTTTTAGTTAGAAAGGATTAGATTCCCTCTCTTTTTCTATGACCTAAACATTATCTAATTTATAATTTCTAATCTTCCTCTCAATCTCCATATCCAATAGCATGTTCAGCTTATAAACCCCATGGCATAAAGGAAAACAACTTATTTAGAATTTATAAATTGAAGTTGGATTTTTCAGAAATGTTAATAAATATTTTTTCAGTAAAATATAATCACCATCTCTGCTAAAATATGCTATTATACCTTTAGTATAATGTCCTATTTTTATTATATTAAAAATAGAGGAAATATGAACTATAAAAGGATGATGATTATGCAAAATATCCAACAATTATTCCAGAGCGAAGATGGAAATATCCAACAAAGAGAGAATTTTTTATCCCTATTAGAGAAAATTGTTTCCTCATTAGATGAATTAAAAAATCCACATAAGACAACACTTGGTCCAATGAAAGAGCGTTCTGCTAATTTCTATCAAGAGCTGATGCAAGAACATCAAGTGCCAACTACAGGGGTTGGGCTCGATCAAGTTGTAAAAGAAATGACACAATTAATGCAAGGACATCCTTATCATACACGTAACTTTGTAACCAATGTTTTACCAATGGCAAGCATCCCAGGTGTATTAGGTCAATTTACAAATGCCCTACTAAATGGCAACAACTTATGGGATGTTTATGGTCCTGCTGCCGCTGAGTGTGAGGTCAAAGTAGTGGCTATGATGTCTAAATTAGTTGGCTATGATTATACGAAGAGCTTTGGTTATACAACATGGGGTGGACAAGGTGCCGTTTTCAGTGGACTTCGCCTTGCCATCGCCAAACAATTTCCACATGCCAAAGAAGATGGTGTTCCGAATAACTTATATTGCTTTGCTTCAGAAAACGCACATTATAGCCTTTTAAAATCTGTTGAGGCCGTGGGCATTGGCAGTAAACATTTAGTACGTGTAAAAGCTGGCAAAGACCACTCAATGGATGTGGAAGACCTACGTATTCGTATGACAGAAGTAATCGAAAATGGCGGTATCCCTGTCTATGTAGTGGCTACTACAGGAGCGACTGATCAATTTGGTATTGATGATATACAAGCTATTAAAGAGGTTACTACAACGCTTGAGAAGAAGTACAATTTACAGCCAGTACATATTCATGCTGATTCGGCTTTAGGTGGTTTTTATGCCTTCTTCAATGATTATGATTTCGAAAAAAACCCTCTACAATTTGAAGGCGATGTCGTACAAGGCTTACGACATATCCATGACCGCATGCAACATCTAGCTATGGCAGATAGCCTTTGCTTTGACTTCCAAAAGCTTGGACAAACACCTTATTTAACTAGCTTATTCTTAATTAAAGAAGGTAACAGTTTACAGCTATTAGATATTGAGGACTTCGATACACCTTATGTGGGCAATCGTGGTTATGGTTCATACCATACTGGTTATACATTAGAGTGCTCTCGTATGGGTAGCTCCATTGCTATTTTTGCTGCTCTCCAAGCATTCGGTAAGGAAGGTTATCAGCAACTATTAGCCAACTATGTACGTGTGAATTTAGCGTTCCGCACACAATTAGCTGAGAAAACACCAATGCTACAGGTCGTTAATGACACAAATATTGGTCCAGTTACAGCCTTTCGCTTGTATCCTGATGGCTTTAATTGGCAGGCTGAGCAAGCTGGTCATTATACACAGGATCAAATTGAACACATTAATGGTATCAATGCATCATTCTTTGAAATTATAGGTGAAGGTCGTGATGATGTATTCTTTGGTGATACAACACGAGTTTGTACGGTTAGCACGAGTGATACAACACAGCATGTTCCCGTTGCAGCGGCAAAATTCTTCTCTATTTCACCATACACAGAGACAGATCATATCCCAAACATGATTCATTTCTTACAGCAAAAGCTAACAGTATTGGAGGCGTCTCACATTGCGTATCGTCACTAAATTTAAAAGTTCTTTACTCTATAAATATATAGCCAGTTTCACCATTCCAATAGCCATTATTTCATTGCTATTTAGTGTTGTATTATTCGCGGTTTCTTACCGTATTATCGACAATTTTGTCATTAAACAATTCGAAACTACTTTAGAGATCACATCGAATACGATTTTTGAAGATCTTGAGAAAAATGATGTAAAAGCGGCGGATAACGGTAGCTCTGACAATTATAAAAAACTATTAGATCAATTAAACGCTACGGTTAAAAAGTTTGATATAGAAAACGCCTATGTGCTTTCAAAAGCCAATGGTAAGGAGCATATCGTGGCATTAAGTAATACTGACAATCATCAGCAAGACTATGAATTTAGTGATGAAATGCGAAAAGCCGTCGACACGCAAACCATTCAAACAAGTGATATATACAAAGATGAATATGGTATCCATAAATCTATTTTCATCCCATTTAAAGATACTGATATTATTTTTGGTTTAGATATGGATGCTTCCTTCATTTCTAAGCTACAAACAGAAACACTTTGGATTTGTATTATTCTAACCGTTGTTTTTGTGATTTTTGGTATTATCGTTGCTTACTTTATTAGTGTAGGTATTACGAAACCAATTAAAAAAATGACCCGCTATGTCGGTCAGGTTGCACAGGGAGATTTAGCCGTCGAGCCTCTCCAAATAAAAGGTTCCAATGAAATTGCCCAGCTATCATCAGGCATTGAAAATATGACGGAAGATTTACGTACATTAATTCAGCAAATAGCTCAAAATGCTGAACAAGTGGCGGCCATGTCAGAGGAATTAACTGCAAGCTCCGAGCAAACAAGTGCTTCCATACAGCAAATTACATCTTCTATGCAAGAGGTTGCAGTGGGCTCAGAAAAACAAACCTCTTCGATTGAAGAAGTGGAAAGCCATATTACAACCATCTCTAGCAAAATGACAGAGGTTGTCACAAGCGTAACTGGTGTGACAGAAAAGGCATTCCAGGCATCTGCGATCTCAGAAAAAGGCAATACAACGATTCAAGATGCTACAGAAAAAATGGCCGTAACATCCCAAGCCATTCAAGAATCAGCAACTGTCGTTGAACGTTTAAGCACATACACGAATGAAATCGGGGATATTGTAGCATTGATTACCCAAATTACGGATCAAACCAACTTACTTGCGTTAAATGCTTCCATTGAAGCAGCGCGTGCAGGTGAGCATGGCAAAGGCTTTGCAGTAGTAGCTGAGGAAGTACGTAAGCTGGCCGATCAATCTTTAGATGCTACAAACAGTATTCGAACACGTATCGAAACCATTAAGGAAGAATCGGCTCAAGCCGTAAAATCGATGGCTATTAGCAGCAGTAATCTTGCGGAAAGCTCCACAACATTTAATGCATCAGGAGAAGCATTTGCTGACATCTATAGCCACGTCACATCACTTACGCAGGAAATGGACCATGTCAATAACATAATGTCCAATATCAATGAAGGCGTGAGCAGCATCGCGATCTCTGTTGAACAAGTGGGCGTAGTAGCTGTGCAAGCCTCAGGCAATATTCAAAACGTTGCTGCTGCTTCTGAGGAGCAATCTGCAAGTATCGAGGAAATCACAGCTTCTTCGAATAACTTAGCAGAAATGGCTCAACAGCTTCGCAATATCACTCAAAAATTTAAGTTATAAAATTAAGAATCCGCTATGCTCCTTTTCGGCATAGCGGATTTTTCTCTGCATAAAAAATCTCCTACCAAAATGGTAGAAGATTAGGCAATAATATTTTTCACAACTTTTGAGATAACTGCACCTTCCGCTTGGCCTGTAAGCAATGGCTTCGCAATTTTCATGGCTTCTCCCATGTTCATTCCTTTACCAACACCTGCCGCTACTAATTTCTCAGCAATCGCTTCTTCGGATAATTGCTTCGGTAAGAAAGATTTCAAAAGTGTCAATTTGGCTTCCTCTTTTTCAATCAAATCTGCTCGTCCAGCCGTCTGTGCGCCTTCTAACGCTTGATTCGTTTGTTTGACCTCTCGATGAATAATGGCTATCTCTTCTTCAGCGGTTAATGCTGCTCCCTTTTCTTTTTCAGCAGAATCTAAAGCTGATTTCAAAAGAGATAATACACCCTTTGCTAAAGTATCTTTCTCTCTCATTGCCGTTTTTAATTGTTCAAATACTTCTGTTTTTAACAATGATCTCACTCCTTCAAGCCATCTATATTAGAAAACATTATACCATAAAATACCTCAGAACATGACAGTCAGTGCCTCAGTCAAGCAAATAAGCATCTGCTAATTTTACTTGATAATGCAACATCCCTTTTAACTCACCTCGATAAGAAAAGACCCCTTGCTGAATTAATTGACGCAGGCGATATTCAATCCATTCCGCTTCTCTATACTGTTCCATATGCCCTAGCACTTCCCCAATGAGTCTAGCCGCCATTAGATATGGAGCTTCTTCTTGGTCTTCATGTAATCGTTTAGCACAGGCAATGATCCAGTCATCATCTACATTTTCATTGTGATGACTCCAAAGTTCATTGTATTCCCAGGTATGTATACAGTAGTCATCCATTAACATCTTTAATCCTTCTTTAGATAAAGCCTGCTGTACTGATTTTTTTAATGGGCGTCCCTGGTATTGCTCATAAATATGAAGTACATTCTCTACACTGACCTCTCCAGAGGATCTTGGATAATTGTCCTCTGCTAACTGGGGGAATATATGCAACTCATGGAATAACTGAAAAGTATCTAATACATAGATATCATTTGGTTTCTTTTCTAGCATCGCTAAGACAAGTCGAAGCCCTATTTGTTCATGGGCATTTTGACAAGTCCATATGATTATATCTTGATGTGGCGGAATAGATTTTATTTTCTCTACGGCTTCCTTCACCTCGCGCTCAAAAATGGCCAATCCATCGTCTTCTATAAAATAGCGCTCTTGTAGCCATTGAAAACGAGCTTCAATCCCTTCACATAGATGTAAATCTTTCAAAGGACCAACAGAAAAATTACCAGGCATAACGATGATTTCTTCCGTTTTCACGTAGTTACTATTGCGAAATGCAGCCTTCAAACTCCCTCCAGGTGAATGACCAAACACAATATGAACCGTTTCGATCGTTGAAACATCCTGCTCCTCATTTTGCTGCAATAAAAACTGTACCATATCGTCCTTCGACTGTTCATTCATTAAAGTCAAAAAGAGCATAGACTTCGCATCAGCCTCACTCATTCGCTTTATCGCCTTTTTTAATTTGTTGACATGTTCCATTATCTAAACTCCTTTGCACAATGGCCTGTATCTTAAATTCCCTTTCCATAAAAACAGTTACTTCCATCATACCGCAATTTCCGATTACCTTAAATTACTAATTTAGTTTTTTATGAAGATGAAAGATAAAGAATTGCTCTATTTATGTAAAGGTTCTATTCTTTTAAGCGAGGGAGACTTCTTTAGGTAGATTATTTACTTGTTGGAGCGAGGTCATCCTCTTTATGAGCGGATTAACGACTTTCTCATTGTTGGAGCGCATTCCCCCTCAATAGAAAGAAAAAAACTACTACCATCAATAAGAGCTTACAATAAGTTCTTTAACACTGAAGGTAGTAGGGTTCTTAATCAAAATTCGTTAAAAAAATCTTTCCTTTATTAGTAGCTTCAACGGCAGCTATTGCCTGGTGTATGTTCACTAGTGGGAAATGGTCCTGTACCTGCATCATTTTTAACGAATCCGTATGTACCATATTGACGAGCTGTTGCATAGTTTGCTGCCATTTTTCGATTGGTGTTTGGCGTTGCCAGTGGCGCAAATGAAACATCATCGCTTGTACCTTTGCTTCCCTTACAATATTTGTCCAATTTACCTGTATTCCCGATAAAAGACCGATGGCTAAAAATTTCCCACCAGGCTTCACACAGTATGCAAGTTGATTGCCCGCCTCCCCACCAATCGAATCAATCGCTGCATCAGCACCTCTGCCATTTGTTAAAGCCATTATCGTTTCATGAAGTGGCATCTTAGAAGTATCTATGACAAAGCGGGCCCCAAGCCGCTGTAATTCGTCTGTATGCTGATGACTTCGTGTGACAGCAATAAGCTGAAAACCTAGTAATTCGGCAAATTGAGCATAGATATGTCCAATAGCAGAGCCACATGCATTCACTACTAGTACATCATTTGATTGTAATTTGAGAACTTCTGTACAGGTGACGAAGGCTGTTATCGGATTAATATACATTTGTGCTGCAGTAAAATGATCCATCGTAGAAGGAATAGCTACAGCAAAGTCCGCCTGAGTCTTCACCATTTCCTGCCACGTGCCCTCTCCTCGTAGTGGCAAGACTCGCTGACCAATGAGCTTTGAAGAGATAAGTGGCCCAACATCTTCAACGATTCCAACGCCCTCATAACCCGGAACAGTTGGTAAAGTGATTCGGTGGGCATATTTTCCCCAAATCGGTATTAAATCCGAAGGGTTGATGGGTCTTGCTAGCATACGCACAAGAATTTCTTGACCTTGTGGAGGTGTAATCGTTTTATTTTCAATCCTTAACACCTCATGTGGATTTCCAAATTCATATAGTTTAAGGCATTTTGCTTTCAACGATTCTTGCTCCTTTTTCTGATTAATTCTAGCTCTGTATAATCGTTCTGATACTCGCTCCACTTAGGTATGCCCATCTTATCTTTTTTGACTGATGGTCAATTGACCTTTTTCATCTACAAATAATTGTAACATATCGTTTATTTCGATACAGATTGGACTGATTACTGCTTTCTTATCAGAGAAATACCAAAGTCGTTCACTTGGTCCTAATAGAATATTGGCTCCATCTTCGTAGTTACCTAAAAAATGAAGAGCATCTGGTTGGATTTTCTGATCATTAATAGGTTTAATAGCATATTCATTTAATTTTCTAGCGGCTGCTAGAATGTCGTCGGTCGTTACATTGATTTCACCAATCTGTAGCACTTGCTCCATAGAAAAATAGGCTGTATCCTGTTCTGGATTTACTTCCTGCCTCGCAATAAATTCTAGTATATTGCCTTCAGGATCGTAAAAATAACAAGAGTAAGCTTTTAAAAAATCAAAATACACTTCATCCTGCCCCTCTGAAGTAAGCAAGCCAACACGTTCTTTGGCCCAAATTTTTGCCTGATAAAATAAATTTCTTGGAATATTTAATGCAATATGATATTGCTTTTGAATCGTAGTGGGCACTTTTTCAAAAGTCATCTTACTTTCACCAACTGCTATTGTAAAATAGTCACCTGTACTTTCTAATAAGGCAAAGCCTAGCTGGTCGCTATAAAATTTCTGCATCTTTTGTAAATCGTGAACAAATAGTTGAACCTTCGTAATTTTCATCTTCAAGCACCCCTTTGCTACTCCCCACTATACAAGCAAATATATGATATGGCGTCATGCAAAAGAATGAAGTTCCCTTCGGTCCATTTTAAGTAATTCGTTATCCCTATTATTTACAAAAATCATGTAATGGTTCATTCGATAAATTCAGCTAAGCTAATTTTCTTTTTTTGATAGTTTGCACGAATATGCTGGAGCTCGTCTTCTAACCTTAAAGCACCCGCTTCAACTCCTCTATAAATTAATAGTGGAGGCTGTTCTAACATCTCTCTTGCTCGCGAATAATCACAAGAGAATATTTTCTTAAGTAACAATAATGTCTTTAGCTTATTTTCCCCATCTCCTGTTATAGTCAGTTCATAGTAAGTAGTAGAGTTGTCTTCAGGCAACATCTCCTCTAAACCAGGCGGAATTAGCACACTCTCAAGAAACATGATTAGATTGTCATAGGCCATTGTGAAATCCCAACAGCCTGTCCCATGAAGAGCAGAAAAAATTGCCGTATCCCCTCTTGATAAATCCAAACAATATGGATCTCCTTCATCTGTTGCGATGACCAAATAATTGTGCGGCCAATCCAGAATCACCTCTTCTGTCACTGGATTATAATGATAGCCTTCCTGCCCACGCATTAAATCTCTTGCTCCATAGATCTGTAGATTTATATAATCACCCGTATTCCATGTAACTCTTTCAACGACATAACGCCTTAAAAAATAGACATATTCCGTTGGTAATGACCACTGACTGTCTACAAATTGGCTAATATCCTCCTCGATTTGATTGTGAAAAAACATAGGGTAAGCTGAATCCCTCTCTTGAATATCTTGGATAAAACTGCGCATTTGCTCTAATACTGCATCTAGTTTCTCCTGCAACTCTTTCAACTGCATTCCCTCCTTTCGTTACCTAGTGTCTTTCTTTATATTTTAACATATTCCATCATTAACCAATTAAGGTGAACATGTTATAATCATTAAAATAGACTGGTAGTATGCATAACGTGCACAACAATAACGGATGGGGGCTATCTATCATGTCACAATATGCGAACGAACAGACAGTACAATAAACCAAGGTGGCACAAGGAGAACAATGTCTCAAAAAATTAGCTCATCTGGTGAATATCCAAACCTCTATTTGCTATAGAGAGTTGCTTTGGCATACTGAAAAATATGATGCCTCCTATTATTGGCTACAGCTTGCACTTGATCGATTAACCGCAGTACAGGCAGATATAGGTGTTGACGTGCAAAGAGCTCATACCTTATTAAACAAAAAATCACCAAATACGAAGGAGCGTAAGAAAATTTGAAATTACTCATAAGACGTCCCGAACAATCGGACATACAGACATTACATCAATTCTTTTTCCACGTCATTCAAGATACTTATGCAAAAGAAGGGATTGCCGAGCTAGTGGACGATCAACAGCGTGAATGGGCAATGAAAAAGCAGTATGTCGCAATGGACATAGAGAGCCAAGGCAAAAAAAGATTTTTCTGGGTAGCTATGGGCGAAGCAACAAATGACATAATAGGAACGATTGAATATGGGGAAGCCAACGAGATCATTCAACAAACGATTAAAGAAGATCTTTCCCATTGTCCAGAAATCGGTACCGTATTTGTTCATCCGGACTATCAAAATCGTGGTATTGGCACCAGGCTATTACAGAAAATGCTAACGACGTTGGAAAAACAAAAGGTGCATAGCTTTTGTTTAGATAGTGGATATAAACAGGCACAAGTCATCTGGCAGAAAAAATTTGGACAGCCTGACTATATACTTGAGCACTTTTGGGGAACGAATAGCCATCATATGATTTGGCAACGAGTACTACCATTGCGAGAAAAGAAGTAAAAGATGTCTTATCAAATCACACAAGAACGACATAAGAAGAACAAAGCTTATGTCAATAACATGCTTTATGAATACAATGTAAAACACTTTCCAAAAGATTTACAAGGTCGATATCAGGAAATTAATTTATTTCTAACTGATAGCAATGGTCACGTTTATGGTGGCATACTGGGTGAAATTTGCTGGAATTGGTTAGAAATACACACGCTAATGGGAGACGAAAAGCTTCGTGGGTTAGGGTATGGATCAAAGTTGTAGCAAACAATTGAACAAATTGCCTTCAACCATGAATGTGATTTCATTAAAGTTGACACGCTTAGCTTTCAAGCGTTAACATTTTATGAAAATCATCATTATGAAATTTACGGGACTCTCGACCATGTTGGCAGAGATTTTAAACATGATTATTTAAAAAAGACGCTACGATCTGATCTTTAAAGGGGAGATATTATGAAGGTCCATCAACGATTTTTTTGGATTAGTATTTTACTACCTGTATCTCTCTATTTTTCGTGACCTATAAACAGACAACTTTTGGAGGACCGATTCCATGGGTACATTATATCGGAGAAGAAGAAGTCGCAGCCCTTTCCTATTTCAACCCCGCCGTCCTAGTCCAAAGCCATTATCATATGTTTCATTTTTTATGAATGTCTGTATAATCTATCTCACTTTAGCTTTAGGTAAAGATTTTCTGCAATCCGTTAAAGAATAAATCGATTGTAGTGCCCATACTTATTATGTTTGGAGGGAAATGAAATGTTAAAATTCATTGATGATTTAGCCGGTGCGGTTTTCGATGTTTTTATGTTATTTTGTTATTTCTTTGCAGGCGTAATAATTGTAGGAGTCCCTATTTTTTTATTGGCTAAGTTCTTCCTATTGTTTCATTAAATTGCATACAAAGAGTATTACAATAAAAGGGATCTCTATTTCAATAGCGATTCCTTTTATTGTTTATGGCGCTTCAGCTTTCTCAGCAGACGCTTTCTCAGCAGACAATAAAAATGGTCAGGATTTTTTTAAAATGTAGAAAATCTATTTATCTTTTACTAAAATTTTCCCAAAATGTACATGACAGCTACAAAATATAAAAATCGCCAAGAAGCAAACTACTTAGGTGCAGTTTAACTAGAGAAAAAAACAGGGAATGCTACAAAAAAATAGCATTCCCTGTTTTTGAATAGTTGTGTCTTACTTCGAATCATCCATCTTCAGCACAGCCATGAATGCCTCTTGAGGGACTTCGACGGAGCCTACTTGTTTCATACGTTTTTTACCTTCTTTTTGTTTATCAAGAAGTTTGCGCTTACGAGAAATATCCCCACCGTAACATTTCGCTAAAACGTTTTTACGGATGGCTTTAATTGTTGAACGTGCCACAATTTTTTGTCCAACTGCTGCTTGAATTGGTACTTCAAATTGTTGGCGTGGAATTAATTCTTTTAATTTTTCTACGATGATTTTGCCTCGATCATAGGCAAAGTCACGGTGTACGATAAAGCTTAGTGCATCGACCTGCTCACCATTTAATAAAATATCCATTTTCACTAATTTCGATGGCTGGTAACCGATAAGTTCATAGTCGAAGGATGCATAGCCCTTCGTATTTGATTTTAAATAGTCAAAGAAATCATAGACAATTTCGGATAAAGGCATTTCATAAATAATGCTTACACGGGATGTATCAATATAATCCATCGTCATGAAATTACCACGCTTCAATTGACAAAGCTCCATAACCGCTCCCACATAATCATTTGGCACCATAATGGTTGCCTTTACATAAGGTTCCTCAACACGCTCGATTTTTTGTGGGTCTGGCATAAAGGATGGGTTATCTACTTTAATATCAGTGCCATCTGTCATATGAACATTGTAAATTACAGAAGGTGCTGTTGTAATTAAATCAATATTAAATTCACGCTCAATACGCTCCTGAATAATTTCCATATGGAGTAATCCTAAGAAACCGCAGCGGAAACCAAAGCCAAGTGCTTGAGATGTCTCTGGCTCATATTGTAGAGCAGAGTCATTTAGCTCTAGTTTTTCTAACGCTTCACGTAAATCATTGTATTTCGCCGTATCAATTGGGTATAAACCACAATAAACCATTGGGTTCAAGCGACGATAACCTGCTAATGGCTCGGCTGCTGGACGATTTGCATAGGTTACAGTATCACCTACGCGTGTGTCACCTACGTTTTTAATAGATGCTGTTAAATAACCTACATCACCAACTGTTAATTCAGCCTGTGGCACAACCTTTGGTGTATGTACCCCAACTTCAATAACCTCAAATTCCGCACCTGTTGCCATCATACGGATTTTGTCGCCAGGCTTGACAGTCCCGTTGATTACACGAATTGAAATGATAACACCTTTATAGGCATCATACACAGAGTCAAAAATTAAAGCTTGTAGTGGAGCATCAGGATCACCCGTTGGTGCTGGTACCTTTTCCACGATTTGCTCTAAAATATCCTCAATACCAATACCTGCTTTCGCAGAAGCTAGTACCGCTTCAGACGCATCCAGCCCGATGACATCCTCTACTTCTTGACGCACACGCTCAGGATCAGCTGCAGGTAAGTCAATTTTATTAATAACAGGTAAAATTTCTAAATCATTATCAAGTGCTAAGTAAACATTTGCTAGTGTTTGCGCTTCAATACCTTGTGCGGCGTCCACAACTAAAATGGCACCCTCACAAGCAGCTAAACTACGGGATACTTCATATGTGAAATCGACGTGTCCTGGTGTGTCGATTAAATGGAATGTATACACTTCGCCGTCTTTTGCTTCGTACTTTAATTGAACTGCATTTAATTTAATCGTTATCCCTCGCTCACGCTCTAAATCCATTGAGTCGAGGAGCTGTGCTTTCATTTCACGGGAAGTTAAAGATTTTGTTTGCTCTAAAATACGGTCAGCAAGCGTTGATTTCCCATGGTCAATATGTGCAATAATAGAGAAATTTCGTATATTCTCTTGTCGTTTTAAACGTGCATCTCGGTTCATCTTTTCCACTCCTAATTAAACTATAATGAATTATACTATGAACATAACGCAAAGTACAACAGCAACTAGACTAGAAAGCCTATAATATCAATACTTTCAGTGTTTAATGCTGTTTTTAGATTTTACAGTATTAAGTATATAAATGCAGAGAAATTAAGGGCGCATTTGTCCAAATTCAACTTTAGACCATATATTTGCACAGAAAAAGTCAGTCAACAGACAAAGCTGTGTAGACTGACTTTTTTCATTAATTTTTCTTGTTTAAGGATTGTTGAATCAGGTTTGTTAAAACTTCTACCCCTTTTTTCTCTAAATGAACGCCATCTGGGGCGAAGTATTCTGGATGATTGAGTGCTGCAGCATGCCAGTCAATGAGTGTAATATGTTCATTCTCCTGGGCTTTTTGCTGTAATGCTTCATTCACTTTTGCCTCCCATGAACGGGGCACACGTGTATTCACTAAATAAATATCAGCATTTGAAAAAGCGGCAAGGAGTGTGTCCATTTGGTCATTTGTAAAATAACCATTTGTCCCCAATTGAAGAATGACTGCATGATTGGGTTGATTAAAACTTGCATAATTTGGTGCTAGTTTGACAGCTTGTGAAACTTGACGACCTATTTTTCCATCGATTGTAATAGTTGGGTAAATAGTATGTAAGCTCGGGCCAATATCAATCATAAGTGAATCACCAATCGCTACTATTCCACGATAAAACTCATCCCGTTCAGGCACTTTATTTACATCATTTTCTTCTTGCTTTGGTGTTTCTATCTGCTGAACATCCTCCACTTTCTCTTCCTTGGAAGGTTCGTTAGTTGGTAGCTCTGATTGCTGGTCATGCTTGTTTAAATTAGTTGTAGGTTCATCACCATTAATTTTGATGTTTGTTGGATATGAACTCGAAGTGCTTTGCTGACCTTCCCCTACTACTCCTGTCATTCCTGTGAAAAACATAAGAAGGAAAAGTGGAGCCATTACCGTTGAAATTTTTCGTGAGAATGAAAGACTTCCCCATTTATTTTTGTTAAAGACAAAGTATTTCCCATAATAGGCTCGGAATCCTTCTTTACGGATAGGCATTTCAATGAAGCGATAGGATAGCTCTGCTATCATAACAATAAGTATGATTTGAAGTGCAACCCGCCAATAAGATAGGTTGCCAATTTCATGAATAGGTGTACCTAGTACCATGACAGGATAATGCCATAGATATATGCCGTAGGATCGAGAGCCAATCCAACAAAGCGGCCTCCATGCTAGTAGTTTTCCTAAAATGCTGACGGGGTGACAGATACATGCAATCAAAACTGCTGCATTTAAGCAAAATAAGAACATGCCACCTCTATAAAGGAAGGGTTGATATTCATCTACATAAACAATACTAACTAGAAAAATCATAAGCGTAATGAAACTCAAACTATTTAGCTTCTTCACATGGTTTGTTGATAATTTTTGTGCAGATAGCCTTTTCATTGGCCAAACAAGAGCTAGCCAACAGCCAATTAATAGTTCAAAACAGCGTGTGTCCGTTCCATAATAGACACGGCTTGGATCTGCACCTGGCTCATAAAGAATCGCCATTACTAGAGCTGAACAAACCGCTCCGATAAAGACAACTTTAGCCAGTTTGCTTTGTTTTTGAAAAATATAAAGGCCAATCATTAAGAGCAAGGGCCAAATCAGATAAAATTGTTCTTCAATAGCTAGCGACCATAAATTTTTTAAAGGTGACGGGGAGCCAAAACTATCAAAATAAGAAAGTTTATGAAAAATGAACCACCAATTACTTGAATAAAAAATAGAGGACAACGCATCTCCACGTAATGTATGAAGAAGTTCTTTATGAAAGAGCGTTGCCCAGACAAATGATATAACAATCATCACGTAGGCCGCTGGTAGTAACCGCCTAAATCGTCCAATCCAAAATTTCTTTAGACTGACTGTTAATTGATTGCCCTTTACAGGCAAAATGGTAGAGGTGATTAAATAGCCTGATAATACAAAAAAGATATCTACTCCTAAAAAGCCACCTCTAGCCCAATTGAAGTTAAAATGATAAGCAATAACTGCTAATACGGCTAATGCTCGAATCCCGTCTAGTCCAGGAATATAACGATGATTTAATGACTTGCCTGACATACTATTCCTTCCTTCAATAATCTATCAATTTCCTTTTGCATAATGGCCTTATAGCTACTATATCAAGATAAAACCTGTTATCCCTTAATAGCACCTGTGATTTGAACATCATCTCCTCTTTATACTTTTTCATTTGTGCACTTATATGTTTGACGTTTGAAATACGATAAAAGTTTTAGAGAAAAATGAAACGTGATCACTCTTTGTCTTTTTAAAATTCATATGTATGTTTGCTATTGTCTTAAAAGGCATTCCCAAAAATGGTAGATGCTTCAAAAGCACATTTTGCCTTACTTGCATATGCCTTCATTAACGTTTTATCATGAAAATCGAAAGCCAACTTGAAAATTATAAGACAAGAATGAAGCAATGGAAAGACAAATAATTAGATTTTATTCTGGAAATTTTTATGCTAGAATAGCAAAAAAGTGAGCCTGTAACAGACTCACTTTTTTCATCCTTGTTCTATTGTTTTGAATCATTTACAAATGCTTTTGATATGGCCTTGCCAATTACGGCAATCGTACGATTAACCTCTTCCTCCGTATTACCAATTCCACCAATCTCAACAATCATCATTTGCTTTGCCAAATCCTGATTATATCGCCCATCAACACCATCACCACTTTTGGAAATAACACCTTTTGATATTTTTGGAACGATGGCATTTAATGTGGAGGATAAACTTTCTGCATACGCTGTATTCCAGCGGTAATTTGCATGCTCTGCACCAACCACAATAGCAATTTTTGCATAGTTTTCCCCATTATATGAGATCGTTGTAAGATCATGTTTTAATGAGTCACGATGTAAATCTAGTATTAAATCATAATTATTTGTTTCTAAATGCTTACTTAAATAAGGTCTCATGACATTATAGGATTCATGATATCCCTTACCCTCAGCTTGTAATTTCTTCATAATATCTACGTCGAGGATATTTGTCTTCAAGCCATTTACATTAAAATGATTCACAATCTTATCCTTTAGACTCATAATATTGACTGTTTCATGAGAAGTCGCTACCTTACCACTCACAGCTTTCACCATTGGTTCGTATGCTTCATGTGAATGAGTAAATAACACTAACACTTTAAATGGGTCCGGGTCTAGGGCTTGATCTGGTTCAGGCTCTTTCGTTTGTTCCAGTACACTTTGTTCAGCTAAATTGGTAGCGGCAAACACGACTTGCTTATCTTCTGATTGTTTAATCGGAGTCGATGCTTGCTTGTTGAACGGAAGTTGCCCAGCAATGACAGGTAATACGAAAAAGAACAATAATATACCAAATGACCATTGTAGTTTTTTTAGCAAAGTCACACCCTCCTCCCCATATCGTATGGAGAGGGGGTGTCATTTAGAACGAAAATAATTTTCTTGTTTTACGCATAAATCTGAGTGTTTTAGAAGGTCTATCAAGAACATTTTTTTAGCCTTTATTATAAATCACTTGCCCAGTTCATTAGCATGGAAGCCACTAGTTTTGCATAGCGATCAATCCAATAGTCTGCTTCCTTTGGTGTAACCATCAATTGTGTATGTGAGCCAGCGAAGGTTTCTTCAAACAGCTGCTGACGTTCCTCCTTCGTCCATGTCGCCCATTCTCCAAAAATAGGTTGTACTAACGTCATATCAAGCTCTTTATTGATATCGGGTTGCCAAGAGGACAAAGAGAGCTTCGATGATGGTTTACTGCGCTCAGCTACACGAGCAGCTATCGAGCGAAGCATCGTTTCTACCGCATCAGCAATTAATACAGGTGCATCTACTACTGTTGGGATACCAATTGCCGTTACAGGAATCCCTAGCATCTCATAGGAAATTTCTTGCCGTTGATTGCCTACACCTGAGCCAGGATGGATGCCCGTATCTGTTAATTGAATTGTTTTACAAAGACGATTACTCGCCCTTGTAGCAAGCGCATCAACCACAATAATTAATTTTGGTTGTAGACGCTCAGCAATCGCAGCCACAAACTCCCCTGTTTCATAGCCCGTTTGCCCTGTAACACCTGGCGCATACATGACAAACTTTTCATCTATCACATCTAAGCTATGCAGATGATCAATTAAATAAGGACCTATGGCATCAGGTGTAATGGTACGATTGCCCAAACCAACAATTAAAATTTTATCAACTTCTTGCCAAGAAAGTGATTCATGCATGTTTTTAAAATTCACAAGTAATTCTTGCTCAAGCTGTGCAAAGCCATCTTGATCTTCTAATGTCAGTGTTGGGACAGAAAGTGTAATATACTGCCCTTCTTTTTTGCCAATTTGCTTTTCACCCTCAGCATCTACAAGGACATCTGTAATTTTCACTCGACCAGCATTCCGATCTTCTATTTGAACGCCACTCGATTGTTCTAGCTTTTCTTTTTGTTCTTTGGTCTGATGGACAACTACCTCTTCAGATTCATCGATTAAATCTGTTCGTTGCCAATTAAAATTTTGCATACAGTTCACCTCAAGCTGTAGTTTGTTCAAACTGTCAAGTAAATATTCTTTGCATTTATCTATTGCAATTTGGTCAAGCGTTTGTTAAAATGATTTTTGTTGTATTAACACAAGAAATCAATGAGAAGATATCATCTCGTACCTAATTTAGGAGGTGAAATATATGCCAAACATTAAATCTGCGATTAAACGCGTAAAAGTTAACGAAAAAGCAAACATTGCTAATTCTCAAGCTAAATCTGCAATGCGTACTACAGTGAAAAAAGCTGAAAACGCTGTTGTTGCAAACGCTGAAAACAAACAAGAACTTTTACAAGCAGCTTTCAAATCATTAGATAAAGCAGCTTCAAAAGGACTTATCCACAAAAACGCGGCGGCTCGTAAAAAGTCTCGCCTTGCTAAAAAAGCGTAATTGTTTAAAGGATCAGATACTCTATTAGGAGTAGCTGATCTTTTTCATTTCGATAGATAACACAAAAGCTGCCCTTTATTGGACAGCTTTTTATGTTACAGTTGACGTAATAGAAATAATTCTAAATGTCTCTCTCGATTACCACCAGTCGATTTCAGCTGTAAATCAACCTCAGCTAGTTGATATAATGCTCTCAATAAACTTTCTTCTGATGGGCGATGACGCTGCTCAGTCATGAGTTTGACACGATACGGGTGAATTTTTAAATTTTTGGCGATTTGTTGTGGATGATATCCTTTCTTCAACAAATAAAAAACATTGGACATGGTACGAACATTGGATGCAAGCAAGCCAACTAACATAATAGGCTCTTGTTTTTGCCGTAATAAATCATGATAAATGGACAAAGCGCTGACCGAATCATTAGCCAAATAAGCATTGAGCATTTTAAAGGCATCTTGCTCCAATGTTTTTGCTACTAGATCCTCCACTAACGAAGCTGTAATTTCTCCACCCTCACCTAAATAGAGGGTAAGCTTGTCAATTTCCATCTGCAATTGCAGCATGTTGGCGCCCACCATCGTTACAAGCAGCTCAATAGCCTCTTGTGTGATGCTGTTGCCCTGTGCCTTGACAACGCCTTGAATCCATACGGCTAAATCCTGCTCTTTTGGGGTTTCGGCTTGTACAAGTAATGCATGCTCTTTGAGCATTTTGGTCACTTTTTTACGTTCATCTAATTTTTCATAAGGGGCAATAAAAACCGTTACGGAGAAATCAGATGGATTCGATAACCACGTTTCCAAACGTTTTACATCATGATCGATTTTTTCTTTCCCTTTCTCAGTTGCTTTTAAAAACGAAGCGTTTTTAGCAATAATAAGCTTACGTTCTGAGAAAAAAGGAATCGTATCTGCTTCATCCATAACCACATCTACTGGCACCTCTTCTAAATCAAATGCGGTCATTTCCAGCTCTTCTTCTGACCCCATCGCTTCTTTTAAACGTTTAATGGTTTCATCTATAAAATAGCTTTCTTCACCAACAAGTAAATAAACCGGTGCCAGCTCACCTTTTTTTATTGTATTCCAAACCTTTGAAATCATAATTTTCCCTCCATCTAGCAATACTATTAGTATACATGATTTCATGGTCCTTTGTGACTTTGACCGAATTGTGTCTATTCCTTGCCAGACTGGGAATTCTCCTTTTCGATATAGCTTTTATGACCATGTTGTCTTATAATAAATAACAGAATTGGAGGGATAACAATGAATCCATTTGAAGGAAAGAACATACAATGTCGACGTAACGATGCCATCGATTCTGGTGTTGGCTTCGGTGTATCATTTGGCGTTTTCACAATTATGTTTATTATTGCAACTATAGTAGAATTCGTATCACAGTAATTGGACTTATGCAGGAAAAAGGCCTTGGTCATTGGACAAGGCCTTTTTCATTTACTGCAGCAGACCAACCATTAGCACGAATACGTATTTCAATGGTTCCATCCACCCCTGTTGTCAAAGTCGCTAAATTGCGACTGACAAAACGTTGTACTACTTCTTCATGTGGATGACCATAGCGATTATGGAGACCTGCACTGAAAACCGTTAATTCGGGCTGGAGCAGCTCAACAAAGGCTTCTGAACTAGATGTCTTACTGCCATGATGTCCCGCTTTCAGCAATGTTAGATTGGCTAATAGATGCCCATAACGCTTGATTAGCTGTTGTTCACCATATTGTTCCAAGTCACCTGTAAATAACGCTGTAAAGTCGTTCTGTTGCATGTACAATACGAGGGAATCATCGTTTCCTTCATAAAGGGTGTCATCAGGCGATAAATAATAAAAATTTGTTCCACCACTATGCCATGCTGTCCCCATCATCTTTTCTTTAACAGGTACATTGTGCTTATTTGCTTCTAGCAATAATTCTTGCATTAAAGGCTGCTGTAAAGAACTTGGTGTCACGTGTATTTCCTTCATCTTAATCTCTTGTAAAACCTCTTCGGCACCTTCTATATGATCTGCATCCGCATGGGTGGCGATAAAAATATCGATGGTGCGTATTCCTTTAGCTTTTAAAAATGGCACTACAACTTGCTTCCCTACCTCATAAGGACTATCTGCTTTTTCCCACTGCTCCTGTTCAAAGCGTAGTACCCCACCCGCATCAATGACATAGACAGCTTTTCTAAAAGGCAATTCAATAACGATACTGTCTCCCTGTCCTACATTTAAAAATGTGATCTGTGTTTCGTTAGACAGCATGGGTGACAGATGAATCCAAATGGCGGGAATAACAAGTGCGACAATAGCCTTCCTGAACCTTCTCGTTTCTAAGTAATATAAGCTTGCTAAAACACTTAGCAGTGCTACACAGCTAAGCCAGATCGTTGGCTTACCCGGTGACCATAATTGAAATGGTAGCTCCTGCATCTCCATAATCATATGGGTCAGTCCATTACGTAGCGGTTCGTAGCCAGCAAATAGCATATTGGCAAGCGGTAAGGAAATATAGGATAACATAAACACTACAATATTAAATGGTAATATAACAAAGGAAAACAATGGAACAAACAGAATATTGACAAAAAACGAGGACATAGATAATTCATAAAAATGATGAAGTAATAGAGGATAAACGAGCAGCTGGCAGACAAATGTGACGAAAAAAGAACGACTGAGCCAATTCCCCGTCTGTTTGAAAATGATACCTGAATAAACCAAACTAGCGGCAGCTAAATAGGACAGTTGAAAGCCAATTTGAAAAATGACACCTGGTTCAAGCATAACGAAGCCTATAAAGCTAATGGCTAGTGCATCATCTATTGAAAGAGTCCACTTCAAAAAGCGCAGTAACATCATTAGTTCAACTACAGAGACTGCACGCCAAACAGAAGGTGCACCTCCTGCAATGACCCCATAAACGGGTAAAAGGATCAGTAGTGCAGCCGTAGCCATTTCTTTGCGTATGCCTATTCGAAGTAAGCCTTCAAAGAATAACCAAGACACGAGTGCGACATGTAGGCCAGAAATCGCAAACAAATGGGTGATACCAAGCTTTTGATAGGCACGCTGCAGTTCACCCTCCATTTGATCTTGTGCCCCTATCAGAAGTGCTTGTGCCTCTGCTACAAGGGCTTTTGGAAAGGTTCTTTCTATATGTTTTTTCATACTGTGTCTTATTTCAGCCAAAAAGGTGAAGATGGAAGACTGCTTTTCGACATAACGCCAGCTAGCGATTTCCACAATGCCTGTTGCTCCCTTGCTTGTTAAATAGTCAGTCATTGAAAATGCATAAGCATGCGCAGATGGAGACGGTGCTACAAGCTCACCCCTGGCAAGATATGTTTTGCCTGCTAATGAAGTATTTTCATACAAACTTTTTTCTTGCTCTGATGAAAAGGTATATATCACATAAAGCTTTTGACGATTTGTAGTTGTAGCAAAACCACGGAGTTTTTGGCCGTTTATTTTATAATCGTTTGACCAGGTTATAGGGAAGGTTTTTGGTAAGGGGGAAGGTTCCGTCAGTTGATAGGTAGAAAGAAAAAAATAAGCGAATAAAGCACTTATCATTACAAACGTCACAAGAAAACATGACTCACCTTTTAAGATGAGCCACAGGGCTAAAAGCAATAAAAAAGTGAGTAGCCATGCTGACGAGTGTGCTGCAATAGCCGCTATAAGTACAGCAAGAGCTACAAGGATCCATTTATGCTTTAAAGCTCGATGCCAAATAATGCACTCACCTTCTGTTCATATGGGAGCAACTTTTCGGCTGGCACGCCACTCTCGCGAAGCTCATGAAGCATTTCTGTGTACAAGGCTAGTTTTTCATCTCGTAAAAAATCGATTTTACGGTCATCAAAGGGTACATGGACAACTTCCACGCCCGCTTTTGCAAATAATTCCTGGGCATAGGGATTATTTTTATAATCTGTTGCGTAATAGACACGTTCAATGCCCGCTTGAATAATGGATTTTGTACATGGTAGACATGGGAAATGTGTTACATACAAATCAGCACCTTTTGTCGGTGTTCCATATTTAGCACATTGCAGCAAGGCATTCATTTCAGCATGCACCGTACGCACACAATGGTTGTCAACTACATAGCATCCTTGTTCAATACAATGTTCGTCTCCTATAATGGAACCGTTATAACCGCCTGCAATGATGCGTTTTTCACGCACAACAGTTGCTCCTACTGCTAGTCTTGTACATGTACTACGTAATGCGAGTAAATGGCTCTGTGCCATAAAAAATTGATCCCAAGTAATTCGCTCCATATGATTACCTCCAAAAATTGGCTTACAAATTATATTTCTCTTGCTTTTCTACTATAGTGTATCCCTTATAGAAAAGAGGCGTCAATATTACATCCTGTAAAACGTTTACTTTACAGTAATCGCATCTTTTAGCTTCTCAAATGTTTTATCACCAATACCACTTACATTTTTTAAGTCTTCGATCGCTTGAAAGTGTCCGTGTTCCTCTCGATACGTAAGAATACTTTGCGCTTTCGAGGGGCCGATTCCTGGTAAGGTTGCTAGAATTGCTATATCGGCTTGATTAATATTAATCTTCTGCTCTTTAGGAGCACTTTCAGTAGGTATTGTTAAAAGAGTTGTAGCTCCATCTTCTAGCTGTTCACCCTTTGTGGGAATATAAATCACCATTTCATCCTGCACTTTTTGCGCATGATTCATGCGCTGTGTGTCAGCATGCTCTGTATAGCCACCTGCAAGCTCGACAGCATCTTTTATGCGTTGGTCTTGCTGAAGCTCATAAACGCCTGGATACATCACAGCACCCTTTATATCAACAAATATCTGCTGAATCACCGCTTCTTCAGCAGTTTCACTATGATTTTTTTCTGCAAACGATTGGATTGTCTCGATGAGCTCTTCTTGGGGAGGTGAAGAGTCAAAACTCGAAAAATAGAAGTAACAAAGTCCACTGACTACCAGTATGCTGGGGAATAACATACTTTTTTTATACTTTTGCCATAAAGATTGGAGCATAGCACCCATCCTTTCCTTGCAAAAGGTCATCATATGGAGTTATCTACATCATACACTATGACTTGTTGATTGAAAATAATAATAAATATCAGGAGATTCTATTGACCTGCTTAAGAGAGCTATTCTTCGCTTTCGCCTTGCTATCCCACCGATTTAAGCTTGCTATCCTTCGCTTTCGCTTTTCTATCCACTGATTTAAGCACGCTATCCTTCACTTTAGCCTTTCTATCCACCAAAAGAGCCACACTGCCCATTGGGGGACAGTGTGGCTCCGTTTTCTTTATTTCACCGCACGAATAAAAATGCGTTCGCTTTCATATTCAGGTGCTTCATCCGTAAAATCAGCTGTGATTTCCACATCATGAAAACCAATGGCGCGCAGCCAAGCCATATACTGCTCTATTGAGAAAGTACGTTGTAAATGCTCTTCATCAAAACGTTCATATAACTCACTTGCGATATCTCGCACATAAAAGGTCATTTGATGTGTAACAGAATGCTCGAAATCAGCTGGCGCTGTATGCCATACATAACTAATGTCCCCATCATCATACGTAAACGGTCCGTCTAAAAAAATCTCATTCATCTTAAATAATGAATGAACATCAAAAAACAGCTGTCCTCCATCACGTAAAGCATGATAAATACGTTCTAATGTTGTATAGACGGCTTGCTCCTCTACAACATAATTAAGGGAGTCAATGGTAATCGTCACAACATCTAACGCCTCAAAGCCATCTAATTCGTCCATCGACATACAATATAACGGGGCTTGGTAGCCTGCATCAGCAAAGCGTTTTGCTGCGATGGACAGCATCTCTTCTGATAAGTCGACTCCGCTGACCTTATAACCAGCATGGGCGAATAACAAGCTAAGCACACCTGTACCACAACCAATATCTAAAAGTGTGGGGTATTGGCTGCATGGTGCATGCTGTACAACCCAATCTACATAAAGATTGTAAGGAATATCCGTTTGTAGCTCATCATAGACATGGGCAAAGCGTTCGTAACTACTCACTTAGCTTAGGCCTCTGGCATGTCTAGCTGCGGTGCATCGCCCCATAGACGTTCTAAATTATAATAAGCACGCTCATCCTTATGGAATACGTGCGCCACTACATCTCCAAGGTCAACAAGTACCCAACGAGCTGCATCGAAACCTTCGACACGACGAATTTCATAGCCTTGTTGTTCTGCTATATCCTGTAACTCACGCGCGATTGCTTGCACTTGGCGGTCAGAGTTACCATGGGCGATGATAAAATAATCTGCTAAAAGGGAAATTCCTTGCATATTTAAAACGACAATATCCTCACCATGTTTGTCGTCAATTGCTTTGTACGCTGCTTGTAATAAAGTTGAAGTCATCCTTCACTATCCTCTCTGTTCATCGTATCGTTATAACATTCTATTGATAAAGGATAAATTGGTTGCTTTGTGTCTATTAAAAATGCCAAAGTATGGCGTACACATGCACTCATCGCCTTATCCAAATTTTTTTGCGCCTTCTTTCGCAGACGCTCCACACCATCAAATCGACGGTTTGGCTCAATCATATCTGCGACAAAAATGATTTTTTCTAAACGACTCATCCCAACGCGTCCCGTTGTATGGAAACGAATCGCATTTAACAACTCATCGTCTGTGATGCCAAACTCACTTTGCGCTATATAGGCACCGACTGGGCCGTGGAGTAATTCACTGCCCCAGCCAATTAATTGTGGATCTAAATTTTCATCACGAACGATATTCTCCATCCATTCAATGTCATCATATTTAGCAATATCATGGAGGATTGCTGCTATTTCAGCTTTTTTAACATCCTCGCCATATTTTTGTGCTAAATCGATGGCTGTTTCCATTACACCGATTGTATGAATATAACGTTTTTCAGGCATTCTTGGCTTAATCGCCGCTAAATACTGTTCGCGTTCCATAAAGACCTTCCTCTCGTATGAACGTCTCTACCGCTTCTGGTAATAAAAATGTTACCGTTCCCCCAGTCGCAAGGCGTTCACGAATCAGTGTGGACGATAAATCGATTTGAGGCACTTCCACCATACTTATAGGGTACTCTGTTGTCGCCGCTGTTCCTGGACGCTTTACTCCGACAAACCGCACGATTTTTACTAAATCATCAATACAATGCCATGTATGTAGCGAATCAATCATATCGCCACCGATGATAAAGTAAAATTTCACATCCGGTTCTCTTCTACACAAGGCAGAAAGTGTCTCATAGGAATAGGATACGCCACCCTTCTCAACCTCATACGACTCTACTGAAAAATAAGGAAATGGACGAATTGCACGCTTCACCATTTCGAGTCGTTCGACATTACTAGCATCAAATCGTGCCTGCTTATGTGGTGGTATAGCATTTGGCATAAAACGGATTTCATCAAGCTCTAGCGCATGAAAAACCTCATTAGCCATCATGAGATGCCCTATATGTGGTGGGTTAAATGTGCCACCTAGTAAACCGACCCTTTTCATCGTCTCACCTTATTTCGTTGCTTTTGGTAATACAATCTTTTTATGATTGCGTGACTCTTTATATAAAACAACTGTCAGACCGATTAATTGGACAAGCTCCGCACGAGCACCTGTTGCCAGTGATTCAGCAACTTCATGTTTGTCCTCTTCACAGTTATCTAAAATACGCACTTTAATCAGTTCACGTACTTCTAATGCCTCACGAATTTGCTTTGTCATTTCGTCATTAACTCCACCTTTTCCTACTTGGAAAATAGGTGTTAAATGATGTGCCTCTGCACGTAAAAAACGTTTCTGTTTACCTGTTAACATAAAAATTAGTTTCCTCCTAATTGCGCCTTAAGCTGCGCAATCATTGAATTTGTGTTTGGATAGTTTCCTAACCAGTGTTCAAAAGCAATGGCTCCTTGATGGACAAACATCCCTAAGCCTGTGACAATCGTTGCTCCTTTTTCTTCAGCCGCTTGTAAAAAAGGCGTCATTAATGGATTATACACAATATCCGCAACAATTGCTCCTTTCGCAAGTCGATCTAATGAAAATGGCATAGAAAAATTGCCCGTAGCAAGGCCAGCCGATGTCATTTGCACAATAATGCCGAAATCAGCTAATGTTTCTTCTGCTTCTTGTAATGACATCGCACGACCCATATCCATTTCATCAATTATCGCTTGGGCATTTGCCACCGTACGATTGGCGATAGTTAAATGGTGATAGCCTTGTTGCTGCATAGCAAAGGCAATACCGCGAGCAGCGCCACCAGCACCAACAAGTAATACAGGCTTGTCCTTTCGAGATACACCAACGGCTTCTTCTAGTGAGCGAACAAAGCCAATCCCATCTGTATTATAGCCCTTCAGCTTTCCCTCTTTTGTTCGTACGACTGTATTCACTGCGCCCATTTTTTGCGCCAGCTCATCTAGCTCATCTAAATATGGAATGATTGCTGTCTTATGAGGAATTGTCACGTTCCAGCCACTCGCCCCTAATGTTTTCAAACCAGCAACTGCTGATTCTAATTGATCAGAAGGTACATGCAAAGGAATATATGTCGCATCTATTGACATGTCCTCAAACCAAGCATTGTGCATGGCCGGTGATTTTGAATGTTCAATTGGATCACCCATAACTGCAAACCATTTCTTCATTTTCTAGTCCCTCTCTCTACTACATCCTTCTGTTTAGATTAATGAAGGACGAATTGAAACTTGTACACCTTTTGGCGCGTAGGCTGCTACGACTACATTAGCATGCTGTACTGTAATCCAGCCCAGGCCAGAAAATACAACGTCTGTTTTCGCTTCTTTGATGGAAAACTCATGACGTACCAATGGTGGAAGTTGGTCGATAAAATCTGCAGTTGGAGGTGCCAGAAGCTCGCCTTTATGTTCTGCATATAATGTATCGGCCTTCTCAAGCTTTGTACGGTGAATCGGTAGATCGTTTGCCACATGGATTGTAAAGGCTGAACGCTCTCCCTGGATAAAGTCAAATCTCGCCAATGCCCCAATAAATAGGGACTGTCCAGGATTTTGCTGGTAGACTTTCGGTTTAATTTCCTTTTTCGGCATAATATATTTTAATTCACTTGAATCAATATGATGAGCCATTTGATGATGATTAATAATACCAGGCGTATCATATAATGCACTACCATCATCCAGTGGAATGTCAATCATGTCTAAAGTAGTACCAGGGAAGTGTGACGTTGTAATGACTTCCCCTTCTCCTGTAGCCTGTTTAATAATACGGTTAATGAATGTAGATTTCCCAACATTTGTACAACCTACAACATAGACATTTTGTCCGTTACGGTACTCGTCGATGGCCTCCATTGCTTCCGCCATTCCCTTGCCTTTATGGGCACTGACTAATAGAACATCGATAGGCTGAAGTCCTAGTGCCTTTGCCTCGCGTTTAAGCCAATTGATTACTTTTTTCGGTTTCACTGATTTTGGTAATAAATCTGCTTTGTTGGCAATCAAAAGAACAGGATTCTTCCCTACAAAACGGTGAAGCCCAGGTAGCCAGCTCCCATTGAAATCAAATATATCAACAATTTTTACGATTAAGCCCTGCTGTGTTCCAAGGCCGTTTAAAATACGTAAAAAGTCGTCATCTGTTAATGACACGGGTTGAATTTCATTGTAATTTTTCAAACGGAAGCAGCGCTGGCAAATGACCACATCCTTTTCTAATGATGATGGGGGTGCATACCCAACTGCTGTTTTATCTTCTGTTTGAATTGTTGTACCACAGCCAATACAATTTGGCATTTCAATCATTCTTGTTCCTCCCAAGTTATTATTCCTTTACGTTTCAAATCATTAAATACTCGACGCTCAATGAAACGATTCAATTTTGTTACCAGCCCATCTGATTGTGCAACAGGCTTTACTAACACTGTATGCAAGCCTAAACGATTTGCGCCCATCACATCAGTCAGGAGTTGATCTCCAACCATGACTACTTCATTTGGGCGTAAACCTAGTTGAATCAGTGCATTATAAAAAGCATTACGAAGTGGTTTTTTTGCCTTGTGAATATACGGGATATCTAATGGCTCAGCAAAATGCTTCACACGCGCTTCATTGTTATTCGATGCAATAATAACTCGAATACCTGATTCTTTCATAATACGTAACCAAATAATCAGCTCTTCTGTTGCGTCTGGGCGATCCCATTCAACAAGCGTATTATCTAAATCCGTAATGATGCCTCTAATCCCTAATTCTTGTAACTTTTCCGGCGTAATTTCAAAAATATTCGTCACAAATTCGTTCGGTAATAAAAAATTATACAAAATAGCGACCCCTAATCTTAACGTATTATTCGACCATTATAGCATATTTGCAAAAGCTTCACCCATTCGAATTGGGCTTCCCTGTACAACATTATCCGTAAATTCAACCGTATCCTTTTCAAACAGCATAACCACTGTGGAACCAAATGAAAAATATCCAACTTCCTGACCTTTACGCCATTTCGTTGTCGTATTCGTAAGCACAATGGAATTAACAAAAGTCGCACCAACTTTAATAAAGGCTACATGCTGTTGATTGGCTGCTTTCAGCTCTGTCACTAAACGATAATTATGAGAAATTGGTTTTTTACCGTATGTAAGACCTAGCTGATTCACGGGATAAGATTTCTGACCAAGTGTATATTGTCGTACTACTTCCCCATCTATCGGACTATGGATACGATGATAATCAGCAGGACTTAAATAAAATACGATAAAATGACCATCTGCATATTGTGCGGCTCTCTCTGTATTACCTAGTAAATCTTGTAATGCATAGGGCTTACCCTTAACTAGAAATGTCATATCCCATTCAATGCGACCAAAAGATTCCACCTTGGCATCTACTGGGCTAACATAAATCGTTGGATTTTTTTCAATAGGTCGAGCTTCTTCTAGAAGTTCTCTTGTGAAAAAATCATGTAAACTTGAAAATTGTTGTTGTTTTTTTGAAACTTCTTCAATGTTAATATCGTATAACTTCATGTAGCTTGGAATTATACGTTTACTCCACTTCGCTTTTGCAATTGCCTGCAAAAGATGGGAAGATTGCTTACCATTCGTTAGTTCTATCAAGCGTTGATATAGTTTTTCTTTCATACAGTAAAACCCCTATCCATTAATTTAGACTGTCAATTTTTTCGCATTCGAAGTATAATGGTACAATATCTTAAGTGCAAAGGAGTGATCCCCCTTGTTTTTTTATCACAAGTTGGTGGATACCACGGTTAAGAAAATGAAATCGCACGCAGCTAACTTCATCACAATTAGTAATATGTCCTTTGGAGGCGCGGCTATTATGGCCACTTTACATGAATATTATAGCTATAGTGTCTTGTTTATCTTTATTGCAGCCCTTCTTGATCGCTACGATGGTAAGGTAGCGAGAGCACTCGGACAAGTGTCTGAGTTAGGTAAACAATTAGATTCTATGAGTGATATTATATCATTTGGTGTGGCACCTGCATTATTAATGTATGAAGTTGTTCTAGTTGATTTTGGTTTTGCCGGCATGATGATGGCCGTATTATTTATCGTCTGTGGCGCGATGCGTTTAGCTCGCTTCAATATTAGTGAAGCGAATGGTTATTTCACAGGTTTACCAATTACAGCTGCAGGTACGTTCTTAACTTTAACGTATTTCGCAGCCAATGCGTTCCATCCGGCATTTTATCTTTTCCTTTTTCCCATCTTAGCTTTACTCATGATTAGTACATTTACGTTAAAAAAAGTGTAACAGCACATTTGCTGTTGCACTTTTTTCATTTCCCACAGCTTTTAAACATATACTGTCGAAAAATGGGGAAAGGATGAAATCATTCAATGAGCGGAATTTTTACATCAATGTTGCAGTTATGGCTTGAAATCCCTGCGTTGCTTGGCTACTTAAAGGGGCAAACATTCCATAAACCCTTTTCAAAAGAAGAGGAAGCTGCTTGTATTGAACGATTTTTAGGTGGCGATGAGCAAGCACGTCTTGACTTAATCGAACGCAATATGAGGCTTGTCGCGCACGTCGTAAAAAAATTCCATCCAAAACATGAACAACTAGATGATTATATTTCCATCGGAACAATCGGTCTAATGAAAGCTGTCGAGAGCTATACCCCTGACAAAAAAACTAGACTTGCCACATATGCAGCCCGTTGTATTGAAAATGAAATTTTAATGCATCTGCGCACACAAAAAAAAGTGCAGAAAGACGTATCACTGTTTGAGCCTATTGGGACTGATAAAGATGGTAATGCACTGCAAATTCGTGATTTACTTCAGTGTGACGAAGAAAGCGCCACAGAAAAACTAGAGCATAAAGAACATGTGGCACAGTTATATCACTATTTGCATATGCTTGATGAACGTGAGCTCGAAATTGTGACACTACGCTATGGTTTAAACCAACAGGATGCCCTTACACAAAAGGAAATTGCTGCTCGTTTAAATATCTCACGCAGCTATGTATCTCGCATTGAAAAGCGAGCACTTATTAAACTCTATCAACTATACAAACGAGACCAAAAGTCTATTGAATAATATATTGTAAAATGGACAGTAGAAAAATTCAATGCATCATTGGCGGAAGATGTGCCTATTTCATGGCATATAAAAAGCTCCCCTGCGACATGACTATGTCGCAAAGGAGCTTTCCCGTCATACTAATGCGCTGACTCCGATAGTTCTGCTGAAATCAACGTGCCTATTAAAGTTGTAATGATGACTACACCCGCTGTTAAAAATAACATCATGAATGCCTCCCATTCTATTATGAAGAGATTTATTACTGTCAGTGTAGCATTTGTCCATTGCTTTAACTGTGATTTTTCTCACAGAATGACACGCACATTTTGACCATTTTGTGTAGTTTATAGAGAGGCAATTGCTTTTAAAACGACTTGTGTCGAATGCTTTGCAGCAACTGGTAAAAACTCATCGAAGCTAATATTCGATTCTTTCCCAGCAATATCTGATAAAGCACGAATGACAACAAAAGGTGTAGCAAATTGATAACATACTTGAGCAACCGCAGCCGCTTCCATTTCTACAGCCTTCATTTGAGGGAAATGACGACGAACCGCTTCTACACGTTCAGGATCATTCATAAAAGCATCTCCAGAGCAAATTAAACCGATGCCATACTGATGCTCTCCAACCGCCTTGACGGCCTCCTCAGCGACTTTCATCAATTTCTCATCTGATTTATAAGCTGCTGGCATCCCAGCCATCTGTCCGATTTCATAGCCAAAAATTGTGACATCTACATCATGGTGGCGAACTTCATCAGAAATGACGATAGCGCCTACCTCAAGTGCCTCGTCATATCCACCTGCAGAGCCTGTATTCATAACAACATCTGGCTTAAACTCATGTAAAAGGATTGTCGTAGACATAGCAGCATTCACCTTACCAATACCACTTTTTAATAACACGACTTCCTTGCCTTCATAAGTCCCTGTTGTATACTCACTGCCTGCAATCATTGTACTTTGTGCATCGTTTAATGCTGCTCTTAGAAGCTCTACTTCCTCTTCCATTGCGCCAATTACTGCTATTTTCATGTACTGTTACTTCCCTTCTTTATCAACTCTATTAAAAATAATCAAAAGAGTGATTTTCGTCAATAGGCGCCTTCTAATGTGTTAAGTTGCTCTAACTTCACGGGCTTCCATCCTTCATTTTCAACCCATTCCATACTGACACGGTACATCTGAGATTTATCATTCGTTGAAACTGTCGCAACGGATGAATTAGGACCACCATTATTTTGCATACGCCAAATAATCATATTGCTTTGTTCGATGCCTGTCACAGTCGAAACAGTGGCTACCTTCTCAGCCCAGTCTATAGACTTGTCATCATATGAAGAAACATGCTGACCTGTTTGAGTTGTAGGTGTTGGCTGCCAATTTTTATTCGTGATAACCTTGTCAACAATTGGATTATCCGATGTCGACTCTTCTGGCGTACCTTGCTCTTCCTGAGATGTATCAGGCTCCGATTCTTCCTCGGAAGTTTTGTCTTCTTCAACAGCGAGATCTTTATCCTGTTCTTTCGCAGGTTCTTTATCTACTTCTTTTTCGTTATCACCGCTCTTTTCCTCTTGAGCTGGTTCATCTTTCACTGCTTGATCTGCATCATCTTGCCATTTAAACACATAGGTTGCTGTAATAATAATAAGTACAACCACAACACCTATTAAAACATTCAATAGTTTATCTAGCTTTTTATTACGAGATGGCTGCAAATGACGACTACTTCGAGTTTGTCGTTCACTCATAATGTCTCCCCCTCTCTAGCAAATATTCTATCAAGTTCAACAGCTCTTGCAAAATAATTATACTCACTATTTTATTGCCAAAGAATGTTAAAAGCAGTCAGCCTAAGGCTAACTGCTTGTACACTTACACATTATTTAATGGAAATAATTTTCACTTTCATTTCGCCACCAGGTGTTTGTACGGCAACTTCTTCACCTTCAGCACGACCAAGTAGACCCTTTGCAATTGGCGATTCATTTGAAATGCGGAATTCCATTGGATCTGCCTCAGCAGAACCAACAATTGTATACGATTCTTCATCTGATGACGGTTTACCATTAATGATTTCTACAAATGTAACCGTTTTCCCAAGTGATACAACACTGTTATCTGTCTCATCCTCAGAAATAATCACTGCGTTACGAATCATTGATTTTAATGTAGAAATACGACCTTCTAAAAAGGCTTGCTCTTCTTTTGCTGAATCATACTCAGCATTTTCAGATAGATCTCCAAAATCACGTGCTATTTTAATACGTTCAACGATTTCTTTACGTGTTTCTGTTTCTAATTTTACTAATTCTTCTTCTAATTTACGTTTTCCCTCAGCTGTCATAGGGTACTGTTTTTCATTTGCCAAAGTCCTTCACTCCTTGTTTCTTCAATATAAAAACATAAAACTCGACTAAATGCACGGAAGATGCATTTAATCGAATTTTATTATTTTTAAACTTTTTCAAATTACGCTTTGACCTAATAGTATGCATGCTTTTTTTTAATATGCATGAAAATATTGTCAATACCATTCTATCTTATTACAATACGTTGTCGGTTTCAAGAATAGTTTTAATTTTCGTTACCATTAAATCAATTGCTACCTCATTATCTCCGCCTTCTGGAATAATGATATCAGCATAACGTTTCGTTGGTTCAATAAATAAATTATGCATAGGTCGAACCGCTGCTAAATACTGCTCAATAACCGAATCAGTTGTACGACCACGCTCTTTAATATCACGCATGATACGACGAATAATTCGTAAATCTGAGTCTGTGTCTACGAATAATTTAATATCCATTAAATCACGTAAATCAGCATCTTCTAGCACTAGAATACCTTCTAGGATAATAACATCTACTGGTTCAACATGGATCACTTCTTCTGCTCTCGTATGCTGCACATAGTCATAAACAGGTTTTTCAATTGGTTGACGCACTAACAGTTTTTTTATGTGCTCAATTAATAAATCATTATCGAAAGCCAACGGATGATCGTAGTTTGTTCCTAAGCGTTCTTCAAATGTTAAATGACTTTGATCTTTATAATAAAAATCTTGTTCAATCACCACAACGGAATGCTCACGGAAAACTTCATAAATGGCGCGCGTCACACTCGTTTTTCCAGAGCATGAGCCACCAGCGATTCCGATGACAACTGGTCGCTTTGCTGCCATTAGTTATTCTCCTTTCGCATCATATTATGCGGTTTTAAAGGTGTGTCACATTTAAATTTCACAATTTGTAATGGATGACGAGCAGCATCTAGGCTATTGCCATCCTCGTCCCAAATTTCGCCCATTGTTAAACTGAAATTTTCAATTTCAGGACCAAAGAATTCTACTTCATCACCAGGTTTAAAATAATTTCGTTGTTGCATCGTTACTATTTTTGTTTCTGGATCATGATCTAAAATAAGACCTGCAAATTCATACGTTGTTTTACGACCATGTACTCCAAACATTTGCTCCTCGAAGCCAGGTGCATCATGGAAGAATGCTTCAGCCGTATCACGGTTGGCGCATTTATCCAATTCTTCGAGCCACTCGCGTTTAATTTTAAAGTTTTCCGGATCTGCACAGTAAGCATCAATCACTTTACGGTACACTGAAACAACTGTCGCAACATAATGAATGGATTTCATACGACCTTCAACTTTTAACGAATCAATCCCAAGCTCAATCATATGAGGAATTGCTTCGATTAATTTTAAATCTTTTGGACTCATCGCAAAAGATGCGTGATTGTCATCGAACAGTGCTTTTTCTTCACCATCTTCTAATTCATATAAATCATAGTCCCAACGGCATGATTGACAGCAACCACCGCGGTTAGAGTCACGAGCAGTCATATGATTGGACAGAACACAACGACCAGAGTAGGCGATACACATTGCACCATGAACGAAAGCCTCAATTTCAATATCAACCTTTTCCTTCATCAGCTTCATTTCTTCTCCGCCTACTTCACGTGCTAAAACGACACGATGTAAGCCTTCTTCTTTCCAGTACTGAACAGCCTTCCAATTGGACAGTGATTGCTGTGTAGAAAGATGAATTTCAAGCTTAGGTGCTGCTGTACGACATGTTTCAATAATCAGTGGGTCTGCAACGATAATTCCTGTTACGCCTGCTGATTCAATATCCTTTAAGTAACGCTCTAAGCCATCCATATTTTCATTGTGAGCAAAAATATTTGTCGTGACATAAATTTTTGCCCCATATTGTTTGGCAAATTCGACACCTTCACGCATCTCTTCAATCGAGAAGTTGTCTGCATTGGAACGTAGTCCAAATTCTCGTCCACCAATAAATACCGCATCTGCTCCATAATGAACAGCTACTTTTAATTTCTCTAAGCTACCTGCTGGGGCAAGTAGCTCTGGTTTTTTAGTAATGACACGTTTACCGTCGACAATCTCACGGATTTTGTCATTTTGTTCTAATGCTAATGCCATGGTATTGCCCCTCCTAGTAAACTGTTTCCTTGAAGATAAAGCCTGTATCTAATGGTCTAATGGCTGGTTGAATATCTTCAATTCGTGCTAATAAATCATCTTTTATCTCTTCATACGCGTTTTCTGATTCATCAAAATACGTATCGATGGCTTTGCGATAGATTTCTGTAACCGTTACTACATAGTCTGGTGTTTGTAGAACACCCTCGATTTTCAGGGCATCAATGCCACCTTCGAATAATTCACCAAGCTCATCAATTATACACATATCATTTGGACTGAAAATATGTGTCCCATTGACATCTTCATAAATAGGATATTTATTATTTCGCTCATCGTCATGTAGGAACATATTACGATTTTCTTGACGGTTTTCAATGGCCATCACCTTATCTTGATATAAGAAATAATGACCAAGTAATGGGCGTTTCGATTGGAACATACACGTCATGCCATGTACTTGTACCTCAATCTCCACCTCAGTATTTTCTTTAATTTCTAATACTTCATCAAGAGAAAGTTCACGTGCTAATACGGCACGCTTTGCACCACGTTTCCCCCAGTAATTCGCTGTAAACCAGTTTGTAGCAGTCGTTTCTGGATTCCAATGTAATGGAATCGTCACGGCTTGCTCGCGGCGAATAATAAGTACCGCTGGATCACCATAAATTAAACGATCCACTCCGATACGTTGCATTTCTTTTAAATAGTCTGCCAGTGCCTCTAGTTTCTCATTATGAAAAAGTGCATTGACCGCAACATAAACCTTTTTACCTGCTGCGTGAATTAGCTTCGTCGCTTCTTCCACCTCTTCAACAGAGAACTCTCCAGCTAGACGTAGACCAAATTGTTGCTCACCAATAACAAAAGCATCTGCTCCAGCTTCTAAAAGTGCTTTTATATGTTCTACAGATTGTGGTGTCACAAGCAATTCTGGTTTTTTCATAGTAGTCACCTCTTCAAACATAGTAATAAACCGTCACCGACTGGCAAAAAAGCACTTGTATAATCTGGGTGCTGCATAATCCAATCTGTGAAGTTTTTTAAATTGCGAATCATTGTCCGCTTACGACGTGGCACATCCTTCAGCTCTAAATCAGACAGGCCATGCATGTACATATTATCGATATACAAAACCCCACCTGAATTCACTAAAGGGGCATATTTTTCAAAAAAGCGTTGATACTGTCCCTTTGCGGCATCGATAAAGACCGCATCGAAAGTCGTATCAATAGCCTCGTCGTTCACCTCTAATGCGTCACCCTCAATGACCGTAATTCGATCTGATACAGTAGAACGTCGAATATAGGCTTTCGCCCTTGTTACACGCTCTTGATCACGTTCAATTGTAACAATTTGGGCATTGGGCAATGCCTCTGCCATTCGAATAGCAGAATAGCCAATTGCTGTGCCTATCTCTAAAATTTTTGACGGATTTTGAATACGTAACAGTTGATTTAATGCGTCAATACCTGCTAATTGCATAATCGGTACATGATTCTCCTCCGCGTATGCTTCCATCTCTAAAAGCAATTCATTACGTGGCTGTATAAATGATTGTATATATGCATCTGATAATTCCATTGTTTCACCCTCATTTAAAAGGCAACGAGCGTTTGCCGTTGTCTGTACTTCATCATTTATCAACAAAAAGAAAAAGACCAAACGTGATGTCTTGGTACTTTGCCATACAAAAATGAGCAATTGTTTAGATATGCTCCAACAATTGCTACCACGCATATTTGTCCCGCATAAATGAACGGATTGATCAAAAATCACACTTTATAATAGCATGAAAATAGAAGGAAAGCTATTTTTCTTTCCTTCTATCCATCTGTTTGCTATATACTTTTTGCTCTTCCTAAACGCTTATTCTTCTTTTTGTAAATATTTTGCTATTTTCTGTAAATGCTCATCATATGTTTTTGAGAAGTGATTAACACCCTCTTTATCTGCTAAGAAATAGAAATAGTCGGTTTGACTTGGATTTAATGTTGCCTCAATAGAAGTTTTACCAGCACCAGCGATTGGTCCAGGTGGTAAGCCTTTATTTTTATAAGTGTTATAAGCATTATCCACTTCTAAATCTTCAAAAAGCACACGATCTTTATGATCACCAAGTGCATATAACACGGTCGGGTCTGTCTGTAATGGCATGCCTTCATTTATTCTATTATAGAAGACACTTGCGATTGTCTCTCGATCTGTTTGAGCTGTCGCTTCTTCTTCTAATAATGAGGCAAATGTTAACAGCTGATGCACCGACATTTGTTTTTCTGCTAAAACATCACTATAGTTCTTCACCACATTATTCATCGCCGCTATCATCTCTTCTACAATTCCCTGTAATGATGGTTTTTCTTCATAGTAAGAGTAAGTGGCTGGGTAAAGATAGCCCTCTAAATCATAGCGAATATTATCCGCTAACACAGCCTCCGTGACAAGTTCAGGATAATTGGCCATCATTTGCTGAACAAATGTATCACTCGTCACAAGATCCATAAATTCCTGTTTTGTGTATGGTGTTTTCTTTTCAATCACATTCCCAATTTGTTCAAGTGTTAAGCCCTCCGGAACTGTCATTGTAAAGACAGGCTTACGGTAGACTTTCCCTGTTTTCAAGCTTTCGATCAGTTCATCGAATGTCATCGCCTGTGTTAGATCATAATTTCCTGCTTGGAATTGAGATTCATTTTTAAATTTTGCATAGTATTTAAAAACACGTGCATCTTTAATGACGTCTTTTTTCTCTAGCAGCGTGGAAATGGATGATAAACTAGAACCAATAGGTACTTCCACAGCAATGGTCTTCGTCGCATTAGGATCGAGTGGCTTTAATGCACCCTTGACATAGTTGTACCCAAGGATACCAACAACACCGATTATAAGCACGAAAACAATCGCAATAATTGCAACGATTTTTCTCACGATTTTTACCTCAGATTTTCTTTCCTGCATTTTTGAAAACATTTCTTGTTTTTTAGAACCGTTATCCACGGGTTTCCCCCCTATCACTAATCAATATCATACTAGAAATCAACTTTCACGACAAACAGAAATCGACAATTCAGGAGAAATTGTATATGTAAAAAAAATCTGCCAGCTATTTTTACTGGCAGATCCTCTCTCTATAAAATCTTGCACGGTTCAAAATCTTCATTATATAAACTATAATTGAAAAGTTACTTGCTTCTTATCCGCAAGTAACTCCATAGCAAGTTGAGCTATCACCACATCATCTGCTGGTGGATTAAAGCGACTACATTGAACATCTCTAAATAGACGCTGGATTTTGTTTTCTTTAGATAAACTTCGTCCCCCTACAACTTGCATGGCTTTTGTTACTATATCGATGGCGTAATTACAAATTACATACTTTGCGATACTAACAGACTCTGATAGTTGCTCCTTAAGAGCTGGATTTTGTTCTACCTGTGTTGCAATACTATACAATGTTCTTCGTGCAGTTTGATAAAGTACTTCTATTTCACCAATCCTTTGTTGGACATGACTAGCATGAGCGATTGTATTTTCTAAGCTATGTGAATACGTATTTTTGGCAAAATCAATTGCATAATCTCTTGCTGCTCCTGCCACTCCTAAATAAACGGCTGGAATCTCTAACGAATAGACTCGACCATCAGCTAAAAAACGATTAACTCCATTTGGATGATGTCTGTAAAGCAACGCTGCCTCTGGTACAAACGTATCATGAAAAATAATATCATGACTACCTGTTGCCCTCATGCCCATTGCATCCCATGTTTCAACAATTTCCACCTGTTCGTTTTTCGTTATTAGAAATTCCGCTGTTAGGTTTTCTTCTTCCAGATAAGCAATAATGGTGAATTGTTTTAAAATCGGCGCTAATGAAGCAAATGCTTTTTCACCAGTAATGCAATATCCCCCTGGCACCTTTTTAGCAATTGTACCAGGTAAACTCCCCCGAGAAATATTCCCCTTTCCACGTTCACTGCTAATAATATTCAAAAGTGAGCCTTCCTCAACTGCTTTTCGGCATAATTCTGCAAAGATAGGTTCTGGCCATGTTTTTGCCTCACGAACATTCAAAAACGTCAATAAATGCCAGCCAACAGACAAGGCAGTGGAAGCATCGCCTCTAGCTAATTGTTCCTGCACTAATAACATCTCGTATAAAGAAATTTCTTCTCCTCCATATTTTTGAGGCACTGTTAGTCGAAAATAGCCTGCATCTTCTAAAATTTTAAAATGCTCAAACGGAAATTTTCCACTCTCATCATATTGGTTAGCTGTCTTCTCAATTTGTTGCGCTAAATTCTGAGCATATTGAACAAGCCTTTGCTCTCGTTCATTTCGAATAAAAATATCCATCATTCCTGATTCACCTTACTTTTAGCAAAACGATTCAGCGGCTTTTTCAAGCCTAAATGTTCTCTTAATGTTGTGCCCGTATAATCTTTACGATAAATACCTCGCTCCTGCAAAATCGGTACAACCTTGTCAACAAAATCTTCTAAATCACGTGGTAATAACGGAAACTGTAGCATAAAGCCATCTGCTGCTTGCTCTATTATCCAACGCTCCATCTCATCCGCTATTTGTGTTGGTGTTCCGACAAAAGCATCGCGCTTTGCAGGTCCAAAAAGGCGTGCATACAAATCACCAACTTTTAAATTTTCCTTCTTAATAATCTCTAAGTGTTCATAGAAGTGACTTTGAATACTATTAACTTCTGGGAATTCCACTTCAATAGCAGGTGTATCGAGGGAATACTTTGAAAAGTCAACATTCCCCATGTACCCCGAAACAAATTTTAAGCTTTCGTATGGATCAATCAATGACTGTAATTCATTAAATTTACGAATTGCCTCCTCCTCTGTATCACCTACTATTGGGGAAATTCCTTGTAAAACAAGGAGCTCCTCCTCCTTACGTCCAAAGGGAGGAAGCTGTGCCTTTAATTGCCGATAGTGTTCTTTCGATTTTTCAATATCATCCCAATGGACAAATACAACTTCCGCTGTACGTGCAGCTAATTGTTGGCCTGGTTTAGATGCACCAGCCTGCACAATAACAGGCTGCCCCTGTACAGAACGAGCAATATTTAATGGACCTTTGACAGATAAATAGTTGCCCTTAAATGATGTTTCATGCACTTTAAGACGATCATAAAATAAATTATTATCTCGATCATAGAGAAAAGCATCGTCTTCCCATGAATCCCATAGTGATTGAACAACATCGATAAATTCCTCTGCACGTTCATAGCGATGATCATGCTCCCAATGCTTATCGCGGCTAAAATTTAATGCCGTTTCTCCTGTGGCATCTGCTGTGGTTACTAAGTTCCAAGCAACTCTCCCATTGCTTATATGATCGATGGACATTAACTGTCTTGCCAGCACATATGGCTCACTGTATGTGGTTGAAGCTGTTGCACCCAGTCCAATTTTAGTTGTTGCCGCCGCTAAAGCCGTAATTTGAATTAATGGATCAAAGCGATTTAAAATATGTGGATGTGACTCATGATTAATGGCTAAACTGTCGGCAACAAAAGCTATATCAAACTTTCCTCTTTCCGCAATCTGAGCTACTTTTTGTAATGCTTGAATATCGATGCTTGCATTTGCTTGGGCAGATGGGTGCCTCCATGCAGCAACATGCATACCTGCTCCTATTAAATACAAGGCTAGCTTTATTTCTTTTTTACTAGTCATTGTTATCACCCTTCCTAATATGAATAGAAATCTTTCCATGTTGCTAATTCATCCAGTGGTAGCTCCACTGGAATATAGTTACCATTTGACACTTCTTTAATAAACTTCCCCGTTTCATCTCGCTGATAAATTTCCACGATTTTCTTCAATATGTCATTATTTTTGTCTTCTGCCTTTGCCACGATAACATTAATAAATGGCTTAGCTGTTTCACTTTCGTGAATGATGGCATCCTTCAATAAAAGACCAGCTTCTACAGCAACTCCATTATTAATAATGGCAAAATCAGCATCCTCCATCACACGTGGCGTTGTTGCACCATCAACAGGCAAAATGATTAAGTTTTTGGGATTATCCTTAATACGGTCTTCTCCACCGTTACCATCAAAATCATCCGTTACTGTTAGTAGTCCATGCTCCTGAAGCAGTAGCAAAGCTCTACCCCAGTTGGAAGGATCATTTGGTACAGCAATTTTTGCACCTTCTTTTATATCATCTAGCGATTTATATTTGTTTGAATATAAGCCAATTGGTGCCATTATTGTTGTGCCAATTGCCTGTAAATCCGAGTTATTGTTCGTATTAAATAAATTTAAATATGCAACATGTTGAAAAGCATTAATATCTACTTCTCCCTCTGCCAATGCTTGATTTGGGTCATATTGAGCAGAGAATGTTACTAATTCCAAGTTAATACCTTCCTCACTAGCCTGTTCTTTTATATACGCCCATGTTTTCAATTCCGAGCTACGGATACCCACTTTCACAGTATCTTTTTCATCCGCTTCTGCACATGCCATTAGTAACAATAGTAATGTAAAAAGCCCTATTAAATATTTCAGTTTTTTCATGCTCACATTCTCCCCTAAGACACCCTACGTATTTTTCGTTCAAGACTGTTGCCAATGCTTTGAATAATTTGCACAAGTACAACTAAAATGACCACTGTAACCAAAATCGTTGTATTATCAAAGCGTTGATATCCGTAAGTAATGGCAACATCACCTAAACCACCACCTCCAACAGCTCCAGCCATGGCCGTCGCACCAACAAGCCCAATCGTTGCAGTTGTGACACTTAAGATTAACGATGGGAAGGCTTCAGGTAACAAAAATTTTCGAATAATCTGAAATGGAGAGGCTCCCATTGCTTTGGCTGCTTCAATGATGCCTTCATCCACCTCTAATAATGAATTTTCTATTAATCTTGAAATATATGGTCCAATATGCAAGATTAGCGGCACAATGGCAGCAGTCGTACCAATGGCAGTGCCAACGAGTAATCTTGTGAATGGAATAATTGCAACAAGTAAAATAATGAATGGAATGGAGCGCAATGTATTGACGATCGGATTGACAACCGAGAAGATTAATTTATTTTCAAGAATATGCCCTTTTCTCGTCACAACTAAGATTACCCCTAAAATAAAGCCTAAAATAGCACCAAAAAATAAGGAAATGCTAACCATGTACAGCGTATCTAGAACCGCGTCGATAATGATTTGTGTGCTCACTTTCACGTGCAACAACCTCCTCTATTTGAATATTTTTAGCCTGAATAAAAAGAAATGCTTTTTGTATATCTTTTTCAGAACCAACGAGCTCCACGATTAAATGGCCGAATGGAATTCCTTGTAATTCTGTGATATTGCCGAATAAAACATTGACATCTACAGCAAACTTTTTCGCCACCTGTGAGACAATCGGCTGCCCAACGTCTACTCCTATGAATTTTAAATTGTAAATTTTTTTAGAAGCATCTATACTTTTTAGCTGCTCATAAACAGAAGGTGGAACTTCATCACGAACAACCGATTGGACAAAATTTTTAGTTGTCTCTTCTCTTGGTGAGGAGAAAATTTCAAGTACATTGCCTGTTTCAATAATTCTTCCATTTTCCATGACAGCGACACGATTACAAATATCCCGAATAACCTCCATTTCATGAGTAATCATTAAAATTGTAATACCGTACTCGATATTGACCTTCTTCAGTAAGGCTAAAATCGATTTGGTCGTTTGTGGGTCGAGAGCCGAAGTTGCTTCATCGCATAAAAGGATAGTTGGTTTTGTCACTAATGCTCTTGCAATGCCGACTCTTTGTTTTTGCCCGCCTGATAGCTCATCAATATAGCGATCCGTTTTGTCAGCTAAACCAACAAATGCTAAAACCTCTTTTACTTGACCTTCCAAATTTGATTTTTTTACTCCACTTATGATTAAAGGCATTGCTACATTTTCAAATACTGTTTTAGAATGCAGGAGATTAAAGTGTTGAAAAATCATGCCGATATTTTTCTTCTCCTCTCGAAGCTGCCTTTTAGTGAGCGTGGTTAATTCTTTGCCATTCACAAGTACTTGCCCAGATGTTGGCTCCTCCAGTAAATTTACTGTCCGAATCAGTGTGCTCTTACCAGCACCACTAAAACCGATAACACCAAAAATATCCCCCCTCTGAATTGTTAAATTGATTTTATTTAGAGCCGTTACAGTCGAAGTACCGACCTGGAATTCTTTTGTTGTCTCAATAAACTCAATCATGCACGTCTACCTCCTTAGCATTTATGTGATTGCACAGCTTTAAAATGCTGGGACAACAGCACCTTTATATTGATCTTCAAAGAACGAACGTGCCTTTTCACTTGTTAACCACTTAACAATTGTTTGTATAGCTGGATCATCCTTTTTTTCATTTGTCGAGGCTATTATATTGACATAAGGTGATTCTGAATCTTCTATAATCAGTGCATCCTTCACAGGATTATAGCCCCCTTCTAATGCGTAATTTGTATTGATAGCAGCTGCTTCTACATCATCTAATGAACGAACAAGTAGTGGAGAATCAACACCTATAAATTGAATACTCTTCTCATTTTTCGCAATATCTTCGACTGTATAATCACCTTTCTTCGTTTTATCTAATTCAATCAAACCATTATTTTGAAACAGTAGTAACGCTCTTGAGAAATTGACAACATCATTAGGTACAGCAACCTTTGCATTTTGTGGCAAATCACTAATTTTTTTTATTTTTTTTGAGTACACACCAAATGGCTCAATATGAATTCCTTTTACACTGACTAAATCTAAATGACTTTCTTTATTCGACTGTTCTAAAAAAGGGACATGTTGAAAATAGTTAAAATCCAACTCACCATCTGCCGTTTGTTGGTTCGCTTGCACAGCATCTTTTATAATGGTAATGTCTAGTTTCACTCCATCTTTTTCAATATCTTTTGCTAAATACTCCAATACTTCCGCATGAGGAACATTGGCTGCCCCTACTTTTAATGTTACAATCTCCTCTTTAGTAGCCTCTTCTTTGTTTGTGCAACCAGCCAACAAGCCTATTACCAATGCACCGATAAGCCATTTCCAACCTAGTCTCATCACATTACCTCCTTAGTTAATAAATTTACTTGGTTTAATTTAAAACAAATCTTATCTATTTACTAAGAATTGGTCAATGCTCCTTTTGTTCCATTTATTAAAAAATTCAGAAAATTTAAAGTTAAAATGCATATTTTTTCTCGAAAATTCATTAAATTTAATCGAAAATGCAAAAATTCCATTTGCAGATAGAATATTTTTAGACCCTTGATAGAAAATTTCTATTAATAAAACAAAAACCTCTGAGTGGCTAACAACCACTCAGAGGTTTCATAGTATTGAAAAACAAAACGATTCACAGTATTTTTGTGAAAGGTGAAAATGGATTTCCGTTACAGGCTACTTGCTTTCCTGTGGGCGAGCGCCGAGCCGCTTCCTCTGCTACCGCTCCGTTTAGAGGCTCGCCTGTCTCGCTATGAACTGACCCCAAAAATTTGAACTTTTAAGAAACTCTTCGAAACTCAACTGGACTTTTTCCGTTGAGTTTTATTTTTATCCGTTCATGATTGTAGTAGTGGATATAGTCTACTAACGCTTTTTTGAATGCTTCGTAGTTCTTAAACGTTGTTGCGTATAGAAATTCTGATTTCATAATGCCAAAAAAGCTTTCTATCACGGCATTATCTAAACAATTTCCTTTCCGTGACATACTTTGCTTGATTTCATGTGTTGCCAATAACGCTTTAAAACGTGGTATTTGATATAACCATCCTTGATCAGAATGGACGATTAAGCCACTCTTTTTCGATAACTTTGTATACGTAAACGCCTTCTTAAAAGACTGTTGAACTAACTCAAAATTAGGTGATTTTGATACCTCATACCCAACGATTTCTCGATTGAATAAATCTAATACAGCGGATATATAGATTTTTTGACCGTTTATTTTAAACTCCGTTACATCGGTTACCCATTTCTGATTGGGTGCAGTGGCTTCAAAATCACGTTGGATGACATTCTCTGCGACATAGCCGACTGTCCCTTTATACGAACGGTATTTTTTAGGGCGTACCGTCCCTTTTAAGCCCAATTCTTGCATCAATCGTTGGACCGTTTTATGGTTGATGAAAAACCCTTCATTTCGGAGGGCTAAACAAATACGACGATAGCCATAACGCCCCTTATGGTAATGAAAAAGCGTCTGAATTCGTTCTTTGATCGCCTGATATTTATCTGGTTTTACCCATTTTTGGAGATGATAATAATACGTACTTTTCTTAAGTTTCGCGACTTTTAATAGAGCTTGAAGAGGAAAATCCAACCTTAGCTCATAGACAGCTCTTACTTTTTCTTGGATTTGAAGGCATCCTTTTCTTGAACTAAGGCTTTCAACTTTTTTAAATAGGCATTTTCCATCCGTAAATACTCAATTTCGGCTTTTAACTCATCCGTTGTTTTTCCATTTAAATCGGACGAAGGTGGTTGTTTTTTTGGCATTGATTGGCGCTCCTTTTCTACTTGATAGAGCACCTCACCAGCCGTTGACATCCATTGTTTTTTCCATCTCCGAACGGTTTCACGGGAAGGAATATTAAACTTCGCAGCAGTCTGAAGGAGCGAATCGCCCGTCTCTATCAGGTGTTGAATTACTTTTATTTTAAAAGAATCTTCGTAATTCGTGAACCCTTGAGGACGAATAATTCCTTCGATGCCATGATAGCGATATAATTCAATCCATAATCGAATGTACTGTCGATCCCTCTGTAATCGATTGGCAATCTGATACGTACTTTCTTTTTCTTCAAAGTAAGCTAGAACTGCGGCTAATTTTTGTTCATCAGAAATCACTACCTGCACCCCCTATAGTAGATTTTTAAGTCCAATATTTTGGGTGCAGCTCAGAAGTGGCTCATCGGACACCCCCTGGAAAGGACGCTGGTGGAACGGAAATCAACCCCTCGCCTTGCTAAAGGTTCTTTTTCTGCTATTGACATCACCTTTTTTCAACAACATAAAAAAAACTGTGAGTGGCTAACAACCACTCACAGTTTTTACAATTCGTTTAATACATCCTCAACAAAGGCCCATTCTTCATCCGTTTCAATTGGTAATAATTCTTCTATAGAACCGTCATTTCCAGACAAATATTGAGCTGCAAAAATATCACGTTCTTCCATAGGTTCATCCGTCGCTGGAACATATAAAACATACGATTTACCAAATTGCTCAGATGAAAAAGTATGAATAACCTCACAAATTTGATCTGTTCCATCTTCATTGGTCACAGTAATAAGCTGGGGCTCTGCATCGAATTCATCAAGAAGTGTCAACACTACCTCATTAATCATTTCCCATTCGGCATCCGTTTCAACTGGCTGTAAATTGGCCATTTCACCCGTATTGTCATCATAATCAAAGGTCATCGCTGAAATATCCCCCGGGATTTCTTGCCCCTTGTCATCTACAAGTGAAAATAGCACATAAGACTTGTCCTCTGCATCAAATGTAAAGACCACACGGCATTTTTGCTCTTTGCCACCTTCGACTATTATCGTAAATTCTTGTGTTTCTTCATTCATTTGGGTTCCTCCTTTATACCTTTGCTGTCATTTATTAAGTGGATTTTATTTACCCCCACGCTATTATTGTTGCGTATTTTATTAGCGGGCTCTTGAGTAGTTCCAGTCATTTGATGAGTGCTGTCACCCTACTTTTGAGCGGTTTCTCTCACTTTACGAACGATTTACAACACTCTTGAGCGAAACCCACATGTATCTCCACAATTCAACTACTAGACAGAGGCTCAATAAAAAAGGAACAAGGAATGCAAGCTGCGATCCTTGTTCCAAGCTTTGAGTTAGAAGATTATTCTTCGTTTTCATCCTCTAAAGCATTTAAAACGTCCTCTACCATATCCCACTCTGCTTCAGTTTCGATTGGTGTTAATTCACCATCTTCACCATTTTCAGATGGTACAAATGAAGATACGAAGATTTCAACTGAGCCATCTTCATCTTCTTCTGCGCCTACCATTGAGTAAAACACATATGATTTGCCAAACTCTGGAGATTCATGAACGTGAATCACTTCACAAAGCTGCTCGTTTCCGTTTTCGTCAATCACTGTAATGTGTTGAACATGTAGTTCTTCTTCATGGTTATGCTCGTGTGTCATGCCTAAGTCACCTCATCAATTAATTTTTGCTATCTAAGTAGCCTTGTAAAATCATCACAGCCGCCATTTTATCAATGACCTGCTTGCGCTTTTTGCGACTCACGTCCGCTTCGATTAGCATACGTTCTGCAGCCATCGTCGTTAAACGTTCATCCCATAACTTAACCGGTAGTGAAAATGTTCCTTCCAACAACTTTTTATAGTCCTCAGATGCTTCTCCACGCGGTCCTACCGTATTATTCATGTTTTTCGGATATCCTACAACAAATTCTGTTATAGCATATTCCTTTACTAGCTCGGCGATGCGGTCAATGCCGAACTCTCCGTTAGCCTCATCAATTTTTACGGTTTCAATACCTTGGGCAGTCCACCCGAGTGCATCACTAACAGCAACCCCAACAGTTTTCGACCCAACGTCTAATCCCATAATTCTCATTTCTAGTCCTCGTTATTCTTTTTAATATAAAATTTAACAAGCTCCTCTAGAATTTCGTCACGCTCAAGCTTGCGAATTAAATTACGAGCATCCTGATGGCGAGGAATATACGCCGGATCACCAGAAAGTAAGTAACCAACAATCTGATTGATAGGGTTATATCCCTTTTCCTCTAATGAAGAATGTACTTTCAACATTACTTGCTTGACTTCCTGTTCCATTGATTCTTCTGGAAAATTAAATTTCATCGTTTGATCAAATGAACTCATGACCAGCACCTCGCTTTCAGAAATAAGGAGATGTGCAGACAAGCTCATCTCCAATTTCTCTTTATTATAACATGTTTTGGCGTATTATCAATTATACCTCGGCATAATTACGTTCGGAATCAGCCAGAGGCTTTCACTTCTTTTCGTTGAAAGAAGTTAAATGGATTTAATATAATCATACACAGAAACTAATGCTTCTTCAAGTTTTGAGGCATCCTTTGCACCTGCCATCGCCATATCTGGGCGACCGCCACCTTTACCGCCACAAGCTTCTGCAACCATTTTCACAATATTCCCCGCATGGTAATTACCACCAACTAATTCTTTGGAAACCCCAGCGCATAACATAACTTTTTCGCCATCAACCGCTCCAAGAACAATAACTGCTTTTGGCATTTTCACTTTTAAGTCGTCCATCATTTGACGCAGTTGATTATTATCTTTCGCATCTACTTTTGTCGATAGAACTGTCACATCACCAATTGTTTGTGCTGCATCAACGATAGCTCCTGCCTGTGCATTTGCGATTTTTTGGGATAAGGCTTCATTTTCTCGTTGTAACTCTTTATAGTCAGCCTGCAATGCCTGCACTTTTGTCACGACATCTTTAGGGTTTGCTTTTAATAATGCTGCTGCCTCATTTAATAAAGCTTCTTCCTCTTTTACTGCTTCATAGGCAACCTTACCTGTCACAGCTTCAATACGGCGAGTACCTGCACCAATACCACCTTCTGAAACAATTTTGAAGAAGCCAATTTCAGAAGAACGTTTGACATGGATACCACCACATAGCTCAATCGAATAATCTCCTATTGATACAACACGAACTACATCGCCATATTTTTCACCGAACAATGCCATTGCACCCATCGCTTTCGCTTCGTCAATGCCTTTTTCTTCAATAACGACCTCTATATCATCCCACACTTTCTCATTTACAATACGCTCGATTTGCTGTAATTCTTCTTTTGTAACTTGACCAAAATGAGAGAAGTCAAAACGTAATCGGTCAGGACCTACATATGAACCAGCTTGATTAACATGATCGCCTAGCACATCTTTTAATGCACGTTGCATAATATGTGTCGCTGTATGGTTTTTAATAATTAAATTACGGTCATCACGATTGACCACTGCTTGCACTGCATCTTCTACATGCATTTCACCAGATTCAACTACTACTGTATGAAGCGGTTGACCATTCGGTGCTTTTTGAACATCTTTTACGATAGCCGTAAAACGATCATTTGAAATGGTACCGCTATCAGCAATTTGACCACCCATTTCTGCATAGAATGGTGTCTTCGCTAAAATAACGAATGCTTCTTGTCCTTCAGAAGCAACTTTTGCTACTTGACCATTGACGATCATTGCAGCGATTTCAGTAGAAACCGTTAACGTATCATAGCCAACAAATTCACTTGCAACTGTTAAGTTTGCTAATACTTCATTTTGTACTTGCATAGAATCAACATCTTGACGAGCTGCACGAGCACGTTCACGCTGTTCTTCCATCGCTGCCTCGAAGCCCTCATGATCAACCTTCATGCCCACTTCTTCTGCATATTCCTCTGTTAATTCGATTGGGAAGCCATACGTATCGTATAAACGGAAGGCATCTGCACCAGGAATATAATCGTGGCCAGCTGTTTTTTGCGATTCCACTACTGCATTAAAGATTGCTAAACCACCGTCCAATGTTTCATGGAAACGAATTTCTTCATTTTTAATGACACGTTGAATAAATTCACATTTCTCCGTTACTTCTGGATAGAAGTCTTCCATGATTTTCCCTACAGTTGGTACCAGTTCAAACATAAATGGCTTCTCAATGCCAATTTGTTTAGCATAACGAACAGCACGGCGTAATAAACGACGCAATACATAACCACGTCCTTCGTTTGAAGGAAGAGCACCATCGCCAATGGCAAAAGCTACTGTACGAATATGGTCTGCAATAACTTTAAACGGTGTATTAATATCCTCTTCTGAGCCGAAAATTTCATTTAAATCTACTTCGCTAGGACGCTTATATTTACGGTTGGCAAATTCCTCGATTTTTTCAATGATTGGCATGAATAAATCTGTATCGAAGTTTGTTGGTACATTTTGAACAACAGATACAATACGCTCTAAGCCCATACCTGTATCAATATTTTGCTTTGGTAGGGGTGTGTATGTACCATCAGGATTATGGTTGAATTGCGAGAACACAAGGTTCCAAATTTCGAGATAACGTTCGTTCTCCCCACCTGGATACATTTCAGGATCATTTTCATCTGAGCCATATTCTACACCACGATCATAAAAAATCTCTGAGTTAGGACCAGATGGACCTTCTCCAATATCCCAGAAGTTTCCTTCTAAACGGATTAAACGCTCTTCAGGAATACCGATTTCTTGATGCCAAACATCATATGCTTCCTGATCTTCAGGGTGAATTGTGATAGATAATAACGCTGGATCAAAGCCCATCCATTTTTTATCCGTTAAAAACTCCCAAGCATAATGGATTGCTTCTTTTTTGAAGTAGTCACCAATGGAGAAGTTTCCTAACATTTCAAAGAATGTATGGTGACGAGCTGTTTTCCCAACGTTCTCAATATCATTGGTACGAATCGATTTTTGTGCATTCGTAATACGTGGATTGTCAGGAATAACACGACCATCAAAATATGGTTTAAGAGTGGCAACACCTGAGTTAATCCATAGTAGTGATGGGTCATTTATTGGCACAAGTGGCGCTGATGGCTCATGATGATGTCCCTTTTCTTTAAAAAATTCCAAATACATACGGCGAATATCTACTGCTTTCATTGGATAAATTCCTCCTATTTTATATTGTAAAATCACGATAAGAATCCTGCGATCTACATGAATTACACTTTGGAGAGTACTATCGAAGAAAATAAAAAAAGCCCTCATCCCCAAAAAAGGGACGAGGACTTGTCATTTGTCTCGCGGTACCACCCTAGTTGTAAGTAAAAAATGCTTACTTACCTCTTTAGCACTTGTAACGTCAGTGAACGGCAGGGATTAGCTGCACTCTGGAGTAGCTTTCGGCATTTGCTGTCGTGAGGATTTTTCCAGCCTAGAAATCCCTTTCTTGTACACGCACAAATACGTACTTTTTCCATCATCGTTTTACTTTTTCTAACGAAATTATAAAAAAAATCTATTGTGCTGTCAATTAGTACTACTATGACTAATGCTATCTAAGCAATCATTTTTTTAAAATATACCCACATACCCCAAGTAAAGAGCACTAGAAAAGCACTGATTGCAATCGTTGCAATAGGTGAATCCTGATAAGGTAACGGCACATTCATACCAAAAAAGCTAGTGATCACAGATAATGGTAACATTATTGTAGAAATAACTGTTAGTAAATTCAGCTTTTCAATGGATTTACCACTATTAATTGAAAAATATGTGTCGAGTGTACTGTTAACTAAATCGCGGTATGTCTCTGTAGAGTCAACAATACGTTCTAGATGGTCATTTAAATCTTTATAGAATGGGATATTTTCTTCCTGTATCTCAAATTTCCACTGACCATTGATTGTTGAAAAAATTCTTCTTTGCGGCATGATGGCCTGGCGAATTAAAATAATGGCCCGCTTTAGTGCAAGAAATTCCTCAGTCACTACTTTAGGTTGATACTCATAAATTTCTTCTTCTAGTTCATCTATGCGAGTTCGAATTCGCTCTAATACTGGAAAATATTCATCTGTAATGCCATCTATAATGGTATGCAATAAAAAATCAGTACCCTTTTCCATATATTCGGAACGATTAACACAAACATTTTCCATGTGACCTAGCCATTGCAATTTCCGTTTGTGTACAGTGACAACATAGTTTGGACCCATAAAAATATTGAGCTCAACGGTTGTAATTTCATTATTACTTTTTTCATTATAAATGGGTGCATGGAAAACAAAAAATTTATAATCGCCATAATTGTCCATTTTCGGACGGGAGCCTTCATGTAAGCAATCTTCAACCGCTAATGGATGAAAGCCAAATACATCTGCTATATTATTCAATTCATTATAACTATACGCATATAAATCTACCCATAATAAATCTTCATTATGAATAGGTAGTTGTAAATCCTTCATGTTGAAATCATGTTGGACTGTCTTGTTGCTGCTATTAAAATAGTGGATTTTAATCATTGCACTTCACCTCATGTTTTGTTATTGAGGGAAACAAAAGGTCATCCTTTATCGCCTTTTGTCTGCGTTGGTGATCCGAAATGGATGCCTTTTATTTGTTTCCGTTTGCCTAGAATGATACTTATTCGGTTCAGGACTACTATCCATTTCTCATCACCTTCCTTTCATAACAAAAACACGCCTTCTACGAATGAAGGCGTGTTGAATACACATATCAAAAAAGAGCAATAAAAAATCGTTGCATGCGTGTTACCTTCAAACGTTGAGTTTTAGCACTATGCGGCATAGGAATATGTCCAGCTACGTTAAAAAACACCTTATTTCGATGATTTCTGTTGACCCATTGGCGTCTCTCGACATTTTTGGGTAGTAGCGTATCTCCAGCATAGGAGCCTCACCTAACGAAGGGATGTTATTCTTTTATTCCTATAAATCATAGCGGATTGAATTCAAACTGTCAAACTGTAAATCATTCATTTTTTAAAAAGTCTTCTACTCTTTGCACGAATTGGTCCCGTTTATACGATTGATAGAGCAGGCTAGATAAACGCACTGGATCACCAAAGAAAAAGCGTTCATACAGTGTTTGCCTTGTGCCAAAACTACTCATTGTTAAATCCCAAGCTAAACGAAATTTTTTCACTCGCTCTTCGCCTTTATCTTGGAATGATTGCAAATAGTGATCAAGATCTCCTTCATCTGCTGCAAATGCTTTGGCACTTGGTATGGACATTAAGCCGCTTGCCCCAAGTTGTTGGATGATTTCCGTAAAAGTCGGATATACTCTCGGGAAAATTTGAATGGCTACTTGCAAAGTTGAGAGGTCTGGTCGAAGAAAGCCGAACATATCTCGCTGTGCATCTATTTCTGATTTTACGAGCATTGCCTTCATCGTTTCTAGTGTCACAATTACATCCACTACTTTTTGTTGTACATGTTGATAATCACCGATATTAATGGTGTCCACAATCGACTGCACAACACCTAATACAAATTCAGTCTTCGCAATTTGCCGAGAAAGTACTTGATGTAAACTGTATGCTTGGAAGCCACTAACATTCATAAATTGATTGGCAACATCTACATTTTCGTAATAAAAAACCCGTTCCCAAGGGACAACTACATCATCAAAAACAACAATCGCATCCATTTCTTCAAAACGAGAGCTTAATGGATAATCAAATGAGGAATCTCCACCTACAAAAGATTGGCGACATAAAAACTTTAAGCCCTTCGTATTACTCGGTATCGAAAAGCCGAAACCTTTTCCTTCATCATAACCATTTGTTGATAAAACGAGCAGTTCATCCGTTATGCCGCCTTGTGTTGCTAGTAATCTCGCCCCTTTAATGATTAAACCTTCACTCGTCTTGTCAATAATTTTGGCAGCAATCGTCACTTCTTCATCCTCATAGTAATAGCGCTTACGGTTTACCTGTGGTTCGATAAAGGTATGGGTCATAGTAATATCATTCTCACGAGCATACTCATAAAACTTCAGTAAATGCTCTGGAAAACAATTTGGCTTATCTTTTAAAAAGTCTGACGCTGAAGCTAAGGCCATTAAGGTCGTATTCATATAATCTGGGCTTCTCCCCATAAAACCATGGGAAGATAATGCCCATTCCCTTGCCGCATGGCGCCTTTTCACAAGATCTTCTGGCGTCATTACTTGAAGAAAAGACATGCCAACTCTCTGCTTGCTAGTTGGCGATTCATAGGTCATTTTTTCAAGAAGAGCCCCTTGATGTTGTAAGTCAAAAAGTTTTGCTTGACTCTGCATAATCCCCTTAAATGCAGGATGTTCTGACACCTTTCCTGTCACGACTTCCCCATCAATCGAAATATACGTTTTTAAAGCATCTATACGTTCAATATACTGTTGCCCTGTCATTATTGGCATGCTGTCACCCCTATACATTCCCTATGTTTTTGTACTCACCTAGTATATGAAATGTCCAAATATTAGGTGACGATGGGCTAAATAGAAAAGCCCGACTAGACAGTCTAATCGGGCATATACAGCAAATAGTAATTATTTTAGTCATTTAAAAAATCATAAGGGGAGATATCATTCATCCCAATCATTGGATGAATATATGGTGCTGTTTCTACTGTTAGCTTTTGTGCTATGGAGACGGGATTGTTCAACTCCTGCTCCTCTATTGACATAGCCTCCACTTCCACAATTTCTTCATTGATATCCATCGGATTAAGTCTTGCACGTAAAGAAGTGAAACGCTGTAGGTCATCTGTACGCTGTAAGCCATCTGCAAGTACATCGGGTTCACCACATAAAATCAAAAAGTTTTTAGCACGAGTAATCCCTGTGTATAAGAGATTACGCCGCAGCATTTTTGAATATCCTCTGACAACTGGCATAATAACTGTTTGAAACTCAGAGCCTTGAGATTTATGAATAGAGCAGCAATAGGCTAGTGTCAATTGGTTCAAATCACTGCGTTGATAAGTTACCTCGATACCATCAAAGGATACGATCAGTAAGTCCTGTTTTTCGATCGTTTCTTTTGCTTTAATAATACTGATGACCTCGCCCATATCTCCGTTAAAAACATTGCTCTCAGGTTGATTGACCAACTGAAGTACTTTATCTTTTATGCGATAAGTCACATCACCAAAGACCAGCTCTTTTCTTGTTCCCGTATCATTTGGATTAATGAGCTCTTGAATCATTTTATTTAAATTATCAATACCAGCCGTACCTTTATACATGGGTGCTAGCACCTGAATATTGCGAATTTCCTGTCCTTTGGCTACTGCACTTTTGACAACCTGCGTGACAACATTGGCAACTTGATCGGCTGAAGCCTTTATAAACGAACGATCAGATGTTTTAGCTGTTAAATCATTTGGAATCGTTCCCTTTTTAATTTGATGGGCAAGCTCAATAATTGTAGAGCCCTCTGCTTGTCGATAAACATCTGTTAGTTCAACAGTTGGCAGTTGCTTTGATGCTAATAAATCCTTTAACACCTGTCCTGGCCCTACTGGTGGAAGCTGGTCCTGGTCCCCTACAAAAACAACCTGGACATCTTCATGTAAAGCTTTTAATAACTGATGGGCAAGCCATGTATCCACCATAGACATTTCATCCACAATGATGAGCTTTCCTGTTACCTCACGCTCTGTTTCTTCCTCTTTTTCTTGCCCTGTAAAGCCAAGTAGACGATGAATGGTCATTGCAGGAAGCTCAGTTGATTCAGCTAACCGCTTGGCAGCACGTCCAGTTGGTGCACAAAGGATGATAGGAAATGGTTCTTCTTTTTGAGCATATTCTTTTGGATTTAATGATAAACCATGTAGCTTTGCATAAACTTCAACCACTCCACGTACAACCGTTGTTTTTCCAGTACCCGGTCCACCTGTCAAAATCATGACGGCTGAATTTAAAGCCTGTTCAATAGCATTTGCTTGTGTCTCAGCGTAGGTGACATTGAGTAGCTCCTCTGTTTCTCCAATGGCTTTTCTAATTTCGTCCTTACTAAAATGCTCAGCCTTATTATTTCGCTCAATGAGCGATACGATTTTAGAGGCAATCCCTACTTCAGAAAAATAAAGGGATGGTAAATATAATCTAGTTTCTTCACCACAAATTTTACCTTCTTCACGTAGCTCAATACAGGCTTTAGAAATGTCCTCAAACGGGATCTCCTGCCGCTGACTTTGTTGAAGCATATCCTTTACAAGCGGTAGGACATGCTCCGCATCTAAATAGACGTGTCCATCTGATAAAGCAGCTGTATTTAACACATGAAATATCGCTGCTTTGACACGATCAGGATGTTTACCAGTAATTCCTAGTTTAGCCCCTAATTCGTCAGCCCGAAAGAAACCAACGCCTTCAACATCTTCGATCAAGCGATATGGATTTTCAGTTAGTAATTCTATGGCTTCAGTTCGATAGGTTTGATAGATTTTCATACCGAGCTGTGGACCAAAGCCCCACTCATTCAGTTGAATCATCACACGTTCTAGGCCTAGATTTTGTTCGATGGTGCGATGAATAACTTCTTTTTTTTCAGTGGATAAGCGTGGAACGGCGTCAAGTGCACTAGGATCTTCTAAAATAACACGAAGAGCATTAGCCCCTAGTTTTTCTACAATCGTTTCAGCCGTTTTTTTCCCAATTCCTACAAATAAGTCACTAGATAAATAATGAATAATCCCTTGCTCAGTTGCAGGAACCTCTTTCGTAAATGTCTCGATTTGAAATTGAGCACCATATTTAGGATGCTGTTTTAAGATACCCGTAAAACGATATTGTTCATCCATTTGTAATGGTGGAAAATAACCAACAACGATAATTTCTTTATCTTCATATTGTAAGTTCGTCTCTTGTATTTTCACACGTACAATCGAATACATATTTTGTGCATTATGAAAGATAGAGACGATTGGACGTCCGAGTATAAAGAATTTATTGAGTTCAAATAAATCTAGATGATCGGTCATGTTCGGTCCGTCCTTTCTTATTGTCTTCAATCTTTTTATTTTACCATAGCCTCATCAAAATATCGTAGATAAAAATGTATTCTCTACTTTATTTTTACATTATTGCGACAAATGACAATTCTCTGCCTTTATCTCTTATTCCATGCTATGATAAATAAGAATTAGTCGCACGGAAGGATTGTGAAGTTAGTGGAATTTAGACCTTGCATCGATTTACATGATGGCAAAGTAAAACAAATTGTAGGAAGTACTTTGGGTTATGCAAATCAAGCTGTCGTAGAAAATTTTATTTCTACACATGACGCTAGCTACTATGCACAAATGTTTGCAAAAGATCGCTTAACAGGTGGACATGTTATCATGCTTGGTTCTGGGAATGAAGAAGCCGCCTTAGCCGCTTTAGCAGCCTATCCTCAGGGCTTACAAATTGGTGGCGGCATCACGGCTGATAATGCACAAAAATATATTGAAGCAGGCGCTTCGCATATTATCGTGACATCCTATATTTTTCATGATGGACAGCTAGACCTAGCACGTTTAAAGTGTTTAAACCAACTGATAGGTAAAGAACGTCTAGTCATTGATCTTAGCTGCAAGATGCGTGATGGAAAGTGGTTTGTCATGACAGATAAATGGACTACATATAGTCACTTCGAAGTCAATGCAGCATCTATTGCCTATCTAGAAGATTTTTGTGATGAACTTTTAATTCATGCCGTCGATGTTGAAGGAAAAAAGGGGGGAATGCAGGAAAGCCTAGTAAGGGATTTGGCTGCCTGGACTTCTATTCCTACTACCTATGCAGGTGGTGTTCGTTCGCTGGAGGATTTAGAAAAATTTAATCAATTAGCCAACGGAAAATTGCATGTAACCATTGGCAGTGCCCTCTCTATTTTTGGTGGGGAGTTACCTTATACAGATGTAGTAAACTATTGTGAAAGAGGTGGGATCTTGTGAAGCTAATTTATAAAGATTATGTTTTTCCATTTCAAGAAACAAATTTAGAGAGAATCATAGATGGTAAATATTTTAAAGTAAATAAAAAAGATCATTCTCTTGTGATTCACGTGCAACTGGACAACGAACAAATGTTACTAGAGTTTTCAAAATCATTAAAGGCAACTTGTGGCTTGTTACGCGATCAAGAAACAAAACCGTATATCGGAACATATATTGATTTACAGGTTTTTGTCGATGAATTTAATAAGCGCTATAACTTAAATGCTGAAATTATTACTTAAACCGAAGGGGCACTAGCTCCTTTTTTTCATTTTCTCACCTCCGTCTCCTCTATTCCTTTCAACAATTTCTGAAACCTTTTGTTTGTCATATGAGTTATATATTGTATAGCATTACGTATAAGGGGGTCACATGACTAAACTCCATATTAAACATATACTACCTTATTTTTTTATGCTTCCCGCACTTCTTATAGGAACGATCGCTATGATCTTCTACGGTGTAGACATAAGTATTTGGATACAAAATATATTCATCTGGATGTTAGGCGTTTGTTTTTGCTATGTCATTTTAAATAAAACACCCCTAATAGAACTACATAAGAACCCTCTTTTGGTCACATCTATTTTAACTATTTTACTTATTCTGCCCTTTTGGTTTAATGGCTTAGAGGGTGTCCACCGATGGGTAACTTTGGGTCCATTCAATTTTTATATGGCCAGTATTATTTTACCTATGCTCATTGTTTATTTGTGGAGGCTATCAAAAAGTAATTATTTACCATATGTTATAGGATTCATGATTCTCATAGGTGGTATTTTACTATTGCAACCAGATGCAGGGCAAATTACTGCTTTTGCTTGTGCCTCCACCATTATTTTATGGCGAGCTATAGAAAACCCTAAATGGCAGTATATTACGCTAATCATACTAACCCTATATGTCTTTACACCCTGGATTTACATCGATCATTTAGCTCCTGTACCATATGTAGAGCAAATAATATTTTTAGTAGCAGATATGGGAAGTATGTTACTTATTTTAGGAGTTGGAGCCCTTCTATTATTAGTCTATCCATTCTTTATCACATGGAAAAAAGATATATTAGGACTCTATTTCTTGATGACAATTCTTGTCACTTTCTTTGGCCATTTTCCAATGCCTATTATGGGCTATGGAATTTCACCCATTATTGGCTATCTCATTGGGATGACAGCCACACAGAAAATAAAAATGGCACAAACCAACTAGAAAGGATTTACAAACTATGAAAACTGGACTAGAGGTAAACTCTTTAAAAACATTCCAAACTGAATTAACACGTTTCTTTTTAGCCTACAAATTTGCTCTACAGGAAGTAGAAACGAAAATAAATATATTGCAAGAAGAATTTAAGTTGATTCATGAATACAATCCAATTGAGCATATTTCCACTCGTGTAAAATCACCGAAAAGTATTTTAGCGAAGATGATGAAAAAAGAGCTTCCCCCATCCATGGAGGCTGTTCGTGAAAATATTCGTGATATAGCAGGCGCTCGCATCACCTGCTCTTTCGTGGAAGATATTTACAAGGTTAGTGCCATGTTACAGGCACAGCATGACATTGAGGTTGTTGAAGTGAAGGATTATATTGCTTATCCAAAAGAAAATGGCTACCAAAGCTTACATCTCATTATTAAAATTCCTATCTTTATGTCAGACCATATGGAAAAGGTTTACACCGAGATCCAAATTCGTACAATAGCAATGGATTTTTGGGCAAGCTTGGAGCACAAAATTTATTATAAGTATAACAAAGATGTACCCGAGCATATTCGTATTGAATTAAAAGAAGCCGCACTACAAGCAGCCGAATTAGATCGAAAAATGGAGCGTTTGAATAAAGAGATCAATATTTTAAAAGAAAATGAAGCAGAGCCATCATTACTAGACAGTACCCCTATTTCACATTTAGCGAAATACTTAACAGAACTACCTAACAATCAATGACACTCCGTTGTCATTATGACCAAAACTAAATGAACATAAAAATCCACCTAGCTTTCGGTGAGAAAAGTAAAAGACCCAATTGTCCAATGTTCTTTTTCACAGAGAGTGAGGTGGATTTTTACAGTTTTAAAGCTTTGTAATGATTATGCCTGCTCCTTGGATTTCGTCGCTACAAAGAAGGAGAAAATCAGGGCACAAATGGCAAAAACAAAGGTAGCGACATAAACATAGCTTACGCCATTCGCAATAGTTTCTTTTAAAAAGCTTACTTCTTCTAGACTAAAGCCACCTCTTGCAAATTCACCATTTAATTGAATTTCACCTTTTCCTAATGAAGCCATTTTTTCACTCGTTGCTAAGTTAAAAATCATCCCAAATAGTGCTGCCCCAATCGCTTGACTAAATGTATTTGTAAAGGAGTTTAAACCAATTGAGATGCCAAGCTGCTTCGGATTTGCCACCTTTTGAATGGAAATCATCAACATTGGCATGATAAAGCCCATTCCTAGCCCAACTAATGATGAAGCGAAATAAGCGCTGAAATCGCTAGAACCTGAAGATAGTCTTGCCAGTAATAGAGTACCCGTAACCAGTAAAATTGTCCCCATTTGAATAATTCTTTTATTCGTTAAACGCCCGATTAAATAACCTGCCATAATGGAGTTTACCGTCCAGAAAATAGACATCGGTGTTAATAATAAGCCTGCTTGTGTTGCATTTTTACCAAGAACACTTTGGGCAAATATCGGAATATAAACCGTTACACCAATCACAATAGACATCCCGCTTAATGTTAAGGCATTTATGACCATTAGTCGCCCATTTTTAAACAGTGCTAACGGAATAATTGGCTCTTCAGCTCGTAATTCCACCCAAATAAAAATACTAAGGAAGACAACCGCAATTAGATACATTAGCAATGATTGACCTGATAACCAAGCCTGCGTTTTACTGTTTTCGATAATCACAAATAACAACGCCACCATGCCAATTGTAAATAGTACAGCACCTAGGTAGTCAATTTTACGCTTCACCGCTTCTATTTGCTCTTTATAATGTTTCGCAATTAAATAAATAGATGCTAAACCAAATGGTACATTAATGAAAAATATAAAGTGCCATGACACTTGGTCTACAATAAAACCTCCAAATAATGGACCAACTACGCCAGACACGCCCCATACCATACTTAAATAGCTTTGTCCTTTGGCACGCGCTTTTTCAGTCTTATACAACTCCCCAACCATTGTTAATGTGATGGGTAAAATTGAACCTGCACCAATACCTTGGATTGCACGAAAGACAATTAATTGCTCCATCGATTGGGCTAAACCACATAACATCGAGCCTACTAAAAAAATAATAATCCCTGTAATAATCATCCGCTTGCGTCCAAATAAATCAGCTAGCTTGCCAAAAATAATCGCAGCAATAGCAGAGGCTAGTAAATAAGCGGAATAAATCCAGCTAATTAAGTCTACGCCTAATAAATCAGCTGTAATACTTGGAATAGCCGTACTTACAATTGTTCCTTCAATTGCGGCAAGTGCTGTTACAAGTAATAGTGCAATAAATACTTTATTCATCCTGTCACCTTTTCCTTTCCTGCATAACAAACATTACCAAGTTTGAACGAAAAATAAAAGAGGAAGGAATTCATTTGCTGAAAAATAATAAATGAGATTTATAGATTGCTTTGCATTTTGATAGAAAAAAGCAGCAAGTTCATCAATTGACACTTGCTGCTAATCACCTATCAGTTAAATCGTTGGGCAATCATATCATATATATATCGTGCTTGGTCATATTCAGGTTGTAATGTAAAGGCTTGTTTCAAATGATACATTGCATCTTCCGTTTGTTCTGTGGAAACGGCATAGAGCACACCTAAATTATAATGTGCATCTGCATTATTCCAATCCTGCTCGATTAAGAGATCCAGTTCCCTCTTCCCTTCCTCAAACATTTCTAGCGCACATAGCACAATCGCATAGGTTAAACGAATTTGTGTATCTTCTGGCGCAATTTCTACGGCACGTTGTAAATAGGGCAATGCCAGTTTTGAGTTCTCCATACGCTCAAAGCATTTCCCCATCATATAATAAACATCTGCCCCTTCAATCTGATGTTTAAGTGCTTGTTCATACAGTTTTGCAGCTTCCGCATAGCGTTCCGCATTATAATATAAATTGGCTAAACCGTAATAAGCTGTCGCTGCAGTTTCATCTACAGTAATCGCCTTTTGGAAGAAACGTTCTGCACGTTCTGTATCCTCTAACACAGCTAACAAATTGCCGAAATTCACATAACCAATGGCATTTTCGGGCTCTGCTTCAATTGCTTTTGTAAATAGTTGGGCAGCATCCTCATAACGTTTTTCTTGAAATGCTTGAATGCCCTGTTCATTATAATTCATTTGTTCTTCACCTCTATGTAGCGAAAGACTGCTTCTAGAAAGCCAAGAGGCAGTAAGAGCAGTCTTAACGCAAGTTATCCAACATATGTTAGTTTTTCATTACTTTTAAAGACTTCGTCAATCGTACCGCCACCCATACATTCATCACCATTGTACAGCACTACGGCTTGTCCTGGTGTAATCGCACGTACAGGCTCTGCAAATGTAATGTGTGCACGACCATCTGGTAAAATTTCTACTTCTACTGGTGTATCTGTTTGACGATAGCGGAATTTCGCTGTGCAAGAAAATTTCCCAGGCAATTTTTTTGTCGAAGTATAGTTCATTTTCACAGCAGTCAATGATGTAGAGTATGAAAACTCATTGTCAAAGCCTTGTCCAACAAGTAACACATTACGCTCTAAATCTTTCCCTAGCACAAACCAAGGTTCACCGTCTCCACCAATACCAAGACCATGTCGTTGCCCAAGTGTATAGTACATTAAACCATCATGTTGTCCCATCACAACGCCATCCATTGTTTCCATTTTGCCAGGTTGAGCTGGTAAATATTGACTCAAAAACTCCTTGAAGTTACGTTCTCCGATAAAACAAATTCCTGTTGAATCCTTTTTCTTAGCAGTGGCAAGTCCAGCTTCCTCTGCAATTTTACGCACTTCTTTCTTCTCAATATCGCCAATTGGGAACATCACATGGGCTAATTGCTCCTGTGATAGTTGATTTAAAAAGTATGTTTGATCTTTGTTATCATCAACGCCACGTAACATTTTCACTTCACCATCAACACTTCGATCAATACGTGCATAGTGTCCTGTCGCTAAGTAATCGGCGCCTAAGTTCATGGCATGCTCCAAAAATGCTTTAAATTTAATTTCTTTATTGCACATCACGTCAGGGTTTGGTGTACGCCCTGCTTTATATTCTTCTAAAAAGTATGTGAAAACTTTATCCCAATATTGTTTCTCGAAATTGACAGCATAGTATGGGATACCGATTTGATTGCACACTTTAATCACATCATCATAATCTTCAGTCGCTGTACAAACACCGTTTTCATCCGTATCATCCCAGTTTTTCATGAAGATCCCGATTACTTCATACCCTTGTTGTTTTAACAAGTATGCAGCCACCGATGAATCTACCCCACCTGACATGCCGACGACAACGCGAATTTGTGAGGGGTCACGTGTTTCTTTCATTGTGGTCACCTTTTCTTTTATCTAATTACAGTTGATGCTTCAAAAGATATAGAAACATAACGTCGTATTGCGCAAATTATTTGGTAGCTAGTTTTTTCACAATTTGAGCTGTTTTTTCCGCTGCATCGCGTATATCGTTTTCCGTTAAATCTTGCCCAAAGCTAAATCGGATGGAGTTTCGTAATTCCTCTGCTCCTTGCCCAAACATCGCTACTAACACATGCGATGGATCAATCGAACCAGCGGTACATGCTGAACCACTTGATACACAAATACCTGCCATATCAAGATTCACTAGAAACGATTCTACTTCCATCCCTTTAAAGCTAATATTTAGTACATGAGGCAATGAATGCTTTTCTTCACCATTCACATGGAACGCTAGCTTTTCCTGTGTAAAAACTTCGAGCATAATTTGCTTAAAGTGATTGTATAGTGAACGCTTTTCTTCACGCAACTTATTTGCAACTTGCACAGCAGTCGCAAAACCAATAATGGCTGGAATATTTTCAGTACCTGCGCGACGTTTTTTCTCTTGTGCGCCCCCAAGAGCAAAGCTCGCTAACGGTGTTCCTGTCTTTTGGTAAAGGAATCCAACACCTTTAGGACCATTGATTTTATGTGCAGATACACTCAATAAATCCACCTGTAATTGGTTGACATCTATTTTCTCCAAGCCGTAAGCTTGAACTGCATCTGTATGGAATGTGGCATGATGCTCACGTAATAGCTCACCAATTTCAGCAATAGGCTGAATTGTACCTACTTCATTATTACCATACATAATCGTCACTAAAATAGTATCTTCGCGAAGGGCTTCTTGAACATCCTCAACCGCTACACGTCCCAATTGATCTACTGGTAAATAGGTCACCTCAAAGCCATCGCGTTCAAGTTTTTCACAAGTATGTAACACCGCATGATGCTCTACTTGTGTTGTAATGATGTGTTTCCCTTCGTTCGCACGGGCATAGACAGTGCCTAAAATGGCTGTATTATCAGCTTCCGTGCCGCCGCTTGTGAAAATAATTTCCCCTGCTTGGGCACCGATGGATTTCGCTAATAACTCACGTGCATTGTCTAAATATTTTCGTGCTTCTCGACCTGCGCCATGAATACTTGATGCGTTGCCAAAAACCTGCTGCATAGCAGTCGTCATCGCTTCTATTACTTGGCCATTCATCGGAGATGTAGCCGCATGATCGAGATAAATATATGAATTCATGTTGAAAACTCCTTTTTGATCAATTACGCCTCGACGTAATTGCCGCTGACACTTCACTTTCGCGCAGATAAACAATACGTCCATTCTTTTCAAACTAATGAGTAACAGTTAGCCTACTATCGTCACATTCTGTGACAACGGTAACTGACCTGCATCATGCAGACCTCTCTTCAAAATCTGTGACTTTCGCCAGAGACTTTATCTTGATTCAGTGATCGTTTGAACACTCACTGAAAAAATGAGCACCGCATTCAGCTCACCCTTCATAAGTGGAGTCCTCTCCTGAATCAAGATCAGAAGCGCAAAAACCCACATCACTCATCGTAAAAATAGCCATTGCGATAAGACTATTTCACAAAATGAATGAGATTGATGCGGGCGTAGCACTTTAGCTCGAACATTTTAAATATAGAACATGTAACCTTCCGCTACATTTTCTTCTGTATATTGTGCTAGGTCTTCAATTGTCGTTGTATCTAACACATTTTTTACTGCATCGCGAATACGTAGCCATAACTCTCGTTGTGGCGCTTCCTCATTTTCAATACCCTCTACTGGTTGAATAGGCCCTTCTAGCACACTAATAACATGGGCTGCTGAAATTTCGCTAGGTGGATTCGCTAGCATATAACCACCATAAGCACCACGTACACTTTTTACTAAGCCTGAATTACGAAGCGGAGACACTAATTGCTCTAAATATGCTTCAGAAAGCTCCTTTTCCGCAGCAATTTTGCGCAATGGAATCGGCCCTTCACCATAATGCTTTGCTAATTCAATCATAATCGTAAGCCCGTAACGGCCCTTTGTTGAAATTTTCATTTTATCACCCTCAATTAGTCTAGTCAAAATACTACAAACAGTATATCATAATCTCCTCTTGATGAACTCGGAAATACACCTAGAAGGATGTGATATACTAATAAATGCGATTCAAAATCGTTCAAAAATAACAATCAGCGCTTTATTTTAGCGTATAAACATGGTCGAAGCAAAAAATGACAACGACTGAAAGGGGGAACTAAATTGCATAATGAACCACTCGCTTTTCGAATGCGTCCTTTAACCCTTGATGAAATAGTTGGGCATCAGGATTTCATTGGTCCCAATACAGCCCTGTATAAAATGATTCAAAATGAACATGTACCTTCCATGTTGCTATACGGAGAACCTGGAATCGGTAAAACTTCTATTGCCAATGCCATTGCAGGAAGCTCCAAGCTCCCTTTCTTTGCACTCAATGCAACGCGAGCTGGCAAAAAAGATGTGGAGGATATTGTACAAGAAGCCAGAATCTCCGGAAAAGTACTTCTTTTTTTGGATGAAATTCATCGTTTCAATAAATTACAGCAAGATACTTTGTTACCACATGTTGAAAATGGCTCAATTGTATTAATTGGGGCCACAACAGAAAATCCTTACCATGACGTCAATCCAGCTATCCGTTCACGCTGTGGAGAAATTTACCAGCTAAAACGACTAACAAAGGAAAATTTAATTGAGTTGATTGAAAAAGCACTAGCAGATGAAAAACGAGGGTTAGGTAAATATCATTTTGTATTAACACCCACTCAAATTGAGCAAATTGCAGGAGCCGCAAACGGGGATGCGCGGAAGGCATTAACACTACTAGAATCCATTTATTATGCGAGTGATGAGGTTGATGGGCAGACGCTTGCAGCCGATCATGTTATTGAGCATCTCATTAACCGAATTGGTGTTTATGGCGATAAAAAAGGTTCACATTTTTATAATTTACTTTCCGCCTTGCAAAAATCTGTACGTGGCAGTGATACCAATGCTGCTTTATATTATTTAGCGCATTTACTGGAAACAGGCGATTTAGTGGCCGTCAGCAGGCGCCTGCTTGTGATGGCTTATGAAGATATTGGTCTTGCCAATCCCGATGTTGGTCCTCATATGCTGGCTGCCATCCAAGCAGCTGAACGACTAGGGTTACCTGAGGCACGTATTCCACTCGCAAGCGCCGTCATAGAAATGTGCCTTGCCTCTAAATCCAATTCTGCCATAGCTGCAATAGACGCTGCCATTACAGCAATTCATGAAGGCAAAACGGGTGATATTCCTCATCATTTACGAGATGCTCATTACGAGGGAGCGAAAGATTTAGGACATGTTGGCTATCAATATCCACATAACACACCCATTGGCACTTTTGGTGGTTGGGTAGACCAGCAATATTTACCGGATGAACTTGTAGGAACAGAATTTTATAAACCTGTTATTGCTGGAGAAGAAAAACGAATGGCAGGCATCTATGAAAAGCTCAAATCGTTCCATCAATAACAGCACAAAAGCAAAGTCACGATTTCCAGTACTGATAGTGACTTTGCTTTTTTACAAAATAACAGGATGGGCTGCTTTGATGATCATCCTGTAAAGCTCTGGTTATTTGCTGTGTATCGCTCTTTATAAAACAAATTTAATGGTTCTGCTACATGTCGAAGTAATGACAGAAGGGATTCTTTCCCATCCTCTTCATTGACCTTACTATGCAAAAAAACAATCAAATTATACGATTGATACAACACACTCGCGAATTCTTGATTGTTTTCTCTCACTTCAAAGCGAATTGCTTTTACAGCAATAGCTTGTGCAATTTTTTGTTCTCTTGTTTCATAGGATGGCTCTCTAGTTAATTCATCATCCGTCACTCTGTATAACCGCTTTAATGCACCATATACCTCTTGGTTTCCACTAAACCGATCCTTTAACCACTGCAAGACAAATTGTATAAGAATAACTGCATATATAAGGGAAAGACATGCATCACCACGCGACTTTTTTGCTAAGCGCTGGAAAGATTCTGCTTGTGTCACTAATTCAAAAAGAATTAAACGAATTGGGTACAGCATGGCATGACCACTATTAATGTATAACTTTTCTCGATCCCTATACATTGCCAACCAAATATCTTTGACCAATGAAATAGATTTTCTTGTAGAGAGCGCTAATTGACACTGTATAAGTTCCTTCTCAATCGTTGGTTGGATAAGTCGTTGAAATAAATGCTCATCTTCCTCACTAACTAGTAAAAGCGGTTTTTCCAAATTCGCCAAATCTAATTTTATACCGTTTACAATCATTGCCTAGCCCCCTTTCAATAAGTTCTTACAGTGTTGAATAAAATGATCATAGGAGAACCCATTTTTTAACTATAATTCGACAAAAAATCATAATTCCCTTTAAGTAAAATGGTCTTTTTTTACTTTCCAAATAACAAAAAAGAACCCACGAAACAAAACGAAGCAAGTAAATCCACTTTTTTCTAGTATAGAAAAACGAGAATTACTTACAAAAGTTACGTAGATTCTTGTCGTATAGGCTATTTTCTGAAAATAGCTAGTCTAATAATGTCTAGGCTGTCAGTTCTTCATCAACAAATGCTTTGAACTGTTCCAGACACTGCTTCACATCACCCTTTTGTGCAAGCACTTCATTGCGTATCGTTGTCATTTTCTCTTCATCCTCTAGCACTTCCGTTAAGAGAGCAAAGATATCTGTTAATAATAATTCATTCTCTTCCTGTTCAATTCCCGGTAAGGAATAAGCTGCTATTGTTAATAAACGCTCCACTTTTTCAGGCGTTTTTTGCAAGGCATTCGAAGAATAATAGGTCGATGCAGCTAAAAAATAACATAATTTTGCACAACAATCGATAAACAAATGCCAATACGTATTTGCGCTTGGTAATTCCCCTGATCGATGATCAACATACTCTTTATAATAAGTTGTTACTTGACTATATAAAGGATTCAACCCTCTCATAGCTTTCGGATAATTATTAGATGTATCCAAATAGTCAAATACAATGGCATTCATTTTCTCTTGAAGTTTGACAATATCTAAATGATCACGAATTACTTGAATTTCCATTTCCCCACTCTCCCATATGTCATTTGCTGTTTTAACTTCCTGGCTATTTACTAAGTAGCTCGGAGCATCCCAAACAAACTGATCGATTATCTAATGGATGATTTAAATTATATCAATAAACTATATGGAGTAGTGAGGACATGAAAAAAATAAGACAATTTCGTGAATTAATAGCATTTTATGTACATAAGACGAACTATTTTGGTAAAATTATACCCTTTGTACATAATCATCAAATAACCAGGGTTCCTTTGCGCGATCAACAATTTCAATAATGCTCCCCTGCATATATTTTTTAATGCGCTTTTGAGGTATATAAAAATAAGCATTGTTCATAATTAACCATTCACTTAATGTTACATTATTATCTGCTTGATGATTCGTTAAGATTTTCTTATGCCGCAGAACATCCGCCATTTTATAAAAACCATCGGACAATTCATAGGCAGATACATCAAAATTAAAAATGGGGCTGACTACTTGTCCAACATCAAAAATATGTATAGTTTGCTTCTCTTCATCAATCGCTAACTCTACAGTGCTAATTTCATCGAAAAGATTTAAACCTCTATATTCCATTTGATAAATTTTTTCCATCTGTATGCGCCTCCTTTTTTCAACGGTCTAATTGTAACATAGAAAAAGTAGCTACTTCTCAAAACAATGAGGCAGCTACTTCTACGAAAATAATCCATTATGTTGTTTTTTTTTAGTAATTCTCTGACATTATCCTTGTACGCGCGTAATTTTTACATCTTTTAAGATGGTATTGACTACCCAGCTCGCCGCAATTAAACCTGCTACGGACGGTACAAAGGCATTGGATGAAGGCGGCATCTTTGCCTTACGAATTGCCGCATCAGGCTTACCAACATGCTCTACGACATCAGGACGTACAACAATTGGACTTTCATCAGAAAAAACAACCGTTACACCCTTATGAATACCCTCTTTACGAAGCTTTGTACGAATTATTTTTGCTAATGGATCTGTATGTGTTTTTGATATATCCGCAATTTGGAAACGAGTAGGATCCATTTTATTTGCTGCACCCATACTCGAAATAATAGGAATATTACGTTGCAAGCATTCCTTCATTAGATGAATTTTGTACATCACTGTATCGCTTGCATCAATGACATAATCAATGCCTTGTGCGAAAAACTTTTCATAGGTTTCTTCCGTGTAAAACATGTGCATATCAATGACTTCACATGCTGGGTTAATATCTGTAATGCGCTCTTTCATGACAGCTGATTTAGATTTGCCTACAGTTGATAGATATGCCACTAGTTGTCTGTTGACATTTGTAATATCGACATTATCCTTATCAACTAAAATAATGCGACCGATTCCACTTCTTGCGCATGCCTCGGCTGCAAATGAACCAACACCACCTACACCAAGTATGGCAACCGTTGTATTTTTTAATTTTTCGAGACCCTCTGTTCCTATAGCGAGCTCGTTACGTGAAAATTGATGTAACATCCTGACACTCTCCATCTGTATATTTTATTAGTAAACCTAGTTATATACTAAGATAAAATCAAAATCTATCTTACATTTTATCATGTTATTGTTCAAGAGAAAATTATAAAGAAAAAAATGAAGATTGCCTACTGAAAACCATCCAAATAACAGTAATTAAACAAGGATTTTAAAATAAAGTTGGAATGCTTCCTTGGCATTATTTTCTAAAGGGAAACGGTTGATTCCACTCCAGGCTGATACTTTCCACATGCGGTGTCGAGCTGCTTTCCCCGCAGGAGTCACCGTCCTTCGCTATATTCAACATCTATATAAAGCAACTCCATCCATATATGTTGATGAAAAGTAAACTTTTAAAGTGAAAAACGATGCTGACGAAGAATAAAATCAACGAATGTAAACAATTAGAAATGTTTACGATTGATCAATTAGTACGACAAGATCATTAAGTGCGAAAATTAGAAACCACTATTAATTTTTCGTTTATTTATCCATTAGTAGCAAACCCCTATTCTGATTATGGAATGGTTTATCAAATATTGAACAAAGAAAGAAAAATGACAAAAGCCATCGAGAGTGAAGTTCTCGATGGCTACAGTCTGTGAGATTGATGACTCAATCCCTTTCTCACCTTTTTTCATTTTGTAAAGCCGAATGATGCCCATGGTTGAATATGTGCTAATAAAAATTGTTCTTCCTCAACAACGCTAGCGATAACATTGCTCGACCCGGCATTTGGGATTTCTTTTAGAACAATTTGTAGCTCTCCCTTATAACGAACATCCAAATTATTATCAATCGTGATATCGCCTCTTTTTAATGGTCGTGTATCATGCACAGGAAAATCTCCGTTTTTATATTTAACCCGAGATTGTGTGCTACGAATGACATACTCAGAGACATCCCCTCTATTAAAATGGGGCTCTTTAAAAAGAATCGTTTCCTCTAAAATACTCGTGTCTGCTGACGGGACAACCTTTATTTCAAGCTTATTGCGATTTAATTGACCTAACGCACGTATTTCCTCCTCTGAGGCATACATATTGCCAATAATACAATCATCAATGAGCCCTGTATGCCATAAATCTTTCGCTTGTACAGTGATAGGAAGATGACGATGCTCCTCTAATGTAGGTAACCCGTACTCCGTTTGCTCCCAAGGCCCAAATTGACCATGCTGCGAGGAGATCATCGCGGCAGTTCTCAAGCTGTGTGCTTTAAAGTGTTGGGATGTTTGTAAAAAGTGCTGACGAGATAGCCCAGTAAAGCGTCTTGGATAAAAATTATGACACCCGATAATGTTCTCTTTATTGGGCTGGTAAGAAACAATATTGTCTACATATTTCGTCCCGTTACTAATGTTTAATTCTATTTTTAGATTACTTGCGTCAAGTGACATCAACGCTTCTTCCTGACCAGAAAATCCCATATCTAAACGTAAGGCTGCCAAATAATAATGTTCCTTCAAATAGCCAATATCTTTAAAGGTTAAGCCTAAATCATCAAAAACAGCTGGTGCGATATCAGCCGATATGTCAAAACCAAGCTGCTGCGCAAAGGCATTAATTTGCTGTAATTTCTGACGCTCCCCCTCCTGTTTTAATGACATCAAACAGGTAAAGATCCGATCAAAGCCATTGTCATGAGCAAGTTGAACATAGCGCTTCATTTCGTCTAGTGTACTATGCTGTGGATATAGCGAAATTCCTAATCTTCTCACTTCAAACCCTCCGTTAATTGACGCTTATACTTCTACTTTTTCCCCTTGGGATTCCACAACAGATTGTTCGCTCTGTGCTGCTAAAGCAGCCTTTTGTTCATTCTGTCTTGACAAGCGATTAGCCATGGATAAAAATGGTAAATAGATACAAATAGCTACAACAATTAAGACAATACTCAGTACAGCTCCACGCCAAGATTGCGTGACTAGGAAACCATTAATAATTGGAGGCGTCGTCCATGGAACAGCAATCGTTGCTGCTGGCACCCAACCCCATTTTGTTACAAAGAAAGCAATTGTCACATTGACCATTGGTGTCAAAATAAATGGTACAAATAAAATTGGATTTAAGACAATTGGTAAACCAAATAGTAATGGTTCATTAATATTAAATAATCCGGGAGCAGCGGATAATTTACCAACCGTATTATATTGTTTGTTTTTACGAGCAATAATGAATATTGCGATAATTAAAGCAATCGTTGTACCTGAGCCACCCATATTAATAAAAGCGTCAAAGAACGGTTTGTTAATAATGTAAGGTGCTACTTTTCCAGCAGAAATGGCTGCAACGTTAGCATCAATTGCTTGTAGATTAATCGATTGCATAAACGGCTCGATAATATTTGCCCCATGAATACCAAATGTCCATAAAAATGTTGGAATGAAGGCTAAAATAAGTCCAGCTACCCATGTATTTGTTAAGCCCATAAATGGCTCTTGAATCGATGAATAAAACGTTCCAATAATATCGGGTATATCAAACCCAGCAGAAATGATTGTACGAACTAATGCTAATAAACCAATTGTTATAATTGCTGGAAGTAATGCTGCAAATGACTTTGACACAGCGGATGGCACACCCGCAGGCATTTTAATTAAAAGCTTTGGATTGCCAGATAAACGAGAAAATAGTTCTGCGGAAATTAAAGCGGTAATGAGGGCAACAAATATTCCTCCTGTACCTGTCGTTAAACCCGTTAATCCCCCTTCACCAAATGTACCAAATGTCATATAACTGGCAAGCCCTATTACCCCACCAGATAATGCATCCTTGTCATAGCTTTTTGTCAGATGATAGGCAACACAAAAGGCTAATAATAGGGAGATAACCCCAAATGTCGCTCCCCAAATATTCCCCCCAAACTGTGTCCATGTCTCATGCTTCCAAATGGCATCGAGTGCATTTTGATATAATTTAATGGGCAAATTGTTAATAAGTACAGCTAATGATCCAACAATTGTCAACGGCATGATCGTAATAAAGCCGTCACGAATAGCAACTAAATGACGCTGATTCCCAACCCTAGCAGCAACCGGTACAAATTTTTCTTCTAAAAAACGGAACATCCACATACACTCCCTTTGCTTTTTATTGTGACATCAAAATTTGATGTTACTCCCCTTTGATTCGTTCATATAATTCAATCATTTCTTGCGCTAAATCGCGAAAAGTAATAGCATTCATTAAATGATCTTGCGCATGAATTAATAACATGGAAACCTCTACTTTTTCTCCCCTTGCTTCTTGAGATAGTAACCCCGTTTGAGCATGATGTGCTTCAATTAAAGACTCATTTGCTAATTTAATTTTTTCTTTTGCTTCCTCAACTTGCCCCTTTTTCGCTAGCTGAAGAGCTTCCATACACTCACTTTTCGTATTGCCACTATGCACAATAAGACCCATAATGGACTCCATTAATGCTGCTTCTCCCATTCCCTTTAACCCCTTTTTCATCCAATTAAGTGTAGTGCCTGCTTCAGGACATTTTCACCATTCATCATGCCATAATCTGCCATATTGATGATATCGATTGGAAAGCCCCTATCCTTGAATTTTATTTCAAATGACCCCTTTAAATAGCGAACCTGAGGACCTAATAACAGCACATCCGCTTTTTTCGTCGCTAATACTTTTTCCACCTCACCTTCAGCAATGGCATAAATATCAGCTTCAATATTTTGCTCTTGAGCAGCTTTTTGCATCTTAGATACTAATAAACTAGTACTCATGCCCGCTACACACACTAACATAATATTTTTCATTCGAAACACTCCTTTTTATGTTTTTTTGATTGTGTAATCGCTTACTTATTTTGAGAATAGCACCTATTGGTATATACCACAATACACTTTTTACATTAATTTTATATCCGTGTAATTATTTACAAAATTGGGCTATTGTTTTTTTATAGCAACATAAACGATTCTACTCAACTGGTATAGTCCAGAAAAAAATCCAAAAAAATTTAAAATTTTCAAACCATTTAGTGCTTAAAAATACTCATAAAATGCTGGCTTTTCAGTAGGCAATGCCCTTTGCCATCGTTGTAGAGTCTTTTCCACTGTCGATTGATTAGCATAGACAACAGCCTCTTTGACGGAAAGATAACCAACCATCATTGCAGAAAAAAGATTAATTGGTAGTGTTAACATATGCTTGTCAGAGACCGAATTTGTCTCAATTATGGACACTTGACCATTTTTATTTATTTGATAGACATGCTCATTCCAATGACAAAATGGATCGTCAATACGTATCGTCAATGTTTCTGTGATATCTCTCCATGGATACCGCTGCATAAAAGCTGCAACGTCTACGACTCTAACCATCACATCCTGTATGACTTCCCTTTTGAATTGCGGCTCTTTGAAATAAAAACCAAAGGGATAATGATTGCTAGTAACACCTGTAATTTGATCGACACTTGCTGCATGTGACGTAATATAACGCCATATGGCTTGCTCCGCTAAATAATTAGCTACAATAAAGTCTTGAATGACAAACGTCCCCTGCAGAATGGTATAACGAATATAGCCCTCTATTTTATCTGCTTGAAAATAGGCTGCAAAATGGCTGTCAGGGCTCCTTCTCTCAATTCTTTTCCACCAGGCATCATCTCTTACCATGCCTCCATTTTGCAATATTGCCATTATATTATGAAAATCCTTTATTTCCTTGAACAGCTCAGGCTCAACCCATTCAAAGCTCATCCGTTTGACGATATCCAGTTGTTTCCCAAACGACGGAAATTGTGCTTGTGGGATCGTGTAATGAAGCTTCTCAAAAAATAATTCCCAACCAAAATGTCGATAGAAGGACACAGAAAAAGGCGCTAAAACTGAAATGGTTTGCCCATTATCACGCATTTTTTGTAGGGCTTCTATCATGAGCCTTTTAATAATCCCTTGTTGTCGGTACTCAGGATATGTTGCAACAAAGCCGATTCCGCCCATTTTATAAGGAACACCATGAACCGTCATGTTGAGTGGCAATATTAAAAGTTGACCGACAATCTTTTTATGATCATAAGCTCCTAATGTCGTACTCTGCTCTATCCAATAATGAAAGTCCTCTCGTCGAGCCCCTGTGTATTTATTCGGAAAACAATAATCTCTTAATTGATGAATCTGCCTATAATCATTAGGCGAGACGATGTGGATATCCATATAATCACCCCTATTGCAATTCTAAAAATTCAGTTATTTACAAAAGATTCTTCTGCAGTGAGATGAAAACAATCACTGCAAGAATCTTTTGTCCTCTTAACATTCTTCTCCTATTTCTTTTGACACCATGATTTCTGTTACGGTTTGAAATAATTTTTCAATATCTGGACCAGCCGCTGAAATTTCTACTATACTACCAGGTGTTACACCCAATGACATAACGCCCATAATGGACTTTAGATTAACAGATTTTCCCTTGTACGTTAATTGAATATCACTTTCGAATGGAGTTACTGCAGTTACTAGTAGTGCAGCAGGTCTGGCATGAATGCCCTCAGGTGAAGTAATTTTATACATTTTTTTCATTTACGATGTCTCCCCTTTTTCATGTAAAATCTATACGATGTTGATAGTTGGCCATCATTGTTTCATTATGCGACCAATCCGAGTCAACATTATTGCTGACAAAAATAGGTAACTCCTTTGTCGTCTTTGCTATTATTTCGATGACTTCGCTGAACAAGGCGTTTAATAATAAGGAACCAATGACAGTAGAAGCTGGCGCATACTGCATTTCATGTAGATGCAAAACACCATCTCCAATAGGGATATGTGTATTGATCACAAAATCTACCACGTCTTCAAGCCTGTGCCCACTGTGATGACGTGCAACCTGCTCTCTATAGAGGAGCGACTGTAGAGAAAACACGTATACCCCTGACTCCTTTGCCAACAAAGCAGCATCTATAGGGGCCGCATTTCTCCCTGAAGTTGAAATGACAATGCAAACGTCATTTTCACGAAAATCAAACTGTTCCTTATGTTGTTCAATAATAGTGGGATCCTTCTCATTGATTGAGGAAGCTAGTGCTCCAGCATGTAATGCCAAAGGTTCTAGAAAAATCGGACGAACAGGTACTAAACCACCAGCTCGATAAAAAGCCTCCTGCGCTAATAGCTGAGAATGGCCGCAGCCAAATAATTGGATGATTCCACCTCTTTGAAGACGTTGAACAATGATTTGTGCTGCTTCCTTTAAATGAACAGTCTCCTGCTCCTTCACAATCTGGATGAGCTTTTCGATTTCAGAAAAATATGCATGCATATAATCACCTTTTAATTTCACTTATAAATTTATAGCGATCAGCTCGATACGTACTGCGTACAAGCTCAAATGGTTTACCGTCCGATAAATAACTCGTACGTTTGATAATTAAAACAGGTGCTGTTTGATTTATCTGTAGAAATTTACTATCTTCTTTTGAGACAATGGCTGCCTCCATTTGCTGTACGGCATTCCCAATCTTTTGATGGAACTTTGCTTCGATTAAAGCATAAAGCGAGCCCATTATTTGCTTTTCATCCAACTCTGGATAGATTTTGACTGGGATATACGTTCTTTCAATCGCCATTGGCTGAGAATCGGCATTTCTAATTCGCACCACAAAGAATACTTCTTCTCCAGGCTCAATCATTAAATCTCTTGCAATATCCACTGGTGGTATGATTTTTTCAAATCGTAACACCTTACTGCTTGGTTCCATTCCTCTAGCGCGCATATCTTCCGTAAAACTTGTTAAGCCCTTTAATGGCTGCTCCAATTTGGGATTAGCAACATAGGTACCTCTCCCTTTTTCTCGATATAACAGACCGCTGTTTACGAGATTGGTAATGGATTGACGCACAGTCATTCTACTAACATCAAATTGTGCAGAAAGTTCACGTTCTGAAGGTATCGTCTCACCAATTCTGTATTCTTCTAAATAAATTCTTTGTTTAATAATCTCTTCTATTTGTATATAAATAGGTATATGAGAATTTTTCTCTAACAAATCTTGCACCTTCCTTATCGCCTCTTTTATGATTTCTCAAATACAACTTTACCTCGACAAATCGTTTTTTGCACATTTAATTGTTGATCTAGCAAGACAAAATCTGCATCAAAGCCTTCTTCAATTCGACCTTTCATGGGAAGCTGCAATTGTTCAGCGGCATTCGTAGAAGACATGGCGACTATTTCTTGTAAGGAACAATTCGTAATGGCCTTCATATTTTTAACCGCCTGTTCCATTGTTAACACACTGCCAGCTAATGCTCCGTTCGCTAAATGGGCTCCTTTTTCACTTACATACACCGTTTGCCCACCTAAATCATATTCACCATACTGCAAGCCTTTCGCTCGCATGGCGTCCGTAATAAGAATGATCCCCTTGGCACCTTTTGTCCGATAGGCTAGCTTGACTGCTTGAGGATGACTATGCACACAATCAACAATTAATTCCACTTTGATGTTATCTTCTAATAATACCCCACCAACGACACCTGGATCACGATGATGAAATGGTCGCATTTGATTATATAAATGAGTGGCTTGACTTATACCTAATGATACTGCTTGATGGACTTCCTCTATTGTAGCATCTGAGTGACCAATAGACGGAATCACATTAAAGTTCTTTAATGCTTCAAGAAATGTGAATCCACCTTCTATTTCTGGTGCGACGGTAATTTGTTTGATACGATAACAGCTCATTTTTTGCCAATTAGCAAATTGTTCAATCGTAGGACTAATCATGTATTCTTCTGGCTGTGCACCTGCACGTATTTTCGAAACAAATGGACCTTCAACATGAATGCCCAGTAAAACGGCTTCTCCTTCTTGCTGTTCAAATTGCGCCACATTGACTAAAGCGCTTTCAATTTTGGCTATAGTTTGTGTCATAGTTGTAGCAAGGAAACCTGTAACGCCTTCTTGCACTAAGGACTGTGCTATTTCATGCAAAGCTAATGGACTAGCATCCATCGTATCATGCCCAGCTGATCCATGAATGTGCATATCAATATAGCCAGGGAGCAGTAGCCAATCATGATTTTGCCCATCAATACGTTGCACTGCCTTTCTTGACAAACACTGCCCTATTTGAATGATCTTACCATCTTCTATATAGACGTCACCCTTAAACGGCTGATCATCAGGATTAATAATCCTAACATTTGAGATTAATAATGTGTCCTTCAAACTTATCACCTCCAACCTTTTTATGAACGCTCTCCAAAAGGTATAGTTGTCTATACCAATTATATGCTCGTTCATCTAAAATAAAAAGTTATTTTTTCATATTTTCAAAATTTTTCTATAAATCTTTCTTTTAAAAATTGGCAACAAAAAAGGAGCTACTCTCAAGCTCCTTTTTAATCCTATGTATAGGACGAATCCCAATTGTGCCGTAATGCCAAGAAACATTCGTTTTGAACCCGCAATTTGCAGGGGGGTGCCCGCTTTGCAGCTTTAAACGTCCCGCTCCGCTAGGGGCATGTTTGCGACTACAAAATGAAGGCTCCCGATTCGATAGTGTTCGGTCAAAACTGTGAAGTAGATTTAGCAGTTAGACAAACACATCAGGATTCGTATTACAGTTATCATAACACCACTTTTCTGATAATTCAAACGATTTTCTCTCATAATCTATATTTTCCTGAAAAAACACAAAAAAATACCTAGATTCTCAACAATATTTGCTAGGAAATCCAGGTATTTTGTTTTATTCATTATTTTTTAAATGGTTTGATGGCTAAGCTTAATTCACTTAGTTGCTCTGGTGATACTTCGCTCGGTGCTTCTGTCATTAAGCAGCTAGCACTTGCTGTTTTCGGGAATGCGATAGTATCACGTAAATTCGTACGTCCTGCTAGTAGCATCACAAAGCGATCAAGACCAAAGGCAAGACCTGCATGTGGTGGCACGCCATACTCAAATGCTTCTAATAAGAAGCCAAATTGCGCTTGTGCTTCTTCTTCTGTAAAGCCAAGTAATTCAAACATTTTTTCCTGTAGGTCACGTTCATAGATACGTAATGATCCACCACCAAGCTCGTAACCGTTTAATACGATATCATAGGCTTGTGCACGAACTGCTGAAGGATCTGTATCCATTAACGCTATATCTTCATCGAACGGACGTGTGAATGGATGATGTGCTGCATAGTAACGTCCATCTTCCTCAGAGAATTCAAATAATGGCCAGTCAGTAATCCAAAGGAAAGCAAATTGTGATTCGTCAATCAAGTTTAAATCTTGTCCTAATTTCGAACGTAATGCCCCTAAAGAAGCTGCAACAACAGGTGCCTTATCCGCCACGAATACAAGAATATCGCCAACTTCTGCTCCCATACGTTCGATTAAAGCTGCTGCTAACGCTTCGTCAAAGAATTTCGCGATTGGGCCATGTAAGCCTTCTTCTGTAACCTTTAACCAAGCAAGACCTTTTGCTCCGTAAATACTAACGAATTTTGTTAATTCATCCATGTCTTTACGAGAATATTTGTCCGCTGCTCCTTTAATATTGATACTTTTCACTTGTTTTCCTTGTGCAACAGTATCTGCAAATACTTTGAAATTACAGCCTTCAAAAATATCATTTAATGCTACTAGCTCTAATCCAAAACGTACGTCTGGCTTATCTGAACCATAACGATCCATTGCTTCTTGATACTTCATACGCTGGAAAGGTGCAGGGATATCGATTCCTTTTACTTCTTTCATAACAGCTTGAATTAAGCGTTCATTCATTTCTAATACTTCTTCTTGTGTTAAGAAGCTAGTTTCAATGTCCACCTGTGTAAACTCTGGTTGACGGTCAGCACGTAAGTCTTCATCACGGAAGCAACGGGCAATTTGGAAATACTTTTCAAAGCCTGCAACCATTAATAATTGTTTAAACAATTGTGGTGATTGTGGTAATGCATAAAATTCACCCTCATGGACACGGGATGGTACTAAATAATCACGAGCACCCTCTGGCGTTGATTTTGTTAAAATCGGTGTTTCTACTTCTAAGAAGCCTTCATTTTGTAAGAAGTTACGGATTGTACGTGTAACATCAGAACGCATTTTGAATGTATCGAACATGACTGGACGACGTAAGTCCAAATAGCGATATTTTAAACGTAGGTCTTCTGATACGTCTGTGCGATCTTCAATTTGGAATGGTGTTGTTTTGGCCGTATTAATTACGATTAAACTTGTTGCTTCTACTTCAATTTTACCGTTTGGTACATTCGGATTAATTTGATCCTCTGTACGAAGGATAACTGTTCCTTCCACTTCAATCACATATTCACTACGTACTTTATCCGCTAGTGCATGTGCTTCAGCCACGTCTGGACTAAATACGACCTGTGTAATTCCCGTACGGTCACGTAAATCAATGAAAATCAAACCACCAAGGTCACGACGACGCTGCACCCAACCTTTTAATACGACTTTTTCGCCTTGTAACGCCTCTGATAGCTCGTTACTAGCATGTGTTCTTGTAGCCATTGTTAAATTCCTCCAAAATATCTTCAATTTATGTAGCATCTACTAGCAATGCCCTGTATCTACTTTAAGATTGTTGTGATAAATAATTCACTAGCTCTGAGAATGCCACTTTGTGCTGTTCACCAGATTCCATATGTTTCACGGCAGCTGCTTGCTCTTCAAGCTCTGTTTCGCCAAGAACGATTGTGTATTTTGCACCTAGACGATCCGCTGATTTCATTTGGGCTTTCATTTTACGATCTAAATAATCCATTTCTGTCGCAAGACCCTTTGCACGGAAAGTACTAGTTAGCTCTACAGCCTTTTGCTTGGCTTCAGCGTCCATTGCGATAATATAAACATCTAGTCCTGAAGCGGTATCTAATTCAACGCCCTCTGCTTCAAGTGCTAATAATAAACGCTCAATACTTAATGCAAAACCAATACCTGGTACATCTGGACCGCCAATTTCTTGCACTAGCCCATTGTAGCGTCCGCCTCCACATAGTGTTGTAATCGCACCAAAGCCAGCTGCTGTAGACATAATTTCAAATGTTGTGTGATTGTAATAATCAAGCCCACGTACAAGATTTGGATCCACCTCATAAGAAATGCCCAATGTATCTAAATACGATTTCACCTGACTGAAATAAGCAGCTGACTCCTCTGTTAAGAAATCAGTTAACGCTGGAGCCGTTTGCATTAATGGGTGTTCACGATCCACCTTACAATCTAAAATTCGTAATGGATTTTTTTGCAAACGATTTTGACAGTCAGAGCAAAACTCTTGAATATGTGGCTCAAAATGCTGTAACAAGGCTGTACGGTGAGTATTACGCGTTTCTTTATCACCCAGTGAATTAATCACTAGTTTTAAATCCTTTAAGCCAGCTGATTCATAAACATCCATCGCAAGAGCAATGACTTCCGCATCAATTGCAGGATCTGCTGAACCAATGGCCTCTACTCCAAACTGTACAAATTGACGATAACGCCCAGCCTGTTGACGCTCATAGCGGAACATTGGTCCTAAGTAAGAAAGCTTAACGGGCTGATCTGGAGCACCAAACATTTTATGTTCTACGTAGGCACGTACGACACCAGCCGTATTTTCAGGACGTAATGTTAGTGAACGTCCCCCGCGATCCTCAAATGTATACATTTCCTTTTGCACAACATCCGTTGTTTCACCAACACCACGCGCAAACAAATCCGTTTGCTCGAAAATCGGTGTACGAATTTCGTTATAACGATAAACACGACAAATATCACGAATAATCGCTTCAACCCTTTGCCATTTTTCAGATTGACCTGGCAAAATATCTTGTGTCCCTCGTGGCACTTTAAAACTCATGTAAATCCCTCCTATATCGATTGCTTATGATAGAGCAGCTGTCATTCTACTTGGGGCGGAGGCATGCTTCGATTGAGCAGTTTTCATTCAGGTTGGAGTTTGGTTACACCTTCAAAGAGCGGTCTTCACTTTGATTAGAGCGGGTTCGCAATTTTGATGAGCAGACTCACCACCTAAAACCGAACCCATCCCTTTTCTCAAAAGAATCTCGCAGTTTTTTCGAACAACAAAAAAGCCCCCGTCACCTTGCCATAGCAAGGGACGAGAGCTGTATAAGCTTCCGCGGTTCCACCCTAGTTGACACAATTAATTACATGTGTCCTCCTCGTAATCGGATAACGGCCGATTCCGTTTTTTCCTACTAAGCACTGCTTTTCAGAAAAAAGCCTCTCAAGTGTTATTCGCGTGATACATTTTTGTAGGAAAGATTGCAGCCTAAGTCTTTCCCTCTCTGTTCCAATAGAGGTATACGCTACTTGCTTGGTCATAAGCGATTAATCATTTTTCGATTACCCTTTATGTTAGTCACTAGCCATGCCAATGTCAACTGTTTTTGTATTTTTCATAGGGCTATAATGAAAATAACAAATTCCGTTACCATTTTACCACGAATTTTATGACAAAAGCATGGTAAAATAGCACAAGGAATAGGAGGAATCTGATGAGGACAAAAATTTTACATAGTATAATCATATTCGTACTAATGGTAACGATTGCGATGCCAAATAAGAACTTTGTTCAAAGAGCTTCCGCTGACACCAGTGATCTAAAAGTCGCTGGAACGATTCTTCATTTGCGTGAGGGTCCTGGATTATCATATCCCATTATTACGACATTAGAAGAAGGTGATCCTTTAACCTCTATCGGTCGTGAAGGTGATTGGATTCAAGTAAAAGCAGGTAACTATGAGGGCTGGGTTGCTTCATGGCTGACGGCTCCTACAAGTGCTAAACAGGCCATCGATAAATCCGTCATCTCACAAGTTGACCGTTTAAATATACGAACAGATCCAGATATTTCTTCAGCTGTTCTTGGTCAACTTTCTACAGGCAACCAAGCCAACCTCATTGAAGAAAATGCTGAATGGGCAAAAATTGATTGGAATGGACTTACGGGATGGGTTTCAAAGGATTATGTCACGATTAATGATAATCCTAAAAAAGAAAAGGAACCTAAAGATGATGCCGTAGAAGTAACGACAACTACAACACCTGTTAACAAGGACACAACCTTTACTATTTTAGTAGACGTCCTCAATGTTCGTAAAAAACCAGACTTGAATGCTAAAAAAATCGGCACTGCGAAAAAAGGTCAAGCCTTTAAAGTAATTGCACATGAACATAATTGGGTACAAATTCAGTACAATGATAAAAAAACAGGCTGGGTTTATAGCTTTTATGGTACTTTCTCCAATAAAGTTAAAAGTACATCCAAAACTTCCTCTTCCAAAGAGTTGGAATCCGTTACCATAATCTATAATGGGACAAACTTACGAACAGATGCCTCAACAGCAGCTGAAGTGGTCGAACGGGTAGATGCTGGCTTAAATTATCCAATTGTCGGCGTAAAAAATGATTTTTATGAAATTCAATTAGACGAAGATAAAACAGCATTTGTTGCAAACTGGGTTGTAACAACAAGTTCTAATAAAACGATGATTCCTCAAAAGGAAAAAGAAGAGCCGCGTAAAAAAGGGACGTTAAGTGGGTTAACAATAGTTGTTGATGCTGGCCATGGGGGAAATGATCATGGCACAACGGGTCAACGTGGTACAGAGGAAAAAGGCATTACGCTGAAAACAGCTACTATGCTTGCATCCAAGCTAAGTGCGGCTGGCGCCAATGTAGTCATGACGAGGGAATCCGATGAATATGTGGCATTGCGGAAGCGTGTATCAATTGCGCATCAATATGAAGCAGATGCCTTTATTAGTCTCCATTATGATGCAACAGACGATAGCTCTATTAACGGCTTCACCTCCTATTATATGAATAGTAATCAAAAAGGGCTTGCTGAAGCGATTCATGATGGACTATCAAGTAAATTAGAGTTAAGAGATCGTGGCACACAACAAGGTAACTATTTAGTACTACGAGAAAATCGTCAAAAAGCAGTCCTTATTGAGTTAGGCTTCTTAAGTAATTCAAGTGAAGAGCGTGTCATCACCACAGCGAAGTTCCGTGAACAGGCGACTCTCGGTATTTATCAAGGAATTCTCAACTACTTTAATGAGCAAGAGGAATAATGAAAAAAGATCATGTCAAAGGCAGAAAAAGCAACTTTGCAAGGGGAGGGGGAGATTTCCGTTCCGCCAGCGTCCTTTCCAGGGGGCGTCCGATGAGCCGCTTCACTCACTTACGCTCGCTCCAGGGTCTCATCTGTGACGCTAAATCCCCTAGGAGTGACGCTGGCTCCACTCCAATCAACCATTCTGCAAAGAGTCTTTACTTTTTTTCATAGTAATATAGCGATTAAATAGCCCATTATTTGTATTCTTAGAGGGAATAAGCTCTTATTATTAATGTAGAGAAGTGATGCGTGACAACACCTCTCCATAAAGAGCAGTGAAGACCTTCACTTTATTTGAAAACCTTCACTAAAAAGGTAACACTTTTGTAGGTTGGAATGGAGTCAAGTAGCCTGCAACGGAAATCCATTTCTACCTTCCAATTGACTGTTTTGTTTTTCAACACTAAGAAAAAAGCTGCGGATGCTATCCACAGCTTTTTTCACGTATTAAGAAACCCCTATTGCTACCGCAGCAATTAACGCCAGGCATGCAATCACTGCCCAGCCAAGAATCATCTTCCAAATGAATTTGATCCACTTTTCATAGGGAATGCCTGCAACCGCTAAATAGGCCATTAAGGCAGATGAAGTAGGAATAATAGAGTTCGTTAAGGAATCACCATATTGGAAGGCTAATACAGCCACTTGTCGTTCTAACCCTAATAAATCGGTAATTGGTATCATAATCGGCATTGTTGCGGCTGCCTGTCCACTACCAGATGAAATAAATAAATTTAACAGTGCTTGAATAAATAACATACCGATTGCACTGATAGCATGTGGTAAATGCCCAATTGTTTCCGATGCCGCATAAACGATAGTATCGATAATTTTCCCTTGCTCTAAAACAACCGTAATCGCACGGGCAAAACCTACAATTAAAGCACCGAATGTTACAGCCTTCGCTCCTTCAATGAAGGAATCAAAAATAGTTGCAGGTTTCAACCCACCAATTAGCCCTGCAATTAACCCCATAATTAAAAAGGAGGCGGTTAACTGTGTTAAGAACCAGCCCCAATTAAATACACCATAAATATTAAAGCCAATTCCACAAGCCATCACAATAAATACAAATTTATGCTTTCCTGTTAATGTGGGAATGTCAATAACGGATACATTAGATTTAGCCTTTTGCTCGATGTCATAAATAACACTTGCCTGTGGATTCTTTTTCACCTTAAAGGCATAGCGAGATACATAGAAAATAGCAAAACCTAACACAAAAACATAGACAACTGCACGGAAGCCGATCCCAGAGAATAACGGTACATCTGCTAATGATTGTGCAACACCCACCGTAAAGGGATTAAGCATCCCTCCAAAAAATCCACTGGCCGCTCCAAGTGTGATCATGGCAGTCCCTGTCACAGCATCGAAGCCCATCGCACGCGCAATTGCTACACCAATCGGTACGAAAATAATTGTTTCTTCGGCCATCCCCATTGTAAAACCACCAACAGAGAATAAAATCATTGATAATGGGATAAGTAATTTTTCTCTTCCCTCTAAAGCTTTTACCCCTTTATAAACACCAGCTTCAATGGCACCCGTGGAACGAATAATCCCAAAAACACCACTGACTAAGAAAATGTAGAAAATAATTTGAGCCCCTTTTTCAAGACCCATTGGAATAGCTGTAAACATTTCAAAAAATGAAACTGGATCACTCTCAATATGATGATAGCTTCCATCTACAACGAGCATTCGCCCTTCCTTATCCTCTATTCGTTCAAACTCACCTGCTGGAATAATATAGCTTGCAATACCCGCTAAAAAAATAATAGCAAAAATAATGGTATATGTATGAGGTACTTTCAGCCAGCTTCTTTTCTTTACACCCTGTTCATTTTCCATGACATCACCCTCCTGTTAATCAATTTAGACATTTGCATTATATTGTCGCTATATGTCGTTAATTGAAAATAAATATACATGAGTTCAAATTTATTGTAAAGTATTAATTTTCTATTATTTCAGAAATTCTATTTATTTGTTGCCACAGCAAGCTTTCTCAGACGACCCTGCTGATAAGGATGCTTATCCTCTGCTAGCATAAAATATTCATACTCGATTAATTGGATAATTATGCGTTTAGCAGAGCGCCGTGACTTGAGTATGGTGACCAAGGTTAACAACTTCTATAGCTACATTTCACGAATGAGAAGAGTAACTGTACGTAAATTGACAAATTTTAATAGATTTGAAAATTTTATTATAATACCTAATTATTTTTAATAGAAAACAATCCTCTAAAGTAAGATATTTACCCAATTAAGGTCTATATACTCATTAATTTTGCAACAAAAGTTATTTGCACAACAAAACTATTATCCTATAAAAACAGACTTTGAATAATTTTTAATATATTGCTATCATACTAGTTGCTATCCAATTCCAACAAAAGGAGAATAGTTATATGAATACTAAATTCGCAAAAAAGTTAAGTAAAAAGGGAATAAGTGCTGCCATATTAGCAGCAGGAATCATGGGTATTTCAATGGCACCTAATGCATATGCCCATGGATTTGTTGAAAAACCAGCTAGCCGAGCTGCTTTATGTAGTCAAAATTATGGAGCACTTAATTTAATGTGCGGAAACATAATGTATGAGCCACAGAGTTTAGAGGCACCTAAGGGATTTCCACAAAGTGGGCCGGCTGATGGAAAAATCGCATCTGCTGGAGGTCTATTTGGTGGCATACTCGATCAACAAACCGCTGATCGTTGGTTTAAAAACACGATTACAGGAGGTTCAAATACCTTTACATGGAAGTATACAGCGCCACATTTAACAAGCAAATGGCACTATTATATTACTAAAAAGGGATGGAATCCAAATAAACCATTAAACCGTGCTGACCTTGAACTAATTGCAACTGTAGAACATAATGGTTCTGCTGCATCGAATAATTTAACTCATACAATTAACGTGCCAACTGATCGTAGTGGTTACCACATTCTTCTAGCTGTTTGGGATGTAGCTGATACTTCAAATGCATTCTATAATGTAATCGACGTTAATTTAGTGAATAATGGAAATGTAGATATAGAAGCTCCAACTCAGCCAAATGGATTACATACTACGAAAGTTACTTCAAACAGTGCCGAGCTAAAATGGAGTCCTTCTACAGACAATGTGAGTGTAAAAGAATATCAGATATTACGTGATAATAAAGTAGTTGGAGTGGTACCAGGAACAACATTCACAGATAAAAATTTAAAACCGAGTACCAAGTATACATATACGGTAAAGGCAGTGGATGCAGCTGGGAATGTTTCTAATGAAAGTGAATCGATAGTTGTAGAGACAATGCATACAGCTCCAGATACAGAAGCACCAACGCAACCGACTGCACTTCACACAATGGGCGTAACATCTTCAAGTGCAGACTTAATGTGGAGTGCATCAGAGGATAATGTAGCAGTTGACCATTATGTTATATATCAAGGAACACAAGCAGATCAAATGTCTGTTGTTGGAACATCAAAAACTACATCATTTATGGACATGAATCTCCAATCGAATACAACATATATGTATGCAGTAACTGCAGTGGATGCGGCTGGAAATGAATCAATTAAAAGTTCCATTTTAACTGTGACTACAAAAGATCTAGGGGCTTCTTATGAGCAATGGAGTCCATTTAAGGCGTACACAAAAGGAGATAAGGTTGAGTACCAAGGAAAGATTTATGTAGCCGTTCAAAGCTATCAAGGATACGGAGATCCAAATTGGATAAACGCATTGTCTTTATGGAAAGAAATTGAGTAAAGTCCTAGTATGAGATTGCGGTGATTGAAAAGATCCTTTTAAATCAACAATAGTTTTATTTCTATAGATAATAGCTATCAATTCATGTTAGAAGTTAAATAAATTCATACAAAGGCCATCGAGAAGTCGCTCTCGATGGCTTTTATCATTTTTCTTTCTCTTTAATTTCCAACATTTAGTAAAATATTGCCGTATCCAACCCCTGCACGGAGTGGGAGCGGAGAGGCGCTCGCCCACAGGAAAGCAAGTAGCCCATGCATGTGTATATACTAATTATATCGCTTGCATTATTGATTCTGCTTCCACAAGTTACAATTAACAAAAGTAAAAAAGACACATTATAAGGAATTGAAAACCTTTTTTACCCATTCAAGAAACTCTCTCATATAGTGTTCCTGCTTAAAGCCATGATTCTGACCTTCTACTACAATTTCAGTAATATCCGCATCTGCTACTCGTGCAGATTGAATATATTCTTGTGGCCCTTTTACCCCAACAGCTAAATCATTCGTCCCATAAGCAATAAACTGAGGTATATTTGCTGTGCTAAAATGTTTAGATAGATCTGTCTGATTCAAAAGCTCTTCACGCACTTCTGGACTTCTTACATCTTCATCTTTAAAAGAAGCAAAGAGCATAGGCACATTATAGCGATAGGTCAATGCTGGATAAATCATAGCTGCAGAGACAACTTGATCATCGACTGCATCGATGTCATCAAGCTGATAACTATTAGGAAATAGATTTTTCCCCTGAATGAGATTAATAAAGCTACCGGTTTGAAAACCACCCGCGCTAAAACCGATCAATCCAATTTTATCTGGATGAATACCATAATCATTTGCATGATAACGTAGATAACGGACAGCCCGCTGAACATCCAATTGGGGAATAGGCCATTCATATGGGTTAGAACGATAGTGTAGAACGAATGCATTGATACCTGCCTTATTTAATGATTCAGCTACTTCTTTTCCTTCAGCAGTTCCACCATCCATTTCCTTAAAGCCATAGCCACCTCCTGGAATAATAATGATGGCACTGTCACTGTTTGACCTCGTATAAGGAATCAGATATGGTTCATCTTCATAGGTAGATTTTTCATAGCCTCCTACAATTTCATGGACATATGTAAAGGTATCAATTGCAGCTTCATTGTCTTTATATTCTTCTCCCACAATACTAGTAGAAAATTTGAATGTCGCTAAGAGTCTGTTAGGATTACCCTTAATATTCATATCGTCTAGCTTACTTCCAGAATGATTTCCTGCAACTTCTTCTCCCCAAATTTCAACCTTGTGCTCAATATCCGCAACTGGCTTGCCTGGTTTATTCCCAAATGGATTAATTTCAAGAATAGCGTATCCACCCCCTATAAACAAAGCGAAAATAGCTAGAATTATTCCCACTATCTTGGCTATTTTCTTCATTATGTTCATAATATATAACCTCCTTTAAACCTATTCATGACAGTATTAAATAGTATATTAGCAGCCATTACTACTTGTTTCTTAGTTGAGTATAATTCTAGTCGCTTTATGACCGATTTCACAAGAGACATACCAAAAGTGTCTTTCTCCATGAACGATCCCTGCTTCTGCCCTCAAACCAATATAAACTCCATATTCTAATAATTAAATTTGCTCATTATACCTTAAAATATAAAAAAGAACCTTCTATCATCTTTTATGATTCGAAGGTTCGTACTTCATTAATTTTTTGTAGTTTCCAATGTAACCCATACAATTTCCTCCATTCGAATGAAGAAAGGGGTACGATTCATCTCAAGGATCATATGGTCAGGTAGTATGGATAATAAAATACCTTTTTGCATCGTTTTTTCTGTTTGCACCACTACTGCCTGGCCAATCATCATGTTAAGTGTTTCGTATAAATATGGATTAGATCTACTCCCTATCTGCGTCAAGTTCAAGACACTCCTTCCTATAAAACTAACCATACTCATTAGTATATGAAGGATTTATAGGAAATGTTCCATTATTTTGATTCTAGAAGTATTGTTACTGGACCATCGTTGATTAGTGCAACATCCATCATTGCACCAAAAATACCTGTTTCCACATGTAAGCCGAGCTCACGCAATGCTTGATTAAAAGCTTCCCACAGCGGTTCGGCTACTTCTGGTCTAGCTGCACTGATGAAACTAGGACGATTTCCCTTTTTTGCATCCCCATACAATGTAAATTGTGAGACGGATAAAATTGCGCCTCCATGCTCTTGGATCGAATGATTCATTTTTCCTTCCGCATCTTCCCAAAGGCGTAAATTCGCTACTTTTTTCGCTAAATAAGCGACATCCTCATGTGTATCCTCATGTGTAATACCTACTAGAAGAACATAGCCATTATCAATCGCTCCTGTGACAGCTCCGTCAACCGTTACAGAAGCAGCTTTACTGCGCTGTAATACTACTTTCATGCATTAAAACCCCAATTCTATGTTGTTGCCAATCATTAATTGATGACACGCTGCACCGAATAAATATCAGGTGTTTGTTTAATCCGCTCAACAACCTTATGCAAATGTGAAATGTTTGAAATGGAAATCGTTAAATGAATTGTTGCCATTTTATCACGATCAGCACGACCACTGACTGCTAAAATATTTGTTTTTGTTTCACTAACAATTTGCATAATTTCATTTAAAATACCAGGTCGATCAAAGGCTGACACTTCGATATCCACTGGATATTCTTTTTTCTCAGGGATGATTCCATGCTCCCATTCCACTTCAATTAAACGTTCTTGCTCATCCTCAATTTGAATATTTGGACAGTCTGCACGGTGTACAGAAACACCTCTACCTTTTGTAATAAAGCCTACAATCTCATCACCAGGTACAGGCGTACAACAACGAGAAAGTCGAATAAGCATATTATCAATGCCCTTGACGATGACACCCGATTCCGTTCGTTTTTGCGGAATTGGATTTTTCATTTTTTGTTCGATTTTCTCTAAAGCTTCTTCCTGCTCACGCTCTTTACGACGTTTTTCTGCTAAACGATTAACCACTTGCTGTGCAGTAATGCCATTCACTCCTACTGCTGCATACAAGTCCTCCTCATTCGTATAGTTGAATTTATCACATACACGTTTGAGGTTTTCTGATGACATCGTTTCCTTTAAATCGAAATCCTGAGCACGAATTTCCTTTTCAATCATTTCTTTCCCTTTGATGATATTCTCTTCACGCAAATGTCGTTTAAAGAATTGCTTAATCTTATTTTTCGCCTGTGAGGATTGTGCTATTTTTAGCCAATCGCGGCTCGGACCAAAGGATTGCTTAGATGTTAAAATTTCAATGATATCGCCGGTTTTCAGTGGTGTATCAAGTGGCACCATTTTCCCATTGACTTTTGCCCCAATCGTACGATTTCCGACCTCTGAATGGACACGATAGGCAAAATCGATGGGCACAGAACCCGCTGGCAATTCGATGACATCGCCTTCAGGTGTAAATACGTAGACCATATCAGAAAATAAATCAAATTTTAAGGATTCCATAAATTCTTCAGCATTAGAAGATTCATTTTGGAATTCTAAAATCTCACGGAACCATGTTAATTTTTGATCGACATTTTGCTTTTGATGATCAACATTTTTGCCCTCTTTATACGCCCAGTGTGCCGCAATCCCGTACTCTGCAATTTTGTGCATTTCCTTCGTACGAATCTGAACCTCTAATGGATCACCATAGGGTCCAATAACGGTCGTGTGTAAGGACTGATACAGGTTTTGTTTTGGCATGGCAATATAGTCTTTAAAGCGCCCTGGCATCGGTTTCCAGAGTGTATGCACAATCCCTAAAACCGCATAGCAATCTTTAATACTATCGACAAGTACACGTATGGCTAATAAATCATAAATTTCATTAAATTGTTTCTTTTGGAGCACCATTTTTCGATAAATACTGTAAATATGCTTTGGACGACCATAGATATCTGCTTCAATTTCAACCTCATTAAGCTGTGACTTCATCTCAGCCATGACATTCTCTAAATAAGCCTCACGCTCATCACGCTTTTTCTTCATCAAACTGACAATACGATAATATTGTTGTGGGTTTAAATAACGAAGTGCTGTATCTTCAAGCTCCCATTTTACAGTCGAGATTCCCAGACGATGTGCAAGTGGTGCAAAAATTTCTAGCGTCTCTTTCGATATACGTCGCTGCTTTTCAGCAGGTAAATGCTTTAACGTACGCATATTATGGAGACGGTCTGCTAGCTTAATTAAGATGACACGAATATCCTGTGCCATAGCTACAAACATTTTTCGATGATTCTCCGCCTGCTGCGCCTCTTTTGATAAATATTTAATTTTCCCTAGCTTTGTCACACCATCAACAAGCACGGCTACTTCTTCGCCAAATTCCCGTACCAAATCATCCCGCGTAAAATCCGTATCTTCGACAACATCATGTAAAAAACCTGCCGCTACTGTTTCCGGGTCCATTTGTAATTCAGCTAGAATACCTGCCACTTGTACTGGGTGAATGATATAAGGTTCACCAGAGCTACGGAATTGCTCAATATGGGCATCCCTTGCTAATTCATATGCTTTTTTCACGAATGTGACATTTTCATCATTCATGTAGGATTTGACTAACTCAAAAACGTCCTCAGGAGTCAAAATTTGCTCTTTCGCCATAACATGTCCACCTTGCTCGTCAAATTTTTCAGATTAGATATAAACTTAATTGTATAAAATTTTGTAGCCTATTGTAAAGAGACTGTGTCATTTAGTTTAGTTAATCTCGTGAACAGTTCGAAAAATGGAAAAAATATTCTTCTTTTTAATGAAAAAGACCCTTTGCGACAGGATGTCACAAAGGGTTCTTGTTTCGACAAATGATTAGTGTAATTGATTGTAGGCAACAGCAATTTTTGCACCAACGACTGCATTGTTTTTCACTAATGCAATGTTCGCATCAAGACTTTTACCTTCTGTTAATTCTTTTACTTTACCAAGTAAGAATGGTGTAACGTTTTTACCTTGAATACCATTCTCTTCAGCTTCAGCTAAAGCTTTTTCAATAATGTTTGTAATAAATGTATGATCTAATGCTTCAGCTTCTGGAATTGGGTTGGCAATGACAGCGCCACCTTTTAACCCTAATTGCCATTTCGCAGATAGCATTGCTGCAATCTCCTCTGGTGTATCAAGCTGGAAGTTGACATCGAAACCACTTTGACGTGTGTAGAATGCTGGTAATTCATCTGTACCATAACCAACTACTGGTACCCCTTTTGTTTCAAGGTATTCTAATGTAAGACCAATATCTAGAATAGATTTTGCACCCGCGCAAATAACAGCCACATTAGTTTGTGCTAATTCTTCTAAGTCAGCAGAGACATCCATTGTTGTTTCAGCACCACGGTGTACACCACCAATACCACCTGTTACAAAGATTTCAATGTCTGCAAGTTCAGCACAGATCATTGTAGCTGCAACTGTTGTCGCACCTAATTTTTTTGTTGCAAGTAAGTAGCCTAAGTCACGACGTGAAGCTTTTGCAACGCCTTGTGAATTTCCAAACATCTCTAGCTCTTCATCTGATAAACCGATTTTGATTTTGCCATCTATTAAGGCAATGGTTGCAGGTACTGCACCATTATCGCGAATAATTTGCTCAACTTCACGCGCAGTTTTCACATTTTGTGGATATGGCATACCGTGTGAAATGATTGTAGATTCTAATGCCACGATTGGTAGACCTTTTGCTTGTCCTGCTTTTACTTCTTCTGATAATACGATGAATTCTTTCATGTTGTTATTCCTCCATTTCATTTTTTAACAAATCTACTGATAATTCAGGTCTTACTGTATAAGGAGATGCCAATGTATTTTTAGCATTTGTTAACCCTGCATCAATACATGTCTCAAAAGATTGACCTGTCAACCAACTGTGTATCACAGCGCTGACAAACGCATCTCCTGCTCCTGTAACATCTTCAATTTTGTTGATCACTTTCGCAGCGAAATGACGAGGTGCGATCGTCGTAGATGCTGCATAAACACCCTTGCTACCAGCTGTGATAATGACATGTTCAGCACCTAGTTGTAAGAGCTGTTGTAATGCTTTTTCATAATGGGTAGCGTTTTCAATTTTATGTCCAACAATTGTTTCTGCTTCATCCGTGTTACAAATAAACCAAGTTACACCTTGTAATGTTTCAGGTAGTCGATTCATTTTTGGCGAAGATACTGGCACAATGACTAATGGAATGGCACGAGCAATGGCTACTTGCTGGATATACGCCACTGTTTCTTTCGGGCAATTTAAATCCAAAATAAAGCAACCAGCATTCACTAGCATTGTTTCATGCTTTTTCAACAAACTCGGTAACAGCAGGTCATAAACCTCCATATTGGCTACAGCTAATGCTAGCTCACCTTGTTCATCCATAATAGCTGTATAGGAACCCGTAGAAGCCTCAGCTAGCTGCTCCACATAACGTAGATTCATAAAGGATTCCGAAGCTTCTTGGATCACTTGCCAATCAGCATCTTTACCAGCCGTTGTTAATAACGTCACTTGATGGTTTAATCTGCCTAAGTTTTCAGCAATATTTCGACCAACTCCACCTACACTAAAAGAAGAGCTGGCAGGGTTAGATGTTCCAAATTGAACATTGCCCTTCACATGGAATTTTCGGTCTAAATTAGCTCCCCCGATGCAAATAATTTCATTTTCCTCGGGTAAAATATAAGCACGACCTACAATTTTTCCTTGCTTTGTTAAACTAGACACTAAATTAGCAAGCACGGGACGGGACAGATTCATTGTATCTGCCATCTCTTGCTGAGACATAAACGGGTTTTGGCGAATTAAAGCAAGCACCGCCTGTTCTCTTTCATTCATAGCATCACCTTTTATTATATTTGTTTATATTGTAAACTTTTGTTTGTTAAATGTCAAACTAATATTGATAAAAAAAGTTGAACCTCTTTCTGTCGAGGTTCAACTTTTTTAGTCGACTGTTTATCCTTGCTGAGGCGTTTGTTTTTTTACAATGATAACGAATAAGCTTGCCAATGCACAGAATAGGCCAGCAAGGAAAAAAGCCCATGTGTAGGAATTGAAAAATTTATAAATCACCCCACCCCCATACGCAGCAACTGCCGCTCCTGCCTGATGTGAGGCGAATATCCATCCGTAAATAATGCTGCTTTTTTGCATCCCAAAAATTTGTCGTGTAATGCTGATAGTTGGTGGTACTGTGGCAATCCAATCGAGTCCATAAAAGATGCTGAAAATCGTCAATAAAACAAAGGAGCCTTGAGCGAGTGCATAAGGGAGTAGCAAGAGAGAAGCTCCCCTTAACAAGTAATACCAAAATAATAGCCAACGATTATCAAAGCGATCCGATAGCCAGCCAGAGGCAGTCGTGCCTAATAAGTTAAACACCCCCATAAAAGAAAGAAGAGATGCAGCGGTTACTAGCGGAACGCCAAAGCTAATACAATATGACACAAAGTGAGTTCCGATTAATCCACTTGTCGAAAGACCACAAATGAAAAAGCTGCCTGCTAAGAGCCAAAATGCTTTGACTTTAACTGCCTCTGCTAAACCAAGAAATGCCATACTAATTGGATTCTTCTTGGGCTGTACTTGCGGCTCTCCTATAATCTCATCATGACCGTAAGGGGTTAGACCAATATCTTGCGGCTTGTTTTTAATAAACATAGCAATCATGACGAACATCATGGTACTCAGGAGTAGGATCAATCCCATTGCCCATCGCCAAGAATAATGTTCAATAATAATGGCTAGCACTGGCAGTAAAATTAATTGACCTGTGGCTGTACTAGCCGTTAAAATCCCAACTGCCAGCCCTCTGCGTTTAACAAACCAATGATTCGCTACATAGGGACTGAGCACCGTTAAAAAAAGGCTCGCACCAAGCCCAATGATACCTCCCCAAATAATGATTAACTGCCAGGATTGGCTCATCCAAAAGGTTAAGGTCATTCCTACTATTAAAGTAGACATGACACTAAGCATCATTTTCTTTAAGCCAATGACTTCAAGCAGCGCCGCCATAAATGGTCCAGATATGCCATATAAAAATAAACTTACAGCAAATGCTAAAGCAATCGTTGAGCGATCCCATTGAAATTCTTTTTCGAGGGGATCCAGGAAAACACCAGACGATGACATTGTAATCCCTGCTACAATAATCGAGAAAAATGTGACAATCAAAATCAACCAGCTATAATGAACTCGCTTCATCCTAACACCTTCTTTTTTTGTGAGATGCATAACAAAACATGTATATACATGTTTTGCGATCTCTTCATTCCATTTATATGTATATACATGTATAATGATAATAATCGTTCCTATAGCTGTCAAGCAGTCTTTTCTAGCTCTTAGGTGTATACTTACAATTAGTAGAATCCCCTCAAAGGAGTACTGACGATGAAGAATCAACTTAAAACAATCGATTATACACAAATCTGTGTTTGTGCAAACCTTAGAAAAAAAACAAGGGTTGTCACACAATTATATGATAAGCTGCTACAGCCCACTGGTTTAAAGGTTACACAATATTCCATGCTGGCCCATATCGATCTTCAGCAAACTGTCTCAATTAGCCGTTTAGGTGAAATTTTACAACTTGATCAAACGACTGTGACCCGTAATATTAATCTATTAAAGCAACATGGCTATGTTGAATTAAAGCGAGACACAAGCGATGCGCGCACTAAAAAGATTACGCTCACTGAAAAAGGATTAGAAAAGCTGCATGAAGCCGCACCCATTTGGCAAACGATTCAAGATAGAATCATCGAAGATATAGGGGTTGAAAAATATGCAGATTTCTATGATACCTTGCGCACAATGCAGAAGATCATCCAAACATATGATGAAGATTAAAAAGTACCTACTTTATTGAGCGCTTCAAACTGCAAACAACAGCCATCGAAAAGTTCACCTCGATGGCTGTTGTCATTTTTTCTTCTAATTACTTACCAAATATAGAGTGGCATGATCAATATTTGGGCATCCATAAGCTTAGTAAGTCGTTTCTACTAAAGGGTAAATAGCAGCCTCTAATTTTCGCTCGAATGGTATAAATTGATCAACCGTTACCATTTCTAATTGTTCACGTTTATTGATTTAATTATCCGTCTTCAGCTTTCATCAGCTTAAAAGTTTACGGTTAATCAACACAGTAATAGGGAAGAAGTTGGATGGAGCAGGGAAAGCAACTCGGCCCGTATCGGCTTTACTTTATTTCATTGTAAAAGAAAAAGACTGTAGGCAAACTCGTAATTTCTTGAGTTTGTCTACAATCTGAAGTGCCCACTATGGTAGACGCTTTCTCTTAATATTGAATAAGTGTTTTAATATTTAGATCTCCAAGCTTTGCACGACCATTTAATTCTAAAAGTTCGATTAGGAAGGCACAGCCTACTACCTGACCACCTAATTCTTCTACTAAACGAACAGTTGCTTCAACTGTCCCACCCGTTGCTAGTAAATCATCACAGATTAAAACCTTTTGACCAGGCTTAATCGCATCATGATGCATTGTTAACGTATCTTTACCATATTCAAGACCATAGTCTGCACTAATAACCTCACGTGGTAATTTACCTGGTTTACGAACAGGTGCAAAGCCAATTTCAAGTGCATAGGCAACTGGGCAACCGATGATAAAACCACGAGCCTCAGGGCCAACTACAATTTCAGCTCCCACTTCTTTTGCATATTCTACAATTTGGTCTGTTGCATATTTGTATGCTGGTCCATTATCCATAATTGTCGTAATATCTCTGAAGCTAATGCCCTCTTTCGGCCAGTTTTCAACTGTTGTAACATATTGCTTTAAATCCATGTTATTGCTCCTCCTACGAAACGCTGTACGTCCGTTTATGTTAATCGTTCATCAAACCATTGTTTTAATTCTATATAAGGAGCATAGACAAGCTTTTGCTCCATCTCAATCTGTTCTGAACGTTGTTTGTAAGACGGTGCCTCTGTTAGTGCTTGTTTTGGGGCATTCACGTTGACAGTCGTCAGTCCACTCTCCATTTTAACAAAACCAAGCTCAAAAAACACCTGTGTCATAAATTTTAATACATCCAATGGCCAACCTGTATGCTTTGCTAAATCTGCTATATGCATATCAAGCGGAAAGGCTGGTCGATTTTTCAAAAATTTATAATACCAAGAAAATTGCTCACGAGTAGGTAAACCACTAAAGTATTGCGAATCAGGCATATAAAAATGCGCATAAATACGTGAAGGTGTCGTCTTCTGTAACACCTCTTCTAGTTTTTGAACTTGTTGTGGCAAATCTAAGAGCACAATATAATCACTTTGTTCCACATTGGATAGTGCTGGGTCAACTACTGTAATAGGAGCACCAATCAATGATTGATAATACGCCATCGTTGCTGGATGAAAGGCAATAAACTGTGCCTCATCCTTCGGTACCGTATTAAGCCAACGCGCAGTTTGACGGATACCACGAATATCAAATAGCTGCCATTCCGTTGTTTGGACATCCTCGATCATAAATTGGGCTTTTTTACGTCCTTGCCATTCATTAATTTGTAAATCGCCTATAAAGGATACTTTAATGCCATACGTTAATTCATCATGTAAATGTCCTTTATTAAAGCCGACACTATCTAATTTATCATAGCCATTTGTTAATTCCATTTTAATATGATTCTCAGCTGCTCCAATTTTACGCATAGATGAGATTTCAACATCCTCAAGTACGTAAACAGGCTTTGGAAAATCTGTTCCAAATGGTCCTAGTGCTGAAATTTCTTCAATAGCATCTGCTGAAACTTCATCGATACTTAACGGAATATCAATATGGACGATCGGTGTTAATTGCTCCTCTGTTAAACATTCTCTTGCCTGTGCATCCAAGCGTGTACGTAGTTCATCCACATGCTCTAACGATAAGGTCATGCCTGCGGCCATAGGATGTCCACCAAAATGCGGTAAAATATCTCGGTTTTTAGCTAGTTCATTATATAGATGGAAGCCTTCAATGCTTCGAGCGGAACCCTTTGCTGTGCCCTTTTCAGGATCAAGTGAAAGGACAATGGTTGGACGGTAGTACTGCTCAACAAGTCGTGAGGCAACTATTCCAACAACGCCTGCATTCCAGCCTTCCCCCGCCACAACAAGAACTAAGGAATTGCCGATTTTTTCATCCGATTCAATAAGTGCAATGGCCTCATCTGTAATGCTTTTCACAATATCTTTGCGCTCTGTATTGCAGGCATTAAGCTGCTTTGCCAATGCGCTTGCTTTAGCACTATCATCTGCCATTAATAACTCGACTCCTGGAGCTGCTTCTCCGAGTCGACCAACAGCATTTAATCGAGGACCAAAATAAAAGCCAATTGTCTCTTCCGTAATTTTTGCCTGCTCTGTACTGGCTATATCACACATTGCTTGTACCCATGGACTAAGGGAACGACGCATTTCCTGTATACCTCGCTTCACGAGATAGCGATTTTCATCCACTAAAGGAACTAAATCGGCTACAGTTCCAATCGCCACCAATTCCATTAAATGGATTGGTAGTTCACCATATAAAGCATGTGCTAACTTAAAGGCTACACCTACTCCAGCTAGCTCTCCAAACGGATAATGTCCTTCTGGTAATCGAGGATGAAGAATAATATCTGCTGGCGGTAGTTCCTCACCTGGCTCATGGTGATCTGTCACAATGACATCCATGCCAAGCTCTTTAGCCACTCGAACAGGTTCGATACCAGATATCCCGTTATCTACTGTAATGATTAACTGTACACCCTCTTCATATGCTTCACGAAATAATGCTTCATGTGGACCATAACCATGGATAAAACGATTGGGGATTTTAAAGGATACATCCGCTCCAAGATCTAGTAAAACATTTAGCATAACAGTCGTGCTTGTGACACCATCGGCATCATAATCGCCATAGACTAAAATCTTCTGCCCATTTTCTAATGCTTGCTCAATTCGTGCTACTGCTTCAGCCATACCGTACATAAGAAATGGGTCATGGACATTTGCTTCAGTCATATTTAATAAGCTTTCTGCTTCAGCCGTAGTTTCACAGCCTCGTGCTGCTAAAATTTTTGCAGCAATCGCGGAAAGTTGTAAGTCATTTTGTAATGCTTGTACAAGTGTGGCATCTGGACGCTCCACCTGCCATCTTTTTTTCGATAGAATCATCTTCTCACTTCCTTACGAAAGCTATTATACCGAAATTCTATTGGATACGCACTATCCGTTAGATTGATAGTTTTACCCATCAATGTGAAATTTCTATCCGCCCCTTTTACTGATTAATCCATCAGTTTAAACTTACTATCCATCTAGCAGCAAAAAAGCCTACTCTATAGAGTAGACTTCTCGAATACACCTTTTGAAGCGGCCACTAATGCTGCCACGGTGGCCATATCTTCTTCATGCAATGCTGTTACAATAGCACTACCGACAATAACTCCATCTCCCAATGACCCCATCCTTTTCACTTGCTCAGGTGTTGAAATACCAAAGCCTGCAAGCACAGGGATTGGACTTGCTTGACGTAGACTTGCAAAATGCTGCTCTAAGTTTGCAGCAAAACGGGACCTTGCCCCTGTAATTCCATTCACAGTCACAGCATAAACGAAGCCCTGACTAGCTGCTGCAATACGAGCAATACGCTCAGGAGGGCTTGTTAAAGAGACGAGTTGAACAACATCAATCGTATATGGGTTTAATGCCTCCCGTAATAGAGCACTTTCTTCTAATGGAACATCTGGTACGATTATTCCCTTAACGCCCCCAGCTACACAGGCTTTTGCAAAAGCCTCTAAGCCATACGCTAACACTGGATTGAAATAAGTCATGACAACTAGAGGTACCGTGATTTCATCTCTAAATGAAGTGAGCGTTTGCAATACCTTCGTTAATGTTACGCCAGCTGCGAGTGCACGTTCTCCTGCCCGCTCAATTGTTGGCCCATCTGCAACAGGGTCTGTAAAGGGGATACCTACTTCAATAGCTGTCACACCTAGCTGCTGTAGTGTTAGGATGGTTGGCTTGATCGTTTCTAGCCCTCCATCACCTGCCATGATATATGGAATAAAGGCTTTGTTTCCTGCTACCTTTGCTTGTTCAATTGCTTGTTGTAACGTCGTCATTTGCCATCTCCTCCTAGTACCGCCCTAACCGTGTGTACATCCTTATCTCCGCGACCAGACAAGCACACTACAATGATCTGGTCTTTCGGCATGGTTTTAGCAAGTTTTGCTGTGTAAGCAATAGCATGGGAACTTTCAAGCGCAGGAAGTATCCCCTCTGTTCGACTTAACAATTGTAAGCCTTCTAGTGCCTCAGCATCTGTGATGGCGTCAAACTGCGCTCGACCGATATCATGTAAATAACAATGCTCTGGCCCTTTTCCCGGATAATCTAACCCCGCGGAAATCGAATGTGCTTCTTGGACAAAGCCATTTTCATCCTGTAATAAATACATGTAGGCACCATGCAATACACCTAATTGTCCACCTGCAATTGCCGCAGCGTGTTTCCCTGTTTCAAGACCACTCCCTGCAGCCTCTACACCATATAAAGCGACTGATGCATCATCTACGAACGGATGAAACATACCGATTGCATTACTGCCACCACCAATACAAGCCACAACAGCATCAGGTAAACGACCTTCCTTTTGCAAAATTTGCTTTCTCGTTTCTACCCCAATGACACGCTGAAAGTCTCGAACGATTTTAGGAAATGGGTGAGGTCCTAAGGCAGAGCCTAAAATATAATGCGTATCCTCAACATTTGTCACCCAATAGCGTAGCGCTGCATTCACAGCATCCTTTAAAGTTTTAGAACCACTTTCCACCGATTGAACCTTTGTGCCAAGTAGCTCCATGCGAAAAACATTTAACTGCTGACGTTTCATATCTTCCGCACCCATAAAAACAACACATTCTAGATTTAATAAGGCACAAGCAGTAGCCGTTGCCACACCGTGCTGTCCTGCACCTGTTTCAGCAACAATTTTCTTTTTGCCCATGCGTTTGGCAAGAAGCGCCTGCCCAATCGCATTGTTAATTTTATGTGCACCTGTATGATTTAAATCTTCACGCTTTAAATAAATCTTAGCTCCTCCAAGTGCGCTCGTTAAATTTTCTGCGTAATAGAGTGGGGTTTCTCGCCCTACATACTCCTGTAAATAATAGGATAGCTCCTCTGTAAACATTGAATCCTTCATCGCTTCTTCATAAGCTGTTTCTAATTCTAGTAAAGCTGTCATTAATGTTTCTGGCACATAACGTCCACCAAATTGTCCGTAACGACCTTCCTTAGTCGGTACATTAAATGCGATTGAATTTCCCATTATTCGCTCCCCCTCTTTACTGCCTGCAAAAATGCCTGTATTTTTATAGAATCTTTGACTCCGTCTGTTTCCACGCCACTTGATACATCCACCATTACAGGAGCAACACTTGAAATGGCCGCTTCAATATTGTCCACATTGAGACCACCCGCTAATAATAATTTCTCTCGTAGAATACCTACTTCCTCAAGTAACGTCCAATCAAAAGTATGACCGCTACCACCTTTAAAATCTGTTCCAGGCGCATCAAATAAATAATAATCCACCTGATAATGAACAGCTGCTTGAACATCCTCTCTTCCTCGTATCGACAATGCCTTAATGGCTGGGTAGCCTTGCTCCTGAATAAATGCTGGCGTTTCCTCTCCATGATATTGCACATAGTCTAAAGGCACGCGCTCTACCGCTTCCTTTAATTCAGCTGGTGTGGGATTGACAAAGACACCTATTTTCAAAACACCTCGTGGCACCTCCTTCGCTAACTGTTGGGCTTGCTCAACAGTTACACGACGTTTACTTGGTGCAAAAACAAAACCAATGGCATCTGCGCCAGCATGAATAGCTGTTTTGACATGTTCTTGTTCTTGTAATCCACAAATTTTGACTTTTGTCATATAGAAGCTGCCTCCTTTTGTACCTGTAAACATTGTAGTGCTTGCCCCGCGTCTTCACTGCGCATCAATGCCTCCCCTACAAGAACGCCACTAGCTCCCATTGTGGCAACTTGATTGGCATCTTCCTGTGACCAAATACCACTTTCACTAATTAATATACGTTGCTCACTGAATGGGAAAACTTCGGCAATTTCTTTTGTCCGTTGTAGACTAACCTCAAAGGTACGTAAATCCCGATTATTGACACCAATCAACTTTGCATCTACTGCAAGAGCACGTTCAAGCTCCTCTGTATCGTGTACTTCCACTAAAACTTCTAGGCCTAAGCCCGTTGCATAACTATATAAGTCGCGTAAAGCGTCATCCGTTAAGGCCGCCACAATTAATAAAATAATAGAGGCACCTGCTGCCTTCGCAAATCGAATCTGCACCCGATCTATCATAAAATCCTTACAAAGAAGAGGCGTGTCAACAACATGAGCAACTGCCGCTAAATCTTCAAAGGAGCCTTTAAAAAACGCCTTATCTGTTAAAACAGAAATAGCTGCTGCTCCTGCCTGTGCATAGACCTGTGCTTGAGCAACTGGATCTGCCGCACCAGCGATGACCCCCCTGGAGGGCGAAGCACGTTTCATTTCAGCAACGACCTGTAATGTTGTAGCTTGACGTAATGTTTCGACTAATGAGGGTCGTGACTTTTCTGTAAAATTTGCTAAAGGATCTGGCTGCTCTAATAAAGCACCTATCTCAATTTTCTTTTGCTGCAGAATTTTATAGAGTATATTCATTGCCCTACCTCCACTTCTTTCATTTGTTCACTGTAAGTAATAACTGCTTCCAATTTTTTCAATGCTCTCCCACTAAAAATACTTTCCTTCGCCATCGCGACACCTTCTTTAATGGTTTCTGCTTGACCATAACCGAATAAGCCAATACCCGTATTTAATAACACCGTATCTAAGTACGCACTGTGCTCTCCAGCCAATATTTTTTTCATAATGACCGCATTGTCATCTGCATTGCCACCACGGATAGCTTCTAAAGGTGCTGCTTGAAGACCAACATCTTCAGCCGACAAGGAGAAGGGAATTAAATCTCCTCTATCTACTAGGACCAATGTATTTTGTCCTGCTAAGGAAGCCTCATCAAGCCCCTTAGGACCTGAAACAACAATGGCTCGCTCCCGCCCCAGCATCTGTAGGACTGAGGCATATTCCATGACAAAATCAGGACGATTAATACCTGTGAATTGCGTAAATAATGGTACTGGATTGGTTAAAGGACCGACTAGATTAAAAATCGTTGGTTTTCCTAATGAACGACGAACTTCGCCAATTCGCTTTAATTTTGGATGAACATTCGGTGCATAGATAAAAGCAATTCCTTCTTTCTCTAGCAATTCAATCGTTTGAGGTATGGAAATAGCTGTATGAATACCTAATGCCTCCAACACATCTGAGCTACCCGAGGATGAAGATATTTTACGATTCCCATGCTTTGCCATTTTGACACCTGCTCCAGCTAGTACAAAAGCAGAGGCTGTACTAATGTTGAAGGTATGAAGACCATCTCCACCCGTACCACAATTATCCATATAGTCGTCTTCTTTTACAGCTACATCACGTGCAAAAGAACGCATAATAGTTGCTAATGCTGCTACCTCGTGTGCTGTTTCCCCTTTCACAGCTAAAGCCGTTAAAAAACTGGCGATTTCCTCTTTAGGTGTCTCATCCTGAAATAACCATTGCGCGACCTTCAGCATTTCCTCATACATCAGATGTTCACCTTGCACTACTTTCCGTTGTAATTGTTCCATCAGTTTCGCCCTCCATCGTTAACCAATAACTGTAAAAAACCTTTCTCTTCCTCTTGCACTTGCTGTAACACGTTAGGGATATTCGTATATTTAGTCATTGTTATTGTGGATTGCATATACATCGTTTCATGTTCAACTACAATGGATTGCGCTGTTAAAGCAAAATCCAAATGGCCATTGAATCCAATAAAGCCAAGAGCATCACCAAAAATACATGCCATGTGTGACCCATTTTCTAAGTAACGTATCACCTGCTTCTTAGAAATCTCTGTAACTGAAAATGGTGGGATTGTTACTGCCAGTACATCTAAAGCGTGCAACATAGGTAAAAGCCGACCTTCTACTCTCGACGTCAAGTGCAGTGCCTGTTTTGACCTTTCAATACGCATGGCCTCAATGACCTGAACAGAGTCTCGAAAACAAACAGACTGTAATTTTTGCTGAATGGCACTAACGAGTATTGCATGTGAATTTCGAATGTCCGTTTGTTCATATAATGTGCGCTCATTTTTTAGGTCTTCACTTTTAGTCTCCCCACGTGGATAGGTGCCCTCCGTTGGTGTGGCTATCACTCGCTCCCCCTTCACTCGTATAAGGCTGTCAGGAGAAGTGCCTAATATAACGTGATCCTCAAACTCTACATAATACATATAGGGTGCAGGTTTTTTTTTGCGTAGCTGTCTGTATAAGGAAAACGCATCACCTTGAAAATTTGCTACATAACGCTTAGGCAGTACTACCCTTGTTATGTCATCATTTAACTTGGTTTGCATCGCCTGTAACTCTGCTGCAAAGGATTCATCCGTTGCCTTTTCTATTGCGTGATAATGATAAGTTGCTTCGTCATAAGCATCACCATTTAATAATTGTTGGGCCAGCACTTCCAAATCAGGTTGCTGTTTTTCCGCATCAATATTTGTATGAATCAGTGTCACTTCATCTGTTAAATGATCGAACACAATGATCGTTTCATACACATGGAAGTGCGCATCAGGAAGTCCTATTTTCTCGTCAGCGAACATTGTCGTTCCGCCATGACCTATATATCCGACAGCACCTCCTGAAAACGGAAATTGTGTCGTATTAGAGATACGTGGCATAAGTCGTTTAAGGAAGACAAAGAGCTCCCCTTTATGCACATATGTTTTTCCCGTTTTATAGGATATCTCCTGAATTTCTTGTCCCACACCTTTATAGGTTTTTCGTGGATTCGCACCAATAAATGAAAATCTGCCTGCTCCCTCATGCTGTGCAGAGCTCTCCAGCAAAAATTTATATTTCCCCTGTAAACGTCTGAAAATTAAAATAGGTGTTAAAGAATCGCCATTGATAGTTTTCATTTTTGTTCTTGAACTCGTTGTTTGCATAGCTTATAAGCTCCTTTTCAAAAATTCCTTTTGCTAATGTCTAGACGAATGCTGAAGCAAAATAAAAAAAGCCCTCTGCAAAAAGGATTATTCCTAATTGCAGAGGACGATCATGACCGCGTTGCCACCTCATATTAGAGCATATGCTCTCACTTTTGTGCTTTCTATGATGACCAGCTTCATTTTAGCCATACATTCAAAGCACCCCTATAACGTGGGGAATCACGTTCGCTTTTTAAAAGCGACTCTCATAAGTCCATTCACATAAGCTGTAAATCAGTTCACACCACCCACTGACTCTCTAAATTACATACCTATGCTACTACTCTTATTCAACAATTTCTCAGCTATTCTCATCTAAACTCAGCTCATCTGTTCTTAGGCTGACCTCGCTCCCGAGGCCTTCTACCTTGACCGAACAAAAAGTTAGCCTTAATTCTATGCCAAACCAATTTAATTGTCAATCAATTCTGAAGAAAAAGATTGAAATTTATGTTTTCGTAAGAACTTTTTATGTAGGTATATTATCCTTCAAAAAGACCTTAAAAGGGAAAAGGATTCCTTACTATTGAATATTTTCTGAGTATTGACCATGTAAATATATCAAGTTATAGTAATTTCAGAACAATAATTTTTTCCATATAATATATAGAAAGTAGGAACGTATATGTCCGTTCGCAAAAAATTAAATTTAGGCTTCATTTCTTTAACCTGTTTACTACTCATTTCAAGCATCTTATCATTTCTTCAATTCAAAACAACACAAAATGATTTAGAGGAAGTATTGAAGCATCGTATTGTTCAAATTCAATTAACGGAGAATATACAGCAACAACTTGCGTCTCAAGGTTTATTTTTACGCTCCTATGTTTTAAATAATAAGGATGAAGCAGCTCGGGACAATTTAGAGCGTTATCACAAACTTTTACCTGAAACAGTTCAAGAACTTTCTGGTCTTGTTCGCTCTGATTATACAAAAGATATTGTGCAACAAGTCACTGCATTACAAAACGAGTTACTAGCCTCTTCAGCGAAAGCCTTGCAAGCGTTTAATAGTGGCAATACGGATTTAGCTCTCACTTACATAAATAACGATGTCACAAAATACAATAAGGAAATTTTCAAGCTAACAACTGATTTATTAGTTTATCATGATGAGCAGCTTCAAAAGGTCGATCAAGAAGTGAACCATACCGTTTCACGTGCTCTTATTATTTCCATTAGTCTACTAATTGCTAGTATTATTATCGGTATATATTTTATGTATTTTGTCAAAAACTCCATTGTTCAGCCATTACGGAAGGTCATTGGGGCAGCAGATACATTAGCACAAGGAGATTTAACAATCGCTGAGCTTGACCATCATACAAAAGATGAGATTGGCACACTCGCGGGTGCAGTCAATACATTAAAACAAAGTCTAGCTGGCCTGATGACGAACATTCAAGATAGTGCATCCCATTTATCAGCTGTCTCTGAAGAGCTTACTGCGAGCACAGAGGAAGTAACGGCAACATCCGATGATATTGCACAAAGAATTCAAGAAAACGCAACATCTCTCACTTCTTCCGCTCGTACCTCGCAGCAAAGTGCTGTGGCAATGGATGAAACAGCAGCAGGTGTTCAACGCATTGCTGAGGCGACACATAGTCTTCACCACAATACAGAGAGTATGCGCCAACTAGCCCATACAGGAGGAGCAACGATTTCAACAGCGAAAGAACAAATGAATATCATTTCTGTCGCTACCTCTGAAATTGCCACATTGACCCAAAAGCTAAGTAAGCAATCGGAAGAAATCGGACAAATTACAACCGTCATTACAGCCATTTCAGAACAAACAAATTTACTTGCACTCAATGCGGCCATTGAAGCAGCAAGAGCTGGAGAACATGGTAAAGGCTTTGCCGTTGTAGCTGATGAAGTGCGTAAACTAGCAGAGGAATCCAATCAATCTGCTAATCAAATTGTTGCCATTACGAAGGAAATCCTAACAGATACGCGCAATGTGGCTAATGCAGTGGACCATGGCTTAGCTTCTGTACAGGATGGCGTGTCTAAAATTCACGAGGCAGGAGATGCTTTCTACTCTATTACCTCAGCGGTCACAGCCTTTACAGAGCAAATTGAAGAAATATCTGCCACATCTGAAGAAATTTCAGCAAGTGCCGAGCAGGTTGCCGCCTCTGTCACCGAAACAGCCAATGTTTCAAATCAATCAGCTAGCAATTCTCAACTGATTGCAGAGTCTGTTGACGAACAAGTGGCGACAATGCAGCAAGTGAATGCGGTTGCTGAGGAATTAAGTCAGAATGCGCAACAGCTCCAAGAAGTCCTTCAGCAATTTAAATTATAAATACACTCGGCAATCTCGCCTACAAAAAAGCAGGGAATAGAAAACGAATCGTTTTCTATTCCCTGCTTACTAAATTATACTGTAGGTTCGTCAGTTCCCCATTGTTTTTTCTCTTTCTTGAGTAGCTTTCCATCTGATTTTTTCATTTCACGAATTTTTAATGAATACCAGATTTGAGCGGCGATACAGATAGAAGAATACATACCTGTAATTAAACCAATCAATAAAGCGATAGAGAAGTTTTGAATAGATGGTGCACCAAAAATTAATAGGGATACAACAACGATAATAACAGTTAACACTGTATTAACAGAACGTCCCATCGTTTGGCGTAGCGATTTATTCACAATATTTGCCAATATTTCACGGTCATTAATGGTATCATATCGATCTAAGTTTTCACGCATACGGTCAAAGGTAACGATTGTATCATTAATGGAATAACCAACAATTGTTAAAACAGCCGCAATAAACGTAATATCTACCTCTAAACGCATGAAACTAAACACAGCAACAATTAAGAATACATCATGCAGAAGCGAAACAATTGCCCCGACCCCCATGCGCCATTCAAAGCGAATAGCCACATAAATGATAATACCTAGTGCTGCAAGAGATAATGCCTTAATGGCATTTTTCACAAGTTCCTTACCAACAGTAGGAGATACTGTACTTACAGTAGGTTTATGACCATATTCCTCAGTTGTTTCTTTTTGGAATTTCAAAATATCTGCTTGAGATAAATCGGTTTTATAACGTACAACCGCTGAGGTACTCTTTTCTCCTGAAAGAACTACATCTTCCGAAGGGAAGCCGATACTATCAACATATTTTTCCACTGCTTCTTTTGTTAATGTTTGATCTGCTTCAATTTGAATACGTGTACCACTTGAGAAATCAATACCAAGGTTTAGACGGAAAATACCAAGAACAACTAAACCAGCCACTAAAATAGCTAATGAGAATGTATAGAATTTCTTACGATTGTGTACAAAGTCAAAGCGATCAAATTTCGTTGATAAATCTAATGCACCAATATTTTCATCCAGACTATGTTGTTTTGATTTCGCAATACCATACCAGGCTGGATTATTGAAATAGCCACTGTTCACAAGTAAACCTAATAGTACACGTGAGCCCCACACTGCTGTTAAGAAGCTCAATAAAATACTAATGATTAATGTTGTAGCGAACCCTTTAACAGAGCTTGTCCCAAAGTAGAATAGTACACCTGCTGCTAATAATGTAGTTAGCTGTGCATCGACAATGGCTGATAAAGATTGTTTAGAGCCTAGTAGGAAGGCTTGCTTCGCCGAGTAGCCGACACGTAATTCTTCTCGAATACGTTCTGCTGCTAAAATATTGGCATCTACTGCCATTCCTATACCAAGCACAATGGCTGCTATACCAGGAAGCGTTAAGACTGCATTAATCCAATCAAATACAACCAGTACTAGGAATGTAAATACACCAAGTGTGATGATCGAAATAAAGCCTGGTAAACGATAGTAGAATAGCATAAATAAGAAAATGATTACTACGCCAACAATACCAGCGAAAATAGTGCTTTTCAGTGCTTCATCACCAAATTGAGCACCCACAGAAGTTGAATAAATTTCATCAAGTTTAACAGGTAATGCCCCTGCATTTAAAATACCTGATAGATTTTTTGTTTCTTCAACAGAGAAATTACCACTTATCATTACATCTGTTGTATTTAATGTTTGAGAAACTGTTGCTGCAGATGCATAGCGAGGCTTCGCTTTCTGTGATTCCGCTTTATAAGAATCAACACCCTCTTCGAAGTCTAACCATACAACCAATAAATTTTGTCCTGCGGGTTTCGCAGCAATCTTACTTGTTACATCAGCAAATTTTTTCGCATCTTTTAATTTTAGCGAAACAATTGGGCGATTTTGTTGGTCAAAGGAAGCACTTGCTCCATTTTCTTTTAGATCATCTCCATCTAATAATAAATTATCATCAACATCACGGAATGTTAAATTCGCAGAAGTAGACAATAACTTACGTGCAGATTCTTGATCTTCAACACCTGCTAATTGCACACGGATTCGGTTTTCTCCCTCAACTTGAATGCTAGGTTCACTTACCCCAATAGCATTTACACGGTTGCCAAGAGCTGTTGCCGTAGCAGTGACGATTTCAGGTGTAATTTTTTGACCATCTTTTAATTCATTTACCTCGTAAAGTACTTCAAACCCGCCCTGTAAGTCAAGACCAAGCTTGATGTCCTTTAAGACGCCGTTTACAGTCGTACTAATTCCTGCTGCGAAAAGCACTAGAATTAATAGGAATGCAACTATACGACTTTTTAGTTTCATCAATAAATCCTCCTCGAATTGGTGTAAGGGCTGTCCTTACACGCCAAACAAGTAACTAGCAATACCTTTTGAAACGTTTAATCCTCCTTTTCCTTTAGAATCGTGTTACCTGTGCCTCAAAAAGGTTGCTCTACTTATTCAATCGTTCATAACGCGCAAGTTTATCTTTGTATTATTAGGTACTAGCCTTCCAAATGCAAGTAAAAGAGCATTCAAGACTTATGTAAGTAAAAACTTATTCAAAATAAAAAAAGCGCAACACACTTATTATGAAACAGGTTGCGCTTGGTGTCAATTCAACACATTTAGGATTCTTTGAAATATTGTAAAATTTGACACATCCTTGATTACGTTCTAACTGGACCAAGCAGTAATTGTAATTCTTCCATACCTACTTCTTCAAACCAATTATTACTTTGTAAAAACTCTACTTGATTAAATGAGACAATATCAGATGGTGATACCGCAAAAATGGTCGCAATCACCTCATGTAAACGTAGCTGTTCGATTTTCTTTTTACGCCATTTTTTTTCAATACAGTAGCGCCAAAGTTCTTCCGCCGTAATGGCATCATATTGATAATGTTTGAACTCTGCCATCTTACTATCAATTGCCGGACGGATTTTTTCAAATAGTTGCTCATATTGCATACTCATTTTGAATCATCTCCAATCAAAGTCGTAACGTAAGACATGTTTGCATACAAATAGTGTAAATGAATTTTTGCGGCTTGAGAAGGGACGGATGGCATGAGTTCTTTTGTAAGAGGTACATTATTTTTAATGTTCGTGATTTTTTTATCTAAACTTTTTGGCTTCTTTTATAGAATGCAATTTATGCGTATTGCTGGTGAAGAGGCTGTCGGCATTTATATGACCGTCTATCCAGCATTTATTTTCTTTATCTCACTCATTCAACTTGGACTACCTATCGCTGTAGCTAAAATCGTGGCAGAATTACTAGCAAAAAATAAGCGCGAAAACATCTTTGGTGTCATGCGTACGGCCATTCTTTGGTCATTCATAGGTATGATCATTTTTATGCCACTCGTTGCACTCACAATACCATATATTTCGACGACGCTCTTACATAATGAACAGACAACATTTACGCTATGGATTGCACTCTTTGCTGTACCTGTGTCCGTTGGATCTGGGTTATTACGTGCTTATTTACAGGGTGTAGCTAAAATTACCCCAACTGCTTGGGCTCAAATGATTGAGCAAATTGTCCGAATTAGCTTCATTACGTTAATGCTGCCTTATGTGGCTAATTACAATAATGCGGCTGTTACTGCTGCTGCTGCAATGGGTATTACACTTCTTGCTGAGGTTGTAGCATTCCTCTATTTATGGCTACATTATATCGTTTCGAAAAAGAGACTATTGACGCGTAAAACTAAAATCGAAGGCTACCCTGCATCGCCCATGCTACGTATTGCCCTTCCCTCTGCGGGCAGTAAGCTGTTTGGTTCTTTCACTTGGTTTTTAGAACCGATTATCTTTTTAAAAGCTTTGACAGTTGCAGGTTTAACCGCTTCTGCTGCTACTATTTTATATGGTGTCATCTCTGGTGTTTTAGTACCCTTACTATTATTTCCAGCTTTTGTATCAACAGCCTTATCCATTGTACTAATTCCAGCTGTGAGTGATGCCGTCGCTCGACAGCACATCCCGCTGTTACAAGAGCGAATTTCGGTCTCCCTAAGATTATCTTCCTTAGTAGGCTGCTTTGCTGCTACGTATTTCTTTGTACATGGTGATGAATTAGCTATGAAGCTCTTCCATCTAGAAGAAAATCGAGGGTACGTTAAAATTTTAGCACCAATTTTTTATTTTTATTATATTCAAAGCCCACTCCATTCTATCTTACAAGCGATTGGTGAAGCTAAAGCTGCTATGATGAACTCCATCTATGGTGGACTCGGTAAATTATTTGTGATGTTTGTACTAGCCTCTCAACCTGGCATTCAGGAAAAAGGAGCCGTCGTAGCTATTGGTTTTGGTGTTTTACTGACGTCCTTCCTGCATATCGCAACTGTTAGACAAAGAAAAAACCTACGTGCTGGCTTCAGAATGTTTGTCGTACCTTATAGTTGCTTTATTGCCGTTTGTGTCGCACAGTATTTTCTTATTCCAATCTTATCACTACCATTTATTTTGAGCAGTGGTGTTACATTATTTTTACTGTTTACTTTTTTATTATTTACCAATCAGTTACGAATCACTGATTTCCGCTACATCAAAAAATTAGCGAAGAAGGTTTAAGATTCTTTTAATTGGATGTGGAGCTTATGGTCTTCCCAAATACAAAAAAATACCGTTTCACTGTTTGTTATATTGTTTTTAGCTAGCTCACCCATTAACCAATCCACATCTTTATGCATGGTCAATAAATGTCTTTCTTGAATATCGCCATCGATAATAAGTGGATACACGAAAGCTTTTTCATCTTTTTTATAGATGGAAAGATTGCCTGATGGCTCTAAATAGGCAAATGCCACATCTGTCACTGATGCAACGCCATTTTCTCGTAATTGCTGACATAAATCATCTAAATTATAGCGGTGTTTTCGCATCTCACTCTCTAAAATAACACCATCTTTTACTAATAAAGCTGGGTCACCATCCACTAAATCTCGTATTTTTTTGAACTTTAACGATAAGTAAGCACTTAAAATTTGAATAAAGAGCAAAATAATGATAGGTAGTATGGCATTAAAGAGAGGATTTTTAAAGTCATCTAGCGCAAAAGCAGCAACTTCTGCAATCAATACAAATACAACCAAATCTATGACTGATAATTCTCCTACTTCTCGTTTACCCATTAAACGGAAAACAATGATAATAAACACATATAAAAAACAAGTTCGAAAAATAATATGGTAATATTCTTCCATAGAAACACCCCCATACTATCAAAGTGACCTTACTTATTGTTTTTTATACAATTTTCAAGGAATAGTCTCCACTTGTTCGTACACAATAACAAAGAACAAAATGCTTAACGACTATAAAAACAAACAAGGTGAGAACATGACAAGGAAAATAATTGTTTTCGTTGTTGTTTATATGCTGCTGTTGCTAATAAGCCCCTCCCCTATTTACGGATACCAAGAGCCGGAAATACCGGTTCTTATGTATCATCATTTAGAGGAACATATAAATAATACTACAGTTATTTCACCCGAAAATTTTGAAAATCAAATGAGGGCGCTGAAAGGTGCAGGATATCATACCATTTCTGTTCAGCAATTATATGATTACTTAAATGGGCAAACGCCATTACCTCCAAAGCCTATATTAATTACGTTTGATGATGGGTATTTAAGCAATTATGAAAAAGCATACCCTGTTTTAAAAAAATACGATATGCATGCAGAAATCTTTGTGATTGCAAGCCGAATCCTAGAAAATGATGAAAAAATTCAACAGCCAAAAGAAATTCCAAAGATGAGCTGGGAGCAGTTAAAGGAAATGAAGGATTATATGACAGTTCAGAGTCACACATGGGATTTGCATTATAAATTACCTTCAGAAAACGGTAGGCTAAATGGTGCGGTATATGGACCAGGTTTTGTAGACGGACAACTTGAAAGTTATCATGCATACGAAGAAAGAGTTAGAAATGATTTTATTCGCTCACGAAAAATAATAAAAGAAAAACTTGGCTATGAGCCCATTGCTATTAGCTATCCTTACGGCATTCATTCACCATCCACCATAAAATTAGCAAAAGAAGCTGGTTTTAAGATGGCCTTTGTTATTCAAAATAAACATGTGAAAAGGGGCGATTCTCTGTTTACGTTAAGCAGAATAACTGTAAACGGCAAAGATTCTGGTGAAGTATTGATCCATAAAATAAAAACAGCTAACTAGCCATGAGTTCGCTTCATGTGTAAAAAAAGACTTACAACATAGCTAATGCCCTATTGTAAGCCTTTTCTCTTTTGTTACTGATTGTCATTAACAATTCGCCCAATTGCTTGACGGTCAAATTTCACTCGTACATTGTCAGCGATTTTTAACGTCACTGCTGTGTCCTCAATCGCATCTACGACACCATGTAGACCACCGATTGTAATGACTTTATCTCCACGTTGCAAACTACTTTGCATATTTTGTGTTTCCTGCTGTCTTTTTTTAGCTGGACGGATTAAGATAAACCACATTGCAACGAACATTAATAATATTGGCGCTAATCCTAATAATTGATCCATAATATATCTTGCCCCCTTTCCAAATCTCACTTTTTTAGTATAGACTATTCCACCAATAAAAAGCGATGGACAAGCCAAAAAATTTTCTCAATTACTAATATTTTTTCTATGATTGACATTATTTTGCTAGAAATATTCACTTTTTACAAAGATTTGAATGCTTTTACAAAACGATTGCCATAGTATAAGGACATTAGGCACTGCCTAATGTCCTTTCATAGTGTTGAAAAACAAAACCATCCATAGAATTTATATGAAAGGTGAAAAAGGATTTCCGTTGCAGGCTACTTGCTTTCCTGTGGGCGAGCGCCGAGCTATCCCACGGGAGTCAAGTAGCCTTCCACTCCAATCCATAAAAATGTTTCTGTTTAGCAAAGACCTTCAAATAAAGTGAAGGTATTCATTACTCTTTATGGAGGGTGTTGTCACTCATCACTTCTCCACATTGAAAATAAGAGGCTATCCTTTCTCTAATCATACAAATACGGCTCGTATGAAAGATAAGGAAAAGACATTTTTGCAGAATGGTTGATTGGAGTGGAGCCAGTGTCACTCCTAGGGGATTTAGCGTCATAGAGGAGACCCTGGAGCGAACGCAGTGAGTGAAGCGGCTCATCTGACGCCCCCTGGAAAGGACGCTGGTGGAACGGAAATCAACCCCTCGCCTTACAAAATTGCTTATTATGCCGTTGACATTACCTTTTTTATTTCGATTCAGTAACATAAAATGAAAGGCGTAATGGCTTAAAAGTTCTTAGCATTTGGCCCATTGAAGCCATATTTTTCAAAGAATTCTTCTCGGAAATCACCAAGGCGGTCTTGACGAATGGCTTCACGCACTTGTTCCATCAGCTTCAATAGGAAATGTAGATTATGATAAGACGTTAAACGAATACCAAACGTTTCTTCCGTACGGATAAGGTGTCGAACATAAGCACGAGAATAGTTTTTACATGTATAGCAATCACAATTCGGATCAATTGGACCAAAATCACGTGCATACTTAGCATTTTTCACCACTAGACGGCCTTCAGATGTCATTAGTGTACCATTACGCGCAATACGTGTTGGCAGCACACAGTCAAACATATCAATCCCACGAATTGCTCCATCAATTAAAGAATCTGGTGAGCCAACCCCCATTAAATAACGTGGTTTATTTTCAGGCATCATTGGCGTCGTAAATTCTAACACTCGGTTCATCACATCTTTCGGTTCACCAACAGATAATCCACCAATTGCGTAGCCTGGGAAATCTAATTCCACTAATGCTTCTGCTGAACGACGGCGTAAATCCTCATACTCTCCGCCTTGGATGATCCCAAACAAACCTTGCTCCTCTGGACGCTTATGCGCTTCTTTACAGCGTTTTGCCCAACGTGTTGTACGATCAACTGATTGCAGCATATAATCATGTGTCGCAGGAAATGGTGGACATTCATCGAACGCCATCATAATGTCAGACCCTAAATCATTTTGAATTTCCATTGCTTTTTCAGGGCTTAAAAATAGCTTATCTCCATTAAGGTGATTACGGAAATGAACGCCTTCCTCCTCAATTTTACGGAATTGACTTAGGGAGAACACTTGGAAACCACCTGAATCCGTTAAAATAGGACGATCCCAGTTCATAAATTTATGGAGTCCGCCTGCTTCCTTGACAATATCATTGCCTGGACGAAGCCATAAATGGTACGTATTGGACAAAATGATCCCAGCATTCATTTCTTTTAATTCCTCTGGCGACATCGTTTTAACAGTTGCTTGTGTGCCCACTGGCATGAATGCTGGTGTTTCAAAGGAGCCATGTGGTGTATGGACGATGCCAAGACGTGCTCCTGTTTGTTTACAAGTATGAAGTAATTCATATCGAATTGCTGGTTGTGTCATAAACTAAAAATCCTCTCTTATCTGAAGTAAAAACAGTACTTCGATTGTATCCACTATTATTTTTTCGGACGTATAAACATCGCATCTCCAAAACTAAAGAAGCGATATTTTTCCTCCACTGCTTGCTGATAGGCACTTAAAATAGTTTCTCGAGTAGCTAGCGTACTAACAAGCATGACAAGTGTTGATTTCGGTAAATGGAAGTTTGTAATTAACCCATCCACCACCGTAAAGTTGTAGCCTGGATAAATGAAAATAGACGTCCAACCTTGTTCTGCTCGCACTTCCCCCTCATATTTAGAGCCAATTGTCTCCAATGTACGTGTAGAGGTTGTCCCAACAGCTATGACCTTGCCGCCGTTTTGCTTAACACGATTAATCGTATCTGCCGCTTGTTCGGTCACACTATAGAATTCAGCGTGCATTTCATGGTTTTCAATCGAATCCACACTAACAGGACGGAAAGTGCCGAGACCCACATGTAGCGTGATAAAGACCACTTCTACACCTTTCGCTTTTACCTGCTCTAATAATTGCTCCGTGAAATGCAGTCCCGCTGTTGGTGCTGCAGCTGAGCCACGTTCTTTGGCATAAACCGTTTGGTAACGATCCTTGTCCTCAAGTTTTTCACGAATATATGGAGGCAACGGCATTTCACCAAGTTGCTCTAATATTTCATAAAAGATGCCATCATAATGAAAGTCAAATGTACGTCCGCCATGTTCAAGCTCTCCTGTACAAGTAGCTGTTAATAAACCTTCACCAAATGTGATAACAGTTCCTACTTTTACACGCTTAGCTGGTTTTACAAGTGTTTCCCACTCATCTGTACCAGCTAATTGCTTTAATAACAATACTTCTATATGTGCACCTGTTTCCTCTTTCACACCCATTAAGCGAGCAGGTAAGACTCTTGTATCATTTAATACGAGACAATCTCCAGCATGTAGCTCATCTAAAACGTGAGCAAAATGGTGGTGCTCTACTTTAGTAGCGCCAGGTGTAACAACCATTAAGCGGCTCGCAGTACGATCAATTAATGGCGTTTGAGCAATAAGCTCCTCCGGTAATTCAAAATCAAAATCTTCTACACGCATGAAAAAACTTCCTTCTTTATGTTTGTTGTGGATACTCATATCCAAAATGTTCATAGGCTAAATGTGTGGCAACTCTTCCCCGTGGTGTACGTTGAATAAGGCCAATTTGCATCAAATAAGGTTCATATACATCCTCTATCGTAACCCGTTCCTCACCAATGGATGCCGCAAGCGTATCTAAGCCCACTGGACCGCCTTGGAAGCGCTCAATCATGTTCGTTACAAGTTTATGGTCGATATGATCAAGCCCTCTAGGATCAACTTGTAACAGCTCTAGCGCTTGCTGTGCAAGACCCTCCGTTATCATACCATCTCCAAGCACTTGTGCATAATCTCGTACTCGTTTTAATAGACGATTCGCAATTCGAGGTGTTCCGCGTGAGCGTCTCGCCATTTCCATTGCCGCTACTTGCTCAATTTTCACCTCAAATAAATGAGCACTTCGCACCACAATTTCAGCAAGTGAACGATCATCATAATATTCTAAGCGTAGTAACACACCAAAGCGATCCCTTAAAGGGGCTGATAAGGCGCCAGCTCTTGTTGTAGCACCTACAAGGGTAAAGGGAGGTAAATCAAGGCGTACAGAACGTGCTTCTGGACCTTTCCCCACCACAATATCTAAACAGAAGTCCTCCATTGCTGGATATAGCACTTCTTCAATGGCACGGGAGAGTCGATGAATTTCATCTATAAATAAAACGTCCCCAGGCTCAAGTGAACTTAAAATAGCTGCTAAATCCCCTGGGCGCTCAATTGCAGGGCCACTCGTCATGCGTACATTGACATTCATCTCATTCGCAATAACAGCAGCTAATGTCGTTTTACCAAGTCCCGGAGGTCCATATAACAGCACATGGTCTAAACTTTCTTGGCGAAGCTTTGCCGCTTCAATGAATATTTGTAAGTTTTCCTTCACTTTATGTTGCCCAATATACTGCGTTAATTTTTGAGGGCGTAAAGATAATTCAAACTGCTCATCATAGCTACCTGCCTCACTTGCCATCATACGTTCAGACATGCACCTTCCCTCCTTTCCTTATTTTATTTTTAGCAATAGTTGCAACGCTTGTTTCATAAAGGCATCTGTCGTTTCCAGCTTGTCGTTGTCCTCAAGCTGTGGACGAATTTTTTCGAGCTCTTTTTCAGAATAACCAAGTGCCATTAACGCCAGTATAGCTTCTTCTAGCTCATGCTTATAAGGATTCACACCAAACAATGGTAGCTCATGTTCTGCACTAGGAAGCTCCAATGTATCTAATAACGAGCCTAGCTTGCCCTTCAAATCAAGAATCATTTGACGTGCCGTTTTTTTCCCAACCCCAGGGAACTTCACTAAAAACGCTTCGTCCTCCCGCTCAATGGCACTAATAACCTGTTGCGGATTCCCAGTAGCTAAAATCGCTAGAGCCCCCTTTGGCCCTATGCCAGATACTAATATTAGCTTTCGAAATAGCTCACGTTGATCTAGATTAGGGAAACCATATAAAACTTGTGCATCCTCTCGTACATGCAAATGAACATATATCTGTTGCTCCAGGGCTGATGTGCGGAATGCAAACGGATTGGGCGTATGAAGTTGCCAGCCAATACCTTGTTGTTCTAATACTATAAACTCAGGTGTAATACGAGTTACTTGTCCTTTTAAATAATCATACATCTATAATCCCTCACAATCATCGTCTTCGATTATAGCATATAGCGAACGAATGCTCGACAAAAAGTAGTGGCAAAAGCGCTGTTGCCAAACAAAAATGACCGCCAAATGACGGTCATTTTTTAACAAATCTATCAATATCGTACCACAGTTTTGGCCAATAGGTGAGGGCTCGTTTTGTGAATGGCACTAAATAATCTAAAAATACTAGCTGTTGCTCTAGTGGTAAATCCACTGCAAAAAGCCATTCTCGTAATAGCTCATTCGGATATTTCAAACGATGGAGCTTTCTTTTATCCAGTCGTTTCAGCTCAGGTAATTCGGCAAAAATTTTCCCAAGATCATAATCAACAGCAGGTAATACACGATGCAACCATAAAATATATTCATCATCTGCTTCGCCAAGATGTGCTAAATCAAAATCAATTAAACGTAATTGGCCATCAGAGCACCATAAAAAATTATGATGAACCACATCCCCATGTAATAGTGTGATTTCTTTTTCAGGCGCATCCTCTAATGCAATCAGTTGTAAAGATTTATCACTATAATGCACAATTTGATCGATTTCTTCTTTTGTTAAAAAAGCTCGAAACTCATTTCTTCTACTTTTAAAACGCATATGACGCATTTGCCATTTTAAAAGCTGCGAGTAGGTATGCAAGCCTGGCATTCGCTGCCAAGCTATTTTTTTATGTGTATCATGTAAAGCTATTAATAATTTAAGAGATTCTTCACGATCTTTTTTATATGCAAAGTTAGCACCATGGCTTCCTTCTTGCCATACTTGCACAATTAACTGCTCATCATCACTCTGGACCAATGGTAAGATTAGAGAAGGCTCCATGCGTCCTAACTGGCGATGAATTGCTCTCACCTTCTCTGCAATTTCCACTTGCTTCGCTCGTTTGACAAAATAATGATTCGATTCATACTTATATTTCCAAATGTTTGACTTTAACTCTTCTACAATATACGCTTTTTCACCATCGATAAGGCGTCATCCCGCCTGGGAAATAGTGCGGTGACATCCATTGTCCCCCTGCTGGTGGGCACGGCGGTGGACAATGTGTCGGACATGGTGGTGGCGGACAATGACAAGGATCCATTTGCCATGTAGGCATCATCATTGGTTGTTGATGACAGCCACAGGATTGACCCATGTTCATATCAGGCATCATCATTGGCTGTGTACCACAGCCACAAGATTGACCCATATTCATATCCATTTGTGGCTTCATTTGCTGATCCTGTGTATGGAAGAATGGTGATGTAGACTCTAAAAAGTCTTCCATCCCACCTACTTTATGATCTGGCATGTCACAAGACATTGGCTGTTGTGGCATCGTATAATGCTCGACCTGAGGTTGCATTGGCATCATCGGCCACCACATTTGATGATAGATCGGTTGATGACAACTTGAGCAATGTGGGACAGCAGGCATTTGTGGCATGATATGCATCGGTGGCTGTGGCGCTGGTTGTGGCATTGGCTTCGGTTGAGCTACAGGTGGTGGTGTAGGTGCTGGCGGTGGTGGTGGCTGTATTTGTACAGGTGGTGTTGTAACATTTTGCTCCATTTGTGGCATCACCAATTGTTGGTGCCAATTCATTTCCACAGGCTGCGGTACCCACATCGGTTGTTGTGGCATTTGCATAGGCATTGGCATCGGTATTGGAATCGGAATCATTTGTGGTTCTGGCATTGGCATAGGAGCTGGTGGTGGCGGTACAATAGGCGGCGGTGGTGGCATCGGTCGCTGTACCTCTTTTTTAGGACTTTCCTTCGGTGCCTCCTTATGCACTTGTGTTTCCTTTTTCGGCATTTCTTTATGTGATTCTCTATGCGGCTCTTTGTTTATTTTTTCAGGCAATATAATTTCCATACCTGGAACAATATAATCTGGGTTGGCAAGATGGACATTGAGCCGCTTCAAATCTTCAAACGAAATGCCGTACTCTTTCGCAATCTTCCACAAGGTGTCTCCCTTTTGAACAATATGAATACGCAATTTTTTCCTCCCTTCCTCTCTACGTATCATATGTTCAATGTTTCATTTGGATACAAAAATTTCAGCAAGTTAGAAATGCTTCATGGTACACTAAAACATAAGGAATGCTGATTCCTTTATTATGAGCAGAGGTGAACTCTTATGAAAAAAATGTTAGGCGAAGAACGCCGACTGCAACTTTTAGCGCAATTAAAAAACAGTAAAGCACCTATAACTGGGACAGACTTGGCTAAGTTCGCCAATGTTTCTAGACAAGTTATCGTCAATGATATGACTCTATTAAAGGCAAGAAATGAGCCCATTATTGCCACAAGCCAGGGCTATCTTTATATGCATCAGGAACAATTACAGCAAACCGTTGAACGTACGTTCCCTTGCTTGCATACCTCAGAGCAAACAGAGGATGAATTAATGACCATTGTCGATTGTGGTGGTACTGTCAAAAATGTTATTGTAGAACATCCAATATATGGTGAACTCACTGCCTCCATTATGGTATCAAATCGCCATGAGGTGAAACAGTTTATCGAACGTGTCAATGCCACACAGGCTAATTATTTATCCGCCCTTACTGGTGGCATTCATCTGCATGTCATCTCTGCACCCTCTGTTGAAGTTTTAACTTTAATTGAACAAGCCTTACAAAAAAAGAGCTACTTAGTGTCAGATCAATAAATAGCAAAAGCACCGTATGATATCCTTTTTCATACGGTGCTTTCTGTTTTGATTGCAAATGTTATGCTTCTGATTGGACGCTTGAGCGACGGTATTTCTTTTCTCTTCGCGAGTATTTTGATCCTGAGCGAAAGTATTTTTCCACTCTCTGCGGATATTATAAACCCGTGCGCTACTAGGAAAGAAATCGTTGCCGTTGAGAAGGTGTGGGCAATAAGCATTCACTTTTTTGACCAAATAAACGATAGCGTTGTTTAGCAAATAATCGATACAGCGCATTACGGATAATGGGGGGAACAAGAATCAAGGCATAGAAGCAAGGCCACAGTCCATCCAATTTCCTGCATATGTTTAATGCTGCGGTAGATTCCAGCGAGACGTTCCCTTGTTCAATCAGAATCACACTATCTATATTCTTTGGTATATTGTACTGATTGAGCAATGCTTGGCCGATATCACTTTGAAGTGACGCAAATTGAAAATAGCCAGCTTCATCGTGTTTGATAATAAATTGAACAGTGCTATCACAAAAATTACAGATACCATCAAATAAAATGATGCCAGCCATTACCATTCCTCCCTACAGCTATTCTGCCTCGTCTGATGTAACATAAGTGAAGTAAGTACCCAAAGATTTTACCTTACAGCCTAGTGCAGCTAATTCTTCCATGGCGCCACGCATCATCGGTTCTTTTTCATCTGCTAATACATCAATCATAAAGAAATAATCACCTAAGCCCGTTTTAAGTGGACGTGATTCAATTTTACTTAAATTCAGTTGACGCCATGCAAAAACAGAAAGCACCTGATGCAATGCCCCTGAACGATCCGTTGGCAATGTAATCATAAACGTTGTCTTAGCTTGCCCTTCAGATAGCTCTTGCGGCAATCGTTTATTTTGCTTGGACAGTACAAAGAAACGTGTATGGTTAAAATGGAAATCATGGATATTCGATTCAACTATGTCAAGGCCATATTTTTCGGCTGCTGCTGCATTGCCTACTGCGGCTATACATTCTTGTGGATTTTCTGATACATATTTCGCTGCTGCCGCTGTGGAAGTTGTTTGATGTAATGGCACATGACTGAAACGATAAAATAAGTATTTATGACATTGAGCTAGTGCATGTGGGTGGGAATAAACACCTGCGATAGACTGCCAATGATCCTTTTGCGCTTTATTCACCATTAAATGCTGCTGGATTTTTAGCAATAATTCACCTGTCACATAGAGTGTTGCCTCATGGAATAAATAATCTAATGTTAATGTTACAGAGCCCTCTAAGGCATTTTCTAGCGGAACGACGGCTAAATCCACCTTTCCCTCCGCGACAGCCTCTATACATTCTGGAATCGTCGCACACGGTACAAGCCACTCATTTGGAAAAGTAGCCTTTGTTGCTAAATATGTAAATGATGCTTCTGGTCCTAAATAGGCGATTCTATTTTCCCATTGTTGCTTTGTCATTGCAAATACCTCCTTTATGGCACAATAAGGAGCAGTCCCGCGAGATTACTCACTGTTGGGACAGCTCCTTATTTGAGCTTGTTATCGCATTCTGACCTAGCAGTCTTATTAAACACGATAATTCATTTTTGTCAAAAATTAAAGGATTGAACACTGTACTGTTATTATAATGCTCCAGAACTAATTACTTCTGCTGATTCTACAAAATCTAAGCGCTTTAATTGCTGAATGAGGTCATCAAGATCACAGGTCATGCTTGTTACATCTAATGATAAAGTAACATTGGCACGTCCCTGAATCGGAATCGTTTGATGAATTGTCAATACATTACAATGTGTAATTGTCACAGTTTCTAAAAGCTTAGCAAGTGTTCCTTTTCTATCTTGAAGCTGTAAAAAGACTGTTAAAATGCGTTCCTGCACAATTGAATGAAAAGGAAAAACCGCATCACGATATTTGTAAAACGCACTTCGCGATAAATCCACCTGCTTTACCGCATCCCAAATGGAAGATACTGAACCACTTGATAGTAAGTGTTTCGCTTCCAAAGTTTTTTGCATTGCATCCGTTAAAACATCCTCACGAACTAAATAATATCGCTGATTCGCAACATTCTTCATACGCTTCCCCCTAAAACTCATGTCTTAATCGACAAATTCAAATTCAAACTCTTGTAGGCGTACTGTATCGCCATCTTGTGCTCCACGTTGACGCAGAGCCTCATCCACACCCATTGCACGCAATTGACGAGCAAAACGACGAATACCATCTTCACGGCTAAAGTCCGTCATTTTAAATAAACGCTCAATGGCATAACCATTAATAATAAATGTACCATCATCGTCACGAGTGATTTCGAAATCTTCACCTTTTGCCTCATGCTTGTACATGACAGTTGCGTCTGATTGCTCCTCTACATCTTCATATAGTGGGAATTCAGGCGTTACTTCCAGTAGATCCGCAATGGCAAACAACAGCTCTTTTAACCCTTGACGTGAAACAGCAGAAATTGGGAAAATTTGAACATCTTCTCCTACCTTTTGGCGGAATGCTGCTAAGTTTTCTTCTGCATCTGGCATATCCATTTTATTGGCTACAATTATTTGTGGGCGCTCTGTTAAACGAAGATTATATTGTTTTAGCTCTTCATTGATTGTTAAATAATCTTCATATGGATCGCGACCTTCCATTCCTGACATATCAATAACATGGACAATAACGCGTGTACGTTCAATATGTCGTAAAAATTGATGGCCTAATCCTACCCCTTCATGTGCCCCTTCAATAAGCCCAGGTAAATCTGCCATCGCAAAGCTTCGGTGATCTTCCGTTTCAATCATGCCTAAGTTCGGTACAATTGTCGTAAAATGATATGCACCAATTTTTGGCTTAGCAGCAGAAACCACTGATAAAAGCGTTGATTTACCAACACTTGGGAAACCAACTAATCCTACATCTGCTAAAACTTTTAACTCTAATATAACATTTAATTCTTGTCCTGGCTCACCTTTTTCAGAAAGTTCTGGCGCTGGGTTGGCAGGAGTGGCAAAACGAGAATTTCCTCGTCCACCTCGGCCAGCTTTCGCAATAATGGCTCTTTGCCCATGCTCGACTAAGTCGGCAATAACTGCATTTGTTTCTTCATTCATAACCACTGTGCCTGGTGGAACTTTAACGATTAAATCCTCTGCATTTTTACCATGCATGCCTTTACTCATCCCATGTTCACCACGAGGCGCTTTAAAATGACGTTTATAGCGGAAATCCATTAACGTTCGTAAGCCTTCTTCTACTTCAAATACGACGTTACCGCCATGTCCACCATCTCCACCAGCTGGACCACCATTTGGTACATATTTTTCTCGACGGAAGGCAACCATACCATCTCCACCGTCGCCACCTTTAACAAAAATCTTTACGTGATCGACAAACATTTAGTTCACTCCCTATTTGCACTCAAGACATATTGCCAGCGCGTAGTTGTCTGCTCAATTGTTTGAATGTCGAATTGTTTCAAACCTTTTTCGGTGAATGCATCAGCACTCCATAACCCATTTAGCGTGAATGTCACGGCAAATGTATGATCGTCAACACGTACATCAAGCGTTAGGATCTGCTCTGTAAATGGATCTAATGTATCATAAACATGCATAACTGTTTTGTTTAAATAATCTACAACTTCCCGATCAATATTGTTGGTCACTGGCTTTTTTATCTCACCGCTTAGCTTCCATGCTAGTGATGGATAACGCCATCCTGCTGTTTGTAGCCACTCAATTGTTTGTGGTAATTGTAGTCGATTGAGGATAGAAAACACGCGTAATTGTTCTGAATAATGTTGAATAAGTTTCTTTGATTCATCAATTCTACCTAAATCTAAATTCATGCGAATCAGTTGCAGTTGATTCACATAATCATGATTTGCAAAACGTAATACTTCACTAATGGTTAGTGATTGATTGTTCATCCCATTCACTCCAATAAAGTTATCCTTACTAGTATAACAAGTTTTGCTCTATTTTTCCCTTAATTCTTTAATCAATTATGCCTCAGCTTAATTGAGACCAGAATCGGCATTGTTGAAATTTAGCCAAAAAAAGGACTGCAATAAATGCAGTCCTCCGCTTTATGTTATCTTATAAAAGATTAAGCTTCTTGTGTAGTTGGATATACAGATACTTGTTTGCGATCGCGACCTAAGCGTTCGAATTTAACAACGCCGTCAACTTTAGCAAATAGTGTATCGTCACCACCACGACCTACGTTTGTACCTGGGTAAATTTTTGTACCGCGTTGACGGTAAAGAATTGAACCACCAGTTACGAATTGGCCATCAGCACGTTTAGCACCAAGTCGTTTAGACTCAGAGTCACGTCCGTTTTTAGTAGAACCTACCCCTTTTTTCGATGCGAAAAGTTGAAGATCTAATGCTAATAATAATTTCATCGAGTTCCACCTCCTACTTGGTTGTAGTTGATTTGGATGTATTGTCCGTAATTTTGCACCATAGAATACACTTGGGCAGTCATTACTTGAACAATTAACTGTAGTTTTGCATCTACTTCAGGCTCTAAATCTGATGGTAAATCTACCTTAAGATAGCCTCCACCTTCAGCAGCTTGTTCGACTTCTGGTTGAATTTGTAATAATGCATAAATAGCATTTACTGTACCAATGGCAATAGTAGATGCTCCTGCACACACTAAATCTTTACCAGATTCATCGTACCCAGCATGTCCTGAAAATTCAAATGCTGACACATGTCTATTTTCATTGTGATGAATCGTAACTTGTATCATTCGCTACACCTCACAATTAAGCGTTGATTGCTTCAACAACTAATTTTGTGTAAGGTTGACGGTGACCTTGTTTACGACGGTAGTTCTTTTTAGCTTTCAATTTGAAAACAACGATTTTTTTCGCACGGCCTTCTTTAACAACTTTAGCTGTTACTGTAGCGCCTTCTACGAATGGAGCGCCAACTTTAACGTTTTCGCCACCTACGAATAATACTTTATCAAAAGTAACAACCTCATCAGCTTCTACGCCTAATTTCTCAACATAGATTTCTTGACCAGCTTCTACTTTGATTTGTTTACCACCAGTTTCAATAATTGCGTACATTTTACTGCACCTCCTCTTAGACTCAGACTCGCCTGTTTTAAAAGGTGATCTTATTAGATACTTAAACCTTTCCAGAGCGGTTGTAGTAGCACGGGTGCTACAAACAATAACATTAAAATATTACCATACGTTTTTTTTTAAGTCAATCTATTCATAACATATTTTTCAAAAGCAACTCTATATTTTCGATAGCGCCATTCTTTCAATGCTTGCAGCCAAATGAATAAATTAATGATGGCTAAAAAAATAGACTGTGGCAAGAACTTGAAAGTGACTAGTAATAGTGTAGTGGCAATGATGAAAGACAACCAATAATACATTTCCACCACTTGAGCTCTTGGATAACTTAAAAATAGCCAGGCTAATACTAGCCTGCCACCATCTAACGGTATGATGGGCACAATATTTACAGCCAGTAACACTAATTGTACAGTTATTAGCTTAGTGGCGAGCAGATCAGGCATAAAAAAAGCGAGGCCAATCCCAATAATGGTAGCGATTGGTCCTCCTAATGCAATCCATAGGAGTGACGAAGCTTGCACAACCGCTGGATTTTCAAATTGAATTTCTCCCCCATATGGTGTAATAACGCATGATTTCACCTTCACTCCGCACAATACTGCTGCTACTAAATGACCTGCCTCGTGCCACAGCAAAGAAAATAAAATGATGGCGTAATAAGCTAATTGTCCACTAAAAATCATGACAAATACCAGAGGGATACATAGAAGATGTAATTTAATCCTCATTGGTCTCCGTCGATTCAAGCCATTGTACAATTTGCTCTAAATCATAATGAGTATCTCCCTTTTCAATGGACATATATAATTGACCAGCTTCTTTCATACCAATTAAATCATTAGCTTGAATCGATGTATAAGGGAGCTGCGCTAAACTATCTAACATACCATAAGATACCGTTGTCCCGTCCTCATAGCTGATTGTCATAGTCTTGCCCGTATACTTTGTATGACCAGTAAAAACCACCAACCCATTCTGCCCAGCATAGATCGGTAAACCAACATCATACTGCAATAAATAACCTTCTTTAAAAACTTGGGCATTAGCAAATGTTAGAAGATCGGCCTGCCCTACATCACTTGATACCATGATGGTCTCTTTTTCTTTTTCGAACCAACTTTGTCCGAGCTCACTTAAATAGGTTAAATCTGCAGAGGTTGTTACAAGCTTTCGAACGGGTGTATCTACTACGCCTTGATCTTCTAAACGAATTACAAGCATGATTGCTGCCACAAGTAGTATCGTGACGAACCATTTCCATTTTTTAAACAAGCTCTCATCCTTTTTTCCACACTATATGAGATTGCATGTCCAAACATGCACAAGAAAAAACCTTCTCGTACATTTGTACGAAAAGGTTGTCATTTATTTTGAAAATAGAGCCTTAAGTTTTGAAAACATACCTCTTTGCTCATTTTGAATAGCCATCAATGGCACGGACTCACCAAGAATACGACGGGCAATATTGCGATAGCCCAATGATGCTTTATTTGATGGGTCCATGACGATTGGTTCACCTTTATTGGAAGATGAGATGACACCCTCACTATCGACAATAATGCCTAATAGATCAATAGAAAGATGTGTAGTAATTTCATTGACATCCAATGTATCACCGCTCTTCATCATATGCTGTCGAATACGATTAATGATGAGTTTAGGTGCTGTAATCTCTTCTTGTTCAAGTAAACCAATGATACGATCTGCATCACGAACAGCGGAGATTTCAGGTGTTGTCACAACAATCGCATGATCTGCACCAGCGACAGCATTACGATAGCCTTGTTCAATACCGGCAGGGCAATCGATTAATACATAATCATAATCCCTTTTCAATTCCTCTACTAAGCTCTTCATTTGCTCAGGGGTAACAGCGTTTTTATCCGTTGTTTGAGCAGCAGGTAATAAAAATAGTTTCTCATCTACGCGCTTATCCTTAATTAATGCTTGATGGATTTTACAGCGTCCTTCCACCACATCAACTAGGTCATAAATAATACGATTTTCGAGACCTAAAATGACATCTAAATTGCGTAGGCCGATATCTGTATCAACTAAACATATTTTTTTACCTTGTAGAGCCAATGCAGTCCCAAGGTTAGCCGTTGTCGTTGTTTTACCGACACCGCCCTTACCTGAAGTTATGACGATCGCTTCTCCCACACTAGCTTCCTCCCTTAGACACATTTAACAATGGTCGTATATTTTTTAAGGCATGAATTTGATCGTACGTAATGCGTCCATCATAGCCAAGAAATGCACAAGTCATTTCTGCCTGATTGATCGCGTTTACATGTTCATCTGACATTGCCTGAACTTGATCAGCAATCATGATATGTGTGGCTTCAAATCGAGATGCTGCAATGATTGCTTCTTTATTGCCATGCACACCCGCATGTGCAATTCCTTTTAGTCTACCTAGGACATATACATTACCGCCAGCCTCTACTCGACCGTTTGGATTTACATGGCCTACAATGATAATGTCCCCTGATGAACGCAGAACTTGTCCTGATCTGACCACACCAATATATGTATCTTGTTGACCTTCAATCATTTTCTGGTTGCTTTCTTGGACAGTCAGTACTTCACTTTGCACCTTAGATACAATAAGTTGCTCCGTTTCTTCTACAATTTTTATCAGCTCATTCATTTGTTCATCAGTACAGTATCGATAGCCTAAGTATAATTGTACATCTACTTTACCATCGATACCGCCTTCTAACACTTTCTTCTTCAATTCTTCTACTAACTCGCTATACGAACATTGATCGTCTAGACGTAGTACAAAACCGTCCTTCGTTCCCTTCATATTAACTAACTGTTTTTTCATGAATGCCTCACCTCACGTTGTTCTTTATTAAGAAACTTCACGTGCTCTCTGTAAGACACGCGCATTAATTAGATATTTGAAGGCCCAACCAAGAATCATTAAAAATAAAGCATTAGCAATAATTGTTGGTAGTAGTCGTGAACGTAAGAAATCCGCTAAAGGTATTGCTGTAAAATCAATTAGGAAGAAAAATTGATATAGTATGAATTCTAAAATGGCTACTAGTACAACTGAAATTGTCGTTGTCACAACTAAGTGCTGATGGATAACTTTCACGATAGAGCCTGCTAAAAAACATATAAGTGGATAAAGCACTGAATATAATCCAATAATATCAATGTAAAACACATCATACAAGACACCAAAAAAAACTCCATACATTACCGCACGTTTACGGCTGTAATAGATGGATATAAAAATTAAATATAAGATTAAAAAACGTGGTACCAGAAAATAGACTTCCCCTTTAATTTCAATCGGGGAAAGCATAGCAAATTCTGGCTCTAATAAGAATAGTAAAACCGCTACAGAGGGGATGAGAAATCGAACCATCATTCCGCCTCCTCTTCACTCGCCTCTTGCGGATTCGATAAATCTTCATTTGTTGTATTGCCGTCTGAGCCATCAATAACTGTTGATGTACGTTTAGCAATGACAACATGTTCTAAAATTGAAAAATCAGCAGATGGTTTGACATAAGCCATTTTTGTTAAGCCATGATCATCTGTACTAACTTCTGTAATTTCTCCGATTGGGACACCTTTTGGGAAAATACCACCAAGCCCTGAAGAAACTACTTGCTCGCCTTCTTTCACCGTTAAGCTAGAATCGATTCGCTTCATAATGAGTTTATTACGTTCTTCATCAAAGCCCTCGATTAAACCGTATGCTTCTTTTTCTCCTAATACCATCGCAGAAACACGATAGTTTGGATTATTTGTATATAAAAGCTCTACCTCAGATGTGAAAGGTGTTACTAGTATAATTTTCCCTACTAAACCTTTCGCCGTCATAACTGCCATATTTTTTTGGACACCATGAGAAGACCCTTTATCTAAAATGATTTTCTCTTCCCACTGGTCTGGATTTCTAGCAATCACTGTTGCATGAATTGGATTAAATGCCTTCAAGCTCTCGGTTTTATCCAATAGCTCTCGTAGCTTGTTATTCTCTGATTTTAAATCCGTAGCTTCAGCTTGTACAACTGCAAAATCTTCTAAGCGTGCTTTTAAACGTTTATTTTCTTCGTACGTGTTTAAGAGGGAGTCAATACTATTAAAAATACCATTAATATAATTCGCCGGCTTCGCAACAATCGATTGTGCGACGCCGACAGTATCTTTAATAATTTGCTCTGGTAAAGTTGCATTCGTCCGATCACGTAATGAGAAGCTAATCAATGCCACAAGAAAAACCATACCTACGAGCAGCAAAATTACTTTCTTATTGAAGAAAAAGTGTGGCATTGCCTCAACCTCCTTACCCTTTTACTTGTTGTTGACGAATTAAGTCGATATGATCTAATGCTTTACCTGTGCCAATTGCTACACAGTCTAACGGATCTTCTGCGATAAAGACTGGCATGTTTGTTTCTTGGCTAATAACTTTGTCTAAGTTTGTTAATAGCGCACCACCACCAGTTAATACAATACCACGTTCCATTACGTCAGCAGATAATTCAGGAGGGGTTTGTTCTAATGTTTTGCGAACGCCGTCAATAATAGAGGCAACCGCTTCACGCAATGATTCAGAAATTTCCTGTGAAGAAATTTCGATTGTTTTTGGTAAACCAGTTAATAGGTCACGTCCTCGAATATCCATTTTATTCTCTGGACCTTCTGCCAATGCCGTACCAATTTCCATTTTCACAGCTTCTGCAGTACGTTCACCAATTGTTAAATTATATGTTTTACGAATATACGAAATGATGGATTGATCCATCGCATCCCCACCAACACGTACGGATTCACTCGTTACAATACCACCTAAAGAAATAACGGCAACTTCTGTTGTACCACCACCGATATCAACAACCATTGAGCCAGTAGGATCCCATACAGGAAGATTTGAACCGATTGCTGCTGCAAATGGCTCTTCAATTGTGAACGCCTCTTTTGCACCCGCTTGTCGTGCTGCATCAATAACCGCACGTTGCTCCACTGATGTAATGCCATAAGGCACACAAATCATCACATTCGGTTTTTTCCAGTTGCCTCCAGAGTTTTTACATGCCTCTTTTAAGTAATATTCGATCATTGCTGTTGTAATATCGAAGTCAGCAATAACGCCATCTTTCATTGGACGAATTGCTACGATTGAGCCAGGTGTACGACCAATCATATTTTTCGCATCATTACCAACGGCAACGATATCTCCTGTTTTTGTATTTTTTGCTACAACTGAAGGTTCACGTAAAACGATCCCCTTTCCTTTAATAAACACTAATGTATTCGCTGTGCCGAGGTCAATCCCGACATCTTTGCTTCCTAGTCCAAACAAATTGTGTACTCCCTTTCTATATAAGCCATACTTTCGTTGATATCCATTATCTTTGACGACAATGTGCAGGAACTTTAATTGTGTAAAAAACACAATTGACTCCTCTCAAAGCCTATCACACCTGTCAAAGCTTTTATCTTCATCAGTTGGTGATTGACACCTCGAAAAAATTACACACTCATTCACCTCACCACCAATTTCGATGGGAGTCCTTCCTGAATAAAGATAAAATTCATACCGTTCATTATAACGGAAAAGCGCAAGAATTTGTAGTGTCACATACTACATCTCACAGAAAAGATACTATTTTAATTCCCTCTTAAACTAAAAATAGTACGTATAGATTAGCATATAATTTTTATTCTCATAAGACAACGTGTATCAGGCTACCAATTTTTGTGAAGATAATAGCGTTTCTATGAATACATTAACGATTTGTAAAGAAAAAGGTTCGCCAATAAACCACAAAAAAATACAAAAATTTTATAGCTGCCTAACGAAGATGTTTAACTTTCTGTATAAAAAGCATTTGCTGGCTCAACATAAAAAAACTCTGCATGCTTCATGCAGAGTTAAAAATACCCTTTTTCTTTCATGCTAATAAATTGATGATCACCAATGATCACATGATCAATTAATTCAATACCGATAATATAACCGGCTTCAACAATTCGCTTCGTTACCTCAATATCCTCCGTACTAGGTGTTGGCACACCACTTGGATGGAAATGTATATGTTTATTTTTTTAAGTTAAATTTAATTTCTTAACTAAAAGGTATTGATAATTCAAAAAACTTGTTTTATCTTTAAATTTGATTAATACTAAAATATTACTATTTATTTAATATTTGGAGGATGAAATGAGTAAAGATTACTTTTTTGAAGGTAAATTAACTAAAGATTTAAATGATAAAGGTAGATACTATATAGCAGGAAATCCATTGCAAGGTGGGCAAACAATTGAGATGAAAATAAAAAATGAATGGAAAGAATGTACAGTTAATTACTTAGAAGGTGAATATTTTATTTCTGCTTTAGGTTTTATGGTGACTTATGGTGTAGCGAGAGTTGATTTAAGAAAATACCAACTTGATTGGACTATAAGAGACTATCCGTCACCTAATTATGAAAATCTAATTAATTACTTAAAAAATAATAAAATGAAATTAGAGAATAATGAATTCAAAGCAGTTCTATTAGCTCTTAACTTGATAACTCTATATAATTTATCAAAAAAATTAACAGTTAAATATGTATCTATTAAAAATCAAGTAACTCAAAAGTTTTTACAAGATTTGATAACAAAAATGGCTGTAGTCAGTAAACAAGAAGTTGAAACTAGAAAAGAACAAGCTAAAATTATCCAGTATGAGAAAAATTCTTTAAAATGGATTTAAATACTTTCCCATTGAAATATTACGATTAAGTCTCTTCAGATAAATATTTTAGAAGAGTCACTCTACTGCTTTTAAAGAAGATGCAATTGATTGAAACGCAACAATATTATAAAGGATAGATGAAATTGATTAATAAAAAGATAATATTCCATTTCGATGAAAATCACCTAAAAAATCACCTCATACTGAAGCTAGAATGAAATTCATGTCATTGAATAGTATTATAATCTCGCTTTAGAACAGTATATCTACAAACAGCTAAGAATATTGTTTCCAAAAAATGGTTGTTCAAATATTTGGACAACTGAAATCCGTTGCTTATAATTAATTTATACGAACTGATGTTTTTAGGAGGGCTAAAATGGAACAAACAGATTGGGAAAATACAATGGATAACCATATTCTTAATATCCAGGTTAAAGATTTTAAATTAAAATTATTTATGAGTGAAGGACAGGCTTTTGAAGATTTATTTTGCGAATTAATGTCAGCAATTAATTCAGATTTTAGAAAAGTAAAAGCTTTTGGAAGACAGGGCGATGAAAAAAATGATGGTTTCATTCCTTCCAAAGGTGAATACTTTCAATGTTATAGTCCAGAAGATATATCAAAAGAAAAGACAAAAAAATATGCTTTGAAAAAGTTAAAGGAAGATTTTGCAGGACTGTTGGAAAATTGGAATGATAGATGGCAAATACATAGCTTCTCTTATGTAATTAATGACAAATATAAAGGTACTCCTCCATCTGTTTTGGATGAATTAGCAATTCTAAAAAATGAATATAGTAAAATTTTCTTTGATCTCCTTGATTCAAAAGGTTTAGAAAATATATTTAAAAGTAAATTAAATAGAATGCAGAGAAGAGAGATAGTAGGTACTACTCCAGCAGAAATAATATTAGAAATGAACAAATCTAGAATTATCCAACCTCCTAATGACTTAGATATTTTAGGTTGGTTTAATATAATTAATGATAATATTGAAGCAAAAATAAATAAATTAACGATGTTACGAATTCAGAATTGGTACTACGTGGATAATTCTTACAGCGTTAGAGAGCAATACATTGAAGATCTAATAAACCTAATGTCCAAGCAAGAAGAGATGGAAAGTAAATTTCTAGAGGTTCTGAAAGAAAAATATACTTCAATGTCCCATTTATGGTCTGAATACTTCAAAGATGAGAAAGATATTGTTTATAGGTTGATTAATAATATACGATTAAATGAATTTTTTCTATTTAAAATTACCGGGTTTGATTATCAATCATTTATAGATGAATCGATTTCAGAAGTAATAAAGATGTTTAACGTAATTGTTGATAAAATTAATAAAACATTTGGTTTAAATTCATTGAATACGATACAGCAAACTTTTGAAAAAGTTAATAAAGTAATAGGTTATAATAAGAATCAAAAATTTCTAAAGCTTAATGAAGTTTTAAGAGATATTAAAGAATCTAAAAATTGTAACTCAGTTACGATTTTTAAAAACTCTAAGGATAAATTTGAAATTGATGAAGATATACACCTATATTTTGAATCATGTCTTTGTCATTGTTTACCTTTAAATGGAGATGTACTTGGAAGGGGAGATATTGTTAAGTATTTAATATTTAATTTTGAATCTATTACAGAAGATGCTTTAACACGATTTTCACCACATTTTTCAACTGATCATATAATTTTCCTTGAAAGATTCTTAAATCTTAATGACAAATTAGAAATTGAAAAGTTACAAAAAAGAAGCAATATAGCAATTTATTATCTTGAAGAATGTTGAACTTAAACAACTCTATTTATTGTTAAAGTTTTTTCATTATATCATTTTAATAACTTTAACTGAAAAACTCCCCTATTTTGATTAACTTAAAATAGGGGCTGTTTAATTTTGTATTCGTTTAACTTAAATTAATAAATAACTCTAATTTTCATTAGTATTAGAAGTTCAGCTATCCACTCTACTAGCTTCTTCTTTACAATTGTACTCTTTCCAACCAAATTCTTTTAACTCATCTATGAATGCTTTATCTTGAATAAATTCTTCAGGAATTGCTATAGCAGCTAAATGTGTTGGTCTACTTAGCGCAACGTAAGCTAGTTTTAAAGCTTTAGCCGAACTACTTTGTATGAATGTATCCTGTATTTGATTTAATTCCACATACTTCCCAGTTAAATACCCTCTCAATAAATCCATCATTTGATGGGATTGACCCTCTTTTTCAAAAGTATAATTTAATATTAATAGTGTAGAACGATGTGTTTCTCCTTTAGTCGAATGTATTGTACCAATATAAAAATCTTTTTCTTTAAATTCTTTCTGTTCTTTATTAACTTTAATTGACTCTTTAAATACTTGTATTTTCTGTTCTAAATATTCACATTTAAATTTTTGTTCATCAGCTTGTGTGATATCTCGTAAAACGGTTGAAATATAAGTTGAAATTACAGAGATATCTTTCAATTCATCACCTAATAACAATGTAACTATTTTACTAAATTTAATTTTAAACTCCAGATTCTCATCTATTATTTTTTTAGTTTCTTTAAAAGACATGTCGAACTCTTTAGCTATAAGATCCACTAAGAATTTGTAAGATTGTTGAATTAGGGACCCGGTATTTTTAATAGTTGATTTTGGTCTAATATATGATTTAAAAGTGCTTGTTAAGTTTCTATGTGTTACAGCTACTATTGCGTCTTTTTTAGTTGACTGTGAAAACAAAGCTTCTTCATTACTTAATTCTCCAATTAACTCTCTATAGGCTGTTAATAGACCTTCTTCATTCTTATAAACCAAAAAATACGGTGAAAATGATTCTACCAATTTTTGAGATTCGAAAGTATCATATTTTTCTATAGAAAGGTTTTTTACTATATTTGCTATACTAGTTCCAAATCTGGAACTCTTAGATATATCTGCTCTATTTACTTGAGATATCTCTTCTGTAGGTTTCCATACATCCTCATCTTCATTGAAAATATTATATAAAGCTTGATAAGGATCCCCAAATCTTTGAAAATTTACGTTATTATCGAATAATTGTTTTAAAAGACTATACTGCATCTCATTCGAATCCTGTGCCTCATCTAAAAGTACAAAATCAAATCTGTTAGCCATTGCGGTCTTTAGCTTCTCTTTATACTTCGTTATATACCACTGGCTTACATCCAAACATTGAGCGTTTGTCAGTATACCACTTTGAAATACCTGTTTAACTGCCTGTTTGAATTCACTTATATATTTATAATTTATACTATCACTTATAATTTCAAAGGTATTATCATCTTTAAAAAGAAATTCTGTATTACTTTTAGAAAAGTTAGGAGGATTGCCAGTATACCAATGAGGTTTCACATAATTGAAACTCTCAACAAATTTCTCTTGATAATCATTTTTATCTAATACCCGGAAAGATTTATTTCCTATAAGTAAATGTAATGCTTTTTTTACAAAGAAAGTATTAAAAAACTCTTGAATAGTCCCTATAAAGTTAGGAAACTCAATATTTTTATATCCTAACCTTTCTAACCCTATCTTCATTTCTTCAACAGCTACATTAGTATGTGTTATTAAACAAATACCTTTTTTTCCAGCTTCATTCTTTTTTAATAATAATGCGCATTTAGCTATTAATACTGTTGTTTTACCTGAGCCTGGTCCTGCTACAATATTTAATGAATTGTTATTTAATATTACCTCTCTTTGTTGATCAAAAAGCTCAGCATTCGAAGGTAGGAGCTTTCTTTCTATTTCCTTTAATGTGTCTAGACTCACCTATATTTCCTCCTTTCTTAAAGTTTATTTTATGACATGTTCAATAGCATTCACCAAATATTTCAGGTTTTTATCTTCTAAGATTAAGTTTTTAAGTTTTTCTCTTTCTTGTAACTCTAAAGATTTAATCATTGTTGCTAAAGTCTGGGCAGTTTCTGCCTTTGAAATTGTTTTATCATTTAATGGTTTAAAGATGTTATATGCTACTTTCTCAATATCTTTTTTTGGATCTCTAATTTTCTCTAGCATTGAGGTGAAATCTTCATTCTGTACATTTTCAATATCTACAACATTATTTTGTAATTGGTATATACTTTTAAATAAATATTCTGCTAAACAACTTAGGGATAGACAATATTCTAAAGTCCATTCTGGCGCAATATTAACCTTCAAATTACAGTCATAATTAGTGCTGTATCTAGAATTTATAGATGCTTGTTTTAGTAGATTTTCACTCTTTATATACTCTTCGTTTATATCTTTCTTAATTATCCTATATAGTTCATTTTCGTTATCATCTGTAACTGTAAATTTAAAATCTTTAGCTAATTTTCTTAAAGTTGAATATTCTTTACCAATATAACTTAAATTCAGCTTATCTTTGCTTTTATCTATATGTTGCAGTATTTCATCTACTTCTCCTTCATTTAAAACATACCTAAACTTTTCTTCACTTTCTTCATTAAAATAGACAATAGGTTTAACATCAACATCTGTTATAATTGAAATAGGTAATTTAAGAGCAGGCAGTTTATATTCCTCTTTCCACAAGTTAGATCGAGAAAATAACTTAACATATCTTTCAAATGAAGTTCCTCTTACATTCACCAACGATATACCATATTTAAACAACGGATAATCTAATAATTCAGCTAATGCAGGAAGAAGAAGCATTTCTGAGTCCCCTTCGACCAAAATAACTCCCTTAGCAAAAAATAGATTACTTTTCGTAGAATCTAAAAACCTCTCCAAAAACTTATAATCTAATTCATTTAACATTGTATATTCTTCTTTTAAAGGAAATGCACAATTATCATATAATAAAATAATACTAGATGGATTAATTGAAGCAACTAAGTTTGGACTGTGTGAAGTTAGAATAAATTGACTTGCATTTTCTTTATCTTCTAATTCATTCTCTAAAAATTTAATTAATCTAATTTGTGCTTGTGTATGTAAATGTGCCTCTACTTCCTCTATTAATGTAATATTTGGGCCAATTACCTCACTACCTGTAAGGTAATTATTCAGAAGAAGTAATTCAGTTGCAATAAAAAGCAAATTTTGATTTCCTAAGCCTAAGTTTATGTCTTCCGTATCTAGACTTAACTTTCTTAAAATTGAATTCAAATCTGTTTTAGTAACACTAAATTTCGCTTTAGATTTACTCATATCTGCATTATCATAAAAATCCTCTAAAAGATTTTCTACATCTTGTAGTATCGAGTGTCCAGACACATATTCTGTTTCAAAATAATTTACAATCTCTTCATTAGCTTTTTTCATTACAGAAACTAATTTGTGATCTCCATTGTTATCTTCTTTAAAAGTTGGATGAGCTTTTAATATGTTCACAAGTCTTGATTTTACACCGGGTTTGAGTTCAGCATTTGCATCTCTTAAAGGCTTCAAATATGTAGCTTTTAGAACTTCTCTTGCTGCACTGGCTAATTGACGTTCAAAACTTTCCTCGCCAGCAACTAACTTTCTATCAATATATTCATTTCCATTATCATTTTTTCGTTTTTCCACTTTCAAAGCTACTCTTAAACTGTATTTCCCATCTTCATCAAAAGATAACCATTCTAAAAACAATCCAGCTTCTTTTTCACTTAAATCTGAAAAAAATCCTTCAATACAAAACTCTTCACTGTATTTATCTTTTTCATAACTAAAAAAATCTTCTGGTTTAATTTTCTCATATTCATCACTAACACTTCCCAATAAATAACGGATTGCATCTACAATTGCTGTTTTACCAGCATCATTTTCTCCTACCAAAATATTAAAAGATGGATTTAAATGTAGAGTTAACCCTGGACTTCCACCTTCTCCGGTTCCGAATTTTCTAAAATTATAGAGTTTGATTGTTTTAAGATACATAACATTAAATCCTCCTTTTAGATTAAAATACAATAATAACCAAATAAAGTATACCTTTTTCTTAGGTATACTTCAAAAAAAGTGGGAAATCAGTCACTCTTCCCTCTCTATATTACTTTGTATCACATCTTCTAAATAATATTCATCTAAATCTCCATATCTATTACTTTGAGTTAAAGATAACCCCAAACATTGATGCAAATATTCGACTCCAAAATTTATTGCAGCATATTGAATACTAGCAATTCTTAAATTTTTAGGTGTCATACTCGTTATTTTCTTTACAGATCTAGATATAACTGTCATATTAATCGGACGATCTTCAATTGTAAGATAAGAACAAAATAGATATTCACTTTCACGTAATCCTAACTTTTCTTCTCTATCTAATAAAATATGTGTAAGCAATTTGATCTCAAGATTTGACATTACAATTGAGGGTCTCCCTTCGATAATAATCGTATTACTCTCCAAAGAAATATGAGACATTTTAATCCCCAATATTTGTCTAGTCGTTAAACTATGGAAATACACTAAGACGGTAACCAATACTTCAAATGGATAATCAAATTTTAAATTTAATATTGAAGAATATATCTGTGCATGCTCATTTTTTGATAAAGGTTTGACGGTAACTTTATAGTCTCTAGCTGTAAAATCCTCTATTGGATTTGCAAAAAGCCAACGTTTTTTTAAACAGAATTCAAAGAAATTATATAGCGCACGTTTTTTTATTGTTCTATTTTTTTCAGGAAAGCCAATTAAAAAATTATTAATCTCTCTCTCGGTAACTTCAGACCAAGAATTCATAGATTCTTTTTCCACTAACCAACTGGCAAGATCAAAAACATGTCTTATTTTTGATTCCATAGTTGACCATTTAACTTCTTTACTAGCATTTTTCTTTATATAATTTTCTTTTTCTAATTCAAATTTGTTGAAGTAAGCTTGTATCGATTTTGCTAGCTCTTTAGGTAAACGGTCTAGCATTTTATTTATTCGATTTTTTGTTTTCATAGTCTCATTATCTATGTTATTTACCTCTAGTATTTCCTCTTGTTCTAAATAGCTTATAAAATATTTTTTAAATTTACTTTGGAATTTCTCATTAAATTTTTCTAACCAATTATTAGATAGTGAAAAATGGTACATATTTTTATTTTTTATCAGTTTAAGACCTTTATCATTGTCACAATCATTTTCTGCTTTTATTTGAGGCAAATAGTCAGAAGTAAAATTAATAAACTCAATGGATTCCTTTAAAATTTTGTCCATTATAATGTTGTCCTTACCGATCTTAAATAAAAATGCTATGTAACTTTTGTATAAATTTCTTGTAATTTCATTTAGAAAATTTGAATTAATAAATTCCTGACTTATTGTATTTACTAAGGTTCTATACCCCAAACATTTAAAACAATAATAATTTTTACTCTTTAATTTAGAGATATTTTTCCCACAATCTGAACAATATTCAGTATTAAAGTAATATTCTAAAATATTTTTTTGATATCTAGTATTTGGTCTAATAGATTTCAAACTATAATTCTCAGAAGGTACATCAAAATTCAAAATTTCTAAAGAATAAAAGTATACTTTTATTGCTTCAAGGATTGAAGGAGACTTAATACTACTTGACCGATAAAAATAGTCATTAACAAATACTTCACTGACATTATTTAAATTATTTAAACCATTAATAATCTTTATAAAATCAATTACTGCTCTATTTTTGAAGATATAAGAATTGTCACTTTTAGAAAGGAAGTCAATAAATTCTAGAACGTAGATTGATCTCTCAAATTTAACCAACTTCTTTTTTAGATAGTCTAAATCCAAAACATATTTTTCAAATGCTTTTTGAGCTATACAATTATTACAAAAACCAACTTTTAATAAAGTTTTTTTAGAAGCAAGATTATTACAACCTTGACAATTATCATATACTATATCTTTCAATTTTAAATTGGAGGAAGTGATCGTTCACCATTAGCTACTTTTAATACTTCCTTTTTCTCCTTTATATTTTTCTCCATTATTGTACTTGGAGAATGTACAAGTAAATCATTAGGTTTACAATTTAAAGTTGAACAAAGTGCATCTAAGGTAGTAACTTTCATTTGTTTAGGCATTTCATTTATTAAAGCTGAAATAGATGGAGCCGACATTTTATAACCTGTCTTCTCTTCCATTAATCTTGCCAATTCTGTACCTGTCCATATTTCATTCTTAGCCATTATATGACGTAATTTCCATTCAACTGTCATGATCTTCCCTCCTTAACACTTCTTCTAATTGTGCACGCCATTTATCTTGAGCAATTTTAATTCGTTTTTCAATAAAATTGCTGCTAGGTTCTAAATATCCAGCTGTTGTGGCTACATTAGAATGTCCTAACAACTTACTCATCGTTAGTATATCAACACCTAACTCTATGTAATTTGTAGCAAAAGCGTGCCTTAACTGATGTGCACTAAAATACTCGTGTTTAGGAATACCAATCTCTTTTTGTCGTCTAACTAGATTATTTCTCATTGTATCTCTACAAACTCTTAATCCTGATTCTGATAAAAACAAAGCTTGGTTATCGTTCAAGCTGCCTAAACCGGGTCTAATTTCTTCCAAATACCAATTTAGTAATACATCTACATTTGACAACATAGGAATCCATCTTGGTTTATATCCAGTTCCTCTACTGCCTTTCCCAAAACGAATATGAATTTTCCCAATTTCACCTAAATCAAATCTTAAATCATTAACATCAAGCATTACAAGCTCATTTATCCTCAATCCAGTTAATAATAATGTTTTGAAAAAAACATAGTCCCTAGCTACGGTAAAATACTTTCTGCTCTTTAACATCCTATTTTTTAAACCCTCAAAAAATAAATCTAATACTTCTTTTTTAGGAGGAACTACTCTAACATCATTATCATCTTTTCTATGGAAAAACTTATTAAACTCATCTATTACATCTGGGACTACATAACTAGTCACCTGTTTTATTTCTAAATTCCTTCTCGACTTTAAATAATTGTAAAATGTTGAAATATTAGATTGATATTTCCGTCGTGTACTATGTGCTAAACCTTTACCAACTAAACTTAAATAAAATTTTTCTACATCTTCAGCCTCAATTTCCCATACCTTTTTGTTAGTAAATTTGATGAACTCTTCAATATTTCTCAAGTTTAAAGCTATAGTTTGTCTTGTATATCCTTTTACAATTTGCTGTTTTTCCCAATCTTCTATCAATTTAATTTGAAATTCATCTAAATCAATATATTGATTCTGTAAATTATTATGTAGAACTTTCAGATTTCTCATTATAATTATATACCCCTCGTTTTAGGTGTTACCTAATTTTTTTAGGCAACACCATAGTATCACGAAGAACTTATATTGTCTAACTTGTACATAATCCGATGATTATGAGCACAAATAATGGAAGCGGCAGACCGTTTAACAGCTTCTCGAAAGTAGGGTGAGAATCCAGCGCCTTCATATATTTCTATATTAGGTTTCCAAGAACTCCCCTCCAAACCGTACGTACTCCTCTCAGAGTATACGGCTTTCCATTTACTTTAATCTAACTTACCATTATGTAAATCGTGATGACACGATGTACATAACGCCATTGTCTTTCTTCTTCGGGCAATCATTTTTTGTTCCCACATTTTCTTGCCTTTTAAATCTTTTAGTTTATGGATGTGATGCATTTCAAGTGGTACTCCCACTGTACTGCACCATTCACATTTTTCGACAAGTAATCGGTCAATCATACTCGTTCGCCCTGTATAAATTAATGTATTTTCAACTATATCAACTGTTGGCTGTTTAATCGTATCGTTCTTTTCCATTCATTGCTCTGTAAAATAAGCAATTTTTAGACCCTCTTTGGTTTCATATCGAACACCCATTTTCCTATTAATCTTATATTTAGTGATAATTTTGCTGACAGTACTTTTATATTTATTCGTATACGTTTTAATCATGCTGTATTTCATCGTTTGACGGAAAGACTGTAAAACATGTACATTACTCGCTAGACGATAGTAATTGTAGTAACCCTCTATTTCCGCATTGTACGTACGTAAAATTTCAAGATCATCATTATGCACCAAATACGGGCGATGAATGGGTTTCCAACCATTGTTTGCTCCTATTTTTAACGCATTTAACTGTAGAAGTTTTTGGATATATTTTTCATGTGGAACGAAAAGCTTTGCTTGATAGTTGAACTTACGCTTTTTTGTTCCATTTGGCATTTTCATTCTATGCCAATCTCTCATAACACGAATATCATACCCAAGAAAACGCGCATTTTTCTTACTGTGAGTAATTAAGGTCTTTTCATCGCTTAACTCTAACTTTAGTTGTTTTTTTAAGAACATTTTCAAGTCTTGCTTAGTTTGTTCGGCTTCCTTTTTACTACCGATGACACCTAGTATAAAATCATCTGCGTACCGCACATATTTTAAACGTCGGTAATTTGGGTCAAAAAGGTCTTTACTATCATGGCTTTGTAATTCTTTATAAAGCGCTTTTAATTCTTTTAACCGTTCTTTCTTTTGTTCTTCACTTAATTTAGACCAATCACGTTTATTGTTACTTTTTCTCTTCGCAATTTTTGATGCTAAGTTATGATAAGTAAGATTGTGTGTACGTTTATCACCTTTATTATAGCTTTCTATATATTGCTCCACATATTTGTCGAGTTCATTTAAATAAATGTTCGATAACAGAGGACTAATAATCCCGCCTTGTGGTGCACCACTATAAGTTTTGTGAAATACCCAATCTTCCACATAGCCTGCTCGCAAAAACTTCCAGATTAAATTGATGAATTTTTCATCTTGAATCTGTTTTCTTAAAATATTTATTAATACATGGTGGTCTATATTATCGAAGAAGCCTTTAATATCCCCCTCAATAAACCATCTTGTCCCCGTAAAAGTATTGCGGATTTCTTTCAATGCTGTATGACAGCTAAGATTTGGTCTAAATCCATGAGAGTGTATGGAAAAATGCGGTTCATAAATACTTTCAAGTAATCGCCGAACAACTTCTTGGACTAATTTATCCTCGAAGGTAGGAATGCCAAGCGGTCTTGTTTTCCCGTTCTTTTTTGGGATATACGTCCGTCGTGCTGGATTTGGTTGATACGTTTGCGTTTTTAATTTTTCAATGAGCTTTTCAATACGTTTTATACTCATACCATCAATCGTATCTTCATTGATCCCTCTTGTATTACTGCCCTTGTTTGTATACAATTTTGCGTAAGCTTCAAAATAGAACTCTTTATTGTATAAGTTACGATATAGCCGTTCAAATACATAATCCTTATCTTTTGCTTTGGCAGTTAGACGATTTAATACTACTTTTGGAATTCTCATAGAGCCTCCGCTCCTTCCCAATTTTGTATTAACGTTGTAAACTGCTCCCCTTCGCCATGTACTAGGCTTTCCCTAGCTCGGACTACTACGAGAGCTCCGTTACCATATCAGATATTCAGTGTCTATACACATAGCCCAAAGGCATTCTGACTTAGGTAATCCCCATTTAGATTTATAAAGACTTGTCGCATGTATAATGTCGGATATGACGTTCGCTCGTTACTTTTATACGAAAGTTGGGTGAAATGGTATCACATCATTGACCTCGAAATCTTTAAGGACAATGCACATTTCAAATAGCGTAAATCATGACCTCCCGCTAAAGGTCCCCGTAGTCCCCCTTGAGCTGTCATTCAAGCAGTTTAGCCTTTATCCTTATTTATACAATTCATCTCGCCATTCAGTCGTACTTCGGTCATTAAGTAACTTATGGCTTTTCCAACATGCTACACTCCCTGTCCGGTTTCCCTTTCAGATAAGTTGGCTGATGATAGGGTGAAGCTTGTGATATGTCCCTACTGCTATGCGAAAGCAGATTCCTTATAAACCCTTATGGGCGCACAATTTCCCTGGGATGAACGATCGAGGCGTTTAAACTACCTATAAAAATGGTCTGTTTATGAATAATTTGATTCTTGATATTCAGAAAAAGAACAACAAAATGCTCTTGGTTAAGCGACGTCATATCAGGCATTAAGTAGGCTGCTGCATCTTGCGGAGAACGTATCGTAAATTTCTCAATATTTTGTTTTTGAGCCAATCGTCTACCAAGTTCAATGGCTGCGAGTAATTGAATGGCTTTCACCTCACCGATTCCTTTAATAGCCACCATTTCTTCGATGGTTGCATGCTTCAAATGATGTAAACGTTCAAACACATTTAATACTCTATTTGCAAGAGCAAGTACAGATTCTTCCTTCGTCCCTGTTCTCAATAAAATGGCGAGCAGCTCTTGATTGGATAGACTTTCAGCCCCTTGCCGTAACAGCCGTTCACGAGGACGATCCTCCATATGGACATCACGTATCATCAAACTTGGTAAAACCTCTTCCAGCAAAAATACTCACTCCTTCGCAAATTGGATAATTTGTCGTGCTACCAATTGCGAAAACAAAGCTGCAAGTGGTAGACCTACAACATTGTTATAATCTCCTTCAATTCGTTTAACTAATAGTGTGCCTACTGTCTGAATACCATAACCACCAGCTTTATCAAATGGATCTCCAGAATCTACATAGGCTTCAATTAACTCTTGAGATAAATGATGAAAAATAACTGTAGTTTCCTCTACAAAAATCGTTTCTTTTCCATTTGGTTCGATAATTGCTACCGCTGTCATAACAACATGCTTGTTGTCTGACAATCGCTGTAAATGTGAAATAGCTTCCTCACGTGTTTTTGGTTTATGTAGTAGCTCATCCTTGTAAACCACGATTGTATCTGCACCAATAATCGTGGCATTAGGTGCTTTTCTGGCTACATCACGCGTCTTTAATAGAGCCACTCCCTTTACATAATCCTGCATAGTATTGGCTTGTACACTTGTTTCCTCCACTTCACTAGTCATTACTTCAAACGGAAGTGCTAACATGCCCAGTAATTCCTTTCTCCTTGGTGACGCAGAAGCAAGGACAAGCTTATAATTTGTTTTCAACATGATCTGACCATTCCTCCTTATCCTTATGATAACGAAGAATAGACGATTTGAAAATTTTCAAAAAATCAAGATAATGATACTTTCGCGATCTTTTATGCTTAAAACTTCACCTGAAGACATGTATTTTTAGATTGATAATGCGCAAAAACATGCAGTCGAATAATGTTAACATCGTTGGAAATAGTAGAGGCAGCCGCTCCAATTGATTGCCAATCCTCTGGTAATGTAGAGTCCTTTCCATTTTCTTTAAAATTTAATTTTGTAGCTTTTTTGTCTGCTAAGGCTGTTGGCAGTTCTGCAAGTGTTGGTTCCTTACAGCTTGCGCCACTGACAGTAAATGCTTTTTTAAAGGTTGCGGGTTCCTGTAAAAATTCTAGCTGACTTTCTTCTGTTACCATGCTTGTCCATACATAGAATTTTCCATCAACCTGAACAATCGCACTCTCTTTTAATGCTGGGTATTCCGCAACAAAAGAACTGGCACTCTCATAATTCGAATACACACCTGCTTGACTGGCAAAAAACATAGGGGCATTAGATGTATTGGTTGTCTCACCGGCAGTTGGAATCGTCTCTGTTTTTGATTGATTATTTGCTACTTCACTACCATTTATCTTTAACGGTAACTGTGTACTGGCCTGTAACACGCCTAAAAAAATCGCCACACCTAATAAACCAACAAATCCACCAATAATCATTGCTCGAAATATTTGTTTTTTTATCACATGACTTACAATTTTCATGCATCTATCACCTCACCCTTCCACCGATCTATCCAACTAGTAGCGTTGCAAAAATTCGATGACTCAATATGATATAAGTATATGTAGATTACGAAGTGTAAATGCGAGTTAATTGTGATTTGCTACAGAACTGTTGAAAGGAAAACATGGTCTCTAGCTATAAAAAAACTAGGACTCCCTCTCAAGAGTCCTAGTCGGTTTATTCTTTTAATCTATTACGTACCGCTGTTAGTAAATACAATGAGCCAGATACGATTGTTCTTTGCTGACTTAGTGACTGCGCCTGTAAAAAAGGTACATAATCCACAAGGACAGCTTTGGATGCTGCATTGGAAAGGGTTAGCATTTGTTGCGCAGTCATCGCTCGCGGATTGTCAAAATCAACAAAATAAAAATTATCGCTGACCTGCTCAAAAAGGCGGAGAATCTGCTGTACGTCTTTATCTGCTAATATACCGATAACAAATGTTATGCGCTCATTTGGAAACTCACATTGAATCGTTTCCACTAATTTTTCCGCACTTGCTGGATTATGAGCACCATCTAAAATAACACAGGGCATTATTTCTTCAAAACGTCCTAAAATAGTAGCCCTTTGCACTGCCTGACGTATAGCTACTTCACTCGTAGATACATCTAATACAGATGCCACTTCAAAAAATGCTGTAATGGCAAGTGCCATATTATTCGCTTGATGTGTTCCCTTCATAGACCGAGTTAGTTTTGCTATTTGAAACTGTTGCACTACATTGGTATAGCATTCTCCATCAGCTGTTGATTTGACAGTAAAATGTTGACCTAATGCTAGAACATTGGCATTTTTCCGAGCGGCTTCATCATCAACAATACGCTTAGCTTCATCTGGTAAATCACCTATAATGACAGGGCGAGATCGTTTAATAATGCCTGCTTTGTGACGGGCAATATGGGAAAGCGTATCTCCTAAAAATTTTGTATGTTCTAACGCGATGCTTGGGATAATGGAGACAATCGGTGTTACCACATTCGTGCTATCCAGTAACCCACCCATACCTGCTTCAATAAGCGCGATATCCACGTGCTCATTCACAAAATGTAAAAATGCAGCTACAGTTAGTAATTCAAAATCCGTTAGTTTTTCACTAAGCTCTGCCTGTTGCATTTGTTGAAAAACTCGATCCATTTCAGCTTCCGTTATAGGGTGACCAGCTATTTGAATTTGATCATGGACATCCACTATACATGGAGACATAAATTTGCCTACGCGTAAGCCATGTTCTTGAGCAATTGCCTCCAGAAACGTTAACGTAGATCCTTTACCATTTGTGCCTGCTAAGTGGACAACACGCAATGTTTGCTCGGGGTTTCCTACTAAGGACAAGGCCTCTTCAATCGCCTCAAGACCAGGTTTAATCACATCATCGCTTTTGACATGCCATTTTTCTTTATAATGATCAAGTTTTGGAATCATTGTCCTTCCTCCTCTAGCCATTGTCGAACTTCCGCTATAAAGTATAAAGAACCTGTAATGACCACAATATCCTCTTCATGGCGTTCATGTAGTACAGTTTGAACAATTTCTAGCCATTCTTCGTGATGTGTTTTATGTGCATGTGTCGATAACATCGCTAAGCTCTCGGCAGGCATTGCATTGGGCAGGTTTATTTGCGTAAAAGCAATTGAAATCGCCACAGCATCCATTAGCTCTATACTGTTGGCATGATCCTTATCAGCCAATGCTGCATAAATGAATCGATATTGGTTGTTAGGATAGACATCCTTGAGTGTTTGGATTAGGGCAGCTGTACCTTCTGAATTATGAGCGCCATCTAGCACAATATGATTCGGCCATTGCTCGAAACGGCCAGCCCACTGTGCGCGTTGTAGTCCTTGACGAATTGTATCATCAGCAAAGGAAAGGTATCCGTCTTCACGTAATAAAAGTAGAGCCGTAATAGCAAGACTTGCATTATTAATTTGATGGGGACCAGCCATTTTTAAAGGTACATCCATCATCACGACCTGTTCTTTTTTATATGTAAATTGCTGATAATCTGTGCCTTGCTCACTATTTGTCACCGTAAAATCTTGTCCTAAAACGAAGCATGGTGCGTGTCGTTCCTCTGCCGTGGCTTTAATAACAGCTAATGCCTCCTCATTCCTAACTCCTACTACAACTGGTACGCCTCTTTTGATGATGCCTGCTTTTTCACTGGCAACCTTTGCGAATGTATCACCTAAAAATGCAGTATGCTCTAGCGAAATCGTTGTAATAATCGCTAAAAGCGGCGTGACGACATTGGTCGCATCTAAACGTCCTCCAAGCCCTGTTTCAATAATCGCTATATCTACTCCTTGATGGGCAAAATATTGAAACATAATCAGTGTGACTACCTCAAAAAAGCTGGGAAAATCGCCATTGTATTGTTCTTCTATAATTTTGGCTAGTTGATTGAAATAGGCTAAAAATTGCTCATCCGAGATTTGCTTGCCGTTAATAGTCATCCGTTCATTGACTCTCTCCAAATGCGGGGACGTAAATGCTCCTACTTTGTAACCCGCATGTTGTAGCATTTCTCTTAAGGCATTCACCGTAGAGCCTTTGCCATTTGAACCTGCCACATGAATTACACGTAGTTGATTGTGCGGATGACCTAAATGGGCAAGTACTTCTCGCATGAGGACAAGTGGTGCACGTTTATGATCAACTGCTTTTAATGTAAAGATAAATTTTGTACATTCGTTCATTGTGTTAAACAAAAGAAACACTCCCTCTTACTGCAATACCTTTATTTTAGTACAAGTAATGTTTAATAACATCGTTAAATAGCAAAACACTCGAAAAAACACGCTGCTAGCGACTGCGTGTTAGTTTTATTTTTTCAATTAATGTACTTGGTGAGCATCTAATAGAACCCCCATATTGTCAATAGCGGGAGAATATTTGGACGTTGTACTCATTCAAAGGGGTTTTTAACATTTAAATATCGAAATTCGAGCAATACTCATTTATTTTTTGAATCGTTAATAAATCTGTACGTGATAACTGGATACAATTCTGTTGAGGTTTATTTGCTAATAGAGCACACGTCCACTGGCATTAAATAAACGATAATACTTTGCTTCTAATAATTTCAAAAGATTCGTTTCTATCAGTACCCTTGCACTTACAAAATCTAATTCATCACATGCTTTATTGACTTTCGTAATAATTGTGGCAATGTGTCCTGTCAACCTCAACACCTCCACTTTTCATACAATAGGCTCTACAAAAAGGGGGCTAGCCATCCCAATTCACCAAAACATTCAGGTTTTTTATCCTACTGAACGAATGATAACACTAATCTATTAGACTTATTATTTCGAATAACACTATATTTTAACCTAATTACACACATACCTTTTGCTCCATATAAAAAAGAAGCAATGGATGACTTTACAGCCATCCATTGCTTCCTCATTACATATTTTTTAATTCTTCTAAACGTTTTAACACAACAGCATGCTTGCTTTCATAATCTGCTAATTTTTCACGCTCTGCATTGACTAACGCTTCAGGTGCTTTCGATACGAACTTCTCATTTGATAACTTACCAGTAACAAGCTTTACTTCTTTTGCCCATTTCTCTAACTCTTTTTCAAGGCGAGCAATTTCTTCCTCTAAGTTAATAAGACCAACAAGTGGTAGGAACACTTGCGCTCCTGTGACAACAGCCGTCATTGATTGACCTGGTGCCTCTAAACCTTCACCAATTGTGAGGGTATCAGGATTACAGAATTTTTCTAAATAGCCTTGATTCGCTTCAAGAACAGCTACTGTTGCTGCATCTTTCGCTGAAATAAATAGCGGTACTTTTTTGCTCATCGGTGTATTCACTTCCGCACGAATATTACGTACTGAACGTATAATATCCATTAGGAGCTTCATATTATCTGCTTCATCAGCAAAATGAAGATCCGCACGTACTGTTGGCCATGCAGCCACTGTAATCGATTCACCTTCATGTGGTAAGTGCTGCCAAATTTCTTCTGTAATGAATGGCATAAATGGATGTAATAAACGCATTGTTTGATCCAGTACGTAAGCTAAAATAGAACGAGTAGTCTTTTTAGCTACTTCATCCTCACCATAAAGTGGTAATTTCGCCATTTCAATATACCAAGAACAGAAATCATCCCAAATGAAATTGTATAATTCACGACCAACTTCTCCAAATTCATAACGTTCTGCAAGAGAAGTTACACGTTCAATCGTTTCATTTAAGCGTGTTAAGATCCATTTGTCAGCAACGGATTTTTCACCTGTTAAGTCGATTTCATCATAGGTCATACCGTCCATATTCATAAGTGCGAAACGTGATGCATTCCAAATCTTATTGGCAAAATTCCATACTGCCTCTACTTTTTCAGTTGTATAGCGTAAATCTTGACCAGGTGATGAACCAGTCGCTAGGAAATAGCGTAAAGAGTCTGCACCGTATTGCTCAATAACATCCATTGGATCTACACCATTACCAAGTGACTTACTCATTTTACGACCTTCGCCATCACGTACTAAACCGTGAATTAACACATCTTTGAATGGGCGTTGACCTGTAAATTCAAGGCCTTGGAAAATCATGCGAGATACCCAGAAGAAAATAATATCATATCCCGTTACTAATGTGCTGGTTGGGTAATAACGTTTATATTCTTCATTTGCCTCATCTGGCCAGCCCATTGTAGAAAACGGCCAGAGCGCAGAAGAGAACCAAGTATCGAGTACATCTTCATCTTGCGTCCAATTTTCGGAATCAGTTGGGGCTTCTTTTCCTACGTAAACTTCGCCTGTTTCATTATGATACCAAGCTGGGATTTGATGGCCCCACCATAATTGACGAGAAATACACCAATCACGGATATTCTCCATCCAACGAGAATATGTGTTTTCAAAACGAGCTGGGACAAAGTTTACTTTCCCTTCTTCATCTTTTTGAAGCTCGAGGGAAGTGTCAGCAAGTGGTTGCATTTTAACGAACCATTGTGCTGAAAGGTATGGCTCAACAACAGCACCAGAACGTTCAGAGTGACCTACTGAATGCATATGCTCTTCAATACGAATCAGCACGCCTGCTTCTTGTAAATCAGCAACAATTTGCTTACGGCATTCAAAACGATCCATCCCTTTATATTTGCCAGCAAGATCATTCATTGTACCGTCTTCATTCATCACAAGAATGCGCTCTAGGTTGTGACGATTTCCAACTTCAAAGTCGTTCGGATCATGGGCTGGTGTCATTTTTACAACTCCAGTACCAAATTCCTTATCAACATAGTCATCAGCTACAATCGGAATTTCACGACCTACAATCGGTAAAATAACTGTTTTACCAATTAAATGCTGATAGCGCTCATCGTTCGGGTGAACAGCTACCCCAGAGTCACCGAGCATTGTTTCAGGACGTGTTGTAGCAACTTCTACATATCCTGAGCCATCCGCTAAAGGATATTTCATATGATAGAATGCACCTTGCACATCCTGATAAATTACCTCAATATCAGATAATGCTGTTTTCGCTGCTGGATCCCAGTTGATAATACGTTCGCCACGGTAAATTAAACCTTTTTCATATAACTCAACAAAAACTGTTTTAACTGCATCTGAAAGACCTTTATCTAGTGTGAAACGTTCACGTGTGTAGTCTAAACCAAGGCCAAGCTTTGCCCATTGATCACGAATATGTCCAGCATATTCTTCTTTCCATTCCCATGTTTTTTCAAGGAATTTTTCACGGCCTAAATCATAACGTGTAATATTATCCTCACGCAGTTTTGCTTCTACTTTTGCTTGTGTTGCGATCCCTGCATGGTCCATACCTGGTAACCAAAGGGCATCATAGCCTTGCATGCGTTTCATACGAGTAAGGATATCTTGTAATGTTGTATCCCAAGCATGCCCAAGATGTAATTTACCTGTTACGTTCGGTGGTGGAATAACGATGGAATAAGGCTTTTTCCCACTTTCAGGCTGTGCCTCGAAAAATTTCCCTTGTAACCACCATTCATAGCGACCGGCTTCAATGGACTGTGGGTCATATTTAGTTGGCATTGAAATGTTTTCTGTCATCTTGACTCCTCCTATTGTTTGAAGACTATTGGTAAAGAAATGCTGTTCATTTTTTTACCCAATAAAAAAACTCCTCTCGTCTAAAAGGACGAAGGAGTTTTAATTCGCGGTACCACCTTTAATTCCAGCAGCGGTTAAGATCAATGCTAAATGACACATTTTCTCAGCCTTCCCTACTGGCTCTTAATTCGGTAACGGTGTTTAACCGGCTTTAACTACTGTTAGTTCACTAAAGCTGCTCAAGGGCTACCTTCAATTAAGTACAAATAGAAACTTCTCAGCTACCGTTTCCTCTCTGAAAATGTAGACATAATTTACTCTTCCCTATCATAGCATCTGTATTTGATTTTCCTTATTGTACCGCAGAATCGTGTCATTTTTCAAGTGATTTAGTCATCTTTTAGTAAGAGTAAAGTAAATAGAAAAGGAAGTGACAATTCAATGCGTCGACGCAAGTATAACCCTTGGCTTTTACCTCCTTGGCTACGACAAGTTCGTTTTTATTGTAGAACCATTATTGTGCCAATTTGTGCTTTTCAGTTTATCCGTGTCATTATTGTGCCAACATCAGGCGATTTAGTCTTCTTATTGCTCCTACTACTTCTCTGCTATTTACTTTTGAAAGACATCATTTGAAACACGGACTTTAAGCGGTGTATACTCTTCTGTTAGGTCCCAAATCATGGAAGGCACTTCATGCCAAGTGCTGGATTCACGTACAACAATATGGCTTGAGGATTCTCTCATTACTATCTTTTGGTCAACTGTTGTAGAGGTCTCTTGGCGTGAAGCTGCTGCTACTGCGGTAGGTTGTTTCACTTGAACACTTTCCTCGATCACAGCCATTTTTTCTTCTTGATCGAAAGCATGAGCCATTAGGTGTGGATTGTCTAAAGTATCATTTTCAACAACGGGTTCATATTCGTTAAAAATACTTGTAACTGTCCACTCAAGCTGACACATCTGATTCGACAGACTAGGGCGAATATCTTTGACCATTAAATCTTTGACATCCGATTCTTTTGGTAAATCCACATGTAAAGGGACAGCATACTCAAAATAACCAGTATCTCCTTGGACATCAAGGGCATCAATTGTAATTAAATTATCATCACCTGTAAATGCTTGCATATCTTGAAAATCAAAACGAACATGTGCCGTAATATGGTAGATGCCCATTAATCGAAGTGAATCCTCTAACTGCATGGCTTGCCACTGTGGTTTAATTTGTACAGCAGCTAATTCTGTTGGGCAACCATATCCAGGAAAACAAAATGTTTCTCGCATATTCCAAGTTTTTTGTTCGATAATAATCCCTCCCTTTGCATCATATGACGATTTAAAGGATAGTATGCTAGTGTGTTTCAAGTTGAACATAATTATAAATAGATACTACTAGAAAAATGGCATGCTAGAATATTACTTCTAGCATGCCATTTTCATGGATGTTCTTATCATTTAAACATTGACTAATTTAATTTTATTAGCTACACGATCTGTTAGCATTTGTGTTGCCTTTGGTACAATCGGTTTAAAAATCGGATTTAACACAGGGCCAGCTAAGCCGCCAGCAACGACTTCTAAAAAACCTGTCATTTTTGTGTTTTCAGCATCAATGCTTTCTGCAAGGAAATAGCCATTTCCAGTGAAATTATCAGAAAGACCCTTTAATTCGAATGTAACTTTTGATGGTGCTACCCATTCTAAAATTGTAATTTCTACTTGTACCGTTTTTTTCAAAACGCCAACATTGCCTTTAAAAGTCCATGTTGAATGTTTGTCATCAATCATTTCGTGTGTATTATAACCTGGGACAAGCTTTGCCCATTTTTCCATATCACTGACGAATTCCCATACATTATCAATTCCTACGGGTACTTCGACCATGTGTGTGCCAGTTGCCATATTAATTCACTACTTTCTATTATGAATAGCTATATTATAAACGATATCGCCCACAATTTGGCCATGCTGAAAGATATAATTTTAACAAAAACAGGTCCTTCATCCAGTATAGAAGTTCTTATTTGCTAGTTAATATATGCTATACTTTCTCTTTTGCTCATTCATTGCTCAAGTACTAGAATGACTTCCATCATAGAAAACCATTAATCGTAAGCGCTTGCGGTTTTCTGCCTCTGTCGCTTCACTTTAAGCTGAATTAAGCTAAAAAAGGCACGCTAGATTTGTTTCTAGCATGCCCTAAACTTTGTTATCTTGCTAATTGTGCAAATACTTTATGGAAGGCATCCACTGTTTTAGCAATATGTTCTTCCGTATGTGCTGTGGAAATAAATAATCCCTCAAACTGAGAAGGTGGTAGGAAAATCCCTTCCTCTGCCATCAGGCGGAAGTATTCAGCGAATAATTGTAAATCAGATGATTTAGCAGAAGCAAAATCAATAACATCTTCATTCGTAAAGAAGAAACCAATCATAGAACCAGCACGATTAACTGTGTGCGGAATATTGTATTTTGTTGCGGCTTCACGGAAACCTGCTTCCAGCAGATCACCTAATTTTTTAAAGTAATCATACGTACTATGGTCTAAGCGTGATAACGTTTCGTAGCCGGCTGTCATCGCTAATGGATTCCCAGATAGTGTACCTGCTTGATAAATAGGGCCAGCTGGTGCTACTTGCTCCATAATCTCTTTTTTCCCAGCAAACGCTCCTACTGGCAGACCACCACCGATTACTTTTCCTAAAGTAGTTATATCAGGCGTGACATCAAAATAGCCTTGTGCACAGCCATAATCTACACGGAAACCTGTCATAACCTCATCAAAGATTAATATTGCACCGTGCTCCGTTGTAAGGGCACGTAGACCTTCTAAGAAACCTGGCTGTGGTGGTACAACCCCCATATTCCCTGCAACTGGCTCCACAATGACTGCTGCTAGCTCTGCACCAAATTTCTCGAACACCGTTTTTGCCCCTTCTAAATCGTTGTAGGCAACTGTTAACGTATTTCGAGCGATATCTGCCGGTACACCAGGGCTGTCAGGTAAGCCTAATGTGGCTACACCAGAGCCAGCCTTAATCAATAAGGAATCACCATGACCATGATAAGAGCCTTCAAATTTTAAAATCTTATCACGTCCAGTAACACCACGAGCTACACGTAAGGCAGACATAGTAGCCTCTGTTCCTGAAGAAACAAAGCGAATCATTTCCATACCTGGCAGACGATCTAAAACTAATTGAGCTAAACGATTTTCTGTATAGCTTGGCGCACCAAAGGAAGAGCCTTTTGCTGCTGTGTCAGCAATTGCTTTCACTACCTCTGGATGAGTATGGCCTAAAATCAGTGGCCCCCAAGATAATACATAATCAATATATTCGTTGCCATCAATATCTTTAATAATAGCACCGTGGCCAGATTCCATGAAAATCGGATCCATATTTACTGATTTGAATGCACGTACTGGGCTACTAACGCCACCTGGCATTAATTGAACAGCTTCAGCATAAGCTTGCTTTGATTTTTCGTAAGAACGTGTCATTTATTTCTCCTCCAACCAACGTGCAGCATCTTTTGCATGATACGTAATGATTAAATCAGAGCCTGCACGTTTCATACCTAATAATGTTTCAAGCACAACTTTTTTCTCTTCAATCCAACCATTCATAGCAGCCGCTTTAATCATTGCATATTCACCTGAAACATTATACGCAACAAGCGGTAATGGATAGTTATTTTTCATATCTCGAATAATATCTAAATAGCTAAGGGCAGGTTTTACAATTAAGAAATCTGCGCCTTCTTCGATATCTGACTCTGCCTCACGGAAAGCCTCTAAACGGTTCGATGGATCCATTTGGTAGGACTTCCGATCACCAAATTGCGGTGCACCATCTGCAGCGTCACGGAACGGACCATAGTAGCTAGATGCATATTTGACTGCATACGACATGATTGGAATATGCTCGAATCCTGCTTCATCTAGACCAGCACGGATTGCTGTAACAAAGCCATCCATCATATTAGATGGAGCAATAATATCTGCACCAGCTTTTGCTTGTGACACAGCTGTACGGGCTAACACATCTAATGAAGGGTCATTTAAAATCTGATCGCCTTCAATTAAGCCACAATGTCCATGGTCTGTAAATTCACATAAGCATGTATCGGCAATGACTAATAGCTCAGGATGACGTGCTTTAATAAGTCGTGTCGCTTCTTGAACAATGCCATGATCATGGAACGCACCTGTTCCAACAGCATCTTTTTCAGCTGGTAAACCAAATAAAATAACCGCAGGAATTCCTAATGCTACAACCTCATCAATTTCAGCTTCTAGTTTATCCAATGAAAATTGAAAAACGCCAGGCATTGAATGTACTTCATTTTTAATATTTTCGCCTTCAATTACAAAAATAGGATAGATCAGGTCCTCTTTATGTAAGTATGTTTCTTTTACCATTGATCTCATCGTTGCATTAGCACGCAAACGACGATGTCTTTGAAATTGTAGTTTTGTCATGATTTGTCCCCTACTTTCATAATTTCTTCGATAACTGCTTGCATGGTATATACACTTGGCATAATCTCCACAGTAGCACTATATTGTTCAAGAGCCGCTTCCGTAATATGACCAATGGCTGCAATACGAGTTGCTCGCCAGCCAACATGTGATGCTACATCCCTTGCATACACATCAACAGCTGATGGACTAGCAAAAATGACCGTGACATCTTGATGTTGCTCGATGCATTTGAGAATAACTGAGGTTTGATCATGTCGTTCCCTCGTTTCATAAACAGTCCACTCTTTTACTTCAAAGGGCAGTCCATCCTTCAGCGTACTTTTCGCCTTCTCTCCACGAATAAACAAACATCTCGGAAGATTACCTGCTACACTCGGAAATTCTTGGACGAAAATATCAGCACTAAATACAGAAGGCATAAAGCTCACTTGAAATCCTAGCTTTTCTAATGCTGTCGTTGTTTTTGTTCCAATGGAAGCAATTTTCCCTTGGAAGTGATCGGCATTCAAATGATGCCGCAGCATTTTACGAGCAAAAGCATCGACAGCATTTTGACTCGTAAAAATAAGCCAATCAAATTGATTCGCACAATTCAATCGTTCAGCATCATGATTGTCTAATCGTTCGCATGTTTCAATTAATGGGGCAATGATGGCATGGCCACCTAAAGCTGTTATATTGTCGACAATGGTTGTTGTCTTAGATGTCCCCGTTAAAAGGATCGTTTTACCTTTTAGAGGTAAATTACTTGGCATCTTGCTCTGCCTTTACACGTTGAATCAGTTCGAAAGCGCCCTGTTCTGTTAAAATAGCAGCCAGCTCTTCCCCAATTTTTTGTGCGTCTGTTCCTACTACTGTTTCCTTATACAAAACAGAAGCATCTGGAGCTGCGACAAGGCCAGTTAATGTCATTTCGCCCCCATTTGAAGTGGCATACCCAGCGATTGGTACCTGACAGCCACCATCCATTGCTGCCAAAAAGGCACGTTCCGCATGTGTCTCTTGCCAAGTGGATGGATCCGTTAATTTTCCTAACTCAGCTAATAGCTCCGCATCATCTCCACGACATTCAATACCAAGAGAGCCTTGCGCTACTGCTGGCAGACAATGTTCTACAGGTAAAAACTCTGTGACTACATCATCACTCCAGCCAAGACGTTTCAAACCAGCGGCTGCTAGAATAATTGCATCATATTCCTCTGTCTCCAACTTAGCTAAACGTGTATCAACATTTCCTCGAATCCATTTAATCTCGATATCTGGGCGTACTGTTAATAGCTGTGCACTGCGACGTAATGAACTTGTCCCAACTACCGCTCCCGCAGGAAGTTCTGCAAATTTAACATGACCTTTCGAAATAAAGGCATCACGTGCATCTTCACGTGGAGGAATGCAACCAATCACTAACCCTTCTGGCAACACAGCAGGCATATCTTTCATAGAATGCACAGCAAAATCAATTTCTTTATCGTAGAGGGCTTGCTCAATTTCTTTTACAAACAATCCTTTTCCCCCTACTTTTGAAAGCTGCACATCTAAAATTTGATCCCCTTTTGTTACGATCTCTTTTACTTCAAATTCGAATGGGGCACCAGCCGCTTTTAATTCATTAATGAACCAATTTGTTTGAGTTAGCGCTAGCTTACTTCTCCTAGAACCTACAATAATTTTTCTCAACAGTCTCCAACCTTTCTTCTAATACCATAAATGGAATCGCGATAAACTACTTCCTAGGAAGAAGTTCACAACAACTAATAGATAGGCATAAATATGTACCCATGCATAAGTTGTTCCTGTCAGCTTGCTTTTGCGATTCACATATAGGATAAAGCAATACAAAATTAAAATAATGAAGGACCCTATGATTTTCGAATCGAAAATCGAAAGACTCTCTAATGTTAATAGTGCCCATTCAAACCCTAATATTAAACTTATAAATAACATCGGAATCCCAATAAAAAATGAAATATTCATCCAGCTACTCGTTTGCTGTAGGGATGGTAATCTTGTCCATAAATGTGTCCACTTTTTCTTTTTCAGTAAACGATATAGAACGAGATACAAAATGGCAAACACGAATGTTAAAGTGAACGCTGCATATGACAGTATCGCAAATGATATATGAATAAAAAGCATTTCCGAAATTAATGTCTCTCCGACGGCTCCTGTAGGGCGTTTAGGCATAAATGTAAAGATACTAGCGAATAAAAATCCTAGTATATTAATAATAAACACCGGTAAGTCCACCTTCGCAATACAGTGAAGGATAATCGATAACGTCACAAGTAACCAGGAATAAAATAAAATTCCCTCGGACAAGGATAGAATCGGAAAACGCTTTGTTTCCACAAATGTTAAAATAATAATGGCACTTTGAATCACCCATACAAATGAAACAAGCCAAAAAGCAATGCGTCTTGCTCGTACTTGCTTATAAAAATAATCAGTAAAGTAAAAAACTAGACTGATCGCATACAAGACGATCATCACTTCATATAGTCTCGTCATGGTCAAATCAGCCAATAGACATCCCTTCTTTGTAGTAAAATGGTCAAGCTAGTATCTCTCAGAAAACAAAAAAACGTTTTCGTATCCTTAGTTTACCATACAGATACGAAAACGCCTCTTGTAATATCAGTAGAGAATCCAATTGCGCGAAGTACTTACGTACAACCATTTTGGCTACGCGTACACATTGGATATTTTAGAAAGAGTACTTTGGCTCAGCAGAAGTTTGAGATGCCTTTGAGCGTTCTTTACGCTCAAGATCTTGCTTTGTCATCTCCTGAACTTCAACTTCAACAGCCTCTTCTATACCAAAAATTTGTTGGAATAAACGTAACTGTTCATTTGCTTTTGGTTCATTTGCCAATTCTTTAGCTTGTAAAATTGGCTCTTTTAACAATTGATTGATAATAGATTTTGTATGTTTGCTTAAAATTTTACGTTCACGATCCGTTAAATCTGGCATTTTATTTTCGATACTAATCATCGTCTCTTCTTGAATACGATTAGCTTTTTTACGTAACGCTGAGATGACTGGTACTACACCAAGCGTTGCTACCCAATCTTTAAATTGGTCAACTTCTTTGCCAATCATATCTGTAATATCAGCAGCAGCACGTTCACGCTCTGCTAAATTCGCTTCAACAATACCTTGTAAATCATCAATATCGTATAAGAAAACATTTGGTAAGTCGCCTACTCGTGGATCAATATCACGAGGAACAGCAATATCAACCATAAACAAAGGTTTTCCTTTACGTAAACGTTCCACAAATTGCATCAGCTCATAATCAATAACAAAATCTGTTGCACCTGTTGAAGTGATTAAAATATCCGCCTCTAAGAGAGAACATTGCAATTCCTTCATTGACTTGGCTTCTCCGTGGAATTTAGCTGCTAAAGTTTCTGCTTTTTCAAATGTACGGTTGATGACAGTAACTTTTCCTACACCACTACCGTAAAGATTCTCAATAGCAAGTTCCCCCATTTTTCCTGCACCTAAAATAGCTACATGCTTGCGTTGTAAAGAGCCAAAAATTTTCTTAGCTAATTCAACGGCTGCATAGGAAACAGATACTGCATTCTCACCAATCGCTGTTTCATTATGTGCACGTTTTGCAAATGTTACCGCTTGTTTAAATAGCTGATTATAAACCGTACCTGTTGTACCAATCTCTTGTCCACTTAAAAAGCTTTTTTTTACTTGCCCTAAAATTTGTGTTTCACCAAGAACCATTGAATCGATTCCAGCTGTCACTTTAAATAAATGTTCGATTGCCTCATCTTCTTCACGAATCGTTAAATACGAAGAAAATGTCTCCACAGGCAAATCAAACCATTTGGCTAAAAATTGTTTCACAAAATGACGTCCAGTATGCAATTGATCCACAACAGCATATATTTCTGTACGGTTACAAGTCGAAACAATAACGTTTTCTAAAATACTTTTTTGCTTTTGCAGCGCTTCCATTGCTTGTGGTAGTTCACTCTCAATGAATGATAACTTCTCACGTATTTCAACAGGCGCTGATTTATAATTCAAGCCTACTACGATGGTATGCATGAATAACACCTCACACGTTCTAATTCACAAATCTCATTATAGCACAGTTCGACAATAGTTCATCACTAATTTGTGAACATGTCATGAAGAACTGCAATTCGTCATCTACATTAGAATTATTATAAACTAAGTGTAACAAATTATACGTCTTGTTTCAAATTAAAAAACTGCCCCCATTGTTTGGGGGCAGTTTGCTTATTAATTTGTAATTGTAACTGTTTGTAACGCGATTATATTGCCATCTTTATCATATGCCACAAACTGGATTTCATTATTGACTTTAAAGTCCTGCATCGTTTGTACAGTTTTCGTTAACATATAAACATGATCACTACGCTTTTGTAATTCAAATTGGACATCTCCACTAATCGAATTGTAGCGTACATTCATCTTATCAACGTTTTGACAATTACCATCAACTCGAGCGCTCATTGTAAGATAGCCTTTTCGTAGCGAAACGCTTGTTTCTTCAAATAAATCTTCCGGGTTGATACAGCTTGAAGCAGGTGTTTTACATAAAATAGTATCAATTAACTTCTGGAACACTTGATGCAATTTTAGATTATCAATCGCATGGAAATATGCTCCGCCAGTTTCTGTAGACAATTGCATTAATGTGGCATCATTTACTTGTGATTTTTTGCCCATACTTACAGTGTACACTTTAACGCCTTGCTTTTTCGCCTCATTAATAACCTTCGTCATTTTGGTTTTACTTGTTTTACCGTCAGATACTACGACAATCGCTTTGGCTGTTTTTGTATCATTTGAGAATTTTGTTAGTGCGATATCAATACCAGCAAAAATATCTGTCGCACCCTTCTCTTTGGATGCTTTGTAAAGATCTTTCTTCAGCACAGCATCTGTCGTCCCTTCACCAAGAACCGTTGCTTTTGTATTCGTTTCGATGACGATATTATTTTTTGCTTTCAATTGATTGATTAGCTCAATCATTTTTTTGCCACGATAATTCGTTGGATCAACTGCCTTCATAGAAGAAGAATAGTCGACTACATAGGCAATCTCTGTTGCTAACGAACATGAATTTTTACTAAAGTATGGATTAGTAAAAATATCTTTCGTTACTGTTTTATCTTTTAAACCCCTTAAAATTGTTGCATAGCGAGGATCTATTGGATTAACGAGTGTTGCCTCCACTTTTGATTTTCCATAAATAACTGAGTCAAAGTAGGCTACGGCCGTACCTGGGCTACCTGTATTATTTAATGGATCTGAAGTATTCGTAATGAATGAAGCTGTTTTTTCCACGCCATCATACTTAATTTTAACGGTTCCTTGATAATCCGTCACAGGCTCTCCACCAGGGCGAACTAAAGTCACCATAACTTTTGTATATCGATCTTTCCCAGATGGTCTTGAGGCTGCATCGGCACTTTCTTTCAATGCATCTACACGTTTTTTGTAGGCCTCTACTTGCCCAAGTAATTTCCCGCCTTGATATTTTAATAACACCGTACGGTCATAGTTACTTAAGTTAGTGAAGATAGCATAAATTTTCATCACACTATCATAGTGCTCTAATGTTAGATTTTTTTCATCTGGCATTTCTTTCATAAGTTGAATAATGGCGCCGACCGGATTAATATTTTCAACCTGTGATGCAATATCATCATCAATCCCTTGAACGCGATAAATTGGACGACCGTCTTCCGAAATCATATACATGATTTCAGTTTTAGCAGGTGTAGTCACAGAGTCGAGAAGACGACCTTTTATTAGTTCTTCAAATAAGAAAACGGAAATATCATAGTTTTCAAATTGTAATATTGCATGTTCATACCCTAATGCTGGATATCTAGGGTCAGATCCACCATAACGCAAATAGACATTTTGTACATTCCCCAAAGCATCTGTTACATTTGTTTGCTGCCCAATACTAAATAGCTTTTTATCCCCATCATAAGCAAAAGGAATTGGATCATACACATCAATTAAGTTTTGTGTGAAGAACTCTGGCAATTTTTCATAAGGGATATATGGAGGTGTCACATTGCCATTATCATCATCTGAATTTGCAGGATCATATACTTGATAATCAATACGTAATTCTGGCTGTGGTGCGTAACGAACTTCTGCATTTAGCTTCTCCCCAACAAGACATTTCATAGCTGGATCTGTATTATTCACTAGCTCAAAAGAGATAGTATCACGTACTGATTTAGTTAATGATGGTGCGATAACGATAGCTGATACAGTCGAGCCGTCAGATTGGACAGTTTTAACTGCTTCTCCAGATGTATCAACGATTGTGCCGTAAGATGACGTAACTTTGAACGTATACGATTTATCATCCGCAATCGGGTCACCATTACAAGCCTTTAGCGATACGGTCACAAGTGTAGAATCTACATCGTTCGCAATTAAATCTGGCTTTTCCACCACAATGCTTTGCAATGCATTATTAACATTGCTAGGACCAGTAAAATCATTGGAATTATCCTTTGGTACTTCAAAATCAGAACTGTTGGAGCCCATGAAACCAGGCGGTAAAGTGATACTGTCATTATCACGACCTGCTGCACTACGTTTTAATCCTTGTACAGCAAAATTGCCATTTTGAACAGCTCTATATAAAAAGGTTGCAACATCACCACGTGTTAGTTTAGTAGAAGGATTAAAACTAGCAAATGTTTTTTTGCCTGAACTACTTGTAGATAGTTCATTTGAATATAAATATTGTACAGCCTGTGGTTCATCTAAATCTAAGCCTTTAAAGGCAGCATAAATTCGAGCAAATTGGCCACGTGTAACGGCTTTTGTTCGATTAGCATTCACATTTGTACCATTAAACGGTAAATAAAAATCACTATAGAAATTATAAGCAACACTATCAATATATGATAATGCATAGTTACGATCCAGCTTAGCAAACATCAAGATAAGCTCTCGTTCCGTTACTTGTTCATTTGGTAAAAAGTTATTGGCATTGTTCAAAGACATTAGGTCATTGTCAACTGCCCAAGAAATAGCCTTATAATTATTGCTATTTGTAGGAACATCTTTAATTGTTGGAGCTGCTTGCGTGACGACAGGCGTTGCTGTCATCAGTATTAGCATGAAGCAAAGCGTAGTGAGCAGTGCTTTTTTTACATAGGTCATTTTTGTTCAGTCCTTTCCTTAGTTAAAGAACAATATGTCATCACGATAGTTTTGCTTTAAGTCATCTTCTAAATATTTCAAGAAACGCTCTAGAACAACTGATGCCTCTGCACGAGTTAATGGTTTATTTGGATTAAAACGACCGGCCGAGTCGCCAATCATAAGACCAATTTCATTTGCAATATAGATGCCATCTCTTGCATAGTTTGGAATCTGGTTTTCATCTTTAAATTTCGTTATATAGCCAGGATTTGGTGCTCTATTTTCAAGGCCTAAGGCACGAACAAAAATAGTAGCAGCCTGTGCTCTTGTTATGGCACTATCTGGCTTAAAGTAATCAGCAGATACACCCTTAATTATCCCTTTGTTTAAGGCTGACTCTATATAACCATAATCTTTAACTGAACGCTTTAAATCTCTAAACACGCTTGTAGTTGCAGTCTTTTTCGATTTCTTTTCTTCAAACACACGTAAATCTACTGCTTTACCAATTGCTGTTGTAAAGTCTATGCGTTTCATCGGTGTGTTTGGAGAGAAGAAATTACTTGAATCTGAATAAATTCCTAGAGAATATAGCTTTTCAATGGCTTCTTTTGCGTAGTGATTAGTTAAATCACGGAATTTAGGAATAATAAGGCGCTCGATCGTTGGCATGTATTCTGTATCTAAATCAAGCGTACCTTTTTGTCCAGAAGATAAATCATAAGTGTATTCTGAAATAACATCCTTTTCACTTAAAACTGCATAGCCACCCTCAAAACTTCCTAAACTACCAAGGTTTTCTTCATAATTTAAAACACGTGATTTACTTGTAGACAAACGATTTTTCACATGGCTTGTCTTGCCATTACTATAGGAATAAACTGACTCTGTAATTTGTGTTTCTGTTGCTCCCCAAAAATTTTCATAGCCAGCATGTCGACTATCTGTTTCAATCGTTACTGTGTTTTGAACTGCGTTTTTTCCTTTTCCTGTTTCAAATGCATACGTTTTTCGCGAGATTACATTTCCTGAGTAATAATCAGAGGCTGCACGATTATCCGTAACCGTTCCTTGAGAAAATTGATAATCGACTAATGTATAAGTAATAGATCCAATCGTAATTTTCTCCGTATACTTTTTAACCTCACCATTGGATGTTTTTTGGCCGAGTACCGCATAATCTACTACATCAGATTCGTAGGCAATATTTCTTGTCAATGTAGCCCCATTGCTTGCCGTTAGCTTCATGCTATACGTTTCTGTTAACTTACCTTTGGATTCCTTTTGTGCAATTTTAAGATCTTTACTTGTTCCCTTAAAAATAACTGGTGTCCCTGACAGGAACACGGCTTCCTCATATGTATACTCGTTTTTTACAGCACCTGTTGTTTCTAATGAAGCAGCCGATGCATTGAACGGGATAGTAGTTCCAATTACAAAAATAACAAGAACTACCAACGTTATTTTGGATAAATATTTTTGCATTTGCTTTTCCTCTCTTTCACTGTGCATGAAGTGCATAATGAAGCTTGGTCTCATGACTAACAAAAAATCTGCTCGTCTATCGAATGTATTCAAGCCTATGCGAAGTACCTTCCTCTTTTCAGATCATGTATACATCGCCTTTTTGCAAATACTATTCGCATTAGACTCACAGATTCTTTCTTTGTCTTTTATGCTAATCTACTAAAATAAAATGAGCTTTCACAAATCGATCGGATAAGACAACTAAACGATCGGATGGTTGTAAGTCAGAAGCTTGAATGACTTTTCCCGCTTTAATCAACGTCGCTTGGTCAATATTCACATTAACCATTTCACCCGCTTCATACCAACGACCATTTTGCCATTGGCTCACACTCTTGACATTTAGCACAGCAGGGTACGTAGATTTTACTGATTGTAGCTTCCCTGTCAGCATTAATGGAGCAACAGGTTTAGCATTATTTAAAATATGAAGTGCTTGTACATGCCCTTCCTTCACATAGAAGTAACCATAATCACCTTCAGATAAGTAAAGTTCAATATCCGGCATAACACTATACGTTTTATTGCCATCATCCACTAAAGCTTTTGTGGAATTACTTACTGACAGTACTGTACGTTCGGTTTTCTTGAAAACATTCGATTCAATTTTCATCGCATCGTCAATCTCAATTAAATAACCATCTGCTTGAGCTAAGCGTCCATAATATAATTCATGACCAGCTAAGTTAGGTGATATAAAGCTATCACTTGTCACTTGTACCACCTGTGCATAATGATCACGAGCAGCACCGTCTGTAATGACAAAAGCAGTACCATACGCCATCAGCCCAGTAGGTTCAATTAAACGCCCATTCCGAATTAAAATGGTACCATTATGGAAGTACATTGAGCCCGCTGTTTTTAGTTTCAACAGTTTATAATCTGTATCTACAGAAAGCATTGGCTCATAATACGTTCGCTCATTATTTTTCAATACTACAATCTTCTCAATGACTTCTTTCCCAAATTGTTTAACTGTCGCATAGTATGCTTCACTACCTATATAATTTTTCAGTTGACCTTTCTCTACTTTCGTATTGCCAACATATATTGGCACCTTGGATGTAAAAGACATTGTCGAAAGGTCATTTGTTGTTTGTGAGCCAAATTGCCAATTCACAAAGGCATGTTGGTTTTTCACGGTTAATTTATTAGCATTTGGATTGACCGCTTGTATTTCGCCTTTGTATAAGTTTTCCACTAGAGTACCTGTTTCACTAATGGCTACTTTCGTCACCACAGAGGTATTTTTATTTTTAAAACTTAATTTAACTCGATCTCCAACATATAACGCACTAATATCTGTTGCTGAAGAGCCTTTTTGATAATTGGTTTCTTTGTTTATATAGTAGGTTGTTTCTGCACCAACATCTGGTTTTACCATAATAAATAATCCATTTGGATCAATACTCGTTACGACACCAGCCGACGTTTTAACGCTACCTCCAGTTGATGTTCCATTCGTTTCTATTGGTGTATTAGATGTACCACGAAGTTCTACAACACTTCTTAAGGATATTTCAGCTTCCACTGCCATGCCCATTTTAAAGCCCTCAATAGTCGTAGACGTATTATTAATTGATAAACGAGTGTTCTTATTAATATTGAATGTGACTGTTCGTCCACGATCATTTTGCAATGTCACTTTGCTAAGCTGCTTTTCTATCGTACCATCTGGCTTTGTATATTCTGAATACGTTACATCGACAAAGGTCCCCGTCACCAATTGGGCTGCTTTTGCAGGTTGGCTAAAGGAAAAACCAATAACCATCAGTAACATCAGCATTAGTATGTATGAATACTTTCTCAAAAATCCTGCCTCCTTACTAAATATTAGTAATAGTATATCGTATTATTGGTAGTTTTTCTTATTCGAAAAGTTACATTTTAGAAGTTTCAAACATTCTTAAAAGTAAAGGTAGCTTTCAACTTCAAGCTACCTTGCCTGCATTACACTTGAATATCTATTGTATGTCCGGCTGTTGGATGTGGAGCATCTAACATTTCAACTAATTGTTCTGTGTTTTGTTGCTGCATATCCATAGCCTGTTTCGTAACAGCTAAAGATACATTTTGCATAAGTGTCGCTTGATTCATTGCCATTGATAAAGCTGCGATATCCATCTAGTCCACCTCCTATCTCATTTATCGGACAAATTGTTTAATCATCAAGCGTTTTCCCCAATTTTCTACTTATCTTACTGGTAAAAAGACAAAAAACATCTACTGTCCTAACGACTAGACACAATAGATGTTTTTACATTACATTTTATTTTCAATTGTTTCCCAAACTTCTTCAAAGCCAAGACCCGTTTCCGAAGAAAAGACAATAAGTGGATCACTTTTCTCCAGTTCCAATGTCTCTTTGACAATTTTTTTATGTTTATCCCATTTACCTTTTGGGATTTTATCTGCCTTCGTTGCAATAACAATACAAGGAATATTGTAGTGCTTTAAAAAATCATACATCATGCGATCATCGGCTGTTGGTGGGTGACGCAAATCTATAATTTGTACAACCGCTTTTAATTCCTGGCGCCCTGTAAAGTAACGCTCAATCATTTTTCCCCAAGCTTCGCGTTCAGACTTAGAAACCTTTGCATATCCATAACCCGGAACATCCACAAAAAATAATTGTTCTTCGATTTTATAAAAGTTAAGGGTTTGTGTTTTACCAGGCTTCGAAGAAATCCGCGCTAAAGCTTTACGTCCAATCATTCGATTAATGAAGGAAGATTTCCCTACATTCGAACGACCAGCTAATGCAAATTCTGGCAGTCCATCTTCTGGATATTGGTCTGGCCTTACCGCACTAATGACCATTTCGACATTATGGACTTTCATTTTTCTAAAAACCTCCGTCCAGTGCATAGGCTAATACTTCATCAGCCGACGACACTAGTTTAAATGTTAGTTGCTCACGCACACTGTCAGGAATATCTTCTATGTCACGTTCATTATCTTTTGGACAAATAATCGTTGTTAAGCCTGCACGGTGAGCACTTAATGTTTTTTCTTTTAGACCGCCAATTGGCAATACACGGCCGCGTAACGTAATTTCACCAGTCATACCTACCTCACGGCGAATCGGACGATGTAGAATCGCTGAGACAATAGCTGTTGCCATTGTAATACCAGCGGATGGTCCATCTTTTGGTACAGCCCCTTCTGGCACATGGATATGAATATCATGATTATCAAAATATTCTGCATCCACATTAAGTTGTTCCATTTTCGTACGAACATAGGATAATGCTGTCTGAGCAGATTCCTTCATGACTTCACCAAGTTTACCAGTTAGCTGTAACTTCCCTTTACCTGGTGTTAAGGATACTTCAATTTGAAGTGTATCTCCACCGACTGTTGTATAAGCAAGCCCTGTAGCGACTCCCACTTGATTTTCCTTTTCAGCCTGTCCATAACGGAAGCGATGTTTACCAAGTAATTCTTGTACAGACTTTGAGCTAACTGTTACTCGTTTTTTCTCACCAGATACAATTACTTTGGCGATTTTACGACAAAGTGTAGCAATTTGCCGTTCTAAACCACGAACGCCTGCCTCACGTGTATAATAACGTATAATGTCGAGGACTGCTTCATCCTTCATTACCACTTGTGTTTTTTTCAAGCCATGTTCTTTAAGTTGCTTTGGTATTAAGTGGTTTTTCGTTATTTGCGCTTTTTCAATTTCTGTATAACCTGCAATGGAAATCACTTCCATACGATCTAACAATGGTCCTGGAATACTGCTTAAATCATTGGCTGTTGCAATAAATAATACATTCGATAAATCATACGGTTCCTCAATATAATGATCACTAAATGTATTGTTTTGCGCAGGATCTAAAACCTCTAGCATTGCCGCTGCTGGGTCCCCTCTAAAATCATTCGACATTTTATCAATTTCATCCAATAAAAATACCGGGTTAATGGTACCCGCTTTTTTCATTCCTTGAATGATACGTCCTGGCATTGCGCCTACATATGTTCGTCGATGTCCACGAATTTCAGATTCATCACGCACGCCACCTAATGAAATACGAATAAACTTACGATCTAAGCTCTCCGCAATAGAGCGAGCTAACGATGTTTTCCCCACACCTGGTGGTCCTGCCAAGCATAAAATAGGTCCTCTAAGCGAATTTTTCAGCTGACGCACAGCTAAATACTCCAAAACTCGTTCTTTGACTTTTTCTAATCCATCATGATCTCGATTTAAAATATTCTCAGCATGGGCAATATTCATGCGATCTTCTGTTGAATTTGTCCATGGTAATGAGATGAGCCAATCGATGTAATTGCGAATAACGCCGCTTTCTGCACTGGCACTTGGTATTTTTTCATATCGATCTAATTCTTTCAGTGCCGCCTCTTTTGTTGACTCTGGCATACCCGCTTCGTCAATACGCTTACGCAATTCCGCTACTTCTCCAGTCTTCCCTTCGCGGTCTCCCAGCTCTGTTTGAATAGCTTTCATTTGCTCACGCAAATAATATTCCTTCTGCGTACGCTCCATTGATTGCTTTACTTTAGAATTAATTTTCTTTTCTAAATCTAACACTTCTTGTTCATCGTGCAAACGAATAATTAAGTGATCTAATCGTTTTTTTACATTCAGCATTTCCAATACTTCTTGCTTATCCGCAATCTTAAATGGTAAATGAGAAGCAATGATATCTGCTAAACGGCCAGGCTCTTCAATATCTGTTACAGTGTTGATGGTTTCAGTCGTAATCTTATTGGAGGATTTTGCATATTTTTCAAAATACGTCATTAATGTACGCATCAATGCCTGCGTTTCTACATCTTTATCTATTGACTCCTCTTTTACGTCAACATCCACAACAGTATACTTCTCTAGCGCACGGTAGTTATTCCAGGTAGCACGCGATACCCCTTCTACTAGTATACGCAATGTGCCATTTGGTAATTTTAGCATTTGTTTAACAAAAGCCATCGTACCAACTGCATACAAATCTTGCTCTTCTGGCTGTTCATCGTGCATTTCTTTTTGTGTCACCAATAAAATCATTTGGTCCTCTAACATCGCCTGCTCTAGCGCCGCTACAGAACGATTTCTACCCACATCAATATGTAACACCATCGATGGGTATACTAAAAGTCCACGTAAAGGCAATAATGGTACATTTGTTGTTTTTTGTATTGTCACCATGCGGGCATTCACCTCCGTCAAAATTTTCATGTTCACATCCCGCGCTACTAGTATGTGTTTAAAAAATTGATTCACACTAGTTATTGAAGCGAGCCAAAAATTTCTTCAAGTTACAGCTGGCTTTATGTAGGAATGAATAAAAAGCTGACTGTCGATATGTGCGAATATTGCACAATCGAAGTCAGCTAATTACTCTCTATCTCACAACGGTAGACAGCCACATCTATTCGTTATGCTGAAGTTTTAGTGTCGCTACCTTCATCGAGTTCAGTGCCATCTTCAAGAAGCAATTTCGGTTTTTCTTTATCCGTAATTGTTTTTGCTGTAATGATACATTTTTTTACGTCTTCACGGGAAGGCAATTCGTACATTACATCAAGCATTGTTGACTCAATAATTGAACGAAGACCACGCGCACCTGTTTTACGCTCAATCGCTTCCTTCGCAATTGCCACAAGAGCCCCTTCATCAAATTCAAGCTCAACACCATCTATTTCAAGCATTTTTTGATACTGCTTAGCTAGTGCATTTTTTGGCTCCGTTAAAATTTGTACAAGTGCAGCTTCATTTAATTGCTCTAGACTCGCAAGTACAGGTAATCGACCAATGAACTCTGGTATTAGACCAAATTTCAGTAGATCCTCAGGAATCAGCTTGGACATGATAGAACCTTCATCAACTTCTACTTTATTCGGATCTGAACCGAACCCAATTACTTTTTCCCCTTGTCGGCGTTTAATGATAGTTTCAATACCATCAAATGCACCACCAACAATGAAAAGAATATTGGTTGTATCAATTTGTAAAAACTCTTGATGAGGGTGTTTTCGTCCTCCTTGTGGTGGAACACTTGCAACTGTTCCTTCTAAAATTTTAAGGAGTGCCTGCTGAACACCTTCGCCAGAAACATCTCGTGTAATCGATGGGTTTTCTGACTTTCGTGCAACTTTATCGATTTCATCAATATAGATAATCCCTTTTTCAGCGCGCTCGATATCATAATCTGCTGATTGGATTAGCTTTAATAAAATATTTTCTACGTCCTCACCGACATAACCTGCTTCAGTTAGTGAGGTAGCATCCGCAATTGCGAATGGAACATTTAATATACGTGCTAACGTTTGAGCTAATAAAGTTTTACCGCTACCAGTTGGGCCGATTAACACAATGTTCGATTTTGCTAATTCAACATCATCAATTTTACTGTTCGTATTGATGCGTTTATAGTGATTGTAAACTGCGACTGCCAATGCTTTTTTAGCACGCTCTTGTCCAATTACATACTCATCTAGAATCGTTAGGATCTCTTTCGGTTTTGGGATATCTTGGAATTCGATTTCCTCTTCTACACCTAGTTCCTCTACAACGATTTCGGAACAAAGCTCGATACATTCATCACAAATATAAACACCTGGACCTGCAACTAATTTACGTACTTGTTCCTGTGGTTTTCCACAGAATGAGCATTTTAAATTGCCTTTTTCATCATTAAATTTGAACAATATGTTTCACCCCTATTCAAGCAACAATCTTACAAGATTATTGAACCTTTATCAAATAAATTGTCTGCATCATTTACTGCTCGGCGTTCCTGCCTACATAGATTATAACGCATCGTCATGTACTTTACTTCATTTGTCTCCTGAAGCACTGTAGAAACCTGTTACCTTTGCCACCTTACGCGCTATAAAGTTACGGCTCTTCACTCCAGTTATACAAAAGAATAACTGATCTCTATTTATAAATCTACTACATGCATGGACCGAGGGCTTTTTTCATTCAAAAGAATAAGTCATGTTAATAAGATCTATCTGAATGAAGTTAAATTTAGCATCGTATCAATTTCGCCTTGACGCATGGTCATCTAAATTTTAAATTGTGCTAGCACCTTTAATTTCTCGAAACCTGTCAATGGCTCTATCTTCATTCAGTGATTGGACACACACTACAAAGTCTATATAGAATACAACACTCCCCTAAAAAGAAGAGGTCTTTTGTACTGATCTATACTTTCAGTACAAACATCTGCTGAATGAAAATAAAAACTAAAACAATACTATGTATAAGTGAAGTAAAAAGAGAACTAAACTTTAAGGGGACTGATTTTAAGAGTTTATGTGATAAAACAAGGCACGGATTAATGCCGTACCTTGTTTTTTTTAACTATCTAATTACACAAAAACCTATTCAGTAATTTTAGCGTTTTCTACTAAAAATTCAACTGTTTTTTGGATTTTGATGTCGTTTTCAAGTACTGCTGTTCCACCTAAAGCACCTGTGATTTGATCTTTTGTCATGTTGAATTGAGCAGCCATTTTTTCTAATTCTGCTTCAATATCAGCTTCAGTTGCCTCAATTTTTTCAGCTTCAGCAATCGCTTCAAGTGTTAATGACACACGTACACGGCTTTCTGCTTCTTCTTTCATTTGGCCACGTAGATCTTCTTCTGATTGACCAGAGAATTGATAGTAAAGATCTAAGTTCATACCTTGCGTTTGTAAGCGTTGACCGAACTCTTGTAACATACGATCAGTTTCAGAGTTAATCATACCTGCTGGTACTTCAAATTCAGCATTTTCAGCAGCTTTTTCTACTAGCTCATCACGAAGAGCTGCATCTGATTCTGCTACTTTTTGCTCTGCAGTTTGTTCTTTAATTTTAGCGCGTAAAGCTTCTACGCCTTCCACTTCTGGATCAATTTCTTTTGCGAATTCATCATTTAACTCTGGAAGAACTTTTGTTTTAACTTCTTTCACAGTTACTTTGAACGTAGCTTCTTTACCAGCTAATTCAGCTGCATGGTATTCTTCTGGGAATGTCACAACAACATCTTTAGATTCGCCAGCTTTTACACCTACTAATTGCTCTTCAAACCCAGGAATGAATGAACCTGAACCGATTTCTAGTGGATAGTCTTCACCTTTACCACCTTCAAAAGCTTCTCCACCTACGAAACCTTCGAAGTCGATTACAGCTGTATCACCATCTACGATTGCTTCGTCTTCTTTAATTTCTAGCTCAGCTTTACGAGCTAATTGTTCTTGAATTTGAGCATCCACTTCTTCATCTGTTACTTCTACTGGAAGTTTAGATACTTCTAGACCTTTGTAGTCACCAAGCTTTGGTTCTGGTTTCACTGTTACTTGTGCAGTGAAAGTGAAGTCTTGGCCATGTACAAAGTTTTCTGTACCAGAGATTTCTGGGTAATCAACTGGCATAATTCCAGCATCATCAATTGCTTTTGCATAAGAATCAGGAACGATGATTTCTAATGCATCTTGGTATAGAGATTCGATACCAAAACGTTGTTCAAACATTTTACGAGGCATTTTACCTTTACGGAAACCTGGTACGTTAATTTGTTTTACAACTTTTTTGAACGCTTGGTCCATTGCTGCATCTACTTCTACAGCAGGTACTTCGATTGTAAGAGTACCGATATTACCTTCTTGTTTTTCCCATTTTGCTGACATGTATAAATACCTCCAAATAAATAATCAAGTTTAGATGTTAGACAATTCATTCGTAACTACGATTTTGACAACCATTTTAGTATAACATAGATGAGTATAGTTTCAACTTATTTCATACCTAATGTAGTTCTGTTAGCTTTTCTAACATTTGTAAAAAGTCGATGAGTTCATAGTCCATTTCCTGCACATTACCTAGCATCGCTGAGACAAAATCAATATAACTATAGGCAACATCATCGGCTTCGAATGGATGCCATTCAAACGGATACGTTACAATAGCATGTTTCGCCATTAAATATTGTACCATTTCTAATGTCGTTGGGTCTTGTTCTAGCTTCTTTTCTATTATATTTTTTATCTCGCCATACTGTGGTAGCTGGTTAGGTAATACTAACTGGACAGGATTAACGTTTTTGGTTTGCTTAAATTTGGCTATGGTAACGTCAATGGCTACTTCTTGTTCCACTAATAAAATTAATGCCAAGCTCTGAACAAAAGGATGAATCGTTGAACATTCAATAATCGCTTTTAGTGCCGTTTTTAATTGTCTTACATTTGTATCCATCAGACGATGTAAACGAATGGATTGTTCATTTGGAGTAAGCGCACAAAATTTCTCCAGCTCATATTCCTGTTCCTCTATTAAAAGCTGAGCATTTTCTCTTTTTTCTAGATTTTTAGACACTTCTCTATTTAAACTCTTCAATCGTTCAAATTTCTCCACTTGATCATGAGGCAATACATTTTCTTCAAGAAGCGTCGTAATTAATGTCTCAACCTGATGGTATTCTTTCAACTGCATACATATTGTAATGTACAATTCCATCACTTCCACATAAAGTGTCGTTCCCATCGTAAATAACTGTTCACAAACACCTTTCGCTTTGTCATAGTCTTTTAATTCATATAAAGCAAAGGCATATGCACTGAGTGCAAATTCATCTCCCGCTTCATAGACAAATGCCTTTTCAAAACTGGCTACCGCCTTTTCATATTGATAATTCTCAGCAAACATATGCCCTTCACGTAGTAACGTTTGGACAGTGCCAGGAAAAACAACAATATTGTCATGTTTAAGAACATGACGCTTTCGTTTTGTCATTTTTCTCACCTCTTTATTTCTATTTTTCATTTCGGTTATTTACTAAAAAATCCACAAGTTTCTTATTTTTAACAAAAAATCATTGCTTTACATTCATATTTTGTAATAAATTGTATTATAATTAGAATAATCTAAAATTTATTACAAATTGCGGACGCTCTTTATTAATGTCTGCTACTTCAAGAAAATCAAGTTCTTAATAAGGAGTGGAATCCATGCAATTACTAGATACAATCACAGAATTTGATCATTGTATCTCATCTGCATTTGAGGCATTATCAATTAAAGTCATTTCATTTTCTACAGCGGACGGACCTTTTCAAGATAAGCCGATAGAATTTGAATTTTTAACACGCACCAAAATTGACGTCTATACGCAAGAAGCCTGCACCTATATTTTACGTATTCAAGGGTGTATTCCTGGTTCTATTGCACTTGGTCATCAAAATGAATCACTTGCCATTATTCCTCAAAAAGTAAACATTGAATGTAACTACAAGCTGTTACATGTTGATAAAAAAGATATGCAGCAAATTTTACAACATCCTGAGCCAAATCATCATTACAGTGAATGGCTTATTGATGCGATCAAAAATACCCACATTCTTGTCGAGTTAAAAACAAATCAGCACACCCTTATCGAATGGCCCATTGGCATAAAAGCGGCGATCATCGTCTAACTAGACTAAGACATACTTAAATAGGTATGTCTTTTTTTATTGTTCACATTTAAGCTTTACCATTTTGTAGCGTTTCTATCATAACAACTTTCTATAGTTTCTGGAAATAATATTGTAAAAGTTATATTGGTAATTAGCCACATATCCTTTCTTCATATAATGAAGGTTTCAAATTGCTCCATTCGAAATAAAAAAGGCTATAATATATAGTACAAAAATGATGATGGGGGCTTTCTCAAATATGAACATTAAAGAAACATTACAGTCTTTTTCTACAATGACACTTTCTGAACGACAGGCACTTATGCTACAGCATAGTGATTGGTTATTACAAGAAATGTTAGCTCATATCGGCTCAGTTGATGCAGAATTACGCGACCACCTAATTTATCGGACTTTCATTGAATTACTAAGTGACAATTTATTAACTCCCCAACAACTACACTATTTATTTGAAACAGCAATTAGCGAGGATTTCTTATATTTACATATTGGTGAAAAAGCTACAGATAGCGTCTTTACTCGTTCATTTTCTGCTTTACTTGTAGCAGGGCTTCTTGCAAAGGATGCTGAATTATTAGTTTTAAACGATGATGACTTACACATTTTCTTTAAAAAAATCGGACGCTATCTATTATTGGAGCAAGATATAAGAGGTTATGTACAGGATAAAGGATGGGCACATAGCATTGCACACGGTGCTGACTTAGCTGCAACGACCATTAAACATCCAAAATTCGATTTACAATACGCACCATCAATCTTACACGCATTAAAGCTTGTAACTTGGAAGGACAATGTCTATATCAATGATGAAGAGGAGCGCTTAATCAACATAGTTGACGCACTATTACAACAAAATTATTCCGAAGAAGCACTAATAGAGTTTGTAGAGCAGGCTTTTGATAGATTTGAAATGCATTTAATGACACAAGGTTATAATAATTCCTTCTTTAGTGGGCGCACCTGTACCTTAAACTTTATGAAAACATTGTATTTTTCGTTGAAAATGAATAATAAAGCACATCAACTGCAAAACACGATTTATGGGCAAGTTTCTAAATGGCTAAAGCTCGGGGATTGACAGTCAACTTCAAAAATGCTGATTTACTACATTTCCTTCTCCATAACTTAAAAATTTTCTAAAACACCAGCAAACTAGGACAAGTCTTAGTTTGCTTTTTTACTTTTCAGATAGAATAAACAAAGTAAAAAATTGGATATTAAAGAAAAGTAATAGTTATATTAACATAATTAATAACCCCCTCCAATTATTCCCTTATTGCAAATTCCTTACATTGAAAATTCATCCTATAGTTTCCACACAACGCTATTGCGTTTACTCCTTTTTTTAAAAAAAGGCAAACAAAAAGTGTTGTAACGACTTATTAGGCGCTGATTTTATTACAAAACAGCGTCCAAAATGTGAAATGCTATTTTTCACAAAAAAATTTATTTACTTAGGTAAACATGAGGAATCCAGCATTTTCAACGTTTCCACAGTGTTTATTAATAAAAACCTATAAATACCAATACTAAAATAACGATTTTCGTTCAAAAAATGTTCAAATTCGGTGTCGTCTTACTATCATTTTCATAACAAAATTATGTTTTTTCTTAAAAACAGGGCGTATAATCCAATGTGCAAACAACGACAAAATGTGACAATCGTAGTCAGGCAAGTACGTCTTTAGAAACGATTGCACATCGCTTTGATTTTGCTAACACTTGCATCACATCAATCAACACTAGATTTTATGTTTCATATTGAACCATGCCATTGTAAATTCTTATGCTGTTGATTGATACTCCAAGATAAAAGAGGTGACCTCAGTATCTACTATTTGTAAATGTGAGACTGACAAAAAACACATGAATTTTATGAATAGCCGTTCTTATAGAAAGGAGTCAAACATGAAGAAAAAATTAAGTTTAATGTTTGTAGCATTGAGTGCGCTTGCTCTTCTTGCTGGTTGTGAACCATTAACAGTGTTCAACCCAAAAGGACCTAATGCCGAAACATTATCAAACACAATTATCTTATCCATTATTACAATGGCCTTTATATTACTAGTCGTGTATGTGCTTTTAGCCTTTATGCTAACAAAATATCGCGCATCAAAAGCATCTGCAGATTATGAGCCTCCTCATGAAGAGGGTAGCCATCTTCTTGAAATTACATGGACAGTAATTCCAATTATTATCGTAGCTTTCTTAGCTGTTGTTACAGTAAGAACAACTTCTACAGTAGAAGCCCAACCTGCGGGTTATGACGATAAGGAGCCTTTAGTTATTTATGCATCATCATCAAACTGGAAATGGCACTTCAGTTATCCTGAAGAAGGTGTTGAAACAGTTAACTATGTAAACATTCCAGTGGATCGTCCAATAGAGTTTAAGCTTTATTCATTTGGTCCAATTACAAGTTTCTGGATTCCTCAATTAGCAGGTCAAAAATATGCCATGAGTGATATGTTAACAACGATTCACTTGGCTGCAGATGAAGTTGGTTCATTTATGGGACGTAACTCTAACTTTAATGGTCGTGGCTTTGCAGAAATGGAATTTGAAGCACAAACTATGACGCAAGAAGATTTCGATCAATGGGTTGCTGATGTCAAAGCAAAAGAAGCACCATTAACTGAAGAAAAATTTGACGAGCTATTAGAGGCGGAGCATGTTGGTCGCCAAAGCTTCTCATCTACACACTTAGACTTCAGACCAGCTCCAATGGAACATGGTAAACACATGAATATGGATGACATGGATCATGAGGATATGTCTGAAGAGCATTCAGGACATCACTAATTTTTTATTCGAACGAATATTTACATTTATTTTTAATTTTGAAAGGAGCGCATCCAATGAGTATGGAAGAATTATTCCATCCAATGCAAGAACCGATGATTTTAGCGGCAGCTATTAGTATCGTAGTTGGTGCAGTGGTTATCGTAGCAGGCCTTACTTATTTCAAAAAATGGGGCTATTTCTACAAAAACTGGCTATCAACTGTTGACCATAAAAAAATCGGGATTATGTATATCGCAGTAGCCTTATTAATGCTATTCCGCGGTGGTATCGATGCACTGTTAATGCGTGCACAAACAGCCGTTCCAGATAACGGACTTCTTGATGCACAACACTATAATGAAATTTTCACAACACACGGTTTATTAATGATTCTTTTTATGGCGATGCCATTTGTGATCGGCTTAATGAACATTGTCATTCCACTTCAAATCGGTGCACGTGACGTTGCTTTCCCACGTCTAAACGCTGTCAGCTTCTGGCTATTTGCAGCAGGTGCTGGTTTATTAAACTTATCATTCATTATCGGTGGTTCACCAGACGCTGGTTGGACAGCCTACTTCCCTCTTGCAAGTACGGAATTTAGTCCGACTGTAGGGAATAACTATTATTCTTTAGCACTTCAATTATCAGGTATTGGTACTTTAATGACAGGTGTTAACTTTATCACGACGATCATTAAAATGCGTGCCCCTGGTATGACATTAATGAAAATGCCAATGTTTTCTTGGTCTATTTTAATTACAAACATTATTATCGTATTCGCGTTCCCAGTATTAACTGTAGCGCTTGCACTTATGATGTTTGACCGTCAATTCGGCACAAAATTCTTTGCAATGCAAGACGGTGGTATGGATATGCTTTGGGCCAACCTATTCTGGGTTTGGGGACATCCTGAGGTTTATATCGTTATCCTACCTGCTTTCGGTATTTTCTCAGAAATCATTGCAACGTTTGCACGTAAAAACTTATACGGTTACAAATCAATGGTGATGAGTATGGTGGTCATTTCCCTACTATCATTCGTAGTTTGGGCCCACCACTTCTATACAATGGGTCACGGTGTAATGGTTAACAGTGTTTTCTCTATTACAACAATGGCAATCGCAGTTCCTACTGGTGTTAAAATATTTAACTGGCTACTCACAATGAGGCACGGGAAAATTCAATTTACAACACCGATGCTTTATGCACTTGGCTTTATTCCTATCTTCACTATTGGTGGGGTTACAGGGGTTATGCTCGCGATGGCAAGTGCCGACTACCAATATCATAATACGATGTTCTTAGTTGCCCACTTCCACTATGTATTAATTCCAGGTACAGTATTTGGTGTACTTGCAGGTTACCACTACTGGTGGCCAAAAATGTTCGGTTTCCGTTTAAATGAAAAATTAGGGAAAGCTGGCTTCTGGTTCATTGCCATTAGCTTCAACGTAACATTCTTCCCACTATTTATTTTAGGTTTAGATGGTTATGCTCGTCGTATGTACACTTATTCAGAGTCCACTGGTTATGGTCCATTGAACATGTTATCGTTCATCGGTGCGCTAGGACTTGCAGTCGGCTTTGCATTAATTGTTTATAACATTTACTACAGCTGGAAACATATGCCTCGCAATGAAAAGGCAGATGTTTGGGATGGTCGTACACTTGAGTGGGCTACACATTCTCCAGTACCAGAATATAACTTTGCCGTAGTGCCTACTGTTACTCGCTTAGATGAGTTTTGGTTCGCGAAAAAAGAAGGTCGCGATATTACTGCAGGTCCAATCGAAAAAATTCACATGCCAAATAATACAGGCACACCATTCTGGATGAGTGGATTCTTCTTCCTTGCAGCATTCTTCGCTGTATTCAATCTATGGATTCCAGCCATCATCAGTATGCTTGGTGTATTTGGCTTCATGATCCATCGTTCATTCGAAAAAGATCATGGTCGTTACATTTCAGTTGAGGAAGTAATGGCAACTGAAAAAAGCTTGAGAGGTGATAAATAATATGAAAATCGATTCTTCACTTCCATTAGAATATAGTACAGAGGAAAACCGTCTAAAAATCTTTGGTTTCTGGATTTTCCTCGGCGCCGAAATCGTGTTATTTGCCACATTATTTACAGTGTATTTCACACTTCATACACGTACAGGTAGTGGCCCAAATGGTGCCGAAATTTTCGAATTAACTCCAGTGCTATGGGAAACATTCTTATTATTAACAAGTAGTTTCACAATTGGTCTTGGTGTTCATGCAATGCGTATTGGTCGTAAAAAAGCGATGATGACATTCTTTATCATCACTCTTTTACTAGGTCTTGGCTTCTTAGCTATTGAGATTGATGAATTTGTCACTTATGTACACGAAGGTGCGACGATTCAAACAAGCGCATTCTTATCGTCCTTAATGACTTTACTTGGAACGCACGGTGCCCACGTAACATTTGGTTTCTTCTGGGGCGTAGCTATTTTAATCCAAGTGGCTAAACGTGGTTTAAATCCACAAACAGCGAACAAAGCGTTTATCTTCTCATTGTACTGGCATTTCCTAGACGTTGTTTGGATTTTCATCTTCAGCTTCGTCTACTTGAAAGGACTGATTAGCTGATGAAGGAATTATTCCCAAAACAACATGTGATGGGCTTCGGCTTCTCACTATTACTAACAATTGTAGCTTTAGCTGTTGTTAAATTCGATATGTCTCTTAATATGGCATTTGGAATTTTACTAGTAACTGCCCTTGCACAAGCAACTGTACAATTAGTATTATTCATGCACATCGGTGAATCTGAAGATAAGAAAACGTTGTATACAACGATTTTATATTCAGTATTCGTAGGTGTAGTCACAATCATTGGTACATTATTCGCCATGATCTGGGGTTATAATTAATCCATTACATCAGGGCATTATCGTGATCAGCGGACACTTAAATCTCTGCAGAACAAAGATAATCAAAAAAGCTGTCCCAAGCTATTGTCATTGAACAATTGCTTGGTGACAGCTTTTTCCTTTTTAATTATGGCTTCTGTACCTTTATTAATTTTTGCATGTTTATCACGTGCAGTTGTGAAAAGAATGTTATTTTTTTAATAAAAGCTTAGTCTTTTTTAAAAAATAACGAAACTTTTCCTTTTTTAGGGCGTATAGTAGTAGATAGTGTTTTTTACCAAGAATAGGAGATGAAAGTAATGAAGAAAATTTTTAAAGTATTAGCAGTTGGGACACTAGCATTGACACTTGCAGCTTGTAACTCGAGTGCTACCCCTACGAAAGACACAACTAAAACAAGCAAACTCACTTTAGAACAAGTGTATGACAAAGCAGTGGACCGCCAGGCTGACATTAAAAGTGCAAGTGCCAATATGGACATGACACAGGTAACAAAGGTTGGATCTGGTAAAGAGGCTATGGAATTTTCTATCGACTCTAAAATGGACATGGACATCATTGTTGACCCACTTGCAATGCATTTGTCAGGTTCAATGTCGATGCCCGATATGATGAGTGAAGGCGAAGAAACAACGGACATGCCAATAGAAATGTACATGAAGAAAGACACTGGTCTTTTCATGAAAGATATGACAACTGATAGCTGGATCAAGTTACCTGATGAGAATTTTGATGAGATTTTAGATCAAACGGCTGCTTCTGCAGATGCGAAAGAACAGCTAGAACATCTAAAAAAATTCATTGGTGATTTTAAATTTGAACAAACAGACGATGAGTATGTCCTTACTTTAGAAGCAAAAGGCGATAAATTTAAAGAGCTAATTGATTCTGAGATCACTAAATCTATCGAGGATATGGGATTAGAAGAAAATCCAATGGATCAATTAACAATTGAAAAAATCAACTATGTATTACACATCGATAAAGAGACTTTCGATACAAAAAAAATGGATATGAATTTTGATTTAAAAATGGCCGTAGAAGGTGACGAATTAATCATGAATACAAAATCAGTCGTTACTTACACTGATTTCAACCACCTAAAAACAATTGATATTCCTCAAAGCATTATTGATAACGCTCAAACAATCGAATAATAATGAAAAAACCTGCTTGTCTACTAGCACAAGCAGGTCTTTTTTATTCAAAAAATTAACGGACAATTAGCACATCACATAGAGCATAGCGCACTACTTTCTCTGCAACAGATCCTAACATCATTTTCTCCATACGATTTAACCCTGTTGCACCACAGACAATTAAGTCCACATTCGGTAATTGCGTTAAAATACCTTTTGGTGAGCCTGCTTCTACTACAGATTCCACGGTTTTGACTCCTGTCTGCAATGCCTCTTTTTCCAACTGTTCCATTTTTACAACGTTTTCTTTCTTTAGTTCCTCCGCATATTTCAAATCATATGCAGATACCGCTCCAAATGATTTTGTATCAATGACGTTCACTAATTGCAAAATAGCATTGTGTTGCATGGCTAAGTGACTTGCTCGATCCAATGCTTTTAATGATTGTTCCGAGAAATCAATTGCCACTGCGATTTTAAGATAATTAGCCAATGTTAGTCCTCCCCATTCCTTATACCCTTCTATGTCTTCACAAATAGTATATCACAATGGTATCCGATATAGTTTATCGTCCTGTGACTGTGGGCTTCCTCGACCATCTGTATTATTGCTAATAAAATAAAGAAATGCGTCATCCACAAAGACATCACGAACTCTTCCAAATTCCGACAATCGTTCAATATATTTGTTTTCTTTCACAGCAAACGCTAACACTGCACTACCTCTTAAAGCTGCGACATATAATTGATCATCCATCATATCAATGCCAGATGGTGCCCACGTTTTAGAAGTACCTGATGTAAAGAGAGGTGTGATCATACCTTGCTGTTTTTTTGTTCCTTCAATATCGGGCCATCCATAATTCTTCCCCTTCTCGATTATATTAATTTCATCGTTTGCGGCATTGCCATGCTCACTGGCATACATCGTACCATCTGTTGCCCAGGTCAAGCCCTGTGGATTTCGATGTCCATAGCTGTATACATAGGACTGTGGAAAAGGATTATCGTTCGGTATGGAGCCATCCAAATTGATGCGTAAAATTTTTCCCTCTAGAGCATCTAAATTTTGTGCTAAGGAAGGTTGCGTCGCATCACCTACTGTTGCATACAGTTTACCATCAGGCCCTATTTTTAAACGACCACCATGATGATATGTACCACTCTTTATTCGATCTATGATAAGATCCGTTTCTAACCACTTATTATCGTTAAAGGTTAATGTAACAATTCTATTAAACTGCTCGCTTCCTTCAACATACGTATAATAAGCAAAGGCAATCTGTTTGTCTGAAAAATTAGGTGCTAATACAAACCCCAATAAACCAGCTTCTGGCGCTGTTGAAAGCTCCTTATCGAGGATGACCTGTTGCCTGTCAACTGCTCCTCCTTCCTCAATTTTCACAATACTACCAGGCCTTTCTGCTACATAAAAAACAGTACCATTTTTTTGAATCGACCATGGTGTTTGCAATTGATTTGCCAGTATTTCTACTGTTGAATTTATTGAAGGAGCCATGCGCGTTTCCTCTTTTTCTAAACCTCCGTCATTCTTGTCCTTAGGTGGCGCGCAAGCAACACATAAAACCATTACTAGCAGTAATAATGGCATGATACATTTCATTGTTGTTCACCCTTTCATTTTTAATGCATTAAGAAAATAGAAAAAGACGCCCCTAGACGTCTCTTAGTGTTGAAAAACAAAACGATCTATAGAAATTTTGTGAAAGGTAAAAATAGATTTCCGTTGCAGGCTACTTGCTTTCCTGTGGGCGAGCGCCGAGCCGCTTCCTCCGCTACCGCTCCGTGCAGGGGCTCGCCTGTCTCGCTATCCCACGGGAGTCAAGTAGCCTTCCACTCCAATCCATAAAGATGTTTCTTTTCAACAAAGGTTTTCAAATAAAGCGAAGGTGTTCCCTACTCTTTATGAAGAGGTGTTGTCACGCATCACTTCTCCACATTGAAAATAAGGAGCTTTCCTTTCTCTCATCAGGCAAATAAGGAGCGATTTTGATCGTGACGGCTCGTATGAAAGAGAAAGAAAAGCCACTTTTGCCAAATGGTTGATTGAAGTGGAGCCAGCGTCACTCCTAGGGGATTTAGCGTCACAGCTGAGACCCTGGAGCGAACGGAAGTGAGTGAAGCGGCTCAGCGGACGCCCCCTGGAAAGGACGCTGGTGGAACGGAAATCAACCCCTCGCTAAAAGTTCTTTTTCTGCTATTGACATGATCTTATTTCAACAACATGAGACGTCCCCTAGACGTCTCTTTTATTACCTTTTATACCTTCAAAAGTGATTATTTCACCAAATGCTTTTGTTTTCGCTAACACATCAAGATACGCTTCTTTTCGATGGATGAGTCTTTCTTGTTGCAATTTCTGATGGGAATGTTGAAAATCATCTATAGCTATTTTGTCCATAAACTCACCTCTTCTAGTAGTGTACGTTAACACTATTATAATGTTGGAAAATTCTTACGACAATTCTATTTCTATTTTTGATTACAAGTTCCCAATAATAAAAAGGAAAAAAGGCATATAATTTTAGCCATTAGCTATTCAAATTTATCTAGCTAATGCATAAAAAAAGGTAGCACTTTTTCTTCAACAGCTTGTTCGCCTGCTTGAATCCATCTACTTTTATCGTGAATATACCCGTCTTTATCAAGCGGAGTTTGGAATTGACTAACACCAGTTGCATCAAGTAAAGACCCCTCATCATAATCTAGACCTATATTCTCAACATGCTTAATGACAAATGGTTTTTGAAAACGAATTTGGGCATCCTCATTATCAAGTTCCCCTGATGTTACGATAAAGGGAACACGCAAATAAATAGTTTCCCCTGCCTCTTTCCATAATATCGAATCGAAGCTTCCTTTATAATACTCCCAATTCCCACCAATCGTAAAACCTCGATTGGCAATTTTATCACGTAAATAGCCGAAACCAATCTCTTTTCCAACAATTTTTGAATCAAATTGTAGCAATTTGTATTCTCCTCCTTTCACTCGATAAAAGTCTAACCTAAAAGGTGGCATTACAAACTAGTTATGATGTAATTATGATTGCCAAAAAAGTCTCGAAACTTTTTTAAATCAAAGTTTCGAGACTTTTGTAAGTTATTTATAAAGGCACTGAAATCTTTCGATGCAAAACATATTTAGCAGCTTCTACATACTCTGTGGCAGCCCTTTGACTGACTGCGGCTGTTGGAGCAATACTTTCAAAGCCATGATAGCAACCTGGGTATAAGTGGAATTCGACATCTACTCCAGCCTGACATAGCTTTGTCACATATTGTAAAGTCTCGTCACGGAATGGATCTAATTGTCCAACACATGTATACGTAAACGGTAATCCTGATAAATCATCTGCTCTAGCTGCTGCGGCATATGGTGACACATTGTCGCTGCCGTTCTCTCCACTCAAATACATTTCCCAGCCTTTTTGATTGAGCGAGTGGTTCCAGATCATATGTCCCGTAATTTCCAATGAAGATGGTGTGTTATTCCGATCATCTATCATTGGATATAGAGGCATTTGGAAACTAAGCTTTGGATAATTACGATCTCGAGTAAGTAATGCGAGTGCAGCTGTGAGACCTCCTCCAGCACTTGCTCCAGCAATTCCTAAACGACTGGGATCAATCCCTAATTCGTCCGCATGATCTGCTACCCATTTTAACGCAGCATAACAATCTTCAAGTGGTGCTGGATAAGGATGTTCAGGAGCAAGTCGATAGTCTACAGATACAACCACACACTTCGCTTCATTAACAAAGCGCTGACAAAGCAAATCATCTCCTTCTGGAGCACCTAAGACATAGCCGCCGCCATGAATCCATAGTAGCCCTGGGGAAATTTCTTTCTGCTCTTTTGACTTATAAATACGAATGCGAAGAGAATTGTTGTCATCAGGCCCTTGAATCACTTTATTTTCAACTGTTATCTGTTCATCTATCGGAGCTGGCACAGCAACGGCTGCCATTCCTTCTCTTGTTGCCTGTACATTATCTAAATCTAATGGGGGGAAAATTGCTAACGTTTCTCTTAGTTCTGAATCAATACGATGTTCCATTAAAATTCTTCCTTTCTTATTTAAAATATTTTTTACGATGTTAAACCGCCATCAATTGGTACGACAGCGCCATTCACATAAGAGGCTTCCTCCGAAATTAAGAAAGCGATTACATTTGCGATTTCAGAAGCATCTGCTAATCTTCTTAGGGGGCCGTTTTCCTCTGGACTGGACGTTAAGCCCTTTGTCATATTAGTCATTACACCACCTGGACAAATAGCATTTACTCGTATACCGCTAGGACCATATTCAATGGCAGCAGTTCTAGTTAACCCAATAACACCGTGCTTACTAGCAGCATAGCCGCCTAAATAGGGTTGTCCTTGTATTCCTGCCGCTGAAGAAGTATTCACGATGACACCTGACTGTTGTTGCTCCATCTCTTTTAATACATATTTTAAGCCTAAAAAAGTTCCTTTTAGATTGACCGAAATGACGTTATCAAATGTCTCTTCCTCTAAATCTGCTAGTAAAGATGGCGGGCTTAACACACCTGCATTATTGATGAACGCATCAATTCTACCAAACGCTTCTTTTGCAGCCTCCACATATTTCTTCACGTCTTGGCTTTTCGAAACATCTGCGTGGACAAAGATAGCCTGTTGTTGATGTTCCTTCACAGCGTGTAGTGTGTCTTGACCACTTTTCTCATCAAAATCTACTAATACTAATGCCTTGTCCTGTGTGGCTAGTAATTTTGCTGTTTCTCTCCCTATACCATTTCCTGCACCTGTAATAATGACTACTTGTTGTCCCATATTGATATATGCTCCTCTCTTGCAAACTATGATATTGATTTTAATCTCATTAATTTAAAGCCTTCATAATTATTTTGAGCCACCTCATGACAATGCTTTGTATAATAATCAAATCCGCCCAGATAAATTAAAAAACTGCGGGGTTTACCTTCAATATTAGCTCCCGTATACCAGGAATCACCTTTGACGTAAAGTGTTGTGTTAGCAACCTCTCGACAATGCTTGCTCCAAGCTTCCTTGGCTTCTTTATGTGGTTCCACAAGGTCAATGTCATGCTCACGCAAGTAATCGATACATTGTGCAATCCATTCTACATGCTGCTCAATAGCGATTGGCATATTCACGAGGACAGATGGACTTTCTGGACCAGTAATCATAAATAAATTAGGAAAACCTGCTGTTGTTAGTCCGAGATATGTTTGAACAGAAGCACCATCCTCCCATTTTTCCTTTAATGTCTCACCGTTCCTTCCCCTTATATCAATTTTAAATAATGGTCCTGTCATGCCATCATAGCCTGTTGCAAAAATGATACGATCTAAATCGTAATGTTCATCCGTCGTTTGAATACCTGTTTCTGTTATTTTTTTGATAGGTGATTCTTTTACATTCACCAGTACAACATTCTCCCTGTTGTAGGCTTCAAAATAATCACTATCTAAAACCTGTCTTTTCGTGCCATACATATACTTCGGACATAATTTTTCTGCTACCACAGGGTCTTTCACAATTTGTCGTATTTTAGAGCGAATAAATTCCGCTGCTTTTTCATTGGATTGTTCATTTGTTAACAAATCATCATAAGTGGCTGCGAAGGCAAAACCACCTTGTGCCCAAGCTTCCTCAAAAACCGTCATCCTTTTATCATCACTATCCTCCATTGCAGATTGCTGATTTTGTGCAAAAGGTGTACCTGATATAGAATTTCTCATCGACTGCTTTAAAGCTTCGAAATTTTGCTTGGTTTCTTTGATAAAGTTCTCATCATATGGATGATTACGAGCTGGAATCGTATATTGTGGTGTCCGTTGAAATACAGTAAGCTGCTCTGCTTCTTTCGCAATTACAGGTATGGCTTGAATACCACTGGAGCCTGTCCCGATAATTCCTACTCGTTTCCCTGTAAAATCAACCTTTTCATGTGGCCAATGCCCCGTGTGATACCAATTTCCGCTAAACTGTTGCAGTCCTTGAATGTTAGGAACATTGGCAGCAGACAGACAGCCTATTCCTGTAATAAAATACTTTGCTAAGATGTGCTGTCCGTCGTTTAGATAAACAATCCATTTATGACGTTCCTCATCAAAATGTGCTGCAGTGACCCTTGTATTAAATTGGATATCCGTTCGCAATTGAAAGCGATCTGCCACGTAATTTAAATAACGTAATATTTCCGCTTGTTCTGGAAATCTAGATGTCCAAGTCCATTCTTCATACAACTCTTTTGAAAATGTATAGTTATAATAGATGCTTTCTATATCACATCTAGCGCCCGGATAACGATTCCAATACCAAACACCGCCTACACCATCTCCAGCCTCGCATACAATGGTAGAAAAACCTTTACTCCTCAGCTGATGTAACATATACAAGCCTGCAAAGCCAGCGCCTAAAACAACTGCATCCACCTCTTTAATTGTTTGGCTATTCACCCACTACACCCCTCACTCCAATAAATTATTAAATACAAATACAAGAAAATACTGGATTTCCTTAGCTTAAATACTACAACTTACAGAAAATATTGAAAATTCCTTATTTTAAGCGTAGTATATACTTAAAAAAGGGGATAGGTCATGTCCAATCTTTATACCATTCAAAAACGTTTCGACACGGTACAAAGTTATGCCAATCATGAAGAGCTGTTGATACATATTTTGCAGGTATATTTAGATTCTTTTCCTATCAAAGATGCCTACTTATTAAGGTATTCTCCAATAGGCTTTGTAGCTGAAGGAATCATTTTTTTGAATGAATCTGGAGGTAGTCATATCGGTGAAATTCGAGAGGAGATTCGTAGCTTCCCTATTATTTATGCTGCTATTGAGGACAAGAAGGCTAAATTTTGTACAGGAATGGATTATTTAAAAAATATAAGTATTAAATATTCTATTCCCTCACAAAATAATTCATTTTTAATCATTCCCATCTTCATTGGCCAATATGTTTTCGGCTATATTTGTAGTACACAATTGGAAGAGGAAATCGCTATAAATGAAAAGCTATTGGATGACATGACAGCTTTTGGAAATGTTATTGGTCAGCTTATCATGCAAGCTAGAAATAGCAAAAAGGAAGGCCTTCTTAGCAAACGTGAGCTGGAGGTGATGAGACAGGTAGCACAAGGGGGAAGTACGAAGGAAATTGCAGATTTTATGGATTTAAGTGAATTAACTATTACCCAATATGTCAAATCTGCTATCAAAAAATTACATGCCAGAAATCGTTCTCATGCCATTAGCATTCTTTATCAAGAGGGAATTATTCTATAAAAATTCAGGGGGAGCATGCAACTCCCCTCGATTACTACACAAGTATGCTCTGCATCCATTGCATAATGCAACAATTTTCTTAGACTCAAATGTCTTCGCTTTAACAACTTTATTACCCCCAGTAGGCCCTCATTAAATCTATTGACCATGCTGGCTGTTGAACATCCTTTTTAGGTAAAAACTCTTTCATCACAGGCTTTATATCTAGTATAGGTGTGCCATCAATGGCATCTAGCCCTTGGACGATTAATGCTCTTGGTTTGACCTCTAATAACTCAACGATTGTACTTCCTAATTTATTGGGTCTATTCTTACCCCTTTGCGCGAAAATGCCGACCTCGGGATAATTTTGATTATTTCTAGGATGTCTCGCCTCATATTGGATATGATCGTCTGTAACTTTATCAAAATAAAAAATAATTTCTAGATGAGAAAAATCTCCTATTCCTTTTAAGGATGCCTCCTGGATATGATCAGCAAGTTCAATAGTTGAAATAATCTCTCCCCAATGATCATCTTTGATCATTTGCCGATTGTTATAAACTGTAGCGATTGATTGAACGATATATTGCATGTCTTTTATCTCCCATCTTTTCGAATGTTTAATAATACGGACTTTAATTCCAGTATATACAAAATAGACAAAAAAAGATGATTAACCTCGTTAATCACCTGACGTCCCATAATCTTTAATGGTTACATTCACTTCACATGTGATTGGAACCTCACTAAATGTTTGATCCCAATCTTTTTTTATTTTTTGCCATACCTTTGGATAATCTATTCTTATTTTATTGCCAAATCCAGCAACATCCGTTTGAAATTCATGTTGCGTTTTTTCCAAAACCTTCTTCACTAATCGTTCAATCTCTTTTTCAAATACTTTCTCCGCTTTTTTCAAAAATCGATTGTCAAATGCCTTATCTGATAGGACCCAATGTTCAGAGATTCTACCCTCTGTTTGAATTTTTATGGTAAAAGAGATTTGATCGTCCTTTATGAGAGGAATAATTTTACTTTTAGCTGAAATAATTTCATAGATAATGGGTGCCCCTGACTCCTCATCAAAGCCTTTGACTAAACCACCTTTCCCTTCGCCTGTTATCCATGCAATTCCTTCCAAGTCACTTTCATTTAAAAAGCCACGCAACTTTTTCGTTTTGCCTTCAATGACAGCAGCTCCTGCAAACCTTACTTCCCCATCTTCCGCTAACACATTTTGCAATAAAAAGCTTGAGTCTGAATAGAGCTTTCCTTCTAACTTGGCAACGGTCATCGGTGGTAAAATCTTAGTCGTCCTTTCATGCCCCTCCATCATTTCCACTAATTGAAAAGCTGGAATTTTCGTTGGTTCATTCGTTTCAAGTGCCTGACTTGCACGATTTTGAGCAATAAGGAGCAGGCCACTCGGTCGTATTTCTAATTCTCTTAGAAAAAAATCTAGTGTTTGTTGAAGATTGACGGTACTGGCTAAATCTTCCCCAATAATAATCACTTTGGAATGTTCAGCAAAGGAGCGTTTATCAACTTTTAGAAGCATATTTCGTAATGTTGGCAACACCGCATCGCCCGTTTCAGTGACATTTTTATATGCTTTTTCAGGTAAGGTACCCTCTTTCGTTCCAGAAACTGTTGTCTCTGATGTAATGAATTGATTGGTAATTGTTAGCAGATCCCTATTTGCATATCTAGCATCTTGTTGCTCCTCAGAAGATACATCACCTGTTTCTAAATCCAATGATGTGCCTACAATAATACCTAAATCCTCAATCTCTTTACTACTCCAGCAACCAGTAAGAAGAAAGGATACAGTCATTAATAGAAGGTATCGGATATATTGATGTTTTCGCTTCATGCTTTATTTCCTCTCCATTTCGATATAAGGAGTAAAATTATAGGTACGGCACCAAATAAAATTAGTGCAGCATGGCCAATCTTATCGCCAAATGTAAAAAGATCATTAATATTTTTTGGCGTCATCGCAATGATATAAATAATCGGTAATAATCCGTATAAGAAAGGATTCATACTTTTCTTAAAAAGTTGAGCTAATCCTAAAGCAGCTGCATAATAGGTAATCGAGAAGGTAGCAAATATTTGCATAATCCAGATGACCAGTAAAAACGACTCAAAGCGTTCAAAAATTAATCCAGGAATTTCAAAACTTCGCATCAATTCAATCGTGGGCCATGTCCTTGTCATAACCCCTTCAATGGATAAAGCTCCAATAACCATAACAACTGTAATAACATAAAAAAGTAAAGGAATCGTTATGCCCACTAGTACAACCTTTACAGCTTTTGATTTATCTGATGGATACATAAATGCTACTATAAGCAGCATAATTTCAGGACCTAAAAATGCCAGTGTCGCTGTTTTGATCCCCTTTAACATGGGTACAACACCCAAACCTAATACTGGTCTAAGATTATCGATTTCAAAGATTCCTAAGCTTAAAAAGGCCACGAGCAAAAAAATCACAAAGGTTATAGGGAAAATGATTTCAAACAAACGAGCAATTGTATTGATGCCACCACTAATCAAATAAATCCCTACCCACAAAAAGGGCAAAATGATAGCCCATGTAGGTGTTCCTTCTAATAAGAAGAGAGAGGTTACTTCAGCCATTATGCGAACCTCAAAAGCAGAAATGGTAAAAAAGTAGACAATTACACATATACTTATGAATGAGCCCAACCATTTCCCTATAATATCTTGATTGTATTGATAAAATGTTTTGTCAGGATATTGTTGGCTTAGCTTGACAATAATTACGCCCGCAATCATGGCAACAACCCCACCTAAAAAAACACTAATCCATACATCCGGCGTTTTTACTTTTTCTACAGATGCACGAGGTAAGGTAAGAATTCCAGTGGCAAGAATATAGTTAATAATAATAACAACTGCTTGTGATGTCGTTATTTTATCTTTTAAAGTGCTGTTCATGGCTGTTTTTCTCCTTTCCTCTTATTTCCCTTTGCGGATAGAATCTTTTGGCTTTAATAATCTCGGACGATGTTTCATCACCCTGAACGGCATACGAACCATAAAGTCTTTCCAGTCACCTGCTCTATACGGAACAGTAGGACTAAGATATGGTACGCCGAAGCTCTTTAGTTTCACTAAATGACTGCAAAGGAATAAGAAAAATAGGATGATGCCATATAGTCCAAATAAAGCAGCAGAAAACATTGAGACAAATCGCAGCATTCGTAGCGTGATGCCAGCATTATATTGAGGAATAGCAAAGGAAGAAATCGCCGTTAGTGCAACAACAATAACCATAATTGGACTAACAATTCCTGCCTGTACTGCTGCTTCTCCAATGACAAGCCCCCCAACAATTCCCATTGTCGGACCAATCGGCTTAGGCAAGCGAAGGCCCGCTTCTCGTAGTATTTCAATGGCAACCTCCATAATGAGAGCTTCGATTAATGCTGGGAAGGGTACCCCTTGCCTTGTCCCCATCATGGACAACGCTAGTTTAGTGGGAATTAACCCCTGATGAAACGACACAAAAGCAATATACAAGGATGGTCCAAATAAAGTGATACCTGCAGCAAAATAACGAAGCAAACGGATAAGAGAGCTAGGCAACCAACGTTCATAATAATCTTCTGGTGATTGCAATAACATATTAAATGTGACAGGTACAATTAAAGCAAAGGGAGTGCCGTCTAATAGAATTGCAACTCGTCCTTCCAGTAAAGCTGCAACAACACGATCAGGACGCTCGGTACTCTGTACTTGCGTAAACGGACTAAGATAATTGTCCTCAATCAATTGCTCAATATAACCTGATTCAGCTACATCATCCAAATTGATTGTTTCAATCCGTTTCCTCACCTCTTTGACGAGATCAGGTTCCACAATTTCATCTATATAGGCTAAGACTAACTGTTTTTTTATTCGCTCCCCCACTTCCATTTCAATAATAGATAAATGTTGGTTTTCACCATGTTGCCTCAATAAAGAAGTATTGACACTTAATTTTTCCGTGAAGCCCACCCTTGGTCCACGTACCAATGCTTCAGAAACAGGCTCCTCAAGATTTCGAGTCTTTCCATGTGCGGTACCAATGATAAATACACTCGGTATACCGTCAACAATTAATACAGTAGAGCCAGTTAATACTTTTCCCACGGAATTCATGACATTCGATTCATCTATAAGATCACTCACTGGTAGGATTTCATTTGCAATCAATTGTTGTAATTCATAACCTCTTATCAACGTGGAACTTTCTGAAAGTCCATTCATTAATGATTTTAAAATATGCTTGTCAATCAGCTCTTTATCGCATAACCCTTTAAGAAAAACGATGGCTGCACGATTACCAGTATTTCCAATGTGAAATTCTCTGAAATGGATATCCCAATTATGACCAAGTTCTTTCCTCATTAGTAAGAGATCTTCACTGTAATTACCTGTAAATTGCTCTAACGTTTTTTGAATAGGTTTATGCACCGTCTCACTTTGATCACTATATTCTTTTATATCAATCTTGCCGTTGCCCTTTTTGACAATAAAAAAACCATTAAACAATTTGAAAATCAAATATGGAATGAAAAATGCTAAAAAGCCCTGAAAAAAAACTTGCCAATGCGGCACATAGGAAATCACCTTTTCCCACATATTGATCACCCTCTTTAGTACAATCGTACAGAGTATCCCTACATGTTTTTAGCATTATCTAAGCAACGGCATTTTAAACTTCTAATCCCCAACATTCTTCACAAAACAAGACATCTGATCTTTGATAGTCATAAAAAAACCAGCCTCAAATAATTTGAGAACTGGTATTAATAAATTGTTGTAGTATTGGATAAGTTGACTTGTCTTTCCTAAGTATTCTTCAATATCGATTCTACTTACTTTCTAAATCCAATTTTCTTTAACGACATTGATTTCATGCGTTATGAGCAGGACTCCCCATTCCCCTCTCATGCCTTATTTCCACCTTTAATGTTTAGGATAAATGAAATCTATTAAATAGGATATGGTATACTAGCTACTATGAAAAATTAGAAGGTGAAATTTATGCTAGAAGTCAGTGAAAGTAAATTAGCACAATATAGTCTACATTTTGTGAGCGAAACACTTATTTTAGGAGAAGAAGCCTTGTCTCAACCCGAAGTCATGCTAGAAGCAGCCTTTACACAGCTTGCATTTAGTAAAATAGATATGGAGCAGCAATACGAATTTTTCCATGAAACCAATATTGAGCTTAATGAAGTTTTTACGTATTCTAAGGCTATTTTTGAACAGAGCAGTAACTTTCTAGAACAGTCACAAAATATGGCTAGGCACTTACATAGTGTCTCACAACATCCAAACATCAAAAGCGGTGAACTGTTTATTGGTTTGTTCGAAAATTGTTTACTATTGAATGAGGCTAAAAAAGTTATTGCCATTGTCAAAATTGATGAAAAAGAAATATTTTTAGATGTAAAAAATGACCACAATCAAATGATTATCAACGGCGTTGATGGTATTAACGTCAAGAAAATAAATAATATGGCTATCATTGTTGATATGGGACCAGATCAAGCACCTGCTGTGTTTATGAAAACGAAACGTAAAGAAGATATTGTTTATTGGCAAGAACGATTTTTAAAAATTAAAGCAGCAGATGAACATTATCATAAAACGGATTTAGCATTAGCTGAATGTAAAAAATACATCTTAAAGGAAGAAAATTATACAAACACGGAGAAGCTGGGACTTCTGAATAAAACACTAGATTATTTTAGAAATGAAGAGGAGTTTCAAGTAAACCATTATATCGACACCGTATTTGAGCAAGCAGATGCTAGCCAAAAAGATATCATCATCAACTCAGTCAAACCCTATGAAACAGTCATTTCGGACAGTGCTTTAGAAAAGGCTGAGAAGAAGTATAAACGTAAAATCAAACTGGATGCCAACATTGAAATACAAGTAAATATTCAACATATCGATCAAATAGATGAGCTGATTGAAGTTGGCTATGATGAGGCAACGAATCGTAAATTCTATAAAATCTATTTCCAGGATGAACAGTAGAAAGGGCATTCACTTTTTATGAAAGCTGATTTAACATAAACAGATAAAAAATAATCATTCCCATTTCAGACTACCCGCTTTCCTGTGGATTGGCGTTAAGCTACTTCCTTCGCTATCTCTACGTGCAGGGTCTCAAAAAGGCTCGCTTACCCACTGGAATCGGTAGACTTTCACTATAGTCAGTAGTAGTGGAACATTTTAAACATTAGAATTCAATTGATGTTCATCAGAAGGTGCTCCTAAAGCTAACAATTAGGAGCACAAAGCTAAAACCATCATACTCTGCACTAATGCCTTCGTTACTCGTGCAATTCCAAGGACGTACTAGGTCGTAACGGAAAACGCTCCTCCCCTTGCAGAATAGTAACGTTCAGTTCTCTTTCTCCCTATAGAAAACACTTTCGTCATGTCCTTGTACATATACTCCTTCCTTCAATCTAAATAAGACCCAATCTTTTGTGTAAGTTGTACTGTAAATAATGGCTATTTTTCAAAGCAATCGGGTACTAAAAAAGAGAGGGCATGTCTTGAACTCCGCTCTTTTGATTTCTTTAAAAATTTTTAAAAAAGATAAAACCTTTTCAATTGGTAAAACGTCTAATTATTGGTAACACAAGTTAACCTAAAGGAGAATTGATAAACATGAAAAAACCTGTTAAAAAAACATGGCTACTGGCTTCAGCACTAACACTAGGAATGGCTGTATTAACACCGCTGCAAGCTGGTGCAACATCTGTGGAAACAACAAATAATGTCATAATGCAAATAGAACAAAAAATACAAGGTACCGTTAAATATTTTGGTGGTGATGGCCTTACTATCAAAGGTACAGATGGCAAAAATTATTATATTGGGTTACACAAATTCTCTGATCAGCAAATCGAGCAATTGAAGCTAGTGGAAGGACAGGAAATTTCAGTTGAAGGTAGCATTATAGAGGATTACTCGGACTTCTATACCTTTGATGTGTACAAAAAATCACTACCTAAGGGCGTAACGAAAGAAGAGTTAATCCAATTAGAAAAACTCTTTCATGACATGAAAAAAGCAGGAAAAGAAGAGAATTATGAGGAAATGGAACGTCTCTATCAAGCGATGGATAACATCACAAGACCCTATGAATTAGCAAACTGGCAACCTGAGCCGTTTGAAGAATTTATCAATGAAGCAGCATTTACTGAAAAGAACATTGTTATTAAAGCTCAAGATAAAGAGCAGTTGAAAACTCTTTATACAGAATGGATAAAATTCACAAAAGAAGATAAAACGGAAATGGCACAAGAAAAAATAGATAAAATTTACACGATCCTTGAGCCGTATCACCAAGAGCTGTATCCGCCACTAACGTTTGAGCAATACATGGCGGACATGGAAGTAGATTTGACAAAAGAGGAACTCACAGAGTTAAAATCTATCTATGATGAAGCTCAAAAAGCAGATAAAGATAAAAACGAAGAGTTATCAATGAAGCTTTGGGATCAATTCTACGAAAAGTTGAACTCACATTTTAAATATGAACAAATTTCCTTTGAAGAATATATGGCTGATATTGAATTCGAAATTAGTCAATCGGATTACACAAAATTAAAACAACACTATGAAAAAGCTGTTACCCTTGAGAAAGATGGGGAAGAAGAAAAAGCTGGTGAGCAATGGGAAGCCTTCTATAAAATTTTAGATCCTTATTATGAGGCCAATAAAGATATTCTCATCTCTGCATCTAAACTCATAATTAATGGGCAAGATTTACTTCCAGAGCAAACTAAATAAATTTTATTGGGGCTCTCCTATTGATATAGGAGTAGCCCTTTTTGAGTTTTCTGATGTGACAAAATTGTCATGTTATCCCTCGAATAGTCATGCTAATCGATGGTTTGACCATATTTTGGTTGTTATAGTAATCCATGTTGTAACAAATATATTTCATTCTAAGGAGAAAACAACATGACACGATTAATGAAAAAATCGATGATGATTGCTGTAATATTGATCTTTTATATTTTGATACCCAAATTAGTACAGGCTGCATCAAATGATACAATTAGGAAAATTGATCAATTTATTGAGGAACAGCAAACCATTAGCGAAATCCCAGGCCTTTCGGTAATCATTGTTGATAAAGGGAAAACGGTATATCAAAAGGGCTTTGGTTTTGCAGATATGAAAACAAAAACGCCTGTCACTTCTCATACCCTTTTTGAGCTAGGCTCCACCTCTAAAGCATTTACGGCGCTTGCTATTCTGCAATTAGAAAATCAAGGTTTGTTAAAACGCTCTGATAATGTTCAAAAATATATCCCTTGGTTATCATTAGCCTATAAAGGGGAGGAACAGGTCATGACAATTCAGCAGTTATTGTCACATACAAGCGGAATTCCCTCTAATTCAATTACTCGTATTCCAGAAAGCACGGCTGATAACGCCCTTGAGCTAACGGTCAAAACATTACTGGATCATCCATTAAATCGCAAACCAGGTAGCTCCTTTGAATATGCAACGATTAATTATGATGTCTTAGGACTAATTATTGAGCATGTTTCGAAACAGCCATTTGATCAATATATCCAGCAAAATATTTTACAACCTATTAACATGGATCAATCTTTTGTAGGGGTTCATCAAGTACAATCTAGTAATATGGCTTCTGGTTATAAAATTGGCCTTATGAGAGAGCAGGCATATATACCACCTGTCTACAGTGGGAATATCCCTGCTGGCTATATCATCAGTAACGCCAATGATATAGCGAGATGGTTGAAATTACAGTTAGGAAACAGCGAAATCTATTCACTCAGTAACAATCTCATTCAAGAATCCCATATTCCCGATCAAACAGTGGAGCCTTTTGATACGAATACTTTTTATGCAAACGGTTGGGCAGTTGTTGAAAAGGACAATAAACCATATATTTACCATGCTGGTGAAAATCCAACCTTTACTTCATATTTCATCATGCAACCAGATGAACAAATAGGCGTAGCTATTTTAGCCAATATGAATACAAGTTTTACAACAGCGATTGGACAAGGGGTCATGGATTTATGGGAAGGCAAAACGATTCAAAATCAACATGTTAGTAGCTATCAAAAGCTAGATAAAATTGTAACAATTATAAGTGCTATCGTCATCGCAATTAGTATTTTCTTCTGTTACCTATTATTTAAAAATATTCAAAGCCTCTATAACAAGCAACGTGGTTTGGCAAAATTAAATTACAAAAGAATATTCCTTTTATCTGTACATTTTGTACTCGCTACTACACTACTGGCCGCGATATTTTTTACGCCCACTATTTTACTCGGTGGCCTAAATTGGACATTTATCAAAGTTTGGGCTCCCACTTCTATTACGATATTGTTGTATAGCACCATTGTGGCAAGTTTCCTCTATTTTTCACTAGGGTTTACACTCATTGCTACAAAAAAGAAAATCTAGATAACGCCTACATTTTCGATGAAGAAAAGAAGGATAGTTCGTCACAATCAATGGATATATTTCACACATTTAAATGATAGATAAGAATTTTATCCATCTATTTTCATTGTAGGTTGAAAATTAAATGGTAGGTCCAAACAGGAAAGGTCACCTCTATACTTTTTAAGATTCTATTCGTAATGCTGAGGAGATGACAGAAGACTTTCACCTGCGCAAATTAAAAAGGCAAAAAGAATGGGTAGTCTTATGAATTGAACGATGAATGGTAAGTTGGTTCGCCCATATTGCAATAACACCAAATAATAATAAAAGCGGCGTTTTTGAAACTTGACATTTATTTTTTTATAAAAGCATCACCGCTTCATTTAAGCTAAAACACTAGCTACAATTCTGGATTGGGTCAATATAGAATAATCAATTAGACGAATACCCCTCTCCTTTCAATATCCCCACATACAATAAATTGAAGAAAGGAGAGGTCACAATGGGATACTTTGGAAACACAGGCGGTTTTAATTGTTGTTACGGAGGCTATAGTCAAGGCTTTGGTCAAGACTATGGCGGAGGTTATTGCATGGACTACGGTAAAAATAATAGTTCCACATTCGTTTTAATTGTTGTTCTATTTATTCTTTTAATTATTGTAGGCGCAACTTTCGTGCAAAAAGAATATTAATATGAATCATCTTTCACTGTAAGAAAACGAATATAAGCTAGTGCCTTCATTATTGGCAACTATCGATCATGTCGTTACAGCACCATAACAAAAGGGTCACCTCCAGCTGGTGACCCTTTTGTTATGGTGAGAACATCTTGTTGATGTCATTATAAAACTTGCCTCGTCAAATTTTGTTAGTTCACAATTAGGGAAAAAGCCAGTTCTTTTCCCAGCTTTTCATCGGACTAGGCGTCTTTTTTAAGGAAATGCTATTGTTCTCACTTCAATTTTCGTTAGTTCAATATAACCAATAAGCTAGATATAATTGAATAAAATGATAGAAATTCCAGATGCACAATTCGAGGAAAGTTTTATATTGAAAGATGGCAGAGAAAAATAGAACAGATGGCAAATAAAGTCGCCTGTTTTTCATTTTTCGCTTTTCATCATAAATAAATCTTGCTATCATTTCTTTATTTCCAGCAGGTAAAGTCGTAAAATCGGGGAAAATCTATAGTTTATTGAAGAAATCCGGTAAAAAGGATGAGGTAAATGCATTAGCAGGATTAGGGAAAGTTCAAAAGTTTAATAGCAGAGGAATCTTAATGGATGGAAATTCTAAGACTGGATGGCAACATATTGATAAAAGACATGTGTCAGGAACTGCTGCTACAAAAGGGACAACACTTTTTCCAAAACACCTTGGTGAGGCGAAAATTAAAAATTTAATTATGGAGTCTCTAGAAAAAGGACAATTAGCAAGTGTTAATCCAAAAGATGGTACTATGGTATATAAATATAAACCTAATAAATATGGTATTGATGAAATGACAACAGTTGTGACAGATAATTATGTTATAAAAACTTCTTACCCAACCAGTGGGAAATCAGTCATCACTAAAAGATAATTAGAGGAGAGCACTACATGCGAATAAAATTTAATGTCGATGAAGATATATTTGTTTTAAAAAACGAGGATCTTGGTTATGATTACTATTTCGATAGTTATTTAGAAGTATTAGTTAGTGATGGAGATGTCGAAGAATTACTCTTTTCTACAACTATGCACAGTACTATTGTAATTGAATTAAATGAGTTATTAATACGACTTCATCAAACAAATGAAGTACAAAAATTAGACCCATTTGGAAACGCTAATATTATTAGCTTTGAAAAGAAAGGTCATAATCTCATTATTACGAACTACAGTCAATTATCTGGTAATAATGAATGGGTACATACTTTCGATTTATTCGATTTTACAAGTGCTTATATTAATGAATTAAAGAGATATTTAAATTCTTTGATGGCGGTAGATAGTAATGTAATAAAATATAAAAGTTTTGTATATCTTAAAGAAGGGTTAGACTCATTACAAGCAATTAATTAATAATAATGGAGTAATTCCCTTCCAAAAACAGAGAATCATATGAACTAACCCCATAAAAGTCAGATACTAATTTAAACTTTTATGGGGGTTTTTTTATTCAAGTAGTCTGGCGATACTGCATCTATGATTGAAATTGCGAAAAATAATCTTAAACCTTCTAGCTTTCCTTTAATCAGTTCATTTTTTGTCAAACCAAGCTTTATAGACTGCTTGCTGTAATCTAGTAAGGAGCGAGAATGGAAAGGGTATACTTATCTATTCTCAACTGAATTTGGTAAAGCTTATCTTCGTTACTCCTTCAGTAGTGATGGGATTATATTATAAAAAAATCCAGATTCGTGTTATCGATTAACGACACACTTTTGCTAATTTATATAAATAGTTATTTAATCAAGAAGCAAGAATGTAAAAACTATTTGATAATTAAAGTTATCTTATAAACATATTGTAAGGCTTTATATACTTGTTCCATCCGTAAAGATTATGGATTTAATTTTATAGTTAAAAGTCATATTCTCAAATGGTAAATTATAAAAGCGCATATCTACATCATTGAATTGATTTAAATCAACAGCAGTATTAAAGTTTGTAGAACCATTTGCAGGAATAACATCCCATTCATATTTCATTACTGACTTGTATACTAACTCGCCGAACATATCATAAAAATATGTTTCTGCTAAAAATCCTTTAATGTCTTTATCTGTGTGATTTATATATTTCATAATAAAATTTAATTCATATCCATAGACATTATTATCAGTACTAGGATCTCTAGGAATAACATCTTCTAAAACTACTGTCAAAGATGTATTTAAATGATTGTCTTCATCAGTCTCTTCATTAGTGGAAGCTTTCTCGATAGCTAAATTATCTTGATTTGTTGTTACTGCTTTTTCCTCTTGATGTAAAGTCTCTACTTTTTCTTGTTCATTCTCACCTGATTTATCAACACGCTCTTCTTTCTGATTACATGCTGATAGAATTAAAATATACAATAAACATAGTAATAATAACTTTATTTTACTCTTTTCCATAATAATTCCTCCATATATGTATTAATCTATATGGTATCATAATTAGGAAATTCCACTCAATACAAAATAATCATTTTAAGTGTTAATAATATAAATCAAATTAAAAAAATGTCCTTGCAATAAAGCTAAATAACTAGGAAAAGAAAATATGACATCTACATTGCATTTATAAATATAGCTAAGCTACTTTCCCAAAGAATGAACTTATTTTAAACAAGTAAATTTTTCACTATACCTTAGCAAACTTTTTTAATATGTTATTAATCTTAACAAAGCATATTCGTCTACACATATTGTTTTCTCATGAACGTAGCAAACGATATTTAAAATGACTACTATGTTATTTGAAGAAGATTTATTACCATCTAGATGGCTTCACGCTAAATGTTTTTTATCCTCCTTGTCGGAGAGTTGTGTGCCGAACAAAACTATACTATTAGATACTTTTGAGGTAACTGTAGCTACCTTGAAGCTTGATTGCTTCCTATTTTAGGAGATATAAAGATAAGTTGAACAGCCTTGTATTACTCTCATGGCTGGCTCAAACGATCGTCGATTTGGATTACTGTTCGAATAGTTGCTGTCTCTTTTTAACATAGTAAAAAGCACCCAAATAGGAGTGCTTAATACAATAAATAGCTATCTAATTATTTGTTCATACGTTTTCCCTTTTACAGTAATTATCGCTTTAAGCGGCTTCCCATCCTGCTCTACTTGTTCTGGAACGGAAGCTAAAAAATGTAGTGTACCATTTTTCAGAGGTTCAATTGATGTAATATTTGTAAACGTGAAATCTGATCCACCTCGATTTTCTATTGTTGAGAAAGTCTTGTATTCGTATTTTCCATCATAAATAATTTTTACATCTACAAATTCATTAGATGTTTGACCTGTTGTTAGTAAACTTTTTACTAAAATAATTGTATCTAAGTATACTTCCCCCTCCTCTTCATTTTTGTAATATGTATACACAGAACTTGGATTTGGTGGTGAAATTTGTTTACCAAAAATATTGTTGTTAATTGTGATTTCTGCATAATTATCAACTACTAATACATTACCTTTAGTAATCGTCAGAACTTCCTCTACCTCTGGTTCATTTTCTTCATTATTTTCAGATGCCTTAACTTCTTCCTCTGCATTTTTCTCAACAGACTCTTTTGTTTTGTTATCTGAACTGCTGTTTTTATCACTTTGACCACAAGCTACCAATAAAATAGACACCAATAATAATAATCCTAGCTTTTTCATGACAACTCCTCCTGTATATTAGGTGCTCTTCAAGTTACTTATCGTTATTTTCATTTAATTCATCTGGATAAACCATAGTATCAAATACTTCTCCATTTGATTCATCTTTAATATATACTGTGACTTTATAATGTTCAACGTCTGCACCGTTAAATAATTGGTAGTACATGCCTGCTAAAGCAAGCCCAAAGGATGCCAGTGCATCGAAACTACCTTCAAACTTTTCCTTATTTACTGTGAGTGTAAACTCAGAAAAAGATTTGTTATAAGCCACATCATTTATAGAAGCAAAATCTTCACTTGTTTTAAGTTCTTCTACACTTTTTACTATTCTTTCTTTTAATTCCTTCATCATTTTTTTGTGCTCGGATTTAGACATTTTATAAGTTAAAGATCCATCATCATTCTTAATAACTTCCTTAATTCCACTATTTTTTGCCTCCGAAATAATAGAATCTATGTCTTGTCCCTTGTAAAGTGTAGCCGGTATGGTAACTTCAACATTTAAAAGTCCTTTATCCACTTTTAATGTTTCTTCTGATGCTTTTTCAGCACCTTCTTTTTTCTTACCACTCTCATCACCTTGGCTACAAGCTACTAACAAAATACCTAGTAGCAAAATAAGTGGTAAAATAAGCAATTTTTTCATTTATTCAAACTCCCTTCTCCACAAATATACATGGATAATCGAGGTAATTCTATGATTATTTTCATATTTCTACATTTTTTACTCCTATCAATAAAAAAACACCCTCATGCGAGAGTGTCTGATATCAAAGCTATTTTTACTTTTTCTATCCATTACTATGTTTTCATTTTCCTCTATCTAAAACCTATTTTTATAGCTTTTTATCAATCGGTATATTAAAAGCTTATTAAATCTTTCCATCTATTTATATTTATTTGGTCCCTACCTCTAACCCTTCAATGATGAAGAGAGACCCCGTCTAATTAGGTTTGCAGAGATAGGCTCTCTTCCCATCTCTCTAGCCCAAATTGATAACTGTCCTATATGATGGATTTCATGTACAATCGTATGGCGAATGACTTCACCCCATGTATGCGTCTCAATCCTTCCATCTGCCAATGTATTATGGAGTAAACGCTCTTCCATACTGTCATCCCATTGGTTTACAAAGTTTTCTACTTCTAAATGAAATTCAGCTTCCAATTTACGAACCTTTTCCAAGCTATTATATTCCTCAAAACTCTCCTGAAAATCAGTTTTACCTTGTAAAAGTCGTATCCAACTCCATTCGACATCAATTATATGGAAAAGTGTATGTAATATACTTCCCATTCCACCAGGTCGGTTTTGCAAAAGCTCTTCTTCACTCAACTCGTCGCACCAACGAAACCAGTCTTCTCTTACCATCCAATTATATTTAAAAAGTAATTGCAAAAAAGTTCCTCCTTAATTAAAAATGATTGAGTCATCTCAACAAGTTACTACTTCTTCATATATAGTTAGGATTCCTTCTCTTTAATTCCTTCAAATGTGAGAAATTCGTACGCAAATCACGCTATAAATTATATAAAGGCACTGTTTGGGAACGTTTAAACCGTCGTGTCAGTACCGTATACCCTTCAAAAAGTCGTAACAGACATATAGACGAAAAAGCCTAATACTGGATTTATATAATGGTGAGATTATTGCTTTAGCATATCAAAATGCCCGACACTCGATTTTGTGATGGGTTAGTGCTCCTAATCATTCATGAACGTGTAAAATACCATACGACCATTCACTCAGATCAAGCGTGGCATTATCAACATAATTCGTGGGTGCAAACATTAAAACAAAACAAGATTTTCCAAAGCATATCTCGTAAAACAACTTGTGCAGACAATGCCGCAATGGAGAACTTCTTTGATTTACTCAAACAAGAAATATATGACGTGGAAGAATGAATCTCCTATGAAGCGTTAAAAAAGAAAATAGAGAAGTTTATCGATTACTATAATAATGAACGAATTAAAACAAAAACTGGCTGGCTTAAGCCCAGTAAATTACCGAACTCATGCCAGCCAATTAGCTGCATAACTAAAACTTTAACATTAAAAGGTCACTACCTTTGGATGTGACTTATTATGATTAATCAAATTCTACAGTGTCTTGCACTACTGATACCTTATAAACATTTTTAGTATTAATTAATACCGTTTTATAATTTTCTGTTTCAGTAAATGAATACCAGGACTTCTCATTGAATCCATTAGTAATTTCTTCTGCAAAAGTTTCTTGTCCAATATTTGTCTTGATTTTATATTCTTCTTCACGACTTTCTTCAAAGTAAAACTTTACAGTATATTCATAATCCATTAACCAACACCCCCCATCTATCCATATCATGGGACAAATAGGATGGAAGTAATCAACGCTTTTGATCAATTCACACTGTTTTTTTGCGAACTTTCCTAGTATTAAGAAATTCATTTTCTTACTTATTTATTTTTATGAGTTAACAAAATAAAAACCACACTCTTTTTTGAATGTGGCTTTAGTATTTATTCATTAAAAAAAATCACCTTTGAAAAAAGGTTTTATTCCAACTTCTCTAAATAAATATTTTATTGGATGGCAATCATTGACCAAATTTCTGTTGGGAATTAAAATTTCCTCCCTGAGTTCTTTAAATATTTCTGGATTAATTTCCGGAAACCATTCTTCATAACTCAAATGTTTATCTTTCTCTATCAGAAGTAAATAAACAACAATAATTTCAAACATATAAGGAAATTCTCGTTTAATATTTTGATAGTTATCTAACAATGAAGTTATATAGTCCTCAAAATTAAAAAATTTTGCTCCTTTTTCATTGTTATATTGTAAACGTTCCTTTTCAGGTTTAAAGACAAAAGTCGATTTATTATACCAGTTACCTAACATGCATGTAAAAAGTAGTAATGCATATTTTTTAGTTTCTTGATCCTCATCATTAAAATATTTAAAATATTCATCGTAAATATAACTCTTGGCAGTGGTAAAATACCCAATTTCAATCCCAGAAATAGTTTGTTTCACATTTTGTATAATTTTATTATTTCCCATCCCATAGTCACTTTCTTTAAAAATTTCCATAATATAGATTGTAACATAAATTTAAAATACAGGGAACATTGATACTATAATCCAATCATACTTTGAATATGACCCTGACCATGAACTCCCTTTTTGAATTGCAACCCTAACTCTTTGTCCTTCTTTAAACGAAACAAATTCTTTTGTATAACGATCTTTAACTGTAGGATCTTTTATCAATTCGTCTGTTCCATTTTAATTTCTTTGTTCACCATGTTTACATTTTGTTTACCTAATTTATTTTTTATATGTTATTCTATGCGATTCTTAAAAATATTAATATAAACAAAAAAAGCGCTCAAAACCTATTGTTCATAAGGTTTCAAGCGCTTTTCAATTTGGTTAAAAATTAACCTTTGATTTGTTATTGACGTCCCAGGAGGGATTCGAACCCCCGACCGACGGCTTAGAAGGCCGTTGCTCTATCCAGCTGAGCTACTGAGACATGGTGTCATTTCTATGTATTTCATAGGAAGGACAATACTTATTATATGTACTTTATGGCATAATGTCAACATTAATTTTACTATGTAGGCAAGGTTTGCCTCATATTGTTCATCATATGTTGCCACAGCTTCGATTATACCATGTCTTACTCCTCTCAAGAAGACGAATATGAAAATATTTGCTACACTATTGGCGATAAAAAATTGGGAGGTATGTAGATGTTTAAGGATTCGGTCGTTGTTGTTACAGGTGGCGCACAAGGGATTGGCAAAGGGATAGTGCTTGCATATGCACGGCATGGCGCAAAGGTGGTAATTGCTGATTTAAATGACGGTTTAGGTCAACAATTAGAACAGGATATGCTTGCACAAGGCTACGCTGTTTTATTTGTTCAAACAGATGTAACGAAGGAACAGGATATCGTTCAGTTAATGCAACGAGCTGTTGAGCAATATGGGACTATTCATATTTTAATTAATAATGCTGGGCAGTTTCAGCATATCTCTCCTTATGATGTGACGTTTGAGGAGTGGAATCATCTACTACACACAAATTTAACGAGTGCCTTTTTCTGTGCCAGAGAGGCTGCGAAGGTGATGAGGCACAATGTGAAAGGTGGTTCGATTGTTTCGTTAGCATCTACACGGGCTGAGATGTCAGAACCTAATACGGAAGCCTACGCGGCTACAAAAGGTGGTATTGTGGCGTTAACACATGCTTTAGCGCGGTCTTTAGGTCCTGATCAAATCACGGTGAATTGTATTTCGCCTGGCTGGATTGAAACAGGCGATTATGAGGCACTTCGACCAGTCGATCATGTACAGCATTTATCAGGAAGGGTTGGTGTGCCTGAAGATATCGCACAGGCTTGTCTCTATTTAACAAACCCCGTAAATAATTTTGTGACAGGCATTAATCTTACGGTCGATGGCGGCATGACAAAGAAAATGATGTATGAAGAGTAGTTTTGTCATTTGCTCTTCCTTACTTGTTCTTCATACCCAGAGTTTCCTTAGAGTATGCTACTGTAGGAGAAAGAACAAGAAGGAGTGAAGCCTTGTACCCCTATTCAAATGGGTTTTCATTAAGCCAGCTGTATCAAGCCCCCTCTACTCAATATACGGCACCGATTCGTCACTTTTTACATTCACATGATTACCGGCGCTGTATCAGTAAAGCCGAAGCTGATTTTATGGCGATGAATCGCTTACTTTGGATGGAGCATGTCAATTGGACGCGAATGACGATTATTAGCATTGTCTTCAATTTACCTGATCTTCCTTTTGTGCAGCAGCGTCTGTTACGAAATGCGACTGATTTAGGAAATTGTCTACGTCCCTTTTACGGCGACTCTATAGCAGATCGATATACAGCATTAATTAAAGAACATCTGCTGCTGGCTGCTCAATTAGTGACAGCTGCTTCTAAAGGAGATGCTACCACAGCGGAAGCAAAAGAGAAGGAATGGTATCGCAATGCAGATGATATTGCGCTATTTTTGCATACGATTAATCCTTACTTAAGTAGAGAGGCTGTCCAAAAAATGTTTTATACGCATTTAGCTTTAACGAAAAATGAAGCCGTGACGATGATCCAGAAAGATTATCAAGCTGATATAGACGTTTTTGATGAAATTGAAGCAGAAGCTCTAGCCATGTCAGATATGATTGCTGGCGCCATTGTGATGCAACTTTGTTATCTTTTTTAATGTAAAAATCCCATTTATTTGCGTTCAACTACTGGTGGAAAAACTTTCGCTACTTTGTTTTTAGCAAAATGAGCAATAGGCTGCGTTCCCTGAAAATTCCCCTTCATAAAAGAAGCTAATGTATTACTGTGAATCGTTGCGCTTGCCCGCTGTATTTCCCATGGTGAGTGGTGGATATCAATTCGAAAAAGGGTATCCTTCCACTTGGCCCATGAATGATAACGTTCTACAATCCATTGGTCAAAATTAGTATTCGTGTGATCTTCTATTGTATAAGTAACCCTTAATCTTTCGTCACAGGCTTTGTAATGGCTTGTATATGAAAAGTGATTTTCTCTTTGTTTTGCTAAGATTTTGGAGAAGCGGTATGGTAAACTACCTAATGCCGTGATTTTTGACACGAAATAATTCGTGACATCTAAATGAAAAAAATAGATGCCTTTCATGCCGTTATACTCTACATATGTTCGGACATTCAATTGTAAATAGATATTCATTCCAGGAATGGTTGGTAGAAATCGTAGTCGATGTCGATGAACTTTAAAAAGGACAGCACTTAGCCAAGCATTTTGTTCAAAGAGATCAAGTTTTAGTTCCTCAGGTAGATGTTTTTCTAACTCTTTGGGGTCTATGGGCCAGTGTAAAAATAGAACATCTTGCCATGTCTGTGTCATCATCCACATAGAAAAACTCCTTTCTAACTACTAGCTTTTCCTAGAAAGGAGTTATTCAAACAACTGGACTATTGATCTTGCTCAGCATATTCTATTTCAACATACCGATAATATAAATTTCGTAATTCAGATTCTTTAAATAAGCCTAAATGGTTTTTAAATTGAGGATGAACCATTATCCCATGAGCTCGTAACTCTTTGACAAACCAACCTTTTGAAAATTTATGCACCGACCCCATTCTCCTTTATCTTTATTCATACATAGAGTATGCGATCGGATTCTGTAGAGTGCCTATATACAATAAAAAACGAGAGAATGAATGTCTCTCGTTTTTACTCATGTGCCACAAAAAGTACGATATGGTTGATTAGACGGTTCAGGTAATGCAGCATATTCTTGTTGCTCTTTCGTATGGGCATAAGGCTGAGCAAGGACTTTTAATAAATTATTCATAACACGATAGTCGTCTCGTTCTACAGCTGCTTCTAAAGCTTCTTCTACCCTGTGATTGCGAGGAATAACAGCAGGATTATGTTGACGCATTAATTGTTGTGACATTTCTTTCGTTTGCTGCTGTCTCGCTAATCGCTCCGTCCATTTTTGATGCCATTCTTGAAACGCTGATGCATTCATTAATGGGGTATCTTCCATTTGCTCAAAGGTTAAAGCGATAAACGTATTCGTATAATCTGCTTCGTATTGTTGCATAAGCTGTAGAAGCCCTTCAATAAGCTGGACATCTTCTTGCTCTTCATTAAAAATACCTAGCTTTGCGCGCATCCCCTTTAACCAATTTTCAACGTAGAAGTGAGGATATTGTTGTAGCGTGTCTTGTGCCAATTGAATAGCTTCTTCTTGATCATCGTGAATGAAAGGGAGTAACGTCTCAGCTAAGCGTGTTAAATTCCAGCCACCAATGTTGGGCTGATTTCCATAAGCATAACGACCTTGCCGATCAATAGAGCTAAATACAGTCGCGGGATCATAGGTGTCCATGAAAGCGCAAGGACCATAATCAATGGTTTCACCGCTAATGGTCATATTATCTGTGTTCATGACTCCATGAATAAAGCCCACTAACTGCCACTGTGCTATTAAGGATGCCTGCTTCTTCATGACTTCCTTTAGCAAATAAAGATATCGATTTTGAGTGCCAGTATCAGCTGAGAAATGACGTTCTAATGCATAGTCAGCCAAGCGTTGGAGCTCTTCATCTGTTCCCCATTGTGCGGCATATTGAAAGGTCCCTACTCGCAAATGACTGCTGGCAACTCGCGTGACAATTGCTCCTGGTAATTCAGTTTCTCGCATAATCATTTCACCTGTAGCCACTACTGCAAGACTACGTGATGTGGGAATCCCTAACGCAAACATCGCCTCACTCATGATGTACTCCCTTAGCATTGGCCCTAACGCAGCTCGTCCATCTCCACCACGAGAATAAGGTGTTCTACCAGAACCTTTTAGTGCGATATCATACCGTTCCTGTTGAGGTGTTATATGTTCTCCATATAAAAGTGCTCTACCATCACCCAACATATTAAAATGACCAAATTGATGCCCTGCATAGGCTTGTGCAATTGGTTCGCCACCTTCTGGGATTTTATTGCCAGCTAAGATAGCGACTCCTTCTTCCCTCTGTAAAGCTTGAGCATCTAATCCAAGTGACACTGCAACAGCTTCATTTAACAAAACTAGCTTTGGTGAACGAACAGGATTTAACGAAATATCGGAATACATAATACTTGGTAGTCGAACATAACTATTATCAAAATGCCAGCCAATTGTCTTTTCCATGTTTTCTCCTTTATTGCCTTTTGATTTATTTTTGCAATTTCAACATTAATCATTCCTAGTCAAATTTACCACTAGAAAGCCTACATAAAAATCCACATAACTTTAATGTTATGCGGATTTTTATTTTATGTTAATTTCGTTGAAAAATATGAGTCGCAATACTTTGATGATCATCTGTCAAGCAAGCGACTTTAAAAGAGGTTGCAGTGATTTCCACAACCGCAAAGCTTTTCTCTTTACGACCACGTGGTTTTAATAAGCTTCCAGGATTTAAAAATAAAATATCATCAATCATTTCGGCACCAAGGATATGAGAGTGACCAAAGCATACGATTTGTGCGTCCACCTCTTTGGCCCGATAGGTTAATGATAAGATGGAATTTTTCACATTGAATAAATGGCCATGCGTCACAAAAATTTTAACATCATTGACTGTGAAAATTTCCTCTTCGGGGAAAGCTGTTTCACGATCACAGTTTCCTCTTACTTTTTTCACGCCTTTTAATGCCTCATGTGAGAAAGGAAGTTCACTATCTCCACAATGAATGACAACATCTATTTCAGGATAAAAACCTTTAACCTTTTCGATGACATGGCTATCACCATGTGTATCGCTCATAACAAGTATTTTCATGGATATCACCTCTTATTTTATAAGATTCGGTAATTGTTCCTTTAACTTGCGAATGGCATTGCCACGGTGAGAAATAGAGCCTTTTTCCTCTGGTGAAAGCTCAGCCATCATACGATTTAAGCTTGGTACGAAAAAGATTGGATCATAGCCAAATCCATTCGTTCCACGTTTTTCATGTGCAATAACCCCTTCACATGTGCCGAATACCGTTGTCGTTACAAAATCAGGTCCTGCAATTGCAATGCAGCAGCAAAAACGGGCAGTACGTTTGTCATCTTCGACACCATGTAAATTAGCTAACAATTTTACCATGTTTGCTTCGTCGTCATGATCGCCAGCATAGCGGGCAGAATACACGCCTGGCTCACCATTTAATGCATCCACTGCTAAGCCACTATCATCTGCAATCACAATTGTGCCAAGTTCCTTCGCCAACGCTTCTGCTTTTAAGATTGCATTTTCTTCAAATGTTGTACCAGTTTCTTCTATTTCCATTTCTGGTGCTACTTCAAACATTGTCACTACTTCATAACCTAGTGGACCAAATAATGCTTCAAAATCTTTTGCTTTTCCTTTATTTTTTGTGGCGATGACTACTTGTTTCATAATTATTGATTCCCTCCGACTTTGTTGGCCAGTTCACCAAGCGTTGTTTTTTGAAGATTTACTAATTGCTGAATGCCTTTTTCACCCAATGCTAACAATTCATTCAGTTCTTCACGAGAAAAGGTAGCTTCCTCACCTGTACCCTGTATTTCAACAAATCGCCCTGTGCCTGTCATCACAATATTCATATCAACAGCAGCAGCCACATCTTCTACATAATTTAAATCAAGAATGGCACCTTGTTCTTCTACAATGCCAACACTTGTTGCCGCTAAAAAGTCTGTTACTGGGAACTTCTCAAATGGCTTTTCTTCAGCAAACTTAGCAATTGCCTGTGTCATTGCAACAAATGCTCCTGTAATAGATGCTGTACGAGTGCCACCATCAGCTTGAATAACATCACAGTCAATCCATACAGTGCGTTCTCCAAGGGCTTCTAAATCGACAACAGCACGTAATGCACGCCCAATTAAGCGTTGAATTTCCATCGTACGGCCATTGACTTTTCCTCGTGAGGATTCACGTGGTGTACGTTGAGCGGTTGCACGAGGAAGCATTGAGTACTCGGCTGTGATCCATCCTTTCCCTTGGCCACGTAAAAAGCCAGGTACTTTGTCTTCAATTGTTGCTGTGCAAATTACTTTTGTATTACCTACTTGAATTAATACGGAGCCTTCTGGGTGTAATAGATACTCTGTATCCATTTTTACAGGTCGTAGCCCGTCTTCATTTCTTCCATCAAATCTTGTCATATCATTCGTTCCTCCTAAAAACTTTCGCGCCCTCATCTTATCACAATTTGTGCCATCAAAAAAGTACTCGGACGTTTATGTACATAGCTAAAAAAACGGCAAAAATCAGCCTAGCCTGTTGCTAAGCTGATTTTTTATTTTAATGTCATACGTTTTATGTCAAGAGTACCTTGCTCCAGCCAATTCTCAGCGATTGAACGGAAAATTGGAACAGAACCAGATGCAAAAAATTTATGGGCAGGCACCGCATCAGCATTTGCTAAAGTGCCGTTATACGCTAACATTTCTTGAACATCTTTTGCTGTTTCCTCCGCAGAAGATAACACATTCACATCTCCTCCGACAACAGCTTCAATTTGTTTTTGTAAAATAGGGTAATGTGTACACCCTAAAATAACCGTATCAAATTGTCGATTTTTCAACGGCTTTAAGCCTTCAGCTATTAACTTATTTGCAAAGTCACCTTTGTATTCGCCACTTTCTACAAGTGGTACGAATGTTGGACATGCTAGTGGGATAATATGTGTTGACGTATTAAGTGATAATAAGGCTTCTTCATACGCCCCACTTTTAATTGTTCCTTCTGTTGCAAGCACAACGACTTCATGTCGCTTCGTCTTTTTTACAGCTGCACGTGCGCCAGCATTAATAACGCCTAGTACCGGAAAAGGCATATTTCTTTGTAAACTTTCGAGTGCTACTGCAGTCGCTGTATTACAAGCAATAACGAGCATCTTAATATTCATTTTTTCGAGTGCTTTTGCCATTTGCCAAGTGAAATTCCGTACTTCCTGACGACTTCTTGGACCATACGGACATCTTGCTGTATCGCCAATATAATAGATCGTTTCGTTTGGCAATCGCTTCATGATTTCTTTTGCTACGGTTAAACCGCCTACTCCTGAGTCAATAACGCCTATCGGGGCATTCATACTTTCCGCCTCAATCCTGTTTCATGTGTACATGTAGTTTTTCTAAATAGCTTGATAATTGCGCGACTTCTTGTTCATTAAAACCAACAAGCATCTCCTGCAAGTATTGCTGCCTTTTTTCAATAACTTCTTGAATAATACGTTCGCCCTTTTCGAGAAGATGAACGACAACAACACGGCGATCATTTTCATCACGCACACGCTTGACTAATTCATTTTTCTCCATTCGATCCACTAAATCTGTTGTTGTGCTAAAGGCTAAATATAAACGGTTTGATAATTCGCCAATTGTAATATCACCAAGCTCTTCTAACCACTGTAATGCAACAAATTGTGGCGGCGTTATCGCATAGTCGGAAACAATTTCTCTTCCCTTTTGCTTCACGATGGCCGCTATATAGCGTAATTCCTTTTCAACCGTTGCAACGGTTTCAGGTGAGTGCTTTGTTACTTCATCCGACATATAACTATTTCACTCCTAAAAATACGTTGAATAGTTCTATTTTGTCGTTTTTTTCACGAAATAGCAAGTGTCCATTAGTCTAATTTAAATTCTTCCAAGCGTAACAGCTCAATTAACGCCTGAGATCGATTCGTTACACCTAGCTTTTGAATTGTATTGGAAATGTGATTCCGCACTGTTTTTTCACTAATACCAAGCTGCTCTGCAATATCTCTCGTTGTTTTTTCAGCTAATAAAAGCGCAAATATTTCACGTTCTCGGTTTGTTAAAAGAGAACGATGATGAGAGCCATTCATTCAGTTACACCCTCCTCCCCCGCACGTATTGTAACTTATGTTAAGGGGCTGGAAGCGGTGACGGCTATTTGCATGATTATTCCATGTTTCCTTAAAAATTTCGAAAATTACATCGATACATTCATAAATTTTATGTAAAATGCAATTCCTACTTTTTCAATAAACTTTCATATAATTACACTATAAACTAATGAGGAAGAATCGCCAATTGAATGAATTTCGTCCTATCTTCCTCAGAAATCGGCACACTCTTGCCTGTTCGAGGATCCATTTGCACAATTGTTCCACGACCAGTGAAGCAAATTTCATTCTTTTGATTTTTAGCAAGATAATGAATGTCCAGTGATGAATTTCCAACTTTCGCGATCTTTGTGTAAATTCGGAGAACATCATCAAAGAAGACCTGCTTCACATAATCACATTGTAAATCGGCCACTATCGGTATAGCCTCCACATCCTCATTAACTGCTGAAGGCATTAAAATACCTAAATGATGGAAATAATCAATTCTTGCTTGCTCAAAATATGTAAAGCTAACGGTATTGTTCATATGACCAAACATGTCTGTCTCTGAAAAACGTACACGTACCTCACTATAAAAGGAAAAATCCTTTTCCCACTCTTGAAAATCTTCAATATAGTTTGCTTTCATGTTACACCATCCCCTGTTATGTATTTGCCTGTTTTAATTATAATGACGGCAAATGAAATGAATACATATTCATTATAAAAGAAAATACTATATTATCATAGAAAAAACCGCAATTTACGCCTTTTATCACAAATATTCCTTCTGTTTATATCATATGCAACTTCAAATCAGAACCACCAGTATAACTGGTGGTTTGCTCTGCGCGTGAAACGCTGGGGTACTGGCCCATGTCTAAAGACATTCTGAATGGTCTGCCAACCGCACTCCGTTTTCACACAAACCGCTAAAGCGGCTTACTTATTTTTTCTTTCTCTTGATTTCTTCTCCTGTGAATGGGTCAATGAATTCTTTCATCGTCATTTGATCTTGCAGGATATCTTCTTGTAATTGATTTTTTATATACTCTTGTATCTTTTTCTTATTTCGGCCGACTGTGTCCACATAGTATCCTCGACACCAGAATTGACGATTACCGTATTTATACTTTAAATTCGCATGTCGGTCGAAAATCATTAGACTACTCTTCCCTTTTAAATAACCCATGAACGCAGATACACTCAATTTCGGTGGAATACTTACCAACATATGAATGTGGTCAGGACAGGCTGTTGCCTCTATGATTTCTACATCTTTTCTTTCACATAATTGGCGCAATATTCTTCCAACATCTGCTTTAATTTGACTATAAATAATCTGCCTTCTATACTTTGGCGCAAAGACGATATGATACTTACAATTCCACGTTGTATGTGCTAAACTTTTGTTATCCATTTATGGTGGCTCCTTTCGTACGAAGTCGGTTGACTAGACCTGACTTTATTGTACGTTTGGAGTTTTTTTATTGTCCATAGCTAAAAGCTTTCCGGAACCCCCTGCATAGCAGGGGGTTTTCAAAGCACACAAATAAAAAAACTCCCTCACACAAAGTGTAAGAGAGTTTGGGCATTTAGCTTGTCCGTATATTAATCTACGTAGTGATCAGAACCGAAGAAGTTACGGAACATTTGCACTGTAGTTGCACGGTTTAGTGAAGCGATAGATGTTGTTAAAGGAATTCCTTTTGGACATGCAGCTACACAGTTTTGAGAGTTACCACAGTTCGCAAGGCCACCATCACCCATAATAGCATTTAAACGTTCATCTTTAACCATTGCACCAGTTGGGTGAGTGTTGAAAAGACGTACTTGTGATAATGGAGCTGGTCCGATGAATGAAGCTTTTTCAGACACGTTTGGACATGCTTCCATACATACACCACAAGTCATACATTTAGATAATTCATAAGCCCATTGACGTTTACCTTCTGGCATACGTGGACCTTCACCTAAATCATAAGTACCATCAATTGGTACCCAAGCTTTCACTTTTTTAAGTGCATTGAACATACGTTCACGGTCAACTTGTAGGTCACGAATAACAGGGAATGTCTTCATTGGCTCAAGCTTAATTGGCTCAGTCAATTGATCAACAAGTGTTGAACATGATTGACGTGGACGGCCATTGATGACCATTGAACATGCACCACAAACTTCTTCTAAACAGTTCATATCCCATGATACTGGCGATGTGTTTACACCATCCTCAGTAACAGGATTTTTTTGAATTTCCATTAAAATTGAGATTACGTTCATACCATGACGGTAAGGCACTTGGAATTTTTGCCAGTAGCTATTGCCGCCTTGTGTATCTTGACGTAAGATTTCCACTTTGACCATTCTTCCAGTATTAGCTGCGATTTGCATAACTTTTAGTCTCCTTTCGCAGAGTAGTCACGTTTACGTGGTGGGATTAAAGAAACGTCGACTTCTTGGTACGTGATGATTGGATTACCAGTAGTTGGGTCAAACTTCGCCATTGTTGTTTTTAAGAACTGCTCGTCATCACGGTTAGGGAAATCAGGTTTATAGTGTGCACCACGAGATTCATTACGTAATAGTGCACCTTTTGTCATTACTTTTGCAAGCACTAACATATTTTTAAGTTGACGCGTAAAGTGCGCGCCTTGATTACTCCATTTTTGCGTATCGTTAATGTTGATGTTATTCCAACGCTCAGTAAGCTCATCAAGTTTTTTCAATGTATCTTCAAGCTGATCATTGTAACGTACTACAGTCATTGTAGCAGTCATCATTTCACCAAGCTCTTTATGCAGTAAGTAAGCGTTTTCTGTGCCTTCCATTTTCATGATAGCATCCCATTTCGCTTGCTCCTCTTTGACACGAGCATCGTAAATCTCTTGTGGAAGATCTTCTGCATGCTTTTTAAGGTGTTTTACATAATCTACTGCGTTTGGTCCTGCAACCATACCACCGTAGATAGCAGATAATAATGAGTTCGCACCAAGACGGTTTGCACCATGTTGAGAGTAATCACATTCACCTGCTGCAAATAGACCAGGAATTTCAGTCATTTGGTTGTAATCAACCCATAATCCACCCATTGAATAGTGAACTGCTGGGAAAATTTTCATTGGTAATTTACGTGGATCATCCCCTACGAATTTTTCGTAGATTTCGATGATACCACCAAGTTTAACGTCCAATTCATGTGGATCTTTATGAGAAAGATCTAGGTATACCATGTTCTCGCCATTAATACCAAGTTTTTGGTTTACACAGACATCAAAAATTTCACGTGTTGCAATATCACGTGGTACTAAGTTACCATAAGCTGGGTATTTTTCTTCTAAGAAGTACCAAGGTTTACCGTCTTTATAAGTCCAAATACGACCACCTTCACCACGAGCTGATTCTGACATTAGACGGTTTTTGTCATCTCCAGGAATCGCTGTTGGGTGAATTTGAATGAATTCACCATTCGCATATGAAGCACCTTGTTGATAAACGATAGAAGCAGCAGAACCTGTGTTAATAACAGAGTTTGTTGTTTTACCGAAGATAATACCAGGGCCACCAGTCGCCATAATAACAGCGTCTGCACGGAATGATTTAATTTCTTCTGTACGCATATCTTGCGCTACGATACCACGGCAAACGCCGTCATCATCGATGATAACACCAAGGAATTCCCAGTGTTCATATTTATTTACTAAACCAGCTACTTCATGAGAACGAACTTGCTCATCTAGCGCATATAGTAATTGTTGACCAGTTGTTGCACCAGAGAAAGCTGTACGGTGCATTAAAGTACCACCAAAACGACGGAAATCTAAAAGTCCTTCTGGTGTACGGTTGAACATAACACCCATACGGTCCATTAAGTGGATAATGCCAGGTGCTGCGTCACACATACCTTTTACTGGTGGTTGGTTCGCTAAGAAGTCCCCACCATATACTGTATCATCAAAGTGAATCCATGGAGAATCCCCTTCACCTTTTGTATTTACCGCACCATTAATTCCGCCTTGCGCACAAACAGAGTGTGAGCGTTTTACAGGAACTAATGAGAATAAATCAACTTCAGTACCAACTTCAGCTGCTTTAATCGTTGCCATCAGACCGGCAAGACCACCGCCGACAACAATTATTTTGCTTTTCGCCATGATTATTTCTCACTCCTCTTAAAAAATTGCAATGATTGCTGTTACTCTATCGTAGCTTCTATTGAATTATACGAAAGCTAAAATAGCAGCCACACCAACTACACTTAGAATTACGAAAATAATGTTTGTTACGTAAGTAGCAATCTTTTGAGACTGAGGAGATTGTGTAATACCCCAGCTTACTAGGAATGCCCATAAACCGTTAGATAAGTGGAAAGTTGCTGATATAATACCAACAATGTAGAATCCAAGCATGAATGGATTAGCAACGATATTCGCCATCATGTCGTAATCAACGTGTGTGCCAAGTGCTTTTTGAATACGAGTTTGGAAAATATGCCATGCAATGAAAATCACTAGGAATACACCAGTGAAACGTTGTAAAGAGAACATCCAGTTACGATATGTGCTGAAACGTCCTGTGTTTGGTGTAGCAGTGAATGCAATGTAGACACCATAGAATGCGTGGAACATTAATGGAATATAGATGACAATCCATTCAACTAGGATAAGGAATGGAATCTTTTCCATTACTGCGGTAGCATCGTTGTAACTTTCTGCCCCGCCTGTTGCTGTAAAGTTAATGAACAGGTGCATCGTTAAAAACAGACCTACTGGAATGATACCAAGTAGAGAATGTAAGCGACGCCATAAAAACTCTCGATCTTTCGACAAGACTGTTACCCCCCTTAGTACTTAAAATAGCACAACAAAAGAAGTCATCATTTTGTAAATGATACTTCATTGACTGTGTATTTCATCATGGTACAATATTATGACATGTTTATTGTACTCTCAAGAGCTACGAGCGTCAAGGCAACTCGGAGTTTTTCATAGAGCTTATTAAAGAACTAATCTAGTACATGATGCGTTGTTTTTTCTCGAAAAATCTATCATTACTTTATTACTGTTGAATTTTAAGAAAATTCTAAGAAAGAAGGATAACAATGTTAAACACTCCATCTCCTACAATTTCATCATTTGGTTATGAGCTCATTCGCGATCATATTCTATCTTCTATCCTTGGTAAACATGAGAATGATGTCCTTTATTGGGCAGGTAAAGAGCTTGCTCGCAAGTTCCCATGCAAAAGTCAAGACGAACTTATCGCATTTTTCGCAGATGCCTGCTGGGGTACACTAGAGCTCATGAAGGAATCAAAGGATGGTCGCATTTTCCAATTGACAAATGACCCTGAAATATTGCAAATCAAACAACGAAGCTTTAGACTGGAAGCAGGATTTATAGCAGAGCAAATTCAATTAGCTAAAGGCTACCTTACAGAATGCTATGATGAAAAGCGAGAAAAGCAGCACTATGTCATGTTTACAGTCAAATGGGATGTCAAGGAACGTATTATGAATACCATCCCTACTGAATGATGAAAAGGATTGTCTCCCTATTCAATGGGATGACAATCCTTCTTTTTTCTTCCTTTAATTTCGGACTATTACAGAAAATACTGTTTCTTCTATTATTATATATAAAGTGCTTGCTCTAAATTGAATTCATCATGCAAGGCATTTGCTGCACGAATCATATCATCCTGTGGTACAACAACAGACACTTTTATTTCAGACGTACTAACCATTTTTATAGGAATATCTTCACGACGTAATCGATCAAACATGCGAGCAGCCACACCTGGATTAGAGGCCATACCTGAACCAATGATAGAAACCTTCGCCAATCCTATTTCAAAGTCAGCAAAACTAAAGCCAAGTGACAATTTACTATCTTCTAGAACACGCAATGTTTCCGCAAATTCTTCTTTTAAAATGGAAAAAGACACAGTTGGTTTTAAGCCATCAATGATTGCCTGTACAATAATATCTACATTAATGCGGTTTTCTGCAAGGATTGTAAACATATCTGCCAATGCACCATCGGCATACGCATCATACCCCACTGTCAAACGGATAATATCTGACTCAAAGGCTACACCACGGACGACTAAATTTTTCTCCATTTCCACTTCCTCCTTCAATAAAGTACCTACTGACTCTACTAAGCTAGAGCGTATAATAACGGGCATTTGAAATTTTTTTGCTAACTCCACTGCACGAGGATGAATAACATGTGATCCTAAATTAGATAACTCCAGCATTTCATCATAGGAGATTTCCTGCAGCTTTTGAGCTTTGCTGACATAGCGTGGATCTGCTGTATAAACACCGTCAACATTTGTGTACATATCAGTTCGCTCTGCTTCCAATGCTACCGCGAGTGCTATAGCTGTTGTTTCAGCTCCGCCTTTGCCAAGTGTAGTAATATTTTGTTCCTCATCAATACCCTGTTCTCCAGCAATCACTACAATTTGTCCCTGTACAAGATGTTCTTCAATACGACTGTCATCGATATAGTCGATACGTGCATGACGATACTTACAATCTGTATGTATACCTGCTTGCCATCCAGTTAAGGACACTGCCTCATAGCCCGCTTCCTGTAATGCGATGGCAAATAAAGCGCTGGATAATTGAGAGCCCGTAGACACGACTGCAGCTAATTCTCGTTTGGGCACTTCGTCCGTTAGTTGATGTACCATCGTTTGCACATCTTTCGTTGTGTGTCCCATTGCTGCAACGACCACGACTACATCGAAGCCTCTGTCCTTTTCAGCAATCGCCTTCCTTGCTGCCTCTTGGATTTGTTCAGTAGAAGCTAGTGCAGCCCCTCCAAACTTCATCACTATTTTAGCCATTTCTTGCGTTCTCCTTTCCAGTCATATATTTCACCTGCTTCTAGAAAACTAAAAGGCAGCCTCCACATAACGTGAAAGCTGCCTATAACATGTACAATGATCGTAACTTGTGCATGTGTGATAGCTCTCCGAAACTTTTAGAATCGACAATCTTACATTTCTTAAATGTAAAACCAGTACAACAAAGGAAACAACAATGCTATACTTCGGCAAGCTCCCCTTTCACACACGATCTCTGGACTTGTTCATCCTCCATTGTGTTACTCTTGAATCTTGCACCTCTATCATCACCATAAAGTGAATGTATTCAATTGGTTTAACGCTGGCGTCAACATGCTAGCCACACCAGTTCGCTATTCATCACATTGATGAACAATGTTATTTACAACCTTAGCACATGTCTATTCCTTTGACAATGACTCTTGCTGAAAATAGCTATAAATTTGGCTCGCTAAATTAGCAGGTATTCCTGCCTCCTGCAAAGCTAGCTCGCTCGCCTCTCGAATTTTCTTAACTGAACCAAAATGTTTGAGCAACTGCTGCTTGCGTTTTGGCCCCACACCTTCAATATGGTCTAACACCGATTGAATGGCATGCTTCTCATGCTGTTGGCGCAAGAAGGTAATAGCAAAGCGGTGAACTTCATCCTGAATTCGTTGTAATAAATAAAAGCCATCACTAGTACGCTTTAAGGCAATTACTTCTGGTGGATCACCAAACAATAGCTGCGACGTATTATGCTTATCATCTTTTGCTAAACCTGCAATCGGTATAACAAGTCCAAGCTCATCTTCTAGTACTTCACGGGCGACTTCCATTTGCCCCTTGCCACCATCAATTAAGACCAAATCTGGCAATGGCAAGCCTTCCTTTAAGACACGCGAATATCGCCGACGTATAACCTCTTGCATCGCACCGTAATCATCATGCTTTGCAGCCGTACGCGTTTTGTATTTACGATATTCCTTTTTCGCAGGCTTTCCATCAATGAAGACAACCATAGCCGATACAGCATCCGTGCCATGCATATGACTATTGTCAAATGCCTCAATTCGTAATGGCGTTGAAATACCTATTGCTTCACCAAGTGCCTCACAAGCACCAATTGTCCGTTCTTCCTGCCGTTCAATTAGCTGGAATTTAGCTGCCACAGCAATCTCAGCATTTTTAGTTGCTAATTCAACCAATTCCCTCTTTTGACCTCTTTTTGGTGTAAGAACTTTAAGCTCTAATAACTCCGTTAAGATGGCTGCATCAATTGCTTGTGGAATAAAAATTTCTTTCGGCTTAATATGCTCTGGTTTTTCATAAAAGCGGCCAACAAATGTTAAAAACTCTTCCTCAGCATCTTGATAAATTGGGAAAACCGAGACATCACGCTCAATCAGCTTTCCTTGGCGAACAAAGAAAACTTGCACACACATCCAGCCTTTTTCGACGGCATAGCCAAATACATCGCGGTTCGTTGTATCACTTGATACTATTTTTTGTTTCTGCATGACCGTATCAATATGTGCAATCTGATCGCGAAACTCCTTCGCTCGCTCAAATTCTAAGTTTTCAGCAGCTGCAAGCATTTTAACTTCAAGCTCTTTTTTGACTGCCTCGACACCACCATTTAGAAACTTCGTCATATCCTCAATCATCTCTTGATAAACCTGACCATTAATTTCTTTTACACAAGGTGCTAAACATTGCCCCATATGATAATACAAGCAAACTTTGGAAGGCAATTGGACACATTTGCGCAATGGATACAATCGATCCAACAGCTTTTTCGTTTCACTTGCCGCATAAGCATTGGGGTAAGGACCAAAATATTTAGCCTTATCCTTTTTTACCTTACGTGTCGTAATAAGACGTGGATGTTTTTCATTCGTAATTTTTAAATATGGATATGTCTTATCATCTGTTAGCATGACATTGTATTTTGGATCATGTAATTTAATGAGATTCAGCTCTAAAATAAGTGCTTCAATATTAGATGATGTCACGATATACTCAAAATCTTCTATTTCACCGACAAGCCTTTGTGTTTTGCCTTCATGTGTTCCCGTAAAATAAGAACGTACACGGTTTTTCAGTATTTTCGCTTTGCCCACATAAATGATTGTCCCTTGACGATCCTTCATCAAATAGCAGCCAGGCTGATCCGGTAAAATATCTAGTTTACGCTTGATTAAATCGTTCATTACCTACCTGCCCCCCCTACGTAAAAATCCCTCTCAATTGAATATGATAGATATTACCTTTATTATATAACGAAAAAAAGCCGAACACATCTATTGATGGTCCGGCTTTTGTGAACTTCATTAATTACGCATGTTTTGCGATAAATGCTTCTAAAGCTTCTTTCGGTTGGAAGCCTACAGTTTTGTCAACTAATTCTCCATCTTTAAATAATAGTAAAGACGGAATTGACATAATTTGATACTGAGCTGCAGTACCTTGGTTATTGTCTACATCAACTTTTACAATTTTAGCTGCACTTCCTGCAGCGTCCATTTCTTCAAGAACTGGCCCAATCATTTTACAAGGTCCGCACCAAGCAGCCCAAAAGTCTACAAGTACTAACCCTTCTTTAATATCGTCCTGGAACGTAGCATCTGTTGCATGTACAATTGCCATTTGAAATCCTCCTTAAACTTACTATGATTGTAGTATAGCATGGATAAATTCACTTGAGCGAACAATCTGCCTGCAATGTATTTTTTATGAAAAACTGTGTCGAAAAAAACTATAAAGACCATTAATTGGCTTGATAACGACCTTTCCATACATAGGTGAATGTTATAAAAAGATAAATGCCTAACGTAATGCTTGTCACGATAATAGATGTTGTAAAAATAATCCCAATTAAAATCGCACTTAAGGCAATAATGGCAATCCATGTTGTATACGGGAACCATTTTACTTCATAGGCACTTGTATGTTCTGCTTGTTTTTTACGGGATTTCAAATGGGCAATCGCAATAATTAACCAAATAAATAACACGGTATAGCCAAGTGATCCCATTAGAAAATCAAAAGTCTTGCTGCCAACATATAAAGATAGAATAACTCCTAAATACATCGCTAATGTACACATTAAAATAGCATATACTGGCACTTTTCTTTTAGATAAGTGGGCAAATATTTTAGGAACCCGTCCGTCTACAGCTTGTGTATATAGTACACGGGATGAGCCATAAAGCCCTGAATTCATGGAAGAAATAATGGCAAGTATAACAACAGCATTCATAATGTGATCTGCGCCTGGAATGCCAATCATTTTGAACACCATTACAAAGGGACTTTCAGGAACTCCGTTTACTTCATTCCATGGAATCAAGCTTACGATAATAAAGAAAGGCAGTAAATAGAATGTAACAATACGTACTAATGTACTACGAACCGCTTTTGGCACTACTTTTTCAGGATTTTTCGTTTCTGCTAATGTAATCCCAATGATTTCTGTACCACCATAAGAATAAATAACAACTAACATAGCAGCAATTAATCCCATAGATCCGTTAGGGAAAAAACCACCGTGCTCGGTTAAGTTAGAAAAACCAACGGCTGTATGGTTTCCAAACGTAGCAAGTAATAAAATAAGTCCTGCTATAATAAAGACAATAATAACGGTAATTTTGATCAATGCTAGCCAGTATTCCGTTTCCGCAAATATTTTCACCGATAATAAATTAATGGCTGTCACTAACACAGAAACAGACAAGGCAAGTATCCAAATTGGATATTCTGGCAACCAATATTGAATAAAAATAGCGGCGACGACAGATTCTGCTGCAATATTTAAAACCCACATTTTCCAATAGATCCAATCAAGGAAATAAGCAGGGTATTTTCCCAACACTGATTGAACTAAATCTCTGAACGTTCTTGCGTCTTTATTTCGAACAGCCATTTCTGCTAGACCTTGCATGACAAATAATAAAATAATGCCCCCTATTAAATAGGCAATCAGCACTGAAGGTCCTGCCATATCAATGGCTGCACTACTTCCTTTAAATAGACCTGCTCCGATGGCTCCACCTAACGCCATCATGGTGATATGACGCGAGGTCATAGTTCTTGTTAATTGTTGCTTGTTCTTTTCCACTTTCTTACCTCCTAAAAATCAAAAAAGCATATCATCTACTCCTTCATCATCAAATGAAAGAAGAGACGATATGCTATCAGCAAACCGCGGTACCACTCTAATTGGTTCTTGAGAACCCAACTTAAAAACCCTGTAACGAAGGTTAATCGTCAAACAAATAGAATAATCCGACAATTCTATTTATGTTACCACTCCTAGGCAAGTTCAAAGTCTTATTGGTCTGCGTTGCACCATCCCGCAGCTCTCTTCACCGAATAATGAGCTTTTACTACTCCTAATCTTTGCGTTTCTAATCATTATTATTGTATCAATCACTATACTGGCTAACGTTAATTATGTCAATATTTTATTTTGCGATAATTTTCAAATAGTACTTCATCACAAAAAAAGCAGGAAGGATTAGCCCTTCCCGCTTGTGCATTACGCGTTTACTTTTAACGCTTTAAATTCTTCTATTAGAAGTGGGATCACATCGAATAAATCTCCAACGATACCATAATCCGCTACTTTGAAAATATTAGCTTCTGGATCTTTATTAATAGCAACAATTACTTTTGAATTTGACATTCCTGCTAAATGTTGAATCGCTCCCGAAATACCAGCCGCAATATAAAGATCTGGTGTGACTACCTTACCAGTTTGACCGATTTGTAGTGAATAGTCACAGTACTCAGCGTCACATGCACCACGTGATGCTCCAACTGCACCGCCTAGTAAATCTGCTAGCGCTTTTAATGGTTCGAAACCTTCTTCAGATTTCACCCCACGACCACCAGCAACGACTACTTTCGCTTCTGATAAATCAACACCTTCTGAAGATTTGCGAACAACCTCTTTAATAATTGTGCGAAGGTTTGTAATATCAACAGTGATTGCAGACACATTGCCAGTTTTACCCTCTGCTTTTTCTAAAGGTGTAATGTTATTTGGACGAATAGAAGCTAAAACAACGCCTTCTTTCACTTTCACTTTTTCAAAAGCTTTACCAGAGTAAATTGGTCGGATGAAGACAACATCATCGCCTGCACCCTCAATAGCAGTAACATCAGATACTAGGCCTGCTTGTAATTTACTTGCGATTTTTGGCGATAAATCTTTTCCATTTGCTGTATGTCCAAAGACAATGCCAGCAGGTTTTTCTTGCTCGATAACAGCTAATAGTGCTTGACTATAGCCATCAGATGTATATTGTTTTAAATGTGGGTGTTCCACTGTTACTACGCGGTCAGCACCATATTCAAATAATGGTCCTGTTAAACTTGCTACAGCATCTCCTAAAAGTACCCCAACAACTTCGCCACCATCAGCGATTTGTTTTGCAGCTGCAATTGCTTCGAAAGAAACATTACGTAAGCTTCCTTCACGAACTTCACTTAATACTAATACTTTTTTTGACATAGCATATTCCCTCCGTTACCCTTTAAGATTCGATTAACATCAAATAATTAAACAACTTTTGCTTCTGTGTGAAGTAGATTTACTAGCTCTTTTACTTGTACAGAAAGGTCGCCCTCTAGAATGCGGCCTGCTGCTTTTTGAGCTGGCAAGAAGATGTCTACTGTTTCAATCTTCACTTCTACATCATCTTCATCGATATCTAAATCATCTAACTCAAGCTCTGCAAGCGGTTTCTTTTTCGCTTTCATAATACCTGGTAGAGATGGGTAACGTGGCTCATTTAAACCTTGCTGAGCTGTTACTAGTAATGGTAAAGAAGTTTCAATTACCTCTGAATCTCCTTCGATATCGCGAACAATTTTCGCAGATGTTCCATCAATTTCAAGCTTTGTAATCGTTGTTACATAATTTATATCTAATAAGTCTGCAACACGTGGACCTACTTGACCTGAACCACCATCGATCGCAACATTTCCTGTTAAAATTAAATCCGCCTCTTTATCTTTTAAGTATTCCGCTAATAGATAAGCTGCTGCATTTTGGTCTAACTCATCTAAATCGTCTTCCGTATTAATTAGCACTGCTTCGTCTGCTCCCATGGCAAGTGCTGTACGTAATTGCTTCTCTGCATCCTCGCCACCAATTGTCACTACTGTTACTTTACCACCAGCAGCATCGCGAACTTGGATTGCTTCTTCAATGGCATATTCATCATAAGGGTTGATAATGAATTCTGCGCCGTCCTCTTGGATTTTACCACCCGACACTACGATTTTTTCTTCTGTATCAAACGTACGTTTAATTAATGCAAAAATATTCATATATCCATACCTCCTGGAACGTTTTATAATTCTAAGTAAACTTATAAATATTATATATTTTCAGTTTCGATAACGCCGATAACATCTTAAAACTGTTATCGACATTTGGGAAATTATTTGCCAGTAAACATAGGCTCACGCTTTTCAATGAATGCTTGAATTCCTTCTTTGGCATCTTCTGATACGAATACTGTCCCAAAGGATGTTGCCTCTGCTTCAATGCCCTCATAAAATGATGCATGCTTTGCATATTGCAATGTTTGAATAGCTGCTTTTAAAGCAATTGGGCTTTTCTTTGCAATATTTTTCGCAATTTTCAACGTTTCATCTAGCAGTGCTTCGTCTGAGAATGTACGATTCGCTAAGCCCCACTGCACGGCTTCTGCACCAGTAATTGGCTCACTTGTAAACATCATTTCAGCAGCCTTTGCTACACCTACATAACGTGGTAAGCGCTGTGTACCACCAAAGCCAGGTATAAGACCTAATTGTAGTTCAGGTAAACCTAGTTTTGCCGATTCAGTGACAAATCGCATATGACAGCTCATGGCTAATTCAAGCCCACCGCCTAATGCCGCACCATGAATGGCTGCAATAACAGGCTTCGAGAATGATTCAACTCGCTCAAATACTTGCTGCCCGTTGCTAGCTAGCTTCGTAAATTCTTCTCCAGATTCTACCCCAGTAAATTCTTTAATATCTGCCCCTGCAGAGAAGAAACGGCCTTCACCATGAAGTACAAGGACTCTTACTGCATCATCGTGTTCAACAGCATCTAAGACAGCGTTAACTTCTGCAATAATACCGCGAGATAATGCATTTGCTGGTGGGCGTGCAATTGTAATAATCGCTACCCCATCTTCTACTTTCCAACTTAGAAATTCCATTTCTCCACATCCTTTTAAGCTTTAATGCCGTTCAGGATTAATGCCTGAACCTTTGGAACTTGTTCCATCAAATCATATCGATAGTCATTCATAACCCACGACGTAATCGTTTCATCAATTGTTCCAAAAACCATTTGTCGTGCCAAGCGTACATCCATCGTCTGATTAAACTCCCCTGAAAGCATACCTTCGACTAAAATTTGATCGAGTAAATGTAAATACTCACGTAGTACACCATTAATTTTTAATCGTAAGTCTTTGTTTGACTGGCGAAGCTCTAATTGTGTGACGGTTGCTAGGTATCGATCTGTCGCAAGAACATTAAAATGATTGGCAATCATTCGTGAAAGTTTGTCACGAGACGTACTTCCATTTTCTATTATATCTTGTAATGACTCTACAAAAACAGCCATTTTTTCATTAAAGACAGAAATTAATATATCTTCTTTATTTTTAAAATATAAATAGATTGTTCCATCGGCCACCCCTGCCTGTTTGGCGATTTTCGATACTTGCGCTTGGTGATACCCATTTTCCGCAATAACGATGACAGCTGCATCAATAATTTGCTTATATTTCGGCTTATCTCGTTTCACTTTTATATCACCACCTAAAAAACATGCGCACGTCTACAATATCAATATGACGTGTGAACCTAAAAAAATATGAAAATATGAATGGTCATTCATTCATATTTTCATATTATATTTTACAGCATTACTTGTCAATACTTTCACACGTATTTATTTCGCTTCTTTATTCGCCAATTTTGTTTTTTCTTCGTCTACCAAAGAGCGGCGTAAAATTTTTCCTACGGCTGTTTTTGGTAGTTCCTCTCTAAATTCATAATAACGAGGAACTTTAAATGCCGCTAGATGCTGACGGCAATATTTATTTAATTCGTCCTCTGAGATCGAATATCCTTCTTTTAAAACAATATAAGCTTTTACCGTTTCTCCACGATACGGGTCAGGTATGCCTGCAACAACACACTCTTGAATTTCTTCGCGTTCGTATAACACTTCTTCCACTTCACGAGGATAAATATTAAAGCCACCCGCTATGATCAAATCTTTTTTACGATCCACTACATAGAAGAAACCCTGCTCATCCATATAACCAAGATCACCTGTTAAAAACCAGCCATCGACAAATGTCGCTGCTGTATCCTCAGGTCGGTTCCAGTAGCCCTTCATCACTTGTGGACCTTTGACAGCGATTTCACCCACTTCGCCAACTGGAAGCTCTTCCGTATCCCCTGTACGTAAAATAATAGCTTCTGTATTAGGCCAAGGTAAACCGATTGAACCAATCACTCGCTTACCCCAAATTGGCGTAGCATGTGTTACAGGTGATGTTTCTGTTAATCCGTAGCCCTCTACGAGCTTCCCACCAGTAACCGCTTCAAATTTCTCCTGAACTTCAATTGGCAATGAAGCAGAACCACTTAAACACGCCTTAATAGATGATAAATTATAATTCGCAATGTCTGGATGATTTAGAAGACCAATGTATAAGGTTGGTGCACCGGGGAAAAGTGTTGGTTTTTGTTTATCAATCGTTTTTAATGCCGTTTCAGCATCAAATTTCGGTAAGAGCACCATCTTATTTTGAGTGAATACTGATAATAGCATAACCGTTGTCATACCATAGACGTGGAAGAATGGAAGAATGCCCATAATGGTCTCTTCACCATGCACACATTTATACATCCAGGCATCACACATTGTCGTATTGGCAATTAAATTTTTATGGGTTAACATAACCCCTTTTGGGAACCCCGTTGTTCCACCAGTATATTGTAGGAGTGCTAGGTCTTCTTCAAAATCAAATGAGATATGATCAATTACCTTAATCGGTGCGGAGCGCATGATTTCTGAAAATAAATGATTTTGCCCGCTATGTTCAACCTTGACACTAAAGCCATACTGCTTTTTTTGAATAAATGGATAGACTAAATTTTTTGGGAATGGTAAATAATCTTTAATGGCTGTCACGATAACATTTTCAAGTGCTGTCTCTTTCATAATTTTCATCACTCTTGGATATAAAATATCCATGACAAGAATAACCTTTGCACCTGAATCAGCCATTTGGTATTGAAGCTCACGTTCAGTATAAAGTGGATTTGTTTGTACGACAACAGCACCTGCATACATAGCGCCGTAGTAAGCGATTACACTTTGTGGCGAGTTAGGTAGCATAATAGCTACTCGATCTCCCTTTTCCACACCTAATGCTTGTAAATAGTTTGCGAACCTTAAAGCTGATTCATATAGCTCGGTGTACGTCAAATCCTTCCCCATAAAATGAATCGCAACTTTGGATGGATTCTTTTTATAGGCGCGTGTCAAAAACTCTTGCACAGGAATTTCCTCAAACGTTAAAGACGGTGGTACTTCTTCAGGATAATTTGCTAGCCATGGTTTTGCTGTCATACGTCCTCTCCCCTTTGTCCCAAACTTTGTCAATTCTTATATTTATTATAATGAAAAAGAAATGCAGTTTCAAACAGAAAATAGAAAATAAATGCATTTTCGATTAATTATTATGCAATTCACAACATTAATATGACAGATATTTAGTCTGTTTTATTTGCATACACCTTATGAATACTCATTCATTCTCAAATCTTTCAAATAGAAAATTATGAGGATATTCCTATACTATAAAAATAATTATTTATTCAGGTTATGGAGGAAAATGAATAGCTGTTAGCAGAAATTGAAGTAAATACAAAAAACGCACCCTCATAAGAGAATGCGTTTTTTACTTAAACAGTCATCATATAGTAGACGCCCACTGCCAAAAATGCGATACAGACAATGATTAGTACTTTTGCTAATTTTTCCATGTCATGACACTCCTATGCAATACTTGCCCCAATTACAAACGATAGACCGACTGAAATGGTAAAGGAAATGAAACCAACTGAGCGATTATCATTGGCAATCTCTTGATCTACATTAAAACGAGGTGTCATAAATTCAAATAAGAAATACGCTACAATCAATAGTGTAAAGCCAAAAAGACCCCAGCCAATCATTTCACTTAATGTGCTATGGCGTGCAATGGAAAAACGAAAGATGTTGCAAATCCCTAGTATTTTTCCACCTGTTGCAAGGGCCACAGCAACATTACCATTTTTAATTTCTTCCCAATTCTTATATTTCGTAACGACTTCGAACAATGCCATCGAGACGACTAAACATAATACAACAACACTAAAATATCCTGCCGTTTCGATAATTGGATATCGCCAAAAGCCAGAATTCAGCATTTTTCTCCGTCCCCTTTATAGCTTATTTCAATTCAACAACTGTGACGCCTAAGCCCCCCTCGCCGGCTTCACCAAAACGGAAGGATTTCACGCGCTTATGCTTCTTTAAATAGCTTTGAATACCTTGACGTAAAGCCCCTGTACCAACCCCATGAATAATAGACACACGCCCATAATTAGCGAGTAACGCATCATCAATATATTTCTCTGTTCTTAAAATAGCGTCCTCATAGCGTTCACCACGCAAATCTAATTCTAATTTTACATGGCTATTGCGATTTTTCACACCAGCTGTTCGTAATACCGTCTCTTTTTCAGGCTTAATATACTCTAAATCACTATCAGCGATTTTCATTTTTAAAATCCCCATTTGGACAACCCATTCGGTATTTGACACTTTTTCTAACAAAGTACCTCGTTGACCATAGCTTAACACCTTTACCTCGTCCCCGACAACTAAGTTTTGCGCACGTGCTTTTACTTGCGCTGCTTTTTTCAGTACTTTATTGTCTTCAAGTGGTGTTGCTTCTTCCAGACGTTTACGTGCTTCAATCAATTCGTGCTCCTTGACAACTTGATCAGCATTTTTGCGCATTTCTCGAAGCTCTGCAATAATCGCTTCCGCTTCTCTTTTCGCTTCATCAACAATTTTACGAGCTTTTTCCTTTGCTTTCTTATCAAGTGCCTCTTTACGCTCTTCATAGGCTTGTAATTTATCTTGAAGCTCTTTACGTAAAGTTTCCGATTCTACTAGCAATGCATGGGAACGTTCTGCATCATCTTCTGATTGGCGACGTGTTTCCTCCAATGAAGCAATCATCGATTCAACCTCATGTCGGTCTGTCCCTGTAAAGCCTTTCGCACGATCGATAATGGATTCAGGCAGTCCAAGACGACTGGATATTTCGAATGCATTAGAGCGCCCAGGTACACCAATAAGTAGACGGTAGGTTGGACTCAAAGTTTCAATATCAAACTCTACACTAGCATTGGCAACACCTGGTCGATTATAGCCATACGCTTTTAGCTCAGGATAATGAGTTGTAGCCATTACACGTGCACCGCGTCCATGTACTTCGTCTAAAATGGAGATAGCTAAGGCTGCTCCTTCCTGAGGATCAGTACCTGCTCCTAATTCATCGAAAAGAACAAGTGATTCATGATCAAATTTTTGTAGAATGTCTACAATATTGACCATATGAGACGAGAACGTAGAAAGTGACTGCTCAATTGATTGCTCATCACCAATATCAGCAAACAATTGCTCAAATACAGCAAGTTCTGAGCCATCTAATGCTGGCACTGGTAATCCTGCCTGCGCCATTAATGTACACAGACCTACCGTTTTCAATGTTACCGTTTTACCACCTGTATTAGGACCCGTAATGACAATAGCTGTAATTTCTTTGCCCAATTCAATATCATTCGGAATAGCTATCTCTATTGGTAGAAGTGGATGACGTGCACGAACTAGTCGAATATAGCCATCCTTATTCATTTTAGGCATTGTACATTTATTGGCTTGTCCATATTTGCCTTTAGCTAAAATAACATCAATATCCCCTAAAACTTTCACTAAATTAAATAAATCTGATGCTACTTCTTGCACCATTGCACTTAATGCCAGTAAAATACGCTCAATTTCCGCCTGCTCCTTCATTTTTAAGCGATGAATTTCATTATTCGCTTGTACAACAGAGTCTGGCTCGATAAATAAGGTTTGACCAGAAGAGGATTGGTCATGGACAATCCCGCCATAATGGTGACGATATTCTTGTTTAACAGGAATAACAAAGCGATCATTACGAATTGTCACAAGTGTATCAGAAAGCATTTTCGCTGCATTACTTCCACGAATTAAACTTTCCAGCTTAGAACGGACTTTCCCTTCTTCAGCTCGTAAAGATTGGCGTATAGAACGCAATGTTTGACTAGCCGAGTCTAAAACAGCTCCATTGTCATCAATACAGTTGTTGATTTCATGTTGCAAACCTGTTAAAACAGGTATCGCTTCCTTTTTCGCGATGAAATGTGGAATTTCAATCACTTCATCAGCCTCTAAATCCTCAATGAAATTACGTAAAATTCTACTCGCTCGAATTGTGCTCGATATTTCCATTAATTCTATTGCTGCTAGCATGCCTCCTATTTGGGCACGTCTTGCAGATGGTCGTACATCAAATATTCCTCCCATTGGAACATTGCCTTTAACACGTAAAATGGATAATCCCTCATCCATCTCCTCTAATAATTGTACTACTTTATCAAAATCTGTTTGTGGTACAAGCTCCTCAATGGCAGATTTCCCAATAGAGCAAGTACAATATGAGGCCACTTGTTGCCGAACTTTATCGTATTCTAGTGTTTTCAATGCGCGTTCTGCTATCACTGAGAACACCTCCTCAACCTATTTATTTCGTCGTATGAACGCCTCAAACTGTTCAAGCGTCCATGTATTCACTATCATATCTTTCGGTAGCCATGCTCTATTGGCATAGCGAACACCGATATCCATAAAACGTAAATGCGCTATATCATGAGCATCTGTATTAATGGCTACAGGTACACCTGCAGCTAAAGCCATTTCTAAATGTTCCACACATAAATCTAAACGATACGGATTTGCATTTAACTCTAAAATTTTACCATATTCCTTCGCCCACGCAATCAGCTGTTTCATATCAGGATTATAGCCATCACGATCCTCAATAATTCGACCAGTTGGATGGGCAATCATATGAACATAAGGATTTTGCATGGCCGTTAGTAAACGTGCCATAATTTTATCTTGTGATTGTGTAAAGCTCGAATGAATAGAAGCGATAACAAAGTCTAACTCTTTTAACACTTGATCGTCGAAATCAAGGGAGCCGTCTGGCAAAATATCCATCTCTGTCCCTTTAAACAAATGGAAATCTGGATGTGTTGCATTAAATGCCTCAATTTCCACACGCTGTTTTTCTAAACGCTCCGGTGTTAAACCATTTGCTACTTTTAGAAATTGTGAATGATCTGTAATAACGCTATATTGATAGCCACGCGCTCGTAATGCCTCGCCCATTTCTGCAACAGAGTATGCACCATCAGACCAGGTCGTATGCATATGTAAATCTGCCTGAATATCCTCTAATCGCACTAACTGTTGAATCGTCTTTGTATTATCAAATTCCACAGTTCCTGTACGTAAGCTTGGTGGAATCCAAGGTAGGTCAAAATGAGCGAAAAATGCCGCTTCATCTGAAAACGTTATAACGGTACCATCTTCCTGTTCAACGCCATATTCACTAATTTTTTCACCACGCGCTTTGGCAAGTTGGCGCATACGCACATTGTGGTCTTTTGACCCTGTAAAATGATGCAAGGCAGTTGCATATTCATTGTCCTTCACTAAACGGAAATCAACACCAACTGGCTCCTCTAAGTCTAAAATCACTGAAATTTTAGTATCTCCCGCTGCCACTACTTCTTGGATGGCTAATCCATTTAATAACTTTTCACGTACAGCCTCAACTGCTTGTGTCACCACAATAAAATCAATATCTTTACTTGTTTCTAGCGCCCGACGGAAGCTTCCAGCAACTGAAAAACGTTCCACTTCCTTCATACTACCTAGAAGCGCCTCTATTTGTAAAACCACAGGCTCAAGCTGCCAAATTGGTAAACGTTCTGAGCGATTCGCCAAATTAGCGAGTTCCTTTAAAATTTTTTCCTCTGTTTTTACAGCAAAGCCTGCTAATTCACGAACTTTCCCTGCTTCACAAGCTGCCTTTAAGCTTTCTGCTGAGTCAATGCCTAGCTCTTGGTGAAGCTTCGCAATCTTTTTACCTCCCAAGCCTGGCAATTTTAACAATGGCAATAATCCTTTAGGGACAATGTCTTCTAGTTCTTTTAACAAACTCGATTCACCTGTTACCATCAAATCCTCAATGACAGCAGCCGTTCCTTTACCAATCCCTTTAAGTTTTGTTACATCGTCCATTTCACTTAATGAACGCTCGTCCCCCTCCAGTGCTGCAGCTGCTTTCCGAAAAGCAGATACCTTGAATGGGTTTTCTCCTTGTAGTTCCATATATAAAGCAATTTTTTCGAGTGTGCGAATAATTGTTTTTTTATTCATTGGTAATTCCCCCTATCGTAAAAACACTTCTCTCAAAACAGAGAGAAGTGCACAGTTTACTATTGCATATAAATATACCACCAGTTTTGGAACATCTTCGTAATAATCGGTGTATGCTCCAACATAAGCCCACTTAACAATGACTTCGACATTAAATTTTGAATGACATCAATCGGCAATAAAGCGCACACGTATAGCAAGATAAACATAATTAAATAGTTTTCAATCATGCCAAGTAATGCGCCAAGCCAACGATTCACTGTATTGAGCACAGGTAAATACGCAATAAAATCAAATATCGATGCCACGATTTGCAATGTTATTTTAACAGCAAAGAAAATTACCGCAAAGGCAATCACACGATAGAAGGTGCGATCTAAATCGAGACTATCAATGACGACACCAAGGCTACCTGTATCAGTGACACCTGGATAAGGCACCCAAAATACAAATTTTTGTGCTAATGGCTTATAATAAATATACGCAACAATTAGGGCTACGACAAAGCTGACAATGTGCATCATTTGTACAATGAAACCTCGTTTTGCACCGACACCAATTCCAGCTAGCAGTACCACTAATATGATTAAATCTAACATTCTCTTCAACCCTTTAGTTTTTTCAATTCTTCTTCTAGTTGCTCCATTCGTTCTTTTAATAGTAAATAATCATGTACTGTATTTACTGCCGTCAGAACAGCAAGTTTTGTGCTATCAAGTGAGGGATTATGTACGCTCATCTCGCGCATCCGGTCATCAACAATCGAAGCAACAAGTCGCATATGGCCAATGGATTCTGAGCCGACCATTTTATATGTATGACCATATATTTCCACAGAAATTTTATTTTTTTCTTGTTTTTCCATAGTCGCACCCTCCTATAAATTCGATGCACACACGATCTTTTCAGCTTGTGAGCACCATCACACAAAAAAGCTATTTATTATCATACCATGAAAGGTATAAAATTGTGAACAATGAGGACAGAAAGGAACGATTAAATGTCAAATATTGTGCTTTCCATTTCAACAAATATTCAAAAAGAGGTGATGGCTTACTACGCAACCTATTTTATCGAGCGTAAGGCTCCTGGTGTCATATTTGCTGCAAAGCTACCAGATACCGCCATTACTATGTATAAATCAGGAAAATTAATGTTTCAAGGAGGTGGTGCTGAACGCGAGGCGGCACGTTGGGGAACTATTGAAAAAACAACTAGCCAGACATCCTCATCTATCGGGGCAAAGGGTGATGTACTACCTGAAAATTTCGCAGCAATGTCTGTCTTAGGCTCAGATGAAACTGGCACAGGTGATTATTTCGGCCCTATCACAGTGGCTGCGGTATATATACCTACCTCCAAAATCGAACTTATTAATGAGCTTGGCGTAAAAGATTCGAAAATGCTAACGGATGATTACATGCGAAAAATTGCACCGGATTTACGAGCAGCTTGTGTCCATAGTGTCCTCGTATTACACAACGAGAAATATAACAGCCTACAGGCAAAAGGCTATTCCCAAGGAAAAATGAAAGCCATGATGCACAACAAGGCTCTAAAAAATACGCTGACGAAAATGGCACCTGAAAAACCCGAATTCATTTTAATCGACCAGTTTGCCGAACGCGGTGTCTATTACAATTATTTAAAAAACGAACATGAACTTGTACAAGAAAATGTCTATTTTTCTACCAAAGCAGAGCAATTACATGTCGCTGTCGCTACAGCATCTATTTTAGCGCGTGCTGCATTTTTAAAGGAAATGGATCGATTGAGTGCAATCGCAGGGCTTACCTTAATGAAGGGGGCTTCTAGCAAGGTAGATATGCAAGCAGCTCGCATTTGGCGTAGCCATGGCGAGGAATTTCTACGCTCCATAACAAAATGGCATTTTGCCAACACCGAAAAAGCACGAAAGAAGATTTAAAAAGCATTCCATGTTCTTTTAAGTAGCAGGGGGAATCTTATGGGTAGTTCCCATATCTAGGTTCTTTTGAAAAATAGTAATCTTGCTAGATTCCAATTGTACGAGAACGCTTTTAATTCGATTGAGAGCGACTTGGACTACTTTGAGCAACTACCTTCTCGGAGTGAACGCTTTGAGCCTCTTTGAGAGTGCCTTTCTGCTTGCGCTGATCCTCCCCCTTAGCTAAATTCCCCAAGTAAAAAAAGACTGCCTCAAAAAGACAGTCTTTTTTCAAATAGATTAGCGTACTTCTGTACCTGCAATCGTAGCAATAGCTTTTAACACTTTATTGTGTGCGGCTACTACTTCTTCGTCCGTTAAAGTACGTTCTGGATCGAAGTATGTGAGAGAAAATGCAACGGATTTTTTACCTAGCTCCATTTTTTCCCCTTCATAAACGTCGAATATGCGAACGTCTTTTAATAATTTCACGCCAGCTGCGCTGATAGCTTCGACAACTTCACCTGCTGTTGTTGCACGGTCCATAATGAGCGCGATATCACGAGACATGACTGGGAAACGAGGCACTGATGTATATGCAAGTGGGGCTTCTTGTGCATTTGCATTTAATAGGGCAACTAAATTCATTTCCATAACATATGTGTCTTTGACTCCCCATTCTTTTTGCTCTGCAGGATGGAGTCCACCAATAATACCGACTTGCTCGCCATCTAATAAGATGCTAGCCGTACGTCCTGGATGTAATCCATCCACTTGTGCTTTCACAAATGTCATGCGATTTTCTAAGCCAAGTTTACCGATTACACCTTCGATAATACCTTTTAGCACAAAGAAATCTACTGTTTTTTTCTCACCTTGCCAAGCATGATCTAGCCATTTACCTGTTAGTACCGCTGCTACATGCTCTTCTTCGTAAGGTTGCCCTTCATCTGATTGACCAAGGAACACAGAACCAATTTCATATAAAGCAACACCCTCAGCCTGGCGAGCCACATTATACGCAGCCGCTTCGATTAAGTGTGGAATAAGGCTTTGACGTAATGTAGAGCGCTCCTCACTCATTGGCATTAACAATTTAGTTACTGGCTCTGCTTTTAAGGCAAAACGTTGTGACAATGCATCAGATGTTAATGAATATGTTACAGCTTGGTAGAGGCCAGCCCCTTCCAAATAATGACGAACAACACGGCGATTAGCTTGGTATGGTGTTAGATTGCCTACTTGTGTTGCCCCCTCTGGCAATGTCATAGGGATTTCATCATAACCGTAAAGACGAGCAATTTCCTCTACAATATCCTCTTCGATTTTAATATCTTGGCGGCGTGTTGGCGCATCAATCATTAGTAAACCATTTGCTGCCTCTACACCAAATTTTAGACGCTCTAAAATCGAAAGCATATCTTCCAATGCAATCTTCATCCCTAAACGCTCATTAATAAAATCTGGAGAAACGACTACTCGCGCTGCTGTTTTATCTAACTCATCTACTAGACATGTACCCTCTAATACTTCACCGCCAGCTAATTCAGCAAGCAATGCGGCAGCACGTTCAGCGGCTGGTAAGACACGATTTGGGTCTACCCCTTTTTCAAAACGAGCCGATGCATCTGAACGTAGACCAAGGTGACGAGATGCTTGGCGTACTGTTAAACCATCAAAATAAGCTGATTCAATGACAACAGTCGTTGTTGCGTCTGTTACCTCTGAATTGGCACCACCCATTACGCCAGCAATCGCCACTGGTTCTTTTCCATTCGTAATGACTAAATCAGAAGCTTTTAAAGTTCGTTCTTGGTCATCCAGTGTTGTGATTTTCTCACCTTCTTTTGCTTTACGAACGACGATTTCACCTGTTGCTAGGCTATCATAGTCGAAAGCATGCAATGGTTGACCATATTCCATTAACACATAGTTGGTTACATCCACGACATTATTGTGAGGGCGTACACCCGCTGCCATTAAACGATTTTGTAACCACATTGGTGACTCACCAATTTTTACGTTTTTCACCACTTTTGCGACATACATCGGATTTGCTTGTAAATCTTCTACACGTAGCTTTAATAAATCCTGTGCTTTTTCATTAGCCGTTTTATATGCAATCTCTGGATACTTAATTTCCTCAGTAAGGATGGCACCTACTTCATAGGCTACACCAAGCATAGAAAGAGCATCTGAGCGGTTTGGTGTTAAGCCTAGCTCTAGCACTGTATCACGTAAGCCTAAAATAGCCAGTGCATCAGAGCCAACTTCTGCATCTGACGGTAATACGTAGATTCCTTCTGAATATGCTTTAGGAACAAGCTTGCCTTCGATTCCAAGTTCTTGCAATGAGCAAATCATACCGTTTGATTCATGACCACGAAGTTTTGCTTTTTTTATTTTAATGCCACCTGGTAAATGTGCACCGGGACGAGCAACAATGACTTTTTGACCAGCATCTACATTTGGTGCACCACAAATAATTTGTTGTGGCTCTGCTTCTCCAACATCAACTTGACAAATATTTAATTTATCAGCTTCAGGATGTTTCTCTTTAGACACTACATAGCCAACCACTACTTTATCCATAGCGTTTGCACGATCAATAACTGCATCTACTTCGATACCAGAGCGTGTAATTTTTTCAGCTAATAGCTCAGGCGCTAAGTCCTGTGTATTGACATAATCTTTTAACCATTCTAATGATACTAACATGTTTTATCCCCCTTACGCTTCTGTTCGCTCGAATTGTGATAAGAAACGAGTGTCACTTGTATAGAAATGACGAATATCGTCAACACCATATTTCAACATCGCAATACGTTCTGCACCAATACCGAAAGCGAAGCCAGAAACTTTCTTCGGATCATAGCCAGCCATTTCTAATACATTTGGATGCACCATACCTGCGCCTAGAATCTCAATCCAACCTGTGCTCTTACATACATTACAACCAGCGCCACCACATTTGAAACAAGAAATATCCATTTCTACTGATGGCTCTGTGAATGGGAAGAAGCTCGGACGAAGTCGAATTTCGCGGTCTGCACCAAACATTTTTTTCGCTAAAGTATCTAATGTTCCTTTTAGATCACTCATACGAATATTCTCGCCAATGACTAAACCTTCAATTTGCATAAATTGATGGGAATGTGTTGCATCATCATTATCGCGACGGAATACTTTACCTGGACAAATGATGCGAATAGATTCACCCTTTTTTGCTTCCATTGTACGAGCCTGTACTGGCGAAGTATGCGTACGTAGCAATATTTCCTCGGAAATATAGAACGAATCTTGCATATCACGTGCTGGGTGTCCTTTTGGTAAATTTAGTGCTTCAAAGTTATAGTAGTCCTTTTCTACTTCAGGACCTTCAGCAATTTCATAACCCATTCCGATAAATAAATCTTCAATTTCTTCAATGACGCGTGTTAACGGATGGCGATTTCCTACTTTCACTTCACGACCTGGTAAAGTGACATCAATCGACTCACTTGCTAATTTTTCAGCAATCGCTGCTTCCTCTAGAACAACCACCTTTGTTTCTAGTACTGCTGTTACATTTTCACGAACATTATTCACTAAAGCCCCCATTTTCGGACGTTCTTCAGCTGATAATTTCCCCATCCCTTTTAGTAAATCTGTGATAGGTCCTTTTTTCCCTAGATATGCAACACGCACTTCATTCAATTCTTTTAAATTTGCTGCTGCTTCAATTTTAGCAAGAGCTTCTTGCTCTAATTGTTTTAATTGCTCTTCCATGTTAAAACCTCCTTAGAAAATAAATGCCTGCATTTTAGGCATAAAAAAAACTCGCCCCTAAAAAGGGACGAGGACATATTCGCGGTACCACCCTAGTTATTGCAAGCAAAAAACTTACAATCACTTCATTGACATAACGACTTGATGAAGCCGGCACACCTTTACAGCATCACGCTGGTCCCGGTAGCTGCTCACGGGCTGAATTCAAAATTGCATTGGTACGGCGTCGGCTCTCAATCTCCGGCCTTACGCTCCCTGTCGTCCATTCACAATCTTTACTACTTCCCGATCAAAGCATTTATTATTTAAACATACATTTTAGAATAAATTATACAATAACGAATAGTAGCAAATCAAGAGACAACTACCTGAATCCCACAAGGATCTGTCAATTATTTCACAAAGCCATATAAAACAATACCTGTTGCAACTGCTACGTTTAATGATTCAGCTTGTCCAAAAAGTGGAATAATCATATTTTGATCTGTCATCGCTAATAGCTGTGGCTGGATGCCACTTCCTTCATTCCCCATAATAATAGCAAATGCACCCGAATGCTGAATGTCACTATATGGCACTGCCTCCTCATCCAAAGCAGTACCAAAGACAGGTACACCTTGATTTTGTAGCAAGTCTACCCATTCTGCTAAGTCTCCGCGTACTACTGGGATATGGAAATGGGAGCCTTGAGCTGCGCGTAATGTTTTAGGATTGTAGGCATCTGCACAGCCTTTTCCTAAAATCACGGCATCTAATCCTGCTGCATCGGCAGTGCGTATCATTGTTCCAATATTACCAGGATCTTGGACTGCATCAATTAATAGCACTTTACGCCAAGTGGCCTTCACTTCATCCTCTAAAATTGGCTGTTTACATACAGCAAACACGCCTTGAGAAGTTTCTGTTTCTGCGAATTCCTTTGTTACTGCCGCTGTTACTTCTACAATAGCAACATCATCAATCGGCCATAACATTGGCAAATCAATACCTTCACGTACAATAATTTGTAATACTTGCTCTTTATTTTTTAAAGCTTCCTCCACAAGATGAAAACCCTCTATTAGAAATTCACCTGATCGTTCACGCTCTTTTCTTGTTGTCGCTAACTTTTTCCAATATTTCACTAACGCATTTTGCGTAGATTCAATTCTCTTCATATGCTACCTCTTACCGCCTTTTTCCTATATATTGACCACTATTATACCTTAGCAAATGGCAAATTTCATAGTTATGTGAGAAAACTATTATTTCTATAATCATTACACAATACTTTAAGAAATCCATATATGGTACCAACTGTTACATGAGTACGAACATCAAAATAGAGCAGTAATGCCTATGCACCCTACTCTATTTTCATTTTACAACCATTTTCTATTGGGTGTAATACTTTGCGGAAATTGAAATACATTCAATGGATCATATTTTGTTTTCACCTCTCGTAATCTTCTAAAATTGCGACCATAGTAGGCTGTCGGCCAATGCTGAATCAATCGATCTGGAAAATTAACATAATTACCAGCTGTATAAGGTGATAAAGCTCCTCGTAAGTCTTCTACCCACTTGATATTTTGTTCTTCCTCATTCGGCTTTTCCCAAGAAGTATTATATTCTTGCGCTATTAATGCATTGCGATAGTAATAGGCTGTGCGATTTGGTGCAATTTCACTGACTTAAGGCTTGTTGCCATATCGTAGTATTTGGATTAGGTGCATGGGCTAAAAATTTTTTCATTCTTTGAATTGCCTCATGTGGAAGGGGTCTCTCTATAAATGACCCCGACCTTTTTCGAAGGGCTGGCTGATTGCCGCTCGGTATATCAAAAAATTCGACGGCTTGAATATATGGCACTTCCTTTATCCAAATACTTGTTGGCGAACCTGTTTTTCTAAGAGGGCGCAGCAATTTCTTTAATTCAGCTGCTGTTCCTATGAATTCCCCTTGCGCAACAATTTCGCCTACTTCCTTCGTTTTTAACTCCATTTGTGAAGTCAAACGTTCATTTGTATAGGGCGACCATTTTTGCCAGGCATCAAAAGCCGCTTCAAAATCATCCCATCCCCATGTAATGGAAAAGAGTGATACATTCCTAATAGCATGTAACTTGAAGGTCAAAGAGGTAACAATGCCAAAATTGCCGCCACCGCCACCACGACTTGCCCAAAAAAGATCGTTATTTTGTTGCTTATTTGCTCGAATCCTCCTAGCGCCATCCTGTCCACTTGCGACCACCATTTCAATTTCCATAAGATTATCACAGGTTAACCCGAATAGACGTGAGAGCATCCCAATTCCACCACCAAGAGTTAAGTCGACAACGCCCACACTACTTTCTGTACCAGCTGGAATTGTTACACCATGTTCCCATAATGCACGATATACTTTTCCCATATTGGCTCCAGCACCGATCTTTGTTGTCATTTCAGAAAGATTTATTGAAATATTATTCATCTCACTTACATCAATGACAAGACCTTTGTTTACTAAAGAAAAATTTTCATAGCTATGTCGACCACTACGAATTCTGAACGCTTCATCATTTTCTCTAGCCCATTTTAATGCATTAACCACATCCTTCGTTTCTTGACAAAATACAATAATACTCGGATACTTAGGGTTATTTAAATTATTATTCGTCCTTGCTTGTTCATAATCTGTATCTTCAGGAGTGACGACTCTACCCGTGAGCTTCGCCTTTTTCAACTACAATCTCCTTTCTCACAATGATACTTATCCTATGCAAATCATTTAGAAAGAATTTGAAGTTTCAACTATTTTACTGGACTCACATGAAAATACTCATTTTCACCTTTGAAACATATGATGCACTAATAACATCGTGTAGGAGGTGTTCTATGCTTATTCATGTAGTGAGTGCTGGCGAAACATTATGGCAAATAGCCAATCATTATGCTGTACCTGTTCAATCGATCAGTCTATTAAATGCATTAGCTACACCCGATCAATTAGCTATCGGGCAATCACTAGTTATTCCTTCTCCTTATACCATTTATACTGTTCAAAGTGGGGACACGTTATGGTCAATTGCTCAACGCTTTAGTGTTCCTTTACAATCCATCATTTCAGAAAATCATCTAACAAATCCCGATATGTTAACACCAGGAACGAAATTAATAATTCCCCCCATCATCCATATCGTGCAGCTAGGAGAAACATTATGGCAAATAGCTCAGCGCTACGGTACGACCGTTCAAGTCATTGTGGTGGAAAATCAAATAAACAATCCTAATATGCTATATGTAGGAACTAATTTAATCATCCCAAGAGAATTACCGATGATTGAAGTCAATGCTTATTCCTATCAGCCATCTGAAGAAGCGATTGATTCAATTAATGCCGTTGGTCACCTTTTAACGTACTTTAGTCCCTTTGCTTATAAAATGAAGGAAGACGGTACATTACAGCCCATCAGCGACGAAAGTATGATAGCAGCTGCAAAGGCTAAAAACATCATCCCTATGTTAACGCTCGCTAATTTTACTGCTACAGAAGAAGGCTCTAATTTAGCACATGTCGTCTTGTCCGATGCTGACCTACGAAAAAAAGTTATGAATAATGTTTTACAAGTGATGCAAGATAAAGGCTACCAAGTATTGAATATCGATTTTGAAAATGTTTTGCCAGCAGATCGTGAAAATTTCAATGCCTTTATACAATTAGCCGCTGATATGCTTCATCCAAAGGGCTATTTAGTGTCAACTGCCCTTGCACCAAAAACAAGTGCTACGCAAACTGGCACATTGTATGAAGCACATGATTACGAAGCACATGGGAGAATTGCAGATTTTGTAGTATTAATGACGTATGAATGGGGATATCGACTTGGCCCTCCACAAGCCATTTCCCCTATTAATGAAATGCGAAGAGTTGTGGAATATGCCTTAACTGAAATTCCAGCCGATAAGATTCTATTGGGCTTTGAGCTGTATGCGCGTGATTGGCTCTTACCTCATGTCAAAGGACAGGAAGCAGAAACGTTTAGTCCGCAGGAGGCGCTTAATAGAGCCATCAAGTACGGAGCAACAATACAATTTGACCCGACTGCACAATCTCCTTTTTATCAGTATGTCGATGAGCAAGGAAGGCATCATGAGGTATGGTTTGAGGATGCAAGAAGTGCACAGGCGAAATTTGATATGGTTAAACACTATAACCTTCGAGGTATTAGTTATTGGGCATTAGGATTCCCGTTCCCTCAAAATTGGGTTTTATTAAGCAATCATTTTTCCATTAAAAAACCTTAATGCTCGTTATTGTTCTCAAAAAATAAAGAGCTATGCAACTTTTTCCCATGTGAAGTAACGACTTACTACCTGTGATGTCGGGATAAAAAATGCTGTTTGAAGCCATATTAACCTATATCAACAGGAAAGGAGCAACTCACATGGGAAGAGACAATAAACAAGGTCAAAGCAATAATAAAGCTTCATTACCTCAAACACCAAAAAACCAAAAAATCGCACCAAATAAGGTGAGTGAAGAATTTTCTCAAGAGTTTATGGAGCTCATTAATTCAGTCACACAAAACAAAAATAAACAAAAAAAATAAGGGGGGCTTCCGTTGAATTTTCAACGTGCACAAGAAATTGTCGCCTCACCGTCAGAATATGAAGTGAGCTATAATGGCGTTTCCGTCTGGATCGACCAACTCCACAATGATGAGAAAACAGCGACTGTTCACCTTCGCCGCTCTTTAGAAGAGCGATCTGAAGTAGCTATTTCCGAATTAAAGGAAGAATATCTCGTTCATTAAACAGATAGAACCTGCTTATTTGCATAGTCAATAAGCAGGTTCTTTTTTTATTTAAATAATATAATCCTCAATATATTGAAGCTGTGTTAACACTTCATCTATATGGTGGTGTAACTCCGTATAAGTTTCTGAAATTTGCTGAGGTGAGATTGGCTTACTAAATAGATAGCCTTGAATATAATCACAACCGCCATCCATCAGAAATGATAGTTGTTCCACTTCTTCAATACCTTCTGCAACAACCTTTAAACGCAAATGTTTAGCCATCGAAATAATCATGGAAACAAGTGCTTCATCGTTTGGATTATGCGGCACATTTCTTACAAAAGTACGGTCGATTTTTAAACAATCAATGGGAAAATCCTTTAAATAGGATAAAGATGAATAGCCTGTTCCAAAATCATCTACAGCAATTTGAATGCCTAATGCCTTTAATTCATGTAATAGCTGTGTCATTTGATCAATATTCATCGTCATACTTTCCGTAATTTCTAATTGTAGATATTTAGGCGTCAATTTTGTGCGTTGTAAAATTTCTTCCACCATTTCTACTAAATCCTGCTGAAATAATTGCCCAAGTGACAAATTCACTGCCACCTTCATCGGGGGTAACCCTTGTTTTTCCCATGTTTTCGCTTGCATACAAGCTGTTTCTAATATCCATTTACCTAATGGGATAATAAGCCCACACTCTTCGGCAATGGGAATAAATACATCTGGTGGTACAAAGCCACGCGTCGGATGCCGCCAGCGGGCCAATGCTTCGACGGATTCAATTGTGCCCGTTTTTAAATTTACCTGTGGCTGATAATCTAAATAAAACTCATTATTGGCTAATGCATTATGTAAGTCTTGCTCTAACAAAATTCGATCTGCAATGTCTTTTGACATATAAGGCTTATAAAAAAGAAATCTTTGGGGTATTTGTCTAGCCTCTCTCATTGCTAATTGGGCATGCATCAATAGCTCTTCGCCCGTCCATTTATCCTCATAGAGGGCAATGCCCATATTCAAGTTGCCATTTAATGAAAATAATTGTACCTGCAAAGGGTCTTTCATGGCACTTTTGAGATTTAAGCAAAATTGTAATAATTCTTCAACCGTCTTTACATGATTAATATAAATAACAAATTGACCCTCTCGCAGCTTCGTTGCAAAATAATGAGGAGGTACAATCGCTTGAATGCGCTCTGCGACAAGCTTCATCATTTTATTAGAATTACTTATCCCGATAGAGGAGCGAATGGCTGCAAAACGGTCAATTTCTATGGCAATGATGGCCTTCTGCACTTGATTATCATGTAAATTTTCCTTTAACGTCTTTAGTAATAAATGCTCATTTGGCAGTAGTGTTATATCATCGTGATAGGCCTGAAATCGCAGCTCTTCTTGAGATTGTTCAAGATCCTTTTTAATTTTTAATAATTGTTGAAACGGCTTTTCCACAGATGTATAATAAATCGCCTTTAAGAAAAAGTAAAAGGCTAAAAATTGATAAATTAATGCCGAGAAATCCCATATCGCATTTTGATCTTGACTAAAAATAAAAAAGACATCACTTACAATAAGCGAGATGGCTGCACTGATTAACCACATCGATCGCTTCGGCATTTTTTTTAGATACCTACTTACTATCACAATGGTTATAATTTGAAGAATTATAGCAAAAAGGTGTACCATATTATCAATATACACTAGCAATTGTTCTGACAATATGTTGGATACCATATACACTAGAGAAATACTGACTATAACGAATAGCAAAGAACTACCATATGTAAACAACCGATAGTTCATTGATAATTGTTGTCTTTTGAATAAAATAATCAGTAGAAATCCAATGGATAGATACACACGCATTAATATATGTATTGACTCGTCCATATAGCCCCATTCAGTAGATTGACTAAAGAACAAGCTAACTAATTCAAGTAATGCAATTATAAAAAAAATGTTCCCTATGTATAAAGTTTGATTGGATAATAAGTGTGAAAATACTAAATAAGATTGGATCGCAATAGCCATTGTAAAAACAATGATTAAAACTTGGATCACCAATTTTAAATTTTGATAAATGTCACCTTGGAATACACCATACATTTGATTGCTAAAGCTTAATAATGGTATGACAAGTAATAACGGCAATATTATGTACCAAACCTCTTTTTTCTCTATTTGATTAAACCATTTCTCCACTACAAACCCTCCATACAACTATCTAAACATTGACTAGGAAATTCTAACTAACTATATTAAATAATACACTTAGAATTGTATATTTCTTTGACTTCTTACAAATCATAACACTTTTATCTGAATTTGTATGCATTCATATCAAGTATGCTAATATTCATTTTATTTCAATATTAGCATACTTTTGATATTTTAGTACTTCATTCCACTTCAAAAACTTGGTTACTTAGCCTCTGGAAGATTCTAGCCCGTCTTTTTTTACTAGCAGCGACAGATAAACCTAGTACTTTGGCTATTTCTTGATCATTGTAGCCTTCTACATAATAAAGGAGTAGTATTTTTCTTTCTATCTGCTTTAACTGGGTCAAAATACTTTCAAGGTCAATAGAATTTTTTTGATTCTCCCCTCCTTTGAACTCACTACGAACATAATCGAGTGTTTCATCATCAACGACTGTTATTCGCTCTTTATAGCTTCTTTCCTTTGATAATTCATTTAAAATCTCTCCTTTGATCGATGAATATATATAAGCGGAAAATTGTCCTTTTGCTGGATCTGCTTTTAGCCATGCCCTCCATACAGCAATGGAAGCAATATGACGATAATAATCAAACTCCTTATAGATATGAAGTTGCTTAAGAATAACGGTAATCATTGGTTGCACACATTCTAATATTTCTTCAAAGGATTGTGTTGGTGAAAGCTTTTGCTCGTTCTGAATAGACATTTTACTCTTCCTGTCGACTATGCACAGTCCAATATTCCTAGGTGATACTATCTTAGTCCCTGGCGTTTATTGAAAGCGAGTACACATTTTCATCATTTCATCGTTGAGAATGACTAAAATCCCTGACCTATTTATACATAATCTCAGCAATTTATTGTAAAAATCATATATTTTTCTTTGGCATTTCATACATATTTAAACGATGATTGGACAAATTACTACTAAGGAGGCGAAATAGATGAATTTTCAAATAAGAGATGCCATTACTGCAAATGTTCATGGTCAATCTGCAGCAGAATTTAAAGATATTGTGGAAGATGCCATTAACCGTGGAGAAGAACATTTACTGCCAGGGCTTGGGGTGTTTTTCGAAAATTGGTGGAAGCAATCAAGTCCATCTGAACAAGATGAATTCGTTCAAAAACTAGAAAAAATATTTGCAAACTGATTTTTAATGCACAGTGCATTCCATTTCCAATAAATGCGTGATAAAGTTTTATTTATCAGAAAATTTGGAGGGATTGGAATGACTGTTGCAGTAGAATTACTTGTCAATCAACTCAAACAGGTATTATTAGAAGAACAAGTGTCAACAAACGAAACGGTACGACAGCTACATGGGAAGGATGAATCTCATCATGCCGTGAGCCTACCTGATATCGTTGTTTTTCCACGCTCCACAGCAGATGTCAGTGCCGTTTTAAAAATTGCACATGCACAACGTGTACCAGTTGTACCATTTGGTGTTGGCTCCAGCCTAGAAGGAAATGCAATTCCTATTGCACATGGTATTTCCATCGACTTCTCTGAAATGAATGCTATTTTAGAAGTTCGACCTGATGACCTTCTTGTAAAAGTACAGCCTGGGGTCACACGTTCTCAATTGAATAAGGAATTAAAAAAGCACGGTCTACAATTCACAGTAGATCCAGGTGCAGATGCAACATTAGGTGGCATGGCAGCAACGAATGCTAGTGGTACAACCGCAGTACGTTACGGTGTTATGCGGGATCAAGTTCGTGATTTAGAGGTTGTACTTGCAGACGGCTCCGTCATCCATACTGGTAATTTAGCCGCGAAGTCCTCTTCTGGTTATCATCTCAACGGTCTATTTGTAGGCTCAGAAGGGACACTTGGCTGCTTTACAGAGTTAATATTGAAAGTCTACGGTATACCTGAATTTGTAACAGCAGGACGCGCAGTTTTTGACACAGTAGGCGATGCTGTCTGTGCCGTCACTGCTTTATTACAGGTAGGCATTTCAATCGGCCGAGTGGAATTAGTTGATGAAGCCTCTATGAAACAAGCCAATATCTATAACGATACTTCCTATAGCGAAAAACCAACATTATTTTTAGAATTTCACGGAAATGAAGCAGGTATGCATGCAGATATAGCATTTGCTACAGAAATTTTTGAGGACTTCGGCTGTCTATCCGTTGAATTTGAACAAGATAATGCGGCACGTAACAAGCTTTGGGAAGCACGTCATTCCTTAGCCTATGCGTATATTCATGCTTACCCTGGGAAAAAGCTTATGTCAACAGATGTCTGTGTACCAATCTCCATGCTTGCAGAAACCATTTTGTATGCGCGTGAGCAGCTCGATCATATTGGTCTTGCAGGCGGGATTGTCGGACATGTGGGCGATGGAAATTTCCATGCACTACTAATGTTAAATCCTAATGACATAGAGGAGCAGGCAAAAGCAGATCGCTTCAATGAACAGATTGTTCAATATGCTTTACTTCGGGGTGGTACATGTACAGGTGAACATGGTGTTGGCATTGGCAAAATGAAATATCAAGCTACTGAGCACGGTACCTCTTTAGCTGTCATGAAAAGTATAAAAGCAGCACTCGATCCATATAACATTATGAATCCAGGAAAAATTTTCACCCTATAACTAACGATAAACCCGCTGAATGACTATGTCATCAGCGGGTTTATGTTTATAAATCATAGCGGAAGCTCTTGACTAAAATGTCGCCCTTATAAAATTCCTTTGACTCGTCTCGTACAAAGCCTAGAGATAAATAAAGATTAATAGCAGCCTGCATGATATCACCTGAATGTAAATAAAGAGCCTTATCCTGTCTCTTTCTGGCAAAGGCAAAACTTTCGTGTAATAATTTCTTAGCGACCCCTTGCCCTCTCCCTTTCGGATGTACGCCTAACAAGCGTACGATCGTAGATTGAATATTCAGCTCTGGCAAGCCATATGCTTTTTCCGCATCAGTAAATATTTGTAGCCCTCCTACTATCTCCTCACCACGCTTTGCTACAAGAATTGTTTCTGCGTTCGGATTGCCGACTGAAGCACGGATATCACTTAAATATGACTGCCAATGTTCAGGGTCCTGATAGTCTTTTTCGTATTGCTCATAGCTCTCGACTAAAACCTCAAGATAGCGTTCATAATCTTCCTCTTGTAAATGTTCAATCACAATGTCAGCTACTGTCATGCTAGTTTCCCCTTTCTATGATGAAAAGCCACCCTTACGATAGGCGGTTACTCTTTTTTCAATGCGATGTGAGATCCATTCTGCCACAATTGATATTCCCCAATAAATGATTCCCACAGCAATAAATGACTCTAAAAACTTTAAATTCACAGAAGCAACGATATTCGCAGCACCAGTCAACTCTTTAATAGATAGAAAAAATGCTAAGGATGTGGCATGTAAAAAGCCAATAAAGACGTTTGTCAAATTCGGAATAGACTGCCCAAATGCTTGCGGTAAGATATAACGTCGCATCGCTTGAGTAAATGTTAAACCAATCGCATAGGCTGCTTCTAATTGTCCTTTCGGTACACTTAATATTCCTGAGCGAATAATTTCAGAAGCATAAGCTCCCGCACTAAGTGTTAAGGCGAGTATGACAAAAAATAATATAGGAATGGTGCTTGATTGTATCTTTAACTGTAAAGTACTTGCCATCATATCCACTAGCATTGGCAAGCCAAAATAAACGAGCATGATATGCATAATAATGGGCGTGCCTCTAAAAAAAGAGACATAAAAATTAAGTATAGGCGCAATAAATTTTATTTGTTTAATGCGAACAAAAGCGACGATTATCCCTATAACAATACCTAATAAAACAGGTGTAATGGTCATGAATAAGGTTAAAGGTATTACTTTACTAATTTCTCGTAAGGCTTCTACTATAAAAGCCAGATCAATGGTCATACTATATTCCCCCTATTGTGAAGCCAATTCCTTTGGCATATAACGATTAAAATAGCGTTCATTGAACTTAAATAGTTTTTCCAGCACGATCACGATAATATAGTAAACAATAGACAATGCTACATAGATTTCAAACGCTCGTGTCGTTGAAGCAATCAAGGTTTCTCCACGTCCAACCATATCCATTACGCCAATAGAGAACGCTAGTGATGTATCTTTTAATGAACTAATCATCGTGTTTGCTATATTTGGAAAAGCAACACGAATTGCCTGTGGGAAAACAATGCGCATAAAAGCCTGTGTTCCATTTAAGCCTACTGAATAGGCAGCCTCCATTTGTCCTCGGTCAACGGTTAAAATAGCAGCACGAAATATTTCGGCAAAGGCTGCCGCATTGCTTAGTGTGTAGGTAATAATGACAAAATACATCGCATCCATGCGAGTAACGTCAATATGAATCAATTTTAGCAATGCAGGTATGCCGTAAAATACTAAGAACAACTGCACTAAAATAGGGGTTCCACGAATAAAGGATATATAGACCGTGATGATCTGCTTCAATACGGGTATGTGAAGTAGCTTCGGTATGGCTAGCACAATCCCTAGTACCATACCAAAAAGTATGGAGAATAGTAGTATTTCAAATGTTACTGGTAAATATTGAAGCAATGTTGGAATGATCTTCGCAATGAGCATGACATCAAAGTTATTTTCCATACTTCCGCCTTCCTTTCCTGTCATTAGAAGTCTACTGTGTAATCATCACCTAACCATTTTTTACTAAGTTCACTTACCACTCCCTCTTTCTTTAATTCAACGATAGCTTCATCTAAACGCTCCTGTAATGTCACTTCATCTTTATTGAGTAAAAAGTATACTTTTGAATTTAATAATGCGTCACCTACAACCTTTTGTTGTGCTTCATTGCTCTCGTTATAGTATCTGACTGCGAACGGTGTTGTAATAATGGCATCAATACGACCTGTAGCCAGTTGATTATTGACATCTACTGAACCAGAAGAATAGACGATATTCGCTCCTAAATTATGCTCTTTATTATATTTTTCAATAAAAACAGCGGAGTTACTCGTTGGTGAAACACTGACATTCTTCCCTTTCAAATCCTCAACGGATTGAATTTCTTTATTTTTCTCATTCACTGTCACCTTTAATGGGAAGACATTATACGGCTCTTTATTGAATAAAAACTTCTCCTGTCGTTCACTATTGACTTCCATTTGATGGGCAATAAAATCAATTTTCCCTGTCTCTAAACTTAGTAATAAATTGGAAAATTCCATTGTTTTAAACTCAAATTCATATTCTGGTAGCTTCTCATCAATTGCTCGAACAAGCTCCACGTCATAGCCCGTTAAATTGCCTTTATCATCTAAAAAGCAGATGTTTGGAAACTGTGTCCCCGTACCTACAATGATTTTTTGAACATCTTTCCCACCCTGTGCTGTATTTTGGGCACTCGCATCTCCATCTGATTTTTCTGAGCTTACGCAGGCTGTTAATAGTGCCGCTAGTACAAATAGTAGATAAAACGATATTTTTTTCATAAAATCCCTCATTCCTTCTGTTATGCATGTGAGGGTAAGCTCACAGCAAGTGCCTTCTGCAGGTGTTCTAAACCTATTTCTGTTACAGCTTGATAGATACCCGTTTCACTTGATCCAATTTCTACAATAGGTACATATCGAACACCATATTTTATTTCAAGGATGTCGCGGAACGTATCATTCGACGTGACATCCACCGTTTTGTATGCTATTCGTTGTTCCTGTAAATACGCTTTTATATCCTCGCAATAACTACAACCTTGTTTCGACCAAACAATTATCTCTACATTTTTTGTCATGATGATGACCTCCTTAGCTGACTGCCATTTTTTGCTGTAGCTGTAAATTAACTGGACTTAATAGTTCGAATGAGCGTTTACGTTCAAACTCCTTCAATACAGGAGTATGCAAAATGAATTCATCTACCTGATATTGAACATGAAAATCATCTAATATTGCTTTAATATCCTTAGGCGATCCATAGACAATATCTGCCTCATATTGTTTGACTGTATACGCCTCTCCAGACTCTTGACCAAATTTTTCAGCTAGCTCTATGGATTGTAATGTCAGTGTTCTACCACTCGCTAAATGCACCTTCGTAATTTTTTGATCCCCAATCAATTCCTTTGCTTCCTTTTTGGTTGGAGCTGCAATGGCTGCGATTGATATGGCGAAGTGGCCACTGGCATTATACTCACGATAGATACGTGCTGCTTGCGCTAATACATCATTGTCACTATTAATAAATCGAGCAAAGACAAATGCAATGCCGAGTTTTCCTGCAAGAGCAGCACTTTCTGGGCTAGCACCGAGTAAAAATAATGTTGGCTTTATCTTCGGAATCGGCGTTGCTTGTATACCATATAATTCGTGCTCTTTTGGTATTGATTGCTCCATTAATTGCTGTAAAAATGTTAGTCTATCTTCAAAATCGTCCCCTTGATTGAGCGTGCCATATTGTAATGCCTTTGTGGAAAGAGGTAAACCACCTGGTGCTTTTCCAATACCTAAATCCACTCGTCCTGGCTCCAACGCTGCCAGTACATGGAAGTTTTCTGCCACCTTGTATGGGCTGTAATGTTGTAGCATCACACCACCTGACCCGATATGAATGGATTTTGTCTTTGCCAATAAATAGGAAACTAATACTTCTGGCGAGGAACCTGCTAATGTTTCTGTATGATGGTGCTCCGACACCCAAAAACGTGAGTAACCCAACTGCTCCGCTTTTTGTGCAAGTGCCACTGTTTTTTGCAAAGTTTGTTCGTTTGTTGCATCCTCGATAATCGGACTTTGATCTAATATGCCTAATGTATAGCTCATCCAATGCCTCCCAATTTCTTTTATTCGAATAAATTTACTAGGTTTTTAGACAGACTGTGTGACATAGCGACTTTCTTTGAATGGTAACCCCAAATTCCCACGCAGTGTTTCTGCCTCATAGTCTTTACGATAAAGTCCTCTTGCTTGTAAAATAGGCACGACCTTATCCACAAAATCTTCAAGAGCACCAGGCACTGTCACACCAATGATGAAGCCATCTGCCGCTTCCTTTTCAAACCATTTCTGTACTAGATCCGCTACCTGCTCAGCTGTCCCAAAAAAGGCTGTTTTAGGTGTAGCTTCACGTAAAGCAACCTGACGTAATGTAAGACCCTCTTGTTTAGCATATCGTTTAATATAATCAGTTGTACTTCTAAAGCTATTGGCTCCAATGTCACCTAGTTCAGGAAACGGAGCATTCACATCATACTGAGTAAAATCATGATGGTCGAAATAACGCCCAAGATAAGCAAGTGCACGGTCTATGGAAACTAGTTCAACGATTTCTTGATATTTTGCCTCTGCTTCCTCCACTGTATCGCCAATAATAGGTGAAATTCCTGGGAAGATTTTTACTTCATCTGGATTACGCCCAAATGCTGCCACCTCTGTTTTTACTCTTCTGTAAAATGTTTGCGCCTCTTCAATTGATGCACCATGTGTAAAAATAGCATCTGCATCCTTGGCAGCCAATCGAATGCCTGCATCTGATGACCCAGCTTGGAAAATAACAGGCTGACCTTGTTTTGACCGTCCAATATTGAGTGGACCTTGAACTGAAAAATGGGTGCCTTTATGATGTAAAATGTGTAATTTTTCTGGATCAAAAAATTGATCATTGTCAACGTCAGCAATAAATGCATCATCATCCCAAGAGTCCCATAAGCCTTTGACAACCTCTAAATATTCTTCCGCAATTTGATAACGCTCTGCATGGTTAGGATGTTGGTCGATTGTTTTATTGTAGTTCAAAGCAGTACTTTCTAATGGAGTAGTTACTACATTCCAGCCTGCACGCCCCGCACTAATATGATCTAATGAAGCAAATTGTCTTGCCACTGTAAATGGTTCGCTATAGGAAGTTGAAACGGTTCCAACTAAGCCAATATTCTTCGTCGCTACAGCCAATGCTGATAAAATTGTAATCGGCTCAAAGCGGTTTAAAAAATGAGGGATGGATTTTTCATTAATAAATAAACCATCTGCAATAAATGCTACATCAAATTTCCCTTGCTCTGCCTTCTGAGCCTGCTGAATATAAAAAGGCAAGCTTACACTTTGATTACTCGCTACCTTTGGATGACGCCAACTAGAAATATTGCCCCCCACTCCATGAATGATGGCCCCAAATCGAATTTTATCCTGTCTAGCCATGTCAATTCCTCCTCAATCCTTATTATTTACTAAACTTAGTGGTTAAGTATGTTTTTGTTTAAAAATTTTTTATTTATGCTAATTCATAAATAAATTTGGATTGAAAATGATATTACAGTTCCTTTAGACAATATGCAATAGGCTACGTAATAGAAAAAATTTTAAGTTCTGAAAAAATATTTAATCAATGCCTTTCTTGCATGCTTTCAAATTGCTTAGCGGTCTCACAGATTGTCTGCCAAAAGGCTGTCGTCAACACCTCTTTATCTTTATAGGTTAAAAATATGTGTTGATTCATATCCAATAAATGCTTGACGTCTATCTCCACAAATTCACCGCTTTCGAGCTCCTTTTTGACGCAAAGATGTGGTAAAAAGCTAATATAGTTCTTTGTCCGAATAAATTCCTTTGCAACTTCTAAATGATCCGTACGTACTTCAATATTGGCTGTCACACCCTCTATCTCAAACATTTTATGCACATAATTCCAATCAAACGCTCCACATTCAAAAAACACCATTTTCTGTTGGGCTAACTCCTTTGCTTGCATGCGTTCACGTTGTTGTAATAGATGATCACGATGTTTCACAAGTTTCACCGCATTGTTTAATAATAGCTCATTACTGATGCCATCTCGATGCACATATTGAATAAGACCTAGATGGATTTGATGGCTTTGTAACTTTTCTAAAATCATCGTAGTTGAACCTGTAATTAGTTGAAATCGCAAATAAGGAAATTGCTCTTTCCATTTTGGCAATGCATAGGCTAAGAAATACTGTGCTGTCACCCCATTTGCCCCAATACATACTTCATCTGTTTCCTGTGTTTCCTCTAATTGCTTCTTTCCTTGCTGAAACGTTTGGACAATTTGTGTAGCAAACGGTATAAAGTCTTTTCCTTTCTCCGATACGCTCACACTTCGTCCATCTCGGTAAAACAATTCAACACCAAGCTCCCTCTCTAACGATTTGATTCGTGCTGTCACAGTCGGCTGTGAGAGAAACAACGCATTGGCTGCCTTATGGGTACTTTTGTAATGGACAACATATAAAAATGCCTCGATATGGTCTATATTCACGAGGAGTTCACCCCTTCATACTTATTTATCCTATTATATAAATAATTCTTCATATTCTCTATAATTTATTGGAAAACTATGTTTTTAATTTTTATCAAAAGAAAAAGTAACCTAGCGTCTCCTAGGTTACTTTCATAGTGTTGAAAAACAAAACCATCCATAGAATTTATGTGAAAGGTGAAAAAGGATTTCCGTTGCAGGCTACTTGCTTTCCTGTAGGCGAGCGCCGAGCCGCTTCCTCTGCTACCGCTCCGTTTAGAGGCTCGCCTGTCTCGCTATCCCACGGGAGTCAAGTAGCCTTCCACTCCAATCCATAAAATAAAATGTTCACTTTTTAGCAAAAAAGTGAAGGTATTCACTACTCTTTTATGGAGGGGTGTTGGCACACATCACTTCTCCACATTGAAAGTAAGAGGCTATCCTTTCTTAATAATATAAATAATGGGCTATTTTGTTCAGGAAAAGACACTTTTGCAGAATGGTTGATTGGAGTGGAGCCAGCGTCACTCCTAGGGGATTTAGCGTCACAGAGGAGACCCTGGAGCGAACGCAGTGAGTGAAGCGGCTCATCGGACGCCCCCTGGAAAGGACGCTGGCGGAACGGACATCAACCTCTCACCTTGCAAAGTTGGTTTTTCTGCTATTGATATCACCTTTTTTCAACAACATAAAAGTAACCTAGCGTCTCCTAGGTTACTTTACTATGTAGCGATGTTGCCATCCATCTTGACATCCAACATCGCGCGTGGTTTACAGCCCTCTGTCTGCGCTACCACTGTTATGTTATTCACTTGAACATCCTCTGCTGCGCAAGTAAACTCTTTTTATCGTACTTCTCAACTCGAGAAGCATATGTCCAAATTTAAGCAAGAATCGATGCCAGTACGGCTTTTTGTGCATGCAGTCTATTTTCGGCTTGTTCAAAGATATAAGAATTAGGTCCATCAATAACTGATGTTGCCACCTCTTCCTCACGATGTGCTGGTAAGCAGTGCAAGAACATATAATTTGGTTTTGCGTAGGCAACTAGCTCATCATTAATTTGATAACCAGCAAAGTCTTGTAAACGTTTAGCCGCTTCTTCCTCTTGACCCATCGATGTCCAAACATCTGCATAAACCACATCTGCATTTAACACGGCTTCAACAGGATCATTTGTGATCGTAATGGTACTGCCATTTGCCGCTGCAATCGCCTGTGCTTTGGCGATTACTTGCGCATCACACTCATACCCAGCTGGTGTTGCCACAGCGACATTCATGCCGACATGTGCAGAAGCTACGACTAGTGAATGCGCTACATTATTGCCATCGCCTACATAGGCAATTTTAAGCCCTTTTAAAAAGCCTTTATTTTCTGCAATCGTTTCTAAATCCGCTAATGCCTGACAAGGATGATAAATATCCGTTAGTCCATTGATGACTGGAATAGCTGCATGCTCTGCAAGCTCCTTGACCATCGCGTGAGAATTTGCACGAATCATAATCCCATCTAAATAACCAGATAATACATGTGCTGTATCATAAATCGATTCACCACGACCAATTTGCAAATCGCGCGCATGCATAAACATACTTTTCCCACCTAATTGATTCATGCCAACTTCAAATGAAATACGTGTACGAGTTGAATGTTTTTCAAAAATCATGCCAAGTGTTTTACCTTCTAATAATCTTGGACATTTTCCCTCTTTTGTAATCATTTTTAGCTGTGTTGCTAGTTCAATCAGTTCTTGAACCTCTTGACTTGTATAGTCTAGCAATGTTAGAAGATCTTTTCCTTTTAAACTAGATACTAACTTCAACTGTACTTCTTCGAGTAATTTCATCGCCTTCGCTCCTTACATCGTTGCTGTTGAAATTAGTATATCATGCATAAATATAAAATCAACTGAATTTTTATAATTTATTTCAATTAGTAAGCACGAGACTTTAAATGTGACAAAAATTCGCCATATAGAATATTTATGCATACATTAAGATTCATCTATACTAATTTTTTAAAGCACAAAAAGGATACCTCCGTTTTAAGGTATCCTATATATATTCTTTGCGTAACTAATAACTCATATGACAGGTGTTTTCCTGACAACTCTGTTCTAACTCCTTATAATAATCCTGTTTATTTTCATATGGGAAAAAGTGACTTCCGGAAAACTCTTTCAAATGAAAGGTATTAGTCGTGACAACTTGCCAATTTTTCACATTACATGCTGGTGCATCAGGATCATTCGTTCCACAATGTGCAAGAATCGGGCCATGGAATAATTCGTCTTGATAATCAAACGACTCATTCAAGCGATAATCATTTTTTACAATAGGTAAAATATATTGCAGCACTTCTTCATTTTCTAACAATTCATTCGGTGTACCACCTACTCTTTTTAACTCTTGAATGAGCTCACTATCGTCCATCGTTGTTTGATAGTCATCAGGAAAATCATCCTGTGGGGCATGGCGGCCAGCTACTATTAATAAATTCACCTTTTTCTTATATTTTTCTTCTAACAAACAGGCTGTCTTAAATGCAAGAATAGCTCCCATGCTATGACCATAAAAATAAATTCGTGTTTGGCTTGTCACTTGATGAATAGCCTCTGCAATTTGTGGTATGACATTATGATAATTTGTCATGTACTGTTCTTTTATTCTTGTTGACTTTCCAGGTAGCTCGATCGGAAAGACAGCTAAGTTCCTCTCCCATGTTTTCCAATTTTTAAAAATGGCTGCACTGCCCCCAGCGTGATGAAAGCAAAAAAGCTTACAAGGATGACCATAATCTAACGCTTTCACAAAAGGAAACCATTTTTTCACATTCATCATATCCATTCTTTTTCTCCCTTAATATCCCTCATTCTTAACGGCTCTCGTTCCTGTATATAGACTTTTTGGGACGGCCCCATTTTCTTCCCAATATTATTCCATAATCTACAAGCTGTTAAATAATATTGTGTTGTTTGATTGAAGTAAGAACGACTCCAAATTTCTTCTGAAAATGTTATAAGAGAGCGTTCAACACTTTTTGGCCATACCTTTATATATAAATCTTCAAAGCTCGTATTTTGTGCAGGAAAGACAATCTCCTCAACCGGATAGCTTAAGAATTTATTGTCTCTTTTCTTATTAAATATAGTTGACTCGTTTAATGATGAGCTCATACATGGCATCCAGTGTACTGATCCATGCGGGTCTGGTAGATACAATGTTCCTCTGTTCGTTCCTAAAATCACTCTATGCAACAAATAAATATTACTTTCTGGATTAGCTAAATCCATTTGATTGAAAATGCGTAACGTCACTGGAATATCCCGGATTTGTCCAGATAGCGTATAAAAGGGATCATGCTCTGTAGGATTATTAATTGGTTCAAGTGTACAAGTTTGTAAGCCCCCAAGTGCTTGTCCGATAATATCAAGCATTGGAAATAATACTTGGATACTACACGCCGCCTCTAAATAAATAATGTCGCTAGCTTCTCTTAATGTTTGCGCTGTTTGTAAAAAGGCATATACGGCATCAACATTTGGATAAAAACTATTCAAGTGATACTTACAATTACCAACTTTCGCACTTTTAATTAGCTTTAAATAATCATCTTCATGCACTGGATGCTCCTGAATAACATGTATACCTTTTTCTAAAAACGCTTGTGCAATGCTTGTCCCTGCTCCACCCACGATAGTCGATTTAACAACAACACAGGCAACATCCACCTGCTCATTTGTTATTTCATCCACATCGGTGTAAAGCGGTACATTTAATGTATTAGCGAGCTCTTCCGACTGTTTACTACCTTTAGATAAAATACCTACAAGCCTATAATGAGATGGTAAGTTTAAAATTGCCTGCACATAATACGCTCCAAATTTCGTACCACAAACCACTACCCTTAACGGTCTCATAATAGCCCTTCTTCCAACAAGCTTACATGATTTTCTGTATATGAAGTGATGCTAAAATCTTCTATCGCACCCTGCAAACGCAATTCTCGCATCACAATAGTAGGGTTTAATACGTCATATGCCCAATAAACACCATTTTCGTGCACCATTCCTTCTATAATTGCTTCTACAGATAATGCACAAATAATGCCACTAATCATAAAGCTATTTTGACTAAGTAATTGAGCTTTTCGTCGTATTGGCTGTTGCTGATACTTTCCAATCATTTCAATGATAACGGTGTACCATGTTTGCCGCACAGGGAATACAGTGAGTCTTTCCATCAATTCATCTATAATTTGATGTAAATGTTCTGATGTATTTTTCATCGCCAATCGTATACATGCTTGTTGTAATAATGAAAAAACAGCTTTATTTGGATACATATTATGCCAATGTGCTTCAGTTATCTGTAGCTTTTTTGCGAGGCGGATGGTTTCATTTGTTATATACCTTTGAGTATAGATTTCTTTTTCCTCACCATAAATGGTGACATTTATTTTTTCTGGCTGTACAGTATCTCGTACTATTTCTTTATTCTTATAAAAGGCATTCGCTGTGCCAAATCCATAAATGGAGCTAAGCATTAAATCAGCAGCTGCTCCTTTACTATATGTTTCTTCACCACCTGCATAGCCGATTACTTTCTCTATTTGATCAAACCCTTCTTGAGCTAATAAACGAGGAAGAATCCCAGATAAACCGGGAAAACTTCCTGCTGAAAGAATCATGATATTCGTTAGCTCCTGCTGCATAAATTTTTTTTCCAACAAATCGGCACCAAATGCATCAACATAATGGGCTCCCACTTTTTTTGTAGCCTGTGCTACTCTATCAATAATGCTATACGATGGGCCTGCACAATTTAATACAATTGTACATCCTGTACAAAATGTCTCTAGCGCCTCTTGGTCATATATATCTACTTGCCTATAATCTATATATTCATGTGAGTGAGCATGTTCTTTATTGCCACTTCTACTACCACAGCGTAGTGGATATTTATCCTTTAAAAATCGTACAGCTGCTTGTCCAACGGATCCACTGTAGCCAATAATTCCTATTTTAAATTGATGGTTCATGACTAACTCCTTTAAGCAGTAAATGAGCAGTCTCTTTCACATATGGCTCTTGTAAACAGGTAATGTGATTGCCATTTATAGGTATAATATTCAAGTGACCAAATGTAATCTCTTTCCAAAATTCTTCATTTCTTGTACCCATGACTGGTAAAAAGGATGACGTTTTATCGATACAGCTAAATGCAGCTACATCTCCCATGAAAGGCTCTGTTCCATACGATACAACACCTTTAAAGCTTTGACAGAAAATTTGATATAGCGTTTCCATTCGCTGTTTTTGATAGGCAGAAATATCACCCTGCAAAGCTGGAACAGTCGTATATAAATCTACCAATCTTTGTTCAGGTGACTTACTAGCAAGCTTTTGGTAACAGTGTGCAACTGGTGTGAACTCTCCCGTTAGTTCACATAAATCTTCAATCGTAATCATGTTCGTTTCTTTTTTGATTAAATCTTGTAATGCTTTTTTGAGTAATTCATCGTCAACAGCATGACCGCTTTTTTCAAGATCTGCACCTATTAATAAACCAAATGTTCTTTCCATTAATAAATCATTTCGAAGCTTGGCATCACACGGCGTAGTATCTATAGTTATGACTGGTTCAACTTGAACACCCTCTGCAAGTAACACCTTTGCTGTTTCAATAGCGATAAGTCCACCCATGCAGTATCCTATCAGTTCATAGCTTGCAGCATTTAGCTCTAACAATTGTTTGGCATATTTTTGCCCTAAACTTTGAATGAGTGATTCAGATGGATAGGCTAAATAATCTGCTTCATCGCCAAAAATAAACCCTGCTATCGTATCTTTGCGATTAGATTCTTCTATTAAATAAGGGAGCAATTGATTGTATGGTGTAAGTGTCCCTGTTCCATCATGAAATAGAACTTTCATGTTACTGCCCATTTCACCTTCAGCTAAAATAACGAAAGACGTTTTCTTATCTGAAGTAGTTTCATCCTGCACTGTTTGATGATTTTCCACTGAGTGACTTATCTTTTCTGCAATCTCTGCAATGGTTGGCGTTTGTAAAATCTCTACCATTAATTGATCCCACTCCCAATGCTTCACCTCTGGTAGTGTATCTCTCATGGCGGCCACAATTTGTGCCACTAGTAATGAATCACCACCTGCTTGATAGAAGTTTTCATTACGCCAAATACTTTCTCGATTTAATGCCTTTGCCCAGATAGCTGCAATTCTTTTCTCTAAATCGCTTTGTGGGGATTCTCCAGATTGTGCAATAAATGGATTAGATGCTTCTAAGCGACTTTGTAACGCACCACGATCCACTTTACCATTTTCAGATAACGGTAATTCACGGAGTACTTCAATATGCGCTGGGAGCATATATGCTGGTAATTGTTCTTCTAAATATTGTTGAATCTCACTCGCATAAATTCGCTTGCGTTCACCTCTAAACTGACCAACAAATACTGCCTGATTGGCTGCTGATAATGGATCATTTGGGGTAGGATATACACCCGCTATCTCCATTTGTGCTGCTGCAAATAACTCATGCCACTGTTCACGATTAAAAAATACTTGATCATTGTCTTTACGAAAATCTTCAAAATCATTTAGACCCGCATGAAATTCCATCGATGTAAGGAGGGAATAGTTTTCCCCTGTTGTATCCGCCACGATCAATGCCCCACCTTCCACTGTCATTTCCTTAAAAGCCTGTAGCACTTGTGGTGCTTTTTTAGCATTGTGTAAAACATTATTACATAAAATCAGGTCAAAGGAAGATGCTTGAATTCCTTGAGACCAATAGGATTGATTGATATCATACAAACCATATGTAACCCACTTATAAGGTTCAAATGATTTACGTGCTTCATTTAAAAAGAATTGTGATAAATCTGTAAAAACATATTCTACATTTTTTTGATCTAATGACGGTATTAACTCTAAACTTACACCACCTACGCCTGCTCCTACTTCTAAAATTCGAAATGGTTTATTTGGATAACTCGCTCTAAATTCATCTATAATCGTATGAACAGCTTGAATCGTCACTTGATTTAATGAACGACTAATCAGATTGTCTTTATATGCTGCTAAGGCAATCTCAAAGCTGCCTTTTGGGAAAAATAAATCTAACGAATCTATTTCGCCCCGAAGTAAACCTAGAAGATGCTTACTTGAATCCTCAAAGTAATCCACAAGCTTTTTACCATATTGCATTTTTCCCTCAATTTCTCTCCATTGTAGCCAAGACATTGCTGAAGCATTATGCGGTAAATCTGTATGAATTAGATAATAGTTTGTCGTAGCTGGATTTTGCTGAATAAGATTCTCTTTACATAACACATTCAGCCATCGTCTGAGTAGCTGATGATAATAGGGATGAACTTTCACAATTTGCTGAATCTCACTAAAAGAAAATTCTCGATCATCTATAAATATATCTAAGTCCTGGAATGTTTTCATAATATCTAGGACGGCTGTCCAATTGGAAATTGTAGACCATTGTGCAAATAGCTCGCGATCTACAGCATGAGTTGCTCGATCTCCAGCAGTCTTCACTATAGCTGCTAACTTGTCTGAAGGAACGAAGGTTGTGACTTCATTTGTATTTTTTCTTGCTTGCGCGAATGCTGAAATACTAAATTCTTTTGCTGCCGAATCCTTATTTGCAATTACGGCAGCATGCTCTATCTGCTGCATCCGTTGTAGAGAGCTTTCAACTTCGCTTAGTTCAATGCGGTGCCCATGAATTTTTACTTGCGTATCTTCTCTTCCCAAAAATTCAATCACACCATCTGGTCGGTATCTGCCTAAATCGCCAGTGGCATATAACCGTTCTTCTGTGTAAGGATGGATTATAAATTTCGCTGTAGTATTTTTTTCATCGTGTAGATAGCCAGTGGCAAGCCCCTCTCCTCCAATATATAAATCACCAATTGTCCAGTCAGGGCATTCTTCTAGCTCCTTATTCAACACATAAAAATTTTGATTGGCCAATGGCTTACCATAAGGAATGCTATTTTTATAAGCCGTATTCATATCTATTGGATAATAAATAGACCAGATGGCTGCTTCTGTAGCTCCACCAAGACTGATAAATTGCGCTTCTTCAAAATAATGTGCCATTTGTTTAGGTAATGTAACAGGTATCCAATCACCAGATAAAAATACTAGACGCAATACGTTATGAAGAGTTGTTGTCGTATCCTGCATATAAGCGGAAAGAAGTTGCATTTGAGCTGGTACTGAATTCCAAATAGTGACCTGCTGAGATGTTATAAGTTCCAGCCAATGTTTTGGATCTTTATGACGTTTATGCTCTGGTAATATAATGCTACCACCAACACTTAATAAGCCGAAAATATCGTATACGGATAAATCAAATGCTAAATTAGCAATGGCTAAAACTCGATCATGCTCTGTTACATGGAAACGCTGATTCATATCCATTATTGTATTTAGCGCCGCTTTATGACTGACAATAACGCCTTTTGCTTTACCTGTACTGCCTGATGTATGAATAATGTAAGCTGGCTGCTCAACGTCTACACGTACAGGAACTAATTGTGCTTCTGATACAACGTTTAATTGCTCGACACTAATAAAAGAAAGAGCATCTTGTTCGTATAATTTACTAGAATGACTATGACTTAAAATAAATGTGATTTGCGATTCATTGATAATATCTTTCTTCCGTGCAATCGGTTGCTCTCTCTCTAAAGGTACATACACGCAACCCGCTGTTAATGTTCCTAATACAGCAGCAATTTGCCAAATCCCTTTCGGTAAATCAATGGCTACAAAATCCCCTTGCTGTACACCTTCCTTCAGCAATGCCTGTTGAATAGCAAATACATAGCGACCGAGCTCCTCATATGTAAAATATTTGCCATCTGCATAAACAGCCCTATTTTTAGGATATTGTGTAATGGCATCTAGCACTTTGTCATACAGTAATCCTTTAGGTAAATTAACTGTTGTATTCTTTATTTCATTTCTAACCTTTTGCATTGCTTCTGGTAAGCCTATCACATCGCGATCAGTCCACGCTCCCTCGTTATTTGCCAGGTTTGTTAGGTGATCCACAAAAAACTGAAAAGCAGTATCCATTAAACCATTTGGAAAAATGCCCTCTCGTACATCCCAATTTATCAATATCCCATCTGGTTGTTCAGATACTTGACAATCAATCCACACTTGAGGAGTCTGACTAATTTTATAGGCTAGCTTCAACTTAGGCTCATTATCAGACATATGGCTATTTACCTCAGCACCTAATGTGCTTGTATAAACAACAGGAATAATAACATCTCGATTGCGCTGTCGCTTTAATTCACGCAATACCTCAATTCCTGAAAAATCCCGATACTCTAAATCTGTCCAGAGCTGCTGTTGAATTTCAGCCGCATGCTCATAAAAAGCTCTATCTCTTTTTGCATATATTTCCAATAGATTAATCGTTGTAAAGTCTCCAACTATATCATGAATTTGAGCATGAATAGTAGGACGGTTAAGCATCGTAATATTCAAGCAAAAATGCGATTGTTTTGACCATACACCGATAATTTCAGCAAAAGCCGTCAATATAATACTAGATGGTGTTAGTCGATGCTCTTTTGCCTTCTGACTTAAACTTTGCCACTCGTGTTTCGGTAATAAAAAATTAAATTGTTCAAAACGAATGGTATGACTATCCATTTTGTCACTTACAACTGGTAACTCTGGCGCTTCTGGAAAAGTCTCTAAACGGCTAGTCCAATAATTTTTAGCTTTGTCATAGGCTGCCGATCGATTATATTTTTGTTCATATTGTTGGGTCATGACATCTCTAAATTGAATGTCTAAAGCTGGTAATGGTGTATTTTCTGTATAATAAAAGTGTTCTAATTCAGCTATTAATACATTGATACTGACAAAATCCGCAATTAACATATCAATGGATAGATGAACAGTACTTTGATTCTTTTGCTGTGTCAGGACGAGGTCGTACAACGGCCACTTATCAGGAGCATACTGTTTAACAGATAGCTCATTTCTTACTTGTAATAATCGTTGATTTGCAGCTTCAGGTGCTTCCTCTGTTAAATCAATAACCTGTAAAGCTGGAAGCTCTACATTTTCTAGTACTTGCTGATAGCCCTCCTGATGCACTATCGCACGAAGCATATCATGACGCTTTATGACATGATGCCATGCCTTTTCAAGCTGTATAGGATCAAAAATAGTACCAACTAGTTCAGCATATACTTTACAGCCTACTCCACCGTAATGATAATTGCCGCTTCTTCCTACTAAATAAGCTGATTGAATATCTGTAAGTGGAAAGGAATCATAACGTCTTTCTGCATCATGGGTGATTGGCTGATGTTCTTTTTGTAAAAAGTCAAGAAGCTGCTCTTTATGCTGTCGTAACCGCTCTTTCCGTTCATGTGTAAGTACACCAGTTGGAGCCTTAAAATGTAATTTCCCATCTTCTACCCAAAGATTTACGCCCAATTCGCGATACTCTGCTACTAATTTTTTCATATTATATTATGCCCTCCTGATATTCGAAGTCCTTTTTGACAATTTCTATTAGATAGTCATCTTCCTTTAATGGATAAAGTGCTTTGATCTTTAAGTCGCTTTGATGGAATAACGCTTCAAACTGCGATTGTGTTCGTTCCTTGCCTCCGCACATCGTCCAAATATTTAAATCCGTCATATATAAATGCGAGGCATTTCCTTCTATGACCTCTGGTAATACTTTTTCAATAATAGTTAGTGCAGAATTTTCGCTCATACTTTCGGCAATATTACGTAAAATTGTAATTGCTGCTTCATCCTCCCAATCATGGAGAATTCTCGATAGAATATAGAGATCACCTGACCGTGGCACTGCATGAAAAAAATCTCCTGCCTGAAACGTACATCGACTATCGAAACCGTAAAGTGCCAGCTTCTCCTCCGCCTTTTGTTGAACATGTTGTAAATCGATTACAACCCCTTGAGCATTGCGATAATATTCCAAAAATTTCACAATTATCTCTCCAGATCCACCACCAATATCAATAATTGTCTTGATACAGTGCCAATCCTTTTTTGCTGCGAAATAGGTGTCTAATTGAAGCTGTTCACTTGTTTTACTCATCATATTATGAAACACTTCAAATTTTTCGTTTTGCTGTATTTGTGCTTGAAAATAAGGCTGTTTCTCTACTAATTGATATGGGATTTTGTTCATTTTTATTGCCTCACATAGTTTTGACCAATAAGGCATTGCTTGTCTCCCTGTAAATAGCAGAAAATCCTTTAAAGAATCCTTTGCTTGTCCTGCCAACCGTTCCCCTAAAGGAAGTAAATTAAAATAATTTTTTTCTTCATTCACATACTTTAAAGCCACTAATGGTCTCATAAAACGAAAGAGTATGTCTTCATCAATTGCTAATTCCTCTGCCAATAACGATACATGTCTTCGTTCTTGATATAAGGCATCAAATATTCCTAATTCACAAGCTGTATAGAGCAAATAAGATGTAGAAAAGCCTTGAATCGTTGAACGTATCATATTTCCTTGTATATCCATAGTTTTTCTCCTTAATGGTTACTGCTATTATCTGCCATCAATTTATACCATTTACAAACAGTGTTTTCTGCGATATTAATAAGGGCATATAACCCTCCACCCAATAAAGCTAGTCCTATCACACCTGCATACATAGCTAGATAATCTCTACTATCCATTCGATTTAAAATGTAATATCCTAATCCGCTAAAAGATGCAAAAGTTTCTGCTATAAATAGAATGGCTAATGCTGTTCCTAATGAAGCCCTTAAAGAAGTCATTACACTCGGTAAGCAATAGGGTAATGTCAAATGAGACAATGTTTGTAGTTTTGTAGCATTTAATGACCGGATAACTTGCTTCTGATCATAAGGAATTCCCTTCGCTGCATCACGGATGACTACGACTAATTGAAAATAAAGAACAAAGGCAATTAAAATGATTTTTGGGGCATCGCCTAATCCAAATAACACAAGAATAATTGGTAAAAAAACAACCTTCGGGATAGGGTAGAGCACATATAATAAAGGACTTAATATGAGGTCTATTTTGTTATTCCATCCCATAAGTAATCCTGTAGGAATCGCTAATAAAAGAGCGCAGCCAATACCAATAGCTACTCGATAACTACTAATGACAAAATGTGGTGTTAAATCACCGTTTGTTACTACTGTTAAAAATGATAGTCCTGCTTTAAAGGGAGAAGGTAAAAAAGGTTTATTTAATGCAATGCTAGACAGATGCCATAATAAAATAATCATGATGGCAGCAATCACTATACTATATGTCTTCTTCACAGGGCTCTCCCTTTAATAATTGTTTAATCCGCTGTTGCTGACGATACATGCAAGCAGGATGATGACGCCCCTCTATTTGATAATCATTCTCAATAATTCCTGCAATTGTTTTTCCATTCGTGTGAAATACAACAATTCGATCGCTCATCATCAGCGCTTCATCAATATTATGTGTCACGAATAGTAAGGTTAAATTTCTTTCATGACGTATTGTTTGTAATGTCTGCATGAATTGCTCCTTCGTTAAAATATCTAACGCAGAAAACGGCTCGTCCATTAACAAGACTTTTGGTTTTTGAATTAAAGCCCTACCGATGGCAACCCGCTGCTGCTGCCCCCCAGATAGTTGGAAAGGGTAGCGGTTCTGCAAATCGTGAATATTCAATTGCGATAAAATTAATTGTGTGTCCCTGTCCCTTTCCTGCTTAGAGCGTTTAGCAAGCTTTAAAGGGAGAGCTATGTTAGCTTTCACGCTTTTCCATGGAAACAGGCCATAATTTTGAAAAATAATCGCTATCTCCTGCTGTGGTCCTTTCAGTTCTTTACCATCAAAATAAATGGTTCCTTTAGTCGGTTTCTCCAAGCCAGCTACAATATTTAAAAATGAGGATTTTCCGCTACCTGAGACACCAACAATAGCTACACATTCACCTAAAGATATATGAAGGCTAATATTTTGCAGAGCGTTCACCATACCTGAGGCTGATTTGTATGCTAAGTCAACATGCTGAATTTGATACATGGCCTATCCTCCTTTTACTGTTCTTCTAAGGATGTCTCTACTAGCTCTTCATATGAAAAGGCTTGCTCTAATAATCCTTTAGAAACTAACCAATCCGAAAGACGCTCAATATTTTCTTGTGCTGGTACACGATTAGGCGTAAAGGCTGGAACTGTATATTGTTCTTTTAAAATTTCTGGTACATTCGCCACTTGTAAGGCAAGCTCAAAGTATTTTTCTGGCTGCCGATTTACCTGTTTAATGGCTTCATTGTAGGCTTCCAGAAATTTTTTAACCTCAGCTCTATTTTTTGTTATATTTTTTTGTGTCATCACGATGACTGATTGGGAAAAGTTCTCGCCAAGCGTTGTATCATCAATGACAATATTTGCACCTTGGGCAACTGCATAGCTTGCCAATGGCTCTGGTAGTATAGCTACCTGCGCTTCTTTTCCAGCTAATACGGCATCTACACGTAATGAAAGATTCGGCAAATGAATTTTTGTTATTTGGGAGGATTCTAGTTTTAAATGGCGCTCATATTGCTCCATTAGATAATCTATCATTGTATTTTCAGCGATCATTACAGATTGTCCTTCTAGCTGTTTCGGTTCAACAATAGCGCTTTGCGGAGAAGAAACGACTAAAAATCTTCCCTCCTTCTCCGTCGCACCTAATGCTAATGCAATGGTTTTAACATCCAAGCCTCCTTTTTTTATTAAATTTTGGACTATCATATCAGTCATCATGCCGTCGAGCTCACCAGCCTCCATCGCCTTGGATTGGTCAGAAGCACTGCCAAACTCTATCAGCTCAACATCGACACCATATTTTTGAAAAAGTTGATCCTTCTCAGCTACATATAAAGGCAGACTATCATCGATTCGTAACACACCTATTTTTAATGAAGAATGCTTAGCTATTTTTGTTTCTTCACTACAACCACTTATGCAAGCCATCATGATAATCATGAAACATATTCGGGCAAGGAGATGCTGTCTCATAGAGCTCCTTCCTCCATAGTGACACTTTGCTCTTCAACATATGCTGCTAGTTGTTCAAGGCGTGTATGCGTGAATAGTGTTTGAATAGAAAGCTCTATAGTGAATTGCTCTTTTATTTTTCCGATCATTTGAATGGCCATTAAAGAATTACCTCCACATGTGAAAAAGTCATCATCAAGTCCAGGCTGTTCGTAGGATAATATTTCTTCCCATATTGCTGCTACGTCTTTTTGCATCTCTGTATAAGGTGCTCTATACTTCTTTGACAGCTCTTGCTCATTCAATGGTAACTGTTGTAAAAACTTACGGTTTACTTTCCCATTTTCTGATAGAGGCATTTTATCAATAGATTTATAGATTGTAGGCAACATATAATGAGGCAATTTTTGAGCAAGTAATTGTTTAAATTGTTCATTATTTAGTCCATCTTGTTCATCTTCTAATACTACATATGCCACTAGTATTGATGTTCCATTACGTTCATGAACAATGGTTGCTGCTTCCTTCACACAAGGCAATTTAGCTAAGTGATAATCTATTTCGCCTATTTCAACCCGATAGCCATTTAATTTGATTTGTGCATCTGCTCTTCCTAAAAATTCAATATTGCCATCAGGCAAATATCGCCCTAAGTCGCCTGTAGCATATAGACGCTCTTTTGTCATTGGATGAATTAAAAATTGCTCATTTGTACGGTCTTCATTTTTCCAATAGCCTTTTGCAAGCCCTACTCCTCCGATATATAAATTTCCTGGTACATTCACAGGGCAGGCCGCCATTTGGTCATTTAAAATATAATAATATTGGTTGGCTAAAGGTTTCCCATATGGAATACTCTTCCAATTCCCATCTACTGTTTGTATATCGAAAATATTCGACCATATAGACGCCTCTGTTGCACCACCTAATCCTAAAATTTGTGTCTTTGGCGCAATTTCCCAAATTTCACTTGGCAAGCTTATTGGAATCCAGTCTCCACTCAGTAGTACCGCTCTTAATGTTGGATATGTGAAAAACTCTATATTTTTAGTATATTGTGCCAGCATTTGCATAAAGGCAGGTACTGTATTCCAAATGGAAATGTGCTGCGTTTGCAATAATTCATTCCAATGAACGGGATCTTTTATGCGCTCAGCTCGTGGTACTACTATGGCTCCTCCAACAGCAAGTAAACCGAAAATATCATAGACCGATAAATCAAACGTCAAGTTAGATAACGCAAGAATGCGATCCTCTGCACAAACGCCAAGTCGATCATTAATATCTACTATCGTATTCACTGCACCTCGATGATCAATCATGACCCCCTTCGGCTTTCCAGTAGAACCAGAAGTATAAATGACATACGCTAAATCAGAAGACAATAATTCAAGACTAGTAATAAAACATTCTTGATGTGCCCATTCAGGATCAATGACTGTCACATGATAATCATTTAAAAAAGGTAGCTGTTTAAGTACATGTGCTTGCGTCACAATGGATTGAACTTCTCCTTCCTGTAAAAGAAATTTCATCCGTTCAATCGGTGTTGTACAATCTATCGGCAAATATGCCTTCCCTGCCTTCATAATGCCTAAAACAGCAACTATCTGTTCCCATCCTTTTTCCATAACAACAGCAACTAATCTTCCTTTAGTACGATCCATTGCGAGTATTGCTTGCGCAGTATGGTTCGTTAAATGACTTAGCTGTTCGTACGTCATATTTTTTTCTTCCGAAATCACTGCCAGATTAGTAGGATTTGCTGCTATTTGTTTTTCAACAAGACTGATTAATGTCTCGTCGGAGATAGCTGTGTCTGGTCCTTTCAATTTCCCTTCTTGCTCTTGACATGGGAAACATACAAGACTCCTAATTGGCTGTTGCCATAAGTCTTCTTTCCTAGCAAGCTCCTTTAAAATACGGGTGTATGCTTCAAACATGTCGCGAATTAGATACTGCGGGAAAAGCTCCTCTATGGCATCCCAGCTTAACCATAATTCACCCTTTTGCTCTGAAACTTGATGATCTAGCCAAACTTGAGGTGTCTGAGATAATCCATATACAATATCCCCTAAATAGCTAGTTTTTGTTGTAGATCCATTATTTTTTTCAAGCCCTAAGCCACTCGTGAAGACAAAGGGCATCATAATCCCCATTTGTCGATTCCATTTTTTTGCTAGTGCTCGTTCGACATAAACACCACTTACATAAGGATGTTCTAAATCCTGCAATAATTGCTTTTGAACAGTTCTTGCACGCTCTAAAAAAGATTCTCCTTTTGACATATCAATAGATAACAGATTAAGAGATGTAAAATCACCTATGAGCTGGTCAACATCTGGTTCGAACAACACACGATGGAAACGAGTAAGATTAATCGTAAATTTCGGTTGGCTACTCCATCTCGCTAACGTTTCAGCATAAGCAGCTATTAACAACGAGGCTGGTGACAAGTTCATTTTGGCAGCCAATTGCTTTAATACTAGCCATTCTTCTGTCGATAGCTTTTCCTCGTATCTTGTAAATTTACAGTTAGATAAATCTTCTTTATAATCAAGCAGTGGTAAATCAGGTGCTGGATACATATTGTCAATTCGCTGATGCCAATATTGAATATCCCGCTTATACATTTCGGTCTCTCGAATTTTTTGATAAGCCAGTATATAATCTCTAAATGTCGTTTGAAGTGTTTGTAGTTTTGCTGAAGAATCATCATATAGCCGCTTCCACTCTTTAAATAAATAGAACATACTAAAGCCATCAAAAATGATATTGTCAAAACTAATATGGATTCTTGTTTTTTGTTCATTAATGGCCGACATACGAATATCAAATAATGGCCACTCACTCGGAATAAAAGTTTGATGTTCCATCTCACTGCGCACTAACGTGAGCTGTTCTTTACGTTGTTCTGCTGAAAGATTCGTAAGATTATAGGAAGCAATGGAATAATACGCTACAAATTCTTGGACTTGTTGCTGTTGTCCATCATTTAAAATAATGGCTCTCATCATATCATGATGTTGGATAAGACGATTCCATGTTTGCTCCACCCTTGCATGATCGAGGGAAGAACAATCCATTTCAAAATAGCAATGAGTAGATACATCCCCGTACGCATAAATGCCGCTACGGCCTAACCAATAGGCTTGCTGAACGTCTGTTAATGGGAACGGCTTAAAACGATCCTGCTCATTAGGCTCTATACTTGGTAACTTTTTCTCCGAGTCCTCATTTGACTTTTGGTGCACTAGTTCCTCTAATAACAAGGCCATTTGTTGAAACACTGGTTGATTAAAGATGGCTTCTAAACTCATTTTGACAGCAAATTGCTCTTTTATTTTTGCACTAAGCTGAGTAGCTAATAATGAATCTCCACCAAGCTCAAAATAATGATCGTCTATGCTAATGGCTTCTTGCCCTAATACTTCTTTCCATATTTGTGCTAATCTCAATTCGATTGAGGTTGTTGGTGCAATAAAATCCTTTTTAGCTAGATCAGCTTGCTCTTGTTGAGGGATTGGTAATGCTGCTCGATCTACTTTTCCATTAGCAGTAATAGGCAACTGCTCTAATTGAATAATGACTTGTGGAATCATATAGTTTGGTAATCGTTGTTCTAAGTAACGGTGAAGTGGTTCTAATTGGAAATCTAATGTTGATTGTCGTTCAACTTGCGCTACAAATAAATACTGTGTAAACGCGGTATCAATAGACTGCGTCGTCATATTGGTGAAGCCCTCGTCTGTCAATACTGAAAGCCAATCATTTTCTGATAATAAGGGAAGGCATGTCTTTGCCCTTTCATCCTCATAATGTATAAAGCCATCCTCTAAAAATGCTGTACTGACTAATTGCAGAGGATTATTTTCCGTCATTTCTAATTGAATGAATAAACCGCCATGCTTTAATAGCTTTTTTAAATGTTTAAGTGAATTTCTAATATGGGCTGCTCTATGTAAAGAATGAGAAGCCACAATCACATCATAGTCACCATCTACAAAGCCTTGAGAAATCGGGCACTTATTTATATCAAGCATTTTGTAATGGATATTCGGTTGTGACCCTACAATTTGTTGAGCACGATTTAAAAAATAGTTGGATTCATCTGTAGCCGTATAATGTAGCTCATCTGTCGAAAATGCTTCCATTACTATTTGAAGTGTGTTGATATGACGCGTCCCAATCTCTAATATTTTGAGTGGTGCTTGACGTTCTATTCGATGATTTAATACCGTTTGAATCAAGTTTATGAATACTTCTTGCTGTTTGTTTCCATCAGATAGGTTATCTGTCAATTGCTCTAAAGTGTGTACATTATGAGGAAGCAATAATTCTAAAGGCTCTATTTCACCAGTTAAAAGTGCATAGCCTTTTTCAAAAAAGGTAGAAATAAATTCATTTATATATGTTGTTTGTTTTTTATTTAAACGATGAAACGATTCTTCATTTTGGACGATTAAGCATTGTTTATTATGAATAATCGGCCCATCACATGAAACGATATTGTTTTTTTCTAAAAATCTAAACCATTGATCGATTAAGCTTTGATATCGACTGTTGATCTTTTCTCGCTCTATGATCGTTATCCTATTGTAGCTTGCATCTTTTTCTATTGGAAAACCACATCTGACAAGTATTTTACAAATCGTTTCCGTAGTGAGGTGGGTACAATAATTTTTAAATAATCGATAACGATATTCATTCTCATTTACATTTTTTAAAAAATACCCTGACGCTTTTAATTGATCTATGTTAGACCAATCAATCATGGGTTTATTGTTCTTTATAGATTGTACCTGCTCTTTTTCTGAACAACTTACAATATAAGCAGCTAAATATTGGCTTTCCTCTCCTCTGACAGTGACAACGGCATCCTCCACTTTCTCATAGCTTCGCATAACACTTTCGATTTCACCTAATTCAATACGATGACCCCGTACCTTTACCTGGGAATCATTTCTTCCTAAAAATTCAATAAGCCCATTATGCCAAAATCGCCCATTATCCCCTGTCTTATACCAGCGAATACCTTTTTCTTCTATAAAACGCTCAGCAGTTAATTGTGGTTCTCCTACATACCCTTTGGCTATACCAGCGCCGCCTATCCACAATTCTCCTGCTTTCCAATTCGGACAATCTTCTCCATTTACATCAATCACTCTATAAAACTGATTTCTCAATGGTCTTCCATAAGGGATAGATCGCCAACTTGCTGGTAACGGGTGATCAACATTATAGTAATTGGACCAGATTGCCGCTTCTGTCGCACCACCCATCGCTACTAATAAACCTCTCGGTGCTACTTTTAACAATCGGTCAGGAATATCTAAGTTAATCCAATCACCTGACAGCATGACGATACGTAAATCTAAACAAATTAATTTTGCACTTTCTGCCTCTATTAAAAACATTTTCAATAAAGCGGGTACAGAATTCCATAGTGTAACATGATAATGACGAACCAACTTTAACCAAATATCAGCGTTTCGAGCCGTATCGTCTGAAAGAAGAACAATGCTGCCACCAACACTCAAAAGACCAAATATATCGTATATAGACAAATCAAAATCTAATGAGGATACTGCTAAAATACGATCTTCCATGCTTATGTTATATTTTTGATTGATATCTGCAATTGTATTCCAAGCTGCTTTATGACTAATTTCCACACCTTTTGGTTCTCCCGTTGAGCCTGATGTAAAAATAATATAAGCTGAGCTGTTTACATCCACTTTAGGCAATGTCACATGACCAAATTGTTGTGTTTGTTCTATTTTAATAACTTGTACTTGATCAATATTTTTATATTTTGCCTCATAGGGAGCAGCTGTTAAGATAAAGCTTACATTAGCCTTTTCCATAATTTTTTTATAGCGTTCACTTGGCTGTGTCACATGTACTGGAACAAAGCATCCCCCAATAGCCAAAACCCCTAAAATTGCTTGAATTTGCTCTAATCCTCTCGGCAATGAAATCGCTACTCGATCACCTTTTTTAAAGCCGTTATGTAACAATGTGGCAGCCACCTGTTCTGCCTGTAAGGACAGTTGTTTATAAGTTATTTCATGATGGTCTATCCCATCTATTAGCGCTATAGCATATGGTTGTTGCTTTGCTATTTCAAAGAAAGACGTATGCAAGCACTGTGCAGAATCTGTTACTATGGAATCTTCTATTACTTGACGTCTTGCTATTTGTGCTTTCGTTTCGATAGCTGGATGTTGGAGCCAATGCTGTTCGTCTTCAATTAACCAATGAATGGTTTTGATAAACAGATCAAACATGTCATCCAATAAACCTGATGGAAATATGTCATCTAAACCATCCCAAATACATAATAAACCACCATCCATATCAAACATTTGAAAGTCTAACCAAACTTGAGGTGTTTGAGAAATCATGTAATGAATCTTGCCAAATGCATCTTTAAATTCTTCATTAATAAGTGGTACACCTAAATTACATGAAAAAACGATTGGAGCAAAGGCTTTTTCATCTGGGTGATACTTAGCTAAATCTCGTTGAATTTTGACCCCTGAATAAGCCGTATAGTTCATATCTTGATGAAATTGCTGTTGTAAACTTTTTGTAAAGGCTAAAAAAGACTGTTGTGTTTCACTATCAACCTCCAATAATAACAAGGTAGTAAAATCAGCTACAACATGCTCTAGCTCTTCAGACAAAGTATCTCGATTGAACAATGGTATATTCATAAGAAAACGGGATTCACTGCTCCACTTATTTAATGTGTAAGCATAAGCTGCTAACAATACCATCGCAGAAGTAACGTTATAACGAGACGCAATCAATTGCAGCTTGCTCCAAGCAGTATCTTCTAAAAAGTACTCTCTTCTTGTAAATTTAGGTTCGTGTTGTATCAACGCAGCATTGTTTGACAACGGTAGTTTAGGACCTAATGGTAAAGTGGCTAACCTGTTTTTCCAATAGGCTTCGGCATAACGTTCTTCATCAGCATTTGCTAATTTTTTATCATAAAGATATTTCGCAAAGTTCCAATTTTCAGGTGCTTTTGGTTTTTGTTGTCTAGTATAAGCAGCCGCTAAATCATGTAAAATGATTTGGAAACTTTGCACATCAGCTACAAGTAAGTCGATATCGAAATGAAGTCGCGTTTTACCATCAGGCAATAGAGATAGCTGTAATCGAGCTACTTCCCCTTGATCAATTGCCAATAGCCGATGTGAAGTATTCGCACGAATAGCTTCTAATTGTTGATTAACCTCGTCTTGTGAACATGTTGTTAAATCGTGAACAGCAATAGCTGTAAAAGGGGATGCTGTTAAAACTTGCTGTTGGCCATCCTCCGTATACTTAACACGGAGCATAGGATGATGCTGGACAATGATGGCCCATGCCGATTCAAGCCGCTCTATATCAATATGTTGACCGTTAATTTCCATATAACCATGACAGCCATTTCCGCCTAAATATTGACCGCTTTGTCGCCCAACCCAATAGGCATACTGTACATCTGTTAATGGAAATGGCTCATACATATTAGGTATTGTTTTATCTTGATTTTCTAATAGGGAGTTATCACTATTTATTGAATGGACAGCCTCTCTATTTAATAATTCGTACCAAGCGCTCAAATAAGGTTCCGATATTAATTCTTTGAAAGTAATGGTAATGCCAGCTTTTTTTAGTTTGCTGACTAATTTCATGACTTGTAAGGAGTTTAAGCCTAACTCCAATAAATTTTGATCCGCGCGTATTTCTTTCTTTATACCGAGGAGTTGATTGACTTCTAATGCTAGATTTCGGATGATGTCTAAATCACTTTCTAATTTCAATGCATAGACGCCTCACTTTCCATAGCCATCTGTTTTAATTTTTTTTTATCCACTTTCCCTACATTTATAAACGGTAATCGCTCAACATATATGATTCGATCTGGAAGTTTATATGGAGCAACACCTATATGAAATAAATAACTACATATCTCATCTCGTTCCATTCTTTGTCCATCGGTCACTATAAATGCACAAATGCTTTCTCCTAGATCCTTATCTGGTAAACCAACAACAGCAGCATCTTTTATCATTGGCTGTGTACGTAAAAAACTTTCAATTTCAGATGGTATAACATTTTCACCTGCACGATTAATTTGCTCCCTTACTCGACCGACAATTTGTATATTTCCATCTGATGTAATACGAGCCTTATCACCAGTACGTAAAAAGTAATCCTTGGTAAAAATTTCTGCATTTAAAGCAGATGCTTGATAGTATCCGCCAAATGTATACGGACCTTTTGCCACCAATTCTCCAAGCTGACCCTGAGGAACTTCTCTTCCTAGCTCATCTATAATCTTTATTTCATCACCTATCGAAATTGCCTGCCCTTGACAGCTTGTAACAATTTCCACAGGATCATTTAATGCTGTGAAACAAGTAATCCCTTCGCCGAGTCCGTATCCTTGTTGTATTTTACAGTGAAATGTATTCATAAATTGAACAGCCATTTCCTGCTCTATGTGAGCAGCGCCAATTAAGACCACCTCTAAGCTCGACATATTCAAATCTTCATACCATTCAAATGCTTCTAACCAAAGGCTAGCAATTGTTGGTACAATGGCGGTATGTGTCACCTGTTCTTTTTCGATTTCATGAAATGCTTCATCAAAGCTAGAGGTTTGACATAATACCACTTTTCCACCTGTAAAAAGAGTACCTAATATACCTGGTGAGCATAACGGATAATCATGTGAAATCGATAGTACAGCCATGTATGCCGTTTCAGGAGTCATTCCACATTTTTCAGCAGAGGCGAATGCATTATAGGCATAAGCTTCATGTATTTTCGGAATTATTTTGGGAATGCCTGTTGTGCCACCAGACAATAAGTATAATGCAGTATCTCTATAGTGAGGTGAAGCGCTAATTGCTAATGAATAGTTCCTTTCTTTCAGTTGATCTACTGTTACATGTGTATAGGATGCTGGCCACTGTATGGTGGATTCCCCAACCGTCACAATATATCGAATACTTTTATGCTGAGGAATTACCTGTGCGGCCATACATTCATACTGGAAACCTAGATAACTACTGCAACATATATAAGCTATTGGCTGAACCATTTTGGCAACTGTATCGATTTCTACTTCTCTATGGGATGGCAACATCAAAACAGGCTGCACACCTATTTTTAACAGACTAAATAAAACAGTAATAAATTCAATTGTATTTGGTAGCTGCATTAAAACCCGATCACCCTGCTGCCAACCTAAAGATAAAAAGCCTGTCGATAATTGCTTAATTTCTTGAAGCAGCTCTTCATAAGTTAAGCGTCGATTCCCTTCCACTACTGCCAGATGATGCGGAAATCGTTGAGCAATGATGTCAAGCTCTTCCATTAATGTTTTCTTTCTTAAAAAGCCCAATTCTTCATATCGTTCTACTTCTTGTAAATACCAATCCATTTGCTGAGACATCCTTTTCGCCTCCATTCTCTCTGTTAACATCTATTTGTTAGACGATACTTAATTGATGTTCTTTTTTCCACATAGCTGCATATTTGCCCTCCTTAGCGATAAGACTTTGATGTGACCCTTCTTCAACGATTTGTCCTCCATCCACAACTAATATATTGTCTGCATTTTTAATAATGGAAAGTGTATGGGCAATCATCACCACTGTTTTTTTCTTTTTCAAAAGATTTTTAATCGCTTCTTTTACAGCTAACTCATTTTCGATATCTAACGAAGCGGTCGCTTCATCTAATAAAAGTATAGGACTGTCCTTTAAAATGGCACGTGCAATGGATATACGCTGCCTTTCACCACCAGATAACTTATTACCATTTTCCCCAATGATTGTGTCATAGCCATACTCCAACTTCTCAATAAAATCATGGCAGTTGGCCTCTTTTGCAGCATTAATAATTTCTTGTTTTGTTGCTTCTGGCTTTGTATAGCGAATATTATTTAATATCGTGTCATTAAACAAAAAAGTATCTTGATCAACCATTGAAATTTTTTGCATTACTTTTTCAGTAGCGATCGATTGAATCGTTTGCTGACCAATTAAAATATCACCACGATTAGGCTCATAATATTTTGTGATTAAATTTAAAATAGTTGATTTTCCCGAACCCGATGGCCCGACAATTGCTACAAACTGGGAAGACCCAATTTCAAAATTAATATCACGCAATACAGGTTCTTCTTGGCTATAGGCGAAATTCACATTGTGAAAAGCTATACTATATTGTTCAGGTTCAAAAAAGGCATCACTTGATGGCTCTTCCTCTGCATCTAATACAGCTTCAATTTGACGTTTGGCAATCATAAAATTTTTATAAGAGGTAAGGTCAATAAAAAGTGTGCCAAACAATTTACATGTAAATAAAGGACTGATGCTAATTAGAAAGAAGGAAGAAGCCTCTAGATTTCCTGCCAACCATTGATGACCTGCTAAATAAAGAACAATCGGTAAACTGAACCAACAGAGAATACTAAATATCGTACCAATTGGAATTACTTTGATCTCATATACATAACTAATATCACTATAGGCTTTCATAGAATCAGTTGTTGCTTTATTTTTAACACCACCTAAACCAAATGATCGTAGCGTTTGAATACCATTAATATACTCCACTACATCACTTGTATTTTTTGTCATAATATTTTTCTTCTCGTTCCCGTATTTTTTTACCATTAAAAAGGACAAGTAAAGTGATGGTAATAATAATAAGCCTGAACATAAAAGAACTATTCCAGCAGATATCGAATGCGTTGCAACGAAGCCAATTAACAGTAAGCTAAACGAAGTATTTTTTATAATATCACCAATTTTATGAGTCAAAATATTTTCATAATTATTAACACTTGTTGTCGTTGCATTAATGTACTCGCCAATTTGTGCCTTCGTAAAGGAGGAAAGTGGTATTTTTTTCATTTTATCGCCCAGCGACAAGCGAAGAATTCTACTTACTTGCGCACCACCAATTTGCCCTCTCGTATAACCAAATGCATAGACAATTAAGCGAATAACAAAAACAGCACCTAATAATAATATAGTTTGAGTTAACATGCTCATCGTTAATTGCTCTGTAATTAAGGCTTTAATCGTGTAGTATAAAACGATAAAATTAAAACCAGCTAGCATCCCTTCGATGACATTGAAAACAACAGAAAGATAAAAAGAAATATTTTTTCTAAATGCATGTTTTTTGTCCATACTAGATTCTCCTTCATCCATTAATTACGCCTTGGCGTAATTGTACCCGTCGCTACGTAGGTAATTTTCTTCCAAATATGTGACATCTGCTGAACCAAGATAAATATCTTACAATTCATACGTAATTTCTCTAGCTTTGCTATAATCCTGCCAAACTTTTTTATATGAAGGGCATTCTTCTAGCATATCTTGATGTGTTCCACACGCTTGAATTGTTTCATTTTCGACAATGGCCACTCGATCACAATGCTTAATCATTCCAAGACGATGTGCAATGATAATAACCGTTTTACCTACACAAAGCTCAGCAATGGCCTGATCAATTTCGGCTTGATTTTCTGGGTCGGCTGCGGATGTGGCTTCATCCAATATTAGTATAGGCGCATTTTTTAAAATGGCACGTGCAATCGCAATACGCTGCTTTTCACCACCAGAAAATCTAATGCCAAAGCTCCCTACCTTCGTATCATAACCATCTGGTAATGAAATGATAAAATCATCAATTTGGGCCTTTTTTGCTGCTTCTCTTACTTCATCAAGTGTGGCGCTAGAACCCATAACAATATTTTCGAAAACGGTCCCACTCGTTAAAAATGTCTTTTGGAATACTATCGTTATATTTTTTAATAATTCCTCATACTCAATAGCCTTGACGTTTTGATTGCCGATTAACACTTCCCCTTGTTGAACATCATTAAAGCGTGAAATCAACTGGACAATTGTACTTTTCCCTGAACCTGAAGCACCGACAATAGCTATTTTTTCATTTTCAGCAATCGTTAGATTCACATTTTTTAAATGTTCTTTCTGCCCATCATAAGAGTAGTTAACATTTTTCAATTCAATAGTATAATTCTTTGGAAATGCTTGCCCTTGTTCAAAAACAGGTGTTTCTAAAAAAGTTACACATTTCTTTACAGCATTTAATACTTGTGCAAAGTTCATGCCTAATTCTTGTAGAGGGCGTAGTTCTGTTAAATACAATGAACCTACAAATGCAAAAAGAATAAAGACACTTCCTGTTAAGCTACCATTTAAGAACCACATGCCACCTATGGGCACCATTAGCAATAAACCGCACTCTATAATAATGATATAGCTCGCATATGGTGGGCCCATTTTCAAAGATATTTCTTTCCATGTCTTAAATTCATCATCTACAGCTTTAGCAAACTTTTGAAAAGATGAACTGCTCATGTTAAATGCCTTAATTAAACGCATGCCTTGAATATATTCGATAATGATTGCATTTAAATTAGCTATAGAACGTGCTGCACGATCCATCATTTGATTCGTACCACGAAACATGATGGCCATAACTGCTACTGCAATGATTAATGGAATAAACGAAATAAGCGCTAACGGTACATTTACCGTACATAAATAGATAAAGACAGCTATTGGACCACTCATATAAAAGATGAGCTCTGGTAAATGATGGGCTAAAAATAATTCTAATTTTTCGATTTCTTCATTTAATAATGTTTTAATTTCCCCTGTATTTCGTTCATTTAAAGAGCCTAATGGTACTTGTGCCATATGCTCTGTTACTTGACAACGCACTTTAAATAACGTTCGATAGGCTCCTTTATGCGAGAGAGTACCAGAAATAGCAAAGAGCCCAAATCGAACAATGATCGATGTAATCAAAAGTAATAAATTTTGAATTAATAAGGCTTCCGTTAAGGTATTGTGATAGACTTGCTCAATAATTTGATAAATAACGAAATAAGGTACAATTGTAGAAAGACCACTAATTAAAGAACATAAAACCGATAAATATAAATATTTTTTATCTTTTCCTGCCCAAGAAAGAAGCATGAAGATCGGATTTTTATTTTGTAGTGCTTTTTCCATTGTTATTCAGCCCCTTCCTACACAATCATCTGTGTAATTTTACATTGTACTTTACTCAGCAGCCGCTAACCTTGCTGTAGAGTGAAAGCATCAATTGTATACTGCTGATTTTCTTTATTCAGTATATAATCGTCTTGCTTCTTTCCATCTTCAAAACGAAGAATACGGTGACAGCAGGTCGCTATAAATTCCAGGTCATGTGTTATAACAAAAACAATTTTATTAGCCTCCGCTAAACTTTTTAAAATACTTGCCACCTTTTGCATACTGTCATAATCTAGTCCACTTGTCGGTTCATCAAATACTAAAATTTCCTTTTCACTTATTAAACTAGCCGCTACTGCAAGCCTTTGTTTTTGTCCACCTGATAATGTATTAGGGTGTCGGTCTGTCAACTCTAATAAATCCATCTCCTCCAATACCTGTTGTACTAAATTTGAATCAGGATTTTTCACCCCAAAGACACATTCCTTTTCGACTGTTTCAGCAAATAACTGATAATTAACATCTTGCATCACCAGATAGGAGAGCTGTGCTTGTTTTTTCGAAGTTAGTTTTTGATTATTAAAATAAATATTTCCAGATGTTATTTTATGTAGACCACATAGCGATCTAGCAAAGGTCGTTTTCCCTGCCCCATTATGTCCTGTGATGGCAATAATTTCGCCGCTTTTTGCTGCAAAGTGTATATTTTCCAGTATATTTCTCTTTTTATGTGAAATCGTAACATCCTTCACAACAAGTTCATGGACTTTATGTTTAGCAGGCTGCTGTCGATGTTGAAACTGTACATTGCTTAAATAAAGCGTGCGTAGCCCCAATTGTTCCAGCTGTTGATTCGAAAGCTGTAAAAATTCCTTTTGTGTATAAGTTGATACAATTTGTCCCTTATTTAACACAATGGCAGTATCAATTAAATCTCTTAAATAATAAAGTCGATGTTCAGATATAATAATCGTCTTACCTTGCATTTTTAGTAAGGCAATCATCTCCTTTAATTCTTCAATAGCAGCCGCATCTAAATTAGACGAAGGCTCATCTAGCACAAAAACATCCGGTGCAACAGCATAGATACTCGCAAAGGCAATCTTCTGCTTCTCACCACCTGATAAATGAAAAATATTACGACGACGAAGCTTTTCTAAACGAAGTTCCAATGTAATCTCTTGCATTCTTTCTTCCATCATTTCTTTTGGATATGCCATGTTTTCCATTCCAAATACAATCTCACTATCTGTATCAACGTTAAAAAACTGTGATCGTGGATTTTGAAAAACTGTCCCTACCTGTTCACTTAATTCATACATCTTTCTATTTTCTACAGGTAGATTATTTAACATCACTTGCCCTTTAAGTTGACCGAAATAAAAATAAGGAATTAAACCGTTAATTGCTCTGATAATCGTTGTTTTCCCACAGCCACTTTTACCACATAATAAAATGCACTGTCCTCTTTTCACATGAAAATTTATATTTTCGATACCTTCACTTTTCTCATCTGTATAATGGAATGAATATTGCTCGATTTTCAACATATGAACAGCCCTCCAAATACAAAAAACGTCAATACAAAAACGACAATACTATCGCTTAGTTGAAAATGTACATGTTGAAAGCAAGAGCGCTCTTTCGGGTTTTCAATTCCTCTCGCTATACTTGCAGCAGATAATTCATCAGCAATTTTGGATGCTGCCATCATTAAAGGAACATATATGCATTCAACCGTTTGCATAGGTTTTGTTAGAAAGCCTATGATGGAGGGAGAAATGCCCCTTAATTTCATCGCATCCTTTATATAGCGCCAATCTTCCCCAATCATAGGAAAATAGCGTAACATGACTGCTAATGGAATAATTACTTTTTTTGAAAGTCGTAGTTTTCCTAAGGCCGTCATAAATTCATTGATTTTGGTAGTCCCAACTAGTAACCCTCCCATGACAACACATGGAAAAATTTTTCTAATAAACATAGCAAACGAGACAAACATTAGCTCCCATGTACCAGATAAAAATCTTTCACTTATAAAGTGAATACCTAGAATAAATCCATATCCTAGCATCATTTTTATTGAAAATGACAACATACCCATCAATAGACAAAGACTAAATATGATGACCATTAATAGCAGTTCGTATTGAAAAGAAGGTGACAAAAACACCGCAACATTCACTAACAGTAGCAGGTATATTTTTGTTCTTGGATCAAGCTTGACGGTGGAAACTTGCATATGCACATTGCTCTGCTCATACATATAAATCTTCTCCCTTAATCTTAAAGTTTCACCACTCTAGCTATGCCAGTACCCCAGATTTCTCAAACTGTTTTTTCAATAATTTTTTCCCTAAAAAACCACTAATGAGTGCGCAGAGCATTGTACCAATAATCATTGCTGGTAGCATCCAGTTTTGGGCCGTTGTTAGCATCGTATCCATATAAGCTTGTTCTGTTCCTTGACCTACTAAATACTCCTTATATGCTTGTTGATTGAACCATAGCATTATGTAAGACCCCATAGGATGAAGTGAAAAAACAATATAACTCATCATATTAATCGTATTATTTTTATACTTGCCAATTGATGCAATGAATTCGCCTAGCAAAGCTAGTACTATACATGCTAATGACCATAACCAGTACATCCCTGTTACGAACGTAATAATCGCTATCAATATCCCCAAAATTAGTATTGGACCAAATTTCGGTACTTTCGCTAGCATTAATAAATAAATAGGGCCCGTTAATAGGGCTGCACCCGCTGGCATTAAAAAAGTCAATACAGGGTTGGGTGCGAAAAAGGCTGACCCAATCATCATAAATATAAAGAAAAGCGCTGAGAAAATACCGACTGTTATTAAATCTTTCATCGTAAGCGTTTTTTGTTGCATCGTTTGTGTATACATATTTACATCACAATCCCTTTCTATTGTAATTTTTACTATAATTAGCATCTTTAATTGATAACGATTATCATTATCTATTATAATGAATAACAGTACATAAAAATATGCCCACACTGTGTTTACGTCTAATCAAGGAAAAGGAATGTCTAATTGAGGGAAGGGGAAAGCAAATGACTTTACAACATTTTGAACCTCTATTATTAAAAAATGGATTTTCACAAGATGATCAGAAGAGTAAATATAACGCCATAGGAACTACTTTCACAATTGATCCAGCTTTAGGTAACGGGTATTATTGGATATATCATGCCAAAGATATGTTTTCTATTCTTATTCATGATTTTTATTTTTTTGAGGATCATCGATTAGAATTAACGATGCCTGAGCTACTAACAATCACATACTACGAATCTATTTCAGGCGAGGAGCTTCATCCTTATCAACCATTAAAGTCTGGCTATATAAGAAGCTATTGGAGCAAAGGTGAAAAATATAGTGCTATTATTCATAAAAATATTCCAGTACAATCAATTGGCATTGAGTTTACTGCTACATTTTGTGATCAATTTTTAGCATATAAATATGGTGAAAAATATGTGAATCCACGACAAGCGTTAACAACATTAAAAGCGACATCTACTTTTTCAGAGATGGTTATTCTCCTTCGACAAATAGCTGCTTATCGAGGTTCCGACCTAACTTCTGCCCTTTTTTATGAAGGAAAAGTATATGAAGCATTGGCTCTCATTATGGAACGAGCCCTTTCTGATAAAACATGTCATTGCTCACAAATTTCTAAAGAAGATATTCACCATATTGAGCATGTAGCCGCTCATATCGAAAATTACTATACGCTTCAACTAACATTAGATCATTTAACGAAAATTTCATGTATGGGTGCTACAAAATTAAAAAAGCTATTTAAAGAAGTGTATCATTGTACAATTACTGAATATATCCAAAAGCAACGAGTCCATCAGGCTGAGAAACTACTAGCTCATACAGAGCTTCCTATTAATGAGATTGCTCGGAAAGTAGGCTATCAAAGTGCCGGAAGGTTTTCAGAACTATTTAAACGTTATCTAGACCTCACACCTAAAGAATATAGACAGCAATTATCGAAAGGCTAAACGAATAGGAGGGTATAATTATTATAAAACTGGCTTTACTTTCAATTACAGATGTACACTTTGACATGTACCATTCGAAACTTACAGCTTTTATTTCCAATGAGAAAAAAAATAGACTTCAAAAATTTCACTATAAAGAAGACTACAAGCGAGGGCTATTTGGGGATATATTAGCTAGATATTTAATTTCAACAAATTTTAATATAGCCCCCTGTACTATTGAATTTGCTAATAATTCGTATGGCAAACCTTTTATTAAAAATTTACCAAATGCCTTTTTCAATGTTTCTCATTCAGGAAATTATGTTTTTTGTGGTGTCAGTAATACAGAAATTGGCGTTGACATTGAAAAGCATCATTTATTGGATCTCAATCTTGCCCAGCATATATTCTCCTCTGAGGAATATAAGGATCTCATCACGTTATCGGACAAGGATCAATTAGATTATTTTTTTAAGCTTTGGACATTAAAGGAAGCCTACATCAAATACTTAGGCATTGGCTTATCAACGCCACTTCAATCTTTTTCTTTTAAAATAATGGATGGCACTATTCATTTCCATGGTAACCATTGTGACATTCTTTCTTTTTTATCCACCCATCTCGAAGGACAATATTCGCTTGCTTGCTGCTCTACTGAAGCTATTGAAGCAAATGCTATTGAATTATTATCTTTACAGACTATCATCACCTCTTTCAACAATAAGATGGTTTATGAATCTTGAATGCAATCCGTGGGGGCTTTCATCTCCCACGGATTAATTGCTTTCACCAATCGGACTTGTACAGGTTCTAACCAACGCAAAAAACCTCCTAACAATAATTTGTTAGGAGGTAAAACGCTATTATCGAAATTGAATATCATTTTTCACATCATTATGATGAATTTTGATGTTAATTAATACTACCTGTTGGGTATAATGTCGTTCCTCCAATGGAGACTTTGATTTCATTAGACATTGGAACATTATATTCATCAATAACCGTTCTCCACCATTCCCATGCAAGACCTGTACACTCTCTTGCATAAATTCTTATATTTTTTGAATTAGCAGGAAGTGGTATTACTGTAGAGAAATGAGCTGTTTTGTCCTTCCAATTTCCATCCCAAGTTTTATGGGTTAATACTTCATTTCCATTTTCATCATAGGAAAATTCGTCCCAGGCTACTTCAAATTGAGCAACATATGCACCATAATGATCAAGGATGATCTTTCCTTTAGAATATTCTGTAGATGTCGTCTCAATATAATCTGTATTATTATGAACAGCAGCAATTGAATGATCCTTTAAGAAAACACTTGTATACGAAATTGGATATGCTGGATTTTTAAGACTAAATTCTGCATTATCTTTAATTATTCCTCGAATATCATTAAAGTCCTTTGAGACAATTTGATTATGCTTTTGTGAATCTCCTCCTAATACTACAGCCGTAAAGGAGCTTTCTTCAAAAATATCCTTGTACTGTGCACTAGTTTCTACATTCGTATTGACATTCTTCAGTAAGGCTTTAAAAGCAGCTTGTACATCCTTGCTCTTAGAGCTTGTTTCTAATTTCACATAAATTGTTCTACCATAAGCTACATTTGATACCATAACAGGAGGAGCATCATTACTTACCCCTTTACGCGTTAATTCTTCAAAATGGACACTATCATCAAAAAGGTCTGATGGATTGTTAGGTAGTTCAGCACTTACGGTATAAAATATTTGTTTGTATGCTGCAACCATCACTTTTTTCTCGCCGTTCGCAATCGCATTAAAGTCAATCCCTAGTGAATTGTCAAGAACTTGAGCGTTAACATTCAGAGCACTCGCTATTTGAGATTTGCTATAAACCATAGATTCAGAATATTGTAGTCTTGCAGGTAAAGTATGTGTTGTGGAATATTTCTCACTCCAAGTAGATACTAACTCATCTACTGCCCCAGACACATTACCATATGTTGGATTATCCACCGTTATAGTATTTTCCCTTTTCATGCCAGGTAAATCAATGCTAATATTTAGAGGTTTTCTTTTAGCTACCAATAAACTAGGTTGATTGTCTACAAAAGCTCGGTTTGCAAGTTGTAATGCTCCTGGATATGTACGATTCGCCATAGAATCAATAATTGAAATATCCACTGGTGAAGTTGTAAGTGATTTTTTGTTACGTTCAACCACTATAAATTTATTATTTGAGTTAATACCTTCTTTTGGAACAAAGCTATCAACCTTGTCACCATTCACTGCTAATACTTCCTTGTTATTGTAGTTCAAGTTTGCTATACCTGTATCAATGTCAGATATGCTTTTTTCACTAGATGTATTCGTATCAAGTGTTTCAGCAAAAGAAATACTAGGATAATTTATGATACATAAATTAAGAGATAAACATAATAAAAACTTGATTACTTTTTGAATTCCCAAATAAATCCACTCCTTTTATAGGAAATTATACCATACAAAATTAATTTTCAAAAATAGTATTTTGGTTTCATTTTCAACTTGCTATCTAGTATGTACTAATGACTATTGTGTAACATTTGCTATGATATCCTAACTATTCCCTCTTAAGTAAGCTATATTGGTTTGAGCAACGAAAAAAGCCTCCTAACATTGTCGTTAGAAGGCAAAACTATGGGAATTCTATTTAGTTCTTATCATTCAATCAATCAAATGTAATTTTATTGACTGCATCACGGTCTAATTTTTTAATAACTTCTACCATTAATTTAACAGCGTTATCATAATCATCACGATGTAGGATACCTGCATGTGAATGGATGTAGCGTGTCGCAATACCGATGGATAGTGCTGGTACGCCATTTGCTGTTACGTGGATGGAGCCAGCGTCTGTCCCACCGCCAGCCATCGCTTCAAATTGATATGGAATATTGTGCTCATCTGCTACATCTAATACGAATTCACGTAAGCCACGGTGTGATACCATAGATGCATCATACACAACGATTTGTGGGCCAGCACCCATCTTACTAGTTGATTCTTTAGCTGTAACACCTGGCGTGTCTCCTGCTACACCTACATCTACTGCAAATCCAATATCTGGTTGGATTTTATGTGTTGCTGTTTTAGCACCGCGAAGCCCCACTTCTTCTTGTACATTCCCTACTGAATAAAGAATGTTAGGATGCTTTTCATTTTGTAACGCTTTCATAACATCAATCGCAATAGCACAACCGATACGGTTATCCCAAGCTTTTGCTAATAGATACTTATCATTTTTCATAACATTAAATTCAAAGTATGGTGTTACCATATCGCCAGGACGCACGCCCCACTCAAGTACTTCATCTTTAGAAGCAGCACCAATATCAATAAACATATCTTTAATGTCTACTACTTTATTACGTACATCTGCAGGTAAAATATGAGGTGGTTTTGAACCAATAACCCCAATCACTTCATCACCCTTGCGAGTAGTAATCGTTACACGCTGTGCAAGCATTACTTGACTCCACCAGCCACCTACAGTTTGGAATTTAATAAAGCCTTTGTCATCGATTTGCGTTACCATGAAACCTACTTCATCTAAATGTCCTGCTACGACAATTTTAGGACCGTTTTCATCGCCTACTTTTTTAGCAATTACACTACCTAAGTTATCTGTTTCTACAGTGTCTGCATATGGTGCAATGTATTTTTTCATGACCTCACGAGGTGCACGCTCATTACCTGCAATACCATTCGCATCTGTTAAATCTTTAAACATTTGCAATGTTGAATCTAGTTGTGTCATCCTTTTGCCTCCTACTTCTCGTATCTACTTTATTATACTTCGTTTACCGAAATATTCCTAGCTTAATCGTCTGAAAATTAGTGTATTTCTTACTTTAATATCCTGAACGCTGACGCTGGTAATTTTCTTGGTTTTTCTCAATATAAGCGCCAACCACGTCCTCAAATGTAAAACTGAGGTTATACGCGAGTACCCCGTAGCATTGCCAAATGGCTAAGTAGCGCTCCTTGGTAGGTTGCTGAATAAATGTTAAAATAGCACTTTGTGTCTCTAAAAAAATGGCTGTTAAATCTCGATTTTCTTCTACCACAGGCCACTTTTCAATCGATGTATAGCCCTTTAATAAGCCAAGCGATAAGATAAAGTGAATAGAATCCACATATTCTTCTAAAATAACCTCACGTGCTGAAGGCCCCTTTGTGCTCCAAAACTTAAAGCAGCGCGTTTCATTCGCAAGCTCTGCTAACTCTACCATTAAGGCTAAGCCCTTTTCCTGAAACACATCTTGCTGAATATTTTGTGTTTGCTCGATAAAATCATCCAGCTCTTGTTGCATTGTAAACAATTGTTGTAAATTCATTTTTATCTCCTAAATTTCTAAAAAAATATTTTAAATAAAATGAAACTATTTGACCTCTCTAATCGTATAGGAAAGAATAACCTTTCTTCAAGGGGGAAAATTTAAAAATGTTGCCGTTACTAATTCGACTTGCTGTGATAGCGCTTATTATCTATGTATTTTATAAAGCGATTCGTTATATAACCGATCCTAAACGCAAACTTGATGAAGCCTATGAAAAAGGCCAATATTATTTTTACGATGACGTTAAAAATGTGCGAAAGAATTTCTTCATTTCCTATAAGGGTGCTCTTTTTGAAGGTGAAAAATACCTAGGCACGACAGAGGATGCTTTCGAGGTTGTGACTATTTTTGTCGGTGCGCGTGACGCTGCGACGCTGCAAGGCCTCTCCAAAAGCGACTTTGAATATTTACAGCAGGAAATTTTATTGAACTATCCAAACGCAAAAATTAATTGGAAGCAGCCCATTGAACAGCTTATGCGGAACACATCCCCATCATGAGGATGTGTTTTTAATTCATGTCAATTATGACCACAATTGTACAATGATAAAAATTTGAATGGCTGCTAATAGTGGAAAACCAAATGCAAAACGATTGTGGCGTGTTTTATGGCGGAATAAATACATACCTAGCACGCCACCTCCTGCCCCTCCTGCTATGGCAAGCGTAAACAACGTGCGCTCCGCAATACGCCATTCATGTTTTTTAGCACGCGATTTATCCATACCCATTAAAATGAGCAGCACAATCGATACAATGCTCATATACGCTAATAATGCTTGTCCCATTTCTTACTCCTTTATCTAGAAAACGTTATACTACTAATCTAACACAAAAAAGACTGATGGAAAAATCCATCAGTCTTTTTTAACACCTGTCGCTTATGCTTTCGGTGCAGAAAATTCCTATTTTGCACCTGCCGCTGCGCTTTCGGTGCAGAAATAATAGTTGACTACGTCAACTATTATTTCGCTACTGCTTTTTTAGCAGCGTCTGCTAGTTGAGTGAATGCTGCAGCATCTGTTACAGCAAGGTCAGCTAACATTTTACGGTTAACTTCGATACCAGCAACTTTTAAACCGTGCATTAAACGGCTGTAAGAAAGACCGTTCATACGAGCAGCTGCATTGATACGAGTGATCCATAATTTACGGAAATCACGTTTTTTCTGACGACGGTCACGGTATGCATATTGACCTGACTTCATTACCGCTTGGTTAGCAACTTTATATAATGTATGTTTTGAACCATAGTAACCTTTAGCTAATTTTAATACTTTTTTACGACGTTTGCGCGTCACTGTTCCGCCTTTTACGCGTGGCATATGAATTACCTCCTGCTTTTCATTTAAAAATGAATGTTAGTATTTTTGTAGTCAATTATTTCATGTAAACAAGTAAAGATTTGATGCGTTTGAAGTCACCAGATGAAACGATGTTTGCTTTACGTAAGTGACGTTTTTGTTTCGTAGATTTGTTTGCGAATAAGTGGCTTCCATAAGCACGGTCATATTTTAATTTACCTGAACCCGTTTTTTTGAAACGTTTCGCAGCTCCACGGTGAGTTTTCATTTTTGGCATGTCGAATTCCTCCTAAACTGTTCGTCTAATATTATTTCTCGTTCTTTGGTTGAAGAACTAAGAACATGCTTCGGCCTTCCATCTTCGGTTTTTGTTCTACCGTTGATACTTCAGCACAAGCTTCAGCAAAACGATCTAACACACGTTGACCAATGTCTTTATGTGTAATCGCACGACCTTTGAAACGTAAGCTACATTTTACTTTATCGCCTTTTTCAAGGAATTTAATCGCATTACGTAACTTCGTTTGGAAATCATGCTCATCGATTGATGGGCTCAAACGAACCTCTTTCATGACGATGACCTTTTGATTTTTACGAATTTCACGGTCTTTCTTTTGCTGTTCAAACTTAAATTTACCATAGTCCATGATACGAGCGACTGGCGGCTTGGCTTGAGGGGCCACAAGGACAAGATCCAAGTTTACACGAGTGGCGATTTCTAGCGCTTCATTACGTGTCTTTACACCAAGCTGGTCACCATTGTGATCGATTAATCGAAGTTCACGTGCGCGAATGCCTTCGTTTACATACATGTCTTTGCTAATAGTAATCCACCTCCAAGTAGTTGTCGCGAATACATGGTTTGGGCAAAGTCTTGCCCGGTTGAACGGTACATCCTCTTGTCATGTCCATAAAAAAAGGACGGACATTTTTGAAGATGTCCGCCCGCTATATGTGCATGCGCAAGTCTACGCAAAACAATTCAACGTGTCATACCTGTTCACAGCCTTTAAAGCGTTGTATCAGGTGAGAAGCGGGCAGCCTCTACTTCAACCACAAACTTTGTATTCATTAACCTTAACTATATTAGCATGTATATGATAAGCTGTCAAATGTTTATTTTCTTATCACTACTAGCTTAGCCTAAATGTAAATGTTCTATACAAAAACAAGATTCATTTTACACAGAAACCCTCACTTTGGCAAGCGTACTTTATTATGAAAGCTTATTTTGTAATTTCGGCTTTTATAGTTGCTAGGAAATCCTCAAAGCTAATTGTTTCGGAATCTTTTGAGCCATAGCGTCGAACATTTACGCCATTTGCCTCTACTTCCTTGTCACCAATTACTAGCATATACGGAATCTTTTTCATTTGTGCTTCACGGATTTTATAGCCTAATTTCTCTTCACGATCATCCATTTCCACACGCAAGCCAGCTGCTGTTAATTGCTCTTCAATTTGTTTTGCATAGTCGAAGTGTGCTTCATTCGATACTGGAATAACTTCTACTTGTACTGGTGCTAACCAAGTTGGGAATGCCCCTTTGTATTCTTCAATTAAGAAGGCAACGAAACGTTCCATTGTTGATACAACTCCACGGTGAATAACAACTGGACGATGTGGTTTTCCATCTTCCCCAACATACGTTAAGTCAAATCGCTCTGGTAATAAGAAGTCTAATTGAACTGTAGATAAAGTTTCTTCTTTACCAATCGCTGTTTTTACTTGAACGTCAAGTTTAGGACCATAGAATGCCGCTTCACCTTCTGCTTCGAAGTAATCTAAGCCAAGCTCATCCATTGCTTCTTTTAACATGCTTTGTGCTCTTTCCCACATTGCATCATCATCGAAGTATTTTTCAGTATCTGCTGGGTCGCGATAAGATAAACGGAATGAGTAATCATTTAAATCGAAATCTTTATAAACCTCTAAAATTAACTGTACTACTTTTTGGAACTCCGCTTTAATTTGATCTGGACGAACAAAAATATGTGCATCGTTTAAAGTCATTCCTCGTACACGTTGTAAACCTGAAACCGCTCCTGACATTTCATAACGGTGCATTGTACCAAGCTCTGCAATACGTAATGGTAGGTTACGATAAGAATGCATGCTGTTTTTGTATACCATCATATGGTGAGGACAGTTCATCGGACGCATAATTAATGTCTCGTTATCCATCTCCATTGGTGGGAAAATAGAATCTTGGTAATGATCCCAATGACCCGAAGTTTGATAAAGCTCTTTCGAACCTAATACAGGTGTATAAACATGTTTATAACCTAGTGATAATTCTTTATCGACAATATAACGTTCAATAACACGACGAATTGTTGCACCATTTGGTAACCAAAGTGGTAAACCTTGACCTACTTTTTGAGAAGTTGTAAATAGTTCTAACTCTTTCCCGATTTTACGGTGATCACGTTCTTTTGCTTCTTCTAGCATTTGTAGGTGATGTTTTAATTCTTCTTTTTTGAAGAACGCTGTACCATAAATACGTTGTAGCATTTTGTTATCAGAGTTCCCTCTCCAATATGCACCTGCTAATGATAACAGCTTGAATTCACGTAGTTTCCCAGTTGATGGTACGTGAATACCACGGCAAAGATCGAAAAACTCGCCTTGATAATAAATAGATACTTGCTCATCTGCTGGAATGGCCTCAAGTAATTCTAATTTGTATTCATCGCCAATCTCCTCATAGATTGCTTGTGCTTCGGCACGGCTTACATTTTTACGTTCTACCTCTAGGTTTTCAGCAATAATTTTTTTCATTTCTTTTTCAATTGTTGGCAAATCTTCAGCAGTAATTGGTGTTGGTGAGTCAATATCATAGTAGAAACCACCTTCAATGACTGGGCCAATACCAAGCTTCACATCTGGGAATAGACGTTTAATAGCTTGTGCTGTTAAATGGGCAGTAGAGTGACGTAAAATTTCAAGTGCTTCCACATCATCTTGTGTAATAATCGCAATTGTTGCATCCTCTTCAATTGGTGCTTTTAAATCTACTAACACACCATTGATTTTACCGGCATAAGCTTTTTTACGTAAGCCAGGGCTAATAGATAATGCTACATCATCAGTTGATGTACCTTTTGCAAATTCCTTTACAGCGCCATCTGGGAAAGTTAATTTAATCATTTCTGACATATTCTTTGCACTCCTTCATTTTGTTGAATACATAATGCTTGATGATTAGCTTGAGTCATTGTTTGTGTGACTTCGGCTTGAATTGAGCGGGGTCCTACTCGGTTAGAGTGGAGACATTACTTTCATGAGCTACTTCTTTCCTTTTATGAGCGGAGCCACCATTTCACACAACGATTTCAATGAAATCTGAGACAAATAAAAAAGCCCCGTCCCTACGAAAGGGACGAAGCGTATGCTCGTGGTTCCACCCTTCTTCCTTCCGACTTATCCAAAGTCAGACGAAGCTCAAGGCTAGCTAACGGGCTAGGGACCGGCGAAAGATTATCCCTTTCGCTGCTCAGTAGGTAGTAAATGATGTGCTCACACTAGGAAGTTTTCAGCCAATGACTTCCCTCTCTATAAGCCGATACACAAAATTCATGTCCTCATCAATGCATATTGATATTAAGTATATGAGTCAGTATACGCTCGATTGTCGAAAAATGCAACTATCAATGCCATGTTACATTCTACGATTATTACCTCGCATTTCAATGGGCTCAGTCAAGGCTTTTATTCGTTCCATAATACGTCCTGCCTTTACAACCTCGATATCACCTTTTTGTGACTGTGCTAAATGATGCTCTAATTCATCGTAATTAAAATTAGATGTAATAAACGTTGGCAATTGCTCTGCCATACGATAATGGAAAATAGTTCCTAATATTTCATCTCGTGTCCAAGCCGTCATTGTTTCTGCGCCTAAATCATCTAGCATTAAAACAGGAGCTTTTTTTATATAATCAATTTTCTCGTTCAAGGTATTGTCGCCAATGGCGTTTTTCATTTCTCGTAAAAACTCTGGAACAAAAACCACAACAGAGCGAATTTTAGTGGACGCTAATTCATTAGCTAGTGCTCCAAGTACAAAAGATTTCCCTACACCAAATTTACCGTATAAGTAAAAACCTTTTGAAGGTAATTGACCTGTTTCTTTTGTCATTTTTACAAATTGAGCTGCCTTTTGTGCAATTGTCACACGTGATTCATCATCAATACTTAAATCTTGAATAGTTGCTTGAAGCACGTCTTTTGGCATGTGCATACTGGCAATCATATTCGCAACATCTCGACGTTCTTCTTCTCTGATTTTTTGCTCACAGCGTACATAGTCCATTTCAATAGAATTCCGTACTACCCTTAATGTAGGAAGGAAGCCTTTTAAATAGTTTGTACAATGTTCCGTATTGTCACAGCCACAGCACTCAGTAGATTGACTAATAAACTCATGAAGCTTAGGTAAATTTCGCTCTATATTGTCATAGTTTAATTCATCTGCATGCTGAGCTAGAAATTCCTGCACACGTGGATGTTCTAAAATTTCACGTCGCATTGCTTCATAGCGTTCTTGAAACGAGGGTACATTAATTGCTCGTTTTAATGGTCCATTTATAGGTTCGATAGTTGTTCACCTTCTTTACTATTCACTTTTTCCTAGCATCTCTAATATTTTCTGTCGCTCTTTTTCAAAATCTATTGTGCTAGAAGTAGATTCCTCTTGTTTTTCATTCCGTTTATAGAACCATTCAGGCACTTTTTCTTCACGTTGCTGTCCTGAACGTCTTTTGTTTTGCTGATTCGTTTTACTTGTAGTCTGTGGCTTATTTTTCCAAGCCGTATATTTATCATGCTCTTGACGTGCAAGCTCCATAGCTTCCTTGGCTGTTTGAACATTTTTACGTACCCAGTGATCCGCAATCGTTTCCACATATTTTTTTGGCAGCTTCATATCTGTCGTTAGCATAACGTATTCTAACAAAGCATTGACCACTCCAATAGGCATACCATGCTGAACGATTAAATTTTCCGCTAGCTGGACAGAAGTTTGCAAAGGCTCTTTTCCATTATTAATATCACGTAACACTTGTACAGGTGCTGTCGTTTCTAAATAGTGTTGGAGCTCTTGATCCTTCGTTTTTTGCCCTGCTTCTGCTGCTGGTAATGGTTCAGTTACCCGTGCTAATTTTGGCGGCTCCTTTGACACGGTTAATTTATAAAAATCGGCAGCAGCCTTACGTAAACGTTCCTGGGAAATTCCTAAATCATCATCCAAAGCAAGAATCACAACTTTTTGCATATCAAGGGCCGTTAAATGATATAAAAACGCCAGTTTTGCTATCGCTTCACGTACTTCTAATGTCAGCAAATTGGAAGGTACCAATTGCTCTGACAAACCTGCTTGTAATAGCTCAAAATCAAATTGCTCCAAATAAAAAGGATATACTTTCGGTTGTTTATCCTTATGACTCGTATCTACTTGTATATCTGCTGGAATATTAGCATGAACAGGCTTAAAGACATCAATAAAGGCACGGGACACATCCTTAAGCTCCGTATCCTTTATTGGTGACATAAAGCGCTGACGTAAATTTCGATAGGCCTGTTCGCCAATTTTGCTAAACAAAAACATCGACAGCAACGGGTCTTTCATAAAGCTATCTGCATCTAGTGGGCGCTGTAGCTCATATAAAAAACTACGCTCACCAGCATTTTCCTTTTTCCATGTACGCAGCAAACCAATTGCCTCTAGTGCAATACGAGCTTCAAACACTTTACCAATGGGCAATCCAAGCACATTCATTAAATAATAATGTGTCATTTGTTGTTTTGGCATTTGCTCTGCTTCCGCCCATAATGTTAAATAAAGGCTGATTGGCTCTGAACCCGTTAATGGTTGATAAAATAATGTAACTAATTGACGCTCCTGTGTAGAAAATACATGAGGTAGACGAATGTCGAAAGGATCGCCAGGCTGCAATTCCTTATATAAATGAATCAACGTCATTCATCCTCTCTGTTTGCTATAATTTCTTCTCCGTCTGACGTTGAATAATGTCCTTTATTTCCTCAATAAAGACATTGATATCTTTAAACTGACGGTAAACCGATGCAAAACGCACATAAGCGACCTCATCGATTTTGGCTAGGCGGTCCATTACCATTTCACCAACATCTTCTGAACGTACTTCTGAATTTCCAATACGGCGAAGATCCTTTTCAATTGACAGGACAAGCTCCTCCAGTACATCAAGCGCCACTGGACGTTTTTCACAAGCACGAATAAGCCCACGAAGTACCTTCTCACGGCTAAACTCCTCTCGTGAACCTTCCTTTTTCACTACAACTAATGGTGTTTCTTCAATCTTTTCAAACGTTGTAAAACGGAAGCCACATGACTCACATTCACGACGTCTACGAATTTCTTTGTTATCATCTACTGGCCTCGAATCCACAACACGCGTTCCGTTAAATTGGCAAGATGGACATCTCATATAATTACTCTCCTGATTTACAACATTTTAATATTTCTATTATAACAAATTTCCTACATGTAAGAAAAGTGCATTCATGTTTGTGTGCTCATGATAAACCTAAAGAACCTAAAGCACAAGGAAAGTTTCTCCAAAAAAAGAGCACATTGAAACCATGTCGATTTCAATGTGCTCTCTATAAAAAATTATTACGCGTTTACTGTCTCTAAAGCATTCGCCACTTTTTTCACAAGGTCTACAACACGTGCAGAGTAGCCCCACTCGTTGTCATACCAAGCAAGTACTTTCACTTTGCGATTGCCTAAAACCATTGTAGAAAGTCCATCAACTGTTGAAGAGTAAGTAGTTGTATTGTAATCAGCAGATACTAATGGTTCTACTGAGAAGTTGAGAATGCCCTTCATTGGCCCCTCTGTTGCAGCTTTTACGAATGCTGCATTGACAGAGTCAACTGTGACATCCGTATTTAAATCTACTACAAGGTCTACTAAAGATACGTTTGGTGTAGGAACGCGAAGTGCCATACCATGAATTTTACCTTCTAATTCAGGTAAAACTAATTTCAATGCTTTTGCAGCACCTGTAGATGTTGGAATAATAGATTGTGCGCAGCCGCGTGCACGACGTAAATCTTTATGTGGATTGTCTAAGTTCTTTTGGTCGTTTGTATATGCATGAACCGTTGTCATTAAGCCATTTTCAATGCCAAATGTGTCATTCAATACTTTTGCAACTGGCGCTAAGCAGTTTGTTGTACAAGAAGCATTTGAAATAACATCATGTTTCGCAATATCGAGTTTGTCATCATTTACACCTAAAACAATTGTGACATCTTCGTTTTTACCAGGTGCTGTTAGGATTACTTTTTTTGCCCCAGCCTCTAAGTGCATAGCTGCTTTATCACGCTCATTAAATTTACCAGTAGCTTCAATAACAATATCTACACCCATTTCAGCCCAAGGTAATTTTAATGGATCACGTTCACTAATAATTTGAACACGTTTACCATTTACAACTAAAGCATCGCCTGCTGGTTCTACCGTACCCTCAAATGTTCCGTGATTTGTGTCATACTTAATCAAATGTGCTAACGTTTCTGCTGGATAGCTTGCATTAATTGCAACGATGTTTAAACCTTGTTGTACGATAGCCTGGCGGAAAACCATACGTCCGATACGCCCGAAACCATTAATAGCAATTGATACTGTCATTTATAATATCCTCCCGTGAGTACAAACTCAAATTAATTAATTATATACTTTATGGTGATTAGTATAACACAATTTTAAAAAAGATGAACATTATATATTGAGAATATAAAAGTTCTTATTTTCTGAAAAATTATTCTTTATTATGGCATTTTCCCATAAAAAAATGCGCAGCAAGATTGGCTTGCTACGCACCTGATTGACCAATTAAATAACACTCCAATAGCGCAGGATTTTTATTAATTGTTCCTCTGTGTTTTCTATATTCTCATTATTGTAAATGACCGCATGTGCACCTTTTTCTTTGACAGACATCGGTAGCTGCGAGTGCATACGCGCCAATGCATCCTCTTTCGATAAATGATTGCGTTCCATTAAGCGACGGAGCTGAACTTCTTCACTGACTGATACCACAATGATACGCTCTACAAAATGCTGCAGCTTACTTTCAAATAACAATGGAATGTCCATTACCACATGCTCATGTCCTGCCTCTAAATAGGCATCGCGCTGACGTAGCATTTCTTTGCGAATAGCTGGATGCATAATATCATTTAATATTTTGCGCTTAGCAGGCTCATGGAAAATGATATCCCCAAGCATTGTTCGATTTAAATGGCCATCCTCAAGCAAAATGGCTTGTCCGAAGCTTTCAGCAATGAATGCTAAAGTCTCTGTTCCTGGTTCTACAACATCTCGTGCTACAACATCTGCATCGACAATCGGTAACCCCAGTTCGATCATCATTTTTGCTACTGTACTTTTTCCGCTTGCAATACTCCCTGTAAGTCCGATAATCATCGTTAAATCCCCTTTAATGTTGACAATTTGGGCAATAAACTGAGGTACGCCCACCAATCGTCATTTGACTTGTTGCCATTTCACATACTGGACATAGCTTTTTCCCATACATTTGCAGTCGATTTTGCATACTCCCAGCTTCCCCATTAATATTTCGATAGTCGGATATCGTTGAACCGCCTGCTTCAATGCTTTGACGTAGGACAGTAACAATTTCCTTGAATAATGCCCGCTTCCGCTTTTCACTGATGCGGTTCATTTTGCGTGCTGGGTGAATTTTCTGAGCAAACAATGCCTCTGTAGCATAAATATTGCCACAGCCCGATATGACTTGCCCATCCATAATCACTTCTTTTACCGCCTTATTTTCATATTTCGGTAATTTAGATTTTGCTATAAAAAAGTCACATGCATGCTCATCAAATGGCTCTGGGGCCATTTTTGTTAATGGCGCATGATCTTCAATTTTTGTTAGAAAGCGAAGTTCGCCAAAGCGGCGAATATCCGAATAAATCAAGTATCCTCCATCAGCCATTTTAAATGTGGCATGAATATGCTTTTGGAATTTTGCCTCATGGATTTCTTCTGGTGAATTGACAACAAACCAGGCACCTGTCATGCCTAAATGACTGACAAGGACATATGGAACATCATCCCTCAGCAAATGAAAGAAAATGTATTTCGCTCGTCGTTCAATTTTGGTAATGGTCATCTGGGACATCGTTATTTCAAAAGCATCAGGCTCTGCTTGTTTTACAATACATTGTTTCCCTTCACTAAAAGAGAAATGTACTCTTTCAGATAGTTGAACCTGTTGAATGGTGCGTCCTTCAATCTTTGGTTTCAATGCCTGGACGACACCTTCCACCTCTGGTAATTCAGGCATTTGAATCCCTCCTTATTTTGCCTCGTACCATGTCGAGCCATGGTTAAAATCTACTTTGAGCGGTACTGAAAGCTCAATAGCATTTTCCATTACCTCTGGTACAATTTTTTCTAGCAATGCAATTTCTTCCTGAGGTGCTTCAAAGATCAATTCATCATGCACTTGAAGAAGTAGCTTTGCCTGCATTTTTTCTTTTTTCAATCGAGCATCCATATCGATCATCGCTTTTTTTATAATATCCGCAGCACTTCCCTGAATCGGCGTATTCATCGCAGTACGCTCTGCAAAGCTTCTTAAATTAAAGTTGGAGCTTGTAATGTCTGGTAAATAGCGACGTCTATTTAAAATCGTTGTGACATAACCATTAAATTTCGCATTTTGCACAATATCATCCATATACTGTTTCACACCGGGGAAACTTGCGAAATACTTTTCAATAAACGTGGCTGCTTCCTTACGTGTAATATCTAAGTTTTGTGAAAGGCCATAATCACTAATACCATAGACAATACCAAAGTTAACAGCCTTCGCTGCACGACGCATATTGCTATCAACCTCTTCTTCGGCTACATGGAATACATCCATAGCAGTACGTGTATGAACATCCATCCCTTCACGGAAGGCCTCTACAAGGTTTTTATCTTCCGACATATGTGCAAGCACTCGCAATTCAATTTGTGAGTAGTCAGCAGAAAACAGAATCCACCCCTCTTTTGATGGGACAAATGCTTGACGGATTTTGCGACCCTCTTCTAAACGAATCGGGATATTCTGCAAATTTGGATCAGTGGAGCTTAAACGCCCTGTCGCCGTTAATGCTTGTTGGAAGCGTGTATGGACCTTGCTATCTGATTCATGGATTTCCTTTAATAAGCCTTCAATATATGTGGATTGTAATTTTCCAAGCTGGCGATACAACAGAATATGTTTGATGATAGCATGCTCTGACTGTAATTTTTCCAGTACATCAGCCGCTGTTGAATAGCCCGTTTTGGTCTTTTTAATGACAGGTAACCCTAGCTTATCGAATAAAATAACACCTAATTGTTTAGGGGAATTAATATTAAAGGTTTCTCCAGCTTCCGCATAAATTTCTTGCTCAATCACTATCAGCTTATCATTAAGCTCTTGACCCATTTTCTCTAACGTAGCACGGTTAACAGTAATCCCTTCACTTTCCATCTCGCCCAAAATCCCTGCCAATGGTAGCTCTAGGTTTTTATAAAGTTCAAATTGTTCATTCTCTTTTAATAAGGTTGCTAACTTTGGCTGTAATGACCACACAGCAAAGGCTTTACGGCTAACATGCTGTGCAAGTTGATCCATGTCAGGAATTGCACGCTTAGCTCCCTTTCCATAAACCGTCTCATCTGCTTGAACATCATAGTAACCTAATTCCTTCGCAAGTGTTGCTACATCATCCCCGCTTAATCCAGGATTATTAATATAAGAGGCTAGTAGCAGATCAAAGTCAACGCCTGCCAATTGAATACCTACTCGCTTTAATGCCGCTTGAGCTGCCTTTGAATCGGACATATACTTTATTTTTGTGGCATCTTCTAGCCAGCGACGGAGCGCATCCGATTTTGCTGCAATATCAAATGGAATATATTGCGTCTTTGTTCCATCTGACAACGCAATTCCTAGTAGCTGACAAGTGTGATAATGCTCATTTTCCAGTTCAACATGGACAGCCATTACATCTAGTAAATCCTCTGGTTGCACTTCTTCGGCTAGTACATAATCGAAAGGTGCTTGCTCTTCTTCCTGCATTGTAAAATCACTTTTATCAAGGAGTGATTTAAAGCCAAGCTCACGCCAGACATTGATTAATTCTTCTTCATTTGGTCCGTTATAGGCGAGGTCAGCAAGTGAAATCGTAATAGGGGCTTCTGTATAGATCGTTGCCAGCTTCTTACTCATGATAGCCTGCTCTTCATTAGCCACCAGCTTTTCCTTCATTTTAGAAGCTTTCAATGTATCCATCGCCTCATAAAGTGCCTCAACGGAGCCATGCTCTTTCAATAATTTAACAGCGGTCTTTTCACCAACACCTGGCACACCAGGAATATTATCGGAGGCATCCCCCATTAAACCTTTCATATCGATAATTTGTAGCGGTGATAAACCGTATTTTTCTGCAATAAAGGCAGGTGTATTTTTCTCAATTTCTGTTATGCCTTTTTTCGTAATATAAACGGTTACTTGCTCTGTCGCCAGCTGCGTTAAATCGCGGTCTCCCGTTACGATGATGACATCCATATCTTGTGACGAAGCCTCTTTAGCAAGCGTCCCAATAATATCATCCGCTTCATATAATTCTTGCTCATATTGCTTAATACCATAGGCATCTATAAGCTTTCGTAAATAAGGGAACTGCTCTGATAGTTCTGGTGGTGTCTTTTGTCGCCCACCTTTATATTCCGTGAAAGTTTCATGGCGAAACGTAGTTTTTCCTGCATCAAAGGCCACCAATATTTTCGTTGGCTGTTCTTCCTCTAATATTCTTTGTAGCATTGTTGTAAAGCCGTATACAGCATTAGTATGAATACCACTATCATTCGTTAACAATGGCAACGCAAAAAACGCGCGATACGCTAAACTATTACCGTCCAATAATAGTAATTTTTCTTTGGTCATGATTTTATCCTCCTGCGTTGTCTTCTACTTCCCTCTACTTTATCATAACAATGCATTTCAAGTAAAAAAAGCAGACGGTCATCCGCAAGATTATCCGCTACCTTCGAGGTGCTAACCGTCACTTTCGGCACGCTATCCATCACATTTGTGGTTTTATCCATCACTTCTGCATCTCGATCCATAGCAAAAAGCCAACCGCTCAATGCGATTGGCTTTATTAATACATCATCAAACCGTTAAAAGGTTATAATCTGGGTCCATCTGAAATTTCAATATTCGATAGCTGTTATTGATTGGATGTACGATAAAAAATTTCTTCATATATGACGGTTAATATAAATGCATTCATAAAGGCAATCACTAGAAATAATGGCATACCACCTAATTGTGGCTGTGTCAACTCTTGACTAAATACCATTACCATACTGATTTGTGCCAAAAAGAAAATAAAGCCGATCCCTACTTGCCAAATAGGACGCTGAATCTTACGTTTTTCATACCAAAACAATTTTTTAAACAAATTTCTTACATCCGCTGCAATAATAATACTCATTAAAAAGATACAAACAAAAAAGACTGGTATATGATAAACACTTTTCGTCACCCAGGAAAATTCAGATAGGCGAAAGAAGAGTGTCAATAACGATGCTATACTACAAGCGATCCCTAAATTTTGGAGCCATGTGCTAATTTTTAATTTCAAAGCTCTTACCCCCAACTATTCATTTTAAACATTTTCATTCTATCAAATTATAGTAGATTGGGGAATATAAAATTATAAATTTCTATTATTTTCATAAAATAACAATCCAAATAAATAGATAATTATAATTCTGTAGCAATAAAAAAGACGCCTCTTTCATAAGAGACGACTTTAATTGACTGTTTATTTTATATAACCAGACAAAATATTGGCATATGGTGAAGTAGAAGGTAAAATGATGACCGTATCTTCTCCAACCGTTTTCTTATATGATTCTAGCGTGCGGTATAAAGAATAAAATTCAGGATCTTGAGAGAATGATTTATTATAAATTTTTGCAGCTTCTGCTTCACCTTCAGCTTGAATAATGGCAGCTTCTTTATTGGCTGTAGCTAGCATTTCTTGTACTTCTTGATCTGTTTTGGCTTCAATACGACGTTTCTGAGCATCTCCCTCAGAAAGATATTTTTGGGCAATGGATTCACGATCTGAAATCATGTTCGTAAAAACAGATTGCTCATTTTCAGTTGGCAAATCAATGCGACGAATACGTACATCTACTACTTCAATGCCGTATTTATCGTTTGAAAGCAGTTCATTAACACGTTCAGTCACCGTATCATTAATGCTGCCTCTCGAAGAATCCTCATCATTAATTATTTGATTATAATCAATTCGTCCAAGCTCAGATCGAATAACAGAATAAATAAATTCTTCCATTCGTGATTCCACTTTTTCAATCGTCCCAGCATTAGAAATTAATAATTTTGGATCTGTAATACGCCATACAGCATAATTATCGATAATTATTCGCTTCTTATCCTTTGTATTAATCTCTTCTTCTGAAATTTCATATGTCATTTGGTTTTTTGGTAACTTAGTGACACTTTGAATAAATGGAATTTTCATATTTAAACCGGGTTCGCGCTCGAACTTAACAACCTCTCCGAACTGTCGAACAACTGCATATTCCGATTCCTTCACTATATAAATATTCGTTAATAAAATAATCACTAGAGCAAATACAGCTGTTAATGTTACAGCTAGAGAGATATACTTCTTTGGATTATTAGGACCTTTTTTTGACATTTTCACTACATTGTCCCCTGAGTCGCCTTCTGATGGAGCAGCTTTTTTACTTTTGCCCGATAAAAAATTGAGGAATTTGTCAAGATCCTTATTTTTTTGGTCCATTAGTTACCGCTCCCTTCTTTTTTCTCTGTTTGTGTCTGCTGAGGTTGTAGTGACTGTAGCGGCAAGTACTTCATCGTACTACCATCATCATTCATAATGTAAATTTGTGCTTTTGGTAAGACATTTTCTAGCGTCTCTAAAATTAAACGCTCACGTGTAATTTGTTGATTGCCTTTATACTGCTCATACATTTTATTAAAGACAGCTACATCACCTTGTGCTTGCTCAATACGAGCTGTTTTAGCACCTTTTGCCTTTGACATAATCGCATCTCGTTCACCCTGGGCTTCATTAATGCGTTGGTTTTCATATTTTTCAGCTTCATTTATTTTCGTATTTTTCATTTCACGTGCATCTGTAACAGCTGTGAATGCTGCACGCACATCTTTATTTGGCAATTCTACATCTTGTAATTTTACACCTAAAACACTAATTCCAATATCGTACTTTTCTATAAGAGATACTAATAATTGACGCGTTTTTGCTTCGATATCAGCTTTACCTTCTGTTAACGCTGCATCGATAGAAGAACTTCCGATAATAGAACGAATGGCACTCGATGTCGCGCTATGTAATATTCTTTCAGGATCTTGTGAATTAAATAGAAACTTATTAGGCTCAGTAATTTTCCATTGAACAACAAGGTCTGTTAAAACAATATTTTCATCCCCTGTAATCATCTTTGTTTCAGCATCGTAGGCCTCTAGATCTCCCTCTTTATTTTGCTTATAGCCAAATTGTAAACTAAATGTTTCTTTTGATAAAATTTCGACCGACTGCACTGGCCAAGGTAATTTAAAGTGAAGACCTGGATTTGTAACCATATCATCGGCACGACCAAATGTAATGACAACAGCTTGTTCTGATTCATCCACCGTGTACCATGATGTAAAAACTGTAATAAGTGCAATAATACCAAATATTCCAAGTCCAACTATCATTAGTGTCCTTTTCACACTCATGTCTATTCCTCCCTTTTGCTTAGTACTATTGTTTACGGGAGACCTTAAGAAAAAGTTTCAAAATATTTTCATATAATTATTTTTACGTGACGCTTTGTAAAAACATTTCTGAAGCAAGATAAAAAAATCCTGTTACCTTTTATGGCAACAGGATATTGATAACCAGATGTTCAAATACTGGGAAAATGGTTGTAGATAATACAATGCTGATTAAGGCGGCAACGATCATTGCCAGGCTAGCAAATGTTCCTTCTAGCTCGCCAAGTTCAAATGCTTTAGAAGTACCAGTTCCATGAGCACCCATCCCAAGCATTAGGCCTCTAGATGAAGGTCTGTGGAAACGGCATATTTTAATAACGATGGGTGCCAACAAGCTCCCTAAAATACCAGTCGTCATAACAAATACGGCTGTAAGAGTAGGGGAACCTCCAATCATATTTGAAATGTCCATCGCTATCGGTGTTGTTACTGAACGTGGCACTAAGCTATGCACCAACTCATCATTTAGCCCTACCACTAGAGCCATGATAAAGGATGATACGATAGCAACTGCAGAGCCAACCGCAATACTGACGAAAATTTCGAATGCGTGTTTTTTTAATAGATTCACATTTTTATAAATCGGAATCGCAAACGCAACGGTTGCTGGCCCTAGTAAATTTGTTAAAACATTCGCTCCAGTATTATAGGTTTTATAAGGTATGCCTGTCAGCAATAAAATACCTATAATCACTAAAGGCGTCATCAGCATGGGTGATAACCATTCTTTTTTATATTTCTTATAGAACATTTTACAAATATAGAAAATAGCAATAGTTCCTAATAAGCTGATGATAGCAATAAATAGACTCATACTGTATCACTCTTCTTTCGTTGCTCTAGCCATTGTGCTGTATAGCCCGTTACAAACATCACGACAATTGCACTTACAGCAATGACCAGCACAACCTTCATTCCTTGCACACCGAATAAGGCATGATAATCAATTACACCGATGGCAGATGGGATAAAGAATAGTAAGAGTTCACTTAGTAATACAGCTGCTCCTAATTCAATCCATTCAAGCTTGATTATATGAAACTGTAAAAGTAAAAATAATAGGACGAGCCCTATTATGCTCCCTGGAATCGGCAAGTGAAGTAGGCGTGCAATAGTATTTCCGATAAATAATAAGATGTAAAGATAGCCGATCTGCACGATACTTTTGACGATTTTCATGGTCATCCTTCTCTCATTTTTTTCTCTGCCTCAACAGTCAGAAAAACACAATTCAAAATGAAAAGAAGGTTGATTCACTGACTGTCAAAGCGATGGTTTAACAAACAATTGCCAAAAAAATTGTTGTTAAACTTTATGCTACTATACTTTACACCTATTTTTCCTCCCTGTAAAACAGAAAAAGAATGTAGTGCCTAAAAAAGACACTACATTCTTTCTGTGGTGAAAATAAAATCCTTATTAAAAAATCTCCAACTAGATAGTAGATTTTTTATGGTTATCGTCTTAACAATCATATAGGGGGTTTCTAGTAATTAGTATAGTACCCAAATATGAATATAACATGTTGTTCATGTAAAGGAATTGTTAATCTTTTGGAATCATGACAATCATTTTAGTCCCCATTCCGACTTCGCTTTCTACTTGAATACGACCATGATGGGCCTCTACAAGATGCTTCACAATCGCTAACCCTAATCCTGTTCCGCCAGAATTACGACTTCTTGCTCGGTCCACACGATAAAAACGCTCAAAAACACGGGCAATTTCATGCTTTTCAATACCAATTCCTTGGTCTTCTATTTCGATAATGCCATGTGTTTCATTTTCCTTTAAACGAATGGAAACAGTCGTGTTTTCAGGAGAATATGTAATAGCATTGGTAATTAAATTCGTCACGATTTGAATAATACGGTTGGCATCTCCCATTACTTGGACATCTCGTTCGAAATCTACTTGGAAGCTCATATTTTTCTCATCTAACCGCGGTGCAGTCAGCTCTGCTCCACGGATTAAAACATCTTGTAAGCCCATCGGCATAATATTAACAGTAAAGCCATGCTGCTCAATTTTTGACAGCTCTAATAAATCTTGAATGAGCATTTGAAGTCGATTACTTTCTTTATAAATGATCTCTAAAAAGGAGATCAGCATTTTTTCATCCTTATAGGCCCCATCCAATAATGTTTCCGAAAAGCCTTTAATAGAAGTAATAGGTGTACGTAATTCATGTGATACATTAGCAACAAAGTCTTTTCGAATTTGCTCCAATCGAACAAGTTCCGTTATATCGTGCATAACGATAACAACGCCTAGCCATCGTCCATGATCCCCGATGACAGGTGCCCCGTAGACTTCTTTATTATAGAGCTCCTGCTGTATTTCCATTTTGATTTGTTGTCGATAAGGCATCTCTGTTAGAAAGACATGATCGATAAATTGCTCTAATGATTTTGGTAAACCTATTGTACGAAATACCTTTCCTTGTACATCATCAAGCTGCATATCAAAGCGCTCTAGAAATACCCGATTCACGATGGAAATATTTCCTTCACGGCCAATCATCATGAGAGAGCTTCCCATATTTTCAATTAAGGTCTTCAGTCGTTCTTCCTCTACTTCACGTATCGTCGTAATATCCTGTAAATTACGTGCTAAAATATTTATGGAATGACTGAGTGGTATCATGCGTTCATGTTCATTTTCATGGGCACGTGCACGGTAGTTTCCCTTGGCAAGCTCAAGAGCCGTTTCTGTCACGTTATCAATAGGTGCCGTAAAATTGCGAATCATATAACGGCTTACAATGGCGATTAAAATTAATGTGATGGTGAAAAGAACAGCTAGTACTAAGTAGAGTCGGGCATGCACATAGGACAACAAGGATTCCTCTTGTTTCATGCTTTGTACTGCATACAATGCTTCCTGATCTTCCTTTGATAATTCCATCTTGCGTTCATCGATTACTTGATCCATCGACGCCTGTAATTGCGTGGTTGCTTGTTCATTGTATTGCTTGATATAAACAGGAAAAAGCTGACCTATAACAATCATTAGGACAGCTAGTATCGTTCCAAGTAAAAGCATGAATGTCAAGAATAAGCGGTTGCTCATTGATTTCATGTCGTTTTCGGCTCCTCAAATTTATAACCTAGGCCTCTGATTGTTTTAATGAACATTGGCTTACGGCTATTTTCCTCGATTTTATCGCGAAGGTGGCTAATGTGTACATCCACAATTCGAGTATCGCCAGCAAAATCATATTTCCATACAGCACTTAATAGCTGATCACGTGTTAAAACTCGATTTTTATTTTCAAGTAAGTAAATAAGTAGCTCAAACTCTTTTGGTGTAAATTCCAATGCTTCGTCTTGTAAAAAAACTTCAAAACGCTCTGGAAACACTCTCAATTGTCCAAACTCATACATTTTTTCTTTAGGCTCATCCTTATCATCTACCACAACATTTTGTGTGAAACGTCTTAACACAGCCTTGACACGTGCCAATACTTCACGTGGACTAAAAGGCTTTGTCATATAATCATCTGCGCCTAGCTCAAGACCAAGAACTTTATCAAATTCGTCATCTTTTGCAGTTAACATAATGATAGGCGTATTCATACGTTGCTGTCGGATTTGTTTACATACCTCCATACCATCTAGTTTTGGAAGCATCAAATCCAAAAGAATTAAATTGGGCTGTAGGTCGATTGCTTTTTCAAGTCCTTCCTGACCATCAGCAGCCGTTTCAACGACATAGCCAGCCTGTTCTAAATTATATTTCAATAATGTTGCAATCGAAAATTCATCTTCAATAACTAAAATTGTTTTTGTCATGTATAATGCCTCCGTAAGTGATTTGAAACCCCCATTTCAAATCTCAAGACGTCTATAATGTAAGCGGTGGTGTCACCAACAGCATCCCTTCAATCACAAGCTCCTTTTGCTCATTATATGAGTGTACAGATACCGTAATCGTATTGTCGTATTTATTGACTGCCGTTACCTCTAAAAGCGTATCAAATAATTCATAATGATAGAGAGGACCTAAATATTTTAAATGTTGCTCAATAATTCGCGCACCTGGCCCCGGAATATACTTGGACACAGCTGATGTAATAATTCCATTTAACATAATTGTCGGCACAATTGGTTTTTGAAAAGGTGTCATCGCCGCATAATCATGTTGAATATAAAGCGGATTACTATCGTTTGTCAGCCCTAAATACAGCAATAAATCCCTATCCTCGATTTTTTCTGTTATATGGATCTTCTCGCCAACTGTAATTTCATCAATTGTGAGACCAAGTTTACTATTTTTTTGAAGCAAAGATACGCCAACCCCTTTTCTATCATACTACATTCATAGTATCAATTTTATGCTAAAAGTACAATGAAAAGCAGAAGGACCTTAAGCTTCCTAACACTTGAACATAAAAAAACGAGCAGGAATTATCCTGCTCGTTTTCGAGTAAGCTCGAAAAAATCTGTTTAATAACGCTGATGCATTATTCATTTACACTAAAATTTTCATCACATTACGGACTGCATCTGCCGATTGGTCTAAAGCTGCCTTTTCTTTGTCCGTTAACTCAAGCTCAAAGATTTTTTCAATACCATTGGCTCCAAGTAAAGTAGGAACGCCTAAGTATAAATCATGGTAGCCATATTCACCTTCTAAATAAGCGATAGATGGCAAAATACGTTTCTGATCTTTAATAATGGCTTCAGCCATTTCAATCAGTGCCGCAGCTGGCGCATAATAGGCAGAACCATTGCCAAGTAAGTTGACAATTTCTGCTCCACCATTGCGTGTACGATCAACAATCTCTTCCAAACGTTCGGCAGAAATTAATGTTTCTAACGGAATGCCACCTGCAAATGAATAGCGTGTTAATGGCACCATTGTGTCACCATGACCACCCAATACAAAGCCAGTAATGTCTTTCACTGAAATATTGAGCTCTTGTGCTACAAATGCACAGAAACGAGCTGTATCAAGAACACCCGATTGACCGATAACACGATTTTTCGGGAAGCCAGTTTCTTTGTATACTGTATAAGTCATGGCATCAACTGGATTTGTCAGTACAAGGATTGTAGCATTTGGTGAATGCGTAGCAATTTCTTTTGAAACAGTTTTCATGACACCTTGATTGATTTGAACGAGATCATCACGACTCATACCTGGTTTACGCGCAACACCAGCAGTAATGATGACTACATCCGAATCAGCCGTATCTGCATAATTGGAAGTGCCTTGTACATAAGAATCAAACCCTTGTATTGGTGCTGCTTCCCACATATCTAGTGCCTTTCCCTTTGTTGGATTTTCTGCTTGTGGAATATCCACTAATACGACATCACCAAGTTCTTTCTGAGCTGCTAAAAATGCTGCCGTAGCGCCTGTAAAGCCGCCACCGATTACTGAGATTTTTTTACGTTTCAGAGACATTTTGAATACGCTCCTTTAAAATTAGGTTATATATTTTAAAAGAGGGAGGAGACATACATCTCACTCCCTCGTTTAAACAAGTTTATCGTAAATATTCAATTTAAATTTACTTTCACCCTAATTATATCGGCAGAATAAACTATCCGCTTTAGTGATAATTCCTATTTTAGAATAGAAATTATAGGTTTTTGATTAACTCGTTCGCGAATTCTGAACATTTCACTTCTGTAGCGCCGTCCATTAAACGTGCGAAGTCATAAGTTACAACTTTAGAAGAAATTGTTTTCTCAACAGATTTAGTGATCATGTCAGCAGCTTCTTGCCATCCTAAGTGTTCAAGCATTAATACACCTGAAAGTAAAACTGATGATGGGTTTACTTTATCTTGGCCAGCATATTTTGGAGCTGTACCGTGAGTAGCTTCGAAGATTGCATGTCCAGTTACATAGTTGATGTTTGCTCCTGGAGCGATACCGATACCACCAACTTGTGCAGCTAGAGCATCAGAAATATAGTCACCGTTTAAGTTCATTGTAGCTACTACATCGAACTCAGTTGGACGAGTTAAAATTTGTTGTAAGAAGATATCAGCGATAGAATCTTTCACTAAGATTTTACCAGCTGCTAAAGCGTCAGCTTGCGCTTTGTTTGCTGCTTCTTCACCTTGTTCAGCTTTGATTGCATCATATTGATTCCAAGTGAATGTTTGATCAGCAAATTCTTTTTCAGCTAATTCATAACCCCATTTTTTGAATCCACCTTCAGTGAATTTCATGATGTTACCTTTATGAACTAAAGTAACAGATGGGCGTTTATGTTTAATTGCATATTCGATAGCAGAACGTACTAAACGCTCAGTACCTTCTTTAGATACAGGTTTTACACCAATACCAGAAGTTTCTGGGAAACGGATTTGGTTTACACCAAATTCAGTTTGTAGGAAGTTGATGATTTTTTGAGCTTGTTCAGAGCCAGATTCGAATTCAATACCAGCATAGATGTCTTCTGTGTTTTCGCGGAAGATAACCATGTCAACGTCTTCTGGGCGTTTAACTGGAGAAGGCACTCCATCAAAGTGACGTACTGGACGTAAGCATACATATAAGTCAAGTTGTTGACGTAATGCTACGTTTAGAGAGCGGATACCACCACCGATTGGCGTAGTAAGAGGACCTTTGATTGCAATTAAGTATTCGTTAATTTTGTCTAAAGTTTCTTGTGGTAACCATTCACCAGTTTGGTTAAATGCTTTTTCACCAGCTAAAACTTCTAACCATTCAATTTTCTTTTCACCGTTATAAGCTTTTTCTACAGCTGCGTCGATTACGCGTGATGCTGCTGCCCAGATATCTGGACCAATTCCATCACCTTCGATGAAAGGAATTACTGGATTATTTGGTACATTAAGTACGCCATTTTCAACTACAATTTTGTTTGACATTCTGTTGCCTCCTAAATTCATAATCATAGGACTGTGTTAGTGATAACACAGTCCCAAACATTCTAGCATATTTTCCAAATTAGCGCTCGCTGATTGGAATATATTTTTGCATGCCTGGTCCAACATATTCAGCACGTGGACGGATTAGGCGGTTGTTTGCATATTGCTCAAGGATGTGTGCCACCCAACCTGAAGTACGAGATACTGCGAAAATTGGTGTGAACAGGTCATGATCAATACCTAAAGAATCATACACTGACGCAGAGAAGAAATCTACGTTTGCAGGTAATTTCTTTTGTTCCACGATCATGTCATGGATTTTAACTGACATCTCATATAGCTCTGGTTTACCAGTTAGCTCAGTTAATTTTTTAGACATTACACGTAAATGTGGTGCACGAGGGTCGCCTTTACGATATACGCGGTGACCGAAGCCCATGATTTTTTCTTTGTTGTCTAATTTATTTTGAATGTAAGATTCAACATTTTCAAGTGAGCCGATTTCAGATAACATTTTCATCACTTGCTCATTTGCTCCACCATGAAGTGGTCCTTTTAATGCACCGATTGCTGCTGTTACACCTGAATAAACGTCTGATAAAGTAGCTACACATACACGTGCTGTAAATGTAGATGCGTTTAATTCATGGTCAGCATGTAATACTAATGCTTTGTCAAATGCTTCAATTTCAATAGCTGCTGGCTCTTCGCCTTTTAGCATGTATAAGAAGTTTGCAGCATATCCTAATTCAGGTTTTGGCTCAACTGGCTCTAAACCTTTACGAACACGTGCAAATGCAGTTACTGCTGTAGCAATTTTAGCTTGTAGACGAATTGCTTTACGGTAGTTTGCTTCTGGATCCATAACATCCGCTTCTTCATCGAATACACCAAGTAAAGATACTGCAGTACGCAATGCAGCCATTGGATGTACAGTTGAAAGTGGGTATGTTTTGAATTGGTCGACAATCGCTTGCGGAATTGACATATTGTCTGCCAATTGTTGTTTTAATTCAGCTAGCTCGTCCTCTTTTGGTAAACGAGTATGCCATAACAAGTAAATTACCTCTTCGAATGACGCATTTTCTGCTAAATCATCAATGTTGTAACCAACATATGTAAGTGTGTCATCGATAATTGAACTGATTTTAGATTCCGCTGCTACGATACCTTCTAAACCTTTAGTTGCTGACATAAATTATCGCTCCCTCATATTTAAACTTTGTTATAAATGCGTTTTTTTTGTTGCATTTACGGTTTTTGCTCATATGAACCATTAAGTAAATCGCTTACATTGCTATTATAATCATTTTTGACAGCTTTGTGAATGAAAATCCTCCAAATAAAGAAAAAGACGTCCGAACGACTATATATTTGTTCCAAAGAGATTTTTTTGTATATTTTGACAATCGTATTATCAATTGATTTGAGGTGAATTTGTAAAAATGAGGAATTTAAAGTATTTTTCATATGAAAGAACTACAAGTGTTTTACTTTTTATTTTTTATTTAGTAATACTTTGGTTTGTATTACCTGTTTCACTTGCAATTTTTTTATCCTTTTCGACGTATCCTGTTATAAATTTCTTACATAAATATTGTAGGATTGCCTATTGGATCGCAGCAATTATTGTGGAAGTACTCATATTAACTTGTATTTTTCTTCTTGTTGTCATATCCATTAACAGTATCATTGTTATCTTTCCAGAAATTCGAGAGACATTACAAAATTTCCCGCTTTTTAGTGAATATGAATCCATGTTTGTACAAGTATTAAAAGAAAAGTCACTGTCCATATTTGATTCTATCATCATTTACACAGCAGATCTTTTCCAAGTATTAATGAAGCATGTTATCGAGGTGTTTATTTTTTTAGTCGCTTATTATTTCGCTTTATTAGAAACACGGAAATCACGCTATTGGTTTTTTCAATATGTCCCTAAGAAATATCGCCATGAGTGGCAATCTCATTTTGCAAAAATCATGCAACTCTTTCATTACTTCTTATTCGTGGAGTTTCAATTATTCACCATTACCCTACTAATCCTTTGTGCAGGGTTTATGATCCTCCAGTTTGAACAAGCCATCATTAAAGCTTTTATTGTAGCATTTGCAGATGTATTACCATTTTTCGGAATCGGTGTTTTTCTTGTACCAATGAGCATTTATTTTTATTTCAACGGCAACACCTTTTTATGTGTAGCCATTCTACTACTGTATTTATTTGTTCAATTAACAAGGCAGCTAGCTGATTCAATGCTTTGGTCCAATACGCTACAATTACGTACATTCCATACATTTTTTATCAGTGCTGCCTCTATTCTATTGTTTGGCTTTTATGGGATCTTGCTTAGCCCTATCTTTTTATTTTTAGCAGTAAAGCTAAAGGAAAACTCTATCTTTGAACGATAATGAATTGGCCTTTTTTCATTTTTTTACGCATCCAGTAATAGACAACTGGTTGGAACATTTTTCGAGAAAATGGCATGAGCAATAGTAGACCAATCAGATCTGTTAAAAATCCTGGTAATGCTAAAAGCAAACCACCACTAAACGTTAATAATGCATCCACTAAAGCAGCACCTGGTGCCTCTCCGCGTGCCAACGTATTTTTTACATTTTGGACAGAATTCATACCCTTATTCTTCATGACATAAATGCCAATAACGCTCGTTGCAATAATGAGCAATAAAGTACTTAAAACACCAATATTTTGTCCAATGACTATTAATAACGCCAATTCGGCTAAAGCGTAGACAACGAAACCAAGAAAAATTTTACGCATATTTTTCTCCTTTCTACATGAAAAGCTATACCTTTTATACGTTATTATAGCCCATTTAGTTTCATAAAAAAATGAATACCCTCATTCAAAGAGAATGTCTATTCCTTAGTATGGATAGAGAAAAGAAGTTACCACAAAATGTGTACAACCTTATTTAAAAGCTCTAGTACAAAAAATCGCACTAGAGCTTTTCGTTACTTGTTAAAGAACACTCGCATGTCCTTTGTAAATAACTCCTGTTTCAGCGTCCATTGTAATCTCTTGATCATGACGTATTAATGTTGTGGCTTCTTTTACGCCCACAATTACTGGAATACCAAGGCTTAGACCAACAACTGCTGCATGACTCGTTAGACCACCTTCTTCAGTAATCAGACCAATACAATTTTCTATAGCTGGCATCATATCTCGATCAGATCCAACTGTTACAAGGATGCATCCTTCTGTATCGTAAGCAAGTGCCTCAGCAGCATTTTTGGCAACGACTGTCTTCCCTACAACAGAGGCTTTGCCAATCCCTTGACCACGAGCTAGTAAATCTCCGATAATGTGTACTTTCATTAAGTTTGTTGTACCTGCTTCACCTACTGGCACACCTGCTGTAATGACAACAGCATCTCCGTGCGTAACGAAACCATGTTTCAAGCTTTCATCTACAGCTAGCTCTAAAATTTCATCTGTTGTTGTCACTCGTTGACAAACAATTGGATAGACACCCCATACTAATGTTAAAGTATTGGCTGTATTTGGAGAGCCTGTCACTGCAACAATTTGCACACCTGGTCGATACTTGGCGATCATTCTTGCTGTATTACCACTTTCAGTTGGTGCTAATACGGCTTTTACCCCTAAATTGATAGATGTATATGCTACTGCTTGAGAGATAGCCTCCGTCATATTCGCTTCTTTTTCACGACTACGGGCAGAAACAATTTTTCGATAGTCTAAAGAATTTTCAGTATGCTGTGCAATTTTATTCATTGTTTGAACTGATTCTACTGGATAAAGACCCGCAGCAGTTTCACCTGATAGCATGATGGCATCTGTTCCATCGATGATTGCGTTCGCTACATCACTTGCTTCTGCACGTGTTGGACGTGGGTTACGCTGCATAGAATCTAACATTTGTGTTGCCGTAATAACCGGTTTACCTACTTGATTACATTTTAAAATCAATTTCTTTTGAACAAGTGGTACTTCTTCTGCTGGAATTTCAACACCAAGATCTCCACGAGCAACCATTAATCCATCAGATACTAGGATGATTTCGTCGATATTATCGACACCCTCTTGGTTCTCGATTTTCGGGATAATTTGAATATGACTACCACCATTTTGTTCAAGCAATTCACGGATTTCAAGCACATCCTTTGCACGACGAACAAATGAAGCAGCAATAAAGTCTACACCTTGCTCAATACCGAATAGAATATCTTGCGCGTCTTTTTCTGTGATCCCTGGTAGCTGTACAGAAACACCTGGTACATTTACACCTTTTTTATTTTTTAGGACGCCAGCATTTTCAACAATCGTATGAATTAAACCTTTTTCCAGATCAGTTGCTAATACGCGTAACTGAATAAGACCATCATCAAGTAAAATAATTGAGTTTTGCTCAACATCTTCAATTAAACGCTCATATGTGACAGAGAAGCTTGTCTCAGTACCTTCTACTTCAGTCATTGAAATATCAATCACTTGGCCTGCTGCTAAATGTAGCTCACCATTTTTCATATTATGTGTACGAATTTCAGGTCCTTTTGTATCAAGTAAAATTCCTACTGGTTTGTTTAACTTTTGTGCCACTTCACGAATTAATTGAATACGCCCTGCATGTTCTTCATGAGATCCGTGTGAAAAATTCAAGCGGGCTACATTCATACCTGCTTCCATTAATTTTTCTAAAGTTTCTGCCGACTCACTTGCAGGTCCGATTGTACATACGATTTTTGTTTTTCTCATTTTTGCCCACTCCGTTTTATAACAAATTATATTGATAGTTCTTTCATTAGTGTATAAAGGCTTACATCTGCCTCATGATTTTTTTCAAAAGCTTCTGGCATATCATAATCAATGACTTGGTGATTACGAATACCTACTGCTCGACCAGCCTTGCCTTCCATTAGCAATTCAACTGCATGTGCACCAAATTGACTTGCCAATACTCGATCTCGTGCGGTCGGTGAACCGCCTCGTTGAATATGACCTAGCACTGAAACGCGTGTTTCTTTTCCTGTTTTTTCATTTAACAACTTTGCCAGCTCACTGCCAGACATGACCCCTTCTGCTACAATAATAATGCTATGTTTTTTACCACGTGCAGCTCCACGGTCTAAGCGTGCTACAATATCATCTAAATTATAATCTTCCTCTGGAATTAACACTGTTTCAGCACCAGCAGCAAGGCCTGCCCACAAGGCGATATCACCTGCATCACGCCCCATGACCTCAACAATGAAAGAATTTTCATGAGATGTAGCTGTATCTCGGATTTTATCGATGGATTCTACGACTGTATTAAGAGCCGTATCAAAACCGATTGTATATTCCGTTCCTGGAATATCGTTGTCGATTGTTCCTGGCACCCCTACAACAGGGAAACCTTTTTTTACTAAATCCATTGCACCTCGATAAGACCCGTCACCACCAATGACAACAAGTCCTTCAATTCCAGCAGCTCTTAAATTGTCAATACCTTGTTGTTGGATAGCATCCTCTTTAAACTCTGGACATCTGGCCGAATTTAAATGCGTACCACCACGCTGAATAATACCACCAACTGCACCTAAATCAAGTTCTTCCATATATCCTTTTATTAAGCCTTCATAACCATGCTTAATTCCGACAACATCAATCCCATGAAACGCTGCCTTACGAACGACCGCTCGAATAGCCGCGTTCATTCCAGGCGCATCTCCACCACTAGTTAATACAGCAATTTTTTTCATTGTCGAACCTCCTGCAGTTACTATTATTATTCACATTAACATGAAAAAACAAACTATGTAAGGGCTCTGAGGATACAAAAACATAACTTTTACATAAAAAATGAAAAGAATGCGCTTTCACACACTCTTTCCATTCCAAAACATCCTAAATCTAACATTTCTTCAAGAAGTCTGGCGTTTATCATGCGCTATTATCTTCTTTAATTTTTATAGCCTTTTAATATGTTAAGATACAAATTTTGTCTCTTTACGAGCAAATTTATACGCTTAGATTTTTTATACACGATCAGATAAGAGCATTCATTTGTTATGAACAACTATGTTTACGCTTCTGTATATTGTCCTATTTTTTTGAATTTTTCATAACGATCTTCAATTAATTGTTCTCCATTTAGAGAATTTAATGTATGAAGTGTGTCGCTAATGCATTCTTTAATAGAAAGAGCCTGTTTTGCCACATTGCGATGGGCACCACCGATTATTTCAGGGATAATGCCATCTATTACACCAAGTTCTTTTAAATCTGGTGCTGTAATGCGCATAGCTTCTGCCGCTTGCTTAGCAAGGCTACCATCACGCCATAGAATTGAAGCTGCGCCTTCAGGAGAAATAACGGAATATGTTGAGTTCTCTAGCATAAAGACACGGTTTGCTACACCTAGTGCTAGTGCACCACCACTTCCTCCTTCACCAATGACGATACTAATAACAGGTACAGTTAAGCCTGCCATTTCAACAAGATTTCTAGCAATTGCTTCACTTTGTCCTCGTTCTTCAGCAGCTTTACCTGGGTAAGCACCTTTTGTATCAATAAAACAAATAATCGGTCGCTTAAATTTTTCAGCTTGCTTCATCAAACGTAGCGCTTTACGATAGCCCTCTGGATGCGGCATACCAAAATTACGGCGTATATTTTCTTTTGTCGATTTACCACGCTGATGACCAATAATCGTTACTGGCTGCCCTTCAAAAATGGCAATCCCACCTAGAATAGCTGCATCGTCACCAAACGTACGGTCACCATGCAGTTCAATAAAGTCTTCACACATCGCTTCAATATATTGTAAAGTTGTTGGTCTTTCTGGGTGTCTTGCTACCTGCACACGATCCCAAGGCTTCATATTGGCATAAATCGATTGCTCTAATTGCGATAAACGTGTTTCAAGCTTTTCGATTTCTCCTGACATATCTACATCTGCTTCAGCAGCAATTGTTTTTAATTCATCAATTTTCTCTCGTAATTGTACGACTGGTTCTTCAAATGCTAAATTTTTAGGCATGTTGGACGCCACCTTTCGTATGCATTTTTACAAGTAATGAAACTTGTTTACGTAAATCCTTGCGAGGGAAGATAGCATCAAGCTGACCATGCTCTAATAAAAATTCTGCTGTTTGGAAATCGCTTGGCAATTTTTCTCTTACTGTTTCTTCAATAACACGACGACCTGCAAAGCCAATTAATGCTTGTGGCTCGGCAATATTTATATCACCAACAGAAGCAAAGCTTGCGGAAACTCCACCCGTTGTTGGATGCGTTAAAATAGAAATGAACAATAAACCATGATCACTGTGACGCTTTAAAGCCACACTTGTTTTAGCCATCTGCATTAATGACAATACGCCCTCTTGCATACGAGCACCACCACTAGCAGTAAAGATGATAAATGGCACACCTAATGCTGTTGCCTTTTCTATTGCTCGCGTGATTTTTTCACCCACAACGGAGCCCATTGAACCCATGCGGAAATGAGAATCCATAATTGCTACGACGATTTCTTCGCCATCTAACGTTCCGACACCCGTTAGGACAGCCTCATTTAAACCTGTTTTCTCTTGGTCGGCTGAAATTTTTTCTACATAGGCTGGGAAATTAAGGGGATTACTTGTTTGTAAATGATCATCCATTGATTCGAATGAGCCTTCATCTAAAAAATAGTCCACACGCTCTTGTGCTGTCATTTTGAAATGGTGACTACATTTTGTACATACTTTATCGTTTTTTTCTAATTCCTTTGTCAGTTGAATGTGACGACATTCAGGACATTTCGTCATTAACCCTTCTGGAAATGTCTTTTCTTGTCCGTCCTCTTTCTTTTTTCGATTACCACTAAATAAGCTGCGTATTGCCATGTTCGACTCCCCCTTTGTTGTTAGCTAAATGCTTTGTACAGTACTCATCCACTGTTCATAAGCTTTCAATGCTTCTTTTTCGTACCCAAGCTGCATCGATTTTAACATCGTTTGAATGATTAATTTTTCATCTTCTGTTGAGTTTCGATTTAAACGGTCGCCATCATAAGCTGCTAATTGAAACCAGATTTTTAAAGAAAGACGATTCCCTGTCGTAATCAATAACTCTCGTAAAATATCTCGACAATTAACCGCTCCCTCTATTTCTAGTTTCACAAAAAAACCATCCCACACAGGTAGTGTGCGAAGAATCTCTGTACAACTTATTACGCGGATTGCTTCCATTTCATGAATTTGTCGCGTTAATGCGACATCTTTCTTCGATTTTTCATCTTCTAATATAAACATCGACAGTATTTCTACGAGCTGATGCTTATGTGTGGACGCAAGAAAAGTACCACCACCGTGTCTTGTTTCAATAAGCCCTAGCAATTCTAAGCTTCGCAAAGCCTCTCTCACAGAGGATCGCCCGACACCTAGACGCTCTGATAGAACTCGTTCGGAGGGTAGTTTTTCACCTGCTTGGATTTTTTCCATTTTAATGAGTTGACGTAGTTGTTGGACGATTTCTAAAAACACTTTTTTTTGTTCGGTTTTTTTATCCATACGACTAACTCCCCTTATCAAAAAAGTGGTCTGACCACTTTTTAACGTTGATTCTAGCTTACAAAAGAACCGTTCAAAAGTAAAGGAAAAACTGCATAAAATTTATGCAGTTTCTATATTCTTGTTTCATTTCATATCTTTTTTGTCGCTTGTGCATGTTTTACTTTGATTTGTAGCTTACCAAAACGCCTCTCCAACACACCATCAATTACTAGCATCTCATCCTCTAACAATAAATCTTGGACAAGTTGAAAAACTTGAGGGAATAATGTAATCGAAACAGCTCCATACTCATCCTGTAGCTGAACGAAGGCCATTTGCTCCCCTTTTTTTGTACGAATTTTTTTCACTTCTTCAATCATACCAATCATTTTTACATAACTACCGTCACGAAGTTGCTTTAACTCGCGACAAGTACTATTGACATCATGCCAGTGTAGTCTTTCTTGTGCTACTGGATGGGTAGAAATATAAAAACCTAAGCTTTCCTTCTCATGTACTAATTTTTCCTTTTGAGACATCTCTTCTGCCTGCATATATTTTGGCTTACCAAAACTAAGTGTCATAGCTGATGCCAGATCTATATCTTCAGTAGGTCTTAATAACTCCGCATGTTTTAAGGCTGCGTCTACTGTCATGAGAAGAACAGCCCTGTCCTTCTCAAGATAATCAAGCGCTCCAGCATAGATTAATGCTTCCATCACTTTGGCTTTAAAATGCTGTGCACTTAAGGCAACAGCCAAATCAAACATATTATTCAGTACTTCTGGACTTGTTTGACGTAGCGTATTCACTTTTTCTATCAGAGTATGGGGCACACCTTTGATGCCAGATAAGCTGTAGCGAATACCTTCATTTTCTACTGTAAAATACTTTGTACTGTTTTTTAAAGAAGGTGGATAAAATGGGATGCCTTTATCCTTTGCCTCATGGACAAGTTGTTGAATCTTATCGACATTACCTGTTGCATTAGATAATAACGCTGCATAAAAGCTTCGAGGGAAATGCGCCTTTAAATAGGCCATTTGATAAGAAATGACACTATAGGCAACCGCATGACTTTTAGGGAAACCATAATCCGCAAAACGCACAATCAGTTCATAGACTTCTTCCGCTACTTGCTGATCAAAGCCTTGCTGTAATGCCCCTTGAATAAATGCAGCACGTTGCTCCTCTAAAACTTGACGATCTTTTTTACTCACTGCACGGCGCAGTAAATCGGCTTGTCCCATTGTAAATCCTGCGAGAACTGAGGCAATTTTGATAATCTGCTCTTGATAGACAATTACACCAAATGTCTCTTGTAAAATAGGCTCTAACACTGGATGGGGCATCGTAACCATTTCTTTACCAGCTTTTCTTCTTGCATAGACCGCAATAAAATCCATTGGACCTGGACGATAAAGTGCATTTATAGCTACAATATCTAAAAAGTTCGTAGGATGGATATCACGTAAAGCTTGTTTCATTCCGTCTGATTCTAATTGAAAAATCCCTAGTGTATCCCCTTTTTGTAAAAGTTGAAACGTCTTTTCATCATGCATAGGGATTCGTTCAAATTCTATCCAAGGTCCTCCCGCTTTATAAATAGACCAACGTATTTGCTCTAAAATGGTGAGATTACGCAAGCCTAAAAAATCCATTTTGACGAGACCGCACGCTTCAATATCCCCCATCGGCCATTGCGTACTATAAATACCATCATGCCCTTCTTCAATTGGTACCGTATTCACTAATGGCGAAGGGGCGATGACAATACCAGCTGCATGTGTAGAGGAATTTCTAGGCAGACCTTCTAATTTTAGCGCTACCTCGAACCATCGCTGATGCTTTTCATTGTCCGCAAGCCAGTTTTGAAAGTCATGTGAATCTGCCATAGCTCTTTGCAATGTAATACCAGGCTTATTTGGAATCATCTTCGAAATTTTTTCTAATGTCTCTGCCTCAAAACCAAAAACCCTTGCAACATCCCTCGCAACTGCCTTTGCAGACAGTGTGCCAAATGTAATAATTTGCGCAACATTGGCTTTGCCATATTTTTGGGCAACATACTGAATCACTTGATGTCTTTTACTATCAACAAAATCAATATCAATATCAGGTAAAGTAATTCTTTCAGGGTTTAAAAAACGTTCAAATAATAAACCATAGGCAAGTGGATCTACTTGTGTAATGGCGAGGCTATATGCCACAAGGGAACCTGCGGACGAACCACGACCAGGTCCAGTCAAAATGCGATTTTCTTTCGCATAGCGCATAAAATCCGCGACAACTAAAAAATAGTCAGCAAAGCCCATGGAACAAATAATTTCAAGCTCATATTGTAGCCGTTCCCGATAGGCTGTAGGTATCGTCATTTGCTGAAATCTTTCTTCTAATCCTGTAAATGCTTCCTTCATCAGCAAGCTTTCAGCTGTTTCATCTACAGGTACAGGAAATTTAGGCATTTGCACAGACATTTCAGGTACAACAGCTTTACAGCTAGCGAGCATTTGTACACTTGCTTCAAGCCACTGTGGATGATCAGCAAACCAATTTTGCCATTCATCTGCTGTCGGTGCAAAATAGCCTTGCACATCGGCCGTTAGCATAGTGTTTCCTAGCTTATCACCTGTATCAATTGCTCTTGCTACTTCATAAGCAAAATGATCTTCTGGACGTAAAAAATAACAGCTTTGAGTGGCAACAAGCGGAATAGACTGTTCTTCGCACCAAATCACTATTTCTTCTTCATTCGCTGTTTTTACTCCATCTGGTCTAGCGATGCCCACATATAATTGCTGTTGAAATAGCTGAATTAAAGCAGTGACCGCAGTATGCCAATCCTCTAAATCTGCAAAATCATTTGTGGAAAGCAGAGCTATACAACCCGCTGCGTATCCCTCAAGCCACTTCCAAGGCAACACTTCGTCTTGTCTAATGGATATAGCACTACTAATCTTTAATAGCTGTTGATAGCCCTCCTGCGTTTGTGCATACAGAACAAGAGGGATGGTTTTCTCATGCCACTGTACGTTAACGGAAAGCCCAATGACAGCGTGGATACTTGCTTGCTGCAATGCTTTACAAAAAGGCAAAAGCCCGTACAATTTCGTATTAACGATTGCACAGGCCTGTGTCTTTTGCTCTTGTAAAAAAGGAATCAATTGCTCAAGCCGAATTGTGCTTTTCAATAAATCCGCGCTCGTATACATTTTCGTATATACATGTGTCAAATGAATCCCTTCCTTTTCTCTGTTAATGATACGCCTTACACATTTCTTGTAATCTTGAAATAACGTGGTCAGCTTCCTCCCATGAATAAGCTGTCGCACCAGATGCAAGCGGATGTCCTCCACCATTAAATTCTTTTGCTAATGTATTAATAACAGGTCCCTTCGAACGTAGACGTACTCGTATTTGATCTACTTCTTCAATGAAAACAACCCACGCGCATATCCCTTTAACACTGCCAAGGCAGCCTACTAATAAAGAGGCCTCAGATGGCACTGTATTATACTCAGCTAACAATTCCTTTGTTAGCTTTACATAGGCAGCTCCATGCTCATCCATTGTAAAGTTTTGATATATATAGCCTTGTAAATTAAGTAGCTTTTGCTCCATTTCATACATACCATCAAAAATTTGATTTCGATCAAAATCATATGTAATCAGCTCTGAAGCCACTTTAAATGTTTTCGCTGTCGTGCTTGGGAACTGGAATCTTCCTGTATCCCCTACAATTCCTGCAAATAATAGGCGTGCAGCAGCATCTGTAAGTTGCCAGCTAGCAACTGCCTTGCCTTCTTCATACAATTCATAAATCATTTCACTGCATGAGCTTGCTGTCGTATCTACCCATAATAAGTCACCATATGCATCGTCATTTGGGTGGTGATCAATTTTTATCACCATTTTTCCTTTTGTATAGCGTTGATCGTCAACCCGCTCTGTATTGGCCGTGTCTGTGACAATCACTAAAGCATTGTCGTACATATCATCTGCTATTTCATCAGGCTGTGCCATAAACGATAAGGAAGCGTCATGTTCACCAACAGCAAAGACCTTTTTCTCAGGGTAGTTGGCTAAAATAATCTCTTTTAAACCTTGCTGAGAACCATAAGCATCCGGATCTGGACGTACATGACGATGAATAATGATTGTTTCAAAGGCCTTAATTGTGTCGATGATTTGTCTTTTCACCTTAAATTCCTCCAAAATGATAGTAAGAACCGTTAGCATTTTTTTATAATTATCGTTACAATAATGTCTAGTTATGCTAGGAGGTTTACTATGCTCAATTTAATATTTGTATTTGCGATTATCATATCTTTTGTTTTTTATTTCTATTTTAAAACAAAACAATTCCGTTCTCCACTACCAATTACTAAAAATTGGTATAAAAGTAAGGCGAATATCGGCTTAGGTTCCTTAATTTTATCCTTCGCTTTAAATCAAGCTTATTTATTCCCAGGCTTATTTACATTTATTATTGTAGCAATTCTTGTCGCACTAGGCATCTTAGTTGTTATAGAAAATATAAAAAAAGCACGCCATTATGGGCAATTTGTTGAGGAAGAATTCCGCATTAATCAATAATATATGTAACAAAGGGATGACCAAGCAATTGCGCTAGGCCATCCCTTTTTCAATACTTAACGTTCTAATAGTTGGAACATCATCATTGCCTTACCGACAAGCATTTGTTGATTATACACTTCGAAGTCCATTTTCACAAACTTACGACTCATGTCTAAAATGCGAGGCTTAACCGTAAGCGTACTTTCCATTTGAACCGGCTTAATAAAATAAATAGTCATATTCTCAGCCACTGCATCACCACGTTTACGGCGTTTTAAGGCAAATGAACCAACTTCAGCTAGTAAAGTTGTAAAAGCACCATATGAAATGGCCCCATATTGATTGGTCATTTGTGGTGTGACTTTAAACTCTACTATTAGTTCTTCATCACCCAGTACCTTCATCTCATTTTTCACTAAATCATCAATCGTTTCACCGTGCTGAGGCTGTCTTTGTGCTAATTGCAGCGCCTTAAGTACATCCTGACGACTAATAACACCTTGCAAAACATTGTCATCATCAACAATTGGTAAAAGATCAATTCCTTCCCAAATCATACGATGCCCAGCAGAAGCGACACTCATTTTCATGGAACCAGCAATCGGATTTTTTGTCATTACTTTTTCAACTAGCTCGTTCTCTTCACGACCAATAACGTCTTTTACGGTAATCATCCCGACTAATTTATTTTGATGTGTGACAACAGGAAATGCACCATGTGTTGTGCGTTCATTTAACTTATGAAAATGATGGATCGTTTCATCATTTTTTAAGGCAGCCGTGTCAGTCATTGGGACATAAATATCTTCAATAAATAAAATATCTTTTTTGATTAATTGGTCATAAATTGCTCGGTTAATCATTGTTGCTACTGTAAACGTATCATAGCTTGTTGAAATAATGGGTAAATCTAATGAATCCGCAAGTATTTTATTATCTTCCGTTGTATCAAAACCGCCAGTGATTAAAACAGCTGCACCCGCTCGAAGTGCATTTTCATGTGCCTTAATCCGGTTACCAACAATCAATAAGCTACCTGCATCTGTATAACGCATCATGTCTTCTAATTGCATTGCACCAATGACAAATTTCGTTAACGTTTTATGTAGACCCGATTTTCCACCTAAAACTTGGCCATCGACAATATTGACAATTTCTGCAAAAGTTAAGCGTTCAATATTTTCTTTCTTTTTTTTCTCAATGCGAATTGTTCCAACACGCTCAATCGAACTTACTAAGCGACGATTTTCCGCTTCCTTTATGGCACGATAAGCCGTCCCTTCACTCACTTGCATTTCTTTCGCTATTTGACGTACTGAAATTTTATCACCCACGGGTAGTGATTCGATGTATTGTAAAATTTTCTCATGTTTTGTAGACAAAATATCACCTATTTCCTAAGCTTCTATTCTGCTCTTAGTGTACCATATTTTTTATAAAAATATTTAATATAAAGTGATCAAATTGTTTAACTTTCCCCATCATTTCAACTACTAGCGTGGTGTCAATTCATATAGTACAGCCCTATCAACGATTAGAAACAGTTTACTTTTTCGCCAGCTTTCAAAATTTGAACCTCTGTATTTTGCACTAAATCTGCAAAAATTTGTGGATCCTGCTCGATTGGTGGGAATGTATTGTAATGAATTGGTACGACAATTTTCGGCTTTAAGAATGAAACCGCGCAAGCTGCATCCTCTGGTCCCATTGTAAAATTATCCCCAATCGGTAAAAATGCAATATCAATAGGGTGTCGTTTGCCAATTAATTTCATATCACTAAATAGAGCTGTATCACCTGCATGATAAATCGTTAATCCCTCAACAAATAATAAAACCCCTGCCGGCATACCCATATAAATTATTTCATTATTTTCTGTTACATAAGATGAACCGTGAAAGGCTTGTGTAAACTTCACCTTACCAAAGTCAAACTCCTTAGCACCACCAATATGCATTGGATGTGCTTTTACACCTTGCCAAGAGATCCAATTAGCTAATTCATTTGGAGCAATGACTAACGCATCTTTTTTCTTCGCTAGCTCCACTGTGTCCCCAACATGATCATTATGCCCATGTGTAAGTACAATAATATCTGGTGCTTCTCCTGCCACCGTTAAGTCTGTTTGCCCATTGCCATTAATAAAAGGGTCAATTAAAATTGTTTTCCCGTTTGTTTGAATTTTGACAACTGAATGTCCATGATAACTAATTTCCATTTTAAAATCCTCCTCGAAAACCAAATTACAGTTCATCATTTTAATTCGCTACTCATGCGCTTTTTCCCTTTTTTTGATATGCTTGTACAGAGAATAATCGTAGTGTTCTCTAACAGCCTTATACCCTGTTAGCGCACAATTATTCAGTACTAGAAAAGGAACATCGACATTGCTTTATAGAGTCGACGCTTTTTTACGTAAAATTTCCCATGTACTAAAAGGAGGACATATTGATGTCAAAGGTCGAAGAAATCCAAAGTTATTTACAGCAACATCACATCGATGCAGCATTCGTAACAACACCTGACAATGTTTTTTACGTTTCAGGCTTTAAAAGTGATCCACATGAAAGATTACTAGGAATCATGATTTTTAAAGATGCCGAGCCTTTTCTAATTTGTCCACAAATGGAGATTCCAGATGCGAAGGCAGCAGGTTGGTCTTATGAGGTAATCGGCCATCAGGATACTGAAAACTCGATGGACGTTCTTGCGCAAGCAATCATTTCACGCCAAGTTAATCCGACTACGTTTGCTATTGAAAAAGCGCAACTAATCGTCGAGCGTTTAGAAGCTTTACAGCAATCATTCCCACAGGCTAACTTTGTTCGCCTTGATGAAAAGATTAATGCTATGCGCGTCATCAAAGATGAGACTGAATTAGAAAAATTACGTAAAGCTGCGGAGCTAGCAGATTATGCAATTGAAATCGGTTGTAAGGAGATCGCTGAAGGGAAAACAGAAATGGAAATTCTAACAGCCATTGAAAGTGCTATTCAAGATAAAGGTTGCAAAATGTCCTTTGAAACAATGGTATTAAGTGGTCCAAAAACGGCCTCTCCTCACGGTAAGCCTGGTGCACGTAAAATTGAAAAAGGGGATATGGTATTATTTGACCTTGGGGTTATTTACGATGGCTATTGCTCAGATATTACGCGTACTGTTGCCTTTGGGGAGCCTAGTGAAGCACAGAAGGAAATTTATCATGCTGTTTTAGCTGCCAATACAAATGCTGTCGCAGCTGTAAAACCAGGTATTCGTGCGATGGACTTAGATAAAATTGCACGTGATACTATCACAGAAGCTGGCTATGGTGAATATTTCACTCACCGTCTTGGTCATGGCCTTGGAATTTCTGTGCATGAATTCCCATCCGTTACAGGTGCAAATGAAATGACGATGGAAGAAGGCATGGTCTTTACAATTGAGCCAGGGATTTATAAATCAGATGTGACAGGCGTACGCATTGAGGATGATGTAGTTGTAACGAAAGATGGCGTTGAAGTATTAACAAAATTCCCGAAAGATTTAATTGTTCTATAATTACACACAAAAAAAGGAAGCAACTAGTGTAGTGCTTCCTTTTTTGATTTATTGAATTAACTCATCCACTTCGACAAATGGAAGACCTTGTGAATCTGCCACTGCTTTATAGACTAGTTGTCCATCTAATGTATTCACACCTTTTTTCAGTGCCGCATTATCTAGGCAAGCTTGTTTATAGCCTTTGTTTGCAATTTGAAGTGCATATGGAATTGTATTATTTGTTAAAGCAATTGTTGATGTGCGCGGTACTGCTCCTGGCATATTTGCTACTGCATAATGTACTACGCCATGTTTCACATATGTTGGGTCATCATGAGTTGTCACACGATCAGACGAAGCAAAAATACCGCCTTGGTCAATCGCAATATCGACTACAACAGAGCCAGCTTGCATTGACTGAATCATTTCTTCAGAAACAAGTTTCGGTGCTTTTGCGCCTGGTATTAACACCGCACCAATGACTAAATCTGAATCTTTCACTGATTCTGCAATATTATAAGGATTTGAAATTAATGTTTGAACATCACGACCAAACAGATCTTCTAATTGACGTAAACGTTCTGGGCTTAAATCGATTACTGTCACATCCGCACCCATGCCAACAGCGATTTTTGCAGCATTTGTTCCTGCGATGCCACCACCGATTATTGTCACCTTGCCACGCTGCACACCTGAAACGCCACCTAATAAAATACCTTTACCAGCATGGTTTCTTTCTAAGAACTGTGCACCGATTTGCGTAGCCATTTTACCAGCTACTTCACTCATAGGCGTTAACAATGGTAATGAACCGTTTGCTAATTGCACTGTTTCGTAGGCAATACCTACAACCTTTTTATTTAAAAGTGCCTGAGTTAGTTCAACCTCTGGCGCTAGGTGTAAATACGTAAATAAAATTTGACCTTCATAGAAATAATCATATTCAGAAGCTACAGGTTCTTTTACCTTCATGATCATTTCTTGTGACCATGCTTCTTTAGCAGTTTGAACAATATGAGCTCCTGCTGCAATGTAATCAGCATCCGTAAAGCTTGACCCTAAGCCTGCTCCAGTTTCAATGTATACCTCATGACCTGCGTGTGTTAAAGTTACAACTCCTGCTGGTGTCATGGCTACACGATTCTCATTGTTTTTAATTTCCTTTGGAATACCAATCTTCATTGTTTCCTATCCCCTTCCATAGCATAAAAAATAAGCATCATTATTATGTAACTAAGAATTGATGCACCCCTTGCCATTCCATATTACCAAACAAATGCAAAAAAAGCTTTAACTAAAGCAAATACAAATAAAATTTCTAACATTTATAAAATACTAAATATTTAAACGATGAATAATGGTATAAATTATTATATTTGAAAACTAAAAAGACGGCTATAACAGTTGCTAACGAAGTAAATACTTCCACAAGTTCTACCGATCAAAAGGCGTTTACACGCTGTAAATAGTGGGAATTAAGTAAGTGTATATAATTGACATTTTGAAATGAAATGTCTTCACTTTTTCATATTTTTCTTTCGGAAAGTATTTCCTTTAGAAAATCATTTGGTATAATCAACATATACAAATCAGGGAGGTTTTTCAAAATGGCTAATCATTATAAAAGCATTGTTGTTGCAGTAGACGGCTCAAAAGAAGCTGAATATGCATTTCGTAAGTCAATTGATGTTGCAAAACGAAACGAAGGTGCTGTCTTAAATCTAGTAAATGTTATTGATACACGTTCATTCGCTGCAATCGAAGCATATGACCGTTCCATTGCAGAACGTGCTCAAGCATTCTCTGAAGAGCTATTAAATGGTTACAAAAAACAAGCTGAAGATGAAGGCTTAACAAACGTTAATCTTATCATTGAGTACGGCTCTCCTAAAAATATCATTACAAAAGAGCTTTCTAAAGTCGTAGACGCAGATCTAATCATTTGTGGTGCAACTGGTCTAAATGCAGTTGAACGCTTCCTAATCGGTTCAGTATCTGAAGCAATTGTACGTTCAGCTAAATGTGACGTACTTGTTATCCGTACACCAGAAAACTAATTCGCAATACATAAAAAGGTATCCTTCCATAGGATACCTTTTTACATTGTGTTGAAAAACAAAACGATCACTAGAATTTCTATGAAGGGTGAAAAAGGCTTTTCATTCTAAAGGACGCTGGTCCAACAGAAATCACCCTCACCTTACCAAAAGGTTTTTTTCTGCTAGTAGTAACATCATCGTTTTACTTATGTCGGCTTCCAGAGCAATTATTTGCCCTCTTTCCACATCCTCACTTTTTCAAAGAACAGCGCAAGAGCTTGCTTATTCTGCATATTCGGTACTTTTGCTAATAGTACTTCTTTAGGTGCTTTCAATTCCTTTGCTTGCTTTTGCAAAATCACAATACTTTTTTCTAATGCCTTATTGGCAAACATAGCCTCAGGTAATTGAATAATAGCTTGAATCCAAGCATGCTTTTGAATGTACTTGTGTAGTTGCTTAGACTGCTCGGAGTCAAAAAGATGTGATGGCGCAAGGAAAAATAAATAGCCGCCATCCTTCGTATAATTCATCGATTGCTCAATGAATAGATGATGAGCATAACTCATCCCCTCTGCTGCGCATAATTCATAATCGAGTGCTACTTCTTCATTAGGATAATAGCCTACAGGTAAATCACAAACAACGGCATCCACTGGGTTTACCAATAAATCTTCTAAGGCATCTTGACGGTATAAGGAAATAGGCTGTTCTGTTAAATCAGCAGTAGCAGCAGCAAGACGAATTAATAGCTCGTCAACCTCTACGCCTGTCGCTTCCACTTTTCCATCTAATAAATTCATGACTGTTAGTAGTAAATTCCCCGTACCTACGGCTGGGTCCATAATTGACATTTTTTCGTTTGCAAGGCGCTCTTCAAATATTTGCTCCACAAAATAGCCAACTAGTAACCCTAACGTATCAGGTGTCATTTGATGGTTTGGCTGCGACCCTTTGCGCATTCCTTTTAAAATAGCGATTTGAATAGCTTTGCGAATATCCTCTTTTGTTGCATCCTTTTGTGAAAAATTCACTTCGCCATCAAGCCATGCCTCAAGACCATCTAGCAACCCTTCTAACAATGTTAAATCTTGTTCTTTTTCGATCTTTTCAGCATGCTCATTTAGCAGACCAAATAATTTCTCGATATTTTCCATATTTAAACTTCCTTTCACGCAGAAAAGAGCCGTGACAAACTCTCGTCACAGCCCCTTTGTCTAGTATTATCTTAGCCTAAAAGCAGCTCATTATGCTAGTGCTTTAACAGCTGCAATGGCCGCTTCATAGTTTGGATGATCTGTAGCTTCAGGTACATATTCAACATATGTTACTTTATTATTTGCATCCACAACGAATACTGCACGTGTCAGAAGACGTAATTCTTGAATGTACACGCCATACGCTTCACCAAATGAAAGATCGCGGTGATCTGATACAGTTTGCACCGCATCAATACCTGCTGCACCACACCAACGCTTTTGAGCGAATGGAAGATCGACAGATACTGTATAAATAACTACATTGTCACCCAGGTTAGCTGCTTCTTCATTAAAACGGCGTGTTTGTGCATCACATACACCAGTATCTAATGATGGTACAACACTAAATAGACGAATTTTGCCTTCTGAATCATTTAATGTTACAGGTGATAGGTCATTCGCTAATACCGTAAAATCTGGAGCTTGATCGCCCACCTTTACTTCATTTCCTACTAGTGTTACTGGACCATTTTTAAATGTTACTTGTGCCATATAAACGCCTCCTTATTTCATATGTACATAATATTACTAAATGAAGGGAATTAATTGCAACTAAGATAGCTTACTTTAGAAGAACTAGCTTAGAAATAGGAAAGACTGTCTCGAATTAGGAGACAGCCTTTTGTTTATTGTTCATTTTTTTCCTCTAGCTTGGCTAGTTCTATTTTTTCCTCTTGCACAGTCGTTTCTATCTGCTCTTGCTGTTTTGGCAAAGCGGCTGGTGCTGGATCCTTTTCAACAAAGACTTTTTCGTGCACCACTGCTGTATCTGCAAAATAATCATGTAACCCTTGATTTTCTGGTAAAATGACTACCAAAATATACAGAGGCATAAAAATATTATTAATAATGCGGCCAATCCAATCACGGAATAACACATCTGACCAAGTAAGCTTATCATGCTTTAATGAAATAACACGTAAGCCAAAAACCATTTTTCCAAGTGTTTGCCCAAAGAACTTTGTCATCAGTACAAAATAGCTATAATAGAGGATCGCTGTGATGATTGAAATCGGTGCATACCAAACAGATTCTGATAAGGACCAATCCATTAGATAAAAGATAGGATTGATAAGTATTCCAACTACAGCAGAAATAATGAATCCATCTAATAAAAATGCCCAAAACCGAATCCAAAAACCAGCCGTTTTTAAAGCATAGTTTTTATGCTTTACTGACTCATCTGGAGCGTTCATAAGAAAGCCATTTTCCATAGAGGGTGAACCTTGCATAACAAATTCATTGTTTGTCATTGTACTCCCTCCTTAGTATTCCCCGTATAAATACATCATTTTCGGTGCACTGTAGTCGGTCATAATTTTCATTAGCATTTTTTCTTCTGCAGATGGACCAAACATGGAGCCAATTTTCATCCCAACGTATGATTGCCAGCCTCCCATATCGTACGCATACTCAAATAAAGCAGCATCTTCCAGTCCATAATCTGCACGTAGAGCAGCGATGGCTGCTTCTTCATCACCAATTTCATCGATTAAACCTGCTTCAAGCGCTTTTGTGCCACCAAGAATACGACCATCTGCAACCTTCTTCACTTCTGCTTCAGACATATTACGTCCCTGCTCTACAATGTCTACAAATTCTTCATACGTTTCATTAATCATATCCTGCATCATTGCACGTTCTTCTGGTGTCACTTCACGCATTGGGCTTAGCATATCCTTATGCTCCCCTGATTTAAACGTTTCAAATTTAACACCTACTTTTTCAGCCAATGCTTGGTAGTTAATGGATTGCATAATGACGCCAATTGAGCCTGTTATTGTATCACGATGGGCAAAGATTTTATCTGCAGGTGCTGAAATATAATAACCACCTGATGCTGCCATCGAATCCATCGATACATAAATTGGAATTTGTCGTTCTTCTTTAATTTTTAGCAGCTTTTTATAGATTTCTGCTGATTCTTTCACACCACCACCTGGTGAATTGACGCTTAAAACAACGCCCTGTATCGAATCATCATACAAAATATTATCCAATTGCTCTAAGAAAAATGTATGATCATAGGCAACTGGTTGCCATAATGTACTTGAGCCGATATCTTGAATCGCTCCATCTACCTTTAAATAAGCAATTCGCTTATCAAAATTGTCCCCTTCAATGACATTTTCATATACATCTAAATTATTCCCAGCCATCAAACTATCAAAATTACCTAGGAAATCTGCTTTAAATAGGGCAAAAATGGTGTTAATTCCTAATGAAAATAGTAAAAGAACACCTGCGACTACTAAAGCAACCCACCTTTTTACATTCATGTCTTTCCGCCTCCTCAACACGTAATACGAATGACTTGCTTATTTGTTTCATTTTTTTGCAATAATATGCAAAAAGCTTGTTGCTATTTATTTCCTCATATTACCTTACCTAAAAAAATAAAAAAAATCAAAGTCCATACCTTTGCATGAACTTTGATTTTCGACATTATTTCCTAGGAAATGATGATGAATGGCATTGCTTTGTTTCTTGTTGTCGTAATTCAACTCGTCGAATTTTTCCAGAGGATGTTTTGGGTAGCTCTTCGACAAATTCAATAGCACGTGGATATTTATATGGGGCAGTCAATGATTTCACATGACTTTGAAGTGTTTGAATAAGTGTTTCATCACCAATTTCACCATTACGAAGAACAATAAATGCCTTTACAATATTTCCTCGAACTTTATCTGGACTGGCAATGACAGCAGCTTCTTTCACAGTTGGATGCTTCATCAAAGCATCCTCTACTTCAAAGGGACCAATTGTATAACCCGAGGAGATAATGACATCATCTCCTCGACCCTCAAACCAAAAGTAGCCATCTTCATCTTTGTAGGCACGATCTCCTGTTATATACCAATCACCACGGAATTGTAAATTTGTACGTTCAGGATCATTTAAATATTTTTTAAAGAGAGCTGGTGTTTCACGATGAACAGCAATATCACCCACCTCTCCCACTGCAACAGGATTGCCGAAATCGTTAATAATATTAACGGTGTTGCCAGGAGTAGGTTTTCCCATTGAGCCAACTCGCGCCTCCATCCCTACCATTGTACCAACAAGTAATGTATTTTCCGTTTGACCATAGCCATCTCGCACTTGTAAATGGAATGTTTCTGAAAATACGTTGATAACCTCACTATTTAATGGTTCACCTGCTGATACAGCTTGGCGAATTGCATGTAAATCATATGCGTGTAAATTTTCAAGTGATGCCATAAAACGATATTCAGTTGGTGTACAGCATAATACATTGATTTTGAATTTTTCAAGCATTGCCAAATAGGAAGCCGCATCAAATTTACCTTTGTAAACAAATGCAGTAGCACCACTGCCTAATGTAGCGAGAAAGGGACTCCATATCCATTTTTGCCATCCAGGTGCTGCTGTTGCCCAAACAATATCATTTTCTTGTACACCTAACCAATGTGGTGCTGTTGTTCGTAAATGAGCATAGCCCCAGCTGTGTGTATGTACCGCTGCCTTCGGGTTACCTGTTGTGCCGCTTGTATAGGCTAAAAATGCATTATCAGTACTTTTTATCGGAGTTGGATTTATGTAAGTTGTAGGTTGATGGTGCATTTTTTCTAGTAAAGGCTGCCAAGGCTCATGTGCTTTCCCTATGACAAATTGCTGTATGCCCTGTAAATTTCCAACTTCATCAAATTGTTCAATATAGGGCTCATAGGCAACAACCCCTTTAGCATTGGCGTGATGAATGCGATACTCAATATCTTTTGTTCTTAACATTTCTGAGCTTGGAATGATGGTTAAACCTGCTTTTAATGCTGCAATATAAACAATATATGCTTCCACTGAGCGTGGTACCATCACTAAAATCACATCACCCTTCGTTAAACCTTGTAAGGTGAAAACATGTGCTGCTTGATTCGCTTTTTCCATCAAATGTGCATATGTAATAAATTGTACAGCTTGATTTTCTTCATAAATAATTAAAGCATTTTTCGTTGCATCCTGAGCATATTTTTCAATTTCCTCTGTTATGTTATACCATTCTGGTGCAACTAAATCTTGTCTTTTCATGGCAAATGCCCCCTTTTGCTATGACACATTATAAAACTCCTTTTTCAGTATTTTCAATGGTTTGCGCTTAATTTAGGTAAAGTCATGACAACTATCATACCTAGCTATATGGCATCAGTCACGTTTTGTCGATAGGAAAACTAGCTATTGAATACAAATGAAAAGTATGGTACATTTTGGTCAACTAAAAGCAAAATTGCAGGGGGACTCGAAAGAGTTGAGAAGGTAAAACCTGACCCTTTGAACCTGTTAGTTAATACTGACGTAGGGAGCAACAGACATCGATTTTTTCAGATGAAAGGCTCTTTTTCGTGTATTTTCACATAAAAAGAGCCTTTTTGCATGCTTACGTCCATCCACAAAGGAGGACTAAAATTAAAATGATATTTCAAACAATTCGTCAACAGCAACCACTTATTCATTGCATCACAAACTATGTGGTGGCAAATTTCCAAGCAAATGGTTTATTAGCATTAGGTGCTTCGCCCGTTATGGCTGACGATAGCCAAGAGGTTGAGGAAATGGTAGCAATGGCACAAGCATTATTAATTAATATCGGGACACTCAATACTCGCACCAAAAACGCCATGCTGTTAGCAGGAAAAAAAGCTAATGCACTTGGCATTCCAGTTATATTAGATCCAGTTGGGGCAGGGGCTACAACTTATCGCAAGGAAACCGTTCAATACTTACTTGAAAACATACAATTTGCCGTAATTCGCTGTAATATCGGTGAGCTTGCGGCTATAGCCAATGTAGATTGGCAACAGAAAGGTGTAGATAGTGGTCATGGCTCCATGTCACTGGAGACGGAAGCATTACTAGTGGCACAACGATATAATTGTATCGTTATTGTAACAGGTGAACGTGATCTTATAACAAATGGTGAGCATAGCCAGTGGATAGCTGGTGGCCACCCACAAATGACAGAGGTCACTGGTACTGGCTGTTTACTTAGTGCGCTTTGTGGTGCTGCCTATGTCGCAGGTAACAAGCCATACAACCAATTAGCAGAAACACTCACTTACTATAAAAAGGCAGCGGTACTAGCTTCTGCATTCACTGCAGATATCGGTGATTTTCAAATAGCTTTGCTTAATGCTATACATCGTTTATCAAAGGATGGTGAAGCATCATGCATATTGTAACGACGATTGCTGGATCAGATAGTGGTGGCGGTGCTGGTATACAGGCTGATTTAAAAACATTTCAGGAATTAGAGGTGTTCGGCACTTCCGTTATTACAGCTTTAACTGCACAAAATACAACAGGCGTGACAGGTGTTTTCCCCATTGACATTTCGTTTGTGGAAAAACAATTTCAAGCGTTAGTCGAAGATTTTCCGATTGCTGCAATGAAAACAGGCATGCTTTATTCCTCTGGTATTATCCAAGCCATCGCACGCATGATCGGTGAATTAAACATACCACTAATTGTGGATCCCGTGATGATTGCAAAAGGTGGAGAAAGCTTATTACAGCAAGAAGCTATTGAGGCGTTACGCTCATCTTTACTACCACTAGCTACGATTGTTACGCCAAATATACCCGAAGCAGAGGCTCTCACGGGGAGAACCATTCGCCATTTTGAGGATATGAAACAAGTGGCTCAAAGCTTTTTACAGCTAGGTGTACAATGCGTCATTGTAAAGGGTGGGCATTTAGCAGAACCACTTTATGCCATTGATTATGTATTTTTCAAAAATGGACAATCTTTTTCGATGCAGTCTCCACGAATCCAAACCAAAAATACACATGGTACTGGCTGTACATTTTCAGCAGCACTCACTGCTTTTCTTGGACGAGGTTTAGCGATGGAAGAGGCTATTATCGAAGCTAAAAAATTTATTCAATTAGCGATTATGCATGATTTAGCCATCGGCAACGGGCACGGACCTACAAATCATTTCGCTTATCAACAGCATAAGGAAGCCTGTGAGGTAATTATTCATGAAACGTGAGGATTTACAGCTTTATTTTATTATGGGGACAGGCAATGTTTTTCAACAAAATCCCATCCATCTCCTCGAAAAGGCATTGCAAGCTGGCATTACGATGTTTCAATTTCGCGAGAAAGGGTCTCTTGCCTTAACTGGATTAGCCTATGAACAATTTGCACGCCAATGTCAAAAACTTTGTCAGCAGTATAATGTACCGTTTATCGTTAACGATGATATAGAGCTCGCTTTGCGAATTGGTGCCGATGGCGTTCATATTGGACAAGATGATTTAGATGTTGAAATGGCACGTAAAAAAATCGGGAACATGATACTTGGTGTTTCTGTACATTCACAGGAAGAATTACAAACAGCTATAGACCATCATGCTGATTATGTAGGAATTGGTCCAATCTTTGCAACAACATCTAAAAGTGATGCACAACCACCATGCGGTACAAATTTTTTACAGCAAGCTTATCATCTTTATCCTGAATTACCGATTGTAGCGATTGGTGGGATTACTTGTACAAATGCACATTCTGTTTTTCAAGCAGGTGCTGATGGTGTTGCCGTTATTTCTGCTATCTGTGAAAGTCAAGACATTGCACACACTGTATCTACATTTACGTCATTATATCGCATAAAAAAATGATCTATAAACAAACTAAAACCAGTGCCTTTTACGGTCACTGGTTTTAAGTTTATAAATGCTTAGTCAGCATTTATTGGTTGTTTGGCATACCTTTTAATTGAGATTCTGCCATTTGTACAAGACGTTTAGTGATTTCACCACCAACGGAACCGTTAGCACGAGCTGAAGCTTCAGCTCCTAATTGAACACCAAATTCTTGTGCAATTTCGTATTTCATTTGATCTAGTGCTTGTTGTACACCAGGTACTGCAAGCTTGTTTGAACTGCGGTTGTTGTTTGAAGTCATGTGTCTCACCTCCTTGTGAATATAGAATGTGCGATATTCGATTTTTAATACGAAAATTTTAAAGGTAAATTGTACCTCTAATGGCATCTAGCCAGTAATATAAAAAAGCCGTCTCAAAATGGACTTTGAGACGGCTTTGAATCCTTATAATAGTTCTGCAAACTTATCTTGTTGTTGCTCTTCTTTCTTAGGGAAAATATAGACCTCTCGATTTTTTACTGCTCGCTCGATTAGCTCATCAAAATCAGAGAAGCTTTCATAATGCTCGACCTTTTCAAGCTTCGGCTTTGTTTTTGGACTTGTAGGTGTAAAAATCGTACAGCAATCTTCAAATGGCTGAATAGATGTTTCGTATGTGCCGATTTTTTCTGCAATATCAATGATTTCGAGTTTATCTGATGAAATTAACGGACGCAAAATAGGTGTATTCGTTACAGCATTAATCGCTGTTAAACTTTCAAGCGTTTGACTCGCTACCTGCCCAAGACTTTCACCTGTTACAATGGCAAGTGCCCCAATTTCCTCACGCACCTGATCAGCTACTTTCAACATCATACGGCGTGTTGTTGTCATCGATACATTAGAAGGCACTTTCTCTTTAATAAGAACTTGTATTTCAGTAAATGGAATGACATGTAAACGAATACTAGCACCAAATTTCGTTAGTTCATTGGCAAGTACCTTTACTTTTTCTAATGAATTTTCGCTTGTATATGGTGGACTAAAGAAGTGAATCGCTTCTAATCGCACGCCTCGCTTCATCATTAAATAACCTGCAACAGGGCTATCAATACCACCAGATAACATTAATAAAGATTTTCCATTAGACCCTACAGGCATTCCACCTGCGCCAGGAATAACTTGTGCCATCATATATGTTGCATCATGACGAACTTCTACACGTAGTTCAATATCAGGCTGCTTCACTTTGACTGATAAATTTTGAAATTGCGGTAAAACATAGCCACCAATCTCACGTTGGATAGCATGAGATTCTAAAGGAAATGTTTTATCGGTACGTTTCACTTCTACTTTAAATGTATGCTGCTCATCTTTAAATGTCTCCATTATAGTGATGGCAAGTTTCTTCATACTTTCTATATCTTTTTCACATGCAGCCACAGGGCTAAAAGATTGAATACCAAAAATTTTAGGTAAGCCTGTTACGAGTGCCTGCATTTGTGTTTCGTTTTCTATAGCAATAAACATACGATCACGCTCTGTACGAATATGCAGTTGTCCTAGATCGGCAAAAGCATGACGAATATTTTCACGTAAGCGACGGATAAAATCCATTTTGTTGCGACCTTTTGTAGAAAGCTCACCATATCGAATTAAAATTTCTTTCCAAATCATTACTTAATTTCTCCTTTGAGTTCCAGCATGACTTCTGCTAGTACTTGTTTAAACTTTTCTATATCTTGTGCTGTGTTATGCGCACCAAAGCTCATACGAATTACACCTTTTTTATAATGCTCATCGAGGTGCAGAGCCTCGACAACATGGCTTGTTTTCGTTTGCTTCGATGAACAAGCACTTGATGTTGACACAATGATGCCACGTTTTTGCATAGCATTAATAATGACTTCCCCTTTTAAATCACGAACACTGAACGATAAAATATGTGCAGCTCCTTGTGGAGTCGATAAAATATGCACTGCCTCTCCGTATCCTTTTAGTTGCGTACGAATTTCATCTTGCCATTGACGGTATTTCATTGCACGGTCATTCAATGTTTCTACTGCTAATCGAGCCGCTTTTGCTAATGCAGCTGCTTGCGGTACCGCTACAGTACCACTTCGCAAACCAAATTCCTGACCTCCACCAAGTGCATAAGGCTGCCATCTCATGCTTTTACGAAAGGCTAATACACCTGAGCCTTTAAAGCCATGAATTTTATGACCAGAAATAGCAATACTGTCTGGACCTTCTTCTCCATTAAAGGACACAGCTAATTTCCCAAAGCTTTGAACAGCATCAACATGAAGAGCTGCTCTACTCATTTCATGAATCATTGCTGCTGCTTCCTTAATAGGCTGGATAGCACCCATTTCATTATTCACATGCATAATGCTAACTAAAATTGTATCTTTACGTATTTTAGCACGCAGCTCCTCTAAAGAAATGACTCCATGTTGATCAACTCGAAGATAGTCAACCTCATAGCCCTCTTTTGTAAGCTGTTTAACTGTTTCTAAAACCGATGGATGTTCTATTTCAGTCGTTAAAATATGCTTTCCTATATGTGTATTACTACGTGCTATACCAAAAATAGCTGCATTATTTGACTCGGTCCCACCTGAAGTAAATAGCACATTTTTTGCCTCTGTCTGCAAAATATCTGCTACTTGCTCACGTGCACGCATTAATAAATCATTTGCTTCAACTCCCATGGCATGGATGGATGCAGGATTGGCATAATACTGCTCATTCACTACCATAAATGTCTGCATAACCTCTGTTAAAGGTTTTGTTGTTGCACTATTATCTAAATAAATTGTCTTAACCATCACTTTTCACACACTTTCAAAACGTTGATTTAACGGTATTTATCATAACGCAATCTTTGGCGATTGACCACTAACTTTCACGATTCTTCAAATTTTAAATAGCATATTACACTTTTTTCAACATTGTAATAAAGACTGTTGGTGTACTAAATTCACTATCTTTGATAAAGCCGAATTTTTCATAAAGACAAATGGCTCTCTTATTAAATCGGGCCACAGTTAAACGAAGCGGTAGTTGATGCTCTTGTTGAATTGTTTTGACAATAAACGAAAAAAATGCCGTCCCTAAGCCTTGACCAGTTAGATTGGGCTTCATACCGATGCCGATATCTACATAGCATGCTGCATATGCCCCAATGTCATGTCCTTTCGGTACTTGTGCGGCTGTGCCTGTGCAATAATAGCCGATTAACTCCTCCCGCTCATTAAAGATAGCATAGTAGGGATTTTCGAGCATTTCTTGTAAGGTTTCATCTGATAAATCATTATTATAAAAATCATATGGTGCTGCATAATGCCATTGTAAAATTTCACTCGCATACTTCTCATTCATTTCTCGTAGCGACAGCTTCAACCGTATCACACCTTTCCCTCTATTTAAAAAGAAAGCTGTCTAAAAAGTAATCGCTATACTTTTTAGACAGCTAACAGTTATTTGAATTAATTTGACATAGACTCTTCTGCAACCATTTCTTGAATACGTTTTAAAGCACCTGGCTCCATCTCTTCAACAGCTGTTCCTGCTTCTTCTAATGCTTTCGCATAACGGAATTGATGGAATGCCTCTTCAGCTTCTTTTAAACGCGCGTTCAATGTTGGATTCGAAGCACGATGACGATTTCCATACTGAATAATACGTTCAATAAGCATAACATTTTCTATTAACTCATGTGCTTTGACTTTTACATCCTCTACGCACAGTGTGGCAGCATTTAAATTATTATGAACAGTCCCCATATTTAATGGTACTTCTTGCAGGCTTTGCATAACAATGTAGATGTGCTCTGCAGCCTCATCAAGACGTGCATCCATTTCCTCAGGGATTCCTGGGATATTGGCCTTGTTCAATAAGCGATCTGTATCTTGTAATATTTTCTTTAAATTTTCAACTTGAGCGCGGGCTTTATTTTCATCAATTCGAAGTTTCTTCATTGTATTTGATAAATGTCCTTGCTCCTCATGAATTCGTTCAAGCTCTTCACTAATTTCGATTAATTCTTCCTGTAAACTAGAATAAGCCGATTTTTCTTCTCTCACACGCATAGCTAATAAGTCGTAGCGACGTTGTAATGCTTCCAATTGCTTTAATGCAGCTTTCGGAATTTCTGCATCCTTTTCGTTCAAATGATAACTTTGCTGCACATAGGTCGCTTCATCATTCACTAATTTTGTTGAAGAAATAACATTAGTGATGGAGCTTAATAGACGCTCACAATTTTGATCAACGTAATTTTTAGCAATAACCTCTTTTTCAAGTAAATCATAAAAATGATCGATTTCTTCATTTATTTCTGTCACACGAGGTTTAACTACTGTTAAATTAAGCGCTGCTAAGTCTTTTTTTAATTCATCAAACTCTTTTTCATACTTATTTAATGCCTCAGTCAATTCTAAATGCTGTAAATAGTAAGATTGATCTTCCATTTCACGTTGACCATTCCGCAATTCCTGAACCGCTCCTGGTAGCTTCACTTGTAATTCCGTTAAAATAGTTGGGACATCATTAATAAATTCAAAGGTCTGCTGTGATTCTTGATTTAAACTAATGACAATTTCGCGTGCTTGCAAATAATTCCCATCATTTGTCAATACATCAAACTCTTCAAACTTTTGTACAAATGTTTCTAGCTTTTTCTCAAGTGCAGGTAACGCTACACCAAATGAATGTTGGTGAGCAAGCAAAGTCTTTCTTGCTGAGCGATAATATTCCTTTAATTGTTCAATTTCAATTCGATTTTTTTCTTCGCTGCCAATTAATTCATTCAGTTCTTCTAAAATTTTATCTTTATCTTGTTCGCATTTCTCAATATAATCTTCAATTTCACGTTCTATAAACGTCGCTTTTTTAAAACGAAGTCGATTAATTTGATCCTCAGCATCAAATAGCAATGAATCAATTTTAGTCATATGTACATCGATGACCTCATCCCAAGTATTGCGCCATCGTTCAAACATTTCTTCCGTTTCACCGTTCATGTTTAAAGATTTTACTTTTGAAATTTCTTCATTTATAGGATTATGTTGAATTTGTAATTTTTCATTTTCAAGTTTTGCAATGATTGCAACATGTTTTCTTCGCATCATAAATCCTACTATGGCTAAAATTAATAGTAGGATAATCGGAATGATGATATACTCCATCGTAAGCCTCCTATTCTACAATAAACGAATTGGCTAGTTGTCTTTATTATATACTATGTTTTCGCCTTTTGTACTAAAATTTAAGTGTTTTTCAGAAAACTGTATTTTCGCTATTGTGAAATACTTAAATAGCGCATCTATAGAGCTAAAGGAGTGGTAAATTATGAAACGTGATGGGCATATACATGGTCCTTTTTGTCCACATGGCAGTTCAGACTCTTTCGTGCAATATATTGAAAAAGCAATTTCTCACCATTTCACTGATATCACCTTTACTGAACATGCCCCATTACCAAAAAATTTTGTCGATCCTACCCCGCAAAAAGATAGCGGAATGAATCCACATGATCTCATGCCCTACTTTGGGGAATTGCAACACCTACAAAAACAGTATGCACAAGATATTCGCATCCGAATTGGGTTAGAAGTTGACTATATCCAAGGTTTTGAACAAGAAACTCGGCAATTCCTTGATACATATGGACATTTTTTAGATGATGCGATCTTGTCTGTCCATTTTTTGCAATGGCAAGATTCCTTTGTATGTATCGACTTTTCTCCTGAGTGCTTTATTGATTTTTCAAAAAAAGTTGGCTCTGTTAAACAGGTTTATGATTTATATTATGATACTGTCCTACAATCCATTAAGGCCGATCTTGGTCCATACAAGCCGAAGCGGATTGGGCATCCATCTCTTGTTCATAAATTTCAGCTAGTGCATAATGAAAAAATCAATGATGCCTCACGCATCAAAGAAGTATTAGACAGCATGAAATGTGGGGGCTATGAGCTAGATATAAATAGTGCTGGTTTAAGCAAACAATATTGTCAGGAGCCTTACCCTCCATTTACTTTTATCAAGTATAGTCAAGCTATTGAACTGCCATATGTATTTGGTTCGGATGCACATAGCGCAACGGACTTACATCAACATCATAATGTTATATTACCAATATAAATAATTTTTAAACGAGGTGCTTATATGTTTACAAAAATTAATTACGAAGGATCAATTGCTGGCCAATATCTGACATTATCCAAACAATTAGATGCACTACTGACTGGCGAAACAGATTTGATCGCCAATTTAAGTAATGCCTCAGCACTTTTAAATCAGTTTTTAACTGACATTAACTGGGTTGGCTTTTATATCCTACAAGAAAATGAGCTTGTACTCGGACCCTTTCAAGGTCTTCCAGCCTGCGTGAGAATCCCCATTGGCCGTGGCGTTTGTGGAACATCTGTGGCAACGAAAGAAACGATTGTTGTCAAAGATGTGCACGAATTTCCAGGACATATTGCCTGTGATGCTGCTTCACAGTCCGAAATTGTGATTCCATTGATAAAACAAGGCAAGATCATTGGTGTCCTTGACATTGATAGCCCCATTGTGAGCCGTTTTTCAGAGGAAGACCGCAATGGCTTAGAACAATTTGTCCAAACATTACTTCTTCATTTATAAAATATTAAAAAATTGCCCTGAAATGTTTTATATTGTCATTTCAGGGCAAATTATTTGTACAGCCATAGACATTTCGCCTTATTCGCCTATACATTAGTTTGATAAGAGCCGTCATGAATGCAAAAACGATTTTTCCCACTATTTTTCGCTTCATATAAGGCTGTATCAGCATGTAAAAAAACAGATTGGAATGCTGGTCGGTCTCGTTCATCCCATGTTATGAGGCCCGCAGAAATAGTTACTTGTGGATCTGTAGTACTCGGAATAACCTCCACAATGGCGGATGCTAATTCTAATGCTTCCTGCTCCTTAATGTTTGGTACATAAACAGACATCTCTTCTCCGCCCCATCTTGCACAAATCCCACGACTACCAATCGTCTCTTTCAATTGGAGCGCTATTTGCACAAGAATTTTATCCCCTACTTGGTGACCGTACGTATCATTGATGCGCTTAAAATTATCAATATCAATTAACAAGAACATCCCAGACTGGTCGTATTCAAGCGACTTTTCTACAAATTGATCGAGATAACTGCGTGCATATAGTTTTGTTAAATGATCCAAATCGACCATTTCCTGAAGTTGTGTTCGTAAAATTGAATTAGCAATGGCTAAAGAGGAGTGATGAATTAACGATTGCATTAATTTAAAACTATCGAACGAAAAGAAATATGGCTCTTTATGTAAGACAATACTAAAACCATTGATCTTTTCTTCCATTAATATAGGGATCGCCCTAATGGAACGGTACTCAATTTGATTCGCTGTTAAACGACTGAAATCGGCAATAAACAGTGGATCATTCGTTTGAGCAAAATGCTGCTCAACATGTTTTATATAGGTTTGCCCCTCTTCTGCATTGAACAAAGATGTACTTGCGCCCGTCACTTCAAACGTATCATTTTTTTTAAATGCGAAACAAACTTCCATTGGTTGAAAAGATTTCAGTAACTGCTTTTGTAGGAAAAGTAACATTTCATGAATGTCAATCCGCATATTTAAACGATGTGATGTTTCATTGATGAGTTGTAAATCGCTTACAAGACGATGCGATTGATGATATAATTTTGCATTTTCAAGTGCATTTCCTGACGCTTGTGCAAGCATTCGTACGAAGTCTTTTTCAGTCGTTGAAAAAAGATAAGTCGTTGGTGCACTTACTTGCAAGATGCCATAGATAGCTTGCCTGCCCTTTATCGGCGCATTTAACAATCGACAATTTAAATCACTCGCTAGTTCTGTTGTTAACTCTCCTGATACAAAAGCCTCAATTGTAGCAGGTCTTTCTGATAAATAATCAAAAAGCTTAATATCGATGGTCGTATGTCGATCTTGATCATTCGATAATATAAGCTCTACATTAAACTCAGGGAAATTATCCCTTATATTTTTCAATACATTTTCTAAAATTAAATCAATATCCATTGTTGAATGAAATAAATCAGTCATATTATAGAGTTTTCTATATTGATCTTCGTTTATTTTGACATCTAAATTGTCCCTCATCATTTGAAGAACCTTCGAAAGTATTTCTATACACTCTTCACCATAATCCGAGGTCATAAAGTCATTCCAAGACTCTGATGCCTCCACAAGTAATACACCAATGGGATGTTTGCCCTCTGCTTGGAAAAGCACCATATCTGTCATCATTGAATAGGCCTGTCTTGCTTTTATTATATAAGGAATTTTCACTACTTTTTGTTGATAAAAACTAGCTTCGATCATCAGCCATGACACAGCATTTAGCTTTGTTTCAATTGTTAATGAAGCCATCTCCTCAATAGGTATTAATGAATTACCTTCAAAGCTGAGAAAAGCTGCATTATCAATTTTCAAGTGCTTCTTTAGACACTGTTTTAATGAATAAAAATACCCATTAAAACTAGCTTGTTCTTCATTAGAACTCACCCAAAAGCTCAAAACATCAGATTTTATATATTTTAGCGTTTGTAAATGGTCTGTCATGAAATCACCTTTTCTATATAACGTCCAAATCAATTACTATTAACTTATAATATATTATACATAATTTGTGTCATTTTGACTATGTAATTATCCCTTACTTTTACATTTTACATTACACAGCGTATCATTAACTATTTTCACATCATTTGAAATAGGTCTTAAGGAATTTCCTACTATGAAAACTCATGATGAAATTTTATATGTTAATAATTGACGTCCTTGTCCTGAGCAGTTACAATGGAGTTTGTGTAAAATAAACGCAGCAGTGGTATAAGCTTATAACTGTATTTTATTCCTCTATTTTCATATGTACAACTACTTAGATTCTTCTAGCAACGGAAATTAGATGGTGTATTGCGTAACCTAACGGCTGCATAGGCGAAAATACATGAAAATAAAATGCGTGTAAGAATGGGTACTACTGGTTTTTGTTTTACAACAAAAAAACCAAATTTAAAGGAGGAGACAACAATATGTCTCGTTATACAGGTCCATCTTGGAAATTATCACGTCGTCTTGGTATCTCACTAAGCGGTACAGGTAAAGAAATCGAAAAACGCCCTTACGCACCAGGTCAACACGGTCCAAACCAACGTAAAAAATTATCAGAATACGGTTTACAACTTCAAGAGAAGCAAAAACTTCGTCATATGTATGGTATGAACGAACGTCAATTCCGTACACTATTTGACCGTGCTGGTAAAATGAAAGGTGTTCACGGTGAAAACTTCATGATCCTTCTTGAAACTCGCCTTGACAACTTAGTTTACCGTTTAGGTTTAGCTCGTACTCGTCGTGGTTCTCGTCAATTAGTTAACCATGGTCACATTTTAGTAGATGGCAAACGCGTTGATATCCCATCATACAGCGTAAAACCAGGTCAAACGATTTCTCTTCGTGAAAAATCTCAAAACCTTGCTGTTGTAGCAGAAGCTATCGAAGTAAACAACTTCGTACCTGACTACTTAACATTCGACGCTGACAAAAAAGAAGGTACATTCACTCGCCTTCCTGAGCGTTCTGAATTATCAGCTGAAATCAACGAATCATTCATCGTAGAGTACTACTCTCGTTAATGACAACAAAAGCCCTGAAATCCCTTGTATATCAAGGTTTCAGGGCCTTTTTATTGTCTTCACCATATAATTGTAATAATAATTTTTACTTAGAGCTTCATCCTAACACCCCTAAACAATCAATTTAAACTTTTGTTGTTTCCAATTGTAATCATTAGTGCGGAAACGAATCCGATACTAAGTGTGATAGCTAGAAGAAGAAAGGCTACAGCAAAGCTACCAGATTGTATCAAATAAACAGATATGAATGGCGCAACACTTGTTCCAGCAAATAAAATGACTGTATACATAGAGATTGCAATCCCTCCCATATTCCAGCCTAACTGGCTAACAATTGTCACTAATGAAGGAACCGCAAGAGCAATCCCACTAACAAATAAAATACTAACGATCGTTAAACCAGCTATGGTTGAAAGAAAGCTCATCATGATTAGTGCGATAATCGAAAATGACAAGGCCATTTTCAGTACAAACAGCTCATTAAAGCGCTTTGCTAATTTCCCTGCAAATGGTGACATAACCATTCCTACTATCCCAAAGGCACGAATGTAAATGAGGTTCTGACTTTTCATACCAAAGGAATCACTCGTTAAATATGCCCCCAAAATAATGTACATACTGACAAATGACATTAATAAAACAAATGCAATGATATAACTAAATATCAAATTTCTATTGGTGAAAATAATACCGATTCTCTTCAAGGGAGCCCATATATTTTTGGTTTCATTGTGAACGATTCCCTTCGGTAAGATCCACACGACTAACAAAGCAGTCATAGCATACACTACTGCAAGCACATAAAAGATGACGTGCCAATGACTATGTTCACTTACATATCCACTAAATACCTGACCAACTATACCCGCTACAAGAAATCCCGTACTGATAAAACCAACTGCCCCAACTTTTCGATCATTTGGAAAAACCTCAAGAGTATAAGCAAGCGCTACTGGTGAAAATGTAGCTGCCGCAAGCCCTTGTAATCCTCTCAATAGAAGAATAACAGAAAAATCATTAACTAAACCTAGAAGTAACGTTATCACACTTAATGAAAAAAGCCCAAATACGATGACATTTTTACGTCCATATTTTTCTGATATTGCACCATAGAAAAAACACCCTAGCGCAAAGCCAAATGAAAAAACACTTGATGTAAAACCTGCTTTAGACAATGAAATATGAAAATAATCACTGAATAAACTAATAAGAGGTATTGTTAAATAGAGGCTCGACATCACCACCATACCTGTCCAGGCTAAAATAGTTGTCATTAAAGTATAATTTGCGCGATTTCCTGAAATTACAATGTTCATTAAATAAATCACCCTTTTAGTTTGATTAGCTTATAGTTAGATAATCTAATTAAACAACTAAAAATTAAACTGTATCAATATAGCTACAGTTTAACGTTCCACCTTTAGTTTTCTTTGTATAGATTTTAATAATTTACTCACTAATTTCTCGAATACTTTTCGTTCATCAGGTTCCAAATCGATTAAATTAGAAGCACATGACGACCAATAAGTCGGTAAAACCTCAGCGATAAAAGTACGCCCTTCATCAGTTAAACTTACATAGATCTTCCTCCGATCTTCTTTACTATGATTCCGTACAACAAGATTTCTCTTTTCTAGCCAATCCAGCATTGATGTTGCTGATGCCCTCGTAATTCCCAATCGTTTAGCTAAAGCAGACGGAGTCGCACGTCTCTCTTCATGTAGTGTCAGCAATAGTAATAAGTCCAATTTACTTTCTGTAATTCCAAAAGGAGCTAACTCATTGTCTGTTACATCTAAAACATGATCACTTAACCATAACAACATTAATCCCAATTTTGCATCTTCTTGATTTGTCTCACTTGAAGAGGACGCCTGAATCAGTTCAATATATGGCTCTACCCCTAATACTGGTAAATCATCTTCATTCGTGTACGTTTTCTTAAGTTTTGTCATTGAATCACCTTTTAATTAGATTATCTAACTATTAACCATTCTAACTATAAAATTAATCTAATGCAAGAACTTTTATTTCCACAAATTTCTTCAAAATAAAGCCACTATTTTTTAGCGCAGACGTATTTCATTATAACGAACAATAATTATTCCCCTCTCATATGATGACAATCTTATGTACTTTAAAATAGTAATTACACCGTTTCAAAATAACATAATCACTACCTTAATAATAAAAACAAAATATCAGTTATTTACTATTCAACTACTCATAAAAATAGAACCATTTTCTAAAAAATATATTTTACTTTCATAGTAAAATATTTTTCAAACTACATTAAATTCAATATTCTTATACAAAACTACTTTCTAAACACCCTTTCAACACCTTAACTTTTTTGTGAAATAATAACATAAATAAAATGAACAATTTTAATAAAAATACGAGTTGAACTTTTACAAAAAATAGAATACGATGAATTCCGAAAGGTGGTTCACCATCATTCAAGCAATAATAATTTTTTAAAAGGGGTTGGAAATATGTCAGACGTTCTAAAGCAATTTGTTATGCCGAAAACAAACTTATTTGGACCTGGAGCAATTCAAGAAGTTGGTAAACGCTTAAACGATTTAGAAGTGAAAAAGACATTAATCGTAACAGATGAGGGATTACACAAATTAGGTCTCTCAGAACAAATTGCAAACATCATTACAGCTGCTGGAATCGATGTAGCAATTTTCCCTAAAGCAGAACCAAATCCAACAGATCAGAATATTGAAGATGGTGTAGCAGTATATCATGCTGAAAACTGCGATTCCATTGTTTCTCTTGGAGGAGGCAGCGCACACGATGCAGCAAAAGGTATCGGACTTATTGCTTCGAATGGTGGACGCATTCATGACTATGAAGGCGTTGACAAATCACAAAATCCATTGGTGCCATTAATTGCAATCAATACAACTGCTGGGACAGCAAGTGAAATGACTCGATTCACAATTATTACAGATACAGCACGTAAAGTGAAAATGGCCATTGTTGACAAACATGTAACACCGTTATTATCCATTAATGACCCCGAGCTTATGATTGGCTTACCACCGGCTCTAACTGCGGCTACTGGCGTAGATGCATTAACACATGCGATTGAATCCTTTGTTTCTACTAATGCTACGCCAATTACAGATGCATGTGCTGAAAAAGTACTTCAACTCGTTCCTGAATTTTTACCGCGTGCTTATGCGAACGGTGCTGATTTAGAAGCGCGTGAGCAAATGGTGTATGCTCAATTTTTAGCAGGAATGGCCTTTAATAATGCATCGCTTGGCTACGTGCATGCGATTGCTCATCAATTAGGTGGCTACTATAATTTACCACATGGCGTGTGCAATGCTATTTTATTGCCACATGTTTGCCGCTACAATGTAACAGCACGTACAGAACGCTTTGCTCGTATCGCTGAATTATTAGGAGAGAATGTGGAAGGATTAAGTAAACGTGATGCCGCTGAAAAGGCTATTACAGCTATTGAAAAGCTATCACAAGATTTAAATATTCCTAGCGGCTTCCGTGCATTGGGTGCAAAAGATGAGGATATCGAAATCTTAGCGAAAAATGCAATGCTGGATGTTTGTGCTGAGACTAACCCTCGTAAAGCAACACTAGAGGATATTAAACAAATCATTACTAATGCAATGGGGCCTCTTGCGAAAAAAGAGGAGTCACTCGAAGCGGTTGTCCTTTCTTAATCGAGGAATTCATATAAGCCTACCATGACAATAGATGGAGAAAACGCTTGTTTTCTCCACTTTTTTATAGGTTCAGTATACATACATTGTCTATACTAGAAACTCTCGCTATACTTTTCTTAAAAAGAATAGGAGAAAAACGATATGCGTTTAATTTCAATTTGTCCTAGCAATACAGAATTAGTCGCTTATTTAGGGCTGACAGACCAGCTCATTGGTGTCGATGATTTTTCTGATTGGCCAGCTACGGTTAAAGATTTACCACAGCTTGGACCAGATTTATCCATTAATATGGATGCATTAGAGGCATTACAGCCTGATCTTGTCCTAGCTTCCTTAAGTGTGCCTGGGATGGAAAGAAATATTGAAGCATTGAAAGAAAGAAAGATTCCCCACATCATTTTTAATGCAAACTCACTAGAGGAGATTGCTCAGGACCTTCTGACACTTGGAAGAGCTTGTTATGTGGAAAAACATGCACAGGCCATCGCCGAACAATACATGGATTCTATCGAAAAGATGCGTTCCATTGCACAGACTATCCAAAAGAAACCTACTCTTTATTGGGAATGGTGGCCCAATCCTATTTTTACACCAGGAAAAATAAACTGGCTTACGGAAATTAGTGCTATTGCAGGTGGGGTTAATTTATTTCAAGATGTAGATCTTGCCAGTGTTCAAACGGATTGGGCAGATGTCGTTGAGCGAAAGCCCGACTACATTATGATGGCTTGGGTAGGTGTAGCATTTGAGCGTATACAGCCTGCTAATTTATTAAAACGTCCACATGCTAAAGAGCTACATGCCGTTCAAATGAAACAGCTTCACGTAATGGAAGAATGGCTGTATTGCCGCCCCTCTCCACGGCTGATCGAAGGTGCCATAAAGCTTGCGAACCTATTGCATCCTAAAGAATATAAACAGATAAAACCTCCAAGTTTCTTATAAATGAAAAAAAGCAACATTCCCCTGAACAAGAGGATGTTGCTTTTTCATTTATAGAAATTAAACGAACTTCACCATATGATATTTTTTCTTCCCACGACGCACAATGCTGAATGCATCCTCTAAACGGTCCTTGGCATCGAATACATATTCTAAGTCCGTCACCTTCTCACCATTTACACTAATCGCACCATTTGATACGTCCTCACGGGCTTGACGTTTTGAGGATGAGATCCCCGCTTCCACAAGAAGGTCTACAATATTTTTGTCCTCTTTAGCCATTTCAATAGAAGGAACATCTTTAAATGCATCCTTCATTTCTTCAGCTGAAAGTGCTTTTAAATCCCCTGAGAATAAAGCTGCTGTAATACGAATGGCTTGCTCTAATGCCTCTTGACCATGAATTAAACGAGTCATTTCTTCTGCAAGTGCTTTTTGAGCCTTACGTAAATGTGGTTCTTCTTCTACAGAGACAGCTAATGCTTCAATTTCTTCACGGGAAAGGAACGTAAAGATTTTTAAGTATTTGATCACATCTGCATCAGCAGCATTGATCCAGAATTGGTAGAACTCATATGGAGATGTTTTCTTACTATCTAACCATACAGCACCACCTGCTGTTTTACCGAATTTTGTGCCGTCTGCTTTCGTTACTAAAGGAATCGTAATTCCGAATGCTTTCGTTTCTTCCTCATGTGTTTTACGAATAACTTCTAAGCCTGTTGTAATATTACCCCATTGGTCAGAGCCACCTACTTGTATACGACAATTGTAGTGATTGTATAAATGATTGTAATCAATACCTTGGATTAACGTGTATGCAAACTCTGTAAAAGAGATTCCTGTGTCTAGACGAGAAGCAATCGTATCCTTTGCTAACATGTAGTTTACGTTAATTAATTTACCGTAATCACGTAAAAATTCAATTGTATTGATATTGCCAATCCAGTCGCGGTTGTTCACAAGCTGTGCACCGTTGCCATCTTCTGCAAAATCAAAAATACGTTCTAATTGGCTACGGATTCCTTGGACATTTTTATCGATTTGCTCTACTGTTTGTAATTGGCGCTCTTCTGAACGACCAGATGGGTCACCTATCATCCCTGTTGCACCACCAACAAGTAAAATTGGACGGTGACCAGCTTTTTGGAATCGACGAAGTGTTAACAATGGAACAATATGTCCTATATGCATGGAGTCTGCTGTTGGATCTACTCCACAGTACAAGGATACTGATTGCTCATCTAATAATTTTGCCATGCCTTCTGCATCTGTTTGTTGGTATAGCAAACCACGCCATTCTAAATCTTGTAATAATTCGTTTGTCATATTAATTCCTCCTAAAAATGGTTGAAATGCGTTACGTGTATGGGCTTATTTAAATAAAAAAAGTCCCTACACGCAAATAATTGCATGCAGGGACGTTAAGTTACAAACTAACGCGGTACCACCCGGCTTGAAGATGTCATCCATCTTCCACTTCATTCAACCGCCTTTATCGCAGGCGCACACGTCTAAGCTCCAAGCACGTAATTCGTCTCTACACTATGACCAGTTTTCACCAACCACTGGCTCTCTAAACAGGGAATATAGATACTACTGCAAACTCTTCATCACTAGAAAACTATAAACATAATTCTATACGAATCTATTTCAAAGTCAATAACTATGTTCGAGCTAAAACATTATGTGCTATAATAGACAAGATTTTAGGAGGTCGATACATTGAAAGATTGGATTGAAAAAATCAATGCGAAGATCGATGAATTACTTGAACAAAAATGGATGAAGAAATTACGTATTTCAGGTAGTGTTACCTGGAACTTATTTTTACTATTTTTAGTCTTTGCATTGGTGGGCACTGTATTTGTCGGATCAGTTGGAGCTGGGTATTTCGCTTCTCTCGTAAAAGAAGAGCCATTACGCTCAAAAGAAGAGTTGCGCAATCAAATTTTTAGTTATGAAGAAACCAGTGAAATTTATTTTGCCAACGATATTTATATTGGGAAGTTACGGACAGATTTGGATCGCCGTGAAACATCACTTAGCAATGTAGCACCAGATGTTGTGAATGCTGTTCTAGCAACAGAAGATGAATATTTCCGCGATCATAACGGCATAGTACCAAAGGCGGTTGTTCGTGGTTTATTACAAGATGTCACTAACTCTGCTACGCAAACAGGTGGATCTACCCTTACTCAACAGCTTATTAAAAACCAAGTACTAACAAACGAAGTATCCTATGAACGTAAAGCTAAGGAAATCTTACTGGCAATGCGTTTAGAACATTTTATGACGAAGGAAGAAATATTAGAGGCTTACTTAAATATTATTCCGTACGGTCGTAACTCTTCAGGTCGAAATATCGCTGGTGTTGAAACAGCCGCTGAAGGGATTTTTGGTGTGAAAGCTAAAGAATTATCTCTTCCACAAGCTGCTTACATAGCTGGTATTCCACAGGCACCATTTGCCTACACACCTTTTACGAATACAGGTGAACTGAAAAGTGAAGAAGCTTTAAAGCCGGGTATTGATCGTATGAAAACGGTACTATATCGTATGAAAGAAGCTGGTTATATTGACGACGCGCAATACAAAGAAGCTTTAGATTATGATATAGCGGCAGATTTCCGCGGACCAGAAATGCGTGCGGAGGATCGTTACCCATGGCTAACATATGAGCTTGAAGCTCGTGCAAAAGAAATTATTGCAGAGAAACTAGCAAAAGAAGATGGGGTTGACCCAGAACGATTAAAAGCAGAAAAAAAACTAAAGGATAAATACACAATTTTAGCAGATCGTGATGTTCGTTCAAAGGGCTATCGTATTTACTCAACCATTAATAAAGATATGTATGATTCCATGCAAAAGGCCGCGAAGGACTTCCAGTATTACGGTCATACGTATACTGGTAAAGGAAAAGATCCTGTCACTGGTGAAGAAATAGATATTGAGATGCCTGTACAAGTGGGCAGTATTTTAATAGAAAATACTACAGGGAAAATTTTAAGCTTTGTCGGTGGTCGAGACTTTAAAACAACACAAGTAAACCACGCTACACAGGCTTTTCGCTCTAACGGTTCTACTATGAAACCATTACTTGTTTACGCTCCTGCTATAGAATATGGGGTAATCGGTGCAGGTAGCCCACTCGTTGATGTGAAATTCTCGATTGGTTCCTGGAGTCCAAGTAACTATATTACGAGTGATGAACGAGGTCTTATTCCAGCTCGTGAGGCATTAGCAGACTCTCAAAATATTTCAGCGCTCCGTTTATATAATGACATTATTAATAGACGCCCTGCTGATTTATTAGTAAAAATGGGATTCACAAAATTACATCCTGATGATTTTACAAACTTAGCAACGGGTATCGGTGCTTTAAGTGAAGGGACTACTGTTGAAGAAAACACAAATGCCTTTGCAACTTTTGCAAATGGTGGACAATTCATTGATGCTTATATGATTGATCGAATTGAAGACCAAGAAGGAAATATTGTTTATCAACATGAAGTGGAACCTGTCCAAGTGTTCAGTCCCGAAACATCTTATATCGTGACAGATATGTTACGTGATGTTCTAACGAAGGGAACAGGGACAATGGCACGAAATACGTTAAAATTCTCTTCTGATTTCGCTGCAAAAACAGGGACTTCTCAAGAGTATAAAGATGTTTGGTTAGTTGGCTATAATCCAAATGTATCCCTTGGTGTTTGGATGGGGTACGATCAGCCTCGTACACTTTATGCATTTAACAATACGTATTTACAGCCAAGTGTTCGTGTCAATAAGCTATGGGGCACTTTAATGAATGCTGTTTATGATGCAGACCCTCAATTAATTGATCCGCCGACAAGCTTTAAGGCGCCTAAAAATGTTGTGACTGCTTCATTCTGTGGTATTTCAGGTATGGCACCTTCTGCCGCTTGTGCAAACGCAGGTCTTGTACGTTCAGATTTATTTAATGCGAAAGTATTTTTACCGTCACAGCCTGATGATAGCTTAGCATCTTCAAGTGTTGTAACGATTAAAGGAAAAACCTATAATGCTCTGCCAAATACACCAGCAGAATTTGTTAAATCAGGTGGTGCAGGCATTAATCAAGCATTTATCAAACGAATGCTAGGAAGACTTGGTGGTAACCCAGCTAGTCTATTACCAAAGAATTCAACATTGTCGAATTCATCTGTATCAGCAGTTGATTTCCCAGCGGACGATAGCCCACCAGCAGCTGTAACAGCTACAGTAAATGGCTCGACATTATCATGGTCAGAGTCATCAAATGATGTTGTTGGTTATCGTATCTACAACGTTACGAATGGTGGTAACACACTTGTAACGTCTGTGCTAGAGTCAACACAAAGTATCTCTGTTGCTAGTGGACAAGCATATGTTGTGGTCGCTGTAGACATTACAGGTCTAACATCACCACAGTCTAATGTTGTTTCTACTGGTGGTAGCGAAAATGAACCTGACCCAGAGGAAAACGAGCAAGAACCAATTCCACCAACAACGCCACCTACAAATGGCAATGGCTCTGGTAGTAACGGTAATGGTTCTAATAATGGGAATGGCTCTAATAATGGTAACGGCTCTGGTAATAACGGCAACGGCTCTAATAACGGCGAGGGCTCTGGTAACAATGGCAATGGAACTGAAAACCCGGAAGATGGCTCAAATGGAGGAGACAATGGCAACACCCCTCCTCCTGACACATCAACAACAAGACGCTAATCTATGTGGCTTAGCATAAAGCAATCGAATAAAACAATCTAGCTAAACAGACTTACTACATCATTACTTATGAATTGTAGTAAGTCTGTTTTTTTGTCATTATAAAGAGGACTACTATTTTGAAGGGGTGGAAAAATATGAACATATTAGTTTTAGGAGGCACACGTTTTTTTGGTAAAAAGCTGGTGGAACTTTGTATTCAAAATGGACATGATGTAACGATTTTAACACGTGGTCAAAGCGGTAATCCCTTTGGTACAAATGTTAAGCAATTAGTGGCCAATCGTAATGATCGTGACGCTTTAGCACAGGCACTAGCTAATACTACATGGGATATTGTTTATGATAATATTTGCTATTCTCCCAACGAGGCACAAGCAATTTGTGAGCTATTAAAGGGGAAAACTAAAAAACTGGTTTTCACCTCTACTCTTTCAACCTATGAAGTAGATGGAAAGATGAAAAAGGAAGAAGACTTTGACCCATTCCAGTATCAAATTCGCATGGGTCAACAAGAGGAATTTTCTTATGGCGAGGGCAAACGACAAGCAGAGGCTGTCTTATTTAAAGAGGCTTCGTTCCCAGTTGTCGCTGTACGTTTTCCGATTGTGATGGGGGAACATGACTATACACATCGTTTACATTTCCATGTTGAACGTATTTTACAGGATCAACCGATCACTCTACCAAACATAGATGCAAAAATGAGCTATATTACAGATGAGGAAGCAGCTGCATTTTTATATTTTACTGGTGTTACTCCTATAGAAGGTCCATACAACGCTACTGCGTCTGGTACTATATCACTTAAGGATCTAATAGCTATGATTGAAGAGATAAGTGGTAAGCGTGCAAAAATTTCACTTATTGGCGGAAATGAGGAATCACAGTCACCCTACGGAGTTCCTGCAGACTGGTATATGTCGAATGAGAAAGCAGAGAAAGCAGGATTTACATTTAGTCAGCTTGAAAAGTGGCTACCCGAATTAGTGAGCACTTTAGTAAAACAGCTCCAATAACTCTTTAACAACACAAGACGGCTGGTACAAGAGGATTTTATCCAATGAAAAACCCAAACTATTTAACGAAACGCTCATCTAGTGTTTCGTAATAGTTCGGGTTATCTATTTATATAAGAAAATGTCTAGCCTTTATCATGGACAATTAATTATAACCCATCCTCTATTCGTTCAATGTAAAATCATCTTTAAAATAGCCACTGCTTTGTCAATCTCTTCCTTTGTGACCGTTAATGGTGGCAAGAGGCGAATAACAGTTGGTCCTGCCCCCACTAATAAAAGACCACGCTCTTCTGCTGCTGCAATATAAGGTGCTACCTCTGTATTACCACAACCAATCCCTAACAACAGACCCTGTCCCTGAATGGTATAGCTAGAAGGTAAATTTGCTTTTAGCTGAGCCACAAAATAAGCCGATACTTCTCGTACCTGCTGTAAAAATTCCGGCTCAAATACATGGCTCAAAACAGCTTGTGCTACATTCATTGCAAGAGGGTTTCCACCAAATGTTGTACCATGTGTTCCAGGGCTAAATGTCGCATGAAGCTCGGCAGTTCCTAGCATGGCGCCAACAGGGAAACCACCGCCTAATCCTTTTGCCAATGTCATAATATGTGGTTTTAATACCGTTTGTTCAAAGGCATAGCGTGTGCCCGTTCGTCCAATACCTGTTTGTACTTCATCAATAATTAGCAGTATCCCTTTGTCATCACAAGCTTTTGTAATAGCTGCTGCAAATTCTGCTGATACGCTATTGACACCGCCCTCTCCCTGAATCATTTCCAGCATAATAGCTGCTACCGAATCATCAATGGTTGCTTCAAGTGCGGCCACGTCATTGAATGGCAAAATCGTAAACTTTTCTACGAGTGGTCCAAAGCCATTATGTACTTTGCCTTGACCTGTTGCAGACATGGCGCCAAAGGTACGACCATGAAAGGATTTTTCAAATGTAATAATATGATGTTTTCCTGTATGCTTCCGCGCTAATTTAATAGCCGCCTCATTAGCCTCTGCTCCACTATTACAGAAAAAGGCATGAGCAAAGTGCGTATGGGCGATTAATTTTTGTGCTACCTTCTCCTGACCCGGTATATCAAAAAGGTTTGATATATGCCACAGCTTTTCACTTTGCTCTTGCAGTGCCTGCACAATGGCTGGATGGGCATGACCAAGGCTCACTACAGCAATTCCACTAGTAAAATCTAAATATTGTTTCCCTGTAGAATCTTCCACAACGGTCCCATGTCCTTTGACAATTTGTGCGCGGCGCTTACCGTAGTTCCCAAATAAAGCACTCATGTTATCATCTCCACTATCATTAGAAATAGTCTTCTTTCAACAACTATACTTATCACATTATCTTATTAGAACTCTAGGGCGAATGAAGTTTACTCGAAGCGATAATCGTTGTCCCTATTAATGTTTCTCCCACAATTTGCACAGAAGGAATACCTGCACGTAAACCGTCAATAGCCCCTTGTACTTTCGGAATCATTCCTCCGTATATATGCCCCTGCTCTGTCCACTGATCGATGAGAGCAGGTGTAGCTATTGATTGATATTCATCCTGAATACGAATACCACTCACATCCGTTACGAGTAATAAGCTATCTGCCCCTATCGCTAGCGCAATTTCACTTGCCACTGTATCACCATTTATATTGAGAGCCTGACCTGCTTCGTTAGCACCTACACAAGCAATAACTGGAACAATCCCCCCACTCATTAACATTTCCAATAATGACGTATTGATGGTTTTGATAGCTCCAACATAGCCATAAATAGCTCGATCTAAAAAGTCTGTGACCATCAATTGACCATCAAAGCCATTTAGCCCAAGAGCAGCTATACCTGCATGTGTTAATTCATGAACTAGCGCAGGATTCACTTGACCGATTAAAGTCGATTGGACAACTTTCATAGCCGCCTCATTCGTAACACGTATGCCATTTAATGTATGTGATTGTATACCTCGAGCAGCCAGTTCGCAATTAATGGCTGGACCACCACCATGGGTGATAATCAGTTCTACCCCACTTTCTTGTAACCTTTTAAAATTATCAAAGAAAGCTTCATTTAACCCTTCCAGTGTACTGCCTCCAAGCTTAATCACCATACGTTTACGAGCGGTATGAGGCATTGATTTGGACGTAGTCATATGTTAAGTCACATCCCCAAGCATGCCCCTTGCCTTCACCCAGACCAAGAGACACATAGATTTTTACTTCATGCATTTTTAATATTTGAATTAACGCATCTTCAGAGAAAGCAATTGGCTCACCGTTTTCAACCATTGTGGCACCACCAATTTGAATAGTAATTTTATCTGGATCTATAGTTGCTCCACTATACCCTACCGCAGCAATAATACGCCCCCAGTTAGCATCACAGCCAAAAACGGCCGTCTTCACAAGTGGTGAACCCACGACAGTTTTAGCAATTTTTCGTGCCTCTTCATCTGAAATTGCCCCCACAACTTCCACTTCTATGAGCTTTGTTGCCCCTTCTCCATCTTTGGCAATCATTTTTGCTAAATCTTCCGCCACTGTTTGCAACGTGTAATAAAAATTTTGCCAGTCTGGATGCTCAGGCGTTAGAGTATCATTTCCCGCTAAACCGTTTGCCAATACAACCACTGTGTCATTAGTGGATGTATCCCCATCCACTGTAATAGCGTTAAATGTCAAATTTGTAATAGCTGAAAAAGCCGCTTGTAACACATCAGATTCAATGTTGGCATCAGTTGTAATAAAACCAAGCATTGTTGCCATATTCGGTTCGATCATGCCTGAACCTTTTGCAACACCAGCGATAATGACTTCCTTGCCATCCACCGTTGTACTATAGCTTGTGTTTTTCATAACCGTATCTGTCGTCAAAATAGCTTGTGCAAAGTCAATGGCACTTTCTAAATTATCCTTTGGCTCTAGCTGTTGAATACCATTAGCAACTGGCTCCAATTTCATTATTTCGCCAATAACACCCGTTGAACAAACACCTATCAAATTCGGTGCAATTCCTAGCTTTTCAGCAGCTAACGCCTGCATCGTTTGGGCATCCTTAACCCCTTGTTTACCAGTGCAGGCATTCGCATTGCCAGAATTCACAACGATTGCTTGCATTTTCTTTGTTGTATAGACAACTTCTTTCGTGACTTTTAATGGTGCTGCTTGGACAGCGTTTGTTGTAAAAACACCAGCTACACTTGCGGGTACTTCGCTTACTAAAAGTGCTAAGTCTTTTTTCTTATGCTTTAAACCGCAATGTAATCCTGCCGCTTTAAAGCCTTTTGGTGAAACGATATTTTTACTTGATAATTTCTTCATTACAGTTGTTAACGTAGTGACTGTCATTCGAAATTCCTCCTTTGATGGATAAAATAAGACAAGCATACAGTTCCCTGCATGCTGTTAAATAAAGAACGGTACAACATCTAGCCCTGTCGTTTGTGGTAAATCAAATTGCACATTCATATTTTGAATGGCTTGCCCTGCTGCCCCTTTGACAAGATTGTCAATTACACTGACAATCGTGGCACGATTCGTACGGGAATCAACTTTTACCAAAATATCACAATAGTTTGATCCTTTCACACGATTTGTCCCTAAACCGTTTGCATCCGTAACTACTCGAACAAATGGATGCTTTTCATAGGTTGTCTGTAAACAAGTGATCAATTGTGCCTCTGTAATGCCAGGCATAACAGGTGCATAGGATGTCGCCAAAATCCCCCGTGTCATTGGCACCAAATGCGTATTAAAAGTAATCGTTGTATCTACATGAGCAAACATGGAAAGTGCCTGTTCGATTTCTGGTATATGCTGATGTGTATTTACTTTATAGATTAAAAAGCTCTCATTCGCCTCACTAAAGTGGGTCGTTTGTGATGGCTTATTGCCAGCTCCCGAAATACCGCTCTTAGCATCAATCACTAAAAAGCTCGGATCAATCAACCGCTCCTTTACAAGTGGCAATAAGGATAACAAAACCGCTGTTGGGTAACAGCCTGGATTAGCAATAAGTGTTGCTTGCTGGATAAGTTCTGTATTCCATTCCGTTAAGCCATACACACTCTGTTGCACACTATGGGATGGTGCCGCTTTTTTGCCATACCATGCTTCATAGCTTGCGAGATTTTTTAAGCGATAATCACCAGATAAATCGATTAATCTTGGTCCTTTTCCAATCAATGGCGGTAAAAGCTCACTAGTCACGCCAGATGGTGTACTCGTAAACAAAACATCAAATTTTTCTAAAGTGTCATACTCTATTTTTTGTAATGGCGTATCTACTATCGTAATAAGATGACCAAATTTTGAAGAAAAAAGTACACCCTCTTCTGATGAGGTAAATAAATCAATCTGATCCACAGCCGGATGGTTATGTAAAAATCGAATAAGCTCTAGTCCACCATATCCAGTTGCTCCAACAATACCTACTTTCAATGCACTCACCTCTGAAATAAGTTAAAAATAGTATACGTCTGCATATTTATTAAGTCAACTGAATTTTTATAAAATTATATATTTTCTCTGTAGACTTTACTTCATCTTTAGAATGCTTATGTAACATTGTAAAGTCAGAAAAAAGAAGGCAAGAATCCTTTCGTTCATCGAATGAATCCTTGCCTTCCTTTTATGCATATGTTGTATAAATATCAATTGTTGTTAGCTTACTTGTTTAATCTTCCATCGTCGATAAATCACCAGTTGGCAAATTTAATTCCCATGCTTTCAATACGCGACGCATAATTTTACCACTACGTGTTTTTGGCAATTTATCCTTAAATTCAATTTCACGCGGTGCTGCATGTGCAGATAAACCTTTCTTAACAAAATCACGGATATCTTCAATCAATGCATCAGAAGGTTCAACCCCTTCTCGTAAAGATACAAAGGCTTTAATGATTTCCCCCCGCACTGGATCTGGCTTCCCGATAACACCTGCTTCGATTACATCTGGATGCTCAAGTAGCTTGCTTTCTACTTCAAACGGTCCTACACGTTCACCAGCTGTCATGATGACATCATCCACACGTCCTTGAAACCAGAAGTAACCATCATCATCCATATAAGCCGAATCACCGGATACATACCATTGTCCTTTTAGGAAATAAGATTCATAGCGCTCTGGGTTGCCCCAAATTTGGCGCATCATGGCTGGCCAACCACGTTGAATAGCTAGATTACCCATTGTAAAGGGTGGCACTTCATTGCCAGCATCATCAACAATCGTTGCATGAATACCTGGAAGAGGTTTCCCCATCGAACCCGGCTTAATATCCATCGAAGGATAATTACAAATCATATGAGCTCCTGTCTCGGTCATCCACCATGTGTCATGTATACGATGTCCTAATTCCTCCATTCCCCAACGAATAACTTCTGGATTCAAAGGCTCACCGACAGATAACACATGTCGTAAAGAGGATAAATCATAGCTTTCGAGTAAACCACTACCTGCCCCCATGAGCATACGGAACGCAGTTGGCGCACTATACCAAACTGTTACACCATAATCCTCAATGGCTTGATACCATGCTTGCGGTGAAAATCTTCCGCCAACAATTAGCATTGTCACACCGTTTAACCAAGGCCCAAAAATACCATAGGCTGTTCCAGTAACCCATCCAGGATCGGCTGTACACCAATAGATATCGTCTTCCCGTAAATCAAGCACCCACTGTGTTGATTGATATTGCTGAATCATTGCATTATGGACATGCAACACACCCTTTGGAGCACCTGTTGAACCTGAAGTATAATGAAGAATCATCCCATCTTCTCTCTCAACCCACTCCACTTCAAATCGTGCCGAAGCCTCTTTTAAATGTTTATTAAAGTCTAGAATTTGAGCTGTTTCCTCAATATCCTCCCCAACTAAAAAAACATGTTCTAGCTGAGGCAATTTGGCTAATGGCACACGTTCAAGCAACGCTGGTGTTGTGACTAATACTTTCGCCTCACTATCTGCCAGACGATCATACACAGCTCCTTCCATAAAAGCTTCAAACAATGGTCCAACAATAACACCCATTTTCAGTGCACCTAACAATGAAAAGTAAAGCTCAGGTGAACGTGGCATAAAAATAAATAAACGATCACCCTTTTGCAGGCTAGTAGCTGATTTAAAAACGTTTGCCGCTTTATTTGTTAATCTCTTCATTTCATTAAAAGAGTAAGCCTCTTTTCGTTTACCATCATTAAAATAAAGTGCCACCTTATTTTTACGTTGTGTTTCTGTATGACGATCAATTGCCTCATACGCCATATTTACTAAACCTGTTTCGTACCAGCTAAATGCCTTTTCCGTATTCGTCCAATTATGAGACTTTGCTACTTCTTCGTAATTCGTTAAATGGTGTTGACCAGGTAAAGCCATTAGCTTCTCCTTCATTTTCATCCCCATAAAACTACCCCTTTCTTTGCTTTTGCATTTGTCTAAATTTCAACAATCCCCCCTGTTGAAATGTAGAAATAATCGTAAAAGCAAATTTGATATACAGCCTTTGTTATATAACAGTTTACTACTGTAATAATGATAGAATTCTTAATCACACTACTTTCATCTGTTAAATAACAGAAGCATTATATTTTTATTTTACACGAATTTTGATGGATTGTCTTAATATTTTCACTTTTCCAAAAATACAGGTATATTTTGCAAAAATAAGCGTTTTTCCGCAAGAAATCAGCTATAATGGAATTATTAAACTCAGGTGGTGTAATTATGGAACATAAAAAAACTTTTTTTTCTGTCACAAAGGAAACTAAGCATGGTACTGTGTATGTGGAAGGACCTGTACCTCCAGAAAAATTAGCTACATATTCATTCCATGAGGGCTTGGTTGCCTTCAGACCTCCAAAACAGCAGCAGCAGGCCATCATCGAAATTGCAGGGCTCCCAGAAGGTCGTATTATTATTATTCGAAACGAAGATATTATCGTAGGCTATGTTACCTATCTTTATCCTGATCCACTTGAACGATGGGCAGAAGATCGAATCGATGACATGATTGAATTGGGAGCCATTGAAGTCATTCCAGACTATCGTGGAACGGGTTCAGGTAAGGCTCTGCTAGCCGTTTCATTTATGGGAGATGAAATGGAAGACTATCTGGTGATTACTACCGAGTATTATTGGCATTGGGATTTAAAAGGAACGGGTTTAAATGTTTGGGACTACCGCAAAATGATGGAGAAAATGATGAGCTCCGTCGGCTTTGAATATTTCGCTACGGATGATCCCGAAATTACTTCACATCCAGCAAATTGCCTTATGGCACGTGAAGGAAAACGTGTGCCTCCTGAGACAATGGAAAGATTTGATAGGCTTCGTTTTAGAAATCGTTTCATGTATTAAAACCAACACAAAGGGGATGCGTATATGATCGTAGAAGAAATTATGAATGATGAGCCTTACACATTAGCGCCTACTAATACCGTGCATGAAGCACTAAAGCTAATGCGTGAAAAAAAAGTTCGTCATTTACCAGTTATAGATGAGGAACGTCATGTTTTAGGTGTAATTACTGAACGAGATATTAAAGAGGTCTTACCGTCATCATTACAGGATGAACCTCACTCTCCTGTTTTTAATGCAAAAGTAGAGGAAATTATGGTGAAAGACCCGCTTATCGGTCATCCACTAGATTTCGTTGAAGAGGTAGCTCTTACATTTTATGAAACGAAAATAGGCTGTTTACCGATTGTCTCTGGTGGAAAATTAGTAGGGATTGTGACAACAACAGACTTACTCTATACATATATAGAGCTGACCGGTGCTACGGAGCCTGGCTCAAAAATCGAGATCCGAGTATCAGATACGCCAGGGGTTTTATTTGAAATCACCAAAATATTTCATCAACATCATGCCAATGTCCAAAGCGTCTTAGTTTATCCTGATTCTGAAAATACACAAAATAAAATTTTAAGTGTCCGAGTAAAAACACTGAATCCTTTAGCCATGATTGAAGACCTTCGCAAAGAGGGCTTTGATGTTCTCTGGCCCAATTTACCAGGTGTTTCATTATAATGAAAAAGGCCGTATTCGTTTACTCGCCTGAACAACTCGGATATAAATTTTCAGATACACATCCTTTCAATCATAAACGCTTGACGCTAACTATGGATTTACTAAAAAATATCAATGCTCTTGATGATGTGGATATTGTGCCTGCTCGTGTTGCAACGGAAGAAGAGTTATTGCTTGCACATGATCCAAAATATATAGACATCGTGAAAAGAGCTGGACATGGTGAATTATCGGAAGCACAATGTGAAAGCTATGGTATTGGCACTGAAGATACACCTATTTTTGCCAATATGCATGAAGCAAGTGCACAGCTCGTTGGTGGAACGTTAACCGCTGTTGATTATGTAATGGAAGGTAAAGCCGAACATGCCCTCAACCTTGGCGGAGGGCTACATCATGGTTTCCGTGGTCGTGCATCAGGATTTTGTATTTACAATGATAGTACGGTTGCTATTCGTTACTTGCAGGAAAAATACAATGCTCGTGTACTTTACGTAGACACAGATGCTCATCATGGAGACGGTGTCCAATGGAGCTTTTATGAGGATCCAAATGTTTGTACATTGTCTATTCACGAAACTGGCCGCTATCTCTTTCCAGGAACAGGAAACATCACAGAGCGGGGCAATGGTCAAGGCTATGGAACCTCGTTTAATTTTCCAATGGATGCTTTCACAGAGGATGAAAGTTTCCTAGATATTTATGAACAGTCCATGCGAGAGGTTTTTGAGTTTTTCAAGCCCGATGTTGTGTTAACACAAAATGGTGCTGATGCCCATTTTTTTGATCCGTTAACACATTTACACGGAACGATGAATATTTATCGTGAAATTCCAAGGCTCGCCCATCAATTAGCACATGAGTATTGTCAGGGGAAATGGATTGCTGTTGGTGGTGGTGGCTATGATATTTGGCGAGTGGTGCCTCGCGCCTGGTCCATGTTATGGTTGGAAATGACTGATCAAGTATGTCCAACAGGATCACTCCCTCAGGCATGGCTTGATCGCTGGCAGCCAGAAGCACCTGTTCCTTTTATACCAACTTGGGAGGACCCAATTCCTTTATATGAGCCCATTCCTCGAAAAGCTGAAATCGAAGAGAAGAATGCTCAAATGTTAGCCAAAGCGCTACATATTATTCGAAATGAAAAAAGAGATTAACTTTTTTTGCCTCACGATCAACGTGAGGCTTTTTCATTGGAGCGATAATGGCCCGCCGCATTTAATCCATCGCTTCTATAGTTCTATTCTTCATTTTGGAGTTCTATCCACCACTTTTATAGTTTTATCCACTACTTTTAGAATTCTATCCTTCATTTTTATAGTCCTATCCACCACTTTTGCAGTTCTATCCATCCATATAAAAAAACACGCAAACTCTTCACAAGTTTACGTGTTACAATCATTATTTACTTTTGACCGATTGTCGATGCTCAATACGGTGGGGTAGAATAACTGCCTCGTCCTCGACAGGCTCCTTGCTCATTAATTTTGTCAGCAAGCGCATGGCAACTGCTCCAATATCATATAGCGGTAATGCTACACTTGTTAGCTGTGGGCGTACCATTCGCGCTAGCTTTGAGTTCTCAAAGCTGATGACTTCAATATCCTCTGGAACATTTTTGCCTGCGTCTTGTGCGCCATGAATTAAGCCGATTGCCAGCTCATCACTGCCTGCAAAATAAGCTGTTGGTGGATGTTCGAGAGCAGATAATATTTCCCAAGCCTCTAAGCCCATGTCATAGCTAGACTCTTCTGCGGCAATTAATGCCTCATCTATTGGTAAACCAGCATCCTGCAATGCTTTCTTATAGGCTGCTAGCTTGAATTTTCCGTTAATTGTATACGAAAGTGGACCAGTTACGAAACCAATACGTGTATGTCCATTTTGAATAAGTAATGAAATTGCTTCATAGGCCGCTTGGAAATAATCGATATTCACAGTGGCAATTGTCTGCGATTCATCAACCGAGCCAGCTAGCACAATCGGTACTGGAGAATGATCCATCGTTTGTTGCATTTTTTCTGTGACCTCATCACTCATCATAACAATTCCATCTACTTGTTTTCCAAGCATCGTATCCAGTAGCTGTAACTCTTTATCTTCATGTTGATCTGAGTTGGCTAAAATAATATTATAACGATACATCGTGGCAATATCCTCTACACCACGAGCCAGCTCCGCATAAACATTGTTTGCAATATCTGGGATAATCACGCCAACTGTTGTTGTTTTCTTACTTGCTAAACCTCGCGCTACTGCGTTTGGACGGTATTCTAATCGCTCAATTACTTCTAATACTTTTTTTCGTGTTGCTGGTTTTACATTTTGATTACCATTGACTACACGAGAGACCGTTGCCATGGAAACATTCGCTTCTCTTGCAACATCATAAATTGTAACAGTCATCGTACGTGCCTCCCTTTTTTCCTATTATAGCCTTATCATACGATAATTTTCATATTATTTTCAAGAAGAACTACGTAAAAACCAAGTACTAATAGTCCTATTCTAGACATTATTTTGTCACGATATAACAAACACCGCCTGCCGAAGTAAGCAAGCGGTGTTCGCTGTTAACAATTAAGCATGAATTTCATGATTCTTCATGAATTTTTGTAGTGTTTCATAGAATGCGTCAAATGTTGGAATGTCCATTTGTTGTTGTGAATCAGACAATGCTACAGATGGATCTGGATGCACTTCTGCCATAACGCCATCAGCGCCAATTGCGATGGCTGCTTTAGCACATGGTAATAATAAATCACGACGACCTGTTGAATGCGTTACATCTACGAATACTGGCAAATGCGTTTCTTGTTTTAAAATTGGTACAGCTGAAATATCTAATGTATTACGTGTTGCTTTTTCATAAGTACGAATACCACGCTCACAAAGGATAATGTTTTCATTGCCTTTAGACATAATATACTCAGCAGCATGAATGAACTCATCAATTGTAGCAGCTAAGCCTCGTTTTAATAGGACAGGTTTATTTGTTGCACCTGCTGCCTTTAATAATTCAAAGTTTTGCATATTACGTGCACCAATTTGGATAACATCTATATAGTCTAATGCTTCCTCTAAATGACCTGGTGTTACGATTTCTGTAATCACACCTAAACCATATTCCTCTGACACACGTTTTAAAATTTTAAGTCCTTCTAGCCCAAGACCTTGGAAGTCATATGGAGAAGTACGTGGTTTATAAGCACCACCGCGAATTAACTTTTCGCCTTTTGCTTTAATAGAAGCGGCAACAGCTGCTACTTGCTCATACGACTCAACTGCACAAGGACCAAATACGAAAGATGGCTTCCCTTGTCCAATTAATTCACCATTGATATTAACAACTGTATCTTCGGATTTCTTTTTACGAGATACAAGCAATTCCTTCTTCTTATCAGCTTCTAATTGTTTTAAAGCTGTTTTAAAGATTTGCTTAAATATATAATCAACCGTCATTTGGTTTAATGGTCCTTGATTGTGTTCTTTAATAAGATCGAGCATGTGTCTTTCACGTAGTGGATCATAGCGATTCACACCTTGCTTTTCTTTAATCTTACCGATTTCATCAACTACAGCTGCACGTTCGTTAATTAGACGAAGAATTTCTAAGTTTAAACCGTCAATTTGACTACGTAAGCTTTCTAAATCTTTTTGGCTCATGCTTACTTGCTCCTCTCCTCATGACAGACACTTTCAGAACTCTGAAATGTATGTTACATTTTTAGATAATAGCATTATTATAATCAATGTTGTTCAGAATGTCACGCATTTTTAATTTAGCGCTTCAACTCGCTAAATTATTTTTCAAGTATGACGCGAAAGGAAGCGATTACATTGAGTTCTAAATTATTCGCACTTGATATTGGTACACGCTCAGTGGTCGGGATTATTCTACAAGAAGAAAATGACCATTTTCATGTGGAAGATATTTTAGTGAAAGAGCATAAAGAACGTGCCATGGTAGATGGTCAAATACATAATGTCATGTATGTGGCAGATTTAATAAATGAAATAAAACGTGAACTCGAAGAAAAACATGGTCCTCTTACAAAGGTAAGTGTGGCTGCCGCAGGTCGATCTTTGAAAACTGAACAAGCTAGTGTGACCATTAATATACGTAATCGGCCTATTTTTACTGAAGAAGATATTAGTCGCTTGGAACTTCAGGCCGTTCAACAAGCACAGCAACAACTTTTACAACAAAAGGAGGATGCAAAGATTAGCCACTATTATTGTGTAGGCTATTCAGTCCTCTATTATCGCTTGGATGGCGAGGAAATCGGCAGTCTGCTCGATCAACAAGGTGATGAAGCACAAATTGAAGTGATTGCCACTTTCCTACCTCGCGTTGTTGTGGAATCACTTATTGCTGCTCTTAAACGGGCAGATTTAGAAATGGAAGCACTGACATTAGAACCTATTGCTGCCATTAATGTGCTCATTCCGCCAACGATGCGTCGCTTAAATGTGGCACTTGTTGATATAGGGGCAGGAACATCTGATATCGCGATCACTGATAAAAGTACAGTTGTGGCCTATGGTATGGTGCCAACAGCTGGCGACGAAATTACAGAAGCATTAAGCGACCACTATTTACTAGACTTCCCTGTAGCAGAAGAGGCAAAACGTCAGCTCCAAACAGCAGAAGAAATATTAATTCAAGATATCCTAGGATTTGATCAGTTTTATCCAAAGAATGAGGTGTTATTAGCAATTGAGCCTGCAGTGAAGCAACTGGCAAAGTCTATTGGTGAAGAAATCTTACGACTCAATAATCGTGTCGCACCGAAAGCCGTTATGTTAGTTGGTGGTGGTAGCTTAACACCCAATCTGACTACAGAACTTGGACAAGTCCTTGACTTACCAGCAAATCGTATCGCTGTTCGAGGTATTGATGCTATTCAAAACCTTACAAAGGAAGAACATATAAAAGCATCACCTGAGTTAGTCACGCCGATTGGAATTGCGATTGCTGCTAAAAAAATGCCGATTCAATATATGAGTTTAACGGTTAATAATCAAGTGGTTCGCCTTTTTGAATTAAAGGAAATGACTGTGGCGGATGCTTTTTTAGCGGCAAATATACGAGCAAAGCAATTATATGGAAAACCTGGACTTGGGCTATCTGTCAGTGTCAATGGACAAGATATTTTTATCCCAGGTGGTCATGGGCAACCAGCAGAAATATTGGTCAATGGCCAACAGGCATCTACCAAAACATTGATTAAATCGGGTGATGCTATTCAGCTAATTGAAGGGCAAGATGGGCAAACTGCAACAGCTACAGTGAGAGATCTTGTTGATGATGCAGCGATAAAAACAATTACAATACAACAAACCAAATATGTGATTGAGCCAAAAATTACTGTCAATCAATCACCTGCATCACTTGATACAATTTTAAATGATCGTGATAGAGTAGTTTTTGATATAGCTGATACAATTGAAGATGTATTTAAAGTCACGAACAACTGGAATTTAGTCAAACAATTTGAATCCTATTCTATTCAAGTGGACAGTCAACCTTTGTATTTACCAGAATTCTCTTCACAGCTAATGATTAATGGAAAAATAGCTAAAATGAGCTATGCGGTTCAAGATGGCGATATCATTAGCTTTCACCAACCATCTTTACCAACCGTACAACGTATAGCAGACCAAATGAACCTTTTGCTAGAGGATAAAATCATTATTCATTTCCAACAGGAAGTTTTAGAACTTAAGAAAACAGCAAATGAGGCGCTCGTCAATCAAAACGTTGTATCACCACTGTCCACTGTGCCGAATGGAGCAACTATCGAATTTAGAGAAAAGGATCGCAGTCGTTGGATTTATCAGGATGTATTCCGTTTCTCTAATTGGCAGTTACCAGGTACATTTAAAGGGAATTTCACGATTTTAAGAAATGGTCAACCAGCAAGCTTTGATACAGAAATATTTGGTGGCGATCAACTAGAAATACTATTAGAAGCTTCACCCATCACTTAAAAAAGGGATACGTTACATCATTATCATGTAACGTATCCCTTTTTATTATGCATTATGCGCGTACTTCTTCATTTGTCTCTTCTGTTTGTTCCTTTATTTCTTGAGCTTTAGGTTCCTCACTAGGAATAAATTCCTCTAGCGGTTCTTCACCCTCAAAGGAAACCGTACCATCATCAAAAACAGCTGGTGCTTTTGCCGTTTTCAATGTTTTTACTTTTTCCACTAATTGTGTAGATTGTTCTTGAAGTTGTTTAGAAAGTTGAACCGTTTTATCTTTTGCAGTTGTCGAGAAGTCTGCACTCTTATCTTTTAACTGAACAGCTTGTACCGCCACATCACTACGTAAATCTTTTCCTGATTTTGGGGCTAACAGTAGACCTGCCGCAGCACCTACGATTCCTCCGACTAATGCGCCAATCACAAAATCTTTCATGTTTACACGCTCCTCTTCATAAATCGAGTCTTGTGAATGATAAAGCTGAGGTAAAGAACTTTCAAGCTGTTGTTCCTTTACTTCGTTAAAATTTGGCTTTTGAGTTGTCATACAACAATTCCTCCCCATCTTATTATCAAATTTGTCTAGACTGGTTGTCCATCTACTTTCACAGATGCATCTACAACTTATGTCTAAGACTTTATTTTTATTCAGTCAGCATGTAATACTCACTGAATAATTATCATTTTTTACGACCCCATTTTCTTTTTGGCTTTTCTTCTACCTGTACCGTTTCAAATGCATAGGCATCCTCAGAAACTGACTCTTGCTCAATGATTTTGCGTTTTTTCCACTTATCCGCAATACCCATCGCCACATTACTCCATTGTACAACCTGTGCAATTTTTTCTTCGTTTTGTTCTACGCTTTTAGAAACAGAAGAAGTGATTTGCTGTACAGAATTATTTAAACCATTAACGGAATCACCAATACCTTTAACAGCTTGAACAACTGAATTTAATTGTTCCGATTTATGTTGAATATCATCTGCTAAGCTATTTGTTTTTGTTAATAAGGACGTTGTTTCACGCGTAATGCCTTCCATTTGTCCTTCAATCCCAGATAATGTCCCAGCTAAACTGTTTAAAATGGACTTGAGCGAAAATAATGTCATACCAACGCTCACACATAAAATTAAAAATCCGATTGCAGCAATAATGGCTGCAATATACAAAATCACTTCCATAAGATAACCTCCTGCTAGTAAATTGTCTTTACTATTACTTTCCCTATCTTCGACAAAAAAAACGGAATTCCTTCTCAAATTTGAGAAAAAACAGCTTAACCCCTACGGACTAAGCTGTTTCATTGTTTGTAAGCACGTCTTCAAAAGCATCTTGGAACTTGTGAACATCACCAGCGCCCATAAATAAAAATACTGCGCCTTTATGTTTTGTTAATATATCAATTCCTTCAGTGGTAATCACTGCACTGCCTTCGATAAGAGACGCTAAATCATGAATAGATAGTGCACCTTGCGTTTCTCTTGCAGAGCCAAATATATCACATAAATAGGCTGTATCTGCAAGGCTCAAACTATCCGCAAAATCTTGTAAAAAAGCTTGGGTACGTGTAAATGTATGTGGTTGGAAAATAGCAACTAGCTCACGTTCAGGGAACTTTTGTCGTGCCGATTGAATTGTTGCACGAATTTCCGTTGGATGGTGTGCATAGTCGTCTATTAAAACAGTATCCCCTATATCGGTTTCAGTAAAACGTCTCTTAACACCTTTATATGTGTGTAGACGCTCCTGAATAATATCAGGTGAAATGCCTTCATATTCGCATAGCGTAATGACAGCCAATGTATTTAAAACAGCATGATCCCCAAATAACGGGATAAAGAAAGTACTATAAAATTCATTGCGAACAAATACATCAAATTTTGTACCTTTAGTTGTTTTTTCTACATTACGCGCTTCGAAGTCATTTTCAGCACCAAATCCATAATAGACAACTGGTACTTTTGCTTGAATACGCTGAAGCTGTTCATCATCACCACATGCGATGATTGCTTTTTTCACTTGTAACGCTAATGATTGAAATGCAGAATATACATCCTCTATGTTGGCAAAGTAGTCTGGATGATCAAAATCGATATTAGTCATCACAGCATAATCTGGATTGTAGGCTAAGAAGTGACGGCGATATTCACATGCTTCCATCACAAAGAAATCAGCATTTTCATGCCCTGCACCTGTACCATCACCAATTAAATAAGATGTTGGCTTATAACCGCCTACAACATGTGCCATCAAGCCTGTTGTAGATGTTTTACCATGCGCACCTGTGATTGCAATGGATGTATAGTTGCCAATATATTCACCTAAAAATTTATGGTAACGAATGATTTCTACACCGATTTCTTGGGCACGTACTAATTCAGGATGATCATCTGGAAACGCATTTCCTGCAATTACTGTCATGCCTTCTTTAATATTATCTGCATTAAATGTAAAAATTGGAATATTACGTTCACGTAACGGCTGCTCCGTGAAGAAATATTTATCGACATCTGAGCCCTGTACTTGTTCACCAGCATCAAATAAGATTTGTGCAAGCGAACTCATGCCAGAACCTTTAATGCCTGTGAAATGAAAAACTGTCATTAATTAAACCCCCCGGGAATTTCAATATCCCATCTATCATCTATTAGGTGTAACGTATTATTTCACGAATCGTTAGGTATTAATACCTTCACAAGTGTTAAAAAATACGTACTATTCAACACATCCTGTCTATTATAGCACTTTTTATGCATAAGGATAGATGTGTAACTTTTCTAAAAAAACTAAAATCGACGTAAATTAGATAATCTAGACGAAAACAATGCAATTCTTATTCAAACATAGTAATTAAATCTTCTTCTGTAATGTAACTTTCACGCGGCTTACTTCCTCTTGCCTCCGAAACAAAGCCATGTGATTCTAACATATCAATTAAACGAGCAGCACGATTATAGCCAATATGATACTTTCGTTGAATCAATGAGGTTGAGGCGCCACCTTGCTCATAGACAAATCGGCAAACATCTTCAAACAGATCATCCTGTTCTGCGGACACCTCTGTTTTCTTCAATAACTCCTCTTGATCGAAAATATAATCAGGCTCTCCCTGCTCACGAACATGCTCAATAATGGCTTCAATTTCATCATCTGTCACAAATGTTCCCTGTAGTCGCACTGGCGCTGACATACCATTACCTAAATATAGCATATCCCCTCGCCCAAGTAATCTTTCTGCTCCCTGCCCATCTAAAATGGTACGAGAATCAATTTGTGAGGAAACAGCAAAGGCAATACGTGTAGGGATATTTGATTTGATTAACCCTGTAATAACATCCACAGAAGGTCTTTGCGTCGCAACAATTAAATGAATACCACAAGCACGTGCCTTTTGAGCAATTCGACAAATGGCCTCCTCTACATCAGCCGGAGACATCATCATTAAATCAGCTAACTCATCAATGACAATTAAAATATAGGGTAGCTTCAAGCTATGCTCATTATTTTTATCTGCTATTGCATTATAACGTGTAATATCACGTGCACCTGCATGAGCAAATAGCTGATAGCGACGCTCCATTTCCTCCACTGCCCATTTCAGTGCAGCCGTTGCTGCCTTCACATCTGTAATAACAGGGCTAACTAAATGCGGTATATGGTTAAATGGTGCAAGCTCTACCATTTTAGGGTCGATCAGCATGAGTTTTAACTCATGTGGTGCAGCTTTATATAATAAACTAACCAAAATAGAATTAATACAAACAGATTTACCCGAACCCGTTGCACCAGCAATTAAGCCATGAGGCATTTTTCGCAAATCTAATGTAACAGGCTTTCCTGTTAAATCAAGACCTAACGCTGCCTCTAATGGAGAATCCGATTCAAGGAAAGAGGCACTATTTGTCACCTCTGACAAGCGAACAGCACGAGATACGCGGTTTGGAATCTCAATACCTATTGAACTTTTTCCAGGGATTGGTGCCTGAATACGAATATCTTTTGCTGCTAAGGCCAGTTTTAAATCATCGGCTAAGTTTCGGATTTTACTAACCTTTGTACCATGGCTCACCGTTATTTCGAATTGCGTAACAGCTGGCCCCTGCATAATCGATTCAATTTGAGCGGAAACCTGGAAATAAGAAAGTGCCTCGACCAATGTATCTCCCTGTTGTTCCATCCAATCCGTATCCTGTGTTTTCTCCTCTGGTGGCTCTAAATACTCATCTGTAGGCTTTTGATAGACATGAACTGGCTTTGCAGGTTTTTCAGCTTCCTGTGCTTCCACTTCAAATACTGGTGGTTCCTCTTGCTTGTCAACAGACTGTACAGGACCATACGCTACAATTTCTGAAATTTCATCAGTGTTGGTAGTTAGTTCTGGTTCTGGTTCTGGTTCTGGTTCTAGCTCTAAATCTGGTTCTAGTTCTGATTCTAGCTCTGACTCTAAACCTCGTTCTAGTTCTGATTCTAGCTCTGACTCTAAACCTCGTTCTAGTTCTGATTCTAGCTCTGACTCTAAACCTCGTTCTAGTTCTGATTCTAGCTCTGGCTCAGTAGTAGCTGAAATTTCATCATTAGCGGCTTTTTCAATTTCTGTTCTTTCTTGCGTTAATACACCAGACATTGTTGTCACAGGTGTCATTGTAATGACTGCTACATTGTCTTCAGAGCTATGTGGAGTAGTAGCATTTCGCGTATCGTCCTTGGCATATTGATGGGATGCTAACTCATCTTGCAATGGCATATGCTCTGTCATTGACTCAACAAGATCCTCTTCTGTTAGCGAATCAGCTGGTTGGGGACGATCTATTATTACAACGCTGTCTAGAGAACATGATTCTTCCTCTTCATAGGCAACCGCCACATCCACTGGTTCGTTTTCCATTGCTTTCTGAGTACTTTCTACATGAAGAGGCTGTGCCTTTTTCATTTGCTGTTGGATTCTCCATTTTTCTTTATCCGTTTTTAACATGAGGACATTAAAAGGAATACGACTTGTTTCTTCCTTCTGCACCGTATCAACAGATTGGTCGTCAACAAGTAATGGGTCATCCTTCGATGGCTGTACAACTGTTACCTCTCCGATATGAATCGTGGAATTTTCGATTTGTACTTGCTCTACTATCATTTCTTTCACGTGAATTTCAGATTGATCGGCAGAAAGTTGTTGAACTGTTTGGTCTTGCAGAACAGCTTCCTTCACTTGATCTTCAAAGGCCATGGCAAATGATGTTGTTTGAGGTATAGCCATATTAGATAACATACTCTCCTGCTCACCATTAGCCTCTACCGATACATCATCATCAAAATGAATAGGCTCATTTGCTAAAGGTAGCTCATCAGGTTCAATGATTTCATGCTGCTCTACTTCAACCATTTGACCTATGCTAGCCGGCTCTTTTTCTTCTAGTATATTTTCATTAGCCTCATTTGTTGTCGTTTCTTTTATAGAGTTCGTAACCGTCACCATTTCGGTATCATGTACCGAGGTTTCTTGCTCCTCGTATTCTTCTTTTCTTTTATCTAATAATTCTTTGATGGGACTTGGTTTTGCAAATCCATAGACGGGTGAAGGTACATCTGTTGGCACAAAGCGTTTACGATTCTCAGGTAAAATGCTTTCAACTTTTTGTTCCTTCCACTGCTTTTTCTCTTTCGAAACAGATGCTGGTGCAGACGCAGACTTAACATTGACTGTCTCATGTTGTGCATCCCGAAACACTAAGCTTGCTCGTGAACGATATTGCTGTTCTACAGGCTGACTTTTCATCGTTGTTTTTCGACCAGTGCGTTTTGAACGATTTGCTAATAAATCACGAATCCCTGAAACCTCCACATCATAAACACTGGAGTCAACAATATGGTGGTTTAAATGCTTCGGTAAAGATAAATCACCAATCTGTCCATAATCATCATTACCCATTTGATCAAACATTTCTTTTTGTGGTGTGTAGGATGTCCCGCTTTCATCATCGTCAATCAATGGAAAACGGAAAGTCTTCTGCTTAGCCATCGGTACTTCATTTTGCGTATGTAGTTGCTCGGTCTGCTCTTCTTCGTAGCCATCATAATATTCTTCATACTCGTAATATTCATCTTCTTTATTTATAAATTTACTAATTTGTTTTTTAAACCAGTTCACTTCGTTTCACTCATTTCTCTTACACTTCATTTATAGCATTGGCTTGATTCATATAATTAATAGCTCAATGTCTATATCAAAAAGCATACCATAAAAACGCTCTTGAAACTTGCATTTAGAGGCTCATTCTAAACAAAAAAATCGTTACGCTACTAGCATATTAGTAACATAACGATTTAGGGCATTTCACCTTGATACAAGGAATAATATCATGATAAAACATTTACATTTTAATAAATTCCTTTTCAAATAAAGGCATTTCTATTTAGTTGGTGTTTCAAAAGCACTACCAATAGTGGCATCTTCCGGTAATACTAAAATTCCTTTTTCAGAAGGAGCGTTAGGAATGGCTAATTCACGAGCTGAGCAAAGCATGCCGTAAGACTCAACACCACGTAAATTTCCTGCTTTAATGAGCATACCTGAAGGCATTACTGCACCAATTTTTGCAACCACTACCTTCTGACCTGCTTCTACATTAGGAGCACCACAAACAATTTGCAATGTCTCATCGCCTACATTTACGGAACAGATACTTAATTTATCAGCGTTTGGATGCTTGTCCTTTGTTTCCACATAACCCACCACAAATTTTGGAGAAAAGTCAACATCAAGGTTGATTGTAGCTCCATTTTTCTCGATGGCTGCAGTTAGTTGTGCTACTAGTTCTGGTGTCACTTCCACTAAGCCTCTTGCATCTGTTTGGATGTAGCTGCTTGCATTGAATAAATTAAACGCCTTTATTTCTCCTGTTTGTGCTTCTTTTAAAATAGCGATATCTCCAGCTCGTTCTACTACTGTTTTCACAATAGACTCAGTTGCTAATTGAACTAGCAAGACATCTCCTACATGCTCTTTGTTGTAAAATACGTTCATTGTTTTTCTTGCTCCTTTTTCACTCTGTTTTTGGCTAAAATAAAGATTGGTTCTAGTTCCCCATCTTCATAAATAAAAGATAATGATGTGATCGGTACTATACCGACAGTAAAGAAATGCATCGTCATCTGTGCTAATACATCATACCCTGTTTCATTGCGAATATCACCTATAATTAACACATCTTGATGTGGCACAGACAATGTCATATCGCCTTCCACCAGTGCTCGCATGTCTGTCAAAAAACTCTCATTTAAAATACGGCTAGCATCGTAGCCATCATTCACATTGACAAAATAAAATAGATTACCTGCTACCTCATCCTTTTTATATGCGGTTGGTAATTGCTTTACTGAAAAGCGTGCCATTTCACGAATTTGCTCTACCGTTAATTGTAATGCTTCTAGCATGGATTCATCAATAAAACGATAGGTTTTACCCAAATCGAGCGCATAAAAAATACGTGTCTCCGCTGTATGCTCAGTTGTAATAAACGCATGTCCTTCTTTAGATGCTTGGGGATAAGAAGTCGCACGTATAATAGGATAAATTTGTGTAGTCGTTTGAAAGCCTTGTTCTTTTTCTTGCTCCATCGCATTAAAAGTCTGCTCAATCGTATAGACAACTTCCTCAATCGCTGCCTCTTGCTTATCATTGTATTTTGCTAAGATACCAGGTAATGAGAGCTCCATTCCTTTGTCAATCGTCTTATGATTCAATCTTAATTTATCATGCTTTTTATCAAAATGAAATTCGTATTTCTCTTCATTCAATCGTTTTTTTAATAGCTCTATCAGTTGTTCTGATTTCAATTGCTTCATTTTTCTCACATCCTGACTTCAAAATGAAACGGCTCACATGTTTGTGAACCGTCTGTTCAATCCAATCTATTTACTTCATTTTAACCGAATGTACAATTTTCGTCATCTCACGCAAATTAGTTTCAATATGTTTGGTCTGAGAAATCGTTGTCATTTTCACGCCGCCGCTACTAACAATGAGCTCCATCTCATTTTTATCTTCCGTCTTTAGAACCGCAGTGAAGCCAAAACGACCATTCTTGTCATAAGTTAACTCTTCGATAATTTTGTCCGCTTCATTTTCTTTTAAAAGATTATAATAAAGTTTACTGTCTTGTGCTTCTTCATCATTAATAAAAAGAATATAGCTTTCTTTTCCTTTTGAAATCACAATATTATAAGCATCTGAACTGTCTTCAACTTTAAAGTTTGAAGGTAAGTATAATTTGATATCTCCAATTTTCTCCGTATGTTCTTCTGGCTCTTCAGCAAAAACCGTCTCCGTTAATTGAAGCCCATTCGCAATTTGGTCATCAATCGATTGATTACAGCCAGAAAGGACCAGAAGTAAAAGCATCAGGCCGATAGTTTTTAGCCAGGTAAACGACATGTTCCTCTTCCTTTCTCTGCTAACTTTTTTCTATTTTAAAAAAATTATTCATCAGATGCAACCTAACTGCATGCTGAATACTAATTCCATTTAACTATTTTCGTGAAAATGTGAACAAATATTGACCAACCAATAGTGATACAATATGCTCAAACATCATCTGTCGACTCACTAAACCTTGCGTAAAAATACCTACAGCACCTGCACCTTGACGAATATCTCGACGTTTTGTGTATTGCTCCATAATAGGGCCAAGCTCTCCACCACCTCTTATTTCCTGGGCAATTTCTTTTGGTAATATAATTTGTGCACCAGCAGCTGTGAAAATTGTTCCATCAGAAACTGTTAATGCACCCCAATTACAAACATACATTTCATCATCTATTTCAGTTACGCCACCCTCTAAGCCAAATGCAAATTGTGCACCTGTTGTGTTCATGGCGTTTTTTGCACGATTAATCGCCCCTAGTCTCGTTTCTTCATTACTTATTGGTTGATCTGACACTTCAGAAGCAGCTTTCACATGCGTAAAGATGGCATCTTCAAAATATTGTCGAGCAATTACTTCAACTGCCTCTGTCTTCGCTTTATTCATTGTCCCAATGGCTATATTCATCTAATCCCCACTTTCTTTCCATAGAAAAAGATGCCTCTAAAAGGCATCTTGTTAACTTCTTATACATTAGCGCGAATTGTCTCTAATGTCGAACGATCTGCTTTTTTCACTAATTCAACAATTAATGCCTTGGCAGCTGCGTAATCATCAATATGAATAATGGACGCTGACGTGTGAATATAGCGTGAGCAAACACCAATAACAGCGCTTGGAACACCATCATTTGCTGTATGTACTCGCCCTGCGTCAGTTCCTCCCTGAGATACAAAGTACTGGTAAGGAATATGATTTGATTCGGCAGTATCTAAAATAAATTCTCGCATACCACGATGTGTGACCATTGTGCGGTCTAAAATACGAAGTAATGTACCTTTGCCAAGCTGTCCAAATTGATTTTTTTCTCCCGACGTATCGTTAGCAGGAGAAGCATCTAATGCGAAGAATAAATCTGGTTTAATCATATTTGCTGATACTTGAGCACCACGTAAACCTACTTCCTCCATAACATTTGCGCCTGAATATAAATGCGATCCTAGTTTTTCATTTTGTACTTCTTTCATTAACTCAATCGCTAGACCACAGCCATAACGGTTATCCCAAGCCTTAGCCATAATTTTTTTCGGATTGGCCATTGGTGTAAATGGACAAATAGGAATGATAGATTGTCCTGGACGAACACCCATACCCATTGCATCTTCTTTGTTGTCAGCGCCAACATCGATAAGCATATTTTTTATATCCATCGGCTTAGCACGTTCTGCATCTGTTAATAAATGCGGTGGAATAGATGAAACAACGCCAGGTATTGCGCCATTTTTTGTATAAACTTCTACACGCTGTGCAAGCATAACCTGGTTCCACCAGCCACCTAATGTTTGGAAACGGATCATGCCATTATCTGTAATAGAAGTAACCATAAATGCTACTTCATCCATATGTCCAGCAACCAACACTTTCGGCGCGTCAGCAACCTCACTGCGCTTAACACCAAAGATGCCCCCTAAATTATCTTGAACGATTTCATCCGAGTATTTTTCTAACTCAGAACGCATGAACGCACGTACAGCATGTTCATTCCCCGGAGCGCCTGGTAGTTCTGTTAATGTTTTAAATAATTGTAATGTTTCCTCATTCATGATGACTCTCTCCCCACGAAGTAGAATATTCTTCCTTGCCTATTGTAACACATTTATTTCCGAATTCGAAATATTGATACATTTCCTAAAACTGTTAAAGTGTGAACGTGCATTCACTCCATAGGCTATGCTAAAATATAGGTATAGAAAAAGGAGGAAAGATGTATGAAATTACGTGATTTTTTAATTGGTGTTGCAACTGGCTTAGCTGCCGCAGTCATTATTAAAGAAGCTAGTGAAAAAGTTTCTCCGTTCGTACCTGCAGGACAAGTACTTGAAAACATAAAAAGAGAGTTTAAAAAGGATGCACCGATTGACGGTTCTTGGATTTTTATGAAAACAGAAGATTTCACAAACGGTATTATGACTATCCCAGTATATCGCGGAGGAATCTCTCGTATGAATGAAGGGGAAATGCAGACTTTCGAGTTTGCTGCCGACGCACGCTCTGGTGTTGTCGTGGAACTAACAGAAGTTTAATCATGTATAGACAATAAGAAGCCATCTCCAATGAATGAGATGGCTTCTTATTGTTATTCGGATAAACCTTTATTATTAAAGTACTTTTTATACTTACGATAATAATTCAAGTTATTGAGCGTTAACTTCACCCAACGCTTCATATTCATATCCTCATTAAAGTAAAGAGAGTTTGTATATTTGCCCTCACTAATTAATTTTTTTGCTTCTAGTTTAAGCTTTTCATTTGATGCATATTTGAATAATACGCCCTTAGGAATAATCATCCATAAATGTTTGTCCTGCACATATGTGACATCTTGCTCGATATTTAACATATGGTCATCAGCGACATACTTCATTAAATTATGACCACTTGCTGTTACATAGTAGCTAGAGCGACCATTACGTAAATTAATTTCAAATAGCTTATACTGCTTGTCTCGAATATCATATTTCATATCGAAATTTGCAAAGCCTGTATAACCGATATCCTCTAAGAAGAATCGTACTTGATCCATTAATTCTTTATCATAGGTTGTAACGATGGCTGCATAACTTCCGATTCCTTCAGGAGAATGTTCTTCTAGAATAGGATTACCTAGACACATCAGCTTTACTTTTCCATCTTTCCCTACGTAAGCATTTAACACACGCATATAAGAATCATCACCAGGAATAAATTCTTGGATAATCATAGTATCCTGATATGTTGAGCTATAAATCGCTTTTAATATGGCCGTTTTTTCCGCATCATCATGCGCAACAAATACTTTTTTCTTACCTGGGAATTTACATGCCCAATATTCTACAGAGTTTGAAGCTTTTAAAATAATAGGGTAATCAAATGGTGGTGTAAAGTTTTCATAGTTATCGGCTGTCACCGTTGTTGTACCTGGATATTTAAAATTATATTGATCACACATTTTATAGAAGTTTTCTTTCAATAAAATTTCATCCATCAATGATTCATCGATGTACGGTACAGTAAAATGCTCTTGTAACGCTGGCTTATTTTTAATAATCAGCTTAGCATAATCGTCTCCACATGCTAAAAGCAATAGTTTTTTATCAGCATATTTTTTTGCAACTTCTGCAAGTGCAGGTGCAAAAACATCTTGTTCATTTAAACGGTCTATTTCTTGAAATTGTAGGATATGGCTATCTTGAGTCGCTGTTAAATGAGAACGTCCTAAAACAAGTGGTTTAATACCATATGCTTCATAAAACGCGCGTGCCATACCATATGCATTCATATCTGATCCTAGTAAAACTGGTAAAAATGGTTGTTCAGTTGCCATGTTTATTTCAACTCTCTTTTGTATTTTAGTATCGTGTTAAGTGTATCATATTTTCTATCCTGTTCACGAACAAAAAAGCGAGGTAATTGACATTTTATATGTCAATTACCTCGGCCTTTGCTGGCGCTATTAAAATGTAATAACAGCTTGTCTACTACGTTCAAGCTTATTGACAATTTCTTTGCCCGTTTCATCCCATTTAATCATACGGTAATATGCATCGTGATAGAAAATAAAGCTATAGCTATTGGTAAGCGCCTCTTTTATAAGTCGCTCTTTGGCAAATACACTTGTCATTGGGTAATCATCATACGCTAATACCCATAATGGATTCTGGTGAGCATGTGTTGGCATAATATCCGCCATATGCAATAATACTTCACCATTTTGCGTTAGCTTGATAACAGCATGTCCCTCACTATGTCCACCTGTATGAATCATTTCGATCCCTGGTACCACTTCCAACGTATCTTCATAGGTTTCAACTAAGTGCTGCACTGGCTCCCAATTCTCTTTCCAATACGTATTTTTAGAGCGGATATTAGGATTACGCATTTCATCCCATTCAATTTTCGTAACAAAAATTTTGGCATTCGGAAAAGTTGGTACAAGTACATCCTCTTCCCATTGTGTTAAGCCACCAGCATGATCAAAATGTAAATGAGTCATTAACACTGCATCAATATCCGCTGTTGTTAACCCCAGTTCCTGTAAGCTTTCCGTTAATGAGGATTCCTCGGTTACACCAAAGTTTCGTAATTGTTTTTCGTTTAATTTATTAAAACCAACTCCTGTATCAATCAGGTAGTTTTTGCCCTCATATTGAATGAGAATGGGTTCTGTTGGTAATTCAATTTGATTTTTTTCATTGACTGGATATTTACGTGACCAAAGCGGCTTCGGTACAACACCAAACATTGCCCCGCCATCTAGGCACGTAACACCCCCGTTAAGCCATGTTAATGACATTTTGTGAAACTGTAACTGATCCATCCATATTCCCCCTACAATTTAATGATAAATTGTGATTCTAAGCGATAAATCGGCTGCCCTTTCGCAGAAAATTTCTCCTCATATTCCGTCATCACATTATCCTCTGGCATATTTGCATGTAGGTCGAGAGATACATACTTTAGTAACATACCATATTCAGACATACTGATTAAAGAATACTCGAACAGACCACGGTTATCCGTTTTAAAATGGACTTCCCCATTATCCACTAAAATCGACTCATATAATTTCAAAAAACCCTCGTGCGTTAAACGTCTTTTTGCATGACGTGTTTTTGGCCAAGGATCTGAGAAATTCAGGTATACACGTGATACATCATTTTTATCAAAGAATTTATATAAATCTGCGCCATTTACTTTTAGTAAGCGTAAATTCGCTGGAGATTTTGCCTCTAGCACTTTTTCTAGTGCACAAACAATCACACTATCATAAAGCTCAATGCCAATATAATTAATCGTTGGGTTTTGCAAAGCCATACCTGTAACAAATTGCCCTTTTCCAGAACCTACTTCAATATGGATAGGATTGTCATTTCCGAAAACAGACTGCCACTTTCCTTTAAAGTCTTCAGGATTTGGAATAATCACCTCTGGGTGATCTGCAATCATTTCCTCTGCCCAAGGCTTATTTCTTAATCTCAATGTTGTTCCTCATTTCTTTCTTGTGAAATTATTGATGTTTTATAGTATAACGTATTCCCCTACAATTCGCATGAAATTATTGCACAATGATATTTTTAGGCATCTTTAGCAATAACCTGCCATGCATTTTGCTGTACTGTACAGTGTATAGGGATCCCTTGATTCACAACGCCCACGTAATTGCCATCCGTATGACAATCAACCTGATGAGCGCGTACACTCATATCAAAGTGTTGGCCCTGTAAAAAAGTAATTTCCTTAAATTTTGTATGCTTTTCAAAAAAAACAGTGATAAAAACAAATAATAATTTGATACGTGATATTCCATGGACAATCGTTATATCCACAAGGCCATCATCTGCTTTTGCAGCTGGTGATATTTTCATGCCTCCCCCGAAATAAGGCTGATTACTCATCGCTACAAACCATGCCTGCTGGAATTGCCATTCTTGTTCACCTGAACGAATCGTTACATCAAAACGCTCAAAGCGAAATAACCCTCTCATAACAGCTACAGCATAGGAAAGCTTTCCTAACCCAATTTTATTCAGATAAAATTTAAGACGAGATGTATTAATTGATTTTGTCACATAGGCATCGAAGCCTATACCCGCATTATTAACGAAAATTTCATTCCATTTATCACCGAGCTGAATAATTCCTGCATCCATCTGTGTATTGGCCATAGTGTTCCTTACATAGGCCTCTATTTGCCTCGCATGTTGAAAGCTTGGGAAAAAGCGGGCAAAATCATTGCCAGAGCCTGCTCGAACGACACCTATAATGACGTATTTATTATGTACAACACCACTAACTACCTCATGGATGGTGCCATCACCACCAACAACGACAAGTAACATGTGTTCTTGCTGTTGCTGAGCCCATTGTTTGGCTATTTCCTTCCCATGTCCTTCATATTCCGTAAAAGCTACTTGATAGGTGATCGTTAGTTGCTGTTGCAGCTGAAGCCAAACCCTCTTGCCTTTCCCATTTCCTGCTGCCTCATTGACAATAAATAATACCTGCATATATCAGTCCTCTGTTGGTTGTGGCGCTTGCTGCCAAATGTCTCGATTAAAGGAGGTTGTTTGGACAGTATTTAAAATTGTTTGAGCAGCCCGTATTTGCATATGCTTCATAGGAGAGGAAACTTTTCTCAACTGCTCTATCCATTCGTGGTAATTTCGACGATCAACAAAGCGAATCCCAAATGGTGCACCAGGATAATCAAAATAACCATTCCGAGTTAGCACAACTTTACGGATAGGCATATCTATATTCTCTTGTTTAAATAATTGCGATAGCACCGATTCCATCCGCCCTAAATTAATTGTTGGATTCAGTACTTTAACGTCCTTAGTTCCCACTTTCTTCATCCAGAAGCGATCACTCCCACCTACATAGACAGCTTGATTTTCAGCTTCTAACACCGTAATACAAATACATTCTGTTGGTGACATGAGTACTACATCAAGCTCAATAGGGGCTTTTCTTATTTGTAGAATAGGATAATAAAACAACAAATAGTTATCTGGTAACGTTTGCAATAATGTACGTAGTAAAGAGTCACGCATGAAACGAGGATCTACATATGATTTTTCACGTAATGTTGAACTAGCCCATTTCATTTGAAAATGGAAAAATTGATCGATAAACATTCGTTTCAGCTCATGGATGGATTGTGGTGCAAACACAATTTTAGGTTCAAATGTGAGCGTCGTTTCTTCTTCTGGAATGGTATCTTCATCACTGACAAGCTCGTTGGATATTTCTAGTTTTTCAACATCCTCAGTTGCTTCCTTTTGGCGGCCAGCAAAGATTTTTTTGAAGAAGGAAAACCGTTCCTTTTCTTCGAAGGCATTTGTTTCTGCCTCATTGTCGTCATGTTGCCATTCGCTTATATCCTCTCCCAATTCCCACTGACGCTTAATGCGCTCCCACTGACTTTTCTTTAAGCGCACAAATTGAGTTGGATATCTCGCTAAATCAATTTGATAGCGTGAAATATAATCTTGTAATTTCACCAATTGTGCCATGTAAAGGTCACTCCATTCTTACTCACCATATCTATATTTCTTTTTATCTTGATTCAGCAATTGTTTTTTGTACTAAAAGCGTGTGTTCAAACGCTCGCTGAAATAGGGAGAACACTGTCAAAAAGCATCATGCCCTGAAGCAATGACGACGTGATCTACTCCATGTTGTCCCGAATCCCTCGACGAATGTTACAACCTTTAAGAGAAGATAATTAACTGCTCACACAACAGGATGACTTGAGGTTAACTTCTTACTTGCAGGCTTGAAAAAAATTTAGACACTATTACACCGAGACATCATGGATTACGATTGCTTTAGTAGAAAAAGAGGCAATTGTATACATTACATCGACATTTGTTCTACGAATTTCAATCTGTAAAATTATTCTTTCCTATCCTTTTTATTTTACATGACGACACTCAACATTACATCCATAAAAAAGAGAACTATCCTTATTGGTAGTTCTCTAAATGTTTTTTTATTTTGTATTTGAGGAAAGTGGTAATTTCGCTTCAAAAGCTTGTTGCAATTGACGTGTCCATTCCCCTGGTACACCAGCACCAATTTGGTTTCCATCAACATCCACTACAGGCGTCACTTCAGAAGATACAGACGAAACAATGATTTCATCCATCGTTAATAAATCAGCTTTTGTCATCGGCTCTTCCACGACAGGTAAATTAATTTCCTCTGCACATTTTAAAATGACTTGACGGGTAATGCCATTTAAAATGAAGTTATTCGCTGGATGTGTATAAAGCTTGCCGTCTTTAATACCATAAACATTCGCTGATGAGCATTCTGTCACGATATCCCCACGATGTAATATCGCTTCATAGCAACCTTTTTCAGCAGCCTCTTGCTTTGCTAATACGGCACCAAGTAGGTTTAAAGATTTGATATCACAGCGTAACCAACGAATATCCTCAACAAAAGTAGCCTTTACCCCTTTTTCAAAGTTTTCATATGCACGTTCACCCTCTTTAACATTACCAGTTAATACAGCTGGAACACTCGCATCTGGGAAAACATGATTACGGGCATTAGCACCACGTGTAATTTGGAAGTATACATGCCCTGTATCTAGATTATTTTTTTCAATTAGCTCATGTAATAATTTGTGTAAAACGTCCTTTGTATAAGGAATAACAAGACGAATTTTTTCGGCGCTTGCATAGAAACGATCAATATGCTCTTGTGCTGTAAACATATTTCCGTTATAAACTTTGATTACCTCATAAATGCCGTCACCGAATTGATAACCTCGGTCTTCTGGAGATATCACAATCGATCCTTCTTCAACAATTTGATCATTCCATAATGAATATGCCATGTTTTGTTCATCCTTTTCGTCTTTGAGTTATTTTTTTCCTGCAAGTTCAACAATTGCTTCAGCATAAATTGCTGCAGCTTTAACGAGATTTTCAACGACAACAAACTCATCTGCACGATGCGCTACATCTGGCTCTCCCGGAAACAGCATGCCAAATGCCACACCTTTTTTCATCACACGTGCATACGTCCCACCACCTGTCGATAATAGAGGTGTTTCTCTATCACCCGTTTGACGTCTATAAATAGCTGCTAATGTTTGGATAAATGGATCATCTTCACTGACATAATGCGGTTTGGAGTCGTCTTGAATATCTAGTGAGAACCCTTTTTCCACCGTTAAGCGTTGAGCCGCCGTTATTTTTTCATCGAATGGGTAGGACACAGAATAGCGCATACTAATTATTAAACTGCCACCTTTATGAACATCATAGCTGACGATACCTGGATTTAATGTAGTTTTTCCTGACATTGCATCCTCAAACTGTAGCGCAAGCTGATGGCCGTAATGATCCTGATAAAAAACATGTGCGATAAAGTCAACAAATTGTTTACTTGCCTCTGTCGTCAACTCTTGTTGTAAAAATGCTGCAAGATAAACAGCTGCATTAACACCTTTTTCTGGTTCCATTGCATGGGCTGCTTTACCTTTGATAGTTATTATATAGCGAGAGTCCTCCATTAATAAAGAGCCATCTAGCTGATTTTTGCTTAAAAATGTTTGAAAATTCTGTTCGAATGACTCGGAGACATGCTGAATTGTTGCTTTCGCAAAATCAGGTACCATATTTGGGCGCTTTCCTGCATTAAATAGTAGTAGTTGTTCTTTCGTTGCATCACCTATTTTATTTTGAGAGAACACAAGCTCGGCAATGCCTTTTTCCGCATTGATGAGCGGGAAATCCGCATCTGGTGCAAAACCAATTGTCGGCATTTCCTCTTGTTTAAAATAGTGGTCGACACAGCGGAATCCTGTTTCTTCATCCGTACCAATAATCATTCGTACTCTTTTTTCTAATGGAATACCCGCTTCTTTCACAAGCTTCATAGCCATCCATGCCGCAATCGTAGGACCTTTATCGTCAATCGCACCACGTGCATATAACTTACCGTCTGCTACTGTACCGCTGAATGGTGGGTATGTCCAGTCAGCTTCGTCTCCAACCGGTACAACATCAACATGACATAAAATACCAAGTGATTCTTCACCTGAACCCATTTCAATATGCCCAGCATAATTATCAACATTTTTCGTTTGTAAGCCTTCGTTCTGACCTTTTGCTAGTAACCATTCAAGCGCTTGAAGTGGACCATCTCCAAATGGTACTTCAGTAGTTATTGTATCCTCATCAAGAACACTATTAATTTGCACAAGCTCCTGTAACTCTTGTATCAATTCATCTTGCCTTTCTTTTGCAGCCTGTAACCAATCCATACCATATACCTCCTTCAAAGTATCAACATTATTCTACACCTTACAACATATATGACAATCAGCTTTCTGACAACTATTTTCAGTAACTTCTACTGACACTACCACATATAGCATGTTTTTCACGTATTCCCACAAAATACAGTATAAAATTTATATTTCAAATGTAAATTTCTCTTGCATTCACTAGAAAATTAAGTAGTTTTTCTATATAATGAAGTTATCAGAATAATTGTTCTGACTATAAAATTAGAAAAGGGGATGTCTAAGGCAGCTACTTATTAGCCTAAGTGCACTCCGCACATATTGTCGTCCGCTAGTCTTTGCCAAGAGAATTAAGATGAAGGAGTGGTTCATTTAATGAAACCAACTACTGATCGAATGCTTAATCGTATTAAAGACGTGTACATGTTTATTTTAGACAAAGGAACCGTGTCTACACAGGATTTAGTCGAAGAGTTTAGTATCACTCCTCGCACCGTTCAAAGAGATTTGAACGTGTTAGCCTTTAACGATTTGGTAATGAGTCCAAGTCGAGGCAAATGGACAACGACGAAGAAAAAAGTAAAAATGACGTCTTAGTTTTACGTTTTGTACGTAAAGCATTGTGTATGGAAAAAGAATGACCTTTCGTCGGGGTCATTCTTTTTTGTCGTTATAAGCGTATTAGATTTTTTTATGGCTTATTGGAAGGGCCAGTCATTTCACTATTGTGCATTCAAAACATACCCTTTATGCTCCATACTTACAGAAAAATTTCCCTATGTGCTCCTTCAAGATTATTTTGACTATTTACAGTTGCTTAACAATCCGTTAAACTCGAAACATTCTAAATGTTGAGAGGAGGATTTTATTTGAAATTGTCAACGTACTTTCATCCATTAGTTTGGATTATCTTAGGCGGAACAATATTTACACGTATTGCAAGCTTTATGGCAATGCCTTTTTTAGCTATTTATCTACATAATGAAATTCAAGCCTCCCCTTTACAAATTGGGTTGACGATTGGAATTGCGCCACTTATTTCCACTATTGGTGGATTTTTTGGTGGTTATCTAACAGATCGCTTTGGTCGAAAAAGTGTTATTTTACTAACGATTATTGTTTGGAGCCTTGTATTTTTCGGCTTTGCAACTGTTCATACCGTATGGCTCTTTGTCCTATTCAATGCCTTGAATGGTCTTTGTCGTTCATTTTTTGAACCTTCCACACAGGCATTAATGATTGATTTTACACCTGCTGATAAACGAAAAAGACTATTTTCGTTACGTTATACAGCCATTAATATTGCAGCGGTCATCGGCCCTATTATCGGTGTGTACATCTCACAGCTATCAAGTCCAAGTATCCCCTTTATGCTGACAGGTATTATGTATATCATTTATGCTGTATTTTTATTTTTCGTGTTAAACCGTTATCAAATGCAACAACCTAAAGCTGTCACTCAAACAAAAATACTAAGTACATTCACAATTTTATTAACAAATCGTGTACTACTTAGCTTTATTTTAGGTGCCATCCTAATCAATATAGGATACTCTCAATTTGATTCTACATTACCACAAATCATTGAATTAAAAATCGAGGAAGGTGCGAAACTTTATTCGCTATTAATCTCTCTCAATGCAGCGGTTGTCTTATTATTACAATTACCAATAAGCATTGTATCAGAGCGGTTTTCATCGTCCGCAACATTATTGGTAGGTATACTGTTCTTTGCAATTGGTCTATTTTTATTCGGATTCTCCAATAATTATACGCTCTATATCATCGCCATGATTATTTTTACAATAGGTGAGATTTTTGCCTTCCCAACAATGAATGTTATGATTGATGAAATTGCACCAGATACACAAAAAGCAACTTATTTGGGCGCTGCGCAATTTAAAAATTTAGGCGGCTTTATTGGACCCATAATAGGTGGTTGGTTATTGACTCATTATATGAATGCTATGTTTGCTGTCATCGCCATTCTTGTATTATGTAGTTGTTTCTTTTATAGATCCAAAACGACAACGCATTAAAAAACGCTCCATTGCTATCATTGGCTAATGATAGAATGGAGCGTTTTTTTAAATACTATAGTCTTCGTCAGCAGCGACCTCAGCATAACTAGAATATTGATCTTTACCTGCATTTTTAGATTGATATAGTGCCTTATCCGCCCGTTCAAATAAGCTCATTTCTGTCTCTTCAACATGATGATAAATGGCGCCACCCATGCTGACAGATAATACGGACCATTTTTCACTAGCATATCCCTCATATTTTACGGTTCTGATTTGAGTCAAAATGGCCTCTGCAATTTGTTGCATCTGTTGTTCTGTCGTATCGTACAAGACAATAGCAAATTCATCTCCACCGAATCTCACGACAAAACCATTGTTTTTCACTACATGCTTTAAAATCATGGCTGTTTCAATCAGGATACGATCCCCTTCCACATGCCCAAATTGATCATTTACTTGCTTAAAATTATCCAAGTCGATTAACAACAAACCCGGCACATTCATTTTTCGTTTTTTTAATAAATTGTCAAACTTCCGAATATAGGTAGCACGATTATAGACACCCGTTAACGGATCGAATGTGGCAAGATAGATTGTTTTAGATAAAATTTTATTGATGACTAATAGCATAATAAATGCTGTTAGCAAGGCAATGGATAGTAAAATCCAAAATTGTTTTGTATTTTTTTGGAGCGCTTCTATTTTAGTAAAATTGACAAATTTCACATAAACAAGCCTTTTTGAAGACTCCCCTCTCACTGTCTCTGCTTCATAAGGCAAAAAAAGATGCGTTTCTATATAACCATGATGTAATGCTTTTTGAAATTCAACTGGCTCCATTTTTTTCTTCGCTAGCTCAAAATATTGCTGAAATTGTTTGGATTGATCTCGCACGGTGATCTTCTTCAATCTAGAATCATCAAAAAAAACTCCACCGGCGTTAATGATTTGCACTTCTACTAAATCCTCGTATTTAGCAATTAAGGATTCTGCGGTTTTCTCAAAATTAAAGGTTTGAAAGACTGGATCATTCAGTAAGTCTATGCCTAACTCAAGCAGATATTTCTTATCATGCGTTGCCAAATAGCCGAACTTTCGGTATTCTCCTGTCGTTGTCGAAATATCTATTCCATCTGTATAAAACTCACCACTAGCACGCCGCTCATCCAATAATGCCGAAAAACGCTGACAGCAGCTCGAAAAATCCAAACCAATATCTTTCTCAAATGTCGTGTAAATCACCTTGTTGGATTGATCTACTATGTAAATATCCATACCATGCTTCTGTTTCTTCTGTTGCAAATCCCAAGTTTCAATAGCAGGATTTTTGCGATAATCGTTTTGTAATTTTCTAAGTTCCTGTTCCATATTATCTGACATATTTTTATCAAAATAAAAATGAGCATTATCGATCGTTTGCATATCTGTCAGAATATGATTTTCAATTAATACTTTATTCATGGCCACTTGCTTCTCGATATCTGCCACTAGTATTTGTCTGTTGACATATGAAATGACAGCAACGAGTATGACTGCAAAAGCTATTAAAGATAGTAATAATTTTATACGCAGGTTCTTCATATATTTGTCCTCTACCTATTTTCACCATCATATTTTAAAAACTTTAGATAATGATAAGCTACATGAGTACATCACAGTAACTCATTCATATTATACCGTTACTGTCATCATACTGTATATAAAAAATCCCCGATGCTATAGTAGCACCGAGGATTGTGTTAATGATTGTTTTGTAAGCTGGCTAGCTCTTCTGCAGTTAGTTCACGATATTCACCTAATGCCAGCTTATCATCTAGGTGAAGATTCCCCATAGACAACCGCTTTAAATACGTTACACGTTTACCCACAGCCTCAAACATTCGTTTCACCTGATGAAATTTGCCTTCCTGAATTGTCAGCTCTATTTCTGATTGCTGTGCAGATTGTAGAATCACAAGCTTTCCAGGCTTTGTAACGTAGCCATCATCTAATTCCACGCCATGCGCAAATTTCTCGACATCTTCTTCCGTCACAACGCCCTCAATCTGTGCAAAATAAACCTTTGGCACATGTTTTTTCGGAGACAATAAATTATGGGCCAGCAAACCGTCATTGGTTAATAACAGTAACCCTTCTGTATCTTTGTCCAGCCGTCCAACTGGGAAAGGTTGAAAATGCTGATGCAATGGCTCTAATAATTCAATCACCGTTTCGTCTCTTAAATCTTCTGTTGCAGAAATAACATCAGGTGGCTTATTCATCATAAAATAGACAAACTCTGTATAAACAACGCACTCTCCAAACACTGATACAATCTGCTGTTCTGGGTCTACATGTAGCGCTGCGTCTTTAACATAAGCACCATCCACTGTGACAGCCTTTTGCTTTAATAGCTGCTTCACTTCTTTACGGGAACCATACCCCATATTCGCTAGTAATTTATCTAAACGCATAGTACCACTCCTATTTCATTCCCAGTTTGCTCATAATGCGCGTTAATCGTTCACCCAATAACTTTTGTGCCAAACCTAAGCGCAGTGATAAAAAGCCGTAAACAGCCACACCAACACCCGCACAAATAATAGAGAATAGTAATGCTGAGAATTTACTATCTACTGGGCCCATAAGCAATTCCAATAATTTATGCACAACGAGCACGCTAATTGCCATTGCCATTGTCAATAAAGCAATCAACATAACACGACGAACAACCATTTCTGATCGATAATTCAATGTTTTTCGTAGCACAAGGATATTGATAAGAATCGATACACTATAGCCAATTGCAGTTGCCACAATGGCACCATCTGCCTCCAGCCAACGAATGAATGGAATATTTAACGCTAGCTTAACGAATATCCCTGATAATAAGCTGAAGACAATCCACTTTTGAAAATCAATCCCTTGTAACAACGCTGCTGTTACTTGGAATAATGCAAATAAAATCGCAACTGGTGCATAATGCGCTAATATAGTAGCACCCATTTCACTTTCTGAATAAAGCATGAAGTAGATTTCATTAGCTAAAAGAGAAATACCTACTACAGCTGGCAATGTAATAAAAATTAAAATTTGATAGGTTTTATCCATCGCATGGCGTAGCGATAAATACTCACCCTGTGTGTAATATTTTGTAATCGTCGGTACTAATGCCATTGAAAAGCCTGTCGCTAGCATGACCGGAATGATGACAACCTTATGTGTCATAAAGTTTATCATCGATAAATAAGTATCTGTCACTTCTGCTAAACCAATGGAAGTCATCGCCCCATTAAATGTAAGCATGTCAACTAATTGGAATAACGGGTTGGCTACTCCAACAAACACCATTGGTATGGAATAGGTAATCACTTCTTTATAAATATTGGACATCGGTAGCTGTGTAGACGTCACACTTTGGCTACGTAATAAGTTGAATTCAGGCTGATATTTTTTCCAGTAGTAATAAAGAACACCTAATCCACCGATTGCCCCAATAAAGGCAGCAAACACAGCAAACGAAATCGCTGTCTCTGGCTTCCCTTTGAACACCACAACGACTAAGAAAGAACCACCAAGTAACACAACAATTCGCACAATTTGTTCTACCAATTGAGAAACTGCCGTAGGCTCCATTTTGTCATAGCCTTGGAAGAAGCCGCGCCATAGACTCATAAATGGTACGACGATTAAGGCAAAGCTGACCCAGCGAATCACCGAAGCAATTTGTTCAACCGTAAAGACTTGTTCCTCACTTTTAATAACTAGCCCTGCTATCGGCGTTGCAAGCAGGAAGAGTGCGATAAATGCCCCGAAGCCTGTTACCATCATAATGAGTATGCCCGATTTCATCAGCTTGCGACCTGATTGATAGTCTCCCATTGCATTATACTTGGAGACAAATTTAGAGACGGCTATTGGCGCACCTGAAATAGCTATTGCCAACATAATAGAATAGGGAATATATGCATACTGATAAAGCGCAATGTTCTTTTCGCCAACAATTGCATAAAACGGAAAAATATAAATTAATCCGAGTACCTTCGATAAAAACATCCCCAGTGTTAATATCGCAGTACCTTTCATTAAATTGGACATCATACCCATCCATTCATTGTAAAATCAATATTAATATCGTAACACTTCAAGGATACTTATAAAACATTTTCGTTTCTGTTACTTCAAAGAAACCAACATGCAAGCGCTATCACCTTGTGAATAGCATAAGTAAACCAACTGTAATCTTAACATATTTATAGGAAATGAGACGCATAAATACACCAAAAAGTTCATTCAAAAATACCTGATGAAAAAAGACCTTAAAATAATCGGTGAGGAATGGAACATCCCCACCGATTAACCGTATTTCTTATACCATGTCCACAAAGAACTTTTTATACCACACTAGGAATACATAAACCGTCCAAATATATCGACCGCGATTTGCTTTCCCTTCATAGTGCTCATCTAGATAGCCCACTAATTGTTTTGTATCAAAGAATTCATTCGCAAAGTCCGTTGTAAACATTTCTTTGACCATGCTGTAATACTTTTCTTCACGTAACCAGTGACGAATTGGCACTGGGAAACCAAGTTTTGGCCGTTTCGCCCATTCCTCTGGTAATTCTTGATGTGCCGCTTGACGTAAAACATATTTTGTATCAATGTCGTTGACACGATATCTAGATGGAATATTTTTCGCTAATTCCATAACTTCTTTATCTAAAAATGGTACACGTAATTCAATTGAATGAGCCATACTCATTTTATCTGCTTTTAATAAAATGTCACCAGGCATCCAAAGGTTTAGATCCAGGTATTGCATTTTTGTCACATCGTCATCACCAGGCACTTCATCATAAATACGTTTTGTAATCGATTTTACAGATGGCGCATTTTTATAAGCTGGTTTTAAAACATTAATGGCATCTACTTCATCCCACACGACTGCTTCTCCAATAAAACGCTCTTCTACCGTTTGAGCACCTTTAATAAGGAAGTTCGTATATTGATTTTTCGGTAGGGCTTCTGCCATTCCTCGTAATGTTTTACGAAGACCTAATGGTAGTTTTTCGTATTTTTGCATTTTCCCTGAGTTTTGATACCAAGCATAGCCACCAAAAATTTCATCTGCGCCTTCACCTGATAGCACAACTGTTACATCTTTTGATGCAAGCTCTGAAAGGAAGTAAAGTGGCACTGAAGATGGATTGGACTGTGGCTCATCCATATGCCATTGAATTTTAGGAAGAGCTTCAAAGCACTCATCCGCTGTAATATATCTACGTTCATTTTGAATATTCAACGTATCTGATAAATCTTTTGCAAGATTTGTCTCATTGAACATATCTTCATAGTCAGCAAATCCTACTGAGAAGGATTTATCTGGGCGTAATAAAGAAGTAATATAACTAGAGTCAATACCACCAGATAAGAATGAACCAACTTTTACATCACTAATTTTATGAGCTTCTACAGACTCTTTAACCGTTGACTGAATTTCTTCGATATATTTTTCAATCGGTGCGTCTTTTGCATGGAATTTTTTATCCCAATATTGCACAATTTGCTTTTGTCCATTTTGAATCAGCATATAGTGTGCAGGTGGTAATTTAAAGACACCTTTAAAGAAGGTTTCATCCATTGAAGAATATTGGAATGTTAAGTATGGGCGTATCGCCTGTTTATTTAATTCTTTAATAAATGAAGGATGTGGTAAAAACGATTTTATTTCAGAACCGAAAATAAATGTACCATCTGTTGTATGCTCAGAATAGTACAATGGTTTAATACCAAAACCATCACGTGCAATAAATTGTAAATCATTCTTTTTATCCCAAATACAGAAGGCAAACATCCCACGTAGTTTTTTCACAAAATCTACGCCATATTCTACATAGCCATAAATAATGACTTCACTATCTGACTGTGTTTTAAACGTATGACCTTTTTCAATAAGATCTGCACGTAACTCTTGGAAGTTGAAAATTTCCCCATTAAATACAAGCACAATATTGCCGTCTTCACTATATAATGGTTGATTTGCTACTTCTGATAAGTCAATAATACTTAATCGACGGAAACCTAACGTTACTTTATCGTCACTATGAATACCGCCGCTATCTGGTCCGCGGTGAATAATTGTATTCATCATATTTTCTATTGTTTGATGATGATCAATCACATTTGTTCCATTAATATAACCAATAAATCCGCACATTCTATTTTTCACCTCATAATTTAGTGCATAACCTTTACCATAATAGCATGAAAAGACGTTCATTTCATGCTGACAATGCTAATAAAGGAAAACTTTCATCGAAACAATTGTATAACAAAGATTCATGTGTTTCATTCTACTATAAACACTCTTCATCACGAAAGATGAGATAAGGAATTATAAAACACTTTTCTATTATTTTCAATGTCCAAGAAAACCCCTCTCTATATAGACTTCATGTATAATAGGAAAGATTCCTAATTTGAACAGAAAGTGAGTTTCTAACTATGTATGATGTAATCGTGATCGGTGGTGGCCCATCTGGTTTAATGGCGGCGATTGCTGCCGGAGAGCGTAAAAAGAAAGTGTTATTGTTAGAAAAAGGCGCAAAACTTGGCAAGAAATTAGCCATCTCTGGCGGTGGACGTTGTAATGTTACTAATCGTTTACCTGTCGAAGAAATAGTTAAGCATATACCTGGCAATGGTCGTTTTCTTTATAGTCCATTTACAGTTTATAATAACGAAGATATTATCGCATTTTTTGAAGGGCTTGGTGTCGCCCTAAAAGAAGAGGATCACGGCAGAATGTTCCCTGTATCCAATCGGGCACAAGATGTAGTTGATACACTAATTCGTCAGCTTCAACGACTACATATTGAAGTTCGTTTACACACAGCCGTCAGTAAGCTTCTGATGGACGAAAATAAAATTTTGGGTGTACGTCTTGCGGATGGCTCCGAAGTCCGTAGTCAAGCAGTCATTGTAGCTGTTGGTGGCAAGGCGGTCCCACAAACCGGTTCAACAGGTGATGGCTATCCTTGGGCAGAGCGTGCTGGTCATACAATCACGACGCTCTTCCCAACAGAGGTGCCTGTTCTATCAAAAGAGGACTTTATCCAAGCGCGTGAGCTTCAAGGGCTAGCATTGCGTGATGTCGCTGTCTCTGTGCTCAACAAAAAAGGCAAGACACTTGTCACACATCAAATGGATATGCTCTTTACCCATTTTGGCTTGAGTGGTCCCGCTGTTTTACGCTGTAGTCAGTTCGTTGTGAAAGAATTAATGAAAACAGGCTATGAACCAGTGACAATACGTATTCAGACACTGCCTCATTATAATGAAGAAACATGTCTGCAATATTTAAATAAACTAATCAAGGAAGATCCAAAAAAGGCTGTGAAAAATGTCTGGAAAGGCATTGCACCAGAACGGTGGCTCTTATTCTTATGTGAGCGAGCAAATATCGATGTCCAATCAACAGGTGCTGAGTTATCCCAAGAGAAAATTCGTCAATTAGCACATTTACTAGTCAATTTCACATTAAAAGTGAGCGGCACACAGTCACTTGACAAAGCGTTTGTTACGGGCGGTGGTGTCTCTGTAAAAGAAATCGAGCCAAAAACAATGGCATCAAAGAAAAAAGAAGGTTTATTCTTCTGTGGAGAAATTCTTGATATTCATGGCTATACAGGGGGCTATAATATTACCTCTGCGCTCGTAACGGGACGTATTGCAGGAATGCATGCTGCATTATAATAGAAGAGAAAGACCTTTTGGCAAGGCAAGGGGTTGATTTCCGTTCAAGGGGCGTCCGATAAGCCTCCTCCACCATGTTTCTTTATCTTTCATTTAGCTGTTGCAATCGAATAGCCCTTTATTTGTATAATGAGAGAAAGAACAGGCTCTTATTTTCAATGTGGAGAAGTGTTTAGTTACAACACGCTTTCATAAATGCTTAGTGAACACCTTCACTTTATTTAAAAACCTTTGCTAAAAAATTAAATATTTGTGGGTTGAGGTGGCAGGCTACTTGACTCCCATGGGATAGCGAGACAGTTGAAACCCTACACAGAGCGGTAGCGGAGGAAGCGGCTCGGTGCTCGCCTACAGGAAGCAAATAGCCAGCAACGGAAATCCATTTTCATCTTTCACAAAAATGCTATTGATTGCTTTGTTTTTCAACACTATGAAAAAGCGTGTCCAAGAAAAACGGACACGCTCTTTTTAGCTTTCACTAGACATATAAACTTCTTCAAACGGCTGGATAATGACAAAGCCTTCACCCGAAAATGCCATCTGAATGGATTCGCCACTGCCACGACCGATAAATGTACGGAAGCTGATATCTGTTTTAAACTCAGGTGTTAAATTTCCTGACCATGCAACGGTAGCATGTGGATCAGTATAAACTGTTTCACCTGGTTTCACTAATAATGTCAATGGTTCAAAATGTGTTGTAATGGCCACTTTCCCTGTTCCTTGTAGTGTCACATTGAATAGACCACCTGACATGATGCCAGCCATTTTACGCATTAAGCGTATATCCCATTCAATACTAGGCTCAAAGGCAAGTAAATCATTTCCGTTTACACAAATACTATCATTTTTCAAATCAAAAACCGTTACTTTCTTTCCTTGGTCTGCTAAATAAAGTCTTCCCTTTCCACTTGCTTTCATCAATTGCGTGCCTTCACCTGTTAAAGCCTTCTTAAACATCTTACCAAGACCATGCTCCAGCACACGCTCACGTTCAAATTTAATATCACCCGTATAGGAAATCATTGCACCCATTTTTGACCATACTTCACCGTTTAGATTCACTTCTAATACTCGTTCAGTTTCCAATTCAAAATAATCATTCTCATTGTCATCTTGCTGTGTTTTATGAACAAATTCATCTAAAGAAAATTTCCCCAAGATTCATCCCTCCTAATTACCTTATATACGTTTACTGTTGAGAAAAGATTCAAATTTTAGCGAATTGTCCCTGATTGTGCATTTCGTTACAAAATTTCTCTTTTAATAATAAAATCACTTCATTTCCAGTCATGTTATTGACATCAAATATATACTGTTATACATTAAACGAAGAAACGATAATTGTTATATAACAATCGCTGCAAAAAAATAACTATATAAGTGCCATGTGCGAAATGACACTTATATAGTTCCTGTCTCAATTGAAAGTTCACTTTATTGAGTAGCGGAGACATCTCCAACATTTTGTGCTGCTTTTAAAGCAGTTTGTTTACGTACATCTGCACGTAGTGTTAACGAAATAATTAATGAAGCTGCGATTAACCCAGCAAATACATAGAACACAGGAATATAGCTTCCGTAAGCATTTTTAATTGTACTTACTAACAACGGTCCGAAAATACCACCTAATGACCAAGTTGTTAATAAATAGCCATGAATAACGCCAAGTTGCTTTGTACCAAATAGATCACTAGCAAATGCAGGTAAATTCGAGAATCCACCACCGTAGCAACTAACAACTAAGAAAATAAGTGCTTGGAAAATAATTACGTTTGTTGTATGTGGTAGGACAATAAATGTAATTAATTGTGCTGTAAAGAAAATAACAAAAACGTTTGAACGACCAATATAATCAGACACAGCGGCCCAAATTAAACGACCACCACCATTAAATAGCCCCATTATTCCTACCATTGCAGCAGCACCAGCAACTGATAGACCAACAATCTCCTGTGCCATCGGAGAGGCAACAGATATCATCATAATCCCCGCAGTTACATTGACTAAATGCATGGACCATAGCATCCAGAAATGCTTTGTTTTGACAGCCTCACGCGCTGACATCACTGCTAAATCTTTCTTTACTACTTCTTTGCCTTTATCGGCAGCTGCCTTCATATTCGCTGGCATATAACCAGGCTTAGGCGGCGCTATATATGAAGCCCCTAAAATCATTAACGTGAAATAACTTGCCCCTAAAATAAAATACGTTGTAGAAATGCCAACTGCCTCCATTAAGTTGGCTGCGACTGGCGCTGTAATTAATGCACCAGATCCAAATCCAAGTACGGCCATACCTGTTGCTAGACCACGGCGATCTGGGAACCATTTTACAAGTGTTGATACAGGGGCTATATAACCAATCCCCATACCTAACCCACTAAGAACACCATATGTTAACCAGTACATGACAACAGAATCCATTGAAATCGCTACACCCGCACCAGCTTGTCCTGCTCCAAATAAGACAGCTGCTACCATCGCCGATTTACGTGGCCCCATTTTTTCTACTAAGCTACCAAATAATGCGGCAGAGAAACCTGCAAGCCCCATCATAATGGTAAAGGCAACCGTTACCTTTGTTTCACTCCATCCCATTTCTGTGACAATCGGTAGCTTATATACACTGTATGCATAGGCTCCACCGATTGAAAGGTGAATAGCGATTGCAGATAATGCAATTAACCATCTATTTTTATTCATAAATTCTCATTTCTCCCCTCTTTTGCTACCTGTGAAAATTCTATGAACGTCCATGTAAAACAATTTACCACTTAGAATTATTCAAATGCAAGATGTTTTTCTAAAAAATATTATTTCTCCAAAAAGTATTTTGTTTTTTTATCAATGATTTTTATCACATAAACCTTACAGTCTCTAAGTATAAATTCGTTTTTCCTACAAAAAACATGACAGCTTTTAGCTAATATTACTTTTCTACCCTATTATACTAGGTATCATTAATTATATTAATATAATTATTTTTGTGCATAACTTCACATTCTGATGTTGTATACGTCTTATTTTACCAACAATATTTTTATGCTCATTTCTCTAAAAAGGAAGCAGATCAAATTAATGAATAATAGAAATTTTTAGAACAAAAGAGAATTTCACCATATAAATGTACGAAATTTTAATTTTTAGAAGTAGCAATAAAAATTAAAAATCAATTCTGTTTTTACTTAAACTTTCAAAAAAATAATTTATTGACAATACAGAGTATGCATATTTTATAAATAGCTTTCAATCGCTCCCTATTTTTATTATTCAAATATACATTTTTATTTCAGGAAATTGAATATTAATGGCAACTAAACAAAATCAATTGCTTCTTATAGAATACAAATAATCTGGAACAAGACGATTTTCGAAGTCATATTGTTTTTGTAAAAAAATAAAACAAGCGCTACAAAAAAACAGCATGTTAGAAGCTACCTCTAACATACTGTACAGAAAAATACATTTTTTAATTTGTTTTTCCTTTCATAAAAAGCATAACTTTTATTTCTTTATAATAAATACATAGCAAAATCCCTAGTAAAATCAGTAAGGAGCCATAAATTTGGACACTGGTAGGAAATTGCTTTAAAAAAATCGCACTCAACAGCATGGCAATAGCTGGCTCAAAATTCAATAACAGCGAAGCATTCGTCGAGCCTATTTCCTTCATTTTTTGATTCCACATTAAATTACTAACCCCATGAATAACGATTGCTGATAAAACTAGCAAAATCCAATAGGGGTATGTTACTTGCCAATTTGTTTGCGGCAATATAGTAAAAGAAAATGGTATAAGCATCAGTAAGCCAATTAGATTTGTATAAAAGGTGATGGACTGAGCTGACATTTTTAGACTAAGATGATTCACAATAATAAGGAATAAGGAAAAGCTTAGCATTGTAATTAAACTTAGCACCTCTCCCTTACCAATAGAAATGGTGATGAGAGCTCCTTTTGTAATGATGAGACCCACTCCTACAAATGAAATGATCGCACCTAGCCAAAATATGCCGTTCCGTGATTCATGATAAATCAATTTATTCAATAATGATGTGACAATCGGTGCACAGGCTAATATTAAAGCCGCAGTGATAGGAGAAGTATGCTGAAGGCTGGCATAAAAACTATAGTGATTAATGGAAACGCCCAGTATTCCTGCAATGACCAACAATAGTAAATTCTTGCGCGTAAATATTGTTCGGGTAATAGCTTTCCAACTAATACATCCCAAAAATAAAACAATGATAATTAGCCTAAAAATGGCGACTGTTATAGGAGCCCAGTGTTCAATTAAAATCGAGCCAATAATGAAGTTACTGGCCCAAAAAAATACACAGCTAAATAAAATCATATAGATAGTTAATTGCTTCATATTAATCGTACCTGCATGTAAAGAGACTTCTACATAAGTTCTGGGTCAACTATTAAAAATCTACTTCCCTTTCCTTTATTAATCTTTTCTATTAAAACATAAGTATAGCAAACTAGAAGATTTCTAGTTTGCTATCATATCTAAATAAGGGGGATTTAGATTTATACTTAGTTGATAAACTTACCATTTGACATAACCACACGGTTAGATGGTTTACGTGCAATGACCTCAGCACTTGATACTGCGTCAAAGAATACAAAGCTTGCTTCGTCTTTCACATTCGGCCAAACCTTCTGACCATTTGCATCTAATGGTGTTACACCATTTGTAATATATTTTAATGTTTGTCGAATAGAGCGTTCATCTAGCTTACGAGAAATATCAGCAAAAGTAGTCGCTTTTTCTAAAATATCTCCAGAGCCATTAGGACTCCAAGAATCATAAAAGCCATCGCACCCAAAGTGGACATCTACTCCGTGCTCTGTTAGTAAATCAATTGGTGGAATTAAACGTCTTAAATCGAATGGCACAGTAGACATAATTTTCACTTGCTGTTGTGCGAGACGATCAGCTATTTTATGCTGTTCCATAACGGATACATCCCCAAGTGAAAATGCATGACTAATCGCCGTTCTACCTTGATATTGTGCATCCTCAACGATATCTATCCATTTATCGATTGTATAATACCCAACATGACCACCATCATGGAGGTGAATATCAACATCTACATTAAACTCCTGTGCGATATCCATCACTTCATAAAGAGAAGGCTCAATTGAATTATCAATCCCTGCTGGATCTAAGCCGCCAATCATCGTTGCCCCATTGCGTAAGGCTTCACGCAATAATTTAGGGACATCATCTCTTAGTAAGCCATGCTGTGGGAAGGCAATGACTTCTGACGTCACAACATCTTTATATTCATCCAATGCCGCTAGTACACCTTCTAAATTTTTCAAGCCAATGTAAGGATCAATATTAACATGGGTACGAATATGGTTGGCGCCATTCTTAACGATTTTCTCAATCATTGCAGCTGCACGTTGTTTACCTGTTGTAGCAAGAACGGATAACTCTTGTGCTTCACGATCAAGTCGTTCCTTTAAATTTTTTACGGGTACACAAGCCTTCCATGGTAAAGTTAAGTATGTTTTATCTAAATGATTATGCATTTCCTTAAAGGCAGGTAATAGCAGCTTCCCGTTCATATTTGTTACTTCATTTGGAGAATCGATTACCTGCGTTGCTGGTACAATTTGAGAAATATAGCCATCTGTAATTTCAAGGTTAAAAAGCTCCACTTTCGTACCAACTGTATCATTTTCTTTTACATATTCTCCTGTTTCAAGTAGAACATTTGTAAGCCAGTGCTTCATCTGAATTCTCCTTTCAACTCTCCTACTTCCTGTTGGTGAATAATTTTGCCCTGTGAAATAACAGTAGAAATTGGGCATCTTCTTGCTATAACATGAGCAGTGCTAACGCCATCTACTAACAGCATATTGGCTTTATCACCAGCTTGTGGCCAAACACGTTCTCCCGCGTCGTTCAAAGGTGTGATACCACCAGAAGCGTATTTCCAAGCACGACTTAATGAATATTCGTCGATAAAACGGAATCTCTGTGCCATCACATTTAATTTCATAATCGTATTGCCTGTACCGTATGGTGACCAATGGTCTGTTAAACTATCATGTCCTACAGAAACCTTTACACCATTGTTATAAAGATAAGGCATTGGTATTGTTGAACGATTCAGGTCTGTTGGTACAGTTGTTGTGACATCCATTTGTACAGCAGCCATCGCCTGTACTAAATCTTCTAATCGTGACTGTTCTAAATCCGCAAGTGCCATCGCATGGCTAATTGTCACTTGTCCTTCTTTTTTCGCTTGTTTCGTTAACTCGATTAGCTTATAAAATTCAAATTCACCAAGTGTGTTAGCTGTATGAATATGAATATCTATTCCTGCATTATAGTCTTGGGCAATACCCATCGTTGTGTGCAGTGATTTCTCAATATTGCGATCTACAATGGATGGGTCAACGCCCCCAACGAGCGTTGCACCCATTGCCATTGCTTCACGGATCAATTCTTCCACATTGGAGCGTAATAAGCCATGTTGTGGAAAAGCCACAATCTCATAGGTGATTTGATCTTGATATTTTTCTAATACTTGCTTTGTGATGTCAATGTGTTTTGTCCCAATTTGTGGGTCCACATTACAATGTGAACGAATATGTGTATGTCCTTGGGAAATAAGCCACCTCACCATTTCCTCTGCTCGATAAGCAGCCGTTGGTAATTGCTTTGGTAATAGCGTTCTTTCTTCTTCAATACGCGTTAATATCCCTTTAGTAATGGGTCTTGGTGCTTGCCATTCCCCACCAAAATACGTTTTATCGATATGGATATGCATTTCTCGGAAAGAAGGGACTAATAGTTGCTTTTGAGCATCCACTACTTCTACGTCTCCATCGGCCACTATATTGTTATCCACTTGTTGAACATGCCCATCTACGATTAGGACATCATAAATACCTGTACGAGTTGCAACAATATGTTCATTTTCGTGCTCATATGCTTCTTCTAATCTTACATTTTTCAGCAATAGTTTACTCATAGTTTCCTCCCAATTGGTAATTTTTATCTTTCACCAAATTCCATTATTCTACAATTTCAACGCCACCGATTATTGTGTAGTTAGATGCGTCTAACCAGAAACCTTTTACAGCATTGCTGTAGACTGCTAAATGCTCATAGTTACGAACTGGAATGTATACAGCTTCATCTAACTCTATTTGCATTGCCTTTTTGTAGATTTCATTACGTGCTTCTTGATTTGACTCAGAACGCCCTTGCTCAATTAGCTTGTCTACCTCTGGATTTGAATAGTAGAAATGGTTGCCTGGAGGTCCCATAGAAGCCGTGTGGAATAGATTAAATTGGTTATAATCAGCATCCCCAGTAGCATTACCCCAACCACTAATAAATATTTGGTGCTGTTCTTTCGTGATTTCAGAAATAAATGCACCATACTCCATTACTTGAATTTCAACATCTAATCCAATACCTTTTAATTGAGATTGAATAACCTCAGCCATATTGATACGCTCTTTACGGTCACTTGTCAGTAATTTAACTTTTGTTCCTTCTTTAACGCCAGCTTCTTTTAGTAACTCTTTTGCCTTTACTACATCATAGTCATATGGTTTTGTTTCACTAGAATAACCAATAATTTTAGGACTCATTGCCGAATTTGCAAGTGTACCTACATTATCATAAATACCACTAATAATTGCTTCGCGGTCAACTGCATAACTAATTGCCTGACGTACTTTTACACCTGATAATAGTGCATCTTTCACATTGAAACCGATAAATTCTACTGCAAGTCCTTCGGCACGGAATAAATTCATCGTTGAAGAATTTTCTATGCGGTCAATCTCTGTTACGGGTACTTGTTCAGCGATATGTGCTTCTCCACTTTCAATCATTGCTAAACGAGTAGAGTCCTCTGGTACGACTTTAAATGTTACTTTATCTACTTTTGGTACAGTGCCCCAGTAATCTTTGTTTGTATTTAATGTAATTTCTTGACCAGATTTCCAATCCTCGAATACAAATGGACCTGTCCCTACTGGATGTGTTGCTAATTCATCAGCCGTTTCCGCAATAGCTTTCGGGCTGATCATACTACCTTCTTGACTTGCTAAAATAGATAAAAGCGGTGCATATGGTTCTTTTAACTTCAACGTGACAACATACGTATCATCTACCACTGCTTCATTAATCATTGATAATTTATCACGTTGTGGTGAACCAGTTGCAGGATCTAAAATACGATCAAATGTAGCTTTAACAGCCTCTGCATTAAAATCTGCTCCATCATGGAATTTAATGCCCTCATTTAATGTAAATGTCCAAGTGACATCATCTTTTTGCTCCCACTCTTTTGCAAGTAATGGAACAATTTTGCGATCTCTATCAAAAGCAACAAGTGTTTCATATATTTTGCCATGGATAATATTCGCTGACGGAATATCTGTAATAAAATGAGGATCAAGGCTTGTCGCATCCGATGCTCTTAAAACAACTAATTCTCCTCCTACACTTTTTGATCCCTCCTTAGAACCTTCTGAACTTTGATTACTTGCAGTTGAACATGCCTGTAAAACAAGTACGGTAATGAGTGTCATAAATAAAATCAACTTCATTTTCTTCATAAACATTTCCTCCTTATATGATTTGATCCTTACATTTCGAATTATAAAGAAATAAAATTCACTTGTTTTTTAAAATCTTTACGTGTTTTTTAAATTTTCTGACTAATACTCCATTAATCATTTACATTCTTTACGCTTTTCACTAAATTGAAAACAAATCAAATAGAAAAGGAGATTCGATATGGATAAAGTAACTACTACTATCGATCATTCTGTTTTAGTGAATGCACGCAAGGCCTCTAGAAAAAAGAATCTTGTCTCTTTCCTAAACAAAATAAAAAAAAATAAAGCGGCGGTCGCTGGGGGCATCATCATTCTTCTATATATATTGATGTTTCTTATCGGACCTATTCTAGCACCTTATGATCCTTACGACGTACAGTTAGATCAAAAATTACAAGGGCCAAGTTTAGATCATCTAATGGGCACCGATGACAAAGGACGAGATATTTTAAGTCGAATTTTATATGGTTCACGCTTATCCATTGGAGTTGGTATTTCAGCTGTGTTATTTGGTGGATCGATTGGCACATTCCTAGGACTTATCGCTGGTTATTATGGTAAATGGGTTGATTCTATTATTAGTCGAATTTTAGATATCATGCTTGCCTTTCCAGGTATTTTATTAGCTCTAGCTATTGTCAGTGCATTAGGGCCAAGTCTAATTAACGTCACAATTGCAGTAGGTTTTTTCTCTATCCCCATGTTTGCTCGTATCGTACGTGGCTCGACAATGGAAGTTAAAAAACTAGAATATATCGATGCTGTCAAAACACTCGGAGCAAATGATATGACGATTTTAATTAAACATATTTTCCCGAACATTTTATCACCGATTATTGTACAAGCATCTATGCGTTTAGCAACGGCTATTCTATCTGCGGCAGGTCTATCCTTTTTAGGATTAGGGGCACAGCCACCATCTCCTGAATGGGGTGCCATGCTATCAAACGGAAGAGATTTCTTATTTACTGCTCCTTATATGGCGCTATTCCCTGGTATTATGATTTCCATCCTTGTTTTAGGATTTAACTTATTTGGCGATGGTTTACGCGATGCGCTAGACCCAAGAATGAAAAATTAAAGGAGAGAAGACACATGACATTATTTATCATAAAACGGCTCGCTCAAATTATTCCTGTGACCCTTGGTGTAACGCTTGTTGTTTTTTTAATTATGCAAATGATCCCCGGTGATCCCGCCATTATTTTAGCAGGAGAAGGAGCTTCTCAAGAAACGGTTGAAGAATTACGTGAAAATTTAGGGCTTAATAAACCATTAGCTATCCAATATACAGATTATATTAAAAATCTTGTACAGGGAGATATGGGGCATTCGTTAAAAAATAAACAACCTGTATTTGAGGAAATTACTGCACGTTTACCAATTACAATTGAGCTAGCCTTTTATAGTATTTTAATCACTATTATTTTGGGGTTGATTGCCGGCATCATCTCAGCAATCCGTCCATATTCGTTTATGGATGTTGGACTAATGATTGTCGCCTTATTAGGGATTTCCCTACCAAGTTTTTGGTTAGGTATTTTATTGATGTATGTTTTCTCTGTACAGCTACACTGGCTTCCTGTAGCAGGTTGGGATAGTGCCAAACATATTATTCTACCAGCGGTCACACTAGGTGCTGGTGGCGCTGCAATCGTTGCGCGTATGACTCGCTCTAGTATGCTAGAGGTTGTGAACCAAGACTATATTCGAACAGCGAAGGCGAAAGGTTTAAAAGGCTATATTATCATTTTAAAACACGCACTACGCAATGCCTTAATTCCAGTTATTACAGTTGTAGGCTTACAGTTTGGTAGTTTACTTGGGGGAACAGTATTAGTAGAATCTGTGTTCGCTGTCAACGGCTTAGGACGAATGATTGTAGATGCTATTCGTACACGAGATATACCTGTTGTTCAAGGCGGCGTTCTCGTAGCCTCATTAATATTTGTTTTCATTAATCTTTTCGTAGACATATTATATCGAATTTTTAATAAACGAATGGATTTAAACTAGGGAGGGAAAAAGCGATGAAACAAAATACCGTGTTAGAAGTAAAAAATTTACAAACTTATTTTTATTCGAGTGAAGGCGTTGCCAAAGCTGTGGATGGTGTTTCCTTTATACTTCAAAAGGGAGAAACGCTAGGCATTGTTGGTGAATCTGGTTGTGGGAAATCAATGACCTCCCTATCGTTACTTCGTTTAGTACCGTCACCTCCTGGTAAAATCATCAACGGTGAGATTTTCTTAAATAATACAGATATCTTAAAATTATCAGATGAGGAATTACGCAAAATTCGAGGCAATAAAATATCAATGATTTTCCAAGAGCCTATGACAAGTCTAAATCCTGTGTTATCCGTTGGGGAGCAAATTGCTGAATCTATTCGCTTACACCAAGGTTTATCACGTAAAGAGGCATGGCAAAAGGCCGTCGATATGATCCGTCTAGTGGGAATTCCTGCACCAGAAAAAAGAGCGAAGCAGGAGCCGTACCAGTTAAGCGGTGGGATGCGTCAGCGCATTATGATCGCAATGGCATTAGCGTGTACACCAGATGTTTTAATTGCAGACGAACCTACAACGGCACTTGATGTAACCATTCAGGCTCAAATTATTGAAATTATACAAAATCTGCAAAAGCAATTAGGCATGAGCATTATTTTCATTACTCACGATCTAGGTGTTGTAGCAGAAATTTGCGATAAAATTGCTGTGATGTATGCGGGGCAGATTGTAGAAGAAGGCACAACAGAAAGTCTTTTTGAAAAACCGTTCCACCCCTATACAAATGGATTAATACAATCATTACCAAAGCTCTATGAAGAGCAAGAAGAATTATCTACTATTCACGGAACTGTTCCAAGTCCATACAATTATCCGGTTGGCTGTCGTTATGCAGAACGTTGCCCATTTGCTACAGATTTATGTCATGAACAACAACCTGAGCTTATGACTGTGGAGCACGAGAAAAAAGTAAGATGCTGGATGTACAGTAAGGAATGGCAGGGAGCAACACTTATGGAGGAGATGACCATATGATAAAAGAGCAGCAAGCACAGCCACTATTACAAGTAAATAATTTAAAACAACATTTTTCCTTAAAAAAAGAAAAGCTCTTCGGTCCTCAGCAAATTGTAAAAGCTGTGGATGGTGTTTCCTTTGACATTATGCCTGGTGAAACACTTAGCATTGTTGGAGAATCTGGCTGCGGAAAATCAACGACGGGGCGTTCTATTTTAAGATTAGATGAACCTACTTCTGGAGAAGTAATGTTATTTGGTAAAAACTTAGTGAATATGAACAAAAAAGAGCTACGTGCTGCACGCAAGGACATCCAAATTATTTTCCAAGATCCGTATGCATCCCTTAACCCACGAAGAACCATTCGTAAAATGTTAACAGAGGCCATGTCTATTCAAAAAATAGTACCACCTGAACAACAAGAGGCACGCATGATTGAATTAATGTCGCTTGTTGGATTACGTCCTGAATACTTAGAGCGCTATCCACATGAATTTTCTGGTGGTCAGCGTCAACGTATCGGAATTGCAAGAGCTCTTGCAGTCAATCCTAAAATTATTATTTGTGATGAATCGGTTTCTGCGCTAGACGTTTCTATTCAAGCACAAATTTTAAATTTATTAAAGCAGCTACAACGGGATTTAGATTTAACATTTTTATTTATCTCGCACGATTTAAGTGTTGTTCGACATATTTCAGATCGTATCATAGTCATGTATCTTGGAAAGGTTGTCGAAATTGCTGATAAGCATTCCCTTTTCACACAGCCATATCATCCTTATACAAAAGCATTATTTTCTTCTATTCCAGTAATCGACAAACAACATCGCAAGGAGCGCATTATTTTAAAAGGAGACCTACCGTCACCTCTTAATCCTCCTACTGGCTGTAGCTTTCACACACGTTGTCCATTCGCCACAGAGAAATGTAAAGCAGAAGTTCCAGCATTACGAGAAATCACCGCAACACATAAGGTAGCTTGCCATTTTGCAGAAAATTTAGTTTAATGTATCTTACACTTATAAAATAAATGGAGAGATCATTATGTTACAACTAGAAACCTTCAACATATATATTCTCCTATGTGTAATTGCTCCAATTATTGGAGCTTTTCTGCTTACTTTTATATTTATTTTCGAAAAACAAATCGATAGCCTTGAGGAAGAAAAGAGAAGTTTAGAGCTCAAGCAGGATTTACAACGAGCGAATATTCTTCAGTTAAATCAGCAAATACAACCACATTTCTTTTTTAACGCATTAAATTCATTGCTAAGCCTAGCCCGCATCAATCGTAAGGAAGATTTGGTTGCGGGTATTGAGGCCTTAGCAACGTTTTTTAAATTTAAATACAATAATCATGAGGTTTTAATCACGTTAAAGAACGAGATACAATTTATGGATAGCTATTTAAATATTCAACAGTTACGCTTTGGACATCGTTTGACGATTCATAAGGATATGGATGATGAAGCTCTATCTGTACAAATACCTCCATTTATTTTGCAGACCATTATTGAAAATGCATATAAACATAGCTTTGAAAAGCATATAGGACCTGCTGAGTTATCCATTAGGATTAAAAAAATGGACAAGATCTTATTAATAGAAATAAAAAATACACAGCCCTTAGAAAAGATAGAAACTGCTATTGAACAGCTAGAAGATGAATTACAGCAAGGTTATGGTCTTGAAAATATTAGACAACGGCTTGAGCTTATTTATGGTCTCGAAAATGTTTTATTTTCGATTCAAAATAATGAACAGTTTTACACAGTTACAATTCACGTTCCCGCTTAGCCCTTCTATCAATTTGAATGTGAAAGGAGAATCTCACCATGCATATTTTAATCGCAGATGATGAGCCGTTAGAGCTAGAGCAAATGATTTATTTATTAAAACCGCATTTCCCTAATTGGACATTCCATACTGCTCAGGATGCCTCACAAGCTCTGCAATTAGCTAAAAAACACCGTATGACTATCGCCTTTTTGGATATCCAAATGCCTGGGAAAGATGGTATCACTTTAAGCAAGGAATTAAAAGAAATGTATGAAATAGACATCATTATGGTAACTGCTTATCAGACCTTCGAATATGCCCAGCAAGCATTGCGTATCGGGGTAAAAGATTATCTTACAAAACCTGTTATTGCTAGTGAATTAGATGCGATTGTGGAGAAATATAAAGTATGGAGCTCCAACCATGATGCGATTCAAAGCGCGCTTTCTTATATCCATGAAAACTATTATGAAAAGCTCGGTTTAAATATTATTGCAGAAAAGATCCATTTGAATCCAAGCTACTTAAGTCGTAAATTTTTGGAGGAGCAGTCTATTGGCATTAATGAGTATATAAATAATTACCGCCTCGAAATGGCCGTGAAGAAAATAAATGAAAACCTAGACGCAAGCATGTCTGCAATCGCGGAGAGCTGTGGATTTAATAGCCAACACTATTTTAGTGTGGCCTTTAAGAAAAAGTATAATCAATCGCCACGTCAATATAAATCCGCTAAAATGAGTAAAGGTATTTGATAGTATGTTAAAAAATTATTCATTGCTCGTACCATTTGCAAGTTTAAGCACAGCAGCAGGCGTCATCATTCTTTTAGCAAGATGGATTAACGGTAATTTATTATTGTCCTCTCCCTCAGCTCTTATTTCTTATGGCTTTATGGCAGGCATTTGTTATACATTAGCAACAGCCATTTCATTTATTGTATTGAGCTCCTTGTTAAATAAAAGGAATTACAAGCAAAACCAGCATACACAAAGCTTTTTACTCTCTACCATACAACAAAAATTGAGTGGTATGAATTTAAAAGTGATACGACTGTTTTACCTTTTGACAAGCATTGAACTTTGGTTAATTCAATTAATTAGCATTAGTGTCTTGTCTGAAATCATGTTAAATATCCCGATACCCATTACGCTTTTTTTATTTCTAACCGGTATGTTACTGTTTGATCGCATCATGTCTGTGAAAAGTATACTGTGGCTAGAAATTTTATTTATCATCGCCCTGTTTTCATTACTTATTTTTATCCCTATTTACTACTTTGTACAAAATGGAGCAAGCACCGTTTATGAAGGCATTCGTTTATACCACCCTTATTTATTTTATTTTAAAAATAGCGAAATCCTCCTGTTCTATGTCATTATTCAATTAGCCGTTTTAGGACAAGTACTTTTTGATAAATCAACATGGTATTTAATTGCATTTATCAAGCCCAAAAAAATACGTCGCAGCCTATTTTCATCAGGTGTGATTTTAGCATTATTAACATTATCCTTTACAGCTATTTTAATGATTGCTTTATACAGTGGCTCCTTTGGTCAGTTTCAAGTGCTAATTTTTACGTTCTTATATGAAGTACAGCCTGGGTTTCTGACATTCGCTTTCCTTGTCATTGTCCTGTTGGCCGTTGTGACGTCCTTACTTGTAGATATGCGTGCAACAAAACGTTTTTTTATGAAGAAAAGACCCTATTATTTTTACTTAATTGGACTTATGGTCATTTTACTTACCTTTTTCTTATCTATCGATTTAACGATTTTAGGGGTTATTTATTCTTTCGCGTTCCTGCACATTACCATACTGCCGTTTATGTTAATTCTTTTATTTACGAATCGCCGTATTCATAAACATAGTTGGTTTGTCATACTGCTATCTATCCTCATAGGAATTGGCGTTGCCCTAAGCTTCAATGCACTTTACGGATTAGCAACTAGCTTTATGATCTCTAGCATTTATCAATTAATGCTTCAGACCGATACTATAGAAAAAATGCCTGAACCCTAAAATATATGGAGGTCAGGCATTAGTCTGTAGTTAACTAAATATATGTCTTTTATGTTTTCGTCAATAATGATTAGGTAAAAAAATACATCCTAAATACCTTCTTCTGCATCTTTAAATAACACCACTCGTACGTTTGCCACAATGGTCAGAACTTCCCAAACACGCCTTACACTTTCACTTCCCTAGTTGGTTTCCTACGTTTTCATTTACACATTGGTCATAAAATTTTAAAAACTTCACACAATAAAAAAGTGTTTTGACATGAGCTTTTCTTGTTATAGAACTGTATTTATCGTATTCGTATGCCCTGTTGCATACTTTTTTTCTATTATCTATTGAATAACTAGCAAAAAAACTGTTATAGTGAGATTGTTTGTCTGACGTCTGACTAATTAAGATCTTTAGCTGTTCTTCTGAATTTAGAACATCAGGACAAACTATTACACATACTTATGGAGGAACTTATGAGATACTTAATATCCTTTTGTGGATTGTTACTTGTTTTTGCCCTAGCTTTATTAATGAGTAAAAACAAAAAAGAAATAAAATATAAATATATAGTGGTGATGTTAATCATCCAATTTTTATTGGCAGCTCTACTACTCAATACGACAATTGGTTTTGTTTTAATCAAAGGAATCACCAAAGTATTTGATCATTTATTGTCTTACGCAAATGCAGGGATATCATTTGTTTTTGGTGGATTAGCAAATGAAGGAGAGTCTCCGTTCTTCCTAGCTGTATTATTACCGATTGTCTTTATATCAGTCTTAATTGGGATTTTGCAGCATTTTAAAATTCTCCCTTTCTTCATGAAATGGATAGGATTACTGTTGAGTAAAGTAAGTGGAATGGGGAAATTGGAATCCTATAATGCTGTTGCTTCCGCAATGGTTGGACAATCGGAAGTATTCATTACAGTTAAAAAACAATTAGATAAGATTGCGCCACAGCGTATGTATACATTATGCGCATCCGCGATGTCGACCGTCTCGATGTCAGTTGTTGGCGCGTACATGACGATGATTGAACCAAAGTATGTCGTAACGGCGATTGTGTTAAACTTATTTGGTGGTTTTATAATTGTTTCCATCATTAATCCGTATACCGTAAAAGAAGAGGAAGATATCTTAACCATTGAAGATGAGCAGAAGCAAGCTTTCTTCCAAATGCTTGGTGAATATATTATGGATGGCTTTAAGGTAGCCATCATTGTTGGAGCCATGCTAATTGGTTTCGTAGCATTAATGGATTTAATCAATTCATTGTTTGATATGATTATCGGTGTTTCTTTCCAAGAAATATTAGGCTATATTTTTGCACCAATAGCTTTCCTAATGGGTATCCCATGGGCAGACGCTGTTTCAGCTGGTGGAATAATGGCCACTAAATTAGTAACGAATGAATTTGTTGCTATGATCAACCTTGGCGACGTCTCAGAGTCCATGAGTGAACGTACACTGGGCATTATTTCGGTATTCCTTGTATCCTTTGCCAACTTTTCATCCATCGGTATTATTTCCGGAGCAGTTAAAGGGTTGAATGAAAGACAAGGTAATGTCGTTGCTCGTTTTGGCTTAAAGTTATTGTACGGAGCCACACTTGTCAGTATCCTAACAGCTATTATTGTTGGATTGATTATTTAAACATCATCATTTGAACTGCACTCCGATAGTTATGGAGTGTAGTTTTTTAAATTATCCACTATAAACTCTTCACGAAAAATAAAAAATGTACATCACTAAAATTTCATTTAGTAATGTACATTTTAATTTATGTCTCTTTATTTAACGACAATATTGACAAGTTTGCTTGGAATAACGATAATTTTCACTAGGTTTTTTCCTGCCATATATTCTTGTACTTTTTCATCAGCAAGCGCTACTTTTTCGATATCCTCTTTTGAAGCATCTTTCGCTACGACGATTTTTGCACGGACTTTACCAGCCACTTGCACAGCAATCTCCACTTCATCATCCACAAGCTTCGTTTCATCGTATGTTGGCCATTGCTCGTAAGAAAGTGTTGAATCGTGGCCTAATAGCTGCCATAGCTCTTCTGCAATATGCGGCGCCATTGGTGCTAGCATTTTAACAAAGCCTTCCGCATACTCTGCTGGAATAACGTCAGCTTTATAGCAATCATTGATAAATACCATCATCTGTGAAATAGCTGTGTTAAAGCGGATACCTTCGTAATCCTCTGTCACTTTTTTCACTGTTTGGTGGTATGCTTTTTCAAGTGTTTGATCGTTAGACACTTGAATTTTTGATGAAATAGCACCATCTTCTTCATTAACAAATAGACGCCAAATACGATCTAAGAAACGACGTGCCCCGTCTAAACCATTTGTTGACCATGCAACAGATGCCTCTAGTGGTCCCATGAACATTTCATACAAACGTAATGTATCGGCACCATGTGATGAAATGATTTCATCTGGGTTTACAACATTACCTTTCGATTTAGACATTTTTTCATTACCTTCACCAAGAATCATACCTTGGTTAAATAATTTATGGAATGGCTCTTTCGTGTGAACAACACCTAGATCATAAAGAACTTTATGCCAGAAGCGAGCGTAAAGTAAGTGCAGTACTGCATGCTCCGCTCCTCCAATATAAATATCTACTGGTAACCAACGTTTTAGTAACGCTGGATCTGCAATCGCCTCTGTATTTGTAGGGTCGATATAGCGTAAGAAGTACCAGCTAGACCCAGCCCACTGTGGCATTGTATTTGTTTCACGGCGACCCTTTTTGCCTGTCTCTGGATCTACAACATTCACCCATTCAGCGATATTAGCTAATGGTGATTCACCAGTACCCGATGGACGGATATTATCTGTTTTTGGAAGCACTAATGGTAATTCTGATTCTGGAACAGGTGTGATCGTGCCATCTTCCCAATGAATCATTGGAATTGGTTCACCCCAGTAACGCTGACGTGAGAATAGCCAATCACGTAGTCGATAAGAAATTTTCTTCTCTCCAACGCCTTTTTGCTCTAACCATTCAATTGCTTTCGCAATGCCATCTTCTTTATTTAAACCATTAAGGAATTCAGAATTAATATGTTGACCATCACCTGTAAATGCTTCTTTGCTAATGTCCCCACCCTCAAGTACAGGAACGATGTCTAAACCAAATGCAGTCGCAAATTCATAGTCACGTTCATCATGTGCTGGCACCGCCATAATAGCACCTGTACCGTAAGACACTAACACATAGTCAGCAATCCAAATCGGCGCTTTTTTCCCGTTAATCGGATTCACGGCATAAGCACCTGTGAATACGCCTGTTTTTTCTTTTGCTAAATCTGTGCGCTCAAGATCCGATTTCATTTTCACTTTCTCTAAATATGCCTCAACAGCTTGACGTTGCTCAGCTGTCGTTATTTGTTCTACCAATTTATGTTCAGGCGCAAGTACACAATATGTAGCACCAAATAATGTATCTGGACGTGTTGTGAAGACCGTGAAGTTTTGATCTGAACCATCAATAGCAAATGTTACTTCTGCCCCTTCTGAACGACCAATCCAGTTGCGCTGCATATCTTTAATAGATTCTGGCCAATCAACTTCTTCTAGGTCGTCGATTAAACGATCAGCATACGCAGTAATTTTAAGCATCCATTGTTTCATTGGTCGACGTTCTACTGGATGCCCACCACGCTCTGATTTCCCATCAATTACTTCTTCGTTAGCCAATACCGTACCAAGCGCTGGACACCAGTTAACAGCTACTTCATCCACATAGGCTAAACCTTTTTTATAAAGCTGGATAAAAATCCATTGTGTCCATTTATAATACTCTGGATCCGTCGTGTTAATTTCGCGATCCCAATCATAACTGAATCCTAGCTCTTGAATTTGGCGTTTAAAAGTTGCAATATTTTTAGCTGTAAATTCTGCTGGGTCATTTCCTGTATCGAGTGCATATTGCTCAGCTGGTAAACCAAAAGCATCCCAGCCCATTGGATGTAATACATTGTAGCCTTGCATACGTTTAAAGCGTGATAAAATATCTGTCGCTGTATATCCTTCTGGATGTCCTACATGTAGTCCAGCGCCAGATGGGTATGGAAACATATCTAATGCAAAAAATTTAGGCTTCGCTGTTTCATTTTCAGTTTTGAATGTTTTGTTATTAGCCCAATATTGCTGCCACTTTTTTTCAATTTGTAGATGATTAAAACTCATTCTTTTTCCTCCTTCGATTGAATCATGTTGCTCTTCATCATAATTGACAAAATATTTAAAAAATAAAAAAACTCGTCCCTTTCTTATAGAAGGGACGAGAGAATTTGTACTCCCGCGGTACCACCCAAATTAGTGATTACACTCGGCTCAAGCTTCCTTAACGCGGAAGAAACGACACACGCTGTTTCACGCGGGCAGACTCAGAAGGCGAGTTCAACTTGCTTTCTTACTAGCTCCCACCAGCCGCTAGCTCTCTAAAAAGAACGACAAATTTACTATTCCTCATCACAGTCTTTACATGATATTGCATTTATTCTAATGGAAAGTATTGAAAAGCACAAGCCTTTGTTTACAGACTAACCCATTACTGAAGAATTAATTCCTTTTCTTCCTTAGATTTTGATAAATCCTTACATTCATGAAAAGCAAAATGCTGGCATCCGATGCATTTCTTTGTGTCCAAATAGCCGAGAGCCTTAGTAATCGCTTCTCCAGTATGCTGATAAAAATGATGCGCTCCAATCTTATCGTAAATACCATTGTGCTGAAGAGCTACTTTTAAATCACCTTGCACACCTGTTACCAGGATTTTACCACCCTGTGCTGTAAAGTTTTCAATAATATTGCTAAAATATGCTTCACCAGTGGAATCCATAAAGGGCACTTTCCCCATTCGCAATATCAAAACTCTTGGTTGCTGATGCAAAGTGCTTTCAATTTTTTGTTCAAACATTTGAGCAGCTCCAAAGAACAATGGTCCTTCAATTGTATACATGCTAATTTGCGGACAATCATGCTGCTGGTGAACGACATGGGGCTGTACCTTCCCACTTTTGTTTGAATGGTCTGGGAGTACCTTTGTCACAACAAGCTTTTCACTCATGCGTTTTGCAAATAATAGCACAGCTAATACAAGCCCTACTTCCACTGCTAATGTGAGACTTGTAAACACCGTTAATAAAAAGGTAATCAATAACACTAGCGAGTCACCCGATTTTAATTTCACAATATGTGAGAAATGGTGTCGTTCGCTCATATTCCAGGCTACAACCATCAATACAGGAGCCATACTTGCTAATGGAATATGAGACGCATATGGTGCTAATAGCAATAATGTAACTAAAACAAATACTCCGTGTATGATACCTGACATAGGCGATACTGCACCTGTTTTAATATTAGTTGCAGTCCGTGCAATAGCACCTGTAGCTGGAATCCCCCCGAACAAAGGCGTCACGATATTAGCAATTCCTTGACCAATCAGCTCTCGATTACTGTTATGCTTACTATTCGTCATCCCATCTGCAACGACTGCCGATAGTAGTGACTCTATGCCCCCTAGCATGGCGATGACAAACGCTGGTCCAATAAGCAGTTGTAGGCGTTCAAAGGTGATATCAGGTATAGCAAAATGAGGCAATGAATTCGGAATTTGCCCATAAGCTGTCGCGATCGTAGCAACATGTCCTGTAAAGAGGAAAGTGGCCACAAGTGTAGAAACAACAATACCTGCTAATGCTCCAGGAACCTTTGGAAAAAACTTCGGCGTCATCAGTATTGTCACAAAACAGATAACAGCCGTCAAAATACTATACATATTGGTCGTTCCAAGCTGCTTCATAATTTCTTGTATATTGGCAATAAAATACTCATGTCTTTTAACATTTGTTAACCCTAAAAAGTTGGCAATTTGACCTGTAAAAATAATAACTGCTATACCTGCTGTAAAGCCAACTGTTACAGGGCGAGGAATAAATTTAATTAAAGATCCTAACTTAAAAATGCCCATTAAGCAAAGCATAATCCCAGCCATTAATCCTGCAAGTAATAAATCCTCATAGCCATAGGTAATGACAATTCCTAATAAAATCGGTACAAACGCCCCAGTTGGCCCACCAATTTGATATTTCGATCCACCAAAAAGAGAAATAAGAATACCCGCAATACAGGCGGTATAAATCCCATATTCGGGTTTCACCCCCGATGCAATGGCAAAAGACATGGCAAGTGGAATAGCGACGATCCCAACTATAATTCCGGATAATAGATCCTTCTTGACGTGATGAACAGAATACCCTTCAAAGCGTCCTGTAAACAGTGACTTCATAGATAAATCTTCCCTTCGAAATAATAAGCAAAGCATAATTTTTCAACTTCTTTGATTTACTTATTGCCTTCGTCACCTTCATTGCTCGTCATTTCCTCTAATCTCGAAATGGTGTTAACTAAATGGTTATTGAAAATATCCTTTGCCACCCCAAGTAATTCACCAATCATCGGATCACTTAAAGAATAGTAGACTTTTTTACCTTCCTTCACACCATAAACGATATTTTTGGCGCGTAATACACTTAATTGCTGAGAAACAGCAGAACCCTCTTTCTCTAAGCAATCTTGAATCTCATTGACACTTTTCTGACCTTCTACAAGGAGTTCCAGTATTCTAATGCGTAACGGATGTGCTAATGCTTTAAAAAAATCCGCCTTAAATTGTTGTAAACCCTCTTCCATAAAAAACACCCTCCACATTACTACATATTCAAATATTTGAATATGTATGATTGTAAGCCTGTATCGATTATTTTTCAATAGCTTCAATAAAAAAAGAGCAAAACCAAGTGCTGATCACTCGTTTTTGCTCTCTTCCTTGCCCACTATTAATCTGCAACGATATTATTCTTTTTTAAAGGATAATCATAAGTTAAACATGGAATAATAGCCAACAGCACAACGACCACTAAAGTTAATACAAGAGGTATCATGCCAAATTGATCCACCATTATCCCACCGAATAATGGCCCAATCATCCGACCACCTGTCGCTGCACTATTGATAATGCCCTGATAGAATCCTTGTCGACCTTTTGGTGCGAGCTGATTCGCGATGGTTGGTAATGCTGGGGTATAGAACATTTCACCAAACGTTAAAACAAGCATCGCGGCTCCAAACATTTTAAAATCACTCGCAAAGGCGATGATTCCAAACGATAGGGCAATCAGAATTACACCAAATACGAGCTGACGCTTTAAATTGTTTTCCCATCTTTTCACAAGCGGTGCAATGAGTGGCTGACCTACAACTATAAGCAAACCATTTATTGTCCAAAGTAAACTATATTGCTTTAACCCTAAGCCTAAATCTTGAGTATAGGATGAAATAGTAGCACTCCATTGAGAATATGCAAGCCAACATAACACTGAGGATGCGCTAATAATTAACAAAGCATAGAATGGTGCTTTGTTAACAATTCGTTTACTTTCACTGACGACATTTTTAGGGGCAATACTGCCTGCCTCTAAACGTTTAAATGTAAATAAAGCAATAAAAAAGAATAAAATATACATGCCTAAATTCACTTTAAAAACATAATCAAATTGATAATCAGCCACTATACCCGCAAGAGCAGGGCCAACTGCAACACCAACATTCTGTGCCAAATAGATCGCATTAAAGGCTTTTCGTCCGCCCTCAGGCCATGCAGCCCCTGCTAATGCGAACATACTTGGAAAAACGATGCCCCCACTAAAGCCTAGTATCGTTAAAAACCACACATAATGTGGCCAACCATGCCAAATTGTTAAGCCTATTAATGAAGCAATCGTTAGCAGGATGCCAAACATAATCGCCTTATAGCCACCGATTCTATCAAATAAGTAACCACCTAATAGATTGCCCAATACTCCAGCAGCAGAGTTGAGCATTAAGACAAAACCAGCCATCGCTAAAGTTTTCCCTAAATAATCATGCATATATATGGCATTTAAAGGCCATAAAAAAGAGTTACCTGTTGTGTTCACAAGCATTCCAATAAGTAAAAACCAAACACGTTTTGGCATATGATGACCTCCATTATTTCGCCTCTCTAAATAGCTAGTTTATGCTGAAAACCTTAAAAGCACAAGAAAAATAATTTTACCCTTTTTACAAGTATGCCATCATACTTTAACTAAGTTTTAAAAGTCTTTTTCTTGTTTTCATTACAATTTTTCTTCATTGATGTAACGATCAAGCCCTTCCCCCATGACGGAACGAAAAGCACATGATAGAATAAAGCGTTAGAGGAGTGAAATAAATGACAGAAACGAATTTTCCTTTTCCTTCAGAAGGAAAAAGGTATTATACATGGAATCGCTATTTACGTGATCAATTCGGACATAAAGTATTTAAAGTCGCATTAGACGCAGGCTTTGATTGTCCAAACCGTGATGGCACAGTCGCTTTTGGTGGCTGTACATTTTGCAGTGCTGCAGGCTCTGGTGATTTTGCCGGTAATAAGGTAGATCCAATCGATGTACAATTTGCTGAAATCCGAGACAAAATGCATCAGAAATGGAAGGACGGCAAATATATGGCGTACTTCCAAGCCTATACAAATACACATGCCCCACTGCCAGTTTTAAAGGAAAAATTTGAAGCTGCTTTAGCACAAGAAGGTGTTGTTGGTCTTTCCATTGCTACTCGCCCTGATTGTTTGCCAGATGATGTCGTGGAATACTTAGCAGAGTTAAACGAGCGTACGTATTTATGGATTGAGCTTGGTCTTCAAACCGTGCATGAAAAAACAGCGAATCTGATTAATCGTGCCCATGATTATGCAACCTATGTGGAAGGCGTTGAAAAATTGCGCAAGCACGGCATACGTGTTTGCTCACATATCATTAATGGCCTGCCTCTTGAAGACTATGACATGATGATGGAAACTGCTCGAGCAGTAGCACAGCTAGATGTCCAAGGCATAAAAATCCACTTACTACATCTACTAAAAGGGACGCCAATGGTGAAGCAATATGAAAAAGGCATGTTAGAATTTTTAGATCAGGATGTCTATACAAAACTAGTAGCAGATCAATTAGAACTTCTCCCACCTGAAATGGTCATTCATCGTATTACCGGCGATGGACCGATTGATTTAATGATTGGACCAATGTGGAGCGTCAATAAATGGGAAGTATTGAATGGTATTGATGCCGAGCTTGAACGTCGTGGCAGCTGGCAAGGGAAGTTTTATAAGGCTGAGGTTACAAAATGAAACTACAACGTGTTTTACAATATGCACAGCAGCTTTTAAAGGACAGTATAGATGAGGGAGATACGGTCGTCGATGCTACTGCTGGAAACGGTCATGATACATTGTTTCTAGCACAGCTTGTGGGGGATAATGGACAAGTTTATGCCTTTGATATTCAAAAAGAAGCGGTTGATGCAACACTCCTTCGCCTTTTAGATCACGGTTTAGAGCATCGTGCACTGGTCCTTAATAAAGGGCATGAAGACGTAGCACAGTATGTACACAAACCTGTAGCTGCAGCCATTTTCAACCTTGGCTATTTACCTGGCAGCAATCATGACATTATTACAAAGCCCGCTACAACGACACAAGCTATTGAGGATTTACTAAAGCTTTTGAAGGTTGGCGGCCTAATCATTCTTGTTATTTATCATGGTCATCCTGGTGGTAGGGAAGAACGAGATACGGTCATGGACTATGTTAGTAGGCTTCCACAAAAACATGTACATGTCTTAAAATACGAGTTTCTCAATCAACAAAATGATCCACCTTTCGTTATTGCGTTAGAGAAAATGAAAGAATTTCCTATTTAATACATGACATGCAAAAGGCTATCTACTAGTTTAATAGAAACTAGTAGATAGCCTTCGTCATTTACTATTTATTTTTACGTTGCTCATTATAATCAACCCAGAAATCTGCACCCTTAATGCCTAGTTTACGAGGATCAAAGACAGGGTCTTTCCCCTCTTTTTTCTGTTTCTCGTAATCTTTTAATGCTACGATAGCTGGTTTCATAATAATTAAAATAGCAAGAACGTTAATCCAAACCATTAGTCCAAGACCCACATCTCCCATTGCCCAAGCTAGGTCAGACGTACGGACTGTACCATAAAAGGCAGCAACTAAAATGGCAATTTTCGCAATCCAAATGAAAATCTTCTCCGTGCTACCTCTGAATAAATAGGCGACATTCGTTTCAGCAATATAGTAATAGGCCATAATTGTTGTAAAGGCAAAGAAGAATAACGCGATTGCTACGAATGGAGCTCCAAAACCAGGTAATGATGAATCAACTGCATATTGTGTATAAGCAGCACCTGCTTCAATACTTTTCGCAAATGTCATTTGCTCATCGCCTGCTAATCCGCCACTATTGAATTCCCCAATATGGATAAATGGATCTGCTCCTTCAGCGGCCTTTTCATCATGTACATTGTACATACCTGTAAATAAAATCATAAATGCAGTAGCAGAACAAATTAATAATGTATCAATGTACACAGACGCCGCTTGTACTATCCCTTGTTTAGCAGGATGTGATACTTCCGCAGCAGCAGCAGGGTGCGCCCCTGTTCCTTGACCAGCTTCATTGGAATAGATGCCACGCTTCACTCCCCAAGCTATCGCAGAACCAATGATACCACCAAAAATCTCTTGTGCACCAAAGGCACTTGAGAAAATTAAAGCAAAGACTGCAGGTACCTCAGAAATATTCATAGCAATAATGATAATAGCCATAATAATGTATGCTAATGCCATGAACGGTACAATGATTTGGGCAGCATTCGCGATAGATTTAACTCCCCCAATAATAATAGCACCTAACAACACTACAATAATCAGTCCTGTAATCCATGTATCCAGACCAAAAGCGTTTTCAACAGCTCCTGCAATGGCGTTAGACTGCACACCTGGCATTAAAATTAGCATTGCAATCAACGCAGCTACAGCAAAAATAACTGCAAACCATTTTTGACCCATTCCCTTTTCTATGTAAAAGGCTGGTCCACCACGATATTCCGTATCTTTTTCTTCTTTATAGATTTGTGCTAATGTTGACTCTACATATGCGGTAGCCGCACCAATGAAAGCGATTGCCCACATCCAAAAGACAGCACCAGGTCCCCCCATCCCAATTGCAGTTGCAGTACCAGCAATATTACCAGTACCTACACGGCCTGATAATGCAATCGACATTGCTTGGAAAGATGAAATCCCCTTTTCCGATTTCTCCCCTTTAAACATTAAAACAAACATGTCTTTAATGTGTCTAACTTGTAGAAATCTTGTGATGATTGAGAAAAAAAGTCCAATCAATAAAATACCATAAATAAACCACGGACCCCATAAAATGCCATTCAACTTACCAACGATTACCTCCATTATACCCCTCCAATTTGAAAATACCATACTTTAAGTCATTATAGTATTACACTTTTCTGAAAATTACAACATTATATTTAAGTAACAATATTTAAGTAAGTCTTCTAGTAAATGGAAGGGATAAAACCTATTTAATGATATAACCGATTCTTCGAAGAGCATTATTAATAAAATCACGAATATACATAAAAATCTCTTCTCGTTCTACTTCGTGAAATAAATTGTGATAGCAATTTGCCCATTCTTTAAATTGAAACTCTGTAAACTCTTGTTGATGGAGCCAATTTCGAGTTTGTCGTGTTTCCGTAATTTTATCTTTCTCAGCTGTCATAATGAGCATAGGCATATTCGGAAATTCACCTTTTGGAAGCATCACTAAATTTTTCATCATCTGCTGAAGCTCTCGATACCATTTCACTGAAACGACTGACATGAATGGTACCTCATCTTTCATTTCGTCCCTACCTTCAACATTGCGTGTAAGGTTCTCATATGAAATATTGTGAGTCATTTTAACATTTGCAGTCAATGCACTTAGACTCGTTAAAGCATTTGATAATTTACCTGGTAAAAGCTTTAATTGCAGCCACGGTGATGTCAAAATAATCCCTGCACATTCATATTGCTTCTTTTGCATTGTGTGAAGAACTAACGTTGCTCCAAGCCCATGTCCTATTACAAAAGTTGGTAAATTATATGAAAAAGCATTCTCAATCAGATTTCTTGTATATTTATTGTACAATTTGAAGTCCTCATCATGGACACGAGCAAACCTTGCATTCACGCCATGATTAGGTAAATCTCCCATGACTATGTGGAAGCCTTCCAATCTTAATTTCTCTATCAGCCATGCATACCATCGGTGATTTTCATATGCACCATGAACTATAGCAATCACAGCCTTTGCTTGTCCTTCAGCTTCCCATTTCCACATTCACATAGTCCTCCTAAAAAATAATTACACATTGATTATATCGAAATAAATAGCTCATTTTAATTTTATATTTCCATAAAGTTGCGTATTTGATACGATAATACTACATTATAGAAAGAATTGAGGCGATTTTCATGATTTATCCATTTAAAGATAAAATGCCAAAGATCGATCCATCTGTCTTCATTGCTGATTACGCAACTGTTACGGGCGACGTAACAATTGGTGCTGAAACAACCATTTGGTTTAATACGGTCATTCGTGGTGATGTTTCCCCAACCATTATTGGGAAACGTGTCAGTATCCAAGATCTTTGTTGCTTACATCAAAGCCCAAAATTTCCGCTAATTATTGAAGATGAGGTAACAGTTGGACACCAAGTCACTTTACATAGCTGTACAATTCGCAAAAATGCTTTAATTGGTATGGGCTCCATTATATTAGACGGGGCAGAGATTGGAGAGGGTGCATTTATTGGGGCAGGAAGCCTAGTACCTCCTGGTAAAGTCATTCCTCCGAATAGTTTAGCATTAGGTCGTCCGGCAAAAGTAGTCCGTGAATTAAATGCAGAAGATAAAGAGGATATGGAACGTATCGTGCGCGAATATGCAGAAAAAGGACAATATTATAAATCCCTTCAGAAGTAAACAATATACACAAAAATTCAATATTAACGAAAAAAATACCTCGCATTTCCGTGTAACCAAAATGTTCACGGATCGTAGCGAGGGATTTTTTGTAAAACAAAGGGGACAATATTGCCCCTTTCCTTTTTAATACATTAGAATAATTTTCTAATGTCTTCATTACTTTAGCTCAATAGTTTATAGATGTGCCTTTTCTCGTAGAGCATCTGCTTTATCGATTTGTTCCCATGGTACATTTAAATCTGTACGACCAAAATGACCATAAGCTGCCGTTTGTTTATAAATCGGACGACGTAAATCTAGCATTTTAATAATACCTGCTGGACGTAAATCAAATAGCTCACGTACCCACTCTACGATTGCGCTTTCTTTCACTTTACCTGTACCAAATGTGTCAACCGCAATGGAAACTGGTTGAGCCACACCAATCGCATAGGCAAGTTGTACCTCAGCGCGTTCTGCCAAGCCAGCTGCTACAATGTTTTTTGCTACATAACGTGCCGCATAAGCCGCTGAACGGTCTACCTTTGTTGCATCCTTACCAGAGAATGCGCCACCACCGTGACGTGCATAACCACCGTATGTATCAACAATGATTTTACGTCCTGTTAAACCAGCGTCCCCTTTAGGTCCACCGATAACAAAACGGCCAGTCGGGTTAATAAAGTATTTCGTGTTTGCATCTAATAATTCACTTGGCACAACGGGTGCAATAACAAATTCTTTCAGATCAGCTTGAATTTGTTCAAGTGTTGCTTCTTCATCATGTTGTGTTGAAATAACAATTGTATCCACTCGCACAGGTACATTATTGTCATCATATTCAATCGTTACTTGTGTTTTTCCATCAGGACGTAAATACGCTAATTCACCTGATTTACGAACTTCTGTTAATCGGCGTGCTAATTTATGTGCTAAGCTGATTGGCAATGGCATTAGTTCAGGTGTTTCATTACATGCATAACCAAACATTAGACCTTGGTCACCAGCACCAATTGCTTCAATATCAGCATCTGTCATAGAGCCTTCACGAGCCTCTAAAGCTTGGTCAACACCTTGTGCAATATCAGGCGATTGTTCGCCAATAGCTACAAGCACCGCTAGATTTTCAGCATCAAAGCCATATTTACCACGTGTATAGCCAATTTCTGCTACAGTATCACGAACGATACCTTTAATATCAACGTAAGTAGAAGTAGTTATTTCTCCTGCTACTAATACTAATCCTGTTGTGACAGTTGTTTCACACGCTACACGTGCATTTGGATCTTCTGCTAAAATAGCATCTAAAATGGCATCCGAGATTTGATCACAAATCTTATCTGGATGTCCTTCTGTTACACTCTCTGATGTAAACAGTCGACGGTTTGTCATTTGGTTTTCCTCCTATTACTCTTACAAAAAGTAGTTGTGTATGAATACGGTACTCATTACCCATGTCAAGTCCGCTCCTAAGGATTGAACTCTCAAGCCGTTACTGCTGCTTTTAACACGAGGATTTCGAAAGATCTGTCATTATAATAAGGAAAGAACTACATATACTTACCTTTACATTCTTTTTTAGCAATAAAAAAATCCTTTACTCACGTTACTGCACATGAGGAAAGGAATAATGACTTCGTAACCTTTCACTCTTATCGTTCAAGGGATGTTCCCTTGCATCAGGTTGGCACCAACGCATGCTGTGAAATAAAACATGCAGGTTGCCGGGTTTCACAGGGCCTGACCCTCCACCAGCTCGGGATAAGAGTATCCGTTCATTTTCATGTTACTGAAAAGGTTGAACGTTGTCAAATATTTTCTTATGTATTACTGTATAGAAAGGAAGGAACTGATTACACAAAAACTTTTCATACTTGGATGATGATGTAAATAGAAGCAAATTAATCCCTACAACATACCTAGCTACTTGTGGTAACATATGTGTGGCTCAATTTTTGCGCCTAATTACAGTAGGATTGATCGGATTCTACTCGAAAAACATTATTTTTTGTCAGTTTATTGAAAAGTGATAAAAACTCTAAAATAATTTCTTAATTAGTATAGATTATTTAAGCAATTGTGTTATACTATTTTTGAAATTAAGAAAAAATCCCTCTAAATCAAGGGAATACTATAAAAAAGGATGGTATTTAATCGATGAATTCAGTAGAAATTGCAAACGAACTGAAGGAATTATTAAACGGCGGTAACATTAATGTTCAACTTTCAGTACCACAATTAGCAGAAAAAGCTACATCTCGTGGTGAAGCAATGTTAACAGTAGATGGCGCAGTTCGTGCAGAAACTGGCAAATACACTGGTCGTTCACCTAAAGATAAATATACGGTAGAAGAAGAAAGCACAAAAGATCAAATTGACTGGGGTAAAGTCAACCAACCGATTTCTTCTGAAGTGTTCGATAACTTATATGTAAAAGTAATAAAATATTTAAAAGAACGTGACGAGTTATTCGTATTTAAAGGCTTCGCAGGTGCTGACAAAGATTCACAATTAAGCATCCAAGTAATTAATGAATACGCTTGGCACAACCTTTTTGCTCATCAATTATTTATCCGTCCAACTGAAGAAGAATTAGCTTCTCATGTTGCAGACTTCACTGTCATCTCTGCTCCTAACTTTAAAGCAGACCCTGCAGTTGATGGTACTGCTTCTGAAACTTTCATCATAGTATCACTTGAAAAGAAAATGATCTTAATCGGTGGTACTGAATATGCTGGTGAAATGAAAAAATCTATTTTTGGTATCATGAACTACTTATTACCACAGCAAGGTATCCTTTCAATGCACTGTTCAGCAAACGTTGGTGAAGCTGGCGATGTGGCATTATTCTTCGGTCTATCTGGTACTGGTAAAACGACATTATCCGCTGATCCAGATCGTAAGCTAATTGGTGACGATGAACACGGCTGGTCTGATAATGGTGTATTCAACATTGAGGGTGGCTGCTATGCAAAAACAATCAACCTTTCTGCTGAGAAAGAACCAGAAATCTACAATGCAATCCGCTTCGGTTCTGTTTTAGAAAACGTAGCTGTTGATCCAGAAACTCGTATTTGTGACTATGATGATGGTTCATTAACAGAAAATACACGTGTAGCTTATCCAATCCAATACATCGAAAATATTGTTGATCCTTCTGTTGCAGGTCATCCAAAAACAATCATCTTCCTAACAGCTGATGCGTTTGGCGTATTACCTCCAATCAGTAAATTAACAAAAGAGCAAGCAATGTATCACTTCCTAAGCGGTTTCACTTCTAAGCTTGCTGGAACTGAACGCGGTGTAACAGAGCCAGAACCAGTATTCTCTACTTGCTTCGGTTCTCCATTCCTTCCACTTCCAGCAACAGTGTACGCAGAAATGTTAGGTCAAAAAATTGACGAGCATGGTGCACAAGTATTCCTAGTGAACACTGGTTGGACTGGTGGCGAATATGGTACAGGTAGCCGTATGAAGCTGTCTTACACACGCACAATGGTACGTGCAGCAATCGACGGAAAATTAACAAATGTTGAAACGACACAAGATGCTGTCTTCGGTTTACACATTCCAACAGCAGTTGAAGGTGTACCGTCAGAAGTGTTAAATCCTCGTGAAGCATGGGCAGATAAAGCTGCATATGATGCGAAAGCTGCTGAACTTGCAGGCTTATTCAACGAAAACTTCAAGAAATTCTCAAACGTTTCTGATGCCATTACTACACTTGGTGGCCCATTAAAATAACGACTAGACACAAGAATCAAAGGGAACGAATTCATTCGTTCTCTTTTTCTTTACCTTGAAGGTAGCTAGTATTAGGGAGATACATATGACAAAAAAATATAAAATACTATTTTCTATTCTTATAATGTTGTTAGCTTTATTTGTTGGCGCTGGTTTTTTTGCAGGAAATTACTTTTATAATCTGGCATTAAATCCTGACACTGATAAAACAGCAGTGCTAGATGCACCTCATAATGTAATAGCTGTCAATCCTCAGGAAGCTAAAGAGAAAGAAACAACTGAGCAATGGTTTCATAAGCAATATGAAGATGCTTCGCTTCAATCCTATGATTCGCTAAAGCTCCATGCTTACTCTATCCAAAATGATCACCCCACTGACAAATGGGCTATCATCTTTCATGGCTATTCAAGCGAAGGCGCACAAATGACAAAGTATGCTAAACATTTTTATGATATGGGCTATCATGTACTTATTCCAGATGCGAGAGGCCATGGTAAAAGTGAAGGAGATTATATTGGCATGGGCTGGCATGATCGTTTTGATGTTGTTTCATGGGTCAATCACATTGTCAGCTTAAATGAGAGCGCTGAAATTGTTCTTTATGGTGTTTCGATGGGTGGAGCCACTGTCATGATGGCTTCAGGAGAGAATTTACCAACAAACGTTAAAGCAATCATTGAGGATTGTGGCTATTCTTCAGTATGGGATGAATTTTCCTATCAGTTGAAAGCAATCTTTCACTTACCTGCATTTCCAATCATGCATTTCTCTTCTGTAGTGACGAAACTAAAAGCAGGCTATACATTAGGTGAAGCGAGTGCAGTTGAACAAGTGGCAAAATCGAAGACACCCATGTTGTTTATTCATGGAGACAACGATACGTTCGTTCCATCTACCATGTTGAATGAAGTATATGAAGCGGCAAATGTACCAAAGCAAAAGTTGATTGTTGAGGGAGCTGGGCATGGTGGCGCAGAAAGTGTTGCAAGCGCGCTTTACTGGGCTACCATACAACAATTTTTAGAAAGTAACATGAAATAATCATCACCCCTTTATTGCCCCCTACTCCTTAGCATAGCTATCTTGCCTGAAGTGGATAGCTATTCTAAGGAAGGGGGTATTTTTTTTCATCATTTATTTATTGCTGTTTCATCCATTCACAAAGGGCACGGACGGTTTCACGATTTTTTGCTGGTGGGTATTGATGTGCATGGTCTGGATCATACCAGGTTTCGTATGATTTATTCGCATCTTCTAAAAAAAAGGCTAGTTGTCTGGCATGTTCGATATCTACATTTTCATCACGATAGCCATGTATGATTAATACAGGCGCAGTGATCTGCTCTATCTCGAAAAGTGGGGTTCGCGCATCATATGCTTCTGGTACACGATTCGGTGTTCCGCCAATTACACGCTTCATCATTCTGCGCATATCCGTACGTTCCCAATAAGTGGCTGTTGCGTCCGAAACACCTGCCCATGTGACGACCGAGGTAATATCCTTTCTTAAAATGGCTGTCCAAAGAGCCATAATTCCCCCACGAGAAAAACCAAAAACATGTATATTGTCATTACAATATTGCTTGAGAACATCTACGGCATAAACAGCATCATAACGGTCTGCTCCTGCAAACTCATCACGGCCTTCTCCACCACGATTTCCACGATAGTATGGGGCAAAAACGATAAAGCCCTGTGCAGCAAATTGGGCAATACGTGAAGGTCTTACCATCCCAATGCTTTGCATGCCCCCTCTTAAATATAAAAAACCATCATATGTACCTTCTGCCTTTGGCTCTGCTAATAATCCTTTTATACGTAAGCCCTGTGATAGATAGGTTATTTCTGTTAGTCGTATGGCTGGATTCGGTGAGGGATAGGCACGTTTTTCCACAATTTCACCATTGTATGTCACGGTCTTTCAACTCCTCCAGCATTTTCTTCATACCCTCATCCTTCATATGAAAGCTTAAATTAGGATGATGAGCAAATTCTTCATCCGTTAGCCAAAGCATACCCGATGTTTCTAAATCAAATTCAATGTCCTCCTGCGTTAAAAATTGTGCAGTAAAAACAGATTTACAAAACACAATGGCATCATGAACGGCATATTCTGCGAACCATTGGAGATTTTTCACACGGACACCCGTCTCTTCGAAAACTTCCCGAATAGCCGCCTCCTCTAAAGTTTCACCTTGCTCTAATTTGCCCCCTGGCACCTCTACACCACGTCGTTTATGAATAGTACATAGCCATTTATTTTCATGCTTTAACAAAACAAGGACGTGCTTTGGCTCGACTTCAAATTCCCCTCTTGAAAAACTCAAATCTACTTGTAGACCATGTAAATCTGTAAATGTTAGCATATTTTCAACCTCACGTTCTTTCTTGATGACCAATAGAAGCTATACCTATTCTTTGCTCCTATTTTATGGACAGGATCTACTGTTGGTTCCTAGTTTAACGGAATGCTAGATGCAAAATGTTTCCTTTCCTCTAGCTTATCTATGTTAACTATAGTGTAATCCTACAAAGACAAGCAACTGTAAACTATAGTGAGGTAAAGCAAAAAAGCGTGCTTCATATGAAGACACGCTTTTCCTTAGATGACTTGCTGACCATCGAAATAGACAGTGGGGTTTTTCACAACGCAATCAATATGGACATCAGCCATATTTGCTCCACCGAATGGCTTATTACTACCAAATGCAATATGGATTGTCCCATACACCTTCTCATCCTCTAGTATATTACCACATAGGATGGCACTTTTATTCGCTCCGATGCCAAACTCTGCAATGATTCTACCATTTCCTTCACCAAGTAAAGCAAGTAATTGAGGACCATCAGGACCGATTGCCTCCTCTAAACGACCATTCGTGATTTTTAATAATAATGGCTCCTTTAAAACACCTATATTAGCAATCGAACCATCCACTAAAATCTCTCCATTCGCAGATGTTTCTAGTGGTGCAATATAAGATTCTCCAGAAGGGATATTTCCATGCTCTCCAGCTTGGCGTATAACACCTGTAGAACGAATTCCCAAACGATTTTCTACACTAAACGTTAATGTATGCCCGTCTTTGTCAATGCGAATATTTTTTGCTGCATCAAGTAAATGAACATATTTTCCTACCATATCTTCTATTTCCTGTGCATCTGCATGTAGCGCACCTTGCTCTAGCATATCCATTGTAACACCTGGCATTGTCGCCACTCGGCCACCCTGTTCACAGGCGTTTTTACGAGCAGCTGTATGTGTTAATGAGTGCGAGGTAATACAAAGCGTGACATCGACATTCGTCATCAGCGTCGAAACAGCTTGGATTGGCTCCTGTCCAGATTTATCTAATAGCGGCATTACCATTAACATTGTCTTCGCTGTAATAGATTGCCCAGCTTTATAAAAGATTTGCGCAATATCTTGCTTATGAATATCTGTTAAGATTAACAGTGTTTCAGATGATTGAACATTTAGATTACCTTTTAGTATAGTAAGTGCAATATCATGTAAATGTTGCATAATAAAACTCCTTAATTAAAATTCAAATGATATCTACGAATAATTCCTTCTATTTCATTTCTCGCCTCTTTTAATGGTTCTAAAACTTCTGGAACACGTTGTTCCGTAAAACGATAGATTGGTCCAGAAACAGTAATGGAGGCTACGACCTGATCTTCACTATTGAATATGGGCATGGCAAGTGCCAGTACATCAACAGAATATTCACTGTTACTGAGTGCATAACCACACGCACGAATTTTTTCCAGCTCTGCTCGTATTTCATTAGCATCTGTCATCGTATTATTCGTATAGGCTGTTAAAGGCTCGTCAATCACCTTGGCAATTTGCTCTTCATTTAGAAAAGCAAGCATCGAACGATAGGATGCCCCTACATAAAGTGGGGATCTACTTCCTCTTGAAACAGTAAATTTCACCTTATTAACAGGTTCGGCTTTTAGTAATGTTAACGCTTCCAGTCCATTCAGTACAGTAAAAATAGCTGTTTCGCCTGTGACATCTTTTAATTTCTCAAGAACCGGCATACATAGCTGATCTATGTTTAATGAATCATACATATTCATACCAATCTCCCATAAAGCAATACCGAGTGAGTATTTTTTTGTTACAGGATCTTTTGTAATAAACCCATTATTTTCAAAGGTTTCAAGAATGCGATATAAATTTGTATGATTCATATTCATCGCCATTGCTAACTCTCTTCCACCCCATATGGGCTTTTCTTTTGTAAACATTTTTAAAACCGCAATTGATAAATTTAACGTCTTTAGCATATCTCTCATCCTTTTGATCTATTTATCTGTACAAACGGCTGCAAATCTTTCTCTTAAAGGGGGAAATAAGCGACAGATTTAGCAGCCGTCAGCACCTGATATCACTTTATCAAAAGTAAGAGAGTAGCTAATCTCTTACTTTTGATATAGGAAATCAACAGCAGCAGTAATATATACTTTTGCACAGCGTACGATATCCTCAACACGCACTTTTTCATTGTAACCATGAATACTTGGTAAATAGGCTGGGCCGTACTGCAATACAGGAATATTATATTGTCTGAAATGTCGAGCATCACTACTTGCCCATTGCATAACACCATATGCCTCTTGCCCTGTTACAAATGAAATATTTTCCACAATGGATTGGCATACAGGATTTTCGGCAGGCGTATAATTTGCTACACTTTTGAAGCCAAAACGTTTGATTGAATAATCAATAGCCAAACCATCTAGTTTATGTTTCAAAATTTCTGTTACTTCTTCTTGTGTAATACCGAATGGTAAGCGACAATCGACCTGAACCTTGCAATAATCTGGGATTACGTTGGACTTCGTACCTCCCTCAATTGTACCAATATTTACAGTAATTTTCTCTAAAACTTCTTGATATTTCAAACGATCTTTTTCCACCTCTCGCATGTATTTTTTAGATACCTCGATAAGTGGCAGTACCTCTTCTGGGATCGTAATTTCCAAATCCCATAGTGTACGAATCTCTTGAATAGCTCGAATGGCATCGACAATAGCATTTCTCCCAGCTAAAGGTGATAGGCTTCCATGTCCAGGTTCCCCACGAACCTCTAATTCAAACCAATAAGAACCCTTTTGCCCAATGGTTGGATTTAGCGGTGAAGAAGGCTCAGCGATTAAGCAACCATCTCCTTGCACAAAACCTCGCTCTAACAACCACGGAACACCAAATTCGCCGCCTGTTTCTTCATCTGGCACAATCGCCAATGTTAGTTTCCCTGGTAATTCAATATTCAATTTCTTTAGTAGCTTTGTTGCAAAAATAATACCAGCTAAACCAGCTTTCATATCACTTGCACCACGGCCCAGCATCCAGCCATCCTTCACCTCCCCTGAAAATGGATTGAATTCCCACTTTGATAAATCACCAACAGGAACAACATCTGTATGACCACAATAAATGAGTTCCTTTCCCTCACCACTCCCAATAGAAGCTACTAAATTAAACATTTTATCTGCAGCTTCGTATTTTTGATAAGTAATGCCAACATCCTGTAAATAGTTTTCGATAAAAGCAGTTATTTCAGTCGTATCTCCTGGAGGATTGACACTAGGAATTTGAATGAGTTTCGAACAAAATGCAATCAGTTCATCTTGATGCTTTTCAACTGCCTCTAATAATTGCGCTTTGAGTGCTTGTAAATCATTCATGTGTATATACCTCTTTTCCTTTCGTTTGTAGATGATGCATGCTTCCATATAAATTTTTCATATGTGTAAACTGCTTTTCGTCAAAGAAGGAACATTTATGAGCTCCATACGTTTTTGCTACTTCTAATACAAATCGAACTACATTTTCTACATCTGTTACATGTGTGGCGCCTGTTGCACAGCCTGCCACGACAGATTCTGTTGTGATAGCCACACCTACAACAGGGCTTGTTGTTGCCACAGCTGGTTGTAAAATACTATTAATATGGAATAAACCATTGCCATATGGTGTAATGTCTTGCATGGTAATCGGTAGTACAACTGGAGAAATTCCTGCTGCTTGTGTGTAAACGTGCAATAAATCATCACTGATTTTTAATATGTAACCTTCTTTGACTGTTGGCGTAATGGCAAACCCTTTATGGTTACATACTTGATTGCCTTTCGTTGTATCGATTGATAGAATGGCATCCATTGTTTCTTCCACTTCATTTTCGTTCATGACACTAATATCCACTGGAGAGTTCATAAATGGCACTGGCTCATGTGGCAAAGTGGGTGCTGTTGGACAAATATGCGTTGAGAAAATAACATCTCCTTCTAACTGATCACCCTTTAACGCCATACCAATGGCTTTGGCTGCACCTGCCATACATGCTAGTGCTCCATCTCCATCTGATACAAAGCCTGTCATTTCAGGACGTGCTCCAATACCACCGAGACGACCAATAATGCCTAACGTCGGTGCCTGACCACCAGAGGATTTTCCTTGCTTTCCTTTCACTAGTACACGCACAAAATCCGTTGAGCCACTTTCACCTTTAATCGTTTTGATCTTCACATCTGCTGTTGGATCAATGCTGTGTAAATAGGCTTTAATCGTTTCTCCGTTAACATGGAAATTATCCATTACCTCGTATAATTCAATAACATGCTTCAATGACATAATCAGTCCGCTCCTTTTTACTTCTATAATTTATTCAATTACTTTCTGCTCTAAGTCGTCGACACTTCTTGCTGTATCGACGAAAATAAATGACAAGAAACTTGATGTGTAGCTGTCACAGTATCGAGTGTCGGTTGGACGTCTGCACATTTGTCTGTAGCAAAACGACAACGCTTGTGGAATGCACAGCCACTCGGTGGATTTACTGGACTGGGAACATCTCCAGATAAAATAATACGGTCCTTTTTATCAAAGGGATTTTCCTTAGGAATTGCCGATAATAAGGCTTGTGTGTAGGGATGTTGAGGGTTCTCATAAATTTCCTTATATGTCCCGATTTCCACAATTTTACCCAAGTACATGACGGCAATCCGATCACACATATAATTCACAACATTTAAATCATGTGAAATAAAAATATATGTTAAACCGAAGTCTCTCTGTAAGTCTTTTAATAGATTGATTACCTGTGCTTGTACAGAAACATCTAATGCTGAAACAGGTTCATCGCATACAACAATATCTGGATTAAGCGCAAGGGCACGAGCAATATTGATACGTTGTCTTTGTCCCCCAGAAAATTCATGTGGATGGCGCTTTGCATGATAAGCACTTAATCCTACTGTTTCAAGTAATTCAATAACACGCTTTTTACGTGATGCTTCATCACCAATACCATGGATGACTAATGGCTCGGCAATGAGATATTCAATCGTTTTTCGAGGATCGAGTGATGCATATGGATTTTGGAAAACCATTTGTATCGACTTTCGAGCAGAGCGAATATCCTTTGTATTTAAGCTTGCTAAATCCGTACCCTTAAACTCTACGATTCCCTCTGTTGGAGAAATCAGCTGGTTGATTAAACGAGCAACCGTCGATTTCCCACAACCTGATTCACCTACAATCCCAAGTGTTTCGCCCTTATATAATTCAAAACTGACGCCATCTACTGCTTTCACAAATTGTGTTGATTTTTTAAAAGGGATTGAACTTTTAATGGGAAAATGCTTTTTTAAATTACTTACCTTTAAAACAAGTTCATTGTGCTGTTGCATTAAAAATTCCCTCCTTCCTTGCGACAATTTGATTTTTCGCTTGTAAATGGCAGGCTACAAAATGGTTGTCCTGCACTTCCACTAAGTCGGGTACTGTATGACGACAAATATCTGTTGCTAAAGGGCAACGTGATGAAAAGTGACAGCCGCTATGTGGCATTGTTAAATCCGGTGGACTACCTGGAATGGCTGGCAATCTTTGTTGCTCCTGTGTGCCCATTGTAATTTGAGACTCTAATAATCCCCACGTATAAGGATGTAAAGGTTTTTCGTAGAGCTGTCTTGTTGTAGTCGACTCAACTGTTCGACCTGCATACATAACATTTACTTTGTCACATAACTCCCAAACCACACCTAAATCGTGTGTAATCATAATGATGGCTGTATCATGGTCTTGTTGTAATTTTTTCATTAAATCAAGAATTTGAGCTTGTACAGTTACATCCAGTGCAGTTGTTGGCTCATCGGCAATGAGTAGTTTCGGGTTACAAGCAAGAGCAATAGCAATCATGACACGCTGACGCATGCCTCCTGAAAATTCGTGAGGATACATTTTTAATCGTTTCTCTGGCTCGGGAATACCAACCATTTTTAACATATCGACAGCTTTGATAGCGGCATCTTTCTTCGAGATCTTTTCATGTGCTTGGATGACTTCAATAATTTGATTGCCCACTGTTAATACAGGATTCAAACTTGTAATAGGATCTTGGAAAATCATTGAAATATCATTACCTCGCACATTGCGCATTTCTTTTTCAGAAATGCCAATTAAATCACGACCATTAAAGTCAATTTTTCCATTCGTTATTTTTCCTGGCGGAGATGGAATTAAACGCATGAGAGCAGTGGCTGTAACACTTTTTCCCGACCCTGATTCTCCAACAATCCCTAGTGTTTCCTTCTTATTTAATTGTAAATTTACTCCATTGACAGCTTTCATTGTAGAGCCGCCACTTTTAAATTCTACTGTTAAATTTTCTACATCTAGTAAACGTTCAGTCATGACTCCACCCCCTTCCATTAAACTTTCATTTTCGGATCTAACGCATCACGTAATCCATCTCCTAAAAGGTTAATACCAAGAACTGTTAATAAAATACAGATTCCTGAAAATGTCGCCATTTGAGGATTTAATACTAAAAAATCTTTACCATCTTTTAAAATACTACCCCACGAAGCTGTTGGCGGTTGAACTCCTAATCCTAAAAAGCTCAGTGCCGCCTCCGAAATAATAGCGCCCGCTGTACTCATCGTTCCATAAACAATTAAAGGAGCTAAACAGTTCGGTAATATATGGCTAAAAATAATTCGACTATGTGTAGCACCTAGAGAATGCGTCACTTCGATGAATTCTTCTTCTTTTACACTTAAAACCTGACCACGAACAAGTCTTGCGAACCCTGGAATGTTGGCAACACCAATAGCAACAATAACGTTGACAAGTCCTTGCCCTAATACCGTCATTAGTGTAATAGCAAGTAAAATGAATGGGAATGCAAAAAGACCATCCATCGTACGCATAATGATCGAATCAATGCGACCACCGAAATACCCTGCCACTAACCCTAATAATGTTCCAAACACAGCTCCAAATAGCACCGCTGCAATGCCGACAATCATCGATATTTGTGTACCGTAAACTAAACGACTAAACAAATCACGTCCATAATTATCCGTTCCTAGCAAATGCCCTTCTGTGTTCATTGGTAAAAATGATTTACCGACAATCATTTCATTTGGTGGATGGGTAGCAATCAATGGTGCAAATATTGCAACAATGGCCATCAAGGTGACAATGACTAACCCAATTGTCGCTAATTTATTTTTTAGCAACTTGCGCAACAACGTATTTCTTTTTCTTGTTTCATTGACGATTGCTTGAGTCATTGTTATTTTTTCCCTCCATCCGATTCTAAATTGACCTTAGGATTGACAACTTTATAAAGCACGTCCACTACTAAGTTAACAAGTACAAAGATAAATGCGATGAAAATAACAGTACCTTGTACAACAACAAAATCACGTTTATCAATGGCATCTACAATTAGTCGCCCCATTCCAGGCCAACTAAAAATCGTTTCTGTTAAAACCGCTCCCCCCAGTAAATTGGATATCTGCATCCCTAATACCGTTAAAATAGGTGTTAGCGCATTTTTAAAGGCATGTTTACCAATCACTAAATATTCTTTAATGCCTTTAGAACGAGCTGTTTTAATATAATCTTGCGAAATAACCTCTAACATGCTTGAACGGGTAATCCGTGCAAATGTCGCCATTGGAATCGTTGCTAATGCAAATGCTGGCAAAATTAAATGTTTCAAATAGGTCCATAGACCATCACTGATGTTGCCCATTCCAGTGGCTGGGAACCAACCAAGATTGACACTAAAGAATAAAACAAGCATGATCCCCAACCAAAAAATGGGCATGGATACACCAACTAATGATACAAGCATGACAATATAATCAATGATTGTATTTTGCTTTCTAGCAGCTAATATTCCTGCTGGGATACCGACCACAACCGCTATAAACAAGGCTGCCAATGCTAGTATCACTGTGTTAGGGAATCTTTCTATAATAAGTCCGATGACAGACTCACTATAAGAATAGGAATATCCTAAATTTAACTGTGCTAAGTCTCCTACATATGAAATAAATTGCGAAGGCATTGATTTATTTAATCCTAGCTCTTCTCTTAAATTCTCTACATCTTCCACACTGGCTTGTGGCCCAAGCATTACTGAAGCTGGGTCACCTGGAATCATTCGCGTAATAATGAAGACGATGATTCCTACTACTAGCAGTGTCGGGATAAGGTTGACTAACCTTTTTAAAATAAATGAGCCCATCTTATTAAGACCTCCTTTTCATTATTAGAATCAGTGGTTCATATTGTGAATAACCACATACTACACCATGTGATAATTATTTGTAAATATATTTTTTCTGAATTTTTTTAATTTTATATTTACTTTCTGTTTACAAATGTGCTAATTTTAATTCGAACCTATCATTTTTGAATCAACGGTTCATATTGTGAAACAAAATAAAGGAGGCTTATGCAGATGAAGAAGATAAACGTAAAAAAACCTTTACTACTACTCTTTTTAACTTTATTAATTGGTGTTTTAGCAGCTTGTGGTGGGAACACAGAAAAAAGTAATTCTTCAAATGAAAAAGATGGAGAAGTCACTTCAGGTGGCAAATTAAATATTGGTCTTTCAGCCAATGCCAAAACATTTGACCCTATCAAATATACAGGGGTTTATGAATCGCAAGTTATGCGTCAAATGGGTGATACTTTAGTTGTTTATAACAAAGATCTATCAGATATCATCCCCTCTTTAGCAACAGAATGGAAAGTGTCAGATGATATGTTAGTCTATACGTTCAAATTACGTGAGGGTGTGAAATTCCAAAAGGGGCAATACCAGGATGGCCGTGAAATGACAGCGGAAGATGTGAAATATTCTTTAGAGCGCTCCGCCAAAGAATCCGCTATGAATCGTTTAAGTGGTGTGACAGAAGTTAAAGTGTTGTCAGATTATGAAATAGAAATTCACTTAACTACACCGAATGCTGCCCTTCTTGCTATGCTAACGGATGCAGGAAATATCATTATTCCAAAAGAAGAGGTTGAAGGCTGGGGCGATAACTTCTCAGAACACTTCATTGGTACAGGCCCATTCCAGTTAACAGAATGGAAAAAGGACCAAGAAGTAAAACTAGTTCGCCATGACAATTATTGGGGTGAAAAACCTCACGTTGATAATTTATCCATGAAGTTTATCTCCGATCAAAATATGATGACAAATGCATTACGTTCTGGTGACATAGATATTGCCATGGATGTCAAAGGCCAAAACAGAGAAATTATTAACCAAGATAGCAACCTTGAGCTTTTAACGAATCCAGGTTTATCTATTGTTTATCTTGACCTTAACAACAAAGTTGGTCCGACTGCTGACAAACGTGTTCGCGAGGCACTTTATATGGCAACAAATGTTGAGGAAATCATTTCTGGTGTTAACCAATGGGGTGGCGGTGATGTTTCTTATTTACCATTACCACCAGGTTCATGGGGATATGATAAATCATTAGTTGATTTAGTACCAAAATATAATCCAGAAGAAGCAAAAAAATTGCTAGCAGAGGCTGGTTATCCTGATGGCTTCAAAACAGAGATTTATGTATCAGAAGCACGTGTGCCTTACGCAACGATTTTCCAAAGTCAATTAAAGAAAAACTTAAACATTGATGTGGAAATTAAAGTGCTTGAATGGGGTACTTACAGTGATACTGTTGCAAAAGGGAACGCTCCAATGAATATTGGTGGCTGGACTTGGTATCCAGATCCTTATTTCTTCCTATATCAATTATTCCACACAAATCAAATCGGTGCGTTAGGTAATGGTAAAGGCTATAGCAACCCAGAGGTAGATAAATTATTAGAACGTGCCGTATCTGAAACAGTGGTACAGGAAGAACGTGCTAAATTATACCAAGAAGCATTAAAACTGATTTTAGCAGATGTTCCGCGTATTGAATTAGAAGCAACACAAACCGTTGCAGGTGTAAACAAAAAAGTACAGGGCTTTGAGGTTTCTACTGACAACTCCGTACAAATTGTACATCCAAACGGTACGAACGTATCCATTTCTAAATAATTAACTGGAAAAGTGGAGATGCTTGTCTCCGCTTTTCTCTTCATAAGGAGAGATTTAATCCCATGACTCGATATATAAATGGACTTGTTTTTAACTCTGAGACACGTAGCTTTAACAAACAGTCATTTCAAGTACAGGGGCAATACTTTGCTCCATCTTCTACAACGTCTGAAATAGACATCGATTTAGATGGCTATTATATTACACCTGGCCTTATCGACAGTTGTTCACAAATTGGCTTAGCTGAAATAGGGATTCGTTGGGAGGGGGATGATAGCTATGAATTTGACTCACATCTGGACTATTCTGTAGTTGATGGCATTTATCCATTCGATGCTGCCTTTCAAAAAGCTATCTCCCATGGGGTGACAGCCTCTCATATCGTTCCCTCCCCTAAAAGCTTGGTCGGTGCAAAAACAGCTATTATTCATCATACACATACAACGGTTGATGAAATGGTCATTGCCAAAGATATTGCTTATTCCTTCTCCATTGGACACCAAGCAAAAAGCACTTTTTTCGCTGAAAAGAGAAAGCCACTAACCCGTATGGGGATTGCCAAAATTTTAAGAGAAACATTGCAACAGATTCAGCAGCAAGAACCTTTAATTAAGAAAATTGTCATACGGGCACATAAAGCTGTGGATCTTGAATTCATTGACCGTCTTCAACAAGAGTTTAAGTCTACTTTTGATTTTCATATTATTCACGGCACTGAAGCTTCACTGCTTCAAGGGACATCCTTCAATACGGTCATTGCTGGCCCAACGTTTCGATATATCGAGCATAACGAGATGATGGCATTATCACCAAAACTATACCGCCAGTTGTCCCAACAACATACTCCGTTTGTTTTTTGTACGGATCATCCTGTTAGTAGCACCTCTCACCTAACATTAGAAGGTTGCTTAGCTGTAAGAGAAGGGCTGACACGTCAGGATGTTCTGTATGCACTAACAACAGGAGCTGCTAATTTCCTTGGAATCGCTCATAAAACTGGCACTATTCGTGATGGCCTTCTAGCTGATTTTGTCATATGGGATAAGCATCCATTAAATTTAGATGCACAGGTTGTAGCTACTTTTATTAAAGGAACAAAAGTTTATGCAAGGGAAGAAGGGTTCTCAGAATGATTATTTATCATCATGCAAAGTTTCTCACAGTCAATGAACAAAATGATATTTTTGAACAGTTATGGATCGAAGATGGACGTATAGTCTATGTCGGTCCAGCCAAAGATTATCCTCCTCAAGCAGAGTTAGTCGATCTTCAGGGAGCTTATGTCACACCAGGCTTAATTGATATTCACGCCCATGTTGGGACATGGGCAGAGGTTACTGAAGACATTAATGATGCTAATGAATATAGCGAGCCCTTTACACCTCTTATGCACGCTCTAGATAGTGTAGATATCCGACACTTTTCCTTCCAACATGCGTTAGAAGGCGGTGTGACGACTGTACAAACTGGTCCAGGTAGTGCCAATGTCATTGGGGGCATTTGGAGTATTCTTAAAACAGCAGGGCCCACTCTTACCTCTCGTGTTTTAGTAGAACGAAGCGGTTTAAAGGGCGCGTTAGGAGAAAATCCAAAGAATGTTTTTGGCAATCAATACAAACGAAAGCCAATGACTCGCATGGCCATTGCCCAGCTTTTACGTGATGGTTTCCAACGTGCAAGTCAACTGAATGAACAACAACGAGCTGAGCAAATTAAACAAAATTCAGAGTTGCGTCCATTCATTGAAGTGCTACGAGGTGACATGCCCCTTCGCCTTCATTGTCACAGAGCAGATGACATTATGACAGCTATAAGAATTGCTAAAGAATTTAATGTGAAGCTCCATTTAGAGCATTGCACAGAAGGCTATTTAATAGTCGATGCGGTAAAGAACAGTGGCTTTCATGCGACACTTGGGCCCTATATGTTAACCCCATCTAAATATGAAACACGTAATTCTACACCAGCGATTGCAGCCATTTTTAAAGAGCATAATATCCCATTTGCCATCATGACAGACCATCCATTCGTACCAATTCAGTACTTAAAATATTGTGCTACTGAAGCTATTCGCTATGGTTTAGATGAGGACACCGCCTTAAAAAGTATTACAATAAATGCCGCTAAGCTTGTACAGCTAGATCACCGCATTGGCAGCCTTGAGGAAGGCAAGAATGCTGATTTTGTTGTTTGGTCACACCCTATTTTTGAAACAGAAGCAAAGGTCTTACAAACGTATGTCAATGGACAAAAATATTACGAAGCGGAGTGAGCTTATTGAAACATTCAAAAATTGCCGTAGTCACAATTGGTCAAGCGCCTCGCAAAGATATGGCGGAGGATATTCAGCAATTAAGAGCATCTGGTTTACATGTTCATGAGTTTGGCGTACTGGATTCACTCTCTCCAGCCGAAATCACTTCCCTTTCACCCTCTAGTGAAGACACAGATGTTTTAGTAACACTTTTGACAAATGGACAACAAGTCAAGCTAAGTAAACAAAAGCTGATGCCCTATATTCAGACATGCATTGATGATTTACATGAATTCACTTGGGTTTTGCTTATGTGTACAGGAGATTTTACGAATAAGCTGTCATGTAAAAACCTGTTACTACCTGATCGCATGATGACATATTTAGTGAAAGGGTTACAAACAGAATTAGCACTTGGTTTAATAGGCCCTGAGCCTGAGCAACAACAAACTGTTGCGGAGAAATGGCAAAAAGCACAGTTCGATGTCACCTTTTCAGCTAGCTCACCCTATCAGTTCAATGCACAACATTTATTAGCAAAAGCACAGCTATTAGAATATCAAGGAGCTGATTTGCTCATTCTTGATTGTATGGGTTATTCCACAACAATGAAAAACATGATTAAAGATCAACTCACTATTCCCGTCATTGTTCCTAGAGAAGCAGTATTTACGATTTTAAAGGCCATTTGTTAATGGTAAAAAAGGTGATGTCAACAGCAGAAACAACCATTTTGAAAGGCGAGGGATTGATTTCCGTTCCGCCAGCATCCCTTCCAGGGAATGCCCGATGAGCCGCTTCACTCACAGGGTCTCATCAACCATGTGGAGAAGTGATGAGTGACAGCACCCCTCCATAAAGAGTAGTGAATACCCTCACTTTATTTGAAAACCTTGCTAAAAAGAAATATTTTTATGGATTGGAAGGCTAGTAGACTCCCGTGGGCGAGCGTCCTTACACGAAGCGGCTCGCCAACAGGAAAGCAAGTAGCCTGCCATGGAAATCCATTTTCACCTTTAACATCAATTCTATGGATGATTTTGTTTTTCAACACTATGAAAAAGGGCATTGCCGATGCAGTGCCCTTTTCCCGTTCCGCTAGACACGTTTATTGAAATAAGGAAGCTGCTCAACAAATGCCTTTGTGTCATCATCCCCATATTCATGAACGAGTGCATAAATTTTCATTAATCGCTTATCGATTTCATCATTTTCCCTGTCTAAGTGATACTGTATATACGGTAATTGTGCACGCCATGCATTTGAAATTTCTAGCAGCTGCATTTGCTGAAAGATTCTCTCAAATACATCTAATGCCTGTCGATCTACATTCAGTTCAAAATTCCACGGCCCAGCATAAGGATTTGTATAATAGGTTCTATTGGCAAGTGAAAAATATACGCGCTGACGATCCATCTTTATGATTCACTCCTTTTTCCATAGTATGGAGAGAACGGAGTTGTTTTATTCGCTTTAATGTCAAACTTCCTTCACAATTAATAGAACCACATAATTTATAATAGGTATGATGAACAAAGAACGGAGTGAATACTATGAGTTTAACTACGCTCTTAATAGTCGCAGTTATCATTGTTATCTTTATCACTATTGCGACGATTATCAGTGTCAACCGTGCCTATGCCTTTAAACATACTATTGATGAAAAACCACAGCAAAGCTATCATCAAGAGGATAACTAATCATAATTTATTGAATTTGGAGTGAAAGCAATGGGTGTACCTTTACCAATTATCATTATGATTGCCATGATGATGCTAATGTTTGGTCTTTCTGTCATTATTATTTTGAAGAAAAAAAATCATATCTTTACACAAACTATTGATCCGAAGCCTGAACAAATGACGTCTCAGCAAGAGGAAGAACAACGATGAAATACCCCTTTATTTGGCTCATTCAGTTTTATAGAAAATTCATTTCACCTATGACGCCACCAACTTGCCGTTTCCATCCTACTTGTTCTTCTTACGGGCTAGAAGCTTTTCAAAAGCATGGAGCATTGAAAGGCTCCATCTTAACCATTACACGTATATCGAAGTGTCATCCGTTTCATCCTGGTGGCTTTGATCCTGTGCCTGAAAAATGGCCTTCGAAAAAGAATTAACTTTCGGAGGGCATTTTTTTCTTGTACTTTTTTAAGTTGTGCGTTATTATAATAACTGTTCTAAAAAATAAATCGTAATGATTACTATTTAAGAGAGGTATCTGATTATATGAAAAAATTGTATTTATTATTGTTAGTCGCAGTCCTTGCCTTATTCACTGCTGCTTGTGGAGACAAATCTTCCACTTCCCAAAAGTCTGATGACAAGGATACGTTAAGCATCTATACAACGGTTTATCCGTTAAGCTATTTTGCACAGCGCATTGGTGGCGATTTTGTTGAAGTATCTTCTATTTACCCAGCTGGTGCGAACGAGCATACATTTGAACCCACTCAAAAAGATATGATGAAATTAGCAGATGCAAATATCTTCTTCTATATTGGCTTAGGACTGGAAGGCTTTGTCGAAAACGCTAAAAAGACTTTAGCAAACGAAGATGTCACGATGGTGGCAACTGCTGACACAGTTTCAGATGAAAAATTAGCTATCAGCACAGGCCATGTTCATGCAGAAGATGAGCATGACGAGCATAATCACGCTGCCACAGAGGAAGAGCACGATCATGAGCACGATCACGCTGCCACAGAGGGAGAGCACGATCATGAAGCTGATGAGCACGGACATGATGAGCATGAACATGGCGATATCGACCCACATGTTTGGTTATCTCCTACAATTAGTCAGGATTTAGCACTTGCTATTAAAAATACACTAGTTGAAAAAATGCCTGCTCAAGAATCGACTTTTAATGAGAATTATGAAGCACTAGTAAAAGAACTGCAGGATTTGGATAATGACTTCAAAGCAATGGCTGACAAAGCACCAAATAAAACATTCTTTGTATCACATGCTGCCTTTGGCTATATTGCAGGTCAATATGGTTTTACACAAGTGCCAATTGCCGGCTTAAATTCACAAAATGAGCCATCTCAAAAAGAATTAACAAAAATCGTTGATAAAGCAAATGAATTGCATATTCACTATATTTTATTTGAACAAAATGTTTCTTCTAAATTAGCAGAGGTTATTCAAAAAGAAGTTGGCGCAGAATCTCTTGTCCTGCATAATTTAAGTGTATTAACAGCTGACGATGAAAAAAATAAAGAAACCTACTTCACCTTGATGCAAAAAAATATTCAAACACTAGAAAAAGCGTTAAACGCACATTAATCAAGTAAGAGCCAATAAGTAGAGATTAAGCCAGTGTAAACCAACATATTATGAGTAAGGAGGTGCCCCGACGAATGGGACACCTCCTTTATTATGACGTATTTTTCTTGTGGCATGCGTTTCCCCGTTCGATAAAAAGATGGTCGGCATTTTGTTGTTTTTAGTTCCTTATCCTGCATCACTTTTGGCTGAATCGCAATAAAAACGGACATACTTCCCACTAACATTGGTGTCCATTCAGTAAAGTCAAACTGAACTAAAGTGTTTGGATCATTTGTTTTTTGTGCAATAAGCTTTGTCGGCTGTTCCACTAATTGTTGTACTGAAAGCTTATTTTCTCCAATAATAGAGATTCCTTTATTTTCAGTAAAGCTAGCTTGTAAAGGCATTGTTACACTCTGTATTTTCGTTTCTTCTAGCATCTCCGTATACTTCTCGCTTGTTGCAGCAGGAAAACTTGCGTAGTCCCAAGTATGATCCTGTGCTAATTGACGATCCGACACTAAAAAATATTGATAGCGTACTTCTCCCTTACGATCCGGCAATGGATCATCCCAAGTGACATCAATATGATACCAATCACGATCCAACTTTACTAATACCCAAGCATGGAGCTGTTCACCCACTTTTCCTGGCACATATTGTACCTCAAAGCCCAACATTTCTAACATTCGATAAAGCACTAAAGCATATGCCTGACAAACTCCCTTATTTTCTGTTAGTAACGTGTAAGGGGAATATTGACTTCCTTCTGTTTCTTTGGAGTATTCCGCAGTTAAAACAATAAAATCATGTGCAGCCTGCAGTTTTTCTATGTCACTTAATCCATGCATGGGTGCAATAATATTCGCCAAAGTTTGCCCTACAAATGCTTCCTCTGTTGGGGAAATATGATAGGTAAAGGCAAATGCAATGACAATATTATTGTTATAACCATCGTACTTCCATTTAAAGCTAGAAATATTAGTATAAATATAAGAGTTTTGAATCGCAGTTTTTGTAATGTCTGTTAGTCCATCTTTTATTTCAGTTATGTCACCAGTATAGCGAATGGAAAATTCCGAAGATAGCTGCGTAACTTCTTTATTAATGAGAGATTGTAGTGTTTCAATTGAATGAGCAGTTGCTACATTATCTTTTTCATCGTTTGCAAATACTTGCACATGACTCATTTGTAGAACAAATACTATAATGACAACATTATATATATATTTCCTCATATGAGTCATTCTCCTTTACTAACTAGTTTATGCCTCTCATTTTTTATTATGTTAATGAATGATTAATTTCATGCTAAAAGTGCGAATAAAAAAGAAGCCTTCATTTTAAGAAGACTTCTTTCACAAATTTTTTATTGTAATAATTTTCGTCTCAGCAATTTATCCGCACCATTTCGCGGAAGACTGTCTGTAATAATAATTTCTTTAGGTACTTTATATTTAGCAAGTTTCTGTAAACAAAAGGCTTGGAGCTGCTCAACAGATGCCTGCTCATGTAACACGATAAAGGCAATCGGAACCTGTCCCCATTGCTCATCTGCCACACCACATACCCCCGCTTCTTTGACAGCAGGATGTGTGAGTAACACATTTTCTATTTCTGCAGGATAAATATTTTCTCCCCCTGAAATAATTAAATCTGCTCTACGATCAATGACGAATAAATAACCTTCCTTATCGATATAACCAATATCACCCGTATGCAGCCAGCCATCCATCGTTGCATCTTTTTGTGCAAAACGTCCAATATAGCCAGGAGTAACATGAGGCCCTCGAATACAAATTTCTCCCTCACCTTTCGCATTGGGCTGCGCAATCTTTATTTGATTAAAAAATAAAGGCTTGCCAGCAGAACCAATTTTTCGCATGGCATCTTCACTTGCCAATGTAGCTGTTTGTGAGGAAGTTTCTGTCATGCCATAGGTTTGCGCGACAGCTAAGTTTAACGCATGTGCTCTCACTAAATAATCAACGGGCACTGGCCCACCTCCAGCTAACATCAACTTAAAGTGTGGCGAAGCTTTCGTATTATGCTGCTCTAACGTATGTAGAATCCGTTCCAATGTCACTGCTACAACAGACATATGAGTTACTTCCCCAACTATAATATGTTGTGAGATAGCCTCTACATCAAATTGATCGTATAAAACAACCTGATTGCCATACAGCAGTGAACGTACTAATATTGAAAATCCACTAATATGGAATAATGGTACAGCACATAACCAAACATCATGAGCCTGTAGTCCAATGTTTAAAACAGAGGCAGTCGCACTCGCCTGATGATTCCCAACCGTTTGGCGAACTCCCTTTGGAAAGCCAGTAGTACCCGATGTATACATGATCGTTGTAGTTTGATGTAAAGGCCACTCCTTTTCAATATCTACGGTGCGCTCAACCCCCTCTTCAATCGTTGAAAATAAATGATGACCTGTTTCAGGTGGCAACTTTTCTATATCCTCATCTGCAATTAACACGCACACCGCTCCTGAATCCTCTAGCTGATAAGCCAGTTCATCCTGTGATAGTCTACGATTAAGCATCACCATCTCACATTGTAAATGCATACAAGCATACATCACAATAACTAGTTCAGGCTTACTTGGCCCCATAATCGCAATTCGGTCTCCCCGTTGAATACCGAGTGCCACTAATTGTCGGGCACGTTTTATAGATAAATCCTGTAGTTCCTGAAAAGTCCAGCTTTGTTTTTTATAAGCCAATGCCTTCCGTAATGGTGTTAAATAGGCTCGTTGTAAAATCCAATTTGGATACATCTTTGTCACTCCAATCACCCTACATCTTAACGCTTTCCCATCAACTTTGTCTATTAGTCAATGGTCTTTCTCGCCCTTTTGTATGTCTATCTGTTCCGCTAATCGCTCTCTCCTTCTCTCTTTTTCAAAGTACTACTCTATCCCCCACATCTTGAGTTCTATCCAACACTTTGTGCATTTTATCCATCAATTTGAGCGTTCTATCCACCTCTCTTTTTCAAAGTACTACTCTATCCCTCACATCTTGAGTTCTATCCAACACTTTGTGCATTTTATCCATCAATTTGAGCGTTCTATCCACCTCTCTTTTTCAAAGTACTACTCTATCCCTCACATTTTGAGTTCTATCCAACACTTTGTGCCTTTTATCCATCAATTTGAGCGTTCTATCCATCGCTCTTATTATAAGTACTACTCTATCCCCCACATTTTGAGTTCTATCCAACACTTTTGATGTTTTATCAACCTCTTTTTGCATTTTATCATCCAATTTGAGCGTTCTATCCACCAAACTCCTCCTGCATGCATACAAAAAGCTCATATCTCCAAAAAGATACGAGCTTTACACCCTTTCGTCATCAAGGGAATCTTGGGAATTGACCAAAGTCTGGTTGACGTTTTTCTTTGAATGCGTCGCGACCTTCTTTTGCTTCATCTGTAGTGTAGTAAAGAAGTGTAGCGTCACCAGCCATTTGTTGAAGACCTGCTAAGCCGTCAGTATCTGCATTCATCGCTGCTTTTAAGAAGCGTAGTGCAGTTGGTGACATTTGTAGCATTTCTTCACACCATTGAACGGTTTCATCTTCTAATTGCTCATAAGGAACAACTGTATTGACTAAGCCCATATCAAGTGCTTGTTGTGCATCGTATTGACGGCAAAGGTACCAAATTTCACGTGCCTTTTTATGTCCAATAATACGAGCAAGATAGCCTGAGCCGTAACCAGCATCAAATGAACCTACTTTTGGTCCAGTTTGTCCAAAACGGGCATTGTCAGCAGCAATTGTTAAGTCACAGACAACATGTAAAACATGTCCTCCACCAATTGCATAGCCTGCAACCATTGCCACTACAGGTTTTGGGATTACACGAATTAAACGTTGTAAATCAAGAACGTTTAGACGTGGGATTTCATCATCGCCTACGTAGCCACCATGACCGCGAACTTTTTGATCTCCGCCTGAGCAGAAAGCATGTTCACCTTCACCAGTTAAAATAATCACACCGATATTTTTGTCATCGCGTGCACGTGAGAATGCGTCAATCATTTCCATTACCGTTTTCGGGCGGAATGCATTGCGCACTTCTGGACGGTTAATCGTAATTTTTGCGATACCGTTATAGAACTCATACTTAATGTCTTCATAAGTATGTAATGTAGTCCATTGACGTGTCATTGAATTGCCTCCTATATCAATAAATTCGTCTCGTTACTAGCGAGGCGCTAACGTAACAGTATATTACGTTAAATACTCCTCTACTATTGTAGCAAACTCAGCGGGATTTTCCACATGAATTGCATGTCCAGCGTCATTTACTGTAAGATGGCTAACAGTATTTAATAGCGCTTTCATTTCTAGTGCAATTTTACAAAATTTCTCATCCAATGAACCAGTAATGAGTAGTACAGGTATTTCCACTTGCGCTAGGCTCTCCCAATTTGAAGGCTGAACACCTGTTCCAATACCTCTCAGGCTTCCAGCCAGTCCCTCTTCTTTCTGAGAAAGTCTTTCTGCTCGAATGGTTTCTCGTACGCTTCCAGGAAGACGATGCTGTGTTGCAAAAAGAGGTATGTTCTCCCAAGCATGGACAAATGATTGTAACCCATTTGCCATTATTTTTTGTGCCAGTACTTCATCTCGCTCACAGCGTTCCTTTCGTTCTTCTGCTGTTCGTAAACCTGGAGAAGCACTTTCTAAGATAAGCTGTTGAATATGACCTGGGTGTGCAATAGCATACGATAAGGCAATTCTTCCTCCCATTGAGTAACCTAACAACGTAAATTTCTCTAGATGAAGCTGGCAAAATAATTCTTCTAAATCTTGTAATTGTTCCTCCATGGAGAAACGCTGTATATCCTCTGGAATAGCTGTTTGACCATGACCAATTAAATCAATGGCAATAACACGAACATTAGGTAGAGCTTGCGCTAGATCATGCCATGTAGCCGTGCTGCCTGTAAATCCATGTAACGCAACAAGTGTATGTTCACTATTGTCATTCCATATTTCAATATGCGTTTCAAGTCCTCGAATCATGCATTTTGTCATGCTTTTAGCTCCGCATTAATTCGATTCCATAGCGCTCGATGAGCATTAACATTTTCGGTTCTATCGGTAAATATTTCAACCAAACGTAAAGGATGATGTTGCTTTGTTGAAAATTTCTCTGAAAGCTCGGAGATTGTTTCCACACGCACATAGTCCATCTCATACATATGGGCAATGTCACGGAATTCAAGTGCAGTCGGTGTGCCAAATAAATCTTCATAATGATCTTCGACAGTTGACTGTGGTAAATAAGAAAAAATACCGCCACCATCATTATTCATGACAAGAATGGTTAAGTTACACTTCTGATATCTGGAGGCAATCAATCCATTTACATCATGTAAAAAGGCTAAATCCCCAATCAGCAAATAGGTTTCTCGTTTATTTCCTTGACTGAAGCCCATCGCGGTTGATACTACGCCATCGATTCCATTCGTGCCTCGATTGGCAAAAATACGCAAATCTTTCGGTGTGGCCAATAAAAATGTATCGATATCACGCACTGGCATACTGCTACTAACGAAGATATCACTACCGTCAGGAATCATTTTAAGTAAACGGCTAACTATAGCGCCTTCATCTTTCTCTACTTCTGAATACTGCTCAATAGAAATGGATGCCAGCTCATTCGCATTTTGCCATTTGGCTAAGTATGTTTCTTCAAGGGCTGTATCATTGATAGCTAATTGTGTCAGCCACTGACCGATAGTAGCATGAATAAAATGCGTAGATACGCCCGTAGCATCTCTAAACATAGGATCTTCATCGATAATCACATAAGCGTTTGGCTGTGATTTTGTGATGAATTGCATAATAAATTTTGAGACGGGCTGGGCCCCAATACGTAATACTGTATCTGGTTGAACAAGTGCTTTAAAATCCTCGCTTTTCATAATGGCATCATAGGTTGTTACGATATATGGTAAACAATCCTCTGGTACAGATGCACGCATATTCGATAAGCTTTCAACAAGGACTGGCCACTTGAGCTGACGGACAAATTCCCAAACGATGGATAAGTCCGTGCCAAGCGCTAATTCCCCAATTATAATAAAGCCTCTTTTAGTCAATTGTAGTATAGAGGAAAGTTCCTGCTGATTAGCCAACGTTGGGGTTAGTTGTCCCATGCTGCTATGTTTGAATGTTACTGTTGGCAGTTCATGCTGTAAATCAATTAATAATGGTTCGCGGAAAGGTACATTAATATGTACTGGTCCAAATGGTGCACTTGTGGCAATCGCTACCGCACGAGCAAGGTGACGCTCAATCAAAGGTAATGTCGGATCAGCCCCATCTGCTAACGGAAAATCTACACTCCATTTCACATGTGAACCATATAAATTAAGCTGATTGATAGCCTGTGGTGCACCTACCTCACGTAATTCATGAGGGCGATCTGCCGTTAAGACAATCAATGGAACTCGTGCATAGCTTGCTTCTACAATCGCAGGAAAATAGTTTGCTGCTGCTGTACCAGATGTACATAAGAGGACAACAGGCTTAGCAGTAGCCTTAGCCAGGCCTAACGCAAAAAATGCAGCTGAGCGTTCATCTACTTGACGATACATGTTTACTTCTTTCGTTGAAGCAACTGCATAGGCAAGAGGAGTGGAACGTGAGCCTGGACTGACGACAACATTTTCTACACCGGCTTGTACTAACGATGCAACCATTTTATAAACATAATCTGTTAATCTTTTTCGTTCACTCATGTAATCGTCCCCCTAGCGCACGAAGCATTGGACGGAATTTCACTAATGTTTCTTCATATTCAGCTTGTGGTTCTGAATCTGCTACGATCCCTCCACCTGCATATAAATAAGCTTTATCACTTAGTAACGCAGCTGAACGTATCGCAACTGCAAATTCACCATTCCCTTCAGCGTCTAACCAGCCAATTGGCGCGGCATATAGACCACGATTCATCGGCTCATACTTACGAATGGCTGCCAATGCTTCTTTGCGTGGTACACCACCTAAAGCTGGTGTAGGATGTAATGATTTTGTCAATTGTAAAATTGTAGCATTCTGATTTAATTGACCTTCTACAGGTGTATATAGATGTTGAATATCACGAATTTTTAATAGGCGTGGTCTATCTGGCACTGTCATGTCCACGCAATTTTTACGGAAAGTATCCACAATCATATCGACAACATACTGATGTTCACCACTATTTTTCGGATCATTTAATAAACTTTGTCCATAAGTCTCATCTTCCTCTGCCGTCTTGCCTCGTTTAATCGAGCCAGCAATGCAAGAAGAAAACGCACGACCCTCTTCTACTTTTACAAGGCGTTCAGGTGATGCACCAAAAAACAATAAATCTTTATGCTCTAAACCGAATAAATAGCTTTCTGGCTGCTCATGAATAATTTGAGAGAGTACTTGTGGTGCAGATACATCCTCTTTAAATTGCAATGCAAGTGAGCGTGCAATAACTACTTTATCCGCTTTTTTCTGTTTGATTAATGCTGTCACTTGGTCAATCGAGGCTAAATAAGGTTCCTTATAGGGTTCGAAATAATTTGTGATATCAGGTTTTGTATACGTTTTCACTTCTTTAACCTGGGCTGCATGAATTAAATGATCTCGCTCTTTTCTCAATACTTCTAGCTGATCTTCAGCCTGATGATTTTGTGTCAACAGATGAATACTCACGTATGCTTTATCATCACGAATCACAAGTTGAAATGTTGCTAATGCAAAATAAGCCTCAGGAAAATCCGTCCATTCTCCATCAACATTATTTTGCGGATCAAATGTAAAACCACCAAACAAAATAGGCTGTAACTCACTTTGTCCTTTTGGACAGTTTTTCGTTAAGTTTTTCCATTCTGCTTCCACAGCATCGAAACGTTCATGTTGAGCATTGTTTTGAATAGTATGAGCATGTCCTAGCCCAACTAATGTCATTGTTTTTTCTCTATTTTGCCAATAAAATCGTTCACCTTTATAACACTCTTCGCCTGCTGCATAGAACGCCAGTGCAGATAAGCGACTTACTTCAATTGTTTCCATATAAAAATGAAGGCTTTGGCCCAAAGAGTCCACTTCTACCTCTGTGGATTGGTACCACTTCTGTTGCATGAAAATTACCTCCGTTGCTGCAATGTTCATAATCAATGATGATTAAAATACATCATTTTTTTGGTTGGCAACACTGTTATTCGTACTGTTGCTAATCATTCTTATTTATTTTCAGTTCATAAATGCATGTTCTATTGTATCATTTTTTTTCATTAAACAGTATGTAATAAGCTGTGAACCTACCCATTTTCTCATTCTTCGTTTAAAATAAGAAGAGTCGACAACATTTGAAGGAGAGAAAGACCTTATGACCAAAGTCATTGAAGCTGATAGGGGTTTGAAAGTTTGGTGGCATTTAACACGTCCACATACTTTAACCGCTTCATTTGTTCCCGTATTTCTTGGGACAGCAATTGCTCTAGCAATTGAAAAAGAAACAATTGATTTTGGACTATTTTTTGCTATGCTCATTGCAAGTATGCTTATTCAAGCAGCAACGAATATGTTCAATGAATATTATGATTACAAATTAGGATTAGATAACGAGCATTCTGTCGGAATTGGCGGAACGATTGTCCGTCATGGTGTACAGCCGAAAACAATTATGTTGATTGCGTTAAGCTTCTATGCCATTGCTATGCTTCTTGGCATTTACATATGTGCCTCAACATCTTGGTGGTTAGCAGCTGTAGGGCTTGTTTGTATGCTTATTGGTTTCTTATATACAGGTGGACCTTATCCAATCGCCTATTCCCCATTTGGAGAAATTGTTTCTGGGGCAGTAATGGGCATGGGCATTGTGTTAATCGCCTTCTATATTCAAACGCTTACAGTGACACTCGATGCTGTATTGCTGTCTGTGCCAAGCATGATTTTAGTCGGTGCTATTATGTTATCGAACAATATCCGTGATATTGTTGGCGATACAGAAGGTGGACGAAAAACATTGGCTATTTTAGTAGGACGCGATAATGCGATTTCTGTGTTATCTGGCTTTTTTATCGTCTCGTATTTATGGGTAATCGCCCTTGTAGCAGTTGATGGCATTACTTTTTGGGCATTAATTATTTTCCTAAGTATTCCAAAACCATTACGTGCTATTCAAATTTTCCGAGACAAAAAAGAAGCCAAAGAAGTAATGCCTGCGATGAAATATACAGCACAAACGAATACATTCTTCGGCTTCCTATTAGGAATCGGTTTATTAATTTATTATTTCTTTTATTAAAAATGCGGCAGCCTTAACGGGTTGCTGCTTTTTTTATATAACGTCTGAAATTTTGACTTGCGATACCATGCACTTCTTCGGCTGAAAAACGTGAGCGTAGTGCCTCTACTAAATTTTGTGCTTCTCCTGCATGCGTTAAGCCTTTGACAGTCCTATCAATCCCATCGAAATCTGAACCTAATCCTATGTGCTCGACACCTACTAATTTTGCTAAATGCTCCACATGATCCACTAAATGTTCTAGTGTTGCATCTTTACCAATGAAGGGTGGGAAGTAAACTACATGGATATGTCCCCCATGTTCTACAAGCGCCTTTGCTTGGGCATCCGTTAAATTACGTGGGTGGTCACATAGTGTACGTGCATTACTATGACTTGCAAGAATATGCTTCGCTAAAGGCAACACGTCCCAAAAGCTTTGTTCATTCAGATGAGAGACATCAATAATAATATCTCGCTCATTTAGTAATTGTATAACTTCTTGACCAAACGGCTTCAATCCTAAACTTGCATCCTGTTCAGCTCCATGTGCAACAGCATTTTCTTCATTCCATGTTAAGCCTACTAATTTTACACCAGCATCTAGTACGGCTGTCAGTTTTGCTAAATCATCACCAATGGCATTGCAGCCCTCTAAGCTTAAAATAGCTCCTATCTCATGTGGAGCTATTCGGTCTAACTGCGCCCAATCTGTTATATGCACCATGCCCTCTGTTTGTAAAACATGGGTATGAAATGCTTCAATTTGGCGCATGACCTCAAGAAATTGCAGATTTTGTGGGATTTCTGGGTCAATAAAGATGGCGAATACTTGAGCCTCTATTTGCCCTAATTGCAGTCTTTTTTGATTGGTATGAAGACGCTCATCCTCTGCAAAATTTGCCGTTTCAAGAGTTGTTAATTTTAAAAGCGCATCACAATGTAAATCAATAATCTTCATATCCTCACCTCTACAGCTATTATACTGCTTTCACGAGGAAAAACTTACTAAATTTTATCTTGCGGTGTATCGGAAGAGCCAAATTCCTCAAGTTCAATAAAATCATCAGATCTTGGTGTTGAAGATAGTACATCTTCTTCCACCGGTCGTAAGTTTTCTTCTTTCTGTTCTGCATGCTCCACGCATGTCAAAGCTTGCGGCATAGCCTCTAAACGTCCTAATGGAATGTCTTCACCACAGACCACACATTTACCATATGTTCCGTCTGCCATTGCTTGAAGAGCTTTTTTAATTTCCTCCGCATTGTCGCCAAGATGCTCATCCATAGCCATTTCTGTTAGCTGATCCGTTAAATCACTCGCATTATCAGCAGGATGATTATCATAATTAGATAGCTCTGTCGCTTGGGGACGCTCTGATTCCTCTAATCGTTGTTCAATTTCTTGCAATTCTTGCTCTAGTTGTCTTTTTAATTGTTGCATTACTTGTTGATCCAAAAAAATCTCCTCCTCATGCCTTCATTTTTTCCTAATTTACGATTTCTAAAACATGTCAGCATAAGGAAGACCTATTTATTTACTCGTGTAAGCTATGATTGCATCGTGTAAAAATTGTGCAGTTCCCATTGCACCTCGCTCATCATAATAAGCCGTAAATCGTTCGTCAGCTATATACATTTGTGCAAGTCCTGCATGGGCCTCTTGAGAATATTCATTCCATGTAAAGCTTAGCCAGCGTTTATGCAATTCTGCCACTTCCATCGCAATGTCACTTGTAGGATTCCCGAGCTCCATAGCCTCTGCTAACCGCTCAAACATTTGCTGTTCTAGCTCTTGCATCGCCTGATATTGTTGCTCTGTCATATTCATAAGCTTAGCATTCGAAGCATCCACTGTGCCTTCTCCATATTTCGCACGAATTTCTTGTCCGTATTGCTTTTCATTATCTTCGATTAACCTTTCTTTAAAACCTTTAAATTTTTCTTCATTGGACATCGGTTGTTCCCCCTCAATGGATTGTATTGTTTTTTCTACCGTCTGTAAGATTGTTACAAGCTGTTCCTGGCGTTGAAGCAAAGCTGCTCTATGTGCTTTTAGCGCCTCTGCATGTTGAAAATTTGGCGCCTTAATAATCGCTTGAATCGTCGCAAGTTTCATATCTAATGCACGATAAAATAAAATCTGCTGTAGCATATCGACCTCCAATTGGCCATAGAATCGATACCCTGCCTCATTTGTTCTGGCTGGCTTCAGCAACCCAATTTCATCATAATAACGCAATGTTCTCGTGCTAACACCCGACAATTGAGCAAGCTCCTGAATGGAATATTCCATGTGCTCACCTCCTCTAATGCTACTGTAAACTTTGACGCAACGTTAAGGTCAAGACAAAATAAAAAATATTAATCGAACTATAATCATCCTTTCAGAATATATAATTCCATAAAAATCTATAATCTGAGTTTTTATACACCGATATGAATAATAAATATTTCACAGGAACGTGATAGGATGAAGTGTCCAAATTGTCACCATGAGAGTCATACAAAACAAGTACTAACTTTGCCTTCTCCATCCCTCTTTACAGTATGCTTGACCAATTTTGATGGATTGCTAAGCCACTTTCAGCAAATGAAGTTCGTGCTGTTGCGAATGTTTATGAAAACAGTCAACTATCTATTATTGAAACAGAATCCACTAACGAAGCAGACGCTATACTAGCTGGTCAATTCGTGTAAGCATTCCGTTTGTATTATGAGATGGCACTCAATGAGGGTGATTTTTATTGGATTGCTGATATGCTTGCACTTGGCAGTTCAGCTTATCAAAAATTAGAGAAATATAGTAATGAAATTACATATTACTTCTATTTAAAACAATGGGGTATTAGATGTACAATTTTCAAATGGTCAATACTATGTGGATATGAACGAAACGTGTGATTTTTATGATGCACAAGAAAATTATCAATTCTATGATTGCTATAAGACCTATACTGTTACAATAGATGATTATGGTGCTTTTAAAATTGCCCATATTACTATTCACTAATAAGGTCTTTTACAATCGTAAAATAAGCAAGGAAAAAATAAACTATCGCGAGATACTCTTATTTCGCAATAGTTCGTTTCTTCTGCATTGTTTTGGTAGTTTAAAAATGATCCAGCTATCTTACTGTTCATTGATTCGCATATTTCCCATGCCACACTATGTGATGATAATTCTTTTTATCTGTGTCACCCTCTGTATTAATAAACAACACCCTCGCATGTTCGTCTAGCTGTAGGTCGAGTATTAAATCTTTGTAGTGTTCATTAGTCATTAATTCATAAAAGCAACCAAACGGAGCCGCTCCTGATTCTCCTGCTATAATACGTGAGTCTGAAGCCAATGGATTTGCAAGAACGCGCATTCCTGTTGCTGCTATTTCTTCTTCACAGGAGATGCTTATTTTTATATGGGCTTTTAAGAGTCGCCAAGCCTGTGGATTAGGTTCACCGCAAGCAAGGCCCGCCATTATGGTTTTCATCTCTCCACCAACAGTTACATATTGCTCAGTACCTGCCTTAAAGCTCTCATAATAACAATTAGCAACATGTGGCTCAACTAACACAAATGTAATATCCTGCTCATAATATTGTTGTAAAAAAGCTACTACTGCCCCTGCAAATGACCCAACACCAGCTTGTAAAAATACATGTGTCGGAGCTTGCTGCATCTGTTCAACGATTTCATGTACAAGTGTTGTGTAGCCTTGCATAATCCATAATGGTATTTCTTCGTAGCCATCCCACATCGTATCCTGAATCAGGACCCAGCCATTTTCTTGTGCTAGCTGCGAGGAATAACGCACGGTTTCATCATAATTCATTGTCGTTATTTCAGCATAGGCTCCTTCTTTTTTAATATGCTGTAAACGTTCATCGGCACTGCCAGCTGGCATATATATTCGCGCTTGATACCCTAGTTCACGAGCCGCCCATGCCACACCACGACCATGGTTACCATCTGTTGTTGAAATAAAGGTTAAATTTCCTACCTGCGCTTTTACTTCTGATGATTTTAATTGTTCAAACGATAGTTCCTCTATATTTTTCTGGAGTCTATTGGCAACATACTGCGCAATTGCATAAACTCCGCCTAATACTTTAAATGCGTTTAAGCCAAATCGATAGGATTCGTCTTTTACCAAAATTTTTTCTACACCCATCCATGAAGCAAGTGAATCAAGATGATGGAGAGGTGTCTTTTCAAATTGCTCATATGTACGTAGAAATTGCCCCACTTTCTTTACTTGTTCCAATGTAAAATATGGCAGTAAAGCTGTTCCGTCATTTGCTTTATCCAGCTGATTGTGCACCCACTTTAATTTTTCATTCATTCCTATCCCTCCTTTATCATTAGCTTAGTCCATCTAGCTTCAAAATACAAAATTATACAATACAGAACTTACATTTGTCTAAGTTCATTTGTCTAAGTTCCTTGTTATGCGTTTATGATCCCCTACGGAAAAGGGAGAAAAATTTCTTAACTTCCTATATAATTAACAAGCCTTCACAGATTCGATGTTCTGTGAAGGCTTCATTTTTATAGTAACTATGTTATCAAATCAATTAAAAAGTGCAGTAGATGTAATTCATCTACTGCACTTAGTATGACCCGTACGGGATTCGAACCCGTGTTACCGCCGTGAAAGGGCGGTGTCTTAACCACTTGACCAACGGGCCAATGGCGGAGAAGGAGGGATTTGAACCCTCGCGCCGGTTACCCGACCTACACCCTTAGCAGGGGCGCCTCTTCAGCCTCTTGAGTACTTCCCCACATAAAAATGGCTCCGAAGGCAGGACTCGAACCTGCGACAACCTGATTAACAGTCAGGTGCTACTACCAACTGAGCTACTTCGGAATAATGATGGGCCTAAATGGACTCGAACCATCGACCTCACGCTTATCAGGCGTGCGCTCTAACCAGCTGAGCTATAGGCCCTTGGAGCGGGTGATGGGAATCGAACCCACGACATCAGCTTGGAAGGCTGAGGTTTTACCATTAAACTACACCCGCATAAATGGTGGGTCAGGACGGAATCGAACCGCCGACACTTAGAGCTTCAATCTAATGCTCTACCAACTGAGCTACTGACCCATTTCGTCCATGCTAAGCTTATTTTCTTTTGCTTATCATATCTTCTTATGAAAATAATGGCGGTCCCGACCGGGATCGAACCGGCGATCTCCTGCGTGACAGGCAGGCATGTTAACCGCTACACCACGGGACCATTTGGTTGCGGGGGCCGGATTTGAACCAACGACCTTCGGGTTATGAGCCCGACGAGCTACCACTGCTCCACCCCGCGATAATTTTATACGGTTTCGAGTTTTTAAAGCACCATTTATAAAGATTTAAAACTGGAGGAGGTAGAGGGATTCGAACCCCCGCGCGGTGTTACCCGCCTGTCGGTTTTCAAGACCGATCCCTTCAGCCAGACTTGGGTATACCTCCGTTGCAATATATAAATGGTGGACCTTGCAGGACTCGAACCTGCGACCGGACGGTTATGAGCCGTCTGCTCTAACCAACTGAGCTAAAGGTCCTTTAAGATGGCGGCAGAGGGGATCGAACCCCCGACCTTACGGGTATGAACCGTACGCTCTAGCCAGCTGAGCTACGCCGCCAGGATCTTTATACTGGTTAATTTATTATGGTGGAGCCTAGCGGGATCGAACCGCTGACCTCCTGCGTGCAAGGCAGGCGCTCTCCCAGCTGAGCTAAGGCCCCATAATTTCTTTGGAAATGGTCGGGAAGACAGGATTCGAACCTGCGACCCCTTGGTCCCAAACCAAGTGCTCTACCAAGCTGAGCTACTTCCCGTTCTTTTTGGCGCGCCCGACAGGAGTCGAACCCATAACCTTCTGATCCGTAGTCAGACGCTCTATCCAATTGAGCTACGGGCGCATTAAAAATGGTGCCGAGGACCGGAATCGAACCGGTACGGTAGTCACCTACCGCAGGATTTTAAGTCCTGTGCGTCTGCCAGTTCCGCCACCCCGGCACATTTGGAGCGGAAGACGAGGTTCGAACTCGCGACCCCCACCTTGGCAAGGTGGTGTTCTACCACTGAACTACTTCCGCATGTGCATAAGTTTTTTTATCTGGCAATGAAATAATGGTGCGGGTGAAGGGAGTCGAACCCCCACGCCTTGCGGCGCTAGATCCTAAGTCTAGTGCGTCTGCCAATTCCGCCACACCCGCTTATTATTATTTAAAAATGGTGAGCCATGAAGGACTCGAACCTTCGACCCTCTGATTAAAAGTCAGATGCTCTACCAACTGAGCTAATGGCTCTAAAAAAATGGTGCCGGCTATAGGAATCGAACCCACGACCTACTGATTACAAGTCAGTTGCTCTACCTGCTGAGCTAAACCGGCATATGGTGGAGGATGACGGGCTCGAACCGCCGACCCTCTGCTTGTAAGGCAGATGCTCTCCCAGCTGAGCTAATCCTCCTGGGTATTATGCCTAGCGACGTCCTACTCTCACAGGGGGAAGCCCCCAACTACCATCGGCGCTAAAGAGCTTAACTTCCGTGTTCGGTATGGGAACGGGTGTGACCTCTTTGCCATCATCACTAGACTTGCACATGGATGTGCTGGCTTCTGCGTTCTTAGCAGAAGTTTCTTTATGTATCTTGTTTTGAAGTTGTTTACCTGTCCTTCAAGACAAGAATTATTGTATAACGTTTTCTCACATTGTGCAATACTTTTTTATAAAAAAAAGAAATTATTACTTTTTGAAGTTATTTTTGCTAAGTAAGAGAAAATATTGCCCTGCAAAATATTATAACAATTGTTGTTTCAAAAGAAAACAATTATTTTATTTCACCTATTTTCTTAGCTTATAATCTATTTCTAAACAAGGAAAGGGTATAGAAAACCCTTCACTTGTTGTTTCATTAAATAGTTAAAAGCTCTTGTTTCAATCTTAGAATTTCTTCAAATGTAGTGGAAGCTCCAAAAGATAGTCTAAAAAATTGGCGTGCTGCTTCCAAAGAGTAACCCATTGATAAAATGGCTTTCGTTCCAGATTCACTATGAATATCACATGCACTACCCGTCGAAATACAGATTCCTGCCTCATTTAACTTTAAAAGAACATATTGTCCCTCTATTTTATCCATCATTACGCCACAAATAGTAGGCAATTGTTGGTTACATTCTATTAATTGGCATGTTTCAGGCAAATTGTTTTTCAAAAATCTTCTTAAAGTCTCATAATGTTGTCTTTCATATTGATAGTTTTCAATTGCTGCCGCAAAGGCTACAATTGCTGGTGTATCTAATGTGCCGCCTCTTAAACCCCTCTCATGAGTCACACCCGGTGTTAAGGCAGGTACTCGGAGCGCAGGATTCAGATAGACAGCACCACACCCCTTTGGTCCACCTATTTTATGAGCTGAGATTGTGATGGCATCTACTCCACTTGGTATAGCAAGCTTCCCAAATGATTGTACACAGTCAATATGGCTGAAAACATCAGATTTTTTAGCCATCTCTATTATTTTCTCTACAGGCTGAATAGCACCAATTTCAGAATTGACATGTTGAATTGTAATCAAAGCCGTATCTTTGCGGATTGCTTGCTGTAATTGTTCAAGGTCAATCCATCCATCCATCTGTAAAGGCAATTTTGTCACTATAAAACCCATTTTCTCAAGCGTATTCAACGCTGCATGCACAGACGTATGCTCAGCTTGAGATGAAATAATGTGTTTTCCTTTTTTAGAGGCCAGCGCTAATGACAAGATAGCCAGGATATTTCCTTCTGTCCCGCTCCCTGTAAAAATAATACCGTCACTATTTACGCCTAAAGCATTGGCTACAACCTCTCTTGATTGCTGGACAAAATAATAGGCTTGTCCTCCTAAATCATGAAGACTTGCACTATTTCCATAATACCGCTGTGCTACCTCTACATAAGCTGCAAGAGCCTCCTTCGTCATCGGTGATGTCGCAGCATAATCCATATAAATCATTGTCTTCTCCCTCTCTAGTTCATCAAGTCTTGTTTTCTTTTTTATTTTATGTAAAGATAAGTGTCAAGACAACTGTAAAGAGGGTATAACTATGGATGTAAAGGCAGATGTCCTTATAATCGGCAGTGGAATTGCTGCACTTCAAGCTGCTTTACTGCTCGAAGAACATTTTCAAGTACAAATTGTTACAAAATCATCTCTTTATATGAGTAGTTCTTATCGTGCACAAGGTGGCATCGCTGCTGTTACAAGTGAGAAAGATCATATTGAACACCACATTGCTGATACATTGAAAGCTGGAGAATATCATCACGAGAAAAAACATGTTACTACACTCATAGAAGATGGCACTAAAATCATGCAGAAATATTTAAAGACTGGTCTCCCTATCGATCGTCATGTTGATGGAAAACCGGCTCTAGGACTCGAAGGGGCACATAGTCATCATCGTATTCTACATGCAGGTGGTGATCGTACTGGTCAAATTTTCATAGATTACTTACTTCATAAACTTTCGCCTAAAACAAAGGTGAATTGCTATGAAATGGCTTATGAGCTTTTACGGAATACAGATGGTGACTGCATAGGCGCACTTACCAAAGGACAAAAAGGCATTACACGCTATTTGGCCCATCATGTCATTTTAGCGACAGGTGGTGCAGGTGCACTCTATTCAAGCACATCTAATTATCCAACCAATACAGGTGACGGCATCGCGTTAGCATTTCGCGCAGGTGCTGCCATCAGTGATATGGAATTTATGCAGTTCCACCCTAGTCTGCTTTGGTGTGAAAATGAGGCGAAGGGATTAGTTTCCGAAGCTGTTCGAGGTGCTGGTGGCATCTTTGTCGATGCACAGCGTCAGCCCATTATGACAGGCTTACATGCCCAACTTGACTTAGCACCAAGACATATTACGGCACTTGCACTTTTTAAAAAACGTGCTGCTGGTGAGGAGACGTTTATTGATATTACTAACATTCAAAATTTTGAAGTGAAATTCCCAACAATTGCTCAGCTTTGCTATGACAATCAAGTTTATTTACAAGATGGCTTAATTCCTGTAGCTCCAGGAAGTCATTTCTTAATGGGGGGCGTTATTGCTGATGACAAAGGAAGAACCACTATACCTAATCTATATGCAGTGGGGGAAGTTGCCTGTACAGGTGTCCATGGTGCGAACCGTTTAGCAAGTAACTCCCTATTGGAAGGTATTACGTTTGGGCAAAGAATGGCTCAGTTCATCATTCAACATGGTTGCCATCAAAAAAATTTCACACATGACCACCATCAATGTGCTGAAATAATGCCATCTTTATTTAGCAAACAGCAGTTACAGCAATACATGATGCAGTTTTTAGGCATCGTGCGAAACGTTAATGACTTGCAGCATTTTATTCAGCAATTACCCTCCTTACAATCACTTCTTTATACGAATCTAAAGGGTCTAGAACAAGCTGAATTGGAACTATTTATGATGCATGTTGTTGCAACATTAATGGCACATGCTGCAATTACACGAACGGAAACGCGTGGTGCTCACATTCGTACGGATAAATTAGAAATGGACGCACACTGGGCAAGTCGTTGGATTATTTTTTCGCAAGGCCAAATGAAAGTGAGGAACTCATTGTATGAATATCATCAAACTCGAGGAAATGCTCAAGCAATTTTTTAATGAGGATTTAGGTGATGGGGATTTATCGAGTGAATATATCTTTTCAGCTGAACAGCAGGGATCATTTTCTTTTTATGCTAAAGAAAATGGGGTTTTCTGCGGGGCGCTCATTATTGAGTATGGCTTTCACTTACTCGATCGATCAATAAAAATCCAACTTCTAAAAAAAGATGGAGAGACAGTAAAGACCGGTGATGTGCTTGCTGTGGTAAAGGGACCCTTACAAAAATTATTAATAGGTGAGCGCGTTATATTAAATCTTATTCAGCGTATGTCCGCTATTGCGACAGCGACCCATCATGCCGTTCGAGAAACAGCTGGTACGCATGCGAAAATATGTGATACGCGTAAAACCATGCCTGGATTGCGTATGCTGGATAAATATGCTGTTAGAACCGGTGGTGGCTTTAATCATCGTAATGGCCTGTATGATGCCATCATGCTAAAGGATAACCACATTGCCTTTGCTGGTAGCATTACAAAAGCTGTTCAGGCTGCTAGAGCAAAAGTCGGTCATACTGTAAAAATCGAAGTGGAAATTGAAACAAAGGACCAGCTAGAAGAAGCCATCATTGCTGGAGCAGATATTATTATGTTTGATAACCGTAGTCCAGAAGAAATACGAGCATGGCTTCCCACTGTCCCTTCTTCTATTGTGACAGAGGCATCAGGAGGCATCACACTTGAAAATTTAAAGGCCTATGCACAATCAGGTGTTCAGTTTATTTCACTTGGTTCATTAACGCATTCCGTTAAAGCCTTTGACATTAGTGCACTCGTTCAAATGAAAGGAGATCATTCCCTTGTCCATAACTAGTTTATTACAACAAACGACACTACTTCCAGAGCATTACCGGGCATTATCAGTAAAGGAAATGGAATCTCGTATTTTATCAATAAAGCAAAAATTAGGATCTAAACTATTTATACCAGGACATCATTATCAAAAAGATGAAGTCATTCAATTTGCAGATGCAACTGGTGATTCCCTACAGTTAGCTCAATTATCTGCCGCAAACAAGGAAGCTGAGCATATCGTATTTTGCGGTGTGCATTTTATGGCTGAAACTGCTGATATGCTGACAACGAAGCAGCAACATGTCTATTTACCAGATATGCGTGCAGGTTGTTCAATGGCTGATATGGCTGATATTTATCAAACAGAACAAGCATGGCCGATTCTTCAGCAACTCTTTGGTGATACAATTATCCCGCTAACTTATGTCAATTCAACTGCTGCCATTAAAGCCTTTACGGGAAGACATGGTGGTGCCTGTGTCACTTCATCGAATGCTAAGGAGCTTGTTCAATGGGCATTTACACAAAAACAGCGTATTTTCTTTTTACCTGACCAACATTTAGGAAGAAATACTGCCTATGATTTAGGTATTCCACTTAAAAATATGGCTGTTTGGAATCCCCATAAGAATATACTTGAAACAAATGAGCCGCTTGAGAACATTCAGGTTATTCTATGGAAAGGTCATTGCTCTGTACATGAAGGATTTACGGTTCACCATACGGAGGTCGTTCGCAAAGAACATCCAACTATGCAAATTATTGTTCACCCTGAATGCAGTCGTGAAGTTGTAGCAGCTGCTGATGATGCAGGTTCCACAAAATACATCATTGAGACAATCAATCGTGCACCAAGCGGATCGGCATGGGCTATTGGAACAGAAATGAATCTTGTCAATCGCATAATGAAGCAGCATCCAGATAAACATATTATCTCTTTAAATGAAAATTTTTGTCCTTGCTTAACAATGAATCGCATTGACCTTCCCCATCTGTTGTGGAGCTTAGAAAGTATTGAGCAGGGGCAACCACATAACCGTATCCAAGTAGATGAATATACTACAGCTGAAGCACTTAGCTCTCTCGAAAGAATGCTAGCACGAGGATAATTAGGTTGCTTTAAAAGCAGAGATGGTGTAAAAAAACGTCTCTGCTTTTTATGTTCATATAACATCTATTTTGAATAGCTTAAACAACTGCCATTTTCAAATGCATCATCATCGATCCAATCAAAGAATATCCATCTATTGCTGAAATTGACATGGCTTTATGCTCTATGCTACTGTCGATTTGGAGGTGAAAATAAATGGCTTTTCAATCGAAAAATATTTTTATCAATTTACCAGTGAAAGATCTAAACAAATCCATCAACTTCTTTAAGGAACTAGGTTTTGAGTTCAATCAACAATTTAGCGATGAGACTACAGCCTCAATGATTATTAGTGAAAATATCTTCGTATTAATGATGGTGGAAGAACGATTCAAAGGGTTTAGTAAGAAGGAAATTACAAATACTACTACGTCTGCAGAAGCAATTTTATGTCTATCTGCTGAAAATCGAGAGCAAGTAGATCAATTAGTAAATAAGGCACTGGCCTCCGGTGGTAAATCTTATAGTGAACCCCAAGATCATGGGTTTATGTATGGCTGGGGATTTCAGGATGTAGATGGGCATATCTGGGAAGTAGTTTATATGGATGAAAATGCATTGAATCAAGAGTAATATTTATATCTATGAATATGAAAAAACAGTAGATGCGTGTGCATCTACTGTTTTTTAGTATGACCCGTACGGGATTCGAACCCGTGTTACCGCCGTGAAAGGGCGGTGTCTTAACCACTTGACCAACGGGCCAATGGCGGAGAAGGAGGGATTTGAACCCTCGCGCCGGTTACCCGACCTACACCCTTAGCAGGGGCGCCTCTTCAGCCTCTTGAGTACTTCCCCACATAAAAATGGCTCCGAAGGCAGGACTCGAACCTGCGACAACCTGATTAACAGTCAGGTGCTACTACCAACTGAGCTACTTCGGAATAATGATGGGCCTAAATGGACTCGAACCATCGACCTCACGCTTATCAGGCGTGCGCTCTAACCAGCTGAGCTATAGGCCCTTGGAGCGGGTGATGGGAATCGAACCCACGACATCAGCTTGGAAGGCTGAGGTTTTACCATTAAACTACACCCGCATAAATGGTGGGTCAGGACGGAATCGAACCGCCGACACTTAGAGCTTCAATCTAATGCTCTACCAACTGAGCTACTGACCCATTTCGTCCATGCTAAGCTTATTTTCTTTTGCTTATCATATCTTCTTATGAAAATAATGGCGGTCCCGACCGGGATCGAACCGGCGATCTCCTGCGTGACAGGCAGGCATGTTAACCGCTACACCACGGGACCATTTGGTTGCGGGGGCCGGATTTGAACCAACGACCTTCGGGTTATGAGCCCGACGAGCTACCACTGCTCCACCCCGCGATAATTTTATACGGTTTCGAGTTTTTAAAGCACCATTTATAAAGATTTAAAACTGGAGGAGGTAGAGGGATTCGAACCCCCGCGCGGTGTTACCCGCCTGTCGGTTTTCAAGACCGATCCCTTCAGCCAGACTTGGGTATACCTCCGTTGCAATATATAAATGGTGGACCTTGCAGGACTCGAACCTGCGACCGGACGGTTATGAGCCGTCTGCTCTAACCAACTGAGCTAAAGGTCCTTTAAGATGGCGGCAGAGGGGATCGAACCCCCGACCTTACGGGTATGAACCGTACGCTCTAGCCAGCTGAGCTACGCCGCCAGGATCTTTATACTGGTTAATTTATTATGGTGGAGCCTAGCGGGATCGAACCGCTGACCTCCTGCGTGCAAGGCAGGCGCTCTCCCAGCTGAGCTAAGGCCCCATAATTTCTTTGGAAATGGTCGGGAAGACAGGATTCGAACCTGCGACCCCTTGGTCCCAAACCAAGTGCTCTACCAAGCTGAGCTACTTCCCGTTCTTTTTGGCGCGCCCGACAGGAGTCGAACCCATAACCTTCTGATCCGTAGTCAGACGCTCTATCCAATTGAGCTACGGGCGCATTAAAAATGGTGCCGAGGACCGGAATCGAACCGGTACGGTAGTCACCTACCGCAGGATTTTAAGTCCTGTGCGTCTGCCAGTTCCGCCACCCCGGCACATTTGGAGCGGAAGACGAGGTTCGAACTCGCGACCCCCACCTTGGCAAGGTGGTGTTCTACCACTGAACTACTTCCGCATGTGCATAAGTTTTTTTATCTGGCAATGAAATAATGGTGCGGGTGAAGGGAGTCGAACCCCCACGCCTTGCGGCGCTAGATCCTAAGTCTAGTGCGTCTGCCAATTCCGCCACACCCGCTTATTATTATTTAAAAATGGTGAGCCATGAAGGACTCGAACCTTCGACCCTCTGATTAAAAGTCAGATGCTCTACCAACTGAGCTAATGGCTCTAAAAAAATGGTGCCGGCTATAGGAATCGAACCCACGACCTACTGATTACAAGTCAGTTGCTCTACCTGCTGAGCTAAACCGGCATATGGTGGAGGATGACGGGCTCGAACCGCCGACCCTCTGCTTGTAAGGCAGATGCTCTCCCAGCTGAGCTAATCCTCCTGGGTATTATGCCTAGCGACGTCCTACTCTCACAGGGGGAAGCCCCCAACTACCATCGGCGCTAAAGAGCTTAACTTCCGTGTTCGGTATGGGAACGGGTGTGACCTCTTTGCCATCATCACTAGACTTGCACATGGATGTGCTGGCTTCTGCGTTGCAACATGGATGTTGCGTTCTTAGCAGAAGTTCCTTTATATCAGCTTCAAAATAAATGGTGTCTTGAAGCTCTCTTTTTTGAAAGAGTTGTTCTTTCAAAACTGGATAAACGGTTCATTGAATGGTTCAAACATTTTGGTTAAGTCCTCGATCGATTAGTATTCGTCAGCTCCATGTGTCACCACACTTCCACCTCGAACCTATCTACCTCATCGTCTTTGAGGGATCTTACTTACTTGCGTAATGGGAAATCTCATCTTGAGGGGGGCTTCATGCTTAGATGCTTTCAGCACTTATCCCGTCCACACATAGCTACCCAGCGATGCCTTTGGCAAGACAACTGGTACACCAGCGGTGTGTCCATCCCGGTCCTCTCGTACTAAGGACAGCTCCTCTCAAATTTCCTACGCCCACGACGGATAGGGACCGAACTGTCTCACGACGTTCTGAACCCAGCTCGCGTACCGCTTTAATGGGCGAACAGCCCAACCCTTGGGACCGACTACAGCCCCAGGATGCGATGAGCCGACATCGAGGTGCCAAACCTCCCCGTCGATGTGGACTCTTGGGGGAGATAAGCCTGTTATCCCCGGGGTAGCTTTTATCCGTTGAGCGATGGCCCTTCCATGCGGAACCACCGGATCACTAAGCCCGTCTTTCGACCCTGCTCGACTTGTAGGTCTCGCAGTCAAGCTCCCTTGTGCCTTTACACTCTACGAATGATTTCCAACCATTCTGAGGGAACCTTTGGGCGCCTCCGTTACCTTTTAGGAGGCGACCGCCCCAGTCAAACTGTCCGCCTGACACTGTCTCCTGCCCCGCTAAGGGGCATGGGTTAGAATTTCAATACAACCAGGGTAGTATCCCACCGACGCCTCCTTCGAAGCTGGCGCTCCGAGATCTCTGGCTCCTACCTATCCTGTACAAGTTGTACCAAAATTCAATATCAGGCTACAGTAAAGCTCCACGGGGTCTTTCCGTCCTGTCGCGGGTAACCTGCATCTTCACAGGTACTATAATTTCACCGAGTCTCTCGTTGAGACAGTGCCCAGATCGTTACGCCTTTCGTGCGGGTCGGAACTTACCCGACAAGGAATTTCGCTACCTTAGGACCGTTATAGTTACGGCCGCCGTTTACTGGGGCTTCAATTCGCAGCTTCGCTTGCGCTAACCACTCCTCTTAACCTTCCAGCACCGGGCAGGCGTCAGCCCCTATACGTCACCTTACGGTTTTGCAGAGACCTGTGTTTTTGCTAAACAGTCGCCTGGGCCTATTCACTGCGGCTCTCATGCGCTTGCACGCTCAAGAGCACCCCTTCTCCCGAAGTTACGGGGTCATTTTGCCGAGTTCCTTAACGAGAGTTCTCTCGCACACCTTAGGATTCTCTCCTCGACTACCTGTGTCGGTTTGCGGTACGGGCACCTCTCACCTCGATAGAGGCTTTTCTTGGCAGTGTGAAATCAGGAACTTCGTCCATACGGACTCGCCATCACAGCTCAACGTTACAGTGTGCGGATTTGCCTACACACACGCCTTACTGCTTGGACGCGCATAACCAACAGCGCGCTTACCCTATCCTACTGCGTCCCCCCATTTCTCAAACGGTGAGGAGGTGGTACAGGAATATCAACCTGTTGTCCATCGCCTACGCCTATCGGCCTCGGCTTAGGTCCCGACTAACCCTGAGCGGACGAGCCTTCCTCAGGAAACCTTAGTCATACGGTGGACGGGATTCTCACCCGTCTTTCGCTACTCATACCGGCATTCTCACTTCTAAGCGCTCCACCAGTCCTTCCGGTCTGACTTCAACGCACTTAGAACGCTCTCCTACCACTGACATCGTAGATGTCAATCCACAGCTTCGGTGAATCGTTTAGCCCCGATACATTTTCGGCGCAGCGTCACTCGACCAGTGAGCTATTACGCACTCTTTAAATGATGGCTGCTTCTAAGCCAACATCCTGGTTGTCTGTGCAACGCCACATCCTTTTCCACTTAACGATTACTTTGGGACCTTAGCTGGTGGTCTGGGCTGTTTCCCTTTTGACTACGGATCTTATCACTCGCAGTCTGACTCCCGTGTATAAATATCTGGCATTCGGAGTTTGTCTGAATTCGGTAAACCGGGATGGCCCCCTAGTCCAAACAGTGCTCTACCTCCAGTATTCTCATCACGAGGCTAGCCCTAAAGCTATTTCGGAGAGAACCAGCTATCTCCAAGTTCGATTGGAATTTCTCCGCTACCCACACCTCATCCCCGCACTTTTCAACGTGCGTGGGTTCGGGCCTCCAGTAAGTGTTACCTTACCTTCACCCTGGACATGGGTAGATCACCTGGTTTCGGGTCTACGACCACGTACTATTTCGCCCTATTCAGACTCGCTTTCGCTGCGGCTCCGCCTTCTAAAGCTTAACCTCGCACGTAATCGTAACTCGCCGGTTCATTCTACAAAAGGCACGCTATCACCCATTAACGGGCTCTAACTACTTGTAGGCACACGGTTTCAGGATCTCTTTCACTCCCCTTCCGGGGTGCTTTTCACCTTTCCCTCACGGTACTGGTTCACTATCGGTCACTAGGTAGTATTTAGCCTTGGGAGATGGTCCTCCCGGATTCCGACGGAATTTCACGTGTTCCGCCGTACTCAGGATCCACTCAGGAGAGAACGAACTTTCGACTACAGGGCTTTTACCTGCTCTGGCGGACCTTTCCAAGTCGCTTCATCTAACTCGCTCTTTTGTAACTCCGTATTGAGTGTCCTACAACCCCAAGAGGCAAGCCTCTTGGTTTGGGCTCTTCCCGTTTCGCTCGCCGCTACTCAGGGAATCGATTTTTCTTTCTCTTCCTCCAGGTACTTAGATGTTTCAGTTCCCTGGGTCTGCCTTCAAGACGCTATGTATTCACGTCAAGATACTACGCGATTAAACGTAGTGGGTTCCCCCATTCGGAAATCTCCGGATCAAAGCTCACTTACAGCTCCCCGAAGCATATCGGTGTTAGTGCCGTCCTTCTTCGGCTCCTAGTGCCAAGGCATTCGCCGTGCGCCCTTAATAACTTAACCAAGTTATTAAGCCTATAAAAAAACTTAAAAAATAAATGTGTTTGTTACAATTTCAATGTCGTTTTATCCAGTTTTCAAAGAACAAAGCTACTGCCTGCTTCTACATCTCGCAGCTTTGCGACGAAAGCGTAGCGACAGGAGCACATAATTAGAAGTAATTCATTCAAGAAGAATGAACCTTCAAAACTGAACGCAAAACGTAATCTTACAAACCCTAGGTTTGTATTCCGAAATAATCCTTAGAAAGGAGGTGATCCAGCCGCACCTTCCGATACGGCTACCTTGTTACGACTTCACCCCAATCATCTATCCCACCTTCGGCGGCTGGCTCCAAAAGGTTACCTCACCGACTTCGGGTGTTACAAACTCTCGTGGTGTGACGGGCGGTGTGTACAAGGCCCGGGAACGTATTCACCGCGGCATGCTGATCCGCGATTACTAGCGATTCCGGCTTCATGTAGGCGAGTTGCAGCCTACAATCCGAACTGAGAACGACTTTATCGGATTAGCTCCCTCTCGCGAGTTGGCAACCGTTTGTATCGTCCATTGTAGCACGTGTGTAGCCCAGGTCATAAGGGGCATGATGATTTGACGTCATCCCCACCTTCCTCCGGTTTGTCACCGGCAGTCACCTTAGAGTGCCCAACTAAATGATGGCAACTAAGATCAAGGGTTGCGCTCGTTGCGGGACTTAACCCAACATCTCACGACACGAGCTGACGACAACCATGCACCACCTGTCACCGTTGCCCCCGAAGGGGAAACTATATCTCTACAGTGGTCAACGGGATGTCAAGACCTGGTAAGGTTCTTCGCGTTGCTTCGAATTAAACCACATGCTCCACCGCTTGTGCGGGCCCCCGTCAATTCCTTTGAGTTTCAGTCTTGCGACCGTACTCCCCAGGCGGAGTGCTTAATGCGTTAGCTGCAGCACTAAGGGGCGGAAACCCCCTAACACTTAGCACTCATCGTTTACGGCGTGGACTACCAGGGTATCTAATCCTGTTTGCTCCCCACGCTTTCGCGCCTCAGTGTCAGTTACAGACCAGATAGTCGCCTTCGCCACTGGTGTTCCTCCAAATCTCTACGCATTTCACCGCTACACTTGGAATTCCACTATCCTCTTCTGCACTCAAGTCTCCCAGTTTCCAATGACCCTCCACGGTTGAGCCGTGGGCTTTCACATCAGACTTAAGAAACCACCTGCGCGCGCTTTACGCCCAATAATTCCGGACAACGCTTGCCACCTACGTATTACCGCGGCTGCTGGCACGTAGTTAGCCGTGGCTTTCTAATAAGGTACCGTCAAGGTACAGCCAGTTACTACTGTACTTGTTCTTCCCTTACAACAGAGTTTTACGAACCGAAATCCTTCTTCACTCACGCGGCGTTGCTCCATCAGGCTTTCGCCCATTGTGGAAGATTCCCTACTGCTGCCTCCCGTAGGAGTCTGGGCCGTGTCTCAGTCCCAGTGTGGCCGATCACCCTCTCAGGTCGGCTACGCATCGTCGCCTTGGTGAGCCGTTACCTCACCAACTAGCTAATGCGCCGCGGGCCCATCCTATAGCGACAGCCGAAACCGTCTTTCAGTATTTCACCATGAGGTGAAACAGATTATTCGGTATTAGCCCCGGTTTCCCGGAGTTATCCCAAACTATAAGGTAGGTTGCCCACGTGTTACTCACCCGTCCGCCGCTAACGTCGAAGGAGCAAGCTCCTTCTCTGTTCGCTCGACTTGCATGTATTAGGCACGCCGCCAGCGTTCGTCCTGAGCCAGGATCAAACTCTCCATAAAAGAAATTTGAATAGCTCAAATTGTTTTGCTGGCATCATTTTGATGTCCAAAATTTTGTTTCGTTCACTAACCGAAGTTAGTTACTGAAAACTTTATTGATTACGTTTTGCTTGTTCAGTTTTCAAGGTTCATTTTATTCAAGTCGTTTTCAGCGACTTTATTATCATATCTTGTTCACAACAAGAAGTCAACAACTTTTTAAAACTTTATTTTCAAGCGTTCCTTCTTGTTAAGGACAAGTAATAATATATAATATAGCATTATAAAAATCAAGCATTTTTCGTAAAAAAATTAAAAATCTTTTTAACATCGATGACAAACAATAGAATCCCTGCTAATACAATCAATCCACCAATGATTTGTGTCATAATCAAATACTCTTTAAATATCAGCAAGGCTAAAAGAGCTGCCCCTACAGGTTCAAATAATATAGCGATTGAAACAACATTCGTACTAACATATTTAATAGACCAATTAAATAGAGTATGACCCAATAAATTAGGGACTAACGCTAATAAGAAAAACCATAACCAATCCATCGAAGAGTATGGACCAAAAGATTCTCCTTTAATCAATACATAAAAAAGTAAAGTAATGGTACACACAACATACACAACCATCGTATACGTCATTAAAGATAATCTTTTACGCACATCCTGTCCTAATAGAAAATAAGCCGTAGCAAGCGCACAAGCAATGAGCGCAAGTATATCTCCATAAAAAGCTGTTCCACTTACTTTAAAATCCCCCCAACTGATTAACACACTGCCTACTATAGCGATGGTACCTGCAACGATCGTTTTCTTTGTTATCTTCTCTTTAAAGAAAAAGTATGTTCCCACAAATGCAAACAACGGCTGTAATGTCACCAAAACTGTAGAGCTTGCTACTGAAGTATAGTTGAGTGATTCAAACCATAAAATAAAATGGAAAGCTAAAAAGATTCCCGCAACTGAAGAAAATAACCAATCACGTCTACTTAAAGCTGTTAACTCCTTTGTATACTTCCTCAAAAATAACGGTGCCATTATTAAAACAGAAAATAGCATACGATAAAAAGCTATGATGCCAGCTTCCGCTGATGCTAATTTCACAAAAATAGCGGACATGGATACTGAAATAACACCAATTACGATTGGGATGTATGGATGAATTTTAGGTTGCTCCAAAAATCTCACCTCCATCATTGATGCCTCGCGCGTAATATTCAAACTGAATCCCCAGAAGCTATTACGTCTTGTAACAACAGTTAATTGATCTGCCTCATGCAAACACATTACCTTAGCACATAGGTTCCCCTATTTCACCAGGTGTTTGAATCCCCGCTGAAAAAACAAGCTCCACTCCATTCATTACAAGAAGGAGATTTTCTATGTCTGATACTTCTCTTTCATTTCCAAAAAAACATCTGCTTAATCAAGAAAAAAATAATTATATTTCCTTACTTCCATGATGTACAATACAAAAAAGTAATGCACATATAATAATGACAGCTTGCATATCTCTTAGCAATACGAAATATCTATGGAGGGTTGTGTATGGAAACATTATTGGAAAATATGATTACATATGAAGTTGGCATAAAATTAATTATTGCAGCCACATTAAGTTTAGTGATCGGTATCGAAAGGGAATTAAAGAAGAAGCCAGTTGGATTAAAAACCAGTTTAGTTATTGCTACTTTCAGCTGCCTATTAACCATCATCTCCATTGAAACAGCATACTCAACTCCTTCCAGAGAAGATATTAATATTACGATGGATCCTCTCCGTTTAGCTGCACAAATTGTCAGCGGGATTGGGTTTCTTGGAGCAGGTGTCATTTTAAGACGTGGCAATGATAGCATTACGGGATTAACAACTGCAGCCATGATATGGGGAGCCGCTGGTATCGGTATTGCAGTTGGTGCAGGATTTTATATGGATGCAACGCTAGCTGTCGTAATTATTGTGTTCGGCATTGAAATACTATCGCCTTTCCTGATGAAAATTGGACCTAAGCGAATTCGAATGCGAGAAATTTTATTAAAAGTCCAAATTGATGATGACAACCATACGGAATCATTTCTATTATTTTTAAAGGACAACAACATTATCATCGAAAATATCCGCATTAAAGATGTACCTTTAAAAAATGATAATGTTTTACATGAATTGGACTTGCGGCTATCCTTAATTGTCTCTGATAACCTATTATCATTTTATCGTTCATTACGAGCACTATCTTATATAGAAAAAATCGAAATGGAAATTTTAAACTAGTTGGAGGATTTTTTATGGCAGAACTATTAAAATTACTAAAGGATGGCAACAAACCCTCCCTATTGGCAGCATGTGTCAACACCTTTTTAGGAATCATCAAAGGAGTCGCCTTTTTCTTAACTGGTAATGTTGCCATGTTTGCAGAAATGATGCACTCTCTCGGTGATGCAGCAAACCAATTATTTGTGTATATAGGCTCAGCACTTTCAAAAAAGGCACCTACAAAACAATTTCCCGGTGGTTTCGGTCGAATTGTCAATTTAGTCTGCTTATTTGCTGTCATTATTGTAGCTATCCTTTCTTATGAAACGATAAAAGAAGGTTGGCATCATTTTATTCATCCTACAGGAGAGTCTAGTGGAATACTAATTGCACTCGGGGTATTATTCATAGGGATTGTTTTAGAGGGTACAGTGCTTGCCAAAGCAGCTGCTGAAGTGCTGCATGAAGCGGGTCAAGAAAAAGCAGGTCTCTCCACAATTCCAAAAGCGTTTTCTTATTTAAATCGTGCAAAGCCTGCAACCAAATTAGTCTTTATGGAAGATTTAGTTGCTACTAGCGGAAACTTTTTAGCCTTTGCTGCCATTTTAATTGCCTACTTTACTGGTTGGGGCCGAATAGAAGGTCTTGTTTCGATGATTATTGGCGCGATGATGTTTTATGTTGTCGGTAAAGTATTTCTAGATAACGCTCGTGGCGTCATTGGGGAGACTGACGAGGAAATGTTAAATCACATCGCCCATATTGTAATGGATGATCCCAATATTAAAGATATCTTCCGCCTTGAAGTAATTAAAGAAGGAGAATTTTTGCATGTCGAATTAGTAGCTGAAGCGGATCCTCATTTATCGCTGGCTTTTTTAGATGACGTACGTGACCATTTAACAGAGGTCATCTTAAGCCAAAAAGGGGTATCGAAAGTAGCGATTTTATTTGATGAAGATGATGGAAAAACAAATTGGGTACATGTTAACGAAAAACCAAAAGACACCATATAATCATTTAAAGAAAACAAATAGCCAATTGCCATATTTCAGGCAGTTGGCTATTTGTTATACTGGTATTAAACAATCTCGTTTTACATAATTTTCAACTTCATTTTGATAATCAGGTATATCCTCGTACCCAACAAAGACATGGTTGGTAATCATAAAAGTAAGCAGTCTGTCACAGGCTATCGCCTTTCTCTTCCCCCTTTGTAGAATGATGATTTTCGAAAATTGTAATGAAGCTTGACGGTTAGCTAAAGCATATTCATTAGCATTTTGAATTTCTCTGCCATCCATATGATAACCTAATACAAAATGTCCAGCAAAAGAATCCTTTAAAACATTTGGATGCATGGATTGATAGTGCACCTCTGCAATCGAATCTTCTCTGTTCATGAATTGATGGGCCACCAGATAATGTTTTAAAGCACCTTTTAAATCAATTGCGATAAATGTATCCGCTAAAATTGTTCGATAATACACAGTGACAATTTCAGCTTCTCCTAAATAAGGCTTTACTTCTACAACAATTTCTCCAGAAGGACGAACAAATAATTGTACAATTGCTTTATTTACACCATCCGAAAAATGAATAATCGTTTGTCCAAAACGTAAGCTTTTGAAAAATATACTTTGATCATCAATGTATCCTGTGATAATTTTATTATTTTCAATTTGTAGAGATTTCGCTTCAATTCCCAATACTTCTACACAATTTTGCATTTTATAAACATGCTGTTGAAATGGTATCTCCACACAATTTAATGTAACAATGCGCTTCTCTAACAATCGTTTCAACATTTGATCCCTCTCCCCTTTGTTTTAAATTGTCATTATTTTAATAAAGATGGCTGAACAATTTCTGAACATCTTTACATCATTCGAGCAATTACGACAAAAATACTTTTCTTCTTATTCAAAAGTAATATTGTTTTCAACAATTAACCAACAATTCAATTTTCACATGACTTTTCTCACCTAAAAACAATGAAAATTATATTTCTACCATCTTATTCATCTATCTATTTCACTATATCGCAGGACTTAAGAAACTTCTACGACAAAATTCAACATAAATCGTTAATTTTTCTTAACATTTCGATTCATGAAACCTAAAAAAAACAATGCGTGCAAGACCATAAATCATAGCCTCACACTCATTGTTTTAAAGAGAATTTTGTAAAATGGTTCTTACATCTTCCTCTTGCAGTTTATTAAAGTTTCCAAAAGGACCGTTCTGCATAGCATGCTCTACAATCTGTTGGAATTTCGAATCATCAATATCATAATCAGCCAAGCGATTAGGCGCCCCTAATGACGTCCAAAATGCTGATAGACGATCGATTCCTTCGTAAGCAACTTCTTCTACTGTCTTGCCTGTTGCGTCGACCCCAAATACACGTGTTGCTATACCCGCAAAACGCTCAGGATTCACAGGCACATTTAAACGCATCCAATGTGGCTGGAGGATAGCTAATCCCCCTGCATGTGGAATATCGTATACAGCGGATACAGCATGCTCAATATTATGAGATGCCCAATCACCACGAGAGCCGATTGATAAGAATCCATTTAAACCAATTGTCCCCGCCAATAAAATCGTTTCACGTAATGTCGTACTCTCTAAATCCTCAAGTAATTTGGGCGCTGTCGTAATAACCGTTCGTAATACTCCTTCACACATTTCATCTGTAATCGGAGTATTCGTTGTGTTATGGAAATATTGTTCGAAAACATGTGACATCATATCAACGATTCCATAAACGGTGTGGTTTTTAGGTACCGTCACCGTATAGACTGGATTCAGTATTGAAAATTTCGGGAATGTCGCTGGACTACCCCAGCTTAGTTTCTCTTCGGTAGCTGCATTGGTAATAACAGATCCTGAGTTCATTTCAGAACCAGTAGCTGCAAGCGTTAATACCGTTCCTAACGGTATGGCTTGCTCTACAATTACCTTACGTTTTACGATATCCCAAGCATCACCATTATATTTTGCACCGGCAGCAATTAATTTGGAACAATCAATAACAGAGCCGCCACCAATAGCTAGCACTAAATCAATGCCTTCAGTTTTACAAATTTCAATACCACGTCTCGCTGTTTCCACACGTGGATTTGGTTCAACACCACTTAATTCAACTATTGTTTTATTTGCCTGTTGTAATTTCTCTATAACAGCATTGTAAACACCATTCGCTTTGATGCTTCCGCCACCATAGACAACTAGTACCTTCTCGCCATATTGCGCTAATTCGTTCGGTAATTTTTCCAGTGCATCTTCACCAAAATGGAGCTTCACTGGGTTAAAAAATGTAAATGAATCCATTTAATTCGCCCCTTTCTAGTTGGATTTTCTCATATTTATATTGGAGAAAGCAAAGATTAAACGCCGACTTTGCAATCATAATACTAGTGATTGTTCAGATTTTGTTGAGTCACCCTCTATATAAATGGAATATTGCGTATACTTATTACGTCATTACTACTTAGATTAGTACAACAGCGCCTTGAGCACCTTATTCAAACAAATAAACAAGAAAAAACGAGTCACCCCATTATTATAGGAATGACTCGTTTCATTTCATTTATCTTCTACTTAAACCCATCCACGGAAGCGTGAAGCTTCAGCAGTACGGCGAACACCTACCATGTAAGCCGCTAAGCGCATGTTGATGTTACGTGTTGTTGCTGTTGTATAAACATTGTCAAATGCTTCAACCATTTTTTTGTATAGACGCTCTTCAACTTCTTCTTCTGTCCAATAATAACCTTGGTTATTTTGTACCCATTCAAAGTAAGAAACTGTCACACCACCAGCAGAGGCTAATACGTCTGGTACAAGTAAAATGCCACGCTCTGTTAAGATTTTAGTTGCTTCAGATGTTGTTGGACCGTTTGCTGCTTCTACTACGATAGTGGCTTTAATATTGTGTGCATTGTCAGCAGTAATTTGGTTTTCAATAGCAGCTGGCACTAAAATATCACAATCAAGCTCTAATAATTCTTTGTTTGAAATCGTGTTTTCAAATAAAGTTGTTACTGTTCCGAAGCTATCACGACGATCTAATAAATAGTCGATATCTAAACCTTCAGGATCATGCAGTGCACCATAAGCATCTGAAATACCGATTACTTTTGCACCTAAATCATGCATGAATTTCGCAAGGAAGCTACCTGCATTACCAAATCCTTGAATCACAACGCGAGCACCTTTAATGTCAATGCCACGTTTTTTTGCTGCTTCTTCGATTACGATTGTAACACCTTGTGCAGTCGCACGATCACGACCTTGAGAACCACCAAGTACTAGTGGCTTACCAGTGATGAAGCCTGGAGAGTTGAATTCATCCATGCGGCTATATTCATCCATCATCCATGCCATAATTTGTGCATTTGTAAATACGTCTGGCGCAGGAATATCTTTTGTTGGTCCTACGATTTGACTTACTGCACGTACATAACCACGGCTTAAACGCTCGATTTCGCCCATAGACATTTGACGAGGATCACAAATGACACCGCCTTTACCACCACCGTATGGTAGATCGACAATACCACATTTCAATGTCATCCACATTGAAAGCGCTTTAACTTCCTCCTCAGACACTTGTGGGTGGAAACGAACCCCACCTTTAGTTGGTCCTACAGCATCATTATGTTGTGCACGGTAACCAGTAAATACTTTTGTTGTACCATCATCCATTTTCACTGGAATGCGTACTTGTAGCATGCGAAGCGGTTCTTTTAGTAATTCATACATTGCTTCATCATAGCCAAGTTTATTTAGAGCATCTTGAATGACATCTTGTGTTGATGTGAAAAGATTTAAGTTTTCAGACATATTAAATCGCCTCTTTGTTTTTTTTAATGATAGTATATCGGCATCATTGTAACATACTTCCGAATTAAAATGTGAACATTTTGTTAAAGTTTAAATACTTTTTCAATTTGTTCAATTGACCAATCTAAATCCTCTTGAGAAATAACAAGTGGTGGTGCAAAACGAATAACTGTATCATGTGTTTCTTTACATAATAGACCTAATTCTTTTAGTTTTTCACAGTATGGACGCGCTGCCTCTGTTAATTCCATACCGATAAATAAGCCACGACCACGTACTTCTTTAATAACCGGGTTGTTAATTTCTCTTAATTTACCTTTGAAATATTCACCAAGGTCATGTGAACGTTCTGCTAATTTTTCATCTAATAACACTTTAATTGATGCAATTGAAACTGCACAAGCTAAAGGATTTCCACCGAAAGTTGAACCATGAGAACCCGGGTTGAATACGCCTAGGATATTACGGTTTGCAGCCACACAAGAAATAGGGAATACACCGCCACCTAGTGCTTTACCTAAGATGTACATATCTGGTTCTACTTCTTCCCAATCACAAGCAAACATTTTACCAGTACGTGCTAGACCTGCTTGAATTTCGTCAGCAATGAATAATACGTTGTTTTCACGGCAAAGTTCACGAGCAGCTTTTAAGAAGCCTTCTGTTGGAATGACAATACCAGCTTCGCCTTGAATTGGTTCGATTAAGAATGCTGCAGTGTTTGGTGTAATAGCTGCTTTTAATGCTTCAAGATTACCATAGTCTACTAATTTAACGTTTGGTAACATTGGACCGAAGCCACGACGGTATTCTTCGTCAGAAGATAAAGATACAGCAAGCATTGTACGACCGTGGAAGTTACCATTACATGCAATAACTTCAGCCTTGCCATCTTCTACGCCTTTTACATCATATGCCCAACGACGAGCTGCTTTAAAGGCAGTCTCTACTGCTTCAGCACCAGTATTCATTGGTAAGACCATTTCTTTATTTGTTAATTTTCCTACTAGCTCATACCATTCACCAAGATTTTCGCTGTAAAATGCACGTGAAGTTAACGTTACTTTATCAGCTTGTTCTTTTAAAGCAGCAATAATTTTTGGGTGACGGTGTCCTTGGTTTACAGCTGAATAAGCTGATAGCATATCTAAATATTTGTTGCCCTCTGGATCTTTAACCCAAGCACCCTCAGCCTCTGAAATTACGATTGGCAGTGGATGATAGTTTGCTGCACCATAATTTTGTGTTTGTTCAATAACTTGTTGAGTTTTTGTCATATCCTATTCTCTCCTTACTAAATCATGATGAAAAATCTATGGAAGATAGGGACTATGTATCTCTATGAGTAGAATAATTAAGAATTCAGCAACAATTCAACCATAAATTTGCTCACTTCTCCAAAATAAACTACCTCGTCATGAGTGTCTACGGTTTGAGCCAGGGATAGTATTACCTGGAGAAGTTTTGCAAATCCTGTCATAATGCTTTAATTTCTACTTATTAGAGTAGCCCTAACGTCAATATAAAATTAAAGCATTTCTGAAGTTGTTTTTGCTTGCATATGCAGCTGTAGGTAGTCTGGGCCACCTGCTTTTGAGTCTGTACCTGACATGTTGAAGCCACCAAATGGTTGGTAGCCAACGATGGCACCTGTACAGCCACGGTTGAAGTAAAGGTTTCCTACATGGAATTCTTCACGTGCTTTTTCTAAGTTCACACGGTTTTTCGTGATGACTGCACCTGTTAAACCGTATTCTGTATCGTTCGCAATTTCAATTGCGTGATCGAAATCTTTTGCTTTTGCGATCGCTACCACTGGCCCGAAGATTTCTTCTTTCATAATACGTGCAGAAGGTTCTACGTCTGCGAACACAGTTGGCTGTACGAAGTAACCGACTGAATCATCTGCTGTACCACCAGCCACTAGACGACCTTCGCCTTTACCGATTTCGATGTATTCCGTAATTTTGTTGAATGCCGCTTGGTCAATAACTGTTGCCATGAAGTTGCTGAAATCTGTTGGATCTCCAACTGTTAAAGCATTTGTTAATTCTTCTACACGATTAACAACTTGCTCATACACATCTTCAACGATGACTGCACGAGAACATGCTGAACATTTTTGACCTGAGAAGCCAAATGCTGATTTGACGATTGATTGTGCAGCTAATTCTAAGTCTGCTTCTTTATCCACTACGATTGTATCTTTACCGCCCATTTCAGCGATGACACGTTTAATCCAAATTTGACCATCATTTAATACAGAAGCACGTTGGTTGATACGTAAACCAACATCACGTGAACCTGTGAAGCTGATGAAGCGTGTTTTTGGATGATCGACTAAGTAGTCGCCTACTTCAGCACCAGAACCTGGTACGAAGTTCACGGCACCTGCTGGAAGACCTGCTTCTTCTAATACTTCGATAAATTTATACGCCACTACTGGTGTTGTAGAAGCTGGTTTTAATAAGACTGTGTTCCCTGTTACTAAAGCCGCCACTGTTGTACCAGCCATGATAGCAAATGGGAAGTTCCAAGGAGAAATAACGATACCGATTCCTAATGGAATATAGTCATAACGGTTGTATTCGCCTGGACGGCTTTCTACTGGTTGACCGCCTTTAATGCGTAGCATTTGGCGACCATAGTATTCCAAGAAGTCGATTGCTTCCGCTGTATCTGCATCTGCCTCTGCCCAAGGTTTCCCTGCTTCTTTTGTTAATAATGCAGAGAATTCATGTTTACGACGACGAATAATAGCTGCTGCTTTGAACAAAACGTCAGCACGAATCGCAGGGTCAACTTTTTTCCATGTTTTGAATGTTTCATCCGCTGCTTGCATCGCTTTTTCAGCTAACTCTTTGCTTGCTTTTGACACACGGCCAATCACTTCTGTTTTCTTTGCAGGATTGTACGAAACGATTTTGTCTTCTGTTGTAATGCGCTCGCCACCAATAATTAGTGGGTAGTCTTGACCTAAGTAACCTTCAACTTTATTTAAAGCCTCCACATAAGCATTGTAGTTTGCCTCTTGTGAAAAATCTGTGAATGGTTCGTGTTTGTATGGAATCATACTTAATCCTCCCTTGTGAGATGTATTTGGGTATGCAAAAAACATTGACGCAAAATATCTTTGCGTATAAAATATTCTTACACTTATTATAATGCAAAATTTTGTTGCATATTTCAAGTAAAAAATTTTTGAGGTGCACATTTTTATGAAAAATTCTGAACCTTTACTACCTTTTTATGAGTTTATTGCAACAAATGTATCCGTTGGTATCCATGCAGTAGACCTATCTGGTAAAACAATTATTTACAATACAAAAATGAAAGAAATTGAAGGATTTCATTTTGATGAACTTGCGGACCGTTCCATTATTGAAATGTTTTCGTTCCGTCAACACGAAAGTACATTAATGCGTGTTTTACAAACAGGAAAAAAGGAAATCAATGTTAAACAATCCTATTGGAATAAAAATGGTCATGAAATTACAACAATCAATGATACTTTTCCACTTTTTGTGGAAGGTAAACTCATCGGGGCAATAGAATTTGCTCGAGATATTACCTCACTTGAAAAGCTTGTTTATCAACCCCTTCGTCGTTATGATGAACCATTAACATTTGATATGATTAAAGCTGATTCAGAATCAATGAAGCAGGTTATCGAGAATGCTAAAAAAGCAGCAGCCGTAAAATTACCTGTATTATTAATTGGTGAATCTGGCACAGGGAAAGATTTAGTGGCTGAAGGAATCCACCATGCAGCCTCTCCAGATCCTGAAGCTTTTGTGACGCTTGTCAGCCGCCGTTCTGCTCAATCCGTGCTGGATAAATTACAGCAACTGTTAGAAGAAGATACGGACTATACCTTTTTCTTTGAACGCATAGATTTTTTGAGCTTAGACATTCAGGAACAACTTTTAGCTATACTACAATCCCTTCCACAGTCCAAATATATGCTGATTGGAAGTGTGGGCAGTGACCCCATTACATTGATCGCTGAAAAAAAGCTGTCTAAGTCACTTTATTATTTCTTTGCAACAATGGCTATTACCATTCCTAATTTAACGGATCGAAAAGAAGATATTCTTCCATTTGTCGATGATTATTTTACTCGACATCGAGAACGCTTTGCCTCCCAAGTCACTGAACTTGCACCAGATGTACAGGAATTATTTTTACAATATGATTGGCCAGGAAATCTTAAGGAACTTGAGCTGCTGTTGGATGAAATCGTTTCATTTATGACAACAGAGTCAACGGTTACTTCAGATTTATTGCCACTCCATTTCCGCTTCAAGGTACAACAGCAAGACACAAACAATCGTGAGCCAGAATTTTTTATGTTTCATCAAAATCATGAAGTCATGCCACTGGATGCTTATTTGCGTGAAGCCGAATCATATTATGTGCAAAATGTCTTAAATTTATATGAGGGCAATATTACAAAAGCAGCGAATGCACTTGGCATGAGTCGCCAAAACCTGCAATATCGAATCCGAAAAATAAAAAAACAATAGCAAAAAAACGAGGATCCCTTCCGTCGAAAGTATCCTCGTTTTTTTAGTGTCCTGATTGTTCGATCCAGTCTTGCAACTTATCTTTTAAGGAATTAAAACCATTTGCATCCGATTCATCTACACGGTCCTGCAATGTTTTACGCGGCGGTGCATCTTTTTTTCGTACTGATGTGGGGCGTTCCTGTAGCGCTCTCATCGATAAACTAATTTTTTCGGCCTCTTCATCGATTTCAAGAATTTTTACTTCTACTTCCTGCCCAACAGCTAAAAACTCACTAACGTCTTTAACAAAGCCGTATGTTATTTCCGAAATATGCACAAGGCCTTGCGTATTGTCATCTAGTGCTACGAATGCACCGTATGGTTGAATACCTGTAACTTTTCCGGTCAACACGTCTCCTAATTCATATTTTTTTACCATAACCTTTGCCCACTTTCTTTTTGTTTGCTACGTATATATCGCTTAAATTATAACATACGTGTAAAAACGGGGCAAAAAATCTCCTTACTCGGAAATGGCCGTAATGATGCAACGTTCTCCGCCTTTTTCTGTAGACATTGTACTTAGCTGGAAGGTTAAATGCTGACCAATCTTCTGCATTGATTCTGGTTTAACGCCCACTTTAATTGTTGTTTGGGATGGATTTATTGCATAGCGATACTTTACATCAAGAGTTTGAATGGCACTATGTAACAGCCTGTCCTCTTCAAATAGAAGAACATTATCTTCTGCAGATGAATAGTTATTTTGTTGTTGAGCGTGTAGCTTGTCCTCTTTTTCCTGCTGTCGTTGTTCCTTGCGATAGTAATCACGAGTAGCATTTAAGGTGATTTTATAGAGCCACGTTGTAAGACGATTCTGCTTAAATTGATGTAAAAAGCGATACAACTTGACAAATACCTCCTGTGAAACATCAGCTAAATCATTCCTATGTACACCACATTGAAAGGCAAATTTTTCAACAGTTCGTTGATGGATACGAATAAGCTCGGTATAGGCCTCCTTATCTCCTTGTTGGGCCCTTGCTATTAAGTCCGACTCCATCAAAGCGATTCCCCCTTTTGTTAGTGAAACGAAATATTATACCCAATTGTTACAAAAATAATATACCTTTTACTCAAAAAGAAGACCCCTCCTAATATGTTATTATTTCATTTCTAAACAGCTGCTGATATAGGAATATCCATCGTCAATTTTCTGATATCTGCTTGTGTTATGAGAATATTGAGGTAAAATAAAACTTTAGTATAAGGAGGATTTATTTTCGTGTCATCGAGAGATCAGTTTACAACTAAAATTGGTTTTATTTTAGCTGCTGCTGGAAGTGCTATAGGGTTAGGAGCCATTTGGAAATTCCCCTATATGGCAGGTACTAATGGCGGTAGTGTCTTTATTTTATTATTCATTTTATGTACATTTTTTATCGGCTTACCAGTGCTTATTGCTGAGTTTATGATTGGTCGTCGAGGGCAAAAAGACGCTGTCACTTCCTTTAAGGAACAAGCGCCAGGAAAGCCGTGGTATTTGATTGGCTGGGGTGGCATGGTGATTGCGGGCCTTATCTTATCGTTTTATAGTGTTGTTGGTGGATGGATTTTAAGCTATTTGGGTCGTGCCATTACATTTAAGCTAACAAATGCTAGTTCTGAGATGAATTACGCAGATTTATTTACCAATATTATTTCAAGCCCCTCCGAAGCCATTCTAGTACAGGGACTATTCATGCTATTAACAGTAGTGATTGTATCGGCAGGTATTAAGGGTGGAATCGAAAAAGCCAGCACATGGATGATGCCCTTGCTCTTTATTTTCTTCATTGTCTTAGTTATACGCTCTTTAACTTTAGATGGCGCAATGGAAGGCGTTAAATTTATGTTTGTGCCTGATTGGTCTTACTTTAACGCTGAAACATTTTTAATGGCTTTAGGACAAGCCTTCTTCTCTTTAAGTGTAGGTATTGCCGTTATGATTACATATGCTTCCTATTTGTCTAAAACAGAGAAGATTGGTAATTCAGCAATCAATGTAGCTTCCATGAATATTATTATTTCTTTACTTGCGGGTCTTGTTATTTTCCCCGCAGTATTCGCTCTAGGCTATACGCCTGACCAAGGGCCTGGCCTTGTTTTCATTATTTTGCCAGCTGTTTTCGAGCAGTTGCCACTTGGTGGTCTATTCTTAACCATTTTTTTCATCCTGTTGCTATTTGCTACCGTCACTTCCTCCATTTCTATGTTAGAAATTGTTGTAGCCATTGCGATTGGAGACCATCCAGAAAAACGTAGAAAGATTGCTTGGATTGGTGGAATCATCATTTTTATTTTCGGTATCCCAAGTGCGCTGTCGTTTGGTATATTATCAGATGTAAAAATATTAGATCGCTCTATTTTTGACTTTGTTGATTTTCTGACGAACAGCATCGGCATGCCGATAGGAGCTTTCCTTATTTCTATATTTGCAGGTTATTATTATACGAAGGATATTTCACGTAAGGAATTAGCCGCATCTAGCTTAATGTTTAATATCTGGTATATTTTAGTTCGTTTCGTTTCTCCAATTGCCATTTTCATTATTTTCATTCAGGGGATTTTACCTTTATTTAAATAAGAACTAGCCTCAAACGTGCACATTAAAAAAGAGGTTGTCGAATGACAGCCCCCTTTTTTTATAAGAAATATGCAAAATATTTTAAATAATACATTTTGCTTCAAATTTAATAGCAATTAGTTTGTAAGAAATGGCTACACAATCTTCAAATGGTATCCATTGTTCAAACGAATGCTCATATGTTTCTTGAATAATTTTTGCAAGTGTCGATGGATCATCTATCCCTTGCAATGCTGCTACTACATCTGCCGTTTCTGTATCATAATGGTCTGGACCTAAGTGGAATGGATCCCACTCCTCTAGCAGATGTACAGCTGCTTGATTCATTTTTATATTTTCCAAAATACTCACCTGTTATCCTTTGATCATACCCGTATGATACCATATTAAATAAAAAAGAAAAGAGTGATTTGCTTGTCTATTTTTGATCAAACTTTCAAACGTCGATGTACAAACTCTGTAAAATGGGACGCAATGGAAAAGGTATATGGCCTAGATGATGCGTCAGATATCTTGCCAATGTGGGTAGCCGATATGGATTTTGCAGCACCAATAGCCGTTTCAAAGGCATTACAGAAACACGCTGAACAAACTATTTTTGGCTATAGTTTTATGGGTGAAGAAGCGATTCAGTCAATCGTAGACTGGCAAAATACTCGCCATGCCTGGCATATTGATAAAGAATCTATCCTATTTTGTAATGGTGTTGTAGCGGCATTAGCCAATAGCATTGTAGCCCTAACAAACCCTGGTGACAAAGTACTCATTTCGCCACCAGTCTACCCACCATTCTATAACATCCCCAAAAGTAATGGGCGTGAAGTTGTAAGCTGCCCATTAGTTGAAAAAGATGGTGTGATTGGCTATGATTTCGAAGCCTTTGAACAGGCATTAGCGCAAGATGTGAAAGCCTACATATTATGTAACCCTCACAATCCAGGAGGCTATGTATGGGATGAAGCTACTTTAAAGGAGATTGTACGACTTTGTGCTAAATACGATGTCATCATTATTTCTGATGAAATACATGCTGATTTAATGTTAAACGGGGATAAGCATATTCCTCTAGCAAAGGTTGCAGGTGATGAGATCAATCGTATTATTACTTGCATGGCTCCTACCAAAACATTTAATTTAGCAGGAATTCAAGTTTCTTATATGATCGTAACAGATAGGAAAAAACGTCTACAGCTAGAGGCAATAAATATGGCAAGTGGACAAGGCTCGTTAAATACATTTGCCTCTGTTGCACTTCATGCCGCTTATACAGAAGGAGCTCCTTGGTTAGACGAGTTACTTCCATATATTTCTACAAATATGGAATATGTAAAAGCCGAGTTAGAGCAGCTTCCAGGCATTCGTGTCACAATACCACAATCCACTTATTTAATCTGGATTGATTACCGCGAGCTAGAGCTTGAAGAAAAGGACATCATGAATCGCTTATTAAAAATCGGAAAGCTTGCATTAGAGCCAGGGACAAAATATGGGGAAGAAGGTCATGGCTTCCTACGTATGAATGTCGCTTGTTCATTTGAAACCGTTCAAGATGGTGTAAAACGCTTTAAAAAAGTGTTTGAATAGAAAATAACAGTAAAAAGGATATCTCAACTTTTGGAGATATCCTTTTATATGTTTAAAATAATGATTTTGTGGAAAAGTTTCTTATCAATCGGATGTAAAAAGAGGTGTTTTCATGGACTTAGCGCCATTAATGATTAAACGTGCATATATGACATTCTTATTTCCCTTTGCCTATTCCACGAAAAACCGTCAAAAAATTGGAGAGGTACTACTAAAGGAAGGTTTTACTTTTTTCACCCTAAATAATACAGCTCTTGAAAATGCCTTTTATGGTGATACGACAATCATCCATGAGGAGCTTGCCCAGTTTTTCTATCCCTTTTTAGAGGATAAATTATTCCCATACGATATGAATAGCCCTGACTTTATTCGGTTTTCAAAAGCATTCTATACCCAAGGCTCCTTACATCATCTAGACAGTCGTATTCATTATGAAATCACGAGTATTGATGTAACACTATGTCCTTTTGGAAACGGTATTATAACCGTGAGAACAAATATAACAGATACCCCACATGATATAAGTGACATTTTAAATTTTATTCACTATTTTAGAGTACTGGAGGCTAAGCTTCGAGAAGAAAAAGGGGCGAGTCATCATTTTTCCTTTGGCCATTGTTCTTCAACCAGTGAACTATTATTTAACTATTTTATCCCCTATTTACAGCCTTTTTTACAGCATCAACAAGACAATAGCTACGAAGGATTACCGTTTTTCGAGGATGAGCGGATGTATGCTTCTGCCTATTTAATTGCTGAGAAAGAAGCAGACATATTACCTGAGCATTTATTTCGATTAGGACAAGTAGATGGTAGAACACCTGCAGGCAAGCCCTTTATTTCCAGCACAAACGCTCAATATATTGCGCAATATGTGCAAGACCATGCACATACACGTTGGGCACCCAATAGCTATATTATTACTTCGGCACAGGCACAAATGACCCTTACGAATTTGCCCTTTGAAAAGTGTACACATAGCATTCAAGAGTTTATGGGAACACACTATTATAATCTTTTCATTCATTATTTTTACAAAATGATGCTCTTAAAGTTGTCCTATGAATATAGTGAAATCAAATGGGGCAAGGATAAGCTCGTTGTGAATGAATTAATTGAATTAATTACAAAATTTTCGGCACGCTATTATTTTGAAGAAGTGATTGTTCGAACGGAAGGAAGAGAAATTTCCCAAATGCTACGAAAGCTGTTCCGTATTAATGAGCATTATGTAGAAACCAAAGCGACATTGGACAGTTTGTATCGCACACAAGAGGATCAATCAGATAATAGAAGTAATAATTTACTGTTTATTTTAACTGTATTTACTGTGGTATCTGGTATTTACGGTATGAACTTAGTTATTGAGGGGTGGAAGGATAGCAGTGATTTCGAGAGTATTTGGAGTTATACACTATTCGAATGGCTAGCGTTTATTACCGCATTAAGTGGGATTGGTTTATCGCTTGTACTCGTTTGTTTCACTGGCTTCAAGACGGTGCAAAATATGATTCGTCGTTATAAAAAATGATCTATAAAAAAGAATCTGCTTACCCTTAACATCTAATGTGGGAAGCAGATTCTTTTTTAGCTAAATGTTTTGTTGATTATTTGTATTTTTCTTATCTGCTAGAATACGTGCTTCGATTTCTTTTGATTTCATTTCCTGTTTCTTAGAAATTTTTCTAAAAAGCATAAACACGATAATACATAGAATAAGCATGATTAAAAACTCAAAAGCCGCTGGAATATAACCTGATTTGTCTTCAGGGAAATATAAAAATTGGTACATAAAGTTTTGCATACTCTACACGTCCTTATAAGTATTATTCAAAAACCGTAATTGACTCAATTTTCACATCTTCTAATGGTTTATCGCGGAAATCTTTTTCAACATCCGCAATTTTGTCCACAATGTCCATACCTTCCACAACATGACCGAATACTGTGTGTTTATGGTCTAACCAAGGTGTACCACCATTTTGTGCATAAGCTTCAATGATCTCCTCTGGGAAACCAGCTCCTTGTAATTGGCGAAGCATATCACTTGGCAGATGCTTCATTTGTACGATGAAGAATTGAGAGCCATTTGTGTTTGGACCTGCATTTGCCATTGATAACGCACCGCGCAGGTTAAACAAGTTATCTGAGAATTCATCTTCAAAAGAATTACCCCAAATCGATTCTCCACCCATACCAGTACCAGTTGGGTCTCCACCTTGAACCATGAAGTCTTGAATAACACGGTGGAAAATAATGCCATTATAGTAACCTGATTTAGCATGGCCTAAAAAGTTCTCAACCGTTTTGGGTGCATGCTCAGGGAACAACTTAATTTTGATAGCACCTAGTGTTGTGTTCATTTCTACAAGCACTTCGCCTGCTTGTACGTCTGTTGTTAATTGTGGAAACATGGAAGTCTCTCCTTTAATGATAAATTTCAGTTTCAATGAAAAAAATGACTAATGCATCCTTTCCGACCTCATTTTAGTCTAACATACTTCTTATTGGTTTTCTTCATCAAAGTATTGACGATTTTTGCAATTTTAACTTTCATAATCAAAACCAAGGAAATAGGTCTGAGCGAGTATTTGGAATCAATCCAAAATATGTTATTCTGATGAAGGATTTATCGAAAGAGTGGAGGCACACATGAAAAAGGCTTTTGGTTTTTTTATTATATTACTATCCCTACCTGCTTTATGGTGGATTAGTACAAACATTAGGACAGAAATCAATACCGCTCAAGCACATGAGGAACAAATATCGAGTGCTATTCATTTACCTGAGGTACAAACCCAACTTCCTGTCACTCTAATTGATCGAAATGGGCAAACATTTAGCGAGGAATATGTCGAATGGCGACAGCCGTTAACCTTACAAGAAATTCCACAAATTGCCCAGGAAATATTCATTACAAGTGAAGATGCTGATTTTTATGAGCATATCGGTTTTGATTTAAGTGCAATCATTCGTGCAGTTGTAGCCAATTCGAATAGCAACACAGCCTCTCAAGGTGGTAGTACGATTACACAGCAGCTCGTTCGAATGCGTTATTTATCTGATGAAAAAACATATGAGCGGAAATTAACAGAGCTTTTTTATGCGCATGAATTAGAAAAAGAATTTGATAAAGAAACTATTTTAACAATGTATCTTAATGAATCCTATTTTAGCAACCAAGTTTATGGTATCGGTGGAGCAGCGACCTATTATTTTCAAAAGCCACTTCAAGAATTAAGCATTGCTGAAATTGCTTTTATTGCGGCGATCCCAAATAACCCCTCTCTTTATAATCCTTTGAAAAATTTCGATCAAACTAAAGCGAGACAGGAGCGTTTGTTAGATACGCTAGCAGTTAATGGCGCTATTACAAAGGAAAATGCAGCTACCTACAAAGCTGAGCCGATTACATTAAATGTGAAAGATAAAATTCAAAGTTATCCAATGTATAGCACTTACGTTCTTCAAGAGCTAAAGTGGTTAGTTGCTGAAAAAGAGGGTTATGCGGATCGACTGAGCAATACAGAGAATGAGGAAGAAAAGAAAAAAATTAAAGCACAATTAGATAATCGACTAGATACACTATTTCAAAATGGACTCATCATTCAAACTGCACTTGATCCAAATAAACAGCAACATGATGAGGTTAAAATGTCAGCTATTCTCGGTACAGGTTCGTTGCAAGCAGCTGGTGCAGTCATTGAAAACCAATCAAGAGAAATTGTCAGCTTGTATGCAGGAAAAAACTATGAAAAATTTGATTATCATCGTGCATTCCAAGGAACACGTCAGCCTGGATCAGCCTTTAAACCTTTAGCAGTCTATGCCCCTTTCTTTGAAACGTCAGCACATACACCTGATTCTATTGTCAATGGAGGTAGATACTGTGTTGGCTCGTTCTGTCCGCAAAACTATGGGGGCTATACGTATGGTGATGTGTCCCTCCGTACAGCTTTTCGACACAGCTACAACACATCTGCACTGCGTCTCTTTGAAACTATTGGCGTTGAAACGGCCTTTCAATACCTTAATCGCTTTCACTTCCGTTCGATTGTAGCGAAAGATCATAATTATGCCGCTTCATTGGGTGGGCTAACTTACGGTGTGACAGCCTTAGAGCTAGCAGATGCCTATACAAGCTTTATCGATGGCTCCTATGTTTTAGCTCATGGTATTCGTAAAGTGACAGCTTTAGATGGAACTGAGCTTTATAGTTGGGATACACAGCGTAATCAAATCTGGTCTCCGAAAACGGTGAAATATATGCGTGAGCTTCTTGCTGATGTTGTGGCAAATGGGACAGGACAAGGGGTTTACAGTAACAGCGACTATATAGGAGCAAAAACAGGCACAACTAATGACTATCGGGACTACTGGCTTGCCGGACTTAATGATGGTTATACTGCGGCTGTATGGCTAGGCTATGATAAGCCTCAATCCATGCAAAAATTAGAGGCATACAAAATTCATCATCAATTATTTAATGTTTTATTAGAGTAGTGAAACAGCCAAGAGGTAGCAGTCTTACATAACTGCTACCTCTTCATAGTGTTGAAAAACAAAACCATCCATAGAATTTTTGTGATATAAAATATAGGTATTCACTACTCATTTTATGGAGAGGTATTGTCACTATTCACTTCTCTACAATGAAAATAAGAGCCTATCCTTTCTGTAATTATACAAATAATCTACGGCTAGTATAAAAAATAAGGAAAAGGTACTTTTGCCACAGGGTTGATTGGAGTGGAGCTAGCGTCACTCCTAGGGGATTTAGCGTCTCAGCTGAGACCCTGGAGCGAACGCAGTGAGTGAAGCGGCTCATCGGACGCCCCCCTGGAAAGGACGCTGGCGGAACGGAAATCAACCCCTAACTTTACCAAAGGTTCTTTTTCTGCTATTGCCATCATCTTTTTTCAACAACAGCAAAGAGGTAGCAGTCTTACATGACTGCTACCTCTTTTCACTAGTATGTAATGTAACTAATTGGCAAACGGCAAACTTGCCAAAATGCCATTATATAGCTTCAGCACAACATAAATAATGAGTGTTAAAAGAATGGTCCACATAAAAAGCTCAAAGATTAATAGACCAATTGTGCCGCCCATCGACATAAAATGACTCATTTTATAAATCAGATAAATAAAATAGGTAAACACTGTTATGATAAAGATACCAATCAAAACATAAATAAATTGGATGGCAAATGCGGAACACATGGCGCCGATAAACAAGATAATATAGCCACCTCGAGCCTGACTAACAGTAGCTCCATCATTATCTTTTGAGAAAAACAGCATTCCTAGCTCATGAATCGTTTCCCCTACTAGTTTGAGTGCAGAGAATAACATAAAAAAAACAATGGCAAAAACAATGAGCAAAAATACGCGTAACTCAAAATCAGATAAAAATTCTCGCATACCTGAATAAACACCGATTGCTTGAAAAATCTGTAAGGATTCGCCAACAGCATACATGCCAAATGTCAAACTAAACAATAAAATTGTAATTAATGGTAGATAACCATAGATATAAGGATTCCTCATAAAAAATTTTTTCCTCTATTTTTATTGATAACTTCCTATTTATAATATAACGAAAATTCTTCCACTACCGCAAGCTAAATCCCATTCGTCCATATGCATTCGCAATTAAAGTACGTTATAATTGGTATACTTACCTGCATAAAGGAGGGTTTTTTTGTTACAAGTACTTTATATTTTCATTCCAATGCTTGCTGCAATATTAGTGCCTTTTTTATATAAACGCATGAAAAATATTCACACAGGCTGGTTTGTTCTTGCTGTACCTGCTACACTCGCAGTTATCTATGCAACATATATTGCACAAGTAGCTGAAGGAGAAGTATTTATTGCAGAGCTACCTTGGATTCCATCACTTGATATTTCCATCGTTTCGTATTTGGATGGACTTAGCTTATTATTCTCACTACTCATTACCGGAATTGGTTCATTGGTTGTACTTTACTCTATCTTTTACTTAGATAAGCATAAAGAAAAATTACATAATTTTTATGTTTACTTATTGCTATTTATGTCAGCCATGCTGGGAGTAGTACAGTCAGATCATTTAATAACACTTTATTTCTTTTGGGAACTAACATCTATTTCGTCATTTTTACTCATTGGCTATTGGTATAACCGTGATGCCTCACGCTTCGGTGCACTGAAGTCCATGATGATAACAGTCGGTGGCGGCTTAATGATGCTAGGTGGTTTCGTTCTTCTTTATTTAATGGGAGGAACCTATTCCATCCGTGAACTGATTGTGATGGCACCTAATTTAGTAGACCAACCTTTATTCACTTGGTCGCTCGTTTTATTACTTTTAGGCGCATTTACAAAGTCCGCACAATTCCCATTCTATATTTGGCTACCAGATGCAATGGAAGCACCGACACCAGTAAGTGCCTATCTTCACTCCGCAACAATGGTCAAAGCAGGTATCTATTTAGTGGCACGCTTTACACCTATTTTTGCTGCCTCAGAGCTTTGGGTATGGCTTGTAACAGGAGTAGGTCTCTTAACATTATTCTGGGGTTCCTTCTTTGCAGTGAAGCAAACAGACTTAAAAGGCATTCTTGCATTTTCTACAGTCAGTCAACTGGGACTGATTATGTCACTGCTTGGGGCGAGCGCCGTTGCCTTTCATGCTAACGACACAGTCGATACGATTAAATTTGCGGCATATGCAGCTATTTTCCACCTTATCAACCATGCAACATTTAAAGGCAGTCTATTCATGATTGCAGGGATTGTGGATCATGAAACAGGAACTCGTGATATTCGAAAACTTGGTGGATTAATGAGTATCATGCCGATTAGCTTTACTGTGGCAACAATTGGCAGCTTATCAATGGCTGGTCTTCCACCGTTTAATGGCTTCTTAAGTAAAGAAATGTTTTTAACAGCTATGCTTGCCCTTCAAAAGTTTGAATTTTTCGGCTTTGAAACATGGGGAGCACTCTTCCCTATTATTGCTTGGATCGCTAGTATTTTCACATTTATCTATAGCTTTTATTTTGTTTTCCGAACATTTAATGGCAATTACAAGCCAGAACAATTACCTCATAAACCACATGAGGCACCAATAGGGATGCTTATTTCGCCGATACTTTTAGCAGCATTAGTCGTAATTATTTTCTTCATCCCGAATTTGATAGGCAATACCTTTGTCAAGCCTGCTGTTCAAGCCATTCAGCCATTTTTATATGATACGCCACAAGCTGTTGATATACATGTATCAGCTTGGCATGGCATTAACCCTGAGCTACTGATGACAATCGGAATAATTATCATTGGGGTATTATTATTTGTTGCCTTACCAAAATGGCAAGGAATATACCAACGATTCCCACAAGCATTCACATTAAACAATGCCTATGACAAAATCATGCAGGGGTTGGGTGTTGGCTTAAATCGTTTATCACGACGCTATATGACTGGCTCGATGCGTCACTATTTACTCTATATGTTTAGTGGAATCGCTATTATCGTCATTGGCTCTCTTTTCGTGAAGGATGCTTTTAGTCTTTCATTCCAAGGGGCCTCACCAATTAGACCATATGAAATTATATTGATTGTGGTTTTATTAATTGGTACAACCATTACTATCTTGGCCAAGTCACGTTTAACAGCCATTATTGGACTGGGTGCTGTTGGCTACACTGTTGCATTATTCTTTGTTATTTTTAACGCGCCGGATTTAGCGTTAACACAGCTCGTTATTGAAACGATTTCAGTAGCACTATTTTTATTAGCATTTTATCACCTCCCGAAGCTTGGTAAGCGCGAGGAAAGAATGAGATTCCAATTAAATCGTGCCATTGTTTCAATTGCAGTTGGTGTTATGGTAACACTTGTGGCACTATCTGCGCATTCACAAAAACTGATTCCTTCTATTGCTAAGTACTACGAGGAAACCGTGTACTCATTAGCTGGTGGAGGAAATATTGTAAACGTAATTTTAGTAGATTATCGTGGTTTCGATACATTATTTGAAATTACAGTACTAGGCATTGCGGGCATGGCGATTTTAGCCATGATTAAGTTGCGTATGAATAGAAAGGAGAAAACACATGAAAACAAATGATGTGATAATACAATTTACAGCTAAAATTGTATTTTTCATTATTTTCTTCTTCTCCATTCATATATTTTTAGCTGGTCACTACACGCCTGGGGGCGGCTTTGTTGGAGGACTGTTAACATCAAGTGCACTTGTTCTCTTAGTGTTAGCTTTTGATATCAATACAGTGCGCCATATCTTACCTATCAATTATACGTATGTAACAGCTATTGGCTTACTATTAGCCCTTGCTACTGCGGCATTCCCAATGTTTGTGGGCAAACCGTTTTTTACGCATTACTTTGATTATTTCGATTTACCGCTTCTGGGCAAACAGTCATTACACACGGCCATGCTTTTTGATAGCGGTGTCTATTTGGTTGTTGTCGGCGTTACGATGACCATTATTCAAACGATTGGGGAGGATGAATAATGGAAATAATTATGGCCTTTGTCATCGGCTTTCTCTTTATGGCAGCTGTCTATTTAATTTTATCGAAAAGCTTATTACGCATTATTATTGGAACAGGCCTTTTAAGTCATGGTGCCCACCTGCTCATCTTAACAATGGGGGGCCTTGGTGGCGAAGCACCACCCGTTTTAAACGAAGGAGCCAAAACTTTTGCGGACCCTTTACCCCAGGCACTTATTTTAACAGCTATTGTTATTAGCTTTGGGGTTACAGCATTCTTCCTTGTACTTGCTTATCGTTCCTATCAGGAGCTTAACACAGATGATATTAGCTTAATGAGAGGAAGTGATGAGGATGAATAACTTCCTATTATTGCCCATTATCATCCCGTTTTTCTTCGGTATGATTTTAATGTTTGGGCAAAAAAATCTAACCTATCAACGGTCATTTTCATTACTTGGTATTGGGCTCGCCTTCATCTCTGCTATTTCACTTCTTTTAAAAGTGAAACAGGATGGTATTCAAAAGGTAACATTCGGAAATTGGCCTGTTCCTTACGGTATTACAATGGTATCTGATATGGTATCTGTATTACTCGTTACAACGACATTGCTTATTGCATTTTTTGTTGTTTGGTATGGTTTCGGTTCCATTACGAAGGAACGTGAACGCTTCTTTTATTACCCTGGTATTATGTTTATTTTAACGGGGGTCAATGGGGCCTTTACGACTGGCGATATTTTCAACTTGTTTGTTTTCTTTGAGGTATTGTTAATGGCTTCCTACTTACTCATCGTTCTAGGTGGTGAGAAGGGACAACTGAAAGGGTCTATTAAATATATTTTAATTAATGTTATTTCTTCGGCCTTATTCGTTATTACCGTTGCCTTTTTATATTCCGTAGTCGGTACATTAAACATGGCGGATATTGCTGTCAAAATTGCTGAAATTAATCAGCCGGGAATTATTACGGTTATTGCCGTCCTATTTTTAATGGTATTTGGACTAAAAGCAGCCATTTTCCCATTATACTTTTGGCTTCCTACTTCTTATGCGGCAGCGCCAATCCCTGTCCTAACTCTATTTGGTGCTTTGCTTACAAAGGTGGGTGTCTATGCCATTACACGTACCTATACGCTATTTTTTGTACATGATTTATCCTATACGCACGATTTATTAATGGTACTAGCCATTGCTACTATCGTAGCTGGATGTATTGGGGCACTCGCTTATTTTGATGTCAAACTCATTATTATCTACAATATTGTTATTGCAGTAGGTGTCATTTTATTTGGTGTTTCTCAAATGAATGAGGTTTCCTTAAAGGGTGCTATGTTTTATATAATTCACGATATGCTTATAAAGGCAGCACTCTTTATGTTAATCGGCATTGTCATCTACATTACTGGTACATCTGATTTGCGTAAGATGGGTGGTCTCATGAAGAAATATCCTGCCCTAGGCTGGTGTTATTTGATTGCAGCTTTTGGTTTAGCCGGCATTCCACCACTTAGTGGATTTGTTGGAAAGTTGCTTATTGTACAGGGAGGCTTTGAGGCTGGTAGTATGTGGAGTAGTATTTTTATCTTAGCATCTTCACTGCTTGTCCTATTATCCGTGATTCGTATTTTCCTTTATGCTTTTTGGGGTGAGGAGAAAGAAACACACGGGTCTGTCGATAAATCTGTCTATAAGATGCTGTTTATGCCTACTGCCCTTTTAGTACTCATTACTGTAGCATATGGTGTTGGTTCAGAATGGATTACGCCATTCATGGACGATGCAGCAAAATTATTAACGGATCCATCTATCTATATAGATGCTGTCATGAAGGGGGATTAACACAATGGCATTTCAAATGATTTTGAATTTTGTACTTGCCTTCGTCTGGATGTTCCTCTCCTCTAATTACACAGCAGCTGGCTTTATCATAGGGTTCATCATGGGGATCATTTTACTTATCATCATGCGAAGATTTTTCAAATCACGTCTTTATGTCTACCGCTTATGGGCCCTTATTAAACTGACTTTGCTGTTTTTTAAAGAGTTAATATTAGCCAATGTGCAAGTTTTAAAGGTCGTGTTAAAGCCTAAATTGGACATGCAACCTGCCTTTTTTGCCTATCCTACTGTTTTAACCGAAGACTGGGAAATCACTTTATTATCAAGTCTTATTACGTTAACACCCGGAACAGTGGTAGTGCATGTATCAGATGATGCGAAAACATTGTATGTACATGCGATTGATATTAATGATGTGGATGAAGCTGTTGCTTCCATTCGAGATTCATTTGAGAAAGCGATTTTGGAGGTGAGTAAATCATGACAACATTTATTATTGCTATGATCGTAGTGATTTGCTTATCGATGATTGCAGTTATTTACCGAATGGTAAAAGGCCCTTCTGCATCTGATCGTGTTGTCGCTTTGGATTCACTTGGTGTTTCACTTATTTCTCTTATTGGACTATTTTCGATTTTAGTGGAAACAAGCTTCTTTCTAGAAATTATTTTATTGCTTGCGATTTTATCGTTTATCGGGACAATGGCTTTCTCTAAATTCATAGAGAAAGGAGATATCATTAAACGTGACAATTCTCGCTAATAGCTTAGTTATCTTTTTCATTTCTGTTGGCGTACTGTTTATCGTCGTCACAGCTATCGGACTTGTCCGCTTACCTGATTTGTATACGCGTGCCCATGCCGCTTCTAAAAGTGCAACACTGGGTGTCATGTGTGTATTGATTGGTGTATTCTTTCACTTTTGGCTAATAGAAGATCATTTCAATCCCCGAATTTTACTAGGGATACTGTTCCTCTTCATCACTGGTCCTGTAGGGGGACACATTATGACTCGTTCTTCCTATATCGCTGGTGTAAAGCCTTGGAAAGGTACAGTACGTGATGAGTTAGGTCCTGAAATTGACAGAATGAAAAAGGAACAAAATGTAAAATAAACATAAAAGAACTGCTCGTTCGTACTGTCGAGCAGTTCTTTTAATTTCTTTAAATGTATCCCTTCAAAGTTAAAATCTTCGTCAGTTGTTCAACACACTCCTCGATGGAATGCTGTTCTGTGTTCAAAATAATTTCTGGATTCTCTGGTTCTTCATATGGGGCACTAATACCTGTAAAATTCGTAATTTCAGCATTCCTTGCCTTTTTATATAAACCTTTCGGATCTCTTTTTTCACATGTTTCTACTGAACACTTTACATAGACCTCTAAAAATTCACCGTCGTCTACAAGTCCACGTACTACTTGACGATCTTCTCGATAAGGTGAAATAAAAGCGGTTAGCACTATTTGACCACTTTCAATAAATAGCTTAGAAACTTCCCCTATTCGGCGAATATTTTCCTTTCGTCCGGACTCATCAAATCCTAAATCCTTATTCAAGCCATGGCGTACATTATCACCATCTAAAACGAAGGCTTGATTGCCCCGTTCAAATAATCGACGGGCAAAAGCATTGGCCACGGATGATTTCCCTGAAGCAGATAATCCCGTAAACCATAAAATAAAGCTTTGATGTTTGTTTTTTGAACGACGTTCCTCTTTCGTAATGGAGGCTTCATGCCAAACAATATTTGAACTCATTTAACTACCTCCTTACGCATGCCTTTGATTAATACATCTACAACTTCTTTGCGGCTAAATGTACTAGGTGGTACTTCTCCATTACGAAGCATTTCACGTACTTTCGTTCCTGATAGAATAACATGGGCAGAGCCATCATGCGGACACGTTTTGGTAGTAGCCATCCCCTCACATCGCTGGCAATAAAAACTATGTTCGAATTTTAATGGCACTATTCCTAATTCATCTTCTGTAAACTGTTCAAAAATCTTTTGTGCATCGTACGTACCATAATAATCACCTACACCTGCATGGTCACGACCAACAATAAAATGGGTACAGCCATAATTTTTCCTTACAAGCGCATGGAAAATGGCCTCCTTTGGCCCAGCATAACGCATTGCGGCAGGAAAAACGCCTAATTGTACACGGCTTTCAGGATAGTAGCTTTTCAATAAAACCTCATAGCTCTCCATACGTATTGTAGCTGACACATCATCCGATTTTGTTTCACCAATAAGTGGATTTAAAAATAACCCATCAATCGTTTCAAGCGCTGCCTTTTGAATATATTCATGCGCCCTATGAACTGGATTACGAGTTTGGAAGCCAACAATTGTTTTCCATCCCTTGTCGGCAAATAATTGACGTGTTTCTACGGGATCAAACGAATACGCAGGAAATTTTTGTGCGATACGTTTGATTAAGGTAATTTTTCCACCGACATAAATAGCAGGTCGGTCATGAAGCTTTTGAACTCCTGGATGTGCTAAATCCTCTGTCCCATATACAAGCAAAGCCTCTTTTCGTTTATTCGGCTCATAAATATCAACTACTTCAATAACGCCATAAACTTCATCTTGATAGACCAGTTTCACCTCATCACCAGGCTGTATCGTAGCTGCTTTTTCTTGTGTAACAGGTAATGTAATCGGAATACTCCATACTACGCCTGATGCTAAGCGACTTTGTTCCACAACTGACTCATAATCTTCTTGTGTTAAAAAGCCTTCAATTGGGCTATAGCCACCTATCGCAATTAACTCTAAATCACTTAAAGAAATAGCATCCAGCTCAATTTCCTTGTGAATGGTTGCTATCTCTTTTTCTGGGTTAAACGCTTGCACAAGAAGCCCACCATGTGGTTGTAAACTCATGAAAATCTCCTCCTACTTCTAGTTAAATACTAAGTTTTATAGTCAAAATAGTAGTTCTAGCATGATTCAATTTATATGCCTTCACCTGCGTCATAAATGGACTGCTCTTCTTCTCGCATCGTCCGCATTAGGCTAATGACACCCAGTGTCCCAACAATAATAGTGCCAATCAAAATAATGGCATAGAGGTCCTTTTCTAAAAATAGCTGCACTAAAAAGTACGAAATAGCTAACGAAAAGATAGGCGATACAATCCAAATCCGAATGATTTTTTTGACAATATGCTGATGGAAAATTTGTTTTCCATTCTTCGCCATGCCCATCCCGATGATGGATGAAGATGTTACTTGTGTTAAAGGAACTGGAAGCCCAAAAAGCGAGCTTACGCCAACAAGAAGGGCACCTGTACTAGAAATTAAGATTCCTTCTGCCTTTTGAAAGCGCACAATTTTTTTACCATTGGTTTCAAGCACCCGTTTGCCAAGTAGCATAGCACCTAGTGCCACAAATGCCCCACCTAGGACAATGCCCATCGTAACATCCATCATCCCTGCACCAACAAGTGGTCCAACAGCATTGGCGACATTGTTCATGCCCGCTGAAAAGGCTTCGAAAAATCCAGCTAATACGAGCAGAACCGTTAAAATCGGACGATCTTTTAGCAGCCCTCTGTTTTGTAATTTATATAATAATTTTCCAAAGACAAGTGCAATGACAAAGGCGACAAGCGGTACAATGATCCAAAATGATATGATAACTAGCAATGAACGCACGAATAATACTTTATAGGCTATTCCTACTCCAACAACAGCGCCAACCGTTACTTCGCTCGTTGATAAGGGGATACCTAAAAGATTGGCGAAAAATAAGGAGCTTGTCGCCGAAATTAGGATAATGATGACAACCTTTACCGTAATATAGTCCTGCGGCATAATGCCTGAGCTAATCGTTTTGACAACCTCTCCTCCGCCTAATACAGCTCCACTATAGACACCTATTGCACATAATAGTAATGCTTGCCAAGCTTTTTTGATGGCACCTGCACCGTAAGCAACGCCCATTGAGGCTGCTGCTCCGCTTGCCCCTATATTCATCGCAAAAAATAAACTAATAGCTATTGCAAAATATTCAAGCATGGCAAAACTCCTTTATTCATGTAAACCACACTCCGTTTTACCAGAACCTTGCCATCGTCCTGAACGTAAATCATCCATCGTAAATGCTGGCTTTGTACAATGCTCACAGCCGATACTTGGATAACCTTGATCATGCAATGGGTTGTATGGCAGATTGTGCTTAGAAACATAGCGCCAGACATCCTTCCATGTCCAATGAATCAGTGGACAAACTTTAATCGATTTAAATTTATCGTCCCGATTTAGAAAGTTTGTCTGTTGACGTGTTGGCGATTGTTCACGCCGCAAGCCAGATATCCAAGCCTTGTTACCTGACAAGGCTTCATGCAAAGGTTTTATCTTGCGAATGTCACAGCATTTATTTGGATTGGACTTCCAAAGCTCATCACCATATTGAGCAGCTTGTTGTTCTAATGTAAGGATAGGCTTCTTCATGACAATGTTTAGTTGTGGATATTTTTCTTTGACTCTATTAATCGTTTCATAGGTTTCTTTAAAATGGACATCTGTATCTAAAAAAACAATTGTAGCATCTGGTTTTACCTTTGAAATGAGATCAATTAAGACAATACCTTCAATGCCAAAGCTACATGCATAGACGATTTCCTCTCCATATTCTCGATAGCCCCACTGTAAAACTTCCAGTGCACCCTTATACAGATCATCAACTTGAAAATCAATAATCGGTTCTTGCCAATTTTCGTACGTTAACATCAAATCCCCCTCATAGCAAAAAAGGCATTTTAACAATAGACACAGTAAAACAGGTCTTTGTTAAAACGCCTCTAGTTTGACTAGCCAGCTCTTTATTTAATGATTGTTCACTAGTATTTGCTACCTCGTACCACAATCATTCTTCTTATTACCAAATATATACTAAAATACACCAAGTAGTCAACTAGGTTTTTTGACATATCTTTTTCATCCACCCATTTTTTCAGTTCCTTCCTGCATAGAATGAGTGGTATCTAGTGACCGTTATATTCATTTTCAAAATAATTAATTTTTTATTTAATTCCTTGTTGACTAATAGGAAATATATGTTTAATGTATTATTAAAGCTTTGACATAAATAATAAGTTGCTGATCAGAGAATCTGAAGGCCATCTACCCATGAAGTCATAACATTATGGGGGATGGCTTTTTGCATTCTTTAGATGGAAAAGGAGCGAAATGATATGAAAAAAAGGAGCTATGTTCTCCAAACGTTAGCACTATTAGCTGCAGTAACGTTAAGTTTAACTGGCTGTGGAAGTGCTAATTCAGATGAAAAAGCAAGTGGTCAGGAAGCAAAGAAGTCTGTAGAACTACTCAATGTTTCCTATGACCCAACACGCGAGCTTTACGATGAATTTAACAAGGATTTTATAAAAAAATGGAAAGACGAAACAGGTCAAGATGTCAAAATCAATCAATCACATGGTGGATCTGGCAAACAAGGTCGAGCTGTGATCGATGGTCTCGAAGCTGACGTTGTCACCCTTGCACTAGCTTACGATATAGACGAAATTGCTCAAACACGCGAGCTATTGAATAAAGATTGGCAGACAGAATTTGATTATAACTCGACCCCCTATACATCGACTATTGTGTTTTTAGTACGCAAAGGGAATCCAAAAAACATTCAAGACTGGGATGATCTAATTAAAGAAGATGTGTCGGTCATTACACCCAACCCCAAAACATCTGGTGGTGCACGTTGGAACTACTTAGCGGCTTGGGCTTATGCTGGAAAGTTATATAACAATGATGAAACAAAAATAAAAAAATTTATGAAATCACTCTATAGCAATGTTGAAGTATTAGATTCTGGCGCTCGTGGTGCTACAACGACATTCGTAGAACGAAAGATTGGAGACGTCTTAATTGCATGGGAAAATGAAGCCTACTTATCTTTAAATGAATTAGGGAAGGACGAATTTGAAATCATCACACCATCATTAAGTATTTTGGCAGAGCCACCAGTTGCAGTTGTTGACAAAATCGTTGATAAAAAAGGGACACGTGAAGTTGCGGAAGCTTACTTACAACATTTATATAGTGATATCGGGCAAGAAATTGCGGCAAAAAACTATTATCGACCACGTAATGAAACCATTCTAGCAAAATATAAAGAGCAATTTCCTCAGCTTGAACTTGTGTCCATTGATGATTTTGGCGGTTGGTCACAAGCACAAGCTACCCATTTTAAAGATGGTGGTACCTTTGATGAAATATATGTACCACAATAAGGAGCGTTTTGATGAGTCAGTTAATCCTTCCTAAAAAATCACGGCGAATAATTCCAGGCTTTCATCTGTCTCTTGGTTATACAATGCTCTATGTTAGTTTACTAGTGTTACTACCACTTTCAATGATTTTCATTCATACCATGTCCTTAAGCTGGACTGAGTTTATCGCTATCATTACAGAGCCTCGTGCTGTTGCCTCTTATAAAGTGAGCTTCAGCACAGCATTGATTGCGGGCTTACTAAATGTACTTTTCGGCACCATTATCGCATGGGTTCTCGTTCGCTATCAATTTCCATTTAAACGAATCATTGATGGGCTAGTAGATTTACCCTTTGCCTTGCCTACTGCTGTTGCTGGTATTGCTTTAACATCACTCTATGCGCCAAATGGCTGGATCGGTCAATTTTTTGATTTTAAAATTGCCTTTACACCTCTTGGTATTATGATCGCGTTAACATTTATCGGGCTACCTTTTGTAGTACGTACAGTCCAACCCGTATTACAAAATATTAGCGCTGAGGTCGAGGAAGCTTCGGCAAGTCTTGGTGCCAATCGTTTACAAACCTTCAGTAAAGTCATTCTGCCAGAGCTATTACCTGCCATTTTAACTGGCTTTTCATTAGCCTTTGCCCGTGCACTTGGTGAATATGGCTCCGTTGTTTTCATTGCAGGAAATATGCCGATGAAAACAGAAATTACACCGTTAATTATTATGACGAAGCTAGAACAATATGATTATGCAGGTGCTACCGCAATAGCAGTTGTCATGCTTGTGACATCCTTTATTCTGTTGTTCACCATCAACTTGATCCAATGGCTAGCCAATCGTCGTTTTGTACAGTAGGAGGTACCACATGGAACAATCAACATTTATTCAGCAGGCTAGTAGTGAGAAAAATAAAGCAGCCCCAAAGTCTGCTGCATTACAGGAGCCCCGTATTGTTCGCTATTCGTTAACGTTCATTGCCTTAGCTTTTTTAGCTTTCTTTATCGTACTACCTTTACTATCTATTTTTATTACAGCCTTTCAAAAGGGAGCCGACGTTTATTTTGCTGCTATTACACATCCAGATGCGTTAGCTGCTATTAAGCTTACGTTAACGGTTGTAGCTATTGCTGTACCACTTAATGCTCTTTTTGGCGTAATGGCTGCATGGGCCCTTACAAAGTTTAATTTTAAAGGGAAAAATCTATTACTTACCATCGTTGATTTACCATTTGCCGTCTCCCCTGTTATCGCAGGACTAGTATTTATTTTATTGTTTGGTTCACAGGGACTTTTCGGTGATTGGCTGTTCGCACATGATATTAAAATTGTTTTTGCCTTGCCTGGCATTGTCCTCGCCACTATTTTCGTCACTTTACCCTTTGTTGCACGTGAGTTAATACCACTCATGCAAACACAGGGCACATCTGAGGAGGAAGCGTCCATTTCACTTGGTGCCAACGGCTTTAAAACATTTTGGTATGTTACATTGCCCAATATTAAATGGGGATTGTTCTATGGTTTGATTTTATGTAATGCACGAGCCATCGGGGAATTTGGGGCGGTCTCTGTTGTATCAGGTCATATCCGTGGCATGACCAATACGATGCCACTTCATATTGAAATTCTCTATAATGAATATCAATTTTCAGCAGCCTTTGCTGTTGCCTCCTTAATGAGTGTTATGGCCATCTTTACATTAGTTGTGAAAGATATAATCGCATGGAAATCAAAATCTAGTTAAAAGGAGATGGTCACGTTGAGTATACAAATTCAAAATGTATCCAAAAAATATGGTGCTTTTCAAGCATTAGAGGATATATCAGTTCATATTCAGTCAGGGGAGCTAGTAGCACTGCTCGGCCCTTCTGGTTCGGGAAAAACCTCTTTATTACGTGTGATTGCGGGGCTGGAAACCACTGATGTTGGTGATATCTTATTCGATGGTCAGTCCATAACCAATCGACATCCAAAGGAGCGCAATGTGGGCTTTGTCTTTCAGCATTATGCCCTTTTTCGTCATATGACAGTCTTTGATAATGTCGCATATGGGCTAAAGGTTCGCCCGCGAAAAAGCAGACCCTCAAAACAAGAAATAACAAATAAAGTGATGGAATTATTGCAGCTAGTCAAACTCGAAAATTACGCTAATCGATATCCAACACAGCTTTCAGGGGGGCAACGGCAACGTGTAGCACTGGCAAGAGCCCTTGCTGTAGAGCCTAAGGTTCTTTTATTGGATGAACCGTTCGGAGCACTTGATGCAAAAGTTCGCAAGGAATTACGTCGCTGGCTACGAAAGTTGCATGATGAATTTCATATTACCAGTATATTTGTGACACACGACCAGGAGGAAGCACTAGATGTAGCGGATCGCATTGTCGTAATGAATAATGGCAAAATCGAACAAATTGGCAGCCCAGATGAGGTGTATACGAATCCAAATAGTCCATTTGTTTATGACTTCTTGGGCAATGTCAATCTTTTTAAAGGTCGCTTACATAATGGTAAGCTCATGCAAGGCGAAGTTGCACTGGATGTACCAGATGCCCTCACACATACGAATGATAACGTAATTGGCTATGTACGCCCTCATGACATTCATATCGAAAAAACAATTATTCCAGGGACAGTTCCTGTTAAAATCAGTCATATTCATTTGCTAGGACCTATTGTCCAAATTGAGCTACGCCGTGAGGATCTTGATGAATTTTTAGAGGCGGAGTTATCAAAAGAACAATTTTTCCACCTACAGCTTAAAGTTGGCGATCAAGTATTTGTAAAGCCAAAACAATTAAAAGTATTTATTCCCGAAGATTACTCCATTTAAAAAGCCATGTAGCAAAGCAATTTGCTACATGGCTTAGTGTTGAAAAAACAAAACCATTAATAGTATTTTTGTGAAATGTGAAAATAGATTTCCATTGCAGACTACTTGCTTTCCTGTGGGCGAGAGCCGAGCCGCTTCCTCCGCTCCAATCCATAAAAATGTTTCTTGTTAGCAAAGGCTTTCAACTAAAGTGAAGGTATTCACTACTCTTTATGGAGGGATGTTGTCACTCATCACTTCTCTACATTGAAAATAAGAGGTTATCCTTTCTCTACAAATAATGGGCTATTTTGTTCATTACGTCTAGTATGAAAGAGAAGGAAAAGACACTTTTACCACATGGTTGGTTGGAGTGGAGCCAGCGTCACTCCTAGGGGATTTAGTGAACTGACCCCAAAAATTTGAACTTTTAAGAAACTCTTCGAAACTCAACTGGACTTTTTCCGTTGAGTTTTATTTTTATCCGTTCATGATTGTAGTAGTGGATATAGTCTACTAACGCTTTTTTGAATGCTTCGTAGTTCTTAAACGTTGTTGCGTATAGAAATTCTGATTTCATAATGCCAAAAAAGCTTTCTATCACGGCATTATCTAAACAATTTCCTTTCCGTGACATACTTTGCTTGATTTCATGTGTTGCCAATAACGCTTTAAAACGTGGTATTTGATATAACCATCCTTGATCAGAATGGACGATTAAGCCACTCTTTTTCGATAACTTTGTATACGTAAACGCCTTCTTAAAAGACTGTTGAACTAACTCAAAATTAGGTGATTTTGATACCTCATACCCAACGATTTCTCGATTGAATAAATCTAATACAGCGGATATATAGATTTTTTGACCGTTTATTTTAAACTCCGTTACATCGGTTACCCATTTCTGATTGGGTGCAGTGGCTTCAAAATCACGTTGGATGACATTCTCTGCGACATAGCCGACTGTCCCTTTATACGAACGGTATTTTTTAGGGCGTACCGTCCCTTTTAAGCCCAATTCTTGCATCAATCGTTGGACCGTTTTATGGTTGATGAAAAACCCTTCATTTCGGAGGGCTAAACAAATACGACGATAGCCATAACGCCCCTTATGGTAATGAAAAAGCGTCTGAATTCGTTCTTTGATCGCCTGATATTTATCTGGTTTTACCCATTTTTGGAGATGATAATAATACGTACTTTTCTTAAGTTTCGCGACTTTTAATAGAGCTTGAAGAGGAAAATCCAACCTTAGCTCATAGACAGCTCTTACTTTTTCTTGGATTTGAAGGCATCCTTTTCTTGAACTAAGGCTTTCAACTTTTTTAAATAGGCATTTTCCATCCGTAAATACTCAATTTCCGCTTTTAACTCATCCGTTGTTTTTCCATTTAAATCGGACGAAGGTGGTTGTTTTTTTGGCATTGATTGGCGCTCCTTTTCTACTTGATAGAGCACCTCACCAGCCGTTGACATCCATTGTTTTTTCCATCTCCGAATGGTTTCACGGGAAGGAATATTAAACTTCGCAGCAGTCTGAAGGAGCGAATCGCCCGTCTCTATCAGGTGTTGAATTACTTTTATTTTAAAAGAATCTTCGTAATTCGTGAACCCTTGAGGACGAATAATTCCTTCGATGCCATGATAGCGATATAATTCAATCCATAATCGAATGTACTGTCGATCCCTCTGTAATCGATTGGCAATCTGATACGTACTTTCTTTTTCTTCAAAGTAAGCTAGAACTGCGGCTAATTTTTGTTCATCAGAAATCACTACCTGCACCCCCTATAGTAGATTTTTAAGTCCAATATTTTGGGTGCAGCTCAACGCAGTGAGTGAAGCGGCTCATCGGACGCCCCCTGGAAAGGACGCTGGCGGAACGGAAATCAACCTCTCGCCTTGCTAGGTTCTTTTTTTGCTATTGACATCACCTTTTTTCAACAACAAGCCATGTAGCAAAACAATTTGCTACATGGCTTTAATCATTAGTGAAATTCTCTCCCATCATTAACAGCTGTCACATATCCAGCACGAATAACAAAGTCACCAAAATGCTCCCCCTCTAAACGCTCCTTCGCAAAATGCAGAAGAATTGGTCGAAGCTCTGCTAATATCTCTTCTTCGCCAATATTTTCACGATAGATTTTATTCAATCGGTTGCCTGTAAAACTTGCCCCTAAATACATATTATATTTCCCTGGTCCTTTACCGATAAAGCCAATTTCAGCCATAGCTGCACGTGAACAGCCGTTTGGACAGCCAGACATGCGTATAACAATTTCTGTTTCATTTAATCCTGCCTCATCGATAATGGCATCAAGCTTCGTAATGAGCGAAGGTAAATAGCGTTCTGCTTCCGCCATTGCTAAACCACAGGTTGGTAAAGAAACACAGGCAATGGAATTGCGACGTAAGGCAGAATAATGCGCACCATCTGTTAGTTTGTATTGTTCAATAATCGTATTAATTTTTTTCTTTTTTTGTGGGGTCACATTGCTAATCATTAAATTTTGGTTCGGTGTTAGGCGAAAATCACCTGTGTGTACTTTAGCTATTTCGCGTAATCCTGTTAACAGCTGATAATCTTCAAAGTCTTTTATACGACCATTTTGAATAAATAACGTGTAATGCCAATGACCATCTGCCCCTTTAATCCAGCCAAATTCATCACCAGTACGCTCAAATGTATAGGGACGAGCCTGCTGAATTTCCCAGCCTAGCCGACGTGTTAATTCTTCTTGGAACCAGGCAAGCCCTCTTGCATCGATCGTGTATTTAAAACGTGCATTTTTGCGCACAGAACGATTCCCATAATCACGCTGTATCGTAATAATTTTCTCTGCTGTTTCCAATAATTTATCTGGCGTAATAAAGCCAATTAAACGAGCAAGCTGTGGATAGGTTTCATGGTCACCATGGGTCATGCCCATTCCTCCACCAACAGCTACATTAAAGCCAATAAGCTGATTTTTTTCAACGATGGCAATAAGTCCAATATCTTGTGAAAAAACATCCACGTCATTACTTGGTGGAATCGCAATCCCTATTTTAAATTTACGAGGCAAATATTGTGCTCCGTAAATCGGTTCAATTTCTTCATCCTGACTATCTATCACCTTTTCCCCATCCAACCACAATTCATGGTAAGCCCGTGTTCGAGGTAATAAATGCTCACTTAGTTTGGCAGACCAGTTGTAAACCTCTTCATGCAATGCCGATTGGTTTGGATTCACATTACACATCACATTGCGGTTTACATCTCCACAAGCTGCCAGAGAATCCAATAGTACCTCATTGATTTCCTGCATATATTTTTTGACATTCCATTTTAAAATACCATGTACTTGAAATGCTTGACGTGTTGTTAACTTTAAAGAGCCATTACCATACGTTCTAGCCATTTCATCCATGACTAGCCATTGTGCTGGTGTAGCTGCGCCACCTGGTGTTCGTACACGCACCATAAATTGATAAGCAGGCTCCAGCTTTTGACGTTGACGTTCATTGCGCAGATCTCGATCATCCTGTAAATAACTACCATGGAATTTCATGAGACGGTTATCATCCTCTGGAATACCAGAGCTTAATGGATCATTCATGGTACGTTCAAGCGTACCACGTAGGTAATTACTGTCAGTCTTAATGCGCTCTACATCACTTGGTTCTCCAGGCTGTGGAGGTAAAACTATCTTTTCTGTCATTCTTGATCGCTCCTTTAATCCTTCACCTTGGCGTTTTGGCTTCCATCTGGGGCTGTGCTTTTTAGCTAAGGTACGAGCCTCACTAGAGGAATCATTTGCTAAAGAACTCATGCTAAATACAGTTAGTAAACGTCACGTTGGTAGCGTTTCTGCTGTTTTAATTCATTCACAATGATTTTTGCTTCCTCTGGTGTTTTCTGCCCTTGCTGCTCAATGATGTGATGAATGGTTGCATCCACATCAGCTGCCATCGACTGTTTATCACCACACACATAAATGACAGCACCCTGCTCAAGCCATTCATAAAAGCTCGCCGCATTTTCTTGTAATTTATGCTGAACATATACTTTTTGGTCGGTATCTCGTGAAAAGGCTACATGCATTTGGCTTAATGTGCCCGATGCAAGCCAACGTTGCCAATCCGTTTGATAAAGAAAGTCCGTAACAAAATGCTGGTCGCCAAAAATAAGCCACGCTTTCCCCTCAATCCCTAACTCTTCTCGCTCCTCTAGGAAAGCTCGATACGGGGCAACTCCTGTACCTGCTCCAATCATAATAATTGGCGTATCTTCATTCTCTGGTAATCTGAAGTTCGGGTTTTTATGAACATAGATTGGTAATGTATCACCAATTTGAACGTGTTCTGCTACACTGCCAGAACAAACACCCAAACGTTTTCTGCCAGCTGTCTCGTAGCTAACCTTTCCAATGGTTAAATGAACTTCTTCGTTATTGGCCTTTTGGCTACTAGCGATGGAATAAAGTCGTGCTGGAATTTTACGTAGCATCTCTACAAATTGCTGAGCACTCCATGTAAATGGTGCAAAATCCTTTACCACATCAAGTAAATCTCTACCTTTTGCATAGCCCTTCCAAGCATTCGGTTCCTCAAATAGCTTTAAAAATTGTTGATGCTCTGTATAAGCACCTATTTTTTCGAGTAAAGGCCTAGATAACACCGTAATCTCTAATTTTTTCTGTAACGCATCCCTCAATGCTACCGTTTCCTCAAAAACAGTCACTTCCGTTTCTGGATTGAATTGAAGGGCTGCCAGCAATGTATGGACTAATTGCTCATCATTCTCTGGCAGAATGCCAATGCTATCTCCAGGTTCAAAATGAAAATGAGCTCCCTCAATTGATAATTCAAGATGACGTGTCTCTTTATTCGAGCCACGACCATTTAAATTCAGATTTTCAAGTACTTCAGCGTAAAATGGATTTTTTCTTGAATATGTAGATTCTTCTAGTAGTTGCGTGTCTTCGTTTGATGTTGAAGTAGACCCTACAGCAGTTGCTTGCTGCAGAAATTTTTGTTGAACTGCTGAGAACCATTGTGCAGCTGCGTCGTCATAATCCACATCACAATCAGTTCGGGGAACCATTCTTGTTGCACCTAATTTGGCGAATTGCTCATCGAAATCCTTCCCCGTTTTACAGAAAAATTCATAGGAGCTATCCCCTAAAGCAAGGACCGAATACTGTAGATGCTCTAGCTTAGGTGCGCGCTTACTGTGCAAAAACTCATAGAATTGTATCGCTTGATCTGGTGGATCACCTTCCCCATGTGTACTAACAATCAGTAAAAGATTTGTTATCTTTTTTAAATTAGTTGCTTTAAATTTTCCTAATGATGAGATAGTAACCTCTACATGTTGAGCTTTTAAAGCGGCTGCATATTTTTCAGCTAACCCTTGACTATTGCCTGTTTGAGAGCCATATAAAATGGTCATTGTTTGGGTAATGGGTTGGGCTGCTGGTGTTGGCTGTTCCTCATTTGCCTCCAATGTTGCTAGTGGTGCACTTAAATAACCGTTAAGCCAAATTTTTTGTTCGGTTGTTAATTTAGGAAGAAGCTCATTTAATAACTTCACCTGCTCTTCATTAAATGGACTGTTTATTACTTGCAATTTCAATCTTTGCCACCTCACGAATCATCATCATTTCATTTTTTTAGATTATCGAAGCCTGATCTTTTCCTTTTTTTCGATTTGAACCACGTACGCATTTTGTACAATCAATGTAATTGATCCGTGGTTCACAGTATTTAACATTTGGCGGACATTCTCTAATGCTAGATTTACGTTTTCAGCTCTTTTATCTACCATTACGAAACACCTTCCTCTTTAAAATGTAATAATTCATCAATACGTTCCACTAACACCTTTTTCACATTGTCATCGTAGCCTAGGCTTTCACAAAGCACGATATCTTGACTGTCAAAACTCTGTATTCGCTTGGCAATACTTTGCCTTAAAATACCTGTAAATAATAAATACGGTACAATAAAGACTTGCCGTTGCTTCCCTTTTTCTTGTTGGAGCCAGTCTTCAAAAGTCGGTCCCATCCCATATAAAAAGCATGTATCAACAACTTTATAGTGGTATTTAGTACGTAACTTTGCTGCAATTTTTGCTAGATCTCTTTTGACGGCTGAATCACTACTCCCACGCCCTATGAGTAAAACACTTGCGTCAAACTTAGGTTGCTGTTTTTCTATTATCCTAGCTTGTAATGAGTCAATTAATCGTTCATGGATTCCAAGAGGCTCACCATAAGTAAACTTTACAGATGGATATTGCTTTTGAGCTTTTGCCACTTCTTTCGGAATATCTTGTTTGGCGTGTTGGGCAGCTAGTAGTAGAATGGGCATCACTGCAATCGCTGTTGCACCTTTTCGAATACAACTCTCAATTCCTTCAGCAATGGTCGGTGTTGCAAGCTCCAAAAAGCAGATTTCTTGAATGGATACATGAACTTCCTGCTGCACGCGTTGAAGAAACGTTACGGCCTGCTCTACGCCTGCCTTGACTCGGCTGCCGTGTGCAATATATAAAATTGCTTGCATCATTCCACATCCTTACCTCGTTATTTGGACTGGCTGTGGCGTGTTATGCTCAAACCATTGAATTGTTTCTCTTAGTGTCACAACTTTCCCTACTAATATGATGCTAGGGTTTTGAATAGTTTCCGTACACACAATTTCTTCAATTGTAGCTAAAGTACCCGTAACGGTTTGTTGCTTTGTGGCTAATGTGCCCCAATGAATAACAGCCACAGGCGTATTTTCATCACGGCCATATTTGAGTAATTGCTGACGAATGTATGGCAGATTACCAACCCCCATATAAATGGCAATCGTGTCAATTCCCTTCGCAAGACTTTCCCAACGTATCGCATCTTCTTTCCCATCCTGCATATGCCCCGTAACCATGGCAAAACTTGAACCTAATGCCCGATGTGTAACAGGAATGCCTGCATACGCTGGCGCTGCTATACCTGAAGTAATGCCAGGTACAATTTCAAATGGAATCTGATGCTTAGCTAGTACCTCAGCTTCCTCAGCCCCTCTACCAAAGACAAACGGATCTCCTCCTTTTAATCTTGTTACGACATACCCTTGCTGTGCATAACTGACAAGAGTCTGGTTGATCTGCTCTTGAATCATTGCATGCTGTTGTGGTAATTTCCCACAAAAAATCAATTTAGCGTCTTGCTTGGCATAATCCAATAGCTCTTTATTAATGAGTCTGTCATATAAAATAATGTCAGCACATTCAATACAACGTAATCCTTTGACCGTAATGAGGTCAACATCTCCAGGACCTGCACCTACGATATAAACTTTCCCCATTCCGTTTCACTCCTTCTATCCTCTATTTATAGTGGAGGGAGTCTTCTGTACCTGGTGGTTCAAAAAACACTTATTGAATCAAGATAATAAAAGAGGCCAATATTATCCTTAGGCACAACAATGCCTATGAACAATAAAAGCCTCTAGTTTGCTAGTCAGCCACCTATTTAATTCTTAGTAATATAATAAGAATAATAAATAATTTAGTATATTCTGTCAACACCCAATTTGCTACTTCGTAAGGCACAACAAAAACCAGTTGCCGATTATAGGGCAACTGGTTGATCGTTTTATGTGCTTACCAAGGTCTGCGATACCGTGGACCTGGTCGAAAATATGGACCTGGCTGATATGGTCGATAGTTTGGATAATATGGATTATAAGGATATTGATTAAATTGAGAGCCAAGGAAACTTCCTAAAAAACCACCGAAAAACGGTGCACCAAATGGCCAAATAAAGCCTCCAAATCCTCCTCCTGGGTAACCTCCGAAATTGCGCATATGCTACCTCCCTTTTTACTCTATCGTATGAAGGAAGATACATCTATCATATGTAGAATGCCTATTCTATCGGGATTAGTGCTTAAATCACAAAAAATCAGCGAGAACAAATTCCCGCTGATTGCCATTCTCTCTTACTTTTCTTCCCCTAAACGTTGAACAAAATTCGCAAGCGTACGTACCATAACCCCAGTACCGCCTTTAGGCCCTAAATCATGTATAGCCACTGCATCAGATGTGCCAGCAATATCTAAATGAATCCATGGCGTATCGCCAACAAATTCGCCTACAAAGCCTCCACCGAAAATCATATGACCATCACGACCTGGAGAGTTGTTTAAATCAGCTACATCTGATTTACGAATTCGTTTTTTATCATTCTCTGTTAAAGGCATACGCCAAACAAATTCATCTGTCTCATTTGCAGCTTCCATAAATGCTGCGAAAAATGCATCATCATTCGCAAGAGCACCTGTTTTATCCATACCTAGCGCAGTAATGACGCCTCCAGTTAAAGTAGCAACATCAATCAGTGATGTAGCACCTTGCTGTTTAGCATATGTAGTTGCATCTGCCAGAACTAAACGTCCTTCTGCATCCGTGTTTAAGACTTCAACCGTTTTCCCACTATACGTAGTAATCACATCATCTGGTTTAAATGCTGTATCAGATACCATGTTATCTGTAGAACCGATAACAGCTACAACATTTTTATTTGGACGTAATTCACCGATAATTTTCATCGCTCCAAGCACAGCTGCTGCGCCGCCCATATCGCCTTTCATACCGACCATTGAGTCTTTTGGCTTTAAAGAATATCCACCTGTATCATACGTTACCCCTTTACCGACAAGGCCAATTGGATCTTCAAAATCTTCAGTCGCTTTATATTTTAAAGTAATTAATCGTGGTTCTTCATATGAGCCTTGGTTAACACTTAAAATACCGCCCATACCTAGTTCCTCTAATTGAGCTTTACCTAAAATCTCTACTTCAAAATCATACTCTACTGCAAGTGATTGTGCATAATTGGCTAAATCAGTTGCTGTTAGTAGATTTGGTGGTAGATTAATTAAACTACGAGCTTCATTGACAGCATCCGCATAAATTACACCTACTTCAAAGCTAGCCACAACCTCATCTATATCCTCTGACATTGTCACAAGATGAACAGCATTAATACGTTTATCTACTTCGTTTGAAGTTGTTTTGTAATGAGGAATAGCATAATAGCCAAGTCCAATTCCTTCTCCTGCTAAAAACGCTACATCTGTAGTTGCAATTGAATCTGTTGTAAATGATTCAAGCCAAATGGAATACTCTTTTGCCTTTAAAGCTTTTAATTCTTTTCCTACTAAACCAAATGCTGCGCGAATATCACCTTCTGTTAAGTTTTTACGCTCGTCCAGGCCTACAAATAAAATACGTTTAAGGTTCGCATGGTCTTTCACAAATGGCAATTTCGTTAGTTTCTTTAATTCTGTTGATACGTCCCCAGCACTAATCCACGTATCAAGTGATTCACCGTAAAAAGATGAAAAGCTTGTCCAATCCTGCATTTGTTCACGATGTTTTGTGACTCCCACCACTAATAGTTCTGTAGAAATCGTTTCAAATGTTTTTGCTTCTTTTACAATATGCATGTAAATTCCTCCATTCCATATACTATTATAACGAAGTTTCTGAAAAGTACGTAATATTTGCCTGTATCTTCTTTTAGAAAATAATGAATGTTATAATAAAAGCAATTATTTGCAAAGGTTGTGATGAATTGAGTTTACTTCAAAATACCCCATTACTAATTGCCCTCTTTGCCGTTCTCTTTGCACAGTTTGTCAAAATCCCCATCCATTTTTTAATGACTAGACAAGTGAATTGGAGCCTGTTTACCTCGACGGGTGGTATGCCTAGCTCTCACTCTGCCTCAGTCACTGGACTGGCAACCTCGATTGCTTATGAGACGGGGTTGGAATCCCCTATTTTTGCAGTAGCCGCTATGTTTTCCATTATTGTGATGTACGATGCCAGTGGTGTTCGTTACCAAGCAGGACAGCATGCCGCTATATTAAATCAGCTGCGCAAGGACTTCCAAACATTGCTCCATGATTTAAAAAAATGGCCTCAGATGGATGGGCAGGAGAAAATGGAGGAATTAAAAACATTATTAGGTCATAAACGAAGCGAAGTATTTTTTGGGGCTCTCACAGGTATTTTTATCGCCATCATAACCTACGAGTTTTTCATATTATAAGCAATAAAAACACATCCTCTAGAGGGAGGTTGTGTTTTTTTGTATAAAAAAAGTATTCTTCCTTCGATTGAAAGAAGAATACTCAGCAAGTTAGAACATTCGATATCCACTTTTTCGTAAATAAATCATCACGATACCTGCCACAATGGAACCCGCAAATCCACCTGATAAAATAGCAATATCTACAAACTGTAGCGCCTGTAATTTATCGATTAGTGCTGGGAATGCAGAACCTGGCTTAAAAATATAATCTAAGAAGCTTACTTCATCTACAATAAAGATGACAACGATTGGATACACAATCGACATTAACCATGTCATACGTAACAGCATATTTAACAAAAATCCGATACCAAAGAACATGACGAAAAATAACAATATTGAAATGATTAACTGTACTAATGAAACTGGACCATCCATGTATGTATAACCTCCGTTTTCCTCTCATTAGTTTACATGATTACGACAACGCTTTCAATGAACATATCCTTGTTTTCGCTTGTTCGACATATTTAGTTAATCTTTCAGTTATCGCGGATTTTTGCAGGTATTCTTTCTCTTAACAAGAGTATTTCTTTGTCTTCCGCGAGTATTCCTCCTCCTATCGAGAGTATTTCCCTGTCTTCCGCGAGTATTCCCTCCTTCATCGCGGGTATTTTCCCGCTTTTATCATCAAAAAACTATTGAAGATAGGGCTTCTAATCTTCAATAGTTTTACTGTTTCTTTATGAAGCTGTTTGAGCTAGCAAGAACTTCGGTGATTTCCAAAGCTGTGCCCATTTTTTAAAGGCTGTGATGACGATTAATAAACCGAGCATCAGCATAATAACGGATAAGATGCCATTTAACATATTGAAGCCTGCAGCTGCTGGATTCCAATACACATTTTTAATCATCCAATAGCCTGCAACATTGACAGTGACGTATAAATAAGCCAATGGAATAAAGCATGTTAACGCATAAACTCGCTTATCTGCCACCTTCAATACCATCGTCACTCCACATACTAAACCAATAGCTGCCATCAGTTGATTGGATACACCAAATAATACCCAAATGGAGCTAATATCCCCCGAATACAATAAATAGCCCCACATAAAGCAGGCGAGTGCACTGGCAAAAATTGTACCCGGTACCCAATTGGTACGCTTCAATGGTTTATAAACATTGCCACCAAAGTCTTGAATCAAATAGCGAGCTACTCTCGTTCCTGCGTCAATAGCTGTTAGAATAAAGACAGCCTCAAACATTATTACAAATTGATAGAAATAAGAAGATAACTCTGCGAACCAAGGAATGCCTGTAAAGATATCTGTCATTCCAACAGCCAAGGTTACAGCGCCTCCTGTTCGTCCCTCTAAATCCATGCCAATGCTTTGAGACAAGGCTTGTAAATGAACAGGCTCCATCCCTAATGTGGCAAATACAGCTGGTGCTGAATTAATCGCAAAATAGTCTGCTGGATGAAGGGCTGTAGCTGCAATCAAGGCCATCACGCCTACTAATGACTCTACTAACATTGCGCCAAAGCCAACAATACGAATATCTTCCCAACGATCAATCATTTTAGGCGTCGTTCCTGAGCCTACAAAAGCATGGAAGCCTGAAATAGCTCCGCAGGCAATCGTAATAGACACAAATGGCCATACAGGACCTGCAATTACTGGGCCACCGCCATGAATAAATTCTGTTAACGGCGGGAACTGAATAGCAGGATTGACAAAGAAAACGCCAATAATTAATGCAATAAATACACCAATCTTCATGAAACTACTTAAATAATCACGTGGGGCTAGTAATAGCCATACAGGCAAAGCAGCGGCTAAAAAGGCATAAATCGGTAAGATAATAGCTAATGTATCACGGTCAAACGTTAAAAATTCACCAAATGCTGTACCTTGAATAAGTGGCCCGATAAATACGCCAATCATCAATAAAATAAAGCCTACTGTGGATGTTAAAATTAAATTGCCTGTTTTTCGATAAGCAATCCCTACTAGTATCGCGATTGGAATAGTAATCCCTACCGCAAACGTTCCCCATGGATTACGTTCTAAAGCTCCTAACACCACCATTGAAAGACCTGCCATAGTAATCGTAATAATAAATAGCATCGCAAGGCCTGTACAGAAGCCAGCAATAGGACCAAGCTCCTCCTTCATCACTTCTGATAAGGATTTCCCTCCATGACGCATGGAAGCAAATAACACAACAGCATCATGGACAGCCCCACCAATTACCGCTCCTATTAATAACCATAGAAGTCCAGGTAAATACCCGAACTGTGCAGCTAAAATCGGTCCAACCAATGGTCCTGCGGCGGCAATCGCTGCAAAATGATGCCCAAAGGTTACCCATTTATTCGTCGGAACATAGTCCTTACCATCTTCCAAAGCATGCGCTGGCGTGGGCGTATCATCTTTTATTTTGAGTACCTTTTTTGTAAAGAATATGCCATACAAACGATAGCTAATCACCAAAACACAAATAGATCCTATCACAATTGTAATCGCATTCATGCAAACACCCCTTTTACTTTTTTCACATCATAGCAAAGGAATGTCCCCCATATTCATGAAATTAACTGAAATGTCAGAAATCAAAGTTGAAATGTCGTATTCTTCTATTGAAATGCAACTATTTTGATAGGTCAAAAATTTTCCGTACATCCTTCATATACAGCCTACTAACCGGAATTGAATGTCTGTTGTGCAATATTAAATTATATTTAGAACTACTCCAAGGCTCTAGTTCCACAATATGCTCTAAATTAACAATGAACGCACGATGGACACGCACAAAACCTTTTAAAGCCAGCTTCTTCTCTAACGCTGCCAATGACTCCGAAGCGAAAAATCTCCCTTGCTCTGTCACAACCACCGTTTTACTGTCCTCAGATGTACAATATAAAATATCCTGTATTTTCATTAATAAAATTCGATCGTTTACATAAACCGTTAATTTATCGAGCTTGTCCAACTGTGAAAACTTTATTTCTTCCATTGTTTTTACCTGGGCAGCTCTTTTTTTAGCTAATAGCTTTTCCACAGTAGCTTGTACTCTTTGTGCCTCAAATGGTTTCAAAATATAATCAAAGGCACTGACCTCAAATGCCTGTAATGCATATTCATCATAGGCTGTAGCAAAAATAATTTCGGGTCTTTGTGCATCTAACAGTAGTTGCTTAGCTAAATCGAGTCCATTCTTCATTCCTAACTCAATATCTAAAAATACACAATCTATCTGTTCATACTGTTTGCAAAAGTCCTCTAGATTTTCAGATTCGCCACAAACATTTACTAACGCTGTTTGCTCTAATAAATACCTCAACTCAGCGCGTGCCAACGGTTCATCATCCACAATATATACATTCAATCTTTTCTACTCCCATCTAGTCGCCTTTAGCGGCAGTTGAATCATTATTTTCGTTCCTACATCCAATGTACTCGCTATATGAAAATCTGCCTCTGTGCCGTAAATTTCATGAATGCGTTGGTAAATATTCCATAACGCCGTTCCTGTTCCTTGCTCCGATTGCATAATATGTTTACCGAGCTGTTTCACCTGTTCTTTTCTCATACCACAGCCATTATCTTCCGTTACTAGTACTAGCTTATCGTTCACTCGTTGTACTTTGACAAAAATCTTGCCTTCCTTGCGGTTTTTAAAGGCATGATAAATAGCATTTTCAACAAGAGGCTGTAATGTAAATGGAGGAATTTGCACATCAAAGAGTGTTTCATCCATCATAAATTCGACTTCGTAACGATTAGGAAATCTTGTTTGCTCAATGGATAAATAAGCCTCAACATGATCAATTTCATTTTTTAATGGAATGAGCATTTGCCGTGCGCCTTGCAAATTGCTTCTAAAAAATGTGCTTAGTTTGATCAATAGTGCTCTTGCCGCATCTGCATCTGTTCGGATCAAGCTCGAAATCGTGTTCAGACTATTAAAGAAGAAATGAGGATGAACTTGTGCCTGTAATGCTTTAATTTCAGCGTCTTTTAATAACTTTCGCTGTTGTTCAATTTCAGCATATTCGAGCTGTGAGGAGAATAGTCTACTTAAGCCCTCCGCAAGCTCCTTCTTCACTCCTGTTAAAGATTCTGCTTTCGTGAAATAGAGCTTTAAGCTTCCAACAGTGCGCTGCTGTACCATTAAAGGCAGAACAATGGCAGCGCTTAATGGGCAACCATCATGTGGACATTGAATCTCCTTTGCCGAAGTAGCCATTAAAATTTCGCCTTCCTTTAATACACGTTTCGTTAGAGCTGTCATAATTTCACGATGAATTAAATGATGATCCTCACCAACACCGACATGTGCCAATATGCCCTTTTTATCAGTAATAGCGACCGCCTCTACTTTTATTTCCCTTTTAATAATTTCAGCAACCGTTTGGCATGATTCTTCATTCAAACCCTTACGAAAATGCTCAATCGTTTGTTGGGCAATCGAAAAAGCTTGATGTGTTTGTAAAGCTTTTGTCCGTTCTTCCTCATCAATAAATGTTTTAATAATCATGAAAAATAAAAATATCCCAAAGGCATTCATCAAAATCATTGGCAGCGCAATTAACGATACTAACTGCAAAGCTTGCTCGAATGGCTTCGCGACTACTAAAATGACAATCATCTGAATCGTTTCCGCACAGATTCCAATAATGACAGCTTTCTTATAGGAAAAAGTTTGACGTATTTTGAAACGTTTGCTTAATCCACCTGTCATAAAGCCAGCAAGAATCGTCGAAACACCACAGGCTATCGCTGTAAAGCCCCCAAGTGTAATTCGGTGAACACCTGCAATAATCCCTACACAAACACCTACAAGGGGCCCACCAAAAATACCTGCAATGGCTACGCCGATTAACCTCGTATTAGCAATAGCCTCCTCAGCATTGATCGTACTATGTATCATCTGATTTAAAGGATGAATCGTACCGCTTTCAATTTTAATACCTGTATAGCTACTAATAATACATAAGCTACTAAAGATAATGATAAGCCATATTTTCTCCTTCTTTCCTTGCTCCTGAAACAGCTTCTCTCGAAAAAGTCTCCATCTGGACATTAAAAAGGCAAACACAATGATCAAACCGACTCGCTCCAGCATAAATAAAAATAACTCCATCATAGCCTTCCTCCTGAAGTCATATCATTTTTTAAAGAACAGTCGATAAGAGGTATAACCAAAAATATCGCCAGGATTAATCCCCTCTATCGCTTCTAATTGATGTTTTTCGAATTGATTGGATGCCATTTCTTTTAACATAACCGAGGTTGTTTCATCCTGTGCTAGCTCATGAGGATACAACCATTTGGCTTCTAGTATTTCTTTTTCCTGAATGCATACCTGTTGCTGCTCATCTAGCATATGACAATAAAAAATCGCCATATTATCACTAATGTCATCACGGATGACACCCGTTCTAAATCCAATTAAGCCTGATACACTGCAATCAATTCCTGTTTCTTCTTTGATTTCACGAATGACCGCCTCATCCACTGTTTCACCTGCGTTGACAAACCCTGCTGGCAATGACCAACGTCCTTTCAAGCCGCTATAAGCCTTTTTCACAACTAACCATTGTCCAAGCTCATTGACCGTAACACCTGATACACCCAACCATATTTTTCCTCGATCTTTTTTCATAACCTTCACCTCTATCTAACTATTATACCTGCTTGCTTTCAATGGAATGAAGCTTTTATTCAGAATTTTAAGACCAATCTTTATATACTATAAAAATGCGTATACATACCTTATTTGTAAATATGTTACACTTTCAATAACAAGGAAGTTTGATTTAGGAGGAGACCTTATGTTAAATGCACTCTCAGTGCGAGCAATGTACTTTATAACAGCACTTATGTTAGCAATATTAACTCCTTTTCTTGCCTTTTTTATGCCCTTAACTATATCGCATACATTTTATTTTAATAGGGATAATGTCGTACTGATTACACCTCCTAGCAACTTTATTATGCTTTTAATAGCCATCGGATTGATAGTATTAGCTTTGATTGTCCTCGGATTAAAAAGAAATCCATATATTTACGCCATTTCTTCTGCAATCATCTTAAGCAGCTTCGTATTAGGTTATTATTCTTTTTTAAGCTATAGCGCCATACAAAAGGATCAAATCGTTTTTCAACATTATCACAAACAAATTATTTATAAATGGCAAGATATAAATGAGGTTATCTACGAATATGAAATAGGCTCTGTAGGAACGTATTACTTTCAAACAACAAACAATGAACAATTTGTTATCGAGGAAAACGGACAATTTGGTCTCGATGAAAAAAGGGCCATTTACCAGCTAGCTATTTTAAATGAGGCAAAGTTTATTGAGCGTGAAAAATCTGATTAGCCCATGAAAAAGACTTCTTTCATTATCAATGAAAGAAGCGCTTTTCTTAGAACTGATTGTACATTAACTATTATTTCATTAAAGAGGGTCTCACCAATGTAAACATGTAAATTCCAATTTCCTGCTATCGGGAATTCCATTAAAGAAGGTAGATGTTAGTTTGGCTTAAGATAGGTAGAAATCCTACCTCAATGGAGAAAGGGAGATGAAAATGATTATTAAAATGACTCAAGATAATCTAAGGGATTTTAATAAAACAAACGACGGTTTTATGGTTTCAGGAAGGATTGTACCGACATATGCAAATAATATTTGGACATTCACAGAGGAAATATTTGCTGAGCCTTACTTCAAGAAATATGATGATAATGAAATGGACCTTCGTTACATAGAGGAAGTCGAGAAAGCTGTATTTTTTTATTATATTGAAAACAACTGTGTTGGGCAGATTAAGATGTGCTCTAATTGGAATGGATATGCACTTATTGAAGATATTGCTGTTGCAAAGGATTATAGAAAAAAGGGTGTTGGTACTGCCTTACTAAATAAAGCAATTGAGTGGGCAAAAGAAAAGAGCTTTTGTGGTCTCACTCTTGAAACACAGGATATCAATGTTTCAGCTTGTCATTTTTATGCCAAAAATCACTTTATAATAGGTGCAGTGGATACAATGCTTTATGCAAACTTTCCAACAGCAAATGAAATAGCGATTTTTTGGTATTATAAATTTTAGATTATTAGAATGCCCTGTTTCATTATATAAACGGGGCTTTCGTTTTAAATTTTTATGTTTGCAAACCATAGTAAAAGCCTCTTCAATTTGTTGTTATCCCAACATACAAATCAAAAAGGCTTGGTATCTATAACCCTAAACCGCTATTTTAGGGTTGTGTTCTTATTTTAAGGATTGTGTACACTTATCTATCAACTTCCTGATACAAGTTTTTATTCACAAACCTCAGGTGTACCTTCACGTTTAGCTGTTTTAAATGAAGTACCACAGCCACATGATGCAATAGCATTTGGATTATCAATTGTGAAGCCACCGCCCATTAGCGATTGTTTATAGTCAATTTTTGTTCCCATCAAAATCGGCGCATCTTCACGGGAAACAAGAATTGTTAAACCATGCTGTACATCTTCAAAGTCATCCTCTTTTTTCTCTTGATCAAAGTGCATGCCATAGGATAGTCCGCTACAGCCGCCACCGTTCACCACTACACGTAAAAAAGAACCTTGTTCTTCATTATGCTCCATCATTTCATTAATATGAAAGCCAGCAGCTTGTGTAACTTCAATTACTTTTTTTGTACTTGTCATCCCAATCACCTTCCTTCTTACGTATTATCATATCAATTTTGACCATTGTATGACAAACATTCAGCTTCAAGTCGATTTTTAGTCATAATTCTAATATTTTTCACATTTTTAGTATTTTTTATTCATGTTAATAAAAACTCTATTGGTATAATAGTTACAACGACTTCTTTGTAGGGGGGAATATATATGGAGATTTCACCATATTACGAAAAAAAAATTCAATGTTTGAATTGCAAAAAAGATTTTCCGACATTAAAGGTACGCTCTAAATTTATTAAAGTAGACCATACCGAAACAGATTTTCAACCGATCTATGCAGATGATGTCAATGCTCTTTATTACAACGTCTTTGTTTGCGAGCATTGCGGCTTCTCCTTTACAGAAGACTTTACAAAATATTTTGCACCAGGTATTCAAGATGAAATTCGTACACACATTACGGAAAAATGGGTGCACCATGATTTCAAGGGTGAACGCACCGTATTTCAAGCGATTCAAGCCTATAAGTTAGCTTTTCTTTGTGGGACAATTAAAAAAGAAAAAAATGTAGCGATTGCCGGATTAACTTTACGTCTTGCTTGGCTTTATCGTTCTTTGAACAATAGCGGACAAGAGGAACGTTTTTTGAAATTAGCACGTGATTATTATATGGAATCTTACTCAACTGAGGATTATAGTTCAACACAAATGTCAGCTGTCCGCATCATGTATATGATTGCTGAATTATCCAGACGCATTGGAGATATTGAAAATGCCACACGTTTCTTTTCAAGAGTCATTGAAAAACAAAGTGCTGGGGGCGAAGCAAAAATTGTGGATATGGCGAAAGAGCAATGGGCCATTATACGTGAAGAGAAAGAACATGCACGCCATGTATAGCTGAAAAAAGTTCTAGCTGTGCTGACAGCTAGAACTTTTTATGATAGCTTAGAATACTTGCTCTACTTCCACAATACCTGGTACTTCTTCTAGTAAAGCACGTTCAATACCAGCTTTTAATGTAATCGTAGAACTTGGGCAACTGCCACATGCACCTAATAAACGTAATTTAACAACGCCATCCTCAACATCTACTAATTCACAGTCTCCACCGTCACGTAGTAAGAATGGACGTAATTTATCTAATACCTCTTGTACTTGGTCGTTAATTGTTGCTTCTGCCATTTATCTCGACTCCTTTCCTTATAATGATTATAATGTTAGCAACAGAAAAAATCCAATATTGAATCACAAGGAGAGAAAATACTATGCCATCAACAAAACCGATGATTGAAATTTATGGAACAGCTGTTATCTGTGCTAGCTGTGTCAATGCTCCATCTTCAAAAGATACATATGAGTGGCTTCAAGCAGCCATCGACCGTAAGTACCCAGATCAAACCTACGATATTCGCTATATTGATATTGAAGGTCCAATTGAGAATGATCGCGACCAAGAGTATGCCAAACGTATTCAAGAAGATGAGTTTTTTTACCCTCTTGTCCTCATAAATAATGAAGTTGTTGGTGAAGGCTATGTGCAATTAAAGCCTGTATTTACAGCACTTGAAAATTTAGGCTTTGTTCCAGACGAAACTGTTTAAACAAAGCTAAGGGATTGCTTCAACATGATGTTAGAGCAATCCCTTTTCTCTCTATGAAAGACAGTAGCTAATTAATCATTTTGACGTTTGTAATACCATAATAATCCTGATTTCATTAAGCGCGCGATACGTCCAGTGACTGTTGTATCAGCTAAGTACACAAAGCCTTGTTTTTTACCAAGAGCCCCCATGAAGCCTTTTAATTTAATGTCCGGCATCTTCTCTGGTAAATGTTCACCTTTCCAACGCATACGAAGTACTTTTACGATTTGCTCCGCTTGTTCCTCAGCTAACTGTGCTGTTGGAGGTAAATCTGATGAAGCACAATCCCCTACAATATAGACATGTTCATCATCAAGTACATTAAAATACTGAGTGACAAGTGGACGGTCATGTTTATCTTTCTCAACATCCATATCACGAACGATTTTGACAGGCTGTACACCTGCAGTCCAAACGACAGCATCGAGTAAAATTTCATCTTCGTGATTGAAAATTTTACCTGGTTCTACTTTTGTAATATTGGAGTTGGCTATAACATCAACATTATGCTTAACAAACCAATCCTTTACATACTTACTTAGTTTTTCTGGAAAATCCTTAAGAATACGTTGACCACGGTCAAATAACTTTATTTTTAAATCTGATCGACTTTCACGTAGCTCACTTGCAAGCTCAATTCCACTCAAGCCAGCCCCTACAATTCCCACTGTAGACCCAGCAGGTAAACCACAAAGTGCTTGGAATGTTGCGCGCGATTGTCCCATCGTTTGAATGCTATATGTGTGCTCTTCCGCACCTGGTACACCATGATATTTATCTTCACAGCCAAGCCCAATGACTAAATCATCATATTCAATACGTTGCCCGTCTTCTAAAAGGACTACTTTTTCTGCACGATTAATTTCAACGACTTCTCCATATACAGCCGTTAAACGTTCATGCTCTGGGAAGCTTACACGAATTTCTTTATCTGTTGCAGTCCCTGCCGCCAATGCATAAAATTCTGTTTTTAAACTATGGAAAGGGGCTCTATCTACTATAACTACCTCTCTGTCTAATGGTAAGCTATTTAATAGACGAAGCATGACACGCATATTGCCGTAGCCGCCACCTAAAAGTACTAATTTACCCATAATAGTCTCCTTTTATATCTCTTTTAATAATTGTTCACAAAGTATCCACAAACGAGTATAACCGATTGTGAGAAGTTTCACAATATCAGAATGAAATTTTGTGAAAGATTTCACATAATAAATGAGAACTTGTTCATTTCGATTGATTTTAGAGCTATTAATAACGAATTCCCTTTATCTTTTATCAAAAAACGTTTCTTTTACCTTAAACATAAATAATTGACGAAAATCGTAAAACCGAGTAGCATTACTTTGGTGAGGTGACATGAATGAATCCAATGGTTGAATTTTGTATAAGTAATTTAGCAAATGGCTCTCAAGCAACTTATGAAGTACTCGAACGCGATCCAAACATCGACGTTTTGGAATATGGCTGCCTCAGTTATTGTACAAAGTGCTCGGAATCTTTTTATGCAATTGTAAATGGTGAATTAGTAGAAGCCGATTCTCCTGATGCATTAACGAAAGCCATTTATCAATTTATTGAAGAAAATCCATTATGGTAGTTTTCTAAAATGCCTATATGAAATAAATTTGAACAAATAAAAAGGATGTTATGCTAAAAATCAGCATAAACATCCTTTTATTATTTTAATACATCCACTACATATGTAGGTTGACATTCTTTTTCTAGTACAACCTTTGTAGGAGTAACGCCTGTATTCACATGAATGGTGTCACAGCCAAAATGAATACCACACATAATGTCCGTGTCATAGTTATCACCGATCATCACCATGTCTTCTTTAGCCATTCCATGTTCTGTAGCGATTACTTCCAGCATGGCTGGTGATGGTTTACCAATATAGATTGGTTCAACATCTGCAACCTCTCCTACTAAGCGAGCAAAAGAACCATTGCCTGGTAAAAAGCCGTACTCTGTCGGGAATTTAATATCTTGATTAGTCGCAATAAAGGTTGCCCCTTTTTGGACAAAAATCGTTGCTCTAGCAAGTGCCATATAATCAAGCGTACGATCAATACCCATAACAAATACTTCCGGCTCATCTTCAACAGGTTCAATATTTTCATTGAGTAATGCCTGACGTATTCCATCTGTGCCCATCATGGCTACTTTTTTGCCTGCGAAATGAAGTGCCACATATTTTGCTGTTACCAATGCACTTGAATAAATATGCTCTAATGGTGCGTTTACACCAATAGACATTAAAGCTTCCTGCAGTTGTTCTCGCGTCTTCGAAGAATTATTCGTTACATAAAATGGCTCAATTCCTGCTTGCTGTAAACGATGAATAAACGCAACCGCTGAAGGAATTCCTTCCTTCCCGCGATAGACAGTGCCATCTAAATCAAAGCAATAGGCTTTATATTGTTTCATTGATGGTCCTCTGGTAAAAAAGCTGAAACTGGCCCTAATTCATTTGTTAAATAATGGTGGACTGCTGGCGAGAATTGCTTTAAAGCCTCTAAATTGGCTGTTAGTACCTGAATAACCTCTGGGATATCTACATCTATAAACTCGCGTACAAGCATTTTACGCAAGCCAACAACTGCTTTATATGGTGCTTCCATTTCAGCAGCTACAACTTTTTCATCGACTAAAATATCGATGATATCCTCGTAGCTTCCTGGATCACGCATAATGAAACCGTCAATCATTAAATTGCCTACATCCATCATTGACTCCATAATGTTGTGTCCAATTCGCTCGATAGCTAATTTCTTTATATCATTTTGAAGCCAGTTATCATTATCCTCTGTCTCCAAAATAGTTAATAGCCCATCTAAGTACTGTAAATTTTTTGTGATTTTATTACGATCTACAAAATACACAAGGAAAGCCCCCATTCAAATCATTAAAAGTTGATAGTCTTTTCTCTTCTATAGTACCATAACTATAGGACTGGAAGGAGATTAAAAGATGGAACGTTTTTTTTTATATGATGATGTAGAAGATACAAAAACACGCTTTGTTAGTTTTGCTGGGAAAAAGCTACGTTATGATTTAGCTATTTTACAATCAGGCCGCTTCTTTGGGAAAGTGCTTGTCATGGATATTCAATTTGGTCGCTTTGCTATCATCGGCCCTGATGATATAGAAGAACCTGGTTACTTAGAACATGTGTACAATCGCACAGAGGAAGAAACGATAGAATTACGAGAATATTTACGTGAATTATTGAACTAACACCCTTTTTACTGGGTGTTTTTTTATAGGGCATAAAAAAATTCCGCGTTACCCTGTAGGCGATTGCGAAATCTTTTTACGTATTGTTATTTATTTAAAGTAGATGGATTATTTTTATTATGGGGCTTATTGTCTTTGTTTTCTTCATCATTTTGTTTTTTTGCTTGCTGATTTTGACCAATAACCGCTAAATCATCTACACTTATATCAAAACCATATCCGTATTCCTCACGATCTAATGGCTTTTTATCGCGCTTGTTCTTTGCCAATATCATCACCTCCACTCATAAATTATCCTTTTTTTAATGTTTTATACTTCTTTTTTACACTCATTAAGTCGTTGAATCCTCAATAATCCAATGTGCAGCACTTATTAAATCTGGGAAAACGGCATCTGCTAATGGATCTTGGTCTCCTAAAAATACACCCTTCGTTCCTGCTTGTTTGCCTGCAATTATATCCGTGTCCGTATCACCGACCATATAGGATTTAGATACATCAATGTTATATTTCCTCGCTAAATCCACAATTAATTTACTATTGGGCTTTCGGCAAGCACAGCCCGACCTAGGCTTATGTGGACAATAAACGACCTCATGGATAGTGGCGCCTTTTTTCTTGAGCTCCTTCACCATATACTCATGTATTTTCTGTAAGCTCGTTTCCTTCATAAAACCTAAACCGACACCACCTTGATTTGTCACAACAAACACATAATCAAAATGTTTATTTAACTTCTTGATCGCCTCAGGCACCTGTGGTAAAAAGTATAAATCCTTAGGCTTATTGACAAATTTCACACGACTCGTTAGTACCTCATTGATGACACCATCGCGATCTAAAAATACGGCTCTTTTCATATGCAACACACCTTTAATAAGCTGTTTTGTGCTTTAGTTTTCCCCCATTACTGCAAAAGAAAACAAGGACACAAGAAAAAACCTGATGCCTATCACATCAGGTTTCTCTTATCTTTTTTATTCCGCTAAAGGTTCTTGGTCTGTTGGCTTTGTTACTACACTTGTATCCAACACTTCGGGCTGTTTCATGACTTTGCCCGTTTTACGTAACACAAAATAAGCACAGCCAAAATTACAATACTCATATAGATAGTCTTGAAGCGTACTTATTTTCGTATCAAAAGTTGATTTTTGATTTTTATCATCAAAAAAACCCTTTAAACGTAATTGATTATAGCCCCAATCCCCTACAATATAATCGTATCTAGCTAAAATATCTGAATACCTTTCCTGAAAAACTTCCTCCTGAAAGGCTTCTCGATAATCCTTTATTAGTTCATATTCTAATCCTTCAATTATGATCAAAGTGACACCACCCTTTTCGTTCAGCCTTGACGTTTAGAGTTCTGCTTGTAATTGACGTTCTTTTGTTGCAGCATTTACTTGTTCATCTGCATGATAACTACTACGTACAAGTGGGCCTGCTTCACAATGTTTGAAGCCTTTTTCCATGGCAATCTTACGCAGTTTACCAAATTCAATTGGTGAATAATACTTTTTAACTGGTAAATGCTTTTTCGTTGGCTGTAAATATTGACCGATTGTCATAATGTCTACATTATTCGCACGTAAATCGTCCATTACTTCTAAAATTTCTTCGTGTGTTTCGCCTAAGCCAATCATTAACGAGGATTTCGTTGGAATTTCTGGCTGCATCTCTTTAGCCAAACGAAGGAACTCTAATGAGCGTTCGTATTTTGCACGAGCACGTACTCTTGGTGTTAAACGGCGTACCGTTTCAATATTATGGTTTAAAATATCTGGTTTCGAATCCATTAGCAGTTGAAGGTTTTCTTTTATACCACCTAAATCTGATGGCAGCACCTCAACAGATGTGAAAGGACTTTTACGGCGAATAGCACGAACTGTTTCGGCTAATACTTGCGCACCGCCATCCTTTAAATCGTCACGCGCTACCATTGTGATTACAACGTGCTTTAAATTCATAATTGCTACTGAATCTGCAACGCGCTCTGGTTCAGCCAAATCTAGTTCATTGGGTAACCCTGTTTTGACTGCACAGAAACGACAAGCACGTGTACAAACGGAACCAAGAATCATCATGGTAGCAGTACGTCTTTCTCCCCAGCATTCATGGATATTTGGACAGCGAGCTTCTTCACATACTGTATGCAGATTTTTCTCACGCATCAGCTTTTTAAGCCCTTTATATTCGTCGTTCGTGTTTAGTTTTATTTTTAGCCAGTCTGGTTTTCTTACATGTTCTTCTTTACTTGTAGGTTTACAAGATGTCATACGAATATCGCCCCTATCAAAAATATGCATTTTTTAATATTAACTATCTTCACTGTTGTCAATGTAACATATTAAAGGAGCTCCAACAACTATCACAATAACATTTCTACTTATAAGGGACAGGTATTTCGATGGAGGGTTGCGGTGCATCACTACTATTTGTATAAATGTTTGGAACAGGACCTCTCGTTAAGCCCATTGCTACAGGGATATCTTGTGCAACGGTTGAAGATTTACTAGCGAACGGGACAATAATCTGTACATTGACTTCTAAATGAATACCTACCTCCACATAAGCACTGTTGATCCCAAATTCCTGAATGGAGGACGTCACATTGCTATGAACATTTCCAATCACGTGGAAGCGTATCGGAATCTTTGGCCCTAAATTTCCGAGCAAAGGTATATTGGCCGCTTGACCAAGAGGTACAAAGAAGACAATACCATCACCTTCCTGAATTCTGTTAATATCATATTCAACATTATCTAATTCAGGTAAATGCGATAATTCTCCTTGTTCAGCTTGCTCTAAATACATTTTAACAAGCTCTAATGTCTCTGCTCGAACACGATTAATAATTTCTGTATTAAACTTAGTCGTCATCATTTCAGATGTACCGGGAGGAATATCTTGAATGATATCATTGACATCTAATACATTTGAGGTACGTGAATTAATGGCTTTGCTCACAACGTATGACGCAATCTTAGTGGTTTGTACCTCGGCATACTGCAAATAGGTTGGCATGAGCCGTTCGTTTAAATAATAAATAAATAATATAAGGCAAATAACCGTACTTACAATTAAAATTGTTAATCGATTAAGACGTATTCCCCTTTGATTATATGAGCGTAATTTCATCCTTTTTCGAGGGAAAAACAAAAAAATCTCCTCCTGTTCCATAACGTATGAACAGGGGGAGCAATTTATTCTACTTTTGCGGAAGCCACGTAATCGGTCTCAACACTTTCAATTGAAACACTAGGATAATCCACTAAATTGATTTCATATGTAGCTGCGAGCAATTGATTTTGCTCTTCAAAAATACGAATCCACGGTAATGCTGCATCCAATGTATTTTGTCTGGATACAATACCGCGTCGTCCATCCGATAATTTTAAAATAACGCCATTTGGATAGTGGACCACTGCCCTTTTTAACGCTTTTACAACACGAGCATCATAAAGAGTACCAGAGCCTGCTTCAACAATTGCTAACCCTTGTGAAGGTAGCATCTTTTCACGGTAAACACGATTGGTTGTAACTGCGTCAAAAACATCTGCCACGCCAATAATCTTGGCAAAAGGATGAATTTCAAAATCAACAAGCCCTCTTGGATAGCCGCTTCCGTCAATTCGCTCATGATGCTGAAAAGCACAATGTGCCACAAGTAATGAGATAGAATGTAGATTGCGCAATAAATCAAAACCATAACGAGCATGCATTTTCATTGTTTCAAACTCATCATTAGTGAGACGATCAGGCTTTGTTAATATATCTTTAGGTACCATGAGTTTACCAACATCATGCAGTAAAGCACCAATACCGATTAAGCGTAAATCCTCAGCCGAATAACCAAGCTCTTTGGCAATCGCAATGGAGTACAAGGTCACTTGGAAGGAGTGTTGATATAAATATTCATCAAATAAATAAGCATCTGTTAAAATAGTTAAAATTTCATCATTTCCAGTTACTGCAGAAAGTAGTTCATCTACAATTGAGACAATTGTCTTTGATTGCTGATCTAATATATAAGAGGCATTTACGGGATTACAACCATCAATGGATTGGAATGAATCCTTTATAGTTGTAATCACTTTATTTCGCATAGCAGGTGGAACGGTCTCTTCTACTTCTATACCTTCAGAAATATCATCGTTAATATATAGATAATGCATATTTAACTGTTGAAGTCGTTGAATAATCCGGTCATTAATAACAACATCTTTCTTTAAAAGTGGATGACCTGCCTCATTCCAAATGGTTCTACCTAATACCATTCCTTCTTTTAATACATCGATTGAAATTAATCGCATGATTTCTTCCCCAATCCATTCTTTAAACTCTCTCTATTGTTTAAAGAATCTTTGACCATAATCTATCATAATGTTTCGTAAAAATTCAGGTAAAATATATTGTTTCTTCGCATATTTAAAGCTTGGATAAAAATAACCAAATGTAAATAAATCTAACGTCACAAGTTTATAAATATGATCGTGATCCGCTAGCTTGCCATTAATCAATAATTGGCGATTGTCATTCATTGAAAATCCGTATGTCAACATTTTCCCAAAAATAACGCCTCTAAACCCTAAACCTTTTAATTCGATATAGGGCCACTCTTCATTTTTGGATTGCATATAAATTTCTTTCATTTCTGCAACGGATAATTCAATTGTACATAAATTAATAGGATGTGGAAAAATTCGATGCAAATCTAGCGCAGTTACAGTGCCCTTCGGTAAACCATCTAAAAAGATACCTGCATTGAACAATGCACAGTCGGCACCGCTTTTTTCCAAAATGGCATGTGCAAATAAATCTGATAGCTGTGAGTAATGGAACCATTCCTTGTTATAGGATTTATTTGTTGTAAAGACTGGTGTATCCAGTATTCTGTTACCTTCATCCTCCCAAAACTGTACCATTTTCTGTTCATTATTAACAATTGGCAAATCCTTATTATGAATTAAAGTATCCTCTTTTTCAACAATTTTCCTCATTTTTTTATCATATTCTATGACAAGATGACCTGTATATTGGCCAAATTTCCCTCCACCTGTCAGTAAAACACCATTGATATGTTTGCCAGTTGGCAAGACATGATGTGTATGGGACCCGAATATCACATCAATTTCGGGACATTCTTCCGCTAAGAGCTCATCCTCTGTAATGCCTAAATGTGACAAGCACACAACAATGTCAACCTCTTTACGTAGTTGATGTGCTAGACGTAGCAATGTACTGCGGGCATCATCCATATGCCAATTTAATTCTTGATAATACACTTCAAACATGGCTGTAGCAGCAATTACACCTATTTTTGTACCTGTTTCTGTTGTTAAAATAACATAGGGCTTCATCCAAGATGGCTTTTCCCCTTGAGAGGCATAGACATTCGCCACCACAACTTCAAAATTGGCATCATCATATAAATGGAAGAGCTCTTCATGTGACAATGTAATGCCTTCGTTGTTACCGATTGTCACTACATCATAACCTGCCTCATTAAGTAATTGTACATTGCCTCTCCCAACCGTCGCCTCTGTATAAATATTAGAACGGTCTAAGTGATCTCCAACATCAAATAAATAGCTTGTTTCCCCTATTGCCGCTAGATTGTTACGCATCTCTTTCACATAGCTTTGCATACGTGGCCAATACTTAAAATGACTATGCAAATCATTTGTGTGAAAAATATGGATTTTTTCAAGCATTAAAGCCACCTCATTTCAAATTAAGCTAATATGCCTTCTATAATGGAACGAATTCCTAATAATAATAAAATAATCCTTAGGGCGAGTACAAGCGTATCTGATTTAATTCTTTTATTTAATGCCGCCCCCAATTTTGCCCCAATATAGGCCCCTGGAATAACAGGGATTGTATAGAGCCACGGCACATGTCCGAAGTAAATATGGCTTGAGGAATTTACAATGGACGTTAAAAACACCATAAACATCGATGTTGCCACTGCGACATGTGGTGGAAATAAAAACAAAATAATCATTGCTGGTACAATCATCGAGCCACCACCAATGCCGAACAGCCCAGAAGCAAAGCCAATACCAAATGTTAATATAAAGGCAAACCAAATAGGATAGCCATATATAAAGGTATTGCCCTCAGAGTCTGTAAATTCTTGTTGCGTACCATTTTTCACAAACCATTTTACTGGCTTCAACTTGTCACGGACAAGCAAAATGATTGATAAAATAATAAGCAGAATACCAAAATATAAATTGAAGGATGGTAAGTCTAATCCTTTATTGACCCAAGCTCCAAGAATCGTTCCTGGAATACTTCCAAGAAAAAATATAAAGCCACTTTTATAATCCACCGTTTTGGATTTCATATAGCTTAATGTGGAGGCTAGCCCTGTAAAGATCATCATAACAACTGATAAACCCACTACTTTTTGAGGCGTAATATCTGGAATCATTCCTAGATTTAAACCAATATATAAGGTTGCTGGTACTAAAACGATACCACCACCTAGCCCAACCAATGAGCCAATTAGACCCGCCAATAGTGCAATGATAACTAATAAAATAAATTCCATTATAGTTCCCCTTCAAACATGTTTAATTGTTTAGGCGCTAGTCCAACATCTTTAATATCCAACATGTCTTGTAGCTCCTTTGCATTTTTCGCTGCATGATTACCTGAATTATTATTAAATAATACGAAGAGTTCATTGACCTCTTTTTCAAGCTTTTGCATGCTATGCCCAAGCTGTTGTAATTCTTCTTTATTATAATCATATAAAAAGCGAACTTTACGCCAATTTTCAGCATTCCCTGTGTTGCGCCATCCATGGATATTGCGCCCATGGATACGGATAAGTGCTTTACTCGCCGTCACTACAGGATAGAAGGGGACTGAACCTACACCAGCCTGTGGTTCATCACAAATCGTATGAATAAATTGATGTTCACGTAAAAAATCCATCGTCTGCTGTACGACATTTTCTGCATACCATGTTTGATTTCGAAACTCAATAGCTACTTCAAAATCCTTGAGCTGCTTCCGTATATACAATAAATATTGTACATTTTTTGCCTGGCAATCAAACCACGGTGGAAATTGTGCTAATACCATTGCTAGCTTTCCATAACGTTTAAATTCATTCGCACATTCGATAAAAGCATTGAACATATCATTTTTTGTTTCAAAAGGTATATCACCACGCAAATGGCCAGTCATACCTTGGTAGGCCTTTACAACAAAACGAAAATTTTCGGGTGTATCCTCACACCATTTACGAACATGCTCCTTGGACGGGATGGCGTAAAAAGACGTATCGACTTCGACCGTTAAAAAATGACCTGTATAATCAAATAATTTATCTTTTGAGGTAGTCACTCCACTAGAAAGTGAAGGGTGATCGCCCCAACCAGTTAATCCAACTACAATCATGTGACACCCTCCTCTATGTACATAATCATAGCACACAGTATGATACTAGAAATAAACATCATGTAAAAAATATCGCATTCTTTTGTACATTCAAAATGAAGATTTGTCTCTTATATGCAAAAGAAAAAGCATGAGTCCATATACCCTTGAACTCATGCTACTTAATTCGGCTACCTATTATTTCACAAGATTTTGTTGGATAGCCTCTAAAAACTTAATTCGGCTATAAGCTGGGCCACCTTCCATTAATGGATCAAGTACATTGACAAACACTTGGTCATTTTTAAAGGCATTAATATTTTGGATGATTGGATTGTTTTTAAAGTCTTCTAAAGCATTTGGTGCATCCGCATTTTCATCTGTTGAAAACTGTACAAATAAATAATCAGGGTTCATATCTGCCAGTTGTTCCACAGAAATGGCTTCTTGTGCTTTTGCTTTCGCAACTTCATCAGGCACTGCTAAACCGAGTTCTCCATAAAGAACAGCATTTAAAAATACTTCTTTTGGATAAACATAAGCCTGTCCACCACGAATACGAACAGCAGCTACTTTTTTATCTTGTAGTTTCTCAGTTAACGTCGTTTTAGCAGCTTCAATATCTGCCTTATATGTAGCTAAGATTTTCTCTGCATCTGCTTGCTTACCTGTTAATTCAGCTAATAAGTTTAAATTAGACTCCCAGTTCGTCGATATATGTGACACTAAAATAGTAGGAGCGATTTTCTCTAATTTACTTTGTACTTCTTCTGGGAACTTTGTTGAACCTAAAATGACATCAGGATCTAATTCTAATATTTTTTCAAAATTTGGTTTGATTTTCTCACCAATTGATTCTGCTTTGTCTGTTACAGAAGCATATAGCTCAGGGAATTTGCCACCAATAGCAATAGCTCCTACTGGATGAACATCAAGAACAACCATATCCTCCATCGCTTCCATAGCACCTGTTACCACAATTCTTTCGACCTTTTCTGGTACTTCATAGCTTTCACCAAGATATTCAATTGTTCTCGTACCATCTTCATTTGTAGATTCATCTTTTGTTTGCGTTGCTTCTTCTTTTGGCGTATCTGTGGATGTTTCCTCTTCCGTAGTCTTTTTCTCACCACATGCAGCTAGGATCAGCATAAATAATGCGATGACACTAATAAATAGAAACTTCTTTTTCATTGACAATAATCTCCTTTAAATTGTTATCGTTATGACAAATAGCTATGTCATCTGGCATATTGAAGCATTGAACATGAAATTATTTTATCAGCTCCTACTTTTCAATTGATATTGATTCTCATTATCATTTTAGTATGTATTCATCCAAAAATCCAGTATTATTTTAATATATTACAAAAATCCATTTTCGATCTGATATATCAGATCATAAAAAACCCCTAGTCACAAGTTTTACTGTGACTAGGGGTGGTAAGTTAATTACCCGATAGAACCTTCCATCTCGAATTTAATCAGACGGTTCATTTCTACTGCGTATTCCATTGGTAGTTCTTTTGTGAATGGCTCGATGAAGCCCATTACAATCATTTCTGTCGCTTCTTCTTCAGAAATTCCGCGAGACATTAAGTAGAATAATTGCTCTTCAGATACTTTTGAAACTTTTGCTTCATGCTCTAAAGAAACATTATCATTTAAGATCTCGTTGTACGGAATTGTATCAGAAGTCGATTGATTGTCCATGATCAGTGTGTCACATTCGATGTTCGCACGTGCACCACTAGCTTTAGGACCAAAACGAACTTGTCCCATATAAGTTACCTTACCACCTTGTTTAGCAATCGATTTCGATACGATTGTTGAAGATGTGTTTGGTGCCATATGGATCATTTTTGCGCCAGCATGTTGGTGCTGTCCTTTACCTGCTAATGCAATGGATAATGTCATACCACGAGCACCTTCACCTTTCAGGATACATGCTGGGTATTTCATTGTTAACTTAGAACCGATGTTACCATCAATCCATTCCATTGTACCGTTTTCTTCAACAACTGTACGTTTCGTTACAAGATTGTAAACGTTATTCGCCCAGTTTTGAATCGTTGTATAACGGCAATAAGCATCTTTACGTACAACAATTTCTACAACTGCAGAGTGTAAAGAGTTTGTTGTATAAACAGGTGCTGTACAACCTTCAACATAATGTACGTGTGCACCCTCGTCCACGATAATTAATGTACGTTCGAATTGACCCATGTTTTCAGAGTTAATACGGAAGTAAGCTTGTAATGGTGTTTCTACTTTTACACCTGGTGGTACATAGATAAATGATCCACCTGACCATACAGCTGAGTTTAATGCAGCAAATTTATTGTCCGTGTAAGGAATTACTTTGCCCCAATATTGTTTGAAAATATCTTCGTTTTCACGTAAAGCTGAGTCAGTATCTTTGAACACAATACCAAGATCTTCAAGGTCTTTTTTCATGTTGTGATAAACTACCTCAGACTCATATTGTGCTGATACACCAGCAAGATATTTTTGTTCTGCTTCTGGAATACCTAATTTATCAAATGTAGCTTTGATTTCATCAGGTACTTCATCCCATGATCGTTGTGTAGCTTCTGATGGTTTTACGTAGTACGTAATTTCATCAAAATCTAAATCTCCAAGATCGCCACCCCATTGTGGCATTGGTTTTGTATAAAATGTTTCAAGTGCTTTTAAGCGGTACTCAAGCATCCACTCTGGCTCTTGTTTCATATTTGAAATTTCACGGACGATTTCTTCAGTTAAACCACGTTTTGAACGGAAAATTGATACGTCCTTGTCATGGAATCCGTATTTGTAATCGCCGATATCAGGCATTTTTTTAGCCATCGTTTCTCCTCCGTTCACTGAGATGTATTTTCTCCAGGTATTCAACCCTTGTCTTGGATGAAAGCCATGTCGCTTTCATCCAAGCAACAAGGATGTAAGATTTATTTCACGCCTTTTTCCATTGCTTTCCAAGCTAATGTCGCACATTTAATTCGTGCAGGAAATTGTGAAACACCTTGCAGTGCTTCTACATCCTCAAGGTCGTATTTATCGCTATACTCTTCCCCCATCATCATCTTAGAAAAAATATCTGAAAGCTCTATTGCTTCTTCAACCTTTTTCCCTTTGATGAGCTGTGTCATCATCGATGCAGAGGACATGGAAATAGAGCAGCCTTCGCCGTCAAATTTTGCATCCTCTACGATACCGTCAGTCACTTTTAATGTTAAGTGAATGCGGTCGCCACATGTTGGATTGTTCATATCAATCGTTACAGCATCCTCTTGTAAAGATCCTTTATTACGAGGATTTTTATAGTGATCCATAATGACTGAACGATATAGTTGATCTAAATTATTAAAAGACATCTCCAAAATACTCCTTCGCAGAACGTAACCCTGCAACTAAACGGTCAATATCCTCTTCTGTATTGTACAGATAGAAGCTTGCACGCGCTGTTGCTACTTGCTGAAGACATTTCATTAGTGGCTGTGCACAATGATGTCCTGCACGAACAGCAATCCCATTCATGTCAAGCACCGTTGCAACATCATGTGGATGTACATCATCTAAGTTAAATGTCACCAATCCACAACGCTTCATTGGATCACGTGGACCGAAAATTTTCAAACCGTCAATTGTCTCAAGCTGATCCATTGCGTAGCCTACAAGCTTATGCTCATGTGCTGCAATATTATCTAGCCCAATGTCAGTTAAGAAATCAATAGCGGCACCTAAACCTATTGCACCTGCAATAATAGGCGTTCCACCTTCAAATTTCCACGGTAATTCCTTCCACGTTGAATCATAAAGCCCGACAAAATCAATCATTTCGCCACCAAACTCAATTGGCTCCATCTTTTCAAGGTGTTCCTTTTTACCATATAGTACACCTATTCCAGTTGGTCCGCACATTTTATGCCCTGAGAATCCGAGGAAATCCACATCCAAATCTTGCACATCGATTTTCATATGTGGGGCAGCTTGTGCACCATCGGCTACCATAACCGCACCATTAGCATGTGCAATTTGAGCAATTTCTTTAATTGGATTTATTGTTCCAAGGACGTTTGACGCCATAGAAACAGAAACGATTTTCGTTTTAGGTGTGACTGTTGCACGAACTTTCTCCAGACTAATAGTACCATCTGCTTCTAGCTCAATGTATTTCAATGTTGCATTTTTCTCTTTAGCCAGCTGTTGCCAAGGAATAATATTGGAGTGGTGCTCCATATGGGTAATAACAATTTCATCACCCTCCACGACATTAGCACGCCCATAACTTGACGCCACCGTATTTAAAGCCGTTGTTGTGCCACGTGTAAATATAATTTCCTGCGTTGATTGTGCATTGATAAACTTACGAACTTTTTCACGTGCACCTTCATATTTATCTGTTGCACGATTTCCTAATGTATGCACGCCACGGTGAACATTAGAATTATCAAATTCATAATATGCTTTAATAGCTTCAATCACTTGAACAGGTTTTTGAGACGTTGCAGCACTATCAAGATAAACAAGTCTATGACCGTTGACATCCTGATTTAAAATTGGGAAATAGCTTTTAATGTCTTTATTCATCATTAGCGAACTTTCCTTTCAATAACCTCCGTCAGTTGCTTTTGAACGCCCTCAATTGGTAATTGCGTAACAACTGGCGCAAGGAATCCATGGATAACAAGGCGCTCTGCCTCTGCTTTTGAGATACCACGGCTCATTAAATAATAAAGCTGTAATGGATCTACTCGACCAACAGACGCTGCGTGTCCTGCTGTTACATCATCTTCATCAATTAATAAAATTGGGTTTGCATCCCCACGAGCTTTTTCTGACAGCATTAATACACGTGATTCTTGTTGTGCATCTGCTTTTGTCGCACCATGCTCGATATAGCCAATACCGTTAAAGATTGATTGAGCTGCATCTTTCATTACACCATGCTTTAAGATATGCCCGTTAGAGTTTTTACCCCAGTGACGAACCTCCGTAGTGAAGTTAAGTTTTTGTTCTCCACGACCAACTACTACTGTTTTTGTATCTGCATGAGAACCGTCACCAATTAAATGTGTAATGTTTTCAGAGATTGTATCTGAGTCATTCATCAAACCAAGAGCCCAGTCAACTTTTGCATCACGTGCTAATCGTGCACGACGATTTACGTATGTCGTAAAGCCTTTTGCAAGTACATCTACTGCACCATATGTTACTTGTGCATTATCTTGGACAACGACTTCAGCAATAATATTTGCTTGACCTTTTGCCTCTTCAATTGTTGAAATATATGTTTCTACATAAGTTACAGCAGAATTAGCTTCCGCTACTACTAAAACGTGGTTGTATAATGAAGCTTCTGCATTGTCGTTTAGGAAAACAACTTGAAGTGGTTGCTCAATGATTACGTTCTTTGGTACGTATACAAACACACCACCATTAACAAGCGCTGTATGAAGTGCTGTTAACTTATGCTCCTCCACTTTAACAGCTTCTGTCATAAAGTATTTTTGAACAAGTTCACCATGTTCACGGACTGCTGTGAAAATATCAGTAAAAATAACACCTTTATCAATAAGTTCTTGCGATGTCTTAATGTACGCTGGTGTATTATTACGTTGGATATATAGGTTTTCTTGTGATTCAAGGTCAATTAACCCTTTTGCTTCTTCAGGTAGAGCATCCAATGAAGAGAATGCCTCACTATGAACCGCCAATTGCGGGAATTCCATGAAATCCCATTTTGTAATATTCGTTCTATCTGGTTTTGGCAAATCTAAACCAGTTACTTTGTCTAGTGCTGCCGCGCGAAGTTCTGTAAACCAAGTTGGTTCACCATTTGCTTCTGAGAACGAGCGCACGTCCTGTACTGTTACAGGCAAGTTAAGTTCCACTGTCATGCTAGTTCGTCCTCCTTCTTATGCTTCTTGTTCTTCTGCTTCTTCTTCGATACCTAATTCTTTTTTAATCCAATCATAGCCTTCTGCTTCTAAGCGTTGTGCAAGCTCTGCACCACCAGATTTTACAACACGTCCTTGCATCATTACGTGTACATGATCTGGAGTAATGTAGTTTAATAGACGTTGATAGTGTGTGATCATTAAGCAGCCAAAGCCTTCACCGCGCATTGCGTTAATGCCTTTTGATACTACTTTTAATGCATCAATATCAAGTCCAGAGTCAATTTCGTCTAAAATTGCAAATGTTGGTTTAATCATCATTAATTGAAGAATCTCATTACGTTTTTTCTCACCGCCAGAGAAACCTTCATTTAAATAACGTTGAGCCATATCTTCATGCATTTCTAGGAAATCCATATTTTTATCTAATTCACGAATAAATTTCATTAATGAAATTTCATCGCCTTCTTCACGACGTGCATTAATCGCCGAACGTAAGAAATCAGCATTTGTTACACCAGCAATTTCTGATGGATATTGCATTGCTAGGAATAAACCAGCTTGAGCACGCTCGTCCACTTCCATTTCAAGTACATCTTCGCCATCAAGCTCTACAGTACCTGAAGTGACTTCATATTTAGGATGACCCATAATTGCAGAAGCTAGTGTCGATTTACCAGTTCCGTTTGGTCCCATGATTGCGTGAATTTCATTTGTATTAATTGTAAGATTTACGCCTTTTAAAATCTCTTTCCCGTCGATCGCAACGTGAAGATCTTTAATAACTAAAGTTGACATGAAAATACCTCCATAGTGTTCAGTGAATGGGTCAACCATTCCTTAATTATTATCATTCTAATCTTAACTGAAAATCGTTCTCTATGCAAACCATTTCAATTACTTTCCCATTTCTCAAATAAAATATTGAAAAACAAAGGATTTATAAGCATTTTCAGATTATTACTAGTTCAGCTAGACAATGAGAATAGACTTTCTTCATTTTCAATGAAATATCCCTAATTGAGAATAGATTTCATCTAGCTACATAGTGAAAACCCCTTGGAAAGTGTTAATTGTAGCGGTTTTATGACAAATTTGCATAAACAACCATAACTATACTATAACCTATTTCATTAAAATGGAATCAATTAAAAACAAGATATTTTAAGCAAAGTTTCTTCTAGACTTCAATAACCAAATCCATCTCGCAAGATAACATAATATTCTAATTATTATTTTGACATTTACAATCATTTTTCATCTTAAATAATATATAATTAAGGTAAAATCAATCTTATTTTTAGATTAATAGAGGTGAATGTTTGTGGAGTTACGTCAATTACGCTATTTTGTAGAGGTTGCTGAACGGGAGCATATTTCAGAGGCCGCGGAGCATCTCCATGTAGCCCAATCTGCCATCAGTCGGCAAATCGCAAACCTTGAAGATGAATTAGGCACGCCGTTGTTCGAGCGCGTTGGTCGAAATGTGAAATTAACTCCCATTGGGAAAACATTTCTTGAGCATACCATTACAGCCTTAAAGGCCATTGATTTTGCGGCAAAGCAAGTAGAAGAATATTTGGATCCTGCCAAAGGTTCTATTAAAATTGGCTTTCCAACAAGTTTGGCTAGCTATGTTCTGCCTACTGTTATATCCGCCTTTAAACGAGAATATCCCGATTTACAATTCCAACTACGTCAAGGATCTTATCGATTTTTAATTGATGCGGTCAAAAACCGGGAGTTAAACCTAGCCTTTTTGGGACCATTACCCCCTAAGGACGAATCCATTCAGTCCACAATTCTGTTCACTGAGAACATCGCCGCACTACTACCCGCTAATCACCCATTAGCTAAAAGGGAAAGTATTCAGCTAGCAGAGTTGAAAAACGATTTATTTGTCTTATTTCCAGATGGCTATATATTACATAAAGTAGCTATGGATGCTTGCCGTGCTGCAGGCTTCTTACCAAATGTTATTTCAGAAGGTGAGGATTTGGATGCACTGAAAGGTTTAGTAGCTGCTGGTATAGGTGTTAGTCTATTACCTGAAAGCTCCTTATATGATTCAGCCGCTCGATTTACCGTCAAGGTTCCAATTGAATCACCCACAATACCTAGAACTGTTGGCATTATCTCACCCGTAAATCGAGAAATCGCACCATCTGAAGCAATCTTTTTAGATTTTGTGAAACATTTCTTTTCTCGTCTTTCCCAATTCCAATAAAAAGGCGATGTCAATAGCAGAGAAAGACTTTTTGACAAGGCGAGAGGTTGATTTCCGTTCCGCCAGCATCCTTTCCAAGGGGCATCCGATGAGCCGCTTCACTCACCGCGTTCGCTCCAGGTCTCCGCTGTGACGCTAATCCCTAGGAGTGACGCTGGCTCTACTCTAATCAACCATACTGCATTTTGTCTTTCTTACTAACTTAAGGAACATAGCCTATTATTAGAAAAAGGATAGGCTATTATTTTCAATGTGAAGAAGTATTGGTCCCAACAGCCATCGATTAAATGAGTAATGAACACCATCATTTTATTTGTGCAACCTTTATCACTTTGCAGATGAGAGTGGCAGACTACTTGACTCCCGTAGGATAGCGTGACAGGGGGCAACTGCTTTTATTCTGCACAACAGCGGCAAGCAAGTTTCCTAAAACGAAAAGCCCTTTTCACCTTTCACTTTCAATACTATGAAAAAAATCGCCTGAAAAGGCGATTTTTTTGCATGAATGCTATTCAATTGATTGCTCACTGATCCATTGTAAAGTTCTTGCACCTAAGCCTCCAGCACGCCATAGCACCACGTCATGATAGCTTCTTTTTTGTATATAGTTTACCCATTTTTCAAGTGTTTCTTGATCTGCATACCAAACCTCATGACTGACATTGTCATCATCTACATACGTAAAATAAACGGCCCCACTCCCCTTATCACGCTGCTTCACTGCATTCGCTTCAGCTAATAGTTGTTCAGCCTCAAGCTCTGTTAAAGCAACAATTTGACCTTCGGCTACCCAATCAAAGCCTCCTGTAGCAAAGGCAATCGCTAAATCCTGATTGGACTTCTTCACTTTTCTCACTAAATCATTGAGAAAAGAGTAAGTGGCCTTCGCACCTGGACCACTATGATAGCCATGAACATTATAGGCCATGACAGTATAGATTGGTCCATTTGGCAATTTCATATTAAATGGAAAACTTGGCTCTAGAACGACATGTAATGTCACATCCTTTTTTGAAAGAGCTTTGTACAGCTCTTTTAAAAAAAGAATGTAGTTTCGAAGGTCTTTCTGTGCTACCTTTTCATAATCAATCTCAATGCCACTCACTTGGTATTGATCGACTACTTGCAAAATATTATTGATATGCTTTTGCCTCGCAGAAGAATCCTGCACGAGTCTATGCAAAAGCGTACTGTCCTTTTGAACAGAAGGGGCATTATCTGTTACATAATCATTGATAAGCGTTAGGATTACAGGATGGGAATCATTAAATTGTTGCTGCGTTTGTTGTAGCATGTCAATCGCATTTTCAGTTAATAATAGTTCATCTTTGCTATTAAAATAAGCACCGAAAACCCGTATATCTTGTAATCCATCTAGAGAATTTTTCACATCCTCCATCGCAGATTTATTTTGCCATTCTGGTAACCAGATGGACAATCGAAGCTTCTCCTTGTCCTTTATTCCTACCTTTGCTTCAGCTGGTGGCTCTTTACTATTACTACAAGCAGTGATAAATAGTAGTGCTATACATATAAACAATACAAAGTTCTTCACTTGAATCAAATTTCACCCCGATTTAGAAGGTATCAATAAAGAAATCCACAACATGATTAAACATGGTGATGGTTTTATGCTTCACCTTCTCAAAATTCGTATATTGGTTCGTAAATATGGTTTGATCTTTACTGTCTGTAATTAATATATCCTCTATCAATGTATCGTAAATATCATCTGCATACTGTTCATGTGAAGTATCCTTTTTACTGTACAATGCACCAAATCCAATTTGTGACCCTTGTAACAATGGATTTATTTGAACGGTCTCGGATAATACATTATCAACATCTATTTCTATTTTATCCTTATTCACGGTAATGTTAAATACTCTTTTTTTCGTTAAGTTTCTTGGGTATTCTTTGTCATTAATCCGTGACCCATTTTGTGTATCTTGATAGGAATAAACGGTCGCTTTGTTAAAGGCATATTCCTCTTCATTCCATTTTATTTCATTTAACTGAAAATGCTGCTTTTCAACAATTCCTGCTCCTGGTAATTTTTCGCTAATCACAATCTCATTATCTACTAATGCAACTCGCAAATAGCTATTCGTTTTTTCATCGTAATTAATATAGAAGGCTTGCTGACCCACAACATTTCCCTTAAAAGTAAAATGCGCCTGATAGTTTTCGGGTAAGGCTTCCTTAAAGAGAATTCTCCCTTCACTTGATGGTGCTGATGTTAACGTAACTTCATTGTTTTCAAATTCAGCAGCACCGTTCATTACATCCCACTTCTGTGCTAATGAAAGATCCCCTATTTTGAATTCAACATTTTGTTTACTAGCTTGACGGATTTTCATCATGACATGATTGGTTGACCAATAGGGGGAGACTTGCAAGCGATTTAAATTATACAAATCTGCCTCTCGATCATTATAGGCACCTAACTCTAAATTGAAGTGCATACGAAACTTGTCTTTAATTTCCTTATCATTGACATGCTGAACAAGTGGGTCCATATTGTTATACAGTGAGTTGGCATGCATAATTGCATAGGCTTTCGGCACTTCGCCAAACTCCTGTTGATAGATTTCCTCCATCAATGTGTAATCCTTGCGAATGCGTTTTTCCATCTCTAATCGTGTTTCACTTGGAATCATATATTGATTTCGAATAAAGTCCATTAAATAGTGGTTATAGTATTCTATCGTTGTTTTATTTGGTACATTATTTTCATCAATCACACCAAGAGACTGTCCCTTATCATTAAAAATATTAATATAGGTTAGCCTATATCCATTAGATCCTAGCTCCCAATAACCGCTTCGTTCCATTAGCTTTAAATCTTTAGGCTTTAAAAATTTATTGTCTCGCGTATCCATTTTATTAGCATACGTAAACATCGTCGCCTTATAATTTAATTTTTCCATAATATTTTGAGCAAAAATACTGGAGTCTGTTCGTCCATCCTCAAACGATAAATACAATGCTTTTTCTGGCAATGGTTTATCTTTTTGATAAAAATCTAAAATATCCTGTTGCGTAATGGTTTGATAACCTTGCTTTTCTAGCAATGTTAATTGTTCTTCTAAATTCTTTTTGGACACATATTTAGGTGAATCATTTCTACTCACACCGAAATAGGAAAGGGCAATAAAGCCCTCTTTATTGTTTAATGGTACCGTTTCAGCTGTTCGTTTCTCTGTTAAAAATACAGCTTTTATTAAAATAACAGCTAACAAAACTACAATGATTAATTGCACGATTGAACGGATGATTTTTCGACGATTTTTTTTTGCTGGCTGGAGTTCTATATTTCTCTCATTCATTCCTTCTCACCCATTTTTCTAATTTTTAACATCGAAAATCGGGATTTTCGTAATTTTTGCTTTTCCATTTTCTTTTCTTTCGCGAGAATGTCCTGAGGTGTCTCCCTTGTCCCCCATGTAGATTTCCAAAACGTCACCCAAGCAACTGGCATCTGCCAAAGCAAAATAAATTCATAATAGAGAACAAAGATAAAGCCAAATCCCCATAATTTACTTTTTCTAAAGAATAAATGAGCCAAACTCATTAGCATGGCCATTAGTAGTAAGCCAATTAAAAAAGTGGTTGGAAAAATACCATACATCAGTGGTACATAAATTAAGTTATAAACAACGACAATTGGTGCAGCAATCGGCACAATTAAACCAATAATGAAGAAAAGGAACATAAACGGTTCTTTTTTCCACATAAATAAAAATGCTCGTAATGATTCTCTTAGCCAAGAGCGTTTCCATCTCATTTGCTGTGATAAAAAAACTTTTGTGTCAGAGGGTACGATCGTTGAGCAAATGGCATTGTCCTGATAACCTGTTCGATGCGTTTTCAAAATATAGTTAGTCATACTGCGATCATCACCAAATGTCGCTGGCTGACCAAGAAATTTTTGATTGAGCCAGGCCTTTTCATTTTTTAAAATAAGCTCTTTTCGATAACATGCTAATGGCCCAGATAAGCAAGTAACCGTATCAAACCATGATTCAGCCGCTTTCATAATGCGGAAGGCGATATAATAACGGACCGTTTGTAATTTCGTTAGAGCATTCGTAAATTTATTTTCAACCTCAGTTCGGCCAGCTACACCGCCCATTTTAGGATCTTGAAATGGCTGTACTAAATTGCGGATTGCATGTGGCTCTAAAAAGCTATCTGAATCCACAAAAACAACTAAATCATGCTTTGCTTGATGAACACCAGCTACTAACGCTTCCCGTTTCCCTCCATTTTGTGGCAGCTTATAAAACTGTAAGCGATCATTTGTCCTAAAACGCTGGCCCTCTTGATGAATAAGGTCAATCATGTCCTTTGCCTTTTCTTCCGTACGATCTGTTGAACAATCATCCACAACAATGACTTCTAATTTATCTACTGGATAATATTGATTGATACAGCTTGAAATTGTGCGATGAATCCATTCTTCCTCATTAAACACGGGGATAATAATCGATACACCTGGTTCAAACTTCGGATTGATTGGTACATTCTTATAGAAAATACCAAATATATATCTACTTAGTAGAAACGTAGCCGCAATAATACTATATAAATATAAAAATTTATTAAACCTAAAGTAAATCACACTTTCGGCTCGCATTAACATGACAATAAGTGATACAACCAATAAAAATAAACTGGCCATAAAAATAGAAATGCCCCAACGTTTTTTTGTCATATATTCATTCAAAGGCTGTAAAAATTCACAGGCAACGTAATACTGGATTTGTCCATCTACCTCTTTCGTAAAAAAACGTTTAACCTTAGCCTTTAACTTTACTTTAGCTTCATAGCCCTCAGGCATCGCTCCACCTGGTATTGTAAAATTCATTGTTAAAATTTCATCGATGAGTAAATGATGGGGCTGATTCGTGTAAACAAGGATACCTGTTACTGAAATATCCTCCGCATAGTATTTGTCTGAACTCACTTGACGTCGTGCTCGTTTAATTTGCACCTCAAAATGAGTTTCATAGCGTAAGCTTAGTTGTTGGAGTCGATAAATTTCATTCACATCGGCAGGATCAATTTCATCTTTCTGGTAGGATGCGCCACGCCGATTGACAAGGCTCCGTACATTTTCGGGATCAGGAATATTTGATAAAATCCGACGATCAGAGCGTGGTATGGTTAAAACCTCTTTTTTCGTTTTCATCATTCATTCACATCCCTATTTGAATCTTCTTCAATCCAAGTCGACATTTTACTAAAGCTGTAACCATCTTGTTGCAGCTTTTCAATGATGAGTGGCAGTGCTTCCACCGTATTAGTTCCATCTAAAATGTGCATGACAATGACCTTTCCTGGCCCGACCCTAGACATCACTCGATCATAAATGTCTTGTGCTGTATACTCTAAATTCCAATCAAAAGAAGCTATATCATACATAGCAATCGTTTTAATGCCCGCAGCAGTGATGATTTTGGCTGTTCGCTCATCCATTATGCCTTGTGCTGGTCTAAAATAGAGTAGAGGTGGCTCTTGTAGCGCATAGGTCAAAGCCCTATGTGCTTTTACTAAATCATCCTGTAAATCTTCGGGTGTCATTTTCGTAACATCTAGATGGTAATAGGAATGACTGGCTACCTCATGACCTTCCTCTACAATCATCTTTGCTAATTGTGGATTTTTCTCCACGCCACTACCGATTAAGAAAAAGGTGCTTTTGATTTCATATTTACGTAAAATATCCAACACTTCTTTTACTCTTTTTTCATGTGCCCAGTCATCAAAAGTAATCGCAATCTCCTTTTTAGTCGTCTCTTTCCGATAATATAAATTCGGCTTGACCTGCTCATAATTTAAATTGGGGCTAACAGCATCATAACCAGCTATCTCTTCTACAGACTTTGTTAAATAGCGCTCATCTAATAAATCACTTAAAGTAGTAAAGGTATACTCCCGTTCATTCGCTAATTGGGCTAATAAAGGAATGGCATCCATAATAGCAGGGTTAATGTATGTGTTGAGATGAATAATAGAGCCCCTATCAATATATTGGCCGATATAGTCGATCAATTCCTGAGCACTTTGCATTTTTCGATCAAGTGGATTAATAGATAATCCAATAACGGCCTTCATATTTAGTGCTGCTGCTGCTAAGCGCATATTATCGGTAACATCACCTGAGCGACTGCGAACAAATTGTGGTGTATAACCTAAATGCTCTTTAAAAATTTGATTGGTTAAAACGATTTCTTCATACGTTTGGTCATAATCTAAAGTTGATACATCTGGAAATGTCAATGTACCATTTTGCACCTCATGTCCCCTTTTTAATATTTCTTTAACAAGCTCTGGCTCCTGAGCAACACGCATCCCCTCTAGAAAAAAGGTTGCTTTCATATTCGATTCATCTAATTTTGTCAGTAGTAACTCCATCGTTTCATTATCTGCGAAGCCATTAAATGTTAAGGCAACCTTTGGCACAACTATATTGGCATGACTGATTAAGTCACTCATAGTACCATCAGATTTTTTGACGTCTATGGTAGAATCAACTGGGTGAATCGTTTCTTTAGGAGCAGATTGACAGCCTGCTAACAACAGTAGAATGAGCAGACCACATAGTTTAAGTTGTTTCATTTCCCATGAATTCTCCTTATAATTTGTAATAATTTTTATTTTTAAACAGAAAATGGGTATTTCGTGTATCAAAAATTAAAGAAGCCTGTTGGTCAATTAAAGAGTAATCAATATCCGAATGATTCGTTAAAATTAATACTGCATCTGCCTGTTGGATTATTTCTACTGTTAGTAGGTCCGTCTTGACAAGAGCTTGCTCTACAGAAAAGGTTTCAATAAAAGGATCGATAATCTTTAACTGACACTGATTCTCTAGTAGTTGTTGAATAACACGAAGTGCTGGAGATTCACGTGAATCATTTATATTGGGCTTATAAGTAACGCCAATGACAACAATGTTTGCCTTACACAGCTCTTTACTTTGTAGACGTAAGTAGTTTTCTAATCTGTTCACAACAAAATGGGGCATGGAATCATTGACTTTATCTGCCGCTTCAATTAGCGTTGCTGAGATTCCGTGTTGTTGTCCTGCCCACAATAAGTATTTAGGATCGACTGGAATACAATGCCCTCCTACTCCTGGTCCAGGTGTAAATGGCATAAAACCATATGGCTTTGTAGAAGCTGCATGAATGACTTCCCAAATATCGATATCCATTTTGTAGCAAATCTGACTTAACTCGTTGACAAGGGCAATATTAATTTGACGAAATGTATTTTCCAGCAATTTCTCCATCTCAGCCACTCTTGGGCTTGAAACAGGACAAACATTGGTATGAATGACTGTTTCATAAAAGATCTTTGATACTTCTAAGCATGCTGCAGTTATTCCACCAACCACTTTAGGCGTATTTGATACGGAAAAGTTGATATTTCCTGGATCCACACGTTCTGGTGAATAGGCTAAAAATAAATTTTGACCAATCACAAAACCATAGTTTTCTAAAATAGGCTGGACAATTTCTTCTGTTGTCCCAGGATACGTTGTGCTTTCAAGAATAACTAACCCATTCGTCTTGATATATTGTCCGATGGTATGTGTTGCTTCTTTTATATATGAAATATCGGGAGTTCCTTCTGCAGTAGTAGGTGTAGGCACACAAATCATAACGACATCCACTTGTGAAAGCTTAGAAAAATCATTCGTTGGCTCAAATTGATTACTCTTTATCATTTGCTGTATATTTTCTTTAGGTAGATCAGCGATATAACTATGACCATTTTGTAACTGCATGATTTTATCTTGGTTTTTATCAAAGCCTATTACCTGAAACCCACTTTGAACCATTTCCACTGCAAATGGTAACCCTACATAGCCAAGTCCAATAACCCCAATTGTAGCTTTTTTTGTGTGGATTTTTTTTGATAAAGCTTTGCTTAATGATGTCGTTTCAATTGTCATAAAAAATTACTCCTTTATCTAATCTAGTAGTCCATTGTCATCGTTCTTTTCGTTACAGCTTCGTTTGACCATAGTTATTCATGGCAAGCATTCTGCAAAGTAATTTGTCACTTCTCATCATCGTACTGTACAGACTCCTTTCATCGCTACATACTTACGTATGATTTTTCTAGTCAAAATAGATTAAAAAAATAAATTTAACTCAAAAAAACTTCATCAACATTTATATAGTACTAATTATAACTAAACAATTTCTAAACAATCATAAAATATACTCATAAACACCTACATTTTATGTAATTTAATAATATTTGTGCAATAATGTTCATCCTATTTAACAAATAATTTCAGAATTACTTTCTAACTCTAAAAAAATCAACACTAAATTATGTTAATTATTGGTAAATCAACATTTTTTAATAATTGCAATAAAAATAACCCCCTCAAGTACCATTAATAAGCGATACTTGAGGGGGCTAATAAAAAAGTAAGTGAGTTAGATCACTCACTTACCCTTTGAATTATTGTACTGGTACTACTGCACCTTTCCATTCTTCTAAAATGAAGTCTTGGATTTCTTTAGAAGTTAATACTTCTAATAATTTTTTAATTTCTGGTCTTGTTTCGTCGCCTGCACGTACTGCGATGATATTCACATACGGAGATTCTTTGTCTTCAAGAGAAATAGCATCTTCGATTGGATTTAAACCATTATCGATCGCAAAGTTAGAGTTGATAAGTACTGCATCGCCCTCATCATTTTCATACATTTGTACAAGCATTTCTGGTGCAGTATTCGCATCAAATTTAAAGTTTTTAGGATTTTCTTCAATATCCTTTATTTCTGCTGCCGTTTTATCAATACCTTCTTTTAATTTAATTAAGCCTTTAGCTTCCAGTAATGATAGCATACGACCGTGGTCTGATACTGAGTTAGAAAGTAAGATTGTTGCGCCTTCAGGCAGATCTTCTAAAGTTTTATATTTTTTTGAGTAAATACCGATTGGTTCAATATGAACGCCACCAGCATTCACGAAATCATAGCCATTATCTTTAATTTGTAACTCCAAGTATGGAATATGTTGGAAATAGTTTGCATCAAGTGTTTTTGAATCTAGATCTTGGTTTGGAAGAACATAATCTGTATAAGTTTCAATTTCAAGGTCGATGCCTTCTTTAGCTAAAATTGGTTTTGCTTTATCTAGGATGACTGCGTGTGGTGTATTAGAAGCACCTACTTTTAATGTTACATTGTCTTTACTATCTGTTTGATCAGATGCTGAATTGGCATCTTCCTTTTTATCTGTACCACAAGCTGCTAATGCTAGTACAAGTATAGATAAAAATAATCCTGCTAATAACTTTTTCATTTATGACACTCCCTTTTATTTGTTTCAAATATGTTAGCGGTTAGAACCGGAATAACCTCTTTTAGTCTTACTAACGTTTATCGATCTTCACCGTTATGAGATCACCAATCCATTGAATGATAAATACAACTACTAAGATCAGAATAGTTGCCATTAATGTTACATCTTGGCGGTTTCGTTGGAAGCCGTCTAGGAAAGCTAAGTTACCAAGACCACCTGCACCGATAATCCCTGCCATTGCAGTATAACCAACGAGGGCAACAGCCGTTACAGTAATCCCTGAAATTAGTGCTGGTAAAGATTCAGGGATCAGTACTTTCCAAATAATTGTGGATGTTTTTGCCCCCATTGAACGGGCTGCTTCAATGACACCTTTATCTATTTCACGTAACGCAATCAATACCATACGAGCGTAGAACGGGGCTGCACCAATAATTAGAGCAGGTAATGCCGCATTTGCTCCCCGAATCGTACCAAGTAAGAATTTCGTAAATGGAATTAATAAAATAATTAACACGATAAATGGGATGGAGCGGAAAATATTAACGATTGAACCCGTTAAAAAGTTAACCATTTTATTAGCCCATAGCTGATTAGGGCTTGTTAAAAATAGAACGATCCCAATGACTAACCCAAGAATAAATGTGACAACTGTAGAAATTGCCGTCATGTACAATGTTTCATACATAGCTTGCCACATATTTTCCCAGTCTACGTTTGGAAAAAGATTAGTTAGCATTTGCGATCACCTCCGTTTGTACTTCGACTGTATTTAAATAACGAAGGGCTTCAGCCACATTTGTTTTCGAGCCATCAATTTGCACAATCAGTGTACCGTATGCACCGTTTTTCGTTTGCGAAATATTACCATGAACAATGCTTACTTCTACATCAAATTGTTTCACAAGATGTGAGATAACCGGCTGCTCGGTCTTTTCACCAACAAAAATCAGTTTGACAAGTTGTCCAGTTGGATAATTTGTTTTGATTTGTGCCACCGTATCCTGTGTTTCCTTTGTATCCGTAATCTGAGATACGAATTTTTTAGTAATAGCCGCTTGTGGTGCTTGGAAAACTTGCAATACCTCACCACGTTCCACTATTTCGCCTGCCTCCATGACCGCTACACGATGACAAATTTTGCGGATGACATGCATTTCATGGGTAATCAAAACGATTGTTAAGCCTAAACGTTCATTGATATCAACGAGTAAATCAAGAATGGCATCCGTCGTTTCAGGATCGAGTGCGGAAGTCGCCTCATCACATAGTAAAACCTCTGGATTATTCGCTAATGCACGGGCAATCCCTACACGCTGCTTTTGTCCACCAGAAAGCTGGGATGGATATGCCCTGTCACGTCCCTCTAGACCAACAAGTGCAATTAATTCCTTTACTCGTGCTTCACGTTGAGCCTTTGAAACACCTGCTATTTCTAGAGGAAATGCAATATTTTCGGCAACTGTTCTAGACCAAAGTAAATTGAAATGTTGGAAAATCATACTTACCTTTTGTCTAGCTGCTCTAAGCTTTTGCCCTTTAATCGATGAAAATTCTTGACTGTTCACCGTTACTGTTCCTGTTGTCGGTTTCTCTAAACCGTTTAATAAACGAATCATGGTACTCTTACCAGCGCCACTATAGCCGATAATGCCAAAAATTTCACCTTTATTGATGGTAAGGTTGACGTCTTTGACTGCCGTTAATTCGCCATTTGCTGTTTTGTACTTCTTCGTAATATTTTGAAGCTGGATCATAGCGAATACTCCTTTTCTCATATAGAAAACCCCTTCACTCACAGACAAGTAGAAGGGGTCACGTATAATAACGTTAAACCGTTCTCTCATCTTTCAAAGAAAAATCTTTGAGTGATTTGGCACCTTTTCACTTTGTGATGGTTGCCGGGCTTCATAGGGCACTTCCCTCCGCCACTCTTTATAAGAGTTCGATATATTTAATGTTTTAGTAATATATTTGATACTTTACCACGCTAGTAAAGTTCAGTCAATTGATTTTTTTAACAATTCGTATAAAAATGGTACGGATTGAAAAGCATAAATCTTATCTGTCACTTTTCCGCCATCACTAACAAGTAAACACGGAACACTTTCAATTTGATGCTCAACAGCAACATGCTCTAAAAAATTTATATTCGCTTTACCTATTGGTAGCTGTGGCAGTAATTGTTCAATAATGGCCATCATTTTAGATGCCACTGCACACGTTCCACACATCGGTGTATATAAATAAAATGCAGCTTTCTGTCCCGACTGTTTAGCCGTTTCCCACTGCTCTTTTGACCATTCTTCCATTTCCTCACGCAACCTTACAAAATATATTCATTATGGATTGAAAAATGTGCACGCAGTAATATCATCGCTAACACTTTTCTTGGTGTCGTCTCTACTTCCTTATAGGTTGGCATTGTACGTAAATGCTCTGCCTCTGGATAATGTCTGTCCATTAATGCACGCAGCTTATCGCCTGAAGTATCTGCATCAAAAAAAGTAAATAGCTCACAGCTCTCATAGGGATCGAGCAGCTCTTCTAATTGATGCACACCAATTGTACCATTCGTACATAGTATTGTAACATTCTCATTTAAAATTGGCTCAATTTGTAGCTTATCTGAGCGTCCTTCTACTATTAAGCATTTTCCCTCGAACATTACGCCACCTCCATTTAGACATACCCACTTATAAGTCATTATATAACAAAAAACGCCGGTAGTTTCCGACGTTTTTCGATTATAGCTTGTCTTATTCAGCGATCATTTCTTCGTATTGCTCTGCTGTCATTAGTTTTTCAACTTCTGATGCATCAGCAGGCTCCACAACGATCATCCATGCTTTTTCATATGGTGATTCATTAACGAATTCTGGGCTATCTTCTAAATCTGCATTTACTTCAACTACAGTACCTGAGATTGGTGCATACAATTCAGAAACAGTTTTAACTGATTCTACGCTACCGAATGGATCATCTGTTTTGATTTCGTCGCCAACTTGTGGAAGCTCAACGAAAACGATATCTCCTAATTCAGATTGTGCGAAGTGAGTAATACCAATACGTACTTTTCCATCTTCTGTTTTTACCCATTCATGTTCTTCAGAATAACGTAAGTCTTTAGGTGTGCTCATGCAAAAAACCCCTCCATAAATATGTAATATATTCACTTTCAGTGTGCCATACTTCTCCTATAAAAACAAGATTCAATTACGTGCCAGCTTAATTGCAGTCCACAATTTTTTCAAGTTACTTGAAATACATCTCTGTTAAAAATTTGTGACATCTGCCGGTGACTTTATCTCGGTTAGAAGAGTCGTTCGATCCTGTTTAAATACGGCTATTTCCAAGTTTGCTCAAAATCTGATTCTTTAAACCCTAGCGTTACTTTTTGGCCATCCGTTACGATTGGACGTTTGATTAACATCCCATCAGAAGCAAGTAGCTCCAGCTGCTCATCTTCAGTCATTTCCGCTAGCTTGTCCTTTAAACCAAGCTCACGATATTTCATACCCGATGTATTAAAAAATTTCTTCAAAGGCAGTCCACTGGCATGCCAAATGGCTGTTATTTCATCCTTTGTTGGCGATTGCTCTACAATGTGTACCTCTTCATAGGAAACCTCATGATCATTTAACCACTTTTGTGCTTTTTTACATGTCGTACATTTCGGATAATGGATAAATTGAATCGTCATTAAAATGCTCCTCTACTGTCTTTTTCTGTAGTATACCATCATAATTGTTTCGAATGGTGGAACTTCTCTCATTTTCGTAAGCCTAACCATCCGTTTTGCTGTTCTATTCATCACTTTCTCTATTTTATACGTCAATCTAGCTGTTCTATCCGTCAGTTTCAAGCTTCTATCCATCTCTCATAAAAAAACCTAGCTATCCTCTTACAGATAGCTAAGTGAAAGTGTATGCTATTAAACAATATATTTTTCAGCTTCGATTAGTTTAACAGAAGCTTCACGTTTCTTCGCAATTAAGTTATAAGGATTATTGCGTGTTAATTTACGAAGTGCAGATAATGTCATACGTGCTGCATCGCCATCTGCTGAAGCAAGAATTGTGTCTTTTGCTTCCTTTTCGATTTCTGTGAATGCTTCTTGGCAGAAGATTTGCGTGTATAGCAATTTCTGCTGTGCTTTTTCAGCGCCATCACGAGCAATTGCCTTTTCTGTACGTAAGACAGCTGACTCCATTGCAAATAATTGATTAGCGATATTGGCAATATTCACTAATACCTCTTGCTCCTGATCAAGCTTCGCACCAAAGCGTTGTGCTGCTAAGCCTGCAGCTAATACAGCAATCTTCTTAGCATTTTTCACTAAATATTTTTCTTGTGCTAGTGGCTCTGTACCGATGTCTTCTGGCATTAACATTAGCAGCTCTTGCTGTAAATTTTGAGCAACTTGTAATAAAGGAAGCTCGCCTTTTAGCGCCTTTTTCATAAATGTGCCAGGGACAATCATGCGGTTAATTTCATTTGTACCTTCAAAAATTCGATTAATACGAGAATCACGGTAAATACGCTCTACCTCATATTCAGCCATAAAGCCATAACCGCCATGTAATTGTACGGCTTCATCTGCAATATAATCTAATGTTTCCGACCCAAATACTTTCGCAATAGAGCATTCAATTGCATACTCAGCAATAGCACCTGCAATTACTTTTCCTTGCTTTTGCTCTTCAAGGCTTAACTGGCTTAAACGATCCTCAAATAGACCAACAGTACGATAGTTTAATGATTCGGACGCGTACAATTGAGAAGCCATTGTTGACAATTTCTCTTTTGTTAGATTGAAATCAGAAAGCTTTGTTTTAAATTGCTGACGTTGGTTTGTATACTGGATAGCTAACTCCAATGCACGTTTAGAGCCACCAATTGTGCCCACACCAAGCTTATAACGACCAATATTTAAAATATTGAAGGCAATGACATGCCCACGACCAATTTCACCTAATAGATTTTCTACAGGTACTTCCGCATCTTCTAATACTAATGTACGAGTTGACGATGATTTAATCCCCATTTTCTTCTCTTCTGGGCCTACTGAAACGCCATTGTAGGCACGTTCTACGATAAAGGCAGAGAATTTATCACCATCAATTTTTGCATAAACAACAAATACGTCAGCAAAGCCTGCATTTGTAATCCATTGCTTCTCACCATTTAAAATATAATGTGTGCCTGCCTCATTTAATTTTGCAGTCGTTTTTGCCCCTAGAGCATCTGAACCTGAACCTGGCTCTGTTAATGCATATGCTGCGATTAATTCACCTGAAGCAAGCTTAGGTAAATATTTTTTCTTTTGATCTTCATTACCAAATAGAACGATTGGTAGTGAACCAATCCCAACATGTGCACCATGTGTGATGGAAAAACCACCTGCAACAGACATTTTCTCAGCAATTAAAGCTGAAGAAACTTTGTCTAGTCCAAGCCCTTCATATTCTTCTGGCACATCTGCTCCAAGCAAACCTAATTCGCCTGCACTTTTTAGGAGACGCACTGAATGCTCAAATTCATGGTGCTCTAAATTTTCAACTACTGGTAAAACTTCATTTGCTACATATTCCTCTGTTGTTTTAGCAATCATCTTATGCTCGTCAGTGAAATCTTCTGGTGTAAATACACGATTTAATTCCACATCTTCAATTAGAAATCCGCCGCCTTTAATGAAATCAGTTGTTTTTTCAGTCATGATAAATTCCTCCCAATATATCTATTTTGATTGTTTAATCCCCAAATGAACATGTATAGAAAAGCTTGATGTGAACATGTTCGGAGGCAACCGTAAACCGTACACCTCAAGCTGATCTAGAAAATTTTATAAAATTTCAAATACACCAGCAGCACCCATGCCGCCGCCAATACACATTGTCACCACGCCATATTTCTTCCCTTGACGCTTCAATTCATGAATAAGCTTTAACGTTAAAATAGCTCCTGTAGCACCTAGAGGGTGACCTAATGCAATTGCTCCACCATTGACATTGACTTTTTCTTGGTCGATGCCTAAATGACGTACTACCTGTAATGATTGAGAAGCAAATGCTTCATTGATTTCCCATAAATCAATGTCATCTATGGATAAACCTGCAATTTCTAACGCTTTAGGTACTGCCACAATCGGACCAATTCCCATTACTTCAGGAGGCACACCACCAACTGCAAAGCCTAGGAATTTTGCCATTGGTGTCAGTCCTTGCTGTTCGGCCTCCTCACGATCCATCACTAGTACAGTTGCTGCACCATCAGAAGTTTGAGAGGCATTACCAGCCGTTACACTGCCCTTTACATGGAAAGCTGGACGCAATTTTGCTAAGCCTTCAACTGATGTACCTGGTCGTACACCTTCATCCATACTAAATGTAAATTTTTTTACTTGTGGTTTATTGTGGTCGTCTACGTAATGCTGTTCCACTTCGATTGGTACAATTTCATCATTGAACTTGCCTTCTTTAATCGCCTTTTCAGCAAGAACATGCGAGCGAACTGCAAAAGCATCTTGATCTTCACGACTAACATTGTACTGGCGAGCCACTTCCTCAGCCGTATGCCCCATACCCATATAATATTGCGGAGCCGTTTCAGCTAATGTCGGATTTAAGCGTGGTGTATTCCCCACCATCGGCACCATACTCATAGACTCGACACCGCCAGCTAGAATCACCTTTGAATGACCTAGCATAATTCGTTCTGCTGCATACGCAATTGCCTGTAAACCTGATGAACAAAATCTATTAATCGTTAGCGCAGGAGTTGTATCTGGTAATCCTGCTAGTGCCCCAATACTACGTGCTACATTCATCCCTTGCTCTGCTTCAGGCATCGCACAGCCTAAAATTAAATCATCAATCGGTCCTTCATAGCCCGCTCTTTTCAATGTTTCTTTGACTACAACAGCACCAAAATCATCTGGTCTTACTGTTGCTAAAGAACCTTTTTTTGCTTTTCCAATTGGAGTTCGTGCTCCTGCTACAATAACGGCTTCACGCATCGTATTAATCCCCCTTTGTTTCATGTGCAAGATTGATCTATTTTGTCAATTAGTTACGAAGTGGTTTACCTTTTAACAGCATGTGTTGCATTCTTTGCTGAGAAAGTGGATCAGCAACAAGGCTAAGGAAAGCCTCACGCTCTAAGTTCAATAGATACTGTTCGTCAACTAATGTACCGTACGGAACCTTACCACCCGCAATGACATAAGCTAATTTTTTAGCAATTTTTAAATCATGTTCGCTAATAAAACCTGACTCAAACATGCCTTGCGCACCGATGAGTAATGTTCCGTAGCCTGATGCACCGACCACTGGCACTTTTGTTGGTACAGGTGGTTGATAGCCCGCTTCGTAAAGCGCTAATGCAGCTTGCTTCGCATCATATAATTGATGGTCTGGGTTAACAGAAATACCATCTGCAAAGTTTAAGAAGTTATTTTCACGTGCTTCCTCACCAGAAGTTGAAACCTTCGCCATTGCAATTGTTTCAAATACTTTATTAGCAATATGTTGATAGTCTACATCTACGCCGTTCGGTAAGCCCTTTAGGAATTTTTGATAAAGCGCTTTATTACCACCACCGCCTGGAATTAAACCAACGCCAACTTCCACTAAGCCCATATACGTTTCCATCGTTGCTTGAATATGTGCAGCTGGTAAGCAAACCTCTGCTCCTCCACCCAATGTCATGGCAAAAGGTGCTGCCACAACAGGCTTACGTGAATATTTGATTTTTTGCATAGCATCTTGGAATGCCTTAATCACGAAATCTAGCTCAAAAATATTATCATCCTGTGCTTCTACTAAAATCATCCCTAGATTTGCACCTACACAGAAGTTTTTCCCTTGATTGCCGATTACTAAGCCCTTATAGTTAGCCTCTACTTCATCAACCGCAAAGTTAATCATTTGGATAATATCTAAACCGATTGCGTTCGATTGTGAATGGAACTCAAGCAGTGCAACTCCATCACCTAAATCTATTAAACTAGCACCTGTGTTTGATTTAATAACACCATGCTTTTTCTTATAGCGTTTTAAGTTAATCTCTTTTTCATTGACTGGAACTTTCACATATTGCGAACCATCATAGTAAGCTACATCGCCATCTAATTCAGAATAAAATGTCTCAAAGCCATTCGCTAACATCTCTTTGACAAATGCAGGGACTTCTCGACCTTCAGCCTCCATTTTTGCTACAGATTCTTGTACACCAATAGCATCCCAAATTTCAAATGGTCCTTGTTGCCAGCCGAAGCCCCATTTCATAGCATTATCAATGGCTACAACATCATCTGCAATTTCACCGTGTAGCTGTGCTGAGTAAATTAATGTTGGAGCAAAGATCCCCCACAATAACTCACCTGTACGATCCTTTGCATAGGTTAATGCCTTCACTTTATTAGCTAACCCACGTGTTTGTTTCGCCATTTCAATAGAAGCTGTTTTTAACTTTTTCGCTGGACTATACGATAATGTTGTTGGATCAATCTCAAGTATCTCTTTTCCTTGTTTTAAGAAGAAACCTTGACCCGATTTTGCACCTAACCAGCCGTTTTCAACCATTTTTTGTAAAAACTCAGGTACTGCAAATACTTGCTGTTCCTCACCTATTGTTTGGTCGTAAACATTTTTTGCTACATGAATAAATGTATCTAAACCAACAACGTCTAGTGTACGGAAAGTTGCAGATTTTGGACGACCAATAAGTGGACCTGTTACAGAGTCTACTTCACCAACTGAATAACCACCTTTTAACATTTCCTGTAATGTGATCAGTAAACCATATGTTCCAATGCGGTTTGCAATAAAGTTTGGTGTGTCCTTCGCCAGTACAACACCTTTACCAAGCACATCTTCCCCAAATGTTTTCATGAAACTAACTACTTCAGGAGCAGTTGTATTAGCAGGAATCACCTCTAGTAATTTTAAATAGCGAGGTGGGTTGAAAAAGTGTGTGCCAAGGAAATGCTTTTTAAAATCATCTGAACGTCCCTCTGCCATAGCATCAATACTAATACCAGATGTGTTTGAACTAATGATTGTTCCCGGTGTACGAACAGCATCAATTTTTTCATAGAGACTTTGTTTAATTGGTAAATTTTCCACAACAACTTCGATAATCCAATCTACATCTTTTAGTTTCCCTAGATCATCTTCAAAGTTGCCAACCGTTAGTAGTGATAAATTTTTCTTAGAAGTAAGTGGTGCTGGCTTTTGCTTTAATAACTTTTGCAAAGCTCCGTTTACAATACGATTTCTTACAGCTGGATGCGCTAAAGAAAGACCCTTTGCTTCTTCCTCTTGCGTCAGTTCCTTCGGTGCGATATCCAATAGTAATGTTGGTATACCGATGTTTGCTAAATGTGCTGCAATTCCAGAGCCCATCACCCCAGAACCTAGAACAGCTGCTTTTTTAATGTTGTAAGTCACAAGCAATTCCCCCTTATTCTCCCATTGAATGAATAGCCATTCATTTTTTGGCCAAAAAAATATCAAGTGTACCTTAGTGGATTTTTGTCTTGTTGTTGGATGAGAATCACTCCATTCAACCAAGCACTACTAAGGTTTATCTCCGTTCTCATTACAACTCTTAATGAATGAAGATAAAACTACTTTTCTGTTTTTAGTGTAGATTATTTTGTCTAATTTAGCAATCTTTTTTCAAGAATTATTTTTGCAATATACATCTTTTTTTGTTCTTTACGAGCTAAAAGCAGACAATATGTAGCGCTCAAAACAGCCAAACAGAAAACTTTCAGGTTGAGAGAAAAATGTGTAGAATGAAAAGCAAGGAGAGTGAATACTGATGAAAACAATTACTACTGCAGAACAATTTAATGAACTAATCGCTGGTGACCAAAAAGTGCTAGTGAAATTTTACGCTGGCTGGTGCCCAGATTGCACACGCATGAATATGTTCATCGATCCAATCATTGAAGAGTACAACCAATATGATTGGTATGAGCTAAATCGTGATGAGCTTCCAGAAATCGCTGACAAATATGATGTTATGGGAATCCCAAGCTTATTGATTTTCCAAAACGGTGAAAAACTTGCACACTTACACAGTGCCAATGCCAAAACACCTCAGCAAGTAACAGAATTTTTAGCTGCACAATAATAATGAAAAAAGAGCTGCATTTCTTCTTGAAATGCAGCTCTTTTTGGAAGGGAAACATGATGCACCAACAATTGGCTTTATATGGAACATCACAATATGATGCATCCATTGCACCAAGCTATCGAAATTCTGCCTGTGGGCCCACTACGATTTACGTCATTTTAAACTATTTGAACAGTTCAGCTCCTTCTATTAATAAGCTTTATCGACAGCTTGGTGGCACAAAAATTGGTTTGTTTAAATGGCGACTGATTCACAACCTCCGCGAACTGCAACCCACCTGGGATATTCGAACTTGTTCACTAAAAGAAGCTTTACAAGAAATTGACGCAGGTCGCCCTGTTGCTATGCGTTTTGACCGCTATTTTAGCCTACAGTGGCAGAATAAAAAATCAACATTTGCCTACCATTGGGTACCGCTTATTGGCTATACCATAAAAAATGATACGTTATCGTTAATATTTCATGATAATGGTGGGCCACAACGTGACAGTCAAATTCGGCAGGCTCTCTACAAAGACAATGACAAAGTATTATCGTTCGTTAAAATAACACCTCAGTAGGGCAAATAATGAAACGTCCTTATTTGCTCTCTCCACTCATTTCTCATAAAAAAACAGAGCATATTGCTATACTCTGTGATGATCCATTAAATAAGGGAATATAATGAGCGTGCATGCTTTGCAATTAGCGTGTAGCCACTCTCTTCTATCTCTTTAAAAATTTGCGGTTCATAGTTTGGTAACATAAGGCTTGTAAAATCGGCATCAATTGGAACATTCGTTTGAATTGTTGCAAGCTCATGGGATAATTTCAGCATGTCCAAATTCTCTTGAATTTTTGTCCGTTGCCCTGGCTTTAATTCACCGAGCGACGCTAAAATTTTGTCAATCGAGCCATATGTTTGGATTAACGTTAGTGCTTGCTTAGGACCAATCCCCTTCACACCTGGATAGCCATCACTTGTATCACCCATAAAGGCTTTAACCTGTGCAAACTGTGTTGGTTCAATACTATATTCTTCTTTAAAGCGAGCATGTGTATAAATATCGTATTCTGTGTAGCCTTTTTTCATAAAAGCAATTTCTGTAGATGGTCTTAAAAGCTGAAGCAAGTCTTTATCACCACTAATGACAGTAATATCTGCCTGTTCCTGCCATTTGGTAATCATCGAGCCAATTAAATCATCAGCCTCCATGCCCTTCACTCCGAAATTTTGCCAGCCAATTTGCTGTGATAAATTTTTCGCCATATCAAATTGAGGGAGCATTTCCTCTGGTGGTGCTGGGCGATTCGCTTTATAGCCATCATATAAATCATTGCGGAATGTATGTGCCCCCATATCCCAGCAAACAGCCATATGCGTTGGCTTCATGATCGATTGTGCCGTTAACACATGTCGCACAAACCCTTGGGCTCCATTAGTCGGTGTTCCATCTGCCAGACGAATAAAATGCCCCATTGCAGCGGAAGCGAAAAATGACCGGAATAACAGTGCCATCCCGTCAATAATCAATAGTTTTGGTTTTGTTGTCATGCTATATTTCCTCTCTATTACAATACAAAGTTTGTATCTATTATTGTTTTCTACTTAAACATTATAGCAAACTTTCAATAATCAGCATTGTTAATACACGGAAATACGCTTACTTTACAACATAACCTTCCCTTTTTTCGAGATGCGATTGCGGTGATCCAGTTGAATCCCTGTTAACCATTGTAAAAAAGCTGTCACTCCAATCTTAACAGTTTCTGGACGCAGCACTCCTTCCTTCGGGTCGGCGTAAACAAAATCAATATGACGAACCCCTTCATTTTCACCAATTAGTTTAAGAATATCAAACAATTCATAGGCCGTTAAACCACCTGGTGTTGCTGCCGGAACATCGCGCGCAAACATAATATCAAGAGCATCTAAATCAACGGAAACATAAATGCGATCTACCTCATACATAAGCTGACGTAGCATTTCGCGGATTGTGAGCTGAATACCATCACGTCGCATTTGCTTTAACGTAATCATATGAATCCCTTGCTCTCTTGCATAATGAATCATTTCAGGAGAATTAAAAAAGCCATGCAGACCGACATTATACACATGTTTCCCCTCCACAACCCCTGCTGCCATTAACTGATGGATTGGCGAATCTTGCGCTAAACCAACCTCCTCTTGATTTCTTGCATCTAGATGCGTATCAATTTGAATAATGCCAATCCGATCTTGTGGAAAAGCATTCTTTATGCCTTTTAGTGAGCATGCTGTAATGGCATGATCGCCTCCAATCAAACAAGTAAAGCTTTTTTGAAAGGCGATACTTAAATTTTCCGCTGCCGCCTCGATGGCCGATTCTGAAAGCATTCTATCTTGTTCATGAATCGCCACATCTCCTATATCAACGACTGATAGCGCACGTAAATTTATCTGCTCATCTAAATTATACGATTGAAAGCTTGGCCAAGCTTTCCGAAATGCTGTTGGGTATTGCGCTTTTGTTGAGGCTCCACTGGCATACGATAAAAGAGCACCATATACGACAATATCCACATCATTCGGGTTCGGATTTAGCTGCTGCTTTATCCATTGATGCATCGCTGATCCATTTTCTTGCTTCCATTGGCATTCTGGTTGTATAAACATATTCATCTACCACCTTTATATCTTTTCTATTCAAGTTAAATTGACCTATACGAACTTACGCTCTCCCTAAAAAGTCTTAACATATATCCTCTATAGTAATAGTACCATTCGTACATTCAACTTCGTCACTGTTTTTCTTTTTTCCTCTTTTCTTTTAAATTTTCTCCTTATACAACAAAAGAGCAAACTAGAAATCAGTTTGCTCTGCCCATTTTATAGGAATAAATATTTGTTTTTCATCCCGAGTTGGTGTCTTTCACGAGAGTTACCACTATTTTAGAACGCTTGCTCTTCTTTATAAGCGGCTTTCTCACCTCGAGAGCTATTGGACCACTTTCATGAGCAAGCTACCCTTCGTAAAGAAGATGTGAACCCCAACTTTGTTTCCAAAAATTCTCTACTTTTAATAAAAGCACTCGAATCCTCTACTTCTGCTGTTTAGAACGACTTTCACAAAGTTCTGCTACTTCATACATGGAGTAACTTTGAAAATCATATTGACTGCGCAAGGTCTGAAAATAACTTAATAGCTCTTCTAGCATAGCTAAATTTTTATCAAGATGTTTGCCAAAATTATGAGGATGCCACCATAAATGATAAAATGCTTGTGCCTGAGCAGCTTCGAGCATGCCTTCCTTTATGCGATTTACTTTTAAACCCTCGAATACACGTAACGGACTACAATAAGGTCTTAAAAAGGCACTTGATCGAATATTTATTAGTTGGTCCTCTTGCATTTCCTCCAGTGTAGCCATATGATGACCAGTTAGATTCCAATAGCTATCTAGCCACTTTTTGGCACCCAAAAGTCTCCCCTTTTTCGTAAACTTTTGGGCATCATACAGAACATGATTTTCGGTACCTCTGTAGCAAACATAGCCCGCTTCTAAACATGCTGCTAAATAATCTTTGTTTACTTGATTACGGGGAAAGACTATGGATTTCATCGGAGCAACATACCCCTCACTAATCGTTTTTGTCGCATGTAAGTCTGCACAAAAGGCTGCTTCTGTTTGACCATTCTCTAAGCAATAGAAGTGAGAAAAGGTATGGCTTCCTATTTCCTGATGTGGTGTACGTTTAATCTCCTCAATTAATGATTTCCCAAAATGCAAGAGATCCTCTTGTTCATTTTCGCCTACTTTTGCTAGCTGGCTATGCGCCGCAAAGCGCATGTTATCATATTTCACAGGGATACCTCGTAAATAATGAGCCATTTCTGCCTTTGATTCTGCAAACAATAATCCGACTGTAGCCCAAGTCGCATGTATGTCATATTGCTCAAATAACGCTAGTATCCTGGGCAGGGCTTTCCGTACACCATAAAGGTTCTTATTATATTGTCCATATCGAAATACATCATGGACACCCCAATTCAGCTCAAAATCTAATGAAATAACGAGACCCCCACCATTCATGTAACTACTTCCTCCATTTTTGCACACCTAGTAACAGTGCACGTATTTTGGATTGAGTAATATAGCCTGAGTAAACATGGACAAGCTTGCCTCCAAAGCTTAATTTAAAGGCTCGTACATTTCGATTGTCCGTTAACTCACCCATATCATATAAAACAAAACCTTGTGCTTTTAGATGCAGTAGGTTATGCCAGATTAAAAAACGATTAGCATAACGGATTGGGCGTTTTAAATGAGCGGGCATAGCTGATGCATGGCAAGTTGCCACATAATAGGACATCGCTTTTTTCTCATGTACAATATCTAATCGATAGCACAGTGTTTGTCCACAAATACTTTGGATCTCAGATAATAATAATGCCCCCTGTTCGTTGAGGAGCATAATAGTTTCCATTTGCGACTTGCCAATCGCTTCAAGCTTTTTTCTTTTAGCAAAATGATTATAAAATTGCTGAAAGGCTCGTAAGTTTTCGAGGGATGGCTCTTTATACAAAATGACTTGATAAGATTCCTTTTGGGCACGTCGTAAAATTTTGCGATTGCCTTCAGAAAGCGCTAAATACAATGATAGCTCATGTTCTTGCAAATGAATGTGAATCGTTTCACTTTTTACAAGCTTTCGACTAGGTACCAATGAATGTGTATACCCTACGACTTTCATTGATTTTCGAAAATTCGCTGGTTTTTCTAAAAAATAAAAATGCTGCATTGCGATATTCCATCGCTTACTTTTAATGGACAGAATGAACATCGCCCCCACTCTCTGTATATTTTTCTACTCGCTGTCGCTCAAAACGAGCGATTTTATAATGTTTCATTCGAGAAATAGGTTTATAGCCTAGCTGTACTAAACGTTTACGTTTCCGCCATTGCCAAAAGCTTGCTGTTACCCACAATGTTTGTGCTGGTTTTATTTTTCGGAAATACGCTGTAATAATATCGATTTGTTTGAAAACATCATAGGCTAAAAAATAGGTTTCCTTCGGTAAGGCTTCTACAATTTTCATTGAATCTACACGCCAATTGGAGGCATGTAACGCAAAGGCTGGCTTATTCGTTTCCGCAAAGGAGTCTTTATAGATCTTATAGCCCTTATAATAAAGAGCAATGACTTCTTCCTGATCAAGCTGCATCGCTTCCTGAATGGACATTTCTTCAAATAAATTACCTACAGGCTGCTGTGGCGATACGTCCTCTGATGGGGATAATTCATACAGCTCCACTTGTTTCAAACGAATACATTTTTCTACGAATTGTTGTCCATATTCTAGCCAATCTTTTATCTTTCCATACTTTACTAAATAACGTAAATAGCCTAGTGTATTACGCTTCCAGTCCACAATTCGTTGATTGCCCTTTACGTGTTCTTTAAGCCGTTCCTTTAGCGTCAAAAAACCTGCCAATAGATTTGTACGTTTCGTACCACTGCTAGCAAGCATATGCCTCGTAAAATCAATGCTAGAACGCCAATCAAATTTATAAGGCTCATAGCCAATGCTCATATCAAATAAGTTATAGTTTGCTGCAAACGTTCGCTGAATGGTTTCCTGATTGACTATACGACCAGCACCAAATAAATTGAAGGTTGGCTCATGTGCCAGAGCATAAGTTACATAACGACCACGACAGCCAAGACCATAGGTGAAAGCAATCCACTGGTTTTCAAAAACAAGTGCATCGACCTCCACCTGTAATGCCTCTCCTTTTAGCATTGTAAGACGCTCAAAAAAATCTCTTTTCTTGCCCTTTGTAAAATCACTTGTATCTAGCTTCTTTGCCCAGCGTCTATCAAACAACCGAAACATTTGCCAAAGCTCGTCCTGTGATGGCTCACGCATTGTTAAGGAGCCTAAATTTCGGAGCTTTCGTTCGCGACGATCAACACCATGCATTTTTCGCCGTTGCTGGAAATGATGCTGAAAATCTACTTCTGAAAAGGCGAGATAGGGTGTCACAACACGGAAAATACTTGTACGTAATTGTCGCTCTACAAAGTATTGCTCCACGACTTTTGTAGACACTTTACTTTCTAATAAGCCATGCAGTGAAAAAACAATATGCCGATGCCTCTTAATCAGTTCATCAAATACGAAGGTCGTTGCTTGTGGTAACCATTGATGTTTGGCAACAACCCCTGTATAGTTAGCAATATTTTCACCTGCAAAGGCATACACTCTTATCCCCCATCGAACAGATACCTTAAAGGGGAAAAACGCAATGATTGTCCCGTCATGTTCAATGGCGTAAAGCTCAACTCGTTCTTTACGCCCTACAATTTGCCACCAATTATAAAACCAAGCAAATTCTATAAACGGGTTATCATTGTCCTCTGCTTCTAAAATGGCATCCCAAATTTCCTTGTACCACATAAGCTCATCATCTGTTCTAATGCGAATTAATTGCAATTTAATCCCCTTTCTTCACAAGTTCTGAAACAGCCTGTTGATACACTGTTACTGTTTTTTGATACATGGGGATAAACGTGAAATCCTGCAAGTAACGACGTTCACTTGCATTCCCCATTTGTTGCCTTAAAATAGTATCCATTAACAATGTACGAAGCCTCTTCTTCAATAATTCATATTCTTCTCGCCCTACTAAAAATCCATTATCCTTATCTGCAATAAGTTCGTTCACACCACCTACATTTGTTGCAATAATTGGAAGACCTACACGCATTGCTTCAATGATAGAAATCGGCAAGCCTTCCCAATCTGACAACAATACAAATACATGGCTCTTCTCTAGATATGAATGAACGTCTAATTGATTGCCTAAAAAGGTTACACGATTCGTTAAACCATGCTGAACAACGAAACCCTCAAGAGCTGGACGTAAAGAGCCATCCCCAATTAATTGAAGATGCCAAGATAGATCTGTGAGCTCTGCTAATGCCTTTAGTAAAATATCCTGTCTTTTTGGCACTTCAAAACGAGCAACCATGATAATGATTGGCTGCTCCACGAATGTCTTTTCAGTTGCCTTGCTTCTCTCAATTCGATCAATTCCATTATGGATGGTCAGCAATTTATGAGCGGGCGCAACCTTTTCCAAGAGGGCTAGTTCCCGATCATATTCAGATACTGTAATTATTTTTGTTGTGAATGGCTGAACCGATTTTTCCACCCGATGATAGAGTAGCTTTTTCTTGCGGGGAACACCTTCTGTAAAACTCCAGCTATGTGCAGTAAAAACAGTTGGGATACGTAGTAAACTGCCAACGACACGACCTATTACACCTGCCTTAGATGAATGGGTGGCTACAACATCAGGTTGTATTCGTTTGAAGATTGCTCTTAATTGCCAAAATGTTTGAAAGTCTTTCGTTACATGAATATTTCTTTGCAAGGTAGGGATGGTGATCACTGGAATTTGTTGTTCTTGTAAGCACCATAATGAGGGCTGATAGGAACCTGTCACGACAGTTACTTCATGCCCATCTTGTTTGAGCTGGATAGCAAGTGCCTCCACATGCTTTTGTGCTCCTCCCACTTTATCCATTCGTGTAATAAGCTGAACAATCTTCAGTCTAGCCACTCCTTATTTCTTTAATAGGCACCTGTTCTTGCTACTACGACATAAAGTGTCTTCAACACAATTTGAACATCCATCCAAAAGGAATAATTTTCAACGTATTCAACATCATAAGAAATTTTTTGCCCATGTGAAATATTCGACCTACCGTTAATTTGGGCAAGACCCGTTAAGCCGGGTTTTACCTTCAGACGCCTGGCCTGTAGCGGGTTATACGCATTTGTAATGGTGGGAACCTCTGGGCGTGGTCCGACAATGCTCATCTCACCCTTTAACACATTTAAAAGTTGTGGAATTTCATCAATACTGAGCTTTCGAAGGATAGCACCCACTTTTGTAATCCGTGTATCTTGCTCTGTTTTAAAATAATAATCATCAGGGATACCGTCAGCACAAATAGCAGGCATATTCACTGGAATTGCTTGAATACACATGGTTCGTAGCTTCCAAATCACAAAGCGGTGATGATCGAGGCCAGTTCTTATTTGTTTAAAGAAAATAGGGCGACCTGTCGTCATGAGTAAAATGAGGAATACTATTAGCATAAGAGGGATTGTCATGAAAAGTAAAAATAATGCTCCAACTATATCAAATATTCTTTTGCCGTACTGACCATAGAATGTGAGATTCTGAGCTGTCTGAACGTGCAATACATCATCCTTTGCATTTTTTTAGCACTTATCACTATATATTCATTTTGAACATTTCTAGAACTATTAAAAAAAAGTGCCTCCTTTTATAAAAAAAAGAGTTATATCAGCGACCTATGCTGAATAACTCTTTTTGCCTTATTATATGCTTGCTTCCAAAATTTGAACATCACATTCAATCATAACGTTACCTTTTAACGCTTTACTAATCATACACGTTTGTTCCGCCTTTTGTGCTAAACGTTCCACTCTTTTTGCAAGTTGTTCTGATAATGCTTGGACAACAATCGTTGGGTTATGCACAATTTTCTCATAAGTAAATACACCATTTTCTACACTGACAAACCCATGCGCTTGCATGGATAATTGCTGCACCTCAATTTCTGATCTTTCAAGGAGGGCTGCTAATGTAATTAAATAACACGTTGCCGCTGCCCCTAACAGCATTTCATCAGGATTTGTCCCAATGCCAGGTCCATTCATTTCCTGAGGAATAGAAATTTCTGTTTGCAAATTGCTTGCTTTGATGTTCCCTGTACCATTTCTTCCCTCTGCCCATGTTAAATCCATTGTAAATTGATGCTGAACCATTCTATATCCTCCTTCTGGAGATGAGTATTCCTTTTATTCAACTATTGCTGTGTTTTTTTCTGCCTCAACATGACGACCTTTTTTAGTTACGGTTTGATACTCAGCAAGGCGAGCCGTTGTACGCCAATAGTGATAAATAAGGCGATCAAGCCACAGTAAAGCCTCCACTTTCGATACGGCTGTCTCTAACTCTACCACATTTTCAACAGTATGCTCGAAGTACGCATTTCGTTTGTCACGTCGAACTGCCGCCATTTCGGAGGATGTAACCTCAAGCAGAGTTGCAATCTCAGGTAAACGCTCATCCTCATCGATAATCAATAGAACTTTTTCCAATACCTCTAACCATTTTTGAGTTAACGTCACCTGTAATTGGAAGGCATTAGGGTTCTGCTCACGTAATGCCTTAGATAGACGGTACAAATGATCTAAAGCATGTAAAAGTGCTATATGCTTAGAACGTTCCTTTTGCGAAGAAGATTGTATAGCATCCATAAATAAACGTGTTTTTTCAATCGCCTCATCAATTTGAGCTAATTGACTGTCTATTTCGGCTGTTCGTTTTTTCCCTTGTATAAGGATAACAATGACAGTCGTCAATTCCTTGGTAATGTCCTGTAACGTATTGAAGGATACTTCTACAGCTACCCCTGGTAATTTAGCTACACTATCATCTAAATTCCGTGTTAAATGATTTCCTTTTTCAGGAATCATTTTTTCAATAGCCTTTGCGAAAGGGCGTACAAAAGGCACAAAAAGAATGGCTCCGATGACACTAAATAATGTATGGAAAACAGCAATGCCTAATGTTTCATCGAAGCTACCATTGATGGATTTCGTGACAAATTCGGTTAGAGTGAACATAAACGTTGCACCAAATGTTACTAGAATAGCCGTTACTACGTTGAACAATACATGTGTCACGGCTGTTCGTTTAGCAGCTGTTGATGCACCAATTGCAGCAAATAATGCTGTAGCAGTCGTACCAATATTTTGGCCAATAACTAAATAAGCTGCCTGTTCAAAATCAATAGCGCCTGCATATAAAGCTGTTAAAGTGGCGGCGATTGCGGCACTAGAAGCCTGCATAATAACTGTCATAATAAGACCTAAAACAATTAAAATTAGTATTCCACTAATAGAATTTGCACTAAATGCATCGAATGGAATTTTATCCTGTACAGCTGCCATTCCTCCCTGCAGGACATCAATACCTAAGAATAATAATCCAAAACCAGTAACTAGCCCACCAACTGCTTTGTAGTCACGAGGAGCAAGCAATTGCACAAACACACCAAGAGCAATGAAAGGCAGTGACATTGTCTGCATATTAATTTTGAAGCCGATTAGTGAAATAATCCAACCAGTACTTGTACTCCCAATATTGGCGCCAATAATGACACCAATTGATTGGACAAACGTGAGGAGACCCGCACTGACAAAACCAATGGTAATCAAGGTAGTGGCGGTGGAGGATTGCACTAGCATCGTCATCAATGTTCCTGATAATACCGAACTAATGGTCCCACCTGTAAAACGATTTAGCCATTTTTTCAAGGCATCTCCTGCCAATTCCTTCAAACCGTTAGTTAGCATCGTCATCCCAAGTAAAAATAAACCGATGCCCCCTAGCACATTGATCAACCTATCAACACTCCCTACTAAATAATCTCTATTGATGCTCGACTCCTCTTTGGAGACGTTTTATTTCTTCATCGTACCATTATTGAATTTGAGAAAATAGGGATGTTTTCCTTTAACGAACAAAATAATCCATAATTTTACGAAAAACAAGATGATAATTTTTATGGTAGAATAGAATAAATAATTATTTAGGAGATTTTCAAATGATTTTAACAAAGCAAGAAGCAATACAAGCACTTAAAAAGAATAAGTTTATCGGTTTTACAATTACAACAGGCAATATTATTATGAAAAAGATCAATAAAACCGAATATAATATTTTTGTCTTTGAAGAAGGTCGAGATAAACCTTTACGTTATGTTGGTTCTATTATGAACGTTATGGCGACAATGAGCGATAAAGCTTCTAATAAAGATTTTGTCGTTGTTGAACAACTTCCAGCAGCAAGCAGCAATGAGGAAACGCAAACTTCTAATCAACAGGCAGCAACAGAAGAAAAAGTAGCACCAGCGATAGAAAAGGAAGAAACTGTAGCTGAAGGAACAGAAGAAAGCCGTGCGATTGCTGGCTATGAAGGGCTATATGAAATGACTGTGAGTGGTCGCATTTTAACGGTCCGTGAAAATCGTCCTTTAGCTCGTTGTAATGACGAATACGGCTTCCATATTGCACGACTAACGAAGGATGGCAAAGCATCCAGTCATAATGTCTTTGAGCTTTGGAAGCAAACATTCCCTGAACTTGAGCACACTCATTTCAAAGGTGCGTTAAAAGCAAAATATGGTACAGGCTGTAAACTAATCGATAAACCTGGTATCCATTTTTAATGAAACACCCTCAGCTTTTTTTGCTGAGGGTGTTATTTTTTAGAATTGATATATTTTTCGCCATTTGAACAACTTCACAATGTGAATTTTGGCTACCTTATGGAACCCAGCATACTGAAGCTTGTGCCGCCTTTGTCCATCATACCATGAAGCGATTGTACAAACCGCTCTCCCTTCACGCTGCACATCAGCCACAATGTCAGCTAGTCGCTGGCTATCATATTCCCTGATAAAGGACATATTTTCTGGCAGCTCATAAGAATAGTCAAGCATTTCTTCAATTGCTATTTTATCGTGTCTCCTATATAAAACTTGATTGTTTTCCCCAAACAGCCGATAGCCCTTATAGAAACTTGCAACATAATGTGCTCGCTCATTCAGCGTCATGATATCCTTCATTGTTATCTCTTGAAAGTTTACTAATTCTTTTGCTTGATTTTGCTCTGCGATATAAACGTCTAATATATGAATGGCTAGAATTCGTTGGAGTCTGCTTGTTAAAGCCTTTAACCAATTTTTTGCACTGGCATTCTTCACAAAATAACGCAGTTCCCCTAGTCGATCTCTCTTCAATTTCACTAGCTGATGATTATTCGTTAATAGACTTTTCAGGCGATCACGAAATACCATCCATGTTCGAATAACACGCTCTTTGACCCCTTTTGTACTCATGACAAACTTCCTTGTGAAATCAATATGTGTATACCATTCAAACTTATATGGCTCATAGCCACTTCCTAAGTCATAATAACGATAGCCAGAGTCATGGGCTTTTAACATATTTTCTTTTTCTATGATGCGACCAGGACCAAATAGATTGAAATCAGGCTCATGTCCCATTGCCTGACAGAAGTTACGCTCTCTACAGCATAGATCAATGGTAAAAGCAATCCACTGCCCTTCAAATTGCAAATGATCTACTTCTACTCGTAATACCTTGCTGTTCGTTTTGGCTAATCGTTCATAAAATAAGCGAGTTTGCTTTGCTGTAAAACCACTTTTATCAATTTTCTTTTGCCATCTTCTTGTAAATAACGTAAACATATCCTGTATATGATTGTGCTTCACACTTTGAAAGACTACTTGACCAAGTGACCTTAATTTATGTTCACGACGCTTCAAGCCTTTGAATTTTTTCCGGTGCTTTTTCAAAAACTCATCCAATGAGATCGATTGAAAATCTATATAGGATGTTACTGTTCGAAATATAGAATAAGGCATCTGGTATTCTATGGCATACTTTTCAAGCGCTTGCGAGGTAATTTTACTTTCTAACAAGCCATGAAATACTAACAAATAACGCTTATATTTTTGGCTAAATTCCTTTATTAAATAAGCAATTGCCTGCTCTAGCCATCGCTTTTCTGCTATGACTTCCATATAGGTCGCAAATCCTTGTCCTATAAAGCTAAAATGATGGATTCCATACCTCACAGAATGAATGAACGGAAAAAAAGCAATGGCCATGCCTTCATTTTCGACTACATAAATCTCTACATTGTCATGAGCCCCTAGTGTTGCCCACCACGTTGAGATCCATTCGTATTCAATAAAAGGATTATTATTATGCTCTCGTTCAAGTATTCCTGACCAAGTACTTCTATAGGGCTCTAATGTTTCAATGTCCGTGATGAGTCTATAAGCTAGCAACGTACTAAATCGCTCCTTTTTCCGTTTTCATCGCCATACATTTAGTAGCCACTATATTCCTAGCAAGAAAGTGTTAGAACATTTCCCCAATGTAAAAACCCTTCCTCATCAGCGTGCTGGAAGGGTTCCGTCCAATTTATACATTTACAAGTGATGCCTCTTCTTTTGCTACTCCTTTGGCCATATATGTTGTCGCCACATAGCTTAAAGTCATACCAGGTCCAATGGTCGCTCCTGGTCCGGGATACGTTTCTCCCATAATAGACGCTGAACAATTGCCAGAAGCATATAAACCTTCAATTGGTTCACCATCTTTCTTAATCACCCGAGCATATTCGTCCACAACTAAACCACCTTTTGTACCAATATCTCCTGGATATAAACGCAATGCATAGAACGGGGCTTTCTTTATCTCTGCCAAATTTGGATTTGGTAATGTCGGGTCCCCATAGTAATTATCATAGGCGCTATCTCCTCGATAAAAATCATCATCATGACCGTTCCGTGCAAAGTCATTAAAACGATCTACCGTCGCTACTAGCCTCACAGCTGGCACATCCATTTCTCTGGCAAGCTCTTCAATCGTCTCCGCACTTTTCACGATGCCATGATCATACCAACTTTTCGGGAAGGCTTGTCCTGGAAACAGCCCTGTAAAAATATAACGGCTTTTAGCAGAGGCATCAATCAATATCCAGGAAGGAACAGCCTGCTCTGTAGCTTCTTGATGCTTGTACATCCTCTCTACAAATTCATGATAGGGTGCCGCTTCATTAACAAAACGTTGCCCTGTGCTATCCACTACCATCATATTCGGTACACCGCGATCTGCCACTAGGAAGAATGGTTGCCCTTGCGGATCAATAACAGAAGGCGCTCCCCACACTTTATCCATTAGATCTAACGTAGCGCCAATTTTCACGCCAGGTTCAATGATGTCGCCTGTCTGCCCTTCTGGTGAAGAAGTCCACGCAGCATTCGTTGGGCTAGGTAAATACTTTTCGCGGAGTGCCTGATTATGTGAAAAGCCACCTGATGACAGAACAACACCCTTCTTTGCCTCAATGCGCTGCTCTTGCCCATCACGTTCCACAACGATGCCAATCACTCGTCCCTTGTCCATAATGAAATCTTTAAAGGCAGTCGATAGCCAAAGCTCGCCATTTGCCTCCGCAAGAGAGAGCCGTAAACGTGCCACTAAAGCCTCTCCTAAAGCTACTGGGTCACTCTTTGTCACCTTTGATTTTACTAAACGCGCCCCTAATTTCAGTGCAGTCGTTTTTCCTTGCAACGTTCGTGTAATCATATTCACCTTATGAAACTCGTAACTATTCATCGTAAAGCCTTTTGTTGATAGTGTTGCCCGACGCATAGTATTAGCTAAAGAACCCATTTTCGTTAAATCGAAAATCAGTGGTTCAATGGAACGTCCCTGTGACAAGCCACCGGGTTTTTCAGGATAATAATCCGAGTAGCCTTTTGCATACTGGAAGCGCATATGCTTAGTTTTATTGTATAAAAAGCGTAACATTTCAGGTCCTCTCGTAATATAAGCTTCCTTTAACGCTTCTGGCACACGATCACCGATTGTTGAATCTAAATATTGGCGTGCAAGCTCATGTGTATCTGGAACACCTGCGCCTTTAATGACATGATTATTCGGAATCCATAAGGCACCGCCTGAAATAGCAGAAGCACCGCCGTAGCGATCTGTTTTTTCAATCACTAATGATTTCAATCCTTGTAATTTTGCTGTTAAACCTGCTGTCAATCCTGCTGCACCTGATCCTACTACAACTACATCATAACTTGCATCCCATTTCATTCAACCATTCCTCCCTATATGAGCTTAATCGATGAATCTGGTCTTTCTATTAAAAAGTATAAAATTAAACTAATATTCAGTCAATTGAATGAATTCGCTATTTTCCTACATTATGAAATTATCCACCGCTTTCTAGATACATTCTTGCAAGCATATTCATGTCCAATTAGCATATATTTGGAAAAATGACATTCAAGTTTATGATAGGGCGGAGGAACTTTACAGGTGAGTGCAATGATACTTGGCGGATTTCTATTTTTCAGTGTGAGCATTGGGGGTGCGATTGCCTGGATTTTCTCTAAGCTATTTCAGCATACGACACAGGGATTATCATTATTATGTGGGGGCTTTCTAGTAGGCATACTTGTGCTAGATATCATCCCTTCTTCATTTCAAATCTATCAATCATTCGGTATTATACTAGGCATTTTTATCGGTTATTTCATCTTTCAACTACTAGACACCCTATTTCATGCTTCACATACACAAAATCCATCGGTTTCTCTCCTAACTCTTGCTATGATTATCCATACAATCCCTATTAGTCTCACTGTTGGAAACTTACTTGGAAATGCTGCCTTAAGTATTTCGCTCACAGCCTCTATTATTCTTCATCATGTTCCAGAAGGCTTTGCTCTTTCAACCGCACTTATTTCTCAGGGGGAAAAGCTATGGAGACTTTTCATTTATTTCTTTATCTTCTCTATTTTCTTTAGTATCTTTATTTGGTTTGGACAATACTGGTCTTTACCGGAGAAAGCACAAGGGGTCTTAATGGGGATATCGATAGGATTAATTGCCACGGCTAGTATTTCTGAATTTATTTTGCATCAGCTACAGAAAGTCTCATTTAAATCATTTTTTATCTACCTCTTTTTAGGCTATTTCCTCAGCTATATTTTCCATATACTTGTGGAGTAAAAAAGGGTGTCTCTAATATTAGAGACATCCTTTTTCATTATTCTTCTTCACTTAGTAGCATTAAAGTAAGCGTTAGAATTTTAGAAACCTCTGCACGAGTCAGATTTCCTTTCGGGTTAAACTTCCCATTCGTGCCATTTAAAATTCCTAAATGTTGTAAGAGACCAATAGCTTCTACTGTTTCTCCACGCATTTGATTTTTATCTGTGAAAGTATTAGTTGTGCTCACTCGTGAGACATTAACTTCCATACTTTCTAAATATCTAGCAGTAATGTATGCCATTTCCTCGCGTGTAACAGGCTTTTTCGGCTCAAATTTTTCACCATTAAAAATATCAATTAAGCCATACTCTTCTAGAATTGCTACTTCCTTTGCACCCCAGAATCCATTCAGGTCCGTATAAGTAGCTGGTCCCTCATAATCTTCATTTACATTTAAGCCAGATGCTCGGAAAATAATGGCCGCTAATTCTCCTCTAGTTACTTGTCCATTCGGATTAAAAGTTGTGGCAGATGTACCCGTGATAATATCAGCTTGATATAGCAATTGGATATAGCTCTCAGCCCAATGACCAATGGCATCCTTAAAATAACCACCTGGCTTTAACTCAACATCTGCACGAGCAAATACTTGAACCATATCATTTAAATCCTCTGTGCTAACAGCTTCCCATTTCCCTGCTGTATAAACTTCACTCTTAAAACCATTGCCAGTTTGCGTAATTTTTATTTGAATCGCATTACCGAATAACTTTTTAAGCTCTTCGTAGTTTTCTTTAAATTCTTTTTCTCCCTCTGGATATAGGTTTGTACCATCCTTGTAGGATTGAAGAATCGACTCTAACGAAATTTTTACTGTAATACTATTTTTCGTTGTAACAATCGAGACTTCATCATTCTCAAAGCCTATTTTAGATAGCAATAGCATTTTATAAATATCTTGATAGGACATTGCCTGTAATTGACTAGTAGCTGCAACAGCCTGCTTTGGATGGATAATATTTGCCACATTTACAGTTTCCTGTGCCTGTGCCTGTCCACCAAATCCTCCTGTTAAACATGCAATACTTAGTGCACCAGCTAACATTACTTTTTTCATCGTTCTTCCTCCTTCAATTCATACACCAAGTGTACTAAAACAGGACTTAGTAAATCTATAAAAATATGTAAATAATTCAATAATTATAAGAAAGACCTATTTATTACATACTAAAATTTTACTACTTCCCTTTTTATTTCGGCATGTATTCAATTAAGCGACAAGGTAATTTTTTATTATTTCTAAAAAAATTTAATAATATTACCGCCTTATATTAATTACTAGCATGATTTTTATGTGTGTTTCTAGTCATAGATGCTATTGAAACCATCCGCCTCACATGTCCTAAATTTAACAACGACAAACATACAATAGAAAATCATGCTTACAGGAGGCTTCTTAATGGTTATCACCCCTGGTATTAAAGATTTACCCTATGTCATGCAAGTAAATGGTACGAAGTTTTTCACTTTGATTGCAGAAGAAATAACGTGGGAGCTTGTCGATGGAATCTTCATTCAGGCGTGGGGCTACAACGGTTCCACACCTGGGCCAACCATTCGTGTTTATCCGGGGGATCATATATGTATTCGTGTCATTAATCGACTACCTGAAAAAACTAGTGTACATTGGCACGGCTTACTTGTCCCGAACACAATGGATGGTGTTCCTCCCATTGAACCGTCACCTTTTATCGAGCCAGGGCATTATTTCGATTATCATTTTACAATTAAAAACCCTCCCGGAACATATATGTATCATTCGCATGTGAATGTCGCTGTGCAAGATAATGCTGGCCTTTTAGGCGGATTTATCGTTGAAGACCCATGCTTACAAAACATTTCTCAGCACAAGGATTATCTATGCCTATTACAAGAATGGGCTGTCGATCAATTATCCTGGGGGAAGCTTACAAAAGGTACGTATCCTTTAAACTTTATTAAGCCTGAATTTAATTTCTTCACGATCAATGGCAAATGCTATCCTTTCACAAAGCCATTAGCCGTACATTTGGGTGATACTGTAAAAATTCGTTTTGGCAACATCCAAATGCATCACCATCCCATCCATTTACACGGTCACCAATTCCATGTCGTTGGGGCAGATGGTTTTCCTATCGCTAGCCACACACAAATTGCTAAAAACACCATTCTTGTTGCCTCTGGTGAAACATGGGATATAAGCTTTACGGCTAATAACCCTGGTATCTGGCCCATCCATTGCCATATGCCCCATCATGTTACAAACAATGGCGCACCTGGTATTGGGGGCATGTTTACTACAGTGAATTATCTTTAACATGGAGGACAGCTTAAAAGCTGTTCTTTTTAACGTTATATTTCTTTATTATTGGGTACATACTTGATAAGGAACATCACATAAAGCTTTATATCTCTATAATATTAGAGTCTATCATTTGATTTTTATTGAAGGTTAGAAGTAGTATGGAATTGTAACGAAGGATTATCTACCTATCCACACTATTATATTAATGTAACAATTTCAAAGGAGGAATTTCGATGAATTATCAAAACATTACGGTTGCAGGTAGCGGTGTATTAGGAAGTCAAATTGCTTACCAATCTGCTTTCAAAGGTTTTAATGTAACCGTTTACGACATTAATGACGAGGCTCTAAAAAATGCACAGGATCGCATTACAAATTTAAAACCCTTGTATCAACAAGACCTAGGTGCGACACAAGAAGAAGTAGATGCTGCTTATGCACGTCTTACTTTTAATAGTGACTTAGCTCAAGCTGTTGCGAATGCAGACCTTGTAATTGAAGCCATTCCTGAGGTTGTGAGCATCAAAACTGAGTTTTACACAAATCTAGGCAAAGTAGCACCAGCAAAAACAATCTTTGCAACAAACTCGTCTACTTTATTACCTAGTCAATTTGCTGAGGCAACTGGACGCCCTGAGAAATTTTTAGCTCTCCACTTTGCAAATACTATTTGGAAAAACAATACAGCTGAAATTATGAAACATCCTGGTACAGATATGACAGTATTTGATGAGGTTGTAGAATTTGCACGTGCAATCGGCATGGTACCTCTACCATTATATAAAGAACAACCTGGCTATATTTTAAACTCATTGCTTGTGCCATTTTTAGATGCAGCTGAATCTTTGCTTGTAAAGGAAGTAGCTGATCCAGAAACGATTGATAAAACATGGATGATTGGTACTGGTGCTCCACTTGGGCCATTTGCTATCCTAGACATCGTCGGCATTAACACAGCCTATAACATTGTGGAAGCGAAAGCAAATGCTACTGACGATGAAAACATGAAAAAATTAGCTAACCTATTAAAAACAGAGTACATTGAAAAAGGTAAGCTTGGTCGTGCAACTGGCGAGGGCTTCTACACATATCCAAACCCAAGCTTTGCTAAACCAGACTTCTTAAAAGGTTAATGATTCAAAAGAGCAATTATCCCATTAAAAAGGAAAATTGCTCTTTTCTTTTTTTCATGTAAAGAAATCCCAAAATCCAGGTGTGTCCTTAAATTCTTTTGTCGCCATTTTTTCAATAATTTTTAATTTGATCTCCTGTTCCAGATCCTCTCTGTCCTGATAACTTGTTTGATGAAGACACTGCTTAATTTTTGGCATGAAGTTCTCAATGATTATTAGCGTCTCCTCATTGTAGTTGTTTTCCATTGATTATCTCTCCCCTTTTTTAAGCATCTGCTGAAGTTTCTTTAATGCCTTTCGATGTAGATTGGATATATTTTGAGGTGATGTGTGTAATGTTTCTGCTATTACTTTAATCGTACAATCTTTGACATAAATCAGCTCTAAAATTTGAAGTTGCTTGCCCGTTAATGTTTTTAAAGCTTTAAAGAGCTGTTCGTTTTCAACCATGTCCAATAATCCTCCCTCAATTCTTACGTCTCCTCTAGTACACTCAGTCTCAAATAGGTCATTATCTACGATTAATAAGAAGCGGTTTTGCAATCTTCTCCTTTTTTTATCAAAATCCAAGCTGAAGAAATAAATTAAACTGCTGACATATGTTATTTTTCGAACCCTTATATAGTGAGTTTGAAAAATTTCATCAACCATTTTCCTATTACAATCGGTTGGATATAAAATGGCATTTCGAACCAAATAAAGATTTTTAGCATCAGCTAAAAAACTTCTAATAATTGGATTTTTAATCTGCTCTATATTCCTGCGAAAAAACGCCTCTATTTTTTGATGCTCATTACACATTATTATCACTCCTATCTATCCGTCTTCTTGCTAAATAAAGTGAATATCCTCTCTCTATTATAAACCAAAAACAGAACAAATGTTCTATTTAAGATTAATTTATATTGATTTTATGGTGCAGCAATTCACTTTAGTCATTGTAAGGCACAACAATATTGAAGGAGGAAGATGTCATGATTACACCTGAAACGATTCAAATATGGGTTAGCTTAATTGGAAACTCTGGTTTCCCTATTGCCATTACCATCTATCTCTTTGTGCGATTCGAAAAGAAAATAGAGGTTTTAGAAGCGGTCATCTTGAGATTATTAGATAAAATGGAGCAATAATCAGCCTAAAAAAATTTACGGCAGCACTCTTTAAAAGGAATGCTGCCGTGTGACTTAACCGTGCAAATTCATACAATATATGTAAGAACAAATACTTTTTAGATGGGAGGGGATTTTATGAATCACAATAACATGCTGTCACCGAATATTGTCATGACCCTTTTTATCATGCTTGGCATTTCCTATAATTACTTTTACGATTCATTCGCCATTCAAATTGAATACTTAGGCAATCTAGGATTTTGGCTGACACTCCCCTTATCAATTATTATTATTGTGTTGAGTATATGGCTACTTAAAAAGAAAGTGTCCATTGTTAGCACTTTACTTATACTTGTTATGGCTGGTATTACTTTAGTCATTGCATTATTTTCATTGTTCCATTGGAGTTCACCATAAAAATTTATAGCCTTTGAAGGCTGACTTCAAAGGCATTTCTTTTTTTACTAGATGTACAGCACCATATAATCTTCATCAACATATTGCTGTCCTATTTTTAACGCACGCTTTTCTGTTCCAAACACCTGAAAGCCTAGCGATTTATATAGCCCTTTTGCTGAATCATTGGAAGACACAACCGTTAAATTGATCTGCTCAACGACCGCTAATACCTTTGCTTGATTAATGACGGCTAACATTAAATGTTTACCTAAGCCAAGCCCTCGCTTTTTTGGAGAAACATAAACGGCAAAAATGTTCGCTTTATGCTTTAGCTTCATTTTATTTTCCTGTACCAATGTCGCAACGCCCAGCAAATCATTCTGTTCAAATGCCCCGAATGTAAACGATTCCTGACCCTCGAGTCTACTTGCAAATAAGGCAAGCCCCATATCCTTTTCCTCTTCAAAGCTAGAACCAAATGCCTCCGGATTCATTTGGAGTCCCTCTAATCTCAATTGACGATATACCGCAGCATCTGCTGCTGTTAAAAGCCTAATTTCCATTCTTCCCCTCCTATAACACTTTTCATTTTTATCGACCATAGCGAATAGCATTTGATGTATTTTTTCAGGAAAATGAAGGAGGTTAAAATAGATGTCTAGCAGTATCGCGAAACACACTCTTATACTGTCGGTGAACACTATTAGCAGTACAAGAAAAATACACTTTGTACTAAGTAATCAAGACATAGAGCAACCTTAACGAAACAATCGTTTTGCAAGCGTTCTTAAAAGATTTTGCTAGGCAAACCCAATGCATATTTTCAAGCTATACAGTTGCTGGTTATTTATAGAAGACATCATTTTCGTATAACACTAGGGATTTTTCAGGAGATTTGTTTTCTTATCAAGCATAACCTCTACTAAATAAGTGATATAGTATCAATTATTTACGGAAATGATTTTATTAAGCATAAAGGATAGTTATATATGAAACACCTTACTTTTAGTGATTATAATCCGTTGTTGATAAAATAAACAAACCAAATTACATACATTAAAGAGAAAAAAAGATATATATTCAGAAAATTACGACATATTATATTGACACTGTGTCATTTTTAATTTAGTATATGCATAGATTCACCAGATTTTTTAGAAATGATAGAAAGAAGTTGATCTATGAAAGATGAAATTTACACAAAGGGGATGAAAGAATGGTTAAACATAACCACAGTATGGAAGACATTATGGAACGTGAGCAAGGTTTAAACAAGGGATTAAAGACAAATCAAATTACGATGATTGCCATTGGAGGTGCCATTGGGACAGGGTTATTTCTCGGCAGTAGCTTAGCCATCGGTCTAGCTGGTCCAAGTGTTATTGTGAGTTACGCTATAGGAGCTCTCATTGCACTATTACTAATGGGTTGTCTCGCAGAAATGACGGTTGCGCACCCTACAACTGGATCATTTGGTGCTTATGCTGAAAAATACGTAAATTCTTGGGCAGGATTTGCTATTCGGTATTCCTATTGGTTCTCATTAATCTGTTCAATTGGTACAGAGGTGACCGCTGTTGCCCTTTATATGCGGTATTGGTTCCCAAGTGTACCCAATGCTGTATGGATTATATTATTTGCTGCTATACTGCTTTATGTAAACGCTACCACAGTGAAATTATTTGGCGCTGTAGAATATTGGTTCTCCGTTATTAAAATCACTGCGATTGTCGGCTTTATTATTTTAGCTAGTATTGTTATTTTCGGGGCAGATAGCTCCTCCAATATTGGCATCCAAAACTACTTCAATGATGGCGGCTTTTTCCCACATGGTTTTTGGGGAATGTGGATGGGTATATTTATTTCATTATTTAGTTATCTAAGTATTGAAATGATTGCTGTAAGTGCTGGGGAAGCAGAGAACCCAAGGAAAGCTGTCCCAATTGCATTAAAATCAGCTGTGATTCGTTTAATTTTATTTTATATTGTAACACTTGTACTAATGCTGATGATTGTCCCTTGGGGAATGGCAGGTGCAGACAAGAGCCCATTCGTTAAAGTAATGGAAATATTAAATATTCCTGGTGGCGCATCCATGATGAACTTTGTTGTTCTAATCGCAGCGCTTTCGGCTATGAATAGCCAGCTTTATATTTCTACTCGTATGATGTTCTCACTTTCACGGGGTGGCTTTGCTCCGAAGCAATTGGGTAAGCTTAACAAAAGACAAGTTCCGACGAGGGCATTGCTCGCATCTGTTATCGGTATTATCATTGCTACAGCATTTTCGATTTTCAAGCCAGAATCAGCTTTATCGCTTATGATTTCAATTTCAAGCTTTGGCGCTATGTTTGCGTGGTTTATGATTTTCATTACGCATCTATTTTTCCGTAAAAAATACAAACCGATAGATGGAGAAAAACTACCTGTACGTATGATTGGTTATCCTTATCTAACCATTTTAGGAGCCGTTCTATTAGCTTCTGTCGTATTATCAACATGGTTCTCTCCTGATTTTAAAGCAACATTACTTGTCGGCTTCCCTTGGCTTATCTTCATTTCCATCTGCTATTATATTTGGAAACGAATAAACATAGCAAAAAATCGTGTCATCACAAATGATCTTGAGGAAGAGCAAGTAGAAACCATATAGCATAGTTGTTAAAGCGCTAAAACTAATAAGATACCTCCAAGACTGATAAAGGATAGGAAATTCTCTATCCGTCTTGGAGGTATTTTTTAGATGAATGAAATGGAAAAATAGCTCCTAGAAAACCAGATGTATACTTGATCTTAATACTATTAGAAAGCAAAGCCATTCAGTTCTAAAAGTCTATTGATCGTACACATAGCTAACAGCCAGATAAAGATGCTACTATATAAAAGGCCTGAGTTCCTATACTATACTGAACTCAGACCTTTTCAATTTCTTTTTACATTCATATAATCTCAGTTCTTCGAGTACAATTACACAATTTGACCTTTTAATAGATCCTCTGCGCTTTCATATGGTAGCTGTAAAGCTTCAGCAACCTTACGCATTGTAATTAGACCTTGATAAACATTCAAACCTTTTCGCAATGATTCGTTTTGTAATAGTGCTTCCTTATAGCCCTTTGCTGCAATTTGTATAGCATATGGTAATGTCACATTCGTTAAAGCCATTGACGATGTTTTCGGCACTGCACCTGGCATATTACCAACTGCATAATGCACAACACCGTGTTTTTCGTATGTTGGATTATCATGTGTTGTTACACGGTCTGCTGTTTCCACAATTCCTCCTTGATCAATGGCCACATCTACGATAACAGAGGCTGGCTGCATGGCTTTCACCATCATCTCTGTCACAAGTCGGGGCGCCTTGGCACCAGGAATAAGTACTGCACCAATAACCAAATCTGCTGTTTTCAATTGTTCTGCAATGTTGAAACTATTGGATAGCAACGTTTGAATACGATCCCCAAATATCTCTTCAAGCTGGCGAAGTCGAGCAGGATTGACATCTAAAATCGTTACATTTGCACCTAAGCCTACAGCAGTCTTTGCTGCATTATAGCCGACAACCCCACCACCTATAATGGTTACATTACCTTTTGCCACACCTGGCACACCGCTTAGTAAAATACCTTTACCACCATTTGTTTTTTCTAGATAATGTGCACCGATTTGCGCAGCCATTCGACCAGCCACTTCTGACATCGGAGCAAGAAGTGGCAGGCTTCCATCAGCTAATTGGACCGTTTCATAAGCAATGGCTACTACTTCTTTTTCTAAAAGTGCCTTCGTTAATGCTTCATCTGCTGCTAAATGTAAGTAGGTAAATAAGATTTGTCCTTTGTAAAAATAATCATATTCTGAAGCGATTGGCTCTTTTACCTTTAGGACCATTTCGGCAGCCCATACGTCCTTCGCCTTTGGAACGATGGTTGCACCAGCTTCCATATAGTGCTCATCTGTAAAATTCGAGCCAAGACCTGCGTTCGATTCAACAAGTACTATATGACCTGCAGCTATTAAAACACTTGCACTTGCAGGCGTTAAAGCAACACGGTTTTCCATTACTTTTATTTCTTTAGGTACACCAATAATCATTCCATTACTCCTTTATTATGCAACGATTTCCCGTTCATTTTTGAATTGCTCATACAATTTTTCATCCATAATTGTTTTTAGTATTTGAACGACTTCATACACCTCTTCAAAGGTGTTATAAAGTGCCACAGGTGCGATACGAATACCATTTGGTGCTCTAAAATCAGGAATAACTCCCTTCGCTTTTAATGCCTTACAAATACGAGCCGCTTCTGTATGTGTTAAAAAGATATGTCCACCTCGTTGCTCATTGATTACTGGGCAATTAACTTCGAAACCATATTCGCCCAAATATTGATAGTATAGTGCAATGAAATACTCTGTTAGCTGAATTGATTTCTTACGAATACGTTGAATGCCTGCTTCATTAAAGAGTTCCAACGCACCTAGCAGTGGCGCAAGGTTTAATAAATGTGGTGAGCCCATTTGATAAGCACCTGCATCTGGTGCCTGTATAAGGCTTGTTTCCATATCAAATTGCTTTTCTTTAGCCGAGCTAAACCAACCTGCCAAGCCTGGCTTTGTATTAAAATGCTTCTCATTGACGAATAATCCAGCGACAGCACCAGGACCTCCGTTTAAATGTTTATAATTACACCAGAAGGCAAAGTCCACATCCCAGTCATGTAGTGAGTGCTCTATAGAACCCACTGAATGACAAAGATCAAAGCCAATTAGAATACCACGCTGATGCGCTTCCTTTGTTAGCGCTTCCATATCAAGAATCTGGCCACTTCGATATAACACACCAGGAAGGATAATCAATGCCACATCATCTGTCATCGCAGATACAATATCATCGTGCGCATAAAAGTGCCCGTCCTTACTACGAACATATTGAATATGCTCCTCAATATTTTCATAATGCAAACCTAATTGACTTTGTACTGCATATAAGTCAGTTGGGAAATTTAATTCATCAATAACAATTTTTGTTTTATTACCTGTTGGCTTATAAAATGTTGCAATCATTTGATGCATATTCACAGTAGTAGAACCTGTTGCAATGACCTCTTCTGGTTTCGCGCCTACAATCTTGGCCAGCTGAGCACCCACTTGCTCAGATAAATAAAACCAAGGATATTCCCCTTGCGTCCACCCATCAATGCCGTACTGTTTCCAAGAATCTAAAAGCGTCAACAGACTTGCCTCAGCTTTCTTTGATAAAAGCCCTAATGAATTCCCATCAAAATAAATGGTCTCTGGCTGAAGATAAAATTGTTCTCTAAATCCTTGTAAATCATCATTTTTGTCTAAAAAAGCTGCGTATTCTCTTGTAGGATTAAACTCCATATTAAACACCTCACCTTTCTAAAATATTGGTAGCATGGTCATCTTTTAACCACCTTATATTCATCTTATCAAAAAGTGACACAGTGTCAATATTTTTTAAAAAAAGAATTTTTATGTTTTAAAATTGATTTTTAATACATAAAACAGAAAAAACCTCCAACAGGGGGAGGTTAATCAGTATAGAGGCCTTTCATATAAAAATGTACCATTAATTCTACATTTTGCTCGATTGAGACATTTGGGTCTTGCAAGCAACGCCAAAGGAAACTCTCATTAATGTGATACCACATATTTGCAACATCTTTGGCATTTAGATGGGCGTATGCAATATTATTATTTTGCACATATAAAATATCTTTCTCAATATGATCAATAAAGTGTTGCTGAACAAGAGACCATTTTTGACGAATTTCCTCTGAGCTCCCTATTGCCTCAAGAACCAGCTTCATGAGCTTCTCGTTTTCTATACCTTGCTTATTGAATGCCTTTACCTGGAATGTAATTTGCTCTCTTGCTTCTTCCTTTGATTTCGGAACAAAGCTTAACTTCGCAATATTGTACATTTTTTCAAGAAGCGAATCGATTATTTCTATTAAAAGTGCATCTTTATTGGAAAAATAAACATAAGCTGTGCCATGCCCAACACCAGCTTCCTTAATAATTTGCTTCATCGTTGATTTCTGAAAGCCCAGTTCGAAAAATACTTTTTTCCCAGCCTCAATTAATGTCCTACGCGTTTCATGAGCACGGTCTTGTTTAATTTGACTACGATTCTTCATAATACACCAACTTCCACTTTCTCATTATACAGTGATAAAAAATAACAAGGTATTACATGAGGTTGAACAGAACCAAAGCCAATTTTGATTGTACTTCAATCAAAACTGGCTTTCCTTTTCATTATAACATTTTTATTATGACGAAATAAGAAGAAACCTTTTATTACAGCACACTACGTTTTTTCTGCACCCTAACAACACTTAACTTCCCAAAACGAGTAAGCTCACAATCGCTTGTTCAAAATATTTTAATACAAAGTGAAAAGAGAAAGATACACTGCTTGCACACGATTAAGTAATAAACTTAGCTAATAGAAATTAAAAAGGCTGCCCATATCAAACTTATAACCTCAATTGTATTTTTTAATCTTTAACTTTAAATTCTACGCACATTATTTAGTCACAAATAGTGCCCTAAAATAAAAGCGGCGTGTAAGCTCATATTAGCCCCCTCGCCACTCATAAATTTATCAATCCTTCAAGAAAATCAAATGACCCTTTTTCAAATATCCAATAGAGGAAATCAATAATAATCTAAAGTAGCATGCGTAAAAACTGTTCAAAATGTACGCCTGCCTCGCGTGGAACTTGCTCCTTCGATGTAGCTTCGATTGCGGCGGCTAAAAATGTCTCTGCCAGCTTCATAGACTCCACTAAATCTTGCCCACGCATCATGCCGCCCATCACAACGGATGCAAATAGATCACCTGTACCTGAATAGCTCTCACCGTTATAGTTGCGAATACTATGGAAAGACCGCTCCGCATCGACAAACATATTGCCAACATAACGCTTGCCCGCAGCTGCTGTTGGTGGATTCAATCCAGTAATAATGACGTTCGCTCCAGTCGCCTGTTGTAGCTGTTGTCCTGCCTCTTCAAGAGTCTGAATATACTCGATATCGTTTTGATAGCGCTGTAGCTTCTCATACGACAAACCTGTAAGCAAGCAGCATTCCGTAACATTTGGTGTAATAATGTCAGCACACTTCACTAACTCTTTCATTCGATCAAGTAACTCACCCGTAAACATTTTATAAACCTCGCCATGATCGCCCATCACTGGGTCAACAAGCAATGTCGTTTCATTGGCGTGAAACACGTCCAAAAAACGAAAGATATTATCGATTTGCTCCTTCCCTGTGACAAATCCTGTGTGAATGCCATCAAAGGTAGTTCCAAGCTTGCTCCACTCATCTACAAAATAGTCCATCTTTGACGTTAAATCCTCACAATAAAAACTCGAATACCCTGTTTGCGCCGTTAAAATAGCTGTTGGAAGCGGTACTGCTTGTACGCCCATTACAGACAGTACAGGTATCGCAGCCGTTAACGAGCACTTCCCAAAGGATGACATATCTTGAATTACAGCAACTTTTTTCATCATTCATTCCACCTAACTCATCCTGCTTATACTTACCTCATCGTATCACAATTAGAAAGATGCGAAAATAACCTCAATCTGACCTCTAATTTTTTTATAAAATTGACACTTTCACAACAGTCAGTCCTTTGCTAAAGTAAAAATCATCAAAATATTCATCATAGTGAGGAAGAGATAAATGCAAAATATACAAAGGCCATCATCCTTTACAAAATCACGCACGAAAACATTTGATTTAGTCATTACAGCTATTTTAGCAGCACTTGTTTTCGTAGCTACCATGTTCATCAATCTTAAGCTACCGATCGGGCAAGGTGGACTTATTCATTTAGGGACATCCATGCTTTTCATTTCAGCCATTTTATTCGGACCTAAAAAAGGGGCACTTGCTGGAGCCATCGGAATGGGTTTATTCGATATCGTAGGCGGCTGGTTAATCTGGGCACCGACTACTATTATTTCACGTGCATTACAAGGCTTCATCGTTGGTAAAATCGCCTGGTCAAAAGGACATACAGGTGATAATCTTGGGCTGAATATTTTAGGGGCCGTCGTATCCATGCCTGTGATGATTGCCGTTTACTATGTGGGGCAAGCCATTATGTTCAATAGCTGGATTGCACCGATGGCATCCATTCCAGGAGACGTCATTCAAAACTTTGTAGGCTTAATGATCGCCATTCCAGTATGTGTTGTACTGAAAAAAACACCTTATTTTAAAAAGAATTTTTAATCTAAAGACGCCATCTTGCTGTTTTGTACACTGCAATGATGGCGTTTTTTTATTGAGTAGTATGAAAAACAACGAATTTCTAGATAAAGCGAAACTAGCCTTGATCTTTTTCATACTATAGGGTGGAGGTGTAAAAATGCCAAGAGTAAAATACCGCGATGCAGACGTTGCTTTAATGGCAAGGATGATGAGAGCTGAGGCTGAGGGTGAAGGACAACAGGGTATGCTATACGTTGGCAACGTCATTGTCAATCGTGCAGTAGCATCTTGTTTAGACTTCAACGATGTTAGAACCATTGAACAAGTTATTTACCAGGTACAAGGTGGAAATTATTCTTTTGAAGCCGTTCAAAAAGGCAATATGTTTTACCAAAGAGCGAGAGAAACCGAAAAAAGATTAGCGAAACAAAATTTAGACTTCTGGCGAGATCATCCAGCAAAATATGCACTCTGGTACTTCAATCCATATGCCCCATGTCCCCCAACATGGTACGGCCAGCCGTTTACTGGTCAATTCAAAAATCATTGCTTCTATGAACCAGCTCCAGATACTTGTGAGAGTGTTTATATGGGATAGGGTAATATTTGAGTTCGCTACGCATTTTTAGTTATTCCTATATTAAATAAGGAAAAACATATTATTGACCAATGAAATAAAGGGGAACAATCTAAAACTTAGATGTTCCCTTTTTGAAATTGAGTTAGGATCATTCAGAAGATGGAGCACCAACGTTCAAACGATTTTTATACATTTACGAACAGTAAATAATAAAATGCATTTGTGAAATTGATTTAAACTCCTAAAAGAATTATTTAATCTTGGAAACTAGTTAATATACCATCTTCAAAATAAAGATATTGCCCGTTTCCATAAACCCATTGTTCATAAGACCCGTATTCTGTTACTGTTCTATTAATATCATAAGGTGCGCCCCATAGTGATGCTAATACTTCGTCATATGTCATTCCAAGTGTAGGATTCATCCCCCTTGCATTTTCAATTTTTTCATTCATTACTTTTTTTTCTTCAGCTCTTCTCTCCATTGTATATAAATTACTTCGATATTCATGTTCTATCCATCCCCAATCATTTAGAGTTATTGGCCCAAACGATGATGGATTGGCATAAGACGTATTTGTTATTCCTGCTACAATTTCATCCCTCATTCTTCCAAAGTATTTAGGATTTACAGCAAGTGCTAGTGCTCCTGAAGCCTTATAGGAATTCTGATCGGTTTGTAAATATAAAGCATAATTATACATTGCTAAAAATTCTTCATTGTCTTCTAGTACTTTTGTATTTTCATATAGTTCTTGAACTTTTAGGAAATCTTTTGTTCTGACTGCTTGTTCCATCTCATCTAATTTTAACTTTTTCTCTTCTTCTATAATTTTTACAACCTTATTCCAATCTTCACGATTCAAAACGATTCTCATTCTGTTATATTTAGATCCCAAGAATTGTACATTTTTTTCCTGTATTAATTGATCTACAAATTTTGTACCAACTGCTCTAACTTTATCAATTTCTGATTCTGATACATCTAAAGTTTCCATTTCAACTAAAAGATCCTCATATTTCCTTTCTTTTATAAGTGTTTCTAATGTTAAAATCTCTGCCTCAATACCGCTTTCCATATTTTTTTCTTTTATAACTTTTTCATCATTACAAGCAGACAACATTAAAATGAGACCAACACCGATTGCAATATGTTTAACTTTTAACACTGTTCATTACCCCTTTACGCTTTCCCCATTATGTAATATTGCTATTGAAAATCTTTTGTTCTTGAATGCAAAAAATAATAACGATCCATTGGTACTATTCTTATGTATCAATCTTTTCATAAAAAATAAATCCTACTCAGGGGAAACATCTTTTTAAATACCTAATTATGAAATATGTTACAAAAAGCTCAATATATACATTTTATATTTCTATGTAATTTTAATCAATAAGATAGTAAATTTATACTGTAATGATTACGTTGAAGGAGTAATATGGATTCGTTTTGTACAATAAAAGGGAATTACCTTTAATACAGGTATTCCCTTTCGTCATTACATTATGGCGCAGTTTTATTCACCTTCGAAATCTATGCTCTGTTTATAAGTAGGATAAAAGGATGTTCTCAACCTCCTGTTTCCACACGCCTTTCCTTAAACAACATCACCCCAATTAAGCCCATAACAGAGAATGCGACTGGCGAGATGAAACCATAGTAATATCCATCACTGATGTTACCTGAGGCAGACTGAAAATAATCCAAAATATAGCCAAACATAATGGGTAATAATGCTGCACTTAGAAAGCCCCCTGTATTGGCAAACCCCGAAACGATACCTGATTCAGCTAAAGGGAAAGTTTGGCGAACAGCTGCAAAAGTCAAGGCACTTGCACCATATCCAAAGCCGATGATAAAGAACAGGACAATGAGCATGAAAATGGATGGATGCCCTTTCAATAAAAGAAAGGCAAACCAACTCACTAAAACTGCAATATGAACAACAATATAAGGCTTTTTAATCGTTCCTAACCAACCTGCAACCCAACTCGTTAACGGAGCTCCCATCAGTGCCCCAATCAATCCAATCATAATGAGCTGGCTTGCCTCAGCACGTGTCATCTCATACATATTGATCCCATACGGAACAGCCCACGAGCTGATAAAGCCAACATAGCCTCCCACAACGCCAAAATGACAAAAAAATAAAGCCCACGCTTGTCGACTCGAACATATTCTGCGTAATAAAACAGAGGTTTTTTCACGTTGTACTTCTTCATTTACAACGACTAATTCTTCTGCAAAAATTCGTTTTGTAGTTTTCACAAGCACAAAATAAAGAAGCACTCCACATAAGCATAATAAGAGCCCCGTTGAAAAAAATGTGATCCGCCAACCAAATAACAGGATCAAAGTCGCAAAAGGGACTGTCGCCAATAAGAAACCAAGACTCCCGGTCATCCCAGCAAAACCAATTAATCGGACAAACTCCTTTTTCTGAAACCATTGCGCCAAAATGAGCACCATATTCACCCATATGGTCGCATCCCCTACCCCAGTAAGCATTCTAGAGAAAAACAGTACGAATTCATGTGTACCTAAACTATAAAGAATTGTACCTAATCCTGTAAGGGCAGCACCAACGATAAGAAAAAAATTCGGCCCAAACCGATCCGCTAAAATCCCCATCGGAATCTGCAAACCTGTATACACAAAAAATTGTATACTCGTCAATAACCCGATCGTCGATGCTGTCACACCAAAATCCTTCATCAATTGGTCCGTAATTAACCCTGGAGCAGTTCGCTGACTTGCCATTAACAAATAGGTAAACAATACAGCAACAAACACAACCCATCTGTACTTATGATGTTGTTTGTCCAATAATCACTACTCCCATTAGCTTTTATTTTATGTATATGAATTTTAGGTTGGGGAGAAGACCTTCTATTTGAGGTAGTTTTGAAATGAACATACATGCTGACATTACATTGAAAGAAAATGCACCTAGCCTAGACTAGGTGCATTCCATAGTGTTGAAAAACAAAACCATCAATAGACTTTTTGTGAAAGGTGAAAATAGATTTCCGTTGCAGGCTACTTGCTTTCCTGTGGGCGAGCGCCGAGCCGCTTCCTCCGCTACCGCTCCGTGTAGGGGCTCGCCTGTCTCGCTATCCCACGGGAGTCAAGTAGCCCTCCACTCCAATCCATAAAAATATTTCTTTTTAGTAAAGGTTTTCAAATAAAGGGAAGGTGTTCACTACTTTTTATGAAGAGGTGTGTCACGCATCACTTCTCCATATTGAAAATAAGAGTTTATCCCCTCTAAGAATACAGATAGTGGGCTATTTGATCGCTCTACTACTATGAAAAAAAGTAAAGACACTTTGCAGAATGGTTGATTGGAGTGGAGCCAGCGTCACTCCTAGGGGATTTGGCGTCACAGATGAGATCCTGGAGCGAGCGTAAGTGAGTGAAGCGGCTCATCGGACGCCCCCTGGAAAGGGCGCTGGCGGAACGGAAATCAACCTCTCACCTTGCAAATTTGCTTTTTCTGCCGTTGACATCATCTTTTTTCAACAACATGAAATGCACCTAGCCTAGACTAGGTGCATTCATGCTATATTATATGGCTGGAGGTTGTGCTTTACTCACATGTACTTTAATGAACCAACTAGTCTCTTGAAAAATATTTTACTGGAATCATTAACAACTCACCGTCACATTTTCTGTAAAGTATTTATTACTTAAACAGCTAAGATATTATGTGACTTTATTAAGCTTGTCCGAAAGAATTGAAATAACAGGATTTCCATATTAAAACTTCACAAAAAAATGGAACTTTTATACTTTAAAATCATCAAATAAAGCTTTTTTATTTCTGCAAATATGACTTTAATTCATCATTTTTTTGTTCCCAATCTAATAAATAATTATATGCTTCTTTTATATTCATATACATAATTTTACTATTTTTAGCTGTGCTTAAATCTCTTCTCAGTTGTAATAAATTTTCAAACTCAACTATATTATTTCCTGTTTGATCATTATATTCATAAACTTCAAACTTACCTAATAAGTTTTTGGTTACTTCATATTTAGGATATTTGATTATTTTGCCGCTATATAACGCAAAACAGAATAAGATTAAACAACTTGAAATTATGATTTGTATTATGTGAATAATTCCAAAGAATATACCTTGATCAAGGGAATATGATACATTAAATAATTGTGTAGCGAAACTTCCCAAAAACAAATTAATTATATTTTTGACTTCAATCGAACTACTGCTTAAATCATTCACTAAATAATAATAGGTTACCTTCACAATGAATGATAGAAACGCAATCTCGATTAGACTTTTTATTATCAGTATTATTCTATCCATTGAGTTTAAAGAAGACGACTTTATGCGATCCGAAATTACATCGACAAAAAACGCTTTTAAAATCTCATATCCTCTCATTAAAAATCTTGTGGAAATAAACAGAAGTGACATGATTAAAAATGTTAAAAAATAGTCATTAGAAACTTTCAATAACAATAATGCTGTTGCGAATACAATTACTGTAATATAAAAACTTATATATAAATTCATACTATTACGGCGTTTAATTATTTGCGCTCTCTCATTCGCAATTTCTCGCCTACTATATCTTTTTCGCTTAAAAAAACTAATCTCTAATGATGAATAAAAGCCAATCTTTTTATCAACAGTAAAATATTCAACAAACAAAAATTTTTTCTCTAAATCTGCTATTAAATATTCAAACTTAATCGTTCGATAAAATACCCAAATTATAATAACCATCATACTTATAAAAGAATATGTAGCCGTAAATAAATCCATCATTACTAATAATTTTTTATATTCTATAGGAAAATTACAAATGACTATAAAATCCAAAATGATGGTAATTACTAGACTTATAGCAATGATTTTAAATGTCTTTACATATAAATATTTCACAAAGAGAAATGATATTAACAAAACAATGATAATTAGTAAAGCTGCGTTCCAATCAAAATTAAAAATTAGCGGCAATAAAAAGGGTACAGTATATAGACCTTTTATTAAAATCTTTTCCAACGAAGAGATATAAGTTAAATTATGTTTCATTAGTTTAAATAATAAGGTAAATTGTCTCAATAAATCAGTATTTAAAATTTTCATTAGAAATAACACAAAATAATATATTAATAATAACAATATTAATAACAATATTACTTCATTAACAAACGATATAATTTTCGTTAATAATGATAAATCCAACTGATTTGAATCTGGATTATATAAACTTTTAATGTTTTTATCAACAGAAGTGAAAAACTGTTTATCCTTCAATAAGGAAAAAAATCGAATTTGATCGGTAAAATCCACCGTTTTAATAGCCAAAAATAAAGTGAACACAAATGCACTAATAATAATTATAAATTTCTGTGCTTTGTGTAATCCTATAGGTTGTTTCCTACCCATTTTTAACTTCCTCCAATTCTAAGTATTGCTATATAAATTGCTCTCTCCACTTTAAAGACAAAAAAATACTTTTCGAAAAGTACATACTCACTACTGATTTTTTAATAATCCATTTGAAAGCTATGCTATAAGCGGAACCATGAATAATATAATTACTTATTTTTAACACATATTATAAAAACAAAATTTTGATATAATTTACAATTTACATAGTAAATAATCATAAAATAACCAAAAACAATTTAAGTTTTCAAATATAGACCGCCCCCTAATATATAAGGAATTTTGATATTGTTAATAAGCTGAAATTATAATTAAAAAGTATGCGGTAATCGCAAATATTGACATAGAATTAGAAATTACAATGCATTGAGCTTTTTCTAATTGTCTTAAATCCTATTTAGAAAAAACTCCGCTTCAGTAATCCCTGTATATAGCTAGTAATAGGTATAAGTAAAAGTTTTCATCTAATCTATAAAGTTATTTTGTTTGACTTGGCATACTAGAAAACATATAGTGTTGAATCGTTGTTTATCCTTGATAAAGAAATCTTGTATACTCAATAAAAATTTCTTCTAAAGATCCATACACGTTATCTGTGGTCAATCAATAATTCAGGCGGATTATTGCTATCATTTAATTTTCAGTTTTTCATTTATCGTTTTTATAAAAGGCTACCTCAATATCTATTAATGTCAGAGGAGGGCTCGTTTAAATACCGACATCGCCACATTCTACCTACTAAAAATTAAAAAAAAACGGGGTTTCTTCATATCTTCGGCATTTACTTAAAGACTATCCATGCATTTGGATATTAAAACTAAACTGCTCTCTATACTCACACTACAGAAGAATTAGATAATTAGGGATAAGTTACCACTTAACTACCACTATAGTATATAATAATTTTATAAGTTAAGTTTTTATATTTAATGATGTAATGTGGTTTTATGCAAAATTAAACCAAAATGAGATGTTAAATAAAAGAACTTTTTATTAACAATATTAAAAGATGCATTTAAAAAATAAAGCCTTTAATTTACAATAAATGCCAATAAATATATTTAATGAAGCGTTTAGGTATGAATCTGATATTATGTTTTTCATCAACAATTAGGAATGCTTATTTTTGAAGTAAAATCCTATAAATTCGATCAAATAAAAGATGTATTTAGGGCAGAATGGTTATATTTCAAGGCATAATTTGGGGGTTATTGAAAAATGAAAAAGAATAACGTTTACAAAGTAATAATTGCAATTTTAACATCTATTATAGTGATGGCTATTGTAGTTATAGGGTATCTCTTATCAACCAATGGTTATCTTACAGAGAACAAACAAGAAAGTTTGAGCCCAGAAGGTGAAAATCCTGAGGTGATAGAAACCAAAGAGGTAGAAGCAGTTGAGGTAATAAACAAGCCAGCTACTGATAAATCTTGTCTATCACCTGAATACGCAATTGCTTTAGACGAAATGTATGCTAATTACCTTGAGTTTAAACGAGTGGCACTTAATGAAGGTGGATCACTAAATTTCGATAACGCAATCAACGCTTATAACGGCATCACACAGAACTTAGCTACATCGGTCCTTATAACTAAAAAAACGGCTTATGACAAAGAAGTATATAAAGTGGTGAACGAATGGGCTGTGGATGCTTCTAACGTCTCGAATGACATGCTGGGATTCATTCAAGGTACGCTGGAGCCGACTGACTTTAATTTAAATGTCTTCAGAGCTTCGTTTGATGATCTTGATAACTTCTATGGAAATAAACTGAAATGGGAGAATTGCCAATGACTATGATGTCGAGAAGTGAGTAACTCCTAATGATATATGCCCAGTTGGGAGGTCGAAAAATTATTCTCCGTCGCTGGTGAAGCGGTAGGATGTCTTAGCACAGTGAAGGATAATAATAAATATAGTGGTGATGGTTTTTATTGTTGAAACAGAGGAAATCAAAGCTAATGTTTAATAATATATGAACTATTAGAACAAGCTCTTTTTTAGACTTGTTCTTTTTATTTTTCTACAAACTCTAATTTGTCTATAAACACTATAAATAATATGATAAGTATGTAAGGTACTACTCACCTTACACTCTGTCTCTGTAAGCAGTACGGAGGAGGAATTACTTGGACGAGAAACTCCCAAATCAAAGAGTATACATTAACTGCTAATGATGCTAAATCACCCATTGATTTTATAAAATCTGCGGTTTGATAAGCGCTTGTAAAAATTGAAATCGGTTCTTTTACATCCATTTGATCCACTGTTCACCCCCTCCTAACTGCTGTTCCTGTTCATGTGCTTCTTGCACTTGGGCAGCATAGTTTTCGATTGAATGGTACCACCCCCAACAATTTTCACCGTTCCCTTAACTAAGGTGGCAGCATATTTAGCAATCGTAATACCTGCGCTAATGCTGAAGTACTCGCCTATGTCTAACAACATTCTGAAAGGTCCGCCAACTGCACTTTATTTTCTCACTAACAGCTAAAGGCGAGCAAGTAGCCGTTTATATCAGGTTCGAATGTCGATTAAATATCATAAAACTACTTTACCTTTTCAAATAGCCTACAAATGATGAAACACTTAATTTTGGTGGGATACTTATCAAATATGAAAATGATAAGATAGGCGGTTGTTTCAATAAATTCTACACCTCATATAATTGGCGAAGAATTCTATCTATAACTACTTTAATTTGACCATAAATAATTTGCCTTCTATACTTTATTGCAAAGACGATGTGATACTTACAATTCCATGTTATATGTGCTAAACTTTTATTATCCATTTGGATCCCCTTTCGTACGAAGTCGTTTGACCAGACCTAGATTCATTGTACGGCTGGGGATTTTTTTCTTGTCCATAGCTAAAAGCTTATTGAAACTACTCGTATTGTAAGAGGCTTTCAAAAGAATATAAAAAAAGAGCCTGTTAAACAGACTCTCGTTTCCTCTTCATAATATGGCTGTCTTCACCTCTTTAATTTTTATCGATGATAATAGCTTTCTTCACTACTCAATAACCGTTTGCTATATTTTTTTACTCTTTTCTTGTTCTTCAACTTGCCATTGTTTAATTTGTAGCTACTTTTGTAATAAATTATCAACTTTTATAGTTCCTCTTGCCTTTGGATTGTCTTCCAACATTAAAAGTGATCGATATCGATATGTGAATTATTTCAATCCATTTTTACAATGGGCATATCAATATCGTTTACAAAATAATTTTCATATTAGCATCAAAATAATTCCTATGTAACTATACAACCTTACTATCCATTACTTTCGCAAACTTAATTTTACCCCTTATTCTACTCTATTTATTTCTCTCAACAATCATCGCCTGGCTTCCCAGTTCTTTATAGCTTCTGAAAAACTTCTCGGCATTATGTGAGACTCTTCCTTTTAGCGGATTCATCACATGAACGGTATTATTGAGCTCATTATATCCAACTAACACAACAGCATGTAGATTAATCGGTGCTTTAAAATATTCCTTTGTATCACTGAAATACCAAGAAGACGATACTTTTGGCGTACTTAAATCCAAGGTTACCCAAATGACTACTGGAACGTTATGATTAATTTTCTCATAGAAAAACTCTTTTTCCTTGCCGCTTACATCAGTTGCTGTATATTTAGTCGTTCTTCCAACGAAAAAATTTTCAGCAGCCGCAACAATGGGAGGTGCATAAGAAAAGAAGCCTGTCTCTAAACGAGGGTCACCTGCATATGCCTTATAAGGATTCGGACCGTATCTTTTATTATTTTGATAGGTAAATGATTCCTTTGGTAAATAATTATTGGCCATTTCCATTTTGTTTGTGGAAAATCCATAATAGTTTAAGACAGCTGTTAAAGAGGTTATTTCACAGCCATTTGGCAATTCTGGATTTTGCTTAACAATTGGAACCGTTATGTACATTTTATTTAGCTGAGGTTCTTCTACAGGAGCTTGCGCTTTTGGCGGCTCTGGTGCTACACGATATGTTTCATCTAATAACCTCGCCATCATCACGGCAAATTCTGCTCTCGTTAAAAAGCGTTCTGGTTGAAACGTCCCATCCGCAAAACCAAAAACAATTTCATTTTTCACTAATGCCTGAACAGACGAATAAGCCCAATCGTTCGGTGTAACATCCTTAAATTGAACTGAAGAAAGACCACTTAATTCAAAAGCTCTTGATAGAATCGATGACATTTCCTCCCTTGTCACAAATGCGCTCGGTTTAAATTCTTGCCCCTTTACAACATCATCAAAAACCCCTTCAGCCATGACGGCAGAAATGATATCGAAATGAGCATCTTCATTTTTTACATCAACCAACTGTGGGTCAGGTCGATCGATCACACTATATCCCTTCGCTCTCGTAACCATTAACGCAATTTGTAAACGCGTTAATTGATCATTAGGTGCAAAACTCCCATCCGGACTTCCTTGAATAATATTTTGTTGAGATAAGTATTGGATTTCCTTTGCTGCCCAATGCTTTTGATCCACATCGTTAAAAATCATTTCAGCTGCATAAACATTTGATGCAAAGTAAAGATTATTAATCGCAATCGTTAAAACAACCATTAGTAATAGTATCTTTTTCCTCATATAACGCTCCTCTGTTTTCAAAAATAATCATATTTATACTAAATTACAATAATTATATTTTCTGCATAAGAGGATTTTGTATCATAATAGGAGCTTAGTAAAAAAGGGGGGCATTTTGTAAAAATTTCACTGAATTTTGCTATAGCCTTAACACACTAAGTCTACAATAAATACATTCATGCTATATTATAATGCTGGTTGAGGTTGTTTACTCTAGTCGACACGTTCTCACCTTTGCAATTGAGGTGGGTTAATTCATTTTACTTCATTCATAAATTCTCCAAACCTTTTTACGATTTCTTTTGCTTTAGTATGGTATAAATCATGATTTCCTTCAAATGTCATCACTTTTCCATACCAAATCTTTTATTTGTTTTTCCAATGAAGATGTCTTCCCTATGACAACAAATAAAAAATGCTAGGTGGGACAAGAAATGTCAAAATCGAATAATGTAGAATGGATAACTGATGACAAGTTTTCTGTCACCGAATCTACAATTTAGGAAAATAATGAATTCTACCGTCAATATCAAAGAAAAACATAGGGAGATATTAATCTTCCTATGTTTTCATTCATATTATTGATCGGTTTGTTCTTGCTTCTTTTTCAAATACTCTGCACGTATTTTCTCAAGTTGCTGCTTTTTATCGAATTTGGCTGGCTTGTGTTTTTCATGATACTTAGCCACAGCTGCCTTACCTTTGGTATCCAATTGATATTTCCCCACTTTGGTTCACCTACTTTTCCTGCCTTTAAAGAAATCTATTCAACAAATATAGTATACCCTATTTTGTTGATGTAAATCTTTTTCCTGTAGTAGTGTACCGCTTAACCTTAATTTCAGTAAAAGCTTAGTAAATAAATCATAGCCAAATGTATTTAAAATATCTGTATCTGCACACATTTCAGATGATGTTACCTTTATTCTTATTTATGTGACGTAAATCATAAAATTTCCGTTCAATAAACGATGTAGTTTCCACGCATTAATACAAAAGAGCTTTTCGGGAAAATCCCATTCCAAATTAATATAAAACACCCAGATAAATTATAAAAGTTCATAAAATAATGCTTCCGAAACTCCAAATTCGACTAGAATTTAAACTTTTGGAAGCATTATGTTTGATATTTTTATTTTAGGAAATCTTATGGTTTAATCCACTTTGTAACCTAAACTTATTACCACTTCTATCCAAACTCGTCTAATTCCTCCTTCCAAAAAAATACTTTTGTTACCTAATTCCCTTTGGATTTTCCTATACTTGGATAAAAACCTTGGTTATGTAGTGTGGTAGCAGCAACTTCTATTTCAGCTACAATTTTAGCTATTCTTATTTTTCTCAATTCAGATGAGTATGCTTTGTATCGCTTAACAATTTTTTCGCATAAATCTGGCGCATTCTTTCTAAGCATTTTTTTCGAAATAAGCTGTTCAAGAAAAGTTGCGGGATACTTGGTCACCTGAACAAATTGTCGGCCGCTTGTATCAAGGACATCTGCGTTTTAAAACCATCTATCGCTGGATTTAGGATGGTCTTTTAGAAGTGCCTATAACCGTTCTCCGTCAAAAAGGTAAGCGTCAAAAGCCCCGCGAAACAAGGGGTAGATTTAACATTGGTACACCAATTTCTAAACACCCAAAAGAAGTACGTAAACGTGAAACCTTTGGACATTGGGAGTTAGATACAATTGTATCTGGACGTGGGAAAGCAAAAGGTTGTGTAGCAACATGTATTGAGCGAATGACACGGTGGTATGTTGGCTTTTTGATACCAGATCGCTCAAGAGCAGTACGTCTTCTTCATACTAAATTACCAAAAGGCACTATAAAAACAGCCACAACAGACAGAGGTAAAGAATTTAGCTGCTATAAAGTGTTAGAAAAAGACTTGAAAATTGATGTTTATTTTGCGGACGCATATTCTTCTTGGCAACGCGGAAGTAACGAAAATGGAAATGGATTACTTCGCGAATTCTTCCCTAAGCAAACAAATTTCGAAGAAGTATCACCAGAAGAACTTACAGAACCATTAAACTATATCAACAATCGACCAAGAAAATGTCTTGGTTGGAAAACTGCAAACGAAGCTTTTAATGAGCAATTGTTGCACTTAATTTGACAAATCATCGTATAAAAAAAATAAAGCTGACTTTAATAAGCCAGCTTTACCCACCATTTACTGTTTATTACCTCATGATTACAAAAATGTGCATAAGTAATATACTATGATTTTCTATTATTTATTCTTACAATTTGAACTCCAAATACAATTGAATTGTAATAAAAGTAATTAATACTATCACAATCCACAGGTTGTTAAGCCACTTTGAACCTGTTTTATTATTTATTTTTTTATAATGGATTAAATAAAGCTCAAACATCCAAAAAATCCAAATAAAAATATAAATGATATAAAAGTTTTGTTTTGTAGTAAATATTACTGTAAACATCATTAAAAATATACAATACAAAAATACTCTCATTGAAAGAAATTTTATCATTAAAAATTGAATTATAGGTTAAAGAACGCCTATATTTCCCCTTCTTTTTACTGTAGTAATCTTATCTATTCTACCAACCATTGAAATAACCATTTTTACGTTTTGCATCTCTTCGATCGAGATAATCAAATAAAATTTCACCTGGGCTACCTATATTAACCAAGAAATCGGTAAACACAACTAAACCTGAAATTATACCACTTATCACTAAATTAGACACACCTCTTCTTTGAAGAGATTTTCTAATACTTTTAGCGAATATATGTTTCTTAGCTTGGGCAAGTTGTTTGACGCTTTTCAAAAAGAGTTTACCACTGACTAAGCCACCCAAACCAGATACAGCAACCATTAAAGCCATATTTATTAACGTCGATAATATTTTCTTAGAATTCCAAAGAGCGTTTTTCCAAGATTCCCCATCAGGATCCACATTCATCACTGGATTATTATTCGCATAATTATAGCCATTTAATGATAAAGGATTCATTGTATTTCCACGTAAAGGATCTAACGATAAAAACACACCTGTATCTGGATTATAATAACGCGCCATCAAATAGTATAGTTTAGTATCTTCATCATATCGATATCCTGCATAACGATATGGGTTAATAGTTGCCATATTACCTTTTTGGCTCATAATATTTCCCCATGCATCATACGTGTATTCTGCAACAATGTCACCCTTTTTATCTGTTAAGGCTAATACATCTCCTCGATAATTCGTTAAGTAGTAATAAGTTAAGCCCAAATATGTCATTGTTAAAGGGGAACCATTATCGTTATAGGTATAGGATTTGGTAATAACTCCACTTGCATCTTCTTCAAACAAGACTTGATTTGTCAGACCATTATAACGATAATACGTTTCACCATTACTATCTTTACTATATACACGACGTCCGTTTTCATCATAACGATAAGATGCAACTGTTGCACCTGTTGGAGACTTGATTTCTGTTAATTGATCAAAGGCATTCCAAACATATTGGAATACACCATCGTTTTCTACATTTCCGTTGGCACTTACATTATAAGTCTTATCACCAGCAGTCTTCATTTGATTCGCATTATTATAACTATAGCTGGTTGTAGTTGAACTACCGTTTTGCAAAATAGTTTTAGAAGTACGGTTTCCTACTGAATCGTATGTGTATGATATGGATAAACCATTACTGTATTGTTCTTTGATTAGCTGATTTAAAGGGTCATAAGTGTAAGTGACTGTTCCATCATTATTCGTCACTTTAGTAATTTGCTGATTTTTATCATATTCATATGAATTTGTACGCCAAATTGCTTCACTATTTGTTTTCAAAGTTTCAGTTTGTAACTGATTCGCCTTATACTTATTTAAAATAACTGCACCATTTACAAAAGTTGTGCTCTCCAATAAGTTGTTTTTGTTCCATATGAAGCTTGCTGATAATTGCCCATCGAGTGTGACATTGGTTGTTTGACCATTTTCATCTGATGCATACTCAATTGTATTTTGGCCAAATTGAATTCTTGCTAAATCTTTTTCATTTTTGTAAGTATACATAATCGAGCGATTTACAGGTGCGTTAATGTCTACTCTTTGTAATAGTTCATTTTCTGATTGTGTGTACGTAACTTTTTGATTATTTAGAGTATGATTTGTCACAGTAGTGGATAAACCATCTACTTGTGTTGAAAACTGATTAACCCCATTTACTTTCACAGTCTGTGTATTAGTATCACTTGAAGTTGTATAGGCGATTTTTTCATCTGATGCTTTGATAATCTCAGTTAATGCTCCGTCAGCATTATAATTATAAGATGTTACTTTTCCCTCGGCGTTTGTTTCTTTTTCTATGGCATTTTGTGCATTATAGCTGAGAGACATTTGTTTTTTACCATCAGCATTTATCACAGATGTTAAATTACTGTTGGCATCATACGTATAAGTCGTTATTTTCTTTGCAGCATCTTCTACTTCTACTAATTCATTTTTAAGATTGTAGCGATACCTAGTTTTCCCCTTTTTTCCGTCTTCATAAGAAAGGATATTTCCATTAAAATCAGTTATAGTTTCAGTTGTGATACCTAATTCAATATCTTGATAGGTTGTTAGTTTTTGATTATTCTCATAGCTTGTACTATACGTTTCGATTTTCCCATCCGGATATTTTACTTGTGTCAAATCCCCATGGCCATTATACATATAGGATGTTGTGTCTCCCTTAGGTGTTGTGGAGGTTTTTAGATTACCATTCTCATAAGTGTTGGTAGTTGTTTGCTGATTGGCGTCTGTCTGAGTTAAAAGATTACTATACTCATTATAAGTATAGGATTCTATCCCACCTTTTGAATCATTAGTGCTTAATAAATTTCCCTTTGTATCATACTCAAATTTCTTAGTATAAGTAGATCCATCTGAATAAATAACATTTTGTGAAAGAACATTATAGCTATTGTCATCTAGTGTATAGGTTGTTGTGTCCCCTGAAGGATCAAACATTTTCGTTACATTAAAATTGTTATTTAAACCATAGCGTGTAACAGTACCTTCTGGGCTTGTAACTGTCACAATATTGTTTGTTCGATCTAAAGAGTAATTAGTGATAGAATCTACTTGACCGTCTAATGAAGGTTCTTTTACAGATACTAAATCTAATTCACTATTATATCCATAAAGCATTATTTTTTGTTTACTATCAATGATTTTCGTTAACTGTCCATTAGTCGTGTAATAGAACGAAGTAGGTGTTGATGTAGTGTCATCTTTCTTAACCAGTACTCGTGTTAAATAACCATCAGTATACGTATACGTTATATCCTGTTTATTGTATTTTGCATTTGTAATAAGCCCATCAGTATAAGTTAACAGTAATTTTGTGCCTAGATTAGTACTGATAGAAGTAAGCTGATTTGATGTATCATAATTATAAGTGATTGTATTGCTATTTAAATCTTTTTGCTCTGTAATATAGGCTACTTCAATATCTGTATCACTAGTGCTTTCTCTAACTTTAAATGTTGTTGTGATACCAGTTTTGCTAGTCAGTTTAAAAGTGTACTTATCCACCATAACCAAACTATCATAATTACCTGCTGGTGCAATATACTTATCTCCATCCCATGAGTAAACATAGACCGTACCATCTGCATCTTTATATTCGACATTAAAATATTTATTATTATAAAATAATTTCTCTGAACCTGTAAAACTCCAACCATAGCCAAATGAAGATTTTTCAAAATCCTTACTATTATACGTTCGAGTAAAATCTAAACCAAATCCTCCATAGTTGAATAAGCTAAAATCTGTGTATTGAACAACATTATTATTTGTGCCTAAATTTACATAGTTCGTTCCATTTGAAATATCATGTGTGGCATAATCCCAATAATCTTCTAAACCTAAACGGTTAGGTGTTTTATAAGTAACCACAAGTTTTGGTTTATAGGCGAGTGGGTTGGTTGTGCTTTCACTACTGATGAATTTTTTGTAAATCATTGTACTTTCTGAAGTGCTTTTTAATAATAAACCAAGATTTGATTCTGGATTATATAGCCATCCGCTCACCATACTCGTTGGAATAGACCATCGTTTAATACCTTCTTCTACATTACTCGGTACTGAAGAGACTCCTGTAACAGTTGAAAGAGGCGTGGTATTATAATCTCCCCCTACTGTTGTCCAGCCTCCTGCTGTTGAATAGTTATTCCATGTTGCTGTATTTTCATCCCATGAACGTTTCATCGCATGCATACTTAAATTAATAGGAGTTGGATCATTAGTTGAAGATAGATAAAGACTTACATCCGCAGACATAATAATGCTTTTTTCTGGAATAGGTGTTACATCAAACTTCAATAAACTTCTTACAATATTTCCGTCTGTGGCTGTACCTGTAGCTAATTCTGTGTCATTTCCTCCGGTTTGCGTTGGAAACTTTTTACGAATTGTTGTATCCACCATTTTTGAGTTTCCTTGGATACGTACAATTGTTGGATCAATGACAATAGGGTATTGTCTTTTAGTATCCTGTAGCCAAGCTGTATCTGGAGTTAAATCAATCCATAACGTATTGTTTTCTTTTCTTGTTTTTAACGTGATATTATAAGATTTTGCTTCCTCTGGTATAGAATTTGTACCGTCAATAGATTGAAAGCCTACAGGTTTATAAGCATCATACATAAACGGAGCTTCTATAACATAAACCAACTCACCCGTTTTAGCGTCGTTTAAATGGATTTGATTATTAATTTGTTCATATGTCAAACTTTCAAGGGATAGCTGATATGAGAAGGTTTGTGGTAACCCTTTTTTGGGCTTTTTGTTAATTATAATATCTTCTTTTACAAAGTTTTCTCCAACAGAATATGTAGTGGAAATATTATCAAAAACATTTTGGTACTCAATTTGGTTATCTGTAGCAACCCCGATAACCTCTTTAGCAGGAATGATTTCACCTTTTTGTTCCATTTCTTTTAATCCAATATTAAGGATGTATTGGTTATCTGCTACTTGTACGTTGTTTGTTTCCTCTTCAAGTTTTTCATCAAATGTCACAGCAAAGTTATTGCCTTTATTTTCAAATTGCCCTTTGCCATTATTTCTCTTTTTTTGTAGGTCGTTATCAATATCTTTCCAGTTACCTTTACTATCTTTAAAGTGAATAGGCGTTTCATATATTTCAGTTGTATAAGTACCATCAGAATTGTTAAACGTTTTAGAAGTTTGCGTCCGTTCTCCTACTACTTCAGTTTTTTCGTTTCCTTTCGTATTTGTTTTGGGAGATTCTTTGGCAGCCACACTTGCAAAATTCCCAAAAGGAATAAAGGCAATGAACATTGCCAAAACAATCAATTGAATGAATATTTTCTTTAGCAATTAGTTTCCTCCTAATAATTGTGTTTTTTCAAACATTATCTATTATAGACAGACAATCACTATTAAGATGGTGCTAAACTATCTATTTTTGATAGTATATTATGGATAAAAATAGTCATAAAAACCTATCATCAATAACAAGAAAATAACTAAATCTTAAAACCTTTTTGGTAAATAAACAACAGAATAAGATAATTGCAATATTGGCACTATTTTCACTTCAAAATAAAAACCCTGCAGTATATTACAGGATTTTAACTCAATCTTCTTAGTTCCTTATCAGCTTCTCTACAAGCACATGGTCCCCTAATGAAAAAACACTTTCCTTTATCGAGGAGAGCGCCCGATTGCGGTATCGTTTTCAAAATCAAGCATAAAACTTCCAAAAATAAAATAAAGCATAAAGTTTCCAAACGAAAATTTTATGCTTTACGTCACAGACATTCATTGAAATCATTTGATTTCTACAAAATGGAGACGTCGGGAGTTCAACCTACCTCTCCATAACATTGATTTAATAAACTTCAAAAGACCATAGATAAATTTTGACGATATTTTGACTACATTTAATAAAAATGTGTTGCGGGAGCAATTGATTTATTTAGGAGATTCTTTTCCTAAATAAAAAATCGGAACTAATTTAATATTTTCCACTCTAAATTAGTTCCTTTTCTATTTACAAGTCTGTGTCCTATTTTTTAATTTTCATATCGATTTTTAAAGCATGTTAATTTGCTGTTAATTTCTCTTTAAAATAATTTAAAAATAAAGTTTTATTTGTGGAAAGTGCATTTATATTCAATTCATTTACAATATCTAAAAATTCAGGATCCCAACGATTATGCTCTTTCAAAAAAGATATTATTATCTCAAATAAAGGAGAATTCGTTAAAACCGTAGAAACTGTACCCGCATAGTCTTCATCACTTAGACCTTCTTGAAATATACCTTTGCAAGAATTCGCAATTCTATTTAACCTTCTATTTGATGGATTCTCATTATACTCCAAAATTTTCTGATAAACATCTTCTAGTAAATTTAAAACAGCATCTGAAATTTGTTGTCTAACTAATACCACTTTACTAGAATCATTCAAATTAATTTCTTCGATTGTATTTTCTCCAGCTATAGTTACAGGTCTTAAACGATATAAATCCAACATAATATGCTCCTTAGGGTTATCAAGAGCAGGATTAATAAATGGATTTAAGTATGTATCGAAGTCACCCTTATTAACATTACATCGCTTACAAATAGGTAAAAGATTGTCCCAATCAACAACATTTTCAGGATATTTTATTTTAGGATAATAATGCTCTACTTCTAAATAATTTGATTCTATCTCTAACTTGCATTCACAATAAACACATTTCTGATATGAACTAGCTAATAATGCTTCCTTTATGAATTTTTTTTGCCATACTGATTCTTTCGTTATTTTGTAAACCTCTGTAAGTTCTTTTTGTAATTGGCTTGTTAACTCTACTGGACAATCTAATTTATTAATTTTAATCATATTTATATCCCCTTATACTTGCTACCTGTAAACTCAATATTTTTCCAATTGGATTGTTTGGATGTAAAAAAATCTTTAATTTATTTAGATAAAGTTCAGCTGATTTCCCATCTAGAGTATCTATCGCATGTTCTATATTACTTACTAATTCAGAATATAATGTCGACCTTGTACTTTTTAATCCCATAACATCTTCTAATATTTCCTCTATTGTCCATCCTTGATAACCATAATTAGAATTGCTTTTATGTACAATTGCCTCACAATTTCCACTAACATTTTTTATAGAAATTACTTCTCCTCTTTCTGCTGATTGAACAATATGTGGACTATGTGTTGTAACTATGATTTGCGCGTTAGGTACTAGCCATCTTAAAATATCCAATACTTTTTTCTGCCATTCTGGATGGAGGTGTAAATCAATTTCATCTATCAATATAACTCCATCAAATTCATTAATATTTTTATTAAAACTCCCACATTCTGTAGCTTTTTTTATAATTTCTAAGAAAATAATTAAACATGATAAGTATCCTGATGATAAGTCCGTAAGATTCAATTCTCCGTCTATGGTTTCGACTAATATTTCAAAATTGGGGATGTTATTTCGGTGAGTTACATAATTTCCTTTTCTTATATTATCTTTAACCTTAACTCTACTAAACTTTATACTAGAATCTAATTTATTAAAACACTGAATTGCTAATCGTAAATCGTCATACTCTGATACATCCAAATTTTCTTTTAAATAATTTTTTCCAAACCAATTAACTACATAAGTAAATTTATTTCCCCAAAAATTATTGTACTGAGTTCTAAATATATTAAAGTATAAGAATTCTTTACCTGTTTTCCCATCAACATATCTTTTTTCAATATCTAAATCTCTTTCTTTGAAGTAATTTCCAAAATCTGATTCACCATAAATGTAATAGCCAGATTTACCCCACACTAAATTTTTTTTTAATCGTATGTTAATTCTTTCATTACTTTTTAAGGCATCGTGAATACATTCTAATATTGTAGTTTTCCCAACCCCATTAGCTCCACATATAATATTTAAAAAAGGATTAAATTGAATCTTTAAATTCCCTATTCCATTGATTTTATTTATGTCTAATCCCTGTATTTTTAACACTACATTCCCTCCTTAAAGCAAATAAAATGGTTCTTCACCATAACTTGTGGTTGATTTTCTATTAATTCAATAATTTTACATCTCCCTTTAGAAGAAAAGCAAAAACTCACGTATCGTAATTGTGCCTAGACAAACCACGAGAGGAGTTTTCGCTTTGTACTCCAAGTCTATCAAAATGCTATTACCATTACCATCTTTTTTCAAAGTTTCTTTTCCATCTAATGGAGAACCAACTGTATTTCCTGCTACTGTAGGTACAGTCCGAAGTTTAGTGGCAGAGTTGCATTATTCCTGATGGAGTCTGAGAAGATATAGCTTGTAACTTCATAACAAACTTGAATAGGTACCACGAAATTCGTTATCGACAGACCTTTGTATATTCCATCAAGATATTCATCTTCATACAGATTGAAAATTACATAGCCAGACTCAAAATCAAGTACAAGTGGTTCTTTTTTCGGAACCATATATAATATTAATGTCATTCAGCGATGCTATGATATGAGAAGTTTTTAAATCAACGATTGTAATGGAGACCCCATCTGAAGGAGTACGTATTGATTGACGAGCTAATCGTTTCTTAAATGTGTAATTAATACAGCACCTATAGACCACCGAATCGTCTCGTAAAATATTACGATTCAACCCATCCAAGATAGATTTCATTATCTTCAATAGCGGTAGTTCATCAACTGAACGTGTTTACATCACCTCAATTTGAATTTCAACCATACTCTGTTTGATTGGAAGCTTCAGCTGTCTTGCTAATAAATCAGCATGAAATATTGACTGTATTTTATTCTGAAATTGCATCATATCAATTGCTTGTAATTGCTTTGAACCTTTACCTTTAGTGGTCACGTGTGTGTAACTTAACGGCTTTCCACTTATCTTGAATGTATTGTTTGAATCATGCATCAAAGAGTATGTATCTGAATCAACAATAATATTAGTATTTATCAAAACTTATCTTCCCTTCCCCAATTAGTTTATCTATCTTTTTTAATTTTAGACTTAGATATATATTTTGGACGCAATACAAATATTGCACTGGAGTTGCTTGGAGGATTAATACAGTCGAAATCACCTCTGTAAATGTGTTGATAATACTGATGTTCAAACCAAATTTTTACTGATTGAAAGAAGCCATCTTTAATCAAATAATTAACGTTTCTAATGGCTTCTTTTTCTGTCATCTTTAATGAATAGTAGAAGGATGTATCAATATCAATTTCCTTCCTTGATTGATCTATCGATATGATATTTGGATCAACTCCTCCAAAATAATCTAACCAACAATACCTGTATAGCATCACGAGTGTTCGTACCTTTTCTTCTTTCCAAGCGTTTTTTGTCGGCGCTGCGGGTAAATAAACATTTGATAAAACGTCATTAGGAATAGAAGTGTATCCTTCTTGTAGCTGTTTCAATTTAAATGTATTAATCGGTTCCGAGTATCCTATAAATTTGTTTGTCCTTTCATCGAAATCTGGAGCAATCAATATCTTTGTCTGATACATTTGATGGTTATTTGAATTGGATCTTTGAATAAAACAATTGCTTTCTAGCCAATTTAATATTCGTGTTAACTCTCGATAACCTATGCTAAGGTCATTTTGAATGACGGACTTTGCAGTGTGCATAGTCTCAACTTCCCAATCGTAATTCCTACAAATGTATAGATATACCTTCAATGTACTATGAGTCGTTGATAATTCAGATGTTTTTGACCTTGATATTTATATTAGAGATGCTGCTATTAACACTAGTAAATTTAATGTGGAAGAGATCGAAAATAAATTGGTGACAACTCTGTTCCTAGTCGTAGAAGGAAAATTCACACCTTGGTTAATGAAGAGTTTCCTACAGGTGAACAAAAGAATCTGTACTATCGCGTATTAAAAATGTATGAGTCTGATTTAATAACTTTATTAATGAATGTCATACAACAGGCAGAGCTTAATCCATCCACCCTTTCATATAATTCATTTGCAAGGGCATTAAAAGTAACTCCACTCAAAAAAGCATACGAGATTACTAATACACACATTAGTGAATTGCCGGACATTGATGTAGAAAAGATTCAGATGAATAATAATTGAAGGAGAACAACTAAATGAATGAGAATATGCAAATTAATGAAGTAAACATGGAGAAGCTTATATCAACTGTAGTAATAAAAACCACCTCTTCATTAAAAAATTCTTTAATTGAAAGTGAATGGATGTCCTTAAAAAAAACAGCAAAATACGCAAATGTTTCATACAACACACTAATGAAGTTTCGTTTGATGGGATTAGAAATATCCGGAATAGATGGGGTTAAAAGGGTTTCCAAAAAAAGAAATTGACCGCTTCTTGGATGAGGATAGCTTTAAAAAAACAAAGATAAATTAAGAGGATTATTATGTATACTAACAATTCGTCTCCAATACCACATTATAAAAATAAGATTGGCGAAACTCGAATAGTATCAATCTTGGCCTTGACCATTCTGCTGAGACTGCTTACAAACAGCTAATATTTTATTAAACTCACCATACAGATTTAGAATGACATTGTACTACTAACTCTAAACAATTTAATTACCTATGTCTTTACGAGGAGAATTACCTTGCGAATCGATTATACTATCAATAGAGGATAACTCCTCTCCTTTTATATCTTGCCCCCGCAATGATACTAGGAGAGTTTTTATGACAAGGACAAAAGCATCACCCATTAAAAGCTATCAAGATAAATGTGGAAAAACTCTGTATATGTTTCTTGTGTATTTAGGAATAGATGAATTAACAGGTAAAGCAAAGAATACTACTCTTCACGGCTTTAAAACAAAAAAAGAAACTGAGTTAGAACTGAATCGTATAAAAGTAAAGCAGATGGAACATACAGACAGACTAGCGTTGAAACATATCAAGAGATGTATGATTTATGGATTATTCACTACGAAAAAATAGTTGAAGAAAGTACTTTTATTAAAACACTAGGATATTTAATAAATCATATTCTACCTAGCCTTGGGAACTATCGAATTGAGAAAATCAGCATTGCTATTTGTCAAAAGCACTATGATGAATGGGCTAGTAAGTTAAAAAAACTCGTACAATTAAATCTTATGCTAAAAAAGTTCTGGACTTTGCAATTAAATATGGTTATATAACTACCAATCCTTTTACACATGTAGAAACAAAGGTTAAACAAACATTTATTGATCCAATTGATGAGGCAGATGAAAACTTTTATAGTAAGGAAGTATTACGTACCTTTTTAGAATACGCTGAAATTCATTTAGACTATAAAGAATATGCACTACTTCGCTTAGTCTCCTACACTGGCATGCGTAAAAGCGAAACATTAGCCCTTACAGGGAATGATTTAAACTTTGTTGATAATGAATTAACAACGCTATAGGGCGCGGCAAAAATACACAGCTATAGAAAAAATTTACGAAGACAGGGAAAGCTAGAACAATTAAAATCGCTGATAACACTGTGGCTATTTTAAAAGAATGGAAAAAGCAACAGAAACAACATTACTTTAAGTTAGGTATCAATACACTTTAGAAAAACCAATTAGTATTTAGTAATAAAGAAAATGCTTATATTCAACCTAGGCAAGTGCAAAGTAAACATTCAATAAAGCGTGTATCACCACATGGTCTACGCTACACGCACTGTTCTTTGTTATTCGAAGTTGAAGCAAGCATTAAGGAAGTACAAGATCGCCTTGGTCACTCTGACGTAAAGACTACTTTAGATATCTATACACACGTAACGAAGAAGGCACTATACAGAAGTTTGTGAACTATTTAGAGAGTTAAGTTTCCGACTATTTTTCGATGAAATCAGATGAAATCAACTGACAAAAAAAAGTGCCAAAATCCTATTATATCAAGGATTTTGACACTCATTGAAATCATTTGATTTCAGAAAATGGAGACGAGGGAAGAATTATATTTTGGTAAAAACCTGATATATCAACGTTTTAAAGCCGTTTTTCTACTTCAAATTTTGAGACAGACCTAAATTTGACTCAAAATAGAATTTTATAAAAAACTTGCTTACGGAGACAATTTCATTTTTTTATTAATGATAATGATTCAGCTACTCCTAGTTACAATTATATTCAATCGTTCAATAAAATTATTTACTTCCTATACAAAATTGGAAGGTTTTATTACTTCAATTATAATTACTACAAATATAAGTATGTTTCCCTTAATTTAATTTAGTTAAGCGTTTTCTCGTTTCATTTAAAAGTAGTTCTAAAATCATCATTCACTCTATTTACAGTTACTATATTAAAACCAAGGTTAAAGCTTCATCCAACACTACCTCTATCAACAAGATATTTATTCTTAATCAAAACAATATAAAACAAATTATAAGTGATCTTACCATAAAAATTTTAAAGTTCCTTTTTATTATACATCTTGTATAATTGCAGTTAAGGAGTTGTATGTAAAATGAAAGTGATAGACCTATTTGCAGGTGGAGGGGGACTTTCTGAAGGTTTTAGACAAGCTGGTTTTGAAATAGTCGCCCATGTTGAAATGGATAAAAGTGCTTGTAATACGCTGAAAACACGTGAAGTCTTTTATTACTTAAAAAACACCAATAATTTAGATAGTTACTTACGGTATTTAAAAAAAGAAATTAATCGTGATGAGTTATTTGATATGATTCCAGAAGAAATCTTATCGCGTGTTATCCAATCTGAAATAAATATAGAAACACTTCCATCTTTAAGAAAAAGAATTGATAACATTTTGGCATCTTACGATAATCCTAAGGTGGATTTAATTATTGGTGGGCCTCCATGTCAAGCGTACTCTACTGCTGGGAAGTCAAGAGACCCTTATAATATGCAGAATGATAAACGAAATTACTTATATTTTAGATATATAGATTTCTTAAAATACTATAGACCTAAAATGTTTATTTTTGAAAATGTTAAAGGAATTCTAACTTCATTAGATGGCTCAGTATTTGAGAGTTTACAAAAATATTTATCTTTAGCAGGCTATACTCTGGATTACAAAATACTAAACGCTAAAGATTTCGGAGTTAGTCAAAATAGAGAACGTGTAATACTAATAGGTTGGCAGAAAAATTTAAACCTCTCTTATCCTATATTTCCAAACGAAAACTTTTCTACAATACAAGAATTATTTAGTGACTTACCTTCTCTTCAATCTGGCGAATCAATAGACGGAAAATATGCCTATTTAAAAAATAAAAATATCAATAATAAATTTATCAGACCTGATAATTGGGTTATTTTAACACAACATATCACCCGGAAAAATAATGAAAATGATTTAAAGATTTATCATTTAGCAGTAAGCACATGGTTAAATGAAAAAAGAATTCTTAAATATAATGAATTACCTAAAAATCTTCAAACACACAAAAATACAAAATCATTTTTAGACCGCTATAAGCCCCTGAAAAATGATGATATTTCGCATACTGTTGTGGCACATATATCAAAAGATGGGCATTACTATATTCATCCTGATCTTAATCAAAATAGATCTATCTCTGTTAGAGAAGCAGCAAGACTTCAATCTTTTCCCGATGACTACTACTTTGAAGACTCTCGCACCGCCGCTTTTAAACAAATCGGTAATGCTGTTCCACCTTTAATGGCTTATAAAATAGCTGAAGTGTTGTTTGATCTTCTAAATAAAAATTAATAACTGAAAACCAGCTTCTTTCATTAAATCAATTATTAAAAGCAGGAATGTTATAACAATAACATTTCTGCTTTTTTACATACAGCAAAATTGTTTCAAATAGAGGTAAAATATCTTTAACTATTTTAATTTAAAATTTCAAAATAACTACTACTAACTAATTTCCCTAAAACATCGTTCAATTTAATTACATTTTTATCGTTAGTAAGTATCCCTATCTCAATATTGTTAATTATACCATTATAAGAAAGATTCGATGAAGAAACAAACGCTCTTGTTTTATCAAATATCATTACTTTAGCGTGTAAGTGCGTATAACTATCGGATGGATTGAATCTATAAACTTTAAAATTTGGTAATTTAATAGCTGCCTTAAACATCGATTCTTCTACATCTTTATCTATTAAGAATGTTACTCTTACCCCTTGTGTAGATTTTAAAATTAACAAATCAATTAATTCTTTTGCAAATTCTGAAATTGCATATCCCGTAATTAATATAGACTGTCTTGAAGCCAAAATATTTTCTCTTATAACACCTACAGTTTTTCTTAATTCATGATTCATTTCTAAGGAGTTGCTAATAACTATTTCAGTGTTACTACTATTTTCAGTAGCTTTTTCTCGCATTCCATTTAGTAAATCGATTAACAAAGTTACTTCCTCTTCACATAAATTCGGAAAGTAATTCAATAAAACTTTATGAATCCTTAATGATTCAAGCTGAGAACCACTTAGCATCTCATATAATTCGGTAATTAACACTTGTAATCTAGTAGAACTAATATTCATTTTTTAATACAGACCTTTAAAATACGGATTGTATTTACTACCCATAGTTTCAACAACTAACGATCGATCTAACAACATATTACCTACTTCACAAGCAGTTTCAGGTAACATAGTACACGCAAAACAAGATACACCATTAATGTAATTATCCTCTGAAGGTATTTGAGTTGAACAACTTGGATCATTTGAGCAAAACCTTGCCTCATCTAAAGCTTCAATTATTGCTTTTCTTAGATTTGTCACTTCTCCCATTTCAACCAATCCTCCCAATGAACCTTCTTGATCTGTACTACCTGTATATATTAACAATCCTGCCATACTTTCGCTATAATAGATCCTTTCTTTAATAGCAGAGGATGAATAACCACATTGTAAAGAAAATTGTTTCATTAACAAATGTGAGAAAGTATGTAACATTACGTATATCGCATCTTTCTGTGTTTGCTCTGTCCATCCTTTTTTAAATATATATTGATTATAAAGTTTATTATATTTATAAGATTGATCCTTTAATTTAGAATTTTCATCTAACCATTGATTAATTGTTTCACGATTAAATTCTATAAATATACCCTCTCCTAATATTTCAACTGCTGGAAGCCAATTTGTTTGATTATCCCCTAATTTCACAATATCTCTTGGGTCTCTAGCTTCTGGCTCTGGACTATCATTCCTTGAAAAACCAAGTAAGACAAGTATCTCCTTTAATCTGTGCGCTTTTACAATACGGGAAAAATATTTTTTTAAATCAGTTGGTACAGCAACTTCTTTTGCTTTAAAAATTTTATCATCGCTAATAGCTTTATTAATATCAGTTAATACATCGTACTCCATTTCCTTTATTTCATTGTAATTTTGAATATTAATATGATTGTTTTTGTTATGTTTATATTCATCCCATGCAGAAGCAAACTCTTCTGCTGATTCAATACCTATAAAAGTATTTTTATTACGATTATAATACAATCCCAATGCCTGCCTACCAAAATCTTCAACATGACTATCTAACTTGTCCTCTATCTCAGAAAAAATATTGAATTTTACATCTTCAACTCTCTTAGTATTTTTTGTTTCTACAGGAATAGAGATTGCGCTTCTAAGAACAGGGAAATATACATTTGAGGCCCCTCGTTGTAAAGGTACTATCCCTCCATCACATGATTCTTTCTTGTTTAGAAGATGAGGATGATTACCTTCACATCGTTGTGGATAATCAGCAAAGTTTTCTCTTTGCATACCACCTCCCATATGATTCCATTCTCCACAAGTTTCACAAGAAACAACTATAGATGAAAGACCTGAGTTATTCCCAGAACTAGAAAGCTTTAATTTACTTTTACAATCTAGTTTTCCACTTTTTTTATGAATCCACCAATGCCAAGGGAAATCATCTAAATGGTTTCCTAAATCACAAGAAATAATAAAACGAGCTGGATAAGCTTTAAAAGGATATTCTCTACCTTTAGAGCATTCCATACATATAGGACCATGTTTCAAGTAATTTTCTATATCAAAATTTTCTCTTATATCAAATAATCGTCTACAATTAGGATTAGAACAAACATGATAATTTGGGAAAGGAATAGCAGGTAAATCTCTAAAACCTTTTGTAGGAATTTTCTTAAACTTATCTTTTTTTAAAAAAGCTCCTAATCTTTCATCTTCTATATCATCTAAATTATTCCTCCAATAGGAAATATCTAAGACTACTAAAGAATCTTTTACTGCATCCATTATTGCACCAGGTCCAAATGTTGTTATAAGTTGCCCTGGGCGAACTTCTCCTACTTCATTTTTAATCATTTAGACCACCCCTCATAAATATATATTTTAGAAGTACTTTCAATTTGCCTCATAGAATCTAATGTAGGGTGTTCATATTTTATATCTACACTTTCTCTGATATTTTTCAAATCGTTAAATCTTGAAAGTAATCGTTTATCCTTTTTTTCAATACGTTCTTTGGATGGATAATAATAATATTTTAGATCTGGATATAGTTCTGCTGCCTCTATCCATAAATCTAAAAATTGATTTATATCTTGTATAGTATCCAGAAGATTTTTAGAATCTACTGTCTTAACCCTATTTATTAATGTTTCTTTAACCGAAAATAAATCTAAATTTACAATTTCAGATGCTGCTTCATCTTTAGCCAAATTAGGATATTGGAGTCTAATTAATCCTACTATTAAAGCATGTAAAGCACGATCTCTAGCTCTAGCCGCAAACGGTGTAGCTGTTGTGCCTTCAACAAAATTATATAGCCTACTATGATATCCTTTAAAATTCTCATAATGTGATAGATCTCTTGGACGATAAGGATTGTAAACTGTTACAACAAGCCCAGGCTTACTACGTCCCACACGACTTGATGCTTGGATATATTCTGACGTTTGTTTAGGTTGACCATTTATTACCATTAAACCTAATCTATCTACATCCATTCCAACAGAAATCATATTTGTAGCCAATGCAACATCTAATTCCTTGTCACCAACTTTTCTCTCTAAAAGTTCTAATACTTTCGGAATTTCATAAGAAGGAACACGTGACGTCAATTCTTTATTCTTATTTATATATCTCCGCTTGGAATAACCATACTTTTCAACTATTCGTTGAATCCTTTTCCCAATGTCGTCAGCTAATAACCATACTGCTCCACCAAGTTCCCTTACACTATTAAAATATCCTATTAAAGTACGGTAAGGATCTATATAAGGGACGTATTTCGCATAACGTTCTTCAAAAAGAATTGTTTCAGAAACTTGCAATAGGACAGCATAAACTCTCAAAATTACGGTTTTCATCGATTGACCACTAACACATACACCAGCATATAACCTAAATGGAAAATCATCTAATGGCTGTTCTTTTCCAAAAAAAGAATCCTCTACACTTAGTCCGGCAGGCGGAAACTGAAATACTTGGGTTTTACCAAACACCTTTCTAACTTGATCATTAGCATTCTTTATAGTAGCTGTTGCAGCCACATATTTTGCGGGCATCCTTACCCCATTAATATTTGCTGTTGTTAATTCATCAATGGCACTTTCATATAAACCATAAATTGTTCCTAGAGGACCTGTAATAAGATGTAATTCATCTTGTATAATCAACTCTGGTGGATAAAATGGTTTTACAGTATGGACTTTAGCAGAAGGTTTGATATGACGTGAGGGGTGTGCTTCTCCTTCAGCTATATATCCGCACTTTTCACACAATCTGTCCACTTTCCCAAATAATGCAGCTGTTTTTTCATCCCATGGAAGCCTTGCAAATTTATCTACAGTCGAAATAATCACTGTAGGTGTTTTTCTGTATATTTCTTCGTCGATTAGGTAAACAGGGATATGGTATTTAGAGTAATAACATTCCATATTAGTACAATAAATTTCAATACCTGTTTTAGCCACATGAGTATCTCTTGTCGGTAAAAATTTATAATTCAGTTTCTTTGTCCCACAACAAGGACATTCGATTACTTGTTTTTCAATTTTTTTATACTCATAATCTACTTTATTCTTGTCTCTACGGCTTCTTTCATTTTCTTGAAGTTCTTCAAATTTATTAGCTGTTACCCCTCCTCCAACCCAGAAACCAATTGAAAATTCTTTTTCACCATATTTTGGACTTTTTTTAGCTCTAATATATTCAGCGGCAGCTATTAAACGCATTAATCTATCACGTTGTTGAGTGGTTAATAGTCTCAATGTATATCTCAAAATAACAGTAACACCACCATCTTTAGTATATTCATCACTCTGATTGTTCGTTAGTCTACGATAACCTAACAAAAACGCGATAATTCCTAAGTAAGCCTCTGTCTTTCCTCCACCAGTAGGAAACCATAATAAATCTACAATCTTTCTATCATTACTTAAAGGATCGATGATTCCTTCTACATTCATTAAAATAAATGCTAACTGAAATGGTCTCCATGAAAAGTTTTCTTTGTTTAATTCTTCAACTAAAGTTGTTTCTTTAGAGTTTTTAGCATAATTTTTCATACTTACCTGTGTATGCATAACTTGGTTCATAAATTTAAATGCATCATAGGCTAAGTCATTTTCTAATAATATTTGAATACCTTTTCTAATCCTAGATAAAGCTAATTTACATTTTTCTAAAGAATTTAAACCTGACTGCTGGTCATTCACTTTTTCAATTGGTAAATCAGCAATCCAATTATCATAACGAGTTGCTAGACTTAATAACTTTTCAATAACCTCATCTTTATTAACTGAAACAGCAAAACTTTTGATAGATAAATAGTCATCGCGTAAATCAGGCATAGCAGGATCAAATGGTAATTCAGTACTCATACCTTGGACTTCATGGGTTGGAATAAATGATGTTTTTAAACTCCTTGCTTTAGTATTAGAAAAATCACTCCATTCTACAGCACAACCAAAACCCTTTCCAAATATTGGTTTGTTTCGATATAGAAATTCTTGAAAATCTCTATTATGTACTTTAGCTTCATTTTCACATAAAAAGATAGCTGATTGATCTGTAGAAGAAATTTCAAATTCTACTTGATAAATAGATTTTGCATTTGTCTTATCAATATTTTTATTTACTAAAAAAATTGATAAGATTTTTTTATCCGTTCCGTTTATCGCAACAGTATCCCACATAACATAAATATTATTTGCTAACTCTAAAATTTTAATATTACTATCTAAATTTAATTGTATTTCATGACACACTATATTCCTAATGTATTTCGGTAGATCTTTTTTTATAAATTCTCCTGTTTTTTTATTTTTTACATGCTCAGTAGTATAAGTTTTTTCATATTGACCCCAAGTAGCTTTAAAAGATATCTCCTTAATATCATTTGTTAAATAACTTTTAATCCCTACTGAATTTTGCCTTTTATTAACTATTAAGTTGTTTTTAAGTGTATTTTCGTCATTTTCTTCAGTTCCCTCTACTTCTTCATTTGACAGGGTTTCATAGATTTCAGTTAAAACTTCTAAATCAATCTGCTCTTCAGATTCTAAAGGATATAAAATTCCTGTTAAATATGCTTGTGAGGGGCTTTCATTCAAAATATCAATTTCATCATAACTTGGACCAATTAAGTCTTTCTTTAATTCATTAATAAAAATTTCTCTAACTTCTGAATAAACTTTTCTATCCATATTAATCCTCCCGCTCAAAAATAATCCCAGTTTCTGTAGACTTTATTGAAAATAATCGATTAGATATATCTTTAACTTTTTTAGTTGATACAACTTTTTGTAAATCCTCTAAAGTAACATTATATTTTTCTAAAATTTCGAAATCTTCATCTACAATCTTTTTATTTGAATAAAATATTAATTGGTTTAAAATCCTTGAAGCTAATCTTCTTTCAGTCCTAATATATCTCATAGAAGAATGATAAAATTCGGCATCATTTATAAACTCTTTGATGTTTAAAGCTTTTCCCAAATATTCTATGTCTTCTTTATCTCTCGGTCCAAAACTATATCCATTTTTCCAGTTATTCAATACAAATTTTGTTAATTTATTCCAACCTAACTTTTTCATTTTATCATTAAGGCGATTAACATCTATTTTTGAATAAATAAATTTGTCTTCATATGTATACTTCCATTTCTTAACCACTTCATAATGATAAGAAGATTCAGAACCAGAATTAACACTCTCTAAGAAATATCTATACAAGTCCTCTCTGATATCACCATCTATGAAAACAACAACATCATTTCTTTTTAAATCTCTAGCATACTTTTTAACTATATTTTTGTCATTATTATTTATATATTGTACTACCATCCCTGGCTTCAAAAAAATCTTGCTGCCATCTTGAAAAGTAATTAAATTTGCTCGCACCGAATTTTCACCTTTATAAGGTTTATCAACTCTTACTGAATAGTCCACCTTTATTTTATCTAATGAACTAATTAGATTTTCAATCTCTAACTCAGAGAATAATTTTTTTCCACCCGTATCTGCATTCTTTAATTTACGATAAAGTAAATCATATACTAATATGTCGTTACCCTTGCGTATCCCATTATCAAAACAATTTTTAATTTCGCTCAAAGCATAATATTTTGTTTTTAATTCACGTATCTCTATCTGGTATAATAAAACCAAAGTTTTTTTCCCAAGGTTTTTAGTTAGAATATCTAAGTCTTTAAATCTTATTGCAGACGTAATTATCACTTCGTCATATTCCTGATATTTCATTTTTAATACGTCATAATAAGTAGCCACATTAAACCCATAATCAACTAAAGAATCAATGTCTAAATCGAAATATAGAGATAATTTCTCTTTTAGACCAATGCTATCTATCTTACTACTTACTACTATCAATATTTTTTTTCTATCATAGTAGGCTCTTTCACATATTCGTAAAATCTCTTCATATTTTGGACAAACTTCATCTAATTTATATTTATTATAGATATCTTCTATTAAGACAATTAACTTCTCAAGTTTTCTATTTACATATTTGTAGTCACTATCTTTTAATTCTTTAATTAAATCGCGTATCATATCTGATTGAGTCACTGCTTTTGCAATAAAATCATACTCTAACCCTTCAATACATGTCCTAATAATATTATATAAAATTTTATTACCAATCTTTAATTCAAAGTTCGGCATAGCTTCCTTTTTCAAATCTTTAAGTAATTTAAATGCTTCTTCTAATTCATTATCAAAATTTGTATTTATATATTTAATAACTAAATTTTCCAAGTTATCTAATTCTACTAGCCCCCAAAATTCCTGATTAGAATTTAATATATAAGGCAGCCTTTCATCAAAATAAGAACTAAAAAATATAGTACTCGGACATTTAAAATTAATAATTTCGAAGGGTTTTTTTATTGAAGTTGCATCAATAAATACATAATCAAAATTATTACTAAAATTATAAGCTGTGCTTAATACATCACTTATTACAAATGCAGGTGGTAATACATTATCCAATTTCCCTAAAGCATTTCTATCCCCTCTACTTTTTTCCTTAAAGTTTTCTCGTCCCAATGCTAAGGGATATATATGTAACATAGGTATATTCTCTGGTAATTCATTTTCATAATAAACATTCAAATAATGACCCCAATATACAGGCGTATATTCTTTTGAATTCATATTACAAAATATATTTTTATCTTGAAGAAATTTTCTATATCTATTACTATGTTCGATCACACTATTTGTTAATAACATTTTCTCTGTCATTGCATTAACAAAAAATTTATTTTTACTAATAATCAATATACTAATACGTTTGGTAGGAGGATTTTTTTCATTAATATTTAATTCTTTACTAAAATATTCGTTCAACATTATATTCAAAATACACTCATTGTCCTGAAGAATAATAATATTGTCTTTTTCAATAGTAAAGTTAATAGTCTCTTTTTCATTTTCAATATAATATACCATATTTACCTCCTTAGTTATTTTATAGTACATCCAAAATACTTTAACTATTATATAAGTTGAACTAGGTATTTCTATTACAGTTTTCATTGCTTCCTGCAGTTTGCGGACAGTCATTATTTGTCAGGCTATTCGTCCTTTCGGGCGTTTTACTTGTTCAGAAGGGTGTCTCGAAGCTCTTTCATTCACTCGGGTGGAGCTACACGGGCCCGACCTACACCTTGACCCTAAACACTTTCTAGAAGAGACATTTCTGACTCTAAAAAAACTGATTTATGGTACTATTCACCATTTTCTCTTTGAAGATGAATAGATGATTCGAGATTATCAGGCAATCGGGCTTACCTAGTTTCTTAAAGGAAAGCAGCACCTTATCCCAACTTATGGCCAGCATAAGGGCGTCAAGTTGATCAACACGCTTGATTATGAAACAAGCAAAATCCTTTGTTTGGAGGAAGAATCATATGATGCTGAAGAGTTTCTACCCTTTCTGCATACGTTACTTGCTCGCTATCCAACAGGGCGGATTGTGTTGGTAGTGAACAATGTTCGGATTCACCATGCTAAGGTGATTCAGCAGTTTCTTGAACAACACAAAAGTCGGCTGCAGCTTGTGTTTCTGCCCCTTTCATCCAGCAGTTAAACCTGATGGAGGGCATATAGAAATGGCCAAGGAAATGGTTGTTTAAAACGTCTTCTTTGGCAGTGTATAGAAAATTGGACTGGCTGTCCGAGCCATTCTTCGCTATGCAGATGAACATCATGAAGAGGTGATCAACCAGCTGTGTGTCAGAATATAAAATTACAGAGTCAACTTATATAGTTTGGAATTTATTGCACTTATATATTGTTACTCCTTCTATCACGTCAATAATATTATTTGCTACGATTATATCATAGAAAATAACAACAAATATTTAAGTTCTGTTTCCCTTTAATTATTTTTATTACTATACGAAACTTATTTCACTTTTAACCTTTTCATACAAAATAAAAAGTACTGATTGCCCTCCAGATATCATTCCCTAGTACAATTAAATCTCCTTATAAGTAAAAATGGTGAGGACAAATAAGACTTCAAATGGATTGCACGATCGTCTGTTTTATTTAGAATTCAAATTACGCTTTTAATGTTTACGCCCCCTCATTACATTTATTACAACAAAAAAGGCTATGCTAAATTTTCACTTTTAGCACAGCACTTTAAATTTTATAATAATTGGACATTCTACTTACTTTCTAAATAATTATTTAGAAAATTCATTACCATTTCGGAATATAGTGTTTAACTCAAAGTTTCAGCTAACCTTTTTACCAATATGCCACATTAGAACAAGTGGAATTGCATTTCCTAACGCTTTATATTGCGTCCCCTCAGCTCTAACTAGCTTAAAAGAATTCGGGAATATTTATTTCTAATGAGGGTTCTGTACTATTCAAGCTTCCCTTTGCTAAATGCGCACCAACAGTATTACAAGGTTCTTCAATATTTTGCGCCCTACCTTTATTCATCACTGTTTTAGCATTAAACATTCCTTAGACAGCGCGTTCGCTAAAATAGTATTTTTCATATCTCATTTTCAGAAAAAATAACTGCCTTCAATGGAACATAACCAAGTGTAAATAAAGAATGTGTTTCTGTGTAATTACCGTCTGGGAATTTAAATGTCTTTTTAAGATCATTTCAAATTCAAACAATAATAACACATTGTCGTTTTTGAGACACTCCAAACTTAGCAGCGTTGAGTAATTTATAAGATACACTGGTACTCAGCTTTTTCAAATTCAGAAATAATTAAAGGGAAACCTTCTCCCTTATTGGCAGATAATAAAAATTTAACATTATATTCCATTTATGGTCAGCCATTCGACTTCGTAAATACTGCTGTTCTTTTGTTTGCAGGGAATAATTTGCCTTATATACAAAGATGGCAACGAAATAGTTTCCAATTTACTAAAACTGATTTTTAGAAAGAAATATTGGAAAGATACTATCCCAACAAAAATAACGTATTAAAATTTCTTGAAGATCATTGTACTATCGATTCTAATTACAAAATCCACAAAAATAAATTAGAGAAGGCTTATCATCTCTACTGCTCGATTAGTAAGAAGTAACATCTTTCCAAAAGCAGTTTAATGAAACATTTAATCAAACAATTACACCTAGCAAATTTAAAATTAATGATAAAAATCTTCATGGACTATGGGTTAATCTTAATAGATGGAAATCTAGAGGGAGATAAAAACAATGCATAATCAAGCAAATAAATATACATCAATTTCTTTAATCAAAATACAGATAGTTGAATATTATATATTACAAAATACACCATAAATTTATATAAAATCCTCGCAAAATTTAGACATTTGGGCCTAAAAATATATCAAATTGACGGCATTAAACGCTTAATCGATCGCTTCTTAGAAGAGCATAGCTTTTAAATACTATGAGAGGATTTTTCCCCAGTTAAATTATATATTATAACTGTGAGGATTAATCCTCTCTTTATATCTTGCCCCCGCAACGATATTAGGAGGATTGCATGACAAAAAATAAATTTTCACCGATCAAAAGTTATGAAAATAAAGACGGTAAAAAGTTATATAAGTTCCAAGTTTATTTTGGTGTAGACGAGCTTACAGGTAAAGCTCGAAGTACTACCCGTAGAGGTTTTAAAACGAAAAAAGAAGCTGAGCTTGCTTTAGCACGTATCAAACTTCAAGTCTCTGAAGGCACATACAAACAAAAAAGCATAGAAACATATCAGGAAGTATACGATCTTTGGATCACTCAATACGAAAAAACTGTAGAAGAAAGTACGTTTGTTAAAACAGTAGGCTATTTTAAAAATCATATCTTACCTACTATGGGTCGTTACCGAATAGAGAAAATTACGATCGCTATTTGTCAAAAACATTACAATGAATGGGCTTCAAAGATTAAAAAGGCTCGTACCATCAAGTCTTATGCTAAAAAGGTATTAGATTTCGCTATTGTGCATGGCTTTATTCAAACGAATCCATTCACTCATGTTGAGACAAAAGTTAAGAAGGCTTTTACGGAGAGTGCTGAAGATGAAAATGAAAACTTTTATACGAAGGAAGAGTTAAATTTATTTTTAGAGAAAGCAAATGATCACCTTAACTATAAAGCATATGCGCTATTCCGTTTGATTGCTTATACAGGTATGCGTAAAAGCGAGGCCTTAGCTTTAACATGGAATGATGTGAACTTTGTGGAAAGTGAGTTAACTATTAATAAAGCTATTGGACGTGGTAAACAAACACAGCTTTATTTGAAGACCACTAAGACTGGTAAACCTCGCATGATCAAATTAGATGAAACAACTTTATCGATCTTGAAAGAATGGAATAAGCTTCAAAAGCAGCAATATATTCAGTTCGGCATTAATACGCTGAAGAAAAATCAATTGATGTTTAGTAATACAAAAAACGATTTTATCCAGCCTGGTCAAGTTCAGAAGTGGATGTATAGTGTTCAAAACAAATACACTTTGAAGAAAGTATCACCACATGGCTTACGCCATACGCACTGCTCACTTTTATTCGAAGCTGGTGCAAGCATTAAAGAGGTTCAAGATCGACTTGGGCATTCTGATGTAAAAACTACTTTAGACATTTATACACACGTCACGAAAAAGGCCAAAGAAGGAGTTATACAGAAGTTTGTTAGCTATTTAGAAGGTTAAGTTTTTGACTTAGTTTTGACTAGAAATTGACTAGATTTGAATGAAAACAGGTGAAATTGGATGAAATTAAAAAAGTGCCAAAACCCTGTATTATCAAGGGTTTTGACACTCTGTGAAATCATTTGATTCCATAAAATGGAGACGGCGGGAGTCGAACCCGCGTCCAAAGACTCCAATACTTCAGCTTCTACGCGTGTAGTTTGCCTATTTACGATTCGCGTAACATTATGCCGACAAACAGGCGTCCTGTACGCTAACCTGGAAATCTCTTGCCGATGACTCAGGTGGTACTTCATACATCATTTATGGTTAAGGTGTGTTACATTTAATTTAAACGTGGTTTAAAAAACCTACTAGTAAATCTAGAATAAACTATATTTGTAATATATTCAATCCATTTAATTAGCTACTCTAACCTTTATATTATCTTCAAATTGCTTTGTTTCTAAAAATTCTTTCAAGTCTTCAGGCGTAAATGCATGTTGAGATAAATTAGATAAAATATTTTTTGAGTTTATATCTAAATTAACTGAGTCCCTTTTGCATGAAAAATACTCTTTTTTCCCATTGAGAAGCTTTAAATTTTCTATAATTTTTTTCAAGAAATGTAGTTCCATTTTCCCATGACTAAGATTATCTAGATTTTGAATAACATTATCAAGTTCTTGTTGATACATTGATTCAACAACTCCAATAACGTTTAAAAATTTTTCTAAATTCTCTTTTGCGTGATTTTTATTTTGCCTAACCTCATTCTGAAGTTTTTCTAAATAATATATTTTCAAACTTTCAAAATTCATTTCTTTCTTTATTTCCAGTTTTCTAATATCAATATCTACAAAATCAGATATTTTAAATTTATCTATATTTATACTTACTTCTAATTTGTTAAAACAAATTATGAATGCATTTAGACCTGCAAGTAATCTTCTATATTCCGACAACTTTTCGTTGTAATCATGAACCACTTTTGAATAGTCTTCTTCAATTGTATAAATACCAAACTCTTTAATAATAATTCTCTTAAAGGTTTCAGGTCTGACATAAAAATTCTCCAATGAATGATAAGGTGTTTCAAAAACGTTATTATCATATTGATTTATTTTTGTTTCATAATCTTTATCTATAAAAAAGGAAGTTAGTACTTTACTGAATTTAAAGTTATCTTTTATTTTTTTCCATAAAATTATTACATTTTTTTTTCCCTTGCAATCATAACCTACAATTTTATCTATTGGAAATTTTGATATTTGTTCAACCCTATCTATGTAATATTTTCTATCTTCCCCTTCAAAAAAACAATGTATAGAATCTGGATATTTTTTGTAATTGGTTCTTGAAAAATTAGTCCATGCTACCGACTTATCTTGGAGGGACTCTTTCATACTTTCTTTAGTAATAGGCATATTAAATTACCTCAATTTCGCAATCATCAATATTAATAACTTCAATTTCATCAAGTATTTCTTTAGATAATTCAAATAATCTATCTTCTTTAAATATAAAAGGAGAATGTGTAACACATATTAGCTGTTTACAATTACCTGACCCTATAATGTCAGGAATAAACTGTTCTTGCCACTCTATTGATAAAGATAGTTCAGGTTCATCAAATAAAATTATATAACCTTTCTCATACTCTAAATATATTTTTGAAAATGTTGATATAATTTGCTTTTCTCCTGAAGACAATTTAGTTAAAGGAATCACTTTTCCATTCAATGTATTTCTAATTTGTAAAGTTACATTACTTGCGTCGTATTCATATCTTTTATTAACTAAATATGAATTACATACATTCACAAAACTCTCAATTTTATTATCAATGTTTCTTAGTTGTTCATGACTAGCTAGAAGATTTTTAATAAAGTTTAGTAAATAGCTATTATTTTTAGAATAAATTGATTCATCATCAACCATTTCTATGATCTTCTCTTTATATTCTTTTTCAATTTCTGTTCCTACACGATCTAGAGATATTTTCAGATTATTTATATTTATGTCGTTTATTTTTAAACTTGGTTCACTTATCACACTATTACTGACATATTGTTTTAAAAGTATTGCAGTCATCTGATTAAAACTGTTAATAGAAGTCACCCTGATTTTTTCCAGTAAATCTTTTATAGTATTTTCAACATCAACCATACCAAAATTAATTAGTTCTCCATAGTTTGATAAGTCATCCTCTTTTTGGCGTCGATATTTAATTTCAAATTCTTCATTAGATGATGATGATGAAAATGCAATTAATTTTGATAAATCTTCTTCAATTCTTCTAAACGTTGGGAAGTATAAAATTTCATTACTTTTATTAAATTCTTTTAGTCTTTTTTCTAATTTATAAATAATGTTGCTTCGAAATTCCAATTTCCCCATATATTCAAATATTTCTCTTTCAGCCGCAACTCTACTGAAATCAAATCTTAAGGTGATTTCTTCTCTTATTTCTCTAAATGCAAAATGACTTCTAAATTCACTTCTAGAAAGTTCATCTTTTAAATGAAGAAGATACAAGATTTTTTCTTCAAATTCTGATTCAAATTCAATATAAAATCTTGGACTGTATCTTCTCCTTATATTTTTATTAAAAATATTGTATTGTTCTATATCATCTTTAGAAAAATGGAAAACTTCATTATTTTCAAATTCGATTTGAATGGACTCAAAATCTATTTTACTCAATTCCAAAAATTTACCCTTTAATGAATAAAATATTGTAGATAGTATAGTTGTTTTACCAATTCCATTCTCTCCGATATAAATATTTTCTATCTCTTCAAACTTTAAATTCACATTCAAACTTTGAAATAATCCATAAATTTTAAAAGACTTCAACCCATTATTCATTCCAACGCCTCCTTACTACTAATATTCACAGAAATACCACTTAATTGATATGATAATTTTTTGATTAAGTTTTAATTTAATTTTTCCAACCGATTAAAAAATCTAAGAAATTCGACCTTCAACATTTTAATCTTTTTTAAATATTATTATACTTTTTATTATCTTTATTCTAGATGTCCTAATCCACCTCCCTACTGCAAGATGTTACTATGTACACTATTTTAGGAGGACTACATTATGACAATTAAAATCAACCATATGCAGCAAAATTAACATATCAACAGGTTTATCAAATTTTTTATTTGTACTATGAAAAGAATGTCTCGCCATGCTACCTTGCACCAACTTTTAATGTTGCCAAATCTACAATCAGAAATATCGTGAGTGATAAATCACGACAAGATTGTTATGAGGTTTTTATAAAGTATAGATATACTATGAAAGAACAGTTCGAGGAACTTGTTACTTCATATAAAGATAAGTTGTTTTAATAAATGATTATGTTCCATACAAATAACCGCCTAGTTACGGATAGACGGTTCTCTTATTGTTTATGTAAGTATTTTATTATTACAGTTTCTAGCACCCTTAAAAAGGTGCGATAGTAATCGAGACGATACCTTACCCATTAAACTATATCTCAATCCGTATCAGGACAGTCTAACCGTTGTCATTACTAGCTTTCTAGCTAATTATGCATGAAAAAGTTTTAAAAATGGTGCTTATATTTTTCACACAGCAGACTGACCCTATATCACACCCAGCCCCCATAGGGTGGGCTTCCTGTTAATATTGAGTTAGACAAGATGAAATACACTTTCCTCACACGACTCAGGACGTTATAAAGGCGTCTCAGCTAATTCTAACCTTTCTTCCTATCGATAGTGTAATGTGATGGTTCTCAGCTTCCTTAGTTCACTGGTGACATTTACGTTGTTAGCTGTGGTGTCACTGTGTCTATCCTTCCTTATCCTGTCTGCTGGTGGCTGTTTTGTCCCATCGCTGTCGTTTGTTTGTTTGTTTGTTTGTTTGTTTGCATTCTTACTATTGCTTCCTGTCAAGGCGAGTGGTTGTCTATCCATACTATCAATCAGCTATATTTCTCCATTCCCCTTCAAGATCAGGTGTTGCAACATGTTCAGGCGTTATTATCTCACGCTTTACAACTTTCACTTCTATTCCGTTATTCTTACTATCTAAGTATTCTTTAAACCATTTATTCATTACCTTTCCTTCCAGTTCGTAGCTAGTTTACAATTATTATATCTTTTTAAAATTTAATTAAAATATTTTAGAGGAGAACATATGGAAAATAATACAAGACCTAATAAAGCAGAAGAAATGTTTTTAAACTTAGCATATAACAGATTTTATGATTTGTATGAAGAAATTATGGAAGATTCTTTTTGGGATAAAGATTCATATTATCGATTTACTAAAATAAATTCTATGTTTACAGTCTATGCTGAACTCTTAAACTACGAACCACTTAAACATGTTATAAAAATTATCGAATTGAAAAGACCACCTATGGAATCTAATATAGCCAAAGAATTATTTAAATTTATTCGAAATACTATGGCACACTTTCCCTTCTTTGATTCATGGAATGAAGTCTATGTAAATAAAGAAATTATAAATTGGTATAAAAAAGGCATGATGATAGATAAATTTCTAATTTCCTACGAAGGCAAAGAGGAAGTTAAATATCGCTTTTGGCATTCTAAAAAAAAATCAATGACATATTTAAGTATAAAGTTCCCTACTTCCTATACTGCTGGTGAAAATATATATCTTAAAGATATACTTAACGAAAAAGAAGGTATTGAATTTGCTAGCATTCTTATGAAAAAGGTTTTAGACACTCAAGTCATAGAAAATAGCTAGAAAGATAAATTGCATTTATAACTTATGAATTGTGGATTGGATTCTTCTTCAACTACCGAGGCAGTTAAGTTGAATAAGAAAACAGAATGCTAGGTTGTTACTGCTAAATTTAAAGGATAATTCCATAGTGTAAAGAATTTATTTAAAGTAATAGTAACCATAAAATTTGAGGTGCAAAAAATGAAAATTCAATTTTATGATATAGGTTCAGTAAATGAAAAGGATTTAAAGTTTGCTGTTATAAGTACTATTTATAAGGAGAAGTGGCTTTACGTAAAACATAATGAACGAAAGTCATGGGAAATTCCTGGTGGGCACAGAGAACCTGGAGAACTAATTATTGAAACAGCTAAAAGAGAGTTATTTGAAGAGACAGGGTGTAAAGTAGCTGATTTATTTCCAATTAGCGACTATTCAATGGATGATTCTTTTAGTAAGGTTTTTGGAAGGTTATACTTTGCCAAGGTTAAGGAACTTGGCCAATTGCCAATATCAGAAATTGATGAAGTGAAACTATTCGATAATCTCCCTAATAACCTTACTTATTTAGAGATTCAACTAAAATTGTTTGAAAAGACACTTACTTTCATTGAAGATTGTAAAGATTTGCACTTAAAGTAACGGGGTGCTTAGTTGAATAGCTAAATTGATGTATCCATCTCATAACGAGGTGGTCTTTTTTATTCAAAAGGGGTCTCAACTTATAAGAATTGACACCTTTAACTATATCCTGTATTATCAAGGTATCAAAACGTGTCATAACTTAGTGTCATAAATAAGACGTCAAAAGGGGCTATTACATAATGAAATATGGCTATGCAAGGGTATCAACAGCTTCACAAGATTTAGAAGTACAATTAAAAGCATTAGAAGGTGCTGGTTGTGATAAGATTTATCAAGAAAAATTTACAGGTACTAAGACAGATAGACCTCAATTCAATGAGTTACTACAGGTATTAAAAGAAGGTGACACATTGGTTGTAACTAAACTAGACCGTATCGCACGTTCAGCCTCACAAGGAAGTGAATTAGTAAAACAACTAATTGATAGAGGGATAGCTGTTCACATCTTAAATATGGGTTACATGGATAACACCCCAGCGTCTAAGCTTATTAAGAATATCTTTTTTGCTTTTGCAGAGTTTGAAAGAGATATGATTGTAGAACGTACACAAGAAGGAAAAGCCATCGCCAAACAGCGTGACGACTTTAGAGAAGGTAGACCAAACAAGTACAGCCAAAAACAAATAGAACATGCTTTAGGATTATTAGAATGCCACTCATATAAAGAAGTTGAGAACATGACAGGGATCTCTAAAAGTACGCTTATACGTGCTAAACGAAAGGCTACACTCTAAATGGTGTTAGCTTTTTTTTAGTTCCTTTTTTAGCATCTTCTATGTAACGTCCCTAAAAAGGAATATTATTCATTGGTCTTCTAATGTCTAGTGGATAGTGCTTAATCCATAATCCTGTGCAAAAAAAGTTTGTAGGGGGACGTGTATATTGTGCATCTACTTGTTGTAGTATAGCTTAATTGCCTGCCACACTTGGTATCCCCCAACTCTATAACTTTTTATTTGCATATTTTTGCACAGTATTTATTCATGACCTTTTCTTGCTTTCCTATCAAATCATGCAACGCTATTACTATTATATCTTCTTCAGATATTCGTCTCCCTTCGATAACTGATTGATTTCTCATTGCTAATTTAATCGTATTATCAAATACACTACTATTGTATGCCATTCAATTCCCCCCCTTTCTCTGTACTTCGCTTCGCTACGTATGTGGACGTTTCACGCCCACACAGTTTTAAAGCTAATAATATTAGTTATTTTTTATCTAGTACAAGAAGGACACGCTAGTGTTCTTCCTGAATGACTGGGGTAGATTTTTCTACCGCAAGTTATTTAGCAAATTACTTATATACTTTTCTAATACTTTCTTTTTAAAGAAACATGCTAGAAACCCTTATACACCAATGGTTACAGCGTTTGTTTACCACCCTTCGAGAGTAAAGATAATATTAAACTTCATTATTAAGATACTGTTCCAATAGAGTTCTCATTCGGATAGATGGTATATATATGTTTATTGGTTCACCTTTACGAATACGGCTACGAAAGATCCATTGTAGTAGTTCTGATAAAGCAAATAAATTCATATTAACTTCAACACCTTGTTTATTAAAGAAATGTTTTGTCAAAGGATTCATATAAACGTTAGCTAAATAAATACATGTACTTTTGTGTTGAAACTCATTTGTAGCCCTTGCATTTACACTTACAAATTGTTCTTTTAATCCCCTTGGGGTTAATTTATCCTTATAATCTTTAAAGGTAGTCCACATTACTTCATCTGTAGGCACAGTACATTTGTTACGATAGAAGTTATATGCATTATCTTTAATTACTTTTCTCGCATCCTTACTTGCAGTTTTTTGCTTTAAATCAGATACACTAAAATAATTGTGCCTATTCCCCATCTTGTTCATATCTTTTCTGTCATTAGGTGAAAGGTAATAAATGTTTATCATTCTTTTTAAATGCGTTCTATCTTCATTTTCAAAGGAAACATATGGTGCTAATTTATAATCCTTTCCTTCCTTTACGACAGTTCTATACACATATTTTTGACCATACAAGTCAAAATAAGCACGTTGAATCTGACCATCAAACATATAAGTCAATATAAATACACTTTCAAAACAATTAAATGTTTCAACAGGAAATAACCGATACAACGCTACTGGTACCTTATCTTTATCTTCATACATCATTAGTTTTCCCGAATTAGCCAAATTTCTTACTTTTTCAAAAAAGCCTTTTTTATAATCAGTTTGTTGCCATTCCACCAAACCATTTTTACCTAATCCAATCACCTTATTTTCTACTAGCATTTTTAAATCATCTGTTGCAATATCTACTTGTTCAATTACATCCATAACTTCATCAAGAATTAACGTGTAATTTTCCATCTCCAACAGATCAATAAAATCACGGTCTATATTTTTTAATAGTGAATGAGTAGATACAATATTTTCACCAGCAGCAATTAGACGTTTAACATCCTCTAGTTTCGTGTCCCCTTCTCTATCTTCATTAGGTTGTTTAAAGCCACGGTTAACAGATGCTATTACTCGTTCTACCTCAGTTTTAAATGGTGTAATATACATGAACTTCTGATAGGCTGGGGCATTCTTCATATACTGAATTGCCCAGCTGGTTTTTCCACTTCCCATAATTGAATCAATAATGTTAATTTTCGTTTGTGTAGGTTTCTTGCAAAACATTTTATACGTTATCTCCTTTTCCATGTGTTTGTGTAAGAATATTCTTACAAAGGGACACTTGCATAATTCACATGAAAAAGGACACGTACTTAAGATCTTTTTTATAAATGAATTTTATACCAACTTTTAGTCCACCCTTCTCTTTCTACTATAGTTTTTGTTCTAGTTACGATTGGCTTGTCGTTAATTTTTACAAAAAGCAAATTATTTATATACCTACTAACTGTTTTTCTATGGACACCAATTCGTTCAGCTAATTGCCGTTGTGTTGGGCAGCATTCTCCTTTCTCATTGACGTATGAGATGAGTGTCATAAGTGTAGCAAACTCATATACCCCAATCTTTGCGATTAGACCATTGTTTAAAACATTCGCATTTACTTTAATGTAGGATTCTTCATGTACCTCACCTTTAGCTAAATCAATAACCCTTTCATGTTGCAGTGTTAAATTTCCTTGCATATTAAATCAACCTTCCTTTTATAATTACTAGGGTGAAAAATAAACCCTACATAGAAGTACTTGCAGATATCATCAAAAATAGGACATATAAAATAAAAAAGCCGTCCGACTATCCGAACGACTTTTAATAAATTATTTCTTGTTTCTTTAGAAAGAAGTATCAGTTGTAATTGCTTCATTATCCTTGTTAGTTACTGTCACGTTAGCAAGAAGGTATGTACCCTGTGTATTGCTTCCAAATTCCCCAACAACATTCTTAGTAGTAGATTTCATTCACTGTAAATTCAACGTCACCAAGTTTAATTGTTTCACCAATGCCAGCAAACTTTGCTTCTTCTTTAGCTGGTTTCTTACTACTTTTTTCGCATAACGTGAAGTTCCATATCCACTTCCTGTAATTTATGTGTAAGATACCTTACAGATTCATGCAGTTCTTTGTGTGATACTTGTTCCATCTTTAAAGAAAGTATTTCTTGCTTCATGTCCATTAAAGTGATTTTAAAGAAATCTTGTGTTCTTTGAACTGCATTTTCAGTTTCTCGTTGTGTTCTTGCTTGTGACTGTATAGCTTTTTCAGTTTCTTCAAGTTGTTGACCAATGCCATTATGTTTGTTTTCGACTGATTCAAGGCGTTCTTCAACTTTATCAAGACGCTGTTCCATCTTGTCAAAGAGTTGGTTCATTTCAATTTTCATTTCTTGTAACATTTCCAAAATCATTTTCAATTCGTTTTCCAATTTAATTCACCTCTATAGTTGAAGACCCTAATTAGCATCTTTAATAATAGTTTCCACTTATAACTTCAATCTGAGGACAAACAAAGCTTAACTATCTTTATCAGGAATAGTATAAATCTGTTGGATTTGACACCATGCAGCATTTAAATATTCTTCAACCGATTCATTGATTTCTGGTAATCTAAATTCTCCATCACCATCTAGTACATACTTTAAAATCCTTTTTGGATTATCGGATAATTTAGGTTCTATACCAAATACACTTAATGCAATTTCAAGTTTTAACTTACCTTGATATTCTCGCACTGCCTCCCCTAATAAATAGCGAATAATTCTGGTTTCATCCGACATTATTTTTATCTCCCTTACTATTATATTGACAAACCTTGATTCCCCTCCCACCATGAAGCCTGAGTTGAGGACAACAGGTGGTGCTGAAAATGACTGCCTATATCACTGAGACTAAAAATTGAATCAATGACATAGACAGACATTCGCTTGTACTTCATGAATCCGTCATTTGAGGTTTCCAGTACGTATGCCCTTGTTTAAATGTGACTCTCTCGAATCAATACACGTAGTTTCTACTTCTGCCCCCGAAACGTCTTGTAATCCGTCTACACACTCTTTGTATGTATCGTGAATGCCTATCCTACTGTTATGAGGAACTCGGCAACAATTACAATATATCGTGTATTCTGCATGACCGTAATCATTCAGACCTTCCACACCTAGCTGTTAATGGTCGCTACCACCCTTCAGACACTACGAGAAACAAGGAACTCGCTTATTAGTGCCCTAGACTTAGTTAATGCATCGGCTAAGTCATAACCTTTCCAGTTTTGTTTTGATTCGAGTTAGTGGGCAACCTCGAAAGAGTTTTTCCTAAGAAAGACAATAGGAAAGTAGACCTTTGCACTTAAGCTTTTTTTGAAGTAAAATGAAGGCAATGTAACTCATATTCAGTTATCGATTGTGTGTCGATTTTTTTATGGGTTTCGCACTAATGTCGCCAAACATATAGTGCATTTCTTCAAGAGGGTGTTTCCAGCACTCTCTTTTTTATTTGTCTATAAATAATCCTTTAAGCTACGTGCTACTTCTTCCACGTTAAGATCTAAATACTGCGTTGTTACTGCTAAATCAGAATGACCTAATGCCTTACTGATTAAAGGCACACTAGCCCCCTTATTCAATAGATTTTTCGCATAGCCCCTTCTAATCGCATGTGGGTTAATATTTTCTAAGCCAAAACATTTTGAATACTTATTAAGCTGTTTAGAAATTGCACAGTTTGATGATTTTGATGTACTCATAGACAAGCCATTCTGTGTGATAAACACACTTTGATTGTTAATCTTGTAATGCTGACGAATTTTTTTATTTTGCTTAATCAGCAGTTGCAGCATTTCAGTTAATTCATCATCTAATGGCAGCTTTAAAAACTTGTGATTTTTTAATGTTGAACCATCTAAATTTAGGCACTGGTGTTCAAAGTCAATATGCCTTTCCTTCAACTCACAAAGTGTATGGATACGGATTCCAGTTCTGTACATCAGCAAAATAGCAGTAACGTCTCTAAATCCGATAAAGGTCGATTTATCTATGAAGTGAACCAGTTTGAGAATATCGCCTTCTTTAGCTGCTGCTTTTACCTCTGTATCAACCTTAATTTGAATCTTTAGCCAGAACTTATCTTTCAGCCAATCATTGAAATAGAATTTTCCTAACACGGCTTTAATGGTCTTTAAACGTATTTTTTTCGTTTGCTGTGAAACATCTAGACCTTCTAAATAGCTATAAATTGTATCAATCGTAATTTCTTCTACATAGAGAATCTTGTTAGCTTCACAAAATCCCCGAAAAATATAATCATAGCTATCAATAGTACGAGGTCTATTGCCAGCGATGTTCATTTGCTTAAATACTATTTCTAATGCGTAATCAATTGGTATCCAATGATTGTTACTAGCTTTAGGATTAACTTGACGTGCATTTCCCATCGAAAACACACCATGCTTTCTGCTTTTATCCAAACAAAAAAACCCCCTATTCATTGTGTGAATTAGAAGGTTTATAAACGCAAGTATTCAATTAAATGTACCCTTAAAAACGAAAAAAGTTAGGGAGTCTTTTTGAAAGTTTAACACCTTCATCAAGTTACCCTAACTCTTATAAACGTTGATTTAACAGCATTTCTACTGCTAAATACTATGTATGGAGACGGCGGGAGTCGAACCCGCGTCCAAAGACTCCAATACTTCAGCTTCTACGCGTGTAGTTTGCCTATTTAGGATTCACGTAACATTATGCCGACAAACAGGCGTCCTGTACGCTAACCTGGAAATCTCTTGTCGATGACTCAGGTGGCACCATCGACCGTATCCCACTAAAGTTGGGCCCCACGTTCTCTACATGGGCGATAGAGAGGCAGAGCGCTTACGAGCTTACGCTGCGAAAGCTAAGTTTTGTTGTTTGCCAGTTATTATATAACTGTCGTTGATGACGGAGCCGAGCCCTCCGACGCGCGACTAAAGCTTGAACCATCCCTGTCGAATCCGTAACGTCCCCTTGATATATGAATCAAAGCGGTTGGGCTTCGTTCAAACAAAGAGCTAGAATTGCTTCTAGTACGGTGGGAGCTTAAAGTACGCTTCCATGAAATCTGGCAATCAGTAATACATATTATAAAACAAAACTAGCGATAGTTCAAGTATCTCGCTATTGTATAAAAAATTGGCTTAAATACCTAGGATATCCGCTAGATTGGGCTTTCTATCCATCACTTTTGTTGTGCTATCCACCACATTTCAATCTCTATCCGTCACTTTCGCTGTTCTATCCGCCTCGCCCAGCATCAACACCTAAAAAAGCTCACCAACAACAAGGTGAGCTTTCTCGAAATCTATTAATATTGATTTTTTGATTTGAAGGTACGTTCCATTTCGCGTTTGGCTTCTTTTTTGCGCATGTCGTTACGTTTATCGTAGTCTTTTTTCCCTTTGCCGACGCCGATTAAAAGCTTGGCATAGCCGTCTTTGATGTACATTTTCAATGGAACAATTGTGTAGCCGTCACGTTTTACGGCACCGACTAGCTCGCCGATTTGCTTTTTATGGAGCAGCAGCTTGCGGGCGCGCAGTGGGTCGTGATTGAAACGGTTGCCTTGATCGAAGGGGCTGACATGCATGTTGCTAATCCATGCTTCGCCATTGGTGATTCGGACATAGGAGTCCTTTAGTTGGGCCTTGCCTGCACGGATGGATTTGATTTCTGTGCCGGTTAGGACCATGCCTGCTTCGATTGTTTCCTCAATAAAGTAATCATGTCCAGCTTTTTTGTTTTGTGCTAATACTTTTCCAGAACCTTTTGCCATATTCTTCACCCTCTACTTAAAGGTTGAGCATTAGCGAAAGCATCCTTACTTAGGACACTTTCGCTAATGCTTATTTACGTTTTGATTTTTTCTTTTTGTTTTTCTTTGCAATGCCCTCGTAAAACTTTTGCTTTTGTTTCACGCGTTTTTTAGGACCTGGGCTTGAGTCATCTTTGCGGCGACCACGCGGGTCACGGTCGCTTTCACGACGTTCACCTTGCTTGGCGCTACGACTTCCACGGTCATCCTCTTGGCGACCGCCTCTACGGTTGCCACCACGTCCGCCTTTTTCTTCGTCGCTGCGTGTACTTCGTTGACTGCGTCCACCCTTGTTATCACTATAATTTTTACGTGCATGGATGACAGTAGGAGCTGCTTTACGTGTTCGTCCATATGAAGTTACCATTCCAACGATTTCAAAGTCAATGGATGACTCCTCAATAATGACATTGGCAACACGGACTGTCACTTCATCACCAATACGGAATTGACGATTTGTTCGTTCACCAATCATAATCATTTGACGATCATCGAAGCGGTAGTAATCATCTGTCATATTACTGATGTGAACAAGCCCTTCGATTGTGTTTGGCAGCTCCACGAAAATACCGAAGTTTGTAATAGATGAAACGATCCCTTCGAATTCCTCGCCAATTTTATCAGACATGTACTGTGCTTTTTTCAAAGCGTCCGTATCACGTTCGGCATCTACAGCACGACGTTCACGCTCAGAAGTATGGTCGGCAATTTCATCCATTGCCATACTCCACTGTGCAATCGTTTCTCTAGAAGTATCCTTATTAATTATATACGTACGAATTAAACGATGTACGATTAAGTCTGGATAACGACGAATTGGTGATGTGAAGTGTGTATAGAAATCCGTTGATAAGCCAAAGTGACCAAGGCTTTCAGGATAATATTTTGCCTGTTGCATCGAGCGTAGTAGCATTGTTGAAATAACTGGCTCCTCTGGCATACCATCAATGGCTTTTAAAACATCTTGCAGTGCCTTCGGATGCACTGTATTACCAGTACCTTTAATTAAAATACCGAAGTTCGTAACAAATTCAAAGAAGCGTTGGAGCTTTTCAGGCTTTGGATCTTCGTGAATACGGTATAGGAACGGTACATTCATCCAGTGGAAGTGCTCTGCAACTGTTTCATTGGCAGCAAGCATGAAATCCTCAATTAGCTTCTCTGCTACTGTACGTTCACGTAATTCAATATCAACTGGCCAGCCTTCTTCATTGACAAGGACTTTGGATTCTTTAAAGTCAAAGTCAATCGCCCCTCGTGTTTCACGTTTACGACGTAAAATACCAGATAGCTCAGCCATATTTTTAAACATTGGCACAAGTGGCTCGTAGCGTTCGATTAGTGCCTCATCCTGCTCCTCTAAAATCATGTAAACGTCCTTATATGTCATACGCTCTGTCGTTTTAATGACACTTTGGAAAATTTCGTGTGAAATGACATTACCATTCCCATCAATAATCATTTCACAGGATAATGTTAGACGGTCAACCTGTGGATTTAATGAACAAATACCATTTGATAGACGATGTGGAATCATAGGGATTACACGGTCTGTTAAATAAACACTTGTTGCACGGTCATAAGCTTCGATGTCAATGACCGAGCCTTGCGTAACATAATAACTAACGTCTGCAATATGTACGCCAAGCTTGTAAGTACCATCTACATTTTTCGTTACGGTTACCGCATCATCCAAGTCTTTTGCGTCTGCACCATCAATGGTCACGATCGTTTCATGTCGCAAATCACGACGACCTACTAAATCTGCCTCTGTAATTTCATCTGGGACGCGTTGAGCAGCTGCGATGACTTCGTCTGGGAATTCAGGTGGAATGTCGTGCTTATATAAGATCGATAAAATATCCACACCTGGATCATTTTTATGCCCTAAAATTTTGGTAATATAGCCTGTTGCGGATTTTAAATCCTCTGGCCATGTCGCAACCTCAACAACAACCTTATGACCGTCAACAGCTCCTAATGTGTCTCCCTTTGCGATAAAGATATCCATCGGTAGCTTTTTATCGTCTAAGACAACAAAGCCAAAGCCTCGATTAGCCTGGAATGTGCCGACAAAGCTTGTTTGACCGCGCTCGACGACCTTTGTGACAGTCCCTTCTCGTCGGTCCCCAAATGATTCTTTTAAGACACGAATTAAAACGATGTCTCCATTAATCGCACCATTAATTTCATGCGGTGGAATGAATACATCATCCATGCCCTCGACATCAGGTGTCACAAAACCGAAGCCCTTCGCATGTCCGATAAATTTACCCCTTAGCAAATTCATACGCTCTGGTAGGCCATAACGATTGGAGCGAGAACGCACAACTAAGCCTTGCCCTTCCATACGGACAAGGGTTTTGACAAGCTCCTTGAACTCCTCAGCATCCTCAAAACCGAATTCATCCTCGATTTCACCGACAGTTAATGGTTTATAATCATCTTTGCTGAAAAAATCGAGTAAACGACTTTGTAGTGTATCTTTTTGGTCTTTCATACATATTCCCTCCTTCATGAGAAAATCCTATTTATAATTATTGTGCCCAATTTAGGCTTTCTAAAAAGCGATAAATATCTTCATGTAATTGATCTTTTTCTTGATCCAATGTAATAACATGTTTTGAGTTTTCATACCACTTGATATGCTTTTCAAGTGACTCAGTTTGATTATATATAATGTTGGCAGATTCTGTCTCTATTACTTCATCATTTGTAGCTTGTATGACAAAAATAGGCGCATAAATCATGTCAATTTCTTGTCGTGTACGGGCAATAAATTCACGTAGCTCCTGTAGAGATGGCATCCCTTTTTCAGCAATGAGTGCTACTTCTGCTTCAATTTGCTCATTTTGTTTTCCTAAAAACTTTTTATAATCCCTTGCATATTTCAAGACACCCTCAAACATAATGTCTGTTGTACGCATTGTCATAGGGGCGCACATTGTGACAATTCCTTTAACAGGATTATTTAATGCCACGTTTAGTGCCATCACACCGCCTAATGAAAGACCAGCGACAGCAATTTCTTGATAGCCAGCATCCTGTAACTGTTTGTAGGCGGCAACGACATCCTGCCACCAGTCTGCTGGACCTGTTGTGATTAGTTCTTCTGGTTCCACACCGTGACCTTTATAGTGAGGTGCCAAAGTAGTATACCCTTTTTTCTCTAAAAATCTACCAAGCATTCGTACATCTGCAGAGCTACCAGTAAAGCCGTGTAATAATAATACAGCACGTGGTCCTGCTTGAAAGAAAAATGGCTGTGATAATGATTTGTTCATTGTAAGCACTCCTTCATCCTAAAACACTCATCCATACTATACCCATTATAGCCATCTCGATTATGTCTAGCGAATAACAAGCTGGATCGCAAATTACAATTCAATTTTTGCTATGGAGAGAGAATTTACCATTTAGTTTTGATAAAAGAAAACGCCCAACCAATTTGGTTAGGCGATATATCTTCAACTATTAGATTTTTGTAATAGCAACTGCTAAAATGAAAAATAGTATAGCTAACACAATTGTTGCACGGTGAAGGATTAAATCCATACCACGTGCTTTTTGCTTTCCAAATAGTTGCTCAGCTCCACCCGAGATGGCACCTGATAAGCCTGCACTTTTACTAGATTGAAGTAATACCACAACGATCAACGCTAATGATACGATAACTAATGAAACTAATACTACTGTATGCATTCACTGCACCTCCCGAACTTTGAAACATCACAACACCTTTTAGTATAACAAAAAGTGGATTATGTGACAACTTTCATGATGAAATCATTTACAAGCTCTATTGAAAATTTACTAGAATCTTGAATTTTATCAATTTCCTCGTATGATCAGGGCTAGCGTTCATTCTAGAAAAATTCTTCCTGAGGTCGCAGTTAGTATACATGCTCTTGTGGTACTGTATTCAACGTGGTGACTATCAGCTATGATGGTTGGACTTTCTTGACAGTAAATAGTGCTATTACCATGAATATGGCACAGCAGGAAAATAGACTAATTAAAAAAATCCCACCTACGAAATAACCCCAATATTCCACAAGTGAACCAAAAACCGGTGGAATTAAAAATACACCTATGGATGCCACCATTATACTAAACCCACTTGCAAAACCACTCATCGATTTTTCTACACTTTCAACAGCTAGCGTCATCCATATACCATTAAAGCCCGCAAGAGAAAAACCTATAATTGCTATACACATCACTATAAAAAAGGTGGAATAGGTAAAATACATAAGGATTATCCCATTTGCGCTTAGTATAGTAATGATTAATAATACAGCCCATCGATTTTTATTAAAAAATTTATCACTAATAATCCCCCACAACACTCGCCCGCTTGCCCCACTAATTTCAGCAATAGCCAAGCATATGCCAGCACTATAAATAGGCCAGTCCTTTATTTCATACAAAAATAATATAATGTAGGTGTTAAATGTCATTTGAATACCCATTAAGATGAATGCAGAGCTATTCGTAAAAAAGAGCCATTTTGAATGAAGGAAAATGCGTAACTGCTGACGTAAAGGCAATTTAGTAGCTATCTCAGTTTGTGAATCTTCTTTTGTTTTTAATACAAAAGGCATTATGAAACTAAACAATAATAATACTACTGCCGCTACAGACAATGTATAACGCCAACCAATGTAAGCTACTAATGGAATCAGGACAACACTCGAACCTGCTGAACCTAGTGTAATAGACATCTGTTTTAACCCCATTAGTAATGAAACTTGATTTACTGGAAGTATGTTCATAAGGAAACGATTTGTAACAGGATGCATTCCTCCATAACCCATCCCTGCTAATACAACAAATACTAAGGCCAACGTATAATTGTCTATCCAAGCAAAACTTAAAAAGCCTGTTCCAACAATAATCATCAAGCAAACCATTATTTTACGGGTACTCAATCGATCTGCTAAATAGCCAACTAGCAATGTTGCTATAAATTGACCAATAAAAAGAGCAGTTGGAAGAAATCCTAACTGCCCTTTATTCAATGATAAGTCTGCACTAATATAGAACATTAGAGGGCTAATGCTTCTCCCAACAAAGGCAGTTAAAAATTGAGCAATGATGATCCACATTGCAATACGTTTCATCTGTTGCATAATCCATCAAAACCACCTTTTACGCTCGATGAGCCAATTCATTTCCACCTAATACAGTGGTCAATCTTTCAAGTGTGTTGTGATTAGCCTACTTTAACTATTACTATTAAAGTTGTGATTGATTTCCGCTACAGGATGCTCGTTTTCTGGGCAAGCAGAAGTCGTGCACCCTCCTTCACAATTAACTAAAAAAATGTAGTACCATATATTAATTGACTATAAAAGCAACCATAAGATAGCCTAATATTCTCCTAATTAACGTACCTGCTACTCCCTACATCCCCAACCATCTTGGTACGAATAATACAAGGTCCGGAATATATGTTAGGAATAGTAGCACGATAAAGGAAATAACAATAAAAGGAAAAACACTCTTTACTAGCGTTTCAAACTTCACTTTTGCCATCGATGATACGATGAAAAGTCCTGTCCCTACTGGCGGTGTTAATAAGCCTAACGTTAAGTTAATACAAATGATGACTCCAAAATGCACCGGGTCAATATTAAATGCTATTACGAGTGGCATCATGACAGGTACTAGAATAATTAATGCGGCAATTCCATCTAGTATCATGCCGATTAGTAACAATGCTAAATTCACTAATAATAAGAATACCCATGGACTTTCTGTAATGTTTAACATATTTTCTACTAACAATTGTGGAATTCGTTCAAAGGCAATCATCCATCCAAAAATATTGGCCATAATAATTAAATATGTTACTGTAGCTGTATTTGTCACCGTATTGATTAGCATTTTAGGGAGCTTTTTGATATTTAACTCTCTATAGACAAATAAACCGACAATTACTGCTAGTAAACAAGCGATAGCAGCAGATTCTGTTGCTGTAAATACACCTGTTAGAATACCTACAACAATTGTAATGGGTATTAATAGTGCTGGGATTACTTTTAATGACTTGCTTCTAATATCTGCCCACGAAGCCCGTTCACTTTTTGGGAATTGTTGTTTATAGCCCATATAAGAAATAACTAAAATAAAAACAAGACCATAAATAATCCCTGGGAGAATCCCAGCCATAAATAGAGCGCCAACAGATGTACTTGATAACGTACCGTAAATAATGAAAATCATACTTGGTGGAATAATAGGTGCGATAATAGAAGATGCTAATGTTATAGACGCTGCGAATTCACGTTTATAGCCTTCCTTCTCCATTTGCGGTACCATTACTTTACTCATCATTGCAGCTTGAGCATTTGCTGAACCTAGAATCGATGCTAAAAACATATTGGCAATAACTGTCACATAGGCCAGCCCTCCCCTAAAATGCCCAAAAAGGACACGAGCAAATTGAACAAGCCTCGTTGTAATACCGCCCTCATTCATAATTTCACCCATTAACATGAATAACGGAATCGCTAATAGGCCAAAATTTTCAAGCCCTGAATACATACGTAATGGTGTAGAATCTAATAATGTCACCTGACCATTTAAGATGAAATAAATAACTGTCGTAATACCAAGCACCATTGAGATGGGAATACCAATGATAAGTAAAAGAAAGAAAATAACGAGTACAATATAAGTCATGTATTTTCTCCTTCTCTATTTTTAAGTGTGTCAATTAAATGTGAAAGAAGATGGATTGCTGCAAAAATTAATCCAATTAATACTGCACTATAAGGAATCCACATTGGTAATTGTAAGGAGCTCGATTTTTGTAGCAACATGGCAGGATTCATCATCCATTTGTAAGCGTAATAGATTAATATAAATAAGAACGCAATCATCATGCAATCCTGAACAATTTTAAAAATCCTTTTACTACGCTTAGATACAGCATCATATAAAAATGTAACTGAAGCCTGAGTACCATATTTCAGACCCCAGCTTCCTCCAATAAACGAAGTCCATATTAATAAGAAAATCGAAACTTCACCAGCCCAAGGGATGGGATCTTTAAAGAAATAACGAAAAATAACCGCAAATATCATTAAGATAGCAAGCGCAGCCATTAAAATGATCATCAGTAGTTCTTCGATTTTAGTAATAACTTGACTAATTTTCGCCATCTAGCCATTCCCCCATTTACTTACGGAATTCATTAATAAACTGTTTAATTAAAGCAGATTTTGCACTATACTCGGCGTCAAATGCTTCGATTTGCTCTTTAAATACATCTGCCCCCAACTCATAAACAGTCATTCCTTGACTGGCAAGTTCTTTTTTGAATTCTTCTTCTTGTCCAACTCGTGTTTCTACTGCATAAGCTATTGCTGCTTGTAAGGATTCATTAATGATTTTTTGAGCATTTTCAGATAATCCATCAAACATTCCCTCATTTGCTACGACAATTGATGGCCATACCATGTGGTTTGTTACAGCTACATACTTGGCTACTTCGGAGTATTTATTTGTGATTGTCGCATCTAAATCCATATCCATTCCGTCAATAACGCCTGTTTGTAATGCTGAATATACTTCTGGTAATGGTAATCCTTCTGGTGCAGCTCCCGCATCTTTATAAAATTTTTGGAGCGGCGGACTTGGTGTTACTCGCATTTTTAAACCTGCTAAATCCGAAGCTTTTTTAACTTCTTTTGATTTCAATACCATCGTACGTTGACCAGCGAAAAGGTAATCCAACCCTTTTAATCCTGTTCCGTCTACTTTTCCTAAAATCTCACGTGCAATATCGGTATGACTTGCATCTGAAGCTTCTTGTAAATTTTCAAACGTGTATGGTGCGAACCATGCAGCCATCTCAGGTGTGCGCGTACTTAAAAAAGCGGCTGTAATAAAAGCAAAGTCTATCGAGCCTGCCTCTACTTGTTGTACCATGTCCGCTTCAGTCCCTAATTGACTTGCAGGGTAAATTTCAAGCTCCATTTTGCCATCTGAGCGTGCCTTTAATTCTTCATTAAATTTTTCAGCAGCTTTATGCCACATATGATCTGTTGATGTAATATGGGCAAGCTTAAATTTCTTCTTTGGAATATCTTCATCCGAACTAGTTGCTGACACAGCTGATTTATTGTCCGTCTTTGCATCTGTTTCATTTGTTGTGTTTGAGTTACCACAAGCTGCCAAAACGAATAAAAGTGCGAATAAACAACTAACTAGCATAAACTTTAGCGGTTTTTTTATCATAAAATATCCCCTCTATTTTTGATTTAATATGTTGCATTGGTTATGGCTCCGCCTTCGTCTTTCCACTAATTCCCCAATGAACGGGTGGCACTTCTATTAAAATAACTCTTACACTATCAATTGGAACTCGTGCCGTTTGAACAATGGTAGTTGTAACTTCTTGTATAATTTTTTTCTTTTGCTCCACAGACCGTCCTTCTAATAACTGAATTTGAACAATTGGCATATTTAGTCCCCGCTACTTCACAACTAATGTTAGCTTGCCAAGTGTCCCATAGTCTGCTTCTATTTCATCACCAGCTTTTACTGGAATTGCATCTGTTATGCCACCTGTTAAAACGAGTTGACCAGGCAAAATACCTCTACCTTCTTTTGCTAACATCGTTAATAATTCAATGACCGAATAAATGGGATGACCAAGTACCGCAGCTCCTGTACCATGTAGTTTCTCTTCTCCATTTTGTTTCAAAATGACTTCTATAGAAGCCCAATCACATGTATAAGGTGAAAATGCTTGCGCACTCAGCCAAATTTTCGATGAAGAAGCATTATCAGCTATTACATCAGGTAAAGTAAATGAAAAGTTTTTATAGCGACTGTCAATGACTTCAAGTGCTAGAAATACGTTTTCAATCGCATCCCATACTTCTAATGGTGTTAAATCCGCACCTTGTAGCTCTTTTTTAAAAACAAAGGCTACCTCTGCTTCCACACGTGGATGAATATATTCAGCAGCTATAATTTCATTTGTCCTAAGATTCATTTGTGAGGTTAAACGCCCATAAATTGGAGAATCCACCCCTACTTGTTGCTGTTTAGCAATGCTTGTTAGGCCCATTTTCCAACCGATAAACCGATTGTCAGCTGTCATCGTTTTTTCCATACTAATTTTTTGAATCTCATAGGCTTCTTCTACTGTCAAATTTGGTTTTGAGTTAGTAATCTTTTCAACTGCCTCTTTTGTTGCTTGTGCTTCCGCCACCCGCTCAGCATATTCAAATAAAGACACTATGCACTCCCCACTTTCTGTTGTGCAATTTTTTGTGCTACTTCAATGATCGTATCCTCTTGTCCACCTACAACATTTAATTTGCCTAACTCTACTAAAATATCTCTAGCATCAACACCCACTTTTTCAGCAGCTATATTGGCATGACGTAAAAAGCTTGAATATACGCCTGCATAGCCCATTACTAAACTACCTGTCGTAATATCTTGTGGATGTGGCAAAATATTGGCACGAACATAATCAGCCAGATCGAGTATTTGGTATAAATCTATGCCTGTTTCAATACCCATGCGATTTAATACTGCGACCAATACCTCAGTTTGTGTATTGCCTGCTCCTGCACCTAAACAACAAATACTGCCATCGATACGTGTAGCACCTTCTTGAATCGCTACAAGTGTATTGGCAACAGCCAGAGACAAATTATTATGCGCATGAAAACCAATCTCAATGTTTAAATGAGCACGTAATAAACGAATACGATTCTGTACATCAGACGGTAGCATAGCCCCTGCTGAGTCCGTAACATACACGGCATCAGCCCCATATGATTCCATTAACAACGCCTGCTCTAATACTTTTTCAGGTGATGCAGAATGTGACATCATTAAAAACCCAAATGCCTCCATCCCTAGTGCTTTCGCTGTTTCAATATGTTGCTTTGATACATCTGCCTCCGTTACATGTGTAGCAACACGAACAACTCGAGCACCTGCCTCATAAGCCTCTTTTAAATGATGTATTGTGCCAATTCCAGGAATAAGCAAAACCGTTATTTTAGAATCTCCAGCAACTTCTGCTGCCGCTCTAATTAACGCAATATCATGCTCTTTAGAAAAACCATATTGAAGGGACGAGCCTCCTAAACCATCTCCATGCGTGACTTCAATATACGGTACACCGGCTTCACTTAATTGCTTCGTTACATAACGAACTTGCTCAGAAGAAAATTGATGGGCAACCACATGGCTACCATCACGAAGTGCAACCTCTGTTAAATAGATTTGACTCATCGCACTTCCACCTCCCTAACGCTCATTGTTTTTGCCATTTCTTCAGCCACCTTCAATCCAGCGGCCGTCATAATATCCAAATTTCCAGCATAGATCGGTAAATAATCTCCCAATCCCTCTACTTCAATAAATACGGTAACTTTCTTTCCATCTACAATCGGATCTAGCTTCAAGCGATAACCTGGTACATATTCATTTACTTTTGCGACCATATTTTTTACGGATTTAATAATCTCTTCCGTATTCGCTTCTTCTTCAAGGAGACATAACACCGTATCACGCATCAATAAAGGTGGCTCTGCTGGGTTTAAAATAATAATTGCCTTTCCTTTTTTTGCACCGCCAATCAGCTCAATTGCATTGGATGTTGTTTCTGTAAATTCATCGATATTAGCTCGCGTTCCTGGACCTGCACTTTTCGAAGCAATTGTTGCAACAATTTCAGCGTAATCAACACTTTGTACACGGCTAATGGCGTAGATGATTGGTATCGTCGCCTGACCTCCACACGTAATCATGTTTACAACAGGCTTTTCCATATGCTCTGTCAAATTCACCGTCGGTACAACAAATGGACCTACAGCGGCTGGCGTTAAATCTATTAGTCTTTTGTTTAAACCTTGTAAAGCTTTCACATGAGCAATATGTGCCTTTGCTGATGTTGCATCAAATAAAATATCCGCCAAATGTGGTTGCTCTAGAAATCCTTCAATCCCATTGGAAATCGTCTGAAAACCTGCCTCTTGTGCACGTCTTAAGCCATCTGATTCAGGATCAATGCCAATAAGTACTGACATCTCTAAGTACGGAGATCTTTGGATTTTCATCATTAAATCCGTACCAATATTACCTGAACCAATAATGCCCACTTTTATTTTTGTCATGCTAGCTTCCTCCCTTTACACAAACTCTAGTTCGACTGTACCTAATAATTCACCGAAGTCGGCTGTGAACTTATCACCTTGTTCAGCATCCAATGCTGCCGATAAAGCACCTGATAATATAACCTCTCCTGCTTCAACACCAATATTGAAATCTGCTAGACGGTTTACAAGCCAAGCTACACAACTTGCTGGATTGCCTAAAACATCTTCTCCCTTTCCTTCATTCATAAACGCTCCATTTTTATAAAGCTGCATTTCGATTGCTGGTAAGTCGACATTGAAGACCTCTCGTTTCACTTGACCTAGTACGTATTTTGCAGAGGAAGCATTATCTGCAATGGTATCGAGCAATTTTATTTGCCAATTGGCAATGCGACTATCTACGATTTCAAGACTAGCTACAATATAATCTGTTGCTTCAAGTACCTCCTTAACAGTGACATTAGGTCCCTTTAAAGGAGACTTCAGTACAAACGCAATTTCGCCTTCGACTTTCGGCTTTAAATAACTTGATCGTTCTGTTTTTCCTTCTGTAATTTCCATATTCGATAAAAGATGCCCATAATCTGGTTCATCCACGTTTAATAGATTTTGCATTGCTAAAGATGTCAAACCAATTTTTTTACCTGTAATTTTATGGCCATTCAGTAACTTCCTATTAATGATTTCAAGTTGAATGGAGTAAGCATCTTTCAATGAAATATCTTTAGCTGATTGAGTAATCGGCTCAATGCCAATGCGTGTTCTTTCTGCTTCTAATAATTTGTTAGACCATTCAATTAGATTCACTACCATGCTTTCCCCCCAAGTTATAATTTAATTGTTACGTTTGAGACCTCGCAGTAGAATTCAAAGCTGTGTGCGCCACCTTCACGCCCAATTCCGCTGTGTTTCATCCCACCAAATGGTGTTCGAAGATCTCTTAAATACCATGTATTTACCCAAACGATGCCTGATTCAATTTGACCTGCAACACGATGTGCACGTCTTAAATCATTTGTCCAAATAGTTGCACCTAAGCCGTAATTTGTATCATTTGCACGGGAAATCACGTCGTCTTCTGTATCAAAAGGTAATACTGTAACAACTGGGCCAAAAATTTCTTCGCGTACACAACGGTCCTGATCCGTTAAATCTGTAATAATTGTTGGCTCAATATAGTAGCCTTTATCGATAGTAGCTGGACGACCACCGCCTGTAAGAATATTGCCACCCTCTTCTCTGGCAATTTGAATGTAACCCATTACTTTTTCATAATGCTCTTTCCCTACGACAGAGCCGATATCTGTCGTTGCATCAAATGGATCTCCAATTTTTAATTCTTTTGTACGAGCTACAAATTTCTCCACAAATTCTTTATAAATATCACGTTCTACATATATACGAGAACCACAGAGACACACTTGCCCTTGGTTTGTAAAGCTTGATTTTAGCGTTGTTGCAAGAACTTCATCTAGGTCCGAATCTTTAAAAATAATAGTAGGATTTTTGCCCCCTAATTCAAATGAAACTTTTTTCAATGTAGGGGCAGCAGCCTTCATAATAGTAGTGCCTGTTTTAGTTTCCCCTGTAAATGTAATAGCATCTACATCAGGGTGTTCTGATAGAAAAGCGCCTGCTGAATTCCCACCAAAACCGTGAACTAAATTTACAACACCATCTGGTATCCCCGCTTCTTGACATAATTCAACCAAGCGAGTAGCTGTCATTGGTGTAAGCTCCGCCGGTTTCATAACAGCAGTACTACCTGCTGCTAAGCAAGGGGCTAATTTCCAAGTTAAAAGTAGTAATGGTAAATTCCAAGGATTAATCATAGCCACGACACCTACTGGTCGTGTCACTGAATAATGAAGTGCCATATTGTCTTGGTTATAAGATTCATTGCCAAGTGAAGTAACGTAATCCGCAAAGAAGTGGAAATTATGTGCTGCACGTTTAATATCCATTTCTATCGCTAAATGATACGGCTTGCCTGTATCTATCGTTTCTAAAGCAGCAAGTTCTTCAACATTTTCTAAAATGAGGTCGCCAATACGTCGTAACAGTAGAGAGCGCTCTTTGACAGTGAATTTTCCCCACGGTCCTTTCAAAGCAGCTTTTGCAGATTGTACTGCTGCATCGACTTCTTCCCTAGTCGCTTCTGCTACCCATCCAATGACTTCTTCTGTAGCAGGATTTATATTTTCAAACACTTTCCCATCTGTAGCGTCAATGAATTCACCGTTTATGAAATTACGACAATTAATACTTTTCGTTTTAAACGTTGCATGTTGCATCACTTTTCACTCCCTCAATTATGGAGCGACTTTAAGAAAAAGAGTGTTTTACCTTTTTCTCAAAGTCGCTTTTTGATTATTCTGAAATTTCAACAACCATTTCTATTTCAATGGCTGTATTATTAGGAAGTTGTGCCATCCCAACTGCTGAACGGGCATGTTTGCCTCGTTCTCCAAAAACATCCACTAATAAATCTGATGCACCATTCATAACTTTTGGCTGTTGTGTAAAATCAGGCGTAGAATTGACCATTCCTAAAATTTTTACAATACGCTTCACCTTCGATAAATCACCTAATTCAGATTTCAATACAGATAACAGGTTAATCATCGATTGGCGACAAGCTGCATAGCCATCATTTACTGTTAAATCTTCACCTAATTTGCCATGATACTGATCGACACCTTGACCTGATGTAAAAATTAAATTACCTGTTCGTACACAACCAACGTAATTTCCAACTGCTTCCCTTGGCTCAGCAAGTTCTATTCCAAGCTCTTGCAAGCGTTCTTCAGGCGTTTTCACTTGATTTACCATTTAGAACCCTGCTCCTTTCTACATTTAAAAATGACATAGCGTTTTCACCTAGAATGGCTTTACGTACTTCTTCTGATAAGTCCAAGGTTTCATCTATGATTTTTCCAGGGTTAATTTCTCTTAGTAAAAATGGATAGTCTGATCCCATCATAATTTTCTCATGGCCAAAACGTTCAATTAAGTAATGTAGATTTTGTGATTCATATACTAATGAATCAAAGTAAAAATTTTTCGTGTAGTGGCTTGGAGGATATTTTGTACGTCTAAGGCTTGGCCAAACATCCCAACCTTGGTCTAGACGTGGAAGAATATAAGGGAATGATCCGCCACCATGGGCAAAACAAACCTTTAAATTCGGACACTTTTCCATTACACCACTCCACACCAAGCTCGCTGCCGCTAAAGCTGTTTCACTCGGCATGCCAATTGTATATAAAAAGTTATGTCTTGGTGTTCTCTCTTGTGCTAAGGTTTCCCAAGGATGAATAAAGAGCGGCATTTCATATTGTTCTGCCGCTTCAAAAAATGGCAGTAAATACTCGCTGTCCAAATTTTCTCCATTGATATTAGTGCCAATTTCAATTCCGGCTAGACCTATTTCTTTGCACCGTTTTAACTCCACAACAGCCGCTTTTGCATCTTGCAACGGTACAGTTCCTAGGCCGATAAAACGATCTGGATGTGCTTTAACAACATCTGCAATAAAGTTATTTTGGAATTGTGCAAGCTCTACCGCTTGTTCAATAGGTGCCCAATAAGAAAATGTGACAGGTACGGGTGAAATAACCTGCATATCTACACCCTCATGATCCATATCCTCAATGCGTTTTTTTGTGTCCCACACTTGATTGGTCACTTCCCTAAATACTTCACCACTTACCATAATATCCGCTCCACAAGAACATTTTTGCTCTAAGACAGGCCACTTATCATTATCATACTTACTAGCAAAATTCGGTAAATCTCTCGGATAAATATGTGTATGAAAATCGATTCTCATTGCCATTCACTTACAGTCTCAGGCATTACATGTCCACAACTATCACATTGACGTAAATCTTTAGAAGCGTTGAAGTAATCAATACCATCTGAGATTTGTTTCCCAATGTTTGTTACTTGTACGCGTAGACGATACAATTCATGGTCACATTCACTGCATAGCCATACTAAATCCTCTAACTCGCCTTCTTTACGTTTTCTCTCCACGACAATTCCATATGTGTCTGCAACGCGGTGTGGTGAATGAGGGACGTTTGCTGGTAGCATAAACATTTCGCCTTCCTTCACTTCAATTACTTCACGTTTACCTTCATCATTAATAACCTCTACAAAACAAGAACCTTTAATTTGATAGAATAGTTCATCTGATGGGTCAACATGGAATTCACGACGAGCATTAGGGCCACCAAGCAACATAATTAAAAACTCAGAGTCTTCCCATAGCACTTTATTATTCACTGGCGGTTTTAGTAAATGCTTGTTCTCCTCAATGATTTTAAAAATGTTTTGAGAACGGGCTTGTAATTTACTTACTTGCGTTGAATTGGACATAATTGAATTCCTCCTAATTTTAAATTTAATAATTTATTGTCATATAGCCTAGTTGTCTCGAAATTAGTTCTGCTGAACGAATTACCTCACGAACAATTGCCTGTTTATCCTTACCGTTCATATAACTTTTTTCACCTACTAAGTTAAGGGCTGCTACAACTTGACCATTATAGGTTTTAATAGGTGCTGCAACCCCATAAGTATTGGACGCATTTTCCTGATCGCTAATGGCATAGCCGTTTTTATAAACTACTTCAAGCTCCTTTTTCAAATCATCTACAGAGGTGATAGTATTGGCAGTTTGCTTAAACATGCCTTTTTCCAACATCGGCAACATAAATGCTGGATTATACGTTAATAATACTTTCCCAATGCTTGTTGAATAAGCAGGATAACGAGTCATACCGACAAATGTTGGTACTATATCCGCATGTGGAGACATAGCCTTGTATACAAATCGAACTTCCCCATTATCAAACATCCCAATATGTGAAGTACCTTTAAAACGCGCAACCAAATTACTTATTATAGGGCCTGCTTCAAAATTAATTTCTTGGTAATACATAACTTTGTTACTCCACTCAAGAATTTTCCAGCCTAATCGGTAACGCTTATCACTGCCTTGCAAGAGAATACTTTCTTGACACATTGTTTTTAAGAAATGATGGACTGAACTCGGAGGTAAATTTAGCTTTTCTGCGATTTCTTTATTACTTAAAGATGGTTCGCCATCCAAAAATAAATCGATAATGCGTGAGATTTTTTTTACCGATGAAATCAAATGCTTCACCTCCAAGTTCAATTTATACTGTTTGTTTCTCGCCTACATCTTCTTTCGCAAGAATGGATTCAACTAAATCAAAGGAGTACCGTTTCTTAAATTTATTGTAGTAAATAGCACGTTTCCGTATTGGATCTCCTGTATAATAGCGTTCGTATTGAAGCGCTCTCATACCAAACCCTTCACCACATAAATCCCAGGCTAGCTTAAAGATTTTCATTCTTAGTTCTGCATCTACACCTTCTCGTCCACCATAATGACGATCAATGCTTGGACGAAGCTCTGGATTTAAGAAATCAGCTTCAGTTGGCATCATTAGCAAACCGCCTGCACCAATTGTTTGCATGACTTCAATGGCTCTCGGATATATTTCTGGCATCATGCCGCGAATGGTCTCTAAAGCATCTGGATTTAATCGCGCTTCACCATGCTCTGTTACCGTAAATTCATGCTCCGCTGTTCGAATCAATGCACGAATGACTTCTACATATTGCACTAATTCGCCGAGATCACGTTGCACATTTAAATATTGATCTACACCAATCGAATCAGCAACCTTACAAGCTACCTCTACAGCAAATGCCAGTTTAATGTATCCTCTAACCCCTGACTGATGTGCGGGCTGTTCAGCAATACCTGTCATTGGATACAGCAAGTTCGCAGCCTCAACGTTGTTATATAAAAACACACGATCCCATGGTACTAATACATCTTCAAAAATGAGTAGTGCATCCATTTCCTCATAGCGAGAAGCCAGTGGATGATCGAATGTTGAACGTGTACCATCTTGAACGGGTTCACGACAAATAATTTTTAACCCTTTCACATCAATCGGTACAGCAAAAGCTAATGCATAACGCTCGTCTCCTGGTACAAATCCTGGGTATGAATAGATAATGACTTCATCCGTAAACGCCGCTAATGTTGCTAGCATTTTTGCTCCGCGGACAACTAATCCATCAGGACGTTCTTCTACTACACCTAAGTGCGTAAACTTATCTGTCTGTTCATGTGATGCTTTACTTCGGTCATTTTGTGGATTCACAATGGCATGAGTTAAGAACACATCATTATCTCGTATATAGCGATAATAAGCTTCAATATTCTTAGCCCAATCTTGGTTGTATTTCGCCAAGAACCAAGAATTTTGTGCTAAAGAAGTTACCACTGTATTTAAAAAATCTGGTGTTCTCCCCATCAAGCCAAAAGTTTGGCGAGCTACTACTTCAAAAGCTTTACTACGTTTCATAATATCTTCGTAGGATTTTGCAAAAAGGAATGAAGTGGCTACACGCTCCCCTGTTTCATCACATACATGCGTTAAATCTTCTTGATATTTTGGATCATGTTGTAAATCATATAACTTTGCAATTTCTTTAATTGGTTGTTGAAAATAGGGTTCATCGTAAACACTCTCTACTAAACGACCATTTAGCCATACTTCTGGGTTTCTTGACTTTAATGCATCCATAAATTGTTGCCCTGTTCTAATTCCCATAATTAATAATCCCCTCTACTAAATAACTATTGTTGTATGAACTGTTTTGTCGAGCCCATCTTGCCTTCAAAAAATGTAAGCGCTTCACTATTAGTGCATCCAAAATTAAGGATTTCTCCTATAAATAAAACATGGTCTCCCGCATCCACTTCTTTCCATGGCTTACATTCGATAAAAGCACAAACATCTTCAATTTTTGGAGCTATACCATCTTTAATCCATGTAATTTCAAGCCCTTCTTGCTTACGTCCTGCAAACTGCCATGCTATAGACTCCTGTTGATCTGATAAAATATTAATTGTAAATGCATTGTTTTTCATTTGAGATAACGCATTTGCTTTTTTATCAATAGATACTAGTGCTAGAGCAGGCTCTAACGAAACTGAAGTAAATGAGTTCACTGTAATCCCATTAATCCCCACACCATCAAACCAAGTAACGACCGTCACACCTGTAGGAAATTTTCCAAATGTTTGTCTAAGTAATTTTGTATCCATTTATAGCACCCCCCTTTAATTTATTATCAGTATCATAACAACTTCTCTTCTCCTTGAAATGCATTATATTTCAAATAGTGAAATCAAATAAAATTATTTTTCTACTTTAAACCCCTTTTTTCTATAAAAAATCATTTTTATCTATTTTAACAAAATGATATTTTTGTTCGATTTGATAATCTACTAGTTTAATATGTTATATTTCGTTTGAACTCTCTTTATCTAAAACTATATCAATATTTTTATCGATTCACACTGGAATTAACTGAAAAATCTAAAAATATTTCTATTTATCGCCTGTTTATAAGCTAAAAAGGGAAATATCTATATAGATTGCTTCATGCCATTGTTTATTAATAATTGAACTATGGCATGGTGACGGCTTGCCATTTAATAGAACTTGTACTATACACGGTAATAAAAAGTTGCCTCCAAAGCATTTTTACATACTTCTGAGGCAACATATATTTAGTGAACTAATCGGCAATGAAAATTACCTATTGGCGGCATCATTAGCTACGGCTTTCAAACTAAGCAAACCCACTGTTGAACCAAATGATTTTAAATGCGCAGAAGTTAAGTGTATTTGGCAAGTTAGTGTTGATGATCATTGGTATCATCTTCATTTAGCCCTACCCTCTGCAGTTTCCTACGAATATTTTTTAGTTTGTGATGAAAAACTAAGTTAAGTCATTTATGGACTACTGATATTTATTTTGCTGCGACTAGTGCCAACTATGCTTATGCAAAGACTCCATTTATTGTAGTGACTATGACAATGCTGGCTATTTAGCAATAATTGAAATTGAAAGCGGTTGAAGAAGTATTATTCAAGAATGAAGTTCTTAAATTAGACGGCTCACAGCATCACCAAAGTTATACTGCCTCAATCGAATCCATGTGATAAGCGCACAGATTCCTTCCATTCTTATATCTTCATTTACAGTATTACCATATTTTATTAACAAATATTTAACAGTAGCTTTACACCCTTCCTTTACACTTACATTTGAAATCATTTAAAGGAGGAAAATCATGAAATACGCAAAAAAATGGACTTCATTGTTTTTAGCAAGTGCTGTAACGTTATCCGCAGTTAGTATCCCACAACAAGAGGTAGAAGCAGCCGAAGTAAAGAAACCGACAAATGTCATTATGCTTGTAATGGATGGGAGCAGTAATAATGCGGTTACCCTTTCTCGTTGGTATAAGGGTGAGGGCTTAGCAATGGATGAGATTTTATCTGGTGCTATGCGCACGTATTCTGCTGAATCAGCCATTACAGATTCTGCGCCTGCTGCTACGGCTTTAGCAACTGGTCATAAATCGAATGATAAATATGTAGGCGTTTTACCATCCGTGATTAATTCCCCTGGTTTAGCACAAATTGCTCAACAAGATGCCTTCCGACCTGTAGCCAATGTGCTAGAAGGAGCTAAACAAAAGGGCAAGGCGACTGGACTGATTTCTACTTCTGAAATTCAACATGCAACGCCAGCTGGTTTTTCAGCGCATGTTAACAATAGAAGTCAATATGGTGATATTGCTGAACAGCAAGTTTACCAAAATATTGACGTCGTTTTAGGTGGTGGCTTAGAGTCGCTGTCACCAGGAACTACAAAAAATGCCCGTCAAGATGGCGAGGATTTAATCCAGGTTCTGAAAGAAAAAAATTATGATTTAGTTCAAACACGTGATGAACTATTCAAAAGTCAGTCTTCAAAAATTTGGGGAAGCTTTGCACCAAGTGCACTTTCCTATGATTTAGATCGCGCTAAAACAAGAGCATCCGAGCCTACGCTTGCTGAAATGACGAACAAGGCAATCAATACGCTAAAAAAGGATGAGGACGGCTTCTTCCTCTTTGTTGAAGGTAGCAAGGTCGACTGGGCAGCACATGCCAACGATACAATCGGTATCATTAGCGATATTTTATCGTTTGATGATGCTGTAAAAGAAGCGGTTAATTTTGCGAAGGAAGATGGCAATACATTAGTTATTGCCGTAACAGACCATGGAAATAGCGGGATTACGATGGGGAATGCCAACACGACTAATACCTACTCCAGTATTCCAGTCTCTGCTTACATTGATCCGTTGAAAAAAGCGTCCATGACCGTTGAGGGAGCATTAAGTCAATTAAAAGAAGACCGTTCTAATTTAAAAGAAGTGGCTGCCCTTTATGGCTTAGATCAATTAACAAAGACTGAATTGACTAAACTAAAACTTTCTAAAGACTTAGGCAGTGAAATGGTCAAAATGCTGGCAAATCGTGCGAACATTGGCTATACGACAGGTGGTCATACCGGTGAGGATGTGTTTTTATATTCATTCGGTCCATCTAAGCTGACAGGGCTAGTAGAAAACACTGATTTAGCTCATACAATGGCGCAATTCATGGGCTTTGACTTAAATACACTTACAAATGATTTATATGTGCCAGCAACAAAGGCATTTACGGAAAAAGGCTTTACAACAAAAATTGACTTATCCGATAAAGAAAACCCAACATTTATTGCACAAAAGGCAGATGTGATGGTGAAAATCCCAGTCAATAAAAACACAATGCTGTATGAGCAAACTTCAACAAACACTGTAAAGACCCATACATTTGACACAATAAATATCTATAATGGCTCTGAATTTTATGTATCAAAAAAAGTTTTGAATGCCGTGAAATAAAAACAATAGCGCGAACATAAGTTGAGATTATTCCCTTATGTTCGTGCTTTTTTTACATAAAAAGACCAACCAATAGTTTGTAAAATCCACACTTTCCCCCATAACCTTAAATTTACCTTAAATTAATCTTATGATTTACTGAATTCACCTTAATTCAGCAACATTTTTCTCCACATTCCGTCAAATCAGTGTTAAAAACATAAGGTAAGGATTTTTCACTAGTAAATTACTATTTTTTGAAAATTTAATCCTATACTTTTTTCATTGGAGGTGGACAAATGCAATCCATCAAAAATAACGAGCCTTTGCGCTTTATTGCCTTGACGCTATTTTATTTGATCGTTTTGGTACTGCTGTTTCTTATACATGGTTTCCATGATATGAACGCTGGACCATTTATATATACGGAATTTTAAATAAAGGAGATTTTATAATGTTAAGTATTTTAGCAGCTATTGAACGCGTGGCCCTCCAGCAGCCACAAAAAACTGCTTATCAAACGCACCATGCTTCCTTAACATACGGTGAGCTTTGGCACTTATCGGATAATGTAGCTGATTATCTGATGAAGCTTAACTTGCGGAGACAACAACCTATTGTCGTTTATGGACATATGTCCCCTCTACAAATTGTCGCCTTTTTAGGTGCTGTAAAAGCTGGTCACTCATACGTACCTGTTGACTCTTCAACGCCAATAGAAAGATTACAGCTTATTTTAGAAGCATCTGGAGCAGGTTTATTATTGATAACAGAGCCATTACACATGCTCACGAATATCCCTGTTATGGCGGTGAGTGATGTCTTAGCGAGTTCCTCAAAGGACGTTACCCTATCATCAGCGACATGGGTGCAAAACGAGGAAATCCATTATATTATTTACACTTCTGGTTCAACTGGTCAACCAAAAGGTGTCCAAATAACAGCTAGTAATTTAGCACATTTTGTCTCTTGGATGCACGAAAACTTCCCTTTACAGGACGACGGTGTATTTTTAAATCAAGCGCCTTATTCCTTTGATTTATCTGTCATGGATCTGTACCCGGCTCTTGTTGGAGGTCACACACTTTACGCGATTACACAGCAAGAAATCGCCAATCCTAAAGCATTATTTGATTCTTTAGCTACGTCGAATACTCGTGTTTGGACTTCTACACCTTCCTTCGCCAAGATGTGTTTAATGAACAAAGAGTGGAACCAGCAGCTCATACCGACATTAGATACTTTTTTATTTTGCGGCGAGGTTTTACCAATAGCGGTATGTAAAGAGTTAATGTCACGCTTTCCACAGGCTACCATTTATAATTTATACGGTCCTACGGAAACAACGGTCGCGGTATCCTATGTAGAGGTGTCCAAAGCATTAGTGGAACGCTTTGGACAATTACCGATTGCCCCTATAACGGAGCCGAACGTCGCTTTATTAGAAGATGGTGAAATTGTTATTTCAGGCCCAACTGTCAGTGCAGGGTACTTGGGAGCGCCTGATTTAACAGCGAAGGTTTTTTCAACAGTAGCTGAACAACGCATCTATCTAACAGGTGATTTAGGCTATGAGCAGGATGGTTATTTATTCTTTTCTGGGCGCAAGGATTTCCAGGTTAAACTACATGGTTATCGTTTGGAAATTGAGGAAATTGAAAAACAAATTAGCAACCTACCACCCGTTTCAAGCTGTGTTGTTGTACCGATTTATAAAGAAAAGGAGATCATCTCGCTTAGTGCACATGTTGTTTTGCGCGAGCCATTAACAGACTCTCCCTTCAAAATGACAAAGCAGTTAAAAACACTTCTATCAGAGTATTTGCCTGCTTATATGGTACCAAAAACGTTTAAATATATGGACGCTTTACCATTAAATCCGAACGGTAAGGTTGATCGTAAAGGATTGGCGGTTATGGAAACAGTATGACGCCTTATGGAAATATAGCATTCTTTGTGATCATCGGACTTTTATTACTACCAACAATCCTATTGGGTTTACAAGGCAAATCTTCTAAATACTATAATCTATTTGTGTCATTGATTGTCTTAGCTCTTATCTTTGGACATTCATTGAATGGGTCCATTTCGCTCATTCTATTTACGGTCTTTCAGATAGTCCTTATTGTGGCTTATCAGCGTTACCGCCTTCAGCAAAATAGTGGAACAATCTTTATAATAGCTGTACTCTTGTCGATATTACCACTTGTCCTTGTGAAGGTACTACCGATTCTTGGATTACATCATTTATTTGGCTTCCTTGGTGTGTCCTACATTACATTTAAAGCAGTGCAAATGATTTTAGAAACCCGTGACGGCTTAATGAAAGAGAAAATTCCTGTCATAGAGCTAGCGTATTTCTTACTATTTTTCCCTACAGTATCATCAGGGCCGATTGATCGCTGGCGACGTTTTACAAAGGATTTTCATACTGTACCTTCCTTGGAGGATTATCAAAAGCTGCTGTTAAGTGGGCTCAACTATATCTTTGTCGGCTTTTTATATAAATTTATTTTGGCGTATTTAATTTACAACTACACCCTCATTTATTTGCCAAATCATACGTATAACTATTTGACACCTTTCCAGGGGCAATTAGCGTATATGTATATGTATAGCTTTTACTTATTCTTTGATTTTGCTGGCTATAGTGCATTTGCTGTTGGTGTGAGCCGAATAATGGGCATACAAACGCCTATTAACTTTAATCGTCCATTCGCAAGTCGCAATATTAAAGACTTTTGGAACCGTTGGCATATGAGTCTTTCCTTTTGGTTTAGAGATTACGTCTATATGCGCTTTGTGCTTTGGATGACGAAGAAAAAGTGGCTGAAAAATAAATTCGCTATTTCGTATATAGGCTTCTTTTTACTATTCTTTTTAATGGGTATTTGGCATGGCCTAGAATGGCACTTTGTGGTCTACGGACTCTATCATGCCCTATTAATTATTAGCTTTGATAAGTTTGAACGCTGGAATAAAAAGCATAAGCGCTGGCCTAAAAATAAGTGGACCCATGCTATTGGCGTCTTCATTACGTTTAATGCCGTATGCTTTGGCTTCTATATTTTTTCTGGCAAATTATTTTAACCAAGGGCTGAAAGAGCCTGTTCAATAAAGGAGAATTATTAATGGATCAACAACAAGTTTTAGAAATGCTAGTCGAGTTATGTGAAGATGAAATTATTGTAGAGAACCCAGATATTGATTTATTTGAAGAAGGTTTGCTAGATTCGTTTGGGACAATTAATTTATTAGTAGAAATTGAAAACCGCTTTAATATTTCTGTACCTATAACTGATTTTAATCGTGAAGAATGGAATACACCGAATCGAATTGTAGGGAAATTAGCTGAAAGACAATGATGAAGAAAGGCTTTCTCTCTCTATTTATCGCCTTTGCTCTTTTTACTGGCTTTGTCTTCTTTCCGAATGCATGGATCAAGGCGTGGATTTCCGATGAGGATGTGGAGCAAGCCAAAACAAACATGTCTCCACTTGTCTTTCAAGGTACGTATTTACAGGAACGCATGTTACAGGAGCCTCATTCCATGCCTTTGTATGGCTCCTCTGAATTAAATCGTTTTGACCCTTTCCATCCCTATAATTATGCGCGAGCATCTGAAGCGCCGTATTCAACATTTATGATTGGGCGTGGGGGAATGCAGTCCATTACTCATTTTTTAAATTTTGCTGCTCAAGAGGGAAATTTAAAGGATAAAAAATTAGTTTTCATCATCTCCCCACAATGGTTTACAGAAAAGGGCATGGGTGAATTTCACTTTTCACCGAATTATTCGATGTTACATGCCTATGATTTAGCTTTTAATCAAGAGATGGATGCCGACCTTCGTAAACGCGCCATGGAACGACTGCTAGAATTTGATACCGTTGAGCGGGATCGTCTCTTAAAAACGATGTATCAATATCAAATGTCAAACGGTAAGGAAAAGCCGATTACGGGACGTTTGGCGATGGTGGCAGGGCGCTTCCATAAGGAATTGCTAGAAAAGAAGGATTTATATTATTCCCTTTTCCCACGTAAAGGTCATCACTTAAAAAGCAATGACAAGCTCATTGCCAATCAAAGCTTTGAACAGCAATTACAGCATGCTGAGGCGTACGGAAAGAAACGTGTTTCCAATGACTACATGATTGAAAATCGCGCTTACCAGCGACTTGTTAATGCTAATTTTTCAAAGTTTAAAGGAATGCGAAAGAAAGAGGATTACACGAAGTCTCCGGAATATAAAGATTTTCAATTGGTCATGGATGTGTTAAAAGATGCTGGTGCCAAGCCATTATTCGTATCCATCCCGGTTAATGGCTACTGGTATGATTATAATGGCTATCCAGAGGAACGTCGTCAGCAGTACTATGATAAGATGCAGCAAGTATTAAAGGCTGCCAATGTTGACTACGTTGATTTTACAGACCATGAATATGACCCTTATTTTATAATGGATACGATTCATATTGCCTGGAAGGGCTGGGTCTATCTCGATCAAGAACTAGACCAACATTGGGCACAGCCATAAAAAGGAACTGTAGACAAACTCAAAAAAATTGAGAGTTTGTCTACAGTTTTTTTCTTTTATAATGACATAAAGTAAAGCCGTTGATTTCCACTTCAATAGGCACAAAAAGAAATGCCCCAAAGTATCAATAAACTTTGAGGCATTTTTTGTCTATTATTTAAGGTTGTAGAAAGATTGTAATCCAAGGAACTCTGCTGTTGAACCAAGTTGATCTTCAATGCGAAGAAGTTGGTTATATTTTGCTACACGGTCTGTACGTGAAGGAGCACCTGTTTTAATTTGACCAGCATTTGTAGCAACGGCGATATCTGCAATTGTTGCATCTTCTGATTCACCAGAACGGTGAGAGATAACAGCTGTGTAACCAGCACGTTTCGCCATTTCGATTGCTTCAAATGTTTCAGTTAATGTACCGATTTGGTTTACTTTGATTAGGATTGCATTTCCTACGCCTTGCTCAATACCAGCCGATAATTTTTTCGTATTTGTTACAAATAGGTCATCACCTACTAATTGCACACGACTACCGATGCGATCTGTTAATAGCTTGTGGCCAGCCCAGTCGTTTTCGTCTAAGCCATCTTCAATTGAAATGATTGGGTATTTGTTTGTTAACTCTTCGTACCAATCAACCATTTCTTCAGAAGTTTTCACAACACCTTCACCATCTAAGTGATATTTGCCATCTTCTTTGTTGAATAGTTCAGATGATGCTACGTCCATAGCAAGTCGAACTTCTTCACCTGGTTTGTAGCCTGCTTTTTCAATCGCTTCTAAGATAACTGTAATCGCTTCTTCGTTAGAGCCAAGGTTTGGTGCGAAACCACCCTCATCACCTACTGCCGTGTTGTAGCCTTTTGCTTTTAGAACCGCTTTTAGGCTATGGAAAATCTCAGCGCCAATGCGTAATGCATGACGGAAAGATTCAGCCCCAACAGGCATAACCATGAATTCTTGAATGTCTACATTGTTATCTGCGTGAGCTCCACCATTTAAAATGTTCATCATTGGTACTGGTAATTGTTTAGAATTAAACCCACCAAGATATTGATAAAGAGGTACATCTAAATAATCTGCCGCAGCATGTGCAACTGCCATCGATACACCTAGAATTGCGTTGGCACCTAGCTTGCCTTTGTTTTCTGTGCCATCTAGCTCGATTAAAGCTTTGTCGATGACAACTTGGTCAAGAACTGAATAGTTACCCTCTAATTCTTGCGCAATAATTGTGTTTACATTTTCAACTGCTTTTAATACACCTTTGCCTAGGTAACGAGATTTGTCACCATCGCGTAATTCCACCGCTTCGTATTCACCTGTTGATGCACCTGATGGTACGATTGCGCGTCCAAATGCGCCTGATTCTGTAAATACTTCAACCTCTACTGTTGGGTTCCCACGTGAATCTAAAACTTCGCGCGCATAAACTTGTGTAATAAATGGCATAATTAATTCTCCTCTTTTTCAATTAATGATTGTCCTGTCATTTCAGTAGGCTGTGACACCTTTAATAATTCTAACATGGTTGGTGCTAAATCGGCTAAAATACCACCATTTCTTAACATTATATTTGCTTTTGTCACAATTACTGGAACAGGATTTGTTGTATGAGCTGTCATAGGCTCACCTGCTAAAGTCAATACTTCATCAGAATTACCATGGTCAGCTGTAATAATAGCTGCGCCTCCTTTTGCAAGAAGAGCATCTACTACTTTGCCTAAACATTCATCTACCGCTTCAATCGCTTTAATCGTTGGCTCAAGCATTCCACTATGACCCACCATATCAGGGTTGGCAAAGTTGAGAATAATGCCATCAAATTTCTCAGCAGCAATTTCTGCAAGCAAGGCTTCTGTTACCTCATAGGCAGACATTTCAGGTTTTAAATCATATGTTGCCACTTTTGGAGAGGCAATTAAAATACGTTCTTCACCTGGGAATTTTTCCTCACGTCCACCACTCATAAAGAATGTAACATGTGGGTATTTTTCAGTTTCAGCAATGCGTAACTGTGTTTTCCCATTCGTTGCTAGTACTTCACCAATCGTATTTTTTAAGTTGTCATTTTCATAAGCAACTTGTGCATTGACGTTATCACTATAGTGTGTGAAGGATACAAATTTTAAATTCTTTGGATGCTTTGCAGATACAGCAAAACCATCAAATCCTTCATTTGTGAACACTGTGGATAGCTGAATAGCACGATCAGGACGGAAGTTAAAGAAAATCACTGCATCATGATCGCTAATTGTTGCTACTGGCTCACCATGCTCTTGAATGCTGAAGGGTATCACAAATTCATCGGTTACTTCACGCTCATAGGATGCTGCTACACCACTTTTTGCACTTTCTGCTGTTTGACCAACACCATCAACAAGTACATTGTACGTGAGAGCGACACGATCCCAGCGCTTATCCCGATCCATTGCATAATAACGTCCGTGAATCGAAGCAAACTGACCAATACCCATTTCAGCCATTTGTTTTTCTGTTTCTTCGATATAGTCTAATGCCGTTGTTGGACCAACATCACGTCCATCTAAGAAACCATGTACATAAACTTCATCTAATCCTTGCTGTTTAGCTAGCTTTAATAGCGCAAACATATGCTCATAATGACTATGAACACCACCATCTGATAATAAGCCCATAACATGGAGCTTGGAGTGATGAGCTTTTACATATGCTACTGCATCTAAAAACGCTTGATTCATAAAGAAATCCCCTTCACGAATCGATTTATTTAAGCGTGTTAAGCTTTGATAAACAATTCGTCCAGCACCGATATTTAAGTGCCCTACCTCAGAATTCCCCATTTGGCCGTCAGGTAATCCAACGGCTTCTCCCGCCGCAGTTAATGTAGCGTGAGGATATTGACTCCAATATCGATCAAAATTTGGCTTGTTGGCTTGTGCTACTGCATTCCCGAATGTTTCATCTCGAAATGCAAAGCCATCTAAAATAATTAATGCTACTGGCTTTTTAGGCATTTGCTGCCGCCTCCAATAATGTTAAGTAAGATTCTGGCTGTAAGCTTGCTCCACCCACTAAAGCACCATCAATATGCTCTTTCGTTAAAAGCTCCTGAATGTTATCAGGCTTCACACTGCCGCCATATTGAATGCGTACAGCATTCGCCGTTTCAGCATTATATAGCTCTTCGATAACTGCACGAATCGCTCCACATACTTGATTTGCATCGTCTGCTGTAGCAGTTTTACCAGTACCAATCGCCCAAATCGGTTCATAGGCAATGACCATATGCTCAACTTGCTGTGCATCAAAACCAGCAAGTGCCGCTTTAATTTGTCCAGCCACCTTTTGCTCTGTCGTGCCAGCCTCACGTTCCTCTAGTGTTTCACCACAGCAAATAATTGGCACGATATTATGTGCAAGCGCTGCTGCTACCTTTTTATTAATCGCTTCATCTGTTTCATTGTAGTATTCACGACGTTCTGAGTGCCCTAAAATGACATAGTCAACATCTACACTTGCTAGCTGGGCTGGGCTAATTTCACCAGTAAAGGCACCTTCATTTTCAAAATGCATTGTTTGTGCACCAATCGCCAACTCTGACTCACTAGCAACCTGCACAAGTGTAGGTAGGTAAAGAGCTGGTGCGCAAACAACAGCATCTACTTTGTCATTGGTAGGAAGTTTATCCTGTACTGCATCTACAAACTGAATAGCTTCTTCAAATGTTTTAAACATTTTCCAGTTACCCGCAATAATTGGTTTACGCATCATGTTGCCTCCGATTGTTTAGTTAGTTTATTTATCGTTTAGTGCTACAATTCCTGGAAGTTCTTTACCTTCCATTAATTCTAGAGAAGCACCGCCACCTGTAGAAATATGATCCATCTTATCTGCTACTTCAAATTTTTCAACAGCAGCTGCTGAATCACCGCCACCGATTACTGTATAGCCTGCTGTTGTTGCCATTGCATCAGCAACCTTTTTTGTGCCGTTAGCAAATTTATCCATTTCAAAGACGCCCATTGGTCCATTCCAAATGATTAATTTAGAGTTTTTAATAACTTCTGCATAGTTTGCAGCTGTTTTTGGTCCAATATCTAGACCCATCCAATCAGCTGGAATAGCATCTACATTAACGATTTGTGTTTCAGCATCTTGTGAAAATTCATTTGCCACAACAGCATCTACTGGCATATGTAATTGCACGCCTTTTGCTTTTGCCTTTTCAATAAAGGACTTTGCTAGCTCAATTTTATCTTCTTCTAACAATGATTTACCGATATCGTAGCCCTGTGCCTTGATGAATGTAAAGGATAAACCACCACCGATAATTAAGTGATCTACTTTCTCTAATAGGCTTTCAATAACACCAATTTTATCTTTTACTTTGGCACCACCAATAATCGCTGTAAAGGGATGCTCTGGGTTCGACAATGCTTTACCGAGTACATCTAATTCCTTTTGCATAAGGAAACCAGATACAGCTGGAATATGCTTAGCAATTCCTTCTGTAGAAGCATGTGCACGATGAGCTGCGCCGAAAGCATCATTGACATAGATATCAGCTAGCTGTGCAAATTGCTGTGCTAATGTTGGATCATTTTTCTCTTCACCTGCATGGAAACGCACATTTTCCAGAAGAAGAAGATCCCCATCATGCATGCTAGCAACAGCCTCTTCTACCACTTGACCAATAGATTCATCCAGCTTCGTAACAGGCTTGCCCATTAATTGTGCTAAGCGAACACCAACTGCTGTTAAACGCATATCTTCTTTTACTTCACCCTTTGGACGACCTAAGTGAGAGGCTAAAATAACTTTCGCACCTTGCTCTACTAAATACTCAATTGTAGGAATAGCTGCACGAATTCGCGTTTCGTCTGTAATGGCACCATCTGCCATTGGAACATTAAAATCTACACGTACAAATACGCGTTTACCCTTTACATCAATATCTTTCATCGTCTTCTTATTTAACATGAAGAAACTCCCTTCAAAGCTGTTTTAGTCTTACATTCTTGTGTTTTACCCATCTTGGCGCGACACCATGCTTGCTAAATTGAAAAGGCACTTTGGTACTTTTTTGGCACATCAGCTAAAAGAATTTCAATCTCCAACTTTTGATAATGCACCCTAATACTTGTTTTTATAGTAGCAAAAGTTAAGTGTTATGTCTTGCAATTGCTTGTCCTGTATAAAAAGAGAGCAAGGGTAAAATCCCTTACTCTCTTTACCCTTGTATATTATATCTATTCGATATTATAAAGGCTATACTTTTTGTGCATAAAAAGCAGTAATATGTCACACTTTTTACTCCAAATGTCGAAATATGATACTTATTTATGGTTTAATCCTTGTTCAGCAATGTATAAAGCTAAATCCATTAAACGAGTAGAGTAACCAATTTCGTTATCATACCAAGCTAGAACTTTCACCATTTTGTTTTCTAATACCATTGTTGAAAGGCCATCAACAGTAGAAGAATGGTGGTTACCGTTATAATCAATCGATACTAATGGTAGCTCATTGTAATCTAAAATGCCTTTTAATTCATTTTCAGAAGCTTCTTTTAATACAGCATTAATTGTTTCTTTTGTTACGTCTGCTTTTAGCTCTACTACTAAGTCAACACATGATACGTTAGGTGTTGGCACACGCATAGAGAAGCCATCTAGCTTACCTTTTAATTGTGGTAATACTTTTGATACAGCTACTGCTGCACCAGTTGTTGTTGGAATCATAGATACCGCACCTGCACGAGCACGACGTGGGTCAGAGTGTGGGAAGTCTAAAATTCGTTGGTCATTTGTGTAAGAGTGAATTGTTGTCATCATACCGCGTTCAATGCCAAATTTTTCATCAAGCACTTTAGCTACTGGTGCTAGACAGTTTGTTGTACAAGAAGCATTTGAGATTACGTCATCAGTTGCTGGGTTATAATCCTCGTGGTTTACACCCATAACAAATGTTGGCATTGCCCCTTTGGCTGGTGCAGATAGAATAGCTTTCTTCGCACCTGCTTCAATATGCTTGCCTACTTCTTCCATTGAACGGAAATGTCCAGTACATTCAAGAACTACGTCTACACCTAGCTCACCCCATGGTAACTGTGCAGGGTCTTTTTCAGCATAAACTTTTATGCGTTGACCATTTACTACGAAAGAATCTTCATCTGCATTGACTTCAGCATCATAGATACCGTGGACTGAATCATATTTCAATAAGTGTGCAAGCTGACCAGCATCTGTTAAGTCGTTTACAGCTACTACTTCAAATTCATCATGCTTCATTGCCTCACGAAATACTAAACGTCCAATACGTCCAAATCCATTAATCGCTAATTTTAATGCCATTGTTAATTCCTCCAATAATGTGTAATGTCTGTTTCTAATGAATAGAAACTTTAAATTTGCTTTATGCTCATTCAAAAAGTGTTTCACCACTTTCTGAGATCGAGTGATAAGTTTGGTACTACCCCATCATTTAAGATGGTTGTTTTCTATAGAAGATAAATTCGCCGCAATGGCTTTTGCAGCTGCTTCATCTGTTATAAATATTGTTTGCTTGGGTGCTACTTTAAAATAAGAAAGCATAGCATTAACCTTTTGTTTCCCCGCTGCCACTGCAATAACTTGCTGACTATTTTGTACTTGCTCTAGTTGAATACCAATCGTGCGTATACGATGGACAATTTCACCTTCTGCATTAAAATAATAGCCAAAAGCTTCACTTACAGCACCCTTCTCCTCAAGAATTCGTAAATCCTCAGGAGATGAATTACGACGAATCGCCATTTCCTCTGCGGAGCCAATTCCATGAATGACACAATCTGCTTGATCATAAAATGCCATCATTTCTGTAACCATAGGCTCTGTTAACATGGCTTGATAAGCTTGCTCACTTAAATGCTCTGGTAAAAATAAAGTACGGTACTGTGTCTCCATCTGCATGGCAAATGTTGCAACAAGTGTATTGGCTTGCATTTGCATTTCATGTCCAATACCTCCACGTGCAGCAACAAATGTAATATCCTTTTGTATATCGCCAGGATGTAAAAATTGTGCAAGAGACGCAACGGATTTTCCACCTGTGACAGCTACTACCTGCCCATCAAAGGCTGAAGACATAAATTGTAGTGCCGCTTCTTTGCCAAGTAAGGTTAAAATCGTATCGTCTTCATTGTAATCACCAGGAACTACAACTACACGCTCAATACCAAAATGCTGTTCCAGCTTTTTCGCAAGCTGAGTTAAGCCAGACCATTCGTAAACGATAGCTCTTAGTTTTTCAATAACTATTTCACCATCATCTGTACATACCATACCCGACTTTTGTGAATCTAATAACCCTTGCTCGCGTAAAATATCAGTTTCTTTACGAATTTCTCTTTCTGTCATTTTCAGTGAATCGGCAAGTGTACGTCGTCCGATTGGCTGCATGAGCTGAACAGCTTGTAAAATTCGATATCTTGATTGCAGAAGCGGATACAATTCAGGAAGTAGCCTTTGTTGTGCCTCTGGAACAGTGAACATATTTATCTACTCCCTTATTAATAGCTGTGGGTTATTTTTTATCCCACAACATTATTTCGTGTCCCACTTATGGTTTTATTATAATATGCATTGTTTTAAAGCGCAAGTAAATGTATAGTTTTGGCTAAAAAAAAGCCTCATAGCTTTGAAAACAGCTACGAGACTTTGTTGCGTTTATTTTGTGAAAGATAAAATTGCGTTCTTCTTAAATCCTTCTAAAGCTTTTGTTGCTTCACTTTTATTTGTAAATTCAAAAATACGAACATCCTTTTTCTCAAATACTGTAATAACCCACATTGTAAAATCTCCCTTCACATCATTTATTTTTGTAATATAACAATCACGAAACTCTGTGATACATCTGATAATCTGTTTTATAACAACTTCTTACTTGATACCTATTCTACTCCGTTTTTTATGAAAAGGAAGTCAAATGTGAAGGTCTTCACAAACTGTTCAAATTCAAAACGCTTTCATTGAACAATTTGTGAATTGTGTGGAATACAGCTAACAATAGTGTCATTTATACCGTTATTAATTCTTTATTAGTCTGGTGCATCAACTACTTAATTGCTCCAGCAATGTAGCATAATCTAGATTGCCATACTGAATCACAGCACCATCCTTTTCGACTACCGGAATCATTAGCATATATTTTTCATGTATATCATCATCCTGTTCGATATCAACGATATTAATATCGAATGGTATATCCTCCTGTACAAGCTTTAATGTCTGCAAGCCTTCCACACATAATGGGCAATTTGCTCGACTAAAAAATTTAACAATCATCGATAGCACCTCCTCATCTTATTATAAACGAAAGTGTGATGAAGGAATGTTTTCTATTCTTTGATAACTTTTGATTGAACTGTCTTAGCTTCCCTTTTCGCATCCATATAATGGACTATTGTAATAAAAAAGGCATTGACTGTGCGGAAGCCGCACATCAATGCCTTTCGATTATAATTATTTTAAATGACTGTCGAAGAATTTCACCATGGCATTGTAGAATTCAATTCTGTTTTCTTCATTAGCGAAGCCATGTCCTTCGTTATCCTTTAGCATGTACTCAACATCCACACCTCTAGCACGTAAGGCTTCCACAATTTGATCGGATTCTGCCTTATTAACACGTGGATCATTTGCACCTTGAGCGACAAATAATGGTGTTTTGATTTTATCTGCGTGGAAAATAGGTGAAACAGCTGTTAATAAGTCTTTGTCCTTTTCTGGATGACCTACGCGTTCATAAAACAAGTTACGCATCGTTTCCCAGTATGGAGGAATGGTATTTAATAAAGTGAAAATATTAGATACTCCTACATAATCAACTGCTGCAGCATATAAATCAGGTGTATACGTAATACCAGCTAATGTTGCATAACCACCAAAGGATGCACCATAAATGCCGATACGCTCAGGGTCTGCAATACCTTGATCAATCGCCCATTGCACACCATCTGTAATATCGTCCTGAATTTTAAGTCCCCATTGCTTATTACCAGCTTGAAGGAATTCCTTCCCATAGCCAGTTGACGAACGGAAATTCACTTGCAGTACGGCATAGCCTCGATTAGCTAATAATTGTACTTCTGGATTGAAGCCCCACATATCGCGTGCCCAAGGTCCTCCATGTGGATTGACGATAAGAGGAAGATCTTTAGCTTGTTGATTTTTCGGTAAAGTTAAATAGCCGTTAATTGTCAAACCGTCTCGACTCTTATAAGAAATTGGATGCATTTCAGCAAGTCCTTCTGGTTTTAACCAAGGGCTTAAAGTAGCCAACTCTGTTAAGTCACCTGTTATGGAATCATAGTAATAATATTTTCCATACACGGTATCACTTGAAACGCTCACAATAAATTTTGTCATCTCTTTATTGTAATCATTGATACCTAATTCACTTTCATGCACCCCAAGCTTATTTTGTATTTTACGGAACAGCTTTTCAAACTTTTTATCAAAGAATTGATAATGCAGCTTATCAGTAACATAAGCACCATATAATAATTTATCTTGTTCAGCGCTATATAAAACACCCGAAACATCTACTTCATCATTGGACATTATAACTTTTTCATTGCCTTCTAAATCATATTTTACAACTTCTACTTTATCTCTACCTTTGTTGGAAGTTGCATAAATTGTTTGATTGTCTTTAGAGAAAGCCAGTGGCACTACTTCATCCCCTGCTTCCACTTCAATAAACGGTTTAAATTCATCCTTTTCAGAATCTCGATAAAGGATTGTTCCTGCCACACCATCTGTTGCTACGGCAACACGCACATTTCCATTCCGATCTGCTAACCAGTTTGTAATATTACCTGGATTTTTAGCAACATGCTTTGTTTTACCTGTCTTGACATTCAGCTTGTACACATCAAAGACAGTGGCATCCTCTTTATTCATCATTATAAGAATTTCATCTTTAACACCCTGTAGGCCACTTAATATTCCTACTGTTACATTTGGATATGGCGTTAAATCTTTTTCCTTTGACCCATTAAATGTAGTAGAATAAATATGGAAGTTTTCATCTCCACCTTTATCCTTTAAATATAATAAACTATTTTCCTTCCAGAAAAATCCTGCAATATCACGATCTTTAGAGTTCGAGACGCGAACAGGCTCACTATCATCATTCATTTTTTTTACGAAAACATTGGATCTGTTGTTCCATGCAGAGGCAAATGTGATGTAATTACCATCAGGTGAAAGTTCATAGCCGAAATTCCCAGGATTCTTCATGAAATCTTCTACAGAAATTTCCTTTACACCTTTATTATTAGAACCATTTTTAATTTGTTTTGCATTGTTTAACATTTTAACTGCATCTTGTTTAGCAATAGCATCCGTGCTTACTGACACATTTTTAAATATACCAAGCTTATTGGCTTTCTCTAAATACTCAGCAAGCGATGCTTCTTTTTCTTCTTTATTTAAAGCTCTTACTAAAATACGAGCGGCTTCATCACGTTTAATCGATAAATTTAAATCCGCGAACTCCTCAGCCTTTACCCATGTATCAATAATTTGTTGCCGCATTGAATCTGATCCGTGTTGGAAAGTTAATGCTGTTACAGCTAAATTCAAAAATTCCTGCACTGAAATGCGCTGCTCCTGCGCTATTACAAAGCTATTTGTTTCATTGGCAGCACGTACTTCTTGCATGGTTGCAGGAATAGCTACAGATGTTGTTAAAATGATCGCTAATGATGCAGATAAAAATCTTTTTTTCAAAATGATTCCTCCCTATATCAGTTTACGTTATATCGAAAGTCGATATATTCAAATTATACCAATTTTTGTATTATTGTCAATGTTTGATATTTTTTATGATCATTACTTTTTCTTCACTCATAATGAAAGCGAACTAAACAATTAGTTCGCTAGGTATTACGATTAAAATTTTCTGCTCGCTCCTCCGCCTGCGGAAGATCCTCCACCGAATCCTCCAAAGCCGCCTCCGCCTGAACGCCCTCCACCAAAGCCACCTGGATAACCACCATAGCCTCCAGCACGAGGACCTCCACCACCTTTCGAAAAGAACGTATAAATAATAAGAACAACGAGAACGATCAATATAATTAACCAAGTTGGCATGTCTTCACCTTCGTCTGCTGCCGCTGGTAATTCACCATTCCAATTATACTCCTTGGCAACAGTGCGAAATATTTCAGCATATGTCGATTGGAAGGCTTGATCTATGTCACCCGTACTTGCAGAAGGATAAAATGCCTCATCTAAAATACGTCCTAATTTTCCATCTGGTAATGGCCCCTCTAATCCTTGACCAACAGCTATTACTACGTCATTATTCCCTTCACCCTGTCCAAATGTAGCTAAAATTAAAACACCGTTATTTTTCTGTTCGTCACCTATTCCCCAAGAACGAATCATTTTTGTAGCATACATCTTTGGCTCCTGTCCATCTAGACTATCAATGGTTACAATCATGATTTCAGCGCCTGTGCCTTGATCCAATTGCGCGGAGTAATGATTTAATTGTTCTTTGATACTTGCAGATAATACATTGGCAAAATCATGTATATACGTATTTTTCATCGGTGACGGCATAGTTGCCTTTGCCATGTTCGTAAATAAAAGAAACACCGAACAAACGATGATTATCTGTACAAGGCTACGCTTCATTAGTGTGTACCTGATTGACTAAAATCGATTGATGGTGCTTTGTCAGCTCCTGCTGCGGCTTTAAAGTATTCTTTTTGTTCAAAGCCAAACATTCCTGCCATCAAATTACCTGGGAAACGTTTAACTTGCTTATTAAATTGCTGAACTTCATTATTGTAATCCTCACGTGCTACCGCCAGGCGATTTTCAGTGCCTGCTAGCTCATCCATTAACTGACGAAAGTTTGTATCTGCCTTTAAGTTTGGATAATTTTCAACAACTACAAGTAAACGACTAAGTGCTCCAGTTAAAGCATCATTTGCAGCAGCTTGCTCCTCTAGAGTGTTTGCACTACCCATTTGTGCACGTGCTTGTGTAATACTTGCAATCACCTCTTGCTCATGGTTCGCATAGCCTTTCACTGATTCGACTAAATTTGGAATCAAATCATAACGACGTTGGAGCTGATTTTCCACTTGTGCCCATTTCGAATCTACATTTTCCTCTGCAGTCACCAGGCTATTATATTTAGGAATGAATAATAAGGCGAATAGAACAAGAATAAGAACAATTATCCCAATTGGTCCAAGCAACTTTTTCAATTTATAGAACCTCCTCGACCTACTTTTCCTTTCTTCAATAGTCTACATTTTTGTCTTTACATTTATACCGTATGAATTTCATTTGACTTGACATACTAATTACTGCATCAAAAAATCATTGAGGAGGCGTTTTTTTTGTCACAATCGTTTTACAATGAATCATCAAATCAAACCAATTTCAATCAACAACATAGTCTAAATCATGGTGGCCATGAAATGATGGACATGCATGAAACAATTGGCGAAATTATCGCAGGTATGAACCAAGCCATAATTTTACGCCCACATGTACAAGATCCGGAATTATTGAATATTTTGGATCGCCAGTATAATTTTACTTTAGGTATGTACAATACAATTGTAGAGTCCTTCAAAACAGGACATGATCCATCTGTTCCAACAGGACGTTACCAAATGGAGACAGGAAATGACTTTAAATATGGCGTAAATCCTGGTCAACCAAAAAAGCCAATGCAAAATGCCAATGAAATTAATGATGAAACTATTTCAGGGTTCTTACTTGGTGCTCAAAAAGGTTCAGCAAAATGTATGACAACGGCTGCTTTAGAGACAACAAACCCAGTTGTTCGTCGCGTTGTTGCTGATAGTATTCCTAACTGCATTGAAATGGGCTACGAATTATCCATCTATCAAAATAAACATGGCTATTATCAGGTACCTCAATACTCACAACAGGATATGCAAACGATGCTGAATGCATATGACACAACAACTAATCCCCTTCATTAACACGAAAGAGCAGTCTCTGGTGGTAAACACCAGAAACTGCTCTTTATTCATTAAGATTATAATACCTTCCCTAAAAACGCCTTTGTACGGTCACTTTGTGGATTGCCAAAGAGTTCCTCTGGAGAGCCTTCTTCTACAATATAGCCACCGTCCATAAAGACTACTCGATCCCCTACTTCACGAGCAAAGCCCATTTCGTGCGTAACAACAACCATGGTCATCCCTTCAGCTGCTAGATTTTTCATAACATCTAGCACCTCTTTGACCATTTCAGGATCAAGTGCTGAAGTGGGCTCATCAAATAAAATGGCTTTTGGCTTCATGGCTAAGGCACGTGCAATGGCTACACGCTGCTGTTGACCACCCGACAGCTGCTCAGGATAGTTATATGCCTTGCTGTCGAGTCCAACCTTTTTTAACAGCTCATGCCCTAATTCTTCAGCTTCTGGACGACTCATTTTGCGAATTTGCATAGGGGCCATCGTGACATTATCGATAACTGTCATATGCGGGAATAGATTAAATTGTTGAAACACCATGCCAACTTCTGCCCGAATCTCATTGATATTCGTTTTTGGCGCATTAATTTTCACATTTTCAATATAAATAGCACCATCTGTTACATCTTCCAGCATATTGATGCATCGTAAAAATGTACTTTTGCCTGAGCCAGATGGTCCAATCACACAAACAACTTGTTTCTCTTGGATTTCATAATCAATGCCTTTTAATACTTCAAGCTTTCCGAAATATTTGTGTAGGTTTTCAATTTTTATCATCTTGCTTCCCGCCCTTCTGCCTTAGCTTTACGAGGGACATAACTATTGCTAAATCGTTTCTCGATAAATGCCACGATCTTCGTTACACCATATGTTAAAACTAAATAGAGTAGTGCAGCAACGATGTACGGTTCCCAGAAGCGGAAGCTTGCACCTGCTACTACCTTACTTGCGTATAAAATATCTGGTGCTGCAATAACTGTTACTAATGAAGAATCTTTTAATAATGCGATAAATTCGTTCCCTAATGGTGGAATCATACGTCTAAATGCCTGTGGTAAAATGACCTTACGCATCGCTTGGTTATGTGTTAACCCTAAAGAACGAGCTGCCTCCATTTGCCCCTTTGCAATACTTTGAATACCTGCACGGAAAATTTCCGCATTGTAAGCAGCACAGTTTAATACGAGCGCTGTAATCCCTGACACCATATATCCTAAAGAATGACCAAAAATTGTTGGAATAACTGCTAAGTGAATTAATAAAATTTGCACAAGCATTGGTGTTCCACGGAATAAATCGATATATAATTTTGATGGCCAATAAATCCATTTTTTACTCGATAATTTTCCTAGGCCTAAAAATAGTCCTAATAGAATACCTCCAAAATAACCACTAAGTGTCAAAATAATTGTTACGCCAATACCCCGTATAAACATATCTCGGTAGTTCCAGACAATGTCCCAGCGTAAGTCAAAGATGTCCATCCGAAAACCCCATTTCCCCTTTAAAGTGAATGAGCCGCTAGCATACTAGGGGCGTCATCATTCATTTATTACTTGAAATCAGAACCTGTAATTTCTTTTAATTTACCGTTTTCTTTAATCTTTTTAAGACCTTCATTTAATTTATCTAATAGCTCTTTGTTTCCTTTTTGAACCATAAAGCCATAATATTCTTTTTCAAATGCATCATCTTCGATTACTTTTAGTTTTTGATCTGGATGCGCTTTAATGTATTCGTAAACTACCGCATTGTCTCCAATAGCTGCATCAACGTTACCGTTTAACATCTCTTGAATTGCGATTGGTTGACTTTCAAACGCCATAATATTTGTACTTGCTTCCCCTTGTAGCTTTTTCGCCGCCATATGACCTGTAGCATTAATTTGTACTGATACCTTTTTATCTTTTAGTTCAGCTAGAGATTTAATTTTTGAATCTTCTTTTACAACAATCAATAATTGAGACTCATAATAAGGCTCTGTAAAATCAAATGATTCTTTACGCTCTTCAGTAATTGTGATTCCTGAAGCACCAATATCTGTTTCACCGTTTTTAATTGTTTGGAAAACTGGCTCCCAACCAATGTTATTCCAGTCAACTTCAAAGTCCATTTCATCAGCAATAGCTTTTAAAACATCGACATCAATCCCCACAATTTTCCCTGAATCGTCAACAGATTCAAATGGTGCGAAAGTTGCCTCTGTACCAACTTTATATATTTTCTTACCATCTTCTGAAGATGAGCTTCCTGAAGATGCACCATCCTTTGTACCACATCCTGCAAGTGCTAATGTTAATGCTGCAACCATCATCAGTAGCATCCAACCTGTTTTCTTCATTGTATTTCCCCCTATTTCGATAATTTTCCGAAATGCGTATTATTTTTCGCAATTCGGAAATGTTAGACTATTAGGTCAATTATATTAATATTATAGTATTTAGACAACAACTTTTCGCATAAAACTAAATATTTTTTCATATTAATTTATAATAAACTTATATAATTAGAAGAAACATGTATAAATAACAAGAAATCTAATCTAAAATTAATATATATACACTACAATCCACACCAAATTTCGATAAATTTAGGCAAAAAAAAAAGAATCCCCTCAGATAGGATTCTTTTTTTCGACTATTTCTAGTCTTCACGTACAGTATGTCCACTAAAAAATAATTTGGAGTTATTGCTTTTTTGAAGGTTTGAAAGGAATAAATAGGGGAATAATGCCAACTAGGACAGTATTGCACCTATATCTCCCTCTCGATCTCCGCTAAGCAGGCTGCTAAACTACTTATTAGGAGATGAGCTATAACAAGTCTATCTATATTCAGTAAAATGGCGCCCTCGGAGGGAATCGAACCCCCAGTGCAAGAACCGGAATCTTACGTGTTATCCATTACACCACGAGGGCAAAGGCACAAAAAAAAAGTACTCACTCTAGGCTTACGAAAAGCATGATGTAGATAACCCTCATTTTTTGAAGCATACCTGCAAAATAGTGTACTGTACTTTAAACTTATAACCTCAATTATTATACAAGCCTATCACATATAATTCAACCATAGAATGCAAAAACATTTTATTTTTTTTATTTCACTTTAGCAGGGTTAATATTTGACCTTCCCTGACTATAATGTGTATGATAAGGATACAGCTGAAATAACAATGGAAATTTTCAGCAAAGGTATTCGAATTTAGTTTTTTAAGGAGGATTTAACATGAATTTAATTCCTACAGTTATTGAACAAACAAGTCGCGGTGAACGTGCATATGACATTTATTCACGTCTACTTAAAGACCGTATTATTCTTTTAGGAAGCGCTATTGATGACAATGTGGCTAACTCCATTGTTGCACAACTTCTTTTCCTACAAGCGGAAGATCCAGATAAAGATATCTCTCTTTACATTAATTCACCAGGTGGATCAATTACGGCTGGTATGGCTATTTATGACACAATGCAAATCATTAAACCACAAGTTCAAACAATTTGTATTGGTATGGCTGCATCAATGGGTGCTTTCTTACTAGCTGCTGGTGAGCCTGGTAAACGTTTTGCATTACCAAATGCAGAAGTAATGATTCACCAACCACTAGGTGGCGCACAAGGTCAAGCGACAGAAATTGAAATTGCTGCTAAACGTATTTTATTCTTACGTGAAAAATTAAATGGCATTTTATCTGAACGCACAGGCCAACCACTTGAAGTCATTGCTAGAGACACAGATCGTGATAATTTCATGACTGCTGAACGTGCTAAAGAATATGGTTTAATCGATCACATTATGCACCGTAGCGATAATAAATAAAAATGAGAAGGCATCACAGACTCGCTCTGTGATGCCTTTCGTGTTGTTGAGAAAAGGTGATGTCAACGGCAGAAACAGCCATTTTGAAAGGCGAGGGGTTGATTTCCGTTCCGCCAGCATCCTTTCCAGGGGGCGCGCTTCACTCACTGCATTCGCTCCAGGGGGCTCCTCTAGGACGCTAATCCCCTAGGAGTGACGCTGGCTCCACTCCCATCAACCATTCTGCAAAAGTGTCTTTTCCTGAACAAAATAGCCCTTTATTTATATTATTAGAAAGAGGATAGGCTCTTATTTTCAATGCGGAGAAGTGATGGATGACAACACTTCTCCATAAAGCGTAGTGAATACCTTCACTTTATTTGAAAACCTTTCTAAAAAGAAACATTTTTATGGATTGGGGTGGAAGGCTACTTGACTCCCGTGGGATAGCGAGACAGGCGAGCCTCTAAACGGAGCGGTAGCGGAGGAAGCTGCTCGGCGCTCGCCCACAGGAAAGCAAGTAGCCTGCAATGGAAATCCATTTTCGCCTTTCACAAAAACGCTATGGATGGTTTTGTTTTTCAACACTATGAAGGCATCACAGATTTGCTCTGTGATGCCTTTTGTGTTCAATGAATGTTAGTCTTCATTTTCGATAATTGTAGCCAATGCTGTAACCGCTTGCTCCGCATCGCTGCCGTCACTACTTAAAGTAACTTCAGTGCCTTTAGCGACTGCTAAGCTCATGACACCCATAATGGATTTGGCATTTACTTTTTTCTCGTCTTTTTCCAGAAAGATATCCGCACTAAAACGATTTGCTTCCTGCACAAATAGTGCTGCTTGTCTAGCTTGTAGTCCTAATTTTAATTTGACCTGGACTCTTCTCTCAATCATACTCAAAACTCCCCTTCACTACCGTTCATCTATTAGTTTTATCTTACCTCACTTACTAGCAAAAGAACAATAAGCGATTACGCATGACATTCATACCTGAAAAGTATGAAAACTTAACCACCTATTTTTTCACCGCGTCTTAATGCATCAGCAATCTCATCAATTTTTCTCAATCGATGGTTAACACCTGATTTACTAACCGTTCCACTTGATACCATTTCACCAAGCTCTTTTAATGTCACATCCTGATATTCTACCCGTAGACGTGCTATTTCACGTAGCTTTTCTGGTAGCTGATCCAGACCAATTGAATTTTCAATAAATCGAATATTCTCTACCTGTCGTAATGCTGCACCAATAGTTTTGTTTAAGTTGGCTGTTTCACAGTTCACAATACGGTTGACGCTATTTCGCATATCTCGCAATATGCGCACATCCTCAAACTTCATCATGGCCTGATGTGCGCCAACAATATTAAGGAAATCTGAAATTTTCTCTGCTTCCTTTAAATAGGTGACAAAACCTTTTTTTCGTTCAATTGTTTTGGCATTAAGTTCAAATTCATTCATCAAATCCATCAATGCCTCACCATGCTCTTTATACAAAGAATAAATCTCTAAATGGTAGGCTGATGTTTCTGGATTGTTGACAGAACCTCCTGCTAAAAATGCTCCTCTTAAATAAGCTCTTTTTTGACCACTCTTTTTGATGAGCTTTCTTGAGATTGTATGGTTAAATTGAAAGTCGTCTGAGATGATTTCTAAATCAATTAGCAGCTCGCGCGCACCTTCTCTTACACGGCAAATATACACGTTATTTTTTTTCAGTCGCATTTTCTTACGAACAAGCAATTCTACATTGTACGGATACAATTTTTTCATAATCGTATATAGTCTTCTAGCAATTGCAGCGTTTTCAGTTTGCACGTCTAAACTTAGTTGTTTATTTGCAAAGGATAATGAACCATTCATACGAATTAGGGCAGAAACTTCTGCTTTCATACAATGATTGTCCGCTTCTATTTGCGTTAATTCCTTTTTTGTTTCAGAAGCAAAAGACATATCATGCCCCCCTTTCAATCATGATTTCTATGTATATGTTCATCTTACCATATACAATCAATCCATTATGTTTCTATAATGGGTCTTCTTACTTTTTGCTGGTAAATATCAGCATAATCTACCAGCCATTCTGCAACATTGATAGCATTATGTCGAACAGTCCCATCTGACCGAATTGTAGCAATATCACGTTGTATAACCTCTAAGCCCATACTTTCAAGCTTTGCCACATCAAATGTCACTGGCTCTGCTCTTTCTTCTTTATATAGTTCTTTTACAGGGTTAGGGAGTTCTTCGTCGTTTACTAAAATAGAATCAATAAAATCGCCGCCAACATGCTTATGTATGGCTGTTACATGATCACCTGCTGTATAAGAAATCGTTTCACCTTTTTGCGTCATTAAATTACAAACATATATTTTTCTGCCTTTCGCTTTCACAACAGCTTCCCCTATCTCCTTCACAAGCAGATTTGGAATAATACTTGTATATAAGCTTCCTGGACCTATTAAAATATAGTCTGCACGGTGAATCGCACGAATGGCTTCTGGTAACGGTTGCACATTTTCGGGTACTAAAAAAACACGATCAATGCGCTTTGATGCTGTTGGAATTTTTGATTCTCCTTCAATAATTGAACCATCCTCTAGCACAGCATGTAAGTTTATTTTTTTATTTGCAGCTGGTATGACACGACCATGAACTTTTAAAACCTTGCCCATTTCACTTATAGCATGATTAAAATCTCCAGTAATATCAGTAAGTGCCGTAAGCATTAAATTTCCTAAGGAGTGACCTTTTAAATCCTCTGATGCTGAAAAGCGATATTGAAACATTTGCTCTACAAGTGGTTCAATGTCTGATAATGCCGCAATCACATTACGTACATCACCAGGTGGCGGAATATCGTAGTCATCACGTAAACGGCCTGAAGAACCCCCATCATCTGCCACTGTCACAATGGCAGTAATATCAAATGGGTGATGCTTCAGCCCGCGTAGTAATGTGGAAAGCCCTGTACCACCACCTATTACGACAAGCCTTGTTTGCTTTTTCCCCATTCACTCATTCCTTTCTACGATTAATATCACGATGCGTAATAACCGTATTTTCCTTACCTGCTAAATATGCCCCAAAAAATTCTGCTAATGTCACTGAGCGATGCTGACCGCCAGTACAACCAAAAGCAATGACAAGCTGTGACTTACCTTCTTGTCGATAAAGAGGAATCATAAAATCTAATAAATCCGTTAGTTTTTTTATGAGTATTTGCGTATCTTCCAAAGCTAAAACATAAGAGGATACCTCTGTTTGTAGTCCTGTTTTGGGACGTAGCTCCTCCACATAATAAGGATTTTTAAGAAAACGAACATCAAACACTAAGTCTGCATCAATAGGCATTCCATGTTTAAAGCCAAAGGACATAATGTTCACGGTAAAAATAGTATCTGCCTCACTAGCGAATTCATTGACAATTCTTTCACGTAATTGCTTCGGTTTCATGTTCGATGTGTTATACACAAAATTAGCACGGCCCTTTACTTCAGATAAAAGTGCACGTTCCTGTTTAATGCCATCTAAAGGTAAACCATTGACTGCTAGTGGATGGGCACGTCTTGTTTCTTTATAGCGTCTAACTAATGTGGCATCGTCTGCATCTAAAAATAACATACGAGTATCAATATCGCCTTCTTTTAGTATATGGTCTAACGCGCCAATAAGAGCATCAAAAAAGTCGCCACCACGCATATCCATTACGGCTGCAATACGCGTACTATTTTTACCAGAATCTCTTAGCAGAGTTAAAAAAGTTGTAAGTAACGCTGGTGGTAAATTATCAATACAGTAATACCCTAAATCCTCAAAGCTTTGAATAGCTACGGTCTTCCCAGCCCCAGACATTCCTGTAATAATAACCAATTCGTGTGTACATTGTTGGCCTTCAACCACCACTGTCATGCAACTCCTTTATTGTTCTTTTGATATTTGTATTTTTTGATGAAGTAATTCAAAATTCGTTGTATAGTCAAACGTGCCATATTGAATGCCTGATTGCGAAACCGCAAATTGTAAATTAGTTCGATCTCCTTCAGCCATTGGCAAATGTGCTAAATCCTCTACTGGGTGCCATGCAAGCTTGCCTTCTCTCGTTTCTTCGAATGGTATACCTTCTACATCCTTAGCAACAAATGTATAGAGCATCCACTCATCCACTACATCATTATTTTCTTTAATAATCATCGTATAAACACCCTTTAAATGAACATTTAAAGGTGTGACATTCGTTTCTTCTTGAAACTCACGTACAGCAGCCTCAAAGATGGATTCACCGCTCTCCATTTTCCCTCCTGGAGCAACGTACCAGCCTCTTCTTGGTTTCTGAAGTAATAATACTTTACCGTCTTTTACGGCAATTAAATTTGCAATTCTTTGCATAGGCACACCTCTAATCACTTTTGCATTCTACTCCCCATTATAGCAAGACCTTGCAAGATTTGTCCTCATTTACAACTCTCTAGTAAAGACAATTAACAATTTAGGTTTATTCATGTGTAATGCTTTTATGTTAGGCGAAAAATACGTTTATTTTTTTAATTTATACAAATAAAAAAGTAGGTTGCTCCCACCTAATTGAGGCGGAAACAACCTACTAAACAAAATAAAAGGGGGATTGCTAATTACATTTTTTATCATACACCTTTTATATGTCATTCAAGTTACAGCAATATTAAAACCACATTAAAATTGTATTTTTTTCCTTTAAATAGCCATGTTAGGCATTAATTTTCTCTAATAGCTCTTCCACATAATGCTGTACAGCTTGTGCGGCAATACTACCGTCACCTGTCGCTGTCACAATTTGGCGAAGTGTTTTTTCACGAACATCTCCAGCTGCAAAGATACCTGGGATTTTAGTTTCCATATTGGCATTTGTCAAAATATAGCCAGCGTCATTTAAAATGCCTAATGATTCAAATGGTTTAGTTAAAGGCAACATACCAATATAGATAAAGACACCATCTGCTGCAAATTCAGATTCTGTACCATCAACAGTTGATTGTAATGTGACACTACCAACTTTACCATTAGCTTCATTAATTTCTTTTACAGTTGCATTCCAAATGAAATCAATTTTGTCATTGGCAAAGGCACGATCTTGTAGAATTTTTTGGGCACGTAATTTGTCACGACGGTGGACAATCGTTACTTTATCAGCAAAGCGAGTTAAATAAACGCCCTCTTCAACAGCTGAATCGCCACCGCCTACAACTATTAGATTTTTTTGTTTAAAGAATGCCCCATCACATACTGCACAGTAGCTGACACCACGACCGCCTAGCTCTTTTTCACCTGGCACACCCATTTTTTTATACTCCGCACCTGTTGTAATAATAATGGCACGTGTTTTATATTCTTTTGCACCAGATTTAATTGTTTTATATTCTTCACCATCAATGATTTCTGATACATCACCATAGGCATATTCTGCACCAAATTTTTTAGCGTGCTCAAACATTTTTGTAGATAGCTCAGGCCCTAAAATTGTATCAAAACCTGGGTAATTTTCTACTTCCTCTGTGTTTGCCATTTGCCCACCAGGAATCCCACGTTCAATCATTAATGTTGATAAATTTGCACGAGATGTATAAACAGCAGCAGTCATCCCAGCAGGACCTGCACCAATTATTACTACATCATAAATTTTTTCTTCTGACATCAATACTTCCCCCTAAACAGAATACTTTTTATCTTCATTCAACCAATAAGTGTAACGTCACCTACAGAAGAAGATAAAGCCCTTGACGGATAGGATAATGTCGCCAAGGAACATTGGTGATAACGTTAGTATGTTCATCGTATGTGAAAGTATAAAGTTATTCAACTATGTTGCTCACACGTTAATTATGACTATTAGGTAAAAACGTTAGAATTTCATCAATATACTTCGATAACGTTGATACAGATACTCCATATTGTTGGGCAATTTCCTTTTTTGTTACTTTGAGCATCTGTGAAGATCTAAATAAATAATCATTGGCTCCTGCAATTGCTGTTGGGTTTGTAAAACGATAGTTTTGTATTAGCGCTTGTTCACATAGTACAAACCACATTTGAAACATTGGTACAATGAGTGATGAGAGCTTCCCATACTGTTCTAATAAAATTTCTGGTACGTTGACAGCACGTAAAAAGCTCGCTTCTACTTTGTTCTTCTTATCAAATTCGTGGCCGAGTGAATAAGCTAAAAACAATTTCTCAAATGTGTCTAATTGTTCAACATTAACCAATTTCGGATGAGCGATAATTTCTTGCTTATGTGCAGTACCCTTCAGTAAAAACAAACCAAAAATGCGCTCACTCGTATAAGTACTTTCTAATTTTTCAACAATAAAATCACGGTCATGCTCCAATGCATCAAGTGCAAATTCATTTTCTTGTTGGCGCCATGGCTCAAAGCCCTCTTTGTCAGGGTCTAGCTCTAGTAGCTGATCCCATGCACTTTTCGATACTTCCTCATGACCTGAGAAATAGGCCGCATGTGACAACCAAAAGTAAAAACCAGCATCTCCAACATAGCCTCTCTTTTGCATACTACGCAACCATTTATAGGCTAATTCATACTGTCCTATTAAGGCTAATGTAGCCCCTAATTTATAACGGTGCTCCCATGTGTATGGCTGAATTTTGACAAGTATATTTAGTAGTTCTTGTAAATCCTCTTCATTTTTTTCATAATAAGCAATCACCGTTAAATTACATAGTGCATGTAAGTTCCCCTTATTTTCACGTAGCACGGTATGTAAGAGAGCCTTCGCCTGCTCTTCTTCTCCTACATAAAAATAAGCAAGTGCTAAATTATTATAGGCTGACCAAAAGGCTGGTCGATCTTCAATTAAATCTTCTAAAATAGTAATAGCTTCTGGAAAATCCCCTTTTTCCATACAACGACGAGCTTGCTCCTGACGATACAAATCCTCACCAGATTCTTCAGGGTCTTCCAAATCATCCTGCTCAAAAGCGACAAATTCTAGTATTTCTGCTGCTTCATCTGCATAAGCACCCTCTGGTTCTAGCCGCAAATACTCTTCTGCAAAACGTTTCGCATCATGCATGATGCCCACACATCCTGATACTTCTGCCATATAGAAAATGATTTCTGGATTATCTGGATCAATTTGATAGGCATGACGAAGCAGATCATACGCTTCCTCAAAACGTTGACCTTCTAACTCTACGATGGCTAGCTGCAAGATAATCATAGGATCATCAGGACTTAAATCTACCGCACGTTGTAAATATTTATAAGCTTTATTCATTTGTCCACTATTCATTGCTTGAATTGATTTTTTATAATAATAGTCGCCTGTTGGAATGAACGACACTATATTCGATTGAGTCTCATTTTGACGTTTCTTTTCCAATATATTTCCTCCGAAACAAGAAATAAGGAACGCATTTTACGTTCCTTTACACAGTAATTTCTATTATACCATACAATCAATAATATGCCGTTATTTCTCCTCGTGACGTTTTTCCAACACATGTAGAACATCATAAATACTTACTTTTTGTTCTTGTAGCAATACTAGAAGGTGATAGATTAAATCAGCTGCCTCCCATTTTACTTCTTCGGCATCGCGGTTTTTAGCCCCAATGACAACCTCAGTTGCCTCCTCCCCAACCTTTTTACAAATTTTATCGATACCCTTGTCAAATAAATATGTAGTATAGGCTCCTTCTGGCATTTCCTGCTCACGCTTTGCAATCACACGCACAAGTTTAGCGATGATGCCTACAGAGCCAATCTGCTCATTTTGTTGAATCACCTCTGTAAAGCAAGAAGTTGTACCATTATGACAAGCTGGGCCAGCGGGTAGCACTTCCACCACTAATGCATCCTGATCACAGTCTGCTTTTACGGACACCACTTGTTGTCTATGACCACTTGTTGCTCCTTTATGCCACAGCTCTTGACGAGAACGAGAATAAAACCAAGTTTCTCCTGATTCAATTGTTTTAGCTAATGATTCTTTATTCATATAGGCCACTGTTAGCACTTCTTTTGTGTTGGCATCTTGTACAACAGCTGTAACAAGACCTTTCTCATCGAACCGAATATTCTCTATCATCTTACTGCCACTCCTTTGTCACGTAAGTATTCTTTTACTTGTAATACGTTCGTTTCTTTGTAATGGAAGATTGAAGCCGCCAATGCAGCATCTGCATCTACCTCTTGTGCTAATACTTCGTAAAAATGTTCGGCATGTCCCGCTCCACCACTAGCGATAACAGGAACTGTCACTGCCTCTCTTACCGCTTTAGTTAAGGCCAAATCAAAGCCAGATTTTTCACCATCTTGATTCATACTTGTTAATAAAATTTCCCCTGCTCCTAAGCGCACGGCTTCTTGTGCCCACTCAACGGCTGACCAAGTTGTTTTATTGCGTCCACCATGTGTATAAACCATCCATGTGTCATCTTCTTCACTATAGCGAGCATCGATTGCAACAACGATACATTGTGCACCAAAGAAATCAGCGCCCTCTTGAATAAGAGCTGGTCGCTCCAAAGCAGATGTATTCACAGATACTTTATCAGCACCTGCACGTAAAATACGCTTCATATCTTCCAACGTACGAATACCACCTCCAACTGTAAAAGGTATTGCAAGTGTAGCAGCTGTTTGACGAACAACATCTATCATCGTTTCTCGACCTTCATGTGAAGCAGAGATATCTAAAAATACAAGCTCATCTGCGCCCTGCTCATCATAGAACTTTGCAAGCTCCACTGGATCACCTGCATCACGGATAGATACAAATTGGATACCTTTTACAACGCGACCTTCCTTGACATCAAGACATGGGATAATACGTTTTGTTAGCATGCCTTCACACCTTTCAGCCATTGCTCTAATAAATAAATGCCTAGTTCTCCCGATTTTTCAGGGTGAAATTGCATGCCTGTCACGGAACCATTCGTTACAATACCAGGTACTTTTATGCCACAGTAGTCTGCATAGGCAACAAGCTCAGATTCCTGAATATGTGTCGCATAAAATGAGTGAACAAAATAGACATGTTTCGCTGATACTTCACCGTCCAACCATGCAGGGCGATTCGTCAAGATCAGTTCATTCCAGCCCATATGCGGCACACGATATGCTTGATCTCCTTCGATACCACTAAAGCGTTGAATATGTCCCTTGAAAAAACCTAGCCCTTGTGTTGGGGTTACTTCTTCACTTTGCTCAAACAATAATTGCATGCCTAGACAAATTCCCAATAGAGGGCGATTTTCACTTTGTGCCTTTTGTAAATAACGGTCTAATTTAGTTTCTGCTAAACGCTTGCGAGCATCAGGAAATGCGCCAACCCCCGGTAATAGTAGTGCATCTGTTGCATCTAACACGCTCTCATCAGCCGTCACAACGACCTCACAGTCTAGTCGTTTTAATGCTTGTTCTACACTAAATAAATTGCCCATTCCATAATCAATAACACCTATCTTCACGTTAACAGCCCCTTAGTCGATGGTACTCCTTTAACACGTGGGTCAATTTCAACTGCCGCATCAATCGCACGTGCTAATGCTTTGAAAATCGCCTCAATAATATGATGTGTATTATGGCCATAAGGTACAATCACGTGAACATTCATGCGTGCCTCTAGCGCAAATTTCCATAAAAATTCATGCACTAATTCTGTATCAAACGTTCCCACTTTTTCCTTTAATGGTGGCACACGATACTCTAAATGCGGACGATTGGAGCAATCTACAACTACCTGTGCTAGTGCATCATCCATCGGCACAAATGCTGTGCCATAGCGTTTTATGCCCTTCTTATCACCAAGTGCTTCACGAACAGCCTGCCCTAAGACAATGCCAAGATCCTCTGTTGTATGGTGATCGTCGATATAGGTATCACCATTTGCTTGTATGGTCCCATTAAATAATCCATGCTTCATAAATAAATCGAGCATATGGTCCATAAATCCCACACCAGTTTGAAGATTTGCTTGCCCTTCACCATCTAAATCGATTGCTACTGAAATTTGCGTTTCATTTGTTGTACGCTCTACCTTTGCATATCTCTTCTTTACTGTCATCGCCCTATTCCTTCTCCCATCCGCGTGATTCCACTGCACGTGCATGCCCCTCTAAGCCTTCCATACGTGCTAGACGTGCAATTTTTGGTGCATTTTCTTGCCATGTTTTTTCACTGTAATAAACAATGCTTGATTTCTTTACAAAATCATCTACGTTTAAGCCACTTGCAAAACGAGCCGTGCTATTCGTTGGTAATACATGATTGGTTCCTGCAAAGTAATCTCCCACAGGCTCCGAGCTATACCGACCTATAAAAATACCGCCAGCATGTCTTATCTGTTCAACAATCCTTTCAGCATTTTCTGTCACAATTTCTAAATGCTCAGGCGCTAATGAATTAATGGCTTCCACCGCATGTGACATCGTTTCAGCTACATAAATGACCCCGAAGGTTTCTATGGAGGCACGAGCTACTGCCTGACGTGGCAATTCCAGCAATTGCTTCTCTACTTCCTCAGCTACCCTTTGAGCTAATGGCTCTGAGGTAGTGACAAGGATGGCACAAGCCAATGCATCATGCTCTGCCTGTGATAACAGATCTGCAGCTATTTCATCAGGATATGCTGTATCATCTGCCAAAACCGCAATTTCACTTGGCCCCGCGATCATATCAATTGCTACTTCTCCAAATACCTCACGTTTGGCGAGAGCCACAAAAATATTCCCTGGACCTGTAATTTTATCAACTGGAGCAATTGTTTCTGTACCATATGCAAGTGCAGCAATCGCTTGTGCACCACCAATTTTATAAATTTCATCCACCCCTAAAAGATGAGCTGCCACAAGGACACCTGCTGGCAGTTTCCCATTCTGACCTGCCGGAGAAGTAATGACGATACGCTTCACACCTGCAACCTGAGCTGGAATCACATTCATTAATACAGATGAAGGATATGCTGCTGTACCACCTGGAACATACAATCCTACTGCGTCTAGTGCTGTTACGCGTTGACCTAGCCAAGAACCTTGTCCTAGCTCTAAGCGATAGCCTGAACGTATTTGTTGCTCGTGATACAGACGAATATTTTCGGCTGCTTCTGCTAAATCCTTATAAAGTTGCTGGTCTAGCGTATTTACTGCTTCCTCGATTTCTGCCCCTGTAACACGTAAGCTCTCTGGGGCATAGCCGTCCCATTTTTCAGTATAAGTACGGAGCGCTACATCTCCTTGTGTCCTAACATCTGCTAGCACTTGTCGCACAACTTTTAATTGTTCCTCATTTCCCCCTTCAAGTGGTCTTTTTAAGGAAATGCCTTTTTCAAGCTTTGTTATTTTCATAGGATTAATCCCCTTTAGTCCTTCATATGTAGCTAAATATGATTCCTTTTTTGCTCATTTACACATTTCTTTAATCGCTTCACAAGATCAATAATACGCTCACCCTTCATACGATAACTTACGGGATTTGCAATTAATCGTGATGAAACAGCTGTAATAAACTCATATTCTACTAAGCCATTTTCTTTTAAGGTACGCCCTGTTGAAACGATATCGACAATGCGATCAGCTAAACCAATCATTGGTGCTAATTCAATAGAACCGTTCAGCTCGATGATTTCAACCTGCTCTCCAATGCCCTTGTAGTACTTCATTGCGATATTCGGATATTTCGTAGCGATTCGAGGCGCAATTTCATTCATTGGTGTGTTCGGTAATCCCGCAGATGCGATATAGCAATGACTAATTTTTAAATCTAATAACTCATGCACTTCACGCTGTTGTTCTAACAAAACATCCTTCCCAGCAATGCCAATATCAGCAACACCATGTTCAACATAGACAGGGACATCCATTGGCTTGGATAAAATAAAGCGAATTTTTTCCTCTGGTATCTCAATCATTAATTTACGTGACATTTCTACCTCTTCTGGTAAATTAAAACCTGCCTCTAACAGCATTTGATATGCCTCTTCAAAGATCCGTCCCTTTGGCATTGCAATTGTTAATTCATTCACCGCCTACTTCCCCCTGTCCAACAACCACCACTTCTGTAAAGTATGCTAAAAAGGCTGCCTCATCAACTAGGCTACTACGCAACTGTAAAGTAGCTAATTTTCCTGCTGCCCGTAATGTTTTCACCTTTAGTAATGCTGCCTCGAATTGTTCTTCTTCAAAAAGCACAACTGTTGCTTCCTGTCGTTTCTCTGACTGGCCATTGAACGTTTCTAATAAACGATCAACTCGAATACTAAAACCTGTTGCACCAACTTTTGAGCCAAATACTTCTAATAAACCATCATAGCGTCCACCATTTCCTAACGGAAAGCCACTTCCTACCGCAAAAACTTCAAAAAGCATGCCAGTGTAATAACTCATATGACTCGAAAGGGTGAAATCAAAAGCTATATACTCAGCTAAGTCAGCCAATTCCAGCAGTTGAGCAAGTTGTTGCATGTATTCTAATGCATCATTTTTACGCACATATTTTTCAATATCTCGGATGTCTTTAACATTCATTGCCTCCCCAATAAATTGTAGGAGGGCATCAGATTTAGCTTTGGGTAAATCAAATGATTCTACTGCTTCTTCAAACCCTACATAATTTCGTTGAACCAACAATGTTCGAAGTGTTGCTTGCTGTTCAATACTCTCTGTGTAATCTTGTAAAATGCAATTTAGTATACCCGCATGACCAATCGTGACTTTAAACTCTTCTAATTTAAAATGTTTTAATAGCTCCATTGCTGTCACAATAACTTCTGCATCGGCAAATACAGATTGATCCCCTATTAACTCAATCCCCATTTGATCGAACTCCGCTGGTCTTCCACCTTCCGCTTCTTGAGCTCGAAAAACACTTGCGAAATAAGCAAGACGTAAAGGAATCATTTCTTTTAATAATTTCGCTGTAGCTACTCGAGCAATCGGTGTTGTCATATCAGGTCGTAATACTAATGTATTTCCTTGGCTATCCACTAGCTTAAATAAATGAGCATCAGCAATAGCTGAAGCTTTCCCCACTGTATCGAAATACTCTACAGCGGGTGTTTTAATGAACTCATAACCCCTTTTATATAAAAAGTTTCTGCCAGCATGCCTAACGGCTTCAACCTTCTCATAGATTTGCGGAAATGTATCGCGCATTCCAAGTGGTTTTTCAAACATTTTTATCGACGACATATGAACACTTCCTTACATTTCACTTTAATTCACTAGAGTGTTAGAGAATTAGATTATGAAAGAATTCTAACTTATTTCTTTTAAGCAGTCAACTTTTCTTCTTTAATTAACGAAATCTTTAAATACTTATTATTCTGTTAATTATACCTATTACTTAGTGAACAACGGTATAAAAACAAGACATCATTTCTCTTAAATTTTGACAAAATGTTTTACTGAGAATGAGAATATGTCTAAAATGTGACATGAAGATTATAAATCAACTAAAGTATTCACTAAAAAATTGAGAATGATTCTCTCTTATACAATTGTTGGAAAAAATTAAGTTTTATCAACAACCTATTCTCAATACAGTCACGCATATATTATATAGATATAATATTATTGAATGAAATATTAAAAATGATTCTCAATCTCATTATCAATAAGAATACCTTAATATCAATACTTTTATTGATTATTACTCTCATTCTATTTTTTCTTTTACTTTTTTAAAAGCTTAATATAGAATAGCATTAATAACAAAAAGCACCATATAAACTACACATTGGAGGGATTTATTATGGCATGTCCATTCGTACAACTAAGTGAGCAAATGATCGTAAGTATTTGTAAAGGTGAGTTTTACCCTGGCGACAAAGTAACACTTCATACAACAGAAGACATAGATGGGACTGCAATTAAATCAACCTTTGTTGAATCAACTTGCTTAGGTGATCACGACAATTGTGAATTCAAATCAGACTATGACGCAGCGCTTGCATAAATATTAAAAGCTACTCCAAAACCGGAGTAGCTTTTTAATATGAAAAAACTCACGAAGTATGTAGTCATACAACGTGAGTTTTTATTATTTTTTTGGTGTACACCATTCTACAACCTCATTGCGCTTACGCTCAGCCATTTGTTCAGCCGTATAAATAATTCGCATAGGATTGCCCCCTGCCAAACACCCTGCCGGCACATCCTTATGTACAAGGGTGGCGGCTGAAACAATGGCACCGTCTCCGATTGTTACACCTGGTAGAATCGTTGAATTTGCGCCAATCATTACTTCATTTCCAATATAAACATCACCTAAGCGATATTCCTCTATTAAATACTCATGCGCTAAAATTGTCGTATTAAAACCAATCACTGTATTTTCACCAATGAAAATACGTTCGGGAAACATGGTATCTGGCATGACCATTAAGGCTAATGAAGTTCGCTCGCCAATAGTCATGTTTAAAAATGTACGATAAAGCCAGTTTTTCACACGTAAAAATGGTGTGAAGCGTCCAATTTGAATGACAATGAAACACTTCATCACCTTCCAAAAGGACACCGTGTCATATATATTCCAAAGCGAATTGGCTCCTTCGACACGATAACGTTCTGTTTTACGCGCCATCTGCCCTTACCCCTCTTTCACAATATCCAATAAATCTGTCATATGCTGTAGCATATATTCTGGTTGATATTGCTGTAAGTATGCCTCACCTTTAATTGCCCAAGCAACACCTGCTGCTCTTACACCTGCATGATGCCCTGCTTCAATATCGTGCGAATTATCACCAATCATAATGGCATCTTCTTTGTCTATTCCTAAACGTTGTAAAGCAAGTAGTACTGGCTCTGGGTCAGGCTTCACATTTTTTACATCATCTGTGCCAATACGCACATCAAATAAATGTGTCGCACCCATAATAGAAAGCCCACGATCAATAGTCTCATTACGTTTTGTTGAAACGATAGCCAATCGAATACCCTGTGCTTTTAATTGCTCTAGTGTTGACACAACATCAGGATATTCGCTAACTAGTTCATCATGATGCTCTATATTCCAAGCGCGATAATTTGCGATCAAAGCTTCCTCTTCATCTGGTGCAATGTCATTAAATGTCTGTTTGAGTGATGGACCAATGAATTTCAAGCAATCTTTTGGCGAATATTGCCCGGGAAATCGCTCATTTAATACATGCATAAATGTTTGAATGATTAAATCATTCGTATTAAGTAACGTGCCATCAAAATCAAACAATAGTGCTTTAACAGCCATATTTTACATCCCCTTATTTATTATCCAAGTATTTTACGGCTGGCTTTACCTTTATTCTGCGATAAATAATGGCACCTAGTCCAACTACAATACCAATAATGGACACTACCTGTGCTGAGCGTAAATCGCCTACTAGGTAGAGACTATCTGTACGCATACCTTCGATATAGAAGCGACCAATAGAATACCAAACTAGATAGCTAAAGAAAATTTCCCCACGATTTAAGTTTACTTTACGTAAGACTAATAAAATGATAAGCCCAATCAGGTTCCAAACGGATTCATATAAAAATGTCGGATGTACATAAGAACCTAATTCTTCGATATACATTTGATTGATAATCCAATCTGGTAGCATTAGATTTTCTAAAAAGGCTTTTGATACTTCCCCACCATAAGCCTCTTGGTTCATAAAGTTGCCCCATCGACCAATAATTTGTCCAATTAAAATACTAGGTGCTGCAATATCTGCTACTCGTAAAAAGCTTACATTTTTTATACGAGTAAATATGTAAGCTGTGACAAATGCTCCAATAAGTGCACCATGGATGGCAATACCGCCATTCCAAATCTCAATGATTTTACCTGGATTTTCACTATAGTAATCCCATCGCATGGTCACATAGTAAATACGTGCACAGATGATGGATATAGGAACTGCCCATAACAATAAATCTGCCAGGAAGTCTTCAGGCAATCCCCGCTTAACGGCCTCTCTCTGCCCGACAATATATGCTAAAATGATTCCCGACACAATTAACAATCCATACCAACGAACCGGAATAGGCCCTAAATGAAAGGCAATCGGGTCAATCTGTAATAGTAGTAAATCCATCTTCTGCTCCTCTCAATATGTCATTCACATAATTTAGTTCACAACTGTTTAATCATCTAACTCATCATTAGATGAAATTACTTCATCTAAACGTCTTGAAAACTCCTCTGCTGCGTTTACGCCCATTCTCTTTAAGCGGTAATTCATCGCAGCCACTTCAATAATAACGGAAACATTCCGTCCTGGTCTTACAGGAATCGTTAGTTTGGTTAGTTCCGTATCAATTATTTTCATTTTCTCTTCTTCTAAGCCTAATCGATCATAAACTTTTTGCGGGTCCCAAATTTCCAGCTCAATAATGAGTGTAATCCGTTTATACGGACGCACTGCACTTGCACCAAATAGCGTCATAATGTCAATAATGCCGATTCCGCGTATTTCCAATAAATGCTCTAGTAAAGGTGGGGGACTACCAATTAAAAGGTTTTCTGATTCTTGACGAATTTCTACACAATCGTCCGCTACTAAACGATGACCCTTTTTAACAAGCTCAAGTGCTGTTTCACTCTTCCCAACGCCACTTTTACCAATAATAAGCACACCAATTCCATACACATCGACAAGCACGCCATGCGCTGCTGTCATTGGTGCTAAGCGTCCCTCTAAATAGTTTGTTAATCTACTCGAAAATTTGGTTGTCGTCATATGTGTTTTAAAGACAGGAACATGCTTTTCGTTGGAAGCCTGAATCAGCTCCTCAGGGACTTCTAAATCTCGAGAAATAATAATAGCAGGTGTATCTTGCGAACAAAGTAAACGCATACGCTCAAGCTTGACATCTGCTGGCAGCATTTCGAAAAAAGACAGTTCCGTTTTGCCAAGCAATTGGACGCGATTTGCCGGATAATGTGTAAAGTATCCTGCCATTTCAAGTCCTGGTCTTGAAATATCACTAGTGACGATCGTTCTTCCAATTCCTTCCTCGCCAGCTAATAACTCTAACTTAAATTTCTCCATAACATCTCTTGTTAATACTACGACCAATGAAAAAGCCTCCAATCAATGGATAAGGTTCTTCTTATTTTAGCATGTCTATGTCTAAAAGGAATGTATTTACTCTCAACACAGCGTTTACCTCCATAAAAAAACTAGCGGCTCTCCAGCCCGCTAGTTTTATAAATACTATTTTTGAGTTGCCAACCATTTGGCTACTGCCTCAGCATCTGCCCCTTTTACAACCCCTGGAGGCATACCGTTTTTACCGTTATTAATAATATCTAAAATTTCTGATTCAGATAAACGAGCACCTACGTCATTTAATGCTGGACCACTTGCACCTTGTAACTCGCCACCATGGCAAGAAACACAAGATTTCATGGCAATCGCTTCACCATCTGGCTCTGTAGCACCTTCATTATTACTTGCAGTTTTATCTCCGCCACCACATGCAGCTAAGAAGATTGCTGATCCGAACACTAATGTTAACATTGCTTTTTTCATTAGTACCCCTCCTCATAATAAATACCTTACGCCGCCATTATACCAAAATTATGCACGTTTGAAACCTTCTCCTAATACCTCATAAGCATCAGAAACGATGACAAACGCTGATGGGTCAACGCTTTTAATGAGTTGTTTCAGCTTTGTGAATTCTGTTTGATAAACAACAACCATGAGAACTGGTCGTGCTTCTCCTGTATAGCCACCGATTGCTGGTAACTTAGTTATACCACGATTGATTTCAGCATAAATGGCTTCTCTTACCTCATCTTGTTTCAATGTAATAATATAGACCATTTTAGATTGGCTAAAACCTAACTGAATGATATCAATCGTTTTTGTTGTAACATAAAGTCCAATCAGAGCATACAAACCTTTTTCTAAATCAAAAACAACTGCTGCACTAATTGCGATGATTCCATCAATTAACAGTACACTTGTTCCAAGCGACAACCCAGTAAACTTCGTTATGATTTGCGCTAGTAAATCAGTGCCACCAGTTGAAGCATTCCCTTTAAAGACCAGTCCTATTCCTAAGCCAACAACAATTCCACCAAAAAGAGCTCCCAGTAAAGCATTATCAGTCCAAGGCTCCCAGCTATTCGTTAACAAGACAATAAAAGGTAACGTAATGGTACCGATAAATGATTTAATCCCAAATTTTTTGCCTAGCAATAATACACCAGCAATAAATAATGGTACATTAAATGCATATTGAACAATTCCCGGATTCCATCCAAACAAACCATGCAAAATCGTACTAATGCCACTTACCCCACCTGAAGCGACTTGATTTGGTAATAAAAAAACATTAAAACCAATAGCAATTACTGCCGCTCCAACAATCACATACACATACTCCACAATGTTATCTCTCACATCATGTCTCATTTCCCCACGCCCACTTCAACTATCAGAATTTTTTAAAGACGAGATGATTATAGCAAATACTCTTCATATTGAGAACTTCATCTTGATGAAGGGAATATGCCATTGTGGAAATATAAAAAAAGCTATCTTAAATGAAACGTTAAGATAGCTTTTGCACAGTTTAAAATGATTTTTCAGCCCATTCCATGGCTTCATAATATAAATGATCAATATCAACTAGTGGAATATTCAACTGTGTCGCTAGCTCTTCTAGACGTGGCCAATCTAACTTCCCTAGTGCGATACTAAACTCTAGATAGGGTGTCATATCCGTTTCAATGCCCAAAATGGTGCTCGTAATATCCTCTGAGAACGGTAATTGTTGTAAAATGACCTCTATAGGTCTTTGAAGCAACGTATCAATGAGTGAAAACATGCCTACTAAGAAATATTCTGAGAAATTCTTTTTGTAAGAAAGCTTCGCTAGCTTTTCACAAACCTTTGCTCGGAATAAAGATGTACACAGCACTTCTTTAAAAAGATCAGAATTGGCGTCTATATCGATTTCTCGCATGGCCAATAAATAGATCCATTTTCGTAAATTTGATACGCCCAGTAACACAATGGCTTGTTTAATGGAGCGTACCTTCGATTTAGATCGTTTAGATGAATTATTAATCATTTGTAATAATTTATACGTCAATGAAATATCACGTTCGATATTTTCCGCTAATAATTGGATATTTGGCTCTTCTTCTTTTAATAAAGAGATGATGTGAATATATTGAATTGTATTCGCTGGAATGTCTGTTGCTCGTATTATTTGAGGTTGTTCAAAAAAATAACCTTGAAATAACACATAGCCAGAAGATTTAGCTACTTCAAACTGATGACGCGTTTCTACTTTCTCAGCGAGTAATTGAATGTTTGGAAACTTATCCTTTACTTTAACTTCAATTTCCATTCGTTTAACGATAGATGATGCTAAAAAATCAACCTTAATATAATCAATCTGCTCAAATAATTCATCATAAATTTCCACATGCTCATCCATAATAAAATCGTCTAAAGCAATTTGGAACCCATGTTTTTTTAGCTCAATTACACGTTCCACTAACTGAGGAGTAAGTGGAACATCTTCTAGTATCTCAATCACAACCTGTGAAGGATTTAAAAATTCATGAATGGAGCTCATCAATAAGTTTTCAGTAAAATTAACAAAACCCGGTTTACCTTTTGTTACCTCTTCAAAACCAATTGAAAGAAATGAGTTCACAAGTACGTCAATCGTTGCTGCATCTGAATCGACCATTGGAAAGGCATTGACGTTTTTGCCACGATATAATAATTCATAAGCAACTACCTGCTCATGAAGATTAAAAATAGGCTGTCTGCCAATAAATACTTCCATTTCGCTGCCCCCATTTCTTCATATTCTAGTAATATATAGTATATCATTTTTACGACCTGTTGTTTATACTTCACACTAATTTAGTATGGTCACTATTAGACATATAACACAAGAAAGGACAGTCCTAGTGATGATCCATTGATCACTTTAGGACTGTCCTCATTATTTACCTACTCTAGATTTGATAGCACCAATAACTGCAGGCACAACTGATATAAAGATTATCAAAATAAGGACAACCGAGAAGTTATCTTTAATAATAGGAATATTACCAAAGAAATAACCTAGTAATGTACAGCTGAATACCCATAATATTGCACCAAAGATATTATAAAATAAGAAATAGCTATATTTCATTTTACTTGCACCCGCCACAAACGGGATAAATGTACGAATAAATGGCATGAAACGAGCTATAACAATCGTTTTCCCACCATGTGTATTAAAGAATTTTTCAGCTGCCTCCATACGTTCTTTTTTAACAACTCTTCCGAGGAGGCTCTTTGGAGGGATTGATGTTCCTACCTTATGACCAATATGATAGTTCATCGTATCTCCTAAAATAGCTGCTGCTAAAAATACAGGAATTAAAATCCACATATCAAAGGCACCCATTGCAGCTGCTAATGTTCCACTTGCAAATAGCAATGAATCACCAGGTAGGAATGGGAAAATGACAACGCCTGTCTCTACAAAAACAATCGCAAATAAAATCAGATAACTCCAATTGCCAAAATCACGAATAATTTCTTCTAAATGCACATCGATATGCACAATAAAGCTTATTAACTCCTTAATGAGTTCTAACATGTTTTTGTATGCTCTCTTTCAATAGTATTTTTACCTAAAAGCTTTGACGTAGCTTCACATCAAAGGGTTCCAGTTTTGTACGTCTTTTTACATTACTTCCTCACTATATGACAAGCTCTTGAAAAGTATGTAGAAGATTTCACATGTTTGATTTTATCACTTACAGACAACTACTCTCAACTGATTTTACTATTATACGAATAATGTACATAAAAAAAAGCTACCATTTTTCAATAGTAGCTATACTCGTTTAAACTTTTTCTTTTAATGAACGTCGTAATATTTTCCCTGTCGTGTTTTTCGGAAGTTCATCCAGTATCTCAATCATCTTTGGCACCTTGTATTTCACCATATGCTTGGCACAATAAGATAGCAGATCTTCTGTCGTAGTGGCTGCTACTTCTTTTAACACAACATATGCATGTACAGCTTCCCCTAAGTTAGGATCTGGAAAGCCTACCACCGCCGCCTCTACAATATTATTATGGGCAAACAGCACTTCCTCAACCTCACGAGGATAAACATTAAAGCCACCTACAATAATCATATCTTTTTTGCGATCGACAATGTAAAAATAGCCTTCTTCATCTACCCTAGCTAAATCCCCTGTATAGAGCCAGCCGTCGCGAATGGCCATGGCCGTTTCTTCAGGCATTTTATAGTACCCCTTCATCACATTAGGGCCACGTACAATCAGCTCGCCAACTTCGCCAACAGGTACTTCCTGACCGTTCACATCAACCACTCTATTCTCCACATTGCTTATCGATGTACCGATAGAGCCAGCTTTTCGATCACGATCAAGTGGATTAAAGCATGTAACAGGCGAAGCTTCCGATAAGCCGTATCCCTCTGACACACGCACATTAAATTTCTGTTCGAAATTATGTAAGAGTGCAACAGGTAAAGATGCCCCACCTGAAATGGCCAAACGAATTGTCGAGAAATCTTCAGGATCACCTTCAGGTAATTGATACAAGAAATTATACATGGTTGGAACACCAGCAAATACCGTTGCTTTTTGCTCTCTCGCTAAAGCAAAAATTTCAGTAGGGCTAAAGCGAGGTGTAAGTAAAACTGTTGCTCCGCTTAATAAAGGCGCATTGACCACAACCGTTAAGGCAAATACATGAAACACTGGTAATGTAGCAATGACGCGATCATCTGCCTTGATTCCTAAATAATGGGCAACATCACGAGCATTTGAATACACATTGCCATGTGTCAGCATAGCACCCTTTGGACTACCTGTAGTTCCTGAAGTGTATAAAATAATAGCATTGTCATCATCTGCAACTTCCACAGGCTCTAAAGATTCAGCAGCAGTGGCGATGACCTGTGTAAATAAATGCGTTTTTTCTTGTGCTTGCGGTGATAACGCTGCCATTTTTTCCGCTATATCTGGCGTCGTTTCACAAACTATAAATGTGCTTACTTGTGGAAATGCTTGTACACCCTTTTCAACTAATGGAAGCAAAGCGTCGAGTGCAATGACTGCTTTTACATCCCCGTTATGCAAAATATAAGAAATTTCATCTGGTGTATAGATTGGGTTAACTGGTATTGCTGTTGCCCCTAAACGCATTGTTGCATACAAGGCAATTAAATAGTGTGGCGTATTGCCGAGTAAAAACGCCACATGGTCCCCTTTTTCAACACCTAAATCTTGTAATCCCTTTGCAAAACGACCAACTGTATGCTCAAATTCCCCGTAAGTTGTATCTTTCCCCATAAAATGATACGCAACTTTTTCCGGCTGCTCTGTTGCCTGTTGGCGAACACGTGAAACTAAATTCAATTACACCATCCCCTTATCGTATAAAATGAATCGTTATTCAGTAATATTATATAAGAAATGTATCTAAAAGACAATGAATCTTTTTATTTCATGTCATAAATTACGTTAAATAATTCATTTTTTTCTCTTTTAAACAAAGACATCATGAGCGGATATGTGAGATGTAACGCCAACGAATTAAATAAAAGTAGACTACTTGTATTAACACAAAGAAGCCAAAAGCAAAGAATACTTCTTTTACAATCGAAATATTTGCTATGTCTCTCAAAATACCTTGTACCATTAGAAAAGCAAAGGCACTATGCATCATTGCAACACCCCAAGGCAAAAAGAATTGAGGAAATAAATGACGATTAACAAGCTTTTTCAGCTCCGCATCAGTTAAGCCCATGCGCTTTAACACATCAAATTTACGCTTTTCACGTTCAAGTGATGTATGCAATTTAAAATAGATAAAGCTCCCAGCCGCAAGTAAAAATACAGTGGCAACCAATACACCCACTAAAGTAAATAATGAGTAGGTAGCTAGTATATAAGAATAATTTAATCCTGCATTTTCAAAGTAAAATGGACTAAATTTATCCTTTTTAAGAAAATATAAATTGGATTCTAGATGGTCTATAGCCCTCCCGATATCTTTTGTTTCCATCCATTGTGGTATAACGAATGTAAATAGATGATAACTAGGTTGAATAATATCTTGATCAGAGATCGGATGAATCAGCTTTGCGAAGTCCTCATCACTAATGACAATTGAATTGACACTTACAATTGAACCTGGAAACACTATTTTTGGATAGACACTATCGATGGTAATCGGAATATTATTCTCTTCTAAAACGGTGTGCACAATTCTATTTTTTAATTTTTTTAACGAATCCTCTGAATAAGGGATAAATACTGCCTCACCAGCTCCCAGGTTCAGTAATGGATAACTATACGAAGAAAGCAAAACATTCATATCGGACTCTCGAAATACCTCCACTTCATTTCGAGTGAAAGAAGAGGTTTGCTTCACTACAATAAAACGGGACAGCTGATAAGATAAACCTTTCTCCTCTAATTGCAGTCGCAATGAATTGATATGCTCTCGCTCAAATGGATTATCCACATCTCCTTTATAAACCAGCCCTAATGGATTTAAGCGATCATATTGAGTTGTATAGGAGGACATAGTAGCTAAAACGCCCACAGACAAAAAGGCAAGTGTTGATACCATCGTAACAACGAAAAACATTTTCACATTATCCATCATAATATGGGTTTGTTCAGCTAGTGAGAGAAGACGGTAACGTTGCCAATGAAACTTGCGTTTTCCACGTGCTAAATCTAAAAAGCACGGGACGGAATCACTGAAAAAATAATATGTGCCGAATGTTGCTGAAAATGGTATTAATAAAGTTAGCCAGATGAATGCCGTATGTCCTACAACAAACGCTAAAATATACGTCGTTAAAATTAAAGCAATACCGTAAATAGCTCGGATTTTGGAATAGGTTGTTAAGCTATTTACATAATCACTGCCTTTAATAAGATCTCGTAATTTTCTCTCTCGTGTAAAATACACACTAATAAATGAAATGACGACAAACGCACTTGTAAAAACACCAATTGTTAGTAAAAACGGCTGCCAGGAAACATATAATGGTAATTCATCTAAATGCAAAATTTCTCGTACGATCATAAAAAAGAATTTTGAAAACGAGAAGCCAAACACGATACCTACAATAATAGAGCCTGACCCAATAATCATTGTCTCTAAAAAGACAAGTCTATTCATCTGGCGCTTTTCCATTCCTAAATGCAATAAAATGGCGAATTCATGGGATCTTGCCTCTAAAAAGGCACTCATGGAATAATACAAAAAGAATAATGTAAAGAGGACGAGAACAATTTCAGCACCCACCATCCCGATAAGTGATACCTCTCCTAATATCCCGCGCTCAATATCAGGATGAAACATTAGCATTGAATAGATAAAAAATACAGCCACAGAAAAAAAGCTTGCCATGAAAAAGGCACCATATATCCGGCTGTTCCGCACGACATTACGGTAAGCGAATTGTCGAAAGGTCACCTACTTGCCCTCCTCCTAGTAAGCTCAAAACATTTAATATACGTTGGAAAAACATTTGACGACGATCATCTCGATAAATTTCATTGAAAAATTCACCGTCTTTAATGAACAACACCCGATCACAATAGCTAGCTGCAATCGGATCATGTGTGACCATTACAATCGTCGTTTGTTTATCCTGATTGACTTTTGTTAGCAGTTCGAGCACATCACGTGAAGAATTCGAATCTAAATTACCCGTAGGCTCATCCGCTAAAATCAGACTCGGATTATGGATAAGTGCTCGACCAATAGCCGTTCTTTGTGCCTGTCCACCAGATATTTCATTTGGACGTCTATGAAGGAAAGAAGTTAAGTCGAGCTTTTCTACAATACTAGCTAGACGTTCCTCCATTACTTCTAAAGGCTGTTGGTCTAATGTTAGTGGCAGCACGATATTTTCCTCGACCGTTAGCATGTGCAAAAGATTGAAATCCTGAAACACAAAACCGAGCTGTCTTCTTCTGAAGTAAGCAAGCTCAGTTGCATTTAATTTATGTGGATTCATGCCATCCAGTATGATTTCACCGCTAGTAGGCTCATCAATTGTCGAGATAATATTCAGCAAGGTCGTTTTGCCACTTCCGGAAGGTCCCATAACAGCTAAAAACTCCCCTTCTTCTACATCAAAGCTCAACTGATTTAATGCCCTATGTGTCACTTTACCTTCATATACTTTTGTCACATCTTTAATTTGTAAAATAGGCATACGTCATTCACCTTATTTCTTCATTAATTCTAAGGATTGTGGTAAAAGCCACTGTAATACGACCTCAAAGCCGATTTGAAAATGAGGCTCTGTTAATGTCAGAACGGACTCTTCCTCTACTAAACTAAAGCAATGCTCCCCAACAATCACATCCCAAGCATCTATTTCTCCCTCTAGGATCTCACCGCACACAGTATAATACCCACTGTACATCATCTGTTGACCTTCGATAGGAAATGCATTCAATAATGTAGGTTGCTGTAAGTTTAACCCAAGCTTATTTGAAAAATGCAATAGTTCTTCATCGAGCCTCTCATTTGCCTTCAAGAAATTTTGATAAGCAAAATGATCCCCCTCTTGCATTTGTGTCATATAAAGAGCTTTTGTTTTCTCCTTATCAATAGTTAATACCCAATCTTCTATACGTACTTCTCCCATCCTAGCGCCCCCTAATTTGTAAATGTCACTGTCACAATTGTCCCTTTTCCTACCTCTGATGTAATAGCCAATTCATGTCCTAGCTTTTCACAGATTTCTTTGGCTAAATAAAGGCCCATCCCAGTAGATTCTCCTGTTTTCCGCCCATTTTCACCAGTAAAAAAGGCTTTCGTAACACGTGAAAGATCAGAAGCTGGAATCCCAATTCCCTCATCGCAAATGGCTAGCTGTACATAGTCATCCTTTTCAATGGCAGAAATCACAATTTTTTTATTGCTTTCAAACGTGTATTTCACCGCATTTGTAATAAATTGGCCAAGAATGAAGCGAAGCCATTTCGAATCACTGGCAACAATAAGATCATCCTCAATATGAATTTCTGGGAAAACTCTTTTCGTAATAAATAAACGTTTATTTTCATTAACAGTTGCAGTGACAATTGCTTTCAACGCAACCTGTTCCACTTGCATATCATCCTCAAAATTTTCTAAACGTGCATTAACAAGCACCATGTCCAAGCCTCTACGTAAACGATCAATTTCCTCCTGTACGTTCTTTTTATCAAGAGGTCGGTCATCCTGTAATAATAATTCAATGACTGAAATAGGTGTTTTCATTTGATGCACCCATTGGTTCATAAACTGATCATGTCTTTTTTGACTTGCATATAGCGCATGCAGCTCATGCTGATAAAGGCGATACAACTCGTGCATGTACTTTTCGGTTTGCATAGCTTCTGGCGTTTTTGCGTTTTTTTGTAGCACATCCTCCATTGCTGTTGGGAGATGAGTGATTTTCATCAAATAACGTTGGCGCATTAAATAACGCACAAGTAAAAATGAAGCTAATAGGACAAGGCTAATACAGAAGGAATAAATAGCCGTATCAATATTTCGAAAGCCATCTAGCATATAAATGACCATAATGAAGCCAACTAATAAGAGCTGGAACACAATAAATGATGCATAGTCACGTAAGAATAATTTCCAGCCCACTATAGCTCACCTGCGCTTAATATGAACCGATAGCCCGCACCACGTACGGTTTCAATTGTTGATGCTATGTGATAATCTGCTAACTTTTTTCGTACGCGCGTCATATTAACATTCAACGTGTTCTCATCGACAAATGCCTGATCGTCCCAGAGCTCCTCTAGTAGCTGTTCACGCGTCACGACTTTCGGTGCATTTCCCATAAGCAGCTCTAAAATGATGCATTCTTTTTTCTGAAGTGGAATTTCTAAATCATTTTTATGTAGCTCCATTCTTTCTAAATGAAGTACAAGCTGTCCTTGCTTGATTGTCCGTTCCTCTTGCCTTGCTGCATACTCACCATATGTACGGCGTAGATGACTACGGATTTTAGCCAAAACAATTTCATAGTTAAATGGCTTGGTAATGAAATCGTCGCCCCCATTTTCAAGCGCAAAAATTTGGTCCATTTCTCCAGAGCGAGCAGAAATGAAAATAATCGGGCATGTTGTAAGCTGGCGTAGCTGGCGACACCAATAATAGCCGTCATAAGCAGGTAAATTTATATCAAGCAGCACCATATGTGGATTAAATGCTGTAAATTCTTCGATGAGATGATCAAATTCTTGGATTGTTGCAACTTCGTATTGATATTTTCTAAGCGTTTCCGCTAGTAATGATGCAATCTTGACATCATCTTCTACTATGAATATTCGATGCTTTTCCATATCAACACTCCTTTCTTTCTATATTGTATCAAAAAAAGGTTCGACGACATAATTGTCAGCGAACCTTTAGGCTAAAACATTACACGAAACCGTATTTTCCTTAATAAATTAATTGTAAAAAGTCCTCAGTTGAAATTCCACCAAAATATGTAGGAATATCGATATCTGCTAATGCCTTAGCAATGGCAGCTCTATCATAGTTTGTCCCAACTAAAAGCTGTTCTATATCAGCCATATCCCCTACACCAAAGAAGTCACCAAAAATATGTGCCTCTTCAATCACACCATGATTAACTTCTAGGCGGATATCAATGCCACCTGTTGGGAAACGATGTGTTTTTTGAATATTAAAGCGTGGTGATTTCCCAAAATTCCACTCCCATGTTTGATAACGCTCTGCGGATAACTTGTGTATATTTGCCCAATCTTCCTCTGTTAACTCATAATAGCGAATATTTTCTTCCCCACCGAAAATGGATTTCAAAACTTCAAGACGGAATTCTTCTACTGTCATTTGTTCTTTTAAAAACTCCGAAATATTTGCTACTCGTGAACGGATGGATTTGATACCTTTTGATTCAATCTTATCTTTTTTGACTTTCAAAGCTGACACTACTGCATCAATTTCTGTATCAAACATTAATGTGCCGTGACTGAACATACGTCCTTTTGTAGAGAACTGAGCATTTCCAGAAACCTTTCGCCCTTCTGCTAGAATATCATTACGCCCTGAAAGCTCAGCATTGACACCCATTTTAGCTAGAGCATCTACTACTGGCTGTGTGAATTTTTTATAATTCATAAAGCTATTACCATCATCATTTGTAATAAAGCTGAAGTTAAGATTCCCTAAATCATGATAGACAGCACCACCACCTGATAAACGACGCACAACAATAATGCCATTGTCCTCTACGTAGTCTGTATTGATTTCTTCAACTGTATTTTGGTTTTTACCGATAATAATGGACGGTTGGTTAATATAAAAAAGAAGCACTGGCTCTTTCTCAACGTCCATTGTTTTTAATAAATACTCCTCAATAGCAAGGTTAATACGTGGATCATGGATCCCTTTATTATCAACGAAAATCATAGTTCACGTTTCCTCCTTCACAAACTATCCATATTTATTTTAACGTAAATTAGGCATTTTGTGTTGACGAAAAGCATCTGTTATAATACACTAGGAAATATCAAAACAGTAATAGTACAGATGAACTTAAAGGAGGAGTCCACAATGTTAGAAAACGTAGTTGAATTTTTCAAGAATTTACCTGCAAAGCAATGTACTGAGTGCGGTGAAAAAATGGAAGAACAAAGCGAATGCTACAGCAACACTTGTGAAAAATGTAACCACCTATAAGCATTTGCCTATACTGTAATTTGTCATATACGTGCCCCACACGTAGCAATCATGACACACTTCATCATATTTTGATGAACCCTTAATTAAATCTCTTACACTTACAAAAACAACAGCTGATACGCTCATATCAGCTGTTGTTTTATGTTATTGAAAAAAGGTGGTGTCAAGGCGAGGGATTAATTTCCGTTCCGTCAGCGTCCTTTTCAGGGGGTGTCCGATAAGCCGCTTCACTCACTGCGTTCGCTCCAATCAAGCATGTGGAGAAGTGCTGCGTGACAACACCCCTCTATAAAATGAGTAGTGAACATCTTCCCTTGAACCTTTGCTAAAAAGTTAACATTTTTATAGATTGGCGTGGAAGGCTACTTGACTCCCGTGGGATAGCGAGACAGGCGAGCCTCTAAACGGAGCGGTAGCGGAGGAAGCAGCTCGCCCACAGGAAAGCCAACGGAAATCTATTTTCACCTTTCACAACTATGCTATTGATGGTTTTGTTTTTATTTATATAGAGAGATATTGTGCATTTAGTGGCGACTCCAATAGGGCTAGCGTGCAAGGAAAACGCCAATTCATAGAGAAAACCAATAGTTGCCTATATATCCTTTTACCAAAAGAAGCACTCACCGAATAGTCGATGAGTGCTTCAAATGTATTATTAGTTTTCTTCTGCTACTTTAGAGTAACGTTTATTGTGAAGTAGCATGAAGTAACCGAATGTAATGGCTAAGAATGCTACTAAGAATCCAGCTAGAACACCATAGTTTTGCATTAAGAATGTCATATCGCCAGTTGAAATACTTGATTTAAATGCTTGAACCGTATATGTCATTGGTAAAAGCTTGTTAAATACTTGTAATGGTGATGGAATTAATTCTAGTGGGAACGTACCTGCACTTGTTGTTAATTGTAAAATTAACACAACAATTGCGATGAAACGTCCTGGATCACCAAAGATCGAAACAAGCATTTGAATTAAGGCTAAAAATACATAGCTTGTTAATAATGCCGTTATGATAAAGTAGCCCATGTTATTTACTTCAAGTCCTAGACCCCATTTTACAATACCTACTGTTAGTAATGTTTGCACTAAACCTACAACGGCTAATACAGTCACTTTACTTGTAAACCAAGCTGCACCATTTTTTGGTCGGATAGCTGGTTCAACAAATGGGAACACAATCGAAATTAATAATGCCCCTACGAATAAGCCAAGAGAAATAAAGTACGGTGCAAAACCTGTACCATAGTTTGGAACATGGTTTACAGACTCTTTTTCAACCTCTACTGGACTACCTACCATATCATATGTGTCTTGATTTGCTTTGACCTCATTTGCTTTTTCACTAGCCTCACCTAATTTGCTAGATAACGTTGTCGTACCATCTGCAAGCTCTGTAGAACCATCTGCAAGTGTTGCGGAACCTTGTGCTAGCTCACCAGATTTCGAAGCAAGCGTAGAAGTACCTTGATTTAATGTTGTTGTACCATTTGCTAATTCATTTAATCCAGATGCTAATGTTTTTGAACCTGTTACAGCTGTATTCACACCTGCATGTAGTTCACCTAATTTTGCAGCTAATGTCGCATTACCTGCTTGTAGACCTTTTGCACCTTCCATTAAAGCATTGCTTTTAGCCGTTAATGCGTTTGCACCAGCTAATACTTCTGCCTGACCTGCTGCAATTTGACTTGCACCAGAGCTTACTTGATTAGCACCAGCCTGTAATTTTTCTGTACCAGCAGATAAAGATGTTAAGCCGTTATGCACGCTAGCACTACCAGCTTGCAGCTCTGCTAATGTTTGCTTTAATCCTGCTGCTTGTTCCTCAGGCATTGAAGCCATCATCGTTTGTAATTGGCTAGATAAGGCTGTAATGCCTGCCTCCACTTTCGCAGAACCAGCTGTTAATTGGTTGGCTGCACCATTTAATGCACCTGCATTTTCAGCAATAGAAGCTGCGCCTGCACTAATTTGTTGTTGTTTATCGTTTAAAGTGTTTAAACCTGCCCCAACTTTTGCAACACCTTGAGTATATTGTGATAACCCTTGTTCAAGACTAGTTGCACCATTTGCTGCTTGCTGTGCACCTTGTTGTAATTGGACAGTACCATCTTGTAGTTTGACTAAACCGCTTGATAAATCATTCGCACCTTTCGCAGCATCTCCAGCACCTTTTGTCAGTTTATCTGTCCCATTCGACAGTTCAACTGTGCTTGAAGCTAATTGCTCTAGATAGCCTTTTAAATCTTTTGCACCATTTGCTACTTTTTGTGCACCCTCATCTAACTTATTCGAGCCATCAGCTGCCTCTGTAAAGCCATCTCCAAGTGTTGCAATGGAATCAAATAATTTTTCAGCATACGTTGCTGATACTTGTGAATTTACTTCAGCACGGACACGATCCATTGCAGTCTCACCAATTTGAGCACCAAGGAAGTTAAGACCTTCATTTGGAATGTAGTTCATCACTAATTTCGAAGGTTTGTCATCTAATAATGTTGTAGCATGCACAGAGAAATTTGTTGGAATTTCTAAAATCATATAATAATCACGACTATTTAAGCCTTTTTCAGCTTCATCTTTTGAAACCTCTATAAAGTTAAATTGTTCGCTATCTATCAATTTATCAACTAAGGTATCCCCCAAGTCTAATTTAACGCCATCCATCTCAGCACCAGTATCCTCATTAACTACAGCTACTGGGAGATTAGGAAGCCCTGCATAAGGATCCCAAAACGCCCATAAAAACATACCTGCATACATTACTGGAATAAATAATACAGCAATGATTGAAACAAGCATTTTTCTTGTTTTAAAGATCTTCAGCCACTCAGCTTTAATCATATAATATCCTCACTCCTAAACTATTTGACCGAAAACGTCATTTGGTCATTTTCATTCAAAAAAAATAGTCAACCTCGGCAATTTTGCAAAAAGACACTTGATTCGACACTTTTATATCTGTCTTTTACCGAATCAAGTTAGAATCAAACCTCGAAAGATTGTTTCCTTGAAAAGATTAAGAATCTTTTCTTCAGGGATTACATCACCGTGTAACTCATGCCAATCGACAACAAAAGCAAGATATGCCTTTAACAATAAGTAACCGACCAGTTCTGCATCGCAATCTCTAATTTCACCTTTTTTAATACGACGCTGTATTAACTCTGAAACATACGATAAGATTTCTGTTTCGATGCGAAGTAGCACCTGTTTAACAGCTGGTGTTCGTAATTCTTTTTCTTCCTCGATTAGCTTTGCAAATAAAAGATGTTTTTCACGGAACTGTAGCATTTTCATTAAAGCATTATGCGCATTATCCATAAAGCTTGCTGATGCATCCAACACTGCATCTGCTTCCGCCTTCATCTCTCGTACAAGTGACATAGCAATCTCTTGAAATAAAATTTCTTTATTTGCAAAGAATGTATAAATCGTACCTTTACCGACATTAGCGATTTTCGCCACTTGCTCCATCGTTGTTGCTTTGTAGCCAAACAATGTAAAAGATTTTGCAGCTGCTTCAAGAATTTCCTGCCTACGATCCATTAGTAACATCCTTTCTTGTTAGGTTATGTACCTCTAATGTACACTTCAATAAAAATGACCAGAAAACCATTTCGGTCATCTGGTCATTATCATATTCCTATTTAAAAAAAAATGCAAGCATTTAATGATGATTTTTTTCATCTTTTTCTTCGTCATCATGATCAGCATCATTTGACGTACCATTACCATGATTCATCATATTGTTATCCATGCTGTTATTAGATTTCTCATCCTCTGGTAAAACCTGTGTCATATCTGGGCTACCAGCAATAATTTGCTGCTTTGGCATATTATGAACACCATTAGCTGTAGTATGTGCATACATATAGTAAACACCGTCATGATCGAATGTAGTCGTTGCTTTATAGACGCCGTCTTTTTCTAATTTCCCATCAATCATTTGTCCTTCATCACGTTTCCCTGATTCCCAAACTTCGAATTCTACTACAGCATCATCAACGTTTTCTCCACCTTGTTCAACGTGTGCCGCCAGCTCAATTGTTTCATTGAGTACTACCTCTTTTGGTGTTAAAATCTCTACCTCTGGAATTTGAGGTACAACTGGTTCTGGTAAAGCCTCTTTTTTTTCTCCACATCCTACTAATAATGTAGGCACTGCAATTAGCGCGAATAACCACTTTTTCATCTTTTAATCCTCCATTAATGGCAACCGGATTTTAACGGTTGTGCCTTTTTCAACAACACTTTCAATTTCTAACGATCCCTGTAACTGCTTTAATAACTGTTCAACAATGGATAACCCTAATCCACTACCACCGTCTGCACGACTCCGTGCTTTGTTAACACGATAAAATCGCTCTGTGACATGTGATAAATCCTCGGATGGAATACCGATTCCATAATCCTTGATTGTAATTTGTGCACTGCCAGTCTTTTCAACAGCAACAATTTCCACCTTAGAATTTTCATACGAGTAATTAATTGCATTTTCAATAATATTAATAAAGATTTGCTTTAGCTTTACTTCATCCGCTTCAATAATGAGCGCATCATCTACATCTACATGTAATGTTATGTTCTTTTTATCTGCTTGATGCGTTAGGATTTTTTGAACCTCTCGCAATGTCTCCCCTAGTGGAATAGGGTATAAAACTAAATTGGTTTGTTCATTTTCTGTTCTTGCCAGTTGAAGTAATTCGTTTGTTAACCGCTCCATTCGATTCGCCTCACGGACGATCAACTGTATGGTATCTTCTTTTTGACTTTCTGTAATGATGCCATTTTGCATAGCCTCGCTATAGCCTTTTACATAGCTTATAGGTGTGCGTAATTCATGCGAAACGGTTGCTAGAAACGTTTTTTGTGCTTCATCCTCCTGCTGAATGGCCTCTGCCATTTTATTAAAGGTACTAGATAATTTACCAATTTCATCTCGTGAATTGACAGGCACACGTGTCTCATAATTCCCATAGGACATCTGTTCCACTGCAAGTTGTAAATCGTTTAATGGTCGCATAATGTGCCGGATACCTTTATAAATCAAATAGCTAGCCACTACTAAAAATATGAAAGCACTAATAAACAACAAAATCACGCCACTATTAGCTAACTCACTAATTTTGGCTAATGGGAAATAAATATAAATGATACCCTCTAATCGATTTTGATCAACGAGCGGTATAACTACGGAAATAAGTTGTCGATCAAACCGTGGCTCATATCCAATTTTTTGCACATATTTTCCTGCTAATAATTTCTGTCTTTCCTCAGGGCCAATCAGGGTCTCATAATCTATATCAAATGGAACACAGGCACTTAACTCACGTGGATTCCTTACCGCAAATATATTTAAATTTGAGTAATCATTAAATTGTTCAATATCTGCAATAAATTCATCCGTCACCTTCCCATTGTCATACATGGTCTGTAGCTTCAAGCCAACTTCGACCATTGTCTCTTCTGTATCTTGTACATATAAACGTTGATACAAAAAGTTTGTGAGAACATACATAAAGACAACGGTAATGATTAAAAATGCAAAAATTAACAACCAAATGCGAGTGGCAATCTTTTTCATTCGCCAGGATCAAAGCGATAGCCCACTCCCCAAACGGTTTGAATATGCGCAGCCGCATCCTTTCCAAGCTTAATTCGTAAAGTTTTAATATGTGTATCGACCGTGCGTGTGCCACCTACATAATCAATATCCCAAATGCGCTCTAGTAATTGCTCTCTCGTATAGGCATTTCCCGGATTTTTCATAAATAAGTGCAATAGCTCAAATTCCTTTAAGGTAAGCGGAATACTCTTTCCATCAACAGATACTTTACGTGCAATTTCGTCTATTTTAATAGGACCAATAATCACGTACTTTTGCTGTAGCTCTGTAATATTCGCGCCGCTTCTTCTTAATACAGCATAAATTCTCGCCACTAGTTCGTCATGTGTAAAAGGCTTAACAATATAGTCATCTCCACCAAGTGTAAGACCTTTCACCTTGTCCTCATTGGCATCACGTGCTGTCAGGAAAATAATCGGTACATTGGACATAGCACGAATACTTTGACAAACGACAAAGCCATCTTCATGGGGCATCATCACATCAAGTAATACTAAATCAATATTTTCACGTACTATCACATCATAAGCCTCAGTACCACTTGCGGCAGTAAATGTCTCTATATCCGAATTATTTAGCATCATCTCAATTAAATTACGCATATCCTGCTCATCATCAACTATTAACACAGTTGTCATCATTGTTCCTCCCTTACTAACAGTTGAAAAGCACCTTTCCCTACATCAACTGTTTTTTCCTTCTGATCACCCTTTATAAAGTACAATGTGTGATCGTCATAACCAGCGACAACAATATAGTCTTTAAACTGGTTCACTACAAAGGGATTTGCACCAACCTCTTGGTGCCATTTAATATGGCCATCAAAATCAGCAACATACAACTCATTGTGACCATGACTTACAACAAGAACGGCATCCTTGGTCTTTTTTAACCCTACTGGCATTAAAGGCATATCAATCTCTCCGTTCAGATGGCCAGTAGTCAAATCATATTTTTTAACGGAGCTGTTGGGCTTACTTCCTTCCCCATGCCCACCTACCCATAGCTCATGTGTCTCTTCTAAAATAGCTATGCCATGTGCGGATTTTTGAATTGGCCACTCTTGTTCAATGGTCAAATCCTTCATGTTTAACACTGATAATTTTGTATCTTTAAAATTAATAACATACAGTTTATCTTTATACGATGCCATTGACATAGGATAATTGCCAAGTTGTTGTCTGACTAGTTCATCTCCCTTTTGATCAAAGCTTGTCACCGTATTCGTTTTACTATTCGTTATAAAAAATTGCTTAATGTTGTCATCATAGTACACATTCGTTGTACCGATCTCTACTTTTTTGGAATAGCGCTTTTCTCCGGTCGATAATGTATAGACGTCGATATTATTTAATTGGTGTCCATACAATAAGATTTGGTCATTCCCTAACAGTATTGCCCCAGAATAAGCTTTATCAAATGACCAAGTAGCAAATACATTGCCATCTTCATCAATAAAATCTAATGATGGTTCTTGTATGTTTAACGAAGCTATAAAATTCCGATCCCTTTCAATGGGTTCATATGATTTTTCAGTACAACCTGCTAACCATATAATTTGTAGTAACGAAAAAATGAAGAATGCCCATTTTTTCAACTTTATCACCTCTGCCCCTTTACTATACTTCACAATTGTGAAATTCGGGTGAAACTTGGAAGGTAAATTTATGACAAACCATAAAAATACTTTTCACATTTCAAACTCACGAACCTCCTCTCAGTTCAATCATCCAACCCATACTGTCAGCGTTACATATACTACAAAGATACTGGTAAGGAGGAATATAGCGTGATTTCCATTAGCTTATGTATGATTGTAAAAAATGAAGAAGATGTTATTGGTCGATGTCTTGAGTCCGTCAAAGATATAGTGGATGAAATTAATATTATTGACACCGGTTCAACCGATAGTACAAAACAAGTGGTTGCACAATTTACAGACCGAATTTTTGATTTTAAATGGATACATCATTTTGCAGCGGCACGAAACTTTTCCTTTCAACAAGCAACAAAGCAATACATCCTCTGGCTAGACGCAGATGATGTTTTTTTAGAGGAAGATCAAGAAAAATTGAAGTCGCTCAAAGCCTCTCTAACCTCTGATATAGATGCCGTGTCCATGAATTATCATCTAAGCTATGATCATGAGGGAAATGTGGACGCCTTAATAAGGAGATATCGCCTTGTAAAAAGAGAAAAGCATTTTCAATGGATCGGTGCAGTTCATGAATATTTAGAAGTAGGGGGCGTGCTGTTTGATAGTGATATAGCCGTTAGCCATTTACCATTAACACATGATCACTCACGTAATATTACGATTTATAAGCAACTTATTGAAGCAGGAGAAACACTAACACCGCGAGATACATTTTATTTTGCTAATGAATTACTAGATCATGGTCAGTTTGAGGATGCCATTTACTATTACGAATTATTTTTAACCTCAAAGTTAGGCTGGGTAGAAGATAATATTCGCGCCTGTTTTAAATTAGCAGATTGCTATTCCAATTTAGACGATAGAGAAAACAACTTCAGTGCTATTTTACGAAGCTTTGAATACGATGTCCCCCGCCCCGAAGCCTGCTGTCGCCTTGGCTACCACTTCATGGAACAATTCAGGAATTACGAAGCTATTTTTTGGTACGAACAAGCACTGGTAATTAAACAAAATCCAAACGCTCCTTTTCAAAATAAAAGCTTTTCAACATGGCTCCCACACTTGCAGCTGTGCGTACTTTTCGACCGTTTACAGCAATACGAACTAGCAAATACCCATAATGAGCTAGCCAGCTCCTTCATTCCAAATGATCCAAAAATTTTACACAATAAAGAATATTTCAATCGTATTTTAACAATCGATCAAAATGACTCTTAGAAAATATCAATAACTAAATAAAAAGGATTTAGCCCCTATCGATATAGAAAACCTTCTACTATTTTAAGCGTAGTTGCAACGAATCTATAAATAACTTTAATAAGTAGATATGTGTCTACCTCCTCTATCATTGTGCAGAATACGATATTTGAGAGAGGAGGTGAGATTATGCATTTTGGAAAATTTATAGATAGAGTTTGCACTAAGTGTCATTCCTACCCTTGTTGTTGCAAAACTGGACCTATTCCCAGTTGTCCAATTTGGCCTGTAAAACCTACAGGACCTACTGGGGGGATAACTGGACCTACAGGTAGTACTGGACCTACAGGTAGTACTGGACCTACAGGTAGTACTGGGGTTACTGGCCCTACTGGCGTTACCGGGGCTACTGGCGTTACTGGGACTACTGGCGCTACTGGAGATATCGGACCTACCGGGGCTACTGGCGTTACTGGGGCTACTGGAGATATCGGACCTACCGGGGTTACTGGGGTTACTGGGGTTACTGGGGTTACTGGGGCTACTGGGGCTACTGGCGTTACCGGCTCTACTGGAGATATCGGGCCTACCGGGGTTACTGGCGTTACCGGGCCTACCGGGGCTACTGGCGTTACTGGGGCTACTGGCGCTACTGGGGCTACTGGCGTTACTGGGGCTACTGGCGTTACCGGCTCTACTGGAGATATCGGGCCTACCGGGATTACTGGCGTTACCGGGCCTACCGGGGTTACTGGGGCTACTGGGGATATTGGATCTACTGGTGTTACAGGTGCTACTGGAGTTACTGGCCCTACTGGAGATGTTGGACCTACTGGAGCTACGGGCATTACTGGCGCTACTGGCGTTACTGGTTCTACTGGGGTTACTGGCCCTACTGGAGATATCGGGCCTACCGGGGTTACTGGCTCTACTGGCGTTACCGGCTCTACTGGCGTTACCGGGGCTACTGGGGTGACCGGAGCTACGGGCATTACTGGCTCTACTGGAGATATCGGACCTACTGGGGTTACTGGGGTTACTGGGGTTACTGGGGTTACTGGGGTTACTGGCTCTACTGGCGTTACCGGGCCTACCGGGGTTACTGGTACTGCTGGCCCTACTGGCGTTACTGGTTCTACTGGGGTTACCGGGCCTACTGGAGATGTCGGACCTACTGGTATAACTGGAGCTACTGGAGATATCGGACCTACCGGGGTTACTGGACCTACTGGTGCTACTGGGGATATCGGACCTACCGGGATTACTGGACCTACTGGTGCTACTGGGGATATCGGACCTACCGGGGTTACTGGACCTACTGGGGATATCGGGCCTACTGGTATAACTGGAGCTACTGGGGATATCGGGCCTACTGGCGTTACTGGAGCTACTGGGGTTACTGGCTCTACTGGGGATATTGGACCTACCGGGGTTACTGGTGCTACTGGGGATGTCGGACCTACCGGGGTTACTGGCTCTACTGGGGTTACAGGGCCTACTGGAGATATCGGACCTACCGGGGTTACCGGCGCTACTGGCGTTACAGGGCCTACTGGAGATATCGGGCCTACCGGGGTTACCGGCGTTACTGGACCTACTGGTGCTACTGGAGATATTGGACCTACCGGTGTAACTGGACCTACTGGTGCTACTGGGGTTACTGGAGCTACTGGGGTTACCGGAGCTACGGGCGTTACTGGGGTTACTGGCACTACGGGCGCTACTGGCGTTACTGGTGTTACTGGACCTACTGGTGCTACTGGCGCTACTGGGGATATCGGACCTACTGGCGTTACTGGCTCTACTGGCGTTACCGGAGCTACGGGCGCTACTGGCGTTACCGGCGTTACTGGACCTACTGGTGCTACTGGCTCTACTGGGGATATCGGACCTACTGGCGTTACTGGTTCTACTGGGGTTACTGGCTCTACTGGCGTTACCGGAGCTACTGGCGTTACTGGAGCTACTGGGGATATCGGGCCTACTGGTATAACTGGAGCTACTGGGGATATCGGGCCTACTGGGGTTACTGGCTACTGGGGATATCGGACCTACCGGGGTTACCGGCGCTACTGGGGATATCGGGCCTACTGGGGTTACTGGCTCTACTGGGGATATCGGACCTACCGGGGTTACCGGCGCTACTGGGGATATCGGGCCTACTGGGGTTACTGGCGCTACTGGGGATATCGGACCTACTGGTATAACTGGAGCTACTGGGGATATCGGGCCTACTGGTATAACTGGAGCTACTGGGGATATCGGGCCTACTGGGGTTACTGGAGCTACTGGGGTTACAGGGCCTACTGGAGATATCGGGCCTACCGGGGTTACAGGCGCTACTGGTACTGCTGGCGTTACTGGACCTACTGGGGTTACAGGGCCTACTGGCGTTACTGGACCTACTGGAGCTACTGGAGATATTGGACCTACTGGTGTTACTGGGGTTACCGGAGCTACGGGCGTTACTGGCGTTACTGGGGTTACCGGACCTACTGGGGTTACTGGAACTACTGGACCAGCGTTTACAGAAGGATTCTCTGCATTTAAAAATACTTTAGCTGTTAATGCTTCTACCTCCATCACTAACTGGAGTGTAGCATCACCTTACTTTACAACGCCTGCTTTCAATCCAACAACTGGAATATTCACTGTACCAACTACAGGTAGATATTCCTTTGAAGCGACCATTAACTACTCTACTACAGCGGCTATTAGTGTCACTTTAGGGGGTGGAATAAACCCTTCATTTGCAATACGACAAAATACTACTACGAATTTAATCAGTGGCTTATTCCCTGTATTAAACGTAAACGTCGCGCTCATATTAACATTGCGTGCGGTTCTTGGAAATGGAACGGTAACTTTGGCAGGAGAAGTACAATTAAACGCTGGAGACACTATCGATCTGTTCTATGAAGCCAATGGTTTGACAATCGGTCTTACACTAGGTGGTGCTAACTCTGGTGGTATCGTTTGGTCATGTCATCGAATTTCTTAGATTTAGATGGTCATCACTATTTGAAGCAAGTGGAAAAAGCAAACTACGAAATCGTGGTTTGCTTTTTCTTTTTCAAAAAACAAAAAATAGCACAAACATTTGTTATGCATGTTTGTACTATTTTTCATCTATTATTTAAACATTTCCATTAATACTTCATCTGCAACATGTTTACCTTGCTGCACACATTCTGGAATTGATATTCCCTCAAATGAGCTTCCTGCAAGCTTGACATTTGGAAAATGTTCTTGTAATTCCTGCTTTATACGTTGAACTTTCGCCTCATGTCCAACTGTATATTGAGGCATCGCATTTTTCCAACGTGTAACCACTGTCGTTAGAGGGTCCCCATCTATGCCAATCGTTTTCTTTAAATCCTGTAGCACCGTTTTTTCGATTTCAGTATCAGATAGTGCCACAATCGCTTCATCTCCCACTCGCCCAATATAACTACGTAATAGTACATAATCGTCTGGTGTGGTAGCTAGCCATTTTCTGTTCATCCATGTACAAGAAGTGATTGAAAAATCACTATTTCGAGAGACATAAAATGAAAGGGCATCTAGATCACCAAGTTGATCCTTTTTAAAGGCCATTGTAACGGTTGCAATCGTTGCAGCCTTCATTGTTCCCAATTCATGTAACAGATTATGCTTACTAAACATTTTTTCTGCCATATTAAAGGGAGTAGCAATAATAACAGCATCTGCTTTTATATGTGAGAAATTATTGAGCATTACTTGAACTGATCCATCTTTGCCATGCTCTATTTCTTCTACTTTGACACCTTTCATGACTGTCCCTGGAAGTAGTGATTCTTCTATACTTTCAATGAGTGTTTCAAGACCATTACTAAAGGTTTGAAAAATCCCTTTGTTTTCATCAATATGATGATTGCTTAAGAAATTTGTTCCTGACTTTTTCATGCCAATCAACAAACTCCGATATTTTTGCTCTAAACTATAAAGCTGCGGGAAAGTCGAGCTCATACTTAATTGCTCAATATCCCCTGCAAATGTTCCTGCTAGTAATGGTTCTACTAGATTTTCTACTATTTCAGAACCAAATCTTCTTCTAAAAAACGCGCCTAACGGCTGATCGTCATCTTGTGCAGAACGAGGGATGAAAAAATCCCCAGCCGCACGAACTTTACCGCTAAGTGAAAACAGACCTGATGCTATAAAGGATGAGATATGTGGTGTCTCTCCTGACAAGAGATGACTAGGTATTGGATATAACTGACTACCAACAGCAACATAAGTAGGCCCTGCATTGCTTGTCAATAATTTCTGTTCAATCCCGAGATCCTTTGCTAAATCATTAACATAATTTTCACGATCAAAAAAAGATTCTGGCCCACGCTCAATAATAAAACCATCTTTTCTTAAGGTCTGAATTTTTCCGCCAAGACGTAATGACGACTCGACAAGTACGATATCTAATGGCAATCCTTTTGCGCCTGCTTCTTTTTGCATATAGAATGCGGCTGTAAGGCCTGTAATGCCACCGCCTACGACAACTACCTTTCGTCTTTTCTGAGTCACCAACATCATCACTTTCTTTTCGCTTAGCTTAATTTTTTATGAATCGCATCTACCATCGCATCAATAAATAATGGGTGTGTATTTGGCATCGCTGGGCGATAGTATTTTGCGCCAAGTTCATCACAAACAACTTTACATTCAAAATCGTTGTCATATAACACTTCTAAATGTTCTGTTACAAAACCTACTGGTGTATAAACAAATGAACGGAAGCCTTTTTCTTCAAATAGCTCACGTGTTAAATCTTGAACATCTGGGCCAATCCAAGGCTCTGGTGTTTGGCCTGCTGATTGCCAGCCAACCTCTACATTTTTTAGACCTGTCGCAGCTTGAATAAGACGTGCTGTTTCAATTAATTGATCTTCATACGGATCGCCCAAGTTTTTAATTTTTTCAGGCAATGAATGTGCTGACACAATTAAACAAGCTGTTTCACGTTCTTCTTGTGGCATTGCATTAAATGTATCATTTACTTGTTGTTCCCAATACTCAATGAATTTCGGCTCATCATACCAAGATTCTACAGAAGTAATCGTTAAGCGACCTCCTGCTGCCTCTTCCGCACGACCGTTATAAGACTTAATAGAGAACGTAGAGAAATGAGGGGCTAGAACAATAGAAACCGCTTCTTTTATGCCCTCTGCCACCATTTGCTCTACTGCATCTTCAATAAATGGATGAATATGTTTTAAGCCAATAAACAATTTATATTCTACAGCATCCTGCACCTCATTTAAACGTGCACATAGGGCTTCAGCTTGTGCTTGTGTCGCCGCAGCTAATGGAGATAAACCACCGATAGCTTCATAGCGGCTACGTAAATCCTCTAAGTGCTCTGCCGAAGGTTTACGTCCATGACGAATATGCGTATAGTAAGGTTCGATATCTTCTTCTTTATAAGGTGTTCCGTATGCCATTACCAATAAGCCTTTAACTTCTTTCATTACCCTTTTCACCTCTAAAATTGTTTTATGTTTTCATACATTATGTGACAAAAAGAAGCTGCCCAATCTTTAATATTGGACAGCTCCCTTTCTATATGGAAAATAAAATTTCCTATGTAGAAAGGGACATATTTTTCACATTTGATTCACTTCTATTAAGAACGAGCTTGAATTTGTTGTGCACTGTATTCATGAATAAGTGTAGTGAGACGTTTTAAGATATCTGGGTTGACCTCTGGGAAAACACCATGTCCTAGGTTAAAGATATGACCTGGCATTTCTAAACCTTGTTCAATAATATCTTTTGTTCGTTTCTCAATGACTGACCAATCTGCTAATAAAAGGGATGGATCTAAGTTACCCTGTACCGGTTTTGTAATACCATTCGCACGCGCTTCTTTTATTGGCAAACGCCAGTCTAAGCCTACAACATCAATCGGTAAATCATTCCATTCCTTTGCTAAATGGCTCGCACCGACACCGAATTGAATGAGTGGCACATTTTCTTTTTGCAGCTCTGCAAAAATACGAGTCATAATTGGTTTAATAAATACACGATAATCCTCAACATTTAAGGCTCCTACCCACGAATCAAATACTTGGATTGCCTTTGCACCAGCTTTAATTTGAGCAGTTACATCTGCAATAATCATGTCAGCTAGTTTATCCATTAATGCAAACCAAGCTTGTGGCTCTGATACCATAAATGATTTTGTTTTATTATAGTTTCTTGAAGGGCCGCCTTCAATCATGTAGCTTGCAAGTGTAAATGGTGCTCCAGCAAAACCGATTAAAGGAACATTCAATTGCTCTTCTGCCAATATCTTGATTGTTTCTAATACAAACGGTGTATGCTCATTAGCATTGAATTCACCTAATTTTTCTACATCTGCTACTGATTGGATAGGGTTTGAAATAACAGGACCAACGCCTGCTTTGATCTTTACATCTACCCCAATCCCCGGAAGAGGTGTCACAATATCTTTGTATAGAATGGCTGCATCGACATTATAATTTTCTACAGGTAGACGAGTGACATATGCACATAGCTCAGGTTGATGTGTAATTTCCTCTAAGGAATATTTTTCTTTAATGGCACGGTATTCTGGCTGAGAACGTCCTGCCTGACGCATATACCATACTGGCGTGTGTGCTGTCCTTTCTCCACGTGCAGCACGCAGGAGTGTATCATTAAAAGTTGTCATGAATAGTTCCTTCCCCTCGATAAATTCATACTATAAAATTGTCTTAAAAAATGTTTTGTTTATTCCTTTATTATTGATATCCGTTTCCAATAGTAAACGCTTCCTCCGTAATTGTATAGTTTTCCTAGTGAAATGTCATAAAATTGTTCTTTCTCGGCAGATTCTTTTTGAACAGAGCGTTAGACTTACGCTGAAAAGGGTATAATCACGCTATAATTAGTAAGATCGTAAGGAGGATAAATTGATGTATATTTATTTAACTTCTGGCACTGGTGATTTTTTAGAACAGGTAAAAAATAAGTATCCAAATGAGCATATGATTTTAATTCATGGGGATGGAAACTCTGTGCTGATTCATGAGACAGAAGGAAAGACAGTTTTTGCGACACCACGTAAATTTGAGGTACTGGATTCAGTAAATGAATTAGAGGAACGAGGCTTCTTTGTATTTAATAATATTCCTGTGACAGATGAAGGACGACCTGTTTTCGAACACCGCTTTTTAGAGCGTTCACGCGCCATTGAAAATGAGCCTGGCTTTGTGGCGTTCCGTTTATTACGTCCGATCAAGAGTGATACTTACATTGTCATGACGCAGTGGAATGGACCACATTCATTTGAAGCATGGAAGAGCTCTAGAGCCTTTGAATCTGCACATGCTAAAAGAGATGATTCATCAGGTGTAAGCCAGCAAAATATCTTTTCAGCAGCTTCTTATGTAACAACTTATAGTGCTATGCCAAATGAGGATACAGAATAGTAGATAAAATAAAAGCTCATTTTCCGAATACTAGCATTGGAAAATGAGCTTTTCAATTTATCAGCTACAATCTATTTATTTGGAAATTTTTGCTGTTAATTCGCTAATTACAATAACAATGACAATGGCTAAATAAAACATTGGCTGTGTGATAGCACATAAACCAACAATAATAGCTTGTGTAACCATTGCTAAACGGACAGTTTGCTTTACAGCTAATTGGCGGGCATGCTCTGGTAAAGGATAGAGCATGTCCATTCGAAATTCACCACTTGATAGTAAGGCTTGTTTTAACTGAATTGTGGTCGCAAAGCTGAGTGCACCAGCAACAATCCATGTCACTACAGGAATATCAACAAAAACTGCGATGACTCCCGAAATGGCCGTAAGACGAAGCCATAAATAGAAATGGTCATCTGTACGGACAAAGGTACGAAACACCAAATATTTTTGAGCATTCTCTTTACCATATGGCACAAATCTATACAGCCAGTCCATCCAGCGTCGGCGTCGGATACTTCCGTGTAGATGAGGTACATCTGTAAAATAATTAGCAAAACGGTAAAAGCTCATCATACGATTCTGTTCAATTTTGACAAAATGTTCATAAGGCACAGGTTCGCCAACTGATTTTTTCCTAAAGATAATGATATAAACCACACTAATAACTGTCGCTATTACCGCTAGTATTAGCTGAGCATGAAGCCCCATGTATAAAACAGCCCCGAATATGACAGCTCGAATAAGCCTGTCCACCCAAACCATTTGACCTCGCTCACTGTATCGGTAGCTGAATTCTCCTTGCACACTTATATATTTCAATACAATGATAAGTAAAAAGATCGTCCATATTTCAGTTGTTGTTAATGCCGTTACGGCTTTCAATAATGGAATACATACAATATAAACAATCGCTACAATCCATACTTGGGACCAGAACGTCCAAGCCAATGCTTTGCTAAAATATTGAGACATTTTTGATTCTAAAGGTAATAAGTATACTTGATCTGGTTCTCTCAACAGCGTAGTAGGACGGCTAAAGGCCAATAAAATCCCTATCATAACAGCTATGACGATTTCTGCTGGAAAGTCTGTTTGGACAACTTTCAGCCATTCGCTATATTGGTAGCCCCCTGCTCCAATAAGAAATACAAGTACAATTGCAATATGCCCTGTAAAAATAAATTGCATATACTTTTGTACTTCTCCTATATAATGCATGAAGCGAGAGGACCATACATCACGCAAATTCTTCATGGTCCCGCTCCTTTGTCATGGCAATATAAAGATCATCTAATGTCGCATTCGGCATAGCAAATGATTGACGCAATTCCGCCATCGTCCCCTGTGCTCGCACTCTTCCTTCGTGCAATAAAATAATTCGATCGCAATGCTTTTCAGCCGTCGATAGAATATGCGTAGACATTAATATAGAAGCACCTTCTTTTTTCTTTTCATCCATCTGATCTAGTAATGATTGAATACCTAGTGGATCTAATCCCACAAAAGGCTCGTCAATAATATATAGACTTGGATTCACTAAAAAAGCACACATAATCATGACTTTTTGACGCATCCCCTTTGAAAAGTGTGAAGGGAACCAATTTAATCTTTTCTCCATGCGAAACTCTTTTAATAGCACCTCAGAACGAGCATCGAGGGTTGCCCTATTAATCCCATAAGCCATCGCTGTCAATTCTAGATGCTCTCTTAATGTTAATTCATCGTATAATACAGGAGTTTCAGGAATATAGGAAAATGCTGTCCGATATTTGTCCGTATCTTCCTTCAATGTCACACCATTTAAACGAATGTCCCCTTCCTTTGGCAACATCGTTCCGATAATATGTTTAATCGTTGTACTTTTACCAGCTCCATTTAAGCCGATTAAGCCAACTAATTCTCCTTTTCCAATTGTAAAAGATAAATCTTTAATCACAGGCTTTCTTGTATAACCACCTGTCACATGCTGTACCTCTAATACTGACATATCCTCACTCCTCTTCTTGTTTTATATTTTATCAAAAATTAGCAAATGATACAGGTTTGAGTATGATAGAATGTACTTACATATACGTTAAGGGGGAAATTCTCATGAGCGATTGCCTATTTTGCAAAATTATTGACGGATCTATTCCAAGTACCAAAGTTTACGAGGACGATCATGTCTATGCATTTACAGACATCTCACCTGTTGCAAAAGGTCATACATTATTAATTCCAAAGCATCACTGTCAAGATCTATTTGAAATGCCAGAGGATGTAGCACGTAATCTATATGCAGTTGCACCAAAAATCGCTAATGCTATTAAAGCAGCATTTCAGCCAATAGGTATGAATACGATTAATAACAATGGTGCTGCCGCTGGACAAACTGTTTTCCACTACCACTTACATTTTATTCCGCGTTACGATGAAAAAGAAGGACTAGGCTTAATTTGGCAGACTCAAAAATATTCACCAGAGCAGTTAGCCGAAGTTGCAGAAAGTATTAAAGCCAATCTATAAGTCATTTGTAATATATTAACATTAAAATGTTCAGAAAACTGTATTGCAAATTGAAAAATTTTGGCGTACAATCACAAATAAGTTTCGCTAACGATCAAGAGGATACGTTAGGAGACAAATAGATTAGCTTAGTCGAGGAGAGATACAGATGAATACAAAAAATTTAGTATTAATGGCATTATTAGTAGGTGTTGGTGCAGCCCTTTATGTGGTGACACCAGGTATGGTGAATGGCATGAAACCTGATTTCATGTTAACAATGATGTTTATTGGCATTTTATTGTTCCCCACTGTGAAAGAAACGTTCTTACTTTCGCTTTCAACAGGCGTACTTTCAGGTTTATTTACAACATTCCCAGCAGGTCTTGTCCCAAATATTATTGATAAAGCAGTAACAGGCTTTGTCTTTTTAGCCGCTTTATTGATTCTCAAAAAACTAGCAAATCATTTCGCTGTATCAGCTATCTTAGTTGGATTAGGAACTATTCTTTCAGGAACTGTCTTTTTAGCCGTAGCACTTTTCGTGTTCAATGCAAATGTTGGTGCAACGTTTGCGATGTTATTTATTGGCGTTGTCCTGCCAGCTGTCGCATTTAATGTCGTTGCTTTTGCCGTCATTTATCCCATTGTCACAAAATTAGTGAAGCGTTCTAAATTCAATACAGCCATTTCTCAAATATCATAAACACTTACTTAAAATAATTAAAAGAAACTAAACGGTGATGGTAAATCACTCGTCTAGTTTCTTTTTTCTTTTTGTATTTGTACAATTCATGGTTTAATAGTAGATAAACATGACTAGAAATGAGGTATCAATATGAAAGCAAAACCATTTTTACTTGGACTAACAACAGGCATTATCGGTGGGACAGTCGCTGTACTTTTTTCAACGCCACAATCAGGACAACAGCTACGTGCTTCTGTCAAACAAAATGTCGATCAGACAAAAGGAATGCTCCTTGATGTCAAACAACAAGTAGGGACTGTTAAACAATCTGTCAACACTTTAACAATTGAAGTAAAAAATAATATCCCACAAATAATAAATGATTTAAAACAAACAATTACAACTTTCACTGAAGAAATCGAACCAACTAAAAATAATTTGCAACAAGAATTAGATGCATTACAGAATTCGATTAGCGAAATCGAGAAAAACATTGCACAAATTACAGAAAATAAGAAAAAACCACAAGAAAAAGTTAGCGACTAAAGTCCTTTTCGAATGGTAAAAAATCTATTTTTTTATCAAAAATCATTACTATAATATTATTTTTTAACCACTTTTCAATTTTTTAATTTTTCTAACTTTAAACTTTTTTTCTTTACTGCTATAATATTTTTAAAAATGTGAAAGAAAGCAGTAGGTGATGGCTTTGTCAGAGGAATTATATACACAAAAAGAAGCGATGCTTTATAGTCAAAGAATCGCACAGTTATCTAAAGCGCTATGGAAAGCGGTAGAAAAAGATTGGCAACAATGGATTAAACCTTATGATCTAAATATTAATGAACACCATATTTTATGGATTTCATATCATTTAAAAGGAGCATCCATTTCAGATGTAGCAAAATTTGGCGTGATGCACGTTTCTACCGCATTTAATTTCTCCAAAAAGTTAGAAGAGCGTGGCTTCCTTAAATTTTCGAAGCGTGATGACGACAAACGTAATACTTACGTGGAGCTAACTGAAACTGGGACAGAGCTCATTATAGAGATGAATAAAAACTACCATAATACGTATCATTCCGTATTAGAAGGATCACTAGCATTAAAAGATCTATATGGCCGTTTCCCAGATTTTTTAGATGTGATGGCTGTTATTCGTAATATTTATGGTGAGGATTTCATCGATATTTTCGAACGTTCCTTCCAACATTTCCGCGATTCCTTTGACACACTAGAAGAACGCACACCTGTAAAAGGATAAGACGAAGCTTCAAACTGCACAAAATTTTTCCTGCCCTTATTTATTAGTTGAACATACTGAGGTATACTACTGTTCATTCAGGAATAAATCATGTGAAAGGAGGTATTTCAGAAATATTTCTGAAATACCTCCTTTTTCTTGCATTCTAACATCATTCAATTTACATTAAATAGGACACTTCCTATTTCGGAGTTGATACTAAGCCATGCATTGTTGGAAAATTTTAAATCTAGAACATCATTACGGTACTACGCGTATTATTATAATGAGTGTTATTACCTTTTTGTCGGTCTTTTCTGTTTCGTATGTATTGTTTAATTTATTCAACGAGGAGCATTATACAGATCGTTTATTCTGGCTCTTTGTCATAGCAGCCTTAACACTTTATCCAGTTCATAAATTTTTACATTTTCTGGCACTATACGATTTACGCCAGCATTTAAAATTGCGTGTACGTACTCAATTTTATATAATTCCAGTTTTACACATGCGTATTCGTGAGCCTTTATCAAAAAATCGTTACATCTTAGCATTACTTACGCCTTTTATCATTCTAAACACAAGTATTATAATAGGAACTTGGCTTTTACCGGCATATACACATTATGGTACATTGCTGCTAGCCTATCATTGTAGTCTATGTTTGATTGATATCCTTTACGTGAAATACCTTTTGCACTCACCTAAAAATTCGCAAATAGAGGAAACTCCTAAAGGTTATGAAATTTTAGTTCCACCAACCGTTCACTAAATGCTTGTACTTGTTTTTTAATGACGTTCTTTGTTATGCTATTACTATTGAAAGAGGGGAGGAATAGACTTGCTATTAATGATTGTAGTTCTATTCTCGGTATTCTATTTATTTCAAATTAACCGCATGACATATGCTCTATGCATGCGACGTGAAATTCCCGAAGAAAACCAACCAAAAATATTCCGAACTATAAATATACTTATTACCATATTACTTGTCTCATTCTATATTGAAATTTTATATGCAGTATAACAGTACATCCGCGCCCGTCCGCACGCTCGAAGAATAAGTCGAGCCCCCCATGCAACAACTTTTTCTAACCAAGAAGATTGGTAGTATCTAAGGCATGCGGCGCGAATGTCTAACATTGTTAAGAAAAGCTAAGAGTTGGAGCTCTTAGCTTTTCGCTGTTTTATTAATTAGTATAGGAACGCTGCACCAACGATAATTAATAAAATAAATAACACAACTAATAAAGCAAAGCCTGAGCCGTAGCCACCGCCACCGTATCCTCCGTTGCCCATAACTTCACCCCCTTTCTTTTCTATATCCTATGCGCTTCAAAATTTGAAATATAGGCAATACTCAAGGGGGAACCATTTTGTTTTTAAAACGTTTATGTTATAGTAAAAAATGGACGAAACCATGTTAGGAGAGAATATCCACTATGAAAAAGACAGTTTTATCTTTAACTCTAGCTGCATCTGTATTAGCGCTTGGTGCTTGTAGCGGCGGAGACAGCAAAGCAATCGTTACTTCTAAAGTGGGCGATATTTCAGTAGCTGATTTTAATGAAAAGGCAAAAGCTTTAACAGGCTCATATGTAATGCAACAATTGGTGACTGAAAAAGTTTTAGCTGACAAATATGAAGTAACAGATAAAGAAATTAAAGAAGCTTATGACACAACAGCTTCACAATTTGGTGAAGGCTTTACACAAGCACTTGCTGAAAGTGGCTTAACAGAACAGGGCTTTAAAGATTCTTTACGTGTTCAACTTCTTCAAGAGAAAGCTTTAAAAGATCAAGCAATTAAAGAAGAAGATGTGAAAAAATACTACGAGCAAATGAAAACAGAACTTAATGGTCGTCATATTTTAGTAGCAGATGAAAAAACAGCTAAAGAAGTCATTGAAAAAATTAAGGGCGGCGCTAAGTTTGAGGATGTAGCAAAAGAGTACTCAACAGATACAGGTTCTGCTCAAAAAGGTGGAGAGCTTGGATGGTTCTCTGTTGGTGCAATGGTAGATGAATTTAACGATGCTGCTTACGCTCTTGAATTAAATACATTGAGTGAGCCAGTAAAATCTAGCTTTGGTTATCATGTAATTGAAATTACGGAGAAGCGTGATGTAAAAGGTGTCGGTGCATTTAAAGATGAAGAAGAAAACATTCGTTCAACAATGTTAAATAAACTAAACCAAACAGGTGAAGCTCAAGCTATTCTAAAAGATATCATTGCAAAAATGGCTAAAGATGCGAATGTTAAAACATCTGATAAAGATTTAAAAGATTCACTAGAATTCTTCACAACAACAAGTGAAGAACAGGCAAAAGCAGCTGAAGAAGCAGCTAAAAAAGCAGAAGACAAAGCTGCTAAAGAAGATTCTGAAGACAAAGCAGAAGATACGGACAAGGAATCTAAATAATCGAGGGAATATTGTTTATCAATTGAACAATATCCACAACAAAAAGGAGCATCTGACAAATCAGATGCTCCTTTTTCCTTCTCTATTTCACTTTAAATTGGCTAATTTCAGCTTGTAAGTCATTTGACATCGTTTGAAGGACATTTGCCGCGCTCGCAATTTCCTCATTAGAAGTACTTTGTTGCTCTATGGATAAAGCAATATGCTGCATACCTGAAGATGTGCCATTCGCCATACCTACAATTTCTTTTACAGCAGAATCTGTTTGGCTTGCCTTCTCATTAACGCGCCATACGATATCCGTAACTTCCGTTGTACGTTGGCTAATCTGTTGTACATATTCCACAATATTTTTAAAGGCATCACCTGTCTGTTCAACAGCCTCTCGCCCTTCATCTACATATTGTGTGCCACTATTAATAGCGAAAACAGCACCGGAAGTTTGGTTTAATATATCATCCACTAGTGTTCGAATATTGTCAGCAGCCTTCCCAGATTCCTCTGCCAACTTTCTAACTTCATCCGCAACAACCGCGAAGCCTTTTCCAGTCTCTCCTGCTCGAGCCGCCTCAATAGATGCATTCAATGCAAGCAGGTTTGTTTGATCGGTAATGCTTGTAATTAACGAGACAATCGTACTAATTTCCTTTGATTTTTCACCTAAAGCATTCACAACTTCTGTTGATTGGTGAACAGAATCATTAATCGTATTCATTTTATCAATCGTTTGCTCAATTAGCTGTAAACCTAAATCAGCCTTTTGATTTGTTTCATTCGCTATATCTGCAACAGCCTGTACAGCAGAAGATGCATGGTCCATATCTTTGGAAATGAGATTAGCGGATTCAGATAAAAGGTCCATTTGCTTCAATTGTCCTTCCGCACTGGAAACAATATCTCCAATAGCATCAGAAATGGTTTCAACCGTGTGACTACTTTGCTCTGTAATCGTTGTAAATTCCTTTGTATAAGTCGAGACATCCGCAGATGCTTTATTCGTCTTTTCAATAACCGTGCCAATTTGCTCTAACATATGATTAAATTCAGTGGATAATTGTCCAATTTCATCTTTGAAACGGTCGTCAATGCGTACCGTTAAATCACCATCAGCCGCCTGTGTCATAGCCTTTAATACACGCTTTACACGTTTTAGGACGATATATCTCGTACATAACGAAATAATGACTGTACCAATAAATAACGAAATAAACGTATTAATGGCAACACCTGCACTGCCGTTTAAATGTACTACTTTTTCAAATTGATGACTAACAAATTCTGAGATATGCGAGCTAATAAATAAACTTATACCTATAGCTAGTATCATTTTGAAAATTAAACTTTTCCAAAACTTAATTTCCCGTGAAAAAAGTCCCTCTGTTTCCATTGCTCTTCCCCATTCCTATCATTTCTCTCTTTATTCTAAAATAAATACTAGCATTGGTACAATAGTTAGGTACTAAAATTACACATATGCATATTTAGACTTATCGAAATCAGTATAGGTTAGTTAATAAGCAACATCAATTATCAATTTCTCAACAGGTTAGGGGCTTAATCATATTACTTTTTAAATAGTAGGCTTATAGAATGAACGATTATCAAGTGGGAAAAGCCGCTCAGTAAATTCACCTGGTGTCGTTTTCCCTAATGCTCTTGTTAGCATGTTCATCTTCGCGTCTATATTATCAATATAATGTAAGATTTCCGCTTCTTGAAGCATCGGTTTTTTCGGACTCCCCCACTCTTCTTTCCCATGGTGAGACAATACCATATGCTGCAACAGCATAACTTCTTCGCCTTCAATTTCTAGCTCACTTGCAATTTTGGCAATTTCATTCACCATAATGGTAATGTGACCTAATAAATTGCCCTCCACTGTATACATCGTGGCAACAGGCCCAGACAACTCCACAACCTTGCCAATATCATGCAAAATAATGCCTGCATATAACAGGTCACGATTAAGTGTTGGATATAAATCAGCAATGGCTTTTCCTAGTTTGAGCATGGACACCATATGATCTAATAAACCAGACGCATAGTCATGATGGTTTTTAGTTGCTGCCGGAAAAACTAAGATGGCATCATAATGTTTTTTAATAGCCGCTCTTGTAATACGTGAGATATTTGGATTTTTAATATCAAAGAAAAATTGTGTCAATTCTTCATACAATTGTTCTTTTGGTGTTGCAGAGGATGGTACTAAATCATCGATCGCAATACCTTCCTCTGGCTTGGCAACACGAATAGATTTGATACGCAATTGATTCTTTCCTCTATAGTCGTGAATCTCTCCACCTACACGTACAATGGCCTCAGCATGATACATTTTTTCATGATCCTCATTTGTATCCCAGAGCTTTGCCTCAATATCTCCACTTTTATCTTGTAGTAATAGCGACATAAATGGCTTTCCAACGGTTGTAACACCTTTTGTCGCTTGTTTTATTAATAAAAATTGATCAACTGCTTCTCCAACTTGGAGCGTCGTAATCCCTTTCATGTTGACGCCACTCCCCTTTCATTTGCTAATGCTCCTATATCGACAATTTGCTCTTTCTGCCAATGTTTGAGCATTGTATCATGACAAGTAAAATATAAAATTTGACGTTCATATCCTACTTCTTTCATTAATTGTACCATTTTGTTTGTACGGTTTCGATCAAAATGGACAAATGGATCGTCCATAATAATTGGAAATGGAGCAGTGCTCACTAGTGTTTTTGCAAGGGCCAGACGTAATGCAATATAGGCTTGTTCTTTGGTAGCCTGAGATAATTCAGCCATTTGATAACGTAATCCTGCTACATCTTGTGCAACAAAATAACCTTCATCATGAATCGAAAGTTTATCGTATCTTCCCCCTGTTAGTAAACGGAAAATCGCATTCACCTCCACAAGGACATGAGGTAATTTTTCTTCACGTAGGCGGAATAATGTTTCATGAATGGCTGTCGCAACAGCTTTTTTAGTTGCCCATTGCTCAATCAGCTGCTGCAATTCTGCTTTCTCCTGCTCAAGCTGTTGTAGCAATTGCCCATACTTTTCATCATTTAATAGCTGATCTTTTTCAATGAGCAAAGCAGCACGTTGCGCAAGACATTGGTCGATCGCTAGCTGCGTTGAATTTTGCTCTTGTTCTAAAGCATGTATGTCCTCGTTAACAGTGTCCTCCACTAGACTCTCTCGCTGTGGAAGATTGAGTGAGGCGAGTTGAGCCTGAACCGTTTGTAACTCTGTCATGATGTTTTTTTGCTGCTCAAATTGCTCATACATTTCATAATAAGCCTGCTCGTTTGGAACTTGTGCTTCATTCAATAGCTCAGCCATTTCAGTTGTATAACGGTCCAGTTTTGATTGCCCACCATCCATTTTTATCTTCAGGCCAGCTAGCTGTTCTTTTGTTTGCTGTACTTGCTGTTGATGTTGTTGTGCTTCAAGGTAGGCTGTCCGTAAATACATATATATTTCCTGTTCATTATAGGCTCCCTCTAAAACCTGTTGAAGCTGTTTATAAATATGCTGCTTTTCTTTTTGAACTTCTTGCATAAGGCTTAGGGTACTATTTTTTTTAGCTGCTAGCTCTTGCACACTCCGAATACGCATAAATAATTCGGGCATTAACGTTCTGGCGATTGTTCCCTGTAATCGATAACGTTTTAAAAAATGCTGGAGTGTGTGAGTGGCTTCTTCACTCTCTATCTCAGCCTGTTGAATTTTATATTCAAGAGAAGCGTATTGCTGCTCCTTCTCCTTTTGCTGTTCATTGACGTGTACCCAACGATCTTCATATCTTTGCTTCTTTAATAGCACCGCTTGTACCGTCATTTCCTCCTGCTCTAACTCTCGAAGAAGGGAGCTATGCTCTTTACTAGTAGGCTCATCCGCTTGTTTAACATATCGGATAAATAACAGAGTCAGCAATGATAAAACAGCTCCGATAATGGTCGTAACTATGTTTTTTTCAAATACACCATAAATCAATGACAATAAACCGATTAGCAGTACAAGCCAGCTAAAATAATGAGGTTGCTTTTGTTTACTACGTTGCGATTTGGCCGCACGTAATTGCTCAAGCTTACGCTTTTGTTGGGGCCACTGTGCTAAAATATGTTCTTCTTCATTTGTTAATGACTCTTGCATGAGCCGTTGCTTTTGTTTGGCAATTGTCTCTAATTCTAGATGGACTTGCTCTAGTGAGCGTAGATGAAACTTTAGCTCGTCCTCTGCCTCCTCCAATTTACTTAATTGAAGCTGAAATTGTTGTTCCTGCTGGAGTGAAACCGTTTCTTCGAGAAGATTCTCCTGTGCCTCTGTCTCGAGTACGCCTAATAAACGAAACTGTGCTTTCATTTCTTGCTCAAACATAAAGAGATCATCATGTAAATTTTGCTCCTTCACCATCAGCTGATGCCACGTTGCCTCTTTTTGCATAAGACGAGCCATTTCATTGACCGTATGCTCATCCGCTATGGTAAGTACTTGATCTTGTAATGTTTGACATTGCTCCTTTAATTGCATTAGCTGCTGGCTTTCGTGTAATAGACGATCCTTTAATTGCTCATAGCGTCTTATACCTTCTGGCGGAAACTGTACATGTTGATAATTGACCAGTGTCTGCTGTAAAATCTGTTGCTGTTTGAGGAGAGGAAGTGCCTGCTTTTGAATCGTTAACTGCTGCCATTGTTGTTGCAGCAGTTTTTGCGTACTATAAAGCTTTTCTAGATTATGCTCAAGTAGTTGTAATTGCTTTAATTTGTCCTCAAATGTTAGAATCTTTCCCTGCTCCTGTTTAATCGTACGCTCAAGCTGCTTTAATTGCTCAACCTTTTGATTAATCACGGGTACTTTACCTGTTTTTTTAAACAGCTCATTTGCCTCTTTCTCCATCTTCTTTTCAAGAGCTGATAAATGTTGAACCCCTGTTGTGCCAGAGGCTAGTAGCAAATGGGTTAGCTCCTCCTCTGACATTTTTTCAATGCCCTGTAGCTCATGCAATGAAAATGAAAAAATGGATTCAAAGGACGTTCTAGAATACCCATATAAAAGCTTAGTTAATAGTTCCTCGTGTCCCGTTGTTCCATCCTCTAGATAAACAGAAACATCGCCCGCTGCCTTTCCTTTCACACGTTCAATAGTGCACTGGCCATAAATAGGATGCACGAGTGTGAGCTGACCACCATATTTCGTCGAAACTTTTGGTTCATATTTGCGCTGTGTCTGCTGCCGTATGGGGAAACCAAAGAGCATTTGTAGTATAAACTGCTGAATCGTCGTCTTTCCTGCTTCATTTAATCCATAAAAAATAGTGACACCCTCATTTAAGGAAATGGTGATGTTTTCATGCTTACCAAAGCCATATATTTGGATTTTTTGTATAGTCAGCATGTGATCACGCCCTTTGAATTTCTTCTGCCAATAATGCCTGTGCATTTTGCGTTAAGTTTTCAATATCCTTGTCACTTAGTGGCTCTATCAGCCTTGCACCACCAGCATATTGGTATAAATCTTTTAGAATATCTTTCCATTCATTACTGTCCCACTGCTCCATTAAGCTGACAACGGATTGAGTTGCTGCTGTCTGCTCATAAAGACTTGCTGTCTTCTGCAATACCAACTTTTGTACCCAACACATCGGCTCAATGCCTTCCTCCGTCTCTCGCACAGTATCTAACCATGCATCTACAGTTGCGTGTTCAAATAAAGCTTCCGTTTGTTCATCAATGTTTTGCAGGTGAAGCTCAACTACTGATGCCCCGTACTTCGTCCTATTCGTTGTGATCGCTTCCGAACATCTTTTTAGTAATTCATTGGCATGTACAACATTCGTACAATCCACTTCTATCGTGTTATAAACGACAGTAGATGTAGGGATAAAATCTAGCTCATTCGATGTTTGGGATAACGTCACGTCATAAAAGCCTTTCAGTCCTTGTTCTTTACGATGTCGACTTTGAATATTGCCTGGATAAACAATGGGAGGGTTTTGATGTAAAAGCTGTCGTTTATGAATATGTCCCAAAGCCCAATAATGATAGTTCTTTTCTATCAACTGCTGCTTAGTGAAGGGGGCGTAAACATCATGGGTCGTGTTGCCTGCCTCACTGCCGTGTAGCATACCAATATGAATGGCATGCTGATCCTGTGCAATTGGATAACTTTCAATAACTGATTCCTTTAAATGGCGTTCATGATAGCTGAAACCATATATATTTACTTGCTGGCCTCGGATTTTTAATTGAACCACGGTCGTTTCCGCTGGTAGTTCATAGACATTGCTTGGCAAAGCAAAGCGTGTCCAAGTGCCATTTAAATGATCGTGGTTACCATAGCTCACAATCACAGGGATGTTGTGTTGGAAGAGCTTTTCCATTGCATCCTGAAATCTTCGTTGTGCTTGCAAGCTACGATTTTCACCATCATAAATATCTCCAACAATTAATATAAAATCAGGTTTCTCTTGAATTGCTTTATGGATAATTTTATCGAATGCTTCAAAAGTACTCGACCTAATGTTCTTTAAAATGTGCTCAGGTAATCCAAATAAACCTTTAAATGGACTATCTAAATGTAAATCTGCCAAATGAAAAAAACGAATTGCTGTCATCCAATCACCTCAAATAGTAGATAATTATCGCCTCTGTACCGTAATATGTTCACTAAACAAAACCGAATATTTGTTCTATTTTATCATAGTTCACGTTTTATGAAAAATGGTATTACATAAAAAACAGCATTGCCTTACTTTTTCCACAATTTTCGTAATTTATCAAAAAATTCACTAGTTTTACCGTGAAGTTTATAAATCTTCTATGTATAATAGAAATATATTTAAGTAAAAGGGTGGGGTTTGTATGGAGAATTATCGTTTTACAGCTTTTGAAAAAACAGGGGAAACATTATTTGATGAAACTTGGACATTTGAAAATGATGAGGCTGCTAAACTAAACGGACAACAACAAATTGAGGAAAAAGGTGTTGCCGACAAAACTCATCGTCTTGTAAACGCTTCGGGTAAATTAATTTTATTCCATGTTTAGTGGCTAAAAGGCACGTAGTCATTGTTGCTACGCGCCTTTTATGATTGTTATTTTCCTACAAAGACAGGCATTCTTTTCTCTACAAATGCATGAATGCCTTCTAGATGATCTGTTGTTTTACGCATAGCGGATTGCCCCTCTGCTTCTAAAGCTAGGATATTTTCTAGCTGAGGCAAATTTTGAGCATGTAGAATTTTTTTCGTTGTAATCATGGAAGAAATAGGTGACGCAAGCATTTTACCAACAAGCTGATCTGCCATGGCAAATACAGTACCCTCTGGTGCAATAAAGTCAATAAGCCCTTCATCTAATGCTTCTTTTGCTGTTAATACCTTCCCCTCCCAAATCATCTGTTTCGCTTTAACAGTCCCCACACGTTCCTTCATGAAGAAATGACCACCTCCATCTGGGATTAGTCCTATTCCAATGAAATTCATAGCTAGCTTACTATTTTCACAAGCCACAACTATATCTGCCCCAAGTGTTAGACTAAACCCTAGACCTGCCGATGCACCATGAACAGCAGCAATCACAATCATTGGTAACTGATAATACGCTTTCACAATACGTGAAAGATAGACCATTGCCTCATCAATATTTAATGGTTTATTTTCATCTAACATAGCCTTGATATCGCCACCCGCAGAAAAGACTTTTCCTTCTCCACGAATAACAAGCACCTGTATATTTTGTTCCTGTTGGAGAGCCTCAAAGCATTCTGCGAGTTCTCGCATCATAACATCATCCATAGCATTCATCGCCTGCGGACGATTCAATGTTAACGTTGCACGACGTTCTAATTTTTCTAAAGTAATCGTTGAAAATTCCATCTCTATTACCCCCAAATATGAATAGTCATTCACTATGTACTATTCGTGTTTTTTTAGAAAACTCCTTCTACTCTAAGCAAAATTGCTCTTGTTATGCTATATTAAAGGACGAATATTGAGTTAAAGGTGGTAACGTATTTTGATACAGAAGGACTATCGTGTATTACTTTATTATAAATATATTACAATTGAAGACCCTGTAGCATTTGCAGAAGAACATTTAGCATTATGTAAAGAAATTGGACTTCTTGGACGTATTTTAGTAGGCTCTGAAGGCATTAATGGCACCGTTTCTGGTACCGTTGAGCAAACAGATGCTTATAGGAATCATATGAAGGCAGATGCTCGTTTTAGTGATATTATGTGGAAAATCGATGAGGTGGAAGGACATACCTTTAAGAAAATGCATGTACGTCCTCGTCAGGAAATTGTCCATTTAGGTTTGGAGCATGATATTAATCCTTTGGAAATCACAGGCGATTATTTATCGCCTAAAGAATTTATGGAACAAATGCAAGAAGAGAACACTGTGATTATCGACGCCCGAAATGACTATGAATATGATATTGGTCATTTCAAAGGTGCTGTACGACCTGATATTGAAACCTTCCGTGACCTTCCAGCTTGGATGGAAGCACATAAAGAAGATTTTGCAGATAAAAAGATTTTAACTTACTGCACAGGTGGTATTCGCTGTGAAAAATTCTCTGGTTGGCTAAAACGTGAAGGCTATGGTAAAAGTGTTGGTCAATTACACGGTGGTATTGTAACCTATGCAAAAGATCCTGAAGTAAAGGGCCAGCTATGGGATGGTCAGATGTTTGTTTTTGACCGTCGTCGAAGTGTACCGATTAATCAGGTTGAGCATGTCATCGTTGGGAAGGATTACTTCACAGGTGAACCTTCTGAACGTTATACAAACTGTGCAAACCCTGAATGTCATAAATTAATGTTATGTGAGGAAAAACACGAAGCATTTTATATGCGTAGCTGTTCAGATGATTGCCGCCGTGCAGAACGCAATTTCTTTGTCGAAGAGAATGGTTGGACGAAGGAGCAGGTTGAGGAGCAAATTGCTAAGATTGCAGAGATTCAAAACGCAAATCGTTAATACTTGGTGAGATAGGGTTTAGCCGTGTGCGTAAATGGTCTAAACCTTAAAATAGTAAGCCATCTACTAGCCCATCCAAAAAGAGCATCGTCCTGATGAACGATGCTCTTTTTCTTATTATTCCTGCGCTAAATAGCGCCCAACCTGCCGTCCACTAAATAAACAGCCTCCGACAAATGTCCCTTCTAAAGCACGATAGCCATGAACACCCCCGCCACCGAAGCCACTTACTTCACCAGCAGCAAATAAACCTGGTATAGGTTGACCATCCATACCCAACACCGCACCATTTAAATTTGTTTGTAAGCCACCCAAGGTTTTCCTAGTTAGAATGTTTAAACGTACGGCAATTAATGGCCAATTTTTAGTATCTAGAATTTTATGTGGTTTGGCAACACGCACTAATTTATCTCCAATATAATGCCTTGCCCCATGAATAGCGTTAACCTGTAAATCCTTCGTAAACTTATTGTCCATTTCTCGATCCCTTGCCAAGATTTGCTCTTTCACTTTCATGAAATCCAGTAGCTCATTCCCTGCTAGTTTATTCATGCCTTCTACTAGTTCTTTTAAATCATGTGCAATCACAAAATCTTCGCCATGATTTTTAAAAGCTTGGATAGGGGCTGGTGGACCTGGCATTATACGCTTAAGCACATCACTAATGCTTTTGTTTGTTAAATCTGGGTTTTGTTCTGAACCAGATAGTGCAAATTCCTTCTCAATAATTTTTTCCGTTAAAATAAACCAAGAGTAATCATAACCTGTTTTTTGAATTGCCTCTAACGTACTGAGCGTATCAAAGCCTGGGAAGTTGGGTGCATGGAATCGATTACCTTCTGCATCAAACCATAAGGAGGAAGGCCCTGGTAAAATACGAATGCCATGGTTGGGCCAAATTGGATCCCAATTTCTTAATCCCTCTGTGTAATGCCACATGCGATCACGGTTTACAATACGTCCTCCAGCATGTTCTGTGATTTCTAGCATTCTCCCATCAACGTAAGCTGGCACACCACATACCATATTTTTAGGAGGAGTCCCAAGTCGTGCAGGCCAATTTTTTCTTACTAAATCAAAATTAGCCCCAATACCGCCACTTGCTACAATCACGGCATCGGCTTCGTAGGAAAATTCTCCAATCCCCAATCTCGAACTTTTTTCACCTCGATTAATAAAGGTTTCTGCTAGCACTGTTCCACTGATTCCTGTAATTGTTCCATCATGTTGTATAAATTCATCCACACGATGTCTTGGTCTAAAATCGATAAATCCATCTTTCATAGCTTGCTTTACTTTATTTACAAATGGCTTTACTATGCCAGGACCAGTTCCCCATACAATATGAAATCTTGGTACAGAATTGCCATGTCCTCCCGCTAAAGAGCCTCCCCGTTCTGCCCATCCAACCACAGGGAAAAATTTGATACCTTTTGACTTTAACCAGTCATATTTTTCACCTGCAGCAAAATCAACATAGGCTCTGGCCCATTTATAAGCCCACGAATCCTCATCTTCTAAACGATCAAAGCCTGCAGTTCCTTGCCAATCTTGCCACGCCAGTTCTTTACTATCTTTAATTCCAAGCCTTCGCTGCTCTGGAGAATTTACTAAAAATATCCCACCAAAAGACCAATATGCCTGTCCCCCTATTGAATTTTCAGGCTCTTGATCTACTAAAAGAACTTTTTTCTTTGCATCGATTAACTCACAAGCAGCAACTAAACCCGCAAGTCCAGCACCAACTATTGCAACATCGTACTGCATTTTTACACCCCCAAATCAAATCATCCTTAACTAACATTCTTCTCTCACAGCCTGTTTACCTTCTAAAATCTAATTTTTTGTCTAAAATGTGACAAGCGAAAATGTTCGCTTTCTCACACTAAAATCATCAAGGAATAGCATAAATCATCTAATTTATTCCATTTAATTACCATATAATTTTTTAACCGTAAACTACATGGAACACTGATACTATCGCACTTTTCAAATATCGTTAACGCTTTCATTGTATCCTCCAAAAAGACGAATATTAAACACTAAGAAAACAAACAATGTTCGTTTTTAGTTATTATTCAGACTTTTGAAGTCTATATTTTTTAAGTTTTTCAGAAATATCGTTGACAAAGGTGAACAATAGGGATTATGATGTTAACAAATTTAATCACACAAAATATAACGACGGAGACATACTAGTCACAAGAAAATCCAAAGAGAGCTGATGGTTGGTGTAAATCAGTGATTTCTACGATAATAGTTCCACTCCAGAATAGATAAGCCGAACAACTTAACAGTAAGCTTATCCGTCCCATGCGCGTTACGCATATAGCTAAGACTGCCAGAATAAATTTTCCAGCAGTGATTAAGGGTGGTACCGCGAACCAATGTTTATTCAGCCTTTCGCCCCTTACAACACAATAACTGTGTCTGTAAGGCGTGGAAGGCTTTTTATATTGTTTTCGATTTAGAAAGGAGATCGTTTGCATGCTGTAAGATGTTCGAATTTTACAAATTTCAGACTGTCGTAGATAAATCCACAACCCATATTTATTAAAAAGGAGCTAATTATAATGACTACTGCAACAAAAAACATTAACGTATTTATCGCTGATCCACTAAGTGAGGATGGTATTTTCCCATTACGTCAGGAGCAAGATTTAGATTTAAACATTATTGTAGACACTGGTCTTGCACCAGAACAATTAATCGCTAAAATTGCAGATGTGGATGTATTACTTGTTCGTTCTCAAACAACTGTGACACGTGAAGTGATCGAAGCAGCTAAAAACTTAAAATTAATTGGTCGTGCTGGTGTGGGTGTCGATAATATTGACCTTGCTGCTGCTACTGAACATGGCATTATCGTTGTCAACGCACCAGATGGTAACACAAACTCAGCTGCTGAGCATACAATCGCAATGATGACTTCACTTGCCCGTCATATTCCACAAGCTTTTAATACATTAAAAAATGGAAAATGGGATCGCAAATCTTATGTTGGTGTTGAGCTAAAAAATAAAACGTTGGGTGTTGTAGGCTTTGGACGAATCGGTGTTGAAGTAGCTTATCGTGCAAAAGGTCAACGTATGAATGTTATGGCATACGATCCTTTCCTAACAGATGAACGTGCAAAAGAATTAGGTGTAACAAAAGCAACAGTTGAAGAAATTTGCGAAGCAGCAGATTTCATTACAGTTCATACACCACTTCTTCCTGAAACACGTAATCTTATTAATAAAGAAAAATTTGCGATGATGAAAGATGGCGTGCGTATCATTAACTGTGCACGTGGTGGAATTATCAATGAAGATGATTTATATGATGCAATCGTAGCAGGAAAAGTAGCTGGTGCTGCCCTAGATGTATTTGTTTCTGAACCAGCAACAGATCATAAGCTACTGACTTTACCACAGGTAATCGCAACGCCTCACTTAGGTGCATCGACAATTGAAGCACAAGAATCTGTTGCGGTTGATGTATCAAATGACATCATTAAATTTTATAAAACAGGTACCGTAACAAACCCTGTAAACATGCCATCTATTCCGAAAGAGCTTCTTGCACAAGTTGAGCCTTTCTTTGAATTAGCTGAAAAGCTTGGTTCATTCCTATCACAATTAACAACAGAGCCTGTAAAAGAAATCAACCTATCTTATGCTGGTGAAGTAGCAAACTATGATGTACGTCCATTAACTTCAAATGCACTAAAAGGCTTATTAGCAAAAAATCATGGTAATCATGTAAATGATGTCAATGCCCGTTACTTATCTGAACGTATCGGCATGAAAATTAATGAGCACAAAACAACAACTGCTAAAGGCTTTACAAGCTTAATTACGATTGAAATTATTACTGCTAATGAAACGCATACAGTAGCTGGTACATTATTAAACGGTTTAGGTGCACGTATCGTAAAAGTAGAAGACTATGTTGTGGACGTCATTCCACAAGGTCACCTTCTTTACATTAAAAATACGGACAAACCAGGTGCAATTGGCCGTGTAGCAACAAAGCTTGCAGAAAAAGAAATCAATATCGCAACAATGCAAGTTGGCCGTGCACAGGTTGGTGGTACAGCGGTTATGATGCTAACGGTTGATAATGTTGTAACTGAAGAAGATTTAGTTTTTGTAGCACAGCTTGAAAACATTGATGAGGTAAAAGCCATTAACCTATAATTAATAATAACAAGAAGCAGGGAGTCTCTACTCTCTGCTTTTTATTTTGGTAAAATGATACTTTTCTAAGGGTTCTTCGTCTTTAAAGAAAAGGAGGTGTACAGCTTGAAGATAGAAGAAATATTTTACTTACATAACCACACCATTTTTAAATACTTATATTACTTACTAAATGATGAAAAATTAGCGGAGGATTATACACAGGAAACCTTTGTCCGTTATTTGAAACATCACCAAACAATAAAAGAAGGAGCCGATCTCGCTTGGTTGCGGTGCACTGCACGTAACCTTGCCTATGATCATTATCGTCGAAAAAGGATAATTCAGTTTGTCCCTTTTTTACAACAGCATGAAGAACAAGCGTCACCTTCTCCTCATCAATGGCTGATGCAACAAGAAGATGCCAAGATGCTATATCTTGCTATTCGTAAACTAAAAATCACCTATCGTGATGTAATCATTCTGCGCAAAATAGAGGGACTATCCATCGAGGAAACCTGCACTATCCTTGGCTGGAATGAGGGAAAAGTAAAAAACACATTAAAACGAGCACTCATCGCATTAAAAAAACAGTTAGGAGGTGAGATGGATGAAGAATTATAAGAAGACATGGCAACACTTAGATGATTTAATGTTATCTGATCAGCAGCAAAAAAAATTATTACGCAATATGACAGAGCCCTCAGTAATTAATAAACAAAAGACTAAAAATAGATGGAAAATTCCTTCTGTGTCATTGCTATTTATAGTAGTTCTTTCTATATTACTATTATCTTTTGTTCAAAGTCCTACTAATTCTCCTACAACAATGGATTCCTCCAAAGCAATCCAACGAATCTATTTAAAGGAGAATATGAACAAGGAAACCTTTATAGCACAGGATTCTTGCCTTTATGTTCCTCAGCAATGCTATGCTCATGCAAAGGCTATCACACAGCTACAACAAAATTGGGACAACGCTTCTCCTGTAACAATATCCGCTAGTCAGTGGAAAAGTGGTACTATCTATGATATTTTGATTCTCTATAATGACCGTACACAAGAGAAATGGAAGGTACTCAATAACAAGATTTTCTTCAATGTTGAAACACAGCAAGCCTTTCTGATTGAAGAGTCATTTGACTCACTACGCTATTTTTATGATGAGAAGCGGTCGACGAAACTTATTATTGGGAACATTTTCATCCTACTTATGCATTTCATACTGTGGATTGCTAAAAAAAGAATGCCTTATACAGAACGTCGCTTTTTTGCTGCGACAGTTGAGCATGCCATTGCCAATGCCATCATGCTCGTGTTGTTTGGAGGTATTTCATTTGTTATCTATTTTGTACACCATACTATTCATGCAGTAATTATTTATGGCCTTTTCTCACTCTACTCCTTTATGCAAATCTATTATCGTAAAAAGGCTGGTGAACCTCAGGGTTACTTAATAGCTAGCGCTCTTGTCCAGCTTTGTATAGCTATAGCTTTTACATGTTTATATCTTGGACTAAATGTCTATTTTTAACAAAAAATGTACTGACTCCATGAGGGATCAGTACATTTTTATATTATAGCTTATTTACAAGCTCCATCAATGCTGTCAAAGAGTCTACCTCATAGGAAGGTATCACAGCACCATCAGCAATATGGTTTTCACGATTAATCCATACATTGCGCATACCCACACGTGATGAGCCTAAAATATCGGTATTCAAATTATCGCCAACCATAATGGCCTCATCAGCGGTAATTCCTACTTTTTCCATAACATATTCAAAAATGGACGCATCCGGCTTCCCTTTACCAAAGTCTCCCGAAATAATAATGTGATCAAAATAGGGGGCAATTTCTGGAGTGAATTCTAGTTTTAAGTTTTGCAGACTTGGTGCACCATTTGTTAGCAAGACAAGCTGATATTTTCCTTTTAATTCATCTAACACCGCAAAAGTATCTTCGTATAAAAATGGCGCTACTTTACGCTCGGCTACAAAGCGCTCTCCTAGCTCGGCTCCAAACGCTGTATCCTCAATACCAAGAGCAGCTAACCCTTTTGTCCAAGCCGCTGCACGATAACTAGGAACAATTTCTTTCATTTTTTTGAAAGAATCTGTAGCGTCATCAAAAGTTCCCCAAAGACCTTCAAACGGATTAATACCAATTAAAACGGTATAATCATATGTTTCATAACCTTCATATAAAGCACGTGCCTCTCGACGAACCGCTTCCTCTAGCTCAGCAGGGTTCACATGATGTACTGTTGCAGCATAGTCACATGTTTTTTCAAATGCTGTTTTGACCGATTTTTTATCCCATAGTAATGTATCATCTAAATCAAAAATAATTGTATTTATCGACATTTTGTCCGCTCCTAGCTCACGATTAATACTACTATTTTAGCATATTTTCAAAATATTTAGGATAACAAATTAAGTACAATTCCTCTATCTAAAAATAAGCTGTGCGTCAAATCTTCACAGCTTGTCATCTATTAATTATGTTTATTACGCAAACGGTTCATTAAACTTTGAATGTCTGCTCTTTTTTGTTGTGTTTCATCTTGTAAAATTTCAATATAGTAAATGCCATCTTTTTCTTCTATCTGCACACGATCACCTACTTGCACTGGCTTGTTCATGGCTGACTGTGAAATAATGAGTTGTTCCTCTTCCTCTGGAAACATTAAGAAAATCGCATAGCCATCTTCAATACGGTCTAATGTGTATTTACTCGAGCTCACTGACAAGTTCCCCTTTCTCATTGCGTAATTGCGCAGCATCTCCATCATTTAACCAAATCTGTTTAGTTGTCCATTTCAAATAATTTTGCCCTTCTCTTGCATTAGCTCCACTTGTAATATAAATTATTTTCCCTGGCTGTAAAGTGAGATTTGGAAAATTAAACACTTGATTCCCTTCAATTGAAACAAGCTGCCAATCCTTTAAAGAAACAGCTTGTTGTCCATTATTTTTAATGCCTACAATTTCAGTAACTAAATCCTTGCTGACGATCTCAATAGCTGGAGCAGATACTTCTATTTCGGTAGTTTTTTTGCTAGTTTCCACTTTAGAAGTTTCCTTCCCATTCACTGTATAGTTTACCCCATCTGTGGATACCGTAATCGTTCCTAAATCCGCTGTGGCATAGATTTTACTACCAATAGCCTGCAAACGATCTACTACTTCTGCATGTGGATGGCCATATTTATTATCTTCCCCGTAACTTAATATCGTGACTTCTGGTTTTACAGCCCGAATGAATTCCTGTGAGCTACTTGTGTTAGAGCCATGATGCCCTGCCTTCAGAACAGTTGCTGTTACATCATACTGCAGCATTTCTTTTTCTAATGCTACTCCAGCATCTCCTGTTAATAAAAAAGAGACATTGCTATAAGTCATTTTTAAAACAATGGAAGCATCATTATTATCTGATGCCTGCTCATTCGCATTCAATACTTTCACAGTTACATCCTTATCAAACTCAATAGTTTCACCTGTTTTTGGCACATAATAAGGGATATTTTTTTCATCAATTAGTGTCAGCATTTCTTCAAAGGTTTGGGATGTATGTACTTTACCCGAATCATAAAATTGCTCAATCGTAAGTGAATTTAACACAGGAATGAGACCGCCAATATGATCTGCATCTGGGTGTGTCGCTACAACTACATCGAGCTTGCTCACTCCAAGTTCCTTTAAATAAGAGACAATCTGCTGCCCTGCACCTTTCACTCCTCCATCCACAAGCATTGTTTTACCATTTGGTGATTCAATCAATATAGAATCCCCTTGACCCACATCAATAAAATGAACGCGCATATCATGACCAGCCGTTACAGCCATTTTCTCTGGCTTGATTGCCTCAGTACAGCCTGCTATTAAAAAAATACAAAGGAGCAATACTATTATCTTTTTCATCAACTAACTTCCTTTCTCTTTTTCTATTATACAAAAAGAGAGCTAGCCATGGGCCGCTCTCCTTCTTCTTTAAACGAATATCCACCATAAAATCATCGTAATTGTAATTGTGACAAGACCCTGCAATAAAGTTGCGACCGTTTGTGCTTTATAGGCCTGTGTGACTTCCATGCCACTATACTGTGTAATTACCCAGAAAAAGCTGTCGTTCACATGACTAACTGTCATTGCTCCAGCACCAATTGCCATCACCACTAATGCTAACGGTACCGCTCCCTCAATTCCTAATGTTACAAGCATTGGCGCTACTAAAGTAGAGGTGATCACAAGTGCCGTTGTGGAAGAACCTTGAGCTGTTTTCAATGCTGCCGCTACAATAAATGGCACAAGAAGGAATAATGTACCTGATGCAAACATGCCTAAATCCATTTCCTGAAGCATTTCTCCAACACCAGCATTTTTAATAACAGTTCCAAATGAACCGCCAGCTCCTGTAATAAGTAAAATAGGAGCCGCTTCTTTTAAGCTTTCACCAATCCAGCCCGTTAATGTCGTTTCACTAATTTCAGGTAATAATAAAAATGCCGATGCTACACCTAAAAATAAAGCTACTGTTGGTGAACCTAAAAATTTAAAGATTGTATTGAATGTCGATTCTGTATCACCAACTAATGCTGCTATAGAACCTAGACCAATTAACACAATTGGTAAAACGATTGGCAAAAAGGCTTTAAATGTTGACGGCATTTTGCCAAAAGATTTAATCACTTCCTCATAATCTAATGCCTCTACCTCATCTTCGGGTACTCGAATCTTTGTCGCCACTTTCACCGACCATAGATAACCTACAAATGTCGCTGGTATCGCTACTAATAAACCAATGACAATGACCGTTCCTAAATAATCCGCAGCACCAATATTCCCTGCTGCTGCAATAGGTCCTGGGGTTGGTGGCACTAATACATGTGTAGCAAATAAGCCCGTTGCTAAAGCTACTGCCATTGAAGCAATTGTGACATTTGCTCGCTTTGCCAATGATTTTTGCAAGCTAGATAAAATAATAAAGCCTGAATCACAAAACACTGGAATGGACACGATATAGCCAATTAAAGACATCGCTAATTGAGGACGCTTTGGCCCTACAATTCTTAACACGACTTCCGCCATTCGATAGGCAGCACCTGACTTTTCTAATATTAAGCCTATAATCGTACCAGCGATAATAACTAAGCCAATGCTTGTCATCAAGCCACCAAATCCAGTATTAATGCTTTCAACGACTGATAATAATGGCATCCCTGATGCCATTCCAACAAAGAAGGCACTAATTAATAGCGCTAAAAACGGGTGAAGCTTTAACTTAGCCGTCCCCAGTACAACAAATAATACCCCTATTAAAATAATGATGAACAACATCTAGTCATCCCCCTTTTGTATGGTACGCTCAATCAATCTCTTAGTTTTTAAGCGAATATAGTGCGTAGGATCTTGCATCGCCTGCTGCACACTAGTCTCCTCATCTACTAAAGATTCGACAACTGAAAAATACTCTTGCAGAGCTGCCTTTGCCTTTCCATCGATTCCTCCCGATAATAACAATGCCTCTACCTTAGCAAGTCTAGCAGCCTTTGCCACACCCAATGGTGCCTTACCATGTAATGTTTGTAGATCGGATTTACCTTCTCCTGTTATCACAAACTGTGCCTCTACTAAATGTGCCTGAAGCTGTACAGCATCTAATACAATATCAATCCCTGCATAAAATGTTCCATTTAAAAATGCGATTAAAGCACCACCCATTCCCCCAGCAGCTCCCGCACCTTTATAATCATGCAGCCGAATGGAAAATTGGGCTTCAACAATATCTGCAAAATGCTTTAAACAGCGATCAAATTCGGCAATCTGCTGTTTTCGGACACCTTTTTGTGGACCAAAAATGGCTGTTGCCCCTCGTTCACCAATGAGCGGATTATCAACATCACAGGCTATTGTAAATGTCGCCTCGGCTAATCTAGCATCTAGCTGGCTAATATCTATAACATTTAATTTCACTAAATTAGAAACTCCAGCCTCTAGCTCTGAACCATCCTCCGTCATTAATCGAACGCCTAATGCCTGTAACATTCCAATCCCAGCATCATTCGTGGCACTTCCACCAATGCCGATAATAAACTTTCTATAGCCTTGATCGAGTGCGGCTTTAATTAACTGGCCAGTGCCATAAGATGTAGCTAGCTCTGGATTTTTCTCATTATCTTGTAGCAGCATAATGCCAGATGCTTGGGCCATTTCTATAACACATGTTACTTGATCCCCCAACACTCCATATTGAGCCTGAATTGCCCTTCCCAATGGATCTAGGACGTTTACAGAAAAATATTGACCTTCTGTAGAGGCAATCAGTGATTGTAGCGTGCCTTCTCCCCCATCTGCAACTGGTAATACGATTGTTTCAATCGATTGATCCGCATCCAGGATTCCTTCCTGCATTGATTTTGCTACTTCAACTGCTGACAGAGTACCCTTGTAGGAATCTGGACTAATGATGACCTTCATGCTATACCTCCACTTATGTCGTCCATTGACATTTACGTAAATTTTCCTATCCTAAGTTAAGCGCTTACAATTTATTATAATGACAATAAATTCAGAAAACATTATAATGGGTGTACAATTTAACTGTCCTATAACAGGCTGTTTTTTATGCGAGGTGTATAAACATGTTGACGAAAAAATTAGCAGAAGAAATCGTACATCAAACGATGCTACGTTTGCGCCACAATATTAACGTCATTAGCCCAAGTGGCGTGATTTTAGCCTCTGGCGATAAAATGAGGGTGGAAAATATTCATGAAGGTGCCCTTCATGTGACACAAACAAAAGAGACATTAATTATTAACGAAGAAAATATCGAGCAGTATCCGAACACAAAACCAGGCATTAATATGCCAATCATGTATCAGGATGAAGTAGTAGGGGTTATTGGCATCACAGGAGAGTCTGAGGATATGTTTGAAATTGCCAATCTTGTACAACTCACAACAGAAATTATGACACACCAAGCCATTGTTGAATCTAAAAGTGAATGGCAACGAAAAAATAATGATTATATATTTGAAGCACTTGTTCATGGTAGTAAGTTAGATGCAGCCTTAAATGAACGAATTCAAAAATTACCCTTTGCTCTAAAAGCTCCCTTTCAAGTGATTTTAGTGAGCTTTAATGAGACATCTTACGTAGAAAATTCAATTCCCCTCTTTTTTGAGGATTTATTTTATAAACAGCCTATTCTTGCCGGCCATAGCCAATTGCAAGAATACTATATTCTGCTGACAAATTGTGAAGAACAGAGTTGTCGTCCCATTATCAAAGCGCTACGCAAACAGAAACAGAAGCTGCCTTCCCTTCAAATAGGTATTGGTCCTGTTGTGCAACATCTATCACAGCTTCCCTATAGCTACCAAGGCGCAAGAACAGCGCTAGAATTTGCAACAGTCCAGAATGAATTAACCTTTTTTGAAGATGTCGAGTTATTTTCTCTTTTTAAGCCTCGAGAATCAGAAGAAGTACAAGCATTTCATCATCGTATACTGAAAAATATGGATGCTAAACAGTTGGAAACATTACAATCATTTTTTGACTGTAATTTACAATTAAAGCTTTGTGCACAACAACTGGCTATTCATCGTCATACGCTTACCTACCGATTAAATAAAATAAGAGAAATGACAGGCTACGACCCACAATATTTCGAGGATGCCGTTATTTTAAAAATGGCCTGTACATTGCGAACGCTACAAATAATGAAGGCAACCTGAACAACGCAGATTGCCTTTACCTTTATGCTTTATATAATTCATCTAAAAACTCTATTTTTTTCCCAATAGCCTCTTCAAAGGTCATAATATAGGCTGCTGGATCTTTCGGATTATGGAATTGCGTAATTCTTCCTGTCTCAGGATGAACAAATTTAGAGGATGCTCCACAGCCAATCCCTAAGATTGTCTGCACCTCTTCCATAATCACAATATTGTAGATACTTTCTTCACCAGCCTTACTATAGCCGACATTTTCTAAATTACCTAAAATATTTTTTTGACGGTATAAATAATATGGAACATAGTCATTTTCTTTAGTCCAAACCTGTGCCATTTCCATCATTTCGGCCACTGTATCGCGATCCGCTACTTTGTATTTATCCTTATTACGTGTCATCTCTGACGCTCGTTTAAATGATAGCGTATGAACCGTTAATGATTCTGGCTGCATCTTAGCAGATTCTTCTAAAGAATGCTGGAACTCGTCTACCCCTTCATTCGGTAATCCAATAATGAGATCCATATTAATATTGTTCATACCTGATTCTCGTGCAAGCCAAAACTTATCAATGGTTTCCTGAACCGTATGATGACGACCAATTGCTTTTAATGTTTCATCTGTATATGATTGCGGGTTAACGCTAATACGATCAATGCCCCATTTTTTTAGTACCTCTAATTTTTCAGGTGTGATTGTATCTGGTCTGCCGGCTTCAACAGTCACCTCTCGAATTGTTTCGGGATTTGGGAAAGACTCATACATTGTTTGATATAAGGCGTCCATTTCATCTGCCTCAATTGAAGTTGGTGTGCCGCCTCCCCAATAGATAGAGGTGATTTTCATATTATTGTCCTTTAACCATTTGCCCATTTCGCGCAACTCAATATGCAAGCCATCTAAAAAGGTTGCCACACGACCTTGCTTACGGTTACTACCAATCGCATAGGCTGGGAAAGTACAATACGCGCACTTCGTCGGACAGAATGGAATGCCGATATAAACACTAATCTCTTGCCCAATCTCATCTATATCAGGAATGGTTACTAATTGTCGTTCCACAATTTCCTTTAATAGTGCCACCTTGTCCTCTGATAAACGGAAATCTCGAATCAAAAGATCAGCAATCTCTTGTTCACTTTTCCCTTCTTTTCTAAATTTATGATAAAGCTTTGTTGGGCGCACACCTGTTAAAATCCCCCATTGCTGATGCATCCCCGTATGCTGCTCAAGCACATTTAAAAATACATGTGATAATGCACGTTTCATACGAATATTTAGCTCACGATCAGTCGCTGCTGATTCATATTGAATGCTATATTCATTTGTATATTGCTGCCCATCTACAGTCAATACGGCTTTTGTAGAAATGGAAAAATCGTCCCCAGTCTGATAATCAAATGATGCAGACATATCTGCTCCCTCTGGTTCTACCTTCAGCTTGGAGTCCTCAAAAAATAAATTCGCTATATGATTTAATACCCTTATCCAATCCTCAGGATATTTTTGATCTATGTGAATAATTTTCATCTTATTTCGCTCTCTTCTTTTCTTATTCCAGATATAGTGCAGATTTAAGTTTAACAAATTTCTATGTCTTTAAGCAAAGTAACAATTACAATCCTAAAATAACAGAATATTCAATTTTCAAATAGACAAACTATTTCTTTATCATTATAATTTTTAAAAAGGTGGTGTTGATAGTGTTTATTTTAAAAAATAGCAACCGAATAGACATTTCTCGCTTTATACATCAAATAGAAATAACATTTCATCAGTTTGACTTAGAACGTTGTGATGAAAAAACATTATATGTAACGGTTTTATTTAGATATGGCACACATCATGTTCTTTGTGATTTTATCTATATAATCAACCAACAAGACATTTATGGTGCCATCTCTATCAATGAGCACTATGAAAAAGCAAGAGAATTTATTCAACAACACTCCCAGCAATTTTTACTGTATTCAGATGAAATGACATTAGCCAAAAATTTTATGAATACAGTGTCTTTTAAGCAATGTCTTCAACAATTTGCAAAAAGGTATCCTACCTATGCTTCCTTGAAAAACTACTATCCCATAGCAATAGCATAATGACCACAAATGAAAAGAGTATGCCAAAAACTTTCGGCATACTCTCCTAGTGTTAAAAAACAAACAATAAACTTTCGAAAAAGGCTTTTCGTTTTAGGCCACTTACTTGCTGCTTTTACGCCGAACAAAATCAGTTTCGCCGTCTCGCTATCCTCCCAGAGTCGGACGTCCATGGAAAGGACGTTGGCGGAGCGAAAATCAACCTTTTGCCTTGGTCAAAAAGACTTTTTCAGCTATTGATATCATCTTTAATCTTTTATTTTAAATATTCTTCAACAAATTCAACCGGTACATAGGTTTTTGTGTCTTTCAGTGTTGGTGCTACTTTTAGTGTGCGTAATGCTTTATTATAGCCAAATGTTGTTTCTCCACGCGTCAATGTGTAAGACATATTTCCCTTTGTAAGAATAGCCCCTTTACCAGTTGAGTCCACTTTGAAGCCAAGCTTTTCAGCAATTATACGTAATGGCACCATTTTTGTACCAGCTACTTCGTAAGAGTCTGATGTGATAATTTTATCAATTTCTTCATTTACTGGATTCGTCGTAGTTGCGGGATAATCATCCAGTACAATCACTTTAGATGGTGTTGTTTGTGCTGGAATACTTTTAGTAGAGGCTGTATAGAAAACAACTAGGTGCTTCTCTGTTAAATCTTTAGCCTCTACTTTTTCACTTTTTGCGTTTAATAGCTCTGTTTCATTACCGATATTTAGTTTTAACATATCATACGTATTCGTTAAATCCTCAAAGAAATAATCAACTTCAACAAAGCCAACTTCTTCTGATTCTACAATGACAACCTCAGGATTGAATTGTGGTGGATAAATATATTTTTGAGGCTTGTTGGCAAATGTATAAGCGATTACTTTATCTCCTTTTTGAAGATCCACTTTCTTACCTGTATTGTCAAACACAAGAGTATCTTTCGTCATTTCTAATACATTTATTTGCTCGCCGTCTTTTACAGTGTAGTATGTAATGTTTTCTCCAACACGAACATCTTCCACAGTACCACGCGTATTATTGAAAATGTGTACTGGATCTATTTGAATTTGTGGTACTTCTGCTTCTGTAGCATGCTGCTCATTTGCTGAAGCTACTGGCACTATGGCACTTCCAAATAATAATGCAGTCATTGCCACTGGTGCTAACTTTTTCATGTTCATAAAAATCTCTCCTTATTGTTTGGGTTCAAAGGAGTAGTAGTTTTAAAATGGGAAAAGTTTCATCATAAGCAGAGAAATTTATGAAAAAAGGTGATGTCATCAGCAGAAACAGCCATTTTGAAAGGCGATGGTTGATGTCCGTTCTGCCATTGTTCTTTCCAGGGGGCATTCGATGAGCAAGCTTCACTCACTGCGTTCACTCCAATCAACCATGTACAAAAGTGTCTTTTCCTTATCTTTCATACGAGCCGTAGTGAAAATAACTCATTATTTTTTATGAGTAGAGAAAGGATAGTCTCTTATTGTCAATGTGGAGAAGCGATAAGTGACACCCCCTCCAGAAAGAGTAGTGAATACCTTCTCTTTATTTCAAAACCTTTGCTAACAAGAAACATTTTTATGGATTGAAGTGGAAGGCTACTTGACTCCCGCTCACCCACAGGAAATCAAGTAGCCTGCAACGGAAATCCATGTTCACCTTTTGCAAAAATTCTATGGATGGTTTTGTTTTTCAACACTATGAAGAGGTAACAGTCACTACTGCCTCCTCTTCTTCGTTAGTCTTTTACAATCTCTCTCAAGCCCGTAATATTTATACCATTTAACGCTTGTGTAGCAAGACGATCCGCTTCAGCATTGTCTTTACGGGAGACCAGCTGATATTCTGGTTGAATGTTAAACTGCTCTAGCTTGGCATCGATTTTATCTGCCCAGCTTGCTAACTCCTTTTCTAAAGCAGGCCATTCCCCATTTAACTGATTGATGACTACTTGCGAATCTCCTATAATTTTCACAGGCAAATGGTGAACATTTAACAATTCTAGCTCCACTAAGCCTAAATAAAGTGCCGCATACTCTGCTTCATTGTTTGATTTTAGTTCAGACGAAAAGGCATTTTTTCTTAATCGGAAAGGTTTACCATTTTGTTCATAATAAATGGCACATCCTAACCCTGCCTGCCTTGTCCCAAGGTCAAACCCACCATCAAAATAGACAGTAATATTATGCGGCTCCGTCTCTATTTCCTTTAAATAGGCTTTTAGCTCTTTCAGTGACCAATTGGTATCTTGCCGATCTATGCAATGTAACGATTTTACTCTTCCCGTTCTTTCCATATCCTCTGCTAGTAATAATGCTTGAGCAGCAGGCATTTCAGCTGAACGTAAAACAGTTGTTGCTCCTTTTGGTGTTTTATAAGTCCATTCAATGATGACATGCATAATCATAACCTCCGATACTCCCTGACTTATACATAAAGTAAAAACGTGTACCGACCACTTGCGGATACACGTTTTCTTCTTACTTGTTATATGTGCAATTCCGAGGACAATTATTCCTTTTTAAATTGCAATTTATCACATTTTTATTTATTGAATTCCTTCGTATAAACCTTGAATAGGTTTTATTAAAATGCGATTCACTTCTTCGATTACTTTACTTAACTTCATTTCTGACTCAAGCATCGTTGAGATTTTTTCATTTTGCTGTGCAAGCTGTGCTGCTTTTTGTGCATAGACAAGCTCATCTTCCAGTATATCCTCACCTGCTAATTGTTTTTTCTGTAAATCAATTTGGATTTTACGGAAGTTTTTAAAGACATTTAATGCCTCTTCATCATTCTTTACAACTTCAACTGCAGCTTTTAAAGCTTCAAACTCAGGAATCTTCCGAAAAGTTGCCTCTAACGCATTAATGTCATTATAAATATTAATCATTCATACATTCTCCTTTTAAATAAAGTAAACAATTAAACCTTGCACAATCCCAATCAATCCACCAAGAACTGCACCTAATACGGTAATCATTTTAAACTCACGTTTTGAAATACCTAATACAAGCTCCTCTAATTTTTCTACTGGGAAAGAGTCTACCTGTTCTCTAACAACCTCTTGTAAGTTTAAACGTTTTAGTACATCCTCAAGTTTTTCCTCAGCTTTCACAAAAGCTTTTTCTATAGCTTGTGGAATCACCGTATACTTCGCCCACTCATTTCCTTCAGGCCAATAATAAGAAATCGGGTGATTTAAACGTTCAGCGATTGCTAATTGCTCTTTCACGTACACTTGTAATTTCGATAAAATAGGTTCAAATTGAACATCTTGTAAAAAGTCCATTGCTGGTCGATCTTTTAATTTTTCCAATTCCTGTGTAAATATTTTTGTTAGTAATGTTGACGTTCCTGGCGCTTGTAAAAACTTCACAAGCTCACGTTGAACTTTACCAACAAGTGAGGAGGAATCACCTAAAAACATATTGATCATGCCACCAAGAGAGCCTTTTGATGATAAAAAATCATCAATCATTGCCTTGATTGTCATTTCGCCTTCTGGTGATAAAAAGTAATCCTCACCTTTTTCTAAAATATGATGAACCGCTACAGGAATTTTAGCATCAATCGTATTTTGAATATCATCAGATAGCAGAGAACGAATTGATTTTGTTGATAGTGTATTCTTTACTGCCGAAAATTGTCCCTCAACTATCGCTTCAACCTTCTGCTCAATGGTAGCTGACAGTTGCGAAAATCCTGCTAAGTTTAGCCAATCCTGAATGGTTTTATCGTTTGTAAAGACTGTCTCTTCAACCTTTGCTTGCACAAATTGTTCTACTTTGTCCTGAATATCTTTTGAGAAAAATTTCTTTCTAAATGTTTCAGGCGTTAATAAGTAATTTACTACTGTGAGACCTAGCTGTTTTGCTAATTCATCACGTCGTTTTGGAATAAGACCTGGCGTAAACGGTAATCGCCAGTTTTTAATATATATTGCTTTATGTGGACGAAAAAGCATTTTAATGGCCAGATGATTTGTTACGCCACCAATTGCCGCCCCAATAATTGCCATAAAAAGTAATGTCACGATAAAATTATCCATTAGTATCCTCTCATTTCAATTGTATTCACGATTGGCGTATTTTGTCGCCTTCTGCACTCATTATAGCAGAGCAATGATTTTCTACGAAAGAAATATCCTCTTTAGAATTTCCAATCTTATGCTATTAACTTCTATCCTAAAAGCGAATAGTTGCAAAATTACCATTATCCTTGAATAATATGAACTACATACAATAGAAACGAGGTTTAGATGATGATTCAGCATTTCAGTTTTAAACCATTATTTGACAATTCCCAAATTCCTGGGTGGGCTATTTCATTTTTTTATCAACGACAACGATATCAGGCTGAATATATAAAGGATGGGACAATTCAATGGATAGGACCAATTCCACCAAACGAAGAGGATGTTAAAAAAATGATACATGAACTCATGCTGTTCCACGTATACGACTAAAAAAGTAGTCATTTTTTCGTAATAATTCCGCATAAAACTACCTATATTTACTAACTAATAGCACGTCCTTTAAGCTAATTATGTTGATTCATGTTGAAATTTGTATATTTTTCTTATACATTTATGGTATCAGCTTAATAGTAAATGTTTTTTATGCAGGGGGCCATTTCAATGAGTAAAGTCACACTTTCGGATGACTTAAACAGCTATAATTCAAAAGCATTAATTCGTACAAAAGTAAAAGAATTTTTTTCAGAATTTTCAACCAAAATATTCGAACTAACCGATGAAGCGGGTACTATGAATAGTAAAAAATTCGAAGAACTTTCTGGCTATAAAAGCGACTTCTACAATGAATATTGCAGTCAATTAAAGGGCTTTTTTGATTCTTCTACTAGCTCTTTCGGGAAGAAATCAAGTAAAATGTTCTATTTAACGTATAATGGAAAAAATTATGTATTAACACAGCAGGGCATTACAGAAAAAGCACCTGTATCTATTGCTCCCTTCACAGGCGTAATACCTAGTAAGGAAACCATTCATGATGTTGAAAAGGCATGTTTAAAATTACGGTTCCAACAAGAATAACCGAGTAAAAAATGGCAACATTTTTTTTGCATAGAAAAGGGGAGTCTCAAATAATCGAGACTCCCCTTTTAGCTATAAAAAATAATTCATTTAAAAAAATCCGCAAGCTAAAGCACTCTTGAGATTTTTTGACGTGTCGTAATATATGAGATGCAAAATGCTTCTTTCCCTAAACAAACTATCTTTGCTCTTTTTAAAGTTAGCATATAGCTATGGCAATTACAATCTTTTGGTATTTGAATCTAGTTACTTTTTTCAAAAAGGTACTGGAAAAACTAGCGAAAAAATCGTTGTCAATATTTGTGTTTTTCTTTTAAATAATTTATTATTGAGACATCCAACAATTTTTTAAATCATAGGAGGTGTACACTTTGTTTACTTCCCTCATTCGGGCGGGAACAAAGGAATTATTTGGACGGAGACATATTGGAGATAACCATTAGGTTGGCGGCATTCGCCCTACTAATTATAATGACAGGATTTTTCGTTGCAACTGAATTTGCAATCGTAAAAGTGAGATCTACCCGCATTGATCAATTGCTCGCAGAAGGGCATAAGAAAGCGAAAAATGCAAAACGAGTTGTTTCAGATTTAGATGAGTATTTATCTGCGTGTCAGTTAGGTATTACCATCACTGCACTTGGTTTAGGTTGGTTAGGTGAACCTACATTCGAAATCATTTTGCACCCAGTGTTTGAATTTCTAAATTTGAATGGTAGTATTACATCTATCCTTTCATTCATACTTGCATTCTCAATCGTAACGTTTATGCATGTTGTTATTGGGGAGTTGGCGCCAAAAACATTAGCCATCCAAAAAGCAGAATTTGTCACATTAAACTTATCTGGCCCATTAATTTTATTCCACAATATTACGTATCCAATCATTAAGTTATTAAACGGATCTGCCCGTGGTTTAACTGGTCTTTTCGGCTTAAAAATGATGTCAGAATCAGAAGTAGCCCATACAGAGGAAGAGCTGCGAATGATTTTATCGGATAGTTTAAAAGGTGGAGAAATTAATAACTCAGAATATGAATATGTTAACAGTATTTTTGAGTTCTCAGATCGTCTTGCAAAAGAAATTATGGTTCCTCGGACTGAAATTGTCGGCATTGAAAAAGAGCTAACAATTAAAGAAGTGTTCGATTTAATGGGTGTCGAGCAGTATACTCGTTATCCAATTCTTGATGGAGATAAAGACCATATTATCGGCTTAGTCAACATGAAGCATTTGTTAACCGCTTACATTAAAGACTCCAAAAATGGTGATAAGCCTGTTATGGACTATATGCAACCGATTATTCGAGTGATGGAAACAACGCAAATTAACGATTTGTTACTAAAAATTCAACGTGAACGTATTCATATGGCCATTTTAATGGATGAATATGGCGGAACATCTGGTCTAGTGACGATTGAAGATATTATTGAGGAAATTGTCGGCGATATTCAAGACGAATTCGATGAAGATGAAATCCCAGAAGTACAGGAAATTGCAGAAAATCATTTTATTTTAAATGCTAAGATGCTTCTTGAAAATGTAAATGATATACTAGGTACTGACATAGAAGATGATGATATTGATACGATCGGCGGTTGGTTCATGACGAAGCGTTTTGATGCAGTCGAAGGAGACAGTATTCAGGAGCAAGGTTTTGAATTTATCGCAAAAGAATTAGATGGGCACCATATTTTATACTTAGAAGTTCTGAAATTACCTGAAAGTGATTTATCAAATGAATTTGACGCAGTCATGGACTGAAATTGAATTGCCTCGTTGTACTTGTCATGGTATTATTGAAATCACGCTTGTATAATCCGAGCTATAAATATGGTCTTTCCTTCACATCTTATAGATGGGAGCAAATACCGTAATAAATAGATCGAACGACTCCCTTTTTAAGAGGGAGTCGTTTTCTAATGTCCGAAAGTTTTGCGAGGGGGAAACAAAATGGAGCTCTATACAAATTTACGGCAAGGGGAAAAAGGTGCTTGGCTATCCATTGGTACATATCTAATCCTAAGCTCTGCCAAACTTACTATTGGCTACATTGGTACATCAGAAGCATTAAAAGCAGATGGTTTAAACAATACCACGGATATCATCGCCTCCATCGCCGTACTGATTGGATTACGCATTGCTCAAAGACCGCCTGATTCTAACCACCAATACGGACATTTACGTGCTGAAACGGTTGCCTCTTTAGTTGCATCATTCATTATGCTTGTAGTCGGTCTCCAAGTACTTATTAATTCTTTACAAAATTTATGGCAGCCAACTGGTACAACACCTTCCCTGTTAACTGCTTATGTAGCAATCGGTAGTGCCGTTGTCATGTATGTCGTTTATCGCTATAATTTGGCACTATCTAAAAAAATTAAAAGTGCCGCTGTTAAGGCAGCAGCATTTGATAATCGCTCGGATGCCCTTGTCAGTATCGGCACAGCCATCGGTATTTTTGGAGCTATTTTTGGCTTTCCGATCATCGATTCTCTGACAGCCCTCATTGTTGCCTTTTTAATTATTAAAACAGCAGTAGAAATCTTCTGGGAAGCTGTTCAAAGTCTGACAGATGCATTTGATATTGATGAAGTGGAGACATTATCGGTCTTAATCCGTAATGTGGATGGTGTAATCGAGCTCTTGGACTTTAAAGGGCGTGCACATGGAAATATGTACTTCATCGACATAACGGTTACCGTTGACCCTTATTTAAATGTTTTTGAAAGTCACCGCATTACTGAAGAAATTGAGCATACCATTATGCGCGAAAATCGTTTTTGTCAGGTTCTTGTGCATATCGAGCCCCATGTAGAATTGATTCCTCCACAAAACGACGACAAGTCTCCTACCAATTAATTGGTAGGAGACTTGTTTTTATTTAATGGCGATATAAATATCTACCTGTGCTTCTTGTGGATTAGCGCATCGTTCATCATACAATTCAAAATCCCCTGTATATGTTCGTTCAACTGTAGCATTTGCAAACCATGTCCAAATCTCTTGCCAAGCTTGGATAACAACCTCTGGCAAGCTTCCTTTCTCAGATGTAAAAACTAAATATTTAGCTGTTGGCATCGTTTTAACGACTAAACCAGCTGGTGTTTCATCATCATTGCTTGACACTTCTACACCTAGTGTAACGGCGTAATCTCCATTCACATCCGTCTCATAGTCTGAATACAAACCATAAATATTGTTATTTTTACGTTCAGCTATTTGGCCTGAAATATTTTGTTGGTAAAAGTGATCCCATAATTGTGGGATTTTAGCTTGTGCTGTCATTTCATTTGCATTACTTGTTTGAGCTGAAATTCCTATGATTTGAAAGGACTCCAATTCCACCATTTTTGGCTCTTTCCATTCATCTTTTCTCCATCGTTTTAAACTTGGTAAAAAGGATGTCAGCATATGACGTGCCTCATTTTCAGGCATACCATCTTCCTGAAGATGTGGTACGCATATTTCGATCATTTCTTTCACTGTTAATTGAGGTTGTTTAAACTCTCCTCCCTCATAACAATATGTACAATACTCCTGACTTTTGTGCCCTTCTTTTTCACTACCTAATAATGCCTCATCTACTAATGGCATACCACAGCTTTGACAATAGCTTTGCATCGTCATTCCACCTTTCGCTTTATTTGTTCTTACTATAGCAAAGGAAACCTGACAGCTGTATGTCATCAATTGTCTTGATTTTTATATAAAAGGACAATTTCTTGTGCGCGTTTTTGGATAATATCTCTTATATATAGCGGTTCTATGATTTTTATACGATGACCAAAGCTAAGCAAGAAGCCATAAAGCCATTCATCCTCTGGTATGGCAATATTAATGATAGACTGCTCATGATCTATATACTCTGCTCCAAAAGATTCCTCCACCAATGTTGTGATGGCTTTATCAAAAAAAATAACTAAATTGACGACGTTTTGTGGTTGATGCCATTTTTTCCCCCATGGCAGCTCACTTAAATTCACTTCCTTACGCTCAAAGATAGTCTCCTCTTGCAATAAATTCTTGATTCTCGCAAGTTTAAATAAACGAAAGTCCTTTCTTAATGTGCAATAGGCATATAAATACCAGGTCTTTCCTTTCTGAACAATTGTATGAGGTTCAACTATCCGACTTGTTTGTTCACCATGCGTAGTAGAATAGTATAAGCTTACACAATGCATGCTCTCTATTGCATTCTTTAATGTCGTCATATGCTCTTTAAAAAGAACGTTCGGCCCCCAAGGACTAAAATCTACAAAAAGGTGATCCATAGATTGTTTGACCTGGTCATCAGCAATACATGTTAATTTTTCAAGAACTGCTTCAGCGTGCGAATCCTCATAGGTAGTCAAGGCACTTTTAATAGCTGTAGAAAGTGAAATAAGCTCATCCTTCGTCAACACTTGTTTATCAACACGGTAACCCTCCATTAAATGAATGCCACCATTCACACCTTGTTGACTAATAACAGGGATACCTGCACAGCTAAGTGTTTCAATATCTCGATAAATCGTCCGAACGGATACATTAAATAGCTCCGCTAGTTCTTGTGCCTTAACTTTTTTTCGATTGATTAAAATCATCGTCATTGTTAGCAGACGTTCTAATTTCATAGCGAAATCCTCCTCCATCCATATCCCATAATTCCTATATAACTTTTCGTTTCAATTACTAACAACCTATCTTTTTAAGTATTTTTTAAGTACTTTTTGAGTTTTATTTAAGACAAATGTACTATAATAACGCCTGATTAATTATTACAATGATTATACTATTTTTACAATATAAGAAAATACAATGCTTTGGCTACATGTCCAGCTTTTATTTCCCAATACGATGCTATTTCATTTTTTTATAAGAATAGTTTAATAATAAACGCCTAAACAATTATTTCAATTCTCTTACACAACATAAAAAACTTTTATCTTCTATATAATGAACGGCGAATACTTTCTATGAAGGGATTTGACGTGGTGTGTGACAATATACTACAGGATTCTTTGACTCTCGCCTGTGAAAATCCTACAACATTGATTGCTTTTTTCTAGTATCAAATTTTTAATAGAAAAGTTACGTGATGTTCACTTTTCTTGCCCTTCACTCTATATAGGAAGCCTTTCACCAAAAATGAACTAGAGTTTAATCGTTATCAATTTAATTGTAAAAAGGAGAGTTTGATATGATTCGAGCCGTTTTAATAGACAATGAACCTTTAGCTTTACACTATTTTCAAAATAAACTACATGCCTTTCAACAAATACAGGTTATTCAAACCTTTACAAGTGTCGAAGTTTTTCTGAATGAGCTGCCTAATTTAGAGTTTGAGGTTATCTTTTTAGAGGTAAAACTCCAAGAATTATCTGGACTTGAAGTAGCTGATATTATCAAAACGGAACGTCCACAAGTGAGCGTAATTTTTATTACCTCCTATCATGAATTTGCGTTACAAGCCTATGAGATTGGTGGTCTGGACTATTTATTAAAGCCTATCAGTCCTGCTCGTTTAGAAAAAACGGTAGCTCGCATTGAGCATGAATATTCTATCCAGCAAATGCTTCAGCAAGCTACGCAAACTGTGTTAAACGTACAATGCTTTGATCAATTCGCAGTCTATAGCAATAATAGCTTAGTCGCTTTTAAAACAGAAAAGACGAAGGAATTATTTGCTTACTTTATTTTGCACCCAAACATACCGATTCATCGGGATTACTTAATTGAAATTCTATGGCCAGATTTAGACTATGTACGAGCTAAATCTAATCTCCATACCGCTCTTTCTTATTTAAGAAAGACTTTGAATATGATCGGCTATGAAAACTGTATCGTCTTTTCAAATAAATACTATATCTTTGAGAAACCAACTATTGTGTGTGATCTATATGATTTTCAAAAACTTCATGAAGATTTTTCACGCTTGGAGTTTCCCTCCATATCTTTGATTAATCAATGTCTTTCTATTTATAAAAATGGCCTCTTTGTATTCGATGATTATGAGTGGTCAACTGCCGCTAAAGATAGATTAACGAAATCATACATAGAGTTATTAGAGAAGGGGTTTCAAACAACGTTTCTTTCTGATACTGAGAAGGCTCTTGAATTTCTACATGCTTTATTTGAGTATGACCCTTACAATGAACAAAAGCTTGAACATTATTTATACACGTTGACTCAGGCAGGGCTTCACGAACAAGCTTATAAAATTTTTCAAACATATAAACAAAAGCTTCAGGAAGATTTAGCACTGACACCAAGTGCTACCTTATTAGAGATCTCCCAAAAATTATTTGTTCAATATAAATAATGTAAAAACGGCGAGTACTACTTTGTTTTGTAGTAGCTCGCCTTATATTTTTGTACGTATTTTGAAACATGTTTAAATACCGCTACCCTCTGTTAAACCATGCTTCACCGCATATAGTGCTGCTTGTGTACGGTCTTGCACTTGTAGCTTTGTAAAGATATTGGAAATATGCGTTTTCACTGTTTTTTCTGTGACAAAAAGTGAGGATGCAATTTCTCGATTACTCTTTCCTTTTGTCAGCTCTGCAAGCACATCTTGTTCACGAGGTGTTAGTGGATTTAATAAATGTGGTGCATTTTGTGACTCTTGACGATCCATTTCAAGCGTTGTCGTTGCTTCTGGATGCAATGTATTTTCGCCACGCATAATACGACGAATGGATAAGACCAATTCATCTGGCTCAATATCTTTTAACTGATAGCCTGCTGCTCCTGCCTCCATTGCTGGAACTACATGATCTCGATCCGAAAAACTAGTCAGCATTAGAATTTCTATTTTTGGAAATTTTGCTTTGATGCGTTTTGTTGCCTGAATGCCGTCCATCTCAGGCATCACTAAATCCATTAAGATAATATCTGGTTGAATGCTTTCTGCTAATGATACAGCTTCATGCCCATTTTTCGCCTCTCCCACAACCTCAATATCCTTTTGTGTCTTTAAAAAAAACAATAGTCCTCGACGCACCACATGATGATCGTCTGCAATTAATACACGTATCATGTTCTCTCCCCCTTAATATGGCAAGCGGATGAGCAGCTCCGTACCTTTGCCAATTTCACTTACCCAGTCAGCAGTGCCTCCAACTGATTTTGCACGATCCTTGATAGATTGTAAGCCCATTGAAAGCAGCTTTGTATTATTGTCGATGACAAAGCCTCGTCCCTCATCTCGAATCACCAATAAAATATCTGTTGATGTAACCGTAATATACAAGGCTGCTTCTAGCACCCCTGCATGACGACGCACATTATTGAGCGCCTCTTGTGCTACACGAAATAATGTTTCTTCAATACGAGAGGGGAATTGCAGTACACCAGAAACCATAACATGTAGCTTTAAGCCAAGCATTTCAGCGTATACTTTAATGGCTTCAAGTAAACCATTTTCTAATCCCTTCGGTCGCAATTGCCAAATCAGCGCACGCATTTCTGTTAGAGCATCTTGTGTTAAATGCTGGATCTCTTTAAATGTTTCTTTCACATCACAATCATCCGTCATCTCAATACCAGCTCTCGCTGTCAACGTAACAGAAAATAGTAGTTGATTAACGGAATCATGTAGGTCACGTGCTAGACGGTTACGCTCCTTCACAAGTGCCATTTCTTGCTCCTGCTTTGTCAGTAAAATTCGCTTAATAGCTGAACCCATCTGAAATGCAACGGATTCTAATAAAGCTAGATCCTCCTCTGAAAAGCGTACCGTGTCCTTGGATGCAACATTTAATACACCAAAACGTTCTTGTCCAGATTGAAGGGGTACCGTGGCATGATGTGTAATTCCTTCATGATCGCCAACATTTGCTGCAATGGCACTTTCAATTCGTTGACACTCAATTATATTGGAGGCTTTTTTTAGCTCTTCATTGCGATAACGTGAGACGCACCAACAGCCACCTTTGTTTAAATAATGACAATTATTAAATTCCAATGCCTCTGGTAGATTTTCATGGACAACAAGCTCTGAGCGTCCCTTTGCATCAATAAAAAAAATCCAGCCTGTTTCAAATTTAGTGCCATTTAAAAATTTGATGAGTGCACCTTTTAGCATTGTGACAATTTCAGTTTCTTCATTTAATAGTTCAGCAATTTCCTTTAAAATACTAATATTGGAATGCTCATTCTCCCTCACGAAAACACCTCTTCTTTAGCATTACTACTGTTAATGATACCATTAAGGGATTGGAGACGTCTGCTTGAGTCGTTCATACTTTAGACTGAAATTCATAACATACCTTATTTTGTGTAAGTTGATTTACATATAAAACTAGAACAACTATAATCGAACAAGTACATGGTTTTATGAAGGGAAGAATGGATATGTCTAAAAAAGAGGAAAATGGCTTATTATTTATATGGATAGTGTCTGCTGTAGCGACACTAGGTTCATTATACTTTTCTGAAATTCGTCACTATGAACCTTGTAAATTGTGTTGGATTCAACGTATTTTTATGTACCCAATCGTCATTATGACGACAGTAGCATTGATCCAAAAAAATGCTCGTATCGCTGTCACAACAGCTGTGTTTTCTGTGATTGGAGGCTGTATATCACTTTACCATTACGGAATTCAAAAGCTAAGTTTTTTAGCTGACAATGCCCCTTCCTGCGGCGCGGTTTCTTGCACAGGACAATATATTAACTGGCTAGGCTTTATTACTATTCCGTTTTTAGCATTAACTGCATTTATTTTAATCGCAGGGGCAAGCTTCTATTTAATAAAAGCTTCAAAAGCTGCAAAATAATCGAGAGACCGTGTTCTACCAATGGAATGCGGTCTTTTCTACGGAGGAAGATCTATGTTTCATTATGAAATAACTGAAGATAACTTACATGTTGAAGAGCTGTTACGCAATCAATGGCGACTTGGCAAAAAGCTAGTCCATGAATTACGTATGGCTAAAGCAATCACTTTGACAAATGATGAGCTGATTCAATGGAATACACCTTTACAGGCAGGGACAATTATAAAATTTACATTTCCTATTCCGACATCTAACTACAAACCAACACCTGTTTGTGCTATTGATGTAGTCTATGAAGATGAACATTGTTTAATCGTCTCCAAGCCAAAGGGCATGGCAACACATCCGAATGATGCTCGTGATACACATACTTGTATGAACCATGTTATGGCACATATTAAAGAACAAGGTGGTGTATACGCCGAGCATGTTCATCGTCTTGATAAAGGGACACAAGGTTTATTACTTGTAGCAAAACACCCATTAGCAAAGTCTATTTTTGATCGAATGATTGAAGAAAAATCCATTATTCGTACGTACGCCGCAGAGGTACAGGGTAATTTACGTACATCATCAGGAACGATTGCTGAACCAATTGGAAAGGACCGCCATCATGCGACAAGACGGGTTGTATCCAACACGGGACAGCATGCCGTAACTCACTATGAAGTGGTGGCCCGCTACAAAAACTCCTGTGTTGTCCACCTCATTCTTGAAACTGGACGAACGCATCAAATTCGTGTTCATTTAGCCTATATCGGCCATCCAATTATTGGTGATACAATGTATGGCGCACGAGAAACAGCAAATGATGACTACGAGCTCCATGCGATTCAATTAGAATTTGAACATCCATTTTTAAATAAACGAATTACCGTCAAGGACGAGCAGTAAGTAAAAAAATCCCGCCCTCTATTTGAGAGCGGGATTTCATAGTGTTGAAAAACAAAACCATCCATAGAATTTATGTGAAAGGTGAAAAAGGATTTCCGTTGCAGGCTACTTGCTTTCCTGTGGGCGAGCGCCGAGCCGCTTCCTCCGTGCAGGGGCTCGCCTATCTCGCTATTCCCACGGGAGTCAAGTAGCCTTCCACTCCAATCCATAAAATAAAAATGTTCACTTTTTAGCAAAAAAGTGAAGGTATTCACTACTCTTTTATGGTGGGGTGTTGGCACACATCACTTCTCCACATTGAAAGTAAGAGGCTATCCCTCTCTTATACTATAAATAATGGGCTATTTTGTTCAGGAAAAGACACTTTTGCAGAATGGTTGATTGGAGTGGAGCCAGCGTCACTCCTAGGGGATTTAGTGAACTGACCCCAAAAATTTGAACTTTTAAGAAACTCTTCGAAACTCAACTGGACTTTTTCCGTTGAGTTTTATTTTTATCCGTTCATGATTGTAGTAGTGGATATAGTCTACTAACGCTTTTTTGAATGCTTCGTAGTTCTTAAACGTTGTTGCGTATAGAAATTCTGATTTCATAATGCCAAAAAAGCTTTCTATCACGGCATTATCTAAACAATTTCCTTTCCGTGACATACTTTGCTTGATTTCATGTGTTGCCAATAACGCTTTAAAACGTGGTATTTGATATAACCATCCTTGATCAGAATGGACGATTAAGCCACTCTTTTTCGATAACTTTGTATACGTAAACGCCTTCTTAAAAGACTGTTGAACTAACTCAAAATTAGGTGATTTTGATACCTCATACCCAACGATTTCTCGATTGAATAAATCTAATACAGCGGATATATAGATTTTTTGACCGTTTATTTTAAACTCCGTTACATCGGTTACCCATTTCTGATTGGGTGCAGTGGCTTCAAAATCACGTTGGATGACATTCTCTGCGACATAGCCGACTGTCCCTTTATACGAACGGTATTTTTTAGGGCGTACCGTCCCTTTTAAGCCCAATTCTTGCATCAATCGTTGGACCGTTTTATGGTTGATGAAAAACCCTTCATTTCGGAGGGCTAAACAAATACGACGATAGCCATAACGCCCCTTATGGTAATGAAAAAGCGTCTGAATTCGTTCTTTGATCGCCTGATATTTATCTGGTTTTACCCATTTTTGGAGATGATAATAATACGTACTTTTCTTAAGTTTCGCGACTTTTAATAGAGCTTGAAGAGGAAAATCCAACCTTAGCTCATAGACAGCTCTTACTTTTTCTTGGATTTGAAGGCATCCTTTTCTTGAACTAAGGCTTTCAACTTTTTTAAATAGGCATTTTCCATCCGTAAATACTCAATTTCGGCTTTTAACTCATCCGTTGTTTTTCCATTTAAATCGGACGAAGGTGGTTGTTTTTTTGGCATTGATTGGCGCTCCTTTTCTACTTGATAGAGCACCTCACCAGCCGTTGACATCCATTGTTTTTTCCATCTCCGAACGGTTTCACGGGAAGGAATATTAAACTTCGCAGCAGTCTGAAGGAGCGAATCGCCCGTCTCTATCAGGTGTTGAATTACTTTTATTTTAAAAGAATCTTCGTAATTCGTGAACCCTTGAGGACGAATAATTCCTTCGATGCCATGATAGCGATATAATTCAATCCATAATCGAATGTACTGTCGATCCCTCTGTAATCGATTGGCAATCTGATACGTACTTTCTTTTTCTTCAAAGTAAGCTAGAACTGCGGCTAATTTTTGTTCATCAGAAATCACTACCTGCACCCCCTATAGTAGATTTTTAAGTCCAATATTTTGGGTGCAGCTCATAGCGTCACAGAGGAGACCCTGGAGCGAACGCAGTGAGTGAAGCGGCTCATCAGACGCCCCCTGGAAAGGACGCTGGCGGAACGGAAATCAACCCCTCGCCTTACAAAATTGCTTATTATGCCGTTGACATTACCTTTTTTCAACAACATGAAATCCCGCCCTCTATTTGAGAGCGGGATTTACTTATTTCCTAAAAATCAAATTTGAAATGATCAGGATCTTGCCCAAATCGTTGATTTCGATTTAATGTAGCCATTTTCTCCATCTGGGCTTGTGTTAATTCAAAGTCAAAAATCTGTGCGTTTTCCTCGATTCGACTTGGTGTCACTGATTTAGGAATAACCAATGTATTGTTTTGTAAATGCCAACGTAACACTACTTGAGCAGCCGTCTTTCCGATTTCTTGCCCTATTTCCACTATTGTAGGGTCAGTAAGTACGCCTCCGCGCCCTAGCGGTGACCATGCAGTAACAGCAATTTGATGTTCACTGCAAAATGCGCGTAATGGGATTTGCTGTAAATAAGGATGTAACTCCACTTGATTGACCATCGGAGCCGTATTTGCCTTTGCCAGTATTTTTTCTAAATGATGCTCATGGTGATTCGATACACCTGTCGCTCGAATTAATTTTTCATCGTATAGACGTTCAATTGCTCGATAGGTTTCTTCAAAAGTTTCTGGGACAGCCCAATGGGTTAAATATAAATCTAGGTAATCTATATTTAATTTCTTTAATGAAACCTCAAAAGCGCGTAATGTGGCATCATATCCTTGGTCATTATTCCACACTTTTGTCGTAACAAATATATCTTCACGTTGAATGCCTGAATGACGAATCGCTTCTCCTACCTCTACCTCATTGCCATATAACGATGCTGTATCAATAGCTCGATAACCAAATTTAAGTGCTTTATCAATAGCCTGTAATGTTTCTTCACGTTCGGTCATTTTATAAACACCTAAACCAAAGCAAGGCATTTCTACACCATTTGATAATGTTTTCGTTGATTGTAAATGCAAGAAGCACAACCCCTTTCTTTTCCTAGTACCATTATACAAAAAATTGGATTTAAGAAAAATAAAGCAGCTGTTTTAAACCTTACTTTTTCTCGATTTCCGTATCCTCCTCCAATTGTATAGGGTCAGCAATACGTTCATCCTCTGCCAGTTCAAGACCATCTCGTAAATGCTCCATCTGTTTCCCCAAATCTTTTAATTCTTTCATATCTCTAGCCATTGAACCATTTTCAATGTTTGGCACTTTTTTTTCCATAATGATCACCTCATTTATAGTTTTCCCGATATCGATATGTTTGAACCATTTCTGACATATTTTATTCCGCTATGTCGTTTCATTTTTATAATAGATAGGCTATACTAAAAAGAGATGTCTTTAGAACATGAGGAGGGTACTTCCATGAAATTATTATTAATCATTGGTGTAACAGTTGCTTTCTTAACAGCTATTTTTACCGCTGGATACGAAGGCGACTACAAAGCAGACAAATAATAGCTCAAGAAAATCACTAAGCATTTTGCAAGGCTTAGTGATTTTCTTTTTTTGTAGAACAACAGAAATACTTGACTTTCCTTTGTTTTTAAAATAAACTAACTTACATAAAGTAACTTAATAAAAAAAGATAACTATTTGGAGGTATCCTATATGCATTTCCATGAAAAACCTAACACATATGTAACGAATGTTGAAATAAAAGTAAGCGATCTCCAACGCTCTTTAACCTTTTATCAAGAAATAATAGGCTTTAAAATTTTACAGCAAGAATCACATAAAGCTACGTTGACTACCGATGGAGAAACTGCTCTTTTAACCATTGTTCAGCCTGAAGCAGTGGAAGAAAAGCGAAGCATGACGACAGGGCTTTATCACTTCGCCTTATTATTGCCAACTCGCCGTGACCTAGCCAATGTCATTACTCATTTTCACGACAAAGGTGTACACCTTGGGGCTTCTGATCACGCTGTCAGTGAAGCACTCTATTTAAATGATCCTGATCATAACGGTATTGAGGTGTATGTGGATCGTGATGAAAGCGAATGGACATGGCATAATGATTACGTGCATATGGTGACAGAACCACTCAATATCCGTTCTATTTTAGAAGAAGGAGATGGAAACTGGAATGGACTTCCTGCTGGTACAGTGATGGGTCATATTCATTTATCTGTCTCCAACTTAGCAGAAGCTGAGCATTTTTATACTAAAGGCTTAGGTTTTGAGATTGTCACACGCTATGGTTCCCAAGCACTATTCATTTCAACAGGTCGTTATCATCATCATATCGGTTTAAACACGTGGCACTCAGAAAATGCTTCAAAGCTTGGCCAAAATCAAGTGGGTTTGAAAACATTCTCCTTGCGACTAGATAACGAAGAACAAGCAGCCACTATGAAAGGAAACCTTCGTGTAATGGGTGCACCAGTCATAGAAATTGCTGGTGGATTCCAAACAGAAGACCCTGCTGGTAATGTTGTATTATTGAAGTTTTAGTATTAAAAAGGCAGTTCTCACATGCGGAGAACTGCCTTGAGACTGTAGACAAAAGCCCATCGAGAAGTTCACTCTCGATGGTTTTTGTCATTTTTCTTCCTATTTTATTTTTAACATTTGGTAATATACTACCAAATTCAACATACTCTTCGAGCTTAGTTGCTCTCTTAAGCTACTTGCCACGTCCAAGTAGCCAGTTTCTTCAAATTCATGGCAGCAAAAGTAAGCATCGCCTGCATGGACAATTTTTTTAGACCTCTTAAGGTTGTCCATCGCATACCATGCTTTTCTTTTGCATCGGCAAAGACACGCTCAATCGTTTCTTTGCGCTTTGCATAAATTTGTTTGATGTCATAGGAATGGCGTAAATGTTCAGCTTCCTCCACATACGACTCCCAAATATGGCGTTGAATGAGTTTTTGATGATGCTTACTTTCTGTACATTGGGAAAGGCTTGGACACTTCGCACAAATCAAAGGATTCGATTTATATTGGCGATATCCTTCCTTCGTCGTTGTCGCATACTTCAATATCTGCCCTTGTGGGCAAAGATAACAATTATAGTGCTCGTCATATGTATACTCGTGCTTTCGGAAGAATCCATCTTTCGTTTTAGGACGTGTATACGGAAGAACAGGCAACATTTGATTCTCTAACAAAAAGTTCGTAATCGCTGGTGTTTTATAGGCTGCATCTGCCGCAACAGCGATTGGTTTTTGAACGTTTTGAATGACCCTTTCAACAAGTGGCTGTAATACATGGCTATCGTGCACATTTCCCGGAGTCACAATGGCACCTAAGACAAAGCCTTTTTCGTCTGTGGCTGCATGGAAAGAATACGCAAACTGTTTCGTACGTTCATCCTTCACGTAATAGCCACTTTCAGGATCTGTCGTGCTTTCCTTTATTTCTTTCCATTCTTCCTTTTCAAATTTCTCCGGGGGAAAGGGCTTTTTTCCGTGTTCTTCACGATCCATATTTAACTCTAATTGAAGTTTTTCTTCATAAGCCCGTGTTTCTTTTCGCACGACCTTTTTATCATACTTCCGTTTATTCGCACTCGCTTTCACATGCGTAGAATCGATAAATAAATGGTCTGCATGGAGGAGTCCTTGATGCATAATCTCTTTTAAAATACGATAGAATATCTGTTCAAATATATCAGTGTCTTGAAAGCGACGGGCATAATTTTTACCGAAGGTAGAGAAATGCGGGACTTCTGTATGGAAGCCAAATCCTAAAAACCAGCGATACGCCATATTCGTTTCAATTTCTTTGATGGTTTGACGCATGGAGCGAATGCCAAAAACATATTGAATAAACGTCATTTTGAAGAGAACGACAGGATCAATACTTGGACGCCCATTAGGTGAATAGAGATGTTCTACTAAAGGATAGATAAATGAAAAATCAATAGCAGCCTCTAGTTTTCGCACTAAATGATCGTTGGGAACTAATTGATCAATCGTTAACATTTCTAATTGTTCACGTTCATTGGTTTGATTCTTCGTCATCATGGTTGATCACCTCAAAAGTTTACTTTTCAACACCCTATGTAGATAGAGTATTTTATATAGAAGTTGATTGGAACGAAGGGCGGCGACTCCTGCGGGAAAAGCGGGAAAGTCGAGATCCTGGACTGAGCGAAGCGAGGGAAGCAGCTCGACCCCGCCCGCGGAAAGCGTCCGCCCGTAGTGGAAATCAACGGCTTTACTTTATTTTATTGTAAAAGAAAAAAGACTGTAGGCAAACTCAAAATTCAGCGAGTTTGTCTACAGTCTGAGGCAGTTCTCACATGCGGAGAACTGCCTTTTTAATGTAAACCTGGATAGCCTTGTTGTCGTAATGCCTCATAAATGACAATGGCAGCCGTATTAGACAAATTGAGTGAACGTATATGATCACTTTGCGGAATACGCAAGCACATATCTCGTCGATCATATGCAAAGTCCTTTGGCAACCCTGTCGTTTCTTTTCCAAACATAAAATAAATATCTCGATCTTGATCACTAAAATCATGCGTCGTAAACGGCTCATCACTATACGTTTCGATTAAATAAACATCTCCATTTTTAGAATGCTCTATAAAATCATCCAGTGAATCATGATAGACAATATTCACACTATGCCAATAATCTAAGCCTGCTCGTTTCAACATTTTATCGTCCGTCGAAAAACCTAGTGGACGAATTAAATGTAACGATGTATTCGTACCAGCACAAGTACGAGCAATATTCCCTGTATTAGCTGGAATTTCTGGTTGATATAAAACGATATGCAATGGCATAACGACACACTTCCTTATTCAAAATTTCTTTCAGCAGGCTCTTGAACAGAGCCAGATTTTTTTAGAATGAGTAGCCCCTCGGATAAAATGAGACTCAGTTCTTTTGAGTCGGTTTTCCCTCTCGGTAAGCGAGCCATAGTTCTTTGGGAGCGACTTTTCCACATATTATGAGCAGGCACGGCTCTTTTAGAGCGAACCGACTTCCTTTATGAACGAAACCCCAACCTTTTGGAGCACCCTCCGCTCAAACTAGAGCCGCTTCTCCGACAATTCCAGTGACTGATTTCACCCTCTAATAGAAAGCAAGTAAACCAATTGCCCTGACTCAACTTATTGGAAAAACTGCAACCCTTTATGAATTTCACTGAGTACTTCTTCATCCTGTTCTGTAACTTCCGCTTCATGTAAAGCAGATTGGGCTATTTCTCCACCTATCTTGCCTAAAGCCCATGCAGCTGTGCCACGAATGACAGGACGTTCATCTTTTTGAAGAACATCAATTAAATCTGGTATGGCGGCTTCTTCTTTAAAATGAGCGAGTGCTAAAATGGCATTACGCTGGATAGGCTTTTTCCCACGCCAAGAGCCTGAGACATGACCAAACTTGGCCTTAAATTCTCGATTAGAAATCGTTAAAAGAGGAGTCAATAATGGCTTGGCAAGTTCTGGATCTGGCATAAATTCTTCATGCATCCAATTAATTTTCCCTTTATTTTTAGGACATACTGTCTGGCATGTATCACAGCCATAAAGACGATTGCCGATATGATTTCGGAACTCATCAGGCAGTAATCCCTTTGTTTGGGTCAGAAAGGCAATACAGCGCTGCGCATTCAGTTGTCCTCCTTGGATTAAGGCGCCAGTCGGACAAACATCCAAGCACAATCGACAATCTCCACATTCATCCTCCATTGGCTTATCTGGCGCAAAAGGGATATTTGTGATGAGCTCTCCCAAATACACATAAGAGCCAAATTCAGGCGTTATAATGGAACAATTTTTCCCACTCCAGCCAATGCCTGCACGTTCTGCTACGGCTCGATCTACAAGTGCTCCCGTATCTACCATCGATTCAATTCGCACACCCTCGACGTGTTCCTCAAGCCAAGCAGATAATAACTTCAAACGTTCACGTATTGCTGTATGATAATCGACACCCCATGAAGCTCGACAAAAAATTCCACGCCTTGCACCTTTTTTACCAACTGGTGCATTTTGCATACGCGAAGGATAGGCAACAGCTATCGCTACAATGCTCTCTGCTTCATTTAATAATTGAAGGGGTTCGGTACGTTTTTCAATATTACTTTCTTCAAAACCAGACTGGTAGCCTAGCTCCTGCTGGCGACGCAATCTGTTCTTTAGTTCTGTAAAGGGAGCTGCTGTTGTAAAACCTATTTTATCAACGCCAATGGACATCGCATATGCCACAAAGTCACGTTGTAGGTCATGTATGTTCATTTTATTTCCAACTCCTTACATGGTACAATAATAGAAATAGATAAAGTAGGTGATGTTCATTGGAAATTTCCATTAACCAATCTTTATTAGCACGACATCCCGAGCTAAAAATCGGCATTATTCATTATACCAAAATTGTCGTAGCAGAATCCCCTCAAATGATTAAAGGACGTATGCAATTGTATCAGGAAAATCTCTTTCTAGAAATGCAAGAACAACCCGTGACACAGCGTGAGGGTATCGCAGAATGGAGACAGCTATGGAAAAAGCTTGGTGCTGATCCAAACCGTTACCGTCATTCAGCAGAAAGCCTAATGCGTCGAATTAGTAAGCAAAACTATTTAACACCACTTCATTCAGGTGTTGATTTAAATAATTTCTTTTCTCTCCAATACGAAATGCCAATTGGGCTGTATGATGTCGCTCCAATCAAAGGGTCTGTGGAAATTGCTCTTGGTCATGATGAAATTAGTTACGAAGGTTTAAATGGGCGATTGAATACATTAACAAATATTCTATATAGTCGTGATGAAGTAGGAGCATTTGGCTCACCTTTTGTCGATTCTAAACGCACAGCTGTTACAGAGGAAACGACTGAGGCATTACATATATTTTATCTCCGACCATCGTTAACAACTGAAGCAGCAAACGAACTTCTTGCGTCAGCAGGAAAAATGTTTAATCAAATCCATGGCGGTCATTATCAAACCGCACTTTTGTCAAATAATGCGCCATCTACAACACTATAAAAAGGACGTGTTTTCATGATTAATCTTGCAGAAGCAGTTAAACTAAAAAGTATTTTAGGGAAGAAAACTCAAGAGCTTGTTAGTGAACTACATCGTAGTGCTGTTGTGACAGTAGAAAAAGGACAAGCTCCTAAAACAAGTAATCGTGCTCTCCCCCTTATTGAGGCTGACCTAGCACAAATTCGTCTCGATGCACGTACGCTAGACCGTTTAGTATATGAAGCGAACATTCAAAACTCCGTCGATTTTAAAGGTGAAAAGTTAGCACTAGTAGAAGCCATCGAATTGGCGACACAGCTCCGTGCCGAGGCTGAATTGTGTAAAGAATTTAGTATGCGTGAAAAAGAAAGTGTCCGATTTGGCTATGGTGAAAATGCAATGTTATACGAAATCACTTTGTATGAGCCTGATGCATATCGAGAACGAGCAATTCAACTCGAAAAAGATGCACATAAACTATCCAATCTTATTAATTCAAAAAATTATAGTATACAAATTAACTTTGACGATTCTCGTTATTTCTAATCTCGGGGCGGTGAGACTCCAAACCGAGTTGGATGTGCTGTTTTCAAATTCAGCTTTTGAGCTAACTTGCCTCAAACCAATAACAAGTTACCTGTTACTGTATGACCGATGACTAATGACCAACTATAGGCAAAAGCCATACTCAACCAACTTGATTCCGTTTGAAAACGCCATCCATGGCTCTCCTACATTTATGTATGGAGAGCCTTTTTATGTAGATTCAGCATTTTTTCAAGGACGTAAATGGTGAATTATGGAATATTGATGCCAAGTTTAAATGTCGATGAATTCGAATGTCTAGTTTGCCCCATTCAAGGACAAAATGGAAGTATCTATAGGAAAGGGGTCATACTATGACACAGCAAAATGATTCAACACATGAGCAAGATACAACCTTAACAAATCGACAGGGCCATCCGATTACCAACAATCAAAATTTACGAACAATCAGTAATCGTGGTCCTGCAACACTTGAAAATTATGATTTTCTAGAAAAGATGAGTCACTTTGACCGAGAGAGAGTTCCTGAACGAGTGGTCCATGCTCGTGGTGCTGGTGCACATGGTTATTTTGAAACTTATGGTGTTGTGGGTAATGATCCAATTTCAAAGTATACACGTGCAAAAGTCTTTCAGGATAAAGGGAAGAAAACGCCTGTCTTGGTGCGTTTTTCAACTGTGATACACGGCGGTCACTCCCCTGAAACTTTACGTGATCCACGAGGCTTTGCAGTCAAATTTTATACAGAGGATGGCAATTGGGATTTAGTGGGCAATAATTTAAAAATCTTCTTTATTCGTGATGCCATGAAATTCCCAGACATGATCCATGCTTTTAAGCCAGATCCTATTACTAATATTCAGAGCGTCGAACGTTTCTTTGACTTTTGTGCTAGCTCTCCAGAAACCTTCCATATGGTCACTTTTGTCTACTCACCTTGGGGGATTCCAGCTAATTATCGTATGATGCAAGGCTCTGGGGTCAATACGTATAAATGGGTTAATGATGAAGGGAATGCGGTTCTTGTCAAATATCACTGGGAACCACTACAAGGCATTAAAAATTTAACACAAAAAGAAGCAGAAGAAATCCAACAGAAAAATTTCAATCATGCCACTCAAGATTTATATGATGCCATCGATCGTGGTGAATATCCTGAATGGGAGCTACATGTTCAAATAATGGAGGATGGTCCACATCCTGAGCTTGATTTTGATCCATTGGATGATACAAAGCTTTGGCCAAACGATCAATTCCCATGGTATGCAGTTGGCAAAATGGTATTAAACAAAAATCCTGAGGATTATTTTGCTGAGGTGGAACAGGCCGCATTCGGCACAGGGGTACTGGTTGATGGCTTAGATTTTTCTGATGATAAAATGCTACAAGGTCGTACTTTCTCTTACTCCGATACACAGCGTCATCGTGTAGGGGCTAACTACTTACAGCTACCGATTAATGCGCCTAAAAAGCGTGTTGCTACCAATCAACATGGTGGGCAAATGATGTATAAACGTGATTTAGCACCCGGTCAAAATCCACATATAAATTATGAGCCATCTATGCTCAATGGTTTAAAGGAAGCGACACAAGCTGGGAAAGAACATACACCCTATGTAGAGGGAAATCTTGTTCGTGAATCAATCGATCGTCAAAGCAATACTAAGCAAGCTGGCGAAACTTACCGTAGCTTTGAGCAGTGGGAGCGAAATGAACTTCTTGAAAACTTAATACGCGATTTATCAGTCTGTCACGAGGATATTCAAAATGCAATGATTGCGCTAGCAGAGGAAGCGGATGAAGAATATGGTCGTTTACTCAAAGAAGGTTTGCATAAGGCACGAAAAAACGCCTCCGCTTCTAAACCACTTGGCAATATCGATGGCGATCAAGCACCTCAAGATGCTATCAATAAAGGTCATGATGCCGAGCCATATTAACTAAGTTAAAAATAGGCTGGGACAAACCAATGAAAAACCCGATCTATTTTACGAAACACTCCTTTAGTGTTTTGTAGTAGCTCGGGTTTGCTTTTCGTCTTAAAATTATCTGGCTTTCATAATAGCCAAATTAATTATGTATAAGCCTCTTTTTGCATTATTGCTCATAAGCCTTATACCAATGATAGGGTTGAATTTCTTTTAATAACTTAAATACTAATTCACCATTTGCATTCGTAATCGCAGCTTTCACATTCTCTCCTCAATAGAAAAGTCTTTCCTGACAGACCCCGCATGGTGTAAGTTCTGATTTTTCACTTTCTCGAGCAACACAAATTGAATGTGTAACCTTTGTATTGAATTGATGGGCCTCTAGAATGGCTCCCGTTCCCATACATAATTCAGTAGCTGGCATTCATGACCTCTGGTGCGATACTTGTTAAAATCCGCCCATCTTCAGTATACAAAGTTGCAGTTCCTCCCCAGCCAGAGGGATATCTTTTTTCTGCTAATGCTACTGCCGATTCATATAGTGTTTTTTCAATATCCATCCTACATCATTTATGCACGCCAGGTAATATTTTCAATACCTTTTCCTCGGCGTCTAAAATAGCATCCACTCCTAGTGGAATGGCAATATTCGTCGTTTCATGCCCAATCTTAAAGCCAGCCACAACCGGAATGCCCAATTCAGCAAAATACTCCTTCATCAACAGATGCAATGCCGCTTCATCAGCTCCTGTCTGTGTAAATGAGCCAATGATTACACCTGCTAACTGTTCTAACTTCCTAGCCTGTTTTAATTGCTGAAGCATCGAATCAATTCCTGGAATCGTTTCACCTAGTTCTTCTATCAATAAAATTCGACCTTCAGTACGCACTTCAAATTTGGTTCCTAATGTGCTGACAAGACGATAGAGATTGCCTCCGATAATTTCACCTCTTGCAACACCCCCAGCAATTGTTGTTAAAGGAGAAATCGCCTCTGTATACTGAATTTCCATCGGGGAAAATAATTGTAAAAACATTTTCTTTGATAAGTCATCCATCTTACTAGCTGCCATAAGCAGAGGGCCATGAAATGTCACTAGGTTGGCATATTCATTGATGGCACAATGTAAATATGTCAGATCTGAAAAGCCCCAAAAAATTTTAGGGTTTTCCTCTAATAAAGTATAATCAACTTTTTCAGCAATTCGTGCAGAGCCATAGCCTCCCTTGGCACAAAAGATCGCTTTCACTTCAGGGTTTTTCACCATTTCATGCAGATCACCTAACCTGGTCTCGTCATCTCCAGCTAAATAATCATGTTTAGCATGAATCGTATCACCTACAATATAGCGAAGCCCTAATTCGTCCAAAAAGGCTAATGCATCTCCTAGCTTTTCAGGCTCTACAAGACTTGAAAGGGCAATAACACCAACTAAATCACCTTTTTGTAGATATGGTACTGTACTTTTCAACGCAATCACTCCTCTTTTCCTTATTTTAGCATAGCCATACTATGGGAGCATTGATTATTGCGATGCTTCATGCCTAAAATAAACCATAATATTAGAAGTTATCGCTTTATGATAATCTCGCCATAGAGCTTACCTTCCAGACACACTATCTAGCACAAACTTTATTCATTGGAAATAGACAGCAACGATTGCTGGTATTTTTGCTTCTATCGTTGCTTTTTTGCTGGAATAACAGTGTCATACTGTTTGGTGCGGACAAGGTGAATATTTATTTTTTTCGATGAAAATTATCCTACCGGAAAAACAAATAAGCAAAGACTTCCACTATAAGAAGTCCTTGCTTATTCTTGTTAGTTTGTTCCACCATAAATAATCGTAACATTAGGATGGTTTAATAATTGACTTGCTGGGAAATCTTCCGTCACATGACCACTCTTCAATTTTTCCATTGCATCCAACTTCTTCTCTCCAAAGGCAATAAGGACGATTTCCTTTGCCTTCATAATGGATTGAATGCCCATCGTAATCGCATGTGTGGGCACTTCAGAAGGGTCATCAAAGTAAATAGCGTTTTCTGTTCTTGTGGACTCTGTTAACTCAACTATATTAGTCATAGAATCAAACGAAGTGCCGGGTTCGTTAAAGCCTATGTGACCATTCACACCGATTCCAAGCAGCTGTAAATCAATGCCTCCTGCTTCCTCAATACGTCTATCATATGCAAGACATTCGGTAGCTAAGTCGGCTGCCTTGCCATTTGGCAAATGTATATTTTCTTCTTGTATATCTACAAAATTAAATAAATTCTTATGCATGAAAGTCCAATAGCTTGCTGGGCTTGTTTGCTCAAGACCTACATACTCATCCAAGTTAAAAGTTTGAACATCCTTAAAAGATAGATGACCTGCCTGATGTCTCGCCACTAATTTCTTATACATACCAACAGGTGATCCACCCGTTGCTAACCCTAAAATACTATTAGGTTTCTCTTGTATTTGCTTGGAGAAAATATGAGCTGCAACTTCGCTCATTTCCTCATATGTATTTACTTCTATCCACTTCATAGTAATTACGATACCTACCTTACCCTCAATATTATTAACTAATATGTAAAATATTTCACTTTATAGTAGCTAATATATTAATCTTACTAGTTATTTAGCTATTTTTCTATCATTTCCTCCTTCAGTTTATGCGTGTAATCTTAGACTATTTCGGTTATGTTATTAATAAGGAAGTGAGGCGATTTTATGAATTCTCAGATTCATCACTATTTACAGCATATTCAATTTCAAGGATCTTTAGAGCCAACTATACAACTACTTGGACAACTACAAACGAAACATCTATTGACCATTCCCTATGAAAATTTAGATGTTGCCTTGAACCGTGGTATCTCCTTCGCTATCCCTGATTTATATCAAAAAATAATGGTTGAACGACGTGGTGGCAATTGCTTTGAACTCAATATCTTATTTAGCTGGCTCTTGCGGGAACTTGGATTCTCTGTTACGAATCGATATGCGCAGTTTTGGCGTAACGTGGCAGAAGATACACCTACAGAGGAGATTCCTATGCACCAGCTTTTATTAATAAATGAGGGTGGACAGACCTATATCTCAGATGTAGGAGTAGGTGCTTTAGCACCCTGTAAGCCAGTACCATTGATTGCAGGACATCAACATCGTGAAGGCCAAGAGTTATATAAAATAGAACGAGATGAAGCAAATGGTTGGATGCTGTTTGAACAAACAAAACAAACTTGGCGTTTGCTTTATAGTTTTCATGATGATGCAAATGAGGCAAAATTTGCACCTCGACTCTCGCAGCAAAAAAATAAAATTGCTATGATTCGCACTACTCGTGGACGTCATACCATGATGAACAACGAATTTAGAATCTATGAAGGTTCATCCTTAACAATTTATACTACACACAATGACAAAGAATGGCTGCAAGCTCTTCAGCGTTTTTTTCATATTACATTACAAAACTAACAACAAAGCAAGCCCACTTCAAAAAGAGGCTTGCTTTCAATTTATTTCATTGTACGATTTAATAACTCTAACACAACAATGTCATTGTGTAGCTCTTTCACTAAACCAATTCCATCTACAAAATAATAAGTTTTCACCACATCACTATAGATGGATCTTTCTTCAAGTATCACGACACCTGTATATTGAACCTCACCAGCTCGCACAGTACCGTTAGTCGTTTTAACTGTCACTCGTACACCAGACGTCACTCCCTCGTCATCCTCATGTAAAATGACACCTATTCTAAGTGGTAGTTCCAAATACAAATCATAATGTGTGGTAGCATCACTAGCAATAGCTTGACCATATATACGGTCATGTCCATATAACAGTTCATTAGGAAATGTTTGTGCTGTACTTACATTTTGGACTGTCCATACATCATTTTTACCGTCATGATGGTCATATTGATAGTTTAACGTATAGCGTTGATTATCACTTAAAGAATAATGAGCATACGTATAAACAAAAGCAGGATCTTTTAGCAAATCAGGCTTAGTCAGAGTCATCGCTCGTGCCAAAAATGCTGAAAAGTGAGCACGTGTAACAGGTTCATTTGGTTTAAATGCTCCATCCTCATAACCTCTTATTAAATGATTATGAGCCAATGTTAAAATCTCTTTATAGCCTGGTGTCTGCTCCGTTACATCCGAAAAATAATAAGGATCTGAGCCCTTTAATTGAAAGGCTCTGTGCAGTACAATAGCCATTTGTCCTCTTGTAATCATTGCATCTGGATGAAATTTATCGACTGCATTAAAAATGCCCGCATTTTGTACCGCAGCAATTTCTTTATAATACTTATGTGCAGTCGTTACATCCTGAAAATTAGGATTTTTTATATTGATTGTATTTAATCCTAGAGCACGAGTTAACATCACAGCAACCTGTGCTTTCGTAACTTTTTCGTTCGGCTTGAACAGAGTATTTGAATAACCCCTCACAATATCCTGCTCTACTAAATAATCAATTTCTGTTAATAATGTCTCATCAGTTAAATCTTTAAAGCTTGCTGCCCGTACTTCCTTAGGTAATAGACAAACAGTTATCAGGATTAAACATATAATTTTCAATAGGTTCTTCACATTATCCCTCCTCCTTCGATTCTTTACCCATCTAAGTCAATTTTTACTCTTCATATGAAAATACCACAACCATAAAAGATATGATTGTGGTATTTCCAATTAGTACATAGCATTTGGTAACACAAGCCCATCGCTCATTTTAATAATACGATCAGCATAGGCGAGCATTTCTTCATCATGTGTCACCATTAATGTTGTAATCTTTAATGTTTTCGTTAATTCTCTTAGCAACAGCATAATTTCTTTAGAACGCTGGGAGTCTAAACTAGCTGTTGGTTCATCAGCAAACAATACTTTTGGTTGATGAATGATGGCACGTGCGATTGCTACACGCTGCTTTTCTCCACCTGATAAGGAGGAAGGATAAGCCGTTTTACGATGAGCCATTCCAACTAATTGTAGTAGATGATTCACTTCATGCTGCTGTTCGTGCTTCTTTAACCGAGACTCAGCAACATCTAGCATTAACAGCAGCTGCTCCTCCACTGTCAGAAATGGTACGAGATGCGCAAACTGAAAGACAAAGCCAAATTTACTTGCACGTAATTTCCGTACCTGCTCAGTGCTCATCGTTGTAAGATTTTGTTCTTCGAAAAACACTTGCCCATCTGTTGCTGGCTGTAGTCCCGCAGCTATCGTTAACAGTGTACTTTTCCCTGAACCAGACGCACCTACCAATGCAGTAATCTCCCCCTCTTTTAACGAAAGATTGATACCTTTTAAAATTTCCTCCTCCACTTCACCATTTTTAAACGTTTTTCGTACTCCATCAATTGTAAACAATGTCATGATTATGCCTCCCCTTGTTGTATGGCTTGTAACGGTTCAATTTTTTTAATTTGTAGACCCGACAATGTAGCTCCGATAAAGCCAATGATAAGAAACACTATGGATAACTGTGTTATGGTGCCAATTGCTAAGGTGAAGGGCATTCCCTTAGGTGCAACAACATTAAATAACTGGCTAAGGCTAATGGATATGACAAGTGAGATCATTGTAATAATAGCCATCTGTGTCCAGATCATTTTAAACAACTTACTTGTTTTTAAACCAATTGCTTTTAAGATGCCATACAAACCAATTTTTTGCACATTCATCATATAGAAGAAAATGGCGAATAACATGCCACTAATGACAACTAAGAACCATATAATCATATTTAAAGATAGCTGTTCCGCACTATAGCTGGGAATTGTATTGAGAAATTCTTTATTGTTGTATGCTTGTAGCCCTTTAAACTCTTTTGGCTCGCTATTTGGTACATAAATTAACTGTTTGTCATTTACACGATACATCTCGTGATAGGCCTCTTCACTAATGTAAGCGACAGGTGCGTGGCTATATTTCTTTTGCTCCACAAAGCCTTTAACGATGAACTTACCATTGTATTGATTATTCTTTAATGTATCTCCGACTTTGATTCCTTTATCCTGTAACGAGCTATCTAACAGTACCTCCCCTTGATGCACATTTTGAAACAATCTGGACTCGGTAGATGTAACAAAGGCAACACTCTGCTGTTTATCGTCTTGATCATTTAAAAAGCCCATTTGAATCGAAAAAGCTACTGCTTCTTTCTCTTTCCCCATGACTTCCTGTTGAAGGTCGCTATCAATTCTCGAAAGATTAAACGCCCCCTCTGCATCTTCAGCCATGTAAATTTGTCCTTTCGGTAAATCTTTAATTAAAGCTGCATTATCCTGCGATAGACCATTTGCCAAACCCGAAATAATAAACGTTAAAAAACTAACTAGGAAGATAATGGAGCCCAAGATTAAAAACCGTACTTTATTCTTCTTTATCTCTTTCCACGCAAGATTCATTACTAACCCCTCCATTTCTTTGATTACTCATAGCTTAAAATATTTACATGAACAGAGCATGAACTAATCATTAAAAATGAACGGGAAAATAAAAAACCGATCTATAAAGGAAGTTTTTATCCTATAGAACGGTTTAAAATATTTTTAATTTAAAAAAATTCATATAATCCATTTTTAAAGTAATTGTATTCATTTTGGTCTATTAACTTAACGCCGTACCCTTCATAGAATATCCGTTCGTCTTGTTCTGTTTCAAATACATGTGGTTTAGGGCGTACCGCCAGAGCAACATCATATCGTGGATCACCTAATGCTCCAGCACTCCAATCGATAACTCCTGAAATTTTTCTATTCTGTACAAGAACATTGTCAATTGTGAAATCACCGTGTATAAATGTTTGCTGAATGATTTTTGGTTTTTTCCTTTTCAATTTATCTAATAATTTTGGAGTGCCATCTACTTTAAAATTTTTCAAATTACACTCAGCTTGTCCCAACATATCGTCTATCCATGGTGTGTTTTTTACTAACTCTTGTGGACATCGGGTTGAATGAATGGCAGAAAGGATCTTTCCAAAATTAAATATTATTTCATGTCTGTTTTCCTCTTTAATCTCATTTTCTAGTGCACTTCTAACGGTGTCACCTTCTAAATATGCCATTAAAGCCCATGACTGATTTTCTAATGGTTGTTCAATAAAATAATGCAACGTTGGAACTGGTAATGTAGATTTTGATAAATGTTTAAGGACAGTTGCTTCTTTCGTTAACCAGGAACAAAATTGTGTTCCTTTTGTTCTTTTTAAAACGAATATTCCTCTTTTAGAATTAAGAATTCCTACATCCGATGTATGTCCTTGTCTTGGAAAATAAATATGGATAACTCCTCCAACATACTCAACTATGTCTTTAGGTATCTCATTTCGTTGTATGGGATGCAAAATTTTCACCACCAATGCTACTTATTTTAATCAGCCTTTCTTTTTCCTCTAGTTTGATAAAGAACAGGATCTATATTACTCCACACATAAATTAATAAGTCTAAGTCTTGATTTCCTATATTAATCTTTTCCGTTTTTTCTAATCTAGCACCCAATCTCTCATAAAAACGCTTCGACTGATTATCCTCTAAAACCTCAACAAATATTTTTTCATAGCCTAATGCTTTCAACTTAGTAAACAATTTATTGACTAGTTTACTGCCTATTCCTTGACCCTGAAATTGATCTAAAATGTAGATGGATGTTAAATCCCCAGACCCTTCAATTTCATTTTCAGCTCTCTTACCACCATCAGTAAATCCAATAACTTCCCCATTATTGTTTTCTGCAACAAAGACATAATGATCAACTTTAGAGATGTTCCTTACCCATAATTCTGTTCTTTGCTCATAAGACAATTTTTCTAAATACTCGGTAGGAAGAATATTTTTATAAGTATTCTTCCAACTATCTACATGAACTTTTGCTATGCCTTTAGCATCCGACAATTTTGCTTCCCTTATAATCATGTTCCACACCTACCTTCGTATTTACTGTTTATTCAATATGTATGTATTTATATCCTCTTTTGGCATAAAAAATTTTAATCATTCACGCGAAGTTTAGAATGAAATATTATTATTGACGACAAATAAAAAAACGCTTCTTACACTAAGTAAGAAACGTTTCTATAGACAGTTTTAACATACTGTCTAGGATACCGGTGGTCGGGGTAATTGCGTAAGAATAGGTTAGTATAGATAAGAAGAAACACGATTTAATTACATTGTTGAAGGTAGTTAAATTGAGTTTCTATTTTTATTTTCTACAAATTTTCTACATTAAACTTTATAACATCATTCATTGTTTAAGCTTGTTCATCTCTTAAATGTAACATTACTGAATTGGTACTTTTCTTAAAATTAGACATAGAAATTTCGGGTCTATCAATTAACCCATAATTAATACCATAAGAATGCTCTAACGGTAAAAATCGCGAATATCTGTTTCTTTGCTCTATAAAATTAAAAATGGTAGTTTCTTTATTCTCAATGTGACTACACAAAACCTCTAAATCTGATAAGCTTATATAATCATAAAACTTAACTTTCTTATTTAAATTTTTCATTTCTGCAACAAATTCTTTTTCGTATAATGGTATTTTAGGAAAACGTTGCGTAAAAACTGAAAGTATATATATTTTCTTTACATCGCCAAAGTAATTTGGATTATTTTTTATTATTTTTTCATAAGCTTCATTCGCTTGCAATATAGGATTAATAGCATACTTTTTAAAATCTTCACTTGTAACCTCATTATCAGCGCTTACCTTTGTTTCTTTTCTAATTTTCCCTCCCTTAGCCTCAACAATAAGCAATGATTTTCCAATTTTAACATATGCATCAGATGAGTCTAAATTATCATGTCCAAATTTAAATTCCTCAATAAACTCATAAGGTAACTTCGAATATTTTTTTATTGAGCTTTCCAAGATATTGTTCACGTATTTCTCAAATAACCTCCCATAAAAACTTGGGAAATTCTTTTTATTTTTTCTACAGCAAATTAATAGTTTAAACCATAGTCCATCAAACATTGCTGCCTCTAAAAATGGTAAAGAAAAAATTACATAGTGGTTGTCGTAATAAAATATTGGTTTAGATATTAAACCTTCCGCATCATAATAATTTTCTATACTATTTAAAGCCCATTTTTTCAAATCATCTACATTAACAGTCAAATCATCTAAAATTTTTTTATATATGTTTTTTACACTTGTTGTTTTATAATAATCTTCCGAAATCCCAATTAATTCGTTTGATAAAAGCGTCTCATTTTCTGTTCTACTTAGCTTTGCATGTATAGGAAATATTACCGAAATATAGTCTTTAATTGAATATCCATAAAATTCTTCAAATAATGTATGGATATCAATAAACTCTGGGTCGTTTTTGTCGAAATTATTAAATATATTTTCGTATATTTCATACTGCCTAGATACTATCCTAGTTATATCCTCTGTTCGACTCGCCAACCATGTTTTTAAAATAGTTTCTTGAAGACCTTTTTCTGTGTCTACATCATCTTTGATTAAAGAGGTAATTTTCAAGACTGTTAATAATACGTTATAGGTTTCAGAGAAATTATTTTCAAACTTGTTAGTTGGATTTTTTAATCCATATGCTAAAAACATTTTTATGGCATAGTTAAGATTTATAAAATCAAATAAATAAATTGAATCTATATTTGCTACATCTTCTTCACATAAAAAATTATCCTTTAATTGTTGAACCTGCTCTTTTTTTAACTGCTCATTATACAAAGTAAATTTAGAAATTATAGCTAATGCTTTTTCAACTTCAATACTTTGAATATCTTTTATTACTTCTTCTTGACTTGGTTTATAAGGGAATAATTGTTCATAAGTTAAATAGCTCCCCATTACACTTGAAATCTTTCTAAATTCTTCTGTAATCAAAAAAGCACCTCATTTCATTTATAAAAAAACTCAAACCACCTTTAATTTGATGATTTGAGTTAGAAAATTTAATAACGATTTCCATTCTCATAAAAATCTTTTGCGTTAGCTATAAAAATTTTGTCCAACTTCTCCATAATACTTTTCTTAATGGAAGCATACTCTTCTTTTGCTTCTGCTAGCTCCCTTTGCCTAAACATTGTTGTTTCATTAGTATCATTAAAACCACCAAAAGATGCATGTTCAATTGGCATATACTTTTTATCTGCAATAAAAATATTTTTTGACATTACCCAAGAAAATTCTGTTATAAGCTCATTTAATAATGGTTTATTATCATAACTTAGCCTACGTAGTAAATCCATCACCCTCAATAAAACTTGATCATTATACCTTTGATACATTTCCTCAACATATTCTTCTTGTTTAAAAATTGCCGATAGCATAGGTAAATAGACATTTCTATAGTGATTGTTTTCCTCAATATCATAATAACTGACTTTCTCAACAGATGTACCTAAGTTTTTTAATAAATAATGGAATTGTTCATCGTTTCTTAATTCAGGATTTATTTCTAAAGCAATTTTAAATATCCCTTCCACATTCTCATAATCCACTTTATTTTCAAAAATTGATTCGACCAATTTATCATAAAATTCATCACTAAATTTCATAGGTTTCATGTAAGAAAAAAGTCTTCTAACATACTCATGCATATCACCATGAAGTATCCAATTAACATCTTTTTTACATAATACCGATATTCTTTCTAATCTCTTTTTACTTGGTATATTGACACCATTCTCCCAATTACTTACTGTACCCTTAGAAGCTTCAAAAACCAATTCACCGAACTCTTCCAAATTCCAACCAAAAGACTCTCGTATTGATTTAATTCTAAGACCAATTTGCTTTTTATCCAGTTGCAATGGTTTTGTTCTCCTTTCAAAAATCAATGTATTTATACCCTATTCTAACATGTACAAGCTTTATTTTAAAATCAGTCTTTACAATTATCGATGTTTCGTTTTATAATCACATTAAGGTTTCGTTTTATAAACAAATAAACAAAACCTATAATTCCACCAAAAACAAAACATCTAATTAAGGAGGTACTTGTTATTCAACATTTTGAAATTACGGTTCCAATTCAACTTCCTAAAAATTTAATAATTATCGAAGTCAATGAATACCAAGAACTGAAGAAATCAATGAAACTTGGGGTTTGGTGGAGTATGGAAGATGTTTTAAAAAGAATTTGTATCAGTAGAAAAACATTTACAGAAAAAATCTTATCCAATCAACAATTTCAAAAGGAACTAGAATCATTTGTTCACTTCCCAAAATCAAGAGGTGAAAAATACTACTTCTTAGCATCTAAAACAACAGAATTCTTAGAAACAAGATTTAAAGAGATTATGAAAACAATGTAGGAGGATTATTAAAAAATATGGAAATTAAAGAACTAAGTAATTTAATTGATTACAAAAAGTTAGGTGAAAAAATGCTATTGGTAGATGCACCAAAACCAAACTTTAAATATGTAAATGGTAAAAAAACTGAAGAAATTGGAGCATATACATATGTTTTAGTTTTAGAGGAATTTGGATATGAAAAAATCGAAGTGAAAATTGAAGGTAATATCCCTCTTATCAAACCTGAGGTATTCTTACCCAAACAGTCAATTCCAATAAAAGTGAAAGACCTTCAATCAAATCCTTATATCGGGAAAAATGATGGTAAATTCTATTACAACTTCAAAGCTTCATCAATTTCACTAAACAAATAATTAATCATGCCAGAGCTGCAACTCTGGTGTTTTTTTGAAAGAAGGTCCTCTTATGAATGATAAACCAACTCATAAAAAAATTAAAGTTCAATATCACCATCGAAAAAGTTTTTTAGAAGGTTTTGCTCTCTCTTTAACCCCTATAGCTATTACAGCTGGTTTGGACTTAGGAGAACCAATACTGGATTTTCTATTTAATATAGATTTACCTTTCAATCATAAATTGCTCCCTCTCATTACACCAATAATATGGGGAGGAATGTACTTTCGAAGTAAGTACTCATTTTCGAGAAATAAGCGTATTGCAGCTATTTTATTTGAAGTAATTAAAGCAAATAATTTATTCAAAATAGAGGATTTAGGTTATTATCAAAAAATTTATACTTCCTTAACATTCACCTTCTATTTTACACGATACAAATTAGTAATTGATACCGATAGCCATGGCGCATCATATACAAAACAAGTTAATGAACTAGGGCCTATATTGGAGTTGGCACTTGGTTTAAGACTTTTAGAAATTAATATTTCAAACCCAAAGTTCACACGTTATGAATTCTTACTTATTCCTATTCAAAGTTTAATTATCGATAACTCACATGATATCCCTAAAAGTAAGAATACAATTCAATTGGACAGCGAAAAATACTGGGATTATATTAAATCCCCGCATGCTCTAATAGCTGGTGCAACATCATCTGGAAAAACATACATGTTATATTATTTAATGCTTCAATTCGCTCAACAAGATGCAGAAATCTATATCTTAGATCCTAAACGAAGCGATTTGTCCTCATTAATTCATTTTATTCCTGAAGGACATAATCATGTTGCAATAACACCTAATCAAATTTGCGGCATACTTCGAACAGTAAATGATGAAATGAATTTACGTTATGAAAAATACTTTAGCCAACCAAAATGGGAGAAAATTTTCAATACTATAATTTACAGCCAATTGTTATTTTTTTCGATGAAGTAGCTGCATTTAATGAAGAGGATAAAAAAGTTGCAAAAGAAGCTGACTCTTATTTAAAGCAATTACTATTCAAAGGTAGACAAGCAGGTATATTTTTAATACTTAGTACACAAAAACCTACTGCTGAAGCCATCCCGACAGCTATTCGTGACCAAATGGGGCTTCGAATTGCTTTAGGTCAACTCTCAAAACCTGGTTATAAAATGACACTAGGTGATGATTGGGATGAACTACCTTCTGTAGAAACCGGTACAGGAAAAGGGCTAATTATGATGGATGGAATGAACTGGAATGTACCACGTGCTTATACATCTCCTTTACTAAATCTTGAATCTATTCGTTTTCAAGATACTTTATCTAAATTATTAGAAGAAGGTAAGCAAAAATTCCAATAAGATTCTTATGAACAGAACAATTTCTCCGTTATGCCCTTTTGACCTTTTCGTTTTTGAAAGGGAAATTTCTTTGCTTGCAAAGAAAAACGGAGTGGTTTAGCGGAGCACCGTTTCAGAAATGAAAAGGCATGCCGAAGCATAGCTGAGGCAGTTAACTTGTTATATACACAAACTTAACGAGAAAATTGAATATCGCAGAGATTAATATGGAGATTGAATGTGTATAAAATTTTATAACACAAAAATTATTCAATCTTCCATAACTGAGATTTATGAATATGACGAATTAATCGCATATAATTTTACAAACCCCATTACCGTTGAAAAATCAGAACGTATAACTTTTGAAAATGCAACACCAGAAATGAAGCGTGAACGGATTGCAAGAATGAAAACTCGTTATCTTAATGAGCGTTGGGAAATTTCTAGATTAATAGACGTAAACTTTGATAACCAAACAAGTTTCCTTACGTTAACGTTTAAAGAAAACATTCAAGATATAACAAGTTGCAATTATGAATTCATGAAATTTATTAAACGATTAAACTACAAAATATATAAAACGAAAAAAGCCACTTTAAAATATTTAGCTGTATGGGAATTACAAAAACGTGGGGCAATTCATTATCATATCCTATTATTTTCAATATCTAAAATCCCTTATACAGAACTCTCAAAGTTATGGAAGTTTGGATCAGTTAATATAAAAAAAGTAGATCTTCCGAGACATTCTTAATATCTTCTCTAGATTTACTATATTTAGATGCAATATTCCCTTGATACCCTACCATTAAATCATTAACTATAAACGTTGAAGAACTAAATATTCCCATCTGAGCAACATCTTTATTCTGTTCGAATCTCCATCTAATTTCACCCGTTTTCATTGTTTCTTCTTGTCTTCTCATTGTATAAACTATTCCTAAAGGAGTTATCTCTAATTCCTCATCATACATTAGATTAGATATAACCGTATTTAATAGTCTTATACCTAAAATTGAATATCGATCAATCTTTGCTGGAACAATATAATAATCTGAAGCAAATAAAGCTGCATCAGTATAAAAAGAAATAGTAGGTGGACAATCAATAAATATATAATCATACAATTCTTTTAATTTATGCTCATTAATAAATTTGTTTAGTCTTTTATATAACGATTTATTAGAAGTATCATCTTTAATTATATCAATCGTACCACATATCAAGTCAATATTTGGTTCACTTTCAAATTTTAAAATAACCTCCGAAACAGATGGAATCTTTGGTCTTTCTGAAATCGTTTTAGTATCTTCAAAAATCTTTCGAATAGTTATTCTATGACGATAATCATTCATATATTCTTCAGCTTGATTTACAAGGTCCATAATTGATTGTGTTGTATTAAATTGTGGATCTAAATCGATTAATAGAATCTTTTTTCCTTCATAATTAGCTAGATATTCTCCTATACCTATACAAAGAGTGGTTTTTCCTACGCCACCTTTCATATTAATAAAAGAAACTACTTTACCATCTTTAATTTCTTGACTCATATACCAAATACCCCCATTCAAATTAATACTATTTTACCACAAATTATTGAACATCTTTTAAAGTTTTCTACATATTTTCTACATAAAAAAAAGAACCCTTGTTATTTCAAGGATTCTTCGCTGTAAAAGATACCGGTGGTCGGGGTCGAACCGACACTCCAAAGGAACACGATTTTGAGTCGTGCGCGTCTGCCAATTCCGCCACACCGGCATAATGGAGATAAAAAAAATCGGATACACCGATTAGAGTTAAAATATGGAGGCGGCAACCGGATTTGAACCGGTGATAAAGGTGTTGCAGACCTGTGCCTTACCACTTGGCTATGCCGCCATCGAAGTTGGAGCGGAAGACGAGGTTCGAACTCGCGACCCCCACCTTGGCAAGGTGGTGTTCTACCACTGAACTACTTCCGCAAAATGGCTGGGGTACCTGGATTCGAACCAGGGCATGACGGAATCAAAATCCGTTGCCTTACCGCTTGGCTATACCCCAAAAGATAATTATATAAATGGGGCGACTGATGGGAATCGAACCCACGAGTGCCGGAACCACAATCCGGTGCGTTAACCACTTCGCCACAATCGCCATTATATTATAATTTTTATTAATTTTACTTTAAATGGGGCGACTGATGGGAATCGAACCCACGAATGCCGGAACCACAATCCGGTGCGTTAACCACTTCGCCACAATCGCCATAAAATTAATTGGCAGGGGCAGTAGGAATCGAACCCACACCAAAGGTTTTGGAGACCTCTATTCTACCGTTGAACTATGCCCCTATAATAATAAAACTGGTGGAGGGGGACGGATTCGAACCGCCGAACCCTAAGGAGCGGATTTACAGTCCGCCGCGTTTAGCCACTTCGCTACCCCTCCGGGAATACATGGTGCCGGCGATAGGAGTCGAACCCACGACCTACTGATTACAAGTCAGTTGCTCTACCAACTGAGCTACACCGGCAAAAAAACATGATGGGTCAGGACGGAATCGAACCGCCGACACTTAGAGCTTCAATCTAATGCTCTACCAACTGAGCTACTGACCCTTGTTATTAAAATAAATGGCGGTCCCGACCGGGATCGAACCGGCGATCTCCTGCGTGACAGGCAGGCATGTTAACCGCTACACCACGGGACCATTTGGTTGCGGGGGCCGGATTTGAACCAACGACCTTCGGGTTATGAGCCCGACGAGCTACCACTGCTCCACCCCGCGATAATCATATACTATTGTAAAAATAATGGTGGAGGATGACGGGCTCGAACCGCCGACCCTCTGCTTGTAAGGCAGATGCTCTCCCAGCTGAGCTAATCCTCCATCTGGGTATTTAAATGGTGACCCCTACGGGATTCGAACCCGTGTTACCGCCGTGAAAGGGCGGTGTCTTAACCACTTGACCAAGGGGCCAACTTTTGGAATAAATCAAAGTGCTGGCGGAGAGTAAGGGATTTGAACCCTTGAGACAGTGTTAACCGCCTACACGATTTCCAATCGTGCTCCTTCGGCCACTCGGACAACTCTCCAAGAATGGCTCCGAAGGCAGGACTCGAACCTGCGACAACCTGATTAACAGTCAGGTGCTACTACCAACTGAGCTACTTCGGAATAATTTTAGTATATAGCCTAGCGACGTCCTACTCTCACAGGGGGAAGCCCCCAACTACCATCGGCGCTAAAGAGCTTAACTTCCGTGTTCGGTATGGGAACGGGTGTGACCTCTTTGCCATCATCACTAGACTATTTGAAAGACAATACTTATTATAACATATTTTATCAAAATTACAAGTATATTATAATATTTTTTATTCTTTCAAAACTGGATAAACGTACATTGAATGGTTCAAACATTTTGGTTAAGTCCTCGATCGATTAGTATTCGTCAGCTCCATGTGTCACCACACTTCCACCTCGAACCTATCTACCTCATCGTCTTTGAGGGATCTTACTTACTTGCGTAATGGGAAATCTCATCTTGAGGGGGGCTTCATGCTTAGATGCTTTCAGCACTTATCCCGTCCACACATAGCTACCCAGCGATGCCTTTGGCAAGACAACTGGTACACCAGCGGTGTGTCCATCCCGGTCCTCTCGTACTAAGGACAGCTCCTCTCAAATTTCCTACGCCCACGACGGATAGGGACCGAACTGTCTCACGACGTTCTGAACCCAGCTCGCGTACCGCTTTAATGGGCGAACAGCCCAACCCTTGGGACCGACTACAGCCCCAGGATGCGATGAGCCGACATCGAGGTGCCAAACCTCCCCGTCGATGTGGACTCTTGGGGGAGATAAGCCTGTTATCCCCGGGGTAGCTTTTATCCGTTGAGCGATGGCCCTTCCATGCGGAACCACCGGATCACTAAGCCCGTCTTTCGACCCTGCTCGACTTGTAGGTCTCGCAGTCAAGCTCCCTTGTGCCTTTACACTCTACGAATGATTTCCAACCATTCTGAGGGAACCTTTGGGCGCCTCCGTTACCTTTTAGGAGGCGACCGCCCCAGTCAAACTGTCCGCCTGACACTGTCTCCTGCCCCGCTAAGGGGCATGGGTTAGAATTTCAATACAACCAGGGTAGTATCCCACCGACGCCTCCTTCGAAGCTGGCGCTCCGAGATCTCTGGCTCCTACCTATCCTGTACAAGTTGTACCAAAATTCAATATCAGGCTACAGTAAAGCTCCACGGGGTCTTTCCGTCCTGTCGCGGGTAACCTGCATCTTCACAGGTACTATAATTTCACCGAGTCTCTCGTTGAGACAGTGCCCAGATCGTTACGCCTTTCGTGCGGGTCGGAACTTACCCGACAAGGAATTTCGCTACCTTAGGACCGTTATAGTTACGGCCGCCGTTTACTGGGGCTTCAATTCGCAGCTTCGCTTGCGCTAACCACTCCTCTTAACCTTCCAGCACCGGGCAGGCGTCAGCCCCTATACGTCACCTTACGGTTTTGCAGAGACCTGTGTTTTTGCTAAACAGTCGCCTGGGCCTATTCACTGCGGCTCTCATGCGCTTGCACGCTCAAGAGCACCCCTTCTCCCGAAGTTACGGGGTCATTTTGCCGAGTTCCTTAACGAGAGTTCTCTCGCACACCTTAGGATTCTCTCCTCGACTACCTGTGTCGGTTTGCGGTACGGGCACCTCTCACCTCGATAGAGGCTTTTCTTGGCAGTGTGAAATCAGGAACTTCGTCCATACGGACTCGCCATCACAGCTCAACGTTACAGTGTGCGGATTTGCCTACACACACGCCTTACTGCTTGGACGCGCATAACCAACAGCGCGCTTACCCTATCCTACTGCGTCCCCCCATTTCTCAAACGGTGAGGAGGTGGTACAGGAATATCAACCTGTTGTCCATCGCCTACGCCTATCGGCCTCGGCTTAGGTCCCGACTAACCCTGAGCGGACGAGCCTTCCTCAGGAAACCTTAGTCATACGGTGGACGGGATTCTCACCCGTCTTTCGCTACTCATACCGGCATTCTCACTTCTAAGCGCTCCACCAGTCCTTCCGGTCTGACTTCAACGCACTTAGAACGCTCTCCTACCACTGACATCGTAGATGTCAATCCACAGCTTCGGTGAATCGTTTAGCCCCGATACATTTTCGGCGCAGCGTCACTCGACCAGTGAGCTATTACGCACTCTTTAAATGATGGCTGCTTCTAAGCCAACATCCTGGTTGTCTGTGCAACGCCACATCCTTTTCCACTTAACGATTACTTTGGGACCTTAGCTGGTGGTCTGGGCTGTTTCCCTTTTGACTACGGATCTTATCACTCGCAGTCTGACTCCCGTGTATAAATATCTGGCATTCGGAGTTTGTCTGAATTCGGTAAACCGGGATGGCCCCCTAGTCCAAACAGTGCTCTACCTCCAGTATTCTCATCACGAGGCTAGCCCTAAAGCTATTTCGGAGAGAACCAGCTATCTCCAAGTTCGATTGGAATTTCTCCGCTACCCACACCTCATCCCCGCACTTTTCAACGTGCGTGGGTTCGGGCCTCCAGTAAGTGTTACCTTACCTTCACCCTGGACATGGGTAGATCACCTGGTTTCGGGTCTACGACCACGTACTATTTCGCCCTATTCAGACTCGCTTTCGCTGCGGCTCCGCCTTCTAAAGCTTAACCTCGCACGTAATCGTAACTCGCCGGTTCATTCTACAAAAGGCACGCTATCACCCATTAACGGGCTCTAACTACTTGTAGGCACACGGTTTCAGGATCTCTTTCACTCCCCTTCCGGGGTGCTTTTCACCTTTCCCTCACGGTACTGGTTCACTATCGGTCACTAGGTAGTATTTAGCCTTGGGAGATGGTCCTCCCGGATTCCGACGGAATTTCACGTGTTCCGCCGTACTCAGGATCCACTCAGGAGAGAACGAACTTTCGACTACAGGGCTTTTACCTGCTCTGGCGGACCTTTCCAAGTCGCTTCATCTAACTCGCTCTTTTGTAACTCCGTATTGAGTGTCCTACAACCCCAAGAGGCAAGCCTCTTGGTTTGGGCTCTTCCCGTTTCGCTCGCCGCTACTCAGGGAATCGATTTTTCTTTCTCTTCCTCCAGGTACTTAGATGTTTCAGTTCCCTGGGTCTGCCTTCAAGACGCTATGTATTCACGTCAAGATACTACGCGATTAAACGTAGTGGGTTCCCCCATTCGGAAATCTCCGGATCAAAGCTCACTTACAGCTCCCCGAAGCATATCGGTGTTAGTGCCGTCCTTCTTCGGCTCCTAGTGCCAAGGCATTCGCCGTGCGCCCTTAATAACTTAACCAAGTTATTAAGCCTATAAAAAAACTTAAAAAAATAAATGTGTTTGTTACAATTTCAATGTCGTTTTATCCAGTTTTCAAAGAACAAAGCTACTGCCTGCTTATACATCTCGCAGCTTTGCGACGAAAGCGTAGCGACAGGAGCACATAATTAGAAGTAATTCATTCAAGAAGAATGAACCTTCAAAACTGAACGCAAAACGTAATCTTACAAACCCTAGGTTTGTATTCCGAAATAATCCTTAGAAAGGAGGTGATCCAGCCGCACCTTCCGATACGGCTACCTTGTTACGACTTCACCCCAATCATCTATCCCACCTTCGGCGGCTGGCTCCAAAAGGTTACCTCACCGACTTCGGGTGTTACAAACTCTCGTGGTGTGACGGGCGGTGTGTACAAGGCCCGGGAACGTATTCACCGCGGCATGCTGATCCGCGATTACTAGCGATTCCGGCTTCATGTAGGCGAGTTGCAGCCTACAATCCGAACTGAGAACGACTTTATCGGATTAGCTCCCTCTCGCGAGTTGGCAACCGTTTGTATCGTCCATTGTAGCACGTGTGTAGCCCAGGTCATAAGGGGCATGATGATTTGACGTCATCCCCACCTTCCTCCGGTTTGTCACCGGCAGTCACCTTAGAGTGCCCAACTAAATGATGGCAACTAAGATCAAGGGTTGCGCTCGTTGCGGGACTTAACCCAACATCTCACGACACGAGCTGACGACAACCATGCACCACCTGTCACCGTTGCCCCCGAAGGGGAAACTATATCTCTACAGTGGTCAACGGGATGTCAAGACCTGGTAAGGTTCTTCGCGTTGCTTCGAATTAAACCACATGCTCCACCGCTTGTGCGGGCCCCCGTCAATTCCTTTGAGTTTCAGTCTTGCGACCGTACTCCCCAGGCGGAGTGCTTAATGCGTTAGCTGCAGCACTAAGGGGCGGAAACCCCCTAACACTTAGCACTCATCGTTTACGGCGTGGACTACCAGGGTATCTAATCCTGTTTGCTCCCCACGCTTTCGCGCCTCAGTGTCAGTTACAGACCAGATAGTCGCCTTCGCCACTGGTGTTCCTCCAAATCTCTACGCATTTCACCGCTACACTTGGAATTCCACTATCCTCTTCTGCACTCAAGTCTCCCAGTTTCCAATGACCCTCCACGGTTGAGCCGTGGGCTTTCACATCAGACTTAAGAAACCACCTGCGCGCGCTTTACGCCCAATAATTCCGGACAACGCTTGCCACCTACGTATTACCGCGGCTGCTGGCACGTAGTTAGCCGTGGCTTTCTAATAAGGTACCGTCAAGGTACAGCCAGTTACTACTGTACTTGTTCTTCCCTTACAACAGAGTTTTACGAACCGAAATCCTTCTTCACTCACGCGGCGTTGCTCCATCAGGCTTTCGCCCATTGTGGAAGATTCCCTACTGCTGCCTCCCGTAGGAGTCTGGGCCGTGTCTCAGTCCCAGTGTGGCCGATCACCCTCTCAGGTCGGCTACGCATCGTCGCCTTGGTGAGCCGTTACCTCACCAACTAGCTAATGCGCCGCGGGCCCATCCTATAGCGACAGCCGAAACCGTCTTTCAGTATTTCACCATGAGGTGAAACAGATTATTCGGTATTAGCCCCGGTTTCCCGGAGTTATCCCAAACTATAAGGTAGGTTGCCCACGTGTTACTCACCCGTCCGCCGCTAACGTCGAAGGAGCAAGCTCCTTCTCTGTTCGCTCGACTTGCATGTATTAGGCACGCCGCCAGCGTTCGTCCTGAGCCAGGATCAAACTCTCCATAAAGGAAATTTGAATAGCTCAAATTGTTTTGCTGGCATCATTTTGATGTCCAAAATTTTGTTTCGTTCATTAACCGAAGTTAGTTACTGAAAACTTTATTGATTACGTTTTGCTTGTTCAGTTTTCAAGGTTCATTATTCAAGTCGTTTTTCAGCGACTTCTTAATATTAACATCTCGCTCAAATCATGTCAACTACTTTTTTGAAAAAGTTTTTTGTGTTTTTCATCGAGCATTTCGTTATGTCTTAGCGACAATTAATATAATACAATATCAAGATATCATTCGTCAACTACTTTTCTAAAAAAATATCGAGGTATTTTTAAATACCTCGATTACAAGCATACTACAGTCATTGCCCCATTTCTAGTGCCTCTTTATTGACCTTGTAATGACGGTGAAATATCATCTCATTTTTTGCAGCAATTGGTTCTATTTGAATATAGCCTTTATCCACTAAATATTCGACAAACACTTCTAAATCTACTGAGTAATTCATGAGCTCATGATGGTCATGCAATTCCTGAATCGTCCACATGTCTTTCGTTTGCATAACTTCTAATATATGCTGTGCACCATCACGTGTACGAGAATGAATTAAAAACTCACTTGCTAAAAACAATAATTCTAAGCGCTTTTCTATTGGCTCATTACTCGTCACTAGCTCTTCATACAGCTTGTAGATAGCAGGCTCTATTTTTTTCACTTGTGCCCAAACAGTAACTTCAGGGTATAGTCCGCTATCTATAATAGAAAGACGACCCAAATGATGTAATGAATCGACTACGTGATTATAAGCATCCAAGTAACTTCCTTTATCGAAGTATTCTTTCCCCTCCAGATATCTGCGAATTAACTTTGAGAATTGGATGCCTGTTTTAATTTTACGACCGCTATACGGGAATTCTTGCAATTCTATTTTTAATTTATGCAAAAATTCATTACGATCAAATAACACCCTTCCAAAGAAAATCCAATCGACTACCTTCTTATTAGAACCGATGAGCAACCATTTTCGTATTAACTTCTCTGTAACTGTATGTAGAGCTACTTTATTTCCTTCATATAAGTAATGTTTCGAAAAGACTGGCTGCTCTGCTTCTTTTACGATAATTAATAAAACTGTATCAAATGTATCTGTAACGTTACTATGTTCCTCACGCTTCTCCACTAAAATTACGCCTAATGTATTCGACTGACTCGCACGTTCTTGGTAGATTGGACGCAATACCTGCTCCATGTTCAGCCCCCCTTTATTCATATAGGTTCTCTTGTTCCGTTAAAAATTCGACATACTCTAAAAGTATTCCTTCTTTCATTCATCTCAAAGCTAAAATACTTCGCCCTTATATGTTATAGTAGATTTTAGATTGGGAGGCAAGATGAAATATGAAACCTTACAAAAGTAAAATTAATAAAATTCGTTCATTCGCATTAGCACTAATCTTCTTCGGTTTTATTGTCATGTACGGAGGAATTTTCTTTAAAAATAGCCCGATATTAGTTTTAATTTTCATGTCATTAGGTGTTTTATGTATTATCGGTAGCACAGTCGTATATGCTTGGATCGGGTTGCTTTCAACAAGAGCTATTCAAGTGGAATGTCCTAATTGTCATAAACATACAAAGGTTTTAGGGCGTGTTGATATGTGCATGTACTGTAATGAACCACTAACGCTTGATCCAACTTTAGAAGGTAAAGAGTTCGATCAATCCTATAATAATAAAACAAAAAAATCCTAGCCCTTGTAAGAGCTAGGATTTTTATTGTACTTTAGCAGTAGCAACTTTACATGATGGACAAGTGCCGTATATCTCTAAACGATGCGAGTGCACATCAAAACCAGTTACCTGTGATGCAAAATGCTCTATTTCGTCGAGTCCTGGATAATGGAAATCGACGATCTTACCACAGCATTCACAAATCATATGGTAATGGTCATTTGTCACGAAATCAAAGCGACTTGAAGCATCTCCATAAGTCAGTTCTTTCACAAGACCCACTTCACGAAATACACGCAGGTTGTTATAGACAGTCGCTACACTCATATTAGGAAACTTTCCCTCGAGTGCTTTATAAATTTCATCGGCAGTAGGATGTGCCATTGATTGAATAAGATATTCCAAAATAGCATGACGCTGAGGAGTAATACGAACACCAGTTGTTTTTAACGTGTCCAGTGCATCCTGTAAATGCGTTGCAGACATCGTCATGCACCTCTTCCATAAGTATTATTAATTTATAATTGTTATAAATAGTGTATCCAATTCGCACTACTTCGTCAACAATCACACATTGCTTATTCTCAATAAATCAATGGCTGGCCCTTAATATCCTCTAGATAAATCCATCGTATTTTCTAAATCCGTGTCACCCTTCAGCCATTTTGTTAGGCTTGGCTTGAAAATTTCTAAGCTTCGTTCAACATAACGAGAAGAATGGCTAGATACATGTGGTGATACAATGACATTCGGTAACGTCCATAATGGATTGTCCGTTGACAGAGGCTCTTCTTCAAAGACATCTAAAACGGCGTAACCAATTTGCTCTTTTTTGATTGCTTGAATGAGTACCCTTTCTTCCACTAAATTGCCTCGACCAAAATTCATGAAGATGGCGCTATTTTTCATAGCAGCAAAATGCTCTTCTTTTAATAAATGGGTCGTTTCTTTTGTTTTTGGTAACACCGAAATAACGATATCCGCATTAGGTAAGGCCTCTTTTAATTGAGCAAAGCTAATCATCGTATCCATATACGCCGCTTCTTTTCCAGAGCGGTTGCAGCCAATCGTCGTCACGCCAAAAGCCTGCAATAAACGCCCAACTTCTGAACCAATCGCTCCTGGGCCTAAAATAAGCGCCGTACTATCTCGTAATTCCGTTTGCTGCGCTTTTTTCGACCATTCACTTTTCTTTTGCTGCTCATACATCCAAGGTAACGCACGTTTAATCGCTAAAATATGGGCAAGCATCGATTCAGCCATTGGTGTTTTATGAATACCACGGACATTCGAAACTAAAATCCCACGTTCAATAATCGCTTGAGCTGGCATTTTTTCTATACCTGCTGAGGCAACGAAAATCCATTTTAGCTTTGTCGCATATTGGATACTTTCTTCTGTTAAATCTTCACCATATGTAACTAAAACATCCGCTTGTTGAAGAACTTCATTCGATAAGCCACTTTTGAAGATAAAATCAACCTGTGGAAATTCTGCTAATAACGGCTCTCGTAAATCTGGTCTAGGTTCAAATGTAAAATAGATTTTCACTTTGCTGCCTCCTGATCTGCTAAATAGGTATACACTTCTTCAATATGATTTTTTACACGTACTTTACGCCAAGCTTTTACAAGCTTACCCTCAGTATCAATTAAAAACGTTGAACGCTCTATGCCCATATATTCACGTCCATACATTTTCTTTAAAACCCACACACCATATGCTTCAGCAACGGTATAATCGTCATCAACTAATAATGAAAATGGTAAACTATGCTTATCAATAAATTTTGTATGTTTGTTTGCGTTATCTGGACTAACACCCAGAACAACAGCATTTAAATGACTGAAGTCCTCGAACTTATCGCGAAAATCACAAGCCTCCGTCGTGCAGCCTGGTGTCATATCTTTGGGATAGAAGTATAAAATAACATTCTGTCCTTTCAAATTAGCTAACTGTACCATTTCTCTCTTTTCATTCATTAGAGAAAAATCTGGCGCCTTTTGTCCTTCTAGTAAAGTCATAACAATCTCCTCCTCTGTAGGTTCTATTTTACTCTAAGTAACAAATCAAGTCATATCCCTTAATTTCTTTGGATTTCTTACAACGATAGGTCTACAATAGATTACGTATAAAAAGTTAGGAGGCAATTCTATGAATCACGCAAAATCTGAAGCAATACATGCAGAGGCTATACAGCATATCGTGGGTGGTGTAAACAGCCCTTCTCGTTCATATAAAGCAGTAGGTGGCGGTTCTCCTGTGGCAATGGCTCGAGGAAAAGGTGCTTATTTTTGGGATGTAGATGGCAATCGTTATATCGACTATCTAGCAGCATATGGACCAATCGTTACTGGTCATGGCCATCCTCATATTGCAAAGGCCATTACACATGCAGCTGAAAATGGTACATTGTTTGGAACGCCAACTGAATATGAGGTTACTTTCGCAAAAATGCTAAAAGAAGCCATCCCATCTATGGACAAAGTGCGTTTTAACAACTCTGGTACTGAGGCTGTTATGACAACTATTCGTGTTGCACGCGCCTATACAGGCCGAACAAAAATCATGAAATTTGCTGGTTGCTACCACGGTCACTTCGATTTAGTATTAGTAGCTGCCGGTTCTGGCCCAGCAACATTAGGAACGCCTGATTCAGCAGGTGTAACAACTTCGACTGCTGAAGAAGTTATTACGGTACCTTTCAATAGCCCTGAAGCCTTTACAGAAGCTATGAATAAATGGGGCGAGGAAATTGCAGCGATCTTAATTGAACCAATCGTAGGCAACTTCGGTATTGTGGAACCAAACCCAGGTTTCCTTGAATTAGTACATGCGACAGCAAAAGAAAAAGGTGCTTTAACGATTTACGATGAAGTCATCACAGCCTTCCGCTTCCACTATGGCGGTGCTCAAAATTTACTCGGTCTAACACCTGATCTAACAGCACTGGGGAAAGTTATTGGCGGTGGCTTACCAATCGGAGCATACGGTGGTCGTAAAGAAATTATGGATACAGTTGCACCCCTCGGCCCTGCATATCAAGCAGGTACGATGGCTGGAAACCCTGCCTCTATGCAAGCAGGGATTGCCTGCCTAGAAGTGCTACAAACACCAGGTATTTACGATGAAATGGATCGATTAGGTGGAATTCTAGAAGAGGGTATTTTAGCTGCTGCCAAGAAGCATGGCGTAACCATCACGTTAAATCGCCTCAAAGGGGCACTAACGATTTACTTTACAGATGTGAAAGTAGAAAACTACGACCAAGCTGAAAACTCTGACGGTGAAATCTTTGGTCGTTTCTTTAAATTGATGCTTGAGCAAGGTATCAATCTAGCTCCTTCTAAATATGAAGCGTGGTTCTTAACAACTGAGCATACGGAAGCAGATATTCTTGAAACTATTAAAGCCGTAGATACTGCGTTTTCTCAATTGTAAGCATGTGACAATACAAAGGCGACTTGTTAGTAAAAGTCGCCTTTTTCATATTCAAGCATACAAATCTATGTATTTTATGTGCACTTCCTTCTATAATGTAAAGAAACTAAAAAATATTAGACAGAAAGGACATCTTTATGAAATTAGGTGCCCGTGTATTTAAAACTGGTGTCGCTATTGTCTTAGCACTGTTTATCGCAGAGTTATTAAAGCTCCCTTCACCTGTTTTTGCTGGAATTGCAGCCATTTTTGCGATTCAGCCTTCTATTTATCGTTCATATCAAACTATTGTAGAGCAAGTGCAGGCAAATATTATAGGTGCGACTATCGCCGTTATGTTTGGCTTACTCTTTGGCCATCATGTTGTTGCCATTGGCATAGCCGTCATAATAGCTATTGGTTTAATGTTGAAGTTTAAACTTGAAAAATCGCTTTCGTTGGCGTTGGTGTCAGTTGTGGCTATTATGGAATTTCAAGGCGATGACTTCTTAACGTTTGGATTGATACGCTTTGTTACTATATTAGTTGGAGTGTTAGCAGCATTTGTTGTTAACCTTGTTTTCCTACCACCGAAATACGAGGTAAAGCTATTCCGTAAAATCTATATTTTACAGGACGATATTATTCGTTGGACACGACTTGCTGTACGTCAGGCTTCTGAGCATACATCCACAAAGGGAGCATTAAGTAAATTTAAAAGCCGTATGTTGCGCGTGGATACGCTGTATGATTTATTCAAGGAAGAACGTAATTACTTCAAAAATAAAAAGTATGTGAAAGCACGTAAACTTGTAGTCTATCGTCAAATGATTTTAACTTCCAAAAAAAGCTTAGAATTACTACAGCGTTTGCATAAGCATGAAAACGAATTGGCGCAGCTACCTACGCAATTTCACTTGATGATACAGGAGCGACTTGATTCCTTATTAACATACCATGAACAATTGCTCTTGAAATATACAGGGAAATTAAAGCCTGAGCATTCACAGTGGAGTAAAAGCATCGACTATGTCCAACGCAATGAACTGATGGAAATTTTCATCAAGCAAGTCAACTTTGCTCGTGAAGAAGGCGATATGGAATTTTCTAGCTATCACCTACTTTATATACTATCGCGTATTTTAGATTATGAGGAAAATCTAGAGCATCTAGATACACTCATCGTATCCTATCAAAGTCATCATGGACATGAAATCAATGTAGAATTTGAAGAAGAATTTATTTAACTAGCGTTTTAAGCGACAGATGATCTTAAATCAAGGGAGTTTGAACACCCGCTAAATCAAGATTAATCTGTCGCTTTTACTATACAAAAAAAATCCTCCAAGTAGTGACCTACTTTAGAGGAAGGGTGTTAGTTTCGCAATGTTAGCAGCTGTTGCTCTGCTTGCTGACGTTTTACCGTTTGCTCATCACGTAAATGCTGATAATTTTCAATACCTGAAACAATAATGTCCCACATTTCTTCGAGGCTCTGTGTTGGGCCTGATTGCTGACCCATAGCAGTGCTTAATTGCACCGCTTCATCGCTAGCTCCTCCGAATTGCTTCAGACGATTTTCAAAGGCTGATGCAGATTGATTTTGTAATTGTTGTCGCCTATCATTCACCGCATTCATTAATCCCATTTTAAAAACAGGGATGGTCTTAACAAAAGCGCCATTAATTTGTTCCATCAGTTCACTATTGCCATGACGTAGCATTTCGATTTGCGGAGCTGTTAAAATGGCGACCATACGTGATTTTTCTAATTCATCTATTTTCTGTCGGAGCATCTCAGCAATTGCTTGCAAACTATTCAGCTCCATTTTCGCCACCTGATTACCAGCCTCGCTCTGCTTTTCATACATCGGAATCAATGTTGTTTGTACTTCATGTAATTTTATATCAGTAGCTACGATATATTTTTCTAGTTCAAGATAGTACATCAAGTCCTCGTTATATAATCGTGCAAGTATTCGATTATCCTTCGCTAATTCCTCTTCCATCAACACAAAATGATAATGAATTTTCTCAATATCTCTACCCAGTACATTGTATTTGGCAAATAAATCTTCATCATTTTTGGTTTTACGTGCAAATAGCTTTTTAAAAAAGCCCTTTTGCTCAGTAAAATCTTTTTTATCAAATGTCTGCATTAGAACTTCAAGCTGCTTAAATAATTCATTTGATTCAAAGGATGTTGAGCGGGTAATAATAGCTAAAATCTGATCTGCAAATGTAGCTAATTTTGTCGCTGGCTCTTTTCCGAGCGCCAATAGTTCTAACTGATTTTTTATATTGATTCGATTAGCAATTTGCTGAACCTCTGCATGGTCTCGCAACTGTTCTTTGACGGCGTCAGCGGTTTCTAAGGTCAGCTGCTCCAACGTCTTCGAGATATTTGACATTCGTGCCGCCTCCTTCCTGCCATTAGAAAAAACGATTAAAGAGTTTTTTAATGATTTTATCGGGTGCAGTTTTTTGCTGTTTGGGTTCTTCATAGGGCAAGTCAAATAGCATATGTTCTAAACGATGTACATCGAATGTATCCTCTTGCAAATGCTTTTCTAAGTCAAGTTGGCCTGTCGGATTATAAAATATAATATCCATACCAAAACGATTTAAAAATGCCAATAATGCCATATCCTCACGTGATAAAGCTGGTTGCTGAGGTGCTTGATATAATACCAGTTTGGGTACATCTTGTGAATAATCAAAGCTTTGCATTAATCGCAGGATATCCTGAGGAATCATCGTCATTTGTTTGAATAAAAATAACTGTAAATCATATAAAGTCTCATTTGGCTGTTGTTTCAACATGGGCTGCTCACAGGAAGTTTTTATCGTGTGGGCGATTGCACGCTGTAGCTCCAATGTTAACTCACCATATTGCCACCAATCACTTTGCATAATACGCTCTACTGACAGCTCCCCATTCACTAAGCAATGCTTATAATGAAAATGAAAATTGGCTCTGCTTGTTGCTGCATAAGGAAATTCCTGTACAAAAACCGTTTGCGAACTTGTCAGTAATTGATGCATTTGATGCCAGTATTCTTCTCTTTGGCTTGAAACACCACTAATTTTTGCAAATATAACTGGGATGACTACCTCATCTCCAATCACTTCAAACTGCGGTCGAACCAAAGCCTTCTCTTTTGCATAAATAAAAATATCATCATATGTCATCCGTAATGTTAATGAACGTGGCATAAAATCTTTAAACTGCCAAGGCTTATAGACACCTGATTGTTGATCATGCATTAATTGTTCAAAATGCTGACTAGAGCGATAACCTACCGTTGCCTGCCGATCGCGAAGCTTATCAGGAAATGGCTGTAAAGTTGTTTGATTAGCATATGCGTACGTGATAGAGAATGTATCAGTAGGGTCAATCTCTGCTAATTCATCTATTTTAGCTGGATGGAAAATTAAGACGTCACAGCCAAGCTCCATTAATAGTAATAAGAAATAACGCTGACTTATAGTGGTTTCCCCATACCAAACAACTTTAGGAAAATCATCAGTTGGTTTCATGGATTTTGTCCATATAATCCAATGGTTTTTTAGCCACTTCACCATATCAATTAAAAATCGGCGAAAATCATTTGCTAGCAGACCTAACGATTGTTGTTGTTGGAATAGTTCTACTACTTTAATGGTCGCTAATTGTAAATGGCGATTCATAACACCATCATCATGCTTTGGTATTAACTGATGACCATACATCATCGCCACTAGACGATTAATAGATAGCCCTTTTGGCGTTTGTTGATGCTGCGATAAAATTGTTTGTATGGCTTGAAAATCCTTTTGTTCAATATGCTTATTTAATTCTTCACTTAAAATATGGATATTAGCGTTTTGTGACAATGTAAATAACGAATTGAAATAATCATCTTCTTCGATTGGTACACCTAATACACGAACAGCAATCCTACTAAAACTAACTTGTTGTGCTGTTTCCTCATAAAATGCACGATCCTTTGGTGAATCTTGAAACGCCTGTAGCCAATCATCAGGATGACGCTCCAACACTGATTTAATTGTGATTGTTTGCATACAAACGCACCTCCTAAAATCATCCTCAGCATATGCTGAAGCATTCATTTGTCATAGGACGACTCTATCTTATGACAAAAATAATTGAAAGCTTATACTATTGTCTGTTGTGAAGTCATCTGTAAAACCGTATCTAGCAAATCTTTAGTAAATGCTTCACCATTATAAGCCGAGTAAGTTGTATTTTGTAAAACTTTTGGCTGTTTATCCTTTAAATCTCCATGATTCGGTGTAAAAGCTAAATCAGCCATCGCCAGCATTCCATAATCCATAATAGAATCCCCTGCCGCTATATGCACATCGTATGTACAGAACTCTTTCATATATTCGATAGCCGCTTCCTTCGTCAGTACCTTGGGCATAAAATACAATTTTTTACCTTGTAAAAGAACATACCAGCCATACGTATCAAACTCTTGAATCATAGCTTGTAATTCCATGTGTGGTAAAGTTTCAAGATCCACATGGTGTACATAAAACAGATTATCTATATACAAAGAACGTTGTAGCCATGTATCGGATTTAATTGATTGAAAATGCTTTAACAGATCCTCTCGTGGGATTGAAGAATCTGCAATACGTCTACATAGTGTTTTCGTCCATTTTTCAGAGGGCTGGCCCTTTTCTAATATTGTACCCCCATTGCTTGTAATTGCAAAAGCAGGACACATATCACTAATAAAATGAATTCTTTTATATTGATGTAATGCCCTAGTCGTAACAGGTACAAATATTGTTTGTTGGTGTATCTGTTGCAATAGAGATGCTGTTGCCTGCGTCATCATGCTCATTGCTTTCTCCGCCTTGTGTTCAACGACCACTGTCTCTGTAATCGGCGGAAAACTCTCCATCATACGTTGAGAATAAATAAGCGTTCTATCTAAATCCGATGTAAATAGTATCATCATAATCTCCTCTATAATGCTTTGATTAAGCCACAACATGCATAGGACATATTCGAATATTCTTCTACCTGTACATTTTTTTCTTTGGCTAATAATAAAATATGTCCCAATTCATGCAAGTACTGTGGATTAATTAAAATTTTCCAAGGTAACCGTCGAAGCAACACTCTAGTCGTCTCACCTACACCTGGTTTGATAAAATGAATATTCTCAATGCCAAAATCGCGTTGAATCTTTTGCACAGACTTCATGCCCTCCCAAGTAATGGGAGCGATGACCTGCTCTTGAAATTGTTGCAATATCGTACTCTGTACATGTTCAAAACATGTGACGATACGTTCTATGTACAGGTTAGAGACATCCATATCTTCTAACTCTTTGTAGTATTTAGCACCATGAAAGTCATTTGCATCCATGAACTGTAAATTTAACACCGTTCTACTCACCAATCCAGATACAGTCGAATTTAAACAAGCAGACGGGATTAAAAAGTCTTGACGAGTTCCATAGATGGTAGCACAATGCCCAGGATCAGCCAATACAGCTAAATTGGCATTTAATTGTCCGGGCTGTTGCGCATTAAATTTTTGACAGGAATGGATTAATTCATTGGTAATTGCCCCTTTTCCTGTCCAGCCATCAATAAATTGAAGATTTCCTAGGGGATGCTCTGTCAAAATGTAACGGATCGCTACCTCATCAAACCCTCGACCACGTAGTATAGAAATAGAGTAATGTGGAATATTCACCCTATATCGCATGGCTATATACCGTTTGATTAAAATGCCAATGGGTGTACCTGCCCTTGCTAAACTAACAAGCACTAAGTTTTCTAGCCCTCTATTTTCAATGATTTGCTCTGCCACCACTCCAACAGCGATGGCTACTCTCTCTACATGCGCATCTAACGTTTTATAAAAAAGATTCATATAGGTGTTAGATGGTTGCCTTTCCATTGGTAGCATTTCAGAATAATGTGTGCCTGATTGAATAAGCTGTTCACGTTTTTCATTATCCAGTTCAAGATAAACATGCCCAATATCACGCAATAAAAATAGAACATCATCTGGTGCATAGCTCCCCATTTTGTCTGGCTGCAAAGTTGAAATCATTGTTCTACCTCCCATTCATGCATACAAATCACGTAGACTTTGGCGTTACTTAGTATTTGTAACTCATTTACCACACGAGCAACAACCTCTTTACTTGCTATACGTTCCACCATAAAGAAAAGTTCCGTGTAGGATTGGCTTTGTATATTATATAAATAATTATCAACGCCATTATTCTCTGGACTTTCAAAGGCTATTTTTTCAGTAATCGTGTATCCTAAATCGTCCGTACAATAGATCGGACTACGAGTAGTTGATTGAAAATAAACGTCGTTTCCTAAATAAGAGGCAATTTGCATAGGGACATACATAAACTCACCTGTTCCAATAACTAATGCCGGACCATCTGTACGAAGCTTTTGTAATTGCTTGGCGATGGTCTGTAACATTTTCTTTTGTTGAAAATGCTGTTTTGACGTGAGCATAAATCTCCCTGTTGCTACTAGATAGGGTTGACTATTTACGAATTTATTCTCAGCAATAGATCGATAAAACTTACGATCAATAGATTCTTGAATTGGCCATAGTGTCAGATTATTTGTAGGTTGTGTTAGTATATTAGGCTGTGTGCTCGTTAAGCTTGGTATACCAGAACAATTAAAGTGTCCACAGATGATTGAGGTGAACGTAATGGAAATACCCCATTGCTCTTCTAATTGCTGAAAAATCTTTTGTTGCTGTTCAGAACGCCAATCTAAAATAGAGAGCACAGCATACTGCTTAACTAACGGAAATTTCTGTCTTAATGTTTGAATGATATTAATAACCGTATTTCCAGTAGTAATCTCATCATCAATTAACACAATGCGTTTAGCTTGTAGTAACACTTCTGGCTCCTCAGTATAAATTCTATGGCTTGTCGCATGGGAGTGTTCTTCCTCAAATGTAACAAAGGGCTCAAAATCGGGAAGCACTTCACGTGTTGTGTGAATATACATTGCATTCGAATCGTATGCGTTAAATACCGCATGTCCTAGTGCAGTAGCTGTCTCGGCAAATCCAATGAACAATGTTTCTTGTGCTAACTCGAGGCTACCCTCTGTAGAATTTTGTACTTCTGACAAATCCGCACCCTCTTTTAAAGCTTTAACGACTGCTGATGAAGCTGCTACTTTTTGTCCAGTAAGATGCTGATGATACATCATGGCGAGCAGGGTCCCTGTCAGTAAGGGCACTTGCGGGCGCACAGCTAAATGTTTACCAAGTACGGTGCTCACAAACAAAAATTGTCTCTTCTTATTAATACGAGCAGCCATTTTAAACAAGTTGGTTAGCGCAAAATTATGCGGATTGTGGGTAATTTCTATATCGATTGAATAATCCGGTAAAATGCTTAATTTACTCATTTGTTGTTGCATAAACACTACCACCTATTTCTGAATTTAATAAGAGTGAGGCAAAATCGACAGATTCATGATAGACACCATAGACCTGTGCCTGTTTTAATATTCGCTGTGCCCATCTCATATGTGGTTTGATTTCATTCATCTTGTTCGCATAGTGACTTTTCATCACACCTTTGCGACCATCATTATTCTCTACAATACTTAGAGCATCTAAATATTCTTCATAGGAAATGGCATAGAGGGCATGAACAACACGGATATGACTAGGATGAATAATTGTTTTTCCCACAATACCATTTTGTTTATCCATTAACACTTCTTTCATTAATCCATCTAAACAATCGTCTAATAATGCTTTCCTCGTATCAAGAGCTCCCTTTTCACTAAATGGTGTTTCTCTTAATGCAGGCTTTAATACACGCTGATTACTAAAATACTCCCACACAGGCCCCGAGATAACAAACCCGTCTTCCTCACGACCAAGGACGTTGACAATATCTGCAATACAATCACGGATCACACTGATATCATAAATGGTCGAGTCCATACGACGACGAATTCCATAAATGCCACAGAAATCAGTAGCACCAATACGTACATTTAATACACGAGCTCTGTATTGATGTAGCACTGCCTTAATGTCTAATAATGCTTCCATGCGAGATTCCTTATAGAGCACCTCACGGCTCTCTAAAATCGGCATACCATATAGAATTAAGTCATTTTCTAAAATTGTTTGTTCAAGAAGCTCAAAATAACGGGCGCCCTGTGCTGCTGTAAACTTTGGAAATACATAGCCCGTTAATATTTCTTGCTTTTCCCCTAAAATAGTTGTTAACCTTTGAAATTGCTCAACATGACGTACACGAATAAAAAGTAATGGTAGATCCTGAAGTAATAATTTTTTTTGTTGATAGAGTGCATATAGCTCACTAATATCCTCCATCAACTTCGCTTCACAATCTTGTAATTCTATATCGCCTACTGCATCCTCCAGATCAATGACGAGCGATGTGAGTTCTTCATATTTTTGTGATTGAATCAAACTCACAATCGCAGGCATAGAAGCTGGCATATACAGAGTCGCACCTAGAGCATATGATAAAATATCTGGCGTTTCCCACTTAGTAAAAGGCTGTGGCTTCTTAAAAAAAATCGTCTCTGCTTCTGTTGCAAAGTGTTGCATCTAATCCTCTCCCCGATAACTATGCCTTTTGTGAAAAAAGCACTGTATCAGCCTGTTCTATACAGACCAATACAGTGCCTTGTTTACACTGCTGTTTTCTTATTCATCTTGTGAACAATAAACGTCAATAAGAATGCAGCAATTAAAATAATAAAGAATACTTCATGTGAAAGATGGAATCCAAAAATACTAGCAAACATTTTCAATGCAATAATGGCAATTAAAATATAGGCAGTCGTTTCAAGTTCTGGTACACGTTCAATCAATGAAAGAAATACACCAGCGATGGTACGCATCATAATAATGCCTAAAACTCCACCTAATAAAAGAACCCATACTTGATCGGATATGGCAAATGCCGCTAATATAGAGTCTACTGAAAAGGCGATATCCATTAATTCAACTGAAATAACAGTCGCCCAGAAAGTACCAAAGACTCGAACCATCCAACCTGTCTTCTTAAACTCGTGTGCGTCTCCTTCATCAGTGCTTTTATTTTTAAAATGTAATATGACTAACCACATTAAATAAGTTGCACCGATCACTTTAACAATAGAGAATTTTACGAGGTAAACGCCAATACCGATGAAGAGAAATCGGAAAAAATAAGCCCCAAACATCCCATACATTAGCGCTTTTTTCCGCTGATGCTGTGGAAGATGTTTAACAAGTACTGCTAAAACAAGCGCATTGTCTGCAGACAATAGCCCTTCCATAATAATCAATGAAAAAATAAGGCCCCATGATACTGGATCTGTTAAAACTTGTCCCCACATCTGCCAGTTAAAAAACTGTGCATATGTATTTAATATCTCGTTTATTACATCCACCGAAGATCCCCCGTCATGTCATGTACCTATACCCTACTCGTTACTGTAGGCCATATGCGTTGATTAATGCTGCTAGTCCACCCTGATAGCCTGAGCCTACTGCGGCAAATTTCCACTCGCCATTATGACGGTAAAGCTCACAAAATACAACGGCAGTTTCAATACTGAAATCTTCGCCTAAATCATAGCGTAATACCTCTGATCCCGAATCTTCATTTGTCAATCGAACATAAGCATTTAGTACTTGTCCGAAGTTTTGATGACGACCCTCAGCATCATAGATAGTAACCGTTACCACAATCTTTTCAATTTGAGGTGATACTTGCTTTAAGTTGACAAGAATCTTTTCATCATCCCCATCACCTTCACCCGTACGATTATCACCTGTATGAACAACAGATTGGTCTAGACTCGCTAAATTATTATAGAAGATAAAATCTTGTTCATTACGACATTTACCTGATGCATCTAGTAAAAATACAGATGCATCGAGGTCAAAGTCTTGCCCACCATCAAATTGCTTAACATCCCAGCCTAAGCCAATGCCAATGCTATTTAATCCTGGGTCTTGCTTGGTTAAATCAATACGTTGCCCTTTACTTAATTGAATAGCCATTCAAAATCTCCCTTTCTGTCCAAAGATGAAATTTTAGTTTACACTTAAGCCATAATCATTACATAAAGCAGCTAAGCCGCCTTGGTAGCCAGCACCAATTGCATTAAATTTCCATTCTCCATTATGGCGGTATAATTCCCCTACTACGATAGCTGTTTCAATACTGAAATCCTCACCTAAATCATAACGGATAATTTCCTCGTTGGAAGCAGCATTAACAATACGAATATACGCATTAGACACCATTCCGAAATTTTGACTACGAGACTCTGCATCATGGATTGTTACAGTGAAGGCTAGTCGTTGAACATGAGCAGGCACTTGCGTTAATGCAACTTTTACCACTTCATCGTCACCTTCACCAACACCCGTTAAATTATCGCCCGAATGTTCAACTGAACCGTTGCCACCTGTTGTATTGTTGTAGAAAATAAAGTCATTTTGATCAGCTACTTTGCCTGTATCAGCCAGTAAAAATACAGATGAATCTAAATCAAAATCATTACCACCGTCATATTTATTTGTATCCCAGCCTAAACCTACAACAACATTTGTTAATCCTGGATTTGTTTTTGTTAAATCTACCTTTTGACCTTTTTGTAGTGAAATTCCCATACTCTTTATTCCTCCTATATAGTCATTTATTTATTGATATCTTCGAACAACATCGCCAAGTTTTATATCATTCGTTCCCGTACCAACTGCAGCAAATTTCCAGTCACTATTATGACGGTAAATTTCTCCACAGACTAACGTCGTTAAATTCGAATAATTATCAGTTAAATTATAGCGAATTAGTTCGCTTCCTGTCCTGTCATCATACACACGAATATATGCATTTTGAATCATACCGAAATGTTGATTACGACCTGCTGCATCATAAATGTTTACAACAAACACAAGTTTGTTATATTGCGTTGGTACAGACGATAGCTCAATTGTAATTACTTCATCATCGCCATCGCCGTCTCCTGTTAAATTATCACCAGAATGTCGAACAGAGCCGCAATTACTTGTTAATTTTCCAAAGTAAACAACATCGTCTCCCGCTATCACCTTATCATCTTGCAGCATTAAGACTGAAGCATCACAGTCTATGCTTCTGCCACTGCCACTATTTCTACTAGAAAATAAACCACCTAAAAAGCCGCCACTTTTCTCTTGCGCTACAGGGTCCCACCCTAAACCTACTTTAATTTTATTTAAACCTGCGTTACCTTTTGTTAAATCAACTCGTTGCCCTTTTTGTAAATTAATCCCCAATTTTAACACCCTCCTCAAATATGTATTTCAACTGAAAGATTATATGGTAAGTAATAATCTACTAAAATAAAATTTTTCTACTTTTTAAGTCTAAAATAACGTGACAAAAAATTCAATTAATGGCTCCTAAAAGATATTTTCGCTTATTTTTAGAAAATTCCTCCTGTTACCTACTACTCTTTAAAACGACTTTGCTGTAAAAGAGTTCCTTTTATTCCCTTTCGTATAGATGGGCAAAATAGCTAAAAAAACCTTCTAACTAGTAGAAGGCTATAGTATTTAACTAACTTTTCATCTTTGGATCGAGTGCATCTCTTAGGCCATCTCCCATCAGGTTAAAGCCAAGAACCGTTAGCATAATTGCTAATCCAGGGAAAATCATAGTCCAAGGAGCATTTAATAAAAACTTTCGAGCATCTGCTAACATTTTTCCCCACTCAGGTGCTGGTGCTTGAGCGCCCAGTCCGAGGAAGCCTAATGCTGCTGCTTCGATGATGGCAGTCGCAATTGCAAGCGTTCCTTGTACAATAATAGGCGTCATAGAATTCGGCAAAATATGTGAAAATAAAATTCGTGAATCACGCATGCCGATTGCTTTTGCCGAGACAATATACTCTTCTTCTTTGACGCTCAACACTTTGGAACGAATTAAACGTCCAAAATTCGGTATGTTAATAATGGCAATGGCAATTAATGCATTTTGTAAGGATGGTCCTAGTACCGACACAACAGCAATCGCTAATAGCATACTAGGGAAAGCGAGCATAATATCAAAAATACGTGAAATAATTGTATCAATCCATTTACCATAATAACCGGCGATAATACCAAGCAAACTACCCACAATTACCGATAAAACAACTGAAAAAAAGCCTACCCATAGCGAAATCCGTGCACCATGAATGATTCTAGAAAAAATATCTCGCCCAAAATCATCTGTTCCAAACCAATGATCACCTGATGGCGCTAGTAAACGCTTCGATAAATCTTGTTCATTTATCCCTTGTGGTGCAACGAGCGGTCCTACTACAGCAAGTAATATAAAAAATATAACAATCCCTGCACCTATTAAAGAGATTTTGCTCTTTTTAAAGCTTCGCCAGCCCTCTAACCATGGACCGACCGCTCGTTCTTGAACTGGTGCTGCTTCTTTTTTTATGTCAATTGCTCCAGTCATCATTGCAGCTCCCTTCTATTTGTATTTAATACGTGGATCAATCACTGTATACAGTAAGTCCACGATTAAGTTAATCATGATGAAAATAAATGCAACGATTAGAATACCTGATTGAATGACAGGATAATCCCTGAAGCCAATCGCATCATAAATATAACGACCAATTCCTGGCCAACTAAAAATCGTCTCTGTTAGAATGGCTCCCCCTAGCAGTAACCCCGTCTGTAACCCGATTACCGTTATTACAGGAATAATAGCGTTCTTTAGAGCATGCTTATACACAACAATAAACATTTTTTGGCCTTTTGCTCTTGCAGTACGTACATAATCTGAGCGCATAACTTCTAACATAGAAGATCTTGTGATTCTTGCAATAATAGCCATAGGAATGGTTGCCAGTGCAACTCCTGGTAATATTAACCTCTTTACAACTTCAATAAATTGATCGAAGCGCCCTTGAATGAGCGTATCCAATAAATAAAAATGGGTTATAGAGGTTATTGGATTTCGAACATCCTCTCGACCAGAAGTAGGTAACCAGCCAAGCTGACTACTAAATGTCCACTGTTCCATCAAGCCTAGCCAGAATACAGGTACAGATACACCAACTAATGCCACCACCATCGCTGTATAATCGAACCAAGAATTTTGGAACCATGCAGAAATAATACCCGCATTCACCCCAATAACAATGGCAATAATCATTGCGAAAAATGCAAGTTCAGCTGTTGCTGCTAAGTATGGAAAAATTTCTTCTGATACAGGTAATTTTGTACGTAAGGAAACACCTAAATCTCCCTGAAAAATGCCTGCTAAATAACTAAAATATTGTGTATACCAAGGCTTATCTAATCCTAAACTTGCGTTTAACGCCTCGACCGCCTCTTTTGTCGCCTGTTGTCCTAAAATAACTTGTGCTGGATTACCAGGTATTGCGCGTATCAACATAAAGACGATAAAAGTCATTCCAAGCAAAACTGGGATTAGCTGGAGTAAACGTCTCCCCATATAGTGAAGCATCTTCATCACCTCTCTATGATTTTCATAATCTACTTTGAAGTCTTTATATACTGTTGAAAGGTTGAACCTTCACCAAACGATTTTGAATGTTTAGATGAGTGATCTTTCACACAGGAGAAAATGATTGTCTATTACTAGAAAAGAATCTGCGAGATTTCCACGGCTTACCCGCAGAAAAGCAAGCAGATTCTTTTAAACTCCTCTATTCAATTAGAAAATGAAGTTTACTATTGAATATCTACTGCATCTAAACGGTCAGAACCTGTAGGATGCGCAATATAATTCGTCACTTTCACATTAGCAGCTAAAATTGGAATAGAGTGAGCAAGTGGAACCCATGGAGCATCCTCAGAAATCATGACTTGAGCTTGCTTATAAAGTTCATTACGCTTGTCCTCATCAATTTCAGTTTGAGCAGCTGTTAACAACTTGTGTAATTCTGGATTGTCATAGAATGTATAGTTATTAGAATGGATATTATCACCGTCTAATAACGTGTATAGGAAGTTATCCGCATCTCCATTATCACCTGTCCAGCCAAGTAAGAATGCATCCGCTTCACCATTTTGTGCTTTTTCTAAATAAGTAGCCCATTCAAATGATACAATTTTAGATTTAATGCCTACATCTTCTAAGTTCTTTTGAATCGCTTCTGCTACTTTTTGTCCGTCTGGCATGTATGGACGTGGTACTGGCATTGCCCATAACTCAATTTCTTTACCATCATAGCCTGCTTCAGCAAGTAATGCCTTCGCCTTTTCAGGATCATACGTATAGCCTGTAACATCATCGTTATAACCTGAAATTACTGGTGGCATTGGATTTTTCGCTGGCTCTGCTAGTCCTTCATAAAATGCATCCACCAATGCTTGCTTATCAATTGCATAGTTGACTGCTTGACGCACTTTGACATTATCGAATGGTGGTCGAGTCACTGTTAAACCTAGATAACCAACGTTCATAGATGGACGTTCGATTAATTGTAATTTAGCATCGCCTTCGATTGTTGCTTTATCAGATGGACTTAAACCATCAGCCACATCAATATTGCCTGCTAACAAATCATTTAAACGCGCAGAGTTATCTGGAATAGAACGATAAATAACTTTATCTAATTTTGGATAGCCATCAATATAGTAGTCTGGGTTTTTCTCGATCGTTACAGAATCATTACGTACCCAGCTAACAAATTTGAATGGGCCTGTTCCTACTGGATTTGCAGATAAGCCTTCTTCATCTGCCTCAAATGCTGTAGGCGAAGCAATCGCAAATGGGGACATGGCTAAATTCTTTAGGAATGGTGCTTGTGGTTGACTTAACTTAAATACAACCTTATAGTCACCTTCAGCAGTAACTGATTCGATTACTTGTTTGTCTCCAACGACAAATTGGGAGCTAAAATAAGGATATTTATCAGTACTTGACTTCCAACGTTCAATATTTTTCACAATTGCCTCGGCATTAAAATCTGTACCATCATGGAACTTCACACCTTCTTGTAGCTCAAAAGTATAAGTTAATCCATCTTCTGAAGCCTCCCATGATTTTGCTAACCCAGGTTGAATCGTTACATCTTGTTCGCCAAAGTTTACTAATGTTTCATAAATATTAGCTGTTACCGTAAAAGATTCACCATCTGTAACAACAGCAGGGTCTAGTGCTACTGAATCTCCACCACGACCATACACTAATATTTTTGGTTCACCACTGCCAGCTGTATCGCCACCAGTTGATGTATCTTTACTACCCGTATCCTTAGTATCTGAGCCGCCACAAGCTGCTAAGATTGTCGAGAGAATAAGGAGTAGCATTACCCCTAAAGTCCAAAGCTTCTTTTTCTTCATTAAATTTCCCCCTATGAGTTTTTATATCATTGAATGTTGAAGCGCCCCATAAAGATGGCAAGCAACATAATGACCCGGTTTTACTTCTTGCATTTTAGGTACTACTTGGGAGCATTGCTCCTTTTTAAAAGGACATCTCGTATGGAAAGTACAACCGCTTGGCGGGTTTGATGCACTCGGAATATCTCCAGAAATAATGATCTGTTCCCGTTCAAACATCGGATCAGGAACAGGGACCGAAGATAAGAGTGCCTGTGTATATGGATGAAGCGGTTCAGCATATAAGTCCTCACTCGCTGTCAACTCTACTAATTTACCTAGGTACATTACGCCAACACGATTGCTGATGTGGCGCACTACCCCTAAATCATGGGAAATAAAAATATAAGTCAGCTTTAATTCCTTTTGCAGCTTTTGCAATAAATTTAATACTTGTGCCTGAATGGACACATCTAGCGCAGATACTGGCTCGTCCGCAATAATTAAGCGCGGGTTGGTCATCAAGGCTCTAGCAATTCCGATACGCTGCCTTTGCCCTCCGCTAAACTGGTGCGGATAACGCTTGATATGATATTCATTCAAACCAACAATCTCAAGTAGCTCCAACACCTTTTGTTTCCGCTCTTTGGCATTTCCTATGCCATGAACAATAAGGGGCTCCTCTAAAATTTTGCCGATGTTATGGCGCGGATTTAATGAGGCATAGGGATCCTGAAAAATCATTTGAATATCTCTACGTGCCTTCCTCATTTCATTATTGGATAATTCTGAAATTACTTTACCTGCGAATTCTATTTTACCTTCCGTTGGCTCCAATAAACGCATTAATAAGCGGCCTGTTGTGGATTTACCACAGCCTGACTCTCCTACAATGCCTAATGTTTCTCCTTCAAATACCTCAAATGAAACATCATCCACCGCCTTCACATCCCCGGCATGTGAATTCAGGACACCCTTTCGAATAGGAAAATATTTTTTTAAACCATCAACCTTTAATAACGCTTTCGACACGCTGTTCCACCCCCTGCTTCTCTAGTAAAAAACATCTCGATTTATGGTTCTCTGCTGCCTCAAATAAAGGTGGTGTTTCTTGTAAACAACGTTCCATCGCATGTTCACAGCGTGCCGCAAATCGACAGCCGACCTGGATGCTCCCAGGTTTTGGTACACTACCAGGAATAGAATATAGATTGTCTTTTTTATAACGCATATCAGGTACTGATTGAATAAGTCCCTGTGTATAAGGATGTTTCGGATTAGTAAAAACTTCTTGAATCGGTGCCTCTTCCACGATTTGTCCAGCATACATTACAATCACTCGCTCACAAGTCTCCGCTACAACGCCCAAATCATGTGTAATTAACAACACAGCTGTATTCAACCGTTTATTTAAGTCTTTCATGAGCTGTAATATTTGAGCCTGAATCGTCACATCTAATGCGGTTGTAGGCTCGTCTGCAATTAATACTTGAGGATCACAAACAAGTGCCATGGCAATCATAACCCTTTGACGCATTCCACCAGATAGCTGGTGGGGGTAATCCTTTAACAATTCCTCAGCCCGTGGTAAACCTACAAGTTTCATAATTTCAACCGCTCTTGCAAACGCTTCCTTTTTCGACCATTTTGGATTATGAATTAGAATCGCTTCTTTTAACTGGTCGCCAATCGTAAACAAGGGGTTGAGAGAAGTCATTGGTTCCTGGAATATCATTGCAATGTCTTTTCCACGAATTTTTTGCATTTGTTTATCCGTACATTTTGCGAGATTTTTGCCATCTAGCAAAATTTCGCCACCTGTTATTTTCCCTGGTGGTGATGGGATCAATCCCATGATGGACAGCGACGTAACGCTTTTTCCGCTTCCCGATTCTCCTACAATTCCTAAAATTTCTCCTTCATGGACAGAAAAATCGATATCATCTACAGCAGGAATTTGTCCATTATCTGTGAAAAAGGTTGTTTTTAAACCTTTTATTTCTAGTAGCTTCTTCCTCATGCGCAACGTCCCACCCTACCTATATTTTACTTAGTTGTATAATGTTATTAACAGCATACTATAACTTTTGTTAAATTCCCTATTTTCAGATAATTCTACCTAAAAATCTTTGCTCTTTCAATCACTAATATTCTCCAAATTACATAGTATTTCTACATTAATCTCATTTCATAATAACTAAATCTTATAAAGAGATAGTTTTTTAGCCTTTATAACAAAAAAATAGCCTTCATTAAATGAAAGGCTATTTTGAAAAAATTCCATATATCATATAAATTTTAATCTAAATGCTGTACTTGGAATAAATTATAATACGTTCCTTGTCTGTCCATTAATTGTTCATGTGTACCATTTTCTATTAATTGCCCATGATCTATGACGAAAATCTTATCCGCATGGGTAATAGTAGACAGACGATGTGCGATGATAATGGTCGTCCGTTCATGAGCAAGTTTATCGAGTGATTCTTGAATCAATGCTTCACTTTCTAAATCTAACGCAGAAGTAGCTTCATCAAGGATTAAAATCGGTGGATTTTTTAAAAATACTCGCGCAATAGCAACCCGTTGTTTTTGCCCGCCAGATAGCTTTACACCTCGTTCTCCAACCTTTGTATCATAGCCATTAGGCAAACCCATAATAAAGTCATGTGCATTTGCAGCTTTAGCTGCCTCAATGACTTGTTCATCTGTTGCATCTGGTCGTCCCATTAAAATATTTTCTTTAACAGAATCACTAAAAAGTATATTATCTTGCAGAACAATACCAATCTGTGAGCGTAACGAATGTATAGTGATATCTCGTACATCGTGTCCATCAATCGTCACCTTACCACTTGTTGTATCGTAAAAACGAGGAATCAAACTGATAATCGTGGATTTACCACCACCACTCATCCCAACAAATGCAACAGTTTCTCCAGGATTAATCGTAAAATCGATAGCATTTAAAATAGATGCGCCAACTTTTTCATATTGGAAGGACACGTTGTGAAAGCAAACTTCCCCATTTGCACGTAGTAGTTCACGAGCATTGTCCTTGTTTTTCACTTCATAAGGCTCATCTATTAATTCAAACATCCGATCCATTGAGGCGATCGACTGCGTCAAAGTAGTCGAGGCACTTACAAGGCGGCGAAGTGGACCATACAATCGTTCAATATAAGCAATAAAAGCAACCATTGTTCCAACTGAAAGTGATCCATTTATGACTTGGTAGCCCGCATAGGCTATGACCAACAATGGCGCTACATCCGTGATTGTATTAACTACTGCAAATGACTTAGCATTCCACTTTGTTTGGTCGAGTGCCTTTTCTAAAAATTCCCCATTTGCTGTATCAAATAATTTTTGTTCATGCTTTTCTAGTGTGAAACTCTTAATAATGCTCATACCAGCTACACGTTCATGTAAATAACTTTGTACACCCGCAAGTGCTTGAGAACGTTTACGTGTTAAAGCTCGCAGTTTGCCAAAAAAGTATTTCACACTTAATGCATAAAATGGGAAAGCGACTAATGCGACTAATGTCAGCTTTACATCCATTGTTAGCATAATGACAATCGCAATAATAATCGTCGCTAGGTCCAGCCAAACATTCATTAACCCCGTCATAACAAAGTTCTTCGTTTGCTCAACATCATTAATGACCCTTGATATAACATCTCCAGCACGTGTATTGGCATAATATTTTAAACTTAATCGCTGTAAATGTGCGTAGATTTCCTTACGAATATCAAACAACACCTTATTACTAACGTGTTGTGCAAAATATTGACGATAATACTCGATTGGTGGACGGATAATAAAGAACACAATAATGGTTCCGCCTAACCAATATAACAGCTCTTTTGTTTTATCTACATCTGTTAGGTCTTCTGCTGCAATAATATCATCTAACACAATTTTAATGAGTAGTGGAATAAACAGGGGAATAGCAAATTTCACTATACCAATGATAATCGTTAAAATAATTTCCCATGTATATGGTTTTACAAAGCGCATATACCGCTTTATGCTTCCCAACTTTTCATCACATCCTTACAAAAAGAAACAGACATTCGATTATGAATGCCCTACGTATTATAGCAATATTTTGATTAAAATACAGTTATATTGACTTTACAGCGAACTATTTTACTTCTCTCTTTACAGTTGGCTGTATCCAACAAAAAAACACCTATTAGGTAAACTAATAGGTGTCACTAACAATCATCTGACTGCATATCAAGCTGGAACTTGTAACGATTTGTCCAGACATCGATGAAGTCGGGTGCAAATGGTCCTCTTTTTTGTTGAATCCAGCTTATTAATTTATCGACATTGCGCTTTAAAATTTTATCAATGACTTCAGGATAAGACATTTCCTTACGATGAAGCTCATATTCATCCTCATCTAAGAGGGTATAAGACATGTCAGGATAAACTTTAATGTCTAAATCATAGTCGATATATTTAATGGCATTATTATCGAAAACAAATGGTGAGCTTAGATTACAATAATAATACACACCGTCTTCACGTAGCATACAGATGATGTTAAACCAGTGTTCCGCATGAAAGTAACAAATAGAAGGCTCTCTCGTTAGCCATGTCCGACCATCGGATTCTGTCACAAGGGTCCGTTCATTCGCACCGATAACGATATTCTTTGTTCCTTTTAAAACCATCGTTTCTTGCCAAACACGGTGGATACGGCCATTGTGCTTATAACTATGTATTTGTATCGTTTCTCCTTCTACCGGTAATGCCATTTTGAAGCCCACCTTTTCGTCTATGCTACCTAAATCTAGCAGTCTCTAGTATATTATAGCAATGTGTACGCGAAAGGTGTAGTTAGAAAACCACAAATTTCACTACGCCATTTTGAATTAGTATAAAATTTAGTCAATTAAAGCGATTTTTATAAGCTTGTCAGCCTCAGTGGGATTATTTAATTAATTGCAACGCTATACCACTTTTAGAGGATTTTCTTAGCAATTAGAAAGGGGCTGTCTTTTTCATCTTTTCGGATTTTAGACAGCCCCTTAGAGGTAAATGCAGTTATGCAGTTACAAAGTGTTACTCACCTAAATCTTGGTTAGTTTTAGAGAAACGGCCTGAAGCTGGAGCTTTCTTTTGCTCTGCTTTTGCATTTTGCTTTTGCACTTCATTTACGTCCGTTTCATAACCAAACTCTTCACTTTGACGTTGCATGTTTTTATTCGGTTGGAAATTTTGGTTGTTTTGTTTTTTCATCCTTCATTCACCTCCACGCTAGTTATTGTGTACTGAGGTGATGACTTTTATGCTCATGAATTGATTATTTTAAGATGGATTTAATTTCCTGCGATTTACTTTTTGACTTCTTCCCAAATTTTTAGCATCGGGACAGGCATCGGCAAACGTTCTATTTGCTCTCGGCTTAGCCAGTCGCCCTGCGCAAAAGACTCACATTTCATATAATAGCTATTTATATGCCAAGTTAAATGTGAAAAAACATGTTTAAATGTAAGCAACTCATGTTCGGCATGAACATTTACTGTAAATTCTTTTTTAAAGTTTTCTACTGTAGATTGGCTTGTGTCAATCATCGGAAATTGCCATAGATTAGCAAGTAGACCTTTCTCAGGACGCTGCTGCATTAAAAATCGTCCGTTTTCATCTTCACATACAAGGACATCATATGTAAGGTGCTTCATTTTTATTTTTTTTGATTTGACAGGTAATTTTTCTGGTTCCCCTTCATTAAACGCCGTACAATATTCTCGTACTGGGCATAATAAACATTTGGGCGAGGTAGGTGTACAAATAAGCGCGCCGAGTTCCATTAAACCTTGGTTAAAAGAGGAAGCATGCTCAGGATCAATGAGTTTCTCCACCGCTACTTCGAAAACTTTCTTCGTTTTTGGCATAGCGATGTCATCATGTATATCAAGTACCCTACTTAAAACTCGCATAACATTACCGTCTACTGCATGTTCAGGCTTGTTGTAGGCAATACTTAAAATAGCACCTGCAGTATAGGGACCAACACCTTTTAATTTTGATATTTCGTGGCGATTGTCTGGTACTACGCCTCCGTAATTTTCTAAAACCTCACGAGCACCTGCTTGTAAGTTGCGAGCTCGAGAATAATACCCAAGACCTTCCCAATGCTTCAGTAAGTATTCTTGTGGTGCTTCTGCGAGCAAATCTAATGTTGGAAAACTTTCCATAAAACGATTGTAATAAGGAATAACTGTGTCGACACGTGTCTGCTGTAGCATCACTTCTGATACCCAAATTTTATAAGGGTCAGTTGTATGTCTCCACGGTAAGTCGCGTTTCTCAGCGTTAAACCAGTCGACTAAAGATTGTCGAAATTCTGTTACATATGGGTAATTCACAGTGACCTCCGTTGTTTTTACGATTTAATTTATGATGAAAAGGGTATACAATTAAGAAAAGAACATTCGGGTTTAGTCGACAAAAATCGTCTCCTTTGCTTGAATGTCATAAAATTTAATAGATCTTTTATTATTATTGAAATAAAGATGTATGCACATTGTACTCGATTTTACCGCATACTAGGAGTGGATATTTTTGGATTCAGGTACACATTTCGTTATGGGTATTGCCCTTGGCGGTCTTGCATTAGCCGACCCTGTAGTAGCCAATCATTCAATGACTTTTACAGCAGTAATGGCAGGGACAATTATTGGCTCACAAGCTCCAGATGTCGACACTGTGTTAAAGCTACGTAATAACGCTATCTATATTCGACATCATCGAGGAATTACACATTCACTACCAGCTGTGGCTATTTGGCCTATTTTAATTACAGTTGTTTTATCGCTTATTTTGCAAGACGTAAATGTGTTTCATTTATGGCTTTGGACCTTTTTAGCTGTTGGCCTTCATGTCTTTGTTGATATTTTTAACGCCTATGGTACGCAAGCAATTCGGCCATTCTCTAAAAAATGGGTAGCATTAGGTGTCATCAATACATTCGATCCAATTATCTTTTCCTTACATTGCCTCGGTATAGTGTTATGGGCATTTGGCACAAATCCAGTTTGGACATTTAGTATCATGTATATCGTAATTGTGATTTATTATATTTTACGATTTGCTGTTCAAAGAGCTGTAAAAAAAGCTGTGCATCATACCATTCAGGACGAGGAATATGTTATTGTAGCACCTACAATGCGCTTCTTCCACTGGCGAATCGCAGCCAAGTCTAAGACTCATTATTATGTTGGGCGTGCTTATGGAAGGACTGTTAATATTTACGATAAATTCGAAATCAAGCCTTTACCTAAAACAGCTGTTATAGATGCGGCAATGAAAGATTCTAATCTAGCTGCATTTGTGTCCTTCTCTCCAATGTACAGATGGGAAATTTCAGAACTTGAAAATGGCTTAACAGAAGTAAGGTTAATCGATTTACGTTATCGTAGTGATAATCGCTATCCTTTCGTAGCTGTTGCACATTTAAACGATGATTATGAAATTGTTACGTCTTATACAGGGTGGATTTTTACAGAAGATAAATTACAGAAAAAGCTACAAATTGGCGCAAGTAATTAAGCAGTAAACCCTGACCAATAGTGGTCAGGGTTTTATTATTGTAACATATCATCACTGGCATCTAAGAAATGAGCATATTTCGGATTGCGTCCTGCAAAAACATGTAATTTATCACCATAGCTTGCAATTAATTGACGCACAAGATTTTCTGTGTACTCTGCCCCACGATAAGCATATCCTGCTTTCGCAGCTGTTGATTCAAAATCACTCCATAATAATTCCACCCAAACTCGTGCCCGTCCAACAGACATTTGTGGATTTTTTGCTAGTAACTCTGCTGTTAATTTTTCAAGTTTTTCTTCCATTTACTTACCCGCCTTTACAGGGGATAATATCGATACAGGTAATGCCTCTTGGTACTTGTCCCCGCCTAAACGATGTCCCCAAGCAAAGCGACCCTTTAAATAATCTACTTGGAAAAACTCATTATCTGAACCATCAATACGATACATTTCTCCAGGAACAATCGTATCCAGATCTACTAAATACGCTGCTGCCATTAAAGCTTTGCGCTCATAAACAGCAAACTCATTGAAAATTCCTAGCTGTTCTGCCTTTCGAGCTTTCTCTTTTAGAAAAGCAATTTCTTCTCGCAGTTCGTGCTCGGTCATCGCAGCATAATTTTTTTCGTTCATTCTTCATTCTCCTTCTCTTCTATAAAACGATCTATTATTTCTATAGGAAAACCCTTTTGATAGAGCGCCTGTTTAACTTTCATCTTTAGCTCATAACCAGTATACTTCGATACATACTTTTTCCAAACTTTTTCGCCTTGAGTATTTAATAACTGCTGCCAGTTATCATCATCCTGCACTATCTCAACTTGGCTAAGCACCTCTTCCACGATCGGAAATGCATAACCTTTTCTTAAAAGAAAGTCCTGGATCTTGGTCTTTATTTGTGTTGGCGTTTTCTTATTCTGTGAGCGAATAATTTTCTCCGCTAACTGCATTGCCAGTTTTAATTGTTCCTCAAAACTATATGTAGCAAGCACTTCATCCTGCAAATTTTTCTCAATGCCCTTTTTAATAAGATCTTGTCTAATGGCTCTCGGCCCTTTTTTCATCGTAGCCTTCTTGGTATCAAGCAATGCCTTTGAATAGTTTTCATCATTGATAAAGCCATAAGACTTTAACTTCTGAATTGCCTCCAATATTACGGCTTCTCCAAAATCTAATGCGAGCAGTTTTTTCTTCACCTCATGCTCGCTTCGCATTTGATAAGAAAGAAAGTTTAACCCCTTATTAAAGGCCTTACGTATTTCATCCTCATAGGCAATCTCTTGGATTTCAAATTCATCAAGCACCTTTCCCTTTGTTAAACCGAATTGAATAAGTATGGCTTCATCAACTGGAAAAGCATATTCCTCATTTATATAGATATTATATCGTTCAGGATTGTTTTTTTGACGTGCAATTTTCGTAATTATACGCATAGCAAACACCTCACTATTGCATATTATAGCATTTCTTTTTTAAGGGAGCAGTGATCTGACAAGAGGGTTTTGCTTTCATTCGCGAGTATTCCTCTTCCTTCCGCAAGTATTCCTCTTCACTCCGCGAGTATTCTTCTTCACTCCGCGAGTATTCCTCTTCACTCCGCGAGTATTTCTCTTCACTCCGCGAGTATTTCTCTTCACTCCGCGAGTATTTCTCTTCACTCCGCGAGTATTTCTCTTCACTCCGCGAGTATTTCTCTTCACTCCGCGAGTATTTCTCTTCACTCCGCGAGTATTTCTCTTCACTCCGCGAGTATTTCTCTTCACTCCGCGAGTATTTCTCTTCACTCCGCGAGTATTTCTCTTCACTCCGCGAGTATTTCTCTTCACTCCGCGAGTATTTCTCTTCACTCCGCGAGTATTTCTCTTCACTCCGCGAGTATTTCTCTTCACTCCGCGAGTATTTCTCTTCACTCCGCGAGTATTTCTCTTCACTCCGCGAGTATTTCTCTTCACTCCGCGAGTATTTCTCTTCACTCCGCGAGTATTTCTCTTCACTCCGCGAGTATTTCTCTTCACTCCGCGAGTATTTCTCTTCACTCCGCGAGTATTTCTCTTCACTCCGCGAGTATTTCTCTTCACTCCGCGAGTATTTCTCTTCACTCCGCGAGTATTTCTCTTCACTCCGCGAGTATTTCTCTTCACTCCGCGAGTATTTCTCTTCACTCCGCGAGTATTTCTCTTCACTTCGCGAGTATTTCTCTTCACTCCGCAAGTATTCCTCTTCCTTCCGCGAGTATTTACGCTTATTCTGGAATGCACTGAAGATGTTCGCTTTTGAGTTAAGTGTTAAACTTACTAGTAAGTGTTTTTATTCGATCAGAGAAGAGGTGCTTGTTATGAAAATCGTTATTGCAGGTGGCACTGGCTTTGTCGGGAGTGCACTCATAAAGCTATTACAGGATAATGGACATGATGTTTTTGTCTTAACACGTCATCACTCAAGACTAGAAAATGGTATTCACTATGTACAATGGCTACAGCAGCACGAGCAGCCTTTGCCTTTTTTAGAGGGTGCTGATGCCTTTGTTAATTTAGCAGGTGTTTCATTAAATGATGGGCGCTGGACGAAAAAACAGAAGAAGGCTATTTATTGGAGCCGAATGAATGCAACACTTGAATTAGTGAAGATAATGGACTTGCTAACGTCAAAGCCTAAAGTTCTTATCAATGCTAGTGCCGTGGGGATTTATCCTACTTCTACAGATGCTGTCTATCATGAGGATTTTATGGACCATGCCCATGATTTTTTGGGTACAACCGTCCATGATTGGGAACGACATGCGAAACGAGCAGAATCATTAGGGATTCGCGTGGCTTTTGCACGCTTTGGTGTCATCTTAGGCCGAAATAGCGGTGCTCTACCACCTATGCTATTGCCCTATCAAATGTATATAGGTGGAACAATTGGTTCTGGTGAACAATGGCTCTCTTGGGTACATATTGATGATGTAGTACGCGCAATTTATTTCGCGATTATAAATGAAAATATTCGTGGTCCATTTAATGTAACAGCTCCAAATGCTATGCGAATGAAAGAGTTCGGACAAACAATCGCAGAAGTCATGGGCAGACGCCATTGGATGCCTGTCCCAAGTTTTGCGATGCGTTTAGCTCTTGGTGAACAAAGTTCGCTTGTTTTAGAAGGACAACATGTGCTGCCCACTATTTTACAACAACATCATTTTACATTTAAATATCCTGTTTTAAAGCAAGCACTTGAAGATTTGCTAAAAGCTCAGAATTAGAAAAAATTAAGTTGGATAATTTTTTTATAAACTACGCATTCTAATGAAAAAGAAAGGATGCGTTTTTTATGTGGAAACAACATATTGTAGGTGCGGTAATTGCTACTTTTATTATTGCCGCAGGAATTAGTATTAATCCTTATTTCGCTGCTGGTTCTGATGAGCACCATTGGGGCTTTAAGCGTGCTAAAAATGGTGAGCAGGCGGAAGCAGGAGCGCAGCTTGATCAGCTACTTGACCAATATGGTGCGATTTACAAAGGAAAGCCAGATAAAAAAATTGCCTATTTAACATTTGATAATGGCTATGAAAACGGCTTTACTGAAAGTATTTTGGATACATTGAAAAAAGAAAATGTACCAGCAACTTTCTTTTTAACAGGGCATTATTTAGACAGTGCCAGCGATTTAGTGAAACGCATGGTGGAAGACGGTCATATTATTGGGAATCATTCATATGGTCATCCCAATATGGCGCGACTTTCTCCAGATGGAATGCGTGCGGAATGGCGGAAATTTGATGGGAAGTTACGTGAATTAACTGGAATTGATCGTACAACATATGCTCGGCCACCTGAAGGTTCTTTCAATGCAAAACTTTTAGAAGTCGGAAATGCTGAAGGCTATCGCCATATTTTCTGGTCTGTGGCTTTCAAGGATTGGATGAAGGATGAACGTCGTGGTGCGGATTATGCCTATAACGCACTTATGGAACAATTACATCCTGGTGCTGTTATTTTAATGCATACTGTAGCACAGGATAATGCCGAAGCTTTACCAATGTTTATTGCGGAAGCTAAAAAGCAGGGCTATACCTTCTTATCGCTTGACGATTTAGTATTGGAATATGAAGATTTTCCTGTCGCTTTGCAATCGCCTGCTCCTTCGTTATAATGGGGAGATGACATTATAGAGCAGGGACGTGGAATGTTTGACGCAGCAAACAACAATGACCGTGGGACAAAAATTCCCACTAACAATAAAAAGGCTTGGTATTAATGGTGAGGGTGTAGGGTTTTATAAACGTAATGTAGTTTTTGTAAAAGGAGCTATTCCCGGAGAAGAAATTACAGCTCAGGTGACGAAAACACAGCGTAATTTTGCTGAAGCAGAAGTTTTAGACATTCGTAAAGCTTCGAAGCATCGTCAGGAGGCACCTTGCCCAGTTTATAACGAATGTGGTGGCTGTCAACTTCAACATATGACATACAATAAACAGCTACTTGAAAAGCGAGACATTGTCATTCAAGCATTAGAACGTTATGCCAAACCTTTAACTGAAACGATCGAAGTACGTAAAACACTTGGTATGGATAATCCTTGGCACTATCGTAATAAAAGCCAATTCCAAGTACGTAAAGAGGGTAAGCGTGTATACGCAGGTTTATTTGCTGAAGGAAGCAATAAGCTCTTGAATATTAATGATTGTCTCGTACAGCACCCAGTCACTTCTAAAATTACCGTAGCCACAAGAAAGATTTTGCAAAAACTAAATATCACTATATACGACGGTCGTACGCTAGATGGTTTAGTGCGTACGATTGTTGTACGTACAGGGATTCGTACTGGTGAGACACAAGTAGTTCTTGTCACAACACGAAAAGAAATCCCTCATTTAACTGAACTTATCACACGTATAAAAAAAATCGATCCGAGTATCGTATCGATAGCACAAAATATTAATCGTGAAAAAACATCATTAATATTTGGTGATGAAACCATTGTACTGGATGGCAAGGAAACGATTCATGAAGAGCTTGGTGAACTAGCCTTTGATTTATCAGCTCGTGCCTTCTTCCAGCTAAATCCAACACAAACTGTTCATCTTTATGATGAAATAAAAAAAGCCGCTGCATTAACGGGGAAAGAAACAGTCGTTGACGCCTATTGCGGTGTTGGAACAATTGGGCTATGGCTAGCAGATCAGGCGAAAGAAGTACGTGGGATGGATGTCATTCCAGAAAGCATTCAAGATGCGCGTAAAAATGCGCGCAACCATGGCTTCAAGCATACAAAATACGCAGTCGGCACAGCCGAAAGTGTCCTTGCCAAATGGCGCAAGGAAGGTTTTACTCCAGATGTAATTACAGTAGACCCACCACGAACTGGACTAGCACCAGAATTTATTCGAACAGTGCTTAAGCTAAAACCTAAGCGTTTTGTTTATACGTCCTGTAATCCATCCACTTTGGCGAAGGATTTACAACAATTATCAAAGCTTTATCATGTTGAGTATATCCAGCCTGTCGATATGTTCGCACAGACGGCACAGGTGGAATGTGTTTGTAGCATGGTTTTAAAACCTGAGTATCAGAAATAGTTTGGCGACTTTTTAGATGCAGCCTGTATATTACAGGCTGCATCTTTTTTCCTTGGTTTCCTTTTTATATGAATGAATAAATAAAAAACACATCAAAATTAATTGATGTGTCAGACTGTAATTACAGTCTGAAAGGACATCTCAAAATAAATTGAGATGTCCTTTTTATGTCATGCACAGCACAGGCTGCCTGGTGGGTGATGGACGGTCCAGAAAAGTCGATACCTTAACCAATACCCCAGGATTTAATAGATTTTTAAATGTTAAACTTTTAGCTTTTATCAAAAGAACTTTGACACGTAAGTTTTGATCTTTCACCTTTAACCTTTAAGCTTTCATATCAGTTTAGTTGAAAGTTTCCTTTGAGTAAGACATGTTTTACGTTTTAACTCGCACACATGCCTTTAAGCGCGAACGACTTTTCGTTTTCCATTTTCGCTAGACCATGCCTATTTATTTCGTTAAGCTTCCACTTCAATAAATGTCGTAGCATTTGATTCCGATAGGACAGCATCAACCTCTGATTCAAATTCTTCAATACGAATGCTCAATGACTCAATTTGTTTTTTGACATTTAAAGGATCAATGATTTCATACTCATTTCTCTTCATAAATGTTTCAGTATGTAATTTGACTTCATCCGGAGACTGTTTATCTTTATTACCTAATATGTTAATTAAATAGGTTTCCAGTTTTGCAGGTAATGCATCATTTTCTTTGGCAACGGTATTAATGGTTGAACGATATTGATGCTGCATGATTTCTAGCAAATTCTTTTCATATTGAATAGATTGTTTCCGTTCGATTGCCTCTGCTACAGTCATTTCTTCCTTACCAACTATCACCTTTGTGCTAGCGTTAGACTGTACAACTAGAGCTTTTATTTTATTTCGATAGCTAATCAAGCCTACCACCTTATCATAGGACGCTTGCATTTGCTTTTCATATTCTTGAATGTCTACACCATTCATTTTACGATTACTTTTTCGATTAGCTACTACTGCACTAACCTCATTCGTTGCTGTCTCAATTCGTAGGTTCAGCATCTTTAATTCTGTTAAGGCACGATGAATAGATAGTTTTTTCATTTCAGTCATGATAAAACCTCCTTCTTAAGCAAGTGTTCTTTCATTATAAAGAGAAAGATGTATAAAGTCCAAAATTACCCATTTTATTTTTTATTGCTTTCATAAGAACATGCCTGTATAATACATTTCTAGGTGCCAAACCTATGTAACTTGGACGGAACATCCTTGTTACGCAAAAAAACGCCATAACAGCACGGATTTGCTGGGCGTTTTTTGTTTTTGAGCGGGAGATGAGCCCCGCTCTTTTTATTTTGCCATTAATGTTTGTTTATGCTTTTGGCGTCCAAATACAAGTAGCACCATAGCAACAGCTAGCAACAACATTGCTACAAGTAAAAGGAAGCTATAATTTTTTACATATTCTATATAAACGCCACCTAAAAAAGGCCCTGTTAAACTACCAATACTTAAAGCAATTCCACAAAGTAAATTTCCTGTAGGCAGTAACTCTTTTGGTGTTAGATCAGCCATGTATGTAATCCCTAAAGAAAACATGGAGCCAACTAAAGTGCCTGTTAAGAAAAATGCTATAGCCACAGCTAATTGAGAGTGCTCTAAAAAGCTGGCGATTGCAAAAAGCATAGCGCCTCCAAACGAGCCTACCATCAAGATATTCCGTCTTCCTACTTTATCCCCTAATGCACCAAGTGGTACTTGTGTTAAAATCCCACCAAATGTAAAGACAGATAGAATAATAGGGATCATACCTACTTCGTAGCCTTTGCGTAAAGCATAAACTGGGAATAAAGCATTTAATGAAGACTCAAGGAATCCATAAACGAAAGGTCCTAAAAACGCCATCCATCCAAATAAAATAGCCATTTTGTAGCGTTGCCATCCTCTTGCATTTAAGTCGCCTGTTAGTCGCTCAGGTTTTTCATTTTGTAAGAAAAATACAAAAGACCATGCAAACAAGCACATGATGGATGATATGATAAACGGTAACGCTTCAGCGATCTTAATCAGCTTCACCATAAGTGGCCCTACGGCAAAGCCTATACTAAATGACAAGCCATAGATGGCCATTCCTTTTCCCAAACTTTTATGATCTGCTGTGCTTGTAATCCATGTTTGGGTCGCATAATGCAAAGCATGGTCCCCTACTCCAATGAGCAAACGAAGGACAAACCAGAAGGTCACACTTTTCCAGAAGGGAAATGCTAGCAAAGATGCAAAAACAAGTGCTCCTCCAACTAAAATAATTGGTTTGTAGCCCCATTTTCGTAAAGGCTGCTCGATAAATGGTGAGATTAATAGTGTTCCTATGTATAAACCTGTTGCATTCAAGCCATTCAATGCCGAGGATACGCCATCCCGTTCAAATATGATCGAAATAAGCGGTAACAGCATCCCTTGTGAAAAGCCTGATATGGATACAATTAATACTAAAATGGTAAATCGTTTTTTGCTGTAATCTGAGAAGTATGTCATCTTTTCCTCCAATATCGTCATTCTTCCAAAGAACAGCATATCAAAAAGCCTTAGCGCTCACCACATGTGATTTTACGCTAAGGCCTAACTAATCCTTATATTCATTTAATTGTATAAACACGAAATTCGGCTTTTGATTATTACCGGATACTTGTTTAAACTCCCTCCTTTTCAAGTTAGCTTTGCAATGATACTTTTTCCAATCAGCTCCTTTACTTTATCTTAAAACAACTTTAACATACAGCCTCAATATTGTAAATATTCTGCCTATTTATTTTTAAAATTAATCTCTTAGTCCTAGGTGTTTACCTAAACATTGAAATTTAAGCCCAAATCAGCTACGATAAAAGGGATGAAATGAGGTGTACGAATGTCAAAGCCAATCACTGATAAAAAACAGCAAGTAACCTACTTAAAAGAGCGTCTTGAAATTTTTTTAGAAGTATTAGATGCCCTTGATCCCGAAACTGCTGAATTAGAGGATATCGATCGCTTAATTCAAATGATGGATGATTTAGAAGATAAAATGGAGCAGTTTAATGCTCGTGAACAATAATGAGTCAAAACAAGCGAGCATATTATATGCTCGCTTGTTTTTTAGTGGCAGTCCCAATTATAAAGTACCTTGCTAAAATCTTTATTGTTTAGCTCTTCTGCTGTAATGAAGAAATTGCCGACACCACAATCGCCCCAAAGGATATCATCACCTACACTATCAATCTGTAATAACATGATTGTAGAGTCCGTATAATCACCGTATGCTCGTGGATCTTCCTGTGTAAAGTACGGATACCCACCTATTTTATGTCCATCACCAGTCAAAGCATCATAGAAAGCATCTTCTAATGTATCATCATCCTCTATTGATGTTAAGATACTGGCGTACATGTCATTACTTCTAAAATCATCAATGGACAATGGTTCAAAGCCTGCTTGAAAGGATAGTGCCATTTCACGCTCTACAGGAAAATACATCTCCTCATCCACTAATTTGACAAATGAAAAATCTTGAACGAGCTTTGTTTCATCATGCACGATCGATTCATGGAAGATAACACGAAATCCTTCTTGATTTTGTCCATTATCAAAATCCATTCCTAACACATCGTCATAACCATCAATATAAAACTGTAATATTCCCTCTTCTGGAAAATTCGCTAGATGCTTTGGTACTTCTGTAAAATTAATTTGAGCTAATAGCTTCAAAGGTTGTCCATTGTTATTTGTTGGATATTCCATCGACAGTGGAAAATAGGGATCCCCTGCAAACTTACTTTGAAATAAAGATGTTTCGCTTACCTTCGTATCAACCAATACAACAGGCTTCATCGTTTCTTCTATTAATGGTCTATATTTTTCAAATTCTTCCGGTAATTCAAGTAAAGTTTTAGCAGCCATTCAAATTCCTCCTAATTGTGGATTCACTTCTATTTTAGAACAAACGTTCTATTAAATCAACCCCTTCTCAAAATACTATGAAAACAAGCTTTAATTTAGGGCTCTCAGATAAGGACTCTTTTTTTCATTAGTTGAAAAGAGTATAATGTAACGTGGAAATAATCAATTTTTCTATGGGGGGCAATACCAATGAATCTACAAACTTTGGAGAAAAGTCTTTATGATTTAATTACTGAAACATCTACGAATTTACCTAAGGATGTACGTCGTGCTATTAAAAAAGCAAAAGAAGCTGAGAATGCTGGTACACGTGCTGCAATGAGTTTAGACACAATTGCAAATAATATTATTATGGCAGAAGATAATGTGTCACCAATTTGTCAGGATACAGGGCTACCAACTTTCAAAATCTATACACCTGTTGGCGTAAACCAATTAGAAATTAAAGCTGCAATCAAAAAAGCAATCAATGATACAACAGCAGATGCTAAATTACGTCCAAACGCGGTAGATTCTTTAACTGGTGCAAACAGTGGGAATAACCTTGGTGATGGTTTACCAGTTATGAAATTCGAACAATGGGAAAAAGATTACATTACAATTAAATTAATTCTAAAAGGCGGCGGCTGTGAAAATAAAAACATTCAGTACAGCTTACCATGCGAATTAGAAGGTCTTGGTCGTGCAGGTCGTGACTTAGACGGTATTCGTAAATGTATTTTACACTCTGTCTACCAAGCACAAGGTCAGGGCTGTTCAGCTGGTTTCATCGGTGTAGGCATTGGTGGAGATCGTTCTTCTGGCTACGATTTAGCAAAAGAACAATTATTCCGCCATGTTGAAGATACAAACCCAAATTCAGATCTTGCAAAATTAGAAGAGTATGTTGTCAAAACAGCTAATACATTTGGTATTGGTACAATGGGCTTCGGTGGTGAAGCAACATTACTAGGCTGTAAAATTGGGGTGATGCACCGTATCCCTGCTTCCTTCTATGTATCTGTAGCTTATAACTGCTGGGCTTACCGTCGTATGGCTGTGGACATCGATCCACAAACAGGCGAAATTATGAATTGGCACTACCAAGAAGGTGAAAAAATCACGTTCAAAGAAGATGAAGTAGCTGCTACAACAGAAGATACAACTACAAATCTAGTAGAGCTTACTGCACCAATTACGGAAGAACAAATTCGCTCACTAAAAGTGGGAGATGTCGTTTCTATTACTGGTCGTATGTATACTGGCCGTGACGCTATCCACCACCATTTAATGAGCCACGATGCACCAGTGGACTTAAATGGACAAGTTATTTATCACTGCGGACCTGTAATGGCAAAAGATGAGGAAGGCCACTGGACAGTAAAAGCAGCTGGACCAACTACTTCTATTCGTGAGGAGCCTTACCAAGGTGATATTATGAAAAAATTCGGTATCCGTGCTGTGATTGGTAAAGGTGGAATGGGACCAAAAACATTAAAAGCTCTAAATGAACATGGTGGCGTTTACTTAAATGCAATCGGTGGAGCAGCCCAATACTATGCAGACTGCATTAAAGGTGTTGACGGCGTTGATTTAATGGAATTTGGTATTCCAGAAGCTATGTGGCACTTAAATGTAGAAAACTTTACAGCAGTTGTAACAATGGACTCACATGGTAACTCTCTACATGCAGATGTCGATAAATCATCATTAGATAAACTTGCTTTGCATGCAGAAAGAGTTTTCTAATTAAATAAACGGTAGTAGTCATCCATTTGATTGCACCATTTTGTAAGGCACAGAATATTCCTAGTGAATAGACTGTGCTTTTTTTATTTAAAATCCCCTATCATCATCACCCTATGGTCAAAGTAAATATCCTTCAAACTTCCTACTTTATTTTTATAAATTCCTTTGTTATAATAATTCTAAATAAAAGAGATGGTAATTGAAATCCATTTTCAATTAAAAACTTTAATAAATATTAATTTATAAAGGTTTTGATATTGATTTTCATTATCAGGAGGGATATAGATGGAATACTCTAATCGAGAAAATATAAATTTAATTGAGAAAACAAAAGAACATGCTGAATTGATCGCTGCATTGATGGCGGGCATTTTCATCTTACTTGCATGGCGTTTAGATACGAGCGGACAAACAACTGCTTCAGTTCTACTATATTTAATTGCATTTTTTGTAGGTGGATTCGCAAAAGCAAAAGAGGGCATTGAAGAAACGATTGAAGATCGAAAATTAAATGTAGAGCTATTGATGTTATTAGCCGCCATTGGTTCTGCAGCAATCGGCTATTGGACAGAGGGAGCTATTCTTATTTTCATTTTCGCAGTAAGTGGTGCACTTGAAACATATGCAATGAATAAAAGTCATCGTGAAATATCAGCACTTATGAATTTACAGCCAGAAGAAGCTTGGTTAGTACGTGGCGGATTTGAACCTATGAAAGTGTCCGTGTCCACGTTAAATATCGGCGATCATTTATTAATTAAACCAGGTGAACGCATTCCAGCAGATGGTATTATTTTCAAAGGACAGTCTTCTATTGATGAATCGGCTATTAGTGGCGAGCCGCTGCCTGTCTCAAAAATCGAAGGTGACGAAGTATTTGCAGGCACAGTAAATTTAAATGGTGCTATTACAATGGAAATGACCAAAGCAAATTCAGAAACACTTTTCCAAAAAATTATACAACTTGTCCAAAGTGCGCAAAGTGAAAAATCTCCCTCACAACAATTCATCGAAAAATTTGAGGGGTCTTATGTAAAATTTGTGTTATTAGGTGTTGCCTTAATGATGTTCCTTCCCCACTTTTTACTCGGCTGGGATTGGACAACGACATTTTACCGAGCAATGGTGTTATTGGTGGTTGCATCCCCTTGTGCACTCGTAGCATCAATTATGCCTGCAACACTAGCAGCCATCTCAAATGGTGCAAAAAATGGTGTGCTTTTTAAAGGTGGCTTACATTTAGAGCATCTCAGTGTTTTACGTGCTTTAGCTGTCGATAAAACAGGTACTTTAACACAGGGTAAACCAGTTGTTACAGATTTTATTGTCCGAGAAGGCGTAGATCGTAATCTAGCTTTAGCAAAGCTTGCAGGGATTGAATCGCAATCCAATCACCCACTAGCTCAAGCCATTACCACATACGCTAAAGCAGAAGGAATTAACACATTACCACAGGCAACAATCGAGGATATTCCTGGTTGGGGTATAAAAGGGACGATCCACAATGAGGAGTATCAAGTAGGGAAACCTGAGTTTGTTGGTACTCAGCTTGCCAATGACTTTGCAAATAGTGCAGCTACAAAACTTGCCGCAGAAGGGAAAACAGTTATTTTTATTCGGGATCAGCATGGTATTGTTGCCTTAACAGCTCTAAAAGATACTGTACGCAGCGAAGCTAAAAAGGCTGTAGCTCTATTAAAAGATCTCGGTATTCAAGTAGTAATGCTCACAGGTGACAATGAAAAAACAGCCAAAGTCATTGCAAAGGAAGCTGGCGTTACCGAATATGTAGCAGAATGTCTACCTGAAACAAAAGTTACTGAAATGAAACGCCTACTTACACAACATCAATTTGTTGGAATGGTCGGCGACGGTATTAACGATGCCCCTGCATTAGCTACGGCAACTACTGGCATTGCGATGGGTGAAGGAACAGACGTTGCATTAGAAACAGCGGATGTTGTGTTAATGAAAAATGATTTATCCAAAATTGCTTATGCTGTGCGCTTATCTCGTAAAATGCAGCGTATTGTAAAACAAAATATCTTCTTCTCTATCGGTGTTATTGTTTTATTAATCGCCTCTAACTTTTTACAAGTAGTCGACCTACCTTTAGGTGTAATCGGACATGAAGGTAGTACAATTCTAGTTATTTTAAACGGTTTACGCATGCTCAATAAAAATATCTAATGACAAAGCCTCGCCTTTCTCATAAAGAAAAGCGAGGCTCATTTTGTTTTATTGTTATTTCCTTACTCATGAAGTTCTTTTTGTAGTGCCCTTTTTTGCATGGTAGCATTTAATACCCCACCAAAGATGATAATAATCCCCGTAAAGTATAACCAGAGCATTAAAATAATGACACCACCGATACTACCATATGTAGCAGAATAATTTGCAAAATTATTAATATAGAAAGAGAAACCATATGTGACTGCTAACCAGGCAAGTGTCGCAAACATCGCCCCTGGCCATACACCCATTATTTTTAAACGCGGGCTTGTATTTGGAACGACCCAGTAGATTCCCATTAAAACGATAAAAATAAGTAAAGGTGGTATTGACCATCTTAATTTGTGCCAAATAGATTCAAATTGCTCCTCAATTCCAACGATTGAAAATAGGAAATGCCCTATTTGCTGACCAAAAACTGGTAGTAAGAGAGCGACAGCCATCACAATTACAAGAGCGATTGTAAAAACCAGTGACAACCCTCTATCCAATATGCCAGCTCTCCCCTCTGTATCATAGGCTTTATTTAAAGCTCGAATAAGCGCATTAATACCTTTCGATGCAGACCAAATTGTACCGAGAACCCCGATGGACAATAAACTACTATTTCGATTTGTTAAAATCTCATTCAGCGTATTTTCAATCAGCTTATACACTTCATCTGGTAAGATATTCACTAAAAATGAATAGACCTGTGTCGTTTCTAAATTTAGATACGGTAATAGCGTCACTAAGAAAATAAGTAAGGGGAAGAACGATAGTAAAAAGAAATAAGCCAATTGTGCAGCAAGCGCAGATATTTCAACTCGCTTTAGCCGACTTATTAAATCTTGAACAAAGCCTTTGGATGTCATCACGTCAATCGATTCCTCCTCAGGAGAGACAAACGACTTTACGAACCCAAAAGCATTTTGCATTGTTGCTTTTTTTCCTTCCATATAATTCCTCCTAAAGCTTCCTTTACTCTTTTTCAGGTAAAGTAAAGGCTGATTTCGTGTCCTCAATCATCCCTTGTATTGTGGAAGGTAATTCTTTAAATTCATCAACCTTCTCAGCAATCGTGTTAACATTATCAGACACGCTTTCACAAAGCACTTTTGCTGCCAGCACTTTTTCCTCCACTAGCACCTGTAGTTCTTCACGATTTGATGCATAATATGTGATGGCTTCCTTCATTTTTTTAGTTGTAGCAATTGTTGTTTCACGCGTTGTACGATCGAGCATACTTAATGCAGCACCAACTGCTGCTCCTGCTACGATTGAAGCTAATAATTTACTCTGACCCATATTTATAACCCCCTGCTTGTGTATTTGCATATTCCCTATTATTTCATAAATAAACAGCTTCCTGCACTTATTCTACCCAATAACAGTCTATTTTTAAAGCAATGCTCAAATACGGAGTTGACATTTTTTTTATTCAATGAAATGATATGTGCGAGGATTATGAAAGGTAGGGTAAAAAATGGATTTATCAGTTCCGTCTAAGGAAAACGTAGTGTATATGGTGGATCAAATGAAGGACAAGCTACGCATGGTGAATGTTGATGCAATGAAATCAGAACATTTCGATGAAGCTAATTATGAAGATTTAGTGTATTTATATGAGATGGTGATGAAAAGAGAAACATTTAGCCCAAGTGAAATGCAAGCGATTGTTGCTGAATTGGGGTCTTTACGTAAGTAAAGTAAATAAAAGCTATTAGCATATGACGATTGGTCAGCCGCTAATAGCTTTTTATTATTGTGTATTTTTTGCTTCTGAACCATCTTCGGTAACCAATGGCTGAATAAGCACTTCTACACGTCGGTTCTGTGCACGACCTTCTGCTGTATCGTTTGGAGCAATCGCTCGGTTTTCACCATAGCCTTTCGCACTAAAGTTCTCAGACTTTAATTGTGAATTACTATCTAATAATACCATGTAAAAATTAGACGCACGCATTAATGATAACTCCAAGTTTGATGAGAAGTTAGGGCCAGCTGGCACATTATCTGTATGACCTGTAATAACAATATTACGAGGTGGATTAGACACTAATACATCCGCAAGCTCTTTTGCAATTGGAATATATTCTGGTTTAATCGTTGCTTTACCAGGATCAAATAAAATACTATCACGGATAGTTACAAGCAATCCCTCATCTGTCATTTCAGTTGCAAATTGACCTTCCATCTCATTAACTGCAATAAAGTTGTCGACACTATCTTTAATAGCTGCTAGCTCTTGTTGATCCTTTAAATAGGCCGAATTTTGCTGTGGCGTTTGGTCGCTATCTGCATTCGGGCTTGGTACTGGTGCAGGCTGCTCTAGAAAGCTTGTTCCACCGTCAAATACTTGACTAAATACCGCCGACATTCTCTCTAACTTTTCTTGATCAACTGAACTTGAGGCAAATAAAATAATAAACACAGCTAAGAGCAAAGTTAAAATATCTGCGTATGGAACTAACCAAGATTCATCAATATGTTCATCATGCTTTTTTTTCTTAGCTTTCTTTGCCAAGGCCACCCGCCCCGCTTTCACCAGAAATTTGACGACGTTCTTCCATCGTTAAGTATGATGATAGTTTCTGTTCAATTACACGTGGAGCCTCCCCTTCTAATACTGAAAGGATACCCTCAATCATCATTCTCTTTTGTTTTACTTCTAAAGCAGACTTACGCTTTAACTTGTTCGCAAATGGGTGCCATAAAACATAACCTGTAAAGATACCGAGTAATGTAGCCATGAAAGCAGCCGAAATAGCATGTCCAAGCTTTTCGATATCGTTCATATCAGCCAATGCGGCGATTAACCCTACTACTGCACCAAGAACCCCTAAAGTTGGTGCATATGTACCTGCTTGCGTAAAAATAGCAGACCCACTAGCATGACGCTCTTCCATTGCTTCCACTTCTTCCGTTAGTACATCACGGATGTAGTCAGCATTTTGACCATCAATTGCTAATGTAAGACCATTTTTTAAAAATGGATCTTCAATTTCAGAAGCCTTGCTTTCAAGTGCTAATAGTCCTTCACGACGAGCTAAGTCAGCCCATTGTGAAAACATTTTAATAATTTCTATATCATTCGCTAATTTCGTTTCTTTAAAAAGAATTTTAAATAGCTTCGGTACGCGCTTTAACTCTTGCATTGGAAAGGCAATTGTTACTGCTGAAATAGTACCAAAAATGATAATTAGAATGGCTGCAGGGTTATAAAATGCACTTAAGCTTACACCCTTCATCACCATCCCCGTTAATAGTGCTACTAAGGCAAGTATTAACCCTATAATCGACGATTTATCCATCCTAGAACCTCCAAATCTACTATTACTGTTATTTTCGTCTGTTTTTCCATATTTTAAATATATATATTCCTAGTATAAATGTATTTCACTTATTTTTCGATGTAATTAATGCTTTTTATTCACATTTCGACCATTTTTGATTATATTGAATTAAGAATATTACACTAAACTGTCTTATATCGAAAGGGGATATGAATTTGTTATTATCATTTAACACAAAATTACTAAAATATGCCGAATTAGCTGTGAAAGTAGGAGTAAATATCCAAAAAGGTCAGTATCTTTATATAAGCTGTTCGACTGATAACCTAAAATTGGCGCAAATAATTACCAAAATAGCTTATAAAAATGGTGCAAAACAGGTATTTGTCGATTTATCGGATGACGAGCTTGTACGTGCTCGTTATGAGGGAGCACCAAAAGACTCATTTGATTTCTTCCCGCCATGGAAAGTGCAAGAGCGTGAATGGTTGGTTGAACACGGAGCCGCTTTCTTAAGCATTAGCTCACAAAATCCAGATTTACTAAAAGGTATAGAGCGTGACAGAATCATGGCCTTCCAAAAAGCATCTGGTAAAGCATTAGCAAACTATTATCAATCGCTACAGTCTGATAAATTTAGTTGGTCAGTTATCGCTGCTCCATCTAAAGCCTGGGCAGCAAAAGTATTCCCTCACTTACAAGAGGAACAACAAATGGATGCATTATGGGAAGCCATCTTTGCAGCGACACGTATTGACGTTGAACATTCTATAGAAGCTTGGCATGCTCACGATCAGGAATTACATAGCAAAGCTGATTATTTAAATGGGAAGCAATATAAGTCGCTCCACTATACTGCTCCAGGCACTGACCTAACTATTGAGTTACCTACACATCATGTGTGGACAGGTGGCAGTAGTATTAATACACAGGGCCAAGCATTTATGGCCAATATGCCTACAGAAGAAATTTTTACAGCCCCTTTAAAAACAGGTGTTAATGGGTATGTTTCCAGTACTAAGCCATTAAGCTACGGAGGCAATATTATCGATCATTTCACTTTAACATTTAAGGATGGTCGTATCATTGACGTGAAGGCAGAGCAAGGACAAGAAATTTTAGCTTCCCTTATTGAAACAGATGAGGGTGCTCATTATCTTGGTGAAATAGCATTAGTTCCACATCAATCACCTATTTCACAATCTAATTTATTATTTTACAATACATTATTCGATGAAAATGCCTCGAATCATTTAGCCATTGGCAGTGCCTACGCATTTTGCATTGAGGGTGGTAAAGAAATGACTTCTGAGGAATTAAGTGCACATGGTCTTAACCAAAGCTTGACACATGTAGACTTTATGATTGGATCGGATAAGATGAATATAGATGGAATTACTCATGATGATCAAATAGACCCAATATTCCGCGATGGAAATTGGGCAATCTAAATAATCCATTCCTACTAATAGTATTCTAGGCTAAGTATGTTAAGGTTGTCATAAATTATCCTTAGATTTTCCTAGTAACCTATTGTATAATTGTTTTAGGGAAGTTTAGTAGATCATTTAAGTAGAGAGGAGCTCTAATAATGTTCATTACAACTGTTCTTGGCTTTTCAGCAGTTTTATTAATTTCAACGGGATTCTTCATCCACTACCTACAAGTTGGTTTAGATAGCAAGTCTTCAGTAACTGTAGATCCAAAGCCAAACGAAGAATATTAATGTATAAAAAAACAGCTACTGCAATGGTAGCTGTTTTTTTATCACTTACAAGTTATTTTCATCTATTAAAGCGTAGGAAACTGCTTCTTTATTGTAAAAATTATCTGAAAAAAGTCTTTATTGTTTGCATATTGAACGTTTTGCTCTAAAATATTTTTGTAAGGAAGGGAGCAATATTCATGACAATGTTACAAGATATTTTAGAGTTTAATAAAGAGTTTGTACAAGAAAAGAAATATGAACCATTCATCACTACAAAATATCCTGATAAACGTATTGTTGTTTTATCTTGTATGGATACTCGTCTTGTAGAGCTTTTACCAAAAGCTATGAATTTGCGGAATGGCGATGTAAAAATAGTGAAAAGTGCTGGCGCATTAGTGAGCCATCCTTTCGGTGCAGTTATGCGTAGTTTATTAGTGGCTGTCTATGGCCTACAAGCTGATGAAGTGTATGTCGTTGGACATTATGACTGCGGAATGAGTGCAGTTGACCCTGATGCTATGCTTAGTGAAATGGTGACAAGGGGTATTGATCCAGAAACAATCAAAATGTTGGAATATTCTGGTTTTGATTTAAAAGAATTTTTACGTGGTTTCGGTGACGTAGCAACAAGTGTTAAGAAAAGTGTCGATACGATTCGTAATCACCCATTAATGGTGAAAGACGTTCCTGTTCATGGTTTAATCATTGATCCGAATACAGGTCATCTTGATTTAATTGAAGACGGTAGCAAATAATAGCTAATAAAAAACAAGTGCCCATCTCTCGTGAAGGATAGGCACTTGTTTTTCTATTCATCCTCTAAACGCGCATACATATAGTGATCTACCCATCGGCCATTAATATACAGTAGCCTCCTTAGCAGACCCTCTTGTTGAAATCCAGCCTTCTCTAATACGCGCATAGAGGGGTTATTTTGTGTAGAGACATATGCCTCTACACGGTGTAAACCAATTTGATCGAATGCGAATCTCACCACCATATTTACAGCCTCTGTGACGATTCCCTTGCCTACATAGATTTCATCCATCGCATAGCCAACAAATGCACTTGAGTACGGTAAGCGTTTTACAGCATAAAGTGCAATATGCCCTATTAGATTATTTGTTCCATGCTCAAAAATACCAAAAGTAAATTCTCGTTTTGACTCCATTAAATAGAGACTCTCTTGAATTTTTTTATATTGAGCATCAACTGTATAATATTCAGGTTTTTGTAGTGGCTCGTATACAGACCAAAAGTATTTATTGCGGCTTACGAGACCCGATAAACTTCGTGCATCTTTTTCTTGGAATGTGCGGATGTAGCATTTTTCCCCCTTTATCGTTACCACATTCCCACCCTTTTTTCTTAATAAATTCCAAATTTTAAGCACCATTTCTCCACACTAGCCTTCCAATAAATATCAGTACATTTCTCATTCTCTGTTCACATTGGCTACAATCTAATGATTGTAAACCCTAGTTTTATTTCATTGTATGTAAAAAAAGATGCTGCTACAACTAAAACAGCTCATGTCTTATTGTTACAGCAGCACCATTTTATTATTTTGTTTTTTGTTCTTGCTTTTTCTCATTTATTATTTCTAAACTGGATGAATCAGCATCCTCTAGCTGTCCATTAGCTAATACATTTGTTAGATGAAGACCACGTTTTTGAGCCTCACGTTCAATATGTGCAATTGTTTCTTGAAGCACCTGAACACGCGCATGTTTTTTATCGTCTCCAGCAACTAAAATCCATGGAGCATCCTTTTTATCTGTCTTGTCAAACATTGCATTCGCCGCTTCAATATATTGTGGTGATTTTTCTCGATTCCGCCAATCCTCGTCTGTTAGCTTCCAAGATTTATAAGGGTTTTCTTCACGTTCTTTAAAGCGTTTTAATTGCTCTTCATCTGAAACATGTAGCCAGAACTTAATAATTATGTAATCTCCCGCAGTTAAAATTTTCTCGAAATTATTAATTTCTTCATACGCACGAGACCATTCATCCTTTGTTGCAAAGCCTTCGATACGCTCTACTAGTACACGTCCATACCATGAGCGGTCGAAAATAGCGATTTGTCCATGCTGCGGTAATTTTCTCCAGAATCTTTGTAAATAGTTATAGCGTAATTCATGTGGCTGTGGAGCTGAGATAGGGTGTACCACATAACCGCGCGGATCTACACGTTCAATCAATCGTTTGATCGCGCCACCTTTACCAGCAGCATCCATTCCTTCAAATACTAAGATTAAACCTATTTTGTTTTTTAGTAAAAACTGCTGTGCATTTAACATTTCATATTGGAGTACTTTTAATTTCTTTTTATACATCTTTTTATCTAGTTCAATGGATAGGTCTAGGTTTTTCAAATTTTGTGCCATGAAACTTCACTCCTTTTGGTTGGATATTCTTATTGTACTAAAGAAATATATGGATGCCTATTGAGATGGTAAATTGTAGATATTACGAGCAAAACAACACGATACATTGTTGAAAGTTTCCGTTATAATAAAAATAGTGACAGCACTATACTTATTTGTCTTTTCCCTATAAAATCTAACACGAAGGGAGAGGAAAACATGCCTCGGTTTATCTTGATGACAATTTCTTATCTTGTCTCACTCATCCTAACCTTTTCATCCTTTTTCGTGAATATCAACGGTCAATCTATGCTAGAAATCGCTAATCGCTTTTCTGTAGTATTTGCACCAGTTAGTGTAAGTCATGTAATTTGGATTCTTATTTATTTTTTACTCGGTTATTGGTTAGTTATGAATATCAAAAAGACAACTATGAAACAGTCTGCGCTTTTTAGCTGCATAAATATATTGCAAGCATTGATGATATACGTATGGCATCATGAGTTATTTATTGTTTCACTTGGCATTACATTACTCTTAGTCTTGTATTTATTTATGTTGTATAATACGTACCCTCTTCATGACAAAGCAATGTCGGGTCGTATTCCTTTCTCCATTTATTTTGCATGGATGACATTTATTTTTATTACGAATATCAGTTTTACGTTAACGGCTTATGGTTGGAACGGCTTTGGTCTTAGTACGCCTCTTTGGGCAGTAATTTTGCTGACATTAGGTGGAGCACTTGCGCTACATATCCGTTTCCATCACTTTGATATTTTGTTTCCTAGTGTTTTTATTTGGGCTTATATAGGAATCGCCTTACATAATGGTTTTGATGAGCTACTTGTCACTACCGCCGCCTTCTTTTTATGTGGTGTTCTCTTTGTTGGTATTTTATTTATTAAAAAAAATCCTGCCTACCAAAAATAAATTGGTAAGCAGGATTTTTCATTTCATTGCATTCTATTCTTCGTCTAATGATGTTAGGATAATCGGTTTATCTTTTGTTACAATGACTGAATGTTCAATTTGAGCTACAAGTGATTTATCAGGTGTAATGAATGTCCAACCATCACCAGCTTCTACAATATGCTCTGCCTTCGCTGAGATAAACGGCTCAACCGCAAGCACCATACCTTCTTTCATAATTGTAGAATCCCATGCATCATAGTAATTTAAAATGTGATTCGGCTCATCATGTAAAGATTGACCTAAGCCATGACCAGTTAAATTCATAATAACAGTTAAGCCATTAGCATTCGCCTCACGTTCAACTGCCTTACCAATTTGATTTAATTTAGACCCAGCCTTTACCTTTGTCATTGCTCGATCAAAGGCGCTTTTGGCAACGCGACATAGCTTTTCTTTGTCCTCATAGCCATCACCAACCACAAATGAAATACCAGTGTCAGCAAAGTAGCCATTTAATGAACCAGAAACATCGATATTTACAATATCCCCTTCTTGAATAACACGTTTTCCGGGGATACCATGCGCCACTTCTTCATTGACACTAATACATGTATACCCTGGGAAATCATATTCTCCCTTTGGACCAGATATCGCGCCAGCCTCTGCAAACATACGGCCAGCAATTTCATCTAGCTCCAATGTTGTAACACCTGGTTTTGTGGCAGCTTTCATCGCTTCACGAATTTCAGCACAAATGCGTCCTATTTTTTTAAAAGCTTCAATCTCTTCTTGCGTTTTTACAATCATGTATAACGTCCCTTTCATCTAATATCTATACTTTAATATAACATAACTTGTTATGCGTATAACGATAAACGCTTTAAATATTGTATGCTTCCTTACTTTGCGAAGTGCGCAAAGAGTTATTTGCGACAAAAAAGCCCCTTCACAAATGTGAGGGGCATGTTTTATGCTTTTCTTTGCATTAATTGTGGAGCAGCTGTGAATAAAAGAACGCCTACAATTGCCGTTAAAATAGTTGCTGGTAGCATATATGTACCATTATAGATGATGGAATAGATCCATGCATTTTGATCGCCAGCATATTCTGCAAAAAATACAGCGCCAGCCGTCGTGTGGGCTGCATATCGTAAAAAGCCCGCAAGTACCGTACCTAATATAATGTAAAGTGCCATTTTTGTTTTGTTGGCATTTTTGGCAGCCGCCAACACGGGTCCACGCACAACCGCCGCTAATCCTACAACTGTGAAAGCAACACCATAATCAAGGAATCCTTGTAGCCAGTGCACAATCGTAGCACCAAACATGGTTTGCATTACACCTACGAGTAATCCAGTTGTTAGCCCAGCTACTAAGCCCCAGCGAAATGCTATTAACATAATAGGTACCATGACTAGACTAACAGAGCCACCTTGTGCCCATACTTTAAAGGAAACCTGATCAAGCACAAGACCGATTGCTGCAAATATCGCAATCTCCACAAGCATTAATAGTCTTTTTTTGTCCATATATATTCTCTCCTTTGTTCCGATGTAGGATACAAGAGCAGGAATAGAAATGCGCTGATATGTCTCTTTCTGACACCTTTTTATTCCCTCAAGAATGAAAAAACGATGCCAGGACAGAGCCTCACATCGTACTAGTGTCGGTTTCTATCCACATCCCTACGCAAGCGTTAACTTACAGGTTCAAAGAGTCAAGGCATTACGTGCCCAGTCTCAGCTGACATCATCAGCTCCCCTTGTGGTCGTTACATCTGAATTTATTTGAACATTCTCATTGTACGCAAAGGATAGAAGGATTACAACCTCTTCCATATATTATTTTTTTGAAACTTTGCTGTTTTTCATGCGTAAATATTAAAAAAGGAGGTACAACTATGGAGAACCAAAAAATTTTATCTGCCTTTAGTTATTTAAGTATTTTCTTCGCCCCTTTTATCGTCCCATTAATTGTGTACATTATTACGAAAGATAGTGACGTAAAAAGACATTCAATTCGTGCACTTATCTCTCATTTAATTCCTTTTGTTTTCGGCATTCTGTTCTTTATTGTCTTTGTTTTTTCTACATTTAATTTGGATCCAACGTCCGGCAATAATACGATGTTGATTATTTGGTTCGTTTCGTTTGCCATTTATGCCATCATCTCACTAGGAATTGTAATATGGAATATTATTCAAGCTGTTCGTGTTATTCGTTAATGTTTCATTTTTAAGCGAAACAGGTAGTAGTAATTGTAAAAGGAGCTGTTTTTGAATGAAAGTATCAAATGTTGTGAAAACCGCCGTAAAATTAGCACCTATTGTTATTCCTATCGTGAAAAAAGTAATGGCTGCAAAAAAAGGGACAACGCCTACAGCCACCCCTCGAAAAAAATAAACAGCAGGCGTATTCCCTTGTTTTGGAAATACGCCTTTTATTTATTTCACTTCAAAGTGGGTTTGACTATGTCCATTCAATGTTTTTTCTACATGTAAGACCGCTGGCATCGCTGATTTTAATTCAGGCACATGAGAAATCACGCCAATCATACGACCAGAATCCTGTAAAGCAATTAATGTATCAATTGCTTTATTCAAAGATTCCTCATCAAGCGAGCCAAAGCCCTCATCAATAAACATGGTTTCAATATGAATATTCCCTTGGAAGCTTTGAATGACATCTGCCATTCCTAAAGCAAGACTTAAGGAAGCATTAAATTTTTCGCCACCGGATAATGTTTTCACATCACGTAATTGATCCGTATAGGCATCATATACATCAAGCCCAAGCCCACTTTGCTTCGCATGCTTTTCTAGTCTATCAGAACGTCTAAGCTCAAATTGACCATTTGATAAGTGATAAAGACGAATATTAGCGGCATCGGTAATTTGGTCTAAGTAATTAATTTGAATGTATCGCTCAAAGGACAGCTTTTTCGAATTTTGTCCGTTTAATAATCCATAGAGTTCCTTTACTCGACTAGCTTCTTGTTCAAGTAACTGAAGCTCTCTCGCTGTTTCTTCCACTTTTTTTATAAAGCCCTGGCATGCTTGTGCAAAACCATTCATCTGTTGCAAACGTTTAAATGCTTCCTCATACGCTGTACGAAGTTGTTCTACTTTTGCTTCCATCATCACTAAATCTTGCTTCTCTTTCCCTTGAAGATACATAGCCCCTTCAGTTATTTGGATTTTCAGGGTGTGTACCTGTAAAGCATAGTCACTGCATACTTTGCGAAGTGCCTCCAATTGGCTCGCACTCCGTTTGGCAGCTGCGTATTCCTCATAGCTGTCAAAGCCGATTTCCTGCATGCTTGCTGAAAATTGCTGCCGCTTTTCATTCATTTTGAGTTGTAATTCCTCAAAAGATTGTTTGGCGATTTCTACAGTTAGTTTTGCATTACTTGTCTCTTCTTTTACGACATGCAAATTTTCTTGACTCTCTTGCCATGTTTTTTGCAAATCCATTTTCTGTTTACTAACATCCGTAAGTTGTTGCTTTAATTGCTGTAATGTTGGTAAATTGGCTGGCATCTGCTTGAGCTGTTCTTCTACAACCGCTTGTAATCTTGTCCATTCTTTCATGTGCTCAGCTAAATATTGCTCTAATTCCATCTGTTTATTTCTAAGCTGCTCTATTCTATCACGTTGATGCTTTAGCTTTAATCGCATATCTGCTAGTTGATGATGGACAACTTTTAAGCTCGCAATCTCTTGCTCCGTCTTGTGTAAAGTAGCGATGAGCTGTGCTTGGTCTTCTTGTTTAATATGCTGTGCTTCTAGCTGCTGATATGTATCTTGAAGAAGCTGTTGCGTAGATGACAAAAGTGCTGCCTTCTCTAGATACATACGCTCGTCTGAAGAAGCCTTCACTCTTAACGTTTCCACTTGAGCAAGTTCAATAACTTCCAGTTGCTCTTTATGTGTTTTCTCGTGAGTCATACTGCCACAAACAGGGCAAGGCTCCCCTTCCTTTAGCTGTTCCGCTAAAATACTAGCCTGACTTGTCAGCCACCGTTGCTGCAATAATAGAAGGGCCTTTTTACTTTCTTGATAGTGAATGTCTGAGGCAGCTACGTCCTGCTGTGCTAACTCTACGGCACTTTTATATTTCTCAGCTTGTTTGACTAAAGCTACCTGTTCACGTAGTTTCGGTAACTGTTCTAAGTAGCTTTCATATGGCTCAACCTGTTTTTCATAGCCTTCCATCGTTTGAGAAAATTGCTGCAATTGCTCTTGTTCTTTTTCCAATAACGTCAGGTTATCAGCCACCGCCATTTTTGCTGTTTCAACATACTGCTCAGCTATTTGCAGCTGCTGCACGTTGTTTTCATAGGCCTCGCATTTAGGCAATGACGCTAATAATTGCAATTCCTGCTGCAAAATTTGTTGACGCTCAGGCTCTTTCGCCTCTTCTACCCTATATTTTTCTTGGGCTCGCTGCAGTTGCTCTTCTGTTTGCTGATGCTTAACTTGTGCTTGCTGAAAAGCTTGTTCCTTTACATTAAGTTCAGCACGTAAATCAATGCATTGTTGTTCAAGTAGCACAAGTCGCTCTGCTTGTTCTGCTAAAACAATCTCCTGCTCCTTCGCGCTATATGAGTCCTGCTCTTGTAACAGCATTTGTAGTCGCTGCTGTCGATTCGCTTGCTCATCAAATTGCTCATTCAGTGTTTTAGCTAATCGATAATATTCTTGTTCTTTTTGATGAAGGCTATAAGCTTCTTCATATTGTAGCTGTTCATCCTCAATACATTTTGTATAGTATATAATCTCCTCATCAAGTGCCTGCTTTAGTTGATGTAAATTTTCCGTTTTGTCAGCAATTAATGTGAATAACGCTGATGAACGTTGTGGTAAGACACCGTCAATTTGACCAAGTAAATGTTCTTTTAATTGTTTGGCACGTTGTAGATCACTCTCTGCCTCTTTTCGTTTAGCATCAAGCTTTTTCGTCATGACACCAAAGCGGTCTGTTTTAAAGATTTTCCGCAAAATAACTTCTTTGTTTGTAGAATCTGAGGTTAATAGCTTGCGAAATTCACCTTGAGGTAGCATCACAATTTGGCTAAATTGATCTTTTGTGAGACCTATTATTTCCTGCAATTTTTTATCGACTTCAAGCGTTTGCTGCTTCTCTACAATGCTATAATCAAGCTTTCCCTCTTTTACTTCAGCTAACTCTATTTTCTTCCCAGTAATCGTTTTATTTTTTTCTTTAATATGACCGGGCTGTCGTATTATTTGATAGACCCTTCCATGCATTTCAAACATGAGCTCTACAGCTGTATAAATATCATCATGAGCAAAGCCACTTCGCAGTAAAGCCGTATCCTGACGATCCTCACCACTGCCTGATCCGTAAAGGGCATAACAAATGGCATCAAAAATGGTTGTTTTTCCAGCACCGGTTTTACCAGAAATAGCAAACAATCGATGTTCCCCTAGTTCTTGAAAATCAATTACTTCAGTGTCTTTATAGGGACCAAATGCAGTAATCGTTAACTTTAATGGCTTCATTTTACTGTCTCTCGCTCCTCATCTAATAATTCCTGTAACATCTCTGTGAAAAGGCGTTCCGTATCTTCATCTGGCTGAATACCGATAATATCGGTAAAGAAAGAACGGAATAAATCAATATCCTCTAGTTTTTCCGTTTCTACAACTTGTAGCTCACGCGACACCTCTTGTCGTAATACCTTACGTTCCACATGCATAGCGTGCGGAAACACACTGCGAATGCGTTCCATCGGCGAAGACACCGAAGTTGTATCCGTCAATCTGACAAATACATAATCATCACTTGGTGTGAGCTTTAATAAATCCTCTAATTGACCTTCTACTACTTGTAAATCTCTTCTTGGCACAAGCTTTCTTTTAGTTACTGTGCTATTACCATGCTCATCTAAATCAATGATTAAAAAGCCTTTTTCATGTAAATGCTCAGATAACGAATATTTTAATGGAGAGCCTGCATAGCGAATGGTTTCATTTAAGACAAAATGTGCCTTATGTAGATGCCCAAGTGCTGTATAATGAAAGGGTTTAAATAAAGCTGCACTCACACAATCTGAGCCTCCTATGGAAAGCGGTCGCTCTGAATCACTTGTATTCGCTTCTTCCTCACCATACTTCGTTACAAAAGCATGTCCAACAAAAACATGACGTTTGCTTGAATCCATGTCTGGCGTGATATACTCAATTATTTTTTGCATGGCATCTTGATGAGAGCGGATTGCCTCTTCTTCAAAGATGCTGCGAATAGAAGCCGGCTCTGCATACGGTACAAGATGGAAATGCACTTCGCCATGCTCATCATTCAAAACAATAGGTGCATGATTTTTTGTAAATTGACCCTTGATATATAAACCGCTATCACTCATTAAACGACTACCGAAATTCAGTCGACCTGCACTATCATGATTTCCCGCCACCGCTAAAACAGGAATCTTCTTCTCTAATACAATTTTTGCTACTACATCATTTAGTAAATTGACTGCCTCTATAGGAGGCATCGAACGGTCATATAGATCACCTGCTATGACAATTACATCTGGTTTTTCCTCATCTATCGCTTGTATAAATTGTTCGAGAATATACTGTTGATCTTCTGTCATATAGACACCTTGAACAAGTTTTCCTAAGTGCCAATCTGCTGTATGAAATATTTTCATTGTTGTACCTCCTAGTCTTCTTTCTATTTTAGCATGACTATTCCCTCTCTAGTGCTCTCTAGCAGTTTAGTAGTTCTATCCAATATTGGCTTTCATAGAAAAAAAGCATCTTATTGGGTAAGATGCCTTTGCTAACGATTATTTAGATGTTTTTGATAAAAGCTTGATAACCTGGGAATCCCTGAATAACGTAAGCAACACGAGCAGGCTGTTGTTGTGTCACTTTCTCTTTCTGGGGCTTCGCTGATGATTGTTGCTTGACAATTTCCTCAAATGACAAAGGATTTGCCTTAGGTAATTCTGATGAAGAAATCTGTAAAGCATCACTACCACTATAAGCCTGTAAAAATGAGTTAGCCATTTGACGATAGCCTTCAGCATTCGGGTGGACGTCAGCACTATTTGGTAAATAGCTTGTTCCATTCAATCCAAAGGCATCATAGACATCTACATAAACTGCTCTTGCATGCTCTGCCTGTTGCTGTAAAATCGCATTTAATTTAACTAGCTGTGCATTGGTTCCTTCTTTTTGTGACGGATGGACAGTTGGATAGGCAAAATAATAGCCCATGACATATACCTTTGCTTTTGGTGCACGTTCTACTAACTCATCTAAAATCGTTGTCATATTTTTTCTCGCCAAGTTTAAAGCGTAATCTGTCTGCAACTGTGAAAAAGCTAAAGTTCCAGCACTTGGGTTCACCTGAACAAGACGCAATAAATCATTGGCACCTGCTGACACCGTAATCAGTGTGGCGTTTGCTAATAAATGTTGCGCTTCCTCCGATTGAATTCGGTCTAACACATTCGCTGTTGTAAAGCCTGGAAAAGCAAGCTCTTTTGTATAAAACGATAATTGTCCAATCGAACTTAATTTCATGGCAATTAAATCACTATACCCTACATCAATTTCTTGATAAGGTGTTTGACCTGCAGCTAATGAATCTCCAATCGCCACGTAGCTTTCCGTTTGAGCAAAAGCAGATGAAGTCCAATATGTCATGGATAATATCGTCACACCGATTAAGCTCCATAATCGTCTCATCTGCTCTCCTCCTTTTCTTTCTGACTAAAGATTAAAAAGCCCAGCTACCCTTACGGAAAATAGGCTCTACCGTACCATCTGGTAAAATACCATCAATGTCCATTTCTCCGCTGCCAATCATAAAATCTTCATGTGTCACAGAAATATTAGCTCCTAATGCTTCAAGCTGACCATTTTCTAAGTCTCTACCACCTTCTAAGCAAGTCGGATATGCTTCACCAATAGCTAAATGGTTTGAAGCATTTTCATCGAATAATGTATTGAAATATAAAATCTCTGACGCTGAAATAGGTGATTCGTGAGGGACAAGTGCTACTTCACCTAAATAGCTTGAGCCTTCATCCACTTGAATTAGTTCTTGTAATAAATCATGACCAACTTCAGCCTCTGCCTTAATAATTTTGCCCTCTTCAAATGTTAATTTAAAGCCATCAATCATATTGCCTTGATAAACTAATGGCTTTGAATTACTGACATAACCGTTTACACCTTGCTTCATTGGAAGGGTATACACTTCTTCAGTTGGCATATTGGCAACAAAGACATTATCCTCTGGCGTTTTACTGCCACCCGTAACCCATTTATGTTGTGGTGCTAAAGCAATTGTTAAATCTGTACCCGGTGCTGTATAGTGAAGCTTTGCATACTTTTTATTATTTAGAAGCTGTGCACGCGATTCTAAATTGGCTATATGCTGACGCCAATTGTCCACTGCATTACCTTCCCCAATATGCACTGTTTTAAAGATTGCCTCCCATAAGGCAGGTACTTGCTGCTCTTCTGTTAAATGGGGGAATACCTTTGCTGCCCATTTAGGTGAAGGGACCGCAACAATGGACCAAGCAATTAAATCCTTCATGACGGCATTACGATAATTTTTCAATGCTGCACCAGATACTTTTTGGTGGGTTGCTAATCTGTCTGCTGGAATGCCTGTCAAATTATCAGGATCTGCTGCATCAATCCATAATAGAGCCCCTTTACGTTCAATAAGCTCATCACGCATTTTTACGACCCATTCAGGGAAGCGACTAAACTCCTCGTCAGAAGCATATTCAAAATAGGCACGATCCATTTCGTCATCTGAAAAATTCACATGTACACGTCCTGCGCCAGCCTTATAAGCCTCTTTAACAACTAAACGAACAAAATCCAAAGCATCTACCGATGTATTGACTAATAGGTACTGACCTGGTTGGATGTTGACACCCACTTTTACCGCAAGCTCTGCATATGCCTGTAATTTTTCTTCAAACGTCATATTAATTCCCTCGCTTTTGTCCAATTGTTTTAGAATTACCTTCCATCAGCTTGCCATCATGCCATATTTTTTGCACAGGCTTGCCTGGTACTTCCCTTGTCCACTTTTTATACGTTTTTTCATCATGATACGATAATAACGTTAATACTTCACCATCTGCGCCCGCACGACCTGTACGACCTGAACGATGTAAATACTGCTCAATTGTTCGTGGTACATCAACATGAATAACATGTGTTAAACCAGCAATATCTAAACCACGAGCCGCAATATCTGTGGCAATTAAAATACGGGCATCTCCTTTACGGAATGCATCTAACGCTTTTTTTCGTTCTTCTTTTTTCATGTCGGAATGAAGAGTGACAATTGGTGCTGAGCGGTACTGCAGTTTTGTTTCCTTCATTAATAATTGATCGATATTATTGACAAAAGCTAGTGCTCTTAAGCCTTCTGTATGTGAGAGTCGACGTAGGAAATCTGTTTTATCACGTTCTTCTACTTTCACAAAAGAATGTACTACTTTACCGACCTTTAACATATCCTCAGGTTTAATTTTAAAACGTAAAGGTTCAAACATCATACGACTTGCTACTAATTCAATTTCCTCCGTTATCGTAGCCGAAACAACAACGACTTGTCGGCCAAAAGCCGAGCCTTCGATAAAGGATTTGACGACAACACGGTATTCACGACTCAGTAATTGATCGCACTCATCTAAAATAACCGTTTCAATTTCTTTTAGTTTTAATTTCCCTGCCCGTGCTAATTCATTTAAACGACCAGGTGTGCCAACGACAATCGTTGGTTTTTTCTTTAGCTTTTCAATTTGACGAGCAGAATTGGCACCACCAATCAGTTGTTGAACTGTAATATCTGTGCCTGCCGTCCATTCACGGATAACTTCTACAATCTGCATCGCAAGCTCTTGTGAAGGAGCTACAATCAGTCCTTGTGTTTGCTTTTTTGCCCCATTCACTTTATTCAATAATGGTAAAACATACGCTAATGTTTTACCTGATCCTGTTGGCGATTCCGCTACAATATCTTTGCCTTCAAGCATAGCTGGTATCATTTCATCTTGAATTTTCATGGGTGTTTCAAAATTCCATTTTGCTTGTATTTCTTCTTTTAATAAATTAATGACTGACATGTTATTTCCCACCTTCTATCTACTTGACACTAGTTTAACACACTCCGCCGTTTCCTACTTTATATGTACGAAGCTATTGTCCAATCGTTTCAGGAAACCATTGATTCCTTCCATAAAAAATCTGCCTAACCCAACACGGAAAAAAGTAAGCTTGACCACAACTCTTTAAAGACTTGTAGCTTACCCGTGAAAAGCAAGCAGATCCTTTTCAATTTATTTAACGACTAATCGACTAGCTCATAGCCACAAGCCAAAATGGCACATTCAGCTAAAACGATTAATGAATCAATATAAATTTCATTTAATTTCAAATCCCTATTAACAATAGATAGCTCTGTACAGCCTAAGACAATGCGGTCACAATTTAATGCTAGCATCGCCTCTTCTATTGGTTGCCAATCCTCCAACGTAACATCCTTGCCAGCCTTGACATAATCATAAATGATGGTCATCACATAGGCTCTCATCTCATTATCTGGAACAACTGGTGTAATGCCATATTCCTCTAAGGCTTCCTGGTACATACGTGATGTTAATGTTCCTGTTGTTGCCAAAATTCCAACACGCTCTGCTCCTAAATCAGCAGCACGCTTCGCCGTTTCACGAATCATATTCAATACAGGAATGGGAGAGCCCTCATCAATTTCATGATAGAACGTATGGGCTGTATTGCATGGGATTGCAATCATATTTGCCCCTACAGAAGCTAACTTTTTAGCATCCTCAATGATGACTGGAACTGGATTATCCTTTTTATTATCTAAAATAAAAGCCGTACGGTCAGGAATATTTGTATCATTATCAATGATCGTATGCAAATGCTCCTGATCCTTTTGTGCCTTCGTACGTCTTACAATCATTTCTCCAATAAACATTGTTGCAAGTGGCCCTACGCCACCGATAATACCTAAAGTTTGTTTTTTCATATATTTGACAGACCTTTGTTATTAAAATATTTCTTATATTTGCGATAAAAGCTTAAATTATCAAGCGTAACGTTCAACCAACGTTTCGCATTCATATCCTTATAACTAAAAATAGAATCTGTAGCCATCCCTTGGCGAATCAAACTTTTCGCTTCAATGACTAACTGTTCATTTTGTACATATTTGAAAAGTACACCATTTGGTACAATGGTCCAAAGATGCTTGTTTTGCACGTATGTTAGCGACTGTTTACTACCTCGAACATAATCATCCGCCACATACTGCATGAAGTTATAGCCACTGGCTGTCACATAATAATTGGAAAGTTCATTATGTAATTCAATACTCAACAATTTATATTGACCATCACGATCATCATATTTCATATCAAATGTAGCATAGCCTTGGAATTGTATGGCTTCAAGGAACGTCTTTACATTGTCCATTAATTCCTGATGATAGGTTGTCATGATGGCTACATAACGACCAATCCCTTCTGGAGAATGCTCTTCTAAAATGGGATTACCCACCGCAAGAAGTTTTGCCTTGCCATCCTGCCCTATATAGGCATTAACAACAAGCATATTCGCATCTTCCCCTGGAATATATTGTTGAATCATAAGATCATCTCGATAGGCCGATTCCTTATAAATAGCATGGAATATACTGTCCTTTTCATCCTTATCATACGCAATATATACTTTTTTCTTACCAGGAAAAATACATGTAGCATATTTTGTCATATTCATGGGCTTTATGACAATTGGATACTCAAATGGCATGTCGTAGTCCTCGTAATCATTCACCGTGCAGACATGCATGGCAGGAAATTGAAAACCATATTGTGCACAAAGCTCATACATCTTTTCACGAGTTAATAACTGCTGAGCAAGTGTGGCATCTACATAAGGAATAATGAAATCCTCTGCTAATTCCGCTTTATGTTCTATTATTTTTTTGACATAAAATTCATCACAGGCTAGTAGCAGTAATTTTTTATCAACGAATTCCTGCGCAATAGCCTGAAGTGCCGTAACAAATCGTTCGTCTATATGAAGTCTCGGTACCTCACGAAAAGTCAGTAAATCACTTTGATGAATTTTTTCCATATTCGTATGGTTTAATGCAAGTGGCTTCACACCATAGGCTTCGTAAAATGCTCTGGCCATGCCATAAGCATTCATCTCATCCCCAAGTAAAACCGGTAAAAAAGCGTGCTCAATGGCCATTCTACTCAACTCACTTCTGCTTTTTTATTAGTGTAACATACTAAAGATTTATGGCTAATTTATTTATGAATAGCTACGGCTTGCTGATCTAATTCCCGATAACTTTTGAAAAATTGATCGACATTGTATGTAACATAACCTTTTAATGGATCCATTACTACTACTTTATCCCCTAAATGCCCTGTCAAGACAACTGCATGTAAGTTCATATAGGCTTCATGTGATGTTGTCTCACCTTCAAAAATCCAGCCTCTATTTGCATTTCGTTTAGGTGACGATAAATCAAGCGTCACCCATGTTACAACAGGAACCCCCTCGCGAACAAGCTGTAAAATCTCGTCCTGTGAGGCCTTACTCATATTTGACACGCGTAAATCAGCTTGTTTATCTGCAATGACTGCCTCTGCCGCCTTAACAATGGGTTCAGCAAAAACATACATACCATGAGCTTTATCACGCGGATTCCCTGCAAAAGCCTCATGTGGATTTGGCCCAAAACGTTGGTTGTTTACAGTACGTATATTTTGCTTTGGTAAATAGTTATCAGCCATTTCAAGCTTTGAAACATTCATTCCAAAATAATTTAAGACAGCTGTGAGTGATGTTATTTCACAGCCATGTGGAAGCTCTGGCTTTTGCATGACAACAGGTACATCTAATTCTTGCTCGTCTCTAGAGAAGTGTGTTTGCAATCGATAGTATGGCTTCGTTGTATCATACGTAAAATTCTCGATTGTTGTATATCCATCGTTTGTTGTACTATTTTCCAGTGTTGTTGCAGCAATGGTATATTCTCGCCCTGCCTTGAGCTTCGCGAATACGGCTTCTCCCTCTTCTGAACCAATCGCTTCCTCTACTACATCACCTGTTTGTACATCTGTTACTGTGACATAGAGATTGGGGATAGGTGCCCCGCTATTAAATTCTACCGTTAAAACAGTTAATGGATTTTTTTGTTCTGCTTCTTGCTGTGAAAATGGCTGACAGCTCGAAAGTAACATAATAATCAAAATGCCTATAAGTAAAAGGCGTTTATACCCCGTCCACAAGACAAATTCCGCTCCTATTCTAATTGGAAGAGTAATCCCTTCGCCATTCTATTTATTCAATTTGTCGTAGACTCTATTATACGATACTTTTATAATCGTTCCTATTTTATCTTATTTCAGGACATAATTTTTTGTATGGAAAGCGAAGCGGCAGGTACACAGAAACTTGCGAGTAAGCTTGAAAAAACTGGCTAACAATTATGCCTATGCATCGTGGATAGTACTTAAATCGTCGTCACTTTAGGTCGTAATGTATGCTTTAACACCTTACCTGAAGCATTGCGCGGCAGTTCTACTAAAAATGCAATTTCATACGGTACTTTATATTTGGCAAGTCTTGTTTGGCAGTAAGATAATATTGCCTTTTCATCGAGTGACTGCCCTTCCTTTAATACAATAAATGCTTTTGGCACCTCTCCATATACTTCATGTGGTAATCCTATCACTGCTGCCTCTAAAATTTCTGGCATTTGATATAGCACTTCTTCCACTTCAATTGGGTAAATATTTTCCCCTCCACGGATGATCATATCTTTTTTCCGATCTACAATATATAAATAACCTTCCTCATCAAAGCGTCCTAAATCTCCTGAATAGAGCCAGCCATCTCTTATCGTTCTAGCTGTTTCCTCTGGATTGCGCAAATAACCTTTCATTACTTGTGGCCCTTTAACACAAATTTCGCCAACCTCGCCAGCTGGTACTGACTTTCCTTCACTATCAACCACGCATACCTCCGTCTGAGCTAATGGCTTCCCAACAGAGCCAATTTTCGTTAATGCATCCCTATCTAATAAAGAGGTAGCTGCAGGTGAATTTTCGGTTTGACCATAGAGATTTTGAACCTTTACATTTGAAAATGCCTCTTTCACTTGCTTTACGAGCTCATAAGGCATTGGAGCAGCCCCGTAACATAATAAACGTAAATGATGAAAGCTATGTTCCTTAAATCCAGGCGTATTTAAAATGATGGTATACATGGATGGAACACCAAAGAAAATAGTCGCTTCAGTTGCGGCAATTTGCGCTAACGTTTTTGTTGGTGAAAATGCTTCTTCGATAACAACTGTTCCTCCTTGATAGAACATTGGCATAGCAAAGACGTGCAGGCCAGCACAATGGAATAAAGGTGTACAAATAAACATCTTGTCCTTGCTAGACATTTTCATTGAAGAAGACCAAATATCGGCAGTAGCCAAGATATTTTGATGTGTTAGCATGACGCCCTTTGGTTTACCTGTTGTCCCAGAAGTATACATGACCACTGCTGTATCATGGGCCTCTAATTGTACAAGCTTTCTTTCACATCCCTCATTTTCAAAAATGTTTCTCATTTCTTTAAATCCAATCGTATGTTGGAATGTATAGGCAACATCCTCCAATGCTTCTGCTAGCCTTTCATCATAAATGAGACCCTTTGCTTGTGAATGATTAAAAATAAAATCAACCTCAGGTGCTGCTAATTTAGTGTTAATAGGCATCACAATAAAACCTGCTAGTTGGACACCTAAATAAGCGATTAAAAACAAATCTGAATTGAGCGTATATAATGCAATCACATCATCTTTTTCAAAATCCTGTTCTTGTAGGTATGCTGCAAATCTTTCTACACGTTGATAAAAATCGCGATAGCTCAACTTTTTTCCATCATACAAGGTTGCAATTGCATTCGGTTGTTGCACAGCATAGTTTTCAAGAATATCTGTCATGTACATCGTCATTATAAACCCTCCAAAAATTCATTTTTTAATGCTGGATAGTGTCTGAAACTATGAAACTACTGAAAATTCAGAAAATTATGATTATATTTTAACAAGCAATGCGTTTCATGGCAATTTTTCTACACATTCAAAATATGAAGTAGAAGTAACGAAATATTCTTAGACGTTTTACTTTTCTATCAATTTCTATTGGGTGTATGATATTTGTACGATTATTTTTAGGAAAGGCCGGATTGACATGCTTTATGCACTTTTAGGAGATTTACATTCTAATATAGAAGATACTAAAGCTGTTCTAGCTCATATTCAACAAACAGCAGAGGAAGCAAAAATCATTGGTTTAGGTGATTTATATGAATGCACCGTCAGTAAGAAAAAAGCGCAAACCTTATCTGGCTTACCTTTACAAAAGGCAGCCATAGTAGAAAGCGAATTTGAAGAATTACTAACCTTCCCCTCTATAAGAGGTAATCAAGAGGAACGCATTACGCAGGTCACTGGCATCGAACGTTTTCAGGCTTTACCTGAGACGATAGAGATAGATGGTGCGACACTAATACACGGACATCAATTTAAATGGAGTGTAAGCTGGCAGCCAACATTCCTTCCTTTTCATAAGCCACTGTTTTTCTTTGGTCATAGTCATGAATCAGGCCTTTATCATCAGCAAAAGAAACTACCCATTCGTATTCGCTATGGCCAACCAATTGCCTTACAAAATAAACAGTATGGTGTCAATGTTGGTTCTGTTGTCGACCACCGTGAATGGTGTCTTTATGATAGCACACAGCGCACCGTAACATTTATGTGTGTCCCATCTATTGATTCGTCAATAGAAATATAAAAAAAGAGCAAGCTAATCCCAGCATTAGCTTGCTCTCAAATTTTTAGTGAATATATTGTTTTTTCCCGTTCAATAAAATTTCCTTTAAGGCCTTTAGTTTTTCAATTACAATATATGATTCTTCTGTAATTTCCTTCAGATATTTTTCAGCCTCCCCTTTATTGCCTATATTATATTCTCGTACCGCCTTTTTAGCTATATCATGGACATGAATAAATGGTTGTTCTAACTCTACATAGACACGCTCTTCGCCTAGTAGCTTTTTCCCTGTACCATAATACCATTCACCAAGGCGCGACTCCTGTGGTGAGCCAACATCCTGCTCTGTCATTGTTTCAAAGCCAAGCAGTAGATTATAGATTTTCCAGCGCCATAATAAATGGTCTGTAATAGCTAATTCAATAATATCCTCCTGACTAATAATAAAATTTTTAGAAATTGTTGTTGATCGGTATCCGTCAATCATTTTACTTAACTTGTAGATAGCCGAGCCCATATCAAAAACGATGATCTTACTTTTTTGCATACTCTCAGTGATAGTATGGTTACGTTCAGAAATAGTTGTAGCAGATTGTGCTTGTACCTTTGTCGTTGTGGCAATTTCCTCAAAGCGAGCTCCTTGCTGCTGTAGACTTTTATTTATCTCTGCAAGCGTCTGTGAAATATGTAAGGTATCCGTGACGCCTTGATGTAAATCCTGTGAAAATTGAGTTGTTAGTGAACTAATATTATGCGTAATATGTAGTAGCTCCTGTATATCTGTATGTATAGATTTGACAGATGTACTTGTATCATCAGCAAGCTTTCGAACTTCCTCCGCAACAACTGCAAAGCCTTTACCCGCTTCTCCAGCACGAGCCGCCTCAATAGAAGCATTTAAAGCCAATAAATTTGTTTGATCTGCAATTCGCTTAATTAATTCCATCAGCTTCGCTACACTATTGACACGTTCCACTAAACGCTTTATATCCTCCTGCATGGATTTATGACCTTCATCGGTTGTTTGTAAAATGGATGATACTTGTTGTAACGATTCTAAATCCTGATTTAATTTTTTAAAGGCATGCTTTGTTTGGGCTGAAATATCACCAACAGATGCGGCGATTTCTTCAATACTCTCATCTAGCTCGTGCATCAATTGATCTGCTGCAACAATCTCCTGTTGCTGAATATCTTGAAATTCAATCAATTCCTTAATCGTATCTAACTGGGTATTATAAGTAATAATTTCACCTAAACCATTTACAACAGAGCCAGCCTGAATTTCAATATAGGTTTCTAAAATGATCTGTTGGTCGATCGTTACTAGACTATCATAAGACAATAGGACATCCAGCATTTTTTCTTGATCGCTTGATAGCTCTTTGACAATCAGCGGTATGATTAATTGGTTAATGAGTGTATAGGCAGAAATCATCCAGTTCGGCAGTACACCGATTCGGGCATGTACATAAGCGATTTTACGTCGTTTAAATACATAATCTAAATCTAATTCATCATCAAATAGGCTTATAAAATGTGAATCAAAAAGCCCTTTTAAACGCTCTACTGATGAATGCGTATTGATAACTTGGTTAAATTCTGGAATTTCCAATAAACGATCATAAAAATTGTCGAGTATTTGTTGGCGATTATTTTCATAGATTTTGCGTAAAAATCCAACAGATTCTCTTCTAATTCTAGATAAAGCAAGAAAATCTAGCTTTTCTTTAAAGCGTTCATTAGCCTCAATATCTGAATTTTTCGCAGCTGAGAAATAATCATAATTTTGATTTATTTTCTTCCTTTTGAACATTGTTACCACTCCTTTTGTAATAAAGTAAATAAAAATTACCAATATTTTAAAACGAATTATAGATCTTTCTTCATTGCCTTCAACTAATAAAACATATATATTTTACCAACAACACTAATACAAAAATAGATTTTCAAAAAATTCTTTACACCGTCTTATTCTTTTGTCCACTTTATTGACAATTTCTCATTTTCCCTGTTAAACACTATTTTTACACAGAAAAAACGCTAAAATCATGTCTGACTTTAGCGTTTCACATAAAGTGTTAGCATTCGCAATCACAATTTTGTAAGCTATCCAGTAACTTTTCCATAACTTCTAGTTGCTCACAAAGTGTTTGAATCATACAACGTAAAATAGGGATTAATTCTTGGCAAATACAGAATCTCAGCACATTTTGTGCCAGACGGATACCACCCTGATGATGGACAATCATTTCTCGTAGATAATTGATATTAATGCTATTCGATACTGGTGGTGCACACATTGCATTGAACATAGCTTCTGTAATTTCTTTATAAGCACACATATACTCGTATAATTCATACTCTGAATTTTGCACGACACAACATCGATTTTGTATCGCTTCAAGACTCTCAACCATTTCTGTGTGAGTTCGAATAATTTCTAATGCAAGATTTTGTACAGGGATATTCGTTGTATAGCGTAAAACGTTTTCGGACATTTGAATTGCTGCAACTTGATGAGGGATAATTTGCTTAATAAAATTTTCAGAAATACTACAAGTAATCGTTACATAGGTCATGCCCTGCATCATTTTTTTGAGGATTCGCTGATATTCCTCTAAATATGCCTTTGTTACATTACTGAGTTCAATTGGTTTAGCCATAAGACACACTCCTTTCAGAGTAATGTATGCCCGCTAGGTTGTTGTGCGATAGACAATTGTACCAATGACTCCATATTTACGCCTCATTCATCGTAATCATTATCCTTGTTCTTTCTTATATGTATCTAAGCATGTTGGACAAATACATGTCCTTTGCTCCGTTTGCACTGCATTTAATAGCTTTTCTGGAAAGTGCACCGTCATACACCAGCACTCTTTTTCACCTTTTGCTACTCCACAATGATTTTCTCCCCCACATAATGGACAGCTCTCTTCTCCAGTTGACATGTTCCTGCACCTCCTTTACCTACCATTGTAAAATAAAAAAAGGAAGAGCATTCAATACTTACTCCTCCTACTACGCTTATTGTTGGTGCTTGTGTATATCTTGCTTTACTTCTTCTATATCTGTGTCACTATAAATGGCCGTCCCCTGCCCTCCACTTTTAGCTAACAATGCCTTTACCTCATTATAGGATAATCCTGCATCTGCATTTTTTTGCTTTACTTCATTAATATTCGTGCCCACAGATGTAAAATGGGCTTCTTTTTCATGATTCATTGCGTTTTTACCTCCTACAATTCATCTGGCTGCATTTCAATTAATTCATCGCCTTCTCTTTTTACTCGTTTATTGAGCTCCTCTACTGGAATGGCGTCGACAGTCTGCATATCTTCATGCAAATCGAAAAGACTAATTGTATCTGATTCAACCATGTCAGGTTTGTCCTTGCTATTTAAATTCATAAACATTTTCTTTTCATGTGGTACTTTACTCATGTCCATTTCTGTCACACTCCTTTCTCTATAATGTGTGTAAAGCTGGACAGATTATGTGTCACTCCCTTTTGCACCTTTATCCATTCGATGATATTCAGCTATTTGAATCACTCGTACATGCTTTGTGTGCAATTCATGGTAGATGCCCCTACTATCCGTAAAGGAGATATTTTGATCGCGTTCACTTTTCACTAATTTCTCTGCTTCTTGTTGTGATTCAATATCAAATCATTTGAAGCATATAGTAAAATCATAAACCTTTGCAGAGGAGGGAATAATGATTGATTCATTCAGTTAAAGCTGGAGAAACACTGACTCAAATTGCTCAGGATTATCGTACTCAGTTGGCATCCATTATTGCTGCTAACCCAGGAATCCAGCCTGATCATCTTTTTATTGGTCAACAAATTGTCATCCCGGGCTTGCCAAATCCCGATACAATTCCTTACCGTATCGAAATATCTACCAATAATCGCTGGCTACGTTTATATAGAAATAATATCCTTCAAAAACAATACCCTATCGCAGTCGGACGCATGCTTCATGAAACACCAGTAGGCAGTTTTATTATCATCAATAAAGCTCCAAACCCTGGTGGTCCTTTTGGAACGATGTGGATGAGTCTCTCTAAAGAACATTATGGAATTCATGGCACAAATGATCCTAGCTCTATTGGGCATGCTGTTTCACATGGTTGTATTCGAATGCAAAATCAAGATGTTGAAGAGCTTGCCAGCATCGTCCCTATTGGTACAGAAGTAGTGATTCATCCCTAACGAAAGAGACTATCTATAGTTGTAAACCAAAATAGATAGCCTCTTGTTATGTTTAATCCTGTTCGCTTGTCTGGGCAAATTGCATATCACCTTTTTTTGAGGGATAAAGTGCATCATGAATAAATTGAGCATGATTTCTAACCAATCCCTATGTATATGCCACAAAATTAGACAATGATTTACCCCATTTCGTGAAATACAATTAGTAGCATTATTGTTTTCGTATAGGATGAAATGCTAAAAGCTATACTACCTATAGTTAAAGGAGAGCTATAGGAGGGAATACGTTGTCCACAAGTAAACAGTTATTATCCATATTTGCCTTAGGAGGCATTAATGAAATTGGAAAAAATATGTATGTAGTACAATATGCAGATGACATCATCATTATTGATTGCGGAGCAAAATTTCCAGATGAAACCTTACTTGGTATTGATTTAATTATTCCTGATATTACTTATTTACTGGAAAATAAAGGAAAAGTAAAGGCTCTAATTGTTACGCATGGTCATGAAGATCACATCGGTGGTATCCCCTATTTATTAAAAAAATTGAATGTGCCTGTGTATGCTACTCGTTTTACTCTAGGGCTTATCGAATTAAAGCTCAAAGAACATAAGCTGTTAAGAGAAACCGATTTAATTGAAATTCACGCTGACTCCGCTCTACATTTAGGACAAATGGATATTAGTTTCTTTAGAACTAATCATAGTATACCTGATTGTTTAGGAATCGTAATGGGCACTCCTGAAGGGAACGTAGTCCATACTGGCGATTTTAAATTTGATTTAACACCCGTTAATAATCAATTTGCCGATATTCATAAAATGGCTGAAATTGGTTCAAAAGGAGTGCTCGTTCTTATCTCGGAAAGTACGAATGCAGAGAGGCCAGGTTTGACACCTTCTGAACAGCTTGTTGGTCACCATATTGAGGATGCTTTTTTACATGCTGAACGGAAAGTAATCATTTCGACCTTTGCTTCAAACGTTAATCGTATCCAACAAATCGTACATGCAGCTATTGCTACCAATAGGAAGTTAGCTTTATTGGGACGCAGCATGGTCAATGTTGTTGATGTAGCGATAGAACGGGGCTATTTATTTGTTCCAGAAGATATGTTAATTGATGCACGAGAAGTGAAATACCTTCCACCAGAGGAGGTTGTGGTACTTTGCACAGGTAGCCAAGGCGAGCCTCTAGCTGCGCTTGCCCGTTTAGCAAATGGCAACCATCGTGAAGTGAAAATTCTTCCAGATGATACGGTTATTTTAGCGGCCTCCCCAATTCCAGGCAATGAGAAGGGTGTATCGCGGATTGTGGATAATTTGTTTCAGCTTGGTGCAAAAGTTATTTATGGATCTTCCAGCCATACAGGCATGCATGTTTCAGGACATGGTCATCAAGAAGATCTGAAGCTTATGCTAACATTTATGAAGCCACAATTTTTCATCCCTATTCATGGTGAATTCCGCATGCTACACCAGCATCGCTTATTAGCAGAAGCGGTTGGAGTCCAAAAAGGGAATACCTTTATTATGAAAAACGGCGATGTCGTTGATATTGAAAACTCGAAGGCACGACAAACTCGTAAAATTCCAGCAGGTGATACGTATGTTGATGGAATTGGTATAGGTGAAGTTGAAGGCATTGTCCTTCGTGATCGCAAGCAGCTTTCAGAAGACGGAATGCTTGTCATCGTCTTAACACTCAATAAAGTAGATGGTGCTTTTATTTCAGAACCTGATACCATATCCCGTGGTTTTGTTTATGCGAAGGATTTCGAGGAGCTGTTGAATAAGGTCAATGTGCTTACCAAAGAAATCGTTGTAGAACTACAAGAAGAAAACAGACAGCAAATCCATGTTCTACGACGTGAAATCAAAAGAGCAGTAGGACAATATTTATTTAACCAAACTAAACGAAAGCCTATGGTTTTACCAATTATTATTGAAATATAACTGATCGGTGCAAGGATTGAACAATCCATCTTGCACCGATTTCTGTTTTGTTCAATCACTTAACACTAAAAGGATCATTCAAAAAATCACCATTAAAAAATATATGTAACATATCAATATATTGCCGTTGGAGCTGTTCAAAGCCATAATGTATGTCATTTGAATGCTGTTTGACTTGCTTTGAAATATCATTAAAATACTGTGGGAGTCCCTCTATCGCCGTTACTAAAGAATCTTTATTAACTAATAAATATTGGATAGCGTTTAATAGCTGTGCTATGTGAAGCTGAATATCAATCGGTGGTAATTCAATCATTATATGATAGACATTACACACGTTATTATTTACTTGATACCATTTTAAAAAGTGCAATAAATAATCACTGACAATTATCGATTCATTAGGGATGATGGCAATAATATCCTGACCAATACATACAGCCTTTTTACACTGATAAATTGAGGATTCTTTCAAATTGATTTTGTTAAGAAGGATACTTTTAGCAGGCACTTGTGACATAGTCAGCGAATCCATTGTATGATCAACTCTCGGTACTTGACTAAAATCATCTTCTATTATTAATTTCATTAGCGTTTTTTCAGATATGAAAGGAGTGCCTTCTCTCGCAAAACTTGTATCATTCATCATGCTATTACCCATTTGGATTTTTGCTACTTCTTCTATAAAAAACTGCTTCACCATGTTTGATCCTCCAATCCCCTGTCCCATTTTATACCCTTAAAGCAACCTTCACTAACGCCTTTTACCTAGTAACTTATTTAGGCTATTTGTCTAATAAATGATTTATCATTAAACATTGTACCATTTTAACGGTACTTTTTCTCTATTATACCACTATAATAGTATAGTCATTTCCACTATTTTTCACTAGCTTTTAACATAGAGGTGAATCATATGTCAGATTTTTTAAAGCTAGTAGGTGAACAACTCCGTATTATTAGATTATCCAAAGGGCTAAGCCAAGAAGAAGTGGCTGAAAGAACAGGGAAGTTAGGTTTCAGTAAAGGACGCGTTTCCAATATCGAACACGGACAATCTAATATTACCCTTAGTACATTGGAAACAATTATGAAGGCATTGGATATTACCCCTGAGGAGCTTTTTAATTTTCAAAAATTATCTGGCGTTACTGATATTGAGGAAAAGAACCTCATGCTAGACATTCATCGATCATTATTAAGAGAACGTAACTTAGACGAGGTAAAATACGTAGTTCGTATTACGAAGGATTTTTTAGATACGATTGATTCCCAATCGAAGAAAAACAGCTCCAATGGTCAATGACACATCGGAGCTGCTTCTTTTCAATAATAGCTACATACCAAACTTTTGACGATAGCCACATTTTCTGCATAGTTCCTCAACAGCCTCTCTTCGTGAGAAGCCATCTACAATCTTATTGGCACGTTCTCCCTCCACAATTTCTGAGAAGGATTTCTCATGAACATTTCCTAAATTAATGACACCTTCACCATCTAAGCAGCAAGGTACAACTGTTCCATCCACAAGAATAGCTGCTTGACTACGCAATGCATGACAAAAACCTTTACCCTCGTCCTCTTGTTCAAGCAAGCTCGGCCATTTAAATTCATGATCCTGATTCAAATAAACATGAGGAGCAATTTTTACCCCTTTACCAGGCTCTACTCTTTCTTCAATGTGATAATCAAGATTATACTCGTTTTCTAATATTTCTAATGTCTCACGATTTCGACGTGCTGCAACATCCGAAACATGATCCTGTTGTAAATTCCATAAACGATAGGAAATGATGGTCTTATATTCTCTAGCATCCCGCACAAAATCCAAAATATCCCTCAAATACTTTTCACGGTTTTCAGAACCTTCATGCCCATCAAAACTATGCAATGAGAAATTAATTTGACGTAATGCCGGTTTTCCTAATATTTTTTCCCGACTCTTTTTGATAAGTGTCCCATTTGTTGTGATATTGACTTTAAATCCCTTTGCATGGGCGGCATCTAATAGCTGGTCGATCCTTGGGTGTAAAAGTGGCTCTCCTTTGACATGCAAATAAATATATTTGGTATGTGGGCGAATTTCGTCTAATATTTTATTAAATTGTTCGACTTTTATAAGTCCTTTTGCACGAGCTGTAGGTGGACAAAAACTACATGCTAAATTACAAACACTCGTTATTTCTATATAAACCTTTTTAAATGTTCTCAACGTTGCTTCTCCGTTCCCATTCACTAAATAATCAAATCTCATTCATTTTAACAAATTTATTGGATAGATAGCAAAAATCGTTGAGTTTACCTCTGGACACTCCTACCTTTTCTCTAGATAACATGGCTACACGTACAAGTGGGTTTACGAAGCGCTAATATGTTAATAGTATATTAAACGAAAGGAGGAGAAATAATGTCTGGTTTTAGTTCTAAAAATTTTTTTGGACCTGACGAACCTGAGCGGGAATCCTCTAATAAGCAAGGGAAAAATCATATAACGATTAATTTTACATTCAATATAGGAAATACAGACTTTCACTTTGAACAGCGAGCAGAAGGTGGAGGTCAAATCAATCATGATGTAGGTACAAATGCCAACCAAGGTGGACAAAATGCTAGTAACGGTAGTCATACACGCAATGTTCATTCTCAATTTGCTGATGGAAATGGCAGAAGTGGTATAGCTGGTAATCATAATGACGAGGCAGGTGGCCAGCAAGGAATAAAAGTACGGGATAGCTTAGTAATTGATAGCGATATCCATTCATCTTCAAATCATAGTGAAAGTAATGAAGAGGACATGGATGTGTTAACTGAAGATAGTGAGCAGTAGGATCTAAAAAACTTCTATCTGTTTGAGCAAGCTGTCAACAGATAGAAGTTTTTTATTAGACATTACGTTTATAATTTTTTGTACCATCATATGAATAGAGCATTGGCTTATTATCCACGTATGTTTCTAAATGTACCGGGCGACCCCATAGTTGATAAATATAAGGTAATACATTTTCTAAATACTGCGGATCTAACTCCATCCCTTCGTAACCATGTACTAAGTAGAGCTCACCATTACGTAAATAATCGCCATTTTTCACCACAATATATGGGAAGCCGCCGTTTACACGCATCGATACAAGCTGATCTCGTACCATCTCATGATCTTTATCAGTGATACGATATTCATTCCCTTTCTTTTGGAACAAATATAAATCTTCTCGCTTTGCCAAATCTTTGGTTAGGTAGTTTCGAATAAAGGAAATATCTGATTCTATCTCTCTTACCTCAAAGATTTTTTCACGTCCGGTGTTTGGCTGCACGCCTAACCGCTTCATTTCCTCTGTAGGGTTATTATAGCGATTTTCAATATCCTCAAAAATCTTTATCCCAAGGTAATATGGATTAATTGATGTTTTGGACGGCTGGACAACCCCTGCATTTAACTTGGCGAATTCGATTGTCTCAGCGGTTGTTAATTTTAATTCTCGCATGATTCGTTGATGCCAGAAGGAAGCCCATCCCTCATTCATTATTTTCGTTTCCAATTGTGGCCAAAAATAAAGCATTTCCTCTCGCATCATTGTTAATATATCTCGTTGCCAGTCTTCCAACTCACGGCTATACTCCTCTAGGAATAACAGGATATCCTTTTCTGGCTTTGGTGGAAATTGCTTTAATCTTCGTCTAATAGGTTTATACACTTTTTCTTTTTCTTCGATGCTCCACAAATCATCGTATGGTGATTTTGCTGGTGTTTTTTCATCTTCAAGCTCCTCATCCTCACTCCAAGATAGCTTAGGACGTATAATGGAGGGATCAATATGCTCTTGAATAGCTAACACTGCATCTAAAAACTGCTCAACCTCATCCTTGCCATATTCTCTTTCATAGCCAGCTATTCGTTCAGCCGTTGCCGTCATGCTCTCTACCATGTCTTTTCTAGTGTTGGAAAAACGCACATTATTTTTAAAGAAATCACAGTGTGCTAATACGTGAGCGATAATCAATTTATTTTGAGTTAACGTATTGGTATCCAATAAAAATGCATAGCATGGATTAGAATTGATCACAAGCTCATAAATCTGACTAAGCCCTAAGTCATATTGAAGCTTCATTTTATGAAATTGTTTTCCAAAGCTCCAATGGGAAAAACGCGTAGGCATACCATAGGCGCCAAATGTATAAATAATATCTGCTGGACAAATTTCATAACGCATTGGATAGAAATCTAAGCCAAAGCTTGAGGCAATTTCGGTAATTTCATCTATTGCTCGGTGAAGCTCTTTCGTGTCCATTTTACGCCGCCTCCTTTGAACGTGGTGCTGAGCTCACTCTTCATTTTTTTTGAAAAAGCTCTTTAAGGCATCGTATACATCGCCCTTTTTTCTCAAAACATGGTATCTAAATTTGGGATCATCAATTTTCTTGTAAGTATACATAAGTGTTGAAAAACGGTTATGTTGGTTCACCTCACCATAGCCAAACATACTGGAGACATCCATTAACTCTCCCACCAGTTTCAAACACTTTTCATTATCCATTGAAATATTTTCACCATCTGAGAAATGTACAGGATAAATATTATAGCGAGAAGGATGATATTTACCTTCAATCAATTCCAGTGCCTTTTTATAAGCTGACGAACAAATAGTTCCTCCACTTTCTCCCTTTGTGAAAAATTCCTCCTCCGTGACCACCTTCGCCTCTGTATGATGGGCAATAAATTCTATTTCCACTGTTTCATACTTGGAGCGTAAAAACTTCGTCATCCAAAAGAAGAAGCTCCGTGCACAATATTTTTCAAAAGCTCCCATCGAACCACTCGTATCCATCATGGCAAGTACTACTGCTTTGGATTCGGGCTTTTCAATCTCATCCCACGTCTTGAAACGTAAATCATCATTATGGATTGGCGTAATTTCAGCTTTCCCTTTCATGGCATTGCGCTTTATTGCATTTAAAATCGTACGTTTTTTATCAACATTGCCCATTAGCCCTTTTTTTCGAATATCATTAAACTCTATTTTTTCGGTTTTAATATCTGCTTTTTCTTTTTGTTGTAAATTAGGTAACTCAAGTTCATGAAATAAGACGTTCTGAATTTCCTCAATACTGACTTCCGCTTCATAATAATCTTGGCCAGGCTTGTCACCCGCCTCTTTTCCTTTACCTTGAGCCTGATTTGCTTTACTGCCATCTCGAGCTACTACATCTCCAACACTACTATCCCCTTGTCCTTGCCCTACATGCTTAGAGTTATCATAGTTATATCGAATTTTATATTCATCAAGTGAACGAATCGGTATTTTAATAACCTCGCGACCATTAGACATCACAATACTCTCTTCACTAACTAAATCGGGTAAATTATTTTTAATCGCATCCTTCACTTTTTCCATATGGCGTTGCTGGTCCTGGTGCCCTTTACGATGGAGAGACCAATTTTCCTGAGAGATGACAAAGCGTTTATTTTCGTGTTCAGTCATTTTTATCCTCACCCATCTATCAAATTCGCTTTTTCTATACTATGCTTGTGAGCCAAATTCTTGAACTTTTTTCGTAAAATGAATTGTGCATCTATATTAATCCCTTGTCCTGATAGTAAAAGGAGTGCCCTAAAATTGGGACACTCCTATCTGACTTGTAACAATCCAAATCAAGGTGAAAATTAATTACCGATTGAGTAGACTTCCTACATATTGCAGCAGCTCATTTGCCGATGTTGTGTTATAGCCATGTTCATCAACTAGTCTTGCAACAACCTCATTAATTTTCTTCAGTTGAGATTCATCTGGCATTTTAGAAGAAGTAGTAATTTTCACAACATCTTTCAAGTCCGCAAATAATTTCTTTTGAATCGCTTCTCGCAATCTTTCATGAGAGTTGTAGTCAAATCGTTTACCTTTTCGTGCATAAGCAGAAATACGAATGAGAATTTCCTCACGAAATGCCTTTTTAGCATTTTCTGAAATACCAATTTGCTCCTCAATCGAGCGCATTAATTTTTCGTCAGGATTCATTTCCTCACCAGTTAGTCGATCGTATAGCTTATTTTTATTACAAAATGCCTCTACATTATCAAGGTAATTGTTCATCAATGATTTTGCCGATTCTTCATAGGAGTACACAAAAGCCTTTTGTACTTCATTTTTAGCAATTTCATCATATTCCTTACGTGCAACCGCAATGTAATTCATATATTTTTCGCGATCCTCTTGAGAAATAGAAGCATGCTGATCTAATCCATCCTTCAGTGCCCGTAAAACATCTAATGCATTAATCGATGGCACCTCTTTACGAATAATAGCAGAAGAAATACGGTTAATGATATAGCGTGGATCAATACCGTTCATCCCTTCGCTCGGAAACTCTTTTTTCAGCTCCTCCAAGTCAACGGAATTAAATCCCTCCACATTTTCTCCGTCGTACAAGCGCATTTTCTTAATCAGATCCACACCTTGTTTTTTCGGCACTTCTAATCTAGTGAGAACCGAAAAGATTGCTGCGGCCTTTAAAGCATGCGGTGCAATATGGACGTGGGACATATCACTCTCTTTTATCATCTTTTGATATATATGCTCTTCCTGACTAACTTTTAAGTTATACGGTATCGGCATAACGATAATTCGAGAATGTAATGCCTCATTCTTCTTGTTCGAAATAAAGGATCGATACTCCGTTTCGTTTGTATGAGCAACGATTAATTCATCTGCACTAATTAAAGCGAATCTCCCCGCTTTGAAATTTCCTTCCTGTGTTAGAGATAATAAGTTCCACAAGAATTTCTCATCGAGTTTCAGCATCTCCTGGAATTCCATCATACCCCTATTGGCTTTATTGAGTTCCCCATCGAAGCGATATGCTCGGGGATCTGATTCTGAACCAAACTCACCAATAGTAGAAAAATCAATACTTCCTGTTAAATCAGCAATATCCTGTGATTTAGGATCTGATGGTGTAAATGTTCCGATGCCCACACGTTTATCTTCCGAAAAGGTAATACGTTCAATCATCACGTTTTCAATACGCCCATCGTATTCCTTTTCAAGACGCATCGTATTTAAAGGCGATAAACTTCCTTCAATTCTTATACCATACTCTTCAAAAAATTCATTACGCAAATGATGTGGAATTAAATGTAATGGATCTTCATGCATAGGACATCCCTTAATTGCGTAAACCGCACCCTCATCTGTGCGCGAATATTGTTCTAATCCACGCTTCAGTAAAGTAACGATTGTTGATTTACCACCACTAACAGGTCCCATTAATAATAAAATACGTTTTCTAACATCTAACCTGCGCGCTGCTGGATGGAAATATTCCTCCACCAGTCTTTCAATTGCTGTTTCAAGCCCAAAAATTTCTTGTCCGAAAAATTTGTACATTTTTTGCCCATCGCGTTCCTCTACACCAGAACTTTTTATCATATTGTAGACGCGTGAATGGGCTGTTTGAGCAACTTCAGGTCTTTCCCTAATGATGTTTAAATAATCTGCAAATGTCCCTTCCCACTTCAGCCTATTTTCTTCTTCGCGATAGTTTTTCACTTTATCTAAAATGTTAATAGCCTTCCCTCCATTCAGGGCTTGATTTATAACATAGTATGAAGTTAATCGCATGATGATACCCATTACTTTTTCTTTGACGACGTTTCTTCTTATTATTTCTTTTTTAGGGATAAAAAGATTGCGGATTTATTGGCTGTTTAAGCTTACTGAATGAAGATAAAAATTTCGGTTATTCTAACGTTAGAAAGGAGGTCCATCATTGCATCGCCATTTTATTTTTCTTTTCACATTTTTATTTTTAGGAATGATGCTGTACCCTACTGCCTCTTTTGCAAAAGAGGAGCTAACAGAAGAAGAAGCTTTACAACAGCGTATGTCCTATTATGTACAATTTGATGAATTACTCATTCCTTGGCATTTTTTAGCGGCTATCGATCAGTATGAAAGAAATCTCCAATCTGTTCGTAAAGATATCCCTAAACGAGAAGGCTATTTGGCTATCCAATTTTCTGATGAATATTGGTCAGGCGCATTAAATCCTGTAAAGGAAGATACCTCACCTGAGACGATTAGCTATTTCGGTGGTATGGGCCTTGATGGGAATCATGATGGAATCGCTAGTCCAAAGGATGATGAGGATGTCATTTTTTCAATGGCTAGTTATTTAGGAAAATTCGGCACGACTGATGAGGATTTTAAATTAGCATTATGGGAATATTATGGAAGTGAAGAAGCAGTCAATCAAATTTTTACGATTTCCACACTGTACAGACATTTTAAAACAATTGAACTGGATGCACATACCTTCCCTCTCAATATTCGCTCGAATTACAGTTACAGGGGTACTTGGGGTGCCAATAGAGGCTGGGGTGGACGTCGGATTCATGAAGGAACCGATATTTTTGCAAGTTATGGAACCCCTGTCTTATCTACCTCCTATGGAATTGTTGAGGTAAAAGGCTGGAATCAATTTGGTGGCTGGCGTATTGGTATTCGTGATAATCATAACTCCTATCACTATTATGCCCACCTTGGTAGCTATCATAAGGACATTGAGGTAGGCTCTGTTGTAGAGCCTGGCACGGTGCTTGGCTATGTGGGAAGCTCTGGATATGGGAAAGAAGGTACATCAGGAAAATTCCCTCCTCATCTTCATTATGGTATTTACAAATTTAATGGAAGAACCGAATGGGCTTTTGATCCATACCCTTCATTATTGCAATGGGAGCGGCAAGCAAAAAAACAAAAACAATAGATCTTTTATAATACATGGCACTTGAAGCATTTTGCTACAGGTGCTTTTTTCTTATTATATAGGAAAATTATACGCAAATATATTCATTAGTCGTTAGACATCTATATATATTTAACTACAGGCAACCCAGAACCCATTATACGATTGTACTAAAAAACTATTTTTAACTATTTTTACCGAAAGCCTTATTAATCTACACAAATAGTTATAAAATAATAATTATGATTGAATAAAATTCTCAATGAGATAGTAAAGGGATGAGGAAATGAAAGGCATTTTACAGTTTAAAACACTTAAAGCTCGAATTTTAAGTGCATTTATTTTTTTGTTAGTTTTAGTAGTGAGCTTTACAACCTATACTTACAATTCCAATACAAATATGGAGAGACAGGCAAAAGGTTTAGTAAAGGAAGATCTAGTTGTTTTAAATGCCAGTAAAAATTTAGCATTATCTATGAGTGTGCGACTATCAGCAGCTTTAAACTATGTAATGACTGGTGATGAAAAATATAAGGAAACGTTTAATGAATATCGTCAAATGGCTGAGGAAAACAATGCTATTCTAGACGAATATGAAACATCAGATGAACGTACTCTGCTAGTAGAAATAGCACGTGATTGGAGTAATCTTGTCAACACTGAGGTGTTTGATATCTACGAAAAGGGCAATAAAGAGTTAGCTTTAGAAAATTTAATGGATACACATGCCCTCGTGACCAAAGTACGCAATGGTTATGAGGAACTTGCGGATGAACGTGCCGATGCGATTACGTCCGTTGGTAATGATGTTGTTTCAACAAGCTCTCAAAATCGAACAATCGGGATTGCTTTCAGTTTAATTTTAACTATAGCTGGTATTCTAATTGCTATTATTACAGCTAGTACCATTTCCAGACCGGTTAAAGTTGTAGCGAATCGTATGAAAGAATTAGCAGATGGTAATTTGCAACTGGAGCCATTAGTAGTGAAAACACGAGATGAAATCGGCACGTTAATGCTTGCTGCTAATGAAATGAACAATAAATTAAAACAAACGATTCATTCCATCTACAGCGTTTCAGAAACAGTGGCCGCAAGTAGTGAAGAGCTGGCTCAATCATCGAATGAAGTACAAGCAGGGACAGAGCAAATTACAGTAACCATGCAAGAGCTTGCTTCAGGTACAGAAACACAAGCGTCCACAACGGGTGATTTAGCAGAAACAATGACAGCCTTTAAGCGCAGTATTCACGCCACGACACAAGAAGGCATTGAATTAAAAGAACATTCTAGCCATGTCCAAAATTTAACGGTTTCTGGTAAAGGCTTAATGGTTCAATCGACTAAACAAATGGCTGCGATTAATGACATTATGCTAGATTCCGTGAAAAAGGTTGAAAGTTTGAATGAACAGTCCGCCGAAATTTCCAAGCTTGTGTCAGTTATAGACGAGATTTCAAATCAAACAAATTTACTCGCACTCAATGCAGCGATTGAAGCAGCACGAGCAGGTGAACACGGAAAAGGCTTTGCCGTTGTCGCAGATGAAGTCCGCAAGCTCGCTGAACAAGTGCAATTCTCTGTCACGGATATTTCAACAATCGTCCATCGTATTCAAGGTGAGACAGGCAATGTCACTTCTGCCCTACAATCAGGCTATGAAGAAGTTAAAAGAGGAACCGCACAGCTCGATCAAACAAACGAAACATTTGATCAAATATCAAATGCAGTAGAGGATATGATCGAGAATATTACGACCATTTCTACTAATTTACATCATCTTGCTCAAAATTCAGAAACCATTAATGTCTCTATAGATGACATGGCTTCTATTTCACAGGAATCCGCCGCCGGTGTTGAACAAACAACAGCAACTGTAGAGGAAACCGCCGCTACAATGGATGAAATCGCTAGAAGTGCAAATCAACTCGCAGGAATGGCTGAAGAACTAAACACCCAACTACAGCAATTTAAAATTTAACGAACTACACAACAAAAGCTATCTCAAATTTTTCTAATTCGAGATAGCTTTTTCGATTATTGCCAATGATTGATCGGAACTCTTTCCAATTCATGACGTTTGATAATTACGCTTATCTTTTGAAACCATTTCTCACAAAGCTCCATAGCTTCCTTGTAGTCCTCTTCCTCTTTTGAAATTGGCTCTTCACCATTATCCATAAACATATATTCTTGAATTGGCTCTGATAAATGATCCACCACTAATTTTAAAGAAAGCTGTGAAATTGTATCTTCCTCCACCTCCACTTCCTCTATTTCATCCGCTTCCCCAAGTAAAGACCCACTCATAAGGTGATTCTTTGTTCTAATCATAAACTCTTCGTCTTCCATGATGGCCACTTCATATATTTTGTTAAATGGAATCTCTATTATTGTCAACTCTTCATCTAGCGATTCTCTTCGTGCAAAAATAAGCGTATTTGTCTGTTCATTTAACAATAAAGCATTTAAAGCATCATTGGATAATGTACATTGGGTATGAGGAATAGCCATTATCTCTTCTTCACTAGCTTCCGTCATTTGTACCAAAGTTTGTGCAGCAATATAACGTTCTTTTATATATCGAATGCTACCAATACTGACTAAAGCAAGTCCTATTAAAAAAAATAATGGCTTAATGATGGCTAATTCAATTGCATTTGCTAGAAAAAGATAGACAATCCCTAATAAAATGAAGAAAATATTTTTCATTCAGACCCCGCCTTTATCAAGATAATTGCTAGAAAAAATAGGTTGATGTACTAGCAATTTTATTCTCGACTCTAGCTTTTCATTCTAATAAAAAACACGAATCCATTGAAATTCAATGACCTCGTGCTCTCCATAGTTTAATTTTTCTTTACTGCTTGCACCAAGGACATGTTGTGATGGTAGTACAAGTAAGCTCACCACGACAATCGTGATACCCGTTATAAATTGACTTGAAAGCTTCCCCTAACATTCCGGAATCCGGCTAATCCCAATAACAATAATACCAGCAATAATCATACTGCGTATTTTAGACTATTGAATGCATCTTTAATTAGTGTTTATTTACTTGAGAATACATCATTGTGAAGTTTTCATTCACCATGTCATTTATTGAACCTTTCCATTTCGGTATAAAATCATTTTGTCATATCAACATAAAAAAACAGCTACGACCTCAATGCGAGTTGTAGCTGCCTATTTCATTCCACTTACCCCTAAGTGTTTGATTGCATTATACGTTTTGTGTGACAAGTAAAACGGATGGTATAAACGATAGTGCAAACATAGCGATATACCATAATGAAGTACGACGTAATGAAAAACGAACTTTTTTTCGTTCTGCATAAAAAATATCTAGCATAACTGCAACAATAAAAGGCATTGTAACGCATGCAATAGCTACTAATAAGATGTCAAAATAAATCATACAAGCACCCCTTTGTTTGTGAACATTTTTCATCTTTTTTGTGAACAATTTGTGATAAATTTATTGTACACAATTTCGTCACAAATTGTCAACGAATTTTAAAGAAAAAAATGGTACTTTATGATTTAAAACATCTGTCTGTTACCCTCTATATTTATATGTTAAGCCCCTTAAAAAATTACGTACGAACGAATCACCGCACTCTTTATAATTACGGTGACTTGGATTTCTTAAAATGGCACCTAATTCACCTTTTGTCACCTTAATTCCACCATCATATAAAATTTCAACCATCTCCTCAGTTGTTAAGGATAAGGCAATTTTCACTTTCTTTAATAGCATATTGTTCGGACTTTCTTTTCCAGACACAGGTAGTGGTCCCTCAGCCTGTCCTTCCTTTGGCTTCTGTGGCCCACGTTTAAAGGTAATGAGTCCATTTAAAAAAGCTTCCAACATTTTATTATTACAACTAATGTATGTTTCTGGTGCTTCTTCCTCATCATTAATCTTAATGAGCATATTTAATACTTCTTCTTTCGTATAGTTCATACCACCTAGCTTAAAAATTTCCACCATATCTACATTTTTTATATCGAATGCATAGCGTAAACGAATTAAAATATCATTATTCGTCATTCTGTTGTTCCTCCTTTAATCAACCTTCTATAGTAAAGAGCCAGGCTTAATTATAACAGAGAGTTTGCTGATTATTGCTGGCTTTCCACAAGTTGTTGTTATTAGCATTTAGCGTGTGCGTTTCCTTCTTTTTAAATGTATGAAAAGTTGGTAAGCAACCATTCTAAGCTCAAGGAGGTGAGAACAATGGCTAACAATAACCGTAGTTCAAATAAGCTTCTAGTACCTGGCGTACACGAAGCTGTCAATCAAATGAAATATGAAATTGCACAAGAATTTGGCGTTCAGCTTGGGCCAGAAGCATCTTCTCGCGCAAATGGTTCCGTTGGAGGAGAAATTACAAAACGCCTTGTTGAAATCGCTGAGAAACGTTCAAAAGGTTTATTATAATTAAATAAAAACTAATAAGAAAAGAACGAATCCCATTTGAAGAAGTGGAATTCGTTCTTTCGTGATGTATAGGATTAAGCCGTTTGCAAACCCTTGCCTGTTCCCTGAAGTGTCAGCATGACGATAAAGGAAATGCAATACAATGCTGCTAAGTAAATCATAACGACTGTCATATCGTAACTTTGTAAAATATAGCCGACAAAGATTGGTGAAAATCCTCCTATTGCTCGACCAAAGTTAAAAATAGTATTTGTTGCTGTACTGCGAATTTGGACTGGATAGAAGCTACTAATTAATGCACCATACCCTGCAAACATTCCGTTAGAGAAAAATCCTACAACTGCACCGCCTAATAATATGGCTACTGCACCTGTTGCAAAGGAATAAAGGAATACTGCACAGGCTGAGGCTAATAAAAAGATACCGAATGTACGCTTTGCACCAAAACGATCCATAAATCTACCAAATGTCAGCATTCCAATAATCATGCCGACAGCGGTACTAATTGTCCACAAGGCTGAGCTGGAAACTGATAATCCTTGCGATTTTTGTAGCATAGATGGTAGCCAAATCATGAGGCCATTATAGCCTGCGATTTGAACAGTAGCCATTAAAATCAGCGAAAGAGTCGTCATCGTGATTCGTGGTGAAGCAAATAATTGGGCCAGTTTCCCTTTCTCTTGCTTATTGTTTTGTTTATTCTGTGACGCCACCCATTCTGGTGATTCATCAAGATTTTTACGTACGATAAAGGCAAAAATGACTGGTAATAAACCGACGAAGAATAAAGCTCTCCATCCTAAAGTTGGTAAAATGATGGCACTTAGTAATGCCGCTAAGATCACCCCATACTGTGCCCCTACACTTACATACGAAGAAGCTCTTCCTTGTTTATTCTTCGGCCAAGCCTCCGCCACAAGTGCCATACCAATACCATATTCCCCACCAGCTCCTAAGCCAGCGATAAATCTATAAACATAAACTTGCTCAATACTTGTTGCTACGCCTGTTAAGGCTGTTCCGATGGCAAATAATATGACGGTATACGTAAACACTTTTACGCGACCATATTTGTCGGCCAACACACCAAAAATAATACCACCCATCAGCATTCCAATATTCGTGATGGATGAAATCAATCCACCAGTTGCAAGATCAATATTAAATTCTGCAATAATCATTGTCATAGCAAAAGAAATAAACATAATGTCCATTCCCTCTAGCGTTAACCCTGCCACTGAAGCGACCACGGTTTTTTTACGATAATCCATTCTTTGTAGCCTCCAATTTTCTAGTTGTCGATCTCTTTTAGTGAATGGATTATAGCTGTCTTGTCCATTCTCTTTTGAAGCCTCACGGGACTTCCTTTAAAAGAGGAGTATGGAACAATAATAAAAGCCCTTCCGTCACAGAGGACAAAAGGGCATGACAAAGCAAAGATATTAGCTTAAAAATATCACATAGCCCTTTTCAGCCTCTCTGGACCGTATTAAAGGATTTATATATCGTTCATTTATACCGTTCTACATTCTATAAGATTACGAATGAAAAAGCAATGGTTGAATAGTGGAAATTAGCCTGATACTTCAATAAAGTTTTGGGCAAATTGATAAATCAAATGAGCTGGTACAGCTAAGTTCAGATTCTGACCATCATCAAAGCCTGCTGTTATCAAACCGACCAATCGTCCATGCATATCCAATAAAGCACCACCAGAACTGCCATTGGAAATAGCAGCCGTAAATTGAATCATAGACATTTTTCGAAGATCTCGAAAGCCTGAAACAATTCCATCAGAAACCGAATTAAATAATCCTAAGGGACTGCCAATCGCCACAATTTTTTGTCCGCGAACTAATTGATCATCTATTTTAACAGGCAAAGGTAGACTTGTTCTGTCTACCTTCAAAATAGCCAAATCATGCATGTCATGATATTTCACAAATTGATGGGTAATATACTCGTTTGGATCATTTTCATATAGCACTGAATAATAGTTCCCACCACCTACAACATGCAAGTTCGTCAAAATATAGCCATCGCGATGGAGAACAACTCCAGAACCAAAACATAACACCTTACCATCTGCACCAAATGTCTTTATCATCACAACAGACGTCGCTAAAGAAGCCAACTGTTCATAACTACACTCTTCTGTAGTAACCATACTAGTACTATGAACTGGGAGAATCGTCGGTTGTTGTGGTGGTATGCTTTTCATCGAGAGCATTTTAGGGATTATGAATTCTTTTTCATAGCAATTACGACAACTCTGCAAAGTAGATGATGCTGCTATGATAGGATACAAATTAGTGATATCCCCTTTAGGGTTCATATAACATATATCGCAGCCAAGTGTCGATAAAAAATATAAGAATAATGATTCATGCTGCGTAATGTCTCCTATAAAAACAATTTTAAAGGATGCTTGATTTTCCTTAGAAAAAATTTGTGGTAAATAATAATCCATCCAATATAAAAATTTAACTGCAAAGTTTTTTAGTAACGTGTCATTAGCATGCGGCTGATGTTCTTTAAAAAGATGGAGAATTTTTTTAAAGCTAAGCTTTTTTGTCCATTCAAGTTGATCATTCGGTAATTTACCGCATAAAGATGTCTCATACAGTAATTGCATGCTATCAGCAGCAGCCTGCCAATCTCCCCAAAGCTCCGACAGTCTATCTGCATCTTTCTTATTATTGATGACCTCAAGCCTATGTAGTCGTAAATAAAATACGCTTTGCTTTGTGAAATACTCATCCATTTTTAAAATATCTTCTTTATAAAGATCTACAGAATCAGGTATACCAATATAACGTAGAAAGACCACTTCCTTCGTAAGGGCATTATTGTGAGGATTGATCTGCATAAACTCCTGAAAAGGATTAGCTAACTTTTTATACTTAATTTTTAACGGTCTCGTTGTCACAACCATCTTCATACAACTCCTATAAACACGTCATTACATATAATGGTACTATATACAATACAATTCTCTGATTTCTCTCTAAATCCTCTATTCCTAACGAACAAAAAAGCCCAACTCTATAAAGAACTGGACGTTTTCTTCACCTTTCTCAAATAAAAATAGACAGAAATACTTATCAGAAGTAATAGCTAATGCAAATGGCAAAACAGCTATACGAAGAGCTGCTTGAAAAAGAAATCATACCAGAAGAAAATGAAAAGGAATTAGCATTGAAAGTCCTCGCTCAAATGATCGAAAATTTGAGGACTCATTGGACATTCGTTACGAGCTATCTGGAGACAACATAAAAAATAGAGAAATCCGAATTCGGATTTCTCATTAATTGAAGCTAGTTATACCCCAGCCTCTCAAATGGTTTGCTTACTTAAATACTTGCGCTGCGGCAACAGCCTTTTTCCAGCCTGCATAAATATTGTCACGATACTCGTCACTCATATTTGGTGTAAATTGACGATCTAAATTCCAATACTTACCGATCTCCTCTGTTGAATGCCAATAGCCAACTGCTAAGCCTGCTAAATAGGCAGCACCTAAAGCTGTTGTTTCATTGATAACTGGGCGATCAACAGGGACATTTAATAAATCTGCTTGGAATTGCATTAAGAAATTATTTGCCACAGCTCCGCCATCTACACGCAATTTTGCTAACGGAATATTAGCATCTGCTTCCATCGCTGCTAATACATCCTTTGTTTGATAAGCTAATGATTCTAGTGTCGCACGTACAAAATGTTCCTTCGATGTCCCACGTGTTAAGCCAAAGACAGCTCCTCGCACATCAGAATCCCAATACGGTGTGCCTAAGCCAACAAATGCTGGGACAACATAAACTCCATCTGTTGACTCCACACGCGTCGCATATTGCTCTGATTCACTCGCATTACGGAACATACGCAAACCATCACGTAGCCATTGAATCGCTGAGCCTGCTACAAAAATACTGCCCTCTAAAGCATACGTTACTTTCCCATCTAGGCCCCAGGCTAATGTTGTCAATAAGCCATTATTTGACTTCACTGCCTTTTCGCCTGTGTTCATTAACATAAAGCAGCCTGTGCCATATGTGTTCTTGACCATTCCTTCTTCAAAACATGCCTGACCGAATAATGCTGCTTGTTGGTCACCAGCAGCACCCGCAATTGGGACAGCAGAGCCAAAGAATAAAGCCTCCTCTGTATAGCCATAAATTTCAGAAGAAGGACGTACTTCTGGCAGCATAGAGGCAGGAACAGTTAAAATTTCTAAAAGTTCTTCATCCCACTGTAACTCATGGATATTATACATCAATGTACGAGAAGCATTTGAATAATCTGTTACATGTACTTTCCCACCCGATAACTTCCAAATTAGCCATGTATCAATTGTACCGAATAGCAACTCTCCTGCCTCAGCTTTTTCACGTGCTCCCTCAACATGATCTAAAATCCACTTCACTTTTGTGCCAGAGAAGTAAGCATCGATTAATAAGCCTGTTTTATCACGGAATAAATCATTGTAACCGCTTTCCTTTAGTTGCTCACAAATATCATTCGTTTGACGTGATTGCCAAACAATTGCGTTATAAACAGGTTTACCAGTATGTTTATCCCACACTACGGTTGTTTCGCGTTGGTTTGTAATCCCAATCCCTGCAATTTGGCTTGAATCCACTCCTTTTTCTGATAACACGGTTGCAATACAAGATAGGATAGATGACCAAATTTCCTCTGCATGATGCTCTACCCAGCCTGCTTGTGGAAAATGTTGTTGGAATTCTTGTTGGGCAGTGTGTACAATTTTACCCTTTTCATCAAATAGAATAGCTCTTGAACTTGTTGTGCCTTGGTCTAACGCTAAAATATATTTTTTTTCTGACATAGAAATCCCTCCAAATAAATTAGTCTTCAACTTGAACATTCTTGACAGTTAATTGTGCCCCTATGAAAATAGTAACAACAATCACTGCAACAATCCAAAATGCTATACTATTTTTCCCTTCAAATATTTGTTGGAAAAACAATGCACCAAATGTACCACCAATAATTGGACCTACAACTGGTATCCATGCATATCCCCAACCAGAATCACCTTTTCCTGAAATCGGCAAAATAAAATGGGCAATACGTGGACCCAAATCGCGGGCAGGGTTAATCGCATAGCCTGTTGGGCCACCTAAAGCCATCCCAATCACAATAATTAACAGACCAACTAAAAATGGATTTAAACCATCTGTAATCGTATTTGTATCTAACGCTAAAATGCCTAATACTAAAATAAATGTTCCTATCATTTCAGATAGTAGATTTGATAAAGGATGCTTAATAGCTGGCATTGTGGAAAATGGCGCTAATTTTGTATCTGCATCTGCTGTTGCCTGCCAATGTGGTAAATACATAAAGTAAACAAGCGTTGCTCCTAAAAATGCACCAATCATTTGTGCTGCAATATATGCTGGTACATCTCCCCATGGGAAATTGCCAATCGTGGCAAGAGCAATGGTTAGTGCAGGATTTAGATGAGCACCGCTAATTCCCCCTACTGCATAGGCTGCCATTGCAACAGCAAGTCCCCATGCAAAGGTAATAACAATCCATCCACCACCAAAGCCTTTCGATTTGTTTAGCACAGTACCAGCTACAACGCCGCCACCAAATAAAATAAGAATCATTGTGCCGACCAGCTCAGCTGTGAACGTAGACATAGTGAAGTCCCCCTTTGTGATAATAGCCCACGGAAAACAAAAAGGAACCCACATTTAATCAAACTACATTAAAACATGTAGATGAACAAATGTGGGTTCCTTTTCCTAACCACGCGCTTATGAACTTAAGTTCATTTTAGAGAAAAAAACATACAGAGTCAACTATTTATTGAAATTTTCCCATAATTTCTTATTAGATGTTGTAACGGCGATAGCGCCTCCAGTTAACGCTTCTTCAATATTGTCCACTGTACGCACTAAGCCACCTGTAATAACAGGGATTTGTGTCCGCTCATAGATTTCTTGAATCATAGACGGAATAATGCCTGGTAATAGCTCAATATAATCAGGCTGTGCTGTTTCAATCATCGAATAACTTTTTTCAAGAGCAATCGTATCAATCAAAAACACACGTTGAATAGCCATAATTCCACGAGCTTTGGCTTTCATTAGCATATTGGAACGAGTTGAAATAATACCAGCGGGACGAACATCATTACATAAAAAGTCCGCTGCAAAATTATCCGTTTTTAAGCCATGAATTAAATCAGCATGAATAATTAATTTTTTTCCATGCCGATGTGCCTCACGCTTTAAAGACATCAATAAGCTAATATGCACCTCCAAGAGGACAATATAAGTGAATGGACTTGCTATTATTTCGTCAAACTGCTTAACAGTACGCGCTGCAGGAATTACCTGTTGATTATCAAAATGCATACCATTCTCTCCTTCCCTTATAATACAGGGTAAATGCTCACCTTATATTATGAGAGTAACTACCTCATTATAGCGCAGTTGTCGCTCGTTTTATTTCTTTCTTAACATCTTCTTCATATTGTGTACGTTGCTGTGCTGTCCAGTTGAGTTGCTTAGCCATTTCATCTAAAATAGCCTCTTTATATTGTTTAACAATGGCCATTTGGAAGAACATATATCCTGTACGACGAACCATAAAGTCATTCGGATGAACGACCATTTCATGATGAATACCATACATTAATTGTGCATACAGCCATGATGGTAAAACTGGATGTCCTTCCTTAACATAGTTAAAGACAATATCTACATTGCTACCATAATGCTGTGTTAAAAATTTAGCCTCTTCTTCGGATAAGCCTAATTTTTTGCCTAATCTTGTATGGTCATGTAAGAAGGCATATAATTTCTTTGAACCGCCAATATCACCACCAGAAATTGGTATTTTCTTTGTTGTACATGGAGAAGATTGAATGCCAAATTGTTGCTCTAGTTCCTGTGCAATCGTATTTAATACCGTTTCAGCCATTTTACGGTAGCCTGTTAATTTCCCACCTGCAATTGTTACAAGTCCTGATGGTGATACCCACACTTCATCCTTACGAGAAATTTCAGACGGATTTTTTCCGTCCTCATGAATCAACGGACGCACACCTGCCCAGCTTGATTCAATATCCGCATCTGTCACCTTTACATTTGGGAACATATAACGAATCGCGTTCATTATATAATCACGATCCTCTTGATAAATATCCATATTACGAGCATCACCCTCATAAAATGTATCTGTTGTTCCTACATAGGTCTTACCTTGACGAGGAATGGCAAATACCATGCGACCATCAGGTGTATCAAAATAAACAGCTTGTTTTAATGGGAACTTTGATTCATCAAAAACAATATGCACACCTTTTGATAAAATTAAATGCTTCCCTGCCTGCTTCCCTTCAATTGTGCGCACATCATCCACCCATGGACCAGCAGCATTAACCACTGCCTTTGCACGAATATCAATTGTACGGTCTGTTATTAAATCCTTTGCTACAATGCCATTGATTTTTCGCTGTTCATTATATAAGAAGTTTTCGGCTTTCATATAATTAATTAATGTTGCACCTTTTTCAATCGCTGCCTTCGCTACCTCAATCGTTAAACGAGCATCATCCGTACGGTATTCCACATACATACCACCGCCAAGCAATCCCTTTGTTTTCACTAATGGCTCCTTCTCAATGGTTTCAACTGCATTTAACATATAACGACGCTCAGCACGTCTGACTCCTGCTAAAAAGTCATAGACACGCAAGCCAAGATTTGTAGAGTATTTTCCAAATGTCCCGCCCTTATGAAAAGGTAACAGCATCCAAACAGGTGTTGTCACATGTGGACCATTTTCATAAACAATGGCACGTTCCTTTCCTAACTCTGCTACCTCTTTTATTTCAAATTGCTTTAAATAGCGTAAACCGCCATGTACTAATTTTGTCGAACGGCTAGAGGTACCTGCTGCAAAATCCTGCATTTCCACTAATGCTACAGAAAGACCGCGAGCAATAGCATCTAGTGCAATACCACATCCTGTAATGCCCCCACCAATTACTAATAAATCATACTCCCTACCTTGTAGTTCCTCCATTGTTTGTTGTCGTTGTATCGCAGAAGCTGTACTCATACTTTATTTCCTCCCTCATCATTTTAAAGATAAAAAAAGACCATCAAAAGCATATGTACGCTAGGTACATACGTTTTCAATGGTCTCTCAGTTACTCAAACCTGCTATTAACTTACTTTTTATTGTAATATGCACATTCGAAAAAGGCAAGTTTATGTTTTAGCAGTATACTGTTATGTGAAGAAATATGCGCTACGAAAGTAGCTACACATGCCTAAACAAAAACGTTTTTTAGCAAAAGATGATAGCCTCTACTGTTCATTTGAAACTTAATAAACATTTGATCGTAAATATATTAAAAAATTGTAACGGTTAAAAAGGATTGAGAATTTATGAAGGATTGGTGGCAAAGAAGAAAAGGCAAGAAGTACCACAGCGGTTATACATTTTTAGATTTCATTTTTGATGTACTCGTTTGGATACCTGAACTCATTCTCTTGCCTTTTAGAGTCCTTTTCTGGTTACTTAGAGGCATAGGGAGATTGATTGGTGATGTATTTGATTTTGTCTAAAAAATGCTGTTTGCTTATAAAGGTTAAAATTAATAGGAAGATTCATTTGTAGCCTTTATACCAGAAAAAAAGCAAGAGTAAGGAGTGGATATTGCTTACTCCTGCCCTTGCTTTTTATGAATTATGCTCCATTCTTACCAGCTAACAGGTCACTCCATATTATTTGCTTCAAAGTTATCTAGCAATGCACGCACTTCATCTGTTGATTTCGTGTTCATCAATTGGCTTCTTAATTCACCAGCTCCACGGAATCCTTTGACATAAATTTTGAAAAAGCGGTGAAGCCCTGTGATGGAACGTGGTAGTACTTCCGCATATTGATCTTGCAGATCGAGCTGCAGTCTTAAAAGATCAAGATACTCTTTACTGCTATGCTCTTTTGGCTCTTTTTCAAAAGCAAACGGATTTTTAAAAATACCTCGCCCAATCATCACGCCATCAATACCATATTGTTCAGCTAGCTGCAGTCCCGTTTGACGGTCAGGAATATCTCCATTGATTGTTAGTAGCGTATTTGGTGCAATACGGTCACGTAACTTTTTGATTTCCGGAATAAGCTCCCAATGCGCATCTACTAAGCTCATTTCCTTTCTTGTTCGTAGATGAATCGAAAGGTTCGCTATATCTTGTTGTAAAATATGTGTTAGCCACTCCTCCCACTCATTTATCTCCTTATAGCCAAGACGGGTTTTCACACTGACAGGCAATCCACCCGCTTTTGCTGCTTGAATCAATTCTGCCGCGACATCTGGACGGAGAATAAGGCCACTCCCTTTTCCTCTTGATGCCACATTCGGTACAGGGCAACCCATATTAATATCAATGCCTTTAAAACCTAGCTCTGCCATACCAATACTCATTTGACGGAAATAGTCGGGATTATCCCCCCAAATATGTGCCACCATTGGCTGCTCATCTTCTGTAAAAGTCAAACGGCCTCGTACACTTTTCTGTCCCTCTGGATGACAATAGCTATCCGAATTTGTAAACTCTGTAAAAAATACATCCGGCCGACCCGCTTCATTTACTACATGTCGAAAAACAACATCTGTCACATCTTCCATTGGTGCCAGCACAAAAAATGGTCGTGGTAAATCACGCCAAAAATTATCTATCATGTTAAACCCAAATCCTCTCACTATGAATAAAACTCTATACTTTCAGTGCAAAATATAAAGCTCAATTTTACATTTATATCATGCCCAATAACTTTTTGAAAATCAGTCACGTTTATTATATCGAAAATCGTTCTTAAATGGTAATTGTCTAAATAGAAAGCAGATAGTATAGATTTCTCTACACCATCTGCTTTTCTACTCTACTAACGTTAGCCAAGCAACCGCTTCACAATGCGTCGAATGCGGGAACATGTCTACTGGCTGAATTTCCTGTGTTTGATAGCCGCCATCCTCCAAAATACGAAGGTCGCGTGCTAGTGTAGCTGGGTTACAGGAGACATAGACCACTCGCTTTGGTTGTTGCTCTAAAATGGTTTTTAAAAGTGCTTCATCACAGCCCTTACGTGGTGGATCAACTACCAGTACGTCTGCTTCCTTTCCTTCCTTATACCATCTCGGTATAACTTCCTCTGCTGGGCCAGCCTCAAAATAAGTATTGGTAAAACCATTGAGTACTGCGTTGCGTTTAGCATCTTCTATCGCTTGTGGGACAATTTCAACCCCCATGACTGCCTTTGCCCTTTGTGCAAGGAACAAGGAGATTGTTCCAATTCCACAATAAGCATCAATCACTCGTTCATCCCCTTGCAAGTTAGCATAATCAAGTGCTTGTTTATAGAGGACCTCTGTTTGCTCTGGGTTGACTTGATAGAAGGAACGAGCTGAAATCTCAAAACGTACATCGCCAATTGTATCAATAATGATGTCCTTGCCCCAAAGATTGATGGTATCATCACCAAAAATCACATTGGTTTTTTCATTATTCACATTTTGCATAATCGACGTAACGTTCGGAACTAATCTTTGAATCACTGCAACGGCTGCCTCTTTTTGTGGAAACTTTTTCTTTTTTGTTACAAGGACAACCATGACCTCACCTGTTGCTCGTGCTTTACGAATGACAACGTGTCGCAGCATTCCTTCGTGTGTATGCTCATTGTAAGGGCGAATTCCTATCGCCGTTAATTCCTTTTTCAAGCCTGCAAGAATGGCGTCCGCTTCTCCTGTTTGAATTAAGCAACGATCCATATCTACAATGCTATGCGTTTTTGTTTTATAAAAACCTGCAATCGCTTGTCCTTCTTCATTTACAGAGAAGGGGATTTGCGCTTTATTACGGTAATGCCAAGGCTCTTCCATTCCTTTTACAGGAAGAACAGGTGCATTAATTTTACCAATGCGCTGCATCACATTGCGCACCATATTTTCTTTCCACTTTAACTGCCCCTCATAGGATAAATGCTGTAATTGACAGCCGCCACATTGCTTGAAATAATCACAGGGTGCTGCTACTCGATCTGAAGATGGCTTAATAATATCTACAACTTTTGCAAAGCCATAATTTTTTAAGGTTTTCATCACATGGATTTCGGCTGTTTCGTTCGGAAGTGCGCCTTGTATAAATAGTGGGTAGCCATCAACCTTTGCGACGCCATTGCCATCATGTGTTAAATCTTCTATATAAACTGAAAGTCGATCATTTTTTTTCACGGGTGCTGACATTCGTACATCCTCCATTTCAATCTCCTTATTGTAGCATGTGTTGGCGAATGAAAAAAGAACAAGACTTGCCCGTTATATTGTTCTCCTCACTAACTTGAAAAAAGAGCCGCTATTCGCGACTCTTTTCTTGCTCTTTTGTAATATGATAATCCCTTGGTGCCCACCAAAATGCACACAAGATCCCAAGAATGACGACAATAAAAGGTGCATAAAAAATTAAGAAACTTTGCATACCTTGATTTCCTCCTATGCGTGATTGTCTTCTTTTCCTGTCACATAGTTTTTATTGAACAAGAATAGTTTCATCAATAAATAGAGTGAAGGAAGAAGAAGGCACAGCCCTAAAATAAATGCGATGACTAAAGCAACCGCCATTTGTGTGCTTGTAAAACTATCATAAATTGTTAAATACGGATACAGTAAGTATGGATATTGTGCTATCCCATATGCAAAGAAGGCTACAGCAAATTGAGCAATAAGAAGCCCAACTGCAAGTCCGTACTTTTTACGCATGGCAATGAGCATCACTGTAATAATAAATAAGACAGCTGAAATCGCAAACATCCACCATAAATTCACCATGTGACTATAACTTTCTGGGTTAATGGATTTCATTTCATACATAATGCCCAGTGCACTAATCATTAACGGTGCTGCCCAAACAAGTGCATATTTTCGCATCAGTTTAGTCGCTTCTACGTCATTTGCTTTATGAGCATACCACGTTAAAAATACGGCTGAAATATACAGCACAGCAGCGATGCTCAGTACCACAATGCTCCAAGCAAATGGACTTGTATATAAAGTCCAGTAGTTTAGCACAGGTTGCCCATCAATCAGATCAACATAGCCTCCACCAGCAATGGCAAAAACAACAGATAAGGAAGCGGGAATTAATAAACCTGCCACACCGTATGTCAGCGTATACCCTATATGTCCTCGCGTGCCATACGATTCAAAGGCATAGTAGGAGCCACGAATTGCTAACAGTACAAGCGAAATACTGACTGGCACAAGTAAAATCGTTCCGTAATAAAAAGCAGTTTGTGGGAAAAATCCAACGATCCCTACGAAGAAGAATACTAAAAAGACATTGGTTACTTCCCAGACAGGCGATAAATAACGTTTAATAATATTTGTTAAAATATGATTTTTACCAATTAGTAGGCTATAAGCGTTGAAGAAGCCTGCACCAAAATCAATGGATGCGACAATGACATAGCCAAATAGAAAAATCCATAATACGGAAATACCTAATACCTCTAACGTCATAGGATGTCACCGCCTTTTTCAGAGTGGCGATCTTCAATTTCACGCTCAATTGGATTCTTTTTAAACATTCGCACCAAGACGACAATACTTCCTACCGCTAATACTGCATATACACCTGCAAACAACAACAGCATTAAATCCACATGATCACTCGTTGTGGCTCCTTCTGGTGTTCGCATCAAACCATAAAGAATCCATGGTTGACGTCCAACCTCTGCAAGCCACCAGCCTGCTTCAATGGCAATGATAGAGAGTGGGCCACCCGCCACAATGATCCATCGATACCACCGTGAATGTATAAACTGCCAGCCCCGTGCTTTCCCTACAACATAAAGTAATGAAACTAGCACCATAAACATACCAATGGACACCATAATATCAAAGAGATAATGAATATAGAGTGGTGGTAAATCCTCCTCCGCAAATTGATCTAAGCCAATTACCTCTGCGTTAGGATTAAAATGTGCAAGAATGCTCAAAGCATACGGAATTTTAATAGCGTATTTTACTTCTTCTCCATCTAATACACCAAATAATACAAGCGATGCTTTACCCTCTGTTTCAAAATGCCATTCTGCAGCGGCTAGTTTTTCGGGTTGATATTCAGCTAAGTATTTTCCTGAAAAATCTCCAATTACAGCAGCAGCTATGGAGAAAATTAAGCCAATTTTCATAAGTAAAAGCAAGGATTTTTTATGGTATACATGCTTAGAGCCTTTTAACATTCTGTATCCCGCAATAGCTGCTAGTACAAATGCTGATGTCATATACGCTGTCACAAGTACATGCGCTACCTTTGTCGGCATGGCCGGGTTAAACATCGCTAAAAAAGGTTGAATATTGACAAGTTCTCCGTTTACAATATCAAATCCTTGTGGTGCATTCATAAAAGCATTAACAATTGTAATGAAGACCGCTGACATCGACGCTCCAACAGCGACAGGAATTAATAGTAGCATATGTTTTTTCTGACTATCAAAGCGGTCCCATGTATATAAATAGATCCCTAAAAATATAGCTTCAAAGAAAAATGCAAACGTTTCCATAAACAATGGTAATGCAATCGTTTGACCAGCAAGTTGCATAAAGTTAGGCCACAATAATGAAAGCTGTAAGCCAATGGCAGTTCCTGTTACAACACCTACGGCCACAGTAATAACAAAACCACGCGCCCAACGTCTCGCCATTAAGATATAATGCTCATCATTCTTTTTATACCCAGTCCATTGAGCAATCATAATCATCAACGGGACACCTACACCAATCGTTGCATAAATAATATGGAACGATAATGTTAACTCCGTTAATGCTCGACTCCAAAAGACTGCTGATTCATTAATCATCTCATTGCCCCCCTAACTTCCAAATATTCTTCCAAGAATGGAAAGTAGCATAATAATTGCAACACCAAAACTTATCCATATAAGTTTCTTTTCTTGTGACTTATACAAAGGCAACACTTCCTTTCCCTTATCCATACCCCCATTTTCCACTATTACAACGAATAAAACCTTAATAACGGACCGAAATTTCAGGCTATTATTAAGGTTTCAAATTTTGTTCAACTAATATACGCACATTTGCCAAACATTTTTCTAAATTCATTCACAATCTAAGTTCTAAAGATAAAATTGTATAATTTAGTCCATTCCAATTTAATAAAGGAAGCAATCGGATTAAGTAGGTTTTCAGAGATTCTTATGTGGCACAGTTCTGGTTTTCGGCTTCTATTGGGAAGGTTAACTTTGGGAGTGTGGGGGGGTAGATATTTTTGGGAGTGGTGAAGCTTTTCTCTTTAGGGGACTTCCTAATATGCAGATCCCTTACTTTTATAAGTACGATCAGATAGAATCCAAAAAGCTCATCCAACTAAAATAGGATGAGCTTTTTGGATTGATTAAATACGGTCTTCTTCTCGAATATCTGCAAGTGGGACAAAGATTTCAATGTGACGCTTCAGATTTTCAAATGTAGCCGGTGCGTCTCCGCCATATTCGCCATCTAGGTTAAGATGGACTTCGTTTTCAGTCGTGACTTTGACAACGCTGGCTTTTTTATAAATGACACGATCGTCATTTAAATGTTCGCCTCGTAATGCCATAGCAGCTAGTTGAATAAACTCTGGAAGGCTTACTTTTTTCAGTACTATTACTGTAAAGTAACCATCATTAATACTCGCATCAGGGGCAAGTTTTTCAAAGCCACCTACTGAATTCGTTAAACCACATAGGAACATCATGGCGTCCCCATCAAATACTTCGCCATCATATTCAATACGCATATGGGAAGCTTTGATGGATGGAATCATTTCTACTGCCTTTACATAATAGGCTAACTGACCAAGCATTGTTTTCATTTTACTTGGTACTTCATAAGTGAGTTCTGTAATGCGTCCCCCAGCAGCAATATTAATGAAATAGCGTTCGCCATTTAAGAGACCCACGTCCACTGGTAATGTGTCGCCTTGAATTATAATGTCTACAGCCTCATCAATATTTCGAGGAATATGCACAGCACGGGCAAAATCATTTGTAGTGCCCATCGGAATTAGACCAACTTTCGGACGGTTTTCAAATGGACTTACACCTGAAACAACTTCATTTAATGTGCCATCTCCACCAACTGCGATGATGATATCAAAACCACGCTCTACCGCATTTTTTGCTGCAAGCGTTGCATCTCCCTCACATGTTGTTGCATGACAGGATGTCTCATAGCCTGCTACCTCTAGTTTTTCCAACACCTCTGGTAGATGTTTCTTAAATACTTCGCGTCCAGATGTAGGATTATAAATGATTCTTGCTCGTTTCATAACATACCTTCCTGCTTCATAAGATTCTATTTCATTCAACGAAATTCTACGTTGAAATGTTGCAATGCTCTTGTTATTTTTGTAATGCGTTTGTTACCTGTTTTTTAAAGTCCTCATAGACATACGTCCAGTAAGTTGAGTTCGAGATATTTTCCTCTCGAATTTCTGCATAAAGAGCTTTTTGAGCTTCTTCAAATGTTGGATCTTCTTTATCTGGTAAACTCGCTCGTTTCGTTACGACTAACTCTTGTAATTCAGGCGCACGTGGTCCCCATTTTCCTACAACCTCACCTGCATCATCTAACAACAGATAAATCGGGATAGCACGACCACCGTTTGTTAAATAACGATCAATTAACTCTGTATCAGCATCGCGAAAAACGGTACGCATTTCTAACCCTGCCGCTTCAGCAACACGACGAATAATAGGGTTGTTTAACATAGCGTCTCCGCACCAATCTTCTGTAATAGTTAAAATTTTTGGCTGCTTATCTTTTAGTAATTCGATGAAGCCATCGTTTGTTGGCACTTCAAAACCATCATAAATACGGAAGCTCTCTTCTTTCAACGTCGTCATGTTCTCCATATATTGTTGTATCGAAATAGCTTCTTGAAAATATTGTTGTTCAGTTTTCATTGGCTCGTCCCCCTTATTATTGTCTATTCTATATTTTGCTATGAATACTCTTTTTAAACAACTATTAAGTGTTATAAATTGCAAATTAGTTACATTTTTGAAAATTAATAGCCGAGGGAGCAATAAAGCTCTCTCGGCTATTATGTTACAACGAGTATTATCGTTTGGCAATTTCTTGTTGTAATAATTTATTAACCATTGGAGGGTTGGCTTGACCTTTTGTTGCCTTCATAATTTGACCAACTAAGAAGCCAATCGCACGATCTTTACCATTTTTAAAGTCTTCGATGGATTGTGCATTGTTATCTAAAACTTCTGTTACGATGGCTAGCAGTGCACCTTCATCGGAAATTTGAACTAAACCTTTCGCCTTCACAATATCCTGTGCAGAACCACCGTTTTCTACTAATTCAGCAAATACTTTTTTACCGATCTTAGAAGAAATTGTTCCGTCAGTGATCAATTTCACCATCTCAGCAAGGTTTTCTGGTGTTAGTGCAGTATCTTTAAGATCTTTTTGTTCCGCATTTAAGTAAGCTGAAACATCACCCATTAGCCAGTTAGCAGAAAGTTTCGCATCTGCACCGTTCACAATCATTGCCTCGAAGAAGTCTGAGATTTCTTTAGAAATAACAAGAACTCCTGCATCATATGGTGTTAAGCCTAATTCTTCTACATAACGTTTTTTACGAGCATCTGGAAGCTCAGGAATTTCTGATTTCACTCTCTCTAGCCATGCATCATCAATCGAAAGACGAACTAAGTCTGGCTCTGGGAAGTAACGGTAATCATCTGTTCCCTCTTTCACACGCATTAAAATTGTTTTACCTGTTTTTTCATCGAAACGACGTGTTTCTTGCTCAATAATACCGCCTGATAATAATACATCTGCTTGACGTAATTCCTCATGCTCTAAACCACGACGAACATAGTTGAAGGAGTTCAGGTTTTTAAGCTCCGTTTTTGTGCCAAATTCTTCTTGACCATACGGACGAAGAGAAATGTTGGCATCACAACGTAATGAGCCTTCTTCCATCTTACAATCAGATACGTCTGTATATTGAATAATTGATTTTAATTTTTCTAGGTAAGCATATGCTTCGTTTGGTGTACGAATGTCTGGCTCAGAAACAATCTCAACAAGTGGTGTACCTTGACGGTTAAAGTCAACTAATGAGTGATCCCCAGCATGTGAAAGTTTACCAGCATCTTCTTCCATATGAAGACGTGTAATACCGATACGTTTTGTATAGCCGTCTACTTCAATATCGATCCAGCCGTTTTTACCGATTGGTTTATCAAATTGTGAAATTTGATAAGCTTTCGGATTATCTGGATAGAAGTAGTTTTTACGGTCAAATTTTGTTTCTTGTTCGATTTCCATATTAAGTGCAAGTGCAGCACGCATTGCGAAATCTACTACATTTTTGTTAAGGACTGGTAGGACACCAGGGTACCCTAAATCAATTACTGTTGTATTTGTATTTGGTTCAGCACCAAAATGAGCTGGTGCTGGTGAGAAGATTTTTGAGTTTGTTTTCAACTCAACGTGTACTTCTAAACCAATGACTGTTTCAAAGTTCATGTTATTTTCCCTCCCACATTTGAGGAACTTGTTTATGGAACTCTGTTGCTTGTTCAAAAGCATGAGCTACACGGTAAATAGTTGCTTCATCGAAGTATTTACCAATAATTTGTAAACCAAGTGGTAGTCCGTTTTCAAAGCCACATGGAATTGAAATAGCAGGTACTCCAGCTAAGTTCATCGGGATTGTTAAAATATCGTTCGCATACATTGTCATCGGATCATCGACGTTTTCACCAATTTTAAATGCTGGTGTTGGGGATGTAGGCCCAATGATAACATCAAAGTCTTCAAATACTTTGTCGTAGTCTGCTTTGATAAGTGTACGTGCTTGTTGCGCTTTTTTATAATACGCATCATACGTGCCGGCACTTAGTGAGTAAGTTCCAAGCATGATGCGGCGTTTTACTTCATCACCAAAACCTTGTGCACGTGTTTCTTTATAAAGGTCCATCAAATTTGTAACATTTTCTGCACGGAAACCATAACGGATACCATCGAAACGAGATAAGTTAGAAGACGCTTCAGATGAAGAAAGGATATAGTATGCAGCAAGTGCATATTTTGAATGAGGAAGTGATACTTCTTCTACAGTAGCACCTAGGCCTTTTAATACCTCTAATGCAGTAAGCACTGATTGACGTGCTGCCTCGCCAACACCTTCACCAAGGAATTCCTTTGGTACAGCAATACGTAAGCCTTTTACATCACCAGTAAGCGCTGCAGCGTAATTTGGTACCTCTACGTTTGCCGATGTAGAATCATTTGGATCTAAGCCTGCGATGGCTTCTAATAATAGCGCATTATCTTCAACGTTGCGTGTAATTGGTCCAATTTGATCTAAAGAAGAGGCAAATGCAACTAGACCAAAACGAGATACACGACCATATGTAGGCTTCATCCCTACAACACCACAGTAAGCTGCTGGTTGACGGATTGAACCACCTGTATCTGAACCAAGAGAGAATGGTACTTCACCTGCTGCTACTGCTGCTGCAGATGCACCTGAAGATCCCCCTGGTACGTGGTTTAAGTTCCATGGATTTTTTGTTGTTTTATAGTATGAGTTTTCGTTAGAAGAACCCATTGCAAACTCGTCCATGTTTAATTTACCAACTGTAATCATGCCAGCTTCACGTAACTTATTGACAACAGTGGCATCATAAATTGGCATAAAGCCTTCTAGAATTTTAGAGGCACAAGTTGTTTCTAAACCTTCTGTTACGATGTTGTCTTTCACACCGATTGGAAGACCAAACAGTGGTCCACGCTCTTCAAATGGGACTTTATCCATTTCAGCAGCTTGTGCAGTTGCTTTTTCTTCGTTTGAAGCAAGGAATGCTTGTACATCGCTGTCAAGCTTTGCAATACGCTCGTATGCTTCTTTCGTTAAGTCAGCGATTGATAAGTTACCTGCTTTCATTTCCGCTTGTAACTCCTTAGCTGAACGTTCAAATAACGTCATGAGGAATCCTCCTATGTTTTAGTATTACATGATAGCTGGTACTTTTACTTGACCATCTTCTTGTTCTTTTACGTTTAACATCATTACTTCACGGTCTAAACCTTTTACAGCTACGTCTTCACGCATTACATTCACTAGTGGTAAAACGTGAGTTGTTGGTTCAACATTCGTTGTATCTAGCTCATTTAACTGCTCCGCAAAGTCTGTAATTTTTCCAAGCTGTTCAGCAAATTTCTCTGCTTCTTCTTCTGTAATAGCAAGACGTGCTAAATTTGCCACGTGCTTTACTTCTTCTTTTGTTAATTTAGCCATTTTTCACACCTCCGAATACTGGTTCAATTCATTGTTTTTATTGATAACAATAGGGTTGAATAAAGTTAACCATGCCAATAATCATAACATTTTTCATATTAAAAATCACAACTTTCACTAAAAATATAGAAACTTTCACTACTATAACAAAGTGTTGTCTCTATCTACCTATTGTGTCCCTCTAATTCTAGCCATCTACATAAAAATATAGCCAGCACAAAGGCTGACTATATTAATCATAGACATGCACGTAAGGGTCCTTATCATTGGCCTTCTTAATGATTAATGCCTCTGGGCCATTTATAGAAGTAACGCTCACCTCAACATGAATATTATCAAATTGATTGATTAGAATACCCGTCAAATATTGCGTAAAGCCTATTATTTCTGCTTTACCGAAAAATTGGATTGGAATTTCAATCGAAAGATTTTGTATTTGCTTATTACGATAGAAGCCTGTTCCGATCACACTTGTATAATTCGAGAAATATTTATCAACGTCTTGCTTAAAAATTTTGAAGTTATTGCTGACATCTCGGTAAACATCCTGTGAATCATCAGTTGGGAACAAGACATAATTTTCATCGATACCTTCCCACTCTGCAATACTGTTCTGTCCAGCTTTTGCTATACCATAGCTAAAATATGACCCTGGAATAATTTGATTGCGAGCTTGCTGCTTAAACAAACCAACAACAATTGGTACATCTTTTAACTCTTCGCGTGTACGTAAACGTGAAACAATTTCAGCGGCCATTTTTTTGCCTTGCTCAACAAGTTCAGCTTCTGAAATTGGTTTTTCGTAATATTCGCCATACTGTTCTTTTTGGTAATAATAAATAGAGTTTAAGGCAAGACCTATTGAAATTCCGCCTAATTTCACTTTATTATCATTCGTTTTTGTTAAGTAATTTTGCTCTACAATGTGGGATAAATAAACGGGAGCCTTCGTTGCCCGTTCTTCTGGTGTCATTGTGTCTGTGGTCGGCGGATTTAATCCATCTTCTGTTTGTGAACTACGGGCAAGCCAAGAGCTCACCGTACTTTCAGCTAAATATTGACCTTCTTGGAAGTAATAGTTTTCCGTGTCAAACTCATTTTGAGATAGACGCATTAAACCAGATTCAACTTCCTTCATATCATATTTCGTATAAATATTAGACACAACAAGACCTCTGCTTGCACTCTCTTTATAAGGAATAAGCGTCTTATAATAGGATTCATCAATTTGTATGCTTGGGATAATTGTTGTTTCAGCTTTTTCTTTCTGTTGCGTTTCCTGTGTAAGCTCTGTTTCCTTCTTGTCAGAAGGTACACAGCCGACTAGCATTGCAGCAGCTACGATTGCTGGAATGAGTCGAAAAGACTTCATTATTTAGTGCTCCTTTACTAATAGTCAGTTTTAGGTCGAAGAATCACTCGACGCCATGATGTAATCGTTTCGCATTCTCCCTGTGAGAAAGATATGCTGTCATGCACTTATTAGATGAGGTTAAGTTGTTCAATTAAGTTGTCTTCATTCCAAACTTCGATACCTAATTGCTCAGCCTTTGTCAGTTTAGAGCCTGCATCTGCTCCTGCGATCACAAGGTCTGTTTTTTTGCTGACACTGCCTGTGACAGTACCACCTAACTCTTCTATTTTCGCCTTTGCTTCGTTGCGTGTCAATTGCTCAAGTTTACCAGTTAAAACAATTGTTTTACCTGCAAAGGGACTATCACCTATAGCCACTTCTACTTTTTTACCTTTATACGTCATATTCACGCCTGCCTCAGCAAGACGCTCAATGACTGCACGTGCATCTTCATTGGAGAAATACTCTACTAACGAAGAAGCCATTTTATCGCCAATTTCATAAATCGCTACTAGCTGTTCCTCTGTTGCTACCATTACTGCTTCCATCGAACCAAATTGCTCTGATACGATTTTAGCTGCCTTTTCACCAACATGACGTATACCTAAACCTATTAATAAACGTTCCATTGAGTTTTCCTTTGAGGCTTGAATGGCATTCACTAAATTGGTTGCAGATTTTTCGCCCATACGTTCTAGTTCTACAAGTTGCTCAACTGTTAAATGATATAAATCAGATACATCATGTATTAAATCTGCACGCAATAATTGCTCTACTACTTTATCTCCAAGTCCATCAATATTCATCGCATTGCGCGAAACAAAGTATTTTATGCTTTCCGCAATTTGAGCAAAGCAGGCAGGATTTACACAGCGTAGAGCTACTTCACCTTCAATACGAATCAATTCACTATCACAAACAGGGCAATTTTTTGGCATGACAAAAGGGACTGAGTCCTCTGGACGTTGCTCTATTAGCACACCTACCACTTGAGGAATGATATCACCAGCTTTTCGAATAATGACTGTATCTCCAAGGCGAATATCCTTCTCTCGAATTAAATCTTCATTGTGCAACGATGCACGTTGTACCGTCGTCCCTGCTACTTGTACTGGCGTTAAAATAGCCGTTGGTGTTACTACACCTGTACGTCCTACTGTTAAATCAATAGTAAGTAATGTTGTGACAACTTCCTCTGCTGGAAATTTGTAGGCAATGGCCCAGCGTGGACTTTTGGCGGTGAAACCTAGCTCATCTTGTTGAGCATACCGATCTACTTTGATAACGATACCATCAATTTCGTAAGCTAAATTCGGACGGTTTTCTGTCCAATGCTCTATAAAGGCCATGACCTCTTCAACTGTCGAGCAACGCTGACGCTCTTTGTTCGAAGGGAAACCAAGACCCTCTAAATAATCAAGCATTTCCGCATGCCCATCAATACCATATAGCTCACCATCTCCACCAATAGCATAGATAAAAGTTGATAATTGACGACTTGCCGCAATTTTTGGGTCTAACTGACGTAGTGAGCCAGCAGCCGCATTACGCGGGTTAGCAAATAATTCTTCTCCATTGTCAGCACGTTGCGTATTTAATTTTTCAAATGATTTTTTTGGCATGTACGCCTCACCACGTACTTCGATTGTCACAGGATCTTTTAAACGTAGTGGGATCGCTCGGATTGTCTTTAAATTGGCTGTAATATCTTCGCCTACAACACCATCTCCTCTTGTTGCCCCTTGTACAAACACGCCATTTTCATATTTCAATGAAATAGCCAAACCATCTATTTTCAGCTCACATACATAAGAAAATTGGTCTCCAATTGCCTGACGTACTTTACGATCGAACTCTCGTAAATCTGCTTCATTAAAAGCATTTGAAAGACTAAGCATTGGATAATCATGTGTTACTTTTTTAAAGCCCTCAACCACTGCTCCACCAACACGCTGTGTAGGAGAATCGGGATAAATGAGTGATGGATTCGCTTCCTCTAATGCGATCAGTTCATGTAATAATTGATCGTATACACTATCAGCTACAACAGGATTATCTAACACATAATAGGCGTGACCATATTCATGCAATATTTTATTTAACTCCGCTACACGCTGTTCTATTTCGTTCATTTATGTTCCTCCGCTTACGCTTTTTCAATCGGTGCAAATTGAGCTAGTAATCGTTTTATGCCAATTGGTTGTGGAAAGGCGATATCAAGCTCTGTACTATCACCTTCACCTTTTACACTGACTACCATACCCGTTCCCCATTTTTTATGAATCGCCTTATCTCCAGCCTTCCAGCCAAATTGATCTCCACCCGTTGCTTGTAAACGAGCTGTAGCAGGCTGTGTTTGTTGAATAGCACCAAGCGTGCGCTTTTGATAGCCAGCTGTTGAACGATTATTAGAGGCAAACGGTAACTTTGATTCTGCACCTGCCTTAGAAATGGACTCTGTAATGTCTTCTGAAATTTCACCTAAGAATCGGGAGGCGTTATTAAAGCTTGAACGACCAAAAATTGTTCGGCTTTGTGCACATGTTAAATAGAGACGTTCCTCAGCTCGTGTCACGCCAACATACATAAGACGGCGTTCCTCTTCCATCTCATCTTGATCGTCTAAAGAGCGTGAATGTGGGAATATATTTTCCTCCATACCGATAATAAAGACAATAGGGAATTCTAAGCCTTTAGCGGCATGCATCGTCATTAAAATAATATTGCCCTTAGAAGCATCTTCTTTATCTAGTGCATCAATATCAGCAATAAGAGCTAAATCTGTTAAAAAAGCAATTAAGCTTTTATCATCACTGCGCTCCTCAAAAGCCTTTGTGACAGATAAAAACTCTTCAATATTCTCTAGACGACTTTCTGCTTCAATTGTTTTTTCATTTTGCAGCATTGTACGGTAGCCTGATTTATCGATGACTTGCTCCACAATTTCAGTAACAGATAAATAATCCTGCATCTCTGTAAAGCCTTTAATCATTGCATAAAATTGCTCAGCTGAATTTGCTGCTTTCCCAGTTAGACCCATGAATACAAGATCATTCATCGCATCAAAAATGGAACGATCCTGATCAATCGCATAGCGTGCCATTTTTTCAAAGGATGTAGCTCCAATACTACGCTTCGGCTCATTAATAATACGTGCCAGTGATAAATCATCATCATTATTGGCAATCAGTCGTAAATAAGCTAGTAAGTCTTTAATCTCTTTTCGATCATAGAACTTTGTTCCGCCCACTATTTGATAGGCCATATTGGATTTAACAAGTACTTCCTCCATCACACGTGATTGAGCATTCGTACGATATAAAATAGCAAAGTCATCAAATGAACGATTTTCTTTTTCAATTAATTGCTGAATCGTTTGTACAACAAATTGCGCTTCTTCTTGCTCATTATAAGCTTTATATAAGGCAATTTTTTCACCCTCTGCATTTTCTGTGCGCAGTTCTTTTGGGTAACGTGTTGTATTATTTTGAATGACGTCATTTGCCGCCTGTAGGATGCGTTTAGTAGAACGATAATTCTGCTCAAGCATTATGACCTTGGCGTTAGGATAATCCTTTTCAAAAGATAGGATATTGCCAATGTCAGCACCACGCCATCGATAGATGGACTGATCGGAGTCCCCTACAACACAAATATTTTTAAATTTCTTTGCCAGTAACTGTACAAGTAAATATTGAGATTTATTCGTATCTTGGTACTCATCTACATGAATATATTGAAATTTATTTTGATAGTATTCGAGCACTTCAGGCACACGTTTAAACAATGTAATCGTCGTCATAATCAAATCATCAAAATCGAGCGATTGATTGCGGCGTAGTCTTTTTTCATAGCCTTTATAGACACGTGCAACGGTTTGTTCATAAGGGTTTTTATCGTTCATTTGTCCAGCGTAATCGTCAGCAGTAATACATTCATTTTTCGCTGCACTAATCGCATTTAAAATCGCTCGTGGCTCAAAACGTTTAGGGTCAATATTCTCATCCTTCATCACATTTTTGATGACTGATAGCTGATCAGTGGAATCTAAAATGGAGAAATTACGAGATATGCCTAGTTGATCGATATTACGACGTAAAATTCTTACACACATTGAGTGGAAAGTAGAAACCCACATACTATCGCCGGTACCATTCCCTAGAACGCCATCAATACGCTCGCGCATTTCTCGTGCTGCTTTATTCGTAAACGTAATCGCCAAAATCTTTGATGGATATACTTCCTTTTCTATCACTAAATAAGCAATACGATGTGTTAAAACACGTGTTTTTCCTGACCCAGCACCTGCCATAATAAGTAACGGTCCATCAGTTGTTTTGACCGCTCTTTCCTGTTCAGGATTCATTCCTGCTAGTAAATTTTTTGTTAACTGTTCCATTTTGCACCGCCTTACAAACATTTGTTCTAAAATTATAACGTATTTTTAACAGCCTTAACAGTCGCAAGTGCAGCTTTTAAATCATCATATATAATATTTCCAACTACTACCGTATCTGCAAACTGTGCCATTTCCTCCGCTTGCTTTGCAGATGTTATGCCTCCACCATAAAAGAGCTTCGTATGTTTCAGCTCGTTTTTCACTGCGCGAACTACCTCTAGATCCCCATACATCCCGCTGTACTCGACATAAAATACAGGCAATTTAAAGAAATTTTCCGCCATGCGTGCATAGGCCACTACATCGTCAATCGTTAAATCCGTTTTCGCACCTGTTACTTGTGCTACTTTACAATCAGGATTTAAAATACAATATCCTTCTGCTACCAACTCTTCCCACACCATGATATCTCCGTACTCTTTTATGGCCTCATGATGTAAATTTTTAATCCATTTTGGATCATCACTATTTAATACCGTTGGAATAAAATAATAATCATATCCTGGAGTTACCGCATCAATTGTAGAAATTTCAAGCGCTATTGGTACCTCAAAACGACGTACACGAACAAGCAAATCTAATACGCCATCTAATGTCACATCATCCGTACCACCTACTAAAATGACATCTGTGCCTGACTCACAAATTTTTTCTAGTGCCTCATCTGAAATGTCCTTAGCTGGATCTAGCTTGAACACATGTCTCCATTCTAAATAATCCATTTAATTGACCACCTATCATTTTCTATCTATTCGTTTACAAGTATAGCTTATGATTCACGACAAAAAAATGAAAAAGACTGAGCAGAACTTCTACCCAGCCTCTTTCCCTACTATTCTTTTGGTGCTTGAAACGGTTTTTCATCAGGATACAAACGACCTAACATTTCATCATATGTATCATTCCCATAATCGAAGCAGCGACGCACACGTGAAATAGTTGCTGTACTTGCTCCTGTTTCCTTTTTAATGGATTCATAGGTTTTCTTCAAACGCAATAAATGTGCAACCTCAAAGCGTTGTGCCAACGATTGAATTTCACTAATCGTACATAAATCATCAAAAAACTTATAGCATTCTTCGATGTCTTTCAACTCTAACACGGCTTTAAATAATTGATCTGTTTGATGCCCCCGAATTTTTTCGATTTGCATGCAATTTTCCTCCCTTTAAGGCTGCGTTTTCACCATTGCTTGTAACCCTGGTGAAGATGGTACGAAATGAACCCACGACTTTCCTGGTACAAGCTTTACAGGCTCCCCTGATTGCTCTACAGCCATTGGTATTCCATTAACGTTCGTCCATTCAACTTCCCTCAAATAGCCATTTTGAAATACATACGCATTTCCACCAGACGTTAAATCAATTGCTTGGCGACCAACATCATCAATGGTTTGATGGTCCATTTCAAAAAATAGTACATTTGCCAATGATACTGTTTCGCCTGTTAACATATCCTTTGTGTCCACGCCAGCCGATTGTCGTTCATAGTGATTACTTTGATGATCATACACATACGAGTTGTGGAAATCTTCATTCTTTCCATAGTAAATATCAACTTGACTTGTTTCAATGCCTATTTTACCACGTTCATCGGGTTCATAAAAAGTCTGAAGTACTTTTTCACTGTAATTCATTGAAGCGCCTACCATTTCAGCACCTTTTAGGATGTTTTCGGATGTAATATATGAATTATGCGGAGCCACACGGTCCCTGGAACGACTAAAAAGTATACCATCATAAGCCATTCCATTGATATGATCGACGATACGATGATCGAGCATCGTTTTTGCCTCTGGACTATAGCCATGCGCTACATAAAAAGCATCAAATCCCTTTGCCATATCAATGAAATAGGAGCGTGCACTTCGAACTGGACCAATATTTTCAGGTAGCTCACTTTGGTATATTGCTAAAAAGCGTGTCACATTGCCTTCCGCAAGCATTTCATAAATGACATCTGCATCAGCCAATCCAGATTGTGGACGTGCTGCTGGATGATTATTAATTGTGACCATAATAGGCCGCTGTGTAATTTCTTCTAGCACAGCCTCCCCAGTGAGTGGAGCCACGAATTTGGGTTGTTGAACAGGCTCCTCCCCAACCGTTTCTTCCTCCACTATAGAGTCATCGTCTTCTTTGACTTTTGGTGTATCCTTTGAACATCCACCGATCAACAAAGCACTAAATGCCATTGCAATCCATAATTTCTTTGATTTGAACACAAGCATACCTCTCCTTTGAACACTTACACATGACGGCAATTGTTTAAACAGCTGAAACACTTTCATTAATTAGCGCATAACAGCAGGTAATAATAACTTATTCTTCATCACATCGAAAATCCCTTTTGGTGTTATACGAATATATGGTAAATGAGTGGATTGTAAAAATAATAACGTGTAAATAGCATCTCCTAATTGATAACCTCGATCTGCTAAAGCTTGTTTTAAAGCATTTTCTTTCTCCGTTAATGCAAGTACGTCTCCATCATATAAAAGTCCACCGATTGTTAATGGGATGTCCGCTATCACTTCTCCTTTTTCGACTAGGACAATTCCACCATTTCTAGCCTTCATTTCTTCGAAAGCTTTGATCATATCTTCTTTGTTTTTTCCAATTAGCAAAATATCGCCTGTGTTTGAATAGGAGGATGCAAAGCCTTGAACATCTGTCGCAAATCCTTTAATCATCGTATTCACATGCCAGTTACCTTCCCGGTTAAGGAGCATTAAATAGCACTCGTCATGATTCGCCAGTTGCCCTTCTCTAGTAATGAAAGAGTTATAAGGCTTTGTAATAACATCATTGACTAACTGAATACCAAAGGGCATTGAAAACTGAAAATCTTGTGAATCTAATGAAAAATCTAAATCTAATGCTGGGATTGCAGAATAATCAACTGATGCAAATTTATGCACACGTTCTCCATCACGCTTCAACCAAACACCCTTCGATAAGACACTTTCAGGAACAGGATGATATTCATCTTGTAAAATATTCAGGGAAGCGAAGCGACCTGTCGCGATAAACCCATGTAAATTAGACATATTATAATAGCGTGCCACATTATAAGAAGCCATTTGATAGGCATCGATTGGAGATACTCCTGCATCTAAGGCTGCCTGAATACATTTATCCATCACACCATCCTCATGGAATGAAGGTGGTGAGCCATCTGTTGTCATCATTAAATGATCAAAAATAGGAAGTTCTTTTTCTACTATTCCTTTTAGCAGATGTGGTAAATCTGGACGAATGGAAGAATAACGTAATGTTACTGCATAGCCCTGCATAATGCGCCGCTCTACTTCCTCCACTGTCATTGCCTCATGGTCCCCATCAGCACCAAGCAGTTTCATGCGTGCTAAAGTTCTTTCTGAAGCTCCTGGGAAATGTCCTTCAATTTTTTTCCCAAGCCCCTTCGCCATTTGCATACGATAAAGCATTTGATCGTCGCCATGCAGCAGCTTAGGCCAGCCTGTCAACTCTCCACCAAGCAAGACATCACTTCGCTCTAGCCATTCCAATATGGACGTATTAGAGAAAACTTCTTCCTCTTGCTCCAGTTCAGTTTGTGAATCAAAGCGAGTCCACCAATAAAAAGAAAACGGTAGCTTTTTCAAGTTATCCAAAATTGAAAACGCTTTCTTATTTTCTAAATTTAAAACAAAACTTAAATTATCGGAAATAAAAGCTGTTGTTCCAAGCTGACCACAAAAATCTGCAAATGACTGTGGATGATAAAGCTGGAACGGATGGACGTGTGGTTCAATATAGCCTGGTACAATTGTTTTCCCTGTACAATCCACCACTTCTGTTCCTTCTAATAAAGGAGGCATTCTGTCACCAGCATAGACAATGCGATCTCCTAAAATCCAAATGTTTCCTACTACAAATTGTTTCAGCATACTATGCAAATAACGTGCATTTTTCAACACGATATCTGGTGCCTTTTTCCCATCGATTACTGCTAATTGCTGTCGTAACTTTGTTATTTTCCATACTGGATCCATGCTATTCGCTCCTTCCTAATTTACGTAATTTTTCATTGTGTAAATCCAACTTGAAATCACATACTACTACTGCATAACCGCATACTTTCATAAAAATTATGCTTTATGCAATCATCTTGTTTCAATCGTAACACAGCACTTTCATAAAGCAAAGTGCACCTCGCTTAATTTTTCCACAATGACTAAAGGAGGAAGTATGATGATGCAGCAAGCAAATTTAAGCGAAAAAAATGCATTTTGTCGTTTTGCAATGGGTACAAGTTTGACAGCATTTGGTATCGCTAAAGTTTCTAGAGATCCTAATTGTACAAAAGGTCGATTAATGATTGCATTAGGTGCCATGAAAATGGCTGAGGGACTCTTTAAATATTGTCCAACAAAGGCGCTCTTAAGCTCCAATATGCAAAATGCCATGAACACCTCTATGCAAAGTATGTTCAGCGGGCAAAATTCTATGTCTTCTGAACAAATCGATAAACTCATGAAGGATTTTTCCTCTGCTATATCTGGTAATTCTTCAGGTTCACAAGCTACCGCTTCAAAACAATCTGACACCAGCACTTCAACTCAAAATTCCTCAAATAGTAGCGATTCTTCAACGAATAAAGCTCAAAATCCTTCTTAGTCAAAGGAGCCGTCCCAATCTATTATTGAGACGGCTCTTACCTCTTACGTTTGAAACAACAAGAGGTTTCAAAAGATGATTAAAAATATTTTAAAATTTAGTGAAAATAACAATTACTTAAATGTACGCCAGCCAATATCTTGACGGAAGAAAAAGTGATCCCATGTTTCTGTAGCAATTCCAGCGTATACCTTTTCCTGTGCTTCCTGCAAAGTAGGAGCTTTGGCAGCAACTAACAGGACACGGCCACCATTACCAACAAATTGGCCATCCACTAATTTTGTACCTGCATGGAATACTGCATGGGATGTGGAAAGTGCCTCTAAATTCGGTAATGCTTTGCCTTTTTCAACGTCACCAGGATAGCCTTCTGCTGCAATGACAACACCAAGCATCGCTTCTTCTGACCATTGTAAATCAAATGGCTGTTCATCCATTAAAGCCATCATAAATGCCCCAAAATCAGAAACCATACGCGGTAACACTACTTGCGTTTCTGGATCACCAAAACGAGCATTAAATTCTATAACCTGAGGACCTTTCTTTGTTAAAATTAACCCAGCATATAAAATACCTGTAAAGGAAGCACCATCAGCATCCATCCCTCTAACAGTAGGTTCTACAATTGTATGATATGCAAGATCAACTACTTCTTGAGAGATTTGTGGTACAGGCGAGTATGCACCCATGCCTCCAGTGTTTGGTCCTTTATCACCGTCATAGGCACGTTTATGGTCTTGTGCAATAACCATTGGATAAATTTGTCCTTTATGTACAAAGGACATAAAGGAGAACTCTTCTCCGTCTAAAAATTCTTCAATGACAACACGTGAAGAGGAATCACCAAAGCGTTGATTGCCAATCATATCCTCGACAGCTTCAATTGCTTCTTCCTCTGTCATGGCCACAACAACACCCTTACCAGCCGCTAAACCATCTGCTTTAATGACAATAGGCGCCCCTTGTTCTTGAATATAAGCGATCGCTTTTTCTGCTTCAGTAAACGTTTCATGTGAGGCTGTAGGAATATTATATTTATTCATCATTTCTTTCGCATAGGATTTGCTACTTTCGATTTGAGCTGCAACCTTTGAAGGGCCAAAAATACGTAAACCTCTAGCTGTAAAGAAATCAACAATGCCTTCAGCAAGTGGCTGTTCTGGGCCAACAAATGTTAACGCAATATCATTTTCCTTGGCAAATTGAGCAAGACCTGCGAAATCCATTGTATCAATAGCTACAACTTCTATTTCGCCTCCCATTCCATCATTGCCTGGCGCTACAAATACTTTGTGAACCGATGGAGAAATGCTAAATTGTTTAGCGATTGCATGCTCACGACCGCCGCTTCCGATTACTAATACATTCATTTTAAAGAATCCTCCTATTTGTAAGTAAGACCGAGATGAACCAGCATCTCGGTCTGTTTTGTTTCTTATATGTTTTATTAATTAGTGTTTAAAATGGCGTACGCCTGTGAATACCATAGCAATTCCATATTCATTTGCTTTATCAATGGAATCTTGATCTTTAATCGAGCCACCTGGTTGAATAATAGCAGTAATTCCTGCCGCTGCTGCTGCTTCAACAGTATCACTCATTGGGAAAAATGCGTCTGATGCTAGTGCAGCACCTTTTGCTTTTTCTCCAGCTTGCTCAAAGGCAATTTTAGCAGCACCTACGCGGTTCATTTGACCTGCACCAACACCAAGTGTCATTTGGGAATCTGTTACAACAATCGCATTCGATTTAACATGTTTGACAACTGACCAACCAAGCTGTAATGCTTCCCATTCCTGTTTTGTTGGTTCACGATCTGTCACTACTTTAATATCTGCATTGCCAAAACCATAGCGATCCGGCTCTTGTACAAGAAGGCCACCTTCAACAGATACTACGTTGAATTGATCTTGTTTTGCTTGCTCAAATGGAATAGTTAGTAAGCGAATATTTTTCTTTTGCGTTAAAATGTCTAACGCTTCTTGTGAGAATGCAGGTGCAATAATGATTTCTAAGAAAATGTGACTTAACTTTTCAGCAGTTGCTGCATCTACTTCCATATTTAACGCGATAATACCACCAAAAATAGATGTTGAATCTGCTTCATAAGCTTTATCGAATGCTGCCTCTAATGTAATACCTGTACCAACGCCACATGGATTCATATGCTTTACTGCTACAGCAGCTGGCATTTCAAATTCTTTGACGATTTGTAGTGCTGCATTACCATCTTGAATATTGTTGTAGGATAACTCTTTCCCATGTAATTGTGTAGCATAGGCCAATGAGAAGTCTGAGCCAAGACGTTTTTGGTAGAAAGCCGCTTTTTGGTGCGGGTTTTCTCCATAGCGTAAATTTTGCTTTAACTCATATGTCATCGTTAAGCTCTCTGGGAACTCTTCTTCTGTCAGGTAGTTCGAAATATAAGAATCATAAGCGGCTGTGTGACGGAAAACTTTCGCAGCTAATCGACGACGTGTTTCAATTGTAGTTGCGCCGTTTGCTTTTAGTTCTTCTAATACTGTTGCATAGTCATTGCTATCCACGATTACTGTTACATATTGATGGTTTTTTGCAGCAGAGCGTAACATTGTTGGGCCACCGATATCAATGTTTTCAATTGCATCATCCCATGTTACATTAGGCTTTGAAATTGTTTCAACAAATGGATATAGATTAACACAAACAATCTCAATTGGCTCAATTCCATGCTCGTTCATTTGTGCTTGATGAGAAGCATCATCAAACTTTCCTAATAGACCACCGTGGATCATTGGATTTAATGTTTTCACACGACCATCTAAAATTTCTGGGAACTTCGTTACTTCATCTACTGCCGTTACAGCCACCGCATTATCCTGTAACATTTTTTTCGTACCGCCAGTTGATAAAATTTCATAACCTAATGCTACTAATTCCTTTGCAAATTCTAAAATACCATCTTTATTGGAAACACTGATTAATGCACGTTTTGTCACAACAATATCCTCCTAATTTTTATCGTGCTTACCACGAACTGACTTGCTTCTATAAGATTAATAGAGTTAGGTCTTACTTGTTGAGTAAGGTTCTCGACCTAACTCCTCTTCAGTTATTGTAATAATTGCCGTAAAGCCTTTGTATATAATAGATGCTCTTGCTTATGAATTTCAGCTTCTGTTGCCTCTCGATTTCCTTCAATGACAGGTACAGCAGCCTGTGCGATAATCGGACCAGTATCCATTCCTTCATCAACAAAATGCACTGTTACCCCTGTAATCTTTACACCATGATTGATTGCCTGACCAATGGCGTCCTTCCCGGGGAATGCTGGCAATAAGGAAGGATGGATATTAACAATTCGTTGCGGAAAGGCTGCTAATAATACGTCACTAATTAAACGCATATACCCTGCAAGCACAATCCATTTCACATCGCATTCATGTAAAGCATCGATAATGGCTGTCTCATAAGCTGCTTTTGATGCAAACTCTTTTGGATTTAATGCTAACACTGGAATCCCCAAATTTTCAGCACGTGTCACTACAAACGCACCGGGCTTATCTGTCACCACTAGTTCAATCTTTGCATGCAGTTCTCCACTTCCGATCGCCTCTTGAATGGCTTGAAAATTACTCCCGCTGCCTGATGCAAACACGGCGATTTTTGTTGGTGCAGTCATTACACTAAACTCCCATCATGTGAGCCATTAAACACTACTCCGTCGCCTTTGATAACACGTCCGATTGGATAAGCCTTTTCACCATTTGCTTCTACTGCTGCCATTACTTTCTCAGCTTCAGCTACTGGCACAGCTATTACAAAACCAATCCCCATGTTAAAGACATTATATAGATCTTTATCTTCTAACTGGCCTTTATCTTTTAGGAATTCAAAGATACGTAATACTGGCCAAGTACCTAAGTCGATTTCCGTTGCTAATCCTTCTGGCATCATACGCGGTAGATTTTCATAGAAACCTCCACCAGTAACATGAGCACAACCATGTACATCTGCTGCCTTTAAAGCTGCTAATACTGGCTTAGCATATAGCTTTGTTGGCACGAGAAGAGCCTCCCCGATCGGTCCTAAATCTTCATAGCCTTCAACAATGGCATCCACCGCATATTGCTGATCTGCAAAAACAATTTTTCGCACTAAAGAATAACCGTTTGAATGTACACCACTTGATGCAATCCCAATAAGCACATCGCCTTCAACGATTTTTTCACCTGTCACAATGGCAGACTTTTCACAAGCACCTACTGCAAACCCTGCTAAATCATATTCGTCTTCTTCATAAAGACCAGGCATTTCCGCAGTTTCGCCACCAATTAGTGCTGCACCAGATTGCACACAGCCATCTGCAACACCTTTAACAATTTGTTCAATTTTTGCAGGCTCTGCTTTTCCAAGCGCTACGTAATCTAAAAAGTACAGTGGCTCTGCTCCTTGAGCAACAATATCATTGACACACATTGCTACACAATCCACACCAATTGTATCGTGCTTATCTACCATGAACGCTAGTTTTAGCTTTGTTCCAACACCATCTGTCCCTGAAATAAGAACAGGTTCTTTAAGATTTAGTTTTGACAAGTCAAACATGCCACCAAAGCCACCGAACGTTCCCATTACACCTAAACGGTTCGTACGTTCAACATGAGACTTCATTCGTTTTACAGCTTCATAACCCGCTTCAATATTTACACCTGCTTGTTCATATGCCTTTGACACGCAGAGTTCCTCCTTATCATCCAAATCGCCTCAGTACCCTAGAAGTCTTTGTATAGCCTTCTACCGATCACCAATCCGTTGCGATGTTTTTCTTAACGTAATAGTTCTTTTTCATGTGGTAAGATGGTATCCGGGAAAATCTCTGTTGGATATTTGCCTGTAAAGCATGCTAAGCATAGCCCACGATTGTCATCTTCATATGGTCGTGCAATTGTCTCTACCATGCCCTCAACAGAAAGGAACGTAAGAGAATCTGCACCGATTGCATCACGAATTTCATCTACTTTATGACTAGAGGCAATCAGCTCTTCATGTGTGGAAGTATCAATGCCATAATAACAAGGATTTGTCATTGGCGGTGAAGAGATCACAACATGAACTTCTGCTGCACCAGCATCTTTTAACATTTTGACAATACGACGTGATGTTGTACCACGCACAATTGAATCGTCCACCATTACTACACGTTTACCCTTTACAACTTGAACAACTGGTGACAGTTTCATTTTTACACCACGTTCACGTAATTCCTGTGTTGGCTGAATAAACGTACGACCAACATAGCGGTTTTTAATAAGACCTAATTCATAAGGGATGCCACTTTCTTCTGCAAAACCAATCGCTGCTGAAATACTTGAATCAGGTACACCCGTTACAACATCAGCCTCAATATGCGCACATTCACGGGCAAGTTGTTTCCCCATACGCTTACGCGCCATATGAACATTAATGCCATCAATATCTGAATCAGGACGAGCTAAATAAACATATTCCATCGCACACATCGAACGCTTTTCCATATCAGCAAAGCGATCCGATTTTACACCCTCATCATTAATAATGATGAGCTCTCCTGGCTCCACAGAACGAACGAATTCTGCACCAATTAAATCAAATGCACAAGTTTCAGAAGCTACCACCCAGCCATCTCCAAGCTTTCCAAGAGATAATGGACGTAAACCATGTGGATCACGTGCAACAAGCATTTCATCCTTTGTCATAATTAAGAAAGAATACGCACCCTTTAATAGAGAAAGGGCATTTTTCACCTTTGCACGGAATGGTGAATGCGAGCTTTTCTTAATAAGATGCGCCAGCACTTCTGTATCAGAGCTAGAATGGAAAATACTTCCTTGTCGTTCTAGATACTGTTTTAAATGTGTCGCATTGACTAAGTTACCGTTATGGGCAATTGAAAGGCTACCAGTTGAGGAGTGGAATAATAGTGGCTGTACGTTTTCAATACCGCCGCCACCAGCAGTCGTGTAACGAACATGAGCAATAGCCGCTTTGCCGTTGACTGCTTTTAATTTATCTTCGTTGAAAACATCATTAACTAGTCCTTCGCCTTTCACCGCGCGAAGATGCTGTCCATCTGAAACGACAATTCCAGCCCCTTCTTGTCCACGGTGTTGAAGAGCATGTAGCCCGTAATAGCTAAGGTGTGCTGGACTTGGGTTACCCCAAATACCAAACACCCCACATTCTTCGTTTAAGCCTCTGAGTTCAGCAAGCATGGGATTGCTCCTTTCCAATTAGAACGGAATTCCTCCACTGTACCTTCTACAAGCACACCTTTGTCCCCGTTGATTTTAACAAGTGCATCATTTGTTACGACACCAATTTGGTGAGCATCTTTGATGATTTCTACAAATGCAGCAGCATTTTCTTCTTTGACAGTTACAACAAAACGAGATTGACTTTCGCTGAATAATACAGTTGTAGCAGATCCTGCTAATGTTACTTCAACACCAAGACCGTTTGCACCGAATGTTGTCTCAGTAATAGCGACTGCAAGACCACCCTCTGCAACGTCATGGGCAGATTGTACAAGACCAGCTTTAATCGCCTTTAATAAAGCTTGCTGACGTACCGCTTCCACTTCTAAATCTATAGCTGGCGCTTTTCCTGAAATAACGCCATTATTTAATAGTTTTTGTAGCTCTGAACCACCGAATTCAGTTTTTGTCTCACCAATGACAAAGACAAGATCTCCTGCAGCTTTTACATCCTGTGTAGTTACATGAGCTAAATCTTCGATAAGACCAACCATACCAATTGTTGGTGTTGGATAAACAGCTTCACCTGAACGCTCATTATAAAGAGAAACGTTACCACCGATTACTGGTGCATTTAATGCCGTACAAGCAGCAGAAATACCATCAGCAGATTTTTCAATTTGCCAGAAGATTTCTGGTTTCTCTGGATTACCAAAGTTTAAGCAGTCTGTAATCGCAAGTGGCGTACCACCCGTTGCCACGATATTACGTGCTGCTTCAGCTACTGCGATAGCTCCACCCACTTCTGGATCTAAATAGATATAGCGAGAGTTACAGTCCGTTGTCATCGCTAAACCTTTATTTGTCCCACGTACACGAATAACAGCAGCGTCAGACCCAGGCTTCACAACTGTCGATGTACGTACTTGATAATCGTATTGATCGTATACCCACTCTTTAGAAGCTATTGTTGGAGCTTGTAATAAAGCATTTAAAGTTTCTTTATAATCCGTCACAACTGGTTCTGCGTTCTCGATTGCTTGGAACTCAGCATAGTATGCAGGTTCAGCAGATGGTTTATGATAAACAGGAGCATCTTCTGCTAACGCATCAGCAGGTACTTCTGCCACTACTTGTCCTTTGTGTAAAAGGCGAAGCATTTTATCATCCGTTACTCGACCGATTGCTACAGCATCTAAATCATATTTATCAAAAATCGCTTTAATTTCATCTTCACGACCTTTTTTCACCACTAATAACATACGTTCTTGAGACTCAGATAACATCATTTCGTACGCTGTCATACCTGTCTCACGTTGAGGCACTAAGTCTAAATTCATTTCTACACCAGAGCCTGCTTTTGAAGCCATTTCTGCTGATGAAGAAGTAAGACCAGCTGCACCCATATCTTGAATACCAACTAGAGCATCAGATTTTACAACTTCTAAACATGCTTCTAGTAAAAGTTTCTCCATGAATGGGTCCCCTACTTGTACTGCTGGACGTTGGTTATCTGATTCCTCTGTTAATTCCTCAGAGGCAAATGTTGCACCATGAATTCCGTCACGACCTGTTTTCGCACCGACATACATAACTGTATTGCCGACACCCGCAGCAATACCACGTTGAATATCTTGATGGTCAATTAAACCGACACACATTGCATTAACAAGTGGATTACCTTCATAGCAAGGGTCAAATTGAATCTCGCCACCAACGGTCGGAATTCCGATGCAGTTACCATAACCTGCGATACCCGCAACAACTTCTTCAAAAAGATATTTACCACGTGCTGATTTTAATTCACCAAAACGTAATGAATTTAGCATGGCAATTGGACGTGCACCCATGGAGAAAACGTCACGGATAATACCGCCAACACCTGTTGCAGCTCCTTGATAAGGTTCGATTGCAGATGGATGGTTATGTGATTCCATTTTAAATACTACTGCCTGTTCATCACCAATATCGACAATACCCGCACCTTCACCTGGACCTTGTAATACTTGTGGCCCTTTTGTCGGGAACTTACGTAGTACTGGCTTTGAATTTTTGTAAGAGCAGTGCTCAGACCACATTACTGAGAAAAGACCTGTCTCTGTCCAGTTAGGTAGACGTCCTAAAATACCTTCTACCATTGCAAATTCTTCGTCTGACATCCCCATACCAGCGTATAGCTTTTCATCCTTAATTTGCTGTGCTGTTGGCTCAAACTTAGTTGTTGACATGATTTTCCCTCCACTGCTTCACAATTGATTTGAATACTGCTAGACCGTCTGCGCCGCCCACCAATGCATCAACAGCTCGCTCTGGGTGTGGCATCATCCCTAATACATTGCCGCGCTCGTTTATAATCCCTGCGATATCTTCTAAAGAACCGTTTGGATTGTCACCTGAGTATGTGAATACGATTTGATTATTATCTTTTAGTGATTGTAAAGTTTCCTCGTCACAGTAGTAATTACCTTCACCATGTGCGATTGGAATATTGATGATTTGACCTTGCTCATATTGATTTGTGAATAATGTATTGTTGTTTTCCACTTTTAGCTGTACTGTACGGCACATAAATTTTAAGTTTTTATTGCGTAGTAAAGCCCCTGGTAATAAACCAGCTTCCGTCAGAATTTGGAAGCCATTACATACACCTAATACAGGTTTACCAGCATCTGCTGCTTTCTTAACCTCTGCCATAATGTTAGATTGATTAGCCATTGCACCACAACGAAGGTAGTCCCCATAGGAGAATCCTCCAGGTACTAATACGCCATCAAAGCCACTTAGATCTGTTGCTGTATGCCATACATATTCTACTTCTTCACCTAGCTCGTCTTTAATCGCATGATACATATCGATGTCACAGTTTGACCCAGGGAATACGAGTACTGCGAATTTCATGATTAGTTAGCCTCCTCGACTTCAAAACGGTAGTCTTCAATTACAACGTTCGTTAAAACCTTTTCACACATTTCTTTTACTAGAGTATCAATGTCACGTTCTGAGTCTTTAAGAGTTAGCTCAAGATATTTACCGATACGTAAATTTTCTACCTCACCGTAGCCCATTTTAGCTAAAGAACCTTGTACTGCAGAGCCTTGTGGATCAAGAATGCTCTCACGTAATGTTACATAGATTTTTACTTTTTTCATTGTTATTTGCCTCCGAGTCTAGAAAGTATAATAGTATAAACTTCAGTTAAATTACCAAGGTCTCGACGAAAAACATCTTTGTCTAACTTTTGCTTTGTAGTTGCATCCCAAAGTCTGCATGTGTCTGGTGAAATTTCATCTGCCAATAATACATTGCCATCCATATCACGGCCAAACTCTAATTTAAAATCAATTAATGTTACATTGATATCTGCAAAGATTGGCTGTAGAACTTTGTTAACAGCTAGTGCTCCATCATAAATGGCTGTTACTTCAGTAGGTGTCGCAAGATCCAGAACGTCAATATGTTCTGTCGTAATGAGTGGGTCGCCTAACGCATCGTCTTTATAGTAAAATTCTACGATTGGTCGTTTTAAGGCTGTTCCCTCTTCAAGACCAAGACGTTTTGCTAAACTTCCTGCGGCAATATTACGAACAACAACTTCAATCGGAATAATTTCTACTTTTTTTACAAGTTGTTGTGTATCTGATAATTGTTTTACGAAATGTGACGCAATTCCGTTTGCTTGTAATTTTTCGAAAATTAATGAAGTAATGCGATTATTTAAAATGCCCTTGCCGTCAATTTCTTCTTTTTTTTCGCCATTGAATGCTGTTGCACTATCCTTGTACTCAACTAGTAGCACATTTGGCTCCTCTGTTGTGAACAATTTTTTTGCTTTACCTTCATACAAAAGTTGACCTTTAGTCATGTCGTTTTTCCCCCTGATATTATGAGATACGCTTGTTATGAATGATCAGAATTGAACCGTGTCTCCACGATTCAACTCTGAAACATTTACTGGTGGCTCTAACATTTACTTTTAGATGGCTAAATAAATATTAGTTAAGTCCTAGTCGTTCAAAAATCATATCAACATGCTGTAAGTGGTAGTTATAATCAAAGCACTCATCCAGCTCTTCTTTTGTTAAATAAGATGTGATTTTTTCACTTGCATCGACCAATGTACGGAACTGAACTTGCTCGTCCCATGCCTGCATTGCTAAAGGTTGTACTGTATCATAAGCTTCCTCACGTACTAATCCCTTATCGATTAATGCTAATAAGATGCGTTGAGAATAAATAAGACCATATGTGCGTTCCATGTTACGTTTCATGTTCTCAGGGAATACTGTTAAGTTTTTCACAATATTACCGAAGCGATTAAGCATATAGTTAAGAGTAATTGTTGCATCCGGTAAAATAACGCGCTCTGCAGATGAATGAGAAATATCACGTTCATGCCATAAAGCTACATTTTCATAAGCTGTCACCATGTATCCACGCATTAAACGAGACATCCCAACCATGTTTTCAGAACCGATTGGATTACGTTTATGTGGCATTGCGGATGAGCCCTTTTGCCCTTTTGCAAAAGCTTCTTCTACTTCACGCGTTTCAGATTTCTGTAAGCCGCGAATTTCTGTTGCGAATTTTTCAATTGATGTAGCAACTAAAGCTAATGCACCTAAATACTGCGCATGGCGATCACGCTGTAAAGTTTGTGTTGAAATCGGTGATGCAGCAAGACCTAGTTGATCACAAACATATTGCTCAACACGAGGATCGATATTGGCATATGTTCCAACAGCTCCAGACATTTTTCCTGTTTCAATTACTTTGGCTGCTGCTTCAAAACGTTCAAGGTTACGCTTCATTTCCTCATACCATAAACCAAGTTTTAAACCAAAAGTTGTTGGTTCTGCATGAACACCATGTGTACGTCCCATCATCACCGTATGTTTATGCTCTTTTGCCTTAGCCGCAATAATATCAATGAAATTCACGATGTCCTTGCGCAAAATATCATTTGCTTGTTTGATTAAATAAGAAAGTGCTGTGTCTACTACGTCTGTAGAAGTTAAACCATAATGTACCCATTTACGCTCTTCCCCAAGTGTTTCCGAAACGGCACGCGTAAAGGCTACAACATCATGACGTGTTTCTTGTTCAATTTCTAAAATGCGATTCACATCAAATGAAGCATTTTCACGAATTTTAGCAACATCCTCTTTTGGAATATCGCCTATCTCTGCCCAAGCCTCACATGCTAAAATTTCAACCTCTAGCCAAGCTTGGTACTTATTTTGTTCTGTCCAAATTGCGCCCATTTCGGGTCTTGTGTAACGTTCAATCATCGCGTTTCTCCTTCTATTCTGACCAAATGCCAGAACTCTCGATTTGTTGTAGTGTTTCCTCTAAGCTTTTTGTCATAATCGTTACATGGCCCATTTTACGGTTTACCTTAGCTTCAGCTTTCCCATAAAGATGGATGGACCATTCAGGATATTTAGCAATTGAGTTACTGAGTGGCACGACATGCTGCCCTAATACATTGACCATAATGGATGGCGCCCAAAGTTCTGGCTTACGTAATGGCCAACCACAAACAGCACGAATATGCTGATGGAATTGTGAAACATTACACGCTTCTATTGAATAATGACCAGAATTATGAGGTCTTGGTGCTAATTCATTAATAACAATGCTACCATCTTCTAACACAAACATTTCTACTGCTAGCGTTCCTACTAAATGTAAGTAATCTGCAATTTTTAAAGCTTCTCGTTCCGCAGCTTGAGCTGTGCTTTCAGATATGCGAGCAGGCACAATTGTTTCATGCAGAATATGATGAACATGAATGTTCTCTCCAACTGGCTGACAATACGATTCACCATGACCATTTCTTTGAACAATGACCGATACTTCCTTTAGGAAAGGGACAAAACCTTCTGCAATACATTGAGAATGTGTGAATAGTTCTTTCGCTAAAGGTAAATCTTCAGTTGACTTTAAAAGCTGCTGTCCCTTGCCATCATAACCACCTCTTGCTGTTTTGACTATACAAGGATAACCAATCGAATCAATATTGGCTACTAATTCTTCATAAGTTTTTGCAACAATATATGGTGCTACTGGGCAACTAGCCTTCACAATAGCGTCTTTCTCTGTTATACGGTTTTGTGTAATACGTACCAACTCTGCTCCTTGAGGAACATAAGCCATTTGTGATAAGCGCTTTAAGCCTTCATAATCAATATTTTCAAATTCATAAGTGATAACATCACTTACTTCTGCAAGTTCTTCTAAAGCAGCTTCATCATCATATGGAGCTACAATACGAATATCAGCTACCTGCCCACACGGCGAGTCCATTGCAGGTTCAAGAACAGCCACTTTAAAACCTGACTCCTTTGCAGCAAGCGCCATCATTCGACCAAGTTGTCCTCCGCCTATAATACCTATCGTTTGTCCAGGATAAATAATCTTCGTCACACTAAGTCACCTGTGCTTTCTAATACTTGCTGCTTCGTTGCTTCACGTCTAGCATCTAATTTATTAGCAAGTACAGCATCTGTTGTTGACAAAATTTGAGCTGCTAGTAATCCTGCGTTTGTTGCTCCCGCTTTGCCAATCGCTACAGTTGCTACAGGTACACCACCAGGCATTTGAACGATAGATAATAATGAATCGAGTCCGTTAAGTGCACGTGATTGAACTGGTACACCAATGACAGGTAATGTTGTTTTAGCTGCTACCATTCCAGGTAAATGTGCAGCTCCACCTGCCCCAGCGATAATTACTTGTAGTCCTCGCTCACGAGCTGTCTCTGCATAGTCAAACATTAAATCAGGTGTACGATGTGCAGATACAACCTTTTTTTCATACGGTACTTGTAATTCATCTAAAATATCACATGCATGTTTCATTGTTTCCCAGTCACTTGAACTACCCATAATGACACCGATTTTCGGATTCATAAATTGTCGCTCCTTTTAAACGATAGAAAAATGATCAATTATTGTGCAAGCCTCTATTATTAATAGCTACTGCAATTTTTATCTATTTACAAAGAAAATCCCCAAATAAACTACTCTCTACTATTACACGTGAAAGCAGTTTACTTGAGGACTTAGTAAGACAAGAATATCTCCATGTACATAACTGCACAAGGATCTTCTCGTAATATGCCAAAAGTGCTTTCCCGCATAGTCCAGCATTTACGGTGCCGGGTAGAGACACTAGAGCCAATCCTCTAGCATATATGGGGGATTTATTTGTTTTTCCTTATCACATTTTAACAAGGGATTGCCTTATCGTCAATGCAAAAATGCGAACGTTTTTTATAAGTGTAAAAAAAACGTTCGGTTTTTGGTCAAATTTATTCAGTATCTTGAGTAGGTATAGCTTTAAATTGAATTTTTTGACGCAAAAAGGCTGGTTCACCATCTACTATATGAAAAAGCGGCTCTTCTTTTCGCCCTATGGCCATGAAACCATCCTGCTGCATTCTTGCTAAACAATCCTCGATCGACTCATTTTCTTGTACCTCATACCAAATTTGCTTTTTCCCCAACTTTTTCTTCCTTTCCACTTCACATTTTACATATTTACTACTTGTATTACATTATACCTTTTGTTGCTTAAAGAAGTATGTAAGAACATATAATGAGGTTCTTTCAATAGAAAAAACTGCAGATTCATATCCGCAGTTTTAATTAAGGTTCATTAAATCCATAAAAAGCTTTAAAATAGATACCTAAAAATAATAATAGTAGGAATGAATGAAGGACAACAAGAACCATGCGATAGCCTTTAATGCCTAAGAGAGCACTAACAATGCCTAAACCACCTAAAATAAAGGGCATAAACATATTGACTTGATAGAGAAATGTAAAAAAGCCTCCATACCATTTCGTTGAATCATAACCAAACAGAAAGAATATAAGTAGTAGACTCAAGATCGAAATAGCCGTAAAAAGGTTACGCCTCATTTTGATTCCTCCTGTGAATCAAGATCAATCAATATGTACATAATTTATTATAGCATTTTATGAATATTTCATAAAACAAAAAAAAGCCATGGAATATATCCATGACTTTTTAAATTGCCTAGCGACGTCCTACTCTCACAGGGGGAAGCCCCCAACTACCATCGGCGCTAAAGAGCTTAACTTCCGTGTTCGGTATGGGAACGGGTGTGACCTCTTTGCCATCATCACTAGACTATGGTCGGCTTTCAATATACATCGCATTTCTTCGTCAGCTTCTGTCGTTCAGTCAGTCACGTACTTGAGTACGCTCCTTCCCTCTCTCCATTGCTTCCTCGAACTACTCGTATCTTGAAACCCTTTATAAAAGAAATTGTTCTTTCAAAACTGGATAAACGGTTCATTGAATGGTTCAAACATTTTTGGTTAAGTCCTCGATCGATTAGTATTCGTCAGCTCCATGTGTCACCACACTTCCACCTCGAACCTATCTACCTCATCGTCTTTGAGGGATCTTACTTACTTGCGTAATGGGAAATCTCATCTTGAGGGGGGCTTCATGCTTAGATGCTTTCAGCACTTATCCCGTCCACACATAGCTACCCAGCGATGCCTTTGGCAAGACAACTGGTACACCAGCGGTGTGTCCATCCCGGTCCTCTCGTACTAAGGACAGCTCCTCTCAAATTTCCTACGCCCACGACGGATAGGGACCGAACTGTCTCACGACGTTCTGAACCCAGCTCGCGTACCGCTTTAATGGGCGAACAGCCCAACCCTTGGGACCGACTACAGCCCCAGGATGCGATGAGCCGACATCGAGGTGCCAAACCTCCCCGTCGATGTGGACTCTTGGGGGAGATAAGCCTGTTATCCCCGGGGTAGCTTTTATCCGTTGAGCGATGGCCCTTCCATGCGGAACCACCGGATCACTAAGCCCGTCTTTCGACCCTGCTCGACTTGTAGGTCTCGCAGTCAAGCTCCCTTGTGCCTTTACACTCTACGAATGATTTCCAACCATTCTGAGGGAACCTTTGGGCGCCTCCGTTACCTTTTAGGAGGCGACCGCCCCAGTCAAACTGTCCGCCTGACACTGTCTCCTGCCCCGCTAAGGGGCATGGGTTAGAATTTCAATACAACCAGGGTAGTATCCCACCGACGCCTCCTTCGAAGCTGGCGCTCCGAGATCTCTGGCTCCTACCTATCCTGTACAAGTTGTACCAAAATTCAATATCAGGCTACAGTAAAGCTCCACGGGGTCTTTCCGTCCTGTCGCGGGTAACCTGCATCTTCACAGGTACTATAATTTCACCGAGTCTCTCGTTGAGACAGTGCCCAGATCGTTACGCCTTTCGTGCGGGTCGGAACTTACCCGACAAGGAATTTCGCTACCTTAGGACCGTTATAGTTACGGCCGCCGTTTACTGGGGCTTCAATTCGCAGCTTCGCTTGCGCTAACCACTCCTCTTAACCTTCCAGCACCGGGCAGGCGTCAGCCCCTATACGTCACCTTACGGTTTTGCAGAGACCTGTGTTTTTGCTAAACAGTCGCCTGGGCCTATTCACTGCGGCTCTCATGCGCTTGCACGCTCAAGAGCACCCCTTCTCCCGAAGTTACGGGGTCATTTTGCCGAGTTCCTTAACGAGAGTTCTCTCGCACACCTTAGGATTCTCTCCTCGACTACCTGTGTCGGTTTGCGGTACGGGCACCTCTCACCTCGATAGAGGCTTTTCTTGGCAGTGTGAAATCAGGAACTTCGTCCATACGGACTCGCCATCACAGCTCAACGTTACAGTGTGCGGATTTGCCTACACACACGCCTTACTGCTTGGACGCGCATAACCAACAGCGCGCTTACCCTATCCTACTGCGTCCCCCCATTTCTCAAACGGTGAGGAGGTGGTACAGGAATATCAACCTGTTGTCCATCGCCTACGCCTATCGGCCTCGGCTTAGGTCCCGACTAACCCTGAGCGGACGAGCCTTCCTCAGGAAACCTTAGTCATACGGTGGACGGGATTCTCACCCGTCTTTCGCTACTCATACCGGCATTCTCACTTCTAAGCGCTCCACCAGTCCTTCCGGTCTGACTTCAACGCACTTAGAACGCTCTCCTACCACTGACATCGTAGATGTCAATCCACAGCTTCGGTGAATCGTTTAGCCCCGATACATTTTCGGCGCAGCGTCACTCGACCAGTGAGCTATTACGCACTCTTTAAATGATGGCTGCTTCTAAGCCAACATCCTGGTTGTCTGTGCAACGCCACATCCTTTTCCACTTAACGATTACTTTGGGACCTTAGCTGGTGGTCTGGGCTGTTTCCCTTTTGACTACGGATCTTATCACTCGCAGTCTGACTCCCGTGTATAAATATCTGGCATTCGGAGTTTGTCTGAATTCGGTAAACCGGGATGGCCCCCTAGTCCAAACAGTGCTCTACCTCCAGTATTCTCATCACGAGGCTAGCCCTAAAGCTATTTCGGAGAGAACCAGCTATCTCCAAGTTCGATTGGAATTTCTCCGCTACCCACACCTCATCCCCGCACTTTTCAACGTGCGTGGGTTCGGGCCTCCAGTAAGTGTTACCTTACCTTCACCCTGGACATGGGTAGATCACCTGGTTTCGGGTCTACGACCACGTACTATTTCGCCCTATTCAGACTCGCTTTCGCTGCGGCTCCGCCTTCTAAAGCTTAACCTCGCACGTAATCGTAACTCGCCGGTTCATTCTACAAAAGGCACGCTATCACCCATTAACGGGCTCTAACTACTTGTAGGCACACGGTTTCAGGATCTCTTTCACTCCCCTTCCGGGGTGCTTTTCACCTTTCCCTCACGGTACTGGTTCACTATCGGTCACTAGGTAGTATTTAGCCTTGGGAGATGGTCCTCCCGGATTCCGACGGAATTTCACGTGTTCCGCCGTACTCAGGATCCACTCAGGAGAGAACGAACTTTCGACTACAGGGCTTTTACCTGCTCTGGCGGACCTTTCCAAGTCGCTTCATCTAACTCGCTCTTTTGTAACTCCGTATTGAGTGTCCTACAACCCCAAGAGGCAAGCCTCTTGGTTTGGGCTCTTCCCGTTTCGCTCGCCGCTACTCAGGGAATCGATTTTTCTTTCTCTTCCTCCAGGTACTTAGATGTTTCAGTTCCCTGGGTCTGCCTTCAAGACGCTATGTATTCACGTCAAGATACTACGCGATTAAACGTAGTGGGTTCCCCCATTCGGAAATCTCCGGATCAAAGCTCACTTACAGCTCCCCGAAGCATATCGGTGTTAGTGCCGTCCTTCTTCGGCTCCTAGTGCCAAGGCATTCGCCGTGCGCCCTTAATAACTTAACCTAACGGCTTTCAATACACATCACATTTCGTTGTCAGCTTCACTCGTTCAATCAGTCACGTACTCAAGTACGCTCCTTCATTCACTCGATTGCTTCCTAGAACTGCTCGTGTCTTGAAACCTTTTAATGTTATTAAGCCTATAAAAAAACTTAAAAAATAAATGTGTTTGTTACAATTTCAATGTCGTTTTATCCAGTTTTCAAAGAACAAGTTTTGAAGATTTTCATTCAGAAGAATGAACCTTCAAAACTGAACGCAAAACGTAATCTTACAAACCCTAGGTTTGTATTCCGAAATAATCCTTAGAAAGGAGGTGATCCAGCCGCACCTTCCGATACGGCTACCTTGTTACGACTTCACCCCAATCATCTATCCCACCTTCGGCGGCTGGCTCCAAAAGGTTACCTCACCGACTTCGGGTGTTACAAACTCTCGTGGTGTGACGGGCGGTGTGTACAAGGCCCGGGAACGTATTCACCGCGGCATGCTGATCCGCGATTACTAGCGATTCCGGCTTCATGTAGGCGAGTTGCAGCCTACAATCCGAACTGAGAACGACTTTATCGGATTAGCTCCCTCTCGCGAGTTGGCAACCGTTTGTATCGTCCATTGTAGCACGTGTGTAGCCCAGGTCATAAGGGGCATGATGATTTGACGTCATCCCCACCTTCCTCCGGTTTGTCACCGGCAGTCACCTTAGAGTGCCCAACTAAATGATGGCAACTAAGATCAAGGGTTGCGCTCGTTGCGGGACTTAACCCAACATCTCACGACACGAGCTGACGACAACCATGCACCACCTGTCACCGTTGCCCCCGAAGGGGAAACTATATCTCTACAGTGGTCAACGGGATGTCAAGACCTGGTAAGGTTCTTCGCGTTGCTTCGAATTAAACCACATGCTCCACCGCTTGTGCGGGCCCCCGTCAATTCCTTTGAGTTTCAGTCTTGCGACCGTACTCCCCAGGCGGAGTGCTTAATGCGTTAGCTGCAGCACTAAGGGGCGGAAACCCCCTAACACTTAGCACTCATCGTTTACGGCGTGGACTACCAGGGTATCTAATCCTGTTTGCTCCCCACGCTTTCGCGCCTCAGTGTCAGTTACAGACCAGATAGTCGCCTTCGCCACTGGTGTTCCTCCAAATCTCTACGCATTTCACCGCTACACTTGGAATTCCACTATCCTCTTCTGCACTCAAGTCTCCCAGTTTCCAATGACCCTCCACGGTTGAGCCGTGGGCTTTCACATCAGACTTAAGAAACCACCTGCGCGCGCTTTACGCCCAATAATTCCGGACAACGCTTGCCACCTACGTATTACCGCGGCTGCTGGCACGTAGTTAGCCGTGGCTTTCTAATAAGGTACCGTCAAGGTACAGCCAGTTACTACTGTACTTGTTCTTCCCTTACAACAGAGTTTTACGAACCGAAATCCTTCTTCACTCACGCGGCGTTGCTCCATCAGGCTTTCGCCCATTGTGGAAGATTCCCTACTGCTGCCTCCCGTAGGAGTCTGGGCCGTGTCTCAGTCCCAGTGTGGCCGATCACCCTCTCAGGTCGGCTACGCATCGTCGCCTTGGTGAGCCGTTACCTCACCAACTAGCTAATGCGCCGCGGGCCCATCCTATAGCGACAGCCGAAACCGTCTTTCAGTGTTTCACCATGAGGTGAAACAGATTATTCGGTATTAGCCCCGGTTTCCCGGAGTTATCCCAAACTATAAGGTAGGTTGCCCACGTGTTACTCACCCGTCCGCCGCTAACGTCGAAGGAGCAAGCTCCTTCTCTGTTCGCTCGACTTGCATGTATTAGGCACGCCGCCAGCGTTCGTCCTGAGCCAGGATCAAACTCTCCATAAAAGAAATTTGAATAGCTCAAATTGTTTTGCTGGCATCAATTTTGATGTCCAAAATTTTGTTTCGTTCACTAAGCAAAGCTAGTTATTTGAAACTTTATTGATTACGTTTTGCTTGTTCAGTTTTCAAGGTTCATTTAATAGTTACATCAAGTAACTTTTTATAATTTAACATAATGTTAACTTCATGTCAACCGTTTATGTTAATATTTTTTTAGTTGTTCGTTTATCTCGTAACAACGTGTTTAAATATATCATCTTAAAAATAAGTTTGCAAGAGTTTCATTGAAGTAAAACTATTCTTATTTATTCGAAATCAAGTTTCTTCTATATAATGTAGAAAATTAATAACTTGATTTGTTTAGGCTATGCTCTATTTTGAATGTCTTAAACCCCAAAATAGTTTCGTGTTATTTTTGTTGTCAATGAAAAAGCACCTCTAATTGTTAGTTTCTTACCTAACAATTGAGGTGCCTTTCAAAATATATTTAACTATCTTACCCAGATAAAGTACGCAAGGAAGACAAAGAATAAGCCATACATCATAGGATGAATTTCTTTTTTACGACCCGCTAATAACATTGTAATTGGATAGAATACAAAACCGATTGCAATACCAGTAGCAATTGAATAACCAAGTGGCATCATTAATACTGTAAAGAATGCAGGTACTGCTATTTCGAATTTATCCCAATCAATTAGACGTAATGATGATACCATCAGTACCCCTACGATTACTAGAGCTGGTGCAGTTACTGCTGGTGTTACAACAGCTAGTAATGGTGAGAAGAATAAAGCTACTAAGAATAGTACTGCAGTTACGACTGCTGAGAACCCTGAGCGAGCACCCGCTGCTACCCCAGAAGTTGACTCTACATACGCTGTTGTTGTTGATGTACCAAATAAAGAACCGATTGTCGTTGCTAGCGCATCCGCCATTAAGGCACGTCCTGCACGTGGTAATTTATTATCTTTTACTAAGCCAGCCTGTGTCGCTACAGCCATTAAAGTACCTGCTGTATCAAAGAAATCTACAAACAGGAATGTTAACACTACTACTAAAAACTTCACATTAAATAACGTTCCAATGTCACCAAGTGGTTCCAATGCTACCATAAATGTAGAGTCTACACTTGGAATAGCCGAAACAACTGCTGTTGGGGGATCAATGATACCTGTGATCATCCCAATAACCGCAGTAATGACCATCCCTAAGAAAATACCAATACTACGGAATTTAATGATAAGAATAACAGAAAGAATGATTCCGAATACTGCTAGTAATGTAGCTCCAGTAAAAGTTCCTAAAGTTACCAATGTCGCTGGACTATCAACTATAATCCCTGCACCTTGTAAACCTACAAATGTGATAAATAAACCAATACCTGCTGAAACAGCATATTTAAGTTGTACTGGAATGGCGTTAATAACAGTTTCACGAATACCCGTTAAAGATAAAATGATAAAGATAATTCCAGAAAAGAATACACCTGTTAAACCAGTTTGCCATGGAATACCATAAGCTCCGACTACAGTAAATGCGAAGAATGCATTTAATCCCATCCCAGGAGCAAGTGAAATTGGGAACTTAGCGAAAATCCCCATAATCAAAGAACCGACTGCTGCTGCTAATGCTGTTGCTACGAAAACAGCACCTTTATCCATCCCTGCATTTTCTAGAATACTTGGGTTAACAGCTAGAATGTATGCCATTGCAAGGAAGGTTGTAATACCACCAATTATTTCTCGGCGATAATTAGTTCCTAATTCATCGAACATGAAATATTTTTTCATTATCAAAAAATCCTCCGTATGGTCGTCTTCAATATCGAAAACAAAAAAGACACGCTGACTACTCTACTAGTCGCATGTCTACGATATATTTCATCACCATAGTGTGTGAAATAAATTAGTGTTTATACATAGATAAACCCAAATCGTAGTCAAGTTATTTACGGTAACTTGGTAGAAACTCACGGGCCTTATTCCCGACATTATACGACGACGTATTTAATTTACATTCGTAATATATCATTTCACTTTTTAGATTTCAACCCCATTTCCGAACATTTTTACAAAAATAAATACGAAAGTTCGTGTAAAATTCTTATTTAATGTTCATATTCAACTAATTCACCGCTAAATAAACGTAGTACTGAACATTTCTGTAATCAATAAAAAGCAAAAACCCCCTGGAACTCTTTCGAATTCTAGAGGATCGTCCCTTGAACGTTATGACTTAATTCATCACTTTACTTTGTAAGATTTGAATCCTTTTTTCTAGTTTTTCTTTCCAATCATCCGCTAATGCATCCACTGCTTGTATTTGTTTCATAGCTATCGCATCTTTATTTTTAAAGTACACTTCATTGCCGTACAAAACTGTGATACGCGCAGGATGCTTTTCCACAACTTCTATTGTTGAATCTGCACAAATTGACCCTTCCTCCAGTACGCGTGCAAGATAACCTGTATAACCTGTTTCAATTAAACGTTTAAGTAATGTGGTTGCCTCAGTATATCTATCAATCGTACTACATGGAATACGTCCTTGTGTGATTTGTATGACGGCATTACCTATTTTATAAATATCCCCAATACAAACATCCGCTTCTAACATATTCGTTACTGTTAAATTTTCACCAAATGCAGCAGTAGGCAACGGTTTTCCAAGTTCATGTTCCCATTGTATGTAATGCTCTGCAGGGTATAAACAAACTGCACGGTCTGGGCCACCATGATGTTTTTTATCTGCCACATCATCCCCTTCGAAGCCACGTGATGACAAATAAACCTCTTGCATTTGTTGCTTTTCAATTCCTGTAATCATCGAACGTCCTTTACTATCAAGCAATTCTTTCGGCATTCCAACAGCAAGTGTGTGAATTATTGGCCTATTTTTCTCCATTTAAATCCCCCCCTAATCTGAATAGTACAATTCTTTTGCATTCATTTAGTTTACTACATACAGCACTTTACCAGCAATTGCTGCTTTAACCTTGATATAATTCGAATCATACAATCTATGAATAGACTAAAAATGATCAAATCAAAAAACCCTAAAAACCTCTCAAGGCTTTTAGGGCAGTTGCTGTTATTCCCACTCAATCGTTGCTGGTGGCTTAGATGTAATATCATACAGCACGCGGTTCACGTGTTTTACTTCGTTTACCATGCGGACAGAGATTTTCTCTAGTACGTCCCAAGGGATACGTGCCCAGTCAGAAGTCATGCCGTCGATAGATGTTACAGCACGGATACCGATTGCGTAATCATACGTACGTGCATCGCCCATTACACCAACTGAACGGATATCAGGTAATACCGTGAAGTATTGCCAGATGTCACGGTCAAGACCAGCATTTGCGATTTCTTCACGTAAAATGAAATCTGCTTCGCGAACGATTTCTAATTTTTCTTCTGTAACTTCACCAAGTACACGAATACCTAATCCAGGACCTGGGAATGGTTGACGCCAAACGATTTTTTCATCAAGACCAAGTTCTAAACCTAGCGCACGAACTTCATCTTTAAATAACGTTTTCAGTGGCTCGATTAATTGGAATTGCATATCTTCTGGAAGACCACCAACATTATGGTGTGATTTGATTGTTTGCGCCGTTGAAGTACCAGATTCAATGATATCTGTGTATAGAGTACCTTGTGCTAAGAAATCCATACCTTCAAGCTTCGATGCCTCTTCATCAAATACGTAAATAAATTCATTACCGATAATTTTACGTTTTTTCTCCGGATCTGATACACCTGCAAGTTTGTCCATGAAACGTTTGCGAGCATCAATTTTAATAAGATTCATATCAAAGTCTTCTGTGAATGTTTTCATTACTTGTTCAACTTCACCTTTACGGTTTAAGTTGTGGTCTACGAACATACAAGTCAATTGATCGCCGATTGCTTTATGAATTAAAACTGCTACAACTGATGAATCTACACCGCCAGAAAGAGCACATAATACTTTTTTATCGCCAACTATTTCACGAATTTTTGCGATTTCAAGCTCAATGAAGTTAGCCATTGACCAGTCGCCTTTTGCCTCACAAATATCGAATACGAATTGACGTAGTAAGTCATTACCATAAACAGAGTGACGTACTTCTGGATGGAATTGTACAGCATATAATTTGCGTTCTACATCTGCCATTGCAGCAATCGGACAAGATGCACTTGTAGCAATTACTTCAAATCCAGCTGGAACTTCTGTTACATGGTCACCATGGCTCATCCACACGATTTGCTCAGTTGGTAAGTCTCCAAATAACTTATTTGAAGTAGTGACTTTGATTTCCGCTTTACCATATTCACGCGTTTCAGCACCTTCAACTTTACCGCCATTTGTATGTGCCATTAATTGCATCCCATAGCAAATACCTAATATTGGTAAACCTAATTCAAAAATAGCTGGATCCACATGGAAAGCATTTTCATCATAAACAGAGTTTGGGCCACCTGAAAAAATAATACCCGTTGCGTTCATATCTTTAATTTCTTCCGCAGTTACCGTATGTGGGTGCAATTCACTGAAAACACCAAATTCACGGATACGACGCGTAATTAACTGGTTAAATTGGCTACCGAAGTCCAGTACAACGATTTTTTCTTGCTCTTTTAATAAAGGGCTAGCTGTCAAAATTTCCACCTCTTCTACTATTTTTAAAGGATATTTTCATTTGTTCAAAGAAAAACGCGAAGAAAGTAAAAAAACTTTCTACGCGTTCATAAGCTCTAGAATAGTGATAAAGGCGAATGCGTAGCAAAGTAAAGTGATTTACTATACTTTTCACCTAACGAAAACATCCGCCTTCATAGAGAAATCATTTAAGGTGATTTCGTAGAAACATCCGAACCCTATTATCGAACTTATATGAAAGCAATCCTTGCATTTAATTTTTTTCATTTTACTCTTTGTACACATTAAAATCAACTGATAGTGCGATTGATTAAATATTCCCAACTTTCTTTCAGCTCTCTAAAATCGACTTCTTCCTTATCTTTTCCATAAACATGTTGTTCATATACTTCTGTCAGCTTTTGCATTTCATCTGTCTCTAGCGCAGCATCTACTCGCTCAGCAAACGCACGCAATGTTTCCCCATCTCTTCTACGCAATCCAATACGGGATAATTGCTTCAACAATACATGGTAAGAAGAATCGAAGTTTGACCAATCCGCTACCTTTTTGCGATATACACGCACATGCATCTTCGGAATCCATGTTTTACGTTGTAAGTATAACGTAATACTAGTAATGATCAGTAAAACCACGATGGCAATCCACACATAAGTGAATTTTTTCAACCATGTCCACACCGCATCTAATTTAAATGTTGATGAAGACTGTTCCTTTTCAGATACCTTTTCTTGTGGTTGGGGCTGCTCTGGTTTTTTTTCCGGCTGTAATACTTCTTCCTGATCAGCTGTATCTAGTGGTATATCATAATCAATATTCACATTACCTGTAAAGCCGATGGTAGGTTCAAACTCCATCCAACCCGTGCCAGGTATATATGCTTCCACCCAAGAGTGCGCATTGTCATTCGTGATTCGATATTCGCGTAGTCCGTCTGTTATCGGTCCTGTTGTGCCAGGTGCAAAGCCTTTAACCCATCTTGCTGGTATGCCTAGTGAACGTAAAAGCACAACCATCGAAGTGGAGAAATTATCACAATAGCCTACTTTAGTATCGAATAAAAATTGATCGACATAATCTTGATTTTCAGCAGGAATTGCCGCTTCATTTTTATCGTATCTAAAGCCATTGGTTCTAAAGTAACTTTCCACAGCTTTAATTTGATCGTATATCGTAGCTTTACCTTGTGTTATATCAGAAGCTAAATCTTTTACACGCTGCGGCAGCTGGTTTGGTAATTGTAGAAAACGATTATATGAAGGATCTAATGTTTCAAGTGTAGTAGGATATGACAATTGAAGCTGCTCCATACTATAAACTGGTTCACTATAAGACAATGAGTAGTTTGATAACGATTTTGATTCACCCGCCTGCTGCTCTATCGTCATTTTTTCAGTCTGCTCATCCTGAATAAATAAAGTGGCGTCTTGAGCTGAAACAGATAATAAACCATAAGTTTGAATCAAAAATGGCATTGGAACAGCAATATCTAATTGAATTTGTCGCTCATTTTCTGGTAATCCTACTTGTAAAGAAGTATGAATGGGTGTATTTGTTTCATAGACATTTTTGCCAAAGTTTCCATCCGAAATAATCCAGCCTTTTGATGTATACGTATCTTTTGTTTCAATACGCCAATAATGCCGATCACGAGAAGAAGCCGTGAAAATTAATGTATTATCCCCTTGGAATGGGCCTCCGAGCTGACTATCATCTTGGCCATAGCCAACTGATTTTTCCCCAGTTCCGCTTCCAGCTTGGCCAGTAATTTCTTGGATGAATGGCACAGGATCTGCCCATGTTGGTCCTGTCTTTGGTAAAAAGAATGCGACAGAGCTAACAAGCAATACTGAGACAAGCATCGGAATAACAATTTTCCATTTCTCCAGTATAGTACTTGTTGTCTCAACTTGAAGCCATAGACGTTTAACAAAGAGTACTCCTGTCATAATTAATCCAAGTACAATAACTTTTACAATAGCCGCTTTACCATCATAATCACTAAACGTATCTAATGTGGCAATAAAGAAGACAGTCATAGCAAAAAAGTAAAATATATTTTTCCGCACTGAAACCCAATGGTGAATTAAATAAACAAGCATCCAAATTAATACAAGAAATAGCACTGTCCTAAAGGCATTTGATACTTGTCCAAAATCCCCCGATAGTATAGAGGCCATATTCCCTGTCCATTCAGACAATAAAAACGGTAAAGTTTCTCCTGAAAAAACGGGGCTTGTACTATAAGTGAAGACAATAAGCCAAGTAATATAGCCTAACTTCACTAATCCAGATAATATTGGATGTATTCGGAATAAACTTAACGCTAGAGATAAACCAATAAACACAAGGAAGAGATGCATCCCGCCAGTATTCGTTAATTGCATAATAGGAATAAGCCATTCACGCAAAATGAAGAATATAATAATATACGCAATGGTTAATTCTATAAATTCCCCTAATGGTCGTTTCACGGTTTCATCACCTCCGTGAATAAATGATAAAAATCTGTTGGGTCTACATAAACGATTTGTATATGTTTATAACGCATCATAAGCTCAGATTGCACAGGTGGCTGTTTTGCCACTACAAAACAAATACAGCTTTTCACTAAATTCGCAAGAGTATGTAGTAATTCTTCTGATACATCACTTGTCACATAAAGCAATGTTGCAACTTGCTTAAAAGATTGCTGATCATAAAATCTGAATTTGACATTCTCTATAGGCTTTATAGCGGCTAAATGATACATAATCTGATCTAATTGCTTTTCACCTTGTATAACCGGGAATACTTTCGTCATTTCTCCAGCGGAAATAAAAGATAAATCTCCTCGTTCTTGAACAATCATCTGTAGCATGGATGCTACTAACTCCACTTTTTCTTCAAACATTGGAGATTTTTTAGCGTCTAATACGAGCAATAACTCTGAAGATTGTCGATCCTCAAACTCCTTCGATTGTAAGGTTTGCGTTCTCGCAAATGATTTCCAATGAATCCATGAAAAGCGATCTCCTGGAACATACTCTCTTAACCCAACAGCCATAGATGTGTCCTTTACAATGGAATAGGGTGACATCATAGAGCCAACATCATATTTCGTTTGAAGGGTAGCGTATTTCATCTCCCTGATTCTCGGATAAACTAAAATAGTTTGTTCCTTTTCTGCTATGACAGGCTTTTTTGCCCAGCCAAAGAAATCATAGAAAACCATTGTAACCCCTAAGTAGCGATGCTCTCCACGAGGCATCTTTTCCAAGTCATAATGCCAGCTAAATTTTTTCCTAAAACCAACAAACTTAATGGCATTTGAATTTTCTATTTTAGCCTGTACTAACCCCTCACTATCTACAAGTTCCTCCATCATGATATAGGCAAATGGGAAACGTGTTCTTCTTTCTATCGTAATAAACACCTTTGCCGATTGCCCTCGTTCTATATGATTTGGTTCAATTTTACGCTCTACAAGTAAAATATCTTCTCTCACTACAAAGAACAAGAGTGCGTACACTAAAAATGGACTAACCGTAAAAAATACAAACCAGCTGACGAATCCTCCTTGGAACATAGCGTAACTAAATGTTACGACCATCAAAAAGGTAATCAATAAAAAATGTTTGCTTTTTTCTAAAAAGCCTTTCCATTTCTTCATTGTTCTGCAAACCTTTTAGTCGGAACAGGTGTACTCGCAATAATGCGCTTGATTATTTCGTCTGCGGCTACGTTATCGTAGCGTGCATCTGGTTTTAAAACTAAACGATGGTTAAAGACAAATGGCACAAGATATTGAACATCATCGGGTGTCACATAGCTGCGCCCTTTCATAAATGCATAAGCTTGAGAAGCTTTCATTAGCGCTAATGTTGCCCGCGGACTCACCCCTAAATAAACATAGCTATTTTCCCTTGTTTGGGCAGCAAGCTCCACCATATAATTTTTAACTGAATCTTCCACATACACGCCCTGAACAAGCTCCTGCAATTCAATTAATTGCGTTACAGATAACACTGATTCGATTTTTTCAATTGGTTTACCATTTTCAGCTCTTCGCAAAATTTCTACTTCCTGCCCTCTAGATGGGTAACCCATTTTTATCTTCAATAAAAAGCGATCCAGTTGTGCCTCTGGTAAAGGATAGGTACCCTCATGTTCAATCGGATTTTGTGTGGCCATAACAAAAAATGGCTGGTTAATTAGCAGTGTTTTTCCGTCAATTGTGACAGATGCCTCCTCCATGCCCTCTAATAAGGCAGATTGTGTTTTTGGCGACGTACGGTTTATTTCGTCTGCTAATACAACATCCCCCATAATTGGTCCTGGGCGAAATTCAAACTCCATTGTTTTTGGATTATAAATAGATATACCAACTACATCTGAAGGCAATAAATCTGGTGTAAATTGAATGCGCTTAAACTGAGCGTCAAAGGATTTCGCAAGCGCTCGCACCATCATCGTCTTTCCTACTCCAGGTACATCCTCTAACAAGACATGCCCTCTCGCTAATAATGCGACAATACTAAGCTCAGCAACCTCTCTTTTACCAATCATTACTTTTTCTATATTTTCTAAAACATCCTGTATTTGAGAATTCATAAATCAAAAAAGCCTCCCATTCCATCAGGCAATTGTGTGAATTGCACGATAACTTATCCTAAGCATAGCGAAATCTGTCTTCTAAAACAATTATCTGAAACCGCTACATACTATTGATCCTCATAAAGAAGGCTTGTTTGAATGTTATCAAACAAGCCTAGTCCTTATTATATAACGTCATTCCGTAATAGAATGTTACAAATTTATTCTTTTTAACCATATTTCTTCCAACGATGTAGCATCTTCTTGTAAAAAAATATTAGTTATCGTCCCAGAAACAATAATTTTCCCTTCATGTAAAACTAATATATCATCTGCTATTTCTTCAGCAAAAGACAGCAAGTGTGTAGAAAATATGACCGTATTCCCTTTCTCCTTTTCCTCCAACATCATATTTTTCAGCTGCGCTATCCAAAACGGATCAAGGCCATTAGTCGGTTCATCTAAGATCAACAAAGAACCGCTGCCAAGTAAGCTTTGCGCAAGATTTAATCGTTGTAGCATTCCCTTAGAAAACTGTTTAGCCTGTTGCCTGCGAACGTCCCACAAGGAAACGCGCTTCAAAACGTGCTCTTGTTCATATTTATCTACTTGTTTTAAAGATGCCAACAACTCTAAAATTTCAGCGGCAGTTAGCATAGTAGGGAAATCTACATCGTCAGGCATATAACGAATTGCTTGTGGTTTATGCCATATCATTTCCCCAGATTTTTGCTTTTCTTGACCCGTTAATAGTCGAATCAACGTACTCTTTCCTGCTCCATTGCCTCCAACCAGCGCTAAAATTCGACCTGAATGCAATGTAAAGGTTGCTTCTTTTAAACCTCTATCATTATCATAGACATTAGCTACATTTTTCGCTTCTAAAAGAATCATCGTTGCTGGTCCCCCTTTAATAACTTCGTAGCAAGCATAAGCGGCAAAACAATCCAACAAGTCGTCACAATCCCATATACCACGTGACCCAATGGCGACAAATAAAACTTCGTTACTCCATAAAACGCTGGACCAAGCACACTAGCTTGATTGCTGAATATAAAATAACCAAAGCGCAGCCATTCCACAGGATTTATATGTATCGTTATGATGGTAAGCTTTTGTAAAACATGACCAGCTACAACTGCACCTAGAGCCATTAAAGCATAAGATATAAGCAATAAAAAAAAGGACCATACAACAAGTGATAATGCTAGTGCAAATAACCTTGTTTGGGCAAATGCCCCCAGTGCAATACCTATTGATACAAAAATAAAGATACTTAATAGCGTGAGGGTAACTAAAACAAACGGTAATCGTACGCCGCCTAAAAAACCACCTAATGCTAAGACAACACCAAATGCCACTAACACAACCAGTAAAAAGGCAAGTGATGTTGCTACATATTTGCCTATAATATATTGTCGTCGTTTCATCGGATAGGTTTTTAGTAACGAATACCAACCAGATTCTATATCACCAGCTATACTCATACTTCCAATGCTTACAATAAATAATGGTAATAGAAACAATAATACATTTAAAAATGATGCTGTTTGACGTGTAAAACCCTCGATATCAGGTAAAGCCATTTGTTGAATGACAATAATTGCTACAAAAACAAATGTAAAAAGAAAGGCTACTAGTTGCATCCAACGACTTCTTAAAATTTGCTTCAGCTCTATTTTCACAAACATCACTCATGTATCCCCCAATTAAACGTTAGCAAATCCTGATAAGCCAATAGTTGACCATCTCCTTCATTAGTCATCCATTTTTGCGCTTCATCTTTTGTCGCAAATGCTAGAACTCCATAGTTCATCGGAGTCCAATACTCTTTGTTGTACACAAATGTCGCTTTATAAATGTCAATCCATTCATTGTTTGCCTTATTTTTAATATAGGCTGCGCCAACTTCATCCTCACCATTTAGCTCAAGATATTCCATCAGACACCCAATATCATCAAAAATCTCATAGTCTCCATTTTTCAAAACAATCTGTCCAGCATATTCATTATGAACAATACTCATATTACAAATTTCACAAACATCTGTTTCACTGATAATCTCACGTGGTTTATATGTTTTATCGCTACATCCTACCAATAGTGCACTGCATAAAATCAAAATAGTTATCCATCTAGTCATATTCGCATCCCTCTTTTCCAAAACCATAAACCACACATAGATACCACTAGACCAATTAACAATTGTATGATATTTATCGAAAACTCCGTCTTTCTCATATCGCTAAGTAATTTTGGTTCATTATCTACGAGTAGATTTTGTTCTGTTTTATTAATTTGCTGATCTAGTGACGTCAAGATCATGACGCTTGGTGATGCTACAAAAAATTGATAAACTGGTTGTCTCACCATCCACTGTCCAAAGCTCGATACAGCTACGTAGGGAACATCCCCGAAACCATCGCCCGCAACATCTATCCCAGTATAATCATCATAAAAATTGCCAATGAGACGCAAACCTTGGTGGTCTGATCTTGCCGTTAATATATTTCCCGTAAACTGATTATCATTTATGATTGAGTCATCCTCTACCTTTGTACCTTCTAATGCGGTCTGATTCATTCGAAAGCGATTTTCTTGTATTTGAATGTCTGAACTTTTTTGCAATGCTACACCTACTCGATTATTATGAAAGCTATTTTTTCTTATCATTGCTTGCTGAGTGTCATACATTAAAAGACCATAGCTATTGAAATCGTTATGGCTACTGACTGTATTATTAGCTATTTCTAAGTCAGTAGTCATCATGATCATTAGACCTGTAACATTATGTAAATACGTATTGAAAAGCACCTCCACACCACTCGAATACATAAAGTGTGTTCCGTAACGGCTATTCGTCACCTTGTTTCGTTGAACATCGATTTGCTTCACTTCTTCTACGTATATACCATCTTGCACTTGTTCAATAGTATTTTGTTCGATGGCAATGTCCTCGCTTTTAAACACAGCAATCCCATTGCCTTTTTCAGCATAATGTGACTGATTACCAATAATCCTATTTTCTAAAATTCGAACATGCTTTGAACGTTGAATATGGATACCTACTTGAACATCTTTTACCTCTATCTCTCTCAACTCTAGATTCTCTGCCTCATTGGCTACAATGCCTTTGTTTTTTGCACTTATCATTATATTTTCTACAGAGACATTAGCTACATGTTCAATTTTTAGTGCAGGGTTATTATTTAAAGAATACAACTCAACCCCCTCTTCTCCGCGTAGTATAATTGGTTTCTTCACCGTAAAATTCCCTTGGTAACGACCAGCAGGAATATGAATAATCTCTCCAGTTTTCGCTTGATCAATAGCAAATTGAATATCAAATTCCGCATATGCCGTTTGACTTGTAAATAGAAAAAACAAAAAGAAAAAACTGATTTGTTTCATCACTCTTCACCTCCCCATTCAGCATGAAAAGACTAGAGGAATGCCCCCTAGTCTAACGCTTTAATGACTGTGTCCCTTTTGTTCATGATTCATTTCATTCGAATGCATGGAACCAGATTCGCCATTTTCTTCCTCAGCCTTTTTTTGCATCATTTTCTTCTTACGTCTCTCCAATGCATCATCTTTAATTTTTTGTAGATCTTCAACGTAAGCTTTCGAATTTTCTTGGATATATTTATCTGCTTCAGCCTTGTTCACAAAATAAATATAGCCCCAGTTCATTGGAGATTTTAACTCTGTTTTCACAATAGTTACATCTTCAACCTTTGCCCAATCCTTTGTCACAAAATCACGGACAAATTTTTCATTTTTTTCTTCATTGGCAACCTCCGCATTTAACAAACAGCCAATATCGTCATAAAAAGCAATGGACCCATCTTCTTTTATAGCTTGTGTTGAAAATACTCCCATCTCGTGATCTTTCATGTAAACCTTCATATTACACATTTCACAAACTGTATCTTCCTTTGGCTCTTGTAACCGTGGGTCTACTAGCGAAGCAACCTGGACAGAATCTTCTTTCAATGTTGCTGTTTCATTTTTCGTAGCCTCTTGCTCCGTTTCCTTCTCTTTCACTTGGGCTTTTTCACTGCCACATGCTGCAAGTACAAATAATAATATTAGTGCAGGTAACCATAATTTTTTCACAACTATTTCCTCCAAATTTAGTTTTCTGTTGCTATACTCTACATTACAGATTAGTTGTGAAATTAGTTAAAAATCGGAGTGAAGAATTGGAAAAATTATCTTGAACATTCAATGAACATCTTCACTTCAAATATTTTGAATTTAGAGCAATTCTTTTTCCACTCTTATATAAAAACTCCCCACACTATGCATGTGGAGAGCTCGTTATTTATATGGAAGAACGGTAACTATTGAGTCGCTTCTTTTGTTTGCTTAAACGGCTTAGCTTTAACGCAGTTTCATTTAATTCCCAACGAATTTGTAAATCACTAGCACTATCCATATGAATAGGCGCTGTATGTTGATGTTGCTGCTGTTGATTTGGTGCATTTATTGAACTGTGCTTCTTCTCTTTATTTTTTTGCAAACTATTTTTAAATAGTTTTTGTGGATTTTGCCCAAAGTTATGGCTAATATCCCCAGCATGCAAATACTGATTTTCTTGCCGAAAAACACTGCTTGTCGTTGCACTCACTCTAGAAGTCCTCATAAAAAGTTACCCTCCCCTACATTTTATTATCCTTATAGGTAATTATATCGACATTATATGCTGATAATTAACAACATAGAACCAAATGGCATAAAAAAAGAGAGAAAAGAGCTATTTTCAAAAGCGAAGTTCACTTTTTCATAACTCTTTTCACTCATCTTACTTCCAAAAATCATCAAATATCGTAATTGGCATATGACGTTTATGTTGAGAACGCAAATAATATCCTTCTAAGATTCGGCGTGGTTCTTCAGGAATTTCTTTTCCCTCTAAATAATCATCAATTTGATCATATGATACACCAAGTGCCACTTCGTCTGGCAATGATGGACGATTCTCCTCTAAATCCGCTGTTGGCACCTTTTTATAAAGATGCTCAGGACATTTAAGTTCTGCTAACAGTTGCTTACCTTGTCGTTTATTTAGACGAAAAATCGGCATTAAGTCCGCTCCACCATCACCAAATTTTGTATAAAACCCCGTAATAGCCTCCGCAGCATGATCCGTTCCTAACACAACTGCCCCATTCATCGCGGCAATTGAATATTGCACCTTCATACGCTCACGAGCTTTTTCATTCCCTTTCACAAAATCATTCAGCTCAACGCCTGCATTTGCTAAAGCCAACACACTAGCATCTACAGCATTTTTTATATTCACAGTGTAAATTTTCGTTGGTTTTATATAATCAATGGCATCCTGACAATCTTGTTCATCAGCCTGCACGCCATATGGTAAACGTACAGCCAAAAAAGAATACTTCATTTCCCCAGCCTCTGCATTTAGTTCATCAATTGCCAACTGTGCTAGTTTTCCTGTTAACGTCGAATCTTGACCACCAGAAATACCAAGAACGAATCCTTTTACAAAGCTATAGTGTTGTGCATATTCCTTTAAAAAATCAATGGATTTACGTATTTCTTCCTGTACATTAATAGTAGGCAATACACGTAATTCTTCAATAATTTGTTGTTGTAAAGTCATTGTACCCGTCACTCCTCTTATTTACATTTGCTTAACCATATTGTGCACTTCTTCAATATTACGCATTTTATTATCCCAGCATTTTTGGCTGAGATCGACTGGATACTCTTCAGGATTCATCGCACGCTTATATTCATCCCATAACAATTCTAAATTTTCCGTAGCATAATCACGCATTTCCTCTAATGTAGGATTTTGATAATTTATTGCTCCGTTTTTAATAACATGCTGATGTAAATTTTTTGCTTCAAAATTCGTGACAAACTTTGAGACAAACGTATGAATTGGATGGAACATTTTAATACGTTCCTCAGCTTGAGGATTTTCATCGTGCATTGTGATGTAATCTCCCTCTGCCTTTCCATTCTTTTTATCGATAATACGATAGACATTTTTTAATCCTGGCGTGGATACCTTTTCCGCATTAGCCGAGATTTTTATCGTATCTTCAAGTTGCCCTTCGCTATTTTCGATAGCCACCATTTTATAAACTGCACCTAATGCAGGCTGATCATAAGCTGTAATAAGCTTTGTACCAATTCCCCAAACATCTACTTTTGCACCTTGAGATTTTAAATTTAAGATTGTGTATTCATCTAAATCATTCGAGACAATGATTTTGGCATCCTGGAAGCCTGCAGCATCCAACATACGACGAGCTTCTTTTGATAAAAACGCGATATCACCGCTATCTAAACGTATGCCAATAAAGTTAATTTTGTCTCCTAGCTCTTTAGCTACTTTAATAGCAGTTGGCACACCTGATTTCAATGTATTGTAAGTATCTACTAAAAAAACGCAATCACGATGACGTTTAGCATAAGCATGGAATGCATCATAATCATTTTTATAAGCTTGTACTAACGCATGGGCATGTGTACCAGAGACAGGAATCTTAAAAAGTTTACCTGCTCGAACATTACTTGTGGAAGCAAAACCACCAATAAACGCTGCCCGCGTTCCCCAAATAGCAGCATCCATTTCCTGTGCACGCCTTGTCCCAAATTCCATCGCCACTTCATTTTTAGTAATTTGTTTAATACGGCTTGCCTTTGTGGCAATTAATGTTTGATAGTTAACAATATTAAGTAATGCTGTTTCAATTAGCTGTGCCTCCACTAACGGAGCTTCAATTCGGACAATTGGTTCATTAGCGAAAACTAACTCCCCTTCTACCATGGAATACATATCCCCTGTGAATCGAATGTTTTTTAAATACTGGATAAAATCCTCTTTATAACCTACTTCATCACGTAAATACGCAATATCCGATTCACTAAAATGAAAGTCACGTAGATAATCAAGCATTCGCTCTAACCCAGCAAATATGGCATAGCCATTACCAAAAGGTAATTTCCTAAAATATAATTCAAAAACTGCTTTTTTATTATGTATGCCATCCGCCCAGTAGGATTCTGCCATATTAATTTGATATAAGTCTGTGTGTAGCGCTAAGCTATCATCTGCATAGTTTGATCTCAAAAGAAACCCCTTCTTCCGCTTTGATAATTAGTCCTAGTATACACTATATACCCAAATTCTTGCGTTTTACATATCTTCTATTTGATGTTAGGTTTTCTAACATAAATAGTCAGAAAATTTAGAACTGTTCACATTTAAGACACATTTTTTAGTACCGCTTTCATTCCTTTTATAAAAACATTTTCTGCAAACTATTTCGAGAATAGAAATATAAGATGTAAGGTAATATAACATGCATTCTAAAAAAACAATTGCATTGATTTTTATTCCGCTTTAACATGTAAATTAAATTTACGCAAGGAGCTGGTACACATGAAAAAAATTGAAGCAATCATTCGTCCTGAAGTTTTTGGGGCCGTTCGGGACGGACTTGCAAAGGAAGGAATTGCAGGTTTAAGCGTCTCTGAAATTGCCGGCTGTGGTCGTCAGTTAGGTAGAACAGGACTCTTTCGCGGCAATACGTATGAAATTGAATTTTTACCTAAATTGAAATTGGAAATGATTGTGGACGATGGGAAAATCGATGCCATCGTAGAGATTTTATTGCGTGAAGCAGCAACTGGCAAGGTCGGGGACGGAAAGATTTTCATTTATCCAGTAGAACAAGCAATTCGTATCCGAACAAAAGAAGTCGGATCGATTGCAGTAGAGTAAAGGGGGAAGATGTAGATGGATGCAGTATTATTATCGGTTAATTTAATTTGGGTGATGCTTGGCACTATTTTAGTATTCTTTATGCACGCTGGTTTTGCTATGGTCGAGGCTGGATTTACCCGCTCGAAAAATGCCGTCAATATCATCATGAAGAATTTCCTAACGATTTCCCTTGGTGGCATTGTCTATTTTTTATGTGGTTACGCCATTATGTTCGGCGACACAGTAGGTGGTATTTTCGGCACTAGCGGTTTTGCTTTAAAAGGAGTAGATGATCTTTCCTTCTTTATCTTCCAAACAATGTTTGCTGCAACTGGAGCAACGATTTTGTCTGGCGCTGTCGCAGAACGTACTAATATTTTTGCTTATATCGGCATCATTATACTTATGTCTCTAGTTGTTTATCCTGTTGTTGGTCACTGGGTTTGGAGTGGGCAAGGCTGGTTAACAGATCTAGGCTTTGTTGATTTTGCCGGCTCTACAGTTGTTCACTTAACGGGGGCTGTCGCAGCATTTGTCGCAGCTGTTATGGTTGGACCTCGACTTGGTAAATATGAAAATGGTCGAGTAAATGTAATTACAGGACACAGTATCCCATTAGGAGCTTTAGGCGTATTTTTACTTTGGTTTGGTTGGTTTGGCTTTAATGGAGCTTCAACGTTAGCTGCCGATCCTGAACTTGTTCCTAGTGTTATTTCCAATACATTCTTTGCAGCAGCTGCTGGTGTAGTTGCTACCGCTTTCTATACGAAATTCCGTTACGGTCATATTGATGGCTCCCTTACATTAAACGGTGCATTAGCCGGGCTTGTAGGGATTACGGCTGGTGCTGCGAATGTCAGTATCATGGGCTCCCTCATCATCGGCTTAATCGCCGCGCCATTACTTGTAGAAGGTGTACGTTTCCTTGAATGGAAGCTAAAAGTAGATGATCCTGTTGGAGCGATTGCGGTTCATGGTATTTGTGGTATTTGGGGAACATTGGCAGTTGGTTTATTTGACATTGGTGGTCAAGGTTTATTGTATGGCGGTGGTTTTGGTCTACTGGGGATTCAAGCAATCGGTGTCATCGCAACAGTTGCCTGGGTTAGCGTATCTGTGTCAGCAGGCTTATTGATTATCAAAGCATTTATCCCATTACGTGTAACAGCTGAAGAAGAGATTGCTGGTTTAGATGTAATGGAGCATGGTGCTCCTGCTTACGAATTCCAAGACATTTTCAAAAGCTCTGCTGTAAGAGGAGAAACCTTTGCTCATCGCTTAACACATTTCGGTAAATCACAAAGCAATGTCCAAGAAGAACAACATGTATAGCTAGTGGAAAAATCTGCTCCTGTATCTCTAGATGATGGGGGCAGATTTTTCTTTTTTAGTTAGGTAATTATTTCCATTTTTCGCTCGAAACGCTCTTCCCATTGCTCAAACCAGCCTTCATCAACCTTCACTTAATTTAAACTTGCTCTAACTCAAGTAAAAACTGTTTCATAGCGAGGCCACTTCGGAAGCCTGTTAATTGACCATTTTTGCCAATGACTCGATGGCATGGAATAATCGCTAGTATTGGATTTGCACCAATTGCAGTTCCTACAGCTCTAACTGCTTTCGGATTACCAATGCGTTGTGCGATATTACCATAGGATGTTGTTGTACCATAAGGCAATTCTTTTAGGGCTTCCCAAACGGCTAATTGAAAAGGAGTTCCCTTTACATGGACAGGTAGGTCAAACTCAGTAAGCTCCTTGTTAAAATAAGCAGTTAACTGAGCCTTATATGGCTGTAATTTTTCTGGATTTTCTTCAAAGCCATACCCTTTAAAAGGTTTTTTAGCCCACACTTCTACTTCCTCAAATGATGCATTTGGTGTTCCTATATAGACAAGACCTTTATCTGAAGCCACTAGATACATATCCCCTTGTGTATACGTTAATGTATCGACATACAATATTTGCATTTCCAAATCCCCTACTTTCTACTATTTAAACTGCATCTTCCAGTCATTTCATGCTACAGTTATTTTACCGACTATAACAAAGGAGTTTCAATAAATGAATACGTTATATGAGCCTGCCATTCACTTTCAACAAGTTCATTTTTCAGTAAATGACAAAATGATATTAAAGTCAATTACTGGGTCATTTCCAAAAGGGCAAATTACGACTCTTGTCGGTCCTTCTGGTGCTGGTAAAACAACGCTACTTAAATTATGTAATGGTCTTCTGTCACCAACAAACGGGCATATACTCATTAAAAATCAGCCTATTTCTACATATGAACCCACCTCTTTAAGGAGACATGTTGGTATTGCTTTACAGGCAGCTCCAATGATAGCAGGTACAGTGCTAGATAATCTTGCCCTTCCCCGTACACTGCAGGGGCAAAAGCTCTCGCAGCAGGAGGCTGTCCAATATTTAGAGGATGTTGGATTAAACGAAAGCTTCTTACACCAATCAACAAGTGAATTGTCTGGTGGACAACGTCAAAAGGTATCCATTGCACGAACCCTGATCAATCAATCCTCTATTTTATTATTAGATGAAATTACATCTGCGCTGGATCGTCAATCTGTACAAGAAATTGAAAAATTGATTGCTACTATTAACAAAAAATACAATGTCACGATAATTTGGATTACACATAATTTGCAACAAGCATTGACAATTGGTCACTATACATGGGTTATGATGGATGGGGAGTTAATTGAAACTGGTAAAAGTGCTTTACTTGAAGCCCCAACGAATCCACGTGTTGCAGCGTTTGTTCAGGGGGTTAATCAATGACATTTACAGCCTTATCGTTAACCCTAATCTTTGTCTGTATTCCTCTCATATTATCTAAAACATTAAAGTTGGGTCTTGAAAAAGATACGCTCATTGCAACGTTACGTTCCATTGTTCAATTGCTTGCTGTCGGCTATATTTTAAAATTTGTTTTTGACGCCAATAGTTATGGTTATATACTTCTCATGGTAGCGCTAATGATTGTCGTCGCAACATTAAATGCACGAAAAAAAGGGGTGGGTATTAAAGGAATTACTTGGAAAATAGCACTGACACTTGTCGTCATAGAAATTGTTACACAAGGTGTCTTGCTAGGATTTCAAATTGTTCCAGCTACTGCCCAGTATATCATTCCGATTAGTGGGATGTTAATTGGCAATTCGATGGTGCTGTCCATTTTATTTTTAAATCGTTTTACAGCTGAAATTAGTAGCCATAAAGATCAAATGGAATTAATTTTATCGCTAGGTGGCACGCCAAAACAAGCCGTTCATCGCCAACTGATCAATGCCGTAAAAGCTAGTATGATTCCTACGATTGAAAGCCAAAAAACAATCGGTTTAGTACAGCTACCAGGTATGATGAGTGGGCAAATTATTGGTGGGGCTGACCCTATCCATGCTGTCCAATTTCAACTTTTAATCATCTTTGCGCTCTTAACAACAGCAACATTATCCAGTATCATGATTGGTTTTTTAAGTTATCCTGTGCTATTTAATGAACGTATGCAAATACTTGATATGAAATAATTGTTAAGCTGAAATGAATATAGTTTAAAACATTTATGTTATACTAAAAAGAAAATGCAGTTAGGAGAATGACCATGTTATTACGCGATTTTTTCATCCAGTTATCTGAAAACCAACTATTAAATAGTGCTGCAAAGAAATATGGCCTAAAATTAGGAGCACAGAGTGTAGTAGCTGGTACAAATATTGAAGAAACAATTGCAAGCATCAAAGAACTAAATGCACATAATATTTCTTGTACGGTAGACAACCTAGGTGAATTTGTTTCAAGTAAAGAAGAAGCAACGGCTGCAAAAGAAAAAATCCTTACTGTAATCGAAGCCATCCATGAGAACGGTGTTGCTGCACATATTTCATTAAAACCATCTCAATTAGGTTTAGACATTGATGTTGATTTTTGTTATGACAACCTGTATGAAATAGTAGAAAAAGCCGCTTCTTATGATATATTTGTTAACTTTGATATGGAAGACTACGGCCGTCTTCAAACATCCTTTGATATGGTAGAAGAGTTATCTAAAACATTTAATAATGTTGGTACAGTTATTCAATCCTACTTTTACCGTGCAAAAGACGATATCGAAAAATTCAAGGACTACCGTTTACGTATTGTAAAAGGTGCTTATAAAGAGCCTGTAGAAGTCGCCTATCAAGATAAATTAGATATTGATTTAAACTTTATTGAGTTGATTGAATATCACTTGCTACACGGCAAATTTACGTCAATTGCAACACATGATCATAATATCATCGCACACGTAAAACGCTTTGTTGCAGATCATAATATTCCACTTGATAAATTTGAATTCCAAATGCTATACGGTTTCCGCACTGATATGCAGAAAGAGCTTGCAAAAGAAGGCTATAACTTCTGTGTGTACGTTCCATTCGGTGAAGATTGGTACGGCTACTTTATGCGCCGTTTAGCTGAGCGTCCTCAAAACCTTAACCTTGTAACAAAACAAGTGTTTACGAAAAAAACGAATACTGTTCTTGCTGTAGCAGCAGGTGCATTCGTTCTTGGACGTATAACAAAACGCAAAAAGTAAAAAAACGAACCTTATCGCGCTCATGCGATAAGGTTCTCTTTATTTGTTCCATCCTTTTTCTTTAAAGCGTGCAATGGCCTCAATACGATTACCAACATTTAGTTTTTCTAAAATGGTTGAAATATAATTACGTACCGTTCCAGCAGATAAAAATAGCTCTGCCGCAATTTCCTTTGTCGTCTTGCCCTCTGCCACAAGTGTCAGCACCTGGCTTTCACGCTCTGTTAAAGGATTTTCACTATCATCCTCATAGACAAAATCAACAAGCTCTGGTGCATAAATACGTTTACCGTCCATTATTGTACGAATCCCACTTACTAATTCCTCAATAGGGCTATCCTTTAATAAATAGCCTCTTACGCTCGCTTTCCTAGCACGCTCGAAATAACCTGGTCTGGCAAATGTAGTTAAAATAATGACCTTACAATCTGAGCCAATACTATGCATTTCTTCTGCTGCGTCTAGTCCCGTTTTCACTGGCATTTCAATATCCATAATACAAATATCAGGCTGATGCTCTGCCACCAGCGTCAATGCTTCCTCACCATTTTTTGCTAAGCCGACGACCTCCATATCCTCTTCCATACTAAGTAAAGAGCGAAGAGCCCCTAATAGCATCCCCTGATCTTCAGCGATCACAATTCGTATCATGTCACAAGCCTCTTTTCTATTCTATATGTTCTTCAGATTTTCTTTGACATTTTGATGCGTAATAGCCACTGGTATAGTTACCGTTAATGTAGTACCCTCAACACTTTCAATCTTAAAGGACCCATTAATAAACTCTAAGCGTTCCCGCATTCCCTTCAATCCGTTCCCCGTTTTCCATGCTTGTTTTTTCGTAATACCTTGTCCGTTATCCCGAACGATTAAGTAAACTTCCTTAAAGTTTTGATGGAAAGCAATTTCACATTTTGTTGCTCCACTATGTTTGACAACATTATTAACCGCCTCTTTTAGGCACATGCATAAAACATTTTCGACAAGTGGCGGAACTTGCAATGCATTTTTATCTCCTTCAAAAACAAACTCCATTTCTGCTGCCTTTAGTATTTGAGAAATACGCATTAGCTCATCCTCAAATTTTGCCGTCCGCATGTCTGACACCAATTCACGAACCTCTTTTAAGGCAATGCTTGCCGTCTGGCGTATATCCTTAATCTCAATCAAAGCCTGCTGTGGATCACGTTCAATCAACCTAGAAGCTAGATCACTTTTTAAGCCAATCATGGACAATTTTTGCCCCAAAGTATCATGCAAATCACGAGCAATTCGTTGTCGTTCCTCAAAAACAATTAACTCGGCAATACGTTCATTAGCTGTTTCTAACTGCCCCTCTAAGTTTTCACGTTTATTTTTGGAATAAATCGTTAATGGTAAAAGAACAACAGCTAGAATGGTTAGCACAACAAAAGGTAGCTGCGATAAAAATAAGTGAAGCTCCACAAAGAAGCCGACACCGGTAGATATAACTGTAAACCCAATATGTAGACCGTACATAATATAAAAGCCGACAGGTCTTCGTATGTTGCCAATAAAAAATGCTGTGAAAATAGATAGATACACATAGCCATATAAGATGGTCATGACAATATTGATGGCCATTTCAAAGCTGATCCACATATAAACTAAACCGCTTTTCGAATTCATGGAAAATCGATAGAAAATAAAATAAAGCATTAAAAACGTAATGCCAATCGAGATTTCGATATAAGATGATTTCCTAAAAATGAAGAAAAACGGTAGGAAACAAAAAATAATCCATAAATATACACTGAGCATTGGACTATTCGGAATAATACTATGCCATTTCCTCAACATAATCTCACGCTCTTTCCTACTTTTCCCTTATTATAACAAGAAAATTTAATTTATGCCTGCACATGCTTTAGACAAAACCCATCCTTTTACATAAAACAGCCATCTCGTTTGCAGAGATGGCTGTTTTCAACTAAGCGGCAATACTGCCTCTTGCTTTGCGTTTGATGATTTCATTTACTTCTTTAAACGATACAAATTTGCCTTGATCTTCATCATATAACTTGTAACGTAATGATTCTAAACTTGTACGTAACGTAATCGTTGTTGCCATGTGTAAAGGCGGCGTTTCATTATGTGCTTTTTCAAGATTATAGTTAGGTACTCGAGGAGCTAAGTGATGGACATGGTGGAAACCAATATTCCCTGTAACCCATTGTAAAATCTTTGGCAATTTATAATACGAGCTACCTTCCACTGCGGCTTTAACATAATCCCATTCTGATTCATGTTCAAAATAAGAATCTTCATATGTGTGCTGAATATAAAACAGCCAAATTCCTAAAGAACCAGCAATAAATAAGGTTACGCCTTGGACTAATAAAAATGCTTGCCAGCCCATGAAGAAAATTAAAGCAGCACAAATTCCGACCATAACGATATTCGTTAAAATTGTGTTCAAGCGTTCTTTCTTTCTTGCATCCTTACGATTAAAACGATTTAAGATAAGCACCATATATAATGGTCCTAACCCAAACATAACGAATGGGTTACGATAAAAGCGATACCATAATCGTTGTCCCTTTGAAGCTTGCATATATTCTTCCACTGTCATCATATCAATATCACCAATACCACGCTTGTCTAGGTTTGAGCTTGTTGCATGGTGAATTGTATGTTCACGTTTCCATTTTTCATATGGGAATGATGTTAGCACTCCAGTAAAAAATCCAACCCAGTCGTTTGCCTTTTTACTTTTGAAAAATGATCCGTGTGTGCAATCGTGAAAAATAATAAAAGTTCGTACGACAAACCCCGCTGAAATGGCACTTAAGCCAACTGTTAGCCAAGGTGAAACATCTACTAATAAGTAACCAGCCACCCACAATGCAATTAACGGTACAAGTGTATTTATCATTTGAAAAACACTTTTACCCGTATTAGATTTAGCAAATGGCGCTACATCTTGGCGTAACTTTTTTGTTTTTTCTTTAATAGTTGCCATCCTTTACTCCCTCGTTTCTTTTTTTCTTATGACCTCATCATAAAACAAGAGTACAAGTCAGTAACAGACGCAAACATCATAAAAAGGATATGACATTTGTCATATCCTTTTTATGATGTTGGTCCATTCAAATGCAACTGATAGAACACAAGGTCTAGCCATTGTTCAAATTTATAGCCTGCATTTTTAATTGTACCTGCATATTCAAAACCTAATTTTTCATGTACTTTAATGCTAGCAATGTTTTCTCCATCAATGCCAGCAACGAGTGTTTTGACACCCCGCTCCTCTGCAATCGCTATAAGCTTATGCATGAGCTTCGTTGCAATTCCCTTTTGATAATGCTCATTATGCACGTAGACGGAATGCTCCATTGTATATTGATAACCAGGGTAAGGACGGAATTGACTATAAGTAGCAAAGCCAGCAACAATCCCATTTTCCACAAATACAAGCAGTGGATTGCCGAATGCTTGCTGCTCCTTATACCATCGCATTTTTTCATCTAAAGTTTGTATATCATATCGGTAGACAGCCTTACTTGTTAAAATAATATCATTATAGATGTCTAAAACCTCAGGTATATCTTTTTCTTCCATGAATCGAATCATCCTGCTCACTTCCTTAATGAAATTGTCCTCACACTCTTCAATGATTCAATGGAATGGATATAGATAGTCAATTCATTGACTATCTATATCCTCCTATTTTACGCCTTAAACATTGAAGTAGCGAGCATCGGGATGAGCAAAAACAATCGCTGAAACAGATGCTTCAGGCTCCATCATAAAACCTTCTGTAAGGTGAACGCCAATATCCTCAGGCTTTAATAAGCCGAATAGTTTTTCCTGATCCTCCAAGTTAGGGCACGCAGGATAACCGAAAGAAAAACGTTGCCCTTGATATTTAGCTGCAAAACGATCTCTCATTGTAAAATCAGTGGCATCTGGGAAGCCCCATTGGTCACGTATTTCTTGATGCATACGTTCAGCAAAGCCCTCTGCTAATTCTAGTGCAGTCGATTGCAGTGCATGGCTTTCAAGGAATTTGCCAGAATCTTTTAACTGACGAGCTGTTGCCATAACCCCTTGCCCTGCTGTTACCACCATGAGCGCAATATAATCCATTTCTCCACTCTCTACCGTTTTTAAGAAATCGGCAAGACATAAAAATGGTTCTACTTGCTGGCGCGGGAAAGTAAAACGTTCAATTTCTGTTTTACTATCGGCAGGATCATAAACAACGACATCATCCCCATCCGCTTGAGCAGGGAAAAATTGATATAAACCTGAAGGCTTTAATAAATCACTTTTTAAATAATCATCTACTAAATCCTTTAGCTCTGTTGCTCGTGAATCACCGGCATCTAGCAATTGCTGAACCTGCCCTTTCAAGCCTAAATGATGTCCCAGCAATGTACGCATATTGACATATGGATATAAATGCGATACTGCATAGTCTTTCTTCACATGACGACGTAAATCAGCTGGTAAAAATACTGACGCTCCCTTTACAGTACGTACTGGCTTTATTGTTATCTCTTTAGCTGGACGTGCAGCTCTTTTTACATCTGCCTCTAGACGTTTTTGACGAGATTCCTGGATTTCAGCTAAGAAATTCGCACGCGTTTCCTTACCCATTAATAGATTTGCTTGCTCTAATCCCTGCATAGCATCCTTTGAATAAATAACTGGACCGTTGTATTCATCTGCAATTTTTGTTTCTGTAAAGCGTCGAGAAAGTGCAGCTCCACCAACTAAAATCGGTACATCAATGCCAGCCTCTTTGAAATCCTGAGCAGTAATGACCATCTGTTGCGCTGATTTTACCAGTAAGCCTGATAGCCCGATAAAATCTGGTTTTTCCTTGCGAATCGCTTCAATCAATTGTGCTGGTGTTACTTTAATGCCTAAATCGACAACCTTATAGCCATTATTACTTAAAATAATATCAACAAGGTTTTTCCCAATATCGTGCACATCTCCTTTAACGGTAGCCAAAACCATTTTCCCTTTTCCAGCACTCTCTTCATCCTTTTCCATGAATTGCTCTAAATGGGCAACAGCAGCCTTCATCACGCCTGCTGATTGTAAAACCTCCGCTACAATGAGTTGGTTATCATTAAACAATCGACCTACCTCAGCCATACCAGCCATTAAAGGACCATTAATAATATCAAGTGGCGCCTCAAAGATTTCGCGTGCAGCATCTAAATCCTCAATCAGCCCTTCTTTTGTACCTTCTAAAATATAATAAGCTAAACGACCTTCAACCGTTTTTGGTATATCCGCTTCGGTCTTTTCTTTCTTTTTATCACGATAAAAGTCTGTGAATACTGCTAATGTTTCATCATTCGTATTAAACAGTAAGTCATTTGCAAGTTTAATTTCTGCCTCTGGAATGGATGCATAACGCTCTAGTTTCTCTGTATTGACAATGGCATAATCTAAGCCGGCCTGTGTACAATGATAAAGATACACAGCATTCAGTACTTCACGGCCAACTGGTGGTAAGCCAAATGAAATATTACTTACACCCAGTACAGTTAATGTCTGTGGCATCTTTTCTTTAATTAGTCGAATTCCTTCAATTGTTTCTAGAGCCGATCCAATATACTGCTCATCACCAGTCCCTACAGGGAACATCAACGGGTCGAAAATGATATCCTCCGGTGCAAGTCCCCATTTTTCAGTTAATAATTTATAGGAACGTTCGGCAATTTCAAGCTTGCGATGACGATCAACAGCCATTCCTATTTCATCAATGGTTCCAACTACCAATGAGGCTCCATACTTCTTTACGAGTGGCATTACTGCATCAAATCGTTCTTCACCATCTTCTAGATTTATAGAGTTAATGATGGCTTTTCCTTGAGAAAATTTTAATGCTTCCTCAATGACCTTTTCATCTGTCGAGTCGATTACAAGAGGAACCTTAACCTTTTTCACAACCTCCTGCATAAAACCACGCATATCAGCTAATTCATCACGATCAGGGTTGGCTAAACAAATATCAATAACATGTGCACCATTTTTTACTTGCGCACGTGCAATTTCTGCAGCTTCTTCAAACTTCCCATCAATGATTAAATTCTTAAATTTACGAGAGCCTATAACATTCGTTCTTTCACCAATAAATAATGGACGCATAGAATCGTCATACAATAATGGTTCGATTCCTGATACCGCATGACCATGTGTTTTCTCTGGTATTTGGCGTGGTTTTTCATCTTTTAAAACCTCACGGATAGCTGTGATATGAGCTGGAGTCGTCCCACAACATCCACCTACAATATTAAGCCAGCCCTTTTCTGCAAAGCCTTTTAATTTTTGTGATAAAGATTCTGGTGATTCATGATAGCAACCTTCTTCATCCGGCAAGCCTGCATTCGGATAACAGCTAATATAGCCTGTGGAAAGCTCTGCTAATGAACGAATATGATCCGTCATAAACTCTGGTCCAGTCGCACAGTTTAAGCCAACGGATAGTGGTTTAATATGTTCAATAGAAATATAAAAAGCATCAATCGTTTGCCCTGCGAGTGTTGTACCCATCGGTTCAATTGTTCCTGAAATCATGACGGGTAGTTCTTTGCCAGTTGCCGCGAAAGCACGTGCTACACCTAGAGTACCTGCTTTTACGTTTAACATATCCTGACTAGTTTCTAGTAAAAGGACGTCTGCTCCTGCCTCAATTAACGCCTTCGCCTGTACATAAAAGTTTTCCTCTAGCTCATCAAATGTAATACCGCCAGTTACGGATAATGTTTTTGTTGTTGGACCCATTGCGCCAGCAACAAAGCGTGGCCAATCTGATGTTGAAAAGTTATCCACTGCTTGACGAGCAATTTCGACGGCACGTTTATTAATTTCTTCCGCTTTTGCGCCAAGATCATATTCATTTAACACAAGAGGTGTCCCGCCAAAAGTATTCGTACAAATAATATCTGCGCCTGCCTCTAAATATTTATGGTGAATTTCCTTAATTACATCAGGTCTAGTAAGCACAAGATTTTCATTACAGCCATCAAGCTCCTCCCCGCCAAAATCCTCAGCGGATAAGTTTTCGTTTTGTAGCATTGTTCCCATTGCGCCATCAAGAATTAAAATACGTTTCTCTAGTTGCTTTTCAATCAAGTGCTTAGCCATGTATACTTACCCCTTTTTTCTGTTCATCCAATTGCTCAATATATTTCATCAACTCTAATGTCACATCATAACGTAAAAATGGAGTGATAAGGTAAATGCCATTGAAATACTGTGCAGCCACCTCAACTAATTCCTTCGCAATGGCAATCCCCTCAAATGTTGCACGTTCTTTATCTTCACCACAGGCCTTCATTCTTGTTAAGGCATCTTCAGATAATTTTATGCCTGGCACCTCATGATGTAAGAATTCAGCACTTTTATAACTTGTAACGGGCATAATACCAATATAAATAGGTGCTTGCAAATGCTTGGTTGCCTCATAAATTTCCACAATTTTTTCCTTCGTATATACTGGCTGTGAAATAAAGTAGTCTGCTCCATACTCAATTTTCTTCTCTAAGCGTGCCACAGCACGATCTAATACACGGACATTTGGATTAAATGCAGCAGCTACTGAAAAATTTGCTTTTTTACGAAGTGGTTTACCTGAGAAGGAAATGCCTTGATTTAACTGCTTAATTAATTGGATCAGCTCCATTGATGAGACATCATAAACACTTGTGGCACCTGGGAAGTCCCCAACTTTTGTTGGATCACCAGTAACAGCTAACACATCATGAATTCCTAATGCATTTAACCCCATTAAATGTGATTGTAGACCGATTAAATTACGATCTCGGCATGTAATATGTGTTAGAGGACGTACACCATTAGTACTCTTCAACAATGCACCCATAGCAATATTGCTAATACGTGGAGAAGCCAGAGAATTGTCTGCCATCATGACGACATCTGCTCCTGCATCATACAATTGTTTTGCCCCTTCCAAAAAACCATCAATTTCTAGATGTCTAGGTGTATCTAGCTCTACAATGACAGAGCGTTCGCGCTTTACTTTTTCATGAAGAGGTTCATACTTCGTTGGCTCTGCTTCACGAACAATTTGAATCTTCTCCGGTTTGGCATACTTTTCATGAACTGGTGATAACTCTTCTAAATACTTCTTCGCTGCTGCTATATGCTTCGGTGTCGTACCACAACAGCCTCCAATTAAGCGTACCCCTTGATCACGTAATTCCACAGCCGCTCGACCAAAATATTCAGCTTCTGACTCATAAACGACACGACCATCTTCTAAGTCAAGGAGTGAAGCATTCGGATAAGCCGACATAAATGCCTTATCAGGAAGTTCTACACCTTCAAACGCCTGAATGGTATGGTGTGGACCTAAACGACAATTGACACCCACAATATCCGCACCAAGTTTTTCTAGCTCATGCAGGGCGTTATTTAAAGACATACCGTTTTGTAAAACACCAGGTTCGTGCATGGAAACTTGCGCAATAATCGGTAATTTTGTCTTTGTCCGTAGCATCTTTAAGGTAGCTGTTAATTCTTCAAAATCATAATAGGTTTCGAGTAAAAGGCCGTCTGGATTCCCAGCAAGTAAAACACTCGCTTGCTCCTCAATAGTTGCTAAGATTTCATCTAACGTTGCATCACTTTTACGAATACCACGAATACCACCAATTGTCCCTAAGACAAACTGACCTCCATCTGCCGCAGCTCGCTTTGCGATTGTAATCGCTGCTTCATTAAATTGTTGGACACGCGATTCTAATCCATAGCGAGCTAATTTAATGGCATTTGCACCATACGTATTCGTTTGGATGATATCAGCACCAGCTGCAATATATTCTCTATGAATCTTTTCAATTAACTCAGGTTTCTGTACATTCATTTCCTCATGACAATACTCCAAACCATAGCCATAAAGTACTGTGCCTATTGCGCCATCTGCCGTCAATACATGCGTTTTTAACCTTTCAAGCAATCTCATTAAACTAGCCTCTCTTCCTATATCTCTGTATAATAAAAAGCCTTCTTTTATAAAAAAAAGAAGGCTTTAATGACTCATCATTGTTTTTTCCTTCTCATCTTCGACTCAATGGTCTTCTGGATTTAGCACCTGACAAAAAAGTTGGTTGCTGAAGCTTCAATGGGCCAGTCCCTCTGCTTCTCTTGATAAGAATGTAGTATGAATTTTTTAAATAATTAAAAGAATCATATCGTTTACTGACGAATGAGTCAAGACTATTTCACATAACAAAGATATTTTTCACTTAAAAGCTTAGAAATTGGCTAGTTCCTTTGCAAGCTCCTCACCGATTTTCTTCCCATTTTGAATACAAGCACCAATCCCTACCCCAAAGTATGAACAACCTGCGATGGATAGATTAGGATAGTTTTCTTGTAATTCTTGAACTAAACCTTGTAATGCTTCACGGTGAGCTAGATCATATTTTGGCATTTGATCAATCCATTTTGTGACATTAATAACTGTTGGCTGTTCCTCTATTCCTAGGCTCTTGCGCACATCCTCTAAAGCAACCGCTGCTAATTCTTCGTCAGACATGGCATGGAGTTGCTCATATGCTGGATTGATGCTTTTATAAAAGAGTCGCACAAGTAATTTATGATCTCTTGATGTATGCCTCCATTTACGACTTGTCCAAGTTGCAGCATTACATGTAACGTCAGAATTATGTGAGACAATATAGCCCGTTCCATCTGCTGGCAATCTAGAGTCTGGTACATCAAAACCTAAATAGATCGTAATTGCTGAAGCTGTCGTAAATTGGTCAAAATAACTGTTTAATGATTCATCCTGTAGTAGGCCTTGAACAGCCTCATTCGGCAGTGCTAAAACGACATAATCTGTCTCGATGCTTTCACCATTAGCTAAGGCAATTGAATAGTGGTTTTCTTGCTTTTGAACATTGACAGTTGCGACACCCTTGATGATCTCTACATCGGTTAATGTTTGTTCGAGACGATCAATTAGAGAAGATAAACCGTTTTTGAACGATATAAACTTTTTATTGGCTGCTTTAGCAAATTGCTCACGATTCGCATCAAAGCCTTTTATGATACTTCCATACTCGTTCTTATAGTCAATCAAGTACGGTAAAGTAGAGGCAATCGAAAGCTGGTGTAAATCACCTGAATAAACACCTGCAAGAACGGGTGCAATTTGATTTTTTACAAGCTCTTCCCCTAAATAATAAGTTAAAAACTCTCCAATTGAACTTTCCTTTGTGAAGTCTTTGTTTGGTAAAGTCAAATCTTTTAATGCATCTTGTTTACCTTGCTCTGTAATCAATGTGCTTTGCTCCAAGGATGCCAAACTCATTGGTATTCCAAAAGTAGAATCTGCCGGAATGGCATGTAATTCATTATTCGTATAAATATAGGAAATACCTGTTTCGTTGTAAACTAGATTCTCCTCAAAATCAAGCTCCTGTACAAGCTCCATAACACCTTTATGACGAGCTACAATCGAGTCAGCACCTGTTTCCATAATAAAACCTTGCTCATGTGTTGAATATAATTTGCCCCCTAAATATGTATTTTTTTCTACAAGCACTAGACGCACATCTACATTATTTTCCTTCACTTGACGTTGTAAATAATGCATTGTGCATAATCCTGTAATACCGCCACCTAATACAACAACTGTTTTCATAGTAACCGCCCCTATTTTTAGTTCTTCCTACAGTATAAACTTATTTTCATTGAAAATTACGTTAAACCCTTTACAAATTTAGCAAAAATAGAGCTACCTCATCTGTGAGATAGCTCTAGCTTAATCATATGGAATTTCCATTTCAAGGTTTACAAAAAATACACATATTTATAGGTACTATAGTGTTTAATATGTCTAAAAAATACGGAAACATAAACGTTAATTTAGTAGTCTATCCTTTTAGATTTTGGGAAAAGCTCGCTAAGTTTTCTGCTGAATTCGTTACTTCTGTAAATGATGTCCCTAACTCGTTTAATATCCCGACGATTGCTTGTATTTTCGTTGCCATACAGTCGTTTTGATCCTTTGCTTCTGTCATGGCTCCCAATATGCTTGTAAATTGACCTTCAGTTTGTAACATGTTTTCCTCACCTGACGCCACTTCATCTTGAATATTTGCCAGAGAATGCTCTAATTTCTCTGTCCGTTCACTCGTTTTTTTCAATAACAATGCCACCGAAGTAACCGAATCCTTCGTTTGAATAGATAATTTACGCACCTCATCAGCCACTACACTAAAGCCTTTGCCCGCTTCTCCAGCACGCGCCGCTTCAATTGCAGCATTCAATGCCAACAGATTGGTTTGATTAGCAATATTAGTAACCACATTCATGATTGTCTCCATTTCCCTAGACATATCCGATAATTGTTCAATATTTTCTTCTATATCATGAAGTGAATGAATAATATTAAGCATATTTTGTGATTGATTTTTTAAACGTTCACGACCTTCAAGTGCTTGATTTTCAGCCAGTGTTGAGACATCAAGTGATTTTTTAGCCAATTGTTTAATTTCGTCAGATTGCTTGCTTAAGCAGCAAAATGAATTATTTGTTTCCTGAGAAATTGTGGCAAGTGCTTCGGAAGAATCAACAATTTGTCGTTCAATAGCTTCTTTCTCATGCATCATTTTTTCTTTCATTTGTTCTACAGTGTTTTCAAAAGCCTCCAAAACGAGCTGCTGCTCGAAATTACAAATTTTCGATATGGCCCTGATCGTATTAAATTGATCTTGGGGGTGCTCTATATTTTTTTCGACTAAATCAATAAATGATATGGATAAATCTTGGAATGCGCAAATATACCATTGGGTTCTAAGCCCAATATGAACATGTACCTTTGCAATTTTTACTCGTCTTTGGTAATACACCTCATCAATGGTTCCGTTAAACATTTCAATAATATGCTGCCGTAGTGTTACTTTAAGTCTGTCTACAGAACTATGATGACTAATAATATCTACCAAATGATGCTCTGTTCCTATCATGTTGTAAAAACGGTTTACGATGTGATCTACATTGTCCATAACATATGGCTGGAAAGCTTTTAAATATTGTAAGTCTTGCTTCGTTAGATTCAGCATTTCAATTTGTTTCACCATTGATTGGCGAGTAGACAAATCCATTTTTACTGTATATTGCTGTAAATCCAATACCTTCGTCTTTCTCTGTTTTTGAAAAATCACACATCTTCCCTCTTTCATTCCGTTTACTTTCAGCAGGCTGAGAAACACCAAATCCCTTTTTTAACATATTGATTGATACAAGAAAAAATACCCCGATAAAAACAGATTAGCTATTATGCTATGGGCTAATACTCTTTCTGTCTGGCACACTTCCTCCAAAAGCATGTCGAGTACCTCTTTGTACAATCACATAAAAAATATTCCCGCTCAGCAAGCAGACCTAGTCAGTACATGACTAACAGTAGACTTATTTACGTATGCTTTATTTCAAAATCACTCATTTACATTAATCATTTTATAAATTGCTGTCAATCTTATCGATTCCGTTTTTTTACATATACCACACCAAAAGTCCCTATCTTAAAATTAATGGTAATGCATAAGAAAAAAGCTACCACAATATTATTTGGTAGCTTTTTTACCCGTTTTCTTGTTTATTATGCCTATTTTTTTTATTTTTCTTATCCTTTTTTATTAATCTTCTTTAAATATCACTATATCAATATTTTTTACCCTCTCCACGAGAGCATCCATATACCTAAAAATACAACCCATTTTAAATCAAAAGTTTTATAAATGCATGACAAATAAATAATTCAAATAAACTATATTTTTTCACACAAAATTTACAATCCTTTAAGTTCCTGTAATATTTTAGAAGCTTCTGCAACACCAGCATCCGCTGCGAGGCCATACCACTTGATGGCTTCTTTCAGGTTTCTAGCAATTCCTTCACCTTTATTGTAAATATGCCCTAGTTGTAGCTTAGCATCCGCATCTCCTTGAATTGCAGCCTGTTTAAACCAATGAATACCTTTTTCGATATTGCGTATACCAGTTAGTCCATTACTCCATATATAGCCCAAATCATAAAAGGCATCTACATGATATTGTTCAGCAGCTCTTTCATACCAAAAGAGGCCACGGTTTACCTCCTTTGTTTGACCCAAGCGTCCCTCTAAATATATTCCACCAAGCCGATATTGCGCTTCGACATAACCTAGCTCTGCTGATTTTTTGTAGGCATTGAAGGCTGCTTCTACATCTGCTTCGACACCCAGTCCCTGCTCGTATATAATTCCTAACGTAAACATCGCCTCTGCCACATTTTTTTTAGCAGCATAGTCGAACCATTGTTTTGCTAATATAAAATCTTGCGGTACGCCTTCCCCATTGAAATACATATCCGCTAAATTATTGGCGGCATCCGCATGCCCCTGTAAAGCTGCTTTTTCATAGTATGAAAAAGCAAGGGAATCATTTTCTTCCACACCAATCCCCTCAAAGTAAAAATTCCCTAGTACGTATTGAGCATCTGCATGATTCTGAAGCGCTGCTAATTCAAACCATTTCAATGATTTTTCAGGTTGAAAATGTTCACCTTCTCTAGCGTTGTAGTATTCTCCCAATTGATATTGTGCATCTGCGTCTTGTTCTTCAACTGCTTCTTTATATAAATCAATAATGACTTCATGATCTAAATCCTCTTCATCTAAAATAGGGGGCTGTTCATCTTGATGACGGAAGTACCACTCCACAATATCAAGTACATCATCAACTACTGCTATACGGCTTGCTAGCTTTTCTAACGAAGAAATTTGCCAAACAAGGATATAGATAGATTCGGGAATGGCATCACGCAAGACATCGTCATATTCCGCTAACAATGTTAAAACATTCTCCTGTATGGACTGAGATTGTTCTGAATGGATAATTTGTAAATGCCGTTGTTGCTGTTCTTTCAATAGCCCTCGCACTATTTGATACAATATTTTTTGCAAGGCTGTTAGGGTAACTTCCGTGAATGTAAGTAATTTTATATTTTGAGCAAACCATGTATTTTCTGACTGTGTCAGATTTTGTAGGGAATCAATTCTTTCTTTATTTCGCTTGGCTAACATTTGCTCGTACATTATTTTCCTCCCTTGCACACTATGTAAAAAAACTGCCTTGCCACTATTATATGGAAGACAGTTGAAATTTGGTTACACATATGCTCTCAATAATAAGCCAACGAATAGCGTAATGATTAAAAAAACTGTAATATGGGCCCATTTATACATATCTAATAAGCCTATAAATTCTCGTGTAAATGCATTGGGAACATAGTAAAAGGCTGTCTTTGAGCCAATTCCTTCTGCATCTAGCTTTGCTTTCTTAGCATAAATACTTGCACGAAATACATGGAAATTATTGGTCACAAATAGCGAACGATATTTTTCTCCCTGCGCATGATGGTCCATTATTTTTTTGGAAAAGACCATATTTTGTTCTGTATTGGTCGATTGATCTTCGAGCAACATCTTGTCAGTGGGAAGATGATGTACATCTATTAAGTATTGTTTCATGGCATATGCCTCGGTTAGCTTTTCGTCATTGCCTTGACCACCAGAGACAATAATAAAAGCTCTCTCCCCATACTTTTTATACTGCTTTACTGCCTCATCTAAACGACTTGCTAAAAGTGGGGGCACTTTATCCCCAATTAACCCTGAGCCCAATACAATAATATAATTTGGTTCATAGCGTATGGGTGTAAAATGATACAGTATTGCATAGGCAAGGACACTTGTGTATAAAAACATTGTATAGCCAAAAACCAAAAACGCATAGAAGAAAAGAATATGCCAAAGTATATTTTCTATTTGGATAAAAATGACGAAAACATACCATATCATCATAATAACAAAACTTAGTCCGAGAATGGCTAACATTAAATTACGTACTTTACGCCCTTCCTTCTCTAATAATACTTTACTATTGAAAAACATTGCGATTGATAAAATAAACATAATGCTTGGAAAGCTTCCCAATATAATAAATATCCCCATTTCTGAAATAATCCCCTGATCATTTGGCAGCAATAATGGATAGTGCATAATGAACGCTCTTATCATATATATCCCTATTAAACCTAGTGCTACCGCATTGAGAAAGCGCCTTTTTTCTGTTAAGTACAACACGAGAAATAATGTGGTGAAAAGTGTTAAAGTTAGTAGCATCGTTTCACTCCTTTCTATTGCAGAATTTTCACAATCATGGCATTTGTCACTACTTGTTCAAATTTGATGATATAGCTCAATTATTGAAGGCGTTTGTTTTATTTTTTAATATAGTTCATGTAATATTACTATATAAGAACTAGTTTATGACCAAATTCAAAATTATATTGGAGGAATGTAAGTAATGAAAAAAATTCTTGCCGCTCTTTTTGCAGCGACACTGATATTTTCGACTGTTGGTGCAACATTATTCATTTCGGATACGCCAACGGCAGAAGCTAAATCCTATAAATCAGGTAAAAAAGGCTTCACTAACAACAACAACAATAATAGCTCGAATATCCAAAAATCTAAGGATACTTCTAAAGATCAAAATAATGCAACAACAAATAAAAACAACTCATCCTCTACTAATAAAGTAGATACTACTAAAAAAGGTGGCTTTTTCTCTGGCGGTCTAATGAAAGGCTTAATGCTTGGTGGTCTAGCTGGTTTATTATTCGGCAGTCTATTTAGTGGCATGGGGATTCTTGGCAATATTTTAGGTCTACTCATTAATGTAGCTGCAATTGCCGTTATCGTGATGCTTGTGGTTAAGATTATGAATATGTTTAAAGAGAAGAAGCGCAAAGAGGAAGCACAATGGCACAAATAATCAACGAACAAGATATTATTAATGCTATTTGTTTATCTCAAGCTTATTATAAAAACATTCGTCCCGAGGCAGTTCTTGTCGAATTGACTTACGAAGATGACGCTGGCTTTGGTGCAGAGGTTGAAGTAAACGGTCAAATCGAAGTGCTTAATACAGCAGCTATGATTGGTGCATTACGTGTTTGGATTAAAGATGTTCTACATAGTGACCCATTCTCAACTGGGATTGAGCTTGTTTTAGACGACGAGGAAGGCATTATTGCCAAACTATCATAAAAAAAGCAGTACAATGAATTGTTCAAAAATTCATCGTACTGCTTTTTACTTTTTCAAACGTTTCTTCATCTCTTCTTTTTCTTCCTCATTCAGAGAAAAATCTACGATAGAACGCCCTAGCATTAGCAACATAATAAACATTACTCCCGTACCAACTATTAAATAAATCATTGTAAATACTTTAGAATAAGTCGTTGTTGGATATAACCCTGTTTCTACGCCTGTTGGTATCAAACTCACTACAGCAAAATACATAGCATCTAACCAGTACCATCCTTCCGTTCCCTTGTAAAACAGTGTTCCTGATAAAATGATTAAAAACAATGTAGTAAATAATGAGATAAATTGAGGACGTTTAAATGACTTCCACAACCCTTTTACTAATCTTTTCGCAGATAATATAAATGACAGCATCCCCATTCTCCTCTTTAAATACGTTCTACAACATAGTTAGACTATACTTCGTTTTTATTAAAAACGTCAAAAGGTAGAGGTGATGTCCCCCTACCTTTTCAGCATTATTTAATGAATATTTGACTAAGGTTTGTAAATATTTTAGCGGCTTGACCTCTTGTTGTGACAGCTTCTGGTGAGAATTCCCCTTCATTTCCTGTCACAATCCCCAACTCATACAACATGGTAATGGCACGTTTTGTTTCTGCATTATAAGAGGTTACATCTGTAAATGGCACATCGCCCTTTGCACTATATGGTTGATTAAATTGCTGTTCATAGGCACGACTTATCATTAATGCTAGTTGAGCACGTGTAACAAACTGTCCAGGGTTAAATTTCCCATCCGTTCCTTTAATAAGCCCATGAACATATGCTGCTGCAATTTCTGATTGTGTTACTGCGTCATAATTTGCAATGTCAGTAAATGGTGCCTTCTCATCTGTAGATAACTCTAAACTTCTCACAAGAATAGCAGCGGCCTGCGCACGCGTTACACTACTATCAGGTCTAAATGTCCCATCCGTATAACCATTCATTAGCCCAGCACCCGCAGCTTTTTGAATGTATTCTTTCGCCCAGTGCTGTGCTGTATCTGTAAAGCTTACTGTTCCCTTTGTAGTGAAAGTAATCGTTGGATTTTGAATACTTTCATTACGAGCTGCATCGATTGCTTTGATGGAAACATTGTAGGTTGTATTTTCTGTTAAATCTTCAAGTGTAAATGTTGTCGTATCTGCATCCAATGTTGAGATTAATTTTCCATTCACATAGACATTGTAATTTGCCACACCTACATTATCTGTCGCGTCCTGCCATTTAACCTCTACAGTTGTACGATCTTTCACATCTACTTGAATAGCCTTCGTTATATCCCATAACGAGCTAGTTTTAATGATTGGTAAAAATGCTTCATTTGCGACCGCTAAATAACCAGCTTCACTTAAATGAATGTTATCAGGGTTTGGTAAATAGCTTGCAACATCCTTTGCAACAACATCGTATGTCGGCACAAAAATGGCGCCTGCTTTTTCAGCGGTTGCTTTAATTGTTGAATTCACTGTAGCCAATAACAGTTTAAATTGATTTTGTAGATTCTCACTATAGTATGGGAAAGAATTATAATAGCCCATCACATATATTTCTGCTTGTGGATTTATCTTTTTGATTTCAGATAGGATTGTAGCAATATTCGATACAGCTTCTTTAGTAGCTTTAACAAGGGCCATCGTATCAATTCCCGTTGTTTGGGACTCTTTTAATAATGGTAATAAATCATTTGCTCCAGCCGTTAATGTAATGATTTCTGCCTCTTTAATAGAAGCTCGTAACTTTACTTGTTCCTTTGTGTATCCAAAACCTGTGACTGTTTTTTCTACATCATTTTGTAAATCTGCTAAAACATTTTTGGTAGTGTAGCCTGACATAGCAAAGCCCTTATTATAAGAAGTAAGGAAGCCACCCTGCTGTAAGGCCTGTGCAATAAAATCCGTGTAGCCTAACCCAATAACACCTACCTCATTCATTCCATGTGCTAATGAGTCGCCTAGTGCCACATAATCAGATTGAATAACCCAGCTTGGTGCTATGTAGTCGTCTCGTTCTTGTGCATTAGCTACTACAGGGATGGTTAATTGCAAAGCCAGTACACTCGCTGCTAAATAACGAAATTTCTTTGATAATCGCATTTACTCTCTCCTCCACTTGTAAAATAGTCATTGTTTTCACTATTTTACTAGAGGCGAGTTAAAAATAGGTTAAATTACAGCAATCTTTTTGAAACTTTTCTCTACTCAGACTGTATTTTTCCATATATTCCACCACCACCAACCTCGATCGCTAATTGACCCGTTCTAGCTAAATCAATTAAATGAGCGATTTTATGTGGCACAACTTGTTCAAGCTGGTTGAGCGTTACCACATGTAAAATATTCATTTCAGTACCAAATGCTTCTATTAGACGTTCCATCATTTTAGGGCCAATACCAGGGATGAAATCAAGTGGTACTTGATGAATATAAGGCGGTCTATTTCGTTCATTCAGAAAATCCTCTGATAGTTCCTGAATACGTGTAGCTACACCCTTTACGATTTGCATACTTCCACAGTTTGTACATATGGTAGCCTCGTTACCTAGTCGTTCTCCACATTTAGCACAGACCGTTTGATGATACTTGCCAAGCAAAGGATTTAAACCATAATTCGCTGTTACTGCTCGACCTTGTTGTTCATGTAGAGCCATTTTTAATTCTGCAAAATTTGCTTCTGCTAATTGTAACTTTTGATACTCACGTGCCAGTTTTCCAAGCGAATGGGCATCAGAATTACTAACGAACGTATATGCTTGTAATTCTTTGATACGACTTACCATATTGGTATCAGAGCTTAACCCTAATTCAATGGCATCGATAAGCTGCGGATCAAAGACTTCTGTTAAGCTACGCTCAACCCCTCTACCAAACAAACTTTTAAATGGTGTAAAAACATGGGCAGGAATAAACAGACCTCCCAATTCATGCACCTTTCGCTGTAATGTGAGACCGTCACAATAAATTCGCTGTGAACTCAAGTGGATATTTTTCATATGTTGGGACATCCAATCAGAGAACTGCTTCATTAACATCAGTGTTGGAAAGTAAGCAAGCACATGAATAGGTCCATGACAATATTGATCGTAAATTTCGATTTCCGACCCTGGAATCAACGTTGTTTCCTGAAAGCGTAGGCCGCCCTCTTTTAATTCCTGTAGTTCACCTTGTTCAATCATCTCCATCATTTCTTCGATTACTTCGGGTGAATGACAATCAATAATCCCAATAATATCTAATCCCTTTCTAGCACTAGCAGTCTCTAAAATTTTTGCTAACGTTAATGTTTTACTGCCAGTAATTTTCACTGCTCGCCCACTAGAAGTACGCCCAATATGAATATGTAAATCTGCATAAAATGTTTGCATTTCAATCGCTCCCTTTAGTATTTCAAGTACGTAAATTTTTTTGTTCAAGCGGACTCAAGATAAAAATACCTTACATCACAGCAAGGTATTTCTCACTTTATTATGATGGATGATTGGTGGTAGTGCTATTATTTGTCTCATAAGCACCTGAACTATGTGATGACCCTGACGATGAATCATAGGCAACTAATGTCACACCAATCTTTTTTTCAAGCTCGTTAATTTTCGCAAGTTGCTGTGGATCTAATTGAGCAAATTTAATGTCTTCCATTATCATCAATCCTTTCACTCATAAAGTTCCCTGAAATAAAAAAAGTATACTTCATTCCACCTCAACTTAATTGCTTAAAGCTTTGTGATTTAGCTAATTTCCAAACGTTTGTTGAATGAAAATGACTGATATTCAGTCATTTTTTTATTGACATTGTTTTTCTCATCCTGTAACATACTAAACAAGTAAGGCAAAAGTGAGGGATTGCATGTCAAAGGAAGAAAAAATTATTCAAGCTGCAATTGAAGTTTTTCGCGAAAAAGGAATTGAAAAGACGAAGGTTTCAGATATCGTCAAAGCTGCTGGGATTGCTCAAGGAACATTTTATCTCTACTTCCCATCACGCCTTTCTGTCATGCCAGCTATTGCAAAAAATATGGTAGAAAGAATTATTACTACCGTAGATGAAGGTGTTTCAGATCATAAGCCTTTTGATCAGCAACTTGAAGAGGTTGTTGAAATCATTTTCTCGATCACAAAGGAATATGGTGATATCGTTGCACTCATTTATGCTGGAATTGCACAAACAGAGCATTTAAAAGAATGGGAAAGCATTTATGCACCATACTATGATTGGATGAGTAATTTCTTATTAACGGCTCAACAACAAGGCATCATTCGAGATTCAATTAATCCATCACGGTCAGCAAAGCTTATTATTGGTCTAATTGAATCTGCCGCAGAACAAGTTTATTTGTTTGATGACAGCAAGGATGAAACGATGACACTGCTTAAGCTTGAACTTCTAGACTTTTTATATCATGCACTTGGCCTACGTCACGCGTAAGTGACGTTCTCTTTTATCTACAAAATGACTGAACGTCAGTCATTAATTCTATTAATGAAAGGATTTTAATTATGCAAAAAGAATGGTTATATGTCGGTCTAACAAGTTTATTTGAATTGTTTTGGATATTTGGTTTTAATGTAGCAAGTTCCTGGTGGCATTGGATTATTATTGTGTCTATAATTGCTATCGATTTTCACTTCTTATCAAAAGCTTGTGAAAACCTACCTACTGGTACCGTATACGCTATTTTCGCTGGTGCAGGTGCAATTGGCACTACGTTAATGGACATTTTTATTTTCGATGGAGAGTTTAATGCGATTAAAGGTATTTTCATGTTTATTTTAATATCGGGCGTTATTGGATTAAAATTAGCAGATAACGCACCAACAGATCACGATGAAAAGAAAGGAGTGAATGCATAATGGGTTGGGTATATATTTTATTAGCAGCAATAGCCGAAATTATAGGTGTTATTGGATTACGCTTTTATAGTCAAAATAAAACGATACGAAATTTATTATTATATGTCGGTGGCTTTGGATTATCATTTGCCCTTTTATATGCATCCTTCAATTATTTACAGCTAAGCATTGCCTATGTTGTCTGGGTAGGTATTGGTACTGTCGGTGCAGTGCTTGTCAATATCATTTTCTTTGGTGAATCCAAAAATCTATCACGAATTATCAGTATCATTGCTATTATCATCGGTGTAGCAGGGTTAAAGGCCGTATCTTAATTAAACTACACTCAAAGGACATCCTTCTTATATCGAGGAATGTCCTTTGTCATTTAAACCATTGAGTATATCTTTGAACCTGTTACATTTTTATAATTAAAAACAGATACACTGCGGTCATTACTCTAGCTAATGAAAAATCCGTCTCCTGTATAAACATTGACTATTTTTCTAACTAAGAAACATAAGAACTCTTCCTGATATGACTGTTTCCTATGCCATGTATTTTCGTAAATGCTACTTTCATAATGAATATATTATGTAAATTAGTTGTCCTTACTTTTTTAAACTTGACTGACCTTCTTTGCGAATTGATCTGGAACATACGTGAGGTATGGTTTACCAGTCAAGGAATGTGTTTGAATATCAGCAAAAACACCAAATACTTCTTGTAACAATGTTGGTGTTAGCACTTCCTCGGGTGTCCCATGACACACAATTCGACCTTGCTGCAACACGTAAATTTGATCACAGTACATTGCCGCAATATTCAAGTCATGTAAAGCCGCAACTACTGTTAAATGTAAGGTTTGAATTAAGTCCATAAGCTGAAGTTGATGTTGGATATCTAAATGATTCGTTGGCTCATCTAATATAAGCACTTGTGCTTGCTGTGCTAGTGCTCGTGCAACCATTACACGTTTTTTCTCTCCACCTGAAAGGGAGCTAAAGCTTCGTTTTTCTAAATGAGCTATACCTGTTTGCTTCAAAGCATCTTTAACAATTTGAAAATCTTGCTCTTGATCTAGCTCTAACAGTTTTTTATGTGGCGTTCTCCCCATGCTAACTAAATCATGTACAGTGAAATCAAATAAAACAGGTGTATCTTGACTAACAACAGCTAAATTCTTCGCAATTGCTTTACTAGATTGCTTTAAAATATCATGCTCATTTAATAATACCGTCCCGCTTTCAGGTTTTAGAAGACGATACATATTTTTTAGCAATGTTGATTTGCCACTACCATTAGGACCAATTAACCCAACAAACTGCTTTTTCTTTATTTGAATACTTACTTCATGTAGTATACGTTGATCGTTAATGGAGAATGATACTTGCTTTGCTTCTAATGTCATATAAGTTAATCTCCTTCACCGAAAGAATAATTATTGCGACGGAGTAGCCAAATGAAAAATGGACCTCCGCAAAAGGCTGTAATAATACCAATTGGCATTTCCTGAGGAGCAATGATAATTCGAGCAAAGGCATCAGCCCACACTAAGAAAATCCCCCCTATTAAAGCACTAATCGGTATCACATATTTATAGTTAGATCCCACAATTAAACGTACTATATGAGGGATAATTAGACCTACAAAACCAATAGAGCCACTGACTGCCACCAGTACACCTGTTAACAGGGAGACAAGTAATATAAGCTGAATCCGAAATTGCTGAAGATTAACGCCTAACGTCACTGCCGCTTCTTCCCCAAGTAAAAGTAAATTTAAATTTCGATAGTGTAGCCAGAGAAGCCCAAATACGACGAAAAATATGGAAGCTGGAATGATAATATTATTCCATTTAGCTCCTGCTAGACTACCTAGCATCCAAAACATAACAGCTTTTAAAGCCCCCTCTTGCTTTGACATCATTAAAATAAAATTAGAAATGGCCGTTAAAATAAAGGAAACAGCCATACCTGCCAATAACAGACGAAAAATAGAAACCCGTCCCCCAACACGAGATAAGAAAAACACCAGTGCAATGGCAAGTAATGATCCTAGAAAGGCTGATATTGAAAGCGCGTAAATACCTAAAAATGAAAAGGCTCCTAAAATAATCACAGATGTCGCTCCGACGGCTGCCCCTGAAGAAATCCCTAAAATATACGGGTCAGCAATGGAATTTCGTACAAGTGCCTGAATGGCTGCCCCCGCAATGGCTAATCCAGCACCAACAATAGCAGCCAATAAAACACGAGGTGCTCTTATTTGCCAAATGATAATTTCCTGTGAGCGACTCCAATCTTGCTCTATGGCATTTTGTATAAAGGGGATTTTAGAAAGAATAACTTTCCATACATATAATGGTGTAACTGATACAGAGCCGACCATGACAGCAAAGGTCATAGAAACAATTAATACGAAGAAAAGGATTAAGGAAAAAAATATAAACTTTTTATTCATCCGTTTTAAACTCCTACTGAATAGTGATGAATGAAGCAATAAAAAAAGGTATTCCATACGCAACTACGCATAGAAATACCCTAGAATAAACAAAGTCAGAAAAAATCCAGCTATTGTCCGTAATTGCTTGCATCCTCGTGGGCATTACAGGTATTACTAACTGGCAGGTCTCCTGGCTTCGATTCAACACCCTATAATTGCCTTCCCATTCTTCCACAGTGGCAAATAATATTATAGGACTCCTCGTTACAGTTGCGGGACAGCGTCGGACTTACACCGACTTCCCTTTTAAGTGACATTATAAAATGGCACACCAATAGTATTTGAATTTATAAAATTGTGACGATTCTATCATACATTTTTATAGATTGTTAGTCTACATGGAATTTTATTTCTAAGGAAGAACAATATATAAGCTGTATCTTCGCAGTTTTGCTATTTGCTCGTTATAAATTGGCTATCTATTACTTAATAGTTTTGGCATGGGAGGATACTCCACCACATCTTAGCCACTTTTCCTATCACATACATCAATAACATTTCGCTCTCTTCATTCATGTCAAAAAGCAATTGACATCCATCATTTCTGCACATTTGTTTGCTACAGTAAGGGAAAATAGTGAGGAGGATATTACATGATATTTAAAAGAAAATGGTCTACTGGACTTCTAGCAGTAACGGCCTTCATTAGTTTAACAGCTTGTGCGGAGGAGCAAACGAAGCCTGCATCTCCTTCCAATAACACTGCTGAAGAAATGGATCATTCTACGATGAGCCACTCAAGCTCAGGTGAAGTACCATCCACATTAAAGAACGCGGATAATCCGAAGTTTTCTGTTGGAAGTAACGTGATTATTACGGATGGACATATGGACGGTATGAGAGGTGCCGAAGCAACAATAATAGGTGCCTATAACACAACTGCCTATGTTATTTCCTATGAGCCAACTTCCGGTGGAAAGCATGTAGAAAATCATAAGTGGGTGATTCATGAAGAATTGATTGATCCAGAAGAAGCACCACTAGCCCCTGGCACAGAAGTAAAAACGGACGCAGCGCATATGGAAGGTATGGAAAATGCGACTGTCCGTATTGAGGAGGCTATCCAAACGACTGTTTATATGGTTGATTACACTTCGACCACAAATGGTGAAGCTGTTAAAAATCATAAATGGGTGACAGAAGAAGAATTAACCTCAAAATAATATGAACAACCTCTCCAGCATTTCTGGCAGAGGTTGTTTTCTAGCTTTTGTGTTGTAACGGTTTTCTATCAATTGACTTATGCCATTTATAGCCGATACCCCATACTGTTTGCAAGTAATCATCCGCAGGGAACCCACTTTTTCTTAATTTTTCTCGTAAATTACGCACATGAGAATCAATGGTACGATCTTCAATTGTCACATTATATCCCCAGACTGTGGTGATTAGATGTTCTCTAGAAAATACTTTATTTTGATGATCTAAAAATAAAACAAGCATGGAAAATTCCTTTGGTGTTAGGGGAATTGCCTCATGTTGAAAATATAATTCAAAGGATTCCTTATCTAAGCGAAGACCCTCAAAGCTAATAACCTTTTCCTCTATTTTCGATCTTCTTAATACCGCATATATACGTGCTAATAACTCTTCCTCATCGAAGGGTTTTAATATGTAGTCATCAGCACCGAGGTTTAAGCCTTTTACAATATCCGCATGCTCTCCTTTTGCAGTAAGCATAATGATGGGTACATCCCAAAACTTCCTAATTTCTTGGCACGCCTGCCACCCATCCATCTCTGGCATCATAACATCCAAAAGAATTAAATCTGCATGCCCATCTTCTAAAAAATCGAAAGCCTCTTGAACGGAAGACATAGCTCTACAATAAAAATTCGGCTCTAAATAAAGGGTTAATAAATCTAACATTCTTGGCTCATCATCAATGCATAAAATGGTTTTCATCTGTTTCTACCCCTTTAAAAGATAATTCAAAAGTAGTTCCTTTATTTATTTCACTGCTAACCTTCACTTCGCCCCCATGCGCCTGTACAAGTTCCTTGACAATAGCAAGCCCCAGTCCAGAACCACCTAAAGCACGACTACGAGATTTTTCCACTCGATAAAATCGTTCAAAAATATAGGGTAAATCCTTCTTTGGAATCCCCTTCCCTGTATCTTGAACGATAATGCTTAAAACATCATTGTGTTTCTTTGCGGTGACTGAAGTCGTATCTCCTGACGCACAATAGATTAATGCGTTATTTAATAGATTTATTAGGATTTGCTCTAGCCTTGCTTCATCTGCCCATACTGTCAAACCCTCTTCATAACGTACAATAAAATGTATACCCTTCTCTTGAAAAGCAGGGCTTAGCTTTTTTTCAATGTTTGTAAAAAATGAATTTAAATGTACGTTTTGTTGTTCAATCACAAACGAGTTTTCATCCATTTTAGCTAAATCAAATAAATCTTTAATTAATCGAGAAAGTCTATTTGTTTCTTCTATTATAATGGCTAAATACTTTTGGCGATCCTGCTCTGTTAAATCCCGTTTCGAAAGAATGTCGGTATAGCCTTTAATAAAGGTTAGAGGTGTGCGAAGCTCATGTGCAATGCTCGATAAAAATTCCTTACGCTCATGCCTTAAATGATTCAGATCGTTAGACAACAGCTGTATAGCATTCGATAAATCCCCAAGCTCATCCTTTCCATTGGTAGAAAGGGCGACTGTAAAATCACCTTTGCTCATTTTCAATGTGGCCTCTTTCATTTGAATTAATGGTTTAGCAAGCTTTCGAGATAGAACGATAATGACTGCTATAGTGACAAGACCAGATACTAACCCAACGATGAGAAAATGTTTATTTAAGCGTTTCATTAACGCATGAATGGAGTCTGTATTTTGAAACATAAAGACATAGCCAATCGTTCTTTGCTGATTTTGAATAGGACTAATAGTGGCAATCGCTTGAACCTCTTGCCAATCATCTTGTAAGATCCTTCCCTCATACGGTATTTTTCCCTCAATCTTATGGATCATATCACTAATTTCTAAATCAGGCTGCGAAGAAACCAGTATTGTTCCCTCATAATCAGTCACTACTACATCCGTACTTTCATTAGATTCCATAAGTACCACATGTGCTAGCGTTTCCTCGTTGAAGTTCTGTTCTAATACCGTACGATGTGAATTTCCCCTTGCTTGCAAACTTGCTAGCTCTTCCTCAACTCTAGAATTGGTTAAGGAGACATGTAAAAAAAACATCATAAATGTTTCGATACAAAATAATGTAATAAAAAAGATGATGCCCAGCTTTAGTGATAATTTTCTCATCTGTAACCACCATTTTAGAATTTCTTAAAAGTATAGCGTGAAAGTATGAAGATTTCATGCAGAAACAACATTAAAAAAATGTCTATAACGAAATGGACCTCCACTAAGGGAAATTTCTTGATGCTAATGCTTCTTCTTGTGCAGGGTCTTGAATTCGGCACAACTTTATAAAATGATTGTCACAACCCATGTACGTCAGCAACAGTTAATTAATTTAGTACATAATATTGCTTAAGCTATCTTCGTTAACCTGACTTGCTATAAAATTAGTTGATGAGTAATGGATTGATTGAAGAAAAACAAGCGACTCTTTGGGGATTAGCGTCACAGAAGTAGTTTTGGAGAGAACAATGTGGGTGAAACAGTTCATCGGATGATCCTTGAAAGCTTAGCTCTATGCAAAGAACAAAGTGATCGTTCACAAAGGAAATCAACTTTGCTTTGCTCAACTGCCATTCTTATTTTTCTAATAAGATGACCCATAAGTAAAGTATACTTATGGGTCAGATTTTAATTAAATGTATTTTTTTGCCCAGTTTAAAAAGTTATCGATGACTACATCAAGGAATTTTACTGTACCTTCATCAGTTAAATTGCCTTCTGCATCGAATTTAGTGTGAACAGCACCAATGTAAACATCATTGCCGCTTAGTAATGGTGAGTTAATGCCAGGAGAGAATAAAATATCGCGTAAATGTAATTGCGCTTTTACAGTACCTAAGTTCCCCATAGATGCACCCATAATGATAGATGGTTTACCAATCATTACTTTATCTACACGAGATAGCCAATCAATGGCATTGACCATAACGCCTGGTACTGTACCATTATATTCTGGTGTCACCCATAGTACAGCATCTGCCGCCTTTACTTTTGCTTTAAAATCAAGAACCTCTTGCGGTGCTTCATTTTCGATATCTTGATTATACATTGGTAGATCCTTTAAGCTTAAAACTTCAAGATCTAACTTTTCTGTATAACGTTTTTGAATAAATTGAGCTAATTGCATATTATAAGATTCTTTACGGATACTACCAACGATAGCTACCACTTTCATGATGTTTCCTCCTAAATGTACATTATTCATAGTATTTGTATAGCAATTCTATTTTATACCACATTAATAATAAGTGGCAAATTCTTCAACTGGCTTGCGATAGCCTCGTAAGCGACGACTGTCTTCTTTTTCTTTCCCAATTGTAATCATCAGTGCTATCTCTTTGGTTTCTGGCACATGAAATAGTTCTCGCAATTTCTGATGATCAAAACCAATCATAGGACAAGTGTCCCAGCCGCGATTTTTTGCAGCAAGCATAAATAGCATGGCAGACAAAGACGCATTTCGAATAGCTTCATCCTTCATAAATGTCTCACCACGTTCTTCATAAAATTTAGTATTCTCTGCAACAATTTCTACTAGTTCACTAGCTGTTATTATACCCAAATCAACCATACCTTGACTTAGTTCAGCAGTATCTTTATAAGCATCTTTATCACCTAAGACAAGGATTACCCCTGAAGCTGAATGCACTTTATATTGACCAAATGCCGCCTCTCGCACCTTTTCCTTCATATCCTCATCCAGCACAACGATATAGCTTGCATGCTGTAAGTTAAATGCTGATGGGGCGAGCTTAACATCCTCCAAAATAGGACGAATATCTTCCTCAGTCATCTTAACGCCCTTGATAAAATTATTAGCAGAGCGACGCTTATCAATCAGCTTGGAAAATTCCACTTATTAAACCTCCAATATAGTTATGTATTCATCCAGTAGTAACCCTACTGAATGAAATAATATTACTCATATTCTTTATCGAACGTAATGGAGCTTCTTACAGTATCTATTGGACGAACGAGGCCTTCAATCTGCTCACGCTTTGGTTCTAAAAACGGTGGTAAGGACAGTTTCTCACCTAGCGTTTCATATGGCTCATCACCCATAAACCCTGGACCATCTGTAGCCAATTCAAATAAAATTTGAGGTGCTACCCGTGCATACAATGATTCAAAGAAATGACGATTTACATAGCCAGATGTATGGAAGCCAAAGCTTTCAAAACGTGCAGTCCATTCATCTAATACTGCACGATTCTCTACACGAAAGGCTGCATGGTGAACCGTACCAAAGCCTTGTCGAGCAACAGGTAACACAGTGTTATGCTCTACAATAATTTGAGCGCCATTTCCACCCTCACCTACTTCAAATAGATGGAAATCCCCTTCTTCTGCAATTTCTTTAAAAAGCATCACTTTTTCTAGCATATCTTTAAAATATTTCACATTAGCTACACGAACAAATACTGGCCCTAAACCTGTAATTGCAAATTCTACTGGGATGGGACCATCTTGCCAAGGCGTGCCTGAAGCAACTCCTGTATTATGCTCATCAGAAATAAGCTGATAGTGCTGATCGTCAAAATCAACAAAGGACAATGTTTTTTTACCAAACTGTTCTTTAATACCTGTATGTTTTACAGTCAATCGATCAAAGTGCTTTACCCAATAATCTAAAGCTGCATCCGTCGGTACACGGAAAGAAGTTTTTGATATTTCATTTGTTCCATGTACCCCTTTTGGGATGTTTGGGAAATCAAAGAATGTCATATCTGTCCCTGCACTACCTTTATCATCTGCAAAGAATAAATGGTATGTTTGAATATCATCTTGATTCACTGTTTTCTTTACTAAACGCATACCTAAAACGAATGTAAAAAATTTATAATTCTCTTCAGCACTACTTGTAATAGCCGTTACATGGTGTACACCTTTTAAATGATTCATACAATATTCCTCCCATTTATCTCGACTTCGAGATATATGTGTAAAATTTTTTAATAATTAGTAGCGTTTTTACCTACTTTTTTAAGAGACAAAATCATTGTGTCCAGCTCCTGCGATTCCAATACTTCAAAAATCTCGTTTATTTTTTGTTCATGCCTAGGGAAAATCCTTTCCATTAAAGCCTGTCCCTCATAAGTTAATAACACATACGTAACACGTCGATCTTTCGGACATGCCTTTCGATATACATAGCCTTTTTGCTCGAGCTTATCAATTACATAAGTAATACTACTGCTTGCAATTAATATTTTTTTACCAATCGCTTGAATAGGCTGCTCTCCATGATGGTACAAAAATTCAAGAACCGAAAATTCGGTTTGATTTAAATCATATTGAAGTAAATCTCTTTTAGTGGCATCCTGAATCGTTTGATATGCTCGGAACAAGACCGTAAATGCTTTTAAGTTACGATTGTCTTCCTTCATACGACTCCCTCTTTTACTTCGAATTCATTTATCTTTAATTCGAGATAATAATAACATATTCATTTTTAATCAGCAATCATTTTGTTTCTCACGTTTGCCATCTTCTTCTACGGGTAGAATGTAGTTGTAACTTATAAAGGAGGATTTTACATGAAAAAAGACGTCAATCAAAAACAACAACAGCTAAAAGCATTCCGAGTAAGTGATAAAGATCAACCTCTAACAACCAACCAAGGATTAAAAATATCGGAAGATGAACATTCACTAAAAGCTGGTGAACGAGGACCCACTTTATTGGAGGATTTTCATTTTCGTGAAAAAATGACTCATTTTGATCATGAACGAATTCCTGAACGAGTGGTACACGCACGCGGGTCTGCAGCTCATGGAATCTTTGAAACCTATAAATGCGCGAGTGACATTACAAAGGCTCAATTTTTAAATGGACAAGGAACTAAAACACCTGTCTTTGTTCGTTTTTCTACCGTTGCAGGCTCAAAAGGATCTGCTGATACTGTCCGTGATGTACGCGGCTTTGCTACAAAATTTTATACACAGGAAGGTAATTATGATTTAGTTGGTAATAATATACCTGTTTTCTTTATTCAAGATGCCATTAAATTCCCCGATTTTGTACACGCTGTAAAGCCTGAACCGAATAACGAAATTCCTCAAGCTCAAAGTGCCCATGATACGTTTTGGGATTTCATTGCAAATAATCAGGAATCTGCCCATATGGTCATGTGGCATATGTCCGATAGATCCATCCCACGAAGCTATCGAATGATGGAGGGCTTTGGTGTTAATACCTATCGCCTTGTCAACGCTGAAGGAAAAGCACACTTTGTTAAATTTCATTGGAAACCTATACTTGGGGTTAAATCATTAGTATGGGATGAGGCGCAAATCATCGCTGGAAAAGACCCTGATTTTCACCGTAGAGATTTATGGGAATCCATCGAACGAGGCGATTTCCCAGAGTGGGAGCTTGGTGTCCAACTTATTCCCGTTGAGGATGAATTTAATTTTAGCTTCGATATTCTCGATGCAACAAAAATATGGCCAGAGGAAGAAGTTCCAGTACGTATCCTTGGGAAAATGACACTGAACAAAAACGTTGATAACTTTTTTGCTGAAACGGAACAAGCTGCATTTCATGTTGGACATGTTGTACCTGGTATTGATTTTTCAAATGATCCTTTACTACAAGGTCGCTTGTTCTCCTATACAGATACTCAGTTAATAAGACTTGGAGGACCGAACTTCCATGAAATCCCTATTAATAAACCAATCTGTCCCTTCCATAATAACCAACGAGATGGCTATGGCCGACAAACCATTAATGTCGGGCAAGTTAGCTACCATAAAAACTCCTTAGCCAATAACTCACCCTCTCCTGTCTCTGAAAGCGACGGAGGATATAAACATTATGAAGAAAAATTGGAAGGACACAAAGTACGTGCACGTAGCGATAGCTTTAAAGACCATTTTTCACAAGCAAGATTATTCTGGCTCAGTATGACCGATGTGGAGAAAAAGCATATTATTAATGCCTTTAGCTTCGAACTTGGAAAAGTAAAAAATAAAGACATTCGAAAACAAGTTGTAAATATGTTTGCTCATGTCAGCTACACACTTGCATCAGCTATTGCTGATCAAATTGGTATAGTACCACCAATCCAAGTAGAAGTACCACATACTCAACAAACCTCACCTGCTGTTAGCCAAATGATCAATGCAGTCGAAAATGTTAAATCTTTTAAAGTAGCTCTGATTGTAACAGACAATAGTAGTGAAAACTTAAACGAACTAATGGCTACATTGTTAAGTAAAAATATAGTGGTTGAACTTGTGAGTACTAAGCAAGGCATCCTAAATGGCTTTGAAATTCAAGAAACATTAGCTACTACCTCCTCCGTTCTTTATGATGGGGTTTATGTGACTGGAGCTTTCCAGCATTCTGATCAGCAATCAAAAGCACTACAATTCATTGAACAGGCCTATCAGCACTGTAAAACAATAGGCTATACGGAAAATGTTTCGTTTTTACAGCATCTTGCCAATAAAAATGGTGTGGCAAACAATCTGAATTCTTTTATTCGTTTCCTTGCTAAGCATCGACATTGGGTACGATAATGAATGGAAAAGCCAGCTAACGTATTGAATCTATTAGCTGGCGTATTTCTCTTATTTAATTCGTGTAAATTCCTTTTCATTTCCGTCAACAAATTCAACATCGACTTCAATGGATTGGTAGTTGGCTTCAATATTAAATACTTTAATTACTTGATCGATTACCTCATCATTAGGTGTTGTCGAATCGAAATTTAACTGCTTAAATAATGGCTCTAATTTTGTATAAGCTTCATCCCCTTGCAGTCTTTCATTCTTACGGTCATCCTGTAACTTCGCTTCTATACCTGATTTTTTGTCTTCATATTCTACCTCATATGACTCTGTTGCAGAATAATCAACATCTAATGAAAACTCTAAAAAATTAAAGGTCATTTGGTCTGTTGGCGTATCACCAGTCTGCTGTGTACCATTTTGATTTGCTGGTGCGTTAGTAGGTACGTCCTTTACTTCATCCTTATTACAGCCATAAAGAATAACAGTCATGAAAGAAATCGTTAATAAAAATTTCAATTTCAAATTATACACTCCCTTCTTTCCATATTATTTCCCCATCCAGCTATAAACTAACCCAAAAAAGACATCTCCTTTGATGAGGAAATGTCCTTTTAATGACACGCTAATTAATAATAGAAGTTGTGATCAACTTTATTTTCTTGAATAGCCTTTGCTAAACGGACTGTTGAGATAGCCAAGTCAGCATATGACACACTCTTCGTAGCATTAAAGTTGTTTTGCTGTGCATCAATTAGACCCATACCATGTGCTAAAGCAATATAGCCTGTATACGCTGGATCAATTGAAGTTGCATCAGCAAAGTTTAATTTATAAATATCTTTATATTTAGCAACATTATCTAATTGTAATAGTTTGATTGACCACTCTGCGAACTCTTGACGAGTCAGAGTCGCATCCAATGCAAATTGATTTGCAGGCTGTATGATCCCCATTTTAACAGCTTGTTCTACTACTCCATAGAGTGGATGCTTTTTATCAATATTGTTAAAGGATTGCTTTTCACCATCTCCATTACCATAGTAACCATATGTTAAGGAATGTAATAAAATTTTCAATGCTTCTCCTTTTGTCACAGCAGCATCCGCATTAAAGTTTGCTAGATCTTTTACCTCTAACACATTTTGATTTAATAAATAATTTAACTCTTTGGCAGCCGTTGGGTGAGAAATAACAGGCTTCTCTTTAGAGTCATCTACATTATTTAACCATTCACCAGAAATAGCATCAATCTGGTTAAATAAACTACCATTGTACGTAGGAGCATACACTAAATCATAATGTTGTTTATTCTCCATATCTTGTTTTACATATTGTAGTTGCAATGTAAGTGCCTTGCTATAGGCTTCTTTTGCTTTGTCAGCTGAAATGACCTTATTGATAGATGGCCAGCTATCTATCTTTTGCTTATATACACTTAGTGAGCGTAAAGATCCATCAGAGCCAATACCTACATATAAGCCATCTCCTACAACTGCAATTCCATTCATAATGCGTGGGAAGGTGAAGTAATATTCCTTATTATATTGATCAAATACAGCATCCTCGATTGGCATTGAATACTCATGTAGATATGAAGGTGCCCATTCCTTCAAGTAATCAGTTGCCTTCTTCAATGCAGCGTCCTTCGAAATAGCATTTACTTTGTTATCTACTAAAAAATCTCTCGATAGGTCATGATACTGAACTAGTTCACCTGTCGCCTTATTGATTTCTAAAGAGCTACCAGATCCACCATTGCCATACATATACGTATAGTTTACAGAGTATATCGTCTCACCATTGTCATTTTCTCTTTCATCTACTAATTCTATATTGAGCTTCGCTTTACTCTCATCAACCTTTAAGAAATTTTTCGCGAACTCTTCAGCCTCAGCTGCCGTCATACCGTTCTTTCTTGGTGGTAATGGCTGTGCTGAAATTTTCTCAACACTCTTTGTCTTCGGCAATTGCTCAGTAAAACCATTTGCTGTCTGCCATTGCCCATTTAGAGCATGTACACCATTGAACCCTGTGGCAGGCGTATACACAAGCTTCACATTACGTTGATTAGATCTGTAGTCGTAATCAATATAATAACGAAGCTCGACAGCTAAATTATCACGAACTTGTGCCAGCATATCTTCCTCATTCTTTTTTTGATCTAAACGATCAAAGGAAGCTTTACTAATAGATTCTGCATTACTAGACATCCCCGTAATTTCACCATTTGCCAGAACATGAATAGTAATACTTTGATCTCCAATAAGAACCCCATTATAAATTGGTGAATAGACAAAGGAGTAAGTAATTGGTTCTGATAACGGTCTAGTAATATTAAAACCATATTCGTTATAATCATCACGAAGTTTGTAATTATCCGAATCAACAAATTTACCCAGGAATTTTTGTGCAATTTTTTGCGCCTCATTCTCTGAATACTTTGCTGGATAGATTGCTTCTGCTATATTTGCAGGCTGATAATAAAAACTTTCTAGTTCTAAATCATCGCCCTTAAATACAAAACTACCATGTGCATCTTTACCATTAATTGTCTTATAGAAGTTTAGTTCATATCGAACCGTTGTATCATCTCTATAAAAATGACCTGGTCCAGAATTAAAGTCATTATCCGCTACAAATTTGAACTCTTCTGGGAATAGTGAACGTAATTTTTTTATCAGCATGTTTTTTGTAACTTTTGTTTCAGTTGAAGCTACCTGAATTTCGATACGCTCCGATGATTCCTTTACATTTGCAGATACATGCGAAATTGGTGCTAAAATACCAACAGAAAATGCTGTTGACGTCAAAATAATACCTAACTTTTTAAATTTACCCAAAATATCCCTCCTAAAATACTATTTACCATAATTATAATGTATTTTCCGATATTTAGAAATGTTTTTTACAGATAATTTCCACTTAGAAGAAAATACATTGGGTAAACCCTATTTTCCTTCCTCATGTTATTTCTTCACCACATCAAAATTGGCTCCAATTAATACCCAATTTTGAGGGAATGGTAGCCCCAACTTCCAATAACCAATACCACGGAGATTATATTGTTTAATAAGATTGAATTTTGCTTGAATAGATCTAGCATCTTCAAACCACACCATATGTGCCCTACCTTGCTCATCATAGTATTCAAAGAATGGTGCTTGGGCTCGCCAATCAAACTGAATTGCTGCATTATAACGTTTGGCAATTTCAATGGCTCTTTGTGGGCTAAGTGCTTCCGCGTACGGTCCACCCTGTACAAAAGGTAACGTCCAGTCATAGCCATATAAATTTTGTCCAAGCATAATTTTACTTGCAGGTATTTCACTAATCGCATATTTTACAACAGCTTCTACCTCAGGGAGAGGCGAAACGGCCATTGGCGGTCCTGCAGAATATCCCCATTCATAGGTCATGAGTAAAACAAAGTCGACTATTTCTCCATGCGCCCTATAATCATGTGCTGCTGTCCATGGACCTCGTTCACTATCACTTGTTTTTGGAGCTAGTGCGGTAGACACTGTATATCCTTGAGCATGGAATTTTTCGACAGCTCTTCTTAAAAAATTGTTATAAGCTTGTCGTTGATCTGCTGGCAAATTTTCAAAGTCAAAGTGGATATCTTTCACTTCCCCAAGTCGCTTTGCTTCTGCAAGAATATTATCAAATAATAAATCTTGAACAGCCGTACTTTGAAAAATATCTCTCGCTAACTCGCCACTAAAACTAAAATTCTCCAGATTGGAAATAACCATAGCCAGAGATGCTCCCGTATCATCCGCAATTTGTGTCACACCTTGACTCGGTGGTCTCTGTAGGGTTCCATCCCTTCTTGCCTCATAACTGAATAAAGCTAAATATGTTAAATAGGGACCCGCTTCCCTAGCCTGATTCAAGAGGGCCTCGCTAACAGATGTTCCTCTGGGCTCTAAATACGCCAATGTTTCTGCCCTGGTTTTTGGCGGTTGTGGAATATATAATCTCGTTCCAATAGCTAATGGTTGATTGGGATTAATACCATTTACTTGAGCAAGCGTTACATAATTAATACCAAAGCGTTGCCCGATTGACCATAAGCTATCGCCTGGCTGTACATAATAAAAACTTCCGACAATTGGGATCACAAGAGCTTGCCCCACAACTAAACGATTTGGATCGGGAATTTGATTGGCCTCTACAATACTCTGAACCGTAGTCCCATACGCCTGCGCAATACCCCATAAAGACTCGCCAGCCCGTACAACATGTATTTGAATGATTTTGCCTCCTTCTCGCTTGATAAAATCATACCTATAAATCTTATGAAACCCGATAAGAAAAGATGTCTTGCTACAACACCACAAAAATCTATTACTTCGAATAGTGGATGAATTTTTGGATGGTGTATTTTATCATCCTTTTTAAAATAGTTTTTTTATTAGTGTATGAATAATAATTTCCTAAGGCTTCGGAACCCCCATTCACCTGATTTTTTGTTTGCTATGTATTCTACTGCTGTATGCCATGTACTCGATAATATCCATGTTTTTACTTTCCCTTCATTTTAATGTTTTCAATATATCTAGTGTCCTATCTTCTGCTTCTTCTCTACTATTTGTATAAGAAAACGCAAAATGATACACAACCCTAAAATATTTATCGTACAAACGTTCTATATATGACATATCCTTCTGTATAAATTCCCCCTCTTTCTACCTTATACATAAGTCTCTGTACGCTAGTTTTTGTCGCACTTTTCCCGAAATATTTAACGCAACTAGTATCATATGCCTTATTCTTTTCACTATCACCACTCTTGTATAATGAAATTATTGTAAGGAGGTGTTAGATTGCGTTTATTTTACCAGCAAAAAGTAATCGGCAAGAAATCTCGTAAGCTTCAAAAAATTCCATTTTCTATTGATGAGCCTGTTACAACTTTACAAGATTTACTTGTTCAACTTGTGACACAGCAGGTACAACAATTTAATGAAAAAATGGTCGATACACCACTTCATCTTTACTTAACGGATCAGCAATTAGATGACGCAACCCAGTATGGGAAAGTACATTTTGGAGAGAAGAAAAATGATTCTTTACAGTCAGTTGACCAAGCCATGTCCAATATGCTTCAAGCATTTCAAGATGAGCTGTTCTTGGTCCTTCACAATGAGGAATCGCTAGATTCTCTTACTACACCTTTAACCATACAGGAAGACGATGTTTTTACATTCATTAAATTAACTATGCTTGCAGGACGCATTTGGTAAGGAGGGATATTTCATGACACTTTCACATGAACAAAAAACATATTTTCAAGGTATAGTCGATTCCGCACCTATAGCTATACAGCCATTAGCTGCAGCATTACTAAAATATATGGACAACAGAGATTATGAAATAGAACAGCTGATTGCTGCTCAACAAAATTCAACACTTGAAGAGCTATTTAGTGGTCCACTATTTGACGTGCTTACGCTATTTTCTTCACAAGAACGTGCACTAAAGATTAAGAAACTAGCATTACGTTTTGATGCTACAATGTTCCAAACCGATGTTTTACGTCGATCATTTCGTTCATCTCAACCCGTGCAGGATCATCTATTCCAGTGTTTACAATTAATAGAAGAAATGCTGACCTTTGAGGAAATTACTTTGGAGGAGTTACTAGCGAATCATCATCAATACGAACATGGTACCTATCCCAATTACAGCTCTTACGTTTTGAAGAATGAAAATATAAAAGTAATGGGCTTTAACGTCTTTGAACAGTTGCTTGCTGACGAACTCTCTTTAGAAAATCCTTCTATTGAAGAGGTAGTGGAAAGTATTTTATTTGATGAGCATCACAGTAGCTTTTTCGGTCATCCGTTCATTCGGGGTATTTTTAAGTCCAATAACCACCGTATGCACGAGGCTCTTGGCAAATTATTAGTAGCAGCTGCCCGTCAAGAAGGGCTACGACAAGCAATCGTTGAAAATATTGACCATGGCAATCTTGTTGCACAGCTAAAAATGATGAAACTTATTCAAGAACATCAACTAACACGCTTCTCCTCTGTGATTCGAGCAGTCGATACTTGGATGGGGCTTGGCTATAATAGCTTTGAAAATCAAAAAGTGACGGAGGAAGTTTTAGCTTTAGCTGTCCAAGCCATCGAAGAAGATAACTTTGTTGAACAGCTACTAAAGAGTGAACGTACAATTGATATTTATGTCGCATTATGGGCAACTGCTACAAGAGACTATACAAGGCTAGATGCTGTCGTGACAACGCTCTTAAAGCGTAACAAACATATCCAGCTTACAACGCTTGCCTTTTTAAAAAATTTATCTAAGACCTCATTTACAGCGCCATTTGTGAAGGATTTAATTTTAACGACGAAAGATATCGAGTTATTTGCCTTTGCATGGGGCAATTTCCTCTATGCTAACCACTATATTAATAGCGAGTATGCAAGAGATCATGAATGGGATCAAAACCTTCAAAAATTCATGCAAGAAAATGCACAGTTGCAAGGCATTGAATATCTATTATTCGAACAACTAGAATGGGCTAAGAATGAAGTTACAAAAGAAGGGCTGAATATTACAGGTAAACCTTTATCCTTTGTCCATGTCCATTTATCATTAGAAGATTTAATTTCAGCCCAAATTATTTTGGCCCATCATGTACAAGATGAGGTATTATTCCAACGAATTATTGCACAGGCAGATTCCTACTCACCATCAAGTAGAATCGGCTTACTTAATATTTATTGTCTTGATCCTAAAACACAAGGTCAACGTGAATTTTTATTTAATTCTTTACGAGATCGCAGCTCCATCAATCGTTCTCTTGCATTGAAAAAAATACATGCTCTGACACCAACCGAAGAAGAAATCGTAAAAATTGAAGATCTTTTAGCTAATAAATCAGGGGCACTTCGTAAAGAGGCTATCTCCTTGTTAAAAGCTCAACCACAGGACCCGTTATTGCAAAGTGCTGAACGACTGATAAAAGATAGTAAGCAGTTAAAAAGGCTTGGAGGACTTGAATTACTGTTAGAAGCTTCTAAGGACGACAATTTAACGAGTGAGCAAATTACCACTTTATGTTCCTTATTACCAAAAATAACAAAAAGTGAACAAGTTCTGTTAGAACAATTAGTAGCAAGGGATGTACCACAGTATAACGAGCGCAATGGCTTTGGCTTATATACGCCGCATTCCCCTATTCAATATGATCGTATTGCCGATGGGGCCATTCAAATGAATGGTGAAGAACCTTGGCAGCAGCTTGTTCCTTTCTATGTACAGACACCGACACCATTTGAACAATTTTTTCAATATGATATTGAAAAATTGCTGTCGAAGCTTGAGCAACTTATCCAAGTACTTGATGAACATGCTGAACTTGAGTATGAGACGTACCAATGGAATGATACGCCTATTACTACAACGTTAGGACAACAATATAGTGTCCTGACAGATAAAACGGACAGTCGGCGAGATGCTAGTCTAGATGCTTATCCTATTCCTGAGGAAATTGTTCAATGGATCAAATCATCTCTATTTAGCCGTGAGGACTTAGTCTATTTTAATTTCTACAATAATCTATCAGAATACCCTGCTGCCCATGATCTTTCCGATGCAGCCCATACACTTATTAAACCTTTCTTCCAATACGAAGAAATTAAAGCACGAGTTGTTCAATTTGATTCCTTGAAATATAACTATACGATTCAACAAATTTTCTCTGTGCTATCGCAAGATAGCGATAAAATTTCAGGAGAGACAATGTTGCATAAAGAAGCTCTCTCATTACTAGAAAAGCATGCTCCTGAATTTAATAGCTTTGAACAGGCTATCGGCATAATGCTACAGCTATTCAAACAAATCCCTGCAGATCAGTGGCAGCTTGATGTTAGAGAGCAAAGTTATTATTACTATCGTTCTACATCTACTATTATTGATTTGGATGTTATTGAGACATTTGTAGAGCGATGCTGGTCTGGTTACTCAACCTATGGTGAATATGTCAAAATGCTCGCGATCAATGAAGAGCTTACAAAGCGTATGAAAAACGAAGGCTATAGTGCTAATGTATACAATTTATCACTGTTCCAATATTTAGATGCTATGAAGGCTGGGTTATTGACACAGGATCATTTATTTGAAGCCATCTTTACTGATACACTTGCTTCAGAAATATTTAACGAGCCTAATAAATTACTAGAACGCTATCAGCAGTCATTTGAAGACTTAACAGATTTTTTTGCTATTCGTGAACAAGCGATTGATCGTATTTTAGCCATAGAGCTAAAGCGTGGTGATACACCTACCACTGTAACCAAGCTTGCTAGTAATATTTCTTATTTTGAGGGTATTCATTATTTCTTACAAATTCTACAGGCACTTGATGGAGAAAAGCTTGCGCGAGGTTATATTTGGCAAGCCGAAACGAAAAAGGATGTATTCTCTCGATTGCTAACTAGCTGCTACCCTAAAAAAGAAGAAACGGCACAGCAATTAAAAGAGGCGTGGGAACAAACAGATATTTCAAAAGAACGTTTAATCGAAGCCATGATGTACAACCAGCATTGGATAGACCTTGTCAGTGAGGTCATTGACTGGGATGGATTAAAGGAATCAGCCTGGTATTTTATCGCCCATACAACTGATTCTTTATCAGACTTTGCCAAAGATCAGATTGCCCTCTTCTCTAGCATAACTGCTGAGGATTTTCGTGATGGTGCATTCGATTTAGCTTGGTTCCAAAGTGCCTACGAAACACTTGGTGCAAAAAAATTCAAACTCGTCTATGATGCAGCAAAATATGCTTCTGAAGGAGCCAACCATCGTCGGGCACAGCTTTATGCAGATACGGCTATCGGTAAGCTCAGTCCCAAACCATTTATGCAAGAAATTCAAGACAAGCGTAATAAAGATAAATTACGCGCACTTGGCCTGATTCCTTTAAATAAATCTGATGATAAAGATGCCCTAACACGCTATCAATTTATTCAACAATTTTTAAAGGAAAGTAAGCAATTTGGTGCGCAACGCCGGGCTAGTGAAGCACGCGCAGCCAGTATTGCACTAGAAAACTTAGCACGCAATGCTGGTGATGGAGAAGCCACACGCTTTACATGGCGTATGGAATTATCAGCCTTTAACGACATCAAGTATTTATTTAAAGCACAACAAATCGAGCAAATTACAGCTCATTTGCAAATTGAAGAAGATGCGTCTGTAGCCATTGTCGTTGAAAAGGATGGTAAACGTCTAAAGAATATTCCTGCTGCATTAAAAAAACATGCTGCTATTGTAACCTTGCAGGAAGCTCGAAAAGATTTACAAGAACAATATAAACGGGCGCGTCCAGCACTGGAGCAGGCTATGGAATTAGAAACCGTATTTTCAGCTGATGAGCTTATCCATTTATTAGCTCATCCGATTCTAGCTCCCCTTTTACAAAAGCTCATCTTTATCAGTGATGAACATGTTGGCATGCTTACACCAGATGGCTTACAGCTTTTATCTGCTGACATTGTGGCACTGGCACCAACGTCCGCCATCAAGATTGCCCACCCTTATCACCTTTTAGAAAGTGGTCAATGGAGACAGTGGCAAGCCTATATGTTTGAGCACAAAATACAACAACCATTTAAGCAAGTGTTCCGTGAGTTATATCTCATCAATGCAGATGAAAAAGCACAAAAACAATCATTGCGCTATGCAGGACATCAGGTAAATCCATCACAAACAATAGCTTTGCTGAAAACACGAGGCTGGCAAATGAGTTATGAAACAGGTCCTCGTAAAGTGTATTACAAGGAAAATATTGTGGCATCCTTGTATGCACAGGCAGATTGGTTTACCCCAGCAGAAATTGAAGCACCTGCAATCGAAGGGGTTTACTTCTATGATCGTCTAACCGGCAAAAATATCGTGTTAGATGTTATTCCTGCTACGATATTCTCTGAGGTTATGCGAGATATTGACCTTGTTGTCAGCGTTGCTCATATTGGTGGTGTAGATCCTGAGGCAAGTCATTCTACTGTTGATATGCGCAGTATTATTGTAGAAGAATTAGCTAAATTATTGAAGCTAAACAATGTGGAAGTGAAAAAACAGCATGCCCTCATTGAAGGTAAGCTAGCAAGCTACTCCTTACATTTAGGAAGCGGTGTGGTGCATCAAGTAGGTGGTTCGATGATTCCGATTATTGCTGTTCCATCACAGCATCGTGGACGAATTTTCTTACCAATGGTGGATGATGATCCACGCACAGCCGAAATCATGTCAAAACTGTTATTACTAAGTGAAGATACTAAAATTAAAGATCCTGCCATTTTAACTCATATTCGTAGCTATGAACAAATGCGCTAATGTAAGCCAAGTAAAAACAGGTGACAAAACAAGTCACCTGTTTTTATTGTACATCCGTTTTAATCATTTCAAATAATAGTGGTACATTCGTACCTCGTTGCAATGAATGGCAACCTTCCATTAAAAACGACCAACTTTTCTTTATTTTTTCCCTATAAGGTAGCTCTGAACTAACCGGGAGATAGGCTCTCAAATATTCTTCAATTGTGCCAGATAGATTGTCCATAAACGCATCTGCTTTTTGTATTTTTTCTGTTGGGATTTCATTGCGCTCATCCCATAAAACATGCTCTAAATTCGTAGAGAAATAAAACAATTGATAAGGTACTTTCATACGATTAATGCTAAAATGGTCGTTGGCAATTAAAATTTTAGCATTCTTCGCTTTCATATCATTACGTTGTTCAATTTGTTCTTTACGCTTAGCTGACTTCACTAAAATAGCATCCTCAGTATAAAATAAATTTTGCTCAATTTTCTCATCTACCTTGACACATTCCGGTGCAATAAAGCAACCATCCGTATCTGTAATATGAACGACAGCAGTTAAATCATTTGCTAAAAATTTATATTTTTCAAGATAGCTTTGGATTACTCGTACCACACTATTTTTAATATTCGGGATACGTTTATGGGCATCCCATTTTGTCAAAATATCTTCACGTTGTACATCAAAACGTATGGTTGAATTCGCAAAGTGAGCATCTAAATAATCCTCTAAAATAATTTGCTCCGTTTGTCCTTCCACAATGATTAAGAGTACCTTTTTAGTCATACTGAACACCCGCTTTACGAAAAGCACGTTTAATTTTAAATGTTTTGGTTTCCTTATAGACATCTTCATCCTGTCCACCAAGTTGAATAGCACGTAAGTAGACATCTCTAGCATTATTTACTTCTTTAATGCCTTTTAGCTGCATATAGCGGTGATTTTCATTTGTCGTTGTAAACCATAAGTTTTTAATAGCTAGCACCTCTAACACACGTAGATTATGGGATGTAAAAATAAGTTGTCCTTTTCCATCCTCATCTATCACTGTTAACAACTCACCCAACAAATATTCAAATACTCCCGAATCTAATTCATCAATAACCACACAGGCATTCGGATTATTGTAGACAGCTATCAATACACTAAGAACAGAAATGATCTTTAAAATCCCCTCAGACTCTGTTCGCAGCGGTAATTCCCTCTCTCCACGCTGTGATAAAAATTCAAAACGAATTCCCGGCTCACCATTATCCATCATTTGCTTTGTAATCACATTAATTTTAATAGTTAGACCCGGAATAATAGCCGTTAACACACGGTTACTTTGCTCAATTACTTCACATAATGCATAGAATGCATCCTCTCGTAATATTGCTGGTCCCTTTAAATCGTAAGGTATTAGACCTCTCGTTTTCTCTAAATGAATACTAAACGGCATGATCCGTTCTTCAAATAATGGTGCTATATTTTGATTATTAACAACATGTAAGTCTCTATTAAAATCAACCGCAATATTTTGAAGTAGTTGCATTTCTTGCTCCGAAAGTCGTTCCTGTAACAATGGCTTTACATCTTTATGGAATAGAAATGACATATATTGCTTTCTTGCTAACTGTTGAATAACAAGTAATTGGATACGTGCCTGCTCACTTAAATCAGCCAGTTTTGATTGACGAATTCGGACGTCCTTCTCTGTTACAGCTACTAATATCTTTGAACGCTTCCCTTTAGCATTTTCTCGATAGCTAAGACGTTCCAGCGTTGTATATAACCGATGCTGATCCTCCTGTAGCTCCACATAGTAATTTACATAAAACGTCCCAAATTGATTTTCAACTAAAAATTCGACATCTATGCAGGCTGTTTGCTCACCTGCTAAGATAAGTCGTTTTTCTTGTGAGGGTAGTTTCACTTCAGCAAGCCAACCCGATATAAGTGTCTTTAATATTTCAAATGCATCCACAATGGTTGTCTTTCCAGAGCCATTCTGTCCATACAGCCCTACAACATTTGCTTGTAGAAATGTCTCAAAATTTACTCCTAGTACAATTTCGCCTTGTCTTACATTTCGTAAATTTTGTATGTTCATCTTTTTTATTTTAATAATCGCCATTTGCTAAACATCCTTTTAACCTTTTTCCTTATTATAATGAAAATCGTTATATTTTATAACAATTTCAACCTTAAGTATCGACTAGCCTAAAGCCTATGGCAATTATCGCAATAGGCATATGTTAGAAAAAATGAAGAAAGGTGTGTTTCATTGGTTTATCCTAGATTAGCTCCTGATGATTTTAACAGTCAATTTCGCCCAGGTATGAAAATATGGGTAACACTCCCCACAGGTACTTATGCAGGTACATTGATTCGAACATTTGGCACTGGAGGAAGAACAGCTGAAATCCAGCTAGATAACGGTCAAATAGTGACTGTGGATGTTAGTCAAATTACTGCCGCAGGTACAGGTACACCACCTGGTAGTTCCTATCCTCCGCCATATCCACCACCCTATCCACCACCTTATCCGCCGCAACCATACCCTCCACGTCCATATCCGCCACAACCTTATCCACCGCAACCCTATCCTCCACGTCCATATCCACCACAGCCCTATCCGCCGCAACCTTATCCACCACGTCCAGGAGGGCAATATCCCGGTTTCCCACCACCATTAATACCAGGATTGCCTAATATTTTACCAGGTATCTTTGGTAATCCTCGACCATAGCCAATTAGAAAAGGTTATTTCTTTGTTCATCTTTGAATAAAGAAATAACCTTTTTTTCATTTTATTCCCATAATAAAAATGACAGAAAACCATAGCATTCTCAAGCATATCAGACATTACAAAATAAGTAAAAAGCCCTAACAAGGAGTTGAAAAATAGGATATCCACCAAATTTTTAATTCAATTGAAATCGACTAGTTCCAAGCAAACTTCTTTTTTATACTAGTAATCGTTCGAATTTTTGTAAAAATACAGACTAAAATACAAAATAGACAGACTAAAAAACTAAATTCCATTCTTTAATTTTATAAATCTAGACTTTAAATAGTAAGTTTTCTGGGTTGTGAATCAATTTTTTTGGCAGTATAGTAGTTTAATGTTAGGGGATAAATAGATTACTTTGCATTCATAAATATTTAATATGCATCTGGACTTCTACGAATAACATCACAATCTTCAATGTGCAGTACATTGACTAAATTATCCATTTCTTATCCTTAGCTTGAAATATTTGTTATATCATATTAGGAGGAAAAGTATGAAAAAACGCAAGAAGCAGCATATGTCCATTAGCAAAAAACTAACCGTAATAATGGTAAGTATTTTATTATTATTTGGTTTAGTTACTTTAGGCCTTTCTTATTATATTGTCAGAAATAGTAATTTAACAGATATGGATCAATCGCTCTCTGACAAAGGCATGATCTTAGCAAAAACGATTGATATCAATACGTTGAAATCAATACTAGATAATCCAACAAACAGTAACTCCGACGCCTTAAAATTAACAAGAGAAATGGATGCGATCAATGACAATTCTGATAGCATTACCAATCTATTTTTAATTACGGTTAATGGAGAAAATATTAATGCACCTGTTCTTTCATCTAGTATACTAGAACTAGGTGCTGAATATAATCAAGATATGATTGCTATGGGTTTATCTCCCGATTTCCTAGCAAGAATCAAAGAGGTTTTTAACACAAAAAAAGCAACAGCAACAGATATTTATAGCGATGAGTTTGGTAGCTACAAAACGGGCCTCACACCCATTTTAGATGAAAATGGTGATATGTTGGCTGCATATGCCATTGACTATGACGTATCGATGGTAACTGGAAAAGCCATGTCTGAAGCTCTATGGACATTATTAGTCACTGTTATTTTCTTAATTGGTTCATCTATTGCTGTATACACTCTTTTGAGAAAAAAATTAACACCAATTCAACAGCTTTCCTTACAATCTAAAAAAGTAGCAGAAGGTAATTTAGAGCTTGAACCATTATCCGTTACTTCTACAGATGAAATAGGAACGCTCACACAAAACTTTAACTTAATGATTGAAAATCTAAAAACTGTCATTAAAAGTACAACAAACGTTTCTGCTCGTGTGTCAAACACAGCCAACGTTTTATCGGCAAATATGCAGGAAGCTTCCGATTCTTATAATAATGTAGCTTCTTCTATGCAAGAAATTGCGAGTGGTGCGGATCTCCAAGTTCAAAAGGCAAAAGAGAGTACGATTACTATTGAAGAAATGAGTATTGGTATCCAACGCATTGCGATGACATCCAATCAAATTTCAGAATCCTCTATCTTAGCATCAGAGGAAGCTGAAAGAGGTAATGAATCGACAAATAAATCAGTTGCACAAATGAATGCGATTAGTAAAGCTGTAAATCAGTCTGCTGCTTCTGTTAAATTACTTGGCGATCACTCCAATAAAATTGAAGAAATTGTGGGCATTATTACGGGAATCGCTTCCCAAACAAATTTACTGGCATTGAATGCAGCCATCGAAGCTGCCCGTGCTGGAGAAGCTGGTAGTGGGTTTGCAGTGGTTGCTGACGAGGTACGTAAGCTTGCTGAACAGTCTGAGGCATCTGCACGGGAAATTTCTACACTTATTTCTCATATCCAGCATGATACAAACGAATCTGTCAATATCATGGTTCACGCTGTAGAAGAGGTCGATCATGGAATTGTTATGATTAATGATTCAGAAAAATCATTTAGCCAGATTCTAACTTCCATTCATCATGTAACAGGACAAATTCAAGAGCTTTCTGCTACGATTGAAGAAATGGCAGCTGGTATGGAAGAAGTAACATCTGCTGTTAAAGATATGGAAGACTTCTCTATCAATTCAAAAGACAATACGAGAGCAGTTGCCGCAACTTCTGCCTCTCAGCTGAATACCGTACAACGAGTTTCTGAAGAAGCTCAAGTATTATCCGAGTTATCTGATGAACTATTAAATGTTGTTAATACCTTTGTAGTGAAATAAAAAAGCGAAAGGGCTGCTCTTATCAGGAGATGTATGTCCGTTAGAATTCTGAGAATGATTCATTTTCTGTGGAACTAATGGCATAAACACTCCTTCATAAGTGTCTGCCCTTTTCTAAAATAGGAGTTGTCATGATTGAATAATAAACGAGAATTTGATGTATACCCATTAGAGAATAATACGCATTCTTATGAGCCACAAACTCTACCATCCAATCGTACACAACTGTTGAACGAAGAAGATTTACTAGCCTATCAAACTTTAAACCAAACATTAGCTGACTACGATCAAAACACCACAATACCTGACGTATTTTATCAGGCAGCACAACAGTTTGCTGAACGCATTGCATTGTCCTTTGAAAATGGTAAGATGACCTACCATCAGCTAAATGAACAATCCAATCAAGTTGCTCACATGCTAATAGCAAACGGTCTGCAAAAAGGAAACTATGTGGCAATCGTTATGGAACGAAGTAAAGAAACAATCATCAGCCTTTTAGGTGTCCTGAAAGCTGGTGGTGTATATGTTCCTATTGATCCAAGCTACCCGAAAGAACGGTGTCAGTATCTATTAAACGATACAGGTGCCCCGTTTATTCTAACGAAAAACGAACATACAGCATTACTGAATGATTTCATACATAATGATTCCCAAACACGTACAGTGTTAACGATCAACCAATCAGAAAAAGGCTACTCACAGGAAAATCTAACTTGTGAAATACATCCATCCGACCTAGCCTATATTATTTATACTTCTGGTTCTACGGGCAAACCAAAAGGGGTTATGCTTAAACATGAATCTGTTATTAATTTGATTACAGATAATCAAAGAATCTACCATTCAACACAAGACGATGTATATTCTCAGTTTATCTCCTATAGTTTTGACCCATCAGTAACAGAGACTTTTACCGCTTTCTTTTCTGGAGCAAGGCTTCATATGCTAACAAGTGTGGAACGTCTATCGATTGAAGCATTTGCTGATATGATTGGTCGTGAGCAAGTAACCGCTGCCACTGTACCCAATGCTTTCTTTACACAGCTAGCAACACATTTACCTGTAGAATACCGAGAAAAACTGACAACACTAAACTACCTATCTGTTGGTGGCGAAGCTCTATTACCTGCTGTCGTTCAAAAATGGCATGAAAAATTTGGATTAACTACAGAGATTATTAATCTTTACGGACCAACTGAATGTACAGTATTGTCCTCTTACTTCAAGATAAAGGATTCTATAATAGATAAACAATCCAGTATTCCTATTGGCAGACCAATCGCTAATTATGAGATGTATGTTGTTAATGACGATGAGCAGCTTTGCCCAGTTCATGAAACTGGAGAATTATGTATTGCAGGTGCTGGTTTAGCAGCAGGCTATTTACATCAGCCAGAAAAAACGGCTGAGGTATTTGTACCTCATCTATTGAAGCCAGAACAAAAAATGTATCGTACAGGTGATTTAGTTCGCCTATTACCTAGTGGTATTATTGAATTTGTTGGGCGCAAGGATTCACAAATCAAAGTAAGGGGCTTCCGTATTGAGCTTGGAGAAATTGAAACGGTGTTAAGCAATCATCCTAACATTCAGGAAGTCGTAATCATTGCGAAGAAAAAGTCCGATGGTAACAATCATTTATTTGCCTACTATACAGTGACTAGTGGTATACAACTTGAGGAAGATATTTTAAGAGACTACCTGTCAACTCTTCTACCAGATTATATGGTGCCTGAGCGTTTTATAGAATTGCCTGAAATGCCGCTTTCTCCTACAGGAAAAATCGATCGAAAACAACTAGCATCACTGGAAGTGGTTTTATCGCGTAGCCATGCATACAGCGCACCCCAAAATAATATACAGCAGCTGCTAGCTACCGCATGGGAAAAGGCACTTGGTATCGAGCCAATAGGCATTCACGATAATTTCTTCCATATTGGAGGTCATTCATTAAAAGTGCTTGAAATTCTTGTACAAGTGAAAAAGCATATACCATTCTTAAAAATACAAGATTTCTTCCACTACCAAACGATTGCAGAGCTAGATCAATATATCCGTCATTATCAGCCGGAAGCTAATGACAATCAAGAGCAACCAGCTAATCTTGTTTTTAAGGATTTAATGGAGCCAAGTCCGCTGCAAGTCTCTCAAACTGTAAGACCCTTGCCAATGACATCGGTATTATTAACAGGAGCTACAGGTTATTTAGGAAGCCATATATTATACGAGCTGTTAACAACAACAAATGCACATATTTGCTGTCTTATTCGACCAGGTGCCCATGCAACGATTGAGGACAAGCTAATGGATAGTATGCAATTTTACTTTGGCAACGATCTTGTTCATCCTATGAAAGAGCGTGTCACAGTTATCCCAGGCGACTTAGGAAAGCAACAACTTGATTTATCTGATGAAGCTGAACAAATGTTGCTGGAAAAAATCAATGCAATCATTCATTGTGGTGCCGATGTACGTCATTTTGGTGCGGCTGACCATTTCAATAATGTCAATGTGAATGGTACTCGCCATTTGCTTGAAATAGCTAAACGAAAACCGGGTATGCATTTCCATTATGTATCAACAATTGGTATTCCAGAGGAGTTAGCTGCCATTCAATGGGGCTCAAATGAGGCAAAAGGTAATTTTAATTACGATGTGAAGCTTAATAATGTGTATACCCAAAGTAAGCTAGAGGCGGAAAATCTTGTTCGAAATGCTGTAAATGATGCCATTCCTATTTCCATTTATCGTGTAGGAAATTTAAGTTGTCACTCTGAAACAGGCAAATTCCAACGTAATATTGATGACAATGCCTTTTACCGTATGATTAAATCGATGCTTTATTTAGGTAAAACACCTACTGCACAATGGCATGTTGACTTTACTCCTATTAATTATGCGAGCCAAGCACTCGTTTCTCTGGCAAGTCAGCCAGCAGCAAACGGTCATGTCTTCCATTTATGTAATCCTGTATCGCTTCCTTATTTAGAATTAATCGACATGATTAAGGAATTTGGCTATGATCTATCAATCGTTTCAGCACAGGAATATACAAATTGGCTATTGCATAGTGAGCATACAAAAGAAGCACAGGAATATTTATCGTTAGCCATTGCTCAGCTTGAAGGTGATGGAGCTGGTGATTCCCCGTTTATTTTCAATTGCAAAAAAACACTAGAATTTTTAGTCAATACGAAAATTGAATGTGCAGTACCTAATACAGCCTTTATTCACAGAATGATTCAATATGGAATAGATACAGGCTACTTCCCTGCTCCAAGTCAAGTCAACATAAGATAATCAAACAGGATATACAGCTATTTGCATATCGTTAACACTAACAGAGTGGGATACTTTTTTTAAGTACTCCCTTCTGGTGTTTAACGAAAATTTAAGAAATACAGGCTTTTGCAGGATCAGCAATGAGCATTGCTTGGTTGGGCATGTGCTATAAACCTCATTTGTTTGATACCATTAATATTAAGCGAGCCAAGAAAGAACTTTCTAGCTCGTTCTCGATTCACAACATCCTTTATCCATCTGCCGAAACAATTACAATGTTTAATAGAGAGCTGCTTCCATTGCTATAACAAAAAGGAGGAGAAATTAATAATTTCTCCCCCTTTTTTAAGCTGTCTAATCGACTCTCTTATTTAAATAAGTCTGGATACATCTCTTTTGCTAATGCTTCCATTCCATCTATTGTGTTGTAGCCATAACCAAACATGTAATTATAATCTACGATATAAATTTGTTTATTTTTAATAGCTTTCATGCTTGAAAGTTTAGGATTTGCATAAATTTCTTCGCGTACTTTTGTTAGATCAGAACCATCCCAGTTAGGAAGAATTAATACATCTGGATCTGCTGCAATTAATGTTTCAACACTTACATCGCCTGTTTCATCTTTGAAAATGTTATCTAATTTAACCATTTTGAATGCGTCATTGAAGAATGTTTCATCGTGAGCTGGGTATACAAAAAGCTCTTTTGGATCATTTGTATGCAAATAAGCAAAAGTTTTTTCTTCTTTAATACTTTCTAATTTTGAAGAAATGTTTTGTTGTCGCCCTTTTAATTCTTTAATAAAGCTATCCGCTTTGTCTTGCACTTTGAAAATTTTACCGATATTTTCGATATCTTTGTAAATAGAATCATATGTGCCACCTGTTACAGATGATTCTAAAACATATGTTTTAACGCCCATTTCATTAAGTGAGTCTACTGTCCCTACGCCCCATTCAGCATTATCAAATAAGCCACCGCGACCAAATACAAGATCAGGATCAGTTCCTAATGTAACCTCTTTCCCTACATACTCATCACTTAAAATATTTAACTTAGCGTATTCTTCTTCTACAGATTTATCGACTGCACCAAAGTTTGCACCGACACCAACGATTTTATCACCTAATCCTAAATGTAATAATAATTCTGCTGCTGGGCGTGTATTAGCCATAATTCTTTCAGGTGCTTTATCGAATACTTGATCTTTCTTTTCCCACGTTGAGCCTCCCTCAGCCTTTGCAAAGTTAGCAACTGTCAGTGGATAATAATCTTTTGTTTGTGTTTCCTCAGCTGTATTTTTTGATGTGTTACCACAAGCTGTTAATGTTAATAAAGCTGCTAAACCAATTCCTAATAATAGTTTTTTCTTCATGGTGTTCCTCCTATAGTCCATATGCAAAGCCTAATCCGTTTGTCACGGGATTAGTAAACGTTTGACATTTAATATGATATAAAGCTTCTATTGTTTCCGGTGTTAAAACCTCTGCTGGTGTGCCATGCGCATAGATTTCACCATCTTTGACCGCATAGAGATAATCACAGTAATGGGCTGCCATTTCTAAATCGTGAAGCGCTGCTAAAACACCGATGTTTAAACTTCTAACACAGGATAGTATTTCGATTTGATAACGAATATCTAAATGGTTTGTTGGCTCATCCAAAATCATAAATTTAGGCTGCTGAGCAATCGTTCTTGCTAAAATAACTCGTTGCTTTTCGCCACCAGATAGTGAAAGAAAACTACGCCCTCTATAGGATTGTAAGTTCGTACGCGTTAACGCCTCTTCCACTATGTCAAAATCCTTTTGGTTATCTGACTCTAGCATTTTTTTATGAGGTGTTCTGCCTAACATCACCATTTGCTGTACCGTTAAATCAAAATGCATTTCATTGAATTGCCCAACTACACCTAAGTGCTGAGAAATCTTTTTTTCAGGACTCTTCAAAACATCTAAATCATCTAAAAAAACCATCCCTTTTTGAGGCACAAGGCTTTTATAAATACTTTTCAACAAAGTTGACTTTCCGCATCCGTTTGGTCCGATTAAGCCCACAAATTGTTGCTTATTCACATGAATGGATATGTTTTTTACTATTTCCTTTTTGCCGATCTTTACCTCTATTTCCTTTGCTACTAATTCCATTGTTCTACCCTCCGAAGTTGTAACCTTTTTTTACAATCATATAGATAAATAATGGCGATCCAATGACAGAAGTAATGATACCAATTGGTAATTCAACATTTTGGATTAATGTTCGAGACAGAATATCCGCCCAAATCATGAAAAGACCACCTAAGAGCAATGTTCCTAACATTAATCGTTTATGGTCTGCTCCAAAAATGCCTCTCGTGATATGTGGAATAATTAAACCAACAAAACCGATCATACCCGCATAAGCAACCATTGTTCCTGTAATGAGCGAAGTAAGGATCATGTACAATTTGCGATAAGCACTTAGATTGATACCTAATGTGATAGCTGATTCATCTCCAAGTAGCATTGTATTTAGCACACGATGTTGGAAAAGGAATAACGCAGCCCCTAGCACAATCACAATTGTTAAAATCGGTGTTTTATCCCAGCTAGCAGAGGCCAAGCTTCCCATAGACCAAAACGTAACGGTTTTAATGCCCTCAGCATTATTCGCAAAAAAGATAATAAGACTTGAAAAAGAACTACATAATGCTCCAATGACAACACCTGATAAAACAAGTTTGACTGATGTCGCTTTACCACCAATGCTGGATAAGATCAGCACTGCCATAGAGGTAATCATCGCCCCTGCAAATGCTCCAAAGGCTACCCCAAACTGTGCCAACAATGCACTACTTCCAAAACCAACTAGAATGGCAAAGGTTGCACCCAATGACGCCCCTGAAGAAATACCAAGTATGTATGGATCAGCAAGGGGGTTTTGTACAACCGCCTGCATGACAGTCCCGCATAGTGCAAGTCCAACGCCAATCAATAATGCAAAAACCACACGAGGCATTCTGACCTGTAAAATAATATTCAAGTAGGATTCACTATCCACACTATCAAGCGAGCCAAGCTTCCCGTTGGATATAGTATGTAGCAAAATATCCATTGATTGCTTAAAAGGTATGCTGACTTGTCCTATTGATACAGAAAAAACGGCAGATATTAAAATGGCGCCTATTAAAAGCAAGATAATAACATAATAAATATTGCCCATTCCTATTCTGTTAGCTTCCTGATTATCCAAGATTTCACCTCTATCTAACAAACTATTAGTTAATGATAACGATTATCATTTTCATTTTGTATTGTAAGTGATAATCTTTTGAAAAACAACAGGAAAATTTTTAATTATAGATTATTCATACATTTAGTAGATGAATAATCCACTAATGGCGCTTTCATTCACTAAAATTATTTTTTCGTTGAGCATCACAACAATAAGTTTAGAAATCCCATTTATTATATAGAAGAGAAAATTTAGGAATTTCTAATTAACTAAATATAATCAACAATTGAATGCGAAAATGCTCGCTTTTATTTTTAACTATTGGTCTGTTTTATTTGGTTTATGATTATCTCATTGTTGAACTAGAGGAATTAGCTATAGGAGAATTGCAATTGGAATCCCCCTCGCCTAACTACCTTGACTAAAGGGTAGGCAACAGGAAAATCAGTAATCGATGATGGAGGTGAATTTAAACAATTTATTGGAGCTATGATGAAATCACCCTGCTGTTAAATGGATCATCGACTATAAATAGAGCTCATTGGAAAAAGGGTACTAAATGGGACAAATATAGAGCGATATACTTGTTACAAGCGCTGTACATTTAAGCTATTCATTATAAAAACCACTTCCCATAAAGTTATGGAAAGTGGTTATGTTTAGTCAAAAATTTTAGCTGAAACTAAAACTTACATCATGCCTGGCATACCGCCCATGCCGCTCATATCTGGCATTGCTGGTGCTGCTTCTGGAATATCTGCTACAACTGCTTCTGTTGTTAAGAATAGCGCTGCAACTGATGCTGCGTTTTGTAAAGCTGAACGAGTTACTTTTGCTGGGTCCACTACGCCTGCTTCCATCATGTTTACCCATTCGCCAGTAGCTGCATTGAAACCAATGCCAACTTCTTCACGTTTTAGGCGATCCACGATGATTGAACCTTCAAGACCAGCGTTATTAGCGATTTGGCGAACTGGTTCTTCTAAAGCACGTAAAACGATTTTCACACCTGTAGCTACGTCGCCGTCTACTGATTCAGCTGCTTTTTCCACTGCTGCATAGACGTTAAGAAGGGCTGTACCACCACCTGATACGATACCTTCTTCAACAGCGGCACGAGTAGAGTTTAGGGCATCTTCAATACGAAGTTTACGTTCTTTAAGCTCAGTTTCTGTTGCAGCACCAACTTTGATAACTGCTACGCCACCTGCTAATTTTGCAAGACGTTCTTGTAATTTTTCTTTATCGAATTCTGATGTTGTTTCAGCAAGTTGTGCACGGATTTGACCAATGCGTCCTTCGATTGCGTCTGCACCGCCAACACCTTCAACGATTGTTGTGTTGTCTTTTGTTACAACAACTTTTGCTGCACGTCCAAGTGAAGAAATATCCGCTGATTTTAGGTCTAAGCCTAATTCTTCAGTAATTACTTGACCACCAGTTAGGATAGCGATATCTTCAAGCATTGCTTTACGACGATCACCGAAGCCTGGTGCTTTTACTGCTACAGCATTGAATGTACCACGAAGCTTGTTCACAACAAGCGTTGCAAGTGCTTCACCTTCCACGTCTTCAGCAATGATTACTAATGGACGACCTTGTTGTACCACTTGTTCTAATAATGGTAATACTTCTTGAATGTTTGTAATTTTTTTATCAGTAATTAAAATGTATGGGTTATCAAGAACCGCTTCCATTTTATCTGTGTCAGTTACCATGTAGTGTGAAGCATAGCCACGGTCAAACTGCATACCTTCTACTACATCAAGTTCTGTTGTGAAGCCTTTAGATTCTTCGATTGTAATAACGCCGTCGTTACCAACACGCTCCATTGCTTCAGCGATCAGTTGTCCAACTTCATCATCTGCAGCAGAAATAGCAGCAACTTGTGCAATTTCTTCTTTATTGCTTACTGGACGAGAAATAGCGTGTAATTCTGTAAGTGCAGCAGCAACTGCTTTATCAATACCTTTGCGGATACCTACAGGATTTGCACCAGCCGTAACGTTTTTCAAGCCTTCACGAATAATTGCTTGTGCTAATACTGTTGCTGTTGTTGTACCGTCACCAGCGATTTCATTTGTCTTAGAAGCAACCTCTGCTACTAATTTTGCCCCCATGTTTTCATATGGGTTTTCTAGCTCGATTTCTTTAGCGATTGTTACACCATCATTTGTAATAAGTGGTGAACCGAATTTTTTTTCTAAAACAACATTACGCCCTTTTGGTCCTAATGTTACTTTTACTGTATTCGCTAATTTATCTACACCTTGTAACATTAATGAACGAGCGTCTTCTGAGAATTTAATATCTTTTGCCATGAGAATTTACCCTCCTGAAATGGAATATTCGTTAAGCTTCTTCAATATATTTATATCAATTTCATCTTATTGTCATTTTCGTTAAACAAACAATAAGCCTTCACCTTTATTTAAGGTGTGAATAATGTACTTATTCAATAATTGCAAGAATATCGCTTTCGCGTAAAATTAGGTATTCATTACCTTCAAATTTAACTTCTGTTCCAGCGTATTTAGAGAAAATAATGCGGTCGTCAACTTTAACGTCAAGCTCTACACGTTGCCCGTTCTCTAATACACGACCTGTCCCAACTGCTACTACTTTACCCTCTTGTGGTTTTTCTTTTGCAGAGTCAGGTAGTACAATACCGAATGCAGATTTCTCTTCTACCTCGATTAGTTCAATTACAATACGATCTCCTAGTGGTCTTAACAAGTGAAACAACCTCCTAATAATTAAATAATTGTTAAAATTTATTAGCACTCTATATCAATGAGTGCTAACACAATTATTATGATAATCAATCACACTTTTTTTTGCAAGCCAGAACTTCGAAAAATTTTGTTTTCTTTCCATATTCCTCTACAATAGAAAGGAAGCATATGAATGGAAAGGATTTTGACTGTGACTAATTCTCAAAAAATAACGAAACATAAAAAAACAGCCCTGTATGTCTTATTAATTTATATCTTGATGCAGATTTCAAGCAGATGGCTGCTCTTACCGTTTCATAAGCTCGTTATGAAGATAACTGGTCTAGCTTCTGAACAAGCGGCTCCCATTACTCAAGGCTGGTATATTGCCCTTAGTTTTGCTATTGCGCTCATTTTAAGCTTAATCCTAACATCTCGTGATAAAGCCTTTTGGAACATTTATCAAGGAAAAAAGGAAACGATCCCTCTTACAATTGTTTGGGGAATCTTCGGTTTCTTCCTCGTGTTTTTTGGTCAAATGATTGGTGCCGCTATTGAGATGGCTGTTTTCGGTATCGAAGGAGGTTCCCAAAATACCGCAGATATCGTCGCTATAGCTCAAGGTGCTCCCGTTGCTATATTAGCGATTGTTGTATTTGGGCCTATTTTAGAAGAATTCGTCTTCCGCAGAGTCATATTTGGCTCGCTTGTCCAAACAACAAATTTCTGGGTGGCGGCTATAGTAAGTGCCATATTCTTTGCGATTATCCACTTCGACTTCTCGCATATCTTGCTTTATACCATTTGTGGCTTAATATTTGCCTTTTTATATCACAAAACAAAACGCATTTGGACTTCTATTATCGCACACGTTATGCTTAATGGATTTGTGACACTTGTACAATTCTATGCAGAGCCATTGCAAAAGTTTCTTCAAGAACTAGAAAAAATGCAATAATTTTTTGTAAAGTCATCGTAAAGCGGAATTAGAACACAAAAGCTCGGTGTCCCATTGAGGGCACCGAGCTTTATCTATTACTGTTGATTCAATTCTTCTATTTGTCGTCGTTGCTGCTCAAGCGCCTCTTCAATTTGACGCTTTTGCTCCGCTTCCTGTTCTTCTTTTAAACGAATTTCCTCTGATTTAAGATATTTCTTATAACCAATCCGAGAAATCATAATACTAATTTCATACAAGATAAACAATGGCACAGAAACCATTAAATGTGACGCCAACTCAGGCGGTGCAATAATCGCTGCACATACAAATAAACCAAAGTATGAATATTTACGAATTCGAATTAGTAAATCTGGACTTAATATACCAATTCGCGAAAAGAATAAAACAACAATCGGTAACTGGAATAGAAAACCAAAGGGTATTGTAAGCTTAAACAAAAATGTAAAATACTCATGTATACCAATGGTTTGCTGTATCTCCAAATCATTCGATAAATTCATCATGAATTTTATGACATACGGGAAGAGTAAAAAGTACGAAAAAGATAACCCTGCAATAAACAATAGAAATGAATATGGTATATAGCTTAGAGTGGCTTTACGTTCTACTTCTCTTAATCCAGGGCTAATAAACGACCACAATTGATACATCAACACTGGCGATGAAAGAATAAAGGCAATTATAAAAACAACTTGGATATAAATTGCAAGTGGTGTGACTACGTCAAATGCATGAAGCTCAATATTATATTTTGCTCCAGTCATTTGAAGGTATTTAACAAGCGGCTTTGCGACGAAAAAGCCGCCAGCCATAGCGAGAACAAAGAAAACGGCAACAATGAACAGCCGTTTTCTTAATTCTTCTATATGCTCAATGACAGTTAGATCTTTTGGATTCATTCCTCAAACATCCTAACTTACTTATCTAGTTCTTTCTTTTTCTTGTCATCATCATCTTCGTCGGCTAAACCTTTAGTAGCATTTTTGAATTCACGTAGTGTTGAACCAAATGCCTTACCAAGCTCTGGTAACTTCTTAGGGCCAAAAATTAATAACGCGACAATTCCGATAATAATGAGGCTCATAGGACCAATTCCACCCATTACAGCCACCTCCTCTTTATATCCATCATTTTAACGCATATTTCGCCATTTTGCTAACTAATTATATGTGAAAGTTTTTCGTCTCTCTCATAGGTTTACCCGCATTTTATTAAAAAATATTATTTGACAGAAATGGTGAATTACACTTAAAAATATGTATTATTTTCACACTTCCTGATTACGAATTAAATAGATAAGCGCTTGCAATTCTACCGATAAATCAATGGTTAAGAGCTGCATTCTATCTGGTACTGTTAACCGTTCTGGTGTAAAGTTTAAAATACCTTTTGCATTCATTGCTGCTAAACGATCCGCCATTTTTTGTGCGGAGCGTGGTGAAACGGTTAAAATCGCAAGCTCTGCACCGTATTCAGCATACTTCTCCTCCAGCAAATCTGGATGAAAAACAGGAATATTACTAATCATTTTGCCATCCTTCGGTGCTTTAGAATCGAATGCTACGACAATATGTGTATTATGGTTTTTTTGAAAATTATATTTTAATAATGCACTGCCCAAATTCCCCACGCCAATTAACGCTACTTTTGTCGCTTCATGTTGATCAAGCGTCTGGCTAAAAAATTGTAATAAATGCTGCACATCATAGCCATAGCCCTTTTTACCAAGAGCGCCAAAATAAGAAAAATCACGGCGAATCGTTGCAGAATCTATTTTCATCGCTTCACTCAGTTCCTTCGACGAAATACGTTCCATACCTTCTTGTGCAAAGTTTTGAATAAATCGATAGTAAAGAGGAAGTCTTTTTGTAGTGGCTTGTGGGATTTTTAATTCTTGTTTCAAACTTTCTCCTCCTTATGATGAACCTCAATCAATTTTACTGTATTTAACTACTAATTTTAATACATTTATCCTTAACTATATACAACATTTTTGCAATCCACTAGCGTATTTCTCTTTAGTTAATGGCGCTTTGTACGCAACTAACTAAAAAGAAATCGTTTCAATCTTACATGACTGCTAGGAATAAGTAAAGCACCTACATTGCATGCAAATCGTTCATCCATTACACTAAGGTAGAATTGAGGTGTCAAGAATGATTGTTTTACAGGTCAATCAACTAACTAAATCCTTTCTTGCAGATGAAATTTTAAGTGGTGTTAAATTAGAAGTTCAACACCGTGATCGCGTTGCCTTAGTAGGGCGAAACGGTGCAGGTAAATCGACTTTATTAAAAATAATCGCTGGTCAAATGTCCTATGACTCTGGGGATATCATTATCCCAAAGGGCGTTCAGGTTGGCTATTTAGAGCAACATGCTGGATTAAATTCTACGTTAACTATTTGGGATGAAATGATGACCATTTTCGAACCGCTTTTAGCTCAAGAACAAACGCTCCGCTCGCTCGAACAGCAGATGGCTGATCCTACCGTTTACGAAAATTCCACTCTGTATGCGAAAGTTATGTCGGAATACGATCAACTACAGCATACTTTTAAGGATGCTGGCGGCTATCAATATGAATCGGACATACGTTCAGTGCTTCATGGAATGCAGTTCTATCCCGAAGACTATGATAAACCCATCAGCTCACTATCTGGTGGACAACGCACACGTTTAGCACTGGCTAAGCTTTTACTTAGTAAACCAGACCTTTTAATTCTCGATGAGCCTACGAACCATTTAGATATCGAAACATTATCTTGGTTGGAATCTTATTTAAAGAGCTATGAAGGAGCTATTTTAATTGTTTCCCATGACCGCTACTTCTTAGACCAAGTCGTTTCCATTGTCTACGAGGTGTCACGTCATCGTGTTACAAAATATACAGGCAATTACAGTGCTTATTTAGATGAAAAGGCTAAAACCTATGAACGCGATGTCAAACTTTTTGAGCGTCAGCAAGATGAAAAGGCCAAGCTAGAAGATTTTATCCAAAAGAATATTGCACGTGCCTCTACAACAAAAATGGCACAAAGTCGACGTAAAATGCTTGAACGAACTGAGTGGATGGAATCGCCAGATGGTGATGAGAAATCCGCTAGTTTTGGTTTTACTATCGAACGTCAAAGTGGTAATGATGTTTTATCCGTCGATGATTTAACAATCGGCTATGATGATCAGCTAATATCTAGTGGTATTAACCTGCGCACTTTTCGCGAGGATCGGATAGCCCTTGTTGGACCAAATGGGGTTGGTAAATCAACATTATTAAAAACAATTGTGAAAGATTTAACACCTCTTGCAGGTGCTATTCGTTATGGTACTAATGTACAAATTGGCTATTATGATCAAGAGCAAGCAAAGCTTTCAAGCAATAAAAGTGTCTTGAAAGAGCTATGGGATGAATGGCCGCTCATGAATGAAAAAGATATTCGCACTGTCTTAGGACGCTTCCTATTTAGTGGAGAAGATGTGGATAAAACCGTATCCTCTTTATCAGGCGGTGAAAAAGCACGCCTTGCACTGTCAAAATTAATGATGCAAAAGGCCAATTTTTTAATTCTCGACGAGCCTACAAACCATCTAGACTTAGATAGTAAAGAGGTTCTGGAAAATGCACTGATTGATTATCCTGGAACGCTTCTATTTGTCTCCCATGACCGCTACTTCATTAATCGTATCACAACGAAAGTGGTGGAGTTGTCTGGAACTGGGTCATTTGAATATTTAGGTGACTATGATTATTATGTAGAGAAAAAACAGGAACTGTTGGAGCTAGCGCAAATGAAGGCTGCCTCCCAACTACAAGTACAGCAAGACCTACCTGATAAGACTTCTACCTCTAAAATTGATAAAGAGGCAAAAAAACGCGAACGTCAAATTAGACGTACTATTGAAGAACTAGAAGTGAAGATGCAAGAAACAACAGCTATCATTGATAGACTCGAGGAAGCTCTCTGTGACCCTGCAATTTTCACGGATCACGAAAAAATTTCACAGCTTCAAGACGAATTAGCTACTGCTAAAGAACAGCATGAGCGATTGGAATTAGAATGGTTAGAGCTAAATGAGGAACTTGAAAATATGAATATGTAGTTACTGATTTTAAGCCATGTGCCTCGCCGCATGGCTTTTTTCTTTACACACCTTTATTTTTCATATATATTGGTCAAGTGCTATTTTTCGACAAAAAGTGCCCACAGTTTTATACACACTATAAATCTAGTAATACCAACATATCAACAGAGTTTTCCACATTGTCCACAATCAAAAATTATTTTATCCACATCATCCCTTGTAAAACATGCTACTATATATTGAATAATCACAAGTTATGCACAAGTTATCAACATATTGTGCATAAGTACGCGTGTTCGGTACTTAGTTCGCTCCATTACCTGTGGATAATTTTCTGAAAAATTTGTCAATTAACGTGTTGAATATTATTATTCTCTTCGCAACGTTCATTTTTTATCAACAAATTTTCGACAATCAAAAAAAGAGATATCTTCAATAAGATACCTCCTTCATTTACTGCTACACCCAAGATTTTAACTCCATTCCGGGACGTCCATTCATCATTAAGTTTCCTCGAACCCCCGCCTCAAACATTGGCATGGCTGCTGCTCCAATCATTGCCGCATTATCTGTACACAATTTGAGTGGTGGTACAAAAAATGGGATACCTTCCTCGGCAAATACAGCCTCTAAAGCGCTTCGCAGACCTTTATTCGCTGCTACACCACCAGCTGCTATGACCTGCTTCACCTGATATTCGCGAGCAGCACGCAATGTTTTCGCTGTCAGTACTTCGACAACACTTTCCTGAAAACCTTTAGCAACGGCTGCTGGCGAAATAGCTTCGCCTCGTTGATCCATATTGTGTTTATAATTGATGACTGCTGATTTTAAGCCACTAAAGCTAAAATCATAAGAACCCTCCTCTAACCAAACTCTTGGAAAAGGAACAGCCTCTTCACCCTCATGAGCAAGCTGATCAATACGTGGTCCACCTGGATAAGGTAAGTTTAAAACGCGTGCCACTTTATCATAGGCTTCACCAGCTGCATCATCTCGTGTTTCACCAATGACCTCAAAGGAGCCATGTTCCTTCATATAAACAAGCTCTGTATGACCACCTGATACGACAAGTGCCAACAAAGGAAATTCCATTGGCTGAACAAGTGCATTGGCATAAATATGTCCTGCAATATGGTGGACGCCAACAATCGGCAAGCTGTTAGCAAAAGCAAAAGCCTTAGCTGCGTTAATGCCAATCAATAATGCCCCTACAAGACCTGGGCCCTCTGTAACAGCAACTGCATCTAAATCGGCTGGCTTTAAATTAGCTTGTGCCAGTGCTTCTTCTATTACTACTGTAATTTGTTCAACATGATGACGTGATGCAATTTCAGGTACAACCCCACCAAATCGCTTATGACTTTCTATTTGAGAAGCCACAACATTCGACACAATTTCATGACCATTTCGAATAATCGCTGCAGCTGTTTCATCACAACTTGATTCTATTGCTAATATCAATCCATTATTCATTATAAATTCACCCACATGACAAGGGCATCCTCCCCGTTATCAGTATAATAGCCTTTCCGTATGCCACCATCTTGGAATTGAAGCTTGCGATAGAGATTTTGTGCAACCATATTTGTTACACGTACCTCTAACGTCATGACCTCCATTCCATGTAAACGAGCTATTTGCATCGCCTCACGCATTAACCCCTCGCCTATCCCTCGGCCACGTGCCTCCTCAATAACAGCTACATTTGTAATTTGAGCTGCATCTATGACCATCCACATCCCACAAAAACCAATAATACTGTCATTTTCATCTATAGCCAGCACATAATGCGCATACTGATTTTCATGCACTTCGTAGTAAAAGGAATCTAACGTCCATGGCACTGGAAATGAAGTCACTTCAATTTCATAAACCGTTGGCACATCGTCAGAAACCATTTTACGATAAGTTACATTCCTACTCATGTTCCTTCTCCTTCTGTTCTTTCAGCCAGTTCGCCTCAGCTTCTGCAATCCGTTTATATTGTGGAACAAAGTGATGGATAGCTTCGACTCTAGGTAACTCTAATTTCGTTGCTACACGAATGACTTCCGTTGCGCGTGGCAAGTCAATACTAAATGGTGCACGTACTGCTGTATCACCAAGCACCTGCTCAATATTCTCCCAAAATATATCAACATCTGTTCCTACAAATAGAATAGGCGCCTCTAATGCCTTTAAACGCACTAATAAATCATCAATATGTACATGATGATCCTCCACAAGGACCTCTAATGTCTCGCCCTGATAAACAGCTGTGTAAACATTGCCTCTTCTAGCATCAATAATTGGACAAATCAATCCGTTGTAAAGAGCAGCATTAGCAGCCAATGTCTTTAAGCTAGATACACCAACTAAAGGCTTCTGTAATGTCCATGCTAGGGTTTTTGCTAATGTCACGCCTATACGAACACCTGTATAAGAACCTGGCCCTTCAGACACTGCAATCGCATCCAAGTCATTCGGTTTTAACCCTATTCGTGCCAAGATTTCTTCAATCGCCGGCATTGCACCTGCAGAATGTGTTAATTTTATGTTTTGTACCATCTCGGCCACCACTTTGCCATCCTTCACAACTGCAATGGAGAGTGGTGTATTTGCTGTTTCTATTCCTAACCAAATCATTTCATTAGCTCCTCACATAGTGCCTCATAGCGTTCTCCACGAGGTATTAACACAAAGCGTCGTTCATTTTCTCCGATTCGGTAAATCTCTATCGCTAAGCGATCCTGTGGCAAATCCTGTTCAATTAAATGCGCCCATTCGACCACTGAAACTGCATCTCCATAAAACAGCTCATCCCAGCCAAGATCTTCATCACTTTCTGCTAACCTATACACATCTAAATGATTAAACGGTAATCTCCCCTCATACTGCTTAACAATCGTAAATGTTGGACTGTTGACTGTTCGTTTGACCCCAAGTCCCTTTGCCAAGGCTTTCGTAAATGTTGTCTTGCCAGCACCTAGATCCCCTTCTAATGTAATCGTATCTTGAGCTTCTAGTATATTGGCAAGTTTAATGGCAAAACGTTCTGTATCATCAACTGAATTCATGATTATTTCATACATATTCTTTTTTCCTCTCATCACTACATTACCTCTAGTTTACCTAAACTAACGAAAATGTTCAAAGCATCCAATATCATTTATACCTGCTTTGATTGTGCTTGTTAAAAAGCCCTGTTCTGTGATGACAATAGTTAGGTAACCTAAATGCAAACAAAAACACGTCTTCTCTTATGAAGACGTGTCAACTATCTATTGGAATGACCTTTTACAGCTATGATCTCTTTAGCAATTAATTTATCATCCTTAAATTTCACTATATAAGCCTGAGTCAACAGGGTTTCATCATTCCAACGATATTCATTATTTTTAACCTTTTTACCTGCGCCGCCTGCTGTCTCTACTACCTCAATATATGACATATCATTTTTTAATTTCTCAAATTCTACTTCGTTCATATTTTTTTGCCAGTGATACGTATTTGCTTCTTCAATCTCTATAATAGGATCTCCACAGCCTACCATCATAATCATGGAACCAATAAGCAAAGGTAAATAAAGACGTTTTAAGAAATGGTCTTTGCTCATATAAACACCTCCGTAGCCAATCCGATTACTTCTAAATTTTTACCCCTAATTTTTATTTTAGAAACATATCTCATTTTACCTTATAAAAACGCCCTCATTTATCGGTAATTTTTACTATTTTTAGATAATGTTAAAAATATGCAATAAGTTAGGCTCATGTCAATAATTCAATTAACTTCACTGGGATTGGGTGATTTTTTAGTAGCAGTAGAGGAGTTATTTAGGGCAATAGATGTTATTTTATTAAAACCAATGGGAGGTTGGTCATAAAGGCTTCAGAAATTGTAAAGCTTTTAGCCTCTATGTTTTTACCCTATGAACTGGGTCTTTATAAAATGATGCTTTCACAATTTCAACATAAGCTTGAATGCATTTCATGCTCAAATGCTAAGTTGAAAGAAAATCATTATTAAATAAAAAAAGCTCTTATGACTGTAGCAGTACATAAGAGCGATCATATCAATTTTAAATGGCGGTCCCGACCGGGATCGAACCGGCGATCTCCTGCGTGACAGGCAGGCATGTTAACCGCTACACCACGGGACCTCTTTAAGACATTTATAAATATATCATATAGTAAAAAGCTATGCAATATATATTTTCATATTTTTTCTTCACATAATTTCTTGCAATTGGCATCGATCTTGCAAATAAATTAATAGTTTTAACAACACTATTTAGTAGGAGGTTGGTGCCATGGTTCGGTACATATTTACACGAATTGGTTATATGATCATTACCCTTTTTATTATTATTCTACTGTCATTTTTATTAATGAAAGCTTTGCCAGGTTCACCATTTAATGATGAGCGTCTTCCAGAGTCTCAAAAAGAGCTACTTTACAAAAAATATGGGTTAGACAAGCCTGTTCCTGTGCAATTTGGCATTTATTTAACGAATCTTGTACAAGGAGATTTAGGAGTTTCTTTTGTCTTTGATAATCGACCAGTGACTAAAATTATTCAGGAACGTATCGGTGCATCGGCAATTTTAGGCTTTCAAGCCATTATCGTGGGAACAATTATTGGGCTTTTATTAGGAATTATAGCGGCTCTAAAACACAACACTATTATTGACTATGGAGCCACAATACTAGCCGTACTAGGTATATCGATTCCATCGTTTGTCTTTGCAGGCTTTCTACAATATTGGGTTGGCGTTAAACTAGGCTGGCTACCCATTGCCTTTTGGAATGGCTTTGAATATTCTATTTTACCAACGATTGCTTTAGCAGTTGGAGTAGTTGCTACAATTGCTCGTTTCACGCGCATTGAAATGCTAGAAGTACTTAGTCAAGAATACATCTTAACCGCAAAAGCCAAAGGTTTATCAAACCCTTTTATCATTACAAAACATGGTATTCGAAATGCCATGATTCCAATCGTGACTATTATTGGTCCGTTAACTGTTAACACTATTACTGGTTCACTTGTTATTGAAAAGATATTCAGTATTCCAGGTTTAGGTGAGCAGTTTGTTAATTCTATTATTACCAACGATTATCAGCTAATTATGGGAACAACTATTTTTTATGCGGTGCTATTTGTAACCGTTATTTTAATCATCGATATTTTATACGGGTTGATTGATCCCCGAATCCGTGTGACAGGAGGCGATAAGGCATGACTATAAAATTGACAGAAGGTATAACTAAGAGCTATTCAAAGGAGTTATTTGAATATGCATCGCAAACTGATATTACGGATGATATCACCTATCGTCCTGAGCAATCATTTTGGCAAGATGCATGGCGTGGTTTGCGGAAAAATAAAGCAGCTATTGTTGGGTTATGTACTATTATCGTCGTTATATTACTTGCCATTTTCGGCCCTTTTATGAATAGCCACGGTTATGATGAACAAAATATTGCGCGCACTAATTTACCTCCAAAAATTCCTGTCCTTGAGAATATTTCTTTCTTAGGCTTGAATGGTGTTGATAGTCGAGGCGTAGACCAATATGAAGCAAAAGGGATTGCAGAATATTTTTGGTTTGGTACAGATGAATTAGGTCGAGATCTTTGGACGCGTATATGGGAAGGAACACGAATTTCTCTTTATATTGCTTTTTTAGCAGCAACCATCGATCTAATTATAGGGGTTGCCTATGGGGCTGTCTCAGCATTTTATGGTGGTCGGACAGATAATATCATGCAACGTATTATTGAAGTGTTAGTTGGTATCCCTGGCCTAATTGTGAACATACTTTTGATTCTTATTTTAAAGCCAGGGATTATTTCGATTACGATTGCAATGGTGATTGTAGGCTGGATCAGTATGGCTCGAATTGTTCGAGCACAAATATTGAAGTTAAAATCATATGAATATGTGCTTGCTTCACGGACACTTGGTGCTAGTAACCAACGTCTCATTTGGAAGCATTTAATTCCCAACACGCTTGGGCCAATTATTGTTGCAACTACGTTTACTATTCCAGGAGCCATTTTCACGGAAGCATTATTAAGCTTCATCGGATTAGGGCTACAGCCTCCAACAGCTTCTTTAGGAACAATTGTCAATGATTCGTATAAATTACTACGAATTTATCCACATGGCATGATTGTTTCATCTATTGTCATTAGCTTGATTATGATTAGCTTTAATTTACTCGGGGATGGACTGCGTGATGCATTCGATCCAAAAACTCGTAAATAAGGAGATGCTCTAAATGAAAAAAATATTAGAAGTGAAAAATTTAAGTGTCTCATTCAACACATACAACGGTGAGGTACAAGCAGTACGCAACATTTCATTTGATTTATTTGAAGGTGAAACCTTAGCCATTGTAGGCGAGTCTGGCTCAGGAAAATCAGTTACTTCTAAAAGCCTTCTTCGCCTCAATCCAACTGAGACAACGATATTAAAAAGTGGACACATTTTATATAACGGACATAATATTTTTACTTGCAGTGAGCAAAAAATCCGAGCAATTCGTGGAGCTGAAATAGCCATGATATTTCAAGATCCAATGACTGCTTTAAACCCTACGATGACGATTGGTCGCCAAATAGCAGAAAGTATAAAGAAACATACAACTTTACGTGGCCAACAAATTACTAACCGTGTTATAGAACTATTGCAACTAGTCGGTATTAAAGAAGCTGATAAACGATATAAACAGTACCCACACCAATTTTCTGGAGGGATGCGCCAACGAATAGTGATTGCCATGGCGCTAGCTTGTGAGCCGCGCATCATTATTGCCGATGAGCCTACTACAGCACTAGATGTTTCGATCCAAGCACAAATTTTAGAATTACTAAAAAACATACAACAAAAAATGAATTTATCGATTATCTTTATTACCCATGATTTAGGTGTTGTCGCCAAAATGGCTGATCGTGTTGCTGTTATGTATGCTGGAAAAATCATTGAAATTGGCTTAGTTGATGAAATTTTTTATCATTGTCAACATCCTTATACACAAGGCCTACTTGCAGCCATGCCTAATCCAGATATTGATACCAATTCATTGTATGCCATTCCAGGAACACCACCAAACCTGCTTCAGCCACCTACTGGAGATGCCTTTGCAGCTCGTAATAAACATGCATTGAAAATTGACTTTATAGAGGAGCCACCGATGTTTCAAATAAGCGACACTCATTTCGCAGCAACTTGGTTATTGCATAAACACGCACCTAAAATAGTACCGATTCATCAACAGCCTACACAGGTACAGCAAGAGAAAAGTAAAGCACCCACTGTATTCGATAAAGAACATCCATATTTATCATTAAAGGAGGTCAAGCAGCACTTTTCTTTAGGAAAAAACACTGTTAATAAAGCTGTTGATGGCATTACGTTCGATATTTATAAAGGAGAAATTTTTGGTCTAGTGGGAGAATCAGGATGTGGTAAATCTACAACTGGACGTTCCATAATTGGACTCAATTCGATTACTAGCGGAGAAATTCACGTTGATGGTCGTAATATCAATGACAATCAAACAAAAAAAGACAAACTAACTTTCAATAGCAAGGTGCAAATGATTTTCCAAGATCCCTATTCTTCCCTTAATCCGCGTATGAAAATAGTGGATATTATTGCAGAAGGATTGGCCATCCATGAAGTACCAAAAAGTGAATGGAAGCCCAAAATATATGAGCTATTAAAAATAGTAGGATTAACAAAGGAGTATGCAAACCGTTATCCTCACGAGCTTAGTGGTGGACAACGTCAGAGGATTGGTATTGCACGTGCTCTTGCTGTAGAACCTGAGCTCATCATTGCAGATGAACCTATTTCTGCGTTGGACGTGTCCATCCAGGCACAAATAGTGAATCTACTGAAAAAGTTACAAAAGGAACGTGGATTGACCTATCTTTTTATTGCACATGACTTGTCGATGGTGAAATATATTAGTGATCGTATTGGTGTGATGTATCGAGGAAAAATCGTTGAGCTAGCAGACAGTCAAGAGCTCTATGATCACCCAGTACACCCTTATACGAAGTCATTATTATCAGCCATTCCATTGCCAGATCCTAAGTTAGAGCGAGAACGCAAACGCATTATTTTTAATGAAGCTACCTATCAAGCTAGCAGAAATTATGAGAGTGAAAGCTTTGTAGAGATACGGCCTGGTCACTTTGTTATGCTGACAGAAGAAGAGCTTGTCCAATACCGTCTAGCACAAGAAGGAGGTATATCACTTTGAATATAAAGGTCACAGCCCTACTTGCTAGCTGTATTGTCATAAGTTCCCTTAGCTATACTTGGCTCCTCCATCAACCAATAACTTTTTTAACATTGATCAACAATATTTTCCTTATTTCACTTGCATTCACTATTGTAGGTGCATCATTATTTGTTGTGCAAGGTGGGCTTTTTAATGGTATCGCCTATAGTTTTAAACGTTTTTTTGCACGTGTCACTAAAAATGGTGCCTATGCCTTTGAATTAGATGGAGATTTAGAATTTGTTCATGCACCTTCCTACACCTTCACTTATCCACTATTACTAGCGGGTATACTTGGCTGTTCCGCAACAGCCATTTTATCGATAGTTTTCTATCTATAAATGAAAAACAAAACCATCAATAGAATTTTATGAAAGGTGAAAAAGGATTTCCGTTGCAGGTTAATTGCTTTCCTGTGGTTGAGCGCCGAGCCGCTTCGCTCAAATGTTTCTTTTTAGCAAAGTTTTTTAAATAAAGTCTGGTAGAGGGGTGTTGTCACTCATCACTTCTCCACATTGAAAATAAGAGGCTATCTACAAATAATGGGCTATTTTGCTCGCTACGGCTCGTATGAAAGATAAGGAAAGACGCTTTTGCATATGGCGAGACTCTGGAGCAAACGCAGTGAGTGAAGCAGCTCATCGGACGCTGGCGGAACGGAAATCACCCCCTCGCCTTTCAAAATAGCTTTTTCTGCCGTTGACATCGCCCTTTTTCAACAACATGAAAAAATGCTGTCCTCCGAAAGTAGAGGACAGCATTTTTTAGTTTACAATTTCTACCCATTTATAGCTTATGTCAGCTGAGAATGGATGCTCGTATAAATTTTTCACGTATGGTTTTGTCAAACGACTTAACCCTTTTTGAAATGTTGGAGCGAATGCTACGTCTTCCATCATTAATTTTTCAGCTTGCTGCATAAGTTCCCAGCGCTCCATAACATCAGAGGTAGTTTTCGCTTGTTTTATTAATGCATCCACTTTTTCATTTTTATAGTTGGATTGATTATAATAAGCTGTTGATTCAAATAATTCAATGTAAGTCATAGGATCTTGATAGTCAGGACCCCAACCGCCATAGTCTAAGTCAAAATCAACAGCCCCCTCTAATGCAAGTTTTTGCTTATTAGGCTGCATATTAATTGTTAGCTCTAAGCCTTCTAAATTCGTCTCTAATTGATTTTTAATAAATTCAGCAGCTTTCTTAGATTCTGCACGGTCATATGTTAAAAACTCCAGTTTTACTTGGTCTACACCAAGTTCCTTTTTGCCAGTAGCCCATAGTTCCTTCGCTAATTCGATATCTGTTTTATTCATATCACCGTTTCCATCGCGGAAGTCATTCCCCTTGTCATCTGTTGATAATCCCTGTGGTACTAAATAATAAGCAGGAATAGAACCATCCTGTAATATCACATCAGCAAAGCCTTGTTTATCCCATGCCAAATCAATGGCTTTACGAATGTTTTGATTAGCTAAATATTGATTTTCGTGATTTATACGAATAAAATACGTATTTGGCTTTAAAAACGTTGAATACTCTGGACTGTCTTTATATTGAGCGACATACTCACTCGATAACTCGGCAGTGTCTATTTCACCAGCCTCATAGAGATTGACAGCCGTTGCTGTATCTTTGACAATTTTTTGTGTGATTTTAGTAAGCTTGACAGTGTCTTTATCCCAATAACTTTCATTTTTGACGAACGTCCATCCTTGCCCATGTTGCCAAGATTCCATCTGGAAAGGACCATTATAGATCATATTAGCCGCTTCTAGCGCATATTGATCGCCTTGGGATTCTGTAAATTCTTCATTTAATGGGAAAAACGGTGCATAAGTCGTTAAGCTAATAAAATACGGAATAGGCGCATTTAGTTGCACTTCTAATGTTTCATCGTTTAACGCCTTAATACCAATTTCCTCTACCTTTCCATAAAGTGGGTCCTCTTCTGTTTGAACATTGGCCGCATTTTTTATATCCAACATTAAGTAAGAATAAATTGCTTGTGTTTCTGGGTTTATAGCTCTTTTCCAAGCATATTCAAAATCATGTGCTGTAACTGGAGACCCATTACTCCACACTGCATCCTTGCGTATTTTAAATGTATAAACTGTACCATCCTCAGAAACTTCATGTGACTCTGCCATACCCGGAACTGGTGTATTTTCAGGCCCTATACGATATAACCCCTCGAACACAGAGTTCATTGCCGTCACAGCAAGTGCATCTACACTCCCCAATGAGCTCATTGTCGTTAAATCACCTGTTGCAACTAAATGAAGCTCTTGTGCAGCAGTATTGTCGCCTTCATCAGTAGATGCATTGTCTGATTCATTACTATTTGTAGTATTTCCAGAAGTATTGTTTTCTTTCCCGTAACAACCGACCAATACAATGAGCATTAATCCTAACAATACGACAAGCCATTTTGTTTTTTTAGCCATCCTCAAAACCCCTTTGATTTTATTGCACGAATGAAATCGCACTATAAAAATCTATGCAATTTTCATGCCGACGCCAAATATTTTTAAAATTGGCACAGATTTTGCATTATAATTTCACTAAAGGGGGAATGACAACATGTCAAAATTAGAACAATTACGAAATGCTTTACAAGCACAAGATACAAGCGCAATGATTATCACAAATGCACAAAACCGACGTTATCTAACAGGATTTACTGGAAGTGCAGGAACGGTTGTAGTAACTAATAGGCGCGCACTTTTATTAGTGGACTTCCGCTACACACAACAAGCAACGGAGCAAAGTAAAACTTTCGAGGTTCATGAGATTGATCGCAACCGTATATATGAAACGATTCAAGAGATTTTAGATCAAGATTCAATCCAATCAGTTGGCTTTGAACAACATCACGTAACTTATTACGCCTATCAATTAATGGCTAATAAATTGACAGCAACATTACAGCCTTTATCTAATATTGTGGAAAATTTACGTATGATTAAGACACCAGAAGAAATTGAAATAATTAAGAAGGCAGCTTGGATTTCAGATGAGGCATTTAAGCATATTTTAACATTCATTAAACCGGGTGTTTCAGAAATCGAAATTGCCAATGAATTGGAATCCCATATGCGAAAAAACGGTGCAACTAGTGCTGCATTTGATATGATTATCGCTTCAGGTCATCGCTCTGCTCTACCACATGGTGTAGCATCTTCAAAAATAATTGAGCAAGGTGACATGCTAACACTTGATTTTGGTGCTTATTATCAAGGCTATCGTTCTGACATGACAAGAACTATTGCTGTTGGTGAGCCACCTGAACAATTAAAAGAAATATATCAAATTGTTTATGATTCCTTGCAACATGCTCTTTCTAATATGAAAGCTGGTATGACAGGGCAAAATGCAGATAGCTATACACGTGACTACATTACAGCTAAAGGCTATGGGGACAATTACGGACATGGAGCAGGACATGGCATCGGGTTAGATATCCATGAAAATATATTCATGTCGTCAGTTTGTGAAGACATCTTAGAAGAGAATATGGTACTTACAGTTGAGCCAGGCATTTACGTTCCACAAGTTGGCGGTGTTCGCATAGAAGATGATGTCATCATTACAAAAGACGGTGTAGAAGTGATCACACACTCACCAAAAGAACTCATTATTTTATAATTTCTTTACACTTATCCTATAGATGTTTACTTTTTTTACACTTTTTAAAAACCTTTCATTTCAACATTTTGAGCTTTTTATTGGAAGCTTATAATATATTTCGTTGCACATGTCAAAATTTCTTGTCACTATATTTTCTAAGGTTAGATAGATTGATAGAGAATCGAGGTTTTATTATGCAACTTTCTATTAAGCAAACACAAGAATTACAAATCGTTATGTCTGCCCAACTTCGTCAGGCAATCGAGCTACTCCAATATTCAACTCAGGAATTAGAACAATATATACGTGAACAAGAACTCGTTAATCCTTTAATTGAATTAAGTGAACCAACACTTAAAGACCATCTACAGATTCCAAAAATGAGTAGCAGACATCTTGATATTATGCATCTTGCCACAAAATGTGAAAAAAATGTTCGTGATGAACTATTCCAACAGGTCAGGCTAACATTTTCTAACGAAAAGGACATTCAACTCTTAAAACATATTATTTATCATTTAGATGACAATGGTTATTATGAGCATTCAACGCAAACGTCTTATAATGACCTAGAAATTGAAAAGGGCATTCATTTATTACAAACAATTGGTCCCTTAGGAATTGGTGCACGCAATTTGAAGGAATGTTTACTATTGCAAACCATTTATTGTCATAACAGCCCTGCTCATGCTGAAACCGTTATTTCTAATTATCTAGAAGAGCTTGCCAATAAGAAGTGGAAACAAATCTCAAAAGAGCTGGATATATCGCTAAGTGACTTACAAATGATCTATCTTTTTATACAATCACTACAGCCAAAGCTGAGCTCATTATTTTATCAAGAGTTGGTACATATGACGATACCAGATATCATTGTTGATATCGTTGATGGTGGGATTACCTTTTCGTTAAATGATTATTATTTACCAAAAGTTAATATTCACGCTGACTACTTTCCTTATATAAAAACGCATTCCTCAGAGAAGAGTTATTTTAAAAAACACTTAACTGACTACCATTGGTTAGTTAACAGCATTGAACAACGTCGAAATACAATGATCAATATCATGAAGGCACTTATTGAAAAACAAAAGAAGTTTTTTCTATATGGCTTTGATGCCATGCAACCACTTACGTTGCGTGAAATTGCTGACCAAATAGATGTTCATGAATCAACGGTTAGCCGCATTACAACGAATAAATATGTACAAACTGCTTTTGGCACATTTGAATTAAAAGAATTATTCACCTCTAAATTGTCAACAGCAAATGGTCATAGTGTGTCGCAAATAAAGGTGAAGTCATTGCTGTCAGACTATATAAAATCTGAAAATAAAGTAAAGCCCTTCTCTGATCAAAAAATAGCTGAGTATTTTAACTCTGCGTTGGGAATTGAAATATCTCGTCGTACCATAGCAAAATATCGCGAGGACATGAACATACCTTCCTCTGCTAGACGTAAAATAAACCAGTTTAAATAATGAGAAAAGGAGCTATCTATTGGGGGTAGCTCCTTTTCCATCTAAACAAATTTAAAGCAGACTCACTTATTATTGCTTCATATTGACAAATACACTTTTCACCTCAGTATAATTGGACAAACCATATTCGCCGCCCATTTCACGACCAATACCTGACTGTTTATAGCCACCAAATGGCATCGTTTCCCATTCTAAGCCAAAATCATTAATCCATACTGTTCCTGCCTGTAGTTTACTAGCAATATAATGTGCTTTTTTTACATTTTCTGTCCAAATGCTTGCAGCAAGTCCATACTTACTATTATTAGCACGCACGATCACTTCTTCTATTGTTTCAAACGATAGAATAGACATAACAGGTCCGAAAATCTCCTCCTGAGCAATCGTCATCGTGTCCTGTACATCAGCAAAGATAGTTGGTTGTACAAAAAATCCCTTTTGGAGTGCTCGATTACCACCAGCTACTAAGCGAGCACCCTCTTCTTTTCCTTTTTCAATAAAACCAAGGACTGTATTTAATTGCTTTTGTGACACTAACGGGCCCATTTCTGTTTCCGGATCTAGTCCTGGTCCTACCTTCAATGCCTTAGCCTTTTCTGCAAGTCGTTCAACAAATTGATTGTATAGACTACTATGCACAAATACTCGTGTACATGCGCTACAGTTTTGGCCGTGATTGTACATCGTTCCAGCAAAAGTTCCCTCTATTGCTTCCTGTACATCTGCATCTGGTAACACAATAGCAGGAGATTTCCCTCCAAGCTCTAATGTTACACTTTTCACTTCATCAGCTGCCTTTTTCATCACGTGGATTCCAGTTTTTGTTGATCCAGTGAAGGCTACTTTAGCTACACCTTTATGTGTAACAATAGCTTCTCCAGCTTCTCCCGTACCCGGTACAATATTTACTACACCATTTGGAAAACCAGCTTGTTTCATTAATTGCCCTACATATAATAATGATAATGGCGTTTCAGCCGCTGGTTTGATGACAATCGTACACCCTACAGCTAACGCTGCACCTAGCTTCCATGCCGCCATTGCAAGAGGGAAATTCCAAGGAATAATTTGACCTACAACACCAACAGGCTCATGTACAATATAATTTAAGTAATCCTTGGATACTTGTACAGTCTGTCCTGTAATTTTTGTCGCCCACCCTGCATAATAACGGAAATGCTGAACAGTGCCATCCACATCATCTGCGAGAGCAGTTTGATATGGTTTACCATTGTCTATTGATTCAAGCTGTGCTAGCTCTTCACGATGTTCTTCTAGTAAATCTGCCAATTTATAAATAATTCGTGAGCGTTCAGCTGCCTCCATCGTTGACCATGCACCCTCAAATGCTTTTTGAGCAGCTTCTACTGCAAGATCAATATCTTCTGCCTGTGCTTCGCTTACTACAGCAATGACCTCTTCATTAGCAGGATTTAGAACATTCAATGTTTTACCTGATTGAGCTTGCATGTATTCACCGTCGATATACAAGCCGATTGTGGACTGTAGAAATTCCTTTACTTGTGGTTTTAATGTCAACACTGCCTCCATCATTCATCCCCCTTTGCATTAATAATGTTCAATTGCCAGTACGTCTAAATTAGTCATAATTGCTTTAAGTTGGGCATCTTCTTCCTCTGTTAGTGGGAGTCGTGGTAGACGACATGGTCCCCCTGCCCATCCTTTTAGTTCCATTGCACGTTTAGTGATTTGTACATATTTACCTGATCCCTCTAAAAATGCACATAAAGGTAATAAACGATCATAAATTGCCCAAGCTGCCTCTAAATTTCCTTCTTTTACTTGACTATATAACTTTGTGACAAGCTCTGGCACAATATTTCCAGATACAGAAATCCACCCAACAGCCCCAACTAAAAATGATTCTATGGCTAAGTCCTCTGAACCACAAAATACTTTAATATTATCTTGGCCTTGACGTACGATATCACGCGCTTTTCCAATACTGCCGCTCGATTCCTTAATGTGTGTAATATTTGGAACATCTCTACCTACTTTTAAAATCGTTTCTAAACCAATATCTACCCCCGAAGTAAACGGATTATTATAGATCATAATAGGGAAGCTTACAGATTCGGCTACTGATTTAAAATGAACATATATTTCCTCATCTTTTGGGTGTGCATAATAGGAATTAATCAATAATGCTGCGTCTGCGCCGGCCAGTTCAGCCTGCTGTGTATAGGTGATAGCCTCTGCAGTTGTCTCAGCAGCTGTACCAACAATCAATGTAATTCGCCCTTTAATTTGATCTACAGCTACTTCTACTGCTTTAAACCGTTCTTCTTTCGTTAAACTTACAAATTCGCCTGTACTACCGTTAATAGCAATACCTGTTACCCCTGCTTCAATAAAATGTTCAATATTTTGACGGAAACCATCCCAATCAATGTCCGTTTGGTTTTTCATCGGTGTTACTAATACCGGAAATACACCTTCTAATTTTTTCATCTTTTTTTCCTCCTCTACCCTCTTTTATTACACTATGATAAATCCATGCTGCAAAGGATCTTCACGGTCCACTACAAATTGATGGATTCCTGTGATATATCCTGTTAATGCAATTTCATAGCCAGCTTCATGCTTTTGACTAATTTCAATGCTGCTACCAAAAATACTGTCATTTTTTTTGACAGCTTCTTCCCCTAAAACTGCTAGTAACGCCAATGTACTGTCTACACCAGGTGAACGTAATATATAGCCATCTCGCTCAAAGGTAACTGACCGTACTGAACTGTCTAGCTGTTCATACATAATGACACCATCTGCTGTACTATATTTCTCACTTTCTAGTAATCCCCACGTACTGATTTCTGCTAATTCATCTAGAACAATTGCCTTTAATTGCTGTGGTTTTTCTACAACAAAGTAGCGGCGCTCATTATCGATAATTACTTGGTCACCTTCTATATGCGCTGGCTTCAATGTCAAATGAACTGATAAAACAGTATCTTTCGGTTCAGAAAGTTTTACATAGGCTTCATAAACACCTTTTACTGTTTCAATAGAGTAAATATTATCTCTTGAAAGCTCTATTATTCCTTGCTCAATCAACGCTGTCATTGTGGCTACAAGTGCTTCATACTTAAAATTTGTAGAAGCCGAATGTTGGAAAAATAATAGTCGATAGGATGCAATAGCTGATGGTAAAACAAGACAGCCATTCATTCCACGGTGTCCTCTAGGTTCATTCAGAAGCAATTGTTTTGTATCTTCGAATTGCGTATTTAAAGCATGAGCCGCTTCCATAATATTTTCATGCGCAAGCATGATTGGTGATTGCACAATAATACGAAAGGCTTCTCCCACTACTTGTGTATCGATCGTTTGAAAAGACTTATGAAAATTCATGCTTATCCTCCCTTAGTGATCCATTGGCGGAATCATCAAATAGCCCTCTTTCAGTGGATCCTGATTATTGTAAAAGAATCGATGCATACCCATAACCCAGGCAGATCCTGTTACCTCTGGAATAACAGCTGTTAGGCCACTAATAGCTACTTCTTCTAGTACACGTGCTTTAAACATTGTCCCCACAATACTTTCATAGATGAAGGACTCATTGAGAGCGATCTCATTTTTTGAATAGAGTGTAGCAATTTTTGCGGATGTACCAGTGCCACAAGGGGAACGGTCAATCCCTCCTGGCGGAACAACAACTGTATTTTTTAAATCTGCTAATGGATTGACTGGGTCTGTATAAAACTCAATATGTGTAAGTCCATGGATAAATGGGAATTCTGGATGGACAATATCTTCCTTAGCATTCACAGCATTGCGGAGACGAATAGCTGTGTTAATAATTTTCGTTGAATTGTCTACAGCTAAGTTTAGATTGATTTTTCTAGCATCTATAATGCCGTAAAAGTTCCCTCCATAAGCTATTTCACATTCCACTACACCTAATTCAGAATCATTTATTTCAATCGTTTTTAATAGAAAGGATGGTACATTTTTAAATGTCACTTCCTTCGCTACGCCATCCACTACTTTAATCTTTACATCAATTAAACCTGCAGGTGTGTCCAATTTTATGTTTGTATAAGGTGTATTAACCTCTATTAAATTTGCTTCAATAAGTGCTGTACAAACGCCTATTGTGTCATGTCCACACATCGGCAAGTAACCACCTGTTTCTATATAAATCACTCCAAAATCTGCTTCGGGATGGCAAGGATCTGTAATGATAACACCTGACATCACACTATGTCCTCGGGGTTCATTCATAAGAAATTTTCGAATCCAGTCAAAATTCTCTTGCATAAATAACATTTTTTCAGACATTGTTTTGCCTTCAAGCTTAGGCATACCGCTTATTAATGAACGTGTTGGATTCCCACCTGTATGGGTATCAATTGTTGTAAAGAGCTTTTGAAATTTCATTTGTGAAGTACTCCTTTCTGGAAACGACTAAGATGAACTGGTTCAGTAGGAATGCATGTATCTTTGTACTGTAGTAATTCTTGGATAAGCTTCCCAGTAACTGCAGCCAAGCTAATTCCATCTCCTTCATGACCTGCCGCAATATAGAAACCAGGCACTTCTTCTACTTCACAAATAATAGGTAAATGATCTTCCGTCCATGGTCTTAACCCTGCATATGTACGAATAATCGACATATCAGCGATTTTTGGATAAAAACGTACAGCACGTCTAGCAATCATTTTCACCACATCGTGATTCACCTTCGTGTCAAAGCCTACAAATTCGCGACTACTTCCTATTAAAAAATTTTGTGCCTCTGTCGGCTCAAACACTAACGCTACCCCGTATTTTTCAATATCCATATCCACTTTACGTTCTCCACCAAATTTTGAAATTAAATAACCAAATTCCATCACTTTTCTTAGCCCTACTAGTTGCTGACGTGATGCGACAAGAATATGTCCTTTGCGAGGTTTAATTGGAATATCAACACCCAGCATTTGCCCAATAAACGGTGCCCAAATTCCACAAGCATTAATTACTTTATTTGCTGTTATCCATCCCTCATTCGTTTCAAGTAAAAATGTACCATCTGGCTGTTTCTTAATATTTTTGACTTCTGTATGTTTTTTTATCTTTGCCCCTAACTTTTCAGCTGAGTGAAACATAGAAAATGTCAGCATATATGGGTTCACTGTTGAATCGGTTTTACATTCCAATCCACCGTATAAGTCATCTGCAAAGTATTTTGACTCATTCCGCAAGTCCTCACGATCTAACATTGTAAAATCTAAACCCGCCTCTCGTTGACGATTAACCCACTGCTGAGCAGCCTCCATCTCTAGCTCACTTTCACAAACAAGAATGCTGCCAGGATTCCGATATTCAAAGCTCATATCTAACTCTCGATTTAACTCATGTACTAATCTTTGACTGACTAAAGACATTTGACTGTCAAAGCCAGGATCTTTATCAATAGCTAAAATATTGCCATCACAGCGAGAAGAAGTACCACTCGCAAGTTCATTTTTTTCAAGTATTGTGATATCAAGGCCCGCTTTTGCACAATAATAAGCAATTGCTCCACCAATAATGCCACCGCCAATAATGACGATATCATGATGGGATTTCTTCATGTCTCTCCCCTCCTTTTCTATTCATGACTGTATGATGCAAAAAACATGCCAATCTATCTTATTGGAATTTGTTTGATAAACTAGTCACTATGTGTCAAAATTATTTATATTATTCAAAATAATTTGACAAATAAATAATGAGGGGGGACTTACATTGCATCCATATCATTTAATAATGAATAAAATATTAAAACGTAACTTTGCTATTATTTCTACTGACGATATAGTGTCCAAAATAAACGATGACAGCAAACAATATTTTGTGCTTGAAAATAATAAACCCTATGCAACAATGCGCGGTAAAAGAAAAAATGATGTTCACTATGTTGCTTGTCATACCATCCAGTTGGATTGCCCACTCAACATAGCTATTGAATATATGAAGGAATATGAATTTTTACTAGTTTGTAGTGAGGAAAAACAATATTTAGGATATTTATGGAGAGAGTCCTTAGTATACGATCTTGCCTATGAATTAGAATGTGGCAATGCTTATTTACAAACCATTTTAGACACAATAAATGAATCATGTACTGTCATTGATGCTGAACAAAATGTTGTTTATTGGACGAAGGGAGCAGAAAGCATTTTTTCTGTGTCTGGAGAAAATATTATTGGAAAGCCCATCACTCAATTTTTCAAAGAAGATCAACTAGAAATTTTACATACTTTACAGCATAGAAAATCTGTTTATCAACAGCAGCATTTTCCTCGGGAAGATCTCGTCGTCATGATCAATTCAAACCCTGTTATGCTGCATGATAAGACAATTGGGGCAGTCGTTGCTGAAACTGATATTACCCATGTCAAAAAATTAAACGAAGAGCTTCATCTTACATCTGAAAAATTATTGAATTTAGAGAAACAGATGAATACTAATGGCTTAGCCTATGATCCATTTACACTTATTCGTGGCAATAGTCCAAAGCTTAAAGAAGTATTAGAAAAAGTAAAAAAGGTAGCAGAAACCGAGGCAAATATTTTAATTTACGGAGAGAGTGGAGTTGGTAAAGAACTGTTTGCACGTGCAGTTCATGCCATTCGAGAAAAGCCTGAAGCACCATTTGTCGCTATCAATTGTGGAGCCATTCCTAGTGGCTTATTTGAAAGTGAGATATTTGGTTATGAAAAAGGAGCTTTTTCTGGAGCCCATCAAAAAGGAAAAAAAGGTAAAGTAGAGCTTGCACGTGGAGGTACTTTATTTTTAGATGAAATTGGTGAAATGCCGCTAGAAATGCAAGTAAAGATTTTAAGATTGCTACAGGAAAAAACGTTTTATACAGTTGGCGGTACAAAGGAAATGGACGTTGAATTTAATTTAGTAGCTGCTACTAATAGAGATTTAAAGCAATTAGTGGCAGAAGGAAAATTCAGAGAGGATTTATATTATCGACTGAATGTGGTGAATTTCACAGTTCCCCCGCTTCGAGAGCGAGCATCAGATATTTTAGAAATTAGCAATTATTTCTTATATGAAAAATCGATTAAATATAATCGACCTATTCAAGGAATCCCAACTGAAATAGCCAATGTTCTTTTAAAATACCAATGGCCAGGCAATGTACGGGAATTATCTAACGTTATCGAGCGACTTGTTGTATTTTCTGATGAGGGAGCCATTCATATGGAAGACTTACCTACGGATATTTTAGCAGCTATGCCAAAAGATGAAAAGTTGGAAGTTAAGAGGGATTTTCCTCTAGGGACAGAGCTTAACAATCAACTTGAACATTATGAACGAGAAATTATTTTAGAACAGCTTGCCAAAGTAAATGGTAATAAAAAAACATGTGCTAAAAACTTAGGCATTACTCGTGCCACTTTATACAATCGATTAAAAAAATTAAACATAGATGTCTAACTTTTTAAAATAAATGTCAATGTTTCTATACACTACTTTCACATATGTCTATAAAATCATTTTCTTAGCGACTTTCTTTTTTCTGGCATAGTTTTTGCATTATCTAGTATGGAAAGTATTTCATATAGTAGAGGTGGAACTATGCAAAATAAATCGATGATTGTATGTCGTTGTGAAGAAATTAGTTACGATGAATTAATAGAAAGCGCATCAAAATATAAGTGCTCTGCACGAGAACTGAAGTTACGAACACGTGCAGGAATGGGCTATTGCGGTGGCCGTACATGCCGTACTATGGTAGATAATATTGCTCATCTTCATCATCCACGTACAAATGATGAAATTTCATTAAAACATCAGGCACCCATTCGACCAGTGCGATTCTCCGATTTAGGGGAGGTTAAATCATGACAGAACGTATAATTACCCACCCCGTTTTAGGGAATTTAATCCAAAAAGAAAAAATAACTTTTACTTTTGACGATCAGGTAATTGAAGGTTACAAAGGTGAATCCCTAGCTGCTGCATTGCTAGTACAAGGAATCCGCACTTTACGTTTGCACGAAGAAACAGGGCAGCCTCGAGGCATTTATTGTAATATTGGTCACTGCTTTGAATGCCGTGTCAATATAAACGGCTTGGACGGCGAGCGAGCATGCTTAACCCCTATTTCAGATGGGATGGTTGTAAAAAGTGGGCAGCCGCTTCCTACGACAGTAAGGGACTGGAGGAAGAACCATGAATAATAAAGTAATTATAATTGGAGCTGGTCCTGCCGGGCTTGCGGCGGCCATTACATTGGCGGAAAAAAATATTGCTGTCCTTGTTATCGATGAATATTTATATGCTGGCGGGCGATTACTTGGACAATTATATGAAGAGAAGCCAGGAACATGGTGGAATGGTATTGTGGAATCTGAACGTTTATTAAAACGAGCTAAAGCAGTCAATGTTGAATTTTTACTACAAACAAGTGTATCCGATTTAGAAAAAGTGGATCAAACGTGGATCATCCACACAACCAAAGGTATATTTCGTACCCAACATCTGCTATTAGCTACTGGAGCTGCCGAATCACCTTTCCCAATTCCAGGCTGGACTCTACCAGGTGTAATGTCTGTTGGAGCAGCACAAGTAATGACAAATGTGCATCGTGTGAAGCCTGGTAAACGGGGAATCATTGTCGGGGTCAATGTACTATCTTCTGCTATTGCGATGGAATTACAATTAGCAGGGATTCAAGTAGCAGCTATCACATTACCTCCCTCTAACTTGTTAGCGAAGAAGAATAGTAATCCTTTAGAAGTTATGAACTCCTTATTACATGTAGCTCATATGGCTCCCTCCCCTCTTGTTAAAATGGGCAGCAAATTGATGAAAAATGACTTTATGAAAAAGCTCGGTATTTCCTTTTATCCCAAAAATGGTGTGAAAATGTGGGATATACCTATTATGTTGCGTAAAGCTGTTATTGAAATCGTCGGTAAAGATCAAGTTGAAGGGGTCGTTTTAGCAACAGTGAATACAGATGGCTCTCTTGTTAAAGGTAGCGAACAACGAATCAAAGCAGATTTTATTTGTATCGCTGGCGGCCTATACCCTTTAGCAGAACTTGCCTCTTTAGCTGGTTGTCCATTCCATTATATCGAAGAATTAGGTGGGTTCATTCCTTTACATAATGAACAAATGGAAACTAATTTAGAGGGGTTGTATGTCGCTGGAAATATTACGGGCATTGAAGGAGCCAAGGTAGCATTAGCACAAGGAAAAGTTGCTGGCCTTACAATTGCTCAACGTCTCAATGCAGGAGCCTCAAAGTATGATATTAAGCTTGCTATCCAAGATGTTGAAAAAACAAGAGCTACTGCACATATTCAATTTCATCCTGAAATTTCAGCCGGTCGTCAACAGATGAAACAAATTTGGGATGAATCTGTTGGACCGCTTACGATTCATTAAAAATGCCTATTAAAGAATAAAAGTCTTTTTCTCATCTTCATGAGTAAAAGGCTTTTTTGCTTTATGGCATAAAACATGCAATACATATGATGTGATTAAAAATCGTGAAAGGAGGTTTTGATTCTTAAACAATATGCCATATATGTACCTTCCATAATATTGAATTACTGATTTGTGTGACAAGATGAATGCTGCTGTATAGTACACAATTTCTTGGGTGGGAATTTCGGGTTTTGATTGAAGAAAACAAGGGGGAAAATCTATGGAGACAATCGTTAATACATTGGTCGATTATATTTGGGGAAATGCACTCGTATACTTAGCATTAGGTGTGGGTCTTTACTTTACCATCCTGACAAAAGCTGTTCAATTTCGTTATATTCCTGAGATGATTCGTTTATTACGTGAACGTAAAGAATCAAAAGAAGGAATCTCTTCGTTCCAAGCTTTTTGTATGGCATTGTCTGGACGAGTTGGTGTTGGTAATATCGCAGGTGTGGCTACGGCCATTGCTGCTGGTGGACCAGGCGCAGTATTTTGGATGGGTGTTATGGCATTTCTAGGGGGTGCAAGTGCATTTATAGAATCTACACTTGCCCAATTATATAAAGAAAAGGCTGATGGTCAGTATCGTGGTGGTTCACCATACTATATCGAAAAGGGTTTAAGACTAAAAGGCTTTGCTATATTTGTTGCGTTTGTTATCTGTCTTTCATATGGTGTTCTAGTGCCAGGAATCCAGGCAAACACAATTGCCACTTCATTTAATACTGCTTTTCATATTCCACCATTTATAACAGGCGCGGTGATTGTTGTTCTTTTGGGATTAATCATATTTGGTGGTGTTAAACGTATAGCTCGTGTTGCTGACAAAATTGTTCCTATCATGGCACTTGCCTACGTCATTTTAACACTTATCATATTAGGGGCTAATGTGAGTGAAATTCCAGGTATGTTTAAACTTATTATTACAAGTGCTTTTGGTACTAATGAAATCTTTGGGGGTATAGTTGGTACTGCAATCGCCTGGGGTGTAAGACGCTCCGTATTTTCAAATGTAGCTGGAGCTGGAGAAGCAACATTTAGTTCTGCTGCTGCTGAAGTATCTCATCCTGCTAAACAAGGCTTAGTTCAGGGTTTCTCAATCTATATTGATACAATCATTGTATGTACTGCTACAGCATTAATGATTCTCATTACAGGTATGTATAATGTTACTCCTCCTGGAACAACGGCACCGTTAGTTGAAAATATCCCAGGCGTCGTGGCAGGTACTGCTTATACACAAGCAGCAGTATCTACAGTATTCCATGATTTTGGAAGTGGATTCGTGGCTATTGCCATCTTCCTCTTCGCATTCACCACTCTAATGGCATACTACTATATTGCAGAGACAACAATTGTTTATTTAGATAATAAGCTACGCTTCCCCATTTTGAAATTAGTATTAAAAATAATCTTCTTACTCGTTGTTTATGTCGGAAGTGTACAATCGGTCAGTCTTATGTGGGGGCTTGGAGATATTGGATTCGGAAGTATGAGTTATTTAAACTTTATTGCGATTGTATTATTAACCAAACCAGCCATTCAAGTTTTGCGAGATTATGATCGACAAAAAAAGGCTGGTCTCGATCCTATTTTTGATCCAAGAGAAGTTGGAATTAAAAATGCTGATTTCTGGATAGAATATAGCAACAGTCATAAACGGAAATAAAAAAACAGTCAGCATACAGCTGACTGTTTCTATTGCCTAGCGACGTCCTACTCTCACAGGGGGAAGCCCCCAACTACCATCGGCGCTAAAGAGCTTAACTTCCGTGTTCGGTATGGGAACGGGTGTGACCTCTTTGCCATCATCACTAGACTATGGTCGGCTTTCAATATACATTGCATTTCTTCGTCAGCTTCTGTCGTTCAGTCAGTCACGTACTTGAGTACGCTCCTTCCCTCTCTCTATTACTTCCTCGAACTACTCGTATCTTGAAACCCTTCATAAAAGAAATTATTCTTTCAAAACTGGATAAACGTGCATTGAATGTTTCAAACATTTTTGGTTAAGTCCTCGATCGATTAGTATTCGTCAGCTCCATATGTCACCACACTTCCACCTCGAACCTATCTACCTCATCGTCTTTGAGGGATCTTACTTACTTGCGTAATGGGAAATCTCATCTTGAGGGGGGCTTCATGCTTAGATGCTTTCAGCACTTATCCCGTCCACACATAGCTACCCAGCGATGCCTTTGGCAAGACAACTGGTACACCAGCGGTGTGTCCATCCCGGTCCTCTCGTACTAAGGACAGCTCCTCTCAAATTTCCTACGCCCACGACGGATAGGGACCGAACTGTCTCACGACGTTCTGAACCCAGCTCGCGTACCGCTTTAATGGGCGAACAGCCCAACCCTTGGGACCGACTACAGCCCCAGGATGCGATGAGCCGACATCGAGGTGCCAAACCTCCCCGTCGATGTGGACTCTTGGGGGAGATAAGCCTGTTATCCCCGGGGTAGCTTTTATCCGTTGAGCGATGGCCCTTCCATGCGGAACCACCGGATCACTAAGCCCGTCTTTCGACCCTGCTCGACTTGTAGGTCTCGCAGTCAAGCTCCCTTGTGCCTTTACACTCTACGAATGATTTCCAACCATTCTGAGGGAACCTTTGGGCGCCTCCGTTACCTTTTAGGAGGCGACCGCCCCAGTCAAACTGTCCGCCTGACACTGTCTCCTGCCCCGCTAAGGGGCATGGGTTAGAATTTCAATACAACCAGGGTAGTATCCCACCGACGCCTCCTTCGAAGCTGGCGCTCCGAGATCTCTGGCTCCTACCTATCCTGTACAAGTTGTACCAAAATTCAATATCAGGCTACAGTAAAGCTCCACGGGGTCTTTCCGTCCTGTCGCGGGTAACCTGCATCTTCACAGGTACTATAATTTCACCGAGTCTCTCGTTGAGACAGTGCCCAGATCGTTACGCCTTTCGTGCGGGTCGGAACTTACCCGACAAGGAATTTCGCTACCTTAGGACCGTTATAGTTACGGCCGCCGTTTACTGGGGCTTCAATTCGCAGCTTCGCTTGCGCTAACCACTCCTCTTAACCTTCCAGCACCGGGCAGGCGTCAGCCCCTATACGTCACCTTACGGTTTTGCAGAGACCTGTGTTTTTGCTAAACAGTCGCCTGGGCCTATTCACTGCGGCTCTCATGCGCTTGCACGCTCAAGAGCACCCCTTCTCCCGAAGTTACGGGGTCATTTTGCCGAGTTCCTTAACGAGAGTTCTCTCGCACACCTTAGGATTCTCTCCTCGACTACCTGTGTCGGTTTGCGGTACGGGCACCTCTCACCTCGATAGAGGCTTTTCTTGGCAGTGTGAAATCAGGAACTTCGTCCATACGGACTCGCCATCACAGCTCAACGTTACAGTGTGCGGATTTGCCTACACACACGCCTTACTGCTTGGACGCGCATAACCAACAGCGCGCTTACCCTATCCTACTGCGTCCCCCCATTTCTCAAACGGTGAGGAGGTGGTACAGGAATATCAACCTGTTGTCCATCGCCTACGCCTATCGGCCTCGGCTTAGGTCCCGACTAACCCTGAGCGGACGAGCCTTCCTCAGGAAACCTTAGTCATACGGTGGACGGGATTCTCACCCGTCTTTCGCTACTCATACCGGCATTCTCACTTCTAAGCGCTCCACCAGTCCTTCCGGTCTGACTTCAACGCACTTAGAACGCTCTCCTACCACTGACATCGTAGATGTCAATCCACAGCTTCGGTGAATCGTTTAGCCCCGATACATTTTCGGCGCAGCGTCACTCGACCAGTGAGCTATTACGCACTCTTTAAATGATGGCTGCTTCTAAGCCAACATCCTGGTTGTCTGTGCAACGCCACATCCTTTTCCACTTAACGATTACTTTGGGACCTTAGCTGGTGGTCTGGGCTGTTTCCCTTTTGACTACGGATCTTATCACTCGCAGTCTGACTCCCGTGTATAAATATCTGGCATTCGGAGTTTGTCTGAATTCGGTAAACCGGGATGGCCCCCTAGTCCAAACAGTGCTCTACCTCCAGTATTCTCATCACGAGGCTAGCCCTAAAGCTATTTCGGAGAGAACCAGCTATCTCCAAGTTCGATTGGAATTTCTCCGCTACCCACACCTCATCCCCGCACTTTTCAACGTGCGTGGGTTCGGGCCTCCAGTAAGTGTTACCTTACCTTCACCCTGGACATGGGTAGATCACCTGGTTTCGGGTCTACGACCACGTACTATTTCGCCCTATTCAGACTCGCTTTCGCTGCGGCTCCGCCTTCTAAAGCTTAACCTCGCACGTAATCGTAACTCGCCGGTTCATTCTACAAAAGGCACGCTATCACCCATTAACGGGCTCTAACTACTTGTAGGCACACGGTTTCAGGATCTCTTTCACTCCCCTTCCGGGGTGCTTTTCACCTTTCCCTCACGGTACTGGTTCACTATCGGTCACTAGGTAGTATTTAGCCTTGGGAGATGGTCCTCCCGGATTCCGACGGAATTTCACGTGTTCCGCCGTACTCAGGATCCACTCAGGAGAGAACGAACTTTCGACTACAGGGCTTTTACCTGCTCTGGCGGACCTTTCCAAGTCGCTTCATCTAACTCGCTCTTTTGTAACTCCGTATTGAGTGTCCTACAACCCCAAGAGGCAAGCCTCTTGGTTTGGGCTCTTCCCGTTTCGCTCGCCGCTACTCAGGGAATCGATTTTTCTTTCTCTTCCTCCAGGTACTTAGATGTTTCAGTTCCCTGGGTCTGCCTTCAAGACGCTATGTATTCACGTCAAGATACTACGCGATTAAACGTAGTGGGTTCCCCCATTCGGAAATCTCCGGATCAAAGCTCACTTACAGCTCCCCGAAGCATATCGGTGTTAGTGCCGTCCTTCTTCGGCTCCTAGTGCCAAGGCATTCGCCGTGCGCCCTTAATAACTTAACCAAGTTATTAAGCCTATAAAAAAACTTAAAAAATAAATGTGTTTGTTACAATTTCAATGTCGTTTTATCCAGTTTTCAAAGAACAAAGCTACTGCCTGCTTCTACATCTCGCAGCTTTGCGACGAAAGCGTAGCGACAGGAGCACATAATTAGAAGTAATTCATTCAGAAGAATGAACCTTCAAAACTGAACGCAAAACGTAATCTTACAAACCCTAGGTTTGTATTCCGAAATAATCCTTAGAAAGGAGGTGATCCAGCCGCACCTTCCGATACGGCTACCTTGTTACGACTTCACCCCAATCATCTATCCCACCTTCGGCGGCTGGCTCCAAAAGGTTACCTCACCGACTTCGGGTGTTACAAACTCTCGTGGTGTGACGGGCGGTGTGTACAAGGCCCGGGAACGTATTCACCGCGGCATGCTGATCCGCGATTACTAGCGATTCCGGCTTCATGTAGGCGAGTTGCAGCCTACAATCCGAACTGAGAACGACTTTATCGGATTAGCTCCCTCTCGCGAGTTGGCAACCGTTTGTATCGTCCATTGTAGCACGTGTGTAGCCCAGGTCATAAGGGGCATGATGATTTGACGTCATCCCCACCTTCCTCCGGTTTGTCACCGGCAGTCACCTTAGAGTGCCCAACTAAATGATGGCAACTAAGATCAAGGGTTGCGCTCGTTGCGGGACTTAACCCAACATCTCACGACACGAGCTGACGACAACCATGCACCACCTGTCACCGTTGCCCCCGAAGGGGAAACTATATCTCTACAGTGGTCAACGGGATGTCAAGACCTGGTAAGGTTCTTCGCGTTGCTTCGAATTAAACCACATGCTCCACCGCTTGTGCGGGCCCCCGTCAATTCCTTTGAGTTTCAGTCTTGCGACCGTACTCCCCAGGCGGAGTGCTTAATGCGTTAGCTGCAGCACTAAGGGGCGGAAACCCCCTAACACTTAGCACTCATCGTTTACGGCGTGGACTACCAGGGTATCTAATCCTGTTTGCTCCCCACGCTTTCGCGCCTCAGTGTCAGTTACAGACCAGATAGTCGCCTTCGCCACTGGTGTTCCTCCAAATCTCTACGCATTTCACCGCTACACTTGGAATTCCACTATCCTCTTCTGCACTCAAGTCTCCCAGTTTCCAATGACCCTCCACGGTTGAGCCGTGGGCTTTCACATCAGACTTAAGAAACCACCTGCGCGCGCTTTACGCCCAATAATTCCGGACAACGCTTGCCACCTACGTATTACCGCGGCTGCTGGCACGTAGTTAGCCGTGGCTTTCTAATAAGGTACCGTCAAGGTACAGCCAGTTACTACTGTACTTGTTCTTCCCTTACAACAGAGTTTTACGAACCGAAATCCTTCTTCACTCACGCGGCGTTGCTCCATCAGGCTTTCGCCCATTGTGGAAGATTCCCTACTGCTGCCTCCCGTAGGAGTCTGGGCCGTGTCTCAGTCCCAGTGTGGCCGATCACCCTCTCAGGTCGGCTACGCATCGTCGCCTTGGTGAGCCGTTACCTCACCAACTAGCTAATGCGCCGCGGGCCCATCCTATAGCGACAGCCGAAACCGTCTTTCAGTATTTCACCATGAGGTGAAACAGATTATTCGGTATTAGCCCCGGTTTCCCGGAGTTATCCCAAACTATAAGGTAGGTTGCCCACGTGTTACTCACCCGTCCGCCGCTAACGTCGAAGGAGCAAGCTCCTTCTCTGTTCGCTCGACTTGCATGTATTAGGCACGCCGCCAGCGTTCGTCCTGAGCCAGGATCAAACTCTCCATAAAAGAAATTTGAATAGCTCAAATTGTTTTGCTGGCATCAATTTTGATGTCCAAAATTTTGTTTCGTTCACTAACCAAAGCTAGTTACTGAAAACTTTATTGATTACGTTTTGCTTGTTCAGTTTTCAAGGTTCATATCATTGTCTCTTCGGACAACTTCTTTAGTCTATCAGACAACCGGAAAGTTGTCAACACTTTTTTGGAGCGGGTGATGAGAATCGAACTCACGACATCAGCTTGGAAGGCTGAGGTTTTACCATTAAACTACACCCGCATAATATGATTTATAAATTGGCGCGCCCGGCAGGAGTCGAACCCACAACCTTCTGATCCGTAGTCAGACGCTCTATCCAATTGAGCTACGGGCGCATATAAGAATATAAAATTAATTGACTTGGTGCGGCCGAGAGGACTTGAACCTCCACGGGGTTGCCCCCACTAGGCCCTCAACCTAGCGCGTCTGCCGTTCCGCCACGACCGCATTCAATCAGTAACTTTCTCATTATACTACAAGGATCTGAGAAGTCAATGTTTTTTCCTAAAAAGATGAGCCATGAAGGACTCGAACCTTCGACCCTCTGATTAAAAGTCAGATGCTCTACCAACTGAGCTAATGGCTCAAATTAAGAAATGAATGGCTGGGGTACTAGGATTCGAACCTAGGCATGACGGAATCAAAATCCGTTGCCTTACCGCTTGGCTATACCCCAAAAAGTGGCGGTCCCGACCGGGATCGAACCGGCGATCTCCTGCGTGACAGGCAGGCATGTTAACCGCTACACCACGGGACCAATAAATAGTATTAATTAAATTATGAAGAAATGACCCCTACGGGATTCGAACCCGTGTTACCGCCGTGAAAGGGCGGTGTCTTAACCACTTGACCAAGGGGCCATGGCTCCGAAGGCAGGACTCGAACCTGCGACAACCTGATTAACAGTCAGGTGCTACTACCAACTGAGCTACTTCGGAATACTATGTTTTGCTGTCGTCGTTATCTTGTCGACTTTTACTATTATAGGGACAACTCAACAAAACGTCAACTATTTTTTTATAATTTTTTATTCCACTAGTATTAGCCTACCCAAACACTTACTACAGCAATACTTCTCAACATTCATTTTTATTTTCCGTACATATAGTTGTTGGCAATTGACACAAGTATAAGTATGACGATGATGTCTTTTAGTTGTAGCTTTAGGGGGTTGTAAAACTGAGCAAAATCGAGGTGCATTTACTTTTCTTAATAGCTCTCGAAAATCTTTATCTCGATGTTGATACCCTTTACCTTCAATATGTAAATGATAATGACATAATTCATGGAGTACAATACCTTCAATCTCTCTATAGCCATATAACTCATAGGCTTTCGGGTTTATCTCAATATTATGAGATTGTAAAAGATATCGTCCACCAGTTGAACGTAATCTAGCATTAAAGTAAGCCTGATGCTGAAAAGGTTTTTGAAAGCTTTCCAAGGATAAGCTGTGAACAAGTTGTTGTAACTCCTCATTGTTCATATATTAATCACCTCTAACAACAAGAATACCACACTGTGTAGTATAGACAGTGTGGTAAATATTTATTACTTAAATTATAATGTTTGATTTTTAGGCGGAAGCATTGTTAAAGAAATACGCCCTTTATTGACATCTATTTGTTCTACCCATACTGTGACAATATCACCTAATGCAACAACTTCTAATGGATGTTTAATGCGTTTGTTTTGTAATTTAGATATATGCACCAACCCGTCTTGCTTTACGCCAATATCAACAAACGCTCCAAAGTCCACCACATTTCTCACTGTGCCTTGCAGTTCCATACCTACTTTTAAATCTTCCATTTTTAATACATCTGTTTTAAGCAAAGGCTGTGGGAAAGCATCACGTGGGTCACGACTTGGTTTCATTAAAGTATCCACAATATCTTGAATAGTCACAACACCTATGCCCAGCACGCTACTTAAATTTTGAATATCTAAAGCTGCAATAGCTTCTTCGGCTTTCGGCGTCCCTAGCTCTTTTTTATCAATTTGAGCTTCTGCTAATATTTGTTCAGCTAAATCATAGCTCTCTGGGTGAATACCTGTAGCATCGAACGGATTTTTTGCTTCAGGGACACGTAAGAAGCCGATAGCTTGTTCATACGTTTTAGCACCTAGCCTTGGAATCTTCTTTAATTGTGCACGTGTAGAAAATTGACCATTTTCTTCTCGCATCTTCACGATATTCTCTGCAACTGTTTTGGATAAACCAGAAACGTATTGTAAGAGTGAAGAAGAAGCCGTGTTTACATCAACCCCTACTTTGTTAACAGCAGTTTCTACTATAAAAGTTAGTGATTCATTTAATTTTTTTTGAGAAACATCATGCTGATACTGACCTACACCAACCGCTTTAGGTTCAATTTTCACTAACTCCGATAAAGGATCTTGTAAGCGGCGTGCAATGGACACAGCACTACGCTGCTCAACCTGTAAATCGGGAAATTCAGCCCGTGCAATATCTGACGCTGAATAAACAGATGCTCCCGCTTCGTTGACAATAACATACGCAACATCAGTAGTAAGTTCATTTAGTACATCTGCAATAAATTGTTCTGTTTCACGCGATGCTGTACCATTACCAATTGCAATTATGCTTATTGGATATTTTTCTAAAATTCCTTTCACAGTAGCTTTCGCTTTTGCTACATCTGGTTTAGGAGGATGTGGATAAATAGCTGTAACCTCTAACATTTTCCCCGTTTCATCTACAACTGCTAACTTACAACCTGTGCGGTAAGCTGGGTCAACCCCCAATACATATTTCCCTTTCATAGGTGGCTGCAGTAATAAATTACGTAAATTCTCAGAGAAAATATGAATTGCTTGTGTTTCAGCTTTCTCTGTCAATTCGTTTCGTAATTCTCTTTCAATCGAAGGCTGAATTAAACGTTTGTACGAATCTTCAATTGCCAGTTTTACTTCTGCAATTGCAGGAGATGAGCCAATTGCAGGTATCCATTCCTTCCACATAATCATCAAAACTCTGTCTACTGGCACTTGGATTGAAACCTTTAAAACTTCCTCTTTTTCTCCACGGTTGATCGCTAAGATGCGATGCGGAACGATGCGATTAACAGGTTCTTCATACTCGTAATACATTTCAAAAACATTTTTTTCATCGATCTCAGCATTTTTTACAGTCGTTACAAGGACTCCATCTTTCCATGAATAGGCGCGGATTTTTTCACGAATCGCAGCATCATCCGCAAAACGTTCTGCTAAAATATCTCGTGCGCCCATTAGTGCTTCTTCTGTATTGGCAACCTGTTCATTATCCACAAAACCAACCGCTAGCTGCTCTAATGCGTCATTACTAAACGCCAAGAGAAGTTCTGCAAGAGGTTCTAATCCTTTTTCTTTGGCAATCGTCGCCTTTGTACGTCTTTTTTGCTTGTAAGGTCTATATAAATCCTCTACCCGCTGTAAGACGGTTGCAGCAAGTATGGCTTTTTCTAATTCTGGTGTAAGTTTTTCTTGCTCTCGGATTAATCGAATAACCTCTTCTTTCCGTTGTTCAAGTTGCTGTATGTAGTGATAACGATCCTCCACAGCTTTAATTTGCACCTCGTCGAGAGAGCCCGTTGCTTCCTTTCGATAACGTGCAATAAATGGTACCGTATTTCCCTCTTCTAATAACTTAATAACAGCATCTACTTGCCCTGGTTTGACTACAACATCCTTTGCAATGAGCTGTAACATTTGCTTTTGTTCCACATCATCACTACCTTTTTCTTTTCATTTTACCATTACACCTTACTAAAAATGCAAAAAGATAGTCTACTCAGACGAATATGAGTAGACTATCTTCATCCATTTATAAGTGTTTAACACATAAAACACCCAAAGAAAGATTAGAGCGAAACACCGCCACTTGCTAGAATAGCCTCTTGTAATTTCTTTATTGCTTTCCTTTGTATTCGAGATACATGCATTTGAGAAATTCCTAATCGTTCTCCAGCTTCTTTTTGACTAAGTTGCTCTAAATATGTAAGCTGAATAATTTGTTTTTCCCTTTCATTTAACACAACAAGCGCCTCTGAAACAATCATGCGTTTATTAGTCATTTCATAACCATCGTCTTCCCTACCCAAAATATCAAATAAGGTGACTGTACTGCCATCTGAATCTGACTCTATCGAATGATCCATAGAAAGAGCCTGATAGCTACGGCTCATTTCCATCGCTTCCAATACCTCTTCCTCGGCTACTTCTAATCGCTCAGCAATATCTTGAATAGAAGGAGAACGCTGCAATTCAATCGTCAGCGCCTCCACTGTTGATTTGATTCTCGGTCCTAATTCTTTTATTCGTCTAGGCACATGAACATCCCATGTTTTATCACGTAAAAAACGCTTGATTTCTCCAACAATCGTTGGCACAGCAAATGCTTCAAAACTACGACCAACATTCGGATCAAAACGTCTGATTGCACCTAACAATCCCAGCATCCCTACTTGAACAATATCATCATAATAAGATTTACCATTCGAATATTTACGAGCTATTGACTCAACTAGATATCGATAATGAATCACTAATTTTGTTTGCGCTTCATCATCCTCCGTTGACTGGTACAATTCAATCCACTTTAGTATATCTTCCTTGGATGAAGATTTATGTAGTGATTCTTTCGACATTTTTTTCCACCTGCTCTCTAGCGACATACTTTGTCATGAAGACAGTTACGCCACCATCGTTATTGATCATCACCTCATCCATCAAAGTTTCCATTAAATAAAGTCCTAAGCCACCTTCTCTTAGCCCTGCAATACTTTCCTCAGGATGATACGGTCCAATCTTAGACTTGATCTCTTCGAAATTAAAGCTGTTGCCATAATCCGCAATCATCATTTCCATTTTATTGTCATACAAAGCACACCCGATGACAATTTCACCTTCTTCTTCATCCTTATAAGCATGGTGAACAACATTTGTCACAGCCTCACTTGCAGCAATTTTTAAATCTTCGATATCATCATAACTAAAGCCAATCCTACTAGCTAAGCCCGAGACAGTTAATCGAATGACACTGACAAATTGCGGTTTAGCAGGAACTCTAATTTCAATATAGTCAAATTCCTTCATTATTTTAATTCCACCTTTTTATCAGTTTCAATATCCATCAAATCACTTAGACCCGTAATTTCAAACAATCTTTGCAATCTATTCGATAAACCAACTAGCTTCACTTTGCCATTTTCACGTAATGCTCTTTTATAAAAGGCAACAAATATCCCAAGACCTGTACTGTCCATGTAATTTACTTTTGATAAATCAAGTTCAATTTCTAATCCGTCTGTAATCTTTACCGCTTCTAATTCCTCTCTTAAACCAGACGCGGTAAATGTATCGATTTCCCCTTCAACAAAACCAAATAATTTATGATCAATCTCTTTAAAATATATCGTTACGTCCATATAGCACACCTCCACCATATTTGTTAGACTATTGTCTATTCCCTATTTTATTAATAATTAAACCTATTTTTTTAAAATAACGACAGTAAAATCATCCGATAGTTTAAAATTCTGAGCTTTCTCTATTTCCTTATAAAGAAGTTGGCACAACTGCTGGGCTGTTAAATGTCTATTTTGTTTTATTAAAGTTGTAATAACCTCTCTAGAATTCAAGTCTTCCTGTGCTCTAAATTCAGTCACACCATCGGTCATCATAATAATTAAATCATTGTCCTCTAAAACAATGTCATGAAACGAATATTTTGTTTCAGGTAAAACACCGAGTAATAAGCCTTTAGCCTCCAAAGAATAGAATCGATCGTCCTTGGCAATATAGTGTAACGCTGGCTCATGACCTGCCGAGGCATAAGAAAAGATATTGTGTTGTACATCTAAGCATCCATAAAACATAGAAACAAACATACTGTCGTCCACACCTTTTTCAATTACCCTGTTAATGACTTCTAAAACATAGGAAGGATCTTTATATGCATATCCTAATGTTTCAAGCCCATATTTCACCATCGACATACATAACGCAGCAGGAACTCCCTTGCCGACAACATCTGTCACTGCCACACTTAAATATTCTTCACCATCATGAAAAAAATGTACATAATCACCATTCATTCTACGAATAGGAACTGAAATCATTCCTATATCAATACTTTCTAGCTGCGGCACATATGTTTTTAATAGCGTTTTTTGAATGTTTGTCGCAATTTTCATTTCCATCTCGTATTCAGCTTGCTTTTGAAGTAAGCTTTGATGCTCTCTATGTGCCATCCCATAATGAACCATCACTTCAATAAGAAAATCATAGGCTGGCTGTGATTCACTCATTTGATCAGGAAATATTTGTTCAACAGCATTTTTATGAATACTAACAACATCCTCTGGAGATATATTTTTTTGAATTAACTGACGCGTGAAATTTTGAGCAATATATAAATTTCTTTCAGTTTGGCTGACCATATAATCTGATAATATTTTTTTATACTGAGCTTCTAATTGTTTCAATTTCTTCACGTCCTAACGCAACCATTTTTCCGCCCTTATTGTTGTACCCACTCCCATGACAGATTGAATATCTAAACTGTCCATCAATCGTTTAACACCTGGTAAACCAGCTCCTAGCCCTCCTGAAGTAGAATAACCATCCTCCATTACTTTGCGAACATTTTGAATCCCAGGTCCTTTATCTGTTGCAATAACGACTATTTTCTTTTCATGATCTATCTCAACCCTTTCAATTTCAATCGTCCCTATATTCGCATATAAATATATATTTCGTGCTAATTCACTAATTGCTGTGGTTATACGAGCTTGATCAACAGTGCCAAATCCAAGTGCTCTTGCTTCATTACGCCCCAGTTGTCTTGCTGCCACAATATCCCACTCTGTAATAATTTCAACCGAAGACTTACATGTCACTGCTGTCCCTCCATTTCCTTACAGAGTTATACTCTTACACTATAGTTCGACCTGCTGGACTTAAATTAAACTTCATAACCTCTATTAATGGAATATTCTATGTAAATTTTCATATACCTTTTAAGAATTTTTTCAAAAATCTATTTTTATTAAAAATCTTGAATATATCTTAAAGCTTTTTGTACTATTTATCAATTACGCCTCAACGGAATTTAGCTCCGATTTATTGAAGCTGCTCGAAAAACTTTTCTTCAAAATTTGTGACTTCTGCCAGAGGTTTTATCTAACAAAATTGAACTTTTATGGAGAGTTGGCCAGCTGAATCAAGATAAATAGTAAATTCAAATTATCGATAGAGAACAAAAAAAGCACCGAGATTTTATTATCTCGATGCTTCTATACACATATGTATATCAAAATTTAACTAGACCTAAACTAATCATCAACGCTCCATCAACTTTTTCCATCACAGCATGATCAAGTTGCGTAATACGATCCGTCAATCTTGACTTATCAATTGTCCGCACCTGTTCTAGCAAAATAACCGAATCACGTTCAAAACCATACTTTTCAGCATTGATTTCAACGTGTGTCGGTAACTTTGCCTTTTGAATCTGTGCAGTGATAGCTGCGATGATGACAGTCGGACTAAATCGATTGCCAATATCATTTTGAATAATCAGCACCGGTCTAGTGCCTCCTTGTTCAGAACCTATTACCGGTGATAAGTCTGCAAAAAAAACGTCACCACGTTTTACATTCAAAGTGTCATCCCCCGCTAACGAGACGCTCCACCATATGCTGTGCTTCATATTCTGCATGCAAGCATTCACTTGCAATCATTAAATTAATATGAGACATTTCAACATATCCTTTAATCATAGCTTCCCGTATTTGATTTGGTTGCTCCTGCATTAAATTTTTGCGCGCCAAAGTACGCACAAAAGATTCACCTTCAATTACTTCCTTTGTTTGTAGAAATAGTCTGTCTTGAACAGCAATTGTAGCTTCTCTTAACTTTTTCTCGTACACAGCAAGCACCTCCAACGGAACCATACACTTTTTCATTACTTCTCATTCTATCATTGAAAGATATTGTTGAAAAGACATGAAATGACAAAATATCTGACAATTTGAAGTACAAATTGTAAAAATATGTTGGTTGTCGAAGGTATATGCTGAATAATTATTATTGCAATGTTCTTCCAAATATGAGTTACTTTATGTTTGGAAAAGAAATAAGTTCTCCAGTGCTAATTTATTTACCAAATTCAACTTTTACATTGGAATGTTGCTCATTACATTACAGTGAATGCTATTGAGAGAATGTGTACTGTGTATCAGTAACTAATTCTAATGAAGGTTCATTAAAAGTATATTCTAGGAACTCTTGCTGTTATAATGCATGGTATTTCATAATTAATTGTTTCAAGCTTTGTAGCCCACTCATCGATGGAAATCACATGCTGTCCTTGTTGACCAATGAGTGTTACCTTCTCACCTATAGCATATGCTTTTGGTAGCGCAACCATACATTGGTCCATACAAATTCGTCCAACAATCGGCACTTTCTGTCCATCAACCAATACTTCTTGTCCACCTAACTTACGAATTACGCCATCTGCATAGCCAATCGGAATAGTTCCTATCCACGTCTCCGTCTGAGCAGTAAACGTAGCGCCATAGCCAACTGATTCACCTGCTTTGATTTGCTTCACATGAACAAGTTCACTCTCAAGCGAGAAGGCAGGCTTTAGTGGGAATGGTAAAATGCTTTCCACATAGGGAGAAGGAGATAATCCATACAGCGATATCCCATATCGAACAGCATCATACTGTAGGTGTGAATTTTTCACTAATGAAGCTGCCGTATTAGATGCATGAACAAGTCGCGGCTTTAAAGGCATGACTGATAAACACTTCTCAAAAAACTGCACTTGCTGATTAAAATGTGTCGAATTTTCTTCATCCGCTGTCGCAAAGTGAGTGAATATGCCATCTAGCTCCACATTAGCTGTAGACTGTATGGTTTCGTATAGTTCTACTAGCTCTTGCTCTGAGCGAATGCCTAGTCTCCCCATTCCACTATCTACTTTTATATGTAGACGCAAAGGAAGTTCTTCATTCACTAAAAGAGGAGCTGCTTGTTGAATCCAATCACTAGCAAATGCTGTAAGAATAATACGCTGTTGTGCTGCATAAGGAGCAAAGGAAACAGGAGATGCACCTAATATTAGTATGTCTGGTTCTTCAAAATGTGCTCGTATATGTAATGCTTCGTCGGGCGTTGCCACTGCAAGTATTGTGGCACCAGCCTCAAGTGCCGCCCGTGCAACGGCTACATCTCCATGGCCGTACGCATTTGCCTTTACTACAGCAATAATTTGAACATTAGGTTGTAAAAATTCTTTTAAATTTTTAACGTTCTGTTGGATTGCTTGCAAGTCTATCATTGCTTTGGTTGGTCGAAAATACTGCTGTGTCTTCATAAGAATACCCTCTTTATTTTTAATTAAAACACTATGTATGACATACATTTGTTCTAGTACGTCTATTTAGCTTGTCCACACAATGTTATTGTTCCATTCTCCAGAACTCTCACTTTAAAGGAAATAACTTAACATTTTCTAAACAGTGAGATCTTATTTCATATTGTCAATAAGCTACAGCTTTCATATTTCTGAAAGCTGTAGCTAGCAAAGTTACTTCATACTACTTATCGTCATAGATGTAGCAACTTCAATCATCTCTTCTCGCGTCAACTTGCTTGAAGCTACAAAGAATTCAACACCATCTTTTTCCCAACTAATCGATGTATCTGTAATAGCTCCTATTGTATAGCCTAAGTCAACTGGATCACCAGGTGACGATACTGGTAACATTGAATTTTCCTTTGTTACTGGTTGCTGCATAACTGTAAATGCCTTTTCACCATCGAAAGTTAGGATAACACGTTCCATACCATTTTCTTGCACAACTTTTTCATTCGCTAATTGTGCCCAATTTAGAACAGGATAATGTGTTTGGAATTCTTGATATTCAACTTCTGCACCAACTGCTTCTTTTTCATCTTTTCCTTCTTGCCCCTCTTTGTCAGCAGGTGTAGCTTGTTCACCTTTCGTGCTATCTTTATCAGTGAATTGTTCAACAGCATACTCTTTTGCAGCATGTTGCACACCTAATTTTATTTTCTTAAAGGTGATACGAATTTGCTCTTCCTTCACATCATTCATAATCGCTACAGAGGTTGGCAATAAAGTTTTCTTATCTACCGTAATGACTTGATGAGGCATACTATTTTTATAGCTATTTCTAGTAGCCGCTTCAAATATATATGCTTTTTCTTCTTCTTTCATGACAAGATTTTTATCTTCTGCTAAATCTTCTGCTAGCGCTCCAATTAAGTAAGCCTGACTATTTTTCTTTGGCCAGTCACTTTGGAATTTATACATTTTGTTTAATGTCGGTGTTACTACAAAAACGCCATCAGCATTACGCACAATCATTTGAGAAACATCTTTCCCACTTTCGACTACTTCTACTCGATAGAAATCAGGTTTTGTATGCCATACTGTCACATCATAATTTCTTGGCTCACCACCAGATTTAATCTCCATCGATGCATTTAACTCATAACCATTTGTTTCTGCCCATTTACCATTCACTTTCTTCAACACTTTTTCCTGTGAGGCTGCACCACATGCCGACAGAAGTAATATCGTACAAAGTAAGACGAGCCATTTAACTATACGGTTGCCCACGCTTTCACCCTTTCTTCTTTCAAATCCACTACGACAATATATGAACCGTATTTGTCAGTTATGTCATTTGAAGAAAGGGCAATATATTTAAATTTATAAGCCAACCTTTTAGACAAGTTAAGTACTATTCTAATAAGATTACTTGAGCAGCCGCATATTGTTTAGAATGCGTAATACTAACAAATCCATTGACAAGCTCTTCCTTAAAATATAAGACGGGATTGCCAGCCTCTCCTCTTAATATCTCCATATCATGAAGCTTACATTGTTCCCCAAGGCCTGTTCCTAGCGCTTTCGAAAATGCCTCTTTAGCAGCAAATCGCCCTGCCAAAAATTCTATTTTACGAGTTTCTGAATGACCGTCAAATAATTTTTTTTCCTTAACTGTTAAAATGCGATCTTTAAATTTATCTGTACGTTTCATGGCTTTTTCAATACGATCTATTTCTACAATATCGAGACCAATTCCCTTAATCATGTGACCTTCTCCTTTACCTATTTCCAACAAGGCATGTATAATAATTGTAAATTGAGGTGGAGCCATGTTTAGTAGAACAGAAAATTTTAAGCAATATACAAAGTATTACCCTATTGTTTCAACTTTAATAGCAATTAACTTAACGCTTTATGTATTGTCTCTTATACCCGGCGTCGGAACACTCTTGTGGAATTACGGAATCCAAGCAAATTTCCTGATTCAAAATGGTGAATGGTGGCGTGTCTTTTCCGCAATGTTTTTACATGCAGGATTTATGCATATGTTTTTTAATATGTTTTCCTTATATCTCTTTGGTCCAGAGCTTGAAAAAATCGCAGGTAAAGCACGCTTCATCACAATTTATTTGGTTTCAGGTATTGTAGGCAACATGGCAACCTATATCTTCTATGATAGTAGTTATGCGAGTCTTGGTGCAAGTGGGGCTATTTTTGGAATTTTTGGTGCTTTTGGGGCATTAGTTTACTATACACGTCGTACAATGCCAATGCTTCGTAAGCTCATCTTACCAATCATCATCATAAGTGTCATCATGACATTTCTTCAACCAAATGTGAATGTTTATGCACATTTAGGCGGTTTAGTAACAGGTTTCATTCTTGGACTTGTCTATTTACACCCAAAAAGAATTTTAAGCTGGCGTAAACAAAAGATGTCGGGTAGACCATAAAACTTAAAAGAGGAGCAGCTCAATCATGGAGTTGCTCCTTTTTCATTAGAACGAATACATGCTATAAAATCACAGTGGCCTCATTTGCCATCTTAACCTTTTTCCATTCAGCGGCGGTTAAGCCATAAACAACTTGGTCAACATGATGATCATAAAGCCACTCTGCATCCCTTAAACGCCCTTCTTCATGGAAGCCCAATACTTTTGGAATTGTACGACTGCGAATATTCCCTACCGCTACACGTACTTCAATACGATTTAACATTAAATAATTAAAAGCATAATCAATCAATGCTTTCATTGAATTTGTTACGAGCCCCTTCCCCACAAACTCATTTCCTAGCCAGTAGCCAATGCTTGTCCATTTATGCTGCCAGTTGATTTGATGATAGCCAATTACGCCTGCAAGCTCTCCATCATAGTAAATCCCTGCTTGTATACCATTATGATCAGCATATTGTTGCATAGCCTTTTTGACGAATTGCTCTGTATCTTCTACAGTTTTAACACTATCTACAAATGGCAGCCATTCACGTAATGTATCCCTTGAACGGTCAGTTAAAGCAAATAATTCATCTACATCACTCAAGTCTAATAGCTTTAAATAAGCGCTTTCATTAATATCATATTTAAACAAAGTCCCCCACCCCTTTTGTTCTATTTATTTTATTATAAACAGCATCCACATATATTTATAGTTAAAAAAGCTAATCCTTCCATAAAATTGAAAGGATTAGCTTCATGTTGTTGAAAAAAGGTGATGTCAATGGCAGAAACAGCCATTTCGAAAGGCTAGGAGTTAATTTCCCTTCCGTTAGCGTTCTTTCCAGGGAGCGTCCGATGAGCCGTAGTAAATAAAATAGCTCATTATTTGTATGATTGGAGAAAGGATGGCCTCTTATGTTCGATGTGGAGAAGTAATGAGTGGCAACACCCCTCCATAAAGAGGAATGAATACTTCACTTTATTAGAAAACCTTTCTAAAAAGGTACCATTTTCATGGATTGGAGTGGAAGGCTACTTGACTCCCGTGGGATAGCGAGACAGGCGAGCCCCTGCACGGAGGAAGCGGCTCGGCGCTCGCCCACAGGAAAGCAAGTAGCCTGCAAAAGTAATCCATTTTCACCTTTCGAAAAAATTCTATATAAATGTTTTTGTTTTTCAACACTATGAAGCTAATCCTCCCATAAAATTGAAAGGATTAGCTTTTTAGTTCATTAATGTTCATACCAAGTTAAGATTGTTTCTGCATCCTGTTGCTCTATGCTTGATACACTTCCCGTTGTACCAGTTGCTCCAGACATGACTGTTGCTTTTATAGACATAACATTTTTTCTTTTTTGAAAGTAAGATTGTGTACTTTGAATAGATTGAATTCGCTTTTTCTCCACAATCAATGTAATACGACTAAATACTCGATACTGCATGGCCAGTTGCTTTCCATCAATTTGATAGCCTGCTGTTTTATGCTGCCATATTCCGATTAGGATTGTTAACGGAATTAACAGTAATGACAACAGTCCATACGGATAAAAGTAATAACTACATGCACCCATAATTGGAATTAGCCAAATAAAATCTATTCGATAGAAGAATGGTCTTGCTCTTTTTGGTGATCGAATAAACGAAGGATGCCAATTCATATCTGGGAAAAGCTGCTCTAATGTGTGCAAACAATCCTGCTTCTTAATGAGTGGAAACAAAGTAATCTTTTTATCATTCCCATCTTCACCGTTGCCTCCAGCGCTTTCAACGACCACCGTTGCAAAGCCAGTTAATTGACGCAAAGGGTTTTCAACAATACGAATGGCTTGAATTCGATTCAGCGGTAAAGTAATACGCTTTTTCTCTAAAAGTCCCTTGGTGATAATCAATTTTTCTTCTTCAATTCGGACTGTATAATCATAGTAATTAATCAGTGTGATGACAACTGATACAACCCAAGCTACAATTAAAACGAACATCGCTGTTAGAGCGACTAAAAATGCCCCGACTTTCACAAAATCAGCTAGTTCGTGAAATACTGTTTCATAAGGAATAATATCGGAAAACTGTGAAGCAATTGCTGCAAGACCTGATAGTACGACACCGATTCCACCAGATGTTGTTGCTAAAACGAGTAAATCACGTATGGACATATGGTAAATCGTTGGAATTAAGGCCGCTTCCTCTATCACTTGGATTTCTTCCTGATCTTGTTGTTGATCTACCCCATTTTTAGCCCGACGCATTTCTAATTCAATAACATCTGCTGCCGCTTTACGGATTGCTGTCAGTTCGACCTCAGGCTTACCTCCCTTACTACCTGCTGTTTCAACCTGAACTTTCACTAAACCAAAGATGCGATGAAAAATCCCCTCGTTATAATTTAAGCTTTGTATACGTTCAAAAGGAATATAACGCTTCTTTTTAACAAACAATCCATACTTTATGCGTAACTCCCCGTCTTCAAACCAATAAACAAATGTCCGCCATTTTATAATGCCCCCAATAAGTGCAAGAAGTGCCGCACCTCCCCAGACACCAAAAAGTAAAATGGTATCAAAAAAATGATCGCTATGAAAATTCAAAGAAAAATTAAAGCCGTTTCCTATGATAATAATGGCAATTGGTAATATCATACTTTTTAATGCTTTAACGCTCGTAATAACTGCAGATACTGGATGTAAACGATTAATTTCTTTAGACATCATCTTCCGCCACCCTTGCTAAATCAGAGATGCGAGCACGAAGTATATCTGCTTCGTCCATAACAAGCGCAGGAATCGTATGTACAGTTGCTGCTGTTGAAATTGAAATATTACCTAAGTCGTATTTTTTCAAAATCGGTCCTTGTGTTGTATCAACATGTTGAACACGTACCATTGGTATTAATGTACGTTTCACAACAAATAAACCATGTTGTACTTCGATTTCATGCTCACGAACCTCATAACGCCATCGTTCCCATCTTATTTTCGGGAATACAAAAATGGATAGTATTGCACTTAGAACTACAATTGCCCCAGCTATGAAGTAAATAAATGACGGCCATTCAAAATAATATGTACCATAGCTTACTAGCCCCGCTACAATGAATAACACCAATGTTTGTATGACACCATATAAACGCCACACAGTTAACCCTTTTCGGGATATTTGATGAATCGGCTGTGCTCTCAATATCGTTCCCCTCTCTTTCTTCATTAGGTGTATACGGATTTACTCACCTTTTTGTTTCAACTATAGCCGAAAAAAAACCTTACAGCCACTATGACTGTAAGGTTTATCATAAAGAATTAGTATATTCGGTTAAAATTAACCTTCGTGACGTCGTGGAGAACGGGAACGACCTTGTCCAGCTTCTCTACGACCTCCCTCACGGCGTCCGCCTTCTCGACGGCTACTGCTACTACTGCTATTGCGACGATCTCCACTGCGAGCGCCGTCACGACGTCCGCCACCAAAGCTACGGTTACCTCGGCCACGATCACCGCCACTACGGTTACTGCTAGAACGCTCACGTCGCATTGGTAATGGACGCTCTTCTGTGATTGTTACTGGTGTATCGTCTGGCTCTCTCGTTAATGAACGTAGAGCAGCTGCAACAACGTCAATTGCTTCATGATTATCTAGTACTTCCGCTGCAAGTGTGCGGTAATCACCTAAATTGTTATTAGCAATAAGATTTTCCAGTGTTTCCACAGCTAAACGTTGTTGACCCTCTAATGCTTCATCAGTTGTTGGTGGGCGAAGAGGTGTCATACGTTTTTTCGTTGTTTCTTCCACAATACGTAAGTAACCCATTTCACGAGGTGTTACAAATGTTATGGCAAGACCTGATTTACCCGCACGACCTGTACGTCCAATACGGTGAACATAAGATTCAGGATCTTGAGGAATATCAAAGTTATAAACGTGTGTTACACCAGAAATATCAAGTCCACGAGCGGCAACGTCCGTCGCAACAAGGATATCGATTTTATTTTCTTTAAACTGGCGTAATACGGAGATACGCTTCGCCTGGCTTAAATCACCATGAATACCCTCAGCTAAATAGCCACGAATAGATAGGGCCTGTGCAAGCTCATCTACACGACGTTTTGTACGACCAAAAATAATAGCAAGCTCTGGTTGGTGAACGTTTAATAAACGAGATAAAACATCAAATTTTTCACGTTCAGCAGACTTAACAAAATATTGATCGATATTATCAACTGTTAATTCTTTTGCTTTAATTTTCACAATTTCTGGATCACGCATAAATGTTTCTGCAATTTTACGGATTGCTGGTGGCATTGTTGCTGAGAACAGTAATGTTTGACGTTCAGAAGGCACGTTTTCTAAGATTGAATTAATATCATCGATAAAGCCCATGTTTAACATTTCATCTGCTTCATCCAATACTAATGTTTGAACATCTTCTAATTTTAACGTACGACGATTAATATGATCAATAATACGTCCTGGTGTACCAACAATGATTTGAGGTCTATTTTTCAGTGCACGAATTTGACGGCCAATTTCTTGACCTCCGTATACTGATAATAATTTTACGCGCTTGTCATAGCCAATTTTATATAGCTCTTCTGAAACTTGAATCGCTAACTCACGAGTTGGAGCAATAACTAACGCCTGAATATTAGGGTTTTTTGGATCAATTTTCTCAATTAGTGGAATCCCGAAAGCGGCAGTTTTACCAGTACCTGTTTGTGCTTGACCTAATACATCACGGCCTTCAATCGCAAAACGAATAGTACCTTCTTGGATTGGTGTTGCTTCTTCAAATCCCATACGCTTTACTGAGCGTAATGTAGATTCGCTAATATTTAATTCTGAAAAATTTGTCAAACTTCTCAATCTCCTTTTTTTCCTTTTAAGTTGACAAATGGTTACATTTTCAGATGAAGTTGTCGGCAAATTCGAGCCTGTGTAGTGGAACGTTTCCGTTACTTAAAAATTTTCTCTACATGATAGTCCATATAGAGCTCTCTTATATGAAAAGGAAAGCCCGGTCTTTACCGAGCGGTTCGATTCTGTCGTAATTATTCACTTTAGAATAAAACCGTTGTGTTCAAAAAAAAGTACCCTTCAACCAAATATGAAGAGTCTTCGCACAAAATGTATCCATTGCTTACACTAGTCTAACATGGCTTTAAATCCTATGCAACGATAACGCATGAGTCGTAATAATCTGACTACTTTATTTATCCCTTAAAAACGTTAAAACCCTTGGAAACCATTCAGAACAATCTTCCTCAAAACATATATGATGCTTGCTATTATCAGAAAAATACAAAATTTTATCTTTTGAGGCTAATTTATCAAAAAGGAATTGCGCCGTATGATAGGGCACTATTCCGTCCAATTTCCCTTGCACGATATAAACAGGAATTTGAATATGTTGATAATAAGGTTCCACCATTCTAACCAGCTTCATAAATTCTATTGTGGATGCTAAAGGCACATTGTTAAACTTATGATGGTATCGTAAAAAAAGTTCGTTATTCGTCAAATTACGGTGGTAAGCCTCTGTAGCAAGCACTTTAAAATCATTGACTAACTGTTTGGGACTGACATACTTTGCAGCAGCACTTAATAATACGAGTTTTTTTACTTTATAACGTTTAGCTAAATATAATGCTATGATTCCCCCCATTGAAAAACCAACGACGATTACCTCATCTACTTTTTTAGCTAATGATCGAAAGGCAAGCTCGGCATCCATTAACCAATGCTTCGCCGTAAAACCACTCATTTGTAATTCTTCTCCATGCCCTGACAACGTCGGCTCTACAATTAGCCAATTTGTCTGTGCCCGTAAGTATGTTGTGAATGGCTCCACTTCATAAGGTCCACCTGAAAATCCATGAATACATAGTACACCTACTGACAACGTCCTCACCTCGTTTAACAATGAATAAATCGGTGAGCTTAATCCCACCGATTCATTGGTTACTGTGACGTAAATGCATTTAAAATCGTCTCTAATTTCATACCACGCGAGCCTTTAAGTAAAACAATAGATGATTCATTCGCTAGTTTTAGCTTTTCAATAATAGCCGTATAATCATCTGCTACATACAGTAAACGTTCTTTCTCAAAGCGCTCTTTTAATACTTGATAAAGATATGCCATCCGAGGGCCAAATAAGCAGAGATAATCAATTTCATGCTCATTTATATATGCTGCTAGCCCTTCGTGAAAACTTTGCTCATTCGGTCCAAGCTCCAGCATATCTCCTAACACAAGCCATTTTTCAGGTCGAATTGTAGAGGAAGCCATAAATTGAATAGCAGCCTTCACCGAGGTTGGTGCTGCATTATAGGCATCGTTGATAAATAGTGCTCCATTTGTTCCTTGTACTTGTTGCATCCTCATATCTGTTAAGACTACATGCTCTAAGGATGTACGAATTTGTTCATTGTTTAAACCTAGCTTATGAGAAATTAACATCGCCACTAATGTATTTTTTACTTGATGCTTACCAAGAACTGAAATAAAGAAGTCGCCTTCAATGATTCCATGCGTAGTAAAGTGACTGCCATCCGCATTAGCATGAATATTTTCAGCGTATAAAAGATTACCTGGCTCTAATCCGAACGGCACTGCTTGTAAGTGCTGTTCCTTGGCCACCAATTCTTGGAGCAGCGGTTCATCACCATCATAGAATAATAGACCATCAGGCTGCATCCCTTGAATAATTTCAAATTTTGCTTTTGCTATACCTGCTCGTGACCCTAAATCCTGCATATGAGCCTCGCCGATATTAGTAATAACCGTCATATGTGGACGAGCAAGCTTCGTTAAAAATTCAATTTCACCAAAACCACTCATACCCATTTCAAGAACAGTAACATCTGTATTTTCATCAAGCTGTAAAATTGTAATAGGTAACCCTAATTGATTATTAAAGTTCCCAATAGTCTTTTGTACTTTAAAAAATGGCGCAAGTGTACCCGCTAAAATATCCTTTGTGGATGTCTTACCATTTGAACCTGTAATGCCGATAAATTTCGCCTTATGTTCATTACGATAGGCTCTTGCCATTTCCTGTAAAGCTACTTCTGAGTCATCCACAAATAGTAAAGGATAACCTTCTGGAGGATTTGGTTCATCTTTTTGCCAGAGTGAAGCTCCCGCACCTTTCTCAAATGCTTGAACAACAAACTGATGCCCATTTGTTTGCTCGCCACGAAATGGCACAAATAGATCTCCTTGTTGAATTGTTCTTGTATCGATAGAAATTCCTGATACAACGGTATCGCCAAAAGCAGCCATATCCTCATTTAACCATGCAGCTAATTGTTTTAATGTTTTTTTCACAATAATCCCACTCAGTCTTTTTTATAGTGAAGCTGTTGTTTTTCTTCGTAACGTTCGATTGCTAGCTTAATGAGACGGTCAATCAGCTCTGGATAGCTCACATTTGTATGTTGCCATAATAATGGGTACATACTTACAGGCGTGAAACCAGGCATTGTATTCACTTCATTGATGTAAACGCTATTTTCAGCCGTTACAAAAAAGTCGGCACGAACTAAACCGCTACCATCTATTGCTTTAAATGCACGTTTTGCTAATTCCTTTAAGCTTGTCACAGTTTCCACTGGTAGCTCCGCTGGAATAATAAGGGCTGTAGAACCGTCCTTATACTTCGAGTCATAATCATAAAATTCAGTGACTGGTTTAATTTCGCCTGGTACCGAAACTTCAGGATAATCATTACCTAACACAGCTAGTTCAACTTCGCGAGCCATAATACCTTGTTCTACAACAATTTTACGATCATATTGCAGAGCAATCTCAATTGCTTTTATTAATTCCTCACGATTAGTTGCTTTGCTAATCCCAACGCTTGAACCTAAGTTTGCAGGCTTCACAAACATCGGCCAACTCAAGCCCTTTTCACATCGTTCAATGATGGTCTGTTGCTCGTTTTTCCACTCACTACGAATAAAGTACGTATAGGGCACTTGTGGTAAGCCTGCAATTTCAAATAATTGCTTCATCACCACTTTATCCATACCAGCTGAAGATGCTAATACACCGTTTCCTACATATGGTAAATTCAGTACTTCCAGTAATCCTTGCACAGTTCCATCCTCACCATTTGTTCCATGTAACAATGGGAAAATAACATCAAACTGCACCGCATTGCCTTTTTCATCGATTAAAAAATCAGTAATATTATTTTCTAAAATTGTGGCATTATCACCAAATTGTAATTCTTCTATTGCACTTACAGGTTTTTCCAAACGTTCTCCACGTCGCCATTCCCCGTCAGATGTAATGAAAATCGGATATACTTCATACTCCTCGAAATTCAAAGCTCCAGTAACTGCACGAGCTGTCGATAATGACACCTCATGCTCCGCTGACTTTCCGCCGTATAATAAACCGATTCTTTTTTTCATTTTTGTGCCCTCCACATACTTCTTGAGTACTATTAGTTTATCATGAAACGTCTTGACAAATGACATAAAAATCTCACCGTAATTTTTGACGGTGAGATTTTGACATTTCATCGATTATGCCTTAGTTGCATCTAATTTTTAAATTGTCTAGGCTCAATTCAAAATTCAGCATATCTGCCAACAACTGATCTTCATTTGATAGTCGCTTAATCGCAAAAATCGTTACTGATATGAAGATTAAATAATATAAATTAATTCATCATGTTCCGTTTTCAGGATCGTATTTAAGTCATCCCAAACTTCATCAGGAAATGAATACTCTGATAGGTTGCGAACTTCTATGCCATAGGCTACCTTTGGCTTTTCAATTCTGTACAAAGATAGTAACGCTCCGTCCTTAGCAAAGGATCGGTAAGATCGTAAAAAATCGGGCGATATAGATGGAATACTCGCCTTTACTTTTCGACGCCAAAAACCAGTACTCCGTTCCTTTTCACGAATTAGGCTATTAAATACATTGGCAACCAATAAATCCGAATCACTTAAATGACGAAAATAAATTTTTGTCATCTTCTCTTGATCTGAAGAATAATAGACAAATCTATTTTGTAATTTGTTAAAAAATGCAGACGTAATCGGTTCTTTTTTATGACTTATGTAAAGCAATTCTCCTTGTTCCATTGGTGTCAAATGATCTAGCCTCTTTTCGTCCATAAAATCAACCCAACACAATTCCTTTGACTCTGCTGATTTTTTCACAAAACGAGGAACTTCATCTTCCAAGACATATTCAAATTGTGTATGCATATTAAAAGAACCGTCTTCATAGGAATGTTTTAATAACAGTAAGTGATGCAGTGGTTCAAGTGCAGCCACAAATTGCGGGAATTTTAACCCGCTAAAAATGACAAATTTATCTACATCATTCATATGGACATAAATATGATACATAAAATCATCAGCTGACTTTAATTTTTTAGCCACAACCATCACCCCATTCTTCACTACATTATAAGTCTAAACATGATTTTTTTGAAACATTTTATGTTAATTGTCGTCCCAACTATATGCACAGGCATAAAAGTATTTTTTGCGTTATAATAGGAATGTTAAACATGCATTTGCATATTAATTTAAGATTACTCAATGAGTACAAGTATTGCTGAAAATTCCATTGACAATGTTCAAAGCAAGTTGCAAGCTTATCAATAGATATGAGTTATCTCATACACTCTACTGGTCAATAGCTCTCTTCTTTGAACAATTATAAACGAAATTGGAAGATTCGCATCATATTTACTCATATTGAGATACTATTTTAATTTAGGTGGCTTTTATGGAAAATAAACGAAATTTCGCAAACCGTTTTGACTGGACCCTCGCTTTTATTCTTTTCACTTTTCTAGTCATCAGTTTGTTAGCTATTGCATCTGCCCAGACATCGGGTCAATATGGCATTAACTACGTACCTAAACAAATGCAATGGTATGTTATTGGTGCAGTAATTATTGGCATCGTCATGTTTTTTGAGCCAGATCAATATAAAAAAATGTCATGGTATATGTATGGAGCAGGGATTGCCTTATTGGTACTGCTTATTTTTATGCCTGAAGGAGAAGGTCAAATCGGTGCACCCGTTAATGGTGCTAAAAGCTGGTATCATACGCCGATTGGAAATATTCAGCCTTCTGAGTTTATGAAAACTTTTTACATTTTAGCACTAGCACGACTAATCAGTAAGCATCATGAAGTTTATTCGTTAAAATCAGTAAAAACGGACTTCCTACTACTAGGGAAAATTGGTATCACACTCATCATACCATTGGCTATCATTATGAAGCAGCCTGACCTTGGTTCTGCTCTTGTATTCTTTGCGATTACTGCTGCTCTTATCATCGTAGCCGGAATTTCTTGGAAAATCATTCTACCGACCTTTTTAGGTGGAGTGGTAGCAGGTGGCACCCTACTGTGGATGGCACTTTATATGCAGGATTTCCTAGAAAAAACGTTCGGCTTAAAGGCTTATCAATTTGCTCGAATTTATTCTTGGCTAGACCCCTATTCCTATTCATCTAGCGAAGGCTATCATTTAATAACATCGTTAAATGCTATTGGGTCAGGAGAGATCTTTGGTAAGGGGTTCCGAAATCGAGAGGTATATGTAGCAGAAAACCATACCGATTTCATTTTTACTGTTATCGGTGAAGAATGGGGATTTATTGGCGCTAGTATTGTTATTTGTGTTTTCTTCTTATTAATTTATCACTTAACAAAGACAACGCTCTTATTGAAAGATCCATTCTCAACATATGTTTGTGCAGGTATTATTGCCATGATTACTTTCCACGTCTTCGAAAATATAGGCATGACTATTCAGTTATTACCAATTACAGGTATCCCGCTTCCGTTCATTAGTTACGGAGGAAGTTCTTTAATGGGCAATGCTTTAGCCATTGGGCTAGTCTTTAGTATGCGGTTCCATTATCGAACGTACATGTTTACGACACATGATGAAGATGAATAAATATAGAAAAAGGGAAGTCTCGCGCATTGAGACTTCCCTTTTCCTATTGTAAACGAGTTAAGCTTGAACTTGCGGAGTCTGCGTTGGTGGTGTTAGCACTTTTAAAAGTTCTAGTCGAGACTTTGTTACAGTGGCTGTTACACCCAACTTAGATAAATTCGAAACAATCTTTTTCAAATCTACTTCTTTCCTCATACATTCCACCTCAATCTTTCCTCGATTTTATATAACGTTTTAGGGAACAAAAAAGTTTCATTTTTCTACGAGTAAGATGTCTGACAAATTTATCATACCATTTAACTTACATATAAAATTTTTCATTTTTGTTACATTGTAAATTATTTATACCACCAAACACTTATAAAATAACCACAATCACTATATTTTATTCATCTTCAATTAATAACTATCTCCACCATGTTTCTCCATCCGAATTCTTGTCATCGTAAGAGCAAGAAGGGTAGAATGTACATAGTGAAATATTGTATGAAAGCAGGGAACTGTATGAAAAAGGCAATTTTATTATTGATGTCTGTTCAATTTCTCGTTTACCTAGGATTTGGCATTATTATTCCTGTCTTACCTGAGGTGATTGTGCAGCAAAATTGGAATGATCTCCACGTCGGTGGTTTACTAACCGTATATTCACTTGCAAGTTTCTTTACAGCACCATTTTGGGGCATGCTATCAGATAAGATAGGTCGTAAACAACTAATCTTAACAGGTCTGGTTGGTTTTAGCCTTAGTTTTGTTATTTTTTCATTATTTATAGATAACCTAGCTATTTTGTATGTCTCACGCATTGTAGGTGGTTTATTCTCAGGAGCATTGTATACAGCAGTAACAGGATTTATCGCAGATATGTCCAGTGAAGAGGATCGTAATAAATATATGGGCTTTATGGGCATGTCCATTGGTCTTGGTTTTATTTTTGGTCCAGCAATCGGTGGGGTGCTAGGCCATTATAGTTTGCAATTACCATTTATCGCATCCGCATCATTAATTGCACTATTATTTATTTATGCAAGTTTCGTCTTAAAAGAACCTGAAAAACGGAAAGATTCAACTAAACGTGCTATTGTACCAAAAGGCGCTAGCAAGATACTACAGTACCGTGTGCGTTACTTATTTATGTTTTCATTTTTAGTAACCTTTATGCTAGCGGGTGTTGAGGCTACTTTCCAACTATTCCAAATCGAAAAGATTCATATTACACCATTACAAATTGGATATTTATTTATGTTTAGTGGTTTCGTTGATGCAGCCATTCAAGGTGGCGTTGTTCGACGTATAAAAAATGGCAGCGAAACAACATGGTTAATCGGTGCTCAAATTGTAACAGCAATCGGTATGCTATTATTCACACTCACAGCTAATCTTTTTATCGCTGGTCTAGCCCTATGTGTCTTTACAGCTGGTAATGCACTTGCTAGAACGTGTGTGGTATCGCTCTCCTCGAAAGAATCTGGAGGACAATATGGAACTGCCGCAGGTCTTTCCTATTCAATGGATAACTTAGGACGTATTCTTGGTCCACTATTTTTCACTTGGTTATTTACGATGCAAGCAAGTCTCGGGTACTATATATCGGCAGCAATAGCCATTCTTTCGATAAGTTTGATTTTTATCTATAAGGCTTCCAGTAAATCATTGCGTTTTGAATAGATTCTCACTATACCGTAACTTGTTATACTTTAAAGACCTAGAGAGATATTCGGAGGGTTTGCATGAACAAAGCAACCAATTTTTTACTTCCTAAAGAGCTAGAAGCTTTTCGCTCAGAAATCGAAGACACGCTACTTTCAACAATCATTATTCAGCCATACCAACGTTCCACTACGTTAACTGAAAGTAAATTTGCTGGCGAACCCTATCTCCCCTCTTTTCAAACCTATCCAAAAGATTTAACAGGGGAGCCAATGAGATTATTAGCTCAAATTAATTTTGCCGAAATCCCACCACTACTAGGTTTTCCTTCAAGGGGATTACTGCAGTTTTTTATTTCAGCCAATACTTTTAAAACTACTACTGTCAATTATTACGAAGACATTTTTCAGCAATTTTATAAAGTAAGATTTTATCCAACTGTTAATGACAGTACAGCCCACTCTCAACAGGCACACTTTTCTATACCGACTACATTAGATGGCTTCCCTATTCGTCAGGAATTAGCTTTACAATTTCAGCTAACACAGGAACCCATTTCTGCACTAGATTATCGAGCACAACGTCACCTTCCCTTCCTCCTATCCTCCCAGATGGATGATGTGCAAGAGATTTATTTGCAACACTTCCTAGGAGCGGGAGCTAAAATTGGTGGCTATGCTTATTATTTAAATGAGGATATTCATCAAGAGTCCTTGCTACTTCAGCGCTATAATGTCTTATTATTACAAATTGACTCTCATGATGAATTAGGAATTATGTGGGCAGATTGTGGTGTCGGCAAGTTTTTTATTAACCGAGAAAAGCTTCTTCAAAAGGATTTTTCCGATATTTTATTTCAATGGGAAAATTACTAACGAAAACATGCGGATTATCCCTTACAAATCGAAGAGATAATCCTTTTCCTACCTAGCTAGATTTCATATCTTCTTTCTTCTTTTGAAGTAGGCTATACTTATGTATGTTGTTAACAATAGTAAAGGCAGGTGTAGGAATGAGCATTTTTACAGACATAGAATATTTAGTCCCTTTAACCTTGTTTTTTAATATTTTATTAGCCATGACCATCATTTTTTTAGAACGTAAAGATGCTACCTCTACATGGGCATGGATTCTTGTATTATTTTTCTTGCCATTAGTTGGATTTATTTTGTACTTATTACTTGGAAGGCAGTTACGAAGAAAGCATTTATTTCGTTGGGAAGGGCGTAAGGATATCGGGATAGATAACCTCATTAGCTATCAAATGGAAGCCATTCGCAGTGAAACATTTGAGTTTCGCATTGCAAACGCAGAAAATTATCAAGAAATGATTTATATGCACCTTAGAACAAACAATGCGGTATTAACACAGGACAACCATTTAGATATTTTCGATGATGGTGCCAATAAATTTGAACAACTCCTAAAAGATATTGAAGCAGCTAAAGATCATATCCACATTCAGTATTATATTTTCCGTCTAGATGACTTAGGTACACGTATCGTGAATGCACTGATTAAAAAAGCAAAACAAGGTGTCAAGGTACGTCTACTCTATGATGAGATGGGCTCACGTAATGTGAAAAAGCGTCATTTTAAAGAATTGCTGAATGCTGGAGGTGAAGTAGAAGTTTTCTTCCCATCCATTTTGCCACTTCTCAATCCCCGTCTAAATTTTAGGAATCACCGTAAAATTGTTGTCATTGATGGTCGAATTGGCTATATTGGTGGCTTTAATGTCGGTGATGAATATCTTGGGCTACAAAAAAAATTCGGTTATTGGAGAGACACTCACTTGCGAATTGAAGGAAGTGCGGTGCATCCACTGCAAACTCGCTTTTTACTCGATTGGAATCAAGCAAGTGCACAGCAGAAAATGGGCTACTCTGATCGCTACTTCCCTGCTATCCCGCAAAAGGGTGATGTTGGCTTACAGATTGTTTCAAGTGGACCAGACTCAGACTGGGAACAAATTAAGATTGGTTATTTAAAACTTATTAATATGGCGAAAAAATATATTTATATTCAAACACCTTATTTTATCCCAGATGTAAGCTTCTTAGACGCCATTAAAATCGCAACATTGTCGGGCATTGATGTGCGCATTATGATTCCTAACAAACCTGACCATATGTTCGTTTATTGGGCTACTTATTCCTATGCCGGTCAGTTATTACGTGCAGGAGCGAAAGTCTACATTTATGAAAAAGGCTTTATCCATGCCAAAACCATTATTATTGATGACGAGGCATCGACTGTCGGAACAGCTAATATCGATGTCCGAAGTTTCAGTCTGAATTTTGAAGTCAATGCCTTCATCTATGATGCAAACATATCGCACCAACTTGCAGAGCTATTTGAAAAGGATATTTTTGATTGTACGGAATTAACATGGGAAATGTATAAAAACCGCTCAGCACTTATTAAATTTAAAGAATCCATTTCACGTTTATTAACACCTATTTTATAAAAATAAAAAGGAAGAGAGCCTGTTCATAGTGAACCGCATCTCTTCCCTTTTTATTTCACTCCTAAATATTCTTCCAACGCAATATTTTGCTTTGTAATCTCTTTTGCAATATCTTTGCCTACATAACGATAATGCCAAGATTCATACATATAACCTGTAATATCTTCTTTATTTTGTGGGAAACGTAAAATAAAACCATACTCTTGAGCATGCGCAAATAGCCATTGTCCTGCTGGCGTTTCTCCAAATTCTGCTGTCAGCCATACATCCTCTTTTCCACGCTCTCCTATATCAAACGCTAAGCCTGTTTGGTGTTCGGAATAGCCTGGTCGAGCACTGTATCGATCTGCTGCTGCTTGTCCATCACGTTTTACATAGTTATCATAAAGTTTTGTTTGATATTCAAAAGAACGATACCCACTAAATGCAACTAAATCAAATCCTTGTTGCTTGGCGGCAGCTAACATCTGATTTAGAGCTTGTCGTGCCTCTGGATTTTCTTCAGGTGCAAAGGTAGAAGGAAGTGGATATATTTTATTTGCTAGCAAAATACCATTTATGTAGGTTGGTTCAGTAGGTAATGTTTGATTTGGTAGATAACCGTTTTCGTCAGGTTGCTGCTCTGATTCTGCAGGTGTTTCAGGTGTATTGTCTGGCTCCTCTGTTACAGAAGAGTCTTTCTCTGTAGAGTCGTTTGTTTCTGTTGTTTTTGGTTGCTCATCAGTCGCACTATTTACTTGATCATTTTTATAGTTATAGACTACAAAAATAGCTGCGATTAACGCGATAGAAATCAAAGCACCTATGATGAGCGGAAGACGATTGTTTTTCACTATTTATGCCCCTTTTAAAATATCAGGTACAACAAGGATATTGCTCTGAAAACATGCCATCCTGAAAATACCCATTTTTTTGTATTACTCGTTATAATCTTATTTTAGCACTGTTCACATTTTCAGGTGTGAATTTCCCATGTAAATATTCATTTAGTCTGTTAGAACAATGACAAATACTGCTATTGAAGCAATAGCAAAAAAGATTGCCATATACTTCATCCACTTTGCTTCTTTTACATAGCCCTGCTCTGCAAAACTTTTAGCTCTAAACCCATTTGATAAAGCGAACATAATCGTCATAGCAAGTACGGCAAAATTAAATTTCCCTATAATAATAAATACGAGTGCCGCAATACTAAAAATTGCAACAAGAATAGATGCTAGCCACTTTCTGTTCATCTTGCTGACCTCCTAAAAAAGTCGAGGCAACAGAGGCGCCTCGACATTGTTTAATTTATTTTTTTGCTTTTTCGGGATGCTCCGAATAATATTTACGCCCAATATATGTTTGAATAATCAATAATGCACCGCTGACAGACCAATACAGAGGTAGAGCTGCCATAGAAGACATTGAGATAAAGACAATCATAATTGGTGAAATATAAATAAACATTTTCATTTGAGCCTTTTGTTGCTCAGGTACAGTCCATAATGATACACGCGCTTGGACTAAGTAAACAATCCCTGCAATAATGGTCATAACGATATCAGGTGACCCTAAACTAAACCATAAAAACTCATGTGATTTTACATCCGCAGAATACAAAATCGAGAAATAAAGTCCCATAATAATTGGCATTTGAATTAACATCGGTAAGCAACCCATGTTAAGTGGATTAATGCCATGCTTTTGATAGAGAGCCATCATTTCTTGTTGATATTGTGTTTGCTCTTCTTTTGTCTTAGCTTCCTTCATTTTTTTCTGAACGGCTTCCATTTCAGGCTTGAACGCATCCATTTTCGTTTTCATCAATTGCTGCTGACGATAGTTTTTTAACATAATCGGCATTAGAACTAAACGAATTAGAACCGTGATCGCAATGATTGCTAAACCATAGCTTCCTGAAAAGATATCATTCCCGAAAAACTCCAGTAAAAATTCCATAGGTTTTACAAAGATACTATAGAAAAAACCTTCTTTGTTTTGCACTGCTTGACAGCCACTAAGCACAAAAACTGCTAGACCAAGCATTGAAAAGAGTTTCAAATTTTTCATTTTTCCACCTACTATAATTTATCAACTACTGTGAAGTATACCTTATAGGCTCTACCTTTATCAAATAGCAAGTGCTACTAATTTAGACCGCAGTTGTTCGTAAAAAAGGTGCGAGCTTTAGCCATGCTAAACGTTCGCACCTTTTCACATCTTATGCTCAAAATTTAAACATTCTGTAATTCAGTCTCTGCCATTTCAAAACGATAAAATTCATGATGAAGTTCATCTCTGAAATGCTTTGGTGTAACACCTGTATATTTTTTAAAAATACGAGTGAAATAACTTTGGTTACAGAAATGGAACTGATCTGAGATAGATGTAATACTTTTATTTGTATGTCGCAAGTAGTATTGTGATTCTTCTACACGTCGAACATTTAAATACTCAACTAATGTAATACCTACATGTTCTCTGAAAATACGTGATAAGTGACTAGTACTGATATGAAAGTTATTAGCAATACTTTCTACAGTTAAATCATTCTCAAGTTCATCATTTATATACATAATTACTTTGTTGACCGTCTGATGTCGGAAAGTCGGTTGTTTGCGATCTGCAATAAAGTAAACAAAGAAATCAATTAAATCATCCGCAAATTGTAAAAACTCTGCGTCTTTCATCTGATTTTCTATCATATCGTTACAAGCAATATTAAAAGCAAAGGCTTTTTTCGAAGGTACTTGATTGTCCAGCAGTTTACGGGCAACAATTGATGATAAAACGGAAAAATAACTTCGAACAATTTTAATGACCTGCTTACCAAAACGGATTGAAAGAATATCAATTAACTCATGCAAAGACTTTTTCGCTTTGGTAGATTCTAAATGGTAAATTTCAAATATTAATTTCGACTCAATATTAAAAAATTCTTCGACACCGATATATTGATTAATATTATCGATTTCTTGGAAGTATCTTTTGGATATCGTTTCTGACATAGAATGTTGATGTAGTTGCATAATCTTCCCCATCTTTCCTCAGAGTGCACGAATTGCATGACAAAATCTGACACCAATCCCAACGAATTAAAAATAAGAAAATAGTATTTGCTTATTCAATATAAGAACTGAGTCCTATTTCACAATTTTTTATTAAAAATAACTCAAAAATAACCCAACTAAAACACCAAATCTAAAAAAAATAGACTATACAGTGGATTTTACCATATTCTGCGATTTCCTTTCAACCACATTTTACTTGCTACTCTAGTTCTAATTTATCACATACGCATAGTAGAAACCTCGTAAACTTATTCCTAACAATTAGATTTTACCATATACCTATTAAAAAAAATTAGTCATTATATAAATTTATTTACAAATTATACAAGACATCTTACACCATTTTAATGAGTCAATCGACATTTTTCTATTTTATTCCTAAATCTTCTCTATATAATTTATATGGATATGTAGTAAAATAGATGATAATACTATTTTTAAAAGTTTAGACGAGGTGTTTAAAGTGGATCCAAAACAAATAGAAGAAATAATGGAGATAATTAAGGAGTTCTTCCCTGAGAATACATCCATTGCTATCTCTGATACAAATGAATATTTGTATTACCAGCCAAGCAAAAAAGTTGATTTAAAAATTAAGCCGGGTGATCCGATTAAAGAAGGTTCAGCCGCACACAAAGCACTTAGCTATGGTCAAAAAATCAGCTCATACATCGAACCTGATGTTTTTGGTGTCGCTTACTATGGAATGAGTATTCCTTTAATGGAGGAAGGCGAAACTAAAGGAGCTATTACTGCTATCTTCCCGCAAAAACCATCAGCATTCTTAACAAATTATATTACCATCAAAATTGATGATTGCTGGTACCCAATCAAACATGATCAAGTGATTTATTTAGAAACTCAACTCCGTAAAACATTTGTTAAAACAATGACTCGTGAAGGTTATCACCGTTTGAACCTAAGTGATCTAGAGCTATTTTTAGCACCTGACTCATTTATTCGTTGTCACCGCTCTTATATCGTTAACATTGACTTCATCGATGAAATTCAACCAGATTCACACTCAACGTTTTTATTAATTATGAAAGATGGTACGCGCATTCCGGTTAGCCAACGCTATGCAAGCTACTTCCGTCGTTCTCTAGGTTTTTAATATGGACAGACAGCGAGCAATTTTATGAATTGTTCGCTGTTCTTTTTTGCGTTAAAAGAGACCACTTCTCTCCCCTCCATTAACAATTTGGACACAGTTTTTAATGTAGAAATTTTCTAATTTTATACAACTCTACAATAAAACGTTTTCTCTGTCGAAAAATCATCTTAATGCTCGATTTTCCTTTTTTTACTCAATTTAATGCTAATTCTAAAGTTTTTGTGACAATTTGGTGATAGTATTATTCAAATGGTTGGAGTCATACTACAACTGAATAAACAGAAAATTCTCAAATGTTTTTTCTAGTTTTGTAATCGGTTTCCATCAAAATTATTTAGGGGAGGATTTTTTTATGGATGCAAATGTTCAAAAACGCCTAGGTTTAAAAGAACTTGAGAGTAAAATTGTTACTGCTGAAGAAGCAGCAGCACTTATTTCTAACGGTGATGTAGTTGGGATGAGCGGTTTTACTCGTGCTGGGGACGCAAAAGTTGTGCCAATGGCATTAGTTGAGCGCGCGAAAAATGAAGAATTCAAGATTGATGTATATACAGGTGCATCATTAGGACCAGAAGTAGATAAGTACTTAGCAGAAGCTGGTGCAATTCGTAAACGTGGACCATTCCAAGGGGACGCAGGTATCCGTAATTTAATTAATTCTGGAGATGTCTTATATGTAGATGCTCATCTTTCTCATAACGCTGAGCTAGTACGTCAAGGAATTATCGGGCCAATTAAATATCTAATTCTTGAAGCTGTTGCAATTACTGAAGATGGATTAATCATTCCAACAAACTCTGTAGGTAACTCACCAATCTTTGCAGAATATGCAGAAAATATTATTATTGAGTTAAACATTTCTCACCCAGAAGCTTTAATCGGTATCCACGATATTTATGTTCCAGGTGAACAAGGTAATCGTGAAGCAATTCCAATGACCAATGCTATGCAACGCATTGGTGAAATTGGTATCAAAGTTGATCCAGCTAAAATTAAAGCAATTGTTATTTCTGAAGAGCCAGATGCCCCTTCATTAATCGTTCCACCAGATGAAGAAACACAAACAATGGCTAACATTTTATTAAACTTCTTCAGTGATGAAATTAAAGCAGGTCGTCTAACAAAACAATTAATGCCTTTACAATCTGGTGTCGGTTCTGTAGCAAACGCTGTACTAGATGGTTTCGCAGATTCTGAATTCGAAGATCTCATTGTGGCATCAGAAGTACTGCAAGATGCAGTATTTAACCTGATTGATGCAGGTAAAGTTAAATTTGCTGCTGCTACTTCCATTACACTGACTGAGGAATTACAGAAGAAAGTATACGGCAATTTAGAAAAATATGCCGATAAAATTTGCTTACGTTCACAAGAAATTTCTAACCACCCAGAACTTATACGTCGTTTGGGACTAATCTCAATTAATACGGCTTTAGAGTTAGATATCTATGGTAACGTTAACTCTACACATGTATCTGGAACACGTATGATGAACGGTATCGGTGGTTCAGGAGACTTTGCACGTAACGCACGTCTTGGTATTTTTGTTACAAAATCATATGCAAAAGGTGGAGCTATTTCATCGATTGTGCCAATGGTTTCTCATGTTGACCACACTGAGCATGATGTGGATGTAATTGTAACAGAGCAAGGTATTGCTGACTTACGTGGTCTTGCACCAAAAGAGCGTGTACCTTTAATTATTGAAAACTGTGCACATCCAGATTACAAAGAACAATTATGGGATTACTACAACCGTGCAGTTGAGGCAACAGGTAACCACCAAACGCCTCATCTTTTAGAGGAAGCACTTTCTTGGCATGTAAATCTTGCTAAAAACAAAACAATGAAAAAAGAAGTTGTAAAAGCTTAATTTTTTAATTTTTGGACGTCTAATAAGTCAAAACTTATTGGGCGTCCTTTTGTATTGGAAATGTTATAATAGAACTACGAATCTAACTTACTATAATGTTCTATTTCATCGGAGGAGCTATGAAGAAATTTATCTATGTAATTATTTTCTTTTCGTTTTTCGACCTTTTTACCCAGCTTCCTGTTATGAGTACATATGCTGAATCTTTAGGAGCATCAGCATTTCTAACTGGTCTAGCAGTGGGTATGTATTCACTTTCCAATACATTTGGTAATATCATTTCAGGCTTTTTAACAGATCGTAAAGGACCTTTTATCATACTAATTGTTGGTCTTTTCACAACAGGTTTATCGTTAACACTATATAATTTAATAGAGGAGCCAATCGCACTATTAATTGTACGTTTTATCCATGGACTTGTTGCAGGCTTCATTGTTCCTGCTGCCTTCACATTTTTAGCAAATGCTACTGAGCAAGAAAAAAGAGGTAAGGGCAGTGCTATTTCTGGTGCATTTGTTGGTATTGCTGCCATTATAGGCCCTGCTTTTAGTGGTATTTTAGCAAGTCGAACAAGTGTCCCATTTGTTTTCAATATCACGGCAAGCTTTATGCTGCTATTAGGCATTCTTGCGTTCTTTCTACTGAAAGCAAACCAAGTAAAAAAAGAGAAAGCAGAACCGAATACATATATTCCGATAAGGGTCTTTTTTAAGAACACGGGAACATTAAAAGCCTTTTTAGGAGCCTTCTTCTTAATGTTTTCTCAAGGTGTCATTGCTTATCTACTTCCGCTCAAAGTCCAATCTTTAGGCTATGACTCTCGTTTAAGCGGTACTTTAATGAGCACATTTGGTATAATTGCTGTTCTTGTTTTTCTTTTACCAACGAACCGCATTTTTGATAAGGTTGATCCTCTGAAAACATTGTCTGTTGGTATAGGGTTAATGGGCATAAGTCAATTATTAATTAGTCAAGCTGATTCTAACACTTTACTTTATATAGCGATGGCTTGTTATGGCGTCGGTTTCGGTTTCCTATTCCCTTCAGTCAATTCCTTACTAATTGACTCTACAACTGCTGAAGTACGAGGAAAAGCGTATGGTTATTTTTATGCATTTTTCTCTCTTGGCGTCGTTTTAGGCTCTTCTTTATTAGGCTGGCTGTCACTTGGTACAATTAGCGGCTTTATATTTACTGGAATCGTCCTTTTGCTCTTTGCAGGAGCGATCCTTATTTCACACAAAAGACCTTCTCATGCTTAAATGAGAAGGTTTTGTTTTTATTTTTCTTTTTCTTGAATTTCTTCGTTATAGAAATGGACACCTGTATGTCCTCCACCCTCTGCTACCATTTCATTCGAAGCAATTTTAGTTGGAGATGTGCCCGCCTCTGTTGCTACCTCTGTTGAAACTCGTTCTGTAATTCTGTCATCCATATTAGGTCCAGATGTGAGATACGTTTCGAATTTAGCTTTCATACTATTAAACATCGTTAGTGCTTTATCACGATTCTCTTTTTTACTTAAGTAAGATGCTGCTAATCCCGCTAAACCTGCAAGGACAACACCTGTTCCTTTTCGTTTTGCCATGATCTATGACCTCCTAAAAATATAAAAACTAGCTCTGTAATATAGTTTTTCCCTAATCTTAGAAGAATAAACATTATTTTTTTATAACTTCTAGCATATATATAAATGTAAGACTTATACTTGCTTTTTTATCTAGTAATGATACTGCTATTCAATACAATTCGTCTCGTTTTTATTGCGGACAATCACACTCCATCTCCTACCAAAACTCAACTTGAAAACCTTCTATTTTTTCATTCAACATAATTTTGTAACTATTTATGATTATAAAAGGCAAGTAAAGGGAATTAATGAATTAATACTAAAAATAGGAGAGTGGTTAGGATGAAAGAATTCGATTTAGCTTATGATTGGATAGATATGGCTGCATTACTAGGTGGAGCTAGCTTCTTAACGGTATTAATTTATAGTGTCACTCTACTGTAAGGAGCTGCTTACATGATTTGCTCTAACAATTAAAAGGCAATCCGCTTAATCAAAAGCAGATTGCCTTATTTTTATTGTTTCACGTCATTATATGCATCTGATTTTTCAAATGCGGCTACAACATAGGAACAAACGGCCTCCATTTTATAACCCTTTTCACGTGCATACGATGCTGCTTGATCGAGTAATTGTTTGGCCACACCTTGACCACGGAGCTTATCTGATACATATGTGTGATCCATTACCATTACTGAGCCATTTTGCTGCCAAGTAATTTCTGCGAGTTTTTCCCCTTCTTGCTCATTCAAAAATGCATATTGATTTTCCGCTAGTTGCTGTAATTGGAATTCCATTTCTCACCACCCCTTTTTTTCATAGTACCATAGCTTTTTATATTTTCACAAAATTTGTGTACTCTTTGTGTTATGCAAAAAAATCTGAACACCCACTCTAGCATACTGAGTAGGTATTACAGATTTTTTTAACGACTATAAAACTTTAGTTAAACCATGAAGAAATGGTATCTTTTAGATTTGCGAAGAAACTTTTCACACTTTCCCAGAAACCTTTATCTTCCATGAGTGAGCCGAATTTTTCTTGGATTGTGTTACTAATATCATTTAACTGTTCAGACCATTTACTAAAATCAATGTCTAGCTTACTGATTTTATTCATTAAATCTACTAGCAATTGACGGTCCTTTTCACTTAAATTAATTTCAAGTTTGTTTAATTGCTCTTGTACAATTTTTTCTACTTCTTCACGTGTTGCTGGCTTCAATTCCGCAATTTGCTTTTTAATTTCTGTCAGTAATTCTGCAACCTTAGCATCATCTACCCCTGCAGATTCTGCAATAGATGTAGCCACTGATAATTCTTCGTTGGCAACATCGGTACGCTCAATATCAAGCGTTTCGCCTGTTGTAACTTCATATGCCTTGTAAATACCTACTAGCGCTGAATGTCCCGTAACAGCTTTTGGCGCAGCTACTTGTACCGTTGCATCTTGAATTCCTGCCGTAAGCATCGCATTCGCGTACATTTCAGAAGTTACCTGCGTAATATTAGATGGCGTTACAATCTCTATAACTAAACCTTTCCCCGTATCTCTACGTGTAATTTTCGCAGAAGAATACATACGAGAGCTTGAATTACTATCTTTAATGTATTTTACTAGATCCTCACCAGACACAGTAATTTCTTCGATTTCAGGTTCTTCACTTACTTTTAATGATTTTTTGACGGATTCTTTTTCAGCCTCAGATAAATTTGCTCCATATACGACGATAGGTACGCCCAATTTTTCATCAATTGCTTTTGGAGGCGTATTATCAGATGCAAACCCTGTTGCTGGTGCCATCACTCCAAATACCAACATTGTAGCTGTTAGTATTTTAATCCATGTTTTTTTCAAATCGTGTGACCCCTTTCGCTAAAACATCTATTAGCCTGTATAATGTATGCCACTATACAATTATTAGTACGAAAAAAAGACGAGAAGGTTTCAGATGTCTCTCGTCACTTTTTCTGTGGTAATGCAATTCTAGCAAGTGAATTTTCCACTAAACTTCTTCAGTCCAACCGTCTTGTTGCTTTATTTTACCAGCCTTCATGAGTGTTCCTAGTGCACGTTTAAATGCCCCTTTACTCATATTGAACATTTCTTGAACCTCTTCAGGGGATGATTTATCACCAAATGGCATTTTGCCGCCCACATCTTGTAGATAAGTCAATATTTGCTGTGCATCATTTGAAAGTCGTTCATGCTTTCTTGGTAAAAGGGAGCCATTCATCGAACCATCCTCTTTTACGTCGATAATCCGTACAACTACATCTTGCCCTAATCGAGGCTCTGCATTGCGCTCTGATTCATGAACAAAAATACGGTAAGGCGCTTCTACCCCTAGTAAAAATGTGCCAACTGGTAACAAACGATATGGACGTGCCTGAATGTTTTTATTGTGCATATCTTCTAGTGCACCTTCATATAGTTCTGTCACTTTTTCTTCCGTTGCCAAACGTCCAAATAAATCACCATTTCGATCCGTACGCAATGTCATAAATACATGGTCACCTGGTTCTGGCCACAACTCTTTTACTGCTGGTAAATCCTCTGCTCTTACTAAAACCTCACGAGATGTACCAATATCTACAAAAGCACCTTCACGTTCAACCACTTTCAAGACACGAGCCCAGCCATATTCTCCTTGAGTAAAAGCTGGAATAGCCGTTGTAGCAGCCAAATCACCACGACGATCTACAAATAAAAATACTTCAAGGCGATCACCTACTGCTAGTGGCTCTGTTACCTCTGAAGCATTTAAAGGGAGTTCTTCCACTCCATTTGTTAAAATCCATTTCGATGCTTGTTGCTCTAATACCGTTAATGTAACAACTTCACCTGATTGTAATGCGTTCATATTGTCTTCCTTTCCTTCACACCATCATTTTAAAGATTATGCTGTGTCTTAGATGCCTCTAATTTTTTCACGATGTCTGGATTCTCTTCCATTACTTGCACAAGATCTGCAATACGATCGATTGAATTCCAACTTAAATGATGTTCAATTCCCTCAACATCATCATAAATACGCTCTTCATCCACACCAATCATTCGTAAAAACTGCTCGAGCAATTCATGGCGCTGCACAAGACGCTTGCCAAGCTTTTCTCCTTTAGGCGTCAATGTCAGTCCACGGTATTTTTCATAAACTAAATAACCATCTTTATCTAATTTTTGAACCATTTTTGTAACAGAAGAAGGAAGTACAGATAATGCTTCAGCAATGTCAGACACACGCGCATATCCTTTGTTGGCGATTAATAAATATATTTGTTCGATATGGTCTTCCATACTAGGTGTTGGCATATCCTTTTCCCTCTCTTTCCTTTTCTTACTCTCTAGTTTACTACAAGCTTGGCTTAAAAGTTAACTGAAAATACATATGTCAGAAAAACACTTCTTCTCCAACTTAAAAAGAGCCTCTTCTATTAAGAAGTAGGCTCTACTTTGTGTCGAGGATACTTATTTACCACATGTAACGCATGAATAATCTCTTTGTTGATGCGCTCAATACTTTCAGGAGTATTCATTTCTTTAAATGCCTCATCTCTGGCTTCCATAGATGTAACATACTTACTTGGCAATGCATTTAGTGTAAGTGCCACCGTGTCGAATTCACAGATTTCGCATTTACAAAATGTTTGATATTCTGGTCCTCGTAGTAAAAAGCTTACTAAACCACGCACAATCTCTTCTGTAACATTTACTAAAATAGGATCTGACATATTCAAACTTTCGCCTCATTTATATTTAATTGTTACATTACTCCTGAAACTATAATAGCCTTTTAAAAATGCTTTTTCAAGAATCCCTAGTAGCATCTATTCGCATAAAATTCATAGCGTTAGTGTGAGATTAATTTCCTATCTTATTTTACAGAACTACACCTTACATACTACTTTTTTGCTCTAATTAGTCTTAAAGAATTAAATACAACTAATAGCGTAGCACCCATATCCGCAAAAATTGCTATCCATAATGTCAGCCATCCTGGAATGACAAGCAACAACGCAATTAATTTTAAAACTAGGGCAAATATAATATTCTCTTTAATGATGCGTAATGTTTTTCTGCTCAAGCCAATGGTATACGGAAGTTTGGTTAGATCGTCACCCATTAAGGCAATATCCGCCGTCTCAAGAGCTGCATCTGTTCCTGCTCCACCCATGGCAATTCCTACATTTGCAGTTGCTAATGCTGGTGCATCGTTTACCCCGTCCCCTACCATCGCTACAGCACCAAATTGTGCACGTAAATCCTTAATCGCCATTAATTTTTCCTCTGGTAATAAACCAGCGCGCACATCTGTCATCTTTAATGAAGTAGCAATAGCTTGTGCTGTGGGTTCTGCATCACCTGTTAACATCACCATATGCTTTACTTTCAAGGCATTTAATTTTTGTAATACGTCCTTACTTTCATGGCGCAATTGATCAGCAATTCCAATAAGCCCAATAAATTGGCTATTCGAAACAGCTGCTATTACTGTTTTACCCTGTTCTTGCAATTTTTTAACTTGATTTTCAATTTTTTTATCTACAGTAGTTAATGTCACTATCCATTTCATACTGCCTACATAAATAATCTGATTGTCTACTGTAGCATACGCACCCTTACCTGTTACTGATTGGAAATCTGTTGGTACTAACTCTGGTAAATTTTTATCATGCGATTTTTTTAAAATAGCTTTAGCCAAAGGATGCTGAGACTGCTTTTCTACTGCTGCAACTAGTTGTAATACATAGTCCTCTGACCAGTTATCTGTTGTCACAATATCCGTTACTGCTGGTTGTCCCTCAGTTAATGTACCTGTTTTATCAAAGGCTACAGCTTCAATATGTCCTAATTGTTCTAAATGAACACCGCCTTTAATAAGTACACCTTGCCTTGCAGCATTCCCAATTGCAGTTACAATGGCAACTGGTGTAGAGACAACAAGTGCACAAGGACATCCTACAACTAAAACAGCTAAACCTTGGTAAATCCAGTGCTGCCAGTCACCTACTAATAATGGTGGAATAACAGCTACTAGAAAAGCAATAATCATGATGGCTGGTGTGTAATATTTTGCAAAGCGATCAACAAATTGCTGAGAAGGTGCTTTTTCTGCCTGTGCTTCTTCTACCAGATGAATAATTTTGGCAATGGTTGTGTCTTCCACACGCTTTGTCACACGTACTTCGAGCGCACCCTCTTCATTAAGAGTCCCAGCAAATACTTCATCATTTACTGTTTTATTAACAGGAATCGATTCACCTGTAATGGCTGCTTGGTTGACTGCAGACAACCCGCTAATCACAATCCCATCCATCGCAATCTTTTGCCCTGGCTTGACAATTAAAATATCACCTATCTCAATGTCTTCTGTTGGTAGTTCCATCTCATGGAAGTGTTCTCCGTGAGCTCTTTTAATAATAGCTGTTGGTGGAGCTATATCCATTAACTGACGGATGGACTGACGAGCTTTATCCATTGAATACGCTTCAAGCGCCTCACTCACAGCGAATAAAAAGACGACAACAGCCGCTTCTTCCCATTCGCCAATAATAGCAGCGCCAATAATGGCAATCGTCATAAGCGTTTTCATATCAAATTCAAAGCGAGCTAGATTTCGGAAGCCTATTTTAAAAATGCCAACTCCACCCACAAGGATCGCTAATATGAACATCGCTATCGGTAGCGGATGTGATTCCTCTAGCATACTAACAAATAGATAGCCTAAAATAACAAAAAGCAAAGATATACCAGCTAGAACATTCTCTTTTTTACGGTAAAAAGGGGTAGCATTGTCAAGTGTTCTTGCTGCTGATTGGGTAACCTTAATGCCATCAAAGGCACCTGCTTCTTCAATTTGATCGACACTAATAGGGCCGATTACAGTAATTTTAGAAGCGCCAAAATTAACTTGTGCATCCTGTACAGCAGGTATAGCCTTTACATTCTTCTCAAATTTCGCCGCACAGCTGGCGCAGGATAGATTTTGTAGCCTGTATTCTTGTTTAGTTGGTGTCGCTGCCATTGGCAATCCCCTCTTTCGCATGTTCATAGGCAATTGTTACAATTTGGTATATATGCTCATCTGCTAAAGAATAATACATTTGCTTTCCTATACGGTGTGATCTGGCTAAATTATTTTCTTTTAAATATCGTAAATGATGGGATGCTGTCGCTACTGATGACCCAATAATAGTTGCAACATCACAAACACATAATTCATCTTCTACTGTTAAGGCATAGGCAATTTTAAGTCTTGTTTCATCAGATAATGCTTTTAAAAATTTTGCTACACCTGACAAATCAGGCATTTGTTGTTGTACCTTCGTGACCGCTTCTTCATGTACATGCGTCACCTCACATATTTCTTTTGGCATTTTCTCACCTCATTCAAATATTCGTTTGATTGTAATCAATATAACATATTATTCCATCATATTCAAACGAATATTTGAATGTTAATGATCTATATCATTGTAATTTTTAATAAAAAAAGTTAGCGCACTTATTATGTACGCTAACCTTTTATTACTGTGCCTTTAATTGTAATGTTTTTCCTTTTATATCTTCTTGTTTCACAAACGTTTGATGATAATCACCATTCGCCCAATCAAGCACTTGATCCTGGTACCAATCAGACTTTACGTGCCCGCTCTGACCAGGACCAACAATATGATAGGCTGAGCTTAAATCCCCTACATCTACCACAAAACGCCAAGATGCACCATGATTTACATTACCAGCTAAATCATTATCTGCTGCTTGTACAGTAACCTTCGATCCCCCGATTGGAACCTTTTCAGCATTAAAGTAAGCGGCAAGAATTGGTGAGGCACTACCCAATGTATGATCAAACGTAAGCTGATGGTAATCACCCCATTGCCACTTCGCTGCATTTTTGCCGAATTGATCTTGTAATTGTGCAATTGTCAGCTCGAATGCCTTATAAACTGTCTCATCCACACCACCTTGCTCCTCAATCCAAATGCTTTTCTCTCCTGCATATGCTGTACGTAAGAGTTGGTCTGTAATATTAAACTTCCCATACATGATGTCATACATATCTTCAGGCATTTGATCCTTAAACAACACTTCCTGTAACTTAATCATAAGTGTATGGAAGACAAGGGGGGCACCTGATTCCTTTGCATCTACCATATCCCAATCCTCTAACATAGCAATAATCTCTGTGTACTGACCATCCTGCTCTTTCGCTTTTATAGATGTTAATAAATCGGGTAGAAACTCTCTTGCATAAAGATTATGCTGATCCATTTGCAAATCCATCATATCTTCTACTGTAATTTCATCATTTGCCTCTAGCACTTCTTTAATTCTCTCGAAACGATAAGGCTGCGCCCAGAAATCCGTGATGTGATAAGGATAGTCCTCTCCAATGACTTGGTTATTCGCCGTTGCAATAAAGCCTTCCTTTGGATTCACTACAGTCGGTAGTTTATCCCAAGGAATAAAATCTTCCCAGCCATAGTCACTAGAATCACCTGGCACTGGTAATTGTCCATCACCTTGCTTACGAATAGGTATTTGACCATTAGCTTTATAGGCGATTGTGCCATCCTTTGAGGCAAAAACAAAGTTTTGAGCTGGTGCCTTAAAATCTTCTAATGCTTTTTCAAAGTCCTCCCAAGATTTTGCCTTATTAAACCCAAGCACCGCTCTCAATTCCGCTGTAGGTTGAAGCGCTGTCCATTGCATCGAAAATTGTGCTGTGGGCTCAGTATCCTTAAAAGCTAAATCTGTCATAATAGGGCCGTGACGCGTGACAACGACGTCAAAATCTACCGTTTCACCATCCTTCACCTTGATTGGCTCATCACGTACCTCCGCTTGCTCCCACTGACTATCATAGCGGAATTGTGTTGGGTCATCCGGATTTGGTATTTCAATATATAGATCCTGTACATCTGGCCCCACATTCGTAACACCCCAGGCAATTTCATCATTATGACCTAAAATAATACCTGGAATTCCTGCAAAAATAACACCACTGACATTTTGTTGTGGGGATTGTAGGTGCATTTGATACCAAATAGAAGGTGTACTTAACCCTAAATGTGGGTCATCTGCTAAAATCGGTTTTCCAGATTTCGTTTTATCCCCAGAAACAACCCAGTTATTACTACCATTAAATTCATTTGGTAATAAATCTGCACTAAACTGCCCTGCCACTGCTACAGGAGTTTGGATATTGGCCTCGATAATGGACGAAGCATTTTCAGGATATTTAATAAATAATTCCTTCGCCTTTGCTTCATCAAAGTTTTGTAATGCCCAGTGACGGAAGGCTAATGTATTCCAATTTCCGCCCAAATCATAAGCCATATATTTACCTATCGTTAAGGAATCAACAACCGTCCATTCCTCAGGTTCATAGCCTAACAAAGCAAATTCATAGCTTAAGGTATTGTTTTCCTTCGCCTGTGCAATAAAAGCATTTACCCCTTCAGCATACCATTCTAGTACTTGCTTACTTTCTTCATCATAAGCTGCTAATGATTTCTCCGCCGCATCACGTAAACTGAACGTACGGAAGTGCTTGTCCGTATTAACGGTTGCTTCCCCAATGATTTCAGATAATCGACCACTTGCCTGTCTTCGTGCTAAATCCATTTGAAACAGTCGATCTTGCGCTTGGACATAACCTTGTGCACGATACAGATCGGCATCTGTTTCAGCCAAAATATGCGGAACCCCTTTATCATCCCTTGTAACCGTCACATCCTGATCCAGAATACTAACAACTAGCTCACCATCAACTACTGGCTTGGATTTATTCATAAACCATGTAAATCCAATAAAAGTCACAACAGCCAAAGCAGCTAATACCCCAGCAAAAACAATGAGCCACTTTTTCCACCTAAACTTTCTCTTTCCCACTGCATAACCCCCTCTTTGCACTATATTCACGTTTTACCTTCCCAAACCCGTTTTAACGAGCAAATTTTTTAGCGAATTTCCGTATGTTATGTATAAAAAATCTTCTTTAAATACAAAATTTTATATCAATTCGCTATTAAAATAGTATAAACAATAAGAATTTTGAAGGCTACTGAACCGTTTTGAAAAATCATATTTTCCTATAGAGGAAGATATGACTTTATGTGAGAAGGTTATCTTGTGTTGGTTTCATGTATTTGGCTTACGGTCTCCTATTTTATGAGCGCTTCGATGCTACCCTTTAGTGGTTCCCTCAACGCTTTGCTTTCACTTTTGAGCGAAGCAACCCCTATTAATTTTCTAGAACAACCATAAAAAAATCGTATTTTCTCCATGAAAATACGTTTTTTTAGCACTAGACATGTAATTGTAATTCAATTGGGCAGTGATCGCTGCCCATAATGTGTGGGTGGATTGTTGCAATATCAATTTGATTCTTTAATAGATCAGAAACAACAAAGTAATCAATACGCCAACCAATATTGCGTTCACGTACTTTATTCATATAAGACCACCATGTGTAATGATCAGTTTCATCAGGATGCTTATAGCGAAAAGAATCTACAAAACCACTTGCTAATAACTCTGAGAATTTCGCTCGCTCTTCATATGTAAATCCTGAATTTCCTATATTAGACTTTGCATTTTTTAAATCAATTTCAGTGTGTGCAACATTTAGGTCACCACAATAGACTACGGGCTTCTTACTATTCAGTTTTTGTAGATAGCTTGCTAAACGGTCCTCCCAATCTAAGCGGAGAGGTAATCTGGCTAAATCGCGCTGTGCATTCGGAGTATAGACATTCACTAAATAGAAGTTTTCATATTCTAATGTAATAATTCTACCTTCATCCTGAGTGTCTTCCTCCCCCACTCCATACTTAACAGACAACGGGGTATGCTTAGTGAATATAGCGGTTCCTGAATACCCTTTCTTCTGTGCATAATTCCAATACTGCTCATATCCTTCAAGAGCAAGCTCTACTTGTCCAGCCTGACATTTTGTTTCTTGAATACAAAAGAAATCTGCTTTCATTTGATGAAAGAATTCTAAAAAGCCTTTACCTAAGCATGCTCGTATTCCATTAACATTCCATGATATAAATTTCATTTCATCCTCACTCCTAAAAAAACGCCCTTCGACTTAAACGAAGGGCGTGATATTATAGATCGTCACCAACAATTTTAACTTCTGTCTCTAATTCAACACCAAATTTTTCCTTCACGACGCGTTGGACCATTCGGATTGTTTCAATATAGTCAGTAGCAGTGGCATTACCTTTATTGACAATAAAACCTGCATGCTTGGTAGAGACTTCTGCATCACCTACACCTTGGCCTTGCAAGCCACTATCTTGAATAAGTTTACCTGCAAAATGACCTGGTGGGCGTTTGAAGACACTTCCAGCAGATGGGTATTCTAAAGGCTGCTTTGATTCACGTTGGAACGTTAAATCAGCAATCTTCGCATCAATTTCTTCTTGCACCCCTACCGCCAATTGAAATTCAGAGGATAACACATAATAGCCTTTTTTGGCAATTATGCTTTGTCGATAGCCGAGCTCAAGCTCTTCTTTGGATAATATTAAAATGTTTCCTTCTCTCGTTAACACCTTAGATGAAACGATAATATCCTTAATCTCACCGCCATAAGCACCTGCATTCATAGCCATTGCTCCGCCAATTGATCCAGGAATACCACAAGCAAATTCGAAACCAGTTAAAGAGGCTTGCGCTGATAGCTTCGATACATCTTTGATTAGTGCACCACTTTGTGCGTAAACATGCTCACCATTAATACGAATCTCATCCAGACTTGAGAATGTTACAACGATTCCTCTATGACCGCCATCACGAACAACCATATTTGAGCCGTTGCCTAACATTAATAAAGGAATATTATTTATATATGCATAGCGAATAACTGATGCTGCCTCTTCTTCTGTTTCAGGAAGAACAAAAACATCTGCTTTGCCACCTAATTTTGTCATTGTATATTGCTGTAAAGATTCATCTAACTTAATATTGGCAGGATTAATATTTTTTGCTAAATCCTTCGCCCATTGTTCTTTTGTCATGAGAGCTAATTCCTTTCTAACGTCCTTCTTACTCTACACCAGTATGGATTTAGAACCCCAATTTGACAAGTAAAATGAAGGGTATTTTTATCTCATATTATATGACAGGTAAGACCTGTGCAGAGATGATGAATATTATAAAGAAAATTGACAGTCATTCCAAGTGTCGTTTTTGGCACAATATTAAAACCAGTTTATTTACTAGTAGAACAATCTGTTCATGTTAGAGCCAACTACTTGCCCATGTTTCTATATTGCGGATAGCGCCTTCTAATGCTCGACCTTTATCTGTTAAAGAATACTCTACGCGTACAGGAACTTCGGAATATACTTTGCGTTCAACAAGCCCTTCTTTCTCAAGTTCCTTTAAGCGTTCTGATAATAAGCGCCCACTGACAGGTAAGGCAGACTCGATTTCATTAAAACGCTGTGGTCCATCTAGTAATTGATATAATATTAACCCCGTCCATCGTTTTCCGATTAAATCCATTGCTTTTGCTAAACGAGGACATAAAGTTGTCTCATTCATAATTTTTCACCTCTATGTAACTATTGTAACGATTAATGTAGTAAATGTAAATTTGAAGTAACTTATTTACATAAAATAATCAATTAACTTTTTTATATTAAATTACTAAAAGTAACTTTAATCTCATTTTTTTCAATTTATAGAGGGAATTTTTTAGATCACCTGCTAACAATAAAATGCCCATCTTTATAAGAATATGACTAACATGCTCACAGATTACACTTTTATAAAAGTGTCTACATTTCCACATTTATGAAAAACTCATTGAATAAGCAAATTATTTACTTTATCATTCGTTGTAGAATGCTGTTTTAGGGGGTTTTCAAATGAAAAAATACACTATTGATTTCAGTCATTCAACAATTGGCTTTTCTGTGCGACATATGATGATTTCCCGTATTCACGGAACATTCGAAGCGTACAATGCTGAGATAGTTGCAGCAGATATTGAACAAATGCAGAAGGCAAACATTTCATTTACTATTGCCGTGGCTAGTGTCTCCACCAAAAATCATGATCGTGATGTCCATCTCGTTTCTCCCGATTTTTTTGATGCAGACGTCTATCCAAAAATCATATTTACTTCTACATACATTGATCAACTTCATGAAAGAAAATTTGCAATTCATGGGGATTTAACTATCAAAAACATAACAAGGCCCATTGTATTTACAACAGTATATACAGGAAAAGGTGTCAATCCATGGGCACAAGAAGTATTTGGCTTTCAAGCAAAGACACAAATTGATCGTCGCGATTTTAATCTAGTCTATAATACGTTTCTAGAAACAGGCGGCGTTTTAATCAGTGATGAAATAGATATTGTTGTTGATCTAGAGTTAAATCTTCTGTAAGAATCACCTCAACACCAAAGGAAAGGAGTAATTTAGATGCTCTGGTTTGACGATCAATTTTTATTTGGTTCCGTTTTTATAACAATTATCTTTTTCATTGTTTTCGGCAGCATTGCCTTCATAGTTGTGAAAGGCATTATCAGCTGGTCTAAAAACAACAGTTCTCCCATTTTAACGGTACCCGCTAAGGTTGTGACAAAACGTACAAATATACGTGGAGGCTCTAATAATACTGGAGCATCTACGTCCTATTATGTAACGTTTGAAGAACTAAACGGAGAGCGTCATGAACTAAAAATGAATGGGCACGACTATGGACTGCTAGTAGACGGGGATTTCGGCATTTTAACTTATCAGGGCACACGGTACCATTCATTTAACAGACATAAAAAGGAGAGTAGCGATTAAATCGTACTCTCCTTTTCATAAACCGTTATTTAATTAAATATTTAGCGAATCCAGCTTCTGTTTCTGCTAAATATTCGATGCTACTACCTGCAGGAATGAACTTTTGTGCATCTTTTGCAGATAGGTAAATAACCTTTGTATTAGCTGGGAACGGCACAAATGACCAGTTATTATCCGCAGCAGGATTAATTGTTTTATTCGCCATAATATAATCAACTACAGCTTGGCGATTTTCATACGCATAGTTAGTAATATTAGAGCCATCAGCATTTTTAAATGTTGCCCCATATGATCCACCAACACGATAATTGTTTGTAATAATGATGAATTCTTGTTTTAGATCGATTGGCTTACCATTATATTGTACATTTTTAATACGGTTTGCCTTCTCATCAACAAGGATACCACGGCGATCATATTTTGCTGGTGATGATACATCAATTTGATACGTTAAGCCATCCAACACGTCAAAATTATAAGAACGTGCTTCTGAATCGATAATATTTTGCTCTTCTGTTTTATTCGAATCAATTGTTGCAAAAATACCCGCAGCCATTTCTAACCATTCAATTGCTTGAGCACCTGTCACTTTAATAGTAGCAACAGTATTATCATAATGATAGATGTCCGCCATATTTTTAATGGCAAGTGGTCCCACAGGAATGTTTGTGTAATCTAGTGGGTTATTTCGAGAGCCTGCTTTGAAAGGTGCTCCAGCAGAAAGAAGAGGTGTCTTTTCATCAGCAGTACCTTTTAACTCCTGTTCAATAAACCATTTTTGTGCTTGTGTTACGATTTGAATAGAAGGATCATCTTGTACCATTGAGAAATAGCTATGGATTGGTGCAGTTGTTTCTCCAACAGGCTGACGGATATATGTTAATGTACCTTCATGTGCTTCTTTAATAGCCTTTAGCACTGTTGCAGATGGTTTTAAGCCTTCTTGCTTAATTGATTGCAATGAACCTTTACCGTCTACCACTACCCACTCTGATCCTTGTTGTTCCAATTTTAAATCAATGACACCAAGGTGACTACCATAGCTACCCGCCATAACAGTCGGTACACCGTGAATCGTACCCTTTTCTTGATCTACATCTTTCAAGTCCTTATAGTCACCAGGGAATGTTAAATGAGAATGCCCTGTAATTAAAGCATCGATGCCTTCAATTTCTGCTAGTTGGTAACCAACATTTTCAGCACCCTTCACATAAGTGTCCCCACCAATACCTGAATGCGAAAGAACAACAATTACATCTGCACCAGCTTTCTGCATGTCTGGTACTACCTCTTTTACTGCTTCAACAGGCTCCTGCATTTCCACTTTACCTGCTAAATGAATGGCATCCCATTCAACAATCTTTGTTGGAACGATTCCCGTTACACCAACTTTTAGTGTATGCTTTTTACCTGAGCTATCGACCACTTCTTTATCAAGAATGACATACGGTGTATACATACGCTTTTTCGTTTTTGCATCGTAAGTATTAGCATTTACGACTGGATATTTAGCATCGTTTAATACTTCATCTAAAAAGTCTAGGCCATAGTTGAATTCATGGTTTCCTAAAGTTCCACCATCATATTTTAATGCATTAAGTGCTGCGATAGCTGGATGCACTTCCCCTGGCTTTAATACACTTTCTAACGCTTTATAAGAGCCAAGTGGTGTACCTTGAATTAAATCCCCATTATCGAATAACAATGTATTTGGATTTTTAGCGCGCGCTTGTTCAATTAATGTAGCCGTATTAGCTAAACCAACCTCCGTTGAGGGAGCATCTAAATAGTAATTATAATTAGCTAAATTTGTATGGATATCTGTTGTCCCTAAAATCTGAAGGTCTACTGATGCTCCAGCTGAAGGTGCTTTATATTCTGCTACAAAGCGCTCCACAATACTTTCCATTTGCTCCTTCGTCACATAATCACGAGGGCGAATGGTATTATCCTCAAATGCTTGCAAAATGTTTGCAGCAACTGCGTTAGCTAAATCTTGTTTATATGCCTCTGCAATTTGGTCTGCATCTTTAAATTGCTCTAAAATAGAAAGGGAAGCGTTTTCACTAACTAGTCCACGAGCAGATATAACAAATGCTTGTTGACGTGTTAGTTTATCGTTTGGTCCAAATGTAGTTGCTGTTTTACCTTTAATAAGTTTTAATTCCACAGCCTTTTCTACATAAGGTGCTAAATCCTTAGAGACATCGGTAAAGGCAAGAGAAGAACCATCACCTATCTCTACATCTAAGCTCTTTACTAGTTCTTTTACATAATCTGCACGTGTTACATCATTGGAAGCAGCATCTGCAGAAAATCCAAATGGTATAAACGCGAATAGAACGAGTAACATTGCCAAGAAATTAGTTATTAATTTCTTATTCATACAACAACCTCCTTAATAATCTAGTATTTTCCTACAAATCCTATTATATTAAACTAATTCTATTTTTTACTGAATAAATAGTCCTGATTATATGTATTTTTAAAAGAATGGTTAATTACTTTTCTCCAAAATCATAGATTACTATCATTTTAATTCTTGCGTCGCAAACAGGATGTTAGTAAATGTAAATTCTAAATAATTAATTAATATCAATATATCCGACCTCCATACCACACCATACATCTGTTCACAAAATAAAAAAAATCCTCCCGAATTTGAGAGGACTTTTATTAAAAAATATTTTTTATGCATTCACAGTTTGAAGTGATTGAGCTACTTTTTTCACTTCTTCTAGGCCATTTGCAATAATTTCTTGTGCTTTATCAGGTGAAGCATTGTGACCTTCAATAATAACTTCTTCGATAATTTCCATACCGAATACGCCACCTGCTACATTTTTAATGTAATTTACTGACATTTCCATTGGTTGTGCTTCTGGTGATGAGTAGTAGCCACCACGAGCATTTAAAATGATTGCTTTTTTGTCAGTCATTAAGCTAATTAATTGACCATTTTCACCATACTTGAATGTAAATCCAGCTTGGTATACATAGTCGATAAATGTTTGTAAAGGTGCTGGAATTGTTAGGTTCCAAAGTGGGAATGCAAATACAACGATATCAGCTGCAGTTAATGCGTCCATTGCTTTTTGTTTTGCAGCTAAAAGACGTGATTCGATGTCTGTTAGCTCTCCGCCATTTTGAACTTTACCAAATGCATTGAAAAGGTCTTGTCCAAAATAAGGCATATCTTCAGCAAATACGTCAAAAGTTGTAACGTTGAGGCCTTGTACATTCTCCATGAATGTATCATACATTTTTGTTGAAATACCGTCTGGACGGTTGTTAGCTTTTACTACTAAAACGTTCATTATATAAATTCTCCCTTAAACATCATAATCTAATATCTCGAATTCAAGATATATATCAATCTTAAAAAATTTCACCTAAAATGTCAACGTTACTTTCCTCAGACTTTTGACTGAAATATTATGTTAAGATTCTTTCATTCATCTAACAAGAGGGGGTATAAAGCTTTACTCCCCTCTGTGTAAACTACAATTTACAGTTATCATCTGTACATACACCCTCATCATCAGAGCCAGCCATCTTTAACTTTGGTTGCAAACCCTCTTCCTCAGCAACTTTACGTAGTGTATCTTCAAATACCTCCTGTGGCTGAGCACCTGAAATACCATATTTACGATTTAAGACAAAAAATGGTACCCCACGAACACCAAGTTGTAGACCTTCTTGAATATCTACTTCTACTTCGTTTTTATAATCGTCACTTGCAAGAACCTTTGCAACCGCTTCACGCTGTAGCCCTACTTGCTCAGCTATCTCTAATAAAATGTCTTCTTGGCCAATACGCTTTCCTTCAATAAAATGGCTGTGTAAAAGTAATTCCACAAGTGCTGTAACATCTCCCTGTTGTTCAGCCCATTTCACAAGTCGGTGTGCTTTTAGCGTATTTTCTTCCATCAAATTGCTAAAGTCGTAGTTTAAGCCCACTTCTTTTGCACGTGCCGTTACGCCCAATGTCATTTCCTTAGCCTTTTCTAAAGACATTCCATATTTCTTGGCTAATGATTCATATACAGTACTAGTCGATTCTACTGGTGTAGTTGGATCTAATTGATAGCTTTTATAAACAAACTCCACTTGCCCTCCAAAGCCAGTATCTTCAATTGCTTTCTCTAATTGCTTTTTACCAATATAACAAAATGGACATACATAGTCAGACCAAATTTCAATTTTCATTACACTCACTCCTTTTGCTTCATTGTAGCGATAGAACAAATCACAAGGCAATATTTATGCTTCACTGCATAAATTTTCAAGCCCTTCTACATACTGAACATAAAAACAATGTGAGGTTTCAATATGACACAATCTCTGTGGCTCGCATCAACCGAGTCAGTCTCGCTAGCTTCTCTTACTTCCTCAACAACTTGTGATGTATGTATTATCGGTGGGGGCTTAACAGGTTTGTATACAGCCTATACTTTAGCAAAAGCAGGTGTGGATGTAGTTCTACTTGAGGCGAATACCCATTTTGGTCACGGAACGACAGGGCATTCCACAGGAAAATTAACAGCACAGCATAGTATTGTCTATGCGAATCTGTTAGAAAAACTATCTATAGAAGAGGCGCAGCTTTATTATCAGCTCAACCAACAAGCCATCGAGAAAGCTAGGCAATTACTTCCGACACACAGTGTTCGATCAGTGGACTCACTGTTGTACTGTCAAACAAAAGAAGGCTATGCACAATTATTAAAAGAATGGAATGCCTATAAGGTTTTAAATATTAAATCTAAAATTACCTCTGAGACAGAGCTACCGTTTCCTATCACCAAAGCATTATGTATGTCACAGCAAGCTCAAATAAATCCTTTAGAGGTGAGTAATTTCCTTGTCAAAGAGGCACAGGCAATGGGGGCAAGACTTTACAGCAATACTCGTGTTCAGCAATTAAACATATCACAAAATAACTTACATACCGAAAAAAATATGTCGGTTCAATACAATAAGCTTATTTTGTGTTCGCATTATCCCATTGAGGCGTTTAAAGGACTCAAACTTTTTAAACTGTCCAATAATCGCTCTTATATGATTGCTAGTAAGATTTCCGAAACGATGCAGGGGCAATATCTATCCGTTGATTTCCCTTCCCGTTCGATTCGGACTGCCACGATAGACAAGGAACATTATTTAGTAATGGGTGGAGCGAATCATATAGCTGGCGAAACCGTTCATACGGAGCCGTATTATGAAGCGATTTCCAATGAAATGAAGGAACACTTTGAACAACAGCCACTTTATCGATGGTCAGCTCAAGATATTGAAACACCTGACATTGTTCCTTACGTTGGAAGAATTACAAACTCCTTACCTAATGTACTGATTGCTACTGGCTACCGTAAATGGGGGATTTCCAATTCCTTTGTCGCTGGTGACATCTTGTCCACCCTGATTACAGGCGCACAGAGTGAGGATGGTGCCATTGCCCTTTATTCACCGTCACGTACAAAATTCGGCGCGCAATTCATGCAGATGCTTAAAGTAGGGGGCTTTGTTGCAAAGGAATATATAGCTGGTTATATGAAGAACGCCAAAGCACCGACTTGCACCCATTTAGGCTGTAAAACGAAATGGAATGAAGCAGATGAGACATGGGATTGTCCTTGCCACGGTTCACGCTTTAACGCTAAGGGTGAGGTACTTGAAGGCCCAGCAGTACAACCATTAAAACTCGATTAATATGAAAGCTGGATAATTTTCGAATGAACTAAGCAATTTAAACAGAAACCCCGAACTATTACGAAACATTAATGAACATTTCGTAGTTCGGGGTTTTCTTTGGCTAAAATTCTTTTGTCCCAGCCTCTGCCTATTATTTTAGTGCTTCCGTTAATACTGGTACAATTTGTTTTTTACGAGAAACAACACCTGGTAGTACAACACGATTGTTAATGAGTTCCGCACCGAATCCTTTTGCTGCCGCTTCTGCTACTTGTCCAATTGCAACAGCAGTTGAATCATTATTTAAAATGTCTGTCACAACGAAGAAGAATAAATCTAAGCCGTTTTCTGCAACGTTTTTATTTAATAGGATTTCTAGTTCTTCTTGACGATTAAGTACATCATTAATATCAACTGCATTAACTTGGGCTACAACTGATTTGTACTCACCAAATTGGAATTCTTTCGCATCTAATGATAAAAGATCTTCTAGTGATTTATCAGATAGGTCAGCCCCTGCTTTTAGCATAGCTAATCCATAGTCTGCAACGTCCACACCTGCAATTTTTGCTAGCTCTTCACCAGCTTTTACGTCTTGCTCTGTACAAGTTGGTGATTTAAAAAGTAATGTATCAGAAACAATTGCTGATAACATTAAGCCAGCAATATTAGCTGGTATTGCTACACCATTTTCCTTAAAGATTTTGTTTAGAATTGTTGCTGTACAACCTACTGGCTCAGCACGATAGTATAGTGGATCTGCTGTTTGGAAGTTTGCAATACGATGGTGGTCGATTACCTCTGTAATTTGTACTTCCTCAATACCATCCGCTGATTGTTGGAATTCATTGTGGTCAACAAGAATTACCTTGTCCCCTTCCCCTACTACAGAAGAAATTAAACGAGGTGCTTCAAAACCAAATTTATCTAATGCAAACTGAGTTTCATTATTAATATCTCCAAGACGTACTGCCTCAGCTTCTTCACCAATTTGGTGTTTTAAATAGGCATATACAATAGCAGACGTGATTGTGTCTGTGTCTGGGTTTTTATGTCCAAAAACTAATACTTTACTCATTCAATCAATTCCTCCTAAAATAGCACTTACATTTGTATTTTATTTTATCATATCTTATAGCCTAATAAGTGATAAAGTGTAACTTTGAATCAACGAAGCCTCATCAAACTCACTCGAAAATTTGCTCCTAAAAGCATTTGCTGAATCCAGATAAAATCTTACTGCCTATCATTTATTATATAAAAGAATAATTAATCTTTAAATACATACTTTGCAAATAAGATATATATTATAACTACCTTATGTTGCTATATAACTTTTATTGGGTCTACACACTCCTATAATACTCTCTATTTTTACCAACCTATTTTTAACATTTAATAGTAAAAATGCATCTTTTTAAAAAAATAATTAGTTTATATAGATATTTAGTTGGGTTTTCATATTTAAGTCATCGTAATTTTATGCTATCATCAGATAGTCTATATTTTTGGATATTCAGGAAATGGGGATTACGATGACAAAGAAGATGGAAAAAAAGTACATTCCTTTAGCAAACTATTTTGAAGTAGCTTTACAACAAGAGATCACTTTATCCTTTAGTGAATTAGAAAACATTATGGGACAAGTATTACCAAACGCCGCCTACTTAAATAAGAGCTGGTGGAAAAAAACTAAGCCCCCTCTCTCACACTATTTATCTTGGACCAATGCAGGTTATTATGTTATTGATGTTAAATTAGGGACAAGCGTAACTTTCTCACGTTCGCAAATGAAGCCAACTGAAAGCAGTACTTCTAACAATGAGGAAAGCCCATCTGCATACATAATTCGAGGGATTGAAGCATCCGATGCTAGATCATTCATTCATTTACAAGAGGAAATCTTTCAGCAAACTGACTTCATGTATAATGTTCAAAATGAAGTAGATCTAACGGTCCAACAACTTCGTAAAAATTTAGCCTATTGGAAACAGCTAAAAAACCGCACAATACTACTCTGTGTATTAAATGGCATTTTTGCAGGCTATGCAGTCATTCATGGGTATAAACAATCGAAAGCTAGACATGTTGCTTCTGTTCGCTTAGCAGTAAAGGAAGAACATCAACAAAAGGGCATTGGCTCTGCACTGATGAACGCTGTTGAAAATTGGTCTAAACAGCGAGACATTTCTCGTCTAGAGTTAACGGTGATGGAACATAATAATGTAGCGTTACACCTTTTTACAAAACTAGGGTTTCAACAAGAAGGCATCCGACAAAATGCCATTAAATTAAATGATACGTATGTGAATGAATATAGCTTAAGTAAAATTCTATAATTCATTTTTCCTAGATGTCTAAATCATATTTGGACATCTTTTTTTATAGTGAATTTCATAAAAACACGCATAGACCTGTGTATGAGTACACACCATCTATGCGTTGCCTACATTAAAAAACCTGCTTCTCTCTAGCAGCATCTAAGAATAACACATTACTTTCAACTTGCTCATAGGATTGCTGATATTTTTCATATTGTCCCTTATCTTGACTCATCATTTCCTCTAACAAGGCATGCAAAAAGGAAAATAAGACTGGTGCAATGTTTAGTGAAGAATGCTTTTTTGTGCCAAGAGCAAATAATGCACTGGCGTATTCTCGGATAGGGGAAAATGCAGACCCTGTAATCGCAATAATCTTTACTTTCTTCATCTTGGCAATTTCAACAATCGTCTTCATATCCTTCATCTGTTTATCAAAGGATAGTACAATGAATGTCGTATGTTCGCCCATACTATTCATTTGATTAACGAGATCATCCGAGTCTAAGCGAAGCTGCTTAATATTAGAACGTAATGTTTTTAATGTGTTGGCTAACCAATTGGCGACATATGCATTGTGGCGAGTACCAAGAATATAGATATGATCTGCCTCATGCATCCATTTCGAGCTTTTTTGAATTTGCTGATCGTTAATCAATTGAATCGTTTCTTGAATATTTTGGCTATCTTGTTGCATGATCTTACCAAAGCTAGAATTAGTTAATTTTTTTACTGTATATGTAGGTTGTAGATTTACCCCTTCATTTTGAGACATCATATATTCTCTAATTTCCTCTTGCAATTCTACATATCCTGATAAATCCATGGCATAACAAAAACGAATTACTGTAGATTCACTTACATTCGCCAGCCTGCCAACCTCTGCTGCTCCATTAGCAATAACTGTAGTGGGATTATCCATCACAAATTGTGCTACTTTACGCTGCCCCTTTGACAGCCTTACAAACCTTTTCTTTATATCCTCATGAATACTCATTCCTAACAACCTTTCTTTCAATGACCTTATCACGAACGGGAGATTGTTTCCTACTGACTCAAAATTCGATTAAAAATACAGTATCACGATTACAATTTGAATACAATGACTTTTCTGAAAAATCTTTAACACATTAACCTGCTAATAGAACAATTTGATTTACCTTTTTATATTGATTTGTCATTTTAACAAATAAATTCGTAAAATTGAATAAAAATTAATAAATACTTATTTTTATGTATTTCACTAGCGAATATAAACAAAAAAGTCCTGGATTCATTACTCTAATCCAGAACTTTTTATTTTTATTCTAATTCAAGCTGCTTTGTTTCCCTTCCAAGGAAGATGACACCCACCACGCCTATAATGATAGCACCACAGAAAATGGCAAAGATAAAGCCTATATCATAGCCTGCCGTTAATAAAAAACCAACGAGCAATGGACCAAAAATACCTCCGATTCGCCCAACAGCTGCCGCCATGCCAGCACCTGTGCCGCGAATAATAGCTGGATATTGCTCAGGTGTATAGGCATATAATGCACCCCATGCCCCTAAGTTAAAGAAGGATAAAAACATCCCTGAAATTAACAATACGGCAAGTGTATCTGCATTCCCAAAAACGAAAGCACTTCCAGCAGTACCAATTAGATAGGAAACAAGGACAAATTTACGGCCGAACTTTTCTATAAACCAAGCTGCTGTAAAATAACCTGGCAATTGAGCTAATGTCATGATTAGAACATATTTAAAGCTTGTAATCATATCAAAGCCCTTTCCAACCATTACACTTGGCAGCCATAAAAACATGCCATAATAGGAGAATACAACTGTAAACCATAATAGCCACAACATAAACGTAGAACGTGCGTACTTCTTCGACCAAACTTCTTTCATATTTTGGCCAATACTGCGTTTTTTGGATTCTTCCTTCACCGTAAATTGTGGTGAGTCTGGCAAATGCCAACGAAGATAAATAGCATAAAAGGCTGGAAGTGCTGTTAATATAAGGGCCACTCTCCATCCCCAAGTAGGGATAACGAAATATGAAATAAGTGCAGCAATTAACCATCCTGCCGCCCAAAAGCTTTCTAATAAGACAACTACACGCCCTCTTTCCTTGGCCGCTACACTTTCAGATACTAATGTTGAAGCTACAGGTAATTCTCCCCCTAGCCCCATACCTACTAAAAAGCGTAAAATTAAAAATGCAGTTAATGTAGTTGTAAAAGCGGATAGTCCACTTGCAATAGAAAATAGGACCAGAGTCCACATAAAAATTTGCTTTCGCCCTACTTTATCAGCAAAAACACCAAAGAAAAGTGCTCCTACAGCCATCCCGATTGAATTAACACTACCTATCCAGCCAGATTGACTTGGTGATAGTCCCCATTCAGCTGCCAATGCCGCAATGACGAAGGATAATATACCAACATCCATGGCATCGAAAAGCCAACCTACCCCCGCTACACCTAAAAGTTTATTTCTAGAAATGGATTGCTGAGGTTTATTTGTTACTACTGTATTTGTTGTCATCCCAACCACCTGTCTTTACACTTGACTTTACATTACAAGATTACTATACAGTTGTTTCAAGAAAGTGACAAGTAAAATTCAAATTACCGAATTGTTTCGACAATTAATGAAATGCTATTGAAATAATAGTACGATTTGCGTTAAAATGTCTTTTATACAAAAACAACTGTTCTTCCTATAAGAACAAAAGGAGATCGTATCGTTATGTGGAAAGGCCTTATTGAAGAATATAAACAATTTTTACCCGTAACTGAAAACACACCTGCTTTAACTTTAAACGAAGGCAATACGCCTCTTATACATTTAGTGAATTTATCTAAGAAACTAGGCATTGAGCTTTACGGAAAAATTGAAGGTGCAAACCCGACAGGCTCATTTAAAGACCGAGGGATGGTATTTGCCGTTGCAAAGGCTATTGAAGATGGGAGTCAATGCGTTATTTGTGCCTCTACAGGAAATACTTCTGCAGCTGCGGCAGCTTATGCAACACGCGCTGGTATTCAATCCATCGTTGTTATTCCGAAAGGAAAAGTCGCTCTTGGTAAACTTGCTCAAGCTACCATGTATGGTGCAAAAATCATCGAAATTGACGGTAACTTTGATGATGCCCTTAACATTGTTCGCCAAGTAAGTAAAACGACTCCTGTCGCACTTGTAAACTCTGTGAACCCATACCGTATTGAAGGTCAAAAAACGGCATCCTTTGAGATTGTAGATGGCTTAGGTACAGCACCTGATTATTTGTGTATTCCAGTAGGTAACGCAGGAAATATTACTGCATACTGGAAAGGCTTTAAAGAATACCATGCAGCGAAAAATTGCGGTCTACCAAAAATGTATGGCTTTGAGGCTGAAGGTGCCGCAGCTATCGTCAATGGAGAACCTATTGCTAATCCTGAGACAGTGGCAACAGCCATCCGAATTGGTAACCCTGCTAGTTGGAAATTGGCAGAAGCAGCTCGTGATGAATCTGGCGGTATCATTGATTCTGTTACAGATGAAGAAATTGTAGCTGCCTATAAATTAATCGCAAGTACAGAAGGTATTTTCGTTGAGCCTGGCTCTGCTGCTTCTTTAGCAGGTGTTATTAAGTCAGTTGAAAACGGAAAAATACCACAGGGTGCAAAAGTTGTCACAATCTTCACTGGGAACGGACTAAAAGATCCTGATACAGCTATGAACGTTTCTACTGTAGAAGTAGTGTCCCTTAAAAATGATGAAGAAGAAATTCGTGCATATATCGAGGGTGTACTATGAGTAAAGTGTGGCAAATCTCAGTTCCTGGAAGCACGGCCAACCTAGGGCCAGGCTTTGATTCGATAGGACTCGGCTTGTCCCTTTACTTAAAGCTTACCGTTACTTTACAAGATCAATGGAATATTATCCATCTCGATGATAATGGTCCTAAAGAGTTTGAGCTTGAAGAACACTTACTATACGTCATTGCTAAAAAAATTGCAGATCAATATGATCAGCAACTACCTGCTTGTCGTGTCGAGATGACTAGTGAGCTTCCATTAGCACGTGGCCTTGGAAGCAGTGCAGCTGTGATTGTGGCAGGTATTGAACTTGCTAACCAAGTATGTGAACTTGGTTTAACTGTTCAAGATAAGCTCAATCTCTCCTCACAGATTGAAGGACATCCAGACAATGCAACCGCTTCTGTTTTAGGGGGATTAACCATTTCCTCAATGGATGACAACGGAATTGTCGATACATTTCATATCAATGATATCGAGGCATCATTTGTGGTATACGTACCAGATGTTGAGCTCAAAACGAGCGAATCTCGTTCTGTTTTACCAGAACAACTAAATCGCGCCTATGCTGTTCGTGCTTCTGCAAATGCGAATATGTTAGCAGCTTCCTTAATGGCACGTGATTTCGAGCGTGCTGGTCATTATATGGAGGCTGATTTATTCCATGAACCATTTCGTGCAAAGCTAATTCCTGCCTATGCAGAAATTCGTACTGCTGCAAAAGCTAACGGTGCATACGGTACCGCTCTAAGTGGCGCTGGGCCAACGTTGATTTCCATTATTCCTTCTGCTATTGCTACTGACTTTGTTCAGTTAATGACAAAGCAATTCCCAGAGCATCAAGTAATTTTAACAAAAGCGGATGAACATGGTGTGCAAGTCCATAAGCAATAAATGTTTGAAACGTCTACTACCCTAGTAGGCGTTTTTTTGAAAACAAGTACTTATAAAACTAATATGATAGAAGTATAGAAAAGGATATTTTATACGTGCTTTTCTAAGGAGGAACTATCTTGAAACCAATTATATTCTGTGATTTCGATGGCACGATAACAGAAACTGATAATATCTTTTCATTAATGACTGAATTTGTACGAGAGGATTCTGAAAAAATTGCTAAAGCCATGATGGAACAAACCATTTCATTTAAAGATGGGCTTTCCGCTATGTTTCATCTACTTTCTACTCAACAAAAAGATGAAGTAATTCAATATCTTATGGATTCAGCAGTAATTCGTGAGGGCTTTGGGGATTTTGTTCGCTATGCTCAAGACCATAACATACCATTTTATATTGTAAGCGGTGGCGTTGATTTTTTCATTGAGCCTCTAGTTGAAAAATATGGTCCTTTTTCGGGCATCTACTGTAATAAAGCCGATTTTTCAGGTGAACAAATAGAACTAATCTATCCAAATAACTGTGACGAGGAATGTGTTAAATATAGCACACAAGGTTGCGGTTGCTGTAAACCTAGCGTGATGCGGAAGATTGCAGAGGAGGATCATTTTAAAATTGTGATTGGTGACTCTCTTTCTGATTTTGAGGCAGCTAAACTAGCAAATATTGTTCTTGCTAGAGATCATCTCGTTCAGCGCTGTGAGGAGCTTCATATTCCATATAAACCTTTTACTACATTTCATGATTGTCTAAATAGTGTACAAGAGCTTGTGGAATCAAAAAAGGCTGTTCCTACAATATAGAAAAATAACAAGGGAGCCACTTTAAATGACTCCCTTTTCCTATTTTAATTATGCTAATAATACTAAGCTAATGGCCATGACAGCCATTCCCCCTACTAGACCATACATGGATAAATGTGTTTCATCGTATCTTTGCGCTGCAGGTAATAATTCATCTAATGAAATAAAAACCATAATGCCTGCAACACCAGCAAACACGATGCCAAACATTACATCTGTTAAAAAGGGCATAAGGAGCAAAAATGCTACTAGTGCACCGACAGGCTCTGCTAATCCTGATAAAAAAGATAACTTAAAAGCTTTTCGACGATTGCCCGTTGCAAAGAAAATAGGGACTGATACAGCAATGCCTTCTGGAATATTATGAATGGCTACTGCAATAGCAATAGCAATCCCCACATTTGGGTCATTAATAGCTGACATAAATGTAGCAATGCCCTCAGGAAAATTATGAATGCCAATAGCGAGAGCTGTAAAAATACCCATCTTCATCAAATGCTCTTCATTGACCTGAGGCTTCACTGCATTCACATCTTCAACTAGCTTTACTTCGTGAGGATTAGTAGCCTTAGGAATAAATTTATCTATTAAAGCAATAAATAACATCCCGCCAAAAAATCCGAGAATTGTCATCCAATAGCCATTTGTTGTGCCTAATGCGTCGGTTAAAGCATCTTTCGCTTTAACAAAAATTTCTACAAGGGATACATATATCATGACCCCTGCTGAAAAGCCCAATGCGAATGATAAAAATTTTGTATTTGTTCTTGATGTAAAAAAGGCGATTAAACTACCTACACCCGTTGCAAGTCCGGCAAAAAGAGTCAACCCTAGTGCCAGTAAAACATTTCCGTCCATTCCCTTCTTCCTTTTCTCTTTTTATTATTGTACTCATCTTAACTTAGAAGTTTCCTATACGCAATTCTTTTTTATAAGGTAAATATCATTCTTTACAATAGGAAAATCATGCTCATTCATTAGTATATAAAAACCGTGGGCACATTCTTTCTGAGAGAGTCACTGCCTCCCGTTTCATCTACTTCTACATAGAAGATAATCAAATATAGCAAAGACAGAGACATTTTGCTTATCTTGCTGTCACGACTGTGATGTTGTGGGGAATTTAAAGAAATGCTTATAAAAAGGACCGAAACATGTAAAAAGGAATCGAGATTAAATTTCTCGATTCCTTTTGTAGACAGTATCAGTTCATCCTGATACTACTTATACTTTTTTATTTATGGTTTGATTGAAACGATTTTTTACGACGTTCATACCAGATGACACAGATGATAAACCAAGTATATCCCATACTCCAACCTGCAAGCACATCCGTAGCAAAGTGTCGAGCTCCTGCAATACGTGATAATCCAATGAGTACCATTAGAATTATTGCACCTAGCCACAGCACAATTTTACGACCTTTACTATTATTCTCGGCGAAAATATAAGCGATTGTGAATAAGTACAGAATACCCGTCATAGCATGTCCAGATGGAAAGCTAAAGGATGTCAGTTGGTTCTCCAATTCAGGACGTGGTCGTTGGATCCATTTTTTTAGTAATTGATTCAAAACATTGCCCGCTGCAAAAGTTAACACTACAAATAGCATGGCTCGATAATTTTTTACCTTCCAAGCTAAATACACCATTAAGACTACTGCGACAGCGACAACAAATTTAGGCTCTCCTATATAATGAAAGATCTCTATAAATCGATTACCAAAAAAGATCTCCGCCATCTTTGCGTCAAATGTATTCATGAACTCGCTTTGATAAGTAGCTCTTACTACGAAAAATACAATTAGCGTTAAAATTGCTAATGGATATGCCCATTTTTTCATTCTTTCACCTCAAAAACATTCATGCTATGATCTTCACATCATAACATAAATAAGTCTATTCTGAGCGAAATATAGACTCTCGTTTTAAGAAAGGTAAGCACGTTCGTATTCTTGATAAACATGGATGGATGCTTCTTCAGGTTTGTTAAAATAGTCGGAAATAGCCAATGCAATAATAAACAAAATGGCTACTATAGGTAGTATTTTTCTAAACATCCTAAACACTCCCTTATCCTTTTTTGTTCCACTTCGTTTACTTGATTAACACAGGATCAAATAGCCAATCTTTTGGGCCAAAGTTTGAATCCTTTTCTCCTCTAACTTCACGAGAAATACCATTTTTTATAATCGTTTCTCTAAATCTTTTACTGAACAAAGTCTTTCTATAAAGATATCTTCCATCGTGACTACATTCAGCTGAGTAAAATACATCGCCTTTTAAGTGCTTTAAATCTTCATGCTCATAGGTATCAGGACCATTAATCACGCCATTTAAGCCGCAGCTACATGGAGGTTGTTCTGTTGCAAAATATAATTTTACTCTATCCTTGCTACATTCAGGCAGCACTTGCACAGGAATAATTTGATAAGCTAGTTGCTTTCCTTCTTCAGGTCCTTGATGGATAACCTCTAAAAGTTCAAAGCCTTCTAAATTTTCCTTTTTCATGAGTGATGCTAGTGCCTCAGAAGCAACCCAATAACCATTTACATGGACTAAATGGCGACCCTTCATTTGTGTAGTATCAATGACTATAGGTGATAACTGCTCTTTATCCATTAGACCACAGTATTTACAGTGTGTGCTTAAAGAAAATAATGTCCCTTTGTCCTCTAAGAACATTTCTGGTGAATTACCTGTTGAATTTAAAGTAAATAATGGTGCCCGTTCATATTCCATATCTGAAAATTCAAAGTAAAAACGTTCTCCTATTGAAACAATACCAAATTCGCGTTCTAATGATTTATATAAAGCTGTTACCTGTTCGTATGTTACATCTTCATTTAATGTAAAAATAGGATTAAACTTTGTTTTTAAATTTCTTTTTCTAATTTCAGGCGCACCAATCGCAATACCATGACGATTATAAACGTTAATAACTTGATCTTGACTAGTTTCATCTACGGAAAACAAATTTTCAAGTTCTACTTTCACAATACACGCCTACCTTTATAAAGTTTTATGGTGAAGTATATTGACTAGCTAGTAACATTCTACAATCTACTAACGCTACTTTATTCATAGATAGTCAGGCTGCTTATTCTAATAAAATCTATTGTCTATTACTCACTAAAGCAAATCTACTTAACCACCGTTAATTTAAGCGTACCAGTACTTACACCGTCTTTTCAACTTCGGGTTTACGCCAATTTTTTGGCGTGATTCAAGTGAAAATCTGGCGTGATTTGGCGGTCATAAAAAACACCGCCACTTTTTTGGCGGTGTCCCTAGTATTTTATAGGTTATTTCTCATATAAATATGGTTTTATTTTACTACGGTAATATTTAGGATAGTAAACTCCCAGAAAGCTCCCTTTTTATTGAAAAATATACCAAGAGTATAGCATAGAAATAGTTTAGAGTAAATTCATTCTTTCAGCTAGATTTACAGCCTCTGTTCGTGAATCTACATTGAGCAGAGAAAAGAGTTGTGTCAAATATCTCTCAGTTGTTCGCTGAGGAATGTTTAATTCAATCGCGATGGCTTTATTTGTATGGCCCTCCGCAATCAATCTTAAAATTTTCTTTTCCTTTTCATTTAAATGAATATCTTTTGCATCTTGCAGTTTAAATTTATCATCCAAAAAATCCAAGAAATTTTTAGGTAAAACAATTTCCCCATTTGCAATGGCTCTCACCGTTCGTAAAATCTGCTCTTTAGAGGCCGTTTTAGCTAAAATGCCTTCTATTTTCCTTTCCAAAATAAGCGGGTAATAATCCGTGATATCATCACCTGTATAGAGGATAACTGCAGCATTTGACTGAAAAGCTTTAATATTACGGGCTAAGTTAATGCCATTTTCGAGTGGCATATTGATATCAATCAAATAGATATCATATGGCTTATTTTTTATTCTTTGAATAACACAAGTAGCATCGCTTTCCGTATCAATGATAATATCATCATTCTCTTGAAATAAGTTTTTAGTTCCCTCTAATACTATTGGGTGATCATCCACTATGAGCATCGTAATCAAGTGTTTCACTCCCTTCTTTCACTATTATTCTAATAGACATCCCTTTGTTTATGTGAGCGTCAATATAAAATTGCCCATTAAATGCTTTTACACGCTCCTGCATACCTCGAATACCCATAGACTCTGCTACAATAATATCCTCCACGTTACAGCCTACACCATCATCATTATAAATGATTTCAAAGCCATCATTCATCTCATTTAAATGGATTTCAACGGATGCGGCATAGGAATGCTTTAACGCATTATTCAGTAGTTCTTGAAACAATCGATAAATCATTAAATTCATGCGCTCATCCTCTAAATAAAGACGATCGATTGTATAAATGAGCACAAAGTTAGCTCTTTCTTGAACTTTTCGAATTAACTTTTCTAATGCAGCATTTAAACCTAAAGTATCCAATAAAGGAGGCTTTAGATTTTCACAATAGCTCCGCAATTCATATAAAGAGATAAGCATTTGTTTATGAATTTTAGCAAGTTGCTCTTGAATATCCGATGTATTCTTTGCATTAACAAGGACATCCACTTCTCGTGCAATATGGAGTTGCTCTTGTAAATTGGTGTCATGTAACTCTTGAGCTAACTGGTATTTTTCTTCTTCAAACCTTAACCATAATAGCTTATTTAGCCATGGCAACTGACCATCGTCAGCCTGTTTCATATGCTTTAGTTCCTCTATCAGTTCTTCCACCATCTTTGTATTTTCAATAAAATTATTTACATACAATAGGAGCAATTCAAGCCATAAAAGCTCCTCATCTTTTAAATGGATCGTATTATTATGCCCCAACACTAATGCTCTTTTATAATGTGCGTCTTGATGGAGAAAGGCTACATAAACTTTGTCTATCTTTCTTATTTCTCCTAATCTCAACTCTTCCACAGTATCAGGATGAATCGTAAAACTTTCTCCAGCCATCGTTAAGAATTCATTCGTAACATAGTTATATGTTATGACAAAAACATCCTCTAACTCAAGATGCATAGAAACTTCATAAGCAAATTTCTCTAAAAGCTCGTCGATTTTAATGGTTTTACCAATTTTATCTACAGCAGTATATAGTTGATGAATATAGTCACCTTTTGTAGAAAATAGTATTTTCCGTTTTCGATAATCAACCTTTTCTTTTACGTAAAAGAGAATTACTAATGATGAAAATGTAAAAAGTGCTACTCCTGACATGACAGTCATAGTTAAATACTGTCCTGCAATAAAATACAGTCCCATAGTAATCCATAACGTAAAGCTTAAAGAGAATATGACATAATAGCGTAATCTTGTAATATGATACTCAATATCAAATAGCCTTTCCGTTAGTTGTGTAAAGATAAAGCTAAAAGGTATAAGCAATAAAAATAATGAGCAAATTTCAGCTGAAAGAATGTACGTATGAAAAAGAATTTGTGGAAGTGCATACAAAAAAAGAAATGGTAGAAAGGGTATTAATATACTATTTAATAAAATTTTCAACTGTGGTGAGCTGTATTTGAAATAGCTTATTAGTAAAATACTAAGGATAATCACAAGGAGAAGAAGAAACATGGCTAATACAATATTGGAAAGAATATCGTTAGCAGCAGGATAAATAGTGCCTGTAAAACCTAGTATAAAAGCGATTATGGGGAAAACATAAAAGAGTTTGATATTATCCATAAATACCCAATTCGCTTTCACAAATAAAAAGTAATTTCTTAAAAAATGTAATAATAGGACTAAACATAACACCATACTACTACGATTGACGATAATACCGATCGCATCTAACCTACCAGAGACACCACTGCTCACATATGCTAATGAAACATTTAACATAAAAAGAATAAGTAAGTCTGCTAACTTTGAATTCCTTTGCTTGGAGTGTAAATAAAACGCAATGAATAACGTCAAAAAATAATAACACGCCGGAACAAAAAATATATATAAAAATTGCTGAGGAATATCTAAGTGTCTAATATGTATGTTTATTAAACTTCCACTTGGCTTCATAACTGTTAAATCATTAGCTGATAATATTTTGGATTTATACTTCAGCTGATTTAAATGGTCAATTGGACGTTCATCTACCTTTACAATAACATCACCAATGGCTATATTTTGACTGTCCGCCCAGTCTTTATAATCAAGTTGAGTTACTACCCACTGACCATTTTCTTTTTCTACCTCAATATCAATATATGGCGCGCTATAATTCACATAATTTAAATAAAAGCCGATCATTAAATAGAGAATTATAGCTGGCCAAAATAATTTACTACGCAATGTTTTTAGTTCCAAACATCACTTTCTGCAATCATCTCTCCGCTAAATGCTTCTAGAATTGCTTTTTGTTCAACAGGTGAAACTCCAATTAATGAGGCTTTTTGTTCTTTTAATAGTCCAACTAGGCTAGGATTTTGTTCTAAATACTGGATTACATTAATCATACTAATCTCTCCTCATTTCATTAATTCTTGCAGATATATTTTACCTAATTCGTTTATCTCTACATTTTCAAGGTAATTCAAGGCTTTAAACTTGTAAACATTTTTTATTGTGATGGCATAGCGTATTGCCCCACTATTTGTCAACTCATTTTCTGTTGCATTTTGATCTAAAACTGTAACTATATCATCATTATAATAGCTGGCAACAGAATTTGAAATATCATTTTTCTTGGTTAAAAGGTATATAATAGGCAATGAATATTTTTTGTTTAGCAGGTCATTTTTAGGGCCCCACACTTTCAAACCTTGTATATCATTTTTAATTTGCTGGATAATACCTATGTATTTCCCATACTCCTCTACTTCTTTAGAAACTTCCCCTTTTGCAAGTACTTCGCCGATCAAACAGCCCATTGCTGTTAAAGAGCCCGATTTCTGAGTTATCATTTGTACATAGGATTCTTCATCGCGGCAATTATTTAGTAAATCTAGTTGTTGACCATTTATACTTTGTAACGCGTATTTCTCAAGTAGTCTTATAGCAACTTGTTTATGCTCAAAGGAAGTGTCATCGATTGCTTTAGAAGCCATGATCAGCATTGCTAAGGCAACGTTTAATGATAACTCAGGTGTTTTACTCCAAATATAGTCTGAATCCTTATCCTGTATATCATCAATAATATCAAAGGAAAGTATTAAAAGTTCAATTGCCGCAGCTACTTTATAGATATCTTCATTTACTCCGTCAGAAAATGCTTCGTAATGCCAAAAGCATAACTTACCAAAGGAAAAACCTCTGGCTGTTTTTTCTTCTTTAAAGCTTTTTAACAGTAATTGTAGCTCATGTCCCAGTAATGTCTCATTTTCTATAAGAATGTCTAATGATTCATTAATACGTTCATCTAAACCGTTCAATAGTCCTCTCTCCTCTCTAGCATATTACTAGATATTATATAGATTAGTGGGAATTAATACTAGTAACATAATTAGGTAAGCCATATAAAAGCATTAATTCTTTTTTAGAGATAGAGACCGCCAAAAAATGGCGTTATTCATGCAAACCACGCCAGATTTTTGCTAATAATTACTAAAAAAATGGCGGTAGAGAACTAAGCACCGCCACTAAAGTGGCGTAAACTTACCCTTGAAATGGCGTTCTAACAGATGTTACGCTTATAGTAACTCGAGGATTAGTAATTTTAACTATAGCAAGATTTTTATCCTGCTCAATATACTACTGCTATGTAAAACAAATGAAAGTACAGGTAAATGACTATCTGTACTGTTCTATACATATTTAATTTAAAAATAAGGGGATCGGGACTTATGGTTTGAAATAAATATTATTTTCTGTATATTTGTCTCTGCCTTAATTACTAAAATATTCTAAATTAATTGAATTTAATATTACTACAATATCTGTATTATTAGAACAAAAGATTTTATAGCAATAAATTAAACATTAGTGAACAATAAATTCTTTTGTACTGGGAGTGATTTAATATTGAAAAATGCATTAAATGAAACTATTTTCATACTTACGGCTACTTTTTCATGTAATATCTCTGTCTCAGCTGAAGAAATTACAATTAAACAGCCTACAATTGATCAACATCGAATGGAGCAAGTCATTATTCAATCCGAGTTAAAAGCTTATCAAGAAACTTTAGCAGCATATCAAGGTATTTCAACCGTATCTAATCTTATTAGTGATATTCCTGGATTTGAGGATACATTCCAACAAAAAAGGGATCTTTATATGGAGCAGCATGGCATTATAAGAGTTTCGACCGAAAGTTTATCCAGTATGGCATCTGTCAATCCTTTTACCTTTGGATTAAACCTAGATTCACCTTCTGTCTATATGACACCACAATACACCATCATCAATGCTAGAGGGCTAGAAATGGAGACGACGACTCAAGATCATTTTGATGAGCAAGGAAATACAAGCATTTCAGGATTGTCCATCAATGAAAGCACGATATCCTTTAATATGGATTCAACATTTAGTGGGTGGCGAAAAACATCAATCAAACATTAAAATATAGTTAAGCAGGTCACCATCATCAACGTGACCTGCTTTTATATGTATTAAAAAAGGTGCCTCAATCTCTTGAGACACCTTAAGGCTATTAACCTTTTACATAATAAACTTCTTGTCCACTTTCAATGATATGATCAGGCTTTGGCTTTCCTGCGCTTGCCTTGTGGCCGGCAATATGCTCAGGGCTCTTCTCCCAATTTTTCCATGCTTCTTCTGATTCCCAGCGAACCATCACTAGCACTTCCTCATCACCGCGGCGAACTTTCTTTACAAGAACCTGTTTATCAATATAACCAGGTTGTTGTTCAAGTAATGATGGACTGTTTGGCTTAGCACCAAAGCGTTCCACAACCTTATCCGAATTACCTTCCGTCACAACGATACGTTTAATTTGTACAAACATATTAGTTAAACGCCTTTAACACATCTTCAGCTTTTTGTGTTTCTGATTGTAAACCGCCACCTGAAAGGTACCAAACTTCCGGATCCAAGTAGAATACTTTACTGTTTTTCACAGCATTTGTTGCACTTACGATTTCGTTTTCAATTGCTGCTTTTGTACCTGACTCACCGTTTTCATTTACAACAGCGTCACGGTCAATAACGAATAAAATATCTGGGTTTTTCTCACGTACGAACTCAAAGCTTGCATTATCACCATGAGACTCAATTTTAAATCCGCCAGCTTCAGCTACAGCTTTTACACCATATACATCATGAATCACACCGAAACGTGAACCAGGACCAAATACAGATAATGAACCTTCACTACCTAAAACGATTAATGCTTTTTCTTCTGTTGCAGTTGCTTTTGCTTTTACTTCTTCTACTTTTGCTTCATAGGCAGCAATTGCATCTGCTGCTTCTTTTTCTTTACCAAAGATTTTACCTGCTAATTCTGTATTAGCTTTGAATGACTCTAAGAAGTTATTGTTATCTACACCAACATATACAGTAGGTGCAATTTTAGATAATTCAGCATAAGCTGCTGATGCACGACCAGAGATGAAAATAATATCAGGGTTGATTTCAGATAGTTTTTCATAATCAGGTTCGAATAATGTACCTGCATTTACATAAGTGCTATCTTTATATTTGCTTAAGTAAGCTGGTAATGAATCTTGTACTACAGCAGTAGGATTAACACCTAAAGCATCTAATGTATCTAGGAAACCATTATCAAAAACGACAACTTTTTCTGGCATTTTATCAAGTTTTACTTCTTCAAATGTAGTAGTGCTATCACGACCTTCAACTGTGCTTCCAGGAATTGTTAGTGGGTATACTGATGATTCTTCATTTTGTTCTTCAGCCGGTTTGTCAGTTGAAGTCCCTTTATCTTCTTCTTTTGCTTCGTCTTTTGAACCGCAAGCAGCTAATACTAATAGCATCATTGCCATTAATACCGTAAGTAATTTCCATTTTTTCATTGTAAAATTCTCCTTTAAATAATTTATTTGATAGTCAATTGATGGTTGATCCATCGATAACTATTTTTACGAATTAAAATAAACACAAATTCGACAGCCATCCTGTTCTTGAACAGGGATATCCATATCATAGATTTCCTTCAATGCATCTGAGTTAATAATGTCATTTGTAGGACCGTTTTTAACTACACGGCCATCTTTCAATGCCACGATATTATCAGAATAAACAGAAGCAAAATTAATATCATGTAATACGATGACCACTGTTTTCCCTAACTCATCAACAAGTTTACGTAAAATCTTCATAATCTGGACAGAATGCTTCATATCTAAATTATTCAATGGCTCGTCCAGTAAGATATACTCTGTATCCTGCGCAATAACCATTGCAATAAAAGCACGCTGACGTTGACCGCCTGATAGTTCATCTAAATAACTTTGTTGCATATCTTCTAAATTCATGTAGCGAATAGCTTCGTCCACTTTTTCTTCATCTTCAGGCTTTAGGTTTCCTTTTGAATAAGGGAAACGACCAAAGGATACAAGCTCACGAATGGTTAGACGGACATTCATAAAGTTTGATTGCTTTAATATCGAGACACGCTTGGCAAAATCATCTGATTTCCAACGACGTACATCTGCTTTATCGAGTAGTACTTCGCCAGTATCTGCATTCAGTAAACGGCTTACCATTGAAAGTAGCGTGGACTTCCCTGCACCATTCGGTCCAATAAAAGATGTGATTTTTCCTGAAACAATGTCAACACTTACATCTTGAACGACAGGCTTTTTCCCAAAAAACTTCGTAATTTCTTTGACTTGAATCATCCTGCTGACCTACTTTCTCTTAATAATAAGTAGATGAAGTAAACCCCACCCACAAAATTAATAATGACACTAAGTGTAGTACTGAAACCAAATACACGTTCAACCATCCACTGTCCACCGATTAAAGCAATAATACTCATGACACAGGAGCCAGTAATCAAAATAGAATGCTTGTATGTTTTGAAATACTGATACGATAAATTTGCAACAATTAAACCAAAGAATGTGATCGGCCCAACGAGCGCCGTCGAAACGGCAATCAAGATCGAAGCTAAAATCAACATACGTTGTACCAACTTATCGTAAGGTACACCTAAATTAATCGCTGTATCTCGTCCCAAGGACATCACGTCTAATTGATTCATGTGGCGAGCACCATATGCAAACGTTATTAAAATGATAACACCTGCTAGCCAAACTAAATCTGAATTGACATTATTAAAGCTTGCAAACATTTTACTTTGTAAACCTAAAAACTCATTAGGATCGATTAATACTTGGAAGAACGTCGTAATACTTCCTAAAAACGTACCAACAATCATTCCGACAAGCAGTAAAAAATAAATCGGTCGCTTTCCTTCTTTAAATAATACTCGGTAAAAAATTAAAGCGAATATAATCATCACTACAATAGCAAGCGTGAAATTATAGTAAATATTAATGACTAATATAGATGTAGAGCCAAAGAAAAAGTAGATGAATGTTTGAATCAACATATATAAAGCATCTAATCCCATGACACTTGGCGTTAAAATACGATTATGGGTAATTGTCTGGAAAACTACTGTTGAGTAGGCAATAGCTATACCTGTTAACGACATCGCTACTACCTTTATGACACGACGTGGAAAAGCATAATGATAGTTACCATTTAATGCCCAAAATAAATACAATAAAATGGCTATTACGGCAAGACCTAGTAAAATGAACATTTTTGTACGATTACGCATATGCTCTCCCCCTAAACAACATGAATAGGAAGATGGCACTTCCAATTACACCAACAGTCATACTAATTGGTATTTCATAAGGGAAAATCAGTACACGTCCCAAAATATCGCAGAATAATAAAAATGACATACCAAGTAATGCTGTATGTGGCAAGGTTTTTGCCAAATTATCACCTTTAAACAGTGAAATTATGTTTGGAATAATCAAACCAAGGAAAGGAATGACACCGACTGTTAACACCACTGTTGTGGAGATAAGGGCTACCAACACTAAGCCTAAATTCACCACAAATTTATAGGATAGACCAAGATTTTTTGCAAAATCCTCTCCCATCCCAGCTACAGTAAAACGATTTGCGTAAATGTAAGCTAAAATGAGTACTGGTACACTTATGTATAACAGTTCGTAACGGCCTTTCATGATTAATGAGAAATCTCCTTGTAACCATGCAGAAATGTTCTGGATAATATTCGCCTTGTACGCAAAGAATGTTGTAACGGAGGACAAAATATTTCCATACATTAAGCCAATAAGTGGTATAAAAATCGCATCTTTAAACTTAATTCGGTTTAATATTTGCATAAATAGTAATGTGCCGGCTAAAGCAAATATGAAAGCGAAGGAAATTTTTTGAAAATACGTGACATTCGTAAAGAACATCATGGAAATCAATACACCCAACCGCGTGGCATCTAATGTACCAGCTGTTGTTGGCGATACGAACTTATTCCTACTTAAGCTTTGCATAATTAAACCAGCAATACTCATACCTGCACCTGCTAGCAAAATAGCAACAAGTCTAGGTACACGACTAATTAAAAATAGTCTAGCTTCTTCTGATTGAAAGTCTAATAGGTCGCTAGGCTTAATATCTATTACTCCGATAAATAGCGACACAATAGACAGCACAATCGTTGCTGTTAAAAGATATCTTATTTTCATAGTAATCCCCGGTAGATTTCATTTTTGTGTGTAATTCACTTTCTAGTGAAAATGATTATCATTACTCACGTTTCCCATTATAAGCATGATTTTATTGTCAGTCAACCAACAATTGAGAATTATTCTCGTTTTATTGAGTATTAACTAAAAAACGTGTCTAATAAACAAAATATCAGTAAGTTCGCTAAACTCTACAACTGAAATAATTCACTATTTCTACAAATTTTTTATCCAAACAAAAAGGTAATTGAGAACAAAAGCTATCTCTCAATTACCATTTTTATATTAAATAATCTTCCTCGTACCTCTTAACCACGCAGAAACAATAAATATAATTAACACCAAACCTACATAGCCCATGACTGCATACAGCTTTGCGACTAGTGTCGTGAATCCTACAAGACTCGCTAGAAATCCGAGACCACCTATAAAAATAACTGCTACTCTAAAGCTAGCTTTACTAGGCTCGAAAAACCTTACCATGAAAGAATAGAGCATTCCTACGGCCGTATTATAAATCATCCCCAAAAGGGAAATTGCCATTAAAAGGCCCACTATAGGATGAATTTCATTTGCTAAGGCTAGCATTGGAATATCTAATCCAACAATGATATTCATTTTTGCTAGAAGGGAAAAATTAACAAGTAAAATTAAAGCACCTAACAAAATGCCACCAATTATGCCACCCATGCCAGCAACTTTGGCATTGCGTATAGAACCACACATAACCGTTAGTAAAGAAAAGCTAACCCCTACATTGAATGACATATACAGTAAGGCCGTCACCCACCAACTGTTTGCACTTACTTGAACCTGTTGGGCAATAACTGCCTGCTCTACAAAGGTAAGGTCCATCGTTGCTATAGCATAGATTGCGATAATAGAGACAATTGTTAGTAGATAGGGTGTGGCAAGGGCAATGATATTAATAATGCTTTTGACATCCATCATGACCGTAGCTACTGTAAGTAAGATCATACAAATACTCCCTAGCCAAATAGGTAGTCCAAACATTTGCTGAAATGTTGCACCCGCACCAGCAAACATAATTACGGCTACACCAAATAAAAAGAGAGATAATACAAAATCCAACACAAAGCCAATCGTATTCCCTGAAATTTGATAAATCAAATCCTTATGTGAGGCTGTGCGGAGTCTTGAGCTCACTTGAGCAATACACATGCCAACAATAGAGAAGCCAACCATGGCTAACAGCGCACCATATACGCCTTGAAAGCCATAGCTTGTAAAATAGAGGACAATTTCCTGTCCTGATGCAAATCCAGCTCCAACGATGATTCCTACATAGGCCCCACCGACTTGCAAGCTTTTTTTCAATCAGTTCTCTCCTCGTTTTTCCTTTATTGACTTACTAATGCTTTATTGATAGACCTCAGTACTAATCGTTAACTTATCAATAATAGCCATATTAGGGGCATACCCAATACCAACTGACTGCGACACCTCAATATAACCATCTTTCACTACTACTTCAGGATCAATTATATCTTCATACCAATAATGACTAGAACCTGCCGTATCACCAGGTAAAATAAAATGACTAAGCGATGTTAAGGCAATATTATGTGCTCGTCCGATTCCTGCTTCTAACATACCACCACACCAAACTGGAATTCGTTTCGCTTTACATAAATCATGAATTCGTTTCGCTTCTGTTAAACCACCTACTCGTCCAATCTTGATGTTAATGACACCACAGCTCTCAAGCTCAATCGCTCGTCTGGCATCCTCAAAAGATGTGATACTTTCATCTAAACAAATTGGCGTTTTTAACTTTTTCTGTAATGTTGCATGATCGACAATATCATCCGTAGCTAATGGTTGTTCAATCATTAATAAACGAAAGTCATCCAGCTGCTGAAGTATATTTATATCCTCTAATGTATAAGCAGAGTTTGCATCCACCATCAAAGGTAAGTCTGGCAGTTCCGCACGGATTGCTCGTACTACCTCAACATCATAGCCAGGCTTTATTTTTATTTTCACCCTTTTGTAGCCCTTTGCAATATGACTTTTTATTACCTCTATTAATTGCGCAGTGGAAGGCTGGATTCCTACACTGACTCCGACTTCAATACGGTGCTTTTGGCCACCTAGCGCCTGTGCAAGTGATTGCTTCGTTAGTTGGGCATAGATGTCCCAGACAGCACCCTCTATCGAAGCCTTCGCCATACAATTTCGACGAATAGGGGCAAATAAGGAATTGACCTCATCTGGATGCCCGATCTCTTTATGTAACAAGATGGGTATCAAAAAATCCTGTAGCATATGCCATGTTGTCTTTAATGTCTCTTCTGTATACCAAGGTGCTACAAAAGCAACGGTTTCTCCCCATCCTGTAATTCCTGACTCATCTCTTGCTTCTATTAATAACAGCTCTTTTTCATCGACTGTGCCAAAGCTCGTTGTAAATGGTGTTTTCATGGGCATTTTTAAGTGCCTTAACGTTATCTTTTCTACTCTCACGATATTCACTCCTTATCCTTATTATAAGGCTAATAAGGAGCGTCTGACTAACAGATAGCTATGAACATATTCTGGGTGCTTCTTCATACGTACAATGGCATAATCTTGATTAAATAATGTAGTTAAGATTGTGCGTATTTTATAACGCCAATCCTCTGCAAGTTTTGGACTCTCTACTTTCATTTTCTGTAAAGATTGTGGAATTGGTAAGAGATAGGCATCCTTGTAAAAGGACTGCTCCATCTGAAATGCATTTTCCACATCAAGCGCAGGTAAGCCATCGACGGTTAATGTCCACGGTACAATCTCCCCCGCTATTTCTTCTAATTCATCAAGGCTATCTGTCATTTGGTCACGCTCGATCCACCATTCAACGACTAACCTATCTGAAGGTAGTCCTTCATTAAAATCATCCTGGAGCGGGCCATAGTAATCATTTTCATATTGATAGCTAGTGGCATTTAGTTTTAGAAACGCTAGATTAGCTAAACGTACTTCTAACGGTTCAATTAACCAACGGACAAGCTGAAAACCATGTTCTTTTGCATATTCTTGTTGCGCGTGCTTCAATAATTCAGCTACACCTTGTTCACGATATGCTTTTTCTACACCAATCATGTGCGAATGTAAGTACATTTCGCCATCTTGATAACCCACGAAGCAATAGTTAAAGCCAATTAGCTTTTCTCCTAAATATGCCCCTACTATTAACCCACCATTTTGTACAGCTGCTAGTAATTGATGGGAGGGAATTGCTTGGCTACCCCATATTTCTGCATTCAATTTTTGGACCTCTGCAATTTCTACCGGTGTCATTACTTTCTGTATACGCACTTGCTCTAACATTATGCTGACGCCTCCTTTGTCTGCCCTGAATCCAATGCTAGCAGTACTGCCCTCGTTAGAATTTCAACTCCCGTGACAAGTCTTGCTTGTTTAAATTTCATTTTTGGATGATGCAATCCCGGTGTAAGACCACAGCCCAAGCCAAGCATCGTTGTTTTTAAATGTGGTCGTTGCACAGCATAGTGATGAAAATCTTCTCCACCAGGTGTATGAACTGGCTTTCTTAAATTCGATAATCCCACAGCCTGTATAATGGCCTGCTCCATCATGTATTGTGCACTTGTGTCGACTTCAGCAGCTACAATATTCGCAACAGTGCGTAATTCAATCTGCACCTTATGCAAGATTTTAGAGGAATCTATAACGCGCTTTACCCCTTGTGCTAAATCATCCATTACATTATTTTGCTGGGCACGAATATCAATCGTAAACGATGCATTACCAGGAATAATATTGCCTGAATCTCCACCAGCATGAAATTTCGTCATCTTAACAGACACTGGCACCATAGGATCAGTATGAATAGTTCTTAAATCTTCAATGATCGTTGCGCCTACTTCAATGGCATTAATGCCTAGGTGAGGTCTTGCAGCATGGGCATCCTCCCCTATAATCTCCCCCTCAAGCAAGCGAGAGGCACCGTGATAGAGCGCAGCACAATACGTACCATCCTCTAGCTCATGGACAGGTCGTACATGAACACCAAATAAATAATCTAAGTCATCAATAACACCTTCCTCTAAAACAGATAACGCTCCAGTTCCCTTTTCTTCTGCCGGTTGGAAAATAACACGAATTGTACCATTAAATGATTGCTGTAAGTCTTTTAAAAGTAATAGCGTACCAATGGCCATCGTCATATGTCCGTCATGACCGCAGGAATGATTTGCACGGAAATGACCATCGACCTCCTGCCATAAGGCATCTATATCTGTTCTTAACCCCACTTTTGGATATCCATGGCCAACATCGACGTATAGACCTGTAGAATTTTTAAACCGTATAGGAGAAAATCCTTCCTGTGTTAATAGCTCAACTATATAATTGGTGGTTTCTACTTCATGCCAGCTAATTTCAGGATTTGCATGTAAATACGTAAAAATCTCCATTAACCTTGGCCTCAAATAATCTAACTCTTCTTTCATGGCTTCCAACCCCTTAAATTTTCATATTATTAAGACTATTATAACGAAAATGATTATTATCTACATAGAAACTTATACCCACATTCAATAAATTAACTACTTACGATAATATATTTCACTCTAAATTTCTTAGATAGACTTTTATTTAGATAGCAAAAAAAGATGCAAGTACAGTTACTAATCAAACTGTACTTGCATCTTTCTTTTAATTAATACCCTTCATCGCTTTTGAAATAATCGGTGAAAGTACTAATATAATAATTCCGACCACAATAGATAATGAACCTAAGAAGCCGAAGTATGTGAATTCGCTTACAACTTCATAAACCTTTACTAATTGCGCATTAATTGCTTGTGCTGCGGCACTTGTTAAAAACCATAATGACATAGTTTGTGCTGCAAAGGCTTGCGGTGCCAACTTTGTTGTAGCAGATAGACCAACTGGTGATAATAATAACTCACCAACCACTACTAGGAAGAATGACAGGACTAGCCATAAAGGGCTTACTAACGTTTCCCCACCAGATAAGTATGCTGGAATCATCATTACTAAGAATGAGAGACCTGCAAAAAACAATGCATATGAAAACTTACGTGGTGTAGTTGGTTGCTTGTCCCCCCATTTAAGCCATAGCATCGCAAATAATGGTGCCAATGTTATGACAAATAAAGGATTCAACGACTGGAACCATGAAGATTGAAGCTGAATGCCTCCAATACTTAACTGAGTACGCTCATCTGCATACGTAGCTAAAATTGTTGCCCCTTGTTCTTGAATAGCCCAGAACATTACCGCTGATAAAAATAATGGAATATAAGCAAGTAGGCGAGACTTCTCATCTTTCGTTGTTTTTTCACTGCGATACATATAAATGAAGAACACAGTTGGAATTAATACACCTAGTGCCGTAATAATAAAACTGAATACATTCATTGTTAATGTACCCGTTTTAATACCAATAGCACCTAAAATGATGATAAGTAAGGCTACAATTCCGAATTGTGTAAAGACTTTTTTACGTTCTTCAGGCTTTAATGGATTATTAACTTGTAATCCTGCTAAGCCTAAATACTTTTTCTCTGTTAATTTGTAAACAATTAAACCAACAAACATTCCAAGACCAGCTAAACCAAAGCCTAGATGGAAGCTATATTTTTGTCCAATTGTTCCGACAATAAATGGCGCAATGAATGCCCCCATATTAATACCCATATAGAAAATAGAAAAACCTGCATCACGGCGGCTATCTGTTTCAGCATAAATGTCCCCAACAATACTTGAAACGTTTGGCTTTAATAAACCTGTACCCATGACGATAAATGCCATTGAAGCAAATAACATAGTCACTCCGCCAGGCAATGCTAGCAGTAAGTGACCGATCATAATTAACACGCCACCATAAAAAATGGTTCTACGTGTTCCTAAAACTCGGTCGGCAATCCAGCCACCTATAATACCAGACATATAAACAAGTGAGCCATAGATGGCCATAATAGAGTTCGCTGTTCCGCGGTCTAGACCTAAGCCACCCTCATTCAATTCATAATACATAAAGAAGATGAGAATTGCTCGCATTCCATAATACGAGAAACGTTCCCAAAATTCCGTGAAAAACAAAGTAAAGAGCCCTTTAGGGTGTCCAACAAAGCCATTTTGAGGGACAGATTTTACAACTTCATCTTTACTAGACATACAATACCCTCTCCCAAATAAAAATTATTCTCCAAAAACATTACTACCCTAATTTAAGGATAAAAAAACTTTGTTTCATCATACTAAAGCGTTTTATTATCTTTAGCAAGAGTTTTAAAAAATGTTGAAAATTTGTCATTTTTCTATAAATTCTGATTAGTTATAGCACAAAATATTAAATCCTTTGATATATCTAAGTTTTCTCATTCTTTGTTTTCAGAAAACTGACATAAAAGCTTTAAATTATTCTAAAATATTTAACATTCGGATTTTTTACTTATTATACAAATTCACACTATTTTGTCTATAAAATTTACGAAGTCCTGTCATGTAGTTCTAGATTCTACTATTCCCACTAATCACAAAAAGCATGCCAAAAATCCTTTGGCATGCTTTGGGTGATCTACATTTTTTTAATTGACAACATATTGTTGGTACTTGGCATAATCTGCTGCCTTTACTTCAAGCGATAATAATGTACCGCCCTCTTCATAGGCTGTATTAAAAACAGAGGCATATTCATTTAAATAAGAAACAACGTTGCCTTGGTCATAAGGAATTAACATGTCACACGTCACATAATGAGAGAAGATATGCTGACGAATCAATTGTATTAATTCCTCTAAACCGATCCCTTGTTTTGCTGAAATCCACATATTATCACCGCTGACTACAGGGTAAGGAACATCTGCTATATCAGCCTTATTGTAAACATAGATTGTTGGAATGTCTTCTACTCCAACCGCCTTCAGCGTTTCATTTGTCACATCCATCATAAATCCATGCTCTGCATTTGAAACATCAACAACATGGAGTAAAAGATCAGCATCTCGCGCTTCTTCTAATGTGGATCGGAACGCTTTTACTAAATGGTGGGGTAATTTACTAACAAAACCAACTGTATCTGTCAGTAAAAATGTCTTTTTATCGGGTAGTTCAATTTGACGAACTGAAGTTTCAAGTGTAGCAAAAAGCATATCCTTTTCAAAAACCTGTTTATGTTCTTCTTGCCCTATTTGGGCAAGCAACTGATTCATAATGGTTGATTTACCCGCATTTGTATAGCCGACGATTGATACAACTGGGAGTGCATTTTTTCGACGCTGTTTACGTTGTGTTTCTCGTTGCTCTTTAACGTGCTCAAGATCCTTTTTAATTTTAGCAATTTGATCTTCAATTTTTCGTCGATCCAATTCAAGCTTCGTTTCACCAGCACCACGGTTTTTAAAGCCGCCTCCAGTACCACCGCCCTGACGACTTAGAGAGGCATGTAAGCCCACTAAGCGAGGTAGCATGTATTGTAACTGAGCTAATTCCACCTGCATTTGTGCTTCTCGTGTTTTTGCACGTCTTCCAAAAATATCTAAAATAAGCATTGTTCGATCAATAACCTTCGTTGCTAAATCACGCTCTAAATTACGAATTTGAGAAGGCGACAATTCATCATTAAAAATAACAAGATTTGCTTGCGCTTCTTCATAAAAATTTTTGATTTCTTCTATTTTACCTGTCCCCACATAATGAGACGGTGTAACACGCTCCAAATTTTGCGTGACAACGCCTACTACTTCCACATGCAAGGCCTCTGCTAAATTTTGTAACTCTTCCATAGAATAATCAAAATGCTCATCATTTCGTAAATTTACGCCAACTAATATGGCCTTTTCAAGTAATACATCGACTTCCTTAATTCTATCCATTAGAAACCTCCCACCAAAGCTTGGTGTCTCTACGACAAATTTTCTTCATTTTACCATATATAACTCTTTTTCGTATCTCTTGATATTCAGCTATTTTTCTAAAAAATGCGCCTCTTAAGAAAAGGCGCATTTTAACTATTTTCTTTCTTCTTTTAGTAATATTTCTGAGCGAGTGAACTCTTCTTCGATTTCTTTATTTGGTCTATATGTCAGCATACTGACAACAACCGCAACAATTAAACAAACAAAGAAGCCAGGAACTATTTCATATAGTGCACTTGATAAGGCATCTACTTTACCCCAAATAAACGCAGTTGCAGCCCCTGTTACCATTCCGCTAAGTGCTCCATAATTCGTGAGCTTTCTCCAATATAAAGAGAGTAAAATAATAGGTCCAAACGCTGCACCAAATCCTGCCCAAGCAAAGCCAACTAAGCTTAAAATGGAACTATCAGGATTCCACGCTAGGATTGCTGCAATAATTGCTACAACTAATACTGCCATACGCCCAACAAAAACATAATGTTTATCATCTGCTGTTTTATTAAATAAAGCTTTATAAATATCCTCTACAAGCGCTGAGGAAGTCACAATAAGCTGTGAGGAAATGGTACTCATAACAGCTGCTAAAATAGCCGCCAGCATAATACCCGCTATAAATGGATGGAATAAAATTTGTCCAAGTACAATAAATACTGTTTCAGCGTCTTTCAGCTCACCAGCGTTTTGCTCATAATAGGCTACCCCTACCAAAGCCGTCCCAATAGCACCAAATAAACTTAACATCATCCAGCCAATACCAATACGTCGAGCCTGCTTCGTTTCCTTCACAGAGCTAATGGCCATAAAGCGAACAATGATATGTGGCTGCCCAAAATAACCTAAACCCCAAGCAACTGAAGAAATAATTCCTGCTGCTGTCGCAGTGGCTGGTAATAAATTTAGAAGATCTGGATCAACAGCTTTAATGGATGTAATTGTATCACCTATACCTCCTGTTACAAATAAGCCAAATACCGGTACCATTATAAGTGCTAAAAACATAATAAGCCCTTGTAAAAAATCTGTATAACTAACCGCTAAAAACCCACCGAATAGGGTATAGGCAACTGTTACGCCTGAAACGATTAATAACCCTGTGTGATAATCATAACCAAATGAACTCTCGAAAAACTTGCCTCCTGCTACCATTCCTGACGATACATAAAACGTGAAAAATAATAGGATGATAATACCTGAAGCAATCCTAATAAGCTTAGTATTATCACGTAATCGATTATCCAAATAACTTGGAATGGTAATGGAATCATTCGTAACCTGTGTGTAAACCCGTAAACGTGGTGCAACAAGCAGCCAGTTTAAATAAGCCCCTATTGTAAGTCCAATCGCAATCCAAGCTTCCACAAGACCTGATAAAAATATCGCACCTGGTAAGCCCATAAGGAGCCAGCCAGACATATCCGCAGCACCTGCACTTAGCGCAGTAACCGCTGGACCTAAGGAACGACCGCCAAGCATATAGTCTGTTAAATTGGATGTTTTCACAAATGCATACCAACCTATTGCTAGCATGGCGACCATGTAAATAATAATTGCTAATAATTGATACATGTTATCTGACATATTTTCTCCTCCTTTTTTCCTCTTTAGTATCTCCAATTCAAAAAGAATTACTATATTTAAGATACCATGAATATACAATTCCACCTATAAATACTCAGAATTTTTATTAAAATTTTTCCGAATGTCAAAGTAGCCATTGTCTATTATAAAATGTGTTAAACTAGTGCCATCTATTACACAATAAAGTAGGCGAAAATGTATGACATTTGAAGAAATGAAAGCTCTGCTCATTGAGCAAATTTTACAGCAACAGCTTGTGACTGCTACAATCAGTCAACCACGCATGAAATCGAACGAAATCAAACGTATAAAATTAAAGCCATTAATGTTAAAAAATCATTATCATATACAAATTGAATACCAATATGAACGCATTTTAAAACATGAAAATATTGAAGTGGCCGATTTCCCTTACAAGCTTGAAGCCATTTTTGAGGATTATCGTCAAGCACATATCGATTTTGTAGATGAAAAAGTACATGTGCAATTATCCAAAAAGAATAAGGTCCTTTGGAAATCTGATAAAGCGACCTCCCCTAAACAAGTCAATTTAGCCCATAATCGAAAAAAAAATTATTTACTATCTGATGACCAGCCCTATCCATTTTTAATTCGGCTTGGGGTACAAACAGAGGAAGGGAAAGTAAAGAAACAAAAATACGATAAGTTTAAGCAAATTAATCGTTTCATTGAATTTATTGATGATGCTTTAACTTACTTACCTCAGGATCGACAAGTGCGTATTTTAGATTTTGGTTCGGGTAAATCTTACTTAACCTTCGCTTTGTATCATTATTTAAAAATCGAAAAGGGCTTAGACATTCGTGTTACTGGTTTAGATTTAAAAAAAGAGGTTATTGAAGAATGTTCAAGAATCGCACAGGATCTAGGCTATGACCAGCTCGAATTTCTTGTAGGAGATATTAATGATTATAATGATGAATCTGCTGTGGACATGGTGGTAACACTACATGCATGTGATGTTGCGACAGACATGGCACTAGCTCGTGCTGTGAAATGGGGGGCCAGTGTAATATTAAGTGTCCCTTGTTGTCAGCATGAGTTAAATCGTCAATTAAATACGCCAGCTCTTGATATTATGTTGCAACACGGTCTTGTTCGAGAACGTTTTGCAGCACTAGCCACAGATGCTATTCGTGCTGAAATATTATCCTTGGTTGGCTATGAGGCACAGCTTTTAGAGTTTATTGATATGGAAAATACCCCTAAAAACATTTTAATCCGAGCATATCAAACAGGTAAAAAACCTAGTGAAGAGCAACGCGCCAGCTATGATGCCTTCTTAAAATTGCTCAATGCCACACCATTTTTAGCTAAAGAGTTAAAAGATTATTTATAATCTACGGGGTACTCCTTCCCTAATAGAAAGGCGATCCATCTTTGAAATGGACCGCCTTTTATTATAGCTCTTGTCGTAAAGCTTGAATCACATCTATTTTAGTCGCTTTGCGTGCTGGACGATAGCCTGAAATCATCGCTACTCCGATACTAATGGCGGCTGCAATAATGACTAATTGCCATGGTATAAGAGAGAATATTATATCATTTGTTGCAAAAGCCTCCTCTCCTGTCGCTGCCTTAAGAATCAATGGTAATGCTGCGTTAGCCGCAAAGCTGATGGCATACGAAATAACAACCGCAATAAACGTTCCAAAAATACCAATAAACGTGCTCTCCATTAAGAATAATCGTTGAATAAGCTTCGGACTTGCACCAATCGCCTTTAACACACCGATTTCACGTGTACGCTCTGTGACAGCCATTGTCATTGTATTAAAAATACCAATAGAAGCAATCAGCACCGCAATCGTCCCTACAAAGATTAAGCCAATTTTTAGTACAAGGAAAAATACATTCATTTGATCTAATTGTTCGGTCACTGAATAGACACTATAGCCTTTACCCTTTAACTTCTCCAAAATCGGCTTTACATTTTCTAAAGTATCCGCATAAATATTAAATTCTGAGTAAAATAGCTCATCTTCTTTGATATCACTATTGGCAGGTATATTTTCAGCTAACACTGACTTTTGTGCTTTATCCATGTGAATGGCGTTATCAACCATCCAATCATAAGAAGGCTTCTCCATCACACCAACAATTGTATAGGCCATTTTTTGCGTTTCATCATTTGTGCCAGTATGAGGCACTAAGGAAAGCTCTATATTTTTTCCAATTAATGATTCTTTATAGCCTTCTTCACTACCATCATAGTATGTTCCTTCTGCTTCAGCCTTTTTACTCTTTTCTTCAATAATATTGCGTTCTGCCGCATTCAATAATGTTTGACCAAAATGATAGCCTACAACAATTTCATTTGGCTTTGTTGGATAGTGTCCTTTTGCAAGCTTGCCGTTCACCTGCTCAAAGTCCTGCATATCCGACAAAATTAAATTAGAGGTTGTATCACGATCACCTAAAAAGGAATGTGCAGAAGCATTCACACTTATCGTTTCAAGCACCGTTTCTACATGGTTCAAATTTTTAATTTCTTGTACTTGCTCTTCTGTCAATTGCTTATCGCCATATACTTGAATTTTCGTAACTGTTTCATTCGAAAGAATTTCATTGCGTAAAGATTCCTGTAATCCAAAACCAACGGATGCTAGCACAATCAGAAAAGCACAGCCCATCGTTGCAGCTAATATCGTCATAAACACGCGCAGCTTATTTTTCTTAATATGTTGTGTTACAAAATCTAGTTGATCTTTAAATAACATGTTAAGCCTCCTCCTTTACAAGTTCGCCATCATACATGCGAAAACGTCTATGTGCTATCGTGGCCACTTCTTCATCATGCGTAATAATGACAAAGGTTAGCCCTAGCTCACGGTTTAGGCTCTGGATAAGCAATAAAATATCTTGCTCGGTTTCTGAATCAAGACTTCCTGTAGGCTCATCAGCAAGCAATATCGGAGGATTTGTGATAAGGGCACGCGCAATACTGACACGCTGTTGTTGTCCACCAGATAATTCATTAGGATAATGATCTGCCACTTCTGTCAGACCAACTTTGTCCATTAATTTCTTTACCCTTTCTTTCCGTACAGCCTTACGTAAGCCCTGTAGTTTTAAAGGTAATTCAATATTTTCGAAAGCCGTTAAACCCGGCATCAACTGAAAGTTTTGAAAAATAAAGCCAAATTGACGTAAGCGAAAAGCAGCACTTTCTGTTTCAGTCAGATGGGCTGTTTCCTTACCATTTACTTTAATAGACCCCTGTTCAGCTTTCATAAAACCAGCAAGAACTTGTAATAAGGTCGATTTGCCAGAGCCGCTTTTTCCTACAATGGCAACAATCTCTCCTTTATTAACTTCAAAGTTCACACCTTTCAATACTGGAACCTGTTTTTCCTTCCCTCTTTTACCAATTAAAAATGTATGTTGTAAGTTTTCAACTTGAATCATTTGTTTATAAACGCTCCTTTCTCATTCATTTCCCATTGTAGAAAACAATTCTTAATAAAGAGGAAGGATAAAAATGAAGAAATTCTTAAGAATAAGAAGACTTCCTCATAGTACAAACGTATTTACATTAGCTTTACAATTCATCATGCTATTTCTCTTGTTATTCATCCTATTTTCCGTTGAAATCTGTACCAAACAGAAAAAACTATAAGATAATTCCTTATTAAATAAAGACTTTTCCTGTATCTATAAAAGTAAATACAGTTTGTTCCCCTTTCATTTTGTGAACGAAATAAATATTACAGGAATGTAAATTTTCATGTCGAATATAAAGTTTTTATGTAGATAAATTAAAGATTTTGTTATGATAATAAAGTTTAGAGGTCGATTAATTTTATTTACATCCAGGAGGATTCGATTTACATGCTTAACTCAAAAAAACAAGACCCTTTCTTTATTGCATTGCATAAAATTGCTGAAAATATGAGAGAGGCTGTACATTACGCAAATGATTTTCGTATTAACAGTGTAGCTGACCTAAAAGAGATTAGCATTACAATGAAAAATTACGAAACTGCTGGCGATAAGCTCATTCATGAACTGATCGTAATGCTAAACAAATCATTTATGACACCTATTGAACGTGAGGATATTTTAGAGTTTGCCATTCGTATGGATGATATTTTAGATGGAACAGAACACTGTATTGCACACTTTGAAATGTTTTCCCTGACAGAAATCGATGAATCCATGCGTACGTTCTTAGGGTTTATTTCTAAAAGTGCTGATGAAATTGTTAAAGCGACTGAAGAGTTAAAGAAAAAGAATCTAATTGGCATGCGTCCACACGCAATTCTTATTAAAGACTATGAACGTGAATGTGATGAGGTACAGCGTTCTTCCATTAAGAAATTATTTTTAAATGAAAAAGATCCAATTCGCCTCATTAAATTTAAAGATATATATGAACAACTTGAAGATATCGCTGATCATTGTCAAAACGTAGCAAATACTATGGAAACAATTATCATGCGCAACGCATAATTAGGAGATGGGCACTTTACAATGAACACAATCATTATACTAACCGTACTGGTCGTCATCTTTGCCCTTACATTTGACTTTATCAATGGCTTCCATGATACAGCAAATGCTATCGCAACTTCGGTTTCCACTAGAGCATTGCCACCTCGAGTAGCAATCATCATGGCAGCAACCATGAACTTTATCGGTGCTATTACCTTTGTAGGGGTTGCAAAAGCTCTAACAAAAGATATTGTAGACCCTTTCTCTTTAAATGCTTTTGAAGGTGACACAACCGGTTCAGTCGTTATTTTAGCTGCATTAATTTCAGCTATAATTTGGAATTTATTGACATGGTATTTTGGTATTCCATCTAGTTCTTCTCACACATTGATTGGCTCTATTGCCGGCGCTGCTATCGCTTCTGCTGGCTTTAATGTACTAAACTATGGTGGCTTTACTAAAATTATTATGGCGTTAGTTTTTTCTCCAATACTTGCTATTTGCGCAGGTTTTATTATGATGACGCTATTTAAAATATGGTTTAAAAATTTAAACTTATATCGAACAAATAAAGGTTTCCGTACTATGCAAATTTTCACTGCGGCCATTCAATCATTTACCCACGGGACAAACGATGCACAAAAAGCAATGGGGATTATGACAATGGCGTTAATTGCTGGTGGTTTGCATACAGGAGATGAAATACCGTTCTGGGTGCGTGCAGCAGCAGCAGCAGCAATGGGTCTAGGTACATCGATAGGTGGTTATAAAATCATCAAAACCGTTGGCGGTAAAATTATGAAAATCCGCCCTGTTAACGGTGTAGCAGCAGATTTAGCTTCCGCTACTGTCATTTTTGGGGCTACGTTAGTCCACTTACCAGTATCAACCACACATGTTATTTCTTCATCTATAATGGGTGTTGGTTCTGCACAGCGTGTACGTGGTGTAAACTGGGGTATGGCCCGCAAGATTGTCACTACTTGGATTATTACAATGCCAATTTCAGCCGTTATGGCATCTGTTATTTATTTCCTCTTATCATTATTCTTTTAATAAAAGGCTCCTGTCCAATAGATGGACAGGAGTCTTTCATGTTGTTGAAAAAAGGTAATGTCAACGGCATAATAAGCAATTTTGTAAGGCGAGGGGTTGATTTCCGTTCCGCCAGCGTCCTTTCCAGGGGGCGTCCGATGAGCCGCTTCACTCACTGCGTTCGCTCCAGGGTCTCCTCTATGACGCTAAATTCCCCTAGGAGTGACGCTGGCTCCACTCCAATCAACCTTTCTGCAAAAGTGTCTTTTCCTGAACAAAATAGCCCATTATTTATATTATAAGAGAGGATAGCCTCTTATTTTCAATGTGGAGAAGTGATGTGTGACAACACCCCTCCATAAAAGAGTAGTGAATGCCTTCACTTTTTTATGGATTGGAGTGGAAGGCTACTTGACTCCCGTGGGAATAGCGAGACAGGCGAGCCTCTAAACGGAGCGGTAGCAGAGGAAGCGGCTCGGCGCTCGCCCACAGGAAAGCAAGTAGCCTGCAACGGAAATCCTTTTTCACCTTTCACATAAATTCTATGGATGGTTTTGTTTTTCAACACTATGAAAGACTCCTGTCCAATATCTTTACTTTGTCACACGACAAAATGTGACACATCCTTTACACTATTTGAGAAGGGGGATGCATTAACAACCATGAAAACTTTTTCGGCATTTATTACAGCACATGCAAAAGCAATCGTAGCGATATGGCTTATTATTTTTCTAGCAATGGCTTATTTTGCTCTACAGCTTCCAGGTAAACTTCAGGGTGATGGCTTTTTTGTTGAAGCCGACCATACCTATGTGACTAATGAGCTAGCAGAAAACTTTGATCTACCATCTGATACGATTTTAATTGTCTTTGATCCAGCTGAAGATCAACAAATCAAAGACACTTTAAAAAAACTAGATAGCATAAAAGACATACATTCAATCCAATCACCTTTAGAAGACTCCTCTTTACGTAAAGATGACATTGCCTATGCAATGGTTCATTTAAAAAATGATGTGGAGAATCTTTCTGACATTGTAGAAAATGTTCGATCATTAATTGAAGTAGACGGCGTTAGCATTACGGGAGGACCCGTTATTTCTGCTGACATTAATACAGCCAGTCAAAAAGATTTAGCTTCCGCTGAAGCCATTGGGTTACCCATTGCCATCGTTGTTCTCTTATTGGCTTTTGGTACAGTGATTGCTTCTATTTTGCCAATCATCATTGGTGTTGTAACAGTTGTTACTGCGTTCGGTATAATGACGCTCCTTAGTGGTAGTGTGAATCTATCCATTTTCGTCTTAAATATTGTCCCAATGCTCGGGCTTGCTTTAAGCATTGATTTTGCATTGTTGTTTATTAATCGTTACCGAGAAGAGCGTGCGCACACCTCTATAGTCCAAGCTATTCAAACTGCTATACAAACAGCAGGGCGTTCCATCATTTTCTCTGCTGTTTGTGTCATGATAGGCTTAGGCGCTATGATCGTTATTGATGTAGAGATTTTTCACAATATCGCTCTAGGAGGTACCATAGTCGTCCTGTTAGCCGTTCTTTCTGGCTTGACACTACTCCCTGCCACTATGATGCTATTAGGAGATAAACTCAATAAATGGCGTCTAATACGCATTAAACCAGGTGGTGCCAATCGTTGGCGTGGCTTTGCAGGCTTTGTCATGAAACATCCAATAGCCATTGTAATCTCTGCTTTATTATTACTTGGCATTGGTATGCTCCCATTAAAGGACATACAACTAACGATTCCACAGGTTGACTCCTTGCCAACTAAATATGATGCACGTGCAGCATATGATAAATTAGATGAAACGTTTGGACTGGGTGAATCATCTACGTTATATTTATTAGCTGAACGAAAAGAAGGCTGGGAGGATGCTGAAGGAAGAGAGCTCATTTATGCTATTCAAGAAAAGCTATTAAAGGACTCCCTAGTAACAAATGTTTCAACAGTCTATACAGCTGCTAACATTCAAACACCTGAGGAGCTTTCCACTTCTTTAGCAATTCCACAGATTGCGGAACAGTTAAAGTCTGTAATGAATACTTTTTCAAAAGATACTCAATTATTTATCCCTATTACCATCGATGCAGCGGGCTCTTCCACTACTGCTCAAAAATTTGCCCGATCTTGGATGGATCAAGATTTAGGTGTAGATTTCGCGCTTGGAGGACCCGCTAAATTCAACCAAGAGATTTTTGATGAAATTGCGAATAAAATAGTTTTGGCTATAGCCATTATCATCGTTTCCACATTCTTTATTTTAATGCTGGCATTCCGTTCGATTTTAATACCGTTAAAAGCGATTATTATGAACATTATTGGGCTTTCATCTGCGTTCGGTATACTCGTTTATATTTTCCAATATGGACATTTTGGTATTGAAGCAGGTCCGATTGTACTAATTATTCCAGTCATTGTTTTCTGTCTGGTGTTCGGCTTAAGTATGGACTACGAAGTCTTCTTAATCTCTCGTATCCAAGAAGAATATTTAAAAGGGGCAGATAATACACACGCAACAATTGATGGGTTAACATCCACTAGCCGTATTATTACATCGGCAGCGCTTATTATGATTGTTATTACAGGGGCATTTGCCTTCACAGACGTGATGCCTGTAAAACAAATTGGTGTTGGTATAGCCATTGCCGTTGCTATTGATGCGACGATTATTCGTCTTATGCTTGTGCCAAGTCTCATGAAATTATTTGGTGATTGGAACTGGTGGCTACCTTTTTCAAAGAAAAGTAAATAAAATCATTAAAATCCGCCTCCTTTAGGAAAAGAGGCGGATTTTTCAATTAAACATAGATACTGTTATACCATTCTTTTGCTGCTTGTACTTCCGGCATTGTTAGCTGATGACCAAAATTAAACCAAGCTGTCGTGACCATTGCACCTGAAGACGTTAAAAGCGCTTCTAAATCCTCAGACTCCTGTGCTGTACACATCGGATCATTCGTTCCAGCACCGATAAAAACAGGCGTAGAAGAAAGTTGAGGTAATTCTATTCCACGTCTTGGTACCATTGGATGATGTAAAATAGCTCCTGCTAATGCATCAGCATAGTGGAATAATAAGCTTGCTGCAATATTAGCGCCATTTGAATAGCCAATCGCTACAATTCGTTGGCGATCAAAGCCATATTGCTGTGCCGCCTCCTGTAAAAAGTCATGAAGCTCTTTAGTTCGAAAGATTAAATCCTCTATATCAAAGACACCTTCTGCTAATCGACGGAAAAATCGCGGCATCCCATGCTCAAGAACATTTCCACGTACACTTAAAATATTGGCTGTTTCATCTATTTCTTTTGCCAACCCAATTAAACTTTCTTCATTACCACCCGTGCCATGTAACAATAGCAACGTCGGTTTTGTTTCATCTGTACCTTTATAAAAAATGTGTTGCACTAACAATCACCTCTCGATTATCTTGAATTCGAGATAATTGTAGCCTGTGGCAAAATTAAATTCAAGCTCTTTGACTTATTAATTTCTCGATTTTCTCGATTCGGCTGTTCCTCATGGTTTTTATAAAAATTAGTAATGGTAAAAACTGAAAATAAACATGCCACGATTAAAACAACAATTACAATTCCCACTAATTTTTTTCCGTTCATTTATGATGATCCCCCGTATGTTTATTTCTTTGTACGAAAGCCTTCTTCTAGTAAATATTCCTTTGCCGCGTCATACGTACCAAATGCCTCTTCAAGATTTTCTCCATGATACACATTCCAAGAACGTTGCTCAAACGCTAGCTGTAATTTCACACCATCTCGGCTATGCCAAATCTCTACAATCGGCTCCTGCTCTTCTACTTCTTCTGATAAATACTGAATAGAATCCTCAATAATCTCACGTAGCTGTTGCTCATCGTAATCACGGATATTCACTAATCCTTTATCAGTAGCCTCTTGCTCATAGCGTAATAAATCCCCAACAAAGACAAAGCCATTGCCATTTGGGTGAAGCTTTTCCACTACAATTGTCTTTTCATAAAGACTATCCATATAGTGATAATTTAAGCGTTTTAATGAAATCTCCTTTTTTGTTAGTCCAGAAAACGATTCAATAATCGCTTGTTTTTGTTCAAATGTTAGCATATTAAAAATGCTCCTTTTCTTTACAATCTATCTTACAGTATAACGTATTTTTTACTGTTATATCGTGTAGTTTCTAAATCATTTTTGCCCAAAAAGTAGGACAAGCTTACATTGATAGCTTGTCCTACTTTCCCTCTTATGATGTTTGATTAAATATCTTTTCGCGTGTAAATTTTATCACTTGTGCTACATACAATTCTCGATAAGGAACAAATTGCGTGGTGCCAACTGGTCTGACAATTTTCACTCGTTGACCATCAGGGAAATACTCGTACCCTTCAATATTAAGTGTTGTTGTTTCTCCCAAGAAGAAAGCCTCAGCCTCATTTAGCCTTGCTCTCACTACACCTGATACTTCCTCGTACTGTAAATCAAAGGAATCCCAATCGTGCTCGAAAGGGTATATGTAGACATGGCAAAATTCATTGTCAATCATATTTTCGGAAACGATACTACAAGAGGTCATGCCCATTTTGACAACTTCATGGACATCTATCTGGAGCCCTAATTCTTCTTTTACTTCTCTGATACCTGACTCCACAGTCTCAATCGCTAAAAGATGTCCTGCTGCTGTAATATCGAGTAAGCCTGGATAATCCTTTTTCTGTGAGCTACGTATTTGAAAATAAATATAGTCTTCATTGACAAGCCAGCAATGAAAAGTCTCATGCCAAAGCCCTTTTTCATGTACTTCTGCTCTCGTAGCTGTCCCTATTTGCTCATGCTGCTCATTAAATACCTTTACAATTTCTTGTTCCATTGTTTCGACTCCTATACTGACTTCGTCGCTTTTTTCTTAATCGCATTACGTTGATCATAAATATTGGATACGATAACCTTTAATACTGCATAAAATGGTACAGCGATAATAATTCCAATAAAACCTGCTATATTACCTGCTGCTAGAATAATTGTAATCACGGTTAGTGGATGGATATCAAGGGATTTCCCCATAACATTAGGTGTGATAAAGTTGCTATCAATTTGCTGAGCAACAAGCGTCACAACGGATACCCACACAACTAAAATAGGATCCTGAATAACTGCTACGATCAGCGCTGGCGCAAAGGCGATCCAAGGTCCGATAAATGGAATCATGTTCATAAAGAACGCGAAGATTACTAGCAGCAACGAATAGTCTAATCCAATAATTAAATAGCCGACATACATAATAAGTGCTAATAAAAAACTAATTTGCAGTTGGCCCTGAATATAAGTACGTAATACATCATCAATTTCACTTAACGTTTTCTTTACCCATTGCTGACGTTCACCACTGAAATACTTATAGATGGATGGTGCAAATTTCTCATGATCCTTCAGCATAAAAATAAAGAAAAACGGAATTAATATAGCTAATAACGATACGGACACTATGGATTGTAAAAAAGACATAAATCCTTTACTCGCCACTACTGCAACATCTTGTACTGAATTCGCCATTTTTTCAATAACATCATTTAATTGCTGTGGGAAGTTATCTTTATTTTGCGTTACATAGTCTGTTAGTTGCTGAATGCTTGTGCTAATGCTCGTACTAATCATAGGGGCATTCTTCACTAATTTATTGATCTGCTCAGCAATCGGATTACCAATAATCCAACCAAAAATCCCTACAATGGCTATTAGCCCAAATACAATCGTCAAAATACTTCCCCATCTAGGAAATCTACGTTTTTCTAAAAATCTCTGGATCGGTTCTGTCACATAATAGAGGACACCGCCAAGTAGTAAAGGGACAAAAATAGCTTTTAATATGATGACTAATGGTGAAAAAATCCAATGAATCTCTATAAAATATTTAATGATTAGTAGTGTAATTAATATCCCTACACCTACTTGAAACCAAACTTTCCTCGTCACTTTTATTCACTTCCTTTTTTCACAGTTACTGAAAATACTACTGATATATTACCCATTTCGCAAGTATCCTAGTATTTTTAAACAAAATCAATGATACTACTGGACGACATTGCTACATGCGCACAGCTAAGCCATGCGTCCAGATTTTTCGAATTTGCTTGAAAAATCAACTTTGACAAACTAAAAAATTCGCTCACTTCCACAACGCTTAGCATGGAAGTGTAGCGAATTTACGTAATCAATTATAGTGAAGAATCGTCTACTGAATTTAAGTATTCCTCAATTTCCCCGATAACCGATTCAACACAGCCATCTTCAAATGGTGAAATTAAACCTGCCTCTTTTACCAGCTTTGTAAAGGACATAGAACCACCTAAGCCACATAGATGAATATAGTCTTTCCAAGCCGATTCAAATTCTTCACGTGAGCGTTTCCAGAACTGGAATGCACAAATTTGGGCTAACGTGTAATCAATATAATAAAATGGACTTGCATAAATATGACCCTGACGTTGCCATATGCCTCCAGCCTCTAGGTAGCTGTTATGATCATAGTCGCGGTGTGGTAAATATGTTTCCTCAATTTTTTTCCATGCTGCTTTACGTTCAGCCGGCGTCATTGTTGGATTTTCATAAATAACATGTTGGAACTCATCTACTGCAACACCATATGGTAAGAATAAAAGACCACTACTTAAATGCGTAAATTTATATTTCTCTGTATCCTCTTTAAAGAACAACTCCATCCAAGGCCATGTGAAGAATTCCATACTCATCGAGTGAATTTCACAAGATTCATAGGTCGGCCATAGATACTCTGGAATGCCAATGTTACGGCTTGAATAAACTTGGAAGGCATGTCCTGCTTCATGTGTTAATACATCGATATCACCTGACGTACCGTTAAAATTCGAGAAAATAAATGGAGAATGATAGTTTTCAATAAATGTACAATAACCACCACTCTCTTTCCCTTTCTTCGCTACTAGGTCCATTAAGTCATGGTCAATCATGAAATTGAAGAATTCTCCTGTTTCAGGTGATAATTCCTCATACATTTTCTTACCATTCGCCACGATCCACTCTGGATCTCCTTTTGGAGCAGCATTACCTGATAAGAAGTTGAATGCTTCATCATAGAATTTAAAATCTTCAATTCCAATACGCTTTGCCTGACGCTCATATAGCTTCGTTGCCACAGGTACAATTAAATCACGAACCTGATCACGGAATTTTTGAACCATTTCCGCATTATAATCAATACGATTCATACGAACATATCCTAGCTCAACATAGTTGTTATAGCCTAGTTTAATCGCAATTTCATGACGTACTTTTACAAGCTCATCATATAAACGATCGAAATCATCTTCATGCTTCGCAAAGAAACCGAAACGGGCATCAGTTGCTGCCTTACGTGTTTCTCGATCAGTTGATTCTGCAAACGGACCAAGCTGAGCAAGTGTTAATGTCTCCCCATTAAAGTCAATTTGTGCAGAAGCTACAAGCTTATTATACTCAGAAACAAGCTTGTTTTCTTTTTGCATTAAATCAATAACTGCTGGTGAAAAACCTTTAATTTGATAGCTTGCAAGGTCAAATAATTGTTGACCCCACTTCTCTTCTAATTGCTCACGGAATGGTGAATCAATTAATGCTTTATAATATTCAGTCGTTACTTCTTCTAGCTCTGGGCCTACTTCATCGAAATAATCGCGTTCTGCTTGATAAAATTCATCATTCGTATCGATTGAAGCGCGAATGTATACTAAGTTAGCCATTGTCGCAAAGTCATTACTGATGGCATTTAGCTTCTCAATTATACCACTTTGCTCATCTATTGATTGTGCATGTTTAAATTGCTCGATAAGTGCTAATTGCTGTTCTTTCATCGCTGCCACATTTGGACGGCTATACTGATAATCTTTAAACGTTGTCATTGAAGTCCCCTCTTTCTGTCCTATACCCCGTGATATTTCTATTATATGCCAAATGGAACCTATTAAGAAACAATTATCTATTTTTGTAGTGGTGTTTTTTACGAGAAAGCACTAGAAATGATTACGCCTCAATGAAAGTACTTTAATAGCCAACAATATACGTTTTTAATAAAGCGGCTCTTTCTCTCAATCTTAGTTTAGCTTCTACTGACTTTGGTGTTTCGGCTGCGACGACATCCACTTCGAAATCTAAAGTTTCTGCTAAATACTTGGCGCGTTTCAAATGAAAGTCATTTGAAACGATGGTGATTTTCTTTGTATCTTTCGGTAATAGTTCTTTGGAAAATACTAAATTTTCATAAGTGGACGTAGACTTGTCCTCGACGATAATCCTTGTAGCCTTGATACCGTTCTGTTCTAAATATTCTTGCATAACAGATGCCTCTGTTTGATCTTCATCAGGTCCTTGCCCCCCTGACACAATGACCTTAACATGAGGGTATTTTGTTAAGTATGGAACTGCCACCTCTAATCTACTCTTTAATGAAAGTGATGGTACACCACCCGCCTTTACTTTTGCCCCTAGTATAATCATATAGTCAGCAGAGCCTTTTGCACTTGGTTCAACACCCTGCTCTATTTGTTTTCCCAACCAAATATAAAGAACCATTCCAATGCTTACTAGAAGTACACTTCCTCCAATTACCCATTTTTTCACAAACCACCCCTCCTTTACCTTTTATTAACGCAGCTAAAGAAAAAAGGATGCTTGTTGACCAAGCATCCTGCATAATTATCTCAATATAAAGCGTTTAATAGACTCCTGTAAGGCTGATATTTCATCAGTTAGATCATTGGAAGACTCACTAACAAGCTGGATTGCTCGTTGCTGCTCATCTACAGACGCTGTTACCTCTTCAGATGCAGCAGCATTCTTTTCACTAATCATTGCAATGCTTTCAATCGACTGCATAATAACATTCTTGGAGCTATTTAAATATTCTACACCCTCTGCCATATCTCCTATAATGGCTATTATTTTTTCAACAGCCAATTTAATTTCTTTAAAAGATAACGCTGTCACCTGAACCGAATCATTTTGCTGATGCACAATAGCATGCGTTTTCTGCATCTCATCATTGACTAACTTCGTTTCACTTTCAATCCCCTTTATAGTGGTGCGGACGAGCTCTGTCGCGACTGATGTTTGATCCGCAAGCTTACGTACTTCTTCTGCAACAACTGCAAATCCTTTACCATGTTCTCCCGCTCTTGCGGCTTCAATAGAGGCATTAAGAGCCAGTAGGTTTGTTTGGTCGGAAATTTGCGTAATTGTCTCTACAATACCTTCAATTTCATGCACTTTGACTATTAAACTGCCAAAAACAGATTGAATGTTCTGAATAATATCGAAAGATTCCTGTGATGTCTCTTTTAAACTATCTAGATTAACGAGACCTTCTTCATTTGATTTTTTCATATGCTGTGATGCATCCAACATTAAATCATTTTTATCGTGCAATCCTTCAATTTGCTGAGCAAACTCAATAGCTGTTCGATTTGTATCCTCCGCATCTGATGCTTGCTTGACTGCACCTTTAGATACTTCATTGATGGCTTTGACGATTTCGTCACCATAGGCATCCGTCTCTTCAGCCACTGCTGTTAGGTTCGCCGATGTCGATTGTATTTCTACAATCGCTTCCTCCACATCTGAAATAAGCGTTTTGAGTTGATTTACCATTTCATTAAAGCCCTCATTTAATTGTCCAATTTCATCTGAACGCTGTAAATGCTCAATCTCTACAGTTAAATTCCCTTGCGCTACTTCTCGCACACGCATCGATAATTTTTTAACTGGTAATGCCAGATGTCTAGATACTAAAATGACTACGATTGTCCCGATAATAATCGCACCCACTAATGTCACACCAATCACTAACAATAAAGAATTTGCCCCTTCGTTAAAATCTTGCATATATGTACCTGATGCGATTACCCATCCCCAATGTGGATCTTTCTCCGAATAAATAATTTTATCTGCTAAGACATCCTGACCTGGTAGCTCAAATTCATATACTGTAAAACCACCACCAGCAAGAGCTTTTTCAGTCACTTCCCGAATAAAATAATTTCCGCTACTATCCTGGTCATTCCAAAGATTATCCCCTTCTCGCGTTGGATGTGTTGTTAATGTCCCCTTATCATCCAATACATAAATATAGCCATATTCTCCTAAATCACCAGGATAATTAATAGGGCGTTTCCCTTCGCTATCTTTAGGTCCAAGAAACGCCTCACGTACTCGCTCCTGTGCAACTTCTAAAGGAATGTCACCTTTTTCAACACTCTCATTGGCAAGCTCAATTATTTGCAAAGCTGATTCTACGCTATTGTAAAGTACTTGCTCACCAATTTCCTCCATGCCATTCTTAGCCTTACCGTAGCTAACTATACCAATTATTAAACTTGGAATAACCAGTATTGCTAATGAAATAATAATCAATTTTCCCTGTATTGAACGTAAAAACCTCATACTTTAGCCCCCCCTATTTCGTTCAACAAATATTACTTTATATTATGTTATGGTTTGAAAGTTTTCACAATGGGTAAAACACAAATTATTTTCTAATTTCCCTTAATATGGTTTATTTAGACATTTACACACTACTATCTCCTATTAAAAAACTATTTTTCTACAAGACCTATGCTTATAGAAAAATAGTTTCAAGGTCATCATAATTTGAATGTATTAATCGTATCGATAACTTCTTTAGATGTCTGATCTAAAATGGTTACAACTTCATTTAATTCCGAAACCATTGATACTTGTAAGTCAGAGGAAGTTGCAACTTCCTTTGTTCCTAGCACACTATGCTTCGCAATATCATTCATTTGCTCTATAGTAGCTAATATTTCCTCAGAGCCAGCTGACATTTCCTCGATCACAGCTGAATCATCTTGAATTTTGTTATTTACCTCAATGACTGATTGCAATATTTGCTCTAAGCTTACACCAATATATTGCACCGCTTTATTGCCTGCTTGTACGTCTACTGTACTGCTCGACATCTCTTGCAATGCTCGATCTGTTATTTTCTTAAAGCTTTCTAAATGCATGTGTATTTCGTCAGCTGATGATTTAGACATCTCTGCAAGTTTACGTACTTCGTCCGCCACAACCGCAAATCCTTTACCTGCTTCCCCAGCCCTCGCTGCTTCAATCGCCGCATTCAAAGCAAGTAAGTTTGTTTGATCGGCAATACTCGTAATGATCGTCACCATCTCTTCAATAGAACGGAACTTCTCGCCCATCTCCTCGACATGATTAGCTGTACGTAAAACGGAGGCTTCTACATTTTGAATTTGTGATACAACTTCTTGTGAATGACCAACACTTGTTTCAACTAGACCCGTCATAGCTGAAGATGACTCGGCAATTTCAGACGTAGTATCAGCTAGACGTTGAATACCAATCGACATTTCGTTCATCGTTAAGACAACCTCTTGATTGTTTTGCTGCTGCTGCTCACTCCCCGCAGCAATTTCGATAATACGATCCGCAATTTGAGCGTTTGATGTTTCCACATGATGAGTTGTCTCATCAATCTTTTGAACGACACTTTGTAAAGCTAATGTTCGTTGTTGAATCGTGTGGAATGTTTCTTTTAATCTTTGTAGAGACTCCTTAAAGGATTGAGCAAAAATAGTAATCTCATTTTCTCCTGTCAATTGAATTTCCTCTACTGCCATAGATGCCTTAGCAATATCTCCTTGTGCAAAGTTTTGTGCGGCAACACCTAAATTTGTTAAAGGCTTCAACGCTCGATTGATATAACGATACATAATAAACATAACAAGTCCTATTAAAGCTAATATAACGACAATTAAAGCAGGTAAAATGGCTGTTAGCACAGCATTTGTCACACCACTTACCTCTGTTGCCTCTATATCTACCCCTACAAAGGCAACAATATTTCCTGAGGCATCTTTCAATGGCACAGTACCTGATAAATAATCGCCAAAATCGCTATGTAAAATATCGGAGTAGTAGTTCCCCGTATCCATTACCTTTTTTAAATCTTTATAATAGGTGGAAGCAGATTCATCTCCTATAACGCCAGCATTTTCTTGATCATCTACTGGCATACCATCCACTAAAAATCGAACCTTTTTATCTTCCTTTGGGACTGCGAAAGTATAGGCATACAGAACCCCATTTATTTCACGCAATTCATTGAGTTCTTGCCTTAGCTGCCAATATAATTCAGATTCCTTTGGGTCCTGTGAGAGTTGTTCATATTCATCTGCGTTCAAACGTTTTGCAATATTCTCAGCAACTGCAACTGCCTGTGTTCCCATTGTTTTATTAACAGATGATTTCGCTGTATATATCGTTGTTACAATGAAAAAGGCTAACAAAGCTAATAGCATAACAAATGACATTAGCACAATTTTATTACTTAATTTACCTGTCGCTCGCATACTTTCCTCCTTTAATACGCTGATATATTAATATCTTACTATTACTTATTGTACTATTTATTTCACTATTTCGACAATATAACTATGCTATTATACTTATCCAAAAAACTAATGCTAGTAAAGTAGCGAGCAGTGTTGGAATTGTAAGAATGATGCCGATTCTAAAATACTGTCCCCAGCTAATTTTAATGCCCTTTTGAGCCAATATATGAAGCCATAATAATGTCGCAAGTGAGCCAATCGGTGTCATTTTCGGACCTAAATTTGTGCCAATAACATTTGCATAAATGAGCCCTTCCTTCATCATACCAGTTGCACTTGTTTCAGAAATGGCTAAGGCATCAATCATAACAGTAGGTAAATTATTCATCACTGCAGACAAAATTGCCGCAACAAATCCCATCGTCATGGTTGCCACTACAAAACCATGCTGTACCGCTTGCTCTAGTAAACTGGCTAGCAATCCTGTCATCCCCACATTTTTTAATCCATAGACCACCACATACATACCAATGGAAAAGAACACTATATTCCACGGCGCTCCTTTTATGACCCTCTTCGTATCTACAACCTTACTACGCTGTGCAAGCGATAAGAAAATAGAAGCCACACCGCATAAAACGAAGGATACAGGAATGTGTAGAACTTCACCGACCACGAACCCTACTAATAGGATGGCGATCACATACCAAGCTATCGAAAATAAGCGAGGATCTCGAATTGCCTGCTTTGGATGCTCAACCGCCTCAAGAGAATAATGCTGTGGAATGGACCGTCGAAAAACAATATACAGTACAACAATACTGGCCACTAAAGAAAAGAAATTCGGTACAACCATATGAATTGCATACTCTATAAAGCCAATTTCAAAAAAATCAGCTGATACAATATTAGTTAAATTACTTATTACAAATGGTAAGGAAGTTGTATCTGCTATAAAACCACTTGCCATGATAAACGGAAAAATCATTTTTTCAGTTAAATTCAGTTTTCTTACCATTGCTAACACAATGGGAGTGAGTATTAAAGCCGCTCCATCATTAGCAAATAGGGCTGACACAACTGCCCCTAGGCAAGCAATATAAACAAATAAGCGAATTCCGCTCCCCTTCGCAAGTCGTGCCATGTGCAGAGCTGCCCATTCGAAAAAACCAATTTCATCTAAGATTAGCGAAATTAAAATAATGCCAATAAATGATAACGTCGCATTCCAAACAATTCCAGTTACTGCTAACACATCATGCCAAGTAACTACACCCATTAGTAAGGCAATCGCCGCCCCTATACAGGCTGACCAGCCGATAGATAGTTTACGTGGTTGCACTATGACAAAAAATAATGTGACTAAAAATAAACTAATGGCTAAAATACTCTGCATCGTTTTCCTCCCTAATTAAAAACCAGTAGCTAATTTGCTACTGGTTTACTCACTTCATTTATCGATTTATTCGCCCAAATCTGCATTGTGGAAGACATTTTGTACATCCTCTAAATCTTCTAATGCATCGATTAGTTTTTCAAACTTAGCTACATCATCGCCAGTTAAGGCAACTTCTGTTTGAGGTAGCATAGAAAGCTCTGCTACTGTAAATTCTGCAACCCCTGCAGCCTTTAACGCTTCTTGTGTCGCAAAGAATTGATCTGGCTCCGCATAAATAATAACCGCGTCATCCTCTTCTAAAATATCGCGAGCATCAAGATCTGCTTCCATTAAAATTTCAAGTACTTCATCAGCCGTTTTACCTTCTAAGCCAATAACTGCAGTTGAATCGAACATATAAGCGACAGATCCACTGACACCCATGTTCCCGTTATTTTTACCAAATGCCGCACGAACATCTGATGCTGTACGATTCACATTGTTTGTTAAAGCATCCACAATAATCATTGTGCCGGCTGGTCCAAAGCCTTCATAACGTAATTCATCAAAGTTTTCATCGCCGCCACCTTTTGCTTTATCGATGGCTTTTTCTATAATATGTTTTGGAACACTGTATGTTTTTGCGCGTTCGAGCACTACTTTAAGTGCACGGTTTGACTCTGGATCTGGTTCGCCTGATTTAGCTGCCACATAAATTTCTCGTCCGAATTTTGCATTAATACGGCTTGTGCTTTGATCTTTAGACGCTTTCTTTTCTTTAATGTTGTTCCACTTACGACCCATTGTTTCCACTCTCTTTCAAATATAAGTTTATAAAAATGATAGATACGCAGTTGCACATCTGTAAATGGTAATTAAATACTTATCGTATCTTTACTCTGCAAATAATAACACAATGATGCTTACAAAGCTATATATACCAATGTTTAAGCTAATATTTTCTGAAGAAATAGCTGTTAAAATTTTCGTTTTTTAGTGTCACTTTACAACAGCTCTTGTTTTATTTTTGCTAGTAATGCCTGACAGCCTTCTTGCACTAAATCATAGGTTTCTTGAAAATCACCCGTATAATATGGATCAGGGACGTCTTTGCGATGTTCCGTTAAATCTAGAAAACGAAAAATCTTTGGTGAGCGCGGATCGCCTAGCATCGTTCGGATATTGCGAATATTGCTTTCATCCATACCGATAATATAAGTGAATTTTTCAAAATCAGCCCTTTGTAATTGTCGACCTTGCATGCCTGTTGTGGAAATACCATTTTCTCTAAGCTTATCCAATGTACCTTGATGTGGAGGTTCACCAATATGCCATGAACTTGTGGCAGCAGAATCCACTTCAATTTTATCTCCTAAATGCTCTTTTTCTACTAACTCTCGCATGACGGCTTCTGCCATGGGAGAGCGACAAATATTACCTAAGCAAACGAAAAGTACTCGAATCATGTTTCTCCTCCTACAACAAAGCACTCAAAATCTATGTGACTCTGAGTGCCGCTTCTCTTTATTTGACTGCAATACGTTTTTGTAATTCTTCCGTTAAAGAAATTAGCTCATGTTCAAGATGTTGTGTAAATTGCTCACGACCTTCTTTCCCTTTCCCTGTTACATAAAATGGCTCACCATAGATTAAGTAGCCTTTGCCACGCTTCATTACATCGCCAGCATTACGCGCGCCAACATATGCAGCTGGAACAATTTGCGCCTTTGCTAGCTGTGCAATCGTAATCGCTCCTTGCTTCAAATCCGTTCCTTCTGAGCTACGAGTACCAGAGGGAAAAATCCCTACAATTTTACCTTCTTTCAATAACTGTGAAGGAATTTTAATCACGCTTGGTCCAGGATTATCACGATCCACCGGAAAGGCATTTAAACGCTCAATAAGCCAGCCAAGCCCTTTCATTTCAAATAATTGCTTCTTCGCCATAAAGTGAATTTCACGAGGGTACATGGCTACACCAAGGTTTAAAATATCGACGTAGCCTGTATGTGTACAAGCTATAATATACCCACCATCTTTTGGCAAGTTTTCTTCTCCATATACACGAGCCTTTGAACCCATTAATTTTAATATTACTTTGACAACATTAGCTGCTAATTTATACACTGTTACATTCCTACCTTATTCAATAGTTATTCCCATTGTAATCGAAAAGACCAGTATACTGCAATTGCAGGTGGCCCTCTTAAACTTTCCCTACTAATAGATCTACATCAATCGTAATTTCATTTAATACAATGGCCGTTTCCTCTTTTTTATGCCAGCCCATCGGTGTCATCTCTAATAACGCCGGCACAAGCTCTTCTGCAAGCGGTAAAGTATAGGTTACACGTTCTACTATAACTTCACTAAAGCTATCTTTAAAACGGGCAACAATTTGTTCATTAGAGTATGTTTCCTTGCTCGAATCTGCATATAATTGGGCACGCAGTTCCTGTAAATAGCCGCTTTGTGGTACAACCTTTACAAGACAGCCATCTGGGGCAAGAAGACGCTTAAATTCCTCATAATTTGCGGGCGATAAAATATTTAATATTGCATCAAAGCTTTCTTGCGCAAATGGACTTTTGGCTAAATCACCTACACACCAAATTTGTTGTGGATAATGACGTGTTGCTGCCAATATGCCCTCTTTTGCTATATCGATACCAACACCGATGCCATTGTCTATGTCTGTCATAATACGAGCTAAATGTGATCCTTCTCCACAGCCAGTATCAAGCACTGTTTTTGCAGAGGCTATAAGCTTACTAATTTTTTCTTCTACAGCATCATAAATCCCACTATCAATCACTGCCTTACGAGATTCAAAAAGACTTTTGCTATATTTAGAAGCAGCGCTATGTGTCAGCATGTTGACATAGCCCTGCTTAGCTATATCAAAAGAATGGTTAGCAGGACAAACCAATCTTCCCTGCTCATAGACATGCATCGATTGCTGACATACAGGACAAGCAAAAAGTGTGATAGATTGCTCCATTAATGCTGCCGCTATCGCACGTTTAGATAATGCTCCCATTTCTATGCCTCCTTCTGTTCATTCGGTGAAACGAGGGCAAATCGCTCCCATTTACGGCTTTTCCATCTAAAGTATACGATAATTGCACGTACCCATTCATCTGCTGAAATAGCTAGCCATATTCCAACCAAGCCCCAATCCAATATAAATACAAATAAATAACCAAGCGGAAGACTCATACAAACCATCGATAGAAAACCAATCTTCACAGGAAATCTGGCATCTCCAGAAGCACGTAAAGAGTTAATGACAACGATATTCATTGTACGGCCAGTCTCTAGCAAAATACTGAAGGCTAACACGGATGCTCCAATAGTAATGATATCTGGATTATCGGTAAAAACATGCATGAGTGGTTTGCGGAAAATCGTAACGACTGCAACCATAATAATCGTAAAAACAAATGCCGCACGGACACTTATCCATAGTTGATGGTATGCCTCATCCTTCTTCCCTGCCCCCACATGACGTCCGATAATAATAGCTGTTCCTGTACCAATGGCAATCGCAAATAAATACGTAAACATCGAAATATTCATAGCATATTGTCGTGCTGCCAGTGTTTCTGCTCCTAAATATGTCGCATAATATAAAAAGACAATCTGACAAAACTGATAAAGTACCTGTTCAAAGGCAGAAGGTAAACCAATGTTTAATATTTTCCTTACATATTCCTTAGAATAATCAAAATAATAGTGTAGCTTCACGCGTACTTCCATCACTTGATAGAGCAACCAGAAAAACACTAGTACAGCTAATCCTCGACTAATGACCGAAGAAATAGCCGCTCCTTTTACACCAAGCTCTGGTAAACCTAAATTCCCAAAAATCAGACCATAGTTTAGCACAACATGCAAGATATTCATGCCAAGTGATACATACATCGTTTGCTTCGTCCAACCATGTACACGAATAATTGCAGCAAGTGCATTAATAATAGCCTGTAGAAAAATAAAACTCCCGATGATAACTAAATAACTTTGTGCATAGTGAAGTACTTCTCCCTGCAAGTTCATCATAGTCATTAAATGTTTTGCAAAGAAGAAAAATAGAATACTCATTAACAGTCCAACAACCAAATTCATTGTGACAGCTAAAGCCGATATTTTCGCTGCTTCAAAAAAACGTCTTGAACCTAAATACTGTGAAACGACAATGGATGCACCATTCCCTACCACTTCAAGAATCAAGATCGCAATATGGATATATTGATTGGCTGCACCTACTCCGGATACAGCATTATCTGATAAAGCACTGAGCATAAAAGTATCGGCTAATCCCATTAACATAAATAGAAATACTTCTAAGAAAATAGGCCATGTTAAATGGAATAGACTTAACTTATTTGTCTCTTTCATTGTCTCTGCCAATACTTTCACTTCTCCTATATTTTTCTTAAAAATCTATTGTATCTTATCATAAATTTTCAGACTGTAAAGAGGTTTATAGGAAGACAGCGCTTCCACATAAAAAATCCCTCTCACACAGATATGTGAAAGGGGTCATTGTTATGTTAAGCAATAAGCTTGCAATTGCTCTCGTCTAGCAATAGTTAGGCCAAACTCCTGCTCTAAAAACTTAGTCTTTGAGCCATAATGGTAATCCATAGCATCCAATGCTGCTTGTAAATAGTCTTCTCGAGCAGACATTAATGCATAGAATTGCTGTAATTCTTGCTCATTATATTGATGTTGAATAGCCTGTGCCATTCTGTCTACCATTGGACGTAAATGGATATTCGTGTTTAAATAGTCTTCCATAATCGTCTCCTCTGGTACATCTAAGGCTAGCAAAATAAGAGCTCCCCCTATACCTGTGCGATCCTTACCAACTGCACAATGGTGGACAAGACCCAAATTGTCAGGATTTTGTATGGTTTTCATTAACTCTTTAAAAGAAGGATTATTAAACGGCATCTGTGCATAAAAATCTCGGAACATTTCGGGGCTTACTGCTTTATAAAAATCTCTACCACCAGCATTTGTAGGCATTTCAAATGTATGATTGCCCTTCGCTGGTATTTGAATATATTGAGCGTGTGAGAACATAGGGTTAGGATTATGGTGTGCCTCATTATTATCACGATAATCAAAAATGGTTTTAATCCCTAATGTTTCAAATAGCTCTTTATCCGCCAACGTCATTTTCCCAAGAGCCGCTGAGCGGTAAAATAAACCGTTCTTGACAATGCGCCCATCCCTTGTCCTATATCCCCCCATATCTCGAAAATTATAAACTGCCTCAAATGGAATTATCTTTGTCTCTAACTGTTCCAATTACTACACCTCCTAAAATTATCGAGCACTCTTACTTTTATTTTATAGAACTAACTCAATTAATTCCAATTTTCACACTAGGAAATAACAACCCACATAAAAATGGCTAGCTGTCAGTATACAGCTAGCCTTGAATGGTTTCTTATTTAAATAACTCTGGATAGACAGCCTTTGCTACTAGTTCTACGGCTTCCCCAATACGTGGGCCAGGTCGATTAGAGATATCTGTATCAAGAGTCTGTACTGCTTTATTTTGAACTGCTGTCACTGTATTCCATCCATCACGTGCAAGTATTTCACCTATTGGATCCTCTGTGTAGTTTACTGTCGTTAAAATAACATCTGGGTTTTTCACTATGACATCTTCCTCAGAAACTTGTGCCCAGCTGCTCAAGTCAGAAAAAACATTCTTAACATTGGCTGCATCTAGTATTTCTTGCTGGAAAGTACCAGAGCCTGCTGTATAAATATCGGGCTTAGGACTAATTTCTAAATAAACATTTTTCGGTGCTTTTACTTCCTTCACCTTTGCTTTAACGTCAGCTAATTTCGCTTTAATCTCTTCGTTTACTTCATTTCCTTTATCTGCAACACCCATTACAGCTGCGATCTGTTCGATGTCACCATAAACATCATCGAATGTAGCTGCTGATTGAATAACAAACACTTTGATCCCAGCATCTTCAAGTGGTTTCATTGCTTCCTTATCACCAATCGTATAAGCTATAACAACATCTGGCTTCAACGCTATGATTCGTTCACTGTTAAAATTCACAGAATCAGAAACCCGTTCAATTTTCTGTGCTTCCTCTGGGTAAGTATCATACTCAGTTGCTCCTACGATTTTATCACCAACACCTAGAGCAAATAAAATTTCTGTATTACTTGGTTGCAATGATACAACTGTTTTTGGTACTTCTTTAAACTCTATTTCTACACCGCGATCATCTGTCACTTTGTAGTTTGTTTGCTCTGTTTGTTGTGTATCCTGTGAAGCGTCTTTATTTTTAGTATCTACCGAAGTACCACAACCTGCTAAAATCATTGCAAGGAAGAGTACTGTTAGCCATTGAACATTAAATAATTTCTTCATTATTATTCTCCTTTTTCTTTTTCATCGGATATGATTTACTAATAAATGGTATTTCAGCTATCCCTGCTTGTTGATTCATAAAGACAGCCATAACGAAGCACACATTGGCTAATAGGCCTAAATAATCAAAAAGAATAGCTGGAACCTCTCGTTCATCCGATACTTTGTGTAATGTACGATATGATTTTTTTGCTTCACTACGGCAAAGATGTAGAGCAGCGGCAGCCTCTGTACCTTGAGGTAAGACAAAGTTTTGTATCTCTTCCTTCACATGACGAACATAAAAATCATAGCGCTCACTTAGCCAAGCAAGATCCTCTTCTGTTACGGCTAGTTTTCCACGAACCGAGCCATTGACATGGTAGGCCATAGGTAAAATAATCATTAAATCTTCTACAACAGCTTGTACATCCTCTTTCTTAACTGCAGCTAAAGCAACTCCCAAATGCGTAGTCAGACTGTCTGTTCGAATCTCAAAATCAACCGTCGAAGCTTTTTCACGCATAAATGGATAACAAGAATAACGTGCATCTTTTTTCACTTGCGATCCCCCCACTTTTCATTATGAAAATTCTTGCATAAAAAAACGCCGCTCCTTTACGCAAAGGAACGACGAAAATAACATAATAATGGCCAAATTAACATGACATAGCCTATGTATTTGCCGTATATCCTCCTAGCTTCCGAGAAGTTTTTATACGTTCAAACAAAGGTCGGTCTCCTGGCTTGTACAGTTCATTACATAAAAAACGAATGTGTGATAAAGTACCTTCCCATCTCTGTTAAGACAGTGGTAAACCTTTATACTAGCTGTACTTACAGTTGCGGAAACAGCTTCGGTTTTTCACCGAATTCCCGATTATGCTTGTTAGCACCTTTATTCTGCAAGAATAATTCACTTGTAAAGCAGTTTATCATATATTAATAGGAAAAAATAGCTGTGCTTTGAATGGATCGTCACCATTTCTAAAGAATAAGATAAACAAAACTGTTTTATAGTATAGTTTCAATTGCCTGTTCAATATCAAGTTGTGAATCTGTTGGTTCAAAGCGTGCAACGGTCTTGCCGTTAGCATCTACTAAAAACTTTGTAAAGTTCCAGCGAATATTACGACCATCTAAAAAGTTAGGGGCAAGTTGAACAATTGCCTCAGCAAGCATTTTTTCCTGCATGCTCGCCTTGCCAAACTCTCGAAAATCCACTTCATGTTTTAAATAATTGAATAATGGGTGGGTAGTCTCTCCATTTACTTGTACAAGCTCAAAAATTGGGAAGGTAACGCCATAATTCACTTTACAAAGATGCGTAGTCTCCTCGCCATCTTCAGGATTTTGATGACCAAATTGATCGCAAGGAAATCCTAGAACGACAAAATTATCTTTCCCATATTTATCATACATTTTTTGTAAGTCATCAAATTGATATGTAAATCGGCATTGATTCGCCGTATTGACAATTAGCATCGTTTTTCCACGATATGTTTCCATGGATAAAATTTCACCATTAGGTTTTCGTACTAAATAATTATAAATGCTCATGTCTTAACCCCTTTTATTTTTTCATTTATTATAGTTGACTATTCAATAATTTACCAAATAATTTGCACAAAAAACACCATCTCGTTACGTTGAACGGATGGCTGACTTATACTTCTGTTTAGATTTAACGTCCTGCTCTTCATTAATTAAACGATGGGCAATGTCTAATAACTTTATGTCACTTGTCTCGTCATATAGCTTTTTAAAAGATACAATAATATCATGGCGAATGTGAGTCGGATGCTTCTCATCTAAACAAGTTTGAAATCTCTTTGCTAAATAAGACACCACTAAGTCACTTTGTACTTGACCTGCTAGCCCAATTTTCCAAATAGCTTGTAATGCATTTCGAGCTGTAACGGATCGTTCATCATAAGTCACAGCCCAAATCTTTAAAAAATCCTCCAATACCCTTTCTTCTGGGTCACTTTTTGCGGCTAAGGCGCATAAAATTTGTGCAGCACGTGCACGTGCATGACCATCTTTGTATGTAAGTGCTTGTACAAGCTGTTCCCAGACTGCATATGTCCAATCTACGGGTTCCTGCAGAATTTTTATTAGTTCCTCGTAAGATTCAATATCGCGGTCATGCTCTGTTAGATTATTAAAAAGTTGCAAAATCTCTTTCTCCATAATTTATCCCTACCTTTATTGTTTCAGAACGTAATAAAATTTGATTTATGGTACACTTAACTTAATTTTTTTCTCAAAGAAGGTGAGTTTATGAATAAATTTAATGCTAGGAAAATGATTTTCCGATTGATTGTGATTCTTTCTCTACTTGTAGCTGCCTATTTTGTAATCCCTGTATCCATGCCTATAATACTTGCTGGTGTCAGTGCATTTTTCTTAGAACCCATTGTTATGTTCTTTAAAAGGCGATGGAAAATGTCAAGGAAAATTGTAGTTGCTTTTATATACATAGTGAGTGTTATTGTTATCTCTATTATTTGCTATATATCCATTACACAAATTATGTCGCAAATAATTATATTGTCAAAGCAAGCTCCCTATTATATTTCCAAGCTATCAGATATGTGGCTTCATATGCAAGAAAATATTTCTAAATACACAGAGGACTTTCCACCTGAAGTAAGTGCTTCGCTTCAAAAAACCACTATGGATTTCATAAAGAAAGTTGAAGAATCCTTTTTAAGCTTCTTTAATTATAACAAAGTTTCAGCATTCTTTTCAGAGATTCCAAGCCTATTTATCAGTCTTCTCGTTTATATGATTGCTTTATTCCTATTTATGCTTGATTTGCCCAAATTAAAGGAAATCACTTATAAATATTTAAAGCCTAACACAGCAAAGAAAATAAAAATCATCTTAAATCGTTTAAAAGATGCAACATTCGGTTATATGAAGGCACACTTATTTGTAAGCTTTATCATAGGTGGCGTCACACTTATTGGATTACTATTAATCCAACCGAAATATGCAGTTACGATGACCATTATTATTTGGTTAATAGATATCGTTCCTTTCCTAGGGTCCATTATTATATTAGCCCCATGGGGACTATACCATCTATTAATGGGAAACACAGCTATCGCTGTAAAATTATTCATCTTAGCTGCTATTTTACTTATTATTCGTCGTGTCGTCGAGCCTAAACTAATGGGCGACCACATTGGCTTATCCACTTTGCCAACATTAATTGCCATGTTCATTGGTCTACAGTTATTTGGTATCATCGGTTTACTCGTTGGCCCATTTGTTATCATTTTCTTTATTGCCTTAAAAGAAACAGGTGTCATTAAGCTAAATTTTAAAATTTAATGCAAAGTCATTACGCTTCGAGCTTACCTCTAATGCTCCTCTTAAACCACTGGAGATGCAAAATAAGTGTTCATCTCTCCTCGACAAAGGAGGTAGATGAACACTAAAGCAAAATAAAAAAGGTCATCTTTGTATATTTTTTCTCTACAAAGATGACCTTTTCATCATGTCAATCGTCTATTAAATATAGAGGCTTATTGAATACGACCAAAGCCTACTAAGTATTGATTCCACCAATCAAGTGATTCAATTACGATACCATTGTTTTGAGCATCGATCATTGTGTTGTTCCCTAAGTAAATACCTACGTGAGCTACACCAGAACCATAGCTGAAGAATACTAAGTCTCCAACACGTGCTTCACTTGCTGAGATACGTTGAGTTGCTAAATACTGCTGTGATGCTGTACGTGGTAAAGAAACACCTGCTTGTTTGTATGACCACTGTACAAGACCTGAACAGTCAAAGCCTGTCGATGGGTTACTACCACCCCAGACATATGGACGTCCTAGGAATTGTTTAGCTGTTGAAATAGCATCTCCTGAAGAAGCCGTACCAGCTCCTGAGCCCATAACAATTTTTTGTGGCACGCCGCCATCATTATTTTGAGTTGCTTGTACAACTGGAGTTGCTGCTTGTAGCGCACGTAAACGGGCTGCTTCTTCTTCAGCTGCTTTACGCTCTGCCTCTAAACGTTCTTCTTCTTGTTTCGTTGCAATTTGAGCTTTTAATGCAAGTGATTTCGCTTCATTTTCAGCCTTTTTCACTTCCATTTCGCTTTCCTTTTGTTGAAGCTCTTGGAATTGCTTTTGAAGCTCTTTTTGTTTTTCATCTAATGTAGCTTTTTGTTGCTCTAAGCTTGCTTTATCTGCTTCCTGTTGATCTACCAATTCTTGGTCAGCATCCATTAATGTTTTGACCGCTACGACACGATCCATTAAATCGGCAAAGCTTTTTGCTTCAAGAACGACATTTAAATAAACGCCTACAGTATTATCTTGTGCTTGGTATGCAGCCATACGCTCACTTAAAATTTTAGAACGTTGCTCGATACGTTTTTGTGTTTCAACAATACTAGCATCCACTTCTTTAATATCAGCTTGTACCTGTTTAAATATTTTCACCTTTGCGTCGATCTCTTGTTGTAACTTTGTTAATTCTTCTTGTAATTTTTTAACTTGTGCATCAATTTCAGCCTTTTTCTCAATCATTTGTTGAGAAGTTTCTTCGGCATGTACTTCTGTTGGTTGAATTGTATTAAATAATAAGCCGCCAGCTAGTGCTAATGCTAGCACCATCGACTTACGCCATTTATTGCGCTTACCCACTGATTTTCATTCCCCTTCATCTGTCAATTTCGCTCTAGATATTCTATGTAATCACTTGAACGATTCTATTTTAATCAAATGTTCTTATATTTATTTTAGCCTTTTAAAGTTTAGCATTTTCGGCATAACTTTTATACTATTTCATGTCTATTTAATACATTAGTAAAACTCGAAATATTTCTGTAATATTTGCAAGAAAACTACTTTATTCTACAAAACACCTAATTTATTCTATCTAATGTCGATATTAGCTGATTCAACATTAGACCTACACATCACTTTGTAATGTTTTTGTAATATTTTATTCAAATATTTCAATGAAAAAGGTAGGGAATCAATCCCTACCTCAGACCGTAGACAAAAGCCCATCGAGAAGTTCACTCTCGATGGTTTTTGTCATTTTTCTTCCTATTTTATTTTTAACATTTGGTAATATACTACCAAATTCAACATACTCTTCGAGCATAGTTGCTCTCTTAAGCTACTTGCCACGTCCAAGTAGCCAGTTTCTTCAAATTCATGGCAGCAAAAGTAAGCATCGCCTGCATGGACAATTTTTTTAGACCTCTTAAGGTTGTCCATCGCATACCATGCTTTTCTTTTGCATCGGCAAAGACACGCTCAATCGTTTCTTTGCGCTTTGCATAAATCTGTTTGATGTCATAGGAATGGCGTAAATGTTCAGCTTCCTCCACATATGACTCCCAAATATGGCGTTGAATGAGTTTTTGATGATGCTTACTTTCTGTACATTGGGAAAGGCTTGGACACTTCGCACAAATCAAAGGATTCGATTTATATTGGCGATATCCTTCCTTCGTCGTTGTCGCATACTTCAATATCTGCCCTTGTGGGCAAAGATAACAATTATAGTGCTCGTCATATGTATACTCGTGCTTTCGGAAGAATCCATCTTTCGTTTTAGGACGTGTATACGGAAGAACAGGCAACATTTGATTCTCTAACAAAAAGTTCGTAATCGCTGGTGTTTTATAGGCTGCATCTGCCGCAACAGCTAATGGTTTTTGAACATTTTGAATGACCCTTTCAACAAGTGGCTGTAATACATGGCTATCGTGCACATTTCCCGGAGTCACAATGGCACCTAAGACAAAGCCCTTTTCATCTGTGGCTGCATGAAAGGAATATGCAAACTGTTTCGTACGTTCATCCTTCACGTAATACCCACTTTCAGGATCTGTCGTGCTTTTCTTTATTTCTTTCCATTCTTCCTTTTCAAACTTCTCCGGGGAAAAGGGCTTTTTTCCGTGTTCCTCACGATCAATATTTAACTCTAATTGAAGCTTCTCTTCATAAGCCCGTGTTTCTTTTCGCACAACTTTTTTATCATACTTTCGTTTATTCGCACTCGCTTTCACATGCGTAGAATCGATAAATAAATGGTCTGCATGGAGGAGTCCTTGATGCATAATCTCTTTTAATATACGATAAAATATCTGCTCAAATATATCGGTGTCTTGAAAGCGACGGACATAATTTTTACCAAAGGTAGAGAAATGCGGAACTTCTGTATGGAAGCCAAATCCTAAAAACCAACGATACGCCATATTGGTTTCAATTTCTTTGATGGTTTGACGCATGGACCGTATACCAAAAACGTACTGAATAAACGTCATTTTAAAGAGAACAACAGGATCAATACTAGGGCGTCCTTTAGCAGAGTAGAGGTTTTCTACTAAAGGATAGATAAATGAAAAATCAATAGCCGCCTCTAGTTTTCGTACTAAATGATCTTGGGGAACTAATTGATCAATCGTTAACATTTCTAATTGTTCACGTTCATTGGTTTGATTTTTCGTCATCATGGTTGATCACCTCAAAAGTTTACTTTTTATCAATAGATGAATAAGGAATTCTTTATGTAGAAGTTGATTGGAACGAAGGGCGGCGACTCCTGCGGGAAAAGCGGGAAAGTCGAGATCCTGGACTGAGCGAAGCGAGGGAAGCAGCTCGACCCCGCCCGCGGAAAGCGTCCGCCCGTAGTGGAAATCAACGGCTTTACTTTTTTACTTTATTTTATTGTAAAAGAAAAAAGACTGTAGGCAAACTCAAAATTCATTGAGTTTGTCTACAGTCTGAGGTAGGGAATCAATCCCTACCTACTAATGTTTGAAAAAAAACCACCAATAGAATTTTCGCGAAAAGTGAAAATGGATTTCCGTTGCAGGCTACTTGCTTTCCTGTGGGCGAGCGCCGAGCCACTTCCTCCGCTATCGCTCTGTGCAGGGGCTCGCCTGACTCGCTATCCCACGGGAGTCAAGTAGCCTTCCCATAAAAATGTTTCTTTTTAGTTAAGATTTTCCAATAAAGTGAAGGGTATTCACTACTCTTTATGGAGGGGTGTTGTCACTCAGCACTTCTCCACATTGAAAATAAGGGCCTCTCCTTTCTCTAAGAAGACAAATAATGGGCTAATTTGTTTACTACGGCTCGTATGAAAGATAGGGAAAAGACACTTTTGAACATGGTTGATTAGAGCGAACGCAGTGAGCAAAGCGGCTCATAAGACGCCCCCTGGAAAAGGCGCTGGCGGAACCCCCCCACCCGTCTCTGCCGTTGACATCACCTTTTTCAACAACATGAGGTAGGGAATCAATCCCTACCTACTGCTTCATCGATCTCAGTGCTTGTATAGATAATCTCACTAACAAAATTGCACATAAAAATAAACCTAAATAAGCGGCTGTGTTTAAATATACCGCATACGAATCATGAATAAATTGTGAGATGGCTAAAAGAGCGACAGATATAATGCCAAATGTTATCCCTACTAGAAGCAGAACAAATCGAGAAAACAGATGTGTGATAAAACGTGCATTATGTTCATCCGAGAATATATCATGATGTAAAATGATTTTCCCACTTTCAACCCGTTGAATGAGTTGATCTACCCTTCTTGGCATTTTTCGCAAAGTGGGAATCAGCATGGATAGTTCCTCCTGCAGTCGCTCTTTTGTTGCCATCGGTTCTTTAAATGGCTTTAGGAAAGACGCACGCATATATGTAGCAGAAAAATCCTTTGCCTCTGTAAATATATCGAAACGTTGATCAATGACCCGTAATGTGCCATCTAGCGTCACCAAGGACCGGAGAGCCAATCCTACAGCAGGATAAAATGCAAGTCCAAAATCTCTTACCACTGTAAAGAGCGCATGGATCAATTCTTCAGTTGGTATTCGATCAACATAGGAGATTTTTAATAAAATTTGATCGATGGCCTGCTCCATTCTTGCGCGTTCTGCATGATCAGCATTTTCCACTAATAATGTTAGGCCATCATATAACACGCTTGAATCATTAAGCTGAATGCCCATCAAAAATAGCTTTAAGCCTTCTTGCTGTGTAGCTCCTAATCGTCCAACGGCTCCAAAATCGAGCAAAACGGGTGTGCCATCCGATTCATCGATATGAATATTACCTGGATGTGGGTCTGCATGAAAAATACCTGAGAATAGCATTTGCTCAAAGAAAGAATATAATACCGTTTTGGCAAAGTGCCTACGATCAATAGATAAACGTTTGAATTCTGATGCCCCATCCGCCACACTTTGTCCACGAATATATTCCATCACAATGATATTCTCATTACTATACGCTGTATAAATTTTAGGAATTCGCACCTTATAATCACTTTTGGCTAGCGCATTCTTTACCTGTAATGTGTTACGCACTTCAATATCTAAATGAATTTCCTCACGTAGTCCATCGGCAAACCCACCCGCTAACTCCCGAAAGCCTAATGACTCTGCCCAAGTCGATTTTGTTGAAAGCCAATTAGCAAATTCCTCTAAAATTTCAAGATCATCTCGCATAATCCCTTTTACTTCTGGGCGCAATAGCTTGACGACAACCTCTTCATAATTTTTGAGTCGTGCCTTATGCACTTGGCCAATTGACGCTGCTGCAATGGGCTCCATTTGAAAATGACTAAAGATTTCATCCATAGGTTGTGGAAGTGAACCCTCTAAAATTTGTGTAACTTGCTCTGCTGGTAAAGGCTTCACACTATGTTGCAATCTTTCTAACTCATCAATAAAAATAGGTGAAAATAATTCTTTACGTGTAGAGAGGACCTGTCCAAATTTAATAAAAATCCCACCACACTGCTCTAAAGTTGCTCGTAGTGCAATCGCAAGCTCTTTTTCATTTTCCCGCTGCCTTGCATATTTAATTGTTTGCACAACACCGTTTGTAACAGCAATTTTTAACACCTGTCGCAAACGTTTCTGCTGTCGCCAATAGCTTCGCAGACGCAATAGCAAGGACTTTTGACCGTTACGACGATCTCCAGCCGTAATACCGCTTGGATCAAATAACTCAAAAACCAAATAAAGCAACATCGAGATAAGTAGCATACTACCAATCCAAATAAGTGTGCTAACCTCTGTCACTGTCTGCATCATCGTTTCAGACAAAAAATCTGTATGGCGTAAATAAGAATACCAGTAAACAAAAGAGGTTAGTGTCACACTAATGACGACCGATAGCACTCTGCGAACAAAATTAATATTTGAACCAATTAATCGTCCGCTCACAATATAAATCAAACCCGATACAATGAGGATTTGAATTAAAAATTTCAAAAAAATCAACAGTGTCACCCCCTGTGTCATTTCCAATTCCTACTACCGCTAGTATAGCAAATTTATGCCCTAACTTTCTTTTACAAGGAATATCTCTGAAATTTTATAATATGTACTGCTTGATAATATACCCTTATAGGTATATTATTGATTTATAGTATTCATCCTATATAAATAATCAATCATTAGAAATTAAACCCTTATTTAATAGTATCCAAATACCCTAATATGTATTTTGAAAAGGAGTGTTTACTTTGAGTAAAAAATTTATAGTAGTTGGTGGCGTTGCAGGTGGCGCATCAACAGCGGCACGTATACGTCGTCTTGATGAAAAAGCAGAAATTATCATGTTTGAGAAAGGCCCGAATGTTTCTTTCTCTAATTGTTCCCTACCGTTCCACTTGAGCGGGATTGTTGAAAATAGCGATAAATTAATCTTAATGACACCTCAAGCCTTTCAAACAAAATACAATATTGAAGCTCGTGTTCAACAAGAAGTTATACGTATTAACCGCATGCAAAAAACTGTCACGATTACGGATTTGAAAACTGGTGTTGATTATGAGGAAAGTTACGATACGTTAGTTCTGTCGCCTGGTGCAAGTCCTATCGTTCCAAACTTAGAAGGTATTCATTCTGAACATGTCTTTACCATTCGAAATGTGGTGGATATTGACCGTTTAAACCGTTATCTACAAACGGATAATGTGCAAGATATTGCTGTAATTGGCGGAGGCTTCATTGGTGTAGAGGCAGCAGAAAATCTAAAGCTTGCAGGCTTTAATGTATCACTAGTCGAATTTGGTCAACAAATTATGGCACCGTTCGATTATGACATGGCTCAAATATTACACAAGGAAATGGCTGACAAAGGGGTTCAAGTCATTGTGAACGACGGCCTCGCACAAGTTGCACCAGATTATGTGGTATTAAATTCAGGCAAGCAATTAAAAGCACAAGCAGTTGTATTAGCCATTGGTGTTCGCCCTGAAACCAAATTAGCTAAAGAAGCTGGGCTAGTTATTGGTGAACTAGGGGGTATTCGAGTGGACGCTAATTATGTGACATCTGACCCTTCCATCTATGCTGTAGGAGATGCTATTGAAGTATTCCATCAGCTTACTCATAAACAAACGCGTCTAGCTTTAGCTGGTCCTGCTCAACGACAAGCACGCGCCGCAGCTAACCATATGTATAGTATCCCACAGCATAACAAAGGGGTTATTGGTTCTTCGAGCGTACAAATTTTCGACCTTGTATGTGCTGCAACAGGTTTGAACGAAAAAACAGCTCTAGCAAATGGCTTTCAAGCAAAAAGTGTTTATTTAATTGCACCAGACAAAGTAGGATTAATGCCAAATAGTAATCCACTTCACTTTAAACTCATTTACGAAACACCAACTGGAAAGGTTCTTGGTGCACAGGCGGTTGGTAAAGGGAATGCAGATAAACGAATAGACGTTATAGCCACTCTTATCACAATGGGCGGTACTTTAGAAGATTTGAAGGAACTAGAATTATCCTATTCTCCAATGTTTAGCACTGCACGTGATATTGTAAATTTGGCAGCACTTGTAGCACAAAACCAATTACACGGGAACTTCAAACAAATAAAAGTGGATGAAGTTAGGCCACTCATTGAAAAGCAAGCCTTTTTCTTAGATGTACGTGAAAAGAACGAATTCGAATCTGGTCATCTCATTGGCGCCCACCATATACCTTTAAGCGAACTTCGAGAACGAATGAATGAGATACCAAAGGATCAGCCTGTTTATGTACATTGCCGATCTGGTCAACGAAGTTATAACGCGGTTATGACTCTACAAAATAATGGCTATTCTAATGTCATGAATGTCAGTGGATCATTCCTTGGTATTTGCTTATATGAATACTTTACAGATATAACAACTAACAGGGAAAAAATTGTAACTACCTATAACTTTAACTAATCTAAAAGGGATGCGGTGATGTCAATGGGAGAAGCAGCTATTTTGAAAGGTAAGGGGTTGATTTCCGTTCCGTCAGTGTCCTTTCCAAGGGGGGCGTCCGATGAGCCGCTTCACTCACTGCATTCGCTCCAAGGTCTCATCTGTGACGCTGGCTCCACTCCAATCAACCATGTGCAAAAGTGTCTTTTCCTTATCTTTCATACGAGCCGTAGTGAACAAATTAGCCCATTATTTGTCTGATTAGAGAAAGGAAAGGCTCCTATTTTCAATATAGAGAAGTGATGAGTGACAATACCTCTCCATAAAGAGTAGTGAATACCCTTCACTTTATTGGAAAACCTTTACTAAATTTATGGGTTGGAGTGGAAGGCTACTTGACTCCCGTGGGATAGCGAGACAGGCGAGCCTCTAAAAGAGGAAGCGGCTCGGCGCTCGCCCACAGGAAAGCAAGTAGCCTGCAACGGAAATCCATTTTCACCTTTCGCAAAAATTCTATGGATGGTTTTGTTTTACAACACAATAAGGGATGCTGTTAAACAGCATCCCTTATTGTTAATTTGTTGACAGTACTTTTTCCCAATCAATCGTACCGTTTTTAATTTGTTCACGTTTTTCTTTATTCATAATGTCATTTGGACGTCCGCCTTTTGGCCAGTCTTTATCATGGTTTGCCCACTCTGGACGATCTTGCGATAAAATAAAGGCAGCTAAATCAGAAGCTTCCTGGTCAGTTAAAGTACCCGCCGCACCTATCGGCATATTATTTTGAATATAACCTGCCATCTTCGACATACGCGCCATGCCAGCTCCATCATTAAAGGAATTTTCCCCCCATAACGCTGGACCAGTATTGGCATCAGTACCAGATCCGTCAGCAGCATGACAAGCAATACAAGACTGTGCATAAAGCTCCTCGCCATCAGCAACATTTGGAATCGGAACATTCTTCATATCACTAGTGCCTGCCCATTCACGTTTTGCACCGATAGGTACACCTTCAGAAATATAAGCAAAATACGCCACCATAGCCTCTAGCTCATCACTATTCATTTCAAATTTTTTACCATTCATACTACGAACCATACAACCATTAATACGTTCTTCAATCGTAACTATACTACCTGAGCGTCCGATATATTGTGGATAATTTGCCATTACTCCCACTAACGACGATGTTTGCTCATCATAGCCTGCACCTGCGTGGCAACTTGTGCAAGATAATTGGTTTCCTACATATTCATCTGCCGCTACATGCGTGTTATTGACAAGCTCATAACCGTATAAGATTGCCTCTTTCATAGGTCCATCTGGTACTTCTTCAATACTTGGCGGAGCATAGACCACTGACTGAGCAGCTGCTGTTGTTGGTAATTGCGTCTGCACTGTCGCTTCTTGCTCGCCAACATTCGAATCAACTGATATTTTATCGCTGACAATTGTTCCAACAAAAATTGCGCCTGCTAACAGTACTGTCCCTGCTACTCCTGCTACTATAGGTTTCATCTATAATACCCCCCTTTGTATCCTCTCTTATATTTTAGCAACATAGCAATTAATTGGATGTGATTTTTCTCACATCTCTTTAAAATAGCACCGTTAAGATGATAAAAATGGATATATTATACATTTATTTTTGTTCTATAACACAAAAAACTAGACTTAATACCTCTTGTAGTATATTGCTCATTCTGAATAAAAAAATGTCGAGCACCCAAGTACTCGACACTTTTTTATAGTTTACATACGTCATCATTACAGGCAGCTCCATCATTTCCCACCAACTTTATCGTCGGTTGATTTCCTGCTAATGCTGCCGCCTGATGTAAAGTTCGCACAAACACTTCATTTGGCTCTGCCCCTTTAATGCCATAACGGTTTTCAAACACGAAGAACGGGACACTTTGCACACCAAGTTGCTGTGCATCATAACGATCTCGATCTAAGGCCTCGCTAAAATCATTCGTTGCTAAAATAACCTTTGCCTCTTCTATATCTAAATCTAATTGTGCTATCACTTTTAATAAAAAAGCATCTTCGTTGACATCTTCTCCAGCTGTAAAATACCCTGCCATGAGAGCTTCAGTATAAGCCGCCGCCTTGCCAAACTGCTGAGTCCACTTCGCTAAACGATGAGCCTTTTCTGTATGGGCTGTTGTCATCTTATCAAAATCATAATGCAATCCAATCTCTGCTGCTCTCACGGCGATGCCCTTCGTCATGTCTTTCGCAGCTTCTAGCGAGATATCATATTTTTTAGCCATCCCCTCGTAAAAAGAGGGGGCATTCACTTTCGGCGTATCTGGCCCTATTTGGTATGCTTTATATTCTATTTCTACTTGCTCTGTATAGCCCGCAACATCAATAGCTCGCTCCAATTCACGCTTACCAATATAACAAAATGGACATGTGAAATCAGAAAAAACTTCAATTTTCATCGCTACACTCCCCCTATTATATCCGCCCAAATTTTAATAGCCGTTGCAACGATCAGCACCGCTAAAATGGCTTGTAACACTTTTGTATTCAATTTTTTCCCCGCTCTTGCACCAAGAGGAGCCGCTAGCAGACTAGCTACAATTAAGATGAAAGCTGGATAATATTCAACTTGTCCCGTTATTAATTTCCCAATGGTGCCTCCTATTGAAGAGAGAAAAGTAATGGCAAGGCTTGTCGCTATGGTCATACGTGTTGGAATTCCTAAGACAACTAGCAGAATCGGTACTAATAAAAAGCCACCTGCTGCCCCCACAATTCCTGAACCAATACCAACAATCCAGGCCAAAATGATCGCCAGTGGTTTACGAAATGTCACTTCCTCCATCGGCTTATCATCAATTTGCTTTTTCGGGATAAACATCATGACAGCTGCAATCAATGCCAGGATACCATAGACAATGTTAATGCCTGATTCTGATAAGAACTTTGAACCGAAGCTCCCTACAAAGCTACCGATTAAAATAGCACTACCCATGTAGATAATAAGTGATTTATTTAAATACCCACCTTTCCGATATACCCATACACCAGCAAAGGAAGCAAAAAGCACTTGAATTGCGCTAATTCCTGAAACTGCATGCGCTGAAAAAGCCACAAAGCCTAATAATGACGGAACATACAGTAGCATCGGGAAATTAATAATAGCACCACCAATGCCGAGCATCCCCGAAACAAACGAACCGACAAAACCAATCAAAAATATGGTGAAAATCCATGCAATATCCATTTATTTTTCCTTCTTTCTAGCTCCCATCTATCAAGATAAAGAGAAAGAAGGTTGTGCTACGTTAATAGACAACCCTCAATAAGCTCTATGCTTTCTGAATTAAAAATGTAATGACACCAGCAACCTCGGATTGATCTAAAATCACATGCCCTCCCGCTTTAGCCCAAGCAGGAATATCCGCTAAAGCTCCTTTATCTGTTACTTGAACTTCTAAGATTTCCCCCGTAACTAATGTATCCATTGCCTTCTTTGTTTTCACAATAGGCATCGGACATGACAAGCCTTTTGCATCTAGTTGTAAATTTGACATCATAGTAATCTCCTTTGATCCGACAAAGGGTGTAAGCGATTTTGCCGGTTCCACTTTATTAACTTCAGGAAGGAAGAGTGCCTTCCATTCACGGAATTTACACGCTACAAGCATGCATGCGTACTCATTGCACTTTAGCATACGCTATCGGACAGCACAGCGATTTGGTCCAATTTCCATTTCTGTCTGTTCATCTGGTGCAGGTGTTATTTTCCCCATATTTACCTGACGAATCTCTTGATATGCATTTGGCTGTGGAGGTAATTGATCCGTGACAACACGTCTAAATTCCTCGTCACTTTGAATATTTAAACCATGGTTCTGCGCCAATAACTCTCCTAATCGTTTCGCAACCGTTCCATCTGCATTAAGCTCATCAATAATCATGAAATGTGCTGGTAGCACTATTAATTCTTCAGACAATTTGCGATAACGCTTATAAAGTGTTTCTCGTAAATCTCCAACCCAATCTTCAGCAAGTCCAGCTAAATCAGGTCGACCAATTGAATCAATAAATAAAATATCACCCGTTAATAAATAGCTGCCGTCGATGACAAAAGATGTAGAGCCAATTGTATGACCAGGTGAATAGATAGCACCTACATCTATTTTAGAAGCACCGATTTGAACAGTGGCTCCATCAACTAGAGGTGTATAAGGAAAGACAACCTCTTCAGCATCTTTTGGTGGTAAGTAGTAAGCTGCACCAGTTTCTTCTGCTATATGGCGTCCACCTGAAATATGGTCGGCATGTAAATGTGTATCAAAAACATATTTAATTGTAACGTTCTTCTGTTCAGCGAAGCTTGTAAATACATCTGTAAATCTCACAGCATCAATAATCGCTGCCTCACCTTCAGAAATGACCATATATGAAAGGCAGCCCTTTCCTAAACGGACGAATTGATACAGCTCTCCACCACCTGTTAAATCCCCAACTTTAATCGGCTCTAAATATTCACTCCAAGATTTCATGCCTCCTGCTAAATAGGCAACATCACGACCTGCCTCAGACAACATTTCAGCGACCATCAATGATGAGCCTTCTTTGGCACAGACAACTAATACTGTTTGTTCAGCCGGAATTTTAGGTAAAATATCTTCAATCCCATCTAACAACTCAAAGTACGGGATATTTAGGTACTCAAATCGATGTCCCTCCATTTTCCAATCTTCAAATGCCTCTGCATTACGAACATCTAAAATAAACAGCGCTTCATTATTAATGACCTTTTTAGCAACTTGTGATGCACTCCACTTTTGAATAGACATACATTCTACCCCCATAGGTATGATTTCAATGTTTTTTATAGCGGAGAGCTATAGTCACTCTCCACTCTCAAGAACAAATTACTAGAAAGTTAGTGATGGCGCTGCATCTTTGGCAAACTCAAGGAAAGTTACAGCTCCACCTACTTCAATACCGTCAATAAAATCATCTGTTGATAAACCCATGACATCCATAGTCATTTGACAAGCAATAAATTTCACCCCTAGTTCTTGTGCCATTTCCACCAGTTGTGGGATGGCTGGTACATTTGCTTTTGAAAAACCTTTTGCATAATGCTCCGCGCCAGCAGGCATCGATAGTACATGCATCCCTTGTTTATGAATGAGATTCAGCCCTTCAAACGTAAAGAAGATGGCTACTTCCTTCTCTGAAGCTGCCGCAGCCGTTGCGATATTAAACACTTTATATGCATCAAATAAACCACCATTACTTGCAATGATTGCTACCTTGTTTGACATCTTAAATTCCTCCTAATTAAATGCTTTTTGTTAAATTGCCCGTCCAGGATGTCATCCCCGGCAAGACATTAAATACCTTTGTAAAACCATGTGAAGCGAGCTTTTGTGCAGCCATATCACTGCGTGTTCCTGTACGACAGATGACATAAATCTCCTGCTCTTTATCAAGCTCCGTAAGTCGTGCCATTAGTTCACCCATCGGAATAGATTTTGCTCCCTCAATATGTCCAAAAGCGAATTCTGTCTCCTCACGTACATCAAGAATCAATCCCTCACGATTGGTAATCTGCTCTAGATCAATTATTTGACCAAATGTCATCTCTACTATTTGTTCATTTGTACATTTGCGAATATAATGCTTTAGCACACCGTCTGCCTCTAACGTACCAATGTATTGATGACCGACCGTTTCAGCCCATGCAGCAATATCCGCTTTTGATCCTTTATCTGTCGCAGAAACTTCTAAAATTTGACCATCCAGTAAATCAGCCATCACCTTCTTCGTTTTCACTATCGGCATTGGACAAGATAGTCCTTTAGCATCTAGCTGAAAATCAGACTTCATACACCTAACAACCTCCATATACCTACATGGGTATTATTTTTACTAAAAAAATATAGCTATGCTCTATATTTTTACTGCGCCTTCCCAAGCAAGCATACCACCAGCCATGTTGGATACAATAAAGCCATTACTTTCTAGTATTTGAGTAGCACGACCACTACGTCCACCTGATCGACAAACCATAATATACGGCTCATTCTTATTTAATTCATGTAGTCGAAACTCTAATAATCCGAGCGGGATATGAATAACACCTGGAATATGACCAGTCTCTACCTCATTTACCTCTCGTACATCAATAAGATTCAACTTGCTTCCCTGCTCCATTGCTTGTTGAACTTCTTTTGCTGTAATTTCCTTCATTTTTCCTCCTCCTAGTATGCACTCATTCCGCCACGAACATTGGTAACATGCTTAAAGCCTTGTTTTTTTAGTTTCTTACAAGCCTGGCTACTTCGCATTCCACTTTGACAAATGACAATAATTTCTTTGTCCTTTGGTAGTTTGTCAAAGCTTGATCCAAGCGGAACATTTTTAAATTGCGGAATGTTACGTCCCTTATACTCAGCTGGTGTACGCACATCAATAAATACCTTATCTTTATCATTAAGCATATTTTTTAATTGTGCAGCAGAAATTGAATGAATACCTTTAGTAGGCTTCATTCGCCAAATGAAAAACGCTGCGATAAGCGCAATAACAATCCATGTTTCCATGTGATCACTCTCCTTCTTTATACATTTTGGGGTATATCAAAACTATCGACTTTTCACAACTAAATCCATTGCCTCTTGAATAGCGAAATTCACTTTTTCTGCATCACCTTTAGCTGTTGATACACAATCCAATAAATTTTCACTAACAATAACACCTATCGTCTTATCAACCGCGGAACGTACGGCAGATAGCTGCGTTATCACATCCTTACAGTTTTGACCGTCTTCCATCATACGTAAAATACCCCGTAATTGGCCTTCCATACGTTTCACACGATTTGCTGTGTTAGAACCATAAGCCATGCTGTTTGCGCCCCCCCTCCATAACGATTGATTGAACTTGCTTACGTGATTTATAATATACCCCATAAGGTATATTGTCAACGGGAAAGTCCCTACTTTTTTTCATAGTTTCGCTCTTTCCGTCATACCGCTTCACTCATCTCGTTTCAGATTTAATCCATCTCTCAGGATTGTCCGCAAAAAATCCCTGTTACGAGTTGTAACTCATAACAGGGACCTACACATTATATTATTTAGCTAATTGCATGGCTGGTCCGAAGAATTCATAGTGAATTTTTTCATCTTTCACGCCAATTTCCTGTAAGTTTTTAATAACAGCTTCCATAAAGCCTACAGGCCCACATACATAAACATCTGCATTATTAGCAACTTTTTCTGCTAATAACTCTTTTGTAATAAGCTTATCTTCTTCAGAGAATAAAGCTGTATAGGATGCATTCGGTAGTACCTTTACTTTCTCCTGAATGTCATCGCTGAACGCTACAACTTTCTCATTACGAGCACATTGGATAAAGTTTACTTCATTCACTGCATCATCATGTAAAGATTGCAACATACTGTTTAAAGGTGTTACACCGATACCACCACTTACAAATGTAATTGGTGCAGCCGTTTCTTCTAAAACAAATAACCCAGCTGGAGCACTTACATCAACTAAATCTCCTACTTGTAAGTCATCATGAATATAGTTTGAAACTTTACCATTTGGCGTATGATCGCTTTCTCGTTTTACAGAAATACGATAGCCGTCTTCTGCATTCGCTTGTGAAAGTGTGTATTGACGGTTCATCAAATACTCTTCGCCTGGCACTTTCACACGGATGCTAATATATTGACCTGGTTCATAAGCTGGCAGTGGTGAGCCATCTTCATTCACAAAGTAAACGGATGTAACTAAGTCACTTTCAACAACTTTCTTCGCCACTTTTAATGGTTTAAATAAACGCCATCCACCGTTATTCTCAGTTTTCTGGTATAACTCTTCTTCTACTTGAATGAAAATATCTGCTATAACGCCATATGCCTCAGCCCATGCATTAATAATGTCATCGGTTGCTGCGTCACCAAGTACTTCCTTAATAGCTTTTAATAAGTTTTCCCCAACGATTGGGTAATGTTCAGGTAAAATACCTAAACTACGGTGTTTATGTGCTATAAGCATTACTGCTGGTAAAATTGCTTCTAAATTTTCAATATGAACTGCAGCAGCATAAACAGTGTTAGCTAATGCTGTTTGCTGACGACCTTGTTCTTGGTTCGTGTGATTAAAAATATTTAATAATTCTGGATGAGCTTGAAACATATTTTTGTAAAACGTCTTCGTGATCTCAACACCGTGAACTTCTAATACAGGTACTGTTGCTTTAATAATTTGAATTGTTTCTTGTTTTAACATATCGCTTACCATCCTTTCGTGATTACAATATAACCCTTTCATTTTCTTAAAGCAATATTTTAAATACATCTTTAACAAAATGGACATAATTAATGTATTTTAAATACATCTTTAAAAATGGTTTGAAAATATTATACTTCAATGTAAAAATGCTATAATTATTTTGAATTATAGAAAGTAGGGTGTTCTGATGCGCTTAACTTTATACACAGACTACTCTCTGCGTACTCTTATTTATCTAGGTGCGAAGGAAGATGGTCAATTATCAACTATTCAAGAGATTTCAGATGCTTATAATATATCGAAAAACCATTTAATGAAGGTGACACATCAGCTTGGATTATTAGGGTATATCGAAACGATTCGTGGACGTGGTGGTGGCATTCGCTTAGCCATCGATCCAAAAACCATTACTATCGGTGAAATTGTTCGTCATACAGAAGAAGATTTTCATCTTGTAGAATGTTTCGATAAAGAAAATAATCTATGTAAAATAGCCCCAGAATGTCAGCTGAAAGGTGTTCTGTATGAAGCTTTACAAGCCTATTTGAACGTATTAGATCGCTATACATTAGACGATTTCTTACATTCCAAAGAAAAGTTAATGGCTCTTCTGCTTGGGAAATAAAAATACCCGCTCAACCTTTGTTGAACGGGTATTTCTTTATGAAGATACTTATAATGCCTTTGAAAAGAAAATCATATCTAATGCGCGAATGCCGTTTTCATAAATAGGCTCTGGATAATGGCGGAAGAAATCTTTTTCAATAGCCTCCATGCGAAAGCCTGCTTTTTGATAAAAGGCAATATTATCAATACTTGAGTTGGCTGTTCCAACAAGCACTGTTTGATAGCCTTCCTTCTGGCATATTTCAGTGAGTTGTCGTAATACCTCTTTGCCCATTCCCTTCCCTTGGTACTTTGGCACAATAGCAATATTCTTCAACTCGATCGTTGTATCAGATTGCGCAATGACTAACGCCACCCCCACCAGCAGCTCCCCACACTTAATTTCAAATAAAGTGCCTTTATCTAAGTATTCTCGAACTACCATTTCACTTTCATCAGCTAGCATTAATTGTGGTAAAAAATCTTCACGATTGCCATCTACCTTCTGTAGGGATATTCGATAACGGACAAAATCTTCACGTTCAAAGACATTTAACACACACGGTTGTTTTTCCTTCACCTCCAACCATGAATGCTCCTCTGGATATTTACTTTCCACACCTAATCGAATAAAAGGCAGTTTTTCTTGTGCTTTTTGTGATCGGATATTTACCTTCCGAGCCCCAGCAAAAACCCGTGCTAGTCCTAGCTCGAAAAATGCAATGTCTAAGATAGCTGTTTTGGCTTCAAGATTATAGTCTTTCCCCCAAAATTGGTGACCTAGCCAAGAGCCAATATGACAGCTCTTTTTATCATGATCTATAAACATTAGGGATGTTACACCAATCAGTTGCCCTTCCTCATTCAAAACTACACGAGGAACCGTCTTCCCCTCTTCCTCGTCCACACATTCACGTTTGATAAAATTAATGGTATCTTCTACCTTACCAGCAGGTAACCCGAGGGCATCTCGCACCTGCGGCATAGAAGATAACTCATGCATCGCCTCAGCATATTTAATATCATGCTTCACTAAAGTTACCGCCATCCTCAATTCCCCTTTTACTACTATTTTTTGTTTTCTTTTCATTATTTATATTCCTAATTCATCAATCATACGATAATTGCCAGGACATGCCAAAACGATCTTGAATCCATGCAAACTGTTTAGAAAAACCATAATGATTAAGTGGCATTAATGCTTGGCCGCCTTCTAGCATTTGGGCAACAAAACGGTTTATTTCCTCCTCCGAATCACACTCTATAAAGACTGATGTTGATGGAGTAAACGTAAACTCGTGTTGAATGGCACTATCATTCACCAGCAATTTTAATCCCTTTAAATGGAGGACTGCCATTGCTACCTGTTGTGAATTATCCATATACGCTAAGCTAACAACTTCTAAATCTGGAAACCACTGCTTATATTGTTCAATTGCCTCATTGGCCTGCCCTTGAAACATTAAAAATGGAGTCGCGCTTTTCATCTATTTTTTCACTCCTTCATAATGTGAAATCCATTGCGTAGGGGTTATTTTTGACACAAGCTCACCGATTAAATCAAATGGAATATTTTTTGCATTTGTAAATCGAATACAGCTTTTCCCCATATTTAATTTTGTGGGCACTCGCTTTGCATACTCCTCTTGGAACCAAGAAAGCAATGCTGGATCTGCATAAATACCCATGTGGTAGAGTGCAATATGACGCTTCTGTACAGCTAGGCTAATAAAAGGTAATGGCGTATTCGGTGTCACATGGTAACCCTCAGGATAGGATGTTAATGGTACCACATAACTGACCATTCCATATTGCATTGTTTGTTCAAATCCATCTGGTACATTCGTTTCTACGACAGCAACAAGCTCACTAAAAGCATCACGCCATTTTTCTTCGACTTGCTCCATATATACATTTTTCATATTTTGCCTCACTTTTATCATGTAGTTTACTACCTTCACTCCTAGCGTAGTCCTCTTTAACACTTTTTGTAAATAATTTACCATCTCATCACTAGAGAACACAAATGAAATAATTCGATTAAATGGTGCTTTACCAGAACTTCTAACTAACAAATCACGAGGTTTATTGATTATAACAACTGCTAATTCAGCCTTCAGTTTAAATTCCTTTTGCCTAGCTTTAACACCATTTTACTGTACCTTTATCTCCTTTTTGGCCGCTAATAATGTACTGATACATTTTCATCTTAGTTTTGTTAGTATACTGAATTATTGAAAACTTGGGTATAAAAAATAAACGCCTGAAAAATTTCAAGCGTTTACGTTATTACCTATTATTTTATTTTGGCAGTCGCAATTATCCCTTTAATAATCGGAATAGCAGTTCCTAATAGGATGACAGGTAAGACCCACCAACCTAACGAATTTGTTTCACCAAGACCAATACGAACCATTTGGAATGATATAAATGCGAAGAAAATAAGACAGAGGTTTTTCACTTCATTTAGTATTTTTCTGCTATTTAAATAGAATGCCTCTACATTGTTTTCATTCAAGCGTGCTGGATAGTTATGCATATGTGGGGCCCTTTCTAGTAGTCCCATGACAATCCATAAAAATAAACCAATGAATGGAAGAATAAATAACTCTACTTTTGAGCCCCATCGATCTACCTCGCCTACACCATTAAAGTGCGCAGGAATTTCATTAGGTAATTCGAACCATGCAAATATAATATAGATGATGGATACAACAAATATACCTCCGCCAATATAATTCCATATTTTCTCTGATTTTGTTTTGGGTAATTTTAAAATTGGTCTATACATTTCCTTCACCCCTATTCATTTCCATTACTCCTTCTACGTAACTACTATAAATAAAGTTTCAAAATTTATGAAAATTGGCTTAATATTCAATAGATATCATTAACCATCTCTATTATTATTAATATTTTATCTATAAAATATCCTTTTTTTATCACATCACATATAAATTGATATTATCTTCAAACTATTAATTACAGTAAAAATACTCATAATACTTTGTAAAATCCGTATAATCTGATATAAATGATATATATACATATTTCATTATTTTGTAACATTTCTACTAATTACTGAGAAAGGACATTTCAACTATGCGATTTACTATCTACAAGAAATTATTACTCGGTTTTTTTATAGTGATTTTAGTGCTTGTTACGACAATTGGTTTAAATATAAAACAGCTAGATTCTGTAAATAAGACCTATCGTACATTACTGGAGGAACAAACAACTAAATCAATCAGTATTCAGGAATTACGAGTTATTGCAAAACAAGAAATTGTTAGTATGCGTGGCTATTTACTGCTTGGAGACAAGCAAAATTATCAAAGCAATCAGGACTCTCGCGAGGAATTTAAGCAAAAATCTGAAGAGTTGATGGCTACTTTAGATTCTGATGAATCAATAAAATTCTTAGAGGCTATTAACAAAAGTGAGCAAAGTGTCCAACAATTCGCTGACCGTATGTTTGCGTTAAAGGCTGAAGGAGAAACTGAAAAGTATGAAAAACTTGATAGTACTCAAGGACGCCTAATCATTAAACAGTTTGATGAACGCGTTGAAAACCTTTCAAATTATCAAAGTGACTATATTGATAAAAAAATGGCTGCTACATCAAAACAAATTCAAGATATTAAACTCCAAATGCTTCTACTTGGGGTCTTTGCTGTTGTCATAAGTCTGATAATTGCAATGGTTGTAGGAAGCCTAATGTCCCGCCCTATTAATGGCATGGCTAAAGCTGCTAAAAAAATAGCGGAAGGCGACTTAACAGCCGAACAAATTCGTATTAAAAACCGTGATGAGGTGGGTGACTTAGCCCTTGCCTTTAATCAAATGGCTGCAAATTTAAAGGATTTAATTACAAATGTCCGTCAAAACACAGTGCAAGTTAGTGGCTCTGCTGCTGAGTTAACAGCAAGTGCAGACCAAACTATACAGGCTACAGAACAAATCACTTCTTCTATTCAAGAGGTTGCTAGTGGCTCTGAAGCCCAAGGAAAAAATGCCTCAGAAAGCTCTGAAGCGATGAAAAATATGACAAAGGGCATACAGCAATTAGCTTCTACGACGGCTGCGGTTTCTGAACTGGCAATCGAAACGAATTCAGAAGCTAAGAAAGGCAATGATTCATTACATCGTGTCATTTCTCAGATGACAACAATTAATACAGCCGTCTTAGAGTCGGCAAGTGTTGTGAAAAATTTAGATGAACATTCTATTGAAATTGGCAATATTATTGGGATTATTACGGATATTGCTGAACAAACAAATTTATTAGCACTTAATGCTGCAATTGAAGCGGCTCGTGCAGGCGATCATGGGCGTGGTTTTGCCGTTGTTGCTGATGAAGTGAAAAAGTTAGCAGAGCAATCGAAAAAATCCGCGGAGCAAATTGCTACTTTAATTTCTGAAATTCAGCAAGATACAAATCGTGCTGTGACCGTGATGGATACCGGTACGCAAGAGGTTCAAATTGGTATGAAAGTTGTAAAAGTAGCAGAAGAAGGCTTCTCTAAAATTGTCGAGCTTATTGAACAAGTTTCCATGCAAATCCAAGAAGCTACAACCGTGTCGGAGGAGATGTCATCTAGTGCAGAGCAAATTTATGCTTCCTTTGATGAAATAGCAACGATTGCACAAATGTCCTCATCTAATTTACAAAATGTCGCTTCTGCCTCAGAAGAACAATTGGCTACTATTGAAGAAGTGGCAGCTTCAGCAGCTACCCTTTCAAATATGGCAGAAGAGCTTCACACGCAAGTTTCTCGTTTTAAATTAGATTAAATAAAAACTGCTCATTTTCTGAAGGTTTAGGTAGTGACCCCTTAAAGTTAGAGTTTTTATTTATGCAGCTAATTGGCTGGCATGAGTTCGGTATTTTACCGGACTCATGCCGGCCAATTTTTGTTTAATACGTTCGTTGTTATAGTAGTGGATATATTTTTCAATTTTCTTTTTTAACACGTCATATGAGACTAATTCTTCCCCGTAATACATTTCTTGTTTGAGTAAGCCAAAGAAGTTTTCCATTGCTGCATTGTCTGCACACGTTGCTTTGCGAGACATGCTTTGGAAAATCTTGTTCTGCTTTAATGTTTTCACCCATTTATTATGTTGATAGTGCCAGCCTTGATCTGAATGGATTGTTGTTCGATATTCTGCACGTTCTCGAATGACTGGAAGGGCTTGTTTCAATGAGTCCAGCACAAAATCCATTGTAGGCCGTTTAGACATACTGAACCCAATAACCTCTCCGTTATATAAGTCCATAATTGGGCTCAGATATAGTTTTTCATCATCTGTACATTTGAATTCAGTTACGTCTGTCACCACTTTTTGTACGGCGTAATGCGTATAGAAACGGCGATTTAAACGATTTTTCGCCACTTTTCCAACCGTACCTTTATACGATTTATAGCGCGACTTGCGGACGAATTTCTCACATTTCAAATCTAATTCCTGCATAATGCGCTGTACTTTTTTGTGATTAATGATGTAGCCTTGCGCTTTTAACTCCGTATGTATACGACGATAGCCATATCGTCCTTCATGTTTCTTAAACGTCTCTAAAATCAATGTTTGCCATCCCTTATCTGGATCTTCCTGATGCAGTTGCTTGATGTGATAATGATACGTAGCTTCTGGAATATCTACACGCATTAAAATGTCTTTTAATCGGAATCCTTCTTCTTTGAGTTCAAAGGCAATGACTGCTTGTGCTTTCCGAGGAATGCTTCCGGGTTCTCTCGAAAAGCCTTCAACTTTTTTAAGTATGCCACCTCTAGACGAAGCAGTTCATTTTCACGTTCTAACTGCTCCTCACGTGACATTTCTTTTTCTTGTTTAGTTGGTTTTGATTTTTTCGACATAGATGGGCGCCCCTTTGCTTTTTCTTGCAGGCCCTCTATCCCTTCTTCCAGAAATTTTTGGTTCCATTTAGCGATTAAACGTGGATTGTTCATCTTAAATTGAATCGCTGTCTCTTGATAGGAAGCACCTGTTTGTTTCATAAAGTGTAATACATCTACTTTAAATTGAACAGAATAGACTTCCTTACTTCTTTTTCGTTTAATACCATTATTCCCATATGCTTTGTAGGCAGCTACCCATGTTCTAATTGCTGTAGTAGATGGAATGGAATATTTTTTAGCTAATCGTTTAAGACCTATTTTTCCTGTTAAATACTCTTTCACAACCTTTAACTTAAATTCATCGCTATATTTTGCCATAAAAAAACACCCCAAAAGTTTTTTACTCTAACTTTTGGGGTGCAGCACCTTATTGCCTCTAGAAAATGAGCAGTTTTTTAGTTATATATTTCTATGTACTGTACTTTACACTTAGCATAAGAAGCATTTCAATGACGGCAGCTTCCTCGCTAGGAACTTGTAATGTAGCCATTTCACGTACCTGGTGCTCTCCTACACAGACACTTTCCTTCGCCTTCAAAAACATAGAAGCATCATTTGCATCATTTCCAAATGCAATAAACTCCCCTGCAGCAACACCCAATTTAGATAAGCCGTTCCATTTATCAATACCATTAGGACTTATATCCACAATATTTTCTGAAGCATGCTCATACAGACTCACCGGAAGCTTTTGTAGTTCAGACAATACAGCTTCTCGCTGTTCCCCTGGAAATAACACTACCTTTACAATGTCATGAATATCCTGCAATGCTACTTTTTTTGCCGCTTTTAAAGGATCTAGATTTCGATAAATTGGATGATCCTCACTTCCTGTATAAGCATAATCCCAATGACTATCTACTAGATATGGTAATTGAAAAGCGTTAATAATCTGCCGAATACCCTCCACTATTTTTGAAGCAAAAGCTGTCACCTCAATTGTTTCTCCATCACGAGCAACAAATGCCCCGTTACCACCTACCATTGGATATGCTCTCATTGATTCTGGTAATACCGGTAATAGATCACGTATTGGTCTTGCAGAGGCAAACATCACTTCATGTCCATGCCGTCTACATGCTTCTAAAGCATTGATGATTCCTTCACTTAACGGTTTCCCTTTAAAACAAATAGTCCCATCTAAATCAAAGACAAATTTCATGGTGTTTCCTTCCTTTCATGGTGTTCAATTACTCCATTATTATCTCACAGAAATTACTATTTTTAGTGGTTTCCTATACATTTCACTAAATATCAAATGATTAATAAGATACACATCGTTTAAGACAGAATTAAAAAAATTTTTAGAATATTATTGACAGGAAGTTAATATCCAAGTATTATTGCTTTCAACAACACATTGCAGGCCAAGATTGGAAATAGTAAAAGTGATTGTGTACTTGTAGAGAGCCGATGGTTGGTGTAAATCGGTAGACACACATTTTGAACTCGTCCATGAGCTACTCCCTGAACATAGTAGTAAGGGATGTCGGTTTCCCCCGTTAACAGGATAGACAGTGATAGCTGTCGATAAGTGGACTTTTTCTGTAATGAGAAGGTCAATTAGAGTGGTACCGCGAGCATAAACTCGTCTCTATTTTTATATAGAGATGGGTTTTTTTTTTAATGACTTTGGCCTACGTGTAGATTTTAGATACTAATTACGACAAAAGGAGTGTTTGAGAATGGGAAGAAAAATTTGGGTGTTTGATACAACTTTACGTGATGGCGAGCAAGTGCCTGGTGCAAAGCTAAATCTATATGAAAAAGTAGAGATTGCACAGCAACTGAAAAAACTAGGAGTCGATATTATCGAAGCTGGATTCCCCGCTTCATCACAAGGTGATTTTGATGCTGTCAGGGCCGTAGCTGAAAAGGTCGGCAACACGAACGACATCATGATTACAGCATTAGCACGTGCAGTGAAGGCAGATATTGATGCCGTCTATAACGCTGTAAAATATGCAGAAAATCCAATGATTCACATGGTACTTGGAACATCCGACATTCATGTGGAGAAAAAATTCAGCAAATCAAAGGATCAAATTCTACAAATTGGTGTAGATGCTGTGAAGTACGCTAAATCATTATTGCCGCAAGTTCAATATTCCACAGAGGATGCGTCTCGTTCAGATTTTGAATATCTTTGGAAAACAATCGAAGCTGTTATGAAAGCTGGCGCAACTATGATTAATGTTCCTGATACGGTTGGCTTTGCAGAACCAGAAGAATTTGGAGAGATGATTTTTAAATTAAATGACCGTATGAAAAATTTAAACGATAGCGTTCTTCTAAGCGTTCATTGTCACAATGACCTAGGGATGGCAACGGCTAATACACTTGCTGCCATTAAAAATGGGGCGGATAAAGTGGAATGTACAATCAATGGTATCGGTGAACGTGCAGGTAATGCTGCATTAGAGGAAGTTGTCATGGCGCTAAAAACTCGTAGCTCCGTCTACAACGCTGAGACACGTATCAATACAAAAGAGATTATGAATACTTCACGCCTTGTTTCTAGCTTTATGGGTCTAGATGTCCAGGTCAATAAAGCTATTACGGGAGATAATGCGTTTGCGCATTCTTCTGGTATTCATCAGGATGGTTTGCTAAAATCTCGTGATGCTTATGAAATTGTCCACCCTGAAGACGTAGGTCTTGATGATATGGAGCTAGTACTAACAGCTCGCTCTGGTCGCCATGCAGTAAAAAATGCCCTTGAAAAATTAGGGTTTACTAATCTTTCTACAGATGAATTTGAAGGCATTTTTGAAGGCTTCTTAAAGCTAGCGGATGCGAAAAAGGAAGTATATGATCACGACTTATACGTTATTGTGGAAAGCTATTATGAAAAACATGATGCCAATAATAAAAATGCCACACATTATAGTGACCAATTCTTTGATATCGACGATCTACAAGTCGTCAGCAATACTAGCTTCCCTTCTGCAAGTGTGAAAGTTCGTAAAGGCGGCGAAGTCTTTAAAGCAAGTGCAGTAGGCTCTGGCCCAATCGATGCCTTATATTCAGCCATTGCAGAAATTACAAACATAGATATAAAACTAGTGGAATACAATATCAATAGTGTTTCACGAGGCAAAGAGGCTTTAGGTAAGGTGAAAATTACGATTGAGTATGATGGCGAAAAGTATATTGCCAAAGCAGCTGATACTGATATTCTAAAGGCAAGTGCCTTAGCCTATATTAATGCTATCAATAGCATTGTTGTAGCAAAATTAACACCTGTGATGAATTAAATTGAATTGAAAAAAGCAGTATGACGTATGTGAACTACCCCGTAAAAATTAGACATCAATCTATCTTTTTGGGGTCAGATCATATGAGTCATACTGCTTTTTCAAATCTAACGACTGTCCCTCACTAATTTTTGATACTCTTCTTCAATTCGTTCAATGTCAAGACGTTCAAACAAAGGAGCTACTGCTTGAATCATTTGAGGCAATTCTACTTGTTCATGCCACATCATTTCCTGTATGCCTAACATATTCCTTACCTTCTCTGCTGAAAATGGTAAGAAAGGATGCAGTAGCTGTCCTAAATTAGCAATAATATAGACACAGGTTGCTAGTGTACGATTACTAGCCTCCACATTTTCTTTTACTTGTTGCCATGGCTGTTGTACGTCAAAATAGCGATTAGCCCCTCGAATATACTCAAAAATGGCTTCTAACGCTTGTTTAAAATGCCCTCCTTCAATCAGCCTGCCCGCTTCATTAAACAGTTGAATGGTTTGTTTACGAATATTGCTATCTACTTCAGCCTGTGGCACCTGGCTGGCAAAGGATTTCTCAATAAACTTCAATGTACGATTGACAAAATTACCATAGGCACCGAGTAATTCACTATTATGACTGTAAATAAATTCTCGCCATGAAAAATCTGTATCACGGTTTTCTGGCGCATTCATCGTTAAGAAGTAGCGAATGGCGTCTGCGTCATAACGACTTAAAATATACGGAACCCACACAGCCCAATTTTGACTAGTTAATAATTTTCGTTTTTCTAATGTTAAATATTCGTTCGATACGATATGTGTTGGTAATGCTTGCGCCCCAATTCCCATTAAAATAGCTGGCCAAATAACCGTATGGAAAGGAATATTATCCTTCCCATGGACATAATACGAAATGGTCTCTTCATTCCATAAATCTTCAATCGCTATTTGATGCTCTTTTGCCCACTCTAGACTTGCTGATAGATAACCAGCTACTGCTTCAATCCATACATATATTTTTTTCCCTTCAAAGCCTGGCACTGGGACATCTATGCCGTTTGGTAAATCTCTTGTTACTGCTCGGTCAGGAACCCCTTCTGCCAAGTAACGCTCCGTTAAACCTAAAGCATTATCTCGCCAACGTTTATGGGCCTTCGCTTCTGCCACATAAGACTCCAATCTACCTTGAAATTGACTAAAGGTAAAATAAAAATGCTCTGTCTCACGAATAACAGGCTCATTGCCACATATTTTGCAACGTTTATCTATTAAATCCAGTGGGTCTAAGATTTCTGAGCAGTTATCACATTGATCTCCCCTTGCCTTTGCACCACAATTTGGGCAAATTCCCTCAACAAATCGATCGGGTAGAAATTGTTGATCTGTCTCACAGTAAGCCTGTTCAATTTTCTTTTTGTATAAAAAATTGTTAGCTAGTAGCTGTAAAAATAGGCCCTTTACGGATTCATGATGGTGTTCTGCATCTGTTCTAGTGTATAAATCATAGGTAAATCCTAAATCACGAAAGCACTGCGTAAATTCAGCATGATAGTGATTGGCAATGGCCTCTGTTGTTGTATTTTCTTGTGCTGCACGAATAGAAATAGGTGTACCATTACAATCACTGCCTGATACATATAAAACCTGCTCACCTTTTTGTCGGTAATATCTAGCCAAAATATCACCTGGTAATAGTGCGGCAACATGCCCTAAATGCAAAGAACCATTTGCATATGGCCAAGCGCCTCCAATAACAATTGTCATTCTAGTTTGCTCCCCTCACTAAAAAAATGGTAAAAAAAAAATCGTCCTAATCAAATCTGATTAGGACGAGTATACCCGTGTTACCACCTATATTTACAAATAGCTCACACTATTTGTCTCCATCAGTACGTCTCCATTCAAAATGAGAGATACTGCCGCTGTTGTAACGAGTGCCCATCTCGTCGTAATCTACTTGCTAAAAAGCTTTCGGTACGAAGCTCAAAGGTCATTTTCAAAAGGGTTCATTTACCTCATTTCCACCAACAGAGGCTCTCTACAAAATGCTGCTCCAATTTACTTTTCCTTTTCAATGCTTTTCCTATAGGATTGGCACTATTTTACGCTTTCTAGTGATGAAATGCAATGATTGTCGTTAAATCAACTCTATTTTTCGATAAAGATTAAAATTTAAGCAATTAATTGAATGTGATGTTTAATAACGCTGTTAAATCATCTATTATAATGTCTGCCTTTTGCAATTCGTTATCCTGTGCAAAGCCAAAACGAACGCCTATCGACTGTAGTTGATTGTCATGTGCAGCCTGAATATCCGACGAACGATCTCCCACCACTACCCCGTTCTGGATTTCATTTTCTTCTACAACTCGTTTTACTAGATCTGATTTATGCCCACTTACAATAGATTGAATGCTGTAGATTCCCTTTATAAAACGCTCTAATTGATAGGTTTCAACAATCGCCTGTAAATAGTCAACCTGTCCATTACTCGCTATGTATAACGGATAATTCTCTGATAATGCTGCAAGAGTTTGTTCAGCATATGGATATAAAGCTCCCTGATGATTGCGTATTTGCTCAATCAGCTTTACATGGAATAAAACATTGCTCTCTTCACGTATCTCTATTGTATGCATAGGACATAATGTTTCCCACACAACAGGTAAAGGAACGCCCATTATTTCTCTGTATTTTTCTATCGGTGTTTCTCCTTGCCACAAGCCACTTGTCCGTAGCACATCAAATGTTGCGTCGAGCGCAGGCTCTAATATAAGATTTGTTTGAAATAACGTGCCATCCATATCAAAAATAAAAGCTTTATTCATAGAATCACTCCCTGATTAATTATCAAAAAACGTCATGTGAGGCTTTTCCTGCTTATAATAAGCCAAACGATCTTGCAAAGTTCCTGTATGAAATTCAAATTTATGACCATCTGGGTCTGTAAAGTAAATCGATTTTTTGTCCTTCTCATCTCTTTGACGCCCTGTTAAAATATTGACCTTTAATTGTAGCAATTTATCATACATTTTATTATAGTCATCCTCACAAATAGTAAAGGCGATGTGGGTATAGGAATGATGGATTTCATTCCGTGGTATATCCCTCTCTACATTCAGGGCGAGCCACAGCCCATTTACATCAAAATAGGCTGTGCTTTTCCCCTTTACTAGCAATTTAGCATCGAAAACATTTTCATAGAATGCGGTGGATTCCTCTAAATTGGATACAGAAAATAGTAAATGATTAATATGTTGAATGGTCATAACTAAGCTCCTAATGCTTATTTTTTACCTTTTTTTATTCCTTTAGAAATCTGCTTCCATTTACGTTGCTCCTCAAGTTTCGCCTGTGCATTGGTTTTGCGTTCCATATAAGCTAATTCTCTTTGGAGCTTAAAGTAGCTTTGGAGGCGATATTGATCCAACTCTCCATCAACAATAGCTTGCTGGACAGCACAATAAGGCTCTTTTTGATGAGTACAATCACGATAACGACAAGCTGTTGCTAGTTCCTCAATATCTTGAAAGCTTGAAGCTAAACTATCACCTTGATCCCATAATTGAAGCTCACGCATCCCTGGTGTATCGATTAAACAGCCCCCATCTGGTAATATGACTAACTCTCGATGAGTAGTTGTATGACGACCCTTAGCATCTTCCTCACGAATACCAGCAACCTTCATCAGCATCTCCCCACACAAAGCATTTGTTAAGGTCGACTTCCCTGCCCCTGAAGAGCCTAGCAATGCCCCTGTCACTCCCTCCGTGAACAATGTCTTAATTTCCATTAAGCCTTCGCCCGATAAAGCACTCGTCACAAAAATATCTACACCAAATGCTACAGACTCAACTTCTTGTACCAAGCTTGCAGTATCCTCACATAAATCTGCCTTCGTCAGGACAATCACTGGCCTTGCCCCTGAATCCCAGGCAGCTACTAAATATCTCTCCAAACGTCGAATATTAAAATCAGCGTTCAAGCTCATAACAAGTAACACGATATCGACATTTGATGCGACAATCTGTTCTTGAATTTCAGTTCCTGCAACTTTACGTGAAAATACAGATTTTCGTTGGAATAGCTGATGAATAATTGCTCGTTCCTCACCAGGCATTTTCTCTACTAGCACCCAATCACCAACTGCTGGATAGTCCTCCCGAGCTAAAGACGTATACGCATAATGACCAGCAATTGTCGCAAGCCATTCGCCCTCTTCGGCTAACACTCGGTAAGAATGCTTATGCTCTAATGTAACCCTTGCAGGCACACAATTCTTCAATTTAGGCTGTTTTTTCATTTCCATCATTTGCTCTTCAAAATACGTTGTAAAACCTACTGTTGTTAAATTCAATTTATTTTCCTCCTAAACGTACATATCCTTGACGCCTCAGCGCAATGTCTGTAATATCCGCCAGAGACTCTATCGTCATTCAGCATTTTTTGAACCACGAAAAAAACCTTGTAGCTGCAATTCGGCAGTTACAAGGTTTCACAGGCACGTTTAAAAGATACACAAATACCCCGAGTTATAGCACGGCGTCACTTTGTATATTTTAGGCGTGTGAAATGGAACAAACCGAATTGCAGTTCGCTAAAAATAGATCTATTCATCATGTCACATCACCTTCTTTCCATTTAGTTGTTATCAATATAGCTAAATTTTCAGAAATTGTCAATTATAATCTTATAAGCATTTATTCTAATCCTTGACGCATAGAATGAACAAGACCACTAAATGCGAGGAGATGTTGAATTGCCTAAAATCATTTCTATTAGCACACATCAACCACCTTACACATTACAGCAATCAAATGCAGAGGAACTAACGAAAGAGCTTTTCTATGCAAAAATCCCAAAACTAGAGCGCTACTTAAAGGTTTTTGAAAATGGTGGCATCGACACCCGCCATTTTTGTGTTCCATCAGAATGGCATCGTACGAATCACTCCTTTGAGGAACGCAATGATTTATATATTGAATTAGCTACACAATACAGCGTGAACGTCATCCAGGCATGTTTAGAAAATGATGCTTTTTTATCTTCACCCATTTCTCCCGAAGAGATTGATGCTATCATTTTTGTCAGTAGTACTGGCATTTCAACACCAAGCATTGATGCGCGTGTGATGAATAAACTTCCCTTTTCAGATCGACTGAAACGTATTCCACTATGGGGGTTAGGATGTGCTGGCGGAGCAGCAGGTGTAAGTAGAGCCTTTGATTTTTGTAAAGCCCATCCACATGCGAAGGTGCTTGTCGTTTGTGTCGAGTTATGTAGCCTCACTTTTCAGCCAAATGATTTTTCTAAAAGTAATTTAATCGGTGCTTCTCTTTTTGCAGATGGTGCTGCTTGTATTCTCGTTTGCGGAGACGATTTAACCATCGATACAAAAAAAACAACACCTTCTATTTTGGCAACAGGCTCTAAATGGATGCCAGATTCAGAAAATGTGATGGGTTGGAATGTAAAAAACAATGGACTTCATGTTATTTTTCAAAAAAGTATTCCTGCCATTATTACTAATTGGCTCGGACCATTCATTGAAAAATTTTTAATGGAACAAGGACTGTATAGTGAGCAACTTACTCATTTCATCGCTCATCCTGGAGGAAAAAAGGTTTTAAAAGCTTATGAAGATACACTTTATTTGTCTCCCCAAAAAACCGACATTTCTCGGGAAATATTGCGCCAACATGGCAATATGTCATCACCAACTGTGTTATATGTATTAGAGCAATTTATGTTACATGAAGGACAAGTGGAGGATACAGGTTTACTCGTCGCTCTTGGCCCTGGTTTTTGTGCAGAAGCTGTATTATTAAACTGGAGGGAGTAACATGATCTTCTATCTTATTTTAACTATTGTCATTCTACAAAGACTGACAGAGGTTGTCATTGCCAAACGCAATGAGAAATGGATGTTTTCACAAGGGGCCTATGAAGTAGGTGCCTCTCATTATCCCTATATGGTCACAATGCATGTTAGTTTTTTTCTGTTTTTAATTGTAGAAATCGTCACTAATAACAATGGTATCTCGCCCTTATTCCCATTATTTTTTATATTATTTATAGCTGTGCAAGCCTTAAGGATTTGGTGTATTCGCTCTTTGGGCTCCTTTTGGAATACAAAAATTCTTATATTACCTGATGCTCAAGTTGTCCGTAAAGGGCCATATGAATATATGCGTCATCCCAATTATGCGGTAGTTTGTTTGGAAATCCTTTTACTACCTCTCATGTTTCAGGCTTACTTTACAGCATTTTGTTTTACATTATTAAATATTACAATGCTTTCTGTACGAATTCCTATAGAAGAAAAAGCATTACGAGATGCTACTAATTATAATCGTGTATTTCAAAAGAAGATTTCGGAGTCTTAACCGAAATCTTCTTTTCTTCTTAATGCCATTCCCAGTTGAATGGGTCCTGTAGACGCTCCCAAGGATTATGGAACTCTTCATCCGTTAATAAACAGCTGTCCAATTGTTTGATTATATCTTCTCGATTTAAATCAATCCCAATAATAACAAGCTGTGTCATTCGATCTCCAAATTCCTCATCCCAATCCTCCAATACTTCAGGACTTTGCTGAAATACATCCTGCTGCTGTGCTTTAGGTAGGGCTGCTATCCAATAAGAAACAGGTTCAATTTTTGCAGATGACCCAGCCTGAGATAATAATAGTGCAACATCCTGATGTCTTGCACTCCAAACAATTCCCTTTGCTCGTACAATCGATTCTGGCATTTGATCACACCACTCAACAAAACGCATCGGATGGAAGGGTCTTTTGCTTTTATAGGTGAATGAAGATATCCCATACTCCTCTGTCTCTGGTGTATGATTTTCATGACCAAGCTCTAATTCCTTTAGCCAACCAGCCGACTCTGAAACCCGTTCAAAGTCAAAGCGACCTGTATTTAAAATATCTGCTGGATCAATCACACCGTTTGTTGTACGAATAAGTTTCGCTTCTGGTTGCAATGCACGCAAAATACGTTCTAACCGTTCAAGCTCCTCTGCCGATACTAAATCACACTTATTTAAGACCAGGACGTCACAAAATTCAATTTGATCAATGAGCAGATCCGCAACATCACGTTCATCTAATTCACCAACCGCTTCCTTACGTTCTAATAAGCTTTCTCCCGACTGAAAATCATGCCAAAAGCGATGTGCATCCACGACAGTAACCATTGTATCTAATTGGCAAAACTTCGTTAAATCGATGCCAAGCTCCTCATCTAAATAACTAAATGTTTGTGCAACTGGAATTGGCTCACTAATCCCCGTCGATTCAATCAAAATATAATCAATATTGCCAAGCTTCGCAAGACGTTCCACCTCCTGCAATAAATCCTCTCTTAATGTACAACAAATACAGCCATTGGATAGCTCTACAAATTTTTCCTCTGTACGCGATATACCGCTGCCATTAGCAATCAGCTCCGCATCAATATTAATTTCACTCATATCATTCACAATAACCGCGACACGTAAATCCTTGTTGTTTTGCAATACATGATTCATCATAGTTGTTTTACCAGAACCTAAATAACCACTCAATACTGTAACGGGAATTCTCTTTGTCATTATTACAACTCCTTAAATCGTAATCATTACTATTTACAATTTGTAATTAAATCATACAATATTGGAAAATGCAAAGCTTTTTATTACTTACAAAAATAAACTTGACAATATTCGGTGAGAAATATATCGTTTAAATCGTAACGATTACTATTTAAAAAGAGGGTCATACATGCGTGTTCAAATAACACTAGCCTGCACTGAAACAGGTGATAAAAACTATATAACGACTAAAAATAAACGCAATCACCCAGAAAGATTGGAGCTTAAAAAATACTCCCCTCGCCTGAAACGCGTAACAGTCCATAGAGAAACAAAATAATTTTGCAATGGGATAAATTTGGAGTAGTGCTGATGCATTTATTGAGTGGATTTCTCTATTGTTGGAGCAGGGGCAACATCGTATGTGCGAGGTTATCTAATCTTGGAGCAGATGGGGCTTTCTTTAACACCAGTTTCCACACTTTGAGAGCGCTGTTGGCAAACCTTTGAGCGACCTACTCTATTTTGAGAACGAAGTTTAGCTCTTCTCGAGCGGAGCTCAAGCAGCTTTCCCTTCCATCAAACGTAGCACCTCCAACATCCCTTCCAATCGAGCAACTAAAAAATGACTGTTTCAAAGGTATACATTTTGAAACAGTCATTATAAAATTTTCAGCTATACTTGCTTTCTATTGATTTCTAAAGCTAGCTCGTTCAATTTTTGATCTAATTCATCGAGCACCCTTAATCTGAAATTTATTTGTTCATCTATCTGGACTTGTTGCTTTATCGATGAGCTACTACCATCAGTTTGATTTTTGAATTCAACTAATTCATGGGTTAATCTTTCAATTTCTAAATTTTTCATCTCCAACTCTCTTAATAGTTGCTGTTGAAGGCTGTCCGCTTCTACTTTATCCCTATGATATGTTTCTAGCGCCTCTATAATATGCTTCATTTGTTTACCTGTTACTGTTGTATAGTCGCTTATTTTTTTATCTAGACCTTCAATAATAGCTTTATCATTTGTCTCAATCGAAGCTTTATGTGAGACTTGAACACTGTTCTTCAATGACTTATTTTCAGCTCGCAATTCGGCAACTTCCTTTAATAATACTTCTATGGATGCAATTTGTTTTTTTCTTTGTCCTTCTCGTTTTTGAATTTCTTCATCGTAGGCTTGAAGCTCTTTGTCAAAGTCTCTTTTCAACTTTAATAGCTCCATCGAAAGATCTTTTCTTAGTCTTGTTAATTGTATATTTTCTCGTTCGAGCCGCAGAACTAAAGCATAATAATCACTATCTCTAAGCCTTTTCACTTCATTTTTATACTTGGCTAATTCGGCCCTTAAAAAAATAATCATTTGTTGGAGCTGTATTGGATCATTGTTTTTTACAATATCATTGTCCATCATCACACCCCCTAGCCAGAATACCTTTTTAGTAAATCAACCACCTCTTCAAACTGCATTCTACTTTCCTCTAGTATTTCATCCAACTGCTTTATCCACTCCGCTTCTTGTTGTGGATGTTGTGATTGTTCAGCATCACTCTTTTCGCCTAAGACAAGAGAGGCGATTAATAAATGTAATGTACTTTTTTCAAGAAATGCAAAGCTATTATCCTGTTCATTACGGCGACTTAGTTGCTCCTTCAATAATTGATGGAGCACACTACCAAACTCTTGTTTTTCATTTTCACTCATTGTCTTCCTCCTGTGTTTGGCCCATTCCATTGAGATTAATCGGATTTAAAACGACAATACCATCTGTAAGCTGATCGCAATATGTAAAACCCATAATAGTGCCTGAATATGGTAAATTATGTGACCATTTTATTTGAAAATTAGTAAATGAAATGGTTTCATTCGGTTCGATTATTGATTTTCCTACGGGTTTCAGCCAGTACTCCTCTTTGCTTAATTTATCGTTAAAACGTTCCCAGTTGCTCTGTCCCTGTGTCTTAAAATTTGGCGTAAAATTTTCATGAACATATCTCCCAGAAAAGTAAAATGGCGATTCCTTCGGTAATGTTATACACAGATAGGGGTTTGTAATGGCTGTACTACCGATATTGTGAATATGATAGGAGCCTAAACATAAACTTTCTTGTTCAGGGTCATAAGAAATATTGAACGAGGTTGTAAAATAACTAATGAGGTTGACTCTGTTTGGAATGGTCAGCCCCTCGACCAGCTGTTTAATTTCATAAACATAAGCGTTTGTTTGTTCTTTTAATTCCTGTATCTTGTCTTCTACACGATTTTTCACTCCGTACCTCCTTACTATTTTCCATCAATTGTGCCTAGGCGTAATGGTATCCAGATTATTTTGGAAATCTGCGACATCCGCTGACTTAAAATAAAAAAAAGAGAGGATTATCCTCTCTTCATGATATGACTTTCCTCTATTTGTTAGCACCGTTAACCTAAAGTTGGGAAAATAATAGGGCACTGTTGTGGACGAACTGCAGTTGGACATGAGAATGGTAAGTCTGCTCTTGGTTCGCAGAAAGTTGCTAAGAATTCCACAGTAACTGGGAATGTAGACTGAATGCTTTGACAAACGGCAACAGTAATTGTTAACGCAGAAAACGTAATTGTACCTGTTCCAGCTGCAAGTGTTCCAGTTGTACATACGAAGCAATCTAAATCTGTGTATAAGATTTCAACATCTGTACCTTTAGGAGCACATAATGTCACTTGCTCACAGCGAGAAACTGGAATTTCAGCACTTGTGAAAACAGTACCATTAGGTAAAGTAACGACAATCGTTAGAATGAAGTTCTTTTGAATATTTAAATGTTGCAGACAAACAGTTGATCCATCAATAGAGAATTGACGATTCTCACGGTTCAGGATCACAATTGGGTTTGTAGCAGCTGGAATTACTCTACATGTAACAATTGCACCAGTTAAGTCAGTCGTTGGTGTTACGCCTGGGAATGTAATTGCTCCAGTAGGAGAAATATCAAATGACATTTCTTTTACAATCCAGTCATATACCTTATCGACATTTATACAAATTAGTTCCTGCGCCTGGGATGGCATATGCTCTTGCATCCTTTTGACACCTCCATAAAATTTTTATCTTTCGTTTGTAGCATATGTTTTTCAGCTATAAGTGCATGGGCTAACAAATAGTTCCTTATGATATTTGTTAAAATCAGCAAAGGATCATTTTTTCACACACTTTCTTCTTTATAGGAAGACTAAAATGTTGAAAGGACCGGTATATTTGTAACAGAAAGTCAATATTTTTAATAAACTAATAATGGACTGAAAGGGGTGAACTACAATGGAAGAGTCAAAATTGTATACCACTCAAGAAATTGAAAAATTAAAGCAAAAAATTGAAACCTACAGAGAATCGTTAACTTCATTAAAGATGGGAACGTCAATTGAAGATTTCCTTTATATGCAGCAGGAGTTTGATGGACTGAAAACACAAATGGCCCATTTAGAAGGGATCACAGAGACATTAGATAGTAAACAAAATTCGTATATAAAAGGCTATGATGACCAAATAAAGCTTCTTTCAACACAGATTGAATCTTTGAATCAAACCATTGAAGGGATGAATCAAGAGATTTTAGCGGTTTTAAACAAATTATTAACAGTTGAAGAAAATGATACAACAACCATTCCTTCCTCCATTGAATTGCCTTCTCAAACTTCGGCTACTCTTTTACCTAGACAACCTAGAATGGCTCAGACAACAGATCAAACGACGATTACATCAGCACAGCCCTCTTATAGACTACTGCAAAGTTTGGCAGGTAAAGCTACAAACCACCAACTAAATGTAAATAATAGCGCTCCTTCTCCTGGCAATGATCTACAGGCAACTAAGCCTGAAGAGCGACATTTTAATCAACAATATTTTCAATCAATTAATACGCACCCAAGCCAAATATACAATGGTTTATACAGAAACACGACAGTTGAATCCACCTTCCATTTTAAAAATGCCACGGATGCAAAGGAAGTTCCAGTACGTATTTATGACCCATCTGCTGTACAGCCTACTTCAAGTGATGAAAACATCGAGAATAATTCTTCTATTGTTCATGAATCGGTTAGCATTGGAACGGAAATAGTAGACGATCCTAGCGAGGTTATGCATTCTGAAAAAGAGGATAACAATCTTGAGTTTTCCCAAATATCTAAAGAATCGTTTGAACAAGTTATTTCGGAATTGCCTAGCGAGCCTGTTAGTCAAGATATTACAGCAATAGTTAGCGAACCTCTCGACCAAGTCATTTCAGAAACAATAGCTGACCCTGTTGACATTTATCATTCTCCTTCTTTAGAAACAGAGGAGTTTGTTGAAGTGTATCAAACCGGAGCAGCTTATGAGGTTCATTCGTCCCTTGAAGAGGAGAATACGCATCCTGAATCTGTAAATAAGCCGATTGAAGAAAATAAGAAGGGAAAGAACTCATTTTTCGATTTCTTTAAAAGATGGAGTTAACTTATTTATTTTTTACATCCACTATGTATTTACACACATAGTGGATGTCTTTTTGTTTCCAATAAAAACTGTCTTTTAAGAATTCATCGAATTTGTAGGTTTAGAAGATAATTGCCCTTAACCCCCAATCTGAACTGAATAGAATAATGAAGAAAGGGGGTGTAAAAATGTGTTTTAATAACTCAATGTGTGGCTGTTCAGGTAACGGTCATGGAAATGGTGAATGTAGTGCACTTGGACCTTTTGTAGCGATTGATGCAGCATGTATTACTCCACCAGTAGCAACAGGCTCACTCATCCCATTCGCTTCTGGAACAGTTCCGGTTATACTAGTATCACTTGCTACAGGTTTAGTGGATACAGTAAGCCTTGTGGGATTCGGTACATCTATTCCAGGCGTATCCCTTGCAGGTACTAATATCGATTTATCAGCATTAGTTGGAACAGAAGCTTTTTCTGTTTCTAGAGCAGGTTCCATTACATCTATTTCAGCTACATTCTCTGCAACTATTGGTGTAACTATAATAGGCTCGGCAACAGTTAGAGCACAAGTTTATCACGCGGTAGCAGGAAGCAATGTCTTCACTCCTACAACAGCATTTGTTGACTTAGCACCAGCTCTTTCAACAGTAGTTCTAGGTACTCTAGCAAGTGGTACAGCAAATGTTACTCCAGTACCAGTATCTGCAGGTGACCGTTTATTAATGGTGTTCTCCGCTACTTCGACAGGAGTAATTGCAACTCTTACTGGTAACGCTAGTGCAGGCATTACTATCGTATAAAATATACTATAAAGTTAAGCAAGCAAATAAGTGATTTCCAGTAACTAGGAAATCACTTATTTCTTTCACAAAATACTATTCTTTAGTTCGTCAAAGCATGCTGAATATGAGCCAAATGATGCTTACCGTGCCATGCATAGAGACCAATTGCATGTTCCAATGTTGTTAGCCCTGAATCAGGATGATGAAAGGCTCTTTGTAATTGTTCCTCCGTTAAGCTTGTCAGTAAATAAACCCAACGTTCATGTAAATTTTCAATTAAATTAAAAGAAGTTGCTACTGGCATTTCAGAATCTGGTAATTGTGCCCATTCCGCTTCATTATATGGCTTAATGGTTGGGACATCCTCTGTTAGCGCTAGCTTAAAACGGATATAGCTATTCATATGACTATCGGCAATATGATGGACTAGCTGTGTAACTGTCCAGCCATTTTCACGATAGGATTTAGCCAATGCATGCTCGCTTGCACCACTTAATGCTTCCGCCAGTTGTTTTGGTAATAAACGAATGTCTACAATCCATTCCTGTACTCGCTGTGGAGTCATTTCTTTTGGGAATTGAAATTGTCCAATAGGGTATCGTAGATCTGTCATAGTGCTATCTCCTCCGTTTCTATTCTCTTACTTTTCCATGGTACCATTAACAGTATTGCCTATTAAAATAGAAATTGTTTTATAACGTTACTTCCATTTGCTTCTTTACGACCTCAACCAAAGCCCTTAGTGGATGAATAATTGTTTGAGCGGTCTGCTCTTCAAATTGTCTTGCCGCATCCATCATTGAGAGCTGAGCTACGGAGATGGCCTTTTGCTCACTCATTAACTTATGTAGAGCTTGTGAAATAGCATCATTATAAGCTTTCTTTTTCCCTTGCATAATGAGATCAAATGTCCCCTTGATGATTTTTGCCTCAACATTTACTGATTTCCCATGCTGCCTAGCATATTGGTGAAGTCTTGCCATCGTTCCTTCTACTGTCGCAGGATTTGTAAAAAGAATAATTTGAGGCTGTTGCACATTACATATGCTTTCAAAAAAAGGCTCGTCAATCTTTATAATGGGTATCGAGGCATTGAACACAGCCTCATTCTCTAATAAAGCAATATAATTTGTACACGTTATTAACATCGCATCCACATCACAGCTAATAATCCATTCTATTTGCTCCTTAACCTTATATGCTACACCATCACTACCTTTCGACACATGCTGTAAAACGCCAGGATCTACAAAATGAAGCAGCTCTAAATCTTCCTCACTTTGAAAAGCTTGCTCTATGTACTCTATATTTGAATGATGAGCATGCAAGCAGCCAAGTTTTTTCATCAATTGTCCCCCCTCTTTCCATTGCAGCTATAGCTAGCTGCTCTCCCATTTCTTCATTCGTTACAACATTACCCAACGAGCAGTATAATTCAATATTTCGTAGAACACTTATACATACTTTACACTAAATTCTTTTTTTGATTATATTAGTGCATATTCAATTGACTCTGTCGTTGCACTCAGTGTACTAGAGCTTTTTCGTACTCTTGCAAAGCCTGTAGCATCAACTTATATATTCATTGGTGCATCCTTTAACTCTGCTAAAATTACCTTCATAGCTCAACAACTCTTCAATCACCTTTCTTCATATATTTAAACAAAAAGAAACCGTATTATGCACGAATACGGTTTACTGCTTTAATTTTTTTCTTTATTTTTTTGTTTCCTTTTCAATATGCTTTCTTGCTATTTTTAAACGTTGAATGTCCTTTTTCTTCAGAGGAATAACTTCATCCTTCATCATTTTAATGTATGAAAACATGAGTAACAGTAAAATCACGGTAAAGGGCAATGCGGCAATTAACGAGGCGGTTTGCAATGCTTCAAGCCCTCCTGTGTACAATAAAACACCTGAAATTGCAGCCATTAAAATACCCCATACTAGCTTCGATAATATTGTCGGATTTAAAGAACCTTTTGTTGTCATACTTGCCATAATGAATGTGGCGGAATCGGCAGAGGTAATTAAAAATATAACGATTAACAGTATTCCAATTACAGAGGCAAGCGTTGAAACTGGCAAGTGTTCTAACAACTGGAATAGGGCAACAGTTACATCATTATGAACAGATTGAGCGATTTCTGCATCTTGATGTAAATCAAACCACATAGCTGTTCCACCGAATGTGGCAATCCAAAAGCAAGCAATAATAGGCGGAATAATTAATACCCCTATAATGAATTCTCGAATGGTTCTCCCCTTGGATACACGAGCAATAAAGGAGCCAACAAAGGGTGACCAAGCGATTGCCCATGCCCAGTAAAAGATTGTCCAATCCTTCACCCAAGTTCCCCCAACATATGGCTGCATTCTTAAACTGTATTGAATAAAGTTAGAAATGTAATCACCTATCGCTAATGTAAACGTCTCAAGTATGAAAATCGTTGGACCTGTAATAAAAACGAATAACAGTAAGACAATCGCTAAGGTCATATTGACATTACTCAGAATCTTCATGCCCTTTTGAAGTCCTGTCGTTGCAGACAACATATAGCCAATAAACATGATAAGAATAATGGCTACTTGCAAGATAAATGTATCCGGCAAACCAAAGACGAAAGTCAAACCTCCGTTCGTTTGTAGCACGCCAAGCCCTATGGATGTGGCTACCCCCATAACTGTAGCAATGACCGCAAGAATATCGATCGTTCCTTTAACGACTCGATTTGTTCCCGTTATAGGCTCTAAAGCGGTAGAGATGAGCATATTTCTTTTTTTATTGAATTGAACATAGGCCATAACAAGCCCCAATATGGCATAAACAGACCACTGGCTTAATCCCCAATGAAAGAAGGAATAACCCATTGCCAATCTGGCTGCATCCGTTGAAAGAGGTTCTGTGTCACTAAAGGGTGGTGAAAAGTAATGACTCATAGGCTCAGCCACGCCCCAAAAAACCAGTCCGACACCTAGTCCAGCTGAAAAGAGCATGGAAATCCATGTTAGAAAACTAAATTCTGGACGACCATCTTCAGATCCTAAGCGAATGGTGCCATATTTGCTAATCGCCAAGCCAAATAGAAAAATAACGATAATAAAGACTGCCATTAAATAAAACCAACCAAAATAATCCGTTGTCATATGAAATACGCTGTTTGCTACGTTCTTAAATTTTTCCGGTATCGTTGCTCCGATAATGACTAAGAGTAAAATTGCCCCACTAGAAATAAGAAATACTGGGTTCTTTAAAATTTTATTTTGCATACAGCGCCTCCATTTATCCCAGACAGATGACCAAATTTCCTTTATTATGCGTACAATTCAAGTATTTTATTAATGAAAAAAGAAACCGCATTATCAAAAGACAATGCGGTCTACCTATTATTGTGTTTTCTGCATAAAACGAATTGCTCTACTCATAACAGTTGGTACGATAGAGGCATGATTTTCATCTAAGGCCTCATAAAAATCAACTTCCATTATTTTTTCTAACACCGTTGCCATTTGTCGTGCATCATCCACCATAAAGGTTTCAAGTTCACCTGCGCTAATAAACAATGTTTCATTCATATCTTGATGCTCGTTCAAAAATACTGACGCACATTGTACTAATTCGTGCTCATTCCACCAAATAGAAGGGCTAATAGCTAGATAGCGTTGGAAGCTAGATTGATGGTGAAATAGTTGCCAAAGCGTAAAATAACCGCCTAAGGAGTGACCAAATAATGCTTGCTGAGTTTTATTTACTGGATAATGAGCCTCAATTATTGGCTTTAACTCTTCCTCTATAAAGCGGCTAAAATCTACTGCTCCTCCAAGCTTTTCATGACCTTTTCCTTTAAATCGTGCGGGATAGATATACGTCTCTGCTGGCGCTGTAAAATCGTAAAACCTTCTTTCACGCATATCATCACCATGTTCAATGCCCACAACAATGGCTGGTTGAACTCCTGTTTTCGGTGCATTACGACTTTGTAGACGCACGGCTTCCTTTACAAGATTAAAATAAGATGAGCCATCTAGTACATACAACACTGGAAAACCTTCTTCTGGTGCTTCCTCATTTGGTACAAAGATATTAATCGTATACGTATAATCTGTCAATTTTGAAGTTATTTGTTGTGTAGCATACTCTATTTTAGCTGTACTCATTTGTTGTCCTCCTTCAAAATGTCATAGCCATAGCACACAGGTGTATTCGTTACAGGATCTTCCATAATGCGAGCATCAATATTAAATACTTTGCGCATCACCTCTGCACTTAAAATTTCCTGTGGCGTTCCAGATTGCATAATAACACCTTTGCGCATCGCAATAAGATGATCTGAATATCTGGCAGCGTGGTTAATATCATGTAGAACCATCACAATTGTACAGTTGTGCTGCTCATTTAAACTTTTGACAATATCCAATACTTCTAACTGATGTGCCATATCTAAATAAGTAGTAGGTTCGTCCAACAACAAAATATTTGTTTCTTGTGCTAATGCCATCGCTAGCCATACACGCTGACGCTGTCCCCCAGAAAGCTGTGCAAGCTCCCGATTGCGATACTCCATCGTATTCGTGACCGTTAACGCCCACTCAATCATTTCCTCATCCTTATTCGTTAAACGATTGACGTTGTTTCGATGTGGATAGCGACCATACGCAATTAACTCCTCCACTTTTAACTGACCTGGAGCAACAGGTGTTTGAGATAATATGGCTAATTTCTTGGCTATATCTTTCGTCGATAAATTTTGCATGTTTTGCTCCTGCAAATAAACCGTCCCTTGTTGCTTTTTTAAAATACGTCCAATCGTCTTAAGGAGGGTTGATTTACCGCAGCCATTCGGGCCAATGATTGTTGTCACTTTGCCCTCCTCTATCGTTAAATTTAATCCCTCAAAGACACGAACCTGCTCATAACCAGAAGCCAAGTTTTCCATTCTAAATGCAGTTTGCACATCTTTTCCTCCTATGCCTTAGATTTCACCAGTAAATACAAGAAATATGGAATCCCAATAATTGAAACAACAATTCCAACAGCTAGCTCCGATGGTGCAAATACGGTTTTGCCGATAAAATCAGCTAAAATTAACAAACCTGCACCAATTAACGCACTCACGGGCATGACATAACGATGCTGAATACCAACAAGTTGCTTCGCAATATGTGGTGCCATTAAACCGATGAAACCAATACTTCCTGATACGGATACACAAGCACTAACAAGACCGACACTGGCTAATAAAAGCTTCATTTTCTCCTTTTCAACCGCAATCCCTAAACTCGTGATGCTATCCTCTTCAAGCTGAAAATAATCCAGTAAATACGATTTCCTATGCACATAAATGCCTAAGATGACAAGCCAAGGAATCATCGTTAGTACAAAAATCCAATTCGCATTATAAATTGAACCTGCCATCCAAATGGCTGCTGATTCAAAATCTTGTGCACTCATTTTTAAGGATAAGAACAGGGATAAAGCTCCGAACCCACTGTTAATGGCTATACCCGTTAATATTAATCGTTGCATATCGAGATGACCATTTTTCAAAGCAAAAGAAAAAATCAGGATAGCCGCAATCGTTCCACCGATAAAACCGAACAATGGCATCATTAAAATAGACAGCCAGCTGCTCATATCTGCACTCACTAGCTTTAATTGAAAGAAGAACATAAATATGACGACTGCCGCACCTGCTCCTGCATTTATCCCTAAAATACCTGGGTCTGCTAGTCCATTACGTGTAATACCTTGTAAAACTACTCCTGCCATTCCTAAGCCAATGCCAACGAGTCCGGCAATGACGATTCGAGGTAAGCGAAATTCAAAAATAACAAGGTCAAATTTAGAATTTGGCTCAATACGCAATAGTGTTTTGATAACATCCATTACAGACATATCGAAAACACCATTTGTAATATGTAGATAGCTCGCAACTAAAATCAGTAAAACAAGCATCGACATAGTCAAAAAGAATACACTTGAGGTATTTTTACGCACGTTTTTCACCTCCGTGCTTACGAACTAGATATAAGAAGAATGGTACACCAACCAATGCTGTTAGGACACCAATTGGCGTTTCAAATGGATAATTGACAACACGACTTAAAACGTCACAGAGCGCTAAGAAAAAGGCACCAATGACAGCCGCGCAAGGAATAATATAGCGATAATCAACACCAACAAGGAAGCGTGTAATATGTGGTATGACTAACCCTACAAAGGCAATTTTTCCTACTAGGGCTACTGCTGTCCCTGTCAAACATACTACAGCTAGCATGCTAATAATACGCACTGCTTTTGTTTTCTGCCCTAGTCCCATGGCAATATCTTCACCTAGTGAAGTAATGGTAATTGCTTTTGCAGATAATAGAGCCAAGACTAATCCTGTCAAACCAAACGGAATAGAAAGGACGAGCATATCCATATCTACCATATGTACCTTTGTGTTATACCAAGCACTTACTGTTTGTGATACTTGGAAATACATAGCAATCGCTGTAGCAATACTACTTAAAAATGTACCAATGACCGTTCCTATAATGGCTAGCCTTACTGGTGATAGACCATTGCGAATTAACGAGCCAAAACCAAAGACAATCCCTGCCCCTAATGCAGAGCCTAGCATTGACAATAAAATCATTTGATAATTTGGTAGCCCTGGAAAAAAGACGATAGCTAATGTGATGACAAATGCAGAGCCATCATTGACCCCCATTAACGAAGGAGATGCTAAATAATTTCGTGTAATCCCCTGCATGACTGCTCCAGCTACTGCTAAAAATCCTCCAACTAGCAATACAGCGGCTACTCTAGGAATACGTCCTGTCCGTATAATTTGATGATCAACATTAGATGGATCGAATGCTGTCATTGACTGCCACACTGTCATTGCACTAATATCTTTAGTTCCATACAGAACGGAAACGAGTGCTATAAGGACAATCAGGAAAGGAGATACCGCTAATATTGAAAATGACACGATGTTTGTTTTTTTCAACTTTCACACCTTTTTCTTTATCCATTTCGCGAAACACAATGTCGATTACTCAGGTGATATACCCTTTGGAAAACAACTACCTTCAATGAAAAAATACGATATCTTACAAAAGGCTGGTAATAGCCCGGTGATATCACCAAATCTACTACCAGCCTGTTTATCTTATTTAAGTAATTTTTCAGCTGCGGCATCTAAAAATTTCACCTTAGACCAAGCAGTACCACCTTGTGCTAATGGCTCAATTGTGTTGACGAAAACTTGATTATTTTGTGCTGCCTTTAAGCTAGTGAAAATTGGATTCTTTTGTAACTCCTCTAACGCTTTTGGAGAATCCGTATTTTCTGATTCCTCAAATTGAAGGAAAATGGCATCTGGGTTTACTTGCGCTAATGTTTCAAGTGATAATTCAGCTTGTGCTTTTGCAGTTGTTAAAATTTCTGGAACTGGTGCTCCTAAATCTTCATATAGTACAGGGTTTAAATACACACCTGCTGGATAGATGTACATTACGCCACCGCGAACACGAATGATTAACACTTGCTTATCTGCTAATTGCTCTTTGGATTTCACTTGTGCATCAGCAACTTTTGCTTCATAGTCTGAGATGATTTTCTTAGCATCATCTTCTTTATCAGCTAACTGTGCAAGCAATGTTAAATTTTCCTTCCAGTTTGTTGAAATATGTGAGTATGGAATCATTGTTTGAATTTTATTCAACTTTTCAGCCGTTTCTTCAGGGAATTTCGAAGTACCCACGATTACATCAGGGTCCAGATTAAGAATGGCTTCTGCATTTGGCTCCATTTTATTTCCTACAAGTGTAGCACCTTCAAAATCTGATGCTAGATAAGCAGGAATTTTGCCACCAACTTCAAGTACACCGGCTGGCTTAATACCAAGCATTGCAGCATCTTCCATAGATTCAAGACTTGCAGCGATAATATTGTTCACTTCTGCTGGAAGCTCATATTTCTCACCTAAGTACGTGATTGTCTGTGTTTTAGATTGTTCAGTTTGTGATTCCGTTGCACTTGTTTCTGCTGTATTAGTAGTTGACGTAGACTCCTCTGCCTTATCTGTTCCACATGCAGCCAAAGATAATGCTAAAAGTGCTGGAGCACACATTTTAAAATATTTATTCATAGATATTCTCTCCTAACGAGCTCATATTGATAATGATAATCGTTTTCATATGTATGTCAATACATAATTGATACTCATTATCATTTACGGATACTATCCTAACAAAGTGAAAAAAGATTGTGAATGGACGATTTCGAAAATGACATGGATTTTTGCCGATTTCATCAAAAAAAAACTGCTTCTTTTTTATGAAGAAACAGTTTTTATATATAGTTAGCTTCCTCCATTTTTTCCTTTCGGTATGCTGAAGGTGACAAGCCCGTACATTTTTTAAAAACTCGGCTGAAATAAAAACAATCTACATATCCGACACATTCAGCTACTTCTGCTACAGGAATCACATCATACTCGAGCAATTCCTTTGCACGTCGTATACGATATTCTGTTATATATGTGCTCGGATTCATGCCTGTATGCTGCTCAAACAAATAAGCAAAGCGGCGACGCTCAATACCAAATTCCTTAGAAATATTTGATACGGAAAGTTGCTCCGCATAATTTTCATGTATATACTGTAATGCCTGTTCCATTAACTCACTGGCACTATCTAGAACCTTCATTTTTGCCGCTAAAAGAATATTCTCCAGCAAATTCATAAATAAAGTCTTAGACTTAAATATAGCCATATTCCCCGGAAAGGAATAGCTTTCTATCAATTGCTGAACATGACTAATAATTTGCGTATTAAACCCTGTATTAATTAAAAAATGTTGCTCTGAAAGTGGAAAAAGAGCTACTTCCTCTGTTGGTAGACTGTAGTGAACGACTGCATACTCCCAACCCTTGTGGCCCGTCGCTTTCACTTCGATTGGCATTTGAGGCCCTGCGTGGACAATCATTCCAGGCTCCATCACATAGGGAGTTCCATTAAAGCTAAAGATTGCACTACCTGCAAGGGGAACAACTAATCCACACTTTTCTGGTGCTGTTGTTCTGCCTCTATCAACTTCACCAGGTTCCATTTTTTTAGTAAACACATCTGTAAATTTTACAGAAGCATGTGCAAAATAATCAATTAAATATTTGATATCCATAGGCAAACTCCTATACCTGTATAGCTTTCTGAAGCTGTGAAAAATGATGTACATCGTGATTGATTAATCCTACAAAATAGTCCACAATTGTCAGCTCCGACTGCCCAATTGTAAACGATTGCTGCCATTGCTCATCTGTCAATTGTTGTATGGCCTGAAGTAATCGACTCCTCGTGGAAAATAAAATCTGTCAATGTTGCAAGCATAGGCTGTTCACGACTTTTTTTAGCCGCCATCTTATTCAACTGTGCTGCATCAGGTCCTGTTGGTAAAGGTTCCTCTGTAAAAAGAAAAGGAAGTCGATGATTCAAGACAAATTCATCCCATGACGGAAGATGTCCGATGACCTCAGCAACTGACCATTTTTCAGGTTCGATCGCCATACGCCATTGATTCTCCGATAGTCTCCTCAAATCATTTATCCAGTCAATTGATCTTTCATCATGTTTGATGATATAGATTTTATCTCGTTGCAATGGACTCCCCTCCTTTTTTTACTGAAGATTAATTTCTAATTTTGGCCAACTTACATGCCATTTCTTTTGAAGAATTCTTTGGCGATAAATTGTATAACAATCCTTATTTTCGAGGAAGAATGGTGTCGGCTCTACAATGCCAGCTCCTAAATGCCTAATGCCATATGGTGCAGCAATTTCTAGTGAATCATCTATTAATTTTATCCCAATTGCCGTTGGGATTTCAGGAAAATGAGCGAGTCCATCGACAGCAGATTGATACGGCTTACTACCATTTAGCACATGCATTCTTGCCTGATTTTTCACAGACCACGGCTCATTTGGAGATATCTTTCTAAGTTTCTGTTCATACTGTTTTTCTATGTCTTCTGCTAAATTGATTTTATCAAAATATATCACATCAATATCAGCAATTGGTGTTCTTTCTTCTTTTTCATGAAGATAATCCCATACCATGGAACGAATGACCCCAGCACATACCCACCAATCGGGGAGTTGCAATGTATTGATTGTTGATAAAATATTCATCATCCAATCATCTGCTACTATTAAATTTCTTAGTTCTTCCTCCGTTTGTAGTAATCTCACTTCATTAGCCTCCAATTTATATACCACAGTTATATAAGGGCTGTTCAGCTCACATGTGTCCTCATCTTTGGAAGCTGTACAGGTGCATTTATTGGCTCCCAGTTAGGTTTCCTAGCACTGCCAAATATTCCGTTAAAAGTAGCTAAAATACTACTAACACTCATTATTTCATTGTTGTTTGTCCAAGTCGCATTGAAAATAATTTAATAGGCACCACTCAAATGTTCATGAATTAACTTCCATTCATCGTTCACCCAAGTAAAAATATTTGTTGCTCTACCACTACCTGATACAAATTTTTCGTTATGATAACCTTCATAGTGATATGTATAAAGACAGGTAGCCGTCTTTTCATCAATTGTTAACCATTTTACATTACTAGCCGAGTAAACCTCTTCTTTAATGACATGCCATGCATGCTTGAAGTATGCCTCAATCTCTTCTATAGTTGTGCATGTTTTATCAGAAAACCAATAAACCGCTTGTGGATGCAAAATTGCCTTTACTTCTTTAAAATCATGCGTATTTGTTGCTTGTATATAACGTTCTAATGCCTGTTGATGTGTCATTATTTCTCCCCTTTTTTAACAATATTATCCTAAAATTTCATGATTGTCGTGTGATTTTTTGCTCTAACAGCCTATAATGAAGATAAAACTCTAAAGGCGAAGAATTGAGGAGGAAGCTGATGTTAGCAACTATTGAAAAACAATCTAATCGTCATGTCGTAAAGTACAAACGACCGTTACCACATTCAGTAAACGCCGTTTGGAAAGTGATTACTACCAATGAAAAATTGCAAAAATGGATGAGTAATCTTGAAATCATTGATCTACGTAAGAATGGTAAAATGCGTTTTAATATGAACGATGGAACAAATACCTATGAGGAAATAGCTATAACAGATTATATAGAGAAAAAGGTACTCGAATTTGATTGGGGAACAGATTCAGTGAGATTTGAATTGTCTTCTACAGACAATGGCTCATTATTGCTTTTTGCAGAGACTTTGCACGAGCTAACGCAGCACACTTCAAGGGATTTAGCAGGGTGGCATATATGTCTTGATCTGTTAACAGATTTGTTGGATGGCATTGAACATCATAGCTTTCCAATGGAGGAGTGGCAACAACGATTCAACGAATACAAAGAACTGCTGGATAGCTATAAAAAATCCTAGAGTAACCATTACTCTAGGATCACTATTATGGATAAAAGGCAGTGGCTATTTCCAATGCTTTTAAAGGATCTTTGATCGAATCGAGTGTGTAGACAAGCTTTTCATCCTGCCACACGATTAAATTGCCTGATTGATAAACATCCAGCTGAGCCATGCCATATTGCTTAGGAATAGGCAGCATATGACTCTCTAAATATTCTACTGCCTGCTTAGCAAGTTTTACTCCTGCTTCAGGATTATCAGTTCGTGTATGCGAGGCAATGGACCATCGTCCCTCATTCCAACCAGTCCATAATGAGCCAGCACCCGCATCTTGATAACCTTTTATATTATACCCAAGGTCAATTTCTTGCCCACCATTTTGACTAAAGTTATCAAATGCAATCTGTGTGCTTGCCCCTTCTGCGCTTTTATATTGTTTGACCAACAATCTTCCAATGACAGTCGCTGAATTCTTTAATCGAATATCATTAATTGGCATATTCTCTTTGCTTTCATAAAAGATAATTTCAACTAGGTCATCATCAGTCCTTGTTGTAGCTGTTAAAAAGCTTCCTTTAGCAATGGGTAAAGCGGTTGGCATTTTTATTGGTACATTCACATGTATTTGCTCCTTTATTTGTTGAAGAGCCTCAGTCTGTGTCATCGATGTATCAGTATTAGATTGTCTTACAGATGTATCGTTCTTATTGTCATGTGCTTGATGATTAGTAGCTTGATCAGCACAAGCACCTGCTATAGTCATACTTAACAACAAAAAGAGAAATATTATTTTTTTCATCGCTTAAACCTCCATTTACCAGTTTACCTATAATCCATATTTTTCCCTGGCAACAGTTTATTTAAACGCTTAGCTATTTAAGCTCATTGATTTGCTTCGTCAGCTCGTTAAACTTTTGGTCAAGCATTGGGTAATCCTTATCCTTAGCTGTCAAAAAGCTCAGTTTACCTAATATCTCTTGTCGTTCTGTTTCAAGCTTTAAACGAAGTGCGACTGTGTCGTCTACTTGCTTCGGAGCATCTTTTCTCCATTTTTTCTTGATGTGCTGATTGTCAATCTCCCAAACGCTATTCGTTACTTTTTCTAGAAAGTATCGATCATGAGAGACGACAAGTAATGTCCCATTATATTGCGCAAGTGTTCGCTCTAACTGTTCACGCGAAGGTAGGTCAAGATGATTCGTTGGTTCATCTAAAAGAAGAACGTTTTTGTCCTCTAAAATATAAGCCATCAGTTTACACTTGACACGCTCGCCCATGCTCATCTTGCCTATAGCAGATGTCCAATGTGTTGGTGTAAATCCTAGATTCTTCATCAGATTGCGGACTTTCCCACGCTCTTCAAATGTTTCTTGATAAAAATATTGCTCTGGTGTCTGATCTAGTGGTAAATCAAATACTTCCTGTGTTAAATAACCTATGGTTGCTGCAGGGGATAGCCACACCTCTCCCTCAGCTTCTAGCTTCCCTAAAAGAACTTTTAAAAAGCTTGTTTTTCCGCTACCATTCTTTCCTGTAATAGCAATTTTATCTCCAAATTGAGCAGTGATGCTGACATCTTTCAATAACGTACGATCACCAAAAGATAAAGATAAATGCTTGCTCTCCAATAATCGCTTGCCAACACGTTGATTCGTGTTTAAAGAAAAACGAATGTCTGCTTCAGGCTCCACCGCTTCCACCCTTGCCTTCGCAAGCTCTGCCTCTAATCGCCTCTTCTTAGATTTCACTTGTGCGTCTAGCCGCTTTGCCTTCACACGATGATACTCCTTAAAGCCTTCTAGTTTTGTTGACTGTGCATGACCCTTTTGTGACCAAGATGTGAGTTCCTGCATTTGGGCCTCAATCCGATCAATGTTTTTTTGCTGTTTCTCGTAGGCACGTTGCTGCGTCAATCTTCGGTGCTCTCTTTCAGCCATATAGCTTGTATAATTGCCATAATGTTCAATTAAGCTCTGTTCCTCAATAGACCAAATTTTTGTAGCAACCCTATCTAAAAAATAACGGTCATGTGAGACCACAATAATCGTTCCCTTATAGTTTTGTACTTGTTTTATAAGAAAAGCGGTACTTTGCTCATCTAAATGATTCGTCGGTTCATCAAGCAATAGAATTTGAGCATTCTGAGCAAAACCTTCTGCAAGACGCATTTTAAGTTTCTCTCCACCGCTTAAAGCTGCAAATGATCTATTGGGTACCTGCCATTTTGCCAGCAAATCAGCCTCTCTTGCAGATATTGCTGGTTTGTCAAAATGAGCTAGCTCCTGTTCAACGATTGTGATTTTTACAGCTGATAACCCTTGTATTACTCCCGCAGTTGGCAATAATGCACCTTGAATCAACTGTAACAATGTCGATTTCCCAGCACCATTTCTTCCAATAATGCCGATAACCTCACCTTGTTTTACGGTGCCTGTCACATGTTCAAATAGTAAAGTATCCTTTATTTCATAACGTACATCCTGTAATTTTAAAAGTTCCTTCATACTATCCACCCTCTCCAGTTGGAGGGACAAAAAAAATCCCTCCAATTATTTTGGAAGGATTAGTCGCTACAATATCATGCACAAATAAGCTATTGTAATAGCTATATTTATCACTCCAAAAGCAAGTTTTGGAGGAGCTAAATATTAGCAACTATGGGCCAATATTTAGCTATTATTATGGAAAATGGGCAGACTAATCCTATTTTTGTTTTTCGTGAAATATAAATTTCATGTGCAAAAAATAAGATTAGTTATTCATTAGCCACCCATCTTCCCTTCATTTTTAGTTACCGTCATTGTAACACCTTTTATTAAAAAATAAAAATCTCTACTCTAGAGTAGGTTTATCTAAAACATTCATAGGAGCGAATTTGATTTCTTGAAATGGTACGGAAATACCAGCCATATCTGCGGCTCCAGCGGAAACCCGCAATGATTTCCCTTCCTATAGCAGTTGGGAAAAACCAAAAACTCCGACCAGTGTTCATCCAAATATACGTATTTCTAAACAAACAAGAACGTATACCACTTGATCCTACTCGCCATGCAGGAATCGGTGGCGAAAAACCTGGTGGTGTGCTCATGGGCATTTGTCCTGCCGGAGGAGGTCCGAAATGAGTTGGCCCAAATGACGTTGTTTCAAAATCATCATAATCTCCCCAGCCAGGTCTTCTAAAATTATCTTCTCTAAATGGATTATTGTACACACAAACCCTCCTTTTACATTACTCAATATATGTAAAAGGGCGATTAACCGTTGAGCCATTGCCCATCTATCGAAGGTAATCCGTTACCTATTAATGTATAATGAAAGGGATATTTTTCTAAAAGGAGTCCTTATGAGAAAATTACTGTTACTCTTACTAGCCATTCTTATCGCAGGAAGTATGTGGTTGCTACTTGCTCAAAATCCAGTATCTTCTTCCACTAGTATCCAAGCAAAAATTGCTGACGTGAAAGATTACAAATACTACTTAGATAAAGGCAATGCTGCCATTGGTAAGGACATGACGAAGCTTGATCTAGTGATTGTAGAACCTATTGAAATGCAGCAGAAGTATATTGACAGTGCCCAAAAAAGCGGTACTTTAGTGTATGGCTATATTAATGCAATGGAGGCAGATAAATGGAACAAAGCCCTCTACCATCAATTAAACGAAGAAGACTTTTATCGAAATAAACAAGGTGAAAAAGTGTATTTTGCTGAATGGGATTCCTATTTAATGGATATGACTTCGAGTCATTATCAAGAACTTTTACTAACGGAAATCCAGAAGCAAATTGTACAGAAAGGCTTAGACGGTGTGTTTTTAGATACGGTTGGTAATATTAATTCTTATTTACCCCAAGACGAGCAAACATGGCAAAATGAAGCCATGTTATCATTTCTCCAACAAATTAAAAAACACAATCCTGAACTATCTGTTGCTCAGAATTGGGGGTTTCAAACACTAGCTGATTATACAGCACCCTATGTTGACTTTATTATGTGGGAAGACTTTTCTTACCCAGTGGTAGGAAAAGACGAATGGTCACTCGATATGATGCAAAAACTCGTCCATATACGAGATGAATTTGGTACACAGGTTATGGCAATTAGTTTTGAAGATGCAACAAAAAGTCGTGCATTAGCTGAGAAGTTTGATTTTAAATTCTTTTATAGCCCTGCTGGTTCATACTATAACACCTGGCAGTGACGATATCCCCCCACAAAAAGACTACTGTTTTTGTGGGGGATATTTTGTTTAAGTGCTCACCTCATGGGTAGACTAAAAGAAATTCAGCTTGAGGTGATATGATTGGGTATGACAAAGATGTACGAGGAACAAAATCATAAACACGAAAACTGCTTTCAATATAAACAACGTAATATGTGGACAGGCATATTATTCGGCCTTGGGGTTGTGGCATTTATAGATGAGGTCATTTTCCATCAATTATTACATTGGCATCATTTTTATGATAAATCTACAGCTGCTATTGGGTTAGTGTCAGATGGTTTATTTCATGCATTCAGCTTTTTCGCGACGATTGGTTCTGCTTTTTTATTGGCTGACCTACATAGAAAGCATGGATTTTGGCTAAAAAGATGGCTTGGTGGTATTTTTCTAGGAGCTGGCATATTTCAATTATACGACGGGATTATTCAACATAAATTCATGAAACTGCATCAAATTCGTTATCATGTTGATATTCTCCCATATGATGTGGTTTGGAACATATTAGCGGCTCTATTAATTGTTATTGGTGTGGTCTTGTTACTCCAAACCAATCAAAAGGGACGTTAGGAGGTTGCCCGTTTTGCATTCTGCTCATGCTCAAAGCTTTCCCATTATAGTACAGCTACTAATAGCTTTACCATTTTTTATAGCCATTATTTTTTATATCGTAGCTGTCATTGTTTCGAATCAACATAAAAAACAATGGCCGCATTTTCGTACTATCTGTTGGCTTGTGGGAAATGTAAGTGCCATCGTGACACTAATCGGTCCATTGGCTTCTCTTAGTCATGTCCACTTCGCAGCACATATGATAGGGCATCTATTGCTTGGCATGCTTGCCCCCCTACTTATGGCATTAGCAGCTCCCATGGCACTCCTTTTAAGGACATTATCAGTGAACACGGCTCGTACTCTTTCTCGTACAATGAGGAATCCTTATGTTCGTTTTATTTCTCACCCAATTAATGCGTCTATTTTAAATGTAGGTGGCTTATGGTTACTCTATACGACATCACTTTTCAATCTTATGCATGAACATATACTTCTATATATTTTCATTCACCTTCACATTTTTCTAGCAGGCTATGTATTTACCATTGCCTTTATTTATATTGATCCTACACCCCATCCATACCCTTATGTCTTTCGATCACTTATATTAGTAGTAGCACTAGCAGCTCATTCTATATTGGCAAAATATATTTATGCAAATCCTCCTCAGTATGTACCTGTCACACAGGCAGAGCTAGGTGCCAAGATCATGTACTATGGTGGCGATGCAATTGAAATCATCCTTGTTTATATCCTTTTTTATCAATGGTTTAAAAGCACAAGAAATGCTATTCACACAAAGACAACCATTTCATCACGCTAATTCTACCTCTGACTTAAGAGGATAAATAGGATTGAATAATCCGCCAGTCCTCTAGCTTTTCAGCAAAAGATTTTATATTTTTTCCTGGGATCGGACTGGTTGATGGCATTTTTTTATAAGCACGTTCTTCTAAAAGCTCTAGACCTATATGCTTTTTAAAAACCTCAAATGCTTTCGCTCCATTAAAGAGTACTAACTGGATATTAGGATATTCTTCAAATAAGGTTTGAAAATCATTTGGTTTTTCATTGCGAATTGCTGCGTCTAAGCTTCCTTCACGCTCACAAGTTTCAATCGTGTCCCAAAGACCGATTGCATTGTGTTTTAACAATGCGATTCTCTTTACATAATCGTCAGGAACCTCCGTCTCTAACAGCTCACTCATAATGGGCCAAAAGTGATTGCGTGGATTGCCATAATACTGTTGCTTTTCTAATGATTGCTTTCCTGGCATTGAGCCTACAATGAGCACCTTTGTTGCTGAATCTACGACTGGTAATAATACATTTTTTATTTCACTGGACACAACAATCACTCCTTTCCTCTATTGTAGCGGAAAATCTGAACCAGCAAGTATATCTTTGCTTGACGTAAATAGGAGATGTCGGGATGAATGCTTCTTACTATACGACTGAACAATTTTATAGCCTATACAGTAGCCTATCCAAGGTGGCAGCTCACCACCGTATAAAAACGGCCTATGCTTTTCTACCCCTTCAACCTGTAAATTCTGCAAAAAATGACTTTTCCATAAAACTAAAAGCTCTGTAGCTGAATATTTTTTTAACCATGGTGCAAGCCACTTTTCTCCGTATAAATCTTTCACTGCACTTTCTGCTAAGCCCTCTAAAATAAGAGCATCCAACAAAGTCATCTCATCGAGGGATTTTTTTAAATTGTGTAAACGGCAGACATGATTATATTCATGTGCGAACAATGCTTGCAGTTCCTGTGTCTCTACTTCTCCAATAAATAAAAAAAGAGCCTGAGGATAAGCCACACCGTTTTTATTGGTCATCGTTTGCTGTTGGGTAATTGGGAAAATATAAATCGGTATAGTCGGACCATTCCATTTCTTTTGCAAGTATATAAATTCTTGCTGTACGCAATCCCACACATTATGCTGCTTTAATTGCTCTACATCGACTGTCTCATCTGGTAGAAAAAGTCCCTGTTGCTGTAAAGAATAGTGTATTTCTTCTGACAAGCCGTCTTGAAATAATTCGACTAAATGATCACAAAGAATGGAGCATTGCAAACTATGTAACTCATCTTTTTTTGTGGATTTTCTGGCATAAACAAATTCATCTAACCACTTATCTGTTGGCACAACTGTCATGTCATCACCTCTTCTCAGCATATGTCGTGAATAGACAATCGGCTAGTGATAAATGCTTCGGATCGCATATATTAGCTTGTAATGACATCGAAAGGAGGGATGATATTGAATCCAGCTGATGCTTATAATCTTTGCTGTAAATATCATGGCAAACGCGTTCGAATCTCGGATTCATCTGGTAGGGTACATGTTGGGGAAATCACTAAAGTAGACAGAAGACAGGTATGGATTCTACCTGATAGAAGACATAGTGGTTATGGTTTAGGTTTTTGGGGATTTGGAGGATTTGGTGGGGAAGGTTTTGGCTATGGAATTGCTTTAGGAACAATCTTAGGGATTGCACTAGCTCCAATCATATTCTTCTAACTCAAACTTTTAATATATGTGAAAAATAAGCCATTTCAAACCTTGTTGAGATGGCTCATTTTTCATTATTGAACTTGCTCCTGTTGCTGTTGTTTACTTTCAATCATCTCGGATATTGTGACAAATGTGTAGCCCTGTTTTTTTAATGCAGGGAGGATTTCTTCTAATGCCTTAATGGTTTGTGTACGATTCCCACCACCATCATGAAATAAAATGACATCTCCAGGCCTCGTTCCCTTCATCACCTTTTGCACAATTTTCTTTACACCAGGCTCTTTCCAATCTTGCGTATCCTGATGCCAAGACCACATCACAACCTTGTAGCCATCCTTTACAGCAGCATTAATCATAGCATCCGTATAATTTCCACCTACAGGACGGAATAAAACTGGGGAAAAACCAGTAATACTATAAATCGTGTCATTTGTCTTTTGAAGCTCCTCTTGCAATTTTTTGATGGAAACTTTAAACGGATGTGTATACGTATGATTGGCTAATTCATGGCCTTCTGTATAAGAACGTAAAACAAGCTCTGGATATTTTTCTGCATTCTTTCCAATAATAAAAAAGGTTGCTTTGGCATCATATTTTGCTAATAAATCAAGCACTGCCGCAGTGTACTTGGGATGTGGGCCATCATCAAAGGTGAGGGCGACAATTTTATCCTCTGTGTTGATATCCCATACCACTTCTCCTGTTTCCTCATAATAAGGGCGACCCTTATCAGCATAGCCTTTCTCTCCTAAAAATCCCGAGATGATTAAAAAGCAAACTGTAAAAACCAATACATGTATACGTGTCATAGCATCACCTCCCAAGTCCGAATTCACAGAACTCCGTCAACTTACTATTTACGAATTGCAATGAAATATACTTATGAAGGATTGTCTGTTTTCTCCTTTTAATTATTTCATAACAATTTTGAACGATATGTGAAAAACAAGGGTTAGTGCTTTATTTTTTCTTTATTGATGTAAAATAAAATTATAAGTGATATATAACAAGTCGATAAATATACACTATGTTGTGTAACACAATGGAAGGGATGACATATATGTGGGTTATTACAGTATTTGAAGAAAACACTTATCGAATGTTTGAATATCGTTCTAAAAGTGAGGCAACAACTGCATTACATATATTTAAACAAACTGCTCTGCTTTCCTATACAAGGTAAAGAGATACAAGGAATCTATTCATCAGGAGTAGATTCCCTTTTTAATTGCCTCCATTAACTTCATCCATCATCTCATTCGTTTTCAGCATTATTCATCTGATGACTTTTTTCAAGGAAATGTTGAACACCTTGCTAGTCATCACCATATGTATATAGAGAAAAGGAGTGATTTCGATGGTGACAATTGAACCTATTATGATTAAAGGGCATTTCTTCACTGCAGTAGTTGTTCAATTACCTAAAACAACGCTACTGACCATTTCTAATACGACAGGCTACATTATGTGTGGAGCTTTAGATGTTGGCCTATTAAATAGTCGCTTAGTTGATCGAAAAATCGTTGCTGGTCGTGCAGTAGGTGTTAAAACAATTGATGAGCTATTAACAGCCCCATTAGAATCGGTAACGTATGAAGCAGAACAACTTGGCATTACTGAAGGAATGACTGGCGTAGAGGCACTTTTAAAAATGATCTAATTGGCTATAAAAAAGCGTCAACTAGACGCTTTTCTTTTTTGTTTGCCAACCGATAGTTGAATAAGCAAATATCCCCTTCCACATACTGTGGGACAAAGGGAGTTGTTGTTATGAATAATGGTCAACATTTTAAGATACACCTAACCTTACTTGCTATCGTCTTAATTGTATTTACCTGGTCAGTCATTAAACCATCCTCCTATTTAGATTGGCTGGCTGAGGTTAGCCCAGGGGTTGTGGCAATAACAGTCGTAGTTTGTATCTATCATAAATTTCGCTTCACCACATTTTCTTATATCATCATTGCCCTATTGTCGATCCTTACTTTTATAGGTGGACATTATACCTATTCAGAGGTTCCTCTTTTTAATTGGCTAAAAGAAGAATTTCATTTCCAACGCAATCACTATGATCGTTTCGGTCATTTTTTAAAAGGTTTATTAGCCATCGTGATAAGGGAAATATTACTTCGAAAGACGCAGCTTACTAAAGGAGCTTGGCTAACAGGTATTACAATTAGTATTTTGCTCGCAATTGCTGCTTTTTATGAAATCATCGAATGGTTAAGTACAAGAATCTCGAAGGGCAGTAAAGGGACGAAAGATTTTTTAGGCATGCAGGGAGATCGCTGGGATGCACAATGGGACATGTTTTTAGCCTTGTTGGGAACTATTTTAACTTTACTTTTCTTCACAAAGCTTCATGATAAATATTTAAAAAGACTAAACAAGGAATAAATTTCTTTGCATAGCATTATTATATACCTTACGAAAGGTGGTTTTGTATGTACTATGCACAAGTCAATCAACAAGTACCCCATCTATCACGCGTTATTACGGTAACTGGCAATGGCCAGGTAATGGCTACTCCAAGCTCTGTACAAATACAAATAGAAGTCCAAACACAAGGCAATAATGTACAAGGCCCTCAGCAGGAAAATGCAAGGATCATGAATCAAGTCATTCAGTCACTAGTAGCCCTCGGTATTCCAAGAGAACAAATACAAACAGCTAGTTATACAGTTACACCACAGTATCATTTTGAGGATGGCAAACAAATTTTTAATGGCTATGAAGTGGTCAATGCCATTACCGTCAATGTATCAAACATCGATAATTTGGGCTTAGTCATTGATACAGCCATAGAAAATGGAGCAAATCGTATTGCCAACATTCAGTTCAAATTGGACCATATAGACGCTTACTATCAGCAAGCATTAAATTTTGCTCTTCAGAATGCACAGTTGAAGGCGAAAACAATAGCAGAAACCATGCATCTTCCTTTACAGCCACTCCCTATAGAAATTGTGGAAGAGCAAGCTAACACACCGATCCTTTACCGCTCTATGGCTGTTTCCTCAGGAGTTACGCCTATAGAACAGGGACAAATTGCTATTGATGCTACTGTCCGCGTAAAATTCCAATACTAAAGACAGGCGCCTTCCACTAATTGATTAGTAGAAGGCTCTCATTTATTTTACAAGTGTATTTTTTTCAATAAGGATTTCATCATCCTCTGTTTTAATAACCATATCAAAATGTTGGCAATATGGATGCATAAATAATTCATATTGAATACGTCGTTCATCATGTGATTGTTTTAAATAATTTATATCTGTCCCTCTATCAAGTACATCACGATCTGATCTTCGCTTAAGCTCTGTAGCCCCATCTGTATAAAAATAAATTTTGAAATCCAATAACTCTGGATCTATAAATGCTACACTCATTCCTTCTACTATCGTGATCTGTTTTTTTGAAGAAATTAATGTGCTTTTCATATAATGTGTACCGATTGTCAATAAATCCAGCCCTGCTCTTATCATCTGAACATCTCTTTCCAATGAAGGAAGGTGATGGGCAGCGGGATGACAAGCGGTCATTTTAAAACGATGATTTACATTTTGATATGTATAATTAATCATTGTCTGTTTGCGAATATCTGAACTAACAATATAAGGATCAGTATTCAAATAATTCACTTCAGCTTGATTTAAAACTTTTAAAAGCTTTTCAGCAAATGTTGTTTTTCCTGCAGCTCCATGACCTGAAATGCCAATAATAATCCTTTTATCAGCAAATCTGATCGATTCCAATATTTCTTGAAAAATCTTCTCCATAGTATTGTTGTCCTCCCTAATTAAAAAGGTATGATGGAAAATTTGCACCATACTCGCTGTACTTTAAAAATAATAACAAACAGTTACAATACATAGAAGTTCATTTTCCAAATTTTTATGCGTTAACTCCATATCATTTCTAGCTTCGATCTAATAAAAACAATTTGACAGGTTGTCAGTCAATAATTATAATAAAAGCATCTTAATTGATATTGATTATCATTTAAGATGCTTTCACTCAATAATTAAATTTAACTTTCACAGTTTGTCTTAGGAGGGATAAATCAAATTTTCCATGAGGGACTCCGAATAAATGTTCGAACGTAGATTGAATGGCTTTAATTCTAGCAATACGTTCATCTTTATTCCATTTAAATAACGATGAATCTACCCAATGGTGGATTGTCGATAGGAAAAATTCTGCCACTAGCGTTGGATTTTCAATGTGAAAGAGCCCCTCTTTATTGCCTTGTATATTTAAATCTGTTAGCAGTGGCGTAAACTGACAAATGGTTTGTACATGTAATATTTGACGCAGAGTAGCATTACTATCATGTTGTAAATATTTAAAGATTTCGACATGGCCTGTTGGATCATCAAGCTCATAAACAAAAATCCATGCAATTTTCTCATACGCCGTAAGTGTCTCATTATAGATGACTTCTGTAAATTCTTGCTTTATTCCTTTAAGTTGCCTATCAATTAATGCATTTGCCAATGCTTCTTTGGATTTAAAGTAATAGTACAGCGTTCCCTGTGCTACTCCCATCCTTTTAGTTATATCAGTAGTTGAGGTTTTTTCATAACCTTTTTCACTAAAAAGAGACTCTGCTGTATCTAAAATCTCATTTCGTCGTTCTGATGCACTTTTTGTTACTCTAATCATTTTCTGAACTACCCCCTTTTTTCATTTAAGCATTTGACTAATAACTAGTCAAATGATCAGAGTGAGAAGAAATATTGTGAAACATTATTGAGTGACTGTCAGTCAAATACTAATTTTTAGGAGGATTTAAATGTTAAAAAAAACCCTTTCTCTATTAGGTTTCACACTTATATTGCTGATTTTAGGTTGTGCACAATCACAGGAAACTATTTCTGAGAAAAAAGACAATACAACTATTAATGGAAACTATCCATTAACACTAGATACCTACACTTATGAAGGACAGAAAATCTCTCAGACTATCCCCAATGCTCCCGAGAAAGTGATGGTCATCGGTTCAGCTGTCGCAGAGTTAATAGTTAAGTTTGGACAGCAAGAAAAAGTCGTTGGATTTGCATATAGTGATTTAACAAATTCAGACTACAAAGATGACATTGACAAACTACCTTTAGTTAGTGAAATGTGGCCAGCTAAGGAGGCTATCATGGCTCTAGAACCTGATTTAATCTACTCTATTGCTTCTGCATTTAGAGAAGAATTAATTGGAAGTATCCCTTCTTGGAACAACCGTGGACTGCCTGTTGTTTCTTCCACCAACTTTACAATAGGACGTAGCATAGATATTTACTTTGAGGAAATTCAAACATTTGGGAAGGTTTTTAATATAGAAGATAAAACGAACAAATATCTAACTGAACAACAAACACGCATAGATGCCATTACTTCTAAAGTTAAGGATTCTAAAGAAAAGCCTACTGTCCTATTGATAAGTGGCGCTAGAGGAAAGTATTTCTACTTCTCACCAAAATGGGCCATGATTGACGAGATGATTGAAGGTGCAGGCGCTACATATTTAGAACTTTCGAAAGAAGACTATATTGAGCTTTCAACAGAGGCAATTATTGCAGCAAATCCAGATAAAATTATCATCACAGAATTCCAAGAGCCTGATCAAGAAAAAACAAAAAATAATTTAATGAATGATAAAAAGCTTCGAACTGTAAAAGCCATTCAAAATAATGAGGTTATGGCCGTAGAATATACAGGAGCTATAAATGGTGGTATTGAGATTGCTGATTTATATGAGGAAGTAGCTGCATTTATCAACCCTGAAATAGTTAATGGAGTGAAAAAAAATGCTCAAAAGTAAATTTTCTTTTTTTACCCTACTTCTATTTTTGATAGTGCTAGTTTTCATTTCTATAATTGCTTCTGTTTCCATAGGACAAGTCAGTATACCATTTCTTGATTCTTGCAAAATTGTTTTATATCAAATTACAGGAATAAACATAGGTCATATAGATACAACTATTTCTAACATGACACTTGAAATCATATGGCAAATTCGTTTTCCCAGAGTTTTATTAGCACTATTCGTCGGGAGTGGTTTGGCACTTTGCGGTAGTGTGATGCAAGCAACCATTCAGAATCCACTTGCAGATCCTTATTTACTTGGTATCTCCTCAGGTGCTTCACTAGGTGCAACATTCTCTATCATATTAGGGTATCAACTCAGCCTTTTTGGAGAATCAAATTTAATGATTTGGGCGTTTCTAGGTGCGTTATTGGCAACATTTCTAGTATTGCTGCTATCAAGTATTGGGGAAAAAATGTCTGTTATTAAACTTATTCTAGCCGGAACTGTTGTCAATGCACTATTTACAGCTCTATCTAATCTATTTATATATTTTGCTAAAGATGCGGAAGGTGTACGTTCAGTATCATTTTGGACAATGGGGAGTTTGTCCACTGCTGATTGGGATGACCTGCCTTTAATCGCTACTACTATTATTATTATAGCTGTATTTTTCCTCTCCCAATGGCGCATTATGAATGCAATGCTTATGGGAGATGATGCTGCTATGACATTAGGTATTAATATAAATACTTATCGAAAAGTATTTTTAGTTATTTCTGCCGCTTTGACAGGCATTATAGTTTCAACATGTGGAATCATTGGCTTTGTTGGGCTTATCATTCCACATATTGTACGCATCTTTACAGGGTCAAATCATCAACAACTACTACCTATTGTTATTTTAGTAGGGGCTATCTTTTTAATCTGGACAGATTTATTAGCAAGGTCAATCATTCCTAACAGCGAATTACCAATTGGCATCGTAACCTCATTATTAGGTGCCCCAGTATTTATGCACATGTTAATAAAAAAGAAATATGGTTTTGGGGGTAACTAATATGGAATTAGATGTAGAAAATGTTTCATTCGCAGTATCAGATGTTGAAATTATCAAAAGTATTTCGCTAAAGGTGAAAGAAGGACAATTTGTTGGCATTATTGGACCGAATGGTTGTGGAAAATCAACACTATTAAAAAACATTTATAAAGTCATAAAACCCACTAGTGGCAAGATTTTTTTAGATGATATAGATATTGTTAAATCCTCTGCCAAAGAAATCGCGAAAAAAATGGGGGTTGTTGGACAATTTAACAACTCGAATTTTGACTTTACTGTCCGTGATATGGTGATGATGGGAAGAACACCACATAAAGGAATATTAGAATCAGATACAAAAAATGATATTGAACTTGTGGATAACATATTACGAAAAGTAAACTTAGAGCATTATGCTTCAAAACATTTCTCTTATCTTTCTGGTGGTGAAAAGCAACGTGTCATTCTCGCACGTGCCTTAGCTCAAGAACCACAGTTTTTAATTTTAGATGAACCTACAAATCACCTAGATATTAAATATCAAATTCAAATTTTATCACTAGTGCAATCATTACAGATTGGTACACTAGCCGCATTGCATGATCTATCTATTGCTGCCATGTATTGTGAATATTTATATGTACTAAAAAATGGTCGCATACTAACACATGGCAAGCCTGAGAAGCTACTAACACCTTCATTAGTAAAAGAGGTTTATGAAGTTGACTGTTGTATCTATCAAAATAATGATACGAATAATATAGTCGTTGCGTATCATCCAGCTTTACCCAATCACTAAAGCTATTTTTGACTGACAACCAATCAATATAAGGAGGAGTATCTATGAATCCAATTTCATCAGAAAAATCAAGTACGTTCTATTCATATAGATGGTTGGCATTAGCGGTGATATTACTTCCAACATTATTAATCTCCTTAAATACTTACATGATACAAATTGCATTACCTTCCATTCAAAACGACTTGCATATATCCTTTTCTCACGCTCAATTACTATTTTCAGGATATTCGGTTGGGCTTGCAACTGCTCTAATAATTGGAGGTAAACTAGGCGATATTTACGGTAGAAAAAAAATATTATGGATTGGCGTATTGTTCTTTACCCTTACTGCTTTCTTAGGAGGAATACTTTCAAGCCCATTGTTATTAGTTGGGATTCGATTTGTTCAAGGCTTAGCCGCAGCCCTTATTCAGCCTCAAGTTTTATCAACAATCCAGGAAATTTTTCCGCCTAGAGAAAAAAATTTAGCTTTCGGCTTGTATGGTGCTGTCATTGGAGTAGCCTTTACCTTTGGCTTAATATTAGGGGGATTATTAGTTCAATGGAATATATTTAACGGCGGTTGGCGAACTGTATTTTTTTTCAATGTTCCAATTGGCATGCTAGTACTCCTTTTGCTCCCTTTTATACCGGAGTCAACGGATAAGAAATCCAATCATATTGATTGGATGGGTTCAATTTTATTAATGGTTAGTATATTTCTACTTATTTATCCTTTATCCGAAGTCCAACAACAAGGATGGCAAACATGGGTTTTTAGCTGTCTACTGCTTTCATTTGTTGTACTTATTCTGTTCATTTATCTTGAGCGATTTAAGCAAAAACTTCAACAATCACCTCTCGTAGACCTAAGTTTATTTAAGCATCGCCCTTTTGTATTTGGCATTTGTTCTGTGCTAGCTATTTACTTAAGTATGTTTGCCTTTTTCTTTATCCTTAGTTACTTTTTACAATATGGCCTAAAGTATGATACAGGAGAAACGAGTTTAGTTTTTCTACCAATAGGAATTGGATTTTTTGTAACGTCTATTATTTCTTCAAAAATTATTAATAAGTATGGTTTTATTGTTTTAAAAATGGGTGCATTATGTATGAGTATGTGTACTTTTTTACTTGTCTTCTTTTTATGGATGGAGCAATATAATTTACTCAGAACTGATGCAATAATCCTTTTATTCGTCTATGGCCTTGGACTTGGTCTTGCTACAACACCTTTAGCAAATGCCATATTGGGTAACATTCCAAAGATTCATATGGGGGTTGCTGCTGGTCTATTTACAACCTTTATGTACTTAGCAAATTCCTTAGCAGTCGCAGGTATTAGTATACTATTTTCTTATTATTTAGGAACAAGTTTAGAGAGCGCTTCTTTGTTAAATTATATACATGCTTTTACTATAAGTTTAATTGTCATTGGACTGTTTTCTATGATAGCCTATATGATTTTGTCACTTTATCATAAAATGATTTTAAGAATAAAAATAAAGCAACAATAAATTACTATTTTGATTTATAGATTTTTCAAATAATGTATGACAAGCTCTTCATTATTTCGAGCTTGTCTACAGTCTGAAATCACCTCGTACACTATCGAGGTGATTTTTTATAACCAACGTTCACTTCTTGTTTCTTTTCGACAACAAAAGAGCACAAAGAATAATACATATCCCTATGAAATGTTTGATTAATAACGGTTCTTTCAATATCAAATATCCAAGTAGAACACCTACTACAGGAACGATATAATTACTAAAAGAGGCAAATAAAGCACCCTCACTTTTAATTAAAAGATTATAAAGCATATACACAATCCCTGCGTGGAAAATGCCTAATATAACAATGGAGACGACCTGAATCCCATTTATGCTTAATCGTAATGGTTGTTCAAGGATAAATGCCATTGGTAATAAAATCACAGTGGCAATTCCTAAAACATTTCTCATATGAACGATTGGTGAACCACCCTCTAACTTCTCCATTAAAATTAACGAAAATGCAAAGCTCAGTGCTGCTAATAGTAGCAGCACATTCCCTAATACTGTCCCTGAACCACTCACCCCTTGTATTGGCCAAGAAAGAATGATGATCCCCAAAAAGCCTAATAGAATGCTAATCGTTTGAAACGAACTAACTTTTTTATTAAAGAAAAAAACAAAGAGAACTGACGTGATAATCGGGACAATTGCTATGAGCATAGACGCAATACTACTGGATACATATTTTTGACCTTGCGCAATGAGGACGAAGGGAATCACTACTTCAAAAATGGCAATCCCAATGTATAATTTACTATTTGCTAAGTAGTTTTCTTTTTTCAAAAATAAGCTCATAATACTTAAGCAGATTGCACCGATTAAAGCTTTTAACAAAGATAAAGTGACAGCTCCCACATCATTCGTAACTAATGCTACGAAGAAAAACTGAGAGCCCCATATACAACTTATTAATAGCAAAAGGCTGTATTTTCTCATTACACTACCTGCCTCTGCCCAAAATAATTTGTTCCTATGACGCCAATAATGATGATGATTCCACCAATAAAGTGATAAAGGTGAAAGACTTCCTGTAAAAACAAAACGCCTGCAAGTATTGTAATGAGCGTAGCAAAGTTACTAAAAACACTCATTTTAGAAGCCTCTAATTTAGATAACGCATAATTGGATAAATAGGACGTACCGAGCGAGGATAATAGCCCTAAATATAAAATCGCGATGACAAAATCAACATGTGTTAATGGCTGAAAAAATTCATCGATTGTACCATTCATCAGATGATTTCCAAGAGCCACCCCATTAAAAATGACAAATCCACATAATGTCATTACATACGTTAAAATCAGTAATGAATATTGCTTTGTAAGCCTTCGTGCAAACACGTTATAAAGCGACGCAGCAAGGGCTGAAAGTAAAATAAGTCCACTGCCGATGACATTTCCTGTAGTTGCATTGGCCCCATTCATAATTAGCATGTAGATAACTCCAAGTACAGATAAACTAATGAAGACGAGCTGTCCACGAGTAGCTTTTTCCTTTAATAATAAACCTGCTAGTGCTAATGTAAAAATAGGAATCGTTGCTTGAATAATTCCAGCCTCTGAAGAGGAAATTTTAGCAAGCCCAAGCACTTGAAAAGTGAAAAAAACAATGGGATACAATATGGCTAACGGTAAAATTTTTAGTAAATCATATTTTTTTATTGTTAGCTTATTTTTCGTAAATACCATTAAAATAACAATACCGATGAAGGCAAACGTAAAGCGATGGGCTAAAATATCAGTTGGACTCGCCACCGTTAATGTAACTTTCACAAACATGAATGAAAGGCCAATGATAAATGCATACGAAATCGCTGCTATATAGGCTTTTCTTTTTTCTGACATACGATAATGCTCCTTCTCAAATCATTCCGGCCGGTATAGTTATCGTATTAAAAAGAGAACCTATAGACGATATGAAAAAAACACATCTGTACCGATACAGATGTGCTGGAGGCTGTCTATGCTTAAATATGAATGGATTTATTCTCAGCTGCTGACTCAAATACAAGCAGGTACTCTTCAATCAGGGGCAAAACTACCTTCTATCCGCCAGTTATCACAGCAATTTTCCTGTAGTAAAAGTACTATTTTAACTGCTTTAAAAAAACTTGAGGATCAGCATCTTATCTATGTATTACCGAAAAGCGGCTACTATGTTGTTGACCATCAGTTACCCTTACAACCACAGGAAAGAGATCACATAGATTTTGCTACATCTTCACCCAGTTGGAATGCTTTCCCATATCAGGATTTTCAACATTGTATAAACAAAGCTATTGATACATACCAAACAGATCTATTTAGATATGGAACACCAAAAGGCTTACCATCTTTAATAACAGAAGCGAAAAAATTATTAGCAAACTATCAAGTATTCGCAAAAGAAGAAAATATTTTTATTACTTCTGGCGTCCAGCAATCCCTGACTTTGCTAAGTATTATGCCATTTCCAAATGGTCGTTCAACCATTTTAGTGGAACAACCTAGTTACCATTTATATATGGATTATTTAAAAACCTATGGAGTTTCGGCAATCGGCATCAAAAGAACAATGGATGGCATTGATTTACATGAATTAGAAAGCATTTTTAGTAAACATGACATAAAGTTTTTTTACACGATGCCACGTCTGCACAATCCTCTAGGTACTTCTTATAGTAAAAAGACAAAAGATCTAATCCGTAAACTTGCTTATCAATATAATGTTTACATTGTTGAAGATGATTATTTGGCAGATTTCGAGCAAAATTCGAAAATAGATCCCATTTATACAGATGATACACAGCAATATGTTATCTATTTAAAAAGCTTTTCTAAAATCATGTTTCCTGGCTTACGTATTGGACTTGCCGTTTTACCAGATGTCTTTACTGACACATTTCAGCAGTACAAAAATACCACTGATATTGATAGCTCCATGATTTCACAGGCTGCCTTAGAGCTTTACTTGAAAAGTGGTATGTTTGAACGTTATCAAAAGAAAGTCACCGAAGCTTATGCAAGCCGAGCGAATAGCCTTCAGCAATCCATAGCAACGCATTTAGCCCAATATCAGGCATCAATAGAAGTCTGTATGCATAGCCATATCGTTCTACCAAGACAGGTCAATACTCAAAAGCTTATTCAGCATTTGATGCAACACAAAATTTATCTAGATACGATTAACCGCAATTATTTAGATGCATTTGATCATGAGCGAATATTAAAGCTAAATGTGTCCAATGTGGAGGAATCTAAAATCAACGTTGGCATAAGGGAAATTGCATCAGCCCTTCAAAGTCCTAGCAATTACTTCTAAAGAAAAAAATTCATGAAACCTTATTGTAGCTCATATAATGAGACATCTTAAATTGCTTAATAAGGAGGATTCAATGCAATCTGAAAAATTGCGATTAAGGAAAATTCAGCGTCTTGCATATGAAATCATGGATGAGATGCACAAAGACAAAGACCGTACTGAATTACACAAACTCATTCCAATTATCGATAATTTATCTCGGGCCATTGGTGATTTAACAGATTCCGTTGGTAAATACTCGTTAGATTATGTGGAAGAAAAAGTGAGCAATGCACATGCACTTTTATTTAGTAAAGAAAAGGTGGATATTTTTTATTAATAAAGACAGGGAAAAAGGGTAACCATATACATGGCTACCCTTTTGGCATTAATGCGTTTCAGGTTCGAATGTTTTACAGTCTGTTTCCTCGCTGTTGGAAGCATGTTGTCCCTTTTGGCTGACAACATAAATTTTTTCGGCTGTACATTTGTTACCAGAATCCCAAAATGTGCAGTTATTGACTTCACAAAGAATTTCTTGTGCCATTGTCTCACACCTCCTCTTTGTTAGTTTTAACAAATTAGAGGTAAACAATACGTTGTTAAACAAAGTCAATCGATGATTACATTGCCTCCATTAAGCCATACTAAAGTCTAGATTAGCTGGATGGGTTGGTAAATGCTCCTGTGAAAGCATATTCGTTGTTGGAACTTTGTCATCTACCTCTTCAAATCGGAAACCATCTGCCCATACTTTCCCAGAACCAATTAATAACACACCAAAATAAATGGAGTCACCTTCTTCAGGTACGTCTAAGACAATAGAATAATGATTCCATTCAGTAGAACCTGTCACAGAACGCTGATCCATATTATCAAATTGAATAGTATCACCCGTACCATTGTCAATACGCATCCATGCACCACACTTTGTGGCATCTGCCGTCTTTAAATAGCAAGACATTTTCAAGCGCTTTCCTTTATAGTCAGTAGCCTGAAAGCCCTGCATCATCGTAGCAAATTGTCCCTGATTTGCTGATGCAGCTGTGGAATACAATACGCCTGAACGCTTCCCTGAATGAAACACCTTGTCATCTGTATGAAATTTATATAATTCTGGATTCGCTCCACTCAACATCCAACCTTTAACCTGTTCAACTGTTTCCATGTAATTTTCCTCCTCCAACATATTAAGTGATTGCATCAATTTTCGATACTTCCCTGGTGGTAATGCATAAACTTCTTTAAAGGCTCTTGTAAAAGCTTCTTGTGATTGAAACTGAAGTGTAAATGCAATGGTTAATATCGATACATTAGAGTACATCAAATAACTCGCAGCCATGGCTAGTCGACGTATACGAATATATTCACCAATCGTAATCCCCGTTTCCTGCTTAAAAATACGACTTAGATGGAACTTCGAGTAGCCAGCATTATTAGGAAGACGTTCAAGTGAAATTTCTTCCATCAATTGCTCCTCGATATAGGCAATCGTTCTTTGTGTTGCCTGACTATACTCCATGTTACTCACCTCATCTTTATTATATTGAAGAAGGAAAGAGATTTTTTGATGGAAGTTGCTAAATTTAACTTAATCAATTATTTTTGTTGGTGTTGCTTCTTGCACAACAATGAGACCATCATAAGCCTCTTCAGGTGTCATTTTAATGGTATACAGCATTTGTGTTAGCTTATACCACGGACGGAAATCATCACCGATATTGCCCATTCTTTGCTTTTGGGAAAGGATATCTGCCAGCTCCTTCGATTGTTTGGCAGTTTCAAAATCCACATAAAAGATGTTGCTATCGATGTCACTAAAAGCATCCACTAACACATTATGATGTTCAATTGAATATTCCTTTCGTTCACCAGAGCCGTTTTGTGCTTGAAATGTATTATTGACAAAGTCTGTGCCAATCGCAAAATAGTGTTCTTTATATTGCTCATTTAAGTATTGTCCCATTGATTGATAGCCTGCCATCGAAGCAGAGGTTTTCTCAATATGACCGTTATGAGCAGACATTAACACTTTATCATGCCCTTGCGTTGCTTCGTACTCCACAATCCATTGTAAATTTTCAGCCAAATATTCATCCCGTAAATTCATATAGTTTCCATCATTTACAAATAATTGCGTACGTTGCTTCATAATTTGTGCATATTGAGCAGCAAAGGAGAAGGCATCCTTTGATGATTTTTTCTCATATATCGCCTTGTTTGATTGTAAATCGTTGATGATTGTATCAATCGTTTTATCAAGCTCTATTAGCTGATTATTCGATAAATCTCTCATCGTTTTGTTGGAAACATGCTCTAGCTCAGTCGTAAATTTCTTAGCATTGTCAGCATGTACCTGTGCATAATAATCAAGCAATCCCTTTTTGCTATAATCATAGCGTTGCATATCATTTCCGTAAAAATAAATTTTATCTTGTTCATCGACTGTTAAGTTATAATCATGCATCCATTGAACAAGTTCAATCATTTGTTCTGTTTTATAAATGCCATAATCAAGAGCCTTTATAGCTTCCTCCGCCGTTCCAACACCGTTTAAAATAAATTGATTAATCTGCTGGGCTCCACCAAAATCTCCTTCTAAGACAAAAACATGGACATTTTCATTCTTAATCATCGCTTTAAATAGGTCTTTTTTTAATGTTTGAAATTCGATATTGCCATGTGTTGCTTCTCCAAACCCAATAATTTTTACATCATCAGGGATATTGATATCTTTTATTTCACTAGTATACTGCGAGACATCTTTTATAGACTCCCCCTGCCCACATCCAGCTAAAGCTACTAATAGCATTGATGCAGTTAAAAATCGGAAGCTTCGTTTCATTATTCTCATGTCAATTCTCCTTTAAGGTGTTAAATGGCTTTTCGTTGGAAATAGTAATATCCTCCGAGGAAAAATAGGATGAACCCACCACCTACTACTGTTAATAATTGCTCCCATGGCACAAAGAATACATCGTCTGTCTTGCCACCTATGTACATCATTGAAAAAGGCTGTGCCCAGGGATAATATGGACCAATTCGTTCAGAGTTCACCGCTAAAATTGATGGCAACGTAAATATGACATTGACAGCAAATGGAGCAGCAAAGCTTTTAAACATTATGGATAACCATAATTGAAGGGCCACTAAAGGCAATGTTGCTACCCATCCTCCAACAATACTTTTCCATACGATTCCCATTGGAAAAGGATCTGTATAGCCCTTCAGCATACCTACAGCAAAGATGGAGCCTAAATACAAGAGCTGCATCGCTAAAACAAGCAGCATAATTAACACATATTTTGCTACAAATACTTTCCCTCTCGTTACCGGTAATGCTAAAAGCTGCTTCCATCCGCCAGACTGATGTTCATATCTACAGATGAGACTCGCAAAAACGCCCGTAATAAGAGGTAAAAATAATAATGCGTATGTTAAATTCATTGAAAATAAGGCAATATACCATTCATTTATTTCCAGTCCCTGCATATTGTCCTCTAAATTTGCTGATAGTCCAATGAAAAGCCCAATCATGGGCCCCGCCAAAATAATAGGTACCATTTTTGATTTACGCAATTTAAACCATTCAGCTTGCAGTAAAGCGTTCATTATTTCACGTCCCTTCTTGCAAAATCGACCATGCCAGCAATATAGAGTAAAATACCAATCCCTACACCTAGCATGACATTGATTATCGGCTCATCCCAGTGGTTCATCAATGATGGCCATTTCCATATCATCCAGTCAGGTAGAACATAGGAGGAATAAGCAAATATCACCCCAAAAATGCCTACTGTAATAGGAATTCCTTGATTATGGCTTACACTCGCAATCCACAATTGAAGTGCCAAAATAGGCAATGCTGCAAGCGCAGGGAAGTAACTAAATTTAACTAACTCCATATAAGGAATAGATTCACCTAGATTTAAAAACAGCCCATAACTCAGCGTAAAAATCATGAGTAGTGTTGAAGACAAAAATAGTAGAATAGCTAACACAGTATATTTAGATAAATACACGGTTAATTTGGATACAGGTAATGCGATAAGCTGCTTCCAAGCGTTAGTCTCGTTTTCAATACTCGCCATGAAGGACGTTAAAATGGCAATGCCCAACACAATGGCAAGCGGTGTAAATGAATGAACATTTAGTAAATAATAGCCCCAATCATCTTCACTTTGCTGTAAGAGGTAATCCTTTCTTACTCCATAATTGACCATTTGTAGAGCGACAACACCTAAGGGACCTAAGAGCGTTAAAAACCATAATCCTTTGCGTTTGATTTTTAAAAAATCAGCAGTTAACAGCTTGCCCATCATATCGCCTGCTCTCCCATCGTCATTTGAAGGAATATATCCTCCAATGAGCGTTTCTCTTCCTCCACTCGGAATACTGAAATACCCTCCTGAACAAGAACATGGACAATATGAGCAACTTTTTCATCTGAGCATTCCTCTAAGAAAATAACCCCATCTTGATAATCTGCTTTAATGCCATGGGCTAATAGAGAGCGCCATCCTTTTTCACCATTGTTCACTTTAAATAGAATCTTTGGTTGAGCAAACCTACGCATCGCCTCAATAGAATCTTGGAAAATCAATTTCCCCTTAGAAACAATCCCTACTTGAGTCGCCATTTGATCGATCTCTGATAATAAATGGCTGGAAATAATAATGGTCATGCCGTATTCCTTTGGTAGCCTTTTAATTAAATTGCGAATTTCAATAATTCCTGAAGGATCCAGACCATTGGTTGGTTCATCTAAAATAAGTAATTCAGGATTATGCAGTAGAGAAGCAGCAATACCTAGACGTTGCTTCATCCCTAACGAAAAGCCCTTTACCTTTTTATTAGCAGCTTCCTTCAAACGGACAATTTCGAGAACTTCATCGATTCGAGATTTCGGTACACCTACTATTTTTCTTAGTGCCTCCAAATTCTCGTATGCTGTTAAATGTGGGTAGTAGGAAGGATTCTCTACTAATGAACCTACATTGGCTAAGATTTGAATACGCTCCTTCGTAATGTCTTTTTGAAAAATTTTAATGGTACCTGTGGAAGGCTTCATTAAACCAAGAAGCATACGAATGGTAGTCGTTTTCCCTGCTCCATTTGGCCCTAAAAATCCGTATATTTCACCTTTTTGTATTTGTAAATTCATATTTGATACAGCTTGCTCTTTCCCAAAGTGTTTTGATAAGTTTTGTGTTTGTACGATATATTCCAATGTTCTCACCTCATTTACTATCATAAGAAGAAAAGGTTAAAAACAGGTATGGACCAAGTTTAAATTTTGTTTAAAAAACTTCTACTCTTTTTATAAGAGCCTTTCTTTTTCTGCTGCTATGCTTTCGATACAAAAAATTGTTGCATCAACATAAAAAAATCTGCGAGCTTTTACTTCCCAAGCTTCGCAGATTGAATCACATTTTTTATAATAATTTTTGTGCCCGAGTGATTGGAGTTTATGTCCCATTCTAAACCCATACCCTTTACCATTACATCAACAATGGATAAACCAATTCCTGCCCCCTTAGCATTCGATTCATTTTTCATCCCTTGACCATGGTCCTCAATCAGAAATGCTCTGTAGCTCTCCGTTGATTCCGTTGTCACCTTTATATATTTCCCACTGTTAGCGTGACGCAATACATTTTGGAATATATTATCAAATATTCGTCCTAACCATAATGGATCAACACGCCATTCATTAGGTTCAAATGCTTGCAGTTCAATGTCGATCGTAAAACCTTCTCGCTCAAAAACTGGATACCAGGTTGTTAGATGTTCCCGCACAAACCGAATAACATTGATGTTTTTCGGTTCGAAATTATATTTACTTGCCATTAACAATGTATAGGACATTAGATTTTCGATTAAAGCATCAATATTCACTATCGATGTTTCCATTGCCTTCAAAGCTTGTTTGCCTTCCTCTGACAAGGTTTCTTTGCTAATCGTATAGGACTGGGCTCTTACTTTTGTTAACGGTGTCCGTAAATCATGTGATAAATTGGCAATCAGTTCACGTCTTAGCTGTTCTTCCTTCTGTTGACGCTGTTTACTATCTCTCAGCTCGCAAACCATTCTGTTAAAGCTATGCTCTAATTGCCCAATTTCATCCCGCTTTTTCACATGAATCTCAATAGGTAGACCGTCTACATCACGTATCTCCATGGCCTCTTGGAGATGTAATAATCTTTTTCGGATTCCTTTGAAAAATAAAAGCGAAACGACAATAAAAAATAAAATAACGGCAATTACACCAAAAAGTAAGAAGCTACCATAGTTATCATAGACCTTAATAAGCGGTGGATTAAAGGCTTCCCTTGAAATCTCTAATACAATAAAGCCATTTGATACATCACCGCCTAAGAAAGCCATAACAGTAAATGGATTACCTCCATAGCGTTCCTTTATAAATTGAGTTGTATAGGCTGGGGTCCATTTTGTTGGTAACTGCTCCTTCACATTGACAGAAGTCAGGAGATTGCCCTCTTCACTTACCCAAAACATAGAGGCTGTAGGATATTGCTCTTGCCATTTTTGAAAAAACTCGGCAACAGTATGATCTGAAGCTTGTTTTATGCTGTTGGCCTCTGTATGCCATTGCTCCTCGATTTCACTTTCCAGAAGAACATCACTTGAAAATTCTCCAGACGCTGTTTTTGTAATGCCTAACACGAAAATCGCAACACCCAGATAGGATATTTGCACAATTGATATGGCTAATAAAATAATTAGCATATATTTTGCTAATAGTGATCGGAAAAATTTCATAGTTTCACCCTATAGCCTATACCTCGAATTGTTTCGATAATCAGAGGCTTTGCAGGATTTACTTCAATCTTTTCTCTTAAGTAACGGATATGTACCATCAATGTTTTATCACCTTCTATATAACTCTCACCCCAAACACCCTCATAGAGTTGTTCCTTCGTTAAAATTTGATTGAGGTGACGTATAAAATACTGCAATAAATAAAATTGTTTACCAGTCAAAAGAATTTCTTCTTCATCCAATGTATTGATAATTCGCATATCTTTCGTATAAATTTTTAGGTGCTGCAATGCTAGGACATCATCATTTTTTTGATATCTTCTCAGTAATACTTCAAGCCTTGCTACTAGTTCATCGGGGTGGAATGGCTTTGTTACATAATCATCAGCGAAGTGGAGCCCTTCAATTTTATCCTCAATAGCCGTTCGAGCTGATAACATTAATATTGGTAAGTCCTTATTTTCTCGTTTAATTCTTTTGCCAATGGAGAAACCATCTAAGCCAGGTAGCATCACATCCAATATAGCAATATCCTTTGAGGCAATATGTTGCTCAAGATCTTCTCCAGACTCTAACCAGGTTACTTCATAGCCTCTTTCAGTTAATTCCTTACTGACCCATTGCCCTATTTCTTTTTCATCTTCTATGTACAATATACGAATCAATGGTCACCCTCCTTATTACTAATTAAAAATTATATTAAAATACCATATTTTGCATTATACATTTAATTAGAAATTAAAAACAATATAAATCCCAAACATGGTTATTATAGGGTAAAATCTTATTAATTGTGGGAATAGGCAGCTATACATACAAAATCCTACTGCCCTGTGGATGAAAAGATTCTTTACTTGTCTAAAGCTGCTCAAAACTTAGGTTATTTAACAGTTCATGCAAAAGAGAGCAAACTAATGTTTCTAGTTTGCTCTCTTTTTGGATTATTATTGAATAATCAGCATATCATTTTCATCAAACTGCCACATGTCACCATAGGCTACTTCCCAGTAGTAGCCATTTGGATCTTGGAAATAGCCACTATAGCCTCCCCAAAACACAGTTTCTGGCTCTTTCACAATTGTCGCTCCAGCCTCTTTTGCTAATGCAAATACACGATCTACTTCTTCTTTTGTTTTACCATTATAGGCAAGTGTAATTCCGCCAAAGCCACGGCTAATTTCTGGTGGGTTGGCTTCATTGATGTCTTTGACTAAGCGTTCAATTGGAAAAAGCGATATTTTCGTTCCTCCATTATTAAAGAACATCACATCTGGATTCGTTTCGTCTCCGTACACGACTACCTCAAAGCCAAGCCCCTCTCGATAAAATGCTAGTGATTTCACCATATCTATAACACCTAATGTGATTAAATTTAACCGATTCATCTTCCAATTCCCCTTTATAAAGTTTTACTATTTTTAATTTAAATTCGCTATCCAACAAAAATTCCCTTTATTACAGAAAAAAAGTCATTCGTTTACTTCAGTCCAAATACTCTTTGTACAGGCAATTGTCATTCCATAGCGCCCCATATTTTTCTGATTAGAAGATGCGTGACCAATTAGGGGCTTACCATTTTGTTTAATAGCAAAATTTTTTATTCCTCTAACCATTGTCAGCTCACAAAAGTTACCTCGACGTTTCTATGAAACAAAAATGTGCGTACTTTTTTTCACCTTATCGAAACATCATAATGAAAAAGCAATCAAGCAAACTCACATATTGGAGGAATAAAAATGATTACTCATTTACAAGATACAATCACATTAAATAATGGCTTACAAATGCCTGGTATGGGTTTAGGTGTTTTCCAAGTCGAGAATGGCGCTACTGCAGAAATGGTCAAAAACGCCATCGAGGTCGGCTATCGAAGCATCGATACAGCTGCTATTTATGGCAATGAAGAAGGTGTAGGAGAAGGTATTAAACAGGCACTAACATCCACTAGTTTACAACGTGAAGACCTGTTTATTACATCAAAAGTGTGGAACGATGGATTAAGCTATGAGGAAACTATTACAGCCTATGAAAAGAGTTTAGAAAAACTGGATTTAGATTATCTAGATCTTTATCTTATTCATTGGCCAGGTAAAGATAAATATACTGACTCTTGGAAGGCTCTAGAAGACTTATATGATCAAGGTAAGATAAAAGCAATTGGCGTATGTAATTTCACAGCCTCACACTTGCAAAACTTACTATCATTTGCTCGCATTAAACCTGTTATTAATCAAGTGGAATTTCATCCACGCTTACAGCAAGCTGAGCTTCATTCATTCTGTAATAACCACCAAATTCAACTGGAGGCTTGGGCACCTTTAATGCAAGGTGGGCTTCTTGAAGATGAAACGATTTCGAAAATCGCAATAAAATATGGAAAATCTAATGCTCAAGTTATTTTGCGCTGGGATGTACAAAACGGCATTATTGCGATTCCAAAATCTGTGCGTCGAGAACGCATGCTACAAAATGCTGATATCTTCGACTTCCTTCTAACAGACGAAGAAATGGCTACAATCAATGCGATGAATCTTGAACAGCGTGTCGGACCGAATCCAAATGAATTCGACTTTGCTCTATAAGCATAAAAAGAGGAAAAGAGACTGTCTTACATGTGACAGTCTCTTTCTCCCCTCATTACGTTGTTTGCTGCATTGCGATATCTTCATCACGTTGTTTTAACAGTACATCTTCACCTTTATCCTGTAATAATTCAACATGCTTTTCGCCCCAAGTGCAAAGCATGTTCAGAATAGGTTCCATCCCTTGTCCATAGGTCGTTAATGAATATTCGACTTTTGGTGGTACTTGATTGAAGACCTTTCGTTGAATTAATCCAGCCTGCTCTAACTCTCTTAATTGACTTGTAAGCATTTTTTGAGAAATACCCGGAATTAATCGGCGAAACTCATTTGTTCGAATTTTACCATGGTGGTTTAAATGACAAAGAATGACTGGTTTCCATTTACCGCCGATAACTTCAAGCGTAGCTTCAACACCAATATTATAAACTTTTTGCATTGTGACCCCCTGTAATATTCAAAAGTAACTAAAAGTACCGTACATATCTTTTAGGTATGTATGAATAGTACTACACACAATAAAAAAAATCAAAGGAGATTTTAATAGTATGTCAAAATCAAAAGAGTCAAGTGCTAAATTAACCTTACTAGCTCTTGCAATCAGTGCATTCGGTATAGGTTCCACTGAATTTATCAGCGTTGGACTTCTACCATTAATTACAGATGACTTTGGTATCTCTCTAAGCACAGCTGGCTTAACCGTTTCTATATATGCACTAGGGGTAACTGTTGGAGCTCCATTATTAACAGCCTTAACATCACGCCTTAGTCGAAAAACCGTATTATTGCTTGTCATGACCATCTTTATAGTAGGTAACTTAGCAGTCGCTTTAGCACCTAATTTCTCTTTATTATTAATCGGACGTATTATTTCAGCATTAGCACACGGTGTGTTTATGTCCATCGCTTCCGTTATAGCGGCTGATGTAGTGGAACCAAATAAACGAGCCAGTGCTATTGCCTTTATGTTTACAGGCTTAACTTTGGCTACTGTAACAGGTGTTCCACTTGGTACATTTATTGGTCAAGTAACAGACTGGCGGATGTCGTTCATCTTTATCGTCGTCATTGGGATTATCGGTTTAATTAGTAATGCGATCTTAGTACCTAACCAATTGTCGAAAGGCAATCCTATCTCTATTCGTGATATTGGCAAAGTATTAGGCAATATTCGCATGATTTTAATATTGTTCATTACCGCAATTGGATACGGTGGTGCCTTTGTTGTCTACACATATATTTCACCTATTTTAGAGCAATATATGGGGTATTCTCCTCATGCAGTAGTCATTATTTTAGTGGTCTATGGTATTTGCGTTGCGATCGGTAATACATTAGGTGGTCATTTTGCTAATCATAATCCGCTACGTTCTATCTTTATTATTTTTGTAGGACTTGCCTTGGCGTTGCTCGGCATTGGCTTCATGCTCGAATCACCTATTATCGGATTAATCATGGTATTAGTAATGGGCTTATTTATGTTTATGAATGTCCCAGGATTGCAGCTATATGCTGTTCTACTGTCTGAAAAATATGTACCATCAGCTATTTCTATGGCCTCAGCATTAAATATTTCTGCCTTCAACATTGGTATATTTTTAGGGTCCTATATTGGGGGCTTTATTATTCACCATCAATCATTAGCGCATACTCCCTTGTATGGATTTTTAATGGTTATGCTTGCAGCAATTGTTACATTAGTCTGGTACATTTTCGATAATAAAAAACAATAGGAAGTCAAATTTCATTTTGTATAAAAAAGAAGTAGAGAATGTGTATTGTTTGTTGATATGTTGTGTCCTATAATTTACTTGAATCAAACGAGAATGATTATCATTCTAGGTTAAGATGACATTCTTACTGTTTTAGTAAATTAATAGGAGTGAATAGCAATGTGTAGAGGTCGATATTTTTCATTTGTCCTTTTACTTGCACTAATGTTCGTGTTAGGTGCCTGTGGCTCAAATGAAGTAAAAGAGGATACAGCGAAAGAAGATCAATCAACTAAAGATACAAGAATTGTAGAAGATGAGTTTGGAAAAGTAGAAATTCCTACAAACCCACAGCGTGTAGCTGCTATCTATATGGAAGATTATTTAACTGCCTTGGATGTAAAACCTGTTGTGCAATGGTATCACCCATCATGGGGTAAACAGGACTATTTAGGATTAGATGTTCCTGAGTTCGACATTACTGGTAGTATGGAAACATTACTACAAGCTAAGCCTGATTTAATCATTGTGGATGGCGCCGCGGATAAGGCAAAATATGAAGAATACTCAAAGATTGCACCTACTTACCGCTTAAAAGAAGATATTCTACAAAATCCACGTGAAATTGTAAAAACAATAGCTGATGTTTTAAATATTCCTGATAAAGCAAAGGAAATCGTTGATAAATATGAGCAACGTGTATCCGATTTAAAAGCAATATTAGATGAATCAATTGGAGACGAAACAGTTGCTGTTGTACGTCTAAATGTCGCAGATAATACATTAGCTTTATTTGGCATTAAAAATCGCTACACTGGCTATATTTACACAGAAACGGGCTTGACACCACATCCATTAGCACGTGATATGACAGAGTTTCATGAAGTCTTATCTGAAGAGGCTATTCCAGAGCTAGATGCGGATCATATCATCCTTTTCCCTTCAAATGGCACTTGGGATTCGAAAGAAAATCAAGAAGCGATTAAATGGTTAGATAGTACACTATGGAAAACAGTACCTGCTGTTAAAAATGGGCATGTCTATATTGCGGATCGAACATATTGGCAGTCTGGAGCTATCACAGCTAACCTGCTGAAATATGATGATCTTGAAAAATGGTTCGTGAAATAATTTTCAAAAGAAAGCTCTTTATGAGGGCTTTCTTTGCATAGCGTTGAAAAACAAAACCATCCATAAAATTTTTGTGAAAGATGAAAATGGATTTCCGTTGCAGGCTACTTGCTTTCCTGTGGGCGAGCGCTGAGCCGCTTCCTCCGTGCAGGGGCTCGCCTGTCTCGCTATCCCATGGGAGTCAAGTAGCCTTCCACTCCAACCCACAAAAATGGTACCTTTTTAGCAAAGGTTTTCAAATAAAGTGAAGGTGTTTGCTACTTATTTTATGGAGGATGATTGTCATTCATCACTTCTCCATATTGAAAATAAGAGCCTATCCCCTCTAAGAATACAGATAATGGGCTATTTGATCGCTATACTACTATGAAAAAAAGTAAAGACACTTTGCAGAATGGTTGATTGGAGTGGAGCCAGCGTCACTCCTAGGGGATTTAGCGTCACAGATGAGACCCTGGAGCGAGCGTAAGTGAGTGAAGCGGCTCATCGGACGCCCCCTGGAAAGGGCGCTGGCGGAACGGAAATCAACCTCTCACCTTGCAAATTTGCTTTTTCTGCCGTTGACATCATCTTTTTTCAACAACATGAAAGAAAGCTCTTCAGAGAGCTTTCTTTGTGTTGTTCTCCAAATTCAATTATAAAGGGGTGAATCATCAATGGGTAACTTAACACATGTCTATACGTTACAAACTATTTCTTATGTGATTCAATCAACGAACAAGCAGCAGTTTAATAGTGATTTCTATACACTTTTCATCGTAATGAGTGGCAGCGGAAAGCTAGAAATAGATCATAACACCATTCATCTTAGTGAAGAAAAGTGCATATCGATTCCTCCTAATAACACGGCTAATATACGCATTCAAAACGAGCACCTTTGTTTTTATCAATTACAGTTCAACATTGTCCATCTTAGCAATAAACAGACTACTAGCCCTTTTAAGCGTGTCAAAGAGCAACGTCTCCTCCCCTTTTCGCAATGTCGTAGACTGCTAGAAGCCATTTATCAGAACCGTCTAGCGGAGGATGAGCACACCATCTTTGAGCAGCATGTACACTTTCAAGAGCTGATGTTATTGCTCTTACATCAAACAATACCCAAGCTGGTGCAAAAAAATGATCGTCAATCTGTTGAGCAATCCATTAACTATTTGCATAAACATTTTGAAAAAGAGTGGACTGTCGAGCAGTTGGCAGAGCTAGCTGATGTTCCAAGATGGAATTATACCCGTATGTTCAAAGAGATTACAGGGCAAATCCCTCTTCACTATTTAAATAACATTCGCATTGAAAAAGCCAAGCAATTATTAATGACAACAAATGATCGGGTATTTGAAATTAGTCAGTCTATCGGATTTAATAATGAGTATTATTTCAATCGTCGTTTTAAAGAACATGTCGGCATCTCTCCAGGACAATATAGAAGAAACCAAAGCAGCAATCTACGTGTATTTGCACCATTCTTAGAAGACTTCTTTGTCGCCCTTGGGATTACACCAATTGCTCAATTCAGTCATCCAAAATGGGGAAAACAAGACTATTTAGGTCTTCAAGAAGTGCCTGATATCGATGTACAAAATGGAGAAATGGATCGACTCCTTCACTATAAACCAACATTAATTATGCTAGATGCAGGTATAGAGCGATGGGAATCCTGTCATCATTTAAATGAAGTAGCTCCCATCTGTCATATCTCACATCCTGGAGAGAACTGGCAGTCTACTTTGTTTAAGATTGCTGATTTAACAGGAAAAACCGCCTTGATGCAAGACGTGATCCTACAATATGAGGATAAGGTACAGCAAGCAAAAGGAATTCTTAGTAAATCCGTTTATGGGCAAAGTGTGGCATTTCTCCGCATTTCAGCTATTGGCATTACTCTATATGCGGGTCCTGAATGTGGCTATACGGGGCCAATTTTATATCGTGACCTCGGTTTAATGCCACATCCACTTGTCTGGAGTATTCCGCACAATCAACGTAAAGCACCACTGACATTTGATCAATTGCTGCAATTAGATGCGGATCATTTATTTATTACTTTTGATAAACAACATTCCATTTACGAGAACGAGGAGCGTACGATTTTAAAAACTTCTATGTGGAAAAATCTAGCTGCAGTTAAAACCAACTGTGTATATGAAGTGGATTTTTTAACATGGATGAATTACGGTATTCTGTCTCATAGTAAAAAAATTGATGATGTCTTACATGTTCTCGGCTAAAAGAGGAAGCTCACTTTGGCTTCCTTTTTAAATGATTAGGACAGACATTGCACTGCAAAATAACACCTAAAGACGTTTAGCTACATAAGATAAGATATCAGCTATAGGATAGGAGGAATTACATTGTATTACAATCCTTATCCGTACTTTGTTCATCCTTATCATTACCCAACGTCGCCACTTGCCCAGCAGCTTGCCGTTAGACCTATTCCTCAACATTTGGCAATGCCGAACACTACCCCCTTTCCACCTGTCGACACACATAAATTAAAAATGTCAGCTACACGGATAAAGGCGATCATGCAACAGGCTCAATTGCTTACGGATAAAATTGATAGCTCTCAACAATTTGCACATGATCTAATGAATGCTGCACAGCTTTCAAATAAAACAGAGGTTGATAAATTAATCACATCAACAGGCATTACGATGAAATTTGATGCAAATTATACACCAGACAATTTCAGAATACGTCTTATGGATAATGGTTGTTGTGGCATAACCATAAATTTAAGTTGGTAAAAAAATTTACCCTTATATCTCTATCGAACTTGTAAACTATAAAATTCTATGCTAAAGTGTTTTTATTATTATTTCTGAAAATTCTTATATCACTTTTCTTATCGAGAGAGACGGAGGGATTGGCCCGATGAAGTCTCAGCAACCAGCTCAACAGTATGGTGCTAATTCCAATTGGCAAAATTTTAAGCCTGAAAGATGAGAAGAAGAACTACCGTTGCTTATTCTGGAGTCCTCTTCTAAGGGGACTCTTTTTTATGTTCTACTAATTTTAACAGAAAGCAGTGAAATCAATGTCAAACCAACTTTTACAAGCATTACAATTATTAAAATCAAAACAATGGGTTGATTTAACACATACATTCGGCCCTAATTCCCCACATTTTTTTATGTTTGAAGATGCTAAATTTGAAACATTATTCTCTCATGATGACGGGTTCTTCGCACAACAATTCACGTTCCCAGGACAATATGGCACACATATCGACCCACCCATTCATTTTGTGCGAGACTCCCGCTATCTAGAAGAATTAGAACTAAAAGAACTAGTTCTTCCTCTTGTCGTCATTGATAAATCACGAGAAGCTGCTAACAATCATGACTTCTCGCTAAGTGTGCAAGATATTTTTGATTTTGAAGCACAACATGGAGTAATTGAAGCAGGTACCTTTGTAGCGCTACGTACAGATTGGAGTAAGCGCTGGCCAGATAAAGAGGCATTTAGTAACCAAGATATGGATGGACATAACCATATACCAGGCTGGGGCTTAGAGGCATTACAATTTTTATTGAAGGAACGTCAAATAAGTGCACTTGGCCATGAAACATTTGATACTGATTCAGCCGCTGATTTTCACAAAAATGGTAAGCTAGATGGCGAATACTTCGTGCTTGAACAAAACATCTATCAAATTGAGTTGATGACGAACTTGGACAAGCTACCTGCGAAGGGGGCAATTATCTTCAATATCGTCCCTAAGCCTGAAAAGGCATCTGGATTCCCTGTACGCTCATTTGCTATTTTGCCATAACACAAAGGTCTGTACGATTCATATGTTGAATCATACAGACCTTTATTTTCGTATATTTCTTTTTTTGAATAGATAGTAAACGATGAGCATTACGAGGCCAAACAATAGGATAAGATAAATACTATAATGGGATAAATAATAACCAACAAACCGCCACTTCTCCCCAAGCATCCTCCCTAACGTTATAAATGTGAAAGTCCAGATAAATGCCCCTGTATAGGCAAAAAAAGCAAACTTTCTATATGGATAATTATTAATTGCCGCAATATAGGCTGTCAGATGCCGTACACCAGGTATAAAATAGCCTATTAATAATAAAGTTGGCCCAATTTTAGTAAACAGTTGTTTTGTAAAATCAATTTTTTGCTCCGTAATATGAATTTTGGGTCCATATTTCTGCAATAATGGTAAGCCAAAACGATAGCCGATATAGTAGCTTAAGGTAATACCGCCAACTGCACCAATCATTGCACTTACTAAAGCGGGAATGTGTTCAAGGCTTTCTATATAAACACTGTAGCCAACATATGTTAGAAAGACCTCATCAGGTAGTGGCAACCCAACAATTCCTCCAATTAGGATCACGATAATACCCAAATACCCGTAATGTTCAATTAGAGATTGCACATGATGTGCCATATAACACCCCACCCAAAATTTATTAAAACGCATTGATTAACAAGTTCCTTCAATAGATCTAAGAGAACCTGAAGCATCGACTTTAAGACCTTCAGCAGCTTTATATCATTTGAAACTGCCGTAAAGCAAAGTCAATACCACCTTCAGTGGAACTCTTTGTAACAAAATTCGCAACTGCTTTTAGAGCTGCGCTACCATTTCCCATAGCGATACCTAGCCCTACATGCTCTAACATATCAATATCATTATCCCCACCTCCAAAAGCAATAGCATTCTCAGGACCAATGTTAAAATGGTCTAGTACCGCTTCAACAGCTATCGATTTGGCAACATCCTGCTGTAATACATTCACAATATAAGGATGCTATCGCTGCCAAAATATATGCGGAAATTGGCTAGCATATCTTTTTTCAGCCTCCTCATCTGCATATAGACACATGAGAAAAACTTCTTCATCCACAATTTTTTCATTCACAACCGGAAAATTTCGTAAAGATAGAGTTGCCTGCATCGCATTGAAAGCAGCTGGATGCTGAATGCCATTCATCGATAGTTGCTCTGTAAAAAATGTGAGGCTATGCTGCTGTTCACGTGCAAAAGCTTGTACATTTTGAACAATATCTTTAGCAATAGGTGTTTTATGTATGATTAAATCCTTGTGTTTCACATATGCCCCATTTGCTGTAATAAAGGTTTCAATCCCTAGCGCTTGTATCTCCTGACACATCGATAAAGGTCTTCCTGTAGCCGCTACAAGGTGAATTCCTCTCTCCTGCAAAAGTTGAATGGCCTTCTTTGTGCTTTCTTCCACACAGCCATCCTCGTAATTAATCAGTGTTCCATCCATATCAAAAAATATGATATTATAATTCATCTTAAGCCGCCTTTATAAAACAGTACTTTAGAATCACAAACATTTAATTCATTCCTTATACTTAATGAAAAGTATGAAAGTATTTTGACAAACTTTCAGCAAACTCTATAACTTACATTAACAGCACCGATAAATACTATTACAAGCATAGATTTAATGACAATTAACTATAAAACAGATGAATATTTTTATTTTAATAATTCTAAAGGAGTATACCAAAGAACACAGAATTGTTAAAATAAAAGATATCTACTTAAATACATTGAACGATAAACATTTACGTATAAATAGAGCAAAAGAAACAAAATTTTAGAGCCTGCAAAGGAGTTGATTCTTATGGCATTTAACATTTACTACTATGAAAGTAGTGTAGATTGTAAATTTTGCAAAAAGCATTTTACAACTTATAAAGTACGCCCTAATCGATATAAAATCATCGAGGAGCAAACAGATTTCATGCCTGTTTATGATGGCTTAAATCCTTTGCTGTATGAGGTTGCTGTTTGTCCCCATTGCGGCTATGCCTACCATAAGTCTATGACACGGACATATGGACCTTTCATGCAACTCATTGATGAAATTTACATTAAAGAGCTCCAGAAGCCGATGGATATTTGTCAGGAACGTACAATCGATGATGCCATTGTCAGTTTTAAGCTTGCTTATTTGGTATCACGTGCTTCCATGGAGGAATCCCTTTTAATGGCGAATTTCGCCTTGAAAATTGCTTGGCTTTATCGTTTAAAAACCGATGAGGAATCCGAAAAGCGTTACCTTTTTGCAGCTAGAGACTTTTATAGTAAATCCTTTGCATCCAATCAGGAGGGTGGAGAAAGAATCCAGTTTTTACATGCTGAATTAAGCCTTCGACTCGGTGATATTGTAGAAGCTAAAAAAGGATTCTCACGTTTAATTGCCGATCGAAATGTATCACCAAAATATCGAAAGCTTGCGCGTAATCGTTGGGAAAATTATAAATATGACGAACAACCTATAACAGTTAATGAAATCATTAATTGATTTGACGAGGAGAGGACTAGTTATGTTGCTATTCCATAAAAGAATTGATGTGAGAGAAGAGGATATATTTTCAGAGTTACATCATTTTTTATTAAGAAAAAATAATCGCTACTTAACAAACGATGAGATAGTCACTTTAACAGGAGTGTCACCTGAACTCCTTTACAAATGGGTAAAAGCAGGAAAGTTAAAAAAGTCCATTTTCCCTAATTTAGGAGCACCTTGTGAACGATGTGGACAAATTACACAAGCTAAAATTTGTGTGAGCTGCTCCTCCTCCATTGCTGGTACATTAAAGCAAGAAGAAAAGGATCGTGCATGGTTCAATCAAATTCAACGTAACCATGTTAGAGCAAGCACCTATCACTATAAATAATGATAAAACATCTCCACTTTACAAATGGGGATGTTTTTTTGCCAATATAGGCAAATTTAAACAAAATTTAAACAAACTCTTCCTAAGCTTTAAACTTCGCTCCTTATAATAAGTATCAATATAAGAAGAAGGGCTGATTATTAATGAAAAAAGATAGGAAACGTAAGGTTTTATTAAGTATTGCACTGACAAGTTTAATGGCACTAAACGGAGTAACTAGTGTCTCTGCGGCTGTCACTGCAAATGAAGAACAGCTCAATATTGAACTTAATTCAACAGTCAAACAGGTTAGGTCTTCTAATGAAACGTTATTAGATTGGAAAAAATGGGTAAACGATCATGCCTATAGCCTGTCCTCCATTCAACCTGAAACATTTAATGGACAAAAAATTCCATCTAGTGAATTTGAGGATTTAGAGATGCTAAAGCCATTATTACATGATAAGCGCATTGTCTTTTTAGGAGAGAGCTCTCATGGTGTTGCACAATTTAATCTAGCTAAAACACGTTTAATACAATTTTTACATCAAGAAATGGGCTATAATGTTCTCGCTTTTGAAAGTGGCATGGGAAATGTGATGAACGCCCAAGGAAAAATTGACAAACAAGCGGCTCTACAAACAATGAAGGATGGTATTTTCGGTGTATGGTGGACAAAAGAAACCCTTCCTCTGTTTGAATACGCCAAAACAACTTATACAACAAAGCAACCCCTTGTTCTCACGGGCTTTGATATTCAACAACAAGGGGCATTCACGAATGGAGATTGGCTGCACAATCCTCAATTAGCTCAACAATTCAGTGAAGCAGAGAAACAACTCGCTGAATGGAGCTCAGGAAAAGATTTAAAGGGCTATCAAAAAGAAAAGGCAACAATTATCAATGTGTATAAACAAGTAAAGGCACAAGTACAGTTAAAAGAAAAAGAGTTGCAAGCAGCATATCCAAATGAACCCCACATTGTAAAACTGATGGAGCGTACTTTAGCAGATCGTATTCGTTTAGCAAATGAATATGTTGAACTAACTATTCAGGCCAATATTGACCTTGAACAAAATAATATAGAGTCATTTTTACAAACAATGGAATGGCGAGATCAGGCAATGGGTGAAAACTTACTTTGGTTAGCTGAAAAGGTTTATCCAACAGAAAAGTTTATCGTGTGGGCACATAATGACCATATTCGTAAAGCACAATCGGATGTAATGGGTTCCCCTTATCCAGTCAAATTAATGGGCGAACGTTTACCAGACATCTACAAGAAATATAGCTATGTACTAGGCCTATACATGGGGAGTGGCGAGACAGCAAATAATATGGGTGAACCGATGGCTGTATTACCACCTATCAAGGGATCTATTGAGGATATTCTGTCTACAAAAAATAAACCATATACATTCATCGATATGCGCAATCGTCAAAATGAGCGAGGCAACTCATGGATGTTTGAGCCTCGCATAGGCTATAGCTGGGGCGTTATGCAGGAAAGCTTTGTTCCACGCGATCAATACGATGGTATTCTCTTGATCGATAAAGTAAGTAAACCGCATTATGTAAAATAACCTCTCTTATAAAATAATCGCAAACTAGATTCCCTAGTTTGCGATTACTTTATGTATCCATGGATATCGTATCCCATTCCTCGTCTTGATACCCAATCATCCAAAATAAGCCTCTACGCCTTTCCATCACAACACTTTCATTTAACGCTAAAGGAGCTGTCTGTCCATTAATTCGACTATCTACACAAGCCCAATGCAATCTATAAATTTTATCAGCCTCGTCTAAAATTTCTTCCTTACTGCGCATAATTGTTTGTTGGTAAAACTGTTCAAACGTTTCGCAGCTTGAAACAGCTTGAATCGCATATTCACAATCACAAACATCTTCCGGAAAATCTAACTCTTCCACCATACCTAATGCCCAAATGAGTGTCCAATAGGCTTCATATTGCCATGAAATATTGACAGCCTCTTGCGTACTAGGATGCTGCGCCCCCAGAAAGAGCCTTTCTTGCTCCGTTAAGAATGGTTGTACTTTATATTTATGTAGCATATCGGTAAAGAATTCCCTAGACCCTTCAATATCGCCATTTTGTGCTACGTCACAGGCGAATTGAATAACAATCAATAGGGCAACTGCTCTTCTTGCGATATCCTCTTGACTTTTAAAGTGGAGATTTTCTAATGGTGATAGCTGAGGAAGAGAAGCAGCGTAAGGAATCTCTCGTTCTGTTAAAAAAGCGATCGTTTTATTTTTTCGCACTTCTCCCTGTGCTGATGCTACCTCATGCGTATTTATTTTTCTTGTACAAGCATGGGGTCTAAAGTCAGATGGACCCGATTCCCCGTTAGGATAAACAATCACGCTACCGTTTTGATCCAGCAAAGTACCGTCTGGTAGAAAACCAATACCGCCTATCCTTGTTAGTAGTCTTGTAAATAGCTGCATATGCTCGTCTGTCATAGCCCTATCCATCTCGATTGCAATGACTGTATTAAGCACAGCTATTTGAATCATTACTCGTTCTTTTAGCTGTTCATCTTTAAAGGGAATAGTATCGTAATAGCCCATCATCCCAGGGATATTTTTTGCAAAATAATCAGGGTTCATATCTTCAGTTAAAATGTTCATCGAGCATCTACATTTTTTAAAAAGCCCTTTAGATTTCAATAAATATCCGCTATCTTGTTTTTCAATAGCAAAGCCTTTGGCAAATACGTCGGCTATTTTAGCATGCATATCATCTAGATCATTTTTGGAAGCAAATATCGTAAAATGATTCAAACTACTCTCTCCTTTGTAACATATAGCATTTCAGTATCCAATTTTCCAAACCATTCAGTACTTGGCTAAATAATTGTTTATTTTTTCGTAATACCTCATGTTCCATCCAATAAGCCAGCAAAGAGCGCCATTCTTCCTCATTTATCATTGTTGTTGGTGTGATTCCCTGCTGCATCATATAGCAAACAGCTCGGATAGCTGTCAGTCTCTCTACTTCACTACCATCTAACCACTCAAATAGTGTCCCTGCACTTGGCTGTGATACTGCTAAAAGCGAGTCCCAGCCATCGATCGGAAATGCAACATAGGGCTTCATCCATGTAATAATGTTTGGGTGCTGGAAATGGCGTAATCGATGTAATGCCGTATAGGCATCCATGTTATCTTTTTCAATATCCTGTAGGATAAGAGCCAGCCCTTCGTCTACTGGTAAACAATGCGCCGTTAAATAATCACGTAGCCAGGCTGGAAGTTCAGCATTCCCTTGCCAAAGTTCCTTTACCCATCTTTCAGCCTCGTCAGCACACACCGTTACTAGAACTTCACCCCAAGCTTTTTGTTGTGCTGAAGTCTGTGCTTGTTCAACTCTTTGTTGAAGTGCCTCATATATCCTTACCTTATCAAATTGCCAAAAAGCCTCTTGAATGCTTGTTTCTCTTACGCCATGCATGGAAACATAATGAAGTAAAGATTCTAAGCTTGATTTAGCCTGCTGTAAATTAGAGCTTAAATATTGTTCCAGCCACGTTAACCATATTTGTGACCTAGTCAGATTAACATCCAATCCCTCCCCACTACAAAATTGTTGATGCTGTCCACAGTCTACACCAATACAGCCTAGCGTGGTCGCAATGTCGACATACGCAGGAAAGCTTAAGGCAAGCAAATTAAATTCATCTTCTTCATGACTCCAATACCAAATCGATTCGTCCTCAAGTTTGAGGAGAAGGGCATCTCCGTTACCTGCCGTAAAAAATTGTAAGTATTGCTGTTCATGCAATTCATCATCCCCTCCAAAATAGGGGAAATCCAAATCATTTAAGCTCCAGCCAAAATCTCCAGAAGGCGTATCCAGCAATTCTGTAGGCAAGATAGCTTCGTCAGGGAGAGACCAATAAATAGTTACTTGCTGCGAGCAATTTAGTAAGAGATGACGGAACTCATTAGGGATTTGTACGCCAAGTCGTGCCTCTACCTGCTGTAAATCATGTTCAGTAGCGACTGCTCGTATTTCAATCGGATGTACATAAGCTCCTTGCCACTTCAATCGCTTTATTAAATGTTGCCAACGCTCAATCCACATTGCAGCTCACCTCCACATAGGCTAAAATGATTTCTTTCGTCTTATTTTTATCGTCAGAAAATCATCTACTGATTAGGTTCATTTCCAACGCAATAAAAAATGCTATTATTTTACTGATATATAAGCCTTCAAATATGCTAAATTACTTAACTCTATACGGTCTTTTTTAGTAAGTAACAGTGAATTATTTGACTTTCTTTACTTCCATCATAATTTTTGTCACATACTCTTCTTCTCGATTTTTTATAACAGCATCATAAACGTATTCCTCATAAACGTATTGACCAAGCTCATAGCCTTTTTCATGCATGACATTAAATAAACGTGTATAGGTCTCTCCAAGCTTCGCAGAGGGCCCAACATGATAACCAATAACGAATTCCCCCTCTATTGCTTTAAAGTAAGGATGACCTTCTCTTGGATTAGGCTGCTCAATATATAAATAGCTGTAATTATCGTAATTGCCAGCTAATACTTGTTCTCTCCTCGTAATCCCTCCGATTGGATAACCTGTATCTAATTGAGAGCGATCTAATTCCTCGATAAAATCCGATACAGCCTTCACAAACTGCTCTTCAGTAGAATCTTCGATATTTTTACTTAGGTATAATGTATCTTCAGGAAAGTACTCAATCGTGATGTCATCAAAATGTAGATGTAGAGCTTCCTCAGTCGTTTTGATTTTGACATCAATAATATTTTCAATCATTTCGAGCTCTCGACGTTTCTTCGCAACAATTTCTTTTTGTTGATGCATCAATTCTAAAAAATTCTCTGGTGATTTCTCTGCCATATACTGCTGAATATCCTTCAAGGACATTCCAACTGCTTTTAATAACTCAATAACACTAAAAAAATCATATTGAGCAAGTGAATAATACCGATAATCTTTACTATCCTTCATGATGGGAGATAATAATCCAATTTGATCGTAATAAATGAGTGTTTGCTTATTAACCTTACAAATTTTAGCAAATTCCCCAGTTGTAAAATATTTTACATTTTTATTAAGCATTTTTTGAGCTTCCTCCCTTGACTATATAGTAACTATATACTTTAAATTGTACCTATTCACAATAAAAATAGAAAGGTTTTGACATTATGTTCACGGAGATTCGTGACATTACAGCTTTCAACAAGAAAGAAATTTTAGCTTTACGCATCGCAGACAATCAGCAACATTTTATTGAAACGACAGACCAATGCTTAACAGAGGCAGAAATGGATCGACGCTTTACTCCTTTAGGTCTGTATAAAGATAACACCGTTATAGGCTTCGCTATGTATGGATTATTCCCTCATGAAGATTACAGTCAACGCGTTTGGCTCGATCGCTATCTAATTGATGAACAATACCAAGGGCAAGGTTTAGGTAAACATTTTTTACAGCAACTTATTCATTATTTAACAGTAAAGTTCAACTGTTCACAAATATATTTAAGTGTTTATGACAATAACGCAGTAGCTATTCAGCTGTATAAACGATTTGGTTTTATATTTAATGGTGAACTAGATGACAAAGGGGAAAAAGTAATGGTGTTGGAGGTGCATGGACATGACAACCATTAATCCTATTGAAACAAGACCACTGAAACCATTATTTCTTTCATACTTATTCCCCGCAATGATCGGTATGCTTTTGATGTCCGTCAATATTTTGGTAGATGGTATTTTCGTTAGTCATGGCGTGGGTCCTACAGCGTTAGCTGGGGTTAATATAGCCGTTCCCATTTTCTCTATTTTGCTTTCTATTTCTCTATGGATTGGTATGGGAGGAGCTACGCTTTTCTCAATTTCTCTTGGGGAGGGCAATAGGCAACGAGCCCATCAGCTCTTTACATTAGCATTTATAATGATGTTACTAGTCGTGCTAACGATTATCGGATTCCTTGCATTCAATTTAAAAGATATTTCTTATATATTTGGGGCAAGCGATGATACGTATCCCTATGTACAGGAATACCTACATGTTATTTTACTGTTTGGCGTGTTTTACACACTAGAAAATCTACTAAGTATTTTTATTCGAAATGATGGTAACCCAAAGCTTGCTATGCTGGGCTTAATTACAACATCAGTATTGAATATACTCTTAAATTATATCTTTATCTTCGTACTAGATTATGGTGTGACTGGCTGTGCCTTAGCAACAGCAATCGCCACTATTATAGGTACGTCTGTACTTTGTCTTCATTTTTTCCGTCCACAATCTGAGTTAAAGTTTGTCTCTTCATTTTTTAATCTATCAGATCTCAGAAAAATATTTGCTATTGGACTACCTAGCTTTATCGTTGAAGCTTCCGTAGCAGTTATCGTTATTTTGTATAATGTTACCTTCTTGCACTACTTAGGGGCAAATGGCGTAACAGCCTATGCAATGGTCAACTATATCCATACTGTATTGTTAACGATTTTCCTTGGCATCGGTATGGCACTACAACCATTAGTGAGCTATCACCATGGGGCGAGATTACTAGAACGATTAACAGCATTATTAAAAATAGGGCTAGCTACTGCATTTATTTTAGGGTTAACGACGGCACTTATCGCAATGCTTTTCCCTTCTCAATTAATGGCATTATTTGGAGATAGCTCCTTTGAAATTCGTAGTTTGGCAGCACAGGGCTTTGTTCACTTTGCCATTGGCTATGTATTTTTAGGAATCAATATGGTGTTCGCAGAATTTTTTCAATCCATTGAAAAAATTCGTATTGCCACAACCATTATGTTACTACGCAGTATTATTTTATTTATCCCTACCCTCATCGTACTACCCAAACTACTTGGCTCTCAGGCCATTTGGTGGACCTTCCCGGTAGCAGAGGGCATTACAGCATTGCTCATTTACTTGTATATTAAAAAAAATCCAAGAACCATTTCCTCTCTAAAAAATGCTTAAATAGAAAGGGGCCTCATCATGGCCCCTTTCTTACTTTTTATTCAAATATTCATCACGCAACATACTCATAATAATCCCATCCGAAAATGCATTGTTCATAAACAAAGCCTGTCTTAAAATAACTTCTGTATTTGAAACCGACCTTCTCATAGGATTTAATGGCTCTACTATTATGGAAATACACCTGTAATTCTAAGCGGTTCAGGTTTAGCTCCTCAAATATAAATTTTTGAGCAAGTTGTACGGCTTCAGAGCCATATCCCTCTACCGCACTTCTCGATACAATGTAAGGCTATACGAAACATTGCTTTTTTATTAGTTAAGTCGATCTCGATAATCGCCAATTACTTGATCGTTGTCAATTGAACAAATAGCAAAATCATAGCGCGAGGCATCTTCTTTAAAACGTTGAATCGCCTCTTTAATGTGTTCTTTTGTAAATATGTTACGCGTTCCTGTCATATACATGATTTCTTCATTTTGAAAGCACCTTGCAATACGATCGATATCATCCTCACGAATGGCTCTTAAATAGACTCTTTGACCTTTTATCATGATAGACTCCTCTTTCACATGAAATAAGGAACCATCTTGTACGTAGATGATTCCTTTGTCAAAACTATTCCATTTACTTTTCATTGGGTATTGGTACTGATTTCTTTACAGGCTCTTCCGAGGAGGTTACACCTAGAATATCGAGCAGGAACATAAACAGCGGAATACCAATGATTAATCCCCATACACCAAGGAAATGCTCTGAGAAGAGGATGACCATAAACGTATAGAAAATCGGTAAATCTGTCTTTGCGGACATCAGCTTTGGATTTAAGAAATAAGCTTCAATGGCATGTAATACCATGACAATGACTAAAATATAGACAATGTACATTAAGCCACCGATACTATATGCGATAATACTTAGTGGAATTAGTGAAATAATAACTCCTGCGACTGGCACTAAACCTAAAATAAAGAGCATAATCCCAAGAGCAATCAGATGTGGAAAGCCCATTATAGAAAGGGCAATCACTGATAACACACAGTTGACAGCAGCAATAATAAATTGAGCCTCAATTACTTTACCAAATGAGCGGATGAAAATTCTTGAAAAATAATGAAGTTCATCATAAAGTGGTCCAACTTTACTATCCTTAAACTTGGCTGTAAACTCAATAATGCGTTTCTTTTCCAACAAGATGAACAAGCTCAATATTAGAGAAATCAGAATTTGCATAATGATTTTACCAATATTCGTAATATTTTTAAGAGTTAAATCCACACCCTGCTCTAAATATTTTCCAAGTTCGATTTTCTCAAAAGTTGGCGCTAAATATCTGGCAATCTCATTGTCATCTGGATCGAGATTAAAGCTGGCAATAAGATCGAAAAGCTGGGTAATTTGCTGGGTTACAATCGGCAAATACTTGTAAATTACCGCAACAATACCTGCGACAAGTAAAAGGTACAATGTTACTGTAACAGCCTTTTCATTCATCGGTGTATATTTTCTTATGCTTTTCGTTGTCTTCGTAGTAAGCTGATTCATCAAATAGGTAATAATAAACGTCAGCAAAATTAAGTTGATCATACTACGCATTAAATACAATGCAACTGCAATCCCAACTAGAAGAATAATACGTTTAAATCCATTACTCCGAAAGAAATTACTCATTTATTCACTCCTTCTACAAAACGGCCTCGCTGCCTCTGCTACCTAGGGCTACACTATCAACTAAACATAAGCAGTATAAAATTGATTTACAACAATACGCATCATTCTTATGTAAAAATTTCCCTCTCATTTAATGAGTATAGCCATCTACCTTCAAAATAAGACGAAATTCATGTTTCTTTAGAAGTGTCTGTATAAAACCTTAGGCGTGGGTGAAGTGAATTGTATGTCTTGTCAAATTAAAAAATCAATACTTTTATCCTTTTTGAAAGCTTTATCAGCGTATAAGCCTAAATTCTATGAATCTATTATAACCCTATAAAACCAGCATATCCAATTTGAAAGTTCTTTTATAATGGTATTTGCATAGAACTTTTATCAGATGGTACATTATGCTATTTTGATTACAGAAACAAATTAAAAATAGACAAGGACTGATTCTATGAAAATTGCGAGGAATCCTGAGAACATTCACCCACCTGTTGCTCCTTATGTACATCAAATTGAAGTCACTGGCCCCCATAGGTGGTTAACCCTATCAGGTCAAATCGGTATGATGGCAGATGGACTATCCCTGAAGATGCAGCAGTACAATTGAATGTAGCACTAGAAAATATAAAAAAAATTTAGAAAGCGCCAATATGGAGGTTCAAGATCTGACGAAGATCATTTTCTATTTGGTAGGAGAAATGGATGCAAGTCAACGACAGCAAATCATCAATAACTTTTTTGGGGGACATCTTCCATGCACAACATTGATATATGTAGTTGCACTCGCTACTCCTGCCTTAAAGGTTGAGATAGACGCATGGGCTTGTAAGAAATTATAAATCATACTATGTTATATATAATCAAGATGTGCTGTAATTATGTATTTTTCTAGTACCCCTTTAACCCTTCTAAAGGGGTACAGTTTCATCTACTTTTACATAGATAGTAAAGTATTATTTAAGTAATGTGAGCGTTGTTGCAATTGCATTATCAACAAAGGCTTGTTGCGGCTGTGATTTCAGCATGACCGTTAATCCGATTAGTGCCACAAGTAGTGCTTGTGCTAAAGATTTCGCATCCGTGTCAGCATCTAACTCGCCTGTTTGGATTCCTCGCTCAATCGTCTCCTGAAAAATAACAGCTAAATAAAGTTGATGCTCTCTCGTTAAAATTTCAAATCTCTCGTCATGAGGAGCTAATTCAACCATTGTATTGATACAAAAACAGCCGTTACTAAGATCTTTCGTATATTCAGCTGCAATCACTTCTTCAAAAAAAGTAGCAAATGCCTGCTTTACAGACGTATGGCTTTGGAGTCTTGCTCGTATATCAGCTGCACGAGATGTCGTATATCTTCGAAGAGCTGCTTCGAAAAGCTCTTTTTTGTCACCAAAGGTTGAATAAATACTAGGACGTTGAATGCCCATTCTAGCAGTGAGATCACTTAAAGAAGTAGCTTCATATCCCTTCTCCCAAAATAACTGCATGGCAGCCTCTAATACTTTTTCTTCATCAAATTCACGGGTTCTTGCCATAAAAAACCCACCTCCTTTATGTAAGGATTAATAAGCTGGTCACTACAATTTAAATACCAAACAGTATGTAATAATTGTATAACCTGCTCTTTATATTGTCAATTTCCGTTTTATTTATAAAAATAAATTCAAAAAATACATTGACACAGCAAATAAAACTAAGATATATTTACCAATAATTATTTCATACCGAACGGTAAGTTATAATGACAATTCAATTATGAATGGAGGATATCGTGTGGACAATGATCTGAAGCGAGAAAACGATGCGCCTACTATAAATCAACAGTCTTCCATGTCTCGAGCTATAACATTATTATTCGCAACAGCCTGTGGAATGTCTGTAGCCAATATTTATTTTGCACAGCCGCTGCTCGATCAATTGTCAAATGAGTTTACTATTGATCACTCGATTATTGGTGTTGTTATTACCATCACGCAAATCTTTTATGGCTTAGGTTTATTACTCTTAGTGCCTCTAGGGGATTTACTCAATCAGCGCCGATTGATTATTGGACAGATGCTACTGTCCATAACGGCTTTGGTTATAGTAGGCACTGCCTCCTATAGCGCAGTACTTTTCACAGGTCTGGCTTTGGTAGGTCTACTTGCAGTTGTGACGCAGACACTTGTGGCATTTGCGGCTACTATGGCTTCCCCTACAGAACGAGGTCGTGTTGTTGGTATTGTCACGAGCGGAATCGTCATTGGCATACTGCTCGCTCGGACCTTCGCTGGTCTCTTAACTGATCTTGCTGGCTGGCGGTCCGTTTATCTAGTCTCTGCCACTCTTATGTTTTTAATGGTCTGCATATTTCTAAAAGTGTTACCTAAAGTGGAGCGTGAAGTAAAAGCCCTATCCTACTTTCAGCTAATTAAATCCGTATTTATGTTGTTCATTCAAGAAAGAACTTTACGTATCCGCTCGGTTTTAGCCATGCTAATTTTTGCTGATTTCAGTATTTTATGGACGCCACTTGTTCTGCCACTTAGTGCCCCACCGTTAACACTGTCACACAGTGTCATTGGTGCTTTTGGTCTTATTGGAGTGGCTGGTGCATTAGCTGCCGCACAGGCAGGGAAATTTGCTGACCGGGGTTATGGACAAAAAACAACAGGGATTGCTTTAGTGCTACTACTCATTTCATGGTTGTTTATAAATTATCTAGAAAAGTCGTTATTTGCATTAGTTGTTGGTATTATCTTGCTGGATTTGGCCGTACAGGCAATTCATGTCACTAATCAGACGATGATTCTTCCATTGCGTGCAGAAGCGCGAAGTCGACTTACCGCTGGTTACATGGTGTTCTACTCCATCGGCAGCGCTGGCGGTTCAATCGCTTCTACACAGACATATGCACACTTTGGCTGGGAAGGGGTTTGCTTACTTGGAGCTTCTATCAGTACAATTGCCCTTATTTTTTGGGTAATGACTAGACGATTCACAAAATATTGATTTAACTTAGGAGAGATAACAAATGGAAATAGGAATTACTTCTTTCGTAGAAACAAAACCAGATGTTCATAGTGGCGAGGTAATTAGTCATGCACAGCGTTTACGTGAAGTAGTGGAGGAAATCATTCTTGCAGATCAAGTAGGATTGGATGTGTTTGGCGTTGGCGAGCACCATCGAGAAGATTATGCTGCTTCCTCCCCAGCAATGGTGTTATCAGCTGCCGCTCCACAAACGAAAAAAATTCGATTAACAAGTGCCGTGACAGTTCTTTCTTCTGCCGATCCCGTACGTGTCTTTCAGGATTTTTCTACTTTAGACGGACTATCAAATGGGCGTGCGGAGATTATGGCTGGCCGTGGATCCTTTATCGAATCTTTCCCCCTATTTGGCTACAATTTAAATGATTATGATGAGCTGTTTGAAGAACATTTGGACTTATTACTCAAAATTCGCGAGTCAGAAAAAGTAGGATGGGAAGGGAAGCATCGACCAGCGATCAATAATTTAGGTGTGTATCCAAGACCTGTTCAAAAGTCTTTACCCATTTGGGTTGGTAGTGGAGGAAATCAACAATCAGCCATTCGGGCAGGAATTTTAGGATTACCCCTTATGCTAGCAATCATTGGTGGCAGTCCTATGCAGTTTGCTCCAATCGTACAACTTTATAAAAAAGCTGCTGCTCATGCAGGTCATGATTTATCTAAGCTTCGGGTAGGCTCCCATTCGATAGGTTTCGTTGGCCCGAATAACGAGTGGGCAGCAGATACATTTTTCCCATCTACACAGGCGGGCATGAATAAACTGGGCAAAGAACGGGGTTGGTCGTATTATGATCGTTCTAGCTATGATGCTGCACGTAGTTTTGAAGGGGCATTATATGTAGGTGATCCAAAGACAGTTGCAGATAAAATCATTCATCTTCGTAAACATGTAGGGATCACACGGTTTATGCTATACGTACCTTTAAGTACAATGCCACATGATCAAGTCATGCAAGCGATAGAACTTCTTGGAACAGAAGTGGCACCCCGTGTGCGTGAGGAAGTTGCTAAATGGGAGGCGGAAATGGTACTAGAAGGACATCCATTTCTTTAGGATTTCATTATATTTTAAAGGGGAATTTATATGACGATTAATAATCGTGTACTACCAGAATTAAGACAGGCTTACTCACAGTTTCCGGGCTTTCGTCTGCAGGAAGATTTAGCGTGGAGTCGCAGCCTCTTAGTCCAGCCACCATTAGAAAAGTCAAAACTTGTGCACACGACGAATTGCATGATTCCTAGAGGAGATGGAGGTGAAATGCTAGTTAAAATTTATGAACCAATTGAACGAAACCGTGATAAACTTCCAGCTATGCTTTGGATTCATGGTGGTGGTTTCGTTATGGGACACCCCGATATGGATGATCTTCTATGTGAACGTTTTGTTCAGACCGCTAACTGCGTTGTCGTTTCTGTTGATTATCGACTTGCTCCTGAGCATCCTTATCCAGCCGCGATTGAAGATTGTTATGCAGGGTTAGTATGGATGACAGCTGAGGCTCCATCACTCGGCATTGATGTTAAACGAGTGGCAATTGCTGGTGCAAGTGGTGGCGGAGGGCTAACAGCAGCTCTAGCATTAATGGCTCGCGATAAGGGAGGGCCCTCAATTATATTCCAAATGCCATTATATCCAATGCTTGATAACCGAAATGAAACACCATCTAGCTATGAGATTACCGATGCTCAAGCAACATGGAGTAGATTAAATAATTTGACCGCTTGGCGTATGTACTTAGGAGAAGAAAAGGACACCAACGAACTTTCTCCGTATGCGGTTCCTTCAAGAGCAGATAATTTAGCAGGATTACCACCAACCTATACATGTATAGGTCAACTTGATTTATTTCGAGATGAAACCTTTGATTATGTAACACGTCTTGCCCAAGCAGGAGTAGATGTTGAAATGAATCTCTACCCTGGTAGCTTTCATTGCTTTGAAGTCTTTGTACCTGAAGCCGAGGTAAGTCAGCGTGCAAGTCAGAACTATTTAGATGCAATGGCTCGCGCTCTTCACCCTTAGTCTACCTTACTGAAAATGTGAAATAGCCCTTATCATAGTCGTTAAGTAGTTCAGTTGCAATCATAATTGGCAGGAGCATAATTTTCTAAATGAAAGTTGCTGCTCTTGGAATGTTTGAATATGAAAATTTAAAATGCGAAAATGCTTTGACGATATTTTCGCATTTTATAATTATAACAATTTAGTTATGATGACCTTGTTGATAAAAACTTCACAGCTATGCAAGTCCAATTCCTCAATTTATGGCAAGTTTATCGTAAAATAAAATAATGACTTTTTTTATCATCAAATGAACTATGATGTTAAAATTACTATAAAGTGATCCAATCAGGAGGTGTAATCATTTGGAAGAAAAATATACTATAGGTGAAACAGCTAAAATAATAGGTTCTACTATAAAAACAGTTCGTTACTATGATGAAATTGGGTTGCTAAAACCTACAAGTTATACTGATGGTGGACATCGATTATACACAGTGAAAGATATATGGCGTCTTGAAATGATTACAAACCTACGTTATTTGGATTTTGGAATTGATGATATAAGCAAAATGATATCTGAGGAGCTATCAGTCACTAGAATACTTGATTGGCAGATTGAATCGATGGAAACACAGGTTAATACGCTTATGGATATGATATCAATTTTGCGTCAAGCAAAGGAACATAATGGGGATTCATTGCAGTGTATTCATGATTTAGTGAATGCACGAACAATTAAAGCTGAAAATAAAAAACAATTTATCGATAAAAAAGTGCAAGAAATACAATTCTTAAATGGCATTCCAAAAGAGTGGAAAGATTCGTTTTTTTATTATTTCGACAAATACATTATTAATCAGGTGAAAGGCTCCGCCAAACAAACCGCTGCTTGGCATGAGTTGCAGGAGCTCATAAATGATCCGCAGTTTATAAAAGACCTGAAAAATACTGAATTTCTGTACATGAATATTGTTCATCAGCCAAAATACAATGCTACAACACTGGTCAGAAAGCTCGAAAACATCCATGATCGATTGAATAAGGCGTTGAAACAAAAATCGCCTGCCAGCAGTCCGGTTGTACAGGCCATTGTCGATGATACTGCTAGGCTGTATGCGAACTCAGAGCATTTGGACAATAAAGAAGATTACTTCCATTACTTTGTAAAATATATTCAAAGAACCAAAACCAAACGACTCGAACGATGCGAAATATTATGTGCCATTCTAAGTCCACAATACTACCAACTCTCAAAAGCTAATCAATTACTATTTCAAGGAATAGAATGGCGACTTGAACATATGGAAAATTCAGAAGGCGAATAATTGAGGGGCTAAACACCCTCAACTATTCACCTTAGCTGTCAACCTTTCTGTAACGTAAATTCTGGATAATCCCCAATATTTTGCTCTAATAGTTTAAATGGCTGTTGCTTTAAATAATGATTAAAGAAATCCAATGAATAGTCGTTAATCAGATGATAAGCCTTTTGGATGTCGACCCCTTCCATCCGTTCATAAAGTGGTGAAAACAGGTATAAATCAGAGAAGCCCATATGCTTCATATTTTTAATCTTCATCCAATAGTTCCCACCCACAGTTACATACTCATACCGTGGCAAAGTTTCGTTTACAAACTCGATGAACTCCTCACTATCCGTTTCCTTCGCTTCTCTGATTGAGTCATCAGCACTCATCATCATAAATGGCTTCTTCAGCCCCTCCGTAGGAACTCGGAGTTTTCCATATAGAACGCCGTCCATATTAAGAGCTGCTTTTATTCTTGAATCTGTCATTAGCATTTGGGTGCTCGTTGCCCCACCAAAGGAATGGCCAAACATACCTATATTCTCCATATCCATTCGACCTGTAAAACGGTTTTCAGAATCATTTTGGGCCAGCTGCTCTACTTGATCCAGCACAAATTTAGCATCTTCAACCCAACCTTCATTTGCTTTATCTAAATATGCAATTGATTCCGTTTTTTGTGGGACGTAATTTGCTATACGACCATCAGAAAAAACTGAGGCCGTGCTACTGTAGGTGTGATCTATACCTACCACGATATAGCCTTGACTGACTAATTGCTCAATTTGAAAAGTGTTCTGATTTTTATGCCCACTAAAGCCATGAGAGAAAAGGAGTACCGGATAGGTTGTTTCCTGATTAGAAATCTCAGCGTTCTCAATAGCATGTGTTTTGACATAACCAAAATTTGCGAATAAAAACTTCGGTAAATTTAGAATTTTACTATACCCCTCTGCAAAAACAGCAGAATCGGAAATATAAGGAGCCGTATTACCTTTAGCATTCGTATCAGCAGGATACCAGATTTGTACCATTAATTCGCGTTTGTCGCCAAGCTCTGGTGTGAGAGTCTCTTCCCTCTTAGTATCTTCCCAATCGTAGGTGACTGTTCCAATTTGGTACGGACCCGCTGGCTTTTCAAAGGTAAATACCGGAAGAACGATAGGCAGACTAACTGCTATGGCAGAATAAAGTACAGCTAATGTTGAATTCAGAACAACGCGTAATCGGCGCATACTTGATTGTTGTTCTTTTTGAACTTTTGGGTTAAAAAAGTGCCTTATCACAACAACAACGAGAAAAAATAATGTCATCAAATAAGTCGGTATCATTTGCCACCGCATCCCTTCAATGATTCCATGGACAAGTAGAAATAGCATAGACATACCACCAGCTATCAGTATTCCTCGCTGTGACTTGTTTCTACCAAAAACTAACCAACCTAGTAAAACAATATTAAAGATGACATAAAACAATTCAATAGACCTCATAATAAAAACCTCCTTGTTTTTTGATCTTGCTGATTCAAATCAAAGTGTATTACCTCCAGTAAGAGGAGAATCAACAATCAATACAAAAAAACACTGACATTTTTTATAATTGTCCACCATTTTACAAATTTAAGGTTGTATATTATTAAAATAAAAATTGAGCAGTTATAAAAAATTGTCTTTATAATATCAATAAAGAACTATGAATATTTCACAGGTACAGGTTAAATTATTTTAGAAGTTAGGAGAGGACAGAAATGGATTCCTATGAAGTATCGACATTAAAAAAGGGCCTTTTGATATTGGATATATTACGACAAAAGCATGCTCTTACATTGACTGAAATTATGGAAGAGTTATCACTGAATAAGACATCGGTTTTTCGCATGCTTTATACTTTGGAAAAAATGAATTATGTTAATAAATATAATAAATACTATCAATTAAATCCTCATATTTTTAGAGATGAACATCTATATTGGCATCAAGATATTGAATGGACTTCTCTTGTAGCACCCTATCAATTAGCCCGACAAGAAGAAATAACTACTTATATTGGTATTTTGGAAGATTGTGAAATGGTGATAAAAAATGTCATCAGGGAGCCATTTGAACAACCTTTTTTTCAAGCAATCGATACTCGAACACCCATGCATTCAAGTGCACTTGGAAAAGTAGTCTTAGCTCACCTCCCCACAGAAACGCAACATGACATGTTAAATAGTATAAGACTTCATCCACTTACAACAAAAACCTTCTATGATTATGGTTTATTAATTCCTCACTTACAGGTTATTAAAGCACAAGGATACGCTGTTGATAATGAAGAAACCAATCTAGGTAAATGTTGTATTGCAGTACCTATCTATGTCAATAAAGAAGTAATAGGTGCCATTGCCCTACACGGTTCGACGGAGCAAATAAAGAAAGCGGCCATTCGTTCTTTTGTAAAAAAATTAGTCGAGGCAAGTAAAAAATTAACAGCGGAAATTGATTATCTTTTAACATAGTTTTGTATCTTAGAAGATTAATAAGCTATGCTCCTTTGCAATAAAAATGCTTTTGTTTCTATATATGAAACTATTAGTATAGATGTTTGTAAAAATAGGTTTTTATCCTATTCTTGTTATAGAAAAACGAGGAGGTAAGAAGATGAAATTCCATACATTAAAGAAAACTAATATCCGTATTTCAGAAATTGGTCTTGGAACAAATGCTGTTGGTGGTCATAATTTATTTGAAAGCTTAAATGAACAAGATGGAAAGGAGCTAGTGACAACAGCCCTAGATCTTGGAATAACTTTTATTGATACAGCAGACATTTATGGTAAAGGGCGTTCAGAGGAAATCGTTGGGGATGTTTTGAAAAACTATCGTAGGGAAGATTTCGTTTTGGCAACAAAGGCAGCTAAACGTTGGTTTGAAGATGGTACAGTAACAGTAGATAATCATCCAAAATATCTACGACAAGCTTTTGAAAATAGCTTAAATCGCCTCCAATTGGATTATGTAGATCTATACTATTTGCACTTCCCTGATAACGAAACACCTCTTGTTGAATCGATTGGAGAATTATCGCGCTTAAAAGAAGAAGGTAAAATCGGAGCAATAGGAATTTCTAACGTAACATTAGATCAATTAATCGAAGCAAATATGCATAATGATATTTCAGTCTTACAATCTCCTTATAATATGTTAAACCGTTCAGCCGAACAAGATTTACTGCCATACTGTATAAAAAATGATATTTCATTTATTCCTTATGGACCACTCTCATATGGTCTACTTGGTGGCAAGTATACAAAAGATTTTAAACTAGGCGCAGGGGACTGGCGAGTTTCAAACCCTTTATTCCACGGTGAACTGTTTGAACAAACATTAGTTAAAGTAGAGGCATTAAAGGAAGTAGCAGCAGAAAAACAAACAACATTACCAAATCTGGCTCTTGCTTGGTTGTTAGCCCAAGACGGTGTTGATGCCGTTATCCCAGGAGGAAAGCATAAAAGCCAAGTAGCTATCAATGTGGAAGCAACGGATGTCCTGTTAACAAATGAAGATTTAATGAAAATAGAAGGAATTTTATAATAAAAAATGAGAAAAGAGAGGATTTTTGCAAATTCGCTCTTTTCTCATTTTTATTATATTTTAGCTTTGTGCTCTATCGCAATTTTAGCGTAGTTTGACTGTGCAATTCTGCTAACAGCCTGTCATTTTCTTGGATTATTGGAAATTAAGCGACTCCTCTTCTTAATCCAGTTTACGCACTTTAATCGGGATTAATGTTCTTTCTAATTGTTCACGATGCTGTTCGTACTGAAGTGGCAACATTAATTGGCTACCCATTGTCTCAGGTGTTTCGTCATGAGCAAATCCAGGAGGATCTGTAGCGATTTCAAATAGAATTTCGCCAGGCTCACGGAAATAAATCGCATTGAAATAATTACGATCTTTGACTTCCGTTACATGCTGTCCATGGTTCATCACATACTCTTGCCATTCTAAATGATCCGTATTATCTTGAGCTCTCCACGCAATATGGTGAACCGTTCCTACACCCATTTGACCACGTACACCTGCTACTGTTTTTAAATCTACAGTATTACCAATAGCTGCACTTGATTTATAACGAGTATAGTCACCCTCTGTCGCTACCTGTTCAAGGCCCATCACTTCTGTTAAAACTTTTGCCGTTTCTTCAGGATGACTTGAGTATAGTGTAGCTCCACCAAAACCTTTAATAGCAACCTCGGGTGTTACCTCACCAAATGTCCATTCATTGAGCTCGCCTTCCGCACGTGCAACGAGTTCAATATGCAAACCATGTGGGTCGTCCAATTGAATGACTTGCTCACCAAAGCGTTCAGCTTTTTGGAAGGGAATCGAGAATTTTGCTAAGCGATTAATCCAAAATGGAAGTGCCCCTTCTGGTACAACATACGTTGTAACGCCAACTTGGCCATCACCAATACGTCCTTGATAAGCATCTGCCCAAGGGAAGAAGGTAATGATTGTGCCTGGTTTTCCACCTTTATCGCCAAAATATAAATGATATGTGCCAGGATCATCAAAGTTTACAGTTTGCTTCACTAAACGTAAGCCCAACACACCTGCGTAAAAATCAATATTCTCTTGTGGATGCCCTACGATGGCTGTGATATGGTGAATACCTGCTGTATGTTTTTTCATGTTAACAAGCCCTTTCGACTATTTTTCTCACCTTTACTGTGCCCAACTACGTCCTACCTCAAACTGGATAAGCTTAGCGAATTGTATATAAAGCTTTAGACCATGGGATTAATTGATCTAACATTTGGTTCACTGAATCTGATTGTACTTCCTTTGGTTTAAAGTCTGTTCCATTTTCAAAATCTGTGAATAAGGATAATGCTGGGTGAACACGTACATCTGCAATTAATAGCTCTCCCATAATGCCACGTAGATGTTCTGCTGCACGAGCTCCACCTACAGAACCATATGAAACGATTCCTGCTGCCTTGTTATTCCACTCAACACGTAAATAGTCTAGTGCATTTTTTAAGGCCCCTGTAATAGAGTGATTATATTCTTGTACGATAAACACAAATCCATCTTGTTTAGCAATAATTTCTGACCAAGCCTGTGCACCCGAAGCATCTTGCCCTGGTTCGCCTAATAATGGCAATTTATAATCAGCAATATCGATCACTGTATAGTTTGCGTCACCACGTAGATCTGCAATTTCCTTTACCCATTGTGCTACTTGAGGGCTTACACGTCCCTCACGTGTCGATCCAATAATAATACCGATATTTAATTCTGCCATTGTTTGTTCCTCCTCTTTTTTTGAACTAAATAATTTATTCAAAAAACCCATAATTGTACCTCCTGACGAAAGCTAAAGGTTCGAATTCATTTATCTCGAAATTATTTATCTTGAATTCGAGATAATAATAACACGATATTTTTATCAACGTCAACAACTTTGTTTTTAAATTTAAAAAGGCAGAGAAAACTAACTCTCTACCTTCCCTAAAAGCTTATAAACCTGTGATTTTAAATAGCTATATTGCGCATCATTGGTATCATGTAAAGCCTCTGTCCTATTTGAATCAATATCCTGATAGTCGATTATGTATGAAAATTGCTCCTCCGTAAAATCCATTTTTACGCCATTAATGACATTATAAAAGTGCCAGCCCTCCTTGAGAAATGTCTTTCTAATTTCTCCGCCAAGAATATCCTGCACCACTAATGAAGTAACGCCACATTGCCCTTTTGCAAGGTTATCCAAGCTCCATTTAGAACTTGATTGGCTTGACCATAATTTTCTTAAAGCGTTTAAAATGTCTTTTTTCATGCTATAACTCCTCTCAAACACTTTAAAATGGGACTTCATCCATTTTTATTGGTGTTGAGTTCCCTGTAATCCAATCATCTTTAATAGCACTATAGACAATACTATCTGTCACGGTACCGTCCTCATTTTCCCAAGCATTTCTTAAATAGCCCTCGTTCACAAAGCCAGCCTTACTAAAGCATTTTCGCATCCCCATATTATCGGCTCTAGTATAGCCCTCAATACGAATCTTACCTTTTTCGCCAAATAGATCAATGAAGTGCTTTAACACCATATCCTTACTTCCACATGAATAAAAAGAATCCCGACTTTTTCCCCTTCCTCAAGTAGCCAATGTGTTTCACGATCGTTCTTATAGTAACCCTCCACATATGCAGCTCGAATGGACTCTTCTTTTACCAGTGGATTCGTGTGATACAACCATTTATTTTGAGTGAGTAACTGTACTAAATCATCAATTTCTTCTTCAAATAATTTGAATTCCATTAATAGCTCCTTTCTTAAATGTCCTCACATATATCAGAAAAAATAAAATTGGTTTTTGTATGTGCATATGGCTGTAATACATCAATAAACTGCTCAACATCAGAAAAAGTTTGAAAATGCCCTTTTAATAAAAAACATGCCTCACCTGATATTCGATAACAAAAATCTATCGTTGTATACGTCTTAATAAGATCTTTAAAATCTGCATAGCGGTTGTTTTTTATTGTCGCCTCAATGATAGCCTCAACTGGATAGCCTAATGCCTTTTTATTAATAGCCAAAGTATATTTTTTTATGACTTCCTGTTCCTCTAATTGCCGTACTCTTTCACGAACAGCTGGTGCCGATAAATGTACTCGTCTCCCTAATTCACTCATAGAAATACGACTATCCTCCTTTAATTCTTTCAGTATCCTTTCATTAATGAAATCCATTATGGCAATACCCCTTCTTTTTAAAAGGAAACGATTATAATTTCCTTCGAATTCGCATGTTAACTTCGTTATTCATATTTTACACTAATGAAAGGAGGGATGTTTGATGACACTTATTCATTTACACGACAAGGGCTTAACGCCATTTCAACAACTATTAGGCTATAACGAGGGAATTCAGCTGCACTGGCAACAGTTGGGGGAGGTACTCGAAAAAGACGGGCATCTATCCGCTTCATTAAAAGAAGAGGTTCGAAAAACATTAGCTCAAAAAAATGGCTGTCAGTATTGTAAGGCAAAAGGCAAACCAGATCCACAATACTATGATGAGAAAACAGCCGTATGTACAGGTTTTGCAGAAGCATTCTTAGCTTCAAAAGGTCACACTGCGGCCAATGCCACAGCTGTATTAAAGGATTATTTAACAGCAGCCGAGATTAGCGAGCTACTAGCATTTATTTGCTTCGCGACAGCACAGCAATATTTTGGTGCTCTTATGCAATTAAAATAACGGAACTAGGGGTCTTCCCTAGTTCCTATCCACCAATTTGAACGTTCTATCCATCACATTTAGTGCTGTATCCACCGCTTTATGCATGCTATCCATCTAAATCGATTTTATTAGCTATATCTATAATAAATTGCTTACTAAGCTCCTCTTTCATATTATTCTCAGCATCCACCATCACTTGTTCAATGAGACAGCCTTGATGATGAAAGACATCTTCATGGTCTGAAGCACAACTAAATAATGAGGTTTGTCCTTCAATCGCATAAATCACATCTAAGAAAGAAATTTCTTGTGGACGCTTAGAAATACGGTAACCACCGTTGACACCTGGATTCGACTCAATTAAACCTGCCTTCACAAGCTTTGTTAATATTTTCGAAAGATAGGTTGGTGATAATTTCTGCATTTCTGCTAGAGACTCTACGCTCATTGATTTCCCTTTAGGATTGAGCGTTAAAAACACCATCGTATGTAACGCATAATTTGTTGCTTTTGAATATTTCATCATTAATCACCTCCATTCAGGACTATTACTATCTGTAATTAAAACACATTCTACCATATATCAAGAAAAAAGCATGTTTTGCAGAAAAACACGCTTTATGATTTCTTATTCACGCTGCCCATAGCCTTCTTCTTCAGCCATGGCATCAGCCTTTGTCGTATGAACAGTTCCAAATGGATGGTTTGGTGGTGCATAAATTGTGTAAAGCTTTAGCGGTTTATTGCCTATATTCGTAACATTATGCCATGTCCCTGCTGGCACCATAATGGCCATATCTTCAGACACGTGTCTTTGGAAGTTTAAATAATCTTTACTTGGTCCCATCTGTGTAACGCCATGCCCTTCCTCAATACAAATAAATTGATCGACGTGAGGGTGTACTTCTAAGCCAATATCTTCCCCAACGTTAAGGCTCATCACAGTTACTTGTAAGTGTGGCCCTGTCCATAGTACTGTTCGATAATTTTTGTTGTGCTTTGTAGTCTCTTCAATGTTGACAACGAATGGTCCTGATCCAAAATCATTCTGGACATTACTTCTTGGCACTCGTTCTTCCTGATTTGGATAGGCCCAATAAACAGGTTGATAACCGTAATTATACAGTAGATAATTACCGTAATAAGGGTGGTACATGTAACTCAATCCTCTCATACATGATAACGCTATATTATGCAGTTGAATGAAAGAAGGTACTCCGTTTGCACGTTGAATTATTAATGGAGTGCTATTTATAAACAGATTGGAGGTAGCTGCCATGTACGCTAGATTAGCAGAAATGCTAGCAAGTACTACGGCGATTAAATGGTTTCCTGGACATGATGTTGAAGATGATTGGATTGTAGAAGCTGAAGTTGAATTAGGGTTCAGCTTACCACCATCCTATTGCTGGTGGTTAAAAAATTATGGCAATGGGCAACTGAATGGTGGATCTATTCTCACAATCGGTCAACCAGCATACAGAGACATCGATCATACAGATATTCTTTATATACATCGTCTTAACTTGGCTGACAAGGATTGGTGTAAACAATATCCGAATAGGTTAGATTTATTTGTTCCAGACGCAGACGAACTATATTTTTTTAATACATCATCAAAAGATGAACATGGTGAGTTTTCAGTTATGTGCTTTGACTTATTGAATGACATGATTTATGAATATGCTTCTACTTTCTCAAAGTTTCTCGAAAAACTAATGGATGAACGGAGCTAATAGTGTGAGTTGCCATATCTATAGAGGCAACTCACAACTCAGAAAACTCCCTTTTAAGACGCTTGCGAAACTTATCATCTGTCAGAAATTTCAATTGAAAACTATTCATACTATTAGATAGTTTAATTTGTTCCATTGTATTTAAGTCGTTAGCAAAAAGGGCAATTTCCGTTTGATTCCCTTCTTTATCTTCCGCATAGGCTGCTAGTGTTAAGACAAATGCAGTCGATCCACCCTTTTGACCTGCATGTGTTAGCCATTCTTGATTTTTAGGATTCTGCATCAACTGTTCCATTACGGGATCTAAGTATTTATGTACCTCTGCACTGAAGAAATTTTTATTATTCAATTTTTCTAAAATAGAGATGTAATCGTTTGTAGTGGCCCTTATTAAACGGTCAGACCATATCTTTTGAAAATCCATATTGAGCAGTTTTTGTGCCTCTGCTTTCTCCTCGTAAGTCAAAGGTTGCTCTATCCAACTGGCGTGAATAGACGATGCACGCTCACGATATTCAGCCATATCCATTTCTTGCAAAGCCGCTAATGTTTCTTTTTTCGTTAAATTTTTTTCTTTCAAGACTTGAACCGGGATATGGAGTGCACTGACGATTGGATATAATGGTTCATGATCCTCTACATGTAGCTGTGTAAGCACATCATTAATCGCTTGAAAACCTAATACATGCATTAAATATTCCGTATTCGCATTGGAACTATAAGCAATCATACCACTTGCGACTTCACTTAAAGGCACATGATCCACACCCTGAAGGTTTAACTGCGCTAACCATGCTTCATGTGCACCTCCATCCGTTTTAGGAATATAAAATACCTCTAACTCCTTTAGATCAACCTGTTGCTGAGGATTAATGCGACCCTCTGCTGCTTGCTGTGCATAGGCTATAGCGACGATGATTTTAACTGTACTTGCTAATGGCAGCTGTTCCTTAGTGTTTAATTCCACCCAATATTGTTGATTGCGTTGAATGGCTACGGAAACATTTTTATCAGCTCTATGTTCCTTTATAAATTGAACAATATATTCTGGGTCGTCCTTCTTAATCTCTTTTTGAAACTTCCAAAAGACAATACCTATTACTAACCCTGCACAAATTAAAATGCCACCCATCATCCAATATAATTTTTTCACTTTCATCCCTCCATCACTCGTCTGCTTCCACCAACCATTGCTGCAATGCTGTAGACGACTGGTTTAATTGCAACGCTATTTCTATGTTTACTTCATCTGGGGGCATCACTTCCACGAGTATACAAATAGCGTCTCTTGTTTGATTCAAGGCAAATAGTCCCTCCTCATCAAGCTTTTTCATGGCTAATTCCATTGCTGTTAGCCGGAATGTCAATTCTTGCTGCCATTTTTCACCCCCAAGGACATTGATATTAGGTCGGTCATTCAAGTACTGACATACATTTGTAAAATACTCTTCACCGAAGCAACAATAAGGAGAATCTGCATAAGACCATTTGATAAGAGCAGCCTTTTCAGATTGAGAGTTGTTGCTATTTCTTGCCTGTTTAGTAGCTTCCCGCTCCAATGCTTCCCACGACCAAGCTGAAACGTTCGGAGCATGCCCTTCGCCAGTTGTATATAGCGTACAGTAATAGTCCCGCTCACCATTTTTAAATAAATTCAGAAATGATTTTCTTGCAGCATTAACAATTTCCTCTACTGAAGTCTCCGGTAGGCATCATAACTATGAATATCTCCTTTAACTTGCTTTAGGTATATAGAACGTGTTATCGACGGATAGCACCTTTTTCAATTTGATAGTAAGACACAAAAAACCATCTCTAATCTTCATTTAGGTGGTTTTAAATGTTTCAATTTAGTCATCGACCCTTCTTGAGAAATAAGACTAATGCTAATGAAGCCAAAAAGAATAAACTTAGATGGAAACTAACCAAATTAGCAATGTATTGAATGTAATAATGAGTATTAAGTATTGTACTTTGTTGTCGCATTAAAGTAGAAATAATTGTTGGACTAAATAACGAAATAACAGCGATAACAATTATACAACTTGAAAACATTTTCTTATCCAAAAAATCACCTACCAATTCTGTTCAGAAGTATCTATAGGTTTTTGAATAAGATGCTCCCACTAGTTTTCCTGCAACTCCACTCCCAAGACTCATCTCTCCTATAGTGGTAGCAGCATTTAATAAAGTTTAAGGTCATTGCATTGTAAGCTACATACACTAATGAATTAACGAAGCTCTTAAACTGCTAATGCCATTTTCTAAATATCCTTTGAGGCATGTTAACATATAAACCCAACCCTCTTTTTGCCCCATCATTTTTGCCATAATCTCTGGGTCATGGGCATTAAACCCTGACTCTACTACAGTAATAATGGTTTCGCCTTGTAATTCTTCAAGAGTGATGGTAACCATCGTCACTTCACCATGCTCTTCACCCCATACAAACATAATTTTTTCATTAGCCTCCATTTCCAGCACAGTGATTACACCCTCAGCATGATACTCATCATATCTAAGCGTAATCCTTTTACCCGCTCCCCATCTTTCAGAGCTATCAGAGAACCAATAATGCCCAATTTCAGTAGGAGAAATAATGGCTTCAAAAACTTTATGGACTGGCTGCCTGATTTTTAATTTCGTCGTCACATCCGTATTCATCATCGATCATCATCCTTTTTGTAATATTTATCTACACATTCTTCGCCAAATTTTCCCTTTTACCTCTCTAATAATAAAAATTAACTAAAAAAGTGTGATTCCCCTAATGGTAAAATCACACTTTTATATTGGTAAAATGATCTCAAATGTTGTACCGACATTTAATGTACTTTGGACGTTTACTTTCCCATGATGCTTTTCAACGATGGTTCTGACAATAGATAAACCTAACCCAGAGCCACCCAACTCACGGGCTCGGGAGTGATCGACACGGTAAAACGGCTCAAAAATATAGTGTAGCTGATCATTTGGTATCCCAATTCCTGAATCTGTAATTGTAATATGAGTAGCTCCATTCTTAACCTGTCCACGAACTTCAACCATTCCATTCTTGTGGTTGTACTTAATCGCATTTTCAATCATATTAGAAAAAACTCTATAGAGTAATGTTTGATTTCCCGTTATCGTTTTCACATCAATATCTACAGAAATAGCGATATTTTTTTCTATACATAAAGGCTGTAATTCTTGTGTAATCGTGTCTAACATTGCTTTGAGCTCAATATCATCAGAAAAATGTTCCGTTTGCTCATAAGCTAATGTTAACAGATCGTTCACAACCTGGATGAGCCTTTGTGTGCCTTGCTCTGTCACCTCTAAATTTTCCTTATAATCTTCTACTGTTGGTGATTTTTCCAGTTTTAAAACCTGGATACCTGCCTTCATGGTTGTTAGTGGTGTTTTCAATTCATGTGCTGCATTTGCGGCAAAGCTCTTTTGGTACAGAAACGATTTTTCTAGTCGATCTAGCATGTGATTAAATGAAGCTGTAAGATCCCCTATTTCATCTTTTGTAGAAATATGTTCGATACGTTGAGCTAAATTATGTTCGCTTATATTTCCGATTTTTTGACTAAGATCATGAACTGGCTTTAAAGCCCGACCAGCCACTACATAAATGGTAGCTATCCCTGCTACAATAATAATTAACATCCATATGACACTCTGATTGATAAATTTCTTTTTCGCTTCTCTTACATCCGTAATCTTTATCTGAGCAACAATATCATGATTCATCTTGGTTTCTACTGTCGCCTCATCTATGATTTCTTTGTGAAGCCTATTTTCTTGATTGAGTATCGTTGTCGTAATAGGTTGAACAATTTTTTCCTCGGCACTATAAATGGATAGGAACGTTAACAAAATTGTAACCACCACAAAAATACAGCCAGTTAAAAGGGTCAGCCTCATTCTTAATGTTAAGTTATTCATATGAACCTCTATCATTTTCTGCAATGATATAACCTTGTCCTCGGATTGTCTGAATCACTTCTATTTCCCCCAAAACATCTGCCATTTTTTTTCGTAATGAATGGATATGGAACTTGAGTGAATTTGAAAATAAATCCGTTTCACTGTCCCATACATGCTCTATCAACTCCTCTGAGCTAATGACTTTATTTTGATGTAGCATGAGATATTCTAGAATAGCATATTCCTTTTTGGTAACATGTATCATCTCACCATCCACTAAAACTATTTTCTTTGAGCTATCAAGTGTTATATTTTCAAAAGATATAATGGCGCTTTTTTGACTAAAAGACCGCCTTAATAAGTTGCGTATACGCGCATCCAACTCTTGAAAATCAAAGGGCTTTATTAAATAATCATTGGCTCCACAATCAAGACCCAATATTTTATCATGAATAGCTGAACGTGCTGAAAGGATAAGTATTTTCACATCCTCGCTCTGAACTCGAATCTGCTCTAACACCTCTATGCCATCCATTTTGGGTAGGTTTAAGTCCAATATAATAAGGTCATATTCATTGATTTCGAATAATTCTAATGCTTCCTTACCATCAAAAGCTGTATCAACGGCATAGCCAGATTTCTTTAACCCTTTAGAGATGATCCTGGATAAGACAGCCTCATCTTCGACCAATAAAAGTTTCATTCGTTCTATCCACCTTTAAAAATCAGACTTTTTTAACGACCCGTGAGTTTCATAAATTTTGCTAACAAACAAGTCCTACCCCTTTGTACTAGAATAGCCTACTTGAATGAGCTTTTAAAATAATTTAAGTCAACTAACACTTGTCTCTTTTACCTTTACATAGTAAGAAGCTTATTTTGAAAGATCAAAACAAGCTTCCTTTCATTACTTATCCTTTTCCCCGTTATCAACTATTGTAGTTGTCATCATCACAGCACCCTCAGGAATAGCTGGCATTTCACCAGGTTCAAAGGTTTTTACGCTCACTTTGACTGATTCTTTTTCATCTACTTTTGTTTTTTTCATTAACAAGCCTTTAGGAACCTCCTTTTTCTCCCCAGGCTTAAGTATCTTCACATCAGCCTTGATTGATTGTGCCCCTTTTTCATTCTCATCATTTGAAGAAGCTAATGCAGAAAATGAAAAACCACCTGTTAATAAACCTAATGCTAGTGTTCCTACCCCTAATGCTCTTAATTTCATAAATATCCCTCCAAGAAAATGATTTGTAACAATGGTTACAGACCAAGTATATTGATTGCTAGGTTAGAGGAAGGTTAGATTTTATAATAATCGATGATTTCTTTTACATTCCTATAATGTTCAAAATTTCGCTGACACATTTGTTTTGAATATCGATCATCATTCCTTTTTATAGTGTATTGACGCTTTATATACTCTTCTTATGAATATAAATTCAATAAAAAAAGGTGCGATTCTCCTACTGATAGAATCGCACCTTCCCATTTAAAATATTTTATTACTTTCTATAGTAAACTGTAAATCTGCTACATTTGCGATAAAATTCTTATCATGTGTCACGAAGATGATTGTTCCCTCATAAGCCATTATAAATTGCTCTAGCGCCTCTAATGCTTGAATATCTAAGAAGTTGGTTGGCTCATCCAGTAACAGTATATTAAAGTTCCCCAAAAACAGATAACAAAGCTGGAGTCGTATCGCTTCACCACCGCTTAATAACTTCACACTTTTTTGTATATCATTTCCTACAAACTGCATGGAATTTAGAACACTTCGTAGAAAACCCTCATCGTAATCAGAGCGATTTTTTAAAAATTGGAGGACCGTTTCCTCACTTTTAAATTGGTAGCTCATCTGATGAAAATAGCCTATTTTGGCCTTAGGGGAAATGGTTAACCCATCCCCATAGTTTGCAATATGTTGTAGTAATGTACTTTTTCCACAACCGTTACTACCTGCAAGCGCAATCTTTTTACCTAATGGTATTTGGAAGTTCACTTTATTCAATAGTAGTTTCCCTGGTACGTGTAAAGTGAATTGCTCTGCCATAATCGGAAATTTATTGTGTAGTTCCAAAGCTTTCGATTGTCGAAAAACTATTTTTCTCTCTACCTGTACCGCATCTACTTTCTGAAGCTTCTCTATTCGATGTTCTATCGCTTTGGCTGCACGTTGTACGCTTTTTTGACTCGTACCTTTGGACTTTGTCATAAACATACGATTCGGTTTTGCATGAGCTTCTCTTTTTGACATGCTCCCTGCTTGGGTAATTTTTTCAGCTTTTCTCATTTTTTTATCAACAGCTTGTTCAAGACGACTTCTTTCCTTCAAGTATAAGTCATGCGCCTGACTTTGTTGATCTCGCTCTACCTGCTTTTGCTGAGCATAATTACTATAATTTCCAGAATAAATATTTATTCTGCCCCCATCAACCTCCCAGATCGTTGTGACCAATTCATCTAGTACAGCACGATCATGGCTAATTAGTACAAGCGCTCCATAATAATAACGCAATTCATCCAGTAAAAACGAAATACCCTCTTGATCTAAATGTGTTGTTGGTTCATCAATGAGCAGTGCTTCCTCATAAGAAGAAAGTAATTGTGCTAACTTCAATCTCGTTTGCTCCCCACCACTTAGTCCTTCAGAATATGGAGGAACAGCTAATTTTCCTAATAACTGTGCCTCTACCTCTACGAACGTTGGTGCTTCCATTTGTTCAAAATATCCAAAATGAACATGACTCTTTAACATCCCACTCGTCGGCTGAATTTTGCTAGCAAGTAACTTCATTAATGTACTTTTTCCAGCACCATTTTTCCCAACGATGCCGATCCGATCGAATTGGTGAATAGCTAATTTTTCAATGTTTAAAATTTCTTTATCTAAATAATTTACGATTACATGCTCTAATTCAAAGCAAATTTTCTCCATATTGCTACCTCCCGAAAATAAATCATTTCGTATCGATAGCTATGGTATCGATACGAGCTTTTAGTTAAAGCCCGTATCAAAAGAATAATAGCATATGCATTCTACCTTCCCCCTTATTGGGTAAATAAAAAACACAGACAATGTGCCTGTGATCTAAGTAACTGAGATATATTAGGAAAGTTGTCTCACTAAATAAAGGCGTGAGCTCCCTTTGTTGTGTTATGAAAGATGATTAAAAAAGGACAGACTATCCCGTATACTCTGGTTTCACAAACAGAGTTATTGACCCTATTCAGTTATTGGTTCAAAACGGTAAAACGTAGTCTCATTGAATAGCCCATTTTTTTAATCCTCCTTAAAAGTGTTATGATTATTATAAATATTTTTCCCAATTAGTCAAGGTCTCCCAGACTAAAGACATACAAAAAAAGGTCGATATATCATAAATGAACATTACAAAAAGTATATCATTTGGTGAAAACCTGATATAGTATGGATTTAAGAAAAAATCTAAATTGATATGGTGGTGTTATGTGAATGAAAAAATACGTAATGGATATTTTAATGATTATGCTTGGATCACTGCTCTTTGCCCTTGCAGTTAACTTATTTGTCATTCCGAATGATTTGGGTGAAGGCGGCGTAACTGGCTTAACAATTATTGCCTATTATCTTTTCGGATGGTCTCCGAGTATTGTCAGCTTTATCATGAATGCAGCTTTACTAATGGTTGGCTATAAATTCCTAAATAGACAAACAACAATCTATACTATCATTGCGGTCTCTTTCCATTCTTTATTCTTACATTTAACAGAATCTTGGTCTATTTCCTCAGATGAGATTATCGTAAATACGATTTTTGGTGGCGTATTTGCCGGGGTTGGTATCGGCTTAATTATTAGAGTTGGTGGTACAACAGCGGGTTCTACGATTTTAGCTAGGATTACCAACAAATACCTTGGCTGGAGTATTAGCTATGGACTTTTATTCTTTGATTTAATTGTTGCTTTTTCATCTTATTTTATCATCGGTGCAGAGGCATTAATGCTAACGATTATTATGCTCTATGTTGGTACAAAGGTGATGGAATTTGTGATTGAGGGCGTTAACCCTAAAAAAGCTGTTACCATTATCTCAAAGAAACCAGAAGACATTGCTGGACAGGTGACTGCTTATATGAACCGTGGAGTTACTGTTCTTTCAGGTCATGGCTATTATACAAAGGAACAAAAAGAAATTCTGTATATCGTCATTAGTAAACAAGAAGTTGTGAAGCTCAAAAAAATCGTCAAAGAAGTCGATAAAGATGCCTTTATTGCCATTCATGATGTAAGGGACGTTTTTGGAGAAGGCTTTATTGAACTAGCAAAATCTTAAGACAGTCAAAACACCTTTTGTAAGTTACAACAAAAAGGTGTTTTTTCTATTTACCTATTTCTATCGATCTGTAAGGAGCTTTCAATAATACTGTCCAATAGTGCTGGATAACTGATGCCAGCAGCCAGTGCACTTTTTGGTAGAAGGCTATTTTGCGTCATCCCAGGCAATGTATTAACCTCTAACACATAAGGGACGCCATCCTTAATTAACATATCTACTCTAGCATAAACACTGCATCTTAAAGTCTTGTAGCTTAGCATCGCAGCTTTTGCCACACGATCATGAATCGCAAGTGGGAGTTCCACAGGCTCCTCTATTGTAGAAGCATCATCATATTTCGCCTGGTAGTCAAAAAATACTGCCGTATGTTTGATTGAAAGGACTGGCAAAAGCTTCTCATTGAGGATTGGGCATGTAATTTCGTCACCAATCAAGTACTGCTCAATAATGATTTCGTTATCCCACCTAAATACCTCTGCTACAGCAGTCAATAAGGCACTCTGATTATGGACAATTTGAACACCTACACTAGAGCCACCAGCATTTGGTTTCACTACAAGCGGATAACCAATAAGTTCTATATCCTGTAAGGGCAGCTCCTCTCCTTTGATGAGATGTATCCAATCTGGTGTTGCGACACCTTCATATCGCAATATTTTTTTAGCCATATTTTTATCCATGCACAAGCTACTTGCTAGAAGACCACTTCCTGTATAAGGAATACCCAATGTTTCTAGTACCCCTTGAATCGTACCATCCTCCCCAAACTTTCCATGCAGTGCTAACAAAGCGACATCAATGCCACGCACCTTATCAATTACCTCTTTGTTGTCATCTAAAGTAATGGCAACAACCTCATATTTTTGCGTATCTAATTGAGCGACCATTTCTTTACCTGTCATAATGGAAACCTCCTTTTCAGAGGAAGTACCTCCCATAATTACGCCAACCTTCATTTTCTCAACCCCTCATATCATTTTTCAATGTATCACCTATGATTTGAATACCACGAACAATATCGTCATCTGCTAAACGAGAAAAACCTAAACGAAATGTATTACTGCCTTTCCCATTTGTGAAAAATACATCTCCTGGGTAAAACACTACGCCCTTGTCATAGCACTTCTCCAGTAGCAGACGTGCATCAATTCCCTCTTCTAGCTCTATAAAAAGATGGAGCCCACCATCTCCTGTGATTCTACTAAACGGAATGAATTGCATACAGGCTTGACGAGCAAGCTCATATTTTTTTTTATAGACAGACCTTGCCTTCTTTAAATATTTTTCAAAATAGCCATCCTGCAAATATTGATATAATACCGCCTGATCGAGTGTTGACGTATGAATCGTTCGAGCTCTTTTCATGCTTTCTAAGCAGTCGATTAACGCCTTATCTGCTAAAATCCAGCCAACACGTAAGCCTGGGAAAAGTATTTTAGAAAAGCTGCCAATATAGACAATGTTATTACCTTTACCACTAAAAGCGATCAGCGGCGCCAAATGAGCGCTTAAATACCTTAATTCCTCATTAAAGCCATCCTCTACGACGGGAATTTGATATTTTGCAAAAAGCTGAAAAATAGCATTCCGTTTTTCTGAGGAAGTAACAATTCCAGTAGGATTATGATAAGACGGAATGAGATAGGCAAAATCAAATTCTTTTGCTGCTAAGGCTTTTTCCACCTGATCCATATCAATGCCATCATCTTTCATATCAATGCCATGTATCTCTAACCCATGCAAACGGAAAAGCTTTAATGCTGCGTGGTGTGTAGGATTTTCACATAGCACACGCCCTGATTTTTTAGCTAAAGAGGACAATAAAATATCTAGCCCCTCTGTAAAACCATTTGTAATGACAATATCTTTATTAGAAATGTCTACACCCTTCAATTCCATATAACTGAGAAGATAGTCAATTAAAGGCTTATAGCCCTTTGCATAGCCATAGTTTAAGACAACATCTCCTTCAATCGACATTCTTGTAAGAAACGCCCTTTTGAAATTTTCAACATCAAAAAGCTTTTCTTCCGGGGCAATACTAGTGAAGGAGATCATTCCTTTTTGCCACTGTATATCTTGTCGTAATAAATCAATTTCATCTGCTAATAAAGTGGTTGCATTCAGCCTTTGCTTCCAGTCCATTTCAATAGACGCTGTTTTCAATGGCGTGACCTTCCCTACAAAATGCCCTATTCCCTTCTTTGCATAGATGATGCCATCTAGCTCTAATTCGGCATATGCGTTCAAGACCGTATTTCTACTGATTGATAATAGCTTACTAAGTTCACGGGTAGATGGAAGCTTTTGATGTTCTAACAGATGCCCTTTGACAATCATATCTTGAACATAATCCTTCAATTGCACATAAACCGGACGTTCATCCATAAGCTTAAAATCACTAAACACTTCCTAACCCCCTTGCTTCATTTTTTCATAACCCTTGCCAACCTAAAAGGTCCACCTAATATGTAATTTCCAGTTAGAGTGGTTGTTCCTCTTTCTATCATATTTCAATAGTATGGTGTGTATATCAAAAAAGCCCTACGCTATGTAGCATGAAATATAGGAGTTTAAAATTTATCATATACAGTTAGACAAAGCTAGAAACGAACTGTTTTCATTTTAACAAGAGGAATAACCTCCTGTTTATTATGCTATAGTGTATTTATGGGTAATTTTTCAAAAATTAGAAAGGAGCTATGAAATGGATGAAATTTTAACGATTACGAATTTAACGAAGAGTTATGGAAACAAGGAAATCTTGAAGGGGATTGACCTTCATGCAGCTAGAGGGGAAATCATCGGTTACATTGGTCCTAATGGCGCTGGTAAAAGTACGACTGTAAAACTTATTCTAGGGCTAGAAGGTGATTATGGCGGAGAAATTAAGCTCTTTGGAAAAAGCATAGGGCAAGATCATATTGATTATAAACGAAAAATTGGCTACGTTCCCGAAATCGCTGATGTTTATGACAATTTAACAGGCTATGAGTATTTAACCTTTATTGGACAGCTTTATGGTTTAGAGCTAGAAGAGGCGGCTGACAAATCCAAATCACTAATGGAATTATTCGGGGTTGGTGAAGCATACCATTCTAGAATTTCCTCCTATTCAAAGGGTATGCGCCAAAAACTACTCATCATTGCAAGCCTTATACATAATCCAGACCTACTATTTTTAGACGAACCTATCAATGGCTTAGATGCAAACAGTGTCATGATTTTTAAAGAAATTTTAACGCAGCTGGCTGCCAACGGAAAAACCATATTTTACTCATCTCATATTATGGATGTGGTTGAAAAAATCAGTAGCCGTATCATTCTTCTGTATGAAGGAAAAATTGCAGCAGACGGAACATTTGCCCAACTACAAGCAGATAATACCGAAGGAACATTAGAAAGAATTTTTAACCAGTTAACTGGATTTCATGAGCATCAGGAAATCGGAGAGAAATTTGTGTCCATCGTCCGAGGAGTTCAATCATGACAGATTTCAAAACGCTACAATTGCTTGATAAATTCCGACTGCTCTTTGTAAAAATGGGCATTGATTATGACGTGATGAGAAAAATCCTTCATATTAAATTAACGATGGATGAACGTAAAGTACCAACAATATTTAATCAGAATAAAAAGAAAGAGAACCAAAAATACGGCTATATTAAATCATTGTGGATTTATGTTTTATTTGGACTTGTACTCATCCCACTTATGGGATTTGGTGAAAACTTTCTTTTTCAACTGAGTATTGCCTATGCCATGATCATATTTTTAATTATGACATCCCTGATTTCTGATTTTTCTTCTGTACTTTTAGATGTACGGGATAAAAGCATACTTTCAACCAAGCCTATTTCAGCTAAAACAATCAATGCAGCTAAATTTATGCATATTTTTATTTACTTATCTTATTTAACACTTGCCTTAACAGCTATCCCACTGATAGTCAGCCTTTTTACTCAAGGAATTGTATTTTTTATTTTAACGGGTCTTGAGATTCTACTCATGAATTTACTGATTGTGGCATTCACAGCCATTTTGTATATTGCTATTTTACGCTTCTTTGATGGCGAAAAACTGAAGGATATGATTAACTATGTACAAATTGCTTTGTCACTCATGCTGATGATTGGCTATCAGGTTCTTATTCGATCCTTTGAATTCGTCGATTTAAATATGACCGTAACATTTCATTGGTGGAGCCTCTTCCTTGTACCGATGTGGTTTGCCGCTCCATATGAATTAATACTACATGGTGATACATCCTTATTAACAGTCATCTACAGTATTTTAGCACTGATTATTCCTATAATCTCAATAGGAATCTACATCAAGCTCATTCCAACCTTTGAACGCAATCTTCAAAAGCTACTTAGTACAAGTAAATCAAAAAAAGAGAAGAACAACCGACTTAAGTCCCTTCTATTAACACTCGTGTGTAGCACACATGAAGAACGAGCTTTCTATCGCTTTGCCACTCTTATGATGAAGCAGGAGCGAGAGTTTAAGCTAAAGGTCTATCCGTCTTTAGGTTTTTCATTTATTATTCCTTTTATTTTCATGTTTACGTTTAATAGGTCCGAAGAAGTTGATTATGCTCTTAGTATGAGTTACTTAAATATTTACTTTAGTATGCTCATTATTCCTTCTGCTGTGCTTTTTCTTGGTCACTCTGCTAAATATAAAGCGGCGTGGATTTATAAAACACTCCCGCTTAAAGATTATACAGACTTACAAAAAGGTAGCTTGAAGGCATTTTTAATCAAATTGTATATTCCGTTATTTTTAGTACTAAGTGTAATCTTTAGCTATATTTACGGCATTCGAATTATCCCAGATTTACTAGTAGTTTTAGTAACAAGCTGGTTGTATACTATTATTTGTTTCGTCACGATGAGCAATAAAATACCTTTTACTAAACCATATGATGAAGTTGGAGATGCTCAAGGCTGGAAAACTATGTTGTTATTCATCCCTTTAGGTATGCTGGCAGGTCTACATTATTTAATTGCTAGTCAGGTACCATTCGGCTCTACTGTATATTTCATTGTGCTTCTCCTCATCAATATCGTGATATGGAAGCTGGTTTTTAAATCGGAAAAATAACTACAAAACGGCTTGAGTCCCTTAATAGGATTCAGCCGTTTTTTCATTAAAAAGCCTTTCGCTCATAAATACGTATAGACAGTAACCATGACCCCGTATATAAGATAATAATGATGACTGTTGCAATGAGATATAGTTGTAGTTCCTGTACCGCCATAAATTTTTGTACAAGGGCTCTTACTTGATTATTAAAGTCCGGAACAAAATAATTTACCATCACCATATAAATTCCAAATAAAGTTACACTAACAATAGCTAAGTGCTTTGTTTTAAATTGATAGGATATCGGCAGAATAAATGACATCGCAATCATGACTAATCCCATAATTAGTAGTATTTCTTTCCACAGTACTAATACTTCTTGCCCGTTCAAAAGAAAGTCGAGCAGATACGTATAGCACATAAATAACCCTGTAAAAATGAATGCCCCAATATATTTTGAACTAACAATTTCCTTCCTTGTATAGGGTAATGAATTCAGTAAAATATTAGCATTATCTTTTTCATCACTGGAAAATGCATTCATAATAAAAACAATACTATAAACAAATACGATAAATACTGGAGAAACACTGACCAATAAGTAAAGTATAATAGTAGCTATGTAAATGATGAGCATGTTTTTTTGAATTAAAATATCCTTCAGAATAAGGTTCACCATATCCTTATCTCTCCTTTTTTGTATAATACATAATGTCTTCAAGCGTAGGTTTTTCGACAACAACGGCATCACCAAATATTGTGGCCACTCTATGTTTATGAGCTGTTAGTGCTTCAAAACCTCTGTTTGTTTTGCGAATGGCCAAGAACTCCTGCTCTGTTTCACGATCTAATAGCTCAAGCGTTCCCTTGACGATAGCGTAATCCTCTTCAATTTTATAAAACTCCTTCGTGAAGATATGCTCGCCATTATGAATAAAGGTAATATAATCTGCAATACGATCTAAATCTGTTGTAATATGTGTAGAGAAAAATATAGTTTTGTGCTCATCTTGCATTAACTCATGTAAAATATTTAGAAGCTCTCTACGAAATATAGGATCAAGACCTGATGTTGGCTCATCCATAATGATTAATTCAGCATGATGGGCTAAAGCCATGGCTAATGATGCCTTCATCTTCATCCCCTTTGAGAATGTCTTCATATTTTTGTTCAATGGCAGTTCAAACTGATTAATATAATGTTGAAATGTTTTTTCATCCCAGTTTTTATAAGCTGGTTTAATGATCCTTTTCATATCCTTTAGTGTAATATTTTCATAAAAAATATTGTCATCATAGACAAAACCGATGCGTTCTTTTATTTCCTTTTCGTTTCCCTTATAGTGCTTACCAAAAATAGAAATAGTCCCGCTATCCTGCTGCATTAAATTCATAATCATTTTAATCGTCGTCGATTTTCCTGCCCCATTTCCACCAATAAACCCTGTCACAAAACCCTTTTTAACTTTGATCGAAAGATCCTTTATTTCAAATCCATTAAAGGATTTTTGTATATGCTGTAATTCAATAACATTTTCCATCACTCATCCTCCGTATACAATAAAGTAAGCATTTCCTTTAACTCTATTAAGCTAATATTCATTTCCTTCGCATTTTGAATCGCCACCAACAACTTTTCCTCAATGGCCTTCATTTTTCTTTCCTTCATCATTTCTGTATTTTGTTCAGAGATGAACGAGCCTTTCCCAACAATAGAGTAAATAAAGCCGTTTTTTTCAAGTTCTTCATAAGCACGCTTTGTTGTGATGACACTAATTTCCAAATCTTTTGCTAGTTGACGCATGGAGGGTAATGGTTGGCCCTCTTGTAATTCACCCGTTAAGATTCGTTTTTTGATTTGTGCATATATTTGTTCATAAATAGGCTCTTTTGAACTGTTAGAAATAATAATTTGCATGCAAATACCTCTTTTGAAATATTGTATATATACTTTATATACAATATATACACATTTACAGTTATTTGCAAGTAAAAATTTCCTTTTAGTTAACCTGAGAAGATAGTTACCTGCAAACACCAAAAAAGCATATAGCCTAATGAATGACTATATGCCCTAAAACTTAAAATATAAATGCTTTCATTTCTTCCTCGTCTTCTCATCTGCTAAAAAGATTTCATGAAGACTAATGGTCATGTTTATTCCCCCTTTAATATTAAGGGTTACTATAAACACGGGTGTTAAAATGTAACATTTCACTAAAATTTATGCAGTATTATGTTTAATTTTTCAAGAGTGTCTAACATTTCGGCTAGCTCGTCAGATGATAAATAGGCATGGTATTTTTCAGTAATCTGTTGGTTAAATGCTTCCACTTCTTGTTGATAAAGTAATCCCTTTTCACCTAATTCTATAGAAAATGCTCGCTTATCTTCAACATGCTGCTTTTTTGTAATGTAGCCATCCTTTTCAAGCTTTGCTAACTGCTGACTCACTGCACTTTTCGTAATTGCCATTTTTTCAGCTAGTTCCGAAGGTGAGCAGGATGGATGTCGAATCACTAATGTTAAAAGAACATATTGCTGATTATTTAAGGAGAATTTAGTATAGGCCCTTTCCATTTTCTCAAGGATGATCCAAATATCTTCTATCGTTTGATTAATTTGCTCCGCTACATTGTTAGTCTTCATTTTTTTGAGTATCACCTTTTTCACGCCATTTTTTAGGATTTAGATAGCTTTTAAATTTGTTCGCTACTTCTTTCCCAACAAGTAAAGCACCCAGCCAAAACATGATTTCAGCAACTATAATACTTCCTGGTATTATACCTGCTTTTACTTTTGTAGGTATCGGTGTGAATGGTGTAATGATTGGGATTAACCACAGTGAAAGGGAAAAAATAATAATGCCTATTCCAAGCTTATAAGCAAAGGATTTTTGTGTTTTTTCATTAGAGGTCATATGTCTTCTCCTGTACAATAATTTATTTAAGTTAACTAAACTATATGATAAATTTATTTTTATGTAAAGCCGTTTTATCTTTACAAGAAAATAAAAACCCCTATCTATTTGAATACTGATGAGCCAAATAGATGGGGTTAGACTATCATACTTTAAGTATTTATTATTTCCCAGATGTAAGCGGCACACGTAGCTCTGCATCTGGATCATTCGTAGTATATTTCCAAATATAAATATCGAGCTCTTTATCCTTGAAGTTCTTATACTCATCCACGTGCTTATTATTCCCATTACCAAGTATTTTAGCAATCAGAGGCATTCCATAGTTACGATCTTTATGATCTAGATAATAGGTTTGAGAGACACCACCAAATGTAGGATCAGTGCTAAAGGATTCAACGTAGAGGTTGCTATCTTTCTTATAGTAAGTCCACGTTATTGAATACTCTCCAATCGTAGATGTCTTACTTTGAGGTTTCTCTGATATGTCAGTTAACCGAATCGGTTGTTGATCACCGTCTTTTACATCAACACGATGTTTAGCTACCAATGTCACAGATTGATTCGACAACGAGGACACATCCACTCCCGTCAATTCAAAACGAAGCTCTGTTTTATACGGATCTTTTTCTATATCCCATCTCCCTCCATCCAAAAATACTCCTCCAATATCCAGCTGATAATCAATGTAAGGAATATATGCATATTTCTCCTTATGTGTCAGTATTAAACGTACTTGTGTTGGAGTAACTTTCATTTCATGAATTTTTATCCCCTCAGATGCATTTTCTAAAGGAATATTGACTACTTTTTTAAATGACCCCTTCTTCAATTCTTCTTTGGATAACTTCATCTCTATATTCCAACTATCCTTTGCAATATTTAATGTATGTTCATAAGTTAGTTGGAACTTTGTACCTTTCGCTCGTAAGTTGTGTGATGTGAAAATTTGCTGACTAAAGTATTCACCTGTTGCACCAGGAGTTCCAAATACAGGTGTTTCCTCTTCTTTAATAGGCTGATTTTTATCATCAATAGCCTTGATACGTACCCATTTGTTCTTCATTTCAGAATCTGTAAATTTAACCGCTGACTGAAGCATTACTTTCCCTTCTGATTGTTCAAAGGTTTGTAGAATTACATTGCCGATTCCATCCTTTTGAATAGCGAAATTCTGCGTATGAGAGTCATTAGGGTTGTAAGGAATAGGCAGTTCTTCATCACCTATGGAATGAATGTTCTTCATTAAAAATTTAATGTCCGATTTCTGATCATCTGCTACCCAGTCTGTCTCAAAATACCCTTGGAAAAGACCAAGATCTTCATTCCATCGATGTGAGTAATTCCCTTTAATAAAATCGCCATTAGAATCTTGAAGTCCAATTTGATCAAAGCTCACATTCTTTCCATCCCAAGATGCTTCAGGTTTCAAACTATATAGCAGAAATGTTCTGTTATCATCGATAAACGCTGTATGTACAGTTAGCGTGAACCCTTCCTTCGTAACAGATTGTTCAATCGTCTGCCCTAAGCCTTGTTCTAATGCAGACTGAATACCAGCTCTATAAGAAAGAATATTGGACCAATCATAATTCAGTGCTGCATAGACGGGTGTAGCCATTAAAGCGACAGCTAGTCCCGCAACCAAAACAAATCTTTTTCTTTTACGAGGTCGAAGTTCGATGGGTTCATCTGCAATCTTTAACTTATCCTGCTGGATACTATTCCACATTTGATCAAAGTCAGGATACGACATGTTATGGTCTGCCTTCATTTCATTGTTAAGCTTCTTTTCAATGCGTTCCAAATTGTTTCTCTCCCTTCAACGATAGGTTTTGATTTTGTTCCAACTTTTTGCGCATTATTTTCAATGCCTTATGAAGTCTCGATTTCACTGTACCCACTGGAATCCCTAGAGCTTCAGCAATTTCAGCTAACGATAGCTCACCGATATAGCGAAGGGTGACGACAGCCATTAATTTTTCAGGTAATTGCTTAAATAGCCCCTCCCATTCTTCCTCCGCTACCTTTTCCAATACAATGGTGTCTACAGATTTAACTGATTCTGTAGTTTGCTCATGAAGCAATAGAATCTGACTTTGTTTTTTTAACTGTGCCTGTTTTCTTTTAAGCATATTTAAGCATTGATTCATTGCAATTCGTAAAATCCAAGCACGCGTATGCTCAACATCCCTCCAATCTTGACGAAAAACGGTGACAAATACGTCATGGCAGAGGTCCTCTGCATCTTGGGTGTTCCGTAGCATGTAATAGCAGGTACGGTAGACATCTTTGTTGTATGCATCGAATAATTCACGTTCTGTCAATCTAAGGCACTCCTTTCTGATTGTTCTACTTTATAAACAAATGACTACTAGAAAAGGTTCATCTTTTTGGAAAAAGTCGTTACTTCACTTTAAAGATCCAACACGATAACCCTGCTCTAATGAAAGAGCAGGGTTTATCTACTTGCATTGTTTCTTTTTTGAACAGTGAAACAGGCATTTATAAATTTCTTTTCACTAATCTTCCTACTTGTTTTGCTACTAATTCGATATCACCATCGACCTCTTCTAAAACATAAGACTCTAAAACACCTAAGACAGCTGTTCCTAAAAACTTTAAGATAATATGTTTATCAATCCCCTGATTTGAAGGAGCATTTACATCTAATTTCTTATCGATTTCTCCCATAATAAAGACTAATAATTTTTTTCGAAATGAGAGTGTACTTTCACTTCTAAATAACGATGCAAAAAAAAGCTTGTGCTGCTGAAAGTAGGTAAACCATATAACGGTTCCTTCTATAAAGCCCTTCTCTTTCTTCTGATCACATATTTCTCTCAGACATGCTAAATGATCCTCAACAATTTTGTCTAATAAATCATATTTATCTGTGTAATGAAGATAAAATGTTTTTCTTCCGATGTCCGCTTTTTCACTTATATTTTTTACAGTAATATCATCAAAACCTTCATTTATCAACATTGCTAAAAATGAGGATTGTATCGCCTGTTGAGATTTCGTTTTTCTTCTATCCATTTTTTCCACGTTAAAACCTCCACGTTTTAATACACAGTTTTCATTTTATGTGTCATAACACACAATTGCTTGAATATGGTCATTGTTGTGACTACCTGTCTTTATTATTATAAATATACACGAGTGTAATAAAACTCACAAGTGTATATAAAACGTATAAAGGTGGTCTTCATATGACAGTTACAAAGAATAATGTAAGATTCAATGCAAGGGGAATAAAGCTTGCTGGTATTTTATACTTATCGGGGAAAGCTAACGAAAAGGAATCAAACCCTGCCATCGTTTGTGTACATCCAGGTAGTAGCTGTAAAGATCAAACAGCAGGTCTCTATGCTGAGAAGCTAGCAGAGTTAGGCTATGTCACAATTGCATTTGATGCCTCCTATCAAGGAGAAAGTGAAGGAGAGCCTCGATATATAGAAGAACCAGCTACACGTGTTGAAGATATTCGTTGTGCGGTAGATTACTTGACTACACTTGCGTATGTAGATAAAAACCGTATTGGTGTCTTAGGGGTTTGTGCTGGAGGAGGTTATGCAGTGAATGCAGCAATGACAGAACGCCGCATTAAAGCGGTTGGTACAGTCGTTGGTGCAAATATTGGTCGATTAAATCGTGAAAGTGATCCTATTAAAGCGTTAGAGGCAATCGGTCAACAGCGTACTGCTGAAGCTCGGGGCGCCGAGTCCATGATAACAAATTGGATTCCTAAAAACCAAGCAACGCTAGAGCAAGCTGGGATTACTGATATTGATATTATAGAAGCAGTTGATTATTACACAACCCCAAGAGGTCAAAGTCCAAACTCTCCGAATAAGTTAAACTTTACAAGTATGGGATCTGTCATTGGTTTTGATGCTTTTCATTTAGTTGAGGAATTACTAACTCAGCCGTTACAAATTATTATTGGTAGTGTACAAGGGGCATTCGGGTCATATAAAGATGGTCATGAGCTATATAAAAGAGCAGCTTCACAGAATAAAGATTTACTTGTCGTTGAAGGGGCAAGTCACTATGATTTATACGATCAACCAGAACCTGTTCAAATTGCTGTTGAAAAATTAGCCACATTCTATAATGAGTATCTTTAACTAAAGCTATTAGTTGAACCGAACTCTCTATAGTAAGTACTATCAAAAGTGCTCCTATTCAATGTTCGGTTCATCTATCATTAAAACGCAGGGATTACATTCTAAACAATCTCTTCCTTCAAACCTTCATAGGCAGACTTTGAATGCATAAATACATATAAAAGTAGAGAAATAAAAATAGCTAAGATACCAAATACAATACATACTAACTGTAGCGAAAGCCAGTCCGCTAATATGCCTAAAACTAACGTAAAGACAATCTGTAGCATATTTACGCCCATTGTGGAAACACTGCCGAAGCGGCCCATAATGGCTGATGGCACACTCAATTGATAAAATGTACTGTATCCCGCATTACAAAATGACATACATATCCCTAAGGCAATAAAACTAATGGTCCCCATTGCTACATTCGGTGATAAATAAAATAAGGTGTAGCAAATCGTTGTCAAAAGCAGACCATAAATAATATATTGTCTAGTTGAAAACCTTTTAGCATACCGAGCAGCCATTGCTCCACCGATAATCGCCCCAATCCCTGCAATACTAACCATTACACCATATAGACTATCTGAGGCTTGTAAGTTCTGTTTAATAAATGTAGCTTCCTGTGAATCTAATGCAAAAGCAATCATTAAAGCACCTTGAAAATAGAGAAAAACTTTGGCAAAGGCTCGCTCCTTTTTAATATAGGCATAGACAATACCATAATCCTCTTTCAGCATCTGCCAGGTAAGCCGTTGTCGGTGCATGTCCTGACGACCGTCTACTACTGGAAGCTTGAAAATGACCAATGCACATACAAAGAACGTTAAAGCATTAAACCAAATTGCTACGGATACATCTGATAAAGCAATGATAAACCCAGCCAGTGCAGGCCCAATTAAAAATGAACCTGAGCTAAATATTCCTAGAATGGCATTAAAGGATTGTTTATCTTTGTCTGGCACATATTTTGAAATATAATAGGTACTACTTGGTCCAAAAAAGCTACTCGCTATATTAGATAAAAATAATACGCCATAAATAAGCCAAATAGAAGACGTAAATGGTAACAATAAAATCAGTATCCCGCGAATGATGTCACTATAGATCATTAATTTTTGTTTATTGGATCGATCAATAATAGAGCCTGCAAAAAAGCTGGTTAAAATACGAGCGATTGGCCCTACAATAAATATACTAGCCATGGCAGTAGGTGACTCTGTCAAATGCCAAACTAATAAATTGAGCGCAACAAGATTTACCCAATTCCCTAAATATGAAAAACCAAAGCCAAACAGAATGAGACGATATTTCCTAATAATGCGCATAGGTCTCCCTTCTAGCTCTCAAAAATAGATTTTTTGATCATATTTTACACAAAAGTATTCTTTTGGACAATCATATCTATTGAGGAATATTGGTGCAACTAAAAATAGCAACCCTTAGCTAGGTCCATAGCTTTGGGTTGCCTTTTTAGTTTTTCTTTATTGATAAAATGGTTTTACATTGTATCCGCTTTTCTCCAAGTGATAGCGAATATTTTTATCGACTAGGAAGTGACCAGAACCAACTACAACAAAGTACTTACCTTCTTTTTCTTCAAGTACATTCATGATTTTCTTTGCCATTTGTTCATCACGTAAACCAAATAGCATTTTATTGAATTCTGATGATGTACCTTCCATTGCTTGGAAGCTTTTTGCGAACTCCTCAACATTCCCTTTATTCCAGCTTGTAAACCACTCTTTAAGAATTTTTGATTGATTTTCATCAGAAGGACTGATGATACTATCCAACACTGCGACTAATGACTGCTCCTGTGCTTCTGGTGATAATGCATCAAACATATCAACTTGTGCTTTTACTCCTTCTAATTCAATGACTGGCTTTTGTTGCAACTGTGCATTCAATAAGAAGTATACATCAATACCATGCATCGTCATCTCTTGTGGCGTCAATCCAAAGGAATCGTCCATTGCCAGCATTGATAATGCACTAGATAGCATCCAAGGCTTTTGCATTGTCAGCTGATCCATCGGAAGATCGTAAAGCTTTGCAACTTGCTCAAGCTTTGCATATGTTTCTGGTGCCACAGCATCTTTCAATGTTTTACCTTCTGTATACAGTGCCTTTTCTGAATAATATTCAAGTGCTTTTGTATCCAAAATATTTGCCTCAACTAATAGCGCATCCGATTCATTGAACGCTGTTACTAATTTTTTATCGAAAGGATATAAGTCTGGTGTGCCTAGATGGATGGATCCTAATAAGTACACAGTCGTATCCTCATCCTCTACAACCCAGGCCACCCCCTTCGATCCTTGTTCTGCAAGGGCATATGTACTTTTAATGAAACGAACAGCTAGTATAACAGCCTGCTGTGTTGTTGCTTTTTTTTCTAAATGCAGTCCGTTTGGAGAACCTTGTAATATATTTTGTTCTTTCATAAATTGAATGGCATCTTTGCCAACAGGTAAATCATAGCGTGCTACGATATTGTACATGCGCTTCACAATATCACCACGTGTATTATCGTTCTTTACACTCACTGGCTTGTATTGTTTATTTTCAGCTAAACCTAGAGTAGCAATTTTCTTTTCTGTCAAAGCTAGTAATTCATTTACTTTATCCACCGAAATTTCTTCAAGGAAACCATCGTAATACCATTCCATAGGGAAAATACCATATTTTTCTCCCTCATTTAATGTTTCAATAGCCCACGGACTAATCGATGGAACTTGAGGCTGTAATTGCTCTTCAGCATGAATCACAGGTACAACCGTTGTCAGCATTAACGAAGCACCAAGCAATACTGCACTTGTTCGTTTCATCATCTTTTTCATCATACTCTTTTCTCTCCTATCTCCTATTTTATGTATCAACACCGCTTGAAATTATACCATATAAATAACAACTATATTATACTTAAATGTGAAAAAATTAACAAAATTGTATTACCATTAAAGTTATGTCGAAATAGTTATCTATAAGCTACGTAATGCGACGTAGTTAATGCCGTTCACGCAAATAAATAAGACGATGACAGCTATTTATGTCATCGTCTTACTTGTGTATAATTTATTGAATAAATTTAGGATCTAATATACCTAAACCACTACCTTCAAGTTCAAATTTCACTTTTGAAGCTCCATCTAAATTAACATGAACCTTTACCTTGTCTTTGATTGCTCCACTATCATAAATCAATTTACCATCTGCGTAAATTTTCAAGAAACCTACTCCGAAAGAGTTAGCTGCTAACTTTTTAATTGGTGCCAAATTGGTTTCGAATCCTTTGTGATTTCCATTGGCTAAGTATTCCACTGTATGGTCTTGAACAGCACCGCCCCCATGGTAACCACCAAGTTGATAAGAACGCTCGAACTTTTCACCCGTATGAATTACGATAGAACTTGGATTATGGAACAATGGGTCCTCATCACGCCCAATAGGTTTTACATCTTTCAAAGAGGTGAACTGGGGAACCTCACCAATATAAACGGATTTTGTTTTTCCGTCCCATGTTACCTTTTCACCTAAAGATTCCGCAACAAAGCGCATTGGAACATATATTGTACCTTGATAATTAAATCCAGATTGACCTTTTTGCGGCACTTTTTCAACCTTATTGACATAGTAATTGATTGGATCCTGATACACGCTGATCTTTTTCAAGTCGCTTGCCGCTTCCGTAGTTGAGAAGTATGTAAACGTCAAACCTCCTAATATAAAAAATCCTAAATAACTTGTTATTATCAATAACTTCTTCACAAAATCACTCCTTAAAATTAATATAGATATATGTAATTATACCAGAAATTTCATATAAATTTTATACCAGGATATTTTTAAACAAACTTTTTTTCTAGTAGAATTATTTTTTCTGTACTAGTTTATTTGTACGCTATTTGAATATTAATGGAAAAAACTCGAACCATAGCTAATGGATCGAGTTTTACAGCAATTTTATTTCTTCTGCTTATCAAATAATGTTCTTTTTGAAAATAGATGGTAGCACATCTAACAACCGTTCACGTGTGATAGGGTCACAATGATTCCATGTAAAATCTACGAAATGAGTCTTACCAGGAGTTAACTTGGCTAAAGTGACGATCTGTGGACATTGAGTAATCGTTTGTAGTTCTTGAGGAGAAGCCAAGATAAAATTACGTTCTCCAGCATAGTGATTTATTTGATGCTGCTGGATTTCTATCCATGCTTGCCCTTGCTCAATTAGGTGCATTACTTTGGGAGTGGGACGGAAGCCAAGTGATTCATACAAGCTAGCAGCCAATCCGGTCTGACACATAACGTAAAATTTTACACCAAGCTTGAGATAAACCGTAGCCGTCTCTCCAGCAACATAAGCATCCACTAATTGCCTACGTACCATTCTTACTTTGTCCTCATATGTAGTAATCCACTTCTCCGCCGCTTTACTCCGCTCAACTAGTTTAGCGATATATCGTAACCGCTCAAACAATCTAAACTTCTTGTCCAGTACAACAGTTGGAGCAAGCGCATCCAGTTCCTGCAAGTCTTGCGGATAATAGCTAAGCAATATGAACTCTGGTTGCAGCTGTGCTATTTTATCTGGATCTGCCCAATCCCCGATACTATGAATATTTCGCAATTTATTGTGATAAACCACGTTATCTCTCATGATGGAGATGGCTGCTCCTATAGGGGGTATGCCTAGAACGAGTAATTCCCCAAGTGTAAATTTTCCATCAGTCACAATACGTGTTGCACTTGTAGGAACAAGAACCCTTCTACCCAGTGAATCAATAACTGTTCTTTCTGGCGTATGAAGATGAATGTTTGCATATTCACGTGGGGTGTTTCCAGTTAATTTATGAAAGCACCGACTGAAATAGTATTCATCTTTAAAACCAATTTGTCGAGCTATTTTGCTCAATGGATCGGTCGTATTACGTAGAAGTTCTTTTGCCTGATTTATACGTAAATGAGCCACATAATCAGTCGGCTTTTTGCCAGTCAACGTTTTAAACTTTTGACTATATTGCCATCTCACCATTCCAGCCATGTTAGCCAGTTGTTCTACTGTCAAGTCCTCATCATAGTGCTGTTCTATGTACTGTACAGTTTTTTGAACCAATTGTATCTTTTCTTCATTCAACAACTCGTTAGCTTGCTCATCTAACTGGACCATCATAGCTAGTATCTGCTGAAGTCTACCTTGCATCATCGCCATTCCTGATGTGGATAGAGAGGAACAAAACTGATTATTTATCCATGCTTCATTTCCTAATACTTGCTTGACTTGAGAAAATAACAGATTATAGGGATAACCACAAAGTAGGGGTGGATGGGCAACCTGATTCAACGTCATCCCTTCCACTTTAAAAGTTTCAAAGGTAAAGTGTGCCAGCTGTGCCTCTTTGTTACTTGATTCTACAGTGTAGCTTTGTGTAGGTAAAATTAGAACGCAGCTTCCTTGTCGTAGATCAATAGCCATTTTGTCTACATACAGCCGTATGCCATGACTCAGTGCTATTAATAATGCGCATACATTTATTTCATTATCCTTTATTCCCTCATTGTAGCTACTAGCTAGCATTATTTGATCAACTTGAAATCGTTCATAATGTTGTAGCCTAATATATAGGGGTGCTAGATTCATAAGCAACTCTCCAACCATTGAAAATGATTCTCATTATCGTTATTGTAACATATAATGACCCTCTATCAACTATTGTTCGAGTATGTACTATTTTAAAATACAAACAGTTTAAAAAATTGATTAGGTAAATACAATTTTTACTGTTTGTGCATCCATTCTGGTAACTTTTTATACAATTGCTCCAAAGCTAATAAATTATCTGTATTCCATTCATTAGGAACAACATAAACATTTCCCTTTTTGACTGCAGGTAAAGTTCCCCATATTGGGCTTTGTAGTAGTCGATCCGCCTCTGCTTCACTTTCACCATCCTCTTGTACAATGACAAACAAATGATCACCAGCAAACTCTGGAAGCACCTCTTCGGAAACCTCAAGGAAAGATACCCCTTCTACATCAATAATATTCTTCTGTACAGCTGGTGGGACGGCAAAACCGTTTTCTCCATATATAATGGCGCCAAAGTTACGATCGCCCATAACATAAAGTATTTTACCTAACTGGTAGAATACCGTTGCGGTCTCCCCTTTTGCTAATTGAAGCTTATCAAACATTTCTTTAGATTGCGTTTCAAACTTAGCAATCATTTTACCCACTTCTTCCTGTTTACCCGAGATATTGCCCATCTCCTTTACACGTTCTGTATAAGGAAGAGCTGGGTTAAAGGGAATAGTCGTTGCGATTTTTGACAATTCCTCGTTAAGATTTGGATCGGACTTGTAATAACCATTAATAATCAGATCAGGTTTTAAAGTCAGAATCGTCTCTAAGTTAGCAGGATTTCCAATATCAACGATGCCTTCAAGTTTATCTCCATAGTAACTTGCAGGATCTTGAGGAAGATTATTACCAACAAGGGGAATATCCATCGCCAAGAAATCACCCGTCGTCTGACCAATATAAACTACTCGTTTTGGATCTGCAGGTATTTCAACTTGTTCGCCTGTAATCGTTGTATATTGAACCGTTGTCTCACTTTCCTCTGCTTGCACATCAGATTGAGCTGTTTTCTCATTTTCCTTACCCTGCGCATCAGACGCACTGCCATTAGAATTACTGCATGCCGATAGCATCAACAGCAACAGAAGGAAACTCCCTCCCCATAGTATAAATTGCTTTCGTAGAAGCTTTTTCACATTTATTACCCCTTTCCTTTTTATCTTCAATTGAAAATGATTATCATTTACAGCACTATTATAGTTTGTATGAAAAGGGTAAACAATGGAAAAAACGCAATGATTTATTTGGATAAATGTCAATAGCTTCCCCCAAAAAACGCACGTTCTCTTATTTCACTTATTAAGTAGCAGAAAGAAGTTTTACATTTATTTAATTATCTCTACACAGCCATGTTTAATGACAATAACCCAGAAGAGTTTCAATAAAGTTGGATACTAATACGCAAACAGCAATAAGATTATTCAATTCAAATTTGATAAAAAATCTTGGGTTTTCTATTTAATTTCCTCAGCCAGCTCCAAAATAATTCCTTCTGGTCCGCGAACGTAGCATAATTTATAAGCATTTTCATAGTTAGATATCTCACCAATTAGTTCTGCGCCTTTCTTTGTCAATTTGGTAACAAGGGCTTCAATATCTTCAACAGCAAAGGCAATATGCTGGATACCCAGCGTATTTGCTAAAGGATGCCGTATCCCTATTTCATTTGTTGGCGCGTTAAATTTTACTAGTTCAATATTTGTATCACCATCTGGCGTTCGCAACATTACTATTTCTAAATTTGCGTCACTATCCGATAGTCGCCATATTGCCGTTTCCTCTTTAACGTCTTGAAGCCCTATTATCCGCTCCATCCTCTTTACCCACTCACCCTCCACTTTTCCTTCCCCTAGCATCTCAAGGCCAAATTCAAGGAAAAATGCTTTTGCTGCTGGAAGATCATTGACGATTATCCCCACATGATCGATCTTACGGATTTTCATATTTCATACCACCTTTCTCCTAATTTTAATAATTTCTTTTTGATTGTTGAATAGCTTTTCCCCTATACTCAACAAACTATCCACCATTGGCAAATATCTATAACTAACATGAACTAATAATCCTAAGTCTTAATCTTTTTCATCGTATATTTATGATAGTCCTTTTTACGAACAAAAACGTTTTTCTGAAACAACTCCATAGACCTTAAACATCTAATTTTTGATTAAGGGTGGTTTTAGAATCTTTTCATTTCCTCCAATAACAATCTACAAAAGAAGCCCATTACTTTTGTAGATTTAATACAGATAAACAATTTTTCACTTGATCATCTCTTTAACCCCTTGGACAATAGATTTTAAACTTATTATGTTAATTTAAAGAGGGAAAATCCCTAATACTACACAGACGATCATCATGACAATGGTAGAACCGAAAGCCCACTTTAAGAAGATACGTTGTAATGTGCCGAAATCCTCTCCAACCATACCTACTAATAAATAAGTAGATGGAACAAGTGGACTTAGAAGATGGACTGGCATCCCTAATAGAGAAGCTCTACCAATTAAGGCGGGGTCGATGCCATATACCGCTCCTGCCTTGGCAAGTAATGGCAGCACTCCATAGTAAAAGGCATCGTTGGACATAAAAAATGTAAAAGGTGCGCTAAGGATGGCTGTAACTACTGCAAAATGAGAACCCATTGCATCTGGAATATAATGAATTACTGAGTTTGCCATCGCATCTACCATTGCTGTTCCTGAAAGAATCCCTGTAAAAATCCCAGCTGCAAAAACCATTGAAACAACTGATAATGCATTGTCAGCATAATTCGCAATACGTTCCTTTTGGTCTTTCAATTTTGGATAGTTTACAGTAATCGCAATCGCAAAACCAAGCATGAATAATGTAACAGGTGGTAATAGCTCCATAATTAACGCTATTAAAAGAATGATTGTTAGTGCATAGTTAAAGATAATTAGTTTTGGACGTTTCAAAGAGTCATCCTCGACTGTAGCAGCAGGCTGAACTGCAGTTTCATAATCATATTCTATAACACCAATTCGCTTCCTCTCCTGTCTTCCGAACATAAATGCCATGAGCAGAACAAAGATAGCGCCGCCAATCATCGCGGGAATCACGGGTGTAAAAACTTCAGACATTTCAAGATTCAATGCTGTCATAACCCTTGCAGTTGGCCCTCCCCAAGGTAGGAGGTTCATAACACCTGAGGCTGAAACGGCAATACCGGCTAATACAATTGGTCGCATGCCAATTCTTTTATAAAGCGGTAAAAATGCTGAAATAGTAATCATGTAGGTTGTTGTACCATCACCATCTAAAGAAATCAGAAGGGCTAATACGGCTGTTCCGATGGCAATTTTTACAGGATCACCTTTTACTAACCTAAGAATTGTTTGAATGATTGGATCAAATACTCCAGCATCAATCAAAATACCAAAGAAAAGAATGGCAAATAAAATCATAATCCCGGTTGGAGCCACACTTTTAATCCCATCCAACATCATAGGACCCATTTCACTTCCGAATCCACCAATAACTGCAAACGTAATGGGAACTACAATTAATGCAATCATTGCTGTAAGACGACCAGTCATAATCAAAATCATAAATACTATTATCATTAAAAAACCTAAAATTGCTAGCATTCTAATCCCCCCAATGACCCTTTTAAGTTATTTATCAATTCTATAAATAACTAATTTTCCGAATATTAAACCTTATAGTAAAACAACATCGAGCAAATGTAATCGTTTTCAAATTAATGTTTATTAATTTCTTTATATCTATTACGTACATTTTGTTCACTAAAAGTAATACCTTCCATTTCAATAGCTTCTTAAGATGCCTATTGTACACATTAAAAATACCTCCCTTATCAAAGGGAGGCTATACATTTTGATGTTCTGTAAGGATTTTTTATTTCCTATGTTTGAACTTGTCTTTTTTATGCCGTCTGCTGTGATATTCCGTAGTATACTTTTATCACAACAAACTAAAGGAGTACATAAATGCTTGATTCTAATCCTAATTGGCTGGCACATTGCACAGAAATAAAAGATTTAGCCAAATCCTTATTTCAAAAGTCTACGATACATCTTGAAAGTGCGGCTCTCTTATTGATTACGGATGGCCAAACCACCCTGTCCATTAATGGGCACAAAGAGCATATTGTTTTTGGGCATTTGATTGCCCTCGAAAGTGATGCGGTTATCCAACTTACAAATACAAACCGTCTTGATTTTTCAGGCTATTTAATTAGCTTTGCACTGTATGATACAGCAATGAAATTAACCCGTAAATGGTCTATCAATACAATGAATGGTTACTATATTCAGCGAGTGCCTGAAACGATCATAGCTGATATTCGGATGTCGCTCGCTAAAAATATAGACCCTCTCCATAACACCATTAAACAATTTATTTTATACAGTTTGTTGAAGGAATTACAGCAAGAGCAATCAACAGATGAATACACACTTGAGGAAAGAATGGAACAAACAGTTATTTATATGCAAAAAAAATATAACCAAACAATGACAAGAGATGAACTAGCAGCCATCGCTGGATATAGCCCATGGTATTATTCGAGAAAGTTCATTGAGTTATATGATAAAACACCGATAGCTTATTTAATTAGTTATCGTATTTACCGTGCGCAAGAAATGCTATTAACAACAGATGATTTATCACAAAATGTCGCAAAAAAAGTTGGTTTTGATGATGTGCAGCACTTTAGTCGACAGTTTAAACGCATTGTAGGTCGTCCACCTAAGAAATTCAAAAAGACCGTTGGTGAATATCGTGTTTGCTTTCTATCACCTGCACACGCAGAAATTGCAATCGCATTAGGGGTTATACCAAATTGTGTTACTGTGACGAGCTCCCTCACTCCAAAATATCAAAAGAATCTTTTTCATGAAGTTGGTACAACCATCTTAGAAATGCCTCAATATGTGATTCAACAAGACATCATTGTACAACAGCAACCCGATTTAATTATCGGTGTCGACTTAACGGAAGAGACAAAACAACACTTCCAAACGATCGCACCTGTAATTACCGGGCTACCTTATGATTTAAATTCATCAATTCGTTACTTTGGTGAATTGTTTAATAAAGAGAATGAAGCTACACAAGTTATTCACGAACTTACGACACATGTAGATGTTCTAAAAAATAAAATACAACACCATCTTGTAAAGAATGCTACTGTACTTTACTTACGTGTGGAGGAGTTGGGTTATCGCTATGTCGGTGAATCTTCTAGTGACTCCGCTACCCTTTTATATCAGGAACTTGGCTTAAAAATGCCTGAATCATTGCGCACAAATAAAAATAGTTTCAACATATGTTCTTTACAACAATTAGTGGTAGCCAATCCTACTTATTTGTTTATTGAAAAACGCATAATGGATTATTATACAGCCGACCTTAGCTTAGCTACTTTACAAAAAAGTGAGCAGTGGAAAAATTTAGATGCTGTGAAAAATAAACGTGTGTTTTATGTGGATACGGGTTTATGGATAAACAATTGCAGTGTGTTTGGCAAAAGAAAAATTATGCAACAGATTGAGCAGTCGATTTTGGATGGTGTTTGCCCTAAAACACAATAATCCAATTTTTAAGGCACTTTACGCTATAGTAGGCACTCTCATTCCCTGTTATTATTTGATAGTGATAATCATTATCAAATAAAAAGGAGCTATAATCAATGAAAAAAACGATGCAATATATACTTTTTATGTTAGTAGCTTTAACATTAGTTGCTTGCTCAAGCACTAATAAAGAGAGCGGAAATGAGACAAAGGGTCAAGAAGAACAAAGTGAGCCTACAACGAGTGTTGTAAAAGATGCCTATGGTGATGTCACGATCCCTACTGAACCTAAAAATATGTTAGTTCTTAGTTCTAACTATGCTGAAAACTTAATTGAAATCGGTGTAACGCCTCAAATGGTGACAGTTGTTGAAGAAATTGAACCTGAGTATCGCTTCAAATTATTCAATGACAACAATGTTAAAATTATTCCGACTGTGCAATATGAAGATAATTTAGAAGTTATTCTTGAAGCTGCACCAGATGTCATTATTGCTCAGGGTGCAGCGATTGATGCTAAAAAATACGAAGCTTTAAGTAAAATTGCTCCTACTGTTGCTGTTGAGGCAGGCGTTGCAATAGATGAATATGTTCCTGTGCTTGGTGAACTGTTCAAGAAAGAGAAAGAAGCTACACTTGCTCTCGAGAAGTATAGGGAAAAAATAGAAGAAACCAAAGAAAAACTACACGATGCTATAGGTGACGAAAAAATTCTTGTATTACGGGTAGAACAAAATCAATACCGTGTACTAGGCACTGAAAAAGGTAGCCCTGGTAGTGATATGCTATACACACAACTTGGGTTAAATATTCCAACTATGTTGAAAGATAATAATGAGTGGTTCACGCCCATTTCCTTAGAGGTTTTACCTGACATTGATGCAGACCATATTTTTGTCGAACAACGTCAAATGCAAAATTATAGTAGTGAACAATCTATGAAAGATTTAGAGAATAGCCCGATGTGGCAAGCAATGGATGCTGTGAAAATCGGCAATGTTTATCCATTAAAAACAGCAGATTACGTTGTAGGTGAAGGTTTAATTGGCTCTCCACTATTCCTTGATTATTTAGTTGAAAAGTTGGTGCCTTAAATGGAACAAGAGATTTATGATGTAATTATAATCGGTGGTGGGCCGGCTGGCATGTATGCTGCCTTTTACAGTGGCATGCGTGAAATGAAAACGAAAATTATCGAAGTAAAACAGGAATTAGGTGGTTTTATGCGCACCTATCCTGAGAAATTGGTATGGGATGTCGGTGGTATTGAACCTATTCGCTGTGAAGAAATTATTCATTCCTTAATCAAGCAAGCTATGACATTTAATCCAACAATCGTATTTGGTCAAGAAGTTGTTGGCATGGAAAAACGCGACGATGGCATTTTCGTCTTAACAGCTAAAACAGGCGAGAAACATTATACGAAAACGATTATATTAGCTACAGGACGTGGTATTACACGCATTCAAAAATTAACGATTGAAGGCGCTGACCGTTATGAACTAAACAACCTTCACTATACGGTAACGAACATCAATAGGTTTAAAGATAAACGTGTACTCATTTCTGGTGGCGGCGACTCAGCTGTAGATTGGGCTATTGAAATGGCTCCTATTGCCAAAGAAGTATACGTTGTTCATAGACGAGATGACTTTAGTGCCTTTGAATCATCTGTAACACGTATGAAGTCTATCGCAACAACCTATGTTCCGTATACAGTTTCTCGTTTACATGGCAATGGCAATAAAATTGAACATGTCACATTACAGCATGTTGATTCTAATGATATGACAAAAATTGAAGTAGATGAAGTGCTTGTCAATCACGGATTTGACCGACACTTTGGCGGCGCCATTTTAGATTGGGGCTTGGCCTCTGAAGAATGGGGCATTTCCGTTACTCCCAAAATGGGTACAAGCATGCCAGGCATCTTTGGCGCAGGCGATATTGTAACGAATGAAGGGAAAATAAGACTGATTGCAGGCGCATTTAACGATGCTGTCCTCGCTGTCAATAGCGCCAAATTATACATTGACCCAACAGAATCAAAAATGGCGGGCGTTTCTTCTCATAATGACCGCTTCGCTGAAAAAAATGAAGCGTTACAACAAAAGAATAAAGCTGTAACTACACATAAGTAATCAGCTAATACCTTCCCCATTAGATAAACAAATCATCTGTTTATCTAATGGGGTTTTTTATTGAAGCAAGAAAGGTCTTCGTGGAGCTTAAGAAAAACGCAACTGCTTGAAGTTTTACTTTATTGTTTTTGTACTAATTCAATAATTTGTTCTGCCATGTGCTCTGCTTGATGGATAACAGAGATTGGATCTGCTGAGAAGAAGTACGTCCCATCGAATGTAATCACTTTATTATTTTTCACAACCTCTAAATTATCCCATGTAGAAGTCGTTTCGTATTTTTGACCATAATCTAAAACACCTACATAATCACCTACATAGTCACCTACCGTTTCCCATGAAATACGTTGCTTCTGCCAATCTCCCTTGCTATCTTCAATTAGCTTTTGTATAGATGTTGGTGCTGTAAGTTTTAACAAATCATACATCGCTTCACCACCTGAGTTACCACTAGGAATCACAACAATCTCTTTGTCTGTTAACGTAAAGAGTGAGAATGTTATGCCTTCTGGGATTACGGCTTTGATTTTTTCTTCAGCTACCTTTGCACGCGCCGTATAATCTGCCATAAACTTCTTCGCCTCTTCTTGGTGATTTAACATTTCGCCAATTGCTAAAATTTCTGCTTCCACACTATCGTAGCTATCCGTACTGAACACAATAGTAGGTGCAATTTTTTCATATTGTTTTATATTTTCCTCTGCAAACGTAATAATTAAATCTGGTTTTAGACTAGTAGCTGTTTCTAAAGATACAGTATCTTCATTCCCAAGATCTACAATGTCCTGCCCCTGATAGTAATCCTTTAAAAATTCACCATAATCAATGACCTTTGTCGTTGAAGCAACTGGTACAATGCCTACAGCTAATACGTGACCTAAATCCCAATCCACAATAACACGTTGTGGGTCTATGGGAACTTCTACTTCACGTCCTACCGAATCTGTTACAATACGTGTTGTTACAGTCGTTGTAGATTCCTTGTCATCCTTTGTACCTTCTGTTTTACTACCACAAGCTGCCATTATTAGCAGTAGACTCATTACCAACATTACTAGAACGGCTTTTTTTATGTATTTATTCATAATCCTTCTCCTTTAAATACTAATTGTTCCCTATTATATTGAAAATGATAATCATTTTCAATTATTGTAGCTGTAAAAAAGTCTGCTCCAATAATATTCACCTATTAGACTTGATAAACAAGAATGATTAATCCAAACATGTTATATATGAATTTCTTTTCTTAACATCCTTTATCCAGTTTTTAATTTGGTTAATCATGTAATAATACCCACCCTAATAATAAGAAGAATTTGCTTCTAGCTTTTCATATACAGCGTAATATAAAAAATAATTCCGATACCATTGAATTATGTAGATTACTGTCGAAATATACCTATATATAGTTGTGGGAGGAAGCAAATGATGAAGAGAATTTTACAGTTACGAAGCATTTCAAGAAAGTTAATGCTACTAATCACAATTATTATACTTGTAACAGTTGTGATTATCGGCTCAACAAGTTATGTTGTTGCCAAAAATCAGCTCTTAGAATCCGGTCAAAGAGAACTACAAAGCATCGTCAAGGGGGCTTATACTTCATTAGAACTGATTAATGAAGAAGTGGAAATTGGCAAAATAACACTAGAGGAAGGTAAAGAACAAGCGAGAATTATTCTAAATGGGCCAGTAAATGGAAATGGAGAGTATGATTATCAAAATTCCCATTTTACTTACAAAGAAAATGGTTATATATTAGCTTTTGACGAGGATTTAGTGTTACAACTCCATCCCTCTAAAATAGGTGGAGCTCCTGTCGATGACCTCAACAGAAGTAATCGAGAAAAGATCGTTGCAGGCGGCAAGTCCGAAAATGAATCAGATCGCTATGTCGTTTATTCTGATAAACAGCCAGATGGTTCTTTTAAAGATAAAACAGCCTATACAGAATATTTTGAGCCTTGGGGTTGGACTCTTGGAATTGCTGTTTTTCAAGATGAATTTTATGAAGGATTAAACATCTTACAATATATTATCTTTGGTGCAACAATTGTACTCATTATTTTAAGTTCAATTGTGTTTTATTTAGGTATTCGGAGGAAATTAAATACACTAAAAGAAGTAGCTGAAGCATCAACAAAAATTGCTGATGGTCATATAATTGTTACCAATCTACCTGAATCAAGTGATGAAATTGGGCAACTTGCGACTGCTTTTAATAAAATGTCACAGCAATTACGTACACTCGTCGAAAAGACTAAAAATACTAGTGAACATTTATTGGATTCAGCGACCAACTTATCAGCAATTTCAGAAGAAACATCTGCTAGTAGTGATGAAGTTGGTAGAGCAGTTAACGAAATTGCTACTGGTACACAAGAACAAGCCCATGATTTGGACAAGATAAACCGAACAGTAGAGCTATTATCAAGTTCTATAGAAACTACGGAAAAACAAAGTAAAGTGATGTACGACATTACAAAACATGCTGAAAAAATATCAGCCGAGGGAATTGCAATAGTTCATCAATTACAACAATCCAATACTGATTCATTGGCAGCATCAGAAGAAGTCAGTTATGAGATTAAAAATTTAAATAGTAAAATCAATCAAATCACACAGGTAATGGAAACAATTGAAACAATCGCTGAACAGACGAATTTACTCGCTTTAAACGCAAGCATTGAAGCAGCAAGAGCTGGTGAATATGGTAGAGGTTTTTCAGTTGTTGCCGATGAAATAAGGAAACTAGCAGAACAATCGAAAAATGCTACTCACCAAGTACAAGGAGTGGTTTCATCCATTGTTTCAGAAACAACTAAAACAGTTGAAACTGTAGAAGGAACAATGGAGACTGCTAAAAAGTTAAATGATGATGTAGTGCTAACACAAAGTAAATTCAATCAAATGTCTGATTCTGTTAAGCAAATTGTGGAATCGATATTAGCAGTTAATAAAGAAATGGACGTTATGACCTCCTATAATAAGTTGATGAGTGAAGGAATCGAAAGTGCGTCCAGCGTATCAGAACAGACGGCCGCTTCCGTACAGGAAATTGCTGCTTCCATAGATGAGCACATTAAAGCAATTGCTGATGTTGCTAATGCTGCTGAAAAACTAACGGAATTAAATCGTGAATTAAATTCTTTAATGGAGCGATATACTTTATAAAAAGGTAGCGATGTTATGAATATGGTTTAAAATGACTACAAAAGATAACTGGTTTCAATACTTTACAAGGTATTGAAGGTATTCCAAAGTTTTTGGAACTCTTGATGAAACATATAATAGATTATAATACCAAAGCATCGAATCAAATGATTCGATGCTTTTATTTTGTAGGTTGATTTCTATTAAAATTGTAAGTAATTAAATCCTTCCAAAGCCCAACCTCTTGCTCGATTCCAAGTGCCTTCATCCATATTTAATGTATTCTTGAATCCTTTCTACTTGTAACATCAAAATAAGTTACCCAATGTTATTTTTGAAGGTTCTCAAAAAAAACAATTCTATTTCCAAATGGGTCTCCAATGCAAACTTCCTGAGAATTCCAAGGGGTTGTTTCGATGCCAGGACGCGTATATTTGTATTTCTTTGATATAAGGTTTGAATGGAGTAACTCTAGGTTTTCTACTTCAATTCTTATAGCACCTCCTGGACAGCAATCTCCATGATGTTCTGAAAGATGAATAATACAATTTCCATAAGAAATTTGCATGTATAAAGGTAGATCATCCTCAAATCGATGTTCCCAATCCAATGCAAACCCCAAAAATGTTAAATAAAATTCTTTCGCTTTCTCCTCATTAAAAATACGGAATATTGGTATGGTGCTTTTCATAAATATTTCAGATGTACTCATTACATACATCACCTTTCCTTAATTTTTTTCACTAAATGATACCATAAATATTCAATATTACTTGTGATTCTTCCTCCATTAAATGGCCCGATTGCGGTATAGTTAAGCAATATTTTCACCAAAACTTTAAGTAATGAACAAGCGTGTTAATTCCTACAAACTTTACAGCCATAATTGCAATTATAACTATAATACTTAATACTACCTCGGTATCTTTTATACCAAAATTAGCCATGTTATCACCCTTCCTTAAATCATATTTCCTCGTCAAACGATAAATTTATTGGCTCGTCCAGCAGTTCACCATGCATCTCTAAATTAGTTGTTGGAATACTTTCATTCACTTCTTCAAAAGTAAATTGATCTGCCCATACAGTTCCTTGTCCAGACAGGATGATACCAAACGAAATAACAGCACTTTGGGTTGGAACATCTAAAATAATAGAATAATGGTTCCAGTTTGTTGTTCCTTTAATGGGGCGATTACTCATATTATCAAATTGAAGAACATCTTCCATTGTGTCGTCTACTCGCATCCACATCCCAGCGTACGTATCTACCTCTTCTGTACGGATGAAACAAGAGAGTCTAATGCGCTTTCCAACAAACTGATTAGCCTTAAATGTTTGCATCATGGTAGCGAATTCAGTTGAATCTAACACTGTTTTGGATTTTAAATAACCTGATGCTTTCCCCTGATGAACAACTTCATGGTCAATTCCCATTTCGTAATTAAATGGATTTGATCCACTTAAAAACCAACCTTTCACCTTTGTATCCATATATGTTTCCTCCTTAATTTTAAGTACGTCTGACATCATTCTGCGATATTTGCCAGGTGGTAGCTTATAAATCTCTTTAAATGCTCTTGTAAATGATTCTTGTGATTCAAACTGATAATATAAAGCGATATCAAGAATGCGTTCACTTGTATAAAGTAAGGCGGAAGAAGCATTAGCCAATCTTCTTAACCGAATATATTCAGTTACTGTCATGCCAATCGTGGATTGGAATATTCGATGAAAGTGATACTTTGAAAAATTTGATTGTGCTGCTATATTTTCCAAAGTAAGTGGTTCGTATAGGTTTTCTTCCACATACAAAATGATTTTCTTAATTATAATTTCATGGTTATACAACGAAGGCACCTCCTTTAAATATAGGATATCAAGGTTCTTCATTCATTTTTTGATATATCTTGCGAAGTAATCGCTGCATCCTAAAAATCATTAAAAAGAGGTTGATGTAATATCAGCCTCTTTTTATATCTGCAACAATATTGGCCCGATTGTGGAATAAGAAAAGATCCTACGTATCAACACAGGATCTTTAATCAATCTTTATTTTAAATAAGCGAACTTTGTTATAAATGATCAATCTTTTTTATAAAATTACACCAAGAACCTTTTCCATATTAATGTTCTAACCAATTAAATTCATTCCTATAAAATTACCTTTTTCCAAAGAATCAAAAATGACCTCTTCTGGATACCAAATCCGAAGAGGTCATTTTTAACCAAACTTTATTTCAAATGGTCAAACTTTGTTATAAACAATCAATATTTTTTATTAGACTACACTAGCATAAATGCTTAAACCTAATCCTATTCAACAGTCACCGATTTAGCCAAGTTACGTGGTTTATCCACATCACAACGACGGTGAAGTGCTGCATAGTAGCTAATTAATTGTAATGGCACTACAGATACAAGTGGTGTTAGTAATTCGTGAACATGCGGAATGACTAGACGGTCACCATCTTCATCAATGCCTGCCATTGCAATGATACAAGGATATGCGCCACGAGCTGCTACTTCTTTGACATTACCACGGATATTTAATCCTACTGATGCTTGAGTGACAAGTGCAAACACTGGTGTACCTTCTTCGATTAAGGCAATTGTTCCGTGCTTCAGTTCGCCACCAGCAAAGCCTTCTGCTTGAATGTACGAGATTTCTTTCAGTTTTAAGGCCCCTTCTAGGCTGACATAGAAGTCCATATTACGGCCAATGAAGAATGCGTTACGCGCGATTTTTAAGTAGTCTTCTGCAATATCTTCTAACACATCTTTTGAATCGATAATTGTTTGGATTCCATTAGCGGCAATCGCAAGCTCTTGTTTTAAATCAAATTCTAAGCCTTTGCCATTTGCCTTTGCCGTTACATACGCTGCTAACGCAAGTACTGCTACTTGAGCAACATAAGCTTTTGTAGAAGCCACTGCAATTTCCGGGCCTGCATGTAATAACAATGTATGATCTGCTTCACGTGATAGCGTTGAGCCAGGTACGTTTGTAATCGTTAATGTTGGATAGCCAAGTTCTTTAATTTTTACAAGTACTTGACGGCTGTCAGCTGTTTCACCTGATTGTGTAATAAAGATAAATAAAGGCTTTTCTGATAGTAATGGCATGTTGTAGCCGAATTCACTAGAAATATGAACCTCTACTGGGATACCCGCCATTTTTTCGAAATATTGTTTACCGATGAGACCTGCATGGTAGCTCGTGCCTGCCGCAATAATATATAAGCGATCCGCTGCTCTCAATGCCTCTAAAATCTCTGCGTCAATTGTTAAATCGCCATTGTCGCCTTCATATGCTTGAATAATTTTACGAATTACAGTTGGCTGCTCATCCATTTCTTTTAACATATAGTGAGGATAAGTTCCTTTTTCAATATCGCTCATATCAAGCTCCGCTGTATATGGTGCACGCTCTACTACAGAACCATCTAATTTTGTAATTTCGACACTTGCTTTGTGTACAATTACAACCTCTTTGTCATGAAGCTCCACGTATTGATCCGTTACTTGTAGCATAGCCATTGCGTCCGAAGCAACAACATTGAAGCCTTCACCAATACCTACTAAAAGTGGTGATTTATTTTTTGCAACAAAAATAGTATCTGTCGCTTCAGCATCTAATAATGCAAGGGCATATGAGCCATGTAATAGAGATAAAGTTTTACGGAAAGCTTCTGCTGTGCTAAGACCTTCTTTCACAAATAACTCTACTAATTGCACGATAACCTCTGTATCTGTATCAGATTTCATCGGAATGCCTTTTAAATATGTTTTTTGTAATAAATGATAGTTTTCAATAACCCCATTATGCACAAGTGTAAAGCGTCCTGATGCACTTTGATGTGGGTGAGCATTTAAACGATTGGGTACACCGTGTGTTGCCCAACGTGTATGACCAATTCCAATTTTTGCTGCAACTTCCTCGTCCACCGCTTCACGTAAGTCTGCAATACGTCCTTTTTCTTTAAAAACTGTTACTCCTTCTTCATTACGTACTGCAATACCAGCTGAGTCATAGCCGCGGTATTCAAGCTTCTCTAAACCCTTTAATAAAATTTCCTTTGCATCTGATTCACCAATATATCCTACAATTCCACACATAAATTCTCGTCCTCCGATATTGTCAATTTCATGCAATGACAAACTAGACCTCATCCTATCGAAGTTTTTTGAATGTACGAGCGATGCTTTATTTTATATTTAAAATAAGCACTCCCTTACATGCAAGCCACCCACTCATTCAGCCAACTGATTAGAGTTTTTTCGATAGGTGAAGCTTCTTTGATTTATCTATTGCTTTTACTATACCTTCTCCATTTTCTGTACATTCAATCACTTAAATGCTTTCAAAATGAAAAATGACAATCGGGTATGTCGATTGGGAGGCATCCGCCGAATTTTCGATAAACCTCCACCTCGTCTGCTGAAGATCTTGTCGTCCGATTTCTTCAGCTCAGGCGCTATAATTGTTTTCCGATTTTGCGCTTTCTTTCCTCCTTAGCGCTCGTTAAAGGATAAGGTCGGACCTCGTCATCTTCAACTTCTCCATCATACTCAATCATATGCTATCCGTCAAATTTTCGTTATAAAAAACACCTAATCCCCATGCTTTTTCGTGACAAATATGTAGACAAATAATTAGTTGCTATGCTAAATAAAGCGGAGTAAATTCCACAAAAAGGCACAAGCAATTGACTGCTTGTGCCTATCTTTTATTTATTGTCTAATAATTTAACTATTTCTCTATTAAATGCTGGAAGATCGTCTGGCGTTCTACTTGTTACGAGCTGCTTTTGACAGACGAATACTTCTTCATCATGGAATATTGCCCCTGCATTTTCTAAATCCACTTGAATGGATTTATAGCCTGTGGCGTCACGACCATTCAGTGTCTTAGCTGTAATTAGCAGCTGTGGTCCATGACAAATAGCAAAGGTCGGCTTCATGTCATCCATAAAGGATTTTACAAATGTCACTACACGATCATCTGCACGTAATATATCAGGTGAAAAACCACCAGGAATAAATAATGCATCAAATTCTGAGGCGTTTACTTCCTCAATTCCTTTATCTATTTTCACTGGCTCTCCATGTTTCCCCTTAACTTCCTTACCTGCTTCGGTATCAATTGTTACGAGCTGATGCCCAGCTGCTTCTAGAGCTTCTTTGGGGCTTGTAAACTCAATGTCCTCAAACATATCTGTTATCACTGTAGCAATTTTAGCCATATCAATTAAACACTCCTTGTTATTGTGACTCCTTACTACTGTTCCCCATCTCATTCATTTCAAACATTCTTTTTAAACAAGAAAAACTCGATTTCCTGTTATGGAAATCGAGTTTCTATATATTATTCTGCTAAGCCCATCTCCGCACGTACTACGTCCGCAATACGCTCAACAAAACGCTCACAATCTGTTTCTGTTGCTGCTTCTACCATTACACGTACAAGTGGTTCAGTCCCTGAAGGGCGCACTAGAACACGACCATTGCCGGCCATTTCTGCTTCTACCTCTGCAATGACAGCAGCCACCTTCGCATTGTCAGTCACAGCATGCTTATCTGTTACACGTACATTAACAAGACGCTGAGGGAAGATTTTCATTTCAGCAGCAAGCTCTGAAAGCTTTTTACCAGTCGCTTTCATAATGTTGACAAGCTGAATGCCAGTAAGTAATCCATCACCTGTTGTATTAAAGTCTAGAAAAACAATATGCCCTGATTGTTCGCCACCTAAATTGTATTCTTTGGCACGCATTTCTTCTACAACATAACGATCACCAACAGCAGTTTGTACACTTTGCATACCGTTGTCAGCAACAGCTTTGTAGAAGCCCATATTGCTCATAACTGTTGAAACAATCGTTTGCTTTTTCAAGCGTCCTACCGCATTTAAATACTTACCAATGATAAACATAATTTGATCGCCATCAACAATCTTACCGTTCTCATCTACAGCAATTAATCGGTCACCATCTCCATCAAATGCTAAACCAACATCTGCACCCTTTTCAGTAACAAATTTAGCTAGTCCCTCTGGATGTGTAGAACCTACACCATCATTAATGTTTAAGCCTGTTGGAGAAGCTCCCATTGTAGAAATATCAGCTTCTAGGTCCGCAAATAAATGTGTAGCCAATGCTGATGTAGCTCCATGAGCACAGTCTAGTGCTACCAGGATACCATCAAATTCCTCATCCACTGTTTGCTTTAAGTATTGAATATATTTTTGACCACCTTCGAAATAGTCACTTACAGATCCTAAATCGGCTCCAATTGGGCGTGGTAGTGTATCCTCTTGTGCATCAAGCAACACTTCAATTTCCGCTTCTTGAGCATCCGTTAACTTAAAACCATCGGGACCAAAAAATTTAATGCCATTATCAGCAACTGGGTTATGTGAAGCTGAAATCATAACGCCTGCATCTGCGCTCATAATTCGAGTAAGGTATGCCACACCTGGTGTTGAAATAATACCAAGACGCATTACTTCTACCCCAATCGATAAAAGACCAGCAACAAGTGCACCTTCAAGCATCTCACCTGAAATACGTGTGTCACGACCAATTAAAACCTTTGGACGATCAGTTGCATCTTTTGTTAAAACATAGCCACCGATACGACCTAGTTTAAATGCAAACTCTGGTGTTAATTCACTATTCGCGACTCCACGGACGCCATCTGTTCCAAAATATTTACCCATTCTACTTATTCTCTCCTTCAATGCAAGACTGTGTCTCTTGAGTTACTATCGTCCAAAAGACACTTGTCCGCTTACTTTTGGAAAAGTCTGTTTTTATTCATTCATTCGGTAATTATTAATATCCCCTCAATCGATTTGTTGGTGACTCCTGTCCTAACTACTCACCAGCACAAACCACGATTGGATTTTGATTTAGAATCAAAATAAAATTATAGTCAGATATTGTTTAAGAATCAATATCTTCCGTTTCCTCAGATGATGTATTTTTATCAGTAGTAGTACTATCGTCCGTCACATCTGGTTCTTCAGTTGGAGGTGGCGTTTCCTCTGTAGAAGCTGGTGTTTTCTGTTGTTCTTCTTGCTCTACTTTTGTAATATCTGCCTTCACTTTTATTTTCTTGTCAGATATTTTTGTCACACCATCTGGTAATTTTACATCAAATTCATAAGTTTGAGACTCAGTAATTTTTGACAGGTCAACTATAACTGGAATTTCTGTCAAACCGTCAATAATTGATTTTCTACCATACACTTTTATCATTCTTGGCGCAAATGTTAACGAATTGATCGTAATGTCTTGTGCTGCTTGCCCTGTTTCTTTCAGGACCACTGGAATTTCTCGACTATATTCTGCTATATCAACTTGAACCTTCACAGTTTCAGGCTCTATCGTCACATCTAACTTGTTTAGATCTCGATCCAATACTTTTACTGCCGCATCCTGCGAGAATGATTGCTTCAAGCCTTGCTCACCTGCAACAGTAGCTTTTACATAGCTAATGCTTTCAATAGCACTTTTTGCACCTGTTACGTAAACGGTTGGTGGATCAGCAGTCATATCTTTTAAAATATAACCTTCTTCGATTAGTCTATTATTCATTTCAGGGTCCACTCGGAACTCTTTCGTGACCTTTTCCTCAATATTCACATGAATAGTTGCAGGGTCTAATGTAACCTTTAACTTATCAGAAATATTTTCGTATTGTAGCTTTACATCATGCTCCCCAATCAATAGATTACTTAAATCGACAAATACAGAGAAATCTTTTGTAGCTCTTGTTTTTATAACAACAGGCATTGGCCCTTTTATCTTCACATCTACTGTTTCAGGTAAGCCTGTTACAATCAGATTTTCATTATCATAATAAACATCTACTGGTACATCACGAATAATATCCGTCTGTTCAGTCGTTGTTGTTGTATTGATTGGAGATAACTCGGTACGAACTGAGAAAAAAAGCAAAAATGCCAAAAATAGCGCTATGATTCTTAATACCCAAGGGCTATCCATCATTTTATCCATTCTTTTTCCCCCTCCAAGTCAACTTAGAGGCAGCATTTGACTCTTGTGCTGAACCGAACCACATTTTTCGTAATAGTGTTTCAAACTCCTCTAGAGAAAGATTACGGTGGAGATTACCATTTAACGTAATACTAATTGCACCTGTTTCTTCTGAGACAACAATTGTAATAGCATCCGTAACTTCACTTAAGCCAAGTGCAGCACGGTGACGTGTCCCTAACTCCTTTGAAATAAATGGACTTTCAGATAGGGGTAAATAACAAGCTGCTGCTGTAACTTTATCTTTTTGCATAATAACCGCTCCATCATGAAGTGGTGTATTCGGTATAAAGATATTAATCAGCAGTTCTGATGAGATTTCAGCATTTAGTCCTATACCCGTTTCAATATATTCATTAAGGCCTGTTTCTTTTTCAATAGAAATTAACGCACCGATTCGACGTTTAGCCATGTAACTAACAGACTTCTTCATCGCCTCAATGAGCCTTGTTTGTTCTTCTTCTTCTTGACTTGATGAACGTTGGAATAGCTTTCCTCGCCCAATTTGTTCTAAACCACGTCTGATTTCTGGTTGGAATATGATAATAATCGCTAAGAAACCAAACTCAATGACCTGTTGTAACATCCAGCCTAGAGTTTGTAACCCTAAAAGGTCTGTTGCAAGTCGGGCAATAATAATGACAAATATTCCCTTCAGTAATTGGACAGCCTTCGTACCTTTAATGAGGGTTAAGACTTTATAAACAACGTACCACACGAGCAGTACATCAATGAAGTTAATAACAATATTCACAGGTGTTAAATCCGTGAAATGTTCGATAATTTGCACGTGGCATCCCCCACTTTTCATTGCGAATCCATACACATTCAAGTATATCACATTCTTAACAAATGTAACTTTTTTCAAATAAAAAGTCTACTCATAAGAGTAGACCTTTCAGCCTCTCACGTGCACTATTTTTTAGGACGTATAGAGTGTTATTTAGTTTCATCTTTTTCCTCAAATGTCATGGCCGTTTTTACAGAATTTTTAATCGTATACCATAACCATTCAAATACTTCGTCAATTTCCTCAATTTTGCCTGAAACTACCGCTGAAGACGCCATATATTGCCCGTTAATTACTGTGACATTGCCATCAACTTCACCTTCAACAACCAAATCACCATTTTTAACAACAATATCGCCCTTCACTACTTCTCCTTCAGGTACAATCACCGTTTGACCATCAACAACTAAGTTCGGTTGTTTGGTCACTGAAAAATGCTGGTCATCCATAAAGCTACCCATCAATGTAGCACTCATGAATAAGCAAAATACTGCTGCTGCCACAAAGAACGGATGCCGGCGTATCCATTTTTGTATACCTACTCGACTTTTTGGTTTTGGTAAACGAGCCATCACTGCTGCTTCAAAATCCGGAGGCGCTGTAATATGGGAAGCACTCTTCACAAAGGCGATTGTTTCACTCAATTCTTGCATCAACTGTTTACAATCATTACATGTATGCAAGTGTTGTTTCAACTCTTGCTCATGCTCACGACTAATGTCACCGTCTAAATAATCATGCATATAGTCTATAATATGCTCTGGACAAGTATTCATGACGCTCCCCCTCCTACAGATTGTTTAATTGCTTACGTAATGCCTCACGTCCGCGGTGAATCCTCGTTTTCACCGTTCCAAGCGGCATATCTAAAATCTCGCTAATCTCTTGTAACGATAACTCTTCTATATATTTCAATACTATAACCGAACGGTATTTATCCGGCAATCGTCCAATTTCATATTGAATGCGATCTTGCAGCTCCATTTGCTCTAACTGCTCCTCTGGTAGCTGGTCGTCTGCTGCGATTTGCGAATACATATCAAGCCCTTCTGTACCAGCTACTTCTGCATCTAAATAATAATCCGGTTTCTTTTTGCGAATACGATCAATGCAGAGGTTTGTCGCTATGCGATAAAGCCACGTCGAAAACTTTCTTTTCTGATCAAAAGTATGCAAATTCATATAAGCACGCACAAAAGCTTCTTGAGCAATGTCTTCAGACTCTTGTTTGTTGCCTAACATTCGATAGCATACTTGGTACAGTTTGTGCTGATAGAGACTCACAATATCGGCAAATGCGTTTTGATCGCCTTTAAGCACTTGTTTTATTCTCTTGTTTACTAACGCATCCATTGTGTTGACTTCTCCACCTTTACAACTGTCTTATACTATACGACCCATCGATAAGAAAAGTTTCGTTTTAATTCAATTATAACAAAAGATTTTTATGCAATGTGGCAACAGGCAATTTTTTGTCAAATTTTCTTTAAACTAGTGTCTCTCCGAATAAAGATCCCATTAATGCAACAGCCACATTTGCTGTTGTATTCTTCTCATCTAAAATTGGGTTTACTTCTACAAACTCTGCTGATGTTAACATCCCTGATTCTTGTAACATTTCCATTGCTAAATGACTTTCTCGATACGTAATTCCTCCAGGAACGGGTGTACCAACTCCTGGCGTGTAAAGCGGATCTAAGCCATCTAAATCAAGTGATAGATGTAATCCATCAACATTACGTTCTTTCAAGTAAGCAAGTGCATCTTCCATGACACGCGTCATACCAAGTCGATCAATCTCGTGCATTGTATATACTTTAATCCCTTGTTGACGAATTAACTCACGCTCACCAGGATCTACTGAACGAGCTCCGATAATAATAACGTTCTCTGGTTTAATTTTCGGTGCATAATTACGAATTTGCACTAATCGCTCATGACCTAGTCCAATACTAACTGCTAATGGCATCCCATGGATGTTGCCAGATGGTGTTGTTTCAGGTGTATTTAAATCTGCATGAGCATCATACCAAATAACGCCAAGATTTTTATAATGCTCACCTAATCCAGCTAGTGTGCCAATAGCAATACTATGGTCTCCGCCAAATACAAGTGGGAACTTATTTTGTTCTATTACTTCATGCACGCTATTAGCTAAAGCCGTGCTAACATCTACAACTTCCTCTAAATTCAGTAATTTCTCATCGACAGGTGCGTCTGCAAGTTTTTGACTGACACGAATATCCCCTTGGTCTTGTACTTCATGTCCAATAGCCTCCAAACGTTCCACAACGCCTGCATAGCGAATTGCACTTGGCCCCATATCTACACCACGACGTGTTTGTCCATAATCTGTTGGTACTCCAATAATAGAAATATTAAGTTTATTCATGTTTTTATACCCCCTAAAAGTTATAATATTATTGTAAAGCCTAGATACCACTTGGCTCAACTAGACAAAAAAGTGCATATTTATTCAATTTTTGATAACATAAAAAAATCTCCTACTGTTTTCAGTAAGAGATTAGTTATCTATAGTTATTATAACACTTTTGAATATACTTTATTCTAAAAAAGTGAGCCATGAAGGACTCGAACCTTCGACCCTCTGATTAAAAGTCAGATGCTCTACCAACTGAGCTAATGGCTCGTAAAAAAGAAAAATGGCTGGGGTACTAGGATTCGAACCTAGGCATGACGGAATCAAAATCCGTTGCCTTACCGCTTGGCTATACCCCAATCATTTATAAAACTGGTGGAGGGGGACGGATTCGAACCGCCGAACCCTAAGGAGCGGATTTACAGTCCGCCGCGTTTAGCCACTTCGCTACCCCTCCGAAATAACACAATAATGGTGGAGGATGACGGGCTCGAACCGCCGACCCTCTGCTTGTAAGGCAGATGCTCTCCCAGCTGAGCTAATCCTCCATAGAAACAGGTGTTATATCACAGTTTATTTTTCTTTATAAAGCCTATGTTTTAAATGGTGACCCCTACGGGATTCGAACCCGTGTTACCGCCGTGAAAGGGCGGTGTCTTAACCACTTGACCAAGGGGCCAGTATCACGTCTCAAACAAGACAAGATTTATAATAACATCATTTCTTAATAGTTGCAATACTTTTTTATAACTTTTTTTATGTATAACAGCTTCTTAAAAATGGGCAAAAAAAATGGCTCCGAAGGCAGGACTCGAACCTGCGACAACCTGATTAACAGTCAGGTGCTACTACCAACTGAGCTACTTCGGAACGATACTATTCACTTCGGGTTTAAACAACCTCTTAAGTACATTTATTATTATAGCAAGCATTATAAATTATGCAACATATTTTATGAAAATTTTTATATTTTTTGTCGAAGTAGGTTTAAAAATTAATCCAAAAGCATAATAGTTCTCTATTAAATCTAATATTTCTATTTTGCGTGCTAAATATTCTTGCTGTATATTATTGCAATTGTTAAAATAAAAATAGTTTTAAGAATTTTCTATCAAATTTCCTGGGGGAGGAATATTCGGATGGTAACAAATGATTTAATTGCACCTGAATTTTATAATATCACAGAGGAATTAGAAAAGTTTTCACAAGATAGTGATCGCCAAGCAATACGCTGGTTAAATACGCAACAAGAGAGACGAACAGTTTCCTATGTAGAGCTTGTCCAAAAAATGAATCAATACGCAAATGCTTTTACAGAGACAGGACTTCGAAAGGGAGATCGCGTTCTAGTTATTATTCCTCGCCTACCAGAAGCCTATTTTGTTTTTCTTGGCTGTTTAAAGGCTGGCATCGTGCCTATTTCATGTTCAGAAATGCTACGTGCAAGTGACTTAGAATATCGCATGGAGCACTCTTCTGCTAGTGCAGTTATTGCCTATGAAGCATTTACAGGTGAGGTTGACCAAATTTCTTCTACTGTAGACACATTAAAGAACAAATTAGTTATTGGTACTGCAAAAGGCGATTGGGCTTCTTTAGATGTACTGGCAAGCACACAGCCAACTACATTTACAGCAGTAGCTACTAAACGTGATGACATGGCGTTCCTTTCCTATACATCTGGGACAACTGGGAAACCTAAAGGTGTAGTACATTCACATGGCTGGGGATATGCGCATATTCGAACAGCTGCTTCAAAATGGCTCTGCGTACGTGAAGGCGACTTAGTATGGGCTACAGCAGCTCCTGGCTGGCAAAAATGGATTTGGAGCCCTTTCTTATCTACAATCATGCTCGGTGCTACTGCATTTGTTTATCATGGTGGATTCGATGCAAAAACGTACCTTCAGCTCATACAAGATGAAAAAATAAATGTCCTTTGCTGCACACCAACTGAATATCGTATTATGGCGAAAATTGATAATTTGCAAGACTATAATCTTTCATCCCTCCGTAGTGCAGTCTCTGCTGGTGAACCGTTAAATCGCCCAGTCATTGAAACATTTATGAATCGTTTCAGGCTAAAAGTACGTGATGGCTATGGACAGACAGAGAATACATTATTAATTGGTACACTCGAAAACACTGAATTACGCCCTGGATCCATGGGTGTTCCAACTCCAGGTAATATTGTACGTATTATCGACAATGAAGGAAATGAAGCACCTGTAGGAGAGGTTGGCGATATTGCCATCCACAAATCCTCACCAGCTCTATTTAAGGAGTATTACAAAGAGCCAGAACGAACGCAAGCTGCATTTCGCGGTGATTGGTATATTACTGGTGATCAAGCAAAATGTGATGAAGATGGTTATTTCTGGTTTGAAGGTCGTGGAGATGACATTATTATATCTTCTGGTTATACGATCGGTCCATTCGAAGTTGAAGATGCATTAAACAAACATGAAGCTGTACAAGAATGTGCAGTTGTTGCTGCACCAGATGAAATTAGAGGCCATATTGTGAAGGCCTTTGTTATCCTACGAGAGAGCTTCAAAGAGCGAGATGAAGCCGAGTTAACAAAGGAGTTACAAGAGCATGTAAAGGCGTTAACAGCACCGTATAAATACCCTCGTAGTATTGTTTTTATTGATGAGTTACCAAAAACAACATCCGGAAAAATTCGCCGCATTGAACTACGAGCTGCCACTGTTCAAACACATTAAATATCAAAAAAGAAGGCATTCCACTTAAGGCATGCCTTCTTTTTTATATTTTTATAAATCATCTCAATTTATTAGTTAGCTTAAGTAAAAAAAGCCACTACTGAGTGTATCAGCAGCGACTTTTTGCGCCTAGCGACGTCCTACTCTCACAGGGGGAAGCCCCCAACTACCATCGGCGCTAAAGAGCTTAACTTCCGTGTTCGGTATGGGAACGGGTGTGACCTCTTTGCCATCATCACTAGACTATGGTCGACCTTCAATACACGGCGTATTACTGCGTCAGCTGCTCTCGTTCAATCAGTCACGTACAGAAGTACGCTCCTTCAATCACTCGTTTGCTTCCTTGTTCTACTTGTGTCTTGAAGCTCTTTTTTTATTGAAAGTTTTGTTCTTTCAAAACTGGATAAACGGTTCATTGAATGTTTCAAACGTTTTGGTTAAGTCCTCGATCGATTAGTATTCGTCAGCTCCATGTGTCACCACACTTCCACCTCGAACCTATCTACCTCATCGTCTTTGAGGGATCTTACTTACTTGCGTAATGGGAAATCTCATCTTGAGGGGGGCTTCATGCTTAGATGCTTTCAGCACTTATCCCGTCCACACATAGCTACCCAGCGATGCCTTTGGCAAGACAACTGGTACACCAGCGGTGTGTCCATCCCGGTCCTCTCGTACTAAGGACAGCTCCTCTCAAATTTCCTACGCCCACGACGGATAGGGACCGAACTGTCTCACGACGTTCTGAACCCAGCTCGCGTACCGCTTTAATGGGCGAACAGCCCAACCCTTGGGACCGACTACAGCCCCAGGATGCGATGAGCCGACATCGAGGTGCCAAACCTCCCCGTCGATGTGGACTCTTGGGGGAGATAAGCCTGTTATCCCCGGGGTAGCTTTTATCCGTTGAGCGATGGCCCTTCCATGCGGAACCACCGGATCACTAAGCCCGTCTTTCGACCCTGCTCGACTTGTAGGTCTCGCAGTCAAGCTCCCTTGTGCCTTTACACTCTACGAATGATTTCCAACCATTCTGAGGGAACCTTTGGGCGCCTCCGTTACCTTTTAGGAGGCGACCGCCCCAGTCAAACTGTCCGCCTGACACTGTCTCCTGCCCCGCTAAGGGGCATGGGTTAGAATTTCAATACAACCAGGGTAGTATCCCACCGACGCCTCCTTCGAAGCTGGCGCTCCGAGATCTCTGGCTCCTACCTATCCTGTACAAGTTGTACCAAAATTCAATATCAGGCTACAGTAAAGCTCCACGGGGTCTTTCCGTCCTGTCGCGGGTAACCTGCATCTTCACAGGTACTATAATTTCACCGAGTCTCTCGTTGAGACAGTGCCCAGATCGTTACGCCTTTCGTGCGGGTCGGAACTTACCCGACAAGGAATTTCGCTACCTTAGGACCGTTATAGTTACGGCCGCCGTTTACTGGGGCTTCAATTCGCAGCTTCGCTTGCGCTAACCACTCCTCTTAACCTTCCAGCACCGGGCAGGCGTCAGCCCCTATACGTCACCTTACGGTTTTGCAGAGACCTGTGTTTTTGCTAAACAGTCGCCTGGGCCTATTCACTGCGGCTCTCATGCGCTTGCACGCTCAAGAGCACCCCTTCTCCCGAAGTTACGGGGTCATTTTGCCGAGTTCCTTAACGAGAGTTCTCTCGCACACCTTAGGATTCTCTCCTCGACTACCTGTGTCGGTTTGCGGTACGGGCACCTCTCACCTCGATAGAGGCTTTTCTTGGCAGTGTGAAATCAGGAACTTCGTCCATACGGACTCGCCATCACAGCTCAACGTTACAGTGTGCGGATTTGCCTACACACACGCCTTACTGCTTGGACGCGCATAACCAACAGCGCGCTTACCCTATCCTACTGCGTCCCCCCATTTCTCAAACGGTGAGGAGGTGGTACAGGAATATCAACCTGTTGTCCATCGCCTACGCCTATCGGCCTCGGCTTAGGTCCCGACTAACCCTGAGCGGACGAGCCTTCCTCAGGAAACCTTAGTCATACGGTGGACGGGATTCTCACCCGTCTTTCGCTACTCATACCGGCATTCTCACTTCTAAGCGCTCCACCAGTCCTTCCGGTCTGACTTCAACGCACTTAGAACGCTCTCCTACCACTGACATCGTAGATGTCAATCCACAGCTTCGGTGAATCGTTTAGCCCCGATACATTTTCGGCGCAGCGTCACTCGACCAGTGAGCTATTACGCACTCTTTAAATGATGGCTGCTTCTAAGCCAACATCCTGGTTGTCTGTGCAACGCCACATCCTTTTCCACTTAACGATTACTTTGGGACCTTAGCTGGTGGTCTGGGCTGTTTCCCTTTTGACTACGGATCTTATCACTCGCAGTCTGACTCCCGTGTATAAATATCTGGCATTCGGAGTTTGTCTGAATTCGGTAAACCGGGATGGCCCCCTAGTCCAAACAGTGCTCTACCTCCAGTATTCTCATCACGAGGCTAGCCCTAAAGCTATTTCGGAGAGAACCAGCTATCTCCAAGTTCGATTGGAATTTCTCCGCTACCCACACCTCATCCCCGCACTTTTCAACGTGCGTGGGTTCGGGCCTCCAGTAAGTGTTACCTTACCTTCACCCTGGACATGGGTAGATCACCTGGTTTCGGGTCTACGACCACGTACTATTTCGCCCTATTCAGACTCGCTTTCGCTGCGGCTCCGCCTTCTAAAGCTTAACCTCGCACGTAATCGTAACTCGCCGGTTCATTCTACAAAAGGCACGCTATCACCCATTAACGGGCTCTAACTACTTGTAGGCACACGGTTTCAGGATCTCTTTCACTCCCCTTCCGGGGTGCTTTTCACCTTTCCCTCACGGTACTGGTTCACTATCGGTCACTAGGTAGTATTTAGCCTTGGGAGATGGTCCTCCCGGATTCCGACGGAATTTCACGTGTTCCGCCGTACTCAGGATCCACTCAGGAGAGAACGAACTTTCGACTACAGGGCTTTTACCTGCTCTGGCGGACCTTTCCAAGTCGCTTCATCTAACTCGCTCTTTTGTAACTCCGTATTGAGTGTCCTACAACCCCAAGAGGCAAGCCTCTTGGTTTGGGCTCTTCCCGTTTCGCTCGCCGCTACTCAGGGAATCGATTTTTCTTTCTCTTCCTCCAGGTACTTAGATGTTTCAGTTCCCTGGGTCTGCCTTCAAGACGCTATGTATTCACGTCAAGATACTACGCGATTAAACGTAGTGGGTTCCCCCATTCGGAAATCTCCGGATCAAAGCTCACTTACAGCTCCCCGAAGCATATCGGTGTTAGTGCCGTCCTTCTTCGGCTCCTAGTGCCAAGGCATTCGCCGTGCGCCCTTAATAACTTAACCAAGTTATTAAGCCTATAAAAAAACTTAAAAAAATAAATGTGTTTGTTACAATTTCAATGTCGTTTTATCCAGTTTTCAAAGAACAAGTTTTGAAGATTTTCATCCAAGAAAGAATGAACCTTCAAAACTGAACGCAAAACGTAATCTTACAAACCCTAGGTTTGTATTCCGAAAATATCCTTAGAAAGGAGGTGATCCAGCCGCACCTTCCGATACGGCTACCTTGTTACGACTTCACCCCAATCATCTATCCCACCTTCGGCGGCTGGCTCCAAAAGGTTACCTCACCGACTTCGGGTGTTACAAACTCTCGTGGTGTGACGGGCGGTGTGTACAAGGCCCGGGAACGTATTCACCGCGGCATGCTGATCCGCGATTACTAGCGATTCCGGCTTCATGTAGGCGAGTTGCAGCCTACAATCCGAACTGAGAACGACTTTATCGGATTAGCTCCCTCTCGCGAGTTGGCAACCGTTTGTATCGTCCATTGTAGCACGTGTGTAGCCCAGGTCATAAGGGGCATGATGATTTGACGTCATCCCCACCTTCCTCCGGTTTGTCACCGGCAGTCACCTTAGAGTGCCCAACTAAATGATGGCAACTAAGATCAAGGGTTGCGCTCGTTGCGGGACTTAACCCAACATCTCACGACACGAGCTGACGACAACCATGCACCACCTGTCACCGTTGCCCCCGAAGGGGAAACTATATCTCTACAGTGGTCAACGGGATGTCAAGACCTGGTAAGGTTCTTCGCGTTGCTTCGAATTAAACCACATGCTCCACCGCTTGTGCGGGCCCCCGTCAATTCCTTTGAGTTTCAGTCTTGCGACCGTACTCCCCAGGCGGAGTGCTTAATGCGTTAGCTGCAGCACTAAGGGGCGGAAACCCCCTAACACTTAGCACTCATCGTTTACGGCGTGGACTACCAGGGTATCTAATCCTGTTTGCTCCCCACGCTTTCGCGCCTCAGTGTCAGTTACAGACCAGATAGTCGCCTTCGCCACTGGTGTTCCTCCAAATCTCTACGCATTTCACCGCTACACTTGGAATTCCACTATCCTCTTCTGCACTCAAGTCTCCCAGTTTCCAATGACCCTCCACGGTTGAGCCGTGGGCTTTCACATCAGACTTAAGAAACCACCTGCGCGCGCTTTACGCCCAATAATTCCGGACAACGCTTGCCACCTACGTATTACCGCGGCTGCTGGCACGTAGTTAGCCGTGGCTTTCTAATAAGGTACCGTCAAGGTACAGCCAGTTACTACTGTACTTGTTCTTCCCTTACAACAGAGTTTTACGAACCGAAATCCTTCTTCACTCACGCGGCGTTGCTCCATCAGGCTTTCGCCCATTGTGGAAGATTCCCTACTGCTGCCTCCCGTAGGAGTCTGGGCCGTGTCTCAGTCCCAGTGTGGCCGATCACCCTCTCAGGTCGGCTACGCATCGTCGCCTTGGTGAGCCGTTACCTCACCAACTAGCTAATGCGCCGCGGGCCCATCCTATAGCGACAGCCGAAACCGTCTTTCAGTATTTCACCATGAGGTGAAACAGATTATTCGGTATTAGCCCCGGTTTCCCGGAGTTATCCCAAACTATAAGGTAGGTTGCCCACGTGTTACTCACCCGTCCGCCGCTAACGTCGAAGGAGCAAGCTCCTTCTCTGTTCGCTCGACTTGCATGTATTAGGCACGCCGCCAGCGTTCGTCCTGAGCCAGGATCAAACTCTCCATAAAAGAAATTTGAATAGCTCAATTTGTTTTGCTGGCATCATTTTGATGTCCAAAATTTTGTTTTGTTCACTAACCAAGGTTAGTTACTAAAAACTTTGTTGATTACGTTTTGCTTGTTCAGTTTTCAAGGTTCATGTTTTTTGTTTCACTGTCACCTCTTGGCGACTTATACATAATAACATCGATTATTCATGAAAGTCAACACTAAATCATAAGTTTTTTTAAAGAGATTCATTTTTTATTTAAAATCTTAGAAATGAGGTTATTATTATGGTCCGCAAAACGTTGATTTCACTGCTTTTAATCGTAATCCTTTTTGCTTTTCTAAAGCCTATAAACTCAACGATGATTTCTGTATTTAATATTGCGAATGCACCAGTAGTGGTCACGAAAGGACATTATGGCACATCTCTTATAGTAGAGATTTCTTTCTCTGATGACTCTCTATTAGAATGGCTTCAAACGGTGAAAGAGCCTTATCCTCTTCTACTTTTAGATACCGACTGGATTAAACGTTCACCCGAACATTTAAAAATTATACAACAACGAAAATTGCCTACAGGACTACTTGGTCCAGATGATTCAATAGAAGAACCCGTTGACATTGCGCTCATTCAAAAAGATATTGATATCTATGAAAAGTATTTAAAGGAAAAACCTTTATGGTTTGCTACCCGAAATCATCAATATTCGCAGGATTTACAGAAATCTTTATTCCAACAACAAATGAATTTACTGTCGCCTTCTCTTATTTGGCAGGGTGAGAAAACACCTAAATTACAAAAAGGTGATTTTGTATTTTTCCCACTCCATCAAAATAATCAAATATCCTTTAAAGAGCTTAACGCTCTAATACAACAACATAAGTTTATGTCAATTGAAGAAAATATATTTGGTTATAAAGTTCAAACTAAAAAAGCCCCATAAAAAAATTGCCTTCACTAAAGTGAGGCAATTTTTTCTTATGCATTTTTAGCCTGTTCACGACGAGCTTTGCGGCGTGCTTCTAATTTTTGACGATCTTCATCGGATTTTGCATTATATTTAGGCAATACTAATAGTTGATACGCATTAACAGCCAATAATGGGAATAATAAAAGCGCAACATATTCATTAATATTTTCATCACGACCCATTAATGCAATTGTCCATTCCAGCGTTGTAATGACAATCATAAAGAATAGAGCCGAAATCATTACATGCTTTTTCCCCGTTAATTTTACTTTTTGAACAGCTGTTGCTATTGCACCAAATATTAGAACAATTAATAATCCAACATAGAACAACCAGCTTTGTCCATCCTTCACACCAGGAATAAAGCGGAAGAATATAATATCGAAAATCGTTATGGCAATTAATAATAGCTGTACCCAATTCCATAATGTCAGTGTTCTAAAAATATTAACACCTACTTGATGAAGTGTTAAATAAGCAAAAAAACCAGCTTGTGCTATAACACTCATGGTAAACCCTAAGAAAACCATCCATAAAAGTCCAGCGAAAAATTCGCCCCATTGACCATTTGCTATGTATGGTTGGAAAAATTCCCAGCGAATAAATAAACTAAAAACTCCGTTGACTGCACCACCAACGAGCATTGCAAAGAAGAAAAACTTTGCCCAATTTCGTATCGTCACAACTAAAAGTCCCCCAATTTCTCAATATATCTGTCCTTATTTTATCAATGCCTTGTTAAAAAAGCTATTTCTCATCCTAACCAATACATAAAGTCCCGAGAAATGTGAACAATAATTGAAAGAGTCTATCTAGAGAAAGGACTGATTGTCGATGCGAAAATTCACCTTATTATTGATTCTAATGCTTTTTCTTTCTGCCTGTTCACAAGATAAAACCTCTACCATGTCCTATGATGAAATAAAAAAAATCATGATTGACTCTTTGCAAACAGAGGATGGTAAAAAGGCATTGCGACAGCTTTTGGAGGAGCCAAGTTTCCGTGAGCTTTTGATTTTAGAGCATGATGAAGTGAAAAAGGCTACTGAGGAAACATTACTTTCCAAGGAAGCAGAAGACTTTTGGAAGAAAACCTTTGAAGATCCAAAATTTAAAGAAACTGTTGCAAAAAGCATGCAAAAACAGCAACAGGATATTATGAAGGACTTAATAAAAGATCCGACTTTCCAAAAGGATATGGAGGCCTTTTTTGGGCAACCCGATATGCAAAAGCAGCTAGAGACCATCCTAAAATCATCCAATATGCGCAAGCAAATGGAGCAAGTGGTAAAGGAAACGATCGAAAGCCCTTTAATGCAATCTAAATGGCAGGAACTTATTAAAAAGAGTGGCGAAACGGGTTCATCAGGAAGTGGCGATAAGAAAGAAGCTAGTGGTGAAAGTGATGGCGGATCGGATAAGGAGCAAAAAAGTACTGAGTAACCATAGCAATTTAAAAACGGATTTCCCCATAAAAGGTGGAAATCCGTTTTTTATTTATTTACTTAATTTATCAATGATTTTCGTCGCGATGTCTAAATAAATTTGTCCTGTCGTATGTTTCTCAGCATAAACAGACGGAGCAAAATCTTCTTCTGTCCAATCGGGTTGACCAAGCGGGATCTGCCCAAGCAGCTCTGTACGTAATTCATCAGCTAGCTTAGGTCCGCCTCCTTGTCCAAAGACAAATTCTCGATCACCTGATTTAGATTCAAACCAAGCCATATTTTCGATAACACCTAAAATTTCATGGTCTGTTTGAAGAGCCATTGCTCCTGCACGAGCTGCAACAAATGCTGCTGTCGGATGCGGTGTTGTGACAACAATTTCTTTTGATGATGGTAGCATTTGATGGATATCTAATGCTACGTCACCTGTGCCTGGAGGTAAATCTAATAGTAGATAGTCTAGCTCTCCCCATTCAACATCACGGAAAAACTGATCTAATACTTTACCTAGCATTGGACCACGCCATACAATCGGTGCGTTGTTTTCCACAAAGAAGCCCATTGAAATCATTTTTACACCCAAGCGATCTACTGGGAAAATACGATTGTCAACTACTTTAGGCATATCCGTCACACCCATCATATCGGGCACACTAAAGCCATAAATATCGGCGTCGATTAATCCGACCTTCTTTCCTAGACGAGCTAAAGCAACAGCTAAGTTAACTGATACTGTAGATTTACCTACTCCACCTTTACCAGAAGCAATTGAAATCACTTGTACTGTGCTTAGTGGAGATAAAATATCTTGTGCTTCTGACTCTGTTGCAGTGCCACGGAAGCTTTGTAATTTTTCTGTTGATAGTTCTTCAAAACGAATGCCAACCGTATTTGCACCCGCTTCTTTCAATACCTCAACAACCTTCATTTGTAGCTGTAGCTGTTCAGGTGTATTTAATTTAGCGATCGCAATTTTTACACTAACATGATTTTTTTCTTCTTTTATTGCTACGTTTGTAATACCATCTGTTTCTGCAAGCGATTTATGTAAAAATGGATCTTGTAGTTGTCCTAGTATTTCTCGTACTTGTTGTTCAGTAATCACGACGAACACTCCCCTTATATTATCTCAATGTTAGTATATCATACTGATATGGTTTACGTTGTAGATGTTGCTCTACTCAATCTTAGCTAATAAATACTCTTCTATACCTTCAACTATGGCATCTGCCATTTTTTCCTGGTAGTTCTTATCGATTAATAATGCTCGTTCTTCATCATTACTGATAAAACCAGTCTCTACTAATGCTGCAGGGACTTCTACTTTCTTCAGTAAATAAATTTGCTTAATAGACAAAGCTTCTCGGTCTGTATTTTTTAGATTAGTGCGAATGGATTGTTGAATACTCTTGGCAAGAATTTCGCCATCGGCATGTCCTTCCTTATGATAAAACACCTGTGCACCACGCCATTTTGTTTCGGGTATAGCATTTGCATGAATTGTAATAAATACATCAGGCTTTTCTTTTTCAACGATATCCTTTCTTAAGAAAATATCCTGCTTTTTCCGCTCTCTTAAAGTTCCATATTTTTCCGACGGCGCATGCTCATCAATCACATCCCCATTTTTTGTTCGCGTCATTACGACTGTTGCGCCTTTTTTCTTTAATTTCTTCTCCACATGCTGAGCAATTGCAAGTGTAATTTCCTTTTCAATTACTTCGCCCTTTGAAGCTCCTCCGTCCTCACCACCATGCCCTGCATCAATGACAATTTTGATGCCACCAAGTGGGTCTGGTAAGAAGAAGTTACGGTCCGAAGCATTTGTTTCATATGCCACGACCACTATACTCATAAGCATAATTACTCCTAGTGCAAGCCAGCGCTTCACCCATATCCACCACCCTTTTACATTTAGTGTACGAAATTAGTAGATGAACTATGCCAGAAAGTAAAAAAAACTCCCAAGTAATAAACTTAGGAGTTTTGATTTTCTTCTATGAATAAAGGAGGAAGTATCATTTTATTGCATTGTAAATACAGGGTTTAATTCACCTTCATAAGGTTCATGCTCAACAAATACAGTTATATCATTACCGTCTTTGTCTTTACCTGTACGTTTATACGTGAATTTCTTCTCATTGATTTCAGTAATTTCAAGGGCAACGCCATACTTATTATCACCGATTGAAACATGAGCTCTTATTTTATTGCCATGAATGACATTAAAATAACCATAGTCGCCACGACTCTCACCTGTTTCAGGGTTGAAGAACTCATATTTATTTGTATTTGCGTCATATTTTGCAATGCTGATAAAATTTGAATTAAACTCTGTTAAATCATTACCTGCTTCATCTAATACAACAGTTCCGTGCCATAATGTATCAGCTAAAATCTTATCTCCGTCAACGTCTGTAACAATATTACCTGTTGAAGCATTCAGCGTTTTATTTGAATCGGTAAATGCCAGTTCATTTTCTTTATATGGAATATGCTCAACGAACACTTCTACCTCATTGCCAGCAGCATCTTTGCCCATTCTTTTATAAGTAAAGATACTATCGTTTAGCTCTGTAATTTCTACAATAGCTTGATAATCCTTGGATTCAGAAATTAAAATTCTTTGTGTCCCATCATTTGTGATAAAGAACGTCCCTTTATCATCACGGCTTTCACCAGTAGCAACGTCAAAGAATTCATAATGACCTGCCTCAGCATCATATTTTGCTAAGCCAATAAAGTTAGAATTTTCCGCAGTTAAATCATTGTTGTCTTTATCATATACTTTTGTGCCTTGCCAATTCGTACTACTTAATATATTGGCCATTTCTTCACCCTTCGTTAATTGCTCCTTTGTTTGATCCTTCGTTGTAGCAGCACTTTCTGTTTTTATTTCCTCACTATTGCCTTTCTCAGGCTCCTTATCTTGACATGCTGCAAGTAGTGCCATTGCCGCAACCGATACTATCAATAATTTTTTCATACCTACTTACCTCCATCGCTACATTCTATTTTTGAGTTACGCCAAACCCATAATGACAAATTTCAAGAAAATGCATGGTTTGTAGTACCTTCAAGAACTATATTAAAGTGGAATGTTAAACTCCCTCTAAATAATTTCTTAAAAAAACATAAACTTATGCGAAAATATTTTTAATATATCTTAAATCTGTGCGGAAATAGTAATGATTATGTAAAAGGGACAGCTACATACTGGTTCACGCTAGTCATTGGCAGTGTTACATCGCATCAAGAATTTGCAATCATCCGCTTTATAAGAAATAAGAGTAAGCAACCTTTAGTCTAATGACTAAATAACAAAAAAGACTCTTTCCACAAAAGTAGAAAGAGTCTTTGTATAGAACGCTGATATTAACGTTTTGAGAACTGAGGTGCACGACGAGCGCCGCGTAGACCTGGTTTTTTACGTTCTTTCATGCGTGAATCACGAGTAAGTAATCCAGCTGATTTTAATGCAGCACGGAAATCTGGGTCTACTTGAAGTAGAGCACGAGCGATACCGTGACGAACAGCACCAGCTTGACCAGTGTATCCACCACCGTTAACGTTTACGTGGATATCATAGCTTCCTGTAGTTTCAGTAGCTACTAATGGTTGTTTAATTACTTCGCGTAATGCAGCGAATGGTACGTATTCTTCGATTTCACGTTTATTGATAACAATTTTACCTGTACCTGGTACTAAACGTACGCGAGCTACAGAGCTTTTACGGCGACCAGTGCCGATGTATTGAACTTGTGCCAAAGTAATATCCTCCTCTTAATTTATATTATCCGCGAAGCTCGTATGCTTCTGGTTTTTGTGCAGCATGTGGATGCTCTGTTCCAGTATAAACGTTAAGTTTAGTGAACATTTTGCGACCTAAAGAGTTTTTAGGAAGCATTCCTTTAACTGCTAATTCGATCATTCTTGTTGGGTACTTATCTAGCATTTCACCAGCAGTACGCGTTTTTAAACCACCTGCAAATTGAGTATGGTGACGGTAAAGTTTACCCTCTAATTTGTTACCAGTTAAATGGATTTTGTCAGCGTTGATGATGATTACGTGATCACCTGTGTCAACGTTTGGTGTGAATGTTGGTTTATGTTTACCACGTAAGATTGCAGCTACTTCAGAAGCTAAACGTCCAAGAGTTTGGCCTTCTGCATCAACTACTAACCATTTACGGTCTACTTCGTGACCTTTAGCCATGAATGTTGTACGCATGTATATATCCTCCTAATCGATTCGATTACCGTTATTTTTCATTAGACTACACTATAAGTTTCGGGGCTTATTTGTGGTGGTAATGAAAATACCATCTGTTATCATATAATGAATGACTTTTAAAGTCAAGCAATTTCATTAAACGCCTGGTAAAGTTGTTCAGAATTCTAAAACGTCACTAATAGAACACTTTTTCTAAGTATAACCCTTGTGGTGGCGCGGTTTTTCCTGCTTTATCGCGATCTTCAGAGGCGACTACAAGTGCCACATTGTCAATCGTGCGGCGACCTACGCCAACCTCCCAAAGTGTACCTGCAATAATACGCACCATATTATATAAGAAACCATTGCCTTCAATCACCATATGAAGTTCTTCTCCATGCCATTCAAATTGCAGTGTCGTGACAGTACGTACTTTATCCTTCACACTTGTATTCGCTGCACAAAAGCATGAAAAGTCATGTGTACCAACGATAGCCTTAGCTGCCTCTTGCATCGCCTCTACATTAGGTTTGATGCCACTTGTCTCGACTGTGTAATATCTGCGAAATGGGCTTTGGATAGGCTCACAAGACCAAATATAGCGATAGCGCTTCCCTGTCACACTATAGCGTGCATGAAAGTCATGTGCCACTTCCTCTACCGATAGTACGCGAATATCTCTTGGTAGTTGCACATTCAAAGCCTTGCTATACTTGTCAACTGGAATGGCAAGAGGTGTATCGAAATGCAATGTTTGTCCTGTAGCATGAACTCTTGCATCTGTACGTCCACTTGCAGTTACCTTAATCTTTTCTCCTTTATGCATAATGGACAGTACACGCTCAAGCTCAGCCTGTACTGTGCGCTCTCCAGGCTGTACTTGATAGCCAGAAAAAAGCGTTCCATCATAGCTTATAATTACTTTTAATCGTCGCATCAAGCCTACTCCTTTTAACTTCTATAAAAGAATAGCAATACGCCTATTGCTACTAGTAACACAAGTGCAAATGTGTCACCCATATCCCATTTTAGCCTACGGTACCTTGTACGACCTTCACCACCACGATAGCCTCTTACTTCCATCGCAGTTGCTAGATCCTCAGCTCTTTTAAATGCACTGACAAAAAGTGGTACTAACAATGGCACTACTGCCTTTATACGATCTTTTATTGGTCCAGAGGATAAATCTGAGCCTCGGGCCATTTGTGCCTTCATAATCTTATCTGTTTCATCCATTAAAGTTGGTATGAAACGTAAGGAAATGGACATCATCAAAGCCAATTCATGAACTGGTACTTTTATTGCTTTTAATGGATTTAAAAGAACCTCAATACCATCTGTAATGGAGATCGGTGATGTCGTTAACGTTAAGATAGATGTCATAAATACTAATACTAGAAAACGTACTGAAATAAATATTCCTCGCCTAATTCCTTCATCGTATATCGTGATAAACTTTGACTCGAAAACAGGGACGCCTTCCTTCGTCATAAATATATGAAGAAGAAATGTGAAAGCCATTAAAAAGAGAACCGGTTTGAGACCATTAATTAAAAAATACAGACGAATACGTGATACTAATACAATCAAGAGCGTAAATGCTAGTAGCATAGCATAGGTCACTGTATTGTTGGCCAAAAACACAATAATAATAAAGGCAAACACAAAGATTAGTTTTGATCGTGGATCTAGTTTATGCACAGGTGAGTCACCTGGTAGGAAGCGTCCAAAGATCATTTTTTCCATCATGGCTCTGCACGCTCCTCTCTAAGCGTTTGAGCAATTTCAGCAGCGAGTTCCTCTTCCGTCAAGCAAACCTTTGACAAGGACTGACCCATCATGTGCTCAATCTTCTGTTGAAAGCGGACAATACGTGGTGGCTCTAAGCGGAAACTCTTTAATGTTTCACCATCTTTAAAAATAGTTTGTGGTGGTCCACTTAAGACATTTTTTCCTTCATGCATGATTACAATATTATCTGCATATCGAGCCGCATCCTCCATACTATGTGTGACAAGAATCGTTGTAAGACGACGATCTTGATGGAGTTGATAAAACATATCCATGATCTCTTTTTGACCTCGTGGATCAAGTCCAGCTGTTGGTTCATCCAACACAATTACCTCTGGATCCATCGCCAAAACACCCGCAATTGCCACTCGGCGCATTTGACCACCTGATAAATCAAACGGAGACTTCTCAAGCACGTTGTTCGGTAACCCAACTAAGCTGACAAGTTCTCTTGCACGCGCTTCAGCCTCCTTCTCTGATACACCAAAGTTCATTGGCCCAAACATAATATCCTTTAACACTGTTTCTTCAAATAGTTGATGCTCAGGGAATTGAAAGACAATACCAACCTTTTGTCTTACAGCTTTTAAATCCTTTGCTTTTTTCCCAGCTACAATCAGGCGATCCCCTATATGTACTTCTCCTGAAGTAGGTCTTAGAAGTGCATTAAAATGCTGAAGTATGGTTGATTTCCCAGAACCCGTATGACCTATAATTGCCTGATAAGTATGGGATGGAATGTCAAAGTCTACATCGAATAATGCCCGTTTTTCAAAAGGTGTCCCCTGTGCATAGGCATAGCTTATTTGTTGAAGTTTGATGTCCATAAATCATTCACCAACTCTTCTTCTGTCATATGTTGTCCCATTAATGGAACACCTTCCTTTTGCAATAGCTTTGATAACTTCAAGGCAAATGGTAAATCTAGTCCAAACTCAACTAGCTTGTCCCCAAGTGCAAAGATTTCAGCAGGTGTACCTTCTGCAAACTTCTTGCCATCATTCATAAAAAGAACTCGATCTGCTAACATGGCTTCTTCTAAATCATGTGTTATGGATATTACTGTTAATCCCGTTTCTGCACGTAATGTTTGGACAGTTTGTAACACCTCTGCACGGCCCTGAGGATCCAACATCGATGTAGCCTCATCTAAAATGAGAAGCTTTGGCTTTAGTGCAAGTGCACCAGCAATGGCAACGCGTTGTTTCTGTCCTCCAGATAAGTGATGTGGCTCATGATCTAAAAACGTGTCCATTTTTACTTGCTCTAGTGCCGCGTGTACACGTTTCACCATTTCTTCAAAAGGCACACCATTGTTTTCTAAGGCAAATGCAACATCATCCTGTACAGTGGCACCTACAAACTGATTATCAGGGTTTTGAAAAACCATACCCATTAAGGAGCGAGATTCCCAAAGGTTTTCTTCACTTAAGGGTTCTCGTAAAATTCGCACATCCCCCTGCTGAGGGAATAACAAGCCGTTCATCAGCTTGGCAATAGTGGATTTACCTGAACCATTATGTCCAACTATGGCAATCCATTCGCCTTCTTCAACAGCGAAACTAACATTTTCTACAGCATTACGACTGTCTTGAATTTCTGGTGTATATGAAAAAGTCACATTATTTAAAGATAAAATTTCAGGCATTTCTAGAACTCCTCTCTACATGCTCAGCTCTACTAACTAACTTACACTTTTTTATGTATGAATTCTACTACAATCCGTATGTCGATAAAAGAAAAATACTACTATAACAACTCAATTTGATGGTGCACTTTTGAGCGTCTAAAGAAACCCATATATTAAAAAAAGCACCACAAATTGGCGCTATCCCACATAATAAAAAAGCGCGCACCTCATTCGATAGAAATGCGCTTGTCGTTACATTTACAAGAAATACGGGTGCTCAAGCCCTTATTTCTCCTGAATGAGGTGCGGAGAGCTAAACGAGACGCCACACCCTAAAGTGCCCGCTCATCATAACGCTCAGCTTAATTATTTGTCGTATAAATCATTTATAAAGAAAGAGGGTGGTGATTCCCACCCTCTTCACCACAAGTCTTCTCTTATGATTAAACTAGTTCAATCACAACAACAGGTGCACCGTCACCACGACGAGGACCTACTTTAAGAATACGAGTGTAACCACCTTGACGCTCTGCATAACGTGGTGCAACATCATCAAATAACTTTTGAAGTGCAAATGATGTTGTTTCGTTACCTTCAGCATCAGTCGTTGTTACTAGTTCGCGACGGATGAATGCAGCAGCTTGACGGCGTGCGTGTAAATCTCCGCGTTTACCTAAAGTAATCATTTTTTCAACAGCTTTACGTACTTCTTTAGCGCGAGCCTCAGTAGTTTCGATACGCTCGTTGATGATTAAATCAGTAGCTAAGTCACGTAACATCGCTTTACGTTGAGAACTTGTACGACCAAGTTTTCTGTAACCCATGGATGTTTCCCTCCTTTATAGAAAAAATCTGATCTTATTAGTGTTGTTTAAATCGCTTAGTCTTCTTTGCGTAATCCTAAACCAAGCTCTTCTAACTTCGCTTTTACTTCTTCTAGTGACTTACGTCCAAGGTTACGAACTTTCATCATATCGTCTTCTGATTTATTCGCAAGTTCTAGTACTGTATTAATACCAGCGCGTTTTAAACAGTTATAAGAACGAACAGAAAGATCAAGTTCTTCGATAGTCATCTCTAAAACTTTTTCTTTTTGATCTTCTTCTTTTTCGACCATGATTTCAGCAGTCTGTGCCTCATCCGTCATGCCAACGAAGATGTTAAGATGCTCGGTTAAAATTTTTGCTCCGAGCGAAATCGCCTCTTTCGGACCGATGCTACCATCTGTCCACACATCAAGAGAAAGTTTGTCGTAGTCAGAAGACTGACCTACACGAGTATTTTCCACTTGGAAATTGACGCGTGATACTGGAGTGTAAATAGAGTCGATCGGGATCACGCCGATAGGAAGATCCTCACGTTTGTTTTGATCAGCAGGAGTGTAACCACGGCCGCGTTGTGCATACATACGCATACGTAAATGACCGTTTTTAGCGATTGTTGCAATATATAGATCTGGGTTTAAAATTTCTACGTCACTGTCATGTGTAATGTCAGCAGCCGTAACTGTACCATCGCCTTTTACATCAATCTCAATAACTTTTTCTTCGTCAGAGTAGATTTTAAGAGCTAGTTTTTTCACGTTCAAAATGATTGAAGCTACATCTTCTACTACGCCTTCTACAGTCGAGAATTCGTGAAGAACACCATCAATTTGAATTGAAGTGACAGCAGCTCCTGGTAATGAAGACAGAAGGATACGACGTAAAGAATTACCCAAAGTGTTTCCATATCCGCGTTCAAGCGGTTCTACAACAAACTTTCCATATTTGGAATCTTCGCTGATCTCCACCGTTTCAATCTTTGGTTTTTCAATTTCGATCATTTTATTTACCCTCCTTCAAAACATCGAATGTATAGGTTCTTTCCATCATAGATTCGATCGTCAATGACGTATCGTTTATTATCTGCACAAGACAGTCTGTACAAAAAATGATGTTCTCATACAATATGAGACGCACCCATTACACGCGACGACGTTTTGGCGGACGGCAACCATTATGAGGAACTGGAGTAACGTCTTTAATAGCAGTTACTTCTAAACCAGCAGCTTGAAGTGCACGAATAGCAGCTTCACGACCAGCACCAGGACCTTTAACAGTTACTTCCAACGTTTTCAGACCATGTTCAAGGGATGTTTTAGCAGCAGTTTCTGCAGCCATTTGAGCAGCGAATGGTGTAGATTTACGTGAACCACGGAAACCAAGAGCACCAGCACTTGACCAAGATACAGCGTTACCTTGCATATCTGTAATCGTTACAATTGTATTGTTAAATGTAGAACGAATGTGTGCAATACCAGATTCGATATTCTTTTTCACACGACGTTTACGAGTTTGTTGTTTACGAGCCATGTTAAGAAGGAACCTCCTTTACCAATTATTTTTTCTTGTTCGCAACAGTTTTACGAGGACCTTTACGCGTACGCGCATTGTTCTTCGTATTTTGACCACGAACAGGTAAGCCACGACGGTGACGGATACCACGGAATGAACCGATTTCCATCAGACGTTTAATATTTAATGAAGTTTCGCGACGTAAGTCACCTTCAAGTTTGTATGAATCTAATTGTTCACGGATTTTGTTTAACTCATCTTCAGTTAAGTCGCGTACGCGTGTATCTTCTGAAATACCTGCATCAGCTAGTACTTTCTGAGCTGTAGTTTTACCAATACCGAAAATGTACGTTAATGAAATTACCACGCGTTTGTCGCGAGGAATATCAACACCAGCAATACGTGCCATGTACGTTGTGCACCTCCTTTAGAATTAACCTTGTTTTTGTTTATGTTTAGGATTTTCACAGATTACCATTACTTTACCGCGTCGGCGAATTACTTTACATTTTTCGCAGATCGGTTTCACAGATGGTCTCACTTTCATCTAACCTAACCTCCTTAGTAGTCCGGAGCGCAAAAGATTATTTAAAACGGTATGTGATACGACCGCGAGTTAAATCATAAGGAGATAACTCGATAGTAACCTTATCTCCAGGTAGAATACGGATAAAGTGCATACGAATCTTACCAGATACGTGTGCTAGAATCACATGTCCATTTTCTAATTCTACCTTAAACATCGCGTTTGGCAAAGTCTCAACAACTGTCCCTTCGACTTCAATTACATCATCTTTCGCCATCTACTCTGTCTCCTCTCTATATGCAAATTAAAGTTCTCATCGTTACATCAAACGGATATCTGCTGCAACTTTAGAAGCAACCTCGTTTCAACATATGTTTGGATTGTATGAGAGATGTTTGAAAGACGCTCGTCTGGTTTCGCTTCACACAATCCACGGAATTTACAGAACCAATAAGGGCACTGAACCTCCCATGTTTACACGAATACCGGAATGTCTTTGATGAGATATTCATACCCGTTACACAGATGCTTCCACGAAACCCATTATACTCCTCCAAAAGGTATGTTGCACTCTTTAGAAGAAATATATACCGGGCACAATATGCTTTTGCAACTCTCAAAAAAATTATGTTTCGTTGTTGCTCCCGCATGCCTCCCGCGGAAGCAGTACTCTGCGCCCGGAGCCGGGTATCAGCTGCGGCTGCCCTGTAATAGAGCATCAAGATCAGCAAACACTTTGTTAATATCTTGCTGTCCATCAATGTTAGTTAACACACCTTTAGCTTGATAGAAATCAAGTAGAGGTTGTGCTTGATTCATATTTACTTCCAGACGGTTTGCAACCGTTTCAGGATTATCATCTGCACGTGTATAAAGCTCGCCACCATCTTTATCACATTTTCCTTCCACCTTAGGAGGATTGAAAATTAAATGATATGATGTACCACAAGTTTTACAAATACGTCGACCTGAAAGACGAGCAATTAACTCATCCTTTTCAACTTGAATGTTTAATGTATGCTCAATCGCTTTACCTAGATCAGCAAGAATGCTATCCAATGCTTCAGCTTGAGGAACAGTACGTGGGAATCCATCTAATAAGAAGCCCTTTTCACAATCAGGTTTAGCCAGTCGCTCACGAACAATACCAATCGTTACTTCATCAGGTACTAGTGCACCTTGATCCATAAACGATTTCGCTTGTAAGCCTAGTTCAGTACCTTCTTTAATAGCAGCACGGAACATATCGCCTGTAGAAATATGAGGAATCGCGTACTTCTCAACAATTTTATCTGCCTGAGTACCTTTACCAGCACCTGGCAGACCCATTAAAACGATATTCATTAGGAAATATTCCTCCCACAAAAGGTTTGCTGATTTAAGGAAACGATGGAACGTTCCCTAAAAACCAACATTATTTCATAAAGCCTTTGTAGTGACGTTTAACAAGTTGAGATTCTAGCTGCTTCATCGTTTCCAGCGCTACACCGACTACGATAATAATACTAGTACCACCGATCTGCACTGAGGCAGGTAAATTCATAAAATTAATGAATAAAATCGGCATTACAGCAATAACAGTTAAGAATATCGCACCAACAAAAGTTAGACGATATAACACGCTTGTTAAATACGTTTGAGTGTTTTCACCAGGACGAATACCTGGAATGTAAGCACCTTGTTTTTTCAAGTTGTCTGCCACATTTTCTGGATTCACTTGAACGAATGCATAGAAATATGTGAACGCGACGATCAAAATAATATAAATTGTCATACCAATAGGCTGCGTATACTGCAGATTTTTCGTAATCCAATTTGTAACACTATTTTCACCAAAGAACACAGCAAGCGTTTGAGGTGTTACAAGAAACGCTACTGAAAAGATTACCGGAATAACCCCTGCAGCATTTACTTTTAACGGTAGATGCGTTTGTTGACCACCAGTTTGCTGACTACGTCCAGTAACTCGTTTCGCATATTGAATTGGAATTTTACGAAGTGCTTGTTGCACGTATATAACCCCAACTACAACTGCTAATAAAATTAATACAAGCAATGCAAGGACAATGATGTTGATAAATAATTTATCTCCAGCACCCTCGATTTGCTGTGCAAAAATTTGGTTGATCCCTGTAGGCAATGCTGCAACGATACCTGCGAAAATGACAACAGAAATACCATTACCAACACCGTGAGCAGTAATTTGCTCAGCAAGCCATACTAGGAATGCTGTTCCCGCTGTCAATACTATAGCAATTGTAACATAAGTTAGAACGCCCTCTTCTTTAATCAAAGATCCACCATACATTCTATTAAAACCGAATGACATTGCGAATGATTGGATAAAAGCAAGAATAATAGTAAAGTAGCGAGTAAATTGTGCAAGTTTACGTCTTCCGACTTCACCTTGCTTTGCCCACTCAGCAAATTTCGGTACTACGTCCATTTGCAATAACTGAACAATGATTGAGGCTGTGATGTAAGGCATAATTCCCATCGCGAAGATGGAGAAGTTCTTTAAAGCACCACCGCCAAAAGTATTCAGGAAACCAACGAGGTTAAACTCATCAGTTGCCTTTAATACATCAGCGTCAACGTTTGGTACTGGAATGAAAGTTCCAATACGAAAAACGATTAACATTAAAAGTGTGAAAATGATTTTATTTCTTATATCTCGAACACGCATAAAGTTAGAGATTGTCTGAAACATTAAATCACCTCAGTAGTTCCGCCGGCATTCTCGATTGCTTCTTTCGCTGAAGCTGAGAATTTATGAGCTTTAACAGTAAGCTTTTTATTAAGAGCTCCGTTGCCAAGAACTTTAATTCCAGCTTTCTCGTTGCTCACTATACCAGTTTCAAGTAATAATGCAGCAGTAACTTCTGCACCGTCTTCGAAACGGTTTAAAGCATCAAGGTTAACAATCGCGTATTCTTTACGATTAATGTTCGTAAATCCACGTTTTGGTAAACGACGGAATAATGGGTTTTGACCGCCCTCAAATCCTGGGCGTACACCGCCACCAGAACGAGCGTTTTGACCTTTATGACCTTTACCTGCTGTTTTACCGTTACCAGAACCGATACCACGACCAACGCGATTGCGTTGCTTACGAGAACCTTCTGCTGGTTTTAACTCATGCAGTTTCATAGTGGGTGGCACCTCCTTGTTCAATTATTGAAAATTAAATTTCTTTTACAGTAACTAAGTGTGCTACTTTATCAAGCATACCGCGAGTAGCTGCATTATCAGCTTTCTCTACAGTTTGGTGTAATTTACGTAAACCTAAAGCTTCAACAGTTTTGCGTTGTGCAGGTTTAGTACCAATCACAGATTTAGTAAGGGTGATTTCTAATTTGTTAGCCATTATCTTTCCCCCCTTATCCTAATATTTCTTCCACTGATTTACCACGTAATTTAGCTACGTCCTCTACGCGTTTTAATTCAGTTAAACCTTGAACAGTTGCACGCACCATGTTGATTGGTGTGTTAGATCCAAGAGATTTTGAAAGAATATCAGTAATACCAGCAAGTTCTAGTACAGCACGTACTGGACCACCAGCGATAACTCCTGTACCAGGAGCAGCAGGTTTAATTAAGATTTCTCCTGCACCGAAGCGACCAAGCACTAAGTGTGGAGTTGTTCCACCAACACGTGGCACTTCTACTAAGTTTTTCTTCGCATCTTCAACAGCTTTACGGATAGCATCTGGAACCTCTTGAGCTTTACCAGTACCGAAACCTACATGACCGTTTCTATCGCCAACAACAACTAGTGCTGTGAAGCGGAAGCGACGTCCACCTTTAACAACTTTAGCAACACGGTTAATAGTAACTACGCGTTCTTCAAGTTCTCCAAGTTTGTTTGCGTCAATTCGACTCATGAAATGTGTCCCTCCTTCTTATTAAAATTCTAAACCATTCTCACGTGCAGCTTCAGCTAAAGCTTTCACGCGTCCATGATATAAGTAACCACCACGGTCAAAAACTACAGCAGTAATATTTTTTTCCGCAGCGCGTTTCGCGATTGTTTCACCGATTTTTGATGCAGTTGCAACATTGCTACCAGTGCCTTCAAAATCTTTTTCTTGAGAAGATGCGCTAACAATTGTTACGCCTGCTACGTCATCGATAAGTTGAGCGTAGATGTTCTTGTTAGAACGGAATACATTTAAGCGTGGACGCTCAGCAGTACCCGAAATTTTAGAACGAACTCGCGCATGACGTTTTTTACGAACTTGATTTTTATCCTGTTTCGTAATCACAAGGGTCACTCCTTTCTAATGCTTAGGCAGCATTATTTACCTGTTTTACCTTCTTTACGACGAACGTATTCGCCTTCGTAACGGATACCTTTACCTTTATATGGCTCTGGTGGACGAACGTCACGGATGTTAGATGCAAGAGCACCAACGCGCTCTTTGCTAATACCTTTAATGATGATTTTAGTGTTAGAAGGAACTTCAATTTCAAGACCATCTTCAGGTGTGAACTCTACTGGATGAGAGTAACCTACGTTAAGTACAAGTTTTTTGCCTTGTAATTGCGCACGGTAACCAACACCGATAAGTTCTAAAGCTTTTTCGAAACCTGCAGAAACACCAGTAACCATGTTCGCTAGAAGCGCACGAGTAGTACCGTGGTTTGTGCGGTGTTCTTTTGATTCAGAAGGACGTGATACAGAGATTACGTTACCCTCTTGCTCAATTTTCATATCTTGGTGGAAAGAACGAACAAGTTCGCCTTTAGGACCTTTAACAGTAACAGTGTTGTCAGCTGCAACAGTAACAGTTACGTTAGCTGGTACCTCGATAATTTTTTTACCTACACGAGACATTTAGTTGCACCTCCATTCATTTATTGCTAATTACCAAACGTATGCTAGAACTTCGCCGCCAACTTGTTTAGCGCGAGCTTCTTTATCTGTTAATAAACCTTGTGAAGTTGACACTAAAGCGATACCAAGACCGTTCAGTACTTTAGGCACTTCATTTGTTTTAGCATATACACGTAGACCAGGTTTAGAAATACGTTTTAAGCCAGTGATAACACGCTCGTTATCTTTACCGTATTTTAAGAAGATACGGATAATACCTTGCTTGTTGTCTTCCACGTATTCTACGTCACGTACGAAACCTTCACGCTTTAAAATTTCAGCGATTTCTTTTTTCACGTTGGAAGCTGGTACTTCTAACTTCTCGTGACGAACCATGTTCGCATTACGAATGCGAGTAAGCATATCTGCAATCGGATCAGTCATTGTCATTACATTTACCTCCTTCCCAAATTAGGGGATTACCAGCTGGCTTTTTTCACGCCAGGAATTTGTCCCTTATATGCAAGTTCTCGGAAACAAATACGGCAAAGTTTGAATTTGCGATATACAGAGTGTGGACGGCCACAGCGTTCACAACGTGTATATTCTTGCACTTTAAACTTTTGCTTACGTTGTTGTTTAACGATCATAGATTTTTTAGCCACGTTTTCGCCCTCCTTGTTTAAATTACTTTTGGAACGGCATACCGAATTGTGTCAATAACTCGCGAGCTTCTTCGTCAGAGTTCGCTGTCGTTACGATCACGATGTCCATACCGCGTACTTTTGAAACTTTATCGTAATCGATTTCTGGGAAAATTAGTTGCTCTTTAACACCTAGAGTGTAGTTACCGCGACCATCGAATGCTTTTTTAGAAACACCACGGAAGTCACGTACACGAGGAAGTGAGATTGAGATTAATTTGTCCAAGAATTCATACATACGCTCACCGCGTAATGTAACTTTAGCACCGATTGGCATACCTTCACGTAAACGGAAACCTGCGATCGATTTTTTCGCTTTAGTTACAACTGGTTTTTGACCAGTGATAATTGTTAATTCTTCTACAGCTGCATCTAATGCTTTAGAGTTTTGAACAGCATCACCAACACCCATGTTGATAACGATTTTGTCAACTTTCGGCAACTGCATAACTGATTTATATCCAAACTTGCTCATAAGAGCAGGAGAAACTTCATTTAAATATTTTTCTTTTAGGCGGCTCATGTGTGTACCTCCCTTCTTTTATTTACTAGTTAGTCGATTACTGCACCTGATTTTTTTGCAACACGAACTTTTTTACCGTTTTCGATTTTATAACCTACACGAGTCGGCTCGCCAGATTTAGGATCGATTAGCATTACGTTCGAAACGTGAATTGCAGCCTCTTGGCTTACAATCCCACCTTGTGGATTCAATTGGTTAGGTTTAACGTGCTTTTTCACGATATTAACGCCTTCAACAAGAACGCGGTCTTGTTTAGGGAAAGCAGCTAGGATTACTCCTTCTTTGCCTTTGTCCTTACCAGTGATAACCTTAACCTTGTCACCTTTTTTTACATGCATGCTGTCGCACCTCCTTGATTGGCACTATCATGAAATTAAAGAACTTCTGGAGCTAGAGAAACGATTTTCATGAAGTTGCTGTCACGTAATTCACGTGCAACAGGTCCGAAAATACGAGTTCCGCGTGGTGATTTATCATCACGAATAATTACACAAGCATTTTCATCAAATTTGATGTACGTACCGTCTTTACGACGTACGCCTGATTTAGTACGAACGATAACAGCTTTAACAACGTCACCCTTCTTGACAACGCCACCTGGTGTTGCTTTCTTAACTGTACAAACAACGATATCACCGATGTTAGCAGTTTTACGGCCAGAGCCACCAAGCACTTTAATTGTAAGAACTTCACGTGCACCTGAGTTGTCAGCAACTTTCATACGACTTTCTTGTTGGATCACTTAGGTTACCTCCCTTCGGAAATGGTTGTTCCGAAATAGTTATTAAATAATAACCGCTTTTTCTACAACTTCAACTAGACGGAAACGTTTAGTAGCTGATAGCGGGCGAGTCTCCATGATACGTACGATATCACCGATTTTCGCTTGGTTTTGCTCATCATGAGCTTTAAACTTTTTAGAGTATTTTACACGTTTACCGTAAAGCTTGTGCTTTTTGTGAGTTTCAACTAAAACAGTAACAGTTTTGTCCATTTTATCTGAAACAACGCGGCCCGTGTAAACTTTGCGTTGATTACGCTCAGTCATACTTGAAAACCTCCTTTATCAGTTATTTGCACTGATTTCTCTTTCACGAATAACAGTTTTCATACGCGCGATTGCTTTACGCACTTCACGAATACGAGCTGTGTTTTCTAATTGACCAGTCGCCAATTGGAAGCGAAGGTTGAAAAGCTCTTCTTTCAGTGATTTCACTTTTAATTCAATTTCAGAAGTGGCAAGGTCACGGATTTCATTAGCTTTCATTAGATTCACCACCAGTTTCTTGACGTTTTACGATCTTACATTTAACAGGAAGCTTATGTGATGCTAAACGAAGTGCTTCACGTGCAATCTCTTCAGATACACCAGCAATTTCGAACATAATTTTTCCTGGTTTTACTACTGCTACCCAACCTTCAGGAGAACCTTTACCAGAACCCATGCGGACTTCTAGAGGTTTTTTAGTGTAAGGTTTGTGTGGGAAGATTTTAATCCAAACTTTACCGCCACGTTTCATGTAACGAGTCATCGCGATACGTGCAGATTCGATTTGACGGTTAGTAATCCAGCTAGCAGTTTGAGCTTGTAAGCCCCACTCGCCGAATGATACTTCTTTGCCGCCTTTCGCTTCGCCACGCATGTTGCCGCGGTGTTCACGACGGTATTTTACGCGTTTAGGCAATAACATATTATTTGCCTCCTTCCACAGATTTCTTCGTAGGAAGAACTTCACCACGGTAGATCCATACTTTAACGCCTAATTTACCGTAAGTAGTGTCAGCTTCTGCGTGTGCATAGTCAATGTCAGCACGTAGAGTATGAAGTGGAACAGTTCCTTCACTATAGTGTTCAGCACGCGCGATATCAGCGCCACCTAAACGACCAGATACTTGTGTTTTAATTCCTTTTGCACCAGCACGGATTGTGCGTTGGATCGCTTGCTTTTGCGCACGACGGAATGATACACGGTTTTCTAATTGACGAGCGATGTTTTCAGCTACTAGACGAGCGTCAAGATCTGCACGTTTAATTTCAATGATGTTGATGTGTACGCGTTTACCAGTTAACTCGCTAAGGTATTTACGAAGGTTTTCAACTTCAGTACCACCTTTACCGATTACCATACCTGGTTTCGCAGTGTGAATTGTAATGTTTACACGGTTTGCAGCACGTTCGATTTCTACTTTAGAAACAGAAGCGTCTTTAAGAGCCGTTTCAATATATTTACGCACTTTGATGTCTTCGTGAAGTAGAGTTGCATAGTCTTTTTCAGCGTACCATTTTGACTCCCAGTCACGAATAATACCAACGCGCAGTCCTATTGGATGTACTTTTTGACCCACGGATTAACCCTCCTTCTTCTCAGATACCACTAGAGTGATGTGGCTTGTGCGTTTGTTAATTGCGCTTGCACGTCCTTGCGCACGTGGACGGAAACGTTTTAAAGTTGGACCTTCATCAACGAACACTTCAGAAACTACTAAAGAGTTGATGTCAAGATCGTAGTTGTGCTCAGCATTAGCAACTGCAGATTTTAATACTTTCTCAACGACTGGAGACGCCGCTTTTGGAGTATGACGTAAAATTGCAACTGCTTCACCAACTTGCTTACCTCGGATTAAGTCTACAACTAGACGTACTTTACGAGGAGCAATACGTACTGTGCGAGCGATAGCTTTAGCTTGTGTCATTAGGATTTACCTCCTCTCAAAATTAGCGTCTTGTTTTCTTGTCGTCTGCACCGTGACCTTTGTAAGTACGTGTCGGTGCGAACTCACCAAGTTTATGGCCTACCATATCTTCTGTTACGTATACAGGAACATGTTTACGTCCATCATATACAGCAATCGTTAAACCGATGAAGTTCGGGAAGATTGTAGAACGGCGTGACCAAGTTTTGATAACTTGTTTTTTCTCAGAAGCCTCTTGTACTTCCACTTTTTTCATTAAGTGGTCATCAACAAAAGGTCCTTTTTTCAAGCTGCGACCCATGTAGGAACCTCCCTCCGTGATTCCACCACGGCTCTCACATAGAACCGTAGTTTAACCACTTTATTTTTTACGACTACGGATGATAAATTTATCCGATTTGTTTTTCTTCTTACGAGTTTTGTAACCAAGTGCTGGTTTACCCCAAGGAGTCATTGGTGATTTACGTCCGATTGGAGAACGTCCTTCACCACCACCGTGTGGGTGATCGTTAGGGTTCATTACAGAACCACGAACTTCTGGGCGTTTACCTAACCAACGGCTACGACCTGCTTTACCGATGTGTACAAGTTCGTGTTGTTCGTTACCAACTTGACCGATTGTAGCGCGGCAAGTAGCTAACACTAAACGTACTTCACCAGATTGAAGACGAACGATTACGTACTTATCTTCACGACCAAGTACTTGAGCAGAAGTACCAGCAGAACGTACTAATTGTCCACCTTTACCAGGTTTTAACTCGATGTTATGGATTGTAGTACCCATTGGAATGTTTGCTAATGGTAATGCATTACCTACTTTAATATCAGCATCTGGACCAGAAACGATTGTTTGACCAACCTCTAGACCTTTTGGTGCTAAGATGTAAGCTTTTGCTCCATCAGCGTAGTTGATTAATGCGATATTCGCAGAACGGTTTGGATCATATTCAATAGTAGCAACTTTTGCCGGAATGCCATCTTTAACACGTTTGAAATCGATAACACGGTATTGCTTCTTATGACCACCACCATGATGACGAACAGTGATTTTACCTTGGTTGTTACGACCAGCTTTGCGTTTAGTTGGTTCAAGCAATGATTTCTCAGGCTTGTTAGTTGTAATTTCCGCAAAGTCTAATGACGTCATGTTACGACGACCATTAGAGGTAGGTTTATACTTTTTAATCGCCATTGTGTTTTCCCTCCTTCTTGAGTGTTCAAATCATAAATCCATTAAGGATTACACTTCGAATAATTCAATTTCTTTGCTATCAGCAGTTAATTTAACAATCGCTTTACGACGTTTGTTAGTGTAACCACCGTAACGGCCAACACGCTTGAATTTACCTTTGTAGTTAAGAACGTTTACTTTCTCAACTTTTACGCCAAAGATTTCTTCTACAGCGTCTTTTACTTGAGTTTTGTTAGCGCGAGTGTCTACTTCGAAAGTATACTTTTTCTCTGCCATAAGTTCTGAAGAACGCTCAGTAATGACCGGACGTTTTAAAATATCACGTGCTTCCATTATCCAAGCACCTCCTCAACTTTTTCTACTGCAGATTTAGTGAATACAACTTTGTCGTGACCTAATAGATCAAGAACGTTGATTCCATTTGCAGTTAAAACTGTTACACCTGGGATGTTACGAGCAGATAATGCTACGTTTTCATCTAGGTCAGCAGTTACGAATAAAGATTTTTTCTCTAAAGAAAGATCTTTAAGAATTTTTGTGAATTCTTTTGTTTTTGGTGCTGCTAGAGTTAGAGCATCAAGAACTAAGAAGTTTTGTTCTACTACTTTAGCTGATAAAGCAGATTTAAGAGCTAAGCGGCGAACTTTTTTAGGTAATTTATAAGAATAGCTACGTGGAGTAGGACCGAATACGATACCACCGCCGCGCCATTGTGGAGAACGGATAGAACCTTGACGAGCACGACCAGTTCCTTTTTGACGCCATGGTTTACGACCACCACCAGCAACCTCAGAACGGTTTTTAACCTTGTGATTACCTTGACGAAGAGAAGCACGTTGAGCTACTACTGCGTCGAATAATACTGCTTCATTTGGCTCGATTCCGAAGATCGCATCGTTTAATTCGATTTCACCAACTGAAGCACCTGTTTGACTAAGTACAGATACTTTTGTCATTCCTGTTTCCTCCTTTCTTGAAGTGATTACTTAGCTTTAATTGCAGTTTTTACTGTAACTAGAGCTTTTTTAGAACCAGGAACATTACCTTTAACAAGTAGTAAGTTACGATCAGCATCAACTTTCACGATTTCTAAGTTTTGGATTGTAACTACATTGCCACCCATTTGACCAGGTAATTTCTTTTGTTTAAATACGCGGTTCGGAGCAACTGGACCCATTGAACCAGGACGACGGTGGTAACGAGAACCGTGGGCCATAGGACCACGAGATTGTCCGTGGCGTTTAATAACACCTTGGAAACCTTTACCTTTAGTAACACCTGTTACATCAATTACATCGCCTTCTGCGAAAATTTCTACTTTGACTTCTTGACCAACTTCGTATTCTCCAACGTTCACGTTGCGGAATTCACGAATGAAGCGCTTAGGAGCAGTGTTCGCTTTTGCTACGTGACCTTGTTCAGGTTTGTTAGAAAGCTTAACGCGCTTGTCTTCGAAACCAACTTGAATTGCTTCGTAGCCGTCTGTTTCAACAGTTTTCTTTTGAAGAACTACGTTTGGCGCAGCTTCGATAACTGTTACCGGGATTAAATCGCCGTTTTCAGCGAAAACTTGTGTCATACCAATTTTTCTACCTAAGATTCCTTTAGCCATTTGTCACACCTCCTGTAAGTTTTGAAAAGTTATATTATTTTTACCATTAAAGTTTGATTTCGATATCAACGCCAGATGGTAAATCAAGTTTCATTAACGCATCAACAGTTTGTGGTGTTGGGTTAACGATATCGATCAGACGTTTATGCGTACGCATCTCGAATTGTTCACGAGAATCTTTGTACTTGTGAACCGCACGAAGAATTGTGTACACAGACTTCTCAGTTGGAAGTGGAATCGGACCTGATACACTTGCACCTGAACGTTTTGCAGTTTCCACAATTTTCTCAGCAGACTGATCTAAAATACGGTGATCATACGCTTTTAAACGAATACGAATCTTTTGTTTTGCCATTATTTTCCCTCCTTCTCGCCTATTTTCTAGACATTCTCCACGAAAATTTTCCCACACACCGCCATGGCAAAGCGGCCGGGTGTGTCGGCAACCTCTCGCTTCATCGCAGTCAAAGACCAACATTCAACATTATATACAATAAAAAAAGAATAAGCAAGTCTTTTCGCTAAATTCTTTTAAATGTTGTAGATATTCTTAGTACTACTACTTCTTCGCTTTATTAAGCCGTTTATTAGTATATAAAATTTTATTACATATTGCAATAGTTAAGGTTGTCATATCAACATTTCCGTACTTTTCAAACAATTCTTTAAGAAAGTAGTTTCTATAGATAAGAAACTACTTCTTATTTTATAGAAAGAATACACATGCCATCCAACCAAACAGGATCAAAGGGATATTAATAAAAACAAATGTCGGTACACAAGTATCCCAAATATGATGATGTTGTCCATCTACATTTAAGCCTGCTGTTGGTCCTAACGTAGAATCTGAAGCTGGAGAGCCTGCATCGCCTAAAGCACCTGCTGTACCAATTAAACAAAGAATCGCTAATGGACTCAATCCCAACCCTTGTGCAAGAGGAACAAATAACGTAGCAATAATAGGTACTGTAGCAAAAGATGAACCAATACCCATCGTCACAACTAATCCAATGACTAGCATGATAAAGACAGCGAGACTTCTATTACCTTTCAGCACAGCGATTGAGCTTGTAATTAAGCTATCCACATCCCCAGTAGCATTAATAACGGCTGCGAAGCCATTGGCCGCAATCATGACAAAGCCAATAAAGGCCATCATCTTCATCCCTTCAGAGAGAATGTCATCTGCCTCTTTCCATTTAAGTGCACCTGTAAAATACATCAACATAATCCCTGTAAACGAACCGACAATCATTGAATCTGTTAATACTTGAGCACAAAGTGATGCGACTAATGCAAGAGCTGTAGAAAACATCACAAACTTACTGACGTTCACGTTTAAAGATTCCGTCTCTACTTCATTGTGCTTATACTGTCTTGGCTTGCGGTATACAACAAAGGCGACAAGCAGCCCAATCAGCATTCCTAGCACCGGAATCGCCATTGCTACCGGTACATCACGTGAAGATACAGCCATTCCAGCCTCTGACACTTGTGTAGCAACGATATCTTGAAAAATGGCTCCGAAACCAGCTGGCACGAAACTATAAGTACCGATTAAGCCTACTGCAATTAGGACCGCAATGATACGTCGATCAACCTCCAACATATTTAATATTTTTAAAATAGGAGGAATCAATAATGGAATGAAGGCAATATGAATAGGAATAACATTTTGAGATAAAATAGACATCACGAAAATAAGGAAAAAAATTAAAACCTTCACTAAGCCTTTTCTATTACTTTCGCCATTTAAAATTTTTAACATCCCTGCAATCATCAATTTTGGTATTCCAGTTTTGGCAATAGCAATAGCAAAGCCACCAAGGAGACCATAACTCAATGCAATAGTGGCCCCTGCGCCTAACCCTTCTGTAAATGATTGTACTGTTGCCTCAATGCCCATTCCACTTGTAAGACCACCTACAAAAGCTCCTAGTACTAAGGAAAGAACGACATTGATGCGAAGCAAGCTTAATATCAACATAACGGCTACCGCCGCAATTACTGCATTCATTGTTACACTTCACTTTCATACACTAAATTACTAACATGTTAAACTTTATTATTCTGATATTTGAAAGTCAATAGTTTTCACAATTTCAATATGTTTATATAAAAAAACAGTGTAAAGGATTAATCATTACACTGTTTTTGAGTTTCTTCATATTTAATTGTTACAACGATTCACGAACAACTTTTTTATAATAGCCAACCGAAAGTATGCCAAAGATCGTATATAACGCTACGTAACAGCACATCGCAATCCACAAGGGAGCCGTTAACTCTGTACCAAATAAGAACCATCCTGACTTAACAGCAAAGTAGCTATGCAATAATCCAATAACTAATGGGACACCAAAATTAAAGGCCTGTTTCATATAAATGCCTTTCATGATGTCTTTCTCGGCAAAACCAATTTTTCTGAGTATTGTATAGGAACTTCTTTCTTCCTCTGCCTCAGACATTTGTTTAAAGTATAGAATACTACCAGTTGTCATTAGAAATGCTAATCCTAAAAATGCTGTTGTAAAAATCGTAAGACCTAATGTTTCAATATTATCTTTACGTTTTTCTTCAAAGGAAGATTGTGTATATTGCTGTGTCTTACCATCACCTTCTACAGCCGTAATAACTCCTGCATTTGTTTGAATATATAATTTCTCTGCTGTTTCTAATTCTTCTTTTGCTGTTATTGTAATGGTCGTTTGTTGATGCCAAGGATAAAGCGCTGCTTGCGTAGTTAAACTTGTAAACATGTCATCTGTCACAACAAAGATAGGTCCGCCACCTCCAGCCGTGACAATACCACTTATAACACTTTTATCATGAACATCTACTACATGGAAAGTTTCTTCAAGCTCTCCTGCAGATACCACTACATCACGATCTTTTTCTAATGGAAACATTTCAGCCATATAACCGCCATAGTTGGTTAAGATAACATCGTTGCCTGATAGCGATGCTTCAGGAACGCTTTGCTGATAATCAGAAAGCGGGATAGTATAGATTGTTCCTTCCATATCATATAAAGGATTGTCCTGCTGCTTTTTAGACATTAATTGACCTACAGAGGCTGTTACTCCTTGTAAACGATAATCTACTTTATCATACGTAATGTTATTTTTCTCTAACTCCTCTAAGAAGGTCTGACCCTGCTCTTCTAGCAATATGAAATCACCAGGTACTTGGCTATAAGCCGATGCCTCTGAGGAATAGTAGGCGATATAGGATAGCGTCGTTACACCTAGAGACACACCTGTTAATACAGTGATAAGTGTTAATGACTTTGCGTTGCTCTTCATGCGATGCATAATCGGTGTTAATGCTAATACATCCTTGATAGATAAATGCCCTTTTTTCTTCAAGCGAATAGTATTCATAATAAAGGCTACGGAGAAACGAAAGACAAGAAATGTACCACCAATAGTCGTAGCTAAAATTATCATCATATTGATAAATAAATGACCAGCTGAATCAATATCAAATAGCTTTGTTGACGCATAGTAGCCGTAAGCAATCAGCACAAGACCCATAAAGCCAATTGCCATTTGTAATGCACTAAAACGTCTCACACGCTCGTCTGCTTGTTTTGCCGCGCTAAACAGTGATAATAATGAAACACGATGAATCATCCAAGCCATCTGTACAAGAACAATAACCAAAAGAATAGCAAACACGATCATCGACTGCTGTAATGCCTGTGTACTAAATGTCATGGTTACAAGAGCTTCTTTTTCAAGGACACGTAGTAAAATCATAGCAAATACGCGTGAGCTAAAGAAACCTACCAGCATCCCTAGAATAACAGCACCAATAAATAAGAGAATGTTTTCAATCGCTAGTAAACGCACGATTAGCCCCTTTGTCATGCCTATCAATTGGTACAAGCCTATTTCCTTACTACGACGTTTCATAAATAAATGATTTGCATATAGGACGAAGAATAAAACGATAAAATAGAGAATATAAGTGGCTGCTTTAAATCCTGCCGTAGCCGTTCCACTCATTTGAACAGCATCCCATACCTCAGAATTATTTTGCAATGTAACAAAGGAAAAATACAAAGTAACACTAAAAATAAGAGCAAAGAAATATAGATAGTAGTGCTTCATATTTTTCTTCATGCTTCTAATCACTAGCTTACTAAGACTCATACCCGTCACCGCCTAGCACACTTTGCGTATGCATGATTTCTTGGAAAAATGCCTGCCTTGTTTTATCACCCTTATAAAGTTCACTATAGATCAGGCCATCCTTTAAAAATAAAACACGTGTGCAGAAGCTTGCAGCTACTGCATCATGTGTAACCATCATTATTGTCGCTTCTTTCGTCTCATTAATGTTTTGGAGATTTTGGAGCAAGGCTGTAGCCGATTTAGAATCCAATGCACCAGTAGGCTCATCTGCAAATACCAACGATGGGGTCGTAATAAGTGCACGTGCAGCAGAGGTACGCTGCTTTTGTCCACCAGATATTTCATTGGGATATTTATTTAAAATTTCTGTAATACCCAATAGGGATGTTAGCTCTTTCACTCGGCTTTCCGCAACAGCTTTTGGTAACTTACTGATAGCTAATGGCAGAAGGATATTTTCCTTTACTGTGAGGGTATCCAGTAAATTATAATCTTGAAATATGAATCCTAGCTGCTCTCGTCGAAAATTCGCTAATGCCTTTTCTTTCATATCACGCAAATTATGACCGTTTATTTCAATTACACCTTCTGTTGCGAAATCTATAGAACACAAGACATTTAAAAGTGTTGTTTTACCTGAACCTGAAGGTCCCATAATGCCTACAAACTCACCTTTATTTACTTCTAAATCAATACCCTTTAGCACTTCTTGAGCCGTTGATTTTTTGCCATATACTTTCTTTATTTTACGACCAATTAAAACTGTCACGTGATAACGCCCCTTTCTATAATCCAAGTGTACCCTGTCATAGCTATTCATTCGTGCGTTTTACATGACAATATAAAAAGGTAGGTGACAATTTCGTCATCTACCTGTTAGTTTGACATATTCATTTTGTAAGGGAAAACGCAGTGTAAATAATGAGCCGTCTCCAACATTCGATTGAACATAGATGCGAATCCCGATTTTTCGGGCTGCATTGGATGCCAAATAAAGACCCATTCCTGTAGATTGTGAGGATTCTCTTCCCGCTGTTCCCGTATACGATTTTTGAAAAATTCGAGGTAAATCCTCTAAAGGAATACCTATACCTACATCTTTTATATGTAATAATGTCGCACCTGTTGGGTCATGTTCAGTGAAAATTGTGACCTCAGAATTTACTGGACTATATTTTATGGCATTTGAGAGAATTTGCCGAACAATAAACGCCAGCCACTTGCCATCAGTCAGAACCGTATCTGTAAGCTCAGCGACTTCAAAGCCAATACCTTTTTCAATACACCAAGCCTGCATACCCCTGATTTCTTTATAGACAATCGGTTTCAGCTCGACCTCATTTAAATAGTTGTCCTTTTCAATAGAGGCTAATCTTGTTTGATGTAGCTGTTGATCGACTAAAAGATGTAGTCTCAGCCATTCATTCTCTAACTTTCGGCGCAGTGATACATCCTCAATATGCTCTAACAATAAATTAATCGTTGTTAAAGGGGCCTTTACTTCATGAACCCAAGCCAACAGCTCATCCGAATACTCTTGTAGTTGCACTTTAGCTTGATTTAACTCCATGTTCTTCTCATAAAAGACACTTTCTATTTTTTGAAAGCATGCTTCCTGAAAAGGAGTTAAAACTAGTCTGTTTTTATGTGCTTCATCAAGGTAGCCGTCCATATTTCCCAGGAAATCTTTTAATTTCCCAACTTCATTGACATAACGCCACACAAAAAAGAGCGTAAAACTAACAAGCAAACTAATGTTTACATACCATATTGAAATACTATTTAAACCAACATCTAAAGAAAATAGCACATTTAGAAGTGTAAAAATGAAAATAAAAAAACCAATCCATGCAAAGCGTTCTCTTATAAATAATAATAGCATGTTTTTCACGTCCTCTGGCTGACTGCCATATATCCAAGTCCTTTTTTAGTTAGAATCACTTCTGGTAAACCAATATCCTCTAGCTTTGTACGTAATCGATTAACATTTACCGACAAAGTATTATCATTGACAAAACGTTCATCATCCCAAAGCTTTCTCATTAATTCGTCTCTTGAAACAATCTGATTAACCTGTTCCACTAAAATTCGTAAAATGAAGAGCTCGTTTTTCGTTAAGGAAGCAGTAGCCCCATTAAACACAATCTCACTCCTTGTATAATCAATAACGGCATTATTAAAACGAGTAACGTCCATTTTCTCCTCAACATAGTCATAGGTTCTTCGTAAAATCGCCTGTGTTTTCGCGAGTAGCACTTCCATATGGAATGGCTTTTGTATAAAATCATCTGCTCCCATTTGCATAGCCATCACCATATCCATTGGATGATCTCGAGACGAGAGAAAAAGGATGGGTACTTTGGATAAATGACGTATTTCTCGACACCAATGAAAGCCATCATAGGCAGGTAATTGAATATCAATCAGCACAAGGTGTGGTTTCTCCTCTATAAAATTGTCCATCACCTTTTGAAAATTTTTAGGACCAACCACTTGTAATGACCAATGTGCAAAACGCTCTTGAATCATGTTAAAAATGGATGGATCATCTTCAATGAGCAAGATTTTCATGTCCATGTTCAATTCCCCTTTTCTTTATTTCTCCTAGATGACATGCTAGCTGTTATGTATACATACACTAATTAAAATCATTTGATTTCCCTTATTTTAACACAAAAAACCAATCTGTAAGCGTCCCTACAGATTGGTTTGATAATTAGCGAAAGCTAAAATTATTTTTGGATAGAAGCAACTACGCCAGCGCCTACAGTACGGCCACCCTCACGGATAGAGAATTTAGTACCTTCTTCAAGAGCGATTGGAGCGATAAGTTCAACTGTCATTTCGATGTTATCACCAGGCATTACCATTTCAACGCCTTCTGGTAAGTTACAGATACCTGTTACGTCAGTTGTACGGAAGTAGAACTGAGGACGGTAGTTAGAGAAGAATGGAGTATGACGGCCACCCTCTTCTTTTGATAAAACGTAAACTTCAGCTTTGAAGTTTGTGTGTGGAGTGATTGAACCTGGTTTAGCTAATACTTGACCACGTTGGATTTCTTCACGAGCAACACCACGTAGTAAAGCACCGATGTTGTCACCAGCTTCAGCATAGTCTAATAATTTACGGAACATTTCTACACCAGTTACAGTAGTAGATTTAGCTTCTTCAGCGATACCGATGATTTCAATTACGTCACCAACTTTAACTTGACCACGTTCAACACGGCCAGTTGCAACTGTACCACGACCAGTGATAGAGAATACATCCTCTACTGGCATCATGAATGGTTTGTCAGTTTGACGTTCTGGAGTTGGGATGTAAGAATCTACAGCGTCCATTAATTCAACGATTTTTTCTTCCCATTCTGGTTCACCTTCAAGAGCTTTAAGAGCAGAACCTTTGATTACAGGAATATCGTCACCTGGGAAGTCATATTCAGATAGTAGATCACGGATTTCCATTTCTACTAATTCTAATAATTCTTCGTCATCAACCATATCACATTTGTTCATGAATACTACTAAGTATGGAACACCTACTTGACGAGATAAAAGGATGTGTTCACGAGTTTGTGGCATTGGGCCATCAGCAGCAGATACTACTAAGATACCGCCGTCCATTTGTGCAGCACCAGTGATCATGTTTTTAACATAGTCAGCGTGTCCTGGGCAGTCAACGTGTGCATAGTGACGAGTTTCTGTTTCATATTCTACGTGAGAAGTGTTGATTGTGATACCACGCTCTTTTTCTTCTGGAGCGTTATCGATGTCAGCGTATGATTTAGCTGTACCACCCATTTTTTTAGAAAGAACTGTAGCGATTGCAGCAGTTAAAGTAGTTTTACCATGGTCAACGTGTCCGATTGTACCAATGTTAGCATGCGTTTTAGAACGGTCAAATTTTTCTTTAGCCATTAGAGATTGCCTCCTCAAAATTATATGTTTTATTTTTGAAATTTATAGAATGAATGCCGATAGAGAACGGGCCCATCCCCTATCCTGCAATCATAGCTTACAAATTAGTTATACTTTATGCAAGATGAAAATTCAATTATTCACCTTTATTTTTTTTGATGATTTCAGCAGCAATTGATTTTGGTACTTCTTCATAATGATCGAATGTCATTGAGAATACACCACGACCTTGTGTTGCAGAACGAAGTGTTGTTGCATAACCAAACATTTCTGCTAAAGGAACCATCGCACGAACAACTTGTGAGTTACCACGAGCATCCATACCCTCAACGCGTCCGCGACGAGAAGTAATGTTACCCATGATATCGCCAAGGTATTCTTCTGGAATTACAACTTCTACTTTCATCATTGGTTCTAAGATAACAGCGTCACATTGTTTCGAAGCTTCTTTAAGAGCCATAGATGCAGCAATTTTGAACGCCATCTCATTCGAGTCAACGTCATGGTAAGAACCGAATACTAATTTCGCTTTAATGTCGATTAGAGGGTAACCAGCTACTACACCGCGGTCAAGAGAGTCACGAAGACCTGCTTCAACTGCAGGAATGTATTCACGAGGAATTACACCACCAACGATAGCGTTTTCGAATTCAAATCCTTTACCTTCTTCATTTGGAGAGAACTCAATCGTTACGTCTCCGTATTGTCCACGACCACCAGATTGGCGAGTGAATTTACCTTGAACTTTTGCAGAGCTACGGAATGTTTCACGGTAAGATACCATTGGAGCACCTACGTTAGCTTCTACTTTAAATTCACGGCGCATACGGTCAACTAAGATATCAAGGTGAAGTTCACCCATACCTGAGATGATTGTTTGTCCAGTTTCTGTGTCAGTATGAGCACGGAAAGTTGGATCCTCTTCTTGAAGTTTTTGTAAAGCTTGACCCATTTTATCTTGGTCAGCTTTTGATTTTGGTTCTACAGAAAGAGAAATTACTGGCTCAGGGAACTCCATTGATTCAAGAATAACTAGGTTCTTCTCGTCACAAAGAGTATCACCAGTAGTAGTGTCTTTAAGACCTACTGCTGCTGCGATGTCTCCAGCAAATACTTTTGAGATCTCTTCACGAGAGTTAGCGTGCATTTGTAGGATACGACCTACACGCTCACGTTTACCTTTAGAAGAGTTTTGCACGTATGAACCTGAATCTAATGTTCCAGAGTACACACGGAAGAAAGTTAATTTACCTACGAATGGGTCAGTCATAACTTTGAATGCAAGAGCTGAGAATGGCTCTGCATCAGAAGATTTACGTTCTAACTCTTCGTCACCATCTACTGAAGTACCTTTGATTGCTGGTACATCAACTGGAGATGGTAAGTAATCGATAACGGCATTTAACATTGGACGTACGCCTTTGTGTTTGAATGCTGTACCACAGATTACTGGGTAGAATTCTACTGCGATTGTAGCACGACGGATCGCTGCTTTAAGTTCCGCAACAGTAATTTCTTCGCCTTCTAAATATTTTTCCATGATTTCTTCATCAACACTTGCAACAGCGTCGATTAGTTTTTCACGGTATTCTTCAGCTTGTGCGCGGTATTCTTCAGGAATTTCTCCTTCAGTTACTGCTGTACCTTTTTCGTCGCCATAGAAAGTAGCTTTCATCTCAACTAGGTCGATGATTGCTGAGAATTGATCTTCAGCTCCGATAGGTAATTGGATAGGGTGAGCGTTTGCTTGTAAACGATCATGTAGAGTTCCTACAGAATATAAGAAATCTGCTCCTGTTTTATCCATTTTGTTAATGAATACAATACGTGGAACACCATAAGTTGTAGCTTGACGCCATACAGTTTCAGTTTGAGGCTCAACACCAGATTGAGCATCTAGTACTGTAACAGCACCGTCAAGTACACGTAATGAACGTTCTACTTCTACAGTGAAGTCTACGTGTCCAGGAGTATCGATGATGTTTACACGATGGCCTGCCCATTGGGCTGTTGTTGCAGCAGAAGTGATTGTAATACCACGCTCTTGCTCTTGCTCCATCCAGTCCATTTGAGAAGCGCCTTCATGAGTTTCACCGATTTTGTGAATCTTACCAGTGTAATAAAGGATACGCTCAGTTGTTGTTGTTTTACCAGCATCAATGTGAGCCATGATCCCAATATTACGAGTATTCTCAAGTGAGAATTCGCGTTTCATAGGAAATTTCTCCTTCCATATTGGGGTAAAGACTGTATAAGAGACCTTGTGTTAGCTAACTGGCTAACACATAGGTTAAATTACCAACGGTAGTGAGCGAATGCTTTGTTCGCTTCTGCCATTTTGTGCATGTCTTCACGTTTCTTAACTGATGCACCAGTGTTGTTAGAAGCATCAAGAATTTCGTTAGCTAAACGTTCTTCCATAGTTTTTTCACCACGAAGACGAGCATAGTTAACTAGGTAACGAAGACCTAAAGTTGTACGACGTTCTGGACGTACTTCAACCGGTACTTGGTAGTTTGAACCACCAACACGGCGAGCACGAACTTCAAGAACTGGCATTACGTTGTTTAGAGCGGCTTCGAATACTTCAATTGGATTTTCACCAGAACGTTCTTTAACAAGTTCGAACGCACCGTATAAAATCTTTTGAGAAGTACCTCTTTTACCATCAACCATCATTTTATTGATTAAACGAGTTACTAGTTTTGAACTATAAATTGGATCTGGTAACACGTCACGTTTGGAAACAGGACCTTTACGAGGCATGTGTTTTCCTCCTTTCGAATAGTTATCGATTATTTTATAAAGTTGGCCTTTTCGTATTTGTCGATCAAATATCAAATCTGCTAGCAAGATTCGATATTTGTGACAATTAGTATGAGGCTCAGTATTAAATAACGTTATTTAACGTTAAATTATTTTTTTTCTTTAGGGCGTTTTGTTCCGTATTTAGAACGTGATTGTAAACGACCGTTTACACCAGCTGTATCAAGAGCTCCACGTACGATATGGTAACGAACACCCGCTAAGTCTTTTACGCGTCCGCCACGGATAAGAACAACACTGTGCTCTTGTAAGTTGTGGCCTTCACCTGGGATATAAGCTGTAACCTCAATTTGGTTAGTTAAACGTACACGAGCGTATTTACGTAACGCTGAGTTCGGTTTACGAGGTGTCATTGTACCAACACGAGTACAAACACCGCGTTTTTGTGGTGATTTAACATCAGTTAAAGATTTTTTAAATGAGTTATATCCTTTGTTTAACGCTGGTGATTTTGATTTCGTGATTTTAGATTGACGAGGCTTACGTACTAATTGGTTAATTGTAGGCATCGATATTTCCTCCCTTCATTTATTCCTTGTTAATACCACACATCCAGGTGGTTCATTTTTTGGGTAAAAACAAAGTCTTTGTGTTTAATACACAAAAACTACTCTACAGTAATCGCAACTACCGCAGCTCCAACATGGATTCCACAGGCCTTGCCCAGTTCCTTTTTCGACTCAACAAGAATAACTGGTATACCGATTTCTCTCGCGAAAGATATGGCCGAATCGGTTACCCAATTGTCTGCATCAAGTGCCACAAGAAGTTCTTTCACTGAACCGGCTCGCATTGCTTTTACTGCTTGCTTTGTACCTATGATTGTTTGACTAGCCCTTACTTTATCATAAGACATTTTCATATCCTCCGAAGTACAGACAGTTAACTATCAACCTTCAATATATTATCATTACCAATTTACACTGTCAACTAATATCTTTAAAAAGTCCGAAGAGACGGTGAAATTCCATCTCTTCGGTCCTATTTTAATGTCTATTCGGCAGAAACAACTTCTGTGTCAAGCTCATCTTTTTCGATGCGGATTTGACGGTAACGTTGCATACCAGTACCTGCTGGAACAAGTTTACCGATAATTACGTTCTCTTTTAATCCAAGAAGCTCGTCACGTTTACCCTTAATTGCTGCATCTGTTAACACACGTGTTGTTTCTTGGAACGATGCTGCAGATAAGAATGATTCTGTTTCAAGAGAAGCTTTTGTAATACCCAGGATAACAGGACGACAAGTTGCAGGATTTTTGCCATTCATAACAGCATCTGCATTTGCCTCTGCAAATTGGTGGATATCTAGTAATGAACCTGGTAATAAATCTGTATCTCCAGCTTCAATTACACGTACTTTACGAAGCATTTGGCGAACCATTACCTCGATATGTTTATCACCAATTTCTACCCCTTGCATACGGTATACTTTTTGAACTTCTTTTAATAAATATTCTTGAACAGTTGAAACATCTTTGACTTTTAACAATTGTTTTGGATCGATAGAACCCTCTGTTAAAACTTGACCACGCTCTACATTATCACCTTCGATAACTTTTAAACGTGCATTATAAGGTGCTTGATACTTACGCGTTTCTACGTCACCTTGAATAGTAATTTCTTTTAAGCCTTCACGAATTTCTGTGATATCTGAAACAGTACCTGTGATTTCTGAAATAACAGATTGACCTTTTGGATTACGTGCTTCAAAGATCTCTTGGATACGTGGAAGACCTTGTGTAATATCATCTCCGGCAACCCCACCTGTATGGAATGTACGCATTGTTAATTGTGTACCTGGTTCACCGATTGATTGAGCTGCAATAATACCAACTGCCTCTCCAACCTCAACCTTTTCACCTGTTGCCAAGTTCATGCCGTAACATTTTTTACATACGCCATGTTTTGTATTACATGTAAATGCTGAACGGATTGTCACTTCCTCGATACCTGCTTCAATAATTGCACGAGCAACATCTTGGTCGATTAAACCATCTCTTCCTAAAATAACTTCACCCGTTTCAGGATGTACGATTGTTTTCTTCGTATGACGACCAACAATACGTTCATCTAGAGCTTCAATCAGTTCTGTGCCTTCCATTAATGCACCAATTGTTAAGCCACGGTCAGTACCACAGTCATCTTCACGTACAATAACATCCTGTGCAACGTCAACAAGACGACGTGTTAAGTAACCTGAATCGGCAGTTTTAAGGGCTGTATCGGCAAGACCTTTACGAGCACCGTGAGTAGAGATGAAGTACTCTAATACTGTTAAACCTTCACGGAATGAAGATTTAATTGGAAGTTCAATAATACGACCAGCCGGGTTGGCCATCAGACCACGCATACCAGCTAACTGCGTAAAGTTAGATGCGTTACCACGGGCACCTGAATCAGACATCATGAAAATTGGGTTTGTTTTCTCAAGTGACTTCATCAGTTTCGCTTGAATTTCGTCTTTCGCAGCACTCCAGCTTGAGATAACACGATCATAACGTTCATCCTCTGTAATGAAACCACGACGGAATTGCGCTTGAACTTTATCCACTTTTTCTTGAGCTACAGCTAAAATTTCACCTTTATCAGGTAATACCACGATGTCAGATACACCTACAGTAATACCAGCACGTGTTGAATATTTAAATCCTAGGTTTTTCATGCGGTCAAGCATTTTAGATGTTTCAGTAATGTGGAAACGTTTAAACACTTCAGCAATGATATTTCCTAAGAATTTTTTACGGAATGGATTTACAACTGGTACTGATGCAAAATATTTACGCAATACAGCTGTACGTTGTGCATCAATTTTCCCTTTTTCATCTAAATTATTATAAGCGCTATCTGATTCAAGCTCTTTCAGAGTATCTTCGTCAATTACTAAATTAGCGAAGTATTTCTCTGGTGTTACTTGCTCTAAGTTGAAATCAGTTGGCTCATTAATATAAGGGAATGATTTTGGCAAGATTTCGTTAAAGATTACTTTACCAACAGTTGTCAATAGGAACATATTATTTTGTTCTTCTGTGAATGTTGGGTTATTTAACGAACTTGCTTTAATCGCGATACGTGTATGCAAATGTACATGACCTGTATCATATGCAATTAAGACTTCATTTGGACCATAGAAAACAGTACCTTCACCACGAGCATCTTCACGTTCAAGTGTTAGGTAGTAGTTTCCTAATACCATATCTTGAGAAGGTGTTACAACAGGTTTACCATCTTTTGGATTCAAGATGTTTTGTGCTGCAAGCATTAGAAGACGAGCTTCTGCTTGAGCTTCTGCTGATAACGGTACGTGAACCGCCATTTGGTCACCATCGAAGTCAGCGTTATACGCTGTACATACTAATGGGTGAAGACGAATAGCACGACCTTCAACTAGTGTTGGTTCAAATGCTTGAATACCAAGACGGTGAAGCGTTGGTGCACGGTTTAGTAATACCGGATGCTCACGAATAACATCTTCTAAAACGTCCCAAACGTCATTGTTTAAACGTTCAATTTTACGCTTAGCAGATTTAATGTTATGAGCAAGACCACGCTCTACTAACTCTTTCATTACGAATGGCTTGAATAATTCGATAGCCATTTCTTTTGGTAAACCACATTGGTACATTTTTAAGTTTGGACCTACTACGATAACGGAACGACCAGAATAGTCAACACGTTTACCAAGTAAGTTTTGACGGAAACGACCTTGTTTACCTTTCAGCATATGTGAAAGTGATTTTAGTGGACGGTTACCAGGACCTGTTACAGGACGTCCGCGACGACCATTATCAATTAATGCGTCAACAGCTTCTTGTAGCATACGCTTTTCGTTTTGTACGATGATGCTTGGCGCACCTAAATCTAATAAACGTTTTAAACGATTATTACGGTTGATTACACGACGGTATAAATCGTTTAAATCGGAAGTTGCAAAACGACCACCATCTAATTGCACCATTGGACGAAGCTCTGGTGGAATAACAGGTAGAACATCTAGAATCATCCATTCAGGTGAGTTACCTGAGTTACGGAAAGATTCAACAACTTCTAGACGTTTGATAGCACGAGTACGTCTTTGACCTTGTGCAGATTTTAACTCTTCTTTTAAAGAATGTGTTTCATCCTCTAAGTCAATTTTGCTTAATAGTTTTTTGATTGCTTCTGCACCCATTGCAGCTTCGAATGTGTTGCCGAATTTTTCACGGTATGCACGGTACTCTTTTTCAGAAAGTAATTGTTTGCTTTCTAAATTAGTAGCACCCGCATCAATCACAACATATGAAGCAAAATAAATAACTTCTTCTAATGCACGTGGTGACATATCTAGGATTAGACCCATACGGCTTGGAATACCTTTGAAGTACCAGATATGAGAAACTGGTGCTGCTAATTCGATGTGTCCCATACGTTCACGACGAACTTTAGCGCGTGTTACTTCAACGCCACAACGGTCACAAACTACGCCTTTATAGCGTACACGTTTATATTTACCACAATGACATTCCCAATCTTTAGTTGGACCAAAGATACGTTCACAGAATAAACCATCTTTTTCTGGTTTTAATGTACGGTAGTTAATTGTTTCAGGCTTTTTAACCTCACCATATGACCAAGAACGAATCTTGTCAGGGGATGCTAAACCGATTTTCATATATTCAAATTCATTAACGTCTATCAAGGAGCCTACCTCCCTCTAGTATAGGTCTTTATAAAGACTCTTTTACGCAGCTCGATAATCGCTTGCAAAGAATTGCCTCTTTGGCAAAGGATTAGAAATAGAATGATTTATTAAAAGAAAAAGCCAGGCAGGGCGTTAAATCCTGCCCGGCTAATTTGAAAATAAGTTTGACCTTATTCACCATTGTGAATTTGGGTTTCCATTATTCAAAAGACTCTACTGGCTCTTCTTCTGTATCTGGCTGTGGTGCAATGTTAAGTGCATCAGCTGGTTGAAGATCTTCTTCTTCGTCTAAATCGCGAAGCTCTACTTCTTCATCATTAACTGTTAACATCTTAACATCCATACCAAGAGATTGAAGTTCTTTAATCAATACTTTGAATGATTCAGGAACACCTGGCTCTGGTACACTTTCACCTTTAACGATGGCTTCATATGTTTTCACACGACCAACAACGTCATCGGATTTAACCGTTAAGATTTCTTGAAGTGTATATGCAGCACCGTATGCTTCAAGTGCCCATACCTCCATCTCACCAAAACGTTGTCCACCAAATTGCGCTTTACCACCAAGTGGTTGCTGCGTAACAAGTGAATAAGGACCAGTTGAACGTGCGTGAAGTTTATCATCAACCATGTGAGCAAGTTTGATCATGTACATGATCCCAACAGATACACGGTTATCAAATGGTTCACCAGAACGTCCATCATACAGGATTGTTTTACCGTCACGGTTCATCCCTGCTTCTTCCATTGTTTCCCAAACGTCTTCTTCATTAGCACCATCAAATACTGGTGTTGCCATGTGGACGCCTAGGTAGCGGGAAGCCATACCTAAGTGTAACTCTAAAACTTGTCCGATATTCATACGAGAAGGTACACCAAGTGGATTTAACATGATATCAACAGGCGTGCCATCTGGCATGAACGGCATATCTTCTTCCGGTAAGATACGAGAGATAACCCCTTTGTTACCATGACGTCCGGCCATTTTGTCCCCAACGCGAATTTTACGTTTTTGAACAATATAAGCACGAACTAATTGGTTAACGCCTGGTGGTAATTCATCGCCATCTTCACGGTTAAATACTTTAACGTCAAGAATGATACCGCCAGCACCGTGTGGTACACGTAATGAAGTATCACGAACCTCACGAGCCTTTTCACCGAAGATTGCATGTAATAAACGCTCTTCCGCAGTTAATTCTGTAACCCCTTTAGGTGTTACTTTCCCTACCAGAATATCGCCATCACGTACTTCCGCACCAATACGGATAATACCACGTTCGTCTAGGTTACGAAGTGCATCTTCCCCAACGTTCGGAATATCGCGAGTGATTTCTTCAGGCCCAAGCTTTGTATCACGAGATTCTGATTCATATTCTTCAATATGAACAGATGTATAGACATCGTCTTTTACAAGGCGCTCGCTCATAATAACAGCATCCTCATAGTTAAAGCCGTTCCAAGTCATGAATGCAACAAGTACGTTACGTCCAAGAGCCAGTTCTCCTCTTTCCATTGATGGACCGTCTGCTAAAATATCACGAGGTTTCACACGCTCGCCAACTTTTACAAGTGGACGTTGGTTATATGAAGTACCTTGGTTTGAACGAATGAATTTTTGTAATTTATATTTTGTTAAATCGCCTTTAACCTCTTTGCCGTCTACAACTTCAATGCGACGAACATGGATAGAGCGAGCCTCTACGTGCTCAACAATACCATCGTATTTCGCTACAACAGCTGCACCTGAATCACGCGCATCAACATGTTCCATACCCGTACCAACGAATGGTGCTTCTGGGTTAAGAAGTGGAACTGCTTGACGTTGCATGTTGGCACCCATAAGTGCACGGTTAGAGTCATCGTTTTCTAAGAACGGGATACAGGCAGTCGCAGCAGAAACTACTTGTTTAGGAGATACGTCCATGTAGTCCATTTGAGCTTTATTGAATACTGTGTTATCCCCACGGAAACGACCTACTACTTCTTCATTAGTAAATGTACCATCTGGATTTAATAGCGAGTTTGCTTGTGCTACATAGTAGTTATCTTCTTCATCAGCTGTTAAATAATCAATTTGATCCGTTACTCGGCCTGTTTCGTGATCAATACGACGATAAGGCGTTTCGATGAATCCAAATTTATTGACTTTGGCAAATGAAGATAATGAGTTGATTAAACCAATGTTTGGACCCTCAGGTGTCTCGATTGGACACATACGACCGTAGTGAGAGTAGTGAACGTCACGCACTTCAAAACCAGCACGCTCACGTGTTAAACCACCAGGCCCTAATGCAGATAAACGACGTTTATGTGTTAACTCTGCTAGAGGGTTTGTTTGGTCCATGAATTGAGATAATTGAGAGCTACCGAAGAACTCTTTAATAGACGCAATTACAGGACGAATATTAATTAATTGTTGCGGTACGATTGCAGCTGTGTCGTTAATGGACATACGCTCACGTACTACACGTTCCATACGAGATAAACCGATACGGAATTGGTTTTGTAGTAACTCACCTACTGAACGTAGACGACGGTTACCTAAATGGTCAATATCATCTGTTGCGCCTACTTGGTAAAGTAAGTTGAAGAAATAGCTTACTGAAGATAAAACGTCAGCTGGTGTAATATTCTTCACTTCTTCATCAATGTACGCATTACTGATGATATTAATTTCTTTTTGTGCTTCATCTTTCGGTGCATAAATCTTAATAGATTGGATTGTTACATCGTCCTCAAGCACGCCACCAACTTGCGATAAAGTACGGTAACCAATACCTTTTGATGAATCTTCTAGGTAAGGTAGAATTTTATCTAAAGTACGACGGTCAAGCACTGTACCCTTTTCTACTAAAATTTCGCCTGTTTCAGGATCTACAAGCGTTTCAGCAATCGTTTGGTTAAATAAACGATTTTTAATATGAAGCTTTTTATTCATTTTGTAGCGACCAACATTCGCTAAATCATAACGTTTTGCATCGAAGAAACGAGAATACAATAAACTCTTCGCACTTTCTACTGTTGGAGGCTCACCTGGACGTAAACGTTCATAGATTTCTAAAAGTGCTTTTTCTGTACTTTCAGAGTTATCTTTTTCTAACGTATTACGTAAATACTCGTTATCACCGATAATATCGATAATTTCTTGGTCTGAACCGAAACCTAGTGCACGTAGTAACACTGTTACTGGTAGCTTACGAGTACGATCGATACGCACATAAACTACGTCTTTTGCATCAGTTTCATACTCTAACCATGCACCACGGTTTGGAATCACTGTTGCGCCGAAACCTTTTTTACCGTTTTTATCAGTTTTATCATGGAAATACACACTTGGTGAACGAACTAATTGTGAAACGATAACACGTTCAGCACCATTGATAATGAACGTACCTGTTTCTGTCATTAATGGGAAGTCACCCATGAAGACATCTTGTTCTTTCACTTCGTCTGTTTCTTTGTTGTAAAGACGTACTTTCACACGTAATGGAGCTGCGTAAGTAACATCTCGCTCTTTACATTCATCAACATCATACTTAGGCTCACCTAATGAATAATCGATGAATTCTAATGAAAGATTACCTGTAAAGTCCTCGATCGGCGAAATGTCACGGAACATTTCACGTAAACCTTCTTCAAGGAACCACTCGTAAGACGCCGTTTGAATCTCAATCAGATTTGGAAGCTCAAGCACCTCTTTAATACGCGCAAAGCTTCTACGCTGGCGGTGTTGTCCGTACTGAACTAGTTGACCTGTCAACTCATTCACCCCTCAATAAAGCGATATTAGGTCTTTGCAAAATCATACAAATAGTGTATGATTTCGAAAGACAAAAAGAAAACGAGTCTTCAAAAAGATCTCATTTTCGGTTAACTAAACTTATCTTGGCAAGTATACCCATATAAAAACATTTCTATACAAAAGGGCATACGACCTCAAAATAATATTTTTGCATTGTATCATATTATCATAGCCGATTTGTCAAGTCAATAAATTATACATATTTCATTTATTTTTTTGCGCGTACTATCCAGTACCCTTTTTTCTTCTCTACAATATCGACTTCTGAAAATTTTTCTTCTAGGTAACTTACTGTCGATGGTGCTCCTTGTTTCTTCTGGATGACTACCCAAAGCTCACCCGAAGGCACTAGTCGATCATAAGCTCCATCGTAAAAGCGGAAAATCGTTTCCTTCCCTGCACGAATTGGTGGATTCGTTAAGATAGCTGCAGCTTCTACATCTGTATCAACCATCGATAGGCCGTCACTCACAAATATTCGCACATTTTGAACACCGTTCACTTGCGCATTTTTCTGCGAAAGTGTAACTGCGCGTTCATTTATATCCATCATATAAACGGTACGGTCTGGATTCGCTTTGGCAATCGATAATCCTATCGGCCCATATCCACAACCTACATCCAATATCGCACCATTAATATTAGGCATTTTAAAAGCGTCTATTAAAACACGGGATCCAAAATCTACTTCGCTTTTACTAAATACACCTGCATCCGTTTCAAACGAAAACGAATGCCCTAGTAACTTGAATGTCCAGTGACGAGGTTTACTCTCAGTTTGAGGCTTACTTGTATAATAATGATCTGACATTTTCATGCCTCCTCAGAATGAAGAAAAAAGCTCGCCAAAATGACGAGCTTTCCTTTTGTTAAAAAGTAATACGAGATTACTTAACTTCTACAGATGCGCCAACTTCTTCAAGTTTAGCTTTGATTTCTTCAGCTTCATCTTTAGAAACGCCTTCTTTAAGAGCTTTAGGAGCGTTATCTACTACTTCTTTAGCTTCTTTAAGACCTAAACCAGTGATTTCACGAACCACTTTGATTACTTTGATTTTTTCTGCACCAGCAGATGCTAATACTACGTCAAATTCAGTTTTTTCTTCAGCTGCAGCAGCACCGCCAGCAACTACTGCTACAGGAGCAGCAGCTGTTACACCGAATTCTTCTTCGATTGCTTTTACTAAATCGTTTAATTCAAGAACTGTCATAGCTTTGATAGCTTCTAAGATTTGCTCTTTATTCATTATAATTTCCTCCTAATTGGATAATGTTTTATTTTTTTGCGATCAGGCCGCAGAAGTCTGAGTGCGTATTAAATTACGCGCCTTGTTCTTCTTTTTGTTCTGCAACAGCTTTTGTTGCAAGTGCGAAGTTACGCACTGGAGCTTGAAGTACAGATAAAAGCATAGAAAGTAGACCTTCGCGTGATGGAAGTTCTGCAAGTGCTTTAACATCTTCAACAGAAGAGATTGTACCTTCAATAATACCCGCTTTAATTTCTAAAGCTTCGTTTTTCTTAGCGAACTCGTTGATGATTTTAGCAGGCGCTACAACATCTTCATTTGAGAACGCAATTGCGTTAGGACCAACTAATACGTCGTTGATTCCTTCAAGACCAGCAGCCTCAGCAGCACGACGAGTTAAAGTATTTTTGTAAACTTTGAACTCAACGCCAGCTTCACGAAGTTGTTTACGAAGCTCAGTTACTTGTGCAACATTAAGACCACGGTAATCCACAACTACTACAGAAGCAGCGCCTTGGAATTTTTCAGTAATCTCTTGAACTTGTACTTGTTTGTTTTCGATTGCTTTGCTCATGATGACACCTCCTATTAGAATGGGTCATTTATACCGACAAAAGAAAAGCCTCTGGGTCAAATAGACGCAGAGGCTGAAAGTCATCATCTTTAAAATAAGAATCTGAATTCCGATGTCCTCGGTAGGATCATTAAGTGACAAGTCACCCCTACTGTCTACGGTACAAATGGATAATTCACAACAGCAACTATAATATCATGTATACTCACTGTCGTCAACACATATATATAAATTATTTTACTACTACGTTAGAAGCGTCAACTTTAATAGCTGGGCCCATTGTAGTTGTAACATTTACAGATTTCATGTAAGTACCTTTAGCTGCAGCAGGTTTTGCTTTTTGCACTACATCAAAAACAGCTAAGAAGTTTTCTACTAATTTTTCTGCTGAGAAAGAAACTTTACCGATAGGAGCGTGGATGATACCAGCTTTATCAGCACGGTATTCTACTTTACCAGCTTTGATTTCTTCGATCGCTTTTGTTACATCGAAAGTAACTGTACCAGTTTTAGGGTTTGGCATTAAACCTTTAGGTCCTAATACACGACCAAGTTTACCAACTTCGCCCATCATGTCAGGAGTTGCTACGATTACATCGAAATCAAACCAACCTTGTTGGATTTTTTGGATGTATTCTGCATCGCCTACATAGTCAGCACCAGCTGCTTCAGCTTCTTTAAGTTTCTCACCTTTTGCGAATACTAATACACGTTGAGTTTTACCAGTACCGTTTGGTAGCACTACTGCACCACGGATTTGTTGGTCGTTTTTACGAGTATCAATACCTAGACGGAAAGCAACTTCTACAGTAGCGTCGAAGTTAACTGTGCTAGTTTTTTGAGCAAGTTCGATTGCTTCTTGTGCACTATATAGTGAGTTACGATCAATTAATTTTACTGCATCTTGCAGTTTTTTACCTTTTTTAGCCATTATATATTTCCTCCTTGATTGTGGTTATAGCGGATTTTACCTCCCACGAATAAAGGTTGCGTGTTCACAAAGAAACTTCGCAACCTTCCAAAAAACAAAACATCAAGTAAATGGGATTAGTCTTCGATAACAATACCCATGCTTCGTGCAGTACCTTCAACCATTAACATAGCAGCTTCCACTGAAGCAGCGTTAAGGTCTGGCATTTTAGTTTCAGCGATTTCGCGAACTTTATCACGCTTAACCGTTGCCACTTTTTTACGATTTGGTTCACCAGATCCTGATTGGATACCAGCTGCTACTTTAAGTAACACTGCTGCAGGTGGAGTTTTTGTAATGAAAGTGAAAGAACGGTCCTCGAATACTGAAATTTCAACTGGAATAATAAGACCAGCTTGATCAGCAGTACGCGCATTGAATTCTTTACAGAATCCCATGATGTTCACACCCGCTTGACCTAATGCAGGACCAACCGGTGGAGCTGGGTTAGCTTTACCAGCAGGGATTTGAAGTTTTACAACTTTAATAACTTTTTTAGCCACGAGACACACCTCCTTAAGTCCGTGATGTGGTAATTGGGTTGCCCCTCCCACTCAATATCTGTCTGTCAGCTAAGTGCCGATAACATTAAAATTATCAATACAGACGTCAACTAAAAGTATGACAGTCTGACCTATGAAATGATACCACTTTTAATTTTTTTAAGCAAGTAGTAATTAACAAAATCTGCGAAACATCTACCAATTGACATGTCATAGATCAATTACTGGAACTATAATTTTTGAATTTGTTCGAAATCTAGCTCCATAATTGTTTCGCGACCAAACATATCAACCGACACTTTTATTTTTCCTTTTTCCGTGTCAATTTCCTCAACACGCCCTTGGAAATGAGCGAACGGCCCTTCTAATACTTCAACAGCCTCACCAACAGTTATATCAACTTCTACAACCTTATCAGTCATACCCATTTGTTGTAGTAGACGATCTGCTTCCTCTGGTAGTAAAGGTGTTGGTTTTGCTCCTCCACCTGATGAGCCGATAAAGCCAGTAACGCCTGGCGTATTTCGTACTACATACCAAGAATCGTCTGTCATAATTAACTCAACTAACACATAACCAGGGAAAACTTTGCGCATCATCGTGCGCTTTTTCCCATCTTTCATTTCTGTTTCCTCGTGCTCAGGAACAATTACACGGAAGATTTTATCTTGCATTCCCATTGTTTCTACACGTTTTTCTAGGTTTGCTTTTACACGGTTTTCATACCCTGAATACGTATGAACAACATACCAATTTTTCTCCATAACTACTAGGACTCCTCGTCCGTCCCTCCCTTACAAATAAAAGTGAAAATGAATCGCGATATGCTAAACGCATTCTTACTCTTTTCACAAACATCTCATTAGAAAAATATAGCTTTCGCTAATAGCCAGCGAAAGCCCGATGATATATACCGAAACTAGCATAGTCATCAATCACTACTATCATACTCTCCTAGTAGCATCCTTATCATCATGAGCGTATTTTACTGACCTTCACTTCACCATGTCGTCAAACCAATAGATAAAGTTTTCTGCTGAATGAAGATAAAACAAACGAAAAAACCCGTTATTACAATGGACGGGCTATTTCAAAAATATGCTATTTACTAAATTATAAATCTAAGTACCAGCGGAATAATGATGAAACACCTAAGTCAACTAATACAAAAAATAAAGCCATAATGACAACAGTTGAAATTACAACGACTGTATATTTCGTTAGTTCTTTACTTTTTGGCCAGCTTGTTTTGCGCATTTCAGACATTACATCACTTAAAAAGCCTTTGATCTTGCCCATTCTAGCTTAACCTCCGAATCAATCATATCTGTCTATTTACATATCATTTTATAGCGTTTGTTTATGCATTGTATGTTCATTGCAATGCGAGCAAAATTTCTTTAATTCGAGACGTACAGTTGAACCTTCTTTAGCTGGGAACGTGTAATTTCTCGACCCGCATTTCTCGCAATTTAGCACGACTTTTTTTGCCATATACTCACCTTTTTCGGCACTTTGTCTTTTTAAGACTAACACCTATATTTGTCAATGTCAATAAAGGCCTATATGGACTAAGACATTTCCTCAAGGACCAAATGTCGCTCTAATTTACGCTTGACCCGCTGCAATGCATTATCAATCGATTTCACATGGCGATTTAATTTCTCAGAAATTTCATGATAAGACTGACCATCTAAATATAAAGCTAAAACTTGTAGTTCTAATTCACTTAAAATCTCACTCATTTTTTCTTCTAAATAGCCGAACTCTTCTCTATGAATCATCAATTCTTCTGGATCGTCCATAATAGCACCTGTTAGCACATCCATTAGCGTTCGGTCTGACTCTTCATCAAATATAGGCTTGTCCAAAGAGATATAGGAGTTTAGTGGAATATGCTTTTGCCTAGTAGCTGTTTTAATCGCCGTGATAATCTGCCTTGTAATACACAGCTCTGCAAAAGCCCTAAAAGAAGCCAGTTTATCGCCTTTAAAATCACGGATCGCTTTATATAAACCAATCATACCCTCTTGCACGATGTCTTCCTTATCTGCTCCAATTAAGAAATAGGACCTTGCCTTTGCTCTTACTAACAAACGGTATTTCGTAATTAAGTAATCCAACGCATCTGTATTACCTTGATGCACCATTTCAATAAGTTCTTCATCATTGAATCGTTCAAAATCTTGTGTCACTTGTACAATGCTATTTTTAAACATGGTATCACCTCAGCCACAACAGATAATTAGGAACAGTATAACGGAATTGGAAAATATGCGTCAATCTATCATTTCAATCCTCGTCGCCATTTTTCAAAAGCAAGTGCAACATCTGGCTTTAATTCTATACGAGAAGGCGGCTTGCTTTCTTGTTTGCGCCTCACGTCATGTGAAATTTTATGTTGGATAATGCTTGTATCAATTTCTAGCTCTCTAGCCGATTTCCTTAGAGCACCATTACCAAAGATAACGCTTTGCTCTGCCATATCGGACGTTGCTACATGTATCTGTACATTTCTAGCCTTTAGTTCACGCGTCATTTTTTCTATTCGTTCATCTGCCGTTTCATTTTTACGGGTATAAATGACTTCTACACCATTTTCTATATAAGATTGCTCAACTCCTGGTACAAGATGTGCGTCAAAAACAATAATTACGCGCCAGTCCATAGCCGCTTTATATTCAGCCATAACTTCTATCAGCTTTCTGCGCGCATCCTCAAAATTTGTATCACGCAATGGCCGCAGCTCTTTCCAAGATCCAATCATATTATAGCCATCAACAAGCAAAATGTTTTTCATTGTTACTCATTCGCTTCTTGACGTTTACGATACACTTCATACATTAAAAGCGCTGCAGCAACTGATGCGTTTAATGATGTAACATGCCCAACCATTGGTAAGTGATATAAAAAATCGCATTTTTCTTTTAATAAACGACCCATTCCCTTGCCCTCACTGCCAATAATGATGGCTAACGGTAATGTGGCATCCATTTTTCGATAATCCACCGAGCCCTTCGCATCTGTACCAGCGATCCATACACCTCGTTCTTTTAGTTCATCAACCGTTTGAGCAAGATTGTTCACACGTACAACTGGAACATGTTCAATAGCACCTGTGGATGCTTTTGCCACTACAGCTGTTAAACTAACAGATCGACGCTTTGGAATAATAATACCATGTGCTCCGATAGCATCAGCCGTTCGCATAATAGACCCTAGATTATGAGGATCCTCTAGCTCGTCTAAAATTAGGAAAAAAGGATCTTCCTGTTTATTGGCTGCAGCTGCAAATAAATCCTCAAGTTCAGCATACTTATAAGCGGCAACAGATGCAACAATTCCTTGATGATTAGCACTCGATAATTGATCGACTTTCTTTTTTGGGACAAACTGAACTATTACACCACGTTCTCGGGCTAAATCTAGCAATTCATTCACACCAGATTTTTTGACACCTTCTGCAATCCATACTTTATTCATATCGCGGCCTGAACGAAGTGCTTCTAACACTGGGTTTTTACCGGCAATAATTTCACCATTTTGTTCTGCCATTATTTAGACACTCCCTTTGATTCCTCGATTATTTGAATAGCATATGCAATGATTTCATACACGCGTTCTAGTTCATTTAATAAATATAAACTACCAAGCACTGCCTCAAAGCCTGAGCTATTACGATAGGTTTGGACATCTGTATTTTTTGGTACAGAGCCGGATTTGGCATTGCGTCCACGACGGAACACAGCCAATTCCTCCTCTGTTAAATAATTTTCATCCATCATGCGATGAACGATCATAGATTGCGCTTTTGCTGAAACATAACGAGTTGCCTCTCGATGCAGCGTATTCGGCTTAACACGGCCAGAACGTAGCAAATGCTCACGTATTTTTTGTTCTAATACGGCATCCCCCATATAGGCTAATGCCAGCGCATTTAATTGCTTAACATCTTCATTGCGAAGTTTATCCAACTTTATTACCCTCGTTTCCATCTAGTTCCTTGTCGTGTATCTTCTAAAATGATACCCTGGGCTTGCAAATGGTCACGGATCTCATCAGAACGAGCAAAATCACGGTTTTTACGTGCCTCTACGCGCTCTTGTAGCAATGCTTCAATTTCTTCGTCTAATAGCTCTTCTTCTTTTACAAATTCAATACCTAAGACGTCGCCTACTACTTCAAAAGTTTCCATAAATGTTTCTAAAACTTTTTTGCAAGTATTTGCTTCATTTAAGTAAATATTAGCAATACGTGCTACCTCGAATAATACTGAAATAGCGTTTGCAGTATTAAAGTCATCATCCATTGCCTCTTCAAACTGTGCTTTTTGTTCAGCAATTTTGCTCAGCCATTCTTCCGAGTGATCACCTAAGCTTGCTGTAGTTGTAAGACGATGCTTCACATTATTGTAAGCTGTACGAATGCGTTCTAAGCCCGTTGCAGCAGCTTCTACTAAATCTTTAGCAAAGTTAATTGGGTGACGATAATGAACCGATAGCATAAAGAAACGTAGTATCTGTGGATTAATTTGTTTACGAATATCATTAACAAGAATGAAATTGCCAAGAGATTTAGACATCTTTTCATTATCGATATTAATATACCCGTTATGCATCCAATAACGTGCAAATGTTTTATCGTTATGTGCTTCTGATTGAGCAATTTCATTTTCATGGTGAGGGAAAGTTAAATCTTGCCCACCAGCATGAATATCAATAGTATCTCCTAAATGCTCACGAGCCATTACAGAACATTCAATATGCCAGCCTGGACGACCATCTCCCCATGGACTTTCCCAGAAGATCTCACCCGGCTTCGCAGCTTTCCATAAAGCAAAATCTAATGCATCATCTTTTTTCTCGCCTGCTTCAATACGAGCACCGATTTTTAAATCGTCTACTGATTGATGCGATAATTTACCATAGCCATCAAACTTACGTGTGCGATAATACACATCCCCAGCAGATTCATAAGCATAGCCTTTATCAATTAATACTTGAATAAATTGAATGATATCGTCCATATGCTCTGTTACACGTGGATGAACATCCGCTTTTTTGCACCCTAGTGCTGTAACATCCTCGAAGTACGCAGCAATAAAGCGCTCTGTTAATTCATGCACTTCTTCGCCTAACTCATTTGCTGCCTTAATGATTTTATCGTCTACATCCGTAAAATTGGATACGAATTTTACATCATAGCCTTTATATTGAAAATAACGGCGAACTGTATCATACACAATGACAGGACGTGAATTTCCAATATGGATATAGTTATAAACAGTCGGACCGCAGACATACATTTTAACTTTTCCTTCTTCTAGCGGTACGAAGGTTTCCTTTTGTCTTGTTAATGAGTTAAATATTTGAATACTCATTGTGTTTCTCTCTCCTTTTGTAAGCGTTCGATTTCCTGCTGCAATTCAGTGATTTGCTTCTCGAAAACTTGACAACGTTCTTCCACAGGATCAGGTATATTTTGATGATCTAGTTTTTTCTCTAGACGAACTCCATCCTTAATTACTATTTTACCAGGAATACCGACAACTGTAGCGTTTGGCGGTACTTCTTTTAAAACAACTGATCCCGCACCAATTTTACTATTCTCACCAATTGTGATAGAGCCTAATACTTTCGCGCCCGTTGCAACAAGCACATTGTCCTCTAACGTAGGGTGTCGTTTTCCTTTTTCTTTCCCTGTACCACCTAATGTTACACCTTGATACAAAGTAACATTATTACCAATTTCACATGTTTCACCAATGACAACACCCATACCATGGTCTATAAAGAAACGACGACCAATTTTTGCACCTGGGTGAATTTCAATCCCCGTAAAGAAACGGCTAATTTGCGAAATGGCACGAGCTATAAAATAAAAATGTCTTTTAAAGAACCAATGCGCCACTCGATGCGCCCATGTCGCATGCAAACCAGAATAGGTTAACACCACTTCAAATACACTACGTGCTGCTGGATCATTCTCAAAAATTGTTTCCACATCTTCCTTCATTCTTTTAAACACAAAAACTCCCCCTTTTCATGTTGGTCTTGCTCAAATCCTTTGAAATCCTACACACTAAAACGATAGCAATTGCCAATTTCCTTCAGATTCCCTGCGTAGATGATGTGGTATTGACGCCTCCTTGTAAATTAATGAAGCCTGCATCATTGCCTTTTTCTAAAAAATAAAAAGCGCCCCTATCATCCCCAAAAGGGAATGACAGAGACGCTTAAAATGCGTGGTTCCACTCTGTTTGAAGGCAAAGATGCCTTCCACTCTGGACGTTCTTTAACGGGAACGACTCGATAAAGCCTACTATAGTTCAGCTCTATGCTCAAAGGTGCATTTCAGTTTTGCCTGGGCTCAGACCACTTTCAGCCGGTGATGGTCCTCTCTTAAGAGCATGCGCCACTTACTTCTCCTTATCAACGCTTTTTCAATGTAAATACATTTTACAACGAAAGAATGGATTGTCAATAAATTTCTCTTTATTGGGCAAATTTTTCTACGCGGTCAATTGTTTTCTCTTTACCAATTAAACAAATCGCATTTGGTAACTCTGGTCCATGCGTTTCACCTGTTGTTACAACACGAATTGGCATAAATAGATTTTTACCTTTATGACCTGTTGCTTTTTGCACAGCTTTAATAGCAGCTTTTACTGCATCTGGTGTAAATTCTTCTAATTGCTCAAGCTCTGCTTTAAATGCTGCCATTACTTCAGGCACTTGCTCTCCCGCTAAAACCTCTTTTGCTTCTTCATCATATTCAATATGGTCGTTAAAGAATAGGCTAGATAACTCCACAATCTCTGCCCCAAAGCTCATTTGATCGTGATAAAGTGCGATTAAATCCGTCGCCCATGCATATTGCTCTGCCGTAAGTTCTTCAGGTAATAGCTCTGCTTTTTGCAAGTGTGGTAAAGACAATGCTACGACTTCTTCTAAAGATAGTTTTTTAATATATTGATTATTCATCCATGTCAGCTTTTGCTTATCGAACATAGATGGTGATTTAGAAAGACGTTTTTCATCAAAGATTTTAATAAACTCTTCTTTCGAGAAGATCTCTTCTTCCCCTTCTGGAGACCATCCAAGTAGCGCAAAGAAGTTGAACATTGCTTCAGGAAGATATCCTAAATCTTTATATTGCGTGACAAATTGAATAATTGATTCATCACGTTTAGATAGCTTTTTACGATTTTCATTAATAATTAATGTCATATGACCGAAGCGTGGATATTCCCAGCCAAATGCATCAAAAATCATCATTTGCTTTGGCGTATTCGATAAATGCTCTTCTCCACGGAAAACATGCGAGATTTCCATAAAGTGATCGTCTAGCACAACCGCATAGTTATATGTTGGAATACCATTTGCTTTTACAAGTACCCAGTCACCAATGTCTTTAGATTCAAATGTAACTAGTCCACGAACTAAATCTTCAAACTCATATGTTACATTTTCAGGAACACGCATACGGATTGTATATGGCTCGCCCGCTGCTTCTTTAGCTGCGACTTCCTCTGCTGATAAGTGACGACATGTCCCATCGTAAGTAGGGGCCGCTACACCCCTTGCTTTTTGTTCTTCACGTGATGCTTCAAGCTTTTCTGATGAGCAGAAACATTTGTAAGCGACACCTTGTTCTAATAATTTCTCAGCGTGCTCTTTATAAATATCAAGACGTTCCATTTGACGATAAGGCGCATAAGGTCCACCAATATCAATGGACTCATCATATTCAATACCTAACCATTTTAGGTTATCTAGCTGAGATGCTTCTCCACCCTCTACATTACGTTCAATATCCGTATCTTCAATACGTACAATGAATTTACCGTTATGATGTTTTGCATATAAATAATTGAATAATGCTGTACGCGCTCCACCTATATGTAAAAAACCTGTTGGAGATGGCGCGTAACGAACGCGAACTTCTTTCGTCATATTAAAAGCCTCCTAAATTTTCGATCAAAAAATTAACTTTGTTCATTTTACCACTCTGTTACAGGAAATAAAAGCGGAGTTAATCCGCATTTATTTCTTCATCAATAGAATTGTGGCCATAGCCGCTATACCTTCCTCACGACCTGTAAAACCTAAACGTTCAGTTGTCGTTGCCTTTACATTGACTTGAGACGGCTCTGCATGGAGCAATTCAGCGATGCGATTTTGCATCTGTCCAATATAAGGCGCCATCTTGGGGCGCTGTGCCATAATTGTACAATCTACATTCCCTAGCACATAGCCTTTGTCCTCAACAATTTTCCAAATATACGCTAATAGTTTTGCTGAATCAGCGTCTTTAAAGGCTGGGTCCGTATCTGGAAAATGACGACCGATATCTCCTTCTCCAATTGCCCCTAGAGCTGCATCCGTAACCGTGTGTAAAAGAACATCTGCATCAGAATGCCCTACTAGCCCTTTTTCATGTGGAATCGTAATACCACCAATAATTAATGGACGACCTTCTTCAAATGCATGTACGTCAAAACCTTGTCCAATTCGAAACATATGATAGAGAGACTACTTTAGCAAAACATGTGGATCAAAACAGCTCCTTGCCTGCTGTAATCGCAGTCTCATTCACCTTCTTTCACTTTTATATTTACTCACTATTATACCCTCACATTTTAACATATTTCCTAGGAAATTGAGCTGATAGCAAATAGTGAGCCTTTCCCCTCACTTACATCTCAGCATAAGTTTGCGTCTTGCTCTATAAACATTGGCTAAATCAAGATAAAATCCCATTAGCAACAATCGCCAATGAGATTTTTAGATTACTATTCGTTTATTTGCAATGCTCGTTTACGTAAAATAGCTTCACCAAATATTAAATCTTCCTGTGTCGTCATTTTGACATTTTCATAGCTACTTTCTACAATATGCACTGCATGACCTAAGCGTTCAACTAGCATAGCTTCATCTGTACCAAGAAAGCCCACCTTCTCAGCAACATCCTCTGCCTCCACAATTAAATCAAATTGGAAGGCTTGTGGCGTTTGAATCATCCATAAGCTATCACGATCAACTGTTTCTTCGATAATACCATTACGAACCTTTTTCATTGTATCCTTCGCTCGAACCCCTGCAATAGCTGCCCCAAACTCATGAGCACTTTGTACAAGGCTAGCGATAATATCATGTGTAATAAAAGGCCGAGCTGCATCGTGGACAAGCACAATATCTACCTGCTGCATCTCTTTCATACATGAATGGACTGAATGCTGTCGCTCAGCACCGCCATCAGGTAAGCCCTTCACTTTTGTAATCTCAAATTGCTCTAGCAATTCTTGAATATAAGTACGTTCTTCTGGTTTTACAGCCAGCCAAATACCAGTGCAAAAAGGATCTTGTTGAAACACTTCTAGCGTGTGGATCAGAATAGGCTTCTCTAAAAGTTTTAAAAACAATTTATTTTGTCCCGCACCCATGCGTTTTCCGCTTCCTGCCGCAGGTAGTACTACTTCATATTGCATTTTTCCACATCCTAATCGTCCTTCGGCTTGGCAAATATCATTCGACCCGCTGATGTTTGCAGCACACTCGTTACTGTCACAGTAATGGCCTGTCCGATATAACTACGGCCACCTTCAACAACAATCATTGTTCCATCATCTAAATAGGCAACCCCTTGATTATGCTCTTTACCATCCTTGATGACCACAACCTGCATATCTTCACCTGGGATTACAACAGGCTTCACCGCATTCGCTAAATCATTAATATTTAATACTTTCACATGATGGAGCTCACAGACTTTATTCAAGTTAAAATCATTTGTGACAATCTGTGTGTCATTCCCCATTTTCTTTGCAAGACGTACAAGCTTTAAATCCACCTCTTGCACATCCTCAAAATCCTCATCCGTAATTTCCACTTTTGTCTTACGTTCATCTTGTAATTTTCTTAAAATATCTAATCCACGACGACCTCTTGTACGTTTTAACGTATCGGAAGAATCGGCAATATGCTGCAGCTCTGTAAGGACAAATTGGGGAACGACTAAGACCCCTTCTATAAAGCCAGTTCCAGAAATATCTGCAATACGACCATCAATAATAACGCTCGTATCTAACAGCTTATAACTCCCACGTATTTCTTGAATTTCAGCACCTTCAGCAGCCTTTTTCTTTGTATTATTACTACGTAAAGTAAAAAGCTGTATTAATTCATCTCTTTTTCTAAAACCTAAACGGAACCCTAAATAACCTAATACAAATGACAGAATAATAGGGAGTACTTCTGTAATTACAGGGAATTTCACACTATCGATGGCGAAGCCTAAAAAATAAGCTACAATCAGCCCCATGATTAAGCCAAGCGTACCAAAAAATAAATCTCCGATAGGCACCTTAAACAGAACCTCTTCCATCCAGCTAATGAGCTTCACAAAATAATCGGAAAATGCAAAAGACAAAGTAAATAGTAAAAGCGCGCCTAATGCTACTGATACGTAAGGATTATCTAGCCAAGGATTAGATGATAAATGAAGCAATTCGTATAATGGCGGTAAGAAAACAAGGCCCAATGCTCCTCCAATCAGTAAAAAGGCAATTTGAACAAATTTTTTCACAAGCTGTCACCTCCTATTGTTAGTTAAGATTATACATAGTTTACTGTAGAAAATCCTTCATGAGCTCATCAAATTATCATTATTTTTGATGTTCATTCACAGGGATAAATCATTTAGACATCATTCTTCCCAACCTCTATCTTACTGTGTTTTCGATGACACTCTTGCATGACTTTATCCTGCTATTATCTAGGACGTCTATCCCCTTACTTGAGTTTCCGATTTTAGTGTTAAAAATGACGGAAAATGCATGTCAGAATGGTATCCAACATGCACAATTTCCCTTTACAACTCTCTAAAGCATGCATTTAATGCATCTTTGATCGTTTCTACTCCGACAATTTCTATTCCCTGTGGAAAATCCCAACCACCAATATTGGAGGCAGGTATGAAAGCTCTTTTAAACCCAAGCTTTGCCGCTTCAATAACACGCTGTTCAATCCGCGATACTCGACGTACCTCACCTGTCAGCCCTACTTCACCAATAAAGCAGTCCGTTGCTCGCACAGCTTGATCTTTAAAGCTTGAGACAATACTTGTCAACACCGCTAAATCAATTGCTGGCTCATCCAATTTGACACCACCAGCAACTTTAATATATGCGTCCTGAGCTTGTAGCATGAGGCCCATCCGTTTTTCTAGCACTGCCATTAGCAATTGCACTCGGTTTTGATCGACACCAGTTGCCATGCGTTTAGGGTAATTAAAGCTTGTAGGTGTTACTAAAGATTGAATTTCAACAAGGATGGGTCTTGTCCCCTCCATGGATGCAACAATAGTGGATCCCGCTGCTCCTTGTGACCGCTCCTGCAAAAATAATTCAGAAGGATTGAGCACTTCCTTTAATCCCCCTTGAAGCATTTCAAATATCGCAATTTCATTGGTAGAGCCGAAGCGGTTTTTTTGGCTGCGTAGAATACGATGATTATGATGTCTTTCTCCTTCAAAATATAACACTGTATCAACCATATGCTCTAAAATACGAGGTCCGGCAATTTGCCCCTCTTTTGTTACATGCCCGACCAAGAAAATAGCAATGCCTTTTGTCTTGGCGATTCGCATCAGTTCTGCCGTACATTCACGAACTTGCGATACACTACCTGGTGCACTTGTTACTTCTGGATGAAAGACGGTTTGTATGGAATCGACAATGACAAATTTCGGTTGTACTTCATCAATGGTTTGGTTTAAAAATTCGAGATTCGTCTCGGAATATATGTAAAGCTCTTGAGAAACCACTCCTAGACGCTCTGCTCGTAATTTTGTTTGACGAATGGACTCCTCTCCAGAAATATAAAGCACACGATGCCCTTTATTCGAAAGTAATGCTGAAACTTGTAGTAATAGTGTAGATTTCCCAATCCCCGGATCTCCCCCGATTAATACGAGCGAACCGGGTACAATACCGCCACCCAATACGCGATTCAGTTCGCCCATTTCCGTCGCTACACGGGATTCTTCAGTCGCTTCGACCTGAATAATTGGGAGAGCCTTTTGGGTAACTGTAGCAGAATGCTGGAATGCTCCTCGTGGTCCCTTTGCGACCATCTCAACTTCTTCCACCATCTTATTCCATTCTCCACACCCTGGACATCTTCCCATCCATTTTGCAGTTTCATAGCCACAGCCTGAACATACAAACTTTGTTTTTTTCTTTGCCAAATTGCTTTCACCTCGAATATTTGTTCTTATCATTAATTGTACAGAAAAAAAGACAGCTTGGCACTTAAAGCCTCGCTGTCTTTGCATAAAATTATTTAGAGATGGATACTCCCTCTTTTTTCTTTACAATAAACTCACCGTCTACATAATCAATGATTACCTGATTACCCTTCTCTACATTACCTTTCAGCAATTCTTCTGATAATCGATCCTCTACTTGTTTTTGTAATGCACGGCGTAACGGACGAGCACCATATTGAGGGTCATAGCCTTCCTCAGCAATTTTCTCAAGTGCTGCATCAGTTAGCTCCAACGAAATATCTTGCTCTTTTAAGCGTTTTGTTAGTGCATTGCCCATCATTGCAATGATTTCTTTTAAATGCTCTTTATCTAATGCGTGGAAGACAATCATTTCATCGATACGGTTTAAGAACTCTGGACGGAATGCCTTTTTCAATTCTTCTAGCATCGTACCCTTCATATCTTTATGCTTAGATTCTGCTCCACCTACATTGAAACCAAGGCTCTTTTGATATTTTAAAGCATCGGCACCAACGTTTGAAGTCATAATGACTACTGTATTACGGAAGTCTACTACACGGCCCTTAGAATCTGTTAAACGGCCATCTTCAAGAACTTGCAGTAGAATATTGAAAACATCTGGATGTGCTTTTTCAATTTCATCTAATAACACAACCGAGTATGGTTTACGGCGAACCTTTTCAGTCAATTGACCACCATCATCAAAGCCCACATAGCCTGGAGGTGAACCTACTAAACGAGAAGTCGAATGCTTCTCCATGTACTCAGACATATCGACACGAATCATCGCATCTTCATCGCCAAACATCACTTCAGCAAGTGCTCTTGCCAACTCTGTTTTACCAACACCTGTAGGTCCTAAGAAAATGAATGAGCCGATTGGTCGTTTTGGATCTTTTAAGCCTGCTCTTGCACGACGGATCGCACGAGAAATCGCTTCTACCGCTTCTCCTTGCCCTACTACACGTTTGTGTAACTCTTCTTCAAGTTGTAATAACTTCGAAGATTCCTCGGAAGCAATTTTAGCTACTGGGATTCCTGTCCACATTGATACAACTGCTGCAACATCATCCACAGTCACTTTAGATTCCGCTTTGCCTTGCTCTTCTTTCCAATTTTTTCGTGTAGCTTCAATTTCATCTTTCAGCTTTTGCTCTGTGTCTCTTAGAGAGGCTGCCTTTTCAAATTCTTGGCCTGATACGGCTGCATTTTTTTCAGAGCGCACATTTTCAAGTTTATCTTCAAGTGCCTTTAAGTTTGGTGGCACTGCAAATGAACGTAAGCGGACTTTAGAACCTGCCTCGTCGATTAAGTCAATTGCTTTATCTGGTAAGAATCGGTCTGAAATATATCTGTCACTCATTTTAGCCGCTGCTTCAATCGCTTCATCTGTAATTTTTACACGGTGATGCGCTTCATAACGGTCACGTAAGCCTTGAATAATTAGAATCGCTTCTTCCACTGTTGGTTCATCTACTTGGATTGGTTGGAAGCGACGCTCTAATGCTGCATCCTTTTCAATATATTTGCGGTACTCGTCTAATGTTGTTGCACCAATACATTGAAGCTCACCGCGTGCTAAAGATGGTTTTAAAATATTGGAGGCATCAATTGCACCTTCTGCACCACCTGCACCGATTAATGTATGCAATTCATCAATGAATAAAATGATGTTGCCAGCTTGGCGAATTTCATCCATCACCTTTTTCAAACGATCTTCAAATTCACCACGATATTTAGTACCTGCAACAACCGTCCCCATATCTAAAGTCATGACACGTTTGTCACGTAGGATTTCCGGTACTTCATTATGGATAATTTGCTGTGCTAACCCTTCAGCAATTGCTGTTTTACCAACACCTGGCTCACCAATCAATACAGGGTTATTTTTCGTACGACGCGATAACACTTCAATCACACGTGTAATTTCCTTGCTTCGACCAATAACAGGGTCCAATGTGCCTTCACGTGCAATTTGTGTTAAATCACGCGCTAGGCTATCTAAAGTTGGGGTATTGGCAGCTTGAGCTGCTTGTTGCCCAGATTGTGCATTATCGTTGTTACCTAATAGCAATAATACTTGCTGACGTGCTTTATTTAAGCCGACACCCGCATTGTTTAAGACGCGAGCTGCCACGCCTTCACCTTCACGAATAAGCGCTAATAATAAGTGCTCTGTGCCGATATACGAGTGACCTAATTTACGTGATTCATCCACAGATAGTTCAATTACTTTCTTAGCTCTTGGCGTATAGTGAACAATTGGGCCGACATCTTCTTTACCTTTACCAACTAATTCCTCAATACCAGCTTCAATCATTTGAGGACTAATATCAATGGCTTCTAACGCTTTCGCAGCAATACCGCCGCCTTCACGTATAAGCCCTAATAGAATGTGCTCTGTTCCAATAGATTCGTGCTTCCAACGAATAGCCTCTTCCTGAGCAAGCTGTAATACTTTTTGCGCGCGTTGTGTAAAACGATTAAACATCATATAAATCCTCTCCTTTTTCCCCATTTATAGGCTTATTCGCATATTCTTGAGATAATGCCTCACGGAGCATTTCCGCTCGGACACGATCCCGTTCAGCAGGGGGCAGTGCCTCACCTGCATAGTGCTGTAAAAAACCTGGTTGCATACTAACAACACATTCATTTAAGGTTGTTGCTTGAATCCCATCAATTAACTGTAGATCTACTCCTAAACGAACATTAGATAGACAGGTAGCGGCTTCCTCACTTGTTAGAATTCTCGCATGTGTAAGGGTACCTAAAGCCCGATATACTCTATCTTCTAGAGCAAGCTCTGCCTTTTCCATCAACTTCCCTCTTGCGTGTCGCTCTTTTTGGATAATCTTTTCAGCGACACTTTGTATGTCTGCTAAAATGTCTTCTTCTGTCTTCCCAAGTGTAATTTGATTCGACACTTGATAAACATTTCCTAAATTTTCGCTGCCTTCCCCATATATACCTCTTACAGTCATTCCTAAGCGAGTCATGGCATTAATAATTTGATTCATTTGCCCGGTTAATGTCAGTGCGGGTAGATGCATCATGACCGATGCGCGAAGACCCGTGCCAATATTCGTCGGACAACTTGTTAAATAGCCAAAAGTATCTCGAAAGGCATACGGTAATACTTTCTCTAGGATACGATCAATTTTATTTGCTTGTTCATAGGCACTTTGAAGTTGAAAGCTTGCTGTCATACATTGAATGCGTAAATGATCCTCTTCATTCACCATAATGCTAACGGATTCATCTTCAGAAAGAAGTATGGAGCCTACTTGCTCTTTTTTAGCAAGCTGTGGACTAATCAAATGCTTTTCTACAAGAATTTGACGCTGTAGAGGCGTTAAATCCTTAATAGCAAAATAAGCATAATCATTTTGAAGCGTTGGGCTATCACTTAGTGCATGTGTAACTGCCTGTTCCACCTGCAGTGCCTCATTCTCTGAGAAAGCTAATGGAAATCGATAGCCATCTAAATTTCGAGCAAGGCGAATACGTGTACTAATGACAATATCTGAATAATCATCCTTGATATGCATCCACGTTGGAGTCGCACGCTCTAAAAATGAATCAATCATCATGACACATCACCACCTTCAAATTGTAGATGCTTCTCTAGCTCTTTAACTTCATCACGGAGCTTCGCCGCCTCCTCAAATTGTTCTTCTGCTACAGCGGCCTTCATACGCTTGCGGATATCCTCTATTTGCTTTTTAATGACATACACATTACTGCGAGCACCAGGCATTTTACCAATGTGTTGAGGGCCTGCCTGTATGCGATTAAAGAGCTTAGGCAAATGCTCACTAAAGGTGTCATAACAGCTCGGGCATCCAAATTTACCTTCTTTTAAAAATTGTTTATACGAAAATCCACATTGTGGGCATGTTTGCTGTTGTGGTTGAACTTGTTGTTTTTCCCCCACCTTTTGCCATGTAGGCGAGCCGAACCAGTTCGACAATAGCTGTTGAATAGACACTGGCTCTTGTTTAAACTCTGCATGAAATGGATGGAACTGTGAGGCGCAGACGTCACAATAATGGTGCTCCACCTTTTGCCCATTTTGAACTTGTGTTACTGTAACTGTCGCATTACGTTGTTTACAATGTTCGCATATCATTTCCATCACCTCACTATTTTTGCTGTTCATATTTGATTGTTGTCAGCATTGCTCGCAAGATCTTTGCTCGAATAGTATCTCTTAAAGGGAGATGTAAATCGATTGTGGAGCGATCAATTGCTGCTAACATTAATTTCGCTTCTCGTTTTGAAATTACCTGCTCATCGATGAGCCGATATACTAAATCTTCTGCCATCGTTTGAGATGCTCCACCTTCTATTTGTCTGAGAACATCGTCGATTAAATCAATCTGTGAATGCGCGCGGACACGTAAAATTCGTATGTACCCACCACCACCACGTTTGCTCTCAACAAGGTAACCTCGCTCGGCAGTAAATCTTGTATTAATTACATAATTTATTTGTGATGGCACACATTGAAATTTATCAGCAATCTCACTCCGTTTAATTTCAATATGCCCTTCTCCACCTAATTCAAGTACTTGCTTTAAGTAACCTTCTATGATGTCTGATATATTACGCATTTTAGGAATACACCTCGCTTGCTTCACTGACTTTGACTATCTTTGACTTTCTTTTAGTATATTATACAAAACGCTTCAAAAAAATTGCAATGATTTCGCCCATAGAAAAGTGAAAAGTCTTAAAATGCCTATTTTAGTACGAAAAACAGCACTTTTTCAGTTAAAACTGCGCGGGTTATAATTTGCTCATATACCTAATGTACCCTTATTAGTCATAGAAAAAACGCAAGCATATGCAACTAGCATATACTTGCGTCTATGAAAATTATACCCAACGACCAACAATTGGATAACGCCAAGGCTCATCAGACAATGCTTTTACGATACCGATAATTGGTACAACAAATAACATGATGCCGAAAATGATTAAAAACGGTAACCCAATAAGAACAAAACTTAAAACAACTGAGATAGCGATTAAAATACCCATAACAATTTGGAAGAGCAATGCTTGAATAGAAATCGCCTTCACTTCCTCATCCGAACTAATTAAGAAGAAAATAATAGGTACTAACCATGGCGCAAAAAATGCACTTGCGTGTATGATTACTTTAGACCATTTAGTCTCCATATATATCAACCCTTTCTTTGTACTTTGTCTATGTTTTATGTACTACTATTTACGGAACTATACCCGTAATAGTTTCACATTAAATAAGATTTATTAAATTTTTTTTGGAAGGCTGTGATGAGAGATGGAATTTAACAACACATTAGCAAACGAATATGAAAAGGGTATTCGTCGTACATTGCCAAGCTATGATGCCATGCTACGTTTAATACAAACCTTTTATCATTCCACACTGCCAGATAAAGCTGATATGTTAATTGTGGGTGCAGGAAGCGGCAATGAAATTTTACAGCTTGCAGATGGAAGGCCCGACTGGTCATTCACAGGTATTGATCCATCAGAGTCCATGCTCAGCATAGCAAAGGAACGTCTACACACTCTACCCAATACGCTGTCTTTCCACCAAGGAACAATACTAGATACTCAATTACCCTCCATAAAATACGATGCAGCAAGTTGTGTTCTCGTTCTGCATTTTATTCTGGGTTATGAAGAAAAACTATCTACATTAGAAGAAATCGCAAGACATTTAAAGCCTGGAGCACCGTTTGTCCTTGTCTCAAAATATGGTCAGCCCGGCTCTTTAGAAACTGAACTACAATTTGATTTATGGCGTTCCTATTGGCTACAACATACAAAGCTTTCTGCATCTGATGTAGCAGAGATGGAAAAATCCATTCGCTCCCTTTCGTTTATGCGTGAAGAGGATATTTTAACACTGCTACAAAAGGCGGGCTTTACAAAACCTTCTAGATTTTTTGCCACTACTTTATTTGCTGGTTGGGTATGCTTTAAAGAGGGGCACTAAATAAATATTTTGTAGTAAATAATTTGAGGTGAAAACCGTGATAAGCACCATTGGTATTACAAAACAACAACAATTACTAAAAGATTTTCCATTGGAAGTTATACATCAGCAAGAATTTGAATGGTATTGGGTTGATTTTAATTGCCCTACAGCCGAAGAAGAATCATTATTAGATACATTTTTCCATTTCCATCCGCTTGCTATTGAAGATTGCTTAATGCGATTACAGCGCCCAAAGCTCGATTTCTATGATGATTTTCATTTCTTTGTTATTCATCGAGTAAATGAAGAGACCCTAGCTGCAGAAGAGGTTAATATTTTTGCCTCCAATAAATTTATTGTGACGTTCCATAAAAACCCTGTTCCTGAAATAGATAAGGTACAAAAGATACTAGCAAGCCAACCAAAGAATTGGGAACGGGGGACGGTTTATTTAACATATCAAACAATTGATAAAATCGTGGATAGCTATTTCCCTCTTGTTTATAAAATTGAAGATCATCTTAATGCACTTGAAGGCGAACTTACATACCAAAGCAACGTAAATGCCATGAAGATTGTCTTCGAATTCCGTAGCGATTTGCTTGACCTTAGACGCACTATTTTACCGATGCGAGATCTTTTATATCGAATTCTTAATTCTTACCGTTTTTCTTTAAACAAATCAGAAAGAGCTTATTTCGGGGATATATACGACCATCTCATTAAACTAACTGAAATGGTTGAATCCAATCGAGAATTGACAGCGGATATGCGCGATAGCTATATGGCTATGAGCTCAAGTCGCATGAACGGCATTATGATGACTTTAACCATTGTATCAACTATCTTTATTCCCCTTACTTTTATTGCTGGTGTATATGGCATGAACTTTGATAACATGCCTGAGCTTCATGGCCATTACAGCTATTTTATTGTACTAAGCTCCATGATTATTATTGCGATCTTTATGCTAGCTATCTTTAAACATAAAGGCTGGTTTAAATTATTTAAACCATAAAAAAAGCTGCTCGTTTTGTCATGAAACGAGCAGTCTCCTTTTTCAAGAAGTTAATAGGGTCCCCTATCATCAATTTTATTATCACCTTGCTGCGGAAATAAAAAGTATGCTAGTACGCCTGATCCCAAAGTTGCACAGATTGTAATTAATAATCGCTCAACAGAGGGTACCTCAGCATAATAGTTTCGTAACATATAAACAGAGCCAATTGCGACAATAACCATGACTGGGATGACAAATTTAAAACGCTTTTTCTCCATATAATACCTCCTCTACTCCCTTTTTACGTACAGTCTCTATCTTGCTAAACAGTTCGTATTTTACAGGTTTCCTATTTTAAATTCAAATTTACTTCGCTTCACTAATTGAACTGACAATAAAGTAAAAAAATAAAGAAATAACCAAATTTTTAACCAAATATTCAGCAAATAATAGTAAAATAGATTTAATACCAATTATTTATCAAATTTACAAACCTAACAAATTTCAAAAGGCTTTTTTACTTACAATTTATTATGGATATTAGGAATGGAGCAAATAATAATGAGTTGGTTTTCCAAAAACAGTAGTGCTAACTATTCAATTACATTAACACCTGAAAATTTTAAGAATGATGTTCGACTAGATGTATCGAACTACCCAAATCTTCAAAAACAATTGCAACTTTTAAATTTAACAGTAGACGATTTAGCAATCATTAAACAACTACAACCGCTTGCAAAGGATCTCATCCCTGCAATGGTGGAGCAATTTTATGCTGCCATTAGTTTAAGCCAAGATCTAATCGATATTATTAATAGAACATCACATATTGACCGTTTGAAAATTACATTACATAAACATTTAAGTGATATTTTTGAGAGTCATATAAATGATGCCTACATTGCCGAAAGAAAGGCAATTGCCGAGACTCACGTGCGAATTGGTTTACAATCCAAATGGTATATTGCCTCATTCCAATCACTCACTTCTACATTCACAAATTTTGTGAGCGAAGTGGACATCTCAAAACAAGATGCCATTCGTGCCATAAATGCTTTTTGTAAAATCATTAATTTCGAGCAACAGCTTGTGATTGAGGCCTATGAAAATGAAGAAGAACGCATTCGCTCAGTGGCTGATGCAACAAAAAACTCTCTTGTTACAACCATTCAGAGTACAGCAGAGGAGCTCAACTCTATTAGTGAAGAAACAGCAGCATCACTATTGGTTATTTCCTCGCAGACAGATGATATTGCTGTGGCGACAAAGCAAGGATTAAGCTTCGTAGCAGATACCCAAGAAAAATCAAGACGTGGTCAACTGCAGCTTAAAGAACAAAATGATTTAATCCAAGTCATTTTACAAAGTGTCAACAGTCTGGAGGTAACGATGAATCAGCTACGTACTTCTTCTCAGAAAATTTCTGAGATTGTTGGACTTGTTACAGGTATTGCTGATCAAACCAATTTATTAGCCTTAAATGCTTCCATCGAGGCTGCTCGAGCTGGAGAACATGGGAAAGGTTTCGCGGTGGTGGCTGAGGAAGTACGCAAGCTTGCTGAGGAAACAAAAAATGCCGTACAAAATGTTTCACACCTCATTAAAGAAACAGAAAGCAATATTACAACGATGGCCAATTCCGTTCTTAATGTGGATCAAAAAATTCAGCACAGTGTCAATACACAAGAGAATTTATCCAAGTCATTTAATGATATTGCCGATGCTGTTTCTGGCATTCAACAGCAATATGTCAACACATCAAGAGATATTTCAGCCATCTCTAATCTAATTACTGAATTATCACAGGGAGCTACGCTCGTTTCTTCTTCTTCTGACTCTCTTATTAATGTAGTTAATGAACTAAATATGTAAAATGAAAGGGAAATTCACTTTTAAAAGCGAATTTCCCTTTCTCCTTAATGTGGTAATGCACGTTTTTGCTTACGGTGCTCTCGTCTTGCTGGCCCTGTTTCAAACAAACGTTTTTCTTCATCTGTTTCAGGATAAATCGCAGGAACTGGTACTGGTTTCCCTTCCTCATTTACTGCAACCATCGTAACAAAGGATTCTGTCGTTAATTTTTCCTCGCCAGTCTCAATATTACGAGAAACAACACGAACGTAAACTTCCATAGAAGAACGTCCTGTAGACGAAACAATACTCTCGATTTCAAGAATATCCCCTACATGTGCAGCCGATAAAAAATCAACCGAATCAATAGAGGCTGTAACTACGAGTCCCTTCGCATGTTTCATTGCTGTAATAGCAGCGATTTCATCAATATAAGCTAACACTCTTCCACCGAAAATAGAATTGTGATTATTTGTGTCTGGGGGTAATACGAGACGCGATTGAACCGTACGTGATTGGCTCATTGGTACAGCGTTGTTTGGCATAATACTTGCAACTTCCCTTCATGTAATGTTCTTTCGTCATCGTATCGCAGAAGAAGAGCTGATGCAAATTTAGAATGATTTTTTCATCGAAATAAATTTCATATCGCTCATTTCCTCAATGGCCCACTTAATTCCTTCTCGTCCATAACCACTCATCTTCACACCACCATATGGCATGTTATCTACCCTGAATGTCGGAATATCATTAATAATGACAGTACCAGCCTGTAATTCGTCTGCTGCATATAAGGCATCTGACAATATATTCGTGTAAATACCCGCATTTAGACCAAGGTCCGACTCGTTCACAAGTCGAATCGCGTCGTCTAATGTTTCATATGAAACAATTGAGACGATTGGTGCGAATGTTTCCTGACAGATAATTTTCATGTCAGCTGTTACATTCGTCATAACTGTTGGTGTTAGAGTACGTTCTGTAAATTCGCCACCTGTTGCAATAACTGCCCCTTGTTCTTGCGCTTCCTCAACCCACGCTCGGATACGTTCTACCTCATTTGGATTAATCATGGCACTGACATCTGTCTTTGTATCTAACGGGTCTCCTACTATAAGTTTTTTCGTTTCTTCAACGAATGCTTCAGTAAATTCATCAATGATGGACGAATGCACATAAATACGTTGTAACGAAATACATACTTGTCCAGCAAAGTTGAAAGCACCGCTTACGCAACGACTAACAATTTTATGAATTGGCGTCGATGGTTCGACAATTACGGCTGCATTAGAACCTAGTTCTAACGTTATTTTACGCAAACCGACCTTTTCTTTAATGCTCAAACCAACTTTACTACTGCCTGTAAAGGTTACTTTTTTGACGTATGGATGCGTAACAAGTGTATCACTAAGCTCGCCACCACTTCCTGTTACGATCTGCAACGCGCCATCAGGTAATCCTGCTTCACGAAAAATTTCAGCCATCACAATAGCACTTAACGGCGTTTGTGTTGCTGGCTTTAATACAACCGTATTACCTACTGCAAATGCTGGGCCTAATTTATGTGCCACTAAATTGAATGGAAAATTAAACGGCGTAATGGCTGAGATTACACCTAATGGTTCTCGTTTTGTCCAGCCTATACGATCTCCAGCTCCAGGTGCTGCATCCATCGGAACAGTCTCACCCTTAGACTGTTTAGCTCCCTCTGCCGCAAATTGATAGGTTGCGATTGTACGATCCATTTCGGCTAATCCTGCTACTATAGGCTTCCCTGCCTCTAATGCTAAAATTTCAGCAAATTCTTCTTTACGTTGTCGCATAATCTCAACAACTTTATATAATATTTCGGCACGTTCGTAGGCTGTAGTCTTTTTAAACGATTGGAATGCCTGCTGTGCACCTTCGATAGCTCTCTCTACATCTTGTATCGATGCTTTTGCTACCTGAGCAATAACCTCACCACTATACGGAGATGTTAGCTCATAGCTTTCCTTGGCATCTTGCCACTGACCATTCATCCATAGTTTTGTTTCCTTCATCCTTCAAATGCACCTCCAAATAATCAAGTTCTCCTTTATTCTATCATGAAGAACTTGAACTTGATGCAATAGCAGCTGCACTAACCGCAGCTATCATCGCTGCTTGCTGTGCTTGGATTAATAATTCAATGGAAGACATAATGGTCATGGACAAAGATTTTTGCACCTTCGCCATATCATAAATAGCGATTTGTACAGCCATAAAGAGAACAAATTCACGGTGCCATTTTAATAATTTCAAGTCCTTTAATTCATGATATAAATCAATAATATCTTGAAGCTGTGCTTTAGTAAGACTTAGTATGGCTAAAAAGCCGAGTAAAGGATAATGCATAGCCTTGACCTTTACATTTTGGTTTTTGAGTGTATCACGGAGTGCCACAACATTTGGTGCTAGATTAACATCAAATTGTGGGGATAAAAATGTTAATACCTGTGATAGCCACTGTAGTTCATTACCAGCATTAAAATTATATGTTCGTAATTCTTTATAATATTGATTCATTGTTTCCGCCCGTAGCTCAACATCATCAGATGGACTACTCAATAACACTGCATAAGGAATGTCCTCATAAGATGTTAAAAATGGATGATGTTTACGAATAGCATCGAATAAAGTTCTAGCTGCCTGTGCATGTGCTTTTTTATTTTGTTCATCCTCAGTCAAAAACTGTGCTCCGATATAGCTGAAATTGCCGCTTCTAAATTTTGCTTCCTTCAAGATACTCACGTTTGTAAGTAAATTCTCGACTGCCTTTTCAGTATCTTCTTGCTCCAATAAATTGGCGGCAATACTATACCCAACTGTTGTTCGTAAAGGGGACATCCACGAGGATTGCTTCTTCATCTCTTGCAGAACATTTTTATATCTTATTGCATCAAAAGTTTTTCCTGACGCTACAAATTTACTAGCAATCGCTAAAACAATTTTACGATCGACTGTCCAACCAGCAGCCTTTGATACATCCTCAACTGTATTTGTAAGTTCATTTTCAATCAGCGCGTAATCCATATTTAGCACACTCCTTTACCCATTTTACGTTACAATCTGTGCGAAAGATTCAATCCTCTTTGTAACAATTAACATAAAAAGTAAACTTAATTTAATGTATGTTACTTCATTTATCTGATTTAATAGGAAATATTAACAACTATAAAAGGAGGTCTTGAGGATGATAGCAAAAACCACAAGAAAACTATTATTTACCGTCACCTTAAAGGATCGATTACATTTATTCCTATTTTTAAGAAATTCATCAACTAATATCGCTTTACATACTCTATTCCACAAAAATTAATATAAAAAACAGCGGCAAATTTTTCTGCCGCTGTACTATCCTTCATTTAAATTAACCCTAGTTCTCGTAACTCCTCAGATGTGAAGGCTCTTGACCTTGTTAGGAAACGTTTTCCCTCTACGCCCTCTAATGAGAACATGCCTCCTCTGCCCGCAACAACATCCAATATGATTTGTGTATGCTTCCAGTAATCATATTGATTTTTGTGCATGTAGAAAGGCGCACCACCAATCTCTCCAAGGCACACATCCTGATCTCCTAATAGCAAATCACCTTCTGGATAGCACATTGGCGAGGAGCCATCACAGCATCCGCCGGACTGATGAAACATCACAGGTCCATGTTTATCTTTTAATAGATTGATTAGTGCCAGCGCTTCTTCTGTAGCTAGTACACGTTCAACCACGCTCATGCACCTCCCTACGAATTAGAAGAAACCAAGTTTGTTTTCGCTGTAGCTAACTAATAGGTTTTTCGTTTGTTGGTAATGTGCTAACATCATTTTGTGATTTTCACGACCAACACCTGACATTTTATAGCCGCCAAATGCAGCATGTGCCGGATAAGCATGGTAACAGTTTGTCCAAACACGACCTGCTTGAATTTCACGACCGAAGCGATAAGCTGTATTAATATCTCTCGTCCAAACGCCAGAACCTAAGCCATATAATGTATCATTAGCCATTTCTAGTGCTTCCTCTTTTGTTTTAAACGTTGTTACAGCAACAACTGGTCCGAAAATTTCCTCTTGGAAAATACGCATTTTATTATTTCCCTTGAAGACTGTCGGTTTAATGTAGTAGCCATTTTCGAAGCCCTCGCCTACATTATTTTTCTCGCCACCAATTAGGCATTGTGCACCCTCTTGCTTACCAATATCTAAATAAGAAAGAATTTTTTCCATTTGCTCACTTGAAGCCTGCGCACCCATCATTGTGTTTGGATCAAGCGGATTGCCCACTTTAATGGCTTCTACACGCTGTAGTACACGCTCCATAAATTTATCGTATATAGATTCCTGGATCAGTGCACGTGAAGGACATGTACATACTTCTCCTTGATTGAGAGCAAATAGTACGAAGCCCTCTACGGCTTTATCTAAAAAGGCATCATCTTTATCCATAATATCTTCAAAGAAGATATTTGGTGATTTACCGCCCAATTCTAATGTAACGGGAATAAGATTTTGAGATGCATATTGCATAATTAAACGACCTGTCGTCGTCTCACCTGTAAAGGCAATTTTACCAATGCGAGGATTGGATGCAAGCGGTTTCCCTGCTTCTAAGCCAAATCCATTCACAACATTAATAACTCCTGGTGGTAATAAATCTTCTATTAATTCCACAAGCACCATAATAGATGCTGGTGTTTGCTCTGCAGGTTTTAATACGACACAGTTCCCAGCTGCAAGTGCTGGTGCGAGCTTCCATACTGCCATTAATAGTGGGAAGTTCCAAGGGATGATTTGACCCACTACACCAATCGGCTCATGGAAGTGATAAGCAACTGTATCGTTATCAATTTGGCTAACGGAACCTTCTTGAGCACGTAAGACTCCAGCAAAATAACGGAAATGATCAATTGCAAGAGGGATATCTGCATTTAATGTTTCGCGCACCGCTTTACCGTTATCCCATGTTTCAGCAACGGCTAGCTTTTCTAGATTTTCCTCAATACGGTCCGCAATTTTAAGTAAAATGTTTGCACGTTCTGTTGGTGATGTTTTGCCCCATGCATCTTTAGCAGCATGTGCTGCATCGAGTGCATGTTCAATATCCTCAGCTGTGGAACGTGCTACTTGTGTAAAAACTTGTCCAGTAACAGGAGTGACGTTATCAAAGTATTGACCTTTCACTGGGGGTGTCCATTCGCCACCAATATAATTATCATATTTCTGTTTGAATTGAACTACCGATCCTTCAGTGTTTGGAAATGCATAAACCATTTTACTTCTCCCCTTTACACAATTTAATGAGAACTATCTAGAAAAAACGTTATTTTATATCGGAATAACACTATTTTCATAGAAACCCTCTCAACTACTATATTGTCAGAAACGTAAAATAATTTCAACTTTTTCAAAAACTTTTCCATTTAATTTATTTTTGCTAGAAAAGCTTCTAGAATTCACGGCATGTACACGTTAAGGTATACTTAAAAATAATATAAAATATAGGAGAACAATATGCGTATTAATAAATATTTAAGTGAAACAGGCATCATATCCCGTCGTGGTGCTGATAAATGGGTTGCTGAAGGAAAAGTAACCATTAATGGTCAGTTGGCGACTGTCGGTAGTCAGGTTGAAACGGGTGATATAGTTTGCGTTGATGGAAAAGAGGTAAAGAAAGAACAACAGCTTGTCTATATTGCTCTGAATAAACCTGTCGGCATTACAAGTACAACAGAGCGTCATATAAAAGGCAATGTCGTTGATTTCGTCAATCATCCCTTACGTATTTTTCATATCGGACGTCTCGATAAGGAATCAGAGGGATTATTGTTATTAACTAATGATGGCGATATCGTCAATAAAATTCTGCGTGCAGAAAACCATCATGAAAAAGAATACATCGTTCAAGTTGATCAGCCTATAACAGCGCAATTTATTAAAAAAATGGGAGCCGGTGTTGATATTCTAGATACAACAACCTTACCTTGTCGTGTAGAAAAGATTTCGGACAAAGTTTTTAAAATCATTTTAGAGCAAGGCTTAAATCGTCAAATCCGCCGAATGTGCTCAGCGCTAGGTTATTCCGTTAAGCGCCTACAGCGTATTCGTATTATGAATATTAAGCTTGGTAATTTAAAAGTGGGCCAATGGCGTGATTTAACAGATAAGGAACGAACAGAACTATTCAAACTACTCAACTACACACCTAAATAAGCACTTAAAGGAGGGCGAGGACTATGATATCTATTCAAAGCACAGAGCAACTAACAGGGGTACGGGTTAGCGGGGATTATTGGGATTTAGATGAACTAATCAATGCGATCTATAAAGTAACTGGTGATGAAAATAAATACTATGATTATCAAGGTCCTCGACTACGTATTTTAAGCGTATGCTATAAACTAAGACATGCTATGCTCGGGGAACATCACCTTGATTTTGTGAGTAACGGACTTAATAAAAATGTCCTGACACAACATGAACTGATCTTTCCTAATAAAAATGTTTATTTTGCCACAGAAATTCTTTGGCCAGAAATAATATTTAGTGCGATTGCTTTAAATGATTTTATTGATTTGCATCAGCAGTTAAACAATGCGTCCATGTGGAATTATGAAATTGCCATTTTACGCAAGTTTCAAGCGGCTATTGCCGATTGTTTGGAACAGGAGATTGATGAGGAAGATTACGTTATGTTTGTCCGAATGCTACATGCTAAAAATCCATTCACTTTCCGTTTTGCTACGCAATATGTTGATGTTCTGAATCTAGAATATATTCAATTAAGTAAAGAGGAGCGAAAAGCACATTTAGCGGCATTTGCGGTGCGATTAATGGTAGAGGATCATGAATATTTGGCATTAAAATCAACTCTAATGGAAGCAGCCATTACGACTAAGCAAGCATTACATGATATCCAAATACAACTGAATTATCCTGAAGAAATACTATGGTGAACAAATCATGCCGTCTCAAAAACTTTGAGACGGCTACTTTTCTATTTAATGGTTTTGTAAGCCATTTTACGAATAACTCCCTCGTGCTGAGGATAGTCTGCTAAAAGCTCTTCCTGTGTAAACAATTCAAAATCTGCAAAGTCAAATCCTGGTGCAACCATACACCCGACTAGACTAAACGTCTCGGAATCCTCCACCGATGAGCCGAAAATGGTATTTTTCGGAACTGCAATTTGTGGTACCTCACCAGCTTCTACATTCAAACCAAGCTTTTTCGCCTCATAGGTACCATCGGGAAAAATCATATGAACTGTTAGTGGACTTCCCGCATGGTAATACCATAGCTCATCTGATTGCAATCGATGTAAATGTGAGATATCTTGTGAGCGTAATAAGAAATAAATACTCGTATAAATAGGTCTCTGAACATCTCTCACTGCTAGCTCGTCTGTGGCACGAAATGATGAAATGTAATAGCCTCCTTCTGGATGTTCGGCTAAATTTAATTGTTTAATAAAATATTGTGCTGAAAACTTCAACATGTATCACTCCTTTTTTCCACCTTACCAAAAAATAAAGTAAAAAGGCTACCTTTGATTTTTCAAGGGATCAGCTTTATCAAGAGGTAATCTTGATATATCGAAGATCAACTGAAAGGGCATCTCTTTGTTGAGATGCCCTTCAAATTCTATAATCCGCCTAAATAAGCTGCTTTTACTTGCTCGCTCTCTTGAAGCTCTTTTGCTGAACCAGCTAAAACAATACGTCCTGTTTCAAGTACATACGCACGATTAGCAACAGATAAAGCCATATTAGCATTTTGCTCAACAAGCAATACAGTTGTACCTTCTTTATTGACCTGTTCAATAATATTAAAGATGTTTTTAACCATTAGCGGTGCAAGACCCATCGAAGGTTCATCCATTAATAACAGTTTTGGTTTTGCCATTAAGGCACGGCCCATCGCAAGCATCTGCTGTTCCCCACCAGATAATGTGCCTGACTGCTGCTTGCGACGCTCTAATAAGCGCGGAAATAGCTCGAAAACATGATCCATATCTTTTTTAATACCAGCTTTATCATTACGTAGATAGGCACCAAGCTCTAAGTTTTCTTCTACTGACATATTGGCAAAAACACGACGACCCTCCGGAACGTGGGAAATTCCCGATTTAACAATAGTTTGTGCTGCCTTCCCAGCAATAGAGAAGCCCTCGTATTCAATAATGCCACCTTTTGGCTTCAGTAAACCTGATAATGTCTTTAACAATGTACTTTTTCCAGCACCATTTGCACCGATTAACGTTACAATTTCACCCTCGTTTACTTCTAAAGAGAGGCCCTTTAATGCTTGGATGTTGCCATAATAAACATCGATATTTTGTACTTTTAGCATTAGCCGATAACCTCCTCACCAAGGTACGCTTCAATTACCTTAGGATTGTTGCGAATTTCTTCTGGTGTCCCGTCAGCAATTAATTGTCCATGATCGAGTACATAAATGCGTTCACAAATACCCATAACTAAGCTCATATCATGCTCAATTAACAAAATGGTTAAGCCAAATTCTTTACGAATAAATGCAATTAACTCCATTAAATCATGTGTTTCCTGTGGGTTCATCCCTGCTGCTGGCTCATCCAATAATAGTAGCTTGGGATTCGCTGCTAAAGCACGAGCAATTTCTAAACGACGCTGCATTCCATATGGTAAATTTTTCGCTAGTTCATCCTTATAGACATCTAAGCCAAAGATTTTTAAGAATTCAATTGATTGATGCTCCATTGCTGCCTCACCCTTGAAATGAGTTGGCAAACGGAAAATAGAAGACCACATGGAATGCTTAGCAAGAGAATGATTGGCTACCTTAACATTGTCTAGAACAGATAGCTCTTTAAATAAGCGAATATTTTGGAACGTACGGCTAATACCCTTTTGCGTCACCTGATATGGTGCCAGTCCATTTAATCTCATACCATCAAAAGTAATTATACCTTCCGTTGGGGTATAAACCCCTGTCAGCATATTAAAGCTGGTTGTTTTCCCAGCACCATTAGGTCCAATTAGCCCTACTAATTCACCTTGATTAAGGTACATATTCACACCCTGTACCGCCTTTAAACCACCGAATTGAATCCCCATGTTTTCAACTTTTATAAGAAGGTTTCCAGTCATTATTTTGTACCTCCTTTTTTACCAAACTTAAATAACTGCGTAATTTCCTTTGTTCCCATTAAGCCGGTTGGACGATACAGCATGACAATAATTAATACTAAACTATAAATAATCATACGAGTTTCAGGGAAGTTTGCTAGATAAGTTGATACAAAAGTTAAGAAAATCGCTGCAATCACTGAACCAGAAAGACTCCCTAAGCCACCGAGTACAACATAAATTAAAATATCAAATGATTTTAAGAAACCAAATGTTGTCGGTTGGATAATATAAAAGTTATGTGCGAAAATAGCTCCAGCTAGACCTGCAAAGAAAGACCCAATCGCGAATGCAACAACTTTATAATAGGTCGTATTAATACCCATAGCATCCGCTGCAATTTCATCCTCACGAATGGAAATACACGCACGACCATGACGAGAATTTGTAAAGTTCGAGATAACGAGAATCGTTAACACAACACCAAAGAATGCATATGTCCAGTTAGATAAATATTTAACCTGCATCCCCGCTGCGCCACCAACATAATCCGTATTTAAAAAGATAATACGAATAATTTCAGCAAAGCCTAGTGTCGCAATTGCTAAATAATCTCCTTTTAAACGCAGAGTGGGAATCCCTACTATTAGACCAGCAACCGCTGCTGCGACTGCCCCTAAAAGGATAGCCAATGGGAATGGCAGCATTAATTTTGTGGTAATGATAGCGGACACATATGCACCAACTGCTAGGAACCCAGCATGCCCAATTGAGAATTGTCCAGTAACCCCAATAACAATATGCAAGCTGACAGCCAGCATGATGTTAATACACATTGTGATTAACATATTTTTGTAGTACAAATCAATTACTTCTGTTGTAATCAATAATTGCACAACTGCATAGATGACTAGCGCTATTACGGCATAGCCCCAAAAAATTTTAGACTTTTTCATAAAACCGCTCACCTACACTTTCTCACGGGCATTTTTACCAAAGATACCCGATGGTCTGAAGATTAAAATTAAAATTAAAATTACGAATGCCGCTGCATCACGCCATAATGAGAAGCCAAGCGCACTTACTAAGGACTCTACAACGCCTAGTAACATACCACCAACCATAGCGCCTGGGATGATACCAATACCACCAAGAACAGCTGCGATAAATGCTTTAACACCAGGAATAACACCCATTAAAGGATCAATCTTTGTATAATAAACACCGAAGATAACACCCGCTGCACCAGCTAAAGCTGAACCAATAGCAAATGTTGCAGAGATTGTATTATCAACGTTAATACCCATTAAGCGAGCTGCATCTGCATCGTGAGAAACGGCACGCATCGCTTTACCGATTTTTGTTTTATGTACGATGAATTGTAAAAGAATCATCAGTACAACTGCGACTGATAAAATTAAAATGGATGTACTGCTAATTTGTACACCAAAAATATCAAATGATTTATTTTTGAAAACTTCAGGATAAGCTGCTGGTTGAGCACCTCTGAAGAAAATAGTAGTGTATTCAATTAACAATGACACACCAATCGCTGTAATTAATGCTGCGATACGTGTTGCATTTCGTAAACGTTTATAGGCAATACGTTCAATTAAAACACCAAAGATCGCACAAACGGTCATTGCCAATAATAGAGCTGGGAAGAAACCAAGCTCCCATTTAGCAATTGCGTAAAAGCCAATAAATGACCCGATCATGAAAACATCACCATGAGCAAAGTTAATCAGCTTGATAATACCGTATACCATCGTATACCCTAACGCTATTAACGCGTAGATACTTCCAAGTGAAATACCGTTCACAAGTTGCTGTATCCATTCCATGCGCATTCACTCCTTTGAATTTTCTGAAAAATGAGAAATCTGTACATGCATCTATACTAGAAAGTTATGAATTACGTTAGCATTCTAGTTATCTAAAACATAAAAAGGAAGGCGTGTTTACCCGCCTCCCCCTTGCTTACAAAACATTAAGGATTAACTTTAGAGTTGAACACTTGTTTACCGTCTTTGAATTCAAGAACTGTTGCTGTTTTAATTGGGTTATGGTTTTCGTCAACTGAGAAAGTACCTGTTACTAAAGAAAGATCTTTTGTTGCAGCTAATTCATTTTTAATTGCTTCACCATCCGTAGAGCCTGCACGTTTAATCGCATCTGCAATGTAGTAAATTGAGTCATAACCAAGTGCATTAAATGCGTCAGGTGCTTTGTCACCATTTGCCGCTTTAAATGCCTTTACGAAATCTTGAATTTTTTGGTCTGGGTCTTCAGCAGAATAGTGGTTTGTGATGTATGTGTTATTCAATGCATCCGCACCAGCTAAATCTATTAAAGTTGGAGAATCCCAACCATCAGCACCCATTAAAGGTACATCAATACCCATTTCACGTGCTTGTTTAACGATTAAACCAACTTCTTCATAGTATCCTGGGATAAAGATGAAATCTGGATTTGATGCTTTAATATTTGTTAACTGTGTACGGAAGTCTGTATCCTTCGCTACATAAGCTTCTTCTTTCACAACTTTTCCGCCACTCTTAGTAATTGTTTCTTTAAAGGATTTTGCCAAACCTTTTGCATAGTCTGATGCATTATCTGCGAAAATAGCTACATTTTTCGCATCTAGCTCGCCTGAGGCAAAGTTAGCCGCTACAATTCCTTGGAATGGATCGATAAAGCATGTGCGGAATGCATATTCATTCACACTGCCATCTTCGTTTACTGTAATATTTGGCGCTGTACCAGAACCAGTTACAATTGGAATTTTATTATCATTGGCTATTTGAACCGTTGCTACTGTATTTCCTGAAGTTGCAGGCGCTAGCATTGCTACTACTTTATCTTGCGTTGCTAGTTTAATAGCAGCTGAGGTTGCCTCAGAGTTCTCTGATTTATTATCTACTTTAATCAGTTCAATTTTCTTGCCGTCAATACCGCCAGCATCATTAATTTCTTTTACAGCCAGTTCTGCACCTAGCCCAATAGAGGAACCATAAGATGCTACATTCCCCGAAAGCTCTAAGTTGGCACCAATTTTAATTGTATCGCCATCAGATGAACCTCCGCCTGATGATGAGCCTCCGCCAGAACTTGAATCGTCTCCGTTACCACAACCTGCAAGAACACCAGCAAGTAATGAAGATGCTACTAAAAGTGAACCGAACTTCTTAAGCTTTTTGCTCTCTCTCATAATTAAATTCCCCCTGAAAATTTCTAAAATATTAGATATTTCTGATAATTATAAACAATTAAATTCATTTACTCAATAGCAAAAATAATTATTTATAACTATCCTAAAACGAATGAAAAATATTATTCATATAAGCCTTTTACATTGTAAAACATTCTTTATATTTAGTCTAGAGTGATTTTTCAGTATAATTAGTTATTTGTGAATTATCTTTTAATTTTACATAAAGACTAGTACAAAACTATTAGATGAAATTACTTTTTTACAATAAAGTCTAAGTAAGAGCGTTCATTTTCTCATATCATTATTTCCCTGAAAATAATTACTGCGATGTTACTTTATTTAAATTAGAAAAGCTTAGAGTTGGTTTCCCAAGCTCTAAGCTCTTTTTAAGACAAACACACAAAGACGTTCATTAATATTGGTTTCATTTTCTAAATGAACCTCATGAAGTAATTCAAATGATGTTCCGTGATGTAAAAATTGTAAATAATCATAAGGCGGATAATATAAAATTAAATGAATATCTCGCATTCGCTGTTCATAGGATTTCCAAATATTATGAATGACTGTACGAAAAATATGAATCGAAAAAGGGTTGAAGAAGAAGAACACATTATCACGTGACTTTATTTCATAAGCCTCAGCTATTGTATGAATAAACGAAATGGGTGCATGTGCTTTCATTTTTTGGAGATAACTACGTTTATTTTCTTCAGCCTCTGCATAAAATCCTGCATCCATTTCTATCCCAATAGTCGGAATACGGAACTTATGATGCACATAAATGGGTACTCTTCCTTTTCCACATCCCATATCAATGAATACTGGATTGTCCGGCATCTCGTACGCTTCAAACAATTGTTCCAACCCGCTATATGGTGTTGGCTCATATCGGTGATAGTGTGCGAGTTTTGGGAAACCGTATTGTTCTCCCACTGTGTTAATATGCAAATATTTATCAAACTGCTGTTCATTCATATGAAAAGACTCCTCAGAAAAGAATGCTTTATTTTAACACGATAAAATGCAAAAACCATACCCAAACATGTTGGATATGGTTATTTTTCAACGACCTCTGCGTTTAAATTTAACAACAAAGAGAAGTGCTAAGAGAAGCAATACAAGGCAGGCTGCGGCTGTAAACACTGTATTTTTATCAATTACAGTTGCTTGATTAGACGCTCCATCATTTTCACCTGGCATACTGATTGGGCCTCCGCTTCCATCAGGACGTTGCATTGATTCGCCATTTTGTCCTTCTCGTGGGCCATTGCCTTCTCTATTAAACGGTGGGCTCTGTGATGGATCAAAATCCTCTGGTAGCTGACTCGGGTCAAAATTCTCTGGCATTGAATTCATCTCACCATTTTCATTTGGAGTTGGTACGCCCATATTTCCTTGTGATGTCGTAGACGCTTCTACAACCAGCTCTCCAGATAGCTGCTTTAAAATAGATTGGGAGCGCTGTTTAGCGAATTCAGGTAAGCTATTTTCACCTTCAACTGCCTCTAAGAATTGCTCTGTAGTAGAGAATTTTGTGGGATCTGCCTCCACATAGGTCGTTATTAATAGTGCTAAGTTTTTAGTAATAGCTTGTACATAATCCTCTGTTAAATAGGTTGTCGCTAGCTCTTCTAGATAACCTTCATATTTAGCACGGTACTCTTCATTAGTAAGCAAGGCATTCAGCAGTGGCCGCTCCTCTAACGTTGTGCCAGAAACAGGGGTTTTCACACTAAAATTAATAGCACTCTCGGCTAACAGGTTGCTTGACATCCCCATTTCCATTCCCCTATTGAAGCCTCCATCTGGCTGTTGTAACCTCCCCCCACCTGCCTGATTAAGTTGTTCATTGTTTTGTGCTCCTGATTCTTCTAAAGTTGTCGGAGCATCAGCTGGATTTTGACTGTTTTCTCCACCCATTCTACCGCCTCCACCGCCAACACCAAAGCCGCCGAAGGACATATTGTAATCCCATGGAATAATTGAAAACACACCATTCTGTTCATACAAATAATAGTTATGTTTCATATTCCCCTGGTAACTATCTAAATTGACAAGTGCTGTATTGACAGCGAAATAACGTAACATTTCATCGACATCAAGGTATTTTTCGATGTCTCCACCGTTATTAATAGCATTTAGCATCTCCACAAGCTTGGATTGATCCATATGACCTTCATTTGTTTTTAATCCCATGCCTGTATAGTCTGCAATATCATCACTAATATATTTCAAATCACTGCCAGTTCCGTCTGGCTTAAATAAAAAGCCATCATTAGAACCATAGTTATTGGCTAGGAATGTCTCATCTACTGCTTCCACTCCTAAAAACAAGCCCCGTTCCTCACCATTTACTGTGACATACATATAGGAGTGTGCTGGTGTTGGTAAGCCCATTTGCTCCATCATTTCATAGGAGATATATTCCCGCATCAATGTAGCATCACTATAATTATTATTTAAATTTAATTTTTTCAAACCATATAAGCTTTGAGTATCATCATAGTAATCAAAATCGATTTTTAAACTATAACGATCCGAGTCACTATTGACAACTGATCGTAATGATAAATTGCCTTTTGTGCGAATAGCAACATTCTCAATTTTCTTGCCGTTTACTGTAATATCCGCCTGTTTTAATTCCTCGTCCGCTGCATTTTCAAGCATGTCAGTCCAATCTTCCTCAGCAATCTCGATATCGACAGTGGTTACTTTATTGCTATTAAATACCATATCCTCATAGGAGAACTCGGAATTTTTCGTTTCAATTCCTGCATTTGGAAGTACAGCATATATCACGACAAAGAGAAGGAGTAAAATTGCCATGCACAGGTAGACAATTCGTGTTTTAATCATAGCCATCACCTCTCATCGTAGTCCTTTTTGTTAATGAGGTCATTACGCTGTGAAATTCCCATCGTAGCTAAGCATAATGGCTGATTTAACACCAGCAACTTTTGTTAGTTCATCCATCAGCTTCGCATCATTTTGCTTTACACGAATTTCGTAAGTTGTTTCAATTTCATCATTATGCATAATGGATTTTGATTTGAGTGCGAATTTTTTTGTTTGTGCAGCAATAATTCGCTCCACCTCAGCATTTGCTAGCTCTTCTTCAAACTTTACAATCAATAAATAAGGATTCTCTACCGTAATTTTATTCACGAACACTAGTAGTACAAGACCGATTAACACAGCACCGATAATTACTAATGGAATAAACCCTGCTCCACATAAAATACCAGAAACAATTGCCCAGAAAATATAGACTAAATCCATTGGATCTTTAATAGGTGTTCTGAAACGTACGATGGATAAAGCACCAACCATACCAAGTGATAACAGAACATTTGAACTAATCCCCATAATTACAAGTGCAGTTGCCATTGTCATAATAAGTAATGAGATATTGAATGAATGAGAGTAAATGACACCATTAAAAGTTTTCTTATAAACGGCGTAAATGAAAAGCCCTATAAAAAATGCCACTACTAAGCCAATAATAGAATCGATTAATGAAAATGATGTTGTTTTTTCTAAAAAGTTGGATTTAAATATATCGCTAAATTTAATTGTATCCATTTGTTCATTCTCCTTTGTATTTAGCCGTACATACGACTAAGCTGATATTTGGAATAGGCCTCTGCACGTGTATCTACAGATTGTAGTAAATACTTGATAATGTCTGGTAAATATTCATCATACTTTACCTCTAAAACCACAAGGTTCGGCTCCAGTACATCTACCATCGGCAGGTTTTGATTAAACATATCTGTGTTGCGTAGACTCGATTGGACCTTACTATCAAACGTTACGCGGACATTTCCGAACGGATAAATGTACGCCTCTCGCTCATAGTCTACTACCGTTGTAGGTCTAAGCTGGCTATAATTCATTTCTTGATATAAGTCTCGAATTAGCACTCGGTCGTCATTCTCCATCCAGGATATATCCCCGACACGCATTTGTTCATACTCAGCCTGAGATATCTTACACTTCGATTTAAAAGTGACATTGTTACGCTTACTTTTTCGCTCTAAATTAATAATGGCACTAGATTTCCCGTATATGCGTACCCGATATTTATCCCGATTGATATAGCCCTCTTTTTTCTCATTTAGCACTTTATTGGCCAAATTATCGAAATACGTACTACGGATCAAATATTTACCGTCCTTGCCCGCATGCTGGTCTAGCTGCATAACATGCTGAAGCTTAGCTTTTAATAAAGCATAATCTGGGTAGGATATCGCTTGTTTAATTTCTTGGCGACCATTTGGATTAAATGAAGTTACTATCGGCATCTCATCACGCTCCCTTGTCTTAGTGTTATACTGACAGCTACTTTCCCATTTGAATGGTTTACCAACTAGTACATGAAGATGACAAAACCTTCATAAGGCTCGTACTCGTCGTCTACACCATTTACTATAAAGAGCTTTTGTGTCAGGCAGATGTCGGCTTTACATATTCTTCAACTATTTTTTACAATTCAATGCTCACCACCATCTCTATGAGACATGCAAAAAAATAACTATCGTCTTCCTCTACTCTCGGTACAATGATTGGCTGCATCAACATAAAAAAGCTACCACGCTCTTACAGCGTAGTAGCCTTTTGTAATACTAATTCAAAGGATGTGCCAGAGGTCTTGCTTTCGATTAATCGTAAATCACCCCCGACAGATTGTGCCATCATCTTACTAAGTGGTAGTCCTAAACCCAAGCCTCGAACTGTATATTTTTTATTTTCTCCTCTATAAAAACGCTCAAAAATAAATGCCTGTTCCTCCTGAGGGATACCGCGCCCTGTATCTTTGACTATCATCGATAACGTATCCCCTTGATCTGTCAGCGTTAAGGTGATTGTTCCTTTGTCCATCGCCTGTTTGGCATTCGTTAAAAGGTTTGTCATGATTTGTTGGATACGAACAATATCAGCCTCTACCAGTACAGGTTGATCTAATAAGTGCAAATTCACACTTACAAGCTCATCATCCTGCATGACTTCCCACTGAGCCACTGCATCACGCAATAACTGATTAACATCTACAGATTCGATCTTCACGGGGATAGCATCCACAGCAAAGTGGTTAAAGGCAAGTAAATCACCAACCATTGTTTTCATTTTTGTTGTTTCAACCATCGCCATTTCAATGAACTCTATCGCATCCTGCCCTGTTACAACGCCATCTTTTACAGCTTGTAATAGACCACTTATCGAGGTAACAGGTGTTTTCAACTCATGAGTGACACCTGCTAATAATTCCGTTCGCGTTTTCTCCAGTTGTTCTAGCTTACTCGCCATATTTTTAAAGGATGTAACAAGCTCATAGACCTCTTTTTCTTTACTATCTTGAGGTAAATCAACAGCATAATGACCTTCCTGAACATGCTTGGCTGCCTCTGCTACTTGCTTGATTGGACGGGCTAAACGCTTTGATAAAAAGTAAATGGCTATCCAGCCTAATAAAGCCAATGCTCCAATCAATAAGGCAAGCTGTCCATATGCTTGGTTAACCCTTGTTAAATTTACCTTCTTCTCCATCACGAGAACCCAGCCCAATAACTGATCATTATTTTCTATCTTTCTTATAACCACATATTCGGGCTCTCTTCCCCCAGTTACTTCCTTCGTCCCTTCTTCTCCATCCAACAAACCAGTCACATTTTTGGCACTGCCAGGAGGCACAGGGCGGTTACTCGTCAGTATATTGCCTTCTGTGTCAACAACATACAAAATCGGATCAATCTCTCTCATATTGAAGCGCTCACGATCCCCAATAAAGCCTGGAATACCCTTTATCGGCCCATTATTAGGATTTGTTGTATCAGTTAAACGATAGACCGTCTCGTCTGCTAAAAACGCCATCAATTCTAATCGATTTTCAAATGTTGTATGACGAATCCACGCAGCCGAGATGAAGGAAATTATAGCTAAGCCAATAAAAAGTGTTAATAAATAACGGCTCGTCCAATATTGGAGTAAAGATATTCGCTTATTTTTTTTGAACACTTAGCTGATACCCCAATCCACGTAGTGTCTTTATTTCTCCTTCTGCCCCATCCCATTCCTTTAATGCCCTTCTAAGCCTCTTTATAGCTAAATCTACTGCTCGATCACTACCTTCATACTCCCAACCCCAAACTTGATCTATGAGCTGATCACGGGTAAATGTTTGATTGGGATGGTCTGCTAAAAACATAAGCACTGATAAATCTCTTGGCGTTAATACAATCTCTTCTTCACCAAGAAATACCCTATGTGCTTTACTATCAATGGTTAAAGAACCATAACGTTTTATAACGGATGAATCTGTGCTTCCTTCAGCACGTCTTAAAACAGCCCTCACCCTTGCAACAACTTCATCTGCAATAAAAGGCTTAGCAATATAATCGTCTGCCCCATGGTCAAATCCTTCTAATCGGTAGTTTACTTCACCTAATGCTGTCAACATAATAACAGGGCAAGTACTTAGCTCTCTAATTTCCTTTAAAATGGACCAGCCGTTTTTCTCTGGCAACATAATATCTAATAACACTAGGTCTGGCTGTATTTCCCGAAACATGTCCAAGGCTTCACCACCCTTGAAACATTGTGTCACATCATAACCCACTTTTTGTAAATATACCTTTAACACCTGACTTATTGCATATTCATCTTCTACTACTAAAATATTTGCCATAGGCATTCACCTCGATACTAGTTCGCTCTTACATTCATTATAGCACCAGATTATGTCAGTTAAATGTCAGCCTATATACAGCCCATAAACTGCTATGAGATAATATATGGAGGGGCATCTATTGACAATGTCTTCCTAAGCCACTTATCATTGATTGCGAATGATAATCAATGATAATTCATTCAAAATTTAAGTAAATGAAATTAAGGGGGGTAAAAGCATGATTATTGTAACTAATCGTATTCAAGTGAAACCTGGTTTTGCTGCGAAAATGGCACCTAACTTTACAAAGCCAGGTCCACTACAACAATTTGAAGGCTTCCATAAAGTAGAGGTGTTAATTTCGACCGACGATCCTACTTATGACGAGATGAGTGTTAATATGTATTGGGAATCCAAAGAGCATTTCCAAGCATGGCGTAATAGCGATGCATTCGCAGCAGCCCATCAGCGTCCAAGTTCGGGTTCTGAGGGAGAAAAAGCGGACAGCCCAATGATTGGCAGCAAAATTGTGGTGGCTGAATTAGCATCTTCCATCGAAGCTTTACGTTAATGAACGACAATTAAATTATTTATACATTATCTTCTGATTCTATCTAAAAAGCCCTGCATGTTGAACCGACTATGCAGGGTCTTTTTTTAAGATAAAATAATGACTAGTATATAACCCAAAACGGATAAACAAACAGAGCCAATTAAACCAGCAATAAATGCCTTTACACCAAGCTCCTTAAAGGTTTTAATCTCCACATTTAACCCAAGGCCAGCCATGGCCATAGCGATTAAAATATACGCAATATTGACAAATGCTTGTGCTACATTAGCTGGTATAATCCCCAATGAATTAATAGCACTCATCGCTAAAAACCCTAAAATAAACCACGGAATGATGGAGAAGGAAAATGCCTTTTTCTCTTTATTTTTGTCTATTCTTCGATAGAAAATACCGATCATAATCGCTACTGGTACAAGTAGGGCAACACGTGTTAATTTCACAATAACCGCTATATCAATGGCTTCATTTCCACCAGCAGACGCTGCTGCAATAACATGGGCAATTTCATGTAATGTACCACCTGCAAAAATACCGTACTCCGTTGGCGTTAAGTCGATGATGGAATAGATAACCGTATAAATAAGCGTAAATATAGTCCCTAATAAGGCAACAATTGCTGCCCCTACTGCCGTTTCTTTTTCATTTGCTTTTATTTGAGGTGCGATTGCCACTACAGCAGCAGCCCCACAAATTGCTGTCCCACAAGCCGTTAATATCCCTAGCTTCTGTTCCACTTTAAACATTTTTGTTAATCCGTACACAACTAGTAAAGCAAATACTAAATTAATGACTGCAATCAAAAAAACATTTGCCCCTGCATGATAAATGTCTGCCAAATTTAAACGCATGCCCAATAAAATAATGCCAAGCCGTAATAGCTTCTTACTAGAGAAGGCAATACCCACTTGCCATGAATCTTGTACTTTAAAAGCTGCTCTCCAAGCCATTCCTAATATAATGGCAATAACCAACTGACCTAATATTGAAAAGAAAGGAAATGTGGCAATATATTTCGCTACTAAAGCAATAAGGAGTGTTAACAATACTCCCTTCAAGAAATTAGGATTAAGGGTGGATTTCACTTTATTCTGTCTATTAACCATGTTGTTCACTTCTTTCTCCCTTGTTGATTATTACTTTAATAAAAAGCGAACTATTAGTAAAATACATATATATAATCATTATCATTAATATTTCTAATAATAGAGGTGAAACTATGCAATACGAAGCTTTAAAAACGTTCGTCACACTAGTTGAGGTCAATAATTTTACGAAAACCTCTGAAATACTTCATATTTCACAGCCAAGTGTTAGCTTACACATTAAAAACCTAGAGCAAGAATTACAAACAACCTTGTTTATTCGTTCACCAAAATCCGTGCAAATTACACCAACTGGTGAAATTCTTTATAAACGAGCGAAGCAAATCATGGCTATAACTGAAGCGGCGAAAGAAGATATTGCGGCCTATCATCAAGAGGTGCAAGGAACACTAGTCATTGGAGCAAGCTTTACGATCGGCGAATATATATTGCCCCCCATCATAGCAAGCTTGCAGCAACAGTTCCCACAACTTGAGCTTCAAATTATTATTGGCAATACGAAAGAAATCATTCAATATACAAAATTATTGCAAGTTGATATTGGTCTGATAGAAGGGCAAGCACAGGATAATGAACTGGTAATTAAACCATTTATGCAGGATGAACTATTTATTGTCAGTGCCAGTAATCATCCACTGACAAAGCAACAACCCATTACCCCCGATAAACTTCAACAGCAAAACTGGGTTGCCCGTGAAGAAGGCTCTGGGACACGTTATTATTTAGATCATTTATTCAGAGCTAACGGTCTACAAATCCAATCACTTTTGACGATTAGTAGTAATCAGGGGGTCAAAGAGAGCGTTATGCAGGGACTTGGTCTTTCCTTACTATCCGCTTGTGTTATTGAACGTGAATTAAAAAATGAAGATATGACCATTTTGCCCCTTGAAGGACAGCATTTTCTGCGGACATTTTCTTATCTTTGCTCACCAACGATGAAAAATAAGCGCAATGTCGACATACTCATAGATATATTAATAAAGAAAGCTTAGCTGACTTTTTCTCGTCGCTAAGCTTTCTTTATGGTTCTTCTCGTATTCAAACGCTTAGTTTCAATGATTTCCACAAATTTTGTCGCTGCTCTAGAAAGAGGTACTGTTTTCAAATAACACATACCAATACTCCTTGTTGGAATACTTTCCATTAAGGTTAATTCATAGAGAAGACCTCGCTGGAGATAGTCCTTTGAAAATTCCTTGGTTACACATGCAATACCGAGATTACTACGAGCAAACTCTAACACCAAATCATGTGAACCTAGCTCAAATTCGGGTTCAATATGGATACCTCTTGCAAAGAGATAGTCTTCCACATACTTTCGTGAATTCGATTTTTTCTCTAGAAAGATAAGTGGAAATTTCAAAAGATCCTCATAGCTTAAACTTTTAGACGCAAGTGTCTTGTATTTCTCCCCACATACGAAGATATCTCGAATATTCGTGCATACGGTTAACTGTAATGTTGAATCCTCTATTGGAAAATTGCAAAATCCGATATCGACCTCACCCGATTTAATAAAATTACATATTTCAGATGTTGTACCATTCAACATTTGTAATTTGATATTCGGATACATTGTATGGAATGCTTCTAAATAAGGCATTAAAAAGAAGCGTGAAATGGTATCCCCTACTCCTAGTTTTAATTGCCCTGTTGTTAAATTTTTAAATTCTAGCAACTTTTCTTCACCAGCATCTAAAAGCCCTAAAGCTGAATTCGTATATTCAAAGAGAAGACTACCCTCTGTTGTCAGCGTCACACCTTTTGGAGTTCGATTAAAAAGACGTGTTCCAAGCTCCTTCTCCAATTGCATCATTGCCTGACTAACAGCAGGCTGTGTCATATATAAATCCTTAGCCGCACTCGAAAAGCTATTATTTTTTGCTACAACACTAAAAATACGATATAAATCTAATTTCCCTATCATATAAGCACCTCTTATAGCTATTATATGAACTATTAATTTTACTTATATCATTACTGGAGCGTATAGTAAAATCATATGGATTTTATTTCACTTTACGATTGATAGAATGAGGAGAGATTAAGTTGGAACGTGTAATCGGTACAGTTGTAAGAGGTCTTCGTGGTCCTATTATTAACGAAGGCGATAATATTGAACAAATCGTTGTAGATACAGTGTTAAATGCTGCGACAATTGAAGGCTATGCAATCGAGGATCGTGATATTGTCACAGTAACTGAATCTGTTGTAGCACGTGCACAAGGTAACTATGCGTCAATAGATGATATCGCTGTAGATGTGGCAGCTAAGTTCGGCGATGATACTGTCGGCGTTATTTTCCCGATTTTAAGTCGAAACCGCTTTGCCAACTGTTTACGTGGTATTGCCAAAGGTGTTAAAAAGGTTGTACTAATGCTAAGCTACCCATCCGATGAAGTAGGTAATCACCTTGTAGATATTGATGAGTTAGATGTAAAAGGCATTAACCCTTGGACAGATACATTAAATGAGGTTGAATTCCGTGAACATTTTGGCTACCAAAAACATACATTCACGGGTGTAGATTATATCGAATACTATAAAGAGTTAATTGAAGCAGAAGGCGCTAAATGTGAAGTCATCTTCTCTAATAACCCAAAAACAATTTTAAATTATACAAAGAGTGTATTAACATGTGATATTCATACACGCTTCCGTACAAAGCGCATTTTAACAGCAAATGGTGCTGAAAAAGTTTACAGCCTTGATAATATTTTAGCTGAGTCTATTAATGGGTCTGGCTTCAATGCAGAATATGGTCTTCTTGGCTCTAACAAAGCGACAGAGGATAGTGTAAAACTATTCCCCCATACTTGTCAGCCAATTGTTGATGGAATCCAAGCAAAAATTAAAGAGGCAACAGGCAAAACGGTAGAAGTCATGATTTATGGTGACGGTGCATTTAAAGATCCAGTGGGTAAAATTTGGGAGCTTGCAGACCCTGTTGTTTCACCAGCGTTTACGGCTGGATTGCATGGAACACCAAACGAGGTTAAATTGAAATACTTAGCAGATAACGACTTTGCTAACCTTCGAGGTGAAGAATTAAAAGCCGCTATTTCTGAATACATTCAAAATAAAGATGAAGATTTAACGGGTCAAATGGCTGCACAAGGAACAACACCTCGTCGCTTAACAGACCTAATCGGTTCGCTATCTGATCTAACATCTGGCTCAGGTGACAAAGGAACACCTATGATTTATATTCAAGGTTACTTCGATAACTATACTAAATAAAAAAATGAACTCTCGTGTAGAAATGAGAGTTCATTTTTATTTACCTTTGCGTGAGGATGACAGGAATCGAACCTGTAAGCCCTTTTCAAAAGGGATATGCATTCCTTGCACACTTCCTCATATTATATATTTTTGGAGTAATTGATTTAGTATTACATTTTTCTCAGTCCTTTTTATTTAATCTTTAATCAAAGTAATTTTGTTAGATCCATTTTATTTTAAGCCATTTGGAATCATTTCTTCCTGTAGCCAATGATCGCTTGTTTGAACATGTTGCGGTCTCACAAATTTTCCTAAATTATAGCGAAAATCATCATAATGGAATGAGGCAGCGTTTCTAATCACATAACCCTCTTGTTCACCATCAAAAATGGATTTACCAGTAAATGTCCGTTTTATTTGTTCTTCATCAAAAATACCCCGATATAAAACGGGTACTGTTTCAATACCTAACTCAGCTGCAAAAGCGACCGTTTCATCCCAACTTAAACAAATATTATCTTCATTCCAAATACTAAATAAATAAAAATAACTTGTTAAGGCTTGATAATAAATGGAATGCTTCGCATACATATTTTCTCCACATAAGCGCCAATCATTAGGAATTCGATACGCAAAACTTGCATGAAATGTTTTTATCCAATGTCTAGAAGGATGATTGGCTGAATGGATGCTTCTGGCATGCATATAGTCTTTGTAAAGCGTAGTGCCTTCCCCATCTAGTTTTTCAGTGACCACCACTTCTTTTCCTATAAAATGATTCACATTTTTAGCAACTTTATCATCATGGGTATAGCCCCTGCTCCAGGGTAAATGAAAGCTTCTTGGGTATTTCATTAATTTCGTCATAGTTCCACTTCCTTTCCTTTTTATTTAGCAAATTGATCTGCCTCTCGGAAGAAATAAAGTCTTGTTAATAAATCACCATCTAATAAGTGATAAATTTGGCTTCCGCCTTTATCGCCCCCATACTGGATTAACATATGAAATTGCACTAAATGAACAACCTTCAACACAAAATCCTCTTCAAAGCCCAACTCTACGAGAAAATGACAAACCAATTGGGCAGATACATTTTCATGCCCATAATAGCCATATCGTTGTTGCAATGGTTTATATTTTTTGCAAAATGGTTTGCCGACATCATGGAACAATGCAGCCAATTGTAGTGCCAGTTTATCGCTTTCCAAGTAGTATTCATTGATATAGGCAAACACGAAATACGTATGCTGACATAGTAAAAATTGATGGTATGGATTTTCTTGATTGAAATGATAAATTTCTTTAAAAAGTGGGACTGATCGAAGTGTTTGAAACAGTTCTTCATAAGTGGGTTGGCTTTGTATAAGTGAGACAAATTGCTGTCGAGAGATATCATAGGGACTTGATTCATGTACAATATGCACTTCATCAAACCCTTCTCCTGCTGTAGGAAACTCTAGATGCTTTCTCATTTTTTCCATCACCAATAATGGTACATGCCGCTTCCGCCGTTGGTTTCTGGCTACACAGATTGAATAAGGGGTATCAAAGTAATAGCATTCCTTCTTAACCGCACTCGACAATTTGCGGAGTGCAAACATTCTGCGCTCCCGCTCTATATTGGTGGCATCTACAATGACAGAATAACCTTTTGCCACTAAATCATTCAGACGCTCATATAACGTGCGAAAGACTACTCGTGATTTTTGCTTGGTGGCATCACCAAACAATTCTTGACGTATTGCATCACTGGAAAGAATAATCGCATTTTCACTTTTCGCTAGCTGTTTCACAAATGTACTTTTTCCACTTCCTGGCAACCCCACTGTAAAGATTACCTTCATCCTCTGCACCTCCCTTCAAGTTTCTATATCGTATTAAAAGAACAATCCTTTAGTTTTCAATACATACTGTAAGCAATTTAAAAGGCATGAGCCATTACCACACCAATACTCATGCCTTCATTATTTTTTAGCTTACGTCACTTATGGGCAAAGTGTCCGTGCTATATTTTCAAAGTAACGAACACCATATATAAGAGCTTCTTCATCTACTTTAAAACGAGGATGGTGCAATGGGTACGCTTCACCAAACTCTACGTTATGTACCCCGATAAATTGCATAGATGAGGGAACAACTTCTGAAAAATCGGCAAAATCCTCTGTGCCAAATATAGGTTCAGGCAATACCTTCACACCTGTAGCACCAACAATCTCTCCAGCTATACGACGAGATAATGCCGTTAATTCCTTATCATTTGTGACGGAAGGGCAACCTAGCTCCCAATTAATGTCTACTTTTGCACCGTGCATAGTTGCAATACCTGTCACTATCTTTTCTAAATGTTCTCGTGTATCCACACGAATTTTCGCATCTAGGGAACGGATTGTTCCTCCAAGCTCTGCTGTATCTGCAATAATATTTAATGCCGTTCCACAGTGAAATTTTGCAACAGTTAAAACAGGTGCATGTGTACTTGGTACTTTACGTGACACTATTGTTTGCAAAGCTACAACTATCTCAGAACCAATTATTAAAGGATCTATAGCGACCTCTGGTGTTGATGCATGACCGCCACGACCATAAATTTTAATTTCAAAATCATCTGCTGCTGCAGTAAATTTACCATCTTTCATAGCAAATTGCCCTACTTCATAATCAGGGCTCACGTGTAAAGCGAAAGCATAATCGACATTCTCTACTATTCCTAGTGCAACTAGTTGAGCAGCCCCCCCTGGTGTCACCTCTTCAGCATGCTGAAAAACAAAACGAATTTCTCCATTAAAATTGGTCCCACGCTCAGCCAATGCCTTTGCTGCACCAAGTAACATGGCTGGATGAGCATCATGTCCACACGCATGCATGACCCCTGGATTTATTGATTTGAATGGTAGATCCGTTTCTTCTTCAATCGGCAATGCGTCAATATCAGCTCGTAGTAAAATGGTATGTCCTTTATCTTCTGTTTTTGTACCTCTTAAAAAGGCACATACACTTGTTTCTGTTAAACGTCTTACTTCTAAATGAGGAAACGTTATTAATTGATCATAAATATATTGAGCTGTCTTATGCTCTTGATGTGATAATTCAGGATGCATATGCAAATGCCGACGCCATTCAACAACCTGTTGTTTTAAATTAGCCGTTTCTATCAATCTAATCACTCCTAATTTATTATTTATTTTATTAAAATGGTCCATAATTTATGAGATGCGCAATGACTAATAAGACAATCGCTAAGCCTGTCTGTATAAGGAAGTAAGGAAATACCCATCTGAACCATTTTGAAAATGGAATACCTGCTATTGCTAGTCCCGCTAATAAAACACCACTTGTTGGAATGACCATATTTGAAATACCATCACCAAACTGGAAAGCCAGTACGGCTGTTTGCCTAGTTACACCAATTAAATCGGCTAAAGGCGTCATGATCGGCATCGTTAACGCAGCTTGTCCACTTCCAGAAGGTACTAAGAAATTTAAGCAGAGCTGAAGCAAAAACATTCCTATCGCATTGATAGAAGCAGGTAATACACTTACAGTATTTGAAACAAAATGAAGAATAGTATCAATTAATCCTCCATTTGTAGTAATAACTAAAATGGTTTGGGCAAATCCGATAATTAATGCTCCTTCTACCATATCCCGGGCACCAGAAATAAACCCTTCAGCCATTTTATTTGGTCCAATCTTACAAATAATAGACATAATAATGCTGCTTAATAGAAAGACACCGGCAATTTCACTTATATACCATTGATACTTTATTACCCCTACAATCAATGCAACAAAATTTCCCAATAATACGAATAGTGCTATCAAATGACGTGGGCTCATCTTAAAGTCTAAATCAATTTTGATGCTCTCTTCTCTTTTAAACTTTCCGTAAATCCCTTTCGATGGGTCACTCTTCACTTTTTTTGCATGCCTATATATATAAAGTACTGTCAAACTATAAAAAACGATGAACACAATGATTCGATATGACATTCCTGAATACATTGGAAGCTCTGCAATAGTTTGAGCTACACCAATGTTAAATGGGTTCGTAATGCCTGAAGTAAAGCCAGTTGCTAATGTACCTAGCATGACGATCGCAAAGCCTGTAATCGCATCCATTCCGAGTGCCATCGTTAACGGGATAATAATCGCTATATAGACAAGCGTATCCTCTGCTGAGCCAATTAGTGTCCCTAAACTAGCAAATATTAAAACTAGAATAGGGATTAATACGTACTCTTGTTTTCCAAATTTCGAGGCCATAACTTTAATAAAGGAATCAATAGCTCCAGTCTTTTGCATTACCCCTAAAGCGCCTCCAAATAAAAAGACAAATAAAATAATAGAAGCACCCTCAAGCATTCCCAGATGCACACTATTGAATATTTCTAGAAAGCCAATAGGATTTGACTTGATATACTGAAAGGATTCTGGATCTACTATCATTCTGCCATTACTCTCAACTCTTTCATATTGTCCAGCTGGTAAAATATAGGTCAGTAACGACATGACTAAAATAATAATAAACATTAATACAAATGCATTAATTCCCTTTATCCGTGGTTCATCTTCTTTTTTATCTTGCTGTAGGTTTACCATAACCGTCTCCCCCTAATAATTTTTTCTTTAGCTTTGAACTGAGGCACAGACAACGTATCCATTAAGCATTTCTTACACACCTACAAGTTTCCACCAAACGGAAAAACATTCCGATTAACGGAAACTTTATACACAAGAATAAAAAACAGAAGATGAAATGTCAATATATTTCGACAATTCAGTAAAATTTATTTTTACTTCTAGGACAAATAAAAACTAAATATTAATAACAAATTCTTAAAAAACAGGCATAATGTTAGACTTTCCTACATATAAAAAAGACTGCTCCACTTATTTGTGGAACAGCCTTTATCGTTAAACGCTAGGTTTCTTTATAATTTTATTATAGCATAAATTTACAATAATTATTAGACTATACTTCATTGCGGAGTAGATGTATGATAAATTTCCTGATTCAATCACCCTACATTTCCTCTTAGGTTATATACGTTTATATACTAAAAAAGGTGTTTGGACAACCATTTAAAGGAGAATCACAATTATTTTCTTTTCACCATATTTATAGGTGAGGATTACTACTAACAGAAGAGAAAAATATGGAGAGGAATGTGAGTAAACGTTGGAAAATCAAAATGACTGGCTAGAAGAAAAACATCATCTTGAGCAAAGTTTAAACCTCATTGATTACAAAAAGAACGAATTATTGCTAAAAGAAAAGAGCTTCAAGGAAAATGCTGTCGCTCTGAAGAAAACTTTTTGGAACGATGTCAGAGTCAATTTAGACACTGCTGAAGATGTTGACGAAACCTTTTTCGCGATTAAGCAACAGGTAGAGCTTCTCTCTGACTCAGAGCTTGCACAGCAGCGTGCAATTCAGAATGTAAAGGTATACGAACGTTTACAACAGTCACCCTATTTTGCTCGTATTGACTTTTTACAAGATGGGCAGCAAGATCCATTAAAAATTTATATAGGTGTTGCCACTTTATTGGACGAACAAGATGAAAATATAGTTATTTATGATTGGCGTGCACCTATATCAAGTATGTACTATGATTGCACACCAGGTAAAGCCTCCTACGACACAACAGCAGAAGAGATTCATGGTGAAATGCTACTGAAACGGCAATTTATTATTAAAAACGGGCAGCTACAATCGATGTTTAATACTGGTCTTACCATTGGGGATGATTTATTACTTGATATCCTTGCACAAAATGCAAACGAGCATATTCGTAGTATCGTTGCAACGATTCAAGCTGAGCAAAATAAAATTATTCGCCATGTTCAATCACGCTATCTTATTGTAGAGGGTGTTGCGGGTAGTGGTAAAACAGCTGTGGCTTTACAACGAGTCGCTTATCTATTGTATCGCTATCGCAATGAAATGACGGCCGATCAAATTTTACTGATTACACCTAATCAACTTTTTAACCAATATGTCCATACGGTCTTACCTGATTTAGGCGAGGACAATATGCAGCAATTAACGTTTATAGAGTATGTAGAAAAACGATTAGGTCGACAGTTTAAATTGGAATATCCGTACGAGCAATTAGAGGGCCTTTTAACAGAAAAAGATGAAGCTCATTATCAAACAAAATTAAGTAGTATATCTTATAAAGCGAGCCTTGCTTACAAGCATTTGATGGATCAATATGTAAGCTATTTATCCAATAAGGGCTTATTATTTAAAAATATCGTATTTCGTGGGGAACGAATTATTACAGCACAGGAAATTACTGAATACTTCTATTCTTTCCCTTCCACTATGTCGATACCAAATCGCCTACAATTCGTAAAAGAATGGTTATTGCAGCAACTGACGAAATTTGAAAAGGCTGAGCGTACAAAAGAATGGGTAGAAGAAGCGACTGAACTATTAGATAAAGAGGACTACTCCAAGTCTTACAGTGAGCTTTTATACGAAGGGCGCTATACTGAAAATTCATTCGATGATTTAGATCAAGAACGACAAAAATTAGCGAGACAAATTGTTAAAAAATACTTTAAACCGTTACGCAATTCCGTTCACCAATTAAAGTTTGTGCATATGTTAGGTACGTATCGCCAACTCTTTGATTTGAATAATCCCATTACTAAAGATTTACAGCATCTTATGCCAAACGATTGGGAGGATATTTGCCAGCAGACACTTCCAAATTTAGCAAAACGTTTTATAGCTTATGAAGATGCAGCACCATTTTTATATTTACAGGACAAAATTGAAGGGCAGCAGACTAATACGATGATCCATCATGTATTGATTGATGAAGCGCAAGATTATTCTCCATTCCAACTAACTGTATTACAGCAGTTATTCCCAAAAGCACGTATGACTATTTTAGGAGATGGACATCAAACGATTCATCCACATACCTTCGATAACCCTTCCCTGCTCGACCCTCAATTATATGGTGAGCAGGCTGAAAAAATGATTTTAACGAAAAGCTATCGTTCGACAAAACAAATCATTCAACTTACTGCAAAAATTTTAAATGATGGTAGCGAAGTTGAGGCATTTAACCGAACTGGTCCAGAACCATCAATTACTGTCGTTCCTAATGAATTGGAACTGATAGATGAAATTACCCAAAACATCCATCACCTCTCTGCTAAATTTGAAACCATTGCTGTCATTTGTAAAACTGCTGCTGAATGCTCCGCAGTATATGGGCAATTAAGTAATCAAGTAGATATTCAATTGATTAACCATAATACGAAGCAGTTTAAAAAGGGTATTTTATTACTTCCAGCTTATATGGCGAAAGGTATCGAATTTGATGCTGTGCTTATTTATAATGCATCTGCTGCTAATTACGCAAAGGAAAACGAACGGTACTATTTTTATACAGCCTGCACGAGGGCTATGCATGAGCTACACATTTATTCCATCAACAAATTAACGCATTTCCTTCAATGATAGCTAACAGATCCTCCTGTCATAGTGCTGAAAAACAAAACTATCAATAGAATTCTTGTGAAAGGTGAAAATGGATTTCCGTTGCAGGCTACTTGCTTTCCTGTGGGCGAGCGCCGAGCCCACTACGTCTAGTATGAAAGAGAAGGAAAAGACACTTTTGCACATGGTTGGTTGGAGTGGAGCCAGCATCACAGCTGAGACCCTAGAGCGAACGGAATGCGTGAAGCGGCTCATCGGACGTGCCCTGAGAAGGATGCTGGCGGAACGGAAATCAACCTCTCGCCTTGCCAAAAAGTCTTTTTCTGCTATTTACTTCGTCTTTCTTCAACAACATAACAGGAGGATCTGTTACTGACAGATCCTCCTGTGTTTTTATATATAGAAAGTGTAATCTTCTGGAATGACACGTTTTAAAAATTTCTTTGTGCGCTCCTCTTTTGGGCTTACGAAAATATCATGAGGGCTACCCTCTTCTACGACAACGCCTCCATCCATGAAAATCACACGTTTAGCAACATCTTTGGCGAATCCCATTTCATGTGTCACCACAAGCATTGTTGTGCCTTCAGCTGCAATATTTTTCATGACCTGTAGGACCTCACCTACTAATTCAGGATCAAGTGCGGACGTTGGTTCGTCAAATAAAATAATATCTGGGTTCAATGCTACTGCACGTGCAATTCCTACTCGCTGCTGCTGACCGCCTGACAGTTGACTTGGATAGGCATCATACTTTTCCGATAAACCTACTTTATCAAGTGCCTTTTTACCAATGTCCACAGCCTGTGCTTTAGGAATTTTACGTCCAATGATTAAACCTTCCGTCACATTTTCTAATGCCGTTTTATTAGTGAAAAGATTATAATTTTGGAAGACAAATGCGACACGTTGGCGAATTGCATGTACGTCTTTTTTCTTCACATGTTGAAAATCCACTTGAATATCTCCAAATGTCGCATGTCCTTGATCCGCTTTTTCTAAAAAATTGATGCAACGTAATAATGTTGTTTTTCCCGAGCCACTAGGGCCTAAAATAACAACAACATCGCCTTTATCAATTGCTAAATCAACACCCTTTAAAATTTCATTACCACCAAATGATTTATGAATATTTTTAATTTCTAACATGCTCATTCACCCCTTAGGCATTTGCCACTTTATATTTGCTTAAATATTTTTCATAGCGCTTAAACAAGTACTCCACCGTACTACATAATATTAAGTACACGATAAAGATATCCAGATAGGCTTCCACGTAATTGTAGCCAACATTTGCAGCTACTTTTGCCTTCAGTGTAATTTCAGGAAGTGACATTGCGTAGCCTAACGAGGTAGCTTTAATAAGATTGACGGTAGCTGTACAAATATTCGGTAGCGCAACTACTAATGCTTGTGGAATGATAATTCGAGTATAAGCTTGGAATGTTGTCAAACCTACTGAGTGTGCAGCCTCTAATTGCCCCTTTTCAATAGTGCTTAACGCAGAACGAAAGACCTCTATTAAAATGGCTGTTGAGCTGAATGCAAACACGATAAACGCATACCAAATTGGATTGATTTTATAAATATCATACGCAATATTATATTTTTCAAAAATAATTTTTAACATTAACGGGATACTACTATAGATAATAAAGATTTGTATAATGATTGGCGTTCCTCGCACGAATGAAACGTAAATTTTTGCTAGATGATGAATAACTGGAATTTTATTAATTCTAGTGAGTGCCAACAAAAAACCAAGTGGCAGAGCTATCAATAAAGCAACAACTGTGACAAGGAGTGCAATGGGAACACCAGATAATGCAATGAAAAATGTTTCAAGTAAAAATGGATAATTCACGTTCACGCCTCCTCCTTAAGTTGTTTCTAAAGTTTTCTTACCCTTCCCAAATATCTTTTCTAATATAGTAAATATTTTTTCTATAATAATTGATAACACCCAATAAATAATGGCTAATGCAATATAAATTTCTAAGGCATGAGCATTGATGTTACTGGCAATAATTAAATTTGCCTTGCCCACAATGTCAATTAGACCAATTGTATAAGCTAGTGCACCTTCTTGTAGCAAAGCAATCATACCATTCCCAAAGTTCGGCAAAGCAACGACAAGTGCCTGTGGGAAAATAATTCGACGGTATGCCTGAAATGGTGTTAAGCCCACACTAACCGCTGCTTCAAACTGACCTTTTGGAATAGCTAAATAGGCTGATCTTATCACCTCAGACATGATTGCAGCAAATTGTAAGGTGAATGTTACGACAACGAATATAGCTGTTTCAATTGAATGCAGGTTAAGACCAACATTTTCTGCTAATGCTGGCACACCATAATAGACAAGAAATAACAAAACGATGGATGGCGTACAACGCATAATCGTTGTATATAAATTTGCGAATTTTTGTAACCACTTTATTGAAGATAGCTTAGCTGCCGCCAACAATAAACCAAATAGTGTGCCTAAGATAATCGAGGACCCTGCAACTAAGAACGTCATTTTTAAAAATGGTAATAACATTGGGATTGCGTTCCAAATGTAGGTTGCATCAAAATATTTATCCATTTCCTCACCAACTTTTCCTTTTATGAATAAAGACTGCTGAGCATTAAAGACTCAACAGCCTTATTATTCGTTCCGTTTCAAACTAACGATTAACATTTTCTAGCACTTCAAATAAATCGCGACCATAGAACTTGGTGCTTAATTCATTTGGTTTTTTCTGCTCTTTAATTTGAGCTATCGCTTTATCGTAGGCATCAGCAAATTCTTGCTCTTTTTTATTGAACAGAGGCCATGTTTTAATGACAGCAAATTCGTTATAGACAACCTCATTTTTTAAGTTGTAATAAGGGCCATCCTTAGCAAGCACTTGTTGTTTAAATGGTCCCTCAATCATGACGCCACCATCAACACGACCTTCATTTACCCACTGCACAACGTCTACGATAAATGCATCACCAGCTTGAAGTTGTACTTTATTGTCTGGATTTGCCGTATTATATTCATCGATAATTGTATATTGCGCGTTATTAGCAGCAATAGGTGCCAAAGAATAACCCTTTTTCGCAAAATCGGCTAATGTTTTCACACCTTCATCCTCTTTACGTAAAACGAGACCCGCACTACTCAACCCTAAAAATTCCTTCGGGAAAATAAATTTCTCTGTACGCTCCTGTGTAAAGAAGGCATTTTTAACCCCTACTTGATATTTCCCTTGCTCAACACCAATCAACAAATCATCACTTGTTGTACCTACGTATTCAAATTGATAGTCAGGTAATAATTCATCTACTAATTTCATTACTTCTACATCATACCCTGTTGGATTTCCATTATCGTCGATATAGCTAATAGGCTTGGAGGCTTGATCGTAGGCGACCTTTACTGTACGAACCTGTTCACCATCACCTGAATCCTTATCTGCTGATTCCCCTGAATTACACCCCGTTAAAAGTGCTATAGAAGCCAAACCAATTGCGGCAAATTGAAATAATCTATTCTTTTTCATCTGTCATTTCTCCTTATTTCCATGTAATCATTATGAATTTCCATTTAATCTTTGTTGTTCAATAGCGGCAGTCGCTAACTTTATAATCGTCATATCATCCATGGGCGGATTATGAAGTCCTGCACGGACGTTACGGTAATAGCGTTGTAATGGATTGGATAGCTGCAAGCTTTTCGCTCCCACGACACGCATTGCCTTATCGACTATATCTATTGCCATGTTTGTTACTGTATGTTTAGCAACAGCCATTTCATTTGTTAATAAACTACGTCTAGCTGGATCATCATAAGCCTCAGCCACTCCATACAAGACAAAACGTGCTTGATGAAGCTTTAATTCAATATCTCCTAAAAGCTGTTGTACATTTGGCAACGTACTAATCGGAGCATTCAAGCTATTCGGTTGATGATGATTGGCAAAATGGATCGCATAGTCACGGGCAGCCTGTGCAATACCTAAGTATGTTGCTGGGATATGGAGTATCCAGCCATTTATCTTGCCACCACTAGGATGACTTGGTAACTCTACTAAATGCTCTGTTGCCACTATGACATCTTTTAACACAAGATCATGGCTACTAGTACCTCGCATCGCAGACATTTCCCAATTTTCTTCAATCGTTAGCCCTACAGAATCTTTATGAATGAGGAAAAAACCAATTTGTTGCTTTTCTTCAATCCAAGCTGAAGTAAGGAAATAATCGAGCACCGGTGACGCAGTCGTAAAGATTTTGCGTCCATTTAATAGCCAGCCCTCTTTTGTCGAAACAGCATATGTTCCAGGTCGACCACCGCGTGTTGGACTACCCGTTGCTGCCTCACTAACTGCTCTATTAATGATGGCACCGCTCTTTATTTCCTGAGCGAATGCTGTTAATACATCTTCAGTCCATAAGTGGGTTTCATATATTTCACCAACAACGCCTAATGTCCAACCAAGAGAAAGAGATGCATTTTCGTCATAGCTTGCTAATGTTTCTTGCACAAGGACCATATCATAGACCGATAAACCCTCTCCGCCATATTGTTTCGGTAAAGTTAGTTGTGGATAGCCAATTTGCAAAAGCAATTGATGTGCTTCAAACGGGAAACGAGATTGTTCGTCTACCTCAACAGCCTCAGCCTTAATTGGCTCTGCAATAGCTGCTAGCTGATCTAACCAAAACCGTTGTCGCTCTGTTTTTACAAATAAATCCTTCAAGTAAATCTCCTTCTTCCTAATATATATAAATCATATAAAATTACTAAGAATTAATAGTGAAAAAAAATCTCTGCCTACATATTGTAGTGAGACACTATTCGGTACTGAATTTTCTGATTCGTTGACATTTATAATACTTTTCACATTTGAAAATGTCAATGGGTGAAACTCAAGTTTTTTTGTTAGTTTAATATGAATTACAATGTTTCAATTTTACCTTTTAATTTATGCACCATGCTTTGTTTACAACATATGCTAAGACTAATGAAAGAGGTGTATACATGACTAATCATTTTAATTCGCCACAAAGTGCTGGCACCTTATCCTATTTGGCTCCACAAGTAATTCAAACTAAGTTTGGAGATATTAATGGCGATGGTTTTTTGGAAACAATTTTTTTAGTGGGCGTTCAACAACCGGATAGCCCTCTGTGGAAAAATATCACCCTCACTATTTTTTATGTGCAAACACAACAAATGCAACAATTTCCCTTGAAACAGAATTTGGGCTATAATCCGACTATTTTTCTAGGCGATTTTACTGGTAATCATATTGAGGATATACTGGTTGTCTCTGATACTGGGGGTAGCGGAGGAATTATAAACGGTGAAATATTTTCATCCATCAACAATCAAGTTCGTTCTATTTTTGACGCAGAGTCTTTTAATAATAAACTCAAATATAGCGTTAATTATGTAGATCACTACAAGGCTGTAGTTCAAAGTTCGAATCCCGCTAAAAGATACACAATCGATTTACAGTATAAAGGAGCGGACTACTTAGCAGAAATTTATAATCCGGACGGTACATTAAAGCAACCTATAGAAGGCTGGGTAGACCCTTTTAGCGGACTATATCCCATTGATTATGATCGAGATGGAACCTATGAAATTTTAGGGTATCAAGGAATTGCAGGTAGGTATCATGCCGATGGACTAGGCTATGTAGAAAATGTTTTAAAATGGAATGGTCATGAATTTATGATAGATCGACAAACGGTTAGTATTTTTGGAGAGGATTTATCATAGAAGACTCTCTCTATTAAATAAGATGAAAAAACAGGAATCTGTTCATTTTTGCTTAAAAACAAAGCAAAAATGAACAGATTCCATCATTTATATTTGTTTTTCAACCAAGGCAAAATAGTTATTTTCAGGGTCAGCAAAATTAAATACCCTACCCATTGGCATCATAACTAAATCGCCCACTTTAATGCCCTTTGCCTGAAAATCTTGGTACATTTCTTCAATTTTATCAGCATAAAACATGATAGACGGAGTTCCTAAGTTTAGCTCCGGCTGCATTTTAGCTATGATCTCTTTATTGTGCAACACAAATGATGTTTGTGCATCCTTCGTTGGCGCAATTTCAATCCAGCGCATCCCTGCTTCTTCCTGATCAGCAACGACAACAAACCCCACTTTTTCTCTCCAAAACTTTACTGCTACCTCTTGGTCATTAACATATAGCATTACCTGCCCAATTTGATGAATCATAACCTATTTCCCTCCTCTTTTGAGCATTAGTATATATCAAACTGTAGCTTTATATAGCTTCTAACGATTTCAATTTAGCGAAATTTCGAATAATTGACCATAATATATATAACTTGTAAATTATTATTCCAAAGTACTTAACTTTTATTTTATTTCTGATAGAATGAGAATTATTTACCTTCTAGGGAAAAGTTTAGACTAAAAAAATTATGTGAGGATAATACAAGTGAAACAACTAAGTTTAAGAAAAAAGCTTATTTTTTCGTTTTTAGCAATGCTTCTCATCCCAACCCTGTTGATTGGAATTGTTTCCTACCAAAGTGCAGAAAAGCAAATTTCCGAAGAACAACATGCAAGTGCAACTGAAAGTGTACGTATTCTTAATACTAATATTACGAATACCATTGAACCCAAACTAAAAGATGTGCAATATTTTTCAAAAAAATTTAGTAAAACCTACTTTCAAGATCATAACATTCCGAAACTTCAATCATTACTAAGCGAATACATTAATATGCACCCTGAAGTAGAGCTGATTTATATTGGTACTGCCGATGGCAAACTACTTGACGAGCCTGCTCAAGACTATCCTGATGGCTTCGATCCTCGTACAAGACCTTGGTATAAGCAAGCTTTAGATAATAATGGAGAGGTCTCCATCACTGCCCCTTATGTTACACAATCAACGGGTGACATTGTCATTACAATTACGCAGGCATTACCAGATGGTTCTGGAGTTATAGGATTAGATCTTAACATTTCTACATTAAGTGATATTACGAATAATATCCGCATTGGAGAGACTGGTTTTGCCTCTCTTCTAGATAGCAATAAGCTCTATATCGCACAGCCTGAAAAAGAAAGTGGTACTGAGGCAACAGAAAACTATATCACTAAAATTTATGAGCAAGAAAGCGGCACAATTATTGAAAGAGACCGTCATTTACAGTTTGCTACAAATGAACTTACTGGCTGGAAGATAATAGGCACAATGTTTACTGCAGAAGCTGCAAAGGCTGCTGCCTCCACTTTAAATATCAACTTGATCATTATTGTTGTGTCCATTCTAGTTGGTATTATGTTTATGCTCTTCATGATTAAGTCTGTAGTTAATCCAATTAATCGACTTAAGCAAAGCGCGTTGAAAATTAGTGAAGGTAATTTAACAGAGTTTATTGAAATTCATTCTAAAGATGAAATTGGACAACTTGGGGAAGCTTTTATCTCCATGAAGGTTAGCTTGAAAAAACTAATTCGCAACGTGGACCAAAGCTCCCAGCATGTTCAAAAGTCTGCTCAAGATTTATCTGCCAATGCAGAACAAAATATTGCTGCCTCTGAACAGGTTGCGGATGCTATGCAACAAATGGCAGTCAGCACGGAAAAGCAAACAACAGGTATTGACCAAAATGCTATCTCCATTGAGGAAATTGCTAAAGGGGTTGTTGAGGTCGCAGACAGCTCTATGCAGGTATCAGACCTTTCTAGCCATGCTATCCAACTGGCAGATGAAGGTGGACAAGCAGTCGAGCAAACTGTACAACAAATGAACTCTATTCATGAATCTGTTACACAATCAGATACAATGATTAAAACTCTATATGATCGCACGAAAGAAATCGGTTCCATTTTAGAGATGATTAGTGCCATTTCAGACCAAACAAATTTACTAGCCCTCAATGCTGCTATCGAGGCAGCAAGAGCTGGAGAACATGGCAAAGGCTTTGCCGTAGTAGCCGATGAAGTACGAAAATTAGCAGAGCAATCTCACCAATCAGCAGAGCAAATTGCTGCGCTCATTACGAGTATTCAGCAGGATACAGCTAAATCTGTGCAGACTATGGTCAAGGCTTCAGCAGATGTTCAGGATGGCTTACAATTGACAGAATCAGCAAGTAAGAAATTCGCCAGCATTATTGAAAGTCTACGAAACATTGCGCCAAAGATGGAGGATATCTCTGCCTCTGCACAAGAAATGTCTGCAGTCGTGGAAGAAGTCTCCGCTACAGCTATTGAATTATCAGATCACGCCAAATTAAATGCTGCAGCTACAGAAGAAGTTGCTGCTTCTACTGAGCAAACTTTATCCTCTATGCAGGACATGGCATCCTCTGCCAAAACGTTACTTGATATGGCGGATGAATTGCAAGGTTACGTAAATCGTTTTGAATATTAAATTATCCTTTCAGAATCTGAGTTCTATTATGGAGCTCAGATTTTTTCTGTACTAATTTGACATATAAAAACAGGGGAAATTACAAAATAAAATATTTTTCTACAAAAAGTACTATAGTGTAACTTTATTTTCCAGATTTTTCAGAAAATTATGTTGATTATTATTCATTTTCCTCTTAGAATCAGATTAAACATTGGAATGACTTGTCTATTGAACCAGTTATCAAATTATGACAATTAACTAATGTCATTTTAAGGAGGAATACTATATGAAACAGATTAGCTTAAGAAAGAAACTCATTTTTGCATTTTTAATGATACTCCTCATTCCCGCACTTTTAATCGGGTATACCTCCTTTAAAAGTACTAAAAATCAGATTTTAGAAGAGCAACAAGCAAGCGCTAAGGAAAGTGTGCGTATGCTTAACAGCAATATTACAAATACAATTGCGCCAAAAGTTCATGACATTGGATATTTTTCCAAAAAAATAAATCAATCTTATTTACAAGATGATAAAAAAATTGAATTAAAAAAACTTTTTCAAGAATATATTAATACTCATCCTGAGGTAGAGCTGTTATATATTGGAACAGCAGATGGTCAAATAATTGATGAACCCGTCCATGATTATGCAAGTGATTATGATCCACGTAAACGACCTTGGTACGTAGAAGCAATTGAGAACAAAGGGCAAGTATCCATTACTTCACCATATATCTCAAAATCAACAAATAATGTAGTAGTGACTGTCATGCAAGCTCTTCCAGATAGTTCTGGTGTGATGGCCTTAGATGTAAATATCTCGGTTCTTAGTGCACTGACAGACGAAACACGTATAGGAGAAACTGGGTTTGCATCCTTACTAGATCGTAATCAGCTATATATTGCGCAAAAAGATAAAGAAAGCGGCTCACAAGCAACAGAAGAATATATGGCAAAAGTTTACGAACAACAGGAAGGTATGATTACGGAAGATGATCGCCAGTTACGTTTTGAAACCAATGAACTTACAGGGTGGAAAATAGTTGGTACAATGTTCATCGCAGAGGCTACAGAGGCAGCTACTGCTTCATTTACTCTCACATTGCTCATCATTGGTATTTCTATTATTGTAGGAGTTATTTTTATGCTCTCTATGATTAAATCTATTGTGAACCCTATTAAACGACTTCAACAAAGTGCATTAAAAATTAGTGAGGGCGATTTAACGGAGTTTATTGATATTCATACAAAGGATGAAATTGGACAGCTTGGTGAGGCATTTGTCTCGATGAAAGTTAGCTTAAAAAAACTGATACGCAATGTTGACCAAAGCTCTCTGCATGTTCAAACCTCTGCCCAAGGACTTTCAGCTAATGCTGAACAAAACATAGCTGCATCTGAACAGGTAACAGAGGCTATGCAGCAGGTAGCTATCAGCACCGAAAAACAAACAACTGGAATCGATCAAAATGCTGTTTCCATTGAGGAAATTGCTAAAGGTGTTGTAGAAGTGGCAGATAGTGCCCTACAAGTTTCAGACCTGTCCAGTCAGGCTATCCAATTAGCAGAGGAAGGCGGACAATCTGTTGAACAAACTGTGAATCAAATGGTTTCCATCCATGAATCTGTGACACAGTCCGACACAATGATTAAATCACTGTTTGATCGAACAAAAGAAATTGGTTCCATTATAGAAATTATTAGTGCCATTTCTGACCAAACGAACCTTCTTGCTCTGAATGCCGCTATTGAAGCAGCCCGAGCTGGTGAACAAGGCAAAGGCTTTGCGGTTGTAGCAGATGAAGTACGTAAATTAGCGGAACAATCCCATCAATCAGCAGAACAAATTTCTACGCTTATTACAGGCATACAACAGGACACGGCTAAATCTGTGCAAACGATGATGAAAGCTTCATCAGATGTCCAAGAAGGGTTACAGCAATCTGAGGATACGAAAAAGAAATTTACAAGTATCGTTGAAAGTCTTCGAGAGATTGCACCGAAAATGGAAGATATATCAGCTTCGGCACAAGAAATGTCTGCCGTTGTAGAAGAAGTATCCGCAACAGCAATTGAGCTATCAGACCATGCAAAACTAAATGCAGCAGCTTCTGAAGAAGTTGCCGCTTCAACGGAACAAACATTGTCCTCCATGCAGGAAATCGCTTCTTCGGCTAAAACTTTACTTGATATGGCGGACGAATTACAAGGCTATGTAGACCGATTTAATTACTAATTATCCATAACGCTTGGCTTTCGACAAAAGACATGGATGAATTAAAATAAAGCACGATGATCTTTGGACTTTCCAAGATCAGCGTGCTTTTAATTAGCTATTTATTCATTTGCCTCATGGCTAAATTGCCATTCAATACCGAATTTATCTGTCAGCGAACCGTAACATTTACTCCAAAATGTTTCTTGTAACTCCATCGTTACTTTTCCGCCGTCTTTCAGCTTATCAAATGCTGCTCGCATTTGCTCTTCGTCATCGGAAACAACCGCTAATGTAACATTATTCCCAACGGAGAACGGTGAGCCTGGAAATGTATCTGAGAACATAATTCTACTACCAAATACAGAAAGTCTTGTATGCATCACAAGATCTTTCGCTTCCTCTGGTAGTGGGTAATCAGGATTTTGAGGTGAATCTCCAAACGTCATAATTTCAGCCTTGTCCGTATTAAAAGCATTTTCGTAAAACGCAACAGCCTCTCGACAATTTCCATTAAAGATCAAATACACTTCTACTGCCATTTCCAACACTCCCTTGTCATTTTTTGAAACAATTCTATTGTACATGGATTACAAAACATAGCACAAATTATAAATGGAATCATTCATCTACAAATAAATTTATTCCCCCTTATTTTTAAATTTTTCATTTATTTTCGTAAAAGCTTTGACATTTACTCAAAAATCATGTAAATTACCAAATGGCGAACAATTTAAAATAAATCTTTAAAAATATTCGTATTTTAGGAGTGTATATAATGGATAACGTATTTGACTATGAGGATATTCAACTAATTCCCGCAAAATGTATTGTAGAAAGTCGTTCAGAGTGTGATACTTCGGTTACTTTAGGTGGGCATACTTTTAAGCTTCCTGTAGTACCTGCAAATATGCAAACAATTATTGACGAAAATCTTGCTAAGAAACTTGCTGAAAACGGTTACTTTTATATTATGCACCGTTTCCAACCAGAAACTCGTATAAACTTCATTCAAGAAATGCAAGGAAAGGGCTTAATTGCCTCGATCAGTGTTGGTGTAAAAGAAGATGAATATGCGTTTATTGAAGAATTAGCAGCTGCTAATTTAGTACCTGAATTTATTACAATTGATATTGCACATGGTCATTCAAATGCTGTTATTCGTATGATTCAGCATATTAAAAAGCACTTACCAAACAGCTTTGTCATTGCTGGAAACGTTGGAACACCTGAAGCCGTACGTGAACTAGAAAATGCTGGCGCAGATGCTACGAAAGTAGGTATTGGACCAGGTAAAGTTTGTATTACTAAAATCAAAACAGGCTTTGGTACAGGAGGCTGGCAGCTAGCTGCACTACGTTGGTGTGCAAAGGCTGCTACAAAGCCAATTATTGCTGACGGTGGTATTCGTACACATGGCGATATCGCTAAATCTGTACGTTTCGGCGCTTCAATGGTGATGATTGGTTCTTTATTTGCTGGTCATGAAGAATCACCAGGTGAAACAATTGAGGTTGATGGTAAAACGGTGAAGGAATACTTCGGCTCTGCCTCTGAATTCCAAAAAGGTGAACGCAAAAATGTCGAAGGAAAGAAAATGTATGTTGAGCATAAAGGTAGCATCAAAGATACATTAATCGAGATGCAGCAAGACTTACAATCATCTATTTCTTATGCTGGTGGCACAAAACTAGAGGCTATTCGAAATGTTGATTATGTTATCGTAAAAAATTCTATCTTCAATGGAGATAAAGTATACTAATCCATAGTAACCCCGATAAAGAACTACTTGTTCTTTATTGGGGTTCTCTTATGAGACCTTCCCCATCAATTGTTCTATAAGCATCATGAATACATAGTATATTAAAATATGACATTTATTATCAGAATTTTCTATTTTATTAGAAAACTATATATTATAATATAACTATATTGGAGGAACGGAGGTTTTGTTTCATGAAATCAGTACGTAATAAACTTGTTAGTCTTGCCATTATAGTTATTCTAATATCAACAGTACTAGTTGGAACCGTCAATTACATCGTAGTGAAAGGTGAACTAGATCAAGTAGGTCGACAAAGTCTTAAAAATGGCACACTAGGTATTCTTGAATTAATTGCACAATTAGATGCTCAAGTTCAAAAGGGAAATATAACGTTAGAGGAAGCTCAGGAAAGTGCAAGAACACAAATTGTTGGTAAAAGAGTTGAAGACAATAAACGATCCATCGATAATCCTGTTAAATATGGGGATAATTTTTATTTCTATGCCTTTCAAGATAGCGGCATAGTCGAAACGCATCCATCTCTTGAAGGGCAAAATATTGCTGATTTACAAACAGAGGATGGACGCTATTTTGTACGCGAAATGATTGAAGCAGCTAAGGCTGGTGGAGGATATGTCCGTTATGATTGGGCACTACCCTCCACCCCTGAAATCGTTGCTCCTAAAATTACTTATGTAGAAATGGACGAACATTGGGGGTGGATTATTGCAGCTGGTACATACGAAATGGACTTCAATGCAGGCACTAAAAATGTTTTCTATTACACACTTGGTATGACAATCCTTGCAACGATTATTGGTGTGGCACTCTTCTGGTTCTTCTCTGGACGAATGACTACCTATATACGCAAAATCATGGTGATTACTTCAGATATTGCTAAAGGTAAGCTAACTGGCGATGACATACCTGTTACCACAAAAGATGAACTAGGTATACTGGCTAATAACGTGAATAATATGAAACATAGCTTATATGAAATGGTCAACAATACGAAGGATAGCGCCTCTCAGATGAGAGTTTCTTCAGAGATGCTTAGTGCTATTACAGAGGAAACAACCGCTTCTGCTGACGAAATTCATCAGGCAATCAATGACATCTCTAAAGGGGCTGTTGTGCAAGCAGAAGAAGCTGAGATGGCCATTAGTAAGGTTGAAACATTATCTTCACTTATTTCACTTGCTACAAATAAATATAGTGAGATCACTGAAAATATGAATATCATCAATTCATCACAAGAAAATGGTAGACAAAAAGTAGAAGTTTTACTGCAAAATTCAAGTGAATTCACACAGGTGATTGAGGAGTTAAGAACTAATTTCTCCAGTTTGACGAATCAAATGAAAGAGATTCATCAAGTGGTACAAACAATTACATCTATATCTGAACAAACAAACCTCTTGGCACTCAATGCTAGCATAGAGGCAGCGCGTGCTGGTGAACACGGTAAAGGTTTTGCCATTGTGGCAGAGGAAGTCCGGCATTTATCGGAGGATACAAACGAAGCTACTACGCGTGTCAGAAATCTATTACAGCGTATTGAGGTGGGTACTGCAAACTCTGATGCAAAGATGATACACACGCTCCAACTTTCACAAAATCAAGCCATATCGATTACTGAAGTAAAAGGAGCTTTTACATTCCTAGCAGACTCCATTCAGGATATTACAAAGCATCTCGTTTCACTAGATGAGGGAATGAACGACATGGCGGAAAATCGCATAGTGGTGATGAATGCTATCAAAGAAATAGCCAGTGTAGCTACTCAATCTGCCGCAGCTACGGAACAAATTAATGCTTCCATAGACGAACAAAAGTCAGCAGTGAACTCGATTATGCACTCCTCTATGGAACTTCATACAGAGGCAGAGCGCATGTACGACTTAGTAGAACGCTTTACATGACAAGAAAAAAGAATGCTACGGTTTAGGCGTAGCATTCTTCTTAACATTATAGTTTGTTAATTACTGCGTGGATTGTTTCCTTAAGCTCTGCATCATGATCAGCAAGTTCTACAAGGTTTCCTAGACGTTCACGTAATACAGGGCGCTCAATTACTAATTTTTCATCAAGTACTTGTACCAGTAGCTCGATAATAAGACGATCACGAACGTTTAACGCTTCTTCTAAACGTTCTGGTGTAATTTTCGCATCAGTTTTTGCAGCTTTTGCCATTTTAAAAACCCCTTTTATATTTTATATTCATGCACATCTATTTTAGCATACCACTAAATTATTTTGAAAACTTTCTTTCATGAAAACATACCAAAACTTTACAAAAAATAAAGACAAGATTTACGGCAAATTGTTATATTTATATCATAATAAGCCACTGCTCAGCCATATGATGATGTATTTAACAAACCTAATACTAACACTCGATTGGAGGAAATGTATGAATCAAAAAAATTTTACTTATTCGCAGCTCATTAAAGCTGTGCCGAAATCTCTACAGCTATTTCTCAACGTTTGCCTTGTGCTACTAGCTCTTATCCTATCATTTTTGCTTTTTAAGGAGCTAATCGAATTTCTTAAAATATTAATCTTCGCCAAGGAAGGTGGCGATTATAAATTATTCCTTGCCAATATTCTTATTTTCTTCTTATATTTTGAGTTCATCACAATGATTATTAAATATTTTAAAGAGGATTATCATTTTCCACTGCGCTACTTTATATATATAGGTATCACAGCGATGATTCGTTTAATTATTGTGGAGCATGATCACCCTCTAAACACTTTAATTTATTCATTGATTATCCTGATATTAATCATAAGCTATTTTATTATTAATATCACACCACTTGAAAGACCAACGCGATCTTCTATTTTTATAAAAAAGGAGCACTGACCAGTAGTAAGAGCTATTCCTATTCTAAAATGTCGAAATACATGTAGGCTTTTCAAACACATAGAAAAACTGCAATAAGTCTTATAAATATAGCTCTTGGATCGTTACTACACCCATCACCAGCGAAGAAAGCTCGATCCAGAGCCAAAACCCATTTTCTTATAAAAATAAACGGAAACAAAACAACAAAATGAATGTTTTTTGCTAAAAAAATTTGAAAGAGATGTTAGATGAGTTCTTTAGCAACCTTCTCTTTTTATGTAATAAAACAACTGCAACAAGCCCTACCCCACCAATTACTAGAAAACAGGTTCAATTGAAAGTCATGTAGTTGCATACCACCAATGAGTTTGTCATTTTCCCAAAGTCCATAATACTGAAAAAAATTATCAAGCGATTTTTCAGCTGCTCTTTTGTCCCATTCTTCCTGGATAGTCTTTTACAACGATATTCAGAAAGTCTAAAACATCTTGTTCTTTTAATAACTTCTCTATTACTCTCATCATATCCCCTCCATTTTCAAAGTGTTGCATGTTGTTTGTGCATTTTTCATATTAATTTTTATATCCCACAAATAACCTATACACCGAAATAATGAACAATGAAAATGATTAAAGGAGGAAAATAAATGTCTTTAATTGATTCGTATATTCACGAAGTGTCTAAAAGGCTACATAAGAATAAGCGTGAAGACATAAAGCTTGAACTAAAAGCTACGATTGAGGATATGCTGCCTGAGTCCTATTCTGAATCCGATGTTAAGGATGTACTCCAAAAACTTGGAAGTCCTACCGAAGTTGCGGCAAGCTTTCAGGATACACCTCGTTTTTTAATTGGCCCAGAGATTTTTGATCAATATACAAGAACAATCAAGCTAGTTATGCCTTGGGCTATTTTCATTACGGTTATTATTCATGTAATCCAAAAAATTGTGCTCTATTCAGGTGAAGAAGCGCTTCTTTCAACCATTATTTCGGCATTTGCCATGATTATTGTGGCGATTATTGCTGTAATATTTCACGTATTGTTTTGGATTACCGTTGTTTTCATCATCATCGAGCGCTCTGGTTCTGAAAAGATTCATTTACCCTTTTTGAAAAACGCCAAGCAATGGTCTCCTGATGATTTAGTTAAAATGAAACCCATTCCCAAAGTTAAAGTCATTACTTTAAGTGATACGATTTTTAGCCTAGCTGGAATTCTAATATTTTCTTTTGTCTATTGGAATGCTTATCGTCTTTTAGGGATTTATACAACGAATGACAATGGTAGCTTGAAATTTGTTATGCCAATCTTTAATCAAAATGTTTTACAATCATTTGCTCCTATCGTCTTATTATGTATTGTTCTTAGTCTCGCATTAACCTTTATAAAATGGCGTGCTGGTCAGTGGACAATGCTCATCGCCATCACGAATGCACTACTTCAAAGTGTAGGAACGATCGTCTTTATTTTAATGGCGATACACCAAGATTTTATTCATAGTGCCTCGATTCCCTACATGGCTGCTATCCTAGAAACAACATCCGCTAAGGTTGCCTATACTATAGATAAAATCTTACTCGTCAGTATAATTATTGCTGTTTTAGCAAATGCATTTGATATTTATCAAGGATTTAAAAAAGCGAAAGTATAAAATCCCCCTCTTCAAATCGCTAAAATACCTTTATTCTCTGATGTTTTGTATAATGATAAAGTTGAAAGTATTTTATATACATGAATAATCTGCACAATTCAATCAGAGTAAGGGGAATTAACTATGACCATTCTTCTAGTAGATGACAATCAAGTCAATCTATTTGTCATTGAAAAAATACTAAAAAATGCAGGTTATGATAACTGTGTTTCTCTTTCATCTGCTTATGAGCTATTTGATTATTTACAATTAGATGCACCAAATCCAACAGGAAATTCTGTAGATTTAATATTGTTAGACATTATGATGCCGGAAGTAGATGGTATTGAGGCCTGCAAACGCATTAAGCAAAATGAAAGATTGAAAGATATTCAAATCATATTTGTCACAGCACTGGAAGATAAAAACAAACTAGCAGAAGCACTAGACATTGGTGGCGTAGATTATATTACAAAACCAATTAATAAAACGGAGCTGCTTGCAAGAATGCGTGTTGCCTTACGCTTAAAAGCTGAATTAGACTGGCACACCCAGCATGACAAGAAAATTCAATATGAACTAGATCTAGCCACTCATGTACAACGAAGCCTGCTCAGTCCACCATTAAACGAGAAGGATATCCGGATAGAAGTTTCTTATCTACCATCCTCTAATTTAGCAGGCGATATGTATTATTGGTACAAAATAGACGATCATCGCTATGCTATCATTTTATTGGATATGATGGGTCACGGTATATCTGCAGCGCTTGTTTGTATGTTTATCTCCTCTGTTTTAAGAGAGGCCGTTAAACAACTAAACGACCCAGAGCTTGTCATCAAAGAACTGAATCGTTATATGACTCTTTTACAAGATGGAAAAGATAATAATCTTTATTATTTTACAGCGATTTATTTCATCATTGATACAGAGCAAAAAACAGTCGAATACATAAACGCTGGTCACCCTCCTGGATACGCACTAATAGATGAAAAAACATGTATTCCATTAAATCAAGGTAGCTGTGCGGTCGGCTTTTTCGATGAAATGAAAGTTCAAAAGCAATGTATTCAATATGAACAAGATATTCAAATTGTGTTATTTACAGATGGTGTTTTAGAGGCAATGGGCCCCTGTGAAATCGAATCAGAAAAGCATTTGCAAACGCTAACATCCACTAAGTGGGATTATTCACAATGCCTCATTGACAACCTATTACCTAAAGATAAACAAGAAAACCAGCCTGATGATATGTGTGTATTAATGATTCAAGCTAGCACTACTTCCATATAAATAAAAAGCAGAGGCTATCACATGAAGATAGCCTCTTACTCATTAATACATTTTTTGATAAATTCTTTCGTAGCCTACGATTTCTCGATATTTTGAAATAATCTCTTCAAACCGCAATGTTTCTTTATCCCCTAAGCATAAAAATCCCTTGTCACTTAGACTCTCATAAAACAAGTGGTGTACCTGGCTCTGTAGCTTAGGTGAAAAATAAATCAGGACATTTCTGCACAAGACAACATGAAACTCATTAAAGGAATGATCCGTTACTAAATTATGCTGAGCAAAAATAATATTTTTCAATAGTGTTGGATGGAAGTAAGCATATTGATAATCTGTTTGATAGTATTCTGAAAACGCATGGGCTCCTCCAGCAAGCATATAGTTTTTCGTATATGCCTGCATTTTATGAATAGGGAAAGCCCCTTTCTTCGCTTTTTCTAATACTTGCTCATTCATATCTGTTGCATAAATAATAGACCTCTCTATAAGCCCCTCTTCCTGAAGTAAAATAGCCATAGAATATACTTCCTCACCTGTCGCACACCCAGCATGCCAAATACGTATTTCTGGATACTCTCTTAAAATGGGGATTACTTTTTCACGAAAAGCTTTAAAAAAGCTAGGATTACGAAACATCTCGGTTACATTTATCGAAAAATCATTCAACATCTGCTCTAAAAATTCTTGATCATGAATGACCTTTTCTAGTACCCGGGAAATCGTTGGAATGTTATTGATCCCCATCCTATTATAAATTCTACGTGAAATGGATGAACGATTGTATTGACGAAAATCATAGCCTGATAAACGATAAATAGCCTCTAGTAATAAATCAATTTCTAAATTTGTTTGTTTATTTAATTGTATTTTTTGCTCCAAAGGCTGAAATTGCTCCATGTTCATTAACTCCCTTTAGAAACGAGCCAGACTCTTAAGACCGATAGTAATTGATCTAAATTTAATGGCTTGCTAATATAATCAGATGCGCCAGCCTGCAATGATTTATCACGGTCATTTTTCATAGCCTTTGCCGTCAATGCAATGATCGGTAAGTCTATTCGTTTCATTTGTTGTCGAATAATAGTCATCGCTTCATAGCCATCCATATTCGGCATCATTATATCCATCAGAACGAGGTCGATGTCAGGATGCGCATGCATTACCTCTAAGCATTCAAGCCCATCTTTAGCAACTAGAATGCTCATACCTCTTTTTTCTAATGCCGTTTTTAATGCATAAATATTACGGTTATCATCATCTACTATTAAAATATTTTTCCCTTGGAAAACCTCTACCTCTTGTTGAAGGGCTCCCTCTATTTCCTTTGACTGCTCTGCAATTGGCTCCTCTACCAATGTAACGGCCACTTCGTTCATGGCAAGCTTTTGACAATGCTCCTCTTCGATTCCATTTGGTAAGCTTGGAATCGTTAACGTAAAGCTACTCCCCTGTCCTTCAGCACTTTGCAGCGTAATCCAGCCACCAAGCAATTTAGCAAACTCCTTACAAATAGAAAGACCAAGTCCAGTCCCACCATATTTTCGAACCGTAGCGCCATCGGCTTGCTGGAATGATTCAAAAATAAGCTGATGCTTGTCTTTTGGAATACCTATCCCCGTATCCGATACAGTAATTTCAAGCCAATCTGTACTTATATCCTGCATATTATTTGTTAACTGCTGTGGTGTAAGCTGATGAATAGCTAAATTTACCGAACCATGTTCCGTAAATTTAAAGGCATTGGATAATAAATTCTTTATGATTTGATGGAATCTCTTTTCATCTGTATAGAATACATCTACAACATGATCTGCCTTTGAAATATGGAATGCTAAATTCTTCTTCATCGCAACAGGTGCAAAGGTATGTTCAATTTGTACAGGTACTTCGCTCATGTTCACTTCATTAAAAATAATATCAAGCTTTCCTGCCTCGACTTTTGATAAATCTAAAATATCATTAATTAAAGCAAGTAAGTCCTCTCCAGAAGAATGAATGACTTGAGCATACTCTATTTCCTCGTCTGTTAGATTTTGTTGACTATTTTCTGCTAGCATCTCCGATAAAATTAATATGCTGTTTAAGGGTGTTCTTAATTCGTGTGACATGTTTGCTAAAAACTCGGATTTGTAGTTTGAATTCAAGATAAGCTGCTCGGCACTTTCTTCTAATTCCTTTTTCGCCTTTTCTAGCTCTCTTGATTTAGACTCTGCCTCTTTTGTACGTTCTTCAAGCTGCTCATTAATCATTGTCAGCTCTTCGGTCTGCATTTGTAATTCTTCTGATTGTGTCTGCAGCTCTTCTGATTGAACTTGTAACTCCTCAGTCATTGCTCTAGATTCATTCAATAGACGAACAATTTCCATGCGTCCTAAAACACTATTCACTGTTAGCCCAAAAGTTTCTGTGACCTGCTTTACTAATTCTTGCTGTAGCTTACTAAATTTAGTCATTGTCGCTATTTCTGCAACTGCTATCACTTCATTTTCAAAAATGACAGGAATCAATAAAATATTATGCGGTCTTACCTCGCCTAATCCTGTTCTGATTAAACGATAGTCTTTTGGAATATTATCGTAAAATAACATTCGTTTTTCTAATGCACATTGCCCAATTAATCCTTGTCCTATTTTAAAGCTTTCCATACCGACGCGATCATCTCCGTCAGCAAATGCAGCCTTTTTCACAAATTGTACTTGGTCCTCTGTTACTTCACGAACATAAAATGCACCAAGGGATGCCTCTGTTTTCTGCGCGATTTCTGACAGGAAGGTCTCAGCCAATTTTGTGATGGCTGAAACTCCTTGATATTTTGTCACAATTTCCGCAATATTGCTTTGTAGCCATTCTCTCTTTTCGACTGACTCTAGCAGTATATTCGTTGCATTAGCAAGATCATTCACTTCATCATTGGTATTCACATAGATTCTTCTTGTAAAATCACCTTTTGTAGCTGCGATTTCTTGTATGGTTTGTGTAACTTCTGTTATCGTTTTTACAATAGAACGTGAAATGCCACTAGCTATGACAATTGCTATAATAGAAACTAAAATTAAAATCCCAAATAAACCACTAGTTAATTTATTATTTTGTTTATCTAATTGACTTGCCTTCGCCTGTGTATAAACATTTTCAGTTGAACGGAACGAATCAAATAACTTACGCATTTTCTCCAAATCTTGGCGCCCAGTATCTACTTTAAAAAACTCATTTAACGCTTCTATATTATTATCTTTTTTATATTGAATCGTTGGCTCTCCCGAAGTGGCAATCCAATGTTCAATCGTTTCCTCTATCTCTTTTAGTTTTTCCTGCTGTGATGGTTTATCTGTCATTCGCTGATAGAGATCATTAAAATCTATTTTCCAATTATCAGCTGCCTTATTATAAGGCTCAAGATAGCTTTGCTTGCCTGTAATAATGAAAGCTCGCTGACTCGATTCCATATCCAATATATATTTTTCAATTTCATTGGTTAGTGTTTGAACATTGGAATCGTACTTAATAATATAATTTCTTTCCTTTTGCAAAGAATTAATTTGATTATTTAATATGACAACGGCTGCAAGTAAGCAAAGAATGATTACGATATAACCTAATGTAATCTTAGAGCGTATACCCAATTTCAATCTATTTAACATTTGGTTTTCCTACCTTTACCTTTCTTTCACTCTATTTTATTACTAGTATACATGTAAAAATAACTGATTATCTCTTCTTTTGACATGAGCAACAAAGAAATTTTGCTGTTTCGTATTAATAAGTCTATGCATTTTTCATATACATTTTATATTGAGCCATTTCTAAATTAAGGAGAGAATACATGTGGACATAATCGTAAGACCAGGAGATTCACTTTGGCATTTCAGTGAAGTGTTTAAAATACCACTTCAACTAATTTTAGATTCCAATGAAAATATAAATCCCCAATTTTTAAGAGTTGGACAACGCATTCGTATTCCTGGTTTTGTGACCATCGACTATCAATTGAAACAAGGGGACTCTTTTTGGCAAATTGCACAGAGTCAAAACCTCCCCCTAGTCGCTCTATTACTCGTTAATCCAGGTCTCAATCCAAATCGCTTACAAATTGGTCAGATGATTCATATACCACAACGTATTACGTGGCGTTTAGTTGATGGTAAGCAAAATTATACGTATACCCGTATGATGAATGATCTTAATAAACTAATTGATGCTTATCCTTTTCTTCACAATTCAACTATTGGCAGTTCCGTTTTAGGGAAAGGTCTACCTGAGTTGTTGATTGGCAATGGAGCTAAACGTGTTCACTATAACGGCTCCTTCCATGCAAATGAATGGATTACTACACCTATTATTCTAACATTTTTAAACGACTATTTGCTCGCCCTCACCAACCAAAGTAGCATTCGTGGCATCTCTCCATTCTCTCTTTACCAGCAAACCTCTCTTTCTATCGTACCCATGGTGAATCCTGATGGAGTGGATTTAGTAATACAAGGTCCCCCAAATGATACAACATTAAGAAATCAACTAATTACATGGAATAATGATAGCTCTGATTTTTCTGGCTGGAAAGCAAACATCCATGGCGTCGATTTAAATGATCAATTTCCTGCACAATGGGAGTTAGAAAGTGCCCGTAACCCTAAGACACCAGGGCCTAGAGATTATGGTGGTGACAGACCTTTATCTGAACCTGAAGCTATTGCGATGGCTGACTTGACTAAACTACGTGATTTTTCAAGAGTACTAGCCTTTCATACACAGGGGCGTGTTATTTATTGGGGCTTTGAAAATCTTGAGCCTCCAGAATCAGAGGTACTTGTGAATGAATTTAGTAGAGTCAGCGGCTATGAACCCATTCAATCTGCAGGAAGCTATGCAGGCTATAAAGATTGGTTCATCCAAGATTGGCGTAGACCTGGCTTTACCGTTGAGCTAGGAAGCGGTACGAATCCTTTGCCAATCAGTCAGTTTGACGAAATTTATGAGGAAGCCCTCGGAATTTTTCTTGCAGCATTATATATGTAAAAGTATTGTTTGAGCTCCATTCGCTATGAAATTGTCCTTTGCGGCATTTCAGTGAATGGAGTTTTTTCATGAAGAGGAATTGGACATAATTGCCAAAAAGGAAAAATAAATTACTTTGACAGGTAGAGTAATGTTTGCTACTATTACTCTGACAGATAGAGCAATAAAATAAAGTAGGTGACTTATGGTTCGCAGTGATATTATCCGAGGACATTTGGATTCGATTATTTTACGGCTAATTTCAGAAAAAGATCGTTATGGCTATGAAATTTCTCAGGAAATAAGTCTCCGTACAAACAATCGATTTCAAATCAAGGAAGCAACTTTGTATGCCGTTTTTCAACGTCTCGAGAAAAAAGAAATTATTGAAGCCTATTATGGCGATGTTTCACATGGAGGCAAAAGAAAGTATTACCGTATTACCTCATTAGGTAAAGCCTATTTAAATGAGTTAGTGAAAGAATGGTCAGAAGTAAAGGAAATAATCGATTTATTTATGGAGGGCTTTGAATGAAAAGAATAAAAAACCATATTGATGAGCTTTTTAAGGATATTCCTCGTAATAACGAGACTGAAATGGTCAAACAAGAAATCATTGAAAATCTTGAAGAAAAAGTATTTTACTTGATGGATCAAGGAAAGGAACAAGAAGATGCCATCAATAAGGCGATTGTAGAATTCGGAGATATTGAAGATTTGAAAAAGGAATTGGGTGTTAAGGAGCCTGCTAAGAAAAACATGGCAAAACTAAATTTAGAGTTTTCCATCTGGGGGAGTGGCTTAATCATTGCATTTTTTATCTTTATTAATCTTTATTACACTCCACATACAGTTTGGGCCATCTATCCAATCTTCGCAATACTTTGGTGGCCTTTATCAATGTACTTTGTATGGTCACGTAAGAAATGGGGTGAATGAACATGAGGAACTTTATTAACTTTTCTTTAGCCGGGAGCCTGATGACCATGATTTTTTTAGGGATCGTCAATTACACGACATCACCGCAAACAATGTGGTTTATATATCCTTGCCTGCTGCTCTTGCTATGGCCAATTACGCTATTTTTTATGTCTAATAAAATGTATAAACAATACTCTATCGTTTGTAGTGCAATGATTATCGCATTTCTTATCGTTGAAAATTATTTATATGCACCAAATCATTTATGGTTTATCTATGCTATTTATCCAATTATCTGGTGGCCGATTCTTATGTACTTAGGTGAAAAAGCAAAAACTTTAAAAACAGCACTCATCGGCTGTGCTTCCACAATTATTTATTATGCATTCCTGAATATCATGCTGTCTCCTCAATATCCTTGGGCGATTTATCCCGCGTTTTTAATTATGTGGTGGCCTCTAGCTTTATATCATGCTCAACGGAAAACGTTTGTAGCATTCTCCGTGACAGCTTCATTGCTAATTAGTAGCTTTTTCATTATTGTTAACGTCGTTTCTTCACCTACGGTTATATGGGCGATCTACCCTATTTTTGTTACGCTATGGTGGCCGCTAAGTATGTATTTTTATGTGTATAAAAGAAAAATGTATCAAGCTACCTTTACGAAACGCATGTAAAGAAGGGATTCTATGAAAGCTATTAAAAAATTCGTCAAATATCTTGTCATTATCATGAGCTCCTTACTTTTACTAGCACTTCTATTCCCAACATGGACATCATCTATAAAGGGAACTAATAGCATTAGTACATTAGAGCAGGTAGCAATTAACGACAGTGACCATGAAATTATGATACGTGGGCAAAACAAAGATAATCCTGTGATCATCTTTGTCCACGGTGGACCTGGCTGTTCTGAAATCCCCTATGCCAAAAAATATCAAGATTTGTTGGAAACCGAATTTACCGTGGTCCATTACGATCAACGGGCTAGCGGGAAATCCTATCATTTTTTCGAGGACTATTCTAATCTTTCATCTGACCTGCTTGTGGAGGATTTATTAGCACTGACTGATTATATAGCTAATCGCCTAGACAAAGAAAAAATCATCTTAATCGGTCATTCCTATGGTACATATATTGCCACACAAGCAGCTGCTAAAGCTCCTGAAAAATATGAAGCCTACATTGGTATTGGTCAAATGAGTAATACCATTGAAAGTGAAATGGATAGTTTACAGTACACCATCCTACAGGCTCAACTCAAAGGGAACACAGAAGATGTTGTATATTTACAAAGGTTAACGGAAGACATTAATAAGGGTAAGACATTTACACCCCGCCATTACGTAAATAAATATGGAGGAGCCACAAGAAACATTGATAACCCTGACGGCAATATGTTAGGAATGCTATTCAGTGCAGAATATAATTTATTGGATATGATCCGCTACAACAAAGGCCTATCATTATCTCAAGAAGCATTATTAAAAGAGGTCATGCAACATCCATTACCTACTAAAGTTAATAGACTAGACCTCCCCTTCTATTTTGTAATGGGTGACTACGACTATCAAACATCATCGAATACCGCTAAAAAATACTTCGACCAAATAGATGCCGAGAAAAAAGAATTTATAGCATACGAACACTCTGCACACTACCCACAGTTCGAAGAAAAAGATAGATTTTTTGAATGGATGCGTGTGACTTTTAAACAATAAATTTTTTAAGAGCTATTCTATGCTTGGAAAGATTTATTTAATTGCTATATAATTTAATTATTAAATATTTTAATGGACGTGATTATATGGCAGATAGTCTACACAATGTAGAAATCATTATGAAAGAAATGCTGGACATTCAGCAAAAATCAAAAATGTTTGTGGAACTTTTAACTAAAGGGGAAGCATTGTCGCAAAACCAATTGATTTTACTTCTGCAACTAAAAATAAATAATGGAATGAAGGCAACAGAAATCGCTGACTTCTTTAGTGTAACACCTGGAGCTGTAACTTCCATGTGCGATAAGCTGGAAAAGCTAGAGCTGATTCAACGAATTAGAGAAAATAATGATCGTCGTGTTGTCAAAATGGCTTTAACCAATAATGGTGATCAGAAGGTCCAAGAAATTTTCTTAAAGTTTTCTCAGGATAAACTGGCAGACATGGCTAATATCTTACGTGAAGTAAATCAATTAATGAATAATATTTTTTAGGATTTCAACAAATTGAAATCCTTTTTTTATCGGCCAAATTTTAGGGAATCCTTTTGTTCTTGACAAAAGGGGGATGCATATATTTTAATTAATATATATTTCAATAATTAAAATATATATTAATTAAAATAAAATGAGGTGATTTTTTATGTTTCAAAAACTGCGTACGCTAACACTAACGAATGGTCGCATTAAACATCTGGATACTGGGTATGAGCAATTAAATATTCGAGGAGCTGTAGCTTTACATCAAGAAGTACACTTAAAAAAGGTGTCCACTCATGGTCATAGCTCCTTTTATTGCTCTGTTACTGCCCAGGTATTTAACAGTTCAGGCTCATGCACATTAAAGGATTATTGTGAGATCGAAGAACTAACAAACGCTGGAAACATTCAAATACGTAATGGATGTGTCCACAAGATCAATAGTTCTGGGAAATTCATAATTGAGGAGAAATTACAGAGCAGACGGTTCGACGCTATTGGTGTAGTAAAAGCTGAAGAAATAGTGGCTAATCATTTTCAGTTGAAATTATCGGGGGAAAGTGAAATTAGCAAGCTACTAGCGGACAATGTAGTGATAGAAAAAGATCGAGTGACACTTCTTCCATTATTTAAGAAAAGGTTAAGTTGCCATACAATCAAAGGAAAACAACTGCAACTATCGTATACAGATGCACACATTGTTGACGGCGAAGTAGTTAGAGTGGGAGAAAACTGTCTAATTGAGACGCTTTACTATACAGATGATTATACGATTGCTTCAAACGCAAAGGTATACCACATTATACGGAGGGAAAAAGAATGACATTCCTAAAAATGCTACAAGCCTTTTTTTGCTCATTAGCCCTAGTTGTCTTATCCGTTCTTTACATTGGCTTACTTGTAAGTGCTGTTCTATCTATACTCGCTGGCATGTTACGAACATTCGGACTAGATCAAATTAAAATGAGCATCTGGTATGATGTAGACCTCCCAATTCTATTCAGCATCCCCCTAGCACTGCTAGTAGCTGTACTACTATTCCTTTGTGCCACCTATATCAAACGCTCTATGGTATTTTGTTTATCAAAGCTTCGAATTTAGATAACATGATTAAACAATCTTCCATTTTCGTTAATCTAGTGTATTCAGGCACAATTGGAACTCCGAGGATTGACAATAAAAGTCATGAATTAATATTTGTTACTAGTTTTAGAAAAAGGCGTATTCTTAATGGAATATGCCTTTTACATTTTTAATAGAAGACATAGTAAATAGAGAAAAATAGCAAAACTTGTAAGTAGTAACTTAGGAGATGCAATCCAGCGAAAACAGCACCAATGGGCAAAATCACAAATATGATACTGACAACCACAAGATGAACCTATATAAAAGCCATACATCGTATTTTCTTGATTAGGTACAATTGGGAATATGACATTCATTATAAAAATGAAAAGAGATACTCCAAAATCGTTTATTTTGCCCTCACATATAAATAATGAACAGTATGATAATACATGTGAAAATTATCTTTCCTGTCCTATCCCCATTCAGAAAGTAACCATGGACGCAATATTACTAAAGTTCCCCTTCAAGAAATTGGATAAGATAGAACTCAGGCTTAGCTAGGAACTCTGTGAAATTGCATAAATCTGCATATTCCTCATGCTCCACATCATAGCATCCAACTTGTCCCTCACCTTCCGGGTTCCAAACTACTTGTAAATCAGAATAATTGTCGACATTGGCTGAAAGAAGAAGCAGCTTTTGTTGACCAAACTTCATCTCAATTGTATCCGTTAGGTTAAAAAAATCGATATAGTGAATGTCATAATCATTTGGTGCAAGTTTAAGATGCAATTGATCACCTGTCAGAAAATCAAGCAATTCCTTTGGTAATTTATATTTTTGTAACGCACACCTTTTATTCTCTATCGAATGAAGCTCTATAGGTTCGAGTGCTTTTAAATAATTGGCAAGCTCCTTATTTTTCATACCTAGTGCAATAGTATAAGGGCGTTGCCCATCTTTCTCCGTTAAAGTGATACTTGCACCTCGTTCAATTAAATATTTCACCATAGTGATATTGCCCATTCGTGTTGCAACTGTTAATGGTGTTGCTCCATAGGGATAGACCATGTCAGGCTTTTGGTAATTAATATCTACTCCTTGTTCAAGTAAATAATTGACTGTTTTCTTATCAAAATCAGATACAGCTTGTCGTAATACTGCCCCTCCATACTCTTTCACATCAAGTCCGAGTTCATGAATGAGCGGGATATTTCTTTTATTTCCATAGTATGCCTGTAAATAAGCTCCAGAGCCAACTTGATTATGTCCATCTAGTTTTGCGCCTTGTTCAACAAGGTAACGCACTATTTCCTCCTTACAATAACGAACAGCTCGTAAAAAAGCTGGATTCTTTTTAACATTTAAATTTACGTTATACGCAACTAATAGTTTTACTACATCAAATTGCTGTGCAATTAATGCTAAATCCAATGGGCTTAATGATGTATGCTTACTTAAATGGATTTCCTCTTCAATATTCCAGCCTTTATCCTTGGCTTCTTGCAACGCAGTTAAATCTCCAGCATAGATATGCATTGCAAGCTCCGGTATTTCCCTAAATGTTCCAATGTCTTGTAGCTTAATCATCTTTAGATTGGCCTCCTTCATACATTTATAAAGAGTATAGAAAACAACTACTTACAAAACAACAGGAAATAGGACTACAGTTTAATCAATAACAACTGATATTTATATTCATTTTCAAGGTTCATTTATTAAAAAAGCAACTAGGTTAGACATTTCCCAGGAAAAGATATTTGCAAAATAAAAGGAGCCCTCAATCCTGAATAGATTGAGGGCCTGTCTTAAACGCTTATATGAATTGCCTTTATTTTAAACAAAGAGCTTTATCTGTTGTTGCATTAATTTCTTTTAGAAGCTCTGGGTTTTCTGCTAATGATAAACCATAAGATGGAATCATTTCTTTAATTTTTGTTTCCCACTCTTTAATATGTTGAGGGAAACATTTATTAAGAACTTCAAGCATAACATGCACAGCCGTAGACGCACCTGGTGAAGCTCCAAGTAAAGCTGCAATCGATCCATCAGCAGCACTTACAACTTCTGTACCAAATTGGAGTGTTCCTTTGCCGCCAGCTTCTGTATCTTTAATAACTTGTACACGTTGACCAGCTACGATAATATCCCAGTCATCGCTCTTCGCATTTGGAATGAAATCACGTAACTCTTCCATACGTTGTTCTTTTGAAAGCATAAGCTGTTGGATTAAATATTTTGTTAATCCCATCTCTTTCACGCCTGCCGCTAATAATGTTGTAATATTATGCGGTTTTACAGAAGCAAATAAATCCATATTGGAACCCGTTTTTAAAAACTTAGGTGAGAAACCTGCGAATGGTCCAAATAGTAATGATTTCTTATTATCAATATAACGTGTATCAAGATGCGGAACTGACATTGGTGGAGCACCAACTTTTGCTTTTCCGTAAACTTTTGCATGATGTTGTTCAGCCACTTCTGGATTATTACATGCTAAGAATAGACCGCTAATTGGGAACCCACCAATATGTTTCCCTTCAGGAATACCTGATTTTTGTAATAATTCTAGGCTTCCTCCACCAGCTCCAAGGAAGACAAATTTTGCTGAATGATATTCCATTTTACAGCCGTCTAAATCATGCACACGTACTTCCCATGAACCATCACTAGCTTGTTTTAAACTTTCAACACTATGGTTGTAGTTAACATCCACATCTTTGGATTTTAAGTGGTCAATTAACATACGTGTTAAAGCACCAAAGTTAACATCCGTACCCGTGTCAATTTTTGTTGCAGCAATGTCTTCACCCGCTGGACGATTCTCCATAATAAGTGGAATCCATTTTTTTAGTGTTTCAGGGTCCTTAGAAAATTCCATTCCTTCAAATAAAGGATTTTTTATCATCGTTTCATGACGTTTCTTTAGAAACTCAACATTTTCTTTCCCTTGTACTAAACTCATATGTGGTAAAGGCATAATGAAGTCTTGTGGATTATTGATCAGCTTATTGTTTACAAGATACGACCAAAATTGTCTTGAAACTTGGAACTGTTCATTAACATTAATCGCTTTTTTGATATCGATTGATCCGTCTTTTTTCTCTGAAGTGTAGTTCAGCTCACATAATGCAGCATGTCCAGTTCCCGCATTGTTCAATTCGTGAGAACTTTCTTCGCCTGCTTTCTCAAGCTTTTCAAACACTGTAATTTTCCAATCTGGTGCTAATTCTTTGAGCAATGTTCCCAAAGTTGCACTCATGATTCCGGCACCAATTAAGATAACATCTGATTTAATTTGTCTGTTACTCATTTTTACCTTCCTTATATGTTAAGATTTGCAGAAAGGATGTTAGCACTCCCGCTTTAGAAGTACTGTAAGCCATGGAGCAACCTTGGAGCACACCATTTCTGTATCAATTATTACCTTATTGCAGTTTATCACAATTAGTTCAAGAATAAAATATCAACTATTTATATGAGAGTTATCAGCTTTTTTCGAGCCTTTCCATTCATAACTCAAGCAAAAAAACAACTTTTTATTCTAGTTAAAACTTGGTTTTTTTAAGCTTTATGGAATATTCGCCCTAAAAATGGTTGACATTTTCATAAAAAATAGATTCTTTTTATTATTATATCTCTATAATAACATAGCGATAGGCCGCCCGTCTTGTTTTTGAACTAGCTCCCTATTCTTCAAGATACACTGTCGATTGGGCTTTCAATATGCCAACCATCACTATGAAAACCACCCATTTGCAGTAACACATAATCGACTAATGCTGCATATAATGTCATCATCTGTTGTGCATTGTCCTCCTGCATTGCATGGACAAACATGTTTTTAAAAGCCACATCTAGAAATGCTAGCTTACTATATTTTTGAAGATAGATTGGATCTTCAAGATAGGGCATAGATTTGACAAGAAGGAACTATTTCTACATTCAAAAACTGACAGTACTCCATAAACAAATTTGCTAATTCGTTATGATAGGTAAAGTTAAAGTCTTTTCTCTCTTGCTCATAACAGTCCTTTAAATTATCCAGTGCATTCCATACTCCATATTTTTTTATTTCTATTACTGTTTTATTCATTACTTTATATTTTTTTGAGCCACTCTTCTGCTTCAAATTTCCAGTTTTTTTATTATTCCAGTATAATTAAATACTATTCTACCTGTTTTAAATTGCAACATCGACATGGTTCTCCGTCTATTAAAATCTTCTTGGTAATACTTTCGAATTTGAGCTGGTGGATTCCCAAAGTATTCAATCAGAAAGCCACTCACTACTCGATTGCCTCTTTCTCTCCCCTCCACATGATCTGCCAAAATAATATGTATATCGATATCAGAGCGTTTTGAGGGATACCCTGAAGCATAACTCCCACAAACTAGTGCTCCTACGACCCTCGATCTTTCCAATCTTTCAAGAATGTTTCAAGTGCTAATGTCCATTTGTCCATCGATCATGGACTTCCTTTTTACTATGTCATTTTTTATTCTACACTATTCAAACAACAGAAAATCCATAATGACGTTTTCTGTTTTAATTAATTGGTTGCATGTGGGGCAAAAATTATCCTAATGAAAAAACCGCACTCTTTTAGGTACGGTTCTCAACATGCTAAAATAAATCAGATAAAAATGTTTGTATTGATGTAGGTAATAGCTGAAAGAATAATCCCTCATATTTAATATCGAATACACCAGCAATAACAATGACAGCAAAAATTAAAAACAGAAAGATTTTCTTATTTTTAGAAATCCACTTCAATAGATTCCACTCCTCTAGCTTTATAGTAAACATTTTCAGTATAGATGGGTTCATAAAAAATAGTAATCCCTAGTTACTGCCTGTCACCTAAATTTCCTATACTACATACATTAAAATGATACGGTACAATTTAGAATTATGTAAGAAGGGAATGACTATGGTCAATTTTAAATCTTTTCGTGGTGTCGTCACACAAATCAGTGATTTTCCAGTAGGGCAAAACGGGGATAAGGAAGGTTGTTATAAAATGATGACCTTAGAAGATGGAGCTGGCGGGGTCGTCAACTTTGTTATTTCTCCTTCTACTTATTTTGTTCATCATGAAATCGTTACGACAGGGGAATGGGTCACAGGCTATTATGATGGGGATGCACCTGTACCAATGATTTATCCACCCCAATATCGTGCTTTAATTATTGTTAAAGATAGCAACTATCAAAATGTAAAGGTAGATTTTTTTAATCATCAATTGCTAAGTAGTGATGGCCTATTGCAATTAAACCTTTCTCCTACTACTGTTATCTCGCTTAAAAATGGGCAGCCCTTTTCTAAAAGCCCTGCCAATCGAAACCTCATTGTCTTTTATGGACCTACCACTCGGAGCATTCCTGCCCAAACCACACCATACGAAATCATTGTTTGGTGTTAACCTCATCATTGAAATAAGCAACGGCTTAAACCTCATTACGAGAATTTAAGCCGCTTTCCTCTGTGATTACCTATTCATATCATCTTTCATTTCATGTAATTGCTGTTTAATCTGCTCTAGGCTTTCTTTATTTTGCTGCACAATATCTAAATGTTCACCATATTGCTCTGCATTGAAACGTGCATTTTCGGCATGCTTTATTTGATTGAAAGCATGCTCTAACGCTATTTCCTCTGGATGTAATTTAGCATGCTTCAACAAACGATCTGCCTTTAGCACTGAGTTACTAAACAATGTACTAGGATGATCTTGCTTCCAACTTGTATCGGAATGTTTAGCCAATGTATACATCTTCCCTTCTTAAAAAATTTCATTGTTCTAGATGTAGTATTATGAATTGATTCGAAAATATGTATGGTAAATAATCCTCCCAACACAATATTTCCCAGGCGATATTTAAAGAACTAAGGCATCCGCTGCCTTAGTTCTTTTCCCAATGTCATGAATAGTTGTCAAATATCAATTAGTGCCATGCAGTCCGTTCACTGACAGGTTGCTTGATGCCTGTTTTCCCTTGTGTTTCAGCAAAATTATTGACCTGTGCTGAAGACGCATCAAGCTCAAATTCAGCTCCAAACTCTTCCTGATGGAGTTTTTGACGCTGTTTATTTGATTTGTTTGCACTACTCGTTCCAGTTGCTTTTGCATTGTTACGATTTGTTTTCATATTTGACATAACCATCCTCCATCGAGTATTTGAAAAGCTCTAACATCGACTAAATGTTTTATGAACTTTTCATTCTCAAGTTTGTCCATAGAGCAAGAAAACAATGTGCATTAAATTTTTTATTTAGCTAAGTATAGTGTTGAGGCTTTTTTCCATTTCTAATTGTTAGTAAGTCGCTTGCAATCTTATTTTCTTTCTGACTATAATACTTGTATACAAGTATACTCAAAATCAAAAAGGGTGATTTTATGAGCCAATCTAAGGACTATTTATACCCACAAAAATGGCTTTCTAAAGCTTCAACAGGCGATCGTGTAGCCTATGAACTTAGAATGCGCATTATTTCAGGCTTAATTGAAAGCGGTACCATTCTTTCTGAAAACAAACTAGCAGCTGATTTTGAAGTAAGTCGTTCACCTATTCGTGAAGCCTTAAGAATACTAGCGTCTGAAAATATCATTCGATTAGAGAAAATGGGCGCTGTTGTCATTGGTTTATCAGAAAAAGAAATTGAAGAAATTTATGATGTTCGTCTGTTGATTGAAACATTCGTGTTTGAACGTCTCATAAAAATGGATACAACTAGCTTAGCAATAGAGCTGAGCAAAACATTAGAAATGATGAAGGTTGCCATTAAATATAACGATGCCGACGAATTTTCTTATCAGGATGTTATGTTCCACGAGGCAATTATTCGTTCCATCGATCATTCTTATATGACGATGATTTGGAATAATTTAAAGCCAGTAATGGAAGGCCTTATTTTGTTATCTATGCGCATGCGCTTCCAAGAAAAATATGAGGATTTCACTCGTATTGTGAAAAACCATGAGCTGTATATTGATGCGATCAGAGCAAAGGATCGAGAGCTCATGATTAAATCCTTACATGAAAATTTTGATGATGTTCAAGGCAAGGTAGAAGATCTATGGCGGTCACAGCAAATGCTATCTAAAGGGGTTGAGCCACAAAATGACTAACTATATGTTAGGTGTTGATATAGGGACTACTAGCACCAAAGCCGTATTATTTAGTGAACAAGGCAAGGTTATTCAACAAGAGAATATTGGGTATCCATTATATACACCTGATATTTCAACAGCTGAGCAAAATCCAGAAGAGATTTTTCAAGCTGTGCTGCAAGCCATTACCCACATTATGAAAGTCCATTCTGACAAATCATTATTATTTGTTTCCTTTAGTAGTGCTATGCATAGTGTTATTGCTGTAGACGAGGATGATCAACCCTTAACACCTGTCATCACTTGGGCGGATAATCGTAGTGAGGCATGGGCACATAAAATTAAAGATGAATGGAATGGACATGAGGTTTATAAAAGAACTGGTACACCTATTCATCCAATGTCTCCATTAAGCAAAATTACTTGGCTTGTAAATGAGCATCCTGAAATCGCTCGAAAAACAAAGAAATACATTGGCATTAAAGAATATATTTTTAAGAAGTTTTTCGATCAATACGTTGTGGATTATTCTTTAGCTTCATGTATGGGTATGATGAATCTCCATACATTAGATTGGGACGAAGAAGCTTTAGCCATTGCAGGTATTACGAAAGCACAATTATCGACTCTTGTACCTACAACGCAATCGTTTTCTAACTGTAATGTCCGTTTAGCTAAACAAATTGGTATTGACCCTCAAACACCGTTTATCATTGGTGCAAGTGATGGCGTACTGTCCAATTTAGGTGTTAACGCAATTAGAGAAGGTGAAATTGCTGTCACAATTGGGACAAGTGGTGCTATCCGTACTATTATCGATAAGCCCAAAACAGATGTGAAAGGTAGAATTTTCTGTTATGCCTTAACAGAAAATCATTGGGTTATCGGCGGACCCGTAAACAATGGTGGTATGGTATTACGCTGGATTCGTGATGAGTTTGCTTCTTCTGAGATCGAAACAGCCAAAAGACTAGGTATTGATCCATATGAAGTGTTAACAAAAATTGCAGAACGTGTAAGACCTGGTGCTGATGGACTGCTATTCCATCCTTATTTATCAGGTGAACGTGCACCTTTATGGAATCCAGATGTACGTGGTTCATTTTTCGGTTTAACAATGTCACATAAAAAAGAACATATGATACGAGCCGCTCTCGAAGGGGTTATCTACAATTTATATACGGTCTATTTAGCATTACTCGAGTGTATGGAAAGCCCTGTCACACGTATCCAAGCAACAGGTGGTTTTTCACGCTCTGAGATTTGGAGACAAATGATGGCTGATATTTTTGAATCGGAAGTAGTAGTACCTGAAAGCTATGAAAGTTCCTGTCTCGGTGCTTGTATTTTAGGCTTATATGCGATTGGAAAAATTGATTCCTTTGATGTTGTCGCTGATATGGTTGGTGACACTTATAAACATACCCCAATCGAAGAGGCGGCCAAAGAATATAGACAATTGCTCCCCATTTTCATTCGTTTATCTAGAGTGTTAGCAGATGATTATGCGTCAATTGCTCATTATCAAAGGAGCTTAATTAAGCCCGACTAAAGAGGAGGAGAATACATGCCATTAGTTATTGTAGGTATTGGTATTATTGCGCTATTAATTTTAATCATGGGCTTTAAATTAAATACATTTATCTCATTAATCATTGTTTCATTTGGTGTGGCATTGGCTCTCGACATGCCTTTAGATGTCATCGTGAAAACGATTGAAGCAGGATTAGGTGGTACGCTAGGTCACTTAGCATTAATATTTGGACTTGGAGCTATGCTTGGCAAGTTAATTGCGGATTCAGGCGGTGCCCAGCGCATTGCCATGACCCTTGTAAACAAATTCGGTGAAAAGAACATCCAATGGGCCGTTGTAGCCGCATCCTTTATTATCGGTATCGCTCTTTTCTTTGAAGTAGGGCTTGTGCTATTAATCCCTATTGTCTTCGCCATTTCAAGACAATTAAAAGTTTCTATTTTATATTTAGGAATTCCTATGACAGCAGCCTTATCCGTCACACATGGATTTTTGCCACCACATCCAGGACCAACCGTCATCGCTGGTGAATTCGGGGCAAATATTGGTGAGGTCTTGCTTTATGGCTTTATCATCGCCATTCCAACCGTTATTTTGGCAGGGCCATTATTTACAAAGTTGGCAAAAAGATTAGTGCCTGAATCATTCAACAAAACTGGGAATATTGCTTCTTTAGGTGAACAAAAAACATTTGAATTAGAGGATACCCCTAGCTTTGGCATAAGTGTCTTCACTGCACTATTACCTGTGATTTTAATGTCCCTTGCCACTATTATTACACTGCTACAAAAAACAATGGGCTTTGAAGATAATGGCCTCTTAGCAGGTATCCGCTTCATCGGTGAAGCTGGTACGTCCATGCTAATCTCCTTATTAGTAGCTGTTTATACAATGGGAATAGCCAGAAAAATTCCGATTAAGCAGGTAATGGAATCCTGTACAACAGCCATTTCACATATCGGTATGATGCTTTTAATCATTGGGGGCGGTGGCGCCTTTAAACAGGTATTAATCGATGGGGGTGTTGGGGATTACGTTGCCGAGCTATTCCATGGAACTACCTTATCACCGATTTTACTTGCGTGGATAATTGCCGCTATTTTACGTATTTCATTGGGGTCTGCTACAGTGGCTGCTTTAACAACAGCAGGGCTAGTCATTCCAATGTTAGGTCAAAGTGACGTGAATCTCGCTTTGGTTGTGCTGGCAACGGGTGCAGGAAGCTTAATTGCTTCACATGTCAATGATGCTGGTTTCTGGATGTTTAAAGAATATTTTGGGTTAAGCATGAAGGAAACGTTTGCTACATGGACGTTGCTAGAAACAATTGTATCTGTAGCTGGTTTAGGATTTATTTTATTACTTAGTTTATTCGTTTAAGAAATGTAAAAAAGGAGCGAGCACAATGTTAAATACAATAGGCGTTATTGGTTTAGGTGTTATGGGCAGTAATATTGCTTTAAACATGGCTAATAAGGGCGAGCAAGTGGCCGTTTATAATTACACACGAGATTTAACCGACAAACTACTACAAAAGGTCGAAGGACAAGCGCTTACTCCTTACTATGATATCGAAGAGTTCGTACAATCTTTAGAAAAACCAAGAAAGATATTTTTGATGGTGACAGCTGGGAAGGCTATTGATTCCGTTATTCAATCTGTAGTGCCATTCCTTGAAAAAGGCGATATTATTATGGACGGTGGTAACTCTCACTATCAAGATACAGAGCGTCGATATGATGAATTAAAAGCACAAGGACTCGGTTATTTAGGAATTGGGATTTCAGGCGGTGAAGTGGGTGCATTGACAGGGCCATCTATCATGCCTGGTGGTGATCAGGAGGTCTATGACAAAGTAGCACCTATACTTACAAAAATCGCAGCACAAGTGGATGGTACACCATGCTGTACGTATATAGGTCCTAAAGGTGCAGGCCACTTTGTTAAAATGGTGCATAACGGGATCGAGTATGCAGATATGCAGCTAATTGCTGAGGCCTATACGTTTTTAAGAAAAAATGTAGGATTATCTGTTGAGGAAATTGCTGATACTTTTGAAACATGGAATCAAGGCGAATTAAAAAGCTATTTGATTGAAATTACAGCTGAAATTTTAAGAAAAAAGGATGAAGTAACAGGTTTACCACTAATCGATATGATTCTTGATAAAGCAGGTCAAAAAGGTACTGGAAAATGGACTAGTATGCAATCCATTGATAACGGTATCCCTACATCGATTATTACAGAAGCCTTATTCGCTCGCTATATTTCATCATTAAAAGAGGAGCGGGTTCGAGCTGAAGCTATACTGTCAGGGCCGAACTACAATCCACAAAATCAAGATAAAGATGTGTGGATAGAAAACGTACGTCAAGCCTTATATATGGGTAAAATCTGTGCATATGCACAAGGCTTCACACAATATAAAATGACATCTGAGCTTTACAACTGGAACTTGCCATTAAAGGATATTGCCTTAATTTTCCGCAGTGGCTGTATTATTCGTGCAGAATTTTTAAATGTGATTAGTGAAGCCTACCAACAGCAACCTACACTTGATAATTTACTAATTGACTCTTACTTTGCAGAAAAGACAAAGGACTATCAAAACGGCTTAAGAAAAATAGTTTGTGAAGGCATTCAAGCAGGTAATGCGTTCCCATGTCTAAGTGCTTCTCTCACATATTACGATAGTTATCGAACAGGCTCATCTAATGCGAACATGTTACAAGCACAACGTGATTATTTTGGCGCCCATACGTATGAACGTACTGATGCAGAAGGTGTTTTCCATACAAATTGGTAATTAAAAAGCTAAAATATACATCATTCCTTCCATGAATGATCGTATATTTTAGCCTTTTTTATTCTAAATAAACATGTACTCGATTACGCCCTGCTTGCTTTGCTCCATACAGTGCCTTATCCGCTTTATTTAAAAGCTGATACAATGTCTCTTCTTCATTTGTTCCTTCAGCTACTCCACAGCTAATGGTAGCATAAATAGCCCCCTCAATAGTCATAAGAGGTTGTGTTTCTACACAGTGACAGAGCTGCTTAGCTAATGCTTCCCCCTTAGACAATGAATAGCCCTTGAGTGCAAGAACAAATTCCTCACCACCATATCTTGCAAAAAGCTCGCCTTTTTTCAATTGACTCTGACAAACCTGTACAACATGAACAAGTAGCTGATCGCCGACAGCATGACCATACGTATCATTGACACTTTTAAAATAATCAATGTCCATTAATACTACTGTAAATGCTGTTGATGATGCTCTTATCTCGCTGAAGGCTTGATTACATTGTTGAAAAAATGCTCGACGATTATAGATTTGTGTCAGTTCATCATAATAAGCCTGTTGTTCTAACATCCGTTGTAGCTTCTTTAACTCTGTAATATCGGTAAAAATGAGTAAATGCCCATTACCATGATTAACATGCCGTAGCGCTGATATGCGTACCTGGTAAGTATGACTCATAAGATCAAGCTCTATTTCTTGCGTATTCATCGTCGTCTCTAATGTAAATGGCATCGTTTGCCCAGTTACTTCAAGCCATAGCTTCCTAAAATCCACACCAAACATAGACCGAGTTAGTTGAGGGAACACCTTGCTACATGCTTGATTAAACTCTATTAATCGAAACGACTCATCTAACACAATGACCCCATCATTAATACTTTGGAATATAGCATCTTTGGCAACAGGCATTACACTAAATAAACGGGAGGAATTAATAGACCATAAATACAACAGAGAAGAAATCCATAAGACCATTGGAACAGGATCAACCCCTTGAGGTGTTAGACCCAATAAGTATATAAAAGCAGTGATCATAGGAATTAACTGACCACACATTAAGGCAATCAGTTGTTGGCGATAAGTTTTACTTGTTTCTTTCCAATACTTTACTATTAGTAAAAAGGATACAAACATACAGCCAAACGTAAATATACCATGAATGATGTACCATATACCGATTTCCTGATAAACATAAGGAGCCCCTAACACGGGATCAACTTCAAATATCTTATAATGAAAATGGTGCATATCATTTGTAGCAACCATTATTAAACTAATAAAAGGGATAGCTAGAAGGGCCATTATCTTTTTCCTTGACAAATGAAAGCCCAAATATTGCATGATAAACAATAAACCGAGCGGTGTTGAAAAAGCCATACCTACATATTGAATGGCTGTCCAAAACTTTATTGCGTCCAGTGTTGTAGCTATTAAACCAAAAGCAGAGGCAAAACAATATACCGTAATTAACGCCGTATACCCTATAAACAATTGCGCAATTTTTGCGTAATTGTAGCGTTGTAGAAATACGTATAAACATAAATACAAATTTAGAAAACCCGATGTACAGCTAAGAGTAATAAAAGCAGTCAATTGCGAATTCATGTGTATGTACCTCTTTAAATTTTTTATTTTTAATGTAGCATACATGCAAAATTTTGTGGATTTATTTATTATCTAAAATGAAAAGAGAATGTTAAGGAGTACCCATATGACGAATAAGAACAACCTAGAAATCATTTTCCACCCTGATTCAGCCGAAAGCCTAACACACCCCTTTTATAAAAAACAAATCGTTTTTACAGGGGCTCTTTCTACAATGACCCGTTCAGAGGCTGCCAAACAAGTAAAAGCCTGTGGAGGGTCCTTGCAGGGAGCTGTTACACAGCAAACGGATTTCGTCATTCTTGGAGATAAACGTCGTGGCATCAGTAGCAAACAGCATAAGGCTGAACAGCTAGTTACTCAAGGGCACGACATCCAAATACTGATAGAGGACGATTTTTTATGGCTTATTTCAATACCAAAGGAAATTGACAAGTAAAAAGAGTATGTAAGATTTCACCTCTTACATACTCTTTTATGTCTATATTATTGTTTTTATCAATAAATTCTAGATTAACTATTTATTGACCTTAGGCGCTGGATAATCAAAGCCTTTTGTATCCACTTCTACCTTTTTCATTTGCTGATCTTCTAGCGGCTTATCTGTGGCATCTCGCTCAACCGCAACAATGGCATCGACTGTTTCCATACCCTCGATCACTTTCCCAAAAGCAGCATAATCCCCATCAAGATGTGATGCTTCCTTTACCATAATGAAAAATTGAGAACCTGCAGAATTAGGATCTTGCGAACGAGCCATCGAAATAACACCACGTTCATGCTTCATATTATTGTCAAATCCATTTGATGAAAACTCACCATCAATTGAATAATCAGGTCCACCAGTACCATTCCCTAAAGGATCTCCACCTTGAATCATAAAATCAGGAATTACACGTTGGAAAATAAGACCATCATAAAATCCTTCTTTCACTAAGGAAATAAAGTTAGCGACTGTATTTGGGGCGACAGTAGGTTCTAATTCAATGACAATTTTTTCATCATTGCTCATCGTAATCGTCACAATTGGATTTTCCTTCACTTCCGCCGCATAATCCACTGTGTCTCCTTCAGATTTTGCTGTGTCTTTAGCGGTACCACAGCCTGTTAAAACAAAAGTGATTGCTAGTAATGATAACACTAAATAAACACCTTTATTACGTGCGAACATATTTTTCAGCTCCTCTACTTAACCATCTATTCATTATAAAACTATCCGATTGCTTAAGACAAATAAATCCAATACTCCTATCGTTTCTTCCTTATCGACCCGATATTTAGTTTGTAATACTATACTCATCTCGAGCCTTATTCTATCTAAAAACAAGTACCAGCCTCCTTTATGACTGGTACCTAATTTGATTACTAAGTGAGTTCATGTTAAAAATACACCTGACTTTAATAAATGAGAATTCCTTTGTCTAAAACAGATTGATTTTGAACCTGATTTCCTAAAATATATAGCCTTTTTAGGTTAGGCATATTCACTAAAGGCTCTACATCTGAAATAGCGTTATTTTCTAAATGAAGCACCTCGATTTGTTGCCAATTTTTCATGAAATGTAACGATTGAAGTGAACTATCCTGTAATGTGAATGAACGTAAAGCTGAAAGGCCAGCAAAGTAAGGCATGATCTTATCAACCTCATCTATCCAATCACTATTACCTATTTGAATCGATACATCATTCAAAGTTAAATGTTCCAACACGTTGTTTGTTAATGGTTGTTGACTATTAAATTGAAAATTGCATTCAGAACAATTTAATGTCTTTACGTGCTGTAAATTGAATAAATCACCTGTTTCTTCATAAAAAATGGTCTCATTAAAATGAATTGTTTGCAAACTAGGTAGGTCATTTAAGGAACGAACGCCCGTGAAAACCCCATACTCCTTGACTGTAAGCTTTTCTAGCTGTGGGTATTTCAGAAATGCTGCACCATTCAATTGCGATTCCGATCCACTTATATAAACAGTCAAATCTTTTAAAGTGGGTGCCTCTAACTTTTGTATAAAAGAACCCTTTAGCTCCGCCTTCTTCAAATTGGGTGCTGCAATCGGCGATGTATCGCCATAATAACCAGCTAATGATAACTCAGTGAGTGATGTCAGACTGTTCACAATATCAAGCAATTCAAATTGACCTGGAGAAGATAAACGTAGCTTTGTCAAAGATGATTTATTTCTAAGCTTTTCTAAATTGGCAATGTTCATATTTTCGAGATCAAGCGATTGTAGGTTAGGCATATTTTGTAAAAAATCAAGCGTTTTTAAATTTCTTACCGATGTAAGCTTCAATTCTTGTAATTGATTCAGTGAATAGAAGGAGCTAAAATCGGTCGCTTCACTATTGTCTATCGCTAACGACTCTAAATCAGTTAATGTAGACAACCACTTCAAATCATTGGAAAATTTTAAAGACAATGATTTTAGTGACAATTTATTAAGAAGCTCAAAATCCTTAACTTCTTCAGTCACATAAGATATTTCAAGTGATTGGAGATTCGGAAACTCTAATAATAAAGCAAGTTCCTCATTACTTCGAATTTGGATAGAGAGCTCTACAATATTAGACTTATCGCTAAAATATTCCGCAATTTTACTAAATGATTCATTAAAGCTACCTGTATAGCTTTTTAAGTTTTTCAGATGTCGAAAGCTTACCTTTTCACTTTGTGCTATTTCATAATCATTCATGAGCTTCAATACAGTTAGTCCAGTAAAGGCTTCAAAGTCTTTTTGTTCGATTTCTTGCGTATTTAATAACTTATCCATCATGATATAGGTAGAAATTTCAGCTTCCTTATTTGTAAATGGATCGTCTAGACTGTAATCAAAATGCCATTGATCATCAGAGTAGTAGGGGGCCAAATATCGAATACTTGCAATCTCTTCTTTAGTTGGCATTGCTCCACCCTTATCAAAAATGTCCCTTAAAAAGAATAGAAGCACTTCACTTTCAGGCATTGTTCGAACAGCTATTTTTTCATGGTTTCCATGCTCTGTTTGATTACTACTAAAAAGAAAATACCCAAGAAAGGCACACAAGAAGACAATCGGTACAATAAGAAGTGCCTTTAAATTCGTTTTGGGACGTGTAGCTGTATTAGGAGCAGCTGTACCATAATAATGATTAATCGTTTGATCTACATAATAGACTTTATTTTCTTTCAGCATTATTTCAGTTTCACAAAAAGGACATTTAAATGATTGCCCTTCTTTATATTCAATTTTCCCATTACAATTCGGACAATTTAGTTGAATTAATTCCACTGGCAGTCCCTCCCCAGCTCTATTTTTCATTAAGCTTAGTTGTCTGAAAAATAAATGTCAATATTTCTATGAAATACTAATTATATCTTTTACCATGTTCAAGACCCTAAACGGCAGCGAGGACCTATCAAGGTTTTTCCCCTTTTCCTTCTCATCAAATTTCCCACTTTCAAATAAGATACCGTTTCTTGTATCAAGCTAAGCCCCTAGCTATGTAGAAGGACAGTAAATATGGTATCTTTTTGCAAAGGTATTATTTTCGAAAGTGAGGATTTTCATCAATGCATCAACATAATTTTTGGCTTGATTTACCACGGCCATTTTTCATTTTAGCACCAATGGAGGATGTGACAGATGTTGTATTTCGTCATGTCATTAGTGAAGCGGGGAGGCCTGATGTATTTTTTACGGAATTCACCAATACAACAAGCTATTGTCAACCTGGCGGCTTCGAAAATGTACGTAACCGCTTAGCCTTCACTGAAGATGAGCAGCCAATTGTTGCCCATATTTGGGGAGACAACCCTGAGCATTTTCGTCAAATGAGCATCGGTATGAAGGAGCTAGGCTTTAAAGGTATCGATATTAATATGGGGTGCCCGGCCGATAATGTGGCTGAGAGAGGTAAAGGAGCCGGCTTAATTCTTCACCCTGAACTAGCCTCAGAAATAATTCAAGCAGCAAAAGCAGGTGGCTTACCTGTTAGTGTAAAAACAAGACTTGGCTTTACAGATGTAGCAGAGTGGCGTGCGTGGCTCACTCATATTTTTAAACAGGATATAGCTAATCTTTCTATCCATCTTCGGACACGAGAAGAAATGAGCAAGGTCGCAGCACACTGGGAATTAATTGCAGACATCAAAAAGCTACGGGATGAAATTGCTCCTAAAACGTTGCTGACAATCAATGGAGATATCCCTGACCGTTTAACAGGTCTAAAACTAGTGGAGCAATACGGCATCGATGGAGTCATGATTGGCCGAGGCATATTTTCAAACCCATTTGCTTTTGAAAAAGAGCCATCAGAGCATAGCGCCAAAGAATACCTTAACTTACTATACTTGCACCTCAACCTTCATGATCACTACTCTAAGGAATTCGAAATGCGTTCATTTAAAGCATTGCAACGTTTCTTTAAAATATATGTGCGCGGCTTTAAAGGCGCTAGTCAATTACGAGTTCAATTACTAAATGCAAATTCCACCGATGAAGTACGTGATCTTCTAGCAGCCTACACTGCTGAGTAAATCTTCAGATAAGATACGACATACGCTAAAGGAGACTGGCTATAAGCCAATCTCCTTTTTACTTTACTTGTAATACATATTAAACCTTAAAAGGGAATGGAAACTAAATTATAAGGTATATTCCATAATTTCTATTTATGTTATATACTAAACGCTATAATAATAAAGGGGTTTACAAATTTGGTAAATAATATTAATTTCATACTGCGGGTATTTTTCTTTTGCCATCAAAGACCGGACCGTTCTTTCCATTATAAGGGGCGGAAACTCCCTCTATGTGCAAGATGTACTGGTATGGCAGTAGGTTACCTCTTATCCATCATATTAGTCATACTCTTAGGCATATTTGATTTATGGATAATAGCCTTATTAATTTTACCAATGGCTATTGATGGTACAGGTCAATTATTTGGTAAATGGACAAGTAATAATAATAGACGGTTCCTTACTGGATTAATTGGTGGAATCGGCATTATTTATATTTTCTACACTATTGGTTACCAATTTTTTTTATTTGGTCAATATGTTGGAAGAAGACTATAACAAAATATCGGAGGTACAATTATGTATTGTAGAAACTGTGGTGAACATATTTCCGAATACGCAGAAATTTGTGTCCACTGTGGTGTCCGCGTAAAAAATGCAAGTGGAGAAGACACACCAAACTGGGCTGTTAATATAATTACACTTTGCTGTGTGCCACTTGTTGGGTTAATTATGTACTTTGTTTGGAAAAACGAAAAACCAGTTGCGGCTAAATCAGCCTTAATGTTCTTCTTTATTAACATAGGAATTACCATATTATTCTATATTATAATGTTCATTATTGGATTATCGAGTTATTAAATCAGGTATACATATGACAAAATTCTGTCTCTTATTAGGCTTTAATCAAGCAATGTGTATTAGCAGTAATATTATACTTAAAGGAAAAATTAGTATAAGCTACAGATTCTAATAACGTTGCAATTAGAGGAGTTGTAAGTTTTTCCTAGTTGTTTAAGCCAATGATAATGGGAAATATGTCAAAAGAGCTTATCTACTTTAATTACTACGCCTATTAATGTCATTAAACGAAGAAAAAACAGCAAGGCAAGTTGATTAATAAATAAGAAATTTTTAGTATGTAAGGGGTTCTAATATGTTTTGTCCTAATTGTGGTTCTAGCGTTGACGAAAATGCCGAAATATGTCTACATTGTGGTGTCAACGTATTAAAATTTAACAACCATGTAAATGTAGCAAAAAATGATAACCCAAATATTTGGGTTAATGTCCTCAGCTTATGCTGCTTCCCTCTACTTGGCATTATCCTCTATTTTATATGGAAAGACACACAACCAAAAGCAGCAAAGTCTGCTTTAATCTTTGCATTATGTGGGCTAGCTCTTTCAGTTATTATGATGATTATTGCATTTGTAATAGGCGTTGTAGCAGAAATGATGAATGATAGCTATTATTATTAAATAATTCTGCCACAGTGGTCTGGTATGGTAATCTGCTTATTCCACCATAAACAATAAAGAAGGGTAGACATTTATATGTCTCCCTTCTTTTTATCGTATGGCTATAAATAAAAGCAACGAGCTTAAAAGTATGTATGTATGAGCCAGCCGTTTTTTATTTCAATCATTTTAACTATTAAGATTTTATAAGATGACCATCTTTATCAGTAAATTTACCAACGATAATCATAATCAAATCGATCAATGTCCAAATACCCAATCCACCTAATGTGAAAAACATTAAAATACCTGTACCAATTTTACCAACATAAAAACGATGAGCCCCTAGACTTCCTAAAAAGAAACAAAGTAATACTGTTGCTACAAAATTTCTGTCTGACATATAAGCACCTCCAATCAATTCATAAATACTACATTAAACCCTATTAAATGATTATATTACAAATAAAGTATTTTTCAACATTTTTTCCTTTTAATTATAAAAATAAGGATATTTATTTGTTGATATACATATCAAAATTTTCTAAAACGTATGGACTAGCTTTACAATAAAAAAAATAGGCATATTCAGATAATCTGAATATGCCTAACTATTAAAAATGTATTACTTGCTTCAGAAGATGATGATGCCAATAAAATTTGTGTTTAGCATCCTTAGTTTTTATTTAAACTTAATTTTCTCTTCCGAAGCTCCTTTAGTATATGTTATGTTCGCTCCAACAGGTAAATTTCGAATTTCTTTTACATTTTCCCCTTCAATAATAATTTCACCCATTTTCGTTCCTTTAAAGTCAATAATCGCATTTCCTTTTTTGGGACTAATCGTTACCGTTTTGTCCGCAAATCCTTCACCATGGAATTCAGCATATTGACTAAATACCGCAATCCCATTTTTAATATTTGTATTGTCCCCTAACGTTAACGAAACACTTGGGCGATTCACTATTAATTTACCTGTTTTGTAGTTATTAAAGCTATATACATTTTCAGGTAATATTGGTGTTGGTATTTCTTCTTTCCCTGCCTTCAAATCAATTTGAACTAATACTGGGTCATGATCCGATGCTCGGCCTTGTGCCTCTGTAAAGTTCGCATTAATATGAATCAAGTCAATTTCGGTAACATCAGCAAGATTATTCGAAACTAAAATATGATCCAACACTTGATTATTCCCTTGGAAGAAGTACGTAAAACGGTCTTTTTCTGGGGCTTTATCTACCATATTCGTTAAAACATCACCTTTTAACGTTCCAAGTGCTGGTGTGAATTCAAAGTCATTCATGTCCCCTGCTACAATGATATTTAAATTCGGATTCGTTGCAAGACCTTTATCGATAAAGTCATTGATGGCTTGAGCAAGCTGAAGACGTTTCGTTACTGATTCTAACACTGGCGGCTGTGTTGGCCCCCAAAGTGAACCATCCCCACCTTTAGAATTTAAGTGAGCTCCAATAATGACTACACGCTCTTCCTGGAATTCAAATTCTGCTGCAATTGGTTTACGTGTATCTACAAATTTTGATGGATCAACAAAGCCAGGATTTAAGGCAAGACCTCCATCTGCTGTCCACGTATTCGCTTGGTCACCTACTCCCTTTATACCTGTCACTAATGAAACACGCGTCGGGTTATATAAGTAACCTACACGAATATTACCACCAGGTGCACCACCTACTGTATTGTTAATTGGCATGACATCAATCCAATCATAGGCAGGACCACCCGCAGCTTTAATTGCATGAATTAATCGCATATAGCTTTCCGATGCATCAGCATTTCCTGAATCAATTTGCCCATCATTATCTTGTACTTCGACTAATGTAATGATATCTGGTGACTTCATGTTTTTCACAAATGTCGCTGCAATTCTGTCTACTTTTTCATTTGATGTATTGGCAACATTATTCGAAAAGTTTTCGATATTATAAGAAGCGACATTTAACTTGTCCGCTACTGGTTCAAGATACGTCACTTCTTGTTGAAGATTTGCCTTTGTCACTTCCGGGAAGACCTTATTCGTGTTCAGTCGATAGCCATCTGTAAAATTTTCTACAAATCCGATAAGCGCTTCATTAAAACGATCACCTGAATCATAATTTTTCCCTGCTACCCCTTCAAGCATAATTTTTTCAGGGTTATAATCGTCGACAGCAATATTTAAACCACCATTCACATTAAATGTATTATTTGTTGTGCTCGGTACAACAATTGGTGAATCATTATTATAAATCGGTCCAATTACTCTCGCATCCGGGAATGATACCCGCATATACTCGATGGATTCCCAAAAGTCGATGCCATCTTCTTGTGGGTCAAAAACGGCAAAGCCATCATTATCGATAATTTTATTAGGTGGGAAAAGGTCCTCCCCTATCACAAGAGCTTCTGGAATTACTGCCGTACCCGTTTTTGTAATAGTTGTTGCTGAAATTTGCGTATCTGTCAATCGAGAGTTTCCACCTGCTTCTATTACATTTCCTGCTACTTTAATAACATCCCCTACTTTTACATTATGTGCCGACTTATTTACCTTGATTGCTGTTGATTTTACGCCATCGAACGTCGGCCCATTTTCTTGCATAATAAAGCTAGTTGAATTGATAACAAATGTAGCAATTCCCTCTACATCATTTACCGTTAAATCGACATATGGTGATTTATGGCTTGCCCCTTGAATATCGCTAATTTTTGCATTTTTAGTATCAATAATTTCATAAACAAATGTAGCAATCGCACTGTTCGTTAAACCTTCTTTTACCGCAATCGCTTTAATCGACATTGGTTTATTAACAAGAATTTCTCCTGTATACTTTGTACTGGCTGTAGTTGGTGTTGAGCCATCCACCGTGTAATAAATGGTTGCACCTTCTGTCATTGTAGAAAGTGAGACTTTCGTGCCCGCTGTTACGCCCCCAACGTGAGATGCTTTGATATCCTGAACCTTTGTTACATCTTCAATAATGCGTATCGGAAGCAGTTGGTGGTTTGTATATTGACCAATAATTCCTGTAATTTCCCCATACGTTTTTCCACTCACTAAACCTGAGTCACGTGTTTTATCGTAAATAGCAAATGTACCTACATCATCTGTTCCGGTAAAGTTTTGACCTGAACCAGTAATGGCAACATTTTTAATCGTTACTAATTTCGACTCATTATCTTCTGCAACCTCAATACTTTTAATAATGTGTGGCTCTGGTATTGTCGAAGGAATAGGCATGCCAACAAGCGAAATATTCATTAATTGCTTTAGTCCGCTATATTCAGCTACTTGACCTTGCACCGTCACCCGATCACCGATATTAGCAGTAAGACTATCTACAGGATAAATGGCTATCGCCGCACCATCTTCATCTTGAATGTGCGCTGTAGCAGTTTCTAATTTTGCTGTTACAATACCTGATACGATGACATTTTGTCCGATTTCTTTATGACGAGCTTCCGTAATTGAAATAGTGGATGGCGCATCTTTAACTGTAAAATTTAAGGATGTAATTTCGCTATCGTTTAAGCCAGTTGCTGTAGCAAATGCTTTGATCGTCATTGCTTCATTGACAACAATGCCAGCTGCCGCATCATAAACCGCACTAGCTGTTGACGGTTCAGAACCATCTATCGTGTAATAGATTGTTGCATTTGGCGTATCTGTAGACAATGTTACTTTTGTTCCTACATAGACTTCGCCTGTTGCTGGAACAGCTTTAATATTCGCTACTTGTGTTGGCTCATAATTTAATACTAATTGGAAGCTTTTCGAGCTTAACGTTTTTAATTGATAAGTTCCGTTAAAAATTGAAGCAATCCCTGTCACGGTAATCACATCATTGTTATTGAACCCATCTGCTTCAAATTGAGAGAACTGATAGCCTGTACGGTTATCATGGCGAATTAACAGCTCGTTATATGCTGCATCGACTGCTTTAAATTCAAATGTACCAGACGTACCAGATGGCTTTAAATCTTTAATCTTCATATTTTCAAGTGTAATTAATTCACCTTGCATACTGTCATCAATCGGTAGATTCACTGTTTGTGGCGCTGGTGCTGTCCCAGTTGAAATTCGTTCAATTATCGGTGAATTAAATTGAACCTCTCCGCTATATAAACTCGTTTTCCCTGTGATTTTGACAATATCTCCAACAGCTAAGCTCCCTGCTTCGGGAGAACTGGAGAAAACATATACTCCTGCTGAATCATCCTGTACATAGAAGGCCTTACCTCCCCAGCTACCAGGTGTTGTCGTAACCGTCCCTTGAATTTGGACTGTGCGGTCCGTTCCAACCGCTGCACGAGCTTCAGCAATTGTTAATTCAGAAGTTGGATCCAATTGACTGACCGATTCCCCCACTCCAATAGCTTCTGTCGTTTCCGCCTTTGCAATTGTTAAGTAAGGCAAAATCATAGAAATTACAAGTAAAAATGATAAAGCTATCTTGGAAACGACATTACATTCATATTTCTTCATTCGTTTAGCTCCTTATGATTTTTTATCTATACAATCAACTTTTTCCCTATCTTACAAAGGAATTTACTAGAAGTTATTATTCAATTATTGTGTTCCCTTCAACGGTTAACCCATCTAAACTGATATTCACATTTGGTGCAGCAATGATTAAATCCCCTGCAATAGTACCAGTACTACCAGATGGCATTAAAGAGTACCTCCCTGAAGCTGTAGGTGCTGTTAGCGTTACATTCCCATTCAAGGTTTGACCATTCAAATCAATCATTACTAAATCTGTTAGCGTTACATCTGCAGTCATTGGAGCTGTTAACCTAATCAAGTCTCCTGCTTTAGCTTTATTTAATGCTTGTTTTAATTCCTCCGCATTCTTTACATTAAATTCACTCACTTTTTCTGGTGGAATAACCGGATCGGGTGCCACATTTCCTCCACCTGTATTTGGAACCCCTGTACTTGGCGAAGAACCTCCAATAATGGCTTTAATTTGGGAAGCAACCGAGGCATAGTTTGTTATAATTTTTGTTACCGTTGAACCTGCTGGAATCGACAAGTCATTTATTAGTAAACCTGAACCGATTGTAATTCGAGCATCAGCGTTTAGAACCGTTAAATATTTCACTAAACCAATAGCATTCAATTCTAACTCCACTGCCGTAGGAAGCAACAATCGTTCAAACTTTACATTCCCAGTCATATTCAGTTTTGCCGTAGATTCAATTGTTACCTTCGTTGCTGATCCATCAATATTTATAGCAGCAATGGGAGCTGCTATGATAATTTCTGGAATCACCGTGTCCGTCACAATCGACATATTATGACGCTTGACTTGTACTTTTTCTGTGTGCGAATTTTTGATTTTCAATACAAGTGTACTTTGACCATCTATTGCATCAGCTATAATTAAATCGCCAGTAATTGTAGTACCATCAAATTCCATTTTCCTCTTAACATTTGAGGTAATGATTACATTTCCTGTAACTGATACATTTTTAACAGTCACACCATCTGCGTTAATTGTTATCGAATCGAGCGTTGCATTTGTATTGAATACAACGCCCATCTCTGCTGAACCTGCCTTATTTAAAACAACGTTATTTACTTTTGTTATAATCCCATTTTCAATAGTTGCTGTAATTTTTGCTCCTGTTAGTGCGGTTTTATTTTTAGTTGTAAAAATTGACTTTACTGAATCACCAAATAAATAAGTTTTACCATTAATAGCAATTTCATTCGCTGTATATTTTTCAACTTTAAACGTTACACTTTGAGAAGGTTGAGTAGTCGGATTACTAACAGCTTCTGAACGAGTAATAAATGCAGCCAGTTGTCCTCGTGTTACATTGGAAGAACCATCAAATAATGTAGCTGTCTTACCAGCCGTTACGTTGTTTTCATATAAAGCAGCAATCGCTTCTTTATAATCTGCACGCACATCAGTGAACGGTAATGAATTCGTATTTGAAGCTTTTAAATTAAAAGCGTTCGCTAAAATTTTTGCTACATGGTTACGTTGAATAAATTCATCCTGACGGAATGTTCCATCCTCATAACCATTAATAATCCCCTTTTCCTTTAATGCAGCAATTGCACCAAAATATACATGATTAGTAGGAATATCTTTAAAGTTTGGATTGCTAACATTCGATGTATCCAGTCCTAATACACCCGCAATAATTTTAGCAGCTTGTCCACGTGTTACGTTTTGCTCAGATTTAAATGTCCCATCTTGGAACCCATTAATAATGCCACGATCATTTAAATTTTTAATCTCGTCATAAAATGGATGCGTTCGTTGTACATCCTTGAAACTACTAGCTTCAGATGCAATCGGTGCTACTACTACCGCTGAAGCCGTTAATGCCATTGCTGTTATTGCTTTTAAATACTTCGATTTTCCCCATTTACGCATACTTAGAGTAATACCTCCCCATTCCTATTTAATAAGGATGATTTTGAATCCAATCAATACAATTAATTGTAATTATTAAACATTTCCAAAATATTGTTTAACATAGTAATTTTAACAGAAAAATAATAAATATATTGTTATTTAATATTAATATTCTAAATTTTTTGTAAAATGTTTATATTAAACTTTTACAATATTATTTAGAATAGTAGTTTTATAATAAAACCTAATTTTCTGTAATTACATTTTCACATAAACTAAAGCGCAATTGTGCCCTCACCTCTATTAGACATTGAAAGGCCCGACACAAAAGTAAAACCTCTACAACTTTTGTACGGGAGGGCTGAAATAACCGAGGAGTTGGCACATTTGCCTGAACGTAGATAATACTCTTACCTTAAAGTTAACCTCAATGTCATATCCTTAATAGGAAAAAAGCCAGTGAGTATCCATCTCGCACTGACCTAAAAAAAGGAGACAAATAAAAACACCTTTCGTTGAAAAACGGGTATTAAATACAAAACATTCAACGTGGAGGTGTTTTTTCTATGGGTACTAAACCAATCTCCTTTTTGTTTTACTTGTAATACATCTCAAAAGATTATTGACTACAGATTCTCTTCTGAACATTCTTTATTGACCATCTTTTTATTGTCAGTATGAATGCTTTTCATTCCTTCAAAAAACGAATACTCTTCCCTTAAACATTTCTCTAACGCTTCGTTATCCTGCGGAAGCTGTGCTAAGTAATGTTTAGAAAAATGAATCCTTTTTTGGATTTCTTGTTGGTTCTGTGTTGTCGTTCCGTGTCCTGGTATATGGGTTGTTATTTGATGATGCAGTAAAATATCTTCAGCTTTACGAATAGTATTGACATAGTCTTTATAACTGCTAAAAATGAAAGGAAATTCAATATCTGACAAGTAATCTCCCGAAAGAAATAGCCCATACGGCTCTATCACTGTAAATAAACCATCATCCGTATGACCAGGTGCTTGATAAAATGTCATAGTTATCGAATCTAACTCTAATGTTTGCCCATCCTCTGAAACGACAATATCTACTGTTGGATATACAGGGGAATAGCTCCTCTGTATATAATAACTTTGATCAAATTGTTTGATTTTTTGAATGCCTTTTGCTTTGTTCGGGTTTTTATCAAATTGTTTAGATGCAATTACCTTTGCTCCTGGAAAGGCCCCTGAACCAATAATATGGTCAAAATCGCTATGAGTGTAAATAATATATAGTTGCTTATCACCCTTCATGTTGTTTAGGTAAGCCTGAATTTCCTCAATTTCGCTAGGTAACCAATTAGGATCTGTCATAATTATCGCTTCATTCGTTTGAATGATAGCCGAAGTAGTCATATACAATGCACTTTGAAAAACAGTAATATTATCTTTTTGGAATTGAATCATCATGAACCTTCCTTTTCCCCTTTTAAAAGGGAGCATCTTTAAGTGAGTATTTTAGATTTTGAACAGGAATTTCTTATTTATAGAGTTCGAGCAAATTCGGTAAATTCCTTCTTTAAGGAAAAGTGGAAGGTACTAGGAATTATTCTTTAAGTACATATTTAATACAAAAGTATCTTTATTGATATCCTTTTAGGATTAGCAACAGAATGTGATTTCTCAGTAGTTTTGTCGATTTTGGGAATCCATTCATTCCGATTTAATCTAGAAAGATTTTTTCTCGCTAAAATATTTTATGATATGATGTTTAGGTTGTTTATCTACTACACATTTATATTCATCTTAGAAAGAGGTATCTATGCACAACTCACAATTATCCAAGCGACATTGGTTACTCATTTTAACACTTACGTTATTGACATTTGTATTAGGGACAAGCGAATTTGTTATAGTCGGAATCTTAACTGATATTTCCTCAAGCCTTCAAATGACTAATGCAAAAGCAGGCACACTCGTTTCTGCATTTGCCATTACATTTGCTATTGCCACACCACTAGTGATGTCAGCAACAAGTCATTTTCCAAAGCGTAAATGGATGTTGTTTTTGATCCTTTCTTTCATCGTCCTCAATGCTTTTTGCGTCATTTCAACGAGCTACATCATGCTGCTTGTACTTCGTATTATGACAGCGATTGTAACAGGAGTATTAATCTCTCTATCCATGATTGTTGCAAGCGAAACCATGCCGATAAACAAACGCGGACTTGCTATATCATTTGTTTTTGGTGGTTTCACACTAGCAAATGTCGTTGGAGTACCAATTGGTATTGTAATCGCAGACTGGTATGGTTGGAATGCCACTTTCATGTTAACAACCTTTCTAGGTGGTTTGGCGTTTTTGGCATCCTTTTTTGTCTTACCTAATCAACTCAGCCAAGTACGTAGTTCGATACGGGATCAGTTTTCTTTAATGATCAAGCCGCGTATTTTAATGGCCTTTTTCATTCCTGCTCTAGGATTTGGGGCAACTTACGCTGTCTTTACGTACCTTGTTCCTATTTTGAAGGGAATGGGAGCACTAAATAATTCTATTAGTCTAATCTTATTTGGTTATGGGTTTATTTCGATTTTCAGCAATATCCTCGCCAGTAAAATTGCCAGTCATAATGCTATCGGTCGCCTTCGCTTTGTTTTTCTTGTGCAGGCTATTGTTCTGACAAGTTTATTTTGGACTACAAATCATTTTATTTTAGGGCTGGTCAATATTGGCTTAATGTCATTAATGGCTATCCTCTTAACAACATCTACTCAGCTTTATTTAATAGACCTCGCTGAAATTTACCAACCCAGTGCGAAAGGATTGGCTGCTTCACTTATGCCTGTAGCAAGTAACGTAGGTATCGCTTTTGGTTCTGCATTAGGTGGAATTGTTTATCATCAGGGAAATTTAATGAATGTTACATGGGTCGGTGGGATTGTTGCCGTCTGTGCAAGTTTGCTAACTTTTCTTAGTCACCATTTAGATCAAAAACTAGAGAAATCAGCATAAAAATGATAGAAACAATTGAAAATGCAATAAGACCTTTAAAATTAAACTAGGCAGATTCGCATTATAAAGCGAATCTGCCTGTTTTACTTATCGCTCTGTCTCGTCAAAATGAACGGCATCTCTTGTGGAATATGCCTAATCAATGTTTTCAACGAGTTATCCTGTAGTTAGATGTTTTTCTTTCATTGTACCAACTTGATTTAAAATCATTGCGCCAAACATTTGAATAATTGTCTTCACAACAATTTGTCCGAAAATGGCGGCTGGTACGGCTTCCCAAGGTAATATATTAGCTCCAAGTGGACTCAAGCCGATTACTACGAAAATTGCAGAATCCAAAAATCCTCCAACAAGACCACTGTAGAACACGCGCCAAGCCATTGGTAATTTTAATCGAGTATAGATTTCTGTATCAGCTGTTTCAGCGACAACAAATGATAGTGCTGACGCTACCACAATCAAAAGTGTATCCCCCAGTAGGAATGACACTACTGCTGATAAAATTAAAGCTGTAATAATAAATAAATACGTCTTTGCTCTACCATATTTATTTTGTACAAGGTCCCGAAAAATAAAGGTTGCCCCAATTAAAAACGTCCCCATTGGAACAATAAACATACCGAAGTGCAATGGCGCAAATGCTGCCGTTACTACATTAGCGATGACAATAGATAATAAATAAAACAATATTCTCATACTACTACTCCTCAATTTAAAAACATTTTTGTAATGGCATACTATACGCCTCTTTTATTTCCCCAAACAAGGGCATGTAACTGTGGCAGTACTTTAACATCTCTTAATTCTTCATCCTTCATCACTCTATCAATCAGTGCATGATATTTATCCAATAAATGCATAATTAATTGTGAATTATCAGTTGTCATAAGATCATCATTACCGACTTGAAGATAAAAAGGAATCATTGGATATCGATGGTGAATTTGTTTAGCATAATCGTAATCCTCTTGATTAAAAACGACTATTTTGAGAGATATATGGTGATTGCTGTTTTGATTTTTAAGTTTTTCGAAGATATATGAGAGCACCGAATAGTCCGTGGTCATTCCAGAACTAGGTGGCTTTGGAGAAATGGTCAATTCATCAATCTCATGCATCCATTTTTGCCACCTGCTTCCCTGTGTTTCCACTCCAATTCTTATGTTGTTTTCTTTTAAAATGGCAATGAGCTCAGCTAAATGTGGATTGAGTGCAGGATTGCCGCCTGAAATCGTGACAAATGAGAAGCCATTGCCTCCAAGACATTTCAACTCAGTCCAAATCTCTTCCGCTGTCATTTGGACAATCAGATGCTTTCCACTGCCATCCCAAGTAAACGATGAATCACACCAAGAACAGGAATAATCACAACCTGCAGTTCTCACAAACATTGTCTTCTGGCCAACGACCATTCCTTCACCTTGAATCGTCGGTCCAAAAATCTCGATAACAGGTACCTTACTCACCTTCCATCCACTCCCGTCTCGCTTCTGCATAGCTTGTCGGAGTTTCATATAACCTAATAAACTCTACACATGCACCGCTATACCTTGGTTCATCAAGCAAGGCCTCTGCCAACTTTTCATAAATCCAAACAACAATGTTTTCTGCTGTCGTATTCATGGGTGGAAGCGTTTCATTTAAATAACGATGATCCAAATGAATCTCTATTTTTTGTTTCCATATTTTTTTTATATCGCCAAAATCAATCATCAAACCGCGTTCATCTGTGTAGCCACTCAATCCCAATACTACACGATAGGTATGACCATGTAGGTTTTTACATTTCCCCTCATAATGATGTAAATGATGAGCAGCATCAAAGGTAAATTCTTTACTTACAAGAACACGCTTTGCATGATAGTTCAATTGATCTTTTTGAATATCTTCATCTATTTTTTGGAGCTTATCGACGATTTTAAAATCTGACATGCCTTAAGACTCCTTCCTATAACGCAAATACTCATCTAGCCCTTTTTTTCGCAGTTTACAGGCCGGGCATTCACCGCAACCATCCGCTATAACACCGTTATAGCAAGTCAACGTTCTTTCTCGAACAAATTCCAATGCCCCAAAACGATCAGCAAGCTCCCATGTCTGTGCCTTATTCAGCCACATCAACGGTGTATCAATAACAAAAGAATCATCCATCGATAAATTTAACGTTACATTCAAGGATTTAATAAAAACATCTCGGCAATCCGGATATCCGCTAAAATCTGTTTCACAAACGCCAGTCACGATATGCTTCGCTCCTACTTGACTCGCTAAAACACCTGCAAACGAAAGAAAGAGAAGATTTCGACCAGGGACAAAAGTCGATGGAAGCTCACCATTATTTCCGTCTTCTACTGTAATATCTTGTCGTGTCAAAGCATTTGGAGCAAGCTGGTTCAGGAGTGACATATCAAGAAGATGATGCTTGATACCAAGTTCACCCACTATCTCCTTTGCACATTCAATTTCAAGGCGATGCCTTTGACCATAATCAAAAGTGACTGCCTCAACCTCTTTAAAACGTTCCTTTGCCCAAAACAAACAAGTTGTACTGTCCTGACCTCCACTAAATACAACAATTGCTTTTTCCTGCTTCATCTATAAAACTCCCTTATATCGAAAAAACAGCACTCTAAGAAAAAGTGCTGCTTTCTTCTTAGTTTTTTTAAGAGGGTAGCTAAAAACCTCTTTCTTGATGGAACTATTTAAATCTCCATTTATCGATTATCAATTTTTTCTGGATTAAGATCGTGGTTCATTAAACGATAATTGGCGATTTCTTCGTATTTCGTTCCTGGCTTCCCATAGTTACACCATGGATCGATCGAGATACCCCCACGTGGCGTAAACTTCCCCCAAACCTCAATATATCGTGGATCAAGCAATGCAATTAAGTCATTCATAATGATATTAACGCAATCTTCATGGAAATCACCGTGATTTCTAAAACTGAATAAATACAACTTTAGTGATTTACTTTCAACAATTTTTTTATCTGGGATATACGAAATGTACATCGTAGCAAAATCAGGCTGATTTGTAAGCGGGCATAAACTAGTAAACTCTGGACAATTAAATTTAACGAAATAATCTCGATTGGCATGCAGATTATCTACAGCCTCCAATACCTCAGGTGCATAATCATAGGAATACTTTGTACCTTGATTACCTAATAGCGTTAAATCCTTTAATCCTTCTTCATGACTTCGGCCAGACATAAAAAAACCTCCTTGTAAAATGTTTCCCAACACTTTTCAAGAGAGGCATCACCAAGCATTCTATTTAAAACATACGTAAACACATAAAAAAAAGCCACGTCCAATATGGACATGGCATTATTGTCATGTTTCCATAGTTTTTTATAGAGGGTATCAGCTATGAACCTCTCCCGTTCTAGTCCGGGCATTCTTTTCTTCAATATCGTACAAAAAATAATACAGCACGTCAAATGGATTTTTTTAAAAAATCTTTCTGTATGGAGTGTGGTTTGAAAGCATTACTAAAGAATTGATTCAAAGGATTTAGAATCGGATTTTTATATTTTCTTTAGAACCGTCGCACTTACTTATGGTACGGTTCTCCGTAACTGTTCAAACAGCAAACCCAAATTCACTTATCTCCAAATAAATAGTTCATCTTCTTTAATTTAAACTTTTATTAATACCATTTTGAAAACAATTAATGTTTTTTATCTTGATGTTTCTTCAGTATTTTCCCCGCTTTGGATTTAGCTGAATTACTAGAACTTTTACTACTAAGAGTTTTCCCTGCTTTCCCCACTTTTCCGCCCGAATGTTTTGTCATACAATCTCACCTCCATTGTTAAATCTAAATTTGTATCTCTATATTTTTTTAAAATGATTCATTTTTGTTTTCTATTTTCCTAACTAATGTAACGATTTGTGGTTCTTGATATTCAAGGTAACCATTATCAACATTGGTGATTTCTTCAATAAAGTCTGTAGGAAGTAATACATTGTAATTTTTTAAAATTTCTTTTGGTATTTCATATCCCTTAAAAACACCATTTTCTACCAATAATTCAATAGCTTGCTTTAAAGCAATTGGTTTCGAAATTGATTTTATATTATCTAGAGGTTCGTTAGTTCTCCATTTTCTATAACTTATTTGTCTTTGCAATTTCTGATAATCTTCACTAGAAATTATACCTAGATTAAAAGCTCTCATTACCATAGCACCAATAGAGACTTGCCATTTTTTCTTTAGATTAACGTAATAATCTAGATTTAAAGGATCTAAGCCTACATCTTTTGAAAAAGCGCTTCTGGGTAACATAAAACAAGCAGCAAATTCATTAGCTTCTTCTTCCATTTCCTTATATTCCTCTTTTTCTAAGCTTTGGGGGTCTAATACTTCAGAGTGTAAAACCCAGTGACCTAATTCATGAGCTATGCTGAATTGTTGTCTATAATAGGAATAGTCTTCTCCTTCTAGTACTACAGTGTAGTATACATTCCCATTAATTTTCGTTTGACTACTAAAGGCATCAACTTTATCCATATTATTTGAAATTAATGAAACTACAAAACCTTGCTCTTCTAATATTCTTAAGATGTTGCTTATAGGTTTATCAGATAATCCGAAATCATTTCGTATCTGATAGGCAAGTGCTTCAATTGATTCAAAATTATCAACCTTTGGTTTCGTAGGTAATTCTGGAAAATCTATATAATTCTCCAAGAAATCTCTTATTAGGACCGTCATATTTTTCGTGAATTCACTAGGTTTCTTTTCTTTTTGAGTCGATGTTAAACGAGATCTAAAAAAGGTACCTTCTGTTTCCATATGAAATTTATCTTCACCGAAGAAAAACTCTCTTGGAAACCTAAGATTATTTATTATTTGGAAAAGAACTTCGAGACTTGGTACAGCCTTGTTATTCTCATACTTTGAAACCATTTGTTTAGTGACACCAATTCCATCAGCCAAATCAGTAATAGATTTTGTTCTAAAACGTCTTGCCTCCCTTAGTCGAGATCCGTTAAATTTCACTTCTAGCATTACTAATTCCTCCAAGTTAGCTTAAGAAGAATCAGCGTTATTCTGATTCCTCTTTTGCATTTTTAGATAGCTTAATTTTATTAATTTTTTCGCTTTTATCTTTAACTTTGTCTTTTAATTTTACAATAGCTTTCTCTGGTGCTTTATCATTAATCGCAGCACTAGTAGAGTAATTAGTTGATATATATTTAGATAGATTTATTTCGTCAATAAACTCACCATTGCTTGTTAATAGTATGGCTTTAACAGCAGTGGCAATACCTCTTGCTTCTTCTAATGTAAAAACAACAATATTTTTAACTTGCTCATACATATCCCCTAATATTTCCCTTGATTGCTCTTCTCTCTCATCATCATAAGAAGTATCATCAAAAAGATTAGGTTGATAAAAAGGTGCTTGATCATCTACAGATTTATTTTTTACAAGTAAGCAATCTAAATAATGATATGGCTTTCTTCCTAAATCTCTTAAGATTTTTTTATAATTATTATCTCTAAAAAATACAAATAACTCTTTTGTTTCATTTTCTAAAATAGTAGTACATTCCCACAAAGCATTTCTTTTAATATGTAGCGGTGTATTGCCTGTTTCTAATGCTACTGTATGTAAGCGAGAATATTTAATGTCCCAAATATTTTGATTCCTTCCATTATCTGTTTTTCCACCAGTAACAGCTTTAATATCCGATAATTCTTCATCACAACTATTTGAAAATGCTAGTGTCATTTTTTTTAATAAATTTTGATTACTCTTAATAGAAGCCATATTTATCCTCCGTTCTAAATCACGATTAATTATATACACAATATCGCATATTCATTTAAAAAAGTCAACCATAATTACATTTCTATGAAAATAAGTATACAGAACATACGTCCTAATGGACGCCCTAGTATTGATCCTGTTGTTCTCTTTAAAATGACGTTTATTCAGTACGTTTTTGGTATTCGGTCCATGCGTCAAACCATCAAAGAAATTGAAACGAATATGGCGTATCGTTAGTTAGCGGGGAAATTAAAGCTTTTAGAGTTGGTAGAGCATGGAGAATTCCTCGAAAATAACTAGAAGTATATGTGTGTTAAAAAAATGCAAAAAGCAACATACCCACTTAACAATGAGCTAAGTGGGTATGTTTTTATTATCCTGTATGTTCCTACCTCTCATGAGGATTGCCTATCACCGCAGGCATCGATACTATAACATATATTTTTCATATTTAATAAAACGGTTATGATTTATATTAAAGTTTAAATTGTAACTCCCTCTAGATTTTTCGCATATTTAAAATCTTCTCTAACAAAAAAATTTTGTAAAAATGGAATATGAGGAGTTTTTTCTTCGATTACTCTATTAGCATTATCGATATTTTACTCCTTTCCAGTAAACATTCGTAATACTCTTCCGATTTTATCCGAATCAACATGTAGTAATCGATTTAATGCATGTATATATCTATAATGTTCATAAAGTAATTCCATTCCTTCAATAATATATCTATTTAAAACATACCGCTCAAAGAATTCACCGTGTTCCTGTATTTCTTTAATTTCCTCTTTTACGAAATCTAATTGTTCATCAAATTCAGACCTTTTAGGCTCAAATACACCGCTGAATCCATTTCTTGTGAATAAATATTCTTCATAATATTTAATTTTCATTATTCTAACTCTCGACAAAACTTTTATCAATTCATACTGGTATCTTGAAAACCATAAGGAAATATTTCGATTTTCTTCAGAGAGTAGGTTACTAAATTCGGTCACAATTTCACTTATCTCTGGAATATCCTTAAAGTGGAAATGGGTAGAATCTCTAAACCCCCATCTTTCTGGGAAATAATATTCAAAAGTATGTGGATATCGTTTATATATCCAATAGTCTAAAATTGACTCACGGCATCTAAAAGCATACTCTAAGTTTTCTGATCCTGTATTAATCAAGCCTAGAATATGAATAGTGAGCTGACGATGCATTTGAATAACATCTTCCAACTTTTTTCGATTTGCTTGTGCAATGGAACGGCGAATTACTCCTTTACTACTGACAAAATACCAAAGGAAGAGAATAAGAACTAATATAACTAATGCGGAAAGTTTCGTGAAGTGTTCCCATAAGAATGAATTCCCTTTGATCCAAGCTTGGTGTTCTCTAAGAATCCATAATCCTGTATCTTTGGTCATATCATTCGTAGCTAATGTTAATAGAATTGCTATAATTGTTGGAAACTTAAACATTCTTAAGAGCATAGTTTTTACAAAATCAAATATTGTAAAACTTACTATAAAATCTTTTAATTCTTTTCTACGGTCGATATAATATGAAATCCATCCAAGCCGCATATAATAAGTTAATTTATTAAAACTATATTGAATACGTATAAGCTTGACCAGTAGCCATAGCCGTTTTCTTTTAACTGCGAATTGTGTAAGTTCTGTGTAAAAAAAATCAAAAGTATAATTCAATCGAAACCATAATAAATCCCAAATAAACGCTACTAATATTACCTCAATCCAGTATATTGCAAACAACCCATACCATTTAACTGACCATTTCCAATTAAAATTCCAATCAATTATCTTGATCCATATTTCTTTTATTGTATAAGTTTGAAAGATATAGAACATCGCAAGTATACATATTAATATGAATAGCAAGTCAATTAATAGAGTTTTTTCTCTATTTATAAACTTAATCCATTTTTCCATTTAATCAACCTCACATTGAGATGGTGAGTAATTAATCCACCTTTTCATCCTTCTAAAATAACAACATCCTAAATATATGGCATGTTATTTACATATATCTTAATACTAGTAATTTTTCTAACTTGGTTTTCGGTAGTTATTTAACAGGCAAAAAATTAGACGAGAAAAACAATCCTCGTCTAATTTTTGATTAATTACCAAAGGGTAATCAAAACATGCTATCTTTTTCTTTACATTCAACATACTGTAAAGAATGAATTCAATAAACAGTTCTAGTCTAATGGTGGTATATAATTTTTGAGTAATATCGAATTTTTACGAAAATTACTTTATCTTAAAAGATAACAGGATGTTTAAGTATAATTATGAAGATTGTCCTTGCTTTCTTCAATTTTAACTATTTGAGCGATATCTTTGATACCATTCTTATTTGATATCTCCAAAACATGATTGTAATAATCGTCATTATCAAGAAACATTAAAAATTTACTTTTAGCTCTTGTCACACACACATAATGATTTTGTACATTTTCATTTTGGTATATTTTATAATAGCGGGCAAAGCTTATTACTTGTTCAAATTCTAAACCTTTAGAAGCAAATACTGTCATAATTTTATATTTTTCTTCTACCAGTTTAAAAGCCATATCATAATTGCTATTACATATAGTTTCGCCAAACTTCGCAACCTCTTCATCCGTAAATGATATTCCTAAGTAAACCCCTAAATTAATTATCACTTGGGATACCTTTTCAAGTGATATATCCTCTTCTTTTTTTAAACAGCTTATAATCTTATTAATATCAATCCTAGTTTGCTTTCTTTCATCAATACTGGTTTTTTCAATAAAGTCATAAATAGAATACGTAGAATTCTTTGCATAAAGAGCTAGTTCCTTTAATAAATATCCATTGGGTAGCCCTTCATCAATAGGCGTTTTAGGAATAAATACAAAATCATAGCCCGCTCCATTTAATAATTCTGTTAATTTGATAGCGTCATTATTGAAATTTGCAATGATTGTTATTTCTTTATTAAGATTGATTACTTTTTTTGAAATTAATGCATTAAATTCATCTACAAAACCTGTAAAATTTCTTCTCTCATAAAAGCTATTAAAAGTATTGTATTCCCTAAAAACTACATTTTCTGTACTCTTTTCGGGAATAGAAAAATACTGAGTATTATGAAAAAGGTTGGCGTAATTCTCAATTTCTTTATCACAGCGAAAGTTAGTCACAAGCTCATAAAAGTTGAATTTTTCTTTTTTTAATAAATCAAAAATATTACTCATGGCTCCTCTCCACAAATAAATAGCTTGTTTTGAGTCACCCACTATAAATAATTTAATATTTAAATCATTTTTTAACTTTATAAAGAAACGGTGCATATCATAGTCAGAATCCTGATATTCATCAATAAAGATTGTCGCATACTTCGATTTAATATATTCTTGTGCAGCTACGGATCTTTCAAGAATTATAAAAGCAAGCTTAAAATTAAAATTCTGTTTATTATCCTTAAAACTACCTAAAGTATTAGCAGTTTTTAATTGCTCTAATCCTCTTGAAAATTCATCAAATTTATAACGGTCTCCATATTCGACTGAGTAATCCCTGTTGAAATTATTGTCAAATGCATCACTAATAAATGGTCTTATAATTTCATTCTCAATAAATGAATCATTTGTCATAACTACAAATGGCTTTTTAATTTGTTTACCAGCCTTCTTTTTTATCTCGCCTGTTGCCTTAACGGTAAAAGTAACAGCGGCTATTGTTCGATGGTCATTTATTTTTTCCATTTCAATTCCCATCTTTTTGACCATTATAGTTGTTTTTCCAGACCCCGCACTTGCTGAAATCACAATACTATCATTATCACTTAAGATTTCATCTCTTTGTCTTTGATCAATTAACATTAGACAACACCAACTTCCTCAATGCCTCAAATAACTCATGTTCAAAAATGGCTTTACAATCTTTACTACTCAGTTCCTGTGCTAATTCAATCATATTTAATAACTTAGCACTTTGAAGATATTGTATTGGCGAATCACCAAGAATCTCCTCCATTCTTTCTCCTATAACATCATAAAGATCATTTTCTAAATCAATTTTAGATAAGAAGATATTATTCTCTTTTAATTTATTTATCTCCACCTCATTTCCCTTGAAAATTTGTATTTTTTTATCAAATATTAATTGCTTTTTTAACTCAAGATCTTTTATTTCTTTTTTTTCATCATTTAAAACGAAATAGTTTATCTCAACACTTTCTTTTGGACTCTTATTAATAAGTTTTAAACATCTATTAATTCCAATTAAGTCAAAGTTTTTAGGCTGTCCTTTTTTAGCTTTTAAGTCATTGTCTGTTTTTACTATTGGAGTTATATTTAATCCATTTAATACTTTTACATAAGGCTCAAAGTTTATTCCATTAACATCTAACAAGTAGCCCCCATCTAATTCATAAGTAGGGTGAATTTCTTCAAGTATTTTTTCAAATAGAACTTTTTCAGATGGTCCTTCCACTAGGAGTACTCTATCTGCAAATAATGCGGTCGCTAGTGATCTATTTAATTCTTTTTTAACATTCTTATAACTATCCTCTACATGATAGATATATGATTCACAGTTAGTTCTATTTTTAGAGTAAATACGTATTAATGAGGCATTATCCATTTCGTATAATAGCTCGGATGAATGAGTTGATAAAAAGAAATAAGTATAAACCTCAGATTCAAATAATTGTTTTGATAGTGCAATTTGCATAGATCTGTGTAAACTATTCTCAGGTTCTTCTATTAGATAGATAATGATCTTATTCCCTTCTTGCTCTTGAATAAGGTGATTAAATATAGAATAAGCTAATATTTTTTTTCTTCCATCACCTGAAGTAGGATAAATATTTTCATCATTATCTCTCTTTATATATGGTATTAGGTTTCCAAAATATCCATTAATAGATAGCTCTGATTTCATTTCAATAGAAATATCCTCTTTTTTCAGCTTTTTATACTCTTTAGTAATAGTCGTTTGAAAAGATTGGATAACCTCCATACTACTAATTTTCTCATTAAGCTGTATTCCTAAATTTTTAATTTCGTTTGAGATTGCAATATCAGATTCATCTAATTTTGTTTGATCAAATAACTGTTTTCTATTCTTTGAGAACGTTTTTTCCAGATCTATTGTTGGATCTAAATAAACTATTTTAAAGAAGCTATCTAAAGTACTGAAAATACCACTTTGTATAACTTCTTCCAACCTATCAAATTTATTTCCCCAATAAATTTTAGGTACTCCGACATTTTCACTTTCATCATAAACTCCCTTTACTTGAAAGAAAAAAACATCTAACTCACTACCTGTACCTGATCTAGCCCCACCAACTTTAGCAATAATATGTTTTGAATCATCATTGGTATCTCGATCTGATATATCAACACCCAAAGTTATACTAATCACCATATTAGTATCATTTTTAAAGTAATCTGTTTCTTTAAAACCATTTTTCCGAACTTCTCTATCCAATAGAAACCTAAGTGCATACATTAGATTAGTTTTACCTACATCATTCATGCCAAATATTACGTTTTGATTTGTAAGTTCTATTTCTACATCTTCAAAGTTTCTAAAATTCTCTACTTTTAAACTTTTAAGTTTCATAATTCCACTCCTAATTATATTGATGAAATATGTATAAATATGTAATTATATCTATATTACCAAATTTTAATGTAACATTGATAACTTTACACAAAAGAAAATGAGGTAATGACGCCAATTAAAATATAGGTGTCATTACCTCATTTTTTTATTTCTATAGCTAGAGTTTACCGTTACTTATGATACGGTTCACCCTTCATAATCCTAAAACTCCGATAAATCTGCTCGACTAACACGAGCTTCATGAGCTGGTGAGGGAGCGTCATTTTACCGAAAGATTGTTGTTCATCTGAACGTTTTAGCACGTCATCATGTAGGCCGAGGGAGCCGCCGATGACGAAGGTGATTTTGCTTTTGCCGTAGGTCATGAGGGATTCGATATCGGCTGCCATTTGTTCGGAGGTTTTCATTTTGCCGTTGATGGCTAGGGCGATGACGTAGGCATCTGGGCTTATTTTGGCTAGTATGCGTTCGCCCTCCTTTTTCTTGACGATGTCCATTTCGGCTTCACTTAGTTGTTCAGGTGCCTTTTCGTCTGGTACTTCAATCAAATCCATTTTTGCATAGCCGCCAAGTCGCTTTACGTACTCATCGATGCCCATTTTTAAGTACTTTTCTTTTAGTTTGCCGACTGATACAATCGTTATATTCACACGTTATCCACCTTTACAATTCATTTACAAACAAATTATCCACAAAAGTTATCAACATATCCACAAGTTACTTCTATATATTGTGTAAAGTTATTTACTTGATACAATATATTCTGCTGGCTGTTCACAGTAGCTACACTTTGTGGATAACTTTCTATCCTCTTCGATTTTATCCATAATTGGGAACACTTTTTGCTCTGCTACAAACATGTCTAAAGCGTGTTCTATATGGCTTTCACAGCTGTATTTTTCCATTATTTTACGTCTCCTTATTTTCCGAAATTTCCACAAACTTATTCACAAATCAGTCTATGTTATCCACAACCTATTGTAACAAAGGAATGGCATGTATGGAAGAAGTGCCTTCTTCTCACGTTTACTTGTACAGAAATAGTATTCACAATTTTCTAGTTATCCACAATATTTCATAAAAGCCTTTCTTCATCCTCGCAAAAAAAACGATGGAGAATTGTTATATCTCCATCGCTCTTCCGATTCTTTACAATGTATTACCGTTTGTTAATGTTAGTGATAGCTCGACTAATTTACCTTGACGGTAAACTTTTAATGTTAGTTTATCACCAATTTTTTTCTCATTATATAAATGCTTGCGTAAATCAATAGTTGTTTCGATCTTTTGACCATCCATTTCCACAATAACATCATATTGTTGAACACCTGCTTTTGATGCAGCTGAATTATTCATGACATCTGTTACAACAACACCTGTTGTCACCTCTGCAGGTAATTTTAATGTTTGTTGCTGATAGAATGATGGGACATCTGTTAGATCTGCTAGTGACACTCCCATTGTTGGACGTTTCATTTCACCATTTTTCTCTAATTCCTCGATAATTGGAATAGCTGAATTAATGGGAATAGAGAATCCTAAACCTTCCACGGAGGATTGAGCGATTTTCATGGAGTTAATCCCTACTAATTCTCCAGCTAAGTTGACAAGGGCTCCCCCACTATTTCCTGGGTTAATTGCAGCATCTGTTTGTAATACTTCTTGTTGCCAATCTTCCGTACCATCACCATTTAAGTCTACTGGTACAGAACGGTCTTTCCCAGAAACTACACCTGTTGTAACTGAGCCGTAGAAATCTAAGCCAAGGGGATTCCCAATTGCAATAACTGTTTCGCCTTGTTTTAATACATCAGAATTACCGAATGTCGCAACTGTTTTTACATTTTTAGCGCTAATAGAAATAACAGCAAGGTCTGTCCAAACATCATGACCTACTAATTGAGCTGGTTCTTTCGTTCCGTCTGGCATTGTGACCTCTAACTGTTTTGCACCTTCAATCACATGGTTGTTTGTAACGATAAAGGCTTTATCTCCTTCGATTTTATAAACAACACCTGAACCGCTGCCTGCTTCTTTTGTCGTTGTTGATGGTGGACTCCAAAAGCCTCCACTCGTTATTTCTTGAATATTCGTAATACCCACAACGGCTGCTGAAGCTTTATCTACTGCGGATGTCACATCGGTTGTTATCTCTGTCGCAACTTGGTTAATCGTTGTGTTATTTTTTCCTGTACCACTTGATGTTGTCCCAGGCATTTGATTGACTAGTCCAGGTAACATAAGCCATACAAGTAAAGCACCTATAATCACACCGATAAGACCACTAAAGAAATAGCCTCCCTTTCCTCCGCCACCGCCTTTCTTTTTATGCCGCTTGGCTTGCATTTCTTGCTCCTCACGCTCTAATCTTTCTTGAAGAGGTGATTTCGGTACTTCATCATTTTTTAAGAAATCACTGTTTTTATCATCATCTTGGAAATAACTCAAGTTCCTCATCCTTTCCTTTAGTGCTATTTGTTAATTGTTACCCTAATCTTACAATTCAAACATTAAAATCAGATGAAAAACAAATAAAATGGGCATAAAAATAGCTGCCCAAAGCATTTTTTTAAATGCCTTGAACAGCTCCAAGTTTTGCCTAAATAGCTTATGATTAAACCGTGACTAATTTTGTTGGTTCTTCTGCATCTGTATCAAAGAGATGAACATGCTCACCGACAAGGATGCCACAAGATTGCAAAGTTTGAGAGACACTCATGCGTGCCAACTCTTTCATATTATTATCTTTACTTAAATGCGAAAGATAAATATTGGTCGTCTTATCAAATACAACTTCACTCATTGCGATAGCTGCATCCTCATTAGACACATGTCCTACATCACTTAATATACGACGTTTAATGGACCAAGGATAACGTCCCATTTGAAGCATGTTGACATCATGATTACTTTCAAAAACAAAGGAATCTGCTCCACGGATAATCCCTTTCATACGATCACTGACATAGCCGGTATCTGTAATAATGACCAGCTTGCGATCATTCTCATGGAAAGTGTAGAACATTGGATCTGCTGCATCATGTGACACAGCAAAGGACTCAACAGCTAAAGAACCAAAATACTTCACTGTATCCATTTCAAATTCAAAACGCTGTTCTACAGGAATATCACCAACTAGCCCATCCATTGCCTGCCATGTTTTGGCGTTTGCATAAATTGGTACACTATATTTTCGTGCCAGTACACCAATTCCCTTAATATGATCACTATGCTCATGTGTAACAAAAATACCACTAAGCTGCTTCATATTACGGTCGATTTTTGTAAAGAGCTGCTCCATCTTTTTCCCACTAAGTCCCGCATCGACAATAAAAGCATGGTCGTCATTCTCTACATAAATCGAATTTCCTGTACTGCCACTTGCTAAAACACTAAATCGCATTATTCAACTCCCCAGTCTTCTTCTCCGCTCTCCTGCTTGTCCTCCTGGATTTCAATGACTTTACCTTCTACTGCATTGACAAAGTACTCCTCTTTTCCTCCATCAGGTAATTTCACTTGAACCTCCCACGTTGGCACCAGTACCTGTGTACGCGTTAATTTAACAAGCGTGGAGTAACCTAACTTCATTTGCGTAATGCGCGAGTCTGGCTTGAGCGGTCCTTTTGCATACAATGTTTGAATAATTTGAAGTGGTGGAATAACCGTTTCCTGCTGCTCCATTTCTTCAATATTATCAATCATTGTTTGTTCATACATTATTACTTCGTCATTTGTATTCCATTTTATTTTTAATGAACCATTATAATAGAACATTCGATTATTCGTCTTTTGGAAAAAAACAGCGACGCGTTCTTCTCGATCTATTTTCCATAAAGCATACGATGCTCCTTCATTGACATTGGCTAGAACAAAATCTGTAAAGCTTGCATCATCATTCACATTACGTAATTTAACAGGCTTCATGAAAATAGCACGAGCCTTTGTATTATCATCCGTAGGGGTGACCTGTTGATTAGTATCTTTAAATTCAGCCTTTGTGAATTTATGTACTTGGGCTGTAATATAAGAGGCCGATTCAATATTATTTGGTAATGAGCCATACGTAATATTATCATCTTTTAAACGAGCTTCGATCGTTTTTTCACCAGGTACTTCAATATCTTTTGCTTCATTATAGCGATTTACATAAAGTGTATATAAGAAGATGTTGAGAATTAAAAAAACGAATATAAAAATAGATTTTGTTCTATTCCAATCCATTTTTAACACCTCCTAAAACTTCAGGCGTCAGTTTAATCCATGTACCATTACGAATAACAAACCAACAAGGTTCAAATGTAAAGATATTCAGTTCTTGATTTTGCGTTAAATAATAGCCCAATACAAGTTCCTCAATGTCTGATAAGGCAATGTTATTAGCATTCTTTAATCTCTCAGCAATCTCTGTACCAGAAGGTAGTTCTTTAATTTCCTTCTCTGCTTCAATATCCATATCTAATGAAAAGTATGGACGCTTATAATGGAAAATCCGGCTATCTCCCCAAATTGTCGTCATTCGAGTAATGACATGATTGCTATAGACAGGTAAACCTTGTAAGTATAATTGATAATCCATTTGATTTTTATTGATGCTCGTTGAAGCATAACGAAAATCTGCTGTAAATCCTCCATGTTCATTGATAAATTCAAAGCTATCTTTAAGAAGCTTCGATGGCTCAATCCGTATACTGCTTTCTGCCGCAGGATAAACATAGTTTAATGATTTGAGATTTGTATCTAATGTCATTAAGGACATACCATCTGTATATTTTTCAGAGGATGCACTTTCAACATTGCGCTGGACAATATTTGGTTCTGGGAATAACACATTTTTAAATAATTCTGGTGTGATCTCTTCAATATAGTACGTAAATTTTACAGATTCCATTTTATTACTAGCTACATAAAGAGATGTCTGGCCTTCGCGCTCAACTTCTTTAAAAGCTTCATATTTTTTCGCAGGCTCTATGACTTCTTTGATAAACTGATTTACGTTTGGCACACTGACATGTGAACGGAATAATGATTGGTTATTGCTGCTAATATAATAAAGCATTAGATCCTTGCTATTATAATTACTCCAATCGATAATCATACGATTGAACGTTGTTTCGGGTAATTCCTTGTCCGTAAACTGAAAAATCGTGTTAAAGGCTGAAAACGGAATTTCACCAGTAAAGAAGATGGTCATCCGATTATCTGCACTAATAATTTGATTCACATAGTTTGGAGATAGATTATTGTTAACAGGTACTAGGTCAAGAATATTCCAGCCTTTAAAAGTCTTCATCATATCTTTCATTGCAGCATTAGATACTGTACCTGTAAATTCTTCATCAGAACGGAAAATAGCCTTGTACGGACGAATAATATCCTCCATATCCTTTTGTGGCTTAATGAGAATTTCCTCTCCTGTTGTTTTTTCAATATATTTATAATCAGGTGTGTAGGTCCAAATCAAAAAAGTTAAGACCACACTTAGCATGACAAGTAGAAATAATACAACAGATTTAACTGGCTCTATATATTTCATTCCCACTCACCTGCCTCACCAAATTCATCTGCATCATATGGTAATGTGAAGAAAATCGTTGTACCTTGTCCTTCCTCACTTTCAGCCCAAATCTTCCCACCGTGAGCTTCAATCATTTCCCGCGCAATAGCTAATCCTAAGCCTGTTCCTCCCATAGAACGAGCACGTGCACGATCCACACGATAGAAACGATCGAAAATACGCCCTACATTTTCTTTAGGAATACCCATACCATCATCTGAAATCATGACCTTCAGCATGTCTTCTTGTGCAGTAAAGCCAAAGCGAATATTACCGCCATCTGGTGAATATTTAATGGCATTCGAAATGATATTATCGATGACTTGTGTCACCTTATCTGTATCAATTTCTACATAGAAGGATGTTTCAGGGAATAATCGTTCAAACTGGACTTTATCCGATTTAGACATTTCAAATCGGTCGATAATACGGTTAAAGAATGAATTGAATAACACAATATCTTTATTCAACTCATAATCCGAACTATCCATTCTTGATAATTGTAATAAATCATTTACTAGACGAATCATTCGCTCTGTTTCGGTTTGTGTCACATTTAAAAATGTCGGAGCAATATTTTCATCTTTCCATGCCCCATCTGCTAGTGCCTCTAAATAACTATTCATCGTTGTTAGCGGCGTTCTTAACTCATGTGATACATTCGATACAAATTCTCGACGATCCATTTCAATCTTTTCCTGCTCTGTTATATCGTGCAGTACAGTAATTAAACCGTTAATAAAACCAGTCTCTTTTTGAATAACAGAGAAATTAGCACGAAGTATATAGGGTGCATCGGCTGTACTAAAGTTTAAATTGATCGCATCATTCATATGAATTAAGTCTTCAAAGCCATATTCCTGATCAATTCCCAATACAGAGGCGATAGGACGCCCTAATGTAATATCTCTTGAAATATGCAGTAATTCTAGTGCAGGGTCATTAATCAGAATTATACGTCCTTTGCGATCGGTCGCGATAACGCCATCTGTCATATTAGTCAGAACCGAATCTAGCTTTCGACGTTCGGCTTCTGTTGTCGATTGTGCTTCTTGTAAACGATTGGTTAAATGATTAAAGGTAATGGCTAGCTGTCCTATTTCATCCGTACCGTATACTCGTACTTTCCGCGAATAGTTCCCCTTTGCCATCGCCTGAGCCTGCTTTCGCATATCAGCAATTGGCTGTGTAATCGTTCGTGCAACAAGAATACCTAAGAAGATGGTAATAACTAAGGACATAGCCGTACCACCAAGGAAAATTCGGTTAATGTCATTCATTTGTTCAAAAACGGATTCAATATTAGCTTCAATATAGAGAACACCGATAATTTCATCGTCTGGTCCTGCACCAGCTCTAATCGGATTCGCTAATACCCACACTCGATTTCTCGTTTTATTGTCTAGTTTAATGATGTCAAAGAGTGTTTCAGCAGATATGGCTCGACGCACTAGATCCGTATTAGAACGTTGTCCGATTAAATTTTGATTTTCAAGCTCCGATGTGGCAAGAATTCTTTGTCTATCATCAATAACACGAATTTCTAAAATATCTCCATTCGAAACATCCTTTAAACCAGTAGAAAACTCCATCACAATGGATTTTAGACTTTCTTCTAATTTAGGCATGCTTTCATCGCGTTCCTTTAATATTTCTTCACGAATACTATATTGCATCAAGTCGACACGCTGAAAAATGGAATCTTGGAAGTTGCTCTTCAAATTTCGTTCTAATTCACGAGCGAAATAGATACCGATAATTTGTAAGGCAAGCAATATTAATAAAATATAAATCAGCACTAGTTTGACATGAATGGATTTAAAGAAGCTCACTTTCTGCATTCCTATTACTCCTGTTCAGGATTTCGTAAATAATAACCTACACCACGTCGTGTGACGATCCAAGCGGGGTGACTAGGATTATCCTCAATTTTTTCCCGTAAACGACGAATTGTTACGTCAACTGTTCGTACATCACCAAAGTAATCATAGCCCCATACTGTTTGTAGTAAGTGCTCTCGTGTCATGACCTGACCAATATGTTTTCCTAAATAATGAAGTAATTCAAATTCACGATGTGTCAGTTCAATTGCTTCATCACGCTTCATTACTAAATAAGCATCTGGTTGGATAACAAGAGATCCCACAACAATCTCATTAGACTCTTCCTCAGCCTCTTCTGCTGCAGGAGCAACAACTTGTAGACGGCGCATATTAGCCTTCACACGTGCAATCAGCTCTCGTGTACTAAATGGCTTTGTGACATAATCATCTGCGCCCATCTCTAATCCTAATACTTTATCAATCTCAGAGCCCTTAGCAGTTAGCATAATAATAGGGAAATCGTATTTTTTACGTACTTCTCTACACACTTCCATTCCATCGCGCTTTGGTAGCATGATATCTAAAAGCATTAAATCTGGTTGCTCTTCCTCTACTTTTTTTAATGCCTCATCACCATCATAAGCACAAATAACTTTATAGCCTTCTTTTATCAAATTAAATTGCAAAATATCTGCGATTGGTTTTTCATCGTCAACAACTAAAATGGTTTTGTTCATTCATTCTCTCCCTTTCGTTTTTTATCTATTCTTAAACAATGTGTATTTGTAAATTCACTACTCTTAACTCTATCATGCTTTCGAGTTCTATGCATTAATCGATATTCAATCCATCTTATACTGTGACAGAAAATGATATATTCCAACAATTATTTCTCGGGAAATAATTGAAAAAAGACAGCCCACCATTTGGACTGCCTTCTATTCCACATGTTTATCGACCTACATAAGATAACGGATTCTCTAATGAACCGTTCTTTTCAACTTCAAAGTGTAAATGTGTACCTGTCGAATTTCCAGTAGAACCCATTATTCCAATTACAGAACCCTTTTCCACTACTTGGCCCACTTCAACATTAATTGAAGATAGGTGCCCATAAAGTGTCGTATAGCCATTATTGTGATTGATAACAATGCGATTACCATAGCTGCCTGAAGTACCAGCTGCAACAACTACGCCATTATCAGCAGCTAAAATATTGTAGTTACTTGGACGAGCGATATCAATACCTCGATGGAAGGCTCCCCAACGTTCACCCATGCCACTTGAAATATAGCCTCCTACTGCTGGCCATGCAAATTCACCAGTTCCTCGTGAAGAAATTACCTTTGTACCAACTACTTCAATTTGATCTACTGGTTGTTGAATAACTTTTTCTGCTAATGCAACTTTTGAAGTTTGTGCTCCATTTTCAGACGTTAATGCATAGGTTGTTTCTTTTTTTCCATTAGCGCCTTCTTGTTTAATTACTTTTTCGCCTTTATACATTGTAGGGTCTTCTTTGACCACTTTTTTAAATGGAATTTCATCTGCAACTTTCTTTTCTTTTTTCACTTCAAGTGTTACAAACGGTTTTGCCACTGTAACATTTAGTGCTTGTCCAATTTGTAAAACTGTATCCACTGTAATGTCAGGATTCAATGCTAATAGTTCGCTTGTTGTTAAATTGTGTTTTTTAGCAACCGACCCTAACACATCACCTGATTGAATTTTATATGTCTCTTGCTCAAGATAGCCTGTCATTAAATATTTTACCGCTTGCTCAGGCGATACAATTTCAGTCGGTGTAACTTTTTGCGACAATCCCGAAACTCCCTGTTTAAACGAAATATCTAATAGACGAGATTCACCATTTTGTAATTCAGGTAAATTGTTAATAGCTTGCTGGGTTTCAGCAAGTTTATCTAATTCTTGCTGAGAAACATATTGTAGCTTTAACAATTGGACAGTCTTTTCATAAGCCTCTGTATTCTCTAATGATACAACCGGTTTATGATCAACTAATAATGTAAAAGCATCGGATTTTGCTACTAAAGATTGCTCAAGTTTGGATAACGTTTCCGCATCTTTTGTTTCATTCGCAAATACTTGCTCTGGGATTATTTTAACAGCTGAACTAGCATCAATCGATAATCCTTTGAATTGCTGACTCGCTACTTTTTCCTTTGAGGCAATAATTTCTTGAATAGCTTTCTCATCAGATACTGCACCAATATATTCATTTCCCACATAAACGTGGAAAATTTTATTTAAGTTTTCTTTATTATATTCCTTAGCAAAACCCATATTAATCGTTAGGCTGGTCATTAAAACTGCAACGATTGAAGCCTTTTTAAAAGAAGAAAAATTGTAGGTGAATCTATTGTTTTCTTCTTTTCTTTTCCAAAACGAATTCATCAATAAAGCCCCTTCCAACTTTACCCTATAGTAGGATGATTTACCCACAAGGATTTTTTGCACCCTTATAATTTACCATAAAGAAAATGGCGTTTGAATGATTTCACCCTTTTGTAATGTAAATGTATTATTTATCTACTAATTGTTACATAGAATAAATTTTATATAGTTAGTAATGACTGTATTTTTATTCATATATTAGGTTATAAAAAACACCTGCCTATAGAAGGATAAAATAAACTATATTGAGCCATTGGTATATTAATCTCTAAATTTTTTCAAGTGAATTTCGACTTAATACTTTTTACTTTTTTAATATTCCGATAAACTATAAAAGAAAATACATTATTTGATTGGAGCGATTAAATTGAGTGATTCACAAACCTCTGAGATCTCAACAAAAATGTTGAGAATGCAGAAAAATAATATGCGTAAAATTTTTCTTAGGATTATTATGGTTCCGCTAGGTGCAATAATAATGGCATTGGGCTTGGAGCTATTTTTAGTACCTAACCACATCATGGATGGAGGCATCGTAGGCGTTTCCATTATCACATCTCATTTATTAAATTTACCCCTTGGTATTTTCATCTTCATTTTAAACTTACCTTTTATTTTTTTAGGCTATAAACAAATTGGGAAAACCTTTGCTATTTCTACAGGGCTCGGTATTACTGTACTCTCGTTAGCAACACTTGCCTTACATAACATACATCCATTTACGGAAGACACACTATTGGCTACAGTTTTTGGTGGAATGATTTTAGGCGTTGGTGTCGGTATTGTCATTCGTTATGGTGGTTCATTGGATGGAACTGAAATATTAGCCATCTTATTTAATAGCAAGACACCGTTTTCAGTCGGGGAAATCATTATGATCTTCAACGTCATTATTTTTGCAGTGGCAGGTTTTGTTTTTAATTGGGAGCAGGCCATGTACTCCATCATTGCATACTATATTGCCTATAAAATGATTGATATTGTTATTCAAGGATTAGAAGAATCAAAATCGGTTTATATCATAAGTGATGAAATTGATGAAATTGGACAAACGATTATGGATCGACTTGGTCGTGGTGTTACCTTCCTTCATGGGGAGGGGGCTTATACGGGGAACGATAAGAAAGTTATCTTTACCGTTATTACTCGTTTAGAAGAAGCGAAGTTAAAATCAATTGTTGCAGAAATTGATGACAATGCATTTTTAGCCATCGGTAATATCGCCGAGGTAAAAGGCGGTCGCTTTAAGAAAAGGGATATTCACTAAAAATGGGCGTACCTCATATGGCACGCCCATTTCAATTTATTTTACTTTATTAGGCTTCCCAAACATCCACTAAAACATTTGTTTGCTCACGAGCAGGTCCCACTGAGAAAGTAGCAATTTGAATGCCAGTTAACTCACTGATGCGCTCTACATAGCGTCGTGCGTTTTCAGGTAGCTCTTCTAAAGTGCGGCAGCTCGTTACATCCTCTGACCAGCCTGGAAGCTCTTCATAGATCGGCTCACATTGTTCAATAATATGAAGATTTGCTGGATACTCCGTAATTGTTTCACCTTTATAGTTATATGCTGTACAGATTTTTACTGTTTCTAAACCAGATAAAACGTCAATAGAGTTAAGTGCAAGATGTGTAATTCCACTTACACGACGTGAATGACGAACAACGACTGTATCGAACCAACCTACACGACGTGGACGACCTGTTGTTGTACCGTATTCGCGACCAACCTCACGAATTTGTTGACCCACTTCATCAAATAATTCTGTTGGGAAAGGACCATCTCCTACACGAGATGTATAGGCCTTCGATACGCCAATAACACTTGTCACACGTGATGGACCAACACCTGCTCCAATCGCTACACCACCTGCAACTGGATTTGAAGATGTTACATATGGATACGTACCTTGATCGACATCAAGTAAAATTCCTTGTGCACCTTCAAACAACACTTTGCCGCCTTCATCAAGGACATCATTTAAGATTTTAGATGTATCTGCTACATATTTTGCGATTTCTTGTCCATAGCCATAGTATTCCTCGAAAATTTCTTCGAATGTTACGCCTTCAACTTCATAGAATTTCTCAAATAATTTATTTTTAATGGCTAAATTATGACGTAGTTTTTCTTCAAAGATTTCCTTATCAAGTAAATCAGCCATACGGATTCCAATACGCGCTACTTTATCTTGATAGCAAGGTCCAATCCCTTTACAAGTTGTGCCGATTTTATTATCGCCACGACTTTCTTCATCTGCAATATCTTGCTTAATATGATAAGGCAAAATAACATGTGCACGATTAGAAATACGTAGATTATCTGTATTAATGCCGCGCTCCTGTAAACCTTTAAGCTCTGTTACTAATGACTTTGGATTGACAACTAATCCATTACCAATTACTGAAGTTTTTTCTTTATAGAAGATCCCTGATGGAATTAAATGTAGTTTGTATGTTTCACCATCAATTTTAATGGTATGTCCTGCATTATCTCCACCTGCAAAGCGGGCGATTGCATCGGCTTTTTGCGAAAGGAAATCTGTAATTTTACCTTTCCCTTCGTCTCCCCACTGTGTTCCTACAACTACTACTGATGTCATAATCAGCACCTCCGTTAGATACCTTTGTATCTCAATTTTCAAGCCTCAATCATTGTAACAATGATAGAAACGCCCCGTCAATAAAAAACAGTGAAAAAACACGAACATAAAATCAAAAAATCTGATTCAACGTTCGTGTTTAATAACAGAATGATATGAATATTATCGAACATTCAGATTAATTTAATCTATGGGTAATATTGCATTACTTAAGAGGCAACTTATCTGAATAACGACTAATCACGTGGCGGTGGTGGTGGCATTTGAGACCAATCCACATTAATGAACTTATTGAATTCCTTTTTAAAGGCCAGTGTAACGGTTCCTGTTGGACCATTACGCTGTTTTGCAATAATAATTTCGATCATATTTTTACTCTCAGATTCTTTATCGTAATAGTCATCACGATATAAAAAGGCAACAATATCAGCATCTTGCTCAATACTTCCCGATTCACGTAAGTCACTCATCATTGGTCGTTTATCCTGTCGCTGCTCAACCCCACGAGATAGCTGTGATAGTGCAATAACAGGAACCTTTAATTCACGGGCTAGTCCCTTTAAGGAACGTGAAATCTCCGATACTTCTTGCTGACGGTTTTCTCCCGGTTTGCCACTACCTTGAATTAACTGTAAATAATCTATTAAGATCATTCCGAGTCCATTTTCCTGTGCTAAACGTCGACATTTCGCACGAATTTCATTGATTCGTACACCTGGTGTATCATCAATAAAAATTCCTGAATTCGATAAACTACCCATTGCCATAGTTAGTTTACCCCAATCATCCGTAGTTAAAGCACCTGTACGTAAAACTTGTGCATCAATATTGCCTTCTGCGCAAAGCATACGCATGACAAGTTGCTCTGCACCCATCTCTAAAGAAAATATTGCCACATTCTCACGCGCTTGTACGGCGACACTTTGCGCCACATTCAACGCAAAGGCCGTTTTCCCTACAGAAGGACGTGCTGCTACAATAATTAAATCATTGCGCTGGAAGCCCGCCGTAATATTGTCTAAATCACGGAAGCCTGTCGGTATACCCGTTACATCTCCCTTTTGTGATTGAAGTTTCTCAATATTATCGAATGTTTCCACTAGCACATCTTTAACATGCTTAAAGTCACCAGCATTCTTTCGATTGGCAACCTCCATCATTTTCTTCTCTGCTTCGCCTAATAATGCCTCTACCTCGTCCTCACGTGTGTAGCCGTCCTCAACGATTTTCGTAGCTACACGAATCAATCGACGTAATAGCGCCTTTTCCTCAACGATTTTGGCGTAATGTGCGACATTAGCAGCTGTAGGGACAGCATTGGCGAGCTCTAGTAAATAAGATAGCCCGCCAACATCTTCAATCTCTTTTTTAGCTGATAACTCTTCTGTAACTGTTACAACATCTATCGCTTTTCCTTGATCACTCAAGCGTAGCATCGTTTCGAAAATTTTCTTATGGGCATTTAAATAAAAATCATCCACCAATAAAATTTCTGATGCTGTTATTAACGCCTGTGGTTCAAGAAATATTGCACCGATAACCGATTGCTCCGCCTCCCGGTTATGCGGTGGAACGCGGTCCATCATCGGTTCACTCATGGATCGTCGCTCCTTATTCTTCCGTTACATGTACTTTTAACGTTGCTGATACTTCATGGTGCAATTTTACAGGAACATTTGTAAAGCCAAGAGCACGAATGCCATCAGGTAAAGTCATTTTACGTTTATCAATTTTAATGCCATGTACTTTTTGTAATGCATCAGCAATTTGCTTTGTTGATACTGAGCCGAATAAGCGGCCACCTTCACCTGATTTTGCTTTTACCTCAACTGTTAACGCTTCTAATTTCTCTTTTAATGCTTGTGCTTCAGCTAATTCAGCTGCTGCATTTTTAGCTTCTAATTTTTTTTGTCCATCTAATTGACTCAGTGCTTGAGCATTTGCTTCAGCAGCATAGCCATTTTTAATCAGGAAATTTTGTGCATAGCCATCAGCTACATTTTTAATTTCACCTTTTTTTCCTTTTCCTTTAACGTCTTTTAAAAATACTACTTTCATTAGTCAGAACTCCCTTCAAAGACCTCATTTATGGCCTCTTCTAAATGTTTTTTCACACCATCAATGGATTTAGCCTCTATTTGACAGGCAGCATTCGTTAAATGTCCACCGCCGCCAAGCCTTTCCATGATGAGCTGTACATTGACCTCCCCTAGAGATCGTGCACTTATACCAATTTTTCCATCTGCTCGATGTGCAATGACAAAGGATGCACTAACATCCTTCATGGTTAGTAAAATATCTGCTGTTTGTGCAATTAAAACAGAGTCATACACTTTCGATTCCTCTCCTACAGCAATAGCTACTCCAGGTTTTACAAATTGCACGGTTTGCACAATTTTGGAGCGCTCAATATAGGTGTCCACATCTTCTTTTAAAAGACGCTGCACCAATATTGTATCAGCACCATTCGTTCGTAAATAAGAAGCCGCTTCAAATGTACGTGCTCCTGTTCGAAGTGTAAAGCTTTTGGTATCGACAATAATGCCTGCCAGTAACGCAGTAGCCTCTAGCATATTGATCTTTGCACGCTTCGGCTGATATTCTAGTAACTCTGTCACTAACTCAGCCGTCGATGATGCATATGGTTCCATATAAACAAGTGTAGGATTTTCTATAAAGTCCTCACTTCGACGATGGTGGTCGATTACGACAACCTTTTCAGCTAGCTTCAATAAGTGTTCATCGATGACTAAATTCGGTTTATGAGTATCTACGATCACGAGCAATGATTTTTCTGTCATTTTCCCAGCAGCTTCCTCAGGTGTTAGGAAATTTTCATAGAAATCGGATTTACTCTCAATTTCATTCATGAGTCGTGTCACACTACCATTTAATTCATCAAAGTTTATAATGACATAGCCTTTTACATCATTCATCTGAGCCATTTTTCGTACACCGACAGATGCACCTATGGAATCCATATCAGGATTTTTATGTCCCATAACAAACACTTGGTCACTGTCTTGAATTAAATCACGCAATGCGTGTGAAATGACGCGAGCTCTAACTCGTGTACGCTTTTCAACTGGATTCGTTTTCCCACCGTAAAATTTAAGCTTTCCAGTAGGTTGTTTGATCGCCACTTGGTCACCGCCACGTCCTAATACAAGATCTAGACTCGATTGTGCCAATTCACCAAGCTCTACTAGTGATGATGATCCAGCCCCTACACCAATACTTAATGTTAATGATAAATTTTTCTGAGCTGTTTTTTCTCGAATAGTATCTAAAATAGCAAATTTTTTCTTTTCAAGCTCTGTTAAAATAGATTCGTTTAGTACCGCTAAAAAACGATCTGATGATATTCGTTTGACAAATACACCATGCTCAGCAGCCCATTCATTGACAATTGACGTAACCATCGTATTTGTTAAACTTCGTGGTTGGTCGTCCATAGCTTGTGTGATTTCATCATAATTGTCGACAAATAAGATAGCAATAACTGTACGATCTGCATAGTATTGCTTTTCAATGGCAATCTGTTCTGTTATATCAAAGAAGTATAGTAATCGTTCCTCTTTTTTATAATACACACGATATTTCCGATCACTTAGTGTAATCGTAGCCTCGTTTGTTTCCTCGGTCTTCATTAATACATAGATGTCGTCAGATATATCGACAATACCTTCTCCCACTAATGATTCCATATTTAAGATACCTTGCATATATGGATTCGACCATTCGATTTCATATTGCTCGTTAACGAGCAATATCCCGATAGGCATTTCAAGCAATGCCTCTTCGCCTACTTTTTTCATTCGGAAGGAAATGGATTCAATATGCTTTTCAGTTTCTTCAAAAGCAATCTTTTCTACCTTCCATGTGTAGGCCATTAATAAAATAAAACCTACCCCATAACCGATACCTATCCCGATATTCCAAATACATAGAAGCACGAACGTCACAATTCCAAATATGGAAAGAACAAAAAGCGGATAGCGAATTGGTCGTTTTCTAAAAGTCCCCATTACAATCAGCCCCTTATTCTTTAGTTTTCCCCTTTACAAGTGCACGTACGTCAAAACCTAAATCAACAATACCAAGTAAAATCATGAAGGATGATAACGGAATAGCTAATACGGTAGCTACCCATTTTACTCCCGTTGGCATGCCCTTTTTAGAAATGAAATAATGGATAAAAGATATCCCTTGTAGAATGAGTAAAATCCATAAAATATAAGAAACATTTAATACAATTATATCTAACGTGGAACCAGCCTCTGGACGCATAAACAGATTAATGCATAAAACAATCATGTAATACCATAAAATAGAGCGTGGTAATCTCATATTTTGGAACGGAGCAAACTTCGGTACATCTACTCCTAGTCGTTTTAAAGCTGGTAAATTTAACGTGATGATAATAAATGCAGCAAAAAATGCTGATATTGTTATCGTTGCAGGCATCGTCAGCTCGATTGTTTTAAGCATCGCCTCAAGCTGTTCTGGTTGTAAAGCTACTTGCCCCGTTACATTTTTTGCAAATTCATTAGATTGTTCATAATTTTTACGAACCATTTCTAAACTCATGCTAATGAAGTCAATTCCTGCAAGTTTTACATAGGCAAGATAAACCATTGCCATGGAGATTAGATTAGCAATCCCTGTTGACATAAATAAATAGAGCTTACTTTTCTTCAGATAAATTGCATTACCAATAATGACACCTAATAGCCCTAAAATAAAAGCAAACGGTAGCATGGTTATTCCACTCGTGATAGTGGTTAGGATACAGCCTACTATTGCGACGAGTATTGATGAGGAACGCTTGTAATTTGCACTATACCAAGCAATCGGTAGAGGAGCGAATAATAAAGCTACTATAAAGATGAATGGTACATATGCAGAAATCAGCATTAATATTGTAAAAAGTGCAACCATCATTGAGCCTTGTACAAGCGCTTTTGTTTGATTATTCGGCATTGAAAACCTTCCTTTTTTTCAGTCAAACTTACTACCCTTTATTGTACCATTTTTTCATAGTATTGAACAAAAATCACTTAGATCACTATATGCATTGCCATTAATTTTATCATTCTTGTTTAGTATTATTGCGCTTGCTTATAAAATACTTTGGTACATTACTGGTGCAAATTCAATGGTCCATGAAGAGAAAACGTATATTAGGCTTGAAAAAATGACTTTTACCTATAACAAAAAACCAGCATATACTGATTCGAATATCGTAATATGCTGGTTTTTAAGTTGATGTAAGGTCCGTTACCTTAACGTCATCAATCTTATTTATCTTCTGCTACGAATCCATGATACGAGATACTTTGATAGCTGAAGTTAATCTTAGCGCTAGTGCCAGTTACGCGACGTGTTAAAATTTCACCTCACTCAGAGATGGATTTTTTTAATAAATCCACATCTTTATAGTCGATGTGCGTAATATTGTTTGAAGTGCATTAGCAAACTTTGCGGCCTCCGTGACGTGGTGCCATAGTATGTCTCCTTCTTACCATACAGTATGTAATCCTTGTGTATTCAATTGATAACACTATCAAACAAAAAAACATGTATAATCTGAGTTTTATTATTCTAGACCAATCCCTCCTTTCTTCTTTGTATTTTAAACACAAAAAGCCCTTGAGGGATAGAATCATGTTAGATACAGAATTAGGCAGAGCTATCCTGTATTTGATGCAATCTCAAGGGCTGTTAAGTGTTAATTGCACGAGTTATCAACTCAAAAAAATAATGTCTACTTTTTTGTTGCAGATAAATATATTAATTACCAAAAAGAAGGAAATTTAGATTTGGTGTAGAATTAATAATTTGTAACAAAATACTAAAAATGGGAGGTTTTATTATGTCGATGGCAAAAAAAATGTATTTGCCAGTATTAATGATCTTTACTATTTTTTGTTTAGGTTTGTCTCCAGCTAAAGATGTTTCTGTGCAAGCTGAGGATGCTCCGAGTATTGTTGTAGTTACCGGCAAACTTGCTAAGGAACTGGTTAATACAACGCTCCGTGCAGTCGAGAAGGGGAAAGTTGAGAATGTAGCTCCTGTGTCTGCATTTGATTTGGAAGGTTCGAGTGTGTACACTGTTGGTGGTGGAGTTACGGCGGTTACAGTTCCTTTGCATGGGGATTATAGCCTTCCTAGTAATATAACGGTGTTCTTAGATGAGGATCATAATGTATTGCAGACAAATGAAATGCTGGTTACCCAGAATGAGCTAGGAAATTTCCAGATTTCGACGTATTTGAATGGAACACTTGTTAAATCTCAGGATGCTGGGATTGCTTATATGACGGATGAAGAATTACTTGCAGAAGAGCCATCTATGATTCAACCGATGGGTATAGGAGCAGTGGCAAGTTGTCTTGGAGCAGTACTTGGTGTCGGTGGTACGGTGGCTTATATTATTGCGGTTGCGTGTGGCGGTTCGTGTGCAGCACCGACACCAGTAACTGCTCCGATCTGTGCTGCATGTATTGGAGCATATGCTGTTATTGGTGCAGGGGGTATTGCTGGAGCGGTAGCTTGTTTCAACTACCTGTGAGGTGATTAGATGAATAAGGTTTTGGCAATCTCGATTTTAGGAATGGGTTTAACTGGTGCCGTTTTAATCATCTCGGTCGCCTTGTTGTTCAAATCTCCAATAGGAATTGTGTTACAGATGGTTACGGCTGCTTCAACATTAGCTTTCGTTATTTTCGCTGTCTCGGCTTTAGTATTTCGTCGGCGATTAGATGCAAAAAGAGAGTAATATATTTATTAAATGAATAAAGCCGTGGTATTAAGGAGTAGTCAACTTTGACTACTCTTTTTTACTGAGGATGATTTTAAACAAGAGGTAAAAGAATACAGTTTTATTTTGTCTAAGCGTTCGAAAATAAATTCCGACTTGTTCCTTCTAATTTCAGTTTATAAAACTGCTTGGTAAATATGTCCTCCAGCTATATCTTTTCATAGAAAAATATATTTAGAAAGTTGATTCGATTTTTGGTAATACTATACGAGATACATATTCAGATTAACTCACACTTTTATTGTTTTAACTATAAAAGGAACTAGTTGTTGCTAAGTAACAATTTAATGTTGCAGTAGAAACTTTTTTACTAGCTTGACGATTATCAATAAACTCAATGAAGTTTGGTATATCTGCTGGCTTTATTTCAAACTCTCCTATTTAGCCATAAATAAAAAACCTTTAAATCTTCTAAATAACCTTTTACAGTATTTGATGATAACCCTTTTTGTTCTAAAGTATTTATAAAATCTAAGGCCTCTACAATAATCCGCAGCTATTGCTATAGTATTTTTACATATATTTAAAATGAAGTACATAAAAAAAGTACAACAAAGGTTCAATAACCAATGTTGTACTTTTTTTAATATTATTTGTCTTCTGCTACGAATGGAAGTAATCCCATAATACGAGATACTTTAATAGCTGAAGTTAATTTACGTTGGTACTTTGCACTTGTGCCAGTTACGCGACGTGGTAAAATTTTACCGCGCTCAGAGATGAATTTTTTTAATAAATCTACATCTTTGTAGTCGATGTGCGTAATATTGTTTGAAGTGAAGTAGCAAACTTTACGGCGTTTGCGGCCTCCGCGACGTGGTGCCATAGTATGTCTCCTCCTTATCTTATTATAATTTTAGAAGCATTAGAATGGAAGATCATCCTCTGATACTTCTATTGGCCCTTTGCTATTCGCAAATGGGTCCTCATCTACACGTGTATAATTCGGCTGATTCATAGGTGGTTGATTTTGCTGATAAGCATCGCCGCCATAGGAACCCTGTCCTGGCATTGCGCCGCCACCAAACTGTTGTTGTGGTTGACCACCGCCATATGACGGTTGGTTATTACCGTAAGTTTGTCCACCACCGTATTGAGGAGCAGGTGCACCGCTACCATTACGGGGTTCTAAAAACTGTACGCTATCTGCCACGACATCTGTTGTGTATACTCGCTTACCGTCTTGTCCTTCATAACTGCCTGTTTGAATACGGCCTTCTACCCCAATTAAACTTCCTTTTCGCATGAAGTTCGCTAGGTTTTCAGCCTGTTTTCGCCATGCAACACAGCTAATGAAATCAGCTTCGCGTTCACCCTGTTGATTTGAGAATGCACGGTTTACAGCAACTGTAAATCTTGTAGACGCAATTCCATTTGGTGTATAACGTAGCTCAGGATCTTTTGTTAGTCTTCCGACTAATACGACACGGTTTATCATCAGAATGCAACCTCCTTTTCAGCGTTTTGTTAAAAATTAATTATTAAGCTTCTTGGCGAACTGCAATGTGGCGAATGATGTCTTCGCTGATGTTAGCAAGACGTGTATATTCGTTGATTGCATCTGAAGAAGCGTTTACTTTTACGATTTGGTAGTAACCTTCGCGGAAGTCTTTAATTTCATAAGCTAAGCGGCGTTTGCCCCACTCTTTTGATTCGATGACTTCTGCACCGTTAGAAGTTAAGATTTCGTTGAAACGTTCAACTAAAGCTTTCTTCGCTTCGTCTTCAATGTTCGGACGTACGATGTACATTAATTCGTATTTTCTCATCTGTTTACACCTCCTTATGGACTTAGGCTCTCCTATTGAAGGGAGCAAGGAGCAAGTAATTAATTATTACTCACATCAATGAATTGTAACATATAGATACATTTCTTTCAAGTCACAAACTAATAATTCATTATATAATGACAGTATATTTGAAAGGAGCGCCTTCATGCTAACTAATAATAAAGAGCCTATTGTTATCGAATTAGATTTAAAGAAATTAATGATCGACAATTTTGTGATCACTAGTGGTCTTGTCATATTATTTACAGCTATTCAATATATTTGCTTTAAAGATTTTCATTTTTCTGTTTGGAACATGGTTAGTGGCACAGCACTGTTCGTGGCGTTGTATATTATTTTTATTATACTACATGAGGTTTTTCATTTAATTGGCTTTATGTTTTTTGGCAAAGTGCCCTTTAAGGCTTTAAAATACGGCATCAATTTAGAGCTTGGCATTGCCTATGCGACGACTGAACAGCCTCTTTTCAATCATGCTATGAAAAAGGCTCTATTACTGCCATTCTGGACAACCGGCATCCTTCCAACCATCGTTGGGTTTTATCTCAATAGTACGGTTTTGATCCTGATTGGAGCTTTTTTAATAGCAGGAGCAGTAGGTGATTTTGCCATGTATAAAGAATTACGAAAATATCCAAGAGATGCTTTGATACGGGATGATCCCAAATTGCCGAAACTTTATGTCTATCTACCACTGGAAAAGGATAGCTCACTAAAGTAACACTTCATCATTCAAAGAATCTGTAGCGTAGAAATGACTAGCTACAGATTCTAATTTAAGGCGTTAAAAATCCGTGCTGGGCCGCTGTGTATAAATTTCTCCAAATACGATTAATAGTGGATGTTTCTGTAATAGCATCCATACCAAGACTGCGTATTAAATTATTCGCTATCTCTAGGCAAGCTGCAGCAATATCCTTACTCATTTGTGTAAATTGTGATAAGTCCTCTTCGGATAATTGATCACCACGTTGATGTAATTCCCAATATTTAGATAATGTTGTATAGAATTGTTCCTCGTATTGCTTGTAACGTTTCTGCTGTTGCATTAATAAAAACTGAAGGGATCCAATATGCTCAGCCCAGCTTCTATCATGATTTCGTTGCTTCATTAAAACGGTTGCTTCTTCTAAAAAATTCTCTGTTATCCCAAGACAAACACTTAAAAAGGAAGCTTCCGCAAAAGTGGTAAATGGAAAGTTATGTACTGAATCGCCATAATTATTTCTGATTGTACCTAATTGAAAAGTAGCTTCCTGTGGTACCCAAACATTGTTCACACGGATTGTATGACTTGCTGTTGCCTTCAAGCCCATGGCACACCAATCGTTCAAAATTTCAACATCTTGCGGGTTCACTGAGCAGCTAATAATTTTTTCTGTTTTGACACCATTTTCTTCAATATAGCAGTTCATTGTAAATGTTGACGCATAGTTAGAGCCACTACAATACTTCCACTGCCCCGTTATGTAGTAGCCTCCATCTGTTTTTACTGCTATTCCCGTTGGATAACCACTGCCTGCTATGACTGCTTCTTTAGGCATATAGATTTTCTCACAAATATCCTGGTTGAATGTTGGGATAAATGCATTTCCACCTGTACCAATAGTAATTAGCCAGCCGACATTACCATCAAGTGCAGACATTTGCTGAAATACTTTTACACCCTCTACTAAATCTAAATCCTTACCACCTAATTCTTTTGACGTGAACAATTTAAATAATTGTTGCTCATAAATAAAATCTAAGACGTCCTGTGGTAGCATCCCCAGTTGCTCAAACTCTAAACCACGTTCCTTAATTTGCAAAGCATTCATGCGTTAGTCGCCTCCATACGTTAAAAATTCTGATAATGATACAATCGAAAAAGGGCAACCATTTTCGATTGCCCTTGTCAGTTTTTATACATTAAAGCGGAACAGCATAATATCGCCATCTTGTACTTCATATTCTTTACCTTCAAGACGTACTTTACCAGCTTCCTTCGCTGCTGCTTGAGAACCTGCCTCTAATAGATCAGCATAAGCAACTGTTTCTGCCCGAATAAAGCCACGTTCAAAATCCGTATGGATGATACCTGCACATTGTGGCGCCTTCATCCCTTTACGGAACGTCCATGCACGTACCTCTTGTACGCCTGCAGTGAAGTAAGTAGCTAATCCTAATAAATCATAAGAAGTACGGATTAACTGATCTAAGCCTGATTCTTTAATTCCAAGTTCTTCTAAGAACATAGTTTTTTCTTCATCATCAAGCTCAGAAATTTCTTCTTCGATTTTTGCACAAATTGTAATAACTTGAGCACCTTCTGCTGAAGCATACTCACGTACTTTTTTCACATACTCATTATTGTCAGCATCTGCTACTTCATCTTCTGAAACGTTTGCTACATATAGCATTGGTTTAATTGTTAGTAAATGAAGACCTTTAATTATCTTTAGTTCATCATCAGAAAGCTCAGCCGCACGTGCCGGTTTACCGTTTTCTAATTGCTCTTTAATTTTTAGAAGAACTGGCTCTTCCACCATAGCCTCTTTATCTTTTTGTTTTGCCATTTTGCTAACACGTTGTAAACGTTTATCTACAGATTCTAAGTCAGCAAGTGCAAGCTCCAGATTAATAACCTCTATATCATCAATTGGGTCTACTGCACCAGATACGTGCGTAATGTTTTCGTCTACAAAACAACGTACAACCTGACAAATTGCATCTACTTCACGAATATGAGCAAGGAATTTATTCCCTAATCCTTCACCTTTGGAAGCACCTTTTACAATTCCTGCGATATCTGTGAACTCAAATGCAGTTGGTACAGTTTTTTTCGGTACAACTAATTCTGTTAATTTATCTAAACGTGCATCAGGTACTTCAACGATACCAACGTTTGGATCAATCGTTGCGAATGGATAGTTTGCAGCCAATGCGCCCGCTTTTGTAATTGCGTTAAATAATGTTGATTTTCCAACGTTAGGTAAACCAACGATTCCAGCTGTTAATGCCATGAATGGACACAACCTTTCTATACTCAGTTCAAATTTTTTCTCTCATATAACCTTATCTATTATATTGATTCACTCATAAAAAGTCTAATATGCCTGATGTTACGCCTCATTAGCAGAAATTAAAACCTTTTTCATTTTTTTCTCAAAGTCACGGCGTGGAATCATTACACTATGCTGACATCCTTCGCATTTGATACGTACGTCTGCCCCCATACGAATGATTTTCCATTTATTAGTACCACATGGATGTTGTTTTTTCATTTCAACAATATCATTTAAACCAAATTTTTTCGCTTCCATTATTCACTTCTCCCTTCTTCTTTCCCATAGAACATCATTTTTGGATAGGCCATTGGTATATTATTTTCTTCAAAAAGTTTGGTAACATCACGGCGAATACTACGTGCTACTCCATATTGCTGCTGCGGTAATGTTTCAGCAGCTATTCGTATCGTTACCTCTGTCCCTTTAACATTTTGCACACCTAAAAATACTGGCGTCGCTATTAGCTCTTTATGCATTTTTGGTAATGTTTCTAAATACTTATTAATTATTGCCTCTGCTTTTTCAAAATCAGCCTCAGTAGCCATTTGTAAATCTATAAAAATTTTGGAGTTGTTAACAGAATAATTGACGACCTCACCAATTGCACCATTTGGAATGATGAATTGCTCACCTGTAGCACCATTAATTTTCGTTGTACGTAAACCAATTTCTACAACCGTACCTTCTGCTGCGTTAATTTTTATATAATCCCCTACACCAAACTGATCTTCAAAGATAATAAAGAATCCAGTAATAACATCCTTCACTAAACTTTGAGCGCCAAAACCAATTGCTAAACCAACAATCCCTGCACCAGCCAATAAACCTGCTACCTTTATTTCTAAGGAAGAAAGAATACCAATGATTGCAGAGAAATAAACAACATAGGAAATCACACTTTGTAATAATCTTGCAATTGTTCGTTGGCGTCGCTCTGAGTGGTTTAATGGGGAGCGCATTCGTATTAAAAACACTTTTTTAATAAATTTTTTACCTAATCTTACTGCAATCCATGATGCTAATAAAATGAGCAATATCTCTAAAGATGCATTAATAACCGATTCCCAAAGGTCCTCAGATGTGAGCTTATCCCAGTATCTCTCCATTAATTTCTTATTCTCTTCCATAATTACCACCTCTTGAATAACTTGCTAAAAATTTGCGTATACTGCATAAAAATTGAGCACTTCTAAAAATAAAAAGAAAGTGAGTTTTTTTATGAATACTATACCAAATTTGTTACTACCTTATTCCCTTCATCACGAGAGTAAAAATGCCGTTTGGCAATTAAGTACATTATTTTTAGAACATATACCGTTTCATCATGAACGACTAATTTTTTGTTGTATTGGCAGTGACCGTTGTACGGGTGATACACTTGGGCCATTAACAGGTAGCTTTTTAAAAAAATCTGTCAGCTTTCCCTATGAAATTGTAGGTTCTTTAGAAGATCCTTTACATGCTCTAAATCTTGATTCTACAATGCAACAGCTACACAATCATACTACAAAACCTTTCATTATTGCGATTGATGCCTGTCTAGGCAGTGAACAAAATGTTGGTCATATTTCAGTGCAAAGCGGACCCATCTTCCCTGGCAAGGCTGTAAAAAAAGAATTACCCCCAATCGGAGACATTTCCGTTAAAGGAATCGTCAATATTGGAGGCTTTATGGAAATGCTTGTTTTACAAAATACAAGACTTCATATTTCTTATGCTATGGCTGAAAAGCTTTCAAGAGCTTTATTATTGGCTGCCCATCGCTATTCATTGAAAAGTGTAGAAGATAGCCACCATAATACCAACAATGACGATACCTGGCAGCAAGTTAGCAGCTTTGATCTTAGCTAGGCCCGCAATATTTAACCCTATTGCCATAATCATTACACCGCCTACAGCTGTCATTTCTGTAATGTACATTTGTAGTGCAGCATCAGGTATAAAGGAACTAATAACGCCTGCAAAAAGTGCGATTAATCCCTGATAAACAAAAACAGGTACAGCGGATAGCAATACACCAATGCCTAAAGTGGATGCTAGAATAATGGATGTAAACCCATCTATTAATCCTTTTGTAATTAATACATTATGATCATTACGAAGACCACTATCGAGTGCACCGATTACAGCCATTGACCCAACAACAAAAATTAAGGAGGCAGTGACAAAGCCCTCTGCTATGCTAATTTGATTTTGGTCATTTCGTTTTGTACGAAATAAACTCTCTACCCATTTCCCTAGACGATTCATTTGTCTATCTAAATCTAACCACTCACCTATTACAGTACCTACTACTAAACTTACTACTAATATAATAAAATTATCACTTTCAAAGCCCATTTTTATCCCTAATAATGTGACTGCTAAGCCAATAATAGATAGTACAGTAGATTTCATAGATTCAGGAATATTTTTAAAAATGCGCCCTACTAATGCACCTGCTACTATTAGCACAGCATTAATCAATGCCCCTAGTAATACCACACTTAAGCCTTCCTTCTCTCTAAAAAATAGAGAGCGCCTGTTTGCTTGGCGCTCTGATTAAGTTATAGAAATGTATTTTATTCTTCCTGTAAATTTAGTATTTCTAAAATACGTTCTAAATCATCTTCAGAATAAAATTCAATTTCAATTTTCCCCTTATTATTTGTTTTTTTGATTTGAACATTTGTTCCAAAGTAGTCTCGTAATTGGGATTCCTTGGCTGATACAAATATATCTTTCTTCTTTGGTGGAATTGTTTCACGTGAAACTTCTTCATTTAAGTTTTGTACTAGCATTTCAACTTGACGTACATTCAACCCTAAATTAATGACCTTATTAGCCACTTCTGAGATTCTTCTTTTATTTTTCAGGCCAAGTAATGCTCGTCCCTGCCCCATCGATAAGGTACCATCATTCATAAATTTACGTACATCTTCTGGTAAAGCAAGCAACCGAACATGATTAGCGATATGTGGTCTACTTTTCCCTAACCGTTTCGATAATTCTTCTTGAGTTAAATGTAAGTTTTCCATTAGACTCTGATAGGCTTCCGCTTCTTCAATAACGGTTAAATCCTCACGTTGAAGATTTTCTAAAATAGCTAACTCCATCATTTGTGCATCTGATAGCTCTTTTATGATGACAGGAATAACCTCTAATTCAGCTAACAGACAGGCTCTATAACGACGTTCCCCTGCAACAATTTCAAATTTGCGCCCTTTTTTGCGCACAGCAATTGGCTGCAAAATACCATGTTCTTTAATCGAATCTGCTAACTCTTGTAAACTTTCTTCATCAAAAATTTTACGAGGTTGAAAGGGGTTCGCCACAATTAAATCTAATTGAATTTCTTCCACTTGACCACTTTGCTCTAAAGACTCTCCTGGAAATAGTGCACCAATACCCTTTCCTAAACCTTTAGCCATTTTTAATCACTTCCCTCGCCATCTCCAAATAAACTTCTGCACCTCTCGATTTTGCGTCATAAGTGATGATTGGTTGACCATGACTTGGTGCCTCACTTAATCGCACATTACGAGGAATGATCGTCTTGTATACTTTATCTTGGAAATATTTTTTTACTTCATCAATAACTTGCAAGCCTAAGTTTGTACGTGCATCTAGCATTGTTAATAGAACACCATCAATATAGAGCTGCTGATTTAAATGCTTTTGAACAAGGCGAACAGTTGAGAGCAATTGACTTAGCCCTTCCAACGCATAATATTCGCATTGTACAGGGATAATGAGCGCATCTGAAGCTGTTAAAGCATTAATAGTTAAAAGCCCTAAAGATGGAGGACAGTCAATAATTATATAATCGAAATCTTCTTTCACATTTTGCAGTGCATGTTTTAAACGCACTTCTCTTGAAATAGTCGAAACCAATTCAATTTCTGCACCTGCAAGTGAGATGGTTGCTGGCACGATTGATAAATTCTCTACGTTTGTTTTTTGAATGACATTTTCAACATCTTCATCATCAATAAGCACATCATAAATACAAGCTTGTATTTCTCCTTTATTAATACCAAGTCCACTTGTTGTATTCCCCTGAGGATCGGTATCAATTAATAGCACTTTCTTACCTAAATATGCTAGGCAAGCGCTCAAATTGACCGAAGTTGTTGTTTTACCTACGCCACCCTTTTGATTGGCGATTGCTATAATTCTACCCATTTAAAAGCACCTGCTTTCATCTATCAAACTTAACTTTGACAAATCATTTGTAAAATCACTATTTAATACGCTATCTAACTTTCATTCTATCAAAAAAATTGAAGAGAGTTGTATAAAATATTAAGAATATATACAAAAAAGGAGATATCTCATTTATTTTTCTGAGATATCTCCTCTGTTCAGTATTGGACATAACAATATATTACTTTTTTAAAATAATTTATTGCACCTTTTTCTTTTTAGGTATCTTCACTGTAATTTGATAGTATTCCTCTGTATCTTCTTCTTCTGTTTTTACTGTAATACCACTTTTCGTTACCATTGTTAGTGATTGTTTAATGGTATTTAAAGCAATGCGCACATCTTTACTTATAGCCTTACGTTTTGGTTTTGCTTTCTTTGGTACTGTTTCTTCTGGCTCGTCTGTGACTGGGTTTAATATGGCTTGAATTTGCTCCTCTAACTGACGTACATTCCATTCATTATCAATCGATAGCTGTAAAATTTCTAATTGTAATGGTTGATCCTTAATAGCAATTAATGCACGTGCGTGTCGTTCAGATATTTTACGCTTCAAAATGGCTTGCTGCACTTCATCCGGCAGCCTTAATAAACGCAATTTATTGGCTACAGTGGATTGTCCTTTTCCAAGTCTTTGGGCCAGAGCTTCTTGTGTTAGCTCATGAAGCTCTAATAATTTTTGATAGGCTACCGCTTCTTCAATTGCGGTTAACTCCTCACGCTGTAAGTTCTCTATTAGCGCAATAGAAGCTGTTTCCTTATCAGTTAAATTACGTACAATAGCAGGGACCTCTGTCCATTGTAGCTTTTTCATCGCTCGGTAACGGCGCTCACCGGCAATGATTTCATATTGATTTTCTGATGTTTTACGTACAACAATTGGCTGAATCACACCATGTGTATGAATGGTTCTTGATAATTCTTCAATTTTTTCATCATCAAAAATAGTACGTGGCTGAAAACGGTTAGGTACAATTTGATCAATAGGCAACTTTATGACTTCTTCCGCTGCATGAACCGCCTCTGCTTGTTCTACTTCATTTTTCACAATAGGCTCCGTTTTACTCCCGCCTCCAAAAAAACGTGAAAAAGGACTTTTCATCCAAGTGGCACCACCTTTAAGTAACTATCTTGCTAAGTGTCATTCTATTATTATTTATTATATTTCATCAAATGTATATAGTTCATAGATGTCTTTTGCGTGAACCATCCATAACTAGTATGTATGCTCAAAATAGAAAAAATATTTTCTACTTTGAGAAGTTTCACATGAAACACTAATTATTGAATTGGTGTTTTATTTGGTACACCTGGCTTACGCGGGTATTTTTTCGGTGTTACTTTTATTTTATCAAATATATATAAAGTGCGGTCACTTTCTTCAACAGGTAGCTTGAAAGAAAATTCTTCTCTCAGTTTAACACCTAATGTTATTAAAGCTTTTTTAGCATCCTTTAATTCCTCTGCTCCTGCTGCAGCCTTTAAAGCAACAAAATAACCATCTTGCTTTGCTAAAGGTACGCATAGCTCAGATAACACTGATAAACGAGCTACAGCGCGTGCTGTTACCACATCAAATTGTTCACGATATTTTGTATTTTGACCAAACTCTTCTGCTCGTGCATGTACAAAATGCATATTCTCTAATTGTAGCTCATCACTTAAATGATTTAAAAATGTAATTCGTTTATTTAAGGAGTCGACAATTGTGACATGTAAATGCGGGAAACAGATTTTAATAGGGATACTAGGGAAACCAGCACCTGCTCCAACATCACAAACAGTAATTACTTTTGAAAAATCAAAATAAAATGAGGCACTGATCGAATCGAAGAAATGCTTTAAATAAACGCCTTCTAAATCTGTAATAGCGGTTAAATTCATTTTTTCATTCCACTCGACAAGTAATTCAAAATATTTTTTAAATTGAGCGATCTGCTTATCCGAAAGTTCGATGCCTTTCTCTTTCAGAGCCTCAATAAATTGTTGTTCGTTCATGTAAAGTCTCCTTTATCGATCTTACTATACTACTTCACTCAGCAGTATAACCTTTAAAATAGGAAGCGGGCACAAAGGTATGCCCGCCCCTTATTCACTTTACGCTGTTGATTAGCTGCTTACTTTCGCGATTTTACCTTGTTCAATATAAACAAGCAGAATGGAAATATCAGCTGGGTTAACACCCGAAATACGAGAAGCTTGTGCAATAGAAAGTGGTATAACTTGTTTTAACTTTTGACGTGCTTCTGTTGCTAAACCTGAAATCGCATCGTAATCAATATTCTCAGGAATTTTTTTGTTTTCCATTTTGTGTAGCTTCTCTACCTGTTGTAATGCTTTTTCGATATAGCCTTCATATTTAAGCTGAATTTCAATTTGTTCTTTTACTTCATCCGTAAACTCTATTTCTGCAGGAATTAAAGATGCGATTAACTCATAATGCATTTCAGTACGTTTTAATAAATCTGCGCCACGAATACCATCCTTTAATTCACTACCGCCAACAGAACGAATAACAGATTGGGTTGCTTCATTTGGCTTAATAATGATTTCACGAAGACGTGCAATTTCAGTTTCAATCAGTTCCTTTTTCTCAATGAACTTTGTATATCTTTCTTGTGGAATCATGCCCATTTTGTAAGCCAGCTCTATTAAACGTAAATCGGCATTATCGTGACGTAACAATAGACGATACTCTGCACGGGATGTTAATAAACGATATGGCTCATTTGTCCCTTTTGTCACCAAGTCATCGATCAAAACGCCAATATAGGCATCAGAGCGACTTAAAATTAACTCCTCTTTACCAAGTACATTAGCAGCAGCATTCATTCCCGCCATTAAGCCTTGTGCGGCTGCTTCTTCATAACCAGATGTACCGTTAATTTGACCAGCTGTATATAAGCCTTTAATGCGTTTTGTTTCTAATGTCGGCCATAATTGGGTTGGCACAATTGAATCGTATTCAATGGCATAACCAGCACGCATCATTTCCGCATTTTCTAAGCCAGGAATAGATTTTAGTAAACGTGTTTGGACATGTTCTGGTAAGCTTGTTGACAAACCTTGAACATACACCTCACGCGTATTACGGCCTTCTGGCTCTAAGAAAATTTGGTGTCGAGGCTTATCATTAAAACGCACAACTTTATCCTCAATAGACGGGCAATAACGTGGCCCTGTCCCTTTAATCATTCCTGAATACATCGGTGAAAGATGTAAATTTGCTTCAATAATTTCATGCGTTTCAGGGCTTGTATAGGTTAACCAGCAAGGTAGCTGGTCCATAATGAACTCAGTTGTTTCAAAACTAAATGCACGTGGAACGTCATCCCCTGGTTGAATCTCTGTTTTGTCATAATCAATTGTACGATTATTTACACGTGGTGGAGTACCTGTTTTGAAACGAACTAGGTCAAAGCCAAGCTCTTTTAAATTATCGGCTAAGCGAATCGAAGGTTGTTGGTTATTAGGACCGCTTGAATACTTCATATCACCAATAATGATTTCACCGCGTAAGAAAGTACCTGTTGTCACAACGACTGTTTTAGCACGATAAACGGCACCAATTTGTGTAATGACTCCTTTAACTTCCCCATCTTCAATAATCAGCTCTTCAACCATTCCTTGATGGATTGTTAAGTTTTCAGTTTCCTCCAACACACGTTTCATCTCTTGTTGGTACAAAACTTTATCCGCTTGTGCGCGCAATGCACGTACTGCTGGACCTTTCCCTGTATTTAACATTCTCATTTGTATATGTGTTTTATCGATAACTTTCCCCATGACGCCACCTAAAGCGTCAATTTCACGTACGACGATTCCTTTGGCAGGGCCACCAATAGATGGATTACATGGCATAAATGCAATCATATCTAAATTGATTGTTAGCATTAATGTGCTAGCGCCCATTTTAGCCGCAGCGTGTGCAGCTTCTGAACCTGCATGACCTGCGCCAATTACAATAACATCAAACGTGCCTGCCTCATATTTTGTTGGCATGCTCGTATCTTCCTTTCTCTTATCAATTTATTTTCCTAAGCAGAACTGTGAAAATAGCTGATTAATTAGGCTTTCTTGTACAGTGTCACCAATGATTTCACCAAGTATTTCCCATGTTCTTGTTACATCGATTTGTACCATATCAACTGGTACACCTTCCTGTGCAGCTGCTATTGCATCTTCAACCGTTGCCTGTGCTTGGTGCAGAAGTGCAATATGTCTTGCATTTGAAACATATGTTAAATCGCCCGCTTCGATTTGTCCTTCAAAGAATAAAGCAGCAATGGCTTCTTCTAGCTCTGTAATGCCTTCTTCCTGTAACAAGGAAGTCGTTACAATACGATGCTCATCAGCTAATTCTTCGACACGTGCTAAATCAATTTTTTGCGGTAAATCTGTTTTATTGACAATAACGATGTAATCCATCGCTTCAATTGTTTTGAATAGACGCTCATCCTCAGCAGTTAATTCATCTGCGTAGTTTAATACAAACAAAATTAAATCTGCTCCACGAAGAGCTTCTCGAGAACGTTCTACTCCAATTCGTTCAACAATATCTTCTGTCTCCCGAATACCTGCTGTATCCACTAAACGAAGTGGAACACCGCGTACATTGACATACTCTTCTATAATATCACGAGTAGTCCCTGCAATATCTGTCACTATGGCCTTATTTTCTTGTACTAAGCTATTTAAAAGAGAAGACTTCCCTACATTTGGACGACCTAAAATAACAGTTGATAAGCCCTCGCGTAAAATTTTTCCTTGAGAAGATGTTTGCAGAAGTTTACTAATTTCATTTCTTACCCATGTACATTTTTCTACTAATACAGGTACTGTCATTTCTTCTACATCATCATACTCCGGATAATCTATATTAACCTCTACTTGTGCCAATGTCTCTAGTAAAGCTTGGCGTAAATCACCAATAAGTCTCGATAATTTTCCATCCATTTGACCCAAAGCAACATTCATCGCACGATCTGTTTTAGCTCTTATCAGATCCATAACCGCTTCAGCCTGAGATAAATCAATACGTCCATTTAAAAACGCTCGTTTTGTGAATTCGCCAGGCTCAGCTAATCTTGCTCCATTCGTTAACGCAAGTTGCAATACACGATTCACTGAAACTAGTCCACCGTGACAATTTATTTCAACTACATCCTCACGTGTAAATGTTTTTGGTCCACGCATCAGTGATAGCATTACTTCCTCTACTACCTCACTTGTTTTAGGATCAACTAAATGACCATAATGAATGGTGTGCGAATCTTTCGTTGTTAAACTTTTCCCACCAGGTGATTTGAATATTTTATCTGCAATTGTCACTGCCTCGTCCCCACTTAAACGAACGATAGCTATGGCACCTTCACCCATAGGTGTGGATATCGCAGCAATTGTATCGAACTCCATTTAATGACCTCCTCAACGTTATCCACATGTGGATAATAGAAACCGACCAATACTTACTAACACCTTAGACTAACATATTTTCAACAAAATCTAAAGTAAGGATCATTTCCAAATGTGGATAATATCAATTTTTTAGGTTATCTTATTTTCGACAAAAATCACTATTCTTTGCCTCACTAAAAAAGGTCATTTTATCACGAAGATAAAATGACCTTTCAATATATAGTGTCTGTATGTTTACAGCAGCAGACTAATTATTATTTACTGGTTCAATCACTAAATAACGATTAGGCTCTGTGCCTTCTGAGTACGTTTCAAGATCTAGACGATTTGCTAATTGATTATGAATTATTTTTCGCTCGTAAGACGGCATTGGTTCAAATGCCACACGTTGATTTAAGCGTAATGCTTTATCCGCCATTCGATCTGCAAGTAATTCTAAAGCTTCTTGTCGACGTTCGCGATAGTTTTCTACATCCAATTTCACCATTAAAAACTGCTTAGCGCTTTTATTCAATACGAGTTGCGTCAATTGCTGTAAGGAATTTAGTGTTTGACCACGTTTTCCTATAAGCAGTGCAGCTTTCTCACTTTTTAGTTGAAATAATACATATTTCCCCTCGCGAGTCGTAGCAATATCAAGATCATCAATAGCCAACTGTTCAGCAATACTTTGTAAATAAGCTTTTGCCTCTTCAATTGGGTTTGCCGTGTCTTCTTCCTCATTTTGCTCTTTTACGATTTGTTGAACTTCTTCGATTTCACTTGGTTGTTCAGAAACTTGTGAACTTATTGTTTCAACATCATCTACTACTAATGGTTCGTCTAATTTAGTTGCATTTTGCGGTTCGGCTTTGTCACTTTCAATTGTCGGAACCTGAACTTCCTTTACTGTTACACGTACCTCTGCAGAACGTGCACCAAAACCTAAAAATCCTTTTTTACCTTCTTGTAAAACTTCAACATCTACTTGTTCACGGGTTTTGCCAAGTTTCTGTAACGCCAATGAGATCGCTTCTTGTGTTGTTGCGCCTATTTGCGTAAGTTGTTTCACTTTTTAGCCCCTCCATTTTGAGCAGGTTGTGTTTTATCTTTATTCCAAGGTTTATAAATATACAGGTTTTGGAAAATCGAAATAATATTCCCGATTACCCAATATAGTGATAATGCAGCTGGTAAGGCCATACCAAAACCAATGATCATGAATGGCATAATATACATCATGATTTTCATTTGAGGATTATCCATTGCTGGTCCTGTACGTAATACGATAAATTGCATTAAACCTGCCGTAATTGCTAATGCAGGTGCAGGATCTGCTAACGGGAAGATAAAGAAATTTCCTAAATCAAATGTAGATGTAGCATTCATACGACTAATTGCATGATAGAAACCAATTAAAATTGGCATTTGAATGATTACTGGTAAACACCCTGCTAGTGGGTTTACTCCAGATTCACTCATTAGCTTCATCATTTCTTGCTGATATTGTTGTTGTGTCTGAGCATCCTTAGAAGCATACTTCTTCTGCAGTTCCTTCAATTTTGGTTGAATTTCTTGCATCTTTTTAGAGCTCTTTGTTTGTTTAATCATCAAAGGTAAAATTGCTAAACGAATAATAATCGTTACGGCAATGATCCCCCATGCATACGTACCGAGCAAATCAGCAAAGTATTTTATCGCTGATACCAACGGCCAAACAATGAATTCATTCCAGAAGCCTGTGCTGTCTTTTGAAATTGGTTCATTGAATTCTGTACAACCAGAAAGTAGTAAGGCTACTGATACTAGTGACAAAATTACCCAATGTTGTTTTTTCAACCTTCTTCCCCCTACAATTACTATTCACTTTTTCTTCATTCTATATGCATTTCTTCATTCACTGGCAGTTTCCTACCTCAAGATCTGCCAGCTACTTTATCATGATTTAGCCAGCGTTTGGGACGTCCTCAATAAAGATAAAGTTATCAGTTATTTTATCACGCCTATAACGTTCACTCTACTAAATATTCTAACTACATATACTTATTCCTAAGTTATGTTGCGAATTTTACATATTTTTTTATGAAATCGCACGCTACAAATACCCCTACGCGTATATTCCTCTATTTATAATTGTATGCAAAACCGCTCTATTTCTACTCCATTACTAACAGTACAGGCGTATTTTCACCACTTGCTTGCATACATTACACTTTCTTCATTACCTTTGCGATTTGTAGTACATGCTGCAAACTTTGTTTCACTTCATGAAAATCCATAGTGGCCGCCGGATGTCTGGCGATAATAACATAATCCATATTCGGCTTTAAATCATCCTTTAATTCTTGAATACTTTGTCGAATATAGCGTTTTATTTTGTTGCGTGTTACCGCATTTCCAAGCTTTTTACTAACCGATAAACCTACACGAAATTCTGTTTGCCCTTCTTTTGCTAAAAAATAAACAACAAACTGACGATTAGCGAAAGATTTACCTTTTTTAAACACCTTTTGAAAATCATCATTTTTTTTCACTCTTTGGCGTTTTTTCATTTCTTTCACCTGCTATTAGATAATATCTTTTGATCCTCATTTCTAGGTTTACCAAAAATAAAGAAAAAAAAGACCACTGATGTGGCTCAGTGGACTTATTTTATGCTGATAAAACTTTTCTTCCTTTACGACGACGAGCAGCAAGAACTTTGCGACCGTTTTTCGTGCTCATACGTGCGCGGAAACCGTGAACTTTGCTGTGCTTACGTTTCTTTGGTTGGTAAGTACGTTTCATTTATATAGACACCTCCTGATATGAGTTGAATTTTTCAACATACAGACTCGAATATTATATAAAGTTTCTAGTTATTTTGTCAATGTATTTCATAAATTTCTTTTAACCAGCTAATCTATGTATCAAAATCAATCTATTGCATCTTTACTAATTCAAAGATTATTTATTGCATGAACATAAAATATTTATCCACAGAGTACTTGTTTTTTTTACACAGAGTTGTGTATAGTATTTTTTGCATTATTTTTTATCCACAACGATTATCTACAGCTTTTTCACATAAGCAGTGCTTGTGGACAACTCTAAAGTGCATAACTACAAGCTATGTGGATAAGTTTCATAAACTATTGAAATAGCTTTGTTTTTCTGATACGATTACTGTGCTTCACTTTGTTGAAAACTGAAATGAACATTTTAATTATCCACAACTGTTAATATGCTGTGGATAATTTTTATCACAGCCTTTGGTTAACTTTTATCCACAGCTTGTGATTATGTGGACGAGTTGTAATATGAACGTATTTACCATTTCTATAAATGCGATTTTTTTTTATGTATTGAACACTGTAAAGGAGATTAGCAGCTTGGAACATTTAGAAGAACTATGGAATAATGTCCTGGCTCAAGTTGAACAAAAAATTTCTAAACCAAGCTTCGAAACGTGGCTAAAGTCTACAAAACTACTATCTTATAATGGTAGTGGTTCCACTGTGACAATAGCTGCGCCTAATTCGTTTGCTCGAGACTGGCTTGAGAATCATTATATTCATTTGATTACAGGTATATTAACGGAGCTTACAGGCGAAGACTTGCTTATTAAATTTGTTGTTCAAAAAAACCAGGATTCGGACGATTTCGATTTGCCGGCGCCGATTATCCAAGCGAAAAATAACGATCACCATGATATTTCACCAGGTATGTTAAATCCGAAATATACTTTTGATACGTTTGTTATTGGCTCTGGTAACCGCTTTGCACACGCTGCCTCGTTAGCTGTCGCTGAAGCCCCTGCAAAGGCATATAATCCTTTCTTTATTTATGGGGGAGTTGGGCTAGGTAAAACACACTTAATGCATGCGATTGGCCATTATGTTTTAGAACATAATCCAAATGCAAAAGTAGTCTACTTATCATCCGAGAAATTTACAAATGAATTTATTAACTCTATTCGTGATAACAAAGCACTTGATTTTCGCAATAAGTACCGCAACGTGGATGTACTGCTAATTGATGATATTCAATTCCTTGCTGGAAAAGAATCAACTCAAGAAGAATTTTTCCACACTTTTAATACTTTACATGAAGAATCAAAACAAATTGTTATATCCAGTGACCGTCCTCCTAAGGAAATTCCAACATTGGAAGATCGTCTACGTTCACGCTTTGAGTGGGGGTTAATAACTGATATTGCGCCGCCTGATTTGGAAACTCGTATAGCTATCTTGCGCAAAAAAGCAAAAGCAGATGGTCTAGAGGTACCAAATGAAGTAATGCTTTATATTGCGAACCAGATTGACTCCAATATTAGGGAGCTTGAAGGTGCGCTTATTCGCGTCGTCGCCTATTCTTCACTGGTGAACAAAGATATTACGGCAACATTAGCAGCTGAGGCATTAAAAGATATAATCCCAAATTCAAAGCCGCGAGCAGTGACAATACTAGATATTCAAAATGCAGTAGGGGAACATTTTAATATACGTTTAGAAGATTTCTCTGCCAAAAAACGTACAAAATTAATTGCTTTCCCACGTCAAATCGCTATGTATTTATCACGCGAATTAACAGATTTTTCGCTGCCGAAAATCGGCGAAGAATTTGGTGGTCGCGACCATACGACTGTCATCCATGCACACGAAAAAATATCTTCTATGTTGAAAGATGACGTTCAACTACAACAAGATGTTAAACAAATTCGTAGTATGTTAGGTAAGTAATTACTGTGGACAAACCAACTATTTAAACACAAACTTATACACAGTCTATCTACATGTGGATAGACTGATTTTATTCATAAAAATACACTTATCCACAAATCCACAGGGCCTATTACTATATCTTTTTATTTTATATAAATAAATAATATAAATATGTGAGGGAAATAGAATGAAATTTGATATTTTACGTGACCGTTTATTAGAGGGTTTAAATGATGTCATGAAAGCAGTAAGTTCAAAAACAACTATTCCGATTTTAACGGGGATTAAAATTGATGTAACAGAGGAAGGTATCCGCTTAACAGGTAGTGATGCTGATATTACAATTCAAACATTTATTCCAGTAGAGGAAGATGGACAACAAATTATTCACATTACTGAAACAGGATCTATTGTTGTACAAGCACGTATGTTTAATGAAATTGTACGTAAATTACCAACAAACGATGTTGAAATCCAAGTAACACCAGGTTTCCAAACGCATATTCGTTCAGGTAAATCTGAGTTCCATCTAATTGGCTCTGATGCAGCAGAGTACCCATTATTACCAGAATTAACGGAAGATCAAAAATTTACTATTCCGGCTGATCTTTTAAAAACAATTATCCGTGAAACAGTATTTGCTGTTGCCACTTCTGAAAGTAGACCAGTGTTGACAGGTGTAAACTGGCAGATCAAAAACGAAACTTTAATCTGTGTTGCAACAGATAGTCATCGATTAGCAAGACGTAAAGTGCAATTGGAAAATTTACCAGAAGTTGAACATAGCGTAGTTATTCCAGGGAAAAGTTTAAATGAATTAAATAAAGTACTAGAAGATTCAACAAATCTAGTGCAAATTGTTATTACAAGCCAGCAAGTATTATTTAAAACTGGTGATGTATTATTCTTCTCTCGTTTACTGGAAGGCAATTACCCAGATACAACGCGTTTAATCCCTGAAGAATATCAAACAAATGTAACGATTAACGGTAAAGCTTTATTACAAGCTATCGATCGTGCGTCACTTGTTGCACGAGGAGATCGTAACAATGTTGTACGTTTTGAAATATTAGATAACCAAGCAGTTGAAGTTTCTTCTAATTCTCCTGAGATCGGTAAAGTGCAAGAAGAAATTCCTGTTGAATCATTAGAAGGAGAAAGCTTGAAAATTTCCTTCAGTGCAAAATATATGATGGAAGCTTTAAAAGCAATTGATGGCCAAGATGTAGTTATTCAATTTACAGGAGCGATGAGACCATTTATTTTACGCTCCGTTCACGATGATGCTATTTTACAATTGATTTTACCTGTACGAACTTATTAAAAATTTCATAACTGCTAAGATAGTCGCTATTGTGACTATCTTTTTTTACTTATGGCGTAATTTTAGGTATGATAGAGAGATAGACAGTCTGTATTCGGAGGGAAACACACTATGCAGGACATTAAAATTGATGAGGAGTTCATCACGTTAGGGCAGCTTTTAAAAATCACTGATGCCATTAGTTCAGGTGGCATGGCCAAGTGGTTTTTACAAGAAAATGCTGTATATGTAAATGGAGAAGTAGACGATCGTCGAGGTCGAAAATTACGTGACGGAGACGTTATAAATATTCCCGGATGTGGTCGCTTCCAAATCGTAGGACCAGCTGGACAATAAATTATGTATATTGAGCAAATAAAACTTACAAATTATCGTAACTATGATGCCTTAGCTTTAAACTTTTCTCCAAAAATTAATGTTTTTATTGGTGAAAATGCTCAAGGAAAAACAAATGTTATGGAGTCCATCTATGTTTTAGCAATGGCTAAATCCCATCGAACAACGAACGATAAAGAATTGATACGTTGGGATTCAGACTATGGTAAAATAGAAGGGGCCGTTAAAAAAAGGCATGGTATTTTACCAATCGAACTTACGATTACAAAGAAAGGTAAAAAGGGCAAGATAAATCATATAGAGCAAAGTCGCCTCAGTCATTATATTGGTCAAATGAACGTTGTTATGTTTGCGCCAGAAGACTTGAACGTTGTAAAGGGGAGTCCTCAAATACGCCGACGTTTTATTGATATGGAGATTGGGCAAATTTCGCCTGTCTATTTACATGATTTATTGACCTTTCAAAAAGTTTTAAAACAACGTAATCATTTCTTAAAGATGAATCAAGGCAAGTCCATGTCAAATGATGTGATGTATGAGGTCTACAATGAACAATATATTCATGCAGCTACCCAAATTATTCGTAAAAGATTTCAATTTATGGATTTATTGCAGGAGTGGGCAGAACCTATACACGCAGGCATATCACAAGGTAAGGAAACACTGGTTATAAAATATCGTACGGTAGCTGGTATTGAAAAAGAACACTCTACCAGTGAAATTGAAAATACTTTACATCAAAAATTGATTGAAGCGAGAGAACGTGAATTTGACAGGGGTGTGACACTTGTTGGCCCACACCGTGATGATTTGCAGTTTTTAGTAAATGGCTATGATGTTCAAACTTATGGCTCTCAAGGACAACAACGTACAACTGCATTGTCTTTAAAGCTTGCTGAAATTGAATTAATTAAACAAGAAACAAAAGAAACACCCATACTACTTTTAGATGATGTTTTGTCGGAACTCGATGATTATCGTCAATCGCATTTATTAAATACCATTCAAGGTGAAGTCCAAACCTTTGTAACAACTACAAGTGTGGATGGAATTCATCATGAAACGATGGAACAGGCTCAACTGTTCCACGTGAAACAAGGTGCGATTGAAAAAAGTTAGCCAGGGTAGTTTTTTAGATTACAAAAGAATGGTAATAGTCAGCTCGGTTGACTGTTCATTCATTTACACACAATGATGTTATGAAGGAGTAGATGAAAGCCGTGGCTATAGAGAACGAAGGTTTACAAAACCAAGCTTATGAAGCCGATCAGATACAGGTACTAGAAGGTTTAGAGGCAGTACGTAAAAGACCAGGGATGTATATCGGTTCAACAAGTTCTAAAGGGCTTCACCATTTAGTATGGGAAATTGTTGATAATAGTATCGATGAAGCTCTTGCAGGATTTTGTACAGATATACAAGTAACAATTGAAAAAGAGAACTGGATTCGCGTAGAAGATAACGGTCGAGGTATTCCAGTTAGCATTCAAGAAAAAATGGGTAAGCCAGCTGTTGAAGTTATTATGACAGTTTTACATGCTGGTGGTAAATTTGGCGGTGGAGGCTATAAAGTTTCTGGTGGTCTTCATGGAGTTGGGGCATCAGTGGTGAATGCACTCTCTGTTGAAACAATTGTTCAGGTTCATCGTGAAGGTCATATTCATGAAATTAAGTTTGAACGTGGGAAAACTGTTCAAGAATTAATGGTGATCGGTGAAACAAACCACAATGGTACAACAACGCGATTTAAAGCTGATCCAGAAATTTTTAAAGAAACGACTGTTTATGAATATGATATTTTAGCTCATCGTATTAGAGAATTGGCTTATTTAAATCGTGGTATTAAGATTACGATTGCTGATGAACGAGAAGAAGAGATTCGTTCAACTACATATCACTATGAAGGTGGTATTCGATCTTATGTTGAGCATTTAAACCAATCTAAAGAGCCAATCCATGATCCAATTGATGTTCTTGGAGAGAAGGATGGCATCTCAGTGGAAATTGCTATGCAATACAATGCTGGATTCTCCTCTAATATTTTTTCATTTGCTAATAATATTAATACGTATGAAGGCGGTACACATGAGTCTGGTTTTAAAACAGCCCTTACACGTGTTATTAACGACTATGCTCGAAAAAATGGATTGCTTAAAGAATCTGATGCCAATCTTACAGGCGAGGATGTACGTGAAGGGTTAACAGCTATTGTTTCTGTTAAACATCCAGATCCACAATTTGAAGGACAAACGAAAACAAAGCTAGGGAATTCAGAAGTAAGTCAAATTACTAATTCATTATTCTCAGATGGCTTTGAACGTTTTATGTTAGAAAATCCAACTGTTGCTCGTAAGGTTGTAGAAAAAGGTTTAATGGCTGCCCGTGCACGTGTAGCTGCGAAAAAGGCACGTGAATTTACTCGTCGTAAAAATGCACTTGAAGTATCAAGCTTACCGGGGAAATTAGCTGACTGTTCTTCTACTATCCCCGCTGATTGTGAAATTTATATTGTTGAGGGTGATTCAGCCGGCGGTTCGGCTAAATCTGGACGTGACCGTCACTTCCAAGCGATTTTGCCTTTACGTGGTAAGATTCTTAACGTTGAGAAAGCCCGACTAGATAAAATTTTATCGAATGCGGAAATTCGTGCAATGATTACAGCATTCGGCACAGGTATTGGTGAAGAGTTTAATTTAGAAAAAGCTCGTTATCATAAAATCATTATCATGACAGATGCCGATGTCGATGGAGCACATATTCGTACATTACTTTTAACATTCTTCTTCCGTTTCCTTCGACCACTTATAGAAGCAGGCTATATTTATATTGCACAGCCACCACTTTATCAAGTGAAACAAGGTAAGCATATTGAGTACTGCTACGATGAAGAAACATTAAAAGAAATTATAGAACGACTACCAAAAATGCCAAAACCAAATGTGCAGCGTTATAAAGGTCTTGGTGAAATGAACGCTGAGCAACTTTGGGAAACAACAATGGATCCAGAGTACCGCACATTATTACAAGTAGAATTAGATGATGCAATTAAAGCTAACCAAGCATTTGAGCGTTTAATGGGCGATGAAGTTGAACCTCGTCGTCAATTTATCGAGGAAAATGCCGTATACGCTAATTTAGATATCTAATTTTTCTTGAGAGGAGGTCTACACTTTGTCAGAACAAGAACGCTCCGGTGTTAAAGGAGTTAATATCACAGAAGAAATTGAAACATCCTTTCTTGATTATGCAATGAGTGTAATTGTATCGCGTGCATTACCTGATGTACGTGATGGATTAAAACCAGTTCATCGTCGTATTTTATATGGGATGCAGGAATTAGGTAACACCGCAGATAAAGCTTACAAAAAATCAGCACGTATTGTTGGGGATGTAATGGGTAAGTACCATCCACATGGTGACTCATCCATTTATGATGCAATGGTACGTATGGCGCAAGATTTTAGTTATCGTTATATGCTTGTTGATGGTCACGGAAACTTTGGCTCTGTTGATGGTGATGGAGCAGCAGCCATGCGTTATACAGAATCACGTATGTCTAAAATAGCTATGGAAATGCTTCGTGATATCAATAAAGATACAATTGACTACACTGATAACTATGATGGATCAGAAAAAGAACCAATTGTTTTACCAAGTCGCTATCCAAACCTTTTAGTGAACGGTGCTGCGGGAATTGCCGTTGGTATGGCAACGAATATTCCTCCTCACCAGTTAGGAGAAACAATTGATGCTGTTATAGCACTTTCTGAAAATCCAGCCATTACTACTGAGGAGTTAATGGATATTATTCCAGGTCCTGATTTCCCTACTGGAGGATTGATTTTAGGGCGTAGTGGTATTCGCAGAGCTTATGAAACTGGACGTGGTTCCATCATTATTCGCGCGAAGGTGGAAATTGAGCAAAAGTCAAATGGTAAGGAGACCATTCTTATTCATGAATTACCTTACCAAGTGAATAAGGCTAAGCTTATTGAAAAAATCGCAGAGCTTGTACGTGATAAAAAAATAGATGGTATTACAAATTTACGTGATGAATCTGACCGTCGTGGTATGCGAGTAGTCATTGAAGTTCGTAAAGATGCCAACGCTAATGTAGTTTTAAATAATTTATATAAACAAACAGCTATGCAATCAAGCTTTGGTATCAATATGCTGTCATTAGTAAATGGTCAACCAAAAGTATTGGGCTTAAAAGAAATGCTTTACCATTATTTAGAGCATCAAAAGGTAATTATTCGTCGTCGTACAGAATTCGAACTTCGAAAGGCTGAAGATCGTGCTCATATTTTAGAAGGCTTACGAATTGCACTCGATCATATTGATGAAATAATTGCCATTATTCGTGGTTCACGTAGCGGCGAAGAAGCAAAGCCGCAATTAATGGAGCGTTTTAGCTTATCAGAGCGCCAGGCTCAAGCTATTTTAGATATGCGTTTAGTTCGCTTAAGTGGATTAGAACGTGAAAAAATTGAAGCAGAATATCAAGAGCTTCAAATTCTTATTGCGGATTTAAAAGCAATTTTAGCGGATGAAGAAAAAATTGTGGATATTATTCGTACTGAAATTTTAGAGGTGAAAGAACGTTTTAATGATATACGCCGTACTGAGATTACATCTGGTGGTCTAGAAATGATTGAGGATGAGGATTTAATTCCTGTTGAAAACTCAGTTATTACTTTAACACATAATGGCTATATCAAGCGTTTAGCTGCGAATACATATCGTAGTCAAAAGCGTGGTGGTCGTGGTGTACAAGGAATGGGTACAAACGAAGATGATTTTGTAGAGCATCTAATGAATACCTCTACCCATGATACAATTTTATTCTTTACGTCAAAAGGTAAAGTATTTAGAGCAAAAGGATATGAAATTCCAGAATTCGGTCGTACCGCTAAAGGATTACCAATTGTAAACCTACTCAACATAGATAAAGGTGAAAAAGTAACAGCCATGATTCGCGTTGGATCGTTTGATGAAGATGCTTACTTTATCTTTACGACGAAAACAGGTATTACGAAACGTACACCTGTCTCACAATTTGCTAACATTCGAACAAATGGTTTAATAGCTATTAGCTTACGAGAAGATGATGATCTTATTTCTGTACGTCTAACAGATGGAGATAAGCAAGTGATTATTGGTACACGCGATGGTATGCTCGTTCGTTTCCAAGAAGATGACATTCGTTCTATGGGTCGTACAGCTGGTGGAGTGCGAGGCATTAAGCTACGTGATGGTGACGAAGTAGTAGGCATGGAGATTGTTGAACCAGGGCAAGAAATTTTAGTAGTTACTGAAAAAGGTTACGGTAAACGTACTTCTGAAGATGAATATCGTTTACAAAGTCGCGGTGGTGTAGGTCTGAAAACCATCCAGATTACAGATAAAAATGGACCTATGGTAGCTGTGAAAACAGTTGATGGTTCTGAAGATCTCATGCTTATTACAATCAACGGTATGTTGATCCGTATGGATATCAATGATATTTCATTAATTGGACGTAGTACGCAAGGAGTTCGTTTAATTCGATTAGGAGACGACGAATTAGTTGCGACTGTAGCTAAAGTTGAAAAAGCTGAAGAGTCTCCAGAAGACGAAGAAGATGAAATAGAGGAATAATTTCAACCGATGACGACAGAATTACATGTCGTTCATCGGTTTTTTTTACGTAAATAATGAAAAATAAGTAATTATTTAGAATTCCATGATAAAATGAAGATACCTTATTTGAAGCAAGAAACAGTGGAGAGGTGTTCATTTCGTGGAAACTATATATGTTCCGATTTCAGAGTTAGGCGTTGGTAAAGTAATTTCTGAAGATATTTTTGCTAATACACAGTATCCAATCATTTTTAAAGATACGATGATTTCCTACGTACATTTGCAAGTATTTCATGCGTTTAATATTTTCAACGTCCCCGTTTATAAAAATGAAAACGATACTCGAGTAGAGAAGAAAGAAAATGATGTTGAGGTTGTGATAGAAGAAATACCGACTTTTAGAAAAGTCTATAATAATTCTGTTGAACAATTCAAAAAAGAATTTAAAAATTGGGAAGCCGGAGCAAAAGTAGATATTGCCAAGGCAAGGACAATTATTTTACCTCTAGTAGAGATGGTCCTAGATGATCGTACAATTATATTTGATTTAAATGAGTATTCAAATGCGAAAGACTACTTGTATCACCATTGTGTTGCAACTGGTTTGATTTCCGCAGTGATTGCTCAAAAGCTTGGTTATGATAGAGGGATTACCATTCAAGTTGCAATAGGTGGTTTATTAGCTGATTGTGGTATGGCTAAAGTACACCCACGTATTAGAGATAAGAAGACACCTTTAACAGAGCAAGAGTATGATGAAATTTATAAACATCCAATTTATAGCTATAATATGGTAAAAGATTTAACGATTTTAAAGGAGACAATGAAAGAGGCAATTTTCCAACACCATGAACGTTTAAATGGAAGCGGCTATCCGAAAGGTGAAAAGATCGCTAATATCTCAATTTTTGCTCAAATTATAGCTGTGGCAGATGTCTTTCATGCTATGACATGTGAACGAGTATATAGATCAAAACAATCTTCATTTAAAGTTATAGAAATGATTAATGAATCTGAGTTTGGGAAGTTCGATATTAAAGTAGTACGTGCTTTAATCGATATTGTTGCAGATCTTCCTATAGGTACGATTGTTGAACTGTCTAATTTGGAACGTGGTGAAGTAATGTTTGTAAATAAATTTGCACCAACACGTCCACTCATTAAATTAATCCATTCAGGAGAAATTTTCGATTTAGGAAAAAATCGTAGTTTTTATATTTCACGAATTATAACAAGTCTTTAAAAATATTAGGGCAAACCATATATTATGGCTTGCCATTTTTTGACCCTTAATGCCATTAGTAAAGTATGTGTCCATGTTGAGTATAGTTTGCATCTTCTTTACTAAGTGTCTGGATAGTATATTTTTATAAAATAACAGACAATATTAATCCATTAGGTAGTAGTCTTATTTGCTATGATGGTGTTTAAACGCATTTAATTATATTGCATTTAAATATTTTCGGAGAAAGTGTTGACATAGTTTTAGAATCTTGATATTATAAATGAGTCGCCAAGAGGTGACAGTGAAATAATGAACATGAACCTTGAAAACTGAACAAGCAAAACGTAATCAATAAAGTTTTTAGTAACTAACTTCGGTTAGTGAACAAAACAAAATTTTGGACATCAAAATGATGCCAGCAAAACAATTTGAGCTATTCAAATTTCTTTTATGGAGAGTTTGATCCTGGCTCAGGACGAACGCTGGCGGCGTGCCTAATACATGCAAGTCGAGCGAACAGAGAAGGAGCTTGCTCCTTCGACGTTAGCGGCGGACGGGTGAGTAACACGTGGGCAACCTACCTTATAGTTTGGGATAACTCCGGGAAACCGGGGCTAATACCGAATAATCTGTTTCACCTCATGGTGAAACACTGAAAGACGGTTTCGGCTGTCGCTATAGGATGGGCCCGCGGCGCATTAGCTAGTTGGTGAGGTAACGGCTCACCAAGGCGACGATGCGTAGCCGACCTGAGAGGGTGATCGGCCACACTGGGACTGAGACACGGCCCAGACTCCTACGGGAGGCAGCAGTAGGGAATCTTCCACAATGGGCGAAAGCCTGATGGAGCAACGCCGCGTGAGTGAAGAAGGATTTCGGTTCGTAAAACTCTGTTGTAAGGGAAGAACAAGTACAGTAGTAACTGGCTGTACCTTGACGGTACCTTATTAGAAAGCCACGGCTAACTACGTGCCAGCAGCCGCGGTAATACGTAGGTGGCAAGCGTTGTCCGGAATTATTGGGCGTAAAGCGCGCGCAGGTGGTTTCTTAAGTCTGATGTGAAAGCCCACGGCTCAACCGTGGAGGGTCATTGGAAACTGGGAGACTTGAGTGCAGAAGAGGATAGTGGAATTCCAAGTGTAGCGGTGAAATGCGTAGAGATTTGGAGGAACACCAGTGGCGAAGGCGACTATCTGGTCTGTAACTGACACTGAGGCGCGAAAGCGTGGGGAGCAAACAGGATTAGATACCCTGGTAGTCCACGCCGTAAACGATGAGTGCTAAGTGTTAGGGGGTTTCCGCCCCTTAGTGCTGCAGCTAACGCATTAAGCACTCCGCCTGGGGAGTACGGTCGCAAGACTGAAACTCAAAGGAATTGACGGGGGCCCGCACAAGCGGTGGAGCATGTGGTTTAATTCGAAGCAACGCGAAGAACCTTACCAGGTCTTGACATCCCGTTGACCACTGTAGAGATATAGTTTCCCCTTCGGGGGCAACGGTGACAGGTGGTGCATGGTTGTCGTCAGCTCGTGTCGTGAGATGTTGGGTTAAGTCCCGCAACGAGCGCAACCCTTGATCTTAGTTGCCATCATTTAGTTGGGCACTCTAAGGTGACTGCCGGTGACAAACCGGAGGAAGGTGGGGATGACGTCAAATCATCATGCCCCTTATGACCTGGGCTACACACGTGCTACAATGGACGATACAAACGGTTGCCAACTCGCGAGAGGGAGCTAATCCGATAAAGTCGTTCTCAGTTCGGATTGTAGGCTGCAACTCGCCTACATGAAGCCGGAATCGCTAGTAATCGCGGATCAGCATGCCGCGGTGAATACGTTCCCGGGCCTTGTACACACCGCCCGTCACACCACGAGAGTTTGTAACACCCGAAGTCGGTGAGGTAACCTTTTGGAGCCAGCCGCCGAAGGTGGGATAGATGATTGGGGTGAAGTCGTAACAAGGTAGCCGTATCGGAAGGTGCGGCTGGATCACCTCCTTTCTAAGGATTATTTCGGAATACAAACCTAGGGTTTGTAAGATTACGTTTTGCGTTCAGTTTTGAAGGTTTATTAAATAATATAAAACTTCCAAGAGGGCCTATAGCTCAGCTGGTTAGAGCGCACGCCTGATAAGCGTGAGGTCGATGGTTCGAGTCCATTTAGGCCCACCATATATACCTCTTGGGGCCTTAGCTCAGCTGGGAGAGCGCCTGCCTTGCACGCAGGAGGTCAGCGGTTCGATCCCGCTAGGCTCCACCAATCTTTGTTCTTTGAAAACTGGATAAAACGACATTGAAATTGTAACAAACACATTTATTTTTTAAGTTTTTTTATAGGCTTAATAACATTAGAAGGTTTCAAGACACGAGCAGTTCTAGGAAGCAATCGAGTGAATGAAGGAGCGTACTTGAGTACGTGACTGATTGAACGAGTGAAGCTGACAACGAAATGTGATGTGTATTGAAAGCCGTTAGGTTAAGTTATTAAGGGCGCACGGCGAATGCCTTGGCACTAGGAGCCGAAGAAGGACGGCACTAACACCGATATGCTTCGGGGAGCTGTAAGTGAGCTTTGATCCGGAGATTTCCGAATGGGGGAACCCACTACGTTTAATGGCGTAGTATCTTGACGTGAATACATAGCGTCTTGAAGGCAGACCCAGGGAACTGAAACATCTAAGTACCTGGAGGAAGAGAAAGAAAAATCGATTCCCTGAGTAGCGGCGAGCGAAACGGGAAGAGCCCAAACCAAGAGGCTTGCCTCTTGGGGTTGTAGGACACTCAATACGGAGTTACAAAAGAGCGAGTTAGATGAAGCGACTTGGAAAGGTCCGCCAGAGCAGGTAAAAGCCCTGTAGTCGAAAGTTCGTTCTCTCCTGAGTGGATCCTGAGTACGGCGGAACACGTGAAATTCCGTCGGAATCCGGGAGGACCATCTCCCAAGGCTAAATACTACCTAGTGACCGATAGTGAACCAGTACCGTGAGGGAAAGGTGAAAAGCACCCCGGAAGGGGAGTGAAAGAGATCCTGAAACCGTGTGCCTACAAGTAGTTAGAGCCCGTTAATGGGTGATAGCGTGCCTTTTGTAGAATGAACCGGCGAGTTACGATTACGTGCGAGGTTAAGCTTTAGAAGGCGGAGCCGCAGCGAAAGCGAGTCTGAATAGGGCGAAATAGTACGTGGTCGTAGACCCGAAACCAGGTGATCTACCCATGTCCAGGGTGAAGGTAAGGTAACACTTACTGGAGGCCCGAACCCACGCACGTTGAAAAGTGCGGGGATGAGGTGTGGGTAGCGGAGAAATTCCAATCGAACTTGGAGATAGCTGGTTCTCTCCGAAATAGCTTTAGGGCTAGCCTCGTGATGAGAATACTGGAGGTAGAGCACTGTTTGGACTAGGGGGCCATCCCGGTTTACCGAATTCAGACAAACTCCGAATGCCAGATATTTATACACGGGAGTCAGACTGCGAGTGATAAGATCCGTAGTCAAAAGGGAAACAGCCCAGACCACCAGCTAAGGTCCCAAAGTAATCGTTAAGTGGAAAAGGATGTGGCGTTGCACAGACAACCAGGATGTTGGCTTAGAAGCAGCCATCATTTAAAGAGTGCGTAATAGCTCACTGGTCGAGTGACGCTGCGCCGAAAATGTATCGGGGCTAAACGATTCACCGAAGCTGTGGATTGACATCTACGATGTCAGTGGTAGGAGAGCGTTCTAAGTGCGTTGAAGTCAGACCGGAAGGACTGGTGGAGCGCTTAGAAGTGAGAATGCCGGTATGAGTAGCGAAAGACGGGTGAGAATCCCGTCCACCGTATGACTAAGGTTTCCTGAGGAAGGCTCGTCCGCTCAGGGTTAGTCGGGACCTAAGCCGAGGCCGATAGGCGTAGGCGATGGACAACAGGTTGATATTCCTGTACCACCTCCTCACCGTTTGAGAAATGGGGGGACGCAGTAGGATAGGGTAAGCGCGCTGTTGGTTATGCGCGTCCAAGCAGTAAGGCGTGTGTGTAGGCAAATCCGCACACTGTAACGTTGAGCTGTGATGGCGAGTCCGTATGGACGAAGTTCCTGATTTCACACTGCCAAGAAAAGCCTCTATCGAGGTGAGAGGTGCCCGTACCGCAAACCGACACAGGTAGTCGAGGAGAGAATCCTAAGGTGTGCGAGAGAACTCTCGTTAAGGAACTCGGCAAAATGACCCCGTAACTTCGGGAGAAGGGGTGCTCTTGAGCGTGCAAGCGCATGAGAGCCGCAGTGAATAGGCCCAGGCGACTGTTTAGCAAAAACACAGGTCTCTGCAAAACCGTAAGGTGACGTATAGGGGCTGACGCCTGCCCGGTGCTGGAAGGTTAAGAGGAGTGGTTAGCGCAAGCGAAGCTGCGAATTGAAGCCCCAGTAAACGGCGGCCGTAACTATAACGGTCCTAAGGTAGCGAAATTCCTTGTCGGGTAAGTTCCGACCCGCACGAAAGGCGTAACGATCTGGGCACTGTCTCAACGAGAGACTCGGTGAAATTATAGTACCTGTGAAGATGCAGGTTACCCGCGACAGGACGGAAAGACCCCGTGGAGCTTTACTGTAGCCTGATATTGAATTTTGGTACAACTTGTACAGGATAGGTAGGAGCCAGAGATCTCGGAGCGCCAGCTTCGAAGGAGGCGTCGGTGGGATACTACCCTGGTTGTATTGAAATTCTAACCCATGCCCCTTAGCGGGGCAGGAGACAGTGTCAGGCGGACAGTTTGACTGGGGCGGTCGCCTCCTAAAAGGTAACGGAGGCGCCCAAAGGTTCCCTCAGAATGGTTGGAAATCATTCGTAGAGTGTAAAGGCACAAGGGAGCTTGACTGCGAGACCTACAAGTCGAGCAGGGTCGAAAGACGGGCTTAGTGATCCGGTGGTTCCGCATGGAAGGGCCATCGCTCAACGGATAAAAGCTACCCCGGGGATAACAGGCTTATCTCCCCCAAGAGTCCACATCGACGGGGAGGTTTGGCACCTCGATGTCGGCTCATCGCATCCTGGGGCTGTAGTCGGTCCCAAGGGTTGGGCTGTTCGCCCATTAAAGCGGTACGCGAGCTGGGTTCAGAACGTCGTGAGACAGTTCGGTCCCTATCCGTCGTGGGCGTAGGAAATTTGAGAGGAGCTGTCCTTAGTACGAGAGGACCGGGATGGACACACCGCTGGTGTACCAGTTGTCTTGCCAAAGGCATCGCTGGGTAGCTATGTGTGGACGGGATAAGTGCTGAAAGCATCTAAGCATGAAGCCCCCCTCAAGATGAGATTTCCCATTACGCAAGTAAGTAAGATCCCTCAAAGACGATGAGGTAGATAGGTTCGAGGTGGAAGTGTGGTGACACATGGAGCTGACGAATACTAATCGATCGAGGACTTAACCAAAATGTTTGAACCATTCAATGAACCGTTTATCCAGTTTTGAAAGAACAAAACTTTCAATAAAAAAAGAGCTTCAAGACACAAGTAGAACAAGGAAGCAAACGAGTGATTGAAGGAGCGTACTTCTGTACGTGACTGATTGAACGAGAGCAGCTGACGCAGTAATACGCCGTGTATTGAAGGTCGACCATAGTCTAGTGATGATGGCAAAGAGGTCACACCCGTTCCCATACCGAACACGGAAGTTAAGCTCTTTAGCGCCGATGGTAGTTGGGGGCTTCCCCCTGTGAGAGTAGGACGTCGCTAGGCATAATAGAAACAGTCAGCTGTGTGCTGGCTGTTTTTTTATTTTTGTATCTTTTGAAAACCCCTTGCTATGCGAGGGGTTCTAAAGAGCTTCTAGCTATGGACAAGAAAAAATCCCCAATCGTATAATGAATTCTGGTCTGGTCAACCGACTTCGTACGAAAGGGGATCCAAATAGATAACAAGAGTTTAGCACACACAACATGGAATTGTAAGTATCACATTGTCTTTGCGCCAAAATATAGAAGGCAGATTATTTGTGTACAAATTAAAGTTAATATAGGAAGAATCCTTTGCTAGTTAGGTGAAAGAAAAGGAGCAGAAATTATCGAAGCAACAGCCTGCCCTGATTATATTCATATGTTGGTGAGTAATTCTCCAAAATTAAGTGTTTCATATGGGTTATTTGAAAGGGAAAGGTAGTTTAATGAAATTTGATTGACAGGCGAATCTGAAATACAAATATATTAACAGGGAGTTTTGATGTCGTGGATATTATGTAGATACAGTAGGAAGAAACAAAAAACATTCAGAAATATATAGTCAATGACAACAGTATTCTTGAGGATCAAATGATCATGAAGGGTTGTTCGTGCATAAAAATCTTGACTAATTTAAATTTATTTTCAGCTATATGTATGGAATGTCCTGTGCGCTTCCTTTCTCTACTATGACATAATAAGACCAATTATATTTTTGCATAAATCGTTACACTATTTTTTTGTTGGTAGATTTCTGAAAAATGTAGTGATTTCACCTTAACCATAACGAAATGTATGGCCTGCCCTTACCTTACCTGACTGTTTCGCCTCTTTCTCCTCTACGAATTGTTTCAATAGCATTTTAACTGTGTATGTTTTATATTCAGTTCCTCTAGTACTTGTTTTACTGGTATACAAGCAACTTCATTTCATTTGCCCTCATTTTACTTCAAATGGGTAACTTACTCTTAATAGCCATAGAAAAAACGTCTCTCTTAATTAATAGGTCAGTATGTACTAATTACCTTCCTTTTGTGAAATCCCTTTTATTCCGTATATTAGAAAAAATCCAATTTGATCATAAACAAAAGTTGTTAAACATGTTTTAGGTTTCGACAATAAAGTATAAATTTTAGTTCTAATCATCATTACCCTCTCTTATACTGTAAAGATTACATCAAAAAGGAGAGGAAATTTTGTGGATTGATGGCGTTTTTTCTGGTGGTGGTTTGAAGGGATTTGCCCTGGTTGGGGCATATCAAGTACTAGAAGCTGAACATTTTCGTTTTAAACGTGTAGCTGGTACAAGTGCAGGTGCAATTTTAGCTGCGTTTATTGCTGCGGGATATAGCGGTAAAGAGATCGAAGCTATGCTAGAAGAATTGGATGTACCTTCATTACTGGATCCTAGAAGAACAATATTACCTTTCCCTTTTATGAAATGGATAAATGTTTATAATCATTTAGGTCTTTATAAAGGAAAGGCATTAGAAAAATGGTTTTTTCAAAAATTAGCTGCAAAAGGTGTATATACTTTTGGAGATTTGCCTAAAGATTCACTAAAATTAGTAGCTTCAGATTTGACCAATGGTAGAATGATTGTTTTACCAGATGATCTACACAAATATCAGATTGATGCGAAGAACTTTTCAGTTGCTTGTGCACTACGTATGAGTTGTGGTATACCATTTTTCTTTGAACCAGTTACCTTAAAAACTGGCAAAGGAGAATCAGTAATCGTGGATGGTGGGGTTTTAAGTAATTTCCCATTATGGATATTTGATGATAAAGAAGGTCGAAAAGTACGACCAATTTTGGGTTTGAAGCTAAGCAGAAGGAGAGAAGAACAATGTCCGCAAGAAATTAAAAATGGCCTAAACTTATTTGAAGCATTATTTTCAACTATGAAAGACGCACATGATGAGAGGTATATATCAAGGCGACATGAAAGAGATATTATCTTTATTCCTGTAGAAGATTATAGTGCAACTCAATTTGATTTAAATGAGGAGACAAAAGAAACTCTTTTAGAAATAGGAAGAAATCGTACAATTCAATTTTTACGGAATTGGCCAAGGTTGAAATTTTAGTTCGTTTAAAATTATTTATATAAAACTATTGACCAATAATAAATGAGGTGTTATTATATAAAAGTTGCTGTTGAGATAAGCAACTACTAAAATATAAAAATAAAATAACTGTTGACATTAAATATTAAACATGTTATTATATAAAAGTTAGCTCTTAACAAAGAGAAAACATAAAATGAACCTTGAAAACTGAACAAGCAAAACGTAATCAATAAAGTTTTTAGTAACTAACCTTGGTTAGTGAACAAAACAAAATTTTGGACATCAAAATGATGCCAGCAAAACAATTTGAGCTATTCAAATTTCTTTTATGGAGAGTTTGATCCTGGCTCAGGACGAACGCTGGCGGCGTGCCTAATACATGCAAGTCGAGCGAACAGAGAAGGAGCTTGCTCCTTCGACGTTAGCGGCGGACGGGTGAGTAACACGTGGGCAACCTACCTTATAGTTTGGGATAACTCCGGGAAACCGGGGCTAATACCGAATAATCTGTTTCACCTCATGGTGAAACACTGAAAGACGGTTTCGGCTGTCGCTATAGGATGGGCCCGCGGCGCATTAGCTAGTTGGTGAGGTAACGGCTCACCAAGGCGACGATGCGTAGCCGACCTGAGAGGGTGATCGGCCACACTGGGACTGAGACACGGCCCAGACTCCTACGGGAGGCAGCAGTAGGGAATCTTCCACAATGGGCGAAAGCCTGATGGAGCAACGCCGCGTGAGTGAAGAAGGATTTCGGTTCGTAAAACTCTGTTGTAAGGGAAGAACAAGTACAGTAGTAACTGGCTGTACCTTGACGGTACCTTATTAGAAAGCCACGGCTAACTACGTGCCAGCAGCCGCGGTAATACGTAGGTGGCAAGCGTTGTCCGGAATTATTGGGCGTAAAGCGCGCGCAGGTGGTTTCTTAAGTCTGATGTGAAAGCCCACGGCTCAACCGTGGAGGGTCATTGGAAACTGGGAGACTTGAGTGCAGAAGAGGATAGTGGAATTCCAAGTGTAGCGGTGAAATGCGTAGAGATTTGGAGGAACACCAGTGGCGAAGGCGACTATCTGGTCTGTAACTGACACTGAGGCGCGAAAGCGTGGGGAGCAAACAGGATTAGATACCCTGGTAGTCCACGCCGTAAACGATGAGTGCTAAGTGTTAGGGGGTTTCCGCCCCTTAGTGCTGCAGCTAACGCATTAAGCACTCCGCCTGGGGAGTACGGTCGCAAGACTGAAACTCAAAGGAATTGACGGGGGCCCGCACAAGCGGTGGAGCATGTGGTTTAATTCGAAGCAACGCGAAGAACCTTACCAGGTCTTGACATCCCGTTGACCACTGTAGAGATATAGTTTCCCCTTCGGGGGCAACGGTGACAGGTGGTGCATGGTTGTCGTCAGCTCGTGTCGTGAGATGTTGGGTTAAGTCCCGCAACGAGCGCAACCCTTGATCTTAGTTGCCATCATTTAGTTGGGCACTCTAAGGTGACTGCCGGTGACAAACCGGAGGAAGGTGGGGATGACGTCAAATCATCATGCCCCTTATGACCTGGGCTACACACGTGCTACAATGGACGATACAAACGGTTGCCAACTCGCGAGAGGGAGCTAATCCGATAAAGTCGTTCTCAGTTCGGATTGTAGGCTGCAACTCGCCTACATGAAGCCGGAATCGCTAGTAATCGCGGATCAGCATGCCGCGGTGAATACGTTCCCGGGCCTTGTACACACCGCCCGTCACACCACGAGAGTTTGTAACACCCGAAGTCGGTGAGGTAACCTTTTGGAGCCAGCCGCCGAAGGTGGGATAGATGATTGGGGTGAAGTCGTAACAAGGTAGCCGTATCGGAAGGTGCGGCTGGATCACCTCCTTTCTAAGGATTATTTCGGAATACAAACCTAGGGTTTGTAAGATTACGTTTTGCGTTCAGTTTTGAAGGTTCATTCTTCTTGAATGAAAAGCTTCAAAACTTGTTCTTTGAAAACTGGATAAAACGACATTGAAATTGTAACAAACACATTTATTTTTTAAGTTTTTTTATAGGCTTAATAACTTGGTTAAGTTATTAAGGGCGCACGGCGAATGCCTTGGCACTAGGAGCCGAAGAAGGACGGCACTAACACCGATATGCTTCGGGGAGCTGTAAGTGAGCTTTGATCCGGAGATTTCCGAATGGGGGAACCCACTACGTTTAATCGCGTAGTATCTTGACGTGAATACATAGCGTCTTGAAGGCAGACCCAGGGAACTGAAACATCTAAGTACCTGGAGGAAGAGAAAGAAAAATCGATTCCCTGAGTAGCGGCGAGCGAAACGGGAAGAGCCCAAACCAAGAGGCTTGCCTCTTGGGGTTGTAGGACACTCAATACGGAGTTACAAAAGAGCGAGTTAGATGAAGCGACTTGGAAAGGTCCGCCAGAGCAGGTAAAAGCCCTGTAGTCGAAAGTTCGTTCTCTCCTGAGTGGATCCTGAGTACGGCGGAACACGTGAAATTCCGTCGGAATCCGGGAGGACCATCTCCCAAGGCTAAATACTACCTAGTGACCGATAGTGAACCAGTACCGTGAGGGAAAGGTGAAAAGCACCCCGGAAGGGGAGTGAAAGAGATCCTGAAACCGTGTGCCTACAAGTAGTTAGAGCCCGTTAATGGGTGATAGCGTGCCTTTTGTAGAATGAACCGGCGAGTTACGATTACGTGCGAGGTTAAGCTTTAGAAGGCGGAGCCGCAGCGAAAGCGAGTCTGAATAGGGCGAAATAGTACGTGGTCGTAGACCCGAAACCAGGTGATCTACCCATGTCCAGGGTGAAGGTAAGGTAACACTTACTGGAGGCCCGAACCCACGCACGTTGAAAAGTGCGGGGATGAGGTGTGGGTAGCGGAGAAATTCCAATCGAACTTGGAGATAGCTGGTTCTCTCCGAAATAGCTTTAGGGCTAGCCTCGTGATGAGAATACTGGAGGTAGAGCACTGTTTGGACTAGGGGGCCATCCCGGTTTACCGAATTCAGACAAACTCCGAATGCCAGATATTTATACACGGGAGTCAGACTGCGAGTGATAAGATCCGTAGTCAAAAGGGAAACAGCCCAGACCACCAGCTAAGGTCCCAAAGTAATCGTTAAGTGGAAAAGGATGTGGCGTTGCACAGACAACCAGGATGTTGGCTTAGAAGCAGCCATCATTTAAAGAGTGCGTAATAGCTCACTGGTCGAGTGACGCTGCGCCGAAAATGTATCGGGGCTAAACGATTCACCGAAGCTGTGGATTGACATCTACGATGTCAGTGGTAGGAGAGCGTTCTAAGTGCGTTGAAGTCAGACCGGAAGGACTGGTGGAGCGCTTAGAAGTGAGAATGCCGGTATGAGTAGCGAAAGACGGGTGAGAATCCCGTCCACCGTATGACTAAGGTTTCCTGAGGAAGGCTCGTCCGCTCAGGGTTAGTCGGGACCTAAGCCGAGGCCGATAGGCGTAGGCGATGGACAACAGGTTGATATTCCTGTACCACCTCCTCACCGTTTGAGAAATGGGGGGACGCAGTAGGATAGGGTAAGCGCGCTGTTGGTTATGCGCGTCCAAGCAGTAAGGCGTGTGTGTAGGCAAATCCGCACACTGTAACGTTGAGCTGTGATGGCGAGTCCGTATGGACGAAGTTCCTGATTTCACACTGCCAAGAAAAGCCTCTATCGAGGTGAGAGGTGCCCGTACCGCAAACCGACACAGGTAGTCGAGGAGAGAATCCTAAGGTGTGCGAGAGAACTCTCGTTAAGGAACTCGGCAAAATGACCCCGTAACTTCGGGAGAAGGGGTGCTCTTGAGCGTGCAAGCGCATGAGAGCCGCAGTGAATAGGCCCAGGCGACTGTTTAGCAAAAACACAGGTCTCTGCAAAACCGTAAGGTGACGTATAGGGGCTGACGCCTGCCCGGTGCTGGAAGGTTAAGAGGAGTGGTTAGCGCAAGCGAAGCTGCGAATTGAAGCCCCAGTAAACGGCGGCCGTAACTATAACGGTCCTAAGGTAGCGAAATTCCTTGTCGGGTAAGTTCCGACCCGCACGAAAGGCGTAACGATCTGGGCACTGTCTCAACGAGAGACTCGGTGAAATTATAGTACCTGTGAAGATGCAGGTTACCCGCGACAGGACGGAAAGACCCCGTGGAGCTTTACTGTAGCCTGATATTGAATTTTGGTACAACTTGTACAGGATAGGTAGGAGCCAGAGATCTCGGAGCGCCAGCTTCGAAGGAGGCGTCGGTGGGATACTACCCTGGTTGTATTGAAATTCTAACCCATGCCCCTTAGCGGGGCAGGAGACAGTGTCAGGCGGACAGTTTGACTGGGGCGGTCGCCTCCTAAAAGGTAACGGAGGCGCCCAAAGGTTCCCTCAGAATGGTTGGAAATCATTCGTAGAGTGTAAAGGCACAAGGGAGCTTGACTGCGAGACCTACAAGTCGAGCAGGGTCGAAAGACGGGCTTAGTGATCCGGTGGTTCCGCATGGAAGGGCCATCGCTCAACGGATAAAAGCTACCCCGGGGATAACAGGCTTATCTCCCCCAAGAGTCCACATCGACGGGGAGGTTTGGCACCTCGATGTCGGCTCATCGCATCCTGGGGCTGTAGTCGGTCCCAAGGGTTGGGCTGTTCGCCCATTAAAGCGGTACGCGAGCTGGGTTCAGAACGTCGTGAGACAGTTCGGTCCCTATCCGTCGTGGGCGTAGGAAATTTGAGAGGAGCTGTCCTTAGTACGAGAGGACCGGGATGGACACACCGCTGGTGTACCAGTTGTCTTGCCAAAGGCATCGCTGGGTAGCTATGTGTGGACGGGATAAGTGCTGAAAGCATCTAAGCATGAAGCCCCCCTCAAGATGAGATTTCCCATTACGCAAGTAAGTAAGATCCCTCAAAGACGATGAGGTAGATAGGTTCGAGGTGGAAGTGTGGTGACACATGGAGCTGACGAATACTAATCGATCGAGGACTTAACCAAAATGTTTGAACCATTCAATGAACCGTTTATCCAGTTTTGAAAGAACAAAACTTTCAATAAAAAAAGAGCTTCAAGACACAAGTAGAACAAGGAAGCAAACGAGTGATTGAAGGAGCGTACTTCTGTACGTGACTGATTGAACGAGAGCAGCTGACGCAGTAATACGCCGTGTATTGAAGGTCGACCATAGTCTAGTGATGATGGCAAAGAGGTCACACCCGTTCCCATACCGAACACGGAAGTTAAGCTCTTTAGCGCCGATGGTAGTTGGGGGCTTCCCCCTGTGAGAGTAGGACGTCGCTAGGCATAATAGAAACAGTCAGCTGTGTGCTGGCTGTTTTTTTATTTCCTAATGAAATTCTTTAATAATTTAAAGAATTTTCTACAAAAAACAATTACTTTCTAAGAAATATTATGAAAAAATTAAATATATCTAACTCATTCTATATTTTTACTGTAGCTATTTATTTGGATTTTTAATTAAAATTTGCTATCATTAAAAATCTGAATTGTCTTTCTTTTATAAGTTTCTTGACAGTAGCAGTCCACGTTGTTAATCTTACAATTAATATTCTTTTAACTATAGGAGGAAGTTACGAAAATGTGGGAGACTAAATTTGCCAAAGAAGGTTTAACTTTTGATGATGTATTATTAGTACCAGCTCATTCCGAAGTATTACCGAAAGATGTTGATCTATCTGTTCAATTAACACCAAAGATTAAATTAAACATTCCAATGGTCAGTGCAGGTATGGATACAGTTACAGAGTCTAAAATGGCGATTGCTATGGCACGTCAAGGCGGTATCGGTATTATTCATAAAAACATGGGGATCGATGAGCAAGCTGAACAAGTAGAAAAAGTAAAACGTTCTGAAAATGGTGTTATTACAAACCCATTCTTCTTAACTCCGACACATCAAGTTTTCGATGCTGAGCATCTAATGGGGAAATACCGAATCTCTGGTGTACCTATTGTTGATAGTATGGAAAATCAAAAGCTAGTAGGGATTATTACAAACCGTGACTTACGTTTTATCTCTGATTACTCTTTAAAAATTGAAGATGTAATGACAAAAGAAGATTTGATTACAGCACCTGTAGGAACGACTTTAGAGGATGCTGAAAAAATTCTTCAACAATATAAAATCGAAAAACTTCCAATTGTAGATGAAGAAGGTAGATTAACTGGCCTTATTACAATTAAAGATATCGAGAAAGTAATTGAGTTCCCGAATGCTGCTAAAGATACACATGGTCGTTTACTAGTAGGAGCAGCAGTCGGTGTATCAAAAGATACAATGGTGCGTATTGAGAAACTTGTAGAAGCACAAGTTGACATTGTAGTAATCGATACAGCCCATGGGCATTCAGAAGGCGTTTTACAAACAATCCGTTCAATCCGAGAAACCTACCCAGAGTTAGAGATCATTGCTGGTAACGTAGCAACAGGAGAAGGTGCACGTGCATTATTTGAAGCTGGTGCAGATGTTGTTAAAGTAGGTATTGGTCCAGGTTCTATTTGTACTACACGTGTTGTAGCTGGTGTGGGTGTACCACAAATTACAGCAGTATATGATTGTGCTACAGTAGCTCGTGAGCTTGGTAAAACAATTATTGCTGATGGTGGTATTAAATACTCTGGTGATATCGTAAAAGCTCTAGCAGCTGGAGGTAATGTTGTAATGCTTGGTTCACTTCTTGCAGGTACATCTGAATCTCCTGGAGAAACAGAAATCTTCCAAGGACGTCGTTTCAAAGTTTACCGTGGTATGGGTTCTATCGGAGCAATGGAAAAAGGTTCTAAAGATCGTTACTTCCAAGAGGATGCGAAAAAATTAGTACCTGAGGGTATTGAGGGTCGCCTTCCATATAAGGGACCATTAGCTGATACAATTTACCAACTGATTGGTGGTATTCGCGCTGGTATGGGTTATTGTGGAGCACCACATCTTGAGCACCTACGAGATAATGCACAATTTGTTAGAATGACAGGTGCTGGTCTACGGGAATCACATCCACATGATGTACAGATTACAAAAGAATCACCAAACTATTCCATGTAATAAATTACTTGCAACTTTTATGCTTTCGCATCGTCTACAAAGATGGCGCGAGAGCATTTTTTTTATGGTAGAGAGTCAACACGGTTGTTGTTATCTATGATAAAATGTCGAGGACAAGATTATTTTTTTGGAGGGCTTTAAAGGTGAAAAAGAAAATGAACACCGTATTACGTTTACTCCTAATCCCTGTTTTATTATTTAGTATTTTTGCGGGTATTCCTGCAAAGGCAAATGCGGAAACAGATTTGGGATTAACAGTGGATGCTGCGATTTTAATTGACGCAGATTCAGGGAAAATTTTGTATGAACAAAACGCAGATACTTCACTAGGTATTGCAAGTATGACGAAAATGATGACTGAATACCTGTTACTGGACGCGATTGATGCAGGGACAGTTAAGTGGGAACAGGAATATCAAGTAACAGATTATACGTATCGTATGTCTCAAAATCGTGCATTAAGTAATGTACCTTTACGTAGAGATGGCTCTTACACGATTCGTGAGTTATACGAAGCCATGGCCATTTATTCGGCAAATGCGGCAACCGTAGCTATTGCCGAAACGATTGCGGGTTCTGAGACTGAATTTTTAAAGTTAATGAATAAAAAGGCAGAGGAACTTGGCTTAGAGGGCTATAAATTTGTCAATTCTACGGGTCTTAATAACGCTGATTTATTTGGTATGCATCCATCAGGTACAGGTCCAGAAGACGAAAATGTGATGCCTGCTAAATCTGTAGCTAAATTGGCGTATCATCTATTAAAAGACCACCCGAAGGTTTTAGAAACATCTCAAATTACAAAGAAAACGTTCCGTGAAGGCACAGATGATGCAATTGAAATGTCTAACTGGAACTTTATGTTACCTGGATTAGTGTATGAGTATCAAGGTGTAGATGGATTAAAAACAGGTACAACAAACTTTGCAGGTCACTGCTTCACAGGTACTGCAGAGCGCAATGGTACTCGTTTGATTGCAGTGGTTATGAAAGCTGTTGATGCAAATGGACAAGGATCATATGCAGCTCGCTTTGATGCCACAGCAAAATTATTTAATTATGGTTTTTCACAATTCTCTAAACAAGAAATTTTACCAGCGAACTATACATTCAAAGATCAAAAAACAGTAAAAGTGACAAAAGGTAAAGAAGACAAAGTAGCGATTGCAGTAAAAGAACCAATTTCATTTATGATTAAGTCTTCTGATAAAGATTTATATAAACCTACATTGGTTTTAGATAAAAAGAGTTTAGAGGCAGATGTTAAGAAAGACACTGTTGTAGGAAAGGTCGTTATTGAGCGCACAGAAGGCACTGATTACGGCTTTATCGATGGCAAGGATATTTCATCCGATGTTGTCACAACAGAGGCTGTAGAGCGTGCTAGCGGTATTTCATTGTTCTTCCAAGGTATAGGTAACTTCTTCGGCAATTTATGGGGAGGCATTACAGACTTTGTTGGGGGACTATTTTAATCTATAGTTAATGAGCACATGAATGTTATAAAGCATTCATGTGCTTTTTCACATTTTAGCATAGTCCTGCATAAGCTAATAGGCGAAAGGATGTGGCTAAATGTGTGGAATTACAGGATGGGCTAGTTTTCAAAGGGATTTAAGAACAAGTGACACAATTTTAAAATCGATGACACAAACATTAAATAAAAGAGGGCCGGATGATGAAAATATTTGGTGTAGTGAGCATATTGCATTTGGCCATCGACGATTGGCAGTTATCGATCTAATTGGCGGCAAACAGCCAATGAAAAAAATACATGATGGCGTAAACTATGTCATTACATACAATGGCGAACTTTATAATACGGAAGAGTTACGTAAAGAACTTTTAAAAAGAGGACACAGCTTTACAACACATTCAGATACGGAAGTGTTATTAACTGCCTATATTGAATGGAAAGAAAAATGTGTAGATTTTTTAAATGGCATTTTTGCCTTCGGTGTTTGGGATGAGCAAACACAATCACTATTTTTATGCCGAGATCGATTAGGTGTGAAACCTTTGTATTATACAGAGCAACAAGGCGGTGTGCTTTTTGCATCTGAAGTGAAGGCCTTGTTGGCACATCCGACGGTTCAAGCAAGTGTAAATGTGGAAGGATTGGCAAGTATGATGGCTGTAGGACCCTCTAGAGCACCAGGCAAGACACTTTTTCAAAATATCGAGGAATTAAGACCGGGATATGCTATGCGGTTTTCCAGAGAAGGCTTGAAAAAGTGGTCATATTGGCAGCTACAAAGCAAAAGGCATGAAGAAACATTAGAGGAAACTACTGAGCATGTTCGTTTTTTATTGACGGATGCTATTGAACGTCAGCTTATTTCAGATGTACCTATTTGTACATTTCTTTCAGGTGGACTTGATTCCAGTATTATTACCGGCATTGCAGCAAATAGATTTCAACAACAAAATAATAAATTGCATACATTTTCTATCGATTACGAAGATAATGAACGTTTCTTTAATCCACATGCTTTCCAAACATCAACGGATACGTATTGGATACAAAAAATGACGGATACTTTCCAGACAACACATCATGCAGAGGAAATCACGCAACAACAATTAATTGATTTATTAGTAGAATCAGTGATCGTCCGGGATTCTCCTGGAATGGCAGATGTCGACTCATCGTTATTATGGTTTTGTCGAGAAATAAAAAAAGATTTTACTGTAGCATTATCAGGAGAGTGTGCAGATGAAATTTTTGGTGGATACCCATGGTTTCAAGAAAAAACTTCAGGTTTTCCTTGGATTCGTTCATTGTCTGAAAGAGGTGGATTACTTCAAGAGAAGTGGGATAAAAAATTAAAAATTGAGTCCTATGCACATCAACTCTACACACAAACAATGGCTGAAGTACCGTTGTTAGATGGAGAAAGTCCGGCAGAAGCAAGACATCGAGAAATGTTTTATTTAAATATGCTCTGGTTCATGCAAACATTGTTAGAAAGAAAAGATCGTATGAGCATGGGGGCAAGTTTAGAGGTGCGTGTTCCTTTTGCAGATCATAGGCTTGTGGAATATGCTTGGAATATTCCGTGGGAAATGAAGAATTTGGATGGAATAGAAAAAGGATTACTTCGAAAATCGATGGCACACTTATTACCTGATGAAGTGTTGTATCGTAAAAAGAATCCTTATCCTAAAACGTACCACCCTGTTTATACAGCAGGTGTTCAAAAATGGTTGAGAGAAATCCTTCACGATAAAAATTCAATTTTACATGAACTATTTGAACGACAAAAGCTTGCAGAGTTAATTGAATCGGGAGGTAGCTCTTTTAAAATTCCATGGTATGGGCAATTAATGGCAGGGCCTCAGCTTTTAGCATATTTAGGGCAAATTCATACATGGTTTGAACACTATCAGATTCAATTGATTGAAACGTAAAAGAAAATGACCTATCTACTAACTAGTAGACGGGTCATTTTTTTCTATTTCCCAACAATCCATCAGCTGTTCAATGGATTGTTCAATTGTTTGAACAGGTATTCCACCAAAGCCAAGTAAAAATTGAGCATGTGAAGATTCATAATGGTCTAGTCTATAAGCAGATAACGGATAAATACCAATCTCCGCTTGAGAAGCAAGTTGCTGTAATTGTTTTTCTGATAAAATGTGCTGTACTTCTAATAAAATATGCATTCCAGCTTGTTCACCAGTTATTTTAATCGCTGAAGAATATTTTTCTAAAAAGGAGGTTAGCTTATCATGTTTTTTTCGATAAACTTTACGCATTCGATTAAGGTGCTTTGCAAAATGCCCGTCTCGCATAAAATTTGCCACGATATGCTGATCGAAGCGAGGTACAGTAGATGAATAATAATTAAAGACATCGTTATATGTGGCAAGTAGTTTAGGTGGAAGTACAAAATAAGCTACTCGCAAGGATGGCATTAATGACTTTGTAAAAGTACTCATGTAAATCACTGTATCATTTCGATCTAAGGCATGTAGTGCAGGAATTGGTTTTCCAGCATAACGAAATTCCGAATCATAATCATCTTCAATAATATAACGTGAGGAGCTCTGAGCAGCCCAGTTTAAAGCTTGTGCCCGTCTAGTGGCAGATAATACCGCACCGGTAGGAAATTGGTGTGAGGGTGTAATATAAACGACATTAGCGCTCGTTTTTTCAAGCTCATGAATAATAATTCCCTCTTCATCCACTGCAATCGGATAGACTTTTCGTTTATGCTGCGAAAACATACGATGCACGGCTGGGTACCCTGGGTTTTCTAGGGCAAAGCAGGTATCGTCGTTAAAAAGACGTAGGATCATAGGCAGAAGCTGTTCAGTACCAGAGCCAATTACGATTTGCTCTGGATGACAGACAACACCGCGTGATTGATATAGATAATTTGCAATCTCTGTACGTAAAGAAAGTTCACCTTGAGGTTCACCTGTTAATAATAATTCTTTTGAGGTATCGTCAAAAAGCTCTTTCGCATACTTTCTCCATGTTTGAAACGGAAAGGCATCGATATCAATAGAACCAGGATTAAAATCAATTTTGTATGTTTTTTTCTTAGGATGCTCATTGACGGAGGTTACATTGTCTTGCTGAATGTAGGGTAGTTCATCTATTTCTTCAACAAAGTAGCCAACCCGTGATTTAGACATAATATAACCTTCAGCTAATAGCTGTGCATAAGCAATTTCAATTGTTGTTTGAGAAATATTTAAAAAATCGGATAATTTTCTTTTTGACGGTAATTTTTCTCCTACCATTATTTTCTTGGAAATAATAGCATCCTTAATACCGTTATAAAGCTGATCATAAAGCGGTTTATCACTATCTCTTTCAAGCTGAAATAAAAGCATATCCATGTTGTATAACCTCCTGACCTTATGATTATTTTAAAAACTGGATATTTTTATATGGTCAATTTCTATTATACTAAACTTCATCATAAAGGTGGAGGTTAGAAAATGAAACAAACAGGTACAGAGTTAGTAAAACGTGGAATGGCAGAAATGCAAAAGGGCGGCGTTATTATGGACGTCATTAATGCAGAGCAAGCAAAAATAGCAGAAGCAGCAGGCGCTGTAGCCGTTATGGCATTAGAAAGGGTACCTTCAGATATTCGTAAGGCAGGTGGCGTTGCACGTATGGCTGATCCTCGTATTGTGGAGGAAGTAATGGCGGCTGTAACCATTCCTGTTATGGCAAAGGCACGTATAGGGCATATCGTTGAAGCACGCGTTTTAGAGGCAATGGGGGTTGATTATATTGATGAAAGTGAAGTTTTAACACCAGCAGATGAAGAATACCATTTATTAAAAAGTGATTACACAGTACCGTTTGTGTGCGGCTGTCGTGATTTAGGTGAAGCAGCCCGTCGTATCGGAGAAGGCGCGTCAATGCTACGAACAAAAGGTGAACCAGGAACAGGGAATATAGTGGAGGCAGTTCGACATATTCGCAAAGTAAATGCTCAGGTACGTAAAGTAGTGGGTATGACAGAAGATGAATTAATGACGGAGGCAAAATTACTGGGGGCTCCTTTCGAATTATTAAGAGAAATTAAACGTCTTGGTCGTTTACCAGTAGTAAATTTTGCGGCAGGTGGTGTTGCTACGCCAGCCGATGCTGCATTAATGATGGAGCTTGGAGCTGATGGCGTTTTCGTGGGCTCTGGTATTTTCAAATCCGAAAATCCAGAAAAATTTGCACGTGCTATTGTGGAGGCGACTACCCACTATAAAGACTATAAGCTAATTGCTGAAATATCTAAAGAGCTCGGTGTACCAATGAAGGGTATTGATATTGCACAGCTTGGGCAAAACGAGCGTATGCAAGAGCGAGGCTGGTAAAATGAAACGAATTGGTGTTTTAGCATTACAAGGAGCAGTCCGTGAGCATGTCCAAATGTTAGAAGGGCTTGATTGTGAAGCGATTTTAGTAAAACAGAAGAAGGATTTAGTGAATCTCGATGGACTTGTACTACCTGGTGGGGAAAGTACGACAATGCGAAAATTGCTGGACCGTTTTGACCTACTAGAGCCAATCCGTGAACTTGCACAGCAAGGTTTACCGGTATTTGGGACATGCGCAGGATTAATTTTATTAGCCAATCAATTAGTGGATGACGAACCGCATTTAGCAGTTATGGATGTGACGGTAGCAAGAAATTCATTTGGACGTCAGATAGATAGCTTCGAAGTTCAACTGGATATTCCTAAAATAGGTGCACGTATTCCAGCAGTTTTTATTCGTGCACCTCATATTGAAGCGGTAGGTAAAGATGTTGATGTTCTCGCTCAGCATGACGGAAAAATAATTTTGGCGCAAGATGGTCATTTATTAGGTTGTTCGTTTCATCCTGAATTAACAGCAGATAAGCGAATTCTTGAATATTTTGTCTCCTCTATGGTATGACTTGCAAAATTTGTTTTCATATAGTACAGTATGGTTAAAATTTAAATAATTGAACACGATGATGGGAAGTAGTAACAAGCACGTTTTTTTTAGAGAGTCAGCGGTTGGTGGAAGCTGATAAAAGCACTTGTGAATCCGTCCTGGAGTTGCACAGTCGAAGTGAGTGAAGTAGGCTGTAGCCGGCTGAAATGCCGTTATAAAATAAGTGGATTAGGCATACGCCTAGTCAATTAGGGTGGCAACGCGGGTAGCTCTCGTCCCTTTCCAGGGATGAGGGCTTTTTTGTGTTTATTTTGATGCAACAATTTCCCATCATTAAAGAAACTATTGGAGGTATGAATATGTTAGATATTAAACGTGTACGCGATAATTTCGCGGAAATTAAAGAAATGCTATTAACACGTAATGAAGATTTAGGTAACTTAGATGACTTTGAAGGCTTAGATGCAAAGCGTCGTGAATTAATTGCTAAAACGGAAGAATTAAAAGCAGAACGTAATAAAGTATCTGAACAAATTTCACTTATGAAGCGCAATAAGGAAAACGCAGATGAAGTCATTGCTCGTATGCGTCAGGTAGGCGATGAAATTAAAGAATTAGACAATCAATTAAATGATGTAGAAGAGCGCTTTAAAGATATGATGATGCGTTTACCAAACATTCCTCATGAATCTGTCCCAGTAGGTACAACAGAGGACGACAATGTTGAGGAATATACTTGGGGCGAAATTCCAGCATTTGATTTTGATATTAAAGCACATTGGGATCTAGCGACAGATTTGAAAATTGTGGATTTTGAACGTGGCGCAAAAGTAACAGGTAGCCGTTTCTTATTCTACCGTGGTCTTGGAGCTCGTTTAGAACGTGCATTAATGACGTTCATGATGGATTTACATGCAGAAGAGCATGGCTATGAGGAAATGCTACCACCTGTCATTGTAAATCGTGATAGCTTAACAGGTACTGGACAGCTTCCAAAATTCGAGGAAGATGTATTCAAATTAGAAGAAACGGATTATTTCATGATTCCAACAGCAGAGGTTCCAGTAACGAACTTCTATCGTGATGAAATATTACCAGCTGAGGCTTTACCACAAGGCTTTGCTGCGTACAGTGCATGCTTCCGCTCAGAGGCAGGTTCTGCAGGACGTGATACACGTGGTTTAATCCGTCAACACCAATTCAATAAAGTAGAACTAGTTCGTTTTGTAAAACCAGAGGAATCATACGAACAATTAGAGCTATTAACAGGTCATGCTGAAAAAGTACTGCAATTATTAGGATTACCATATCGTAAACTAAAAATGTGTACAGCCGATTTAGGCTTTACTGCAGCAAAGAAATATGATTTAGAAGTGTGGATTCCAGCACAAAACATGTACCGTGAAATTTCTTCTTGTTCTAACTTTGAGGATTTCCAAGCACGACGTGCAAATATCCGCTTCCGTCGTGAGCCAAATGCAAAACCAGAGTATGTTCACACATTAAATGGTTCAGGTCTTGCCATTGGTCGTACAGTTGCGGCTATCCTGGAAAACTATCAACAAGCTGATGGAAGCGTAGTGATTCCTGAAGTTTTAAGACCTTATATGGGTGGTAAAGACGTAATCGCACCAAAATAAAAAACAAATAAAAGCTATTTTAGACCATCCTTTAGGGGAGAATCTAAAATGGCTTTTTTGCTTTTCCAAAATTGAAATCTCCCATGAAAGGTTTTGCAATTTTTTATAATCTAGCAAATTTAAATATATTATTAGAAATTGGCTTAACACCTGAAACAAGTACCGTTTTTGAAGTTATGCAACCAGGGAAACCCGTTTTAACCTATGGGCAACAGCTTACAACATTAGATGGTTTTAGTTATTTATCGCTAAACTTATCCCATTATGGAGCAATGGAAAGCTATGGAGGCAATTGAATTCTCAGAGCATTTTTATGAAAGTAAGCAATTAAAATGCTTAAATAATTTCCTGGGACATAATCTATCTCGAGATAATCATACGGCCTATCGTCTAGAGGATTTCATTACGATAAACACTGAAATGAAGTCTCAACTTGAAAAGGCCAGTCGTAGCGCAAAGAAAAATGCTCCGATTTTATTAACAGGGGAAACTAGAATAGAGAAAGATTTTATAGCACAAGTTCTTCATAATGAAATTGGACGCTATACTAAGTAAATGAAGAAAGAAAAGGACAGTTACAGGAAGCTAATGGTGGAAAGTTACTCATTGACCACCAGATGTATCTTTACAAGCAAAGTTATATCGAAGGTGAATGTGTTTTCAGACGATTAACTATTTAACCTTAATATTCATTACTGTTGCTGCTACGACACAGTTCATATATATTGCTATTACTCTGAGGATAAAAAAGAAGGTGTCTCATTAGGAGGCACCTTCTTTAATTGATAGTCTCATTTTTCGAAGCTATACGTGCTTTTTTCTCAGCTTTTTTACGCTCTCGTAAGGCTTTAAAAAAATCGGTTAAAATTTGTCCACATTCATCTGCTAAGATTCCTTCAGATACTTCACATTCATGGTTAAAGCGTGCATCGTTTAATAAACGATAGAGTGAATCTACACAGCCTGCTTTGATATCTCTTGCACCATAGACAACACGTGGTACACGAGATTGCAAAATTGCACCTGCGCACATTGGGCAAGGTTCAAGCGTAACATAGAGTGTTGTTTTTTCGAGACGCCAGCTGCCGATTTTTTTACAAGCCTCTTGAATAACCATTAGCTCAGCATGTGTTGTTGCATTTTGTGTTGTTTCTCGTAAATTATGAGCTTTTGCAATAATTTCCCCATTATAAACAAGTACAGCACCTATAGGCACTTCCCCAAGTATAGCTGCTTTTTTGGCTTCTTCTAATGCTTGTTTCATAAATTGACGATCTGTTTCAAAAATATCCACTAAAAATCTCTCCTTATAAAGTAGTTTATCCTGCTTAATTGGTAATTGCTACTTTTAACTTTCTTTCAGCGGGTGTCAAGGAATCAGAAAGGAACGCTTTGTGTAAGCACAAAGCTAAATCTGAATGCAACTAGGCTTCGGTATAGTTGATTATTGACATTCCTAAAATAACCCTATATATTTATACATGAACACATGCTCATATATAAATATTTAAGAATGGGGTAAACTTTTATGGATGAAACATTAAAAAGTTCAAAAACACAAAAAATTGCAATTCAGCATTTAGATGAAGAGACATTATTTGTAGTATCTCAAACCTTTAAGGCATTGAGTGATCCGACTCGAATTCGCATTTTAAACTTACTATGTACAGATGAACATTCAGTCAACGACATTGCTGAAATTTTAGATTTAGGCCAATCGACTGTTTCTCATCAATTACGTTTTTTAAAAAATTTACGCTTAGTGAAATTTCGAAGAGAGGGAACAACCTTGTATTATTCTAAGGATGACGATCACATTATGAATTTATTGAAGCAAGCTATTGAGCATGCGACACATAATTAAATGAAATGGAGGAATATAAATGGGACATCAACACGATCACGGTCATGATCATACACATGGTGCAAATAAAAAGGTGTTATTACTGTCGTTTATTATTATTACAGGCTATATGATAGTAGAGGCAATTGGTGGTTTTTTAACGAATAGCTTAGCTCTTTTATCAGACGCAGGTCATATGTTAAGTGACTCTATCTCTTTAGGTATTGCGATGTTAGCCTTTATGTTTGGAGAAAAGGCGGCTAGCTATAGTAAAACGTATGGTTATAAACGATTTGAAATTTTAGCTGCTGTATTAAATGGTATTACATTAATAGGGATAGCATTATTTATTTTCTATGAAGCGTTTAAACGCTTTGCCAATCCGCCTGAAGTAGCTACTTCAGGAATGCTTATTATTAGTACGATTGGTTTGGTCATTAATATTTTAGTGGCATGGATTATGATGCGTGGCAGTGACACAAAAGATAATTTAAATATGCGTGGCGCTTTTTTACATGTACTTAGCGATATGCTAGGGTCTGTAGGGGCAATTGTTGCGGCTTTATTAATTATGTTTTTTGGCTGGGGCTGGGCAGATCCACTTGCGAGCGTAATTGTTGCTTTATTAGTAGTAAGAAGTGGCTACTATGTCACAAAGGCTTCAATCCATGTTTTAATGGAAGGAACACCTTCAAATGTAGATGTTCAGGAGATTATTCAACTAATAGAACAGACGGATGGAATAAAAAGTATCCATGATCTACACATCTGGACAATTACTAGTGGAACGAATGCATTGTCCTGTCATGCAGTTGTCAATGAACAGTTAAAAATAGCTGATGGTGAGCATATTCTACGAAAAATTGAACATAATCTTGAGCATAAGGGTATTAAGCATGTAACCATTCAATTAGAAACGGCATCACATCAACATGGAAATACAATTTTATGCCAATTAAAAAATGATCATGAGCATCATCATGAATAAAAAAATTTTTATCGCTTGCATACCCTTCTTGGGTATAGTATTATGAAGTTGAGATAGGAGGGGTAGAATGGAAGACACAGTAAAAGATGATGTTTGTCATACAGAGGGAGCTACGTCTTGTCGAAAAAGTCATCACCCTGAGCGTGTGAAAAAGGATTTAACAACGCGCTTAAATCGTATTGAAGGCCAGATTCGCGGCATTAAAGGAATGATTGATAAAGACGTTTACTGTGATGATATTATTACGCAACTATCTGCTACACAGTCCGCATTAAATAGTGTGGCAAAAATATTATTAGAAGGTCACTTAAAGGGTTGTGTTGTAGATCGTTTATCAGAGGGCGATGAAGCGGTTTTAGATGAGTTAGTAGTAACGATTCAAAAGTTAATGAAAAAATAAATATAAACCATATTAAAAGGAGAGATTTTATTATGCAAAACGTAACGTTAAATGTACAAGGAATGTCATGTGGTCATTGTGTAAGTGCAGTTGAAAAAAATGTTGGTGCTTTAGCTGGTGTTGAACAAGTAAAAGTTAATTTAGCAGATGGTTTAGTTGATGTTGCATTTGATGATGCACAAGTATCCATTGATCAAATTAAAGAGACAATTGATGATCAAGGCTATGATGTAAAATAGTAGTTGCAGAGTGCTCCTGTAGCACTCTCTTATTTTCAAAAAAATATACCCCCTGTTGGTATAAGGAGAGGTGAAAGGTAAATGAGTTCTGATATAAAAGAAGCGAATTTGCAAATTACAGGCATGACATGTGCAGCCTGTGCCACTCGTATAGAAAAAGGCTTAAATAAAATGGATGGGGTAGAACAAGCGACGGTTAATTTAGCGCTAGAAAAATCATCTATTAAGTATGACTCAAAAAAGCTAACTGAAGAAGATTTTGAAAAGAAAATAGAAGCACTAGGTTATGGTGTTGTTAAACAAAAGACTGAGCTTGATATTACGGGTATGACATGTGCAGCTTGTGCGACTCGCATTGAAAAAGGGTTAAATAAGCTAAGTGGTATTTCTTCTGCCAATGTTAACCTAGCACTGGAGAAAGCGGTGATTGAGTTTAATCCATCAGAAGTGTCCATGGCAGATATCATTGCAAAGGTAGAGAAGTTAGGCTATGGTGCTCATCAAAAGGCAGATGAGCAGGAAACAGTGGATTACCGTGAAAAAGCCATTAAACAGCAACAACGGAAATTTATTTTTTCGGCTATTCTTTCTTTACCATTGCTTTGGACGATGGTCGGCCATTTTTCCTTTACGTCATTTTTATATGTGCCAGAATTCCTTATGAATCCATGGGTCCAAATGCTACTGGCTACTCCTGTGCAATTTATTATTGGTAAGCAATTTTATGTAGGTGCCTATAAAGCATTACGCAATGGCAGTGCAAATATGGATGTACTTGTGGTCATGGGGACATCAGCAGCTTATTTCTATAGTGTCTATCAAGCAATTGTAACGATAGGATCACACCATGGTCCACATCTTTATTTTGAGACGAGTGCAGTTTTAATTACATTAATTTTATTAGGTAAATTATTTGAAGCAAAAGCAAAAGGACGCTCATCTGAAGCCATAAAAAAACTAATGGGACTTCAAGCCAAAACCGCTATTGTTGTACGTGATGGTGTAGAAAAAGAGATTCCTTTAGAAGAAGTGATCATTGGCGATGTAATGTTAGTGAAACCAGGGGAAAAGATTCCAGTTGATGGCGAGGTAATAGAGGGAATAACAGCCGTTGACGAATCAATGTTAACAGGGGAAAGTCTACCAGTTGATAAGAAACAAGGCGATCCATTATTTGGTTCTACGCTTAATAAAAATGGTTTTATTAAAATGATAGCGACAAAGGTTGGTCGTGATACAGCATTAGCGCAAATCATAAAAGTGGTAGAAGATGCTCAAGGATCAAAAGCACCGATTCAACGTTTGGCAGACCGAATTTCAGGGATTTTCGTACCAATCGTTGTTGGCATTGCAATTGTCACATTTTTAATTTGGATTATATGGGTTCGACCTGGTGAATTTACACCTGCTTTAGAGGTTTTAATTGCAGTACTTGTCATTGCTTGTCCATGTGCTCTTGGATTAGCAACGCCAACGTCAATAATGGCAGGCTCAGGACGTGCAGCTGAATTTGGTATTTTATTTAAAGGTGGAGAACATTTAGAACAAACACAAAGTATTGATACAGTAGTTGTAGATAAAACTGGTACAGTGACACATGGTAAACCTGAGCTTACAGATGTTTTATTAGCATCAGAGCAGGATGAAGTACGCTTTTTATCTTTAATTGGGGCAGCTGAGAAACAATCAGAGCACCCTCTAGCAGAAGCCATTGTACACGGTATAGAAGATCGTGGTATCGCTTTAGGTGAAGTTCAATTCTTCGAAGCAATACCTGGTTATGGTGTGCAGGCAACTGTCTCAGGTCAAGGTATTGTCATTGGTACACGTAAATTAATGCAACAATATGGAATTTATATTGATGATATATTACCAACCATGGAGCAACTAGAACGCAACGGCAAAACAGCGATGCTTGCTGCCATTAATGGTCGATATGCAGGCTTAGTAGCGGTCGCTGATACAGTGAAAGATACATCAAAAGAGGCTATTCATCGTTTACAGGATATGGGCATTACGGTCATTATGATGACTGGTGATAATGAACGGACTGCTCAAGCCATAGGAACAGAGGTAGGCGTAAATTATGTAATTGCTGAAGTATTACCTGAAGGCAAAGCAGATGAAGTGAAAAAGCTTCAAGCTCAAGGGAAAAAAGTAGCGATGGTAGGTGACGGTATTAATGATGCACCTGCACTGGCAACCGCAAATATTGGTATGGCAATCGGTACAGGAACAGACGTTGCGATGGAAGCGGCAGACATTACGCTAATTCGTGGTGACTTAAATAGTATCGCAGATGCCATTCTAATGAGTCGAAAAACAATGCGTAATATTAAACAAAATCTATTTTGGGCATTTGCCTACAATACATTAGGTATTCCTATTGCTGCAATCGGTCTACTTGCTCCGTGGGTGGCAGGGGCAGCAATGGCTTTCAGTTCGGTATCGGTAGTATTGAATGCACTACGATTACAGCGAGTGAAATTATAAGAATTGTAAGGGCATTGGGAAGTATATTCTCGATGTCTTTTTTCTATGAATTAGAGAAAAATCGCGCAGAGAAATTTACTAGAACAATCAATAGGTTGATTCTGTTTTTCATTTTCCTACTATGATAGAATGAAAAGTACTGATTTATTTAATGAATGAGGTGCCAAAGTAGGGCACAACGTGATAATCCATCGAACAAAAAGGAGGAACTTCTGGTGACGGTTCCATTTGTTACGGTAGAAGGTCCGATTGGTGTTGGTAAAACCTCTTTATCAAAAGAGATAGCAGCGACATTTAATTACCATCTATTAAAAGAAATTGTAGACGAAAACCCTTTTTTAAATAAGTTTTATGAAAACATTGAGGAGTGGAGTTTCCAAACGGAAATGTTCTTCCTTTGTAATCGCTATAAGCAATTAACGGATATTAAAAAATTTCGATTAGCGCATGCCAAACCGGTTGTAGCAGACTATCATATTTTTAAAAATTTAATATTTGCGAAACGTACATTGGCGCCAACTGAGTACGACAAGTACGAGGAAATCTATAGAATTTTAACGAAGGATATGCCTGTTCCAAATGTAGTGGTTTATTTACATGCCAGCGTTGAAACATTAATGAAGCGTATCGCCATGCGTGGTCGAGAATTTGAAAAGATGATTTCACGAGATTACATGGAGCAGCTTGTGGCTGATTATCATTCCTTTATCCAGCATTTTGAGAACATGCATCCTGAAATTCCAGTTATTCGATTTAATGGAGATCAGCTTGATTTTGTAAAAAATCCAAATGATTTAGAACATGTTTTAAAAATAATTAAAGATACGTTACAACAAAGGAGTTTGCAATAATGAATTTAAGAGAGAAGTATGATATTCCACCACAAACAGTCATCACTATTGCAGGAACTGTTGGTGTAGGAAAATCAACGATGACAAAGGCGTTGGCAGAGGCACTAAACTTTCGTACATCATTCGAGAAAGTAGATACGAATCCATACCTTGATAAATTTTATGATGACTTTGAAAAATGGAGCTTTCATTTACAGGTTTACTTTTTAGCAGAGCGATTTAAAGAACAGAAGCGTATTTTTGAATATGGCGGAGGATTTGTACAAGATCGATCCATTTACGAAGATACTGGGATTTTTGCTAAGATGCACTATGATAAAGGAACAATGAGTCCGACAGATTATGAAACATATACAAATTTGTTTGATGCGATGGTGATGACACCCTATTTCCCGCATCCAGATTTGCTTGTCTATCTTGAAGGACCAATTGATGCAGTTATTGGTCGTATTCAAGAGCGTGGACGTGCCATGGAGCAACAGACACCGAATGATTATTGGGTAGAAATGCATGAACGCTACGAAAACTGGATTAATAACTTTAATTCCTGTCCAGTTCTTCGTTTAGATATTAACGATTATGATTTATTAAAAAATCCTGATGCCATTGAATCAATTGTGAGCCGCATCAGTCATATGCTAAAACAAACAAGCCATTTACGAAAGTAAAAGTAAATGACCAAAAAACGTGGGACAATATATAGCTGATTGTTGCACGTTTTTTGAATAGGAGGGATTACTATAAGAATTGCAGTGTATTGCGGATCTGGTTTAGGTAAAAATCCTATTTATGCTGAGAAGGCGGCGGAGCTAGGTACAGCACTAGCTAACAGCGGTCATGGTGTGGTCTATGGTGGTTCTAAAACAGGGTTAATGGGGAAGGTAGCCGATGCTGTTTTAGCAGCGGGTGGAGAAGTAATTGGTGTGATGCCCACTCATTTACAGAAGAGAGAATTGGCACATGCCTCATTAACAGAGATTCATTTTGTAGACTCTATGCATATTCGTAAGGCTAAAATGGCAGAGTTAGCCGATGCCTTTATTGCTCTTCCTGGTGGCGCAGGAACTTTAGATGAATATTTTGAGGTATTTACTTGGGCTCAGATTGGACTGCATGAAAAACCTGTCATTTTATATAATGTAAATGGATTCTATAATGCAATTTTGAAGCATTTTAAAATAATGTTAGAGGAAGACTTTATACGTGCAGAACAAAAGGCGCTCTTTCATGTGGCAACGACTTCGAAAGGTGTTTTACGTTTATTAAAAAAACATGGGTGAGCATTCCCATGTTTTTTATGTAAGATAAAAGTTAAATAATTATATTTTAAGTAAAAAAATAGAAATAAATGAGGTGTTGTATATGCACAGTGTAGATGCTCAAGTAACCGATGATTTAGTAGTACAAGCCATTGAACGTAATATAGCAATTATCCGCTTTAATATGGACAGAAGAGTAGCATACGTCAATGAGCTATTTGCTCAAACATTAGGTTATACCGTACAGGAGATGTTAGGAAAGCACCATAAAGAACTTTGCTTGCCTGATTTTACGAATAGTAGCGAGTACGATAAATTTTGGTGTAATCTAACAGCTGGAAATAGCTATCAGGATAAAGTTGAGCGAATCGATGCTAACGGTCAAAGAATTTGGTTGGAAGCGACATATATGCCTGTTTTCGCAAATAATACAAGAAAAGTAATAGGTGTTTCTAAAATAGCTGCTAATATTACTGAACGTCAAAATGAGATAATGAGCGTAGCCGACAAATTAAAGAGTATGTCTAAAGAGCTTTATCAGCGTTCAGAGGCTGGTATTCAAAATAGCCAGGACCTACTGGAAACCATTCAAGTAGTGTCACAGGAATCAAATGAAAATGTAAGTAATCTTGCACAGCTTCAAAAACAAGCGGATTCTATAAAAGGCATTGTCAAAACGATTCAAGAGATTGCCTCACAAACTAATTTATTGGCTTTAAATGCGGCCATTGAAGCAGCTAGAGCTGGCGAATATGGTAGAGGTTTTGATGTAGTAGCCAAAGAGGTTCGAAAGCTTTCTGTAAGAGTTGAGCAATCCATTTCAGAAGTGAAAGATAATGTTGAAGGGATTGAACGAGAAATTAGTCAGGTGACAGACAGTATTACAAGGATAGCTGAAAAAGCGGATAAAACGAATGAACAAATTACCGTCACTACAAATGATTTTAGTGAAATTGCATCTGCTGCTGAAGCATTAGATGAACAATCCAAGCAGTTTATCGAAATTATTTAATCTTAAACATGGCACTATCCTTTAAATAGATGATGCCATTTTAATATCAATACACATATTTCATAAAAAATAATGGTGAAATACTGTTGTCATTTTTTCCACTTGTTTTCGATATATATTGAAATAGTCTATATTTTTTATTTACAATAATAGTGTAAGGCTTTCATCAATCATAATAGGGGTGTTATGTATGACAAAAGTGGAAGTAAGCTTTCAGCATCTACCAACTACAGCTATATCAGATGCGACAGGTGGGCATACCAATTTGCGTAGTGATATCAAGCCGTTAGCAGATCATTTTAAAATTGCAGGACGAGCTGTGACTGTACGTTTACCAGATGGTGAAAACGGGGCAGTATTGGAAGCAATTAGAGCAGCGAATGAAGGGGATATTTTAGTAATTGATGCAAAAGGAAATACGAATAGAGCGGTAGCTGGAGATTTTGTGATTTCCTTAGCAAAGGGCATTGGTGTACAAGGTTTTGTTGTAGATGGCGTAATCCGTGATATTGAAGCAATTCAGGAGCTAAATTTCCCTATATTCTCGTTAGGTACTACCGTAGCTGCAGGCAATAAAAATGGTGGTGGTCAAGTAAATGTGCCCATTGCCATAGGGGGAGTAACAGTTCTCCCTGGTGATTATATAATTGGGGATGTAGACGGTGTGATTGTCGTGCCACAGCAAGAGGCTGAAAAAATTGTAGCAGCAGCAGAAGCCAAACTCGAAAAAGATGAAAAGCGTGCACAGGAAGCACATGTCAATGGAAAAGAATCCATTATTGCTTATTTAGATAAAATATTAGCAAAATAAAAAAACCCTCACGATGCCATCCAACATCGTGAGGATTTTTTTAACTTACGCTAGATTTTCATTATCATTAAAGTAATTTTTCATCTTTTCGCGATCGAAACGACCTTCCCATTTTGCCATTACTAATGACGCTAATGAGTTACCAATTACGTTAACAACTGTACGTCCCATATCAAGAATACGGTCAATACCAGCGATAAATGCTAGTCCTTCAAGTGGAATACCGACAGTACCTAAAGTTGCTAGAAGTACTACGAATGATACTCCTGGAACACCTGCAATCCCTTTAGATGTAACCATTAGTACAAGCATTAACGTAATTTGTTCACCAATGCTTAGGTGAATACCGTACATTTGAGCAATAAATAATGCTGCAATGGCTTGGTAGAGTGTTGATCCATCTAAGTTAAAGGAGTAACCAGTTGGTATAACAAAGGAAACAATATCCTTTGGCGCACCTAATTTCTCCATTTTCATCATAACACGTGGTAATACAGCTTCAGAACTTGCTGTAGAGAACGCTAAAATTAGTTCATCTTTTAATACTTTAATTAAATAGAAGATGCTAATTCCTGCGAATTTTGCCACAAGGCCAAGAACGACAAAGATAAAGAATAGCATTGTTGCATATACAAGAATGGCCAATTTGGCAAGTGGAACCAGGGAGGCAAACCCATATTTGGAAACGGTTACACCAATTAAACCAAATACCCCAAGTGGAGCGAATTTCATTACGAGGTTTGTTACCCAGAACATAGCATCTGCTACCCCTTGGAAGAAGTCTAAGACTGGTTTTCCTCGATCACCAACTGCAGCAACCCCTAAACCAAAAAGAACTGAGAAGAAGATAATCGCAAGCATATCACCTTCAGCCATTGACTGAATGATATTTGTTGGGACAATGCCTACAATGATATCAAATGGCCCCTCATGCTGTACTTCTTCAGTTGTTGATACATACTTTGAAATATCACCTTGAGATAGTTCATTCATATTTATACCTGCACCAGGTTGGAAAATGTTCGCAGAAAGTAATCCAACTACGATGGCAACAGTTGTAATAATTTCAAAGTAAATAATAGATTTCCCGCCTAATCGTCCAAGTTGCTTCATATCTCCAGTACCAGCAACACCAACGATTAAAGTCGAAATTATAATCGGTACAACAATCATCTTAATTAGATGTAAAAATATATCCCCTAATGGTTGTAAATATGTCTCAATTTTGGGGTTTCCGTAAAAGATACCACCAATAATGATCCCTAAAATCAAACCGATTAAAATTTGAGCGGCTAAACTGATTTTAAATTTCTTTTTCAAATCCTTTGTACCTCCCCTAGTATTAAATTTTCAGGACACGCCTTACTTTAATAATACAGAGGACTTACGGAATCCGACAAAATCCGAGAAAATTAATTTACTTTTGTTAAAATGTCTGAATATAAAACTTGAATAAACTTCTTAATATTAACCTTTGCTTTACGATTATCGTGGTCTTCAATTTGTGTCATGAGCTGGCGAATCTCTTTAAAATCAAAGTAGCGTGGGGCATAGTACTCGAATTCAGAGTTTGTATAATCAACAACCCCTAAATTAGCAAGATTAATCATTGCAGCTAATATTGTTCGGCGCACACGCTGTTCAATGGCTTTACTTTCCTTTAATATGTCATCGGGTGTAGCCTTTGTCACAGCTGCAATTTCTTCATACAGCTCTTTTAATGGAGGAAGAGGTGCAATCTTATGCTGATGAGCAAGTAATGTTTCTATAATGGCAATTATATCCTCACTACCAATTTCACCGACAATGCCCATATCATTTAAAATAGATTGAATATGATCTCGTGATGTTGCTTTATGAGCCTTTTGTTCAGTTAATTCAATGTTTGTAAGTGATTGACGTATAACTAACAGCGAATTTTTAAGTCGAAATTGTTCAGTTGTTTTTTTCAAAACATTTTCTACTTCGATACGGTTGATTGGTTTATGAATGAAGAAATCAATTCCTTGTTCATAGGCCTCACCAACCATTTCCTTATTCACAACTTGTGAAATCATAATAAATTGTCCCTCAAAACGATTTTGCATAAGTTGCTCAACTGTTGCTATACCATCGAGCTTGGGCATCAATAAATCAATTAACACAAATTCTGGCTGCGTCATTAAAATCTGTGGTATGGCATCCTCACCATTACGTGCCTCACCAATAACTGTACCTAGCCCGCTATCTTCAATAATTTGTTTTAACATAACACGACTTGCACGATCATCGTCTACAATAAAATACCTCATTTAAGTCTCTCCCGTTTGAATAGTTTGCGTAGGAATTATGATTTTAAACGTTGTATATTGATCGTCTGAATCAACGGTTATTGAGCCTTTTAATTTTTCTACTAATTCAGCAACGTGTGAAAGCCCAATGCCAGTTGCCGCTACACCATCAATATTGAACTTGGTTGTGTATCCAGGTTCAAAGATAACAGAAATATCTGCTTGTGAAATTCCTTGTCCATTATCACATACTGTTATTACAGTATTATCTTCTTGGCGCCCAATAGCAATAGAAATGATACCTTGTTCTTCAATAGCCTCAACAGCATTGGCAGATAAGTTATTTAAAAGAGCAAGGAGTGCAATATGTTCCTTTGTTTGAAAATCGAAGTCTATACATGTATTAAATTGTATATCCTTACCAAGTAATTCAGCGTATTTCCTATTGCCTTCTTCAATATAATGCAATAATTCAGATAATACGAAAGGGCCGAAGCTTCTTTCGCCCACAATCTTCGAAATACCAGCATATATACGTTGAGAATCTTTCTTCACTTCATGGATTTCCTGGGCAATATGAAGTGCCTGTAAACTTTCAGCTCGATAACCTAGCACTTTTAACTGTCGATATAATTCATAACCGCTGGCTGTAATAGTTTCAATATGGTTCATTGATTTTTTTAAGTATAGGGTCTCAACATAGAGGTCAGATCCGATATTGAGCATTTCTTGTACTCGTTTTTTTTGCTCAGCAATCAAAATGGAGCTATAAATACCTACTACAAAAAAACTGCGTAATATAGCTACGGCTAATAGGATCAGGAGGTCATGAAGAAATAAAAAAGTATAATTTTGGACAAAAAATCGAAAAATTTGTTCTGCTAAATTACTAATGACCTCACTAAAGGCGACGAGTAAACCAAGTTTTAAAGGTTTTTCTCTATATTGTTGAATATCTAAAATTTGTAGGCACACTGCAAACAATACATAAAATAACGCGGCTGGTAAATGGTTAAATAGACTCTCAGAAATTGGAACGTTGTGTAACGTGGAATTAATAACACGAAAAATTGTTGTCACTATACTTGTTGCAATACCGGCTAAAATAATCGGTGTAGGTTTAAGTAGTGTGCATAAAAAGAAGATGATCGTACCTAAACCAAAACGGAATGTTGTATTAGCAAATGGCATAATTTTAATTTCACTACCAATTGCGGTCAGGACAGCAATAATGAAAATCCAAGTAAGGGAAGCACGTGTCATAGATAATTTCGATTGCAATATTACAACCTCCCATCATTCATATAATAAAAAATACCACAACCGAGGCGGAAGTGGTATCTAACAAGTAATACATACAATTTTGGCAAAAAAAAACGGCTACAATTGTAGTCGGAAATTTTAAAAATGGAGGAGGTAGAGGGATTCGAACCCCCGCGCGGTGTTACCCGCCTGTCGGTTTTCAAGACCGATCCCTTCAGCCAGACTTGGGTATACCTCCATGTTATATTGCTCTGCTGTCTTATCGACAAAAATAAATTTATCATAACTAGAAACACTCGTCAATATTTTTTTTGAAAAAAATTTAAGTAGTTTATTCAGGGCTTGGAAATAAATAATTTGTGCATTAAGTTGCAATTTATACAAACTGTCAGTATACTAGTTATTGCCGTGCTAGGTGGGAAGGTAGCGGTGTCCTGTAACTCGCAATCCGCTCTAGCGAGACTGAATTCCTTTTTCGAGGCTGTCCGTATTGTTTGGTCTGCCTTTTGCACGTAGTGTTGACGATTGGGTCCTGCGCAATGGATACCCATGAACCATGTCAGGTCCGGAAGGAAGCAGCATTAAGTGGTCTTATCCATGTGCCGCGGGGTTGCCTAATCCGAGCTAACGACAAGAGTAACGCTTATGTGCGGCTGTCAAGGAAAGGTGCACGGCATTAACTTGCCAATTCAAAGCATCCGTCTACTATAAGGCGGGTGCTTTTTTATTTTTAAATTTAGTAACTTCATTTTCTATATAAGAAGGCAAATGCTATAATATAACTATTCAATTAAATGGAGAAGGAGAGAGGAAATCAGTGACGTATCAAGCATTTTATCGTGTGTATCGACCGCAATCTTTTCGAGAAATGTCTGGCCAAGCACATGTCAAAAGAACGCTACAAAATGCTCTCCTAGCAAATAAAACAACGCATGCTTACTTATTTTCTGGGCCGCGTGGTACAGGGAAAACAAGTACAGCCAAAATCTTTGCGAAGGCTTTAAATTGTGAACATGCACCATCGAAAGAACCGTGTAATGAATGCGCTACATGCATAAGTATTACGGATGGCTCCCATCCTGATGTCATTGAATTTGACGCGGCTTCGAATTCACGTGTTGAAGAGATTAGGGATATTATAGAAAAGGTTCGCTTTGCTCCTGCAAGCAGTAGATATAAGGTGTACATCATAGACGAAGTGCATATGCTTTCTACAAGTGCCTTTAACGCTCTTTTAAAAACTTTGGAAGAGCCACCTCCTCATGCTGTATTTATTTTAGCAACGACAGAGCCTCACAAATTGCCTGCAACGATTATTTCTCGTTGTCAGCGCTTTGATTTTAAGCGACTTTCTACCAATGATATTATTGAACGTATGAAGGTCGTCCTAGAAGATATTGATTTACCATATGAAGAACAAGGTTTAAAGGTGATCGCACAATCAGCCGCAGGAGGAATGCGTGATGCTTTAAGTTTGCTAGACCAAGTTGTGTCATTTAGTGGGGAAAAATTAAAGCTTGAGGACACATTATTAGTTACAGGTTCAATTAGTCAGGATGTTTTTTATGACTTAGCTGAAGCATTGAAAGTAAAAGATGTTGCTCAAATGCTAGCTCTTTTAGAGCAACTTATAGCTGATGGCAAGGATCCCTTGCGCCTTTCAGAAGATTTAATTACTTTTTTCCGCGATTTACTATTACTTCAAACAAGTGATGATTTAGCTGAACTTTTAGAGTTAGTGTCCCCTGAGGAGCGTGTATTTACTTTAGCACACGAATTTGCTCCAGATATGCTTTATGGCTATATTGATATACTCGCAAAAGTACAGCAGGAGATGCGTTTCTCTCACCATACGAAAATTTACTTAGAAACAGCATTGCTTAAAATGGCACAATTTTCGGGAGGGTTAGCGCATCAAACGGTGGCTATGAACGAAACTGTACAAAGCTCAGAACTCACGCAAAAGGTGGTAGCGCTTGAGCAGATGATTCAACAATTATCCTTGCAACTGCAAACAGGAACTCCTGTGCAAATGACGTCAACGCAAAAAGAGCAAAGACCTCGTGCTAAAAACCCGAATGGCTATAAAGCACCCACTGGTCGTATTCAGGAAGTGTTGAAAGATGCTACAAAGCAAGATGTGCAACGTATCAAGTCAGTTTGGGCACAAGCATTAAATCAAATGCAAAAATCTCAATCGGCTCTTTTAGCAGAGGCTGAACCTGTTGCGGCATCTTCGAGTGCTTTTGTGTTAAAATTCAAGTATGATATTCATTGTCAGATGGTTGCCGATAACCAATCTTTAAAGGCTCACTTTACACAATTAATTGCTGGGCAAACTGGTACAATGTACGAGATGCTATGTATACCAGAAGAATCTTGGTTGAAAATGCGTGAAGAGTTTATCCGTGATCACAGTCTACAGCAAAAGAAATCACAGGCTGTCTCAGAGCATGGAGAAGAATTATTAGAGCCACCACCGGCAGAAATGCCAGATGAACCATTTATCGATGATGCCCAACCTCTTGCTTCACAAGATCCACTTGTGACAGAGGCTGAAAAGCTCTTTGGTAAAGATTTTGTTGAAATTATTGAAGATTAAATTTTTAGGAGGAAGACATTTATGCGTGGAATGGGAAATATGCAAGGTATGATGAAAAAGATGCAAAAAATGCAAAAGGAAATGATGGAGGCTCAAGAGGCTTTAAATGCTGAGCAATTTGAAGGTGTTGCAGGCGGCGGCATGGTAAAAGTAACAGTTTCTGGTCAGCGTGAAGTAGTGTCAGTAAATCTAGATGAAGCTGTAGTAGACCCAGAAGACATCGAAATGTTACAAGACCTAATTGTTATTGCAACAAACGAAGCGTTGAAAAAGGTAGAAGAAAAAACAAACTCAACGATGGGTAAATTCACTCAAGGCTTAAACCTTCCATTCTAGGAGGTAATCATATGTACTACCCAGAACCAATATCTAAATTGATCGATAGTTTTATGAAATTGCCAGGTATCGGGCCGAAAACCGCGGCTCGTCTGGCGTTTTTTGTGTTATCTATGAAAGAAGACGATGTATTATCTTTCTCTAAAGCATTGATTGATGCTAAACGAAACCTGAGTTACTGTTCTGTCTGTGGCAATATAACAGATGTAGACCCATGTCACATTTGTGCAGACAAGCAGCGAGATCATTCTATTATTTGTGTTGTGCAAGATACAAAGGATGTTATTGCAATGGAAAAAATGCGTGACTACAACGGCATGTATCATGTACTTCAAGGTGCAATTTCTCCAATGGATGGTATCGGTCCAGAAGATATTAATGTTGCTTCCTTGTTAGTGCGTTTGCAAGATGAAAGTGTACAAGAGCTTATTTTAGCTACGAATTCAACAATTGAAGGTGAGGCAACAGCTATGTACATATCTCGCCTTGTCAAACCTTCAGGGATTCGTACGACTCGTATTGCGCATGGATTGCCAGTAGGGGGAGATTTAGAATACGCAGATGAGGTTACGCTATCTAAGGCAATGGAAGGCCGACGCGAATTATGAGTGAGGGATTAATATGTTCTTCCGTAGTAAAGGAAAGTTAAAAAAAGAATTCGATGATAGGCTTGTGAATCTTATAAAAGAAACAAAAGAGGATTTACAGCAGGCGAAGATAATAGAAGAATTAATGGATGACTATGATCTCGGGGTAATTGCTCAACGCAAAACAGCAGAAAGTATTCATTTCTATTTATTTAAGGAAGCTAGAATTCGCAAGGTATTAATAAAATAGTTCTTATTTAAATATTCATAGAAGCGATACAGGAAACATAAACTTTCATAATTATTTAATTGAGGGGGCAACCATATTGTCTTGGTTAGTAATTATGAGTATTAGTATTCCTGTAGGGCTTCTTTTTCTTTATGTAATAATAAGACATGCTAAACTAGGTAAGATTTTAGAAGGGTTATCGGTGTTTTGGTTTAGATTTGCATTTGCTTTTCTATTATTATTTATAATCCATTTAGGTATTGGTTATATAGGATATAATGTACCCATCAATCTATTTTCAGTCTTAACTATTGCCGTCTTAGGTATTCCGGGTGTATTAGGAATAACAGCTTTAATATTTTTTTTATAAAAAGCTTGCAATATGAAAAGAATATGATATAGTTATAAAAGTCGCTAATATAACTGATTGAAACGAAAATAAATTAAAAATTTATGTTGACACATTATATACGACATGGTATTATATAAGAGTTGCTGCTAAAACAGCAGTTAACGAAATGAACCTTGAAAACTGAACAAGCAAAACGTAATCAATAAAGTTTTCAGTAACTAACTTCTGTTAGTGAACGAAACAAAATTTTGGACATCAAAATTGATGCCAGCAAAACAATTTGAGCTATTCAAATTTCTTTTATGGAGAGTTTGATCCTGGCTCAGGACGAACGCTGGCGGCGTGCCTAATACATGCAAGTCGAGCGAACAGAGAAGGAGCTTGCTCCTTCGACGTTAGCGGCGGACGGGTGAGTAACACGTGGGCAACCTACCTTATAGTTTGGGATAACTCCGGGAAACCGGGGCTAATACCGAATAATCTGTTTCACCTCATGGTGAAATACTGAAAGACGGTTTCGGCTGTCGCTATAGGATGGGCCCGCGGCGCATTAGCTAGTTGGTGAGGTAACGGCTCACCAAGGCGACGATGCGTAGCCGACCTGAGAGGGTGATCGGCCACACTGGGACTGAGACACGGCCCAGACTCCTACGGGAGGCAGCAGTAGGGAATCTTCCACAATGGGCGAAAGCCTGATGGAGCAACGCCGCGTGAGTGAAGAAGGATTTCGGTTCGTAAAACTCTGTTGTAAGGGAAGAACAAGTACAGTAGTAACTGGCTGTACCTTGACGGTACCTTATTAGAAAGCCACGGCTAACTACGTGCCAGCAGCCGCGGTAATACGTAGGTGGCAAGCGTTGTCCGGAATTATTGGGCGTAAAGCGCGCGCAGGTGGTTTCTTAAGTCTGATGTGAAAGCCCACGGCTCAACCGTGGAGGGTCATTGGAAACTGGGAGACTTGAGTGCAGAAGAGGATAGTGGAATTCCAAGTGTAGCGGTGAAATGCGTAGAGATTTGGAGGAACACCAGTGGCGAAGGCGACTATCTGGTCTGTAACTGACACTGAGGCGCGAAAGCGTGGGGAGCAAACAGGATTAGATACCCTGGTAGTCCACGCCGTAAACGATGAGTGCTAAGTGTTAGGGGGTTTCCGCCCCTTAGTGCTGCAGCTAACGCATTAAGCACTCCGCCTGGGGAGTACGGTCGCAAGACTGAAACTCAAAGGAATTGACGGGGGCCCGCACAAGCGGTGGAGCATGTGGTTTAATTCGAAGCAACGCGAAGAACCTTACCAGGTCTTGACATCCCGTTGACCACTGTAGAGATATAGTTTCCCCTTCGGGGGCAACGGTGACAGGTGGTGCATGGTTGTCGTCAGCTCGTGTCGTGAGATGTTGGGTTAAGTCCCGCAACGAGCGCAACCCTTGATCTTAGTTGCCATCATTTAGTTGGGCACTCTAAGGTGACTGCCGGTGACAAACCGGAGGAAGGTGGGGATGACGTCAAATCATCATGCCCCTTATGACCTGGGCTACACACGTGCTACAATGGACGATACAAACGGTTGCCAACTCGCGAGAGGGAGCTAATCCGATAAAGTCGTTCTCAGTTCGGATTGTAGGCTGCAACTCGCCTACATGAAGCCGGAATCGCTAGTAATCGCGGATCAGCATGCCGCGGTGAATACGTTCCCGGGCCTTGTACACACCGCCCGTCACACCACGAGAGTTTGTAACACCCGAAGTCGGTGAGGTAACCTTTTGGAGCCAGCCGCCGAAGGTGGGATAGATGATTGGGGTGAAGTCGTAACAAGGTAGCCGTATCGGAAGGTGCGGCTGGATCACCTCCTTTCTAAGGATTATTTCGGAATACAAACCTAGGGTTTGTAAGATTACGTTTTGCGTTCAGTTTTGAAGGTTCATTCTTTCTTGAATGAAAATCTTCAAAACTTGTTCTTTGAAAACTGGATAAAACGACATTGAAATTGTAACAAACACATTTATTTTTTAAGTTTTTTTATAGGCTTAATAACTTGGTTAAGTTATTAAGGGCGCACGGCGAATGCCTTGGCACTAGGAGCCGAAGAAGGACGGCACTAACACCGATATGCTTCGGGGAGCTGTAAGTGAGCTTTGATCCGGAGATTTCCGAATGGGGGAACCCACTACGTTTAATGGCGTAGTATCTTGACGTGAATACATAGCGTCTTGAAGGCAGACCCAGGGAACTGAAACATCTAAGTACCTGGAGGAAGAGAAAGAAAAATCGATTCCCTGAGTAGCGGCGAGCGAAACGGGAAGAGCCCAAACCAAGAGGCTTGCCTCTTGGGGTTGTAGGACACTCAATACGGAGTTACAAAAGAGCGAGTTAGATGAAGCGACTTGGAAAGGTCCGCCAGAGCAGGTAAAAGCCCTGTAGTCGAAAGTTCGTTCTCTCCTGAGTGGATCCTGAGTACGGCGGAACACGTGAAATTCCGTCGGAATCCGGGAGGACCATCTCCCAAGGCTAAATACTACCTAGTGACCGATAGTGAACCAGTACCGTGAGGGAAAGGTGAAAAGCACCCCGGAAGGGGAGTGAAAGAGATCCTGAAACCGTGTGCCTACAAGTAGTTAGAGCCCGTTAATGGGTGATAGCGTGCCTTTTGTAGAATGAACCGGCGAGTTACGATTACGTGCGAGGTTAAGCTTTAGAAGGCGGAGCCGCAGCGAAAGCGAGTCTGAATAGGGCGAAATAGTACGTGGTCGTAGACCCGAAACCAGGTGATCTACCCATGTCCAGGGTGAAGGTAAGGTAACACTTACTGGAGGCCCGAACCCACGCACGTTGAAAAGTGCGGGGATGAGGTGTGGGTAGCGGAGAAATTCCAATCGAACTTGGAGATAGCTGGTTCTCTCCGAAATAGCTTTAGGGCTAGCCTCGTGATGAGAATACTGGAGGTAGAGCACTGTTTGGACTAGGGGGCCATCCCGGTTTACCGAATTCAGACAAACTCCGAATGCCAGATATTTATACACGGGAGTCAGACTGCGAGTGATAAGATCCGTAGTCAAAAGGGAAACAGCCCAGACCACCAGCTAAGGTCCCAAAGTAATCGTTAAGTGGAAAAGGATGTGGCGTTGCACAGACAACCAGGATGTTGGCTTAGAAGCAGCCATCATTTAAAGAGTGCGTAATAGCTCACTGGTCGAGTGACGCTGCGCCGAAAATGTATCGGGGCTAAACGATTCACCGAAGCTGTGGATTGACATCTACGATGTCAGTGGTAGGAGAGCGTTCTAAGTGCGTTGAAGTCAGACCGGAAGGACTGGTGGAGCGCTTAGAAGTGAGAATGCCGGTATGAGTAGCGAAAGACGGGTGAGAATCCCGTCCACCGTATGACTAAGGTTTCCTGAGGAAGGCTCGTCCGCTCAGGGTTAGTCGGGACCTAAGCCGAGGCCGATAGGCGTAGGCGATGGACAACAGGTTGATATTCCTGTACCACCTCCTCACCGTTTGAGAAATGGGGGGACGCAGTAGGATAGGGTAAGCGCGCTGTTGGTTATGCGCGTCCAAGCAGTAAGGCGTGTGTGTAGGCAAATCCGCACACTGTAACGTTGAGCTGTGATGGCGAGTCCGTATGGACGAAGTTCCTGATTTCACACTGCCAAGAAAAGCCTCTATCGAGGTGAGAGGTGCCCGTACCGCAAACCGACACAGGTAGTCGAGGAGAGAATCCTAAGGTGTGCGAGAGAACTCTCGTTAAGGAACTCGGCAAAATGACCCCGTAACTTCGGGAGAAGGGGTGCTCTTGAGCGTGCAAGCGCATGAGAGCCGCAGTGAATAGGCCCAGGCGACTGTTTAGCAAAAACACAGGTCTCTGCAAAACCGTAAGGTGACGTATAGGGGCTGACGCCTGCCCGGTGCTGGAAGGTTAAGAGGAGTGGTTAGCGCAAGCGAAGCTGCGAATTGAAGCCCCAGTAAACGGCGGCCGTAACTATAACGGTCCTAAGGTAGCGAAATTCCTTGTCGGGTAAGTTCCGACCCGCACGAAAGGCGTAACGATCTGGGCACTGTCTCAACGAGAGACTCGGTGAAATTATAGTACCTGTGAAGATGCAGGTTACCCGCGACAGGACGGAAAGACCCCGTGGAGCTTTACTGTAGCCTGATATTGAATTTTGGTACAACTTGTACAGGATAGGTAGGAGCCAGAGATCTCGGAGCGCCAGCTTCGAAGGAGGCGTCGGTGGGATACTACCCTGGTTGTATTGAAATTCTAACCCATGCCCCTTAGCGGGGCAGGAGACAGTGTCAGGCGGACAGTTTGACTGGGGCGGTCGCCTCCTAAAAGGTAACGGAGGCGCCCAAAGGTTCCCTCAGAATGGTTGGAAATCATTCGTAGAGTGTAAAGGCACAAGGGAGCTTGACTGCGAGACCTACAAGTCGAGCAGGGTCGAAAGACGGGCTTAGTGATCCGGTGGTTCCGCATGGAAGGGCCATCGCTCAACGGATAAAAGCTACCCCGGGGATAACAGGCTTATCTCCCCCAAGAGTCCACATCGACGGGGAGGTTTGGCACCTCGATGTCGGCTCATCGCATCCTGGGGCTGTAGTCGGTCCCAAGGGTTGGGCTGTTCGCCCATTAAAGCGGTACGCGAGCTGGGTTCAGAACGTCGTGAGACAGTTCGGTCCCTATCCGTCGTGGGCGTAGGAAATTTGAGAGGAGCTGTCCTTAGTACGAGAGGACCGGGATGGACACACCGCTGGTGTACCAGTTGTCTTGCCAAAGGCATCGCTGGGTAGCTATGTGTGGACGGGATAAGTGCTGAAAGCATCTAAGCATGAAGCCCCCCTCAAGATGAGATTTCCCATTACGCAAGTAAGTAAGATCCCTCAAAGACGATGAGGTAGATAGGTTCGAGGTGGAAGTGTGGTGACACATGGAGCTGACGAATACTAATCGATCGAGGACTTAACCAAAACGTTTGAACCATTCAATGAACCGTTTATCCAGTTTTGAAAGAATAATTTCTTTTATGAAGGGTTTCAAGATACGAGTAGTTCGAGGAAGCAATAGAGAGAGGGAAGGAGCGTACTCAAGTACGTGACTGACTGAACGACAGAAGCTGACGAAGAAATGCGATGTATATTGAAAGCCGACCATAGTCTAGTGATGATGGCAAAGAGGTCACACCCGTTCCCATACCGAACACGGAAGTTAAGCTCTTTAGCGCCGATGGTAGTTGGGGGCTTCCCCCTGTGAGAGTAGGACGTCGCTAGGCAACAAAGTAACCACTGAGAAATCAGTGGTTTTTTTTATTTATTTAGAGACCTATAAAATGTTAAAGTTTAATGGAGTGATTAAAACACACAAAGGGGTGCAATGTAATGGCAACTGGACAATATAGTAAGAATATCAGTATGCAGAAAGAAAAGTTAGAGGAATTTATTCAAAATAAAGAACAATGGGCTGTTTTAATACCAGGTTACTTACACCACGAATTATTGAATGAAAATGATATGATTTGGGTCTTTCAAGGAGATTTTGGCATTATTCAAAAAGCTGTTAAAGTGGAGCTGAAGGTGAAAAAATCAGATGCTCATCAGATACTTTTTGATTTGGAGGGCTTATCCGATCCGATAAATGGCGATGGTTCATTTGAAATAAAACAAAATTAAGATCAATCATTGCAACTTACTGGTAAGTTAACAATGAAGGCTAGCGGCTTTTTAGCAGGAATGATGAATCCAGTTTTAGATAATTTTGTCCCAAGACTAGTGGAGCAATTAGTAAAGGAAATGGCCGTTAAAGTGGTGAAAGAATAGTTTTGTGGAAAAACCGATTATTGCAGATAACGGCAATAATCGGTTTTTATATGGAATGAGCAAATGTTTTTTTACTAAATGTTCTCTCTTCGATAATGAGGTAAAGAATGTCTGCTTTTTAGTGGCTATTCAAATATCTATTCAAATAGAATGCCGGCGTGACTAAATTATGTTGTCACATAGCCTCTAAACGATGATTCCTTTGGAGTAAACTCAAAGTAATCTAGATGCAATGGAAACAGAGATAATAAGACGTTTTGTTGAAAAATTTTAGTTCAACAGATAAATATGGAGAACCTTGTTGAGGGATAGCTTTTTTATCTCGTTATAATTTCGTATAATTAAATAAGAATCTAACGAAAATGGGTGTTTGTTTTGCAAAAGAAAAAGCCAATTATAGAGGGATTAGAACGTTTTAGACAACAACAAAATATTTCTTTTCATGTCCCAGGTCATAAGCATGGCGAACTGTCCCATCTTCCGCAAGCATTTAAAGATGTTATGCGTTATGATGTAACTGAATTAACAGGTTTAGATGATTTGCATTACCCTGAGGAAATGATATTAGAAGCAGAAAATTTACTAGCAGATACATATGGAGCAATGAAGAGTTTCTTTCTAGTGGGCGGTTCTACTGTTGGGAATTTAACGATGATTTATGCTACATGTGATAAAGGTGATACCATTATTGTCCAACGTAATGCCCATAAATCAATTTTCCACGCCATTGAACTTGTGGGGGCTAAGCCTATTTTTGTCTCACCAATCTGGGATGAGCGAACGTTAACGGCAACGCATGTCACTTATAAAGATCTTAAAGAAGCAGTGAAAAATTATCCAGAGGCGAAAGCGGTCGTTTTAACATATCCTACTTATTATGGGATGACATCGAATGAAATACAGCAACAAATTGCTTATTGTCATGAAAAAGAAATCCCTGTCTTAGTGGATGAGGCACATGGCGCTCATTTTAATGCGTGTACATTATTTCAACCATCCGCTTTGTCATTAGGAGCAGATGTCGTTGTACAATCAGCACATAAGACATTACCAGCAATGACGATGGCATCCTTTATGCATGTTAAGTCGAAATTAATTGATGCTGACAAAATACATCACTATCTACGTATGCTGCAATCTAGTAGCCCATCCTATGTATTATTAGCCTCATTAGATGATGCTCGCTATTATGTACAGACATATATGGAGAGTGATGGGGCATATATAATAGAAAAAAAGAAACAATGGATTGAAGCATTACGATCAATTGGTTCCTTAGAAGTAATTGAAGTAGATGATCCACTTAAGGTATTGTTACGTGTCAATGGTTATAGTGGTTTTCAATTACAGGAGGTACTGGAGGCCAAGCATGTCTATGGAGAGCTAGCTGATGCGAATCAAGTATTATTTGTGTTACCTTTGCTGAAGCAAGGACATCCTTACCCATTTGCTGAAATAAGAGTCCGCATAAAAGAAGCTATAACAATGCTATTAAACACAACTAAAACGGATAGCATAGCTGCTTCTCAAACAGCCTATCATTTTGTACCTATTACTGAACCTATTTATACCTTTAATGAAATTGCATCATTAAGTAAAGAATGGTTACCATATATGCGTACAATGGGAAGGGTTTCAGCAAGTATGATTATTCCTTATCCGCCTGGTATTCCATTACTTGTTCTAGGAGAAAGAATAACCGTAGCAAAATTAAGTCAACTGGAAGAGCTATTAGCAGCAGGAGCGACATTCCAAGGAAATCATCGATTAGCAGAAAAAATGATTCAGGTCATTAGATAGTTGGAGGCAATAACAGCATGAAAAGCAATATATTTATTACATTCGAAGGCCCAGAGGGAGCAGGGAAAACAACAATCATTCAAATGATAGCTGAGCGACTAGCAGAAAAAAATATTGACGTTCTAGCAACAAGAGAACCAGGCGGCATCGAAATTGCAGAAAAGATAAGAACCATTATTTTAAATCCTGCACATACAGCTATGGACGAGCGAACAGAAGCATTGTTATATGCTGCAGCAAGAAGTCAGCATTATTTTGAAAAAGTACAACCAGCTTTAGATGCTGGTCAGTTGGTAATATGTGATCGTTTTATCGACTCATCTTTAGCTTATCAAGGTTATGCAAGAGGAATAGGTGTTGATGAGGTACTTTCTATTAACGAATTTGCTATCGGTAAGAAATTACCTGACGTAACTATATTATTTGATCTTCCACCAGAGGTTGGATTAGCACGTATTCATGCAACTGACAAGAGAGAAGTAAATCGTTTAGATGTTGAAAGTTTGCCGTTTCATCAGAAGGTACGTGAAGGATATTTACAACTAGTCGATCGGTACCCAGAACGTATACGTGTAGTGAATGCAGACCAACATATTGAGCATGTTGTTGAAGATGTATGGTTATTATTATTGGAAGCAATGCACTAAAAGCATGAAGTTGTCCACAACATTGTGATATAATGATACTATCCATTATTTTATCTAATTCAGCAGATACCTACTGAATTACGAGCAAGCTTGATAAAATATGGACGTAATTATGCCGAGGTGTAATTAATTTCACATGGATAATAGTCGAAGTATTAATGTTTATAAATGCTTAGGAATAGTATGAAAACCTATTTAGGTGAATTTTATAAAAGGGGTGAGTGCGAATGAAGTTAGTCGTAGCTGTAGTGCAAGATCAGGATAGCAGTCGCTTATCAAATGCTTTAACGAAAAATCAGTTTCGCGCAACTAAATTAGCGAGCACAGGAGGATTTTTACGTTCAGGAAATACGACATTTCTTATAGGAACTGAAGACTCTCTCATACCCAAACTTTTAGATATTATTCGGGATAATTGTCGAGCACGGGAGCAAATGGTTGCGCCAGTTTCTCCATTAGGAGGAAATGCCGATTCCTATATACCTTACCCTGTGGAGGTAGAGGTAGGAGGAGCTACTGTATTTGTTTTACCAATTGAACAATTCCATCATTTTTAATAAGTAGCCTCCATTCGTAAGAGGTCACTGATATTAGGCTTATCATATGAGCCTGATATTTATCCCAATGCAGGGAGAAATTGATAAAGATAGTGGGGCGAAACCAGCTTGAAGATTAATCAAGATATACGTGTCGGGTTAAATACAAATCGCAATGAGCCACTACAAAATAATAATCAAAATAACCGATTTGGAGATATGGTCGTTAAGCAAGGTAACAAGCTGCAAACAGAGCAACTAACACGTTTATTAGGAGATATTTCGAGTGCTGGTGATCGTGTTGCAAGATCACGTAATTTACGGGAACTTGCTAAGTTTAAAATGCTTGTAAAACGATTTCTACAAGAGACAGTAGAACATGGAATGGATTTAAAACAATCACATACATGGAATCGTTTTGGCGAAGGCAGACGATTAAAAATCATTGAAACTATTGATACACGTCTTGTCGAACTTGCCCAAGATCTCTTAGATGAGGAAAAAGAAGCGATAGACCTCCTTGATAAAATCGGTGAGATTAAAGGCTTACTAATTAATTTATATATGTAAAACCCGTGTCTCATTCTCATTTAGGCGCGGGCTTTTTTCAAATTTTGATTTGGCAGCTTGCCATTAAACTAGGAAGCACTGTAATGTTTCTTTTCAAAAAGTGAGAATTGGAGACAGTTACGCTTTTTGTTGTAGATACAGGAAGGAATTAAAATGTATGGCCAAGAATGTTGAAGAGCTATTCACGCTACAGCCAGTCGTAATGAAGCAACTTCAAACGATTTTTGACAAAAATAGATTAGCACATGCATATATTTTTGATGGCGAAAAAGGGACAGGCAAGGCAGATATTATGACCTTTTTTGTCAAATTAATGCTATGTGAGCAACCAAGTGGAAATGTTCCATGTGAAACATGTCGAAATTGCAGACGTGTGGATTCGGGAAATCACCCAAATATTCATCAAATTTATCCAGATGGTCAATTTATAAAAATTGATCAAATGCGAGAACTTATTGGCGAGATGAAAATGATGGGTGTAGAAGAAGGGCGTAAAATCTATGTGCTTCATCATGCAGACCGTCTGAATACAGCATCAGCCAATATGATACTTAAATTTTTAGAGGAGCCGGATGGAGAAGTAACTGCCATATTATTAACAGAGCAAATGCAGTCAATACTTCCAACAATCCGTTCTCGTTGCCAACATATCAAATTTCAAAAAATGCCACGTCATGTTTTGTTGAAGCACTTACAGGACAATAATATTTCGGATTCGATGGCTTCAACAGTAAGCATGATGACAAACGAGCTCGAAATGGCTATATTTTTGGCAAATGATGAGCAGTTTGCACTCGCTCGAAAAACAGTGTTAAAATTAGTGGAGGCCATTCGGCAAAATGTACACGAGGCAATGCTTATTGCACATGAAGAGTGGTTACCACATTTTAAAGAAAAAGGCGAGATGGAGCAAGCATTGGATTTACTACTATTTGCTTACCGTGATATAGTGTCAATAAAAGCTAATCCCGAGGCAGCTTGTACTTATCCAGACATGTTACCACTATTTAAAGAAGTTGCGTTACATTCCACTTATGAGCGACTATCAAGTCAAATGGAATCTATTTTACAAGCGCGCGCCTCTTTACAACGTAACATGAATAGGACGTTATTGATTGAGCAGTTAATGCTAAATCTGCAGGAGGGATATACATTTGTATAATGTAGTAGGAGTCCGCTTTAAAAAGGCGGGTAAAATATATTATTTTGATCCGGCATCATTTCTACTAGAAGATAGTCAATATGTTATTGTAGAGACAGCTCGCGGGGTAGAGTATGGAAAAGTAGTTGTCCCTCAAAAAGTAGTAGGTGATAATGATGTTGTATTACCACTAAAACAAGTACTTAGACCAGCAGATGATCGTGATCGTATACAAGTAGAGGAAAATGCAGCTGAGTCGAAACGTGCATTTGAACTCGCTAGTACTAAAATTATAGAGCATAATTTAGAAATGAAACTTGTAGATGTTGAATATACATTTGATCGTAATAAAATTATTTTTTATTTTACAGCTGAAGGACGTGTTGACTTCAGGGATCTTGTAAAAGATTTAGCTTCGGTTTTTAGAACACGTATCGAACTTCGCCAAATTGGTGTGCGTGATGAAGCAAAATTATTAGGTGGTATCGGCCCATGTGGAAGAATGCTTTGTTGCTCCACATTTTTAGGTGATTTTGAGCCAGTTTCTATTAAAATGGCTAAAGATCAAAACTTATCTTTAAATCCTTCAAAAATATCAGGTCTTTGCGGACGTTTAATGTGCTGCTTAAAGTATGAAAATGATGAATATGAAGAGGCAAAAGAGGGCATGCCAGATATAGGTGAGGTAGCGATGACACCAGATGGTCGCGGGAAAGTTGTAGGGTTAAATGTGCTGGAAAGACTTATTCAAGTATATTTACATGAGCAGGAACGCACAGTTGAGTATACACTAGAAGAACTGCTAGCATGCGAAAAAAATCTTATTTAAGATAGAGAATTTAACGAGGTGGCTTGGGTGAAGGACCGTAATTTCTTGGATACCGTTATGGAGTTCGAACAACAGCTCGAAGCAATGCAGGAGCAATTTGGTGCATTGAAACAATTTGTAGCGTTAATGATGGAAGAGCATAAGGCGCTTGAAACAGAAAATCATCATCTTCGTACACGTCTGGAAGAACTACTTTCTAATACAAACTCCGTACAAGCTGCTGAAGTAAAGAAAGAGAGTCCTCTAGATATAGGTGAAGGTTATGATAACCTAGCTCGCTTATACCAGGAAGGCTTCCACGTTTGTCATGTTCATTTTGGAAGTTCACGTAAAGGTGAAGATTGTCTGTTTTGTCTATCATTTTTAAATAAACAAAATGTGTAATAGAAGGCTGATTCCCACTACGGTGGTATCAGTCTTTTGTTTTGTAGCGTAGGAGGAATAAGCATGGAAAAATGGTTAAAGGATGATGAGCGATTAGACTATTTATTGGCGGAGAATTTGCGTATTATTCAAAGTCCCTCCGTCTTTTCGTTTTCGTTAGACGCAGTGTTGCTTTCAAAGTTTGTCAATATTCCCTATCATAAGGGAAAAATTGTTGATTTATGCTCAGGAAATGGCGTAATTCCTCTCTTTTTAAGTGCACGTACAAAAGGGGAAATTACGGGAGTTGAGATTCAGCCCCGTTTATTTGATATGGCAGAGAGAAGCATCCATTACAATCAACTGGAAAACCAAATTCAAATGATTCTTGGTGATGTAAAAGAAATACCAAAACACTTAGGCATAGAACAGTATGATGTTGTTACCTGCAATCCTCCCTATTTTTTAGCACATGAAGCAAGTGATAAAAATCTCAGTGAACATCATGCCATTGCACGACATGAATTATATTTAACATTAGAAGAAGCCATCCAATCTGCAAGTAAATTATTAAAGCAAGGTGGCAAGGCGGCATTTGTCCATCGTCCAGGTCGATTATTAGATATTGTTACAGCTATGCGAGCAAATCGCTTAGAGCCCAAACGGATGCAACTCATTTATCCGAAAGAAGGCAAAGAAGCCAATACATTATTAATAGAGGGAATAAAAGATGGAAAACCAGATTTAAAAATCTTGCCACCCTTGTATGTCTATGATGGCAATAACGAATATACAGCAGAAGTGAGAGACATTCTTTATGGAAAAGAGCAGTAATCACTACTTTTATGTGCTAGAGTGTGCGGATCAAACCCTTTATGCAGGGTATACAAATAATATAGAAAAGCGTGTTGCTGTACATAACGCTGGTAAAGGGGCAAAATATACAAGAGCTAGAGGCCCAGTGAAATGTATTTATAAAGAAATGTTTGAGACAAAGCAAGAAGCAATGCGTGCTGAATATGCTTTTAAGCAATTAACAAGAATGCAGAAAATAAACTATATAAGGAGGGGTGAATCGTGAAATCACAAAAAAGTACAATACACGATCTGACAGGTTGTTTATATCTGGTAGGAACGCCTATTGGAAATCTAGAGGATATGAGTGTACGTGCACTTCGCATTTTAAAAGAAGCCGATATTATTGCTGCAGAAGATACTAGAAATACAAAGAAGCTATGTAATTACTTTGATATCGAAACACCATTAATCAGTTACCATGAACATAATTTAGCAGTAGGTGGCGAAAAATTATTATCTATGCTTCACGAAGGGAAAACAATTGCATTAGTAAGTGATGCAGGTTTACCTTGTATTTCTGATCCAGGTGCGGACATAGTTGAAAAAGCAATTGCTCAAAACTTTCCAGTTGTACCAGTGCCAGGTCCCAATGCTGCGATTTCAGCATTAATTGCCTCTGGATTAATACCACAGCCATTTTTCTTTTATGGGTTTTTGAATCGTGGAAAAAAAGATCGACGCCAGCAGTTAGAGCAATTAAAAAGACGTCAAGAAACTATCTTATTATATGAGGCACCTCATCGCTTAAAAGATACATTAAAGGATATGGAAGCAATACTCGGAAACCGTCGCGTTGTCCTCGCGCGTGAGCTGACAAAGAAATTTGAAGAATTTTTACGCGGCACATTGGCTGAAGCTGTAGAATGGTCGCAAACCCAGGAGATTCGTGGAGAGTTTTGTATTGTTCTTGAAGGCAATAGCTCTGCCGAAGAGGAAGATGAACATGCAAAAGCCTATTGGGAGACAATGTCCATTATTGAACATGTTGATTTCATCATGGATCAATCGAATATAACATCAAAAGAAGCCATTAAGGAAGTAGCCAAGTTGAGACAAGTAGCTAAAAGAGATGTTTATAATGAATATCATAGTCAATAATAGTAAAGAGTTACCTTACTAAGGTAGCTCTTTATTTGATTTTAAATTGATAATAACTGTAAATAATAGTACCCTTAAATAGAAAGGTCTGACATGGACATTATAAGGGGTTTAGAAATTGGGTATAGTAAATTATATAAATAGAAACACCTAAATCATTGTATTTGATTTAGGTGAGCAATCAATTATTTTTTTAAATTAGATTGGATTTCTTTTACTAACATTTCAGCGCCTTCTGGACTTAAAATTAATTTGCCTCCAACTAGACGGAAGTTATCATCGGAAACTTCACCAGTAACAGCACATGTCATATTAGGCATATATTTTTTTAAGATGATTTTATCGTCATCCACATAGATTTCTAAAGCGTCCTTTTCAGCAATACCTAGCGTACGGCGTAACTCGATAGGAATTACTACACGACCTAACTCATCGACTTTACGAACAATCCCTGTTGATTTCATAATAGATTTCCTCCTAATTATTAAAAGTTATATTGGTATTTCGTCAAATTTCGACATAATTTCCTTGTCTGATAGTTATCATACCAAGTAATGCCATAAACGTCAATTAATTAATACACTAATATTATGCTTTCTAAAAAATTTTTTTGAGAAGAATGCAGTTATTTTATTCATTTTAAAAGGTTTTTAATAAATATTTTCAACAATAGTAAAAAAGATTCTTATTTAAGTCATTTAATGGATTCAATATATTATTCGACAATTTTCGCATATGATAAACTTTCATTGAAACGAATTTGGTACTTCGTTAGAATAGAAAGTATATTGTAAAACAATGGAGGCAGTTCTTGTGAGTGAAAAACAAAAAACATTCTATATAACAACACCCATTTACTATCCAAGTGGGAAATTTCATATTGGTACGGCATATACAACCGTTGCATCTGATACTATTGCACGTTATAAACGTTTACGTGGTTATGATGTTCGTTTTTTAACAGGAATGGACGAACATGGGCAAAAAATACAAGAAAAAGCAGCCGAAGCGGGGAAACACCCTCAAGATTATGTAAATGAAATTGCAGATGCTGCGAAAAAGCTTTGGTCTTTAATGGATATTTCTTATGATGATTTTATACAGACGACGCAAGAGCGACATACGAAAGCTGTCGAAAAGATTTTCCAAAAGTTTTTAGATAATGGTGATATTTATAAAGGCGAATATGAAGGCTGGTATTGTACACCATGTGAGTCATTCTTTACAGAAACTCAATTAGTTGATGGGAACTGTCCAGACTGTGGTCGACCAGTACACAAAGTAAAAGAAGAATCGTACTTCTTTAATATGAAGAAATACGCAGATCGTTTATTAACTTATTATGAAGAAAACCTAGAATTCATTGAGCCAGAATCACGAAAAAATGAAATGATTAATAACTTCATTAAACCAGGGCTAGAAGATTTATCAGTATCAAGAACGTCCTTCGATTGGGGGATTAAAGTACCTGGGGATCCAAAGCATGTCATTTATGTATGGGTGGATGCATTAACGAATTATATTACAGCTCTAGGGTACCTGTCTGACGATGAAACACTATTCAACAAGTACTGGCCAGCAGACGTACATGTAGTAGGGAAAGATATTGTGCGCTTCCATACAATTTATTGGCCAATTTTCTTAATGGCGTTAGATTTACCATTACCGAAAAAAGTATTTGCACATGGTTTTATTATGATGAAAGACGGTAAAATGTCTAAATCAAAAGGCAATGTCATTTATCCAGAAATGTTAATCGAACGTTATGGCCTAGATGCGACACGTTACTTCCTTTTACGTGAATTACCATTCGGCTCTGATGGTGTATTTTCGCCAGAATCATTTATTGAACGTACAAACTTTGATTTGGCGAACGATTTAGGAAATTTACTAAATCGAACTATTTCAATGATTAATAAATATTTTGATGGTATTATTCCTACAGAAAATCTTCAATCAACAGAATTTGATGCAGCATTAAAAGAGCAAGCTGAGTCGGTGCGTATTAAATATGAAGAAAGTATGGAAAAAATGCAATTTAGTGTTGTTCTTGCTGACTTATGGACACTGGTGTCGCGTACTAATAAATATATAGATGAGACACAGCCTTGGGTGTTAGCAAAAGAAGAGTCAGATAAGCCAAAATTAGGAGCCGTTATGCGAAATTTGGCAGAGAGCTTACACCAAATTGCTGTCATGTTACAACCATTTATGACAACAACACCGAAACGTATGATCGATCAGTTAGGTTTAGATGACAAATTCTTAGCATGGGATACAATTGAAACATTCGGCAATACTATTCCAACAAACATTAAAGTGGTAGAAAAAGGGATACCAATTTTCCCACGCTTGGAAAATGAAGTTGAAATTGCTTATATTCGTGAGGAAATGCGTGGCTCTGTGAAAACACCACAAGAAGAAGAGACTAAAAAGACTCCAGAGACTGACGAAAACCCAGAAATTCCTGAAATTACCATTGATGATTTTATGAAAATTGATTTGCGTGTGGCGACTGTTACGGCATGTGAAACTGTTCCAAAAGCAGATAAATTATTAAAGCTTCAAGTGGATCTTGGATATGAGCAACGCCAAGTAGTTTCAGGTATTGCAAAATTCTATACACCTGATGAATTAATCGGTCAAAAAGTGATTGTCGTAGCAAACTTGAAGCCAGTTAAACTACGTGGTGAATTATCACAAGGAATGATTCTAGCTGGTGAAAAAGATGGAATTTTAAAATTAGCATCAGTTGATCCAAAACTAGAAAATGGTGCGAAAGTAAAGTAACAAACTAAGAAAGGCCTGCTGAATACATATTATTCAGCAGGCTTTTCAAATCTGTTAGAGAAATTAGGTTATTGTTATTTTGAAATAATTTATACGGTGTGAAAAATGTGATTTTATGGGTATATAGAATTATTGCAAGTATTGTCGATTAAGTGGAATGTCACAATACCGAATGGTTTGTAACAAAATTGTAATGCTTACGAAAAATATGAAATAATAAATTTTAATAAAATCGATGTTAGGAGAATGAAGATGTTTATTGATACACATGTACATTTGAATGCAGATCAGTATGAGGAAGACCTTCAAGAGGTAATTGATAGAGCCCTTGAAGCTAGAGTAGAGAAAATGGTTGTTATTGGTTTTGACCGTAAAACCATTAATAGAACAATGCAATTAATAGAGCAATATGATTTTGTTTATGGTGTCATTGGCTGGCATCCAGTAGACGCTATTGATTGTACGCAACAAGATTTAGATTGGATTGAGGAATTAGCTGCACATCCAAAAATAGTTGGCATTGGTGAAACAGGTTTGGACTATTATTGGGATAAGTCACCAAAAGAAGTTCAACAAGCACTTTTCCGCAAGCAAATTCAATTAGCGCAAAAGTTAGGTTTGCCAATCATTATTCATAACAGGGATGCAACAGGGGATGTTGTACAAATTTTGCGTGAAGAAAACGCAGCATCCGTAGGGGGTGTTATGCACTGCTTTAGTGGGAGTGTAGAAACAGCACGTGAATGTATAGCTATGAATTTTATGATTAGTCTTGGTGGACCAGTGACATTCAAAAATGCACGTCTGCCAAAGGAAGTGGCTACGGAAATACCTCTAGAGCACTTGATGATTGAAACAGATGCACCATATTTGGCGCCACATCCACATCGAGGTAAGCGTAATGAACCAAGCTTTGTGCCCTTAGTTGCGGAGGAAATTGCGCGATTGAAGGGGTTAACAATTGAGGAAATTGCACAAGCAACTACCGCCAATGCGAAAAAATTTTTTGGGATTGACAATTAACTAGCTTAGATGCCTCCAATACAGGGTTTGTGGTTGGCAAAAACATAGAAGTCAATTTTCAGAGAAATACTTTCGGGTTGACAGTGCCAAAACTAGTCCGTATAATCCAACCTTGTATTAAGGAGGCGTTTTTTCATGTCAAATAATTCCATGAAAAACTTGTTCTTAGGATCATTGAGGAGTAAGCAAGCAGTGATAAGAATTATTTCACTTGTCCTGTTTGTATCTGTAATCTCTTTCGTACTTTATCAAGGTACGAAAAAAGCCGTAACGCTTGAAGCAAACGGAGAAACAATCGAAGTTTCAACACATGCCAAAACTGTAGAACAATTATTACAAGATCGAAATATAGATGTAGCAGCGCATGATAAAATATCACCCTCTCTGAACACCAAAATTGTTAATGGATTAGCAATTCAATGGGAACAGGCAAAAGAAGTAACTATTTCAGTTGATGGAAATCAGTCAAAAGTTTGGACAACTGAAACACTAGTGAAAGACATTTTGAAGGAAGCAAATATTGAAGTATCTGAACACGACTCTTTAGCACAAGGTCTAGATACTGAACTAGGAGCAGAGAACAAAATCGATATTCAAAAAGCGTTTCAAGTAGCGCTTGTCGATGGCGTAAACAAAAGACAAGTATGGTCCACTTCGACTACGGTCGCTAACTTTTTAAAACAACAAGGAATTCAGTTAAATGAATTCGATCGTGTCGAAAATAACCTGGAGGACGTTATTACTCCACAGAGTAAAATCGCAGTAGTTCGCGTAGAAAAGGTTATCGATGTAGTGGAAGACTCTTTAGATTTCGCAGTTGAAAAGAAGCAGGATGCTTCATTGCAAAAGGGGAAACAAAAGGTAGTGGCAACGGGCGAGAAGGGCTCAATTTCTCGTACGTATGAAGTTGTCAAAGAAAATGGCAAGGTTGTAGCTAAAAACCTACAAGCAGAGGCAGTTTTAAAAGAGCCAAAAAAACAAGTCGTTGCAGTTGGCACAAAAACAGTCGTTGCAAGTGCAGCAACTGTGTCACGTGGTTCAGCAGAGCCAGCTAGTGGTAAAGAATTCTATGTAACGGCAACAGCTTATACACCATATTGCAACGGTTGTACTGGTACATCAGCAACTGGTATAAACTTGCGTTCAAATTCTGGTATGAAGGTAATCGCAGTTGACCCTTCTGTTATTAAATTAGGCTCAAAAGTATGGGTTGAAGGCTATGGTACAGCTATCGCTGGAGATACTGGTGGCTCAATTAAGGGTAATAAGATCGATATACTTGTACAAACAGATGCTCAGGCACGTAACTGGGGACGTAAGAAAGTGCGTATTAAAGTATTAAATTAAAAAAATTGTAAAATTAATCAAAATGTTATTTCACTAATGGAGCTTTCCTGTTTTGACTGGCAGGGAGGCTTTTTTTGTTTTAACAACTGTTTAAACAGTAAGTACAACAAACGCCCCTTGAAAGAAAGCGTTGGAATGCTAATTATTAGCAATGTTTGACGGTACGTTCGCTAGAAGGCTCGTTCAAACCCTGTATTTCTGTACAAACGGTATCTTGCAGTTGTAAAATGGTCAGAAGATAAGGTAGATAGAAAAGAGGAGTCTTTTTGCAAATAAAAGAAATCATTGTCGTTGAAGGAAAAGATGATACGACAGCTATTAAGCGTGCCGTACAAGCAGATACTATAGAAACAAATGGATCTGCTATCTCTGAAGAAACATTGAAGCGAATCCAACATGCTCAAGAAAAGCGTGGTGTTATTGTATTTACGGATCCTGACTACCCAGGACGTCGAATACGTGCCATTATTGAAGAGCGTGTTCAAGGAGTGAAACATGCCTTTTTACCAAAAGCCAAAACAATTGCGAAGAATGGTAAAGGCTTGGGGATTGAGCATGCAGCTGACGATGATATACGGGAAGCATTACGACATGTCTATACCCCTAAACAAGATGTGCCAAATGAAGATGATATTACACTGGAAGATTTAATGACAGCGCGTTTGATTGGCTATCCACAATCAAAACAGCGACGTGATCGACTGGGAGAAATTTTAAATATTGGTGCTACAAACGGTAAACAGCTTCATAAAAGGTTAAAAATGTTTCAGATTACAGAACAGCAATTTGGTGCGGCGGTCGCACAGTTAGATCAGGAGGAAAATGATGCATAAGGATATTGCAACACCAATTCGTACACAGGAAATTTTAAAAAAGTATGGATTTTCATTTAAAAAAAGCTTAGGACAAAACTTTTTAATTGATCCTAATATTTTACGAAATATTGTAAGTCACGCAAATTTAACGGAAAATAGTGGCGCAATTGAAGTTGGTCCTGGTATTGGTGCCCTAACAGAGCATTTGGCGAGAAGTGCCAAAAAGGTTGTTTCCTTTGAAATTGATCAACGTTTATTACCTGTGCTAGAAGACACACTTAGTCCATATAATAATGTGTCTATTATCCACTCTGACATTCTTAAAGCAGATGTTGCAAAGATTATTGCGGAGGAAATGCCAGGTATTGAAGATATTATGGTCGTTGCCAATCTACCGTATTATGTTACTACCCCAATCTTAATGAAATTGCTAAATGACCGATTACCAATCCGAGGTTTTGTTGTCATGATGCAAAAAGAGGTGGCTGATCGTATAACGGCTAAGCCTGGAACGAAGGAATATGGTTCATTATCTATTGCGATTCAGTATTATGTTAAGGCTGATATTGCTATGACTGTACCAAAAACAGTGTTTATGCCACAACCAAATGTCGATTCAGCGGTTATTCGGCTCATCAAGCATGACGAGCCACCAGTAAAAGTAATAGATGAGGATTTTTTATTTGTTGTGACTCGAGCATCTTTTGTTCAAAGAAGAAAAACAATCTACAATAATCTGCAAGCTGGTTTACCAAATGGGAAGGCACAAAAGGAACAAATTTTACAGGCATTAGAGGCAGCTACAATTGAGCCAACTCGTCGAGGAGAAACACTTACTATTCAAGAGTTTGGAAAATTAGCCGATGCACTATATCCTGTGTTTGCAAAGTAAGAATTTTTGTTAACATTTTTTCATGGATGTAAAAAAATATATGCTTTTTATAAAAAATAAGTTGACAAGATTTATAATGGGCTGATAAAATATTATATTTTGTTGACATTTTTGGGCGATTCGCTTATACTAGTTAGTAGTGAGGTGTAAGCGAAAATGCCAAAAACTTTAGCGGACATTAAAAAGTCGTTGGATTGTCATTTGGGTAAACGTTTGCAATTAAAAGCAAATGGTGGTCGCAAGAAAACGGTTGAGTGTGCAGGGATATTACGTGAGACATATCGCGCTATCTTTGTAGTAGAGCTCGATCAAGAAGACAATACGTGCAAGCGCGTATCGTATAGCTACACAGATATTTTAACTGAAGCAGTAGAGATTACATTTTTAGACGAAGCAAAAGCTGCTGTCGCAAAATAGTTTCTAGTACTTATTTCTATATTTTAGAAACACTCATGTATGTTAAAAACTACATGAGTGTTTTGCGTTTTCACGGGCATACTAAATTCGTCAGTTGTTAAAGGAGGAGTTTATATGCCTAGAAAAGGTATCATGTCACCTCGATTAAAAGAAGAGATCGCAAAAGAGCTTGGATTTTATGATGTTGTGCAAAAGGAAGGCTGGGGCGGCATAAAAGCTCGAGATGCTGGTAATATGGTCAAACGTGCCATAGAAATGGCTGAACGGGCAAGTAATGAGCAAGAGCATAAGTAGGCTATTTTTATTAAAGTAGTCATCTTATAAAGTTTCATTCAGCAAGGATAAAAATCCTTACTGACACAACAAATACAACTGACGAGAGAGAGCCGTTACTCCGAACAGGGTAAACGGTTCTTTTTTTCCATTTTCGCATTCTCATTATGGTAAAATAAAATGAATAATCTTGCGCGAAAAAAAGAACTGTTTATACGTGTAGCTATAAGGGAGGAAGAAAGATGCTTTATGTAAAGGCGCCTGCAAAAATCAATTTAACATTAGATGTACTTTATAAAAGGCCAGATAATTTTCACGAAGTAGAGATGGTTATGACAACTGTCGATTTAGCTGATCGTATCAGTCTTGAATCTCGAGAAGACGGTGTTATTCAAATTATTTCAACAGATAATTTTGTACCAAATGATCATCGTAATTTTGCGTATCAGGCAGCGCGTCTCATTAAAGATACATACGGCATTAGGCAAGGTGTATCCATTACTATTGAAAAGGAAATACCCATTGCGGCTGGACTTGCAGGTGGCAGTAGTGATGCAGCAGCTACATTAAAGGGACTAAATGAGCTTTGGGATTTAGGGTTATCGATAGATGAATTAGCGGAGCTGGGTGCTAAAATTGGCTCGGATGTTTCGTTTTGTGTCTATGGTGGCACAGCACTCGCTACAGGCCGTGGAGAAAAAATAGCTGAATTACCAGCCCCTCCAAACTGTTGGGTTGTATTAGCAAAGCCTAAAATTGGCGTGTCAACGGCTGAGGTATATGGGGGTCTTAAGGTTGAAGGGTTGAAACATCCAAATACCAAGCAAATGATACAAGCGATAGAAACAAAAGATTATGAGCTATTATGTTCTTCATTAGGAAATGTTTTGGAAACTGTAACATTTAACTTACATCCAGAAGTTGTGATGTTAAAAGAACAAATGAAACGCTTTGGTGCAGATGCTACGTTAATGAGTGGAAGCGGCCCGACTGTGTTTGGACTAGTTGATAGTGAAGCTCGTGTTAGTCGCATTTATAATGGTTTACGTGGTTTTTGTGAGGAAGTTTATGCAGTGCGAATTTTAGGTGAGCGGAATACGCTTGCTTAGAAACGCAAATTTGTGTTAATTTTACCTATAAATATTCGTGTTTAGGAGAGGGTCGCATGAAATGGAAGCGTAGTGAACGACTAGTTGATATGACGTACTACTTACTAGAACATCCACATCAGCTGATCCCGCTAACTTATTTTTCAGAACTATATCAATCTGCGAAGTCATCCATTAGTGAGGATTTAACGATTGTAAAGGAAACATTCGAAGAAAAAGGAATCGGGTTATTGATGACAGTGCCAGGTGCTGCTGGAGGAGTAAAGTATATTCCGAAGATGTCCGAGGCAGAAGTACGTTTAGTCATTCAGGATTTAAAGGCAGAGCTTGAACATTCAGATCGATTGTTACCAGGCGGTTACTTATTTATGACAGATTTGCTAGGAAACCCAGATTTAATAAATCGTGTAGGAAAGGTCTTTGCTTCTGCCTTTGCAGATCAACAAATTGATGTCATAATGACTGTAGCAACTAAGGGGATATCCATTGCCCATGCCATTGCAAGACATTTAAATGTACCAGTAGTAGTTGTGAGAAGAGACAGTAAAGTAACTGAGGGCTCTACAGTTAGCATTAACTATGTGTCTGGTTCTTCCAGAAGAATTCAGACAATGGTATTATCAAAAAGAAGCATGAAGAGTGGACAACGTGTGTTAATTACTGACGACTTTATGAAGGTCGGTGGTACTATGAACGGCATGAAAAATCTATTAGAGGAATTTGACTGTCAGCTAGCAGGCATCGCGGTGCTTGTGGAGGCTGAGCATGCGGACGAAACTTTAGTAGATGATTATTATTCACTTGTAAAGCTTCATGAAGTAAACGAAAAAGATCGTACAATTGCATTAAGTGAAGGTAACTATTTTTCTAAAAGGGGACATGACAAATGAAAGTAGTAGCAACAACAAATGCGCCAGCAGCAATCGGACCATATTCACAGGGGATTATTGTTAACGGTATGTTTTATAGCTCTGGTCAAATTCCATTAACAGCTACAGGTGAATTAGTGGAAGGCGATATTACTGCTCAAACAAATCAAGTGTTCGCTAATTTAAAAGCAGTTTTAGCGGAAGCTGGAACTTCTTTAGATCATGTTGTGAAAACAACGGTTTTTATGAAGGATATGAACGACTTTATCGCAATGAATGAGGTTTATGCAGGCCATTTTGGTGATCATAAACCAGCACGTTCAGCTGTAGAGGTAGCTCGTCTTCCGAAAGATGTAAAAGTAGAAATCGAAGTTATCGCAATCGTAAAATAAAATAATTCGTTAAGTTCCCTAAAAAGAAACGCTCTTCTTTTTAGGGAATTTTTTTAAGCTGACAAACAATTGTCAAAAATTCCGTATATAAGAAAAAATATTATTCTAATAAGTATTCAAATTTTTTAGAAAATTTGATAGACTATTAAAAGGAAAATATTCGGTAATTGAGGATATGATATTTTCATGAAGGCATCTAAGAAGAGAGGTGGTGAGAAAATGGAAGTTACTGATGTGAGATTACGTCGAGTACAGACGGATGGTCGCATGCGTGCGATTGCTTCCATTACACTTGACAATGAGTTTGTTGTTCATGATATTCGTGTAATTGATGGAAATACTGGTTTATTTGTAGCTATGCCAAGTAAACGAACACCGGATGGGGAGTTTAGAGATATTGCGCATCCAATTAATTCTGACACTCGAAATAAAATTCAAGAGATCATTTTAAACGCCTATCATAACTCTAGCGAAATAGAGGAAACGGGCAAAGAGGAAGAATTAGAGGGTATTGGTGTGTAATAAAAAGGGAATAAATACCTATTGAAGGATTTGCTACAAATTAATGTGTAGAAAATGAGGAAGAACTCTTCTAGTAGGAAGGGTTCTTTTTATTTTGATAAAAAGAGAATATGAGTAATTTTAGGATATACTTCATGACAATCGAGCATAAGGTGCAATGGATTTTGTAATTCATCTTTTTGTCAACTCTACATGCCTTGAAAATAGATGAATTTTGCTATATAGTCATAAGAGAAAATGAGCGTATTGGAGGACTTACAGATGAGCAATATTTTTGCTGTCATTTTGGCTGCAGGTCAAGGTACACGTATGAAGTCCAAATTATATAAAGTGCTCCATCCAGTATGTGGGAAACCAATGGTGCAACATGTGGTGGATCATATTCAAACGTTAGATGTAAATCGCATTGTAACGGTTGTTGGACATGGTGCAGAGAAAGTGCAACAACAGCTTGGAGATAAAAGCGAGTATGTTCTGCAGGCCGAACAGTTAGGTACAGCTCATGCTGTTCAACAAGCTGAGGCTATTTTAGGTAACGAAGAAGGAACTACATTAGTTGTATGTGGGGATACACCACTAATTCGTCCTGAAACAATGCAGGCTTTATTCGAACATCACCAAGCAAAGAATGCTAAAGCAACTATTTTAACAGCGATTGCGGAAAATCCAACTGGCTATGGTCGTATTTTACGTGGCGATAACGGACAGGTTGAGCAAATTGTTGAGCAAAAGGACGCTTCAGCAGAACAGCAATTAGTAAAAGAAATAAACACGGGCACATACTGCTTTGATAACAAATTGTTATTTGAAACATTGAAGCTTGTGAAAAATGACAATGCACAAGGTGAATATTATTTACCGGATGTCATTGAAATTTTACAAAAGCAAGGTGATATTGTTGAAGCTTATGTCACTGATGATTTTGAAGAAACATTAGGTGTCAATGATCGTGTAGCTTTGTCACAAGCTGAGACATTAATGCGTACGAGAATCAATGAAAAACATATGCGTAATGGTGTCACAATTATACATCCTGAAACAACGCATATTAGCGCAGACGCAGTTATTGGGTGCGATACGGTTATTCAACCAGGCTCAATGATTGAAGGTGCCACTGTTATCGGTGAAGATTGCATAATTGGACCAAATACTCAAATTGTAGATAGTCGCATTGGTGACCGCACAACTGTACATTCTTCTGTTGTACGTGAAAGCGCTATTGCGGATGATACAGCTATTGGGCCATTTGCTCATATTCGACCACTTTCAGACATCGGTAGCCATGTGAAAATTGGTAACTTTGTAGAAGTGAAGAAAAGCAAGCTAGATAATGACACGAAAGTATCGCATTTAAGCTATATTGGTGATGCAGAAATAGGCAGTAACGTCAATATTGGCTGTGGTTCCATTACAGTAAATTATGATGGAAAAAACAAGTTCAAAACAATTATTGAAGATGATGTATTTGTAGGATGTAATACTAACTTAGTAGCACCAGTGAAAGTTGGAAAAGGTTCATTTATTGCAGCAGGTTCTACAATTACAAAAGAAGTTCCTGAAGACGCACTAGCAATAGCTCGTGCACGACAAGAAAACAAACCGAATTATGTAAGCAAATTAAATTCAAAATAATTATCAACTAAACAGGAGGCCATCATGCCGTATCATTATGCAAACTCACAATTAAAAATATTTTCACTTAATTCCAATAATCCATTAGCTCAAGAAATTGCGCAGGAAATGGGCGTTGAATTAGGTAAATCTTCTGTTAAGCACTTCAGCGATGGAGAAGTTCAAATTAGCATTGAAGAAAGTATTCGTGGTTGTGATGTGTTTATCGTGCAGTCTACTTCTGCACCAGTAAACGAACATTTAATGGAGCTTTTAATTATGGTAGATGCAGTTAAACGTGCGTCTGCTCGTACAGTAAACGTTGTAATGCCTTATTATGGTTATGCACGCCAAGACCGTAAAGCAAAGGCGCGTGAGCCAATTACAGCTAAATTAGTGGCTAACCTACTTGAGACTGCTGGTGCAACACGTGTTATCGTATTAGATCTACACGCACCTCAAATCCAAGGTTTCTTCGATATCTTAATTGACCACTTAATGGCGGTACCATTACTATCTGATTACTTCAAATCTAAAGGTATTCCAGATGATGAAATCGTGATTGTTTCACCAGACCACGGTGGGGTAACACGTGCTCGTAAAATGGCTGAACGATTAAAAGCACCGATTGCAATTATTGACAAACGTCGTCCGAAACCAAATGTTGCGGAAGTTATGAACATTGTTGGTAATGTTGATGGTAAAGTGGCAATCTTGATTGATGATATTATTGATACAGCAGGTACAATTACAATTGGTGCCGATGCTTTACGTGCTGCTGGCGCTAAAGAAGTTTATGCTTGCTGCTCACACCCTGTATTATCTGGCCCAGCGATTGAACGTATTGAAAACTCTTCTATTAAAGAATTAGTTGTGACAAATACAATTCAGTTGCCAGCAGAGAAAAAATCGCCTAAAATTACGGAGCTTTCTGTAGCTAAATTAATGGCTGATGCTATTTCTCGTGTTTATGAAAACAAATCTGTAAGTACTCTATTTGATTAATAAATATGGCGAGTTAAAGACAAATCTACCTTTTTGGGTGGATTTGTCTTTTTTATATTCATTTTTGTGAAGATGACGTAATAGATGAGTGCTTTTGGTGTGAATCATCTCACAAAGGGGTATAATAGATAATGTGTCTTAATAATATTTACTCTAAGTTAAAAAATAGAGCTAAATATTATCATAGCCTTCAACAAATACATTGTTGATAAGGCGTAAATAATTTTCTTGGAAGGGGAATAAAGAGGTATGAGTACAGTATTAAGTGTTACAAGGCGCGAAACTGGGCATCGTTCGACATTAACCCAACTTAGAAAAGGGGGAGCCATTCCTGCAGTTATTTACGGCTATAAGTTAGATTCAACCCCAATTTCTATTGCTGCAAAAGATTTTAAAAAATCCATTCAAAAAAATGGGCAAAATAGTGTGTTTTCACTAGAGTTAGAGGGGAAAAAAGTGAATGCTGTTGTGTCAGAGGTACAGCAATGTTCATTGAAAGATGAAGTAAATCATGTCGACTTTTTAGCTATTAATATGGCTGAAGAGTTAGAAGCTGATGTTCCGATTAAATTACTTGGTCAGTCAGTTGGAGTAAGTGAGGGCGGTATTTTAATGCAGCCTAACTTAGAATTGAAAGTGAAAGTAAAACCTGCGGCGTTACCTGAATCAATTGATGTTGATATTTCAGCATTGAAAATCGGGGAAACCCTAACGGTAGCAGATATTCGTGAAAAAATACCTGTTGAAATCATCAGTGAAGATGACTATATATTAGTAACCGTTGTGGCGCCTCCTTCTGTAGGGGAAGAGACTACAGAAAGTGTGGAAGAGCAAGTATAAAAGTAAATAATAGGTAAGGCTAATAAGGAGGCTACGGCTTTCTTATTAGCCTTTTTTTATGTCAGTAGGATTGTACAAAATGCTTTCTAGGTGTGCTATATGGTAAAATAATGACTATTAGATTGGAAAGAAGAGAGAGGTACTTATGAAAATTATCGTTGGATTAGGAAATCCAGGTAAACCTTATGAACATACAAGACATAATATTGGCTTTGATGTTATTGATGCATTAGCAGAAAAATGGGGGACACCTTTAACAAACTCGAAATTTAATGGGATGTATACAACTGTACATCGACCTGAGGGAAAGGTTCTACTTGTTAAACCTTTAACATATATGAATTTATCAGGGGAATGTGTCGGTCCCCTTATGGATTATTTTGATATTGATGTAGAAGATTTGATTGTTATTTATGATGACTTAGATTTAGAAACAGGTAAATTACGTCTGCGACAAAAAGGAAGTGCAGGTGGTCATAACGGCATTAAATCCTTAATTCAGCATCTTGGTACTCAGGAATTTAATCGTATCCGAGTAGGGATTAGCCGCCCACCAGCTGGTATGAAGGTAGCAGACTATGTATTAGCAAGATTTTCAAAGGACGATCAAGGTCTTATTGAAGAAGCCATTGAAAATTCTGTAAATGCTGTTGAAGCATCTCTTTCAAAGCCATTTCTTGATGTGATGAATCACTTTAACGCTAGCAAATAGATGGAATGCCACTAATAAATTTCCGTTAAAGTCTTTGGATAATTGGACTGGTTTAAGGTGAATGACTACAGACCTTTTACTATCATGACAGCTGATGTTTGTAGTGATTAGTCTTTACTACAAGCAAAAATCAATTCTCTAATTTTCAAGTTATTGCAATGCGGATGCCATTGGAAAGTGCATAATCCGTTTTATAAATGTCTATACTTTAAGTAGAAAGCTGCTTAAAGGAGGATGATTTGGAGATGTCAGTTCGCTACCGATGTCGGCATTGTGAAGTAGAAATAGGGACACTACCATTTGATGCAGATGATACAATTCGAAAATTGCATATTTTTGAATTGGGAGAAGCAGATGATTATGTTGAGAAAGATCAACATGGACAAACGACTGTGCACTGCATTTGTGAGCAATGTGAGGATTCGCTGAAACAATATCCAGATTATCACGCACTCAATAAATGGATTCAATAATTGGAAGGATGCTTTGACGCACTTCATGTGTGTTCAAGGCTTTTTCCATTTTATAAAATAGCTGATAAGAAAGATAAATAAAATAGTACTAGAATAATAGCATTGAAAATTTAGAATTTTATGCTGAAAGGAGCTTTTGACTGTGGAGGTTTTACGACAGCTTGTGTCGCAGGATAAACATATTACATCATTTTTACAGGAGATTCAGAGCGGTCAAACTGCATCACAGCTTATTACTGGTTTAACAGGAAGCGCACGCCCCGTAATGGTCGATGCGTTATTTGAGCATGTGAAGAAGCCAATCTACATTGTTTCTCCTAATCTACTGCAGGCACAAAAGATGGTTGATGAGCTTGCTGGATTATTAGGTGAAGAGCATGTTCATTATTATCCAGCGGATGAATTCATTGCAGCAGACCTTTCTGTTGCTTCACCAGAACTACGTGCGGAGCGAATTGCAACACTCGATTGCTTAGCTAGAGGTGAGAAGGCTGTCTACGTCATACCAGTGGCAGGTTTACGGAAAATAATGCAGCCTAAGGAACATTGGCTACAATATTTTTTACAAACAGCTGTAGGCGATGAGATTGAAATAGATACTTGGTTACAAACATTAGTTGAAATGGGCTATGTGCGTAATTCAATGGTAACGACACCTGGAGAATTTGCGTTGCGTGGAGGCATACTAGATATTTATCCACCTTATTTGGAAGCACCTATTCGAATTGAATTATTTGATACTGAGGTTGATTCCATACGAACATTTTCAGCAGATGATCAACGTTCGATTGATAAATTACAAAAGATTCGTATTCTTCCTGCTTCAGAGGTCATTCTAACTAAGTTAGAAAGGCAGGCATTAGCAGGCCGTTTAGAAGCGGCATTGGCTGCAAGCCTAAAGAAGGTAAAAAAGCAGGAGACAAAAGAACTTCTGTATCAATATATTCAATATGATATTGAATTGTTACAGCAAGGGAATTTACCCGACTACGTAAATAAATACGGCTCATTATTATACGATAAAACAGCTTATTTAGGAGATTATTTTGCACAAGATGGTATTGTGCTCTTTGACGAGCTTGGACGCATTCAGGAAGTGATGGATGCATGGGAACGTGAAGAGGATGAATGGTTTTTATCTTTAATTGAAGAAGGAAAAATGGTTCATGATGTCAAACCTGCCTTTACATTAAAAGAAATACAAGCAATGTTGTCACAACAGAAGCTATCATTTTCATTATTTTCAAGAACATTTGCTGGAATAACGTTTAATAAGACAACTAATTTCTCTTGTAAGCCAATGCAGCAATTTCACGGACAAATGTCATTGCTTCAAACTGAAGTCGAACGCTGGTTACTTGGTAAATTTACCGTACTGATTGTTGCAAGAGATAAAGAACGTGTTAAACGAGTTCAGCACATGCTTGGAGAATACGATATTCATACGGCTATTGGTGAACCAACAGAACCTGGTATTTATATAGTAGATGGTGGCTTGTCGAGTGGCTTTGAATTGCCACTGCAACGTCTAGCAATTGTGACAGAAGACGAGCTTTTTAAACAGCAGGCAAAGAAAAAAGCACGTACACAAAAAATGACTAATGCTGAACGTATTAAAAGCTATACGGAAATTAAACCAGGTGATTATGTTGTACATGTTCATCATGGGATTGGTAAATATATTGGTGTAGAAACATTAGAGGTCAATGGTACACATAAGGATTATTTGCATATTCGCTATCGTGCAGACGATAAACTATACGTACCTGTAGAACAAATAGACTTAATCCAAAAATATGTGGCGTCAGAGGATCGTGAACCGAAGCTACATAAATTAGGTGGCGCTGAATGGAAAAAGGCTAAAGCGAAGGTATCTTCTGCTGTACAGGATATTGCCGACGATTTAATTAAGCTATATGCGAAGCGTGAAGCTGAGAAGGGGCATGCTTTTACACCTGATAATGATGACCAGCGTAATTTCGAGTCATTGTTCCCTTATGAGGAAACAGAGGATCAGCTACGTTCTATTGTAGAAGTGAAACGAGATATGGAGCGAGAACGCCCTATGGACCGTTTAGTGTGCGGTGATGTAGGCTATGGTAAAACCGAGGTAGCCATTCGTGCAGCATTTAAAGCTATTCAAGATGGTAAACAGGTTGCATTCCTCGTTCCTACAACGATTTTAGCCCAGCAGCATTATGAAACCATCCGTGAGCGCTTTCAGGATTTTGCCATTAATGTTGGCCTGTTATCTCGTTTCCGAACGAAAAAGGAGCAGTCTGCCACATTAAAAGGCTTAAAAGAGGGGCGCGTTGATATAGTTATAGGAACACATCGAATTTTATCTAAAGATTTAATTTTCCAAGATCTTGGTTTGTTAATTGTTGACGAAGAACAACGCTTTGGTGTGACACATAAGGAAAAAATTAAACAGCTAAAGACAAATGTTGATGTTTTAACTTTAACGGCAACTCCAATCCCGAGGACACTTCACATGTCAATGGTAGGAGTCCGAGATTTATCTGTTATTGAAACGCCACCAGCTAACCGATTCCCGGTTCAAACGTATGTGATGGAGCACAGTGGCGCATTAGTGCGAGAAGCTATCGAGCGGGAAATGGCGCGTGGCGGACAAGTGTTTTATTTATATAACCGAGTAGAAGATATGGCTCGAAAGGTTGAGGAGATTCAAGTGCTTGTCCCTGAAGCACGTATAGGCTTTGCGCATGGAAAAATGACAGAGTCAGAGCTGGAATCTGTGATTTTAGCCTTTTTAGAGGGTGACTATGATGTGCTTGTTACAACAACCATTATTGAGACAGGCGTCGATATACCAAATGTGAATACATTAATTGTTCATGATGCTGATCGCATGGGCTTAGCGCAGCTCTATCAATTACGTGGACGTGTTGGTCGCTCTAACAGGGTAGCCTATGCGTACTTTATGTACCAGCGTGACAAAGTATTGACAGATGTAGCGGAACAACGATTGCAGGCAATTAAAGAATTTACTGAGCTAGGCTCCGGCTTTAAAATTGCTATGCGTGATTTATCTATTCGGGGAGCAGGTAACTTACTTGGTGCGCAGCAGCATGGCTTTATCGATTCAGTCGGCTTTGATTTATACTCACAAATGCTTCAGGATGCCATTGCTGAACGTCAAACAGGCGTGAAAAAAGAAGAAAAGCCAGATATAGAAATATTGCTAAGTGTTGATGCTTATATCCCCGATGCCTATATTCCAGATGGGTATCAAAAAATCCAAATGTATAAACGTATTAAGGCAATGGATCAGGTGGAGGAGTACGAAGAAATCATGGAGGAATTGGAGGATCGATTTGGCGATCTTCCAATAGAAACAGAGCGTTTACTACGAATAGCAAGAATGAAGGTTTGGGGCTTAGGTGCTGGAGTAGTATCTGTAAAGGAAAAGCAAAAAATTATTACTATCCTATTATCCGAACAGGGGACAGCCAATGTCGATGGCAGTAAGATTATTGAAGCGTCAATGAAGTTTGAGCGTGCTGTTGGCTTTGGTATGGATGGCATGCAGTTGAAATTAACAATCGATGAGCGTAAGAGCGGAAAATATCAACCCTTTGATATTTTGGAAGAGCTAATGCAAATTATCGATAAGGCAAAAAAATAGCAAAAGGCTAATCTTATCTTTTTATGGAAGAGATAAGATAGCCTTTTTATTTTTCCAGTTTTTTTTATGAATTGATTATAGAAATTTGTTCCTTGGGTAATCTAATAAGGAGTTGATTGATGTAAGTAATAAAGTTTTTTGAAAAAATTTGATGGTTGTGAAATCCTTTTTCTTCAGTTTTTGCATAGATTGTTTAAAAAAAAACCATACTATAGTTGAATAAAAATTTCATTGTAGCGAAAGCGAGGCATTAGAATGAAGGCAACAGGAATTGTTCGTCGTATTGATGATTTAGGGCGTGTGGTTATTCCGAAAGAAATTCGTAGGACGCTACGTATTCGTGAAGGCGACCCGCTTGAAATTTATACGGACCGTGAAGGTGAAGTCATATTAAAAAAATATTCGCCCATCAATGATTTGGGTGAATTTGCAAGAGAATATGTTGAAACACTTTATGAAACATTAGGAACACCAGCATTTGTCACTGACCGCGATGAGGTAATCGCAGTTGCAGGGATTGGTAAAAAGGAATATATTAACCGTCGCATTACATCCTTTGCGGAGAGCTTCATGGAAGAGCGCTCAACAAAAATAGAAAAAATGGAGACAACGATTGAAATTGTCCCTGGGCAATATGAGCAAGTGAAATCGTATTGTGCGACACCTATTATGGTGAACGGTGATCCGATAGGTTGCATTATTGCCTTATCTAAAGTACATTTTGTCGGTGAAGTAGAGGTAAAAGTAGTGGAAACAGCTGCAAACTTCTTAGCTAAACAAATGAATAGTTGATGCATGGAAAAGTTATTGCGATGACCTTTAAGGCTGAACAATAACTTTTTTGCGTACATAAAGATTGGTCAATATAGGAACAGTATAGCTCCTTAGCGCGTCAAACTTTTGAGATATGCTATACTATTGGCATTGTTAAGAAGGAAAGAGGGCAATTTATGTCGCAACGTTTTGGCATGAAAAGCTACATGAAAGGTGCCGCCTTATTGACAATAGCGGCTCTTATTGTAAAGGTTCTTAGTGCAATTTATCGTGTACCTTTTCAAAATCTAGTTGGAGATGAAGGCTTTTATATCTATCAACAGGTATATCCAGTTATATCGATTTTCGTTGTTTGGACATCTAGTGGCTTTGCTATAGCCATTTCTAAAATGCTTGCAGATAATGATTGCATTGTTGATACAATAGAACGTAATCAAAGACGAAGCACTATTATGCGTGTGGTTTTTCGGTATTTGACGGTGTTATCGCTACTGTTTTTTGCTGTTTTATTTGGAGGAGCTGAAAAAATTGCCCAATTGATGGGAGATGCTCAATTAGCACCATTGATTCGCTCAGGCTCATTTGTAGTATTGGTTATGCCAGCATTGGCTATTTTAAAAGGTGGCTTCCAATCTAGAGGCATTATGGAGCCGATTGCTTATGCCCAAGTCCTCGAACAAGCGGTAAGAGTTACTGTTATTTTAGCAGGAACATTTATCATTATGACGACTACTAAATCCCTTTATGGTGCAGGTGAAATGGCTGTTATTGGTACTGTAATTGGTGAAATTACGGCCTTGTTATTACTTGCCTATATCTCATATAAACGTTTTGGGCTAAAGCTAACTAAACTACAACTACATCCTATTTCAAGTTTGCCCATTGTTAAAGAGGTGACATGGCTAAGCTTAAGTGTCAGTATGAGCGGTCTTCTACTACTTGGATATCAGCTTGTCGATTCGTTTACGATATATTCAGCATTAATTGATAATGGCATGAATCCTACAATGGCGAAGGAAACAAAAGGTATTTATGATCGTGGACAACCTTTAGTTCAACTAGGTGTTGTCATTGCATCCTCATTGTCGCTTGCTATTGTTCCGCTTGTTGCTCATTTATCTAAAAAACAAGAGGGGCGCAGTGCAGTTCCATTTATACAATTAACGTACAAAGCGTCCATACTATTCGGCTGGTCTGCAGCCTTGGGTTTAATGCTAGTTATGCCGTATTTAAATGAAATGCTTTTCAAAACGAATACTTTATCCGAAGTATTAATCGTCTATGTATTCCAAATTGTACCATTATCGATTATTCTTACATTTACAGCGATTTTACAAGGCTATGGAAAATTAAAAAAGCCAGCTCTATTTTTAATGCTAGGTTTTCTGCTAAAAATGATACTGAATGTACGATTAATCGGTTGGTTAGGTGTATTAGGAGCGGCTATCGTAAATGATATAGGATTATTATTAACAGCGATTTTACTAATTATTTATTTAAAAACATTGACTGGCATTCAGCTAGCATCTGTCGATTTTTATAAAAAAGTTGGGACAGCCTCTTTCAGTATGGCAGTCGTTGTACTTGTCTGGTTACAGTTTGTATCGGCAATCTTAAGCCATTCACTGTCTTCACGTATGGTAGCTATGGTGACGGGTTTAACAGCTGTATCCATAGGGGCATTTGTTATGCTGACTGTCATTGCGAAGAAACGAGTATTAATGGAGAAAGAGTGGTATTTATTGCCGTTTGGACGTAGAATGGCTGTTTACCAACTTTGGCTCAATTCAAAGAAGTAGGTGTGAATATTGAAAACTTTAACAATTATTGGCTTAGGTGCAGGGGATTTTAATCAGCTGCAAATGGGTGTTTATAGAAAATTAAAGGCTGCTAAAAAATTATATGTACGTACGATAGATCACCCAGTATTAGAGGAATTAGCAGCAGAGGGTGTTAAATTCGAAAGCTTTGATAAAGTATATGAAAAACATGATGCATTCCAGCCTGTCTATGCGGAAATAGCAAATGCACTTATTGAAGCTGCTGCTGTTGAGGATATTATGTATGCTGTGCCAGGCCATCCATTAGTTGCAGAACAGACAGTGCAACTGCTTATTGCAGCAGCGGATGAAGGCAAAATTAAGTTAGTTATTGAGGGTGGTCAGAGTTTCTTAGATCCTATTTTTGGTGCATTAAAAATTGATCCAATAGAAGGTTTTCAATTGCTTGATGGTACCAGTTTTTCAATGCATGACATCAACATGCGTCAACATATTTTGATCGCGCAAGTATACGATACATTTAGTGCCTCGGAAGTAAAGCTAACGTTGATGGAGAAATATGATGACGAGTACCCTGTGACGGTTGTGACGGCTGCAGGGTCTGCACAAGAACAGATTGTTACGGTACCTCTCTATGAACTCGATCAAAGTGTAGAAGTTAATAATTTAACAACAGTCTATGTACCACCTGTCAAATCGCAAGAAGAGGCATTAAAAGATTGGACAACATTCCGTCAGATTATTGCAACGCTAAGAGGTCCAAATGGCTGTCCTTGGGATCAAAAACAAACACATGAGTCGTTAAAAAAATACTTACTTGAAGAAGCACATGAATATTTGGCTGCTATAGATGCTGAGGACGATTTTGCAATGATCGAGGAACTTGGTGATGTGCTATTACAAGTATTTTTACATGCACAAATTGGAGAAGATGAAGGTTACTTTACGCTTGAAGATGTGTTAGCTTCCATTAGTGAAAAAATGATTCGCCGCCACCCACATGTTTTTGGTGATGTTGCAGTGGAAGATGCGGACGATGTTGTGGCCAATTGGGAGGATATTAAGGCTGAAGAAAAGGGTACTAGCGATAAACCACTATTAGACGAGGAGTATAGAGCCTCTTCTGCATTACAAACAGCATATAATTACCAAAAAAGAGCTGCAAAAGTGGGCTTTGACTGGCCAGATGTGGATGGGGCATGGGATAAATTTATTGAGGAGTGGCAGGAATTTCGCCAGGAAGTAACGAAAGGCTCTAATGCATCCCGTTTGGATGAATTTGGTGACGTGTTGTTTACACTAGTAAATTTAGCGCGTTTCTACAAACTGTCACCAGAAGAGGCTATGCTACATGCAAATGAAAAATTTGCACGACGTTTCGGTTATGTAGAGGAACAGGTAAAGATCAGTGGAAAGTCTTTTTCCGATTTTACATTAGAGCAATTAGATGCATTTTGGAATGAAGCAAAGCGACTAGAAAAGGAGTAAAAAGATGAGACTAGATAAATTTTTAAAAGTATCCCGTTTAATAAAACGCCGCACTTTAGCGAAAGAGGTGGCAGATCAAGGTCGTATCACAATCAATGATAAGGTAGCGAAAGCTAGTAGTACAGTAAAAGCAGGAGATGAGCTAGCTATTCGTTTTGGTCAAAAAATAGTGACTGCACGTGTAGAAGAATTACGTGATACGGTGAAAAAAGAAGATGCCGCAAAAATGTTTACCATTTTGAAGGAAGAAAGACTAGAAAAGGTTGAACCTGAATTTATTGATGATGAGGATTAAAGTTAAATTTATTTTTTAAACCTCCTAATGTTGTCCCACCTTTCTTTTGTGGATGAAAGTATTACACAACTTAAATAAAGTTGTCATGCTTTGAAGGTTGTCCGCATAAAGTGAACAGAAGCTAGGACGACTAAAGGAGGAAAAAAATGACGCTACATCAAGAAAGTAATCGTTACACAATTCCATCTGGAGAGCATATTTTAACGATTCGTAATCGTAAAAGAATGGACATGACTTCTGTAAAATCAATTGAACGCTTTGATCAGGAAGAGTTTTTCATTAAGACGTCCCAAGGGCACTTGTTAATTCGCGGAGAAGAACTGCATATCGTTCATTTAGATGTTGATAAAGGATTATTGACGCTTGAAGGAACTGTAAAAACCTTACAGTACGACGAGGAGGAAAGTGGCTTCTCGAAAGGTTTCCTTCATAAGTTATTTGGATGATTGTTAGTGAACAATTATATCAATTAATTGTCATGGTTTTGAGCGGTATAGCAGTTGGTTTCATTATTGATAGTGTAAGGCTCGTAGTTTTTTCAACTCCAAAAAGGTCAAGCCTTCGAAAGTGGATGATGATTGTTGAATTAATAACATGGATTCTACTTGGGGGAGCGACATACTATTTATTATTTTGGCTAAAAGACGGCGCTTGGCGGGCTTATGACCCGCTAGCGCAAATAGCCGGAATTTTTTTGTATCAATCGTTATTTCAAAATTTTTTACGTTTCATTGCTAGAATTGTGGTGAATATAACTTGGAGACCCTTCTGGTTCATTGTACGCTTCATAGTCGCTGTTATTCGACAAATTTTGCAGCTATTCATAAATATAGTAATGTTTGTTATAAGACCTTTTGTCAAAATTTATTCCTATTTGTCCTACACTTTTTTTAAAAAATTACGATATTTGAAGTATAATAGAAAGCAACAATAATTTTCGGAGGTGCGGGCATGACTAGACGTCATTCATCAGATGATGAACAACAAAATTTCACGAAGCTTGATAATGACTATGTCCGTAACACGGATAGAGCTATAAATCGCAAACAGCAGGCTCGTAAACGTAAATTGCGTCGTATTGTCTTTTTTGCGATTGTACCAGTCATTATTATCGCTCTTCTCTTAAATGTGCTATCACATCAAAATGAAACTTTAGCAGCAAAAGAGAAATTAAAGAAAGAAGCGAATCAGCATCTCACTGAATTGAAAGAAGAACAAGATACATTAAATCTTAAAATCAAACAATTACAGGATGATGAATATATCGCAAAGCTATTAAGAAAAGAGTATTACTTATCTGATGAAGGTGAGATTATTTTTATCATTCCAGATAAGGAAGATAAAAAAGACGACTGAAAAGCTGTGTATTGTTGACACTCTTTTATTGTTATATATAATGAAAAGAGAAGCTTAATGCAATAAAAGGTTTGATTAAATTGATTACATGGCTCAAATGAGTCGCTTAATTTTTAAGGAGGAGCATTTTTTTTATGTCAATTGAAGTAGGCAGCAAGGTACAAGGTAAAGTAACAGGAATCACAAATTTTGGAGCATTCGTTGAGCTGCCAGATGGCAAAACAGGCTTAGTTCACATTAGTGAAGTTGCTGACAATTATGTAAAAGATATCAATGAGCATCTAAAAGTTGGAGATGAAGTTGAAGTAAAAGTGATGAATGTTGAAGCGGACGGGAAGATCGGTCTTTCAATCCGTAAAGCAAAGCCTCAAGCTGAGAGACCAGAACGTCCAGCACGTCCACGTCGTGATAATCGTTCTAATGATCGTAACGAACGCCACCAGCCAAAAGAAAATTTTGAGCAAAAAATGGCACGCTTCTTAAAAGATAGTGATGAACGTCTAGCAACACTTAAACGTGCTACAGAATCAAAACGCGGAGGTCGCGGAGCTAGAAGAGGGTAGTTTGCTGACTGTTTTAATCGTAGAAAAAGTGTATGAAATAGAGTTGGGATTAGCTTTTTAATAAAGCTAATCCCTTTTTTTCATTTACCTACAAAGTAGAAGAAGGTCTCTTTTTCTTTTTTGTGGGGTTTATTGTTTTTTCATCGGCAGAAGCTATGGATGTTTTCTCCACTGGATGAGTAACCATTTTGACAAGTAAGAAAACACCATATACACTCACGGCAAGTCCACAAAGTAATAGGATTATTTGAACAAAAAAAGGTAAATTAATAAGAATTGAAATAAGAATAATCATCGAGCCACTTCCGCAAATTAACGCGGCTTTTGTTAATGCACTCAAGGGAATTTAACCTCCTAAAAAACACTCTTTTCTTTAGTATGCCATATTTTTATACGCAGTCACATAGCTATAAATGAACAGACGGATAGATGGGAATAGTGACAAAATAGATTACAATAAAAATAGGCGCCTCAGAATTTAGTTCTGAGGCGCCTATTTGAGATGACCCGTACGGGATTCGAACCCGTGTTACCGCCGTGAAAGGGCGGTGTCTTAACCACTTGACCAACGGGCCTACTATGGTGGCGGCCGAGGGGATCGAACCCCCGACCTTACGGGTATGAACCGTACGCTCTAGCCAGCTGAGCTAGGCCGCCAATTACTATATGGAGCGGAAGACGAGGTTCGAACTCGCGACCCCCACCTTGGCAAGGTGGTGTTCTACCACTGAACTACTTCCGCACAGTCGTTTAAGCAACAAGTTAAATAATACAAGCCAAACGTGCTAGTGTCAAGTAGGTTTTTTAAAAAAATATATTTCGTAAAAACTAGCATAGAAGAGTATTTTAGCGGATTTTTTGTTCTTACGTAGAAATGTATCGTGGTAACAGTTGAATAAAGTGATTGATAGCTCATAGAATGCCCTCGCACTAAGCTTTAAGATGAATAGCAAGTCATTACAATTTTGTTTTTATAAGTGGATTTTTCAACGTTTTTCATGAATGTTAGGCTGTTGCGAAAGAAATTGTTGCCAATTCTCGTATTTATGAATAGCTATTAGTCGAAATATTTATATTTTTTTCTGTCAACGTCAGACAATCTTTCCGCACATAATTTTTTATAATAACCAAAAGTGCGGAAAGGGGATAATTAAATGACAAGTATTGAATGGTATAATACAACGAATGTAGATGACCAAAAGATCGGTATGAAAAAGAAGCAGATCCTAATAGGTTCTCTCTTTTTTTTAACCGCCTTTTTCTTAGCTCAATCTGTTGTATTTGAAGCAGCTGTACCGTTCTCAGTTCCTTTTTGGGCCATTATTCGAACAAAGTATAGGGAGTATGCCAAATTCGTTTTATTCGGTAGTTTAGCAGGTTGTTTTTTCCTTGGTTTTGGACAAGTCTTCATTCTAGCGTTACAAATTGTTATGTATGAATGTATCATGCGTTTCCGTTACTGGCAGTTGCCCCAAAGTATTGCGGTGTCTTTAGCTGTATTACTGGTACAAATAATGTGGCAAGGGGTGATGTATCAAGGCTTACCACCAGTGCTTGTACAATTTTATGTAGGCTGTGAGGCAGCTCTAGCTCTTATTATGACGCTGTTTATGCAAGTGCTATTTGTTAACTCGTATGAATGGTTTACGAGTCATTGGACATATGAGAAGCTAGGCTCTGGATTAGTCGTGTTTGCTGCCATGCTTACTGGGATGCAAGCAGTTGTGATTAGCTATTTCTCACTCCCCATTTTTTTATTGCAGCTTTTTATCTGTTTTGGTGCATTGGTTGGCAGTGTCCCATTAGCAACAGTAATCGGAGCAGTGCTGGGAACTCTTATCGGTATTGCTAAGCTTTCATTTACCGGGATGCTTTCAGTTGCGACCTTAACGGGGCTGTGTGCAGGAATGGGAGCTAAAGGTGGTAGATTTGGTGTTGCGATCGGTAGTATTTTGCCAAGTGTCTTTTTTTTATTTTATGACGCCACACTGCCTTTAGATAGCGTGTATTTTACCTCCATTGCCATCGGGAGCATTCTTTTTCTAACGATCCCAAAGAAATATTCAGATAGGGTGAGGGACAAGCTTTTCCCACAACGTGAGGAGATTTTACTGGCACGACAGAATTGGTTAACCGAACATGTAACGTATAAATTAGAGCATTTTCAGCATTTTGTACAATTCATGAAGGAGCTTGTATTTGATCGCTTTATGACGGTTCCAGTTGAAGCTGCGAAGGAAGTATCTCCAATGAACACTTGTTTAAGCTGTTTCCGCTATGAACATTGCTGGGGTGCTAAAAATAACGGTATGGACAAGCTTGTGACAGACTGGTTTCATATGAAAGGAGTAGGCAAGGAATCAGCTATTCATCGTGTAGAAGAACAAATACGGTATAAATGCGTAAAATCGACGAAGATTTTCGAGGAATTAGATACAGAGCTTTATAGGGAACGCATTAATGGGCAGTACTTTCATGGTAAAAAAATGATTGCCCTGCAACTTCGTGATATGAGTAACCATTTAAACCAGTTAATCGCTGAGATGAAGGAGGATGCAATTTCATTTGTTAGTGTAGAAAAGGATATTGCTGAACGCTTAAAGGATGCCAATATTGAATGTTTTCAACTAGATGTGCTTAGCAATAAGCCAGGTGCAAGAAAGATTGTTTGTGCTTTAGCACCAGCACGTGTCAACTGGGAGGAAGATACAACATTAGCTGAACGCATGATTCTGCCAATTCTTTATGAGATTTTCGATGAACCTTTTGAAATAGAAAAAGTAATAGCCTGTGAAATACCGTTTCGTCATGTTCAAATATGCTTTAGATCAGCTATTAGCTTTGAAGTAGAGTATGATATATATAGCATGTCGAAAGATGCAACACTATATTCTGGAGACTCTCATGCCCTCTTCCAATTGCATCCAGGACTATTTGCCATTTTGCTGTCTGATGGTATGGGGCAAAATAAAGAAGCACAACATGAAAGTAGAAAATTGATCCACTTGATGCGAGAGTGTCTTAATTACAATATGAATCCGGAAACGGCGATGCATACATTGCATTATGTTATGTCATTAAAGCAACAGGATGATATGTATGCAACACTTGATTTTGCACTTGTTGATTTACAGCATGGTGATTTGTGGTCGTGGAAGGCTGGAGGTATGTCGACCTATATTTTACGTGGAAAAGAGGTGCTGAAAGTTGAAAGTAATGCAGCACCTGTAGGATTTTTATCTATTTCAACAGTAGAAGCTGAAAAAAGAAAACTGAAGGCAGGAGACGTTATTTTAATGCACTCAGATGGCCTGTTTTCAAGTGTAGATGATTGGGATGAGCAAGAGGAAACATTTTTAGCTTTTGCACAGCAGGTTGCCAGTACAAATAAAACCATTCAAGAAAAGCTAACAACGATCATGCAATCATTCCAAGGGTATTTCGAAATAGAAGATGACTGTACAGTATTAATGTTAGAGGTGACGCATGTTGTACCGACATGGGCTGTCTTTAGACCAGCTCAGTATTCTATGAGTAATTCATCTTAAAATAACAACGAAAAGGGGAGGAGAAGCGTTTGTCATTTGAATTAAAGGTCAAAACATTTATTGAAGAAGAGCAATTATTACAGCAAGGCGATCATCTTCTCATCGCCGTTTCGGGTGGGGTAGACTCTATGGCGTTACTCCATTACTTTATCCAAACACAGGCGCAGTGGAACATTCAGGTGGAAGCAGTACATGTCGATCATATGTTGAGAGGGCAAAACTCTGCTGCAGATAGAGCATTTGTCCAAAAGTATTGTGACGACAATGGTGTTTACTTACATGCTACAGATATTCCAATACCTGCAATTATGGCACAGGAAAATGGTAATACACAGTTAATTTGTCGTAGGGAGAGGTATCGATATTTCAAAGAAATCTTGAGAAAAACAAATGCCAATAAGCTTGTAACTGCACATCATGCGGATGACCAACTGGAGTCAGTATTAATGGCCCTTACAAAAAATGCAACAATGAACAGTATGCAAGGCATACGTCCTCAACGATGTTTTGAAGGCAAATCATTAATTCGTCCGTTTTTAACGGTTACAAAGTCTGAAATAAGGGAATATTTACTTAGAAAAGGTTTGGATTATCGAGAAGATGCTAGCAATTCCAAAGACACCTATGTACGCAATCGCTTTAGACATCATGTGGTGCCTTTACTGGAGGCAGAAAATCCGAGAGTGACTGAGCAGGTGGCCCATTTCACAAAGCAATTGCAAGAAGACGATACCTTTTTAATGACATTAGCCCAAGATGTATTTTCTCAAACCATCATAAGAAGTAACGAAAATACATATAGCATGGAAATTGAGGCTTTTCAATTGGTACCACTTGCTTTACAAAGGAGGCTCATTTTAATACTATTAAACTATCTTTACAAAGATTCAAATACGATACAAAGTTATGCTTTATTGACTTCAATTTTAAAGCTTTGTGATACAACAGCAGGGTATGCTGAAATTCACTTGCCTGAAGATTTTCTAGCAGTTCGCCTTTACGGGAAATTAACGATTCAGAAGAATAAGCCATTAGAAGGCCAAACATCTCCTGAGAAACAAATGATTACGGCTGCTGATGGATGGACAACACTGACAAATGGTGAACGCTTATGCGTAGTCAATTTGCATGATTTATCGTCTGAATTGCTGACGGATACTGCACAGCTTTTTTATTTTAACGCTAGCAAACTCCAACTACCGCTCTATATTCGAGCACGCAAGGACGGAGACAGAATGCTGTTAAAAGGAATGGATCAGCCAAAACGCTTATCTCGCCTTTTTATAGATGAAAAGATTCCTTTAAATGAGCGAAATAGCTGGCCGTTACTGATTTCTCAATCTGATGAGGTGGTAGCGGTAATTGGTGTGCGTATGGGAATATTTTTTTCAACCACTCCGCAACCAAACGATGATACAGTGCTCATCGTAGACTAAGGTCTTTGTAAAATATTTCACCATAATTGGTTGAAAATTTTTTGATACATCACGAGGAGGAATCGATATGTTACAAAACGACATCGAAAAAATTATGATTACAGAAGAACAACTGCAAGAAAGAATTGCACATTTAGGTGCACAATTAACAGAGGAATACAAAGATGCATTCCCATTAGCTGTTGGTGTGCTTAAAGGAGCAATGCCATTTATGACAGACCTAATGAAACGCTTCGATTCTTTCATCGAATTGGATTTTATGGATGTTTCTAGTTATGGTAATGCTACTGTGTCATCGGGTGAAGTGAAAATTTTAAAAGATTTAAACACAAGCGTTGAGGGACGTGACGTATTAATTATTGAGGATATTATCGATAGTGGTTTAACGTTAAGCTATTTAGTAGATTTATTTAAATACCGCAAAGCAAAGTCCATCAAAATTGTTACATTATTAGATAAACCATCAGGCCGTAAAGTGGACTTATCTGCTGACTATGTTGGTTTTGAAGTGCCGGATGGCTTTGTTGTAGGGTATGGCTTAGATTACGCAGAAAAATATCGTAATTTACCTTATATTGGTATACTGAAGCCTGAAGTTTATTCTTTCTAAGTTACAAAAACCAGCTATAAATGCAAAGGCCTCCAGCGCAAGTCATGTATTTTTCGTTATGTTTAACATAATTCAAAATCTTGACACAATGTTCAGCTATATCGAGTCCAAGGAACAGGTACAATTACGCTGGGACATATAAAGATGGCCTAAAACTGTTTTGATAACGGCAAAAGTGAACGAAACATTTTTTAAGTAGGGCTTTTCGTTGTATGATGAAATCATGATATGTTAAGATTTTACTTATAATTTTTCTGTTTGTAATGAGGAGGCTGGAGATGAATCGAATATTTCGATATACCATATTTTATTTACTGATTTTCCTAGTGATTATCGGTATTTTTGGTACTTTCAATAGTGGAAATTCACCAACGAAAGAGTTATCTTATCATGAGTTTCAACAAGCTCTAGATAAGAAAGAAATAACAAGTGCTACAATTCAACCTGATAAATCAGTTTACATCGTTGAAGGTACACTGAAAGGTTATGAGAAGGGTCAAAGCTTTACAGTGAATATCCCTCGTGAAAACCAATCTTTAATGGACCGTATCGATGAGGCTGCTAAGGATAAAGATAGTAATATTAGTTTTTTAGCAGCACCAGAAACAAGTGGATGGATTCAATTCTTTACAGGAATTATTCCTTTCATCATCATCATTTTCTTATTCTTCTTCCTAATGAGCCAATCTCAGGGTGGCGGTAATAAAGTGATGAGCTTTGGTAAAAGTAAAGCTAAACTTTATGATGACCAAAAGAAAAAAGTTCGTTTTACAGATGTAGCAGGTGCTGATGAAGAGAAAGCAGAGCTTGTAGAGGTTGTAGATTTTTTAAAAGACCATCGCAAGTTCACTGAAATCGGTGCACGCATTCCAAAAGGTATCTTACTTGTCGGTCCTCCAGGTACAGGTAAAACATTACTTGCACGTGCAGTGGCAGGCGAAGCAGGCGTTCCTTTCTTCTCAATTTCAGGTTCTGACTTCGTAGAAATGTTTGTCGGCGTCGGTGCATCACGTGTTCGAGATTTATTTGAAAACGCGAAGAAAAACGCACCATGTATCATCTTTATCGATGAGATTGATGCGGTTGGTCGTCAACGTGGCGCTGGTCTTGGCGGTGGTCATGACGAACGTGAACAAACACTGAACCAATTATTGGTTGAAATGGATGGTTTCGGAGCAAATGAAGGTATTATTATCATTGCTGCAACAAACCGCCCAGATATTTTAGATAAAGCGTTATTACGTCCAGGTCGATTTGACCGCCAAATTACTGTAGGTCATCCTGATGTAAAAGGGCGCGAAGCAATTCTTAAAGTACATGCACGTAATAAACCTTTAGCAGATACAGTTGATTTAGCTGCAGTTGCTCAACGTACTCCAGGTTTCTCCGGTGCAGATTTAGAAAACTTACTAAACGAAGCAGCACTTGTAGCAGCTCGTAAAAGTAAACGTACGATTAGTATGGCGGATATCGATGAAGCCTCTGACCGAGTAATTGCGGGTCCAGCTAAAGCAAGTCGAGTATACTCAGCTAAAGAGAAAAAACTGGTATCCTTCCATGAGGCTGGTCACGTAGTAGTAGGTCTTGAGCTTGATGAAGCGGATACAGTGCACAAAGTAACAATTGTTCCTCGTGGTCAAGCGGGTGGATATGCGATTATGTTACCGAAGGAAGAACGTTTCTTTACAACAAAGCAAGAGCTCTTAGATCGTATTGCAGGCCTTCTTGGTGGTCGTGTAGCTGAAGAAATTGTTCTTGGTGAAGTTTCTACTGGGGCACATAACGATTTCCAAAAAGTTACAAGCATTGCTCGTGCTATGGTTACCGAATACGGAATGAGTGAAAACCTTGGTGCTATGCAATTTGGTTCAAGTCAGGGTGGCAATGTATTCCTTGGTCGCGACTTTAATTCAGATCAAAATTATTCTGACTCAGTAGCCTATGAAATTGATAAAGAAATGCAAAAAATTATTGATACACAATATGAGCGTACAAAACGCATCCTAACGGAGAAACGTGATTTGCTTGATTTAATTGCCAATACTTTAATGGAGAAAGAAACATTAAATGCACAGGAAATCGAACATTTACGTGATCATGGTATTTTACCAGAGCCAGAGGTCGTAGAAAGTATTGAGGAGAGCACTCCGAAAATTGAAGCGAAGCCAACATTAGATACTATTGGTGAACCAACTGTTGAAAAAGAGCTACTTAGCAAAGAGCCTAACCCAACAACTTTAAATCTGGCAAAAGAAAGTAAAGAACCAAATGATGCTCCTAAAGGTATCGATGAGAAACGTGATTAAAGTAGAAAAGACTGTTTACTAAAATTAGGTAAACAGTCTTTTTCTTTGCCTTTTCTTGCTAATAAGCATTAGGATATATTTATGTAAGACAGTTACATATAACTCTGCTCTTAGGGTGGAGAGAAGATGTAAAGTTAGTGAAAACAGATTGGAGTGTTTAACGTGGGAAATGTAACATTGAATAATGGACTTAAGATGCCTTTGGTTGGTTATGGTGTTTTTCGAGTACCTGAAGGAGATGACCTAGCAGAAGCCGTAAAAACAGCTATTGCTAAAGGTTATCGTAGCATTGATACAGCACAAGTATATCGCAATGAAGAAAGTGTTGGTCGTGGAATACAAGCCGCAATTGAAGAAGGTTTAGTAACTCGTGAAGAACTATTTATCACATCCAAAGTTTGGAACGATGGTCTTTCCTATGAAAAAACACTTGCCGCATATGATAGCAGTTTAGAGAAAATGGGATTAGACTATTTAGATTTGTATTTAGTGCACTGGCCAGGAATTGATCAAAATTATATTAAGGTTTACAAAGCACTAGAAAAAATTTATCAAGATGGTCGAGTACGCTCAATTGGTGTTAGTAATTTCCATGTGCATCATTTAGAAAGCCTTTTGAAGGAAACGACTGTTATTCCTGTTATTAATCAAATTGAATTTCACCCACATTTAACACAAGAGGAAGTACGTGCCTATTGTGAGGATAAGGGTATACAGGTGGAGGCGTGGTCTCCATTGATGAATGGCTCTCTACTTGAAGAAGCGTTGATTCAAGAATTAGCCTCTAAATACAGCAAGACACCTGCACAGATTGTGTTACGCTATGATGTACAGCATCATGTTGTCACAATTCCAAAGACGATGACACCGGCACGTATGTCTGAAAACCTTGATGTTTTTGACTTTGCGTTATCTGAGCAAGAAATGACACAGTTGGATGCATTGAATGATGGTCTACGTTGTGGTCCAGATCCAGAAAAATTTAATTTTAAATGATTTTCAAAGGGGCTGCCTAGTTTAGGGAGCTCCTTTTTAAAGAAGCTTTCATCGTTATAGATGAACATCCACTGAAAAAATAAAGTAAGCATTCCGCTCACGCCTTTAGAGGAAGGAGATGAATGCTGAATCAAGGTAAAAAGTATGGTATCATTTTCTAAAGTATTTTATCTTCATTTCAATTAGATTGTAGCTGTCATGTTAGGTTTATGAAAGGTGCAATGATGATAGGGGAGGTGTCAGCCTTGATTTTAGTTTTAGATGCAGGGAATTCTAATATTGTATTAGGTGTCTATGATGACAACGAACAATTAGCTTTCCATTGGCGTATGGTGACGGACCTTCATAAAACAGAGGATGAATATGCTATGCAAGTTCTTTCATTTTTTAATCATGCAGGCATTTCATTTGAACAAATTACAGGTATTATTATATCCTCAGTTGTGCCACCAATTATGTTTTCATTAGACGCGATGTGTCAGAAATATTTTCGAAGAAAGCCTTTGGTAGTTGGCCCGGGTGTGAAAACGGGTTTAAATATTAAATACGAAAATCCGCGTGAGGTTGGGTCAGATCGCATTGTGAATGCCATAGCAGCTCTAGATTTATATAAAGCCCCTTGTATCATAGTTGATTTTGGTACAGCGACAACCTATTGTTATTTGAATGAGAAGGGCGATTACATGGGTGGTGCTATCGCGCCGGGTATAACGATTTCTACAGAGGCTCTTTATACACAGGCTGCAAGATTGCCGCGTATTGAAATAGTACGGCCTTCACATATTGTCGGGAAAACGACCGTTTCTGCCATGCAGGCAGGTATTTTTTATGGCTTTGTAGGACAAGTAGAGGGCATTGTTAACCGGATGAAAGCACAAAGTAAAGAGGAGCCATTAGTTATTGCTACAGGTGGGCTAGCAAATTTAATCGCAGGGGAGACACAAATCATTGATGTTGTGGATCCGTTTTTAACTTTGAAGGGTTTATATAAGCTATATAAACGTAACCAATAGGAAATGAGGGACATTCCATTTATGAATGATTATTTAGTAAGAGGGTTAGGATTTAATGGGCAAGTTCGTGTGTTTGCAGCTCGTACAACTGCTACAGTAGGTGAAGCGCAACGTCGTCATGATACTTGGCCAGTTGTGTCAGCAGCTTTAGGTCGTTCAATGACAGCAGCTGTCATGATGGGAGCTATGTTAAAAGGTGAAGAGAAAATCACGATTAAAATTGAGGGTGACGGTCCAATTGGCCCTATGGTAATTGATAGTAATGCACATGGGGAAGTACGCGGATTTGTTACAAACCCCCATGTTCACTTTGATTTAAATGAGCAAGGGAAGTTAGATGTTCGAGCAGGCGTTGGTACAGAAGGATTTCTTACAATTGTTAAAGATCTTGGATTGAGAGATATGTTCTCTGGACAAACACCAATTGTTTCGGGTGAAATCGCTGAAGACTTTACTTATTATTTCGCAACATCTGAGCAAGTACCATCATCAGTTGGATTAGGTGTATTAGTCAATCCAGACAACACTATTCTTGCAGCAGGCGGATTTATTCTTCAATTAATGCCGGGCTGTGAGGAAGAAACAATCAATGAAATTGAACAACATCTTGCTACAATAGAGCCTGTTTCAAAAATGATTGAAAAAGGCTTTACACCAGAGCAAATTTTAGAAGCTGTTTTAGGAAATGGACATCTACAAATTTTAGATTCCATGCCAGTTGAATTTAAATGTCAATGTACAAAAGAGCGGTTTGGTGCAGCAATTTTAGGTTTAGGAGCAGCGGAAATTAGAGAAATGATTGAAGAGGATGGCGGAGCGGAAGCAGAGTGTCACTTCTGCCTAGAGACATACAGTTTTTCTAAGGATGAGCTAGAAGGGTTTATTGATGAGCTCAACGCGTAATCGACGACCTTCAACCACTGTAACACCAAACCAAACGCCTTTACTGCAACGTCGTTTAAAGACAAAGCCTGCTTTAGCTGTCATAGCGATTCTGTTATTAGGAAATATTTTATGGTTCATCAGCTGGTTAATCCCAAACAAAGGTCAGGAAATTGGTAGCGACGAACAAGTCGCTGCCATTGATGGGGATGTGATCACGCGCCAAGAGTGGATGATTGCCATGGAAGAACGATATGGTAAAGAAACACTACAAAATTTAGTAAATGAATCGGTAATGGAAAAGGCAGCAAAAACATATAAAATTAAAGTTACCGATAAAGAAATAGATCTTGAACTTGCGTTAATGCGTTCTGCTCAAGATAAGTTTGATACAGCCATGCAAAATCTATCAGTAGAGCAACTACGCCAAAAAATTCGTTCACAGCTTATATTGGATAAAGTACTCACGAAGGACGTAGTGATAGAGGAAGAAAGTGTTGAAAAGTATTATGAGGAAAATCAGGGGTTATATAATACAAAAACAAGCTATCGTACGAATTTTATTGAAGTCGATTCAAAAAAAGCTGCTGATGAGGCACTAGGTGAATTGAAAAATGGTTCTGATTTTACAGTGCTGGCACGAGAAATATCTGTTGATAGTGCTTCAGCCAGTCTAGGAGGAGATATTGGTTTCCTCACAGAGAATCAGGAGAATGTGGACCCTACCATTATTAATACTGTGAAATCTCTTAAGGCAAATGAGGTAAGTAAAGCCTTTAAGTTAGATAATGGTCATTATGGAATTGTTCAAGTGCAAGAGGTATTAGAAGGACAATCCTTTACATATGACGATGTGAAAGAACATATTGAGCGTGAATTGGCTTTAGAGCAATTGACGCAATCTGTTACACCGGAAGCATTTTGGTCTGAATTTAATGCTACTTGGTATTATGGAGAGTCTAAAAAAGAAAAATAATACATGAAAAGAGTCTGCAAGTTTTGCGGGGTAAAATGAGTCTGATCAAACTTGCAGGCATTCGTAGTGACATACCCAATGGATGCAGATTCTTTTTTTGTAGACAGATGATAAGGCTTTTCCGTTTTAAGTAATGATAAATATTCTGAAAATATAAGTTTTATTTATTGACAATCGAATGGAAAAATTGATAAAATACAAAATAAGTAAAACCTATAAAAATAGTAGGGATTGGGAGTGGATTAGTAAATGAGTAGATTAGCGAATTCAGTGGCTGAATTAGTTGGTAAAACACCAATTGTAAAATTAAATCATGCAACAAATGAAAATGAAGGCACTGTGTATGTAAAATTAGAATATTTTAATCCAGGAAGCTCAGTAAAAGACCGTCTAGCTCTAGCAATGATTGAAGCTGCAGAAAAAGACGGGACATTAAAGCCGGGTGGTACAATCATTGAGCCGACTTCTGGTAATACAGGTATCGGTCTTGCGATGATTGCTGCTGCTAAAGGATACAAAGCGATTTTAGTTATGCCAGAAACAATGAGTTTAGAGCGTCGTAACTTATTACGAGCTTATGGTGCAGAGCTTGTGTTAACACCTGGTCCAGCAGGCATGAAGGGTGCAATTGCTAAAGCAGAAGAACTATCTGCTGAGCATGGCTACTTCCTCCCACAACAATTTACAAATCCAGCGAACGCTGTTATTCACCGTCTGACAACAGGTCCTGAAATTGTAGAAGCATTTGATGGCCTAACACTTGATGCATTTGTAGCTGGCGTTGGTACAGGTGGTACCATTACAGGTGCAGGTGCTGTATTAAAAGAAAAGTATCCAAACATTGAAATCATTGCTGTTGAACCAAAAGATTCACCGGTTCTTTCTGGTGGTCAACCAGGGCCACATAAAATTCAAGGTATTGGAGCTGGATTTGTACCAGAAGTACTAGATACAGATGTTTATTCTGCTGTATTCCCTGTTGAAAATGAGGTTGCTTTTGAAGTAGCACGTAAAGTAGCACGTGAAGAAGGTATCCTATGTGGTATTTCATCTGGTGCTGCCATCTATGCTGCGATTGAAGCGGCAAAACGTTTAGGTAAAGGTTCGAATGTTCTTGCCATTGTACCTTCTAACGGAGAGCGTTACCTTTCAACACCTTTATACCAATTTGAAGACTAAATAAAGATTTTTATGTAAGGGCTCCTTTTTAAAAGGAGTCCTTTTTAGTGCATAAAAACGGACACTATTAAAATTATAAAAATATTCGCTTCTATGTAATATTCAAGTTAAGATGGAATCACACCACATGTTTAAAGGGGAAAATAACTTGAAAACAATACTTACAAAAACATTAACAATGGATGCAGATTCATTTTTTTATAGCTATAAGAAGCAAACAGAGACACAGCAAGCGCATGTGTTTTTAGAGAGTGGACGCGGAGGGCATTTTACGATAGCTGCTTGGAATCCGTTAGCTACTGCACAATCAGTAGAGGAGGGGCTTTTAGTAAACTGGAAAAATGATAGACAAGAAATTTTACAAGGTGAATCTCTAGCTTTACTGGAAGAGCTTGTAGCGGAATATCGAATTTCTTATAATGTGGACCTTCCTGTTTTTCAAGGAGGGGCTATTGGATTTGTTGCATATGATTATGCACGTAAAATTGAAGTACTTCCTAATATGGCAAAGGATGACTTGCAAATACCAGATATCTATTTTTATATTTTTGATAGTTGGGCAGTACATGATGTGAAAACGAATACAGTTACTCTTATGAAGCTAGAAGATAGTGACGTTAACTTGGAAGAATGGGCTAACAACTGGCAGGTTGCAGCACAGTCTGGTTTAGAGGCGCGTAAATTTGAAAAAACAAATGCTGTAGAAGTTGCTAATGATGAGCATGAATTGCTTGTCTCATTTGCAGGAACTGATTTTGAAGCAGCTGTAAAGAAAATTCAAACCTATATAGCACAGGGGGATGTGTTTCAGGTAAACTTGTCTGTTCGTCAGTCCAAGAACTTAAATGCGACTGCGATGGATGTCTACGAGGCTTTACGAGCGTTTAATCCGTCGCCATACATGGCTTATATTGAAGCGCCTGATTTTGCTGTAGTTTCTGGGTCACCCGAGTTATTAGTAAAACGTCATGGCAATGAATTATCGACAAGACCCATTGCAGGTACTCGACCAAGAGGGAAATCCGAAGCGGAAGATTTAGCATTGGCACAAGAGTTGATTGATAATGAGAAAGAACGTGCTGAGCATGTGATGTTAGTGGATTTAGAGCGCAATGATTTAGGACGAGTATCAGCCTATGGAACAGTGGAAGTGGACGAATTTATGGTCATTGAGCGCTATTCACATGTCATGCACATTGTTTCAAATGTACGAGGAGAAATAGCGGAAGATAAAACGAATGCAGATGTTATCCGTGCAATGTTCCCAGGTGGGACGATTACAGGTGCGCCAAAGATCCGCACCATGGAAATTATTGAAGAACTGGAGCCTGTACGACGAGGTTTATACACTGGTTCTATCGGTTGGCTCGGCTATACAGGTGATATGGAGTTTAATATTGTGATCCGTACAGCATTTATAAAAGATGGGGTTGCACATATTCAAGCTGGAGCAGGTATTGTCATTGACTCTGTGCCAGAAAGGGAGTATCAGGAATCCTTAAATAAGGCGAAGGCAATGTGGCAGGCAAAGGCAATGGCAGAGGAGCGAGCAAAATGATTTTAATGATTGATAATTATGATTCATTTATCTACAACATCGTACAATATTTAGGTGAATTTGGTCATGAGATAGTAGTGAAACGAAATGATGATATAACAGTAGAGGAGATTGAGCAACTTGCACCTGATATGATTGTTATTTCTCCAGGACCATGTAGTCCAAATGAGGCAGGTGAAAGCCTGAACATTATTAAATATTTCGCGGGAAATATTCCGATTTTAGGGGTCTGCCTGGGTCATCAGGCACTTGCACAGGTGTTTGGTGGCAATGTCATACGAGCTGAGCATCTTATGCATGGTAAGACATCACCTGTGCTACATGCTGAAGTGGGTTTGCATAAAGGTATGCCAAATCCCTTCCAGGCCACACGTTACCACTCTCTTATTGTAGAAAAAGAGACGTTACCAGCATGTCTAGAAGTAACCGCTTGGACAGAAGAGGGAGAAATTATGGGGCTTCGTCACACGGAATATTCGATAGAGGGTGTACAATATCATCCAGAATCTATTATGACAGAGCAAGGCAAAAAACTATTGCGTCAATTTATAGAGAAGTATGTAGAAGGAGTGGAATAGATGCAGTGCTGGATGAATGGAAACTATATGGCCGCACAGGATTTGCGGATTTCTCCATTTGATCATGGCTTTTTATATGGATTGGGCTTTTTTGAAACATTCCGCACATATAGAGGTCAGGTATTTCGCTGGGAAGAGCATATGGATAGATTACAGCTTGCTTTATCTCAGTATCACATTCATTTAACCTATCCTGAAAAATTTTTACTTGAAGTTGTGCAACAGTTAAACAAGCTGGCTGGCGGTCAGGATGGCTACTTCCGTTTAAATGTATCAGCTGGAGAACATCATATTGGATTACAGCCAACAGAATATAAACAACCCAATGTCATTATCTTTCGAAAAGAACTTCAGAATACAAAACGTGGGACGGAGAAAATTGCGCAATGGCTTTCAACGCCACGCAATACACCTGAACAAGGATTGCGAGTTAAATCACATCATTATGGTAACAACGTGCTTGGCCGCTTTGAAATGCTATCACTGGCACAACAAGAAGGGTTCTTTTTAACAGAACAGGGCTATGTGGCTGAAGGTGTGACATCAAACGTTTTTTGGGTAAATAATGATATACTATATACGCCTTCCTTAGAGACAGGTATTTTACCGGGTATTATTCGAGCGTGGGTTATAGAGAAGGCCTCTGCACTCGATTTAGAAGTTAAAGAAGGTTTTTATACAAAAGAAGACTTACTACAAAGTACGGAATGCTTCATTACCAATTCAGTACAAGAGCTTGTGCCGATTAGTAGCTTAGAGAATGTGCAATTTTTAGGTAATAATGGGCCGATTTATTCGTGTTTACATGAGGCATTTGTTCAAGAAGTGGAGCAAGGATAGAGGGAGCGTTTACATGCTAGAAAAATATAAGAAACCATTAACGCTTAATGGTATTACATTAGACTATACAAAAGAAACATTTGTTATGGGGATTCTCAATGTTACACCAGATTCCTTCTCAGATGGTGGAAAATACAACAATGTAGAAGCTGCTGTTGCTCAAGCGAAAAAAATGGTGGCTGAAGGGGCTAAAATAATTGATGTAGGTGGGGAATCTACACGCCCTGGGTATGAACGAATTTCAGATGAAGATGAAATTGCCCGCATTGTGCCCGTTATTCAAGCATTAGCGAAAGAAGTAAGGGCCGTTATTTCCGTTGATACGTATAAAGCAAATGTAGCCCGTGCTGCTATTGAAGCAGGGGCACATATGATTAATGATATTTGGGGTGCGAAGGCTGAGCCAGAAATTGCTCAGGTTGCTGCGGATTTACATGTGCCTATTATTTTAATGCATAATCGCGAAAATATGGATTATGGTGTTGATTTTTGGGCGACAGCAAAAATGGACTTAGAGAAAAGTATTGCCATCGCTCAGCAAGCGGGGGTTCCTGAACATCATATCATCTTAGATCCAGGTATCGGCTTTGCTAAAAATACTGGCCAAAATATAGTTATGATGCAACACTTAAAGGATTTAGTAGCTATGGGTTACCCTGTATTATTAGCAACGTCACGTAAATCAATGATTGGCAATGTCTTAAAACTACCTGTTGAAGAGCGTCTTGAAGGGACAAGTGCGACAGTGGTTTATGGAATTGAAAAGGGCTGTCATATGATACGTGTTCATGATGTAAAGGAAATGACGCGTGCTACGTATATGGCTGATGTCTTAGTGGGAAAACGTTTGTTTAAGGAGGAAGCGTGATGGATTACATTCATTTAAAGGACATGCAGTTTTATGGCTACCATGGTGTATTAGCAGCAGAAACAACTCTAGGTCAACGCTTTCGAGCAAATGTTTCCCTTGCTGTAGATATGACCAAGGCTGGAGAAACAGATGATCTCTCTTATACAGTGAACTATGCAGAGGTCTATGCATTATGCCGTGATATTGTGGAGGGGGAACCGTTTAAGCTAATTGAGGCTCTGGTCGTGAGAGTAGCGGATGCAATATTAACAACCTACCCTGATAAAGTAAAAGGAGTTCGTGTAGAACTAATTAAACCAGACCCACCAATTCATGGCTATTACAAAGAGGTGTCTGTTGAGGTAACGAGAGGTGATTTCTGATGAAGGATGTCTATTTATCTATCGGAACGAATATGGGAGAGAGATATGAAAATCTTCAGCATGCAGTTGCCCTTTTAAAGGAAACGGAAGGTATTAAACTTGTTCGTGTATCGTCCGTTTATGAAACTGCTGCAGTGGGTTATACAGATCAGGCAGATTTTTTAAATATTGCTGTTCATCTAAAAACAGATGTTTCTTCTGCTGATATGTTGAAGATCTGCCAATCCATAGAACAGGAATTAGGGCGTGTTCGAGAATTTCGCTGGGGCCCACGAATCATTGACCTTGACATTTTACTTTACAATCAAGAGAATATTGAAACGGAGAGTTTAACAGTTCCCCATCCAAGAATGTACGAAAGAGCATTCGTCTTAGTACCATTAGTAGAGATTGCAGCATCACCCTTTGATGTACAGCTACAACAAGCGCACGATCTGTTGCAGCAAATGGATTGCGAAAATGAAGGTATCACCCTATGGAGTCCGTTTGAAGAGTTTTCAACGGTGCATTAAGTAATAGTATGTGGATGAAAGATTAATGCATAGCATTAACAATAGATAGCAAATAATAGGTAAAAGCTTTTAGAGGAGGAAGACAACGTTGAGTCTTACAACAGAGAAGCCGTTTCAAATTGGCGATATCGTCATGGACAATCGAGTGGTTTTAGCGCCAATGGCTGGGATCTGTAACTCTGCTTTCCGATTAACGGTTAAAGAGTTCGGAGCAGGTCTCGTGTATGCTGAAATGATTAGTGATAAGGGTATTGTCCAAAAAAACGAAAAAACATTAGGGATGCTTTATATCGATGAACGTGAAAATCCTCTGTCATTGCAAATTTTTGGTGGAGATAAAGCAACTTTAGTGGAAGCGGCGAAATATGTGGATGAAAATACAACTGCTGATATTATTGATATCAACATGGGGTGCCCTGTTAATAAAATCATTAAATGTGAAGCAGGAGCCCGCTTGTTACTTGATCCAAATAAAGTATATGAAATGGTAGCGGCTGTTGTGGATGCTGTCAAAAAACCAGTCAGCGTAAAAATGCGTATTGGCTGGGATGACGAGCATATTTTTGCAGTGGAAAATGCACAAGCTGTTGAGCGTGCAGGTGCAGCAGCGGTGGCGGTTCATGGTCGTACACGTGTACAAATGTATGAAGGTAAAGCGAATTGGGATTTCATTCGTCAAGTGAAGGAGAATGTAAACATTCCTGTGCTTGGTAATGGTGACGTGGAAACACCACAAGATGCTAAACGTATGCTTGAAACTACAGGAGTAGATGCAGTCATGATTGGACGTGCTGCATTAGGTAATCCATGGATGATTTACCGCACGGTTCAATACCTAGAAACAGGTGAGTTAAAGGAAGAACCAAGTGTTCGAGAAAAAATGGATGTATGTCTCCTACACTTTGAACGTCTTCTCCAATTAAAAGGAGAAGGAATTGCGGTGCGTGAAATGCGTAAACATGCGTCATGGTATTTAAAAGGAATTCGTGGTAATGGGAAAGCACGTAATGCTATTAACCAAACAGAAACGGCGGCAGACCTTCGTGCGCTATTAAATGGCCTTGTGCAGGAATATGAAGAGAGCGAATTTAATTTAGTCGGTCCAGAAGCTAAGGAATTAATTGTATAGTGATATGTATAGGGCGTCTCGGTATTTTTAAAAGAGGCGCCTTTGTGTTGCTAACTTTAATTTTTAGAATTATTAATCATCTTTTGTTGGATTGAAAATAAATTGAAACAGATGATTACAGCACTAAAATTGTGTACAATAGAAATATTATGGACGTAAACACGGACAATTTACTTAAGGAGTGAAACAAGTGTCAAATAATATAGAAGAATTAAATGATCAACTTTTGGTGAGACGCCAAAAAATGACGACAATACTAGAAAACGGACAAGACCCTTTCGGAAGTCGTTTTGAGCGTACACATTTATCAACAGAAGTGCGTGAGCAATTTGCAGACCAAACAAAAGAGCAGCTAGAAGAAAACCTTCAAGAGGTTGTTATTGCGGGTCGTATTATGACGAAACGTGGTAAAGGAAAAGCTGGCTTTGCCCATATTCAAGATTTAGGTGGCCAAATTCAAATTTATGTTCGTCAAGATCATGTAGGCGAGGAAGCATATGAATTATTTAAGCAAGCAGACTTAGGAGATATTGTTGGAGTGCGTGGAAACGTATTCCGTACACAAGTTGGAGAGCTTTCAGTAAAAGCGGAGGGCTTCACGTTCCTTACAAAAGCACTTCGTCCTATGCCAGAGAAATTCCACGGCCTACAGGATGTTGAGCAACGTTATCGCCAACGTTACTTAGATTTAATGACAAATGAAGATAGTAAAAAAACATTTATAACTCGTTCTAAAATCATCCGTGCAATCCGTAATTATCTAGATAACTCTGGATATTTAGAAGTAGAAACACCAATGCTTCATACGATTGCTGGTGGTGCAGCTGCTCGTCCATTTATTACGCACCACAATGCACTAGATATGGAACTATATATGCGAATCGCAATCGAATTGCATTTAAAACGTTTAATAGTTGGTGGTTTAGAGAAAGTTTATGAAATCGGTCGTGTATTCCGTAACGAAGGAATCTCTACACGTCATAACCCTGAATTTACAATGATTGAGCTATATGAAGCATATGCTGATTATCAAGATATCATGTCACTAACTGAAAACCTTATTGCACATGTTGCGCAAGAAGTTCTTGGTACAACGACAGTTCAATATGGAGAAGATGAAATCAACCTTGCAGTAGGTTGGAAACGAGTACACATGGTAGACGCTGTAAAAGAGGCAACAGGTGTAGACTTCTGGCAGCCAATGACAAAAGAACAAGCGCAAGCACTTGCAAAAGAGCACGGAGTAGAAGTGAAAGATGTTCATGAAGTGGGTCATATCATTAATGAATTCTTTGAACAAAAAGTAGAAGAGACTCTTGTACAGCCAACATTTGTATATGGTCATCCAGTAGAAATTTCACCTCTTGCGAAGAAGAATCCAGAGGACGAGCGTTTCACAGATCGTTTTGAGCTATTTATTGTTCGTCGTGAGCATGCAAATGCCTTCACAGAATTAAATGATCCAATCGACCAACGCCAACGCTTTGAAGCGCAATTAGCAGAAAAAGCAGCTGGTAACGATGAAGCACATGAAATGGACAACGATTTCATTGAAGCGTTGGAATACGGTATGCCTCCAACAGGTGGACTAGGTATTGGTATTGACCGTTTAATCATGCTTCTTACAAATTCACCATCAATTCGTGATGTATTATTATTCCCAACAATGCGTCATATTACAAAATAGTTAAATTGTAATGAAGTCTTTTCGTGAAGCAATAAAAGAATAGTAATGAATGAAGAGGAGAATTCACAATATAGGTGAGTTCTCCTCTTTTTAAGCTATAAAAAAATTAAGTTGTTTAAACGAGGATTAAATTTAGGTTATACTTTTATAGTTCTATGTTTTTCAAATTCAAAAAGTATAAAAAGAAGTATTTTTATTGGGGGCTTATAATGAATTACAAAATTATTAACAAACAAGTATTTGAACAGGCACAACTACGTTCGGTTTCTGATGTGCCATTTACTGAAGAAGAACTTGAGAATGGTATGAAATTAGTGGTTGCTAAAAAAGATGAGAACCTTACTTTATATTTAGTAGAAATAGATGGCCACAAGAAATTCGACGTTCGTTGGGATGATTCTTCTGAAGTTTTCAGTGGCTGGTATTCTGCGTGGGACAATTTCTTATGGTGCTTAAATATTGTGGATCCTCAAGCGGATGACCTTAAATAGGGACATAAATAGCAGTAAGCAGGCGCTAAAGTGCAGTAGAAGCACTTTAGCGCCTGCTTATTTGTTAGGAAATGAAAAACTAAATAGAGCTTTATAGTGACTTATATAGGAAACGTTGTTATGGCGGTTATAAAATTAAAAGTAGGTTTGTGCGAAAGGTTGCTTAGATTCAAACTATCCAGAAGGCAACGGGATTTATTCATAGTAGCGTTATAGCATGAAATTATATTGCTATGTTGATTACAATTTACAAGACTTTGATTTATAAATCTGAAGGAGTAATGTTTACAAACAAATACCACTGAGATTTCCTTTCCTAAACAAATGGTATCTTGAGAATAAATAAGTATTTTTATTTTAAAACATTGAGATTTAAAAGAAAGAGATGTATAGTAAAACAAATAATTAAGTAAGCAAAGAGAATATCTCAATTTGGTATTCTCGTAAATGCACAAAAATGCTTATAAATTTGTGTTTTTTTAATTCAATAGATTTTATTTAAAAAACACTTGCCAAGTCTATCATAACGTGATAAATTATTACTTGTCGTTAAGACGACGTAAGAACTAACATCAAACTTCAAAAACAATTTGAATAAAAAGATGTTGACTTGGTAAAGTGGTTATGATAAGATTTAAAAGTTGTCTCTTCTGGGAATGAAAGTTTTCTTGAAAAAAGATGTTGACAAAGAGAAATGATGTTGTTATAATATAAAAGTTGCTGTCGAAAGATGGTTGACGAAATGAACCTTGAAAACTGAACAAGCAAAACGTAATCAATAAAGTTTTCAGTAACTAACTTCGGTTAGTGAACAAAACAAAATTTTGGACATCAAAATTGATGCCAGCAAAACAATTTGAGCTATTCAAATTTCTTTTATGGAGAGTTTGATCCTGGCTCAGGACGAACGCTGGCGGCGTGCCTAATACATGCAAGTCGAGCGAACAGAGAAGGAGCTTGCTCCTTCGACGTTAGCGGCGGACGGGTGAGTAACACGTGGGCAACCTACCTTATAGTTTGGGATAACTCCGGGAAACCGGGGCTAATACCGAATAATCTGTTTCACCTCATGGTGAAACACTGAAAGACGGTTTCGGCTGTCGCTATAGGATGGGCCCGCGGCGCATTAGCTAGTTGGTGAGGTAACGGCTCACCAAGGCGACGATGCGTAGCCGACCTGAGAGGGTGATCGGCCACACTGGGACTGAGACACGGCCCAGACTCCTACGGGAGGCAGCAGTAGGGAATCTTCCACAATGGGCGAAAGCCTGATGGAGCAACGCCGCGTGAGTGAAGAAGGATTTCGGTTCGTAAAACTCTGTTGTAAGGGAAGAACAAGTACAGTAGTAACTGGCTGTACCTTGACGGTACCTTATTAGAAAGCCACGGCTAACTACGTGCCAGCAGCCGCGGTAATACGTAGGTGGCAAGCGTTGTCCGGAATTATTGGGCGTAAAGCGCGCGCAGGTGGTTTCTTAAGTCTGATGTGAAAGCCCACGGCTCAACCGTGGAGGGTCATTGGAAACTGGGAGACTTGAGTGCAGAAGAGGATAGTGGAATTCCAAGTGTAGCGGTGAAATGCGTAGAGATTTGGAGGAACACCAGTGGCGAAGGCGACTATCTGGTCTGTAACTGACACTGAGGCGCGAAAGCGTGGGGAGCAAACAGGATTAGATACCCTGGTAGTCCACGCCGTAAACGATGAGTGCTAAGTGTTAGGGGGTTTCCGCCCCTTAGTGCTGCAGCTAACGCATTAAGCACTCCGCCTGGGGAGTACGGTCGCAAGACTGAAACTCAAAGGAATTGACGGGGGCCCGCACAAGCGGTGGAGCATGTGGTTTAATTCGAAGCAACGCGAAGAACCTTACCAGGTCTTGACATCCCGTTGACCACTGTAGAGATATAGTTTCCCCTTCGGGGGCAACGGTGACAGGTGGTGCATGGTTGTCGTCAGCTCGTGTCGTGAGATGTTGGGTTAAGTCCCGCAACGAGCGCAACCCTTGATCTTAGTTGCCATCATTTAGTTGGGCACTCTAAGGTGACTGCCGGTGACAAACCGGAGGAAGGTGGGGATGACGTCAAATCATCATGCCCCTTATGACCTGGGCTACACACGTGCTACAATGGACGATACAAACGGTTGCCAACTCGCGAGAGGGAGCTAATCCGATAAAGTCGTTCTCAGTTCGGATTGTAGGCTGCAACTCGCCTACATGAAGCCGGAATCGCTAGTAATCGCGGATCAGCATGCCGCGGTGAATACGTTCCCGGGCCTTGTACACACCGCCCGTCACACCACGAGAGTTTGTAACACCCGAAGTCGGTGAGGTAACCTTTTGGAGCCAGCCGCCGAAGGTGGGATAGATGATTGGGGTGAAGTCGTAACAAGGTAGCCGTATCGGAAGGTGCGGCTGGATCACCTCCTTTCTAAGGATTATTTCGGAATACAAACCTAGGGTTTGTAAGATTACGTTTTGCGTTCAGTTTTGAAGGTTCATTCTTTCTTGAATGAAAAGCTTCAAAACTTGTTCTTTGAAAACTGGATAAAACGACATTGAAATTGTAACAAACACATTTATTTTTTAAGTTTTTTTATAGGCTTAATAACATTAAGAGGGTTTCAAGACACGAGCAGTTCTAGGAAGCAATCGAGTGAATGAAGGAGCGTACTTTTAGTACGTGACTGATTGAACGAGTGAAGCTGACAACGAAATGTGATGTGTATTGAAAGCCGTTAGGTTAAGTTATTAAGGGCGCACGGCGAATGCCTTGGCACTAGGAGCCGAAGAAGGACGGCACTAACACCGATATGCTTCGGGGAGCTGTAAGTGAGCTTTGATCCGGAGATTTCCGAATGGGGGAACCCACTACGTTTAATGGCGTAGTATCTTGACGTGAATACATAGCGTCTTGAAGGCAGACCCAGGGAACTGAAACATCTAAGTACCTGGAGGAAGAGAAAGAAAAATCGATTCCCTGAGTAGCGGCGAGCGAAACGGGAAGAGCCCAAACCAAGAGGCTTGCCTCTTGGGGTTGTAGGACACTCAATACGGAGTTACAAAAGAGCGAGTTAGATGAAGCGACTTGGAAAGGTCCGCCAGAGCAGGTAAAAGCCCTGTAGTCGAAAGTTCGTTCTCTCCTGAGTGGATCCTGAGTACGGCGGAACACGTGAAATTCCGTCGGAATCCGGGAGGACCATCTCCCAAGGCTAAATACTACCTAGTGACCGATAGTGAACCAGTACCGTGAGGGAAAGGTGAAAAGCACCCCGGAAGGGGAGTGAAAGAGATCCTGAAACCGTGTGCCTACAAGTAGTTAGAGCCCGTTAATGGGTGATAGCGTGCCTTTTGTAGAATGAACCGGCGAGTTACGATTACGTGCGAGGTTAAGCTTTAGAAGGCGGAGCCGCAGCGAAAGCGAGTCTGAATAGGGCGAAATAGTACGTGGTCGTAGACCCGAAACCAGGTGATCTACCCATGTCCAGGGTGAAGGTAAGGTAACACTTACTGGAGGCCCGAACCCACGCACGTTGAAAAGTGCGGGGATGAGGTGTGGGTAGCGGAGAAATTCCAATCGAACTTGGAGATAGCTGGTTCTCTCCGAAATAGCTTTAGGGCTAGCCTCGTGATGAGAATACTGGAGGTAGAGCACTGTTTGGACTAGGGGGCCATCCCGGTTTACCGAATTCAGACAAACTCCGAATGCCAGATATTTATACACGGGAGTCAGACTGCGAGTGATAAGATCCGTAGTCAAAAGGGAAACAGCCCAGACCACCAGCTAAGGTCCCAAAGTAATCGTTAAGTGGAAAAGGATGTGGCGTTGCACAGACAACCAGGATGTTGGCTTAGAAGCAGCCATCATTTAAAGAGTGCGTAATAGCTCACTGGTCGAGTGACGCTGCGCCGAAAATGTATCGGGGCTAAACGATTCACCGAAGCTGTGGATTGACATCTACGATGTCAGTGGTAGGAGAGCGTTCTAAGTGCGTTGAAGTCAGACCGGAAGGACTGGTGGAGCGCTTAGAAGTGAGAATGCCGGTATGAGTAGCGAAAGACGGGTGAGAATCCCGTCCACCGTATGACTAAGGTTTCCTGAGGAAGGCTCGTCCGCTCAGGGTTAGTCGGGACCTAAGCCGAGGCCGATAGGCGTAGGCGATGGACAACAGGTTGATATTCCTGTACCACCTCCTCACCGTTTGAGAAATGGGGGGACGCAGTAGGATAGGGTAAGCGCGCTGTTGGTTATGCGCGTCCAAGCAGTAAGGCGTGTGTGTAGGCAAATCCGCACACTGTAACGTTGAGCTGTGATGGCGAGTCCGTATGGACGAAGTTCCTGATTTCACACTGCCAAGAAAAGCCTCTATCGAGGTGAGAGGTGCCCGTACCGCAAACCGACACAGGTAGTCGAGGAGAGAATCCTAAGGTGTGCGAGAGAACTCTCGTTAAGGAACTCGGCAAAATGACCCCGTAACTTCGGGAGAAGGGGTGCTCTTGAGCGTGCAAGCGCATGAGAGCCGCAGTGAATAGGCCCAGGCGACTGTTTAGCAAAAACACAGGTCTCTGCAAAACCGTAAGGTGACGTATAGGGGCTGACGCCTGCCCGGTGCTGGAAGGTTAAGAGGAGTGGTTAGCGCAAGCGAAGCTGCGAATTGAAGCCCCAGTAAACGGCGGCCGTAACTATAACGGTCCTAAGGTAGCGAAATTCCTTGTCGGGTAAGTTCCGACCCGCACGAAAGGCGTAACGATCTGGGCACTGTCTCAACGAGAGACTCGGTGAAATTATAGTACCTGTGAAGATGCAGGTTACCCGCGACAGGACGGAAAGACCCCGTGGAGCTTTACTGTAGCCTGATATTGAATTTTGGTACAACTTGTACAGGATAGGTAGGAGCCAGAGATCTCGGAGCGCCAGCTTCGAAGGAGGCGTCGGTGGGATACTACCCTGGTTGTATTGAAATTCTAACCCATGCCCCTTAGCGGGGCAGGAGACAGTGTCAGGCGGACAGTTTGACTGGGGCGGTCGCCTCCTAAAAGGTAACGGAGGCGCCCAAAGGTTCCCTCAGAATGGTTGGAAATCATTCGTAGAGTGTAAAGGCACAAGGGAGCTTGACTGCGAGACCTACAAGTCGAGCAGGGTCGAAAGACGGGCTTAGTGATCCGGTGGTTCCGCATGGAAGGGCCATCGCTCAACGGATAAAAGCTACCCCGGGGATAACAGGCTTATCTCCCCCAAGAGTCCACATCGACGGGGAGGTTTGGCACCTCGATGTCGGCTCATCGCATCCTGGGGCTGTAGTCGGTCCCAAGGGTTGGGCTGTTCGCCCATTAAAGCGGTACGCGAGCTGGGTTCAGAACGTCGTGAGACAGTTCGGTCCCTATCCGTCGTGGGCGTAGGAAATTTGAGAGGAGCTGTCCTTAGTACGAGAGGACCGGGATGGACACACCGCTGGTGTACCAGTTGTCTTGCCAAAGGCATCGCTGGGTAGCTATGTGTGGACGGGATAAGTGCTGAAAGCATCTAAGCATGAAGCCCCCCTCAAGATGAGATTTCCCATTACGCAAGTAAGTAAGATCCCTCAAAGACGATGAGGTAGATAGGTTCGAGGTGGAAGTGTGGTGACACATGGAGCTGACGAATACTAATCGATCGAGGACTTAACCAAAAATGTTTGAACCATTCAATGAACCGTTTATCCAGTTTTGAAAGAACAAGAAAGTTTAAAAAAAGCTTGCATTTATAACGAAATAAGTTATAATAAATCTTGTCTTTTAAAAGTCTAGTGATGATGGCAAAGAGGTCACACCCGTTCCCATACCGAACACGGAAGTTAAGCTCTTTAGCGCCGATGGTAGTTGGGGGCTTCCCCCTGTGAGAGTAGGACATCGCTAGGCATATTACCCAGGAGGATTAGCTCAGCTGGGAGAGCATCTGCCTTACAAGCAGAGGGTCGGCGGTTCGAGCCCGTCATCCTCCACCATATGCCGGTTTAGCTCAGCAGGTAGAGCAACTGACTTGTAATCAGTAGGTCGTGGGTTCGATTCCTATAGCCGGCACCATTTTTTAGAGCCATTAGCTCAGTTGGTAGAGCATCTGACTTTTAATCAGAGGGTCGAAGGTTCGAGTCCTTCATGGCTCACCATTTTTAAATAATAATAAGCGGGTGTGGCGGAATTGGCAGACGCACTAGACTTAGGATCTAGCGCCGCAAGGCGTGGGGGTTCGACTCCCTTCACCCGCACCATTATTTCATTGCCAGATAAAAAAACTTATGCACATGCGGAAGTAGTTCAGTGGTAGAACACCACCTTGCCAAGGTGGGGGTCGCGAGTTCGAACCTCGTCTTCCGCTCCAAATGTGCCGGGGTGGCGGAACTGGCAGACGCACAGGACTTAAAATCCTGCGGTAGGTGACTACCGTACCGGTTCGATTCCGGTCCTCGGCACCATTTTTAATGCGCCCGTAGCTCAATTGGATAGAGCGTCTGACTACGGATCAGAAGGTTATGGGTTCGACTCCTGTCGGGCGCGCCAAAAAGAACGGGAAGTAGCTCAGCTTGGTAGAGCACTTGGTTTGGGACCAAGGGGTCGCAGGTTCGAATCCTGTCTTCCCGACCATTTCCTAAAAATATATGGGGCCTTAGCTCAGCTGGGAGAGCGCCTGCCTTGCACGCAGGAGGTCAGCGGTTCGATCCCGCTAGGCTCCACCAATTCGATTTATTAAATGAACCTTGAAAACTGAACAAGCAAAACGTAATCAATAAAGTTTTCAGTAACTAACTTCGGTTAGTGAACAAAACAAAATTTTGGACATCAAAATTGATGCCAGCAAAACAATTTGAGCTATTCAAATTTCTTTTATGGAGAGTTTGATCCTGGCTCAGGACGAACGCTGGCGGCGTGCCTAATACATGCAAGTCGAGCGAACAGAGAAGGAGCTTGCTCCTTCGACGTTAGCGGCGGACGGGTGAGTAACACGTGGGCAACCTACCTTATAGTTTGGGATAACTCCGGGAAACCGGGGCTAATACCGAATAATCTGTTTCACCTCATGGTGAAACACTGAAAGACGGTTTCGGCTGTCGCTATAGGATGGGCCCGCGGCGCATTAGCTAGTTGGTGAGGTAACGGCTCACCAAGGCGACGATGCGTAGCCGACCTGAGAGGGTGATCGGCCACACTGGGACTGAGACACGGCCCAGACTCCTACGGGAGGCAGCAGTAGGGAATCTTCCACAATGGGCGAAAGCCTGATGGAGCAACGCCGCGTGAGTGAAGAAGGATTTCGGTTCGTAAAACTCTGTTGTAAGGGAAGAACAAGTACAGTAGTAACTGGCTGTACCTTGACGGTACCTTATTAGAAAGCCACGGCTAACTACGTGCCAGCAGCCGCGGTAATACGTAGGTGGCAAGCGTTGTCCGGAATTATTGGGCGTAAAGCGCGCGCAGGTGGTTTCTTAAGTCTGATGTGAAAGCCCACGGCTCAACCGTGGAGGGTCATTGGAAACTGGGAGACTTGAGTGCAGAAGAGGATAGTGGAATTCCAAGTGTAGCGGTGAAATGCGTAGAGATTTGGAGGAACACCAGTGGCGAAGGCGACTATCTGGTCTGTAACTGACACTGAGGCGCGAAAGCGTGGGGAGCAAACAGGATTAGATACCCTGGTAGTCCACGCCGTAAACGATGAGTGCTAAGTGTTAGGGGGTTTCCGCCCCTTAGTGCTGCAGCTAACGCATTAAGCACTCCGCCTGGGGAGTACGGTCGCAAGACTGAAACTCAAAGGAATTGACGGGGGCCCGCACAAGCGGTGGAGCATGTGGTTTAATTCGAAGCAACGCGAAGAACCTTACCAGGTCTTGACATCCCGTTGACCACTGTAGAGATATAGTTTCCCCTTCGGGGGCAACGGTGACAGGTGGTGCATGGTTGTCGTCAGCTCGTGTCGTGAGATGTTGGGTTAAGTCCCGCAACGAGCGCAACCCTTGATCTTAGTTGCCATCATTTAGTTGGGCACTCTAAGGTGACTGCCGGTGACAAACCGGAGGAAGGTGGGGATGACGTCAAATCATCATGCCCCTTATGACCTGGGCTACACACGTGCTACAATGGACGATACAAACGGTTGCCAACTCGCGAGAGGGAGCTAATCCGATAAAGTCGTTCTCAGTTCGGATTGTAGGCTGCAACTCGCCTACATGAAGCCGGAATCGCTAGTAATCGCGGATCAGCATGCCGCGGTGAATACGTTCCCGGGCCTTGTACACACCGCCCGTCACACCACGAGAGTTTGTAACACCCGAAGTCGGTGAGGTAACCTTTTGGAGCCAGCCGCCGAAGGTGGGATAGATGATTGGGGTGAAGTCGTAACAAGGTAGCCGTATCGGAAGGTGCGGCTGGATCACCTCCTTTCTAAGGATTATTTCGGAATACAAACCTAGGGTTTGTAAGATTACGTTTTGCGTTCAGTTTTGAAGGTTTATTAAATAATATAAAACTTCCAAGAGGGCCTATAGCTCAGCTGGTTAGAGCGCACGCCTGATAAGCGTGAGGTCGATGGTTCGAGTCCATTTAGGCCCACCATATATACCTCTTGGGGCCTTAGCTCAGCTGGGAGAGCGCCTGCCTTGCACGCAGGAGGTCAGCGGTTCGATCCCGCTAGGCTCCACCAATCTTTGTTCTTTGAAAACTGGATAAAACGACATTGAAATTGTAACAAACACATTTATTTTTTAAGTTTTTTTATAGGCTTAATAACATTAGAAGGTTTCAAGACACGAGCAGTTCTAGGAAGCAATCGAGTGAATGAAGGAGCGTACTTGAGTACGTGACTGATTGAACGAGTGAAGCTGACAACGAAATGTGATGTGTATTGAAAGCCGTTAGGTTAAGTTATTAAGGGCGCACGGCGAATGCCTTGGCACTAGGAGCCGAAGAAGGACGGCACTAACACCGATATGCTTCGGGGAGCTGTAAGTGAGCTTTGATCCGGAGATTTCCGAATGGGGGAACCCACTACGTTTAATGGCGTAGTATCTTGACGTGAATACATAGCGTCTTGAAGGCAGACCCAGGGAACTGAAACATCTAAGTACCTGGAGGAAGAGAAAGAAAAATCGATTCCCTGAGTAGCGGCGAGCGAAACGGGAAGAGCCCAAACCAAGAGGCTTGCCTCTTGGGGTTGTAGGACACTCAATACGGAGTTACAAAAGAGCGAGTTAGATGAAGCGACTTGGAAAGGTCCGCCAGAGCAGGTAAAAGCCCTGTAGTCGAAAGTTCGTTCTCTCCTGAGTGGATCCTGAGTACGGCGGAACACGTGAAATTCCGTCGGAATCCGGGAGGACCATCTCCCAAGGCTAAATACTACCTAGTGACCGATAGTGAACCAGTACCGTGAGGGAAAGGTGAAAAGCACCCCGGAAGGGGAGTGAAAGAGATCCTGAAACCGTGTGCCTACAAGTAGTTAGAGCCCGTTAATGGGTGATAGCGTGCCTTTTGTAGAATGAACCGGCGAGTTACGATTACGTGCGAGGTTAAGCTTTAGAAGGCGGAGCCGCAGCGAAAGCGAGTCTGAATAGGGCGAAATAGTACGTGGTCGTAGACCCGAAACCAGGTGATCTACCCATGTCCAGGGTGAAGGTAAGGTAACACTTACTGGAGGCCCGAACCCACGCACGTTGAAAAGTGCGGGGATGAGGTGTGGGTAGCGGAGAAATTCCAATCGAACTTGGAGATAGCTGGTTCTCTCCGAAATAGCTTTAGGGCTAGCCTCGTGATGAGAATACTGGAGGTAGAGCACTGTTTGGACTAGGGGGCCATCCCGGTTTACCGAATTCAGACAAACTCCGAATGCCAGATATTTATACACGGGAGTCAGACTGCGAGTGATAAGATCCGTAGTCAAAAGGGAAACAGCCCAGACCACCAGCTAAGGTCCCAAAGTAATCGTTAAGTGGAAAAGGATGTGGCGTTGCACAGACAACCAGGATGTTGGCTTAGAAGCAGCCATCATTTAAAGAGTGCGTAATAGCTCACTGGTCGAGTGACGCTGCGCCGAAAATGTATCGGGGCTAAACGATTCACCGAAGCTGTGGATTGACATCTACGATGTCAGTGGTAGGAGAGCGTTCTAAGTGCGTTGAAGTCAGACCGGAAGGACTGGTGGAGCGCTTAGAAGTGAGAATGCCGGTATGAGTAGCGAAAGACGGGTGAGAATCCCGTCCACCGTATGACTAAGGTTTCCTGAGGAAGGCTCGTCCGCTCAGGGTTAGTCGGGACCTAAGCCGAGGCCGATAGGCGTAGGCGATGGACAACAGGTTGATATTCCTGTACCACCTCCTCACCGTTTGAGAAATGGGGGGACGCAGTAGGATAGGGTAAGCGCGCTGTTGGTTATGCGCGTCCAAGCAGTAAGGCGTGTGTGTAGGCAAATCCGCACACTGTAACGTTGAGCTGTGATGGCGAGTCCGTATGGACGAAGTTCCTGATTTCACACTGCCAAGAAAAGCCTCTATCGAGGTGAGAGGTGCCCGTACCGCAAACCGACACAGGTAGTCGAGGAGAGAATCCTAAGGTGTGCGAGAGAACTCTCGTTAAGGAACTCGGCAAAATGACCCCGTAACTTCGGGAGAAGGGGTGCTCTTGAGCGTGCAAGCGCATGAGAGCCGCAGTGAATAGGCCCAGGCGACTGTTTAGCAAAAACACAGGTCTCTGCAAAACCGTAAGGTGACGTATAGGGGCTGACGCCTGCCCGGTGCTGGAAGGTTAAGAGGAGTGGTTAGCGCAAGCGAAGCTGCGAATTGAAGCCCCAGTAAACGGCGGCCGTAACTATAACGGTCCTAAGGTAGCGAAATTCCTTGTCGGGTAAGTTCCGACCCGCACGAAAGGCGTAACGATCTGGGCACTGTCTCAACGAGAGACTCGGTGAAATTATAGTACCTGTGAAGATGCAGGTTACCCGCGACAGGACGGAAAGACCCCGTGGAGCTTTACTGTAGCCTGATATTGAATTTTGGTACAACTTGTACAGGATAGGTAGGAGCCAGAGATCTCGGAGCGCCAGCTTCGAAGGAGGCGTCGGTGGGATACTACCCTGGTTGTATTGAAATTCTAACCCATGCCCCTTAGCGGGGCAGGAGACAGTGTCAGGCGGACAGTTTGACTGGGGCGGTCGCCTCCTAAAAGGTAACGGAGGCGCCCAAAGGTTCCCTCAGAATGGTTGGAAATCATTCGTAGAGTGTAAAGGCACAAGGGAGCTTGACTGCGAGACCTACAAGTCGAGCAGGGTCGAAAGACGGGCTTAGTGATCCGGTGGTTCCGCATGGAAGGGCCATCGCTCAACGGATAAAAGCTACCCCGGGGATAACAGGCTTATCTCCCCCAAGAGTCCACATCGACGGGGAGGTTTGGCACCTCGATGTCGGCTCATCGCATCCTGGGGCTGTAGTCGGTCCCAAGGGTTGGGCTGTTCGCCCATTAAAGCGGTACGCGAGCTGGGTTCAGAACGTCGTGAGACAGTTCGGTCCCTATCCGTCGTGGGCGTAGGAAATTTGAGAGGAGCTGTCCTTAGTACGAGAGGACCGGGATGGACACACCGCTGGTGTACCAGTTGTCTTGCCAAAGGCATCGCTGGGTAGCTATGTGTGGACGGGATAAGTGCTGAAAGCATCTAAGCATGAAGCCCCCCTCAAGATGAGATTTCCCATTACGCAAGTAAGTAAGATCCCTCAAAGACGATGAGGTAGATAGGTTCGAGGTGGAAGTGTGGTGACACATGGAGCTGACGAATACTAATCGATCGAGGACTTAACCAAAATGTTTGAACCATTCAATGAACCGTTTATCCAGTTTTGAAAGAATAATTTCTTTTATGAAGGGTTTCAAGATACGAGTAGTTCGAGGAAGCAATGGAGAGAGGGAAGGAGCGTACTCAAGTACGTGACTGACTGAACGACAGAAGCTGACGAAGAAATACGATGTATATTGAAAGCCGACCATAGTCTAGTGATGATGGCAAAGAGGTCACACCCGTTCCCATACCGAACACGGAAGTTAAGCTCTTTAGCGCCGATGGTAGTTGGGGGCTTCCCCCTGTGAGAGTAGGACGTCGCTAGGCAATTGTGAAAGACCAGAGAATAATTTCTCTGGTCTTTTTTGGTTCTTCTAGTTAGATTTTTCAAGCTCAAATCTGTGACATCCGCTTGATGATTTAGCTTGATTCATCACATGTGAACATCTGCTAAAAATAGCAACAAAATAAGCAATGATTATCCCCTATAGAGGAGTGATTCTTTGCTTTCGTTACAAAAATAATTGAAAAGACAGTCTTCGCACTTAAAATTCAAGAGCACTTCGAAGATTATTGATATAGGATTGACTCACTGGCAATTCACTTCCATCGGTTAATGTAATAATAAAATTTGATGTTAGATCTCGGGCCATTTTTTTTATGAAATGTATATTTACAATATAGGATCTATGAATACGAATAAAGTATGGTGGCAACCTTAATTGCAGCTCTTTTAGTGTAATCCCCGTTTTAAACTGTTCTTTATCTACATAAAACCAAGTTTTTTTCTGCAGACTTTCTATATGAGATATTTTACTTATTGCTACTGGATTCCACTCCTCCTCTTGTTTCCCCGTTAAAAATTGGAATGGCTCTGCTTTTTTCATAGTGAATGTGGATGGTAAGATAACAACTAATGCAGCTGGCTTATCTTGAATGGATATGGGATAGCCAATGCCATAATAGGGCGTATTGAATAAAGAATTATCTAATATGGCATCTGTTTTTTTGTGAGTGCGTAACACTTGCTCTGCAATACTCCCAGGCATTACTTGTTGACCTATCTTTAACTGAATATCTTGATGACCTGGGTGAAAATAAATATAAGAATGTTCAACAGCAATTGCAATGGATGAATTCGCAGGAACCCAGTCTTGCAACATTAAAATATACTGTTGTGAAATATCATTTCCAAAAGATTTTAACTCATTGTTCATTGTGAATATCCCCCTTGTTTGTAAACAGTCTTCCAAATTTTATCGCTCAAAAAAGTAGTTTCATCCTGAAAAAATGGTCTTTTATCCAAAAATAATGAAAATTCAAACACTCTGTTATATATTAATTTACAACAAATAAACCTGTTATGGAACAGTTAATTAAAAGTTTTTTAACAGAGTATATTGTACACAAAGGGGAAGGTGGAATTTCAATATGTCAACTCGTCAAGAAAGAATCGAAGCTTTAGAAAAACAATGGGCTGAAAACCCACGCTGGGCTGGTATTGAACGCACATATTCAGCTGAAGAGGTTGTTAAATTACAGGGCACTGTGATAATTGAACAAACATTGGCGCAAAAAGGTGCTACTCGACTTTGGAATTCGTTACGTGAAGAACCATTCATTAATGCATTGGGGGCATTAACAGGTAATCAGGCGGTACAACAAGTAAAGGCTGGATTAAAGGCTATCTATCTATCAGGCTGGCAAGTGGCTGCGGATGCAAATCTTTCTGGTCAAATGTATCCTGACCAATCGTTATATCCTGCTAACTCTGTACCAGCAGTAGTAAAAAGAATCAACCAAGCACTTCAACGTGCCGATCAAATTGATCATGCTGAAGGACGTGTCGATCAATTTGACTGGTTTGCACCAATCGTAGCAGATGCTGAAGCAGGTTTTGGTGGTCCTCTAAACGTATTTGAGCTTGTAAAAGGCATGATTGAAGCTGGTGCAGCTGGTGTGCACTTAGAAGATCAATTAGCTTCAGAAAAGAAATGTGGACATCTAGGCGGTAAAGTTTTACTGCCAACGCAAAACGCTGTTCGTAACTTAGTGGCTGCTCGTTTAGCAACAGACGTTATGGGCGTAGATACAATTTTAATTGCGCGTACAGATGCCGATGCTGCGGATATGGTTACTTCAGATATTGATCCACGTGATGCGGAGTTCATAACTGGTGAACGTACACCTGAAGGTTTCTTCCGTACAAAAGCAGGTATTAAACAAGCAATTGCTCGTGGTTTAGCTTACGCACCATATGCAGACTTAATTTGGTGTGAAACTTCTAAACCATCACTAGAAGAAGCTCGTGAATTTGCTGAGGCCATTCATGCAGAGTTCCCTGGTAAAATGCTTGCATACAACTGTTCACCATCATTCAACTGGAAAGCAAACCTTTCAGAAGAGGAAATTGCAGAGTATCAACGTGAGCTTGGTAAGCTAGGTTATAAATTCCAGTTTGTAACATTAGCAGGTTTCCATGCACTAAACCACTCTATGTTTGAGCTTGCACACGATTATAAAGATAATGGTATGGCTGCATATTCTAAGCTGCAACAAGCTGAGTTTGCTTCAGAATCAAAAGGCTATACAGCTACACGCCACCAACGTGAGGTAGGTACTGGATACTTTGATGAAATTTCTCAAGTTATCTCTGGAGGTACTTCTTCTACAACGGCAATGGCAGGTTCAACTGAAACTGAACAGTTTGTATAAGTCTTGATTGAATTACGTGTTTTCCTAAATTCATAATCATAGAGTAGTCTCCTCCGCTCCTCCTAAGGCGGAGGATGACGAAACTAAAATAGCAAAGGTGGGTAAACAACTAATGGAACAGGCAACGACAGGTAAGCTTAAAATTGTTGGAGAACAAAACGAGCAAACGAAGGAAGTTTTAACACCTGAAGCTCTTGAGTTTGTTCTTGCCTTGCATAAAAATTTTGATGCTCGTCGTAAGGAGCTGTTGAACGCTCGCCAGGAAAGACAAAATCGTCTTGATACAGGAGAGAAACTGGATTTCTTACCAGAGACTAAAGGTATTCGTGAAGGTGATTGGACAATTGCACCACTTCCAAAGGACTTGCAAGATCGCCGTGTCGAGATTACAGGTCCTGTTGATCGAAAAATGGTGATTAATGCTTTAAACTCTGGTGCAAAAATGTTTATGGCTTGCTTTGAGGATGCATCCTCTCCAACGTGGGAAAATATGATTGGTGGTCAAATTAATATGCGTGATGCTATTAATAAGACGATTGAGTTTACGCAAGCCTCCAATGGTAAAACGTATACATTAAATACTGAAACAGCAGTGCTGTTAGTTCGACCGCGAGGCTTACATCTGCTTGAGAAGCATGTGCTTGTTGATGGAGAGCCGATCTCAGGGAGTTTCTTTGATTTTGGGTTATATCTATTCCATAATGCGAAAAATGCACTAGCACAAGGTACTGGGCCATACTTCTATTTACCGAAGCTTGAAAGTCATTTAGAGGCTCGTCTATGGAATGATATCTTTGTGTTTGCCCAAGATTATATTGGCATCCCACAAGGGACTATAAAAGCTACTGTTTTGATTGAAACGATTTTAGCAGCGTTTGAGATGGATGAAATTTTATATGAGCTACGTGAACATTCAGCTGGTCTGAATTGTGGCCGTTGGGATTATATTTTCAGTTATATTAAACGTCTTCGCAATCAAGCTGACGTTATTTTACCAGATCGTGGCCAAGTAACGATGACTGTACCTTTCATGAAGGCTTATACGTCTTTATGTATACAGACATGTCATAAGCGAAATGCACCAGCAATGGGCGGTATGGCTGCACAAATTCCTGTTAAAAATGATGATGAGGCGAATGCGGTGGCATTTGCAAAGGTTGCAGAAGATAAACGTCGTGAGGCAACAGAGGGACATGATGGTACTTGGGTAGCACATCCAGGTATGGTGGCAACTGCAATGGAGCAATTTGATGCTATTATGACAACTCCTAACCAAATTCATAAAAAACGCGAAGATGTACATGTAAAGGCAGAAGATTTAGTAGCTGTACCAGAAGGGACAATTACGCTTGAAGGTCTTCGTATTAACTGCAGTGTTGGTGTACAGTATATTGCTTCATGGCTTCGTGGTAACGGTGCTGCACCTATAAATAACTTGATGGAGGATGCTGCAACAGCAGAAATCTCTCGAACACAAGTATGGCAATGGATTCGTCATCCTAAAGGTATTTTAGATGATGGACGTGGCATTACGTTAGCGTTTGTCTTAGAGATATTGGAAGAAGAGCTTGTGAAAATTAAAGAGGCTGTTGGGGAACAAGCCTATAACAGTGGTCGCTATGAAGAAGCTGCTGAACTGTTTAAATCTTTAATTGAGCAAGATGAGTTCGCGGAATTCTTGACACTTCCAGGGTATGAAAAATTAGCATAAGATAAAATCTACTATTAACATATTCAACTTTCCTAATTCTACTAACATAACGTGACGGGGTCTGTTCCCCCGTTAAATGAAAGAGATAAGCATGATCGAATTAAAAGGGGTCTAAATAAAAGTTAAGAGGTTTTAAGGGGGAAAAGATGTCTTATTAGCTTAGATGGGGAGCTGTAGGGCATCTTTTTTGAAATAAATCCGCGTAGCTGCTGCAGCAGTTTACGCGGATTTTTTTCCGTCTTAGTTTACAATGGCTAGTACGAAGCCGTCATACCCCTTCACACCAACTGTTTGTATAGCTGTTGCTTCAATTCTAGGTTCCTCTTTTAGTAAATCTATAAATTGCTGTACGCCTCTGACACGTTCATCTTCACTAATTTCATCAGTTACCGCACCATTACGAACTACATTATCCGCGATGATGATGGCGCCTGGATGAGCTAGTTTTAACGCCCACCTCAAGTAAGCGGGGTTATTAGGCTTATCGGCATCAATAAAAATAAAGTCAAATAAATGGCCTGCTTTTTTCAAGTTTGGTAATGAATCTAAGGCGTTTCCTAAAATGATCTCAACCTGTTCCTTATAGCCAGACCTCTCTATATTTTGCTGAGCAACTAAGGCAAACTCTTCATTAATTTCTAAAGTCACTACTTTCCCTTCTTTAGGAAGAGCCTGCGCTAAGCAAATACTGCTATAGCCACCAAGTGTGCCAATTTCTAAAATAGTTGCTGCTCCTTTTATTTTAGCTAGTAAATATAATAGTTTCCCTTGAGTAGGGGATACATCTATCTCTGGAATACCTGCTTCTTTATTAGCCTGTAGTACAGCATCAAGGTGTTCGTTTTCTGGTAGAAGCTTATCCATAAAATAGTCATCTACATTTTTCCAAACATTTAACTCTGTCATGATACAGTCCTCATTTCCCTATATTTTAAAGTGCAAGCTTGCCAATAAAGTGTATGATAGAATAAATCATAATAAAAATATATTATTATTATTTATACATAACTTTATATTATGAATAGGGGTGAAATCATCAACAGTCATAGCTTAAAATTATTTTATCAGGTTGCTACTACAGGTAGCTTCACTAAAGCTGCAGAGATCTTGTGTATTAGCCAACCTGCCGTTTCAAGTCAAATGAAGCGATTTGAACATGAACTAGGAGTCCAATTATTTAAGCAACAAGGGCGTGGTGTAGTACTAACAGAAGTTGGTGAAGCTCTAGCAGAGAAAGCTCAAAATTTTATTGCTCTTGAACAGCATATTGAAACATTTATCGAAAATTACCGTTTGGCGAAAGCAGGGAATTTACATATTGTGGCTACCTATCTGCCTGCCAATTTTTTAATTCCAAAATGGGCAGCTACTTTCAAGGCTGCAAATGAACAGGTGGATTTAATGATTACAACAACCAATACGAAGGACGCTTTTGAACAACTAATAAACTATAAGGCGGATATTGCGATATATGGTGGAGGAATGTCTGAAAGGCCGAAAGAAATCGAGTGGGATGAATTATATGAGGATGAGTTATGGTTTGTTGTGTCTCCAAATCATCGCTTTGCATATCAATCCATTACATTGGTTGAAATGTTTCAGGAGCCTTTTATTATGAGGGAAGAAGGGAGCTCGATGAGAGAGCATCTGTTTTCGTTATGTCAAACATACCAAGTGAAACCACCGAAAATTGCCCTCCAATTTAATGGCATCAATGAAACAATTCGCTCGGTCATGGCAGGCTATGGTGCAAACTTTATTTCTTCCCTTGCAGTTCGAGAGTATGTAGAGAGTGGCCAATTGGCAAGGGTTTATGTAAAGGATATACATGCTATTAAACATAAAATCGCTATTTGTACGAGAAATAACGAGAAACAAAATATGCTTGTGCAAAAATTTATTGAAACAATTAGAAATTCCCCAATTTAATAAGCTTGTATCTCATGCATTATTGCAGTAAATTTGTTATACTAGTTATATAACAAATTTGGAGCTGATAAACATGTTTATTCAAATAGAGCCACAATCAGACGTACCGATCTATGAGCAGGTGACACGTCAAATTATTGAAGGTATTGCAAGAGGCGAAATGAAACCAGGCGATACCCTACCATCTGTGCGAGGGTTAGCTGCTGATTTAGGTGTGAATATGCATACTGTTAATAAGAGCTATCATGAATTAGAGGCGAAAGGAATTATTGTTATTCGACCGAAATCAGGAGCTATTATTAGTTCAACTGAGGAGAGAGCTTTGTCACCTGAGCAGCTACGACAAATCGAAAAGAATTTAAAGCCTGTTGTAGCAGAAGGAATGGTGCTCGGCGCAACAGTAGAACAAATTGAGCACATGATGAAAAAGGTATTCGCTGATTTGCAAATTCCAGCAGAGGGAGTGTAGCAAGATGCTACTGGGTGTTTTTACAACAATCTACATCATGACATTAGCTATGCAAATGGTGGTTCCTTATATTGTAAGAGAGACTATTGTTTTTGGGGTTACTGTACCTGATCAGCATATTAAGCATCTCGCATTAGCTAAGCTGAAAAAACAGTATGTTCAATTGGTAGGAGGCTCAGGCATAGTATTTCTAATCATTATGTTGATGTGCTACAATCGTCTAGCTTCTTCTGAATCCACTCAAAGTATCGTTTTACTAAGCTGTTTGTTTAGTATGCTTACCGTAAGTATGGTGCTGTACTGGATAAATCATCACAAGGTATCAACGTTGAAAAGGCAGGAGCAGTGGGGCGTAAATATTAAACAAGTACGAGCGGTTGATTTAACTGCTCGAAGCCGTGATGCAATGATTCCTTGGACATTTTTTGCTGTACCTATAGGGATAGCGGTGTTTTTAATCATTTACACATTGCTCCATTACGACCTAATGCCAAATGATATAGCCGTACATTGGGGACCAAGTGGAGAAGCAGATGCTTGGAGAAACAAGACTTATTTTACGGCTATTTCGCTGCCGCTTGTTATGCTAATGATGCAATGTATGATGTGGGGAATTACCGATTCTATTAAACGTTCTGCTATTAAATTAGCTGTAAACCGCAAAGCTGAATCGTTGGAAGATCAGCTAAAGACTCGAAAATACATGAGTTGGCAAATATTGCTGATGAGCTATGCCTTAACCATTCTATTAACGGTTTTACAACTAAGCAATATTTATCCTTCCATGATTGTTGGCTATAAGCTATTACCAGTATTTATTTTATTTCTAGCTGTTGTGTTAGGTTCACTATTTATTTATATTTTGAAAAAGCGTAAACATAGAGTGCGTTATGAAGATAATGTTGATTCACAGGTAATGGATGTAGATGAAGATCGTTATTGGAAAGGCGGCTTAATTTATATGAATCGACAGGACCCTTCCGTTTTTGTAGAGAAACGTTTTGGAGTAGGTTGGACCATGAACCTTGCAAATCCAAGAGGTTATATTGTTATTGGTTTGCCTTTTCTTTTATTACTGTTGATTTCCATATTCTCGTTATAAAATAATAGTAATTTGTGATGAAAAATTCGTTCCATATGAGCGAGTTTTTTTCTTATTGATTGGAGGTAGGCAGATGCAAATTCTTGTTGTCGATGACGATGCTCATATTTTACAGCTAGTTACTATTTATCTCACAAGGGAAGGCTATCAGGTACTATGTGCAGAAAATGCACAGCAGGCATTAGCCTTACTAGAAGGGAATCTGCCTGATTTAGCTGTTGTCGATGTGATGATGCCGGGGATGGATGGTTTTACATTAACCGAGACTTTAACGCAAGATTATGACATTCCTGTTTTATTATTAACAGCGAAAGGCGAGCTTGAGGATAAAGAGCGTGGCTTTTTAGCAGGATCAGATGATTATGTTGTAAAGCCTTTTGAGCCAAAGGAATTATTGTTTCGTATAGCAGCTATTTTACGGAGATTGGATAAGAAAAATCAAGTAACTTTCCAAGTAGGCAAATTAGTGATTGATCGTCGAAGCTTTGAAGTTGTCATAGGAGAGGATACACTTATATTACCTTTAAAGGAATTTGAACTACTTGCTTTATTGGCATCACGCCCTCACCAAGTATTTACGCGAAGCTATATTATGGAGCAAGTATGGGGCTATGACTATGAAGGAGACGAACAGACGTTGAATACTCATGTGAAGCGAATTCGTGAAAGATTAAATCGCTATGACACGGCTGTTGAAATCACAACCGTAAGAGGTGTTGGCTATAAGCTAGAGGAGACAACATGAAAACTTTATACAGTAAATTTGTTGTGACGACGATGCTAGTGATGATTGGTAGCCTATGTATTGGTTTTTTAGCAACGAATACGTATTATCATCAAGTGGTAAAAGAAAAGAATGATGCAAAAAACGTAAACATAGCAAAGGATATCGTTCATTATATTGAAACAGCGAAGCCAGAGGATTTAAATAATTATTTGAAGACACTGGGTGAAATTGGCTATCAAATATATGTAACATCAGGCGAGGAAGGGTATTTTTTTGGTGGAGACTATCGTGATAAAACATTGTCAGCATCTGTTGTTGACCGCGTTTTACAAGGAGAAACCTATCATGGTATGCGAGACTTCCCTAAAGAAACCTTTGTGACAGGATTTTTCGCTAATGAATTGATTAATACAGTTGGTGTGCCATTTACGTATGAAAACAAGCCATATGCATTATTTATAAGACCTGATATTCGCTTATTATTTTCGGAAGTGCATACGATACTTGCAGGGTTAATGTTGGTTATGACAGTACTGAGTTTACTAGCAATGCTATTGTTTGCTAAAGCATTAATTCGTCCGATTACAAAGCTAACGGCGGCAACTCAACAGCTTGCGCATGAAAAGTTTGATACGGTGTTAGATATTGATAGTGCAGATGAAATTGGTCAATTAGCTGTAAGCTTTAATAGGATGACCGAGAAATTACAAGAAAATGATCGTATACGAAAGGAATTTATTAGTAATGTATCGCATGATTTTCAGTCGCCTTTGTTAAATATTCAAGGCTATGTTGACCTCCTGAAAAATCCGCTGCTGACTGAGCAGGAAAGACAGGAGTATGCAGCGATCATCGAGTTGGAAACAAAGCGCTTATCTACATTAACCAAGCAATTATTATTACTAACATCTCTCGACCAATCGACAAGAATCGTAAAACGTGAGCCGTACCGATTAGACGAACAATTGAGGGAGACTGTGCGAAAATATCGCTGGCAAATAGAAGAGGCACAGCTTCAAATAGCCTACAAGCTAGAGCCAATTAGTTATGCTGGTGATGCAGGACTTTTACAAAATGTGTGGGATAATTTGCTGACGAATGCTATTAAATATAATGTAGAGGGTGGACAAATACATCTACAATTACAGAAAAAATCTACTTCACTTGAAATCCTTGTGGAGGACAATGGGATGGGGATGACGACAGATCAATTAGCCAAAGTATATGACCGCTTTTATCGCGCAGATGCTTCCAGGACAAAGCAAGGAACAGGTCTAGGACTAGCAATTGTCAAACAGATTGTAGAGCTACACGGAGGTACTATTCAGATGGAAAGTACGATGCATGTCGGTACAAAGGTTTATATTCATTTACCAGTCTTGTCATAAGGAGTTCATGTAAAGTTCATGTTCACACGTTAAACTGCTACTTAGTTGAAACAAGCTTAGGGGGAGTTTTCGTATGGAACAGAAGTGGAGTATACGTCTTATTCGATTAGCGGCTATTTTTGCTTTCATCGGTACGTATTTAGGTTCACATATGTCAGGATCAGGTAGTTATGAATATAGACCAATCCATGCACATATTTTACTTGTCGGCTGGCTAAGTATGTTTGCATGGGGCATTTTTTATCGAGCCTTCAAAGTGAAATCACAAAAATTAGTAGCCATTCACGGTTGGACAGCTATTCTTGGTGTTTTGGGTTTAACAGTTGGCATGTGGTTTTACAATATAAATCCATTTAATTTTGGTAGTACATTTACATTAATCTTCTTTATTGTAGGTGGAACTACGCTATTAATCAGCTTTGCCTTATTTATTATAGTAACATTCATGATTCATCAACAAGACTATATAAAAAGTTAATCCATTACGCATTTCTAGCGCGCAGATAAACAATGTATCCAAAATTTTTCGATTTTGCCTGTAAAAATCTGTTGAGAAAAAATATTCATCTCCCACTATAGAAAAAGGAGATGAATGCCGAAGCAAGAGAAAAACCTACCGTATCACAATTCATGATACGGTAGGTTTTAAACTGTCTATTTAATATTTTCAAGCGATTTTTTCAGCCATTTTTCAGCCTCTTGATAATCTTGTGCAACCCCATGCCCTTTTTTGTAGAGCATACCAAGCTGAAATTGAGCCTTTTGATGTCCTTGATTAGCAGCCAATCGATAAAGCTGGGCAGCCTTTGCAAAATCTTTCGGTACACCCTGTCCATGAATGTGCATTTGAGCTAGTTGATATTGTGCCTTTATATGCCCTTGTGACGTTGCTTGTTCAATCCATTTAGCTGCCTCCGTGTAATCCTGTTTAACACCTTTCCCTTTATCAAATAAATTACCAAGTTGATATTGAGCACCTGCATGGCCCTGAATAGCAGCTAGTCGATAACATCTGCGTGCTTCTTCAAGATCCATAGCAACCCCTAATCCCTGCTCATACAGTAAGCCTAATTGATACTCCGCTTGAATATGTGACTGATCCGTTGCGGCTCGCCACCATTTTACAGCCTCTGTATAGTTTATAGGTATATCAACGCCTAATGTCAGTAATAGACCAAGTTCATACTGAGCATCAGCATAGCCTTTGTTAGCAGCAACTTTAAAGTATGACATAGCTTTAGCAGGCTGTTTTTGCTGATAGACATAAAGCCGACCTAGCTCGAAGCCGGCGCTAATATGCCCATTGTCAGCTGCTCGTAGAAGCCATTTTTCTGCTGAAACAAGATCCTGTTCTTTTTCATACAGTAAGCCGAGACAGTACTGTGCATTTAAATGTCCTTTATATGCTGCTAGCTTGAACCATTTTAAGGCTTCTAGATGATCCTTCGTCATTCCTTGTCCCGTATTGTAGAGCATAGCCAATTGAAACTCTGCGTTCACATGGTCTTGTAAAGCAGCCATATGAAACCATCTCGCCGCTTCTTCAAGGTTTTGAACAATACCACGACCTTTAAGGTACATATAGCCGAGATTATACTGTGCACTGGCATCGCCCGCTAAGGCAGCCATTTCGAAATAAGCGATGGCCTCTGCGTAGCTTTGCTCGACACCTGTGCCATTATGATAAAGGAAGCCTAAATTGTTTTGAGCACTTGTATTGCCTTGGTTGGCTGCTAAAGTATACCATTTAGCCGCTTCATGAAAGTTTTGCGAAAGGCCTAGACCTTGATTATAAAGGACACCTAAATTATATTGCGCATCTGCATTTCCGAGATCTGCCGCAATTTGATAATGGTGCGCGGCTTCCTTATAATCTTGTCCAACCCCATGCCCTAAATGAAAGAGTACGCCTAGACTATAGTGGGCATTTGCGTCATTTTGTGCGGCAGCTCGTTCATACCATACTTTCGCAAGTTTATAGTCCCTTTTCACCCCTCGCCCGTGATTGTAAAGAGTTCCTAAATTATATTGTGCACTGGCATCACCGTTTTGCGCTGCCCTTTCAAACCATTTGGCTGCATGTGTATAAGCCTCTGGGGATTGATTGTGCTGGAGTATGTTCTTATCCAATATGGTTGGAAGCTCTGTAGTGTGAGGAGTTAGACTTGCTGACTTGAAACTACGATCATAGCGTTTCATAAACCATTCCACAATATCGCTAAGATAATCCAAAACAATTTTTGCCGCTTTGGCTTCCACAATGTCGTTACTATTATGACTTGTCATTTTATGAACTAAATTCATTAATAAATAAATCCGACGAGGGTGAATTTGCGCAACAAAACTTCGATTATTTAATAGTGTACGGATATTTTTCGTTTTAGGTTCAGTATGCATTTCCAGCCGATAAATCTCATAAAGAATTTCTTCCAATACAAAAAGAGATTTTTGTAAAGATGTAGCTGGGTTTGAAATAGCGAGCAAACTTGCATCCTGTAGGTTTTTTGCTAATTTTGTGAAGGACAGCTGCTTTAATTTCTGACATTGTTCTTCAAGAATTTCGTAATGCATAACAATCACCCTCACCTCTTTCATCAATGATGCCTCGGCATCATTGCGTCTAATTTTCTTCGAGCCAGTTGAAAGCCCCTCTTCTAAATCTCTTTGTACATATATCGGAGAAAAATCTATATTATTGATAAGTTTTAATGGGATTCATCAGTTGAATTGTTGCTGTGACATGATACTATTTGATATAAGGGAAATTCGTAGCTACGGAGAGCCCGTCAGCCTATAGGTGGGGGATCGAAATGAAAAATATTGCAGCTATTATTCCAGCATATAATCCACAACAATCACTCATTACCTATGTACATCAATTATTAGCAACGACCATTACACAAATTGTCATTGTCAATGATGGGAGTGATCAAAGATATAAAGATATTTTTGAAGATTTAAATAAAATTGATCGTTGTCAAGTATTGCAGCATGATTGCAATATTGGAAAAGGTGGTGCATTGAAGACAGCCTTTGCATTTATCCGAGAGCAAAAAGGAAAGTGTCATGGTGTCCTTACAGTGGGGGCACATGGGCAGCATGCACTGCAAGATGTTAAGCTTGTCTTAACGATGACAAAGGTGTTTTCAGAAGGTATTGTGCTAGGGGTACGTAATTTCCATTCTGCCGATAGTTCATTTCTTTCTTATTGGGGAAATCGTGCAACAAGCCTATTTTTTGAGTTACTGTATCATCGAAAATTAATGGATACACAAACGGGTTTGCGATATATATCGATAAATGAGTTGCCTTGGCTGATGAAGGTGAAAGGCGAACGCTATGATTATGATACAAATATGCTAGTTGCGGCACTGAAAAGAAAGTGTCCAATTTTTGAGGTAGAGATTGGGCAATTACGTTTAAAGAAAAATACAATTATCCAGTACGATGAAATAACCAATGCAAGCACTATAATCACAAGAATGCTGATGAATTATTTAAAACCAAGGAATGGCTAGGTTTAAATTTGAAATAATGAGCTAGGATAAAGAATAACGATTACTCATGAGGACGTAGCGAGTATAGAAAGAAGGAGCAATGTTTATGGAATATTCAGATCAAGTGAAAAATCGTGTGAAACGGATGGAAGGCCAGCTACGTGGTATTTTGAAGATGATGGAGGAAGGTAAGGACTGTAAGGCAGTCATTACACAGCTATCGGCTGTACGCTCTGCTGTAGATCGTACAGTTGGTGTTATTGTCAGTACAAACTTATTAGAATGTGTCCAAAATGCTGAAGGTGATGACGAAAAAATGAATGAAGCCATTCAGGAAGCCGTTAATTTGGTTGTGAAAAGTAGATAATTACCTCGATTTTCGGAACAAAAAATAGTAGCTGAATCTAAATAAAACTCACTATAAATGGGGTGAGTTTTATTTTTTTGCAAAAAAATAGTTATATTCGAGAATTATATTTGGTTTTTAGGTATTTTATATCATGTAAGTGTTGATATATTTTTAGATGAAAGTCTTAGTTAGTGAACTTGTATGATAGCTTAGTAGGTACTTTCTTTGTTATGCTAAATAGTAACAAAAGATTCAAAGGGAAGGTGATTAGTGATGAAAAAATGGTTGTTATGTGGAGCAACTTTATTGATGTTAAGCCCAACTGCTGCCTATGCAAAACAAACAGAAATTACTTCCCCAATTTATCCTGTGGTAGCTGACTCAACAGTAGTTACTTGGGATCAATTGACAAAAGAGCTTGCTAAGCAAATGCGAAATTTCGAGACGGAAATAAAATTTACGTATACAGGCCCGATGGGTGATTTCAAAAAAGAAATGATGGATGCATTTGAAAAGGCTAAACAACAAGCTGTTTATGCAAGTGGACATTTCGAAAGTATGACGGTTTCTGCAGATTCTCTCGGAAATGTAACGTATAAAGTGAAGTACCTGACGAATCAAACACAAGAAGTAGCTGTACAAAAAAAGATTAATCAAATACTGAAAAATATTATCAAACCTTCTATGACAGAGTTCCAAAAAGTAAAGGCTATTAACGATTATATTGTATCGAATACGATGTATGGAACAAAAACAAAGGCAAGCCCACATAGTGCCTATGCTTTATTTTTTGAAAGACAAGCTGTGTGTCAAGGTTATGCATTAGCTGCACAAGCCTTGTTAGAGCAATCGGGGATAGAGACAAAATATGTTATAGGTTTTGTGAATGGGAACGAGGCACATGCTTGGAATTTAGTAAAGGTAGATGGAAAATGGTATCATTTAGATACAACATGGAATGATCCTTTGCCAAATCGTGTTGGTGCTGCTTCATATGACTATTTTTTAGTGACGGACAGTCAGCTTAACAAAGATCACACTTGGGTTAAAGCCGATTATCCTACTGCTACAAGCACAAAATACAGTTATATGCACAATGTTCATTTTGCGTATCAGTTAAATAATGCTGTTTATTTTAGCAATACGGCAGATAACGATAAACTGTATAAGCTGGATATGACTAGTGGGAAAAAGACAAAAGTATTAGATAAACGTGCATTGTATATTACTGGAACTAATGATTATCTATACTATAGTGATTACAGTAACGGTGGGTATTTGACAAAGCTGAATTTGAAAACATTAAAAGCTGAAGTGCTAGTTAAGCAGCCAGTAACGAATTTAAAGATCAATGACAATGATTTGCTGTATACTATGAATACTAAAGAATATAAACTTAAAATTAATTAAGTCAACAAACAAATATTAACAAGCACAATTGGACCCTTAAGTGAGTTCTTTGTGCTTTTTTTGTATATAATGAAAAGAAGACGGTTGGAGGTGAGGAATTTGTGGAAGAAATTAGCTATTATTGCCATTATTATTATTTTTATTGATCCCATTTATATGGCTGGTAAGGCAGTCGTTCAGCAGGTGCTGGATTGGACAAATAATGACGAAATAGAAACAATGCTTCTTTCAACAAAGGAGAAAATCGTAGATGTTACTGCTAGACTTTCAGACGATGCCTCCATAGAAACAGCCATACCTATAGAAGATATACATGAAGCGGAGGTAGCACCTAAAGCGCCGCCAATTCAGAAACCAGAAACGAAGCTAGTCGTGACAAATGCCAAAGAGATGGCTGATGCCATGTATGCATATTATAGTAGTTTTTCACCGAAGTTTGAAATTCAATATAAAGGTAATACACAACGAATTGAACAAATTGTGGAAGAGGCCTACAACAATGCTATTGAACGAGATGATTATGTTTATGGTCATGTTAGTAAGCATTCAATTCGTTATGAATATGGGCGAAATAAGGCAACTATTTTTGGAGAGCAGAGCTATTTAATGACGCCAGAACAGGCTGCCTTTGTCGAGATGAATGTCCAAGAAATCATCAACAAAATCAGTAAAGACTCTATGACAGAAGTAGAAAAGGTACGAGCAGTCAATGACTATATTGTCGCTAATACTGCCTATACAGATCAAACAAATTCTAGTCCACATAGTGCCTATACCGTACTTGCCGAGCATGGGGGAGTATGTCAGGGCTATGCTTTACTAGCTCACTCGATGCTTCAAAAACTGGGAATTGAAACAAAATATATCGTGGGCTATGTCGGCAAAGAGGGACATGCGTGGAATTTGGTCAAGCTGGATGGACAGTGGTATCACCTTGATACGACATGGAATGATCCAGTACCAGATCGCAAAGGTGCCATTCGTTACCAATACTTTTTAGTAGACGATCGTACAATGGCGAAAGATCACACGTGGATTGCTGAGGATTATCCAAAGGCAACAAGCACAATGTATAGTTATTATCATGATATAGACTTCCCAGCACAGGCTGGCGATCAATTATATTTTAGTAATATCTCTGATGACAATAAGTTGTATGTGCTTGATATAAAGACAGGTAAAATAAAGCGTGTCACAAATACTCGTGCACAATACATCGTTTACTCGGATGGGTGGCTATACTTTAGTAATTACTCTCGGGGGGCGTATTTAACAAAAATTCGTCCAGACGGTAGTGGAGAACAGGTACTAAATAGGGAAGATACAAAGGATATATTTGTGAAGGATGGCTTCCTCTATTTCACAACGAATGAATTGAAGAGAATGGCTCTCTAATTTAACATAAAAAAGGTGATGTCAACGGCACAAACAGCCATGTTGAAAGGCGGGGGGGAATTTCCGTTCTGCCAGCGTCCTTCCCAGGGGGCAGTTCAGCATTCGCTCCAGGGTCTTAGCTGTGACGCTAGATCCATATGGCAAAAGTGTCTTTTTCTTCCTTTTTATACTAGCCGTAGCGATCAAAATATTTGTATAAATAGAGAAAGGATAGGCTCTTATTTTCAATGTGGAGAAGTGATTAGTTACACCCTTAATAAATAAGTAGTGAACACCTTCACTTTATTTGAAAATTTTTGCTGAAAAGATAATTTTTTTGTGGAGTGGAAGGCTAATTGACACCTGTGGCATAGCGAGACTGGCGAGCCTCTAAACACGAAGCGGCTCGGCGCTAGCCCACGGGAAAGCAAGTAGCCTGCAACGGAAATCCATCTTCCTCTTTCACAAAATAGATGGTTTTGTTTTTTTACACTATGAAAAGGGCAATGACTTATAAATAGTCATATGCCCTTTTTGTACGTTCAATCAAATAAGTAATAGGCTGATGCTGACAAAGTTTAATATCAATTTGTGGATATAGTAAGGTGATTTCCTCCGTAAAAGTCTTTAAAATGAGTGGATTATGCTTGATGGCACCACCATTACAATAAAGTGTAAATGGTCCATTCTGATAGCCCATTTTTTTCAATACAGCGCTTGCTAGAAGAACTAATTCGTAGGCAGCCTGTAGTGATATTTGCATGGCGCAAGCATCTTCTTGCTCGACTGCCTTTGCTACAAATGAGCTCATCTTGGCCAGCTGTGCATTCGTATAGGATGGATGGAATAACCATTCCGCAAGCTCTGTTACATCCTGTATATTTAAAAAATGATAGACGGCTTCTTTTAAGATTGTTGGTTCACCACGACCATCCTCCATTTTAAATACAGCTCTTACTACTTCCTGCCCTAGCCAATATCCACTTCCCTCATCACCAGCTCGATGTCCCCAACCTCCTGCACGTACAATTCGTTGCCCGTCATAGGCATAGGCGATGGCTCCTGTTCCGGAAATGAGTAATGCACCAGCCTGTCCAGCAGTCACACCAAGTAGTGTAGCTTCCGCATCATTTTCAATAATTAGCGTCTTGATTTGTAGCTGTGTGGCCTTTAGGGCATTTTGAACAATGGCCGTTACTGTGGCATGATCCTTAGGAGAATCAATGCCAGCTAACGCAAAGGTAGCTACAGCAATTTGAGAATGGGGGTACTTTTGCAAAAATGTTTCTACATTTGCTAAAAGTCCTTGTAATCTTGCTGTAGCTGATTCGACACCAATGGCTTGATAATTCGAGCCTTGCATTGTTGTAGAATAGTGAATGTCACCAGATTCAGCATGAACGACCGCACATGCTGTTTTCGTTGCTCCACCGTCAATAATCAATAACCAATCCTTCATTGATTCCATTCCTCAAGAAAGGCTGTTAATTCCTTTTCTGCTTGTATAATAGAATTTTCCTTTAAGCGGACCCATTCATAAAGGTTTTGAGCATTTATTTTTGAACGTTCGAGCGCTGCTTTCATTGTGGCTGGAGCTGGGCCACCTAGCAATGTTCGCACACCAACAAAAGATTCTGGCTTTAATGTTTTATAAAAGTCTTCTTCTGAAATAGCTAATTCCTTTCCCGTAATCAATTTAGATTGTGTATTGGCAAGGCCCCATGTAAGGCTTGCTAGTGATTCTTCGCCATGGGCAAGTAGAACTTTAATACATTTGCTAACAATACTATGTGCTTGGCGGAATGAAATCCCCTCTGAACGCACTAATGTATCTGCAAGCTCTGTAACATTGGCAAAGCTATTCTCTGCACGGTTTCTTAATTTCTTTTTATTAACATCCATTGTGACAACAAGAGAACCAAATAACTTGTAAATACCATTTAAACGGTCAATGGCACGCCATAAATAGGGCTGCATATCATCTTCAGTGTCGACGATATCTCCGAACGGTGTATTATGTACCATTTGTAATACTGTACTTGCATCTCCAACAACCGCAGATAGTAATGAACGTGTATGCTCTACGGAAACAGGGTTACGTTTTTGAGGCATTATGGAACTTATCTGGACATATGGACTTGCGAGTGTGAATGCATTAAATTCCTGGGTAGCCCATAATAAAAAATCTTGAGATGTACGGCCGAGATTGAGTGCAGCCAGCTGTACAATACTTGCCGCTTCAGCAATATAATCTGCGCCTGCAACAGCATCCCACGCATTTTCGATAATATCATCAAATGCCAGTAGATCACGCATCCGTTCTCTACTAATATTAAAACCTGTCGTTGTTAAGGCAGCCGCCCCCATACTACTGCGATTGACAGTTTTATAGACATGCTGCATCCGCTCAAAATCACGCTCAAGCTGGTCAATAACAGCTTTTAAATAATGGGCAAAGGTTGTGGGCTGAGCCTGCTGTGTATGCGTGTAGCCAATCATGATGGTATCTATATGTTCCTCGGCAGCAGCGATTAAGTCATCACGTAATGTTAGTAACTCGTTCATTAATAATAATAGTTTTTTCCTTAAGGTCATACGATAGATGGCAATCCCCATATCATTCCTACTTCTGCCAATGTGAAGATTTCCTGCAACATCACCAGCAAGCTCGATTAGTTTATTTTCAATGCGGAAAAATAAATCCTCATATTGGGGACTGTAATCCTCTAAACGATAATAATTTAAATCTATTTTTTTTAGAGCTATCCCAATTTGTTTCGCTTCATCTTTTTTTACGAGTCCTTGTTCTTCTAACATTTTTAAATGAGCAATATTAATTTGTAGCATGATTGTTAAAAAATTTTTCTTCGCCTCATCATAAGCTGGCTGTAAGACAATTTTCCGATAGATGTTAGAAGGGAATATCATCCCATCTTCCCGCTGCGTTTTGTTGCGAAAATCTTCAAACATTGTAATGGCCTCCTAATAGATTGGCAGCTAGATGGCTGTACCAGCACTGCCTTTTGATAGTTTTTCAGAAATAATAAGAACAACTAAAATTAAGCAAATTTGTAAGACACCATAAGCACAGGCGGTCCCAAATTTAAATGCATATAATTTTTGGAATATCGCTACAGACAATGGAATAGTAGATGTACTGTATATTAGAATGGATGCAACAAACTCACCAAAGCTTTGCACGAGAGCTAAGAGTGTCCCTGCTAAAATTCCGGTGAATGTTAACGGTACGACAATCCGCCTAAATGTATACCACCAATTGGCGCCTAAGCCACGTGAAGCCTCTTCAATCGATTGATCTAGTTGTACAAGAGAGGCGGAAGTAGATCGAAAAACAAGTGGTAAATGTCGAATAAAATACGCTAATGGCAAAATCCAAAATGTACCGATCAATACTTGATTGAAACTAAAAATACTTTCTGTACTAAAGGCAGCGATTAAATTAACCGCTACAACAGTACCAGGTAAAGCCCAAGGTACCATAATCAAAATATCGAGCAATGTTTTCCCTTTAAAGTTTAACCGAACCATAGCATAAGCAGCAGCGACACCAAAAATGATATTGCCGATTGTTGCTATGACACCCATTTGAATGGAATTCCAAATAGGCCGCCATGTACGCTCATCAGTAAAAAGAGCAATATAATGATCGATCGTATAGTCGGTCGGGAGAATTTGCGTTTTCCAAGCACCATCAACAGAAAAAGATATCAATATCAAAACTAATATCGGCAATATTAATATGAATGTCCCAACAAAGGATGCGATTGTTGCCATAACTTTAATTTTTTTAGAGGATACCTCGGAACGATGAACACTGATACCCTTACTGAGATTTTGATAATTTCGCTGATTCTGATACCAACGCATGATGATTAAAAAGGTAATAGATACAAAGGATAAAATCATCGACTGTGTTGCAGCCATCTCAAGATTGCCATTTGTACGTGATAAATATATTTGCATCGTCATGGTGCGCTCTACACCAAACATTAAAGGTGCTGTATAGGAAGCCATTGAGATCATAAACACTAATAAGGACGAGGCGACAATGGAAGGTGTCAGCATTGGTAGAATAACCTTTGTCCATACGCGAATACGCCCTGCACCTAGACTGGTTGCAGCCTCTTCTAAAGCAGGATCGAGCCCCTTAATAGCAGCTGAAGCTGTTAAGTAGAAGTACGTATACATCGTGAAGGTATGAACGACGATAACTCCCCAAATGCCTTTCAATGCAAACGGTACATGGTCTAATCCGAATAGATGCTGAAAGATTCGAGGGAAAATACCGCTATCGCCATATAAAAATGAAAAAGAAAGTACACCCACTAGAGGAGGAAGTGCCATAGGAACTAATACTAAAATAGACAGTGTACGCCTTCCTGGGAAATTATAGCGCTCCAGTAAAAAGGCCATCGTAACCCCAACGACTGCACAGCAAATAACACTGATGATCGAAATATAAATACTGGTCCATAAAGCTTCTAAGTTTGCTGGGCTCGCCAGATCAAAAAATTTTTTATAGTGAAAGAAAGCCTCATCACCAGCAAAGCTTTGGATAAATGTTTGATAGAAGGGGTAAACCACATAGGCGAACAACACTAAAAATAATGGCGATATTAAAATATAAACAAACCAATTGGATTGAAAAATTCGTGTCCACGCGCTTTCCTGAGAGGCATTGACAGACTGTTTTCCCATATTGGCTTCCTCCTATTCCCCTAATAAGTACAGTGAATCATGAGCCATATTGATTGTAATGTCTTCACCGATTTTCTTTATTTGGTCATAAGAATTAATAATCATTACTTTAAGTGAAAATGCCGTAAAATCTACAATGTAATTGACGCTAATACCTGTAAATTCAACAAATGTAATTTTTCCTGTTAACGTATTATCACCAGTACCTAGTTGAATAGACTCCGGTCGAATAGAAATAAACACTTTGTCTCCAATCATATGCGTTAAAGAGGGGGAGCTTTGTTGCTTTCGCCCAGTCAAAAGATGTCCATTTAAGATTCTCACTTGTACATTTTCACCATTAATGGCTTGTATAGTGCCTTCGATTAAATTGGTTTCACCAATAAAGTTAGCTACAAAACGATCTTCAGGCTGATGATAAATTTCTTGAGGAGTCCCAATTTGCTTGATCAAACCATTCTCCATGACCATGATTCGATCCGACATAGCCATTGCCTCCATCTGATCATGAGTAACGTAAATTGTTGTAACGCCAAGCTCAGATTGAATTCGTTTGATTTCAATACGTGTTTCCTCACGCAATTTAGCATCTAGATTGGATAGAGGTTCATCCAGTAATAAAATATCTGGCTCAATTACAAGCGCTCTAGCTAAAGCAACCCGTTGTTGTTGTCCACCAGATAGTTCATTTATTTTTCTGTTACCATAAGCTGCTAGATGTACTTGTCCTCTAATGCGGTCAACCTTGTATTGAATTTCGGTCTTTGAAAATTTCCGCACTTGTAAACCAAAGGCAATATTTTCATCAACCGTCATATGAGGAAAAAGAGCATAATTTTGAAATACCATACCGATATTGCGTTTATTGGGCTGAAGTCGAGTGACATCTCGATCGTCAAAAAGAATTTTACCTTTAGAAGGGTAATAAAAGCCTGCAATCATCCTTAAAGTGGTTGTTTTGCCACAGCCGCTAGGACCGAGAAAAGTAAAAAATTCCCCTGCTTTTATTTCAAGATTTATATCATTCACGCCATACACTTGACCAAATTGCTTTGAGACATTTTCAATTTTGACACTTCTCAATCATAAACTCCTCTCTAACAAAGAATGCAGATGATACAGGAAGGTAAAAATTCGCAGCACAAGTCGAATTTTTACCTATTTTATTATTTGCCGCGCCCTTTTACATTGTTATCCCAATATTCCATCCATTCAGCTTCTTTGTCAGACATTAGCTGCCAATCAATATCGAACGTTTTTAAATCTAATTCCTGATACCATTCTGGCATGGAAGCCTTATCGATATCAGAACGTGTAGGAATTTGATAATAATCGTTCGCCAATTGTGTCACCATTTCTTTTTCAAATAAGAACTCTACAAATAGTTTTGCATTGTCTAAGTTTTTCGCATTGTTTACAACGGCTACACCATCTACTAAAATAGGTGCACCACTTTTTGGATAAATATAATCAAAAGGATAATCAGTCGTATATTTCTTTAATAAAATATCTTGCAAATTCCATAAAGAAACACTACCTTCTTGTCGTGTTAGCTTTAAATATAAGGCATTAGGATCTTGTGTATACTCCTTTGTATTAGCATCTAATTGTAATAACCATTCATAGCCTTTATCAGGTGAATCGTCTCCCTGTCGTACAATCATAGAGGAATAAATTGTGCGCATTGTACCTGACGCAAGCACACCTCTAATTAGAATTTGATCCTTCCATTTAGGATCTAATAGGTCATCCCAGTCCTGAGGCCCTGTTTCTTTTGTCAGTAAATCACTATTAATCATAATGACCTCTGGTAGCAACATCTCACCAAACCAACGTCCATCTGCATCTTTGTGTGAGGCATCAATGGCACCGATAAAGCTAGGCTGCCAAGCATGCAATAAGTCTTCATTTGCTCCAACAATGAGAGCGGATTGCGTTCCACCCCACCAAAAATCTGCTTGAGGATTGGCCTTTTCACCGCGGAGGCGCTCTAAAATTTGCTGTGCCCCCATCGTTAAAAACTCGACCTCAATGTCTGGGTATTTTTCATTAAACTGATCGATCACATTTTGCACCATTTCTTCATCACGACCTGTGTAAATGACAAGCTTTCCTGAAGGTGTCGTTGCTGCCACTTCTGTTTTATCACCATCAGATGTTTTGTCTTTATTTGCTGCACCATCTGTAGAATTTTGCTGATTATTGCCGTTACAAGCAGCTAAAGCTAAAAACATCAACACAAGGAAAAAACCAAGAATGCGGGTTTTTTTCATCATCTTCTCCTTTCATAAAGTAAGGTACTTGCATATTGCAGTATAATACGAAAGGATAAGATTAATGTTAGAATTATTAAAAAATTACATTTGCCTTCATCATAGCTAAGTACTTAACAGTAAGCAATGCGATTTCAGCAAAATTCAAAAAAACTCCTTAAAAAGGAATCATTCCATTTTTAAGGAGTTTTTTGTCGATTTATGAATGGGCTTCTAATAAGCTGTCTTTTTGTTGCCGTTGTGCAATAATGGTTGGCAGCATCATACCAGCAATAACGAGAATAATCCCTACGATTTGTACAGCGGTTAAAGGTTCATGCAGAACAATAACCGAAACTGTAACGGCAACTGGTAATTCGATGGCACTTAAAATGGAAGCTAGCGCGCCACCGACTTTAGGAATAGCGATTGAAAATAAGTAAATTGGTAAAATGATACCGAAAAGACCTAGTGCTAGTCCAAATTTCCATAAGCCTTGCATGAATAATTGGCCATTCCAAATAACCTCAGGGCTAAGGAAAATACTAATCATAATAAGGGCTACGAAGGAAACGATTAATACCCGAGAAGTCGTAGTAACTCCCTCGACAGGCCGCGAATTGAATTGAATGAAGCAAGCAAAGGTAAAGGCTGCTGCAAAGCCAAATAGCCACCCTTGGATAGGGATGCCACTTAAATCTACATTTAATACACCAGCAGCTAAAATAGTTCCTGCAAATAAGATAATGATCGAAATTACTTCAGGTCGACTGGGTAATCTTTTGTGTAGGGCACAATCAATTAGCAGACCAATCCATGTAAATTGGAATAGCATGACTACCGCAAGAGAAGCGGGTAGATATTTTAAAGATTCTCCATACACTATTCCTGTCGTCCCAGTAAAAATTCCAGCACAAATTAAAATAAGTAAGCCCTTTTTGGATGGACTCGGTAATTTTCTGTCTGTAAAAATAAAAATGGCTACAACGAGTAAAAAGCCAATTATATACTGACTTGATACTGCCTCTGATGTTGTAAAGCCATGCTGCATAGCTACTTTGACAATCGTTGACAATATACCGTAGCTACTAGAAGCAATGACAATCAAAAGAGGGTAAATAAAATTTGTTTTCATATATAAATATTTCACTTCCTAAAACTGTTTCACCATGTGATGGAATGGCTCATCGATTATGGACCATGGCTCTGTAATAACAAAGCCCAAACGCTCATAAAGTCGGCGAGCATCTTCTTTTTGGGTTTCAACATTTAATGATAATTTTGTATAGCCGCGCTGCTTTGTTAGCTCTTCGGCAAATTGTAATAGCAATGTTCCAATTCCTTTACCTCGTGCTTCTGGTGCTACGCAAACAGTATCGATATATGCCTCATCTTCATGTGCTTCTTGATCAATGACAATGGATGTAGCGTTTTTTGCTTCTAGCCATTTAACAAGGTTAGCATCCATGTGAACGGCTTGTGCACCGTGATAATAAACGAGAATCCCTAATATTTGCTCTCCTTCAGTAGCGACAAAGGTATTTAAATAAGAATGTCGATTGTCGTCACGTTGAAAAAGAATTGTCAGTTCTTGTATAACAGCTTCAGCTGATTTCTCGCCAGTTAAGCGATTAGCAATTTCACCAATTGCATCGATAATAAGAGGCACAACGGCATGGGCATCATGTGGTTGCGCTTGTCGAATTGTAATACTCATCTTGATAATCCCTACCTTTCTATAGGCAAGTATAACAAAGATAGAGATTGACTCAAATTTTATAGCCCACTAACAAAAGTAAAACCCATTAGCTTAATCCAGCAGGTGTTCAACAAAACACTAAATTAAAACAATGGCTCTAGCTGATATCAAAGATTTTGAAAAGAGGCTTGTATGATGCAGATCAGTCAACCGTTGTCACAGGACGGACAGACAGCCAGTTATAGATTCACTTCTACTCGTCAGCTCGAAAATATTTGGACGCAATGACGCCCCGGCGTCATTGATAGAATGACAATTTTCGTGTTAATCTATAATGACTAGACATTTTGGAGGACAATCATGACAAAGCAAGAGAAGGGTTTTATTTTAGTCTATGGAGATGCTTTTATTGACTATATTGCTGATGATGTAACAAACACATCATTTACTAAATATATGGGTGGTGCAACGGTAAATGTTGCAGCTGGTATTAGCCGAATTGGGGCACCGTCGGCATTAATTACTATTACAGGGGATGACGAAGGCTCTCAATTTGTGCGAGATGGGCTTGCCCAAGAGGGTGTACAACTGGATTATGCCGTATTTAATCCAGCAAAGCGAGTAAGTGGCGTATATGTGCATCTTACAGAAGCGTGTGAGCGGATTTTTAAAGATTATGTTGATGAAACACCCGATTTACAAGTGGAACCATCACAGCTAAATGAAGCAGCTTTTAAACATGCTTCGGCTTTAACAGTATGTTCAGGTACTATGTTCCATCCAACAGCACTTGCCACAACGCGAGCTGCTGTAGAAATGGCAAAGGATAAGGGTGCAATTATTGCAATGGATGCCAATATTCGACCGCTACGTTGGAGCAGTGAGGAAATTTGTCGAGAGACGATTACATCATTTTTTGAGGATGTTGATATTTTAAAGGTTACGGATGATGAATTATTCTTCCTGACAGAGACAACTACCTTAGAAGAGGGCATTGCACATCTCAATAGCTATTTAGTGCCTATTATCTTAATCACAGTAGGAGAAAATGGTACTTATGCTGTACTTAATGGTGAGGTTCTCCATGTGCCGACGGAGAAGGTAGTACCTGTAGATACGACAGGTGCGGGCGATGCATTTATGGCAGGCGTACTACGTGATGTCCATTATAATGGCTTACCTACAACGCAAGAAGAACTCGTACGCTGTACAAGCTTCGGCAATAAATTAGGAGCTTTTGCTGCCACAAAAGCAGGTGCATTAACTGCCCTACCATATTATGAGGACATTAAGCATTTACTAAAATAAACATGTGGGATGTGGAGAATATGGAAAAGAACTACGATGTTTTAGTAGAAGATCGACTATTCTTTGGTGGTGCAAAAGACGCTGAGACTGCATTTGCACAAGAATCCGTAAATATTGTGATAGATGTTCGTGTTCAAGGGCTTTCCACACAAGAGCAGCAAACAGTTCCTTATTCTTATAAACATTTGCCAATTGCAGATGAAGAGATTGAGGTAGCACCATCTATTCAACAAGTAGCGAAAGAAATTGCATCAGCCTTCGAGGACGGGCAAAAAGTATATATTCACTGTGGAAGTGGTGGCGGACGTGCAGGTGTTGCCGCCGCAGCCGCATTAATGGAGCTGGGAATGGTTAATTCATTAGAGGAAGCAGAAGCAGCAGTTAAAAAAGCTCGTCCACAAGTATCCATTCGCCCAAAAATGGAAGATGCATTGCAACAACTATATAAATAAAAAAAGATGTACCTATTAGGGTGCATCTTTTTTATTAAATTTTATTTTGTTCTATACATATTAGAACAAAGTTGTTATAGTTAATATATAACAAATGATGAGGTGATCTGTATGATGGAGGAATTAGCAAAGGTTCCATGGGCGGTTATCGCACCGCTCATCATCGTTCAAATTATATTAATGATCGTAGCGCTTATTGATCTGCGTAAAATCCATGCCACAAATGGTCCTAAAATTTTATGGGTATTTATCATTCTATTTGCCAATCTATTAGGGTCCATTGCGTACTTTATAGTAGGGAGAAAGCAGTCATGACAACATTACTTCAAGTTACAGGCTTGACCAAGCAATTTGCAGAGCACACAGTTGTAGATAATATTCATTTCGTGTTAGAAGAAAAGACTTCAACAGCTTTAATTGGACCAAATGGAGCTGGCAAGACAACAACTTTATCTATGTTAACAGGGCTCTTAAAACCGACTGCTGGAAGTGTAAGGATGTTAAATGGAGATTTACGTGCGAATATAGGGTTTTTACCTCAATATCCGCAGTTTCATCCTTGGCTAAGTGCATTAGAGTTTACAGAAATGGCTGCTAGGTTGAATGGTGTAGCAGCCAAAAAAGCTAAATTAGAAGCACAAAAAACATTAGAGTTCGTAGGGTTGGGGGATGCGCTACATAAAAAAATAGCCACTTTTTCTGGGGGAATGAAGCAACGTCTTGGTATTTCCCAGGCAATTGTGCATAAGCCTAAATTACTGCTATTAGATGAACCAGTTTCAGCGTTAGATCCCGTTGGACGCAGAGAAGTGCTCGATTTATTAAAAGGTTTACAACAAGAGACAACCATTTTATATTCAACGCATATTTTAAATGATGCGGAAGAAATGACAGACCAGCTATTATTTTTGCAAAATGGAAAACTAGTGGAACAGGGTACATTACGTGAGGTACGGCAACGTTTTGATGAGCAAAACTATGTAATTGAATTTGGCAGTGAAGAAGAGGCGAAGCTTTTTGCGGATCCATCCTATACTATAATCGGTTGTTATGTGTATATTGAGGTTGTGAATGAGGAGCCAACGATGAAGGAGCTGCTACAACGTTTAAGTGCATGTCCTTATACCATCCGAAAAGTGGAGCGACAAACAGCATCTCTGGAAGAAATTTTCATGAAGGTGGCGAAAAAAGCATGAGTGGATTCAAAGTACTTCTGCAAAAGGAATATAGAGAAGCATGGCGGAGCTGGAAATTTTTATGGATACCTCTCGTGTTTGCTTTGCTTGGAATGAGTGATCCACTAACAAACTATTATATGATGGATATATTAAATGCTGTTGGGAATGTACCTGAGGGCTTTGAAATGCTAATGCCAGAATTAGTGCCAGTTGATTTACTCCAAGCTTCTATTGGACAGTTTCAAACAATAGGCTTACTGGTGATGATGGCTTCATTTGTAGGGGCTATTAGTAAAGAACGAGCAAGTGGCATGGCTACCCTCTTATATGCACGGCCCATTTCATATGGCGCCTACTTTATGAGTAAGTTTATTGTTATAGGCACAGTTTGTTTTGTAAGTATTTTAGCTGGCTTTGCTGCAAGTGTATATTACACAAGCATATTATATGGAACTTTGGACATTGGAGCACTACTAATTAGTTTTTGTACGTACTATATTTGGCTGTTATTTGTAATAGCTGTCTCATTACTGATGAGTGCTAGTTTTAAAACGGTTATAGCTACTACATGTGCATTTACGGTGATCTTTGTAGGGCAAATCGTAGATATGATAGTGGGAATCTTTTGGACAATATCTCCTTGGAAACTAGCGAGCTATGGAATTTTGCTAGTACGAGGAGCAATGGACATGTCAGACTATTGGTGGAGCCTAATAATGACTGTGGCATTAACAATTATCTGTATTAGCATTGGGATCGCGATGATGAAAAGAAATGCGTCTATGGCAAAAATCTAAAAAAGATAAAACGGTAAAAACCAGTTTACGATGAGTTTTTACCGTTTTTTATTTTTAAATCATCCCACCATTTATAAGCAGTATCAGCCCGACAAAGAACATAATCCAAGAAAGAGCAGAACTTATACTTTGATCAAAAAGTGTTTGAATTTTTCTTAACGGTTGATTCATAAATCCACAGAATAAAAGATGTAAAACAAGTAGAATGATTCCTGGTGTAATCATCCCAAGTTAATGCGATCTATTTCGGCAGCTACAAAAATTTGCTGTCGGAAAGCTTGCTTTTTATCTCGTTATTGATTCGAAAGCTGGATGAATTTCTGGATAAGGGACTCTGTTAGCCCTCCCTCAATAGCCGCAGCGTTCTTTAATCCAAGTATGGCACTCTCCATCTGTTGTCATTTCTTTTGTTCCTCCGCTATAAAAGTTAACTTGTTTGCCACGCCCATGAATTATTTAGTAGAGTTTGAATTTCTTTTAATTTGAATCCTGATGCCTTTAAAAATACGATTTGTTGGGGCATTTTCACCGTAAATCCTCTGTCCATCCTCCGTCTTTGCTGTTGGAAGTAACAGTCCAATCTCCTCACAGTAAGCCAGTTTGCTTGGAAACATGGTGAATCGTCAGCAAAATAACTAATCCCCCTCTCTGTTACAGCTAGTATATAAAATAACGTTACGTCACTTTCAAGGGGGAATTGTTAATTCATTTCTATATTTAAAAACTACATTCTTGGAATCTCCATAACTTAGGAATATAATGGGTGTGTAACTCGAAATTTGTCAAATAACTCGGAAAATATATAGATGAATAGAGAAAGAAGGTACATGAAAAGTGGGGACTGAAAACTCCGATCGTTTCCTGACAGCGTTTAATCGAATAGATCATAGATTACGAGATATTGTAGGAGCCAAGGATTTTATGGCTTTTTATCGACTGATTGATCAAGCGAAGAAAAAGGATGTCTTGGTGAAGAAATATGAGGATGATTTACGCTCATATGCCGACTTACGTAATGCTATTGTGCATCATCGTACTTCCTTACATTATGTCATTGCAGAACCACATACCGATGTTGTAGAAAGAATTGAATACATAGATGCTACCCTTGCTAAGCCAACGCTTGTGGGACAAATGTTCCGTAAAAGAGTACTGGTTTTTCAGGAAAACGATTCATTGAAACATGTACTAAAAGTGATACGCCAACGCAAATTTACGCAGTTCCCAGTTTATTATAATAAGCAATTTAAAGGGCTTATCACGACAGTAGGAATTACCAATTGGCTTGCTTCAAAAATGGGTGGTGACCATCTACCAAAAAGGATTCCTACGTTGCATGATATTTTAATGCATGAGAAAAATAGAGTAAATTACAAATTTGTCAGCAGATCTTTAACGATCTATGAGGCTGAGGAGATTTTTAAACAAGGGGTCGAAAGGGGAAGGCGCTTCGAGGCCTTACTAATAACAGAGCATGGCGAACCACATCAAAAATTACTAGGTATCATTACACCATTAGATATAGTAAAGATCGACTAACAAAGAGACGAGACAAACAATTACGGGCTTGAATGTCTCGATTTGTCTTTTAGGCTAATGTATAAGGATCCATTTGTTTGGACTTGAGCAAAATAAACTTCTTCTACTGATTGCACATTTTGTTTTTTTAATTTTTTCAATACCCAATCTTCTGTTAGCTCAAGCTCAACTATATTTTCTGTAATAAGTTGACCATCCGAAATGACTTCTGTAGGCAGATAAGTAGGTGGTGATACATCCGCTTTCACATCTTGCTTCGTAGCCACTTGCTCAGAAGTTTTTTGTAAAACACTGAGTTTACCATTTGTTTCTAACATAGCATATTCAACATCCTGTACAGAAAAAATGGCTTGTTCACGTAGCATCATTGTTAGCTCATCTAAATGAAGACGATTTTTTTGTAGAGCTGATTCTAATATAAGCCCCTTTTGAATAACGATGGTAGGTTTATCATCGATGAGAACACGAGCCTTTTTAGATTTAATGGTAATGACGGTCATCAAATAGGTTAAAGCACTCCACCAAACGAGGGATATCATACCATCTAAAAAAGGTGTTTCTTCCTGTGAGGCTATTTCTGAAGCAATCGAACCAAATGTAATACCTGTAATATAGTGGAAGAATGTTAACTGGCCCAATTGTTTTTTCCCAAGTATACGTGCCAGAATGAGTAATGCAAAAAACGAAAGTGTTGTTCGAAGAATCATTTCCCAAAAGTGAGCATGAATAAAGCTTTCCATGCATATATCAACTCCTTTTACAGCTGTCGAACTATAGCTTGTGCAAAATGGTCGATAGTATGCGACAATCCTGTATAAACAAAATATGAGCGAGGTGGCAACATGAATAAACAATTAAATTTAACAAATCCAATCTATCCAATTATGGTTGCAATCGGTGTTGCTCACCTTATCAATGATACGATGCAAGCTGTTATCCCAGCGATGTTTCCGATATTTAAGAGTGAATTAGGTTTGACCTTTACACAAATTGGTATGATTTCTTTTGTTTTAAACATATTTGCTTCTGCATTACAGCCTGCTGTAGGCTTTATCAGTGATAAAAAACCAATGCCCTATGCTTTACCAATAGGTATGATTAGTTCTTTTATAGGTATCGCCATTATCGCGTTTACAACACAGTATTGGATTATTATTATTGCGGTATTATTTATCGGCTTTGGTTCAGCTATATTTCACCCTGAGGGATCGCGAGTTTCATTTATGGCAGCTGGTTCTAAAAGAGGACTTGCTCAGTCTATCTATCAAGTAGGAGGAAATTCAGGACAAGCTCTTGCACCGTTAATTAGTGCGTACATCTTTGATATTTTCGGGCAGCGTGGTGCTGCAATCGTATTAGTCGTTGCAACGTTTGGTATCATTTTATTGAGTAAAATAGCTACATGGTATAAAAAACAATTGGAGCAAGAGCGTATAGCGAAGAAAAAACGTGTACTAATCTCAACATTGCCTCCTTTAACAAAGAAACAAGTAGGAATTGCGTTAACATTATTATTTACAATTATTTTTGCACGATCATTTTATACAACAAATATAACAAGCTTTTATGTGTTTTATTTGATGGATCACTATGATGTCAGCCTGCGACTAGGACAAATATTAATATTCACCTTCATGGCATTCGGGGTAGTAGGTACATTTTTCGGAGGCTCTTTATCAGATCGTATTGGTAGAAAGAATGTCATTATTCTTTCTGTGGTAGTGCCAATGCCATTTTGTTTAGCATTGCCCTATGTACCATTATGGGCCGCTATGATATTTTTAGTCATTATCGGTACATTGATTATGATTAGCTTCTCCGTAACGGTAGTCTATGCTCAAGAGCTAGTACCAACAAAAATTGGTACAATGGCTGGCTTAACAACGGGCTTTGCCTTTGGTATGGGAGCAATAGGTGCGATGGTTATCGGCATTTTAATGGATCATAAAGGGATTGATTTTACTATGATGGTCGTTTCCTTATTACCGTTATTATTGTTGATTGCCTTCTTTTTACCGAAGGATAAACCAGCATCCACTGCAGTTTAAAAAACGCGTCCTCTTTAAGAGGTACGCGTCTTTTTATTGTCTTAATGGAGCTAAAAATTCTGCTGGCAACTTCTCTTGATCGATCACGTAGCCCTCTGAAATATGAACTTCATGCATTTTATCATTGTAAGTAAATTTAAAGATGCCATTGTCAAAGTCCGTGCCAATTTCCTTGAAAAATATACCTTCGATGGATACATATTTAGGGCAAGTAAATGCTACTTTAAAGTGATCCTGCTCTTTAATTAAGTAAGCACGTACTCCTTTTTCATATGTTTCATTTGCATCATCGTCTGTTGGACGTTGAACAGCCACAATATGAAAGTCTACAAAAGGAACTTCTTTTAACAGTACGTTTAGGAAAGAACCTTTAGTGATTTCCTCCCAACGACTTTGTGCGCTTTGCCCTACGATAATTTGTGAAATACCATAACTCTTTGCGACTTCTGCAATAACTTTTTGAATGGGGCGTTTTTCATTATCTTGCAAAATGAATTTTTCAACCTCAAGTTCATCTGATAGCTTCTTCCATTGCTCTATATAACTAGATTTTTCTGCGTCAAATGCATCAAGGGGTTGCGAATCGACTGAAAGAATATAGAGTGGACAATCTAGCATTGTGGCCATCTTATGACCACGACGTATTAAACGTTCGCCATTTAAGCCGTAGTAAACACAAACTAATATACTTTCATCCAAACGCCCTTTTACATGCTTCATAAAAAATGTACACCTCTTATCTGTTGGTATTTTGTTAATTTCACTGTTGTATCGAAAAAATTATCCTAAAACAGCTAAAATTGATGCTGTTACAGTGCATTATGCTCATTTATATTGTATACTTAAAAACGTATAAAAGTTAACGGAAATATATTGGAAAACCCTTGAAGGATTAAGCTTAAATCAATAATTTAAAATTATTTAATTTATGCATTATGTGCATCTGAGCAAAATTGCTTTCATATGCCACACTATTATGCAGTGTGTTAAATAGATAGTCAAGTGTCTTCATTGTACTGATATAACCTAAGTTACAACTGTATAAATTATCTGATTTTCCACAAGTTATTTAGGCTTGCATCGGGTTAGAAGTGACTAAATAACTAACATAACCATTTTTGATAAACGACAAGGCACTTTTTCACACCCCACCACATTCCATTTAAAAAATTTCAAGAATAGATCTGATATGTTACTTAGCTTGAACAAATTTCTAGAGTCTTAGCACTTACCATTCCAATCACCACAAAAATTTGCTAGATGATTTTGATAGTAGGAGGTTTTCATTTGGTTACTGTTCTCATCGCAATACTTTTGCCAATTGTTTGTGCTGCACTAATCCCATTGCTTTATAGGCGACTAAGGCGTGTCACACATCTTGGCTGGTTTGTTTTATCTGTTCCACTTATCTTGTTTCTTTTACTCGCGCGCTATATTCCTCAACTTGCCGAGGGTAAAACATTTATCCATACATATGAGTGGATTCCCTCTTTTAATATAAATTTCACAACTTACCTTGATGGACTCAGTATGATTTTTGGTTTACTGATTACAGGAGTAGGTAGTTTAGTCATTTTATATTCTATTTTTTATTTATCAACGAAAGAATCTCTTCATCATTTTTACTGCTATTTATTACTATTCATGGGCGCTATGCTTGGCGTTGTTTTTTCAGATAACCTAATGGTATTATACACATTTTGGGAACTAACAAGTGTGTCATCATTCCTATTAATTGCTTTTTGGCACCATAGAAAAGCATCTCGCGCAGGAGCTAAAAAGGCGATGATGATTACAGTCTTTGGTGGTCTATCGATGCTTGCAGGCTTCTTAATGCTTTACGTGGCCTCTCAAACATTTAGTATTCGTGAAATTGTAGCTAATGTAGAAGTAATACGTGATCATTCTCTGTTTACGCCAGCGCTAATTTTAATTTTACTAGGAGCTTTTACAAAGTCTGCTCAATTTCCATTCCATATTTGGTTACCGGATGCTATGGAAGCACCAACACCTGTTAGTGCTTACTTACACTCAGCGACAATGGTTAAGGCAGGAATTTATTTAGTTGCCCGTTTTTCACCAGTCTTTGGAGGAGAAGCCATTTGGTTCTGGCTAGTCAGTGTCGTTGGTCTAATTACACTATTCTGGGGTTCCTTTAATGCTGTTCGTCAAACGGATTTAAAAGCTTTATTAGCTTTTTCAACAGTGAGTCAGCTGGGCTTAATTATGAGTCTATTTGGCCTTGGATCTGTTGGTCATTATTATGGCTATGCAGAGAATTCTATGCTCTATACACAAGCAAGCTTTGCGGCGTTATTTCACCTTGTGAATCACTCGACATTTAAGGGAGCCTTATTCATGATGGTTGGAATTGTCGATCATGAAGTAGGTACTCGTGATATTCGCCGTTTAGGTGGCTTAATGTCTTTAATGCCTATAACATTTACAATCGCAGTTATCGGTAGCTTCTCGATGGCAGGATTACCGCCATTTAATGGTTTCTTAAGTAAGGAAATGTTTTTTGCTGCGGTATTGGCTATTCGAGATGTAGAGGCATTCTCAATTGCTGATGTAGGGCTGTTTTTCCCATTAGTAGCATGGGTGGCAAGTATCTTTACATTTGTTTACAGTTTGATATTAATTAGCCGTACATTTTTGGGTAAACTACAGCCAGAGAAGATGGATAGAAAACCACATGAAGCTCCGTTTGGCATGTTAATTTCACCAATAATCTTATGCTTGTTGGTAATAGGTATCTTTTTCTTCCCAAATGTGCTAGGTCACTATATTTTAGAGCCTGCTATGGCAAGTATTTATCCTACATTCCCAACAACAAGTGAATTAACACCACATGTCCATGCGTGGCATGGCATCAATGCGGAATTAATAATGACGCTAGGTGTCATTATTATTGGGATAATCTTATTCAAAACATTAAAAAGCTGGAAGCCACTTTATCGCCTATTTTCACAAAAGTATACGTTTAATACGTATTACAATCGAATAATTGAGATGAGTGAAAGCGGCTCTAAGAAGCTCACTAGTAAATATATGACAGGTAATTTAACACATTATTTTGTCTATATATATGTATTTTTCGTTGCACTTATTGCTGGTTATTTTATTTGGTCAGACGCAATGACCTTTCATTTTGACATGGACTCTGCTGTTGAATACTATGAGCTAATTCTTGTATTTGTCATGATTTTTGCAGCAGTTTGGATGATTTTTGCAAAAGGTCGTGTGACAGCTATGTTGTTAAATGGTGTATTAGGTTATTCCATTGCCTTCTTCTTTGTCATTTTCCGTGCACCAGATCTAGCTTTAACACAATTGGTTGTTGAATCGGTAACAACGGCTTTATTCCTGTTGTGCTTTAAATATTTACCAGATCTAATGCCGGAAGCTCCTCGCAAAAGGATTCAATGGTCAAAAGCGATGATCTCCATTTTTGTTGGGGCAACCGTAACAATGGTTGGATTGGCAGTCGTACACTACGATCGCTTTGAACCAGTGTCCACTTACTTCAATGATTCCTATGAATTGGCTGGGGGTTCCAATATTGTCAATACAATTCTAGGGGATTTCCGTGCCTTTGATACGATGTTAGAGGTTGTTGTTCTTCTGATTGCTGGCTTAGGGGTCTATATGTTGACAAAGCTTAAGCCACGAAAGGAGGAAGCAGATCGTGAAAATTAATGATGTGATATTAAGGACGGTCACAAAGACAGTCGTGTTCATTATTTTAACACTTGGCGTGTATTTGTTCTTTGCTGGACATCACGCGCCAGGTGGTGGCTTTATAGGTGGCCTCGTGTTAGCTTCTGGCATTGTTTTATTATACCTAGCCTATGATATTGAGACTGTGCATAAAGGAATGCCATTTGACTTTAAAAAGGTTGCAGCATTAGGCGTATTGCTTGCAACTGGAACTGCAATAGGTTCGTTGTTTTTCGATGTGCCGTTTTTAACACAGGCCTATACGTATATTGATGTGCCGATATTTGGGAAAATGGGTTTTTCAACCGTAACCATTTTTGAAGCGGGTGTAGCTTTAACGGTGGTGGGTGTTGTCGTGACAATTATTTTAAGTATAAGTGAGGATGAGTAGCCAATGGAGTCTTTAATACTTGTTTTAGTAGGTATATTAGTAGCTGTTGCAACGTACTTAATCCTCTCGAAACAGTTATTGCGTGTTATATTAGGCACTGCTGTTTTATCACATGCTGCCCACTTACTGATTCTGACAATGGGAGGTCTTAAAAAAGGAGCTGTACCATTATTAGGGGAATCAGAGGGCCCTTATACAGATGCATTACCACAAGCGTTAATTTTAACAGCTATTGTGATTAGCTTTGCTGTTACTGCATTTGTTTTAGTTTTAGGCTATCGTGCGTACAAGACAAATGGTTCAGGGAATTTTGATGAATTGAGAGGTACGCCGGATGAGTAATATAATTGTCTTACCATTAATTGTACCGGTAATTACAGCTATTTTACTGGTTTTTTTAAAAGAGCATGTGATGTTACAACGTATCATCAGCTTATTGACATTAAGCTTTATTGTTATTATTAGCATTATTTTATTGTTAGAGATTCAACATCAAGGTATATTGCGAATTGATTTTAGTGGCTGGGCTCCGCCATTTGGTATTTCATTTGTGGCAGATTCATTTGCAACATTATTAGTGTTAGTTGCTAATCTTGTGGCCGTTATTTGTATACTATATGCAATTTTTACGATGGAGTTAAGGTATGAAAAAATGTATTTTTATCCATTTACCTTACTCATGGTAGCGGGCGTTAACGGCTCATTTTTGACGGGCGATATTTTTAACTTATTTGTATGTTTTGAAGTAATGCTGCTTGCTTCCTATGCACTTATTAGCTTAGGTGGCGAGAAAATTCAACTGCGTGAAGCATTGAAATACGTGCTCATCAATATTGTGGCCTCTTGGATTTTCTTAGTGGCGTTAGCTTTCCTATATGGCACAGTTGGTACATTAAACATGGCCCATATATCTGTTCGTGTGATGGAGGCAGGGACTAATCCCCTTATTACAACAGTGGCGCTTATTTTCTTAATTGTCTTCAGCTTGAAGGCTGGACTTTTATTATTCTTCTGGTTGCCAGGCTCCTATAGTGTACCACCAACTGCTATTGCTGCTTTATTCGCTGCTTTATTAACAAAGGTAGGGATTTATGCACTTGTACGTACTTTTACATTGCTTTTCCCTAACAATACGGAAGTCACACACATGGCACTCGGCATAATGGCTGGAGTCACGATTATAGCAGGCTGTATCGGCGCTCTTTCAGGACGAGATGTCAGAACGATTGCCTCCTACAATGTGCTGATTGGTGTTGGCTTTATAGTAGCTGGTCTAGCGATTGGTACAGAATCAGCCTTGCAAGGCGTTGTCTACTATTTAATGCATGATATGGTAGCCAAGGCTATGCTGTTTTTAGCAATTGGTATGATGATTTATGTCACTGGGGAAACGGTAATAGATAAAATGAGTGGACTTATACGAAATTATCCTTTTTTTGGATGGTTATTCTTTGTAGCTATGTGTTCTTTAGCTGGTATACCGCCATTAAGCGGTTTTCTAGGAAAAGTTTTAATTGGACAAGGTGCGATAGAAGGTGGCAATTTTGTTCTATTAGGTCTAGGATTTTTCTCTAGTTTAATTGTTTTGTATTCACTGCTACGAATATTTCTTTCTTCCTTTTTTGGAGAAACCATCATTAGTATAGAGGATGAAAAACCTTTACCAAAACGTATTCTGCTACCATTAACACTATTGGCTGCATGTACACTCGGTTTAGGTATTGGGGCTGAAAAATTGGCACCTTTTGTAACAGATGCAGCGGAAACACTTTATACACCATCTATTTATATTGATGCTGTTTTAGATGGTGATTTATGGCAAGGTGAGGTGAATAAATAATGGCGATGCAGTTTATCTTAAATTTATTTATCGCAACACTTTGGTTACTTTTACAGGATGAAGTGACACCACATTTTTCGACATTTTTAATGGGCTTTATTGTAGGTATGGGTATTTTATATGCGATGCATCGCTTTTATGGCACCCAATTTTATTTGCGACGTGTCTTTTCAATCTTAAAATTATTATGGCTGTTTAATTGGGAGCTATTTTTATCAAGTTATAGCGTTATAAGACAAATAACTACTCCAAGGCTTAACATTACACCTGGTATTTTCACGTATAAAACGGTACTTAAGGGCGATTGGGAGATTACAGCTCTTGCCTTACTGCTAACGTTAACACCTGGCTCTGTAGTGATGGAAGTATCAGAAGAGGGCGATGTCTTTTATATCCATGCCATGGACATTGAGCAGTCTAAGGATGCTGTCATACGCTCAATTGGGAAATTTGAACAAGCAATAATGGAGGTGACACGCTAATGATTACCAATATTCTACTGCTAGCGCTTGCTTTTTTTAGTATTTCCATTGCGCTGTCGCTGTATAGAGTCATCCGTGGTCCATCAATGCCTGATCGAGCCATAGCTCTCGATACAATTGGTGTAAATCTATTATCGGCCATTGCGATTGTTTCGATTATTTTAAAGACGAAGGCATATTTGGAGGCCATTCTTATTTTAGGTATTTTAGCGTTTATTGGTACAATTGCCTTTACCAAATATATTGAAAGAGGTGTGATTGTTGAACGTAAATCAAATGATTGAATGGGCGGCCGTCATCCTTATTTTGATAGGTTCAATAGTGAGCGTTATTAGCGCATTTGGCATGATTCGCTTACCAGATGTGTATACACGATCACATGCTGCTACGAAAAGCTCTACATTATCAGTGTTAACTTGTTTACTAGGTACGTTTATCTATTTTTGGGTGCATGATGGTTTTGTCAGTGTACGCCTCATTTTAGGTATTCTTTTCGTCTTTGTAACAGCACCAGTTGCTGGACATTTAATCTGCCGCGCAGCTTATCGTTCGCATGTTCCATTAGCAGAAGGCTCTGGAGAGGACGAGCTAAAGACAAAGTTGTTTCCTGAGGAAAAATAAATTGGAGGACCTCCATTACATTGGGGGTCTTTTTTTATTTATTTTTAATTCATTATTTATGGGATAATTGTTGTGCTTTCGGAAAATAGTATAGTAAAGAGCAATTGAAATATAAATAAATTGACTTATCTGAAAATTATGTATATAATAATTCGCTAAAATATTTTTAGTTTATCTTGATTATTATTTCAAAAGAGTATATCTTAATTAGCAGATAGATTTTTTATTCTTAAGTATGAATAAATATCCAATCAACTATTTTCGAGAAATGAATTCTCATACACAATAAATTATAAATAAAAGGAGATCAATGATTATGAAGAACAAGTTATTCATGGTAATGCTTGTACTTGTTATAGGTGTACTTGCAGCATGCGGCACTAAAGATAATAATGCAAGCGATACAGGATCTAATACTGATACAGGGAACAAGCAAGTATTAAAGGTTGGTACTTCAGCTGACTATGCTCCATTTGAATATGTTGATGCAGCTAAAGGTGAAGAAATTATTGGATTTGATATTGATTTAATCAAATTAGTTGGAGAAAAAATAGGCGTTGACATGCAAGTGCAAGATATGGACTTCAACAGTTTAGTACCAGCATTACAAGCAGGGAAAATTGATGTAGTTATTTCGGGTATGACACCAAACCCAGATCGTGAAAAAGTGGTTGATTTCTCTGATCAATACAATGAAACAGAGCAAGTAATCATTGTTAAAAAGGATAGCGGCATTAAAAAAGAAGCTGACTTGGCTGGAAAAAAGATTGGTGTACAAACAGCATCTATTCAAGAAAATTTAGGTAATGATATTGCAAAAAAAGTAGATGTAGCAGTAGAAGGACGTACACGTATCCCTGAGATTATTCAAGATATGATGTCTAAACGCTTAGACGCAGGTATTTTAGAGGGTGGCGTTGCGAAAGGTTATTTAAAAACAAATGACCAATTAGAAGCCTTTCCTGTAGAAGAACAACCGGAAGATTTCAAAGCGATCGCAGTTCCAAAGGGCAGCGATTTGAAAGATAAAATTAACAAAGCACTAAAAGAATTAGCAGAAGAAGGAAAAATTCAAGAGTTAGAAGAAAAATGGTTAGAAAAAGTTGAATAATTAAAGCGTGCGATAGCTCTTATTTGGGCTATCGCTTGTGCTTTTCTTCTCCCCTATAGAGGGGAGAGTTTTCTATGCTCGACGTTTCACCTTCTGTATAAAAAACAATAGCTGTATCAAGATGAAAAAGAAAGGAGGGAGCGCTGTGAATTTAGATTTTACGGCGATTGTTCCCTCTATTCCTTATATTTTAAAAGGGATAGGTGTTACACTTCAAATTGCAATCGGTGCATCCATCATCGGTTTTATCGTAGGTATACTACTGGCATTATGTAAAATTGGTAAGGTCAATGTTTTACGTTGGTTTGCTGATTTCTATACGTCGATTTTCCGTGGTACACCACTTGTATTACAATTATTGATTATTTATTATGCAGTACCACAATTACTGGATATTCAAATTGAACCAATTCCTACAGCGATTATTGCATTTGGTTTAAACTCTGGTGCTTATATTTCAGAAATTATCCGTGCTGGTATTAATGCAGTGGATAAAGGGCAAATGGAAGCTGCACAAGCACTTGGAATTCCATATGCAAAAATGATGAAGGATATTATTATTCCACAAGCAGTAAAAAATATTTTACCATCTTTAGTTAATGAATTTATTACATTAAATAAAGAAACAGCCGTTGTGACGGTAATCAGTGCATTAGATATTATGCGTCGTGCCTATATTGTAGGAGGTTCAACATACCGTTATCTTGAGCCATTACTTTTTGCGGGAGTAATTTATTACCTTATGACGCTTGTTTTAACGTTCCTTGGTAAACGAATCGAGAAAGGAATGAGAAAAAGTGATTAAAATTGAAGATTTACACAAATCATATGGGCAAAATGAAGTACTAAAGGGTATTTCTACAGAAATCAAAGAACAAGAAGTAATAGCCATTATTGGACCATCAGGATCTGGTAAATCGACATTCCTTCGCTGCTTAAACTTATTAGAAATCCCCACGAGTGGAAAGGTAACAATCGCAGGGGATGTCCTTACGGATAAAGGGACAAATATTATGAAAATACGTGCAGAAGTAGGAATGGTATTTCAGCATTTCCATCTCTTCCCTCATAAAACAGTACTAGAAAATTTAACATATGCCCCAATCAATGTGAAGGGGTTAGATAAAACAGCTGCTATCAACAAAGCAGAAGAACTACTGAAGAAAGTAGGACTGTTTGAGAAGCGCCAGGAATATCCAAACCGATTATCTGGGGGACAAAAGCAACGTGTTGCCATTGCGCGAGCACTTGCGATGGACCCTAAAGTTATATTATTCGATGAGCCTACATCAGCACTTGATCCTGAAATGGTAAAAGAGGTATTAGCAGTTATGAAAAGCCTCGCAGATTCAGGTATGACCATGTTGATTGTGACACATGAGATGGGCTTTGCTCGTGAGGTTGCTGATCGTATTCTTTTCCTTGATGGTGGTAAGCTCATTGAGGATGCTCCACCAGAATTGTTTTTTACAGCACCATCAACACAGCGTGCAAAGGATTTTTTGGAAAAAGTTTTATAAATAATCAGAGGCATTTAGCTCTCCCGTATAGGCGAGTGCTAAATGCTTTTTTTATTGGGAAGAAAATGTGAATTGAGCTTGTAATGTTTCTAGTGTAAACAGTTCCTCAATATGATAAGTTCCAAAGGGATGCTTGTTGTTCAGGAGTTCTTTAGCAATCGCCGTTGCAACTTTTGCTGTCACGAGAGATTCATCACGGTCAAGAAAGTCTAATGTAAAGACTGCTTCTTTATGATGTTTTTTCCCAATGGCTTCTACGTGAATGCCACATACCTCTGAGCCAATTTTTATTTTTTGAATGAGAGAAGCGAGTGTTGTTTGTATTTTGTTGAATTTTAACAATTTTGCAATTCGGCTTTTTTGCAAAAAGGATACGAACCAATTGAGTGACTCTACATCAAAGCCCAATCTTGTCATGATTGGAATAGTAGGGAAATGCTTTGCTAATGTATGTTGGTCTGAGAAGTTGAATTGGTACACACTACGTTTGCCAAGCTCTTTAAACGGAACTTTTCTCCTATTAGTAAAATTAGTGGTTTTTTTATTTTTATAACTATAAAACGGAATGTTTAGTTGGTGTAATATCCAGAGAATAGCCGCGTTTCCATGTGTATCGCCTGCTCCTAGTAGGATAGAAATATGGAGTTTCTCGATGGAGGCTAATTGCTGTGCAGCATGCATAGCCATTAAATTAGTCAATCCAGGTGCCATACCAACACTAAAAACGGCTGTTGCATTATTCTGTTTAGCTATTGGATGGAGTTCCTCTAATTTTTTTAGGAAGGCATAGCTTGCCGTAATATCGATATACATAATCCCTTCCTTCAAGCAGAGATGTGCAAATGCAGTATCTTTTTGCTCTAGACACATAATGACAAGTGCTACATTGGCTAATTGCTGAGCGTTTACGGTCTTGGACACATCCATTTGGATAGGCTTAGCAAGATGATGGTGTTGTGCGCAAAATTGTTTTGCCTTTTCAAAGCTTCGACCTGCAATCCATATTTTGTTTGGATAGCTTGTGAGTAGCATAGTTGCCATTTTACTACCGACTTCACCATAGCCTCCGACAATTAAAATATTTTCTCTGCTCATTTATTTACCTCTTCCTTCGTGGCTACTAATGCATCGACTAAATATGATTTAAAATAGGGAACAATCTTTGTGAAGCCGACCTCATGTAGTAAGTCAATCAATAATTCAAGTTTAATTGGATAAATAGTTGAGCCAAAGGACTGCTCAAAACGTAACCAATCTTCTTCGGAAATATCATTTTGGTACATGGAATTTCGCCAATACTTGAGCTGCTGTTGGCATATTGTGTCTGTCATATCAGCATTAATAGAAGAAATGAATAAGACGCCCCCATTCTGTAGGCTTGTTGCCAATTTTTGCAGTAGTGCCCTTTTTTGTTCGAGATCCTTTATAAAATGTAAAACCAAATGGCAGGTAGTAACATCATATGGATGGTGGAATCTGAGGGAAAGTACATCATCCTCATACCAATCAATATGAAGGTCATGATCAAGCTGCTGTATGCGCTGATCAGCAGCCTGTCGCATGATTGTTGAAGTATCAACGGCTGTAAAATGTGAGGAAGGGAAGGCTTCTCCTAGAGTAAGAAGTTCCTGACCTCCGCCAGCACCTACTACTAAAGTGTTATCAATGACAGGGTGACCACGAAGTATATCTGTCATCATGTTATACATGAGGTCATAGCCTATAATTTTTTGTCGAATGGTATTTTGATAAGTAGATACAATGGGACTGTGCCAATCATGTAGTGGATTTTTCATTTTTATACCTCCGTGTTGTACAATATAATTAATAATTATTCTCAATTATAAATACTTATGGAGAATGTGCTATCCCATAATTCTGGGGGGAGGAGTTTTATGAGAAATTGTCATGATTGGCAAAGGATATCAGAGAGATGTATAAAAAATAGTCAAAATTCATTTCAATATCGACAAATGATGGTAGAAGAATTACGGAAATTCATTGATTTTGATGCCTATTGCTGTTCAGTGACAGATACGCAAACCCTTTTTTCGATCGGTGCTGTAACAGAGCAATCGATTGAGGATGTTCATCAAAAAATAATGACTTTTGAATATGCATTTGAAGATGTGAATAACTATAGAAAGCTAGTGGAAAGTGGCCAATGTATAGGACGATTAAGTGATGCAAGTAGTCAGAGCTTGCGTTATAGGGAGATATTAGTGCCCAATGGCTTTAGCGACGAAATTCGAGCTGCATTAATGTTTCAGGGGCAATCTTATGGCTTTTTAACTCTTTTTAAAAAGATGAAAAATGCACAGCCCATCTTTCAAGATGATGAGCTGGAACAAGTAAAAATACTCATGCCAGTGATGGGAGAGGCATTAAAGGCGTTCTACCATTCAATTATTGAAGAGCGGCTGTCAACAGAAGCAGGAGAGAGTGGCATCGTTATTTTAGATAAGGATTATCATATTTTATCTATGAGTACGAAGGCTTCTCAAATACTAGCATTTTTAAGAAGTAATGAAGGCTTGTCGGATGGGCAATTACCCAAGCCCATACAGGCATCTTGCGCTAAGTTACAGGCTGAAGACAATACACCTATTTCCTTACTAGTGCCTATCCATGACAAAGGATATATTACAATCCAAGCTTCTTTTCTTATGACAACCGATTTACAGCAGCAAATAGCCATTTTATTAAATGAGGCGTCTCCTAAAGAGATGTTGGCTTTTTTACTAACTGCTTATCAACTCACACCTAGAGAAAAAGAGGTAGTAGTGGAAATGATGAGGGGCATACCAACAAAGGTGATTGCATATAATCTTGGCATTTCTAGCTACACTGTACAAGATCATTTAAAGCTAATCTTTCAAAAAGTAGGTGTGGGAGACCGTAATGAATTAGTCTGGAAGATATTCTCTCGCTTTCAAATAAATGAATAGGAAACAATAAAAATCTGCACCTTTTGCAGATTTTTGTTGTTTTGATAAGGTGAAAAGTTTCAACCTGATTGAATTGAACTAAATAATGAAGTGAAGGTTAAGAAAAATTAACCTAAAAAATGGAATTATTTTATAGAGAATAGATGGAACCTATACTATAATTAAAGCTGTAAGAAAGTCTCATAAAAATACAATAATCGACATCATGGGATACAGATAGTAAAAAATTACATATAAATTATTCTGAAAATTCAATTAACAGGAGGATCAAACAATGACATGGACTTTCTATCTAAATGTCACGAATGACACAGATCGAGATTTAGAGCTGGTAGAATCACAGTTGCATTGGGGTTATTGGAATACAGGTGGTGAAGAGGATAAAGAACCTCAATCTATTAAAGCGGGGGAAACGATTCAAGCTGTTGGCGCCAAATCAGCTTTTGGACCAAATGGTTATGAATTTTCTTGTTCCTGGAAAGATAAAAATAATGAATATCAAGCACCGTATGGAGTAATAAGCCTTTATGTAAATGTTCCCTATAATGATCCTAATGAAGCTAGATGTCGAGCAAATGGATATTTTGAAGTAGCGGAGTGGAAAGATATTACACATGATGGTCATAACTTTGTTCGAAATATACGAATTTCTAACAAATTGGATAAATGGAGACAAAAAGAAATAAGTAACAATTTGTTTACGGACTGGTCCAAAATCAAAACATTGAAAGAAATTGAGGATGTTAGAGATATAGATCTGAATCAATATATTCCGAGTGGTGTTCATTTTGAAAAAATGTCATTATTCCGAACGTCTCTCTTCAATATTTCTAAAATATTATGGGACGGGGTAAATGATTTAGAATTTGATAGTCTTTATTTAAAGCAGCGTGAAGTGCAACAGTATTTTTCTGTAGAGGTGACTTGTTTAAGAGCGGATGCTACTAAGATTGAAACTGTTACTAAAAAGGGGAAAATTACAGTTAAAGATGAGTATGGATTATCTACTGCTAGTAAGGTGGTAGAGGAGAAGGTTAGCACTATTGAAACAGCCTTTAAATTTACTGAAAAGATCTCCGTATCTGAAGAAAAAGTAGTGAAGGCGAGCGTAGCGCAGGAACTACAGGCGGAATTAAAGGCAAAATTTAATATATTAAACGCTGTTACAAAAGAGCAACAGCAAACTGAAAAAAAATCAAAGGAAAGAGTTTTTGAAGCCCCAAGCGATAAGGATATGGACGTTGTGCCATGGATTTTTAGTAAAATGATTCTTCTTTATCGAACGGACAATAATAATGTCACAACGCTCATTGGCGCATCTGAATGGGATTATGCAGTATTACATCGTACACATGTATATGATGTAATGGATAACGCGAAGAAAAAAGTGACGACAGGAGGAGAGTACTAAAATGGCGACTTGGACATTTTCATTAATGATTACAAATGCAACAGACCGTGAGCTTGAAGTTTTTCAATCACAGTTGGAATGGGGAATCTGGAATACCAATGATGAGGAGGACAAGCAGCCAGTTAGTATTCCACCAAATACAACATTGCAGGCATTAGGAGTAAAAGCTTCAACGGGTCCGAATGGTTATGAATGCTCTTGTTCATGGCGAGATAAAGTCCCATCAGGCGAAAAATCCTATGGCACAATCTCGCTAGTCCTAGACGTACCTCAAAAAAGTAAAAATCGAGCTGAATGCTTAACTGAACATCAATTGCATGTAGATAGCTGGGAAGACTTACCTGAAAAAGGACATAACTTTGTAAGATCTATCATTGTGACTAATAAGTATGTTTAAAAGAAAGTGGAACAAATGTGATGAAAATCGAGCTTAAATCTATTACAAAGGAAGATGAAGCATTTCTTTTCGAAATCTATGCATCTACAAGAAATCAAGAAATAGATTCATGGGGATGGTCAGCTGAACAAAAGAAGCTTTTTTTAGAAATGCAATGGCGCGCACAGCAAGCTTCCTATCATCAGCAATTTCCAGGGGCAAGTCATTCTATCATTGCTGTAGGTGAACAATACGTAGGGAGATTACTAACGGAAGAATTATCAGATTATCATCATCTTATTGATATTTCAATTTTACCAAGTTACCAAGGTAAAGGGATAGGTACATTTTTAATTACTCAACTTCAACAGAAGGCAAGAGAAGGGAATAAGCCAGTTATATTGCAAGTTTTTCATACAAATCCTGCGAAAAATCTTTATGAGAGATTAGGATTTCAAATATCGTCAGCAGATGAAATATATTTGAAAATGACATGGCAGTAAGAAAGAAATCTTTCAATTTCAAAAAGTTCAAGATTATGTACCTATCATTTTCTAAATATTTCGCATCGAAGTAGATATGAAAGTCGAAAGTCGAGTTTATTCAAGAAGCACATTAAGATGTGTTAGCGGGTGTTGTTTAATGTGTTTTTATAACATTCATTGAAATTACAATAAGGGAGGGTTTGCATAATGTCAGATCAATATATAGGAGAAATTCGCATGTTTAGCGGTAAATATGCCCCAGTAGGGTGGGAACTATGCAATGGTCAATTATTAACTATTACAGGTAATGAGGCACTTTTTTCATTAATAGGTGTCAAATACGGGGGAGACGGTGCAACGAATTTTGCTTTACCTGATTTACGTGGAAGATTACCGATTCATAATTGTTCTCAGTATCCATGGGCAAGTAAAGGTGGAGTGGAGACAGTTATGTTAACCGAGGAACATCTACCTGCACATACTCATGGCGTTTATGCCAATAATATAGCAAATGAAGCAACAGAAAATTCACCAGCTAATAATACATGGGGTGTATCAAACCTCACCAACTATCAAACAAATGTTTCCAGTAATATTGTACAAATGAATAACAAGTTAGTTTCTAATGTAGGTGGAACTCAATCTCATAGTAACATTATGCCATCATTTGTTATTAATTTTATTATTGCAACGAATGGTCTTTATCCCGATTTTCAATAAAAAGGAGTGAGTATAATGGCAGAGCCATTTTTAGGAGAAATACGTCTTTTTAGTTTCAATAAAATACCGAATGGGTGGCTTCCTTGTAATGGTCAACTTTTACCGGTAGCTACAAATACTGCACTTTTTTCATTGTTAGGATTTACATATGGAGGGGATGGTAAGACAATTTTTGCGATTCCCAATTTACAGGGGAAGGTACCATTACATTCAGGTAATCAGATTGCCTATGGATCAATAGGAGGAGAAGCAACACATACATTGACAGTTAACGAGATACCTGCTCATACACATCAAATAACAGCAGATTCATCAACAACAGATAAGCCCTCCCCCAAAGATAATACATGGGGTGCAGTTAATGGAAAGAATATTTATGCTAAAAAAGATAATACAGCCATGAATGAAGCTGCTTTGTCAATGACAGGGCAGAATAAAGGACATAATAATATGCAACCCTATTTAAGCGTATCTTTTTGTATCGCAACAATGGGCATCTTTCCAAGTAGAGTATAAGGAGGAATTAGAGAATGGATCCGTATTTAGGTGAAATTAGAATTTTCGCAGGAAACTATGCTCCGAGGGACTGGGCATTATGTGATGGCAGCTTATTATCTATTGCTCAATATAATGCTCTATATTCCATTATCGGCATAACTTATGGTGGAGATGGCAAGACAACATTTAAATTACCTGATTTAAGGGGACATGCCCCTATGCATTATGGCGATGGTCCTAATTTAACGCCAAGGACATTTGCACAATCAATAGGATCAAGCACAGTAACACTTAATGAAATGCAAATGCCTATTCATACACATAGCGCACAGGGTTCCTCTGTAGTAGCAGGTGGAATTGACAACCCCACTAATGCCATTTGGGGAAGTGAGTCAGCACTTTCGGCAAAGCCATATGTTAATGTGAAAAATCCAGTTGCAATGAAAGTGGACATAGTAAAGCCACAAGGAGGAAATCAGCCACATAATAATATGCAGCCTTTTGTAGCAATGAATTTTATTATTTGTTTAGAAGGAATATATCCTCAGAAGCCCTAACAAGGAGGAGTGAGAATGGATTTAGTATCTTTTATAAAAACAGCAGTATATAAAATATTAATAATTTTAACCATTTTGGCAATGGTTTTCTCAACCTTAGGAATACAACCTGCAAGTGCTAGTTCTACAGTACCGCCGTTACTTCCAGTAGCACAGTTGAATGCACTAAACGATAGTAATGGCAACTTCGAAAAATATATTAACGAAGAGATTTATTTAGATGTTTCAAAGACTACTGATAATAAAACACGTGTAGCTGCTGTGAAATTTAATAATATTAATACAACTAAAAGCATTATTTCGGCTAACCTTATTTTAAATGTTACAAATGATAATGATAATATTAATGATATGCCAGTTTCCGATTTAGTAATAAGAGTTGGATCAAGTAACTGGAACGATGGTAGTTTTCCAAATAATTTAGATATACCTTCTGAAAAAGTATCGGTTTTGAAGGATACGTCAGGCGAGCCAATTAATGTATCAATTGATGTAAAAGAGTTATTGAAAAATCCCTCTGCAATTGATACACAACAGATTACATTTTTACTGAGCAGCGACGCTAAAAATATGGTAATTGTAAAATCAGAAAATCCAATTGCACCCGAATTGGGCCCATACTTAGAGATTACGTATGGTGATGTGCAAAATAGTGCACCTACCGACATAACATTAAGTTCGACTTCAGTAATAGAAAGTCAACCATCAGGAACCAAAGTAGGGACATTAAGTGCCGCTGACCCTGATGCAGTTTCCTCTTTTACGTATAGTCTAGTAGGAGGATCTGGGTCAACAGATAATAGTAGTTTTAGCATAGTAGGAAATGAACTACGAACGAATAGTTCATTTGATTATCAAGCAAAGAACAGCTATAGTGTTCGAATTCAGGTAACGGATAATGGAGGATTAACCTTTGAAAAAATATTCACCATTTCGGTGACAAAATTAAATGAGCGTCCAACTGATATTGTGTTGAGCTCGCTGACAGTAGCAGAAAATCAGCCAGTAGGAACGGTTGTTGGTACATTTAGCGCAACTGATCCAAATGTTGGAGAAACGTTTACTTACAGTTTAGTGGCTGGCACAGGAGCTACAGATAACAGTAGCTTTACCGTCGATGGGAATCAGCTAAAAACAGCAGGAATATTTGATTATGAAGCAAAGAATAATTACAGTGTGCGGATTCAAGTATCCGATAGTGCCAATAATTTATATGAAAAAGCATTCACTATAAATATTTCAGATGTCAATGAAGCTCCAACAGATATTTCATTAAGCCCAACATCAGTAGAAGAAAATCAACCATCAGGAACCAAAGTGGGTACATTAAGTGCCACTGATCCTGATGCAGTTTCCTCTTTTACGTATAGTTTAGTAGGTGGTGCTGGGTCAACAGATAATAGTGGCTTTAGTATAGCTGGGGATAAACTACAAACGAATAGTCCATTTGATTATGAAACAAAAAATAGCTACAGTGTACGGATTAGGGTGACAGATCAAGGCGACTTATCTTTTGAAAAAGTGTTTACTATTTCGGTGACAGATGTCAATGAAGTTCCGATTCCCACACTGGTATCAACCGTACCAGTTAACAATATGACAAATGCTTCTATTAATCCTACGCTAACGCTAAATTTTAGCAAGAGTGTGAGTGGTATTGCAGGAAAACATCTTCGTATCTATGATCAAGATAATAATTTAATAGAAACAATAGAAGCCACTGCAACAAATGTGACAGTGAATGGCAGTAACGTGTCAATTCAATTAACAAATAATTTAATAAAAGCAACAACTTATTATGTATTGATGGATGATGGAACTTTCGTTGATACATCCAATCAAGGTGTAGCTGGCATAACAGCAAAAAATATATGGAGTTTTACCACTTTACCTCCTAGTAATAATGCCTATTTAAGTAATTTAGTTATTTCACCAGGCAGTTTAAGTCCAAATTTTACAGATAGTATATTGGATTATCAGATCAACGTGGCTCATAATGTTGAAAATATTGGTATAATGTCGATAACTGCAAATAGTAGCGCAACTCTTACAGTAAATGGTTCCGCCATTGCAAGTGGGCTATTGAACACAATACCTCTAAATGTAGGCAGTAACACAATTACCATTGTTGTGACTGCTGAAAACGGAGTAGCAACCAAAACATATACCCTTACGGTGATAAGAGCATTACCTACTCTCGAACAAGTAGACAATGTTGCTTTAAGCCCTAGTGGTATTGCAACATGGACAGATTTAACAGGCGAATCTTGCTATGCTGTGCAGCTCTTAAAAGATGGCTCTCCGATTGGTAGTATCGTTGACATATCAGCAGATACAACAACGCATAATTTCTTACCAGCAATGCGTGCAGCTGGAGTGGGGACATATACAGTAACCGTAACTGCCAAGGGAGACGGGCTAGTATATTTAGATGGAGTTCCGTCAAGCCATTCCAATACACAAACGGTTATTAAGCTAGCAAGCATTACAAATGGCTTGAGCTGGGATGGAAATATTGCAAAATGGCAGACTATTCCTAATGCATTGAGCTATGATGTGCTTCTGTATAAGGAAGGAACGGCAGTTGGAACAGCAGCGAATGTATTAGCTGGAAATATCAATGAAGGTGTTGATTTTACTACCGCGTTCCAAACAAATAGCATAGGAAGCTATACTTTTACTGTTCAGCCAAAAGGTGATGAATTACTAATTTTAGATGGGGATCAAGGGGCATCATCATCAGCAAAAATTATAACACCTTTAACTTATACGGTTTTATACAATGGTAATGGTAGTACGGGTGGAACTGCACCCCAAGATAATGCAACATATAGTCAAAATGACAATATTATTGTAGCTGCAAATGGTGGGTACCTCGTTAAAATAGGGCACTCTTTTATAGGCTGGAATACAAAGGCGGATGGAACAGGAACTTCTTATTTGCCGAATGAGACGTTTAAAATGGCTAAAGAGAATGTCACACTTTTTGCACAATGGACAATTAATCATTATACTGTGAGCTTTGATGTAGCGGGAGGAAGTGTCGTTTCAAATCAGGTGGTGGCACATAGAGGAAAAGCAAGTCAGCCGACGCAAGTGCCAACGAAAGCTGGCTATACATTTGGTGGCTGGTATACGAGTAGTGCCTACACAACACCATATACTTTTGATAATGTAATTACAGCGAACACAGTGATCTATGCTAAATGGATTAGTAATAATACAGGTGGTGGCAATACTGATCCATCACCAAATCTTGAGCCAGGTTCAGCAATACCTTCAACCAAAGTAGAGGAAATTGTAATAGATGTTGAATCTGGTGATGGAAACCTAGTTTCTAAAACAACAATAAAACGAACAAAAAATGTAGACAACACTATGAAGGATGAAGTGACATTAACAGCAGAGAGCGCAACAGAGACGATTAAAAAATTAAAGGAACAAGGAAATGATACAGCAAGGGTCATCATTCCAGACCAGAAGGATCAAGTAAATCAAGTTCATGTTTCCATACCAAATAATGTAGTGACACTTCTAAAAACTGGTGCAGTTCATCTTGAAATTGTCACAGATAACGTTAGAATTGGAGTGCCTAAAACTTCATTGGAAATATTTAATGATGACCTCTATTTCCGACTTGTTCCTATAAAAGAGCTAGATAAACAACTAGAAATCAAAGAACGAGCCAAAAGGGAAATCGTTGTTCAGCAATTGGTCGAAAGTGCAGTTGTTGAGTTGCTTGGTCGCCCGATGACAATTGAAACAAATATGCAAAACCGTCCTGTTATTTTAACATTGCCGTTGCCTACAGATTTAACAGATGAACAACTAGCTCATTTGGCAATCTTTATCGAGCATAGTGATGGCTCAAAAGAGGTTGTACGTGGGAAGGTTGTAGAATATCAAAAAGGAATAGCAGGCTTACAGTTTGAGGTAAATAAGTTCTCTACTTTCTCTATTCTCTATGTACCAGAAAAGGAAGATGTAAAGGAACCAACTACTGACGCTGTTACACATACACCTTATATTCAAGGCTATCCGGATGGTACCTTCCGTCCGAATGCCCCTGTTACAAGAGCACAAATGGCAAGTATGTTTGCTCGTCAATTAACAGGTAATGCAATTCCCCAAGCGAGGGCGACATATACAGATACAATACAACATGATGCAAAAGATGCAATAGAATTTGCGAAGGATGCAGGTTTATTTAAAGGCATTACTGAGACAAACTTCCATCCAGACGGCTTTATTACACGAGCACAAATGGCGACAGTAGCAGTTCGGTGGATGGAAAGGCATTGCGCAGACAGTCCAAATGTAGAATTTTGTAAATCTACCTCACAAGGTATGATTTTCAAAGATGTGAGCGTCAATCATTGGGCTGTTAAAGCAATTAATGCTGTCAATGGATTGGGCATTATGAACGGTATGACGGTGGATATATTTAATCCAGATGGTTATTTATCACGTGCTGAAGCGGTCAAAGTATTAAATGACTTGTTTGAGCGTCAAGTAACAACAGAGCTTCAAACGCCAATATTTAAAGATGTTCTGAGTAATCATTGGGCATTTAATGAGATTCAAGAAGCGGCAAAAAAATGAATGAAAAACACGACGAGTTTATTCCAATCGTCGTGTTTTTTGACTTTATTCAAAAAGGAACTGATAACCAGATCCTCTCACAGTAACAATTTTTGCTCGATGACCCGAGGCGAACTCCAGCTTTTTTCGTAAATTACTAATATGCACTTTCAATGCCTGTGTTTGTCCAATACTTTCCTCAGCCCAAATCAGCTTGTACAATTCAGTTGGATGGAAAATTTGCGCGGGGCGTTGTGCTAGAAAAAATAAAATTTGAAATTCCTTTGTTGATAATGTTAATGCTATATCTTCAATATAGACTCTTCTTGAATGAACATGAAAGTGAAAATTATCGATGATGCTAATATCCTCATCTTTCCTATCTAGTAATTGTATTTGCTTCCTTCGTAAAGCGATTCTTTCAATGGTTTTCAGTAAACGCATTTTTTCAATCGGTTTTAAAATATAGTCTACTGCTTGAACTGCAAACGCCTCAATAGCATAATGCTCGTAGGCAGTTATAAAGATAATATCCATTGATTGCGCTAATTCTTCTACTTTACTGGCAACCTCAATGCCATTCATATCAGCCATTTCAATATCTAAAAAAAGAATATCTGGCTTCAGCCTAGGAATATGGTCTATAGCCTCTAGAGGACTTGTAAACTTGCCAATAATCTCAACTGTCTCATTGTCCTTTAACATAGCCTCTAATAAGTGGATTGCTAAGATTTCATCGTCCACAATAATCGATTTTAACATTCTTTCATCTCTTTTCATCCGGGATTAGTGGGAAATTTATTTGTACAGTTGTTCCTTCATCGACAACACTATCGATACGGAAGGTGGCATTCTCATATTTTTTTATACGTTTGGCAATATTTCGAATCCCAACGCTCTGATGAACTGAAGGTTCTTCTGATAAAATTTGGTCTAACATTTCTTGTGTCATGCCAATACCATTATCTCTGATCTGGATATTTATCATTTGCTGTTCTTTTGCTATTTTCATTGTCACTCGACCATTGTTTCGTTTGTTTTTTAAACCGTGAAAAAGAGCATTTTCAACTAAAGGCTGTAGTAGTAGAGGAGGAATCAATATATTGAATGGTTCCTCCATCTGAATTTCCCAATCGAGCTGCTCTGGATATCTCATTCGATGAATATTGACATAGGCCTGTATAAGCTGGAGTTCCTGATCTAAGGCAATTAAGCTATTAGTATTTTCGAATGAGAAGCTGCTTCTTAAAAATGCTGCAAAATCGGTAATCATTGTCCGTGCTTTATCTAAATCTAAATAACTGAGCGATAAGATCGAATTTAACACATTGTAAATAAAGTGAGGTTTAATCTGTGCTTGTAAAAAAGCTGTCTCCATTTTAATAGCTGTTTCAGCAGATTCTTTTAACAAAATAAGATTTCGAACTCTTGTCTTTAGTTCAGCCGTATCTAGTGGTTTATGTAGAAAATCATTCGCTCCGGATTGGAAAGCAGCAATCAAATCCTCGGGACGAATGGCGGCTGTAAGCATTAGTATTGGTAGCTCCGCAGAAGAATAGCTTTTTCTAATTTGCTGGCAAACCTCATAGCCAGACAACTTAGGCATCATAATATCTAAAATTAATAAATCGATAGCTGGATGCAGTGTTAATTGTTCAAAGACTTGCTGGCTATCGTCTACAGCAATGATAGAGTAATTCTCCTTTTCTAGAATATTGATTAATACTTTTAGGTTAATATGGTCATCATCAGCAATTAGAATTTTTTTCCCTACTTTATTTCCCGCAAAATGAGGAAAGGTTACTGGAGAATATTCTTTAGTTAGTATAATTTTATTCCTATGTTCCTTGTCTTGCTGCTCTTTCTTTATTGCTTCAATAGGTAGCTTAACGTAGAAAGTTGTTCCTTGACCTACAACTGAATGAACAGTAATTTCTCCACCATGCAACTGCACAAGTTCTTTTGTCACATTTAGGCCTAGACCTGCACCTCTACTTGCATCCTCTAACTGCCGGAATGGTTCAAAGATTGACTCTAAATGTTCTGGCGCAATACCCCGCCCGGTGTCACTTACTTCAATAACAAGGAATCTATGTTCTTCGTAGCATGAAATTTCAACTTTTCCTTGCTTGGTGTATTTAACAGCATTTTCAATTAGATTATAAAGAATTTGACGTAGCCTATCTTCGTCAGCTAATAGAAACTTACCTCGTTCAATATAATTATAAATTTTTACGTCTTTATTGCCGATGTACGACAATATTTCAACGATGACATGGGTTACAGAATATAGATCAACATTAGTAAGACGTAGTTTTAGTTCACCTTCTTTTATCTTTGAAAAATCTAATATATCATTAACAAGATGTGATAACTTTTCTGTGATATTAAAGATGAGCGATATTTTTTCTTTTTGTTCCATCGTTAATGTGGTGCTTTCCTGAGGCTCTAGCATGGACTGAGAAATAGCAATTACACCATGTAAGGGCGTACGAAATTCATGAGAAGTTTTTGCGAGAAACTCATCTTTTAATTTATCTACTCGCATTAAAGCACTTGTTATTCGTCCTTTCTCTAAATAAGAGTCAGTAAAACGATGGGAAATATAAAGAGAAAGCATCGTTAAACAAATAAAAGGAAGTAAAGGTGGTAATGAATAGATTTCTAGATTAATATTCAGATTTAAAGTAGCTACGACCATATAGATGAGAATAGCCATCGAACTAAGCGATAAATAAATAGCTCCTACTGATCGTTTAAAGATAGCAATGATTTGAATATAAAGGATATAAAAGATATTCATAAAAATATAAATAGAGTACACAAATTGTAAGTATGAGCTAATGGATATGGGGAGCATAACCGTAGCTAATAATAAAACGCCAATTATACAAAGTGTTTTTACAATTTTTTTATAAGCAAATTGCTGAAGGGCATAGTAAAAATACAACAGCATGAAGATACCTGTACCGATACTCGAAATAATTTGAATTCTTATCAGGAACTCATAGGTAACAGGGAGTAACGACATTAAAATTTTTTCACCATGGGAGACGCTATATAAACCGACCATGAAACAAAATAAGGAAAAATAAAGCTGTTCGATATCGAGTCTCGCATAGAGATAAGAACCAGCAAAATAAATAAACATTGTAAAAAAAGCAGCAATCGTTATCAAATCGTAAAAAAGAGAGCTTTCTCTTAATTTTCCAATACTTTCTTGATCTCCAATGAAAATGGAACCAATAATTCCTCCACCTGATGCATAATCAAAATTAGCCACATGTATAAGCAGCTCTAACTCGTTTTTATTAGGTTGAAAGTAAGCAACATAGGGTACATTCTTTTGTACATATATTGACTCTTCAGCAGGTACACCGCTTTGTCCAATACGCTTTTCATCAATATAAATGGCATTGGACATACGAATATTCCCTGTTTTGATACCTAAAATATCATCGGGATTATTGATTAAAATTTTTAATCGATAAGTACCACTGCCGAAAGTGGTGAAATTTTCTTTATCGAGCGTATACTTTGACCATTGTGACGGGACTTCTACTAAATAGGAATGATGGTTATCGAAATCGGAATAATTCAACAATTTATCGGGGACGAAATCCCATTCTCCATCTAAACTTACTGTATTGTGGTGCAAATCATATTTTTTTAGGTCTATTACGCCAGCAACAGCTTTAGGAGCGTCGGTTCTTTCATGTTTGAGTAACTGTGACGCCACACCAATAATCACTACACTAATAATGACCATAGAAATAAGTATTAGCTTTCTCATTATGGTTCTCTCAATCTTGTTATATTTAAAGGAAATAATATGTAATTATACCTACAGTATAGCATGTGAAAGTAAACTAAGAATAGTTAAAATGTGAGTGAATGCCTATTGTGACGAGTCCATTTTAGATGGATTTTGTGCATTTTATTTATTTATAGTGCATATGCTTACAATCACTCTGTTTTTTGCTTATAATAAGGAAGTCAGAGTTTTCTCTGAACAAAGTAGCCGCAAAGTGAGCGATTGCGATTGAAAAAATTATTATATAGTGTATGCTTTGTTGTGTTTATAGTCATTTTTTTGTACGTAAACAATCACTGGCTAGTCGTAAGTAAGCATGTGTTCGAATCAGAAAAAGTGCCTGCCAGCTTTGAAGGGCTACGCATTGTACAGGTATCGGATTTACATGATGCCCTCTTTGGTGACAATCAGCAAAGACTGATTGCAAAGGTTAAGGATACAAATCCTGACTATATCTTTATCACAGGTGATGTGATAGATAGCAATCGCTACGATTTAAAGCAAAGTCTACAGGCAGTAAAAGGACTAGTTGAAATAGCGGATGTTTATTATGTACTGGGCAACCATGAAGTAGCGACGAATAAGGTTGATGAAATTTATGAGGCGCTGTCATCGTTAGGGGTACATATACTGGCCAATGAATCGACCGTACTAGAGCGCGACGGGGAGCGCTTGGCGATTGTTGGAATTGAGGATCCGTTAATGGGTAGATCCACGGCAGACATGCTAGACATAGCAACAGCTTATTTACCAAACGATATGTTTAAGCTGTTACTGGCACATCGACCTGAGGTGTTTAATACGTATGTAAAGTATCACATGGATTTAGTATTTTCGGGACATGCGCATGGTGGGCAAGTTCGTATTCCTGGACTTGGTGGACTTGTTGCGCCAGGACAGGGGCTGTTTCCAAAATATACAGCTGGTGTCTACGAAGCAGGATCGACTGAAATGGTGGTTAGTCGTGGGCTAGGAAATAGCTCAGTACCATATCGCATTTTTAATCTTCCGGAAATTATTGTGATGGAATTAAAGAAAAAATAAGCACTGCGTTAAACTTTACGCAGTGCTTTCAATTTGTTTACGTTCTGTACGTCTCACAAGATAGATACTAATTTCATACAAAATAATCATAGGTATTAATACGAGTAGCTGACTGATAAAATCGGGTGGCGTGATAACAGCAGAGCCTACGCCCATTGCGATATAAGACCAGCCTCGTATTTTTTTCATGGATTCAGCAGTCAGTACACCAATGGCTGATAAAAAGAGAGCAACAATGGGTAACTCGAATAATAAACCGAGCGGTACGGTGGTCATGATTAAAAAATGCAGATATTCACTAGCTGATACCATAACATCGAAATTGGTAGCTCCGAGACTTACTAAGAAGGTATAGCTAAGTGGATTGACAACAAAGTAGCCAAAAGCTATTCCTATTAAAAAAAGAACTAGCATAATCGGTGCATAGAGACCTAAAAATCGACTTTCCTCTTCCTTTAAGCCAGGCTTTACAAAGCTCCACAGAAAATGAACGAGAAAAGGCATTGCAAGACCAAATGCTAAAGTAGTAGAAATAGTCATATAAAATTTAACAACCTCAAGCGGCCCTAAAATAACGAGAGAATGACCTCGAGTTATGAATGGAAACCAAATATTTATAGTCGAAAAGACTACAATAAAAAATAAAATGAAAATTGTTAGCCCTTTTATAATTTGCTTACGCAGCTCAGAAAGATGTTCCAATAATGAGGTAACAGGTATCAGAGGTTCATCTGCTACATGATCTTCTTCAATTGCTACTACAGGTATTTCAGCTAAAGCCTCCACGGGTGATGGAAGCTCAGCTTGTGGTTTATCAAGAGGGCTTAAATATTTTCTTTTTCCGTCTTCATATGGATCCATAGGAACCCCTCCTACGAAGCATCAGATTTTTTTTCGACCTTTTTCTCGGAATCGTCCTCATCATCCATAAGCCCTTTAGTGGACTTTTTAAATTCTGCAAACGTTTTGCCAACTGCTCCGCCGATTTCTGGCAATTTCTTCGGACCAAATACAATTAATACAATGACCAAAATAATGATTAAGCCAGGTACTCCAATTGCTCCAAGACCTCCCATAAGCCTTGCCTCCTTTAAATTTAAGTTTTTTACACTAAAGAACCGCCTGATTGACTATATTTAATAACTCCCTCTGCACAGCGATAAGCAAGTGCTCCTAATGTACCTGTTGGATTGTAGCCGCTATTGTGTGCAAAATTGCCTGCACTTACCGCGAACAGATTATCAACATCCCAATGCTGTAGGTAATTATTCACGACACCTTGCTCTGGCGTTGAACTCATGACTGTCCCACCTGTGTTATGCGTTGTTTGGTAAGGTACGATATTGTAGTCGGTAATTTCAGCGTTAGGAACAATTGTTTTTGCACCCATCTCTTTCATAATGTCAGCTGCTCTTGCGGAAATATATTTATGAAGTGCCCGATCCTGCTCAGTAAAATTGTACGTTAATTGTATTAATGGCAAGCCATAAGCATCTTTATAGGTAGGGTCCAGTGATAAATAGTTTTGCTTATGTGGCATAGATGCTCCTTGCGCACCAATACCGAATGAGCGTGTATAGTAATAAATAGACTGCTTTTTAAATTCAGGTCCCCAAGTAGGCGTATCTGGTGGTGTTGGATTGGAACCGATTGGTCGAGTACCTGTCTGTGTAAGAGCAATATTTCCTCCGTGAATAAAATCTAAATCACTATGGTCAAAATTATCCCCATTGAAGTCGTCTATACACATGCCTAATGAACCTGCGCCCATAAATGTATTGTATTGTTCATCGAAGAACCCCGCAGCACCAGGTAAGATTTGATAGCAATAGTTTCTGCCAAGTGTGCCTTTACCAGTAGTAGGATCATATCGTTCACCGATGTCTGAGACCATTAACAGCTTGGCATTATTAAAGACATAGCTAGTCAATACAACCGCATTAGCAGGCTGAATAAATTCTTCTCCCGACACAGTATCGATATATCTTACACCAGTAGCCTTATTGCCCTGCTTTAAAATTTCGACAACATTGGAATTAAAGCGTAAATCAAAGTTTCCTGTCTTTAAAGCGGTAGGGACGACTGTAATTTCTGCAGAAGATTTTGCGCCATATTCACAGCCAAACCGTTCACAGAAACCACAATATTGACAAGCATTGATCGTTTCACCATCAGGATTTTTATAAACCTCGGATACGTTGGCAGATGGCACCATATAGGGTGTTAGCTTTAAGCTTTGTGCCGCTTTTTCAAATTGCGTAAGCATAGGTGTTTTTTTCATAGCTGGTGTAGGATAGGGATTTGAACGCTTGCCGCTAAATGGATTTTTATCATCACCTGAAATACCTGCTGTTTTTTCAAATTTATCGAAATAGGGCTCCAGTTGATCGTATGTTAAACCCCAATCCTGTATTAGATAATCTGGTCCAAGCTTGTTTGGTCCATAACGTTTATCTGTTAATGTTTTTATTTGAAAATCATAGGGTAAAAATCGATAAGTCATACCATTCCAGTGCGTCCCTGATCCTCCAAGACCCTCTCCAAGTAGGAAGGAGCCAAGTTGTCGCATTGGCAATGCCTTCATATTGCGATCATTTCGAAAGCTTACCGTTTCTTTAGATAGATTTTGCATCAAATCATATCGAATGGCATAACGGTATTCATCGTGAACATTTAAATAATCTTCGGTACCACGCTTTTGACCACGCTCTAAACCGACCACCTTTAAGCCGGCTTTGGCACATTCAGCAGCAACGATACCGCCTGTCCAACCTACGCCAACTGTTACAACGTCTACACTAGGTAATGTTTTAGCCATTTTCTAACCCCCCTTAATGATTGCCTAATGGATTAGGCTCAATTTTTTGGAATTTCGCATCTTCTATTTGTGTAATATAAGCCATTTGGTGGCCAGGGAAGCCTTTCATGCGCCAGCCATCCATATTACGATTTCCGCCATACATAGGGTCAGAATAGGCACCCTCTAATGTAGCCGCACGCAGCAGTGTAAAGAAGAATGCGGATGTCACCCCAACCATTTCTATGTCACCCTTTTGAAAGGCTGTTAAAATTTCATCCATCTGTTTACCTTCTAAATCATTAAAGCTCTTTTGATAACGCTTTTGAGCTTCGTCCTCTAATTTTTGAATGCCCTGCCTGAAAATTTCTGCTCGTGTTAAACGACTTTGATAGCCTTGTGTAGGGGCACCTACGTCAAATGGAGCTTGCATATATTCTTTAGAGTTACTCCCATAATTTCCTGCCAGTTGATGATCGATAAAATAGGGAACATCTAAGCCTATAGCGCCGGGCCCTAAATCATCTTCTGGGAAGATACGCTCTGTAGCCTTTGATAAGATACTAAAATCTTTTTCATTTCTAAAAAACATCTTAGCCTTAGGCGAACCAGTAGCCTCATTCGTTTCATGCCCACCATGCTCCAGAGTGGAAGTCCCTTTACCTTGGATGTTGTAGCCTACTAGCCCTCCTATTAATCCACCACCGACTAATGTACCAGCAGCAATACCTGTTGTTTTCAAAAAGTCTCGACGAGAAACATTGTTTTTGTCTGAACTCATAGAAATCCTCCCCTCAAAATGTTTTAAACCGATCCTATTGTTAATAATCAGCAAAAATTGTGAATTATAATCAATTTTTATTGGAAAATGTTTTAATTTCATCCAATGTAGCGAGTATTCTGTCTTTCTATAGCAAACTATATCTATGAAATAAAAAATTTGTAGAAAATTGTTAGCACTATATAGATAGTGAAAATGGTATTATTATACATTTATTAATCATATTGGAAAACTTTTGTTGACTTCTACTTTTTGTGACTTTACTCTGAAGTTATGCATAAATATTCGAATAATATAGCTAAAAACGGAAGAAGTGAGAAAAAGGGATATGTGGATAAAAGGTATTGGTGGTAAATTAATTATTGCAATTATTGCTCTTGTTTTTGTAACTTGCGGCACACTTGGACTATCTACTTGGATCAATAGTACGAATGCAATGAATGAGCAAGTGGAATCCAATTTAGTATCTAGAGCAGAGGATGTTTCACAATACATAGAAGAACACTTCCAACTAACACTGGTAGAGGTAGAAGCAATCGCAGAGCAAGAGGCAGTTCGTAGTATGGACTTTGAAAAACAAAAACAATATTTGTCAAAACGCCTTGCTAATAATAAGAACTACTTAGGTTTTGGCATTATAAAAGCTGATGGGGTAGCCCATTATCTAGATGATACAACTGCTGAATTAGGCGATCGTGATTATGTAAAAGAAGGTTTTACTGGCAAGTCTGTCATGTCTGAAATAACGATTAGCCGTGTAACCGGCGAGCCGGTTATTTTAATTGTTTCACCAATTACTACAGCTACAGGTGAAAAAGCACTATTATTGGCTCGTATTGATGGTTATTATTTATCTAATATTGTCGAGGACATTAAGGTTGGAGACAGTGGCTATGCATTTATGCTGGATGCTCAAGGAACGATTATTGGACATAATAATCATTCCTATGTGAAGGAGCAAAATAATCCAATCGAAGAAGCGGAAGAAACAGGTGTTATGACGGGCAGGGCATTAGCTGCAAAAGAAATGATTACCAATGAAAGTGGCTATTTTTCGTTCGAAACAGAGGATGCTGGTACGAACTTAATGGGCTACCATACCCTTGATAATGGTTGGAAAATGGGGGTTATTGCATTAGAAAATGAGATGTTCTCAGGACTTTCTAAGCTTAAGACGAACTTTATTGTCACGACCATCATTGTTTCGATACTAGGACTATTCATCTCATTTGCTATTTCACGTTCGGTCAGTAGACCACTTCGTCATGTGCTTCGTATTAGTGAAGGCTTATCAGAAGGTGACTTTACACAGGAGATCCCTGAGAAGTATTTAAAGCGTATTGATGAGATGGGGACAATGGCGCGTGCATTAGATCGCATGATTAATAATATGCGAGAAATGGTAGCGAAAGTGAGTCAGGAAGCAACTGCAGTGAATGAAGCCTCGTGTGATTTAATGGGAGATGTCACTGCTGTGACAAAGCATTCTAAGCAAATAGCTAGTGCAATCAGTGAAGTAGACAGGGGGGCACAGAGTCAAACCGTGATGGCAGAAGAAAGTGCCTCTGCAATGGAACAAATGGCTATGGGTATACAAAATGTTGCCGAAGTAGCCTCAGCTATTGCCTGCAATACAGATTTTATTTCCCAGAAAATTAGTGAGAGCAATGAAGCTGTCCAGCAATCTATGCGCCGTATGAATGAGATTCAGGAGGGGACAACAGCTGAGCTAACAATTATTCACAAGCTAGAAAGAGAGTCAGAGGAAATTAGTTTAATTTCTAAAATGATTACAGATATTTCTGATCAAACAAATTTATTAGCATTGAATGCCTCCATCGAAGCAGCTCGTGCAGGAGAGGCAGGTAAAGGATTTGCTGTTGTAGCGGATGAAGTTCGCAAGCTTTCGGAGCAGACAGCAGAGTCAGCTACCAAAATTAATGTATTAATTGAAAGCGTTCAATCCTACACATTAGAGGTAGTAAAGGCGGCAGAATCGGGCGAAGTTCATGTTGAACGCGGATTAGCTTCTATTGAGGCAGTTGGTGAACGTTTTGAGGAAATGGTTCGAGCGGTAGGTGAGATAGCAGGTCAAATTGAAGAAATGAACGCTTCAGCTGAACAAATGTCTGCAAATACAGAGGAAGTTTCAGCATCTATGGAAGAAATGGCAGCAACCGCACATGCAGCAAGTGATTATGTGCATGAGGTAACAGATGCAACAACAGAACAGTTGAATACAGTAGAAACCATGAACGGTCAAACTGAAAAACTATCAGAAATGGCGAAACGGTTATATGGAGCCATTCAAAAATTTAAGTATTAAAAAGGAGGAGCTGTCTCATAATGACGGCTCCTTTTTCATAGTAGAATTAAGCTTTTTCCATAGCTAGCAGTAGTTCTTCTTTGGAAATCATACAATCGCCACCGCCTTGGACCATTTGGTCACTTCCGCCGCCCTTACCATTAATAAGAGGTAATGCCTTCGCGGCAATATCTTTCATGCTTTTGGTAACATTTTTACCTTTTGCTGCAACAAATTGTAGTTTGCCTTCATTTTCAGAAACTAGTAAGGTCATAGCATCTGACTGTTCAGAGACAATCAGACGAGCGATTTTTTGTAGCTCCTGCATTGTTCGTTGATGAAAAGCAGCCGTTACTACACCTTCACTATTAGCCACCAGTGCCTTTGCTTCGTAAGTTAGTAACTCCTCTTTCGCAGTAGCAAGTGCTTTCTCCGTAGTTTTTTGGACAGATAAAACTTTTGTAAGTGCTGTAGCAGCCTCAATCTCTGGAACACTTAATTGTCGAGCAACATCTGCTAATACTTTTTTCCGCATGGCAAGCTCGGCTAAAACACGTTGTCCACAGACAAAAGAAACGCGCACATTGCCTTTCATTTTTTCAGTGCTTAGTATTTTAATAGCACTGACCTGCCCTGTGGATGTTGGATGAGTGCCACCACAGCCGTTATAATCAAAATCAGGGATAATGACCAGTCGAATGTCCCCCGTCACAGCAACTTCTTTCCGAAGATTATAGTTAACAAGCTCATTTTCTGTAATCCATGTTGTTTGAATTGGACGATTTTCTAAAATGATGTCATTGGCTCTTGCTTCCGCCGCTGCAAGCTGCTGTTCAGTCAGCGTATCTACAGCAATATCAATTGTGACCTGCTCACTACCTAGGTGAAAGCTTACAGTCTGTGCATTAAAAAGCTCTATAAATGCCGCTGTTAAAATATGCTGTCCAGCATGCTGCTGCATATGATCGAACCGTCTTGACCAATTGATTTTGCCACGTACTACACCGTCTAAAGTTGATGGATCTCCTTGAATATAGTGACGAATTTCATCATCCACTTTTTCAACATCTATGACATCTACATTATTCAAAGTGCCTGTATCGTGAGGCTGTCCGCCACCAGTTGGATAGAATGCGGTATTGGATAGGACAACATAATGACGACCAGCTTCATCCATTCCTTTGCTTACAAGAGTAGCATTAAACTCGTGCAACATAACGTCTTGATAATATAATAGCTCTTTCATGAAAAAGCCTCCTTTTTATGTAGGGATTCTTAATTCTAAAACAGTTCCATTTTATTCTGGCATAATTACTTACACGTGTATACGGCTTTTCTAGTTGACCCATGCTGAAATTGATTTAATATAAAAAGGAACAGCTAAAGAAAAAGGAGCTAGAACAATGGAAATTACACAATTCACAATGGAAGAAATTTTAGACCCTACAAATATTATTGAGGGTAAGCGCTATGAATTTATTTTGGATGTAGAAATTGATGAAGAGGACGAATTATATCACGAAGCTGGCATTGAAATTCGTGTCCTCATCGGTGAAAAGGGCGAATCGCCATTTATTTTAAATTACTTCATTCTAGAAAAGGCTGAAGGTGAATACTTAGATTTTGCTTTAGAGGATGATGAACTAGAGGAAATTCTGACATTCTGTAAAGAAGAAATTGCTAAATTATAATAAATGGGAGCAGGTAGAGAGTATATTCTTTACCTGTTTTTTATTTTGTTGTAGTAGCTGCCACAGGACATGATATCTTTAGATTAACTACTCCTCGTACGTATCAGCCATATTTGATTGAATTAAGGATTATGTAAGCTTACTGAAATAAATATGTTGTATTGGAGAACTAAACTTAGTTTTAGTGTTCATAAAAACGGGCATTTTAAAGAGAGAGGTGCTTATATGTCAACTTACACAGATTCCATTTTAATAGCGTTTTTTATAACGATTATTTTATCATTTGTACTTTTTATTCCATGGCTTATTTATACGTATCGTAAATATGGATATTTATCTATGTCCAAAACCATTATTATGTTCTCATTTATTTTTTATTTTTTATCCGCACTATGTTTAGTATTACTGCCATTTCCATCTACAAGAGATACATGCTCACTCCAATCCGCAGACACTGTTCATACTAATTTGCGACTTTTTCAATTTGTTGAGGATATTTTAAAGGACAGCGGGGTTGTAGTAACAAATCCCTTTACATGGCTTGCTATAACGAAACAGCAGGCATTTTTCCAAGCATTCTTTAATTTCTTGCTACTGATGCCGTTTGGCGTTTACTTGCGATATTTTCTTAAAGAAAGAAGGTACTGGAAACGTGCATTTTTAATTAGCTTTTTGCTAACATTGTTTTATGAGGTCACACAAAGAACAGGTATTTACGGCATCTTTAATTGTGCCTACCGCATCTTTGATGTGGATGATTTATTACTGAACAGTGTAGGCGCGTTACTAGGATTCTTTTTAGCACCAATCATATGGGCACTATTTCCTTCGCATGAAGAGGTTGAGGCAAAAGCTGCTGAAATGGAAAAAATGGATATTGTTAAGCCCATCTCTATTTTGCTGGCACTCGTCATTGATTTATGTATCGCACAAATGATATGGATTATGGTTGGCGGTCTGACAGGGTATAGTGGTACATTCGAGTTCTTGGTGAACATGGTCTTGTACATGATCCTCTTTGGCGTGATCCCAAGTATGATGAATGGTGCAACGCTAGGTATGAAGATTATGCGTTTTACAATGGTCAACAAGAATGGCAAAAGTATTGTAAAGCAATCGTGGCGTCGCTGTATTGCTATTGTCGCTACGGCTAGTCTATTCGAAGCCATTTCAACGTTTGGTAGTATTCAATTAAATATGGATTCACCATTTTATGTTCTGCAAATTGTCATTTCTCTACTAGCCGCAACAGCAGGTTTTGCACTTACAATGATTATAGCCATCCATATAATACGTGTCATCGTAAGTGGAGGAAAACGACGTTTGTATATCGATCAATATGCAGATTTAATGGCAACAAGGAAAAAATAAGGGGGCTTGTAGAATGAAATACGTCATCATTGGGGGAGATGCTGCAGGTATGTCTGCAGCAATGGAAATCTATCGTAATGTGCCAGGGGCAGAAATAACTACTTTAGAACGTGGTTTTATTTATTCATATGGGCAATGTGGATTGCCTTATGTTGTAGATGGACGTATTTCATCAACCAAACGTTTAATTGCACGAGATGTCGAGACTTTTAGAGATAAGTATGGCATTGATGCAAGAGTTGGCTATGAGGTAGAAAATGTAGATATAGAGAAGAAATTTATTACGGGGACACAGGCGAGTGGTGAAGCATTTGAGATTCCCTATGATAAGCTTCTTATTGCTACGGGAGCTAGTCCAGTAGTACCTGTGCAAGAGGGGATTGAATTAGAAGGTATCCACACGGTAAAAACGATTCCTCAGTTGGAGGATTTACTGGCTGATTTAACGCCAGATATTGAACAGGTAACCATCATAGGTGGTGGCTATATTGGATTAGAAATGGCTGAAACGCTACACGCCTGCGGGAAAAAAGTAAGGCTAGTTCAACGAGGAAGCCATGTAGCACGAATTTTAGATGAAGAGCTTGCCCAACATGTTCATGAGGAAGCAAAAAAGAACGATGTGGAGCTATTATTAAATACAAGTGTGGAAGCATTTGAAGGGAGTAAACGGGTCGAGCGTGTCGTCACAGATAACAGTGTTTTAGAAACAGATTTAGTGATTGTCGCTTCAGGTATTCAACCAAATACGCAGTTTTTAAAGAATACTGGAATAGCACTTGCAAAAAATGGAGCAATTATTGTGAATCGCCATTTAGAGACTTCTATTGAAAATATTTATGCAGCAGGAGATTGTGCAACCCATTTTAATATTGTGAAGGAGCGTTTAGATTACGTACCTTTAGGAACGACTGCTAATAAGCAAGGTCGTTTAGCAGGCCTTAATATGTCAGGCAAGTTTGCGCCGTTTAGAGGAATCGTGGGAACTTCTATCTTAAAGTTTTTCAATTTAACCATTGCTACGACAGGCATCAATGAGCGTAAGGCGAAAGAGCTTGGCTTTGACTATGAGGCATTTAAACTATCTGCACGTCATATTGCTGGCTATTATCCAGGTGCACAACGTATGTATATTAAGGTGGTTGTTCGCAAGCGGGACCAGCTGCTATTAGGCGCACAAATCGTAGGTCCAGCAGGAGTTGATAAGCGTATCGATGTATTTGCTACGGCATTGTATAGTAAAATGACATTACCTGATTTACTAGATTTAGATTTAGCCTATGCACCACCATTCAATGGTGTTTGGGACCCATTACAGCAGGTGGCACGAATGAATGGACGTTTATAATAGGAGGTAGAGAGATGAGCATTTATGATATTAACGTAACTTTAGAAGATGGTACTGTCTATAGCCTCGAACGTTATAAGGGAAAGCCTTTGCTAATTGTCAATACAGCCTCCAAATGTGGGTTTACACCGCAATTTGAAGAATTAGAAGGTCTTTATGAAAAATATCAGGAGGAAGGTCTTGTGGTACTTGGTTTCCCTTCAAATCAATTTAAACAAGAGCTAGCGACTGCTGAAGAAGCTGCATCACAGTGTCGTCTGACATATGGAGTGACTTTCCCGATGCATGAGATAGTTAAGGTAAACGGAAAAGAAGCACATCCTATTTTCGATTATCTAACTTCTCACTCCAAAGGATTTTTAGGCAGTAGCGTGAAGTGGAATTTTACAAAATTCCTTGTAAATCGCAATGGTGAGGTTGTAGGGCGCTACGCCTCAGCAGATAAGCCAAGTAGCTTTGAGGACGATATTCAAAAGGTTTTAGGACAATAGATTAAAATGGTTCATGCACAGTATTTGTGTATGAATCTTTTTTTATGTCAATCAATTTTAAAAGTTGGGGAATACAAAAGGGAATGGCTTCGATAAAACGTATGAATTAATCGAAAACTAGCGATTGATTTAAGGTTGCTGTAAGCTTGCGACAAATTTGTTGTAAGTTTGAGGTCGTATACTAAAGTCAGAAAGAAGAGGTGAGCGTATATGACGCCATTATTAAAGGTACAAAACGTTGGAAAAACTTACGGCAAAGGCGCAAATACTTTTACAGCGCTATCGAATATATCATTTGAAGTAGAAAAAGGAGAGTTTGTTGGTGTAATGGGTCCTTCTGGAGCCGGGAAATCTACCCTTTTAAATGTATTAGCAACGATTGATACGCCAACGACTGGTGAAATAATTATTGGGAATACTAATTTAGCACGTATGAAGGATGCCGAATTAGCGGATTTTCGTCGCGATAATTTAGGATTTATTTTTCAAGATTATAATTTACTCGATTCTTTGACAGTGCGAGAAAATATTGTTTTACCACTAGCTATTGCGAAGATGCCAACAAAGGCTATCAACGCAAGGGTTGAGCGGATTGCTGCATTATTTGGTATAAGTGACTTGCTTGATAAATATCCTTATCAAATTTCAGGAGGACAAAAGCAGCGTACTGCGTCGTCACGAGCATTAGTGACAGAGCCAAAGCTAATCTTTGCGGATGAGCCTACAGGTGCACTTGATTCAAAATCTGCAACAGATTTACTAGAAAGCTTAAGCGATCTAAACCAATCTCAAGCCGCAACGATTATGATGGTTACCCATGATGCTTTTGCAGCTAGCTTCTGCCAGCGGATACTATTTATTCAAGATGGACAGCTTTCTAAGGAAATTCAACGTGGGACTCTAACAAGGAAGCAATTTTTCCAAGAGATCTTGCAGGTGCTGTCTAGCATCGGGGGTGGAGTAAATGACGTTATTTAGTTTAGCGCGCAAAAATATTCAACGCAATTTGTCGAATTACTTTTTATATATTGCCTCGATGGTATTTAGTATCGTTATTTACTTTACATTTGTGACGCTCAAATATAATGATGATCTTTCGGCCTTAAAACAATCATCACAACAAATAAAGGGATTGATGAGTGCATCGTCAGTAGTGCTATTATTCTTTATTGTCATCTTTATGGCCTATTCCAATTCATTTTTTATGAAGAAGCGGAAAAAGGAAGTAGCCCTCTATTCATTGCTAGGTGTGCGTAAGCAAAAAATTGGCTTAATGCTCTTTTTTGAGAATTTAGTTATAGGACTTGTTTCTCTAATACTTGGTATCATTCTAGGGTTCTTTATGTCACAAGGGCTGTTAATGATCTTAGTACGCTTAATGGGCTATGAAGTGGTTGGTAGTCTGACATTTTCGATGGAGGCATTAATTAATACGACTGGCATATTTACACTACTGTTTTTATTCACATCATTGCAAGGCTATCGTGTTATTTATCAATTTAAGCTAATTGATTTATTTCACGCTGACAAACAGGGTGAGCAAATTCCACGTGCCTCTTTAGTAGCTGCTTTACTCGGCACTGCGCTAATTGCATTTGGATATTATACAGCTGCCTCTGATATGTTTACGAGTGAAATATGGAAATTCTTCACTATGTTAGGTACGCCATTAATGGTCATAGGTGTAACGATTGCAGGAACATATCTTTTATTCCATAGTGTGAGTGTTTTTGTGTTGACAGCATTAAAAAAAGCCACATCATGGTCATGGAAAGGCTTAAATTTAATCGGTGTTTCTCAGTTATTATATCGTATTCGAGCTAATGCTAAATCGCTGTCGATCATTGCAATTTTAAGTGCAACAACGATTACAGCAGGTGGCGGTGTCTTCGGCATGTATTACAATGCAGAAGCAAGTGTGCGTCAGATGCTGCCAAATACATTTATGTGGAAAGGCGAGACGGTAGAATTTTCTCAAGAAGATGTCTTATATAATGAAGCAGTGGCTGTGAAAAATTTACGTGTTGATAATGAATTCTCATTTTTCGAATATACATTATTGAAGGAATCTGATTATAATCGTTTAGCGAAATTACAAGGTAAGGATGAAGAACTGCACATTGCAGATGGCTCTACAGTTTTACTTGATGCAGCCTATGATGAACGATTTTCACATGATTTTACGGGTGAGGACTTTAAGCTACAAAACGGAGATTCCTTCCATGTAGAGAAAATGTACAAGGAAAGCGTGCTAAACTTTATAGCAGCGGGAACAGTACTCGTTGTGAATGATCAGGAATTTGCGACTACAAATGCCGAAGAGCTCATCATGCAGGTTGTTGGATTGGACAATGATTTGAAACAACAGAACGTTTCACAAGATATTTATAAACAATTACCTACTGAACAACAAGAAACTTTCTCTAGTGTTCCACAAAGCTATGAGGATGGTTTAGCAACAGTTGGTGCACTATTGTTTGTGGGAAGCTTCTTAGGTCTCGTTTTCCTAGCGGCAACAGGCAGTATTATCTATTTCAAAATTTTAACGGAAGCTGAGGAAGATCAGGCGAAATACGCTATATTAAATAAAATTGGTGTGAATAGTAAGCAAATTTTAAAGACAGTTGCAGGACAGGTGGCTGTGATCTTTAGTGCTCCACTTATCGTCGGCATTGTGCATAGTGCTTTTGCGTTACTAGCATTTTCACAGCTATTTGGTATGAATATTACAAAGCCAGTCATTTTGTGGATTGTTGCATATTCAACTATTTACTTTATTTATTATATCTTTACCGTGCGTTCGTTCTATAAAATAGTGAGACAGGGGAATTAAATATGAAAAAAGTATTTTTCGGAATAGGTGCATTGTTCATCTTATTCGTGGCAGGATTGGTTGTATTGATGACTGTAGACTTTAATCGGTTAAATAAAGACACATACTATGTCCATATTACAGCTGAGGGAGAAGTAGAGGAGTATAAGGTTGATAGCGGTGAAATCTTTAAAATGTACTGGTACGAGCTACCTGCTTACAATAAAAATGGCGAAGAAAAAACATTAAAGTTTTCAGCCCACAAAAATTTACGCCAGGATGCTTATTTAAAGCTTTACGTGAAAAAGGAAACGGAAGTCTCTTCATTTGATGAAGTAAAATTCCACGAGTTACCTGCAAAGGTGCAAGATCAAATGAAATAGCAAAAAGGTGATGTCAATAGCAGAAAAAGAATCTTTAGCAAGGTGAGAGGTTGATTTCCGTTCCGCCAGCGCCCTTTCCAGGGGGCGTCCGATGAGCCGCTTCACTCACTTACGCTCGCTCCAGGGTCTCATCTGTGACGCTATGAACTGACCCCAAAAATTTGAACTTTTAAGAAACTCTTCGAAACTCAACTGGACTTTTTCCGTTGAGTTTTATTTTTATCCGTTCATGATTGTAGTAGTGGATATAGTCTACTAACGCTTTTTTGAATGCTTCGTAGTTCTTAAACGTTGTTGCGTATAGAAATTCTGATTTCATAATGCCAAAAAAGCTTTCTATCACGGCATTATCTAAACAATTTCCTTTCCGTGACATACTTTGCTTGATTTCATGTGTTGCCAATAACGCTTTAAAACGTGGTATTTGATATAACCATCCTTGATCAGAATGGACGATTAAGCCACTCTTTTTCGATAACTTTGTATACGTAAATGCCTTCTTAAAAGACTGTTGAACTAACTCAAAATTAGGTGATTTTGATACCTCATACCCAACGATTTCTCGATTGAATAAATCTAATACAGCGGATATATAGATTTTTTGACCGTTTATTTTAAACTCCGTTACATCGGTTACCCATTTCTGATTGGGTGCAGTGGCTTCAAAATCACGTTGGATGACATTCTCTGCGACATAGCCGACTGTCCCTTTATACGAACGGTATTTTTTAGGGCGTACCGTCCCTTTTAAGCCCAATTCTTGCATCAATCGTTGGACCGTTTTATGGTTGATGAAAAACCCTTCATTTCGGAGGGCTAAACAAATACGACGATAGCCATAACGCCCCTTATGGTAATGAAAAAGCGTCTGAATTCGTTCTTTGATCGCCTGATATTTATCTGGTTTTACCCATTTTTGGAGATGATAATAATACGTACTTTTCTTAAGTTTCGCGACTTTTAATAGAGCTTGAAGAGGAAAATCCAACCTTAGCTCATAGACAGCTCTTACTTTTTCTTGGATTTGAAGGCATCCTTTTCTTGAACTAAGGCTTTCAACTTTTTTAAATAGGCATTTTCCATCCGTAAATACTCAATTTCGGCTTTTAACTCATCCGTTGTTTTTCCATTTAAATCGGACGAAGGTGGTTGTTTTTTTGGCATTGATTGGCGCTCCTTTTCTACTTGATAGAGCACCTCACCAGCCGTTGACATCCATTGTTTTTTCCATCTCCGAATGGTTTCACGGGAAGGAATATTAAACTTCGCAGCAGTCTGAAGGAGCGAATCGCCCGTCTCTATCAGGTGTTGAATTACTTTTATTTTAAAAGAATCTTCGTAATTCGTGAACCCTTGAGGACGAATAATTCCTTCGATGCCATGATAGCGATATAATTCAATCCATAATCGAATGTACTGTCGATCCCTCTGTAATCGATTGGCAATCTGATACGTACTTTCTTTTTCTTCAAAGTAAGCTAGAACTGCGGCTAATTTTTGTTCATCAGAAATCACTACCTGCACCCCCTATAGTAGATTTTTAAGTCCAATATTTTGGGTGCAGCTCACTAAATCCCCTAGGAGTGACGCTGGCTCCACTCCAATCAAACATTCTTTTTTCATAGTAGTATAGCGATCAAATAGCCCATTATCTGTATTCTTAGAGGGGATAAGCTCTTATTTTCAATGTGGGGAAGTGATGTGTGACAACACCTCTCCATAAAGAGTAGTGAAGACCTTCGCCTTATTTGAAAACCTTTGCTAAAAAGGTAATACTTTTGTAGGTTGGAGTGGAAGGCTACTTGACTCCCGTGGGATAACGAGACAGGCGAGCCTCTAAACGGAGCGATAGCGGAGGAAGCGGCTCGGCGCTCGCCCACAGGAAAGCAAGTAGCCTGCAGCGGAAATCCATTTTCACCTTTCACAAAAATGCTATGGATAGTTTTGTTTTTCAACACTCTGAGGGGTGTCTCAAAAGTTATTTGAGACACCCCTCAGACTGTAGACAAACTCAATGAATTTTGAGTTTGCCTACAGTCTTTTTTCTTTTACAATAAAATAAAGTAAAAAAGTAAAGCCGTTGATTTCCACTACGGGCGGACGCTTTCCGCGGGCGGGGTCGAGCTGCTTCCCTCGCTTCGCTCAGTCCAGGATCTCGACTTTCCCGCTTTTCCCGCAGGAGTCGCCGCCCTTCGTTCCAATCAACTTCTACATAAAGAATTCCTTATTCATCTATTGATAAAAAGTAAACTTTTGAGGTGATCAACCATGATGACGAAAAATCAAACCAATGAACGTGAACAATTAGAAATGTTAACGATTGATCAATTAGTTCCCCAAGATCATTTAGTACGAAAACTAGAGGCGGCTATTGATTTTTCATTTATCTATCCTTTAGTAGAAAACCTCTACTCTGCTAAAGGACGCCCTAGTATTGATCCTGTTGTTCTCTTTAAAATGACGTTTATTCAGTACGTTTTTGGTATACGGTCCATGCGTCAAACCATCAAAGAAATTGAAACCAATATGGCGTATCGTTGGTTTTTAGGATTTGGCTTCCATACAGAAGTTCCGCATTTCTCTACCTTTGGTAAAAATTATGTCCGTCGCTTTCAAGACACCGATATATTTGAGCAGATATTTTATCGTATATTAAAAGAGATTATGCATCAAGGACTCCTCCATGCAGACCATTTATTTATCGATTCTACGCATGTGAAAGCGAGTGCGAATAAACGAAAGTATGATAAAAAAGTTGTGCGAAAAGAAACACGGGCTTATGAAGAGAAGCTTCAATTAGAGTTAAATATTGATCGTGAGGAACACGGAAAAAAGCCCTTTTCCCCGGAGAAGTTTGAAAAGGAAGAATGGAAAGAAATAAAGAAAAGCACGACAGATCCTGAAAGTGGGTATTACGTGAAGGATGAACGTACGAAACAGTTTGCATATTCCTTTCATGCAGCCACAGATGAAAAGGGCTTTGTCTTAGGTGCCATTGTGACTCCGGGAAATGTGCACGATAGCCATGTATTACAGCCACTTGTTGAAAGGGTCATTCAAAATGTTCAAAAACCATTAGCTGTTGCGGCAGATGCAGCCTATAAAACACCAGCGATTACGAACTTTTTGTTAGAGAATCAAATGTTGCCTGTTCTTCCGTATACACGTCCTAAAACGAAAGATGGATTCTTCCGAAAGCACGAGTATACATATGACGAGCACTATAATTGTTATCTTTGCCCACAAGGGCAGATATTGAAGTATGCGACAACGACGAAGGAAGGATATCGCCAATATAAATCGAATCCTTTGATTTGTGCGAAGTGTCCAAGCCTTTCCCAATGTACAGAAAGTAAGCATCATCAAAAACTCATTCAACGCCATATTTGGGAGTCATATGTGGAGGAAGCTGAACATTTACGCCATTCCTATGACATCAAACAGATTTATGCAAAGCGCAAAGAAACGATTGAGCGTGTCTTTGCCGATGCAAAAGAAAAGCATGGTATGCGATGGACAACCTTAAGAGGTCTAAAAAAATTGTCCATGCAGGCGATGCTTACTTTTGCTGCCATGAATTTGAAGAAACTGGCTACTTGGACGTGGCAAGTAGCTTAAGAGAGCAACTATGCTCGAAGAGTATGTTGAATTTGGTAGTATATTACCAAATGTTAAAAATAAAATAGGAAGAAAAATGACAAAAACCATCGAGAGTGAACTTCTCGATGGGCTTTTGTCTACGGTCTGAGGGGTGTCTCAAAAGTTATTTGAGACACCCCTTTTCTGCACGAAAGCGAAGTGTTACGAAGCGCCAGTGCCAAAAGTATGTTTGAAATTTATCGTTTTTCAAAGAATGCTGCTAGTTAAATTTGGGGTTTTCGTTTATTAGGTATTCCTTTTTAAATAAATGTTAACGCTTGTACCTTTCCCTTCTTCAGAGCTGATACTTACGGTTCCTCCATGGGCCTCGATAATATCTCTAGCAATAGCTGTACCTAAACCAGTGCCAGTTGTTTTTTCCGTATTTGTACCTCGGTAATAGCGTTCAAAAATATGTTCCAGATCCTCTGCTGCGATGCCTCTACCATTATCGGAAATCGTAATAGAATCTTCATCAACTGATACAAGTACGGAAACATCAGGAGTATTATGGAGGATGGCATTGTGTAAAAAGTTCATAATAGCTCTGCGCATAAAGTGCTCGTCAATTTGATGCAGACTGTCCTCGGTGGCTGTCTCAAACTCAAGATTAGCAAGCTCATATTGCGGTGTATTCAATGTATCGATTACAATTTCACGAATAAATGGCACCATATTCACTTTTTTTAATGTGAGAGGAAGCTGTTGATGTCTTAAACGCATCGTTAAATTTAAATCATCTAATAGATCTTGCATATGCAATGATTGTTTTTCTATAATTTTTGCGTACTCAGTTTGCTCACTAAGTGGCAATTTTTCATCATTCAATAGCTCTGCATAGCCACGAATAGAGGCAAGTGGTGTTTTCATATCGTGTGAAACATTACTAATCCATTCCTCACGCATAACTTCTAGTCTCTTCCTCTCCTGTTCATGGTTTGCTAATTCCCGCGATACTTCATTTAAATTTTCAAAAACAGGCTTATAAACACCACCAGGAGACTTAATAGACTTATGATTGTGATTTTTTAAATGGTGAATGCGTTCTATCATCGCATAAAGTGGTTTTGTTAATGTACGACCAAAAAACCAACCGACTAATGTAGCTACTAATAAATCAGCAATTACGATAAATAGTCCGAATTTCCCTATAAACTGTAAGAGTGATGTGCTAGAAACATGCATAACAAATCTTGTAACATCACTACCTTTGATACCGATTAAATAACTATAATCATCCTTACTGCCAATATACACCGTAGTAGTAGAATCAAATTCTTTATACTTATATACTTGAATTAGGTCAATAGGCGCATAGTGCGATAGAGCTTTATCTGGTGCAAAGTGAGAATCAATAACTTGACCATTTTTATCGAGCAATTGAATCCAAGCATTTCTTTGATGTAATTGTTCAAGCCCATCTGCACTTATTAAGGAGTCTCCGTTTTTTATTTCGATAAATTTTTGAAATTCCCGCACAAAGCTTTCCTCTTGAGTTGCTATAGCGCCTTCAGAATCAGTTACAAATCGATAAGTAAGGAGTCCCATGAAGATGGCAGTATTGACGAAAATAACGATGATGACAATAGAAAGTACAGAAAGGAGGAAGCGCGCTGTTAATTTCCACTTCATCCTTGTGCCTCTTTTGGTACGACGAATTTATAACCAAGCCCTTTAACAGTGGTGATATACAGAGGTTTTGAGGCATCCTGTTCGATTTTTTCACGCAAACGGCGGATATGCACCATGACGGTATTATCTGAACCGAAAAAGTCCTCTCCCCAGACACGTTCGAACAGCGTTTCTTTACTTAAAATTCGATTAGGATTGTGCATAAAGCACGCCATTAAACCAATTTCCTTTGCCGTTAACTCCAATAAAACGCCATCTTTATGAACTTCAGTTTCATCGGTATTCAGCTGGAATGGTCCATGCTGTAGTGCTTTCTTGGTAAGGCTCGGAGCAGTATCTTGAGTTTGGTAGCCAGCTCTTCGTAATTGGGCCTTTACACGATAGGCAACCTCTTTAGGGCTAAAAGGCTTAGTAATGTAATCGTCTCCACCAATGGCTAGCCCTAAAATTTTATCAATTTCCTCGTTTTTAGCAGACATGAAAAGTACAGGCACATGTGAGACTTCACGGATACGTCTACATAAATCGTAGCCCTCACCATCTGGAAGCATGACATCTAGCAGTACAATATCTGGTTTTGTTAGTTGAAAGCTTGTCCAAGCATCATGAATGGAGCCAGCTGTATAAATTTGTTTGTAGCCCTCTTTTTGTAAGCTTACTTTTAACAGATTAGCTAAATCAGCCTCATCATCCACTACTAATATAGTTGGTTCTTGCACTTATTCACACGACCTTTCGATTTGGAAGAATCCTTTTCTGACAATCATTATAAATGAAATATACATGAAAGAGGAAATGAAGTATTGATTATATGAAAATTTGTATATAGTAGGGAAATGTATTATGAAACTTTTACAGTTTCTAAAGCGTAAAAGGAGTATGACGATTTAGGAGGAATGACGGTGTTCAAAAAAATAGCAGCAGATGCACTTGGACTTTCAGATATTGGAGTAGTTGTGCCACAAGTGGATTATGATAAAACAGATGCAGATGATTTTATCCTACATGAAATTGACGAAAAAATATATTTTTTAATTAAAACGAAGGCAGATGAGTACTGCTTTACGAATCGTGCCATTATTCATGTAGATGGCGAGAGTGCTATGAGTAAAAAGAGATTATTGCGACGCTATGACTATTCTATGTATGCCATTACAGATGTTTTTCTAGAAACAGCAGGAACAATTGACCTTGATGTCGAAATTAAGTTTACAATTGGTAATTCTCCACTATCCATCGACATCCATAAACGCTTTATTGATGATATTAAAGACCTCTATAAAGCACTACATGCTATTAGCTATGAGCAAAAACACAATGCCTATAAGCTAGAGGTAGCAGAAAAAAGCTTAAACATTGCTTCTTCATCACTTGGACGGATGGGCAATGATAACATCTCTCCATCTACGTCATTCGAGGAAATCACACGCTTTGCGAGTACTTGGATGATCGACCATAAAGAAAAGTACAAAAAAGAAGACTTCTCACATATTTTTGATTTATACATGAACAATTGATAAAAATAGCTCTCTGCAAATGTGGAGAGCGTTTTTAACATATAACACTTACATAAAAATCAGAACCAGGAGCGTGACAAAAAATGACAAACGAATTGCATGTGCTTGAAAAGGAAGGCTTAGAAAATGATGACTTTATACAGCAATCGCAAGCCGCTGAGACATTGTTCGTAAATGAGTTCATTGATGGAATTTTAGATCCCTCAAAGAAGATGTTAGGGCCCGTTAAAGACGGTGGAACGATCATTGCCAATACAGCACCTGGATGCTGGGGACCAATGCTTACACCTACTATTCGTGGAGGACACGAAGTAACGAAGCCTGTTTTTGTAGAAGGCGCTGAGGTGGGCGACGCCATCGCCATTAAAATTAAATCTATTCAGGTCACATCTCTGGCAACCTCGTCAGGTTACGATGAGGCGATTATAGATCGTTTCATTGGCGACCCGTTCGTTTCTGTCAAATGCCCAGGTTGTGGCAAGCTACATCCAAGCACAATTGTCAAAGGGATAGGTCCACAAGCGATTCGCTGTTCAACCTGTGATACAGAAACGGCACCATTTAAAATGATAAACGGCTATACAATGGCCCTTGATCAAAAAGGTCAAATAGGTGTCACTGTTGGAAGAGAGGGGGCTCGCCGTATCGCCCTTGATGCTAAAAATTACATGAGAACACCTGAAAATTCTGTACAAAATCCAGTTGTGGCATTAGCACCAAGCGACCTAGTAGGTATAATGGCGAGAATGCGACCTTTTTTAGGACAGCTTGGTACAACCCCTTCAAAAGCAATGCCGGATTCTCATAATGCTGGTGATTTTGGTTCGTTCTTAATTGGAGCACCGCATGAATATGCCTTTACACAAGATGAATTGGATTTACATCGTACCGATGGTCATATGGATATAAGTAGAGTACGCGAAGGGGCAACGATTATTTGTCCTGTAAAGGTTCCAGGTGGCGGTGTCTATATTGGGGATATGCATGCTATGCAGGGAGACGGGGAGATTGCAGGGCATACAACAGATGTAGCTGGTATTGTACAGCTACAAGTTAGTGTCTTGAAAAAAGTAGCATTGGAAGGCCCAGTGTTATTACCAAACGAAGAAGATTTACCTTATACAGCAAAGCCCTTTACGAAGGAAGAAAAGCGCCGTGCACGAGAGCTAGCAGAGGAGTTCGGTGTGAAACAGGTAGAGGAAGCATTCCCTGTATCTATGATTGGTTCTGGAAAAACGCTAAATGAGGCTACGGATAATGCAGTCCAGAGAGCTGCAAAGTTATTTGAGATGAGTGAGCCAGAAGTATTAAATAGAGCGACGATAACAGGTTCCATTGAAATTGGACGTCATCCAGGAGTTGTCACAGCAACCTTCCAAGTACCTAAAACGATATTGAAAAAGGTACGAATTTATAAGACAGTGAAAAAGCAATATGATTAATAGATGAATTCATTCTAAAGCAAACTGTTAAAGGTTTGCTTTTTTGTATGGGTTATGGGGTGGCAAAGTAAGAATTTGTCTGAAATATGAAGTTTAGATTGAATTCTAATGTTGTGTTGATATAATAGGTAAAGTTTAAAAATGATTAGCCTAACCGAATTTAAATAGAACGTAGCATAGAAAAGTTGGTGCCGAATGACAGAGTTTTTTGGTGTGGAAAATAAAATAGAGAAAAAGAATAGTATAAAACCTTTTATATTAAAAATGAGAGGAGGGGGACATGCCCCCTCTCGAACAAATTTTGCTGATGCCATCACGGGAGCAATAGGCGGCTTAATATGTATTTTTGTTTTGCTATGGCTAACAAATTTTACAGAGGCACCTTGGCTAATGGCTTCACTTGGTGGTAGCTGTGTACTTGTATTTGTCGTCTGGAATGCACCGTTATCTCAGCCTCGAAATATTATTGGCGGCCATTTCATTTCCGCCTTTATTGGTTTGGCTATGTATGCACTATTAGGCTCGAGTATGCTGTCTATTAGTTTAGGCGTAGGGCTAACAATATTTTTTATGGCCTTCCTGGGCATTATCCATCCGCCGGCAGGTGCCAATCCTATAATTATTATTTTAGGAGGCTATGGTTGGAGTTATTTAGTAACACCTGTGTTAATTGGAGCTGTCATTATTGTATTTTTCGGATTGTTGATAAATAATTTACGTGAAAAAAGAAAATATCCACTATTTTGGTGATGGAGATTTCCATCTATGAAGTGTATTCACTTGATAGGTGGTTCTTTTTTGTTTGAGAACATTTTAGCTAGGCATATCACTAATTTTTTAGCATATTTTACTTAAGATTTGTTATATTGAAGAAAGAGTGTTAAAAACATGTATTTGAATGATAGGGGAAGATCTTTGTTGGTCGAATTTGATGGGAGGCTCCAATTTTATGCTGTTGGACTGTGATGAGCAATTATTCATGGCTTATAAACAAAAAAGTGAAAAGGGTGCTGAAAATTTACTAGCAACATGGCTGGAGGCAGAGTCAAATCTGCAGGAAGATCCAAAAATACTTGGTACTTCGCTTTCACCAAAGCTATTTTTAGTAAATGAAGAAACGGCTAAGAATATTGCCTTTTCCACAGCTCGTAAATATTGGGGTCGTGTATCAACAGAAATGCAAATGTATTTTGACAAATATGGCTTAGATGCAAAATTTGTGAATGAACGGCTCAATGCTTTTTTTTATACACAAAAAGGAAAAGAAACTTTTTTTGAGCAACTCTTTGCGCAACACACAATAGACTTAGAACGACTAATTTGGCTAGTTTTTGGGAAACGAATGCAAATAGCAATGCCAGTTAATGAACTACAAACAATTATTTTATATAAATTTCAAGATGAATATTTAGTGCATATGATGTATAAAGAGCATGCATCTTTTTGGCATTGGCTTTTTACAAAAAAGGTTTATTCACTGCTTATCCACAGACCCTTAGAGCAATTCACATTTCTTTATGAAATAATGGGACATTTTGAGCAATCTATGAAAGAAAATTGTGAACATGTGGATAACTTTGTGAATAACTATAAAACGATACTGGATAAGTGTATAACTCATGTGGATAAGCACAATGCTAGCTGTTTGGCAAAAAAACAGTTACGTCTTTATCAAATTGTTGTACACTACCGATTGGCTGAGGGAGATAATAACTGTGTGAAGGCACTTATTACGTCCTTTGAGGCGGATTGGCGCTATTCAATGTATGCATTAACGGAGAAGGAAAAAGTGTTAATAGCCTATCTACTATTTCATATAGCACATCAGGAGAAGGATAATGAATTAGTTATTCAATATGGGGAATATTTATTAGAGGATGAGCGACTTAATAATTATGCAATCGAGATAATGCTTGAATATAAAGAGTTACTACCAAATCGTAAGCCGACTCCTCCTGCAATTATTAAAAACTATGAACTAAATTTTTTAGAGAATTTGTATGCTATATTGCTGGATCATTACGTAAGAATGGGACGTTATCAAGAGGGGTTAGTCCTTTTAAAAGAGCATGTACTAGCATCCAATAAAAAAATACATGCAGCATTAGTGGAGGGGAGTTGTAGCAATGAACAATTGATTGCAATTGAGGCATATGTTCAGCAGGATATTGCATTACACGTTAATAATTCATTACAGCATATTGGGTTATCTGTGGAAGAATGGCGTCAACATTATCGCCAATCAGAGGCTCCTTATTATTTTGTAGCTCAAAGTGCCTCTCTCCATCTATTAAATATTTTAAAGATTTTATTTGTAACAGAGCACTATGAGCTTTTTGAGAAATTAATGGAAATCTACAAAAAGTATTTATTGATTGACGATCATTTTGAAAAGCTACGAGTATTTATAAGTGCATATGTATAAAAGTAGGGCTGTCCAAAAAGTTGATCTTCGGCAACTTTCTGGTACAGCCCTGTTCCATATGCAAATAATGCTAGAATGAGTTTTAGAAGTTTTCTTTCTGTGCCTTCGCTGTCTCAAAAGAAGCTTTTATTTCACTTAAAAGATCACTATCTTTTAATAAGCGATAGCCAGCTGAAGCAAGTGCTTTTGCTCCTTTTATTAAAGCTGCATCACCTTCAGGGGATTTAGCAGCTTCTCTAAATTCATTTGTATGCCCAATTAGATCGTCTGGGCCAATTTTTATATATGGATGTGCTGTTGGAACCTCGTAGCTAATATTCCCAGCATCTGTTGAACCTTTGCCTTGTCCTCGAATTGTCCAAACCTTTTCTCCTAATGCCTCTAACTCCTCTTGTAAAATATTATCTAGTAAAGGATTTAGCACAAAATCCTTTACTTCATTTTGGAATCGTTCAATTTTTACCGTTGCCCCGGTTGCTAGTGCAGCACCTTCAGCAATTGCACGTACCTTTACTGATACCTCCTCTGTTTTTTTCCATGAATCCGCACGAATGAAGAATCTTGCTGCTGCATATTCAGGAATAATGTTTGGTGCATCCCCACCATGTGTAATAATTCCATGAATTCGAACATCTGTAGGAAGCTGCTGGCGTAAAGCATTAATCCCAACAAAAAGCTGGATCACTGCATCTAATGCATTAATTCCTTCCTCAGGAGCCCCTGATGCATGTGCGGCTTTCCCGTAAAAATGGAAATCAAGTGGATCAACGGCAAGTGTTTCGCTTGTTAGAGATGTTTTTCCTGCTGGATGAATCATTAAAGCGACATCTACTTCCTTTAAATAGCCATGTGCTACAAAGCTTCCCTTTGCACTGCCGTTTGGACCACCCTCTTCAGCAGGTGTTCCTAAGACGACGACACTTCCACCAGTTTCATCTAATGTTTTAGAAAGAGCAATTCCGGCTGCTACACTCGTTGTTCCAATAATATTATGACCACAGGCATGCCCTAAACCTGGAAGAGCGTCATATTCAGCAAGAAAGGCAATTGTTGAACCAGGTTTTCCACTGTCTTTCACTGCATAAAAGGAGGTTTCATGTCCAGCAACGGCTGTGTCTACTTTAAATCCTGCATTCGTCAAGATTTCTACATGCTTTTGACTTGCGAAAAACTCCTGATTCCCTATCTCTGGATTGGCATGGATTTCCTGGCTAGTTTCAATATACAATGCTTGATTTGTTTCAATGGATTCCTGGATTAGTTCAATTCCCGATAAAGTTTTGCTCATATTTATCTCCCCCTATAGTCCTTTGCTTTGTTTTATTAACTCATCTTTTGATAAATCAACAACAATAGATCCTCCATTTGTTTCTGCCTCGACTGCCTTCATTACGTCTTCCTCATGATACAGCTCGACAATTCTCTGATATGTTTTATTATCTTGATCATCTGCTCGTGCAGCAAAAATGTTCACATAAGGTAAGGCGTTTGGATCGTTGGCATCTTCAAGATAAATGGGGTCCTTTACGGGATCAAACCCAGCTTGTCCAGCAACTCCATTATTAATAACGGATGCAACTACATCTGGTAATACACGTGGTGTTTGTTGAGCTACAATCGGTAAAATGTCTAAATCTTTCGGGTTGTCGACGATTTTACTTGGGTCACCGAAGAGACCAAAATCATCTGCCAATTTAATTAAGCCAGCTGATTCTAATAATCTTAATGCACGAGCCTGGTTGGAAGGGTCATCAGGGATAGCAATTTTGTCACCTTTTTTAATTTCGTTAACATCCTTCACTTTCTCTGAATATATTCCCATTGGAGCAATAACAGTAGCACCAATTGGAACTAAATCGACATTATTTTCTTTAGTAAATTGTGTTAGAAACGCGATATGCTGAAAGGAATTAATATCAATTTCTTTATTTGCTAATGCCTGATTCGGCAATGTATAGTCAGAGAACTCAACAAGCTCAATTTCAATCCCTTCCTTTTTAGCTTTCTCTTTTAAAATCGGCCATACTTCACCATCTGTTCCAGTTACACCAATCTTTACTTTTTCTTCTTTTTTAGCATTATCTGTAGCTGAATCAGACCCACAGGCAGCCAATGCTAATACGGCTGTTAAAACTAATAAAATACTAAACCACTTTTTCATTATTAATCTCCTCTTTCGTTGTTTTATTCAAATGAAAAATGTCCTTCTTACCGTCGCATAATTTTTCTTGATAGCTTATTCCCAATCCACTGCGCAATTTGTACAAGAATAATAAGAATAATAACGGTCACAAGCATGACACTTCCATCAAAGCGTTGATAACCATATGTCATTGCAATATGACCTAAACCGCCTCCGCCAACTGTACCAGCCATTGCAGAGAAATCTATTAAACCGACTGTCACAAACGTTAAGCCTAAAATTAACGGTCCAAGTGCCTCTGGAATTAATACAGTAAAAATAATTTGTAGAGGACTTGCTCCCATTGCCTTTGCGGCTTCAATTACCCCAGGGTCAATGCTAACTAAGTTATTCTCTACTACTCTCGCAATACCAAATGATGAGGCAATCGTCATCGGAAAGATTGCTGCCCACGTACCAATCGTTGTTCCAACAACCATTCTTGTTAATGGGCTAATGGCCACTAGAAAAATAATAAATGGAACTGGGCGAATAATATTAATTAAAAAATTTAACAATTGAAACACGAATTTGTTCTCTAAAATATTTCCTTTTCGTGTCACATATAGTAGTAAACCTATTGTTATACCAAGAATAGAACCGAAGATAAGGGTTATAATAACCATTAAAATCGTTTCACCCGTAGATTCAAAAATACGGGGCCAAAAAGTCGTCCAATCAACCTTCATTGAATTTTACCTCCTCAACAGTTACAATGTCTTGTAATTCAGTAAGAACACTAGGTATTTTATCGCTATGTCCCTCAAATGAGACGAGCAAGTTCCCATAGAACTTCTCCTGAATTTCTCGGACAGAGCCATAGACGATATTAACGTCCACATCAAATTTTCTTGTTACGCGAGAAAGGATAGGATCGCTAGCAATATCACCTTTAAAAATAACACGGTATAAATTTTTGCCGCCTTTTTTTCTCCATTCCTCTAATAGAGATGCAGATGGTCGATCTTGCTGAACCGATTGAATAAACCGTTGAGTCGTTAAATGCTGTGGATTTGTAAAAATATCAAAAACTGAATTAGATTCAATTACTGCTCCATTTTCCATGACTGCTACTCTGTCACATATTTGTTGGATGACATTCATCTCATGTGTGATTAGCAAAATAGTGATTCCTAAATCCTTGTTTACTTTTTTGAGAAGGCGGAGAATTTCCCCAGTTGTATCTGGATCGAGCGCTGAGGTTGCTTCATCACAAATTAATATATCAGGGGAGGTAGCAAGCGCCCTCGCAATGCCAACCCGCTGTTTTTGGCCTCCAGATAATTGCTCAGGGTAATCGTTCGCTTTTTCTGTAAGACCAACAAAACTAAGAAGTTCTGCAACTCTTTCATTAATTTCTTTTTTAGGCACTCCCGCCAGCTTAAGTGGATAGGCTACATTTCCAGCTACCGTTCTTGAGGAGAATAAGTTGAAATTTTGAAAAATCATGCCGATTCTTCTTCTCAGCTTTCTTACCTCTTTTGGTGTGAGCGAATTAATATCAACACCTTGTACTTGAACAGTGCCATGGGTTGGACTTTCTAATAGATTCACAAGTCGCAATAATGTGCTCTTTCCTGCACCACTAAATCCAATAATTCCAAAAATCTCTCCCTGCTGAATGGAAAGAGATACATCTTTCACTGCATTCACTTCACGATCACCAAATTTAAAGGTTTTCGCTACATTCTGAAATTCAATCATTTACTTGCTCAACTCCCTATTTAAAAATAAAGAACAAAAAGGACCTTCCTTTTGTTCTTATCGATTAAGAAAAAAGGAAGGTCCCCACTATTGAAGAAACTACTTCCTTCTCATCTTTCAAATGTAAGTACATTTGCAGGAATTGGCACGGTATTATGTTAATAACCCGCTGCCGAGACTTCATTGGGCCTGTCCCTCAGTCTCTCTGGATAAGAAGAAATTATCGTATTTAATTGTCTGTTAAGATTTAAACAATACTATAATGCTTGATGAATTATATGTCAACATTTCTTTTAAAAAGTTTTATTAGAAAAATAAATCCATTTACTGTTATAACAGCAGGAGTACATTGGTAGCTGCGTTTTTTCTAGTGAAATAATTTATGCTTATGTTACTGAGGATGTCAATGAGCAGGCAGCCATAAAAAGGTTCAATTTGAAAATTGCCTACTTCCAAATTGAACCTTTCCGTTATTCTAAAACGCCCTTTTCTCGTAAACTAGCAATTTGTTCATCATTATAGCCAAGTGCAGTTAATACTTCTTCATTATGCTCTCCAAGCTTGGCACCGACATACTTGTACTCAGGCTCAGTGCCATCAAATTTAAAGGCAGAAGCAATTTGCTGTTGCATGGTGCCATCGCTTTTTGGAATATCGACGATCATGCCGCGAGCCTTCAACTGTGGATGCTCACATGCTTCTGGAAAAGTGAGTACAGGCTCTACACAACCTTCAAAATCCTCGTTAAATACCTCAAGCCATTCCTCATATGTCTTTGATAGAAAGGCATCATGAACAGCCTCTTTAAAGCGTATTTGCGTATAGTAAGAATCATTAAAGGTATTATCAATCAACTCAGGAATGTCGAGTGCTTCACAGAGCAGTTTACGAAATTGAGGTTCTAAGCTACCGACAGAGAAGAAGCGTCCATCTTTTGTTTTGTAAAAATCATAGTAACTGCCTCCGTTTAAAATTTCTTGCTCTGGCTGTGGTACACGACCACCCCCAATAAACGCAGCACCATACATAGCATTCAGCGAAAAGACAGCATCTGTCATACTAATATCTATGAATTGTCCTTCGCCTGTTTTTTCACGATGAAGGGCAGCAGCCAGTACCCCAATTGCGGCATGCATTGTCCCTCCAGCTATATCAGCTAGTTGAACTCCCATGGAGACAGGCTTTTTATCCTTATGGCGTGAATAATCGAGTAAGCCTGCTAAAGATAAATAGTTATTATCGTGTCCAGGTCGATTGCTATAAGGTCCAGTTTGTCCGTAACCAGTAATCGCACAATAGATAACCTTTGGATTTATTTCCTTTAGAGCTTCATAGCCAATGCCAAGGCGTTGCATGACACCAGGCCGAAAACCTTCGATAATAACGTCATACTCTTGCACCAGTGATTTTACAATGTCTATAGCCTCTGGTGATTTAAGATTTAATGTAATTGATTTTTTAGATCGATTTAAATGTTGATGAATGTAAGCCTCATGATCTTCATCATAGGGAGGCATAATTCGTGTTAAATCAACGCGCTTTGAAGATTCAACATGGATGACATCTGCTCCTAAATCAGCAAAAATCATTGTCGCCATTGGCCCTGGTAGTAATGCAGAAAAATCGAGAATTTTTAACCCTTGTAAAATGCCCAAATCTTCCAACCCCTTTTTGTGTAGGCTACACGACCATCCCATTGATGGAAGCGTAGCGCTTTTCTCATAATCCCCATTGTGTGAAAAGCGTAACGTTCGATTCTGTATTAATACAGTTTATTTTATTTTAAAGAGTATTATAACAGAATAGACCTTAACTTGCCTATGCTATTTTTCATTATAAAATAAACATTTCAACTTTCATATGTCAGAATAACAATAAAAGTAAAAAAATTTAGAATTTAGATTTTTTATCAAATTTCAGACAATAGTTGTCAGTTGTTAGAATATTTAATTTAAGAAAATAAATTGTAGAATTTTGTTTACTAGCTAGCTATATGATACGACCCTTTTTATTGATACAATCCTAGTGGTGTATTGGATTCTTCTTACGCAATTTGGAAATGATACTATTACCCCATTTATTAATAAAGTATCTCTCAAAAAATACATATAAAATTAACGTAAATAGGAGAGAAGAAATGAAATCACATCAATTAAAACTAAAGCATTTAATTATGGGAGTTGCGATGGCAGCATTCTTTTTCACGAGCCTTGGTAGTGTTTGGGGCGGATACAGAATGAATATTGACTCGATAAAGGAAAATACACTAGAAACGAATAGGGTTTATGCTCAAAAATTGGCATCTACTGCGGATTCTTATCTACATGAATCTTTCCAAATATTAGGTTATAGTGCAACTCAGATACAAGCAAAGATGGACGATGCGCAAGCATTGAATCAGGAAACAGAACGTTTGAGATTGCAAAATCAAATGTTTAATTCTGTAGTAATAACAAATGCAGAAGGATTGGTTTTATCCGTCTCTCCACCATCTATTGAAATAAAGGGAGAAATTTTAACATCAATCGGTGCTAAAGAGGCGTTATCCAAAAGGACACCACTTATCTCTAAACCATATGAGGCGATGACAGGACGTCTCATCATTTTTATTTCTCATCCTATTTTTTCCGACTCCAATGAGTATTTAGGAATGATAGCAGGGACTATTTATTTAAAGGAACCAAATGCCTTTAAAACTTTACTGGGAGAGCATTATAGTAAGGACGGCTCTTACGTATATGTAGTTGATTCAGATGGGCGTGTTATCTATCATCAAGACCCAAGTCGGATTAATGATGTGGTAACGAAAAATAAAGTCGTTCAATCGGTGATATCAGGAAAGAGTGGTGCTCAACTTGTTGAGAACACAGAAAGAGTGAAAATGCTTGCTGGCTATAGTACAGTCCCATCAACAGGATGGGGCGTTGTCGCCCAGAAACCTTTAGACGTAGCACTAGCCCCTTCCTTTGATCGTGTGCAGGAAGTCATTATTAAATCTGTACCCCTTATGATTCTATCTATTATCATTGTACTTTGGGCGGCAGCACGCATTGCCAACCCTTTGCAGCAACTAGCAAATTTAACGGAGGAAAGTTTAGATAAGAAAAATGTAGAAGGTTTAAAATCTGTAAGTGGATGGTACTTTGAAGCTTATTCTTTGAAGAATGCCTTGGTTCGGAGTTTATCATTTTTACATGGACAGGTCTCGTTTTTCAAGGATCAATCTACTGTTGATCCACTGACGGGAGTTACGAATCGACGTACAATGGATTCGATGCTTGCCGAATGGTTAACGAACAATGTACCACATGCAATTATTTTACTAGATTTAGATCACTTTAAAAGTGTGAACGACACATATGGTCATGCAGTAGGCGATAAAGTTTTGCAATTTTTAGCCAGTCATATGGAAGCTGTGGCTCGTGAAGGAGATGTATGCTGTCGATATGGTGGCGAGGAATTTGTCATACTGCTACCAAATACGGCAGCAGAAGAGGCAGCACAAGTGGCTGAACAACTACGAGAAATTTTGGCAACAACAGAAAGTCCATGTGGCAGACCCATAACATTATCTGCAGGAATAGCTGCCTATCCAGCAATGGCAGATTCAACAGAGGAACTAATTAAAGCAGCTGACGATGCACTGTACCTTGCGAAACAAGAGGGACGCAATCAAGTAAAGGTTGCGGAAATATAAATGCAGTAAAAAATGAAACAAAGGGGCTTACAATTTTGAATTTCGGGGTAATTGATTAATGCAAACATCATTTGGGCAAGCTACTTGTAAGTCATCCGCCATATGACTTCCTAAACCATGTTCAAATGATATGTAACTCGGGTCACATCTCTTGATCGACTTGACAAGACGTAAGGTTATCCCCCTTTCCCTTATGACACCCCAAGGACGACTAGATGTATGCCTATATATCGTGAAAAGCCAAGCGAGCACCGATGCTCCTTGGCTTTTTTGTTGTGTGGATGAAGGGAATTTATTTTGTTATTAGTGAGGGTCAAACGTGGCCACAATGGTTTGAAGAGGAGAGAAGTGGTGATATCACATGGAAGAGCTCGTCAAAGTGTAGAGCCCGTTCTAAAAGTGGGAAAAGATGCTCATTAAGAAGGGCTATCATTCCAAAAGAAATAGAAAGGTGAGTCAAAATGGCGAATCACTCAGTTAGCAAACTGAAAAATTAATCACCATTTCAGAAATAGAAAGGTCATTTGATTAATCAAGAAATTTACCTGACTAATTTAGATTTATCTATGAAGGTTCGTTAGCTACGAGCCGATATAAAGAGTATGAGGAAATGATATTTGTACGTATCAAAATACATAAGCGAAAGGAAGAGTGGGATGGATAAATCTAAAATCCAAAAAGTAAATAAAGCCTTGATAGCAACAGTATTTGCTACAAGTGGGATTGCCGTTGTAGTACCTCCACCACAAAAAGCGGCAGCGGCTATTTCTCCCTTTACAGACATCGACCAATACTCAGTTCATTATAACGATATATTAAAATTATATTCTCAGGGTGTGATTAACGGGTTTGCCGATAAAACCTTCCGTCCTGATGTCAATGTAACACGTGGACAAGCAGCAAAAATGATTGCAACGGCATTAAAATTGGATACGAGAAATGTCCAAAATCCTTATTATAAGGATGTACCGAAGGGTAGCGAATTTTATAAATTTGTCGCAGCATTGCAAAACGCGGGCATTATGTCTGGGTATTCTAATGGCACATTTATGCCAAACGAAGTGATGACTCGTGGCGAATTAGCAAAAATATTAGTATTAGCATTCCATTTGGAGGTATCTCCTAGTTACAACAATATTTTTAAAGATGTAGATAGCCAATCAAGCAATGCTATCTATATTCAAACACTTATCGATTTAAATATTACTGAAGGCACAACACCTGTGACATTCTCTCCGTTTGATGCTGTAAATCGCGGACAGTTTGCTTCTTTTGTGGTTCGTTCACAAGAGAAAAAGAACAATGAAACATCTTTCAAAATTATAGATGTAGATGATGATGCCGTTTATATAAATGGTGAAGCCTATGCAGTTCCAGAAAGCCTTTCACATATTTTTAATGACGATAATGCACCTGTCTTAAAGGGTGCTTATATTGAGGGTGATCTTTCTGGTAAGAAGGTTCGATCCATCTCTAAACTAACATTAAATGCAAGCGGAACAAGCTCAAGATTCCTTGATTTTGATGGTGATTATGGTTCATTAGGTGCAACCATTGTAGTTAATGGCAACTATATTGAATTTTCGAATCTGAAGATGACAGGTACTATGTTTGTCAATGAAACAGTTCGACCACCATTGCATTTAGGTGCTACTAACAATCAACCATTATCCATTGGGCGTGTGGCGAGCAATAATATTTCTTTTATCAACTGGTCAAATCCAGATAATACTAAAGGCGATGGTTCATCTAATAACAATTCAACAAACGATCTTCAAAATTGGACGAACCAAAATCCTGATAAAGATAAGCCATTTGTCAACTGGTCAAAAGAAAAACAAGAAATGAAAAATGTTGAAAAGCATCTTGAATTTTATAACAGCACTGTTTCGAGACTAGTAGTATCACAAACAGGGACAAAAATCGAATCCAATATGAAACTACCACGTGTAGACATCATCGGAAGTGTTCGCGAATTTGAAATTCAAGGCTATATTGGAACATTAAATCTGGATACCGAAACAAAGTTAACGATCTATGGAGATGGCAATATTGATTGGATAAACTACAACAGTTATACAGATTTAGAGCTGTATATAGATGGCCGTATCGGTACTCTATATGTTGATAATTCATACGGCAAGGTTGACATTGGGGACTATACGTATATCGACAAAGTCATTTTACCTAAAGATGAATCTCCAAATAATATCTTTGATGATTTCCTAGATGATAAAGACAATATCGGAAATATCACAGATCCAGATGGCAAACCAATCGATAAAGACGAAAACGAGAATCAGAATCCAGATGATAAAACAAAGCCTATTGTAAGTATTACAAATGTCAAAGTGCTCAATGGCAGTGAGATTCAAGCAGATTTCACATCTGATGAGGTAGGTACGTACTACTATATTGTGCGTGAAAAGGGAGCAGAGGCACCTAATAAACGTGAAATGGTAAACCATCTTTCAATTGAAAACGTTGCATACGGAAGTAGTGCAGCAATCAAAGGCACAAACTCAATAAAAGTGTCAAATCTAGGTGAGAAAAAAGAATATGTCATCTACATCATGGTTGTAGACGGCTCGAAAAATGCATCTGATATTGTCTCTCAAGCATTCCAAATGAAAGATGCAACTCCACCAGTAGTTAAATCTCTACAAGTTACGCCTTTACATGGAGGAACACGTGCTGAATTCAAGTTTGCAGCAAGTGAACCTGGAGATTATTACTATTATGTACGTAAGAAAACAACAGCAGCTGACCCGACGACGGCAGATATCGTCGCAAACCCAACAGGTAAAGGGAAAGCAAAAGCTGGAGAACTTGGAATAACAGGAATTTTAACAGAATTAGATGCTGAAACCGAATATCAACTTTATGTTGTCATGAAGGATGATTCAGGCAACTTCTCGGTAGATCCTATACCTAAAGAGGCGGTTAAAGAGTTTAAAACTGGTGAGCTTGATAATATCCCACCATATGTTGTAGGTGGACAACTTGTATTACTAGATGAGATTAAAAATGAATTTTATCTAACCGTGAGTGAGGATTTAGATCCTATTTCTGCTGAAAAAATAGAGAACTATGATCTTTCAGGTACAGGGATAGTCAATCAAGGTGCACAGCAACCGATACATCCTACAAAGGTTGTCTATAATAAAGCTCAGAAAAGATTAATTTTCACCATTCCATCACTAACAGGCTTTGTAAACGGGGATAATCTAGTTGTTACAATATCACCGAATGTTAAAGATTTGGCTGATATCGAATTTGAAAATATCAATAACATTCCAAATAATACTGTTCCGCGAAACACAGCCGAATACATTCATAACGATATTGAATTACCAGTCCTCACAATTATAGGAGAACCAGTAATTAATAATACAAAGGACCAAACACTTCTTGAGTTTAATGCTTCAAAAGCAGGAACGTATCATTATCTAATTATGGAGTCAGATATAACTCTTACACGTGATGACCGCTTACGTTTAATTGAAGCTGTCCAATTAAATGAAACAAAATTTAAGGTTGGAACAGAAGAAATCGATATTGTTGGGAGCGGAGGTAATAAACCTGCTCAACTAGGAAAACAAAAGGTAGTAATCCCATTACCAACAGCAAATTTAAATCCGTTTAAGAGCTACTCTATCTATATGGTATTGCGCGATCGTTCAGGAAATGTTTCAGATATTGAGACTAGACATGTAATCGATGACCAAACACCACCGAAAATTGAAAATACATCGATAAAGATAGCTCAAGGAGATAAGAATGCTACCTTCAAATTTATGTCAGATGAAGATGGTACGTATCACTATATTCTTAGAAAAGCTGGCGATGCAACAGTTCCAGTACCTTCAAGTGCTGAGGAGGTTATTGAAAGAGGAAGAGCTAGCAATATGCGAAAGGGTACTAATGAAATTAATTTTACCTCTTTAGAACCCCATCAAAATTATGAGCTTTATGTTGCGGTAAAAGATAGATATAAAAATGCAACAATGCTTCAAGTAGGTACAGAGTCAAAAGTATATACTTTTGATGAACAGCAAAATAAAACAATTACTTTGACACCAGGCGAAACTGACAAAGGTGTAATGGCATATAAATTCTTCTCAGATGGTACACCACCAAAGGTAGAGGATCCGATCGTTAAACAGCTTGATGGAAAAACATTAGAAGTGACTTTTTCTGAGGCTATTGAATTAAAAGACTCAGATTTCCAATTAGTGAATCCTGAAACAGGCACTGCAATTACTCCTACTTATGCTTCATGGAAGTGGCAGGATAAGGTAGATGAAATTGATGAATGGAAGCCACGTAAAATGATACTAACATTTGCAAATGAAGTTACACAAAGCTTTGATATGACAATCAATGCTACCGCGAAGGATAAAGGCGGATGGGCATTCAGTAAATTAAAAGCAGAATACAAATATCCAACAAAAGTGAATACAATTACTTCAGCAACGTTAGTACCTGATATACAGTACCCAGGTGACTTAAATATTTCTAAGCAGGTTCGAGTTATTGCTAACTTAGATGCAGATATAACATGGAATCAGCATTACTATTATGCAGTTCTTTCAAAAAACCAGGGTGACTTAACAATAGCTAATATTAAAGATATTATCGAAAGAGCTGATAGCAGTAATTACACAGACATTCCTGGCGGAGGAATAATATCTTATGGTAAGGGACAAATAACAAAACCTTCAGATGCAAGTTCTGAAAAAACATTTACGGCTATTCAAACAAGCACTGATCCAAATTCTACAAACATATTCCAAAAGGATCAAAAAATATATTTATTTACGAAGGATAAATACGGAAATATAGTTTATGCGAAGGAATCTACATCTCCAACAGCTCCAAACTATGTCTTAATCCAACCTAGAACTCAATAGAATATAAGAACACTAGCTATCAATTCTAATAGCTAGTGTTTTTTATTTACTTAAACACGTTATTTTAAAAGTGGATGATAATCAATATCATTTATAATACATAGTGAAGGAGGGTGAAAGTCGACATGAATATAGAAGAACATCTACTACTCTGGAATTACGCTTCTATCAAGGTATTAGACGTTCGTCATAGAGTAATGAGGATAGGGGATACATTACAGCCTTATAAATTGCCAACAAGTGTACTTATAGTAATCACGCGTGGAACAGCGCAAGTGCATTTGGATCAAACTAATTATCACGTGATTCAGTTTCAAATGATACATAGCGGTAAAGGGGCAGCTTTAGAAATTAATCAAATAACTAATGAACTAGAGTGCTACCTTATTTTTTATAAAGGTTCTGTTCCTTATCCTGTTGGTCAAAGGATTCTTCAGCTGTTTGAGAAAAGAAATGCATTTCAAATCCAGTTTAGCTTGGTACCGAAATATCCGGTAACTATTTATGAAAAAGTGCAGCTTATGTACGAAAGCTGGCAACAATCACGGTGGCTGGAACGTTTGCAAGTTAAAACATTATTCTATCAAATTATATTAAGTATATATCAAGAGTTATGTAGCCAAGAGAGCTATGTAAAAGAAACAGATTTAGTAAGTCAAATAAAGAGGTATGTGGATGAGCATTATGCAGATTCGATAAAGCTAGAGTCTCTTGCAGAGCATTTAAATTACAGTGTATCACATATATCGGCAGTATTTAAAAGAGAGACCAACTATAGCTTTATCGAATATGTCATGCATACAAGAATGAAAAAGGCTGTAGCTCTATTAAAATCAACAAACGTGTCTTTAAAGGATATTGCGACAAGTGTTGGCTATACAGATGTTCATTATTTTAATCGTATTTTTAAAAGACATCTAGGAATATCACCAGGGAAATATAGAAAACGAGTAATGGAACAAGGCATACTAGAAGATACTCCACAAATCATCATGGAATCCTCTATTGAAGGGGAAATGTTTCAACGATATATTGTTAATGATAATCATTATCAATATAAAAAAGGAGAAAATATTCCAATGTCTCAGAAACATAAAACAAACTTTGCAGCGATAGTATTGCTTTGTCTAACACTACTATTGGGTGCTTGTTCGAATGGCACAAACCCACAGTCCAAGACACAAGGACAGACTACCGAAGTAACACAAGCAACCATCGTTTATAAGGCGGCGAATAGAGAAGTGGAGATTCCCAAAAATCCGAAACGTATTGTAGTTGTAGCAGACAGTTATGCGGGTTATTTATTGGCATTGGGCATTAAACCTATTGGTATGTCTGATTTTGCGTTAAGTAATCCTTATTTTGAAGGTAAAATAGATGGCATTGAAAGTATTGGTGACAACAAATCGATTGAAAAAATCTTGGAATTGAAACCAGATTTAATTATTGCTTTTGATGGCATGGAAGGCTTTGAAAACTTTGAAAAGATTGCGCCAACTGTTGGCATTAAGTATGGCGCCATGAGTTACCGTGAACAATTAGTAGAGTTTGGTAAGATGCTTAATAGAGAAAAAGAAGCCGCTCAATGGATAAATAATTGGGATGAAAAAATTGCCGACAACAAGTCAACTATCCAAGAGGTTGTTGGAGATCAGACCGTTTCTCTAATGGGTGGTACTGACAAAGAGGTTTACATATATGGTGATCATTATTCTAGAGGTGGAGAAATTATTTATGGGGAGTTCCAGCTAAATGCGCCAGCCTTGGTTCAAAAAGAAGCACTTGAGTCGAAAGAATGGGGAGTTGCATTTTCCATTGAACGTTTGCTGGATTATGCAGGAGATTTTATTTTTGTAGAAGATACAGCACTTGCATTTCTAAAGGAAAGTATTTTATGGAATGAGCTACCTGCGGTGAAAAATAACAAGGTCACTATATTAGATAGTGATGCTTCCTACTTTAATGATCCCGTTTCATTAGAGAAGCAGCTTGATATTGTAGTAGAAGCCTTTAACAAAATGCATAAAAATGAATAACATGAATATTTTCGGAAGCCAAACTACCATCAATGTAGTTTGGCTTTCATTTGAGAATCATTTTCAATTATAATGATAGTAGTAAAAAAGATAGGTAGGAGGAATTATGTGCATTATGAATGTTGATGACCATATATACCTGTGGGATCATGCTGCTATCAAAGTGCTAGATGTTCGGCATCAGATTATGAGGATGGGAGAAACATTACAGTCTTATAAAATGCCAGCTAATGGCTTTATTTTTGTTTCTCGAGGAAGGGCGCAAGTTCAGCTCAATCAAATCGAGTATATTATTCAGCAGTTTCAAGTCATACATGGTAGCAAAGGGACTATTTTAGATATTTTTCTAACGGAGGATGAGTTGGCGTATTATTTGATTTTTTATAAAGCGACCATGCCTAATCCTATGCGCCCGGAAGTATTACGCCTAATGGATAAAAGTAATCCATTTCAACTGCAATATAGCTATATACCCAGTTACCCGATTGCTATTTTTCACAAAGTTAAATTGATGGAGCAGGAGTGGAGGAAGTCTGGTGGAATAGATCGCTTTCATGTGAAATCATTATTCTATCAATTTGTTCATAATCTGCTACAGCAACTACATAGCCAAGGTATAGATATGATGAAGCCCGACCTTGTAGGACAGGTAATGAAATATTTACAAGAGCATTATGCACAGGCTTTGACACTAGAATCTATTGCAGCCAATTTGAATTATAGCGTTCCTTATTTAGCGTCCATTTTTAAAAAGAAAACGGGTTATAGTGTAATTGACTATTTGATTCAGATTCGCCTTGATATAGCGGCAAATTTATTAGTAGAAACGGATGCCACATTGAAGGAAATTGCCGAAAATGTGGGCTATAAGGACCCTTATTATTTGAGCCGTCTTTTTAAAAAGCATAGGGGTGTTACGCCATTACGTTTTAGAAAACAAGAAAGAAAAAATGCTATACATCGTCCTCAAAATAGCATTGAATCGTCCATTGTTTGGAGACCAATATGGCGATATATTGATAGTGATAATCATTATCAATATAAGCGAGAGGAAGTTATACATATGCATAGAGGTTCAAGAGCTTCATTCACAGCAATGGCACTACTTTGTATTACGTTACTATTATCAGCATGTACGGGAGGTACTGTTAATCTAAACAATGAAACTACTGGACAAAATCAGACTGTAGTAGAAAGTCAGTCAGCTAGCTCTTCTGAGACAAGGGTTTACAAAGACTTTCAAGGGACAGAAGTAGACATTCCTACAAATCCAGAACGAATTGTCCTTCAGGGTAATGCAATTGGTGATTTAATAGCATTAGGTATAGAGCCTGTTGGGGTAGATCGTCGTTTCATCGAGAGCGGTGTTTTAGAAGATAACGGGAAAATTAGTTCAACAGATATAGGCTTTCCAACAAATTTAGAGAAGGTACTGACGTTAAAGCCCGATTTGATTATGCTGTCATATATTATGGATAATGAGGTCGAAGAAGCTTCTAAAATTGCACCAACCGTTGTTTTCGATGGTATGCAGCCATTAAAGGATCGATTCCCAGTCGTTGCTGATATTGTTGGTAAAAAGGAAGAGGGAGAGCAGCTACTGAGGAAATATAATGAAGATGCCGATGCAATGTGGGAACAGCTTCGCGCAGATGGTAAGGTGACTGAAGGAGAAACGGCTGTCGTATTCCAATTTTTTTGGAATAAAAAAATGTTCGTGATGAAAACAGGCGGAGTAGCAGGCTTGCTGTATCAAGACAAAGGATATACTATGGACGAAAAGGTACAGGCATTACAGCCAAATAGTGGGCCATATATTGAAATTACTAAAGAAACACTGCATGAGACACTTGTGGGTGATCAATTATTTGTATTAATTTCTGGAGATAAAGAGGCACAAAAGGCATTTGATGAATTAACACAAGAGCCATTGTGGAACTCCTTACCTGCCGTGAAGAACAATAAAGTTCACTTTATTGAGGATAAATGGAATTATGATGATATGACAACAAGTAACATGCTGTTAGAGGAATTTCCAAATATACTGAAAAAATAAGTAAACTAGAAAGGCTCGGGGAAATCCTTAGCCTTTTTTGTGTTTGCTAAATAAAGGCAGACGTTATCAAATCATCATCCAGCAGGGGCAATAGATAGTAAAGAGGACTATCAAAACTGTTAGAGAAATAGCTGGCTTTTCTAAAGAATTAAATACGATAAACTATGAAAGTCAAGCAATTATAGTTATCTATATTTGCTTGACTTGTTGTTGAAAAAAGGTAATGTCAACGGCATAATAAGCAATTTGGTAAGGCGAGGGGTTGATTTCCGTTCCGCCAGCGTCCTTTCCAGGGGGCGTCCGATGAGCCGCTTCACTCACTGCGTTCGCTCCAGGGTCTCCTCTGTGATGCTATGAGCTGCACCCAAAATATTGGACTTAAAAATCTACTATAGGGGGTGCAGTTAGTGATTTCTGATGAACAAAAATTAGCCGCAGTTCTAGCTTACTTTGAAGAAAAAGAAAGTACGTATCAGATTGCCAATCGATTACAGAGGGATCGACAGTACATTCGATTATGGATTGAATTATATCGCTATCATGGCATCGAAGGAATTATTCGTCCTCAAGGGTTCACGAATTACGAAGATTCTTTTAAAATAAAAGTAATTCAACACCTGATAGAGACGGGCGATTCGCTCCTTCAGACTGCTGCGAAGTTTAATATTCCTTCCCGTGAAACCATTCGGAGATGGAAAAAACAATCGATGTCAACGGCTGGTGAGGTGCTCTATCAAGTAGAAAAGGAGCGCCAATCAATGCCAAAAAAACAACCACCTTCGTCCGATTTAAATGGAAAAACAACGGATGAGTTAAAAGCGGAAATTGAGTATTTACGGATGGAAAATGCCTATTTAAAAAAGTTGAAAGCCTTAGTTCAAGAAAAGGATGCCTTCAAATCCAAGAAAAAGTAAGAGCTGTCTATGAGCTAAGGTTGGATTTTCCTCTTCAAGCTCTATTAAAAGTCGCGAAACTTAAGAAAAGTACGTATTATTATCATCTCCAAAAATGGGTAAAACCAGATAAATATCAGGCGATCAAAGAACGAATTCAGACGCTTTTTCATTACCATAAGGGGCGTTATGGCTATCGTCGTATTTGTTTAGCCCTCCGAAATGAAGGGTTTTTCATCAACCATAAAACGGTCCAACGATTGATGCAAGAATTGGGCTTAAAAGGGACGGTACGCCCTAAAAAATACCGTTCGTATAAAGGGACAGTCGGCTATGTCGCAGAGAATGTCATCCAACGTGATTTTGAAGCCACTGCACCCAATCAGAAATGGGTAACCGATGTAACGGAGTTTAAAATAAACGGTCAAAAAATCTATATATCCGCTGTATTAGATTTATTCAATCGAGAAATCGTTGGGTATGAGGTATCAAAATCACCTAATTTTGAGTTAGTTCAACAGTCTTTTAAGAAGGCATTTACGTATACAAAGTTATCGAAAAAGAGTGGCTTAATCGTCCATTCTGATCAAGGATGGTTATATCAAATACCACGTTTTAAAGCGTTATTGGCAACACATGAAATCAAGCAAAGTATGTCACGGAAAGGAAATTGTTTAGATAATGCCGTGATAGAAAGCTTTTTTGGCATTATGAAATCAGAATTTCTATACGCAACAACGTTTAAGAACTACGAAGCATTCAAAAAAGCGTTAGTAGGCTATATCCACTACTACAATCATGAACGGATAAAAATAAAACTCAACGGAAAAAGTCCAGTTGAGTTTCGAAGAGTTTCTTAAAAGTTCAAATTTTTGGGGTCAGTTCACTAAATCCCCTAGGAGTGACGCTGGCTCCACTCCAATCAACCATTCTGCAAAAGTGTCTTTTCCTGAACAAAATAGCCATTAAAAGTGATGTGTGACAACACCCCTCCATAAAAGAGTAATGAATACCTTCCCTTTTTTGCTAAAAAGTTAACATTTTTATTTTATGGATTGGAGTGGAAGGCTACTTGACTCCCGTGGGATAGCGAGACAGGCGAGCCCCTGCACGGAGCGGTAGCGGAGGAAGCGGCTCGGCGCTCGCCCACAGGAAAGCAAGTAGCCTGCAACGGAAATCCTTTTTCACCTTTCACATAAATTCTATGGATGGTTTTGTTTTTCAACACTAAGTCAAGCAATTATAGTTATCTATATTTGCTTGACTTTTAATGATAACTATTATCAATTATAATGACTCTATAATGATTGTTTCAATTATATTAAGGTGGATGCAAAATGTATAGATTAATGGACACAGCAATAATTGAATGGAAAGAAAAGGTTAATACATATTCACTTCATACAAAATTTCCAACCTTATTAGCTTGCGACGTTGCTACCAAAATTTCCTTAGATGGAAAATGGTTATGTTTAGATAAAAATGAAATGATATATCTTAGTGCGGGAAAAATAGCAAAGTTAGAAAAAGCAAATCACCAAGTTGTTCATTTATACATTGTATCTTTTCAAATGTACAGTCTTACTGAAGAAAATGCTGATTTATTGCTTTATCGTGTCGATCATAAACAATTGCCTGCCCATGGCTCAATTGCTAGTGTAGAAACATTATCGTATCGTGCTGTTACTCTTCTTCAAGAGCTTGTAGGTGAGATAGACGTAGGTGAACAGCATTTTCATAGTAGACAAAATTTTTTGTTGGAGGAAATATTACATTTATTTATCCAAGCTTTAAAGCCGTATAAAGAGAAAGTAGATTTGATTATGCGAGAAGCTCTAGCATATATCAATCGCCATTATGATCAAAATCTAAATCGTTCACAATTAGCAGAGCTTATGGGTTTTAATCCAAGTTATTTTTCAAGATTGTTTCAACAACAAATAGGGCGTAGTTTCTCGAACCATTTGATGAGAGTGAGAATAGACAAAGCCAAAATGTATCTTCTTTCGACGGATGCCACATTGAACGAGATTGCGAGAAAAGTTGGCTATACAGATGGACTCTATTTAAGCCGAAAGTTTAAACAAATTGTTGGTGTATCGCCAAGTGAGTATCGGTATAGACCAAAGCCGAGACGTATTGTAGCATTCCAATATAGTGGTGATTTACTTGCTTTAGGCATACAGCCAATTGCTGCTCCTTTTACACCATGGGAAGTATCACCGCTTATACATCGTGAGCTTAGTGGTACGATTGATCTGGAGCAAGATAGAACTCATCAACTGGAGAAAATGGACATCGACCTAATCATTGTGCCTGAATATTTATATTATTGTCCAGGCAAGTTAGAAAAATTGGAGCAACTTGCACCCATTTTGGTTTTGCCATGGAATCAATTAGATCGACTTGAAGAAGTTAAGCTTATAGGGAAAATTCTTGGATGTGAGGCAGAGGCAACGATGTGGGTTGAGCATTATCAATCCATTACACATACAGCAGCTGCTAAGCTCGAATTCATTATACAACCTCACGAAACAGTAGGTTTATATGAGGTATGGGAGGATCATACAATATGTATTTGGAATACCACTGCAAGAGCTACCTATAATTTATATAATGGCTTAAAGTTAACTCCTCCTCCACGTATTCAGCAAGAGGTGCTCGAAGTAAATAGTCATCTTTTTATAGAGGAAAATATATTATCTAACTACGCTGCTAACCACATGTTTGTTGTCCTCACAGAAGATTATTATCAAGATTTTCCAAATAAGTTATTAAAGCATAAAGCTTGGAAGCAGCTATTAGAAGATCCAACAAGGAACATTTATCCGATTAAGCTGAATGATTTTTGGTGCAATGATGGATTAACGCTAGAAAAACAACTTAGTATTATGCTAGAAAAGCTATATAATCATTAATAATGAAGCCAATGTCACTTTTGTCCATATGCAAGTTCTCACATTTTGAAATAGACGATTGAAGAAGAGACCATTACGATAAGGATATTGATTGAGAAAGATTATCATTATCGATAGGAGTGGAAAAAATGGTCAAGGCTAGGCAAAGAATTTGGATAGGGTTAATGATGCTACTGTTGATTTTAATTGTTTTAGGTGGCTGTAGCAAAGCGACAGAAAGCCCTCAGTCAGAGTCAAAAAGTAATTCAGAAACAGATACAAAAATTATTAAAACAGTTGATGGTGATGTTGAAATACCTGCCAATCCTCAACGAATCGTTACGCAAGGGTATTTAGCAAATTTTTTAGTTTTTGATGTTAAACCAGTCGGTGCACCATATTGGGAAATGGAAAGCCCTTATACTATGGAATTAAGTGAAGGGATCACAGATATTGGTCAAATTGATGGAGGCTCGGTTGAAAAAATTTTATCACTTAAACCTGATTTAATAGTCACGGTTGGAGGAGATGAAAAATTAAATGAGCAATACCGCAAGATTGCCCCTACATTGGTCATCCCTTATGGTACATATCATGAAGTTCATGACGAAATGAGAGCTTTTGGGGAGATTTTAGGAAAAGAGAAGGAAGCGGAAAAATGGCTAAAAGAATTTGATAAAAAAGTAGCGAAGGCAAAGGACTCTATTAAAGGGTTAATTAGAGAAGGAACGACTTTTTCTCTTATGGGTCCGTTTGGAAAGGATTTTTATGTCTATGGTGATGGTGTAAATCGTGGTGGACAAGCAATTTATCAGCAGCTAGGTTTAACACCACCGAAATTAGTACGCAAGGATTTAATTGAGCCAAAAATTAATGCACTGAGTATTTCACAGGAAAAGATTGCAGATTATGCAGGTGACTATATCTTTTTAGACATTTCAGGAGAAGCGGAATTTGATGAGAATGACCCTGTATGGTCAACGATTGATGCAGTTAAAAATAATAAAGTATTCTACTTAAATCCCGAACGTTTCTGGCCATATGATCCAATTGCAGTGGAATCACAGGTTGAAGAAATTGCTAAAATGTTAAAGAACCATTTAGAGCAAGAGAAGTAAATGCTACAAAAAAGCCCAAGTGGATAAATTACCACTTGGGTCTTCTACTAGGAATCCAAAAAACGGGGAAGACGACTAAGCATACAAGGGAGGACGCTCACATGGTCCTCCTCATCAAATTTCACATAATCAGTAAGAATGTTTTTGTCGCTTAAACGTTTCATTTGTTCAGCTGCTTGATCAGCTCCTTCAAGCATATCTGGCAGCTCGTTAGCGCCGATTGTAAGTAAGAGATTAATAGTATGCTGACTGTTCCAAGTTTCAGCAAATTTGTCTATTTCTTTTAGTACGGCATTGTTAGCCCACCAAACAGAGGGGCTTCCGACTACTACATGACTAAATAAATTTGGTCTCGCACATAGAGCATACAGTGTGAAAAGACCGCCTAATGAATGACCAACAACCGCTTGTTTCTTCTTATTGACTGGCCACTCCTTTGCGATAGCAGGCATTAGCTCATGCTCAATAAAGTCTAGGAATTCATTGGCTTTGCCATTAGGAGGCCAAGGCGATCCATCTGGACGTGGTGGTAGCTGAGCTTCACTAACAGGTAGTGTAAAATCATTGCAACGTCGTTCCATATCAAAGGGTTCCTTTGAGGGATAGCCAATCCCAATAACAAGAATTGGCTCATAGCCTTTTGGTTTACGTGTTTGTAATTTTACTGCCTCAGCGAGCGTTGGAAAAAGAGCGTCCCCATCTAAGGCATATATAACAGTATAGCCATCTGCTGGTGGTGCTTCTGTTGGGGCAGCAATTAAAATTCGATAGTCAAGCTGTTGACGAGATGTCATGGCAACTTCAAAGTAGTTATCTGATGTATAAGGTTTCTTTGTCATTGTTGTCATGGCGCTAAAAACTCCAATACATCCTCTATCACTTTTCCTTGTGCATGAATACCACCATTTAGCCAATAATCCTCGGATGTTTCAAATACTTGATTATGTTTGAAGGCAGCTGTACTTTGCCAAATTTTACTGTCCTTCAACTCATTTATAAATTCATCTCCAAGATTGCCATCATTGATTAGGAAAATATAATCGGCATCAAGTTCAGGTAGAATTTCTAATGATACTTCAAAGGCACCATTTTTCACGTAGCTGCTTTGTTCAAATCCTAATTCATGTGTTAAGACATACCCACTGAAATACTCATCAGTCATGAAAAACATTCCTTTTGCATTAAAGCGAATTAACGCAACCTTTTTACCTTCTGTGATGGAGGCTAGCTTTGTTTTTGCTGCATCCACCTTTTCTTGATAGCCTTGTAAAGCTTGCTCAGCCTTGTCTGGTTCATCAAGTAATTGCCCTAAAATTTTAATAGAGCCTTCTAAATCGCTTGCAGCATTATTAAATACATAGGTTGGAGCAATTTTGGCATATTTTTCGTATGTGCCATTTTCCACATAAAATGAATTGTGCAAAATAATTAAATCTGGTTTATTAGCCATAATTGATTCGGCTGAAGGGGGACCACTTGCAAAGCTAATTTCAGGTACGCCTTGTAGCTGATCTTGTAAATAGAGCTGTGGTTTAACACCATTCGACCATTGCATAATAGGCTTGATGCCAAAAGCTAATAACGAATCCTCCATAACAGGTGCAAATATTTTTGTAGGCTTATCAGGTAGTGTCACATCATTGCCAACCTCATCTTTTATTGTTAATGGATAAACACTTTGCTCCTTCGTATTTTCTGAGTCAGCCTGTTCTTCTTTATTACTTGATTGGTCATTGCATGCCGAAAGTATGCCAATAGCAAGCAATAACATCGCTAATATATAGGCAGATTTTAAAATCGTTTGACAGTGATTACGACAATTTTGTTTCATTGTTCATCAAAGTCTCCTTCCATTGATAATCATTCTCAAATGGAATTATAAATCACTGTCTGATAGGATACCATGGACGGAAACAGGAAAAGGGTTTGGATTTTTTCCGGTTAACATCAGCAACATTTCATCTAGCATTCGGTTTATAGCAATAGCAGAGTATTCGAACCAAGGATTTGATGGCAAAACATATACATGTCCATTTTTTACGGCTTGGAGCTCTTTCCAATGATCGAGGTATTGTAAAGTGAGCCAATAATTCCGAGTGGGCGAATCTGGGCAAATGATAAATAGTAGACGGTCTGGATTTATATCTACTAGCTGTTCAAGTGTAATAAGCTCGTTACATGTTTGTTGTTGCGCATCGACAGGACGAAGCTGCAAATCCGTAAAGAGCACATCCTGAATGCCTTTATTACAATATAAAAATAATTGGTCGCCACATAAACGGAGAACAGCAAAAGTATCCTCCCCAGTCACTCCTTTGATATCTTGTTTAGCCTGTAATACCTTTTGTTCATATGTTTGAATGAAATGCTCACCCACGCTTTGTTTTTTGACAGCAACAGCTATCTCTCTTAACTGTGTTCGCCAGTCCTTAGCTTGTATATAGACATTTTTAATACCCATTGTTTGAAGCCAATCAAGCATGGAGAGGGAGGGCTCCTCTTGGAAAATGTGAATGTCTGGCTTAGCAGAGGCTAATTTTCTAAAGTTGTCTTCGGACTCTGCATCAAAAATATTGACATGCACTTGAATTTTGTCTTGGTAATGGTTGTAATAATAAGGACTCCATTTGGCATTCAATGGAGCTGCAACAGGTATGATGCCAAGTGCTAATAAATTCCCGGTAGCTGAAACAGAAAAAGTAGAGATTCGCTGACGAGCTATTTTATTAAAAGCAGAAGGTGAAACCCCCACTTCCTTTTTAAACTTCCGACTAAAATAAAATTCATCACTGTATCCAACTTTTCTAGCGATTTCACGAAGCAATAGATCTGTATCACGCAATAGCTGCTTAGCATGTCCAATACGCAGCTCCGTTAAATAATCAGTGGCACTTTGACCGAATGCCTTTTTAAATGCCTCACCAAAGTAGCTAGAACTTAGACCAGAAATGAGTGCCAGATGCTCCATCGTGAGTGGTTGATGATGGTTTTTAGCAATATAATCTCGAATATCCTTTAATGAAATTTGAGTTGTCATTCTATCTGTTATGCTTTCCGTTTTCATGTAACATGTCACCCCTTGTATATAATTATGGGAATTACTTTACAGTAACCAATAACTTTGGTAATGCACCGAGTAACTTCTCCCTTGTAAAGGCATCACTATAATTCCACTTTGTTGCATCCACTAAATAAACGTGGTTATTTTGTACAGCAGTGAGGCTTTTCCAAATATCACTTTGCATCAATTCCATCGTTGCCTTTTGCGATTCTGGTTTATCAGATAAAAGCATAAAGATTCGATCACCAGCGTATTGAGGCAAGTGGTTTATCGGAATTTCCTTATACCCCATGCTTGCTTGAAGTAATTTTTTTACTTGCGGGTGAGGTTGAAATCCATCTGGATGAAAAAGGGCAGGGGATAGACCTGTACAGCCCATGACATAAAGGCGTTTACCATGATCAAAGGTCAAAACTGATGCCGTTTCACCAGACTCTACAACGGTTTGTAGCTGCTGCCACATAGTTTGTTCTTGGATTTTAAAACGTGTTAGCCAATTTTCTGCACATTGTTGTTGGCTTAGCCATTGTCCTAATAGACGGATGCGTTCTTCTAATGAATCCCAAGAATTTAGGGTAATAGTTGGAGCAATCGACGATAATGCCTGATATTGCCGTTCGTCGTTATTTGTAAAAATGATTAAATCTGGATTAAGCTTTGAAGATTTTTCTAGATTGATTGGAAATGCTACATCTTGAATGTACGGAACATGGTTTTTATAAAAAGATTTACTAATAGAGTTTTTGTCACCACCTATTGGCTGTACATCAAAAATCAACATATCGCCAAATGTCTCTCCATGATAAATAATACGATGAGGAGAGGAAGGGATGACTACCTCATGTCCAGTCCAATCTTTTACAATTGTTCTTTGCTTATACTGCCGTGCAAACTGCTTTGGGGGAATCCCAATCACTTGTCGGAAGCGGCGATTAAAATAATATTCATCATCAAATCCAACTTGCTGTGCAATATCCTTTAACGGCTCATTTGTTTGTAGCAATAATTCCTTTGCATTGGTAAGACGTAAATCTGTAATATAATCTAACGGTTTTTTCCCTGTTAAAGTTTGAAAGATTGCGCTATATTGCCATTGAGCGATATGAGCTAGCTCTGACAGCTTTTTCACGGTTAAAGGCTGTTGATAGTAGCTATGTATATAGTTAATTGTTTCTTCAACCGACTTTGTCATTGTTAATTGGTAATTCACATGAAGCTGATGTTCAAATAATAAATTTAATAGTTCATACAAGATTCCGTGTTGTTTAAGATAATCTGATTTAGGCTTTAAATGATATAGATCTTCGGTAAGACGAATAAAGCGCGTATTTGGGTAAACGGTATACTCCACTTCATCAGAAAAAAGGGCTCCTAAATATGGAGAAGGGTACTCATGTTTTAGCTGAAAAGCTGTAAAAGTTATTTTATAGAAATGGAATTGCTTCGTTAGATCCGATAAATCTATCATAGAATGAGGTTGTATAAGAAAAATCTTCCCTTTCGTCACCAAATAGGGAATATCATCAATCGTTAATGTGCCACAGCCATCCATAAAAAGTATCATCGTATGGTGAGAAGTTGAGATAAACGGATAGCTCTGTGAAATATAGTCGATATCTTCTAAATGAAATAGTAAATTATTGTTAAAAGAAGATGAAATATTGTCTTCCATCTGTTCACTTCCTTGCTAAATGAAAATGATTATCAATTAACTATATTGTATAAAAAGTAAAGAGACATTTCAACAAAGATGAAATGTCTCTTGCTATTTATTTTTTTAGCATAGTAGGTATTTGTGTTAACAGCCATTCTCTAGTTGAGGCATCGCTATCACTTTTTTGAATATCAATTGTGTAAACATGTCCATTTTTCACAGCAGGTAGGTTCTTCCAGATCGAGCTTTCCATCATTTCTTTTGTCGATTGTTTCGCCTCATCATCTACTGGTGTTAGGATGAAAATTCGATCACCAGCATATTCAGGAAGAAGTTCTGTGGAGATTTCAGCAAAGCCTGTTCCATCATCAAGTATTTTTTGTATTTTGTCACCAGGCTTAAGAACGTTTGAATCGTATAAAACTTGAGAAAGTCCAGCACGTGCCATTACAAATAATCGGTCTCCTGGATAATAGGTTAAAACCGATGCCGTTTCATCTGGTTTAACGCTGCCATCAGCTACAAGTGAGTTCCACATTTTATCTGCTTTTTCTGTATAGTCATCTATCCATTGTGCTGCTTCATCTTTTTTATTAAGTATATCGCCTAGCTCTGTCAAACGTTGGTCCAAAGGCGCGAAAGTATCAAGCACTATAGTTGGAGCGATTTTAGAAAGCTGTGAATATGTCTTATCATCAGAAGTACCAATAATGATAAGGTCTGGTTTTAATGACAATGTTTTCTCAACATTAATAGGAAAACCAACGTCCTCTACATCTTTTACACGATCTTCCCAAGCATAATTTGTAATCCAGGAGAAGCCTGCACCAACTGTTTTAATATTCAATGCAAGCAAATCACCGTATCCTTCTCCATGATAAACCACTCTCTGTGGATTTACTGGGATTTCAACCTCATGATCTAAATAATCCTTATACATACGAGTTGTTGCTTCAGTTGTTGTTGTCCCTTTTTTATTTGTCTCTTCATTGCTTGAACCACAAGCAGCCATAAATATCCCCATCAGTAGTAATAGGCTACAAATGAGTATATGTCGATTTAATTTTTTCATGTCTATTCCTCCGTAAATGATAATCATTATCGATATTGATTAGCATAATTTAGTCATTGTCCAAGGACAATGGACAAACAAAAAATGGGTCATTGAGGTTTATCCAAAAAGCGAATGTCTTCTCTTTTAAATGGCAGAAAATAAAATCCGTTTAACCGTATAAGCATCCTTCCATAGGTGGAAAATGGGCCTTTCATTGAACTAAGATGCATGTAATGAAAGGAGTATACAAATGAAAAAATTTTGGGTGTTTGTCTTAACAGGTATGCTATTAATTGTTACAACGACAGGATTTGCACGTATGGCCTATGGCATTATTTTACCGTTTATGCAGGAGGGGTTAAGCCTTACGACCTCTCAGTCTGGTTACTTAGGTACAATGCTGTTTTTAGGCTATTTACTAACTGTTGGACTTTCAGGAGTACTCACAATACGCATTGGTGCAAAAAATGTTCTGTTAGTTGGAGGAGTCTGTGTTGTTTTAGGATTGATGGGTCTAGTTTTCGTCACTAGCTTCTGGGAGGCTGCTATCACACTGTTTTTTGCAGGCGCTGGTAGTGCACTTGTGTATACACCACTACTATCTATAGCCATTAGCCTATACCCTAAGAAACGAGGGACTGTCATGGGACTGTTAATGAGTGGAGCTGGAATTGGGATGCTTTTATCAGGCTTACTCGTCCCTTTTATGCTGCAACAATTTCCTACGTTAGGATGGCGAGGGGCGTGGTTAGTATTTGCGATTTTGACACTGATCGTCATGTTGTTAGCGTTCTGGACGATAAAGCAACCAAATCCTGTTAAGAAGGATACAATACAGGAAAAAACAACAGCATGGCGCAATAAGCAGCTATATATCATTGCAGGTATTTATTTTGCTGTTGGTCTAGTCTATCTTATTCCTAATCTATACCAAACAAGCTATATGAAAAGCCTTGGGCTATCCAATGGACTAGCAGGTTCCATTTATGCCATTGCGGGAATCGTGTCGATTGGAGGCGCTCCATTCTGGGGAATGTTAGCAGATAAAATGGGTGTTAAAAAGGCATTAACAGCGGCTTTACTACTATCGGTTGTCGGCGATTTACTACCAATAGTGTTTGAAAATATTGGAGGGTTTATATTATCCTCTATTATTTGGGGTTCATCACTCGGTGGTGTTCTTGTCTTGATTCAGATGAAGGCAAGCCAGCAAGTGCCACCTCCATATATTGCATCTGCCATCGGATTTATTTCCATTTTTTATGCAGTTGGTCAAATGATGGGGCCTGGTTTAGCAGGTTGGTTAATTGAGCATGTTGGAGGATTTCCAGTTGCTTATGGCTTTGGAGCGATAGTTTTCTTTATATGTATCCTGCTAGCATTTACAATGACTACTGCAACAACAGAAGAATTCTAAATTTCATAGCGGAAAAGATGTACCTTTGCTATACTTTGGTTAATTATTGATAATCATTCTCAATAAAATACTGAGGGATGGTGAACGCTATGAATATCGACTTTCATCAAAATTTCACTCAATTTTTTCATGCATTAGAGATACTAAAACCACAGGAAAATGCAACACAATATATGACATTCCAATCATCGATAAAGGAAGGGGCAATACATCGTTTTATGCCTCGTGCAGATTTAGAGGTGGTTGTATCGGATTATTCATTTCATCAAGAACATCGAATGTATATCTCTACAGCGAAGCCAATGGTGGAAGTTAGCTACTGCTTGCAAGGGACACGTGGCGTTCATATTTCTAATTGTGAATATGAAGTAACGCCAGGAACATGTACTTTGCAATTAATGGAGCAAGTAGAGGCAAATTTTTTATTTAATAAAGATGAGTCTTATCAGATGGTTGGCATCGGTATTCCCGTAACAACTTTTAATCATTACATGGAAAAAATCAATGGCAATGGCGGTGCTACCAAGTTTTCTAAGGTTCTTCAAGGATATCCCTATCGTTTGTTTCAAGAGAAGATAGATTCGCTTGATTTGTTTATGGTAAAACAGCTGCTAGAAGGGATAGCAGCTAATCGGATGACTAATTTGGAGTTAGAAAGCATGGCTTTACAGCTTTTAACGAGAACATTTCAAACCTTTTTCTCTCATCCTACTAATTCAATGGAATTTTCACAGGACGATAGAGCTAAACTATCTCAAGCAAAAGCCATCATGGCAGGAAATATAGTGAATCCTCCTTCACTCATGGAGCTGTCTCGTTTAATTGGCTTAAATGATTATAAGTTGAAAAAAGGATTTAAAGAAATGTATGGCACAACAGTATTTGGCTACTTACGTGAGCAACGATTAGAAAAGGCTTGTTATTTACTACAAAATGGAACAATGAATGTCATGGAAGTGGCAAATGCTGTCGGGTATTCGAATCCAAGTCATTTTGCTGAGGTTTTTAAGGAGAGGTATGGGCTGAGTCCTCGAGAATTTGTAAAATATAGTTCACACTAAAACCCCTCCAGCGTTATGTTGACGCTGGAGGGGTTTTCTTACTTAGCAATGCTATCTACGACATTTTGAATGATTTGCCGATTAGCAATAGCCCCTGAATATAACCAACTTGAATTTTGGTCAAATTCATAAACATGGCCATTTTTAATAGCAGGTATATTTGCTAAGAGTGGATCACTTAATAATTCAGTGCTGCCTGTATGATCACTGTTAATAACAAAAAGATAGTCAGCATCTATTTGTATAAATTTTTCTAAAGAAACCTGTGACCAATCACCAGCAGCAGAGGCTGATACCTCTTTTACTAAGGTTGGTGTTTGTAGTCCGAGATCCTCATAAAGAACAACACCGCTAGAAGCTGTGTCACTTACCATATAAATTGTATTTTTAATATTCCAGATGACAGTGGCAGAAGGGCTTCCAACTTTGTTGTGAATATCTTCTTTAGCTTCTTTAGCAAATTGATCATAATCTGCAAGGACTTTTTTTGCTGTATCTGTTTGACCAAAAATTTCGCCCATTGTTAAGAGCTTATTGCGCCAATTATTATCCTCTGCTCCCATGACATAAGTAGGCGCAATTTTGCTATATTGCTCGTATTTTTCACCTTCAGCAATTTCAGGTGAACCAATTACAATTAAATCCGGATTAAAGCTTGTAACAGCTTCGTAAGGAAGATCAAATTCAATTGTTGGGATGTCTTTTAATGAATCTTGAAGGTAGCCTTGGATAGAGGTACCTCCTTTGACTGACCATTGTGCAACTGGCTTTATGCCCAATGCTACAAGGTGATCTTCTAAATAGGGTGCAATGACATGCTGAGGATTTTTGGGAATGGTCACTGCATGACCGATGGCATCTGTTAAAACTCGATTAGTGCTCTTTTCATTGGTTGTATCGGATGAGGAAGATGGTTGATTTCCACATGCAGCTAATAGGATGGAAATAATAAAAATGCCTATTAACAAGACATTCTGTTTTATATATTTTGTCAAAACGATAAGCCTCCTAATTCAATTGATTTCTATCATGCTATTTCATTATAATGAAAATGATAATCAATATCAATTTGATGTTTAGGAGATAAAACGAAATGAACAAAGATCGTCAGTTACTGTCCCATATTTTTTATCAACCTATTCAAATAGTGACATTACAAGAAATGTTAAATGACAAAGCAGCACATTTCACACATCCTATTATTGTCATCATTTATGAGGGACAAGTAGAGTGCACCCACCAAGGTAAGAAGATTCAGCTTAGTTCAAATTCTGTTATGCTGTTGAACGATACTGACGATTTTCATCTACTTGAAACAGGTGAAAGTAGCGGAATCGTCATTCAATACTGTGCATATGGCTCTAAAACGGATCATTTATTACAAGATGCTATTTTAATTGAACATGGCTCCTATCGGCTCATGAATCTAGCTAAAGAAATAGAAAAGGAAGCGGACGCCCAAGGTAACAATCCGTTTCACTTACAAAAATTATTTGGTGAAATGCTTGAAGTGTTATACAACCATTTACGTGATAATACACAACAACAACTATGGATTGATAAGGTACTTCATTATATCAACCTACATTTTCGTGAAGAATTAACAAGGGAGCAGCTGGCTGAAAATGCACAAGTAAGTCCTGAGCATTTTTCACGTACCTTCCACAAGCATACTGGTCATACATATAGTGAATATTTAACGTTGCTAAGAATACGAGAATCCCAGAAAAAGCTGTTGTTAGCGATGCCGAAATTAGATGATCTTGCCCAGGAGGTTGGCTACCGTGAGGGTACTTATTTAAGTCGGAAATTTAAAGAATTAGTGGGTATGTCACCGACAGTTTATTATCAAAAATCGAAGCGTGTCATTGCGCTTAATACCAATCATACAGCCTGCTTACTTGCTCTAGGCATTACGCCAGTGTTGGGGGTGTATTCTCCATTTCTGGAGGGCATCGAGCCAGTACCCTCTTTGCAGAGGCTTAAAGGCTATGAGTATGCTATTACGTCAAATTATCAGGAGATAACCGCAGCATGTCCAGATGTCATTGTTAACTACAGTGGTGGCAAGGAGAAACAAGCATTACTGTCAGTAGCCCCTGTATTCGAGCTACCATGTAGACAATTGAGTTGGCGAGAGCAATTTGGGCTGATTGCCGATATTGTTGATAGACGAGAAGTGTGTAAGAGCTGGCTTCAGCAATATGATGAACAAATAGCGCATTGTAACTATATTCTTGATCAACAACTTGGGTCAAGAAGGGGTACCGCTATTGTTTGGGAAATAGGTAGTCATCAAGCATATTGTTTAAATAGTAGTCATGGGAGAGGAAGTCATATATTATATGAGGATTTAGGCTTTAGTCGACCAGATGCTATAGTCACGAAAAACATTGAACAAACAGGCTACTTAACAGTAGATATTGAAGATATTGTGTACTTTCCAGCTGATTATATATTCGTTACGGCTCTTCCTACAACCGATTTTGGAAAGGAGTGTCTCTTAACAGTATTGCAGTCAGAAAAATGGCGGTCACTTACGGCAGTGCAAAAGAAGCAGATGTACTTTATGAATCAATATGAATTATTTTATGGCTATGACCCATTATCTACAGTGGCTCAATTACAAAAATTAATGGAAGTACTAACATCATAAAAGTACAAGGGAACAAATCACTTCCATACATAGACAGTTATTTTACTTTCTTCTACAATTATTGAGAATGATTATCAACTAATGTGTATGGAGGGAAAAAATGCTTAGACAAAATAGAAAATTCATAGCACCACTGTTTCTTCTATTACTTCTTTTGTTAACGGCTTGTGGGGAAAATGAAAAAAACACTAGTTCAACTACAGAACAAGATACAAAAGAAGCAGAGACAAAAACGGTCCAGACGACAAATGGCGAAATTGTTATTCCGACTAATCCACAGCGTATCGTAGCAGAGGAATATATTGCTAGTTTGCTTGTATTGGACGTGAAACCAGTGGGAGCTCCTGGGTTGGCTCTTGAAAACTATTATTTAAAGGATGGATTAAAGGATGTAGAAGAAATCGGTGATTATGGAAAACCATCGATTGAAAAAGTTATATCACTCAAACCAGATTTAATTATTACGGGCAATGGGGAAAATTACGATGCCTTAAGTAAAATTGCACCGACAGTTGTCATCCCTTATGGTGAATTAAAGAATGCACATGAAGAGCTTACATATTTTGGTGAATTGCTTGACAAAGAGCAGGAAGCGAAGGATTGGCTCGCACAATACGATCAAAAGATTGCCGATGCAAAAGCACTGGTAGATGCGATTATTCCAGAGGATGCAAGCTTTTCTATTATTGAAGATGCAGGCAAATCTTATTATGCTTATGGCGATAACTTTGGACGTGGTGGACAGCCAGTTTATCAGTCGCTTGGTCGTAAGCCACCCGCTAAAGTAGCAGACGAAATTATGGAAAAGCAGTGGGTTGAAATTTCAAAAGAGGTGCTAGCAGATTATACAGGAGACTACATCATTTTAACTGCAGATGGTCGCACAGTTGAAGATTTTAAAAATGATCCAATATGGGGTAGCCTACCAGCTGTAAAAAACGATCATCTTTATGTTTGGCCTGAGGAACGTTCGTGGTACTATGACCCTACAGCAGTGTTGGCTCAGGTTGAGGAATTAACCAAATGGCTAACGACTAAAAAATAACAGGGTGAGTTGTGCAGATAATTTATTAGTACGATGGTTTATAGCAAGTAAAAAAAGGAAGCAACTTTAGCAATAAAGGTGCTTCTTTTTTGTTGTTTCATTTTAATATATTATTGAGAATGTTTATCATTTATAATATTCACATGAGGTACCATTCTATGCTTTGACTAGAAAGGTGTGAAAACAAACAGTGAACATAGATGACCATATCCTTTTGTGGAAGGCTGCTTCCATTCAATTGTTTGATATTCGTTATACAAGGATGCAAAGTGATGAACAGCTTAGCTCCTATCGTGTGCCAGCAAGCGGTTTTTTGTACGCAATAAAGGGAAAGGCTAAAGTATTATTAGACAGTAAAGCCTATAAGATAGAAAATTTTTATATAGTGCATGTTGGTAAAGGGAGCTGCCTGCATATTAGTGCTGTAGAAGATAGTTTGGAGTACTATTTAATTCTCTACAAAGCGACGTTACCTCTTCCTCATAGAAAAAATTTGCTAGCATTGTGGGAACGTGAAAAACCTTTTCAGCTTCAATATGTTTTTCAAATTTCGAATGCGCTCACATTACAGGAAAAAATCGAAACTATGCACCGAGAGTGGCTCAAACAGGGCAATCTAGCCCATTTTCATGTCAAAGTCCTTTTTTATCAATTCATTTATGAACTTTTGCAGCAATTACATCAACAGCAGGTCATTGTTCAACAGCCGGACCTTGTGGAGCAAATTCAAAATTATATAGAAGAATATTACAATCAACCGATTACACGAGAATCGCTTGCTCAAATGTTGAATTATAGTGTGCCCTATATAGCTAAGCAATTTAAGCAGAAGACGGGTAGAAGTATTATTGATTATCTTATCCAGATAAGAATACAAAAAGCACAGCAGTTATTATTACATACCACTTCGAGCTTGCAGGAGATTGCGTCGAGTGTTGGCTATGAAGATGTCTCTTATTTTATCCGTATCTTTAAAAAGTACAGTGGGCAAACCCCAATGCAATTTAAACAACAGCCAGATAAGCATAAATCGTATCGTCCTATGTATCGGCTTTCTTTGTCTAATGATAAAAAGTGGATACGACATTATATTGATAATGATAATTATTATCAATATAAAGCAAAAGGAGATTTATCGATGAATAAAAAAGCAAAGTCCTCTATGATGGCGACTCTATTGCTATGCTTCACTTTATTGCTTAGTGCATGCTCTGGTACTGCTATCACAGCTTCTAATAATGGAGAAACAAAAGCACCAGCTAATGAGTCAACGGAAGTACAGTCGACAACCAAAATTGTATCCACTGTGAAGGGGGATGTCGAGATTCCTGTTGACCCAGAACGTATCGTAACCGATTATTACCCAGGTTTTTTATTAACTATGGGCATTAAACCAGTTGGAACACAGGAGCTTTATATGAAAAGCCCTTACCTGAAGGAGCATAATGAAGGAATTACTTATTTTGAAGAATCCCTTGAAGCAGTAGTTGATTTGAAGCCCGACCTTATCATTACTGGGGATGATAAGAAATACGAAGCATATGCTAAAATAGCGCCTACAGTTTTAATACCCTTTAATTTAGAAATGGATGCAACATTGGAGGAGTTTAGTAAAATTTTAGATAAAGAAGAAGAAGTGAAGGCTTGGTTAGATGACTATAGTCAAAGGGTAGCAAAAGCGAGACAAACGGTTCAAGATATCATTGGTAAGGATCAAACCGTGACGATTTTTGCTGGTGGAGCAAAAAATAACATAACATTATATGGTAATGGTTATACAGGGCGATCATTTTATGATGGGCTTGGGCTAACTCCACCCGCAAAAGTAGTAGAGGAAATTGATCCTGAAAAGCCGTGGCTGGAATTATCACCTGAATTACTTCCAGATTATGCGGGTGATTATATTTTTGTGGCTGTTGATAAAGCGACAGAAACATATGATTATAAAAACGAACCAGTTTGGAAAACGCTAGATGCTGTGCAAGATGATCAAATTTTTGAAATTGATGGCTGGAGTTTCTGGTTTTCAGATCCTATTTCAATCCTAGGACAAATTGAAGAAGTGACAGAAATGCTAGTACAGCATGCAAAAGCAAAATAAATGGGATTCCATAAAATCACTCAAGCATTGGATGTTTGAGTGATTTTTCTATGTTTCATGCATGATTGTAGAAAAATGTATTGAGAACGATTATCAATTATAATAAACTGGGAGATAGTGATAATTGGAAGGAATGATGTAGGATGCTGCCAAAAGAGGAGTTTTTTTTTCTTTGGAATCATGCAACGATTAAAGTACTCGATATACGATATGAACTATTTAAACCTGAAGAGATTGGGAAATTATATAAATTGCCTGCTAATATGTTTCTTTTTGCCACAGGTGGAGGTGCAGAAATCCAGATCGATTTAACAAACTATACACTAGAGGGCTTTCATCTTATTCACGGTGGAAAAGGCTCCACTTTGCAAATCGTGGCAACAGACAAAGGGTTTGAATACTACATGGTATTTTATCGAGCTTCCATTCCTTTAACCCTTAATAAAATGATAGCAAGAGCCATGCAAAGCAATAATCCTTTCAACTATCAATACAGTCTTATACCTAACTCACCTATTACTATGTTTAAAAAAATACATTATATGTATATAGAATGGGGAAATGCTAATAATCTCAGCAAATTTACCATTAAATCGCTATTCTATCAATTATTAAATGAGATTTTCAAGCAGTTAGAACAAGACAGTATCGACATTCAAAAGCTGAATGTCTCTAATCAAATTAAAGCCTATCTAGAAGAAAATTATGCACAGCCATTGACTTTAGAATCAATTGCGAAGGCATTACGCTATAGTCCATCCCATTTATCCATTCAATTCAAGCAACAAATAGGTTGTAGTCCGATTGAGTATTTAATTCAGCTCCGTATTGAAAAAGCTTCTATTTTGCTTGAGCAGACAAATGCTAGCTTGCGCGATATCGCAATGGGTGTCGGCTATAACGATGTTTATTATTTTAGTAGACTATTCAAAAAGAGAGTAGGCGTTTCCCCCACAAAATTTCGTCAAAGGGAACAGTTGAATCGTCTAGTAAAAGATAGTCCTTCAATGTCTGAAAGATACTCTATTGTCGATTGGAGCTTCCAAGATTATATTGAGAATGGTTATCAATATAATGAAAGGAAGTATGAACCAATGAATAAAAGAGGATTATCAGCTATTGCAACACTCTTTCTATGTCTGACACTTTTATTAAATGCTTGCAGTAGTGGAGCAACAACAAATACTGGAAGCGGGGAAAAACAGGCCTCTACGGCACAAGCAGTCAGCGAATCACAAACAAAAATTGTATCCACTATGAAAGGAGATGTAGAAATACCTGTAAATCCTGAGCGAGTAGTGGTGATGTATTATACAGGTGATGTACTAGCTTTTGATGTGACACCAGTGGGATCCTCTAAAATACAAGAGGGAGCAGCATTTGAGGAAGAATTAAAAACAGTTGAAAGTTTAGGTGAGTGGTTCGAACCAAATGTGGAGGCAGTAATCCAATTAAAACCTGACGTCATCATTATCCCAAGTAAGGATGAGCTGTATGAGCAAATGCAAAAAATTGCACCTACTGTCATGATCGATTTCTCTACATCACTGGATGACCGTTTAACGAAGATTGGTGAAGTATTAGGGAAAGAGAAAGAAGCAAAAGAGCTTTTAGCTAATTTCTATACAAAAGTAGAGAACAGTCAAGAAAAGCTGAAAGAGGCAGGTATTTCAGATAAAACAGTTAGTATTATGGAAGGCGGCAAAGGACAAATGTCCGTAGTGACAAGCTATACCTATGGACGTGGTTCCCAAGCTATTTATGAGTATTTAGGTTTGAAAGCACCTGATATTATTCAAAAGAAAATTGATGACAAAAACAACACGGATGAGGCAATCAATGTCTCTTTAGAAGTACTAACAGATTATGCAGGTGATTTTGTGTTCCGTTCATCCTACGAAGGAATGGTGGATTTAACAGATCACCCAGTTTGGTCTAATATCCCAGCCGTTAAAGAAGGAAGACTGATTGAAATGGATTTTGGTTTTTGTTACTATAACGACATTTATTCATTAACAAAGCAGCTAGATTTCATCGTGGACAACCTAGTAGCTACGACAAAATAGTATAAACATTAGAGAGTGCCCCATAAATATCGTTTATGGGGCTTTTGTCTACAGTCTGGAACAACTAACTTGAATTTAGTTGTTTCTTCTTTCAGAAGCGTCATGCTTATTTTCTTATAATTTGGAATGTGCCAGACGTAGTTGCTTGAACAATATGACGATTTCCATCAACATAGAAGTTAGTATGCAACTTCTCACCTAAATCGTTCCTTTGAATAATGGAAGCATTTTTAGGCAAATTGTTAATAATTAATTCGATGTTTTCCTCGAATTCTATAGGTTTATTATTGAGTGTCATCTTGAATGTAATGTTATTTAATTTTCTTTTAAGCTGAATTTCTATGACACCAGTAGTATCCTTATCCACTAAAGTTGAGAGAGAAGGAATAATTAATGTCATATTAGATTTGGTAGTTAAGATAAATCTTTCTGTGTGAACTCCTGGGTCAGTGACATTTATTTTTGCACTATAATCATTTCTATTTCTAGACATAGCCGTTGTTTTACCAGGCAATGCGACAGTATTGGAAAAATTAGGCTTTGTATTTTCAACTGATTGTGTTGGAAGTTTATATTTACCATTCACAAAATCAATTAAAATAGACACATTTGGAACTATTTGTTGCTGCACGGGTGTTAGCGCCTCAAACGCAGTTTTAACCTTTTGTACATCCTTAATTGTAGATGTTTTAGGTGATAGAGCAGCAATGGCATTTTCTACATCTTTGGCAGCAGCTTTATCCTTTACGACAAGTCGTTCAGCCTCTAATAATAGTTGCTCTGTACCATACGGTAAATAAGCATTTGTAAATTTTCGTAATGCATTATATTCAGCACGTGCTGCCTCAACTTCTTGATGGAAGCTTAAGCGTGAAGAATTTAATAATTGTATTTTCGTTACTACTTTGTCAATTGTCGTATTTGGACTTATATATGATGATAGTATTCTCTGTGTTTCAGCATTAACAAATGTTTTCTGTGCAGCGTTTAAAGAATTGAACCACTCCCTTGTAGCCAAAACATTTTCATAATAATTTACTGCGGTAGGTTCTACAGAAGCTAGTTTTTCTTCAATTTGTGAAGCGAGTTTACGATATAAAATTCTAGTATGTTGATGATTGGAAAGTACGTCATAATTAGTAACATACTGTTTTTCTGTTTCAGTCAAGTTGTTATAAGCTTTGAGAGCCGATTCCAATCTTGTTTGGAATGAGGAATATCGATCATCAATGATTGATATGAGCTGAATAACATTCCAGACATTAGAATTGTAGTAGTAGTTATTATTGTATGTGTAGGCTATTTTTGATGGCTCTGTAACTTCAGCTGCTGATGCTGGTGCACTGTAAAGAAGTGAAGGGATAGCAACTAAAGACAGCAAAGCCAATCTTTTTTTGTTTTTCATACTAAGAGAAGCCTCCTATTTTATTTTTCATGGTAGATGCAGTGGGAATCTATCCAAGATTTGGTGTTAAATCAATTTTATCATAGCCTAGGATCTTTTTATGCATTTTTTAGATGATTAGGTAGATTGGTTATAAAATTTATGTGAGCATCATATAACTTCAGTACCTATAGAGGAAGTTATATTTGTAAAGATAATAGAAATTTAATGGGAAAAACAGGAGATGTTGAGTAGAGAGCATGGTGAGTCAATTGGTTACAATTGATCCCGAAGGTTAAAAATGCATCACTAGGTACTGTTCAAAAGAAGAAAATGAACAATTCATCAAAGTATTATGTTGTAACAGGTACATAAGAAAATCGACAAATCGCTGAAAATATTCATGATGTGATGAAGTATTAATTTGGGTGGTATGTAGACATTGAACAGATTAACAGTAGATAGAGAGCCAAGAAGGGAACGGTTACAAGCAAACTAAGCAGAAAAGAAAATTAAGCAGCTGAACAGTCAAAAGTTACGAATGTGATACATGAAAAATACAAGGATGTTCAGGATTTGTTCAGTACCATGTAGTAAGCTATTTTATGTAATCTTGTCAATGTCTTAAACTGTAAGCAAACCAAGAAAGACTAGGCTTCTTTTGTAAGCCTAGTCTTTTTTGTTCGTGCAATGGATAGGATTTCTGGAAGAGATGAATAGAGCTCATAAAGTGACGGATTCAGCTTCCAAACTGGCGGTTAGAACGACATCATTCGCCTTTAAGTTTTTGGAATGGAGAAGGAGATGGTTGTGCCTTGATCAATGACACTGTTTATCGTTAATTCCACGCCAAATAATTGCTTTAGACGTTGTTCCGTATTGACAAGACCTACGCTTGTTTTCTTTTCAGGTATCCTATGTTCAAAGCCAACACCGTTATCAGAAATGGCTATTGTAAAAAGCTTCTCCATCTCTTTGATGCAGATGGTCACAGTACCACCCTCTCGACGAGGTAAAATACCATGCTGGATAGCATTTTCGACCAAAGTTTGTAACGACAGTGGAGGAACAAACAGACTCATCTGATTAGGAATATTCCACACAACTCGTATCCTGTCACCAAAGCGAATTTGTTCAATTGCAATATAGGCGCGTACAAGCTTTAATTCATAGTCGATAGGCACGACTAAATCGACATTTTGGAAATCGAAACTCATTTGTAGGTAATCACTAAAGGCCAGTAGTAATTCCTCCATTTTTTCATCATCTACTCCATTTAAAGAAATAATAGAATTCAGTGTATTGAAGAAAAAGTGAGGTTGAATTTGTGCTTGGAGCCATGCAGCTTCAATGCGAAGACGTTCCTCACTAGATTGCTTCATCTGAATGAGTGCTTGAACACGTGATTTAAGCTCCATGTATTCCATTGGTTTCCTAATGTAGTCATTTGCTCCACTTAAAAAGGCGAGTCGAATATCTTCACTTTGCTGTCGAGCTGTTAAAAATAATATGGGCAGCTCTGAAATTGAGAATTTTTCACGAATGTACTTTGCCAATTCATAGCCAGACATATGCGGCATCATAATGTCGGAAATAACTAAATCAAAGCTACTCTCTTGTAGTTTTCTAAGAGCTTCGGTCCCACTTAAAGCTGTTTCAATTTCAAAGGGTTCAGTCGAAAATGCATTCACGAGAACTTGTAAGTTTACAGCATCATCATCCACGACAAGAATTCTTGCCTGACTGGTCACCAAAGTAGTTTCTTCAGTGGAAGCGGCAAAGCTTTCTTTCATTTGCGATAAATCATTTAACAATGACGTAAATTTTAATAATGTTGTATCCATTTCAGTATTGGAGTCACTGTATTCCACTGTTTGTGTCTTTGCTATGGGTAAGGAAAACGTAAAGGATGAGCCTTCCCCAAGAGTGGAAGTCAACGATATTGTCCCACCGTGCAAAGATATAAGCTCTTGGCAAATACTTAAGCCTAATCCGAGGCCCCCACTTACCGACGTCATTGTTGAATCAACTTGCTCATAAGGGTCGAATATTCTTTCTTGCATATCCTTTTCAATGCCAATTCCTGTATCTGTAACGGAAATATATAATTTTTTACCAACCACTTCGGCATCAATCGTAATGGAGCCCTGCTCTGTAAATTTAATGGCATTATGAATTAGGTTGGAAAAAATTTGAATTAATCGTGTCTCATCTGCTAACACAAAAGGTGAATTAGTAGGTATCCGTATGATAAGCTCAATTGGTTTTCCTTTCAGCATAAAACGAAACATATTGCTAACCCCACTTGCGAGATTATAAGCATTCAAAGGTTTGGGCTGCAGTCGAAGCGTTTTTTCTTTTAGCTTTACTAGATCTAATAAATCATCTAGCATATGGGTCATGTGATTGCCGATTCTTACCAATAGTTTTAAATCACTTTGATCTTCTTTAGTTTCCTGTTTTGCTAACAAAGTTTGGGCGATGCTCATCATGCCGTGCAAAGGGTTTCGCAGCTCATGAGAGGTATTTGCTAGAAAATCATCCTTTGTACTTATTTCTTTTTGTAATTTCACAGAAAGCTTTTCAGTTTGTAAGGTTGATTGAAAATAGCGTGTAAACCAAAATGCGGATAATGCCGTTATACCAATTAATAAATCAAAAGGATAATGACTATAAGGTAGTGTAGCATTTTGTCTTATAGAGAAAAATAATGAATTAGTGACTACTGCTGTCCCTGTTAATAATAAAAATATTACGCCTTTTTGACCTTTTATCACGATAGACAATGTGAAAATCGTTATAATAATAGGCGAGACGATGAAAAGTATTATGAATATCATTTTTGTTTTAAAAATGTATTCTATCGGGGTTACTACAATAAATAATAAATAGGTAGCACATAGCAAAGGAACAATCGTTAATATTTTAGGCTTAGCGTATTCCTTCATCAATTCACGTAGGAACAAAACGAAAAACATCATATTGTTAATATAAGAAAAATAAAATAATTTGTTTGCCCAAATCCAATTGATAGGTAGGTAGCTAAATAAAATTTTATTGCTAGAAACGAGTACGGTTACACAGGTTGAAACAATAATCAAGGCAAAATAAAGAAGAGATTTATCCCGAATACCGATAATCCAAAGTAGAATCGTAAATAATAGATAAAAAATAAAGACAAAGCAAACCGCCATTTGAGTTGTAATGGAAAAGGTTTTTGATTGTTCCATAGAGTGCAAATCGCCAAAAATAATTTCTTTTTGAAACCCGCCTTGTACATATGGGTTTGTTTGAACACCTTGGATAATAATTTCGCTTTCATTAGTATTAAGCGTAAAATAATGGGTTACAGGTCTGCCAATAGGAGCAGTTTGAGTATAATCCGCTGTAAGATTCCCTAGTCCACCAATGAATTGACCATCGATGTAAAGCTCATAGGGTGCTAAACCTTCAGGAATCGTAATGCCATACATCTGAGGTGAAGTGTGTTCTTTGAGAATTTTTAAACGATAAGAACCATAATGAACCTCATCATTATGTTGAAAATACTGATCCCAAGATTCTGGTTGATTTGTATAAACTTTATGTTGTTCCACTGATTGGGTATTTTCTGAAGCGAGAAGGGTATTAGGGTAGAATTCCCATTCCTTTTGTAGCTTAATTATAAAATTATGGCTTGTATCAATATTTCTTAAATTAACAGTCCCTTGGATAGCATCGATCCCTGTTGAAATATTTGTGAAATTCATCCAAGTGAAGCGTATCAAAGTTAGAAAACAAAAGAATAACCCGGCAATTAGAAAAATAGTAAAATTTTTGGAAAGTATTTTCTTTTTCATCATAAATAATAGATTTCGACAAATAGAGTTATTTCTCCTTCAAAAGTAATGGTTATTCTATCAATTCTTTTAATAATTATACGATAATAAGTAAAGGAATAGTTTTTTAGGAGGGGTCAATGTGAGAATCGTGCTAGTAGATGATGAAATTTTACCATTAACGAGACTAAAAACCTTACTTGAAAAAAGTAATGTCCCGGAAATTGAAATAGTAGGAGAATACACCGATTCTCTAAAAGCAATTGAAGAGATCCAAACGCTACAGCCAAATGCTGTATTTTTAGATATCGTGATGCCTGATTTGGATGGTTTAGCATTAGGGGAAAAAATTCAAGAGTTATTGCCCGATGTAGAAATCGTTTTTACAACAGGGTTTGATCAATACGCAATAGATGCATTTAATCTACATGCTATTGATTACTTATTAAAGCCTGTACAAAATGTTCGTTTAGAAAAGACCTTAGAACGCCTAGAACACATAAATAATAAACATAAAAAAGTTCCGCCTAAACATACAATTATTAAGCTTTTTGGCGGTCTTAATGTTGTTACACCAGATGGTCATACACAGCTCATGAAATGGCGTACATCTAAAGCCAAAGAGCTATTTGCCTTCATGCTAAATCACCGTGATGAAATGATTTATCGTGATACGATTTTAGAATTATTTTGGCCGGAGTCTGATATCGATAAAGCATCTAAACAGCTTTATACAGCTATCTATACAATCCGTCAAACATTAAAAAATTATGGAATGGATGGTGTGCAAATTTCAAGCCCTTTGCTGAATTCTGGCTATAAGCTCTTAGTTGAAAATGTTGTAGTGGATGTAGAACAGTGGCTGTCCTGTTTAAAATCATTACCCCCATTACAAGAGACATCAGTTGATGAACATGAAAAAGTATTCCAAATGTATACAGGTGATTATTTAGGAGATTGCGATTATCTATGGGCGGAAAGTGAGCGAGAGCGCTTAAGGAGATTGTGGTTACACCATGCTCATCAGCTAAGCGAGTTTTATATAAAAAATGAGAACTACATGGCTGCAGTAAAGGTACAGGAAAAAGTCCAGGTACTTTTTTCTGATGCAGAGGAAAACTACTTCACTTTAATGAAGCTATATGATCTTCTAAATAATACAGCTGCCGTTGAGGAGCAATACGGGTTATTAAAAAAAATGCTTCAGGAGCATTTGGCAGTGGAACCAAGCGAGGAAATTGAGAGATGGTATGAAAGCTGGAAACAAGCAAATGCTATGCCTCATGCTCAAACCTTTAGTTAAACTACATGATTTTGTTATGAAACATACTAACATTAGTAGTACAAACCAGGGCCATGGTTTGTACTACTAATGTTAGTATGTTTTGTTTTTAATAGTTCATAAGACCCTTATTAAAAAATGTATATTGGTTGTAGATTTGTCCGTATTTCTCTCTATAACTCTGTAAAATTCTACTTTATTCGCTAAATATTTTATTGTGATACAACCTTTCATCCTTTATCATTATTATAAAAGTGGGGTGTTAGTTATGAAAAAATCTAAAGGTATTGCATTAAAACTATCTTCCCTAATTATAGGATTATTTCTAGTTTTATTTTTATCCTATACAGTGACAACGGGAATTATTATAAAAAATCAAAGTGTGGAAGACTCAGAATATGCAACGGTGCAGGCTGCTGAATCTTCGGCTGCTATTATGAGTGAACGTTTCAAGAAAGCAAATACGGCATTGCAAACAACAAAGCAAATCATTGAAAGCATGCAGAAGAATAATGCTTTATCTTCCAAGGGTGTCTTAGACATTATGGAAAATAATCTAGCTAACAATGATGATTTACTTGGTGTTGGAGCAATCTTTGAGCAGGGTTCTATTATGTTAGATGCAAATGCAGAGGCTACTTTAGTCGATTCCAAAAAACGTTTTGGACCATACCTAAGCAAAGATGATAATAAGATCAGCACCACTTTAATTGAAGGGGTCGATGATAAAAGTGTTTCTGAATGGTACTGGGTGCCAAAAGAAGACGGACGCGCAGTTTTAACGGAGCCGTATGATTATAATGTAAATGGAAAGAACGTATTAATGACAACCATTTCAGTGCCGTTAGTCAATGCTTCTGGATCGTTTTTTGGTGTATTGACGGCGGATGTATCGATAGATTTTTTAAATGGATTAACAGAATCTGTTGCACCAGAGGGTGGTTATGCGGGCATTATTACGAATAAGGGTGTACTGACAGCCAACAGTTTTGGTGAAGAGCTAGATGGGCGCAATATGCAAGAGGACCCAGCTTGGACAAGTATTAGTAAGACCATGGAAAATGATGAGCTTACAAGTATGTACGTTGATTCTAACCAGTTTAAGGAAAAGGCATTTAATGTATTTGCCCCAATGATTTTAGAGGATATTGACGAGACGTGGACTGTTCAAATTGTATTGCCTGAATCAAAAATTCTAGAGACATACAACCACGTCTTTGTATTTACAATTATTTCTTCTATTATTATGGTTGTTTTGATGACAGTTGCAAGTGTGCTATTCATTTACAAACAGTTAAAGCCACTCCAATTTTTGCGTGCATCCATTGAAACAGCTGCAGAAGGGGATTTAACACAAAGAGTAGAGGAGAAATATATTAAGTCTGATGAGATTGGTGCAGTTGCACTGGCTTATAATAATATGCTGGATAAAACCAATAGTGCAATACAAACAGTGCTAAATTCTACGACATTATTGAACCAATCTTCTAATCAAGTGCATGAGGTCTTTAATGAAATAGTAGCTTCAAGTCAAGAGGTTTCAGTAGCAATCAATGAAATTGCACAAGGTGCATCGAAGCAATCAGAGGATACTGAAGAAACCAATTATCGAATGATGGATCTATCTGATCAGATTGATGCCATTACGTCACTATCCAATGAGATGGATGAGCTATCTCATAAAACAAGTGCAACGACAGAAAAGGGATTGCATGAGGTTAATAGTTTACGTGAACATAATATAGAAACAAATGAGATGAATGGGCGTATTCAACAGCAAATGGAATCATTAGCTTCTAACATTGCCAATATTAATCAAATCATCGCTTCTATTCAAAGCATTACAGAGCAAACGAATCTGTTAGCTTTAAATGCAAGTATTGAGGCAGCTCGTGCTGGCGAACATGGAAAAGGGTTTGCGGTAGTAGCAGAGGAAGTAAGAAAGCTAGCAGAGCAATCTAAAAATGAAACAGAAATTATTAAGAGTACGGTAGAAAGTATTCTCGAAAATTCCCAACAGACAGTAGCTGTTATTGCTTCGAATGCAGATTTAATGCATTCTCAAAATGAGTCCGTACAAAGCACACAAATGGCCTTTAAAGATAGCAGTGACTTGTCACGTTCAATTGCAGCTTCCATTAGTGAACTAATGAGTAAGTTATCTAGTATGTTAGAGCATAAAAATCAAGCAATTATGGCTATTCAAAGTATATCTGCTATTTCAGAGGAAACAGCTGCCTCTGCTGAACAAGTAAGTGCTTCTGCAATGGATCAACAAGCAGAGTTACAAAAAGTAGCAGAGTCTATTCAAAATATGAATGATATATCAAATGAACTGCAAGAAGTCGTAAATCGATTTAAGCTAGCGTAAAGAAAAAGGCTGCCTAAAATATATAGGCAGTCTTTCTTAATGGTGAAGGGAAGAGACATTGACCTGTTAGCCATTCAGCACTACTATAATGAAGGGAAGGGGGTCATCAATATGATGTATCTCGGAATGATTTTCTTTCAAATTGTTGCACCTATTTTAGTGTTGCTTGTACTTGGCGCTATACTACAAAAGAAATTTCGTTTTAACTTAAAAGCATTGTCTCAGCTTATTACATATTGCTTTATGCCAGCCGCTGTTTTTGTGAATTTATATGAAACACGTGTAGAGCTGTCTGTTCTGGGAGAAGTCGGGTTATTTATTGTGCTTTTTATTGGGAGTCAAATGATACTCAGTCATTTTTTAGCGAAAGGGCTTGGTTTGGCCAAAACGGAGGCAGCCGTCTTTAAAAATAGTGTTGTGCTCATTAACTCTGGAAATTATGGTATTCCAGTGGCCCAAATGATTTTTGTAACACAACCTATTGGTGTAGCCATTCAGGTCATGCTCGTTATATTTCAAAATATGACAACTTATACATATGGTTTGTACAATTTAATTTCCTCTACGAAATCGGGTATGACAATCATCAAAGATTTCTTTAAAATGCCCATTATTCATGCGCTAATTATTGGTGTCGCTATGAACTATTTTAATATTGGTATACCGCAGTTTATCAAAATACCTGTAGAGCATGTCGCAGATGGATTTATTGCTGTAGCCTTAATTACATTAGGCGCACAATTATCACAGCTTGAAATCAAATCTATGTTTAATAAAACTGTTTTTGTTAGCTGTTTTACAAGATTAGTTATCGGACCAGCTGTAGCATTGGTCATTATTTATGTATTGGGGTTAGATGGAGTTGTCGCACAATCTCTGTTTATAGCCAGTGCCTTCCCAACATCTCGCAATAGCTCTAGTCTAGCATTAGAATACGATGTGGAATCAGCTACAGCTGCGCAAACTGTTTTATTTTCAACCATTGTGAGCTGTCTAACAGTAACGATCGTGATTTATCTTGCGGAAGTATTATTTACTTAGTTGGATGAAAATTTTAAAATATTGAATGGAAAACTTCCATCTCTTAGAAATATCTGCTACACTAGCATCAAACTAAATAGTATTAACTAGGGGAGTCTGATGAGTCAGGCTGAGAGGGAAACGCTTAGAAGTTTCTTGACCCTTTGGACCTGATCTGGCTCATACCAGCGTGGGAAAGTTAAGAAGCTATTGCATCGTATGTCGTGTGCAATTACTAGACCTTTACATTCATGGCCGGATCCAAAAAAATATTTTGGATTCGGCCTTTCTTTATTTGTTGGAGTGAGCTAGATTTTCGGTCCTTGTATCAAATTACATTTAAGGGAGAGAAGTAGCTCATGTCAGTAGTTAGTGAAAAGAACATTACGATTATGTCTAGCTTTGAAGGAAGCAAAAAAGTGTATGTGGAAGGATCACGTCCAGATATTTTAGTACCTATGCGTGAAATCGCATTAAGCCCAACGACTGGTAGCTTTGGGGATGAAAAAAATGCCCCTATTCGAGTATATGATACGAGTGGTCCATACACAGATCCGAATTATCACATTGATATTACAAAGGGTCTGCCTACTTTGCGACGTGCATGGATAGAAGAAAGAGGAGATGTTGAGGAATATGAGGGGCGTACGATTAAACCTGAGGATAACGGTTTTCGTCGTGTTGATGATCCGCGCATTCAAGAAAATGTTTTCCCTGAATTGGAGCGGAAGCCTTTACGTGCAAAAAGGGGTAAAAATGTAACACAGCTTCACTATGCACGAAATGGAATGATAACGCCGGAAATGGAGTTTGTGGCGATACGTGAAAACATGGATCCTGAATTTGTTCGTTCAGAAATTGCAGCAGGTCGGGCTATTATGCCTTCTAATATTAATCACCCTGAGGCAGAGCCGATGATTATTGGTCGTAACTTCCATGTGAAAATCAATGCAAACATTGGAAATTCCGCGGTGTCGTCGTCAATAGCAGAAGAAGTTGAGAAAATGACATGGGCTACACGCTGGGGTGCCGATAATATTATGGATCTCTCGACTGGTAAACATATTCATACAACGAGAGAATGGATTATTCGAAATGCTGCAGTGCCAGTGGGAACGGTGCCCATTTATCAGGCTTTAGAAAAAGTAAATGGCATAGCCGAGGATTTAACGTGGGAAGTTTATCGTGATACGCTCATTGAGCAAGCAGAGCAGGGGGTTGATTATTTCACGATACATGCGGGTGTTCTTTTACGCTATGTACCTCTTACAGCAAATCGTGTAACAGGCATTGTGTCACGTGGTGGTTCAATTATGGCACAGTGGTGTTTATTTCATCATCAAGAGAATTTCCTTTATACACATTTTGAGGAAATCTGTGAAATTATGAAGACATATGATGTTGCTTTTTCTTTAGGAGATGGCTTACGCCCAGGTTCCATTGCAGATGCCAATGATGAGGCCCAATTTGCAGAGCTTGAAACGCTTGGTGAATTAACACAAATCGCTTGGAAGCATGATGTTCAGGTGATGGTAGAGGGGCCAGGTCATGTACCGATGCATTTGATAAAGGAGAATATGGACAAGCAATTAGAAGTTTGTAAGGAAGCGCCTTTCTATACATTGGGCCCATTAACAACAGATATTGCGCCAGGATATGACCATATTACCTCAGCTATTGGTGCAGCGATGATTGGCTGGTTTGGTACAGCGATGCTCTGCTATGTGACACCGAAGGAGCATCTTGGCTTACCTAATCGTGAGGATGTTCGAGTAGGAGTTATTACTTATAAGATTGCTGCCCATGCAGCTGATTTAGCGAAAGGACATCCAGGTGCACAACAACGGGATGATGCATTGTCAAAAGCACGCTTTGAATTCCGCTGGCGTGATCAATTCAATCTATCATTAGATCCAGAACGTGCGGTTGAATATCATGACGAAACGCTTCCAGCAGAGGGGGCAAAAACAGCGCACTTTTGCTCAATGTGTGGCCCTAAATTCTGTAGTATGAGAATCTCACAGGATATTCGTAATTATGCTAAAGAAAAAGATTTAAATACGACTGAAGCTATTCATCAAGGTATGCAGGAAAAGGCAGAGGAGTTTAAAAAAGCGGGGAGTCAGATTTATCAATAATGAAGGAAGGCTTATGTCAAAGTATAGACATAAGCCTTTCATGTTGTTGAAAAAAGATGATGTCAACGGCAGAAAAAGCAAATTTGCAAGGTGAGAGGTTGATTTCCGTTCCGCCAGCGCCCTTTCCAGGGGGCGTCCGATGAGCCACTTCACTCACTTACGCTCGCTCCACTCCAATCAACCATTCTGCAAAGTGTCTTTACTTTTTTTCATAGTAGTATAGCGATCAAATAGCCCATTATCTGTATTCTTAGAGGGGGATAGGCTCTTATTTTCAATATGGAGAAGTGATGAATGACAATCATCCTCCATAAAATAAGTAGCAAAAACCTTCACTTTATTTGAAAACCTTTGCTAAAAAGGTACCATTTATGTGGGTTGGAGTGGAAGACTACTTGACTCCCGTGGGATAGCGAGACAGGCGAGCCCCTGCACGGAGCGGTAGCGGAGGAAGCGGCTCGGCGCTCGCCCACAGGAAAGCAAGTAGCCTGCAACGGAAATCCATTTCTCCCTTTCAATTGACTGTTTTGTTTTTCAACACTAAGGAAGGCTTATGTCAAAGTATAGACATAAGCCTTTTCTAATCATAAAAAAGCTCCATGTGAATGACAGATTCACATGGAGTAAAAGTTGAATTTGGATATCAATAATAAGTGGACTATTAAACGTTAGTTGGTTGTTTTACATATGGGTTTGTAAGGTCCATACCTTCTAACGAAAGACCCATCGCTTTTGCGACACCCTCACCATATGCTGGGTCAGCTAAATAGCAGTGAAGGATGTGACGGCGTTTGATGAATTCTTCAACAGAAGCCATATCATTCGCTGTATTTTCAAATAGACGTTGTTGCTCTTCTGTAGTCATTAAACGGAACAGTTTACCTGGTTGCTCAAAGTAATTGTTATCATCTTCACGGAAGTCGTGAATACCTGCATGACCATCAATGCGTAATTCAGGCTCTTTATGGTCTAGGTTATGCTCCCATTCACCATAGCTATTTGGTTCATAGCCTAATGTAGAACCGAGGTTGCCGTCAAAGCGCATTGCACCATCACGATGGAAGGTACGGAATGGACATTTCGGTGCGTTAACTGGCAGCATATAGTGGTTTACACCTAGGCGATAGCGTTGTGCATCTGCGTATGCAAAGATACGACCTTGTAACATTTTATCTGGTGAGAAGCTAATACCAGGAATAATGTTAGATGGTGCGAATGCAGCTTGTTCAACTTCTGCAAAGTAGTTGTCCGGATTTTTATTTAACTCGAACTCACCGACAGGAATTAATGGGAAGTCTTTTTTATACCATACTTTTGTTAAGTCAAATGGGTTGTATGGAAGCTCACGAGCTTGCTCCTCTGTCATAACCTGAATATACATTTTCCATTTAGGGAAATCGCCTTTTTCAATAGCTTCATATAGATCACGTTGTGAAGATTCACGATCTTGACCGATAACTTCAGTAGCTTCAGCACCTGTTAAGTTTTTAATACCTTGCTCTGTACGGAAATGGAATTTAACCCATACACGCTCATTTTCAGCATTGATAAAGCTATACGTATGAGAACCAAATCCATGCATATTGCGGTAACCAGCTGGAATACCACGGTCAGACATTACAATTGTCACTTGGTGAAGTGCTTCAGGTAATAGAGTCCAGAAATCCCAGTTGGAGTTAGCGTTTTTCATATTTGTACGTGGATCACGTTTAACGACATGGTTTAAATCTGTAAAGTGTAATGGGTCGCGGAAGAAGAATACAGGTGTATTGTTCCCTACTAGATCCCAGTTTCCTTCTTCTGTATAGAATTTAAGGGCAAAGCCACGAATATCGCGCTCAGCATCTGCAGCACCACGCTCACCAGCAACTGTTGAGAAACGTGCGAACATTTCTGTTTTCTTGCCAATCTCTGAGAAAATTTTCGCTTTTGTATATTGAGTAATATCATGCGTTACAGTAAAAGTACCAAATGCACCTGAGCCTTTAGCGTGCATACGACGTTCAGGAATTACTTCACGGTTAAAATTTGCTAATTTTTCAACTAACCATACATCTTGAAGTAAAAGAGGACCACGTGGACCTGCTGACATAGAGTCATGGTTACTTACTACTGGAGCGCCACCTGCTGTTGTAAAACGACGGCTACGATCATTTGCGTTTGTCATATTAGTTTACCTCCTGAAAAAAATATAAGTCAAACTCTTCATCTATAACTATAACAAATATAAAATAGAATTGCTAGTACATTATAATTATTATCGTTAAAGAATTTTTATATTTAAAGATAAACTATAAATATATGCGAAGGAAAGGCGTTTTATACATAGTTTTCACCAGAAATTTCACTTTTCTAATCTCCTTTTAAAAAATATTAGGTATGAAAATGACATGAATTTTAAGATAATGACTACATTGTAAAAACCTTTATTGAAAATAAAATGGACTAATTGAAAATTATTTCAATCAATTATCTTTTAGTTTTTTCGATATCGATTAGGCGTTATGCCGATTTGTTGTTTAAATATTTTAATGAAATAATTAGGATCATCAAAACCGTTTAAATGGGCAATTTCACTAATGGAAAAATCCGTTTCTAGCAGCATGTTAGTAGCATGATGAATTCTTATTTGCTGTAAATAGCGTTTAAATGGTAAGCCTTGCTTCTTTGAGAAAATGGTACTCAAATAATTTGGGCTGATTCCGAGCTTATGGGCGACGAAGGGCAGGGACAAGGAGCTATCATTAAATTGTTGATCAATTATTTCTAAAGCTAGTTCAACATAATCGGCTCGTTTCTCCATTCGAGCTTCCCGCGCTAATTCAATTAATGTTTGTGTGAAAGAAATAATGCCATTGAGAATTGTATAAAATATAGGATGTTCAATGATTAAGTGAAATAGCTGACGATAGCTTTGCTCGATAACTGCTTTTTCGTGTAATTTATATTTCAACATAAAGCGTCGAATTTGTGCTAGAACACTTGTTAAATGAATACGTAGATCATCTTGCTCATAATATATTCCCTCATTAGATAGCTGGTATAAAAATGTTTTAACGGCTTCAAGGTTTCCGTCTTCCAAACTACTGATTAACAATTGTTGCTCTTCTGGTGTTAATAAGGGATCAAAGGGCTGTGTTTCAATTTGTTTGCTTGCATAAAAAATATGACCAAAGCCTTCGTAAAAGCTTTGATGTAGTGCGCGCTTTGTTAATGTATACATGTTTTTGATGGTTGTCGGTGGCCCATCATAAATGCCAATATTTAAAGAACTATTACTAATTAACCGCCATTCCATCATAAGTGCACGGACATCCTTTTCTACCATCTTTATGTCACTTGTTTGAAAAAGGCATACAATTGTATTGGATAGAGGGTAGGTTTTCATATGGAAGTGGATAGGTGTTTGTTGTAGCCAATTGTAAAGCTTATTAAAAGTTTCGATATGTTCTGGCTCCATCATTGTGAAATGTATGGTCGTCTCAATTGAACTAGATTTGTTATCTAAAAATAATTGATAATAAAAGGAATCATTTGTAGTCTCCTGTGCATATTCCGTGACCTGTGGTGTGCGAAGAGAAATGGTTGTGAGCTTTTGTTTTAATAATTCTAAATCAATGGGTTTTACAAAGAGATGGGCCACTTGTAAATCTATTGCCTTCAATGCATTTTTAAATAAAGGTTCTGTCGTCATTGCAAGAATGGCACCAGATAGCTTTTGTAAATCCCGATAAAGAGCCGTTAAGCGATTATTAGGAAATAGATCGATATTTAACAGAATGGCGTCCGGTTCAAATAATCGAATTCTTTGGGGCACCTCTGAAATACTTGTGCACATTTCAATGAAGACGTCTCCAGGGAAATAGGTATGTAAAAACCACTTTATGCCTGCCAAGTCGGTAGGATCACGATCAATTAATAATAGCTTCATTACATCAACTCCTATAAAATATTCCAGTTTCATATAAAAATACGATTATATTATTAAAAATAACATAGGAATCTGAAAAAAATCTTCTTTTCTCTTTTAAAATTCTCTATATTCTGAAAAAAGTAGTGAGTACAATGTAAATAGAGTAATAAATCATCAGCAGAAACCACTTGTACAATGAAAACGCTTAAATGGAATTTAATGCTGAAGTTTTTAATATTACGACCAATAAATGAGGAGTTTTTATTTACATAGTTAGATAGGGAATAGGAGGATGTCATGTGAAATCGATCATCGAGCTTGATGGCAATACATTAACAAGACAACAAATTGAGGAAATCGTTAAGGGGCAAGCAACAGTTGCACTTTCTGTCGATAGTTTACAACGTATTCGTTTAAGTAGAGAGCGTATCGAGAAACGTTTAGCTGAAGGACAAACGATTTATGGAGTGAATACAGGCTTTGGGCAACTCAGCAATATAAAAATTGAGCAAGAGGATATTGAGCTATTGCAGCTGAATTTATTAAGATCTGATGCAACGGGTGTTGGTGAACCGTTCCCTACTGATGTTGTACGTGCAATGATGGTGTTACGTGCCAATGCTTTAGCTAGAGGATTTTCTGGCATTCGTGAGGAAACCGTACAGCTGTTATTGGAGTTTATTAATAAAGGGGTGCATCCGATTGTTCCGTCACAAGGTTCGGTGGGAGCAAGCGGCGATTTAGCGCCATTATCGCATTTGGCATTAGTGCTAGTGGGAGAAGGTAAGGCGGAGTTTAACGGAGAAGTTATGAGTGGAAGCGAGGCGCTACAACGAGCGGAGTTAACACCAGTTCGACTTCAAGCTAAAGAGGGGCTGGCACTTGTTAATGGTACGCAAGCTATGACAGGAATTGGTGTATTAACAGTCAATGAAGCTGAACGAATTGGACTTGCGGCGGATATGGCGGCAAGCTTGACGCTAGAAGCTTTAAAGGGCATTACGTCAGCATTTGATCCAGCGCTATTAGCAGTAAGGCCACATCCAGAATTAGAACTGGTGGGGGGACGTATTCGTAAGTGGCTTGATGGTAGTAAACGTGTCACAAAGCAAGGCGAAATTCGCATGCAGGATGCTTACTCGCTACGCTGTATTCCGCAAGTACACGGTGCTTCTTGGCAGTCCTTTTTCTACGCGGAGAATCGTGTTCAAACTGAAATGAACGCGACTACAGATAATCCGATTGTTTTAGAAAGTGGTGAGGTACTATCGGGTGGTCATTTCCATGGTCAGCCAATTGCCTTGGCAATGGACTTTTTGAAGATTGGTGTAAGTGAATGGGCTAATATTTCAGAACGTCGTACAGAACGTATGGTAAATCCACATCTTAACGAAGGATTGCCGCCGTTCTTGGCAACAAACCCTGGGATTGAATGTGGACTAATGATTGCACAATATACAGCAGCTTCTATTGTCTCAGAAAATAAAGTATTAGCTCATCCTTCTAGTGTGGATTCTATTCCTACATCAGGTAACCAAGAGGACCATGTAAGTATGGGAACAACATCGGCCCGTCAAGTACGTCAGATTGTTCACAATGCGGCTCGCGTTATCGCAATAGAATTAATTTGTGCTTCTCAGGCAATCCATTTAGATAAGGCGGAAGAGCAATTATCTCCAACAACACATAAATTCTTAGAGAAAGTGCGTGAATTCTGTCCACCTTTATTAGCGGATCAACCAATTGGTGACGAAATTGAAGCATTGGCGAAATACTTACTAGCAAGTAATGATCTAGTAAATGAGTATGTGTAAATAGGGTTGAATGAAATAGCAAAGGCTGAGGCAAGACTCGTTAATCCGAGTCACCTCTGCTTTGGATATAATTATATGCTTTTGAGTCTGAATATTCAGTCTTTATTTTAGTGTCTACACTTTCAAACTAATAGTATTTTTATGAAAAGGAGCGTGTTTTTATGGTATTCAAAACAGATATTCGTGCACCACGTGGAAGTGAACTAACATGTAAGGGATGGACACAGGAAGCGGCAATGCGTATGTTAATGAACAATCTAGACCCAGAGGTGGCTGAGAACCCAGATGAGCTGATTGTGTACGGTGGTATTGGAAAGGCTGCTCGTAACTGGGAAAGCTATGAACAAATTATTGCTTCTTTAAAAGAATTAGAGAATGATGAAACACTGCTGATTCAATCAGGGAAGCCAGTAGCTGTATTCCGTACGCATGAGCATTCTCCCCGTGTATTAATTGCCAATTCAAACCTAGTACCTGCATGGGCAAATTGGGATCATTTCTATGAATTAGAGGACAGAGATTTAATGATGTATGGGCAAATGACTGCGGGTAGCTGGATTTATATTGGTGCTCAGGGCATTTTACAGGGAACTTATTTATCATTCGTAGAAGCAGGGAAGAAGGTATTTGGCACTGCGGATTTACGTGGTAAATTCATCCTAACAGGTGGTATGGGCGGTATGAGTGGTGCACAGCCGTTAGCTGGGAAAATGGCAGGCGCTGTAATCTTAGTCGTTGAAGTGGATCGTGCCCGCATTGAACGTAAAATAAAAGAAGGATACTGTGATTACATCGTGGAGACTGTGGATGAAGCCATTGCATTAGTCGATAAATTACGTAATCAGAAAGAGCCAGCTTCTATTGGTCTTGTAGGGAATTGTGCAGATGTCAATCGTGAGCTGTTAAATCGAGGGATTATTCCGGATTTTGTGACGGATCAAACATCTGCACATGACCCGATTAATGGCTATGTACCAAATGGCATGACATTTGAAGAAGCATTAGCACTTCGGAAATCGGACGTTAAAACGTATGAGCACAAAGCGAAAGAAACAATGGCAGAGCATGTTCGTACAATGCTAGCGTTTCAAGATGCAGGTGCAGAAGTATTTGATTATGGAAATAATATTCGTGCCTATGCCAAAGAGATGGGTGTAACGAATGCCTTCGATTTCCCGGGCTTTGTACCAGCCTATATTCGTCCACTATTCTGTGAAGGAAAGGGACCATTCCGTTGGGCGGCTCTTTCAGGAAACCCTGAGGATATTTATAAAACAGATGCACTTGCGAAAGAGATGTTCGCTGAAGACGAAGGTCTAGTCAATTGGATTGATATGGCGCAAAAAATGGTTAAATGGCAGGGGTTACCAGCTCGTATTTGCTGGTTAGGCTATGGTGATCGTCATCGCTTTGCATTAAAGGTAAACGAAATGGTTGCGAATGGTGAATTGTCAGCACCGATTGTCTTTGGGCGTGATCATTTAGATTCAGGTTCAGTCGCATCACCAAATCGTGAAACAGAAGGGATGATGGATGGTTCGGATGCAGTATCGGATTGGCCAATTTTAAATGCGCTTGTAAATACTGCTAGTGGTGCGAGCTGGGTGAGTGTGCATCATGGCGGTGGTGTAGGAATGGGATATTCACAGCATGCAGGTCAAGTACTAGTTGCGGATGGATCGGCGCTTGCTGCTGAAAAAATCGCACGAGTATTGATTTCGGACCCTGGCATGGGTGTTGCCCGTCATGCTGATGCAGGCTATGAGATTGCGATTAATACGGCAAAAAACAAAGGTGTCCATATACCAATGTTAAAGGGTGATGTGAAGTGACCATTCTAATTAGAAATGCCAATGAAGTAATTACTTTGAGAAGTAATGCACAAGGACCGCGTACGAAAGAACAAATGCAGGAAATTGCGGTAGTAGAAAATGGCTGTGTACTAATTGAAGAAGATCGTATTGTAGCTGTTGGAGCTTTTGAACAACTGGAAGTAGATTTCCCTGATTTAGTAAGGAAAGCAGACATTATTGATGCTACTGGTAAGATTGTGATGCCAGGTTTAGTGGATTGTCATACCCATTTAGTGCATGGTGGAACACGTGAACAAGAATTTAATATGAGACTTAATGGTTCTACCTATATGGAAATTATGAACGCAGGTGGCGGTATTCATGCTACAACAAAGCGTACACGAGAAACCAGCTTTGAAGAATTATATGAAAAGACGATGCAGCATTTAGATGTATTTTTAAAGCATGGTGTGACAACTGTTGAAGCAAAATCAGGTTATGGATTGGATTGGGATACGGAAAAGAAGCAGCTAGAGGTAGCGAAACAATTACAAGCTACACATGACGTTGATATTGTTAGTACGTTTATGGGTGCGCATGCAGTACCACGCGACTATAAGGAACGTGAGGATGAATTTGTTGATGTTGTAATCCATGACATGTTGCCCAAGGTGGCAGAGCTAAAACTGGCAGAATTTAATGATGTATTTTGTGAAAAGGGTGTCTTTACACCAGAGCAATCTCAGCGCATTTTAGAGGCTGGCAAAGCTCTTGGCTTAACACCGAAAATACATGCTGATGAAATCGAGCCTTATCAAGGAGCGGAGCTTGCTGCCGAGGTGGGAGCTATTTCGGCAGAGCATTTGCTGGTTGCTTCTGATAAAGGAATTCTAAAAATGGCTGAAGCGGGCACAATTGCTGTATTACTGCCAGGAACTGCATTCTTTTTACGTGCACCATATGCAAGAGGACGTCTAATGATTGATGAAGGGGTGCCTGTAGCAATATCAACAGATTTTAACCCGGGATCATCACCGACAATGAGTTTACCATTTATTATGAATTTAGCCTGTATGCATATGGGAATGACATTGGAGGAAGTGTTAACTGCGACAACGATTAATGCAGCTTATGCATTAAATCGAGGCAAACAAATAGGTTCCTTGGAAGCGAATAAAAAAGCGGATGTACTTATTTTAGATGTTGCCAACTATAAGCAGTTACAATATTTCTATGGTATGAACCATACACATACAGTTATCAAAAATGGGCAAGTTGTTGTACAAAACGGCATTCTGTTGAATAATCGATAAAAAATGGGCATAAATAAGGCTGAGGAAGCTTTATTTATGCTTTTTTAAAATTGAGTTGCAATTACCTTGAAGGAAGATTATAATACAATTAAATAGTAATTATTGAATTACAAATTACTTAACCTTGTAATCAATTAAAGGGGTTATACAATGACAAAATTCCGTACTGAGGAAGAAGTGCTTGAGCATTATGATTCTTCAAAATATCAAACACCTGATGGATATACCGCAGATATTGCCATTTTTACAATTACGTCAGAGAAAACAGAAGAAAAGGCGCCGCCCAACATGACGCTTAAGATTATGCTAATTAAGCGTGCGGCTAAGGATGCTGATGGAAATCCGAATATTGAAGGAGGGAAATGGGCACTCCCAGGAGGATTTGTAGATGCCGATCAAAAAGAAACAGCCTATATCGCAGCTAAACGAGAATTAAAAGAAGAAACCAATGTTGAAGGTTTGCATGTTCAACACTTTGGTGTTTATGATCAAATCGATCGAGATCCTCGTGGTTGGATGATCTCAAATGCATTTTACGCAATTGTTCCTGAGACATATATTGAACAACGTCAAGCAAATGATGATGCGGCTGAGGTAGAACTGTTTGATATAGAAAGTGTATTTACACTTCAACTAGCCTTCGATCATAGAAAAATTATTACAGATGCGTTGAATTTTATTAAAAGAGATATGATTCAAACAACCGTTGCTAAAAATTTTTTACCACAAGCATTCACTTTGTCAGAATTACAGCGAGTACTTTTAACAGTTGGGGAAGATCCTCGAATTTCTAATGATTCGGTGTTCTTTACAAAAGCACCCAAATTACCTTTTATCGAAAAAATATTAGATGAGGAAGGCAAACCGAAGAAAACCAAACGAAATTCATTCAGACCTTCGCAACTATATAGATTTAATAATTTTGAAATGGTGGAGTCCATTTATCATTAGGAAAGATCCGTCTTTCCTGATTGTTTTAAATGTAGTAATTTGTAATTTAGCTATTACTAATTAAAAACGGAGTGATGAGATGATGAAAAAGCGAGCATTAATTAATATTGATTATACAGTTGATTTTGTTGCATCTGATGGAGCCTTAACTTGTGGAGAGCCTGGCCAGCTGCTTGAGCAAGCAAATGTAGGCTTAACGAAGGAATTTATATTGAATGGTGAGTTTACGGTGTTTGCCATCGATGTTCATGAACGAGGAGATGTTTATCATCCAGAAACAAAGCTATTTCCACCACATAATATTCGAAATACAAAAGGCAGAGATTTATTTGGCGCTTTAAAACCGTTGTACGAAGCACATAAAGAGCAGGATCATGTCTATTACATTGATAAAACGCGCTACTCAGCTTTTGCAGGGACAGATTTAGAGCTGAAACTACGTGAAAGAGGCATTACTGAGCTTCACTTAATCGGCGTTTGTACAGATATCTGTGTTCTTCATACAGCAGTCGATGCTTATAATAAAGGGTTCGAAGTCGTCGTTCATAAGAATGCTGTCGCCTCCTTTAATCAAACAGGCCATGAGTGGGCGTTAGGACATTTCGAGCATACACTTGGCGCCACTGTGATTTGACATGAATGGAGGGAAAAACATGAAATATGCTGACGATAGTTTTATGTTACACACAGATCTATATCAAATTAATATGGTTCAAACTTACTGGCAAGATGGGGCTCATCAACGCAAAGCTGTTTTTGAGCTATATTTTAGAAACCTTCCATTTGGCAATGGGTATGCGGTATTTGCAGGCTTAAAAAAAGCTATCGAGTTTATTAATAACTTCGGTTTCTCTCAAAGTGATATTCAATATTTACGAGAAGAAGGAAAATATCCAGAGGAATTTCTTCAATATTTACAGGAGCTTAAGTTTACTGGATCGATTAAGGCGATGAGGGAAGGAGAACTAGTCTTTGCGAATGAGCCTATCCTACGAATTGAAGCCCCATTGGCAGAAGCCCAATTAATTGAAACCCCTTTGTTAAATATTGTGAACTATCAAACGTTGATTGCGACAAAGGCTTCACGCATTAAACAAGTGACAGGTGAGGATGTCGTGATGGAGTTTGGTACTCGACGTGCACATGAATTTGATGCAGCTATTTGGGGAACTCGTGCTGCCTATATAGGTGGATTCTCTTCAACAAGTAATGTAAGAGCAGGAAAATTATTCGGTATCCCCGTGTCAGGAACGCATGCCCATGCAATGATTCAAACCTATCGGGATGAGTACACTGCATTTAAAAAATATGCAGCGGCACATAAAGATTGTGTATTTTTAGTAGATACCTATGATACGTTACGTTCGGGCGTTCCTAATGCGATTCGTGTAGCAAAGGAGCTAGGAGATCACATTAATTTTATTGGTATTCGTTTAGACAGTGGTGATCTAGCATATCTTTCAAAACAGGCAAGAAAAATGCTAGATGCTGCAGGATTTACAGAAGCAAAAATTATGGCTTCGAATGATTTGGACGAATATACAATTATGCATTTAAAGTCGCAAGGTGCACAAATTGACGCTTGGGGAATCGGAACGAAGCTTATTACAGCCTATGATCAGGCAGCTCTTGGCGGGGTATATAAATTAGTTTCAATTGAAAACGAAAGTGGAGATATGGTAGATACCATTAAAATTTCAGCAAATCCTGAAAAAGTGACTACACCAGGGCGTAAACGTGTTTACCGTATTATTAATATGGATAATGGTCATGCTGAAGGAGACTATATTGCATTAGAGGGAGAAAACATAGAGCAAGAAGAAAGATTGAAAATGTTCCACCCTGTTCATACGTATATTAGTAAATTTGTAACGAATTTTTTTGCAAAAGATTTACATGAAAGCATCGTAGAAAACGGAAAAGTAGTTTATGAGGAACCTACAATTCAAGAAACACAAGCATATGTGAAAGAAAATTTACATTTACTGTGGTGTGAATATAAACGAACAATGAATCCCGAAGAGTATCCTGTCGATTTAAGTCAAGCATGTTGGGACAATAAAATGGCAAGCATACAGGACATAAAAGAAAAAATTTCACAAGATAGGAGGTAGTTACAATGGCGAGAATAGGTATTTATGGTTCATCCTTTGATCCTATTACCAATGTTCATCTTTGGACAGCAAGCACAGTCGCACACCGCTGTAAATTAGATAGAGTCATTTTTTTACCTTGTTCAAACAAACGTAAAGATAAAACGATAAAAACAGCAGATACTCATCGTTGGAATATGCTACAGCTGGCCATTGCTAAGGATGATCGTTTTATTGCAGATTCCTATGAGATGGACCAAGAAGGCTGGAACATCTATACTTATGACACGATGAAATACTTTAGAGAAAAACATCCAGAGGATGAATTGCATTTTATCATGGGCGCTGATTTATTAGTGGATATCGGCGCGGGATTGTGGAAAAAAGGTGACGCATTAGTTGCGGAGAATAAATTTATTGTAATGGCTAGACATGGCATCGATATGCTATCAACGATTAGTCGTTCTCCCATTTTAAGAAATAATGATGATGGTAGATTCCATCTGATAGATAAAGGGCTAGCGATGGAAATTAGCTCTACTTATATTCGTGAGGAATTTGCGATGGGGGGAGAGCCGAGATACCTCTTGCCTACTGCTTGTTACGACTATATTAAAGAGCATCATCTTTATCAAAAATAGTGGAATTATTTTTTTAAGTGTGGTTGGATGCCGCACTTTTTTTAATTTTGAAAAGATGGTGAATTTCATCATATGTAGCTCTAGGTAAGCTATAATAAAAATAGCAATGGAATACACCCTTTTTGCTGACGATAATTACAATGATTAATGTTAGAAAGGAATTCATGGATGTGCAGCTTACATTAACATTTCTTATTTTAGGAGCAACAATTTTTGCATTTGTGACCAATAAAATACGAGCAGATCTTGTAGCGATTGTGTCACTTCTAGCATTTGTCATTGCGGATATTCTAACGCCAACGGAGGCATTAGCTGGTTTTTCAAACTCTGTCGTTTTAATGATTGCAGGGCTATTTGTCGTGGGCGCTGGAATATTACGCACAGGTCTAGCAGGAATGGCAGGGCAACTCTTACTTAAATGGTCGGGCAATAGTGAGCTGAAATTATTTGTGCTACTGCTTATTATTGTAGGATCTGTTGGTGCCTTTATGAGCAATACTGGTACCGTAGCATTAATGATGCCAATCGTTGTAAGTATAGCGATTAGTATGAAAGTTAGTCCGTCTAAGTTTCTACTCCCACTCTCATATGTAGCAAGTCTTTCTGGTCTGATGACACTGATTGCGTCACCAACCAATTTAATTGTCAGTCAGTTATTGGTTGATCGAGGCTATAATAAACTGGGCTTTTTTGAAGTGACCCCTATTGGTATTGTTGGGATGATTGCTGGAATTACTTATTTAGTGCTTGTACGTAATATTCTATTACCAAAGGATCAAAACCGTACACAAACAAATGAAGGCTATAAACTTTCACCAAAAAAAATTATTAAGCAATATGATTTAAATAATCGTCTATTTAAAATCGCTGTTCCTGAAGACTCACCAATTATTGAGACATCTTTAGCAGAGCTAAAACTGCCAGCTAAGTACACGCTCTGTATGATGAAAATTCATCGTAAATCACAGGAGGGTATCAATTTACTGCCGATGACATATCAGGAAATGGCAGGTCCAACTAGTGTCATTCATGCCAAGGACGAGCTGTATGTTCAAGGAGAAGTAGAGGATATTCGTCGTTTTGTTGAGGATTATCATCTTGAGATGCAAGGGTTAGTGGAAGGAGAAGCTGATGAATTGGTATCGAAACATCTCGGTATTGCAGAGGTGTTGCTGACACCTAATTCGAGCTTTATTAATGAAACCGTTAGCTCTCTTGGATTCAGGGAAAAATATAATTTAAATATCATTGGCATTAATCGCAGAGGTGGTTATAAGCTTCAGGATATGGTTTCTCATAAATTGAAATTTGGAGATGCCATATTAGTACAGGGAGCATGGGATGAAATTCTCTTGTTAGCAAGAGAGACCCAGGATGTCGTGGTTGTCGGTCAGCCTAAAGAACACGCGAGTGTGGCAGCCGCTACAGGTAAAGCTGGTATTGCCGGTTTAATTATGCTGTTGATGATTATTTTAATGGCATTCGAAGTTTTCCCAGCTGTAATCTCAGTAATGATTGGTGCTGTGTTGATGATTTTAACAGGCTGTTTACGAAACATGGAAGATGCCTATAGCAATATGAATTTTGAAAGTATTGTGCTAGTGGCTGCAATGTTGCCAATGGCAACGGCGTTAGAAAAAACTGGAGGCATGACCATTTTATCGGATGGTATTATTAATGCCTTGGGTGATTTTGGACCATATGGCGTGCTCATTGGTGTTTATATTTTAACAGCTATATTTGGTCAATTTATAAGTAATACGGCAACTGCTGTATTGTTCGCGCCCATTGCAATGAGTGCAGCCATTGCTATGGAAGTTAGTCCTACAACATTTATGATTGCAGTAGCAGTTGCGGCAAGTATGGCATTTGCTACGCCGATTGCTTCCCCTACGAATGCGCTAGTAATGACGGCGGGGGGCTATAAATTTATGGATTTTGTAAGAATAGGGGTACCATTACAAATTGTTATGTTTATCGTTATGATGATTGCCATCCCATTCTTTTTCCCGTTTTAAAAACTCGGTTTCTATACCGAGTTTTTTATTTTATATAAAGATCTATTATTTTTTATCGAAAAGTATGATAAAATTCTTTTTTAGATAGCGGTATAACATGGCACTCACTTGTGAAAATTGAATTTTAGGTTGTCATTATTTTTACGAGTATATATAGGAAGTTTTTCATTACCAAGAAAAAAGTTAAATTTTTTTCATGAAAAGTGTTGACCTTTTAAAAATAAGAGTGTAGTATTATACAAGTCGCCACGGTGACACGCTAAAACAAAGCAAAACATGAACCTTGAAAACTGAACAAGCAAAACGTAATCAATAAAGTTTTCAGTAACTAACTTCGGTTAGTGAACGAAACAAAATTTTGGACATCAAAATGATGCCAGCAAAACAATTTGAGCTATTCAAATTTCTTTTATGGAGAGTTTGATCCTGGCTCAGGACGAACGCTGGCGGCGTGCCTAATACATGCAAGTCGAGCGAACAGAGAAGGAGCTTGCTCCTTCGACGTTAGCGGCGGACGGGTGAGTAACACGTGGGCAACCTACCTTATAGTTTGGGATAACTCCGGGAAACCGGGGCTAATACCGAATAATCTGTTTCACCTCATGGTGAAACACTGAAAGACGGTTTCGGCTGTCGCTATAGGATGGGCCCGCGGCGCATTAGCTAGTTGGTGAGGTAACGGCTCACCAAGGCGACGATGCGTAGCCGACCTGAGAGGGTGATCGGCCACACTGGGACTGAGACACGGCCCAGACTCCTACGGGAGGCAGCAGTAGGGAATCTTCCACAATGGGCGAAAGCCTGATGGAGCAACGCCGCGTGAGTGAAGAAGGATTTCGGTTCGTAAAACTCTGTTGTAAGGGAAGAACAAGTACAGTAGTAACTGGCTGTACCTTGACGGTACCTTATTAGAAAGCCACGGCTAACTACGTGCCAGCAGCCGCGGTAATACGTAGGTGGCAAGCGTTGTCCGGAATTATTGGGCGTAAAGCGCGCGCAGGTGGTTTCTTAAGTCTGATGTGAAAGCCCACGGCTCAACCGTGGAGGGTCATTGGAAACTGGGAGACTTGAGTGCAGAAGAGGATAGTGGAATTCCAAGTGTAGCGGTGAAATGCGTAGAGATTTGGAGGAACACCAGTGGCGAAGGCGACTATCTGGTCTGTAACTGACACTGAGGCGCGAAAGCGTGGGGAGCAAACAGGATTAGATACCCTGGTAGTCCACGCCGTAAACGATGAGTGCTAAGTGTTAGGGGGTTTCCGCCCCTTAGTGCTGCAGCTAACGCATTAAGCACTCCGCCTGGGGAGTACGGTCGCAAGACTGAAACTCAAAGGAATTGACGGGGGCCCGCACAAGCGGTGGAGCATGTGGTTTAATTCGAAGCAACGCGAAGAACCTTACCAGGTCTTGACATCCCGTTGACCACTGTAGAGATATAGTTTCCCCTTCGGGGGCAACGGTGACAGGTGGTGCATGGTTGTCGTCAGCTCGTGTCGTGAGATGTTGGGTTAAGTCCCGCAACGAGCGCAACCCTTGATCTTAGTTGCCATCATTTAGTTGGGCACTCTAAGGTGACTGCCGGTGACAAACCGGAGGAAGGTGGGGATGACGTCAAATCATCATGCCCCTTATGACCTGGGCTACACACGTGCTACAATGGACGATACAAACGGTTGCCAACTCGCGAGAGGGAGCTAATCCGATAAAGTCGTTCTCAGTTCGGATTGTAGGCTGCAACTCGCCTACATGAAGCCGGAATCGCTAGTAATCGCGGATCAGCATGCCGCGGTGAATACGTTCCCGGGCCTTGTACACACCGCCCGTCACACCACGAGAGTTTGTAACACCCGAAGTCGGTGAGGTAACCTTTTGGAGCCAGCCGCCGAAGGTGGGATAGATGATTGGGGTGAAGTCGTAACAAGGTAGCCGTATCGGAAGGTGCGGCTGGATCACCTCCTTTCTAAGGATTATTTCGGAATACAAACCTAGGGTTTGTAAGATTACGTTTTGCGTTCAGTTTTGAAGGTTCATTCTTCTTGAATGAAAAGCTTCAAAACTTGTTCTTTGAAAACTGGATAAAACGACATTGAAATTGTAACAAACACATTTATTTTTTTTAAGTTTTTTATAGGCTTAATAACATTAAGAGGTTTCCGATATTTTTATTGAAAGCCGTTAGGTTAAGTTATTAAGGGCGCACGGCGAATGCCTTGGCACTAGGAGCCGAAGAAGGACGGCACTAACACCGATATGCTTCGGGGAGCTGTAAGTGAGCTTTGATCCGGAGATTTCCGAATGGGGGAACCCACTACGTTTAATCGCGTAGTATCTTGACGTGAATACATAGCGTCTTGAAGGCAGACCCAGGGAACTGAAACATCTAAGTACCTGGAGGAAGAGAAAGAAAAATCGATTCCCTGAGTAGCGGCGAGCGAAACGGGAAGAGCCCAAACCAAGAGGCTTGCCTCTTGGGGTTGTAGGACACTCAATACGGAGTTACAAAAGAGCGAGTTAGATGAAGCGACTTGGAAAGGTCCGCCAGAGCAGGTAAAAGCCCTGTAGTCGAAAGTTCGTTCTCTCCTGAGTGGATCCTGAGTACGGCGGAACACGTGAAATTCCGTCGGAATCCGGGAGGACCATCTCCCAAGGCTAAATACTACCTAGTGACCGATAGTGAACCAGTACCGTGAGGGAAAGGTGAAAAGCACCCCGGAAGGGGAGTGAAAGAGATCCTGAAACCGTGTGCCTACAAGTAGTTAGAGCCCGTTAATGGGTGATAGCGTGCCTTTTGTAGAATGAACCGGCGAGTTACGATTACGTGCGAGGTTAAGCTTTAGAAGGCGGAGCCGCAGCGAAAGCGAGTCTGAATAGGGCGAAATAGTACGTGGTCGTAGACCCGAAACCAGGTGATCTACCCATGTCCAGGGTGAAGGTAAGGTAACACTTACTGGAGGCCCGAACCCACGCACGTTGAAAAGTGCGGGGATGAGGTGTGGGTAGCGGAGAAATTCCAATCGAACTTGGAGATAGCTGGTTCTCTCCGAAATAGCTTTAGGGCTAGCCTCGTGATGAGAATACTGGAGGTAGAGCACTGTTTGGACTAGGGGGCCATCCCGGTTTACCGAATTCAGACAAACTCCGAATGCCAGATATTTATACACGGGAGTCAGACTGCGAGTGATAAGATCCGTAGTCAAAAGGGAAACAGCCCAGACCACCAGCTAAGGTCCCAAAGTAATCGTTAAGTGGAAAAGGATGTGGCGTTGCACAGACAACCAGGATGTTGGCTTAGAAGCAGCCATCATTTAAAGAGTGCGTAATAGCTCACTGGTCGAGTGACGCTGCGCCGAAAATGTATCGGGGCTAAACGATTCACCGAAGCTGTGGATTGACATCTACGATGTCAGTGGTAGGAGAGCGTTCTAAGTGCGTTGAAGTCAGACCGGAAGGACTGGTGGAGCGCTTAGAAGTGAGAATGCCGGTATGAGTAGCGAAAGACGGGTGAGAATCCCGTCCACCGTATGACTAAGGTTTCCTGAGGAAGGCTCGTCCGCTCAGGGTTAGTCGGGACCTAAGCCGAGGCCGATAGGCGTAGGCGATGGACAACAGGTTGATATTCCTGTACCACCTCCTCACCGTTTGAGAAATGGGGGGACGCAGTAGGATAGGGTAAGCGCGCTGTTGGTTATGCGCGTCCAAGCAGTAAGGCGTGTGTGTAGGCAAATCCGCACACTGTAACGTTGAGCTGTGATGGCGAGTCCGTATGGACGAAGTTCCTGATTTCACACTGCCAAGAAAAGCCTCTATCGAGGTGAGAGGTGCCCGTACCGCAAACCGACACAGGTAGTCGAGGAGAGAATCCTAAGGTGTGCGAGAGAACTCTCGTTAAGGAACTCGGCAAAATGACCCCGTAACTTCGGGAGAAGGGGTGCTCTTGAGCGTGCAAGCGCATGAGAGCCGCAGTGAATAGGCCCAGGCGACTGTTTAGCAAAAACACAGGTCTCTGCAAAACCGTAAGGTGACGTATAGGGGCTGACGCCTGCCCGGTGCTGGAAGGTTAAGAGGAGTGGTTAGCGCAAGCGAAGCTGCGAATTGAAGCCCCAGTAAACGGCGGCCGTAACTATAACGGTCCTAAGGTAGCGAAATTCCTTGTCGGGTAAGTTCCGACCCGCACGAAAGGCGTAACGATCTGGGCACTGTCTCAACGAGAGACTCGGTGAAATTATAGTACCTGTGAAGATGCAGGTTACCCGCGACAGGACGGAAAGACCCCGTGGAGCTTTACTGTAGCCTGATATTGAATTTTGGTACAACTTGTACAGGATAGGTAGGAGCCAGAGATCTCGGAGCGCCAGCTTCGAAGGAGGCGTCGGTGGGATACTACCCTGGTTGTATTGAAATTCTAACCCATGCCCCTTAGCGGGGCAGGAGACAGTGTCAGGCGGACAGTTTGACTGGGGCGGTCGCCTCCTAAAAGGTAACGGAGGCGCCCAAAGGTTCCCTCAGAATGGTTGGAAATCATTCGTAGAGTGTAAAGGCACAAGGGAGCTTGACTGCGAGACCTACAAGTCGAGCAGGGTCGAAAGACGGGCTTAGTGATCCGGTGGTTCCGCATGGAAGGGCCATCGCTCAACGGATAAAAGCTACCCCGGGGATAACAGGCTTATCTCCCCCAAGAGTCCACATCGACGGGGAGGTTTGGCACCTCGATGTCGGCTCATCGCATCCTGGGGCTGTAGTCGGTCCCAAGGGTTGGGCTGTTCGCCCATTAAAGCGGTACGCGAGCTGGGTTCAGAACGTCGTGAGACAGTTCGGTCCCTATCCGTCGTGGGCGTAGGAAATTTGAGAGGAGCTGTCCTTAGTACGAGAGGACCGGGATGGACACACCGCTGGTGTACCAGTTGTCTTGCCAAAGGCATCGCTGGGTAGCTATGTGTGGACGGGATAAGTGCTGAAAGCATCTAAGCATGAAGCCCCCCTCAAGATGAGATTTCCCATTACGCAAGTAAGTAAGATCCCTCAAAGACGATGAGGTAGATAGGTTCGAGGTGGAAGTGTGGTGACATATGGAGCTGACGAATACTAATCGATCGAGGACTTAACCAAAACGTTTGAAACATTCAATGAACCGTTTATCCAGTTTTGAAAGAACAACTCTTTCAACTGAATAAGTGAAGTGATGATGGCAAAGAGGCCACACCCGTTCCCATACCGAACACGGAAGTTAAGCTCTTTAGCGCCGATGGTAGTTGGGGGCTTCCCCCTGTGAGAGTAGGACATCGCTTCGCTTATTTTTCGTGGAGGATTAGCTCAGCTGGGAGAGCATCTGCCTTACAAGCAGAGGGTCGGCGGTTCGAGCCCGTCATCCTCCACCATTATTTTTAAAACAGTATAGTATTATCGCGGGGTGGAGCAGTGGTAGCTCGTCGGGCTCATAACCCGAAGGTCGTTGGTTCAAATCCAGCCCCCGCAACCAAATGGTCCCGTGGTGTAGCGGTTAACATGCCTGCCTGTCACGCAGGAGATCGCCGGTTCGATCCCGGTCGGGACCGCCATTTTTTTTTGCCGGTGTAGCTCAGTTGGTAGAGCAACTGACTTGTAATCAGTAGGTCGTGGGTTCGACTCCTATCGCCGGCACCATTCCCTTGGAGGGGTAGCGAAGTGGCTAAACGCGGCGGACTGTAAATCCGCTCCTTAGGGTTCGGCGGTTCGAATCCGTCCCCCTCCACCATTTTAGGGGCATAGTTCAACGGTAGAATAGAGGTCTCCAAAACCTTTGGTGTGGGTTCGATTCCTACTGCCCCTGCCAGGTATTGAGGTACTCGTTCATATACAGCTGTTATAATTTATATAGTGGCGATTGTGGCGAAGTGGTTAACGCATCGGATTGTGGTTCCGACATTCGTGGGTTCGATTCCCATCAGTCGCCCCATTTTCAAATTGGGGTATAGCCAAGCGGTAAGGCAACGGATTTTGATTCCGTCATGCCTAGGTTCGAATCCTAGTACCCCAGCCATTTTTCTTTTTTACGAGCCATTAGCTCAGTTGGTAGAGCATCTGACTTTTAATCAGAGGGTCGAAGGTTCGAGTCCTTCATGGCTCATCGTTTTTTAATGAATATTGCGCCCGTAGCTCAATTGGATAGAGCGTCTGACTACGGATCAGAAGGTTATGGGTTCGACTCCTGTCGGGCGCGCCAATAAATTTATGTTTTCGGAATGTAGCTCAGCTTGGTAGAGCACTTGGTTTGGGACCAAGGGGTCGTAGGTTCGAATCCTGTCATTCCGACCATTTTTTATGATAAATGGGGCCTTAGCTCAGCTGGGAGAGCGCCTGCCTTGCACGCAGGAGGTCAGCGGTTCGATCCCGCTAGGCTCCACCAGTTCAATATTTTTGGAGGTATACCCAAGTCTGGCTGAAGGGATCGGTCTTGAAAACCGACAGGCGGGTAACACCGCGCGGGGGTTCGAATCCCTCTACCTCCTCCATTTTGGGTCAGTAGCTCAGTTGGTAGAGCATTAGATTGAAGCTCTAAGTGTCGGCGGTTCGATTCCGTCCTGACCCACCATTATTTGCGGGTGTAGTTTAATGGTAAAACCTCAGCCTTCCAAGCTGATGTCGTGAGTTCGATTCTCATCACCCGCTCCAAAATGGGCCTATAGCTCAGCTGGTTAGAGCGCACGCCTGATAAGCGTGAGGTCGATGGTTCGAGTCCATTTAGGCCCATCATTATTCCGAAGTAGCTCAGTTGGTAGTAGCACCTGACTGTTAATCAGGTTGTCGCAGGTTCGAGTCCTGCCTTCGGAGCCACGGCCCGTTGGTCAAGTGGTTAAGACACCGCCCTTTCACGGCGGTAACACGGGTTCGAATCCCGTACGGGTCATCAAGCATGTAGCACAAATATTGTGTTACATGCTTTTTCTTTTATCAATAAATGATACATTAGTAAAGAGTGAAAGCTACGAATCCGCTATCAATGGTTCAGTAGCTTTTTTACATGACTAATATTTTGTTTCTCCTTTCTATAAGATGTCGCCCACCTCTTTTCCTTCTTCATTCACAATATCTTCTAATCATGATTCGATTCATTATAAATTTGAACAAACTATTTCATATATGCAATATGTATGTTTTTTTATAGCTATTTTCGTGGTGCTTGTCGTTTTGTTCCTCTAATATGAGGATAAGTGGAGGAATCGAAATGAATATACAGGAGATCCAGCAATTTTTAAGTTTATATCAGACAGAACAAGATGAATCAGAGCGTTGGTTAGCGAATAGATTACAACAGATTAAGAATGCAGGTGAGTACGACCCAACAACAGAGGAGCTAGCTTTTGGTGCACGGGTGGCGTGGCGTAATAGTAACAAATGTATTGGTCGTCTGTTTTGGCAATCATTGCATGTAGTAGATGCACGTGCCGTTTTAGATGAACAGGATATTTTTCAAAAACTACTGGAGCATATCGATTATGCAACAAATAGTGGAAAAATCCGTCCAACAATAACAGTATTTGCTTCGAACAGGGTGCGTATATGGAATCATCAGCTAATTCGTTATGCAGGCTATGAAACGGAAGCTGGCGTTATTGGTGATGCACATTCTATTGTTTTTACTAAAGTATGTGAATCGTTAGGTTGGAAAAGTGAGAGGACACCATTCGATGTGTTACCTCTTGTTATACAAGTAGATGAGCGAGCTCCGCAGCTGTTTACAATTCCTGTAGAATATATTTTAGAGGTGCCAATTCGTCATCCAGAGTCAGTGGATGTAGAGAAATTAGGAATGAAATGGTATGCTGTACCCATAATTTCAAGTATGCGTTTTCAAATGGCAGGCATTGATTTCCAAGCCGCACCCTTTAATGGCTGGTATATGGGGACAGAAATCGGTGCACGTAATTTAGCAGATCATGACCGTTATAATATGCTACCAGCTATTGCGGAGGTTTTTAATCTTGATACAACCAAGCAAGCTTCACTTTGGCGTGATCGTGCATTAGTGGAGCTTAATATTGCTGTCCTTCATTCTTTTAAAGAACAAGGCGTGAGCATTGTCGATCATCATACAGCTGCTCAGCAGTTTAAATTGTTTGAAGAAGCAGAGGAATCAGCAGGACGAGACGTTACAGGCAACTGGACATGGCTAATCCCACCACTTTCGCCCGCAACGACTCATATTTTCCATAAACCTTATGTCAATATTTATCATACACCCAATTATTTTTATCAAAAACCATGCTATTAACTGATTGTGGAGAGGACGAAACGCTATGTTGAATGAGCAAATTCCGAGTATCCCGTGGTTACAATTGACGACACCTTATGGAAGAGGAACGGCTATCCCTCAGCTGATTGAACAGGAGCAATATACAGAGCTAGCTGAGTTAGTGGAGCATCAAGGTACACTATGGCAGGTCACACCATGGGCTTTGCTTGTCCTTCTAAAAAAGCTTGCTAGCAAAAATACGGGGGATGTCTCTGTACAAGAAGTAGAGCTTTATTTAGCTGTGGCACATGCAATTTCTGAAGATTATCTAGACCCATCCTATTCAGTTCAAACTATGCAGGAGCTGTTAGATGTCAAATATTTATGGATGGATCACGAAGAGAATGATGAGCTGGAATGGGAGGAGGAAACGCCAAAGGGTTATGAGCAGAAAGCTTTTGTAAGCTATTATTATTTTAGTTATATACTCTTACAAGAGGCTGTTCCTATTTTTGCAGCAGTTATAGCTCACAACAAAGAAACAGCAGACCGTCTTACTGAACTGCTAACCTTACTACAGCAATTGGACAAATAAAACGTCTATACTTATATAGAAGTAAAGCAGATGGGAAATATGAGCAGTTATCCCATCTGCTTTATTTTAATGGACATATTCGTCTTTAGAAGCTCTCATTGAGCAAAAGAAAAGAATGGTCGCCACAGCTACAAAGAGCCAACCAGCAATATTCCAGCCACCAAATAAATCATGTAAGTAGCCAAAAAGAATAGGGCCAATGGCGGCAAATAAATAACCTAATGATTGTGCAAAGCCTGATAAATCTGCTGCCTCAAATGCCGTGCGTGTACGAAGTGTAAAGAACATCATCGCTAAGGCAAATGAAGAACCTCCTGCTAAACCTAAAAGAATCATCCACAGTACCCCAAGACTTGTCCACTCCATGACAACTCCAGTAAAGCCTATTAAATAGAAGAATGTAAACATCACTACAAGAGGTCTTTGAGAAGCCATTTTACTTGCAATGATAGGCACAGCCAATGCCATTGGTACTTGTGAAAATTGCATGATAGAAAACATCCAACCAGCTTTGTCAGGAGCCAATCCCTGGGCGATGTAGATTTCGGGAATCCAAGCAGCAGTCGTATAAAATAATAAAGACTGTAATCCCATTGCACCTGTGACAGCCCAAGTAACAGGTGACTTCCATAAGGGTGTACTCGTCATTTTAGAGGTAGTGGCTGGCTCAGGTTTATTTGATTTCAATTGAGGTATCCAAATTAAAATCGTTACGACCACTAGTACAAGTGCAATGGACAGCGCTCCTTGCCAGCCAAATGATGAATTGGCTATAGGATAGCTAATACCTGCGCCAAGCCCAGCCGTTAAGTTCATCGACATAGTGAAAAATGCCATTAATAAACCAACATGGTATGGAAATTTTAATTTTAATAATCCTGGAATCAGCACATTTCCAAATGATATCGCTATGCCGATGAGTACAGTACCAAATACAAGTAACCCCGTTGTACCAAGGGAACGTAGAACAATCCCCAAGGCTAATAAAATAGTGGATAAAAATAGTGTTAGCTCAAGCCCTAGTTTGCGTGCTACAACGGGCGCAAATGGTGAGATGGTAGCAAAAGCGAGCAATGGAATCGTTGTTAGAAAGCCTGCAAGTACATTAGAAATACCAAGATCGTCACGGATAAATGATATAATAGGGCCAACAACAGTTAGTGGCATTCTTAATGTAGAGGCTATAAAGATAACTCCGAACACTAAAAGTAAGGTTGTTCCCCTCCAGCTAATTTTTTTACTCGGAAAACTAGCGGAATGATCATTTGTAGTCAAAATAAATCCCCCTGTTCGTAACCGCTCTAATTGAACTACTATAACACTTTAACAAACTAATAAAAATAGTAGAAGATTCACAAAATACAGAACATTTATTGTTATATTGAAATGTCAAAGGTCTTATGCTAATATAATAAGCATCATAAATTTAATAATTATATGCCTCATGTTTGTATTGAGGTAGAGGTCGCGATATTTATAAGTATGCTAATGGAAATGACAAGCATTGATGAGATTAGCTGAAAGGGAATATTGCCGAAGTGTGAGGGGACTTGAAAACCTCATGCTGGGGCTGTCTCCGAAAGGAACAGAACTGTCACGTTTGCACAACGTGTTGAGCTATCATTTAGGAAAAACTGAGGATTAACTTAGCCATCACAGTGTATATGTGATGGCATTTTTTTGCCTCGTAAATAGGAAGGAAGCTATATCGTGAGTGAAATAAAAGTAAATCAGCTCGGACATAAAGCGCCAAAGCTGAAAAAAGAATTGAAAAGCCGTCATATCACAATGATTTCTTTAGGCGGTACAATTGGTACGGGACTATTTTTAGCCAGTGGTGGTGCCATTGCACAAGCTGGACCTGGTGGTGCATTGCTTGCCTACGCCCTAATCGGTATTATGGTGTACTTTTTAATGACAAGCTTAGGGGAAATGGCTGCCTATATGCCATCATCCGGTTCATTTAGTACGTATGCAACAAAATTTGTAGATCCAGCACTAGGCTTTGCATTAGGCTGGAACTATTGGTATAACTGGGCAATCACTATTGCAGCAGAAATTGCGGCAGTATCCTTAATTATGAAATATTGGTTCCCTGATAGTTCATCAGCCCTTTGGACAGTATTATTTATTGCTGTTGTACTGTCATTTAATTTACTTTCTGTAAAGAGCTATGGAGAAAGTGAATATTGGTTTGCGATGATTAAAGTAGTGACAGTCATTGTTTTTATTATTATCAGTTTATTAATGATTTTTGGTATTTTAGGTGGACAGGCACCTGTAGGCTTTACTAATTTCTTTATTAGTGATGGACCATTTCACGGTGGCTTCCTAGCTACATTTGGAATTTTCCTAGCAGCCGGATTTTCATTCCAAGGAACAGAGTTACTTGGGATTACAGCAGGTGAAACAGACGATCCAGGAAAAAATATTCCAAAGGCTGTTAAATCCGTATTCTGGCGTATTCTTTTGTTTTATATTTTAGCAATTGGTGCAATCGGAATGTTGATTCCATTTACAGATGAACGCTTATTATCAGAAGATATCGCAGTATCACCGTTTACATTAGTGTTTGACCGCTTAGGTATTGCCTTTGCAGCTTCGTTAATGAATGCCATTATTTTAACGGCTATGCTGTCAGCTGGAAATTCAGGGCTTTATGCATCATCACGTATGCTATGGCAATTAGCAGTGGATGGACATGCGCCTAAGTTCTTCACAAAGCTAAGTCGTCGAGGAATACCAATTTATGCATTGATGGCAACATTAGCTGTAGGTTGCTTAGCTTTTTTAGCGTCTTTCTTTGGTGATGGCGTTGTTTATATTTGGCTGTTAAACGCCTCTGGTATGTCTGGTTTTATTGCATGGCTCGGCATTGCCTTTAGTCATTATCGCTTCCGTCGTGCATTTGAGGCACAGGGCCTAGATCCAAAGCTATTACCTTATAGAGCAAAATTGTACCCGTTTGGACCACTATTTGCCTTTACTGTTTGTATGATTGTGGTCATTGGGCAAAATTACACGGCCTTTACGGGAGACCAAATTGATTGGTATGGGATATTAGTTTCTTATGTTGGAATCCCACTATTTTTACTGTTATGGTTTGGCTACAAAATCAAGCACAAAACAAAAATGCTTTCACTTCAAGAATGTGATTTAAAAGTGGAAGATTAAATAGTAGGGCTGTTCTGTAAACTAATGAATGATTGGTTTATGGGACAGCTTTTTATGTCTTAATCGTCGTTAAAAATATCAAAAAATAATATCATATATAGAGTAATATTAGTATTTACTAACTAGCCATTCGAAAGTCGATGTCTAATCAAATAAAAAACAGGTACCCATTCTTGAACTGCCCCGTAATAGTTAGAAATCAAACTTTTACGGGGCAGTTCATCTCGAGTACCTGATTTTTATTATCCAAATATTGTTTCCCACAGTAAGTAAATATTCAATGTCACAACGATAATAACAACAAACCAACCTAAAAACGTTGTAATACGGTGATTGACTAAACTGCCCATGATGTTTCGTTTGCTTGTAAACATAACAAGAGGGACAAGAGCAAATGCAATACCGAAAGATAAAACAACCTGACTTAGAACGAGCGCATAGGTTGCATTCACGCCTGAAGCAATAATGACTAGAGGCGGCACCATAGTAATCGCTCTACGTAAATAAAGTGGTATTTTTCTTTGAATGAATCCTTGCATGACTACATCACCTGCTAACGTCCCGACAGAGGAGCTAGCTAGCCCGGCAATAAGTAAACCAAGACCAAATGAAATAGCAGCCATGGGGCCGAGCGCATCTTTTAAGCCATTGTAGGCAACATCTAAATCTTCTACAACCACGCCTTGTGTGTGGAAGACTGCTGCAGCAATGATCAGCATGCTCATATTAATCGCTCCGGCAATAATCATAGCGATGATAATATCGATAAATTCAAAACGGAAAATACGTTTTTTTTCATTTTCATTCCGACCAACAATACGATTTTGCGTTAACGATGAATGTAAGTAAATAGCATGAGGCATGACAGTTGCTCCTAAAATACCTGTTGCTAATAATAGTGAATCTACACCTTCAAACTGTGGCGTGAACATGCCAATCGCTACATCGCCCCATTCTGGCTGTGCTAAAAATGTTTGGAAGGCAAATGCTAAGACAACAATTAACACCATGCCCGAAATACCGGCTTCAAAGGCTCTAAATCCTCTTCTTTGAAGTTCTAAAATAGCAAATGAACCAACTGCCGTAATTAATGCTGCGGGCAGCATAGGGATATTGAAGAGCAAGTAAAGCCCTAATGCTGCACCAATAAATTCAGCGAGATCTGTAGCAATGATGACCAATTCAGCCTGTATCCATAAAAAGATGGATGTTTTTTTAGAAAAATGCTCGCGTGCTACTTCAGGCAAGTTTTTACCTGTCGCAATTCCAAGCTTGGCAGATAAGGATTGAATTAACACGGCCATTAAATTAGAAAAGGCTATAACCCAAAGTAGCAGGTAGCCATATTGAGAGCCTGCTGTAATATTTGTAGCAAAATTACCAGGATCGATATAGGCGACGGCTGCAATAAATGCAGGTCCTAAAAATGGTAAAAAGCGTCGCCAACCTTTTATATCTCCATCTAAAACCGCCTCGGCAGACGATTTTGTGACTCGTTTGTAAACCATATTGTTCCCTCGTTTCAAAAAGTATCATTAACGAAATAAAGTTTCCTATAGGAAAATAAGATATTAGTATTCTAACGCTAGGAATCAAAAAAGTGAAGTGGTTTGCTTTAAGTTTCTATAAGTATGTGCCATTCTCATCATTTTCTAATTAGACTTTCACCACCAGCATCGTTTACGATGAAAAGAAAAGATGAAGGACGGATTCGACATGACCAATCGAATTTTAATTATAGAAGATGAAGAAAATATTGCGAGAGTGCTACAGCTTGAGCTTCAATTTGAAGGCTTTGAGGCGGAAATGGCTCATACAGGGACAGATGGTTTGCTTCGTTACCGTGAACAGCCATGGGATTTGATCCTACTTGATGTCATGCTGCCTGAGATGAGTGGCATTGATGTGCTAAAGCGGATTCGTGCAACGGAATCCCAGACACCTGTTATTATGCTTACTGCCAAAAGTGAGGTGGAGGATAAAGTAAAAGGATTGGATTTAGGAGCCAATGATTATGTGACAAAGCCGTTTGAAATTGAAGAATTGCTGGCGCGTATTCGCAATGCTTTACGATTTTCACAAAAGGCTAGTCCAAAACAAGTTGCCCTTGCATTTGGACACTTATCGATAAACGAGCAAACAAGAGAGGTCGTATATTTTAATAAAGATATTCAACTGACACCTCGTGAATATGATTTATTGTTCTATTTACTAAAGCATCCTAAACAAGTACTGACTAGGGAACAGCTACTAGAGGCTGTATGGGGCTATGACTATTATGGGGATACAAATGTTGTGGATGTCTATATTCGCTATGTACGACAAAAGCTTGAAGCTGCTAATGCAACGCCTATTATCCAAACAGTTCGTGGAGTTGGCTATGTGTTGAAGGAACATCGTGATGAGACTTAAAACAAAAATTCATCTACTTACAACATTGCTGATGCTAGTAATATTAGTGGCCACAAACAGTGGAATTTATTTATTGTATGAGAAATCTGCCTATGATACGGAATATCATCAGCTTCAAACACGTGCCAATGATTTAAGCTCCACATTCAGTCAGTTAAATGCTCAAACTAACCTACAGCAAGTATTAAGAGCCTATATGCCGACAGATGGTGCCGTCTACATTTATGATGGAGAGCGTTTAAAAACAAAGGTTCAGGCTACCCTTGACATGCCAGAAGGCCCTTCCATTACCTATACAATGCCTGCTATTTGGATAGACGGAACGGTTGTGGATATCACATTACAGCAATCCATGGAAGAAGTAGAACGGACATTAAGTTTGCTAAAGGTTATATTGATTATTGTATCTGTTATTGCAACGATTCCTATTTTCTTAGCAAGCCTAGTACTTGGGCGACTTATTTTATTACCGCTAGAACGTTTAAATGAGACTATGCGAAAAAGTGCATCGACAGGAAAATATGAAAAAATGGATATACCAGTAAAAGGTGGGGATGAGTTAACAAACATTAACCGTACTTTTAATATGATGATGGAAAAGCTTGAACAGCATTATCGAAAGCAAGAAGAATTTGTATCGAATGCTTCCCATGAATTGAAGACACCCATTACGGTTATTGAAAGCTATGCAAAATTACTGCTCAGAAGAGGTTTTGACAATCGGGAAGTTGCACAGGAATCATTACTAGCTATTGCCAATGAATCATCACGCATGCATGAAATGGTGCTGCAATTGCTAGAACTAGCTAAAAATAATGAGCATCTGGACATTCATTTTGAACAGCTAGAGCTCGCGCCGTTCTTGAATAAAGTGGCTTCCCAAATGCAGCATGCGTATCATCGAGCATTTATAGTTGATGTGAAGAAGCCAAGTTTTGTTTATAGTGATGAAAAAATATTAAAGCAACTACTCTTTATTTTGCTGGATAACGCTAGGAAATATAGTGAGGAGGAAGTGCATATTCTCGCAACAGAAACAGCTAATCATGTATGCATTACCATCCAAGATTTTGGTATTGGTATTCCAGCGGAGCATATTCCACATTTGTTTGAGCGATTTTATCGTGTAACAGGAGATCGTAACCGTAAGACAGGTGGTTCTGGGCTAGGACTTGCCATAGCGCATGGGCTTGCAGAACAATTGGGGATAATGATGGATGTAAAAAGTACAATTGGAGAAGGGTCAAGCTTTACCTTATGTATACCAAAGGAGGGACAACAATGAGAAAGTGGCTGTTGATAATTGTTGTGATTGTCCTTCTCGGTAGCGGAACGTTTTGGTTTATTCAAACGCGTTATTTTCAAGTCGAGCCTCTTAGCGAAGCGGAGGCCATTCGCCATGTTGAAACAATCTATAAAGGTCATGTTACTCAGGTGAAGAAACAAGGAAAAACCTATGAAATGCTCTTTACGCGAGATCATATCAAGTATGGAGCTGTGCTCGATGCTACGACACAACAGGTGACTGATTTAAAAATAAAAGAAGGACAAAGTAAATTACTGTTAACAGAAAAGCAAATCAGGCAGATGGTTAAACAGGAATATGGAGATGTAGAAAGTGTTATGTTAACAGATTCCATTTATACAGTGCGAGTTGAAAAAGATAGCAAGCAAAAAGATATCACACTTGATGGCTATTCCGGTGAAGTATTATCGGAGAAAATGGTGGAGCCACAAGAACAATCTGTAGAAGGGCCTATTATTACTGAGCAGCAAGCCGTTCAAATAGCACTGGAGCAATTGAAGGGAGAGGTGGATTCAGTCGATTTTGAAGAAACCTCAGAGGGTGGTTACTATTTAGTTGAAATTGAAACACAGGATGACGAAGCCACTTTTCAAATTCATGCCGTTTCAGGAAAGGTTCTGTCTGTTACATGGGATGACGAACAATAAATCACTTCTCATGAAATTCTAATGTTCCTCTTATAGTTCTATCATCTTCGCTTGCTAAGCTAAGAATAGATAAAACAAAGGAGAGATGAATATGAAAAAAATAATTATGATTCCAGCATTGGTAGTTACTCTTGGGGTTGGAGCAGCAATTGGCTCGACAACTTTATTATCAGGAAATGCGCAAGAAAATAAGGTATTAACAATACAGCAGATTGAGAAGAAAGCATTAGCAATAGTTGATGGGACTGTTGCGGATATCGAATTTGATCAAAATCAATTCCGCTCTATTTACGAAGTAGAGGTGCATACCGAGACAGCGGAATATGATTTAAAATTTGATGCTTATACGGGAAAATTACTGAAGCAGAAAAAAGAGCGTCGAGATGACGATGATTGGGATAATTACATTTCTGTTAGCACGCCAACAGCGAAAATTATTACAAAAGAACAGGCTATCGAAACAGCCTTAACGAAAGCAAATGGTACCGTGACAAAAATTAAGCTGGATGATGGCTTATATGAAATAGAATTGAAAGATGGTCAGTATGAATATGAAGTAGATGTGGATGCAATGACAGGGAACATTGTTGATTTTGAACAAGATATGGAAGACTAAAAGAGCGAGCTGTCTTAAAAGTAGAGCATACTTTTAAGACAGTTTTTTGTTGTAGCGAGAGTATTGGCAGCAATGACGAGTATTAACATATGCTCGAAAAAAGTCTATGTTTTTCACTCGTGAAAATGAAAAATTTTCTTCTTTACTTTTTCAATCAGCAGGCGTAATATGACATCATTATAAAAGTTTCAAATTTCTAAATCGCTGAAGCAACTAAACGCGGGGGAACCAATTTTGATGTATGGCATAAGCCATTCTTGGGGTGAATCTCTTCCATTTGGAGGGGTAGGGCTACTCAGGCCCGAATCCGACAGCTAACCTCGTAAGCGTTAAGAGCAGAAAAGTGGAGCTTGGCAGACGGATGAACGTCTACAAGTCTTATTTAGTGATGACTTGTAGACGTTTTTTGATGTTATTTAGAGAGGCGAAACACATTCTATGAAACTAGAAGGTGTTTATCAATGAAATCCTCATTCAAACGTTATGTAATCGGCAAACCATTAAGATCCGATGAGTTAGGGGAACAAAAGCTTAGTAAAGCAAAGGCATTGGCAATCTTATCGTCCGATGCTTTGTCTTCAGTAGCCTATGGACCAGAACAAATTTTAATTGTTCTTATGACAGTGGGCACACTTGCCCTTTGGTATTCTTTACCGATTGCCGTTGGAGTGGTCGTTCTGCTTGTGGCACTGATTTTATCTTATCGTCAGGTTATTTTTGCTTATCCACATGGTGGTGGCGCTTATGTAGTATCGCGAGAAAATTTAGGAGTGAATGCAGGTCTTGTAGCTGGAGGCTCTTTGCTTGTTGATTATATTTTAACAGTAGCAGTTAGTGTTTCAGCAGGTACAGATGCTATTACATCGGCATTTCCAAGCCTTCATCCATACAATGTACCCATTGCTATCGTTTTTGTGATTTTCTTAACAATTTTAAACCTACGAGGTGTAACAGAGTCAGCCTCTATCTTGGCATACCCAGTCTATCTATTTGTAGGCGTTATGCTCTTGTTAATTGGGATTGGGCTCTATCAGGTTACAACTGGTCAGGTGCCAGCAGAGCTGCATCCAAAGGTTGGTACACCAGTGGCAGGGATTAGCTTATTTATTTTATTAAAGGCATTTGCCTCAGGTAGCTCAGCGTTAACCGGGGTAGAAGCTATTTCTAATGCTATTCCTAATTTTAGAAATCCTGCTCCTAATAATGCAGCAAAAACACTTTTAGCGATGGGCGCCATTTTAGCTGTTTTATTTATTGGTATTGTAAGTTTAGCTTATTTTTATGGGATTGCCCCAACGGCAGAGGCAACAGTAGTTTCCCAACTGGCAGAAGCTAGTGTTGGTCGAAATCTCTTTTATTATATTGTGCAAGGTATAACAGCAATGATTTTAGTACTTGCCGCAAACACAGGGTATTCAGCCTTTCCATTGCTTGCTGTGAATTTATCGAAGGATGGTTTTATCCCAAGAATATTCCAAATTCGTGGAGATCGTCTTGGTTATTCAAATGGCATCATGATGCTAGGTGTTGCGGCCATTGTCTTAATTATTCTTTTTGATGGTGCCACAGAGCATTTAATTCCGCTATATGCAGTTGGGGTATTTATTCCGTTTACATTAGCGCAAACGGGAATGATGCGAAAATGGTGGCGCGAAAAACCTAAAGGTTGGGTAGCAAAATTTTCTATCAATACAATTGGAGCAGCGATCTCTTTCATTGTAGCTATGATGTTCTTTGTGACAAAAATGCCCCAAGTATGGCCAGTGTTCGTCTTTTTACCAATCATTATTTTTGTATTTCATCGGATTAAGCACCATTATCAAGCCGTTGGAGAACAATTGAGATTGAATCAGGAGGAGCTGACTACTATTGAGGGAAATGTGTTCATTGTGCCAGTCGCTGGTATAACAAAGGTAGTTGAAAACTCTCTTCATTATGCTAAATCACTTAAGGTGGATAAAGTGATCGCCTTTTATGTAGCTTTCGATCAAGCAGAAGCAAAAGCTTTTGAAGAGAAGTGGAACGCATGGCAACCTGATGTACGGTTAGTGACTTACTATTCACCATATCGTAGCATTACACAGCCATTGATGAAATTTATTGATAAAGTAGAGCACCATTGTACTAAAACAAATCATAAAGTGACGGTTGTGATTCCTCAATTTCTACCGAAAAAAGGGTGGCATCATATGCTACACAACCAATCGAGTCTACTCATTCGTACGACACTGTTATTTCACAGAAATGTCGTCATTATGACAGTCCCTTTTCATTTATCAAAATAATGCTAGCAAGCTAGAAAATAGTCTGTTATAATCAGTACGTTGATTGAAAACACGAACGTTTGCAATTGAAAAGTTGCGAAATACCATTAAATTCCGAAAAATCAAACTTTATTTCGTAAAAGTTATAGGTTCTTGCCGAATAAAGTGATAAATTGGATATTCTGATAGTTTCATACAAATCCACTCATATAATAGCGAGAATAGGGCTCGCAAGTTTCTACCGATTTACCGTAAATAAATCGACTATGGGTAGCAATGCTTTTAGAGAACTTCAATTATAATGATGTTTTCTATTCGTTTCGACGTTTTTACGCTGAATGCTTTGCTCCACTCGTAGCTGAATGGAAACAAGGTATTTAGCGTTTTTTATTACTCTGAAAGAAAGAAGGATATAAAAGAAATGAAGTTATTACAAGACAAAATTATGCAAGAGGGTAAAGTATTATCTTCATCCGTATTAAAAGTTGATTCATTTTTAAACCATCAAATTGATCCAATATTAATGAAGGAAATTGGGCATGAATTCGCAAACCGTTTCTCTGATCAAGTGATTACAAAGATTTTAACAATAGAATCTTCAGGTATTGCACCATCTGTTATGTTAGGGTTAGAAATTGGCGCGCCTGTCGTGTTTGCTCGTAAACGCAAATCGTTAACACTTTCAGATAACCTTTATTCATCAAAGGTACATTCGTTTACAAAAAATGAAACAAATGAGATCTCTGTATCACGTAATTTCTTAAATGAGGACGATAATATTTTAATTGTTGATGATTTCTTAGCAAATGGTGAAGCTGTCAAAGGCTTACTAGATATTGCTGCACAAGCTGGTGCGCATGTTGTGGGTGTGGGCATCGTTATTGAAAAGGGCTTCCAAGATGGTGGAAAATTATTGCGTGAGCAGGGAGTTCGCGTTGAGTCATTAGCGATTGTAGACTCTCTTGAAGATGGCAATGTAACATTTGCTACGGAGGCTCGCTCGTAATGAATACCTTTAAATCAACTGCGCTAGCGATTCAACATTTACTTGCGATGTATGCTGGAGCCATTTTAGTGCCACTGATTATTGGTGGAGCAATTGGCTTTGATTCAACACAAATGACGTATTTAGTAGCAATTGATATTATGATGTGCGGGATTGCAACACTTTTACAGGTATATTCAGGTAAATTCATCGGGATTGGCTTACCTGTAGTACTTGGCTGTACATTCACAGCAGTAAGTCCAATTATTGCGATCGGCACCAATCCAGAGCAAGGTATTACAGATATTTATGGTTCTATTATTGCCTCTGGTGTAATTGTAATGATTATTGCGGGCTTCTTCGGCAAGCTTGTGAAATTCTTCCCTCCAGTAGTAACTGGATCCGTTGTTTCGATTATCGGTATTTCCTTATTACCAGTAGCTTTAAACAATATGGCAGGTGGACAAGGTGCTGAGGATTTTGCTTCTGCTTCTAATGTGGCATTAGCGTTTATTACATTAATCATTATTTTAATCGTGTATCGTTTTTCTACAGGTTTTGTTCGTGCGATTTCTATTCTGATTGGATTAGTAGTAGGTACCGTTTTAGGTGCATTCATGGACAAAGTGGATTTCACGCCAGTAGCGGATGCTAATGTATTTCACATGGTACAACCTTTCTACTTTGGCATGCCAACATTTGATGTAACGGCAATTATCACCATGACACTTGTAGCAATGGTATCTTTAGTAGAGTCATCTGGTGTCTATTTTGCACTAAGTGATATTTGTAATAAAAAATTAGATTCAAAGGATTTAGCTCGCGGCTATCGTTCAGAAGGTCTAGCTTCAGTAATCGGTGGTATTTTCAATGCCTTTCCTTACACAACATTCTCACAAAACGTGGGACTTACGCGTATGTCAGGCGTTAAGGACCGTAAAGTCATTTACATCACTGGTGGATTATTAGTAGCACTTGGCTTCCTACCGAAAATCGCAGCGTTAACAACGATTATTCCAACATCCGTACTAGGTGCAGCGATGCTTGCGATGTTCGGAATGGTGATTACACAAGGTATGGGGATGCTTGTACCAGTTATGAATGAGTCAGCTGAGAATGCGATGATTGCTGCGATTGCAGTAAGTTTAGGGGTCGGTGTATCAGTCGTTCCTGGCATTTTTGATGCACTACCAGAAAAAGTGTCTATTTTAACATCCAACGGTATCGTCTGTGGTTCTGTCACAGCGATTATCCTTAATATTTTATTCAATATGATTGGGCCTAAGCATAAGCAAGACCCGATGCATGGTGAAGTATAAAGGGAAAATTAAATAACTTTCATCTAAATACCCCACATGTTTTGATGAAAAGAACGTTGTAAAGTCGCCTATCTTTTGGCTATTAATTTAGTTGAAAGTAGGTGGCTTTTTTGTATGCGTAAAAGATTATTCTTTAGAAGAACAAGCTAAATTGAAATTCAGGTTATTAAGTTTTTTCTTATTTTTATTCTGCCAAAAAGGGGAAAGAAGTTAGAAAAGTATACTTCATAACTTATGATGAGCACTATATATTTTTTGTTCAATGGTTAGAGCTCTTGAATATAAAATAACTAAAGAAATGAAATAGTAGTCGCAAAATTGACATCAGACGTATTCGGAAGAAATTTAACTTTTTGTAATTGGATTAATTTGATATATGAATTAATTGTGAAAATTGGGAAAAAGTAATATTTACCATTTATGTAAAATGGATTATAATAATATTTGTGATACATATTATGAAAATGGAGGTATTAATTTACATGTTAAAAAAACTTATATTAGGTGCAACAACAGTAGGATTGTCTTTAGGGATTGCTGCCAATGCAAATGCAGAAGAACCTATTGAAACTAATTTACCACATCAAGGGAATACAGTGATTAGCATAGATCTTCCTATTACTACTTTTAGTAATCAAATATATGAAAGAGTTTTTGAGCTGTATCCTAAAAGCCAGTATCAGATGGCAGCAGATACTCCTAAAACAAAATTTGTGTATAAACAACTAAATAATGGAAATAAATACGGAGGAACACTAAGCAAAGAAACCACAACCATTGAACACGGTGGCGTAAATGGTGACTATTGGAAAGTCTGGTATTCTGGTATGCTATCAAGATATCTTGATTAGTTTTTAGTAAGAGGCTGGGACAAAACTAGCTGATATTCAAGATAAAAGGGAAATCGATGTTGTTCGATTTCCCTTTTTACTTATTTGACTAAGTTTTTTGATTTTCTTTACCTCATTTCTTGATTAATGGCAATATATTTCCGAACTGCCATTAATGCTAAACGTATTTCGTTTTCAACCTTCGATTTTCCTCGTATTAAAAACCGAATGGAACTCAAATTAGCCTTTAAGAATCCAAAAACTGGGTCTGCATCGACTTTGCGTTTTCGATAGATGGCACTCGTTTTCTCTTCCGAAAGCTTGACTCTAACATATTCTTTTTGCTGTTTCCATTTTTCATTCACCATGATTTTCTAATTGGTGCCTTCCTTTGCTTTTGTACAAGATGAACGGAATGAACATCCTAAACAGTCTTCTCATGAACGTACGTTGAAAGCATGTACAATATTCCGTACAGATGGATATTCCAATTCTAGACGTTTCTGATGTTGGGTTATGTCCCAGTCTCTTTTTGATCGTATTCATAATATTGTGAGTGACCTGAAGTAATAACATCCTATTTTCGAAAATTAAGCTATAAAAATGTGACATTTCATGCTAATGGATTATGGAGCTGGCGAGAGTCGAGATTTTCACCCTCCATTTCCTATCATTTCTGAACATTGTTTTTTACAATTAAATAAAAAATCCTTTTAGCAGTCTAGTACTTACTTCAAGATAATATGGAAATACGCTAAATTTATTTTTATTGATACTTGTATCAATAGCACTACTTTCCCTTGTTTACATATAATCATCATTATTAATTATTTTACTCACTTTAAAATGATTTTTTCTTTCGAATCTGTTTCATACCATTGGTCAAACAAGAACCACTTTCCAAAAATATATAAATTTGTGTCTAAGTGCGATTAACATATCTCATAAGCAATACTTAGGTAGTATTATATCGCGCAATTAGTTTAGAAGAGCACTTTTAAAGCAATGCCATCTGCAATGTTTAAAATTAGGTTATAAGGGGAATTTAAAAATGAGGATGGTTTTTAATAGAATGTAATTCTCTCTTTCAACATACACTTATATATAACTACTCTGAGAAAGGTCTAGTACAAATGCAAAGTATCGTTTTAATATTAATTCTTCAATTAGTTTATGTACCTTTTTTAACATTGCGAACAATATTTTTGGTAAAGAATATCACATTCCTTGCTGCGATATTTGGTATGCTGGAGATGTTAGTGTATGTATTTGGCCTTTCACTCGTTTTTAGTGGGAAGCAAAGCATGTTATCTATGGTTGTCTATGCAGTTGGATTTGGATTAGGTATATTTTTAGGAGCAAAAATAGAACGTAAGCTAGCGATAGGCTATGTTTATACAACCATTAATACGCAAAATAAGAATGAAGAGCTTGTGAAATTTCTTCGTAACGAAGGGTTTGCAGTCACGATTTATATCGGAGAAGGGCGAGATAGTAATCGCTATAAATATGAAATTTTAACGAAGAGAAATCGTGAAGGGAAGCTCTTTCAAATAGTAGAGCAATTTGAGCCGAATGCCTTTATTATCTCGTATGAGCCTAAATCATTTAAGGGCGGCTTTTTGCTTGCTCGTATGAAGGCTAAGCAAAAATAATTTAATAAGGAAGGACCTCTGCTAAATGCCGAGGTCCCTTTTTTAGGATGTTAATTAAATTTTGTTTCTACCCAGTCTTTAAATAAACTAAAGTCTGTGTAGACAATTTCCTTGTAGCTCATGGCTTGTAAAATTGTATGCTCTATAAATACATCACGCTCTTTGCCGATCGCTTTTAAAATCTCCTCCTCACTGTGATAGGTAAAAACATGAGAATAATCGATATCAGCTCGTGCATGTATTTTAGCAGCAATTTTCCCCATAAGTGATGTTGTAGTAAAGTAATCCTCTACATCCTTATAGTTTTTAGGCTTAATCTTCTTTTTATAAGGAGAACGTTCACGAATATAAAATTCCTGTCCATTCATCGTGATAAAGGCTAAATGTGGGTCCTCTAAATGGTGCATAGCTTTTTGAGTTCCGACTACACGTGCTCCCTGATGCTCATAATGAGCCCAAAATAGTTCCTGATAAGGGAGGAAGTAGGCAGGAATTGCTGTACGTACCTCTTTCATTTCTAACACTAAATCCTCGACTCCTGACGCACCTTTTTCGTCTTCCACTAAAATATAGTAACGTTTTAAACCGATAGAAGCTGTACCAGAGCCATACTTATAAGCTATGTCCCTAATTTTATATGTAGATAGTGCGTTTGAAATGGCGCTGTATTCTTCACTAGTAACAGGTTGAATTTCTTCATTCCATAAGAAGGCACGCTGACCATCCTCATTTACATACGAAATATCCTGTAAAAAATGAGATCGCTGGCGTTTATCAAGCTTTTTCAATAATCTCTTTGCTGGTCCCTTTGTATTGTCCTTTGTGAACATCAAGGTTAAAGGATTATCCTGCTTACGCTGGAATCGTTTTAGCTGATCTATGTAGCTACGGAGAAAATACTGAATAGCCGTTTCCTGAGTTGTCTTATGTAAGCCTTGTTCTTCTAAATAGAGCGCAATACTGACGCTCATGCGAATAATATCGTATAAATAAGAGCCGACATAGCCCTCATCGAAATCATTAACATCAAAAACAATCTCGCCTGCCTCATTTTGAAAAGCACCGAAGTTATCCATATGCATATCACCTTGAATCCAAGTTGGTTTTCTATCAGGAGTATGGAAGATTGAGGCGGATTTTGTCATATCAAAATAAAATAGATAGGCACTTCCACGGAAAAAGCGAAATGGGCTTTCAAGCATTTTACGGTATTTTTCCAAGCGCTGTCCCTCTGTTAAACTCATTCGTTGAACATCAAATTCTTCAAAGATTGTTTCTAATTGTTCTTGTCTTAAAAAAGTTCTAGTATGTTTAACTTGTTCCAATAAAGCATGCTCCATACAATAATCCCCTTTGTTAAATCAAAATTTACCTGTATATACGAAAAATAATTGAATAGGTTTCGAAGAAATTTAGCAAATGTTCTCGATAAAAATGGTTATACATCTAAGGGTATTTCATAACATGTTCGATAACCTATTTTCATACTATAAGACATGCTTAATCACGGAGGGGGGTTATATGTATTTCTTTACAAAAGGTCTTGTCATTATAGTAGGAAGTATTTCATTGTCGTTAGGAATTAATTTATTTTTAACGCCATATGAAATTTTAGATGGGGGAGTAGTAGGGTTAGCGCTTATATTACATTACCTATATAAGCTCAAAATCGGTTTAATGATCATTATTATTAGTATTCCTATTTTTATTATTGCTTGGTTTAAATATAGAGCCTATTTTTACAATAGTATACACGGCTTAATAGCATCTTCCGTAATTATTGATTTGTTAAAGCCTGTGCGAAATCTTGTCCAAATGGATGCGCTTTACAGTGCCATTTTTGGAGGTATACTTGTTGGCTTCGGCATTGGTCTGATGCTGCGTTTTCAGACAAGCACAGGGGGGACAGACTTAATCGCTCAATTTATCTGTGACAAGACAGGTATCAATGTTGGAATATTAATATTTTTTATTGATTCCATTGTTATTGTTATAGGAGGCTTCCTACTATCCACATCGACCTTCCTATTATCCATTATTACCGTATTGGTAGTAGGCATTACGACAAGTGTTATTACTAGTCGAAGTCGAGTATCAGGAACGTAAAAATAGTCCCAGTATAAAACTGAAACTATTTTGGCGTCTGATTATCAAGTGTTTTCATTAGCTTCTTTTTAGGGTGTGCTGGTTTGATCTCTGCAATGAGTATAGCCAGTAAAATGAGTATTGCACCTACGACCATGCGACTTGTTAAGATTTCATGCAAAAAAGTGACGGATAACACCATACCGAAAAAAGATTCAGTCGATAGGATAATCGCAGCTTTAGTAGCAGTTGTATATTGATTGGCTACATTTTGGAAGAGGTAAGCAATTGTCGTAGAAAAAATACCTAGGTAAATAATCGAATAGATTGCTTCTTTTTCGAGTGATGTCGGGATATCCCCTTGGCTAATGACGACTAGAACACCTATAAAGGATGCCGTGAGAAATTGAATAATGGTAAGGGCAATGGCATCTTCTTTTTGAACAAAAAGATTAGTATAAAAGATATCAAAGGCAAAAGCAACGGCACATGCTAAAGAAAGTGCATCCCCAACATTCATTGTTAATGAGCCTTGTAGTGATAAAAAGCCGATTCCTGCAATCGCAATTAGGGAACCAATGATTTCATAGCCGTCAATGCGGCGTTTATAAACCGCATAGGCTATTAAAGGAACAATAATGACATTCACTGCGGTTAAAAAGGCATTTTTAGACGGTGTTGTATATTGGAGTCCAACGGTTTGAAGGGCGAATGCTATATACAGAATTGTACCTAATAAAGCTCCCTTCCAAATAACAGATTTCGAAGCTTTTTTTAATCGAGAACCAAATAAAACCAATAATATAATGGAAGCTAATAAAAATCTACCAGCCATCACTTGATAAGCTGTTAAATATTCTAAGGCAATAGCTGTTATAACAAATCCACTACCCCACACGATTGCAGTAATCAATAGCATGCCATCAGCTATGTAAGTTTTCATGTTTTCTTCCTCCTGACTTCAATAGAATAGCATAGGAGTGAGGAAAAGAATTTGATTTTATTTCTAAATATTCAGGCGTTTTTTTGTACTTATTCCAAAGCGATCACTCAAAACCTACCTTGCTATGTAATAAGTACAATTTAACGGCTGCAGCTAAGTGTTCATAAAAAACATAATCATTATCTGTCGGTGCTACTAAATGACGTATTTTAGCCATACGATAGCGAATTGTATTTGGATGACAAAATTGTGCTACGGCAACTTCCTTAATATTTCCTTTTTTTACGATATAGGTTATGGCAGTTTCCATTAAATCGGGATCAGCCTTATCATCAAGTAAAGGAGCTAAAAAAGAAGTAACATAATCCATTGCAAATATGGGATCTTTACGATACAACTCAATTAATAAACGATCCGATGCGAGATGCTTATAATGAAGGCTAGGCAGCATGTCAATCTCAGCTAATATACTAGCAAAGAAGGCTTCGCGTAAAGCAATAGGGAAGCCAGTTTGAGTATCGTAGCTACTGCTATAGCCAAAAGTGATCTTTTCCGTTGGGATGGCATATAATGCTAACCATTCATGTAACACCTTGTCAAATTGAAACAGCTGGGATGGATGTGTCATGATGATAAAAAGGCTCTGCTTATAAGAACAAATCAGACCTGATTTAAGTAGTGGCTCTAACGAAAAAATAGCTTGCATCCAGTTATGGTGAGATGTGTCACTTGCTCGTAAAGTTGCTACAAATACATATTTTTCAAAGGGTCTATTGAGCTGCTGTAAAATGGATTTGATTTGCTCTTGTGTAATATCTTCCTCCATTAATCTCCGTAAGATCGTTTCTAAAAAGAATGAATAATCCTGTGTTTTAGCGTAGGCCATTGTTTCTAAAATAATCTTCTCAAAAAACTCATCTCCACCAAATCTTAAAATAGGAAAATCTTGTTCCTCTGCATAAGTCAAAACCTCTTCAGGTAAATCTCTGAAAATAACAGGCTTATAAGCTAAGGCACTCGCCCCGAGCTCCACTAGATTTTTTACTGCATTTAATAAATACTCAGGCTTTTGTTTGGCAAATAATAAACTACTTAATACAACGCTGTTGGGTGTGAAAATTGTATCTCGCACATGGGGTATGTCTGGTGAAAATTCAAAGTCTAAAATCTCTACATTTTGAACAGCTTTATGCAAACCGTTGTGGCCAGCGACAACAGTGAAATTCTTTGTAATGGGTAATTGTAAAAAATTTTCTACATTCATAAACGGACCATTGCCTTTCTTGTAGTAAGGTACTAACTTCTATTATAAATTTACTTGTTCATAAAAAACCATTTGTATTCATGCAAATGGATATCCACCACAAAAAAATCTGCTCATTCAGCGGTAAACCGTGAAGTGAGCAGATTTCAGTACTTATCGTTTAAATGTTAGCAAAAATATTTGGCTTTCTATTTCTCAGTGGATTCGTTTGCTCAACGGCATACCCTACATTTAAAATGCGTCCTTCTTTAAAGGCAGGGCCAATAATTTGTAGCCCTATTGGTAAATTCCCTTTAAAGCCACAAGGAACGGAAAGGGCAGGTAAGCCTGTTAAGTTGCTAGGGCCTGTAAAGCGAATAATATTATCAATTAAATCCACTTTTTGACCATTTAACTCTGCGAAATCATCACCAATTGTATTAGCCACAACAGGTAGAGTAGGGGTAATAAGCACATCTACCTTATTAAAAATCTCTGTAAACTCCTGTTTGATTTGACGACGTACCTGTTGTGCCTGTAAGTAATCGACTGCAGAAGGCAATTCACCGAGCTCAAAGAGTAGGCGTATATCGTCACCAAAATCTTGTGGTCTCTCTTGTAAATCGGAATGGTGTATAGCTGCCGCCTCCGAAAGGGACGTCACAAGCTCTGCCCATTCTGCATATTGTAATGAAGGAATTCGCACTACTTCCACTTTCGCACCTTGATCTACTAAGTTTTGAATACTTGCTCGAACAGCTTTTTCTATATCAGCATCCACATTTTTAAAGAAGTATTCTTCATTGATACCAATCACTAAATCCTTGATATTGCCAGAAAGCTGCTGCACGTAGTTGTCTGTTGGAACGTCAATGCAAGTAGGGTCTCGATGATCAAAGCCAGAAATGACTTCAAGCAAGCCTGCTGCATCCTTTACTGTCTTTGTCATTGGGCCAATATGGTCTAAACTCCAAGCGAGTGGGTAACAGCCATATTTACTTACACGACCGTGTGTAGGTTTTAAACCAACAATGCCACAAGCAGAGGATGGAATTCGAATGGAACCAGCTGTATCCGTTCCTAATGAAGCAACACTGGCCCCTGCTGCAACAGCCGCCCCAGAGCCGCCGCTAGAACCGCCAGGGATTTTATCTAAATCCCATGGGTTGCGAACAGGTCCGTAATGAGGATTGTTATTGGTAATTCCCCAAGCATATTCATGCATGCTTAGTTTTCCAGTGAAAATTACACCAGCGTCACGAAGTTTTTCAACCACTGTCGCATCATAATCAGAAACGAAGTCCTTATGAATTTTTGAGGACATCGTTGTTATCTTATCTTTGAAATACAAGTTATCTTTTAAGGCCATCGGAATCCCGTGATACATGCCTTTATAGTGGCCTTGGAGAATTTCCTGTTCCACTTCTTTTGCCTTTGCTAAAGCTTCTTCCCTGTAAAAGGCCATATAGGAATTAATTTTAGGCTGACTTTCCTCAGCAAAATCTAAAATCGCCTTCGTTAATTCCACGGGAGATAGTGTCTTCGATGCAAGTAAGGGTGCCAACTCTTCAACGGATTTTAAATGTAAATCAGTTGTCAATATGATCACCTCCAGGAATACTACGTACCGCGATATCTGCATCATCAATCGCAATACCTTCTAAATTGCTACGAAGTGACTGCATGCCCTCCCAGCGTGTTTTTAATAGTTCAAGGTGTTCAGGTTTCGGTGTAATTCCTTTGTTCTCCAATAATTGTTGAATAGACAAGCTCATTAACAGGATCCTCCCTTGAATAATTTTTATATCTAAATAGGTTTCCCTATTAAGATCGATAGGGTAAAAACGCAAAATATTATAATAGGTAATATAAACCTATTATTACAATCATACACTAACAATAATTTATATCAAATAAATTATTTGTAATATATTTAATATTATGAAATATTTACTACGCTAATAAACGGTCAAAGTCTAGTGTGTGTGCTTGCTCTTTTTACATACGATTCACAGTCTATTTACAATCAAAGCGTACAATGAACCATAATAACCAATTGAAGAGGTGCAAGAATGGAGTCTGCTGTGGGGCAAAATATAAAAACTAGTAATATATTTTCTTTTGTTAAATATTTATATGGGCAACATCAAAGCAATACGTTATATATGAAACGTTTAAAAGCATTGAAACAAATTATTCAGCATAACGATTTACATACATATTTTCAACCTATTGTAGATTTACAGTCAAAACAAACGATGGGATTTGAAGCATTAAACCGTCCAGTTTCCTCAGCATTATTTAATAGTGTCGACCAGTTTTATGAGTTTGTTGGACAAACAGATTGTGTATTTTTATTTGAATGTTTTTGTCGAAATCTTTCCTTACAACGATTTAAGGAACGTATGCCTAACGATTTGGCGAATAAAAGCTTCTTAGTCTTTCTTAATATACATCCAAATGTATTAGTAGATAAAAATTATCATTGTGGAGAAACACTGCAATTGCTAAAGGAACTTGGCATTAAACCGCAGCAAGTCGTGTTTGAATTAACTGAGCGTAGTGTCGTGATAGATTTTGTAGAGTTTGAGCGTGTATTATCACATTATCGATCACAGGGCTATCGCATAGCAGTGGACGATGTAGGCTCAGGCTATAATAGTTTAAAAACGCTCATTTATTTAAAGCCAGAATTCATTAAATTAGACCGTTCCTTAATTCAATTTATCGATCAAAACAGCGAACAGCAACAACTCGTTACCTTATTAATGAAGTATGCCGAGCAAGCTAACACTAAAATGATTGCTGAAGGGATTGAGCGACAAGAAGAGCTGGCGTATCTGCATCATATTGGCATTCACTATGCACAAGGTTATGCAATAGGAAAGCCCGCAAAGGAAATACAATTGGGGAAAATAAGGGTGGGTGACAATGAAGATAGGGGAAGTCATTGAAAAGGTTCCATGTATTGATGAATTTGTGAAAAATAAAGAAGTAGATGTACTTTTTACAAGTAATCCTTCATTGCGTAGTATTGTTGTCGTTCGGGATGAAAAACCAATTGGACATATTACACGCACACATTTCTATCAAAAAATAGGTACTCAATATGGCTATCATTTATTTATGGGACGGCAAAATCAACTTATCATTAAAGAAAATCCTTTAATAGTAGATCGCTATACTCCAATCACTGAGGTTAGTACACTAGCGATGTCTAGACCTCCTGAAGACTTATATGATGATATCATTGTGACGAAAAATGACTTATATGACGGAATGGTTAGCATTCGTGAGTTACTGTTAAAGCTTGTTGATACACAAGTAGCTATCGCCAGTTTTTTAAATCCGTTAAGTAGTCTTCCAGGAAATACATTAATCGATGAAAAGCTAGAGGAAGCATTACAGCTAGCACACTATAGTTTGATCTATTTTGATTTAGATCATTTTAAATCCTACAATGACACATATGGCTTTAATAAAGGAGATAAAATTTTACGTTATTTAACAGATATACTAAAAAGATATATCTGTGGGGCGGAAGATTTTTTAGGACATATTGGTGGCGACGATTTTGTTGCCATCCTTCCGCATTATGAAATAGAAAAGATTTGTCAGAAGATCATAGATGACTTTGATGCCAATATTTTAAGCTTTTATGAGCTAGAGGATTTAGTGTATGTGCAGGTAGCTAATAGAGCGGGTGAGCTAGGTACTCTAACATGTACATCCTTATCCATTGCCGTTATTACGAATGAATATCAGTATTTTAACTCCGTCGAACAATTATCCAATGCGGTCACACACGTGAAAAAGCAGTGTAAAAAAATTGCAGGCAGCTGTTACCTTATCAACGAACAAAAAACCTACTTCGTTCATTAAACGATGTAGGTTTTTTGTTCGTCAGTAAGGCATTTTGGGTATAGATTTTGTAGTTAATATGAACAATTTTAAAATTCCGGTAACCATTTTGTCACCAACTTCTATGTTTTTGACTAGAATATTAATACAACTGAAATGAGCAATTCTATCAAGCCTTATAGTTTAGCTGTCTATACGTTAAAAGTTAGCCTCATGAACGTTTTCGATAACTATCTACTATTCCCTTTTATAATGGCTCCTTTTACTTATTGCTAATAAATATTATTGATTTTAATTTTAAGGGCATAATCAAAGGAAGAAATCGTTTTTATTTTAGGAATTTATTAATCTTAATAAAACATACTTGAATTATAGGGATTATGGGTATATAATTCGATTACATTATTATAAAACATCTTAGGAGGCATTCCATTGTCGAATTTACAAATCATTCTTAACGTAGCAGTGTTACTTGTGTTCGTTGGAATTTTATATGTTATGAATAAAAAACACGTCAAGTTTTCAAATCGTGTTTTTGCAGGTTTAGGTTTAGGGATTGTACTTGGTCTTGGACTTCATTTTATCTATGGTATAGATTCTGAAGTGTTAGCCAAAACAACATCTTGGTACAACATTATAGGTACAGGATATGTAAAATTGCTACAAATGGTAGCAATGCCATTAGTCTTTATTTCTATTTTAATTGCCTTTACGAAGATGAAGATTGGCAAAAACTTTGGGAAAATGGCAGCTCTTATTTTAGCCATTTTAATTGGTACAACAGCGGTTTCAGCGGCTGTCGGTATTTTTTCTGCAACCGTATTTGATTTAGATGCAACACAAATTTTACAAGGTGATGCAGAAACGGCACGCGGTCAATATCTTGAAGAAAAAACAACGGGCTTAGCAGCTCCAGATCTACCAACACAAATTATCGAGCTATTCCCTGCAAATCCATTCCTTGATTTAACAGGTGCTCGTTCTACTTCAACAATTGCGGTTGTTATTTTCTCAGCATTCCTTGGTTTTGCTTATTTACGTGTGGCACGTAAGGATGAGGGGACAGCAGCTACAATTAAAAAAGGCTTAGATGCAATCTATGCCCTTGTAATGGGTGTCGTAACGATTGTCTTACGATTAACACCATACGGCATTTTGGCTATTATGGCTCGTACTGTTGCAACATCAGATTTCGGTGCGATTTACAATTTAGGTAAGTTTGTTATTGCTTCTTATGTGGCGTTATTTATTGTTTTACTAGTACACTTATTAATTCTGACATTAAGCGGATTAAATCCATTCACGTATTTGAAAAAATCTGCAGAGACATTATTATTCGCCTTTACATCTCGTTCTAGTGCGGGTACTTTACCGATGAATATTAAAACGCAAACAGGTCGTCTTGGGGTATCTGAGGGTATTGCAAACTTCTCAGGCTCATTCGGATTATCAATCGGTCAAAATGGCTGTGCTGGTGTATATCCTGCTATGTTAGCAATTATGATCGCACCAACAGTTGGCATTAATCCACTCGATCCGATCTTCATTATTACAGTTATCGCGGTAGTAGCGGTTAGCTCATTTGGTGTAGCAGGTGTTGGTGGTGGTGCAACATTTGCAGCTATTCTTGTGTTATCAGCACTTGATTTACCAATTGCACTTGCAGGTGTATTAATTTCTGTAGAGCCTTTAATTGATATGGGACGTACAGCATTAAATGTAAGTGGGTCAATGACAGCGGGTGTTACAACAGCACGTATTACAAAAGAATTGGATACAGAAATGTACAATGATAAAGAATTAGGTGCTCAAGTAGCAGATCTATAAAATCAAAGAGGCCCCTTTAAAGGTAAAACTTTAAAGGGGCTTACATTTTATATTATTTTTACATAAAAATCTTTACCATTAATTAATTCGGAAACTTCAATTTTATAATTTTGTTTATAGTAATCATAAATATTGTAGGCTAGACCAGAGTGTCCATTTAAATAGGTTCCCTTTTTAATCTCTTTCCGAGGATTATGGAAATCGAAATAGAGGCGTGCATCATTGCTCATTGTATTTAAAATAGCTAGAAATTCTTGTTCTTCAATATGAATTCCTCGTGTATAGCGGCATTCTCTGCGGTAGGTATCGTGAGCAACATTTACGGGAGAAGCTTCAAGAATCATTTCAATCTGTTTATTCAAATGATGATAGCTCCTTTCAAATTATTAGTAACGTCCGTGTGTGAACTAGTTACAAATAAGGATTTTATTAATTTTAGTATATAATTATCAGAAAATTATATCAATATTTTTCTACCAATCTTGTTGCTGTATGTCCTCTGCTATTACTTGTAAATCATAGGCATTTACGATTAAAAGAGTGTAGTCATGAGATTCCATATATTTTTCAGCAAGTCGCTTAATATATTTCGGAGAACCTTCATTTTCTTCATCGTAAATTAATAAAAGCCCATCTGTATTTTGAATAATAAATTTATCCTTCTCAACAAATTGCCAGGGTGCTTCGTATGGTTTTTTGGTCACGCTTGTAACAAAATCGGCTTGGGCAATTAATGTTTGATACTTTTCCCTTTTATGGTCCTGCCAATTTTTCTCTTGCTCTAAAAATGGTGTAATAACGGCATATTTTAAATGTGGAAATTCTTTTTTTAGCATTAAAACAACTTCAGCACTCCAAGATTCTACACCCTGCTGACCACTGATAATAACCCATTCCAGTCCTTCATCAAGTAGTGTGCGTAGACGGGCTTCCAGTGCTTTTTTTATGATGGCAATGCCAGGATGTTTATCATTAAAAATACCAAGTTCATGTGGCTTATAGCCAGTAATCATAATACGCTGTAACAACAAAATACCCCCTAAGCTGTATAGTTGTAGTTCTAGTATACAGTAGGGGGCAAATGAAAACGAATTCCATGCAATTGTCTATGAAAATGCAAGTAGTGTTAGAATCACTGCTACAGCCGCACAAATACCTAAAAACCACCATGAGTCTGTAAAGTCTTCTTTAGTGTCACTATTCATATAAAATAATTCCTTTCTTATTTGCCTACCTGTTGAGTTTTATTTTACCTGCCCAGTCCAAGACCAATTCGTCCATATCCGTAAGATTGTCTCAAATGGGCCACGTTTAAATTTCTTTAAATAGGCAAGGCTGAAAACACATTGCAAGCCATATACAACGATTCCGAATAGGATACCACCAAAGACGCCCAGTTTACCGTATAATCCGAGACCATAGCCATAAAAAACAGTTGTACAAATAATGGTTTGTAGTAAATAATTGGTTAATGACAGTTTTCCAACGCTCTCAAATGCTGGTGCAAGTAGTTGTACAGGACGTGTTTTATAAATGAGTGCTGCAAGGCAAACATAGCCAACCGCTAGTAACTGAGCGCCACCCATTAATAAGATGGAAGAAAAGGCACTTTCTATAAAACTTAGACTTTTACATACGAGCCCAATAGGAACGAGGAGAGTACCTAGCTTATACCATTTCATTTCCTTATCCATCTCCATGAAGGCTTGCTTTTTAGCAAGTGCCATACCGAAAAGGAATAGAGGCGCGTAGAACAACGGTGTAAAAATTAATAAAATGAAGAGGAAGGCTGGCTCTTCCATTCCCGGTACTTCAGCATTAGCTCGAAAATCAAAAATTTCTGAGTAGCTTCCGTTAGCGTAAACGTTATCTGCTTTTTCAATATAGGTATCTAGCTCTTTTTGTTCCTTTTTTGAAGCTTCCATAGAGCCGTATGTTAATGCCGTTGTTAGGACGAAAAGGATACTGGCCCATATAAATAGCGTTTTCGGCTTCCGATTAATAAAAGGAATCAAAAATAAAGTCATACAGCCATAAGAAAATAGAATATCGCCTTCCCATAATAAAGTGGAATGAAGTAAGCCGAGAGCAATCAAGCCAGTAGCACGGCGTAAAATAGACCAGCGACTTTTATTCTTTTTTCTGCGAATGGATTCAATTAATTTAATAAGTGAGAAGCCGAATAATATAGTGAAGATAGGCATAAACGAGCCTTCAATCACAATTTTCACAAAATATAAAGCTCCATTATCTAAGGTAGAAAGATTTTTTAATTCATCTTTGCCATACATCCCGTACTGGAAAATCAGTAAATTCGCCATTAAGATGCCAAATAAACTAAATCCACGCATCGTATCAATGAAAGTAACACGTTTAGTTGTCATTGCGTTTTATCTCCTTAATTGGTTATCTTATACATAGAATAGTGAAGGAAGCTTATGGTGAAATAATGACTACCTTAAATTAATCTTAAAAGTAGGTGAGGAAATGCAGGACGCATCAATTTTAGTGTTAGAGGATGAACGTGCCATTGCTGAAATGATTGAAATCATTTTAAGAAAAGAAGGAATTACCAATATTACATTATGTAACACAATTGAAGAAGCAAAAGATGAAATGAATACTAAAACATTTGACTTTTATCTATTAGATATCATGCTGCCAGATGGAAGTGGGCTGGATATCGCGAATAGGATTCGGGAAAAAAGTGATGCCCCTATTTTTTATTTAACTGCAAAAAGCAGTGATGCAGATAAACTTCGCGGTTTTATGAATGGCGCAGATGATTATATTACAAAACCATTTAACCCATTAGAGCTTGTAGCACGAGTAAAGGTACAGTTAGTCCGTTACATGAAGAAAAAGAGTGTACCAGAAAATCATGTATTTACTTGCAGCCGTTTTACATTTGACATTGACGCAGCAGAAATCGAGGTAGACGGGGTGAAGGAAATAATCAGTGGTCGCTTGTTTCATTTATTAAAATATTTATGTGACAATGTAGGGCAAGTGTTATCAAAAGAGCAAATATACGAGCGCGTATGGGGTGATTGCTTATTTGATGATAATACAGTGATGGTACATATAAGAAAGCTGCGAGAAAAAATAGAAAAAAATCCTGGAAAGCCGACCTGCATTATCACTGTCAGAGGTATTGGCTATAAGCTAGTTGGAGACATTTCTTCATGAAGTCTGCTGGAAAATTAACACTCCGTTTTGTGTCGTATTTCATCATATTCTATCTATTGATCATTTCAGGTTTTATTATAAGTCTGGTGTTTTTCGCTATCTTTATCAATGAACGTGTCGGTGACAACATTCATGTAATGAGCTCCTTTGAAATTGAAGATGATGCCGTTGTAGAGAAAGGGAAGACGGTTAAAATTGCTGATTATTTAGTGAAGAGAGCTGAGGAAAATGTAGGACAGCTCTATTTATTTGATTCATCCATGACAATTGTTGATTATACGGGAGATACATGTGGATTATGTGGAAAGTCAGATAATGAACTATTGGCATTGAAACAACCGGGTATGCATACGTGGGAACTGCCAAATTACTATTTATTATTTCTTCCGACTACTCCTGTCCAACCACTTTTTGAGGAGGCACTTGAAAACTGGACAGCAACAGGGAATATTTCTGCTGTAACACGGCAACGTCTAAAAGAAAATAAAGCCAGTGTTGAAATCTATGACGAGCAATGGAATCGGATTGAAGTCATTGGCGAACGCTATGAGAAGCTAAATAAGCCACAATTACTAGAGGAAAAATACGATATTTTCGAGCATGCGGAGCTGAAGCAAAGCACAGCCTTAGCCAACGATATGACATTTGTTGTGCGAATGCCTAACCCATCTTATAAGCCTTTTGAAGAGCCTTTTAATAAGGCGATGGTATTGTTCGTTTCTATCTTCTTTGGAGGGCATATTATATTGCTGTTGGGCGTTATCTTTTTATCCATCAGTATTTCACGACAATTTGTACGACCATTAGTCTATGTTATATCACGCATTGAACGACTAACTCAATTTGATTACAGTGAAATTAGTGATAAAAAAATCCATCATCAAAAAACAGGGAAGTTAAAACGGAAATTTAAACTGTTTCAACCTGTAGAGGAGTCACTCAATCATCTATCTGAACGACTTGATTCAAATGAAAGACAAATCAAGCATGCAGAGCATTTACGTGAGGAGTGGATAACAGGCTTATCGCACGATCTAAAGACCCCGTTAAGCTCCATTTATGGCTATTCCACTATGCTTGCATCTGAGGAATATGAGTGGACAAAGGATGAGATGCGTATTTTTGCACAAACCATGCAAGAAAAGGCGACATACATGGATGCACTCATTCAGGATTTAACCTATACGTACCAATTAAAAAATAAAGCGATACAGCTGGATAAAGTGTTATTACCGCTAGCCATATGGTTACCACAATTTGCAGATGAACAGGTATGTGTAAAGGTATATGGTGATGTGTTGCTGCAAGCAGATGAGCTTTTACTTAAGCGGATTATGGATAATTTAATAACTAATGCGAAAAAGTATACGCCTGAAGGCACGAAGGTCGTTGTGGAGGCACAACATACTGGTAAAGAAGTAATGCTAACCATTGCTGACCAAGGCCCTGGTATTCCGCAGGAGGAGCTCGATAATCTATTCGAACGCTATTATCGAGGAACGAATACGACAGATGATACAACAGGAACAGGGCTAGGACTAGCCATTACGAAACAGCTCATTGATTTACACAATGGCACAATTAGTGTTCGTTCAGGCCAAGATGGAACCATCTTCGTTCTAAAATTCCAATGTCACTAGTGTTAGATTCGATTTCTAGAGAGGAATGCTCTTGAAGGACGAGGCTTATTAAACAGAGTAAAGAGGTATCAAAGTGTTTTATTTGATACCTCTTTTTGTTTTATTTATTTTTCGTACAACGCTCGGCTGGCTGTTCAATTTTAACATAGCGCCATAAGTTATTAGCGATATCGCGCGCTTCTGCGATATGTTCTGTGCCAACGAATGCCTTACGGAAAGGAGTAAGAAGTGATTCGATGATAAAAAGCTTTGGTTTTTCGCGCTGTAGCTCTTCTAATAAGAATTGAGCATATTCCAAACCTTCCATTGTTTCGTTGTTCGACAAACCCTTTGTAAAGCCTTGTAATTGTTCGATAACCATTTCTTTTGTAACGGTTTTATAGTTCACCACATTTTGAATGGTATTGATCATTTCAACACTCACGATGATTTCTTTCGACTCAAGCATCGTGGGTATAATTACGCTAATATTACGCAATGCTACACGTACAATAGCTTCTCGATTGATATATTTATAATCGGCAATAAAGACAGCACGTAGAGTGAGGTTAATCATCCCAAGTGTTTGGACAGCACATTCATAGCTAATTGGGCTAATCTCTTCGCCAAAAACTTGTACTAGTCGGCTGGCTAGCCATTCTAATTCTTGTAAATGGTAGTTAATAATGATTTTCTTTAGTTCTTTATCTCTTGATTGGAAGACGGATTCGAAAATCTGTATTAAATTATGTTCACGATTGACATACATGAGAACAGCGACTTGCTGTGTCAATACTTCTAAATCTGTAGGGTCTTTACCATAGATAAGCTCATGACGACGATTACTAGCTTCTTCACGCCCTTCATCCAAAATGGCGATTAAGCATTCGTTTTTCGAAGTAAAGTGATTATAAAATGTACCTTTTGAGATTTTAGCTGCATTGATGATGTCATTAATCGATGTATCTAGAAAACCCTTTTCAATAAAAAGTTCACGTGCTGCTGTAATAATCTGTCTTTTTCTTTTGTTCATAACCTCACCTTTTTTATATTATTATACTCTTATTCTACACTTAAAATCCTTTCATATCAACGTTTATAAAAAATATAAACTTATTTGTTGAAAAAAGTAGACTACGAGTATAAAATAAGTTTTATCGCAAAACACAAGAAAGAATTGAGGGATATAAATGAATAGTGAGCAAACAATGAAAAAGCCCCCTTACGGCATGATAGCTATTCTATTTGTGGGTGCTTTTGTTGCTTTTCTAAACAACACATTGTTGAATGTGGCATTACCAACAATCATGAAGGATTTTGGGATTACCTATTCAAAGGTACAATGGTTAGCAACAGGGTATATGCTCGTGAGCGGTATTTTAGTGCCCGCTTCAGCATTCTTTGTGACACGCTTTAAAAATAGACATCTATTTATAACAGCGATGTCCATCTTTACAATCGGTACAATTATGGCAGGCTTTGCGCCAAACTTTGGTGTGCTGCTAGCAGGTCGTATGGTGCAAGCAGCTGGGGCTTCTAGTATGTCACCACTTTTAATGAATGTTATGCTAACAAGCTTCCCGAAAGAGAAGCGTGGAGCAGCGATGGGGATCTTTGGTTTAGTAATGATCATGGCGCCAGCAATTGGTCCTACATTATCAGGCTACATTGTGGAGCATCATGATTGGCGTATGCTCTTCCAAATGATTATTCCATTTGCAATAATTAGTTTATTATTTGGTGTGTGGAAACTAAGAAACGTGATGGAGACACGTGAAGTTCACTTAGATTTCCCTTCAGTCCTTTTATCAACAGTTGCATTCGGTGGTATTTTATACGGCTTTAGTACAGCGGGGGATAAAGGCTGGTCAAGTCCATGGGTATATGGAACAATTACAGTTGGCTTCATCGCTTTAATAATTTTTATCATTAAGCAGTTGAAAATGGATGAGCCACTTCTGGAATTACGTATTTATAAATACCCAATGTTTGCTTTAGGGTCTGTCATCTCAGTTATTATCTCTATGGCGATGTTCTCAGGGATGATTTTAACACCAGCATACGTACAATCTATTCGTGGTATTGAACCATTTGAGGCGGGCTTAATGATGCTTCCAGGGGCACTTGTTATGGGGATTATGTCACCAATCACTGGTAAGCTTTTCGATAAATTTGGTCCTCGTGTGTTGGCCATTATTGGCTTAACAATCACAACAATCGCAACATTTGGTTTAACAAAATTAGAAATTGATTCAAGCTACACATATATCGTATCAATGTATACAATTCGTATGTTTGGTATGTCGATGGTCATGATGCCAATTATGACAAACGGTTTAAATCAACTACCACAAATTATGAATCCTCATGGTACAGCTATTAACAATACATTACAGCAGGTATCAGGAGCAATCGGTAGTGCGATTTTAGTTACATTTATGAATAACCGTACAAAAGCAAAAGCAGAAGAATTAATTGTAGAAGCCAAAGCGAATGCTGCACAATCAGGAGCGGCACCTACAGCAGAGCAAATGCAACAAATGCAAGATCAGATTATGCAAACTGCCTTATTAGATGGTATTACACACTCCTTCTTAATTGCAGCGGGTATAACAGTGATTGCAGTAGTACTCGCCTTCTTCTTAAAACGTGTAAAAGTTGAAAGCACAGCAGCTTCAATGGATTTAAAAAAACCAACTAAATAATGAACAGAACCCCCTTTATAGGTAAAACATTTACCAACGAAGGGGGTTTTTTATATGTTTATTTGAAAAAAAATTTTAGGATTGTTGTTATTTTTCATCATTTTATTTTATATGATAATAATAATTTACAGAAAATTTAGATTTTTATATAATGAGGTGCTTTCGTGGTAGATGCATATATCAATGACGTAGTGAACGAAAAGGAACTGCCAGGAGCTGTATTAATTGTTCAACAGCAACAAAACAGGCTATTAACAGGCAGTTATGGAGCCTATACAGCTGAGGATGGTAGCAAGCAAGCTATTGTAAATCATACGCTGTTTGATTTAGCTTCCTTAACGAAGGTTGTAGCTACAGTACCAGCTATTTTACTGCTGATAAGTCGAAATCAATTAACATTAAGAGAGCCTGTTCAAACATTTTTGCCTACATTTCATTACCCAGATATAACGATTCAACAGTTATTACAGCATTGCTCAGGGCTACCGGCAGATTTAACACCAGTGGTAGAGCGGAATCACAGACGTGACATCATGCAGGAGATAATGGCAAGTGAAGTAGTGTGTCAGCCAAATAAACAGGTGGTATATAGTGATTTAGGCATGATTCTACTAGGAAAGGTGATTGAACAGGTTACTGGGTGTTCATTCAACAGTTTTGTAGAGCAAGAGATTTTTAAGCCATGGGGCATGCACCATACTCGTTTTCGATTGCAGGAGCAACAAAGAAGGCTTGCGGCATCAACTGAAATGTTTGCAGGGAAATTTGTTCAGGGGATTGTTCATGATGAAAAAGCTCTATTACTCGATGGGGTTGCTGGGAGTGCAGGCTTGTTTTCGTGCGCAGAGGATTTAGCAAAGTATGCGGAAATTTTTTTAGGGATCAGGCAACAAACGGTTATTCCATATGAATGGATGGAGCTTACCTATACAAAAACATTCAAAAATAGGGGACTTGGTTTTGAAGTATGGAGAGGGGACGATACATCACTTTGTTTTGGTAGGAGGTGGAGCAAGAACTCATTTGGTCATACAGGATTTACAGGCACGAGTATTTGGATGGACCCTATTCAAAAAGCATTTGTTATTTTCTTAACGAATACGGTGCATTATGGGAGAAATATAAAGCTGCGAAGGATTCGGGAGAAGCTTCATACGATGATTTATGAAAAATTACTGATATGAAGGGTGGATCTGTTGGTATGAGACAAAAGAGTAAATGGTTATTGCCGTTTCTTTTATTACTCGTTGTAGCTTTAGTAGGCTGTAACACCGATAAGAAATCAACGAACGCAACTACATCTGGTAAAGAAGACGGGCCGAAAACAGAAGAGGTTTCTCTAACAATAGGGAGTTGGCGGACAGAAGATGTTGCCAAATATGAAAAAGTAATTGCTTTATTTAATGAACAACATCCTGATATACACATTTCCTTTAACCCAACTAAAAATACAGAATATAACACAGTCCTCAATACAGCATTACAAGCGGGGGAAGGACCAGATATTTTCCACTTGCGTCCATATGCAGCTGGGTTGAAGCTTGCAGAGGCGGGTTATGTTGAGAAAATAAATGACTTACGCGGTTTGCGTGCATATCCTGAAGAGGCATTAATGGCTTCACGTGATGAACAAGGGAATCAGTATGGTGTACCAATTAATTTAAGCTCAACGCAATTTTTCTATAATAAAAAGATTTTTAAAGATAATAATCTCGAAGTTCCTACTACATGGGGTGAATTTATAGCCTTAAATGATCAATTATTAGAAAAGGGCATTACACCCATTGCAATGGGTACAAAAGAAGGCTGGTTATTATCGTTGCTACACGGTATTGTGGGCCCCGCTATTTATGAAGGAAATGATTTCTATCAAGCAGTGCTTACGGGAGAAAAGGATTTCTCAGACGCTCAGTTTATCGAATCTATACAAGTGATGAACGACTTGAAAAAGTATTTTCCAGCTAATTCAGAAGGCTTGGGAATGGATGATATTCGTACATTGTTCGCTTTAGAGGATGCAGCGATGTTCCCGCTCGGTAGCTGGGAAATTCCTGTTGTCTTAGAAATGAATCCAGATTTAGATTTAGGGTATTTCCCGATTCCTTCAAAAGAAGGTCATAAAACAGTGACAACTTGGGTAGATGGTTCATTTGCGATCAATGCAAATTCAAAAAATAAAGAAGCAGCTAAAGAATTTTTAGCGTTTTTAACAACAAAGGAATTTGGTGAACTGTTTGTGAGGGAATTTTCTATGATCAGTGCTATTCCTGGCATTACTTCTGATGACGCCTTGCTAAATGACATTAGTAACTCGACTGCTAATGAAGCAACACCATATATGTGGGTGACTAATTTTACTGGTGGGGACCCGACAACAAAGAGCTTGCTTGAGAGTGAGCTACAGGGCATGTACTTAGATCAGGTAACGCCTGAAGAGGTAGCCAAAAAAGTACAGGAAAACGCTAAAGCTTGGTTTACGCCCTTTCAGCAATAAGTAATGTATTAAGATAGACCCCTGAAACTCCACTAAGGTGTATAGGGGTCTTGTTGTCTCATTATGATTAAAGGGGGCTGTTCAGCATGAAAGAATCTACAGCTTCATCGTCAAGAAAGAGGAAATCATGGGCAAAATGGACAATACATCTTTTCCCAATTCCTGCACTAATAGTATACGGAATGTTTGTACTTTATCCGATAGTAGCAGCTTTATCCTATAGTTTTTTTGAATGGAAAGGGATGGCTCGTGGCGGTTTCATTGGCTTCCAAAATTTTGTGACGCTTTTTACGACAGAACCTTATAGCTCCATGTTTTGGAACGCCTTCAAACATAATGTCCTGTATTTTGTTTTGCAAATGGTAGTGATGAATGGATTAGCATTCTTTCTTGCATTTATTATCTACCAAAAAGTTAAGGGAGCGGAGTTTTTTAAGGCGGCTTTCTTTCTACCACGATTATTATCAGTAATCGTAGTAGGTTTCTTATGGAAGCTCATCTTAAATCCTAATTTTGGTACCTTAAATGTTATTTTAGAGAAATTGGGTCTTGAAACCTTACAAAAGGCTTGGCTTGGAGATCCTGGAACAGCTTTAATAGCGATTATTTTAGTGAATTGTTGGTTTGGGCTTGGTTTTGGCGTTTTAATATTTTTAGCTGGCTTTCAAGGAATTCCAAGTGAGTTAGTTGAAGCAGCAAAATTGGATGGTGCCAAAGGCTTTACATTATTACGCACTATTTATTTGCCATTAATGGTGCCATCTATTATGATCATGGGAATTTTAACGTTTATCCAGTCCTTTGAGGCATTTGAGCTTGTATATGCGATGCAGGGCTCCATGGGAGAGCCATATTATTCTACAGATACTTTAGCTGTATTTTTCTATCGCTTGGCATTTGGTAGCTCTACAGCTTCTGGAGCGACAGCTATTGGGCTAGGTTCTGCGCTAGCAACGGTACTATTCCTATTTATTTTAGTTTGTACCACGGTATTTTTACGCCTGGCCAATAAAAGGGATGTCCAAATGTAGGGGGTGAATATAGTGAAGCAAGGTGCAATATGGGTTCGACCTTTTTATTATCTTGTGGTATTTACGGTGGCGACCATTAGTTTATATCCTGTTTTGTTAATGATTTTATCTTCATTTAAAAAAAGTGTGGACATTTACAAAAATCCATTAGGCTTACCAACTAGCTTTAGCTTAGAGACTTACCGTACATTATTATCTAAAATCCCATTTACAACGTATTTTTTAAACAGTCTGTTTGTCAGCGTTGTATCTGTTGTATTGATTGTTGTTGTTTGTTCATTGGCTTCATTTTATATTGCTCGCTTTCAATTTTCTTGGAATCATGCATTGTTTTTTATTTTTTTATTAGGCATGATGATCCCTATAAAGCTAGGTATTGTACCGCTCTTTATTTTAATGCGTGATTTAGGATTAATTAATTCCTTATGGTCTTTAATTTTAATGAATATGGCGACAGGCATACCATTATCCATGCTGATCTTAACAGGCTTTTTTAAAACGATGCCCTATGAGCTGGAAGAGGCTGCCCGTATAGATGGGGCAGGAAACTTAAGAGTCCTTTGGCATGTGGTATTACCGTTAATGAGACCCGCACTTGGAACAGTCGTCATTATTAACTTTATCGCTGCATGGAATGATTTTTTCTTCCCGCTTATTTTTATTACAGAGAAAATGAAACGGACGATACCTGTTGGAATGATGTCACTCTTTGGGGAACATTCCGCAGATTGGGGCTCGCTGTTTGCAGGTCTAACATTAGCATCATTACCAATGATCCTATTATTCTTCATTGCTTCAAAGCAATTTATGGAAGGGCTGACGGCTGGTGCTATTAAATAGACAATACATTATTGCGGTAGATGGAGGCGGAACGAGAACTCGCGCAGTAATCGGAACGAAAGAAGGAGAAGTGCTGGCAGTTGTTGAAGGAGCCGGAACGAATATGAAGGCGACACCACCAAACGTGGTAAGGATACAGATTGAGCATCTACTAGCCCAGTTATTACAAAAGATAGCTGCGACAAAGAGTGATGTTTCGACTGTGTTCTTATGTGTGGCAGGAGGAGATCGACAAGTAGATAAAGTCCGTTGGAAGCAATGGATTGGTTTCATTTTCCCTGCTAGCTCTTGTAAGGTAACGATCACCAATGATGCAGTAGCGGCTCTTACTAGCGGTACATTTACCCAGCAAGGGCTCGTTGTAATAGCAGGCACAGGCTCCATCGTATACGCTGTCAGGAAAGATCATCAAGTTAGTCGTGTTGGAGGATGGGGTTATTTATTTGGAGATGAAGGCAGTGGCTACTATATTGGGCAAGAGGCATTGCGTGTAATTGCTCAGCATTATGATGTTTTTGGCATGAATGGAGATGTCTTTACTGCGGCCATTTTAGAGCAGTTAACATTAACAAATCCTACTGACATCATTACCCATGTTTATGAGCATCCACAACCACGTGTCCTCATAGCCTCTATAGCTCGGACGGTGTTAAGTTTAGCTGAACAACAGAATGATAAAGCAAAGAATATTATCGAACAGGCTGTTCATCATTTAGTGCAATTCCTCCAAACGATGCTGAAAAAAGAACCACAAGTGAAAAATTGGCCTATTGTCATATGTGGAGGTTTATTTGAAAATCTTTATTTTAAGCAATGTTTTCAAGAGACATTACGGCTAGCAACTAGGCATAATCGGCTCATACAACCTGAAGTGCCACCTGTTATTGGGGCTTTCATTAATGGGCTTTTGAGTGAGGGGATTCAAATGACAGAAGCTTTACAGCAAACGGTAAAGGGAACTTGGATGAGCATCCATGAAAAGAGCGTGGGAGGGATTTAAATTCAATGGAACGCATGACAAAACTGACGACTGAAGGCTACCATCCAGATACGACAAATCTAGATTTAATGTCCACTGCTGAAATTGTAAAGCTGATGAATGAAGAGGATAAAAAAATACCGTTAGCCATAGCCAAAGTTTTACCTGAGATTGAACAAGCTATTACAGCTACTGTTCATGCACTGAAGAATGGTGGCCGTTTATTTTATGTAGGTGCAGGGACGAGTGGGCGAATTGGTTTGCTTGATGCAGTGGAATGTCCGCCCACATTTAGTACCTTACCAGCGCTTGTACAGGCAATATTGGCTGGTGGGGAAGAGGCAGTCATGATTGCCGTAGAAGGAGCGGAGGATGATCTGTCATTAGGCGAAGCAGAATTAAAGAAACGACAGCTAACAAACCGCGATGTAGTGATTGGAATAGCGGCAAGTGGTAGAACACCTTTTGTGAAGGGGGCATTAATATACGCGCAGCAAATAGGAGCGAAAACCATCAGCTTAGTTAGTAATTCTCATTCTGCCATTAGTCAGTATACGGACATTGCGATAGAGGTGATTACTGGTCCGGAAATTTTGACAGGGTCTACAAGATTAAAGGCTGCCACTGCCCATAAACAAATACTGAATATGATTACAACAGCCACAATGATCAAGCTTGGCAAAGTCTATAAAAATTTAATGGTGGATGTCCATGCTAGTAACTTTAAATTGCGAGAGCGAGCCAAACAAATAGTTTGTGATGTGACAGGTGTTGCTTATAGTCAGGCTGAAAGTGTTTTGGAGCAAACTAATTTTCAAGTGAAGCTATCGATTGTGATGCTACTGACGAATACAACAATAGAAGAAGCAACGGAATTATTAGCCCAATCCGAAGGACATGTACGTAGAGCAGTGGAATGAAGAAAGTTTTGATGCGAGATGTGAATGGAAACCTCCATTCAACAAGAGATGAGGATGGAAGAATGGACAAAATAAATGCTGGCTTAATTATGCTTGCAGAAATGCGAGAGAAGCTACCTCCTTCAGAAAAAAAGGTAGCGAGCTTTATTTTAGACTACCCAACACAGGCAATTAAAATGACTGCGGTTGAATTGGGAGAAGCAAGTCATACAAGTAGTGCGGCTGTCATTCGTCTGTGTAAATCGTTAAATATAAGTGGTGTTCAAGAGCTGAAATTACGTATCGCTGGTGATTTACAACATACGAAAACAGTAGATCGGGATATTGAGGCAAATGAAGCATTGCCATCGATTGTAGAAAAGGTGACGATGCAAAGTAGTGAAATTTTGGCACAAACAGCTAATTTAATAGATATAGTTGAATTAGAGCGTGCCATCACTGCTTTATCACAAGCTCGTAAAATTATATTTTTTGGAGTGGGTGCTTCAGGTATAGCAGCAATGGATGCAGATCAAAAATTTTTAAGAATCAATAAAAATAGTAGAGCTTTTATGGACCTACATTTAGGAGCTACAGCGGTAGTCAATGCACAGGAGGGAGATGTCGTAGTGGGCATTTCCTTTTCTGGAGAAACACATGAAGTGGCTAAAATTCTTGAGATAGCTAGGGAAACACCGGCAACTACAATTAGTTTAACGCGCTATGGTAGTTCTTTAGCAGCTAGTTTAGCGGACATTTGCTTATATGTATCTCCAAATGTTGAAGCTACTTTTAGAAGTGGTGCAACCTCCTCACGCCTTGCCCAACTACTCGTCATTGATATTTTATTTATGGGAGTCGTGACGAGTGCCTATGAGCAGACAGTTGACTATTTAGACGAAACACGTTCAGTCATTCAAGGGCTGCATAAAAAAGTGGCGAAACGAAAAAATAAAATAAAGTAAACGAAGGCGATCTATTATCCCATAGTATCGTCTTCGTTTTTGGTTTCGATTCAGCTGTAGTCGACGCCTTCATCTAGAGTGTATGCTTAAAGGCGCTCTTCTGTTTCAGGGTCAAAGAAGTGGATTTTTTCCTCCCTCATGACAAAGGAAACCCTATCGGATGGGTGTAAATTATTGTCAGCCTGTACGCGTGCAATGAAATTTTGATTGTTTAAAGAACAATAAAGATAAGTTTCTGCACCTAGTAATTCAGTAACATCAATAGTTGCCTTAAAAGCAAAAGGAGAAACGACATCCGTAATTTGTAAATCCTCAGGACGTATACCCATAACAATCTCTTTCCCTAAATAATTTTTTTCCTTTAACAATGGTACGTACATGGATGGGATAGGGAAGCTCTGCTCTCCTAAAAGGATCTCTGTTTCTGTAAGGTGGCAATGGAATAAGTTCATGGATGGTGAACCAATAAAGCCTGCCACAAACATGTTATGAGGTGTATTATATACTTCCTTTGGCGTCCCGATTTGTTGAATAAGACCATCCTTCATCACGACGAGGCGAGTAGCCATTGTCATAGCCTCTGTTTGGTCATGCGTAACATAGATTGTAGTTGTTTGAATTCGTTGATGGAGTTTCTGGATTTCAGCACGCATTTGCACACGTAATTTGGCATCCAAATTAGAAAGAGGTTCATCCATTAAAAATACTTTAGCGTCTCTAACAATAGCTCGACCAAGTGCCACACGCTGACGTTGTCCACCTGATAAAGCTTTTGGCTTTCTTTTTAAATAATCCTCTAAACCTAATATTTTAGCAGCCTCTTTGACGCGGTGATCTATTTCCTTTTTATCGACCTTTCGGAGCTTTAAGCTAAACGCCATATTATCATAGACTGTCATATGTGGATATAAAGCATAGCTTTGAAATACCATGGCAATACTACGATCTTTTGACTCCACATCATTCATTAGGACATCATCAATATAGAGTTCTCCTTTTGATATGTCCTCTAAGCCAGCAATCATACGCAAAGTTGTGGTTTTTCCACAGCCAGATGGACCTACAAACACAATGAATTCTTTATTATGAATATGCAGATTGAAATCAGTTACAGCCTGAATATTTTTATCGTAAATTTTATAGATATGCTCTAACCGTAATTCCGCCATAATATACACCCCTTTGTAAGACATAATTTTATTGTAAATAACTTCAGCACAGAGTGATAGAGAAACAGTGCACAGTGTTGAGGCCATTAATTGTGCAGTTAACCTAAAGTGATTCTAAGAAAATAATTGCGAAATAAACTTCTAGTCGATGAGAAAAATGCCGAATGTCCTTTTGCGTCAATAGCTGAAATTTTTCTAAGCGATTTTGTAGTGTATTGCGATGCATATACATTTTTTTAGAAGCTAATGTGATATTCCCTTCATATTCAATCAATTGCTTTATCGTATGGAGTAATTCAGGCTGAGAGGTGGCACTTTTTAAGACAGAGGAAATAAAAATCTCCTTTTCATGTGACTCTATACGCTGCATGACATATGGCACTAAAATCTCCTGCTGTGTGAGTACATGCTTTGGTGTATAGGTCCAAATAAATTGTTGAAGGTGGACATACCAGCTAAATCGCTCCTTAGTCGTCGTTACGTCTGGTATAACATCAGATACGAAAATCTTAAAATGAGCCTGTAAATCCTCGATTAATGGATCAAGATAATGAGCAAAATTTAATATTTCATCACCCTTAATACATTCGATTATGACAAATAATTGTGGATGTATGGATAGCATGAAAATATCTTTTCCTAGTAAAGCTTCAAAGATTGTGCGGAGTAATGCAGGTGCTGTAAAATCTTTGTCGAAGTGAAGAAATAACAAACGATGTAGAGGAAGGATAGATGAAGCAATATCCGTTAGGTCTGTTAAATAATCTAGCCAAATCCTATCGTAGTCATGTGGCAAGGCAATGGGATCTGAGAAAATTTGCAACAGCTCAAATTCACTTTGTGTCACGGTATGTGCTGGAATTTCATAAAGATGGTTGTCAAAATTAAATACATAGTTTCCGTCTGTTTTACCTGAAAAGGGGGTTAATAATGGGAAGCGTTGCTGTAGTTTTTGAAGGTTCATTTATGCCACTCCTTTATTTGAATGGAGAGTAATAAAGTTAAATTAGTATAATTATATGATGAAATGTTTATAGTATTAATAGAAAAAACACGGATGTTAGCAAGTATGATAGTCATACTTATCTAATGTCCGTGTTATCTGTTTATGCCTCTTTTTTAAATAACTTCCCTGGCCAAAATGCATATTTACCTAGTACTGTTGTGATTGCTGGTACAAGCAATGGACGTACAATAAATGTATCGAGAAGCACACCAATGGCTGTAACGACACCAAATTGAACAAGCACCTGAATCGGTAAAGTTGCCAACACAGCAAACGTACCTGCCAAGATGAGTCCAGCGGATGTAATAACACTTCCTGTTCGGACGACACCTTCTTCTACAGCTGTTAAATGATCAGCAGTTTTACGCTTTTTCCAAATTTCTGAGATCATAAAGATATTATAATCTTCTCCGAGTGCTACTAGGAACACGAAGGAATACAGTGGTATAGCTCCAGAAATGGCTTCTGCACCCATGATATGATGCAAAATTAACCATCCAGCACCTAATGCTCCAAAGTAGGAAATAATAACGGTTGCTAATAAATAAACCGTAGCAGTAATAGAGCGTAAATAAACAAACAATAATAATGCGATTAAAGCAATCATGGTTGGCATGATCACGGTCTCATCACGCTTAGTTATTTGTTGTGTATCGTATTGGCTGGCTGTTTCTCCACCAATCCAAACATGCTTCTCAGCACTAGTGAGCCCTTGTACCTCCAACATTTTAATTACCTCAGCTTGAAGCTCAGGAATATGGGCTAATGATTCCTTTGCATAGGGGTTGACATTGAAAGTTAATTCGTACAATTGAATAGCCTTATTTTTATTGCCAGTTTGTACATCTGCAACACTATCAATATAAGAGATGTCAGCAAGTTGTTGCTGTAAATTAATATCGGTACCTTCAGTATCAATAACCAATTGAACAGGAGCTAGCTCTCCAGGAGAAAAATTCTCTTCTATTAAAGTAAAGCCTTCTCGGGACGGCATATCTTTTGGGAAGGATGAAAGCAGATCAAACGTGTATTGAATACGTGGAACGAATGCTGCCAATCCCCCGAGTAAAATGACTGTTACAGCAATAACAATCCATGGTTTATGTGTAACAAAACGTCCGATTTTATGACTAACCTTATGTGAAGGTTTATGCTGCTTTTTACCTTTTTTATTTGCCATTTCCTCAGTACGAGGGATGAAGGGAAAGAAAGCTACACGTCCTATTATGACAAGAATAGCTGGTAGGACAACAAGTGCTGCAATTCCCATTACAAGCACGCCAAAGCTAAATGGCACAGCAAAGCGTTGGAATGCACCATAATGAGCAAGACTAAGAGTAGCTAGACCAATGACAACCGTCAAAGCACTCATTAAAATGGCACCACCTGATTCTTTGACAGTCAGCTTCATAGCAGCAGTCTTATCCTCAACATCTAAGAGAATTTCTCTATATTTAGAAATTAAAAATAAACAATAGTCAGTACCTGCACCAAAGAGTAAAACAGTCATAATGGATACTGCTTGCGAATCCTTATCTATCCATCCTTGGTCAGCAAAGAAACCAAGTGTCGGACTAATAACACCATAGGCAAGACCTACAACAATTAAAGGAATAATAGCCAGTAATGGTGAACGATAAATGATAATAAGTAATACTAAAACGAGCAATACGGTTGCTATTAATAATTTCACGTCTGCCTGTGAAAATAAACTGACAGCATCAGTGGCAATCCCAACTGGTCCAGAATAGCGGACATGGAGTGCATCACTGGATAATTTCTCATCTAATTGAACTTGATAGCGTTCCATTACCTTTGTCAGATGATCTAAACTATCCTGTAGCATATCTGTAGCGACATCTTTTTCAAAAAACACTGGTGTCACAATCGTTGTGCCATTTTCGGAAGCGGAAGTCATTAAAGCCTGTGGTGGCATTTGATCAAATGGTGGGATCATTGTTTGATGGGCTAAGGGCTTTGCCTGAAGCTCGCTATAAACACCTTGGATAGCCGTAAAATCCTCAATGCTAAGACCACTGTCACGATGCCAAACTAGTAATAAAGGTGTTCCAGCATCGTTAGGGAATTGCTCGGCAATAATCGCCGCTGCTTGCTCAGACATTTCAGTATCAGGTAAATTTTTACCGGATTCACTTTCTATACTATTGATTTGTGGCCATGCAAACGACAGCACCACTACTAATAACACCCAAAAAGCTAATGCTAATAAGCGACCCTTTTTACTTGCAACCATTGAGCCCCATTGCTCAAGTGGATGTTTTTTCATGAGAAGACCTCCATTTCATGTAAGTGATTTAATTATATATACTAGAAGGTTAATTAATCAACCTAGAAATATTCATATGTTATACTATGTGTAAAAAGTATGCTTAATTTAAGGAGGCGAACTTGTTGAAACAATCACCGCGTGTTCTCGGGAGACCTCGCCATGATGGAAATGCGAAACCAACAAAAGATCTTGTCCTTGAAACGGCCACAAGACTTTTTATTAAAGAAGGCTACAAAAATATTTCGATGGATGATGTAGCTAAAGCTTGTAACGTAACAAAGGCGACTATCTATTACTACTACCCAACTAAAGGTGAATTATATACATCTGCATTAATTGCTATGATGGATCGAATCAAGCTATCTATCCTAGAAATTTTAGAGCAGCCTATACCATTTAAAGAGCGATTAGAGCAGCTTGTGGCAGTTCATTTATCAGCGACTATCGATATTGATATGAAAAATTTTATGAAAGAGGCAACCATCAATTTATCGGAACCACAGCTGAAACAAGTACAGGCATCTGAAAATGATATGTATCAAACAATAGAGCAGACCATGCAAGTGGAGATGGATAATGGCACGATTCGAAAAGGAAATGCTAAATTTTTCGCTCATAACTTTATGGCATTAATGACAGTAGGATATTTTAAAGATGGCGACGGTAAAACTTTGCTAGGCTCAGTAGATGTGACGGCAAAGGAAGTAACAAATTTCTTTTGGCTGTCTGTTGAAAATAAATAAAACTTAATGATTATGTGATTTTTGATAACAGGAGTTATCTCATTATTCGAGGTAACTCCTTTTATGTTGTTGAAAAAAGATCATGTCACTAGCAGAAAACGACCTTTTAGCAAGGTGGGGGGTGATTTCCGTTCCGCCAGCGTCCTTTCCAGGGGGCGTTCGATGAGCCGCTTCACTCACTTCCGTTCGCTCCAGGGTCTCCTCTGTGACGCTAAATCCCCTAGGAGTGACGCTGGCTCCACTCCAATCAACCATTCTGCAAAGTGTCTTAACTTTTTTCATAGTAGCATAGCGATCAAATCGCCCATTATCTGTATTCTTAATGAGTGACAACACCTCTTCATAAAGAGTAGTGAACACCTTCATTTATTTGAAAACCTCTGCTAAAAAGGTAACATTTTGTAGGTTGGAGTGGAAGGCTACTTGACTCCCGTGGGATAGTGAGACAGGCAAGCCTCTAAACGGAGCGGCTATGCGCTCGCCCACAGGCAAGCAAGTAGCCTGCAACGGAAATCCATTTTCACCTGTCACCAAAACTCTATGGATTGTTTTATTTTTCAACACTATTAAAGGAGTTATCTCATTATTTGAGGTAACTCCTTTAATTGTGATATGGGTCACATACATTGATAATGATTCTCATTTATAGTGTAGCTATAGATGACAGAGGAGGAGAAAAAATGAATTCGACAGAACAGCGTTTACCTACACATCTCTTTTTAGCGAAGTTAGGAAAGACAATTTTACGTCCAGGTGGAAAGGAGGCTACGAACCGAATATTAGAGGCTTGTCAGCTACATGAAGATAGCCATGTCCTAGAGGTGGCTACGAATACAGGAGCGACAGCAATACATATTGCCAAAGCATACAATGCTAAAGTAAGTGGAATTGATATTAATAAAGAGGCAGTTCAAAAAGCAAATGAGATTATTATTCGTGAAAATGTACAGCATCTCGTTCAAATTCAACAAGGAAATGCTACACAATTACCATTTGATGATGCAACCTTCGATGTGGTTATAAATGAAGCGATGCTCACAATGCTACCACAGGAATTAAAAGAACAGGCTTTAGCTGAATATAGGAGGGTTTTGAAGCCAGGCGGTATTTTAGCAACACATGATTTAGTTGTTAAAGCATCAAGTGAAGAAAGTGTTACTGATGAAATTGAGGCACTGCGTAATGTCATTGTTGTGAAGGCACAGCCACTATCAAAGCATCATTGGCAAACTTTAGTTGAAAATACAGGATTCAAACCTGTAGATGTGCATACTGGAGAACTCCACTTAGTATCTTTGGTAGGGCTTATACGAGATGAGGGCTTAGATGGTTTAATACGTATCATTGAAAATGCACGGAAAAATTCGGATGATGAGCAATATTTCCTTGAAATAATTGAGCATTTTGATCATGCTCGCCATCATTTTGGTCACATTACCATCATTGCAAAAAAGCAAGGATAGCCAATGAAAACAGCAATTCAATTTGAACACGTATCTAAATTTTTTGGAACGAAGCAAATTATTAAAGATTGTCATTTAAGTTTGCAAGAAGGCGAAGTGGTGGCTATTGTTGGACCTTCAGGATGTGGGAAAACTACCTTTTTACATCTTGCAACGAATGTACTACAGCCAACATCTGGTCATATTACATGCATCACAGATAAATTGGGTTATGTATTTCAAGAACCAAGGTTATTACCATGGTGTACATTATATGAAAATGTCACATTTAGCTGTAATGGTGTAGTAGATAGATCTCAAATTATGAATCTATTAGCTCGCGTTAAGCTTGACAATGAAATGGATGCGTTTCCTAAGCAATTATCTGGTGGCATGAAGCAGCGAGTTTCAATTGTTAGAGCATTTGCATGCAAGCCTAAGCTTATTATGATGGATGAACCTTTTTCAGCATTAGATTATTGGATAAAAAAAGAACTTGTGCAGGACCTTATTGATTTAATAGAAAATGAGCAAGTAGGTATGTTTTATGTAACTCATGACTATGAAGAAGCTGCAACGGTAGCAGACCGCATTATTAATATTGCGTATGCAAATGAAGGAATCTACAAGGAAATAGTTTTAGATACACCAAGAAAACATCGTAACTTTGATTATATAAAAAATATTGAATATCAATTATTACAACTTTAAATAAGGGAGAAAGTATGCTATGAAAAAATGGCCTATAGTAAGTCTTTTAATAGTATGTCTTACAGTTGTCTTAACGGCTTGTGGCAATACAGAAAAAGCAAAGCAAGATCAAGAACCAGAGAAAAGTGTACAAGCTACTGCTGAACAACCAAGTGTATCAAAGGTTGAAAAAATGACTATTCAGGCACCGGCAGGTATTTCGATTGCTGCACCACTCTATAAAATGATTGATGATAAATCGTTACTAGAAGGTGCAGAGGATGTTGAGTTTCTAACTTGGAATACTCCTGACGAATTACGTGCACGTATCAGTGGAGGTCAGGTGCAAGTGTCTGCTGTGCCAACATATGTAGGTGCTAACCTTTACAATAAAGGTGTAGACATTCAATTGGTAAATACATTAATTTGGGGTATTTTATATTTTATTGGACCAGAGGGTGAAGCAATATCATGGGAGGATTTAAAAGGTAAAACGGTCCATGTACCATTTAAGGGAGATATGCCAGCATTAGTATTTCAGTATTTATTACAGAAAAACGGGCTAGATATAGAGAAAGATTTAACGGTGGAATATACAGCAACTCCTCAGGAGGTTGTCCAATTATTAGCGGCTGGCAAAGCACAATATGCTGTATTACCAGAGCATACTGCTTCCCTTGTTATTGCGAAGGCGAAAAAAGAGGGAATTGCCCTACAAAAATCAATGAGTCTACAAGAGGAATGGGCAGCAGCAACAGGAAAGGCACCGCGTATTCCTCAAGCTGGCCTTGTTGTGGATAAGGCATTAATTCAAGAGCACCCAGAAACTGTAGCATTGCTACAAGCAAAAATAGAGGAATCTATTCAATTTTTAAAAGATAATCCTGAAGCTGCTGGCGAGCTATTGGCATCATATCAAGAAGGGCTTGATCCAACCTTTATTGCAGGGTTATTACCTTATTTAAATATCGAATTTGTCACGGCGCAAGAAGCCAAGGAAGAGCTTGAGTTTTTCTTTGAACAACTAGCTTCACTATCGCCAGATATTATTGGTGGGCAATTACCGGATGATGATTTCTATTATGAACCGTAAAAAAAGCTTGATTATTCAAATGAGCACTTGCAGTGGCATCGTGCTCATTTGGACACTATTATCTTTAAATTTCCCGAGCATTTTAATACCTTCTCCATATGAAACACTAACAGCACTATGGCACCTTATAGTAAGTGGTGAGTTGCTTCATCAACTTTATTTAACAATGGTTCGTATGGTAGTAGGTTTATCAATCGGTATGTTTTTGGCAATTTTATCGGGTTTATTGGCGGGTAGATTTGCAGTTATTTATGAAATGTTCCGCCCAGTTATTGCATTTTTATTAGGTATCCCACCTATTATTTTAGTCGTAGTTGCAATGGTATGGTTTGGTACTAATTCAATCATACCAATATTTGTCGTAAGTATTTTAGTGTTTCCAACATTTTATATTAATATTGCTAATGGTTATCGACAAATAGATATACAACTCTTACAAATGGCGACCGTCTATCAAAAATCAACATGGCAAAAGTTACGTTTCATCATATTACCAAGTCTGATGGTGCCATTTTTTACAGCCTGTTCGTTGGCGGCAGGAGGTGCAGTAAGAATGACCATTATGGCTGAACTATTAGGAACGAATAGTGGTATTGGAGCGGCTTTAACGATGGCACGCATCAATATTAATACGGATAAAGTATTCGCTTGGACGTTGATAAGTGTACTAATAATTTTAGCAATCGATAGTTTTATTTTAAACCCATTAAAAGCAAAAATGATGACATGGAATAGGGAGGAATGACAATGACAATTATACAAGTTCAAGCAATGCTAAAAGAGAAGAAAAAGCATATTGGTAAATTGGGTAGTATTGAGGGTGCAGATGTTTTAAACATTCAATTGCGAGCAGGTGAAAAAATTCCTGAGCATCATACAGACAATGAAGTTTTAATTATTGTTCAATTTGGGGAAGTTCGCTTTATTATTGAAGGGATGGAAGAAATTTTAACACAGGATACCATCTTAGCCTTAAACCCATCTGAGAAGCACAGCTTAGAAGCTATTACAGATGTTCGCTTGATTGTGATTAAATTGAAATAAAAAAGCTCCTAGCGTATGGAGCTTTTTCTATGCTTCATTTTTAGCTGAACTTTAAGTGATGTTATTGAGCCAGACGCGCAATGATAGAGATGCCTTGTAGGTTTTGATTATGCTTCATAAACGTTTTACGCATAAAAAGTACGCGCTTACGAGCTTTCGAATTTATTATTACATTTTTGATGATTTTTAGAACGCCGAATAAGCCTTCATCTTCAATTAAGCGTTTCGGGTAAAGGAGATGCATAGGTGCCGTTTCTACATGTTCTATAGTAAAACCATGTTGCTTTAAAGCATCTTCCCATTCCTCTACTGTTAATGGTAAGGCATTGACCTTTATAGCTTGGACTAAATCTTTACGAATCTCTTCACGTTGAGTGCTAGTAATAGTAAATGGTGTTAAGCACATCTCATGTATGGCATAGATACCACCAGGCTTTAATAGTCTTTTTGCCTCTCTAATAATGGCATTTTTCTGTTTAGTTGATTGCATGGTCAACATGGCTTCACCGTAGACAACAGTAGCCCATGCATCTGGTAAACCAGTTTGCTCTGCACTACCAATGATACAGCGTTGATTATCCCCATTTAAATATTCTCTTACCTTTTTTGCAGCTTCCTCATCACGTTCAACGGCTATGTAGATTGGATTTTTTGCTAATGTCATTTTTGCAGTAGTGCCAAGTCCAGGTGCAAATTCTACTACATAGTCCTGTTCTTTAATGGCTAAATGTTGAAGCATTTGACATGTCATTTGAATGCCACCAGGGCGAAGTACCGTTTTTCCTAAGCTCGCTAAGAGCCAATGACCAGGCATTTTTTCGTAGTTTAAAGTTTGTTTAGTCATTTATGTATCCTCCTTTTATTGAAAATGATTATTATTCTCACTATTATAAAGGTAATATAACATTAATTACTGTGATATATGTCAAATTTGGAGGTAGATAAATGAACTGTCAAAAACAATACTGTTTTTCAAAGGTACCAATATTTCAACATCTAAAAGCACATGAAATGGAAGAAATCTCACACATTATTACACATCATCATTTTGATAAGGGAGAAATTATTTTACTCGCAGGTGACCGGAAGAAAAAATTATTTATCGTAAGGTATGGCCGTGCAAAAGTATCTCATATTTCTACAGACGGTCGGGAGTACGTTATGAGAGTTTTGGAAGTAGGAGAATTTTTTGGGGATGTTACATTGTTTAATGATGAGCCGCAAAAATCGACAGTAGAGGCACTAGAAAAAACTGAAATTTGCTCACTTGATGGTGAGGAACTGATGAAGATCTTAGCAGGTACGCCTGTTACGCTGTTTCATATGCTTGCCCAGCTTTCCTCACGATTAGAGGAGACAGAAAATCAATTGAGTGAAGCTGTTTCTAAAGAGGTAAGTGAAAGACTGGCTGCCTTTATTTTAAAATCTGCTGCTACAGCAGGAAGCGATACATTTTTATTGACACTTACAAAAAAAGATTTAGCCTCTTTATTGAATACTACAAGAGAGACATTAAGCCGTCGTTTATCTGCATTTCAAAAGGAAGGTTATATAGAGATGACAGGAAAAAGAATTATCATAAAAAATTATGATGCTTTGGAAAATTTATTATAGTAAGACAGTTAATAGTTGATAAAATCAATGAGTTTTGAAAATATTGTCGAAATTGTGATATAGCTCATTGAAATAATGTACAAACAGTCTTATAATGAAGGTTGTAATGTCACCAAGACAAGATAAGGATGGTATTATGATGCGCTTTTTGCGATTTAAAGTAAACATTGTAATAACAAGTCATACGAATCGCTATCCAGCCCTTGTGACTGGTGATTGTGTAAGATATACGCTGTAACGACTGTTAAGTTTTACCTTAATGGTCTTTTTTACATGTAAGCAATAAAAAATAGTACTAGTGATGGCAAAGGAGAGTTCAAAATGTCAGAAACGAATAACCAAACACAGGCTGAACAAGTAACTGTGAGTAAAGAGCAATTAGATGTACTAGATCAATTATTAAAGCCTGAAGTTCAAGAATCACTTACAACTTTAGTTGAGCAATTACCAAAGTTAACTGAAATGATGACATTATTAACGAAATCATACGAGTTTGCTCAAGCTGTTGCAACAGACGAAGTGCTTAAAAATGATACTGTTGGAGCAGTAACAGAAATGGCTGGTCCTGTAGTAGGCTCTGCGAAAAACCTTGCAGCAACTGCAATTGAAGCGAAAGACCGTGCATCTGAAAGCCAAGAAGTAATTGGTTTATTCGGTCTTGTGAAAATGTTAAAAGACCCTCAAGTTCAAAATGTTTTCCGTTTTGTTAATGCTTTCTTACAAGTAAGCTCAGAACGCAAAGCTAAATAAGACTCAAGGTAAATTCAATTCGTAAGGACGGAGGATTAATTAATCATGTCAAAAGAAATCGTCATCTTAGGTGCAGGTTACGCTGGCGTTTTAACTGCATTAACAGCACGTAAATATCTATCAGCTGATGAAGCTAAAATTACTGTAGTAAACCAATTCCCAACACACCAAATTATCACTGAGCTTCACCGTTTAGCAGGTGGTACAATTGCAGAAGGTGCTGTTGCATTACCACTTAAAAAAATCTTTAAAGGTTTAGATATCGACTTACACATTGCAAAAGTATCAAAATTCAATGTAGATAATAAAAAAGTTGATTTAGATAATGGCTATACATTAACTTACGATACGCTTGTAGTATCTTTAGGTAGCCAAACTGGATTCTTCGGTATCCCAGGATTAGAAGAAAACTCTATGGTCCTTAAATCAGTAAATGATGCTAACAAAATTAACAAGCATATCGAAGACCGCATTAAAGCATACGCACAATCTAAAGATGAAGCAGATGCAACAATCGTTATTGGCGGTGGCGGTTTAACAGGCGTTGAGCTTGTTGGTGAAATTGTGGACAACTTCCCGAAAATCGCTGCAAAACACGGTGTTAACTTTGCTGACCTTAAAATTAAACTTGTTGAAGCTGGTCCAAAAATCTTACCAGTACTTCCAGATACACTGATCCAACGCGCTACAGAAAGCTTAACAAAACGCGGTGTAGAATTTATTACAGGTACGCCTGTAACGGGTGTTGACGGCAATGTTATTTCATTAAAAGATCGTGAACCAATCGTTGCAAACACACTTGTATGGACAGGTGGGGTAGCTCCACTACCAATCGTAGGTGAATCAGGTCTAGCAGCTGATCGTGGTAAAGCAACAATTAATGAATTCTTACAATCTACTTCTCACGAAGATGTATTTGTTATTGGTGATGCATCAGTAGCTCTACCTGCTGATGGAGGTCGTCCATTATACGCTCCAACTGCACAAGTTGCATGGCAAATGGGTGAATGCGCTGGTTATAATGTATTTGCACAATACAGAAACCAAGAGATGAAATCATTCTCAGCAGTAAACTCAGGCACACTTGCAAGCTTAGGTCGTAAAGATGCTGTCGCTACAATTGGCGCAAGCAACACAGAGCTTAAAGGTCTTCCTGCAACATTAATGAAAGAAGCTTCAAATATTCGTTATTTAACACATATTAAAGCTTTATTCGGTTTAGCTTATTAATAAATAAAACACTCTCTTTTATCGGGATTACGCTGATAGAAGTGAGTGTTTTTTTCTAAAAATGTATATTAATCACTTTAAATCCAGTAAACTAAATACATATTCAATAATCTACTTTCTGGGGTGATAGGCTATGTTAACAATGTTTCAATCAAAAAAAGAAGATATAGAGCAATTTAAGGCTAAAATTGATGAACTGAATGCAAAGCTAGATAAGAAGGATCATGAATTTCAGATTTTCCTCAATGAACTACATAAAGAACTAATTTCAACGATTGGACAACATGATATAGTCAATAACCAGCATATCATTTTAGGAGAGATGGTTACTGAAATATTAAAAGAATTTAATAGAGTAGAAGATAGTACAATACAATCAAATACCATATCTGGACATGCACTTGAAAAAGGTAGTTCTTTAATTGTCTCATCAGATAAAATGGTTTCTTTATCGATTGATAGCAAACAAGCGGTTAAGGAAGTGCAGCATGTTATTGATGAGCTAGGTGAACAATCAAGAAAAACAACAAATAGCATGAATCATTTAAGTGAACGATCAAAGCAAATAACGGATATTGTCAAAGTGATTAGTGAGATTTCCAACCAAACTAATTTACTTGCTTTGAATGCCTCAATTGAAGCAGCACGAGCTGGCGAACATGGCAAAGGGTTTTCAGTTGTTGCAGAAGAAGTACGTAAATTAGCAGAAAATACAAAGTCAAGCACAGAAGATATTGTAAACCTTACGAAAAAAATAGAGGAACAAATCTCTGAAGCCTATGAAGATAATAAAAATAATATGCAGCTAGTAACAGAGGGCCTACAAAAAAGTACAGATACTTCTGAGCAAATCAATGCTTTACTCCAAATCATTATGAATGTGCAGGGTGAAGTGAAGGAATTGCTACAATATATTGATAGTCAAAAAATATCGACTGAGGATGTTATGAGTAAATTCCAAACAACAACAGCGCTATTTGATGAAACGAATAAAGTTTTAACAGAACATATTGATGAATCGGAAATAGTAACCAAAAAATTACTAGAAGCTGTAGATAAAGTGAAATGCTTCCCGAATAAAATGTAGGTACATAAAAAAACACCATTCGATTCCTAATGAATCGAATGGTGTTTTGATTAGATTAATGGTTTGATTGGAATATTGCTTTAGTTGTTTTCTGTATGAGTTTTGGTAAAACGCCAAAGGAGTAAGGTTTGTAAACTCTCTCAGTCCATTTGTGTCCATCCTTCCCATATACACCCATTGTAACGGAAGGGATATTTAGTGCTTTTATTTTGTCAAAGGGTAGGGGATAAAGGGTATTCCATTCTGGAAAATTATGAAGCAATTCTTGTAGTTCTTCCTCTGTCGCATGAATAGATAAGAAACTACCATCAGCTAAGTAAGGGAAGAAGCGTTTAACTTGGAATAGCTCACCTGTTTCCATAGCAACCTCTTTGACAATATGCTCAATACTTTGTTTCAATACTTGATCTCTTTCCACATTTTCCTTTAAATAATTATGTGGTAAGAATGGTGGTGCAAAAAATAGGACAACACGAGGTTGATGTTCTGGATCGGCCTTTTGTAGGGCATCCACAAGAGCAAATGACTGTTGGCGTAATTCCTTTCCTTCATTCTTTTTCATTACCTCTGCAAGAATAGCCTCAGTTTGAACACCTTTTTCATTCAAGTATGAAATCAGTTCATCATACGTCACCACCTCAATATGCCAGGACAAAGAGCGTTTTGGGACATTGGACCATTCACTATATTTTTCATATTGAAGTTGTAAGTATTGTTCTGCTTCAGTACATGCCTGCTGTGTAACAGCTTTTAGTTTACTGACGACATGAGCTGGAGATTCTTCATATAAAAAATAGTTAAAATAAATTTGGCTTGTAGATGCTGTTTGAACTGTGTAGGATTCCTTTGTGTCACGCTGATATAAGCAAGTAGGTGGGAGTATCGTTTCACCTGTAATTTGCTCAGTCAATGCTAAGTTATTATGAATGCGTTCAGTAATTTTAGCTGCTATATAATTCGGGTCGATACCACTTAATGTATCACCCACATGTACCTCACGTCCGTAGATATAGAATGCGGGAAGAAGCTTACCAGCAACGCCTGTATAAATATAACGATGTGGATCATCCCCATATAATGGTGTTGTAAAATCGGTATTAATTGCCATTAGAAAATCCAACCCATGTGCTATTTTTAAATGACTAAGTTCATCTAATGCATCAATAATCCCATTATGCTCTGACTCTTCACCACCATTTAAAATTAGAAGTAGGTTTCCATCTAATTCTTCAAGATGCTGTGTGAAATACTGAATATTCGCCACATGGACAGCGGCACCACTTTTCATATCTACAGCCCCACGTCCAAACATCCAATCGCCACTTTGAGCATCCTTTTGTACTTCAGCGTTTCCTTCATATTTTCCAAAGAACTCCTCAAGCTTGTAAGGGGAAAAAGCAAACTCCTTTAGATGACCATAATCCTCTATATCGACCGTATCCAAATGGGCATGATAAATAATTGTTTTCTTTGTTTCATTAGGACTTTTTACGAATGCAAAGAGATTTTTGCGTCCGATCGGATCATGCTTCACATTTGTCGTCCAAAGAAATGTAGGGTTTTCTTGGTAATAAGGGAATGCTTGCATTTTTTCATAGATGAACTCAATGATTTTCCCTTCACCATGTGTACCATTAATGCTATTAATATGGACTAATTCTTTTGTAAGCTCTTCGATATGTGTTGCAAGTGGTAATTGACTTAGTTGTTGACACATGTATATTGCTCCTTTTTTGTTCGACTACATATCATTCAAATTAGCAACCATTTCAGTTCAATTGTTTTCATTATATGAAAATTAATCCGTATAGTGGAATATGAAAATATCATATAAGAAAAACGTGTAATAGTCAATTTTAATTTTTATAAAATTCTGTTATTTATTATTAATTTATTCGCTAGGAAGTCTATTTAAATGAGTAAAAATTCGTTAAAATGAATAAAAGGAGGAGTAGTGATGATTCAATCTATTGAAAGAGCAATGTTGATTATTAATGTACTAGCTAAACAACCGAAGAAATTCTATTCTGTGCAAGATATCTACAATGAAACAGATTTACCGAGCAGTACGATTTATCGTCTATTGTATACATTAGAAACTTTCGATTTAGTAGAAAGAAATGAGGAAAAAAAGGAATTTCGTTTAGGGTATACTTGGTTACAACTAGGAATGAAAATGTACCATCATACAAATATTCGAGAAAAAGCACATCCATTATTAGAAGAGCTTGCAAATAATGTTCGTGAAACTACATATTTAAATATTCCCAAACAATTTAGCTCAATCATTATTGATAGAGTAGACAGCCCAAAAAACGTCCGAATCATAGATATGATTGGTGAAAAAATTCCTTATCCAATCGGGGCTGCCAATAAAGTGCTACTAGCCTTTTCAAGCAAAGAAATCCAAGCTACTTTTTCAGAGAATCATGAAGTGATGGAGCAACTTCAACAAATTAAAGAGATGGGCTACTCTATTAGCTACGGTGAAAAAACAAAGGGAACCGTTTCTGTTGCAGCGCCTGTTTTTGATTTGGATGAGAAACCAATTGCAGCTATCAGTGCAGAATGCTTTGAATATGATACAGATGATGAAAAATTAGAGGGTATTGTGAAAGAAGTAACCAAAACAGCCTACCTTCTCTCACAAGAACTCGGGCATATAAAATAGGTCTTTCCTATTTAAGGAAAAGACCTATTTTTATGTTCTTTAGTCATATTCATAGTAATGGGACTTAGAGGATTGTATATTTAAAAACAATAAAATAATAGCGACGATGATCATAACAAGGGAGGCACTCACGACGACAAATCGTATTGTGATTAGTTCAGCAGTAATGCCAAAAATGGCTGTTAAGAGAATGATGAAAAATGCGTCCAAGAATCCATAAATACTGCCTATTCGCCCCATGCTCTCAGATGGGATATTATTTTGATAAAAGGTATAGAATCCTGTATTTGCAAAGGCAGTCGCAAATGATAATAGAAAGCAGCCTAGAGCAGCAATAAGAAAAGTGAAGGATGAAGTAAACACCAAATAGCCTAATGCTGTTAGAAGAGACCCCAGACCAATCAACCAGGCAGTGGACACTTTTTCAACTACCGCTGAATTGGTGAATGAGCCAATTAATACACCTATTCCAGCAATACTAACTAAAATTCCATATTGTTCCTCTGATAAAGCAAGTATTTGAGTTGCAAAGGCAGCCTCTAAAGAATCAGTCGCTGTCATTAAGACGATGGTAGCACTAAACAATAAATAGACGCTCATTACATATATATTTTTTAAGCTAAAGCGTATGACCATTTGCCAATCATGAAATAGTACTTGGTAAAGGGATTTTTTTTCTATAGCATTATCAAACTTTAGCCGTTTAAAGGCTTCAACACTCGGCATGTTAAACGTTATACAGGCTGATAAAAATAAAGCAAAGGCATTTAAGTATATAGCCATATTGGGTGTTCCTAGTGTAAATAGAAAGCCGGCAATTGCTGGTCCAGTTAGAAAAGCCCCTGAGTCCAGCAAGCTACGTAATGAGTTAAAACGTTTCCTTTGTGCTATAGGAATTAATTTAGTGATGTAGGTCATCGAGGTTGGATGATACATAGAGCTAGCTACTGTAATGATAAAAACTAGCGTATACATCCATGCTAAGCTATAGAAGAGGGGAAGTATAACAATTAGTATAGATTGCACAAGATTTAAAGTAATCATTAAATGTTTCTTATTATAGCGATCGATAAGGCTTCCTGCCCAAAAATTAGTGAGCAAAGATGAGATTGCTCTTACAATATACAAGCCAGAGACAGCAAGAGCTGATTCTGTAACATTTAATACAATAAGATTTAAGGCGATAAAATAAATCCATTCGCCAATACTGGAAACACCAATACTACATAATAGGATGGCAGGATAACGCCAGTTCTCTAAAGATTTCTTCATATCAATTCCTCCTTAAGCAAAGTCAAGATCTGCAAAATAAAAAATCCCACCCCCAAGACGATTAGTCTTAGGGACGAGATTGTGGAATTTATACTCACGTGGTGCCACCCTAGTTCACTACTATGTCACCATAATAGCCTTTTCAGTACGACATAATTACTTATGTTTATACTGTAACTCTATAACGGGAGTTCCCGTCGCACCATCATTCAAATAGAAGTCCAATGCGCTACTCCGAGACTTGTTTCAATCATTCGTTCTTGCTCGTTTTCAGCGACCCGAGCTCTCTGGGAAGAACAGCCTTATTTACTCTTCTCTTCAATGTATTTTTGCTAGTGTATCATATGTACATAATTTTGGTAAAGTGTGATCTGAAAATTTCGTCAATTCCTTTACTGATAATTTGTATGGTCAAGCAACAGTTGACGCAACTTTAAGTAAGTGATCGAGATTCTTCAAAATGGTAAGATCCAATGTCGTTAGTTGTACTATTTTTTTCTGTGAATAGTGAGCCTTTGTTAATCGTCCTAATTGGCAAAACCACTTGTTGTTTTAGACTAGCATTATTGCTCCAGTCCATTGTCAGGAAGATTATCCATCCATTCTAAATTTAGTATATAATTTTTCTTAACAAGGAGGGAGAAATGAATGAAAGCTATTGTGATCCATGAGTTTGGTGAGGCAGAAGTTTTAAACTATATAGACTGTTCAGAGCCTACTTTGACTAAAGGCGAAGTCCTAATACGCACAACTTATACGAGTGTGAACTATGCAGATATTAAAAACCGCACAGGCAATAAAGCTAAAGCCAATTTCCCAATGATTCTTGGCTTAGATGTTGCAGGTGTTGTAGAAGAGGTCTTCGATGATAACAGTAACTTTCAAAAGGGCGACCAAGTCATCGCATTCCCTAAAAATGGAGCTTATGCAGAATTTGTTGTAGCTAAGGAACAGCTGGTTTTTAAAATTCCTAGTGATGTACCAATTGACAAGGTAGCAGCTGTACCGACGGTTTCATTTTTGGCGTATATGCTAACACATCAAATAGCAGCTATTGGTCAGCATGATGTCGTCTTGATACATGCTGCTTCCGGTGGAGTAGGGACAATGCTCATCCAAATGGCAAAAAAGCTAGGGGCAAAGCAGATTATTGGGACTGTGAGTAATTTAGAGAAAGCTCCAATCGTGTATCAGCTTGGTGCAAATCATGTTCTCACATATGATCAATTCAGTACACAAGTGCATGAACTAACGGAGGGACGTGGTGTTGATATTGTGTTTGATTCGATAGCAGGTGCTATAACAGAGGAAAGTTTGAATTGTTTAGCGCCTTATGGCACTCTTGTACAATTCGGCAATAGTGGAGGTAGAGCTGGTAATATTAAAACATCAGATTTACATAGCAGCTGCCGTACTATAAAAGGCTTCAGCTTAGGCACGACTAGAGCTTCAAAGCCAGAAATGTTGCAGCAGGTTGCGCAGGCTATTTTTTCTTTAATAAAAGAAGATAGCTTTCAGGTCCCCATTGCTAAAATTTTTGCCTTAGAAGAAATGAAAAAGGCACATGAATTGATGGAAAGCCGCCAGCATCAAGGGAAAATTCTTATTAAAATATAAAAATACAAAAAGATGACACGTCAATAATAGTGCCATCTTTCCATTTCTATTAATGTTCTAATTCATTTAGTTTTTCATATATACGTCTTTTTCGGTAAAGCATCATGCCCGTTTCAGCGACATCCTGAATCATTCCTTTATTGGCATAGGCTCCAAAGACCATTCCAGCAATAGGAATCATTTGAAACAGCTTTTTCCAGCCAAGCTGATCTCGATAGGTGTAAAATACTTCCTGCCATCCTTGGAGCTGTGAAATCATATTATCAGAAGCCTTTTTCGAGCTATTCATAGTTGAAAGTTCCTGCAAAATGGCTTCTTTACCGACAATATCAGCAGAAGTAAATTGTAGACATTTCACTATGAAAACACGCTCCATCTTATCATTCGGATCATAGCCATGAATCATCGCTATTTCCTGTAATGTTTTTAAAGCAGTTCCTAAAATAACTGGAATATCAATAGCTAAAGTAAAAATGCCTCCGAAGCCAGTAGAGGCCCCTTGTACCGTAGCAAATTTTACACGTTCATTTTGTAATTTATCACTGAGAGCAATCATGTCCTCTAAAGGAATTTGCCCAATATCAGCAATCGTCAAAATATGCTGTGTAGAAGAATGGTTGCGGATTTTTTGAAGTATGGCTTGTTCATTAATTAAATATTTCCCGCCCGATTGAATATAATTGCCTAATTCATCAACTAATAAAGCAATTTTATTTTGAATAAAGGCAGGCGTCATTTTATCTAATATCTTAAAAGGTATTCTCCCTAATTTCTCCCAAAACCATAAATCCTTTTGATCCTTCTCCCACAATTGAATCTCTTGCAAATACTGTTCTAATTGCTCGCGTTTCTCCATTATTATCTAATCCCCTTATTTGTCCATATCATTTGAACTTGATTCAGCCAATGTTTATTTTCAGCGTGTCGTAATTGATATACGAAAAAATTTTTATAAGGTTTCGCTCTATTCAATGAAGATTTAGACAAACTAATGAATTCATCATGATTGCCAAACAGAAGCAAGGAGTGCAATGCCGTCATTAATTTGCTGAAGTGTCAGTCCACCATAGCCAATAATGACCTTCGCGTCAATCGTACCATTTTGATAGGAGGTAGAGCATGGATAGACTTGAATTCCTACCTCTTGAGCTAGCTGGATTGCTCTATTTTCGGCAAGATATGGAGGTAGCTTTATGACAAGATGGAGCCCAGATTTTTCACCGATCACTTGAAATTCATTTGAAAAATGTGTAGAGATGGCAGCCAGTAATGCCTGCTGTTTTTTACGATAAATCGTCCGCATTTTTGCCAAATGCTTATCGAATTGCCCTTGTGCAAGAAAATCTGCTAAAACAAGCTGGTCTACTTTGGAGACAACTGATTTTTGATCTTGATGAAAAGTCATAAACGGTATGACTAGGGATTTTGGTAGAATCATATAACTAATACGTAATGATGGAAGCAATGTTTTCGAGAATGTTCCGAAATAGATGACTCGTTGAAGCTGATCCATTTTTGCTAAAGAAGGGATTGGTAGCCCTTTATAACGATATTCAGAATCATAATCATCTTCTATAATAAGAGCCTCGTTCGAGTTAGCCCATTGTAACAATGCCGCTCTTCTTTCCATCGTCATAATCATGCCTAAAGGAAATTGATGAGCTGGTGTTGTGTATAACATGTGAATTGTTGTTGGAGGAAGTGTAACCCCTGAATTATCCACAGGAATCGCTTCTGTAGATAATCCACATTGCTGTAAAACGGCACGTACTCGTTTAAACCCTGGTTCCTCTAAGCCAACGCGAGTCGTGCCACCAAGAAAATGACAGAGAGCTTGAAGCTGGCTTTGTGTACCACTATAGACAAACACTTGTGATGCAGCACAAACAACCCCACGCGAACGTTCTACATAGCGAGCAATCTCTGTGCGTAAAGTTGCCTCTCCTTCCCAGGGGCTTGTTGATAAGTTGTTGCTATTAAAATGCTTTTTAATTAGCTTGTGCCAAACAGCATAAGGAAAAGCTTCGTTATCCACATGTCCATTCGTAAAGTCGAATTGAATGTCATTTGCGTTACTGATACTAGGAGTAAAAGCAGGTGGCTGTTCTTGCTGTAGCCAATCAAATTCAAAGGGAGCGATATAATAACCAGATCTTTCTTTGCTATAAATATAGCCTTCCGCAAGTAATTGTTCGTATGCTTCCTTGATGGTGTGCACGCTCACATCCAATGTTTGAGCAAGAGCTCGTTTAGAAGGCAGTTGCGTATGTGCGTGTATTTTTTTCGTTATAATAGCGTGTTTTATTTCTTCGTAGATGTGTATATATTTCGCTGAATCCCCTGTAAATGAAATGGAAAGCTCCACAAAAATGCCTCCTTTGGTATGGTCGGTTTTTTAGTAATTGGTTATATCTATCATATCAATTTTATCGTTAAATAAGTAAAAAAGGAGTGAGCTGTAATGGAATTTATTGCATTAGAAAATAATGTGGTTAAACTAAAGCCTTTAGAGTTAAACGATTTACCGGGAATAATAGAGGCTGGGCGTTATCCAGAAATTTGGTCACATATGTCCACAACGATCAAGAAAAAGGAGGATGTGAATAACTTTGTGGAAAACGCATTAATAACAAGAAGCGGAAAAACAGAATTCCCGTTTGTAATTGTGGATAAAAAATCAGGAGATATTATAGGTTCAACTAGGTTTATGGATATTGATGATAAGCATCAGCGACTAGAAATAGGCAATACATGGCTGACTCCTGCATACTGGCGTACAGCTATAAATACGAATTGTAAATATTTATTACTGCAATATTGTTTTGAACAGCTTCATTTAAAGCGAGTTCAAATAAAAACGGATCATGAAAATATTCGTTCTCAAAAGGCCATTGAGCGTATAGGTGCCACAAAGGAAGGAATATTGCGTAATCATATGATTCGCAAGGATGGAACAACGCGGCATACTGTGATGTATAGTATCACGATTGAAGAATGGTCAAAGGTAAAAAAACATTTAGAAGAGCTATTAGTGCAATTTGGTTATAATTAGGAATAAAATGGATTTTTTTTAATCTAGAAAACCACTTTTTCTTATAAAAAGTGTCAAAAAGTAATGGGAAGGGTAGAGTACTTAAAACTTGAAAGAGGGTAATCTACTTGAAACCAAAATATACTTTAAGACAAATTTATGGTGATAATGCTGTATATACGCCAAGAACGCCGTATAGTGATAATCCGTGGATGATGGACGAACCTCATAAGCTGGATGCTTTAACCTCTAGAGAAGTAGCTATTGCTGATATCCCCGTATTAGTACACCGAGCCACACAAACAGAAAAAGCCCAGGAGCTTCATCAATTAGCAGGGTTACCTTGGATGGAACAGCCGTATAGCTATGACACACAGGAAGAATATCTGGCACAGATCCAATCTTGGTGTGAGGAAGGGAAGACAATTGTTTGTCAGTATATACATGACTTAGAGCATATGGATCGTCAATGCTATTGGATGGATGCCGAAAAGTTTAATGAGCTGAATACAAAAGCATATATCGATCATTTAATTGATAGTAAATTCATTCCAAGTCGTTTAAATGTAGAAACCTATAGACTCTCTGATGCCATAAAAAATTGGCAGCCACCTGTTGTACTAAAGCCTGGAGATGATTCCCCAACATCGGGAGGATATGGTGTCATCATTTGCCATAATAAAGAAGAGCTGACAGAAGGTATACGCCAATTTCGAATGACTGGCACTGACAGTATCATTATTGAAGAACTTTTACAAACAAAGCACAATTATAGCTGTCAATTTATTTACTGTGAGGAGCTAGGGATTCAATACTTAGGAGCTTCACAGCAAATAACAGATGACAACGGCATTTATGAAGGAAATATCATAGTAGATAAAGTACCTGAAAAAGTAATTGAGGCAGGAAAACATATAATGAAGCGTGGTGTGGAGGAAGGTTTTGTTGGTGTGGCAGGCTTTGATTTAATTGTGACAGAGGCTGGTGATGTTCAAGCCATTGACTTAAATTTCCGTCAGAATGGTTCTACCTCTATGCTGATGTTTCATGATGCTTTAGGAAAGCCCATTAATAAATTTGCTTCCTATGCTGCACAAGATCCGCAACAGAATGATCACTTCTTTCAAACAATTAAGCAATGTATAGAACAGGAAGCATTATTTCCGTTATCTTTCTATGATGGGGATTACTTTGATGAGCCCGTTGCCTCTAGATTTGTCGGCATATGGTACGCTGAAACGCTAGATGAGATTGAAAAGCTAGAGAAGGAATTATTATAGTTAAAAAGAATGGTCTACTCTGTAAGATTAAGTACAAGTAATTGTACATTATGTCTTATTCAATAGTGTTTCTTTTATAATGTTACACATTAAATAAAAAAGCACATTACTAAATGCAAATTTTAGTAATGTGCTTTTTATTTTCATTAACTTTCTCATGTACATTTGTTAAAGGGTTAAACACTTTACAATGACTAAGTAAAATATTAATATAAGAACATTAGTTCTTATAAAGGGGGATAATAATTGTATTGGTTTGAGTATTGTCCAAAGCATATTGAAAGTAAATACCAGTTACTTGTATTTAAAGATAACCAGACCTTTATTCCTTTGACAGATTATTATCATGATTGTTTAGGGAGAATTGATAAAAGCTCTGCAATATCATATTTGAATTGTCTACTTCCATTTTTTAGATGGTTAGAGAAAGAAAGTAACTATCAAGGAAACAAAGTGCAATGGAATGATTCGGAAGAGAAAATACGTGTTGTGGTTGAAGATTATTTGATGTATGAAATGAAGTGTAAGATTCGCGATAAAGACACCTTTCGTTTTGTAAATTTAACTAACAAGAGTTCTAACACAATTAGTCGATTTTTATCAGCATTAAAATCATTTTACAAATCAATGATACGATTAAAACAGTATTTCTACAGTAACCCATTAATAGATGGTCAAGCTATCCTACATAGCTACAAAGAGGAGATAAAGGGTGTTCGAGAAGATAAGCCAAGAATGCCTTCAATAGCAGGTACAGAAGAAGCTATTCCTCATCGAAGATTAACAGATTCCTATTTTAAAATTATCAATGAAGAGTGGCAACCACAGATTATTGATGATATAGATTTACCGTATCAAATATATCAAGCTGGTAAAAAAGCAAGTTGGTCACTTCGTGAAATGGTGATAGCCCGTATGCTATTTGAAACGGGGGCAAGGGCATCAGAAATTATTGAATTAACAATTGGGGATTACCGTAAACGTAAAAGTCATCAAGAATTTATAACCTTCAATAAAGGGAGTCATGGTAGAAAAATAAAGTTTGTACGTGTTAGCAAAGATACTGTGAAAAGATTGTTTCACTACATAGATACTGAAAGAAAATCCTTTGACGATAATCATTTAAATTTTGAACAATTACCTGATGATGCCCCTATCTTTTTATCAGCAAATGGAACACCTCTTACTTATCACGCTTGGTACTACCACTGGAATCGAGCAATGAAAATAAATGAACTAAGTTTAAATCCACATAAAGCAAGACACTGGTTCGTTACTTCTAGATTACGAGAGATTTATAACGTTGCACAAAATGAAACAGAAATTCATCAACGAAAAAATGAGCTGATTAAATATATGAAGTGGAAAAATCCAGATACGATGCAAGTATATGAGCATCATTTTGATGAAACGAAACATCGAGAAGCACATGAGAAAATGTTGGAGCAAATGCAACGAAACGAAAAGGACTATGTTAAGCAACAGCAAACTTCGAAGAAATCAAAGCAAAGGTTAAGCGTCGTTAAATCATCAGCTATCGAAGACTTTGATGAAGATTTAAAAGAATTATTAGAAGGGTTGGAATAAATTTGGCTGAAACAACGCTGTTAAAACCAAAAACAGAATGGTTCGATAAAATGCTTGGGCAAATGGATACTCGATTAATGTGTCTACAAAATAATAGAGGTGAATTTTTAATTGATAAATTAGATGAAGGGATGCTAAATTATTTGCATAATAGCTGCTTGACTTTTGAGTGGAAAAATCAACTAATGCTTATAGCATTAATCTATGTAGCTAAGAATAATGACCATAGAACTGTATTAAAAAAAATAAATACCATCCATTCAAGATTCAAAGATATTTTTAGAGAATGTAACATTACTTCATTTTCAGATTTCGAGCCAGATATTCATTTATATAAATATTTACAAGGTAATATTTGTGTCAATTCTTCTAACAATATGAAAAGCGATTTACTAAAATTCTATAAACCATCTGAATACCAAATTAACAAGTGGATTAATAATAACCTTTCTTCAGGTGAACAGGAATATTATCAAAAATTTTCATTACCACCCTTTTCATATGATAGTAGTGATTTCGCCTTCCCTAAATTATCCAAGGAACAAGCACAAAACACTCGCAAAAATGAAACAGACGCTATTGTACCACATCTTTCAACAATACGTGTAGAAGCAAATCTGCGATGGAATCAAATGAAAAGACTAAGAGATGCATTTCAGCAACAAATAAGGATTGTAGAAGCCGACTCAATATCATTACCTATTGAATTTTCTTATGCGGAACCAAAACGTATTGGAGAAGTATCTCATTTTCGCTTATGGGATAAACCTTCCTTTGTACTGAACCATCAACAGGAGTTTTCAGAAGCTGTTATAAAGCAAGCAAAACATAAAAAATCAACTTATTCTGATGAAAATAATACTTATTTCCTTGAGTTTATTCGTGCTGAATCTATAGAGAGTGAGTCAGAACCGGAAGGTCTTTGGTTTAATGAATTAATTGAGCAGAATGTTTTAGGAGATTGGACACGAATCAGACCAGTTGAAGAATATGAGAGGATTTTAAATTTCTTGTCATCATGGGGCTACGATTCTGAAAACGAAAGAAAACCCACTCCATTTTATTCAAAGCATAAAGGAATAATAACACCTTCAACATTTATCACTTTACACAAGGACAAAGCAGAAGGCTTACTAATAGATGTAGAACCATTTTATGCGGCTTGTACATTTGGTCTATTAGCTGTCGACATTTTAACAACAACAGGTGCAAGAAAGAGCGAATTACTTCAAATTAGTAATACAAAAGAATGTATTCAGGTAAAGAAAATTAATAATAAACTACATTATTCCTATAAAGCTATTCCTAAAGGAAGAGATTCATTGGAAGATTTTTATTTAAGTAAACAAACGATGGACAATATTCAAATGGTATTAAGGATGTTAAAAGAACATTATGGCAGCGATAAAATTCCAAGTGTCCTATACAGAGATGAAAGAAAGCATTTATTTCCTATACCTTTTCCTTATTATTTTCAATATGCAGGTAACGCATTAAACCAATTTGCTTTATACAGTTCCATTCGATTTTTACTTCATGGATTATTATTTGAGATGCAAGACGGAAAAGCTGTAACTATAAAAACACACCTATTACGTCATGCATTTGCGACAGAAGCTGTTCAACGTCAAAAAATGCCGATTGATATTGTCGCAAAAATGTTGCATCAAAAGGATTTTAACATCACAGAGTATTATTCAGCTTCTACACCTACTCAAATCGCAGAATCAGTAAGTGAGTTACATGATGTTATTTCAAGTTATGTAGACATTGATGATGTGTATTTAAGAAGTCCACAAGAATTACAAAAAGAGTTTGATGCCTATGCAGAAAAAGTTGGTGTATTCAATAAAGTATTGGGTGGTACTTGTGTTACAGATTACATTTGTCCTACTAAAATGCAATGTTTGGGCTGCAAAGCAAAAATACCCGAACCAGACCAAGAAGATGAATTATTAGAAGTCATTCAATTATCAAAAGATATGGAAAGACGATTTAAACAAATGGGATTAGAGGTCGAAGTTCGGAAAGCAAAAGAGATGGCAAAACAAGCGAAGATTGAATTGAAAGAGATTAATTTAATTAAGCAATATAGAGAGGAACGTAGCTATGAACCAATCACCAAAAGGAATCCATTCAGATAAATATCAGTGGCTTGATAAAGTACATCAGCAACGTAAGAAGCGTTCTGTTTCTATTGGCATACAAACGATTGACTTGCTTGTCGCACAAGGAATTCCTGTAACCTATCATAACATTAGTGAGCATTCGAAAGCCTTTGATGATAAAGGAAAAGGCATTCATATGAATACCATTAAGCGTAATGAGAAACTACATGCCTATTATCAACAGCATAGCAGAACCTATAAAGTAAAGAACACTCGTAAAAAGTCAGTAATGCCTTCTAAATTTGACGAAACAGCATTAAAAAGGATTTCTTCTGAACGTGATGTAAATAACGCTAAGAAGAAATATATGCAGCTTTCAAAAGAGGAGTTAGTGAATCGCTTAATAGCAGTTGAACAATATGTGGCTGAAAATCAAGAGAGATGGGTCGCAAATCATTTTGAACAGTTCAAATGATTTAAAAAATATGGGCATTCGTAATAAGTGGTGGACTGCCCATTCTTTTTCTTACTAAACAATTTGTTCGTTCAATTGTTTAGTATTACTTCATTCGGTATATTTATTTTCGGTAACAGAATAGTGGTAAATTTCAATATCTGAATCAATGAAACCTCTTCGTTTGGCTCCATGCAGTGTTTGATACATATTCTCTCTACCAACAGGGTTGTCCGTATGAATATATATTTTGTTTGCCCGTACCCCTTTTTCACAAATATACTTTACTAAGTCATAACCTGTTGGCAATAGATTACCTTGTAGATCTTCTCCTAAATCATGGTCAAGAGAAAGTATATCTACTTCGTGAGTTTCAAGTAAGTAAATGGCTTCTTGAAACGTTCTTGCCACGACAAAACCAATAGGACAATCTCTTAAATCATCCACATATACATTAATCATAATAGTAATTCCTTTCTCCACAATATGTTTCAAATGCGTAGTGAAATATAATGTTAAAAAAATAGTTACCACTACTTGTTACGAATAGCCAAAAATATATAAACATGACTAATAATAAAGGGATATTTACGTGCATTTTCCAATATCTCTTTATTACTCGTTTTACAACCAATGTATTAATTCAACCATTTCATCAACTTCATCAATAAATTTGAGAATAGCAATAATATGACTGCATATTAGCTTGCTTTGCAAAACTTCTATTGTTTCGAACTTGATTATATTCACTTAAAATGTTCGTATATACTTTTAAAATTTGTAATGTCATATTAGAATCAACAATATTACTTGCTTCTAAGTGCTTACGATACTTACCGAATAAGGTGTGTAATCCATCTTCTTTATCATAAGGTAATTTATATTTAGTACATAGTTGTCTGAAAAAACGCGTACTGAATGTATGTAATCTATCTAGTGCAAGTTCTGGTTTATCTTCTTTTAGATTTTTCTTTATTTCATCTGAAAGGATTTGAAGAGAGGCAGAACCAAATACGTCAATTGTTGTAAGTGTATCAATATCACTGTCTAAGCTAAATTCAAGTGTTAAATCTGGTATAAATATAATACCTTTTAAATCATAGCCGACTTCTGATGGAATTAAACTTTGGCAAACATCAAATAAGGTTGACTTAATTTGGGGTTTATCTAATTCTTCAATCGCTGCGGAAGGTAATGCAAATTTTATATTTATACCTTTAGCATCCCAACGACTTCCTCTTGCCCCATCAACATAATAAGATGTACCTAAATCTTCAATAGATAAAGTAGCTGTTCTCAAAACCTCCCATGACATATCTGCATGTTTTCTTTTCAGTTCACTTATCACGACTTGAAAGAATTTCTCCTCACTAACGGGTAAACAGTATGTATAATCACTCATAAAATACACCCCCACTCTTATTATTACTAGTATTTTACAGTATAAATTGATTCTTATCTATTGTAGCTTGTAATAAAGATTGATTATTTATAATAAATAACGATAATTTGTAATAAAGTTTGATTAAAATCATCCTTCCTCTGTAAATTTCTTAGAGGTTAGATGATTCTTTTTTTGGATATTTATGTTAATGTAACTATAAAGATTGTGAAGAAATGTACTTTAACTAACGGGGCAGTTTAGTGGAAGAAGGTTATGATAGGGGCATTGAGAGTGAAGCGTTTAATTATAGGTATAGCAGTAATTTGGTTGATTTTATTAGCAATGTGGTTTTTAACTTCGGTGTCACCAAGTTAGAGTGTTATTGGATTATTAAATTAACGGTGCGTTAGTTGAATAATGAGCTTCAACAAGCGGTTGTTCTTTTGAGTAACGAAAAATCCCAATTTCTCAATTTTAATACTGAGAAATTGGGGTTTTTCTTTTGAAATCTCCTGGTGGTAACTCTAGTAGAAAACTATAGAATCCTCTCTAGCAAAATCCCTAATTCTTTTGTCATGACATTAGGTGGAGAAAGCATTCCGTTCTAAGGAACCATAAGTAGCATAGTGTCCTCAAGTGTAAAGGTGTCAATATATCTTTTTAGGCAGTGTAATCATAAACGTTGTTCCTTTAGAAGGTTCACTCTGTATGGAGATAGTGCCTTTATGAGCTTGAACGAGGTTATGAACAATTGCCATACCTAGTCCAGTACCTTCAGTAGAAGAATCTGTTGTCGTTCCACGATAATATTGCTGGAATATATTTTCTAGCATGTGTGGAGACATACCTATTCCGTTATCAGCAATGTGGATATCTACATGTTCATTGTTATCGAAAATCTGTGTATAAATATTTGTGTTAGCTGGATTGTGAATAATAGAATTCATAAGAATGTTTTGCAATATTCTTTGCATGAATTTAGTATCAAATTCACTGTTTATGACAGGTGTATCTGTTTTAAAATGCAATTTATAGTCTTTGCCTTGTGGATTATTACTAATAGTAGCTACAACTCTTTTGGTGAATTCCACAATATCCTGATTTGATTTGTGCAATGGTAACTGACCATCTGTACTATTAAGCTGAATAACGAGACTTAGATCTTGTATAAGCTCCTCCATATGCTTACCTTTGTCTGCAATTTCTTGAATAAAGGAACGGGCTTCTTCCTTGGACCATTCGTATTGAGCGTTTAATAATAGAGTAGAGTAGCCTGTAATATACGTTAATGGTGTTTTTAAATCATGTGAAATACCAGCAATCCATTCTTGTTTTGCTTGTTCAACTTTTTCGCGTTCTGTTTCAGCAGCTTTCAATTTTTCTGATAAAGATTGTAGGTGTTGAAGTACTTCTTGATATAACATATAACGCATACGGAGCTTTCCCTTGCGGGCATAGATTTTTGAAAGTCCAGCAGGCTGTGTATAGTTTTCCTGTGATAGCTGATGAATCCAAGACATGATAAATCCAAGAGGACCTCCAAAATACCATCCAAATACAGCTATACAAACAATGGTACTAAACCCAAAAATCCATACTACGATTAAATTCTCATACTCTTCACTAACAGATTTTTTAATGAGTGGAAGAATACACTCGAGTCCGATAACAATACAAATACCACTCAAAAGCATCCACAGAATAATCCCCAGTGCAAGATGTAACGTAAATCGAGTGTTTATTCGCATAGTGAATCCTCTTTTGGTGGTATAAATTTATATCCAATTCCCCTTAAATTTACAATAATTTTTGGTTTACGCGTATCATCCCCAAGCTTCTTCCTTAGCTTTGAAATATGAATCGTTACGGTTTTCTCCTCGCCATACACATCATTTCCCCACACGAATTCATAGAGCTGTGAAGTTGTAAAAATGCGATTTGGATTTTTACAAAAGAAATGTAGTAGCTCTAGCTCCTTAGCTGTACAGTCGACGAGCTGATTGTTAACAATTAATGTAGCAGATTCAGGATTAAGGGAAAAGTAACCGAAATCAAATTTTGAACTCTGCTGTTGGTGAGAACTCTCATACATTTTTTGACGTCGAAGGATGACCTTTATTCGAGCAACGACTTCTAAAGGATTAAAAGGCTTTGTAATATAATCATCTCCACCAATACCTAATCCCGTTAATTTGTCAAAATCTGTAGAGCGAGCACTGACAAAAATAATGGGTGTATTTGTATGCTTACGTATTTCTGTGCAAAGTTCAAAGCCACTTATATCTGGTAGCATTATATCGAGCAAAATAATATCGTAATGATTTTCTTTTACAAGCTGTAGTGTATCCTTGCCTGTTGAGGCCGCATCAATATTTATAAAGTTTTCTTTACGCAACGTAATTTCTAATAATTTTAAAATACCAACCTCATCATCTACGATTAGGATTTTTTCTGTAGGTTCCATTTTTATCCCTCATTTCAATCTTTATCATAACAGCTTCTAATCTTCATATCCTTAATCTCTGGAAAAAATTACTTTCATTTTCCACCGAGTTTACTTTGTTTTTACTTTCGCGTATTAAGATTAATGTAACGAATTGAAAATGGTAAGGAGTAAACAAACATGGAAACCGTTATTCAAATACATCAATTAAGTAAGAGCTTTAAAGGAGTCGAAACCGTCTCGAAAGTCAATATGAACGTTAAGAAGGGTGAGATTTATGGGTTTTTGGGTCCGAATGGGGCTGGGAAAACGACGATTATGAAAATGATTTTAAATTTAGTAAAACCAACGTCAGGTGAAATTAAAATATTAAATCAACTTATTTCTACTACTTCATATCAATACTTGAGCAAAATAGGCAGTATTATCGAGTACCCAGAATTTTACGAAAGGCTGACAGCAAAAGAAAATTTAGAGCTTCACTGCGATTATATTGGGGTTTATGAAAAAAGAGCAGTTGAGGAGGCACTTGATATAGTAGGTCTCAAGAGTGTTGAACATAAAAAAATACATGAATTTTCGCTAGGGATGAAGCAAAGATTAGGCATTGCACGGGCAATTGTTACAAAACCAGAGATTCTGATTCTTGATGAGCCGATTAATGGTCTTGATCCTATAGGCATTAAAGATATACGTGAGCTTTTAATACTTTTAAAAGAAGAGCACGGGATCACTATTTTAATATCAAGTCATATCGTGTCAGAAGTGGAATCAATAGCAGATACTATTGGCATCCTTCATCATGGGGAATTATTGAAAGAGGTAAGAATGGAGGATATTCGAAAAGAGAATATGGAGTATCTAGAGATTAAAATAGACGATGTAAAAAAAACGATTCATGTGTTAGAGAACAAGCTAGGTATCCGAAAATATGAAATTGTTAATCAGCATTGTATTCGAATTTTTGAACATGATATTTCTCAATCTCAAATTAATAAAGAACTTATTTTAAATAACATTGCTGTCAATGGCATTGAAAAACAGCAACAACATTTAGAAGAGTATTTCTTAAACCTTATTAATGGAGGGAATCAATTTGCTTAAACTAATAAGACTTGAATGGAAAAAGAATCGTATGGCTAGCTATTTTAAAGGCTTAATCATTTGTATTGTTGGAATTTTTGCGGCAGTTGCACTTATGGCTGTTGGTTCTGGGGATGAAAAGATGTTTCTAGATTATACAGATTTTATGTCTTTAACAAATATTTTAATTCGCATTGTGTTTATCATTTTTGCGAGTGTGATTTTATCTCGTTTAGTCATTGAAGAATACAAAAATAAGACGGTTCAATTATTATTTACGTATCCATTAAAAAGGAAAAAAATTATTTTTGCTAAGCTGTCGTTAGTTTTCGGATTTTGTTTCTTCAACATTATTATTGCGACTTTTATGATGAATATCGCTGTTTATTTTTTAAATCCAATGATGAACTTGTTTGAAGCTCCTGTCGAGATACAGGAGATGGTAGCTACTATACCGTCTACTTTCATCAACGCATTTATGATGGCTGGGGTAAGCCTAATTCCTTTGTACTTTGGTATGCGAAAAAAATCAACAGCTTCGACAATAACGTCAGCTGTCTTAATTGGATTTTTGATTAATGCAACGATTTCAAATGGGGATACATCTACTAGTATATCTCAATTTATCATTGTCCCAACAATAATGTGTCTATTAGGGCTCGTTATCGGCTATCTGTCCTATTATAAAATCGACAAAGTAGATTTAACTTAAAATTGTGAAATGAGGATGTAAAGTGAAAAAGGTAATCATAGTTTTGATATTCGTTATTGCAATAGGAGGAATACTTTTCACCCTTAAAATCAAAGGAGAAAAGAGCATCACTGAAGAGCAGTCCTTTGATGTTAAACAAATTGAAGAACTAGAAATAAACATAGAGTCCTGGAATATAGCATTAGAAAATACAGAATCTGAAAAACTAACAATTGAATTTGAAGGTAAGCAACAAAAAAAGCAGCAAAACAATCCTGTTGAAATTAAAAAAGACGGAAAAAAAGTAAAGGTACTTCAACAAGACGCTGAAGAAGGAGTTATGAAAAACTTTAGTTTTGGAAAAAAAGATACTATTCATATTTCTATTCCAAAAAATGCAGTGAAGAAGATTGTATTAAAAAACAGCTATGGTGATGTCAAAATTAACAACATTGAAACAAAAGAAATTTCTATTTCTACGGATTCTGGCAATAAAACTATTAAAGGACTATCGGCAAATGAAGGTATAGTCACATCAAAAGATGGTGAGTTGATTATTGTAGACAGTTCTTTAAATGAACTAATGATAAAATCTACAAATGGTGATAGCTATATGACTAGAGTCAACAGTCCGAAAACGAAAATTACTTCGACTAGCGGTGAAGTATTTATGAAAGAAATCATCGAAGGAAAAGCACTATTTGTAGAAACTGCTTCAGGAGATATTACAATAGCATATAAAGAAACACCCAAATCATTAGAGCTTACAGCGAACAGTGAATCATCCGACATAAGCGTAAATTTAGAAGGTTATCAGAAAGAAAAACATACAGATAAATTTAAAAAAGGTAAGATTGGAGAAGCCTCAAACAAATTAGAATTAATTAGCAAAGGAGGTGTAATAACTGTAAAATAAAAACTTACAATCTGTGTGGTTAATAAATAATGTTAAGACGAGAACTTGAACAACAGGGACCACATTTATCTACTGGGATTGATATTTGTGAGAGACATTCTATATGTCGTTATATAAAAAAACAATTGCAATTGCTGAATTAAGAAGTTGAAAAAAATCAATAAAAGGACGGTCAGGCATTTGAATTCAAATAATATAAAGTTAACAAATCGCATGTTAAGAATAATAAAGAATCCGGAAAAAGAAGCTTCCCCTTCACAGCATTAATTGTTTGAAATAAGGGACTTTCCTAATTTGTTTTGTAAGCTTCATAATTTGAACTTATTCCTTATGATACCAAAATTGAAGTTTATATTGTTATAGACAAAGATAGAATTTACAGACTCTCTTATTAAACTAACGGGGTGCTTTAATTGAATATTCGCATCCCGAAATAACCAAACTTTTTTATAAAAACCAAACTAGATAAATAAAGAACCAACTGTTTTGATCAAACTTTGTTTCAAAACAGTTGGTTTCTTTCTGTATAAAATCAGCGTTTGCAATTTACTTTTAATCGAACTTTATTAAAAAACTACATCTTATATAAAAAACAGAATTAGTCCTTCAACTAATTCTGCAAAAAGCTATTATAATGTGTAACATTTTATTTGTCATGTAGTTAAATCTTTAACAGTAGAAAATAACTTGACTTTTAATAAAAATTAATCGACCATTCTTTTTTTATAGATAACTGCTGCGAAAAACCAAGAAACAAGTGTCCATACAATGATTGTCAACAGAGGAATGACCACATCTGGCATGGAATACGAACCTTCTAATGCCTCTGCTAAAAGTAATAATTGTGAGCTAGGCAACCATTCTGCTATTTTTAAGATTGGGTTGACAGAAGATAAAGCTAGAGCAAAAGGACCGAAAGAGAATATTAACATTACAGGCAACACAATGATGGATGCCTCCATAATGGATTTAGCAAATAAACCACATATTGTACCTAATGCAATATAAAACAAAGCTGAAAGTAATAATGCTATTACTATGATGAAAAGATTAGCAGGCTCATAGCCAACTAGAAAAATAGTCACAGCTTCAGCTAGAATTGTAATTATTAAAACAAACAAGCTTTTACCAATTAAAATATCACCAAGTGATGCTGGGGATAGCATGAGACTGCGAAGAGTGTTTTTTTCTTTTTCCTCTGCAATTAAGCAACATTGGACATATGTTGTTACTACAGCAAAGGCCATGTTGATTGGTAGAAAATATATACTAATACTATTGGAGCCTGATTGATTATATAAATAAGCCATTATTAGCGGCAGAAGCACCATCGTCGATACAGCATAGTTACGTGAAAATTCCTTATAATCCTTCACCAATATAGCTTGAATACGTGTCATTGAAAAATTCATACTAAATCACTCCCTGTTATTTGCATAAAAATATCACCCAATGTCGGCTCATTTGTATTAATTCTTGTAACTTCGTTGGAATGCATCCATTGATAAAGCTTCTCTGCATCTTGTGCACCGTTTTGTATAATCTCTTGCATGCCATTTTTGAGTTCAACTGTAATAGAATCAGAGCCAAATTCCTGTTTTAAATCCTTTGGTGCACCTATTGCTCGAATTTTTCCCTTATGAAGGAAGGCTACACGGTCACAAAGTATCTCTGCTTCGCTCATATCATGAGTGGTTAAAAAAATAGTTGTCCCCATATCATTTAATTTTCGTAAGCCATTATAAATATGCTGTGTATTGACAGGGTCTAAAGCAGAAGTAGGCTCATCTAAAAATAATAATTCAGGCTTATGCATAATAGCACGAGCAAGGGTAACACGTTGAATCATTCCTTTTGAAAGCTGACTGATCTTCTTTTTACGTTCCGCATATAAGTTTACAAAATCTAAAGCCTCTTTTACGGCAGAGTGGGATAGCTGATATAAGTTACTATAAAATAATAAATTTTCTTCAATAGATAGTCTTGTATACAAACCACTATTATCTGTTAAAATACCAAAACGTTTACGATTTTGACTTTGCTTCATTTCAGATGCTGGTTGCCCAAATAATAGGACATTACCAGCCGACTTATCTGTTTGTGCGGTTAATATTTTAATAGTAGTTGTTTTACCAGAACCACTTGGACCAAGAAAGCCGAATATTTCCCCCTTCTGAATTGTAAAAGAAACATCTTGCAATGCTGTTTCTTTATTAAATGTTTTTTTCAAGTGCTGCACATCAATCACTGTGTTCATGTGTAAACCTCCTGTTTGTTGTTGATGTCTACACTATAAGCAACAAACATAAGGTACACAGTATAAATCGGGTGAAAGGCGGAAAAATGATCCTCAGTGAAACAATATTAAAGGTGACAGGAGTCGTTTATTTCCTGGGAAATCTACTATATTCCGAGTATTTCCTTTAAATCTGCTAATTTATTTTTCGACAGTGGGACAACAGCCTTTTCAGTGCTATTGAGTGCTAGACTATAGCTGTTACGTGTCCATGTAATGATTTCACGAACCTTTTGCAGATTCACAATATAAGAACGATGGCTTCTAAAAAAGCCGAATGGTGTCAATTTTTGCTCTAGCTCATTGAGCGATAAAGTACATGGATATGCTTCTCCAGCCACATAGATAGAAACATCACCTTCAACACTTTCAATATAATCAATTTCGGGTGGATTAAATAAAATAATCTTATCATTTTTCTTTGTTGGGATTTTATCAATGCGAATTGGTGCAGATTCAATTTGCTGAGGTGATTGTTCTATTTCATCCTCCTTTACATCTAACGCATGCAAACCAGCTCCGTCTAATCTATGTATAGCTGTACTCATAATCATTAAATCTTCTAGATTGGTCGATAATAAAATGATGGTTTTTTGCTGTTTTATTTGACTATTTAATAATTGTTGGATATTTTGTTTTGAAAATTCATCTATATTTTGAAAGGGCTCTTCTAAAATTTGAATAGGTGCTTGATGGAGATACGTATTCAATAACTTTAATCGCTGTTTTTCACTATGAGAAAGCCGACTAATTCTAGTGTTTTTTTGTTCAGTAAGGCTAAAGAGCTTTAATAGATTCTCCGTTTCGTTCGTTGGACGGTTAAAAAGTCTCAATAAAAACTGGATATATTCACGAGCAGTAAGTCGCTCATATAACGCACTTTCACGAAAATGAGTATATGTATCATGTCGGTTCATAAACCATCGCATTAATGTATGTATTTTTGAAATATCTGTATAGATGCCGATAATAGTGCCAGGTTGTAAAGAAAGCTGAAAGCTCGGATAAATAACATTGCCTGCTTCAATATAGGGTTCAACCTGAATATCAATATTTTGTTCCATGTTTATTCCTCCTGAAATTTTCTAGCTTGTAAAAAGCTTCGGATGTCATTGTGTGCCTGCAAGTAGCTCCTTTGGCAATAATTAGAGTTAGAGGCGTCCATAAAACCATGTAAACCCTGATATTGTTTGGTCTGAACATTCGGTATGCGACCAAGTGCATTCTTTAATATTTGCACATCAAAACTACTTTCATAGCTAGGTAAAACGACTAAAGTTGGACATGCAGGTAGGATATCGAAGTATTGGCGGATACGTGAACCATACACACAAATGACGCGGTGTAGGGGGAGTGTGGCTAATCGCCAAGCCAAAGTTGCACCTACGCTATAACCAATTAATACCACTTCATTATAATTTTGAGCTGCCGCCAGTATTTTTTGAGAAAGTAACTCTAGAGGGGCATCGAAGCCAACTGTCTGCATGTAAAATTCATATGCTTGCTTTTCTTGCTCATATGAAAAGGATAAACCATCTGAATAGAACGAAATACAGGAAACGGAAGTGTTTTCATCACTATATGTTTGGACTTGTTCTTTTATAAAATGATTAACTCCATATATTTCATGTAATATAAAAATTTTTCTCCTCATTATTGCCCTCTATTATCTTTTTTCCAATAGTGTATCAAAAAGTAAGTATAACGTATATTTAACGTTAAAATGAACAGTGATAACCTCGTTCAAAAAGTACAAAGCTGGACATTTTTACGTTTATGGATAAAAAAACACAAATTTGTTCATCGAGTATTATATGTACTCAAAAAATTGAATTTGCTATCATCTTTTTGATAATGATTCTCATTATTTTGCTAGAAAATTAAAGGAGGACATACAATGAAGAAGCCGTGGATAATGGTGCTGTTCACTTTGTTACTATCAGTCTTGCTAGTAGCATGTAATAATGCCGAAGAGAAGGTAGCGAATCAAACCCAAAAAGAAAAAGAGGAAATAAAGGAAGAACCGTCCATTTATCCTCTAACATATACAGACGCTTTAGGGAAGGAAGTAATAATTGAGAAAGAGCCGAAACGTGTTATTTCTTTGATGCATGTATTATACCCAGATGTTCTATTAGCATTAGATACCAAGCCAATAGGTATAGCAAATGCTGATACTATGTTTAATTTATGGGAAGCCTATCAATCTTTTGTGGAAGAACAAACATTTACTGATATTGGGGATGTTAGAAGCCCAAGTCTTGAAAAAATACTAGAACTAAAACCAGATTTAATTTTGGCTGCTTCAGGTGTTCATGATCAACTATATGACCAATTGTCAGCCATAGCACCTGTTGTGTATTTAAATCAAAGAGCGATGTCTACTGATCAAGAGTTAGCTGTAACGGAAATTTCAAAGGTATTGGGGAAAGAGCAACAAGGAAAGGCACTGCTAGAAGAAGTAAGCAAAAAAATCACAGATGGCCGAGAAGCTTTGAAGAATTTTACAGCCAAAGGAGAAACTGTAGTCTTTACATCCGTAAATACGAAAGAAGAGTTTTGGATATATGGGAAAAATATTGCGCCAACGAATCCTGAACATGGTTTAGGAATTAAAGTTCCACAAAATTACCCAGAAGATATGACAAAGGAAGTAAGTATGGAGGGGATGTCAGTCTTAAACCCAGATCATCTATTTATTTTCCTTGATAAAAGTGGAATTACCATGAGTGAAGAGGAATTTTTAAAATCCTATGAAGAAAGCGCGGTATGGAAGAACATCAATGCAGTTAAAAATAAAAATATTTATATAGTCGATCGTTCTTTATTTGCACAGGATGCACCAATTGCAACTATGTATGGAATTGATATAGTAGTAGATTTGTTAAAAGATAAATAAATATGATTAAAATGAAATAGTATGCCTAGTGCATACTATTTCTTTAAGAATATTAAAAAATGGTGACAGGATATGTATTATTATTATGTTTTGTAATAATTTTATTTGATAATGATTATCATTATCGTATAATGGAATTAAGGAGGAAGTTCAAAGTAGTTTAGACAATTAGAAATACACAGTAGGGCTGTCATGCAATGTTAGTCCAATTGTTGAGATAGGTAATGACAAATTGAAAGGTGTGTTAAGTATTGTTAGAACAAGAATTGTATGATGTAACAATCATTGGTGGTGGGCCCGCAGGTCTATATTCTAGTTTTTACTGTGGTTTACGAGAAATGAAAACGAAGCTAATTGAATCACAACCACAGCTAGGCGGTAAAATTCATGTTTACCCAGAGAAAATGATTTGGGATGTTGGGGGTGTAACGCCTATTTCAGGGGGACAACTAATTAAGCAATTAGTTGAGCAAGCCTTAACGTTTAACCCTTCTATTTATACAGATGAAAAAGTGCTGTCCATTGCCAAAAATGAAGATGGCATTTTTATGATCACTGCGGAGTCAGGAAATATTCATTATTCCAAAACGGTTATTGTCGCTATTGGCGGAGGTATCCTGAATCCTCAAAAAATTGAAATTGAAGGCGCTGAACGCTTTGAAGTTTCTAATTTAAATTACACAATTAAATCCTATGAAAAATTTAAGAATAAGGCAGTTATTATTTCCGGTGGTGGTAACACTGCTGTAGACTGGGCATTAGAGTTAATGGAAGTAGCTTCCAAAGTCTATTTAACATATCGAAAAGATACATTGTCTGCACATGAGGCTCAAATTACAGAGCTTACAAATAGTTCTATTGAATGCCATTTCAATTCTGAAATTACGAAACTGATTGCAGACGATCAAGCAGGAATGATTAAAGCGATTTCTTTAACTAATCATGAAACAGGCACTGTAACAGAGATTCCTATTGACGAAGTGGTCATCAGTCATGGATATGTACGTGATAAGGAGCTATTAGATAATAGTCCGTTAGCCATTGACCGTAAAAATGATTATTTTATAGCTGGTTCGATTAATAGTGAATCGTCCATTCCGGGCCTTTATGCAGCAGGTGATATTCTTCACCATGATGGTAAAATCCATTTAATTGCAGCTGCCTTCCACGATGCACTTCATGCAGTAAATAGTGCGAAGAAATATATTCAACCTGATGCTTCTGAGGGCGGTATCGTTTCCTCACATAATGATATTTTCAAACAACGTAATCGCAAGCTACTACAGGAAAGTTTAAAATAATCGATTTTAGGAGCACTGATGCATTGTTGGTGTTCCTTTCTTTTTGTCTTAATACTATGAAGTGAAGGAGAGCATTCAAAATGGATATACAAGAAATCATAGAATTTTACACAACTGCTCCATTAACATTTTTGGATGTGATTACGGAGAAGATTTCCTCCGAAACGGTCGTTACGAATTACAAGACGATGACGAATGCAGCTGGTTTAATATTTCCTATCAATGGAGTAGCAGATGTTAAAATTGAAGGCAAAAATTACCGATTAGAAAAAGGACAGATTATCCATGCGGGTCCAAACTTATCTATCCAACGAACAATTACAAGCGATACTAAATTCGAGTATGCTGTCATTCATTTTCAACTATCAGACGGAGAAAATTCAAAGTTTCCACTCTACAATCGTCATTTTGCCTTACAGGTAGGAGAGCAGCTAAAATTAATGAATTTGTTGCAGCAATTAATACAAAATTATGTCATGGGTAGTCATTTATCATTTCTTCAATCGAAAGCTCTTTTTTTTAATATTTTAGAAGAAATCATTTTAGTCATTAAAATGAGGGATTATCAATATAAAAAAGAAAATATAACGTTAATTACGGAGTATATGCAAGAAAACTATACAAAGAATATGACTGTTATGGATATCGCGAATCATTTTAAAATGGAAAGAAGGAAACTGTCCTATCTATTTGAGAAAAAAATGGGTGTTAGCCCGAATGTTTATCTTACTGTTTTGCGTATTCAAAAATCTAAAGTATTATTGAGAACTTCTCATTTATCTGTTAAAGATATTGCGGAAAAAGTGGGTTACACAGATTACTTTTATTTTAGCCGTGTATTTAAAAAAATAACAGGTTTATCGCCTAGCCAATTTCGTAAACATATAAACTAACAAACACCTAGTGAAAAATAACTTTCATTAGGTGTTTTTCATCTAAAAAGAACATATCTTTCCCTTTTTTGGACAACCTAAGCTAGAAAAAATAACATGAGGTGATGATCATGAAAATAGAAAGGTCGTCCGAGTGGGAAGAAGGCTTTAGCAATCGATTAAATCATCTTGAACAATGGCAGAGCTGGACATTATATAAGATGAACTATGATATTGTGAAAAGGAAATTAATCCCTGATTTTACGGGATTACAAGCAACTAAGTATTTACCGCACTTAAAACCATTAGTACACCAGTTAGAAGCGGCTGAAACAGTTATTGAGCGCATGAATGGAAAAGCGATTTTAGCCGATGAAGTAGGTCTTGGTAAAACGATTGAAGCGGGCTTAATTTTAAAGGAATACCTTATTCGAGGCCTTGTTAAAAGGGCATTAATTTTAGCACCTGCTTCTCTCATTAATCAGTGGATTGAAGAGTTAAATTTAAAATTTCATATACCGGCCATCGCCTATAAGAAAAATTGTCCAATAGAGCGCTACGATGTCCTCATTATGAGTATGGATACGGCTAAAAAAAGTCCCCATAAAGAGCGCATTTATGAGCAGGATTACGACATGATTATTATTGATGAGGCACATAAATTAAAGAATAATAAAACACAAATTTATGAGTTCGTACAAGGGTTAAAGAAAAAGTTTTGCTTATTATTAACAGCCACACCTATTCAGAACGATGTGTTCGAACTGTATTATTTAATTTCCTTATTAAAGCCAGGGCATTTAGGGAATTACGATACATTCCAGTCAGCCTTCTCTGCTAGTAAGCATCATTTAGAACATGATGATTATTTAAAAGAATTGGTCAATCAGGTAATGGTGAGAAATCGGCGAGAAGATACAGGGATTGAATGGACAAATCGCTGTGTTCAAATTGTACCGATTACATTTACGGAGGCAGAGAGGGAAGTTTACGATTTGCTTGGAGCCCTTGAAAATACAGGTTCCTTTTCATTAATTACTTTACAAAAGGAAATGTGTAGTAGCAAGGAAGCCACAGCATTAACACTAACGAATATGCTAGATGATCATGTGCAGCCACAAGAACTTGAAGCGATTTTAGCAAAGCTTATGGCCTTAGAAGTAAATTCAAAGGCGGAGAAAACGCTAGAAATCGTAAAACAAGCAGATGACAAGGTTATTATTTTTACAGAGTATCGGGCTACTCAAGTTTATTTACAATGGTATTTGCATACTAATGGCATAACGAGTGTCCTGTTTAATGGGAAGTTCAATAAAAGCAAACGAGATTATATGAAGCATCTCTTTAAAGAGAGAGCACAGGTACTCATCGCAACTGAGGCAGGAGGCGAAGGAATCAACCTTCAATTTTGTCATCATGTCATCAACTATGATCTACCATGGAATCCAATGAAGCTAGAGCAACGTATTGGTCGTGTCCATCGTTTGGGACAGGAGCATGACGTCCATATTTATAATCTTGCGATTGAAAATACCATTGAAGAAAAAATATTGGAGTTACTTCATACAAAAATTGATGTGTTCGAGAAAGTGGTTGGTGATTTAGATGCCATTTTAACAAACTTTAAAGAATCTGTATGAGGTAAGGAGGGGCAACCATGTATCCGCAACAAGTCCATCACTATTTAAAAGAATTTTTTAACGAGAATAACTGCGCTATTTTAGGTGAAGAGGATCATTATTTAACAGTTCAACTAACGGTGGATATTGATAAAAGGATTATGAATAGGCCATTTTATTGGCAGTATATTGAAGCGACTAATAGTGAGCCAAACCCAGCTCAAGTAACCTTCATAACAAATCAAACGTCAATAGCTGGTAACTTATTTGGAGAGGCCATTCATTACGGCTCACCACGTTTAAATCAGCTATTTGTAGCAACAAAAGAATTAGGAGCCTATGTTCAACTGTTTGAAAAGGTGGATAGTGCAATGGGTCAGGTCATCCTAACACCTTGGTTAGGTGTTAACTTTAAAGTTTCTTATTGCTGTGATCGTACAAAAGAAATGCTTTATTCATTTGGTATCAATTTATTGACAGGTGTGGTAAAGGAAGATTTTCATGAAACGATTTGTACCTCAGAATTCGACATGGAGCCCGCAGATAATGTATTTCATGTGCAATATATTATTAAGCCACTTCGAGCACTGGAACGACTACATGCAGCAGTTGAAGCCATCATTGAACAAGATGATCATTCATGGGCAATTGAAGCACAGAAACGTTGGCAACGAGATCAACGAGTCTTAGATTATTTTTATGAGGATGTGGAGGATAAACCTGAATGCTATGAAATTGAACGCAAAGCATTAGAGGAGCAATACGAATCTAAAATTAAAATTGAAATCATTAATGGGGGGGTATTTTATCTCTTTTAAATGTGGAGCTGTCCAGTATAAAGACAGCTCCTTTTTTGCTTTAATCCTCTTCAACCATTCTTTGAAGCTGCACCAATTTATTGTCCCAAAATAAATGGAAGTACTGAAGCCAATCTTCAATTTCCTGCAAACGCTCACTATGCAAAGTATAGATTTTTTCTCGACCCTTTTTTTCAGCAGAAATGAGCTCAGCCTGCTCTAATATTTTTAAATGCTTTACGACAGCAGTTCGACTAATAGCAAAGTGCTCAGAAATATTGGAAATAGGTCTATCACTTGCGGCAAGTATCTGTAAAATATTCCTTCTTGTGGGATCAGCAATGGCTTGAAAAACATCATATTTTACGGCTGATTGAGTCATTAGGATTCGGCAATCTCTTTTAATTTATGCTGAATAAGTATTGTCCAGCCGTCATCCATTTTTGTCCGAATAGCTTCAGCAGCAGTATTCGCTTTAGGAATAATATGAGAAGCTTCCTTCCAGCCACCATGCGTTAACGTAAATTCTGTTTGATCGCCAACCTCTTTTAGCTCAAAAGTGACGAACCATCCATCTTGATCCCAGGCAAAACGTAAATAATATGGTGCTTCGACACGTTCTACTTTACAGGGTGAAGGACCAAACGGTGATTGAATAGTGAATTCATGTCCTTCGATTGGTTGAAAATCATTTGGCATAAACCATGAAGCAATTTTTTCAGCGGTTGCGACTGTCTCCCACACTTTTTCAATAGGGGCATTCAAAGTAATCGTTTTGACAATATCCTGTAATTTTTCAGTCATGTATAGTTACTCCTTTATTGTTTGATGAAATGACACTGATGGTACGAGCCTGCTCAAACCAAAAGCGTTTGCAGAGTTGAGTGACATATAACCATAAGGTGTTATGAATATATAACACCTTATGGTTATATGTCAATGGAAAAAGATGATATTATTTTCTATCTTTCAGTAGGTCATCGCTTATGTTAAAATTATTTATAATTTTCTGACATAGAAAGGAGATGTACTATGGTTAACATATCCGTGTTCTTAATTATGTGCATTTTGCTCATTATTTTACCTGGTCCTGATACAGCGATTGCAACTAAGAATACCTTGACTGTAAGTAGAAAGGGAGGATTACAGACAATCTTAGGATCTTGTTGTGGTTTATTAATTCACACATGTGCTGCTGTAATTGGTCTTTCTGCTATTATTGTGAAATCTGCCTATGTATTTGCTGCTTTAAAGTACATTGGTGCAGTTTATTTATGTTATTTAGGTATCAAAACATTATGGACACTACGGACAATTCGCACACAATCACCTGTAGTGCAGGACGATGCAAATATGGATCACAAATATTCGCAGCAGTCCTGCTTTAAACAAGGGTTTCTTACAAATGTGACAAATCCAAAGGTCGCTGTATTTTTCCTAACGTTTCTACCTCAATTTGTAGACGGTACGAGCGGGACATTTTTTCCATTTTTAATAATGGGTCTTATTTATACAGCATTAACAATGTTATGGTTTGTCTTCTATGTGTATCTATTAGATCGAATTAGCGCCTTTATGAAAAAACCATCGACGAAGGCAATAATTGAAGGCGTAACGGGTGCTGTATTAATTGGATTCGGTATTAAACTGGCATTAGAAAAAGCCCATTAAATGGGTAGTGACTCCTTAAAAATAGAGTTTTAGTTATGTAGCTAATCGGCTGGCATAAGTTCGGTATTTTACCAGGCTCATGTCTGCCTATTTTTGCTTAATTCGATCGTTATTATAGTAATCGATATATTCCTCTATTTTCTTCTTTAACGCTTCATAGGAAATTAATTCTTCTCCCTATTACATTTCTTGTTTGAGTAAGCCAAAAAAGTTCTTCATGTGATAGTGATACGTTGCTTCTGGAATATCGACTTGTTTAAAGATGTCTTTTAATCGGAACCCTTCTTCTTTGGGTTCTTTATCCAGTAAAGGATTAAACGAATTGAAGGAGAATTTATTACTAAAAGGAATTCTACATATCATTTCATAATAAATATGAATAAATGAGGAAGATGTTTATGGAATTACGGGATTTAAAAGCATTTATGGCTGTGGTTGAACAGGGAAGTTTTACAAAGGCTGCAAATGTGTCCTTTGTATCTCAGCCATCACTAAGCAAAAGTATCAAGAAATTAGAAGAAACATTACAAGTTGAATTGTTGAACAGGTCTACTCGCAAAGTAGAGCTAACAGACGCAGGGAGTATTGTCTTTCAACAGGGACAAAAAATATTGCACGGTGTTCAAGAGTTGCATATTTTATTGGATGATTTATTGAATATTAAAACAGGCGCTATCAAATTAGGGATTCCACCTCTAATTGGCACATTATTTTTTCCTGACATCGCCAGGAAATTTCATCAACTATACCCAGAGGTGCATTTAGAGCTTGTCGAACGAGGCGCTAAAATGGTAGAAATGCTAGTTGAAAATGGCGATGTTGATATGGGCATTGTTGTATTACCAGCAGATGAAAGGAAATTTTCCGTTCAGCCATTTGTAGAGGATCAATTTTTTGTATTTATGAATGAATCCCATCCATTGGCAAAAGAGGATTCTATAGCTTTGAAGGATTTAAAAAACGAAACGTTTATTATCTTTGCAGAGGAGTTCACGCTCCATGACTATATTATTAAATCATGTAAAAGCGTAGGCTTTACACCGATAGTCGGCTATAAAAGTTCACAATGGGATTTGATTTTGGAATTAGTATCCTCCAATCTGGGCGTTACACTATTACCCTTCTCAATTGCCGCGAAGCAAACAAATGCCAATGTGAGAACGATCCCATTACATCAATTTCATATGCCATGGCGTTTAGGGATTATTACGAAGAAAAACACGTATCAATCTTATGCGTTAAAGCAGTTACTCAAAACGATTGGGAGAAATACTGAAAATGGATTTATTCCAATAAGGAATAAATAGTATTCAAATTAATTCCTTTACTTGTAAAATAGCAATGATGTAGAATTTTTCTTAATAAGCGAGCAATTATAGGGGGTTTCGAGATGGGGAATGGGAAAGTATGGAGTTCGTTTGAGGAAGCTGTTGCGGATATTAGAGATGGAGACACATTAGCTGTAGGAGGCTTTGGGCTCTGTGGTATACCAGAAAAATCGATTGCAGCGTTAGTACAGCAGGGCACAAAGGATTTAACGGTTGTCAGTAATAACTGCGGTGTAGATGATTGGGGTTTAGGTCTACTCTTAGCGAATAAGCAGATAAAAAAAATGGTGGCTTCCTATGTAGGAGAAAATAAAATTTTTGAACAACAATTTTTAAGTGGCGAGCTAGAAGTGGAATTATCGCCTCAGGGAACACTTGCGGAGCGACTACGTGCAGGTGGCGCAGGAATTCCAGGATTTTATACTGCGACAGGTGTTGGAACGCCAATTGCGGAAGGAAAAGAAGTAAAGGTTTTTGATGGGAAGGAATTTATTCTGGAAGAAGGCATTGTGGCTGATTTTGCCCTTGTCAAAGCATGGAAAGCAGATAAGCAAGGAAATTTAGTCTACAGAAAAACATCACGTAATTTTAATCCATTGGCTGCTATGGCAGGGAAAATTACGATTGCTGAGGTTGAAGAAATTGTGGAAGTGGGCGAGCTAGATCCAGATCACATTCACACACCAGGTGTTTTTGTACAACGTGTATTGGTAGGTGAAAATTATGAGAAGCGTATCGAGCGTTTAACGGTGAAAAAGGGGGAAGCGTAATGGATACAAGACAAAAAATGGTTAACAGAGCAGTAAAGGAAATAGCAAATGGGATGAATGTTAATCTAGGTATAGGCATCCCAACACTTGTTGCCAATGTGATTCCAGCCGATTATGACGTGCTGTTACAATCTGAAAATGGCCTTCTCGGTATTGGACCTTATCCAGTAGAGGAAGCCGTTGACCCTGATTTAATTAATGCGGGGAAGGAAACGGTCACTGCAGTTCCAGGAGCATCCTTCTTTGACAGTGCAGAATCATTTGCAATGATTCGAGGCGGTCATATTGACCTTGCCATTTTAGGTGGCATGGAGGTATCTGAAACAGGAGACCTTGCAAACTGGATGATTCCAGGGAAAATGGTAAAGGGAATGGGTGGCGCTATGGACCTTGTTGTAGGAGCTAAAAGAGTGATCGTCGTAATGGAGCATGTAAATAAAAACGGTGAATCTAAAATTAAAAAGCAATGTGAGCTCCCCTTAACAGGTAAAGGAGTAGTACATCGCTTAATTACAGACTTAGCTGTTTTTGATTTTACTAAAGATGGCATGCAACTAATAGAGTTAGCAGAAGGTGTTACTTTAGAGGAAGTAAAAGAGAAGACTGCTGCTTCGTTTAGCGTTGCTTTAGCATAATAACTTCAGACCTAGGACTGTTTCCAGCATTATTGTCTCATTCTACAATAGTTTAAAAAGGGAGGCATAACGATGGAACAACAATGGACAAATGAATTAGCAGTTGCACAGGTTAGAGTAGCAAGACCAACAGATCAATTACAAGAAATAGAGCGTTTTTACTGTGAAGGAGTCGGCTTAAAGAAAATTGGCTCTTTTACGGGACACCGTGGCTATGATGGGATTATGATTGGTCTCCCGAATGTAGGCTATCACCTAGAATTTACAGCGCATGTTGATGGAAGTCCTTGTCCTGCACCAACTAAGGACAACCTTTTAGTACTTTATATTCCAAATAATGAAACCATTCGTCGTATTACCGAACGTCTCGAACTTATGGGATATCCCGAAGTGGAGCCTGAAAATCCTTATTGGGCAGAGCAAGGGATAACTATTGAAGACCCAGATGGCTGGCGTCTTGTATTAATGAATACAGCAGGCATCTAACTAAAGAATCCAAAGCACGAGCTATACATATAGTCTCGTGTTTTTTTATGATGATAAATACCTGTTGTGGTATATAATGATTTATAAAGGAGGTTATGCTATGCAACGAATAAAGACATTGGATAATTGGAGCGAGGTGTTAGAGCAATCAAAGCACATGCCATGTCTTGTATTAAAAATTAGCATGACATGTATGAGCAGTATTGCAGCTATAAAGGAATATAAAGCACTCATAACAAAATTGCCGAAGTATCTTGTGATTGTCCAAATGGATAGAGTGGTTTCTAATGCTATTGCAGGTGATCTTCAGGTGAAGCATGAATCACCACAGCTATTAATATTGCAGGATGGGAAGGGAATTTGGCAAGCAACACATGACAAGATAAAACAACCTCTTTTAGTAGAGGCTATAAAGCAGTATGTAAAAACAACAACTTAAAAAAGATACCTCACAATAGGTTGTGGGGTATCTTAATGGTTAATCCTCTAAAGCCTCATCTTCGTGAAAGTTCGTAGCGCTAGATTCTATATCCACCTGTAGATAATTTGCCCAGTCTATTTTATGATAATCCTCTTCACTAAAATAAATATTCAAGACCTCTGTCATTGTTTTATCACCATCAGGCTCAGTGAGTGGAGCATACCAAGTAATAGCAGGTGTCTTCACACTTTCTAGCTTGGATAATTCAGCAAAAATTTTAGTGGAATCCTTCAACATTTGACTTTTTGATCCCTCTGTCACATCTGTGTCCTGAATGGAAATTGTGACAACACCATCTTTAGATTCCTCTACAGAGAATTCATTTTTCACAATCGCACCTACTATATCTTCAACGGTCGTGTTTTGATCGACAGCTACTTCCTTTGGCTCCGTACTTTTTCCACAGGCTGCTAAAAGTAGTGAAGTGAATACAAGTAAATAAATTATTTTTTTCAATATCCTAACCTCCCTTGTTACTCCATATATGCGCAAAATGGGAGGGAATTATACAGGCTATGGAAAGGTTGTACAGACTTTTTAAATTAGGAGGGGAACTAGTCGTATTATATAAAGAAGAAACGTTCCATATTATGTAAAAGGTTATGGCGTTTTCTATAATGAAATTTGTAAAGTGGAAAGTATATTAAAAAAGCAAAGAACTTTAACTCCACAAATAAAAAAAGATGATGTTAATAATAGAAAAAGACCCTTTGGCAAGGCGAGAGGTTGATTTCCGTTCCGCCAGCGTCCTTTCCAGGGGAAGCCCGATGAGTCGCTTCGCTCGGGTCGTTAATCAAAACTTAAACAGTCATACAGGCTTTAACGGAATCATACGAAAGATTTATTATTTAATGCTGGTCGGGTCAATTTACTTATTGCCCGTTGTGATTCCTAGCATTGAGTACGCAGGGGATGAGGCAGCCAATGCCTGACTTTATCAAAAACATTTTGGCAATCGTGAAGGATAAAACAGGAGAGGATGAGGTTAAATGAGTTACTTATTTCAAACAAACTCTTTTACCTTCAAACAAGTATTCACTAAAGGCACCTTTCATCATGGCACCACAATTTATTACAGTACATAGTACAGCCAATGATGGACCAGCTACTAATAAAATTTCGTACATGATTGGAAATAACAATTATGTATCATATCACGTTGCTCTAGATGATAAAGAGGTTATTCAAGCAATTCCTTTCAACCGTAACACTTGGCATTGTGGAGATGGCGGAGGCAGTAGTGATCCTAACGCTTTAAAGAAAGGCAACCGTCTTTCTATTAGCATCGAAATTTGTTACAGCAAAAGTGGTGGTGTACGTTATGGAGTTGCGGAGGAAAACGCTGTTCAATACATTGCAAAGCTTTTAAAGCAATACGATTAGAGCATTGAACGAGTGAAGAAACACCAGGACTGGAATGGCAAATATTGCCCTCACCGTATACTAGCGGAAGATCGTTGGGGTAGTTTCTTGAAAAGAATTGAAGAATCAATGAAACCAAAAGAATCCGATTAACCAACTGAAAAGGATTATGACACAATGAAATTCACAAATGAGACAACTAAAACTGCAGTCCGGGATTACCTCAAAAAAGCAGTAGATAAAAAGCTTATTGATAAGTCACACCTAGACAAATTTGATACTGGTACGTTGACAGGTGGCGATTTTGAAGGAATAAAAATTACAGCGGAATAGTAAATAAGAGAAAAGAGGGGCACTGAAAAATAAAAACTACATCAAGTGCCCTCATAAAAAAACTATTAATTAATTTCCTATAGCTACGGTATAGCTGATACTCCATATAATTAAAATAAACATTATTGTCATAACACTTGCTTCGACATTTGTATCATTCTGTCCCTTTATTAATTTCTTTATTAATTTTATAAAATAGAAACAAAATAAAAACCCATATACTGGCATAAGAAAAAAGCAGCTGAAAGAAAAGAATGCCTCCATTATCTAAACCTCCCTATCTATGTATTATTATAATAAACTAATATACTTCTGAAAAAACTAGTACTTTTTATTCAAATTTAAAATATTTATCCAAAAATGATAAAATATGTATATAATTAAAATTGTAAAAAATAGGGAGGCATGGAAATGAAGAAAAATAGTATTTTAATGTTTTTAGGTGTCATTTTTGCACTAACTTTGGGATTCAATCATCAAGTTGAAGCTGCAGAAGGTGAATCATCTTTAACGGATGCTGAAAAGGATTATTTATATGGCTTGAATTTTAGTAAGGTAGAAGTTGAGAATATGCCATATGAAGAACTAAAGTTCTTAGTTGATAGTGAAGCTGAAATATTAACAAGTTTTGAAGAGATTTATAGTTTTGATGAAGTAACAAGCGATCCATCAGAAGTTACAACTTTTGGTGATATTCCGAGTGCAGATATGAGTTTTAAAGGTAATGTGTTAAAGCTGAATAATAGTACTGTTTCGGGTTACAATGCATTTTATGCACACGCAAACTTCAGATGGTTAAATAAACCGATTTTTGCTTTGACAGATAAAATAGCTATTGGTTTCCCATCAAGTCTTGGTGTTTATATACCAGCTCAATCAGGAAAACTTCAAGGTTTTAACTCAACATATTCTTTATACAATACTTCAACAGGAGGAACTACGTTAATGTCAAGTAGTACTACACCATCAACGTGGGACCCATCTTTAGGAGTAGCAGGTTCGTTTGATCTTAGTGGAACTTTAAATAAATTCCAAACACATGAAGGCACTATTGCTCAAACATTCTATATTAAGTCTTCATCTTCAGGTAAAGCAACAGTTAAGTTCGAATATGGTCATAAGAAATTTACAGGTACAATAGGTATCTCAGTACTTCCTATTGGAGTAAGTATTACACCTAATCAATCAAATGTCGATATAAGAAGTTATGCTGCTAGCTTTAGTTATTAATTAAAATTAATTGAAATTTATCTTACGAAAAAGACCAGGCGCTCAATTGAGTACCTGGTCTTTTTTAGATGTAAGTGAAAATAAATGATGTACTTATTACGTATCCAATGCTAATACAGTTTATTTTGATGTTACCTCTTATGAAAGTATTAACACAATATATTACTAAAGATAAAAATTGCCCAAACCAAAATATGAATAAAACACTAAACCAAATACCAGTTAACATTATAATCCACCTCCTTTAAAAAACAAAAAAAGAGAGCACGCCCTAACAAATAAACGAATTAACGTCTATTAAATGTTAGGGGTACTCCCTTTTTTGTTTTTAAATTTACATATATTCCAATACCATTTGAGTCTTGTTCATTAATTTACTGCCTTGGAACATAAGAGAAGCATTTGCACCTAAAGACTTACCATTATAGCTGTACATAACTACATCTCCAGATTCAGAAATAACGGCACCTTCACCACCAAGGATTTCAAATACTTGATCTTTTGTCATGCCATTTTCTAATTTGTTAAATTGAACAATAGTGCAATTACCGATACTCATAAGTATCAAAATCGATTGAAGTGGACTATTAGGTATCATAGTTTGCTTACAGATTTAGAAGTAAAAGAGATACGTGATAATTTACGTAAAGCATTTAAGTAAAAACGAACAATATTCATTCAATGGATCCTAGAAAGTTCGGAATTGGAAAGCGAGGTGAAAACGAGGGCATTTGAATACTTAGCAACTTACAAAACATTTGATTCAATAGCAGATATGGATTCAGCTGTAGAGAATCATAAGGCTGCTCATTATTACGATTTAACTGAGTCAGAACGTGTCATCGTTTTCAAACTCGCTAGTCATGCTTTAGAGAATCCAGGAGCTTGTCATTTGAAAGCTGCCACAATTGCTGCAGCAATGGAGATCAGCACAAAGACAGTTTATCGAGCTATATCAAAACTGGAATCTTTAGGGATTGTTAAAAAGAAACGACTGTAAAAAGCAAAGGTGGACAAGGAGCAAGCATCTACATTATTTTGCCTTACAATGCCCCAACGTGGAAATGCTGAAAAACCCTGTGAGAGTAAGGTTGAAGCGCAACTATCTGAAAACCAATCATCTAAATATTTTAATCATTTATCTTTTAAAACAAGCACTTTACAAAATATATATAATAATGCACACGCTGAAAAAGAAGCTCATAAGGAATACATGAACGAGTACCAGGTGATGCTATTCGATTTCATGAATAGTTTGCCATTAGCTGATAACTTGAAAGACGAATTGCACAAAGTAGTATTAGCTACTCAGGTTCAAAATGCACCTGACTTTATAAAAGTTAAGAACGTGCTATTTAAAATTGTCATGGATATTAAAGAAGGTGTTCTGACAGTTACAAGCACATTGAGAGCCGTATTTGCAGGAGCGTATAACAAGGCTGTGGAGCGTTCAAGTGTGAAGCTTAGGAAATCATCATCTATTGAAGAAACAGCTAATAGAGAACGTCCAGTACCTTTCTATAATTGGCTGAATGAGCGTGCTAATCGTTCGGAAATATGCAGTAGACCAAACTTAGAAAACTGACTTGAATGGTGAAAGGGGAAATAGAAAATGACGCATTTTGAATATATGGAGCAACAAGGGCAATTATCGATTTTTGATTTAGAGGACCAATATGAGGAAATGAAATTCAAAAAGGCATCCACAATTGTTAGTAAACCTATTGATAAAAAGACTGTGGTTGTCCCATGTAAGGTGGGGCATATTGTGTGTAGGTAATTACTAATATGTGTTAAGTATTATCGTTAATTATTATTAATTTTTGCAACAGTTTTGCAACAATGCCCATTTTGATAATAAAAAACTCACCCTCCAATTAAGTAGGGTGAGTCGCTTCAAAGCCATGTGGCTGTAAGATCAAACTAAAAAGCCGCGTATGCCGTAGTTATTATAGAAAGTTTTAAACCACCACTCCTCAAATGAGTTGTCGGTTGCGCTTTATTTATAAATAATTACAATAAATAGTGTTATTCAAAGGTTTTATAAGGATTTATAAGGTTTTTCAATTATTTTTATCAAGTTTAATCATTAATTACAATTATTTATAAACAAATTTCACAATCTTAACCCCAGTCTAACTTTAGTTTAACCCCATTTTAACCCCAGGGGTTAAGATTGCTTTTTTACTCTAAAGAAACCATCCAGCTTATCAGCTGCTGCGCGATCAGCAGACTTGAAAGCATGACCGTAAGTATTCATTGTTACTGATATGTCAGAATGTCCTAGACGTTCGCTAATTAGTTTGGCATGAACACCTTGTGCGATTAAAAGACTAGCTGATGTATGGCGTAGATCATGAAGGCGAATATATTTAAATTTCCGTTCATTAATAAACTTGTGCCAATGTTTTGAAGGGCTAGTTGGATAAAGGTGTGTTCCATCAAACGAATGAAATAACCATTCTCTTTCCTGTTCAATCCATTTAGTACCTTTTTTTAATTTCTCCTTAGCCCAATGGATACGATATGCTTTCAATTCTTCCATAACTGACTCAGGTAGCGTTACATATCTTTTCGATTTTTTTGTTTTAGTAGATTTAATATGTGGGCCTTGTTTAGTCAAAACGATTGATTGGTGAATGTATATTTGCCGATTATCAAAATCAACATCTTTCCATTCTAACCCCAATAATTCTCCTTTGCGAAGTCCAGCAGCTAATGCAAGAGTAAACATCATTCTCCATAGTTCGGATTCACTTTGTAACATATACATTAACGATTCAATTTCTTCTTCTTCATATATTTGCATTTCTTTATCTACATCATCAGTATCACTAGGACGAGGCTTTTCAACTCCATCCATAGGATTAGTTGATAGTACACCCCATTTAACAGCGTATTTGAAAATACTTTTAAGTGTTCTATATACATCTTGTTTACTGTGATAAGTAACTGGATCGTCTTTGCCATCATAACGTTTCATATCACGTATGACCGTCATAAGATGAAATTGATTTATTTGATCCATACGCATGTGTCCAATGACAGGGATTATGTGCAATTCCAATTTTCGTTGGTGATTCCCAAATGTCGTTAGGGCGAGAGTGGATGCAAAATCTTTTTCCCATTGCCTTGCAAAATCTTTAAAAAGTATTCTTTCAGTTCGTACATAGTTACCTGATAAAACTTCATCTTTAAATTTTAAGTATTCACGATCCAAATATTCTTTCAGTTGCTTTGGTGACATCTTTTCTTCAATGGATATAGATTTACGCCTTTTTGGATATTTTCCTTGAGCATCTTTCGGTAAATAGACAGTGAAACGATAAGAATTTTCTCCACGCTTTTCGATATTTGCCATTTATGTTTCTCCTTTCGATATAGATATGATTCTTAATTAACCTAATAATCACCACCTTTAAGGAATATACGTTCTATTTCAGGGAAATTTTTTTACCATCTATACTTTTTAAAGACACTAATTCTTCGGGAATACCTTGTTCTTTAATAGCATCATAGATGGTAAAACAACTATTATTCTCTATAAATAATTCGTCAGGTAGTAATAATTCAACGGCAAATGTATTAGCTTCTATTTCAAGCTTATCTGTAGAAAAAAGAGTGTGCTTTTTCAAAAAAGAAGTGCTGGTGTCTGAATGTTGAACCGCATGGCCTAATTCATGTGCTGCAATAAAGAATTGAGATTTTCTATCAGCATCTTGGTTTATATGAATAATAGGAACTCTAAAATGTTTATTGTAATAGCCTAATGCATTGCCCAAAGGTTCAAATACAACTATTATTCCCATGAATTTAGCAATTTTAAAAGGATCATTAGTGCCATATTTTTTTACTAATTGATTGACTGTTGACTTAATAGAACACACACGCAACACTCCTATTTACGAAACTTTTTAGGGGTGAATTTCTGTTTAGCTACTCGTTTAGCTAGTCTTAATGAGTTTTCTAAACTAGAAATTAATAACTCTCTATCTTCTAATTCTTCCTCGCTTAATTCATCAAGCGTTCTACCATCAAATGCGGCATGTCCGTTTTTAGATAATCCTTCAAGCATTTTTTGTAATTCTTCTTGTATAGATTTTTCATCTTTTTCAGTTAGTTCAGGAACAAATGGCTTTTCAACACTTATTTCTCCATTTGCCATTTGTTCTAACTCGTCTGTAGTAATACCTAGACCTTTACATACTTTAAGCACGTTATCCACTGACGCATTTCCTATCCCTCTAGCTAACATAGATCTTAATGTTGTGGGTGGTATACCAATCATTTCAGCAAATGCTTTTTTACTATATCCAGCTTCCTCGATTAAGCGTTCAATAATTTTCGCCTTTTCCAATTATAAAAACTCCTTTTATTAACAGTTTATACGAAATTTCGTTCTTTTGTATATAATACTATACGCAATTTCGTATGTAAATAGAATAAAGACGATTTTGCGTTCTTTTTCTTCGGAAATCAGTTGACAATGAACGCAATTACGTTTATATTCGTAAATAACGAAGGACGCAATTGCGTTCTAAGTAAGTGAGGTGATGCAAAAATGTATAAAAATTTACGAGCAGAAATGGCTAGGGAAGGTATCACAATGGTTGATATTTCAGAGTTTTTAAATGTTCGTTACGCAACTGTGAATGACAAAGTCAATGGAAAATATCGTTTTTATTATGACGAGGCATTAATGATTAAAAAGCATTTCTTTCCAAATTGTAGTCTCGAGTATCTTTTTGAAAAAGAGGACGAGATTGAAACAGAGGATGAAAGTGAGCAACAAGTGGTTTGTTTATGAAAGGAGGGTTTACATGGGAAAACTCACTATGTCAGTAGATGAAGTTGCTAATGAGTTAGGTGTCAGTAAGACAACCATTTACACAATGGCACGTCAAAAAGAAATTCCTCATACAAAAGTGAGAGGAAGGATTTTATTTCACAGGCCTACAATTGAACATTGGTTAGTCACTAATACCGTAGGTGGCGAAACCAAATGAACATTAAACCTGTTCCAGCTAATTTAGTTGGCCAAGCATTAACAAGTGGTATTACGCCACTGTATGAGTTACACCAAATTGCTTGTGAGTTACCTATATCTGTTCTATCTGATGTTAAACAGCGTATAGGTGACTGGCTAGCAAGTGGTGGTAAAGAAACAGATCCATACATTAAGCAACAACTGGCTTATGCTCAGAAAGTTTATCAAGCAATTAAGGGAGGTGAAAGAGGATGAAGTTACAACCTGCAGCTGAGATGAAAAAAGTAACTGTCAGCAACTTTGACAAATTAAAGGCTGACGCATTGCAAAGTGATGATTTCAAAAACCTTATTAAAGGCATTGAAAATCAAGCTGAGAAAGGTCTTTGTGAGTATACGTATTACCACAATACCAATAAGCAAATTGTTGCCATTTTCCAACAGGCATTACAAGAGAATGGCTATACAGCTAGCAAACATTTATCAGGCTTGGGACTAAATATTAAATGGTAGGAGGTGATTTAGTTGTTTGAGGACTTATTCAGAGCAGCTGTAGCTAAAGCTCTTGAAATGGCTGTAAATGAAGGGCATTTGATTAAAGAAGATGGCATTGTCTTAAAGCCAGCAACCCTTGAATTAGTAAATGAAGTTGAAGAAATGAACCGCCAGCATTTGATCGATATGGCTTTAGCTAATAATGATCGTGAGCTGTTCATGCAATTAACTAGTTGAAAGGAGGGTGTCATTAATGGCCAAGGTGAAGGTTAGTCAAGAAGTAGCTGATGCATTAGATTATGTTACTAGAAATTTCAGCAATGAAGCGATTATCGATGCACATGTAAGGTGTCCAAATGGGTGGCACATGGATGAAAATAAAGCTCTAAAAGGACTAGATTTAGATGTTCTTTGTCAAGCTTTGTACAACGGTTATACAGCTGAGAAAACACCTGATGAAAAGGTACTTGAGTACTTTAATGTATATAGAAATAAGATTCTTGATGGTACTGCAACACCAACAGAAGAATTGGTTGCACAGGCAATAGAAACAACATGTATCTTATTAAACGCAAAAATTAAAGGAGTGAATTGTTAATGAAATCAACAGGGATTGTTCGTAAAATTGACGATTTAGGTCGCGTGGTTATTCCAAAGGAACTGAGACGTACTTTAGGAATCGAGGAAAAGGATCCAGTAGAAATCTACATCGATGGTGACAAAATCATCTTAAAAAAATATTTACCAAACGGTGAAAAAGAAGATGTAATTTCATCTTTAGAAAAAATGGCTGCTGGTACAAAAAATCCAAATGTTATTGACGTTATTGATCGTGCAATTAAATTAATTCGGTAGGTGGAAAAAATGAATGATTGTCTTTTAGAGGTCTTGGGAGATTATTTTGTAAAACATGATTTGCTCAATAAAGGTTGGAAGTTTCATGAATTTGTTGCCGAATGGCAGCGAGGAACTATCGTTATGGCGAAGGGGTGATCTAAGTGGGCCATAAACATTGGACGCCCAGGGAAATCAAATATGTAGCTGAAAAAGCATTGCTTGATTCAACTAACGCAGTGGTCAATGTAAAACAGATGGCAAAGTATTTAAAGCGCAGTACAGGAGCAGTAAATAATCAAGTACTAAGGCTTAGAAAAGAAGGCATATTACCACCAATTGAGCGTGAAAAGTCAATAGATTTTAATAATAAACCATATTCAGAGCATGCCATAAAACGCATTGAATTCATGTTGAAGAATGGTAGCACAGTACAAGAAATAGCCGATTCTTTAGGTAAAAGCAAAAGGGCTATCGAAAGCTTGTTAAGTCGTTTAAGAGGAAAGGGAACGATTGATTCTCATAAACATCGATATTGGAAAGCTCATGAAGAGGAATATCTGATTAGTTACATTGAATTTGATGAAAATGGCTTTACTAATAATGTGGATGCACTTGCAAATTTTCTTAATCGATCAGTAAGTTCAGTTACAGCAAAAATAAATAAAATGCGCCAAAGTGGTGCCATAAAGATACAACCAGATCTTACAAAGACAAGTGTAAAAGCTAAAAAAGTTCATGAACAATTTAATAATAAAAGATTTGCAGGATACGAAAGGAAGGTGCCTGTGGTGGTTAATACACCGAGTAAGGTTGAGGTTGTACAAGTTGTCCTTACAGTAACAGTCGGTGCTAAAGGAGAGGAAATCCATCAGTATTGGACATTTGATGGAAAATTACTTGCTGAAAATAAAAAACTCACTGAGGGCAATCAGTGAGCAAAGACATAAATCTGTTCTAAGCCAGTATATCAAATCTGGAGGTTGTTTCCTAGTATGACGAGAAAACCACTCGAAAAAGCAATTGAAAATCAAATAAAGAAATGGCTCGACTCACAGGGGCATTGGTGGATGAAAGTACACGGTGACATGTTCCAAAAGTCCGGTGTGCCTGACATCTTGGCTTGTATCAATGGAAAGTTTGTTGGCATTGAAGTAAAGCGACCAGGTGGCGTTGTGAGTGAGCTCCAAAAATACCATATCGAAAAAATACAAGCTGCAGGAGGTGTAGCGTTTGTCGCATACAGTGTCGAAGATGTCCGAATTAATCTCGACCGATTCCATGTTATATGAGTATCAAAAAGATGTGCTGCAGAAAGCAAAAGCCAATTATTTATATGCACTTGATACTGGCACAGGAAAAACAATTTTATCTATCCATCATTATTTACTTCATAACAATGGCGAGCCCCTTTTGATTGTGGCACCACCACAAAAGATAAAAGAAGGTGGATGGGATAGGGATATTCAAACGGTTGCTAATTATTACGGCATTGAAATTAGTTACGATCTTTTGTCTTATGGCAAGTTATTTGCTGATTGGAAGAAATACAAAGGCTGGTTTGTCATATTCGATGAATGCCATTATGTGAAAACATCTACTTCACAACGAGGTAAGGCCGCAAAGAACTTAGTTAAAGCCAGTACGTATTTTTTACTCTTATCTGCCACACCGTCGAGCAATGGGTGGGGCGATACAATAAACTATTTCATCATGTTTAATTTGGCACAAAGTAAAACGCAATTTGAGCGTGAATTTGGCATATTTGACACGCTTTATCTTGGTCAACGCCGCGTAAATAAGGTTGTTGGTTGGAACCATGAAAATATACTCAAGCAAATGTATCAATCCTTTAGTGTGAAGCTATCGAAAGATGATTGTTTGGATTTACCACCAATGGTGGTTGAAGATGTATTTTTCAAGCGATCCACTGAGTATTTGAAGTTAAAGAAAGACCGAATTTTAGAGGTTGATGGGGAAAAAGTTGTCTATGACACTTATCCAAAACTTGCACAGGGATTGCGATTCTATGCCAATCAAAAGAACAAGCTCGAATATATTGAAATGCTTGCTGAGAGTACAAATGAAAACATCATTATTTTCTATAACTTTAAAGCTGAAAAAGAAGCATTACTTTTATTAATGGGCAAATTAAAGAAAAAAGTGTTCGAGGTGAGTGGCCAACGATCAGAATTGCCGGCACGTAATACATGGCCAAAGTTAAAGGGGAGTGTAACGCTTGTTCAGTACCAAGCTGGTGCTGCAGGTATTGAATTACAATACGCCAACCTTGTGGTTTTCTATACACCTACTTATAGCTTGCAAGATTATGAACAGTCACTTGGCCGAGCTTATAGAAATGGCCAGGACAAAAAAGTAACAGTCTATCATTTCATTACAAAAGATACCATTGAGGAATTAATATATGGTGCCTTGAAAACAAAGAAAGACTTCACGGACGAGCTCTTTGTGAAGTATATGGAGGGGGAAAAATAGATGTTTCAAACAGATGATAAAAATGTTACTGAAAATCGCCGTGCTTTTGTAGGTGGTTCAGATGTTCCTATAATTTTAGGTTTAAGCAAATATAAAACACAGTTTGAGCTTGCAAAAGAGAAAATGGGCTTAGCGCCAACTGTATTTCAAGGAAATGAATATACCGTTTATGGCCAAACAATGGAGCCACAAATTCGTGACTACATTAATGTAATCAACGAAACAAACTTTCAACCAGACACAGTAATAAACAAAGAGCTTTGTATACGCGGTAACTGTGATGGTGCAGACAAAACGGAATTATTGTTACTTGAAATTAAAACCCATGGTAAAAAGCCGACAATGGAAGTTTACAAAGCGCAAATGCAACTCTACATGTACGTATTTGATTTACCTGCAGGATGGTTGGCATTATATGAACGTCCTGACAATTTCGATGCTGAATTTGATCCAGAGCTTTTAAAAATTGAAGTTATCCATTTTGATGAAGCATATGCAAATCAAATCTTACAAGCTATTGAGTTGTTCTGGAAACGTTGTGAAGCTTTAAAACAACAACCTGAAATGTCCGAAGCTGGTTTTTATTCTATTACCTTAGAGGAAAAAAACGAGATAGCTATTGTAGCCAGTGAAGTTGAAAAGTTTGAATTACAAATACAGTCTTTTAAAGAAACTGAATCACAATATAAAGCCATGAAGGACAAGTTGTATCAATTAATGATGGACCACAAAGTGAAATCATTTGAAACGGACCAATGCACAATTACTTTGGTTCTTCCTACTGAATCAGTCTCATTAGACTCGAAAGCTTTACGTGAATCACATCCACGGATTGCGAAAAGGTTTGAAACAGTTACGCCTAAAAAGGGCTATACAAAAATCTCTATGAAAAAAACTAAGGAGGCAAAATAAAAATGGCACTACCACCAAACAGACCAAAGAAAACAATTGAAACACCACGTAATTATTTCATCTGGGGACCAACTATGAATGGAAAATCATATTTATCGAGTGAGTTTCCTAATCCAGTTATTTTCAATACAGATGGGAACGCTGCACAAATTGAAACACCATCGGTTGATTTAAAAAATGAGCGTGATCCAAAGACAGGTGCAATAAAGACCACTGTTGTTGAGCAGATGTTAGAGCTTATTAAAGACCTGGAGAAAGGTGGACACGGCTTTGAAACGGTCGTTATCGATGTAATAGATGATTTAGTCACACTTATTGAGCAAGCAATTTGTGAGGAAAATGGTGTTGACTATGTAGGGGATGTACCATACGGCAAAGGTTGGGGTCTACGCAAAACATTCATTACCTCAATTGTGGTCCGTCTTAAAGCCCTGCCGATGAATGTTATTTACATTAGTCGTTATGCCACAAAATTAGAGGGTACTTTAGAAAAGCCAATTCCCTCATTAGGAGATAAAGATCTAAACGTTGTAAATGGTAACTGTGATCTGAACATCATGTGTCAAAAAATCGGTAAAAAGTATCTTCGCCGTGTTGTGGACCGCCGTAAAAATTATCAACGTAATTGGATCGAGGATGAGCGTATTTTAAAAATATTAGATTCTGTAATCGGTGCATTTGATAAAGGTTCAGCTAGTGAACCTGCACAATCATCAAAGCCAGTTGAAGAAAAGAAAACACTAACTCAAATCGCTGAGGAAGTATCGGTTGAGCTAGAAGATGGTTCAAGTGTATCAGTTGAAGTAAAGCCAAACGATAATTTAGCAACTGAGACATTGTATTTTCAACATGAAGGCTCAGGGGAATTTATTAAAGTTGAAAAAGGTGAGTCATTAGATTTTTTGGACAAAGACATCTATGATCCGCGTACCAAAGAAGATTATGAAAAACAAAACATCGAACAATATGTTAATGACAACCCACCGCCAGCCAATGCACCAAACACAACCATAAAAGCACCACGTACAGCTAAACCAGGTGCGCCACGTGCACCGAGAGCTCCACGTACAAAATAAAACTATAAAAATAAAGTGAGGTAAATTATTATGTCAAACTTAGCAGCTATGGCTCAAAAATTATTAGCAGAGGGATTTGATCCTAAAACATCACCAGTGGATGATTATGAGGCTTTACCAGAAGGAGGTTATGATGTTGTACTTTCGGAGGTACACTGGCGAGTAAATGATAAAGGTACAGAGTGGTTACAACTGGACCTTGAACTCTTGAATGAAGGCTTTGAAAACCGTAAACATTTTGGAATGATCTTTTTCACTGAAAAAATGATGGAGCGTGCATTAAAACAAACAATGAAATGTGCTGCAGCACTCAACATTGAATTAGATCCATCTGTATTTGGCTCTCCAGAAACAGATTTAGTAAACGCCTTTAAAGAAGCACTAGGTACTCAATGTGAAATGGACATTAAGCACTCAAAATCTAATAAGGGTACATTCGTTAACTTCTCATTGAGTCAACCGGAGCCATTCTAATATGTTCAAAGTGTATGATTTCGAGGTTTTCCCTAACGATTGGATGTGTGTCATCTTAAATCTGGCCAACAATAAAATCATACGCATACACAATGATAAAGAGCGCCTACAAAGCGCTCTTTCTTCAAAAGATATTCTTGTTGGCTTCAATAATTATCATTATGATGACATCATTTTATGGGCCATTTTAACCGACCAGGATCCGTATGAAATAAGTAAACAAATTATAGGCGGTTCATTTAAGCGAAAAGTAAATTGCGGTTTTCTTACTTTAGACGTAAAGCAAGAATTAATAAATAAATCACTTTCTTTAAAAGAGGCCATGGCCAATTTAGGCATGAACATTATTGAAACACCAGTAGATTTTGATCAAGAAAAATTAACTCCTGATGAAATAAAAACGATCCTTGAATACTGTGAAAACGATGTAAAAGCAACTGGTGCAGCCTTTCAAAAACGTGAAGATTATTTTGCTTCAAAGTTTGAAATTATTGAGACATTCAAATTACATCCAAGTGATGTAAAAAAGACACGTGCAAATCTAGCTTCTACAGTATTAAAGGCTTTTAAAATGAAGGACCACAAACGTGATCGATTGAAACTTAGCTATGACAAGCGACTCAAAATTAATGAATTGCCAAAATCAGTTGTCGATTTTTATAACAATATCCACTTGTCCTATTTAGAAGGTGGATCCGTTACTGATTTAGAAAAACGACAATTTGAATATAAGCTTGCTGGATTAACACACACGTATGGTTTTGGTGGATTACATGCAGCAAAAGAAAATTATTTAGGTGAAGGGTACTTCTTACACATTGATGCAAAATCTTATTTTCCAACCTTAAAGATTAACAACGGATTTATCAGTAGAGCAGCTAAGATGCCTGAACGATACGAAAAAATATACCAGGATCGATTAAGGTACCAAGCTGCAGGTGAATCAAAAGAGAAAATTTATAAAATTTTGCTCAATGCTGCAGTAGGTGCTTGTAAGTCAGAATTTAATGCACTGTTTGATCCGCAACAATTTAACAACATCGTAGTAAATGGCCAACTTATTCTTACACATCTAATTGTGTTATTGGAGCCATTTATAGAGCTTATTCAATCAAATACAGATGGCTTAATTGTTAAGTATGAGGACAAATCATTCCGTCCTTTTATCGATGAAGTCATTGAGCGATTCAGTAAACATTATGAAATACATTTCAAAGTAAACGAGATTAATAAAATTGCTCAGCGTGATGCCAATAATTATTGTGTCCGATATTCTGATGGGAAAATCGTGGCAAAAGGAATTATGAAAAACTTCGAAGGTGGGACCTGGGAGCGTAATAGTTTATCAATTATCGATACAGCCCTGGTCAATTACTACATGCATGATATACCCATTCAAAAAACAGTCATTAATATGTTCAAAAAGGATTTAACAGCATTTCAGTTAGTGGCCAAGCAAGGGAAGTTTGAGGGTATGACATGTGAAGCGTTTGAGGATGGCAAAATGCAAATGATAGAGCTTCAAAAGGTAAATCGTATTTTTGCAACAACCGATCCAAAACGTGGTGGTGTTTATAAAGTACGAGATGAAAAATATCAAAAAGTTTCTAATAGTCCAGAGCAAGCTATTGTGTGGAATGGTCCACTTGATCAATTTGAGAAACGAAAAATCGATTTGAATTGGTACGTGAAAATGATTCAAAAACAATTATTTGTATAGGAGAGTGTTTCAAATGACAACAGAAACAGTACAAACAAAAGACATTCAAATTAATGTGCTTTTTAAGAAAATGCAAAAAGATGATAAGAAAGAAGTTTTAATGTTTCATATTCTATCGGATGAAACGAAGCATGCTGCCGAGTTATTAAGATTAACAGGTAAAATGACCATTTTAACAATTTCAGATGATGAGGGACCATATGAGCCAATTCAAGCTGAATTTGTGAACTTGCAGCGTGACAATAAAAAGACTGTGCTCAAATTTAATGTAGCAACTGAAGATGTAGACCGAGTAAACGCCATTTATCCAGCTGCAGGTACAAATATTTCTTTATTAATTCAGCCACAGCAAATGAGTATTGATGATTTAGAAGATGAACATGAGGGGATCTCTTATGAGGTTGGTTCGGATGGGACGGTAGTGATTGACTCAGACCAGGAGGGATAGAATTGGAGCCAGTCGAAGTTATCGAATTTATGGAACACGTTGCACCAAATACAGGGGATAGAATAAGTCATAATACAATACAACGGAAGTTTAGAGGAAGTTATGCAGATGCTGAAAAAGCAATTAATAAACTAGTTGAACTTGGATATTTAGAATCAAAGTGTGTGGGTGGTGTTTCATTCTATTTAAGAAAATAGCTAAACACAACATCAGGAAAGGAAGAAAGGAGGTGCTACGGTTTGAAGTCTACTATAAAACCATTGCGCTATATCGAGCTAGAAGAAAAGAAGCCTAAACACTCATTCGACATATTTTCTACGGACCACAAAAATTATAAAGATGCTGGTGTCATTTTAACAAAAGATATAGTGGTCGTGGATTTCGATACACGCTCAGATGCAGCTGAATATATCTATTCTGTTTACCCATCCTTGCGTGTTGAAACAAGTCGAGGCTTTCACCTTTGGTATAAGCGCCCAAAGGCAGAGGGTATGACCACACCCATTAAAAACTACACGGATAAAACAACGGTGGCTGGATTAAAGGTCGATTATAAAACAGGCACTCGCTCACAAGCTACGATTAAGCAAAATGGCAAACTTCGACCAATGGAAAATGCTCATTATCTTGAAGATGTGAGTATGTTACCAGAGCTTCCTTTGCTCTTGTATCCTTCTAAATTAAAACATAATTTACTAGGCATTAAAGAAGGGCAAGGGCGCAATAGTGCAATATATAGCCATTTGCTCACAACACTAGAGCAATACGGCACTGATATGATCGACAATGAAACGCTGCAGGTACTTGCAACTTTCATTAATACCAAAGTGTTTGCTGAAGCAATGGGGGATGATGAGCTTAATAATACAATAAAATCCGTATTAGAAAAAAAGCCGGCACCTAGCTCACAGCAATGGCTAAATCCAAAGGATATGGTCATGACGAGTGAAGTTTTGGCCAAACGTCTGGACCTCCATTATTACAACAATCAAATTTATTTTAAGCAGCTGGACCGTTATATTAGCGACTCCAATAAACTACTGCGTGAAATAGACAAGCATATAAAATTGAAGCCAGCCCAACATAAGCAGTTGATGGAACTATTTAAAATCAAATCGAATGTAGTAGAGGACAATGATTTTGTTATCCAGCTGCCTAATGGTGTGATTATCGATGATGGGGAGCCCATAATAATCGATGCTGGATTCACACCGTATTTTTTAGATGTTCAATACGATGAAGACGCCTATGACGAGAATGTGGATCAATTCTTAGATTTTTTTACATGTAATCGAAAAGATTTAAGGTATGTGATTGAAGAAATGTTTGGCCATATTTTAATGACCAAAGGGTTTCCGCACAAGGTATTCTTTTACAAATCGGAAAAAGGTAACAATGGTAAATCAACATTATTAAAAATGTTAACGGCTTTCACAAATGGCCTTGAAACGAACGTACCATTAGATAAATTCGATGACGACACCGCTGTATATGGTATGTCCGGTAAATTAATGAACATTGCTGATGATATTGATGCTTCATATCTGGACAAGTCGGCCAACTTTAAAACGCTAGCTTCTGGGGATCCGGTTATGTTGCGTCCGATCTATTCAATTCCTATTACCATACGTTCAAAGGCGACACTCATTTTTACTTGTAACAAGATGCCACAATTTAAAGATAAGTCAGGTGGTATTGGTAGGCGCTTAGTAGTCATTCCTTGTGATGCAGAGGTTAAAGTGATCGATGAAAATTTAGACGAAAAGCTTTCGAGTGATACAGCTAAGTCTTACATACTAAAATTAGCACTCGAAGGAATTAAAAGAATACGTAAAAACGGTAATAAGCTTTCTGAGTCAGCCACGATTGAAGAACAAACAATTGAATACTTCATTCAATCTGATAGTGCTCTTTCGTTTTTGTATCAATATAGTGATGAGATCGATGGAAAGAGGACTAGGGACGTATACGCAATGTATGTGGCTTACTGTGAAGAAGAAGGGCACAAACCGGCTGGAAACACCGAATTTGGTCGTAGGATGAAGAAGGAAGGCTGGGAATCAAAAGTGGTAAAAGTTATGGGGAATTCGGTACGTGTCTATAAAAAAGTTACGGATGAAGTAACAGGATAAGTAATAATATCAGTAACCTACTACAAACCTATATCTATCAATGGTTTAATCTCCTATTTTAATGAATGACGGTTACACTTAAAAAAATACATCTGTAACCGTCACAAACCCTTATTATATATATATTTATATTATTATTATTTCTTTAGTTACAAATAAATAATAGATATAAGTATATAAAAAATAAATAAAGAGAAAAAAAGAAAGAAATAAAAATATATATAAAGAAAAAGCGCTTAAAAATCTGTATATTTGTAACCGCAAATATAAAAACGTTGATTTATCAACGTTTAGAAGGTTACGTATATCTTGAAACTCGTTGTAACACAATTTGTAACCTTTATTGAAAGTGGGTGCTTAATTTGAGTAAATTCGCATGGCTCAAGGATTATCGAGAGCTTGAATATGAAATTGCTTATTTAGAACTTAATTTAATGCGAACGAAAACCGAATTGAAACGCTGGGTACAAGGTGATCTAGCTAAAGTGAAACTAACTGCAGACAGCCAAGGAAGTAAGGTTGAGGAAGTTATTGAACAAATTGAATGGGAACTTGCCCATAAGATGAATAACCTATTTGATATTAAAAGATTAGTAAAAACGTTTGAAGGACTTGAACATAGGATATTAATAGGTAAATACATTGAACATAAAACGTTGGAACAGGTGGCAGAGGATTTAGGATACAGTGCTCAATATATCTATAATAAACATGCGCAAATAAGACGTATGGTATCATTCGCTGAAAACTATACGGTAAATTCTTCACATAATATTACCTTAAGTTAAACCAATGTTAAGTATTGAAAAATCGAGATATTATAGGAGTATCAAAAAGCGCACGGAAATGCGTTATAAAATATCATTACAAAATAAGCACGTATGCTTGTACGTGTATGTCTAAAAACAAGCGATAGGTCACGCCTGAAAAGGTGTGGCTTTTTATTATGCATACAAAAGGAGTGATAAACCTAATGGAAGAAAAATCGTGGAAAGAGTTTAGAGAAAGTGGTTTCTTGTGGTGGATAAACATGATTTTGCATACATTCGGTTGGGCTATAGTTGTAGAAGTTGAAGGTAACGAAATCAAAAGAGTTTATCCAGCAAGAGTAAGATATAGAGGTTTTACTGAGAAGGACAATTCAAATGGATATATCAAAGTGTCCGAATATATCAAGAGAAATGCAGATGGTATTTTAAAAGAATCGAAGGAGTAAGTCTATCTTTTATAGGTAGGCTTTTTATTATGCCTAAAAGGTGGTGAGTGCATTGCTAAAGAGTTGTACTTACTGTGGTGGTATTCATAAGCGTGGTCAACGGTGTACATCTAAGCCAGTAGCTACAAAGCAGACCACATACATTGATAGATTCAGATGGTCAAGGGCATGGAAGAATAAGCGAGCGCACATTGCTGATCGTGACAAACATCTGTGCCAGGTATGCTTACGAAACTTATACAATACTCAGATGCAATATAACTTCACAGACTTAGAGGTGCATCACATAGAGCCTATAGCTAATGCCTGGGACAAGAGGTTAGAGGATGACAACCTTATATCATTGTGTCGTTACCATCATGAGCTGGCAGAGAAGGGTTCAATACCTGCAAAAGAATTAAAAAATATTATTTTGGAGAGTACCCCCCAGGTATTCGGTGAAAAATCCTGAAATTCCTGTACACCGACTGCCCCTATTTGCTCTAAAAAAATTCCCTAAATGAAAATTTTTAAGGAGGTGAGAAAATTGGCTAGACCGTCTAAAAGTGTGAAAACCATGAGTAAGAATTTAACAAAAGAAGAAATCGAAATTCGTACTCAAACAGAGGAAAAGTTAAAGGGTGCTGCCGATGAAATCTTGCCTCCTACACACCTGAATGCAAGGCAAAAGAAAATTTTCAATTTCATTGTGAAGGAGTTACAAGCAAGTGGGATTCTTGGTAATCTCGATATTTATATTCTAAGCACCTGTGCGGTAGCCATTGACCGAGTGCAACAAATTGAACGAATTATTAACAGAGATATTGAAAGGCTTTTAGATCGTAACTTATTGAGTGCTAAAGATAAGTATTCAAAAGAGTTTTTCCGTTGCTGTAATGAATTAAGTCTGTCACCACAAAGTCGAGCAAAGCTAGGTAATATTAATTTCCAAGTTCGAGTTGAAGAAGATGATCAACTGTTAAAAGTATTGCGTGGTGGTAAGAAATGATATACGAAAAGGCTGTAAAATACGCTGAAAGAGTTGTAAAAGGTAAAGAAATTACAACAAAAGAGGTCATTATTCAGTGTAATTGGTTCCTAAAGGATTTAGAAAAGCAGTATGAGGATGATTTTGATTACTATTTCGACATGGAAGAAATAGAAAAGATAGAGGGTCTATTAGAATTACTTAACTTTGCTACAGGTTTAGGCGTTGCAGGGAAAACGATATTAGAAGGCTTGGAAGGATTCCAGGCTTTTTTTCTTGTCAATATATTCGGTTGGCGCTTTAAAAACGATAAAGAAAAGTTTAGGTACCGTGATATTACGCTGTTCATTCCTCGTAAGAATGCGAAGACGTTCATTTGTGCTTTAATAATCATCATCTTAATGCTTACAGAGGATGATTATTCGGAGTTCTATTCTATTTGTTTGGATCGTGAGCTTGCGGGTGAAGTGAAAAAGGCTATGACACAAATTATCATGGCCAGCCCTGGTGTAGCTAAATACTTTGTGATTCCAAAAACATTAAGTGGCCGTATCGTTTGCACATTAACAAATAGTTTTTACCAGGCACGTACTGCAGAGGCGAATAGAAACAACTCGATACGTCCATCTGCTTTTATAGCTGATGAAGTTGGCGCATTTAAAGATTACAAGAATATAAACGCCATGAAGTCGGGGCAATTAAATGTTAAAAATCCATTACGTTTTAAGTTAACAACGGCTTACGCTGAGGATAAATCGATCATGTTGGAAGAATTGGCGTATGCAAAGAAGGTCTTTAATGGGTTTATTGAAGATGATCGCATGTTTGCGCTGCTCTATTACGCTGAGGACGATCATTTGTGGGATGATACAGGGCTGTTACAGGCTAATCCGTTGAGAGTTGAGGAAAACTATAACGAGATACGAGATAGCCGTAAATCAGCCATAGAAAAGCCCTCAGAGCGTGAAGAATATCTATGTAAACATATGAATCACTTTTTACCTTCTAATAGTGGTGAAGCCTATGTGAACGTAGAGGATGTTCGGAAATGTAAAATGGACAATTTCGATTGGTCAGGCCGTCAAGTATGGCTGGGTTTAGACTTGGCCATGACGAATGATAACTGTTCATTCTCGATGGTGACAGAGGAAGATATGGAAATCTATGCAGATTCCTACGCATTTGTACCAACTGAGCGTATCCCTGATAAAAACCGCGTAGAGAAAATCAATTACTACGATCACATTAAGGCAGGGAAATGTTTTTCTTGTGGTGATATGACTGTTGATTATGGCTTTATTGAACAAAAAGTTTTGGAAGTAGAAGAAAAATTCAATGTGATTGTTATGGGCGTAGCATATGACCGTTATAACTGCCTTTCTACAGCTCAAAAACTAGAAAGGGAAGGTCTAGTTACTGTGGAAGTCAAACAGCATTCAAGCGTGTTGCATCCAGCAACAAAGCTATTACGAGAAAAGATTGTGAATAAAGAATTTCACTATACCGAAAATGAATTGCTAGAAGAAAACTTTCAAAATGCCAAAGTTACTGAGGACACTAATAAAAATATTTACGTTAATAAGAAAAAATCAACAGGCAAGGTCGATATGGTTGTAAGTTTAATCAATGCAATCTATTTACTGCAGCATGATGTCATCTTTAATCCTGATGCTGATTGGGGCGCACAAGTCATTTAAGGAGGTGAGATTGTGGGATTAATTAAAGAGTGGCGTGAATGGCGTGATTATAGGCGTATTCAGGAATTTCGTGAAAGCGGAATGGATGAATTATTGCTGCAAGCAGGTTTAACAAGTGCAGTATTAACAAAAGATGAAGCATTAAGCATACCTAGTGTTGGCACCTGTGTAGACTTGATTTCGGATCTTATTGCTACTTTACCTATCAAATTGCACAAAGAAACTAGCGGTAAAGTTGAAGAAATGGAAGATGATAGACGTGTTTTTCTACTTAATGACGAGACACTAGATACGTTAGACGGATTCCAGTTTAAAAAGGCCCTAGTAACTGATTACTTGTTGGAGGGTGCAGGGTATGCATATATCAACCGAAGAAGAAACGATGTTGAAAGTATTCACTATGTAGAAAACCGAAATGTTTCGGTGCTAGTTGGTATTGATCCAATATTTAAAAGCTATGATATTTCCGTTAATGGAGTGAACTATCGTGAATTTGAATTTATAAAGATCGCTCGAAATTCAAAAGACGGTGTAACAGGCAATGGCATCATTAAGGATCACAATAAAATTTTATCGGTTGCGTACAATACGCTTGTTTTTGAGGAAGCACTTGTTAAAACTGGCGGTAATAAAAAGGGTTTCTTAAAGTCATTGGGCCGATTGTCAAAGGATGCAATTGCCGAATTAAAAGAAGCCTGGAACAATTTATATAAGAACAATACAGAAAATATTGTTGTATTAAATAATGGGTTAGATTTCAAAGAGGCATCCAGTACATCGGTTGAAATGCAGCTTAATGAAAACAAAAAGACCAATTCAAGCGAAATAAATAAGCTTTTCAAAGTACCTGATAGCATTTTGGATGGCTCAGCCAACGAAGAAGTGCATACAAACTTTATTAAAAATTGCATACTGCCGATTATTCGAGCAATTGAAACGGCATTGAACAAGGACTTGCTACTTCCATCGGAAAAAGAGCAGTCTTTTTATTTTGCTTTCGATATGAAGGAGCTAGTCAAAGGCGATATTGAAAAACGCTATAAAGCTTATGAAATTGCGTTGAAAAACGGCTGGATGCAGGTAGATGAGGTTCGCTATTTAGAAGATCATCCTCCACTTGGTTTAGAGTTCATTAAATTAGGCTTACAAGATGTCTTGTATGATCCAAAAACTAAGACAATTTATACGCCAAATACCAATAAAACCGCTGATATTTCAGAAGGTGGCCAAGTGGCCGAGAAGGGAGGTGAAGAAGTTGAGGATTGAAATTAGAGAAAATCAAGTGTTGCTAGATGGCTATGTAAATGCTGTTGAACGTGAAAGTCGTGTTTTACCTTCACCAAGAGGACGTTTTAAAGAAAAAATTCGTGCTAAAACGTTTGAAAGGGCTTTGGATAAGGCTGAAAACGTTGATTTATTATTCAATCACGACAAAAACCGTAAGCTTGGATCATTACAAGAAGGTAATCTGCAGCTGTATGAGGATAACATCGGTTTACGTGCTATTGCCCATGTATCTGATGAAGATATTATTCAAAAGGCGAAAGACGGCAAGTTGAAAGGTTGGTCATTTGGTTTTATCGATAACAAGCCATCATGGGAAGACGGAGAAGATGGCATTCAGAAACGCACACTTGAGGACATCGAGCTTTTAGAAGTGTCTATTTTAGATAAAACGCCAGCTTATGTAGCTACTTCAATAGAGGCTCGCGGAGAAGATCAGGCGATTTCAGAAACTCGCGGTGCAGATTTTAAAGCTGAGATTGAAAATCGTACAGAAGAAGCACGTTCTAAGAAAGATATAGATTACTCATTATATGAAAAACAAATTGAGCTTTTAAAATTGAAAGGTGGAAACTGACATGAAAAGAGATATTAAGAAATTTATTGAAACGCGATCTATGCCATCACTAGTTGAACAGCGCAACAACTTATTAGATGAAATGGACAATTTACTAAAGGGTGCCAAAGAAGAAACGCGCGCACTAACCGACGAAGAATCAAATCGTTTTGATGAAATCAAAAGCCAAATTGCAGGACTAGATAAAACAATCACTGCATTGGATGAAGCACGTTCTTTAGACAAAAAATTACCTGCTAAACAAGCTGAACAACGCACACAAGAAGAAGCTGAAACACGCGCCTTCGACAGCTATATTCGCGGTTTAGTGGAGGATCGAGCAGATGTTAATTTAACAGTAGGTGCAAATGGGGCCGTAATTCCTTCTAGCATTGCCAACAAGATCATTCAAAAGGTATACGATATTTCACCAATCTATCAATTGGCAACTCGCTATAATGTGGGAGGTACTTTAAGTATTCCATACTATGATGAATCGGCAGGAACAATTGAAATGGCTTATGCTGATGAATTTGTGGAGTTGGAATCTACTAGCGGTAAACTAGGTTCAATTGAGTTAAAAGGTTTCTTAGCTGGTGCATTAAGTAAGGTATCTAAATCACTTGTTAATAACTCACAATTTGATATTGTGTCATTCGTAGTTACTAAAATGGCAGAAGCAATTTCTAAATGGATTGAAAGAGAATTATTAAACGGTACATTAAATAAGGTCGAAGGGCTTTCTACTGTTACCCAAACTGTAACTGCAGCAGCTGCAACGGTATTAACAGCAGATGAATTAATTGATGTGCAAGAAGAAGTACCTGACGTTTTCCAGGGTAACGCCATTTGGATCATGAATAAAACCACTCGTAAAGCTATTCGAAAATTGAAAGATGGACAAGGCAATTACTTATTAAACAAAGATGCTACAGCACGTTGGGGCTATTCTTTACTAGGTAAAGATGTGTATACATCGGATAATATGTCAGGGATGGCAGCAGGAAAAACAGCTATTTTCTATGGTGATATGTCAGGCCTTGCGGTAAAACTTGCAGAAGATGTTTCAATTCAAATTCTACGTGAAAAATTTGCTACTCAACACGCAATTGGTGTAGTTGGCTGGATTGAAATTGACTCTAAGGTGGAAAATGCTCAAAAAATCTCTAAATTAGTTATGAAATCAGCGTAGGGGCTATGCTCTACGTTTTTTTATTGGAGGTGACAGGATGAAAGTAAAAGCACTTGTAAGCTTTTCGGGTAGCGTCACAATGTCTAAAGATGAAGTGAAAGTGGTATCTAAAGAAGTTGCGGAGGACTTGTTACAAGCTGGCCATGTAGAGGAAGTTGTTACAAAAAAGCAGGTGAAAACTGATGCAGGTTAGTGAAATTACGCCAGGTGAGCTGGCTAAATATGCACGAGAAGATGAAACAGATACAGAAGTCCTTTCAACTTTTACGCTTATTTTATCAGCAGTAAAAGGTTATATAAAAGGCTATACAGGCTTATCGAATGAACAAATGGACACAAAAGAAGATATTTCGATTGCTGTTTTTGTACTTTCCAATGAAATGTATGAAAATCGTGTCTTTACAGTGAAAGATAACAATGTAAATAAGGTTGTTCAATCCATACTAGATATGCATTCTATTAATTTACTGTGAGGTGAGTATTATGAATCCTGGCGATTTAAGACACAGAATAGAAATCCTCACTAATCAAAAGACAAAAAATGAATTGAACGAAACTGTTTATGAATTTCTACCTGATAAAAAAATGTGGGCTGCCATTATTCCACAAACTGGCTCACTCCAACAACAAGTGGCTGACACAATCCTAACGAATGTCACACATAAAGTCATTGTGCGATACAGCACAGGCAAAGACATTACGAAAGATATGCAGATTAGATTTAAAGGCCATACATTTGAAATTAAATATATTCTTAATCCTTATTTCAAGAATGAGACACTTGAAATCTTTGTCCAGGAGGTGTTGAAATGATTCAAATGAATGGTCTAACTGACTTTCAACGAGATTTATTTAATGTAGCAACGAAGGATCTGCCTAACGAGGCCCCTAAACTGATGCGTAAAATTGGATCAAAAGCTAGAACAACTGTAGCCAAAAAATCACGGAGTCTTGTAAAAAAGAAAACAGGTGGATACCACAAGAAATGGAAACGAGGAAAAGTCTTTGTTGGTTATAATGGCGATTTAGTTGTACGTGTTTATAATTCTTCTCCACATGCTCATTTGGTCGAGGACGGCCACTGGATGGTAGACCATGATGGCAATAGAACAGGTGATTTTGTTCATGGTAAGAAACCGTTGGACAAAGGTATGAGAGAATTTGAAACCTCAGGTAATGTTGAAATTGAAACAGTGAAATGGCTAGATGAATTGTTGAGGAAAAAGAAATTATGATTACGTTTAAACAAATACAAACAACAATCAATGAAAAGTTGCAATCGAATTTTAGCATTGATGTTATAAGTAAATCTGCAAACGAGGGTTTTACACGGCCGTCTTTCAAAGTGGAACTGGATAATGTGAAGCGTGTGGGCCATTTAACGCAGGTTGAAAAGGCTTGTACGGTTCGCATTTTTTATTTCCCTGCAGATGAAAATAACTCTATTGAATTATTAGATGTTCAGGAAACACTAGGTAATCTATTTGATCTTAAATTCACAATTGAGGATCGTCATTTAGATATAAACGAACCGAATTTTGATGAAATAGATGGCGTGCTGCAGTTTGAATTTGATCTTCAATTCTTTGATGGTCGCGAATATGAAAATGAAGACGTTGGTTTCGAAGATGAAATAAAGAATGGTAAAGATTTTTATGAAAAATATCCAATTGAGCTTATGGGTGAATTGGTTGAGGAAGGGGATTAAACAATGGGCCTACCGCAAATTAATATTGAGTTTATTGGTAAAGCCGATACGGTTATCACACGTAGCCAGCTAGGAATAGTTGCTTTGATCTTAAAAGATGAAGTGCAGACAGCTGATACAGTGATTTACAAAAGCTTTGATGAAGTAAAAACAAATGAATGGTCGCCAGTAAACCTGGATTACATTCAGAAGACATTTATCGGAACACCAAGCAAAGTTATTATTGAGAGATTGCCAACAACTGCAGAGAATTACACTGACGCATTGCAACGACTGAATAATAAACGCTTTAATTACTTGGCCATTCCAGGAATTAAGGACGCTGATACAGCTGCTATTGAATCTTGGATCAAGAAAAAACGTGTGGAGAAAAAGACTTTCAAAGCAGTATTACCTAACACCTTAGCGGATCATGAAGGAATTATTAATTTCACAACTGCAGGAATCAAGGTAAAAGAAAAAGAGTACACAACATCTGAATACACATGCCGAATTGCTGGCATTTTAGCAGGGGTTCCGTTTACTCGTTCATCTACTTATTACGAGCTACCTGAAATCGACAGTATTACAGAAATTGAAGATCCTGATGAAGCTGTTGATAAAGGCGAACTTATTCTTATTAATGACGGTGAAGTTATTAAGATTGGCCGAGGCGTAAATAGTTTGACGACACTTTCAGGAGTGAAGACAGAGGACTTTAAATCGATTCGTGTTGTGGAAGTTATGGATATGATTAAAGACGATATTCGGACAACCTTTGATAAATATTACATCGGTAAATTAAACAATACCTATGATAACCAGGTACTATTTTTACAGTCTGTTAATGTATATTTTTCAGGATTAGGAGATCAAGAAATACTAGATCCTAAATTCGATAATTTAGCAGAAGTTGATGTAAAAAAACAACGTGCCGCATGGGAGAAAATCGGTGTTGATACATCTGATTGGGACGATCAAAAAGTGAAAGAAAGAACCTTTAAGCGCAATGTATATTTAGGTGGGAAAGTTAAAATCGTTGACGCTATGGAGGATTTAGATTTAGATATTGCAATTTAAGGAGGGGAACGCATGAAAAAAATTAAGTCAAATAAAGTGATTAATGGTTCATTTGGTAGCGTTTGGGTTAACAATGAAAAATGGCTCGACATTGAAGAATTTGAGGCTAAAGTATCTATCGATTATGAAGACGTAAACATGGCCGAGGATTTAGCTACGCATAAGAAAATGACAGGTTGGACAGGAGAAGGCACGCTAAAGGTGAAAAAAATTTACAGCCGAGGGGCTGGATTATTAGCAGTTGCCGTGAAAAAAGGTATTACGCCAGAGGTAAATATTGTTGGCAAGCTTGCCGATCCTGACGCTTTTGGTTCTGAGCGCGTAGCCATTAAAGAAGTAACTTTCAATGAATTTGTGTTAATGCAATTTGCGCAAAAAACAATCGGAACAGAAGAACTGCCATTTAGCTTTGCAGACTATGATCCAATTGATTTGATTGGCGCCTAAATAAATATATCGGAGGAAAATTAAATGTCTAAAAAAACAATCAAACGATTAACGGTTACAGATTTAATGAAGGAAAAAGAAAAGTACCAAGTGAAGGATGATGTCACTGAGGAAGTACTTGTAGAGCGTTTGGGCGTAGAAGTAGTATTGCGTAAACCTGAAAAGTCTTTATGTGTTGATACTATGAAAATGGCTCGTGATGAAAATAATGATACAGACGCAGATGTTTATATGGTGTATAACACAATGGTTGAACCAAATTTAAAAGATGCAGAATTACAGAAAGCATATGGTTGTACATTACCAACAGACATCGTGGCGAAAATCTTTGATCCTGGTGAAATTGAACAATTATCAGGCATGGCACTTGAATTAGCAGGTTATAAAAAAGGCGGAGTTAAAGTTATAAAAAACTAATTGATAGTGATGATGATTTTTATTTTCTTCATCACTATATTCAAAAAGGTCATACACTCGATTATTTGTTGAACTTGCAGTATGACGAAAAGTTGTTCATGACCGCAAGTTTGGACAAAGAGTTGGAAGAAAGAGATAAACGTATGAAAGCTGGAGCGATTACAACAATATCGTTCTAGCTTTTTCTTTTGTAAAGGCGGTGAGGGATTGGGAAATAGGGTTATATCTGCAGTTCTTACCTTGCAAGACCGTGATTTTTCTAGCAATTTAAGGCGTGCTAGTGATCGAGCTGATGATTTTGGCCGAGGTGTTACCAGGGTCGGAAATCAAATACAACGTTTTGGACAAGGTGCTGCCAAAGCATTTAAAACGGTAGCAATGGGGGCTGGCGCGTTAGGTGCTGCAGGAGTTGCGGCGCTAGGTGCAAATGTAGGTAAAACTATCTTGGACATGGGTAGCTCTTTGGATATGTTAGAGGCCCAAACTGGCGCAACTGCATCTCAAATGGAAGTGTACGGAAGTGCCGCAAAGGAAGTATTCAGCAAAGGGTACGGTGAAAACATCGATGAAGTAACAAATGCATTAGCTCGCGTAAAACAAAACATGAAGAATATCGATAATGGCGAATTGAGCAAAGTCACTTCTAATGCAATGTTGTTAGCAAAAACTTTTGAAGGTGACGTGAACGAAGTCACTCGCGGCACAAACAATATGATGGAGGCTTTCGGCATCTCAGCTGATAAGGCATTCGATTTATTTACTGCAGGTGGCCAACGTGGATTGAACTTTAGTAATGAAATGTTCGATAACGTTGCAGAGTATTCTTCTTTATTTGGCAATATGGGCTATAGTGCAGAAGAATATTTCGGCATTATGGAACGAGGCGCGAAAGCTGGCGTTTACAACCTGGATTATGTGAATGACGTCATGAAAGAGTTTCAGATCAAGGTTAAAGATGGCTCGAAGTCAACGGATGAAACATTCTCAGCCATGAGTAAATCGACATTTGATTTATGGGAGTCTTTTAATAAAGGCGAGGCAACAGTAGCAGAAGTCGCAAGTGCTGTTACAGCTGAGTTAAAAGGTATGGATGACCAGGTAACGGCCAATCAATTAGCGGTTGCCCTTTTCGGTACAAAATGGGAAGACCTCGAAGCAGGGGCCATGTATGCAATGCTTGGATCAAAAGACGCCATGAAGGATTTTGAAGGAGCAACAGATGCAGCAGCTGCTACAGTGGAAGGGAGTCTTAAAAACAGACTAATTTCATCTTGGCGTGAGTTGCAGGTAGGAATTGCCGATGTTGTAAACGGTGCAGGAGCACAAGAATTTTTACAAGGTGTTGCGGATAAAGCGGATGAACTTGTACCGAAGATCCAGGGCATTGTAGAAAAAGCATTTGAGTTTGGTAACACGGTAAGAGAGAATTGGGGGCCAATTAAAGAAACCCTCGTCGGTGTGGGAACAGCTGTGGGAGTTTTAGCTGTTGGAATGGGGGCATTAAAGGTCATTACGACAGTCACAACTATGATCCAGGGCTTTAAGACAGCAATGGGCCTAGCAACAGCTGGACAATGGGCCATGAATACGGCCATGCTTGCAAGTCCTCTTACATGGGTAGTTGTGGGTATTGCTGCAGTAGTTGCAGCAGGTGTCTTGTTATATCGAAATTGGGATACTGTTAAGGCAAAAGCAAGTGAATTGTGGCAAAGATTACTCGATAATCCATTGTTAGCCCTTGTAGCTGGCCCATTCGGAGCAATAATTGCGGCAGGCATAACGTTATATAAACATTTCGATGACGTAAAAAGGGTGTTTAATAGTTTTAAAGATGCAATTATGAGCTTTAAAGTACCAGGATGGGTTTCGAAAATTGGAGGGGCTTTAAGCGGTGCGGCAAGCAAGGTTGGTAATTTCATTTCAGGTTCACACGCAACTGGTTTAAATACGGTACCCTACGATGGATATATTGCCGAGTTGCATAAAGGTGAAATGGTTATTCCTGCTCGCCAATCCGAGAGAATCCGTGCAGCTGGTGGATCAATAGATAATGTGGATCAAATGGTTCAGCCTTCACCTGGTGCGGTAGCAACGCCTACACCTGGAGGAAGTACTTCACAGTCTACACCTGCAAATAGTGGCGGTATAACTTTAAACATTCAAAACTTAAATGCCAAAGGAATTACAGCAATGGAAGTAGCGAATGAACTTGTGCCATTACTAAAATTAAGATTGGCCAATTTATAGGGGGTTGAATAGATGGATATATTTTTAAGTATCAATAATCGTGAACAAGTTATTCAGCTTCCTATCGTGCCGTCAGAATTTAAAATAGCAAGCCCTCTAAACCATGAAACCTATACGACTATTAATCAAGGTGATATTAAGTTGATTGGTCAAAGAGGGTTGAAGTCGTTGACAATCGATTCTTTCTTTCCTTCTAAGGTATACCCATTTTCAAGAAACAAAAAGTATTTTGGATGGGAGTATTATGAAATCATCCAATCATGGATCGATAGACGAGTTCCGATTCGATTAATCATTACGAATACACCCATTAATATACCTGTTGTCATAGACAACTTTGAGGCAGGTGTACAAGACGGATCAGGTGATGTTTATTATTCGCTCGCTTTATCTGAGTTTAAGTTTATTAATCTCAATAAAAAGAAGGTGAAATGATGGCCCACGAATTATGGTTAATCAAGGGTGATACCAAGATCAATATTACACCAATGATAGGTACCTTAACCTGGCGTAGTAACATGGAGGAATTAGGGGATGAACTTAATTTTAGCATTGCCTTTAATGATGCGAATTATTTTCCAGTGAATCCGTGCGATATAGGCGATATGGTTGTTTTGCTTAACAATGGAAAAGAAATCACGCGTGCTATTATTGTGGACGAGGTAAAGAGTGGAACTTCACCTATTGCATACATTGGATTTGATTATGCCTTTTATCTAAATAAATCCACAGCTGTATATCAATTTAAAAAGCTATCTGCAGACGCCTGTATTAAGAAGATATTAAAAGACTTCAATGTTCCAATTGGTAAGATCACATCTATTCCTAAACCAATAACACAAATTTATAACGATAAAAAAGTAAGTGAAATTATTAAAGACATTTTAGAGACTGCAGAAAAATCGTTAGGCTTGAAATATTTAATGGAAATGCGCCAGGGTAAACTATATATCGAAAAACAAAGTAATGCAGTAGTTACTGGAACATTTCAACTTTATGCAGGTGGTACAAAGTACGACATCCATTCAGCTATTATGAATCCATCTAAAAAACGTAGCATTGTGGACATGGCCAACACAATTCAGATTGTGGGCAACAATGATAAAGTTGTTTTAACAAAAACGGATAATAAAATGGTTGAGAAATATGGCCGAATTACTAAAGTAGTTAAGCTAGATCAGAATGAGAAGAAAAGCGCTAAACAGATTGCTGAAAATGAATTAAAGCAGTTTTCCAAAATCATTGAGGAAAACGAAGTTGACTTAATGGGCGATGATAATTTTAGAGCTGGACGCCTGTTTAAATTAGACGAGCCAGTGACAGGCATTAAGGGTACATTTTTAATCAAAGATGTGTTGCATACAATCAGCAAAGGAATCCACACAATGAAGCCTAGTTTAGAGGTGAAGTAAATGGATGCATTGACAGAACTAGCTCTACTTATTAGAGGTGGCCAAGATCCCACAACAGCAAATGCCGCTAAATCTATGACAACTGGAAAAGTCATTACGCCTCCACCTAACACGAATATACAGTTAAACGAAACAATCACTTTGGATAATGAACAATTAATATTTACTGAAACGGTTGTTACTAAAGGCTTGATAAATGGTGATGAAGTTATTTTAATTCCAACAGCTGATGAACAAATGTATTTTGTGATCGATAAGGCGGTGAAGTTTGATGTTACCTAAGATTGCAGAACTTGAATTTAATACACAGGAAAACGAAACGGACTTGCCACCACTAGGTAAGTCTTTTTTATATGACTTTGATAAAAAAGACTTTGTAATGCGTAATGGGAAGATGGTTGCTATTCACGGCCTGGAAACATTGAAGCAATGGATCATAAAAGTTTTAAAGACTGAGCGTTTTCGTTTCAGGATTTATAAAGATGAAAACTATGGTGCAACACTGGACGATTTAATCGGTTCTAGCTTGCCACGCGCTTTTATTGAGGCAGAAATCAAACGAGAAGTTACTGCAGCATTATTGGAACATACGCACATTCAAGAAGTACAAGAGTGGCAATTTGAGCGTGATGGTAAGTGGATGCGTATAAAATTTAGAGTCGTTACCGTAGAAGGGGCGTTTGATATGGATGAACAGTTAAAGGGGGTGGCAGCTTAAATGGAAGATGAAAAACTCATTCATGATCGCATGATGTCTGGCATTAGTGACGAGTACGACAAAGCAAAAGGTGAGTTTATTTATGATGTAACAAAGCCTGCAGCTGTAGAGTTTGCTAGTCAGCAAAAGAAAATTTCAGAAGTACAAGAGAAATTAGATATTGAGAATTTAACAGGTGATGAATTAACACGTACTGTATATCAACGCACAGGGCAAAGCCGAAAGTTGGCCACACAAGCGACAACGACTGTCATTGTATCGGGTGCAGCTGGAACGATAGTTAGAACTGGCGAATTAGTTGGTACGGATACGATTTTATTTACTGTAATCGAAGAAGCAACGGTAAATGAAACTGGATTAGGCCATGTTCGAATACAGTGTAACGAGTTTGGTCAAATAGGAAACGTGCCAGCCAATACAATCAAAAACTTTCCTGTATCCATACCGGGTTTAATCAATGTATATAATCCAGATCCTGTTGTGGATGGCTATGATGCGGAAACGGATAACGATTTACGCCAAAGATATTATGACAAGCTGCAGCGCCCAGGTAAGGCAGGCAACAAATATCATTATCGTGAATGGGCCTTAGAAGTGACAGGCGTTGGTGATGCAAAGATATTCCCTCGCTACAACGGCCCACTATCAATGAAAGTAGTTGTAATCGATGCGAATAAATTACCTGCACCGTCTGAGCTAGTAGAAGATGTGAGGGAACACATCGAGAAGGAAATGCCGTTTGGTGTTGAGGATCTTCTTGTAATACCTGCAGTTGCATTGTTTCTCAATTTAACATTAGCCATAACTTTAATGCCTGGCTTCTCGTTTGAAGTGGTCAAAGCAAATATCAAAAAGAATATTACAAAGCATTTAAAAGAGATAGCTTTCAAGACTTCATTTGTGAGCTATGCAAAAATTGGGGCGCTCATTATAGACAGTGACGGAGTTATGGATTATCAGGATTTACTCGTTAATGGATCAACAGCAAATGTTGTTATTCCTGACGATGGGGTGCCAGTAATGGGAGGTGTTAATGAATGAATCACATGACAGTGTATTTAAAAAATAAGGTTCTAACGGACAATTTAAGGACAGCAACAGTATATGTAGCCCTCTTTAATAACGATGTTGAAGTTAACACGACAAGTTATGCAAGGCAGCAAGGTATATTCGCAACACCAACAGATGGTCAAACATCGAATAACGCTGATATTTTATTCCCCATTGCTGCAGAGTCCTGGGGAGATATTTCACACATCGGCATTTTTGACGCGAAAACAGGAGGCAATTTGCTGTTTAAATCGCAAGCCGAATTTACAAAGAATATCGATGTATCAAGTCAATACAAGATACCTAAAAACTATTTGATTGTTCGATTGAAGTAGGTGAGACTATGCACGCTATACCACAATCAGAATGGGGCCAAGCTACAGTCTTTACCTGGGGTGAGCTCTCAGCGCACCAATGGGAATGCTTTAGACTTGCCCTGATGATTACAGAAACAGAGTTACAGACACAAGGCGTAACCGTAGCAACGTCAGGCAATTCCCTGAATGAAGTTATAACAGAGTTGCAGCCGCAAGGTGTTAAAGTAGTGCAATCGCCTATCATCATGCAGACACAAACAGAAATGATTACAAGTATAGTTGTTTCCACAAAAGATTATCTAACAGACATGATTAAGCATTTACCACTGTATGAGCGTAAATCAACGATTTTCAGAGCTGTTTTAACCGCATATGATAAAGAGTTCCGAAACACTGAACAACAGCTAGAAATAGTCGATAGGAACCTTTTTGTGGATACGGCAATTGAAGCCCTGCCAATATATGAACGTGATCTTGGCATTAAACAAAATAGCTCATTACGTTATGACCAACGCAGGGAACAAATTACATCACGTAATCGAGCAAGCTTTGACCAAACAACTAAAGCAACTATTAAAGCTGTAGCAGCTGCTTTCGGTAACGGTGAAGTAGAAGTAAATCCAACAGATACACCAGGCATTTACGAGATTCGATTCGTCGGTACCAGGGGCATACCTGACAATGTGGAAGGGTTAAAGCAAGCTATTGATATTATTGTTCCAGCACATCTACAGTTTGATTATGTGTATTCTTTCAATACGTGGGATTTCATAAGTGATCGAACATGGGAAAATGTAAGCAAAATAACTTGGGAAAATATAAAAATATGGGACGAGGTGATTTGATGCAACTTACACCAAAATTAGAATTAAAAAAGCCTGATTTAACGGATAACGTGAACATTCAGGATCTAAACGACAACATGGATGTGTTGGACACTGCAGTAAGTGAATTGCAGGAGGGTAGCGCATCGATTCCTGATTTAGAAACAAATGATAAGACGCTGGCAGGGGCGATTAATGAGATTAAACAAACTGTAAGTGATGTTGAAACAAATGCTCAACAGCAACTTAAAAACCATGAGGCCGATTATGTGAAGCACCCTGCATACGCGGACGCCACATTTAATGGCACAAATTTGTATACTGTTAATTTAAACCCGACGATTACAGAATACACAAAAGGTCTAGGTATTGTATTTGGAGTAACTACCACAACAGCACTCAACGTGCAATTGCGAGTTGGTACATTACCTGCAAAAGATGTTTTAAAATCAAATGGTCAAGTGTTACGAGGAACGACAGCCAACGCTGTGTATGCTGTACGCTATAACCCATTAGCGGCTAACGGCAACGGGGCTTTTATCTTACTGGGTGAAAGGGGGAGTGGGAACGCACAACCTCAAGACGTGCGAAAAGACAAGACATTTACCAATGATAACGGCGAGCAAGTGGGGACGCTCGTTGCATATGGTACTAGCGAGGAAATACCGATTGACAAGTTATCGTCAAGTATTACATCTAACTTTTTTGGTGATCTACCGTTGGTATGGAACTACGGCAATGTATTGAACAACATCGCAACTTCGCCGACGCTTGTACGATACAACTACGTAGATAAGGTACTACATTTAGCAGCGGGTCAGGTTTATAAAGCCTACGATGGTCAGACATTAAAGTGGCAGACCGCAACAACTAACACTACTGGTTATACTCATTTATTGGATGCGGAAAACCGCATACTTTACATTTCTATGGTAGACGGGAAAATATCAAAGAGGGACTCAAATAATGTTGCGGCGCAATATTGGGAGACTACAGATACAGGAATGGACGGCGCTAACAGGACTACACATATTCCTAACAATCAAGGTTTTATAGGTTTTGCAGGTGGCACTACAGGTTTGCGTTTTTCGACAAATGGTAATAAGCTATGGACGTTAACGAGTGGTATTGTTAAAGGTACAATCACAGCGATATGTGCAACGCAAGCCAATGAAATTTTCGTGGTGGCTTATGAATACACAGGTTCGTATGTCTCCACCTTGTACAAAATCAATGGCGCTACAGGTGCGGTTACCACAACGGCTTTAACGGGTTTTCAGTCAGTAGAAATGGTAAACTTTATACGCGTAGATGAAGTTAATCAGAAACTCGTTTTGCTTGGTGCATACGGCAGTATGCAAACGCGTGCTATCAGCAACCCATCGACGATGTTTAATGCGATCGGAGGAGGGTATACGAACGAAACTAAAGGTATGGAAATTGATAATCAAGGTCGCATATATGTAGTGCACAATAATGGCAGAAACGGTTTCGGACTTACAAAATTCACGACACAGCTAGGGGCTATGTGGCAATGTAAATTGTATGGTACTACTAGCTTCACAAGTTTTATGCTAGGACTCGATATTGATCGTACCCCTAACACGCCTTACCCAGAACTGTATCTTGCTAGGACGCAAGGGTCGGGTAGTAGTGGTGAAGTATTTAGAAGTAAACAAACATATACGATAATGACATAGGAGGGCACACAATGCCAACATTATTTTTAGACTCAAATCATCCAAGTGGAACAAAAGTTCAGCTCATAGCATATGACACAACAGGATGGACACAAGAAGATTTAGAACGCGGTATCCTGGTCGAAGCTATTCCCGAACCCGAAAATAACGGCAAAGGATGGGAATTGCATATCAACAAAGACACGAAAGACATGTGGTACGAGTATTTTGAGTTACCATTAACACCTGAACAGGTCATTCAAAAATTGCGAAACGAAATGGCAACAGTCAAAGCAGAAAACGAAGATTTAAAATTAGCAATAGTTGAATCGGCAGAGGCACAACAACAAGACAAAATAGAAAATCAATTAGCTATTGCGGAATTGGCGGAATTAATAGCAACTAAGGAGGTGTAATAATGGCTAAATTATATTGGGATTTAATTAAAATGAATTTGCGAACAGTTGACCAGGTGCCATTGTTGTGGAGAGAAGCTGTTCAGGCATTACTCGATGAAAACAAGTAGACGCAGCATTAGCTAGCGTTATTTTTTATGCCTTTCACAGCCATTGTGGAGGGCTTTTATATTGGGAAAAGGGAAGTGTTCAAATGGAAAAATGGATTGCTGTAATAAGTGGAACAATAGGCACAATCGTTTCATATTCAGTTGATGGGTTAGGAATGGCTGTGACGGTTCTAATCGGTTTCATGGCTATTGACTATGCCACAGGTATCATGAGTGGAGTCGTTAATCAAAACTTAAATAGTCGTACAGGCTTCAACGGCATCATACGCAAGATTTATTACTTAATGCTAGTAGGATCGGTTTATTTATTGTCCATTGTGATTCCTGGCATTGAGTACGCAGGAGATGGAGCAGCCATTGCATTTTGTGTATTGGAATTTATATCAATCACAGAAAACGGTACAAAAATGGGCTTGCCAATGCCTGACTTTGTAAAAAATATTTTAGCAATTGTGAAGGACAAAACAGGAGAGGGTGAGGTTAAATGACAAAACCACAAGAAATAGAATTTCATGTTGGCCATTATGGTGATCGAACAGGGGCACGAGGTATTATTGATGAAGTACAATATGCTCGTAAATTTATTAAACGGATTTACGACATTTGTGTTTCTAACTGTGTACCAGCAACTTATTATGAAGATAAAATTTCAAAGAACCAAACTCAAAACATTAACAATTTAATTGCTCACCATAATCAAGATCGTAATGGATTTATTGTATCTGGTCATTTAAATGCAAGTGGATCTGTCACAGACCAAGGCATAGGGGCTGAGGTACTTTATTACGATCAGGTTACTGTCGCTCAAAAAGTAGTAGATGCTATTTGTAATGCAAGCGGTATGAAAAATCGTGGAGCTAAAAAACGTACAGATTTGGGTGTGCTTGTAAAAACTTATGAACCTGCTATTTTAATTGAGTTTGGTTTTGTTACAAGTAAAAAAGATGTTGAATTAATGGATCAACACTTTGAAGCGATTTGCCAAGCTATAGCGAAAGTTTTAGCAGCACATATTGGATACACGATAAAAATGGAGGTAGGCAACGTGGATAAACCTATAGTAGAAGCTAAAGTAATGCTAAATGATGCCAAGTCCATCCCTGCAATCATTCAAGACGGAAGAACGTATGTACAAGTACGAGAGCTTGCAGATTTGTTAAATTTAAAGCTTATTTATAATAATGAAAGCAAAATAACAAAATTATATCAGTAACTAAAAAGCCCAGGATCTCTTTGGAACCTGGGCTTTAATAAATTCTTGCATAAATAGTCACAATCGTTTATCATATAAACAATTAACTAAGTGGAATGTAAATATATATTTTCAAATAAGGTTTAATTTTTCTGAAAATCATATTATTTATTTTTTATTAACTACGTGGGAAAAAAGTCGCCTTTTGGTGGCTTTTTTATTTGTTCATCATATTTTCCACTGTCAATTCTACAATATCTTTCACATTTTCATCAGTAATACCCTCGTATGAACTGTCATAAATCTCGATTAGTTTAACTCGAAATGCTTCTCTCATATCATCTTCATGCTCTAAATCAAAATTTCTCACATACCCATTTTCGTCACGTCGTAAGTCAGCAGTTTGCTTGATTACAGGCTCGACATAAGGCATACCAAAATTTAAAAATTCATCCAATGTGTAATTCTTCTTTGTCATTTCAACAACCCCCATATCATCTTTTATATTCCTAGCAATTGCTTTTTCTTCGCGTCAAATTCTTCCTGAGTGATTAATTCATCCTCTAATAGTTCCTTTAATTCTCGAATTTCATCGGCTACATCATATATGTCCTTTTCCTGTTTAGCAGCAGGTGAAGAAGATGTTTTTGCCTTTGCTTTAAGGTTCTCGATCCCACTTTTTATTTCAAGTGCAATATGCGCTGGCACATCGTCAATGATTGCCTTGTTTCCAGTAGATACGATTTCGATTGTTGAGTAAACAAGCTTATTAGAAATGTTAATACTGCTAATTGAAGATAAAGGAATGCTTTTTTCATCGTTAGATACAAGTCCTTTAATCTCATGCAATAAAACACGTTGGTCGGTTACATAAAGTTGTTTTACACCTTTAACAGATGCACATACAGCGAGTAGTGTTTCACCTTGATCTGTAAATCGATCATCAAACATTTGAATCTGTTTAGCCATTGCTTTCTTCTTACCAAAGCCAGCAAATTTAATAGTTTCAGCGATAGTGTCCATGTCATGCACTCCTTACAGATAATTGTAATTGTAATTTCATTCTATAGAAAATCCTGCCAATAGTACATATAAAAAAACAGACAACCAATGTTAGCTATCTGTTTCTTCATCTATGCGCTGCAGTAAGTCACCTAAATTTTTTACTTCCAAAGCGATCATGATTTTTTCGAGTGCATCCTTTGGATACATCTTCACTTTATTATTAGCAATTTCACTAATCAAACGTGTTGTAAGTCCTGTTTGTTCCGCTAAATCCTTCTGACTCATATCCTTTTCGGCAAGTAATACTTTTAATCTCGACTTTAAGTACATCTGCACACCTCTTTCATTCCGATTATCTTAATTAAATTATAAATTAAGAAATAAAATTACGCAATTAGTAATTGACATTACGAATAAAGTAATTTACTATTTGAGTAACAAAGTTACTTTAATAGTAATTAAATTATTTTATTAATAACTGAAAAGACGAAAGGCGGAATTGAAATGCAAACTTATGAATCACACAAAAAAGAATATTGGGTAGGTGAATAAATTGAAAACCATTCAACAACGTCAGAAATACCTTCAAGCAAAAATGAACCAACACAATGAAATTACGGATGCTCATAAGTATCAAAATCGATTGAAGTGGATTATTAGGTATCATAGTCTGCTTACAGATTTAGAAGTAAAAGAGATACGTGATAATTTACGTAAAGCATTTAAGTAAACACGAACAATATTCATTCAATGGATCCTAGAAAGTTCGGAATTAGAAAGCGAGGTGAAAACGATGGCATTTGAATATTTAGCACAATACACAACATTTGATTCAATAGCAGACATGGACACAGCTGTAGAAAATCACATGGCAGTTCATTACTACGATTTAACAGAATCAGAACGTGCCATCGTTTTCAAGCTTGCTAGTCATGCTTTAGAGCACCCAGGAGCTTGTCATTTGAAAGCTGCCACAATTGCTGCAGCATTGGAGATCAGCACAAAGACAGTTTATCGGAGTGTCAAAAAGTTAGAGGATTTAGGCATCATCGAGAAAGTACCAGGAACGAAATTAAACGGCATCAAGGGAGCTAGTATTTATCGCATTCTACCTTATGTCCCATCGAGCGTGTCCCAACGAGAGACAGCTCAGGCCATCAGTAATGACGCGGTTTCTGAAACTTTTACAGAAAACCAATCATCTAAATCTTTTAATCATTTATCTTTTAAAACAAGCACTTTACAAGAAATATATAATAATGCTCACGCTGTAAAAGAAGCTTGTAAGGAATACATGAACGAGTATCAGGTGATGTTATTCGACTTCATGAATAGCCTGCCATTAGCTGATAACTTGAAAGAGGAATTACACAAGGTTGTATTAGCTGCTCAGGTTCAAAATGCACCTGACTTGATAAAAGCTAAGAACGTGCTATTTAAAATCGCTATGGATATTAAAGAGGGCATCTTGACAGTAACAAGCACATTAAGAGCCGTATTTGTAGGAGCGTATAACAAGGCTGTGAAGCGTTCTAGTGTGAAGCTTAGCAATTCATCATCTATAGAAGAAACAGCTAATAGAGAGCGTCCAGTACCTTTCTATAACTGGCTAGAGGATAGAGATAGTCGTTCGGAAATATGTAGTAGACCAAACTTAGAAAACTGGCTTGAATGGTGAAAGGGGATTAATAATGAATAAATTAGAAGTGTTGATAGAAGCGTTGAAATTTTATGCAGATGAAAGGAATTATTTACAAGAGTATAGCTACAATTCTGATGAATATATGGAATCTGTAGTTGTACATGATGGTGGAGATATGGCAAGAGAAGTATTAGAAAGGTTGGAGATCGAAGATGACTCATTTTGAATATATGGAGCAACAAAGGCAATTATCGATTTTCGATTTAGAGGACCAATATGAGGGAATGAAATTCAAAAAGGCATCCACGATTGTTAGTAAACCTGTTGATAAAAAAATGTATATTGAGCCTCGCATGAGAGTGTATATTGTGCGGAGATAAACAAGTGTTTAGTTTTAATTTCCAATAATTATAATGAGGTTTAACCCCAATTTAACCCCATTGGCTATTTTGGGATGAAAAAAGCACCTTAACCAATTTGGCTAAGATGCTGTAGAAACCTTGATATAACACTATTTAAGTAAAAGCCGCGTATGCCGTAGTTATTATAGAAAGTTTTAAACCACCACTCCTCAAAGTGGGTGTTCGCAGAAGTTTTCCTGCTTATCCTCATGCACCGTAGTGTGAGGCCCGTCATTCCAACTCCAATAATAAAACTCCCTTTTACAGCTTAAAGGTTAAAACTTAATATTATACGAACAATGCAGCCTTTATGGATATAATAAAGCATGATCGACGAACATGCAAGTAAGATGATTACTGTAAATTAGTCAATGGGCAAGTGTTCCAAATGGTGTAATCGACATCTAGAAATACCTTCAAAATGGTGCCACTGCTTCATATTTTTTTCACAAATACGAACGGAAAATACGAACAGTCTTTACTTATTATGATTGATTATGTAAAGATAGGAGCATAAAGAGGATTTTCCTAGAAAATATGTAAAGGAGGAAGCGGAAATGGCAGCTTATCCAAATTGTCCAAAATGTCATTCTGAATATACGTATGAGGATGGCGTAAACTATGTGTGTCCGGAATGTGCACATGAGTGGAGTATGAACGCATCAGAACAGGAGTCGGATGCACTTATTGTAAAGGATGCAAATGGCAATCTGTTAGCTGACGGCGATTCAGTTACCATTATTAAGGATTTAAAGGTGAAGGGTAGTTCTTCCACTTTAAAAATTGGGACAAAGGTAAAAAGTATTCGTCTTGTAGAAGGCGATCATAATATTGACTGTAAAATTGATGGCTTTGGTGCTATGAAATTAAAGTCAGAATTCGTGAAAAAAGCATAAAAACCAAAAGGCACCTAAACTTTAGAAATCAGTTTAAGGTGCTTTTTGTATAATTATTTATTGAAAAACCCTACGTAGTAGAATGGCAAAAGCAGCACCTAATAAGGCGAAAATTGTATGTAAAAGAGCGATGTAGCCGGCTGCAATCACGAGTGCTCCTATTTCTGCGAAGGAATAGGTTGTAATATAGAGCCCATTATTTAGATTATTAATGATAGCCCAAACAAATACAGGCACGGAGCTTATGATAAAGACAATCCAGATGTTTTTATAGAAAAGGTAAGAAAGACAACCGAAAAGTGCATATGAGATAACAAAGCCCTTTTGATTGCCGAGTAAGGATGAATTAATGGCAAACATAAAAGATAACACAATAAATATGATGTGAAAAAAGGATAATGTTCTTTTCATGGGTAAGTATTCATCTTGAGTTGGCTGTGAATGGGCTAGCCGCTGACATTGCTGACAAGTTGTTAGATGTTGTTCTACAAATTCTATCGTCGGTGCTTGGAGCTTTTGTTTTTTATAAAGAGGTATTAAATCTTCTACAATCGAGCATTCCTGTGACAATACTTTCCCTCCAATCCATGTCCTCTCATTATACGATTTTTTTTAGAAAATAAAAAAAGCCTTCCGTGAATTTTTCAATCGGAAAACTTGTACATGCATCTTATTTATTTGGCTTTAGTACTTCATCTGTTAAGGCTTGAATATCGATATGCGTTTTTTCCTTTACTGCATCCTTTAAAATTTCTGTGCGGAAATATTGCACTGTTGCTTCAAGTGGAATCGCCAAAAGCTTTGAAAGGGCTGATTGGTACATATAGACAAATTCTTTGTCAGTATTGCCACGCTTTAATTCAGCGAAAGCTTCATAAAATTGATCGAGCTTATCCGCAAATTCGAGCAAACGCCCCTCTAACGTGTTGTCCTTACCTTCCTTCATCCGTTCAAAGAATATAGCCTGAAATTCTTGTGGAATTTCATTGATAATAAATTTTTCCATCATCTTTTCTTCCACATGTGCTAGCATTTGCTTTAGCTCTGGACTCGCATGTTTGACAGGGGTCTTTATATCTCCAATAAAAACTTCAGCAAAGTCATGGTTGATGGTTTTTTCATATAAGGACTTCCAATCCACTTCTGCTCCATTCATTTCTTCTAATGTTGCGAAGAACATTGCGTATTGTGAGACTTTCCAAGAATGGGCAGCCACATTATGCTCTTCGAACTTGAAGCGACCAGGGCAGCGAATGATACGCTCTAAGTCATTAAGGTTTGTAAAAAATTGATGAATTCCTATAAAAATCATTCCTTTTTGTTCTATAAATGCATGTTACTATAAACAATACCCTCTTTGTGCAGTTTTCAAACAATTTAACAATGATTCAAGCTGTGTTTACAAAGGATTCACAATTGCTGATAAAGTAGACTTAGGTTGGGTGCTATAATGTAGAGGACTGATGAAAAGGGGAGTACACATCATGTTTTCCATTTATACACTTCTTCTTTATATACATATTTTAAGTGCCGTTCTTTCGATTGGGCCTTTGTTCGTTGTGTTAACGATTGTTAAAAAAATGCGCACAGCTTCCAATGATGAAATGCCACCATATATAGAAGCGTTTAAAGGGGCTATTGCTATTGTTAAACATTCAGGACATGTCCTAGTAGCCTCAGGTATTTTGCTAATGTGGTATGCAGGCTATCATTGGAATACTTCATGGATTGTCATGACCTTCCTTGTGATGTTTGCATCCATTGTATTTTTAGCTAGAGCGTTTAAACCGACGTTACGTACATTTAATACGCCTTCTTATAATCAACAACAATTTGTTTCTCTTTTACAGCGTAAAACGTGGATGTATATTTTATTATTGCTTATCATGCTTTGGTTAATGGTAGCAAAGCCGATTTTCTGGTAAAAAGAGCATGGAACAAAAAGATTTTAGCCAATAAAACCCGGACTATTTGACAAAACACAATTAGTGTCTTGTCATAGTTCGGGTTTTCTGCGTATATCTATTTGTTAATTGTATCTAGATTGCGTGATGGCCAAAGTTGTGGTCCAGCCTCTTTAGCTTACAAGGCGTTTAAAATAGCTTTTACGAATAAATAGGTAACTAATGAGGAAAAGCACAAAGAAACAGCAAGAGCTAGCCATGGAAACCTGTAAAAATGCCGTAGAGACCATTGTACGCATAGACAATAATGTCGTCAGCAATAGCATAATGGCAATAGTGAACGGCACAAATATAAGGATCGCTAACTCTTTGGCAATAACGGTAGCTAATTCTTTTTTGGAAAGCCCTAGCTTACGGATGCCAATATACTTTTCCTTCTCCTGTAGTAATGTAGTTTGCAAATAGAAATACAGTATACTCATGGCAGCACTTAAGAAAATTAAACTTAACATAGAGCCTATAAAGAACATGACGCTTTTGATAAACATCTCCGTGTCATACAAATCAATTTTGGAAGTAACATAACGTTCTCCAGGTAGAGATGGTATGTTTTTAGTAATTATATTCGCCAATTCTATATGGGCTGCCCAGTTGTCTAGCTCATAAATATAGGTTTTATAAACTGGGTAGTCTATGGCTTGGTAGATGCTGTCAGGTACAATGAAATAACTATGCTGGAAACCAGTAGATAGCAGATTTTGCTCAATCGTTTTAGTAAGTTTGAACGACTTTATATACGGGTCACTGGCATTGTCTGTTATAGTCGCTACACCTCGACTTCCTGCTACAGCAATAAATTCATTTTGATGTAGGACATTTTCCTGTTGTTGTAACAGGTTATAATCCGTTAATGCCATATAGCCAATGCGTTGATCCTCATTTGATTTAAATTCAATAAAAAACTTTTGTGCACGAACCGATGATAGATTATTTTCAAGATAATCAAGATCAGCCTTTACCATATTGTCGTCAGCCTTTGGATCAGCAATGTATTGAAAGCTATACGGGTAATTTTCTTCACTATCCTTTTTTACATTGTAATAAGAGCTAAATAAAATGCTAGTGCATAGAAAGACACCGCTTAATAGGATAGTGACTAGAAACAGCATATTTGCATGTGATTTCATTTTTGCATTTAAATTGGATGCCAACAGCATATTCGTTTTACGAAGATAGGCAGGGGACCTTTCAAATATTTTTAAAAATAGCCTCAAGCCCTGTGCGATGACTAAATGAATTGTACAAAGAATACTAGTGAAAAATAACAGATAATAGAGAATACCTAGCGTGTCTACAATGGCATGCTCGGTTTTTAAGAAGTACGCTAATATACCAGTTATCATTATGCTTAAAATGAACAACACATAATGCGGCTTAATCGATTTTTCGATAATCGTATCACTTTTTAAGAGCTGAATAGATGCTTCTTTATTAATGAACCTCGTTATGACTGTCGATATCACCACAAATAAAATCAGAAATAAACCAATCGTTAAGCCAATTGCTTGTAGAGGGATGTACATACCAAACGTTTCTGCCTTTAAAACAACCTTGGCCCCCATTAAAAAAAGTGGCGTAATGACAAGTCCGAGAACGATCGCAAATAGAATAGCTAAAATGCCAATTAACAAATTTTCTCGGAATACAAGCTTACGAATTTGCTTCATGGAAGCTCCCGTAATCATAAATATTCCTAGCGTTTTGGTCTTCTTGCGTAAAAACGCCATAATTGAATAGGTGATATAAATAAAAGAAAATAAATAAACGAGCATACTAGCTAACATCAGTGAGATACCAAGTGTCGAATCGGGGTCTAAGCTTTTCAGACTTGGATGAAAGACGATCACAGAAAATAAAAAGAAAATAATAATGGAAAACATGCTACTTAAGAAATAAGAAACGTATGTCCATTTGTCCCGTAAAATATTTTGAAGGACGATGTGATTAAAGCTCATGATGCCCACCACCTAAAAAAGCAAGCGTGTCCATTATTTCTTGGTAAAATTGCTTGCGGTTGTTGCCACGATGTATTTCATTATACAACTTGCCATCTTTCATAAAAATAATTCGATTGGCGAAGCTGGCTACATAAGGATCATGGGTCACCATGAGAATAGCTGTTTTGAGCTCGTGATTAATGGAGGTAAATAAGTTCATCACATCATTGACCGCCTTTGAATCTAGATTTCCTGTAGGTTCATCTGCTAACAATAGGCTAGGCTCATGAATAACAGCTCGAGCTATGGCTACTCGTTGTTTTTGTCCACCTGAAATTTCATAAATACGTTTAGGTAACAGTTCCTCGATACCAAGAAATTGAGCGACATGCTTTAAGCGCTGACGCATTTTGGGTGCAGGAAAGCTATCTAATGTTAATGGCAATAAAATATTTTCTTTCACTGTTAGTGTATGCACAAGATTAAAATCTTGAAAAACAAAGCCTAGTTCAGAGCGTCTAAACTGGGCGAGTTCTTCATCATTTAAGACATAGGGATTTCTATTATTGATGATGATATCACCAGCAGTAGGCCGATCAATAGTAGATACACTATTTAAAAATGTTGTTTTTCCACTACCAGAAGGACCCATGACAGCTACGAATTCCTGTTGACTTAGCTGAAAATCAATTCCGTTTAACGCTTTATATGTGAGCTCACCGATATATTCTTTTTGTAAATTGGTTACTTGAAGTATTGTATTCCCCACTTGAAACAACTCCTTTATGATCATTAGATAACTTTAGTATAAAAAAGGAGCGGGATATAACCTATTTCGCTTGATGACGTGAAGATGACAAAGTTGTCATCTTCGTTCATGTTGAAAAAGGATGACGTCATAGTAGAAAAAGCCCTCTTGGCTGACACAGTTCCTATGTTTATTTTTTTTGGCTGTTTGAAAAATTTATGGAAAAAGTCGTAACACGGTCAGAGGATTGAAGAGTGAAGGGGTGATCTAATGTAGTTAATATCTTTTTCACTAAATATAATCCTATACCTGTTGCTTCGCCACTCGTTCGCCCCTTCATACCCGTATAAAATAAATCAAACACTCGTGATATTTCGCTAGTAGGGATTGTTTCACCATAGTTTTTTATGTGTAAAGTGGCGTTGTCATAATGAATTTGAATTGTGCTTGCTATGTCACTATATTTAATGGCGTTATTGAACACTTGATAAAGTACAATTTTTAACCATTTTCGATCTGAATAAATAATATGGTTTTCAGCAAGCATCATTTTTGGAAAAATGTCATTCATGATAAAGTAATCCTTCAAATCATTGATGACCTCCTGCACTAGTTCCTTTAAAACAATGGGTTCAACTTTTAAATCGGCTACTAAATGAGATGTGCGCTCATACGTTAATAGCTGATTAAGTGTAAATGTCAGTTTATCGCATTCTTTATTAACGATTTGCCATTGTAGTAATTCTTCAGTAGTTTTGTTGGATGCGGATTGAACAATTAATTGAATAACAGATAATGGCGTCTTCATTTGATGTGCAAAATGTGATAGAACCAATTGCTTTTCTTGTGCTTGTTCGTCTAATTGTTGTTGCTGAGTTAAAAATAGATACTGTATTTGTCTCAATCTTTCGCTATAAACTTGTTCAATTGGTGCACGTGGTTCAAACAGATGAAGATCCTCCTGTGTGTGGATATCTTTCTGTAGATGCTTATAAAACTTTCGTCTACGATAATAACGACCTAGTAGCCATATACTAAACAGAAAGCTGGCAAGAAAGATAAAGTAGCCATAGTGTGACGCAAGGTCATCTAAAGTATGAATAATCCAAGGTAATAGCAGAAAGCTTATGCCATAGAGAATAAGAATGCTTAGATGTTCTCGAAAGAATAGCTTCATTTACCTTCCTCCACTAATTGATAACCTAGACCACGAATGGTTTTAATCTCAAGTTGTGAGTGGATTGCTTCCATTTTTCTACGTAGTCGACCAATGTTCACGGACAATGTATTTTCCTCTACAAAGGCTTCATCATCCCAAATAGCACTTAGTAGCTTTTGACGAGGCACAACATTGGGATAGGCTTCAAATAATAGCTTACTTAGCTGCATTTCTTTTAATGTTAACAGGCTCTCATTACCTTCTGCCTGAAGACGAACTGTATCTGGATTTAATGTAGTATTAGCTATGGTCATGGTAGTTGTTTCGGTTGAAGCATATTCACCATATGTGCGTCGGAGTAATCCATTAACCTTTGCCATAAAGACGTCTAATGAAAAAGGTTTCGTGATAAAGTCGTCAGCCCCATTTTCAATACCATATACTTGATCAATATCATTTACTCTGGCAGAAACAATGATGATGGGGCAGGTTGAGAGCTGACGAATTTTTCGTGACCAAAAATAGCCATCATAGGTTGGGAGATTGATATCCATAATGACTAGATGGGGTTGAATGGCATTAAATTCTTCGATAATGTGCTGAAATTGTTGGACAGGATAGCATTCATACTGGTACTTGGATAAATGCTCAACGATTAGTGAAGCAATATTTACATCGTCCTCTATTATGTATATTTTGTACATATCTATCGATCCTTCCTTTCTTCATTCTATATGTATAATGTACCCTGATTCCCTTAAATCTATAGAAGAATTGTAATTTGAAATAAGGAATAAGAGCCACTCCAAACTCGGAAAGAGGATGTAATGACTCTTATTTATTATTTTTTGGGAATATGGAAGGTTACATTTGTGCCTTGATTGACTGTACTTTGAATTTGTAATCGCTGACCATAAATTCTTTTAAGGCGTAAATCCGTATTTCGTATACCTATACCAGAGCATGCAGTTTCGTGATTTGCTTGTAATTCCTCTAATAGACTAGGGCTAATTCCCACACCATCATCAATCACGCTAATGGCTATATAAGTTGTGTAATCTTTAATACGGATACAAACAGTACCGCCTTCTGTCTTTTTTAAAATACCGTGTCGAATGGCATTTTCAACTAAAGTCTGTAAAGAAATGGGGGGTATTTCAATTTCTATATTTTCATCAATATCCCATTCAATATGAATTAATTCCCCAAATCGCTGTTGTTTAATGTAAAGGTAAGAGTGAACTAACTCGAGCTCGTGCTCTAGCGGTACAACTCGTTGAAGATTACGAACATCAAAGCTGGCATGTAAATACTCACCAAAATGGTGCATTAAGTCAATCATTCTATCAGTATCAATGGTACTAAGAGAAGCAATCGTATTGAGCGTATTAAATAAAAAATGTGGTTGGATTTGAGCTTGAAGCCAGGCACTTTCCAAATGTAAGTGTTGTTGAATACTGTATTTTAAATCAATTAAGGCGCGACTTCTTACTTTTAACTCTAATGCATTAATAGGTTTTGTTACATAATCATTGGCCCCATAGGCAAAGCCTGTATAAACATCCTCAGGGTGCTTTCTTATTGTTAGTAATAAGATAGGTAATTCGAGCAATGAGTATTGTTTTCGTATTCTTTCGATTACAGCGTAGCCTGAAATATAGGGCAGCATTGCGTCCACAATCACCAAATCCCATGAGGCTTGCTGAATGAGCGTTAAAGCTTTCTCACTGCTTGTAACAGTAGTAACTTTGTATTCAGACTTCGAAAATATACTTTTCATCGTTGTTAAATTTGTAGGATCATCATCAATCATTAAAATACTGAAATGCTTTTCTGATACTGTGGACAGCCCTTGTTCTATAGTTGGTAACTGAGTATTATCTTGAAACATGTAGGATGTATGTTCGCTCTGTTTACTTTCATCTGCAAGCGGTAATGTAAAATAAATGTCTGATCCTTTATTTTGAACAGATTGTATATGCATCGTACCACCATGTAACTCAATTAGTTTTTTTGAAATGAGAAGCCCAATTCCAATGCCTTCATCATGTTCTTGACCTTGTTCATAAGGTGTAAACACAAGACTTTTCACAAAATCGTCCATTCCTTGTCCAGTGTCACGAATGTGGATAATGGCCATATGCTGTTCCTCACGAGCGGTAATTTCTATAGAGCCTTCACTTGTATATTTTAGCGCATTATGCAAAAGGTTAAAAAGGATTTGAATAAGACGATTTTCGTCAGCTAACACATTTGGGAAATTTCGAGGTACCGATGATACCATATGTATTTGCTTTCCATCTATAATAAAACGAAGCATATCAAAGACCCCATAAACAGCACCTTGAAGGTTTACACTTTGTGTATGAAGATGTAAATTACCCTCTTTTAAGCGGGTATAGTCCAGTATGTCGTTTAATGTGAAGGACATACTTCTCCCTATATCAATCAGATGTTTAAGATTTCGATGATCTTCAGCTACAAGTCTATTCTTCGGATTATCATAAATAGACTGACCTAGGGTAATCATCCTATTCATCGGACTCCACAGTTTCTGTGCATTACTTGTGAGAAATTCATCTTTCAAAGTATCCTCCTTTTGTAGTTTTGCGACTAACTTTTGGATTTGCTGGGAGTTCTCATGAAAACGTCTAAACCAATAGCTAGAAAAACCGAGCATAACAAATAAATAATCAAATGGATAAACAGGTATGTCAAATACGTAAATAGATTTGATTAATCCCCATAAAATACCGTTTGTTGTACCAACAGCTGTTAGAGCAATAAAAGCAGAGCTCCTTTTTTGGTTTTCTAAATACTCTCTAAGAGCCAGTACCACGACGTAGAGAAAGGACACTAGATAAAGTACAAAGAAAATCATTTTAGTAGGTACCAGCCACGACATTGGTAAAATTATAATGAATACAGCGTCTAGTACATAAAAGGCAACAATCCATTGAAATGTTTTAGTGCTGTGATATTTAACCAAGAGGACTCTCATAAATTGAACAAAGAAAAAAGAGGCTCCGAGAAAAATAATAGAAGAAAGCTTATAGGACCATACATAATCAAGGTGCAACCAATCTAGCAGAGAGCGATCAAACGTAATTAATTCATCTGCCAAGGGTAGTAGAAAGCCAAATGTAAATAGTAAAACGATAGGTTTCCTATAGATGAACAGAAATACAAGTATGCTAAAAAGAGCAAACAGTATTAGCATAACGACAATTGTTGAAAGAGATAGACCTGTAATTAATTGATGATGAGTCATCGCTGACGCAGTGCCGAATGAAATCCTTTTATTAATAATTGGGCTTTTAGATGTATCAAAATTAGATACATGAAGCATGATGTTAATTTCAGAATGCGTATTTGTAAAATAAACTGTGTAGGGTGCAGCTTGCCCTTTATGATCCTGCCTGTTATCTGCCACTTTACCTGACTGTCCTACAAGTTCGCCATTTATATACAAGGAAGAGGCGGTTGAGATAGCAGGAATACGAATGGCATATCGGCTGTTATCTGCAAGATTAGGTAGCAGAATTTTTAGTTGATAAGTACCATAGGGGTGAATTGTTTTCCCGCCTTTTAGTGTAGGAAGAGTTTGGATAGTATGGTCCTCGATATTTGTCTTTTGACTATTTCCTTTATTTTCAGGATTGACGAACTGTCCAGGGGAATAGAGCCATTCGCCATTTAAAGAAAGAACTTCTTCATTCAAAAGGTCCCGATTGTTCAGATCTACAATACCACCTTGGGCACTAGGCTGATGATTAGAGGGCAGGAAATAGTTTAACCATAGCAATCGTAAAGAAGTAAGGGCTATAAAAATGGCAATTATAATAAGTAGATGTCGGATAGTCGTTTTTCTCAACACAGCCATTTTCCCTCCTAATGTTTTTCTTAAATAACTTCATCTACCATGCCATGGAATTGGAAAAAAGGAAATATGAAGGGGTGTAAAAGAATACTTTAAACCTATATAAATAGAACTATATGGAGGTCGTAGTACTATCGATTTTTTTCCTATTAATCTGAAAAAAGTAAAATCTCATTAGTTTTTAAGTTTTCTTTAAGAGATATGGCTTATGATGATTGAATAAATATATTAAATTTTGAGTTGAAACATAGATAAGATTTAACGAAAAAATCATCTCAATGGGAGAAATGATCTATTGTGGGTAAATTCAAGTTAAAGTTATCGTTTCTTATTGTTAGTATGACGATTGTCGTTGTACTCGCGACATCTAGTATTAGTATTTGGAGTAGCTATCGAAATTTTAATGAAATTTTGAAGGAAAATAAAACAGACATGCAAGAAATCTATGTAAAGGAAGTCTCTACAATTACGGAAGACTATTTACAAGGTGCTAAGACAAATGATCATTCATTAGAACCGTATATGGAACAAGTAGTTGATACTTTACTTGATGAAAGAATGGTTTCTTTTAGTTTGTTTTTTAAGAAAATTATTACCCCAATCATCATAGTTGTAGCAGCTGTGTTGGGCCTAGCTATATGGTTAGCTATCAAAATTACACAGCCTCTAAAAGATCTTTCAACAAAAATTGAAGTAGGTGAAGAGGGCCAGGAGACTGAGGAGATTGCTGATTGGTATTATGAAGCAAAGCTGTTGAAAAACAATGTACAAAAAATGGTGATTTGCTCGCAAAGTAAAATTTCTGATTTAACAGAGCAATTAAACTTAGATTCATTAACAGGAATCCCTAATCGCAGAAGAATGGATCAAACTTTACATGAATTGATTGTAGATAAGGTCCCGCATGCCATCATCTTAATAGATCTAGATGATTTTAAAAGTATAAATGATACATATGGTCATACAGTAGGGGATGAAGTTTTAAAAGCCTTTGCTATTAATATGCAAAACAGTGTGGGGGATCAAGGTTTTTGCTTTAGATATGGCGGAGAAGAATTTATGGTCATCCTGCCTTCAATGAACATAGATGATGCTGTACAATTAGCAGAAAGTCTACGGATTAAGCAAGCCTTACAAGAAACTGCATGTGGTAGACCCGTAACCATGTCTGCTGGAATTACGGCTTTTACACCAAATATCCAGAGTCCTAACCAATTGATAGAAATTGCAGACCATGCTTTGTATAAAGCTAAACAATCAGGACGTAACTGTTTATGTGTAGTTAGAAATATGAGACAAATGATTGTTAAATAATGTGAAAGCATGCTAGTACTGTACACTAGCATGCTTTTTCCTATCCTCAACATGATGGGTTATATACTTTTTTCAAGCTCCTTTGCTTGTGCCTGTACAACATTTTGAAAAAGGTCTGTTGTCTCCTGAGTGGGTGATACATTTAATTCTGACAATAAAAGGCTATTAAAAGAATGATACATTTTTATGGCTTCAGCACGATTACCAATCTCAGTGTAATGCCGAATTAATAGCTGAACAGTTTTATCGGAATATGGATTTAACTCTAAAGCTAACAATAATGAACGTTCTCTATTTTTAAAATTCTGGTTTTTAGTGTAATAATGAATCAATTCATCGAGTAATTGAGTAAATTGTTTATTCATTAAGTTAGCTTTACTGGCAGTCCATGAATAGTCCAATGTCGCCATAAACTCACCATGATAATTTTGGATGAGCTCCTCCGCCTTCTCGATATCCAATCTTCCTGTTTCTGCTTTAGTATTTAAAATATACTCCAAATCATGGGCATCACATTGAAAATCCTCTAGTTTCAAAATATAGCAGCCATTCGTATATTCAATCACATCAGAGTAACCATACGATGAAAGCGTTGTACGCAAGTATGAAACGGTAGTATGCAATTGGACTCTTGCCTTTTTAATATCCGTATCACTCCAAAGTGTATCTAGGATGGTATCACGAGGTACTGGCATATGAAGCTGTAAAAAAAGAAAGGCAAACAATTCTTTTGTTTTAATCGTTCTCCAATGAATTGCTTTTTCTTCATAAGAAACGACAAATTCTCCAAAGCATCTGATCGTAAGCGAAGGCTTTTGATGAGTTTGAGCTGCTAATGTTAGATCTTTCTGGAACAGCTCTTGAATTCTATTAATCGTCGTTTCTAAGCGAGATTTCGAAATCGGCTTTAATAAGTAATCAAGAGATTGTACATCAAATGCTTGAACAGCATAGTCTCGATAGGCAGTTACAAAAATGATACAGATGTTTTTGTCCCATGTTTTTATTAGTTGTGCAACTTCTAAACCGCTCATACCTGGCATTTCAACGTCTAAAAAGGCTACTTGAAAGTCTAAGGTAGGTCCTTCTATCAGTAAGTCTTTTGCTGTAGTAAACGTTTCAATGACCTCAATGTCATCAAATGCATTTAAATGTTTTTTTATATTAACAAGAGCTAATGGTTCATCGTCCATCACAATTACCCGGATCATATAAGGACCACCTTCCGCTAAATATAGCTGCATTATCAGACTGAGATGTCTATTCTTGATCCTTTGTATGGATGTGTAGGAACTTGCTGAGGTAGATCTTGTAATAATTCAATAGCTGTAGATGTGTTCAAATTGAGTGCGTTTTGCATTACGCTCATTTGTACGGTTTGTTGAAGTTCCATCAGCTGTGATGACATGAGTGAATTAATTTCCATTTCTACATTCCCCCCTTTCTTTATTTATCGGCTAAAAATAGCAAATATCTAATATAAAAAAGTCCGAAACTGTGCTACAAAATTATAGATTTTTCACCCTCAAAATCTGCGAATTACTAAAAAATTAATTGAAATTGTATATTTTTCCGTTTTTATAGTAATAATTCCTAATATCAGGCGGATAACCCTGAGTTATTAATTTGCAAACTTATGGTTGCTGTCATAGTAGAGCTTTCAACTCTAGCGTGCTAGCAGCAGATTTGCAACAAATAATAAAATGATGGAGGTATTACTAAACATGAAGAAAAAAGCATTAGCTTTAGCAGTAGCGATGACCTTTGGTTTGAGTCTGTATGCAAGTCCTTCCTCTGCGAAGGACAAATCACCAGGCAATATACTATGGGCAATTCCTGAGATTTATAATTTAACGGTTGGAGAATTCCAGCAACTAAATGAGATGGAGTCGTTGTGGTTCTATCCAGAGCTGGATTTAGTGAAGGACACGACAACAAAAACAGAGTCGGCAAATGAAGATGAATATGTCATCAAAGGCGGTGACACATTATTTTCAATCGCTCGTACAAATAATGTGACGGTTGATGAACTAAAAGCATGGAATAACCTTGGTTCAGATTTAATTTTAGCTGGTGAGTCATTGGCTATTAAGGCTTCGGCTGCAAAACCAAAGCCCAAAACTTCTGAGGGAATTGCAGCTGCAAAACCTGCTACAACGACTACAACTAAACCAGCAAGTGCTCCGGCAAGTGCTCCAGCAACTGGTTCTGGTAAAACATTGACAATGCGTGCGACTGCATATACGGCCTATTGTGAAGGTTGTTCAGGTATTACCGCAAATGGCACAGATATTAGATCTAATCCCAACTTAAAAGTCATTGCAGTAGACCCTAGAGTTATTCCTCTTGGTACAAAAGTTTGGGTGGAAGGCTATGGTGAAGCGATAGCAGCTGATACAGGGGGAGCTATTAAGGGTAATAAAATTGATGTATTTATTCCTACTGAAGGACAAGCACTCCAATGGGGTGTGAAACACGTAACAGTAAAAATTTTAGATTAACTATGAAAAGGGATTTCTCAAGCTTTGGGAAGTCCTTTTTTGATTCAGCAAAAATATTTCATACTAAAAACGATGTACAGAGATTAAAAATACTCCTTTTTCCTAGGAGAGGAGGAGGTCGTATTTATTTGTTTTGTGCATAAGTACTGGGTAAGTTGGTAATCATCAGAAATAGAGGAGGAATTTTTTATGAAAAAAATAAGTTTAATTGGCATTTCTTTATTAGTTTTTGTTGGTGGTTGTAGTTTCTTTAATAAAGAAGAAAAGTTACCTGTAAATGCGACGTCCCCCTTAACGGCTACTGCAAAAGTGATTGGTGCAAATAACGAAAGCTATGGGAATGCGTTTTTTCAAGAAGAGGATAATGGCGTTAGAATGACGCTGGCCTTAACTGGCTTACCGCCAGGCACACATGGTATTCATATTCATGAAGTAGGGAAATGTGAACCACCTAAATTTGAATCGGCTGGTGGACACTTTAATCCAACTAATAAAGAGCATGGTAAATTAAATCCAAACGGCTATCACTTAGGGGATTTACCAAATTTAGAGATTGGTGAGGATGGTAATGTTGATTTAGATTTCCTAGCTGAGGGATTGACTTTACAAAAAGATCAACCAAATTCGTTATTAGATAGCGATGGCAGTGCTATTGTTATTCATGAATCAGCTGACGATTATAAAACAGATCCAGCAGGTAATTCTGGAGCAAGAATTGCTTGCGGTGTAATTCAATAAAATGATGTGGAAGACTGTATCTAATAATTATTAGATGCAGTTTTTTATTATATGGAATAAAATGGTGTTCTATCTAATGATGAGATCAGTTTTATATTTATAATGCATAATGTGTATTATTTATTGCACTTTGCTAAATTACTATTGTATAATTCTTTTATCAGAAAATTCAATCAAATAAGGAGTGATACAATGGGGAAATTGTTAAATTCAAAATTTGAAACGTATTTAATGGATCAAGAGTTTGATTTCTATGAAGAGGAAGAAAAAAATGAGGAGCAAATGGTGAAGGTACATTATGAAGAATATCCAGAAGGGTTTTTTACAAGTTTATAATGAATATTTGATGGGCTATGTTGAAAGTGATGATAACTTTTAACATAGCCCATTACTTTCTGCACCTCTATTTATAAACGGCTTGTTAGGAGCATAATAATGAAATACATCCCTTTACTATTTTAGTTAGGTCTTAAGGCATATGTACTTTTCTGAAATAGATTCATGTATAATGGGAAACAAAAATGCGTATAGAGGTGTAGTTATGTCAAAAGCTTTAACAGTAGAAGAAACGATTTATCAATGGTTTGATCATTTTCACAAATATCCAGAAGTAAGCTGGAAGGAGTTCGAGACAACTAAGAAAATCGCTTCGATACTGGATGAATTACAGATTAGTTATCGTTTACTAGGTGACATACCTGGGTTAATAGCTGAAATTGGAACAGGTGAAGAAATAGTTGCAGTCCGCGCTGATATCGATGCTTTATGGCAAGAAGTTGATGGAAAATGGCAAGCGAATCATTCTTGTGGACATGATGCCAATATGACAATGGTTCTTGGTGCATTACTACTACTGAAGGATCGCCCATTGCAACATCGTGTGCGTTTCATTTTCCAACCTGCTGAAGAATTAGGAAATGGTGCATGTGCAGCATTCGATCGAGGAGCGGTTGATGGGGTAACACATTTATTTGGAGTCCATTTAAGACCAATTGAAGAATTACCACTTGGTAAAGTTTCGCCAGCAATCCATCATGGTGCAGCTTATTTTTTAGAGGGGACTATTCAAGGCATTGATGCGCATGGTGCTAGACCTCACCAAGGTAAAAATGCGATTGACGTCATTGTGGCTGTGCAACAAATGCTACATAGCATTCATTTATCACCATTTGAACCACATTCTGCTAAATTAACGAAAATTATCGCAGATGGAGGTAGTACAAACATTATTCCGGGCAATGCTAGCTTTTCAATGGATATTCGAGCACAGCACAATCAACAGCTCGAATTGCTACGCAGCAAAATTGAGTTTGGTTTAACATCAATACAGCAACAATTTGAAATTGATATGACTTGGAATTGGGTTGATTTTACGCCAGGTGCTGAAGTTTCACCAATTGCGGCAAACATGGCGAAGGCTGCCATCATTGAAACTTTAGGTGAAGAACATTTAGCGGATGAAATAACGACACCAGGTAGTGATGATTTCCATTTCTATACAGTGAAAAAGCCAGAATTAAAAGCAGCGATGATTGGAATCGGGGCAAACCTAACGCCAGGATTACATCATCCTAAGATGACATTTGATCGTAGTGCTTTAATGGATGCTGCAAAAGTACTTGCTTGTGTATTAGAAAAAAAACCTGAATAAAAAAATAATTTTTAAGCTATATGAAAAAATGTAATTTATTTTTTCATATAGCTTTTTTTGCATGAACATTTTCTTAAATGTATGGATATTCAAGGGTTTGCATTGCTTTTTATTGCTACTTGAAAACGTTTTATTACGCTAAAACAAAGGGATTTGCTAGAGAGGCATAAATTTTTTGCGTTGACTTTTAATTTTTTGAATATTAAGCTAAAAAACGTAAAAAATTATTTGCGTCTTTGAAAAACCGAAATGGGATTTGGTGCAAAAAAAGGGGATGGAAGAATGAAAAAGGATATTAATGCAGGTTGGGCACTACTAACTTTTGCAATTATGATTATTACAATGTTGATTACAGTAGTTGTTTTAGAGCAAAGTCCTCACGTACCTCTTCTTGTTGGCACAACTGTAGCAGCAATTGTTGCCAAAATGCATGGATACAAATGGTCAGAAATTGAAGAAATGATGTATAAGGGGATACGACTGGCATTACCCGCCATTGTCATTATTATTTTAGTAGGTTTGACAATTGGGGCATGGATTGGCGGCGGGGTCGTAGCAACGATGATTTTCTATGGCTTAAAATTAATTTCTCCAGCGTGGTTCTTAGTGACAATCATGCTGTTATGTTCAATCGTGTCATTAGCTATTGGTAGTTCATGGTCAACGATGGCGACAATTGGTGTCGCAGGTATGGGTATTGGTTTAAGTATGGGTATTCCAGCAGCTATGATTGCTGGTGCGGTTATTTCAGGTTCATACTTTGGAGATAAGATGTCACCACTATCAGATACAACGAATCTAGCAGCAGGTTTAACAGGTACTAATTTATTTGAGCATATTAAGCATATGCTTTATACAACAATTCCAGCGTTAATTATTTCGCTTGTTGTTTTTGGAATTCTCGGTAGAAAATTTGCAGATGTTTCCATGAAATCAGAAGAAATTTTAACAACGTTAAAAGTGATGGAAGAAAGCTTTGTCATTTCTCCTTTACTATTACTTGTACCAGTGGGTGTTATTGTTTTAGTAGCTAAAAAGGTGCCAGCAATTCCAGCTTTAATTATTGGTATTGTTTCAGGTTTCTTACTGCAAATTTTTGTACAAGGTGGTTCAGCCGCAAGTGCTGTACAAGCATTGCAAGCTGGATTCGAAATCTCGACAGGTAATCACATGGTGGATGATTTATTTAACCGTGGTGGTTTAGATTCAATGATGAATACGGTTTCAATGACCATTGTAGCGATGACTTTTGGTGGTATTTTAGAGTATTCAGGAATGTTAAAAGCGCTTATGAACGTAATTGTGAAGTTTGCTAAGTCTACTGGAAGCCTTATTGCTTCAACTATTGCAGCATGTGTAACAACAAACGCAACTTGTTCTGAGCAATATATTTCAATTGTTGTCCCTTCACGTATGTTTGCGGGGGTATATCAACAACGTGGTTTGCATTCTAAAAATCTATCTCGTGCATTAGAAGATGGGGGAACATTAACATCTGTTTTCTTCCCTTGGAATACTTGTGGTGTATTTATTCTAGCTACTTTAGGTGTAAGTGCTATGGAGTACGCACCATATGCCATTCTTAATTTTGCTGTACCTATTATCTCCATCATTTATGGATATATTGGATTTGCCATTGTTAAATTAACACCAGAGGAAATAGCAGAAGCTGAGAAGCGTAAAAAAGAATTAGAGCTAGAAAGTTCTGAGAATGTAGCGATTGCAGATTAAAATAAAATTCTCGTAGATACATGTTTATCTACGAGAATTCCTTTTTCTTTTGATGCCATCATTTAGTAGGTCGCAAAATTCAATTCATAAATGGTACGAGGGCGACCTTGTTGATGGGTCATTTCCTCACCGACAACGTTTGCATAACCATTATCAACTAATTTTTTGATAATACGTTCGGTTGTTCGTCGTGTAACTTGAAGATATTCAGCAAGATTTTGTGATGTAAATTGTGCGGATTGTCGATCATGGCTGAAATTGATTAGTTTAGAGATATTTAATGGACTGAGGCTTGTTAGCTTAGCCATTTGTAAAACGTAGGGATCATCTGTTTTTAAAGACACTTTACCTTCTGAATTCGGAAAAGGTCCTAATAGATTTTTATGTTCATCAAGAATGAAAATCTCGAAAGGCTTCGTAAATGTTAAAGCTTGCTGTGCATTTTGTGTTGCTTCCAAAATGGAGTAACCATAACCGAATGCTAGCTTAAATGGTTGTTCGATTTGTTGTATTAGTTCTTCTAAGCTTTCCCTTTCTAGTGCATTTTGTAAATGACCTGCGGTTGTGTAGAGCTCAAAGGTGTGGGCAGCAATTTGCTTGTACGTTGAAAAGGTAGCCTTAGCAATTTGATTTAAAATAGTTGATTCGATTGAAGAATCCCCCTGAATTTCTAATAGACCGACAACGGCTTTAAAGGCTTCGGATTTGGTTAGTAATGACTTGGATTTAGTTTCTTCTAGACATTGCAGAATAGAATTTGTAGTATCTAGCATACGCATTGCGGGTATGTGAAGTGCTTGTAATTCATCGAAAACACTATGAATACTTGTAATGACAAATTCTATACTTTTGGCATTCCACAAGGTGATATGACGCTGTAAAATATGTTCAGTTGGTTCTGTAATCGATATATGCTGAACATGTGGCTTAGGTCCGGTATATTCTATTTCTGTTAAAACATTGTCAACGAATGCTGGATTCATGACATCAATGGAAATTCTATCGATTGCTACACTATGTTTGGCTACTAGTGATAAGAGTGTTGTAGAAATGGCTGTTTCATCTTGTTTAATATAATTCCATGGTATTGGGATTTCCGAAAGTAATGACTGGGCATGTAAATAGGGTAATGTTCCTCCTAATAGCAGTGCGTCACATGGTTTAATTTGCTTCATTAAAGTTGGTGCTTCAGATGGGTGGTTGTAAAGATAAAATTCTAATTGAACATCGGCTATGTTTTGTGCGATACTAATAATACGATTCATAAATGCTTTAGAACAAATAATCGCTATTTTGGTAGACATGGGCATCGTTCCTTTTCTATTTTTTTAAATATTTAACGACGTATTAACGACATATATAACGACAAGGGAGATTGATTATGATGAAAATCCAACAAGTAGAAATCTTTGCAATACATTTACCTCTAATTGATCCATTTATCATTAGTTATGCTACATATGATACAATGCCTTCTATTATTTTAAAAGTGACTACCGATACAGGTATTGTGGGGTACGGGGAAGCAGTTCCTGATGAGCATGTAACAGGGGAATCATGGGAAAGCACATATGCTGTGCTAAAACATCAACTTGCTCCTGCGGTTATTGGAGAAAATCCAATGGCTTTTGAAAAGCTGCACGAAAAAATGAATAAAATTGTAAAAGACGTACCAGCTGCAAAAGCAGCACTTGATATTGCTTGCTTCGATATCACTGGGAAAGCATTAGGAGTCCCTGTATACCAACTTTTAGGTGGACGTTATCATGACAAATTCCCAATTACCCATGTATTAAGTATTGGGACGCCTGAAGAGATGGCAGAAGAGGCTGCTAATCGAGTAGAAATGGGCTATCGTTCTTTTAAAATGAAAGTAGGCACAGAGGTAACTCGTGATGTTGCACGCATTAAAGCAGTACGTGAACGTGTAGGTGAAGATATTGCTATCCGAGTGGATGTAAATCAAGGGTGGGGCAATGCGTCTACTACCTTACAGGGTTTACGTGCTATGAAGGATTTAAACATTGATTGGTTAGAGCAACCGGTAGATAGTGAAGATATTGATGGAATGGTTGAGATTAAATCAAAATCCGATGTGTCATTAATGATTGATGAAGGACTTCGTGGTGTACGTGAAATGCGTGAAATTATTGCCAAGCGTGCCGCTGATAAAGTAAATATTAAGTTAATGAAGTGTGGTGGCATCTACCCTGCGATGAAGCTAGCTGTCATGGCAGAGATGGCGGGAATTGAATGTCAAATTGGCTCCATGGTAGAATCATCTGTTGGCTCTGCTGCAGGTTTTCATGTAGCATTCTCTAAGAAAATTATGACAAGTGTAGAGTTAACAGGCCCGCTAAAATTCTCTAAAGATGTAGGGAATCTACATTATGATGTTCCATTTATTTGCTTAAATGAACAGGCTGGGCTAGGTGTAGAAGTGGATGAGGATGTAATCCAGGAACTATGTAAGTTCTCAACTGTTGTAACAGCCTAAGGAGGCGTAATATGGAAAAGATTTATGAAGGTATGCTTGATAAGACGCCGTTTTTTGTCATAAAATTAACGCCTCAGCATTTACAACAAATTGAGGAGTTACAGGTTGAAGTTTATGAAGCATTAGCAGATCAAAGTATCTTGCAGCCTTTAAGTACAGAGGAATTTGAATATATTCTAAATGGCAACGGTATGATGATTGGTGCTTATGTAGAGGACGAATTAATTGCCTTTCGAGCACTGTTAAATCCGCCTATTGATGAGGAACATCTAGGCTATGATTGTGGAATTACGGAAAATGAATTTCAGCGTGTTTTATATCAAGAAATATCGAATGTTTCACCGAAATATCGAGGTTATGGCTTACAAAAAACATTGGCTACAGTAGTAATGAATGCGATTGATTTAGAAAAATATGATTATGTTTGCTCCACTGTAAAGCCATATAATATACCAAGTTTAAAAGATAAATTTTCGCAAGATCTCGTTATTAAAGGCTTGAAAATTAAATATGTTGATAAGCTCCGTTATATTTTCTATAAAGACTTACAACAGGAATTGTCCCCAGTATTTACTGACAAACAAATAATATCAATGGGGGATACAGCCGCACAACAGCAACTGCTAAAACAAGGCTTTCTTGGTACGAGGATGTTTGAAGAAAACAATGATTGGTTTGTTGTATACGAAAAATAAAGTAAAGCCTTACCCTTCGCATAAATTGGTGGAGGGTAAGGCTTTTTTACGAGAGTCTATTATTTCTTCATTGGACAAAAGCCACAGGCCATTAAACCAGGGATATCTTTAGAAAAACAACAAGATTTTCTAACAGGAATATTGATTAAATTCGTAGGGCTCTGACAGCCTGTATATTGCGCCCACCAAGATTTATTTGAGAAGCGTGCCCATGTTTCTGGATTTTCTAAAGCTTCAATATCGTCCATGGCTTGATCGGCCAAGCCTGGATTAGATAACAAAACATGATAGTGCCATAGCAAATAACCAAAGAAGTTTTCCCAAATGGTAAGAGGGGAAATCGATGTTACTTTACGAAGCTGTTGAACAATCACATGGCCATCATAAAGGATTTTCTCAATGACCGCTTGACGTTCATCTTCCTCAACATAACGCCAATCATTTGGATTGGCGAACATGGCAACGGTAAAGCTATTGAATTCCTTTGCAGCATCGAAACGTAATTCGAGTGGCTTGCCATCCCATACCTCATCATAAGCGGCAAGCATATAAAATTGCATAGCAAAGAACATACCATAGCGGCGAGCAAAATGAGAAATAGCGGCCGTTTCTGTTGCGGCATCTGTTATACCCATCATGAGGTTCAAAAAATCAGGATGGTAAAAATCTTTATGTATATCAGCTAATGTAAATAAAGTCCGCTTAGGTTCAGCTGTGTAGATGCTATAGGAATTTAATTGTTGAACTTGATCCATCGTTAAAGCTGGCATGGTAATCCTCTTTTCCTTTGAACTCTGTTAATTTCATTATAAAGTAATCAATTTTGCTTCACAAATGGAATGTCATGCAGTAAAATAAATTAAACATATCTGAAAGGTGGGTTTTAGAATGTTAGTGCCTCATGCAATTCCAAGACCACTCGTTCGACTGAATCAATGGATCATTCTTTTAAGTGTTATCTTTACATGGCTAACAGGGGTTACATGGCTTCTAGTCATTCCACTGACTGCAAATTTATTGGGTATTATATGCCATTATAACCCTATTATTCGTGTCGGTAAGCTATTTCTAAAAAAGGCCCCATCTGCTTATATACCAGAGGATGCACAACAGCAAAAATTTAATTCCAGCATTGCTAGCTTTTGTTTAGGGGTAGGCTTGTTAGGTTATATGTTGAATTGGGCTGTTATCGGTCATATCTTCACTAGCATGGTTGCAATCGCATCATCTATCGCAATCGCAGGTTTTTGTATTGGTTGTTTTCTACATTTTCAATTGAAGCAATGGCAGTACCGTCGTTCATTAAAAAAATCTTTTTAAAAAAGGGAAAAATTTTATTAGATTATTGTTGACAATTTAATTGATAATGATTATCATTATCGTATAAAGATTATTCCTCCGCTACAATACAGTGTAGAGAGGATGAACTTTAGCTACTTTTCTCCAGAAGTTTGCTAGTTCATGATTACGCTCCTAAAACCCCCCTCATTTTTTGGGAACGTGAAAATCTCAGACGACTCATTCTATTTAATAGGATGGAGTCGTCTTTTTTGTTGGTAAATTTATTACGCCTACTAAAAAAACAGCCCATAAAAGGACTGTTAGGAAGATATATTCTGTTGAACAGCATTTTTTTTCCCAATGATCATAGTATAGTAACTATGTAATAGCATACCTACGATGATGACGCCCAGACCTGCAAGTGCAATAGGGCTAGGGAATGCAATACCTAATAATAAAACCTCACCGATAATAACAAATAAAATTTCTGTTGATTGGGTTGCTTCCACAGCGGCTAGTTTCCCTTGATGGTCTCTTACACGATCGGTTGCTATGAAAAACAATACTGTTGCAATGACACCTGAACTAATTCCTACGAGTAATGATTGGAACATCTGACTTGCTGAGGGCAGTCCAACTGTAAGACTGGCATAAATAGCTATGATGATCCATGCTGGCATTGAAGCAATGGTCATACCAAGTACTCGTTGAAAAGTATCGATCCGTCCCCCGCAAATCTCCATCATCTTGCGATTACCAAGAGGATAGGCAAATGCTGCGACGATGACAGGTAAAATACCGAGCATTAAACTTCTAAACGAAACCGATTGTGCATGAGGTATTTGTATAAGTAGAATACCTACTAAGATGACACATGAAATTAGAAGAGATATGAAAGGTATTTTTTGACGTATTGTTTTACCCGCAATAACTGAAACAAAGAGGGGAGCTAATAATACACCAGCAACAATTGTAAATTGCCATGTGCCAGAAACCAACCAACCTGGACCAAACGCTGCGGCAAAGGTTAATGGTGCATAGAATAAAACAAATCCAACAAAGCTCCAAAGTAACCAAGCTATAGGCTGTGCTTTCATTTCACCTGAAAGCTGTGAAAAGCCTTTGCGATAAAAGACAATGATAAGTAAAAAGGGTAGCATGAAAAAGAATCTTAGTGATGCACTCCATAGCCAACTGCCACCTTGCATTTCCATTGCGTGATTTAAAATAAAAGTCACGGCAAAGAAAAGAGAAGCTAAAATGCCTAAGGCAATTTCTTTCATATCGTTCACCTCAATTTGAGTTTAGAGCTTAAACCCTTTATGTAAATTGAAAATTCAGTAATTATTGCTAAAAAAATGACGAAGAAAGGAAAAGCCTTTCTTCGTAACGATGAGTATTGTTCTTTAGCGTGAGTCTAGAATCATTGAACTTACTCGAAAATTCATCAGAAATAAGATAGACTATTTAGCTTGTTGTTCAAAGAGCTGAACGATTTCAATAATAACTTGTGTTGCCTTTTCCATTGTTTCAGCAGATACATATTCAAATTTACCATGCATGTTTTCGCCACCAGCGAAAATATTAGGTGTTGGTAAGCCCATATAGGATAATTGTGAACCATCTGTACCACCACGAATTGGTAAGGTATTTGGTGTAATATCTAATTTTTCCATTGCGGCACGTGCGATATCAACAATTTCTTTTACAGGCTCAATTTTTTCGCCCATATTGTAGTATTGATCTTCAATAGTAATACTTAGGGCATGTTCGCCATATTGTGCTTGAATTTTTGCAGCCGTATCGAGCATTAATTGTTTTTTCTCTTCGAATTTTTGACGATCATGGTCACGCACGATATAAGATAGCTCAGTATGCTCAAGAGCCCCTTTAAAGCCCATTAAATGAATGAAACCTTCATAACCTTCTGTCTTTTCAGGAACTGCGTCGGCAGGCATTTCATTTTGGAAGGCAATGGCCATTGTGATAGCATTCACCATTTTATTTTTCGCAGAACCAGGGTGTACACTTGTTCCATTTGTAACAACCTTTACGCCAGCGGCATTGAAGCTTTCGTATTGTAGCTCACCAAGTGGTCCGCCATCCATTGTATAGGCATAGTCTGCTCCAAACGCGGCAACATCAAATTTATGTGGGCCACGTCCAATTTCCTCATCTGGTGTAAAGGCTACACGAATTTTTCCATGTTTAATAGTAGGGTTTTTAATGAGGTATTCCATCGCTGTTATAATTTCAGCAATACCAGCCTTATCATCAGCCCCTAATAACGTAGTGCCATCTGTTGTAATAAGTGTCTGACCCACGTAATTTTTAAGCTCAGGGAAGTCAGTTGGGGACATCACTAAATGTTCATTTAACTGAATATCTCCACCATCATAATTATCTATGCGCTGTGGATTCACATTTGTGCCAGTGTAGTCGGTAGCTGTATCAACATGGGCTAAAAAGCCGATAGTTGGTACTTCTTTATCTGTATTAGCCTCTAATGAAGCAAATAAATAGCCATTTTCATCTAATGTAATTTCTGTTAAGCCAATTTCAGCAAGTTCGTCTTTCAGGACATGTAACAGGTCAAATTGTTTTTGGGTAGAAGGAGTTGTTTCGCTTGTGAAGTCTGATTGTGTATCAATTTTTGCATAGCGTATTAATCGCTCGATTACTTGTTCTTTCATAAGTATGGCCTCCTAATGTGTATATGTTAAAATTCTTTGTGCATTCACAAAGTTGATTCTGGGCGCATTATGCCAAGGCATAATTGATATTATTGTAACACTTTACTTCGGATTTCGGAATATTGAAGGATACTTAATGCAATAAGTAATTGAGCGCTATAATAAGTTAGCATGATTACTTCGTGTGAAAAAGCTAGTGGCGTGACAAATTTATTAATAGCTAAATAAGAATCAGAAGCAATAAATAACAGAGCACCAATTGTCGCCAATGTAGAATCGGTTTTTATGGCCGTCCATCCCATAGTGAGAATCACTGAAATATAGGCAATCACTGCGATACCAAGTATCGTTTCACCTGTTTTAAAGACAGACCCTGCAATCCAGATGGCCATGCTCGCTCCGTAAAGCAGTAAGAGTATTTTTGCCCACGTGGGTACTTGCCGCTCGTTTGCGGTAGAGAAAGCAAAAATATAAAAGACATGACCTATAAGAAAGCTAGTCAGACCAATTAAAAACCACTGCAATGTATAGTCCCCAATCATACAAAATATAAGCCCAGCAATAATTAAAAGTTGGTATTTTTTAATATGTAATGGCTTCTGAATCGCAGCTAAAATAATGATGAGCAACATGGGAATCACTTTAAAAATGAGTTTTAAACTTTCGGCAATATGGGAAAAGAGAAATATATAATAAAGACCAAATAAAATAATGAAACCTATTAGAAATTTTTTTAACAAATTTTTCAGCTCCTTTCCTTTTGAAATTCAATATTTATGGTAGAATTCCTTTCTGTACAACGTATGTATGAAACTTTTTTAGTATGTAACCGTAAATAAGTAGACAGAAAGCTGAAGAGAGGATGAACCAAATGACTAAGCTACTGATAGCTTCTGCAGTCATTGCATTGATCGCGAGTGTGTTAGTGACACCGCTTATTACAAAGAAGCGAGAAGATGGTAAATCAAGAAAGGTGATTGGATACTTTTTTATTGGTGTCTTTGTACTAGGATTTTTAGCTACTGCAATCACTCTATATGTAACAAAAATTGATGTAAACTGGCTTGTTTTTTGGCCTGCTATTATTTTATTAACGTTAGCTGGCGCCCTGCTTGCAAGTGGTATTGAACGGAAAATAAAAGGTATTTTATTTTTAGCAAGTTTAGGCGTAGCTGTGTATGTATTATCGGCTCCTCTATGGAATGCTAATGAAAAATTTGAATCCTCAGAAATGAAGGAAGAAGTTGAAATAAAACCATTCGATGAGACACAAACACCTGCAAGTGTACCACCGAAATTTGCTCGCAATAAAATGAAAAAAGCTTTCGGGCAAGTGCCAAACACTAGTTACTATGAGTTAGGACGCTTACAAATCCAAAAAGTGAAGGGTGATTATGTTTATATCGCACCAGTTGAATTTTCAGGATTCTTTAAATGGATGAATGGGGATACAACACCTGGTTACTTTATTATGAGTGCCACAGATTCTGCAGATAATCCTAAATTCGTTAAAGAGGAAATGAAATATGTTCCTTCTGCATATTTAAATGCTAATTTAGAACGTCATATTCGTTTACAACATCCATTCCTTATTTTTTATGGAGATGTTCAGCTTGAAGTAGATGATGAAGGTAAGCCTTATTACATTCGTTCATATGGTGAATTTATTACCGCGCGTAATGGCTTTGATGTGAAAGGGATTGTTTTAGTTGATGCACTAACAGGGAAATCGGAAACGGTTGAACTGGACAAAATACCTGAATTTATTGATGGTGCAGTTTCACCAGAGACAGTAAGTTTACAAAACAGTTATTTTGGTAATTATGTTCACGGTTTTTGGAACAGTATGTTTGGTAAAAAGGATGTAAAGATCCCTTCCGATGAAGGAACAGAATCGAATGTAAGTCCAATTTTCGATGAGAAGGGTGATATGTATTACTTTACTGATTTTACAAGCCCTAAAGAAGGCGTAGATTCAATGTTAGGCTATTCCTTAACGAATGCTCGTACAGGGGATGCCACATACTATACAGGAAATTTAGATTCAAGTTATATGGATTCACAGGGTAATTTACAAATTATCGAGAAGAAATTTATTGAGAAAAAATGGACTGGTGAAATGCCAGTGTTATATAACTTTTATGGTGAAGCAAGCTGGCTGACAGCGGTACTAGATTCCAACGGCTTTTTACAAAACTACTTCATCGTATCTGCTGCCAATCCTGAAATATCTGTTTATGCTACTACTCCTAAAGAGGCACTAAAGCTATATAAAACGGCCTTAAGTCGTGGAGGAAATACAGTAGATGGTAGCTCAAATGCGGAAGAGAAACAAGTGAGCGGGAAGGTAATGCGTGTTTACAAAGAACGTCTAGGTGATTTTACAATGGTATCTTTCTTATTAAATAATGGTGAAAATTATTTAATTAGTGCCGAAACAGAGCCTTTAGCAATATATTTACAAGAAGGTGATGAGGTCATTCTCACATATGGCGATACAGGTGAACAATTCTTGCCAGTTCGATCCCTCATGATTAAGGGATTACAATAAAAGAACAAAAGACGATCTTCGATATATCAAGATCGTCTTTTATTATGTGGATTTGTCCTCTTGAATAAAGGTTAGCATTTTTTTTTTATGGTTCATAAAGAGTGTTTTTGCGTGGTCATTTAATGTAAAGATTTCATGTAAATAGCCTTGTAGTAATCTATTTTCGTACGCAAAAGAATGCGTGGATTCGCGTTCTAAAATATAGGATAAAAAAAGAGTATGTAAAACAGCTACTTCTAAATTTTGTGTATTGGTAATAAATTTTAAGTTGAGAATAGAGGTATGGGAAACGAACTGATTAACATAATCAATAGCCTGTTTATACAGTGTCAAATCAACATTCGGCTCTAATCGTTTTCTTAGCTGTGTACATGCATTATTTAATTCCTCTATTTTTAAAAATAAACCTCTTACACTTCTTTTATGTTGTTGTTCTAAAGTACGAGCAAGATGTTTATTGATATTGGACATTATTCATTTAACTCCTTTCATCCATTAGGGATCATTTATTAATATGAATGGAATAGCTGGAAAAGGGAAGAGGCTTTTCGTTTAATTTATTGGTGAACTTACTATCTATATCGAGACAAAATCACTAGCCTTAATATCGATGAGTAATAAAATTATGAAAAAAATGGGGTTCTAATCATACGATAGTAACCCCATTTGTATTTGGTTATTTCCAGTTAAATCCTTTTGTAGCTAAAAACTCTTTAATATGAGGACGTCGTTGTTCGACTAAAAAATCAGCCATTTGTTTAGTCCAATTATCAATTTTTCTGTTTGATGAACGATTATTGTAATAAATTTCCATTGTCGCATTATAAGCTGGTAAAAGCTCTTCATATTTTTCAACATTGTATTCATTTTCATGTAATATGGCAGATACAGGTAAACGTGGTTTTACTTCATTGCGACGAGCTGGGACACCGATTGTCAGACCGAATAATGGGAAAACGTGATCAGGTAAATTAAACAATTCACTTATTTCAGAAGGTTTATTTCGTACTCCTCCAATATAGCAAATTCCATACCCCATTGACTCTGCTGCAATAACAAAATTCTGTGCAAACAATGAAACATCTGCGACACCAACAAGGACATTTTCAGCTGAATCAGCCACAATGTCTACTCCCTCTAATTTTCCTGCCATTTGAAGACGCTTGAAATCGACGCAGAAGACAAATGCACCACCTGAAGTTTCATATTGACGTGGGTTACCAGAGAGTAAGCCTAATTTTTCTTTTTTGTCTGCATCTGTTACCCATATAACACTATAGGCCTGCACAAAATGGGATGTTGCAGCCATTTGCGCTGTTGCGATCAAATCTTCGATGATTTCCTTTGAAATTGGTTGTCCATCATAAATACGTACCGATGAATGATTGCGTAATAATTCTTTAACCATTTAAAAACTCTCTCCTTTATGCGTGCTTTATATCAAGAGCATAGCACGCTTTGTCGCCAAAATCGAATGAAAAAAAGATAGATAGTTATATTTAAATAGTTTACAAATGTAGAAATTATCTCGTAAAGTAAAATATTTCATTTAATATAGATTAAATATTCTAAATAGTTTAAAATTATTGAAGCGACTGTTTATTTGGTTGTGCTACCAAAAAATACAATTTCTTTATTCAACGGATGTGAGTGTTTATCTGATGCAACATTATTTGGATAAAGATAGAGCTTCTGACGAATGTCACACATTTAATGGAACCAAATATGCAAGTTGAACAAAAATATAGTGGGATGGGGGAATAAGGAATGGAAGAAAAGTTAGCGAAAAAGCTTCGCCATGAACAATTGCGGAGCAAGATTGTAACAGCAGAAGAAGCAGCATCTTGGATTAAAGATGGTATGGTATTAGGGATGAGTGGATTCACACGTGCTGGCGATGTAAAAGTCGTACCTCTTGCACTTGTAGAGAAAGCTAAAAAAGAGAAATTTCAAGTAGATGTCTTTACAGGTGCATCACTTGGTCCTGAAGTAGACCAATATTTAGCAGAAGCAGGTGTCATTCGTAAACGAGGCCCTTTCCAAGCAGATGCTGGTATTCGTAATAAAATCAATAGCGGTGATATCACATTTGTAGATGCCCATCTTTCTCATAATGCTGAACTTGTTCGCCAAGGTATTATAGGTCCTATTGATTTTGCGATTATTGAAGCTGCTGCCATTACAGAAGACGGCTTATTAATTCCTACAACTTCAGTTGGTAACTCTCCGATTTTTGTACAAGAAGCAGACCAAATCATCATTGAATTAAATGTAGCACAGCTTGATGCATTAGAGGGAGTGCATGATATTTTCGTACCTGCGCCACAAGGTAAGCGTGATCCAATTCCTTTGCAAAATGTGTCTGATCGTCTTGGTATAATTGGGATTCCGCTAGATTTAGATAAAGTAAAGGGCATCGTTATCTCAGATATATTAGATGCGCCATCAACAATTGTTCCTGCTGATGAGGAGACAGATGTAATGGCGAATCATTTATTAAATTTCCTACGTGAAGAGATTAATGTAGGTCGCTTAACAACGAGCTTGCGACCAATTCAATCAGGAGTAGGCTCAGTAGCAAACGCCGTATTGTTAGGCTTTAAAGATTCTGAGTTCGAGAACTTAGAAGTTTATTCAGAAGTTCTACAGGATGCAGTATTTGAATTAATCGATGCAGGGAAAGTAAATTTCGCTTCCGCTACTTCTATTACCCTTTCAGAGCAAGTAGGAAACCGTGTTTATGGGAACTTTGAAAAGTATGCTGATAAATTAGTATTACGTCCACAAGAAATTTCCAATCAACCAGAAATTATTCGTCGACTCGGACTTATTTCAGTGAATACAGCATTGGAAGTTGATATATACGGCAATGTTAATTCAACACATGTTTCTGGTACAAAGATGATGAATGGCATTGGAGGGTCTGGTGACTTTGCACGTAATGCACGTCTAGGGATTTTTGTGACGAAATCGTATGCTAAAGGTGGCAACATTTCAAGTATTGTCCCTATGGTTTCACATGTGGACCATACTGAGCATGATGTGGATGTCATCGTAACTGAGCAGGGTGTAGCTGATTTACGTGGGCTTGCCCCGAAAGAGCGAGCGGCGCTTATCATTGATAATTGTGCACACCCCGATTATCGTGAGCAACTATGGCAGTATTATAATGATGCCAATGAGGCGACTCGTGGACATCATACGCCACACGATCTAGAAAAAGCACTGTCATGGCATGTTCATTATGCAAAAAGTGGGACAATGAAGGACCCTGCGTTTACGAAACAATAAAATACCATCATTAAAGCCTTGAAGGACAATTGTGCTTCAAGGCTTTTTGTTGTGTGCTTTGAAAACCCCCTGCTATGCAGGGGGTTCCGGAAAGCTTTTAGCTATGGACAATAAAAAAACTCCAAACGTACAATAAAGTCAGGTCTAGTCAACCGACTTCGTACGAAAGGAGCCACCATAAATGGATAATAAAAGTTTAGCACATACAACGTGGAATTGTAAGTATCATATCGTCTTTGCGCCAAAGTATAGAAGGCAGATTATTTATGGTCAAATTAAAGCAGATGTTGGAAGAATATTGCGCCAATTATGTGAAAGAAAAGATGTAGAAATCATAGAGGCAACAGCCTGTCCTGACCATATTCATATGTTGGTAAGTATTCCTCCGAAATTGAGTGTATCTGCGTTCATGGGTTATTTAAAAGGGAAGAGTAGTCTAATGATTTTCGACCGACATGCAAATTTAAAGTATAAATACGGTAATCGTCAATTCTGGTGTCGAGGATACTATGTGGACACAGTCGGCCGAAATAAGAAAAAGATACAAGAGTATATAAAAAATCAATTACAAGAAGATATCCTGCAAGATCAAATGACGATGAAAGAATTCATTGACCCATTCACAGGAGAAGAAATCAAGAGAAAGAAAAAATAAGTAAGCCGCTTTAGCGGTTTGTGTGAAAACGGAGTGCGGTTGGCAGACCATTCAGAATGTCTTTAGACATGGGCCAGTACCCCAGCGTTTCACGCGCAGAGCAAACCACCAGTTATACTGGTGGTTCTGATTGTGAGCATATTAGAGTTTTATAATAATCCAATCCATTTCCAATAAGTAGCTGAGAACAGAAGAATTAGAAGGAAGCCGATAATCGTTAATGGAATACCAGATTTCAAGAAATCCTTTGTTGTAAATGCTCCTGTCCCATAGGCAAGCATATTTTGTGGTGCGCTAATTGGTAATAGGAAGCCAAAACTTATGACGAATTGTTGCACGATGACAAAGCCAACTTGATCAACATTCGTTGTTAATGTAGAGGCTAGTACGATGAATACAGGTATCAGTGCAGAGGCTAAGCTTGTTGCACTTGCAAAGCCTAAATGAATTAAAATATTAAATAATGTTACGAGTGCGATGGTTGCTAGTATTGGCATCGTATCTAGCCCAAGTGAACCAAATACTTTATCGGATAACCATGATGCACCTTCCGTCTTAAGTAAAATGGTTCCTAGCATAATACCTACGGCAAAGACGATAATTGTCCCCCACGGGATATGAGGTTCAACTTCCTTCCATGAATAAACACCGATTTTAGGCATTAATAAAATAGCGATGGCAATAATTGTGACTGTAGTTGTGTCAAAGGGATGCAATTTCCCTTCAGTTGCCCAGAAAAATAGCAAAACGATTGATGTTATGATTAAGCGAATTTCAGGAGCCTTCAATGGGCCAAGCTCTGAAAGCTGTTTTTTGATGACCTCTTTACCACCTTCGATATTGCTAGTCTCAGGCTTAATTAAAGCGATCATAATGAAAAATAGAGCTACAGACATAATGATTGAGAAGGGGGCAGCATAGAGCAACCAAGCACCCCAGGAGATATCCACATTAAATTGTTCCTGAATAAAGTTTAAAGCGACCATATTTTGAGCTGCTGCTGTCTTGATACCGATATTCCAAATGGAAACGGCTTGTACCGAAGTAATAACAAGTAAAGCGGCGAGTCGACTATCGCGTGGTAAACCAAATGCTGCGACCATCCCTAGCAATATTGGTACGACTGCGCCTGCACGTGCTGTGGCAGAAGGAACAAAAAAAGCGAGGGCTATAGAAACTAAAATGGCGCCGAATACGATAGCTTTTGTTTTTGTTCCTACAAGTGAAAGGATCCAGAGAGCAAGCCGTTTATGTAAGTTGGTAATTTGCATGGCTGCTGCTAAAAAAAGAGCTGCTGCTACTAATGCGACAGCGGAATTACTAAATCCACTTAAGGATAATTTTAAAGCGCCAGCAGTTCCTAATTCTGTAGCAGGATCGTCCATTGATGGAGCGAGCCCTAGTAGAACAGTTACAAGTGCAATGATCATGGCTGAGCTAACGGGATAGGACACGGCCTCTGTTACCCATAGGATGACTGCGAATGCTAAGATGGCTAAAGCTCGTTGTCCAGCAATCGGTAAGTCACCGTTATTAGGTAAAAAAGTAATGATGATTAGTAAAGCAAAGGCCAAGCCAATCCATAGTGGCTTTAAATTCCGTTTCGTAGCTGTTTGATTGGGTGAAGACATATTTTCTCATCCTTTCTACGATAAATATGACGATTATTATCCATAACATCGGTTAGTAAAATGTTTTATTAAGATAAGAACTTGTCTATTTTATTGTAAAAAAATAAGTATGCAGAATAGCTGCTTTTTACAGCGATATAAGTAGATAAAGAGAAAATATACGGTCATAAAAAATACAAAAATATCCATTGTAATATTATTTCTTTTTCTTAAATGCAGACGTTACTTTAGGCTCTGTACCCTTCACTAATCGTTGGATATTTTCGATGTGCAGGATAATAGCTATGCCAAAAAGAAGGACAGCAATTATAGTTGGGCCAATTCCAGGAATCCATAAATATGTTGCCGTACAAAAAACGAGATAAAACTCTAGAACACCGACAATTAAATAGTTAGTTGCAAAGGATAAAATGACAAATAAAATAAGTGCAAATAAACCAATCTTCCAATCTACAGCAAGTAGAATTCCAATAATAGAGGCAGTTCCTTTCCCACCATTGAAGCCCATATAAAATGGGAAATTATGACCCAAAATAACCCCTGCAGCAATAATGTAGGTCAGGAGCCATATTTCTCCTTCGGTTAAATGCGGAGCATCTGCTAAATAAAAGTGTGCACCGATAATAGCTACAACGCCTTTGCCAATATCGATTAGGGCTACTAAAACGCCATATTTCCAGCCGAGGGAAAGTGTAGCATTAGAGGCACCTGCATTGCCATGGCCAGCTTTTTTTAAATCAACCCCCGATAAAAATTGTGCCACTTTAGAGCCGTGAATACAGCCAATTAAATATCCAACTAAGAGAAAAATGATCACGGCTTTTACCATAAAAATACTCCTTTCAAATTTTTTTCTAAATTAGTGTATGCGTTCATATTACGTATAAGAGCTGACAGAAGTTTCGGAAAAAATAAAATTTACATATTGACAGAAAAAAACTCTATGTTTATACTGTGTTACAACGATGGAAATTGAATCTCATACTCTTATCAAGAGCGGCGGAGGGATAGGCCCTATGATGCCCAGCAACCAGTAAGTGATGAACTTACTAAGGTGCTAATTCCTACAGATTCTTACTTGGATCTGGCAGATAAGGGGAGGAAAACTTGCAACCGCAACCCTCTTCTTAACAGGAGAGGGTTTTGTTTTCTACACATAAATCCTCCTCATCTCCGGTACCATCGTAAAAAAATAATTGGAGGTACACAATGACAAATTTTAAACCAGAAACATTGCTGTTACATGGTGGTCAAGAGCCAGACCCAGTGACGGGCTCTAGAACAGTTCCTGTCTATCGCTCAACTGCTTTCGTATTTAAGGACACTGCTCATGCGCAACGTCTTTTTGCCTTAGAGGAAGCGGGGAACATTTACACACGGATTACAAATCCGACAGTGGATGTTTTTGAAAAGCGTGTGGCCTTATTGGAAGGTGGAACAGCAGCAGTAGCACTTTCATCTGGTGCAGCAGCTATCGCATTTTCCATTTTAAATCTAGCTGGAGCAGGCGATGAAATAGTAGCAGGTAGTTCTTTATATGGTGGTACGTATAATTTATTGGCTAACACATTACCGAAGTATGGCATTAAAACAATTTTTGTAGATGAAACAAACCCAGAGAATTTTAAGGCTGCGATTACCGATAAAACGAAAGCTGTCTTCGCTGAAATTTATGGTAATCCAAGTTTAAAAGTTTTAGATATTGAAGCAGTAGCTAAGATTGCACATGCTAACAGTTTACCATTAATTATCGATAGTACATTTGCTTCTCCTTATGGTTCCACACCAATTGAATACGGTGCAGATATTGTTGTTCACTCCGCGACTAAATGGATAGGTGGTCATGGTACAACTTTAGGTGGGGTTGTTGTAGACGCTGGTAAGTTTGATTGGACTAGTGGACGATTCCCTGGATTTACGGAACCAGATGCTTCTTACCATGGATTACGTTACGGAATTGATACAGCTTCTGCTGCTTTTGCTACGAAGCTACGCGTACAGTTGTTACGTGACTTCGGTCCAACATTAAGTGCTGACGCAGCGTTTAATTTACTACAAGGTTTAGAAACGCTTCATTTGCGTATCCCTAAACACAATGAAAATGCGTTGGCGGTTGCTGAATATTTACGAAACCACCCATCTGTGGAGTATGTAAACTATAATGGCCTAGAAGATTTTGCGACACATGATTTGGCGAGAAAATACTTGAAAAATGGCTTCGGTTCTGTGCTTACATTTGGCATTAAAGGTGGACGTGAGGCTGGTCGAAAGCTAATTGATAGCGTGAAGCTGTTTTCACATGTAGCAAATGTAGGGGATGCCAAATCGCTCATTATTCACCCAGCATCTACTACACATCAGCAATTATCAACAGATGAATTAATTCAAGCTGGCGTAACCGAGTCGCTCATTCGCTTATCCATCGGTTTAGAGGCAGTAGAGGATATTATTGCTGATTTAGAACAAGCCATTACGCTTGCCACAACAACTGAACAAACTGTAGAAGCTTAAGTTTTAGAACGCAAGGGAGGATGTTGTAGAGTTTACGTATTTTCTCATTCGAATTGCCTCATTTGGCATTGCGTCAAACGTTGCTACATCAACCAAGTATAAAATCCATCAATTATCAGAACTTTTTTAAAAATAATACCAAGTATTTTTATGTGTATTATTGACTTAATTAATTCCATGTTATATACTAGGGAATAAGTTAAGAATACGAAAATTCTTGTTATAAGGTAAATGTTTTCATAAGTGCTCCCCCCACTTTTGAATATATAGAAGAAGAGTGGTCGCATAGCCAGTGACTGCTCTTCCAAAAAAACTGATGATAAAGGAGTGTTTAAAATGGGTAATATCTATAGTGCACAAAACATTGCATCCTATCTAATTTATGAGCTGAATGAAGGTCATGTCTTTGTCAACAATCAATCCATTCAACACTTACTTACATCAGTCGATAAAAAATGGAAGCAAGTCTTTGGTCATACAGCATTTCAAGAGTATGTTGTGGCTGAAGAGGAGGGCTACACTGTAAAGGAAGTTTTTGAGGCATATGAACATTACGGTGTGAGCCATATTGCACTTCCTGCAACAGAGCTTTACTTAAAATACGGTACATTTCAATTAGTGAAACGTACGTATGCAATACCAAATTTTACAGAAGAAGAAATTAGTCTTGTTCAACAAGCTTTAACACATTATCGTTATCAATTGCTTTCAAAAGCAAGTTGAAATCCCCCATATATTAAAGCTCATTCTCTGCTGCTACAGGGAATGAGTTTTTTCTTTAGAGGTCATTAAAATAGTAACAAGATGATGGGTGTCCAAGCATACATATATAATAGAAGAAAGACATTCATATATTTAAATGGAAATAGTCAATTTTTGTTCAAATCTTATAGATCAACTAAAAAAACGTATAATAAAGGGAATGAAACCGATTTCTTTTGCACATCTAGAGAAAACAAATGTCCTTCCTAGAAAGATTTTTCTTGTACTAAGTATGTATTTGCGTTACAATTTTCTTTAAGATAAATTTAGAATTATTTGAATTTGTATGTGTTCCAACACATACTAAAATAGCGAAACTCGTACAAAGAAGAGTAATTGGCTAAAGCTTGCGGTGGGTGTCCAATTATCATGACACAACCCCATGGAGAAATTAGCTTTGATGAAACTGCGGAATGTAAGTTGGAGGGAATAACAGAAATGGCAACTATAAAGGCAGCGATTTTAGGATTTGGAACGGTAGGTCAAGGGATCTATCATATTTTAAATGAAAAGCGAGAAGAGCTAAAAAATAAATTAGGTATTGAATTAGAGGTAGCAAAGATTTTAGTGACAGATGCTAGTCGTGAACGTGTACCAGGTACAGCGCATTTAATGACGACGAGTATGGATGATGTCTTAGCAGAGCCAGGTATGCAGGTTGTGTTTGAAGCGATTGTAAATGAAGAGCCTGCATACAGTTATTTAAAAAGAGCAGTTGAGCATAAATGTCACGTTGTTACAGCCAACAAAGTGATGTTTGCTAAACGAGGCTTAGAGTTGCAGGATCTGGCAAAAGCAAATGGTGTTTTTGTAGGCTATGAGGCAACTACTGCAGGTGGCGTACCTGTTATTAAAACAATGAAAAATATTTTACTTGTTAATGATGTGAGCCGTATTCAAGGAGTCCTGAATGGCACATGTAATTATATTTTAACAAAAATGCGTGCACAAGGCTGGTCATTCGAAACAGCTTTAAAAGAGGCGCAAAGTTTAGGTTATGCCGAGGCGGATCCATATAATGATATTTCTGGTCAGGATGCCTTTAAAAAATTAATGATTTTAAGTGCTTTAGCTTTCGGAGAGCAACCAGATTGGGCTGATGTAGAAGTAATTGGTATCGATAGCATTTCGGCTGAACAAGTCCGTGAAGCGTGTGAAAACGGTCTGCGTTACCGCCATGTCGCTGAAGTGGAAAAAAGGGCTGACGGTAAAATTATCGCTAAAGTTGGTCCTCAACTGGTTGATAAAGAACATCCACTTTATCCCGTTGATGATGTGTTCAACGCGGTAGCGTTAGAGACTAACTATATTGGGACATTAACATTAGTTGGCCCTGGGGCAGGAATGTACCCAACTGCGAGTGTCATGGTAGAGGACTGTGCTGAAATCATTGGGAAAAGAGCAGGATTTGTTGTGACAATCTAATAAACTTATTTTTTAAAATTACCCGCCACTCAACAATGTTCGATTGTATGAATGGTGGGTTTTTTTAATCTTCATCTTTCACATCTATATCTTCTGGAATAGGGGTAGAACGCCAAATTTCGATTTCCTCTTTAATACGTTCCAATTGTTTAAAATACGTGCTAAATTGGCCGCTATTGATTAGGGTTTGTTCTCCATCGTAAACAGAACGGATACGCCCCTCATAAACTAGACGCATAATTTGATCCTCAGGCATACCAAGATCAACAGCTGTCTCTGCAATTGTTTTGTACATACGATTCGCTCCTTTTACTGTATATATTATAACTGCCATTGTTGAGAAAGCATACTAGGCTAATTGAAAGAAAAAGTAAAAATGATAATTGTTTGATTTTGGATAAATATGTATTATTAGTATTAATGAAGTAATAAAGCGAGGATGAATTGATAAATGTTAAATCCGTTGTTGGTATTACTAGCAGCCATTCTATGGGGAATGACAGGAACAGCTCAAACATTTTTAAATCAAGGGGTATCTCCAATAGCAGTGGCCACTATTCGTTCTGCAATTGGTGGCGGTCTATTATTAGCCATTACCATTTCATTACGGAAAATTAACTTTCGAAAATGGTCATGGAAATGGACGATTTTAGCTGCAGCCAGTATTGCTCTTTTCCAGGGTCTTTTCTTTTCATCTATCCGTCTAACAGGAGTAGCCATTGGAACAGTTGCGACAATTGGTAGTGCACCAGTATTTTCTGGTGTTTTAGAATGGCTTATTTGGAAAACTCGTCCGACAGCGGTATGGGGACTTGCTACACTGATGGCGATTATCGGATGTCTTTTATTATTTATGAATAATGGAGACGAGTCTGTTCATATAGGTGGATTTGCACTAGCACTTTGTGCAGGTGTGTCCTTTGCATTTTATACAAACATTAGTAAAAAATTAATGGCACAGGAAGAGGCATTGCCAGCAGTCGCCATGACATTCTCTATTTGTACGTTATTTTTACTGCCGTTTTCTTTTGAAAATGGATTTGCTTGGTTAGGGAATACACATAACTTATGGACAATGCTATTCATGGGAATTATGTGTACAAGCGTGGCGTATTTATTGTTTTTAAATGGTCTGCAAAAAATTAGTTCATCATCAGCTGTAACACTGTCATTAGCAGAGCCATTAACTGCTGCCATTCTTGGGGTGTTTTTCATTGGAGAACAATTAAGTATCGTGTCCTGGCTTGGTCTAGCAATGCTACTAGGTGGCATTGTTGTTTTAACCATAGGTGGAAGGAAAAAACGAAAACCTTAAGAAATTCTTCATTTTTATAATAGCTGGTTTTTAAGATTTGAAAGGTACACTGATATTTGAGAGCGAGGTGTATATCATGACGAAATTAACAGTTCTTGTTACAGATGACGATCAAGATATTCGTGATGGTATTGAAATTTATTTAAAAAATGAAGGCTATCATGTCATTAAAGCAGCAGACGGCCAAGATGCATTAGAAAAGCTAGAGAACAATGAAGTACATTTAATTATTTTAGATATCATGATGCCAAACATGGATGGCATTACAGCAACCTTTAAAATTAGGGAGGAGCGCAATATTCCAATTATTATGCTGAGTGCAAAGGCAGAGGATGGCGATAAAATACATGGGCTATCCGTTGGAGCTGATGATTATGTGACGAAGCCATTTCATCCATTAGAACTATTGGCACGAGTGAAATCGCAGTTGCGACGTTATGTGCAACTAGGGACGTATAGTGAAGGAGCGACAAAAGTGGAAATTGACGGACTTGTTCTTGATGAAGATGCAAAAGAGGTCATACTAGAAGGAGAACCTGTTCGACTAACTCCAATAGAATATAAAATCACGGAATTATTAATGAAAAATGTAGGGCGTGTTTTTTCGATACGTGAAATTTATGAACGTGTTTGGAATGAGGAGGCGTACAATGCTGAAAATATTGTAGCTGTTCACATTCGGAAGATACGTGAAAAAATTGAAGCAGATCCGAAAAATCCGCGCTATCTAAAGGTGGTATGGGGCGTTGGCTATAAAATGGAAAAATAAACTAGAGAAGTATATGACGATTGCAGGATTTATAGCAGGTGTTGTTGGGCTCATTTATTTTGGTGTTTATGCCTATCAAATCGTCGATTCTCGCTCCTCAGAGGTTTTGCAATTTTTGGAAAGAATTTTTTAGAGGAGTGTAAGAGGTATGATAAAAAAATGGAAATCCTCTCTAGTGTTAATGTGTTTCATTTGGACAATTTTTGGTATTTTTACTTTTTGGCATGTAGGTTATCAGTATATTGGTAAATCCTATTTCCAATCGGAAAATTTCCAGCATGAAATCGATAATTTCACAGCAGAACTAGGACCGTTAGTGTTAAATGTACCGAATGCCGCAGATTTTAAAGATGAAATAGAAATTACGCAATCAGAAATAGAAGATCATCGTAATTACTATGGTACATTGGGACAGCAAATCGATAATATTAAACAGCAATACGGACAGCGAATTCAAGAAGCAGTGGATGCCAATGCTGCAGAATTACAAATAAAGCTAGAGACTGAACGCGATAATAAGATTAAAGATATTACGGCAAACTTTGAAAATGATGAGCATGTGCGAAAGAAGATTCGTGCTGAAAAAGAAGCATTAATTGATAAATATATTAAGTCAGTACAAGCCGAAGCGAAAAGCTTTGGAAAAAACTATGACTACTGGTCCTATGAGTTGACGAATATTGAAACAGGTAAAATATACCGTGCAGGTGATGTTTCAGAAAGCAGTGCCTATAAAATAAAATATTCTGAGCGAAACCCATTATATGCAGGAAATATTAGTAATAATTTAAGGGATATTTTTTACAGTACAGAAGCATATGTGGATGTAGATAATTTTTATGAAACAGCTGAATATATGGGTGTCTTAACCATCTCGAAAAAAGCAGTTCAATCATTAGGCGTTATGCAGGATTATAATCGTTTTCACCGTAATCAATATACCTTTTTCTTTGTGTGGCTGACTAGTATAGTAACGGCAATCTTTGCATGGAGAGGTCGTAAGGTTGTACTACAAACTGTCACGAATATGAAGGAAAAAGAGATTTTAACTAAGGTAAAGTTTGACTTTCAGGTTATTCTAGTATTGATCACAGGATTTATGTATCTTTTTACTTCCCAAATTGTTTTTGAATCTATTGAATACACTTACGATTACAATTATCAATATAATTATGTACGGTCTATACTAGATTCTGCCTTTAAAATAGCTGTGTTATTCGTTATAGGCAGTGCTTTCTTTGTACAATTAATTTGGCTGTATACAAGAGTGGATACTTTGAAAAAGCTAGAAGAAAATATGAAATCAAGTTATTTATGGTCACTTGGCGATTCGATGACTGATTTATTTATCAATCGTTCTATTGCATTGCATTCATTGGTCATGTTAGCTGCAGCCTTCTTTGGGGGAGGTAGCCTTGTCGCTTCTATGTTAAGAGGAGGCGGTTTTCCAGTTCTTGTTCTTGCTATGTGTATGTTCGTAGGAATTCCTGCTCTGGTTGTTTTCCTATCAAGAATGGGTTATTTAAATCGCATTATGAAGGATACGAAGAATATGGCTGAAGGACGTTTAAACCGAGATGTGAAGGTAAAAGGCAAATCACCGCTTGCAGGTCATGCTGAAAATCTTAACCATTTACGAGAAGGTGTTCGTACGTCCATGCATGAGCAGGCGAAAAGTGAACGTTTGAAAACAGAGCTTATTACAAATGTGAGTCATGATTTACGTACGCCATTAACCTCTATTATTACGTATACGGATTTACTGAAAAAGCCCACTATTACAGACGAAGAACGTCAACAATACATTCAAATTCTCGATAAAAAATCTGAGCGTTTAAAAGTATTGATTGAAGACCTTTTTGAAGTGTCAAAAATGGCAAGTGGCAATATTGAACTCCATCGCAGTCGAGTAGATTTGACGCAGCTTATTCAGCAAGCGGTAGGGGAGCATAAAGAGGATTTGACACAGTCAAGCTTAGATTTACGTATGACGATGCCACACGATCCCATCTATGCATATGTGGACGGTCAAAAATGGTGGAGACTCATCGATAATTTAATTGTGAATGTCTTGAAATATGCGTTAGAAGGAACACGTGTATACGTGACGTTGAAACGTACGGCAGATGGTGATGCTGAATTTACAGTGAAAAATGTTGCGAAATATGAAATCAGTGAGGATGCCGAGGAATTATTTGAACGCTTTAAACGTGCAGATGCTTCAAGACATACAGAGGGCTCAGGACTTGGATTAGCGATTGCACAATCTATTGTCGACTTACATGGGGCAAGAATGAGTATTGATGTAGATGGCGATCTATTTAAAGTAATTGTTCGAATTCCAGCAGTATAATGGAAAGATGGCGGCAGAAATTTGCCGCCATCTTTTTATAAGCCTAAATTTTTGGCGATAATGACTTTCATCACTTCGTTGGTACCAGCATAGATGGACATAACAGGTATATCTCTATACCTTCTAGCAATTTTATATTCCTCCATATAGCCATAGCCACCATGCAATTGCATACATTGCGTGGCAAGCTCACGTGCATTTTCTGTGATCCAGTATTTTGCCATAGATACTTTTGTCACAACCTCTTTCCCAGCAATATGCTCTTCAATCAAGGATTCTAAAAATGATTTTCCAAGCTCAATTTTAGTAGCCATTTCAGCAATTTTAAATTTTGTATTTTGGAAGTCGCCAATTGTTTTACCAAAGGCTTGACGTGATTTTACATAGTCTAATGTCAAGGTAAGCATATCCTCTGCGGCTGTTTGTGCAGCAATCGCTACTGCTAATCGCTCTTGCTGTAGCTTTTCCATCATATAGTGAAAACCTTTGCCTTCTTCTCCAAGTAGGTTTTGCACAGGCACTCGGCAATCTTCAAAATAGAGTTCTGCCGTATCTTGGGCATGCATCCCAACCTTTTCGAGCTGTCTTCCTTTTGTAAAGCCAGGTGTACCTTCTTCAATGACAAGTAGACTGATGCCGCGATGCTTTTTCTCCACCTGTGGATTTGTTTTCACTGCAACAATGGCTAAGTTTGTATGAATGCCATTAGTGATAAAGGTTTTTTGTCCATTGACAATGTAAAAGTCACCATCGCGGATCGCGGTTGTTTGTATATTTGCCAAGTCTGAACCTGTACTAGGCTCAGTCATCGCAATCGCAGTGATATAGTCGCCTGAAATACATTTAGGCAGCCAGCGAGATTTTTGTTCATGTGTACCATAAGCCTCGATATAAGGTACGGCAATATCATTATGCAGTCCAATCCCAATAAGACTTGAACCTATACGTTCTAGCTCCTCTTGAATAATAACACCGAAGCTGAAATCCAGACCAAGCCCGCCATACTGCTCCTCGACCTGTGGGCAAAGGTAGCCCATCTCACCGAGCTTGCGCCAAAAGGAAAGTGGAATTAGATGGTCTTTTTCCCATTGAATATAATGTGGCTCAGCTTCTTCAGCTAAAAACTTACGGAAGGTTTTACGAAATAACTCATGCTCTATTGTTTCAAATTTATAACGTGTCATTCGAAATAGCACCCCTTTTTGCTCGTAAATGCGTAAATTTTCTCGTTCATCTATTATGTTACTGGAAGATTTGTAGAAATTAAAGTGGCTTTTAGTGTGAAAATGACGAAAATGTCATCTAAATATGGTGGAATGTCATGTAGAACGAGAGAATCGAAGGAAATAAAAAGGTAAACTTATAGTTGTCATCTGTAATCAGTTCCTATTTTCAGATAGAAGATTATTCAAGGGCTTCAAGCAATATGATTGTTAAGTATAATGATATAATCAACTAAATTATAGAAGAAAGTAGAGGACTAGGTTATGCCAAAAGTAATCGGTGGTATACTTTTAATTAGTATTTATAGTGCGTTGACTTTCTATTTAGGGTGGGGAGTAAAGCAGTGGCTTGTAGCGATGGGATGGTTCCGTTATCCAGTCCTATTTTGGCTGATCCTGTATATTGTTGCTTTTAGTATTATTATCGGAAGATTACATGAGTCTTTACGGTTTTTTTCGGTCATCAGTAATTACTGGATGTTTCTCTTTGAATACGGCTTATTACTGTGTTTAGCTTCACAATTGATTGTTTGGTTAACTCCCTTTAAAAATGTACAAATAATTGGTAGTATAGCAGTTGCTGTCCTAGTTTTGTTAAGTATCATCGGCTCTTATTTAGCTTATTCACCAGTAGTTCGTCATTTAGAAATAACGGTAGCCAAAAAGGAAAGTGAACTAGAATCACTGAGAGCTGTTGTGGCATCTGATTTTCATTTAGGGGTATTATCGCATAAAAGGCATTTGCAACGATTTGTAAACTTGGCAAATGAAGCGCAGCCAGATATTGTATTGTTAGCTGGCGATATCGTGGATGATGATCCAAAATGGTTTGTTCAAGAGGGCATGGCGGATGTCATGAAAGGATTAACATCTACATATGGAACGTATGGGATATTGGGTAACCATGAATATTACGGTAAAAAAATTCCTGAGTTTGTAAAGGAAATGGAAAATGCCAATGTGAAAATACTGCTAGATGAAACAATTCGTATAGAAGATGCGTTTGTATTAACAGGGCAAGAGGATAGGACGAATAAAGAAAGAAAAACACTTGAAGAATTAAAGGTATCTGATAACTTGCCATGGCTTGTGATGAACCATACACCCGATGACTTGGTAACACCAACGGCAATGGGGGTTGATTTACATATGTCAGGTCATACACATAAGGGTCAGCTATGGCCAAACCAGTATATAACGGCTCGGGTATTTGAACTGGACTATGGTTATAAGTTGAAGGAGCATATGCATACACTTGTTTCATCAGGCTATGGCTTCTGGGGACCACCGATGCGAATTGGTAGTAGATCAGAGCTTTGGGTAGTGGATATAAACTTTCAATAGTGTGTGGTAATCTTGAAATGAGCTACCTAGGTGAAATGACAGTAGTATATGAAAACGTAGTATCTTATAATAGGTGGGTATTTGATTAAAAAAGGTAAGGTGACATGGTGGAAATTATAGAATTATTAAAAGCGTTAATATTAGGCTTTGTCGAAGGTATGACGGAATTCGCACCAGTATCTTCTACGGGTCATATGATTATCGTGGATGATATGTGGTTAAAGACAGAGGAGTTTTTGGGAAAATATCCTGCTAACACATTTAAAATTGTTGTGCAGCTCGGCTCCATTTTAGCGGTTATCGTAGTGATGTGGAAACGTATGCTAAGCTTAGTTGGCTTATATAATATTGACGGTCAATCAAAATCCATAAACGGCCGTTTTAACTTAGTGCATGTTATTGTTGGGATGCTGCCAGCAGTTGTTTTAGGTTTTGCGTTTAAAGATTTTATAGACGACCATTTATTTAAAGTAGAACATGTAGTTTATGCTTTAGTGGCAGGAGCAATTCTAATGATTGCTGCGGATAAATTGGCACCAAGAAAACCAAAAGTAGATTCTTTAGACAAGATATCCTATGGTTTAGCATTTAAAGTTGGGTTAGTTCAATGTCTATCTTTATGGCCAGGTTTTTCTCGTTCAGGTGCGACTATTTCAGGTGGGGTACTCTTTGGTATGAGTCACCGTGTTGCAGCCGATTTTACATTCATTATGGCAGTGCCAATCATGGCAGGGGCTAGTCTAGTATCCGTTCTGAAAAACTGGGATACTTTATCGATGGACTATTTTGGATTCTATGCAGTTGGATTTATTAGTTCATTTATCTTTGCCTTACTATCCATCAAGTTTTTCCTAGCACTTATTTCAAAGGTGAAGTTAATGCCTTTTGCGATTTATCGTTTAGTTTTAGCCGCAGTTCTTTGTGTAATTATTTTTATGTAAATAAAAAAGGTCACTCTTGGTCCTGCACCCCTAAAGTTAGAGTCAAAAATCTAAACTTTAGGGGTGCAGGACTCTTCTTTGATAAGAAGCAGTGGCTTTTTTTATTACTCCAGCCATCATTTTTTTGAAAAATGAGTAAAATAGTTATAAAGACTTATTGAATAGTACAAATGTATAGAGGATTATAATGATAATAGCTATCATTTACCTCTTTATTATTCATTTGTTTATTTTGAGATTATAATTGATACATAGAATGTCCAAATATTTGTTGTTATTGAATAGCATTTAGGATAATAGACTTAGTTCGGTATATGATTATAATATGAGGTGGAGAAAATGTTTCAAATTGTAAATAGATCTAAGAAAAATACAATTGAAATTAGTGATGAAGCAGCTGTCGGTATTTTTATTGAAGAGCCAGAACGTTTATTTCAGTTAAATCTTGTAGGATTAAGTGTATACGACCTTCAATTGATTAAAAGCTTAAAGCCTTATGTGGAAAGAAACGTTGTTGAGGTGGTTGGTGCATTTTATCATGCTATTGAAAGCGTGCCCTCTTTACAGGCTGTGATACAAAAGCATAGTTCTAGCGAGCGCTTACGGCAAACATTACGCCATCATATTATTGAAATGTTTGAGGGGCGTATAGATGAAGCTTTTTTAGAGAAGCGAAGCCGTGTGGCAAAGATGCATGTGAAGATTAATCTCTATCCTAAATGGTATTTAGCAGCCTTTTACATTCTTGAAAAATCACTACGTAAAATTATTTATGAGCTTCGACTATCTAAAGACGAGGAAGAGAAATTTTGTGATGCTGTTAGTAAAATATGTAATTTCGAGCAGCAAATTGTTTTGGAAGAATACGATAACTATGCCAGTATATTAATAGAGAAACAACGCAATAGCGTTAGGGAGCATGTAAAGGATGTCATAGGCGGCATTTCAACACAGTTGGAGGTTCAATCTCAAAATACGACTGAAACAGTAACACAACTTGTTTATAGTGCACAGCATGTCAATGATTCTTTGACAGATAGTATGCAAGAGGCACAATCTATGCAAAAGGTGTCTAATGAAGGTTATACTAAAATTGTATCTATCAATGAGCAAACTGGAAAAATTCATCATAAAACAGTTGAGATGGCTAATATGGTGGAGCAGTTAGATGCCTCTTCTTCCAAAATTAATGCAGTTGTAGAAATTGTGAAAAGCATCTCAGGGCAAACCAATTTACTTGCGCTGAACTCTGCAATTGAAGCAGCACGTGCTGGCGAACATGGTAAGGGCTTCGCAGTCGTTGCAAATGAAGTAGGTAAGCTTGCTGATCAAACGAAAAGCTCAGTCGAACAAATAGCTGAACTAATTATGATGTCGAACGGTATTACAACACAGGTGGTCCAAGCCATTCAGGATATACAGCAACTCGTGAATAGTAGTATTGAACGCAATGCCGAGTCGCTAAAAGCATTTGATGCGATTTCTGGTTCTGTGGAAGATTCTATCTCTAACTTTCAAAATGTTGGTAGTCAAATAGCTGAATTAGTAAAGATTATTGAAACTATTGGTGAATCTTCTGGAGCATTAGAGAAAGTGGCCAATCGCTTAAATACAACAATTAGAGAATTTTAATAGTGTTGATGTCAACGGCAGAAAAAGTAAGTTTGAAAGGCGAGGGGTTAATTTCCGTTCTGCCAGCGTCTCAGCTGTGACGCTAAATCCCTAGGAGTGACGCTGGCTCCACTCCAATCAACCATGCGCAAAAGAGTCTTTTCCTAATCTTTCATACGAGCCTTAGTGAACAAAATAGCTCTTTATTTGTATGATTAGAGTAAGGATAGGCTTTTATTTTCAATGTGGAGAAGCGATGAGTGACAACACCCCTCCATAAAGAGTAGTGAATACTTCCACTTTAGTTGAAAACCTTTGCTCAAAAGAAATATTTTTATTGATTGGGCTACTTGATTCCCATGGGGTAGTACTCGCTTACAGAATGCAAGTAGCCTACAATGGAACTTTCACAAAAATGTTATTGAAGGTTTTGTTTTCCAACATTATGAAAAACTATGCATCCAATCTATGCATAGTTTTTTTCGTGCTGTGGATTAGGATAGAATGATGTATTACACGGATAAACTAAAAATGAGGCTGATGAATTAGCTAATAACTATCAGTTATGGAAGGATACAGACTAGAAAACCCTAGAAAATGCTTGTTTTAAGTGTTACGCTATAGGCGAATTAGGGAAATGAGTAGAGGGGTGTTTTTGGAGCATGAAAAAGAAATTATTTATAACACGTAAATTTCCTACACATATTGTTGAACCATTACAGGAGTTTTATGAAATCTCGCAGTGGGAAGAAGAAGACCTGGTTATTCCACGAGACAAATTGCTAGCAGCTGTCGCTGACTGTGAGGTGCTATGGGTAACGATAGCCGATCAAGTAGATGAAGAGTTACTTTCACATGCACCCAATTTGAAATTAGTGACCAATTTAGCAGTTGGCTATAATAATATTGATGTGAAAGCTTTACGGAAACAAGGCATTATGGCGACAAATACACCAGGTGTCTTAACCAATACGACTGCGGATTTAGTATTTGGCTTACTGCTTGCAACTGCACGTAGAATTCCAGAAAGTGAAAGATATTTACGTGAAGGCAAATGGAACAGCTGGTATCCAATGCAACTGGTTGGTAAGGATGTATCAGGAGCAACAATAGGAATTATTGGCATGGGGCGAATTGGCCAAGCTGTTGCTAGAAGAGCAAAAGGTTTTGATATGAAAATCTTATATAATAATCGCAGACGTCGGCATGAAGCGGAAGAAATGTATGGCTTCCAGTATGTTTCATTGGAAGACCTTTTAAAGCAATCTGATTTTGTTGTGATTATGACACCTTATAATACTGATACGGAAGGACTCATTGGGGCACAGGAACTAGCTTTGATGAAGGAAGATGCTGTATTAATAAATGCTTCCCGTGGTGGGATCATTGATGAGGCTGCCCTGTATGATGCTTTGAAAAATGGTAAGCTGTGGGCTGCGGGGCTAGATGTTTTTGAACAAGAGCCGATTGCTATGAATCATCCTTTATTAACTCTTCCAAATGTAGTAGCACTTCCACATATCGGTAGCGCTTCGTTAGCAACGAGAACGGCCATGCTGATGCTAAATGTGAAAGCATTAACGGCTTATGGACAAGGCAAGGCAATCTCCAATCGAATTGATTAAAAAAGAGGAGCATATCATTTGCTGACATGCTACACATTGAAAAAAGACTAGAAAAAACTTTTTAGTAAGCTGTGGGATTGATTTCCGTTCCTCCAGTGTCCTTTCAGGGCGTCCGTTAGCCGCTTCACTCACCACGTTTGCTCTAAATTGTTCTTTCAAGAAGTCGAATAATTTCTTAATAACAAAACATGACAAATAGAAAAACCGAACTATTCCGAAACACTTTATAAGTGTTTCATTGGATAGTTCGGTATTTTTGTTGGTTGAAACATTTTTTGTTCCAGCCTTATGTTTTCTTATTTATTGAATAAATCGAATATGCCACCGATGCCGCCTTCACCTTTAGATTGACCGCCCCCTCCTTGCGAAATAGGTGCTGCTGCAAAGACACGACTTGCTAAACGGCTAAATGGTAATGATTGTACCCACACAGTCCCTGGGCCGCGTAGTGTAGCAAAGAAGATCCCTTCTCCACCAAATAGTGCAGTTTTTACGCCTCCAACCATCTCGATATTGTAATCTACATTTGATGTCATCGCCACCAAACATCCTGTATCTACACGTAGCACTTCTCCCGGCTGTAACGTTTTTTCGTGAATCGCTCCACCTGCATGTACAAATGCCATACCGTCTCCCTCAAGCTTTTGCATAATAAAGCCTTCACCGCCGAAGAAGCCTACACCGATTTTTTTCTGAAACTCAACGCCAACAGAAACACCTTTAGCTGCTGCTAAGAATGCATCCTTTTGACAAATGATTTTACCGTTCAATTGGCTTAAATCCATTGGAATAATCTTACCTGGGTATGGTGAAGCGAAATAAACATGCTTTTTACCTGCACCAACATTTGTGAATGTCGTCATGAATAAACTTTCACCAGTAATTAGTCGTTTTCCAGCACCAAATAATTTCCCCATTAGACCACTTTGTGAGCTACCTCGTGAGCCATCACCAAAAATAGTTTCCATATGGATCGAGTCATCCATCATCATTAAAGCTCCTGCTTCTGCAACAACTGTTTCTTGAGGATCAAGCTCAACTTGCACATATTGCATGTCGTCACCAAATAACTTGTAGTCAATTTCATGATTATTCATAAAGGGATTCCTCCAAAAGTAAATTTAATGATATTGTATACGATTATAAATCACATTAGTTTCAATAGGAAATTAAATATTTTAGAAAAAAAGGGAATTAGCTAGAAAATGTCGAATATAAAAAACTAGAATGTGTATTATTTATTTTCATATAACGAAGGGTATTGTGAATATACATAACCTTAAGTGGCTTCTAAATTTAGAAGTCATCCTCTATATGGAGGTAATGACGTTAGATGAAAATAAAGCCTCTGGTAGTTGTCACCGATTATTAGGTAAATGCTAGTATGACCAGGTATATTGCATCTAGAAAATTCGGAATATTGACATATTTCATTCTGTTACAGACGCTGTACCAATGGAATACAACTGGTACAACAGCCGAGGCATCATAGAGTATTTCAGGGGGTGTATGTAGTGGAGATTAAAAACTATATTGGCGGTAAATGGGTCACACATTCACATTTACAAAGTATAGCAGTGACGAACCCTGCAAATGGTGAGCAGCTTGCTACCATACCACGTTCTACTTCAAATGAGGTAGATGAGGCTGTAGCTGCTGCCAAACAAGCACAAAAGAGCTGGGCACTTGTACCAGCGCCAAAGCGTGCAGACTATTTATATGCCATCGGTCTCAAAATGAAAGAGAAGAAAGAATATTTGGCGACCGTTTTAACAAAAGAGATGGGCAAGGTAATTGAAGAGGCTAGGGGAGAAGTGCAAGAAGGAATTGATATGGCTTATTATATGGCTGGGGAGGGTCGAAGATTGTTTGGCGAAACAACACCATCGGAGCTTGCCAATAAATTTGCCATGAGTGTAAGGGCACCGATTGGTGTTGTGGCACTCATTACGCCTTGGAATTTCCCCGTTGCCATTGCAACGTGGAAGTCATTTCCTGCCATTGTTGCGGGGAATACATTTATTTGGAAACCATCGAATGAGACACCGATGATGGCCTATGAAATGGGTAAAATTTTTGAAGAAGTGGGCTTACCAGATGGTGTCGCTAATATTGTATTTGGTACAGGGCCTACAGTAGGGACAGCGTTAATTGAACACCCTGATGTCAAGGTTATTTCCTTTACTGGTTCCACGACAACGGGCAGTAAAGTAGCCGAGCTTGGCGGTAAGCACTTGAAAAAGATTTCTTTAGAAATGGGTGGGAAAAATGCTGTCATTGTCATGGATGACGCCGATTTACAGCTAGCTACAGAAGGAATTTTATGGAGTGCATTTGGTACTGCTGGGCAAAGGTGTACAGCATGTAGTCGAGTCATTGTGCATAAAGATGTAAAAGAACAATTAGAAAAGCGTCTCTTAGATGAAATGCAAAAGCTAACAATTGGCGATGGTCTAGAAAAGGACGTTAAAATCGGGCCAGTGATTAATAAAGCCGCATTGGAAAAAATTAATCACTATGTGCAAATAGGCAAACAAGAGGGAGCTACATTATTAGCGGGGGGCAAAATATTAAATGAACCACCTTACGATAAAGGGTTCTATTATGAGCCAACTCTGTTTACAAATGTGAAGCCTGACATGATTATTGCCCAAGAAGAAATCTTTGGCCCAGTCGTTTCTATCATTGAAGTAGCAAGCTTGGAAGAAGCAATTGAAGTAAATAATGGTGTGAAGTTTGGCTTATCTAGCTCCATTTTCTCACAAGATGTAAATACAATTTTCCGCGCACAACGTGATTTGGACACAGGTATTGTTTATGTAAATGCAGGCACAACAGGTGCTGAAATCCATTTGCCATTTGGTGGCACAAAAGGGACTGGTAATGGACACCGTGATTCAGGTGTAGCGGCCCTAGATGTTTACACAGAATGGAAGAGTATTTATGTAGACTACAGCGGTAAATTACAAAGAGCACAAATCGATACAGAGTAACAGATCAACGAAAGGGGATGTTCTTGATGAAAGTTGTTGTATTAGGTGCAGGTTTAATGGGTAAAGAGGTAGCTCGTGATTTAATAAAAAATGATAAAGTGGAGAGTGTGTTTTTAGGGGATATCGATGTAAAAGTAGCACAGGATTTTGTAGATACGCTAGACTCTAATAAAGTGGAGGTTGTGGAGCTTCATGCAGAGCGTGATGATTCATTAATGGACGTTATGTCTAAGGGTGACGTTGTCGTCAATGCGCTATTTTATTCGTTCAATGAGCGAGTAGCGAGAGCAGCGATTGAGGCAGGCGTACATTCCGTAGATTTAGGCGGTCATATTGGTGGTGTGACAGAGAAGATATTAGATCTTCATGAGGAAGCAAAAGCAAAAGGTGTCACAATCATTCCGGACTTAGGTGTTGCGCCAGGTATGATTAATATTCTTGCTGGCTATGGTGCATCGAAATTAGATGATGTCGATTCTATTAAACTATTTGTAGGTGGTATTCCAACTGATCCAAAGCCTCCACTTCATTATACACGTGTGTTTTCTTTAGATGGCGTATTCGATCATTATACAGAGCCTTCCAAAACGATTCAGAAGGGCAAGCTTGAAGAAGTTCCATCCCTGTCTGGCGTTGAACCTATTTATTTTGATGACTTCGGTGTGCTAGAGGCATTTTATACATCTGGTGGCATTTCCACATTGTATAAGACATTCCCCAATGTCCGCACATTAGAATATAAAACGATCCGCTATAAAGGTCACGCAGAGAAATTTAAGCTTTTAGCTGACTTAGGATTCCTTGATTCCACTAATAAGGTAGAAGTTGATAATCAAGAAGTACCTGTTCGTGCCGTTGTACGAGAGGCGCTTAAAAAGAAGCTTGAACTGGGCACAAAACCAGATGCTGTACTGTTACGTGTCATTGTAGCTGGTGAAAAAGCACAACAGCAGGTAACGTATGAATATGAAATGGTTGTACGTAAGGATATGACAATTAATGAAACAGCCATGGCTCGTGCTACTGCTAATACCATTTCTGTTGTAGCGCAGATGATAGGAGCGGGTGCTATTACAGAGCATGGTGTATTTCCACCTGAAGCAATAGTTCCTGGTGATACGTATATCGAAGAGATGGCTAAACGTGGCGTGGTGATTAAAGAGACATCACATAAGTCTGCTATGATCGTGAAATGGTAGGTGCTAACCATGAATTTTGAAATGTCCACTGAACAGGAAATGCTACGAAAAACGGTAAGACAGTTTGTTGATGAAGAAATCATTCCCTACATTGCAAAGTGGGATGCTGATGGAGGCTTTGATGCTAAAATTTGGTCAAGGCTTGCTGAGTTAGGCTTAATGGGTGTTTGTGTTCCTGAACAATACGGTGGTAGTGGTATGGATTATAATGCTCTTGCCATCGTATGTGAGGAACTTGAACGGGGAGATACAGCATTTCGCACAGCTGTATCTGTCCACACGGGCTTAAATAGCATGACCTTAATGCAGTGGGGTACTGAAGAGCAAAAGCAGCGCTACCTTGTTCCGCAGGCTAAAGGAGTTCGTATTGGAGCATTTGGTCTTACAGAACCAGGCGCTGGGTCTGATGTAGCTGCCATGTCAACAACAGCTGTCCGTGATGGAGATCATTATACCCTCAATGGGCAGAAAACATGGATTTCCTTATGTGATATCGCAGATCATTTTCTCGTTTTTGCCTATACAGACAAATCGAAGAAACATCATGGGATTAGTGCGTTCATTGTAGAACGTTCGATGGCTGGCTTTACGTCAAAAGCGATTAAAGGAAAATATGGTATTCGTGCTGGTAATACAGGTGAGCTCTTTTTTGAAGATTTACGTGTGCCAGTTGAAAACCGACTTGGTGAAGAGGGTGAAGGCTTCAAAATTGCCATGTCTGCGCTTGATAATGGTCGATTTACAGTAGCGGCAGGTGCCGTTGGTTTAATCCAAGCTTGTATAGAGGCTAGTGTGAAATATTGTCATGAACGAGAGACATTTGGTAAGCCTATTGGAGAGCACCAGCTTGTTGGACAAATGATTGCTAATATGGAAGCCGGCTATCAAATGAGTCGTCTTCTTGTCTATCGCGTAGGTGAACTGAAAAATAAAGGTGTTCGAAATACTCGCGAGACATCCTTAGCAAAGTGGCAAGCGTGTGACTTTGCCAATAAGGCTGCTGATGATGCAGTACAGATTCATGGTGCATATGGCTATTCAGATGAATATCCAGTTGCCCGTTATTTACGAAACTCAAAAGCACCTGTTATTTATGAAGGAACCCGTGAAATTCATACCATTATGCAGGCTGATTATGTATTAGGAAGACGTCGAGATAAGTCTTTATCAAAAATGTTGCCGAAATGGCCGTTTGAAGAATAAACGAGGGGGGAGGGAGTATTCCCCCCTTGTTTTTTTGTGAAGTCATAACCTACATTAAAAAATTCAGAAAAATGTAACTTTCCGATTTTTTATTAGTCTAATGGATAAACAAGTAAATGAAAGAGAGGAAAAATGATGAAAAACAAATGGTTGGTAATTATGTTGATACTTGTTGTAGCTATCGTGCCTGGCGTTTTCACATGGATGGTGAATACGGATGTGACTGCAAAGGCCGCTAGCACCAGCATGGCTACACAAAGCTGGCAAGCATCTTTTTCAGTAGCTTTAAAGAAAAACAAGATTACAGAGGACTATGTCTTTATTACAACGGCAAAAGGCCAAAAAGTGCCTGCAACAATTGAATTATTAGAAGATCAAAAAACAATAGTGGTCAAGAAGTTAGCACCAGGGAATTATCAATTACATGTGAAAAAGGAAGCCTTCGCACAAGGGGGGCTGAATGTCTCTTCACAGACGATTTCATTTACTATTATTGAAACGTTAACAGCCGTCAAATCTGAAAAAGAGCTCCAGCAATATTTTAAAAAGCTGTTAACGACTCAAAGAGTTGGATGGGGAGAGGAAGAGAAAGCTGAAAGTGCAGCAAGTGAAGATAAAGCCACTGCTAATAACGAGTCTACAACCAATAACCAAGTAGACGGTGTAGAAGAGGGTGATATTGTTGTCGTAAAAGACGGCTTTATTTACAGTGTAAAGGATCAGAGTATTACGGTTGTCAATGCTAAAGATCCTAAGCATTTGAAGTTAGCGACAAGCATTAAACTAAAAGAGTCACAATATATTTCTAAGCTTGCATTATATGACAATCTATTAATTGCCATTGGGGATGAATATATTGAAAAGGCTGGTACAGCCATGGTAACAGCCTCATTTTATGATATTTCGAATCCAGGCAATCCAAAACATGTACGTAATGTTGGGCAAGAAGGCTTTTTACAGGATATTCGTATTACAAAGGACACATTATATATAATTGGTAATATGTATCCGAATTATTGGATGCTGCAAGAAGATAAAAAAGCCGAATTAAAGCCTAAAACATTTGATAGTGCAGCAGGATCAGCGTACACAAGCCTACCTTTAGAAAAAATCTCTATATTACCTAATACAATGGATGGTACCTATAGTTTAATTACAGCTGTCGATTTAAAAAATGGAGCTAAGACAACAGCCAATACAAAAGGGTATTTAGGTGGAAGTAGTGGTCTTTATATGTCAGAAAATGCCCTATATTTAACGACACCAATTTATGAAAATAATCAGGCTGCTCCATCCAATAAACGAGTTATGGATATGATTTGGCTACCTAGGTCAGCAGACACTCAGATTTTTAAGTGGAATGTAGATGGAACGACTTTAAATTTTGCTGGAAGTACAGAAGTAAAGGGAACTGTCTTAAATCAGTATTCAATGGACGAATACAAAGGTAATTTCCGAATCTTTACAACCGAGGGCAATACGTGGGATGAGAAAAGTACTTCCTATAATCACCTCTTTATTTTAGATGAACATTTAAAATCACTTGGCTCGGTAAAGGATATGGCACCTGGAGAAAAAATATATTCTGCTCGTTTTATGGGAGAAAAAGCTTATGTAGTGACATTTAAACAAGTGGATCCACTGTTTGTCATTGATGTAGCAAATCCGAAAAAGCCAGCAGTATTAGGGGAATTGAAGATTCCAGGCTTTAGTAATTACCTACATCCAATAGATGAAACACATTTAATGGGTATTGGTTATGATACGGAGCAACGCTATGATGCTTATACGAAACGTAATTTTACGGTGACAACCAATATGAAGATGTCACTATTTGATGTGTCAGACTTCAGTAACCCAAAAGAACAATCGACAGTAAAAATCGGTGGGAAAGGCTCTTACTCTGATGTGCAATATAATCCGAAAGCGCTATTCCGCAATAAGGAGTTCAATTATTTTGGCTTCCCAGTAGTATTGTATGATGCAGGTAAGGGTGATGAGATTGTGTACCAAGGTCATGGTGCTCAAATTTATGAAATTACTGCTGATAAAGGGATTGTTTTAAAAGGAAATATAATCAATCGTAATACTAATGAGCCATATGAGAATTGGGAGCAGGTTGTACAACGAGTAGTCTATATAGATGATGCTCTTTATACAATAGCGCGTAACGAGGTAAAGAGCTATCAGCTAAATGACTTCAAGCCTTTAGATACATTAACAATAAAATAATAAGAAAAGTCCAATGAATTCGTTTAAAAATTCATTGGACTTTTTCATTGAATATATGAAAAGGGTTCATACTATTGACGATATGGTAGTATTTCTGATACCGTTACGAATTCATAACCTTGCTCCTGTAAATAGGCAAGGACAGCATCAAGTCCATCTGCAGTAGATTGATGTATATCGTGCATTAGGACAATGGCATTATTGTGCAAATTATTTTTTACATGTGGCAATAATTGCTGTGCATTGCGATGCTTCCAATCCAATGTATCAATCGACCATAGCACTACAGGTATAGGGATCTCGGCATTAATCGTGTCATTAGTTGCACCATAAGGTGGTCTGAAAACTGTAGCACCATGATTAATTGCCTTTTCTATTTCATTGGCTGTAGTATTGTACTCTTTCATCACTTGCTCTTGTGTAAGCTTTGTTAAGACAGGGTGGTTCCACGAATGATTGCCAATTTCATGGCCCCGCGCCAATACATCTCTTGCAATATCAGGATAATATTGTACTCGACTACCGAGCATAAAGAAGGTTGCTTTTGCGTGATACTTATCGAGAATGTTTAAAATTTGTTCCGTCACTTTTGGATGTGGACCATCATCAAATGTTAATGCAATACGTTTCTTATTCGGATCACCTGTAGGCGGTGGATTTGTTGGTTTTACATTTTCCATAGCAATTTGAAACTCAGAGGCTAACAATGGGTTAATAAGTGAAAGGGGTAGTTTCACTATTGGGGCACCTGCTGCTCCGCTAGCAATCTCATATTCATTGAAATAGAATTGTAATGAATCGTCGACAATAGCAAAGCGATTGAAGTTAGACCATTTTGGCTCTGTAGCTTTCAGTAATTCATCAGTGAAAAGCTCATCCTTTATTTGAAGGTTTTTCTGCAAATCCTTTCGTACATTGGCAGCTAACGTTGATAAGTTGTTCTCGTCATTTTGTAGAAGGGTTTGAATTGTAATTTGCTCGCCTGTTTCGTTATTAATGAAGAATGTTTTCGTTGAGACTTCATGATTAGCTCCACCAAGGTACTCCATTTTTGTTAGAACAAAGGAATAATAATGCTCTCGGTATGGAAATGTTTCAAGACTAATATTTAATTCACCCATAGCTTCTTTATCTTTATTTTTTTTCATAGATGCTAGATAGTTTTCTTTTGAATCCGATATGTATTGTAATACGGCGTCATTAAAAACTTTGTTATCTGTTTGTGGGTAATGTATAGCAAATGGTGTTCGTTTATCATTAGAAACGTCTGTAACAATACGTATGCCTGGAAACGCAGAACTTTCAGTCGATAAATTACTATTGACCGATTCTGTCTTAGATTCTTCTTTTGAAGCACTAATCTTTTGAAACTTAAATTCATCCTTTGATAGGATAATAACTAGTATAACTGTTGTTAAGGTTACAATAAGGCCCAGTAATAAAAAATCAATTATTGGACCGCGTTTTTTTCTGCGTTCCTGCATGGTGTTGGATACGCTCCCCTCTTTTTTATTCTCTATACAATCAGACGTGTTAATCATTAAAAAAGTTATACAAATTACGGATCTTTTAATGTTAATTTATAGTAATTATTTTAAATCGGCTATCCTTCTATAGGGTATCAATCGAATGTTGTTGTACTTCTTTTAAAGTGGTTGTAAAATACCTACTAAAATAGAAAAAACATGCTCAATAATTGTTAATTCATGAAAATTAAATTGAAAGAAAGCTAACTGTTTATGCTGAAATTTTCAGTTGAGTTTTTATTGGCAGTTCGATAATATTGGCAAGGAACCTTTTGAAGGAGGCAGATAGCTGTAATGGTCTTACAAGAAGCGGATAATGAACTTACGATTGACTGTTTGTTGCTTGCAGGGCGTATTATGATTGAAAGTGGAGCAGAAACATATCGTGTGGAGGATACGATGCTGCGGATGGCACATACTCAAAATATGCCAGATGCTCAATGTTATGCCACACCAACTGGAATCATTTTTTCGTTAGGCAAGACACAGCCGACGCGAATTACATCAATTTCCAGTAGGGTTACAGATTTACAAAAAATAGCCTTGGTAAATTCAGTATCTCGGAGACTCACATCTCACATCATAACATTAGAAGAAGCTTATGACGAGTTAAAGTCGATACAAAAAACAAATTATTTTTTACCAACTTATTTACAAGTTTTGTCAGCCGCACTTGCAAGTGGGTGTTTCCTGATTATGTTTAAGGGAGGATGGTCGGATTTTCCGGTAGCTTGTATAGCGGGTGGGATGGGTTTTCTAGTACTTGTGATGATCAACCATTTAACAAGGGTGAAGTTTTTCTCTGAATTTACGGCATCACTTGTTCTCGGCTTTGTGGCCTTCTTAGCAGTAAAGTATGGTTATGGAACTGAACTTGATAAAATTATTATTAGTTCTGTCATGCCACTTGTACCAGGTATTTTGATTACCAATGCTGTTCGTGATTTAATGGCGGGTCATTTTATGTCAGGGATGGCAAAGGGAGCAGAGGCCTTTTTAACAGCCTTTGCAATCGGTGCAGCAATTGCCGTCACGCTAGGATTTTAGGAGGCGGACAATATGCAGATGATGGACATTCTTATACAATTAATTGTTAGTTTTTTTGCGACAGCTGGGATCGCCATTCTTTTTAATGTTCCTAGAAAAACATTACTTCATTGTGGTCTTGTTGGAGTAATTGGCTGGATTATCTATTACGTTTTAACAGAGCAAGGAATGGATGTCGTCAAAGCTTCTTTCTTTGGCTCGTTTGTCATTGCCATAGTTGCCCATTTGTATGCGCGACGTTTTAAAATACCAATGATTATTTTTATCGTTGGTGGAATTATTCCGTTGGTGCCAGGAGGGATGGCATATAATGCCATGCGAAATGTTGTAGAGGACGATTACTTACAAGGCTTACAGTATGGCCTAAAGGCATTTTTAATTACAGGTGCAATTGTGATCGGTCTAGTCTTTGCGGAAGTAATTATTCAACTTATTTTCCGTTCAGTCCGTTCAAGTAAAGTAAAATTACAAAAGGTCTATAAAAAATAGAAGGAGGCTGCGTTTAGCTTAACGCAGCCTCCTTAATTACTTATTATTTTTTACTAAGCAATACTTCAATTTCATCTGGTGTAACTGGCTTACTAATATAATAGCCTTGAATGGCGTCACAACCATATGTGATTAATAGGTCTGCTTGCTCAGCCGTTTCGACACCCTCGGCTACAACTTTCAGTTCCATAGATTTACCAAGTTGTACCATACCATGCATAAGCTTTTGGCTCTTTTCAGATTTTAATAGAGAATTCGTAAACGTTTGATCAATTTTTAGTGTATCAATCGGTAAAATCTGCATATATCTAAATGATCCATAGCCAGTTCCAAAATCATCTAATACGAAAGAGATGCCTTCGTTTTCAAGCTTGCGCATTTGCTGTGCGATAGATGTGGCAGCTTCTGCCTCTAAAGCAAATTTTTCAGTAATTTCAATTTGTAGAAGATTTGCTGGACAACCTGTTTTTGCGAGCACTTCAAGTATGGATTTTGCCATATTTTTATCGCGGAATTCGCGAACAGAAGAGTTAATAGATACTTTTAAATCATGACCCGCCTTTTTCCAAAGTAATGCCTGCTCACAAGCTTTTTCTAGCATAAAGGAACCGATATTATTAATAAGGCCTGTTTCTTCCGCAATCGGAATTAATTCATCAGGCGCAACAACGCCAATTACCTCGTCTTCCCATCTTACAAGTGCTTCAACAGCTGTAATTTTACCAGAATAAACATCAATTTGTGGCTGATAAAGTACCTTTAAATTCTTCTGATCAAGTGCTTGAAGTAACCGTTTTTCAATTAAAGCTTTACGATTTAAAGCTTTATGTGTTGCTGTTGACAGGGAAACAACTTTGTCCCCACCAGCCTCACGCACTGTTGAAATGGTAGCAATTGAGGCTTTCATAAGTTGAGAGAATGTTGTTTGGTCTTCTGGATATCTTGTAATGCCACCACTAATAGAAATTGGTACAGCAATATTGCCGCTATAAATAGGGTGCTGTTGTAAGTAAGATAAGAACCCTTGAATAAACCACTCACTTAAAGGGGTAATGACAACAAAATCATTTTCATTTATACGAGCCATTGTGCTATCTTGGAAATACATTTTTATTCGATTTGTAAATTCAATAATAAGGCTTTGATCGATTTGTTGGTCATGTAATTCTTTTAAAGTATAAAATTTATCAATACTTAGATAAACAAATGAAAAATGTCTTTGCTCTTCAATCATATTGGTAATGACTTTTTCAAGTCGATGTGCATTCATCAGCCCAGTTTCTGTATCGATATAAGCTATTTTTTCTAGCTGATGTTGAATGGTTTTCGATTTAGTAATATCTTTTTCAATTAAGATAAATTGTTGTTCATTTGTTTCGAGATTAAAAGTAGGAATGGCTGTTAGCAATACCCAATAGGATTGGCCTATTTTTGTGATTTTTTCAACTTCGCCTTGCCACGTATGACCATTGTTTAAATTACGCCAAATCGTATTTGTGACTTTTTCGCTCGCTTCATTATCCGGGAATAACTGCCAAAATGTTTTGCCGATTACACGCTTTGGCGTCCATTGACTTGTCTTTAAAAATTCATTATTACATTCTAAGATAAATCCATCGTGATCGAGTGTGACAGTCATGAATGTAGCATCTAAACCTGACTTGATATTAACAAATGTACTGCAATGTGAAACAGCATTCGTCATTAATTCTGGTAGCATAAAGATTAGTAGAATAAAACGTTCTCCTTCTTCTGTATAAGGCTTCGCTAACAGGGCTGTCGTTATTTCTGTGTTTGACGTTGTGTATACTTGAATTTTATCTAAATACGTACTGTCCTCATTTTGTAAAATAGACTGAAATGTTTCTACAGGAAGCTGACGTAGTAGATTTTCGAGTATAGATGGAGTAGTATTTCCTTTAATATCATCGGCTGACAATCCAATCAGATGTTCTGCGCTCTTTCCCCAGATAGTCGCTTGTCCATCTTGATTTATGATAATTGCAGGAAAAGGAAGTGAATTTAAATAATGTTCATCAATCGTAAATGATTTATGCATATGACTCATGATTTTTCGATCTCCTTGGGTAATCAATATATACTAATATTATAGTTAATTATCGGGAATTAGTCATTATGAATATAATTGTAAATATTTGATAATGAAGAAAAATAGGACTTTTCTCGTGATGTGTAAGAAAAGATTTGAAGAAAAGTAACAATTTTTAGTACGTATATAGGAAGCAGGATTGGTATGGAACGTTTAAAAGGAATATTATTTATTGTCTCGGGTGCTATGTTATGGGGAGCAACTGGCCCTTTGATGGAGTGGCTACTTAACCATACACCATTGACCGTCTCCTTTATGTTAACAGTCCGTTTATCGGTTGCAGGTATATTACTACTTACATATTTATTGTTAACAGGAAAAAATATTTTTAGTATTTGGCAGCATAAACTCTGGGGTAGACAGCTCATTACTTTTGGTATTGCAGGGATGCTAGGTGTACAATTTGCTTTTGTTGCTGCTATAAATGAAAGCAACGCAGTACTTGCGACCTTACTACAATTTTTAGCGCCCATTTTTGTTGTGGCATATGTCTCTCTTAGTTTAAAGAAATGGCCACCAAAATATCAAGTGTTAGGGATTATTGGTACCCTTATAGGGTTATTTCTATTACTAACGAACGCTTCGTTTGAAAGTTTGCTTATTAGTCCAAAAGCCTTGCTTTGGGGTATAGCAGTAGGCTTAACATTTGCATTTTACACACTGTATCCTGCACGCTTAATGAAGGAGTGGAGTGTGCTATTAGTAGTTGGCTGGGGCATGCTGGTAGGTGGTTTAACATTAGGCTTAGTGAGCCGTGTGTGGCAGTCCAACCAATGGGTTGTTTTAACAGATTTTAAGATACTTATGTTAGTCGTGGCATTAATATTTTTTGGAACAGTAGCCTTTATTCTGTTTTTAAGTAGTATGAAATATATTACAGCAGTGGAGACGAGTATCCTTTCCAGTATCGAACCATTAACAGCAATGGTTATTTCAGTCATTGTATTCGGTACATCTTTAGGTTTTTGGCAATTAATAGGTGTTTTCGTTATGCTTGTTTGTGTAACCTGGCTTTCGGTAGCAGGCGAAAAAGCATAAATATACTATTGGGTTAGGATTTTTTAACTAGCTTTATATTTTATCTCTGACAAGGGGGAAAGAATGTGAAAGAAGTTTTTTCCTATGTAAGACCATATAAATGGACTGCCATTTTTGCTTTATGTTTAATGCTTTTAGAATTATTTGTGGAGCTTGTACAGCCACTCATTATGGCAAAAATAATTGACGAAGGTGTACGAGCCCAAAATCAAGGGATGATTTTGCAATGGGGAGCTGTTTTACTTGCACTATCAATCGTAGCCTTTATAGCGGGAGTCATTAACTCTTATTTCTCCTCTCATACAGCACAAAGCTTTTCATATGATTTACGAAATGCCATGTTTGATAAAATTCAATCCTTTACACTAGCAACCTATCAAAAATTTTCCACAGCATCGCTCATTACTAGATTAACGAATGATGTCACACAGGTACAAACGGTACTGTTTATGAGCTTACGTATTATGCTTCGAGCACCGCTTGCTGTTATAGGAAGTATCGTAATGGCCTTTGTTGTAAATGCCAAATTGGCGCTGTTTTTAGTGATAGGCGCACCCATCATCTTTATTTTTCTTATTTTTATGGTGGCGAAGGGTGTGTCTTATTTTGGACGTGTACAGAAGAGGGTAGATCGTTTAAATAGGGTATTACAGGAGAATTTACAGGCAATTCGTTTAGTGAAGGCCTATTTACGTGGAGCATATGAGGCTACACGCTTCGATGAAGTTGCTTCACGCTTAAAAATGGATACAGTAAAGGCTTTACGCATTATGGAATATATTATGCCTGTTCTATTATTCATCATGAACATGAGCTTGCTTGCCGTTTTATGGTTTGGTACAAAGCAAATTGCCACAGGGACAACGCCACTTGGCGATATTGTAGCTATTGTCAATTATGCCATGCGTATGACCGGCTCGTTTTCAATGTTTGCGTTTATTATTATTTTTTATGCGCGTGCAAAGGCCTCCGCAGAACGTATGGCAGAAGTACTATCTATGGAAAATGAGGTGGAGGATATTTCCCACTCAGAAGAAGTAGATAGCACAATGCAATATGGAGATCTAACCTTTGAACATGTTTGTTTTACCTATCCAGGAGGAGATGCTCCCGTCCTGTCAGATGTGAGTTTTCAAGTGAGGTCAGGAGAAAAATTAGCGATTATGGGGGCAACCGGTGCTGGAAAGTCAACATTGTTACAGCTAATTCCTCGTTTTTATGAAGTAACGCAAGGAAGAATTCTTGTGGAAGGGCAGGATGTTCAGGACTGGGAATTGCAAGAGCTACGTGAAATCATTGGTTATGTCCCTCAGCAATCATTATTGTTTACAGGAAGTATTGCAGATAATGTACGTTGGGGAGATACTCAGGCTGAAATGGATGCTGTACTACAGGCTACAATGCAGGCACAAATACATGCATCTGTGGAAGATTTCCCAAATGGTTACGACACTAAGGTTGGACAAAAAGGTGTTAATTTATCAGGGGGCCAAAAACAAAGACTATCTATTGCTAGAGCTCTTTTGAGAAAGGGGCATATTTTAATGCTTGATGATAGTACAAGTGCCTTAGATGTTAAAACTGAACAGTCTTTGTGGGAGGCATTAAGTGAAGAGAAGGCAACAATGCTTGTTGTCACACAAAAAATTCGCACAGCTAAAGGTGCAGACCGTATTTTACTGATCGATGCTGGAAAAGTGGTTGCATATGGTACACATGAAGAGCTTTTACAAACTTCAACGCTCTATAAAAAAATTGCAATCTCCCAACAGGAGGTGGAGGATTAATGGGATTTTTCCAAAAACCTTTTGGCTATGAGCCCATTTTGACTAAAGATGATCTGAAGCAAGCTGTGAAGAAAAAGAAAGGGCCTCGTGCAGCAGATTGGAAAAGTACATTGCTTCGACTATGGAAAATTGTCGACGAACAACGCACACTCCTCATTGTGGTTCTTTTACTAGTGATGCTCAGTTCAATTTTAGCTTTAGTTGGTCCTTATTTAATCGGTCAAATGATTGATAATTATGTTATGCATGGCAAGCTTTCAGGTTTAGGTAAGTGGATTGGTGTATTAATTGGTATTTATATTCTGTTAGCTGTTTCACTTTTTCTACAAAACTATTGGATGATTGGTATTGCTCAGCAGACTATTTATAGATTACGAACAAGTATATTTGCTCATTTTCAACGATTACCAGTTGCATTCTTTGATCGTCGCCAACATGGTGAACTGATGAGTCGTATGACGAATGATATTGAAGCTGTCAGCTCTACCTTAAATAGCTCTTTTATCCAAGTGTTTTCAAGTGTACTTACGCTTGGAGGAACCGTCATTATTATGCTTAGTTTAAGCCCTTTGCTGACAGTGCTGACGATGACAATTATTCCGCTGATGTTTTGGGCTATGCGCTGGATTACACGGCGTACAGCACCCTTATTTAAAGAGCAGCAAGTAGCTATTGGCGCTTTGAATGGGATGATAGAGGAAACAATTTCAGGGCAGCGGATTGTCAAAGCTTTCTCACAAGAAGAGCGTATGAAAGCAGAGTTTCGAGAAAAAAGCTCGCGATTAAGAAGAACCGGTTTTTGGGCACAGACATACTCGGGCTATATTCCTAAAGTCATGAACTTTTTAAATAATATGAGCTTTACAATTGTTGCAGGTATAGGAGGCGTGCTTGCGTTATATGGGCATGTGTCGATAGGAGTTATTGTTATATTCACTGAATATGCACGACAATTTACACGTCCTTTAAATGATTTAGCAAACCAGTTCAATACGGTACTATCAGCCATTGCTGGTGCAGAGCGTGTATTTGCCTTGCTTGATGAACAACCAGAGGCAGAAACCGTTCCAGCACAAAAGCATCAGTTATTGGGGCATGTGGCGTTTAAGCATGTGTATTTTAAATATGAGCTGGAAGAAGAAGCTTACACACTAAAGAATGTTAATTTTAAAGTAGAACCTGGACAAACGGTAGCCCTTGTTGGTGCGACTGGAGCTGGGAAAACAACAATCCTCCAACTGATTGCAAGGTTTTATGAGGTAACAAAGGGTGAGGTATTATTTGATGGCATAAATGTACAGCAAATAGATCGTCAATCCCTTCGCTCACAGATGGCTTTTGTATTGCAGGACCCCTTTTTATTTGAGACTTCTGTTCGTGAAAATATCCGATATGGTCGACTGGATGCAAGTGATGCAGAGATTGAGAAAGCTGCCAAGCAAGCGAATGCCCATGACTTTATCATGAAGCTCAAAGATGGCTATGATACGATTCTTGCTGCGGATGGACGCGAGATATCACAAGGTCAGAAGCAGTTACTCTCTATAGCAAGGGCGCTTATTGCTGATCCGAAAATTTTACTTTTGGATGAGGCGACAAGCAGTATCGATACTGTGACGGAAATGGCGATACAAGAGGCGCTTGATACGTTAATGCAGGGTCGCACTAGTTTTGTTATTGCCCATCGATTAAATACTGTGCATAATGCCGATATGATTTTAGTTATGCAAAAAGGTGAGTTAGTAGAAGCTGGACCTCAGCAAAAACTAATTGAATCGGGTGGCCTTTATGCGCAAATGCTTCAGTCCTCCTCGCATCATCTTGAGGAATAGATGAAAAAGGTGATGTCAACGGCAGAAACAGCCATTTTGAAAGGCAAGGGATTGATTGCCGTTCCGCCAGCGTCCTTTCCAGGGGGCGTCTTATGAGCCGCTTTACTCCAAGCAATCATGTACAAAAGTACCTTACCCTTATCTTTCAAACGAGCCGTAGTGAACAAAATAGCCTATTATTTTTGTATGATTAGAGAAAGGATAGCCTCTTATTTTCAATGTGGAGAAGTGATGAGTGACAACAACCCTCTATAAAGAGTAGTGGACACCTTCACTTTATTTAAAAATCTTTGCTAAAAAGAGCAGTAGCGGAGGAAGCGGCTCACAGGGAAGCAAGTAGCCTGCTACGTTAATCCATTTTCACCTTTCACAAAAATTCTATGGATGGTTTACGATGAAAAGAGTAATTTCATGTGAAATTACTCTTTTTTCGTTAAATTGAAATGTTATTAATTTGAATAAATAGTATAATATTATAAAAAAAGATATCTAATAGGAGTTTCTGTATAGTTTAAAAGTAACTGTGTAAAAAAGATTAATTATCTCTCATTTTGAGAAATTAGCATAATATTTTATATCTATAATTTCTAGTAAATTTCAGTCATTTTCATGAATTTTTATAGTATAAATCCTTTTATTATTCTGTTTTTTGAAGTAAAATTCTGATTAATAGTGGGTATTTATATATTTTGTTGCCAGTTTATTTTTATTCTTGCTACAATAGGGCAATAGTCTGACACAGGAACGGAGTAAAAGATGAATATTTCAGTGATGACAGTGTCTTTTCCATTAGATGGAGAAACATTGAAAGAAGTAAAACTATTATGTGAAGAAGCAACCATTCATGATTATCGAGTATATGAAACCATTATGAGTGTACCAATGGCTAGCTCTTTTGAGTCAAAGGGCTTTATGGTACTAGCATATGAGGATGAACAGGATTTGTTAGTAGGTGCAGCTAGTGCCATTGATTTGATGGGACTTCATACATATGAATGGTCATTAGTAGTAACACCTGCATATCGACAGAAGGGTATTGGAGCTGCATTAGTTGAGGGTATACAAGCTGGCTTAGCAGATAGAGGAGCGGAGGGGCAATTAGCTGTAGTAATTGATGGCTCTCCTTATGGACATGCATTTATTGAAAATAAAGGTTATGCCTACAGCTTTTCGGAAGCAACATTAGAAACAAAAGCAGAACCAGTAGAATTACAAACGGATATTAGTATTCAACCTTATGCTGGTGAGCAGGGGGAATTGATTGCCATCTATAGTGAAGCTTTTGGTGATTTACCCGAAGAATCAGAGGAACTCATTGCCTTTAATACATCTACAAATGGACGAAAGCTTTGGGTTGCTTATCGAGATGGCCTTGTTGTTGGAACTGTGACGACTGCTCAGGAAAATGAAATCCAATGGGTAACAGCACTTGCTGTTCATCCAAATTGTGAGGGACAAGGTGTTGGAACGGCATTGCTTTCTTTTTCAAAGGATTATGCGAGCAAAGTTGGTGCGAAATTTGTTATGCTCGATGTAGAAATTGACAATAAAAAAGCATTATCTGTCTATGAAAAGGCAGGTTTTATGAAGGCACAGCAAATCGATTATTATGTAAAACAGTAGGAAAAAGGGCGAGGAGTGGTATTTAACATCAACTCCTCGCTCGTTTTTTATCATAATTACCTACTATCTTCATATAGTATTAATAAGCTTTAAGAAAGGAGTCGTGATCATGCGCATGCCAGCATTGCCAAAAAAGAAGTCTCCTCCAAAGGAAGCCCCTAGATCATGGTGGAAAGTAGTTAAAGCTTATTTATCGAAAGGGAAGTTTTATCGATTGCCGCCAAGAAACTGATGATGAATGAAAAAGTCGCCTTCTAGCGACTTTTTAATTTTCTAATAAAAATGTATTTTTGGATGGGCCAATTAAATAGAGTTCATGCATTGCTCGTGTGAGAGCTACATACAGTAGTTTCCGATCAATTATTGTATCGTAAAAGGGTGTTTCAAAGGCAGCTACAATGACGGCATCAAACTCAAGCCCTTTAGCAAGATGACTTGGTACAACAAGCAACATTTCCTGATTAATCGATTCATTTTCTGTTAGCAGCTGTGAGGCAATTTTGTTGTCTTTCAATGTATGTTGCATCGAAATGGCTTCAGCAGTAGTTTTGCAAATTAAAGCGATAGACCGATGACCATTTTGACGAATAGCTTCAAAAAACTCTTTAATTTTTAAGGCATCAAATTGATCTGCTTGAATAAAACTTGGCACATTACCGTGACGAACAACTGGCTCAACCAGCGGTAGCTGCTCATTCATTTGCGCTAAAATTTGATTAGCGACTTCCATAATTTCAATGGTTGTTCGATAGCTTTTTTGCAATGTTCGGAAGCTTGCACGAGGAAATAAACTTTGGACAGGTTCCCAGGCAGTTAATGAGCGATAGCTATGAATTCCTTGAGCTAAATCGCCAACCATTGTAAACATGTCTGTATCAAGACCTGTTTTTAAAGCAGCAAGCTGAAACAAACTATAATCTTGTACTTCATCGATAAAGACAACACGCATTTTCCATTCATCTGGGATGCCTTTTAGACGTGCTTGTAAATAGTATAGTGCGGCTAAATCTTCGAGTGCCCATTGTTCTTTACGATGTGCCTGCAAAAATTGCTGTTGTTCAAGATAATGCCATTCAGGAGCTAGCTCTGTTAAAAGTTTGGCGTCGGTAAGAAGGGTGCGATAAAGTGTTTTAATGTTATGTTTAGGAAAGCGACGCATATAGGCAGTTGCAGTTGTTTTCGTTTCTTTTTCTATTGCTGGAATTCGTTCGTCGCGTTCATCGATAAATTTTGTGACAACACGTCGACGCTTTTCATCATCCCGTATACCATTTAAGGCTTTACCCAATGCTTCATCATATTTTTTATGGAGTGTAGCTAAGACAGCCTGTTTTTTTTGGCGGACATGGCTAGCTAACACCTTTTTTATATGTGCAAGGCGTTTTTCTATTGGCATATAAGAAAACTCATATAAAAACAGTTTCTTTAGATGAGCAGCTCGCATAATACAGTATTTTTCAATATAAACATCTTCGAATTGTTGCGCGATTTCTTGCTCCAGCTTCTGGATATAGCGCTCAATGACATCACGATAATAAAGTGAACCTTTCACTTCAGCGATCCACGCAGTAGGCTGATGATTTCCACCAGCAACGAGCAATTCTAATTGCTCATTTGGATTTTGAAGCTTTAATTTTAATTTAGTGGCAGCAAGAACGTAGTCTGTAAAAGTAGTTTGGCATATTTTATCGACACCAAGCTCTGGTAAAACATCACCTATATAATCAATAAATAGCTTATTCGGTGCTAAAATCATGAGCTGTTCAGGATTAAAATGCTCGCCCATTGTGTAGAGGAAATAAGATATTCGGTGGAGAGCGATAGTTGTTTTTCCACTACCTGCTGCACCTTGTACAATAATTGGTTGACGAAGATGTGCTCGAATAATTTCATTTTGTTCCTTTTGGATTGTCGAGACAATTTCAGTTAAACGAACATCTGCTTTCCCAGCCAATGCTTCTTGTAGGAGTTCATCGTTTGTTGTTAGATCAATATCCCGTATATCGAGTAATTCGCCGTTCTCGATCTTATATTGTCTTTTAGCAAAGAGATGTCCTTTATGAACTTCTCCACGGACATCGTACTCCATATCACCAAGACGTCCATCATAATAAACATTGGCTACGGGTGAGCGCCAGTCAACAATAATGGGTTCATGGGTTTCACGATGAAATAGTGAGGTTTTCCCAATATAAAGGAATTCTTCAGGATCACCTGTCTTTTGGAAATGGATTCGGGCAAAATAGGGCTTTTTCCGAACGGCTTCTAGACCTTCTTTTTGATTACGAGCCATTTCAAAGAATCTGGCGTTTGTTAAGATATTTAAATAACTTAAACTCGAATCTAAGTAATCAAGGTCAGCCATGGATTTACGGATATTTTCTTGAGCGGATTGTAGATCTCGTTGTGATTCGTCTAATATTTGTTGCATATAACTTTGGGTATAGGTTAACCGCTCTACCTCAGCCTGAAAATCCGGATGTTGTACAGTCATTTTTAGCACCTCCTAGGTACTTACAATTTCAAAGTAGATTATCATACTACTATATATAATATTTACCATCAAGTGAAAGCTAAATAGTTAATTATGCTACTATTACATTGGGGTTGGAAAGTTTTTCTTTAAATGATAATAGAGGAGGTTAATGATTTTGGACATTTTTGCACATAGAGGTGTTTCGATAAACTATCCAGAAAACACGATGGCAGCCTTTCAAGCAGCATCAAAGCTTCCTATAGCAGGGATAGAGCTGGATGTTCATTTAACCGCAGATAAAGAGGTAGTGGTCATTCATGATGAAACCATTAATCGTACCTCCAATGGTTCAGGCTATGTAAAAGATTTTACATTACAGCAATTGCGTACATTTGACTTTGGTTCGTGGTTTTCTCCAGAGTTCGGAGATGAAACAATCCCTACGTTAGGGGAAGTGTTAGAGCTTTTTGCAGGTACCAACCATCGTATTAATATTGAACTGAAAACAGATATTATCTCATATGAAGGGATTGAAGCGCTCGTACTCAAAGAAGTGGCTGCACAGCAAATGACTGAAAGAGTAATCATTTCATCTTTTAATCATGAATCATTGCAAACAGTATCAAAAATAGCACCTTATATAGAAAGTGCGGCGCTGTTTGCAGAAGTGTTAGTAGATTTTACTTCGTACATTGCTCTTATTCCAGCTAAAGCGTTACATGTAAGTTTACCAACGTCATTTCGTAAATCAGTTAAACTAGCTCTCGCTGAAGGAGCAACTGTCCGTGTATATACTGTTAATGATCAACGTGATGCTCGCTATTTACAGCAACTAGGTATACAGGCGATATTTACTGATGACCCAGAGAAAATATTACAGGCCCTTAGTTAAAGCAAGGAAGGGGCTAGGAGACAAAAAGCTTCCGTGGAATAAGTAGCATTTTTGTAATACCCACGGAAAGCGACGTCTTCTAGAAGATACGTTCTACCATTTCGCACGATGTTCTTCAATACATCCGAGCATTTGTTGAATAACAAGTGTTTCACCATTGTCGAGTAAAATGGAGCCGTCGTAATAGCCAAATAGTTGATGTACCTCCGATTTAACTAATTTGGCATTAGTTTGAGCAACACGTTCAAAAAAAGGGGAGAAGGTTAATGAAACCTGATTAGAAAATTTCGTTTTTACTTTCCAACGTTGCATATAGTCTCCAGAATCATATTGAAACAAAAGATCCTCATGTATTTTGGTCATTTTACCATCAACAAAAACAGCATTTTCAGTCATGCCAGTACCATCTGTCCATTTACCTCCTAAGTTCAGTCCAATCCGTCTTCCTCGAACTCGCTGAGAGGCCATTCCCCAATTCCATAATGCTTGGCGTGGCCATACACCTCGTCCATAATCTAACACTGCAAAATTCTCTTCGGCCGAAAAATTATAACGGCGAGTACCAATTGTGACAACACCTGAAGTTGGGAGTATATGATGCTTGCCTGTAAATTGAAATGTTTTGCGATTCCAAGGGATGACAACATTTAAGGTTTCATCAGTTGGGGGATGTTGGACGATAAGCTTTGCACGTAAAACATCACCATCAAAGTCTGGTATGGACACCGATAGATGCGTTTCATTTTGTATATATAATAGATCAATCATCATTTCGCTATTTTTAAATGAGACGGATTCTAAAACCTGTGTCGGCATTTTTAATTTACCACCGAAGGGAATGGTAATCGTTTTTTCGAAATAGCGCTGTGTTTCATATTCAAGGAAATAAACAAAGCAGACAGCAGCATAATCTAAATGACTAATCGTAGCAGAAAACAAGATTTCGTCACCATAGATACACCAATAGTTCCATTTCTTTTTGCGCATGAGATGGCCGCTTAAATTGCTGTTAATAAGGGGCTTACGTGCAAATCCGATGGCTGCTGGATTTAAATTACCTTTTTTATCGCATAAAAGAGTAGGCTGTAAAATTTCTTTCTCAGCATGCTGCTTCACAATTAACATCCCTTCCAGTCATAAAATAAAATCTGCATTGTATTACTCTTTATTGTAGCAAAAATGTTCTTGAAAATGGAAAGGAACGTGCTGAATATAATTGATTTCAATAAGAATATGAGTAAGGACCTAACTAATAGAAAGTCATGAATAGACATATGATGGCATGAGGAGGGGATGTATGGCAAAAATGTATAACAGGCAGGCTGCAGTTCAATATGCTAATTTATGGTGGAACAGACGCAACCCAGCTTTTCCAAACTTTGATGTAGATTGCACAAACTATATATCTCAATGCTTACTTGCGGGTGGCGCACCAATGCGTGGCGCACCGAGTAGAGATAAAGGTTGGTGGATTCAACAAGGGAATTGGAGCTTTAGCTGGTCTGTGGCTCATTCATTAAGGTGGTATTTAGAGGGATCTACAACTGGATTGAAGGGTAGGCGTGTTCAATCGGCAGAGGAGCTAGAGCTTGGGGATGTCATTTTTTATGATTTTCAAGGAAATGGGAGAATTGATCACTCCGTTATTGTCACAAGTATTCAAAATGGTATTCCCTATGTCAATGCCCATACTTCGGATAGTATTAATCGACCTTATTTTTACGAGGATTCCACTGCCTATACACCGAGTATGACTTACTTTTTCTATCATATAGATGACAGCTTTGCTTAAGAAGAGATAGTTTTAAAGCATATCATTTTGTGATAATGTGAAAGATAGAAGAGACCAACTCTAATATGTTGTCTTATGGTAGAAGGAGAATAGAAATATGAGCGAACAAATTTTATCGGTTAGAGATGCAATTATTCAACGTCGTTCCATTAAAAAGTTTAATGGTCAGCCTGTAGATCGTGAGGATTTGATGGCTATTATCGATGATGCTGTCTGGGCACCAAATCACGGTAACCGTGAGCCTTGGCGTTTAGTAGTAGCCTGTGGAAAGGAATTAGCAGACCTACACCAGCTATTACGCGACCTGACAATTCCAAAATGGCAGGAGCTTTCAAGTGAAGATTTAGCGAAGCAAATGATGAAATTTACATTACCAGGTGGCTATGCTTTTGTAATCGTACCAGAGGATGCTCGTCAAAAAGAACGTTTAGAAGATTATGCAGCTGCAAGTACGTTTATTCAAAATATACAACTGCTTGCGTGGGATAGAGGCATTGGTTCTTGCTGGAAAACGCCAGGCTTCTTAGATAATCCGAAATTCCGTGAAGCTTTAAAGGTTCAGCCAGGTGAGCGTGTCATTGCCATGCTACAAATGGGTTATTTTGATGAAGTACCGAAAGGCAAGGAACGTAAACAATCAGCTGAAATAGTGACGATTTTTGGTGAATAACCGAAAAAAATCCCTTCACTTTAAAAGTGAGGGGATTTTTTAATGGGACGATATTTATTTTTGTAAATCAGAAACCTCGTATAAGTAATCACTTAACACACGTAAGCCTTTATCGAAGTTTTCTAAATGGAAGTGTTCGTTCGGTGCGTGGAAGTTTTCACTTGATAAGCCGAAGCCCATTAACACCACAGGTAAATCTAAAATTTCATCAAAGGCAGCTACAATAGGGATAGATCCTCCGCCACGTGTGTATGCAGTTGGTACATTATACACTTTTTCATAGGAACGTCCAGCTGCTTGGATAAATGGATGATCGAAAGGTGTTAAGAATGGACGCCCTTTATCAAATTCAGAAACATTGATTTCCACACCAGTAGGTTTATGTTTTTCAACATGGGCTTTTAATAGTGCTACAATTTCGTCAGGCTCTTGATTTGGAACAAGACGGCATGTGATTTTAGCACCAGCTTCCGCAGGTAGAACCGTTTTGATGCCTTCACCAGAGAAGCCACCAAATACACCGTTAACCTCTAGTGTTGGACGAGCCCAAGTGCGTTCTAAATAAGAAAAACCTTGTTCACCGAATAATTCTTTTACGCCAACTTCCTGTTTAACTGATTCCTCATCAAAGCCAAGTGCTAAATAAGCTTCACGTTCTTCTTCTGATAGTGGCAATACTTTATCATAGAAGCCTTCAACTTGAATCGTTCCATGCTCATCACGGAAGGATGCTAAAATTTCAGCCAATGCATGGATAGCATTTTGGACGCCGCCACCATAAAGACCAGAGTGTAGATCTCCTTTAGCTCCACGAACATCAATTTGAATGCCTGTTAAGCCACGTAATCCATAGCATACCGCAGGCTTACCAGGACCATAAAGACCCGTATCAGAAATTAAAATTAAATCTGCTGCGAGTTTTTCCTTATGTTCTTCAACATAAGCAGGTAGATGCGGACTGCCGATTTCTTCTTCGCCTTCATAAATGAATTTGACATTGACTGGTAAAGTCCCTGTTGTTGCAAAGAGTGCCTCAATCATTTTTAAATGCATAAACACTTGTCCTTTATCATCACTCGCTCCACGGGCAAATAATTTATTGTCACGAATCGTAGGATTGAACGGCTCGCTATCCCATAAATTTAATGGATCAACAGGTTGTACATCATAATGACCATAAAATAAAATAGTTGGTTTCCCTTCAGCATGTAACCAATCTGCATAGACAACAGGGTGCCCAGCTGTTTGTGTAATAGAGATATTTTCAAGATTTAGTTTTTCAAACGCATTAGCTAGCCATTGTGCTGCCTGTTGAATATCTTCTTTATGCTCAGATAGAGAACTGATACTTGGAATTCGTAAAAATTCATTCAGTTCATTTAAATGTGCCTCACGATGTTCTGTAAAATAAGCATCTAATTGCTGTAAATTTGTCATCTAGCATCCCTCTTTCCAATATTTCGATAATAGAAATAGTATAGCATAATGTGGTAGGGAAGTGCCGTCATATCAGAGCCACTGCTATTTTTATTTGGGAGGAGTTTACTAGTCATTTTCTAAAACTTTTCAATCAAGTTCGAATGATGATATAGAGTAAAGTAGATTGTTAAGAAAAATGTGACAAAGTCTATAAGAGAGAGCTTTGCCACACTCGGGAAATGGTAATATAAACCATGGAAACTATAAAAAGTTCGTCTTATTTTGTTTTCTTATCATTGGCACGCTCGATAAATAAGTCAGTTAGATCGTTCATTTGACCAATAACAGAAATGGGGTCTGTAAACCAAAATTTGAAATTATCTATTTCGTACACTTCATTATTTTTAACAACATCTAAACTTTTCCATACAGGAGCCGTTGTAAAGTCGACTTTAGGCGTGTCGGCCGCTCTTGCAACGATAACACGGTCCCCTACAAAGTCTGAAATTTTTTCTGAAGAAATTTGTACCCATGGGGTTTTTATAGTAGTTTCTGCTTTTACAGCTGGCGCCATTTGTAAGCCTAATCCTGTATAAACAGGATACCCTGTATAACCATCGCCATAAATAGTGATGGTTCCTTTACCATCCAGTATATCCATAACAGTTATTGTTTCTTCAGGCTTAATAATACGAGCAATTTTTTGGCGAGCGGTTTGAACTTGTTGTTGATAGTTTTTTTGCCACTCCTGGGCAAGATTTTCTCGATTTAAAATAATACCAAATTCTTTAATGAGTTTAGGTATATTTTCTTCGTATTCAATATAGATGGTAGGTGCAATTTTAGAAAGCTGCTCATACATTTCTTTATTACCTGTAATAATTAGATCAGGTTCTAATGAAAGTACTTTTTCTATAGAGTCTCCGATCACCTCAATTTCTTTTTTATCTTTTTCAGGAATATAGGGGTTTTTTAGCTGCGCTTCATTCGAACCAACTGGTTTGACATCTAAAGCAAGTAAGTAACCTAAATAAAAATCAGTAACAATACGTTGCGGATTTTTTTTATACGTAATATCACCATTGATGGAGTGATAAACCATTGTTTCCTCTGATTCTTTGGTAGTGTCGTTGTTTGTACAAGCTGTTAATAATAAAGCAGCACATAAAACAAATGAAGCTACTATAGTATGGTTCCAATTGAATTTCATTGGTAAAAAGCCTCCTTCATATTGATAACAATTATCATTATATAAAGGTCCTCGATTGAATACATCGGAGGATTTTAGCTCAAAATTAGGATTATTCAACACTAGAGAATTGGGTAAATATAATCTTTTATATTGCCCAGGCGTTAACCCAGTATGTTTTTTAAATAGGCGAGTAAAGTAAGAAGAATCTTCGTAACCAATTTGCTTCGAAACTTCTTGGATTGAATGATGTGTTTCAACTAAAAGCCGCTTTGCATGTTTGATACGAGTATGTAATAAATAATCAATTAGACCATAACCAGTTTGATATTTAAATTGTTTAGAGAGATAAGATACACTGTAATTCATTTTTTCTGCAATTGTATGACGCGATAAATTTTCATGAAAATGCTTATTTATATAATCTAATGTTTGAGAGGTTAACTGTTCCTCATGCAATCTATTTGAATCTAGTGTATACATTTCATAGATTAATTCTGCTAAGTATAATTTTGTCTTATATTTACTGGCGTCAGTGTGCATTTCCCATTGTGTGTTTATGTTATCTATTAAAGTTAGCCAATGCTTCGGTGCATCATAAAAAATGAGAGGCTCTAAGGGCTCAGATACTATGTTATCAAAAGAAACATTACAATAGATCCATAGACATTCTGAAGATGGTTCCTGCGTGACATGTATGTTTATAGGGTCATGAACAATCAAAAAGATGTTTTTATGGTGTAAAAGGGGAGTATGATGTAAGTCCCATTCGCCAGACCCTTGAGCAATAAAACCGAAAATACAGTTACAAGTAATGACAGGCATTAACTGTGGATTTTTAGATATATGTAAAATGGTTAATTTTGCCGAGTCCCAATCTGCTAAAGTAAGGTTTTTCAATTGATGGTTCACTTCTTTCAATAGGTTATATTACGATAATACAATTAATGATAATGATTCTCAAATAGATGCTTGTATCGTAGAAGTGAAAATTTTCTTAAAAACATACGAAAAAAAGTAAACTGCATTCAAATGATTAGATTGACTCTAATCATTTGAAGTGCAGTTATGCAAGATGTTTCTATTTAATTAGACATATAGCGTTGTATAATTTTTTCATTTTTTTCAGCGAAGCGGTCATTGTGAGAGGATACACCAGCCATATCGACTCCGGTAGGATCTAAATATAGCTTCGCGCTATTAACGGCTAGAATGGCATCATTAAACGCACCAGCTATCAGGCGAACCTTACTAGGGTGAGTAATAAAATCACCAGCACCAAATATGCCTGGAATACTTGTGTGCATTTTAGGCGAAACAGATATACCATATTCTTCACATTCAAAGCCCCATTCCATAATAGGACCGTAGAAGGATCGTTCAAAGCCGTGATTAACAATTATTTCATCGACTTCAAATTGTGTGCTCTCACCAGATGTAACATGTTGGACAGTAACCCGTTCTATTTTGGTGTTGTTGCCATGCAAACTAGTCACAACATAGGGGACTAGTGATGTGGCAACTTGCTTCATTTGCGAAACAGATGATTCAAACGCTTTGAAATCTTCTCGACGATGAACAACAATGACTTCCTTAGCAATTGGTGCAATGGCAATCGCCCATTCCACAGCAGAGTCACCACCACCTGAAATTAAAACACGTTTATTGGCAAACTTAGATTTATCCGTAACTGTATAGTGTAAATTAGTTAATTCGTAACGATCTGCTCCTTCTATATTTAACTTTTGAATTTTGGTAATACCACGACCTGCTGCTAAAATGACCGTTCTGCTAAAATGACGTTCTCCTGTTTTAGCAATTAACTCAAAAATTTTATCTTCCCGCTGTTCCATGCCAACAATTTCTTGCCCATAAACGATGGTTGGATCAAATGTTTTCGCTTGAGTAATAAGTGCATTTATTATTTCTTCACAGCGAACAGGCTCAACACCACCTACATCCCAAATTAGCTTTTCTGGATACGTTCTCATAAAACCACCGAGCTCATGCTTAATCTCAATAATTTTTGTTCTCATTTCGCGCATCCCACTATAAAATGCGGAATACATGCCAGCTGGTCCACCACCAATAATTGTTACGTCATAAATGTCTTGTTCATTTATTGACATTAGGGCACCAACTTTTCAACAATATAGTCGATTAGTAGTTCTGTGCCAATAGGACCTAGTCCAACTGCATAATCCTTTGTATCTAATGGGAACACGCGACCATTCTGTACAGCCTCCATGGATTGCCATAGCGGACTATCTTCTAAACTCTTCATCGATTCATCACTGCTATAATTTTCTAACACTCTCTTTTCAACGAAAATATAGTCTGGTTTAATTTCTGGTAAGATTTCAAGAGATAACGGTGTTAACCAATCTTCTGAATCTGCTAATTGTTCTGGAATTTTTAATCCTAGCTGACGATAGATTAAACCACTACCTGGTCCCTCTGCTTTAGCGCCCATGAAGCGATACTGTTTTGGTTCAACCCTTAATACCATGACTGTTTTATCGCCAATGGCTTGTTGTAGTTTTACTTTAGCTTCTGTCACTTTGTTATTGTAAGCAGTCAGGGTTGCTTCAGCTTCTTTTTCTTTCTCAAAAACTTTACCTAATGCAGGAAGTGCTTCTTCTATAGAACCATTGGCATCCACGGCAAGGGTAGGGGCTATTTTACTTAGCTCTTCATATTTTTTAGCATCGATCACATTCCCTTGCACGACAATTAAATCAGGAGCCAATGAAAGTATTTGCTCTAAATTTTCTTCATATTGAGGGGTATTAATCATTTCTACATTATTTTCTTTAAAAAGCTTTGGACGATAGTCAGGCTCTATTTCATCTACCACTAAAACTTTTTGGGGCACAATGTCAATAGATAGTAAAAACTCTGCATAATTAGAGTTAAACACCAACATATTTTTAGGATTTGTCGGGATCGTAACATCGCCGAAAAGTCCTTTAACGGTTTTGGTAGTAGCCGCTGTTTCTTCTGATGACTGTGTGTTTTGATTGTCTTCCGTTGGCTCACTATTACATGCAGCCAAAGCGAAAACCATCATTAGCAATGGTAAGAAAGCATAATATTTTTTAAACATTTCTCTAATCTCCTTTTTTGATAATGATTATCATTTTCAAATGTTAGCAAATTAGAGAAAGAGAAACCATAGAGGATTGTGTTTATTCAATTGGACTTTAGTGTTGTTCTTTAAAAAATTGATAGAGATTTTGTAGAATAATAGGTTTTCCAAAAATACCACAGTTGTTTAGTCCAAGTGACGTATCAACGAAAAGAATACGATTGTTTTTAACAGCATCTAACATGTTCCATTGATCACTATTTAGTAAGTTTTTCATATTTTCCTCAGAGCTGAAATAATCCATTATTCGTTTTTCTAGCAATAAAAAAATAGGGTTGGCCTGTAATAAATCTTCTAGTGACAAGTCATTAAAGCTATATTCTTTCCCTTGTAAATTTGGAGGCATAGAAAGATCGAGTTCGTTATAGAGTAGCCGAGCAATCTCGCATGATCTTTCACCGATATATCGATAACCAAAATGCTCAACCCTTAAATATACTAGCGTAGGTTTTCTTCGTAGAACATTTGCTAAGTCCTGTTTATACTTTTTAACGTTAGTAAGAGATTCGTTAATTAATGAAGCTGCTTGCTCCTCACAGTGAAATAGTGTCCCGAAATAGTTGATTAAGCTCGTCATTTCATTTGGTAATCCACTAATAACAGGAGCAATTTCACGTAATTCATTTTTAATTTGATCATCTAGTATATTGCCAATAATTAATGTAGGCTGTTGGCGTTGAATTTGGTCAATATCAATGATGTAATGCCCCATATCCATAGTATGAATTTGATGGGAGTTAAATAATGCCCGTTGATAACTGGGCACTAGGGAAGCAGTAGTCACTACACTATGAGGGATAATGTTTAGTGCCAGTGCAATCTCAGCATACAGGGGAGATAAAAAATATATCCGCTGCTGAGCAATTGATTTTATATAATTTTTTGGAGAGACGCCAACTATTGCTTTAAATCGTCTACTAAAGTAATGGGCATCTTCAAAGCCGACATTTTTAGCAATGTCCTGTGAGCGTGCTGAAGTAGTGAGTAAAGCCTCCTGTGCACGATAAATGCGATAAGTTGCTAGATATTCTGATAAAGATAAGCCATATTGCTCCTTAAATTTTCGAGAAAAGTGCCATGGGCTAATACCGATACTATTAGCTAATTGTTCTCTTGTAATCAATTCATTGTAATGGTTATGTATATATTCAATTGATAGTTGTAATTTATTTTCGACCGTGAGTTTTTCGTTATTTTGCGGCTGATATACATGTTTTAGTAAGGTGTATAAAATATATTGATTCATAATGATGGAAGTGTTTGAAGTATGATCTATAGGCTCCATTAAATCACGGCTAATCGTAGCCAATACTACCTCAGGAATTTTGGTCATTTGGGATTCATTTTCAAGAATAGGTTGCCGTTCACTAAGGGTATGAGTAGTGAGGTCATATATGTCAAAATAAATGATCCATCCGGCTAATGCATAATTGCTATTGTCCAGTATCTCGACAACAGAATTTTTCTCAACGGCTAATAAATTGCCTAGGTGTACATGTTGTACCCGACCATTTATACTCCATGAAGCTTGCCCATCTGTAATTAAAATGAGTGCATTATTTGTCATAACATGGACAGTCCTACCTTTTATCCATCCATTCGTAATACGGTGTGTAGCTTGCCATTGCGCAAACCAAGATTGATGTGATTGATACATAGGAACACCTCTTCAATGTAAAGTATAGCTATGTATTAGAATAACAAATATTGTGCGAGTAGGAATATAAGAGTGCGATATCTTATAGTAAATAAAAAAAATCTGATTTCTAGAAAACATTGAAATCAGATCTTACTAAAATTAATGAGCAGTATACCCGCCATCAACAAGAAGCGTTGTACCATTGACAAAGCTTGCGTCGTCGCTTGCTAAGAAGAGAACAGCTTTTGCAATTTCTTCTGGTTTACCAAGGCGACCTTGTGGATGAAGGGACGCTAAATATTCTTTCTTTTGCGCATCGACTTCAGCTAGTAGAGGAGTGTCGATATAGCCAGGACATACTGCATTTACGCGAATGCCTTGTTTAGCGTAAGCTGTACATAGATTTTGCGTTAATAATTTTACGCCACCCTTTGCAGAGGAGTAGGCTGTAGGGTTTGGCAAGGCGACAAAGCTATGAATAGAGCCAGCGTTGACAATGACACCACCAGTTCCCTGTGTAAGAAACTGTTCGATGGCATATTTATCAGAAAGAAATACACCTGATAAATTAATATCAATCGTTCTTTTCCATTTTTCGAAAGAAAGCTCATGTGCTGGTGCATCGTCAGCTACGCCTGCATTGGCATACATAATATCAAGTTTACCGTAGTTAGTAACGGTTTCCTTAATCATGTTTTGAATATCTTCTTCGCTAGTTACATCTGTTTTTACGAAGAGTGTATCAAAACCATTGTTATTTAATTCGTCAGAAACAATTTGTCCACGATCTGAAAAATCGGCGATAACTACTTTAGCGCCTTCTTGTACAAAGAGACGAACTGTGGCTTCACCGATACCACTGGCCCCACCTGTAACGATTGCTACTTTATCTTTTAGTTTCATTTCAATGACCACCTTTATTGTTATTTTGCTGTTGCTCCGCCATCAATGACGAATTCTGCACCTGTTGAGAACGAAGATTCATCAGAAGCTAAAAATAATACGGTTTGCGCTACTTCTTTAACAGAGCCTAAACGTCCTAATGGGAATAAATTTTTTCCTAATTCATCTTTAGTGCTTCCAGTTGTTGCTGATGCATAGTCTGCCATACCTGTATCAATATAGCCAGGATGGATCGAATTGACGCGTACGCCATATGGAGCATATTCCATTGCAGCATCTTTTGTCATAATGCGAACGGCACCTTTACTTGCTCCGTATAATACGTGTCCAGCAGCGCCTGTTAAGCCAGCGATGGAAGAGGCATTAATAACTGAGCCCTTATTATGTTTAGCCATAAGTGGCATAATATATTTCATACCTAGGAAGACACCAGTCACATTGATGGACATTAAGCGATTCCAATCAGAAAGCTCGATTTCTGCAAGTGGTTTAATGATATAGATACCTGCATTATTGAAAAGAATATCTACTTTGTTAAATGTTTTGATTGTTTCATCTGCGACCTTTTTCCAGTCTTCCTCATTGCTAACATCATGATGTACAAATAATGCTTCACCGCCAATTGCTTGGATATCGCGGATAGTGTCGTTACCAGATTGTTCATTTATATCAGTAATAACTACTTTTGCTCCTTCTTTAGCAAATAATAGTGCCGTTTCTTTCCCGATTCCTGTACCTCCACCTGTAATAATGGCTACTTTATTTTCCAGTCTCATTTCAAGCACGCACCTTTCATTATTTCTGGTTATATGGTTACCTTGGGATTCAAAAGTATTCGCATTGTTTAGCGATACTTTCATCTTACTCTTTTCAATTTGAAATACTATCCTATAAGATGCTGTATAATATAGTAAGTGAATATCCTCCATTTATAGGGTATTGTTAGTGTGAAGGAGAAGAATTTCCTATGACGCATCCATTTCAGTTAATTGAAGAAGTAACATTACAAGAGTTTGTGTTATTTATTAAAATTCATCATCAACAAATTGAAGAAAATGTCAATATTTACCTCAATTTAGCACCTTCTATAGCCGAAGAAGATCGAAAAAGGGCAGCGATGCTACTGGATTCATTTTTGCGTTTGATGACATATACGAACATTGATGAACTAAATGATGGTGATAAGTCTTTTTTTAATACGTGGCTTCAGGCACAGTTATCTATAATCGATCGGAAGAGCTTTAATTTATTCCAATTAATTTTTGAGAAATCATTGATTACCTTTATGATTCAACAAAAGAGTAGCCGAACGAATGCCATCTTAATGTATGTATTATCGTTATTTACGTTTCTCGTACAGCTTTACGATGACTGTGAGCGAGATGACAAAAGGAATAACGGATCTACTGAAAATCAAGAGTTACGGCATTTACAGTTATTAGATAAGCTAAATAAATTGCTGATCAGTTCCTCAGGCTATCAGGATTTAGCCTATATTTTAAAAAAATGTGAAGAGTATTTTAGTTATAAAAGATGCGTATTTTATGCATATGTTCCATGGTCCAACCAATTTTACGGGGTTATTGGGGCGGAACTTCCTAAAGTGCAAAGTATGAAAGGGCAGTTGAATGGGGAAAACGCTATACTTAGTTCAAGAAAACCTATTTATTTGAAAAATCCTAAAAATTACGTAAAAGAGGAGCATATTCAATTATTTAATTTATCCTCCATCATCTTTATTCCTATTATGAGGCGAGACCAATTATTTGGATGGCTAACATTTGATCAGCTAGGCGAGGAATTTGATTGTACAAAGGAAGAATTATCACTTCTTGAAGAAGTAGGGAAGCGTCTAGGTTTATTTTTATCACGTAAGGGCGAGAAGGTAGAAAAAAACACAGAGCTTCATTTAACAGAACGGGAGTCGATGATTCTTGGCTTGCTTGCTGAAGGATATGATAATAAAAAAATTGGTGGTTTATTATTTTTAAGTGAGCATACGGTCAGGGATTATGTTAGCAGTCTCATGACAAAGCTTAAAGCAAAGAACCGTACACAGGTCGTTGCCTCCGCCTTTCGTCTAGGGCTGTTAAGCTAGCATAAATGCACTTCTGCTAGGAGTGCATTTTTTGTGTCTTTATAAACCGAAAAATGCGTCTTTAATTTTCTGATAATAAACGCTATTTAATATATAATGTTAAAAATAGGGAAGTATTGTTATAAAGTGATTTTTAGTAGGAGAAGTAATATAGTAGTAAAACAATTTTTACGAATATTACAAGCAAAAGCGATTAAGCTTACACGATTGTAATGAAATTGAAAGCCAATGCGATAGAGTGTAATACATTATTTTGCGAGAATGTGTATAGAAGCAAGAACAAGAAGCGGAGGCATACACAATGAATGAAAAATTAGAAGGCGTATACGAGGAATACAATCGTTATATATATCACTTATGTTTGAAACTAACTCGCAATAATGTAGAGGCTGAAGATTTAATGCAAGAAGTATGGGTAAAGGTTGTACGCTATGAAGACAGCGTTGCCGAGGTAGAGCATATTAAAGCTTGGCTGACAACTATTACAATGAATACATTTAGAGATCGCTATCGTAAAAAAGTACGTCGAAGCAAATATATGATGAACCAACCTGAAACATTAGACGTACCGATTTTAGATTTGGTTCCCAATAATGAAATTTCGACGGAAGAAAAAATTGAAAAGGATATTGTAACAAAACTCGTACAGGATAAAATGGAGCAATTAGATGCTATTTATAGAAAGACTTTATGGTATTTCTACATAGACCAATATTCACTTGCAGAAATCTCTACAATTATGAAGGTTTCTATTGGTACTGTGAAATCTCGTTTATTCCGTGCAAAGGCTCGATTAAAAGAAATGCTCATGTCTGATACAGCAATTGTGGAATCTGTGCTACCAGCATAATAAAAACAGATTGGTCGCACACCACAAGTACTTAGGCGGAAGTATTCGGTCGATTAATCTAAAAAAAAGATGCACTCGCAAATAGTTGCGATGCATCTTTTTAGTTTGTGCTCTTTATTCTGACCGATTAGATTCAACATCTAATAGACATTTTGAAAAAATCGTTCGTAATGTTTGCAGTTCTTCAGCTGTGAGCATACCAAACATATTGTTAATAATTTCACTCACTTGTTGACGCGATTCTTTTAAGATGTTCTCACCCTCTGTAGTAATAACTAGTTGTGAGGCTCGTCGATCTGTGGCATGCTGTGTTTTTTCAATAAAGCCAGCATTAATCAGCTTTGTTGTTAAAACGGTAACACCACCAGTTGTTACTTTTAACCGCTCAGCAATAGCAGAAGGGCGTTTTGGGCCCTCCTGCGATAAGTAGTCTAAAATTAAAATATGGGATTTTGAAAAGCCGAGCACATTATGATTATTCCACTCGTTTGCCCACTTACGCTCAATAGATGAAACGACTTCAAACAACGAGGTAATGGCTTTTTGTTTTTCTTGATCCATAGAGGTCATCTCCAAAACTGTTTTAACTTTCTTGTGCCAATCTTGTCATCGCATTTAATTCGTAAGCACGTACTTTACGTGGGATAAAACGACGGATGTCCATCTCATTGTAACCAACTTGAATACGTTTTTCATCTATTAAAATAGGGCTACGCAACATTCTTGGGTGTGCTTGAATAATAGCGTATAGCTCTTGGATAGAAAGTTGGTCGATGTCGATATTTAAGTTTTTAAAGTCATTTGAGTTTGTTGCAATGATTTCATCTGTACCATCTTCAGTCATGCTTAGAATTTCTTTGAATTCTGCAAGTGTAAGAGGGTGAGATGTGATACGTTTTTCTTTATATTCAATATTGTGATCTTTTAACCATTTAAGTGCTTTTCTGGATGAAGAACAGCTCGCTTGTGAGTAAATTGTAACTGTCATTCTTCATTCCTCGCTTTCTGTATTAGATTATATTTTATAAATAGCTTATCAGTAAGTTATATAGTTTATATATATATCTTACTAGTAAGCTATATATAAATCAATAGTTAATTGAAAGAATTTCTCAATCAAATTAATATTTTTTCAATTCTATTTAATTATACGAAGAGAAGAGTAAAAAGTTTCGTTCTTTCTGCTTACAATGATGTAAGTTTCAGCTGATATTACAGATTTTGAAGAGAGGCCAGCGTGGCAACTCAGTGAACCGTTATTACAAGAAGTGACTATTATGTAACTTCTAAAAAACTGTAGGTAATTGATGACGAATTAATAGGGACTACTAGATGAATGAGCTGATCTCGTAGGAGAGCATTAATTGGAAGTAGGAGTAAAATAGTTAGTCCACTGATTATAGTATGTTTAAATGTGGTCAATTATACATAGAAGTTTGAAAAAAATAAAAAAAGCAGTCCCATAACATGTGGGAACTGCTCTTAAAATGAGCTGGTCTTAGCTTTGTTGTCCAGAAGTGAACCAATCTTGAACGTTCCAGACTTTTGTTGCGAGTCCATCATAGAAATCTGGTTCGTGGCTTACCAGTACAATAGTGCCTTTAAATTCTTTCATGGCACGTTTTAATTCATTTTTCGCATCGACATCTAAGTGGTTTGTCGGTTCGTCAAAAAGAAGCCAGTTCGCTTCTTCCATCATTAATTTACATAAACGAACTTTTGCTTGCTCTCCACCAGATAAAGAATTCAATGGACGTGTAATATGGTCGGTTTTTAGACCCGCTCTTGCTAATGCTGCACGTACTTGAGCCTGCTCCATCGAAGGGAAGGCATTCCAAACATCATCAATTGGTGTTATTTTTTCTGCTTTTACTTCTTGTTCAAAGTAAGACGGATACAGGTAATCACCTCGAATGACTTTCCCATCAAGAGGGTTAATTTTACCTAGCATTGTTTTTAATAATGTGGACTTACCCACACCATTCATGCCAACTAGAGCGATCTTTTCTCCTCGTTCAATAGCAAAAGATAGTGGGGGTAGTAATGGCTTGTCTTTATCGTACCCAATGACCAAGTTCTCTGCCTCTACTACATAGCGGCTGGAAGAACGTGCTTCTTTAAATCCGAATTCAGGTTTTACCGCTGTTTCTGGGCGGTCAATTCGCTCTAAACGATCAAGCTGCTTGGCGCGAGATTTTGCACGACCAGTAGTGGAGTAACGTGCTTTATTTTTAGCGATAAAGTCCTCTTGTTTCTTAATGAATTCCTGTTGCTTCTCATAAGCATCAATATGTTGACGTTTATTGATTTCAGCAAGCTCTAGGAATTTTTCGTATGTTGCTGTATAACGAGTTAATTTTGAAAACTCAAGTTGGAAGATGACATCCACCGTTTCATTCATAAATTCTGTATCATGTGAAATTAAGAGGAAGGCGTATGGATAGTTCTTTAAATAGCTTTTCAGCCAAGTAATATGTTCCTCATCGAGATAGTTCGTCGGCTCATCTAGTAAAAGTACTTTTGGTTTTTCTAGTAACAGCTTAGCTAGTAGGACCTTTGTGCGTTGTCCACCAGAAAGTGCAGCTACATCACGTTCTAAGCCAATAGCATCAAGGCCTAGTCCACGTGCAACCTCTTCAATTTTCATATCTAATGAATAGAAATCTCCTGCATCAAGTGCGTCTTGAACCTCTGCCATTTGTTCTAACAGTACTTCTAATTCCTCAGGTGTAGCTTCTGCCATCTTACCTGTAATTTCATTAAGTTCTTCTTCTTTTTTATATAATGGTAAAAAGGCATCACGCAAAACATCACGCATTGTTCTACCAGCAGTCAGTACTGTATGTTGGTCGAGATAACCATAGTGTGTACCAGGAAGCCACTCTACTTTTCCTGTATCGTGAATCGTTTGTCCTGTAATAATGCCCATTAATGTCGATTTACCTACACCATTAGCTCCTACAAGACCAATGTGGTCACCTTCTACTAATCGAAATGATACATCTTTAAAGAGTGTACGATCACCGAAAGAATGACCTAAATTTTCAACTGTTAATATTGCCATATATGTTCCTCCAACTGTCCATCTTGTTTACATTTTAAAGTGCTGCGAGCTGCTTGTTTAGTTCTGCTAACTTGGCTTCCATATTCGCAAGGCGTTCCTCGGCTTTTGTTACCTGATCGTTGTGCCCAGTAGACTCCAATTTTTCTATATCACCTTGTAAATTCATATAGTCCATTTTTAACTCTTTAATTTGGTATTCAATATCGCTTTTTGTTGGCATGATGATTACTCCTTTTTGAGAATATTTTATCGTGAATGCGTGTAAAAGCGATGGAGGTTTTTCTAATCCCCCACCGCTTAGTCATTAAAATCAATCGGGTACTGGTTGAATTTACTTATATTCCAACGTCCATAAGAGGAGTTGAAGTGAAAAATTCTTATATATTGTATCATAATCATCTTCGAAGTAGCACTAAGTAGAAGCGATATTGTGTCGATCATAAGCAAAATCTAAGAGTAATGCTTGGAGTGTTTCATTGTTACTAGCAAGATTGAGTTGTCGTTGTTTTCTTACAGCTCGTTCACTGCGAGCCTCGTGTAATAGAAATTCCATGACAGCATTTTGGATTTGAGACTGCTTCATTTTACGACCAAGTCCAAGATGAATAAAACCATTATGCTCTCGAGGAAAAGCATGAAGAAGCTCAGCTTCAGTTTGTGCAAGTGTAATGCATGGCACACCATAAGAGGCAATTTTATAAGGCGTATAATTAGCATTACAAATAATGACATCAGCTTTTGGTAATAGTTTGAGAAGTGCGTTTTTATCACGAAGAATGGCCGTATTACGACGACTAAGTACCATCATTTGCAAATCATCCGTTGCATGGCGATAGCTATCATCAATCATTACTGTAATTTGTAGTGGAATTTGTAGCTGTGTTAAGTGTCGAAGTGTTCGGTAGGTTAAGTTATGCTCGTCCCCATCCTCAAAAGCAACGACGATATGAGGAGGATTTTCAGGTGTTTTACTATCAGGAATATCATCAAATTGTTGGTAGGCCTCTGGTAGTGCAAAAACAAAGCTTCCACCAATATAATGCGATGGTAAATAATCTTTCACTTCTTGATAGAGTGCTAGTAATACACAGTCACAGGCTTGACCACCTTCACCAAAATCATCAAAATGAATCATTGTTTTGCAGAAAGGTCGTAAATCCTGTACTTGCCAGCCTTCAGAATTACGGCCATCTCTAACGATTAAATCAGGTTGAAGTCCTTTGATTTGCTTAGGTAATTCGTTAAAGTGGTCAAATAAAATTGGAGAAAGACCTTCATTCATTAAAATTTGGATGCCATCATTTGAAGGAGTCTTGACAAATATAAAAACTTTCTCATTCGTAAGTAACTTAGCCAATGTTGAAACCCGTTCAAAAGGATACAGCCCTTTATCAATACAGCTTTCAATAATGAAAACAATCGTTTTTTTTGGTTCAATTGCTTGTGTTTCTTTTTGCAAATGTATCCCACCCTTTCCTCTGTCTCTTTAAATTATGGCGAAGAAAGAGCAAGTATGTGTAAAATTTAGGATTTGATAATCGATGACTTTGAGGGAATCTTGCAATTAGCTATCTTGAGGGGGATTATAAATAACTTTTTAATGATCAAAAAAATGGTCGATATATATAGTGAAATCAAGAATAGAAAAGATACATACAACATGACATTATGTAGAAGGGGGGAAGAAGGATGAGCATGCGTGCAGCGATTGTTGTAGGGGCGACAGGTTTAACGGGCTCCTCTTTAGTCGAGCAACTATGTGAAAATGATGAATATGTTTCAGTAACCATAATTGCACGGAGAAAACCAATCTTTACGCATCCAAAGTTAGAAGTGAAGATTCGTGATTTTGATAGGATAGAGGAAAAAGATATTGAATTTGCCCATGAATTGTATTGTTGTTTAGGTACAACCATAAAAAAAGCAGGCTCTCGTGAGGTGTTCGAAAAAGTTGATTTTGAATATCCATTAGCGATTGCTTCTTTAGCCAAAAAGCGTGGGATCCCTCATTTTCTTGTCATCACTGCAATGGGTGCTAATGAAAATTCTCCGTTTTACTATAATCGAGTGAAGGGAAAACTCGAGCATGATTTAGTAGAGTTAGGGTTACAACGGCTCTCTATTATTCGACCTTCACTATTAGTAGGAGATCGAGATGAATTCCGTCTAGGAGAGAAGGCAGGAGAAAAGCTATTAAAATTTGCACAACCTTTATTAATTGGACCTTTCAAACGTTCTAGAGCAATTGAAGCCTCACAAGTGGCCAAAGCGATGATTATCATTGCTCTATACGGTAAAAAGCAGCCTGTTACTATTTATCCATCCAATGAACTGGCAACATTACAATACCCTGAAATACCAGAAGAGGATGCTTCAAGAGAGACGCTATTTCATTGGGATAAGCTTGAAGAAGGTGAGAAAGTAAATCGTGATGTTATCATTAATCGAGATAAATTTAAGATGGAGGAAACGGTTATTGATAAGGAGGTACACTTCCAACATCGTGAACAGGGCAAAAAATAATGTGGGTTTGGTTTGTAAATGTTCCGTCTAAAGACTGAATTTATCCCGATCGCTACGACAAACCTTTGCGAGCTACTTTTCATTTGTTACAATATTATTGTAGAAGATGAATGTGGAGGCAAAATAAAGATGAAAATTTTACTCGTTGATGGCACAATGTTTGGTCGTAAAACAGGTGCTATTTTAGAACAAGTGGAACAATATATTAAAGAATTAGATGCTAGTTTCGAATTAGAAATGATGCATTTTAATCAATATAAGCATCAAATTGTGGATGGTTCACCATTAAATGATGATATGAAGAAAATGATTCAACAATTTGAGGAGGCAGACGCTTACATCATTGCAACGCCTATTTTTCAAGCGTCCATCCCAGGTGTTTTGAAAAATGCTTTTGACTACTTACATCCTAAAACGATGCGCTATAAGCCCGTATCTATCGTCGCAAACGGTGGCACATACCAACATCACCTTGTAGTCGAAAATCAATTAAAACCTATTTTAGATTACTTCCGTGCCCTTGTTACGCCTAACTATGTATACACACATACATCACATTTTGATGCAGATAATAACATTGTTGATGAAGATGTTCATAGTCGTTTACGTGAATTAGCACGTGTATTTGTTCAATATTGCGAAATGAGCAAGAACTTGCCGAAGGAAACAATTGATCAACATTAAGATAGCCCTTGTACGGTGGTAAGAAATCACTGTGCAGGGGATTTTTCTTTGTAAGTATTCTTTTAGGATGTGCTAAAATAAAACTTTAGTGACTCGGGAAGGAGGGCTGCTCATGCAGGACATAGCTTTACTAGAAAAACAACGCTGTAGTCTTATTTTGACCAATAAGGCGAAGGAAGCGGTAGAGGAATGCTCAGCAAACGAGCATGCCTTTTTTACGTTACAAAGATCTTTTACTGTTTACATTGAAAAACGCAAAGCAAAAAAAGTTGGTGAAACCTTTTTATCCATCTATTTTAATGCGGAGGACAATGAAAAATTAAGCGATTTACTTGCGGAAAAAACAGTCATTATGGATTGTGTGCTGAAGCTAGAAGGTTTGTTGGCGACTAATATTCGTTTTGTGCATATGCGTGGTCCTATCAATACAAATCGCCGCCTAGCAGCCGCATTACAATTTGTCACAAAGCCTAACAATGGAGCAGGCATTCCACTGGAGCTTCATACAAAAATAAGGCAGTTACCGATAGCGGAAGAACGCACAGAATATGTAAAAAAACGTATAGCTAGCTGGGAAGGCTATTTAAAAATTCAAGAACGTGATGCAACGATTGACGATATTCATACAGAATTTAAGCAAAGCTACTTCAACGAAGACTTTACACGCTTAACGATTGTTTGTCCCTACATAAAGAGTAAAGAGTGGAAAAAGTTAGAGGGTTTAAGTGTAAGTATTCAAGGGGTTCGTGGTGAATTTGGGCAAGTTTTAAAGGCGAATGCAGGAAAACAAACGATTGAAATTGATTTAAAGCCTTTTATACAGGAAATGGCTCGTAAGGATCAGCTGAATCTTCGTTCGAAGCAAGCAAGCTTTAGTAATTTTGCGACCTTAAGTCAAATTCGAAGATTACGAAATGGCTTCACAAAGCTAGAGAAGGGTGAGGCAGTTAACCCTAATTTAGAAACTATCCTGTTTGAACGGCGCCCAACAGTCCGAGCGTCCAAGCTACGAGAAGATATTACGTTTCAAAATAATTTAAATGAATATCAAAGACGAGCAGTATTAGGTGCATTATCTGTTGAGGATTTGTATGTCATACAAGGTCCTCCTGGAACGGGAAAAACGACTGTCATCTCAGAGATTTGTCAGCAAAATGTCAAGGCGGGCTTAAAAACACTAGTAGCATCACAATCAAATTTAGCCGTCGACAATGCATTAGGACGTTTGCTAGCCAATCAAGAAATTCGAATTTTACGCTATGGAAGAACGGAAAGTATCGAGGAAGAAGGCAAAAAATTCATAGAGGAAAATGTCGCTCTCCAATGGCGTGAACAAACACTGGCTGCAATCGAAGAGACAATAGCAATATTTCCAGAACGCGAGCTAGAGCTAAAAGCCAATCTTGCAAAAGCAGAAGATGAACTAGAAAAATTGGAGCAATGGCTAGAACAATTAACTCAGGAAATTGCCGCAAAAGAGCAAGCAGCAATTGAAGAACCCATTCTACAGCAGGAGATTCAAGCATTAAAAAAAGAATTGAAGGCTGCTAAAACAGAGCAACAAACATGTGAAGCACAAAAAGAGCATTATGAGAAACAGCTCGCACAAATCGAACCAATTGTACAGCAGCTTGAACAGACACTTGCTGATTATCCCTCGGTCGAGCAACTACAGTGTACGATTCAGGAAACTACAGAAAAAGTGGAACAATTAGAAGCGGCTGCTCAGTATAAAGAACTACAAGAACAAAAGCAGCAGTTAACTCAGCAATTTCAAGAAATACAACAGAAATATGAAATCGAAAGTAAGCGTCTAGTCATTATGAAGGAAGCTCAAAAGTATATCTACACCTTAACTTCGTTTGAGCTTATCGAGCGATTTTTACAGCACTATCAAATTCGCCCTTCCCATGTATTTTCTCAGCAAATGAGTCGCTTGCAGCATTTGGAAGATGCGAAAGATTTAGAGGCATGGTCAACGATCAATGCTCGCCTCCAAAAGGCGATTGCCAAGTTAGAGGCTTTAGTTATTCATGAAGTGAAGGAACGAGCCCTTGCTAAAAGTAGATTACAACCCGTACAATCATTTTCTCTGCAAAACCTCACAGGAGTATTCGCAGAGCTGAACACGGCTTTTCAGGATGGTCAATTACCAGCAACTGATGTTCTAGAGAGTTATCTGCTTGGGCTATATATGCGTCGTGATTTCGTTTGGCAAAAGGGAGTAGCACTAAAGCAACAACAAGAGCATAAAGATCAGGAATTTGAATCTTTCCGTAAAAATCTAGTGACTTTGATTCATCAGGAATGTGCAATCACTAGCTTTGATGTGCAAAGTTTACAGCGTCAACTCCAACCATTTTTACAGCATACAGAGCGTTTACAACAGTTAGCAAACGCCTTCCGGATTACTGAGGAGCCAGAAGAATCTGTAGAATATTTAAAGATTCTTACCTCGCAAGCTAGGGAGTCTCTTCAACAAGCAAAGCAACAGCTTGAGGCAGTGGAACAGGCGAAAGTACAACTAGTTCCGAAGCAAGCCTCTCTACAGACTGTCACAACAAGCTTACAGGAAGTGGAGCAGCAGCTAACACAAATGGAAGAGCGTATAAAGGACATTAATATTGCTGGATTAAAGAAAGAAAAGCAACTAGCAGTTTATACACAGCTTTTACAATCTACGCCAGAACGTACTGCTGAAGAGGTGCTGGAAGCTATTCAAACTTCTAAACAGGCCATTGAAGCATTACAGCGGCAGCAAAAGCAGCTACCTCTTCGCCAAAAACTACAAGAACAATGGCGTGAAAAACTACAAAACGCAACAGAGTATGATTTAGATGAAATTCGAAAATTATATGTACGTCATGCGAACGTTATCGGAACAACATGTGTAGCTTCCGCTAGTAAAGAGTTTATGGAGAATTACCCAACTTTTGATGTGGTCATTATTGATGAAGTTTCAAAGGCAACGCCACCAGAATTACTGTTACCAATGCTTAAGGGGAAAAAAGTTATTTTAGTAGGTGACCATCATCAGCTTCCACCATTACTTGGGGATGATACGCTGGAGGAAACATTGAAGGCAATGCTAGAAGAAAATCCAAACTTTGAAGGTGCACAGGAATTAAAAAATCTGTTGCGTGAATCATTATTTGAGCGTTTATTTAATAATTTGCCTCCAACACATAAACAAATGCTAGCATTACAATACCGTATGCATGAGAAAATCATGCAAAGTATCACACCATTTTATGCGAAAGAAGAAAATGGATTACAATGTGGGTTGCCAGATTCAGATGCAGCAAGAGATCATGGCTTAGAGGGTCAATTTGTAAAACGTAATGATCATTTACTATGGATTGATATGCCAACGGAGAAGCCTTATTTAGAGGAGCAGGTAAAAGGTGGGACGAGTCGTTATAACGAAGGGGAATTACAAACGATTCGCCGTATCTTAGTAGATCTTAATGAGGCAGTGAAGGCGGCAAAAGAAGCAGGGCGTATGCCGCACGATGCTCTGAAAAGCGTAGGTGTCATTAGTTTCTACGGTGAGCAGGTAAAGAAAATCAATCGTCTGCTGCAACAGGAATTACAGCTACCACACTTGCAGTTTAGAACAGGTACTGTCGATAAGTTTCAGGGGATGGAAATGGATGTCATTTTAGTGAGTATGGTTCGTAATACACCTAAAGGCGGGGATATTGGTTTTGCCAGAGATTATCGTCGTTTAAATGTTGCGCTATCTCGTGCCCGAGAGTTACTTCTACTTGTAGGAAGTGCCGAGATGTTTGCGAAGCGTGCAAAGCATCAAGATACAAGAGAAATGTATACCAATTTATTAAACACAGTAAAATCCTACGATGGCTTGCGTAATCATGAAGGATTGGTGATGTAGAGTGTCAAAATTACAACAACGACTAATGCGTGAACTTCAACAAAATCGCAATATAAAGATTGTCAAAACCGCTGAATGGTGTATTCCTATTCGAACGGTCAGTGTGACCTATGAGCCAGTTAGGCGTTCAACAATGGATGTTTTAATGACTATGTTACTGTTAAGTATTCAGGAGGCTGATTTTGGAAGTGCCCAGGAATTGAGTGAGCTATTACTGGTCGACCCGCTATTTATTGATGACTTAGTTTCTTTAATGATTCGCGTAAATCTTGTAAAGAGCGAGGAACAGTTTTATAGGCTAACTGAAAAAGGGCAACAGCAGCTAGAACGGGGGATTTTTGAAGAGGAGTTAGAAGTAGAAACATCTACACTTTACTTTAGCCCCTGCCACCAATCATTTCTCACAATTGATACAAATAATGATGAATATGATGAATTACCAGAGCTATACCGTTATATCGATAAAGAGGCTGAACAACAGGAGCAGTTTGAGGAGTCGCTAGTGATAGCTGCATTACAAGAAGTGAACGCAGAGGGGGAAGAGAACTCCCAAAAAATCATCTCAAAAATTGTTCAAACAGAAGCCCAACAAATTAATGATAGTCCATGTTTAGAGTTTGTTCTTTATGATAGGGAGCAGGATCTACTCTTTGTACGAGTGTGGAATACATTACTTAATCAATGGGATCATCATTTAGAGCAACAGCTTACAGACAAAGAACAGTTAACATGGCGTGAGCAATATTTAACTTAATTCAACTGGTATTCAAAAGCCAGAACAAAAACGAACGTGGACACACGTTCGTTTTTGTTTTTATATGATAAATCATAAAGATGGGTAAGAAATTTATAAAATCGTTTCGATAAAATGTGGCATTAGCATATATTACTTTATGAAAAGGAGGGGACAGATGTTAACGATTAGTTTATGTATGATTGTTAGAAACGCACAATGTACGATTGAAAGATGCTTAGATTCGGTTCAGCATATAGTGGATGAGATTAATATCATTGATACAGGATCGACTGATCGTACGAAGGATATTGTCCAAAGTTATACCTCTCGAATTTACGATTTTCCCTGGTGTGATCATTTTGCCAAGGCACGAAATTTCTCCTTTCAACAGGCAACAAAGGATTATATTTTATGGCTCGATGCAGATGACGTCATGACACAGGAAGACCAGCACAAGTTGAGTCAACTAAAGCACTCTTTATATCCATCTGTTGATGCTGTAACGATGGATTATTACCTAACGCTTGATCAGGATGGCGTAGTGGAGTGTAGTGAACGAAAGTATCGTCTTGTAAAAAGAGCGAATCATTTTCAATGGGAGGGAGCTGTCCATGAAAATTTAAAGGTATCTGGTCAGCTCTATCATAGTGATATCGCTGTCACGCACTTACCAGTAAAAAAAGATATTCATCGTCCTATTCGTATTTATGAGGGGTTAATAAGGGAGGGGCATTCGCTTTCAGCAAGAGACATATTTTATTATGCGAATGAATTGAAACAGCATCAACGTTATGTGGAGGCGATTAATCAATATCATCTATTTTTGGATAGCGATATAGGTACTACAGATGATCGTATTGAGGCTTGTTTACATGTAGGGGAGTGCTATCGTCGACTACACGATGATCAACAAGCACAGCAAGCTATTTTGCAATCCTTCTTATATGATCGACCAAAGCCAGAAGCATGTTGCCGTATGGGCCAATTTTTTATGGAGCAATCAAAACATAAAGAGGCTATTTACTGGTATTCTCAAGCCTTGCAACAAGCTCCTGTCTATTCAATGACGATCCAAAAACGTTGTTACTCCACATGGCTTCCTCATTTACAATTAAGTCTGTTATATAGGGAGCTACGGTTATTTGAAAATGCCTATCAGCATAATCTAGAGGCACAAAAATGGAAACCAAACCATCCAGAAATAAAGGATAACGAAAAATACTTACGCAATCAATTAGGGATATAAAGCCTTTTATTGGAAAGGTACATCAATAAACAGGACATAAATAGCTTGGCCAATTAATACAGATACACCAACAACAATCGTCATAAAAATCACATTACGTGGTCTAAAATTTTTTGCCTCCATTAAAAACCTCCTTTAAGATAGAATATTCAGTCAATTTAGGATATGTTTAGATGGAATGAGTATGCATAAGAAAAGAGCAAATTCACATTTAGTGTGAATTTGCTCTTCTTAGTGTGGAAAAACAAAACAGTCAATTGAAAGGTAGAAATGGATTTCCGTTGCAGGCTACTTGCTTTCCTGTGGGCGAGCGCACCGAGCCGCTTCCCCGTTTAGAGGCTCACCTGTTTCGTTATCCCACGGGAGTCAAGTAGCCTCCACTCCAACCTACAAAAGTATTACCTTTTTATCAAATATTTCCAAATAAGACGAAGGTCTTCACTGCTCTTTATGGAGAGGTGTTGTCACACATCACTTCTCCACATTGAAAATAAGAGCTTATTCCCTCTAAAAATACAAATAATGGGCTATTTAATCGCTATGTTACTATGAAAAAAAGTAAAGACACTTTGCAGAATGGTTGATTGGAGTGGAGCCAGCGTCACTCCTAGGGGATTTAGCGTCACAGATGAGACCCTGGAGCGAGCGTAAGTGAGTGAAGCGGCTCATCGGACGCCCCCTGGAAAGGACGTTGGCGGAACGGAAATCAACCCCTCACCTTGCAAAGTTGCTTTTTCTGCCTTTGACATGATCTTTTTTCAACAACATGAAGAGCAAATTCACATTTAGTGTGAATTTGCTCTTGTTCATTAATCAAGCTTTAACCCTTTCAATGCTTCAGCAAGGGCGTTGTTTACTGGCTCTTCATCTTTTTGTTGTTTTAAATACTTTTGTACGGAGCGTTTATCAACCTTGCCTCCGCCTTCTTTTTTCCGTCTTGCCTCAAAGGCCGATAATTTTTCACGATAACCACATTTACACACAAAAATTTGACCATCGCCTTCTCCACGAAGCTCTAATTTTTTATGGCATTGAGGACAGCGTGCATTTGTAGTACGTGAGACATTTTTACGATGACCACATTCACGATCTTGGCAAACAAGCATTTTTCCTTTTTTGCCATTCACCTCGAGCATCGGTTTACCACAATCTGGGCAGGATTTAGTAGAGATATTATCATGCTTATACTTTTTGTCACTACCTTTAATGTCCGTAACAATTTCCTTAGTATAATTTTTCATCTCGCTAATAAATACATCCTTTTTTAGCTTGCCCTTTGCAATAAGCTCAAGTTTTTGCTCCCAATCTGCTGTGAGCGCAGGTGATTTTAATTCCTCTGGCACTAAGTCGAGTAGTTGACGACCTTTAGAGGTAATATAAATATCCTTGCCACCACGCTTTTCAATTAAGAAAGAATTAAAAAGCTTATCAATAATGTCAGCACGTGTTGCCACTGTACCAAGACCACCCGTAGATTTTAATGTGTCGGCTAATTTTTTATCACTCGTTGCCATATATTTTGCTGGGTTTTCCATGGCTGATAACAAAGTGGCTTCATTAAAATGAGCAGGTGGCTTTGTTTGACCAGATGTTTGAGCAAGAAGTTTTATTTTTAAAATATCTCCTTTATCAAGACGGGGAAGTATTTGTTCCTTTACATCATCTGATGTGTCCTCATCCTCGAAGCGATGTTCATACACTTCCTTCCAGCCAGCTAATAAAATCGTTTTTCCACGAGCAATAAAACTTTCTTCGCCAATTTTTGCACGAAGTGTTAGCTGTTCATATTCAAAAGCTGGCAGTAGCACAGCTAGGAAACGCTTTACAACTAGATCATAAATTTTACGTTCTTTATCCGAGAAAGCAGAATAATTCACATAGCCCTCTGTTGGAATAATCGCGTGGTGATCAGATACCTTGCTATCATCGACAAAGGCCTTTGTTGGCTTGATTGGTTTAGTAAGCAGTTTGTTGGCGATGGAGCGATATTCACCTATACCACAAGCCTTTAAGCGTTCAGGTATTGTGGCTACAATGTCTTGAGAAATAAAGCGAGAATCCGTACGTGGATAAGTTAATACTTTATGTTGCTCATATAGCTTTTGCATAATATTCAATGTTTCTTTCGCTGAGTAGCCAAAGATTTTATTGGCATCACGCTGTAATTCAGTTAAATCATAGAGACCTGGGGCAAATGTTTTTTTAGGTTTTTTTTCAATGTCAGCGACGATGGCATGGCTATTTCCTAGTTTTCTTACCAACGTATCTATTTTTTCTTTATCAAAGCTACGACTATTACCATTTTGGTCTTGCCAAGTGAGCTTCAAGTTGTCCGTTGTTTGTGCTTCAATCCCATAATAAGTTTGTGCTTTAAAGTTTTTAATTTCATCTTCGCGCGTCGCAATTATTGCTACAGTTGGTGTTTGTACACGTCCACAGTTCAGCTGTGCGTTAAAGCGGGTAGTTAAAGCACGAGTAGCATTGAGCCCGATATACCAATCTGCCTCAGAACGAGCTACAGCAGAGGCATAAAGATTATCATAGGCTTTGCCTGGCTTTAGATTAGCAAAGCCATCTTTTATTGCCTTATCTGTTACAGAGGAAATCCATAAGCGTTTTAGTGGCTTTTTGATCTTCACCTTATCGAGTATCCAGCGAGCTACTAATTCACCCTCACGTCCAGCATCTGTTGCAATGATAATTTCGTTTACATCATTGCGTGTAAGCTGACTTTTGACCGCATTAAATTGTTTCCCAGTTTGTTTGATAACTGTTAATTTTAAGCGTTCAGGTAGCATTGGTAAATCTTCAAGATTCCACGTTTTATATTTCACATCATAACTTTCAGGGTCAGCTAGTGTGACAAGATGTCCAAGCGCCCAAGTAACGATATACTTATCTCCTTCAAGGAAACCATTTCCCTTTTTATTACACTTCAGTACACGTGCAATGTCACGTGCTACAGAAGGTTTTTCAGCGATTACTACGCTCTTTGCCATTGTTAACACCCTTTCATAGTTCCATGGTTTTAAATATAGCATAGGTTGAGTGGGTTGGCAGTTGAACTGTAGCGAAATTTGCTAAATGTCGATGAAAAGAGTAAACATGTCAGACTTGGAGTTGTTACAGTACTGAAAATAGAAATTTCAGAAAAAACATTGAATTCAGAAAATAAATGTGCTAGGCTAGTGTACATAAAATGAAGCGAAGACTTCAAATATTAATAAAAAAAGGATGCACTTCTTTTATGGGGAATCAAACAATTCAGCAAATGATTCAGGAGAAATATCAAGAGTTGTCCAAAAGTCAGCAAAAGGTAGCTACATTCATATTAAAAAATTTACAGATAGTAGGAGTTCACTCCGCTTCATATGTAGGGGAAAAGGCTGGCGTAAGTGAAACGACAGTTATTCGCTTTTGTTACGCATTAGGCTTATCTGGTTATGCACAATTGCAACGTCAGGTGACAATGCATTTATTTAATAAAGGAAATGAAAGTAGTTTACAAAATTATTTGCAATCTAAGCAGGCTTTTTTTGAAAATCCACGTTTTTATGTAAAGACTATGGAAAAGGATGCATCTCGCATTTTATATATGGCTAAAAACATTGATGAGGAAGATTTTAATCGAGCTTCAGTATTGCTCCATGAGAAGAAAAAAATATATATTGCAGGGATTGGCTCCTCTCATTTAGCTGCACAATGGTTCCACTTTACACTAAATCTTTTGCGACCAAATGTTGTACTGTTAAATTTTGAGACAAGTGAGGTCATACGTGCAATCCAAGAGATTGATGAGGATAGCGTAGTTATTATTTTATCGTTCCACCGTTACTTTAAAGAACCGATCCAATTTGCAGCTGAAATACAAGAAAAAAAATGCGAAATTATCGGCATTACGGATTCACAAATTGCACCTATTACCCAATATGCAACCATTACCTTTGTGAACGAACAACAACAAGAAGTGTCCACAATAGATGCTATGCCAGCACTTATAGCATTTTTAAATACTCTAATAGCAGGAATGACTGCACAAAATCATGACTACTATGAAAGTCAGCGCGTAAAATATGATGATTTCGAAAATAGCTTTTTAGCAAACCGATGGAGTTGACTACTATGAACCAAGTTTTACAAGAGTTACAGCCACGTCTGGCAGATATTTTTAAACATTTACATGAACATCCAGAAGTTAGCTGGCAAGAACATAATACAACACAATATATAGCAAATTTATTGAGAGAAGCCCAAATGGAGCCGCATCTTTTTGAAGATATGACAGGGCTTTATGTTGATATTGGTAATGGAATACCTAAAGTAGGGTTTCGCACGGATATAGATGCGCTTTGGCAGGAGGTTAATGGTGTCTTTCAAGCTAACCATTCTTGTGGACATGATGGTCATATGACGATAGCTATTGGGACTGCATTGCTGTTAAAGGATATGGAGCATCTACTTTCAGGTGCTGTACGCATTCTATTTCAACCTGCTGAGGAAAAGGCCCAAGGAGCGCGGGCATTTGTCGAAAAAGGTATTATGGATGATTTAGAATATTTATTCGGTGTTCATGTTCGACCATTAAAGGAATTACAGGATGGGGCGTATGCGCCTGCATTGTATCATGGAGCAGCAAAGCTTTTTACAGGGACCATTATTGGGGAGGAGGCACATGGCGCACGACCAGAACTTGCCATTAATGCAATTGAAGTCGGAGCAGCTATTGTCGAAGGTCTTCAAAAAATTTGGACGGATCCAAATATCTCTGCCTCTGTCAAAATGACACAATTTAATGCAGGAGGCACCTCTACAAATATCATCCCTGGTAAAGCAACTTTTAGTATTGATGCACGAGCTCAAACAAATGAAGTGATGCAAGTAATCACAGAGGGCGTGGAGCGTGTAAAAGCATCTGTTGAAGCGATGTATGGAGCCAAGATATTTTTACAGGTAGATGCCCATATAGTAGCAGCGGTAGTGAATGATGAAGCCTTACAGCATATGAAGGCAGCTATTATTGATGTAGTTGGAGAAAAGGCTTGTGCTTCACCAATTGTGACACCAGGAGGGGAGGATTTTCATTTTTATACCTATGAACGTCCAAAGCTTAAAGCAACAATGCTTGGATTAGGTTGCGGGGTTACTCCAGGCTTACATCATCCTCAAATGACCTTTAATCAAGATCGGCTTTTAATAGGTGTAAATATTATGACAAAAGCTATTTTGAGAGCATTATAAAGAATAGAAAGAAGAGATAGGTATGATAGATATTAGGGAAATCAAAACAATAGAACAACTTGAGCAAGTTCAGCAATTAGAGTTTGATGTGTGGGGAATGCCTGCTATTCCTCTCCACCAAACGCTTACAGCAGTGAAAAATGGGGGCATCGTTGTAGGAGCCTATCAAGAAGATAAATTAGTTGGTTTTAGTTATGGTTTTTCGGGTTTTCGACAAGGCAAAAGCTATCTATGCTCTCATATGTTAGGGATTGATGAAAAATATCGATCCCTTGGCATAGGTGAAAAGTTAAAGTACAAACAGCGAGCAATTGCTATTGATCGAGGCTATGATTTAATGGTGTGGACATTTGACCCCCTTGAAACCCGGAATGCTTATCTTAATCTATCTAAATTAAAAGGTATTTGTTATACCTATATTGAAAATTGCTACGGTGAAATGCAGGATGGCTTAAATAAAGGGCTTCCTTCTGATCGATTTGAGGTAAGCTGGCATTTAACTTCAGATTATGTGGTGAACAATACTGTAATAGAAGTAGCAAATGCAATACCTGTGGCAAGCTGTGAACTTACAAAGCAAGGTTTATTATGCTTAAAAATAACTGAAAATTTAAAATTTACTGAAGATTTTTATACGCTACCTGTACCTAAGGACTTTCAAGCTTTAAAAGTACAAAATCCTAGCTTAGCATTGGATTGGCGTTTCAAAACAAGAAATATACTAAAGCAGCTATTTTCAGCAGGCTATACCGCTATTCTATTGCAACAACAAGAATACTTTAACGAATATGTTTTAGTGAAAAAAGCAGCTTTAAATTTGGAAGGGGTAAATTAATATGAAAATGTCAGAAATCACAATACGACAATTGAAGATGAAGTTAAAAGCACCGTTTACAACAAGCTTTGGCACGTTTGAAGAGAGAGACTTTTTAGTCCTTGAGGCTAAAGATGAATCCGGGTTAATTGGTTGGGGAGAATCGGTTGCTTTTCATTCACCTTGGTACAATGAAGAAACACTTCAAACAAACTGGCATATGCTCGAAGATTTCCTAATTCCTCTTATTTTAAATAAAGAGATTCATCACCCAGATGAAGTGAGCCAATTATTTGAGCCAATTCGCAAAAACAATATGGCAAAATCAACGATTGAAGGAGCTATTTGGGATATATATGCGCAGCAAACTGGCCAATCCCTAGCAGCAGCACTTGGTGGTAAAAAGGATGAAATTGAAGTAGGTATTAGTATTGGAATACAAAATTCAATCGAGGAGTTAGTTGCGTTAGTTGACGGCTATGTAAAGGAAGGCTATAAACGCATGAAAATTAAAATAAAACCAGGCTGGGATGTAGAGGTTATGCGTACATTAAGGGAAATATTTCCTGATGTAGCCTTTATGGCTGATGCAAATTCAGCCTACCGTCTAGAAGATGCAGAAACATTGAAACAACTTGATGCATTTCAGTTAACAATGATTGAGCAACCACTTGCTTCAGATGACATTATCGATCATGCTTCATTGCAAAAATTACTTGAAACGCCAATTTGTTTGGACGAAAGTATCCATTCGTTAGAAGATGCACGGAAGGCTGTCGAGTTAGGGAGCACAAAAATTATTAATATAAAAATTGGTCGTGTAGGTGGCTTAACAGAAGCAAAAAAAATACATGATTATTGTGAGGCCCATAACATCCCTGTATGGTGCGGAGGCATGTTGGAGTCTGGTATTGGTCGTGCACACAATGTAGCCTTAACAACATTATCGAATTTTATATTGCCGGGAGATACTGCTGGATCAAATCGTTATTGGGAAAAGGATATTATTGAACCAGAAGTAGTTGTAAAAGGTGGTTATATTGAAGTACCACAGCAAGTAGGAATAGGTTATGAAATAAATAGGGAAACGGTTAATTCCTTAACAGTCGCACAGAAAACATATCAATAAATAGGCTTCAGTTTCAAATATTAGAATAGTAGGTGTTCTATGAAAAAAAGTTGGCAGATAGGTGGAGCATTTGTAGGCTTAATTGTTGGAGCAGGGTTTGCATCGGGTCAGGAAATTATGCAGTATTTTACAAGCTTTGGTTTGTACAGTATTATAGGTGCCATTGTCGCCACAATTGCTTTTGCATTTTTAGGGATGAGTTTAGCGCAATTAGGGACCGATCTACAAACAACATCACATAAAGAGGTTATCTATCATATTGGTGGACGATATGTTGGTATTATTTTAGATATCGTCATCACGTTTTTCTTATTTGGTGTCGCTGTTGTCATGTTTGCTGGATCAGGCTCGACATTTCATCAAATGTTTGGCATCAATCCAATGGTCGGCAGTATTTTTATGGTCGTTATAACCATACTAACATTACTATTAAATGTTAATAATATTATTAATTTGATAGCATTGGTGACTCCTTATTTAATGGGTATAATTTTTATTATTTTGATTTATTCTATTTTTACAATGGACTTATCCATTGCAGAGCAAAATACTTTAGCAAAAGCACAACCGTCTGCAGCGTCCAATTGGCTAATGGGAGCGCTACTTTATGTCTCCTATAATATCGCTGCGGGTGCAGCCATGTTAATTGTGATGGGTGGAACAGTAACAGATCGCAAAGTTGCTGGTAGAGGTGGACTACTTGGCGGTATAATGCTAGGTATTTTAATCGTACTCATCAATATAGCAATGTTTTCTAAAATAAATGTTGTCGATGGAGTAGCAATGCCAACATTAGAATTAGCAAAACAAATTCACCCTATAGTAGGAGTCTTAATGTCCATCGCTTTATTAGGCATGATGTACAATACTGCGGTGGGGATGTTCTATTCATTTACAGTTCGTTTTATTGCACCAGACCATAAATATTTTAAAGTGGGTATTGTAGTTATTGGATTAATAGGTTTTGCTGCAAGTTTAGTAGGATTTACTACATTGGTTGGTAAAGTCTATTCAACAATGGGCTACTTAGGTTTTGCGTTAATTATTGCTGTTATTATTTCATGGCTACGTAAACTACCGAAAGTTTTATAAAGAGGAATTTTTCCCTTGTGTTAAAACGAGGGGAATTTTTTTGTATTTTGTAATGAAAACAAAATGTACATCATACAGTTAATTTGTGTTCGTGAAATCGTTGAATGCTGTTTTAAGTAAACGTTATGCTCGAAATTATAGAAAAAAGCTATTTGTTGCTAGACACCAAATTTTGAGAATGCTATATTTATGTTGTCATAGTATTTTTATAATTAGGAAAAAATAGAATAATCTATGGATTTGAGTAGTTTTTCCTGATTATAAGGAGTGATGGAGTATAGAGCTAGATGAAGGATGATAGGTGCTTATGGTAAAGAAAACGTTAAAACAAAGAATTGTAGAAGCTTCAGTTGAATTGTTTCAGCAAGATGGTTATCACAATGTAACGGTGGATCGCATTGTGGATTATATTGGGGCATCAAAGGGTGGATTTTATCATAATTTTAAATCAAAAGATGAACTGTTATATGAAATTCATGATGTCTTTATTTCATATGTTATTCAACAATCACAGGATGCATATGACAAATACGATACACCTATTAAACGTCTATGTGCCATGCTGCAAACGCTGACACAAGTGTTCGATATGTATCAAGCACATATTACGATTTTTTATGAAGAGAGTCGTTCACTCTCAGATGAATATAGTGATATTATTCATAAAAAACGAGATCACTATCGAGACATCTTGCAAAAAGTAATAGCAGAGGGCCAGGAAGCAAAGGTTTTTCGTACAGAATTACCTTGTACGATTGTCACGATGGCAATTGTCGGGATGATTAACTGGACATACAAATGGTTTAAGCAATCGGGGCCATTAACAATGGAGCAAATCACAGATGTTTTTACTGATATGGTATTGCGTGCTATTGTGACGGAACAAGCAATGGATGAAGCTAAACAATTTATGATAAAGGGGTAGCCAGTAGGAAACACTGGTTTTATTATTTGTTTTTACAAACCGACTAGTCGGTATTTATCTGTAAGTGACGATCATTGAATTCCATCTATTATGGCAAATTTGACATTAGGGGGATTAGGGATGAATTTTGAATTAACAAAAGAGCAAGAGATGATTCGTGACATGGTGCGAGATTTTGCTGAAAAAGAGATTAAACCGTATGCTCGTGAGGTTGATGAGACATCAACAATGAGAATAGAGAGCTTTAAGAAGATGGCAGAACTAGGCTTATTGGGTATCCCATTTCCTGAAGAATATGGCGGCTCAGGTGGAGATACGGTGTCCTATGCTTTAGCTGTTGAGGAAATTGGTCGTGCATGTGGGGGGACAGGACTAAGCTATGCAGCTGCTGTTAGCTTAGGAGCTTCACCAATTTACAACTTCGGCACAGAGGAACAAAAGCAGGAATGGCTAGTTCCATTAGCAAAAGGTGAGACATTAGGATCATTCGGTTTAACAGAGCCTAATGCAGGTTCAGATGCTGGTGGCACACGTACTACAGCCGTTATTGATGGCGATGACTATGTTATTAACGGAGAAAAATGCTGGATTACCAATGCAGGGTACGCTCGACAAATTATTGTAACTGCAGTAACGGGTAAACGTGAAGATGGTAAAAAAATTATTTCCTCTATTATTGTGCCAACAAACACACCAGGTGTAACGATTAACTGTAATTATGACAAAATGGGTGTACGTGGCTCCAATACATGTGAAATTGTGTTGCAAAATGTTCGTGTCCCTAGAGCAAATCTATTAGGGGATGAAAAACGAGGCTTTAGCCAGTTTTTAAACACACTAGATGGTGGGCGTATTTCTATTGCCGCGCTATCTGTGGGGATTGCACAGGCTGCCTATGAAAAAGCATTGAAGTTTGCGCAGGAGCGTGAACAATTTGGTGCACCTATTTCGAAGCTACAGGCGATCCAATTTAAATTAGCCGATATGGCGATGGAAATAGAGCTTGCTCGTACATTAGTACATAAAGCGGCATGGCTAAAAGATCACAAGAAACCATTTGGCAAAGAAGCGGCGATGGCTAAACTATTTGCTTCTGAAATGGGTTTCCGTACATGTAATCAAGCTATCCAAATTCATGGTGGCTCTGGGTATATGAAGGAATACGATGTAGAACGCCATTTACGTGACATTAAGTTAATGGAAATCGGTGAAGGAACATCTGAAATTCAACGTCTCGTCATTTCTCGTCTAATTGGCTGTTAATCATAATCAATTATGCCTTGGCATAATTGTGTCCGGAATTGGCTTTGTGCTTGCACAAAGCAGTCCTTTCCGATTCCGTGACACCCGCTGAACAGTAGCTTAAATCAGCACTCATCTCACCATCTATAAAGGTGGGAGACTTCTGCTGAAAGAAGTTAAATAGCATGAATAAGGGGGATCTTCATGGCAGAGCTTGTGTATCAAACCATTGGTCAGTTGCTAGATGAACAATCTAAAAAGTATCCGCAAAACGAAGCGTTGGTCTATGCTGATAGGGGTTTACGCATGACTTATGAGCAACTAAATCGTCAAGCACGACTCGTGGCGAGAGGTTTAATGGCTTTAGGAATTGAAAAAGGTGACCATATCGCAGTATGGACAACAAATGTGCCTGAGTGGGTGCAGCTTCAATTTGGTACGGGGAAGATGGGTGCTCCTATCGTTACGGTAAATACCAATTATCGTGCAAGCGAGTTGGAGTATCTATTAAAACAATCTGATGCCAAAACGATTTTTTTAGTTGAAAATTATCGAGACCATTCTTTTATTCATACACTGCAAGAGTTATGTCCAGAGCTTGAACATTGTGAACCAGGTAATTTGCAATCAAAGCGACTACCTTTATTAAAAAATGTTATTTTAATCGGCGAAACCAAATATCCAGGTGTACTCAATTGGTCAGATGTTTTGACTGCTGCTGAGCAAGTAACCGAGGAACAGCTAGATCAAAGAGAGCAATCTCTTCATTATGATGATGTCATTAATATTCAATATACATCTGGTACAACAGGCTTTCCTAAAGGTGTGATGTTAACGCATTTTAATTTAGTCAATAATGCAGTCAACATTGCAGAATGTATGCAGTTAACTGCAGAAGATCGTTTATGTATCCCAGTGCCATTTTTCCACTGCTTTGGTTGTGTCATAGGGACATTAGCCATTACAACGAGTGGCGGCACGATGGTACCAGTACAAGAATTTTCACCTGAAGAAGTACTAAGGACCGTTCAGCAAGAACGATGTACAGCATTACATGGCGTGCCAACGATGTTCATTAGCGAACTTAATTTACCGAATTTTGCGTCTTTCGATCTGTCAACTTTACGGACAGGAGTAATGGCGGGTTCAAACTGCCCAATTGAGGTCATGAAAGCAGTCATAGAGAAAATGGGCATGAAAGATATTACAATCTGCTATGGCCAAACGGAATCATCACCAGTTATTACACAAACTAGAACGGATGACCCGTTAACATTAAAAGTGGAAACGGTTGGTCGTGCGTTACCAAATTTAGAAGTGAAAATTGTTGTTCCTGGTACGACTGAGGAGGCCCCAACAAATGAACAAGGGGAGCTATGTACAAGAGGCTACCATGTCATGAAGGGCTACTATAAAAACCAAGAGGAAACAGAGCTTGCTATTGATGAGGCTGGCTGGCTGCATACTGGAGATTTAGCAACGATGGATGAAGCGGGCTATATCCGTGTAACTGGACGGTTGAAAGATATGATTATTCGTGGAGGCGAAAATTTATATCCGAGGGAGATTGAGGAGTTTCTTTACACGCATCCGAAAATTTCAGACGTACAGGTTGCTGGTGTCCCTGACCCTGTATATGGAGAAGAGGCGGCAGCTTGGATCATTTTAAAAGATGGCGAACAGGCAACAGAGGAAGAAATTCGAGATTATTGTAGAGACAAAATTTCTAGACATAAAATTCCGCGACATATTTTCTTTATCGATAACTATCCTATGACTGCATCTGGAAAAGTTCAAAAATATAAATTACGAGAAGATTTTGTTATGACCGTAAAGTAAGGAGGGGCAGTGACTATGTTCAACAAGGTATTAATTGCAAATCGTGGGGAGATTGCTAGACGGGTAATCAGAACATGCAAGCGTCTAAATATTCATACGGTTGCTATTTACTCAGAGGCAGATGTTGATAGCTTACATGTAAAAGATGCGGATGAAGCTTATTGTGTAGGGAAGCCACCCGTTGCACAAAGCTATTTAAACATTGACCGCATTCTTGAAATTGCAAAAGAGAGTGGCGCAGAGGCTGTTCATCCAGGCTATGGTTTACTATCGGAGAATGTGAATTTTGCGAAACGTTGTACAGAGGCGGGTTTAGTCTTTATCGGACCAAGTGCGGAAGTCATTGCGTCAATGGGCAGTAAATTAGAGGCACGTAAAACAATGAAAGCTGCTGGCGTGCCTATTGTAGAAGGAGTAGAGGCTCCTGTGAAGGATGTTGCAGAAGCTACTGAAATCGCTGAACGTTTAGGTTATCCAATTATGTTAAAAGCATCTGCTGGCGGTGGTGGTATTGGGATGCAGCTAGTTGACAATGCTGAGGAGCTGGCTAAAGCATTTGAGGGAAATCAAAAGCGTGCGCAATCATTTTTCGGTGATGGCACGATGTATATGGAGCGTATTATCGCTAATCCTCACCATGTGGAAGTGCAAATAATTGCCGATCACCAAGGCAATATAGTTCCGTTATTTGAACGGGAATGCTCTATTCAACGAAGAAATCAAAAAGTGGTGGAAGAAGCCCCATCACCGTTCATTTCACAAGAGACAAGAGATAAGATGCTAGAGGCTTCAGTGAAGGCTGTGAGACACATTGGATACGTCAATGCTGGAACGATCGAGTATTTGGTGGATAAAGATCAAAACTTTTACTTCTTAGAAATGAATACAAGATTACAGGTAGAGCATCCAGTCACAGAGGAAATTACAAAGCTTGATTTAGTAGAAGAGCAATTAAAAATTGCGGCAAAACTACCTCTTTCATTTACTAGAGAAAGTATTGCTAAAGATGGGCATGCGATTGAAGTACGTATATACGCAGAGAATCCCTCCACATTTTTCCCTTCTCCAGGTACCATTACGGTTCTTGAATTACCAACAGGCGAAGGGGTTCGACATGAATGTGGTGTAGAGACAGGTTCAGCAGTTACACCATTCTATGATCCAATGATTAGTAAATTGGTGGTGTGGGGAGAAACAAGGGAAATTGCCTGTGAGAGATTAATTCAAGCACTGAAAGCGTATAAAGTGGAGGGTATTCAAACGAATATTCCGATGCTGTTAAAAACCGTTACACATGAACAATTTTTAAAAGGGAATACAACGACTAAATTTGTAGAGCAATATTATTTACCGCAATTAGCAGAAACAAAATAACAACTTTCATACATTCGTGCTTCTTTGAAGGGCGAATGTATGACTAAAATTAGGAGTGAAGGATAATGGCAACAGTAAAAGCAAGTATGGCAGGTACAGTGTGGAAAATCGTCGTAACAGAAGGAGAGAAAGTGACGGCAGGCCAAGATGTAGCTATTTTAGAATCGATGAAAATGGAAATTCCGATTGCAGCAGAAGAGGATGGCGTGGTAACGAAGATCATTGCCAATGAGGGAGACTTCATTAACGTTGATGATGATATTTTAGAAATTGAATAAGAGGAGGCTTCTTTAATGCAGCTACCTAAGCATGTCATGATCAAAGAAGTTGGTCCCCGTGATGGTTTACAAAACGAAAAAACGCATATTACAACTGTTGATAAAATACAATTAGTGAATTTATTGAGCCAAACAGGACTAACTTACATTGAAGTGACTTCATTTGTTCATCCGAAATGGATACCTCAATTGGCAGATGCTGTTGAGGTTCTTCAAGCTATTAAACGGCAGAAGGATATTACTTATGCAGCGCTTGTACCTAATATGCGTGGCTTAGAACGTGCATTACAGGCTGAAGTAGACGAAGTAAGTATTTTTATGTCTGCTAGTGAAAGTCATAATCAAAGCAATATTAATAAAACCATTGACGATACATTTCCTATATTAGAGGAAGTAGTAATAGGGGCTAAGGCTGCAAAGAAAAAAGTTCGAGGGTATATCTCAACGGTTATTGGCTGTCCATATGAGGGGTATATACATCCTGACAAAGTACTACGTGTAACAGATAAATTATTGGAAATGGGTGTGGCTGAAATATCGCTTGGTGACACAATTGGTGTTGGCGTGCCAACGCAGGTTGAGTATCTTTTAGAGGCGTTATTAAAAAGATACGATGCTGAAAATTTTGCCATGCATTTTCATGACACACGTGGGACAGCACTAGCCAATATTATGAAATCCTTAGAGATGGGTATGACCAAGTTTGATAGTGCGCTTGGCGGATTAGGGGGCTGTCCATATGCTAAAGGAGCTTCAGGGAATGTAGCTACAGAGGATTTATTATATTTATTCGATGAGATGGGCATTGAAACAGGAATAGATCGACAGAAAGTGCTAGAGGCAGCACTCTTTATTGAAGAGAAATTAGGCAAAGCGGTTGCATCGAAGCAAATGGCTATTGTCCGTAATGAAAGGAGTGCAAACCAACGATGACACAACTTGTTCGTTTGGAATTACTAGAGGGCAGCATTGGACTGATTACCCTAACAAGACCAGAAGCTGCAAATGCTATGTCTGTTCAGTTACTTCGTGAGCTGTCCGACATGCTCGATCAAATCAATGGAGATCCAGCAGTGCGTGTTGTCCTACTGACAGGTGCAGGAGAAAAGGCATTTTGTGCAGGAGCAGATTTAAAAGAACGTAAAGGAATGGCTGATCGACAAGTGAAGCAAATCGTACAGTTGATTGGTGCGACTGTGGCAAAAGTTGAGACACTTGCTCAGCCTGTCATTGCTGTACTAAATGGGGTAGCATTTGGCGGTGGATTGGAGCTGGCATTAGCTTGTGATCTACGTATTGCCGCTACACATGCAAAGCTTGGTTTAACAGAAACATCACTCGGTATTATCCCAGGTGCTGGAGGAACACAACGACTTCCACGACTAATTGGCCTTGGCAAAGCAAAGGAATTAATTTATACAGCACGTAGGTTGAGTGCGGCGGAAGCCAAAGATTATGGCATTGTTGAGTATGTTTATGAGGAACATGAGGTAATGGAAAAGGCACAACAACTTGCGCTAGAAATGGCAAAAAATGCACCACTCTCTCTAGTGCAAGCTAAAGTCGCAATCAATCAGGGTGTTGAGGTAGATTTAGCTACCGGGTTAAAAATTGAATCACTAGCATATAGTGCACTGATCCCAACAGAAGACCGATTAGAGGGCTTGTTAGCATTCCAAGAGAAGCGAGCGCCACAATATTCAGGGAAATAAAGCGCTAAAAATGATTTTGGTGTAATTGATTGGGCAAAGGGAGGAAATAAACATGAGCAATATCTCGACAGAAAATACGCCACCTACAATGAAGGACAAAATTTTAACAGGTGGTTTACCAAAATATCATGATAAAAATGCACAACAGGGCAAGCTATTTGTACGTGAACGTCTTGAACTATTACTAGATGATGGTCTTCAATCAGAGGATGGCCTCTATGCAAACTGTTTAGCAGGGGATTTACCAGCTGATGGTGTTGTCACAGGTATAGGTAAAATTCATGGTCGCACGGTATGTGTGCTAGCTAATGATTCTACTATTAAAGCGGGCTCTTGGGGAAAACGCACAGTTGAAAAAATGATTCGTATTCAGGAAACAGCTGAAAAGCTGAATTGCCCATTACTATATTTAGTCGATTCAGCAGGTGCGCGTATTACAGATCAGTTAGAAATGTTCCCAGGACGCAGAGGAGCAGGACGTATTTTCTACAACCAAGTCAAGCTGTCAGGGAAAGTTCCGCAAATTTGCTTATTATTTGGTCCTTCCGCAGCAGGTGGTGCTTATATACCTGCATTTTGCGATATCGTTGTCATGGTAGAAGGAAATGCTTCTATGTATTTAGGATCACCTCGGATGGCGGAAATGGTTATTGGGGAGAAAGTAGATTTAGAAACAATGGGTGGCGCAAAAATGCACTGTTCTGTATCAGGCTGTGGAGATGTACTTGTCAAAACAGAACAGGAGGCTATTACGTATGCTCGTAAATATTTAGGTTACTTCCCGAATAACTATGCTGAGCGCAGTAAGATAGAGGCACCTAAACCACCTGCTTCATTTGATAAATCTATTGAAGAATTAATTCCACAAAACCAAAATGTTCCTTTTGATATGTATAAATTAATTGAACGTATTATCGATGAAGATTCATTTTGTGAAATCAAAAAATTATTTGCACCAGAATTAATTACAGGTCTTGCACGTATTAATGGGCAATCCGTTGGGATCATCGCTAACCAACCTCGTGTCAAGGGAGGCGTGCTATTCCACGATTCTGCTGATAAAGCAGCGAAGTTCATTTCACTTTGTGATGCATTCAATATTCCGCTGTTATTCTTAGCAGACGTTCCTGGCTTTATGATTGGTACTCAGGTAGAAAAAGCAGGAATCATCCGTCATGGTGCGAAAATGATTTTTGCCATGAGTGAGGCAACTGTTCCTAAGCTAACGGTCATTGTGCGTAAAGCGTATGGTGCAGGTCTATATGCCATGGCAGGACCTGCCTTTGAACCAGATTGCTGTATTGCTTTGTCAAATGCACAAATTGCCGTAATGGGACCAGAGGCTGCTGTGAATGCTGTTTATGCCAATAAAATTGCAGAGCTTCCAAAAGAAGAGCAAGCAAGCTTCATTGCTGAGAAACGTAAAGAATACCAAGAGGAAATTGACGTGTATCGATTAGCATCAGAGCTAATCATCGATGATGTCATTGAGCCGAATGAGTTACGCAAGGTGTTAGAAAATCGCTTAGAGCTTTATATGTCCAAATACTTATTATTCTCACAACGTAAGCATGGGGTAAACCCAGTATAAACATACTTATTGAAAGGCTGTCTCTGCTGTTAAGAGGCAGCTTTTTTTGAATGATTAATTTTTTCAGCTACTTGCATGCCATAGAGCAGCATATTAAAATATGGGAAGGAATAAAGGGAAGTGGGTGTTAAGCTTGTCTAAAAACAACATAACGGATGTTCACGGTAATGCCAAGCTCCCATTACCGTATCGAGATGTCATTGATACATATTATTTGCCCCTCAAGGTCATGGGGTGGATCTTATTTAGCATCTATTCATTTATAGCTTTTTATAAATTGGTCATTGATCGCTTAGTAAATGTAGTAGTTGTTTTATTGCAAGGCGATTATTCTATCGGCGACTTAGGTTTGTTTGATTATAGTAGTTGGCGACTAACTACTAATTTTGTTCCCTTTGAAACGATTCTCCGCTATATAAACTACTCTCAATATTTTAATTGGGATATCATAATCGTTAACCTTCTTGGCAACTTATTAATTTTTACGCCAATGGGTTTTTTATTGCCATTATTGTCGAAAAAATTTCGCAAAGCATGGGTCATTATTTGTTTGGGCTTTTTTGCTAGTCTTGCTGTAGAAACCATTCAATTCATTTTTACAGTGGGTTCTGCGGATATTGATGATTTAATTTTGAATACGATTGGCGCATGGCTTGGCTATATAGCTTATAAAGGGATCTTAATTAGACCTAAAAAATGAGAAAGCAGTCCTGTTTTAAGGGCTGTTTTTTGCGTTAATAAAAATTTTGTTTAAAGAATGCTTACTGTAAAATGAATGTATGGATTATACGCTTAAAAATAGAGTCTTTATACCTAGCACTAAAAATAATTAGTATCTCTTTAGGTGGTTAGTATTAATTTTTGCTTGAATTTAATAGTGAAAATTCCGATAATGAGTGTACAGAAACTGTTCAGACGGTATAGATATAGTGAAAGAAGATATTTTCATATCTAGTATCTTATTAGCATATGAAGATAGAAGGGCGAGGTGAAAACTATGAAAATATCAAATTTAAGGGAGCAAGAGAGAATTTCATCGCAATATAATCGTAAAAAAATCTTGCAACGAAAAGAAGCCGGAGAAGCTTATCGCAAAAATGCGATGTATTTCCAGCCAAAGAAAAACCCAGCATTGCTTGAACTTGAAAATCTACTGTTAGGGCGTACCGATCAAGACTTATTTGAGCAGCAACAAGAAAAGTCAAAAGAAGTTACTCCTCAACAGCAAGCCATAATGGAAGACTTGCGACAAACAGAAAAGAATGTACGTGCTCATGAGCGATCCTATAAAGAAGGTACTAGTGATAGCGCAGAATCTTCTACTGTCGTCAATCCAGAGCAAAATGACACATTGCAAATTTTAGAGCAGGTGCGACATGCCGCATTAGCATCGACAGAGCCTTCTCCTCAAGATTTACAGGTGGCACAAAGCGTGAATGCGCAAATACAACATATATTAAACGATTCGTATACTGAAGAGGGCAAAATAGGTGAAGAAGAACCATCCTTTGTACGTGACATCATGGAAGTGAAGGTTCCTGAACGTTTCTCGAAGGAATTGAAATTGGATCCATTTGCAGATACAATTTTCGGTAAGAACTATGAGACTGCATTTAAATTAAGAACATTCCATCAGGTATCGGAAAAATATGCGGCTCATGTTCAAATGACGAAAAATGGCTATCGTCCAGACACGGACTCTATGTTCTCTTTGATAGCCTGATGCTGTAGATAGGAGATTATTGACATGGCAAAGGCAAAGCATGCGAAAACAAATGCAATTCGATTATTAGAACAACAAAAAATCCATTTTGATGTGATTGAATATGAAACGGGAGACGGTCAAGTTGATGGTGTCTCTGTTGCAGAAAAAATTGGTCACCCTGTCACGCGTGTGTTTAAAACATTGGTAGCAAAGGCAAGCGCACAAAAGCTATTTGTATTTATCATTCCAGTGGCAGAGGAGCTGGATTTAAAAGCTGCCGCAAAGGTAGTAGGGGAAAAGAAAATCGAAATGCTAGCGGTAAAGGATTTACTTGGTTATACCGGTTATGTACGTGGCGGATGTTCACCAGTGGGGATGAAGAAGTTATATCCAACAGTAATAGATGAATCTGCCCTAGGGCAAGATAGTATTATTGTGAGTGCGGGGAAAATAGGTATGCAAATCCATGTTCAGCTAGACGACTTGAAAAATATGACAAAGGCACAGCTTGCCCCTATTACAACTACCCATGTGTGAGAGAATGGGTAGTTTCTTTATGTATAATGGACAATCAAGTACAAGCGCAGTCTCTCAATTTTTTATAGAAAATGTGATACAGTTAGAGCAATATCATGCATAGAGAGAGGGATAGGAAATGCGTAAGATAATGGGGTGGCGTTGGACATTTTTTATTAGTGGCCTAATTGTGATGTCACTTGGCATCACGATGTCGATAAAGGGGAAAATTGTTGGCACAAGCCCTTGGGATGTCTTGCATGTTGGGTTATTTCAAAATTTTGGGTTAAGTATTGGGACATGGTCTATTATAACAGGGCTCTTTATAGTTGCTTCAACATCGATTGTGTTACGTGAATGGCCAAAGATAGGCACTTGGCTGAACATGCTGCTCATCGGCTCCTTCATTGATGTATTTAATTTGGTGCTGCCATCTACTGATGTTTATGGCTTGCAGATTACATATTTTATCATTGGTTTATTTGTTTTAAGTTTTGGCTGTGGGATGTATATTGCACCGAATATGGGTGCAGGTCCACGAGATACTTTAATGATGATACTTGTTGAAAAGTTTGGTGGCTCGATTAAAACAGCCAGAATGGGCATCGAAGTTCTGGTGACCATTGTTGGCTGGCTTTTAGGAGGACCAGTTGGCGTAGGGACGGTATTAATCGCTCTAACCTCAGGCTATATTGTGCAATATTCATTACCGTATTGTCGTAAAATATTAATGAAATGTATTGGGCATATAGAAGGAATGAAGCCATTCTATTAAACGATGAAGCTACTTAGATCTGTAAAAGATAGAAGTAGCTTTTCATCTTTTTTAGCGTTCTTTCATATAATGCAGGGCAGAAGCTAAAGGAGGAACGACATTTGAATGGAAATGTAACGTATTATTTTGGACACGCATTGACTGGGCAAGGTGTGAAACATTTATATAAAGAGATGATAGAAGAGGCGGAGCTTGTTTACTTTTTGCAAGGTGCCCCCACATTTAAAGGATCAGAGCTGTTAAAAGAGCTAGGGTATTTTTATGTGAAGCAGGGCTTTGCAGTCGAATGGTTTAAGCATGCTTTATTAGAGGAAGTAGTTGAGGCCGTTTATGTAAAGGGCTGTAACAGACTTTTTGTATGGGCCTCTGAATGGAATATCGAGCCAACTTTACTCGGTACAAAGCATCGCGTCATGTCCTTTTATGATTGTTTAGAGGAAGTACAGCTTGAAAAGGTTGGGGAGCAGCTTGCTGAGGCGATGCAGGAGCGTGCAACTTGGCGTGAAAAATGTATTGCAAAGCTGGATCAGGCAATCAAGCTTCATGATGACTGGGAGATTATCACGCAAAGCTGTATGAACTGGCAGGCATTAAATGAACAAGTGGAAAATTTAAAGACAGAAGTGTTCCAGTCAATTGTTTTAAATAAAACGGGTATACGGACACATCGTTTACTTGGAACACTAACGCCTAGAGGTGCGGAAAATACAGTTGAAAGTATTACAAAAAGTATAACGACTCGCTTCATGATTAAAGGTAAGCCTGGTACAGGTAAGTCTTCATTAATGAAGGGTTTAGCGGATGAGGCCAATGCTAGAGGTCTTGATGCACAAATTATATGGTGTGGTTTAGATGCAGGTTCAGTGGATATGGTCATTATTCCAGAGCTTAATTTCTGTATCTTTGATAGCACAGAGCCCCATGTCTTTGATCCACAGGATGGTAGATTAGGGGACAAAATTTTTGATATTGGGCAACATTGTGCACTTTCAGAGGAGGCAGAAACAGCAATTGAGGCAGTTCGAGCACACTACAAAGAAGCTATCCAGGATGCAATGGGTCATTCAAAGCGTTATGCTGAAGCCGAATATACAATCCGCCGTCTAGTGGATAATTGTCTATCCGCATCCTTATGGCGTGAAAAAACAGCGCCATTATTCGAAAGATTAACAAAGTAATGTAGCTAATGGCTTGCATGTGCTAAACTAGGAGCTAGAACAGTTTTCCTAGGAAAGGATGATACGCTTGTCAAAAGTATTGAATGCATTTTTAGATGAAAACCTACAAGCCTTACATGAACAAGGCTTATACAATGAAATTGATCCAGTAGAGGGAGCTAATGGCCCGATTATTCAAGTCCGTGGCAAAAATCTTGTTAACTTATCCTCTAACAACTATCTTGGCTTAGCAACAAATGAAGAATTAAAGCGTATTGCCAAAGAGACAATTGATAAATACGGTGTTGGTGCAGGTGCTGTTCGTACAATCAACGGGACACTTGATTTGCACGTTAAATTAGAAGAAAAGCTTGCTGAATTTAAAGGAACAGAAGCGGCTATTTCTTATCAATCTGGCTTTAATTGTAATATGGCAGCCATTTCAGCTGTAATGGATAAAAATGATGCGATTCTATCTGATCAATTAAACCATGCCTCTATTATTGATGGTTGTCGTTTATCAAAGGCGAAAATCATTGCGTTTAATCACTCCGATATGGATGATCTACGTGCTAAGGCAAAAGCAGCTAAAGAATCAGGATTATACAATAAAATCATGGTCATAACAGATGGTGTATTCTCAATGGATGGTGATATTGCTAAATTACCTGAGATTGTGGAAATTGCTAAAGAGTTTGATTTAATTACGTATGTCGATGATGCACATGGTTCAGGTGTAACAGGTAAAGGCAAAGGAACTGTGAAGCATTTTGGATTAGAAAAAGAAATTGACTTCCAAATTGGTACACTATCAAAAGCTATTGGTGTTGTGGGTGGCTATGTAGCAGGTAAGAAAAATTTAATTGATTGGCTGAAAGTTCGCTCTCGTCCATTCCTATTCTCAACAGCTCTACCACCTGGTGATGTAGCAGCCATTACAGCAGCTGTACAAATGCTGATTGATTCAACAGAGCTGCACGATAAGCTTTGGGATAATGGCAACTATTTAAAAGCTGGACTGGAGAAGCTTGGCTTTAATATCGGTGCATCTGAAACACCGATTACGCCTTGTATCATTGGGGATGAAAAGCTGACACAGGAATTTTCAAAACGTCTTTTTGAAGAAGGCGTTTATGCAAAATCAATTGTTTTCCCAACTGTGCCAAAAGGTACAGGACGTGTTCGTAATATGCCAACAGCGGCACATACAAAAGAAATGCTGGATGATGCGATTGCGATTTACGAAAAAGTTGGTCGTGAATTAGGCGTTATTCAATAAGAAAAAGGCTTCCTCATGGATGGGGAAGCCTTTTTGTGTGATAGAAAGTTGAAAGTGGTGGATAAAAGTGAAAAAATAGTCGATAGCAGCTCATAACTGATCGATAGCCACCTGAAAGTAGTCGATAGCTTTATTTCGAACCTATAATTTTGGCTGTTCTTAATTGCTGAATGTCTTCAGCGGAGATATTCAAAGCCTGTAAAATCTCCTCATTATGTTGTCCTAAAGTAGGTGCTGCACTTGTTAGGTGACCTGGTGTTTGTGAGAACTTGGCTGGGAAGCCTAATGTACGCATCGGTCCTGCAGTTGGGTGCTCATAGGACAAGACCATGCCACGCTCTAGAATATGTGGATCATTTAATGTTTGATCGTAGGAATAGATTGGGCTAGAGGGTACGCCGTGTTCATCCAATAGCGCTAGCCAGTAAATAGCTTGATGCTTGATTAATTCGCTCTCAATTTCTGCCTCCAGTACTTTCACATGTTGGGCACGTGAATAGTTGGTAGCAAAGAGGGGATTGTCTAACCAATCAGGTCGGTTGATAACTTTTGTTGCAAAAATCTCCCATAGCTTTTGATTGCCAGCACCTATTAAAATATAGTCGTCCTGCGTTTTGAAACCTTGATAGGGGGCGGATACCCGATGTGCTGTTCCGGTCCGCTCCGGTAGTTCGCCATGTCCAAAGTAAGCAGCGGCCTCCCATACAGTCCATGCTAGACCTGATTCCACTAAGGAAACATCAATATATTGCCCCTCGCCACTACGCAGCTTATAAATATAGGCCATTAAAATAGATTGTAATGCTGTTTGAGCAGCAGCAATATCATTCACGGCAAAGCCGACTTTTACAGGTCGACCATCCGCTTCACCCGTCATATGCATTAAGCCATTCAGACCCTGTGCCATAATATCATAGCCACCCTTTTGACTATACGGACCCGTTTGTCCATAGCCTGAAATAGAGCAATAAATAAGACCAGGATTGATAGCTTTTAATGTGTCATAATCAATACCAAGCTTTTTTGTGACACCTGGTCGATAGTTTTCCACAAGGACATCAACAGATTGGATAAGCTCTTTAAATAAAGCTAATCCCTCTGGCGTTTTTAAATTAATACAAACCCCTTTCTTATTGCGATTGACCATCATATACATATGGCTTTCTTCATTTATAAAAGGACCCATTGTACGGGTATCGTCTCCATTTGGATACTTCTCAATTTTGATAACCTCTGCACCCATATCTGCTAAGACCATCGTGCAATAAGGACCAGCTAATACTTGCGATAAATCAACAACTCTTAATCCTTGTAATGCTTGTTTCATTTAACCTCAGTCCCATCATGTTTGACTAATGTGATGTTGCGTAATCCTTTGATAGAGGTCGCACCTGCTAAAGCGATGGAAACCTTTAATTCATCATAAAGATTGGTCATCACCTTTTCGACGCCCTGTTGTCCTTCAAGGGCTAGCCCATAGACGAAAGGGCGTCCGATTGCAACGGCATCCGCTCCTAAAGCAAGTGCTTTTAAAGCATCCATGCCACGATAGACACCACTATCTAAAATAATAGGAATTTGTCCATTCACAACTTTCGCAATAGCAGGAAGTGCATCAAGTGAACCAATAACACCATCTAATTGACGGCCACCGTGGTTTGATACAATAATGCCATCAATACCATTGTCGATAGCTAGCTTCGCATCTTCAGGATGTAAGATTCCCTTCAATAGTATAGGAAGGTTTGTACGCTTTTTTAATTCTCGAACATGCTTCCAATTAAGTGTTGGGTGGAAGACATTTTGCAAGACACCTTGTACGTAGGACTCGAATGAATCATCAGGTAAAGTGGCTGTAAAAACGGGATCATTCATATAATTGCCTCGTGCATAGCCTAGCTTCAATGGTGAAAATTGATTGCGGACATCTTCTTCACGCCAACCAAGCATTACTGTATCGACAGTTAAAACAATCGCTTCAAATCCGGCTGCCTCCGCTCGTGCCACCATACTAAAAGCGATTTCTTCATTAGTAGACCAATATAATTGAAACCATTTTGTTGCAGAAGGAGCAGCTTGAGCAACTTCTTCAAGTGCATAAGTGGAAACGGTGCTTTGAATATAGGGCATGTTTAAATGCTTGGCAGCACGTACTACAGCAAGCTCACCTTCATCATGAACCATTCCGTTCATGCCGACGGGAGCAAAGAGCAATGGAGTTGGGTATGTTTTACCAAACAAATTAATCGATGTTTGAACATTTGAAACATCCTTTAAAAAGCGAGGAACTATAGAATACTTTTCGAAAGCTGCACGATTATTGCGCAGTGTTTGTTCACCACCAGCACCTGAACGGATATAGCCAAAAGGTCCAGCTTCGATTTTTTCCGCTACGGCCTTTTCTAAATCTGCAAAGCAAATGGGGAAGGGGGCTTGTGCAGTAATATTTTTTAAGAGTAGATCACCATCAGTTATGTTTGTCATCGTTACTACCTCACTTATTTATTGAAAATAGGCTTTCTTTTGTTTAAGAAGGCTTGAATACCTTCGTTATAATCATCTGAACTAAATGAATTAAGAACGATCTGTGCCAGCTCATCGCTTTCTTCGTTTTCACCATCTACAATTGCTTGGATCATTTTTTTGATGCCTGCGTTTGCAATGGATGATTTACTTAATAGATGTTCAGCAAAATGCAGCGTGGCACTTTCAATATCCTCTGGCTCATGTAAGGCTGTGATTAAACCGATGTTTTTTCCATCTTGTGCTGTAAAAATGTTGGCTGTGTATAAAATCTCTTTCGCCTTGGCAACACCAACAAGATTGATGAGACGCTTTGTACTTTCAAGATTATAGACAATACCAATATTCGCCGCTGTGATGCCAAGCTTACTCTTTGGTGTTGCCATTCTAAAATCACATGCGTTGGCTAGTTCTAAGCCACCACCAATGGCTAAACCCTGAATCATAGCAATTGTCGGGTGAGGAAATTTATAGAGGGTATCAATCGCCTTTAGAGCCAAATCATTATAGGCTTTGGCATTGTCCGCGGCATAACGAATATCTAAAAACTCGCTAATATCGGCACCAGATGAAAAGGCTACTTCATTAACGCCACGGACAATTAATAACTTAATAGAAGAATCTACACGTAGCTGCTCAAGTTGCTCTACTATGTTCTGAAACATCGCCTTTGATAAGGAATTCCGTTTATCAGGTCGGTTTAACACTAACGTTGCAATATAACCATTTTTCTCTACATAAATTTCAGTTGTCATTGTCATTCTCCTCTTAATCCTTTTTCAATTTCGCAGCGAAGCGGTTGCCGATGGATTGAATGCTTTGCACAAGAATGATTAAGATAAAGACAGTTGCATACATAACATCGACCTCATAGCGTAAATGACCATAACGATAGGCGAGGTCACCCAAACCTCCAGCACCAACCATTCCTGCCATAGCCGTAGCACCGATTAAACCAATTGTGGCAATTGTTAAGCCTAAAATAATAGATGGACGAGCTTCACGTAATAGCACATGCCAAATAATATGGCGACGTTTAATACCCATGGCTGTGTAGGCTTCTACCACTCCCGAATCCACCTCTAATAGCGCAGATTCCATCAGTCGAGCAATATAAGGAGCTGTATAGACAACTAGCGGAACGATAACACCTTTAACCCCAATTGTTGTGCCGACGATCAGCTTAGTAAAAGGTAGGATGAAGAATAATAAAATGATGAATGGAACAGAACGTATAATATTGATGACTAAATTAAAAAATTGATATAAAAATTTATTGTCAAAGGATTGACCTGGTCGTGTTAATACGATTAATAGTCCCAATGGAATCCCAATGAGAATGGAAAACAATAAAGAAATTCCGACCATTTGAAATGTTTCGATAATTGATTTGCCAATTACATCTGACCAATCTGTAAAAAAGCTTTGAATACTACTCATTGAATTCGCCTCCTAATTCTTCCACCGCGACGCCATTTTCCGTAAAATATGTAAGTGCCTTTTGGACAATGTGAAGCTCTCCATGTAAATGCACCACAATGTTACCAACAATGCCGTTTTTTAATTCAATAATATTTGCCGTTAAAATATTTGGTTGTACATCATACACTTTCGTAACTTCTGCTAGTAATGGCTTACCAGTACTTTCACCTAGGAAGGTTAAACGAATGACACTGCCTGAAACATTTAACTGCTCGATCAGGGAAGGGGATAAATTACGTTGTGAAATCGTATTTAAAAACTTTCTCGTTGTAGGATGCTTCGGTTTAGCAAAAAGTTCAATAGCCGTACCAAATTCCACCACTTTTCCTGATTCAAGAACAGAAACCTCATCACATATTTTCTGAATGACATTCATCTCATGTGTAATCAGCAGGATCGTAATGCCTAATTCACGGTTAATTTTTAACAACAATTCAAGAATGGCTTCGGTTGTTTCAGGGTCGAGTGCACTTGTTGCTTCGTCACTAAGTAGAACCTCTGGTTCCTGTGCCAAGGCACGTGCAATAGCAACACGTTGCTTTTGCCCACCTGAAAGTTGGTTAGGGTAGCTGTCTAGTTTGTCTGTTAATCCAACAATTTCAGCATATTTAGCCACACGGTTTTTTACCTCTTTCTCGTTATAGCCAAGTAGCTTTAAAGGAACAGCAATATTATGGTAAACGGTTGCCGTTTTTAATAGATTAAAATGTTGGAAAATCATCCCGATTTTTTGGCGTGTTTGCCGTAATTCATGAAGAGAAAGGGCAGTAATGTCCACATTGTCGATTAACACTTTTCCAGCTGTAGGTCGCTCTAGTAGATTGACGCAACGAATGAGTGTACTTTTACCTGCACCACTATAGCCAATCACACCATGAATTTGTCCTTTTTTTACATGGAGATTGATTCCATCTACAGCCTTAATGATGTCTTTTTTCGTCTTATATTCTTTTGAGATATTTTGTAATTGAATCATCCGATTGATTGCTCCTTTCTCAAGCTCCTAAAAAGCAAGAATCTGCTCGTTTTCCATAGAGGAATTTCGGCAGATTCTTCAGCTACTAGAAGCTTCCTGAATGTATTACCAGCTAGGGATTACTGAACCTTTGAATTCTTCTTCAATGAATTGGCGTACTTCATCAGATTGGTAAGCCTCAACGAACTTTTTAATTGTTGGGTCATTTTCATTTTCTGCACGTACCACAATATAGTTCACATATGGAGAGTCAGTAGATTCTAAAAGAATAGCGTCATCTTTAGGATTAATGCCAGCTTCCAATGCGAAGTTTGTATTAATAGCTGCTACATCTACTTCACTAAGCTGCTTAGGAATTTGAGCTGCCTCTAATTCGATGAATTTTAAATTCTTTTTGTTTTCTTCTACATCACGGATAGAGGCTGTTAAGTCTGCCCCATCTTTTAATTTTATATAGCCTGCTTCTTGTAAAACAAAGAGGGCACGAGCACCATTTGTTGGATCATTTGGTAAACCAAATGTTGCACCATCTGGAATGTCCTCAAAGGATTTATATTTTTCAGAGTAAATACCCATTGGATTTAAAATTGTTTTGCCTACTGGCACTAAATTTGTATCATGATCTTTATTAAACGTATCGAGGAAAGGCTCGTGTTGATAGCTATTCGCATCAAGATCTCCTTCAGATAAGGATGTATTAGGTAAAACATAATCAGAAAATGATTTAAGCTCTACTTCTAGCCCATTTTCTTTGGCTACTTTCGCTGCAACTTCTGCGATTTGTTCGTGTGGACCAGACGTGACACCTACGACGATTTTATTTTCATTAATTGCTTCAGCTTGACCTTTACTCTCTTCTTTAGAGCCACAACCTGCTAGAGCTGCTGCTAATGTAAGACTTGCTAAACCTACTAAAAATTTATTTTTCTTTTTCATGAAAACTACCTCCAAGATTGTTTTTATCGGTTTTTGAAAATAAAAAAACTCTCTTACAAACTAAGAGAGGCTCATGAAAAAATGTCCTCTCTTATCTATCAAACGATAATCGTTTGCAGGATTTAGCACCTTCCTTCTAAAAGGAGGTTGCCGAGCTTCATAGGGCCAGTCCCTCAGCTACTCTTGATAAGAGATTTATCATATTTTTTTGTAATTCCGATAGAACTAATATAATTTATAGGTTATAGTAAGTCAATAAATATTTTTTAAATTTTTTATATTATTATAATATTTCGTCATGAAAGAGGGATAGCAATGTCTGTAAGAGTTAATTATGGTATAGGTTCATTTGGCAAGGTTGTAAGTGCTCGATTGCTAATGGGTACAGACATTATTGAAGGAATGGAGGCACTTTGTGAGGAGAACCATATTGAGTCAGCAACAATTGTTAGCTGTATAGGTAGCCTTCAAAAGAGTAGCTTTGTTTATTTAGTACCTGATGAAACATCTCAGATTAACGTAAGTTTTAGCGATGTCATAAAAAAAGAAGGGCCACTTGAATTGATCCAAGGCTCTGGCGTAGTATGTAAGCGCGATGGGGGATATGAAACACATTTCCATGGTTCTATGAGTGATCAATGTGGCGTTGTGTCAGGGGGGCATTTAATGAAGAGGGGGAACCCTGTCATTACGGCTGACATAGTGCTAGCTGAGGTTCAAGGCATCCAGCACTTTCGAAAATTTGATGAAGAAACAGGCCATGTTCAATTTTATCCATTAGAACACGGTTTACAGCAGCCAAGGAAAATTGAAAAATAGCGAAAATGTACTAACTTTTCTTTTCACTGAGTTGCATGTTCCTTCCTGAATTAAAAAATGTTAGACCGAGCTTATAATCGGTCTAACATTTTTACTTTTGTCCCAGCCTCATGTCATGGTTAAGGGTTGAATAATTGTAATTGTTCGATTCTATGGATTGCTTCACGTAAGCGTTCCTCGCTAACAAGTAAACCAACACGGATATAGCCTTCGCCATATCGGCCGAAGCCATTGCCTGCTGCTACAGCGATATCAGCCTTTTCCAATAATAAATCGGCAAACTGCTCGCTAGTATAGCCGAATGGTACAGGGAGCCATGCGAAGAAGGAGCCTTTTGGAGCCGTTACATGCCAACCAATTCTTTGAGCTTCTTCAATGAGTACATTGCGGCGACCTTCATAGGTAGCTCGCAGTTCATCCACACATTCTTGGGAAGCTGTAAGTGCCGTTGCTGCTGCTTGTTGAATAGCAGGGAATTGACTACAAAACAGATGATCCTGAATTAGATTAATGGCAGCAATAATGTCGGCATTACCGACAGCGAAGCCTATACGCCAGCCTGCCATATTATAAGTTTTAGAGAGTGTGTACATTTCAATTCCTATTTCTTTTGCCCCCTCAGCTTGTAGGAAGCTAATAGGTTTATTACCGTCAAATCCTATTGCCCCATAAGCAAAATCATGTGATACGATAATATTGTGTTCCTTCGCAAAGCGAACGGTCTCTTCAAAAAACGCAAGTGTTGCTGTACCACCTGTAGGGTTGTTCGGGTAATTTAGGTAAAGTAGCTTCGCCTTCTCTTTCACTTCATCAGGTAATGTATGATAATTAGGTAAGAAATCATTTGCAGCTAAAAGTGGCATCACTTCAAAATGGACATCACCTAATACGACACCTGATAAGTAATCTGGATAGCCAGGGTCTGGTAAGAGCATTGTATCACCTGGATTTAATACGGCTAAAGGTAGCTCAACGAGTCCAATTTTTGTCCCGCCAAGAATCGCTACCTCTGTGTCAGGATTTAGATTCACATTATATTCACGTTTATAATAGTCGGCAGCTGCTTGGCGTAATTCAGCGATACCGCGAAATGGTGAATATTTGTGATTTTGTGGATTTTCAGCCGCCTCCTGTAATGCTTGAATGATATGAGGGGGCGTTGGTTGATCGGGATTTCCTTGACCAAGATTAATGACATCGCGACCTTCTTCTAAGGCATTATTTACTTTTTGAACTAACGCTGCAAAAAATTGAGTGGGTAGTTGCTGTAGTTTTTTAGAGAATTCCATGCATGATCACCCTTTTCAGAATATAATAATTATTATTGAAGAATATGAAGCAAATAGTATTACTTTTTTTGTTAATTGTCTAGAGGAGGAATGGCTATGAAAATCGGTTGTATTCAATTAAATGTTGGCTTTGGCAAAGTAGAAGAAAATTTTGCACGAGCTGAGGACAAGATTCGAGAAGTGGCAAAAAAAGGAGCAGAAATCATTGTGCTGCCTGAAATGTGGAATACAGGCTATGCGTTAGAGAAGCTGCCTGAACTAGCGGATGTCGATGGTGAACGTACGAAATCCTTCTTGGCTGAATTAGCACAGGAACTTGGTGTACATATTGTAGGTGGTTCTGTTTCAACGAAGAAAGGCGACAAATTTTATAATACGATGTATACATTTGATCGCAATGGAGAACTTGTAGGGGAATATAGCAAAGCACATCTTTTCCGTTTAATGAATGAGCATCTCTACTTAGAAGCAGGGGATGAAATGAATCGATTTGCTCTAGGAGATATTGAAGCTGCTGGGGTCATTTGCTATGATATTCGTTTCCCAGAATGGTTACGTGCACACGCATTACAAGGAGCAAAGGTATTATTTGTACCAGCCCAGTGGCCAACACCAAGGATTGATCATTGGAAAACATTGCTGCAAGCTCGTGCGATTGAGAACCAATGTTTTGTAATAGCAGTTAATCGCATTTCAAAAAAGGTAGAAAACTTTAATGGCCAATCGATGATCATACAGCCTTGGGGAGAAGTACTTTGGATCGGTGCAGAGGATGAAGAAGTAGCGGTGATTGATGTAGATTTTTCTATTGTCGATGAAGTACGTGGAAGAATTCCAGTTTATGACGACCGTAGACCAGGACTATATCATGATGTTGTCGTGAAAGGCTAATAGAGGGGCACGCTCAAGAGGGAGTAATCTTTTGAGCGTGCCATCTTTTTTCTAGCCCTTATCCTCAATCAATGAATTTGCCAATAGCATAAATTCTAATGTAATGCGGTTATGTCCTTTCATGAAATTTTCACCTAGTAAACCTTCAAGCTTTCTTAAGCGGTGATAGAGTGTTTGACGAACAATAAATAATTGGTTGGCTGTTTGCTGCTTGGAGCCATTTGTTTGTAAATAAACCTGTAATGTTTCAAGAAGCTTGCTATTGTATTTTTTATCGTACTCAATAACGGGCTGTAAATAATCGTAAATCACTTCCTGTAAATTCACTTGCATTTGTAATTTATAGATTAAATGATATAAATGCAAATCATCATAAAAGAAAGAGGACGTTTGCACTTTGCGGCAAATATATAAAGTTTCTAAAGCAGTTTGATAGCTTTTAGGAATTTCTTCTACATCGCAAACAACCTTTCCAACGGCTATTTGAAAACCTTGTGCTTGCTGCTTTTTATAAAAGTCGGTATTGGGCAGTGTGGAAAAAATGCTATTCAATATGTCACGAATAGCTTTACTGTCTTTCATATGAAGTAAAATAAAAATAATATAGCTTTTTCTTTCGAATAAAAATGGCATAAATCCATGTTGCTCAAAGAGATTTCGATAATAAAGCTTACTATAGACCATATCCTCCTGTGTCTTTGTCATTGTAGTAGGAGAGGATAAAATAAAGACAGCTCCATTAGATTGTGTATAGCCCGCGTAATGTGTAACGATAAATTTATAGATTTCTTCCTTAGATAATTTTTGATCAATCCAATCGACTAAAATTGTAGCATCCTCAATATTCTTTTTTTCCTCAATATAAAACTCTCGCATTAATAGCTGTGCCAGCGCCGTTGCTGTACGATCTAATATTAATAATTCAAACTCTGAAAATAGTCCATCCTCTCGATAGAGTGTTAAATTTGCATAATGCTGATCAAAGATAAAAATAGGCCCATGTTTAAATTGCTGAGCAGACTTGTTCAATGTTAATAGCTGCTGACGTTTTTGGTGTGTCGTATTGGGGAAAAAAATAGGATTGCGTCCCTTAATGGAAAACATGATTTGTGTTTTTAATTCATTATACATATTTTGTAAAATATCTTCTGTATTTTGTCCTAAGACAGCATTTTTGTTCAAAGCTTGTGCATAAGATTCTAGCGAAGAAATCATTAAATATTGCTGATTGATAATTTGGCTATGTAAATCCTGCGTAATACGAACAAAAGGAACTGCCTCATGAAAAACAATAATGGGAAACTGATGCCGGTTTGCCAGTGCTAGTATTGCTTTTGGAACGGTCTGAATATAAGAGCCATACTCAATACAAAGAGCAGCACAATTTTTTTGAATGATGGCTTCTACAAATGCGGTAAAATTAGCGATACTATGCTGGAGACTAATTCCTGTTGTTAATACTAACTCCTCACCAACTAAAAAATGATCAACTTGTACGATTTCAAGAACATGTACCCATTTGATAATCCTTGATAATCCTTCATGACCTGCCACAACCTCTGCCTTATGAAAATACTTATTTTCCAAAACATCTAGTACTTTAAGTTGAAACGGACTCAATTTAGCCCCTCCCTTAGTTGTATGTATTGTATATTTTTTCTGTTTGATGATTTATATTTTCTTATAAATTCGTGGATATAGTATTTTAAGAATATTTAGTCTATTTTACATTATGTTTAAAACAAAAGTATATAATTTTACAGTTTGTCTATTACTTCAACGTTATGAAACATGTAAAATTTTTGTAAGCGATCAAGCAATCTACTAAAAGGGGTGACAGATATGGAGCAACAAACGCATTTACAAAGAGGGTTAAAGAAGCGGCATATGACGATGATTGCTATTGCAGGAGTAATCGGTGCTGGCCTATTTATGGGGAGTGGTTCAGTTATTAATTTAGCTGGTCCAGGGGCCATTTTATCGTATATATTTGCAGGAATTATCGTTATTTTAGTTATGCGTATGCTAGGCGAAATGGCAGCTGTTAATCCAACGAGTGGCTCATTTGCACATTATGCGCATGAAGCCATTGGCCCGTGGGCAGGTTTTATGATTGGATGGCTGTACTGGTTTTTCTGGGTCATTGCGATTGCACTAGAAGCAACAGCAGCGGCAGCCATTATTCAATATTGGTATGACGGGATGCCTTTATGGCTATTAAGTTTGTTACTAACCGTAGCACTTACTTTAACGAATGTTCTTTCTGTCAAAGCATTTGGTGAGTTTGAGTATTGGTTCTCTCTTATTAAGGTTGCAAGTATAGTGGTTTTCCTTGGTCTTGGTGCCTTCATTATTTTTGGCATCGCCCCAAACTTTAATGCTGTAGGTATGACCAATCTAGTCGGGCAAGGTGGTTTTTTACCTAATGGTTTTGGTGCTGTTCTAATGGGTGTCGTCATTGTTATTTTCTCCTTCATGGGAACAGAAATTGTGGCCATTGCTGCTGGTGAATCAGATGAACCATTAGCTGCTGTAACGAAAGCTACCAATTCCATTACTTGGCGGATTTTAATTTTCTATGTGGGCTCTATAGCGGTTGTTGTAACGCTATTGCCTTGGCATTCCTCCGATATTTTAACAAGTCCTTATGTAGCGGTACTCGATTATATTGGAATTCCTGCTGCCGCACAAATTATGAATTTTGTTGTGTTAACAGCGGTGCTATCGTGTTTAAATTCAGCACTTTATGCAACATCACGCATGGTATTTTCTTTAGCAGAAAAGGGAGAAGCGCCAAAAGCATTTTTAAAATTAAACAAAAAGGGTGCACCTGTCAATGCCATTTTAGCAGCAACATTTTTCTCGTATATTGCAGTCATTATGAATTATGTTTCACCAGATAAAGTTTTTATGTTTTTACTGAGCTCTTGTAGTGCGATTACTTTAATACTTTATTTAATCATTGCCTTTTCACAATTAAGAATGCGACGCAAGATTGAACAAGAAAATTTAGAGCTATTAAAGGTGAAGATGTGGTTTTTCCCTTATTTAACGTATTTCACAATACTCGCTACAACAGCTTTATTAATGGCGATGTTCTTTATAGAGTCTATGCGCTCACAAATTTTATTTACATGCGTTGTCGTCGCTATTGTGATGATTTTCTATGTGCTTACTCAAAAGAAAAAGACGATTAAACAACCCGATGAATCAAGTTCTATTTTTAGCAAAGAAGAATTCGATTTTGAACAATAATACGATAAAGGAGTGGTCTAATTATGACAGTTCAGCAAGAAATGAAAACGCTCACACATTTTATCCAAGGGGAAGAGGTAGCTGGTACAAGTGGCCGATTTTCAGAGGTTTATAATCCATCAACAGGAGAGGTTATTGCAACAGTACCACTTGCTTCAAGAGATGAGGTAAAGCATGCTATTCAGCTTGCAAAAGAAGCCTTTCCAGCATGGAAAAAACGATCAATTGGTAAACGGGTAGAAGTGTTACATCGATTCCGTCAGTTGTTAGTAGAAAAACAGGAAGAGCTTATCGATGTGATTTGTCAGGAAAGTGGTAAAACAAAGGACGATGCAAAAGGTGAAATCGTTCGTGGTATTGAATCCGTTGATATGGCGATCAGTGCACCGCAAATGCTAAAAGGAGAGTACTCAGTCAATGTAGGTGGTAATATAAATGCCTTTTCTGCCAAATCACCACTCGGCGTAGTGGCAACTATCGCACCATTTAATTTCCCTGTTATGGTACCGCTTGCGATTACAAGCATGGCTGTGGCAGTAGGAAATGCCGTTATATTAAAGCCATCAGAGCGCGTACCGATGTCCGCTCTCTATATAAGTCAATTATGGAAAGAGGCAGGTTTACCAGATGGCATTTGGACTGTTGTCAATGGAGATAAAGAGGCTGTCAATGAACTATTAGAAAATAAAGAGATTCAAGCTATCTCATTTGTTGGCTCAACACCTGTTGCTGAATATATTTATCAAACAGGAACAAAGCACAATAAACGTGTTGCGGCATTTGGTGGTGGGAAGAACTTTATGATTGTGATGCCAGATGCCAACCTAGAACAAACGGCGAATGCCTTTTTAGGAGCAGCGTATGGTGCAGCATCACAGCGCTGTATGGCGATTTCAGGTGCACTTGTTGTAGGCAAAGATACCGAACAACGGTTTACGGAACTATTAAAAAATAAAATCTCTCAACTAAAGGTTGGACCCTATACAGAAAAAGACGTCGATTTCGGACCAGTCATCACTAAAGAGTCGAAAAGAACGATTATTCGTTCTATCGATGAGGCAGTCACTGAAGGGGCAAATCTTGTGATTGACGGAAGAAATCCGAAAGTATGTGAAACGTCAAATGGCTTTTATCTTGGCCCAACCCTCCTTAATAATGTCACATCGGAAATGAAGATCTTTAAAGAAGAGGTCTTTGGTCCAGCACGTATTGTTGTAGGGGTGGACTCATTACAAGAGGCAATAGATTTAATCAATAACCATGAGCTTGGCAATGGGGTAACCATGTTTACAAGCAGTGGAGCAGCAGCACGGAAATTCCAAGAGGAAATAGAAGTCGGCATGGTAGGTGTGAACGTACCTATACCAATCCCTGTTGGCTATCATAACTTTGGTGGATGGAAACGTTCTAAGTTCGGTGAAGGGCATATGTTTGGCCCAGATCAGGCAAGGTTCTTTACAAAGGCCAAAACGATTTCTGAGCGCTGGCCAGATGAAACGGAGGATACAACAAGTTCCTTTGCGTTCCCAAGTAATAATGATGCGAAAAACTAATATAGTGAGGGGTGTTTGATGATGACACAGACAAATCTTAAAAGTGATGTATTATCCAAGGATGAGCAATATGTTTGGCATTCTATGAAACCATATAATCCGCAAGCCACATATGTAGTAGAGAGGTCTGATGGTGCAAGAATTGTGGATACAGATGGTGTGGAATATATTGATGCAATGGCAGGGCTTTGGTGTGTCAATGTTGGCTATGGACGGAAAGAGTTAGCAGATGCGGCACATGAGCAAATGATGAAAAATGCTTATGCACCTTTATCTCAGGGTCATTTGCCTGCAGTGGAATTAGCTGAGAAGCTAAATGAACTACTTGGTGGAGATTACGTTATTTTCTTCTCCAATAGTGGATCAGAGGCGAATGAAACAGCCTTTAAAATTGCTCGGCAATACCATCAGCAAAAAGGACAAAGCTCACGCTATAAAATTGTCTCACGCTACCGTGCTTATCATGGTAACTCCTTTGGGGCTTTAGCGGCAACGGGGCAGGCGGAGCGCAAATATAAATACGAGCCACTATCTCCAGGTTTTATCCATGTCGCACCACCTGATCAATATCGTGAGCATGAAAGCGATGCTATTGCGCCATTGGATTTAGCGAGTGTAAAGGCTGTAGATAAAACGATGACATGGGAACTGAGTGACACAATTGCAGCTATGATCTTAGAGCCTATTATTACAGGTGGCGGTGTCATTATGCCTCCAGAGAATTATTTAAAAGGCATTGAGGAAGTGTGTAAAAGACATGGTGCTTTACTGATTGTGGATGAGGTTATTTGTGGCTTTGGTCGAACAGGTAAGCCTTTTGGATTTATGAACTACGGTGTTAAGCCAGATATAATTACGATGGCTAAAGGAATTACAAGTGCCTATTTACCATTATCAGCAACAGCCGTGAAGCGTGAAATTTATGAGGCGTTTAAGGGCTCAGATGCATACAGCTATTTCCGCCATGTGAATACATTTGGAGGCTCTCCTGTGGCATGTGCAGTTGCATTAAAAAATATTGAAATTCTTGAGCAAGAAGCGTTGTTTGAGCGTTCCAAGGAAATTGGCGCTGCAACACTACAAACATTGCAGCAACAATTGCAGCATCATCCAAATGTAGGAGATGTGCGTGGCAAAGGTTTATTAATTGGGATTGAATTAGTTGCAGATAAAGTCTCGAAAGAACCTTTACCAGTGGAGAAGGTGAATGCTGTCATTGCCAAATGTAAAGAACAAGGGGTTATCATTGGAAAAAATGGAGCAACTGTTGCAGGGTTTAATAATGTCTTAACGCTATCACCACCACTTAATATTGTACAAGAAGATCTTGATCGTATACTCGATGTGGTTGTGGATAGTGTAAATAAGCTGTAAAGAATATTGATATGGTTCTAAAAGCCTTGGAGTAAAGGCTTTTAGAACTTTTATTTGTGAAGCTTTATAACGCAGATGCTAGATAGCAGTATTTATTATAGCTCGATAAAAATAATTATAAAATTCTGAAATTTAATAAAAAAATACTGGAAAAATTGTATTTCGTAGTTTATAGTTAATAAAAAATTAATTTTTCTGATAATTATATGTAAAAAGTGTCCTGTAGAGAATATTTTTTTGATTACTTATTTTCAGCAGTGGAATAAATAGGTGTTGTTGGTTGAACTATAGTTTCTGATGAAAAGCAATTGTAATAGTTGAGAGAGTCATGTCTTCCTCTAATTGAATTGTCTAATCGTAATGAAAGTATAGTTTATTTTTTGTCTATTTATTTTCATCAGTGGAGAAAATAAGTGATTTTAGTAATTATATTTCTTAATTTAAGTGTTAAGAAATATTTTTATATATTTTTACAAAGGGAGTAGATGAGATGAATTATGTTAAAAAGTTGGTTTTTGTAATTCTATGTATGTTGCTTTTAGCAGCATGCGCAGAGAAAGATAATTCTAATGCATCAAACACTGGGGAGAAGTCTACTACAGAATCAGACACAGCAAGTTCAAAGAATGAACTTGTCATTGCTGTAAATGAAAACTTTATTTCCATGGATCCTCATAATACAGGAGATACAAATTCGAGTTCTGTACAGGAGACCATGTTAGAAGGTTTACTAGGCTTCGATGCTGATGGACAAATTATGAAGGTTTTAGCTGATGATTATTCAATTAGTGAAGATGCTCTGGAGTATACATTTAAGCTACAAGAAGGGGTCACTTTCCATGACGGGGAACAGTTTAATGCAGAGGCTGTAAAAGCCAACATTGAACGAATCATGAATGATGAAAGTTTACGTTTATATTCACGTGGTTTTAGCTTAATCAGCAAAGTTGAAATTCTAGGTGACTATGAAATTAAAGTTACTTTAAAAGAACCATACGGACCAATGATCACGCGTTTCGGAGTGGCTAAAATGATCAGCCCAAAAATGATTAAAGAAAATTTAGCTGATATTCCGAAGCAGCCTGTTGGTACAGGACCTTATAAATTTGTTGAATGGGTACAAGGGGATCATTTAACAATTGAAAACTTCGACGGCTATTGGGGTGGTGGTGATCGTGTTTCTAAAATTACGTATAAGCCAGTACCAGAGAACGGATCACGTGTGGCAATGCTAAAAGCTGGGGATGCACAAGTGATCTATCCAGTGCCAGCACAAAATATCGACGAGCTTTCTAACAATAAAGATGTAGAAATTAATAAAGTTCCTTCTACAATTGCTCATTATGTGTCGCTAAATACGTATAAGAAACCTTTGGATGATATTAAAGTACGACAAGCATTTAATTATGCGGTAGATAAAGAAGCTTATTTAAAAGTTGTAAATGCAGGTCTAGGTTTACCACTAGACTCTATTATTCCTTCCAAAACGGTTTATTATAAACAGCAAAAAATGTATGAACACAATATTGAAAAGGCAAAAGAATTATTGACTGAAGCTGGCTATCCTAATGGCTTCGATATTGAAATCTGGGGGAACACAAACTCAGATACGATGAAGGGCATGCAGTTTATTCAACAACAGTTGAGCCAAATCGGTGTAAAAGTTGAGATCAAATCAATGGAAGAAGGTACTTTGTCAGATGAAATCTACGGTGCACAAACTCCAGATGATGCGAAATTGCAAATGTGGTATGTGAGCTGGTCAGCCTATGCTTCAGATATAACGAATGCGACAAAACCTCTTTTCCATAGTGTATCATTCCCACCAAATGGTGCAAACACAGCCTATTATCAAAATCCTGAGGCAGATCAACTAATGGATGAAGCGAATTCTATTTCAGATGTAGATCGTCAGGCTGAACTGTATGAAAAATTACAGGAAATCGTTTACCAAGATACGCCTTGGATTTTCTTAGGGGTAGATGAGGTCGTATATGGTGTACGTTCAAATGTCAGCGGTGTGTTAGTAAATCCAACAGGTGGACTCGATGTGAAAAACGCAAAAGTTGAGTAATGTTGCACAATAAAAGGAATTGATGATGGTCAATTCCTTTTCTACAACATAGAAAGGAGGAGGTTGTCTTGTGGAAATATACAGCAAAAAGAATTGTTGAAATGATACCAATATTAATTGTTATTTCAATCTTAACATTCTTGTTTATCCATTTAATACCAGGTGATCCTGCACGATTAGTAGCTGGTAAGGATGCCACGTTAGAAGATGTTGAAAATGTACGGCATGAGTTGGGTTTAGATAAACCCATTCTTAAACAATACGTGGATTATATGAAAAATCTGTTGACGGGTGAACTTGGAACATCCTTAACAACTGGATTACCGGTAATTGATATGTTTAAAACAAGGTTTATGCCTTCCCTCCACCTTACTTTCCTCTCCATGTTTTGGGCTACATTAATTGGTTTAATGATTGGCGTTTTTTCAGCCATCAATAAAAACAAATGGCCTGATTATTTTGGAATGGTAACAGCGGTTTCTGGTATTTCAATTCCAGGATTTTGGTTGGGACTATTGTTGATTCAATTATTTTCAGTACAGCTAGGATTATTCCCAACAGGTGGATTGGATGGCTTTTCTAGTTATATTTTACCTTCCTTGACCTTAGGGGCAGGCATTATGTCAATGATCGCTCGATTTACTCGTTCTTCCATGCTTGAAACGTTACAAGCTGATTTTATAAGAACGGGGAGAGCAAAGGGATTAAAGGAACATTCCGTGATTGTGACGCATGCATTACGAAATTCCTTAATTTCTGTTGTAACGGTAGCGGGCTTACAATTTGGTTTTCTACTAGGGGGTTCAGTGGTAGTTGAGACGGTATTTAGCTTTCCAGGAATGGGACGTCTGCTAATCGATTCGATTGCATTTCGAGACTACCCTGTCATTCAATCAGCACTGCTGTTATTCGCATTTGAATTTATTGTAGTGAATTTAATTGTTGATGTGCTTTATACCGTGTTAAACCCAAAAATCCAATTAGATTCTTAAGGGAGGGAATAAAATGACTTCACCAACTACTATGCAAAATAGCCAAGTGCAAAAAACACAAAGGAAATACTCTCCTCTTAAAGAATTTTGGAAGTCCTTTAAAAAACAAAAGGCCGCATTGTTTGCAAGTATCTTTATAGGATTGTTAATTGTAGTTGCTTTTATTGGACCTTATATCGCACCGTACGATCCGTTTGAACCGAATTATGATGCTTTATTAGAGGGACCAAGTGCCAGTCATTTGGCAGGAACGGACGAGTATGGTCGAGACATTTTTAGTCGTTTAATAGTAGGCGCAAAAATATCCTTGATGGTGAGTTTCAGTGCCGTATTTTTAGGCTTAATACTAGGAACTATTTTAGGTTTAATTAGCGGTTACTTTGGTGGTTGGATTGACAAAATCATCATGCGTAGCTGTGATGTACTGTTTTCATTCCCTGATTTATTGTTAGCCATTGCCATTGTCGCATTACTTGGTCCTGGTATTAATAATGTCATCATTGCTGTCATGATTTTTAGTGTGCCATCCTTTGCACGTTTAGTGCGAGGTGCCACTTTGAATGCGAAAGAAAATGTATACGTAGAGGCAGCACAATCAATGGGTGCTTCGCATGTCAGAGTGCTGTGGAAACATATTTTCCCTGAAACGATTAGTGAATTAATTATTTTCGTCACAATGCGTATCGGAACAGCTATTTTAGCAGCTTCTAGTTTGAGCTTTTTAGGCTTAGGTGCCAGCCCTGAAATGCCTGAGTGGGGAGTTATGCTAAGCAGTGGCCGTGACTACTTAGGGACATCTTCTCATGTAGTTATTATGCCGGGTATTGCCATTTTTTTAACCGTACTAGCATTTAACTTAATAGGTGATGGATTACGAGATGTATTAGATCCAAAAATTAAAAATAATTAAGGAGAATGCCTATGACAGAACATGTATTGCGAGTAAGTGACTTAGAAACGTCCTTTACGCGTGATAAAACAGAAATCAAAATTTTAAGAGGTGTCAATTTTTCAATCCATAAAGGAGAGATACTAGGCTTAGTTGGAGAATCGGGTAGTGGAAAAAGCTTGACGTCATTATCCATCATGCAATTATTTCATGGTACTACAGGTAAAATAGTGAATGGCTCTATTCATTTCAATGGAGAGGATTTAACGAAAATGTCTGAATCAGAAATTCGGAAAATTCGTGGTAAGCAAATGGCGATGATTTTCCAAGAGCCTATGACTTCTTTAAATCCTGTTTTAAAGATTGGTAAGCAGTTAATGGAAGCAATCGAAATGCATTTGAAGCTGCCAAAGAACGAAAGTAAACATCACGCCATCCAAATGTTAAAGAGTGTAGGCATAGGAAGGGCAGAGGAAATCATTCATGAATACCCGCATCAGCTATCAGGAGGAATGAGACAGCGAGTAATGATTGCTATGGCAATGGCCTGTCAGCCCAAGCTACTTATTGCTGACGAACCAACTACTGCGTTAGATGTAACGATACAAGCTCAAATATTAGAGTTAATGAAAAAGTTAAAGGAAGAACATGAGACGGCTATTTTACTGATTACACATGATTTGGGGGTTGTTGCTGAAATGTGCGATAAGGTAGTCGTTATGTATGCAGGGCAAGTTGTGGAGGAAGCAGACGTCTTTGAACTATTCGCTAGCCCTAAACACCCGTATACAAAAGGTTTAATTGCATCAGTACCTAAAATAGGAGATAAAAAAGAAGTATTAGATTCTATCAATGGGCAAGTGCCGTCCCCGCAAAATATGCCAAAAGGTTGTAAATTTGCTCCACGATGTGATCATGCGATGTCTATATGTCATCAGGAAAGTCCACCGACATTGAAAATTTCAGCTACACGTCAATGTAGCTGCTGGCTATATGCGAAAAAGGATGTGGAAGCTAATGTCTAACAGTATTTTAAAAGTGGAAAATTTAAAAAAGAGTTTTCAGATAGCAGGTGGACTATTTCAAAAAAGGCAACATGTTAATGCCGTAATAGATGTTTCCTTTGAAATAGAAGAGGGTACGACATTTAGTCTAGTAGGAGAAAGTGGTTGTGGAAAATCTACCACCGGCAGATTAATCACTCGATTAATAGCACCAACAAGTGGAAGTATCGTTGTGGATGGAAAAGAAGTAGCTACTGCAAAACATTCAGACTTAAAGCATTTAAGGCGAACTGTTCAAATGATTTTTCAAGATCCCTATGCTTCATTAAATCCGAGAATGAAGGTAAAGGAATTAGTTGGGGAGCCTTTAGAAATTCATACAAAACTTTCAAAAGCTGAACGTGAAAAGCTTGTACTCGAAATGCTTGAAGTGGTTGGATTAAATGCTGAACAGGCAGATCGCTATGCACATGAGTTCAGTGGCGGACAAAGACAGCGTTTAGGCATTGCACGTGCTTTAATAACAAAACCAAAATTAATTATTGCTGACGAGCCTGTGTCTGCATTGGATGTGTCGATACAATCGCAAATTTTGAATTTATTAAAGCAATTGCAGCAGGAATTTAAAATATCCTATCTCTTTATTTCTCACGATTTAAGTGTTGTAGAACATATAAGTCATTATATTGGTGTCATGTATTTAGGAACCATTGTTGAAATTGGACGAAAAGAAACCATATTTAATGATCCTAAGCATCCTTATACGCAAGCTCTTATTGCTTCTGTACCAATTGTAGACCCAACGTTAAGAAAAAAGAAAAAAGTGTTAATAGGTGATATTCCAAACCCTAAAAATCCGCCAAGTGGTTGTACCTTCCATACAAGGTGTCCCCTTGCATCAGATATATGTAAGCAAGTCATTCCGGAAATGAAAAAAATGAACGAAGAACAAAGTGTTGCATGTCACTTTGTCAATTAATAGAGAGGTGTTCACAAATGAAAGTAGGATTAAGCACATATAGTATGGTCAAAAAAATGAAGCAGGGAGAAATGAATGTTCTTGATGTTCTACAGTGGGTAGCTGACAACGGAGGACAACATGTCGAATTAGTGCCCTATGAATTTACTGTTGTAGATAACTATGAACTGGCATCTCAAATTAAAAAGAAAGCAGCGGAGCTAGGATTAGAGCTATCGGCCTATTCCCTACCTGCTAACTTTATCCATGATACAGAGGAAGCTTTTTTAGAAGAAGTTGAACGCTTAAAAAAACATGTTGATGTAGTACATCATATGGGGATTAGCATTATGCGCCATGACGTTACACTCTTTACTTTACCAAAGGAGCAAACAACCATTCATTATTACAATGACCATTTTGATGAAATGGTTAGAGGCTGTCAATTGATTGCAGATTATGCGAAACAATTTAATATCACGACAACGATTGAAAATCATGGCTTTAATGTTCAAACAAGTGATCGTGTACAGCAATTAATTCATGCGGTTAACAGAGATAACTTTAAAACGACCTTAGATGTAGGAAATTTTTTATGTATTGATGAAGAACCTCTAATCGGTGTCATGAAAAATATTTCTTATGCTGCTACAGTGCATTTTAAAGATTTTTATATTCGTCCTTTTTATGAAAATCCAGGAGATGGCGAATGGTTCCGCACTGTTCATAACAATTACATCAGAGGAGCGATTGTTGGACATGGTGATCTAAATATACGAGAGATTATAAAGCTTGTTAAAGGCTATGGCTACGATGGTTATATTGTGGTGGAGTTTGAAGGTATGGAAGATTGTCAAGTTGGTTCAAAAATAGGGATGGATAATGTGCGTCGTTTATGGGACGAATGCAAGCTCTAAAGGGGGGAAGAACATGAATAAATTAAAAGTTTGTGTAATCGGTACAGGTTCTATTTCCGATTATCATTTAGGCTCCTATATGAAAAATCCAGCGGTTGAGTTATATGGTGTGTATGATGCCTCTATTGAACGAGGCAAAGCAAAGGCTGCTCAATTTGGAGCAACCCATGTTTTTTCTTCTAAGGAAGCGTTATTTGCAGACAAAAATGTAGATGCTGTAAGCATTTGTACATGGAATAATACACATGCCGAATTAGCCATTCTTGCTTTAGAAAATGACTTACATGTGCTTATCGAAAAGCCTTTATCCATGACCTATGCCGAGGCTTTAAACATTCAAAAGGTTGCAGAAAAACATCGTAAAATATTTCAAGTCGGCTATGTAAGACGTTTTGCAACAAATACCAAAGTACTCAAACAATTTATTGACGATAACAAATTGGGGGATATTTATTATGCTAAAGCTTCTTGCCTCAGAAGGTTAGGGAATCCAGGAGGCTGGTTCGCAGAGATTGATAAATCTGGTGGAGGCCCATTAATTGATTTGGGTGTCCATGTGATTGATATATGCTGGTATTTAATGGGTAGACCAAAAGTAAAACGTATAACTGGTCATACCTACAATCAATTAGGAAATAGAAATCATATTGAAAATTTATCCTTTTATAAAGCAGCAGACTATGATGCTACTAAAAATACAGTAGAAGACTTAGCGAATGCTCTTATTACATTTGAAAATGGGTCATCACTAATGGTGGACGTTTCTTATACGCTCCATGCCATAAAAGATGAAATCAGTATTAAATTATATGGCACAAACGGTGGAGCAGAACTAGAGCCTGAGTTGAAAATTGTAAGTGAGGAGCATAACACCATTTTAAATATTTATCCTCAAATTAATGATTTAACCTTTGATTTTGCTACAGCCTTTCAGAATGAAATCAATACGTTTGTTGATTGCTGTCTTCATCAATATGATTCAGTTGCACCTGTGGAGGATGGAGTAGAAATTATGAAAATTTTAGAGGGAATTTATATTTCTGCAATGCAAGGAAAGGAAGTCGTTTATTAAAATGATGAAATTGACCAATGGGATTGGCGTCATTGTAGACAGCTTTAGATTACCTATTCGTGAAGGATTGCAAAAAGCAAAAGAGGTTGGTGCACAAGGTGTGCAGATGTACGCAGTTTCAGGTGAGCTAGATCCAGATCATTTAAACGCTGCACAAAGAGCAGAATTGAAGCAATATATTTTAGATTTAGGGCTTGAGATTTCTGCATTATGTGGTGATTTAGGAGGGCACGGCTTTCAAGATAAAAATGAAAATGCCTGGAAAATAAAAAAATCGAAGGAGATTCTGCAATTAGCAAAAGACCTTGGCACATCGATCGTTACGACCCATATCGGCATCATTCCTGAAAATGAGAATGATCCAATCTATCAAACGATGCTAGAAGCCTGTGAAGAATTAGGGCAATTTGCTACATCATTAGATGCTTACTTTGCGATTGAAACAGGGCCAGAAACGAGTAGAACTTTAAAGGAATTTTTAGATAAGCTTTCGACAAATGGTGTATCGGTTAATTTTGATCCTGCCAATATGGTAATGGTAACGAATGATGACCCTGTAGCTGGCGTTAAACTTTTAAAGAATTATGTTGTACATACACATGTGAAGGATGGCATTCAATTACAGCCAACGAATCCAAAAGATGTGTATGGGTACTTAGGATACGATTCTGGAACATCTCATGATAAAATAGAAGAAATGGTGGAAAATGGAGAGCTTTTCAGAGAACTTCCATTAGGTCAAGGGGATGTCAATTTCGAGCTTTATTTTTCAGCTTTGCATGAAATCGGATACAATGGCTATTTAACTATTGAACGAGAAGTGAGATCAAATCCCGAAAAAGACATCAGAGAAGCTGTACAGTTCATAGAAAAGTTTAAATAGGGGTTGAATCAAATTTGAAAAAGCAAGATCAAGTACAAATGAGAAGACAAAATAAATATATTGTGCTTGACGCAATCAGGCAGATGGCGCCAATTTCAAGAATTCAATTATCAAAGTATACAAAAATGAGCCCTACGACTATTACCCGTATCGTTCAGGAGCTAGAAGCGGAAGGCTTTATTCTTGAAGGAGTATCGGAAGAAACAGCTATTGGTAGACGTCCCACATTAATTCATATGCGTGGAGACGCCTTATACACTATAGGGATAGAGATTGATTGTTTTACTATTCGAATTGGTATATTAGATTTTTTAGGGAAACTTATTGCTTTTCAGGAAATCAAATGCAGCATCAAGCATCAGTATGAAGAAGCTGTACATCTACTAAAACGTTCAATAGTTAATATCATGACAGAATATCAAATTGCTCAGGAAAAATTATTAGGCATTGGAATAGGGATTCCAGGAGTAATTAATAACGAAGAAGGTATGATCGTTTCTTCCGAGCAATTGAAATGGGAAAACTGTCATATAAGAGAAGATTTAAATGGTATTTTTAGTTGTGAAGTCATTGTAGATAATGAATTAAAAATGCAAATCATTGCTGAAATCGGTGATATCTATACACCCCTTTATTCAAATTGCATATTAGTCGGCATTGGAACAGGCATCGGAGCAGCCATATTACTAAACGGAGAAGTGTATCGTGGTATTCAAAATAAAGCAGGAGAGATAAGTCATATTACGATAAATCCATTTGGTGAAATGTGCCACTGTGGTAAGAGGGGTTGCTTATCGATGTATATTTCAGAAGTTACTTTGCTAAAAAGAACACCCCAAAATCTTAATATACAATCAATAGAAGAAATCTTACAATGTGTGGATCAAGGTGAGCAATGGGCAGTAGATATTCAACAAGATGTAGCCACTTTTCTAGCTATCGCCATCAATAATTTAGTTTGTTTATACGAACCAGAGGCTGTCATCGTCAGTGGAGAAATTATTGAGCACAATGTAACATTTCAGAAACTACTTAGTGAAAAATGCAAACAGTATATATGGAAAGAACTACAGCCTTATTTTGATTTGCAGTTTTCAAATCAATTAAAAGAGGGAGTTGTCAAAGGGGCGGCATTACAAGCACAAAAGCAGCTGCTGTCTGTTTAAAGAAAGGTTGGTTGATTCGTGGCTTACTCAGAATTTTTGAAGGAGTATCGTTCAGGATTAATGGAAAATGTGCATTATGGACAAATGAGTGCTGTGAATCTAACAAAGGGAGAATTCGTTTCTGTTGGCCAGGATTATGAGCCTGTGTATTTTCGTTCTGCAGCCAAACCATTTCAAGCCATTCCAATTTTCATGACTGATTTTATAGAAAAGTACGAGATTACTTCAACAGAAAGTGCCTTATTTTTGGCGTCACAAAGAGGGGAATTTTATCATCAAGAGGCGCTGGTCTCATTGTTGGAAAAGATCCCTGTTAATGAAAATGATTTAATATGTGCAGCTTCATATCCATTAAATGAGGAACCAAAAACGCAATATATACAACAGGGATACGAAAAGAGGCGATTATTTCATAATTGTGCGGGCAAGCATTTAGGATTTTTAACTGCATGTCTTGCAAACGGTTATGATTTCAAGCACTACTATCATCCAGACCATCCATTGCAACAAATGATAAAAAAATACATTGCTTATTTGAGTGAATATGATGAGGGGAAAATTCATACAGGAATAGACGGTTGTGGCGCACCAGTCTTTGCCATTCCACTAAAAAATATGGCAATAGCCTATTTAAAGCTAGCGCGGCCAGAATTAATTGATAATCTACCAATTCGTGAAGCAGTAGTAAAGCTTAGCGCAGTCATGAATCAAGAAAATCATATTATTGCGGCTCAAAACTTTATTTGTACAGCATTATTAAAAGATCCTAATATTGTAGCGAAGGGCGGAGCACAGGGCGTATACTGTTTTGCCTTGCGAAATGAAGGAGTAAGTTTTGCTTTGAAAATTATGAATGGCTCAGAAAGTCCGTGGCCGAATGTAATTGCTTCTGTATTGGAACAAATTCAGTATACAAATCAAGAAACGATTGAGCGTATTAAAGCCTTGTCTCCTGCATTTGTGCGTAATGACGCAGGGCAGGAAGTAGGAGAAATTGTTTCTACAATTAAAATCGTATAGAGGTGAAGGTACTTGTATGTTTTGGCAATTGACGGTGGTGGAACAAAAACAATTGCGACAATCTCAACATTTCGTGGGCAAGTTATAGCACTAGCAGAAACAGGTAAAAGTAATCCCACATCTATGAGCTTAGAGCAATTTACGCAGACGATAACAGAACTAATAATTGATTTAAAAAGACAACAACCTTATGATTTTCATCAAATTACGAAGTGCCATGCGGGACTATCTGGCGTAACGGAAAATAATAATGAGGAAATTACCCACACATTATTAACCTCGCTATTACCTGAAGGCTGTCAATTATCACTGTCGAATGATGGGTTGAACGCGCTGTATGCTGGTACATTAGGTCAGTCTGGCATTGTACAGATTTCTGGTACAGGTGCAATTACATTAAGTATAGATTCGTCTGGCAGAGTTGAGCGTACGGCAGGATGGGGCTATATTTTTGATGATGAAGGCAGTGGCTATGATATTGGTATTCGCACATTAAAAGCGGTGTTTAAAGCATTTGATAAAAGAGGACCAGAAACGAGCCTCACATCCGCAGTATTAAATTATTTTCAATTACAATCCATTCCACAAATAATTGAAATTGTTTATGGAAAAGGACATCCGAGAGATACAATCTCTCCTTTAAGTAAGATTGCCATTGATTGCGCTAAAAGAGGTGATGCTGTAGCGAACACGATTCTGGATCAAGTGTGCCATGTTTTTTATCAAAGTATAGATGCTTGTTACAAAAAAAATCCGTTTTCAGATACGCGTGTCAAAGTCGTGCTAGCTGGTGGAGTTTTTAATGAGTTGACGTTATTTATTGAAAAATTAGCCTCCATTGATAAAAATAATAGCAATCAGTATGACTTTATGGGTGCTTATAGCCTACCAGTTGGCGGTGCCGCATTAGCCGCATTAAAACTACCTAATAATGAAGCGAAAATATTTATCGATCAATATAATGCTAGTATTAAGGAGTTTTTAACTAATTAATCCCCCCTTTTAATTTAGCAAGTAGAGAATAGGAAGGTCTTTTCTCTACTTGCATTTTGTTAGTCCTCTACTTTAAACATATTACCTTTATATGACTTATGAATAGTCATAACAATTCCCATAAGCATGATGTTCGATAATATTGATGATGAAGGAGCTTAATTTACCCTACTGGAGTGGACAAAAAGACAGCTAATCCCACCTAGAAGAAGAAAATGAACTACTAAACTTACATCCAACCTCTTGAGTTGAGACAAATATAATACCTCCATTCTTTATTAATACGATAAACGTTTGGAATGCATGGAAGGTTACGGTGGCAGAAATAGTATAATTAAGGATCAATGGTAGGGAGTTATTTGTGTGGTAAATTACCTATATAAAACTAGATAATGGGCATAAATTCTTAATTCTTCTTGCAATCTTTACAAAAACATAACACTGGCTTTATATCTTCATACTATCATTATTGGTAAGAGTTGGAGGAGGAGCCAGGGATCATGCATTTTTTCCGTTTCATAAAGGTGAAGGACAAGTTACTTGTACTCATGATTGTTTGTGTATTATCGAATGTATTGCTGGGTGTGTTTAGTGTGGATTATTTAAGGAAGATGTCGTGGCATGCAAGTGAGAGTTACACACAGGGACTTGTCCCAATCGGTTGGCTGAATGAGCTAGAAGAATCACAGCGTCAATTAGATTTTATCGTAGATGCTCAGGGTGACTATCAAGAAATGACGGTTATTTTAAAAGAGATGGCACAGCCTTTAAAGCAATTGGATAGCCAAGAAATTGATAAAAAAATGAGTCATCAAATTAAAAAATTTAAATCCTTGCTGAAGAAGCAAGGAGAATTGATTGAGAGTTATAAGCAATTGAACCAAGGTGAGCTAGAGCAGTTCTATTCGCTAATATTTCTACCAATAAGTCAGGAAAGCCATACATTATTAGAAGAAACACAAAATTATTTGGTTGAAAAAGCGAAGGATCAACAGAAGTATTATCAACAAGATGTGCAATTTGGTTATTGGTTACTAGGTGGCGTATGCTTAGCGGTGGTGTTGCTTGTCATTCTGATAGGATTTATCGCAACTAAGGCAGTCAATGTACCAACACGTCAATTGAAATCATTATTAAAACGAGCAGAACAAGGCGATTTCACTGCGAATGCAAGTTATGTTGCCCATGATGAGCTTGGTGAGGTAGTACTGTCTTACAATCAAATGGTCACAGAGGTAAAACACCTACTCCATACTGTAACGGACAGCGCCTATGAAGTAGAAGAAATGACAGGTAAATTGCAAGGATCCTCAGAGCAATCATCAACAACAACGTTAAAAATAGCAAAAGATGTACAATCTATTTCAGATTCAACGGCTGCTTCTACTAGTAAATTGGCTTCCAATACAGCTTCTTTAGAGGAAGTTTTAAATGATGTACAAGTCATTTTAGAAAAAGTGCAGGTCGTGGAAAGCTTTGCGCATCAAACAGCAAGAGATGCTGAGAGTGGAACTGAAATTGTACAGGCTAATTTAATGCAAATGCAGGTCATTAAGCAGGCCGTAGAAAAGTCGAATACAGCTATCTTTAACTTGGTTGAGCGTGCCTCATCAATCGATCAAATGATTGAGGTCATAGAAAAAATAACAGCACAAACCAACTTACTAGCGTTAAACGCATCCATTGAAGCAGCAAGAGCAGGAGAACATGGAAAGGGGTTTGCGGTTGTAGCCAATGAGGTGCGGAAGCTTGCGGAACAAACAGTCCAATCAACACAAACGATTACATCCATTGTACAAAACATCCATTTAGATTCGAGCTATGCAGTACAAATGATGGAGGGCGTGTTGTTGGCTACTGAAAAAGGTGTTGCCGTAACAGGACAAACAGCGACAAGTTTTGATCAAATTTTAGAAAAAGTACATACAATCAAGCCTTATATGATGGAAGTATCTGCTACAGTTCAAGAGATAGCCACTCACACCCAAAAGGTGAGTGAGGATGCGGTTATGTTAACAGCTATATCGGATACGAATGCCGTATCCACTAAGCATGTTGCTACATTAACAGCAGATCAATTAACAGCTCAACAACAATTCCATAATTACATTAAAGAATTGCGCAAAGTATCAAAAGTTTTGCAAATTGCTGTTAAACGTTTTTCAATCTAATTTAATATTAAAGAATAATGTTGAAAAGGAGTCTTTTTTGCGGAAATTAGCAAAGAAGGTTCTTTTTTTGCGTGGTTACAAAACTAGTTTATGAAAGATTTAATTTTTTGTATTTTTGAGGTGTACAATTGTATTTTTTATATTTTTGTAGCACAATATTTTTTGAGTGCTCATATACTGGAAGTAAGGGATTGTATGTTCCTTTTAATGAATATTATTAATATAATTGTTGTATTTTCAAAACGAACACATTATAATGAGTTTCATTGAAAGTGTTATTAAATCAATGTTTATCAATATATATTTGTACTTTCAGCAAGTACAATTGTTCATATGTGGAGGTTTTGAGAAATGAAAAAGATTATTGTTACTGGGGCACTTGGTCAAATTGGTTCTGAGCTTGTAGAAAAACTTCGTGGTATTTATGGAGAGGACAATATACTTGCTACAGACATTAGAAAGCTTGAACATACTAAGGGCCCATTTGAAATATTGGACGTGACAGATGGACAAAGAATGCACGATTTAGCAAAGGACTTTGGTGCAGATACGATGATGCATTTAGCAGCATTACTATCAGCCACAGCTGAAAGAAATCCATTGTTAGCTTGGAATTTAAATATGGGCGGTTTAATGAATGCATTGGAAGTTTCTCGTGAGTTAAATATGCAATTTTTCACGCCAAGTTCAATTGGAGCATTTGGTCCATCTACACCGAAGGAAGATACACCGCAGGATACTTTGCAACGTCCAACAACTATGTATGGTGTAAATAAGGTAGCGGGTGAATTATTATGCGATTATTACTTCAATCGTTTTGGTGTTGATACACGTGGTGTACGTTTCCCTGGATTAATTTCTTATGTAACACCTCCAGGTGGTGGTACAACTGATTATGCAGTAGAAATTTTCTATGAAGCAATTGAGCAAGGTAAGTACACATCTTATATTCAGGAAGGTACGTTTATGGATATGATGTACATGCCAGATGCCTTACAAGCTATTGTAGATTTAATGGAGGCAGATGGTAGTAAGCTCGTTCATCGCAATGCCTTTAATATTACAGCGATGAGCTTTGAACCATCACAAATCGCAGCTGAAATCAAGAAGCATTTGCCAAATTTCACAATGGATTATCAGGTTGATCCAGTGCGTCAAGCGATTGCAGACAGTTGGCCAAACTCTTTAAATATTGACGCAGCTCAAAAAGAGTGGGGCTTCAAAGCAGAGTATGATTTAGCCAAAATGACGATAGATATGTTAGAAAAACTAAAAATGAAACTGCATAAAAAGGCAATTTCCTAATCGTTAAAGGAACGGATGTAGAATTAGTCTACATCCGTTTTTTATGTGTCTGTAAAAGAGAATTGTTGGAATATATTAATTAAATTATGAAACCAAAATAGCTAAGCTTCGATATAGTATTGCCGAAATATACCCTCGATTATTGGCATAGTTAAAAGAGCGCTTTCCTTTTATGGAAGTCGCTCTTTTATTGAATTATTTAGTTAACATGTGGAAAACCTGTTCCACGTCTTTATCACCACGACCTGAGATATTAATAATAATGCTTTCTTCAGATGATAAAGTTGGTGCTAATTTTAGAGCATGTGCGACCGCATGTGAGCTCTCAAGGGCAGGAATAATCCCTTCAACCTTCGAAAGTACTTGAAATGCCTCAAGGACTTCTTTGTTTGTCACAGTCACATACTCAGCACGGCCAATTGTTTTTAAATGACTATGTTCTGGACCTGCTCCAGGGTAATCTAAACCAGCAGCTATTGAATAGGTTGGTAGTGGATTGCCGTCTGCATCCTGTAATACTAAGCATTTGAAGCCATGTAGCTCTCCGGGCGAACCTTCGTTTAATGTAGCAGCTTGATCTGGCTCTATTCCAATAAGACGAACCTGTTCATCTGCAATGTAGTCTGCAAATGCTCCAATGGCATTACTGCCACCGCCAACACAGGCAAGGATCGCTGCGGGTAGCTTTCCTTCTTTTTCTAAAATCTGTTCACGACTTTCGCGACTAATCACAGATTGGAAGTGTTTAACCATTGATGGGAAGGGATGTGGCCCAACTGCTGAACCTAATAAGTAAAACGTTGTTTCATAGTTTTCGACTAAGTCAGCGAATGCTTCATCAACTGCATCCTTTAGGCGACCCTGTCCTTTATCAACCGCTACGACTTTCGCGCCAAGAAGCTCCATGCGAAACACGTTCAATGCTTGACGTTTTGTATCCTCTAAGCCCATATAAATAGTGCAATCCATTCCAAACATGGCACAAGCAGTCGCAGTTGCTACACCATGTTGACCTGCACCTGTTTCGGCAATAACGCGATTTGCCCCCATACGTTTGGCTAGTAAAATCTGTCCCAATACATTATTAATTTTATGTGAGCCTGTATGGTTAAGATCTTCACGTTTTAAATAAATTTTTGCGCCACCCAATTGCTTTGTTAAATTTTCTGCAAAATAAAGTGGGGATTTACGACCAACATACTCACGGAAATAGTAATCCAATTCTTTTTTAAATTCTTCATCATCTTTAAACTTTTGGAAATGCTCATCTAGAATAGTTAAGACATTTTGAAGCTCCTTTGGAACAAAGCTTCCGCCAAATTCTCCGAAATAACCTTTTTTCTCTACTACTTTACTCATCTTTACTCGACTCCTCTATGCTAATTTTTCCATAAAAAAAAGCCACTCTAATCCTCTTAAAAAGGACGAGTAACCGTGGTGCCACCTTCATTCGCAATTTTTGCGCGCTTTCTTACTCCGATAACGGGGAGTGAATCGGCCTTACATTTAATAAGGCTGCTCTGAAGTCCATTCACAAGTATCTACTACTGGTTTGCACCATTCACCAGCTCTCTGAAAGTAACCATGCTTGCTACTACTCTTCTTCCTTGCATTTATATTAGAAAGAATTGTAGTTTATTTTCAGAATAGTGTCAAGAAAAAAAGACGAATCTAAAAAGACTCGTCTGTTAAATCAAATGATGAAAGTGAAGGCGTTTATTGAGTGCATACATAATCGGTGCACCAACAGCTAACACAACAAATTCACCTGCCGCCACTGTTAGCCAAGTCCAGAAGAATGGTAGTTCTAAGGCCAAATTCAACTCGAAGGCAATAATAAACATTGTGCAAGTAAATAATAATGTATTAATAATTAAACGTGCCCAAATATTTTTGACATATTTACAGATTAAAATGAACAGTCCAAGTGTAATCATCGAATGACCAACACCAAACACTAAATCGTAAATGCCAAGTGGTGAAAATAGATTAGAGATCAATACACCAATAATGATCCCTACGGCAAAGCGTGGGTTAAAGGCAACCAAATGGTTAAACATTTCAGATACACGGAATTGTACCTCTGTAAAACCAAACGGTGCAACAAGCATTGTCACCGCAATATATAGCGCTGCAATAATACCACTTGCTGCTAAAAATTTTATCTTCATATTCATTTCTCCTTAGTTTTTTTGCGTGGGATGGTTACGAACCACGGTGCTTTCACACAAGATAATATTTTATTATAGATATCTAGCAGAAGTCAAATGTCAGACTTTTTGTCTATATGACACACTTCGTAAAATTGTCATAAATATTTTTTACTATTTTTTAAAAAGAAAGCAATTAACTAAAATAGCGTAGTTTAGCGGTTTAAAGCGGCGAATTGAATGAAAAACTAAAATGTTTCGTGAGTTTTAAAAGTCAGAACATTCATAATGTTGTTGACGGAGCTTGATAATAACGATAATATAGCGATACATTCACACTTTGTTTGGATAAAGTGTGATAGATATTGAGAATATAATCGGGGGGATTATTTGTGAAGAACAGTGTAAAAAAGCTTTCATTCCTTCTTTTTGGATTAGTGTTACTACTTGCTGCTTGCGGTAGTAGCGGATCTAGTTCAACAGATTCAAAAGGGAATGAATCAAACAATGCAAGTGAGAGCGGGAATACAGAGGATAAAACATATAAAATCGGGATTACTCAAATTGTAGAGCATCCATCATTAAACGCAGCAACGGAAGGCTTTAAAAAGGCAATTGAAGATGCTGGCTTAAAAGTAGACTACGATCCACAAATTGCACAAGGAGATAACAGTCTTAACACAACGATTGCTAACAATCTAGTAAGTGCAAACGTAGATTTAATTTTTGCTAACTCCACACCTTCTGCACAAGCAGCGGCAACAGCCACAAGTGATATTCCAATTATCTTCACATCTGTCACAGATGCTGTTGGTGCACAGTTAATCGAATCAATGGAGAAGCCAGGAAAAAATGTTACAGGAACAATTGATTTACATCCTGAAACGATTTCTAAAACAGTCGCATTCCTAAAAGAGCTTGGCGCCAAAAAAGTAGGGATGGTCTACAATGCTGGTGAGCAAAACTCTGTTGCACAAGTTAAAGAAGTGAAAAAGGTGATGGATGAACAAGGCTTAACAGTAGTAGAAGCGTCAGCATCTACTTCGGCAGATGTAAAACAAGCAACAGAATCACTAATTGGTAAGGTAGAGGCTTTCTATATTATTACTGATAATACAGTAGTTTCTGCTTTAGAGTCTGTTATTGATGTTGCCAATACAAATGAATTACCACTTGTTGTGGGAGAGCTAGATTCTGTTGCACGAGGCGGTTTAGCTGCTTATGGTTTTGAATATTTCGATATCGGTTACGAGGCTGGTCAAATGGCTGTGAAAATTTTAAAAGGTGAAGCAACACCTGCCGAGACGCCAGCACAATATCCACAAAATCTGAAACTATTAATCAATAAAAAAGTAGCGGATGATTTAGGAATTGAAATAAAAGATTCTTGGGGTGCAGAACTTCTAGAAAAATAAATGGAAGCGGGGGAGAACTATCCCCGCTTTATCTTCATTTATAAGCAGTAGAAATAATAAAAAGATTTAGGAGATGATTCAACGATGTTTTTAGCATTATTTGGCGCAGTGGAGCAAGGAATCATCTATGCAATTATGGCACTTGGTGTATATTTAACGTTTCGGGTGTTAGATTTTCCGGATTTAACGGTTGATGGAAGCTTTGTAACAGGGGCGGCAACTGCAGCAACAATGATTTTGCTTGGCTACTCCCCAATCTTAGCGACTTTAGTGGCAATTGTTGCTGGATTTATTGCTGGATGTATGACAGGAATTCTTCACACGAAAGGAAAGATTAATCCACTATTATCAGGGATTTTAATGATGATTGCGTTATACTCGATTAACCTGCGCATCATGGGGTTAACTGCAGAAAATACGATAGGTCGCCCGAATATTCCACTACTAAACTCAGAAACGATTTTTTCAAAGTTTCAAGCATTTTGGAGTGATTTAGGGATCGATGCTGCTCTCAATAACCTATTAAAAGGCATGGGCTTTCAGCATGTACCAAATACATGGAGTGTGCTGATAGTCGTATTAATCATCACGATTTTAATTAAGTTAATAGCAGACTGGTTCTTGAAGACTGAGGTCGGGCTAGCTATCCGAGCAACTGGTGATAATAAACGAATGATTCGTAGCTTCTCTGCAAATACAGATACACTTATCATTTTAGGGCTTGGACTTTCCAATGCGCTTGTCGCATTTTCTGGAGCTTTAATCGCACAATATTCGAAGTTCTCCGATGTTAGTATGGGGATTGGTATGATTGTCATCGGTCTTGCATCGGTTATTATTGGTGAAGCTATTTTTGGGACAAAGACCATTATCCGTACAACTTTTGCAGTCATTGCAGGAGCTATCATTTACCGTATTATTTTAGCATTAGCATTACGTGTAGATTTCCTTGATTCAGGAGATATGAAATTAATTACGGCTATCATCGTTATTTTGGCGCTGATCTTACCACAATTTATCAATAAGAGTAAGGAACGTAAACGTAAGGCGAAGCGTGCTGCAGAGCTGTCACGAGTAAAAACAGTAGAGCAAGGAGGAAAAGGTCTTGCTTAAATTACATGGTATTAATAAGGTGTTTAATGAAGGAACACCAGATGAAAAAATTGCACTAGCAGAGATTAATCTACACTTAAAGCCAGGTGATTTTGTGACAATCATTGGTAGTAACGGTGCAGGGAAATCAACGATGATGAATATGATTTCAGGCGCCTTAACACCTGATTTTGGCACAGTTTCTATTGATGGTAATGATGTCACGAATTTGCCTGAATATAAACGCTCTCAATACATTGGTCGTGTGTTCCAAGACCCAATGGCGGGAACAGCTCCTACGATGACAATTGAAGAAAACTTAGCACTGGCCTATTCACGAAATAAGGGTAGAGGACTGCACATCGGTGTGGACAAAAAGCGTCGTACCTTGTTCAAAGAATCATTAGAAATGCTTGGTTTAAATCTGGAAGATCGGCTTTCTGCAAAAGTAGGCTTACTTTCAGGTGGGGAACGGCAAGCATTGTCACTGTTAATGGCTACTTTCACAAAGCCCTCTATTTTATTGCTGGATGAGCATACGGCTGCACTTGATCCATCACGTGCAGAATTAATTACCCGTATTACGAAGTATTTAGTTGAAAAAGATCAGTTAACGACATTAATGGTAACGCACAATATGCAACAAGCTTTGGATTTAGGGAATCGTCTTATTATGATGGACAAAGGCCAAATTATTTTAGAGGTTGCTGAAGACCGTAAGCATGAATTAACGATCCCAGATTTAATGGCCGAATTTGAACGCATTCGTGGGGAAAAAATGAATTCAGACCGTGCTTTATTAGGTTAATGACGAAACGCTCATACATTTGTATGGGCGTTTTTTATAGTGTTAAAAAAATCCATCAATAGCGTTTTTGTCAATGGTGAAAATGAATGTCCGTTGCAGGCTACTTGATTTCCTGTGGGGGAATGCCGATCTATCCGACGGGAGTCAAGTAGCCTTCCACTCCAACCTATTAATTGAGCAAAGGGGTTCACTACTGTTAGTATGAAAGAAAATGAAAAGACACATTTGCAGAATAGTTGATTGGAGTGGAGCCAGCGTCACTCCTAGGGGATTTAGCGTCATATAGGAGAAGCTGGAGCGAACGGAAGTGAGTGAAGCGGGCCTATCGGAAGCTGGCGGAACGGAGATTAACCCCTCGCATTGCCAGAATGTCACTTTCCGCAGGTAATATTATTTTTTTCAACAATATATATAACGCTCATGCACTAGTTTGAATGTTTTTTATTTAGGGTAATAAAAACGATTGATAAACTTTATCACAATAAAAAAGTCTCACTTGCTGAGAAGTGAGACTCTTCATTTTAAACGAGTAAGCCAAATAGTTGAATGTCGTTGTTTACTTCTTTGTATTTGAAGCCGAATTCATCCATTCGTGCAAGCAGCCCTTCATAATCCGCTTGATCGCCAAGCTCAATACCAACGAGGGCAGGACCACTTTCTTTATTGTTTTTCTTTGTGTATTCAAAGGTAGTAATATCGTCGTTAGGTCCTACAACGCTTGTGAGGAATTGACGTAATGCCCCTACGCGCTGAGGGAAGCTGACGATGAAGTAGTAAAGTAAGCCTTCGTGAATAAGCGACTTTTCTTTAATCTCCTGCATCCGTCCAATATCATTATTACCACCGCTAATAATGACCACGACTGATTTCCCTTTAATTTCTTCTTTATAAAAATCAAGAGCTGCCACTGATAGTGCCCCAGCAGGCTCGGCAATAATGGCATGTTTATTATATAGATCTAAAATCGTTGTACAAACTTTGCCTTCTGGTACAAGAATAATGTCGTCTAAATAGCGGCGACAAACATCATAAGTGTGATGGCCGACGCATTTTACGGCAGCGCCATCGACGAATTTATCAATCCAATCAAGAGCCACAGCGCCCCCTTCAGCAAAAGCAGCTTTCATACTGCCAGCACCAGCGGGCTCTACGCCAATAATTTTAGTAGAAGGGGAGAGGTTTTTAACGTAGGCAGAAACGCCAGACATTAAGCCGCCACCACCAATACTGCCAAAGACGTAGTCGATTGGCTCCTCCATGTCATTCATAATTTCTACTGCAACAGTTCCTTGACCAGCAATGACATCGAAATCATCGAATGGATGGATGAATATTTTATCGTGTTCTTCGCAATAGCTTAAGGCGCTTTCAGCAGAGTCATCGAACGTATCGCCTGCTAAAATAATCTCTACAAATTCGCGCCCAAACATTCGCACTTGGTCTATTTTTTGCTTTGGTGTTGTTTGAGGCATAAAAATGCTAGCCTGGATTTTTAATTGAGCACAGGCATAAGCTACACCTTGTGCATGATTGCCTGCGCTTGCACAGACAACACCAGCGTTGCGTGCTTCTTCCTCGATTTTTTTAATTTTATAATAGGCACCTCGGAGCTTGAATGAGCGCACATGTTGTAAATCTTCGCGTTTAAAGTAAATAGTAGCTCCGTATTTCTCGGATAAATAATCGTTTTTTTGTAGTGGTGTATGGACAACTACATCTTTTAAAAAATGATGTGCAATCAGGACATTCTCCACTTGCACGGTTCTAGTATCAGCAACTTCCATAGTATTCATCCTCCGTTATACGTTTAAAACATTTATCTATGATAGCACACTTTATTTGCTTTTGGTGGTTAATTTTTAGTAAATTCTAAATTTTCCGTGTCTATTTTATGATGTAAGCGTTTTATCGAATAAATGATGCCTCGAGCAATTGCTGAAACGTTACTTTTGGGACAAAAAGCATTTGCTGAATCAGGATAAATACAATTCTCATAACAAAAATGGTCAAGCATATACTAGATTAGCTGAGGACAAGTAGGAGGGTAAGTAGTGGAAATCATTCAAGGAATTCTATCTACATATTGGCAATTTTTTGATTGGGCGATGTGGCAGGAAGTATTAATGGACCCTGTATCCTGGGGGCTAATATCCTCATTAATTATTATAGAAGGGCTACTGTCAGCGGATAATGCACTTGTATTGGCAGTTCTTGTTAAACATTTACCAGATAAACAACGAAAGCGGGCATTAATGTACGGTATGCTAGGTGCCTATTTTTTTAGATTTTTATTTATTGGTATAGGTGTTTATCTTGTGGAATTTTGGTTTATTAAAGTGTTAGGTGCATTATATTTAGGCTGGCTCTGTGTAGCTCATTTTCTTCAAATTGGGAATGAGGATAGCGTGAAGGAAGTGAAAAAATCAGGATGGATGGTGCGACTCTTTGGAACCTTTTGGGCCACCGTCATTTCTGTCGAGCTAATGGATATTGCATTTTCGATCGACTCTATCTTTGCAGCCTTTGCCATATCAGATCAAGTGTGGGTACTTTTAATTGGGGGGATGTTAGGCATATTAATGATGAGGACAATTGCAGGTGTGTTTTTAATCATTATCGAAAAAATTCCAGAGCTTGAAGCAACGGCCTTTATTATAATAGGTGTTATTGGCTTAAAAATGCTAGTGAGTGTTGTTAATATTCATATCCCGCATTACTTATTCTTCCTATTCTTGGTGATTGCTTTTTCCATCACAATCATTGTGCATATGATGAAGAGGGTAAGAGCTGCCTAATTAAAAAGTACTGTTCTCCAAAAATGAGAACAGTACTTTTCTTATTGTCGAAAAACAGTCAATTGACAGATAGAAATGGATTTACGTTGCAGGCTACTTGCTTTCCTGTGGGCGAGCGTCGAGCTGTCCCACCGGAGTCAAGTAGCCTTCCACTCCAATCCACAAAAGTGTTACCTTTTTAGCAAAGATTTTCAAATAAAGTAAAGGTGTTCACTACTCTTTTATGAGATGTTGTCACTCATCACTTCTCTACATTGAAAATAAAAGCTTATCCCCTCTAAGAATAAAGGTAATGGGCGATTGGATCGCTATGCTACTACGAAAAAAAGTAAAGACACTTTGCAGAATGGTTGATTGGAGTGGAGCGGCACATCAGGGCGTTGGCGGAACGGAAATCAACCTCTCACCTTGCAAAGTTGCTTTTTCTGCCATTGACATCATCTTTTTTTATTTTACATATTTATCTGGGTCAACAATATAAAACTTTTCAACATTTAGCCAGCTTTCACTCATTGGTTCACCATCATCAATGCGCTTTTCAGTTTCCTGCATCATCCAACCAGTTTGGGATGAATGGGCTTGTAATGCTTTTAATTTGTCCATTTTCATTTCAGAAATATCATAGACAACATGTGGATCACCATTTTTTTCAATTGTATCATTGGCAAAGGCACAGCCTAATACTTGTGGTCGGGCAGCCTTAGGCATTCGACGAACAGCTTCAACTACAGCACGTGCTGTGGCTTCGTGGTCTGGATGGACAGCAAAGTCAGGTAAGAACGTGAAGATTAATGAAGGCATTAGCTCTTCGATTAACCCTTCAACTATTTTTACCATTTTCTCATCGTCTTCAAATTCGATTGTTTTATCTCGTAAACCTAGCATACGTAAATCTTGAATACCCATTGCCTCTGCTGCTGCTACCAATTCTTTGCGGCGGATTTCAGGCAAAGATTCGCGTGTTGCAAAGGGTGGATTACCTAAATTACGTCCCATTTCGCCTAATGTTAAACAGGCATATGTAACAGGTGTATTCATCTTCTTTGTATAGTAGGCGATTGTCCCAGCAACTGAAAAAGCTTCATCATCTGGGTGAGGGTACACAATTAAAATATGACGTTGTGGTTGTAAATTCAAATAGTCGTCCCCCTTAGTAAGTAAATGGCGTTTCGCTAATTTCAAGCGCAATCGCCAGTTTCCCTGAGTAGTCTAGTCCAGCCATTAATAAACGGCCTAAATCATCTAATTCAAAATGTGTAATGCCTTGTGCATAAACCCAGCCGTGAGGTAATTTTAAACCAACACGATGCGGTGCATGATCTACCACTTTAGCAAGCTCATAATTAATCTTAGCATTGCGAATAAAAGCACCTGCATTAAAGAATTTTTCATCATAGTGTGCTGCATAAGATCCATTTGTCGTCTCAAGATGAATATAAACGTCTTTGTTGGCGAAAGAATTCAGCAATTCCTGTAACGTCTCTACCTGTACTTCTTGCATCTTAACACTCCTCTCGATCATTTCTCCTTTTAGTATAGTAAAAAAAATTCGCAAAGGGAAATTGATTGCATTGTTATGACAATTTAATGACTCATGAAAAAATGAATCATTATCTATAATTCTATGATAAGTATTTAAGCAATATTCTTGAAAAAATTATTGTAATGTATCAATATAGGGAGTGTGAAAATAGTATGTACAAAATGTGTCGTTCTGTATTGTATCCGTTTTCACATCCGAAAAGATATTGCAACCATGACTTCTTCCTAATTCGTGTGTGTAGACAGCCCCGCCTGTTGAAGGGAGTATTATTTTAGTAATAACGGATTCTATCTTGGTACAATAGATGACGTTCCTTAGACAGGTGAAACAGGGTAGCTGTGAAAAGAGGAAGAAAAGTGAAGCTCATTATCATAGTATAGTAAAAAACCGCGATTCTCTTTTATGACGGAGAGTCGCGGTTTTTTGTCTTGATTCAGCAAATGTTTTTTTATACCAAAAGCGAAGCGTCCTATAAAGAGACTACCTCATCTATTGGTTATGTATTTATTAGTATCGATTAAGCTTTCGTTCGATTGTATCTAAACGGTTGTTGACATTTTGTAACTGTTTAAACATTTGCTTCATATAAAGATTTTGATCTTGTGTTTCAGTTGTTTTGGCTTGTGCCAATTCTTCCTCCTCCTGCAGAGCTAATATTGTGGCAAGGGTGGATAATGAGTAACCAAGTGTTAATATAATGGAAGCAATTACTTCAACTTTTGAAGCGGTGATATCCCCAGCTAATAAACCTGATTCTTCCGTTAAGTCCTCTGCCTTGTTTTTTTTCATCTTTTCCCCTCCCATACAGCTAATATATGGGATATGTAGCCCTAACGTATCTTGTCCACTTTTTATCTTTAGCAAGCAAATGATTCATCATGAACAGAGTGTTTACCATTGGTAATTTTTAAAAAGGATGTCTCCAAAATTCTTTGAGACATCCTTTCTATGTTAAATTTCAGTTACTGTTACTGGAGGAGCACCAAAGCGAGATTTCGCTCCATGCATGACTGGTCCTACATATTCATTTAGCGCCCAGCCATGGGCAATGGCAGCAGATACAAATTCTTTCGCTTCAATGACAGAATCTTTAATAGAAAGACCGTTAGCAAGGTTGGCTGTTACAGAAGCTGCAAATGTACAACCAGCGCCATGATTATAAGTAGACGCGACCTTTTCCGATTCTAATAAGAAGAATGTTTCACCGTCGAAGAAAAGGTCTGTTGCTTTTTCAGTAGCTAATGCTTTTCCACCTTTAATGACAACAGCCTTAGCCCCTAATTCGTGAATTTTACGAGCAGCAATTTTCATGTCGTCAATGTTTTTTGGTGTACCTGTGCCAGCTAATTGTCCTGCTTCAAAAAGGTTTGGTGTTGTTATAGTTGCTAGTGGTAGAAGATGTTGCACCATAGCATCAGTATTTCCAGGATTCAGTACTTCATCGTCACCTTTACATACCATAACAGGGTCGATGACGACATTTGAAGTGCCAGATTTTGCGATAGCTTCTCCAGCGATACGAATAATCTCTTCTGTTGAAAGCATTCCTGTCTTAATGGCATCAATTCCTGTTGAAAGGGCGGTATCAATTTGTTTTTGAAGAAGCTTTGTTGGCAATGGTGTGACGTTATGTGTCCAGCCATTCGGATCCATTGTTACGACTACTGTTAAAGCCACCATCCCATATGTACCGTGCTCCTGGAATGTTTTCAGGTCAGCTTGCATACCTGCGCCACCTGATGTATCTGAACCAGCAATTGTTAATGTTTTTTTTAGAGTCATGTGAAAGATCTCCTTTAGCATTGAGAGTTGTAAAATTACCATCTAGTATAATCCGAAACTGATTCTATAAAAATAGTCAGAATATGATATTTACATATGGTCAGTTTGAACTGATGCTTGAATTCATGTTTGATTTTTTGTACCGTTGTAAGAAGAGAAAGGGGCTTAAAGAACGATGAAACAAGTATTCCCGAATGATTGGCAAGAAATACTCGCAGAAGAATTGAAAAAACCATACTATCACAAACTACGTCAATTTGTAGCAAATGAATATTCGACGCAAATGATTTATCCACCAATGACTGATGTGATGAATGCCTTTTATACAACAGCTTACCATGATGTAAAGGTTGTTATTTTAGGACAAGATCCTTATCACGGTCCGAATCAAGCACATGGCTTAAGCTTTTCCGTTAAACCAGGTATTCCACATCCACCAAGCTTGCGAAACATGTTGCAAGAGCTGCAAGATGATTTAGGCTGTCCTATTCCTCCAAATGGAACATTAACAAAATGGGCAGAGCAAGGTGTTATGCTTTTAAATACTGTGCTTACTGTTCGAGCAGGACAGGCTCATTCTCATAAAGATCAAGGGTGGGAGCAATTTACCGACGCTGTTATCGACCAATTAGCAGCAAGGGAAGAGCCGCTAATTTTTGTACTGTGGGGTAAACCAGCACAGCGTAAAAAGCAATTGATACGTAAATATAAAACACCACATGTTATACTCGAAGCGCCACATCCGAGTCCACTCAGTGCTTACCGAGGATTCTTTGGTAGTAAACCTTATTCAAAAATTAATCAACAATTGGTGGAATGGGGCAAACAGCCAATTGATTGGTGTCTAGTATAGATTGGCACAAATCGTTTTCTTTATACACTTTATAAATCATGATACAGTTAATATAGAAGAAAGTGTGGGACAATAATGAAGGTGAATTGTTTCAAGTGTCAATTTTTCAAAGTAACCTGGGACACTCAAACGCCACGAGCCTGTGCAGCATATGGCTTTAAAACAAAGCAAATACCATCCGTTGTCGTGAAGCAATCTTCAGGCATGGAGTGTTTAAAATTTGTACCAAAAATAGAAGGGGGGAGAATGTCATGATTCCTTATCAAGCCGTGATACAGCAACTTGAAAAACAATTATCTGGCGCAAAAAATGCAGGAAATGATCAGCAAATTCGCGAGGCACTTACAGCTATTCGAGCATTATGTGATGTGGTATTAGATTCTCCAAACGATACGCCAGCCATCACAACACCTAAGCATATACCTCAAATGCTTGTGTCTGAGTCAAAACAAGCAACTTTATACACATCAAAAATTGAAGAAGATGGAGCAAATGGTGACTCCATTTTTGATTTTTAATCCATTTAAAAGGTAGGGTACGAGAAATGAAAAGATTCATCGTGACAGGTGCTCTTCATGGCCTATTAGCAGTGGCATTGGGTGCATTTGGTGCACATGCGTTAAAGGAAATATTAGATGAATATAGCCGAGGAATTTGGGAGACTGCTGTTCAATATCAAATGTTTCATGCAACAGGGCTGCTGGTCATTGGTCTATTAATGAGCTCTAAACTATTAGGTGAAGTAAAGCAATTAAATGTAGCAGGTATTTTCTTTAATCTGGGCATTGTGTTCTTCTCAGGTAGCTTATATGTACTGGCGATAAGTGGAATTAAAGTATTGGGTGCCATTACACCAATTGGTGGCGTCCTATTCTTAGCTGGATGGTTACTCATTATTTTATCTGCTTTAAAACATGCTCGCTAATTTAAAGTTAAGACTCTCTTACATTATTTGTAGGAGAGTTTTTTTGTTATAAACGAATTTTTTACGTTGGCGATTTAAATCCTATTCATTTTGTAAGAATTTATAGTACACTACTATTATTACTTGCAATATTTCGAAAATACAAAAAGAGAGGTTATGTAGTATGGAAAAACTATTTGCATTAATAGATGGGTACTATAATGAAATGGTAGGGATTCGTCGTCATTTACATGAATACCCTGAATTATCCTTTGAGGAAGTGGAGACGCCAGCCTATATAGCTGCTTTTCATAGAGAATTGGGTCATGAGGTTCGTGAAGGAGTAGGGGGACGTGGCGTAGTAGCTATATTATGTAGCGGAAAACCTGGTAAGACAGTAGCATTACGTGCTGATTTTGATGCATTAGCGATACAAGAGGAAAATGATGTACCTTATAAATCTAAAGTAGCTGGAAAAATGCATGCATGTGGACATGATGGTCATACAGCAACATTGCTTGGGCTAGCTAAAGCACTCAATGCGATGAAGGATGAAATAACAGGCAATGTGGTGTTTATTCACCAGCATGCAGAGGAAGTAGCACCAGGTGGCGCAAAGCCAATGATAGAGGATGGTTGTTTAGATGGCGTAGATGTTATTTTTGGTACGCACTTATGGGCGCCTACACCACTAGGAGAAATTTTAGTGAAGGATGGAGCCATTATGGCAGCTGCGGATAAAGTAGAAATCACGGTTCAAGGGAAAGGCGGTCATGGCGCAGAGCCACATCATTCCATCGATGCTGTTACCCTTGCCTCACAATTTGTGGTCAATGCTCAACAACTTGTTTCAAGACGCATTGATCCATTAAAATCAGCTGTTTTAACAATTGGTCATTTGGAGGCTATTAATCCGTTTAATGTGATTGCGGATCGAGTGATTTTAGCAGGAACAATTCGTACCTTTGAAGAAGAAGTACGTTCACAAATGGAGCAGGAACTAGAAGCAGTTTTAAATGCGACATGTCTGGCATTTGGGGCAAGCTATGAATATCGTTATACAAGAGGTTATCCGCCTGTATATAACCATCAAAAAGAAACAGAGTTTGTAGCACAGTTGGCGTCTACTGTTCCAGGTGTGGAGCAAGTAATAACATGTCCACCGTTTATGATTGGGGAAGATTTTGCCTATTATTTAGAAAAGGTACCGGGTACTTTCTTCTTCACAGGTGCTAAAAAGCCGGAATGGGAAACTGCCTATCCACATCATCATGCACGCTTTGATTTTGATGAACGTGCCATGCTAATAGCTGCGAAAACTTTAGGGAAAGCAACTTTAACGTATCTAAAAGAGCACTAAATATAGTGAATGATAAAAATCCGCCTACACTCATCGACTTTTGTCAGTGAGCGTATAGCGGATTTTTACATTACAAGATGGCATTATGGATTTTGATTAAAGTAAGCCATTTCCTCATCGTATTCAGCAAAATCGAAATAAATCATAGGGAATAGGAAGCGATGATTGGATTTTAGTTCACGAATAATGACATGATCACGACCAGCGGCTTCTACCACACCACGAACAGTTTTTGTATTTTTTCCCTGTTCCACAGCATGTTCGAAAGAAAAATGGAAGGTAGCTGGTTTTCCGCGATTCAAACGTAAAATATTTTCTATATAGGACTCCTCACGACCAGGTGGTCGTCCGCTCGGAAGAGTGACTGGAGGAGGAGTCATTTGTTGTTGCGTTGTTGGTGTCCAATAATAAGGCATCATCAATTATCAACCTACTTTCTTTTTAAATTTGAGGACAATCTTGTTCAGATGGCGAGAAAAAGCAATGAGATTTGAATCTGCCAGTATTCCATTGACCATACCATTGTGCGGGACAATCCCCCGCTGGCATGAAAAACCACAAGGAGCGAGTAGCTGGATGAAATCTTTCCCCTTGAATCACCCTTTTCGCTAAACGAATGTCTTGTTCACGGGCCCGCTGATAAAAATAACCCTTTTGTGTTGCTTCAAATCCTCCCGGACGCTGATAAACCATTTGCTCAATCGTTCGAATATCACCAAAATCTAAACAGTCACCTCTTACACGATTAACGCCAACATTCCCAACCATCAGCATGCCTAGCTCTCCTTCACCTTCTGCTTCGGCACGCATTAGCCTTGCTAGTAGGGCAGTCTGTGCATCATTCGTCTTGATAACAGCGATTTTCATACCTCCTCGCAGACAGTATATGCACGAGGGTATTGTAGACATGTTCAATTTTGATAAGAAAGACAATCACACATTAAAGTTACTATGCATATAGTAATCATAACGATAAGTGCCTAGAAAATAATTGAAAACGCTACAAGATCCGATAGTCTTTTAGTCAAAACGGGTAAATAGAAAAAGATAGAATTAGGGGAATGTGAGATGGATGATTTGCATGTGTATTCAATACATGTGAGGTGAGTACTTATGGAAATTGGAGTTTGGTTTGGAATTTTATTAAGTGCGGTACTGGCTTTTCTATTGGGCGAGTTTTATGGACAGCCGCTCCATTGGTATCTCTTTATTGTCATAATTGTAATCGGTTTTTTTATTCAAACTGTTATTTTGATTTTAAAAGTAAAGGACGAACACTCTTGAGGAAGTATGCAAAAGTTGAATGGATGAATGAACAAAGTGTCATCGCAGAGAGATGGCACTTTTTTATATTACAAGTATATTAAAGATAGAGCGAGACATACTAAAAGTGACTTTATTTTTGCTTTCAAGAAGGAGCGTTTTCATGCGTATTTTTAGTATGTTTGTAGCCATTATCATCAGTGCTTTTTTAGCAGTTGGGATAGCAGAATACTATCATCAACCATATAATTGGTATTTAGTTTTTCTCATGGTTCTTACTGGGTTCTTTATTCACATCATTATTTTAATATTTGAATCTGAGAATGCTGAAGAAAACGAAATTTAAAAATGCGAGTCCGTTGTGGAGGACTCGCATTTTCTATGTGTATTAAACAGTTAAGAACTTAACTAATTTATCGTTATCAAGTAGGTTTCCGACGAAGAATGCACCGAACTCACCATAGCGAGCAGACACTTCATCAAAGCGCATTTCATATACTAATTTTTTGAATTGTAATACATCGTCTGCGAATAGTGTTACGCCCCATTCGTGATCATCGAAGCCTACTGAGCCAGTAATAATTTGTTTCACTTTACCTGCATAGCCACGACCAATCATTCCATGAGAACGCATTAATGATTTACGCTCATCCATTGATAGCATGTACCAGTTATCGTTGCCTTGACGGCGTTTATCCATTGGGTAGAAGCATACATATTTGGCACGTGGAAGTTCTGGGTATAAACGTGCACGTACATGTGGGTTTTGGTAAGGATCCTCATTTGATTCGCCAGCTAAATAGTTTGAAAGCTCCACAACAGATACATAAGAATATGTAGGAATTGTAAAATCAGCAATTGCTAATTTATTGAATTCTGCTTCAATCTCTTGTAGTTCATCCATTGTTTCACGCAATGTCATAACCATAAAGTCAGCTTTTTGACCCACGATAGCATAAAAGGCATGAGCGCCTGTTTTAGCGATATCTGCTTCGTTCAATTTTTCTAAATAAGCAATAAATTCCTCTATTGCTGCTTGACGTTCTTCTGCAGAAACAAGTTTCCAAGAAGCCCAGTCGATTGAGCGGAAATCATGTAAAGCGTACCATCCATCTAATGTAATTGCTGCTTCATTCATTATTGAAACACTCCTTTATAAGTGAATACCATTCAAAATTAGTTTATCATAGTTTGTACAAAATCCCTAAGTTCATGACAGTAATTCACGAATTTGACACCAACTAAAGATGATGTATTCTAAGAAGAAGATATGTGACTAGAGGAGTACCAATATGAAAAGTATTTTACAACAGCCAATTTGGCGTTTTTATGATCAATCCATTAGTGCCAAGCAACGATCACCATTAGAATCGTTTGCAACGGATGATACGTTGTGCCAATTAGTTGGACAATTAACTTCTCCGCCAACTATTCGTACATGGGTCCATGAGGCATCCGTTGTGCTTGGTATTCAAGATCATCGTTTGCCGTATGTTCAGCAAGGTATGGATTTACTAGAGTCTAGAGGCTATCATCCAATCGTTCGTAACTCTGGTGGATTAGCAGTTGTGCTAGATGAAGGAGTCCTCAATATTTCTATTGTATTGTCTGAACAATCAGAGTCGCTTAGTATAAACGATGGCTATGATGTGATGGTAGACCTTGTGAAGGGATTGTTTCCAGAAGTAGCTGATAAAATAGAAGCTTATGAAATTGTAGGCTCCTATTGCCCTGGCTCTTATGATCTAAGTATTGAGGGGAAAAAATTTGCTGGTATATCCCAAAGACGCTTACGCCAAGGAGTGGCTGTGCAAATTTATTTATGTATTGAAGGAAGTGGCTCACAACGTGCGGCACTCATTCGTGACTTTTATGAAGTAAGCTTGCGACAAGAGGAGACAAAGTTTATTTATCCTCAAATCGTACCTGAAGTGATGGCATCATTATCAGAGCTTGTTGACCCCGATTTAACAGTAGAAGGGGTGGTTATTCGTCTACAGCAATTACTTCATCAGTTGTCCGAGGAAGTTCGTCCACAATCTTTCTATGATGAAGAATTAATATTATACGGTTTCTATTTACAGCGAGTATTTGAGCGTAATGCCAAAATGCTTGAACGAAAATAATAGGCTGATTATATGAAACATAAAAGGGAAAAGCGATGCTGCTAATTTAGCGCATCGCCATTTTCTGATTGATAAACTGGGCCACTTGTTACGAGATTTCCGTTTTTCTCCATTTTGAAAACGGGTGCAATTCGCTCTTCTTCTTCATCCAGTGTTACAAGACGTCGAGCACGATTCATAATTTGAACAAACTGCTCGTAATCTTTGCGGATTGCTCGATTTTCTTCCTCTAGTTTTGTAATAGTTTTCTCTAGTTTTTTATTTTTCTCAGATGTTACATGTACTAGCTGTCTCCATTTTGAAGATTCATTTCCTACTTCACCAGAATGCTGTAAACGTAGTAAATAAGCTATCACAATATCAAGAGAAAGAGCAGATAGCGGAATTGATTTTCCTTCCGCAGCACTATTATTCACGGTAAACATACTAGAGGCACGACGTCTCGCTGGTGCTCCTAACACTCGCATTCTCTCTTTTCTTTCTTTTTTAGCCTCTGCTAATTGTTCCTCATATTCTTTACGAACAACCGCATTCCAACGGAAACCACAGGCTGCAGCAGTACGATTTAATGCATCACCAGCTTCTTCAAAAGCATTGAGCTGTGTGCTACCTTCCGTCACATGACGAATAACCGCCTCTGCTAATAATTCATCGTTTTCTTGTAACCAAGCATCTTGTCTTATTTTACTCATCTTAAAATCCTCCCACCTTTATTTGGAACTTGTTATGTAAGACTAGCATGACCAATCTTTTAACCTTTTATTCATCTATGTAGAAGGAATTATGCTTGAATAGAAGGGGAAAAGTACGATACAATACCCGATGTAGGTTTGTGCACATGCTGCATACTTAAATATGTGAAGGTCATGTGTTCAATAGAGCGATATTTTGTTGAAAAAATACTATATAGAAAGGGTTGTTGACAAAATGGCAAACGAATTTAAAGTTTGCGATGAATGTCAGGCCGTTAACTTAAAGACGTTAATTCCAAAATTAAAGGAAATCGATCCTGATGCAACCATCGAAATTGGCTGTCATTCTTATTGTGGCCCAGGACGCAAAAAAACATTCACCTTTGTAAATAGTCGCCCTGTTGCAGCACTAACAGAAGACGAACTAATGGAAAAGGTTTTAGCAAAATTAAAGAATAAGTAAAATAAAAAGCTATCTCTATTTGTTAGGGATAGCTTTTCATGTTGTTGAAAAAAGATATTGTCATTAGTAGAAAATGACCTTTTGGCAAGGTGAGGAGGTGATTTCCGTTCCGCCAGCGTCCTTTCCAGGGAGACGTCACTCTAATCAACCGTACTACAAAAGTGTCTTTTTTGTCTTACATACTAGTAGTAGTGAATAAAATAGCCCATGATTTCTATTTTTAAAGAAAGGATAGCCTCTTAATTTTCAATGTGGAGAAGTGATTGATTTCAACAACCATCATCTTCGTTTGATTTGTAAAAGCTTTGCTAAATTTTGTTGAACGGAAAATCTTTCCCACCTCTCATCTTTCATAAAAATGCCATTGTTTTTCAACACTTTGCTATCTCTACATATTAGGTATAGCATTTGCTTTGTATATTTTTAAGTTGCTGTGAATATTAGATCAATAGAAATTTACAATAAATAGGCATATGGCGAAAAAAGGTTGTTAGTATCTATAGAAAAAAGTTAATAAGTATGCTAGTCCTAGATTTATGGCATATAATAGAACTATCACAAAATGGAGGTGCTATCCAAATGACATATGCAAACGCTAAATTACAAGAAGAGAAGGTATTTAAAGACCCTGTTCACCGATATGTACATGTTCGCGATCAAGTGATATGGGATTTAGTGGGTACAAGAGAATTTCAGCGTTTACGCAGAGTTCGTCAGCTAGGTACCACATTTTTAGTATTTCATGGGGCGGAACACAGCCGCTTTAGTCATTCACTTGGTGTTTACGAAATTGTACGCCGCATAGTAGATGATATCTTCGTCGGTCGTCCCGATTGGGATGAAGGGGAAAGACTATTAGTATTATGTGCAGCCCTTTTGCATGATTTAGGGCACGGTCCATTTTCACATGCCTTTGAAAATGTCTTCGAGCTGGATCATGAATACTATACAAGGCAAATTTTATTAGGGGATACAGAGGTAAATGCTGTTTTAAGAAAAGTAGCAGATGATTTTCCAGAAAAGGTCTCGCAAGTGATTGAAAAGACATATCCGAATAAGCAAGTCATCAGTTTAATTTCCAGCCAAATTGATGCGGATCGTATGGATTACTTACAACGTGATGCTTATTTTACAGGTGTCAGCTATGGTCACTTTGATATGGAGCGGATTTTAAGAGTAATGCGTCCACGTAAAAACCAAGTGGTTATTAAAGCAACAGGCATGCATGCAGTGGAAGATTATATTATGAGCCGCTATCAAATGTACTTGCAAATTTATTTCCACCCTGTGTCACGGAGTGCGGAAGTTATTTTAAATAATATTTTAAAAAGAGTTAAACAATTAAGCCAAGAAGGTTATACATTTAAGCATGAACCTACTCACTTCTTAGCATTTTTTCGCAATGCTATTACATTAGAGGATTATCTTGCTTTAGATGAGAGTATACTTTTTACATATTTTCAGCTATGGATGCAAGAGGGGGATGCTATTCTAAGTGATTTAAGTCGACGCTTTGTTAATCGTAAGCTATTCCAATACATTGATTTAGATCCCGGTGTTGAGCTAGATAAATATCAAAAACTACAAGAGCTTTTCAAGCAAGCAGACCTGAATCCAGATTATTATCTTGTTCATGATACAACGGCAGATTTGCCCTATGATTTTTATAGACCTGGGGAGGAAGAGGTGCGTGTGCCGATTTTTCTAGAAATGAAAAATGGCGAGCTACGAGAGCTTTCGCGTGAATCCATCATCGTTGATTCCATTTCAGGTCGTATGAAACGAGACCATAAAATCTATTTTCCATTAGATTTCTTAGAGGATGACTCTATTCACTCAACTATTAAAAAACAAATCTTAACACTGTTAAGAGAAGACAGCAAATAAAATAAGAATAAACAAAGCAGTAAACACGTTCAAATAAGAGCGTTGTTTACTGCTTTTTTGTATGTATACATGATTTGTTTAGAATTTGTTCAGGACCCCTAGTTATAATGGAACAAAAATCCTAAAGGGGGGTGAGGCCAATTATTGTAGGTGTCACAAAAGTAGTGCTTATAAAATAAAAAGTGAAAAAGGCTATAATTTGTTAATTCTTATGACCTATGTTAGCATACAATTTGGCTTTTATTCACAAGAGTGACAAGTTAATTTTAGGAAAGAGGGAGCAACTGATTGTTTGTAGCACGCCTTTCCTAAACAGTGAAAGGAAGCTATCGTCATAGCAAACAATTCAAGCTCTCTATCTATTAGAAAAGAGGAGAGACATGAGGAAAAAAATGAACATTGCTATGCTGACCATGTTGTTAGTGTTCCAAACACTACTAAGTCCACTGTCAGCATTTGCAGCAGATGACCTTTCAACACCACCAGTCGCAAATGACAATGGTGCGGAGGCCGGAATGGCAGAAAACCTATCTACGCCTGTCGACGATGGCACAGATTTGACAGAAGACAACACAGGTGAAGAAGACCTTTCTACAACTCCATCGGAAAATGAAAACACGGAGCAAGCTCCTGAGGGCGAGGCTCCTGAAGAAGAAAAAGCAGCAGATGAGCCTGTGAAAACATTGCCAATGAATGAGGCACCATTAGCGGCTCAAGAAATTCCAGCTTCACTATCATCATTTGTGATGAAAATTGGTGGAACAACGGTTGGAGCAGGTGAATTTGGTACAGAGCTAGATCCAAATACAACAGCTAACTTCACTGTTAAATTTTCCGTACCAATGCAAGATAGTCAAGGCGAAGCATGGGGAGACGGGAGCTGGTTTGAATTCCAACTGCCGCAATCATTAATTGACTTTGATGGGGCATTTACAGGAAGCAGAACAGTGAACGGTATCACATATAATTATGTAACTACAGATAATAAAGTACGTGTAGAGTTAAGCGGTATGGAACCAGGCTCAGGCAGCTCTCAACCGGAGGAATTAAGCATTACATTTAATTCTGGATTTAACCTCCTTTCTGATAACATTGAGCAAGAGCTGGAAATTCCAGCAGCCACTGGTGGTAGTGAGATAATTAAAGCTCAATTTAGTTTTTTACCTTCAACGAGCAACAAAAAGGTAAGTAAGTCAAAACTAGGCACTCCTACACCAACAGCAAGTGGTAACCATGAAATGGAATGGCAAGTATGGGTTAATGAAGCGGGTAAATCATTAAGCAATCCAACTTTGACAGACGATCCAACATCACATGAAATTATGGCTAATTCCGTGAATGTATATCAATATGTGGTTGGTCTTAATGGTGTAAGAACAAGTACTGAAATAAATGTTCTTACAAATGGTAGTTGGAGCGATATTGAAAGTAAGTTGACTGGTAAATATGCATATAAAATTACGTACAAAACGTCTGTAACATTAGATGCTGATAAACGTGATGGTGCAGTTAACTTTCATAACAAGGTACTATTTACTAACAATGGGCAACTAGAAACTTCTAATACGGCTACTCACACCATTACGTATGGTAAAGCACTAGATAAAAAGCTAGTGAGCAATACAAACTATGAAACAAAATGGCGTATTGATTATAATCATAATCTGTTAAGTATCGATCAAGCTGATGCCTATATTGAAGATACAATCCAAGGTCCTCACGAAATTGATGCATCAAGCATTAAAGTATATAAAATGAATGATGCGGCTGGCAATGTGGCGACAACAGTTTCGGAAGCTAATAGAGTAACAAGTGGATTTACTATTACTCCTACTCCTGCAACTGGAGATGTTAAAAGTTTCACATTAACCTTTGATAACGGTATTTCAGATGCCTATACAATAGTGTATGATGCGAACTATACTAAACAGGATTTTTATGAAAATGAAGCAGGTCTGTTTAACAATAGTGTGACAAGTGGTTCAGGTAAAGAGAAGAATATAGACTATGCACTTACAGAAAACTTATTAAAAAAATCATATACAGTTGATTTTGATAAAAAAGTAATTACATGGACGGTCGACATTATATCTGATAATCCAACTAAACCAATTAACAACCTAAAACTAACAGATACATTTACAGCAGGTGCTGCAGATGGGGTGCATGAGTTAATAGATAACACTGTAAAGCTTAATGGTATAGCAACTACTTATACTCTAATTGATGGAGATAAGAAAAAAGGCTTTACAATTTCAGGTATTAATGTACCAGCAGGTAGTACATCAACTATCACTTATCAAACGAGCTTCGCAATTGGTGATGAGGGTACTGTACAAAAGCAAGGGTATGGCAATACAGCTGCTACAGAGTGGACTAGTGGAGGTAAAACATATAAAAAGTCATCTTCAACGAGTTATATCCCACAGTCAACTACTGTTAACAATGGCAGCAAATCGGGAACCTTTAACTACTCCACGCAGCGATTTACATGGGATGTGAAAGTGAATATCAATAAAAAGGATATTAATGGAGCCGTTTTAATTGATACAGTTGGTGAGGGACATAAGTATTTACCGGGAACAATTGAAGTATTACCTTTAACTGACTTAGGTGGTAGTGATACAGGTGGAACGATTGGTACTACACCGATTAACTCGAGTAATTACACAATCTCGGCTGAATCAGATAAAGGCTTTACATTAAAATTCAGTGATTCCTTAGCAGGAGACATAAACTACCAAGCATACGTTGTTCGTTATAACACAATGGATGACGATCATATTTTAGGTATTGGTTCTGATACGGCTACTGATAGAGGGAATGTTTACACGAATGATGCCACATTTAAAACAAAAGGTACGCAAGAATTTACGCTTGAATCAAAGCCAGTAACGATTGACGAGGATGTAGCGAATAATTTAGTGACAAAAAATACACCACAACAAAACGCGAATACAGAAACAATTACTTGGACATTAGATGTGAATAGATCTCATTCTAATTTAGGTCAAAATGTCATCTTAACAGATTTACCAGGTAATAATTTAATGTTATTGGAAAGTAGTATTCTATTAACACCATATACAGTATCTAAAACTGGTATTCAAAAAGGAACTACTTGGCAAACACCTTCGCAATTAGGGGTAACGGTCATATTCGATACACAAGGTGGCTTTAGCCTCGAATTTCCTGATTTAAATCAAAAGGGGTATCAAGTACAGTATAAAACAATAGGCTTTGGTCAATTTGGGGATGCATTGGAAAATACAGCAACATTGCATTATACGGGTCAAACAAAAGCTAATCAAAAAACAGAGAGCGACTATAAGGATAAATTTAGCTTTAGTAGCTCTGAATCAGATTTTACGTCAACACGAGGCAGTGCTAAATTTAAAAAGATTGGTATCGATTCAGCTACAGGCCAATTTAAAGAAAATTTAGCTGGTGTTGAATTCCAACTTATTAAAAAAACTGCAAAACCGAATGAATATATTATCCAAACAGCTACTACAGATGTAAATGGTGAATTCACATTTGAAAATGTACCGTACAACGATTATCTTATTCGTGAAGTAGCTGCACCAACTGGTTATAGTAAAATGTCTGACTTTAAATTTAAGTTAGATGAAAACACGACACTAGATAAGCAACCAGACTTCATTACACAACTTGTCAATACAACACCAATCATTGGTGGTAGTTGTACACAATTTGAAATAGCTATTAAGGATGTTGATGGTCATTCCATTACAACAGGCACAGTTACATTAAAGGATCACAATGGTATAGAAACAGCGCCGTACACAGTAACAAATGGCAAAGTGACATTACCGAATCATTTTACTGCTGGTGAGTATACAGTAACTCATTCAGTTGAAGGTGAATTAGGGAAGGTAACAGTGAAATATGACGGCGGATGTAAAGCTGAGGTTCAACCAGTACCAAAATGTGAAAACTACACAATTGTTGTGAAAGATGATCAAGGTAATATTCGTACTAATATTTTAGAATTAACATTAAAGCAAGGTACTACAGTAGTGACAAAGGTATCTCCTGACGCATCAGGTAAGTTTATTGTTGAATCCAATCAAAACGATCCTACTAATGGTGTAAAACCTGGTGAATATACATTGTATGAGGGTAATCAATTCTTAGGTACAGTCACACTAACGTACAAGAAAAGCTGCGATTATGAATTTACAATTATACAAGCACCGAAGTGCGAAACATTCGAATTAACGGTCAAAGATGTTGATGGAGAATTAGTAGCAGATAAAACGGAAGTAACAATTAAAGATATAGATGGCAAGACGGTAGCTACTGAAGAAACAAAAGACGGTAAAGTAGAATTAAAAGATTTAGAACCAGGTGTTTACGTAGTATTTGATAAGGATGGCAATAAAATTGGCGATTTCGCAAGTAATATTCATTGTCAAGCAACGGTTCAACCAAAACCGGCTTGCGAGCGCTTTACTGTAGCATTGAAAGATGAAAATAATGTGTTGGTTAAGGCTGGTAAAGATGTTGTCATTAAAGATAAACAAGGTAACATTATTTCAACAGTAATAGAAGCAGATGGTAGTATTACATTTATTTCTGAAGATGTACCTGCAGGAAAGTACGAGGTTTACGACAACAAAGTTTATTTAGGCGAAATTGAAGTTTCTTATAAACAAACTTGTAAAGCTGAATTACCTATTGCTCCAGCTTGTCCAAACTTCACATTAACAATCAACAATATGTATGGTCAGCCACGTGAAGGTGTGAAAGTTACGTTTACAGATGAAAATGGTAAAGCGGTAGAAGAGAATGGGTTAATAGAATTTGTTACAGATAGCAAAGGGCAAATTAAGATTAACCACTCATTGATCAAACCAGGTAAATATATAGTTAGGGAGAATGGTAATACCATTATTGGGACAGTTACAGTAGGTAATACATGTGAGGCTAAAATACAGCCGACACCACCTACAACAGATCCAGGACAACCAGTAGAGCCAAACAATCCAAACCCAGATCCAACTAAACCAGTAGATCCAACTAACCCAAATCCAGATCCAACTAAACCAGAAGATCCAAACAATCCAAACCCAGATCCAACTAAACCAGTAGATCCAAATAATCCAAATCCAGATCCAACTAAACCGGTAGATCCAAATAAGCCGAACACAGATTCAAATAAACCAGTGGATCCAAGTAAGCCAACGACAGATCCTAACAAACCAACGACCCCTGATAATGGTGGTACATCAGTACAAAATGTGATTGATCAAGGGAAGCAATTACCACCATATCATCCATCTAACGCTACAAAAGATACGTTAGATGCCTATAAAGATTTCCTTAATAGATATAGTAAGCTATCTAAAGACCAACAGGCAGAGGTAGCCCAAGCGATTGATATTAATCAAATCAAGGCAGACACAGCACGCTTAGAAGCGCTGCTAAGAGCACAAGGTAAATTACCACAAACAGATGGAGCAAATCAAACAGCTCTTGTCTTTGTTGGTTTACTACTTGTAGCTGGGGCAGTATGGTTTATGCGCCGCCGTGAAACAGAGGTATAATAAGAAAAAGCGTCATCCTTTTTAGGATGGCGCTTTTTGCGTATTGCTTGCATCAAAAGGTTCCTTTGGCATTTTCTAACGAGTAGCTTTGAACAAAATCTGCTTGTAATGCCAGTCGTTTAGAACCTTTTTCTGCACATGTAATCAATGTTAGTGTAGTTTGATTGGGAATATCGTCAATGATATAAACATCAGTTGCAGCAATGATTTTTTTCGTTGTTAATTTATACTCATAGACATCTTTCATATCCGTGATATAGATGATACCGCCAATTTGTGCTTGATAGAGTGGGCTGAATAAAATATCTTTTTCCTCAAAGTAGTGACCAGCCAATGCATAGTTCCCTTGACCGAGCTGTTGGTTGGGTTTCATCGTACCTGCTCCAATAGCAAGTACAGAATGGCCGACACCTTTTAAAATTGGTAGCTGCATATGTACACTTGGAACAGCAATACTGCCGATAACAGGCATATTACTAGCTTTTACTTGTGCTTGGAGTACCTCAGCGATAGATAATGATTGAACGGCTTCAAACTCAAAATCAGCTGCTGCTTTTTTGTTTTTTTCAATGTCTTTAACGCTGTAGTCAGTTGTATTTAATTGGTCACTCAAATGAGCGATAATAGCATGTTGAATCGGATTAATAAATATTAATAATAGGCCAAAAAGTAACACGCAAACGAGCAAGGTCAGTCTAAATTTATTCATTTTGTATAACACATCCTAGTTATTGAAATAACGGAACGATGATTGTCAGTTTAAAAATGGGTAGAGCTAAGATGCTCTACCCATCTTCATCTTATTTATCACTAAAACGAACGCCTGCAACCCCATAATGGTTTTTTGACATTTCTTCGATAAAAACTGTTACATTTTCTGCAGGTGCATTAACTGTACGCGAAACGGCCTCTGTTACTTCCTTTACAAGGGCGCGTTTTTGCTCCTCTGTACGACCTTCAAGCATTTTCACTGTTACGTATGGCATAATATTGCCTCCTTTATAGAATAATGTTGTATAGTTAGTTTATAAGAAAGTATAAACTTCTTACTTGCGTTGAGGCATAAGTGCGCGTTAGAAATAGTGTGTTATACGACAAAATATACGCGATATGCTTTCCTTTATAATAGCAGAATGGAGGATATTTAAGTATGGCAAATGAAGAAAAACCAAAACAAAAAATGGGTTTTACCATTATAAAAAACGATCCAACAGATGGACATAAAGGGTTTGGAATTGGTTCACTTTCATTAGAGAATGTATCGCCTGTTATGATTGATGTAGAAGAGGGGACAGCTACTGTTGAAATTGGTGCCATGCATGCACGAAGTGATGTTGAGCGAGGTATTAAATTTACGATGGACCGTGCTGATTCAGAAGGTGGGAAATCCTATTGGTTAGTGTGGGTGACGGTAGACCATAAAGAAGATGGACCCTATTATGCGGGTGTAACAGCTTGTGAAATGGTCGTTAACCGTGAAAAAAGACGTGGCTATAAAATTCTAGCTGACCATGTGAACAAAATGGATAAATCCATGAAGCGTCAGATTATTGTAGAGCATATGGATGCACCGTCTAAAAAAGTGTTGGCTACTTTCCTAGAGCAACTTAATCCAGATTTGTGGGGACGTAGTGATGAGCAACTGCGTCAAGACTTATTTGTCGAATAGACCAATAATGATTGAACAATCTGTGACATTTTGCGATCGCTTTCGATATTAGGTTGAAAGTGGGTTTGAAACAAAGTACACTTGAGGCAGAGCTTACATTTTAGTAAGCTAGGACACTTGGTATCGCGAATATGATGAGCGCTATGCGGCATTTGAATAACCCAAACCCAAGCCAAATGCCCCATGATGCTCATACTTCGCGTACCATAAAAAAAGAAAAGCTTTCTGTTCCCACGGACACGTCTCCGGGGAAGAGAAAGCTTTTCTTATTTATTCGTCTATTAGTTACTTTGTCGAGAGCCTTCATAACATAGAACGAGAGCTGTTCAAAAAGGTTTCCGCATTATTGTTTATTTTTATCATCACCTTTAAAAAGTGAGAATGGCAGCATGTTCCAAAATTCTCCCCATGTATCACTGTCGAGAATATCGAAGTTTGTACATTTTTCAGTTGGTACATCCTTAGCTTCTACATAAACAAGACGTTGTTTTGGACAAGCATCAGTAGCGAGTTTACCTGTTTCGATATCAATGACAACGCCCTCTACACCTTTAGGTTTTTTGAAATCCTCATTTTTCGTTCCTTTGTTGACGCTCTCCATAAAGTCAATCCAAATTTGCTTAGTGGCAGCAGTATCTTCCTTCGTTGTAAGGTTTTTACCCTGATCATAGCCGTTCCACACACCAGCAGTTAGACTTGGTGTAAAACCAATTAGCCATTGGTCACTATTGGTAGAACCTGATTTAGCCGCATAGGTGTGTGTCATGCGGGAACGAATACTAATGCCTGTAGCAGGAGAATAATCACTGAAAACCGGGTCAAAAATACCTGTCATCATCTCAGTTAAAATGTATGCATTTTCTTTTGAAATGGCCGTTTCCGCCTTGCTTGAAACATCTTTATTTTCATAAATAACGTCTCCATGAGCATTTTTTATGGACACAATGGTTGTTGGAATGGTTTGCTGTCCCTGAGATGCTAAAATATTATAAGCATTCGTCATCTCATATAATGTCGTTTCAATTGTACCGAGTGCGATAGATAAATTATCTTTAGCACCAATCCCTACACTAAAACGGTTTGCCATATCATGAAATTCCTTGAAGCCAATGTCCTCTAACGTTTTTACGGCGTAAATATTGTCTGAGATCGCAATCGCTTGAGCCATCGTCATATCATGATCTGCAAACTGACCATTGACATTTTTAGGTGCATAAGTGCCACGCCCATTATCATAGGTAAAGGTTGTTTCACCAACATCTAAAAATGTAAGCGGTGTGTAACCATTTTCTAGTGCCGCTGCATATAAAATCGGCTTGATAGTAGAGCCTGGTTGACGTTTAGCCTGTGTGACACGGTTAAATGAACTTACTGAATAGTCACGACCTCCAACTAATGCAGTGACAGCACCTGATTTCGATTCCATACTAACGAATGCTGTTTGAAGATCATTGGCAGGCATGTTTTTTACTACTGCTTCTTCAGCGGCTTTCTGGTGTTCCAGATTAAGCGTTGTTTGAATTGTCCAGCCACCTTCGCTAATATCGAGATTTTTTGACTTTAAAATTTCGCTAGCCTCTTGCCATGCCACATCAAGGAAATAAGGGGCGACAGATTTTGTGGCAACCCAGCTATCATTTTTTAAGACAAGCTGTTCATTTTCAGCTCGTGTTTTTTCTTCTTGTGTAATGGCACCTTGATCCGCCATTAGTTTTAAAATTACGTTTTGGCGATTCGTAGCCTTTTCTAAATTGGCAATAGGTGAATAGATACTTGGTCCCTTTGGTACGCCTGTTAGCATTGCAGCTTCCGCAAGTGTTAAATCAGCGGCAGATTTACCGAAGTAAAATCGACTGGCTGCTTCTACTCCATACATGCCGTGTCCATAGTATACCGTATTTAAATAGCCCTCTAATATTTCGTCCTTGTCATAAAAAACTTCTAATCTATAAGCATACAGGGCTTCATTTAATTTACGTGTCCAAGATTTTTCATGGGAAAGATAAAGATTACGTGCATATTGTTGCGTAATGGTACTAGCCCCTTGGACTTTTCCGCCCGCCTTAATATCCACTAAAATGGCACCAGCAATACGTGAATAATCAAAACCACCATGTTTATAAAAATCTTTATCCTCAACAGCAACTACTGCTTCTTTTAAATAAGGTGACATCTCATCAAGACCAACCCAATAACGTCGTTGATTTGTAAAGTGATCTCCAATTTGGTTCTCATTTTCATCTAAGAAGATGGAAGCTTTCGGTACGGTTAAAGGCGGTGCACCAGCCACTTGAACATAGATGCGTAGAGCGACAAATGCTACGACAATTGCAGATGCAAAGGCGACAAAAAGAGTAAGGGATTTCCGTGTGCGCTTTACACGCTTTTGCTTTCGATGATAGCTTTTTCGTTTCATCCGACTTCACCTCGTTTTCTTACAACTTCTAATTTTAGCTTTAGTATGTGTTTGAACACTCATCTTTAATCGAAATTCTAACTAAAAACTATTGCACTTTATTCAAAAACATCTATACTTTTTTTGTACTACTTGAAATGCGAGCATTCGACAGAAAAATCACACCTTGTAGATTTTAATCGAAATTTGCTAGATGTTCCAATAATGTATACGAGGACGAAAGGATACAGGTTTCATTACAATCCTGTAAGCCATAATAGAAGAAGTTGAAGAGAATTGATAATCAATACAATTTGTTAATGATACGGAGGGCAAGCAATGAGATTTGATGAAGCTTATTCAGGAAATGTTTTTATAAAAAGTCATCCTACCTATGAGGATGCACAAGCCGTTATTTATGGCATGCCAATGGACTGGACAGTAAGTTACCGTCCAGGATCACGTTTCGGTCCACAGCGTATCCGTGAGGTATCGATCGGTCTTGAAGAGTATAGCCCATATCTAGATCGCGAGCTTGAGGAAGTAAAGTACTTTGATGCTGGTGATATTCCACTACCTTTCGGGAATGCACAGCGCTCATTAGATGAAATCGAAAAATTTATTGAAACATTATTAGCAGATGGCAAGATTCCTGTCGGTATGGGTGGGGAGCATTTAGTGTCTTGGCCAGTTATGAAGGCTGTCTCTGCTAAATATGATGATCTTGCCATCATTCATTTTGATGCACATACCGATTTACGTGTGGAATATGAGGGAGAACCACTTTCTCACTCAACACCAATTCGTAAAATTGCGGAACATATTGGACCGAAAAATGTTTATTCTTTCGGCATTCGTTCAGGCATGAAAGAAGAATTTGAATGGGCAAAGGAAAACGGCATGCACATTTCAAAATTTGAAGTGCTTGAGCCGTTAAAAGAGGTTTTACCAACATTAGCTGGGCGCAATGTGTATGTAACGATTGATATTGACGTTTTAGATCCAGCACACGCTCCAGGCACTGGTACAGTAGATTGTGGAGGTATTACATCAAAAGAATTACTAGCTTCCATCCACGCGATAGCAGCTAGTGGTGTAAATGTTGTAGGCTTTGATCTAGTAGAAGTCGCACCTATCTATGATTCATCAGAAATGACGGCAAACACAGCTTCTAAATTATTACGAGAAATGATTTTAGGCTGGGTAAAATAAGTAAGGCATTGAAAACAGATTGATTGGATGGGGTTAGCTATAGGCTTGCCCCATTTTGTATTTTCTATTGAAATGAAGAATAGCTATACGTCATAAATTTGAAACTTATTTTACGTAGTTGCGTAGATAAGTTAAGTAATAGTTTCTATTTTATAGAAGAGAGAAAAATTGATGAAACAACTGTCATCTATTGGTCAGTAGAATGTATGGTTCTTTAATTTAATTAGTGATAGGAAGGAGGAGTATTATGATTTGGTCACTTCTCATCAATGATTTATTCATCTTTGTCAGTACAATGGAATACTTTTGGCTATTAGCTTCTTTGGTTTTAACTGTGCTAAGTGTTCATTTGCATCTGTATCTGGTTAATAAAATAACAGTTCAAGAAGTAAAGGACGAAGCGTTTGAAGTTGACTATAATATCACGAATACTTGGACTCCACCTATGCTAACGTGGTTTGTTCTATGTATTAGGACGTCGGAAAACAGTGAGGAAGAAAGTGTATCTCCTAGTTTCATGTAAACTTTTAAACTAGGAGGAATATTATTGTTAACCTTTTTAGCACAACCGATTATTTACTTTATTCATTTCATCCATTCATTTACAGGTAGCTATGCAGTGAGTGTCATTGGCATTACGATTGCAGTAAGATTAATTCTAATGCCGCTATTTATTCAATCTGCAAAACATCAAAAGCGCTCGAAAGAACTAATGTCAGCCATTAAGCCTGAACTAGATGCGCTTACCACTAAATATAAGAACAGTCAAAATGAATCTGAAAAAATAATAGTACAACAAAAAATGCAAGCATTAACGTCAGATTCATTGAAAAGTTCTTTATTAGGCTGTTTACCTATTATTGTTCAATTGCCTGTATTATTTTCACTGTATTACGCGATTAAGTTAGATACCGTCATCGCAAGTGAAAATTTCCTATGGATGAATTTAGGTACGATAGATATTGGCATTTCGATTATTGCTTGTTTGATTTATTTGATGCAAAGTGTTTTCTTCTTAGAGAAAAGCCAACCACTTAATATGAAGATTATGGTGTTCATTAATCCAATCATGATCCTCATTTTTAGTTTGTTCAATCCAGCGATTATCCCTATCTATTGGACAGTTAGTGCTATATTATTAATAGTTCAACAATTAATCATTAAAAAATGGTATAGATAAAATGAAACTTCTCTCTTTCGATTATGTAAAGAGAGGAGTTTTTATTTATTCTCCATCTATATTTGTGAGATGCTTTACATGACTTCTATCTTGAAAAAACAGGAGTATTCATCCTATAATAAAAAGGTTATAGTAAAAGACTAAAAGGGAGCGTCCATTATGGCGAACGAAATAAGATCGCAAGTGAACATTAAGCTCATTTCTACAATTCGTCCAAGTGATGGAGAGTCCGAAAGTTATGAAATGTGGCTCAAAGGGCAGCTACTTGAAAAAGCAGGAAGCTTATATTTGAAATATGATGAGGTGCAGGAGGATAAAACTATCCGCACAACAATGAAATTAGGACATGAGAAAGCGCTAATTATGCGTGCTGGCTCGGTCAATATGCGCTTACCACTTAACATAATTGAGCAACAAAAAGGGCATTATGAAAGTGAGTTTGGTTCCATGCCACTCATTATTGACACGAAAAAAATGACCTTTACGAAACGGGCATTAAGCGGAGATTTCCATGTACAGTACGATTTACTAATGGGTGGGCAATCCGTTGGCAACTATACATTAGATATTACATTTACGGAGGTACAATGATGAACGCAGTAGAACAAGTACAACAGGCTATAAAAGCAGCAATAGCTAAGGCTGTTGAAAAAGCAGGCTTAGTTGAGGCTGGTACAGAATTATCGATTCACTTGGAATCACCAAAGGATAAAGCAAATGGGGACTATGCAACAAACATTGCAATGCAATTAACGAAATTAGCTAAAAAACCACCTCGTGCTATTGCGGAAGCTATTTTAGAAAATCTTGAAACAGCAGGTATAGATATTGAAAAAATCGACATTGCTGGTCCTGGCTTCATGAATATCACAGTACGTAAAGATTTCCTAACTGGGGTAATTACACAGGCTCTTGAACAAGGTACTGACTACGGCCGTTCAAATGCTGGTGCTGGGGAAAAGATTCAAGTGGAGTTTGTTTCAGCAAACCCTACAGGGGACCTTCATCTAGGACATGCACGTGGAGCTTCTGTTGGAGATTCATTATGTAATGTATTAGATATGGCTGGTTACAGCGTCTCTCGTGAATATTATATTAATGATGCGGGCAATCAAATTAATAACCTAGCTTACTCATTAGAAGCACGCTATAAACAAGCACTAGGTATGGAAGCGGAGATGCCAGAAGACGGCTATCATGGGCAAGATATTATTGATATTGCGGGTAAATTAGCGGAGGAGCATGGTGAAGCTATTTTAGCAAAATCAGAGGATGAACGTTTTGCATTCTTCCGTCAACACGGTTTAGCCTTAGAATTAGATAAATTAAAAACAGACTTAGCAAACTTCCGCGTGAACTTTAATGTCTGGTATTCTGAAACGTCTCTATATGAAAACGGTAAAATCGAAGTAGCGTTAGATAAATTAAAAGCAAATGGTCATGTCTTTGAAGAAGATGGTGCTACTTGGTTCCGCTCTACAACATTTGGTGATGATAAAGACCGTGTGTTAATTAAAAATGATGGTTCGTTCACATACTTAACGCCAGATATTGCTTACCACGAAGACAAAATTGTCCGTGGTTTCGATAAATTAATCAATATTTGGGGAGCCGACCACCACGGTTATATTCCACGTATGAAAGCAGCTATTCAGGCCCTTGGCTATGATCGTGATACATTAGAAGTAGAAGTTATTCAAATGGTTCAGCTTTATAAAAACGGTGAAAAATTCAAAATGTCTAAACGGACAGGGAACGCGGTAACAATGCGTGAGCTTGTAGAAGAGGTTGGCCTTGATGCAGTACGATACTTCTTCGTGAAAACTGCAGGCGATTCTCATATGGACTTTGACCTTGATCTTGCTGTATCACAATCCAATGAAAACCCAGTGTACTATGCACAATATGCACATGCTCGTATTTCATCTATTTTACGCTCGGCAAATGAGCAAGGATTTGCTGCAGCAACAGATCATCTTAATCTGTTAACAGCAGAAAAAGAAATTGATTTACTGAAAAAGATTGGCGATTTCCCGAGAGTGGTAGCAGAAGCGGCGAAACACCGTACACCACACCGAATCGCTAACTATATTCAAGAGACAGCAGCAACATTCCATAGCTTTTACAATGCAGAAAAAGTATTGGATGCTTCCAACAAGGAGTTAACAGAGGCTCGTTTAGCATTGATTACAGCTGTACGCACAACAATTGCTAATGCACTACGTTTAATCGGCGTATCTGCACCAGAAAAAATGTAATACTTTTTAAGCCCCTAACATGACGAATGTTAGGGGTTTTTTAGTGGATAGAAGGCCAAAAATGGGCGATAACATTCTAAAAGTGGTTGAAAAAACAGTAAATGTGAGAGATAAAAAGGCATAAGGAACGGATAGCACTAAAAATTAGCTGTTTCAAACTTAATTTTTCTGTTAATTTCGAAAATTTTGTTGAAGTTTACGTCAACGTCAATGATATACTGTTGACAATAAGGAAAGGGGAGATGGTTTTGAAGACGATTCAGGAGGTAGCAAAGGAATTCAATGTATCTACTCGCACAATTCGTTATTATGAAGAACTTGGTCTTCTTCGTCCCGATCGCTCATCTACCAATCAACGAACCTTTTCAAAAAAAGAATTGGCGAAGCTCAAGCTTATTTTCAGAGGCAAGCGTTACGGGTTCTCACTAGAGGAAATCAAAGAGATGGTTTTACTTTTTGATTTTGATCGCTCAGGTATTCAGCAATTAGAGCGGACAGTAGAGTATGGAGAACAAAAAATTCAAGAGATTGAGAGTAAAATTGCTGAGCTGACGCAAATGAAACAGGAATTACAGCAAATGCAAGGCATGTTTAGTGAAAAATTAGCTACTTTAAAGGGAGAGATGCATGATGAATAGTTCCAGTTTGTTAGCACGAAATGCCCGTAAGTATCCAAAAAATGAAGCCATTATTTGTCATGGCAGAAGAGTGACCTATCGTGATTTAGATGAACAAGTAACACGTTTTAGTCATGCTTTGCTAGAGCAAGGAGTAAGTCAGGATGATAAGGTTTTAATCTTTATGCCGAACGTTTTAGAGTTTGTTGTAAGCTATTTTGCTATTCAGCGTATCGGGGCAATCGTTGTTCCAGTCAATGCGAAATTTACATTGCAGGAAGTAGAGTATGTGGCACAGCATGCCGAAGCGAAGGCGATTGTTGTTCATGAGGCGATTTTTGCCGCAGTGGAACAACTAGCTGCTGTACCATTAAAAATTAAAACCGGCCAAGAAAAAGCAGGTTGGCAGCATTACGAAACAATGCTTCAAAATGCGAGCACACAAACAATTGATTGCCAGCTACAAGAAGATGACCCTTCGACTATTTTGTATACATCTGGTACGACAGGAAAACCAAAGGGTGTGTTATTTAGCTACCGTAATATTTTAACAGTGGCACAAATGATTGCTGTTGAAATGGAAGTGAAACCTGAAAGCCGTATATTGCTCATGATGCCATTAACTCATTCAGCACCATTGCATTTATTTTTAATGGCGGGCGTATTTGTAGGGTCAACAAGCGTATTAACACCAACCTTTACACCAGACCTTTTTATCGATGCCATTGAGCAGGAAAAAACGACGCATTTCTTTGGAGCGCCTGTTGCTTATTTATTAACGGCTCAGATGCCGAGGCTACAAACGGCTGATTTGTCTTCCATGAAGTGGTGGGTATATGGTGGAGCACCATTATCTCAAAATGAGGTTCGCTTCATTCAACAGGCATTCCGAACAACTAATTTAACCTGTGTTTATGGATTAACAGAGGCGGGTCCGAGTGGCTCACTGTTATTTGGCAAGGAGCATGAAACGAAGGCTGGGAGTATTGGCCAACGGGCGCCACTTGGCACAGAGCTTCGTATTGTCAATGACAATGGAGAAGATGTAAATGTGGGCGAAGTAGGAGAAATTGTCTTATTTGGTGAGGGTAATATGCTTGGCTACTTCAAGGATGAAATAGCAACCAAGGCTGCTTACATTGATGGGTGGTTAAAAACAGGAGATCTGGCTCGGATGGATGAGGACGGCTTTATTTGGATTGTGGATCGCAAAAAAGATGTCATTATTTCAGGTGGTGTCAATATTTATCCGAAGGAAATTGAAGATTGCCTATTAAGCTTTGAAGGGATATTTGAAGTTGCTGTCATTGGTATACCACATCCGCAATGGGGGGAAACCGTGAAGGCTGTATATGCTACGAAACAAGACATAGATGAGGATGCATTGAAAACTTATTTAGAGGAACGGCTTGCGAAGTATAAACTACCACGTATTTTCGAAAAAGTGGAAGCGCTACCACGCAATGCTTCAGGCAAAATTTTAAAACAATCCTTGAAAGGACAAGAGGTGAGATAGCATGAAGGTTTTACAGCAGGAAGAAATGCGTGCAACAAACTTTTTTACAGAGGAAGAAACGCTTCAAAAAGTGTTAGAAATGATGTTAGATAAAGAGTTTTTGTCTTATGCACACAAAGAACTGACAGATTTCGGTGAGTTATGTGCAGGTGATATTGACGTAAGGGCAAAACATACTGATCGGCAGGGAGAGCCCCGCCTTGAACGGTATAATGCTTATGGAGAAGAGGTATCAGAGGTTTGGGTGAATGACGGTTACAAAAAAACAATTGAAGAGACATATAATACGGGAATTGTTGGCTATGTGCACAAAGAAATTCCACAGTTAGGTCACAAAGGGAATTATGTCTATAGCTTTGCACAAGGTTATTTACTATCTCATGCAGAGCCCGGTTTTTATTGTCCCGTGACTTTGACGATGGCTACGGCTTATCTATTAGATCATTATGCTGATGAGGATGTAAAGCAGCGTTTCTTGCCACATGTTTGTGCAACAGGAGAGACGGAGCTATACGAAGGGGCAACATTTTTAACAGAACGTCAAGGAGGGTCAGACGTTGGGGCGAATGTTGTGGAGGCCAGAAAAGTAGGCAATGAGTACCGTCTCTATGGAGAAAAATACTTCGCATCCAATGCAGGTATGTGTGGCGTAGCAATGGTGTTGGCACGTTTAGAAGGCGCACAAGCAGGCTCTAAAGGGTTAACATTATTTGCAGTTCCATGGAATAATGAAGATGGTACGGCCAATCATCTTCGTATTCGTCGATTGAAAGATAAATTAGGCGTTCGAGCAGTCCCATCGGGCGAGGTAGAGTTTGATGGTGCCCTTGCTTATATTGTAGGGGAACAAAATAAAGGGATTTATTACATGCTAGAAGCACTAAATCTTTCAAGAATTTGTAATGCAGTCGCATCGATTGGTATTATGCGTCGAGGCTTTTTAGAGGCAAAGCATTATGTGACCAATCGATATGCATTTGGCAAGCCCTTAACACAATACCCAATGATCCAGGATACATTAGGGAAGTTTGCTGCTAAGCTGCATGTGGAAGTAGCGACAGTATTTGATCTTATTCAATTATACGATAAAGTGACAAGTGGGCAGGGAACACAACAAGATCTCATTATGAATCGTTTATATATTGCCATTATGAAAAAGGAAACGGCAGAGCAAGCCGTTCATTATGCTAGTGAAGCGATTGAATTACATGGTGGTAATGGCTATATTGAAGACTTTGTGACACCACGCTTACTAAGGGATGCACAAGTATTGACGGTATGGGAGGGGACGGCAAATATTTTGGCTTTAGAACTTATTCGTTTAGTGGATAAATTCCATGCACATGAACTGTTTGTCCGTGAAATGGAGACAAGGCTAGAGAAGCTAGCGGATAGTCCACTAGTGCGAATTGTGGAAGAGCAGTTGGTAAATCTTGCGGCTACACTACAAATTTTTAGCGCTTTAGATGAAGCAACTAAAACTTTTGAAGCAAAAGATATAGCGAAAAAGATGGGCCATCTTTATGAAAGTGTTGTAGCGGTGGAATGGGCACTAAAATTTGGCGGGAAGTACGAAAAGCTAGCGGATATCTATTTAGAGCAAACGTGGTCATTGCGACAAATAGGTGCACAAATGAAAACCGTACAATATTTTTCTGAAATTGTATAATTGCCAAGGAGTCGTCTGGAATGGAGGCGACTTCTTTTATTTTCATGTATAATGAAATCAACTGAATATTATAAAGGTTCTTTACTTAAGTAAAGTGAAAAGGGAAGTCGGTGTAATTCCGATGCGGTCCCGCCACTGTAAGTGTGAGTTTTTTCAAATAATGCCACTGAAGATTTCGGGAAGGCTTGAAAAACGCAATAAGCACGAGCCAGGAGACCTGCCTTTATAGTATAGACATGACAGCCTACGAGGATAGGGTGGTGGATTTTGTATCAGTTTTTTGGTGCGATTTTGACCCCTCATCATTCGAAGATGAGGGGTCTTATTTTGATGGAGAAAATATTTCTAACCAATTGACGCACGGATCAACAAAGGAGGATTCATATGAAGAAATTTTGGAAAATAGGATTATCAGCATTTTTAGCAGTAGGTTTGTTAGCAGCATGCGGGCAAGAAGCCAAAAATGACAAGCCAGTAGCTACGGAGCAGCAAACACAGCAAGAGACTCCACAGGTGGATGAAGCAACATTCCCAATGACCATAACAGATGCCATTGGCAAGGATGTTACACTTGAAGCACCGCCTGAAAAAATTGTTTCTCTTATTCCAAGTAACACAGAGATATTATTTGAACTTGGTTTAAATGATGAAATAGTTGGGGTGACAGACAATGATGATTATCCACCAGAAGTCGCTGAAAAGGATAAAGTTGGGGGCATGGAGTACAATATTGAAAAAATTATTGCCTTAAAGCCAGATATCGTGTTTTCGCATGAATCTAGCATGTCCCTTTCAGAAGCGGCGATTGAACAGCTTGAGTCAGCAGGTTTGAAAGTATTTGTTGTAAAAAATGCACAAGACTTTAATGAAACTTACACAACGATTGAGCTGCTTGGTCGTGCAACAGGGAAATTACCAGAGGCTGAAAAAATTATTGCTAATATGAAGGAAAAAGTGGAAGATGTTCTGACAAAAGTAAAGGATGTCGAACCCAAAAAAGTGCTAGTCGAAGCATCGGATGAACCTACTATTTATACGGCGGGTAATGGCACATTTATGAATGCTATGCTGGACATGATTCATGCAGAAAACGTAGCGGCAGATGCGAAGGATTGGTATGAAATTAGTTCAGAACAAATTATTGCGAAAAACCCAGATGTCATCGTTGTGACATATCATTATGTACCAGATATTTTAACAAAAATACCACAACGTGCTGGTTTCGATACTGTTAATGCCGTGAAAAATAAGGCAATCGTTCAAGTAGATGAAAGTACAACAAGTCGTCAAGGTCCTCGTTTAGGAGAAGGTCTTGAAGAATTAGCAAAAGCTATTTATCCAGAGGTATTTAAGTGAAAAAAATAGCACTAGCCTATGTACTAACATGTACGCTTCTTGTCATTAGTATCTGGTGTGGCGTAGCGATAGGCTCAGTTCATATTCCGTTAGAAGTTTTATGGAATCAAGCAGTTGATGAAACGGCTGCTAATATCTTTTGGAAAATCCGTCTGCCACGCGTGTTGTTAGCGGGACTAGTGGGAGCTTCTCTGGCCATTGCTGGAGCAGCTTTCCAAGGGTTGTTAAAAAATCCATTGGCAGATCCATATACATTAGGCGTTTCATCGGGGGCATCTGTTGGTGCTGTTATTACGATCTTTTTTAGTATATCTATACCGGTCGTAGGCTTGTATGCCCTACCCACTTTTAGTATGATAGGCGCAATCATCACGATGGTAGTGGTCATGAGCTTCGCTAGAATGGTAGACCGTTCATTGAAGATGGAAACGTTAATTTTAACAGGTGTTATTTTTAGCTCATTTCTAGGTTCTCTCATTTCATTAATGATCGCTTTATCTGGAGAAGAGCTACGCCAAGTAATTGGCTGGTTACTAGGTTCTGTGTCAATGCGTGGATGGCCATATGTCCAAATGATCACGCCATTTGTTATTGTTGGTTCCATTATGCTTTGGACGCAAAGACGAGAGCTAAATGTTTTGTTATATGGTGAAGAGCGCGCGAAGCATTTAGGTGTCAATGTAAAACGTAGTAAGTATTTGATTTTAGCGGGTGGCTCCATGTTAACGGGAGCTGCTGTAGCGGTTTCTGGCACAATTGGCTTTGTAGGATTAGTTGTACCGCATATGACAAGGATGATTTGGGGTTCTGACCACCGTCATTTATTGCCATTATCGTTTTTCAATGGCGCAACTTTACTCATTGTTTGCGATTTAGTAGCACGAACAATTATTGTGCCAAGAGAGCTACCTATTGGTGTTATTACGGCGTTTATTGGTGCACCTGTTTTCTCCTATATTTTTTATAAGCAACGAAGAAGTAAGGGGGTACGGGCATGATTATTGTCGAACATCTATCAGGTGGTTATGAAGATGTACCAATCGTCAAGGACATTAGTTTTACTGTGGAAAAAGGGAAAATTCTTGGTATTCTGGGACCGAATGGTAGTGGGAAATCTACATTATTAAAGGTAATGAGTGGGATATTACCAGCTACTGCTGGAACAATCACAATTGATGGACAAAATATCCTTTCTTATAATGCCCGTGCTTTGGCGCAAAAGATGGCTGTACTACCACAGCTTCATGCAAATGCTTTCTCAAACAGTGTAAGGGAGGCCATTTCACTAGGGCGCTACCCCCATCAAACAGGTTTTTTCTCAAGTTGGTCTGAACAGGATGAACAGGCTGTTCAGCATGCCATGCTGCAAACAGGTGTGAAACGCTATGAGCACACCCCGTTAGAATTTTTATCGGGTGGTGAACAACAAAGAGTATTTGTTGCCCAGGCATTAGCGCAAACAGCAGAAATTCTACTGCTGGATGAGCCAACCAATCATCTAGACATTGCACATCAACGGCAAATCTTAGATATGGTCAGGAAGGAAGCTGTGGAGTGTGGTTTAACGGTCGTTATGGTACTACATGATATGAATTTAGCCTCTCTCTATTGTGATGAATTATTGCTTATGGAGGGTGGGCAAATGAGAGCACTTGGAGTACCGCATGAAGTATTAATAGCCTCCCAAATTGAAGAAGTTTATCAAGCACGAGTGGCTACATATGCCCATCCTGAAATACCAAAACCTCAAATTACAATGATGCCCGCAACAACTGATTACCAGCAGCGAGCTGTCATCAAAAAAGACCATTTCATGATAACGGAACACTATATTCAACTTCAATCAGAGATTCCGTTAAAAACAGTGTCCTCTGCTGTTCATAACCCAGGTATTGGCTGGCATAATTGCTTATTAAATCGCTCTGTACCTGGCGATTATGTGATAAGTGATGTAAAAAGAGAAGTTAGTGATTTTTTGCAAAGAGAGAATTTTTCCCCAACAAGTACTGTTGTGATGCTGACAGCAGTGCCAACAGCTCTTGTTGCCATCAATGAATTTTCAGCGCCTTTTGGCAGTATGATAGTAGCTGTAACAGCTGGTGTGGGCAATGCGGTTGATGTATCACGTGTACACGAAAGACAGGATGATCCATATATTGGTACTATCAATACATGGATCATAATCAATGGCTGTTTATCGGAGGAGGCATTTTTCCAGGCACTGATGACAGCTACAGAGGCGAAAACAAAAGCTTTGCAATCAGAAGATATTCGTGACGAGCGTAGTGGAACTATTGCTACAGGAACTGCTACAGATAGTCTGTTAATTGCAGCAACTCAAAAAGGGGAAGAAATGCTGTATGGTGGCCCGATTACGGAAGTTGGTAAAATGATTGCCAAGGGTGTTTATGAAACAACAGTTCAGGCCATCAGAAATTATAAAAATCAGTTTTAGGAGATGAGAGAAATGAAGCTTTACACGAAAACAGGCGATACGGGGAAAACAAGTCTAATTGGCGGACGCGTTGATAAAGATAGCTTACGTGTTGAAACATACGGGGCGATTGATGAATTAAACTCTTTTATCGGGAAGGCAGTAAGTGAATTAGATCAAGCACTTTTTAAGGATATTTTAACAGATCTTGAAACAATTCAGCATGAACTATTCGATGCTGGTGGTGACCTTGCCAATGTGATGAAAGAACGCCACTATAAATTAACAGAGCAACCGATTGAAGTGCTGGAAGCTCGTATAGATGCTTTATCAGATGAGGCACCACCATTACAACGTTTTATTTTACCAGGTGGCGCACCAGCAGCTGCAACTTTACACATTGCTCGTACAGTTGCACGACGAGCAGAGCGTGAAATGGTGACACTTATGAAAGAAGTGGAGGACGTGCCGAAAGTTGTACAAAAATATTTAAATCGATTATCAGATTATTTATTTGCAGCCGCACGTGTTGTAAATGCTCGATTAAACGTAGCAGATATTGAATACATTCGCAGTGGCAATGTCTTCAAAAAATAAACTTGTTATGTGAATGTCGCAGCTTTTATTAATTAAATTTTAAAAAGGAAAAGTAAAAAAATGCTACTTTGAATAAATTTCAGGGTGGCTTTTTTTCTTGTAAAGTGTAAGAATATAAAATTATCAGAAATATTTCCGTTTTATGTTGACTGAATGCTCACTCATTTATTAGAATAGGAATATATTGATATAGTGACGCACATTTCCGTATGAACTAGCAAATTTGCCGCAAAGAGAGAAAATTACGACAAACTAAAGGGGGGACCAACCATGAGTCCATTATTAATTGCTAACATAGTCTTAACAGTCGTGGTTGTGCTTTATGCAGTAGGATTGTTCTTCTATCTGTTGAAAACACGCTATAAGTATGTGCAATTGGGGAAAAAGGTTGAGTTTGATGAAAGTGTTAAAGAGCGACTACGCTATATTATGGTCAATGTATTTGGTCAAAACAAGCTATTAAAGGATCCAAAGAGTGGATTAATTCACGTGATGTTTTTCTATGGATTTTTGATGGTTCAGTTAGGGGCCATTGATTTAATTTGGAAAGGACTAGCACCAGGATCACATCTGCCATTAGGTATTTTCTATGGTGTCTTTACGTTCTTCCAAGAGCTTGTAGTTTTAATGATTTTAGTTGCGGTAGTGTGGGCATTTTACCGCCGCTATGTAGAAAAGCTAGTGCGTCTAAAAAGAGGATGGAAAAACGGTCTTGTATTAATTTTCATTGGTGGCTTAATGGTCTCAACATTAATCGCTAATGGTATGGGATTAATCTGGCATGGTGAGGGGTTAACTTATACGGAGCCTGTTGCTTCAAGCATTGCTGCTATATTTGGCTTCCTACCTGCATCAGTAGCTGCTGGAGTGTTTTATGTTATGTGGTGGGCACATCTTTTAATTCTATTAACATTCCTTGTGTATGTACCACAATCTAAGCATTTCCATTTAATTGTTAGCCCACTGAATGTTTACATGAATCGTTTAGATCGTGTGGGTACATTAACGCCTATCGATTTTGAGGCATTAGAAGAAGCAGGAGAAAATGCTGAAAGTGAAGAGGATATGCCTTCAATTGGAGTTGGACGCATACAAGACTTCACACAAAAGCAAATGCTCGATCTGTATTCTTGTGTGGAATGTGGACGTTGTACCAATATGTGTCCTGCAACTGGAACAGGAAAAATGCTGTCTCCAATGGATTTAATCGTAAAATTGCGTGATCATTTAACATTTACTGGCGCTGTTGTAACAAAGCAAAAGCCTTGGGTACCTTATCAATTCTTTGCCAATACCAAGGGTAATCAGCTTGCGATGGCTGCTGGTGCTGAAGGCGCAGTAATTGAAGATATTTACAGCCCATCTTTAATTGGCGATGTGATTACAGAAGAAGAAATTTGGGCTTGTACGACTTGTCGAAACTGTGAGGATCAATGTCCAGTAATGAATGAGCATGTTGATAAAATCATCGACCTACGTCGCTATCTAACAATGACGGAAGGAAAAGTTAATCCTGATGCACAACGTGCCATGACAAATATCGAACGACAAGGGAATCCTTGGGGCTTAAACCGTAAAGAAAAAGAGAATTGGCGTGATCTTGATCCAACAATCCATATTCCAACAGTAAAAGAGTTAAAAAAATCTGGCGAAGAAATGGAATATCTATTCTGGGTTGGTTCGATGGGGGCATTCGATAATCGCTCTCAAAAAATTGCTTTAGCTTTCTGTCGTCTATTAAACGAAGCTGGTGTGAAGTTTGCGATCTTAGGAAATAAAGAGAAAAACTCTGGGGACACACCTCGTCGTTTAGGAAATGAATTTTTATTCCAAGAATTAGCTACAGCAAATATTGATGAGTTTGAGAAAAATGATGTGAAGAAAATAGTGACAATCGACCCTCATGCTTACAATATCTTTAAAAATGAATACCAAGACTTTGGCTGGAATGGCGAAGTGTATCATCATACTGAAATACTAAATCAGTTGATTGAGGAAAATCGTCTGGCACTCAATTATGAAGTTCATGAAACAATTGTTTTCCACGATTCCTGTTACTTAGGCCGTTACAATGATGTTTATGATGCGCCGAGAGAAATTCTACGCGGTATCCCGGGTGTGAAGCTTGTGGAAATGGAACGAAATCGCGAAACTGCTATGTGCTGTGGTGCAGGTGGTGGCTTAATGTGGATGGAAGAGCATGTTGGTAATCGCATTAATGTAGCTCGTACAGAGCAAGCTCTTGCTACTAATGCATCCGTTATTTCATCTGGCTGTCCTTATTGCTTAACAATGCTGGAGGATGGTACAAAGGCAAAAGAAGTGGAAGACTCTATTGGCACATTCGATGTAGCAGAATTACTAGAGCGTTCAGTGTTCGGTGAAAAAGTGAAGGCTGTTGATCCTTCATCTGAGGAAGCTGAAGAAGAAACATTAGAGGAAGTGGTAGCATCCGTAGAAAATGTTCAACAGGACGAGAATACGGAAGCGAACGCAGAAAAATGATCGCTATTGTAGAAATATTTTAGTTATCTGAAAAATATAAATTGCACAATAAAAAATTGTTTTGTAGAATAAGATTAAATGGAAATGGGAGTTGCAACTAACAAGCTCCCATTTTTCATCGATAGAAGTCGAGCGAGCGTTCAGTCAATGAAATGCTATACTACTTCATCGAGTACGTAAAACAAAAGGGGTGTTTTACTTGAATAGAGCTGTCATTTTAGCAGGAGCAAGAACTGCATTTGGTAAATTTGGAGGTTCATTATCAACATTACATGCAAGTGATCTAGGGGCAATTGCAATAAAAGGTGCGCTAGAGAAAGCAAATATTGCATCTGACGAAGTAGATGAGGTTATTTTGGGCTCTGTTTTACAAGGGGGACAGGGGCAAATACCTTCGAGGCAAGCTGCGATAAAAGCCAATTTACCAACAGCGGTAAAAACAGAAACAATCAATAAAGTTTGTGCATCAGGGATGCGTGCAGTGACATTAGCAGATCAATTGATTCGATTAGGGGACGAAGAAGTGATTATTGCTGGTGGAATGGAGTCTATGTCCAATGCTCCGTACTATCTGTTAAATGGTCGAAATGGCTTGCGTATGGGAGATTCCACAATGGTGGATGGCATGCTTTATGACGGTTTAACATGTGCTTTCGATAAAGCGAGACCGCATATGGGGAGCTATGGTAATGCAACAGCTAAGGAATTCTCGCTCAGTCGTGAGGAACAGGACGCTTGGTCTGTTCGCAGTCATGAGCGCGCACTAGCGGCGATTGAACAAGGTTACTTTGCTGAAGAAATCGTACAAGTGGAGATTCCACAACGTAAAGGACAACCACTGATCGTCGATACAGATGAAGCACCAAGAGCAGGTACAACGTTGGAGGTACTAGCAAAACTGAAACCAGCCTTTGACAAGGATGGCACGATCACAGCAGGTAATGCACCTGGCGTTAACGATGGTGCATGTGCCCTCGTGGTTATGAGTGAGGAACGTGCCACACGTGAAGGAAGAGAGCCATTAGCAATAATTTTAGGTCATGAAGAGCTTGCCATCGAGCCAGAAAACTTCCCACAAACACCAGGTCTTGTTATTAATAAATTGCTGAAAAAAACCAATAAATCATTGGCAGATATTGATTTGATCGAAATCAATGAGGCCTTTGCAGCAGTCGCTTTGGTCAGCAAGCAGTTAGCTGATTTAGATGCTGAAAAGGTGAATGTTAATGGCGGTGCGGTTGCTTTAGGTCATCCTATTGGAGCATCTGGTGCACGTATTATTTTAACGCTTGCACAAGAATTGAAGCGTCGTGGTGGAGGCATCGGTATTGCTGCAATTTGTTCAGGTGGGGGTCAAGGTGATGCGATTATGATTGAAGTACCAAAAACAGGGGGACTGAACTAATGGGAATTCAAAAGGTAATGGTCATTGGTGCAGGGCAAATGGGCTCTGGTATTGCACAAGTTTGTGCACAAGCAGGCTATGATGTGAAATTGAATGATATCAAACAAGAGTTCTTCGAGCGTGGAATAGGAGTTATTACAAAAAATTTATCACGTGATGTAGAAAAGGGCCGTAAAACGGAGGATGACAAAGCGGCTGTTTTAGGTCGAATTAGTATGTCACTAGATTTACAGGATGCTAGTGATGTAGATATTATCATCGAGGCAGCTGTAGAGAATATGGACATTAAGCAATCCATCTTTAAGCAACTTGATGGCATTGCACCAGCACATGCCATTTTAGCTACGAATACATCTTCGTTGCCTATTACTGAAATTGCAGCGGTAACAAATCGACCAGAGCAAGTAATTGGTATGCATTTTATGAATCCAGTGCCAGTAATGAAGCTTGTTGAAATCATTAGAGGCTTAGCAACTACGGATGAAGTATACAAAGCTGTTGAAGCGATGACAGTCAAGTTAGCGAAAACACCAGTAGAAGTGAATGACTTCCCAGGATTTATTTCAAACCGTATTTTGCTACCAATGATTAATGAAGCAATTTATGCACTTTATGAAGGTGTAGCTACGAAGGAAGCAATTGACGATGTGATGAAGCTAGGTATGAACCATCCGATGGGACCATTAACATTAGCAGACTTCATTGGCTTAGATACTTGCCTTTACATCATGGAAATTTTACATGAGGGTCTAGGAGATAGTAAATATCGCCCTTGTCCACTGCTTCGTAAATACGTTGCAGCTGGCTGGCTAGGAAAGAAATCAGGAAGAGGCTTTTACGTTTACGAATAATCCTATGGGGATGGGGTTATGTAGATGTTGCGGACAACTTAGAGGGGTGACATTATAGATGCAATTGCAATTTACAGATGAGCAAATGATGATGCGCGATATGGTTCGTCAATTTGCTCAGGAAAAAATTCAACCATGGGTAGGGCGGATGGAAGCAGGAGAATTTCCACGTGAGCTTCTACAACAAATGGGTGAACTTGGCTTAATGGGGATTACGACACCAGAAGACTTAGGTGGCTCTGGTATGGATTTTACATCGTATATTATTGCGATTAATGAATTGTCAAAAGTAAGCGCTGTAATGGGGGTTATTTTATCAGTGCATACTTCGGTTGGAACAAATCCGATCATTTACTTTGGAAATGAGGAACAAAAGAAGCGTTATGTACCAAAGCTTGCAGCCGGGGAATATTTAGGCGCATTTTGTTTAACAGAGCCAGGTGCAGGCTCTGACGCAGGTTCTCTACAGTCAAAGGCAGTACGAGATGGCGATGAATATGTGATTAACGGCTCTAAAGTTTTTATTACAAATGGCGGAGAGGCTGATGTATATATCGTATTCGCCTCAACCAACCCTGCTGAAAAAACACGAGGTATTTCAGCTTTTATTGTTGAAAAAGGAACACCAGGTTTAATCATTGGTAAAGATGAACAAAAGATGGGTTTACATGGCTCACGCACTGTTCAACTGACATTCGATAATTGCCGCATCCCAACCGACAACCTTTTAGGGGAAGAGGGAGAAGGCTTCAAAATTGCGATGGCGAATTTAGATGTAGGGCGAATCGGTATTGCAGCACAGGCATTGGGGATTGCTGAAGCAGCACTAGAGGCGGCTACTACTTATGCAAAAGAGCGTGAGCAATTCGGAAAACCGATTGCTGCTCAACAAGGAGTTGGCTTTACACTCGCTGATATGGCAACAGCTGTTGAATCGGCAAAACTATTAGTGTATCGTGCAGCAGATTTACGTGCAAAAGGTTTACCGTGTGGAGCAGAAGCTTCAATGGCCAAACTTTTCGCATCACGAACAGCTGTACAAACGTCAATAGAAGCGGTTCAAGTTTTTGGCGGCTACGGCTACACAGAGGACTATCCAGTAGAGCGATATTTCCGTGATGCAAAGGTCACGGAAATCTATGAAGGTACAAGTGAAATTCAAAAACTAGTTATTAGTAAACATTTACTGAAATAAAGCCTGATGATAGGCTATTCTCTTAGGGATGACTTATTAAAGTGGAGTAAAGACCTCATCAAGAATGGAAACTCGCTCCAATGCTCCAATATGATTGACAATCGCTGAACCCAGAACAACACACAGGTAACATAGAACAGAGTCTAATTAAAAAGGGGAAATGGACAATGAACTTTCAGTTAACAGAAGAGCATGAACAATTACGTGAAATGATTCGTGATTTTGCTATAAATGAAGTGGCACCAACAGCTGCTGAACGTGACGAGAATGAAGAATTTGACCGTGCAATTTTCGATAAAATGGCGGAGCTTGGGTTAACTGGTATTCCGTGGCCAGAGGAATATGGTGGAGCTGGGTTTGACTACCTTGCATATGTCATTGCTGTTGAAGAATTATCACGTGTCTGTGCCTCCACTGGGGTAACATTATCAGCACATACTTCACTGGCAGGATGGCCACTGTACAAGTTCGGTACAGAAGAACAAAAACAAAAATACCTTCGTCCAATGGCAGAAGGAAAACATATTGGTGCGTATGGTTTAACAGAACCAGGTTCAGGATCTGATGCGGGTGGCATGAAAACATATGCTAAACGTGATGGCGATGATTATATTTTAAATGGCTCAAAAATCTTTATTACAAACGGCGGAGTGGCAGATACATATATTGTGTTTGCAGTAACAGATCCAGAAGCTAAACACGGTACATCAGCATTTATCGTGGAAGCTGGATTTAAAGGTTTCTCTGTAGGGAAGAAAGAAAAGAAATTAGGAATTCGTTCATCTCCTACAACCGAAATCATTTTCGACAACTGCCGTGTTCCAAAAGAAAACCTACTAGGAGCTGAAGGGGAAGGTTTTAAAATTGCTATGACGACACTAGATGGTGGACGTAATGGTATTGCTGCTCAAGCTGTAGGAATTGCACAAGGAGCGCTGGATGCAGCAGTTGACTATGCCAAAGAACGTGTGCAATTTGGTAAACCAATCTCTGCTAACCAAGGTGTATCTTTTAAATTAGCAGACATGGCAACTCAAATTGAAGCTTCTCGACTTCTTACATACCAAGCGGCTTGGTTAGAGTCTAATAACCTACCATATGGTAAGGCTTCTGCAATGGCGAAATTAATGGCTGGCGATACAGCAATGAGTGTAACGACAGAGGCGGTTCAAGTATTTGGTGGCTATGGTTATACAAAGGATTATCCAGTAGAGCGCTTTATGCGTGATGCGAAAATTACTCAAATTTACGAAGGTACGCAGGAGATTCAACGTCTTGTAATCTCGCGTATGCTAACGAAATAATTGATGACAGAAAAAGATAAAAGGCCCCAAGTACAGTCAACTGTAAAAGATGAAAATTTAATCGCCATTCGTCGTGAACAAATGATTCAAGGAGCTATTAAGCTATTTAAAGAAAAAGGCTTTCATCGTGCCACGACGAGAGAAATCGCAAAAGCTGCAGGCTTTAGTATTGGTACTTTATACGAGTACATCCGTACTAAAGAAGACGTTCTTTATCTTGTTTGTGATAGTATCTATCATCATGCAATGGAGCGGCTTTCAAGTTACGAGATTAAAGCTGGAACAATTGATGAGTTAAAAGAAATGATTCGAGAATATTTCGTGCAAATTGATAGCATGGTTGATGAGCTAACAATCATGTATCAAGAAACAAAATCATTGTCAAAAGAAGCACAACGCTATGTTTTTAGTAAAGAGTTTGAAATGGTTGCCACTTTTGAACGCTTGCTACAGCGCTGTGTGCAGTCTGGGGAACTAACAATGACAGACAAGCAAATCCATTTAGCAGCCAATAACTTAGTTGTCTCAGGACAAAGTTGGGCGTTCCGCAAATGGGCATTACATCGTCAACATTCAATTGATGAGTTCATCGACATGCAAATCACCTTGTTCATTTCAGGCATAAAGGGGTTCTAATATTTCGTAAGGGGTTTGTCGGCAATTGCATACATCGACATTGCAATTGTCGGCTTTTTTCAATTCATTAAGGGGAGAGAGTGGGGAATTCATATGACAAAGGTAGAAGTATATCGTCCAAAAAATCACGTACGTTTTGTGACAGCATCAAGTCTTTTTGATGGACATGATGCTTCGGTCAATATAATGCGACGCATATTACAATCGAGCGGTGTAGAAGTAATCCATTTAGGGCATAACCGTTCTGTCGAAGAAGTCGTGAATGCCGCGATTCAAGAAGATGCACAAGGTATTGCAGTTTCTTCTTATCAAGGCGGGCATATGGAATACTTTAAATATATGTATGATTTGCTGCGTGAAAAAGGGGCACCGCATATTAAAATTTATGGCGGTGGTGGTGGGGTTATTTTACCTCGTGAAATTAAAGAGCTTCATGCGTATGGCATTGCAGGCATTTTCTCACCAGAGGATGGCCGTGTTTTAGGGCTACAAGGGATGATTAATGAGCAAATTAAAGGAACGGACTTTCCAACTGCAACAGGCAACTATTTAGATAAATTAGAGGCTTTAACGACAGAAACGCCTGAAATTTTAGCCAATCTAATTACAGCAGCTGAGTCAAATGAGGATGAAGCTACGAAAGAGATGTTAATTGAGGCACGAAAGCGTTCAAAAGGTACACCTGTCATGGGGATTACAGGAACAGGTGGCGCAGGGAAATCTTCATTAACGGATGAGCTGATTCGCCGTTTCCTGAAAGAATTCCCAGATAAACGTGTAGCCATTCTTTCAGTCGATCCAACAAAGCAAAAAACAGGTGGAGCATTACTTGGCGATAGAATTCGCATGAACGCCATCTTCAATAACCGCGTTTATATGCGTAGTTTAGCAACACGAGGCTCTCGCACTGAATTATCTGCATCTATTGGTGATGTAATAGATGTAGTACGTGTAGCGGGCTATGATTTAATCATCGTCGAAACAAGTGGTATTGGTCAAGGTGATGCCGAAATCACAAGGTATACAGATCTTTCCATGTATGTTATGACAAGTGAATTTGGTGCACCTACACAGCTTGAGAAAATTGATATGATTGATTTTGCAGATGTCATTGCGATCAATAAGTTTGAGCGTAAAGGCTCGGAGGATGCGCTACGTCAAGTACAAAAACAATACCAACGATCTCGTGAGCTATGGGAAGAATCACTTGATAGTATGCCTGTTTATGGAACAATTGCTAGCCAGTTTAATGACAAAGGGACCAATGCATTATTCGCAGCTTTAGTTCATATTATTAACGAAAAAACAGGCTACAATTGGGAAACAAGCTATGAGCAATTTGCTAAGACGCAAAAGCAAGATGTCATTATTCCAAACGATCGTCGTTATTATTTACGTGAAATTACTGACACGGTTCGTGGCTATCATAAAAAATCAGAACAGCAGGTGGGATTTGCTCGCCGTCTGTTCCAATTAGAAGGTGCTATTACGGCAGTTAAGGAAAAAGCACCAGAGGATGCACTTATAGCATCGCTTTCTTCTTTAGCACAAGGTGCCAGAGATGAATTATCAGCAGAATCCAAGCGTATATTGGATAATTGGCAAACTTTAAAAGAAGCTTATGCTGGTGATGAGTTTGTGACGAAGGTTCGAGACAAAGAAATTCGCACTATTTTAAAAACAACAAGTCTTTCTGGTACAAAAATTCCTAAAGTAGCATTGCCGAAATTTGAGGACTACGGTGAAATATTACGCTGGGTGTACAAAGAGAATGTTCCTGGTGAGTTTCCTTATACAGCAGGTGTTTTCCAATTCAAACGTGAGGGAGAAGATCCGAAGCGTCAATTTGCTGGTGAAGGAACACCTGAACGTACAAATAAACGCTTCCACTATTTATCGAAGGATGACGATGCGAAACGTTTATCTACAGCCTTTGATTCTGTAACTCTCTATGGGGAAGATCCAGATTACCGTCCAGATATTTATGGTAAGGTCGGGGAATCGGGTGTATCGATCTGTACATTAGAGGATATGAAAAAGCTTTATGCAGGCTTTGATTTATGTGCACCGTCTACATCTGTATCTATGACCATTAATGGTCCAGCGCCTATTATTTTAGCGATGTTCATGAATACGGCGATCGATCAACAAGTTAAATTGCGCGAACAAGAGCTAGGACGGACTTTGACAGTAGAAGAGTTTACCGAGACACGTGAAAACACATTGCAGGTTGTACGTGGAACAGTACAAGCTGATATTTTAAAAGAAGATCAAGGACAGAACACATGTATTTTCTCGACAGAGTTTGCTTTACGTATGATGGGTGATATTCAGCAATACTTTATTGATCATAAGGTGCGTAACTACTATTCCGTTTCTATTTCGGGTTACCATATTGCAGAAGCTGGGGCAAATCCTATTTCCCAATTAGCTTTCACCTTAGCAAATGGCTTTACGTATGTAGAGTATTATTTAAGTCGTGGCATGAATATTAACGACTTTGCACCAAATCTATCGTTCTTCTTCTCGAATGGACTTGATCCAGAGTATACAGTAATTGGACGTGTTGCTCGTCGTATTTGGGCCATTGTAATGCGTGATAAATATGGTGCCAATGAACGTGCGCAAAAGCTAAAATATCATATTCAAACATCTGGTCGTAGTCTACATGCGCAAGAGATTGATTTTAATGATATTCGTACAACATTACAAGCATTGATGGCATTACAAGATAACTGTAACTCATTGCATACAAATGCCTATGATGAAGCTATTACAACACCTACAGAGGAATCTGTACGTCGTGCCATGGCTATCCAAATGATTATTACGAAAGAGCATGGCTTGGCAAAAAACGAAAATCCTCTGCAAGGTGCATTTGTTATAGAAGAATTGACAGATCTTGTAGAAGAAGCGGTCCTTGAGGAATTTGATCGTATTAATGATCGTGGTGGTGTTTTAGGTGCAATGGAAACGCAATATCAACGAGGTAAAATTCAAGAGGAGTCCATGTACTATGAAATGTTAAAGCATTCAGGGGAGCTACCAATCATTGGTGTCAATACGTACCTGAATCCAAATCCACCTTCAGACGCTGCTATCGATAATATGGAAATTGCTCGTGCATCCACAGAAGAGAAGGAAACGCAAATTCGCAATTTACAAGCATTCTGGAAGACGCATGAAGAAGAAAGTGAAGCTGCAATCGCACGTTTACAAGAAGTTGCTGTTAACAATGGTAATATTTTTGCTGAGCTTATGGAATCAGTAAAAGTAGCAAGCTTAGGACAAATTACAAAAGCTTTATATGAAGTTGGCGGACAATATCGTCGAAATATGTAATTGTAGACATTCAAAACTGCTTTTTTTCTAACATTTTTTTCTAATTTATGTAACAAGCTTCTCTAGTTTCTAGTGTCTAGTCTTAAGATTAGGCACTTCTTTTTATTTTCGTTATAATAGAAATGTAAAAAAAGGGGAGGCGCAGTAGGGATGAAATCATTTATTCACTACATAATTATATTAGCTTTAGTATTGGTAGCCATTTTCCTGTATAATAAGCAAATTGGCGCTATTCCTTTACTACTATTATCTGTTTATTTGTTTTATCTTGGAATAAAAAAAATGCGTAATATAAAAAACAGTAATTGAAGCTAGCAAAGGGGCTAAAACTTTGTATATAATGGGTATTATGCTTATGTATAGAAAGTACCTTTTGCGTGGCCTTTTTTGCTGCGCTTGGAAAATAAAGCACCATGTAATTTTAAAACGTCCATTGTGATGAGGGAAAGGAAGTGCACGAATTGAATTTTCGTGAAATGACAAAGGAACAATTAACGGAAGAATCGTTAATTAACTTAGCTTATGCAATTTTAAATGAAAAACGTGCCTCAGTGTCTTTTAATGATTTACTAAAATTAATTCAAGAGCTTGTGGGCTATAGTGATGCAGAAATGAAATCCCGTCTGTTACAATTTTATACAGATATTAATATTGATGGCCGCTTCTTATATAATCAAGAAGCAGGATGGGGCCTACGTGAATGGTTTAAAGTAGAGCAAATTGAAGAAGAAACAGCACCTTCTGTTAAGACTCAAAAGAAAAAATCTAAAGCTGCCTTTGATGATGAAGATCTTGATGAGGATGTAGATTTAGAAGAAGAAGATATCGACTTTGACGAAGACTTCGAAGAGTTTGTTGATGAAGAAGATATTGAAGAAGAGGACGAAGAAAAAGAAGAAATCGATTTTGACGATGAAGAAATCGAAGATATTGATGAAGAAATTGATGAAGACTTTATTGATGAAGAGGAAGAAGAGTTCGACGAAGAAGAGGAAGAAAACTAATACAGTACTCTTAGAATTTTCTTTCTATTAGGCATGGAGTAAAAAATCTTGACTTCTATCACGGTTCCGTTTAATCTTTTACTTGGGCTCCTTAAAAGAAGGAGAAAGACCGTGTATATAATACGCTCCCCCTGCAAACCTATGCAGGAGGAGCGTTTTTTTGTTTTTAACTATATTCAGTTCTCCCATACGTTCATCCAGAAATGAATATAAAAGTTTGGATTTATTCATGATGTATAGTAAACGGTGACTGGATAAATGTTAGAGTTTTAAGGTTTAAAGGAAAGTGGAAAAGAGATAGAACCGATTACAGCTTCGAATCGACTACATTTTTTGTAGACATTCTCGGCTTTTCTTTTTTTAGGGTATTAGAATATAAAGGATTCTGTTCCCCCCTAAGCGAGCTAGTAATTTTAGAACATCATAAGGAGGAATTTATTCATGACGAAGTATATTTTTGTAACAGGTGGGGTTGTATCATCACTTGGAAAAGGGATTGTTGCAGCATCTCTAGGTCGTTTATTAAAGAACCGTGGTTTAGAAGTTACGATTCAAAAGTTTGACCCATATATCAATATTGACCCAGGTACAATGAGCCCTTATCAACATGGTGAGGTTTTTGTAACAGATGATGGTGCTGAGGCTGATTTAGACTTAGGACATTATGAACGTTTCATTGACATTAACCTAGGGAAACATTCTACAGTAACTTCAGGTCGCGTTTACCAATCTGTATTACAGAAAGAACGTCGTGGTGATTATAATGGTGGAACAGTACAAGTAATTCCTCATATTACAAACGAAATTAAAGACCGTATCCAACGTGCTGGTCGTGAAACTAATGCAGACGTTGTTATTACAGAGGTTGGTGGGACAGTAGGGGATATTGAATCATTGCCATTCCTTGAAGCGATTCGCCAAATGAAAACAAATTTAGGTCATGACAATGTGATGTATATTCACTGTACACTTATACCTTATATTAAAGCAGCTGGTGAATTGAAAACAAAGCCTACTCAGCATTCTGTTAAAGAATTACGCTCTTTAGGTATCCAGCCAAATATTATCGTCGTACGTACAGAACAAGAAGTACCACAAGATATGAAAGAGAAATTAGCATTATTCTGTGATGTGCAACCACATGAAATTATTGAATCTCGTGATGCAGAGCATTTATATGAAGTGCCATTAAACCTGCATGCACAAGATATTGATGATATCGTTCTTGATCATTTTGGCATTGAAGCACCAGAGGCAGATATGGAAGAATGGCGCGAGCTGGTAGACAAAGTGAAGAACTTACCAAATAAAAGAAAAGTAGCATTAGTAGGGAAATATGTGGAACTACAAGATGCTTACATTTCAGTAGTTGAGGCATTAAAGCATGCGGGCTACGCATTTAACTCTGATATTGAAATTGACTGGATTAATGCAGAACATGTCAATGCAGATAACGTTGCTTCACTATTAAAAGGTGCAGATGCCATTTTAGTACCAGGCGGTTTTGGTGATCGTGGTGTTGAAGGGAAAATTTTAGCGACACAATATGCGCGTGAAAATGATGTACCGTTCCTTGGTATTTGCTTAGGTATGCAATTAGCAACAATAGAATTTGCTCGTAATGTCCTTGGTTTAAAAGGTGCACATTCTACAGAGCTTGATGCAAATACAGAGTACCCAATTATCGACTTCTTACCAGATCAAAATGATAGTGTAGATATTGGCGGTACATTACGTTTAGGATTATACCCATGTAAATTGAAAGATGGTTCAAAGGCAAGCAATGCATACGGTAAAGAGCTTGTTTATGAGCGTCACCGTCACCGCTATGAGTTTAACAATGAATATCGTGAGGCAATGGAAGCAGCAGGTCTTGTCTTCTCAGGTACAAGCCCTGATGGCAAATTGGTTGAAATTATTGAGCTACCAGGTAACAACTTCTTTGTAGCATGTCAATTCCACCCAGAGCTAGTTTCACGTCCAAATCGTCCACAACCATTGTTCCGTGATTTTATCGGAGCAACATTTAAATAATCAAAAAGAGTTGTCTCTCTATTAATGAGACAACTCTTTTTAAATGAATGTTTATAGTTCTTCTTCATCAATACCAAGCATTTCATCATAAGCAATTTTCACTGCTTCATATACAAAAAGTCCAGCAATTGCATGTGGTACAACGATTCTTTGCCCTAAATCATTAGGCAATAAACCACCTTTAACGCGTGTAGAAACATACGTATAGGCCAAATCTGCAAGAGGATTTTCCGTATTCGCTACTTCACTCGCAACAGCAGCGAAAGGAATAAACCGTTTATTTAAGTCTTGAGCTAAAGCCAGTGCCTCCTCATCGTGCGCACTGCGTGTAAAAATGCAAACACGATCAGCTTCAGTTAAGCTTGTACTCGAAGTCCAAGGAGCTAATTTGCTAAATGGTTCAACTGCTTGAGATGCATTGGATTCAATAACTTGCATTTCACCAAAGCAAGCGAAATACACATGACCTTCTCCAATGGCTGCTTGTGCAAGGAGTCTTGCTGTTTCCTCAATAGCCTCCTCTTCATTTTGTGTTATTCTTTGTAATAATCCACTTAATTGTGTTGTTAGAATTTTTGACATGTTCCCACCTCTAACCATATTATAGGGGCGGAAAAGGTAGAAAGCAAAAGCAGATAATTTATAATACTAGAAGGTATTAAGCTGAAAAAGGAGAATTATACATAATAAAGAAAGTTTTTGTGTAAGAATAAAACTAAAAAAGGGCGGAATGAAATGTGAAACGATTACTAATTGTCGATGATCAGCAGGGAATTCGTTTACTTTTAAATGAAGTGTTGAAAAAGGAAGGTTATCTTACATATTTAGCGGCTAATGGTTCAGAGGCATTAAAATATGCAGATGAGCAACAGATGGATTGTGTTTTACTGGATATGAAGATTCCAGGGATGGACGGTATTGAAATCTTGAAACGCTTAAAAGAAAAATTTCCGAAGTTACCTGTATTTATGATGACAGCATATGGCGAATTGGATGTAGTGCAAGAAGCTTTAGAATTAGGAGCTATTCGTTACTTTACAAAACCATTTGATATTTTTGAGGTGCGAGATGAAGTAAATAAGGCTTTACAGGTGTAAAAAACAGACAGTGGACACACGGTCTGTTTTTTATGTTTATTTTGAAAGAAGCGACAGGGTATTGCCTTCAATTTCAGTGTGTTGCACTATGCTGTCGTGTAGAAAATAAGAGCCTCTGCATTTCAGGTGCAAGCCTCTGTTGAGTTACACTCCACAACGGCAGACACTGTCGCTACGTTATACTGCGGCTATCGTGTAGAAAATAAGAGCCTCTGCATTTCAGGTGCAAGCCTCTGTTGAGTTACACTCCACAACGGCAGACACTGTCGCTACGTTATACTGCGGCTATCGTGTAGAAAATAAGAGCCCCTGCATTTCAGGTGCAAGCCTTCGTTGAGTTGCACTCCACAACGGCAGACACTGTCGCTACGTTACACTGCGCTATCGTGTAGAAAATAAGAGCCCCTGCATTTCAGGTTCAAGCGCCGCCGTTACGTTGCACTACACTTTGGCGACACTGCCGCTACGTTGCCCTCCGCTTTCGTGTAGAAAATAAGAGCCCCTGCATTTCAGGTGCAAGCCTTCGTTGAGTTGCACTCCACAACGGCAGACACTGTCGCTACGTTACACTGCGCTATCGTGTAGAAAATAAGAGCCCCTGCATTTCAGGTTCAAGCGCCGCCGTTACGTTGCACTACACTTTGGCGACACTGCCGCTACGTTGCCCTCCGCTTTCGTGTAGAAAATAAGAGCCCCTGCTTTTCAGGTTCAAGCGCCGCCGTTACGTTGCACTACACTTTGGCGACACTGCCGCTACGTTGCCCTCCGCTTTCGTGTAGAAAATAATAGCCCCTGCTTTTCAGGGGCTATTATTTTTGCTATGATTGAGGGGCATGTTTATGTAAAGAATAGTCCTATGAGGAGGATTTTTAGTATGGCATTAGTATCTATGAAAGAGATGTTAATTAAAGCAAAAGCAGAAGGTTATGCGGTTGGTCAATTCAACATTAATAACCTTGAATGGACTCAAGCAATTTTACAAGCAGCTGAAGAAGAAAAATCTCCAGTGATTCTTGGTGTTTCTGAAGGTGCAGGTAAATATATGGGCGGATTTATTTCCGTTGTTCATATGGTAAAAGGTTTAATGGAATCTTACGGTATTACAGTTCCTGTAGCGATTCATCTTGACCATGGTTCTAGCTTTGCAAAATGTAAAGAGGCAATTGATGCAGGCTTTACTTCAGTGATGATTGATGCATCACATCACTCATTTGAGGAAAATGTAAAAATTACTTCAGAAGTAGTAGAATACGCACATGCTAAAGGCGTTTCTGTGGAAGCAGAATTAGGAACAGTTGGTGGAGATGAAGATGGCGTAATCGGTGGTATTATTTATGCTAATCCAGAAGAATGCCGCAAAATGGTTGAACTGACAGACATCGATTGCTTAGCACCAGCACTTGGCTCTGTACATGGTCCTTACAAAGGAGAGCCAAACTTAGGCTTTAAAGAAATGGAAGAAATCTCTAAATTAGCGGATCTTCCACTTGTCTTACATGGTGGTACAGGTATCCCAACAAAGGATATTCAACGTTCCATTTCATTAGGTACAGCTAAAATCAACGTCAATACTGAAAATCAAATTGAAGCAACAAAAGTAATCCGTGAAATTCTAGACAACGACAAAGTTGTTTACGATCCACGTAAATTCCTTGGTCCAGCACGTGAAGCCATTAAGGCAACGGTTATTGGTAAAATTCGTGAATTTGGTAGTGCACAAAAAGCATAATTTTTGCATTTAATATGTTACAAAAGCATAGTTAAATACACATACTAAGAGAAGTGTTGATGCTTTCAATCGACCTTCTCTTGTTTTTGAAATAATGAAATTTTGGAAAATATTTAATAATATAAGAAAAATGATCAGGAGGAAATAAAAATGAAATTTTTCATTGATACAGCAAACTTTGAAGAGATTAAAGAGGCACATGCATGGGGTATTTTATCAGGGGTTACAACAAACCCATCATTAGTGGCTAAAGAAGAGAATGTTTCTTTCCATGATCGTCTTCGTGAAATAGCTGAGCTTGTTGATGGCTCTGTAAGCGGAGAAGTTATTGCACTTGATGCGGAAGGTATGATTAAAGAAGGTTTGGAATTAGCTGCGATTGCTCCAAACATAACAGTAAAGTTACCAATGACACCAGCTGGATTAGAGGCATGTCGTTTCTTTGCAAACAAAGGTATTAAAACAAACGTGACATTAATCTTTAGTGCGAACCAAGCATTAATGGCTGCGCGTGCAGGTGCTACATACGTATCACCATTTATCGGCCGTTTAGATGACATTGGTCAAAATGGTGTCGAGCTAATTGAAACAATAGCAGATATTTTTACCATTCATAATATCGATACGCAAATTATTGCTGCTTCTGTTCGTCATCCTCAGCATGTTACAGCAGCAGCTTTAGCTGGCGCACATATTTCAACTACACCGTTTAAAGTATTAAAGCAACTTTTCAACCATCCATTAACGGAAAAAGGAATTGAAGGATTTTTAACGGATTGGAATACGAGAAAAGGCGAATAATAAGATTATAAAGTGAGCCAATTGCAAAAAATACTACTTTCCAATCATGAGGGAGAACGCAAAATGGATGTTTATAAAATTACTGGCGAAAATCGTCTACGAGGTACAATTAAAGTTAGTGGTGCAAAAAATAGTGCAGTCGCCTTAATTCCTGCATCAATTTTGGCGAACTCTCCAGTGACTATTGGGGGGATACCCGAAATTTCAGATGCTTGGACGTTAAAGGCTTTATTAGAGGAAATTGGTGGAGAAGTTTCATTTGAGGATGGCACAATGACAATTGATCCTACAGATATGATTGCATTGCCTTTACCAAATGGAAACGTGAAAAAGTTACGCGCTTCTTATTATTTAATGGGTGCTATGCTTGGACGTTTTAAGAAAGCAGTCATAGGGTTACCTGGAGGCTGCTTTTTAGGACCACGACCAATTGACCAACATATAAAAGGCTTTGAGGCATTGGGAGCTAAAATTACCAATGAACATGGAGCCATCTATTTACGTGCAGATGAATTGATTGGGGCAAAAATTTATTTAGATGTAGCAAGTGTTGGGGCAACGATTAATATTATGTTAGCAGCAGTGCTTGCAAAGGGACGGACTGTCATTGAAAATGCCGCAAAGGAGCCTGAAATCATCGATGTAGCGACACTTCTGACGAATATGGGGGCCAATATTAAAGGTGCAGGTACAAGTGTCATCCGTATTGAAGGTGTAGAAGAGCTACATGGTACCGAGCATACGATTATACCAGATCGCATTGAAGCATCTACATTTTTGATAATGGCTGCAGCAGTTGGTGATGGTATTACCATTGATAACGTTATTCCACTGCATTTAGAAGCGATTATCGCAAAGCTTCGTGAAATGGGTGTGAAAATCGAAATTGGTGAAGAAAGTATTTATGTACCAAAAACAGATCTCTCGACATTACAGGCAGTGGATGTCAAAACGCTGGTATACCCCGGATTCCCAACGGACATTCAGCAGCCACTTGCGGTGTTAATGTCACAGGCATTCGGTTCTTCTAAAGTAACAGATACTATTTATACAGCTCGATTTAAACATATTGATGAGCTTCGTCGTATGAATGCAGATGCTCGTGTAGAAGGAAATACAGCTATTATTAAAGGGCCGAGTAAATTACATGGCTCAACGGTAACAGCTACAGATCTTCGCGCGGGTGCAGCTTTAGTTTTAGCTGGTCTCTTAGCTGAAGGCGAAACAGAGGTTCAGGATATCTATCATATTGAACGTGGCTATAGCTCACTTATTGAGAAATTACGTGATTTAGGCGCTGATATTCGACGTGAAACAATCATGGCACGTGTAGCTGAGACAAAGGAATAATGAGAGCTAAAAGTTTTCAGCCAATTATGTTACAATAGAGGTAATTTGAATGTTTTGGCATAAAAAGATGCCGATAACGGGAGGCAAAGCAACAATGGAACGTAGTTTATCGATGGAAGTAGTACGAGTAACAGAAGCAGCAGCAATCGCATCCGGGAAATGGATGGGACGCGGTTTGAAAATTGAAGCAGATGATGCAGCAACAACAGCGATGCGCAAAATGTTCGATACAATTCCAATGCATGCTACAGTAGTAATTGGTGAAGGTGAAATGGATGAAGCACCAATGCTTTATATTGGTGAAGAACTTGGTTTACGAAATGGTGGTCCAAAAGTAGATATCGCAGTGGATCCTTTAGAAGGTACAAATATTGTGGCAAAAGGTACGAACGGTGCCATGACAGTACTTGCTATTGCAGATAAAGGCAATTTGTTAAATGCGCCAGACATGTACATGGAGAAAATTGCTGTAGGGCCAGAAGCGGCTGGAAAAGTGGATATAAATGCTTCTGTCACTTATAACTTATTACAAGTAGCAAAGGCTAAAAATAAAGATATTTCTGATGTAGTTGCTACTCTTTTAGATCGACCTCGCCATCAAGCAATTGTTGATGAAATTCGTGAAGCTGGCGCACGTATTAAGTTTATCCAAGATGGCGATGTTGGCGCAGCAATCAACACCGCTTTTGATGAAACGGGTATTGATATTATGTTTGGAACAGGTGGCGCTCCAGAGGGTGTTATTTCGGCAGTGGCCTTAAAATGCCTCGGTGGGGACTTCCAAGCAAAACTAGTACCAGAGGATGAAGAGCAATTAGAACGCTGCACAAAAATGGGTGTAGATGTTGAGAAAGTGCTTTATTTAGATGACCTAGTAAAAGGCGATGATGCTATTTTTGCAGCAACTGCTGTAACAGATTGCGAGCTTTTAAAGGGTGTTCAATATAAAGGTGCTTATGCCCTAACACACTCAGTAGTTATGCGAGCTAAATCCGGTACGGTTCGCTTTGTAGAAGGCCGTCACGCTCTTGAGAAAAAACCTAGATATTAATGATATTTTCTTCTAAAATATACCTAGTACATCTATTGTGCTAGGTACCTTCTTCTTAAATTAACCATCCCATATTTTAAGGCAATGTTTAGTTGTATGGTAGAAAGTGTATCAGTAGTTATTATTAAACTCAGGCTACCATATAAGCATTAACAGAGCCTATCGAAAACTTCAATGATAACCCCAATAATTGTATTATATTTTGAAAAAGACTGGAGTTGTGCATATGTCTACATTGACAATCGCTCAATTAGAAAACATGACGTTAAAAGAGCTTTACGCCCTCGCACGCCAATATAAAATTTCATATTATAGCAAGCTAACGAAAAAAGAATTAATATTTGCTATTTTGAAAACGCGTTCAGAGCAAGAGGGCTATTTCTTTATGGAAGGCGTATTAGAAATTGTTTCGCAAGAGGGCTTTGGCTTCCTACGACCAATAAACTACTCACCAAGTAAAGAAGATATTTATATTTCTGCATCTCAAATCCGTCGCTTTGACCTACGTAATGGGGACAAGGTGTCTGGGAAGGTGCGACCACCGAAGGAAAATGAACGCTATTACGGCCTTTTACAAGTAGATGCTGTCAATGGCGAAGATCCTGAAGTAGCAAAGGAACGTGTGCATTTCCCTGCATTAACACCTTTATATCCTGATCGACAAATTAAGCTTGAAACAACACAGCGCAATTTATCAACACGTATAATGGATTTAGTGGCTCCTGTAGGTTTTGGTCAGCGTGGTTTAATCGTTGCACCACCAAAGGCAGGGAAAACATCTTTATTAAAAGAAATTGCAAACGCTATTACAACCAATCATCCAGAAGCTGAATTAATTGTCTTGCTGATTGATGAACGTCCTGAGGAAGTGACAGATATTGAACGTTCTGTAAATGCAGATGTTGTCAGCTCAACATTTGATGAAGTACCAGAGAATCACGTGAAAGTGGCAGAAATTGTATTAGAACGTGCACGCCGTTTAGTTGAACATAAGCGTGATGTTATCATTTTAATGGACTCTATCACGCGTTTAGCACGTGCTTTTAACTTAGTCATTCCGCCAAGTGGACGTACACTTTCAGGTGGTATTGATCCTGCTGCTTTCCATAGACCAAAACGTTTCTTTGGTTCAGCTCGTAATATTGAAGAAGGCGGTAGCTTAACAATTTTAGCAACAGCTTTAGTCGATACAGGCTCTCGTATGGATGAAGTCATCTATGAAGAATTTAAAGGTACAGGTAACTTAGAGCTTCATCTAGACCGTCAGTTGGCGGAGCGCCGTATTTTCCCTGCGCTTGATATTCGCCGCTCAGGTACACGTAAAGAAGAGCTTCTTCTTGAGCCAGAACAGCTTGAAAAACTATGGGCGATCCGTAAAACATTTTCAGATGCGCCTGATTTTGCAGAGCGCTTCCTGAAAAAGCTGCGCACGACAAAATCAAATGAAGAATTTTTTGAGAAATTGAACGAAGATATGAAAAAAGCCACAAAAGGTAAGGGGCTACTTTAACTTAAAATTTAGTTAGCTCTTCATATTGCTGATTATAATCTTCAGAAAAGAATCACCATTAACTAAAATTAGTTGATGGTGATTTTGTTGTTGAAAAAAGGTAATGTCAACGGCATAATAAGCAGTTTTGTAAGGCGAGGGGTTGATTTCCGTTCCGCCAGCGTCCTTTCCAGGGGGCGTCCGATGAGCCGCTTCACTCACTGCGTTCGCTCCAGGGTCTCCTCTGTGACGCTATGAGCTGCACCCAAAATATTGGACTTAAAAATCTACTATAGGGGGTGCAGTTAGTGATTTCTGATGAACAAAAATTAGCCGCAGTTCTAGCTTACTTTGAAGAAAAAGAAAGTACGTATCAGATTGCCAATCGATTACAGAGGGATCGACAGTACATTCGATTATGGATTGAATTATATCGCTATCATGGCATCGAAGGAATTATTCGTCCTCAAGGGTTCACGAATTACGAAGATTCTTTTAAAATAAAAGTAATTCAACACCTGATAGAGACGGGCGATTCGCTCCTTCAGACTGCTGCGAAGTTTAATATTCCTTCCCGTGAAACCATTCGGAGATGGAAAAAACAATCGATGTCAACGGCTGGTGAGGTGCTCTATCAAGTAGAAAAGGAGCGCCAATCAATGCCAAAAAAACAACCACCTTCGTCCGATTTAAATGGAAAAACAACGGATGAGTTAAAAGCGGAAATTGAGTATTTACGGATGGAAAATGCCTATTTAAAAAAGTTGAAAGCCTTAGTTCAAGAAAAGGATGCCTTCAAATCCAAGAAAAAGTAAGAGCTGTCTATGAGCTAAGGTTGGATTTTCCTCTTCAAGCTCTATTAAAAGTCGCGAAACTTAAGAAAAGTACGTATTATTATCATCTCCAAAAATGGGTAAAACCAGATAAATATCAGGCGATCAAAGAACGAATTCAGACGCTTTTTCATTACCATAAGGGGCGTTATGGCTATCGTCGTATTTGTTTAGCCCTCCGAAATGAAGGGTTTTTCATCAACCATAAAACGGTCCAACGATTGATGCAAGAATTGGGCTTAAAAGGGACGGTACGCCCTAAAAAATACCGTTCGTATAAAGGGACAGTCGGCTATGTCGCAGAGAATGTCATCCAACGTGATTTTGAAGCCACTGCACCCAATCAGAAATGGGTAACCGATGTAACGGAGTTTAAAATAAACGGTCAAAAAATCTATATATCCGCTGTATTAGATTTATTCAATCGAGAAATCGTTGGGTATGAGGTATCAAAATCACCTAATTTTGAGTTAGTTCAACAGTCTTTTAAGAAGGCATTTACGTATACAAAGTTATCGAAAAAGAGTGGCTTAATCGTCCATTCTGATCAAGGATGGTTATATCAAATACCACGTTTTAAAGCGTTATTGGCAACACATGAAATCAAGCAAAGTATGTCACGGAAAGGAAATTGTTTAGATAATGCCGTGATAGAAAGCTTTTTTGGCATTATGAAATCAGAATTTCTATACGCAACAACGTTTAAGAACTACGAAGCATTCAAAAAAGCGTTAGTAGGCTATATCCACTACTACAATCATGAACGGATAAAAATAAAACTCAACGGAAAAAGTCCAGTTGAGTTTCGAAGAGTTTCTTAAAAGTTCAAATTTTTGGGGTCAGTTCACTAAATCCCCTAGGAGTGACGCTGGCTCCACTCCAATCAACCATTCTGCAAAAGTGTCTTTTCCTGAACAAAATAGCCCATTATTTATAGTATAAGAGAGGATAGCCTCTTACTTTCAATTTGGAGAAGTGATGTGTGACAACACCCCACCATAAAAGAGTAGTGAATACCTTCACTTTTTTGCTAAAAAGTGAACATTTTTATTTTATGGATTGGAGTGGAAGGCTACTTGACTCCCGTGGGAATAGCGAGATAGGCGAGCCCCTGCACGGAGGAAGCGGCTCGGCGCTCGCCCACAGGAAAGCAAGTAGCCTGCAACGGAAATCCTTTTTCACCTTTCACATAAATTCTATGGATGGTTTTGTTTTTCAACACTATGATCACCATTAACTAAAATTAGTTGATGGTGATTTTTTGTAATACAAAAAGGGAAATATTGTATGATTGTATAATCATTTTCCTAATACTATTTTACTGATAAAGGGAGCTAGAAACTAAATGTATCAAAATAGAAACTATGAAATTTGAATTAAAAAACTACAATTTACCATAAATGTATTGTATAATTATGTTATTATACATAAGGAATGGTGATTTTTAATGAGATTTTGCATAAGTTGTGGTGAAAAAAATAGTGAAGAAGTATTGTATTGTACAAATTGTGGTAATAGTCTTAGCGATGTACAAGATAAAACATCTATGAAAATTGAACCAAAACTAAGTGCTCAAAAGAAGCATCGTAAAAAAATGACTAAAAAACAGAAATGGATATTTTCTATCTCAAGTGTCCTACTATTAGTTCTTGCTATTACACATTTCGTTTTAAGTAGCATTTATGAGCCAACTAAGCAGATTAGTGCGATGAATGATGCGTATAATAATCAAGATAAAGATGCTTTCTTTCAAGAGTTTGAAGTTAAAGAGGGCACTGTAGCAGATGCTCAAAATTTTTATGCGATTGTTAAAGAGTACGGTTGGACAAATTTGAGAAATCAACTTACATATGAAGTAGAACGTATTATGAATAATGAAAATCCAGATATTATATACAATGGGGGTGAATTTATTTCTGTACATAGTAAACCTATTTTATTTGGGTTGTATGACAGGGTTGAATTCATCATTATTCCGACTGAAGTGTTTATTTATGCACCTTTTAAAAATATGACTTTACAGTTTGGGGATAAGGAAATTGTCAGTAAGAGTGATGAGGAAAATGTAGGATTTGGTCACTATATTCCAGGAGAGTATGCTTGGTCTTATAGTTATGAAGGTGGTTATATACCTTTAGCAGACGAAGGAAAACTAATGCTTGAAGCACAAGCAGACAATATTGCACAAATTGATGTAGACTGGGGTTTCCAAACAGTATCTGTAGACTCCGATTTAGAGGATGCGATTTTATATGTAAATGGAAAATCGACTGAAAAAAAAGTAAGTGAATTAAGAGAGCTTTATCCTGCGAAACTAAATAGTAAAATAGAAGTTTATGCACAAAGTCAAGATAAAGATGGTAAAACGGTAAAGTCAGATGTATTGCCACTAGATAGTGATACTATTTATTTACCATTTGAACATATTCGAACGGAACAAAAATTAGCAGAACATGAAGATATCATAAGGGATATTTATAAAAATTTCCGCTCAGACTATTCCTCTGCTATTCGATACACAAATTTTGATTACATAGGTGATTATTTCAGAGAGGGAAGTAAAATAAAAAAAGATTATGCGAAATTTGTAACGGATCATGATAATATTCCTGGCTATAACTATGAATTTTTGTTAAATGAAATAATATCATTTAATACATTATCAGATAAACAATTTGAGTTACAGTCATATGAAACTTTTAATTATTCTTCAGATAAAGAAGGTTCTATTAACTATGAACGTAAAAAGAAATATATTTTCTCATTTGAAAATGGAAAATACTTTATTGATGAAATTGTGGATTTAGATACGAAAAAGACAAAATTATAGTGAGGTATGTGTAGATGAAAAATTGTTTAACATGTGGACATTCGCAGGAGGATGGAAAATTCTGTGGGAAATGCGGGACTCCACTAGAAAGCGCTGCTCTTGAACAAGCAGCAACAATAAATAATATGACGGATTATCAAAATCAGCCGCAGCCACAAGCCGGACAGGCTGCTCAGGAAACTTCGCACAGTAGTGATCAAATTGAATTATTAAAAAAACAATCTAAATTATACTTTAATCATTTTCTAGAACAATTAAAAAAACCATCTGCAGGTTTTAATGTAGAAATAGCTTGGAAAAATAATCTTACTAGTATGATTATCTATGTTTTAATTACGGCTTTATCTGTATTTTTATTAATAAAAAGTTTCACTTCACGGACGTTTGGGCTTTTCGAAAGTTATGGACCTTCTATAATTCAAGTGATTCTATATGTGTCATTATTTCTAATTTTACTAATGGCGATAAACGTATTAGCCATATTCTTAACTTCAAAATTATTTTCTGAAAACCTCAGTTTTACAAATGTGATTAGTAAAATAGGAAGTTACTACGCTCTTCCTATTGCAGTTACGATTTTAAGTATTTTATTTGGCTTGTTGAAATCTTATACATATTCCATGATTATGTTATATATTGGATTTGTGTTAGCTATCGGGATCATACCTATTTTTGTTATGGTTAAATTATTGAGTAATACATCTAAAATTATTGATAATTTCTATAGTTTTATTTTTTATCTAGTTGTAACAGCTATCTTAACTTCAATTATCTTCTCTTTTATTATTGACTCAACAATAGGGGACTATTTAAGTTTTTTAATATAAGAAATTAATAGCTTCAAAGAAAATTATTGAAGAGAAGACAGTTCACAAATACGTATCCATATGGCACTAACACATGGACAAGTTATTTTATCAAAAAGAAGCAACCTTCTAGTATTGTTGTCTTGTTCTGCAACGAAGGACCCTCATTCATATTAGACGTTAAAATTTGGCGTCTGGATGATCCTTTGAATAAAAAGAGGCTTTAAAAACAATTGTTTGTTTAATACCTGCCAAGTTCGCGCTTGGCAGGTATTTTTGTATATGTTTTATTTTATAAATGTATATTGAAATTGATAATCATTATCAATATAATGAGGCTATAAAGTATGTTTATTGAAGGAGACGAAGATGAATTATGACGCTTATATGCTTCTTTGGCAAAATGCATTTATCCAGTTGAAGCAAATCGATTACATAAATAAATCAGATGTTCATGTGTCAAAGGTTTTAACATATAGCTCGTTTCTTATTGTCACAGGAGGTGGTGCACAGGTTGTCATTGATGATCAACCCTATCACGTGCAGCGCTTCAGTATTTTTCATATAGGAAAATCTCAATGCCTTCAGATTACAGCACAACAGAGTGTTAGCTACTTTCTCATTAGCTATAAGGGGGATGTCATGTACAAAGATGCTTTTATGCAACATTTGCACATGCATTATCAACCATTTCAAACACATTTTTCATGTGTACCCGCTAATCCGATCGTCATTCACAGTATCCTTCAAGATATGTACAGTAAATGGCAATCTGGTTCCATTCAGGAGCATTTATCTGTAAGGGCCTCCTTCTATGAGCTTGTCTATCATGTCTTTCGAGAATTATCGGAAGGGCAAGGTAAACCACATGAGATGGATAAGGCAGAAGCTGCACGATTGTTTATTAAGCAACACATTCATCAACCACTATCTATACAGACATTAGCAGATATGCTTCAGATTAGTACACGGCATTTATTACGCATCTTTAAAGCGCGTTATGAAATAGGTCCACAAATTTATTTACAGCAATTGAGAATAGAGCAAGCTAAGCAGTATTTATTAACCAATCAATATGGCATTAAAGAAATTGCCATTTCTCTTGGTTTTGAAGATGAATATTATTTTAGTCGTGCTTTTAAAAAAGCAACAAATATGGCTCCAAGTAGCTTTAGGCTGAAATATACAGCTAGTATGTCCGAAATTGCCATTACAAATGAGAATCATTTTCAATACAATAATAATCAGCTCGCGCAAGCAAAACGATTTGAGAATGGAGAAAATGAAATCATGATGAGAAAGATGATTCAGCATATAAAGCTACCTTTTTTACTAAGCCTGATTGTTTTACTGGCAGCATGTAATGAAGATACGAGCCAATCTAAGGTTGACGAACAAACTTCGTCTGATACGGCAGAGACTAGAACCGTAACAGATGATAGTGGACGCGAAGTTGAAATTCCAGTGAAGGCAGAGAGAATCGTAACCGATTGGTATCTTGGGCAAATTTTAGCGTTAGATGTTGTACCAGTTGGAGGCGTAACGGCTAACCTTGATTATGCAGCTTTCTTAAAGCAACACTATAAGGATGGGGAAATTACGAATATTGGTACAGATGGTAAGGTATCATTAGAAAAAGTTTTAGAGTTAAAGCCAGACTTGATTATTACTTGGAATGTGGAAGATGTAGCAAAATATGAAAAAATTGCCCCGACAATTGTCTTCGCTGAAGATGCTCATCAATCAGCGATTGAGGAAATTAAGGCAATGGGAAATTACTTAGGAAGACAAGCAGAGGCTGAAAACTTTACAAAAGAATTTGAAGACCGTATAGCAAAAGCTAAGGAAAAAATCATGGATGTGACTCCAGAAGGATCCACATTTACTATTTATGAAATGTTTGAAAAAAATGCAACAATTGTGGGGCAATCAAGTGTATCAGGCGGTAGAGCACTCTATCAAATTTTGGGTATGAAACCTCAAGAAAAGGTGCAGGAGATTTTTGATACAAAGGAAGCAAGTAATGGACGTTATGAGATTTCCTATGAAGTAGTAGGTGATTATGTAGGTGACTATAACTTCATGATTAATTTCTTTAACAAAGATGGCCAGTTGCCAGCAACGTGGACAAATTTAGATGTCGTTAAAAATAATCAAGTATTAGAGCTTCCATCTGAATATTATTTTGCTTCTGATCCGCTCTCTGGCTTACATCAAGCTGAAGAACTAGCTGACAAAATAGTTGATTTTACGAAGGCTCAGCAACAATAACTGTGAAAACATGTGAGCTATCTGTATGTAGAATCAGATAGCTCATTTATTAGATACGAAAATGACATTACCATAGGAGGTTGCAACATGTTATTAAGGCGCTTTTTTTCATATTATAAACCCTATAAAGGTTTATTCATTTTAGATTTTAGCTGTGCGATATTAGTGGCACTAATCGAGCTGGCATTTCCACTTGTTTTAAATAAAGTAATTGATGATATTCTGCCAGATGGGGAATTAAAATGGATTCTTATGGCAAGTTTATTGCTGTTTGGTCTATATATTTTCAATTCTATTCTTCACTTTATCGTATCGTACTGGGGGCATATGCTAGGGATTAATATTGAAACAGATATGAGGAAGGAATCTTTTAGCCATGTGCAAAAACTATCTTTCCGATATTTTGATAACAATAAAACAGGGCATCTTGTTTCTCGATTAACGAACGATTTAATGGATATTGGTGAACTTGCTCACCATGGTCCAGAGGATATTTTTATTGCGGCAATGACGATTATTGGGACGTTTGGGGTTATGTACTATATTGATCCAACCTTTACAATTCTTATTTTCTTACTTGTACCGATCATTTTAATTTTAACGATTATTTTTGGGAAGTTAATGTCCAAAGCATTCCGTCAAATGTTCGGAGATATCGCAGATTTCAATGCGCGAGTTGAAAATAATGTAAGTGGTATTCGTGTGGTACAGGCTTTCACAAATGAAGATCATGAGATTAAACGCTTTAAAGTAAATAATGAACGATTCCGTATGACAAAGCTGTTCTCCTATAAAGTAATGGCTTGGAATGAGGCTATTTCAGGCATACTCACTAAAGTATTATCACTCTTTACTTTATTTGTAGGAGCGTATTTTGTTTTAAATGGACATATAACAAATGGAGATTTTATCGCATTTATTTTACTATCAGGTATTCTTTTAGGCCCAATTAACAAAATTAATATGTTTATAGAAAGCTATCCGAAAGGTATGGCAGGATTTAGACGCTATATCGAATTTTTAGAAACGGAACCTGAAATTGTGGATCGTCCAGAGGCAAAAATGGTTGATGAAATTAATGGCGAAATTACTTTCTCCGATGTATCGTTTGGCTATGCTGCCAATAACCGTGCCCTACATCATATTAATTTAAAAGTAAATCCTGGCGAAACCGTTGCCTTGGTAGGTCCATCTGGTGCAGGGAAATCAACAATCTGTAGTTTATTGCCACGTTTTTATGAAGTCAATGAAGGATCCATTAGTATTGATGGTATGGATATACGCGATTTTAAACTGCATTCCTTACGTTCGCATATTGGGATTGTCCAGCAGGATGTCTTTTTATTCGATGGTACCATTCGTGAAAATATTGCCTATGGTGATTTAAATGCCAGTGAAGAAGATATTTGGTATGCAGCACAACGAGCGCAACTGACGGATGTCATCAATGCTCTACCTGAAGGTATGGATACATTAATTGGTGAGCGTGGTGTGAAATTATCAGGTGGTCAAAAGCAAAGATTATCCATTGCCCGTATTTTCTTGAAAAACCCAAAAATCTTAATACTAGATGAAGCAACATCTGCATTGGATACAGAAACTGAACAAGCTATCCAACAGGCATTAAATGAACTTTCCATTGGACGTACTACATTAGTGATTGCTCACCGATTAGCAACAATTAAGGATGCAGACAGAATTGTCGTTGTGTCGAAAAAGGGCATCATTGAAGAAGGTACACACGAGCAATTAATGGAACGCCAAAATGCTTACTATGGCTTGTATACAGCTCAATTTGGTTTACAAATGTAAGAGTGGAACGCATTCTCAAAAATGAAAGGAAGTTAAAGATGTCAGTACTCGAAATAGATCATGTTGCGATTGGTTATTCTTCAGCGCTCATCGTCAACGATTTAAGTGTGGAGATTCCTAAAGGGCAAATCTCCACAATCATCGGCCCAAATGGTTGTGGCAAGTCTACTTTATTAAAGGCTGTTGCCCGTGTATTACGAACACAAAATGGAGCCGTCTATTTAGATGGCAAGGCGATACATCAATTAAAAACGAAAGATGTGGCCAAAAGAATGGCTATTTTACCTCAAACAGCAACAGCACCCGGAGGATTAACGGTTTTTGAATTGGTATCATATGGTCGCTTTCCTCACCAAGTTGGGTTTGGTTCCTTGCAAAAGGAAGACTACGAATATATCCACTGGGCGATTGATGTAACGGGGCTAAGAGAATTTAGTGATCGACCAATTGAAGCATTATCAGGTGGCCAGCGTCAGAGAGTATGGATTGCTATGGCATTGGCGCAAGGCACGGATATTTTAGTACTGGATGAACCAACAACTTATTTAGATTTAGCGCACCAGCTAGATATATTATTGCTACTGCAAAAACTAAATAAGGAAGAAGGACGAACAATTATCATGGTCTTGCATGATTTAAATCATGCGTCACGATTCTCCCACTTCATAATGGCTATGAGAGACGGCGATTTAATGGTGAACGGTAGTCCAAAAGAAGTGATGACAAAGGAAAATCTACAAAAAGTATTTAATATCGATGCAGAAATGGCTGTTTGTCCATATAGTAAAAATCCAATCTGCCTATCTTATCAGTTGTACGACATGAAGGAATAAAAGTTTAATTGAAAGTTATGAGGAGGAAGTAAAATGACTACGTCGACAGGAGTAGGAGAGCTCAACGATTTAGAGGAGCTACAGAAACGATCTCATCCGATCCGTGGAGTAGTGGCTTTAATCGTAGGAGTAATTGGATTAATATTTGCCATTGGCTTATCGATTTCTTTTGGAGCAGCAGATATTTCATTGGGTACTGTTTGGACAGCAGTTACCCATTTTTCACCGGAATTAACAACACATCAAATTATCCATGATATTCGCTTACCTCGAGTACTTGGAGCAGCATTAGTAGGTGCAAGCTTTGCAGTAGCGGGTGCTATTATGCAGGGGATGACACGTAACCCATTAGCAGACTCGGGGCTACTGGGTCTGAACTCTGGAGCGGCCTTTATGTTAGCATTGTGCTTTGCCTTCTTCCCTGGTCTGCCTTACATGTATTTAATTTTATGGTCCTTTGTAGGCGCAGGTCTTGGCGTAGCCATTGTTTATGGTATTGGCTCACTGTCAAAAGGTGGCTTAACACCGATGCGGCTAGTTCTAGCAGGTGCAGCTGTTAGTGCATTGCTTGGAGCGTTAGGAGAAGGGATTGCACTTTATTATCGTATTGGACAAGACCTAGCATTTTGGTATGCTGGCGGTGTTTCAGGTACAAAATGGAGTCATCTACAAATATTATCCCCATGGATCTTTATTGCGATGATAGGAGCGCTTATCCTATCACGTTCAATCACTGTACTGAGCTTAGGTGAGGAAATTGCAGTTGGACTTGGGCAACGTACAGCAGTTGTAAAAGTATGGGGAATGATCATTGTTTTAGTTTTAGCAGGTGCAGCCGTGTCTGTTGTCGGTGCGGTTGGTTTTGTAGGGTTAATTATCCCTCATTTAACGAGATACATAGTTGGACATGATTATCGCTGGATTATCTCTTGTTCTATAGTATATGGGGCATTGCTTGTTGTGTTAGCTGATTTAGTAGCACGTATTATCAATCCACCTTATGAAACACCGATTGGCGCACTAATTGCCTTTATCGGTGTACCATTCTTCCTTTATTTAGCACGTAAAGGAGGGAAAGAACTATGAGTAACAGCTATTTAACACCGAGTCAGCTTAAGGCGAAAAGAAAAAATTTCTCCATCCTTGTTACACTCATTGTGTTAATCATTATTACCTTTATTATTAGTATGAATACTGGCGTTATTAAACTGACGCCAATGGAAGTTCTGCGCACACTTTTTGGTCAAGGTGATGCACAACAGCAACTTATATTATTTGAGTTCAGACTTCCTAGAATTGTGATTGCTGTGTTAGTAGGTATGGGCTTAGCGGTTTCAGGCGCTATTTTACAGGGCATTTCCAAAAATGCTTTAGCGGATCCAGGAATCTTAGGGATTAATGCTGGGGCAGGACTTGCTGTCATGCTCTATGTATCATTTTTCCCAACTACGAAAGCAGCACCTGTTTATTTACTGCCAGTACTGGCTTTTGTAGGGGCAGGTTTGACAGCTGTTCTGATTTATTCACTTTCTTATAGACGACATGAAGGTATTACACCAATGCGTTTAATTTTAACAGGGGTAGCTGTAGCAGCAGGGATTAGCTCGGCTATGATTGTGCTAACACTACGCCTATCACCAGAAAATTATCAATTTGTAGCGACATGGCTAGCAGGTAGCATTTGGGGCTCGAATTGGCGATTTGTGCTGTCGCTGTTACCATGGTTAATTATCTTATTGCCTTTTGTTTATGCAAAATCACGGGTATTAAACGTACTAAATCTAGGCGAATTAACAGCTGTAGGGCTAGGTGCCTCTATTGAAAAAGAGCGCCGTTGGTTATTGGCTGCTGCTGTTGGTTTAGCTGGAGCTAGTGTTTCTGTAAGTGGAGGCATTGGTTTCGTGGGTCTTGTTGCACCACATTTAGCTCGACAACTTGTTGGCGCTAAACATCAGTTTTTACTGCCAACTGCAGCTCTGTTAGGAGGATTTTTAGTGTTGATGGCAGATACAATCGGTCGTTCTATATTAGAGCCTTCAGAAATTCCAGCGGGGATTGTGGTTGCTGTTTTAGGAGCACCTTATTTCTTATATTTATTGGCGCGATTGAAAGAGTAACTATAGTTTGTGGATGGTGTGTGAATAGTATGATCCTCGTCGGAAAGAATAGACAGGCAGTAGCTTAACACAACCTCAAAACTGTATGATCGAATCGAGACAGAAGGGGATGGAGAACGGAAATGTCAGAAGAACTATATGATGTAACGATTGTTGGTGGTGGTCCAGCTGGGCTTTATACTGCCTTTTATAGTGGGATGCGAGATTTAAAAACGAAAATTATTGAATACAGCTCACAGCTTGGCGGTCGTATGTTAATTTATCCTGAAAAAATGATTTGGGATGTCGGCGGAGTAACACCTATTTTAGGGGGACAGCTGATTAAACAACTTGTTGAGCAAGCTAAAACATTCGATCCTACAATTGTTTTAAATCAAAAGGTGGAAAAATTAGAAAAGCAACAGGATGGAACATTTATGTTGACATCTTCTACAGGTGAGAAGCATTTTTCGAAAACAGTTATTTTAGCAGTGGGGTATGGTGTTCTTTCTATGCAAAAGCTTGAAATAGAAGGAGCAGACCGATTTGAAGTAACAAATTTACATTATACAGTACAGGAACTAGAGATTTTCCGACACAAGCATGTGTTAATTTCAGGTGGTGGTAATTCTGCAGTTGATTGGGCAAATGAGCTAGAGCCAATTGCTGCAAGTGTTACAGTCGTTCATCGCCGAGATGATTTTGGCGGCCATGAAAAAAATGTCTTGCGCATGAAAGAATCCTCAGTTCGTGTAAAAACGCCATATGAGGTTGTTCAATTGCATGGTGACGGTGATTTAATTCAGTATGTGTCCATAGTCAATAAAGAGACAGGTGAAAGTGAACGAGTAGAGGTAGATGCTGTCATTGTCAACCATGGTTTGAAATGTGATTATGGTGCACTTGAAGAATGGGGATTAAACATCCAAGATGAAGTAGCGATTGTCAATGAGAAGCGTGAAACGAACATTGAAGGTGTCTATGGAGCGGGTGATTTTATTGATCATCCTAGTAAAGTAAGATTAATAGCAGGTGCATTTACGGATGGAATACTAGCATTAAATAGTGCCAAGCTATATTTGGAGCCAGATGCACCGAAAGTAGCCTATGTGTCATCACATAATATTCGCTTCAAAGAACGAAACGAGCAAATTGGGTTAGTAGACAATGATTATCGCGAAGTTCGTGGATAAGAAAGATGGAAGGTTCGTTTTTAATATTTTTTACTTGAAAATAATAAAATGACTATGCTATACTTCAAAAGTATGCAACGTGTACATATGTAGCTGACCCTTTCGACGCAAATTTTGTAGTCGACATATTCGGGCTATGTAAGGTACAGTTCGATAATACTCTGTTCCAGATGGTTCAGGGCGAGAGGAGAAAACGAATATGAAACAAGGAATTCATCCAGACTACAAAGAAGCAACAGTAACTTGCTCTTGTGGGAACACTTTCAAAACTGGTTCAGTAAAAGAAAACATCGTTGTCGAGTTCTGCAACGAATGTCACCCATTCTACACTGGCCGTCAAAAATTCGCGTCTGCTGATGGTCGCGTGGATCGTTTCAACAAAAAATACGGTCTTAAAAACTAATGTTAGTTTAATACCTGCCAAGCATGCGCTTGGCAGGTATTTTTTTCAGTAAATAATACACGTTGATGCAATACCTTTCAAAATCCACATTGACATAAAGAAAGGGAGAAGACAGAATGGCACAGCTATATTTTAAACATGGTGCAATGAATAGTGGAAAATCAATAGAAATTCTAAAAGTTGCCCATAATTATGAAGAACAACAAAAGCCTGTGATGATGTTTACTTCAGGTTTAGATACACGTGATGAGGTTGGCTTTGTTTCCAGTCGAGTAGGTTTACGCCAACAAGCCATCCCTGTTTATGAGGATACAAATATTTTTGAACTAGTGGAATCCAATACTGTCAAGCCATACTGTGTGCTTGTGGATGAAGTTCAATTTTTAAAAAAAGCACATGTTTTACAACTTGCTAACATTGTGGATAAATTGGACATCCCCGTGATGGGCTTTGGCTTAAAAAATGATTTTCAAAATGAGCTATTTGAAGGTAGCCAATACATGCTTACATATGCAGATAAAATTGAGGAAATGAAAACAATTTGCTGGTTCTGTCATAAAAAAGCAACAATGAATTTACGAGTAGATGAAAGTGGAAAGCCAGTCTACACAGGTGATCAAATTCAAATTGGTGGTAATGACTCGTATTATCCGGTTTGTCGAAAATGTCACGCACAGCCACCACTTTAAAGCCAATAGACAGGTGGATACGCTAAGAAAAAGTAGCATACATGCGAAATTTTTCTTATACTAAGTAGTGGAAATAAACATTGTAATTACTGAATAAAAGCTTCTTTGTCAAAAAGGAGCATACCTTAAAAAACTAAATAGAGGTGAAATCCATGTTTGATCGATTACAAGCAGTGGAGGATCGTTATGAAAGGCTAACAGAGCTTTTGAGCGATCCGGATATTGTGAATGATAGTAAGAAATTACGTGAATATTCTAAGGAACAATCAGATATCCAAGAAACAGTGGATACTTATCGTGAATATAAAAGTGTTAAAGAGCAGATAGTAGATACTCGTGAAATGTTAGATAGTGAAAAAGATCCTGATATGCATGAGATGGTAAAGGAAGAATTTAACCTATTAAAAGCACAGCAGGAAGAGCTAGAAGAACGTCTACGCATTTTATTAATTCCTAAAGATCCTAATGATAATAAAAACGTTATCATGGAAATTCGTGGAGCAGCTGGTGGTGATGAGGCCAATATTTTTGCGGGTGATTTATTCCGTATGTACTCTCGCTATGCGGAAACACAAGGCTGGAAAATTGATATTATGGAAGCTACACCAAACCCAATGGGCGGCTATAAAGAAGTAATCTTTATGATTAACGGACAAGGAGCCTATTCAAAATTCAAATTCGAAAATGGTGCACACCGCGTACAACGTGTCCCTGCTACCGAATCTCAAGGTCGTATTCATACATCGACGGCAACAGTTGCGTGTTTACCTGAAGTGGAGGAAGTAGATGTTGAAATCCATGAAAAGGATATTCGTGTAGATACATTTGCCTCTTCAGGTGCTGGTGGTCAATCTGTAAATACAACGATGTCTGCTGTTCGTATGACCCATTTACCAACAGGTGTTGTGGTTTCGATGCAGGATGAACGCTCACAAATTAAAAATCGTGAAAAAGCCATGAAAATTCTACGTGCTCGTGTTGCTGATATGTATATGCAAGAAGCACAAAAAGAAATTGATGCTACACGTAAATCTGCTGTAGGCTCAGGCGATCGCTCCGAGCGAATTCGCACATACAATTATCCACAAAACCGTGTAACAGATCACCGTATCGGTTTAACGATTCAAAAGCTAGATCAAATCGTCGAAGGAAGACTAGGCGAGATTATCGATGCCCTTATTTTAGAAGAACAAGCATCGAAGTTAGAGCGATTAAATGATGACTTATAAAAATGTGATGGAGGCCCTAGAGTGGGCTTCTTCTTTTTTAGTGGATAATGGTCGTGAGCAAACAGCAGCACGTATCGTCATGCAACATGTACTTGGTACAAGTTATTCAGAAGTTATGTTGCACTTACAGGATGAATTAACAGCAGCACAGCAAGTGAAATTTAAAGCGCTCATAGAAGAACATGTCAATGGCCGCCCTGTACAATATTGTGTTGGAAGTGAAGAATTTTATGGCCGCTCCTTCCTAGTCGATGAATCTGTCTTAATTCCTCGGCCAGAAACAGAGGAGCTAGTACTTGGTACAATCAATCGCCTGCCTAAACTTTTTTCACAACAAACCCTGAAGTTGGCTGATATCGGTACAGGCAGTGGAGCTATTGCTATTTCGATGAAACTGGAATGTTCAGCGCTAACTGTTATAGCCACTGATTTATCACAGGATGCACTAGCGACGGCGCAAAAAAATGCTCAACGATTAGAGGCTGATATTGATTTTAGGTTGGGCGATTTAACAGCGCCACTTGCAGGAGAAAAATTGGATGTTGTCTTATCAAACCCACCGTATATTGCCTTTAATGAGGCACAGGAAATGTCGAATGTTGTACTAGAGCATGAGCCACATAGTGCACTATTTGCTGAGGAAGATGGTCTGATTTTGTATAGAAAATTAGCTGAGCAACTACCAGCCTATATGAATAAACCAGCATTGATTGGGTTAGAAATCGGTTATACACAAGGTGAGCAAGTAGCCAAATTCTTTCAAGATAGTTTTCCACATGCGACAGTTTCAATAGAAAAAGATATTAACGGTAAGCCTCGAATGATTTTTTGTGAGATTCATGTATAAAGTTTCTTAATCTTGCCAACAATGTTGAGCAAGGAGGGATTTATATGTTAAATGAATACAAGATTATTAGATTACCTAAACAAAATATCTTTCTAGCTTTTGCTAGACTAGTATTAATCGCGATTGCTTTACAATTATGTATTTTATATATTCCATCATTAGTAGGCTTTGCCAAGGAAGCTACCAATGATGAGCAAGAAAACGATTTTCGTATACGTGTTATTGCGAACAGTAATACGACACAAGATCAGCTAGAGAAAGAGCAGCTTGTCCAAGAATTAAAGCCATACTTTATGCAAGTAGCCACTGCTGGCAATGTAGGGAGTGAGCAAATTCTTTCGCTAAAACAACAAATTGAAACAGAATTGAGCGAAAATTATCCACAGATGGATACACAGATTGTCATTGGGGATAACTTATTTCCACCAAAAAGACAAGGTGCTATACTCTATCCACAAAATGTGTATCACTCGATTGTTGTGAAGATTGGTGATGCACGTGGGGATAACTGGTGGTGCAGTATCTTTCCATCTATTTGTGAGCCTGAAAAAGAAGAAGTAAAAGAAGAAGTAAAAGAAGAAAAAGAGCAAGTAACATTCTTTATATGGGAATGGATTAAAGGACTTTTTGAATGAATTGTGCACAAATTCAGACAACTTATACACATTTTTTCGTAAGTTATAAACATTATGTGGATAATTCAGTAAAAACCAATAATTGAAGGTAGGTTTTAATGATGGAAACCGTTTGCAAGGTTGTGGACAGTAATGTGAATAGTCAGATTAATTATACACAAGCTGTGGATATCTTAAATGCGGGAGAGGTAGTAGCATTTCCGACAGAAACGGTTTATGGCTTAGGAGCAGTGGCCACAAATGATTTGGCAGTGAAAAAGATATTTGAAGCAAAAGGCCGACCTTCAGATAATCCTTTAATTGTCCATGTGGGGACAAAAGAGGAAGTAGCCATTTATATCGATCAAATTTCTGAAGTAGCCAAACAGTGCATGGATTTCTTTTGGCCCGGCCCCTTAACGCTTGTAATGCCAGCAAAGCCAAATGTTTTAGCACAAAGTGTCACAGCTGGGTTATCAACAGTGGGCATTCGAATGCCGAATCATCCAGTAGCACTCGCATTGCTACAGCAGCTTCAAAAACCGCTTGCTGCACCAAGTGCCAATCGTAGCGGTAAACCAAGCCCTACAGAGGCAGTCCATGTATTAGATGATTTGGGAGGATACATACCTTATATTTTGGATGGAGGTTCTACAGGCATTGGGCTCGAATCTACTGTGTTAGATGTGACACATGAACCTCCAGTAATTTTACGTCCAGGTGGCATTACAAAGGAAATGCTTGAGGCGAAGATAGGTCCCGTTATTCAACCAACCAATATAGAGCAGAAGCTAGAAACAACGCCTAAAGCACCAGGCATGAAATATACACATTATGCTCCAAATGCTCCTGTGTATTTAATAGATTGTCATTATGAGAAAGTCAGCGAGGCTGTTCAGCGAATGCAGCGAGAAGGACATGTAGTAGCATTGCTTGCACCAGTGAATTTTGAAGATATCAAAGCTGATTTTTACTTCTCAATTGGTGAAGTTGGAAGTAAACAAGAAATGGGTGCGAACTTATACAATGCACTTAGAGCATGTGATAAAACCGCCGCTACCATTATATTAGCAACAACAACCTCAACAGAAGGTGTAGGAGCAGCTATCATGAATAGACTTGAAAAGGCCTCTGGAGGCAAATGGTATTCATTATAAATGAATATAGTTCAGGTACATTAGCGACAAAAGACATTGATATAAAACATGTCTTTTGTCCTTTTTGTTTATCATTACAAAATATAAAAGAAAAACTATTGTGGACAATTATGATAATAATGTATTTTCGAGCATAAAATGATAAAATATTAGGGAGAGAAGGAGTGCGTTCTTGCAGGGAATTCTTGCAGGTATACTAACGTCTGTTGATGTGATTGGTCTATATGTCTTACTGCCAAATGTTAGATATCGCTTATTTTTGTCATTATGGACAGCAGCATTGCATATGCTTTTCCCGTTATTAGGCTTTGAGCTAGGAAGCTATTTAGTTCGATTTCTATTAGAATGGGGACAATGGATTTCAAGTATTTTATTATTTTGTATTGGTATGCATTTACTATTATTCTCTCATCGAGATGAAAAAGTAACAATATCACCTGTAATTTTGGCTGTGACTGCAAGCCTAGATACCTTTTCAGTTAGTGTTTCTTTTGGTATGCTTAACTTAGAAAAAACTATTTTTATCATGAGTGCAGGCTTGAGCGCTCTAATTTGCGCTTATGGTTCATTAGTCATTGCCCGTAGAAGCCAAGTATTTTTTGGCAATAAAATTCAAATAGCTGCTGGCGTTATATTTATTATCATGAGCATTCTAGCTATTCAACAATAAATGAAATTGGAGAGTGATAAGTGTGAAAATATTATTTGTTTGTACAGGCAATACTTGTCGCAGTCCGATGGCAGAAGTTATTTTAAAACATAAACAAATCAACAATGTAGAGGTGCGCTCAGCAGGTATTTATGCCATGCCAAATGCACAAATGTCAGCACATGCACAACTAGTGTTAAATGAAGCGCAAATGTCACATCAGCATTTTGCAACGCAATTATCAATGACAGAAATGGCATGGGCAGACTTAATTTTAACGATGACGACTGCTCACAAAGACGCCGTGATTTCAAATTATCCAGAAGCTGAACATAAAGTATTTACCTTGAAAGAATATACAAATGAGGGCAGTCTGGAAAATGTAGTAGATCCTTATGGTGGCAATAAAGCAATATATGAAGCAACATTTGCAGAATTAAAGGAATTAGTTGATCAATTAATACAAAAACTTGAAAAGAATTGAGGGGCCCTATGAAAAAACAATTTGGTTTACGGCTTAAATTGGTATTATTTGTTAGTGTACTTGCGCTTATCACCTACAGTGTCAGTTTTATATTCATTGAGTTTTTACAACCTACTTTCTTCCCAGACACGAATCGAATGGTTTTTGAGGTAATTACCTACGCATTAGGTATTATATGGTCAGGTATATTAGCGGCGTTGTTAAGCGTGATCTTAATCAAACCTTTACAGCAGCTCGAACATTCAGCAATCCTTGTAGCTGAGGGGAAAATTGGACAGGATGTGCAAATGCCTAAAACAAATGATGAAATTCGATCCGTTGCTGAGGCGTTCCAACAAATGGTGTTAAATCTGCGTCAAATGGTGGAAAGTATCGATCAAAACTTTCAGCAAACAAATCAATCAATTATTCAGCTATCTGATGAGGCGGGAGTGGCAACTAGAAAGGCAGAAGGAATTGCCTCTACTGTGAAGCATATATCTGCAGGAGCAGAAGCATCTGCAACAGCTGTACAAGACACTGCCGAAGCTATTGAAGATGTGCGAGCTCTTGCAACAGAAGTAAATAGTAGAGCAGAAGCATCAGCATCACAATCAAAAGAGATTCTACATAATTTATCGACAACAACAAAGGCCATCGAAATATTAGTGAATAGTATTCAGCAAATTGCTACAGGTAATAATGAGGCACTAAAAAGTATTCATGCACTTGAAGAAAATGCTGGCCAAGTAGAACGGATTATTAGCTTAGTCGGTGACATTGCGGCACAAACAAATTTACTGGCATTAAATGCCTCGATTGAAGCAGCACGAGCAGGAGAGCATGGAAAGGGCTTCGCAGTGGTAGCTGAGGAAGTTCGCGGTTTGGCTGATGAAAGTGCGAAAGCTGTCCAAGGTATTACAGCTTTAATTCAGTCCATGCAGCAAAATGTAGAGGTGGTTGTTAAACAAATGAATGAACAAGTAGCATTTGCGACGAAGGAAGCTGATCGCGTTTCTGAAACAACGACAGCCGTTGAAGGTATGGCTTCCAACGTACATGAAATGGCAACAGCAATTGTTGAAATTTCCTCGTTAATTGAACAGCAAATGCATAATATTGAAACGACAGCTCGCCAATCACAAGAAGTTGCAGCCATTGCTGAAGAAACGTCAGCAGGTGCACAGGAAGTTCGTAGCGCCGCTGAGGAGCAAGCTTATGCTATCGAGCAGGTAGAGCATTTGGCTCAAAGTTTGAAAAAGCAATCGGAAGCATTGCATAAGATGATTCAACAATTTGATAGACAAGCATAGTTCTAAAGGCTATACATAAATGCGACGTAAAATCGGATTTATGTATAGCCTTTTTTATTAGAGAGCTTCCATCTTAAGATCACACTCTGTCAAAGTATTTATGTCCATCGTAAGTGAAAAGCTAAAAAAACTTCAGAAGATGGAATATTACAACAAAGGACCTTTATCCGAACTTATTAACATGATATTCACATTATCCACAGAAAAACGGGTTTAAAAGTGAATATTTTTATGTTAATATACAATAAATGTTCGTCTTTCAGGAGAAATCAGCATAAAAAAACAAGAAAAATCATGTTATTCTTCAGAAAGAAGTGGTACACTAAGGGTGACTATAATTCGAAAAGAGGGAACCCAGTGAGAATAGCAATTTCTTCTGATCACGGAGGCAACAACTTACGTCGTGAGATTATGCAGCTATTAGATGAACTTCATATTAGCTACGAAGATTTTGGTCCACAATCTGCGGATTCAGTAGACTATCCTGATTATGCAAAACCTGTTTCTGAAGGTGTTGCTAATGGAGAATTTGATAAAGGTATTTTAATTTGTGGCACAGGAATTGGTATGTCCATTGCTGCTAATAAGGTGAAGGGCATTCGTTGTGCATTAGTGCATGATGTATTCAGTGCCAAGGCAACACGTTGCCATAATGACTCAAATATTATAGCCATGGGTGAACGTGTCATTGGTCCAGGCCTTGCACGTGAAATCGTCCAAACTTGGCTAGAAACAGAGTTTGAAGGTGGTCGTCATACACGCCGCATAGAAAAAATTGCTGAGCTAGAGCAATAATTGTTTCATGATTCCATATATGGCATTCGTCAAGGATGTCCTATATGGCATGATTTTAATGGATATAGATGAAGGAGCTGAGCTTAATGGTAGTAAAACAAATACGAACGCATTTGACTCAGTTACTCAGTGAGTTTGAAGAGCAGGTAACGTTACGACCTCATACAATTTTTGTTGTAGGGTGCTCTACATCTGAAGTGATTGGTCAGAAAATTGGCACAGCAGGGGCATTGGAAATAGCTGAAGCCATTTATGAGCCGTTACAAGAATTTGCATCGAAACATCAATTACATTTAGCATTCCAAGGCTGTGAGCATATTAACCGCGCTGTTACTATGGAGGCATCGACGGCTGAACGATTTGGCTATGATGAAGTAGCAGTAGTTCCAGTACGTACAGCAGGTGGATCGATGTCTGCTTATGCCTATACACAATTTGCTAATCCAGTGGTTGTTGAAACAATACAGGCACATGCAGGTATTGATATTGGACAAACATTAATTGGTATGCATTTGAAAGCAGTAGCTGTTCCCGTTCGAACATCAGTGAAAATGGTGGGAGAAGCGATTGTTACGGTTGCAACAACACGTCCAAAGCTAATTGGCGGAGAACGTGCAATATATAAATAAGTACCCTTATTATAAGTGGTATAGATAATTAACGATACTTTAGGAGGCTTTTTCAAACATGGCATATGAAAAATTAGCAGTACAAGACAAAGCAGTATTAGACGGAATTCTTGCAGAAAAAAAACGTCAACAAGCAAATATTGAATTGATTGCATCTGAAAACTTTGTTTCCGAAGCGGTTATGGAAGCACAAGGATCAGTACTGACAAATAAATACGCTGAAGGCTATCCAGGTAAACGCTACTACGGTGGTTGTGAACATGTAGACGTAGTAGAAAATATTGCACGTGATCGCGTGAAAGAAATTTTTGGAGCAGAATATGCTAATGTACAACCACACTCTGGTGCACAAGCAAACATGGCTGTTTACCATACAATTTTAGAACCAGGTGACACAGTTCTTGGTATGAACCTTTCTCATGGTGGTCACTTAACACATGGATCTCCAGTAAACTTCTCTGGTATCCTATATAACTTTGTGGAATATGGTGTAACGAAAGAAAATCAAGTAATCGATTATGAAGATGTACGTCAAAAAGCATTAGAACATAAACCAAAACTTATCGTTGCTGGTGCTTCTGCCTACCCACGTGAAATTGACTTCTCTAAATTCCGTGAAATCGCAGACGAAGTGGGTGCATACTTCATGGTGGATATGGCACACATTGCTGGTCTTGTAGCTGCCGGTGAACATCAATCACCAGTGCCGTATGCTGATTTTGTTACATCAACAACGCATAAAACATTACGTGGACCACGTGGTGGTTTAATTCTTGCTTCAAAAGAATGGGAGCAAAAATTAAATAAATCTGTATTTCCAGGAATTCAAGGTGGTCCATTAATGCATGTCATTGCTGCAAAAGCTGTAGCATTTGGCGAAGTATTACAACCAGAATTTAAAGACTATGCAAGGCAAATTAAAGCGAATGCCAAAGCTTTAGCAGAAGTACTAATTGCTGAAGGTGTTGAAATCGTTTCTGGTGGTACAGATAACCACTTATTACTGTTAAATGTAAAATCACTTGGTTTAACAGGTAAAGTAGCAGAGCATGCACTAGATGAAGTAGGTATTACAACGAATAAAAACACAATTCCTTACGATACAGAATCGCCATTTGTTACTTCTGGTATTCGTATCGGTACGCCAGCTGTTACTTCTCGCGGCTTTAAAGAAGAAGATATGAAAGAAGTTGGAGCAATTATTGCTGCGGTTCTTAAAAATCCTGAAGATGAAGCAGTTAAAGCAGAAGCAAAAGATCGTGTAAAAGCATTAACAGATAGACACCCATTATACGCATAATAGAAATGAGAGGGCTGTGTTTAAAGTACATTTGTTACTTTAAATACAGCCTTTTATTTTGTGAATTTAGGACTAAACTATAAAAAACATATTTTTTCTGAAAAAAATAGAATAATCATCTTGTTTTTGAATAAATTTACATAAAATAGATAAGTAGGGTTTTATTATAATAGTTTAAGGACAGATAATGTCCTAGAAAAGAAGTTTTTTTTCATAAAGGTGAAAATTTATTTGAATTTTATGTACAATGGAAATGGGATGAAGTGATAGAGATGGAGGGATTGGATGGTCACTAAATCATTAGACATAGAAAATGATGTTTTATTAAGTAGCATTCGTAAATTAGGGGATAATTCGAAAGAAAGCTACGTTATTTTTGATGCGACAAATCATCATGGCATACTAGCGTGTAATGATTCATTTTGTATGCTTACAAATGCTTCGCGTTCACAAATCCTAAATACTGATTATTTTTCATGGCTCTCTATAGATGAAAAAAAGACAACCATAAAAATGATAAAAGAAAAAATACATAACGGCATAATGGTCCAGGCAAAGCTCTATCATAATGGCATTAATAAATCGCCCTTTTGGGCAGAGATACAAGCATTACCATTTTGCAATGAGGCTAATCGTACGAAATATGTTTTAGTGCTTGTGAAGGATGTAACGTATTACCGTACTGAAGACTTCCTCATGAGATTAGAAAATGATATGTATAAGGCCATCGAGCGAGATAGCACTCTTGAACAAAAGATGAAAATTATTTGCCGTGGACTGGATGATTTTTTTACGCCGAATATTGCAAGTATGGTTCTGGTAAAAACAGAGTCCAATCAATTACAAGTTTTCACAGGTAATGATCCGGAGGAAAGTGTGCCAAGATGCTGTGAAAACAATGCATTTTTTATTGAAGTAATGCAATCAGGAAATGCTAGGCTCGTGGAAAATTTAGATGAAGTAAATATCCCTGAGGAACATAAACAATATGCTACATTATTTGAAAAGCCGTATGGATGGTTTGTACCTATACGCAATCAACAACGGCAAGTGATAGGGCTATTTTCGATCTATTTCCAAAAAACACGAAGTGATCAAATGTCTTTTAAAAATATGCTTCAAAAAATGGGTTCACTTGTTGCGTTGGCTGTTACCTATGCTCGAACTCAAAAAAAAATTTGGGATTTAGCCTACACGGATATTACAACGGGTCTACCTAATCGTCATAGCTTTGTTAATTCGATTGAAAAAGAAGTGGAGCATGGTTTAAGCGGTTTTATCAAAATATTAAAACCAAGTGAATTTCATCAAGTGGTGGAACTTTACGGGCGTGAGGTTGGAGATGAGCTTTTAAGGCAACTCGCTAAAAGATTGGAGCAAGACAAGCCAGAAGATAATGAATATGTTGCTAGATTTACAAGCTCTAGTCTTATTATGTCTACGTTGGCACACAATGAAAATTTACAGGAGTATGATAAGCGGATAAAGGAAACAATTCGTCAGCCCTTTATTATAGGGGGAAAGCAAATCTATATCACGCTAAAAACAGGAATCGCTTCCTATAATAATGACACAAAAATCATTGATGCGATTCGCTTTGCTGATAATGCTCTTTCCTTTGCAATTGATAGACCAGGTACACATACTGAAATTTTTACAACAGAAAAAAATGATGTGCTTATACAGAAAATGACGGTTTTAAATCATTTATCACAAGCAATCAAAAATAAAGAAATTACAGTCCATTTACAGCCTAAGGTAGACTTACGTAATGGTGAAATACACAGTATTGAGGCACTGGCACGGTGGATTTCTCCAAAACTAGGCTTTGTGTCACCAGCCATCTTCATTCCAGTAGCTGAGAGTACCGGGAAGGTTCTGGAACTAGATGTTCTTGTTTTAGAGACTGTGCTTTCATGGCTTTCAGAACGTCAACGGCTAGGAAAGAAATTAGTGAAAATTGCAGTTAATATCTCACCTGATCATTTTTACTATACGCATTTCGTTCAGGATACACTGAAACTTGTTCAAAAATATAATATTGACCCTAGCTATATTATTTTAGAGGTGACTGAAAATATTGGTTTAGTAGACTTTCAATCTGCCTTTAAAATTATTCAAGAATTAAAAAGCTATGGTTTTAAAACATCAGTAGATGATTTTGGAACAGGTTTTTCATCATTAAGCTATCTACAACAGCTACCCTTCACTGAATTAAAGATTGATCGTAGCTTTATTAATGCGATTGAAGATGCGGCAACGCTTGCGATTGTACGCTCCATTATTCAGTTGGCATTAAACTTAGGGATGATTTCAGTTGCAGAGGGCATTGAAACGGAAGAGCAGGTAGAAATTTTACGTGCACTAGGCTGTACAGTAGGACAAGGCTATTTTTATTATAAGCCAATGCCCATTGAACAAGTAGATAAAATTCTTGATCAATAGCTTATTTTTGACAAATATAAAATAACAAAAGGAGTCGTCCTAAATTAATTTTTGAGGCGACTCCTTTTTTCTGTTATACTAGTTGAGATAAAAATGAAATCCGAACGGTGAGGAGAGAATCCCTTTGAGCAAAGTCTATGTATTTGATCATCCACTAATCCAACACAAATTAACTTATATTCGCGACAAGAACACAGGAACAAAAGAATTTCGTGAGCTAGTAGACGAAGTGGCAACACTTATGGCGTTTGAAATCACACGTGATATGCCAGTAGAAGAAATTGAAATTGAAACACCTGTAACAATTGCCAAAACAAAAGTACTTTCTGGTAAAAAGCTTGCGATTGTACCAATTCTACGTGCAGGTATCGGTATGGTAGATGGCGTATTAAAGCTTATCCCAGCGGCTAAAGTTGGTCATATTGGTCTTTATCGTGATCCTGAAACGTTAAAACCAGTTGAATATTATGCAAAACTTCCAGCAGATGTGGAAGAGCGTGATTTCATCATTGTAGATCCAATGCTTGCAACTGGTGGTTCAGCAGTGGAAGCCATCCACTCACTGAAAAAACGTGGAGCTAAAAACATTAAATTCATGTGCTTAATCGCTGCACCAGAGGGTGTAAAAGCTATTCAAGAAGAACATTCTGATGTAGATATTTATATTGCTGCACTCGATGAAAAATTAAACGATCATGGCTATATTGTACCTGGTTTAGGTGATGCCGGAGACCGTCTATTCGGTACAAAATAAAAATCAATACATGTAATTTCCTCATTTAGGAAACTAATAACTTGTGAAAGCGTCCTTCAAATTGAAGGGCGTTTCCTAGTATGTGTAGGCAAGTACGTCTATTGATGACCATTTCATACAATAACAAAAAGGACGGTGCAGATCGTTTTGATAAAAAAATGGAAAGTAATGACGATTTTTGGTACAAGACCAGAAGCAATTAAAATGGCTCCTCTCGTTTTGGAGTTACAAAAGTATCCTGAGCAAATAGAATCTATTGTAACCGTAACAGCACAGCATCGCCAAATGCTCGACCAAGTATTAGAGACATTTAACATAACACCAAACTATGATTTAAATATAATGAAGGATCGTCAAACATTAATTGATGTAACGACAAACGCATTACAGGGCTTAGATAAAGTAATGAAAGAAGCACAACCAGATATCGTTTTGGTACATGGTGATACAGCAACAACCTTCATTGCGAGCTTGGCGGCATTCTATAACCAAATTGCTATAGGGCATGTGGAAGCGGGCTTACGTACATGGAACAAGTATTCACCATATCCAGAGGAAATGAATCGTCAGCTAACAGGTGTGATGGCAGATTTACATTTTGCTCCAACGGAAGTATCTAAAAAGAACCTGCTAGATGAAAATAAAAATCCAGACACGATTTTTGTGACAGGAAATACAGCCATTGACGCATTAGCAACAACGGTCAGTGAGCACTACACACACCCTGTATTAGATAAGATTGGCGAAGATCGCATGATTTTATTAACGGCACATCGTCGTGAAAATCTGGGTGAACCAATGCGCCATATGTTCAAAGCGATTACGAGAATACTAACAGAGCATGAGGATGTTCAAGTTGTATATCCAGTGCATATGAATCCAGCTGTTAGAGAAATTGCGAATGAAATCTTAGGAGACAATGAACGTGTACATTTAATAGAGCCTCTTGAAGTGTTTGATTTCCATAATTTTGCGGCAAATTCATATATGATTTTAACGGACTCAGGTGGCGTACAAGAAGAAGCACCTTCATTAGGGAAACCAGTGCTTGTTCTAAGAGATACGACAGAACGTCCAGAAGGTATTGAAGCTGGCACATTAAAGCTAGCAGGAACGGAAGAAGAAACAATCTATGCCTTAGCAAAGGAATTACTAACAGATAAAAATGCCTACGAAGTAATGGCGAAAGCATCGAATCCATATGGAGATGGGCATGCATCGAAGCGTATTGTTGAGGCACTGCTAGAATTTTTACAAAGAACTAATTAATGTACTATATTTAATTCGGAAAAATAAGTCTAATGTACCTATTGAAATGGGTAAGCTAATTTACGAGCATAATCATGTCGTAAATTAGCTTTTTTTTCGTGTGAGAAGGTTGGGAACTTTTGAAACTATGAAATTTCATACACAAATTTGTCAACAATTTGACAAGAGTATATAGGCTGTGAAGTTTTTCTCCTTTACCAATTGACTTCAAATATCACCTATTGTATGCTTACAAAGGGTAAGAATGATAAGGGTTTCAGTTCATAAATAGGACGTTGAAACACTTGTTATATCAACTTTCTACTAAATTGACAGTTCAAAATAAAACTGTCGATTTGCAACGTTTTGTGCGTTTCGGTTTTTACCGAGTCGGTAAGGGGTGTAAGTTATTTTTGGGCATTTACACCTGTAATTGAAATGACTCTCCCATTACTATTCCGCTGTGAGTAGTGTCTTTCACTGCTCTTTTCTGATTTCACATAGTGGTCAGCAAACGTTTTCATTACTCGAAAAAATGATTCAGGAGATTATAACCAATGCTAGATTTGCATCACATTTTTGCTGTGCAGAAGAGGGCGTTATTTTTTTTGCTTGCACTCTGCGCATTAGGCTGGGGGTTTACTCCCTATCAAACTGTTTTTGCGGGCATCGCAATAGGTGCATTTTTTGGTACGTATAATTTTTGGATTCTAGTTCGCCGTATGGAGAAGTTTGACAGATCCATTAGTGAAGGGAAGAAGATAGGCTCACTTGGTACAGCGCTTCGCTTTGGATCAGGTGTTGCGGCAGTCGCAATAGCCATTTCGTTGCCAAACTATTTTCACTTAATTAGCACGGTTATAGGGCTAATGATTCCGTACGTTTTTCTCTTTGTCGAGAGAATTGTGTCACATGTAAGGAACCGCTAATGTGCTTTAAATTAGAAAGAGAGGTGAAAAATAACAATGAATCATGAAGCTCCGTTACTAGAAGTCGGTTTTTTAACATTTAATAAATCGACAGTTATGATGTTACTAGTTGCAGCAATTATCGTATTTTTAATTGCCTTTATTTCAACTAGAAGCCTAAAGTTAAAACCTACTGGTATGCAAAACTTTATGGAATGGATTATGGATTTCGTTAAGAATATTATTAAAAGCAACATGGACTGGAAAACTGGTGGTCGATTCCACGTTCTAGCCATTACGCTAATTATGTTTATCGCAGTATCTAACTTACTAGGTCTTCCATTCTCTATCGTCTATGATCATCAGCTATGGTGGAAATCACCAACAGCTGACCCTACAGTTACGATGACATTGGCAGCAATGATTTTAGTCTTAACGCAATACTATGGTGTTAAAATGAAGGGTACAGGTCATTATGTTGGTACATTCTTCAAACCAATGTCATTCATGTTTCCGCTGAAAATAGTAGAAGAATTTGCAAACACATTAACATTAGGTTTACGTCTTTACGGTAACATTTACGCGGGTGAGATTTTACTTGGCTTACTTGCAGGTTTAGCATCATCAGGTGCTGTGGGATTCATCGGGGCAATCGTTCCTATGATGGCATGGCAAGGTTTCTCAATTTTCATCGGCTTTATCCAAGCCTTTATCTTCACAATGTTAACAATGGTTTACATGGCTCATAAAGTGAGCGATGACCATTAATATAAAGCATATATCCTATGCTTGAATCACAAAAAAACAAACAATTCCAAGGAGGAAATTTTCAAATGACAGGTTCATTAGGTTTATTAGCAGCAGCAATCGCAATCGGTTTAGGTGCACTTGGTGCAGGTATTGGTAACGGTCTTATCGTATCAAAAACAGTAGAAGGTATCGCTCGTCAACCAGAAGCTCGTGGCGTTCTTCAAACTACAATGTTCATCGGGGTTGCATTAGTTGAAGCCCTACCGATCATCGCAGTAGTAGTAGCATTCATCGTAATGAACAAATAATTCAGTTGAACACTGAATTTTACTAGTGGCGAAGCAGGATTCACCAGATGAAACTTCGCCCTTCATTTTGGAACGGATAAAAGCTATGTGTAAATATAGCTTTTTAAAATAGGTAGTTTTTTTAATCATTAAATTATGTTGAAGTTAAAGCTCTTGAAGGGAGTGAAACAATCGTGTTTTTAGATTATCTTGTACTAGGTGCTGGCACTGGTGGAGGTTTTAACAATGGTGACATCATCTCAACATTGGTTATCTTCATAGTGTTAATGTTATTACTTAAGAAATTCGCTTGGGGTCCACTTATGGGCATCATGCAGCAACGTGAAGAATTAGTAGCGAGTGAAATCGAAGCAGCTGAAAAAGCGCGCAAAGAATCGCACCAATTTTTAGAAGAACAAAAGAGCCTTCTTAAAGAAGCTCGTACGGAAGCACAATCGATTGTTGAAGGCGCTAAGAAACAAGGCGAACTACAAAAAGAAGAAATTCTTACTGTAGCGCGCAATGAAGCAAACCGCTTAAAAGAATCGGCTTTACGTGAAATTGAGTCTGAAAAAGAAAAAGCTATTGCAGCAGTACGTGATGAAGTCGTTTCATTATCTGTACTTGCAGCATCTAAAGTCCTTAGCAAAGAGATTTCTGAGGCAGACAACCGTGCTCTAATTGAAGAGACGATTGCGAAGGCAGGCGAAGCTCGATGAGTAATTCAACTGTAGCAAAACGTTACGCTCAAGCGCTTTTTGAATTAGCGCAACAAAAAAACAATCTTACTGAAGTTGGAGCAGACTTAAACGAACTAACAAAAGTAATGAAAGAATCTCCTGGTTTTTTAACGCTTTTAAGTGCGCCTAAGTTCTCCATCGAACGTAAAAAACAAATGGTAGCTGAAATCTTCACTGGTGCAACACCAGAAGTTTTACACACGGTTCAACTTCTAGTTGAGAAAAAACGTGTAAACGAGATTAAGCTAATTGCCAATGCATATGCTGAGCTTGCTGCACAAGCACAAGGTATGGCAGATGCAACAGTATTTTCAACACGTGCACTTTCTGCAGAAGAAAGCGCTAATATTTCGACAGCATTTGCGAAACTTGTTGGAAAACAATCATTAAACATTACAAACGAAATCGATCCAACTTTACTTGGTGGTATTCGTGTTCAAATCGGTAACCATATTTATGACAGCTCAGTAGTTAACAAACTAGAGCGTCTAAAACGTGAATTAATCGGTTAATAATTTAGAAATGTGAGAGGTGACATACATGGGCATCAAGGCTGAAGAAATCAGCAGTCTGATTAAACAACAGATTGAGAATTATGAATCTGAACTTAAAGTAAGCGAAGTTGGTACAGTTATCCGTATTGGTGACGGTATCGCTCTTGCTCATGGCCTCGACAACGCCATGGCTGGAGAGCTTTTAGAGTTCTCTAACGGTGTTATGGGTATGGCTCAAAACCTAGAAGAAGGTAACGTTGGTATCGTAATCTTAGGTCCATACACTGACATCAAAGAAGGCGATGAAGTTCGTCGTACAGGTCGTATCATGGAAGTACCAGTTGGTGAAGAACTGATTGGTCGTGTTGTAAACCCACTTGGTCAACCAGTGGATGGACAAGGTCCTATCAACGCTACAAAATCTCGTCCAATCGAAAGCCCAGCTTTCGGAGTAATGGCTCGTAAATCAGTACACGAACCACTACAAACGGGTATTAAAGCGATTGACGCATTAGTGCCAATCGGTCGTGGTCAACGTGAGTTAATCATCGGTGACCGTCAAGTAGGTAAAACATCTGTAGCAATCGATACAATCTTAAACCAAAACGGTGAAAACATGATTTGTATCTATGTTGCAATCGGTCAAAAAGAATCTACTGTACGTGGTGTTGTTGAAACTTTACGTAAACATGGTGCATTAGATTATACAATCGTTGTAACTGCAGCAGCATCTCAACCTGCTCCATTATTATACTTAGCACCATTTGCTGGTGTTTCTATGGCAGAAGAATTCATGTTACAAGGTAAACACGTTTTAATCGTGTATGATGATCTTTCTAAACAAGCATCAGCTTACCGTGAACTTTCACTTCTTCTACGCCGTCCTCCAGGTCGTGAAGCATACCCTGGTGATGTATTCTACTTACACAGCCGCTTACTTGAACGTGCTGCGAAGTTAAATGAAACTTACAACTGTGGTTCTATCACAGCTCTTCCATTCGTAGAGACACAAGCTGGGGATATCTCTGCATACATCCCAACTAACGTAATCTCAATTACTGATGGTCAAATCTTCTTACAATCTGACTTATTCAACTCAGGTGTACGTCCAGCGATCAACGCAGGTCTTTCAGTATCACGTGTAGGTGGATCAGCTCAAATTAAAGCAATGAAAAAAGTTGCGGGTACACTACGTCTTGACTTAGCTGCATTCCGTGAGCTTGAATCATTTGCTCAATTCGGTTCAGATTTAGATAAAATTACACTTGCTAAACTTGAACGTGGTAAACGTACGGTTGAAGTGCTTAAACAAGACCTAAACAAACCACTTAAAGTTGAAAAACAAGTTGCTATCCTATATGCATTAACTAAAGGTCATTTAGATGATATCCCAGTACAAGATATCGTTCGTTTCGAAAACGAATTCTTAAGCTGGTTAGATTCAAACCACACTAACGTTCTAGATCATGTTCGTACTACAAAAGAGCTTGCTCCGGATGCGGATTATGAAGCAGCAATCAATGCATTCAAGAAAACATTCGCTAAATCAGAATAAGTTCTAGCTAGTCACTTGATTAAAAAACAAAAGGTGGTGAAATACCAGTGGTAAACTTACGCGAAATAAAAGGTCGTATTAATTCAACAAAGAGTACGAAACAAATTACGAAAGCGATGCAGATGGTTTCTTCTTCAAAGTTACGTCGTGCAGAGCAAAATGCTAAAGCTTACGTTCCTTATATGGAAAAAATCCAAGACGTAGTAGGCGCGATTGCAGCAGGTACAAAAGACAGTGGACACCCAATGTTAACTGCTCGTCCTGTAAAGAAAACAGCTTACTTGGTCATTGGTTCTGACCGTGGTCTAGCAGGTGCTTACAACTCAAGTATCCTACGTCAAGTACAACGTACAATTAACGAGCGTCATAAATCAAAAGACGAATACGTTATTTTAGCAGTAGGTCGTGTTGTTCGTGATTACTTTGTGAAACGTGATCATAATGTCATCAGCAGTGTTGTTGCTCTTCCTGACCAACCAACATTCGCTGATATTAAAGAAATCGCTCGTAATGCTGTTGGTATGTTCATTGACGGTACGTATGATGAGCTTTATATGTACTATAATCACTTTGTCAGCGCAATTGCTAACGAAGTGACAGAGAAAAAACTTCTTCCATTAACAGATATCGCACCTGTAAACAGTAAAGCTTCTTATGAATTCGAACCATCTGGCGAAGCAATTCTTGAAGTATTACTTCCACAATACGCGGAAAGCTTAGTTTATGGCGCATTATTGGATGGAAAAGCAAGTGAACATGCTTCTCGTATGACTGCTATGAAAAATGCAACTGATAATGCATCTGATCTTATTGCAGATCTTTCATTGCAATATAACCGTGCACGTCAAGCAGCGATTACACAAGAAATTACAGAAATCGTTGGTGGAGCTGCAGCCTTAGAATAGGCTCAGCTCACCAATGTCGTATAAGAATACGATAGGAGGGTACACAGTAATGAATAAAGGACATGTTATTCAAGTAATGGGTCCAGTTGTCGACGTAAAATTCGAAAACGGCCAATTACCAGCAATCTATAACTCATTAACAGTTAAGATTGAACGTCCTAATGAAGAACCAACAACTCTTGCATTAGAAGTTGCACTTCATTTAGGCGATGATTCTGTTCGTACAATTGCAATGTCATCTACTGATGGCTTACAACGTGGAGCAGAAGTAACAGACTTAGGAAAAGCTATCTCAGTACCAGTTGGTGAAGTGACACTAGGTCGTGTATTCAACGTACTTGGAGAAGTAATTGACTTAGGTGAAGAGATTCCAGCAGATGCTCGTCGTGATTCAATTCACCGCGAAGCTCCAGCATTCGATGAACTTTCAACTACAGTTGAAATTCTTGAAACAGGTATCAAAGTAGTAGACTTATTAGCACCTTATATTAAAGGTGGTAAGATCGGTCTATTCGGTGGTGCTGGTGTAGGTAAAACAGTATTAATCCAAGAATTAATTAATAACATCGCACAAGAGCACTCAGGTATCTCTGTATTTGCTGGTGTAGGTGAGCGTACTCGTGAAGGGAACGACTTATTCTTCGAGATGAGCGATTCAGGCGTTATCAAGCAAACAGCGATGGTATTCGGTCAAATGAACGAGCCTCCTGGTGCACGTATGCGTGTAGCTTTAACTGGTCTTACAATGGCGGAATACTTCCGTGATGAGCAAGGCGCTGACGTACTTTTATTCATCGACAATATCTTCCGTTTCACACAAGCAGGTTCAGAGGTTTCTGCCCTATTAGGTCGTATGCCTTCTGCGGTAGGTTACCAACCAACACTTGCAACTGAAATGGGTAAACTACAAGAACGTATCACATCTACGAACAAAGGATCTGTAACTTCTATCCAAGCGATTTATGTACCAGCCGATGACTATACTGACCCGGCTCCAGCTACAACTTTCGCCCACTTAGATGCAACTACTAACCTTGAGCGTAAATTATCAGAAATGGGTATCTACCCTGCGGTTGACCCATTAGCTTCGACTTCTCGTGCATTATCACCTGAAATCGTAGGCGCTGAGCACTACGCAATTGCTACTGGTGTACAACGTACAATCCAACGTTACCGTGAATTACAAGATATCATTGCAATCTTAGGTATGGATGAGTTATCTGATGAAGACAAACAAACAGTAGAACGTGCTCGTCGTATTCAATTCTTCTTATCACAAAACTTCCACGTAGCGGAACAATTCACTGGTCAAAAAGGTTCTTATGTACCTGTAAAAGAAACTGTTCGTTCATTCAAGGAAATCCTTGATGGCAAATGGGATCACCTTCCAGAAGATGCTTTCCGTCTAGTTGGTTCTATTGATGAAGTAGTTGAAAAAGCGAAAAGCATGGGCGTAGAGGTTTAATACTAGGGACGAGGAGGAAAAAATATGAAGACAGTTCAAGTCAATATTGTCACTCCCGACGGCCCAGTATACGATTCTGAAGTATCAATGGTAATCGCTAAAACAACTTCAGGAGAAATCGGTGTTCTTGCAGGCCATATTCCAATGGTTGCTCCACTTGCAATTGGTGCAGTGAAGCTGAAAAAAGAAAACGGTTCGACTGATATTGTTGCTGTAAGCGGTGGTTTCATTGAAGTTCGTCCAGAAAAGATCTCAATTTTAGCGCCTTCTGCTGAAATTGCTGAAAATATCGATGTTCAACGTGCTAAAGAAGCCGTTAAACGCGCTGAAGGACGTCTTCAAAGTAAACAAGACGACATTGATTTCAAACGTGCTGACCTAGCATTAAAACGTGCGTTGAATCGTATCAACGTTCATGAGGGTAATATCTAATTCATTTTTAACGGGCAGATATAGTATCTGCCCGTTTTTTAAGGTGAAGTAAATTGAAGGAGGGGTAGCATGGAACTGTATGAAGCGATAGGACAAGAAGCATTACTGGGCATTTTATCTCATCTGTTTTTTATTGCTATTACTTTTTACGCATTACAAGCTTTTATGGTGGAGAAACTATTTAAGAAGAATCGAGTATTTCAAATTCAACTTATTTATATTTTACTCAGTATTACGATAGGCTCAGCAGTATCTAATTTCTTTCTCCAAATATCTAGCTGGTCAGGCAAACTTCCCTATTTATTTTAAAGCAATCGTTGTTAAATACTATAAGATTTATGCACCTACATGCTTCAAAGGACTTTATAATACCATTTGTGTGGCCCTTTGAACTATGTATAAAAATCTTCCGTACCAGTTTTGCCTTGGCATCATTACAGCTTACGATGCGTCTGTTATTGGTAAGACGCACGCTAACAAAATATGTACATGATGCATTCATATAGTAAAGGGAATATTTTACTGAATGAAGATAAAATAGGTTTTTTGTGCATATATCTTTGGGTATGTATTGAAAGTGAACGGGTTATTGGTCATTCACAAAAAAAAAATGACAGCGTACAATAAATAAATAGCAAAATATCTAATAATGCCTTAAAATAGTGATTTGGACGCTTGAACGAGCGTTAGAAAAGTTGTACTATAGAGTTGTTTGTTTACTGATTATGACATTATACTTCTTTTTAAAATAAAAATTCGATAGGTTAATAGATTGAATTCGGAGGGACATAGGGTGGATAAAATAATAGTGACTGGCGGCCAAAAACTACAGGGAAAAGTACGTGTAGAGGGCGCAAAAAATGCAGTGTTACCAATCCTTGCAGCAGCTTTACTTGCTTCAAAAGGAGAAAATGTAATTAAAGAAGTCCCTAATTTAGCAGACGTCTTTACAATAAACGAAGTACTTAAAAGTTTAAACGCAGCAGTTACATATATACCTGAAGATAATGCCGTATATATAGATGCAACTAAAGAACTTTCAAGTGAAGCTCAATTTGAATTTGTTAGTAAAATGCGTGCATCTATTTTAGTGATGGGTTCTCTACTTGCTCGTAATGGATATGCTCGCGTGGCACTACCAGGAGGCTGTGCAATCGGTTCTCGTCCAATTGAGTTACACTTAAAGGGCTTCGAAGCTATGGGTGCAAAAATTTCATTTGGTCACGGATATGTAGAGGCAAAAACGGAAGGTCGTTTAAAAGGGGCTAATGTGTATTTAGATTTCCCTAGTGTTGGTGCTACTGAAAATATTATGACAGCCGCATCTTTAGCAGAAGGGACAACTGTAATTGAAAATGCTGCGAAGGAGCCCGAAATTGTCGATCTTGCAAACTTCATCAATAGCATGGGCGGTCGTGTAATTGGTGCTGGTACAAATACAATACGTATCGAAGGAGTCGATACATTATATGGAGTAGAGCACCATATTATTCCCGATCGTATTGAGGCTGGTACATTTATGGTGGCAGCAGCTATTACGAAGGGTGATGTAGTCATTGAAAATGCTGTTCCTGAGCATATGACAGCTTTAATAGCTAAGATGCGTGAAATGGGTGTAGAGATTACTGAACTGGATGAGGGAATCCGTGTACGTGCTCCTCATACATTAAAAGCTGTTGATATTAAAACAATGCCACATCCAGGCTTCCCAACAGATATGCAATCACAAATGATGGCATTAATGTTAACTGCGGAAGGTACGAGTATTATTACAGAAACGGTATTTGAAAATCGTTTTATGCATGTTGAGGAATTCCGTCGCATGAATGCTGGTGCTAAAATAGAAGGACGTTCTGTGTTTATCGAGGGGCCGGTTAATCTTCAGGGAGCTGAAGTAATGGCAACGGATTTACGAGCTGCGGCTGCCCTAATTTTAGCAGGTCTTGTATCTGAAGGAATAACACGTGTGACGAAGCTACATCATTTAGACCGTGGTTATGTTGATTTCCATGGCAAGCTAGCATCGCTTGGTGCCAACATTGAACGTATTACTGAACTTACTGAAGAAGTAGTGACAGTTGAAGACACAATAATTGAATTACCTACAAACTAAATGGATTTCTCAACCCTTTGCTTTTGGAGCAGAGGGTTTTTTGTTTGCTCATAACTTTAAGAGATCTAGCATATTATTCCTTATGAAAAAATGGATGATTAGTATAGGTGTCATTTGTTTGATTGGAGTATTATACATGCTTCCTGTTATAGGGCTTAGTGAAAGACGGGAGGCTGTCAAACCTCTAACTAGTGATGAGAATGCCTGTGAAATATTTATAGAAGTGGAGGGACAAGAGGAAAAAATCCCTTTGGAAACGTATATTACAGGTGTTGTTGCAGCGGAAATGCCTGTTTCTTTTAAAAAGGAGGCATTGAAAGCCCAAGCGATTGCAGCACGCACATACGCACTGAAAACGACAAATTACGGTAAAACTGCAATTGCTCCAACTGTGGCAAGGCAAGTTTTTTATGATGAGGAGCAAAGAAAGGCGAATTGGGCTAGCAATTTCCTGGGAAATGAAAAGAAAATTGTCGAAGCAATCAATGAAACGAAAGGACAAGTTCTTCTTTATAATAAGGAACTAATTACAGCCATGTTCCACTCGACAAGCAATGGTAAAACAGAAAGTGCCTTTGGCTATAGTGGGAATGATATTCCATATTTGAAAAGTGTTGCAAGTATCTCGGATCAAGCATCACCGAAGTTTGAGGCTCAGCAAGAATGGACATTAGCACAATGGAATAAGTTGTGGCCTGTACAGTGGCAAGCTAGTGATTTTAATCGTATCCAGCTATTTTACAATGAGTCAGGGCGAGTAGAGCGTTTGCAGTTAGGGAGCAATGTCTGGACTGGTAGAGAGGTTAGAACACTTCTTGGCATACCATCAACTGATTTTACAATTGTCTATGACGCGAAGACAAGAAAGGTCCATGTGACAACCCAAGGTTATGGTCATGGCGTGGGCATGAGTCAATATGGCGCTGAGGCAATGGCAAACGAAGGGAAAACGGCTGCCGAAATTTTACACTATTATTATCAAGATATTGAAATAAAAAAAATAGATGCATGTTTAAAATAACTTCTAGTTGTTCACACTGCAACTAGAGGTGATGAAAATGAGAGAGGATAAAAACAATAAAACTTCTCAAAACCAAAATCCAAATCAAAAGGAAAATGGTCAATTACAAAAGAAACCTTGGTTTTGGCCAGCAGTTTACACAGGTGGTGCACTAGTTCTAGCAGGATTGTTATTTGGTTACAATAGTCTCGTATCAAAAGTAGAAGAGGCTCCTTTACCAGATTTAGCGGAAGTTGATCCAGGTCCTGTAGTAGAAACAAATGCACGTACTGAAAACATGAAGTACCCATTCAAAGAAGAGAGTCTTAGTAAAGTACAAGTTTTACAAGAGTTCTACGAGTTAGAGGCAAATGAAGAGTCCCGTGAAAATGCACTAATGGTATTTAATCAAACATTTACAACGTCTTCTGGTATCTCTATCGCTATGAATGGTGAAGAATTTGAAGTACTAGCTGCTATGAGTGGTAAAGTACTAGAGGTAAAACTAGACGCATTTACAGGCAATAAGATTGTAATTGAGCATCCAAACGGTATGCAAACACATTATAGCTCTGTAAAGGATATCGCTGTTAAAGAAGGCGATGAGGTTACACAAGGTCAGGCATTAGGAAAAGCAACTGATAACGAGTGGAATCAAGCGGCTGGCGTCCACATGCATTTCGAAGTTCTTGAAGACGGAAAATATATTAATCCGAAAAAATTACTAGCTTTTTAATTCGAAAAGCTAGTAACGCATAAAAAGTCAGCATTTTATCAGGAAAATGCAAAAAATGTTCTGAATAGCTTTGTCCTTACATAAGGTGAAGAAATGCGCAAATGTGCATCTGATTGCCAAAGCATTTTGTGAAATTGTGTGGAAAGGACGAAGAAAGTGCATGAGCACATTCGGAAGCGCTGCATACGCCTCGGTGAATTACTGATTGAGACGCGTGAGACTGTGCGTGTCCTCGCGAAAATGACTGGTTATTCAAAAAGTACGGTGCACAAGGATTTAACAGAGCGATTACCAACAATTCATGAAGGATTAGCTGACCAAGTGAAAGAAATACTCGCCTACCATAAGGCCGTACGTCATATTCGTGGAGGAGAAGCAACGAAAAACAAGTGGAAAGAGAGAGCGAGTCAAGACTGATTCGTTCTTTTTTATTGTCTTGGAAATGTATTTATGACGAATTCTATGGAATAGTAATTCTATATTATAGCCGTTCATAACCTGAAAAGAAAACAGTCTCATTCACTAAATTTAGGTGAAATTACCAATAGAATATGATAAAATATTCTAGATAAAGAGATAAAATGAACGTTATGTAGTTGGAACTGGCGGGAAGGAGAAATTATAGAATGTTTTCGAAAGATATTGGCATTGACTTAGGAACTGCGAACGTATTAATCCACGTTAAAGGTAAAGGTATCGTCCTAAATGAACCATCTGTGGTGGCGATTGACAAAAAGACAAACAAAGTATTAGCGGTAGGGGAAGAAGCTCGCCAAATGGTAGGGAGAACGCCAGGTAATATTACAGCAATTCGCCCACTAAGAGATGGAGTCATTGCAGATTTTGATGTGACAGAGGCGATGTTAAGACATTTCATCAATAAATTAAATGTAAAAGGATTTTTGGCGAAGCCACGAATTTTAATTTGCTGTCCAACGAACATCACAAGTGTTGAGCAAAAAGCAATCCGTGAAGCCGCAGAAAAATCTGGCGGTAAAAAAGTATATTTAGAGGAAGAACCAAAAGTAGCTGCTATCGGTGCAGGCATGGATATCTTCCAACCAAGTGGTAATATGGTAGTCGATATAGGTGGCGGAACAACAGATATCGCAGTTCTATCAATGGGTGATATTGTAACAAGTGAATCCATTAAAGTAGCAGGAGATGTGTTTGATAACGACATTTTGCAATATATTAAAAAAGAATATAAATTGCTAATTGGTGAACGTACAGCAGAAGCAATCAAGATGACAATTGGTACAGTTTTCAAAGGTAGCCGCAACGATACAATGGATATTCGTGGTCGTGACATGGTAACAGGTTTACCACGTACTATTACAATTCATTCCGAGGAAATTGAACGAGCATTGCACGAGTCTGTAGCGATGATTGTCCAATCAGCAAAAAATGTCTTAGAAAAAACACCACCTGAGCTATCAGCCGATATCATTGACCGTGGCGTTATTATTACGGGTGGCGGTGCACTATTACATGGAATGGATCAGCTATTAATAGAAGAGTTAAAGGTACCTGTCTTCGTTGCAGAGAGACCTATGGATTGTGTAGCAATTGGTACGGGAATAATGCTAGAAAACATTGATCGTGTGCCAGCATCCTTATAAAAATAAAATGAGGTGATTTCTTTGTTTAAAGGGTTTTATACAGTTGCAACAGGTATGATCACGCAACAAAGAAGAACAGAATTACTAACAAATAATTTATCAAATGCGAATACACCAGGATTTAAAGCAGATCAATCAACTATTCGCTCATTTCCAGACATGCTAATGTCTAGTATTGGTAAAACAAATGCTCCCGCCAATCAACAAGCAGGCGCTGAATATATGAGTCAAGTAGGAGCTTTAAATACAGGAACATATTTACAAGAAACATTGCCAAATTACATACAAGGCCAAATCTATAGCACTGATTTTACAACAGATATGGCGCTAATTGATGGAAACTTACCACAAAACGAAGATGGGATTACGGGGTCAATTTTCTTCCGTCTAGAACATCCAGCTGGTGGTGAGGCCTATACACGTAATGGTAATTTCACATTAGATGGTCAAGGCTATTTAGTAAACGGGCAGGGTCTATACGTACTCAATGATGCAGGACAACGTATCCAGCTTCCAAACGATGATTTTCGCCTCGATGAAAATGGAGCCATTTTTGTAAACGATCAGCAAGTAGCACGAGTTGGCGTATCATATGCTGCTAATCCGAACATGCTACGTAAACAGGATAATGGTCTTATTCGTACAGAAAATGGTGAGAACTTACCAACAGCCTATGGTGCGAATGGCGTTTCCTTTACGCTACGTCAAAACTTTTTAGAAGGTTCAAACGTAGATTCTGGTCGCACAATGACAGATTTAATGACAGCCTACCGAGCATTCGAAGCAAATCAAAAAGTATTACAAGCTTATGATCGCAGCATGGAAAAGGCAGTGAATGAAATCGGGAAAATCTAACGGGCGAACAGGAGGCGTTTTATAAATGCTACGTACAATGATGACAGCAACGAACACAATGGGTCAATTACAAAATAAACTAGATACAATTAGTAATAATATTGCTAATAGTAGTACAACCGGTTATAAAACGAAGGAAGCATCCTTCAATGAACTACTTTATCAGCAATTTAACAATGATAAGCAGGACCGAGCTGAACGCCAAACACCAGTTGGTATTCGCTATGGATCTGGTGCCATGCTTGGACAAATTAAATCCAATGAAAAGCAAGGCTCATTACAAACAACGAATCGAGATTTAGACTTTGCTTTCACAAAAGCAAAACAATATTTCAATATTTTAATGCCAAATGGTGAAAATGGAACTGAAACAGTGTATACTCGACAAGGTGACTTTTATTTATCTCCGTTGAATAACGGAACAGTAATGCTCGTAACGGCAGAGGGTTATCCCGTAGCCAATGCAGCAGGACAAGCTATTACATTACCAGATACTGTTCAAAAGTTTGCCGTTCGAGATGGTGGTGTTTTAGAAGCATCTTATCCAAATGGTGATATCATTCGTACGGATTTAGCTGTAACAGAATTCCAAAAGCCACAATTAATGGAACATGTTTCTGGTTCTTATGTTGGTTTACCAGACAATCTAGCTGAACTTGGCTTTACACAAGCGGAAGTTCTGACAGAGCTTGTGGGTGCGAACCGTCAGCAAATTGGCATGCAAAGTGGTACACTAGAAATGTCCAATGTAAACCTCTCAAAGGAAATGACAGAACTAATACAAACTCAACGTTCTTATCAGTTCAATGCAAGAGCGGTTACATTAGCAGATCAAATGCTAGGACTAATTAACGGCATTCGATAAAAAGTCATCCAAAAACACATAGTTAGGAATGAAGAGGAGTACAATCTATGACAAACGATTCACGTCGACGTTCTGTGCCGACACAAGAAACCGATACGCAACCAGAAAAGAAAGAACGCCGCTCAAATGGAGAGCAACGCGAGGTTCGCTGGGTGCAAATCCGACTGATTCCGATTTGGTTACGCATTGTAATTGTTCTCGTCTTAGTCGTTGCTGCCGCAGCATTAGGCGCAATGTTTGGCTTCAGTGTGATTGGAGAAGGCAATGCTATGGATATTTTTAAAAGGGAAACATGGCAGCATATATTTGATATTATGAACGGTAAAGAATAGCAATATTCTTTACCTTACTTTGTGTATACATACTTAATTTCGAGGGGGAAATTACATGTTAACAGCAGAACAAATTCAAGCAATTTTACCACATCGCTATCCTTTTTTATTCGTTGATCGCATTGTTGAATTAGATGAAGGTAAACGCGCAGTAGGTTTAAAAAATGTTTCGATCAATGAAGACTTCTTTAATGGACACTTCCCAGGCTATCCTGTAATGCCAGGTGTATTAATTGTAGAGGCATTAGCACAAGTGGGTGGAGTCGCTTTATTAAATGCAGAAGAATTCAAGGGACGTTTAGCCTTTTTAACAGGTGTGGATAATTGTCGTTTCAAGCGTCAAGTAGTTCCTGGCGACCAACTTAAATTGGAAGTAGAATTTGTTAAACTTCGTGGCGCAATGGGTAAAGGTCATGGTATAGCGACTGTAGATGGAGAACTTGTATGTGAAGCCGATATTCTATTTGCGATTGGACCTGAACAGCCTAAACAAGCCTAATTTGCATTTGTAGACCAAAAGATATAAAATAGATAAAGTCAAGTTAAAAGTTGATTAGTAGGTTCTTAAATTGCAGTGGCGAAAAAGCGTTTGGGAATTGAAATAGATGTAATTTTTAGGTTTTACAAACGTAGGAGGATTATTAAGATGTATAAGGAATTGTCTTCAGGTATTAAAATTAGCATTACTCGTTCGATTTCGACATCTTTTGAAGCATACTTAGCAAGTATTGGTTGGGATGAAGAGCGCTTTTCTATGGAAGACTTCATTGCAAGCTGGCAGACTTATTTTCAGGAGAATGCCGCATGGATCGAAAAAATCCCTGCTGATATATTGTTGAGTGCACAGTTTCATGAAGAGATGGCACAAAAAATCGATGAGGTCATTGCTAAAATTTTAAATGAAGAACCAACAGCGCAGCAGATCGAAACAATCGAGGCATTGCAAAAAGAGCTAGGCACAAACTATAGCTATGACTGTAAAGCAGAAGCAGCATACATTGAACAAGTATTAAAAGAAAAACAAAAATAGTTTGTACAAATATCGGATAGTTCCCTCCTTTCCCGGGCAATCTATGTAGGATCACAAATACACACGATGTATTTGCTGACATAGTACCCAAGAAAGGAGGTTTTTTACTATGTGGAAAATGTCATTTTTAACCATTATTCTTGCAACTGTATTCCTTGGAGGATGTAACTGGGGAAATAATGCAGTCGAAGATCACCCTGTTCGAGACGTCGAAAATGACGTTCGTCGTGGTGTAGACAATGTGGAAGATGCATTAGACCCGAATAATCGTGACGATGCATACGATCGCAACGTAGATGGTACTAACCGAGGTACTGTTAACGAAAATACAACATTGCCTGAAGCGACAACACCTGGATCAAATGCCGATATCAACAGTACAAACGGCTATGACAACGTACCAAATGCTAATGGTGTAAACGGTGTTGAACGTAATGACAACGTAAACAATAATAATGATATTGTCGACGATAAAGTCAAAGACACTGAAAAGTACCGTGATGGTATGAACAACCGATAACATAAAAAAGAGTGTTTCCTAAATGGAAAACACTCTTTTTTGATAAAAAGAAGCAAATACTCGCGGAAGAAAGGTAAATACTCGCGGAAGAAAGGTAAATACACGCGGAAGAAAGGTAAATACACGCGGAAGAAAGGTAAATACACGCGGAAGAAAGGTAAATACACGCGGAAGAAAGGTGAATACTCGCGGAAGAAAGGTGAATACTCGCGGAAGAAAGGTGAATACTCGCGGAAGAAAGGTAAATACTCGCGGAAGAAAGGTAAATACTCGCGGAAGAAGAGGTGAATACTCGCGGAAGAAGTGTGAATACTCGCGGAAGGAAGGTGAATACTCGCGGAAGGGAGGTGAATACTCGCGGAAGAAGAGTGAATACTCGCGGAAGGAAGGTGAATACTCGCGGAAGGAAGGTGAATACACGCGGAAGGAAAGTGAATACTCGCGGAAGGAAAGTGAATACTCGCGGAAGGAAGGCGAATACTCGCGGAAGGAAGGTGAATACTCGCGAAAGTGAAGTGTATGCCCCATGAGCATTGCAAATATTCTCGCCAGTGAAGCGAGCCAATCAACCCTCAAAAAAATCTCTTCATGTAATCCAATAAATTTTCAGGTAAATGGTAAACACGATTTTTATAGGTTCCGGTATAAGGGAACTGAAATTTCTGAAGCAATCGTGTAGCTGTATCGATAGAATCAATTTTGAAAAATTTACGTAACTGTTGATTAGTAATAGAATGGCTAACCAATAGTTGATAATCGAGCATGGCTTCTGCAAAAATTTCTATACTCCGATAATGACAAAATGAACATTTCCAAATGCCCCGATAGAAATACATATTATGTTGATAGGAACATTTAGGACAAAGCACACCATGCCGAAATCGTGATGGGGCAATCGAAGTTTGAATGTGAGGAATCGTTTGTTTGGAGAGAAGCCCTTGAACCAGTTGAGCTAATTGATCATCTGTTAGCATTTTTTGAGGATGCTTTTTAAAAAGTGACTGGAGATGTTGATGAAGACCTGACACATGAAAAATAGGGAGCGCTTTAGAAGGATTAACGATGATCGCTGAAGAGTTTGCTATAACAACGGCACCTTCAATGGGGAGTGAGTAAGAAAGACTTTTAAGAAAACGCATATGACGCTCAGTTTGGGTAAACGCATTTGGAAATCCTTCTACTGTGCCATCTGCCTTTGTGCGTGTACATTGATGTGTGAGTTGATTAAATTCTAGTCGACCATGAATATTTTTAATTTCTAAAACGAAGATAAATTGAGGGCAAATAAAGAGTGTATCAAGCTGATGCATATGTTGAGCAGTGTTCTTGAGACACAAATTATGTAATACGAAAAAAGTATTTGGACATAGTAATTCATGCCATTCGCGGTCCACTTTTTGTTCACCAGCAAAACCTGCATCCAGTCGGCGATATTGTTCCTGATAATAGTGAAACTCAACATCATTCTTTAAAAGCCTCCTCATCACAGCCTCAAGCCATAATAATTTTAAAGGCTTCTCTCTGATAGCAATAACCAAATATAACGCTCCTTTTTAAATTGTATTGTACTGAAAAATGGCAGCTTGTCCAATAAAAAAACGATGCAAAATTCGCATCGCTAATCATTTTTTAATTTTGGTCGCTGCTTCATATCTTTCGTAAAGCGCTCCAGTAAATCCTCTAGGGATACACCCTCAGCAAGTAGCTCGGAAAGCAATTGTTCAGCATATTTAGAGCGTTTAATTTTGAGTGTTCCTTTTAGTAGTACTGAAACATGATCACCAATTTCTTGAACTGTATGTACGATTACCTGAAAAGGAGCGGGTTCATTATCTGGAAATGAAATAACTGCACGGACATTGCAGACTGTAGCATTTACTAAGAGTTCATCAAAGGTTGAGCGATATTGTTTTTCCATAAACAATTCTAGTATCCAAGATTGATGGCTGTTTTCCTGATTAATAATAATGCCATCGACTAAAGGGAATGGTTGTACGCCATCTTTCGTGACAAGGTCAAAGGAAAGCATTTTAAATGTTTTCATTATGTATATTCCTCCTAAGTCTGTCATTCTTTTATTATAACACATGAAGTAGTGGCTGTTTGTTATGTGCACCTGTGACGATATTTCAAAACCTGCGAAAATGCTGATTTCATGAAATAGCATTTGCCATTACAGTCCAAAGCATTCAGCTAGAAAATTAAAAAAAATTAGCAAATTAAAAATGCTAATTTACCCAATTTATGCTGCAAAACAGAAGGAAATTTATAATATCGGATTTTGCCAATGCGGATATCCTTTTGTAAGATGAAAGCAATCCAACAGAAAGGTGGTGAACGAATGAATCAAGTCGGACTGGTCGGAAGGTTTACGAAAGATCCGGTGTTACGTTACTTATCTGGAAATCGTGTACAGACTCATTTTTCATTGGCCATTAACCGCAATTTTAAAAACAATCGTGGAGAAGTAGATGCAGACTTTATTTTCTGTACAGCTTGGGGAAGGCTGGCAGAACATATCGTCAAATATTGCGGTAAAGGCTCTTTAATCGGTGCAAATGGTCGTATTCAAACAAGATCATTTGTAAATGAAGAAAACACTAAGATTTTTATGACAGAGGTGGTTGTAGAAGATATACGATTTTATCATCTCAAACAAAGGAATAGTGACGAAACGGCTATTGTACCGCCACAGCCACCGAATGAACAGGAAGACTTAAAAGATTTTGTTTTACCATAGACAAGCTATTTACATACGGAGCAAGAGAAATATCGTTGTCTGATCCGCCATTCTCCTTATATTTCTTGCACCGTAGCAACAGAAAGGAATGATGTATACACATATTAAAAAGACATTGCTGAAGACCGCACAGCAATGGATGTTTTGACACAACTAAATAAGAATGTTTGAAGTAAGTAGGGATAAGAAGTAACGAGGTTCCACTAAAAGAGCGCCAAGAACAATGTAGCTCTTGGCGCATCTAATTACTATATGTCCAATGTTATTAGATCACGAAGTTCTTGATCTTCTAACTCGGTCAACCACTGGCTTGATTGAATGAGTTCTTCGGATAATGCAGATTTCTGCACCAGCATTTTATCAATTTTTTCTTCAATTGTACCGATGGTTACAAATTTATGGACCTGCACAAATTGTGTCTGCCCAATGCGATAAGCACGATCAGTTGCTTGATTTTCGACAGCGGGGTTCCACCAGCGATCTGCATGTAAAACATGATTAGCAGCTGTTAAATTAAGACCTGTTCCACCTGCTTTTAAGGAAAGAATAAATATAGGGAAGTCTCCTGCCTGAAAAGCCTCTACTAAGCGGTCACGCTGCTGCTTAGGCATAGCACCAGTTAAAAACGGTGCATCCACATTGTATAGTTCACTTAAACAATGCTGTAGCAATTGCCCCATTCCGATATACTGTGTAAAGATAAGGCATTGTTCGCCATTGTCCACAATCTCTGCTGCCATTTGTACAATGCGCTCTAGCTTAGTCGAACGTGCAAGCATTGTTTCGGCATCCTCGAAAGATTCCTTTAAATATAAGGCAGGATGATTACATAGTTGCTTTAACTTACTAAGCATCTTTAAAACACGTCCCTTTTTTTGAAAACCTGTTAACTGCTCTAGCTGATCGAGTGTCTCTAAAATATATCCTTCATAGAGAGAAGCTTGCTCGGCTGTTAATGGACAGTATTCGTTCGATTCTAGCTTATCTGGTAAGTTAAGCTGTAAATGGGGATCACGCTTTGTACGACGCAATAAGAAAGGTTGAATTTTAGCTCGTAACTTCTGCTTATGTGATTCAGATTCGTCTCGTTCAATAGGCAAAATAAATTCTTCATTGAAGCGGCCAAAGCTACCTAAATAACCCTTATGAATGAAATCAAAAATAGCCCATAGCTCAGATAAGCGGTTTTCTACAGGTGTTCCTGTAAGGGCAATATGATGGTCTCCTAACAATTTACGAATGGCTCTTGATTGTAAGGTCTGCATGTTTTTTATATTTTGAGCTTCATCGAGCACAACAGTTGCCCATTCTATATTCTGTAAAAATTCAGTATCCTGCGACACAGTACCATAGGTTGATAAAATAACATGTGGTTTTTCGGCAGTCACTAGCTCTTTAAAATCCTCATCCTTAGCTCGATTTGTCTGATAATGCGTATGCACAATCAGTGAAGGGGCAAATCGAGCGAGTTCTTTTTGCCAGTTACCGAGGACTGAGGTTGGACAAATAATAATGGTTGGCTTCGTATAATCAGCTGCTGTCTCATAAATATGAAGTAAATAGGTGATTAGTTGCACCGTTTTCCCAAGTCCCATATCATCGGCTAGACATGCACCAAAACCTTGTTCGCGCATAAAGATTAACCATTCAAAGCCCTCTTGTTGGTAAGGACGTAATTCGGTTTGTAAGGATAAAGGAATCGGTACTGCTGGCAAGCCCTTCTTCTCCAAAAGCTGCTCCATATATGATTTTAATGATTGTTGTATTTCCAGTGCGAAAATTGGATCATCTCTTAGCGCATCATCGGCATCTTCTTCGAGAGGAGCAGACAAGTCTTCGGGTAATTCTCTAAACAACAATTCTCGAACAGTCCAACTTTCATCTTCTGCCTGCTGCATTAGTTCACGCATTTCGTGCATCCAATTGGCATCGACTCGGAACCATTCCGTACCTATACGAATAAATTCACGTTTCTCATCCACCAGCTTTTTAAATTGCTCAGCTGAAATCGTTTGCCCATTCATAGAAAATTGCCATTTAAACGTTAAAATATCATCTAATCCTGCTACCTTCTTTGTGGAGACATTGTTAGTTGTTACACGTACACGTAATTTGGATTGTTTTAAATCTTTTAGCCATGCAGGGAGTACAACATCAAAACCAAGTGCCTGTAATCTGGCGAGATCCTCACGTAAAAAAGACCGTACTTCTGAGTCCTCCAATGTCACACGAATAAAGGTATCACTTCTGATATCGTCATTGGATAGAAGATTCACAATTTGTTGTTGCTGTTGTTCAATTTCAGTGGCGAACATTCGCCATTTCGTAGGAAGCGCCTCTTCAATTGGTAAGGATTGCTTACGAATAGCAGGAGTCCAGTAGTTTTTTGTCGTAGCAGTGCTGAGCACTGTTTCTAATAACCAGACATCGGCTTCATCTTCTGGCTCACTTAACCGTAAAGAAACTGAAACTGCACCGGCTTGACGAGCTTGATCCAATGGCCAGCCACCACGTAAGAAAAAGGGTAGAAGTTTTGGTAAATCAGCTAGTATTAGACCAACTTGTGAAAGCTTTTGCTGAACAGCTATTTCTAATAATGCTGTATCGATGTGATCAATAGGAAAAGTTAGCGAAGAAAAATCTTCCGCAATGACAGCGTATGACCAAAGTGAGGGCTCCTGCCAGTATTCCTGTAACGCCAGTACTTTTCCGAGCCATTCCTTACTTTCATCATTTGCACCAAGCCAATTAATAAAGGGATGTTGGAAGCTTGATGAAAAAATATCAAGTAATTCAGCAGTAGAAACCTCAATCGTGAAATCAGTCCGATTGGTTAATAAGCCATAGACATTTGCTTCATAGGTAAAGAATAATGAAGAAATTAATGTATCAGCGTCGATTGTCGTACCATTTGCAGTAAAACCCTGCAATGTAAAATATCCTTCCCGTGCTACATCAATACGAAGCTGTTGAGTTTGGGAAAAGGGGGAAGGAGCATTTATTGTCATCATACTAAGTTTCCTTTCTCAATTTCTTCTTGTAACGCACGTAATCGTTTATATTCTGCACGAATGGTTTGCATATATGTTTCAAAATAAGCTGTTTTGCCAGCTCGTTTTGCGGCACTACGCATACTTTTCCAAATACGCACAGCTTGCTTATAATTCATACGTGATTTTTGTGAAATTTCAGCCATTGCATAGACATGGTATAAAGGTAAAACAGTAGCTGGTTCAATCTGTAAGACGTCCTTTAATCCACACATTTCTAAATAGGATAGAGATGAAGGATTTAATTGATGGAGAGCAGCCCATTCACGGTAACGTCCTTTTTTAATTAAAAACGATGAAAATGGCTGAAGCCCATACACACCAAATGCACTGTATAACATTGCTTCCTCTTCCTCAGTAAGCTGTATGTCATCAAATAAAAGCTGAAATTGCCTTACGTACTGGGCTCTTTGAACGACTGGTACGACTTCCTGTAGGAAGGCTTCAGTCAAAGGTAATATAGCTCGTAAAATGACAGCTAATGAATAGGACTCACCAGCACGTTGAGCAAAAGTAGCCAGTTCAAATAAATCCTGCATTTGCGGTAAATCAATCTGTGCCAAATTTTCGAGCAGCAGATCCTCCTTTTGTAATAACACATAAAATAATAGCTTTAATGATTGCAAAGAAATTTCTTCCGAACGGTTTTCTAGATTATTTAAATAAGTTAATTCCTGCTCGCGTCGAGGCTTCTCATAAAAAAGCACTGCCCAAAGCAGCATATATAGACGAAGTCGATGGGCAAACAGCCCTTGTCGTTCTAATAAAAATTCCCTTACTAGCTCTTGAATGGCATCATAAAAAGGATCAGTCGCAAAAAGACGTGACCGATTCGTTAACTCAGTAAGAATGCTTTCAAAGGATTGCATGCTTTGATCGATAAAGTATTTCATATATGGAGAATCTAATGAATGCCCAGCTGTTGCATTTAAATGCCGCCATATAGTATTTAAAATAGCTAATTCCATATAGAGCTTATAAAGGGGCTGCCATTCACGTTCAAAGGGCATATGTCGGCGAAGACGCTCCAATGCATCTGTTCTTACAGCAGAAAGCCCATAGCCCTCTAATACTCGGCCAGATGGTAATAAGCGCTTCATTACTTCATCAACCATCATCGACCAGCTTTGTGGTCTACGTTCTTCTGCTAAGGTTTTTAGCTGGACCGATTTTTGAGCACGCCAAGTACTCGACCAATTTTGCACGGAGTCAAAGTATTGGTAGAGAGCGAGTAAAGCACCTACTTGATGTCGACACCATTTAGGTTGTGGACAGTTACAATGTAGCTCTTCCTTGTAAAAATCAATTTCAACAGAAGCGGGTCTGACATCCTGAACACTTGCATATAATATAGAACTTGTTCCATTAAAACGTTCAAAAACAATGGATTTATTTCTTACAGAAAAGACAGCACGACGCACTAGTTCTTCATCTTCCGTAGAGGAAGGATGTAGCCCTTGTTCAGCTTCTTTTAATTTAGTCAGCACAAATACTTGATGTTCTTTAGCTATTTGCGATATAGACAATGCCATAACCTCACTCCTTTCATCATGTATGGCTATGTTTAACATTGTTAATTGTAAGAATGAAAAAAAGACTGTCCTTCCATTATACGATTAAAATGCAGTAATGATAAGCTGAATGATCAGAAAGAAAAAAATGAATTCAAAGATAGTTAACAAGCCAATTGATTTGTGTTAAAATCTGAATAATCAGATAACTAAGGAGGGATGAAGGATGATGCAAGTTCAATACATGAAGCCGTTTTACACAAAAGTTACTGGAGACAAATTACGTCTCGTATTTGCTTATCAATATTTCTCTATTTTAAAAGAGAATGAGATTTTCCATTTCATTCCTATAGAAGGTAAAGAGATGATTATCAACATGAAGACACAGCAAATTGAAAATTTATCTGAGGTTTTTGTTTTCCAAAAAGGAAATCGTTTTATCAGATTACCACTTTATCAACTACTGCTTATTACGAATGTTCATGAGCATCTAGCACCAATACTTGAAAGCGCAACACCGAAGAAACAAATTCCACTTGTTTCATCTGTGACGGTTGGCGAAATCGATCAGCTTATCGCAGAACTAGAGGAGAAAAATTTTGATTATTTAATTGATCAAACATTATTGGAGAACGATAAAGAACTCTTTTTCGAACTGCTACAGCAAAAGAGCCATCAACTTGGAGGTTTAACAATTGAATAGATGGAATGCCCAGTAAGCACCTACTTTTCAGAAATGATAAGCAGGTGCTTTTACTAAAATTTGGCATGTACCTCCAGAAGGAGAAGAATTGTATTCCAACACAAGCTACTGTCATATTGCCACAAAGCTGAATGAGCGACTTGCAAGTCAGCTAATCATCATCGCTCGTAATGACTATAGGTTCACTAAAAAATCTGGACACTATTAAGCTAAAAGGAGTCATGTGCCTATAAATTGTTAATAATACATAAAAAATTAGCAATGATTCCCATAATGGTGATTAATAGAATAGAGAATAGGCCGATATACATATTAAGAAGGTGGTGAAAGCATGCTTGGTAAGTGGTCAGCTACGGGGATGTCGATCCTGAATAATATGAATCGGCATCAAAGTGCGATGAGTAAAGCTATGCTACGCATTTCGTCGGGGTATCGAATCAATAGTGCAGCGGATGATCCAGCTGGATTGGCGATTTCTGAAAAAATGCGTTCTCAAATTCGGGGATTGAATATGGCGGCTAAAAATATACAGGACGGCATTTCTCTCGTGCAGACAGCAGAGGGGGCACTGAATGAGACACATGCGATGATTCAGCGCATGCGTGAATTAGCAGTGGAGGCAGCCAATGACACATTAACCGATGATGATCGTGAAAAATTAGAGCTGGAGTTCCAAGAATTAAAGAAGGAAATTCAGCGCCTCTCTACGGATACAGAATTTAATACGAAGACATTACTCAATGGAGATCATGAGACAAATAGCATTAAAATTCAAGCAGGGGCCAATGCAGGGCAGCATATAGAATTATTTATCAATGGTATGGGCTCTGAAGCACTTGGTTTGAAGGATGTGTCCATTGCTACTCGAGAGGATGCAGATAAAGCCATCTCTTCAATGGATGAGGCTTTAAAACGTGTATCTAATGAGCGTTCTCGTCTAGGAGCGTACCAAAACCGTTTGGAACATGCTTATAATGCTAATGTTAACACCGCAGAAAATTTACAAGCGGCAGAGTCTCGTATTCGAGATGCAGATATCGCTAAAGAGATGATGAATATGGTGAAGGCTCAAATTTTGATGCAGGCCAGTCAATATGTCTTAGCTATGCATATGCAGCAAGCACAGTCTGTTTTAAAATTATTAGAAATCGGAAAAAAATGATGAATTTCAATATTAATTGAAATTCATCATTTTTTCATGTTTATTGTGAAAAAACCTCAATGGCTAATTTCGCCGTTGCTGTTGCTTCATTTTGTAAGGGTATGATAGCCTGACGCATATTTTCTTGAACCGTCGTAAATGATTCAAGGATTGTGACGGCTTGTTCAAACAATGTCACACCGTTCCAATCATCTGCTTCGACATGACCAATAACTGGTTGACTGACAATGTCAGCAAACGCATCGATTTTTGGATCGTACGAGATGGCGATAAAAGGAGTCGCATAGATTGCAGAAAAAATGAGAGAATGTAGTCGCATCCCAATTAATAATTGAGATTGTCCAATTACTGCGATTTTCTCCTCTATGGATAAATCGGCTGGCGCAATCAAACTTTTCTCCTTCATTAGTGCAGCTACTTCCTGTGATGTTTTTAAATCATGCTCACCATGCATAGGTAAGAAGACAATTTGCTCACCTTGACGTACTAATTCGTCTAGGCTATGCGCAATTTTTTCTTTGTACGCTATGGCGGATGGCCAGTCACGCACACTTACAGAGATATAGCTATCTGCTGATAATGTGACACTTTCGAGCCATTCACTATGAAAGTCACTACCGTTAAGTCCCATAACGGGGTCTGGCACAAGCTTAGCCTCTTTTCGTACACCAATCTCTGTTAGAAGAGCTTGAGAGGCTTTATCTCGGACTGTAATTTGCTCTACCTTATTAAAGACAGAGCGAACAATGAATTTACTTAGAGAGTGATTAATCGGGCCCATGCCTTGGGCGTAAACAAATACTGGTTTTTTCAACCATTTTGCTATTTGGATAACGCCCGCATAGTAAGGAATGGTTTTCATTCCTGTTTGATCCTGCATAAGGCTACCGCCACCGCTGATAAGTCCATCTGCCCTTTTAAGCAATTGGCGTATTTCTTTCATTTTCCAACGATTCACGGCTTTGACACCGTATGTTTGCTCAGTAGCTGCTGGATTATTGGATAATACCGTGATTTCTATATCATGCTGCCACTTTTTTAGAGAGTGGATAATGGACAGCAGGATGGCATCATCGCCAACATTATCAAATCCATAATAGCCAGATAAAACAACGTGCATTATGACCACCTCGCGATTGCCTTAGAAACCCAACGATAACCAATTTTGAAGATGAGGATAAACACTAATCCTACTACAAGGCCAAGAGATACGCTGTATAGTGTACGCAAGACAGAAACAGCTACTGGAATGTGTAGGTGGGTAAATGTATTGACGATGGATAGGAATCCGATAACACCTGGTACAAGTAGGATACTACCCCATTTGCGATTAATCCCCATTACATATAACGCTAAAATAAAGAATGGGAAACCAATTAAAAATTCCTTCGTCCTTGGTCGAACATACAATGTATTTTCGAGCCATTGTCTAAAGGCTAATTCCATATCACTGACAGAACCAGAGTTACCTGTACGGCTAATGTAAAATAAACCGATACCTGCGACAACTACTAGTAATAGCACATGCCAATATTTTAGTTCTTTGTTTAATAATGTGACGGTATTCGATAAAGATTCTTTGATGTTTTGCTCAGCTAGTCGGTTGATCTCAATTACAGTAAATAATAATACACCCATAATTGGAATGAGATAAACAAGCTTAACTCCTTTAAATACAGCAAAGCCTGTCATAAAGGCATTACCATTCAATAAGCCAATGACAATGATAATCCCAATAAGACTAATCGCTACGGCCTTCACATATTGCACCAAGATTTTAGCCATTTTCGTAGAGCCTTGCGCTGATTTGATGACTGCATAGGTTGGTGCAAGGACTGCAATAATTAGTGCAAATGCTTGTAAGAATAGAGTACTTTTTAGAATAAAGTACGCAATAGCTAGTAACGCCATAAAGCCAGCTGCCGCTATACGAAGAGGCATCCATTTTACTAACTCTGAAACGATAAAGATAAATAAAATACCTGCTAATAATACGGTTGCTGTGACCCATGCTGGAACGGCAACTTTATCAAATAGCTTTGGTTCACCTGGTTGGAAATGATCGGGCATTGTCTCATGAACACCATTTAAGTATTCAATCGTGTCTTCTATATTATCTTTGGCATTGCCTGTTGTTTTAATATGATAGAAGATGGAGCGAATATTACGCTCTTTGACAGCTCGTGTTGTACGGTCAATACTTGCATTTAACTTTAATTTTGTTTCTCTGTTGACATTGATACTATGCAAACGAATCATATGATAATCCGTCATTTGAGCGATTTTACTTTCGCCTTTGAGCGGGTTGCTTTCAATTGTGTAGAAGTAATAGCCAGCATCACTTAATTTTTCAACTAATTGATTGCCATCTTCTTGTCCAAATCCAATGGCTTCATCGCCTTGGCCAAGCAAACGACCAGCAGAAGCATCTTTTAACGCTAGTAATTGATTTACTATTTTTTCATTAGCTACTTCATTATCTGCATTTTCCACTTTAAAGATGTGGGCTAGTCCATGCTTACTAATCATATCAATCGCAGGCTGATCGTAACCAATTGGTGTTTTTAAATCAAAATTGTGGTTAGAAGCAGGGAGGAAATAAAAAGCTTCTTCTCCTATTTGTACTTCCTCTGGTTCCATGCTTTCCATGATAAGCTTCTGATAGCTTTCATTTTCAGGCACTCGAATATAATAGCCACCCTTAGTGATATTAATAGCATCTTTATAAGGTGTAAATAATAATTGCGCTGCTAATTCGCTTTCTTTATAAACCGTAATTAAGTTTTGTTTTTCCATTTCCTTTAATGTTAAAGGCTCTAGACTTACCGTATTCAGTCCAGCATCCTTTAAGGAGGAAAGAATTTCATCCATTGTTAAATCGCTATTTTTTTCTGCGGTTTGTATTTCATGATAGGGAATGACAATTTCATAAGCATTATTCGATTGCTCTGCATTCCACCTCATCATCATACCTGTGGAGGAAACGATGAGTAAAAGAACAATGATTCCCCAAAGCCATTTCTGTTTCGACATAAGTGTCCTACCTCTCTTAATTATGAAAATCTTTTTCCGATAACAGGGATTTTCTTTAAATCTTGTTTATGGATTGCTTTCATCACCCATAGAAGAAGGAAATAAAGAGCTCCTCCCACTATAATTGCAACAGTTAGATAACCCATCGCCAACATTCGAGACCAATGTGTAAAATCAAGCCAAAGCGTTGGTAAACCAACGGCTGCCCCCATTACGATGGAAGACACAATCATTTTTACCGTATCTTTTCCAAGAACAGTGAAGCGAATCATACGATAAATAAAGACAGAATTCACAATAAATAACACTAAGTACACCAACAACGTTGCATATGCAGCACCATCTAAACCGAATTCTTGAATAAAGAAGATGTTCGAAAACACCTTAAGGACAACTCCACTCAAAATAATGATGGCTCCTGTTTTGGCAGCATTCATGCCCTGTAAAATACCTGTTCCAAGTAGTGTCAGGGATGTAAAGACGGAGCTAAGGTTAATGATGGCTAACATTAAGCTTCCCTCTAAGTCTTTGAAAAGAGCTAGATTTAAAGGCAAGGTTAAGGCTAGCAGCCCGATAGCAGCTGGCCAAGAAATAAGATGTGTCATACGATGTGTTCGTTCAATAATACTGCGTGTTTCATTCAATTTACGTTCTGCTAGCTTCGTTGTAATCAGCGGCACAAGTGGTAAGATAATTGAAGAAGCGAAAACCGTTGTGATTTGAACTAATGTCAGTCCTCGACCATAAATCCCGTAAAGGAAGCTAATCTCACTTGCATCTGCTCCAGCATTTCTTAAGCCATATGTGACCGTGAAGGAGTCAACGAAATTAAAAAGTGCCATTGTTACAGAACCAATTGCAATGGGTATGGAGATTTTTAAAATGGTTTTACTGTATGTGGAAAAATCCTTACTAGAATATTTCTCCTTGCTCGTCACTTTTACCGAAGAACGGAAATATTTAAAGAGTAAATAGAAAAGTGATCCAAGTGCACCTAATACAGAACCTGCCATAATACCACCAGCTACGATATCATTGGAATAATCCATCGCAACTAAGAAATACGCAACAATTAAAATTAAAGCGACACGTACTAATTGCTCAATCACTTGTGAGATGGCAGTAGGTCGCATATCCCCAAAGCCTTGGAAAAATCCTCGATAGACAGCCATATAGGGAGCAACGAGTAGTGTTAGGGCTACAATGATTAATGCAATCTCCGTTGAAGGGCCACCAAGTGCATTCGCTATCTGCTCTGAAAAGCCGTAAATGATTGTAAAACTAATGACGCCAAAGGATAATGCAAGGATTCTTGCAGTCACATAAATTTTCTTAATTTTGGCAGTATCCATACTCGTCCTAGCTTCCGCAATCAGCTTAGAAATAGCGATAGGGATACCAGCAACGGATAAATACAGTGCCACCATATAGACAGGATAAACAAGACTAAAGATACCGAGTACTTCATCACCAGCAATATTTTGCAGCGGTATACGGAAAATACTACCGATTACTTTAGAAAGTAATGTTGCAATTGTTAAGATAAGTGTACTTTTGACAAAGGTTGACTGACTCATTTTGTTTTGCCCTGACCTTTAAGCTTTAATGCAAAAACCTTTAAAGCAAAGCGAGGGAGAACGAGCATTCTGCCAAAACGACTTGGCTGACGCAGCACTCGGTAGAGCCACTCCAAGTTTAACTTTTGCCAAATGACTGGAGCACGCTTTACAGTGCCAGCGATCACATCGAAGGAACCACCTACACCGATAAATACACCCTTTGAAAACTTATCCAGATTTTTTGTAATCCATTTTTCCTGTCTTGGTACACCTAATGCTACAAACACGAGATCAGGCTGTAATGTCGCGATTTCATTTGCAAAATCATTATTATTCCAGTCGAAGTAACCATCATGATAGCCAACGATATCAACATTTGGGTAGTTTTTATGAATATTCGCAACCGTCTTTTCGATTGTTTCTTTTTGTGCACCTAATAAATAAATTTTAAAACGCTTCTGCTGACCTACTTCCAGCAGTCGTACCATCGTATCATAGCCTGTTACACGCTCTGGCAGTGATTCACCAAGGATTTGTGCAGCTTTAACGACACCAATGCCATCCGCACAAATGTAGGTCGCCTGCTGTAAATAATTCATTACAGTGGCATTTTCGTTTGCCTGCATAACAACTTCTGGATTGGCTGTTACAACGAAAGTCTTTTCTTGCTGTTCAATACGATGAACGAGTAAATCAACAAACCCTTGCTGATTAATATGTAAAAAGGGTACGCCCATAATTGTTACATGCCTCATATAGTGTTCAAACCTTTCTGTAATTCCTTTTTCACTGCAATCTATCATACCATAAAAGCAATATTGACAGGAAATTTTCGTATAGGGGTTTAGTCGTTATGGAAGAGGGTATATCTCAGACAAGGAAATGAAAGTGGAAAGGGATGTCGATAGTCATAGTCGAGTAGCGCCTATTACTTAGCATGATCGATGAACCAGCTAAATAAGCATAAAATTGTACTAAATTTTAGGAGAATTTTTTCATAATCCTAACATATAATTTCGAGTTTCTTCTATTATATAGCGATCAAATAGTAGGACAAAAATGAACAATAAAAAGAGTGCGCAGCAATGTCGCACTCTTTTTTAGATGATCGCAATCGAATCATTTTTTTACAATATAATCACCATGCACCCAGCCAGTTTTGCCGTTGTAGATTACCTGATACCAAGCACCATTTTTTATGAACTCACCTTTGTCATCTACTTCACCAATAATAAAGCCATTCGGTTTCACTGTGCCTAAAATAGCGCTTGTAGTGGAAGGTTCACTTCTGACATTGAGCGTGATATTCATGTTAACAATCTGTAGACCATTTTCAAGAACGACATAATCATCAAATACCCAGCCTTCTTGTCCATTAACACTTACTTTGAACCAGCCACCATTTTCGCCAAGGACTTTAAAGGATGTATCCTTTGGTAAATTCGTAATGATTGAAGCATTATCAGTTGTAGTCGGGTACGTTCTCATATTGAGATTAATCGTAGCCTTGCCTGTGGCTCCAGCTAACCCTAAATCCAACGCATATTGCTTCGTTGGGCTTGGTAATGATGGCGCGGAAGACTGACTTTGATAAGCAGGTACATCAAACACCAAATTAGTTGTTGTATGAGCACCAATTAATTCGTAGATGTCATAAATCTTTTTTGCTTGAATGACTGCCCACATCACATGCGTAGCATATTGGTGAACGGTTGGATTTTCAGGATTCCAACGCATTTTATATAGTGTGTCTTGCCCCTTGCTAATATACTGATCCTTTACAAATTGAGCACCACCAATAATAGCATCCTCAACAGTAAACCAACCATTTGCATAGGCACGCTCAGCCCCATATTTATTAGCATCTGCATCAATAGCACCAATACCATAAGCATTGTAAGTTTTCTTAATCGCTGTTAATTTTTCACGATTTTCTGCGGTCGCCATCATCGGTTTACCATTAGTATCTAAACCAACGTCGATACCTTTAATAAGTGATGAGCCACCATTGGCTGTTTCATGTAAGGCATGGGATACCAAATAAATGGCATTGACATTGTTATCGACACCCGCTTTTATAAAGGCATCAGCTGTATTCGCTAAGCTTCCTTTATTCGCAAGTACCTTATCATTCAGTTCCTTTGCACTAAGGTTATTCACCACAGTAGATAATTTTAAAAATTGATAATAAGATGGGCTATCCTGCATAAAGCTTTTTGGGTGCACATAGTATGACACTAGTGCCTCGCTAGCCGTGAAAATGCCTGCACCATCGACCTTTGGATTATTCTTCGCCTGATTACGTACCACCGTTGAGTAATCGTGTGAGTAGTTCGTCGTAGTGTATTGCTTACCACCTGTTTCAGGTGCTTCCAAATGGATTAAACGATAGAGCACAGTAGCTGCCTCGGCACGAGTTGTTTGGGCAAGAGGTGCAAATTGATTATTAGGCTTCCCGACAAGTAGTCCTGTCGTGACGACAGCTTGTACATCTGCATAGGCCCATTTGGCAATACGAGCATTATCACTAAACGTAATAGGGGAGGAAGTTGTGTTGATGTTTTGATAATGGAGAGCCCTTTTTAACATAGCCGCCATTTCCTGACGGTTAATATGATCATTTGGGTTGAACTTACCTTGCTCATCACCTTTGATCAGTCCGTGATAGCTTGCCTGTTCGATGACCCCGTAATACCAGTCGCCCTTCTTAACATCTGAGAAGGTTGCATTACTAGAAGCAGCTGGCAGATTAAGTGTTCTAACTAGAAATGCAGCAAACTCAGCACGAGTAACAGCATCATTCGGACGATAATTGCCGAATTCATCACCTTTCATTAAATCGTTGGTAATAAGATAGTTCATTTCATGGTAGGCCCAGTGCTTCGAAAGATCTTCTGCTGAAGCGGAAGTAGGTGCCAGATATAACATTCCGGCAAGCACGGCCCCGTAAAGAGGAAATTTACGTTTCATTTTTTTAGCTCCCTTCAATAGCTGATGATGTTCTATCAAACTATCAAAAGTGTAGCATAAAAATAGCCAATCTATCATTACAACATGAGGACAGATAGAGACTGCTTTTCATTAATATAGTAGAAACTCTTGAAAAGTCTGGATTTTACAGAAAAGTACAAACAGTATTACTGTAGCTTTACAATTATTACTAAATTATTACGGGAGTCTTTAATTTTTGACAATTTAGTAACCATTCTAGAAAACACTTGGTTATTAAGGAGAGTCAGGTATAATAGGTAACGGAACTATATGTTACCAATCCAAATAAGGGGATAAATAGATGGGAGATTTTAAGTTTCTATAAAATACCACACTAGGTATGGTAAAAAAATCTTCTATAACTAAATTTATGTCCCAGTGCTTGAATTATGGAAAAAAGAGTGTTATATTATTGTAGAAAGTGAATAAGCTTACTAGAATGGTATTCTACTACTCTTTTTCTAGTAACTTTACTAAGAAAATTTGCTTTAGTTTTGAATTATTCAGGAAAGCTATAATACATAAATTTAGGCAACTAATTATGGTGGTACTATAGTTTTCATTGGAATAATATCAATTTTTAGGAATATTAGGGAGGAATACAAATAATGGCAAAGCAAAACAAAGGCCGTAAGTTTTTCGCGGCATCTGCAACAGCTGCATTAGTTGCATCAGCAATCGTTCCTGTAGCATCTGCAGCACAATTAAATGATTTCGATAAAGTTTCAGGGTACGCTAAAGAGGCAGTTCAAGCTTTAGTTGACAGTGGTGTAATTCAAGGAGATGCTAACGGCAACTTCAACCCAACTAGCACAATCACTCGTGCACAAGCTGCAACAATCTTCGCAAATGCTCTAGAATTAGAAGCTGAAGGTTCTGTAGACTTCAAAGACGTAAAAGCTGACGCTTGGTACTACGATGCAATCGCTGCAACTGTAGAATACGGAATCTTTGAAGGTGTAAGCGCAACTGAATTTGCTCCTAACAAACAATTAACTCGTTCAGAAGCAGCTAAAATTCTTGTTGAAGCTTTCGAATTAGAAGGTGAAGCAGATCTAGGTCAATTCGCTGACTCTTCAACTGTTAAACCATGGGCTAAATCTTACCTTGAAATCGCAGTAGCAAACGGCGTTATCAAAGGTTCTGAAGCAAACGGTAAAACAAACTTAAACCCAAATGCTTCAATTACTCGCCAAGACTTCGCAGTTGTATTCTCACGTACACTTGATACTGTAGATGCAACTCCAAAAGTTGACAAAATCGAAGTAGTTGACGCTAAAACTTTAAACGTTACTTTAACTGACGGTACTAAAGAAACTGTTACTTTAGAAAAAGCTCTAGAGCCTAACAAAGAAACAGAAGTTACTTTCAAAATCAAAGACGTTGAGTACACAGCTAAAGTTACTTATGTTGTAACTACAGCTACTGCAGTTAAATCTGTATCTGCAACTAACCTTAAAGAAATCACTGTAGAGTTCGACGGTAAAGTTGACAAAACATCTGCTGAAGATGTTGATAAATATACTGTTGATAGCTCAATTGAGTTAGATTCAGCTACATTATTAGAAGATGGAAAAACTGTCCGTTTAGCAGTTAAAGAAGTAAATGGTAAAGTTTTAGAAAACCAAAAATCTTACAAACTTTCAGTGAAAAATGTTAAAGCAGGAGAAAAAACTATTGATGCTACTAATGTAGCTTTCACTCCAGTTGATAACACATTACCTGAAGTTTCAGAAGTGAAATCTCTTGGAACAAAAGCTATTAAAGTAACTTTCTCTGAGCCAATTAAAAAAGCTTCTACAACAAACTTCAAACTAGATGGTAAATCATTCTTTGGTACTGTTGATGAAGGTTCTCGTGAGTTAATCTTAAAACCTTATTCTTCTACAGACTTATCAGTTGGAAAACACAAATTAGAAGTATCTGGTGTTGAAGATTTCGCAGGCTTCAAAGCTTTAACTAAAGAAGTTGAATTTGAAGTGGCTGAAGATAAAGTTGCTCCTACTGTTAAGAGTGTAAGTGCTACTCTTGAAAAAGTAACAATTACTTTCAGTGAAGAAGTTGATGCAGACACAATTTCTAAATCTAACATCTATTGGATGTCAGGTTCAGATAAAAAAGCTGCAGGTTCAGTGAAGAAAATTGCTGGAGATGTTTATGAATTTGACTTCTCTGCAAATGCACTACCTGGATATGAAATGACATTGTTCGTAGAAGGTGTTAAAGACTACTCAGGTAACCAAATTACTGAAACTCAAGTTAAAGTAAAAGCTGAAGTAGATCAAACTCGTCCAGAAGTTACTGAAGCTTCTATTAACAAAGTGGATAACAAAAAAATCACTCTTAAATTTAACAAACAAGTTAAAATTGCTGTTGGTGATACTAAGTACTTCACTTTAACAGATAAAGATGGTAAAGTTGTTCCAATTAAAACTGTTACTGACGAAACTGGAACAGGTGTAAACAAAGTATTTACAGTTGAAGCTTACGATGCATTAACAGAAGGCTACAAACTAAAAGTTGTTGGAGTACGTGATACTACAAAACTTCAAAATACAATGAATGATGTAACAGTTACTATTACTGGTAAAGATACAGTTGCTCCAAAATACGTATCTAACTCTGCAAATAGCAAAACTCGTACAATCATCATTAACTTTAACGAAGAAATGGATTTAGCAACACTTGCTGATTCTAAAAATTATCTTGTTACAATTAGCGGAAAACAACAACAACTTCCTTCAGGTACAGAAGTAACTCCTGTACAAGGTGGTAAAGCTGTTCGTATCATCTTCCCAGAATACATTGGTAATGACCTAGTTGGAATCAACGATTCTACTAAAGCTGCTAATGTAACATCATTTAAATTATTAGCACTTAAAGATGTTGCTGGTAATATCGTTGAGCAATTTGGTGGAAATGATATTCTTCCAAACACTGCAGCTGCAACATTAGCTGCTTATGATGAAAACACTGCTGATAATGCAAAATTAACTGAAAAAGGTATTGTAAAAGTTCGCTTTAACCAACCAATTGGTAAAGCTGCAGTTTCTGACTTTACTTTAACTGGTTCAAGTGTATCTATTGCTTCAGTTGAAACTGATGGTTCAGATCTTGTAACAGTAAAATTATCAGGTGAAGTAGGTAGCACAGGCTTTACAAATACTGCATTAGATGCTTTAACATTAACAGTTAAAGCTGATAACAAAATTACAACTACTTCTGGTAACAATGTTACTGGTGCTACTGTAAATGTAAAAGATGCTGTTAAGCCTCAAGTAGAATTAGCTAAAGATCAAACTCGTTTACAAGTAACTAATCATAAAATTGAATTACCATTCAGTGAAACATTAGATAAGACTGATGTTACTACTGTAAGTAATTTCAAATATGATTTAGTAGTTACTAATGTTAGAACTGGTAAAGTAGTATCACCAGCTGAATATACGACAGCTATTAAAGCAGGTGGAAAAGATAACGTTATCGAAATCGAATTTACATCTCCTACAAGCGATGAGTTCAAAGTAAGTGTGAAGAAGGATGCTTCATTTATTGCTGACAAAGGTGGTAACAAAGCGGCAGCATCTTCTGAGTATTTAACTTCTGTAGGTGCTATTGACACAGTTGCACCAAAAGCACCAACTGTATCTTTACCTGCTAATACAGTAGTAACTTCTTCTCCTAACTACACTATTACTGGTGAAGCAGAAGCTGGTTCAACTGTGAAAATTTACAATGATGTTAATAATAATGGAGTTATCGATGCTGGTGATTTAGTAGTAGCATCTGGTACTGCTACAACTGGTGGAACATATTCAATTGCTACTCCATTATCACCAAATGCAGAAAATAACTTTGTTGTTACAGCTACAGATGCATCTGGTAATGTTTCAGCTACTACTGATGTTACTTTTACTATCACTCATGATAGCACGGCACCAACTGTTGTACCTGCTACAACAAAAATGCTTACAGCTACAACTTTCCAAGTAAAGTTTAGTGAACCTGTTACAGCTACAGCTGCTGATTTCACAAACTTTATGTATGATGCAGATGGTGCTGGAGTTGGTGCACCTGTAAGTATTGCAGTAGTTTCTATTGCAGGTTCTGGTACAGATACTATTACAGTAACAACAGCTGCAAATGCTACATTTGCTACAGGAGTTGGTACTGGTACTGTAAACATCGGCGCTGGTATTAAAGATGTAGCAGGAAATGCAATTACTCCAGTTACTAATCAAGTTGTTTTAACTGACTAATTATCTGACTTTATTTTAAATATAATATTTGAATATTGTTAATAGAGGTTGGAAAGTAATTAGCTTTAAATAATGAAAAAAAGTGAAATTGAGTGCGCTCAATTTCACTTTTTCTATTTTCCTTCTTTAAGCCTTAGCTGATTGTTGTGAACTTTCGTAAATTAATTGCCCCCATTGCAAGCTCAATTTCATCTTCGAGACTAAAAAACGAGTAAAACGTAAATTATCCTTCAAAAATAGAAAAATTGGTATCATATCTACTTTTCTCTGACGATAAATAAGTCCTATTTTTTCTGAAAGCTTCGCTCTTACATATTCTTTTTGTTGTTCCAATTGCCTATTCACCATTATTATTCTATTATTACTTTTTTTAACTTTTGTATAAGATTGCTGCTGTTGAGATCAAGATGGAAAAGTGGATTGAATATAATAAACATTTTATCAAATAACTAATAGATTTTTTACCAAATATTAACCAGTAATAATATTACTAGAAGCTCTGTAATGAAAAATTGCACTGACCTAAAAATATGAGACAAATAAAAACACCTTTCGTTGAAAAACGGGTATTGAATACCAAACAATCAACGTGGAGGTGTTTTTTCTATGGGTACAAGAGTAAGTTATCCAATTGAGATAAAAATGAAAGCGATTGAAATGAGGTTAGCTGGTGTGCCAGTGAAGGAAGTGCTTGAGCCATTAAATATTAAAAATCATACGCAACTAAAAGTGTGGATGAAATGGTATCGTGAAGGAGAGCATCAACGATTCCAACAACCAGTTGGGAAACAATATTCATTTGGTAAAGGTCCTGAATACGATACAGAGGAGGCATGTTTACAAGCTGAAATTCGTTTCTTAAAACAACAAATTGAAGTACTAAAAAAGTACAAAGAACTGGAGAGGAAGTGGTTGGACAAGCATTCGTAGACCTCGTAGAAGAATTAAAAGGAACCATGTCTATTCAAACTATTTGTGCCCATATGGGGACCTATTACCGTTGGTGAAAACAACGTGGGATACTGTCCAATAAAGATAGTCGAGATCAAGCGATTGGTGAAGCTTGTGCAGCCCATAAATATCGTTATGGCTATCGTAAAATCGCTACTTTATTTCCATAAATTTCAAAAAAACGGTACAAAGAGTGATGCAAAAATGTAATTGGTCTTGTCGTGTCAAAGTAAAAAAGCGTAAACGTACCGGTCAACCAGCGAACATAGCAGACAATACATTAGCCCGTGATTTTAAGGCAACAGCACCCCTCCAGAAGCTCGTAACCGATATTACTTACTTGCCTTTTGGTCAGTCGATGTTATATCTTTCAAGCATCATGGATTTATACAATGGTGAAATCATTGCCTATACAGTCGGTGATACACAAGATACAACGTTTATCTTAGATACGCTCGCTCAATTGAAGCAGCTGCCTGAGGATATCATTCTGCATAGCGATCAGGGCTCTGTGTATACGTCCTATGTTTATCAAGCAGCAGTAAAAGAAAAAGGAATTACCATGAGCATGTCCCGCAAAGGCACGCCCGCTGATAATTCCCCAATCGAAACATTTCACTCCTCGCTAAAGTCCGAAACGTTCTATCTCGACGGAATACACAGCACGTCTAATGCTTGTGTGATTCGAATCGTCGAAGAATATATACACTATTATAACAATATCCGTATCCAAACGAAACTAAACAACCAGTCGCCGGTAAAATACCGTCAACTGGCAGTTTAAAAGGTGTTTTTTTACTGTCTCAAAAAAGGTAGTCAGTGCCAAAGGATTATAAGCTTGCTATGGCGATAGGATTATCATTTACAGCATTAACACTTTGTTCAGAATACAGTCTTGTATCAGGGTGGGTAAAAGTGGAAGACTGGCCAGCTCTATTGGATGTAGTACCTGGTATGGAAATGGCATTATGATTTTTGACAATTTTTTTTATATTACTAAATATAACTCCTATACTTTTAGAACTAAAAGGTAAGAGATAATTACATATTGTCTCATCATTTATATAATATGCAATTATTATGTCTGTTTGTATAACTAACAAGGGCGCTTTTGGATTATCTATTGGATTTCCATATCTTTCACAAGTGTTAATCTCAGGAATTACGTTTGGGATTGTTCATGGTGCATGGCTATTATTGCGAGGAGAAATAAAAATTGCACTTCCAGCCATTCTTTCAACTACGATCTTAGGTTGTCTTCTTGCTATGCTCTACATATATACAGGAAGGAGCATCCTCGCTCCAATTATAGCGCATGTTTTAATCAATATGGTAATAGAGCCATGGTTTTGTTATCTGCCATTACAGGGAAATGGAAAATAAAAAAAGTTTAAAGTAATAATTGAGGGAATGTTGAGTAATTTCGCCTCTAAATTAAATAACTTTATGGGTAAAAGGCTAGTTAATATATTACCGTTAGTCAGAAGTATAAAATGAAATTTAATATTTGTAAGAAGGTTTAGATAGCTGAGAAAAAGGAATGATAGCTATTAATCGCTCAGCTTATTAGCTATCAACGTCTAAATTATACCTTTTTATAACATCGAAAATATGGAAAATTATATATGTAATGTGATAAATTATTCCTAGAGGTGAATAAAGATTATGGATAAACGTCAAGAATAGCAATAAGAAGTCATGACATTACAATAGGTTTAGGCAATAAAAAGAACCAGAGTTTGAGATGTTAACAGAAATCTGAAATATGGTTAAATTCGCATTAAATATCCGAGGGCTTCCGATGATTGAATACCAAACTTTAAAGTTAGCAGCATATCATTTCTTAGATATTCTTACGTACATGTGTAGTGTATAGTGGAATATCTTGCAGAGATTGAATTTCTTAAAATATCATCGGAAGGAAAGAACGAACAAGCGGTTAAATAATTTCTATTTTACTTGTGAAATGTATTCCCTAAAAGTTTGGCATTCTGTCTTTTTTTATGGTGATTATTTGAAGTTAATTTGTTCATTATGAGTTAGTAAATAAAAGGAGGATTCAATGTTTATTGTATTTTTTATTCTATTAATCTTAATTATCGTTACTACAATTTTTGTAAGCATTTTTTTAAAGAAGAAACCTCTCGTTTCTGTCCTTGTACTGGCGTTGATATGCGTGACTGCTCTGTTCACAAGGCCTTCAGAAACTACGTACTATAATGAATTGGCAAAGAAACATGGTTTGCAATGCTATGACAACGGCACATGCACTGCCGGTCAACACGTTTATACGGTAGAGCAGTTTAGCAGCCACAATTTAGGTCTTTTTACAACGTATCATTTAAAAATGACTTATGGTGGCGGTACACATTTGCGCGAAATTGATAGCATTGGAGCCTTCTACAATATTTTTACGTATACAAATAGATAAGATGCTGGGACATAAAGTAGTAGTCTCACTTTTTTAGCTTCAATTGACACGTTCTTATCGAATTTAAGGGCTAATTTCGTGCTTAAATATGCTAATCTTATAACCTTCATAATGAAATAACGTTCCCAAAAAGGTTAGGGAAACAGCCACCCCCCTATTCAATTGAATAGGGGGGTGGCTGTTTATAATCAGTATGAATGTTATTCGGGATAAGGTTAAATGGTCGAAGCCCGAATGACCTTCTAAGGGCCATGAGGTCAAGGCTGGACAAAAACAGTTTGAACGGCAGGGTAGCGCTGAACCTAACGAAATTGAAGGGTAGTTTTGCAAAGGCAAGCGCAAGTAAGAGTGGGTCCTTATTCAAGCACTCCTTCAAAGAACCAGAGAGATGATTATCGTTCTACAATTTCTCCTCAACAATATAGAAAAGGTCTTCGGGTACTTTTTCGCCAATTTTCAATCGATGTATTTAAAAGATATTGGCTACATTTTTCCATAAGGGAATAGCTGGAGCTCTTTGCAGAAGCTTTTTTAATAACTTCTATTTCAAAATGTTAATTATTACTATATATGTAATTAACAATATATAATACACTTTTTTGTTTAATAGTTTATTTTTTCCTTTTTATGTGATATATTTGCATCAAGAATCGATTCGAATATATTGCAATGTATTAAAGAAATATAAATTTTTTTAGGAGTGGAATTATGAAAAATAAAATTATTAAAATGTCTGCTATTTCTGTTATTTCTATTAGTCTTTTTAATTTTGGGACTAACGCAAGTCTTGCAAAAAGTGAAGGCGATAGTTTTGAACAACTTGTTCAAAAGTTGGAAGAGACAAAAAATTATATTCAGTCTGGTATTGAATTATCAATTAACGAAAGAGACCAATTATCAATAGAGAATTACAATATGTTACATGACTATTTAGAAGAAAATCCAAACATTGATCATGAAAAAAAAATATCAATTGTAGATCAAGTAAATGACCTTGATGTTATAATATATGATTCTCAATTAGAAAATAAATCAATCAGTTATACAAATAATGATGATACTGCTATTTCTCCATTTGCTTTAGAGATTGGTGGTGGAACTTCTAGATATAAAGGAGATATTTTAATTAGTAACGTAGCTAAATCTTATGATGTTATTCGACATGGACATACTGCGTTAATGAGTACAATTCCTAATTACGTTGTTGAAGCTGTTCGTTCAGGGGTTGTACATAATCCCGCTTCAGTTTATTGGGGTCAGTCACATATAAATGATGAAGAATTATATTATGTTAAAGATGCCCCTGATTCTGCATATTTAGCAGCATATCAATTTGCGGTTGATCAAGTAGGTGAACCATATAATGTAAAAACTGGTTTTGACAATAATGATGAATGGTATTGTTCAAAACTTGTATACAAGGCTTGGCAATCTGCTGGCTATAGAGTTGGACCAAAAATGGGTCCTGTATTGCCGATTGACATTGCTGCTAGTGGTAACACAATAAAATATTCTAATGTGCCCAAAAATATGTTCTAAGATTTATTACATATGGGTTGTCTTAAAAGGGGTATTTTAATCAAAAATGCCCAAATAGCGAAAGCAGAAACGTTGATTTAACAACATTTCTGCTTTTCGATTTTCACATAAATTCACTTCAAAAAGTCCTTTTTATACAATTTTATATAATTATAAGAGATATAGGTGTAAATATGAAAATATTAAAATTTTTTGCTGTTTTTATTACTTTATTATTACTTTCAAGTTGTGAAGAACCTATAGTATATAAAGAATCCGAAAAAGAAATAGATATTATTGAAATTAATGATGTTACAAATTTCACAACTGATAGACAGGGAGATTATTTAGTGTTTAATTTAATGGATCCAGTTGCAGAAAAAGGATATATACAAGAATTTAATTCAAATGGTGAAATTATAAAACGCTATGAAATTTCAGATAGACTTTTCGCTCCTTCTAACATTTATTTTTTCCAAAATAAATACTATTTTGCTAGTAGTGGATATTCAGGCGATTCTAAAATCATGTCGTACAACCCAAATAATTCGAAAATCTCGTTTATTAATACAGGTCAAAATGACTTTGTAGAAAGATTCTATATGGATGACGATTCAAAATTTATTATGACAAATATGGATAAAAATTTAGATAATAAATTTTGCAAAATTGGACTCAATAAGTGCATTGAATTTCCTGAAAATTACAGAATACATGATATTACAATACTTGAAGGTGCTCCAATTGTAGTAGGGATTGTAAAAGATGCACAAGAAAATAGTGAGGATATTTTAAAAATAAGGAAATATAATAAGGACTTAGAAATTATAGATGAAGTTAATTTAAACCAGTATCCTAATTATTTTTCTTTTACTGGTAAAAATAATAAACTATATTTATTTATGTATAGTGGAGATATTGTAGAAATAAGTAGTGATTTAAAAGTAAGCACTTTTTCTTCTGACTTTTCAGCTATAATGGATGATATAGTTAATATAGAATTCAAAAAAAATTTAATGCTAGAGAATGGAGATCTTTTGATAAATATTGTTTTAAACGCTATTGATCAAAAATTAAATTTTATAGTAAAAGTATCATTTAGTACTGGTTCTCCTCAAATGGAGATAATAGAAAATACAGCTAATAAAAATCTTTTAAATGTTGATTATGATGCCAACGAATTTTATACAGCTTCTTATAAAGAGGATAAAAATGTAATTTCTATATGGGATTCAAAAACTTTAAAAATAAAAAATAAGTTTAAGCTTGATAGTACATATAGCGTTTATTTAGTAGATAAGATAAACTAGTCTAAAATCAAATTTTGATATGCTAAAATCTGTTGCTAAACGACCATTAATTCAATACTTACGACATAGTAATAACCAACAATTTAAACATATTTTAGATTTATTAAATTTAGCGATTTGCCAACTACCCAGCCTCTCTTCACGATTAGAAGAGGGGTTTTTTAGTACGCTGAGCATGTGCTATAACCTGTTATTCATATATTGCACAAGTGAAATTAATACACTACAAAAAACGAATTCGATATCATCTAACTAAGTATCATTAACGAGAATCAGCTATATTTATAGTGTTTACATCTGTTCAATCAAGCATCGGCCAACTTAGAGATGCTTTGAATGTAGTAATCCTCAAATACTTCATTTTCTATGGTGATTACCCAAAAGTTATGTAACTTTTTTTTATAAAACGAGTCTACTTAAGAAAATATAACTTTACTGGGAGTTCTAATAGTAATGAAGTTACTTATCAAATATTATGCACATATAATTTGATAAAAAGCTGACTTCATTACCTTTAAAATACAGTACGATGGGGGTTATACATAAGGATTTATCAAGTAGCAATGAGTTTGATAGAAAATGTTCATGGAGATTTGGAAATAGCCTTTTCTTTCTATGAAGCTTTTGAAGGAGAGGGGTTAGCACTCTAGTACCGAATTCAACACTTTTCGATAAAAATCCCACATTTTAGGGTTTTTTCGTGTTAAGATGTTAAAGACTATGGAATGTGAAAAAGGAGATTAGCATGTTTAAGAAACTTAGGAATACATGTATTGTATCGGCAGTTGCTTTGGCTACCATTTTGCCTGGACAAGCATCTGCAACAGCTATTAGTAAAGATGGAATTCAGATAAAAAACAATGTTTCGATTACGATAAATGGAGAGACGATTAGTGTCTATGACCCTATCTTAAATAAATCGGATTTCTTATTATTACCGATGCGCGCATTATATGAAGCGATTGGTGCGAATGTGGAGTGGAATAAGGATACATTGACAGCGTCAGCTACTCGAAATGGTAAGCTTGTCGATTTAACGATTGACTCTATGAACGCATTAGTAGATGGGGAAGAGGTGGCGATGGATGTCGCACCGTTTATGTATAAGGACCGAACTTATATGCCATTACGCTTTGTCAGTGAAAACTTTGATGGCACTGTGAATTGGGACCCCGATACTCAAAGTGTAGATATTACGTTATCTGATGAAACACCAGAGCAACCTCAAGAAAACCCATATATTTTACATATTAATAATCATCGCATTGTGATGAAAGATCCAATTGTGATGAAGCAATCAAGATCCTATATCCCAGCGAATTATATATATGAATACCTTGATGATTCAACAGGTATGTGGCTACCAGATAACTCTTTTGAATTACAAATAGCTGGCATGAGCTTTGTTTTTAAGGATAACAGTAATCAAGTTTTAGTGAATAATGAAGTTGTCACTTTAGAAGAGGTTCCTTTTGTTCAAAAAGGGAAGATGTACGTTCCTATTACCTTTGTAGTGAATGCATTAGGCGGAAACTTGCGTTATATAAGTGAAAAAAGAGAAATGTATTTATATGTCTATCATTATATGTATACAAGCTCTTTCCTTGAAAAATCATTTGGCTCAACAGCTTATCCAGAAGCCGTTCCTTCTGCTCGTTTAGAGGGAGATCGTGATTTATTTATTAGTGACAACCCAGAAACTTTAACACGTAAATTAGTTCCTAAATCTAATGCTACGCTTGCACAATACGATGTTAGTGCAACAGCAGCAACGAATAAGCACCGTATCTTTGGTTGGCATTATAACACATTAGGGACAGATGTGAAGCTTGGGATTACGGTTCAAAATAAATCTACTACAGAGAGTATTAAGGTAACAGAATCGAAGGGCATTAACCAAAAAACTGGGAACAGCTGGGTAGGCCACGATATTGGTTTAACGATTGCTGATGCTGTTTTAAATAACAAGCTTCAAAGATCAACAAGTAAAGGTACTGTGATTGAACCAGGAGAAACAAAGGTTATTGAAACATACGATTTAGAATACGACTATATCATTGGTTTTTTACATGATTTAGATATCCAAGCGGCTAACGGTGGAAAGCCAGAGTATACAATTCGTACAGTGCTTACAAAGGATAATAGTGACTTAAGAACGATTCAATCAGAGCAGGTTGCTGTTGATGAATATGCTAAACATCCAAGGGGTGCTTGGCCAAGTGCTACAATTCTAGCAGAGCTACCAGCTTATACAGTAGATTCTCCAGAGGTAGGCTATAACATTTCTAACGGCCGTACAGATCATTTACAAACGGCTGAAAATTCCTTCTCTCAAATCAATGGAGCAGTAGGGAATCCAGGTCATTTTGGCATGAACTATAAGGTGTCGATTCCAGTGGTGAATTCATCTGGCACATCAAAAACGATTAAGATGAAATTAGCTGGTCGTGGTGGTTTATATAGTGGTGCTATTAAGGTCAATGGCAAAGTATATTTAGTGCCTTCTTTACGAGTAGGAACAGAATATGTTGAACTGCCAGAGTACACAATTGATGGTTCATCAGGAACAATTGAATTAGAACTAATGCATGCTGGTGGTGTCAATCTTCCAGTAGCTATCTATGTAGGAACAAAATAAAAAAGTCACTGGCACGGGTCATGTGACATGAGATCGTGCCATACTTTGAATATATTCGGAGTGAAGAAATTGGCAAGAAAACTAGTAACAATTATTGTAGCCCTATTTGTGCTTATACTAACAGTTAGCCCAATCAATGGACAAGCAGCTGGTTTAGGCAATAAAGTCAGTGAAGTTAAAACGGAGGTTTCACCACAGGTAACACATATACAGCAAAGCTATACTTCAGGTTCTATTCGTGAGTTTGTAAATGTTTTAGATGTAAATTTAAATAATACATATACAAAATTAGAAATCGGTATGCCCAATCCTATTAATTCATTAAAAACAACATCAGCGATGGCAAAGCAAAATACGTATGATGGACATCGTGTTGTGGGAGCTGTCAATGCTTCTTACTTTTTAGGTAATGGTATGCCCGCGAACTTGTTAGCGGAAAAAAATGAAATAGTGAACTATGGTATTTTAGGAGATACGTATGATAGCCCAACACAAAAACCAGTTGCGTTTGGTTTATCAAAATCAGGGAAAGCGATAGCAGATTATTATACAACAAATCTAACGTTCCAAGTGAATGGCAAAAGCTATCCTATTGATCTCATTAATAGTGAACGAGGAACGAATAAAACAGTTTTATATACACCTGAAAAAAGAACCACAGGTACGAATACATGGGGTGTAGAATTAGTGGTGACAGGTGCTAGCCAAGATACAAATGTCTTGCATTTTGGCGATCAGTTTTCAGGCACAGTTTCGCATGTAACAGCCTATGGGGCAGAAGGTAACTCATCTGTACCAGCGGATGGCTTTGTTATTTCTGTTCAAAATAAAGAGCTAGCTGCTGAATTAAGTACAATTACTTCAGGCACGAATGTGGATGTAAGCTTATCCATTGATCAAAAATGGATGGATGCTCAATTCATTTTAGCTGCTGGACCAATGCTAGTGCGAAACGGCAAAGTAGATATTTCGATGCCGACGAATTCTGGCTTTGCTTCAACACGTAGTCCACGTACAGCAGTTGCAGTGGATGCCACTGGTACGAAGGTATCTCTTGTAACAATTGATGGTCGCATAAGCGGTCACAGTAATGGTGTTAATTTATCAGATTTAGCTTCTCATTTAATTTCAATGGGCGCTTCTTCGGCTATTAACTTAGATGGAGGCGGCTCTACAGCGATGGTCGTGCGTAATCCAGGTGGCTATTTTGCCAACCTAGTGAACAGACCATCAGAGGGCAGTGAACGTCGTGTATCAGCCATTTTGCAGGTTGTGAATACAGCGCCACCAGGACAAGCAAAATCGATTACATTAAGTAGTGTAAGTCAAGTAATGAAAGGTTCGTCTGTAGATATGCAGGTAGCAAGTGCCTATGATCAATACTTGAATCCGATGACGATCAACCCAGCCAATATGAAATGGACTGTGGAAGGAAATATCGGGAAAATGGATGGGGCAACCTTTACCGCTACACAAAAAGGTGAAGGGAAAATTATCGCAGAATATGAAGGAATCCGTACGTCTACACCTGTAAAAGTAATAGACTTAGCAGAAAAACCTATCGTACTAGATAGCTTCGATAATGCGTCATCTTGGACAACTGAAGTGGCAAAAGCCAATGCTTCATTAGCAAGCTCTAAAGAGTATGCTAGACAGGGAACTGCTAGCTTACAATTAAACTATGATTTTACGACAGCAGGCACAGGCACAAAAGCGGCCTATATGGTTGCTAAGACACCAATTGCTATGACAGGTCAGCCTAAAAACATCGGTCTTTGGGTATTTGGTGATGGCGGTAAGCATTGGCTAAGAGGTGTAGTTGTTGATGGTTCTGGCACTAAGCATACGATTGATTTCACAAGTCAGGGCGGTTTAGACTGGAATGGCTGGAAGTACGTTACGGCGAATATTCCGAGTGATTTAGCGCAGCCATTGAAATTTGAACGTTTATATGTTGCTCAACCAACAGCGTCTCTTCAAAAGAAAGGGCAGCTATACTTCGATCAATTACAGGCTGTCTATAAAGATAATCATGAGGAATTAATTTATACAGATGTTGCAAAAGGACATTGGGCATTTTCTGAAATCCAAAGCCTAAACAATAAATCGCTTATTAAAGGGTATGCCAATGGAACATTTAAGCCAGAAGCATCGATTACTCGTGCAGAGGCAGCAACAATCATTGCTAGAGCTTTAAATCTAACAACGACGAAGGATTCAAGCTTTAAAGATGTGAGTAAAGGTCACTATGCTTACAGTGCCATTGCTGCCGTAGAGCAGGCTGGTATTATTAAAGGGCAAGAAGCAGGGAAGTTTAATCCAAATGGACAGCTTTCACGTGCAGAAATGGCTGCGATTTTAACAAGAGCGTACAAATTAACAGGTACAAGTAAGGTAAGCTTCACAGATGTTAAATCAACACATTGGGCATATAGCAATATCCAAGCACTTGTGGCGAATAATTTAACTGGAGGTTTCCCAGACAATACATTTAGACCAGATGCACAAATTACACGTGCTCAATTTGCAAGCTTCTTAAATAGATGCTTATCATTCAAATAATATTGATGAATCCCCTGTAGCTACTACAGGGAATTCGTTCGTAGCAAAAAAATCCGCTTAGCTCATAAGAGAGCGAAGCGGATTTTTTATTTAGAATACAATGTATTTCACATATTGTTTCCAAGTTAAATCTTTAAAATGGCTCCATTGTATTTTCTCAACAGGCAATGTGCGGAAGGTATAGGCTGCAATATTACGTTTCTCATTAGAGAGCATTGGCGTGCCTTCCTCTACATAGTCCATAAAAATAGCGGATTTCGCTGTGTTAAATTGCACATTGATATCGATCAGCTGGATTTTGCCCTCCTGATTGATAATATAAAGCTTTTTATTTCCTTTTTTAGTCGTCGCTAGCCACGATTTATCGACTTTGTAAGAATCGAATGCTTCATTGACAATAATGGATGCTTTGCCTGTAGTTGAAAATGGGATGTCCTCTAATGGAGCATCTTGCTGTAACGTTACTTCATAATTTGTTGGCTGTGGTAAAGCTGCTGTTTTGGCTAGCTCATTTGCCCAAAATGTATGATCATCTGTAGCGATCATTTGTTTTTCTAAAACCACACCTGATAAGGCATCTTTAACATGTTTGACTTTAAAATCAACGGTTTGGCCTTCCTGTACCTTTTGCCATTCCTTTTCTGATAAATAGGCATACATTGCTTTTTCATTAGAATAGATTTCAAACGTTACTGTACCAGCTTCTTCTTTAATGGCAGATACGATACCATCAATAGGACTGACAATGCCTTGACGAGAGTGAATTTGTGTAATTTGTGCTTCAATTAGCGCAATTTGACGATTTGTTTCGGCAATATGTCGATTTAGCAGTGCAACGGCTGTCGATGCTGAATTTTGTTGAGCAAGCTCTAATTTTAGCGTAACAGATAGTTTATCATTGATTTGGTCCGTATTAATCGAGCTTTTCGGATTAGAGCCATCTCCATATTCATCCTCAATTTGGTCGAGTGCATCCTGTAAATCACTTAATTCTGTTTCATAGGCAGTACGTTCTGATTCAAGCTTTGTTATCTCTTCATCTACCTCATCAGTTTGATAGGTAGCAAGCAAATCATTCATCATCACTTCCTGACCACGCTTTACATTCACAGCCGATAAGCTGGTTACATCAGCCGTAATGGTAAACGTTTCTGCAGGTGCCACAATCGTTTCTTTATTGACACGCTCAGTATTTGTGCCGATATAAGCTTTTTGAAACTCGTCGATAAAGTAGGATCGTGTGATGTTGCTATCATTCTTGAACACTAAATAAGCATTTATACCGATTACTAGCATCGCCAACACAATGGTCATACTTGTCCATGGTCTTGCTTTGATAAATGCCATCATCCTAACCCCCTAGCAATCCATTCTTTTATTGGTAGCACACTAATCATCCCAACAAATAAGGCCATAAATAGTTGTACACCAATCAATTTGACTACTAATATTTTTCTACTAGCTGCTTCCTCCCATTTAGATAGGAATAGATACTGCACAATAATGATTAGAACGGTCGTTACTGTCAATTGGTTGATGCTAAATAAGACGAAATCTGTTTCAATCACCTGTAGGGCAGCTGGAGCTAATGAGAAGAACGAAAACATTGTTGTATAGCCTACTGCGTAGAAAACAGCAAAGAGAATTGCTTTTTCGATTAATAAGAAGGCAACAACATAAAGCTGGACTTTTTTAATCCAAGAGTAAGGAATGTCCGTTAATAGATGTAATAGATAGGTAACCCCATAATAATGGAAGCAAAAATAGACGATTGCCCATAATACAGCACCGAGCATGGAAAGTACGCGTGCTACAAAATAATCATTTTGTTGATCCATTGCGAATAGGGTCGTTAAATTTTCCGTCCCCATTCCCCAATATTCGCGTACAGCATACAACAGGATAAATAAAATAAACACTGATAATACGCGTTTCTTATATCCGATGACCTCACCTTCCTCTACTATGTTTGTAAAGTAGGTAGGATTTTTTAAGCTATGCCAGAACTTATAATGGTAAAACATAAACAGCGTCCTTTCTTCCAAAATAGGATTTCAAAGTTGTAGTATACACCTTATAAAAAGATTATGACATATGAAATTAGCTGTTTTTTTTCATTAATTTCGTAGAAAAAATCATATGCCGTCACTACATGTCGGTTGATGTAAACATCACATAAATCTATTGTATAGTATAATTGAAATAACTTCCTGTTTTTCTAGCTAGTAAATTTGAAAAATTATTTTTGATACTCATAATTTTGTAAATATACTAGAATGTCTTGAAAACATGATATTTATACCGATACTAAAGTAATGATTATCAATTACACTTTGCTGTAATTACGTCCGGATTTTTTCGAGCTTGCTCGAAACGTTTTTTTTCAAAATCTGTGACATCCGCCAGAGGTATTGGGGCTACTTGATGCTGGTCACACACCTTCATTACTACAAGACGTGGCACATTTAGACGGTGTTCCCTTATTTCGGTGGGCATTTAATTAATCGATGAAAAAAGTAAAACAAGAATTTAACTCTGTATAGTGGAAGGGGATAAATTCTGAATCAAGATAATTGAAAATGAACATAATCATTTTCCCATACATAAAAGATGAAAGGGTGGTTCGATTGAATCGAAAATTGACAGCAGGGGTCATAACAAGTCTTTTACTTGCACCTACGACTATAGCGAATGCACAGGAAAATGATGCGCAAACTCGTGTGACACCACAGACAGAGCAAGTTGGCTATGCCAACGTGGTAGCAGCTGCTACGACAAGAGAGCAGCTCATTGCAGAATTTGGTAAGTTATCTGAAAATTCTTCAGGTGATGAGATGGTGATTGCAGAAGGAAATCTCATTGTTGTACAAAATTCTGGAGATTTTAATGCTGATGAAAAAGCAATTATAAAAGCGAAGTATGAATATGTAGTAAAACATCGCGAGCTATTAACAAAACTTAAAGGAATGGGCAATAAAGTTAATGGAATTTTGTATTCAAGTAAAACGTTTTTTGAAGAAGTTGAAGCTGTAAATGACGAATATGTTAAATTTTTAGGAGAAAAAGAACCAACAGATACAACATCCTATCTATATGTACAAGCTCAATTTAAACAGGCCGTTGATACAGCGCTTATAAATAACGCAAGTAGTATTGCTCCTACTATGCGTAACTCGGTGTTGCAATATGGTTATGATAAGGCAGCACGTGATGCGTATTTTGGCAAAAAAGGACTGGACGTTGGAAAACTATCAAAATTAGGTAAGGATGTAGAAGCTACTGAATTGATTGCTAGCGAGCTAGTGGATTTAGTTAATTTATTGGAGAGTTCTGCAAATTTTGAAGATATTTCGACTGCACTAAACAGTTTTACAACTGGATATAATACCTTAACTGCAGATCAAAAGAAGGTGGTTGAAGCTTATAATCCAAACGATGCTTCCGTAACGCCCTTCAAAAAATATAAGGACGCTCTAACGAGTCAGTCGGCTGTAGAAAAAGTTATATTAAGTATTAATCAGCTGAAAGCAAAACAACCATCTGAATTCACATCAGCAACAAATTTCATTAGTGCGGTATCGTCTGTTGAAAAAGCATATAACAGCCTTGATACGGCATCAAAAAATTTGGTGACAAACGCTTCTATACTTGAAGAGTATAAAAAAGCGGCTGAAATTTCCAAGCGAATTTCAGCACTACGTGTATCAAGTGATGCTGCTTATCGTACAGAAGTAGCTTCAATTAAAGATATTTATGATAATCAATTAACCCTAGAAAAGGGATATATAAAGAATGCGGCTGATTTTGAAATAGCGGTCGCGAATATTGCTTCTGCACAACAGATTGAAGGACTCATCTTGGCAATTGCAGGTGCTTCAGATAAAGTACAAGCAATTAAAGATGCTCGAACTGCTTATGATGCTCCTCCAGCACCATCTGGAACAACAATCAATGCGGCAAATGTCAAAAAAATTGTTAATAATCTAGCAGAGTTAACGAAGTGGGAAAAGGTTTATAACGCGTCTTTAACTGTGGATAAATTAATCGATAGTATTGATCCAACAGCTTCTACTTTTGAAAGCAAGACATTAGCTGCACAGGCTGCTTTCGATAAGCTTGGAGAAAGTGAAAAGACGTTAGTTCAAGGCACAAATAAACTAACTCTGTTTTTCAAATATGCGGATGTATCGAAAAAAGTGAATGCACTAAATTCTTCTGTGTCTGACTACAACGCACAGCTTGAAACATTGAAAAATGCAGTTGCTGCTTTAGATGCATCGGGCAGTGAATATGCAGCAGCGCTTGATAATATCAAAGATAAACTCAATGAAAAATTAACAGTTCTTACAAACGAAGCATCAGCAGTAACAGATGTTATGAGCAAGATCGACAGTTTAAATACATCATCTAATCTCGTACAGGATATGCTAGATGCCCGTTCAGCTTATAATGCACTACCATCAGCAGCAAAAAGTCGTGTAACGAACATTAAAGTTTTAACAGATTTTGAAAAATCACATAAAGCTGTTGTGAATGTCATCTCACTCTTTGAAAAACTTGATCCATCTTCTAAAAACTATATTTCCAAAGCGAAGTCAGCTTTTACTGCTTATGCAAAGCTAGATGACAATAATAAAGTATATGTAAAAAATTACAAGGATTTAAAAGATATAGTACCAGTTGTAGATGTCATTGTTCAAATTAATGCTTTAAATCCTTCTAAAAAAACGTATAAAGTGGATGTAACAAAAGCAACAGAGGCATACGCGGCATTAGCAGATGCAACACTTCAAGGAAAGGTTGTCAATTATGCTGACCTAATAAAAGCACAGGGGTATATCGATACAGCCAAAAACTTTGATGCCCGTGTCGCAGCATTGGCGAATGAGAATCCTGATACATTTGTCAAAAAGGTAGCCGACCTAGCTGCAGAATATAAGACGATGGATAAGAATGTTAAAAAGCTGGTAGAAGAGTACAAAACGTTAAGTGCGTATGAAAAAAACAATAAGGCTGTAGTAAAGGTTATTCAAATGATTGATGCCTTAAACCCAACAAGTAAGGATTATACGAAAAAGGTACTTGCTGCACGCAAAGCCTATAATGCGCTTGATACAGTATCACAAAAACGAGTGACGAACTATGATAATCTGACAGCAGTTGAGGATGTAGCTTCTTTGATTGGTCTTATTGCTTCATTAAAGCCAACGAGTAAAACATTCTATCAGGATATGAAAACAGCTCGTGAGCTTTACGATTCACTACCTGAAGCGAAACAACAAGCTATCATCAACTATGATGCTCTGGTGGCAGCAGAAAATGAACAGGGCTTAGCGCAGAGCGTGATTGAGCTTATTAATTTAACAGAAGAACAAGATGCAGACTATTTAACGAAGCTGATGAATGCACGAGTAGCCTATGATAAGCTGTCATCGAATCAAAAGAAATTAGTGACAAATATTAAAGATTTAACAACACGTGAAAAAGCAGTTAAACCGATTTTAAGTGTGATGGTTCAAATTAATGAACTAGATCCAGAAGCACAAAACTTTGTTAGTAAGTTTAACGCCGCACGTAAGGCCTATGACAAACTATCAAAGGATCAGAAGAAATATATTGATAATATTGATGTACTCTTAAAGTTTGAGCCTGTTTCTAATGTGATGGAATTGATTAGCAAACTAAAATCTTCTAATAGTACATTCCTTCAGGATACATCACGAGCACGTTCATTGTACGATGCACTGCCTGCTGATTTGCAGCAATATGTGACAAACTATTATTTATTGCAAGCAGCTGAGTCTAGTATTTTAGGTGCTGGGAATGTAATGCAGATGATCAATGACTTACCATCTGTTGATCCAAAGCAATATGTGAAACGTATTCAAGAGATTCGTGCGGCTTATAATGCTTTACCAAAGGATCAGCAGCGAGCTGTACAAAATTACAGAGTGCTACAAGATCAAGAGAAGCTAATTAAGCCTGTTATTAGTGTGGTAGAGGATATTGACCGATTATTAACAGCCAAAGATATGAACAGCCAGTATCAAAAGATTTTAAAAGCCTATGATAAGCTCAATGCCGATCAAAGACGCTATGTCTATAACGACCAGCTATTGCTATCATTAGACAACGTGATAAAAGTTTATAATAGCATTGCTAACTTGAATCCGAAGGATAAGTTCTACTTTGGTATGATCGAAGCGGTGCGTAGAGAGTATGATAGCTTGAATACAATAGATAAACAGCGTATTTCCAACTACTCAATTTTATTAGAGGCAGAGAAAAGCATGGCTGACGTCAAGAAAGTGGTTGAGTTAATAGCGGGACTTTCACCAAGCTCGCCAACCTATATTGAAGATGTGGCTAATGCAGTTGCTGCTTATAAAGCGCTGGATTCAAAAGTACGAGGACAAGTCATCAATGAGGATGTATTAAAGCAGGCTGAAAAAGATGTGGCAGCTGTTTTGAAAGTTGTCCAAGCCATTGGCGGCATTGATCCAGAAAGCTCATCCTTCGAGAAAAAAGTATTAGCTGCTCAAAAAGATTATAGTAATTTATCGATTGAGCAACAGGGGTTAGTTTATAATTTCCGCATTTTAGAAGAATATCTAAAAATGATACAATAGTCTGACGAAAAAGGAGTTTCCCCAATGAAGATTGCGGGAAAACTCCTTTTATAACGAGAAAATAATGGATTTACTTATAAATTTCCAAAAAAGTGAAACTATATCAGATGAAATTCGTATCTTATAATGTGCTTACTTATTTTTATTACATTATGGATACATATTCATTTGACAGAGTGAGGAGGTAGCCCTGTTGAAAAAAATACTTTGTATAGTGGTCCTTTCAATAGCTGCAACCATAGGAAGTTTAACTAATTCAAGTCAGGTAGAAGCTGCATCTGCAAAAGCTGTAGATGTGACTAGTTCATATTGGGCAAATGCTTCCATTCAACATATGCTCACTAAACAATATATGACTACATATAACGATCATACATTTAAGCCTGAGCAAGCTATTACGAGGGCTGAGGCTGCCGCTACCATTGCTCGTTCTCTCCAGGTAAATGTAGACATTGCGAATTCCGCAAAATTTAAGGATGTTCCTGCAACACATCCATATTACAAGGAAATTTGTCAGCTCGTTCAGCTAGGTGTTATTCAAAAAGGTGATGAATTTCATCCAGAAGAGCCTTTGAAGCGAATGCAGGTAGCGAAAATGCTAACACTTGCCTATCAGTTTAAAGTAGATAGCAAAAACAACAGCCAGTTTGCAGATATTGCTAGCACACATTGGGCAAAGGACTATATCGAATCCTTAGCAGATATAGGCATTGTTAGTGGAGTGGATACAAAACATTTTGCACCGGACCAATTGGTGACGCGTGCACAGTTTGCTGTTTTTGTTGAGCGCAGCATAAATTTTCAGCAAAAGATAAAGAAGCTGGAAGTAGCCTATGATTATTTAGCGAAGCAATATATCCCAACAAAAAACCTTTCTACAGAATGGTCTAAAAAGGTCATTGAATTAATCAATGTGGAAAGAAAAAAGAATAAGCTAGAAACGGTTGTCTATGATCCAGAGCTGACACAAATCGCGATTATCAAAGCACAGGACATGGTGAATCGCCATTATTTTGAACATGTTTCTCCATTTTATGGTGCACCTTGGGATTTAGCGACATTATTTGATTACGATTACACAAGCTTTGGCGAGAATATTGCCAGAAATATAAAAACACCTGAAATTGCTGTAAAGGCGTGGATGGCTTCCCCTAGTCATCGAGAGAATATTTTAAAAGAACATTATACAAATACAGGTGTTGCGATAGCACAGGACATCAAAGGAAATTACTATTGGGTTCAAATGTTCTCTAGTCAATAAGTTGTTGTGTAACAAAGAGTCTCTAATATTACAGGAATGTTACGAAAGATCCAAAATACGATAAAAAAATTTCCTTTTGAACGCTGGAAATACCACCAAACGTTGGTATTACAGCGTTTTTTTGCTGTCTAAAACCGTTACACAATTGAAAAATAACAATCGCTTTTTTTGTGATAGTCTATGTATAGGCAAAAAAGTTTTGAGAGGGGTATAACAAAAGTATGAATAAGAAATGGTTATTACCGATTTTTGCATCTTTTATGTTATTTTCAACAGCTCATATAAACACTGCTGAGGCAGCGACTAAAGCAGATGTAACTGATACAGCTTCTAAATACGTAGGTATTCCATATAAATACGGCGGTACAACAACAAGTGGTTTTGATTGCTCTGGCTTTACTTCTAAAGTATTTTCAGATTTAGGCATTCAATTAAATCGCACATCTGGCTCACAGTATCAACAAGGTACTGCAGTAGCGAAAAGCGATTTGCAAGTTGGCGATTTACTATTTTTCAATACAAGTGGTAGTGGTATTTCACATGTGGCTATATACATAGGTGACGGTAAAATGATCCACTCTCAAACTGGTCAAGGCGTAAGTTATTCAAGTGTGAATGATCCATACTATTGGAGCTCTCGTTATGTAGGTGCTAAACGCGTTGCGACATTTGATACACAACAGCAAGCAGAAGTTAAACAAGCAGCAATTGACTTTTCAGTATATGCTTCTCGCGCAGAGGTAGCTGTCCAAATTGCGAAAGCTTTGAACTTAGATACATCTGATACAAATGCTGGTTTTGTAGACGTAAAACCATCCAATGCCCATGCAGGTGCAATCGCAGCTGTGGCAAAACTAGGCATCTTTGAAGGCGATGCGAATGGTAAATTCAACCCGTCTTCACCAATTACACGCGCACAAATTGCTAAAGTATTAGTGGTAGCATTTGGCCTTGAAAACAATGGTGGAAGTGTAGCATTTAGCGATGTACCTCAAAATAGCTGGGCTAATGGATATATTTCGACTTTAGCATCAAATGGTATTACAAATGGCGATGGAGAAGGTAGCTTCGGTTCAGATGAGTTACTTAAAATCGACCAACTAAAAGTATTTATCAAACGAATTCAACAATAAGTTCATAAAGTTAACACTTTAATTGTGTTATAGATTGCAAGAATTGATCTTTTGAATAGCGTATAATGGAAGAAGGGTTTGCAATCGCAGACTCTTCTATTTTTATGATAATTTTGTAGGAAAGGGTGTGACTTGGAAAATTAAATTTTAACAGTTCTATTGTCTGATGCATTATTTAGCTAATTTTGTTAAAATGGACACGTTAAGAGAACAAGAAGGGAGGAAATAAGACATTGAACATCAAAAAAATTAGTCTTATCTTGTGCGTCTTATTGATTTCGGCTTCTATGTTTACGATACATAGTGCAAGTGTCAGTGCAGCTACCAATTCAAATATAACATTTGAAGATGTCACTAAAACACACCCAGCCTATGAAGAAATCAATTATTTAGTAAGTTTAGGTGTTATTCAAGGATACTTTGTCAATGGTAAAAGAGTATTTGGCCCAAATAACAATGTAACAAGAGGACAAGCTGCTAAGATGGTTGTAGTTGCTTCAGGTAACAAACCATTAGTTGTTAATAAATCAAGCTTTTCAGATGTTACAGTAGGCACTGAAATGTCAGGTTACATAGAACGTGCTGTCCAATTAGGATTTTTCGACAAAAATATAAAAGGTGAATTCCTACCAAATAAGCCTCTAACTCGTGGAGAAATGAGTTATGTATTAACAAAGGCATTCAATTTAGATACTAGTGAGTATGAGGGAATTGACTCACCATTTACGGACGTAGCGATTACACATGAATATGTGAAATACATTAATACCATCTATTATAATGGTATTACGAACGGAACGGGTGATAAGTATTTACCAAATAGTACTGTAACACGTTCACAATTTTCTTTATTCGTTGCACGTGCAAAAAGTGAAAAATATCGCTTAGAATTACCTGTAAAAGGTGTACAAGTGCCAGATACATCACAAGTGATTGGCTTAGTAAAAGTTACTACAGAGGGGTTAAACATCCGTAAATCAAAGGATTCCTCTTCTAGTACTAACATCGTAGGTAAAGTCAATACAGGCGGTAAATTATCAGTATATGCAGTTGAAGGCAATTGGTTAAAGGTAACTTATAAAGGTGCATTTGCCTATGTTTTTAAGCAATACACTGAATTTTTAGATGCAGATGGCAATGAGCTAGGAGCAGTCGAAAAAGAAGTTACGACAAATGGTGCTGTAAACTTATATGTGAAGCCAACATCTTCCGCAAAAGTAATTTCATCAGTTAAAGCCAACGAAAAACTACCAGTTTACAAAACAATAGGTGGCTATTATTTAACACAAGTAAATGGTTTGCCAGGTTATATTGTAGCAAACAGTACTACGGATGCTACTGGAGAAGTAAAACCTAATCCGGATCCAACACCACCACCAGCTTCTGGAGATGTATTAGGTAAGGTAACGGTTGCTAACCTAAATGTGCGTAGTCAAGGTAACTCAACTTCGCCAGTGCTATTTAAGCTGAACAAGGGAGAGTATGTCCAAGTTAATAGCATTAATGGTTATTGGGCAGAAATCACCTATAATGGTCAAACAGGATATGTTCATAAATCCTATTTAAAACTATTAAATCAAACAGCTAAGCCTTTACAAAATCGTATTATCATCCTAGACCCAGGTCACGGTGGTAAAGATCCAGGTACTGTAAAAGGTTCTGTTTCTGAAAAAAGCATTACATTAAAAGTCAGCACACAAGTTAAGCAATTACTAGAGAATGCTGGTGCAAAAGTTTATATGACACGTACTGGTGATACGTATCCATCATTACAAGATCGTGTAGATTTTACACAAGCAAACTATGGTGAGATTTTCGTTAGCGTCCATGTTAACTCTGCTGCCAATGCGTCAGCACAGGGTACTGAAACATATTATGCAATATCTACAGGAGATATGTATCAAGAGGACATCGATTTAGCTACATTTGTGAATAACCAAATTGTTAACAATTTAAATATGAAAAACCGTGGTGTGAAGCAAGAGCAATACTACGTCATTCGTAACATGGTGATTCCATCTATTTTAGTGGAGCTAGGATTCTTAACGAATACAGAGGATCACAATAAAATGACGAATGATCAATACGTTAAATTATTTGCAGAATCTATTTACAATGGTATTTTGCAATATTACAAGAAACAATAATAGTTGAAGAACGATTCCAAAGGGGTGCTATCTTTTGGGATCGTTTTTCTTACTTTATACATACCCGCATTCGAAAAATACAAACAAATCTATAAAAAATGGCTGCCTCGTTTCTTAGGAGGCAGCCATTTACTATTATTTCACGGTATTGATGAATTTAATATAATCCTTACTAATATAGGCAGGTTCAGTGGGTAATTTATCTGAAACAACTTGATACCAACCATTTGCTCCTGTATCTGTGACAATGACGGGCATATTACTTTTGCTAAATGTGAACAATGGACTTTGACTTGTTGATGCGTCTGCACGAACATTTAGACCAGCTGTTGTAGTTAGTGCAATTTTATAAGGGTTATTTGCATCTTTAAAGCCTAAAGCCTTTTCTGCACGATAGTAGTGTCCAGCAATTTTAGCGCCCCAGAATGGATCTGAAGCGTATTTTACATTGAAACCGATAGCCTTAGAACCGACCACTGCACCATTCGTATAACGTCCTCCTGGTGTAATATAATTTGGCTGTAAGAACCTTTCAACAAGCTCATTAATGTTTGCACCAACACTATCAAACTTTTTGTTTAATGGGTTTGTGTCATAGACATATAAACCAAATAGATTGTTCAAGTTTTGTGCGTGATCACTCATCCCATAAGCACTCTCATGCTGTGCTAGAGATAAAATAAGCATAGCATTAATATGGGCATTTGCTTCTACTTCCTTTAACACAGAGCCTAAGCCAATTAATTTACTTTTTGTTGTTGCATCCTTATAAATGGTAGCACCTGAGCTTTCAACTTCCGCTAATTTTTGCAAAATATATTGATCTAGCTCTTCTGCTGTATATTGAGTTGTCGCACGAGCGGGTAGGAATTGATAGTAATTATAGCCTTCTCCTTTTGAAGAACCATTGGCATTTGTAAAATTAATGCCATCCCAGCTAAAGTATTTTTCGCCTTGCTTCATAAAGCTAGGAGCCTTACCGTACACGTAACTAGAGGAATACTTATTCGTTTTATAATCATATAGGGTATGCTTGATTTCACCATTTTCATTTGAATAGAAAGAACGCCCCTTCACTAATGCAGAAGGAATTAAGCTAACGTCAGCCTGTTTTAAATAGCCTACATGACCAGCTAAGCGTACTTTTACTTGTGTGGCATCACTGCCTAGATACTCCATTTCTGTATTACCAGCAACAGCGATTTGATCCTTAATTGTTTCAGAGTTCAGTGCAACGTAATTATTCGTTACAACATAACCCGAAGTCATTTTTATAATTTTATTATTTTGAGTAATCACTAACGAATTACTTGTCATCGCTTTTTCAGCTGCTTCAAAGGTAGGAAGGCTTTGCTTGTCTACTAGATTGCCATTTGAAATTTCTTTGATGATATATGCTGTAGTATTACCGTTATTCCCAGTATTTTCGTTGTTACCAGCGTTTCCATTATTATTGCCATTATTCTCTGAGTTTCCGTTGTTTTCGTTATTCTCAGTATCCATTTGATCGGCAAGAAGAATTAAACGTAGAATGAATGTTGAAGCTTCACCGATAGTGGCATTGTCTCTAGGTAAAAACATGCCATTAGAGCTTCCTTTAATCAGTCCTAATTGTGCACCAATGGCAATATCCTGACGGAAATCTTTAAAAATAGTGGCATTGTCTTTAAATGTAATAGAAGAAGTACCTTTTGGTATTTTTAAATAATCCACCGCTCTAATTAGCATAACTGCCATATGCTCTCTTGAAATGCGTGCGTCAGGCTTAAAAGAGCCATCCGTATACCCTGTGATAATTCCAGCAGTAGCGGCAAGCTTAATTTCATTTGCATATAAATAGGTGTCTGAGACATCTGTAAACGTCATGTCGCTTTTTGTACCTAAATCTAAAGCTTTTGCTATGTATGTGGCAAATTCACCGCGTGTAACCGTGTCATTTGGACGATAGCTACCGTTTGCATCTTTAATCAATGCATCTTTAGAGATTAAATAACGCAAGCCACTTTCGTGCATATGGCCTGATAGCTCATTAGCATTGGCCGATTGTGGTTGCCAAATGACTACACTAATAAGCATCATAAGCAACATAAAAATTGATCGTTTTTTCATAGTTTTACCCTCCTAAACTGATATCATTTTAACAAAGTTATACAATCAAGTTAAGGGTCAAATGTTAGAAATATCATAAAATATGCCAACGAATTCTAGGAAATAAGTAGTCTTTTCGTTTTTGTAGAAAGATTTTGTATGGAATAAGGGAGGGGGAGTGAATCAAAATTCATATGAGTTTCTTCTATTATATAGTGGTTTTCTGTTTAGCCCAAAAAATAATGCCGCCCATTGTTTGGAATGGACGGCATTTTTGAAAAATATTAAAGCATTTCTGAAGTTGTTTTTGCTTGCATATGCAGTTGTAGGTAGTCTGGTCCACCTGCTTTTGAGTCTGTACCTGACATGTTGAAGCCACCAAATGGTTGGTAGCCAACGATGGCACCTGTACAGCCACGGTTGAAGTAAAGGTTTCCTACATGGAATTCTTCACGTGCTTTTTCTAAGTTCACACGGTTTTTCGTGATGACTGCACCTGTTAAACCGTATTCTGTATCGTTCGCAATTTCAATTGCGTGATCGAAATCTTTTGCTTTTGCGATCGCTACCACTGGCCCAAAGATTTCTTCTTTCATAATACGTGCAGAAGGTTCTACGTCTGCGAATACAGTTGGCTGTACGAAGTAACCAACTGAATCATCTGCTGTACCACCAGCCACTAGACGACCTTCGCCTTTACCGATTTCGATGTATTCCGTAATTTTGTTGAATGCCGCTTGGTCAATAACTGTTGCCATGAAGTTGCTGAAATCTGTTGGATCTCCAACTGTTAAAGCATTTGTTAATTCTTCTACACGATTAACAACTTGCTCATATACATCTTCTACGATGACTGCACGAGAACATGCTGAACATTTTTGACCTGAGAAGCCAAATGCTGATTTGACGATTGATTGTGCAGCTAATTCTAAGTCTGCTTCTTTATCAACCACGATTGTATCTTTTCCGCCCATTTCAGCGATGACACGTTTAATCCAAATTTGACCATCATTTAATACAGAAGCACGTTGGTTGATACGTAAACCAACATCACGTGAACCTGTGAAGCTGATGAAGCGTGTTTTTGGATGATCAACTAAGTAGTCGCCTACTTCAGCACCAGAACCTGGTACGAAGTTCACGGCACCTGCTGGAAGACCTGCTTCTTCTAATACTTCGATAAATTTATACGCCACTACTGGTGTTGTAGAAGCTGGTTTTAATAAGACTGTGTTCCCTGTTACTAAAGCGGCCACTGTTGTACCAGCCATGATAGCAAATGGGAAGTTCCAAGGAGAAATAACGATACCGATTCCTAATGGAATATAGTCATAACGGTTGTATTCGCCTGGACGGCTTTCTACTGGTTGACCGCCTTTAATGCGTAGCATTTGGCGACCATAGTATTCCAAGAAGTCGATTGCTTCCGCTGTATCTGCATCTGCCTCTGCCCATGGTTTCCCTGCTTCTTTTGTTAATAATGCAGAGAATTCATGTTTACGACGACGAATAATAGCTGCTGCTTTGAACAAAACGTCAGCACGAATCGCAGGGTCAACTTTTTTCCATGTTTTGAATGTTTCATCCGCTGCTTGCATCGCTTTTTCAGCTAACTCTTTGCTTGCTTTTGACACACGGCCGATCACTTCTGTTTTCTTTGCAGGATTGTACGAAACGATTTTATCTTCTGTTGTAATGCGCTCGCCACCAATGATAAGTGGGTAGTCTTGACCTAAGTAACCTTCAACTTTATTTAAAGCCTCCACATAAGCATTGTAGTTTGCCTCTTGTGAAAAATCTGTGAATGGTTCGTGTTTGTATGGAATCATGTCAGTTTCCTCCCCATGGATAAGTGATGCCAAATGATTATGCACCTTTTAAGATTGTGATAATTATATAATGCAATATAATTTGGCATTAATCAACTCAAATCTTAAAACTTTTTCAATTTTTGCATCTGTTTTTCGTATTGGTGTTAGAATAAGCTTAATGGAATACAGGAGGACAAGATGGATAATAATGTACTACAAAGTATTTATAAATATGTCATTGAAAAAGGTGATATGGGAATTTGCGTCGTAGATACGGATGGCAAGTTGCTCATATATAATAAAAAAATGAGGGAATTAGAGGGTGTTAACGAAGATGAGTTTGAGGAAAGGCGAGCCTTAGAGATTATTGATTTTGAGATTGAAAAAAGTGATATTTATAAGGTCCTCAGCTCTGAAACACCCATTTACAATATCAAAAAAACGTATTGGAATAAAAAAAATCAAGAAGTGACCTATATAAGCAATATTTATCCGTTGCACTATGAAGGTGCTTTAGTGGGGGCTGTGGAATTTGCACGAGATATTACACAGCTTGAATATATGATGTATCAGCCATTAAGAAGATATGGCGCACCATTGACATTTGATATTATCACCGCTGTATCACCAGTCATGAAGGATGTTATTGAAAAAGCAAAGATTGTAGCGCTAAGTAGAATGCCTGTTGTCTTAATAGGGGAATCAGGTACAGGCATTGATATGGTGGCTGAGGGAATTCATCATGATCTAAAGGTTCAAAATGATATGTTTATTGCTTTAATTTGCCGTCGAGACGAAAAAACGGTTTTAAAGCAATTTGAAAAATATATTATTGAAAAGGAAAAAATCACTTTTTTTGCAGAGCGTATCGAATATTTATCGCTTGAAGCACAGGAAAAGATTGTTGAGCTTTTTAATAATCACCCAAATCATCAGCATGTTCTAATCGCTAGTGTTGGCAAAGACCCAATTGATTTAATTCAAAAGCAAGAGCTATCTAAAAAGCTGTATCGACTTTTTTCTGGCATCACAATATATGTACCACCTTTACGAGAAAGAAAAGAGGATATCATGCCCTTTATCGATGACTATTTCAAACGGCATCGTGATAGCTTTGGCTCATCAATTCAAGGGCTTTCAGAAGAAGTGCGTGAAACCTTTTTAAAATATGATTGGCCAGGTAATCTAAAGGAATTGGAAGTTCTATTGGATGAAATTACGTCGTTGATTACCAATGAAATGATTGTGGAGTCACATATGTTGCCTGTCCATTTCAAATGGAAAATCCAAAGCTCATGTGAGGAAACGGAAAAAGAAGTATCTACGAGTGACTTGTTTGTAATTAAAAATCAGCAGGATATCCGACCGTTAGACGTCTACATGAAAGAGGTAGAGGAGTACTATATTTCGAAGGCGTTAGATTTTCATCAGGGGAATATTTCTAAAACGGCTGCGGCATTGGGGATTCGTCGTCAAAGCTTACAATATCGCGTTAAAAACTATAAGCTCAATAAAAAAAGCGAAAACATTGATTAACGATGTTTTCGCTTTTATTGTTGATTTGATGGATAGACTCACTAAATTGATGGATAGAGCTATCTAACTGATGGATAGACTCCCAAAAGTGACGGATAGAACTATCTAACTGATGGATAGCATCTAGCTTGTAATGATTATTTTCCTTTTTTTGAAAGGCGACCAAGAGCAAATGCCGCAGCTCCTAAGCCGATTGCCATATTTGTTTTTTTATTAAACACTTGTTTTGTCACAAGTGCCACATTTTGTGGGCGTTCTGCTAAACGGCGCATAAAGTAACCGTACCAATCGTTACCAAATGGTAGGTATGTGCAGAAGTTATAGCCTTCACGTGCAAGATCTAGCTGCATTTCTTTACGGAAACCATATAGCATTTGGAATTCGAATTTTTCATTTGGAATATTATGTTGTTTCACAAATTGTTTTACATGGTTAATAACATTATGGTCATGTGTAGCAATCGAAGTAAATTTACCATGTAATAAATGATACTCGATTAGTTTTAAATAGTTGCGATCAATATCACCTTTTGATTGATATGCTACATTTTCTGGCTCTTTGTAGGCACCTTTAACGATTCGTAATCGGAAGTTTTTGTATTTCTCAATATTTTCTTCTGACTCGAAGAAGTAAGCTTGAATAACTGTACCTACGTTATCAAACTCTTTGTGTAGTTCCTCTAATAATTCAAAAGAGCTGTGTAAGCGTTCGTAGTTTTCCATATCGAAATTTACGAAAATGTTATATTGATGTGCCAGAGCCACGATTTCTTTTAAGTTTTCGTAGCAAAATGCATAATCAATATCTAAACCTAATTGAGAAGGTTTAAGGGAGATGTGAGCATCAAGCTTTTCATCATGAATAGCTTGAACAACAGCTAAAATATTATTTTTTGCAGCTGTTGCTTCTGATTTTTCGTAGACGAATTCGCCTAGATTATCGACTGTACATGAAATATTAGCATTGTTTAATTCTCTAATCGATTGCACAACTTCAGGTAAGCTTGTTCCAGCAACTACACTTTGAGCACCCATTTTTAGACCATATTTTTGTGCAGCGCTATTTAATAATTTGTTTTCTGATAAGTAAATGAAAAAATCACGTAATACCATCATATGCCTCCAAAATTGAAAATTTTAAATTCTTGGCGATTATAACACTTTTTTTGAAAAGTAAAATGGCTAGATTTTTAGAAAAATTTTTTTGAAGAAGCGATAAGGGGAGAAAACTATTGTATTGATTGACTTTTGAAAGTGAAAAAAACAAATAAAAAAATTTTTTCAATAAAAGGGACTTTTCAAAATAATAGTTTTGAATTATGTTGAAAGGTATGTGTATTACACAAAGCATGTAATTGTTAAGGGAATTTTCTGATATTTAATCAAGGTGCTCAATTGATTTTTGAGTCCTTTTGGTATTTTAATATAATGTTAAAAGTAATTATCTTTAGAAGAAATTCTAAGATAATTACTTTTTTATTTCCATTATAAATATCATATTAATAGTAGTTCATAGTAAAAAAAAAGTGGGTGTATTATAATAGAATGGTGTATAATCATGGATAAAATATGTACAATTTGTGAAGATATAGTTACTTTTGATTTGTAATACTGAAGGCAATATGACTACTTTAAACTAAGATAAGGTGGAAAGTATGGCAAGAGGCAGAAAATTTAATTCAAATGGAGAGCGAAGCAAACAAATCTTACTTGAAAAAGCGATAGAGCTATTTTCTGATAAAGGTTATTATCAGACAAAAATTAGTGACATTGTAAAGGCTGCCAATGTAACACAGCCTACTTTTTATCTGTATTTTAAAAGCAAGGATGCCCTTTATAATGATTTAAATATACAATTCCAAAGTGGATTTTTGGAAGCGCTGGAAAGTCAATCAACTGAAATTGTTGAAAACGGCTTAAAAGGATTTGTCACGCTGTTAGAGCAAAAGTTATTAAACTTGTTCGTTTATATTACGGAAAATCCCAAATTGACAAAAATCGGTTTTATCGAATCAGAGCAATCCCATATAGTGAAAAAACAACTGACACAGCAAATTATCCACCTAATTTATCTTCATGATTGCGACAAAGATTTGCAGATGTATAGTGTGGATATGAAAATAATGATAGACAGCTTAGTCGGATCAATGGAGCGACTCATCATAATTTATTTATTAGAGCAAAAAAGATTACCTGCTGATCTGGCAAATGATATTATACAATTATATTTTTGGAAAACAAAAAAAACGATATAAAAAATCCTCTCAACGATAAAATGTCTATCGATGAGAGGAATTTTTTTACTGGTTTATTTTTATATGCTGATAGTAGCCTTTTTGACCCTTGCTATTTGCATGAATAAGTAGCATATATTCTTGATCTGCTACTAAAGGTTTTGCTGGGGTAACGACAAGTGTTTGCCCTTCAACTTTAGCAGTTATAGATACTTCATTTGCCCCTAAAGCAACTAGTTGAACGTGATCTTTAGCAATTTGTGAAGAAAGAACTGCAGGGATTTTCACACTTACTTTTTCTTTTGTTGCATTACTCTTTGCAGTAGATAACTTTCTATATTTTGGATACTGTTCCTTTAGAGCATCAAAATGTGCTTGGAAAATAGGAGCTGATGTTGTTTGTATATTTGGCTTAACCCCTACTTCGTGAATAATCTGACTAGCAGGTCCTGTAAATTTACCGACTGTTAGCTTTAAATAACTTCCATCATGTAAGGTATAAAAGCCTTGCATAGCACCTTTTCCATAGGTTGTTTCACCATATAATATAGCCGCCTTTTGGTCTTTTAGTGAGGCGGAAAGCATTTCAGAAGCACTAGCACTATAGCGATTCACGAGAATACGAGTATTTTTTGGAAATTTTGTATTTTGGTGAACTGCTGGTATTGTGTAGGAGGCGTGTGCTTCCTCTAATAAATAGGCGATTTTAGCAGATGGGAATAATCCTGTCATTTCTTCCGCTGTTGTCACGTAACCCCCACCATTATTTTGTAAATCCAATATGAACGATGTTGCACCACGTTGTTTTAAGTCAATAAGCGCTTTTTTGACAAGCTGTGCGCCATCTTCAGAAAAGGAAGCCAACGAAATATAGCCAACATGCCCAAACAGTAATTCAGATTGTACATTTGGTAATGTGAATTTTTTTCGTGTAATAGTTTTAGTCGTTGTTGTTTCATTATTATGCTTGATTGTAACCTTCACTTGGGTCCCTTCATTACCGATTAAGAGGGAAGAGGTTTCTTGTGTAGAGCGACCAATAATAGATTCACCATTAACGGCAATGATGATATCTCCAGCCTTAATATCAGCTTCAAAGGCGCCGCTACCTTCAATTACTTGTAAAATATGAATCCCATCTTCGTGTTCTTCAATTATAACACCAATCCCAATTGTTGATAGGTTAATGCTATTCATATAATCCTCAAATTCTTGCTTTGTAAAATAAGTGGAATATGGATCAAGCATCTCCATGATTTCTGAGATGGACGTGGCTTTCTCTAAGTTTCCATCGATTGTTCCAACATAAGTATTTTTAATGATCTCCTTAATTTCCTTCATAAGCTGTTGATCATTACTTGCAGCATGAGTAGCCGTGAAAGGAATTAGAAAGAAGGCTAGAACAAATACAAACGACCACATTAATTTTTTCATTGGACACCTCTTTTCTAGAACTCGAAAAAGGAATGCACCATGCTCATTAGGTGTTTAATGGATGGATACATTTTACAATTGAGTATCTATTTTTTATTATACATGAGCTGTAGGAATTGTGGGGGGATTAAATAAGATAAAAGAATCTGCTTGTTATGAACAGCAAGCAGATTCCAATAAATTATTTTTTTATTTCGCTGAGGCGTTATTAGTTAGCTTATGAATCATAATGCCAATAAATGCGCCAACTATGGCTGGTAAAAGCCATCCTAAATTTTGCTCATACAGAGGCAATGCTTTTAGCATGTTTTCATACGGCGCGATTTCTACCTTCATTTCTTTTAAGCCACCGTAAAGGCTAACAAGGAAAGTTGGAATGAGCGCTAAAATATAAACAATTTGTCCACCTTTAAAGAAATGGTCCGCTAATGATAATACCATCAATACCATCGCCAGTGGATAAATGATTAACAGTACAGGTAAAGATGCACTAATAATTGTTGAAAGACCAACATTTGTAATAGCTGCACTAATAATAGTGAAGACAATCAAAAATGTCTTGTACGAGATTTTTGGGAAGAGCTTGTGGAAATATTGGGCATTAGCAGTTAATAAACCGACAGCCGTTGATATACAAGCTAGTAAAATAGTAGCAGACAAAATAATACTTCCAAAACTACCAAAAAGCACTTCCGCTGATTTTGCAATAATATCTCCGCCATTGGCAGAGGCACCAATTGCAGTGATACTTGTATTCCCAATATGACCGAGTGAGATATAAACAAAAGATAAACCTATAGCTGCAACCACACCAGCAAAAATCGTCGTATTAACTTGCTTTTTCTTATCTGTCATGCCCATATCACGTAAAGCTTGTAAAATAACGATACCGAAAACAAGTGCGCTTAAAACATCCATTGTTAAGTATCCTTGTACAAAGCCTTCAGCAAAAGGAGAGCTAATATATTTTCCTACCGCTTCCCCTGGTTCTCCCATTGGAGAGATAAAGCTTTTGACAGCGAGCAATAAAATAACAAGAAGCAGGGCAGGCGTTAAGATTTTTCCTACTCGATCGACAAGCTTCGAAGGGTTAATAGAAAGATAAAGAATTAAGGCAAAAAATAAAATAGATGTGATTAAAAGCGGCGCCCAATGCCCCTTCAACGCTTCAGGAAGGAACGGTACAATCCCTATTTCATAGGACACAGATCCAGTTCGCGGTACAGCGAAGAACGGTCCAATGGCTAAATAAACAATGGATGTAAAGATTACGCCAAAAGCAGGGCTAACACGATTGGCAAGCAGCTGTAAATCGCCTCCTGCTTTGGCGACAGCAACGATAGCTAATAGTGGTAAACCGACACCTGTTATTAAGAAACCGATCATAGCAACTGTGATATTTTCACCTGCTTGTTGACCTAATAACGGTGGAAAAATAATATTCCCAGCACCCAAGAATAAGGCAAATAATAGCAATCCTACTGCTAAATTTCCTTTGATGAAATGCAAGATGTTTTTCATAAGTATAAAAACTCCTTTAAGATTGAAAAGATAAAACTTTCTAAAAATTTTAAATACAGAAGTGTATGTTATCATAGGAACAAGAATCTGGCAATGAATATATTATTGCAATATAGTCGGATTTTGTCGTATTCTATAGGATTACTAAAATGTTTGAAAAATAGTCAGTATTTCCGATTTTTCATGAAGCAGTTATCTAGTATGATAGACACACAAGGAAATATTCTAGCACGAACGGAGGCAATTTGGTATGCAAAAGACAAAAAAATGGAGAATTCTTGTTTTAAGTACTATCGCAACTTCATTTTTAGCACTACAAACAGCAGAAGCAGCAACTTACACCGTACAAAAAGGCGATACTTTATCCAAAATCGCGCAACATCATCAAGTTACGATTGAGGATATTATGAAGTGGAATAATCTATCGAAAGATACGATTTTTGTAGCTCAAAAGCTTGAAATTCAAAAGCAAACAACGAGTGAGGGGACAAAACCTTCAACCCCATTAACATCTGTCAAACCTACTGCTGGCTCTCATACAGTGGCGAAAGGTGACACATTATCAAAAATTGCAAAGCAATATAATGTGTCAATTAAAGATATACAGGAATGGAACAAGCTTGAGAAAGACATAATTTACATTGGACAAGTATTAAAGATTTCTTCAGGAGCCGTGAAACCCGGGGGCGAATCTATACATAATAATGTGACTTCAGATACGGGCACACCATCCAAAGTGACAGATAAAGATCCTACAGCAAATGGACAAGCTATTTATAAAAAAACAGTTGAAGTGGCAAATACATTGGTTGGGACACCCTACCTATACGGTGGTAATACGCCAGTGGGTCTTGACTGCAGTGGATTTATTTTCTATGCCTTTAATCAAGGCGGATTAAAAATAGGAAGAACAAGTAGTGAGGGGTATTTTAATGGCAACACAACACTTGTGGAAAACCCAGTACCAGGAGATCTAATTTTCTTTGAAAATACATATAAAGAAGGTATTTCTCATATGGGCATTTATATTGGGGATAATAAATTCATCCACGCGGGCACAGATGGCGTAGAAATTTCAGATGTTACTTACACTTACTGGTCTTCTAAACTAGTAGCTTATAAACGTTTTGATAGTGTGAAATAAAAAAGGAGTGATTTTTGCTTACGCAGAAATCACTTTTTATATGACATAAACAAACCCCCTTCTTAACGAAAGAAGGGGGTTTTGATGTTATTGTGTAACACGCGCTGTCCAACGGGAGAGATCAGCATCATTTGCATCAACAAGCTCTGCTGGGAAAACAAATGTCCAAGGCTTAGTTGAGTTTGGTTGTACAGTTAAGATTGGGTCCATTTTAAATGAGCCTTTGGCAATTTGTTTGCCTGTTGCATCAATAATTTCTAATGGCAATTGTTCAAGATTAATTGCTTTATTGTGGCCATTGCGGATAAAGATCGATACATTTAAATTACCATTTTCAGCTAGCTTTGCCTGTAAACCTGTGAAGTTTACCTCTGTTTCGCCTAGCTCTGGTAATGTTTTAACGATTTTTTCAAGCTCCTCTTTTTGAGCTGCTGGTAATTGCTTTTCCCAAGATGGATCAAGCTCTAATTGGTGTCCGCGAAGGGAAACAAGGTTAAAGGCAATTTTCCAGCCTTCTTCAGGAACCTCATCAACTTTGATGGTAGACTTGTCAAATTCGAATACCCATGGACGAGCACTTTCTGCTGGAATTGTGCCAAGTGCTTTAAAATCGAATTTTTTAGATGCTACAAGCTCATCATTTTTATCCATAATGAATAGTTCGATTTCACCTAGCTCAATCGCTTGTGGTAAAGATGAACGGAAAAATGCACGTACTAACCATTTTCGACCACGACCTTCTTCAATACTAATAGAAGATAGAGATAATTGATTTGGTTTCAATGGTTCTAGCTCATTAGCAAGGAAGTTAAAGATATATTTTTGCTCCTGAGGTACGTCCCATTCTGGATGGAAAGAAAGCTTTGTTTCAACATCACGGTTTTCACCTTTATTTGTAGAAACAGTACCTAGCAAGTCTTTTGAGTCAATTGTGTTTTCTTGAACGATTTTGTCTGATTTTTTAAAGAATGAAAATAAGCCCATTATTGTTCCTCCTGCTGTGCTTCAATTGTTTTCATGAAGCTTGTAATTTCTATAATGATTGAACGACGTAGTTCTTGGAAATTTTTACCGAACAATTCCAGTCCTTCACGTTGGTAAATTCGCATCGGATCTTCTTGTTGATAATGACGTAAGCCTATTCCTTCTTTTAAATGCGCCATGGCTTCCAAATGTCTTACCCAGCCACTATCGATGTAGCTAAGCATAACTTGAGGGATAGCTTGAAGTATTTGCTCATTTTCAGAGAATTTTTCGATTTTATTGAGTAGTTCTAGTTCAGATGGTTCGATATCTGCTAGTATCTGTTTAATTCTTCCGACCTCACGATCGATTGTAACAGGCGTAATGAATAGTGAGTTTAATGTTTGCTCCATACGATCATACTCCCATTCGATAGAAGAAACATCTTCTGGTGCAGCATCACGAACAGCAAAATCAACTGTTTCACGTAGCATTTTTTTCAGCTCGCCCATTAAGTCTTCACCAGCTAAAATTTTGTCACGTAATCCATAAAGAACCGTGCGTTGATCATTAATAACATCATCTAGTTTTAAGTTGTATTCACGCATGCCGTATTGAGAACCTTCCACAATGCGCTGCGTACGATCTATAAGCTCCTGCACCTCTTTGTTTTGAATAATGCCATTTTCATCTGTGACCATTTTTGCAGAGAATTTTTCAACTTCTTCTTTTGCGTAACGACGGAACATATCATCTTCAATAGAGAGAATGAAGCGGCTTTCGCCTATGTCTCCTTGACGACCTGAACGACCACGTAACTGATTATCTACACGTCGACTTTCATGCTTTTCTGTACCCATTACATATAAACCACCAAGATCATGCACTTCTTCCCCTAGCACGATATCTGTACCACGACCAGCCATATTTGTTGCTACAGTAATACGACCTTTTTGACCTGCTTGTGAAATAAGCTCTACTTCTTGCTCTACGGTTTTTGCATTGAGTAATTGGAAAGTTAATTTTTCTTTTTTTAGATAATCAGCAACCGTTTCGGACTGTAAGATTGATGTTGTACCAATGAGAATTGGTTGACCTTTTTCATGACGTTTTTTAGTCTCAGCTGCAACATATTTATATTTTGCCTCTTGGGTGCTAAAAATAATATCAGGCTGATCGACACGTTGACGTGGACGGTTGGTTGGAATTTGCACAACTTCCATACCGTACACTTCTCGAATTTCCTTTTCCTGTGTTTTCGCTGTACCCGTCATCCCAGAAAGTCTCGGATACATACGGAAATAGTTTTGAATTGTAATTTGCGCCATTGATTTATTTTCATCCGTGATGGTAACGCCCTCTTTGGCTTCAATTGCTTGATGTAAGCCATCAGAGAGTGAGCGACCTTCTAAAATACGGCCAGTAAACATATCAACAAGCTCAATTTTGTCGTTTTTAACGATGTAATCTACATCACGTTTAAACATGACGTGTGCACGAACTGCTTGAATCACATAATGGAAAAGTGTTTGATGTTCTAAATCATACAGATTATCAATATTGAAGGCAGCCTCAACCTTTTCAATACCTTTGTCTGTTAAGGAAGTAGCTTTTGTTTCTTCATCAAAATCATAATCTTCCTCGACTTTGAAACGTTTGGCTAGCATGGCAGCAATTTGATGTAATTCGTTATTCGATGCCATTTTACCTGCGATAATGAGAGGTGTTTTGGCCTCATCAATCAGGACACTATCTACTTCATCAATAATGGCAAAGTGATATGGTCGTTGAACCTTATCTGCCAAGCTATGGGCCATATTATCACGTAAGTAATCGAAACCGAATTCAGTTCCAACACCGTATGTAATATCTGCGTTGTAAGCTAATTTTTTTTCATCTTGCTCCATCATCGGTACATTTAAACCAACAGTTAAGCCAAGGAACCGATGGATTTGACCAACTAACTCATAGTCTCGTTTTGCAAGGTAATCATTTACTGTGATAACGTGAACGCCTTTACCTTCTAATGCTCGTACATAAGAGGGAAGGGAAGCAACGAGTGTTTTACCTTCACCTGTAGGCATTTCAGCGATATTGCCTTCAGTCAATACAAGACCACCGATAAGCTGTACATCAAAATGACGCATACCTAATACACGCTTTGAGGCTTCGCGTACAACTGCAAAGGCGTCCGGGATGATTGATGTAATAGGCTCACCTTGTTCTAATTGATTTTTGAAAATAAAAGTCATTTCTCTTAATTCAGCATCTGACTTGTTAACATACGTTTCTTCAAGATTATTAATTTGATCTACTATTTTATAGTAGCGCTTTAATTGACGAGCACTAGTTTGCTCTTTGTTACTTTTGAAAATTGAGAACATGAAATATACGCTCCTTTAAAGTTGTCTACATGCTAGACACTTCATTATTTTATCAAATTTTGCGAATGGTGACTACAATTGACTGTATAGGAATCTATGAATGCTAAAATGTACAAAATATTTGTGAAATCGTGGAAAATGTTTAGAAAAAGTATATTTCAATGCTTGTTCATGCTATAATCAATTTGGATTTCAATGTAGATTATTTATTTGAGGAGGAGAGACATGCTTTACGTGTCTTTAATAGCAGCGTTCGTTGCATCCATTTTGTTAACTCCATTAGTGAAACGTTTAGCGTTTAGAATAGGTGCTGTTGATGCACCAAACTACCGAAAAGTACATGCTCGAATTATGCCAAGACTTGGCGGCTTAGCCATTTTCCTTGCGTTTATAATTGGTGTGACGATTTTATATTCATTTTTAATCCATACTAAACATGGTAGTCCCGAATCTTTGTTAGCAATCATTATAGGTGCTTGTATTATCGTTGCCACTGGTGTTATTGACGATATGCGTGAGATTTCTGCCAAGGCAAAGATGATTGGTCAGCTAGGTGCCGCACTAATTGTTGTTTTTGTAGGTGGAATTCAAATTGAAATGGTTAATTTACCATTCTTAGGTACATTAGACTTTGGTTTACTAAGTATCCCATTAACAATTATTTGGATTGTTGGGGTTACAAATGCTATTAATTTAATTGATGGCTTAGATGGCCTAGCAGCAGGTGTTTCTACAATTGCACTCATTACATTAGCAATCATGGCGTTTATTATGAGCAATATGTTTGTTTTAGCGCTAGCAGCCATTTTAGCTGTAGCTTCACTTGGTTTCTTATTTTATAATTTCCACCCAGCGAAAATTTTTATGGGTGATACAGGGGCATTGTTCCTCGGATTTATGATTTCCGTGTTGGCATTACTTGGTTTTAAAAATGTTGCATTCGTAGCTTTAATCATCCCAATTATTATTCTTGGTGTACCGATTTCTGATACATTCTTTGCGATTGTTCGTCGTGTACGCATGAAGAAGAAATGGTCTGATCCAGATAAATCTCACTTACACCACCGTTTACTGGATATGGGCTTTACACATCGTCAAACTGTATTAATTATTTATGGCATCGCGATGATGTTTGGATTAGCAGCGATCATCTTCTCTATGGCAAAATTATGGGGAGCTATTTTACTTGTAGCTGTTATTTTAACAGCCATTGAAATCTTTGTTGAGGTCATTGGGCTAGCAGGTAAAAACTATAGACCATTATTAAACTTTGTACGGATTTTCAGTAAATAAAACGAAAGCAATCATACATTTTGTATGATTGCTTAGACTGTAGATAAACTCAATTTTTTTGAGTTTATCTACAGTCTTTTTTTAATTAAAACCGTCGATTGATGCTAAAGGCGGGGGCGAGCTGCTTCCCTCGCTTTGTTATTGCCACTACTTCGCACCAATCAGCTTCTACATAAAATACTTCATCGTGAACGATTAGAGATGTTAACGATCGATTAATAAGTACCTAAGAAGCATTTAGTACGAAAATGAAAGAAATCGCAACGAATATGGCGTATTGCCAATATAAATCGAAGCCTTTGATTTGTGTTTAAGGTCCATGCATCACAATGTACAGAAAATAACTCATTCAACACCATATATTGGAATTATATTTAGAGGAAGCTGAACATTACGACATTCCTATGACAGCAAACCAATTTATGCAAAGCGCAAAGAGACGATTGAATGTGTCTTTGCGGACGCGAAGCAAAAGCATGGAATGTGATGGACAACGTTAAGAGATCTAAAAAAATTGTCTATGCAGGTGAGGCTTACTTTTGCTGCCAAAGAAACTGGCTACTTGGACGTGCAGCTTAAAAGAGCGCTTCTCAATGCCTTTCTTATTGATAAGCATAAATAGCAATTTTGAGTGAACTATTACTGACGGACATTACCATTATAATGTATAGGAAATGGAAAGGAGGAAAGCTAAAATAGGCTTGTTTAACTAGTTCATGACAGGGTAAATGAAAAGAGCAGTTTAATCTTTGGGGAAGTAATATAAAAAGCCCCTAGACAAGATGGCTTGTCTAAGGGCTTTGGAAAGTCATTACTGGTTATTCAACGGCTGAATTATCATCGCTTGCAGCACTGTCTGTTCCTGAAGTATTGCCACTTGTTAGGCTTGATGAACTTTCATTTCGTCCAAGATGGTTATTGAAGATTTCCTTCACTTCATCTACAGAATCCTGATTTAACTGATAATAATAAATACCAGTAGACATGTCATCTGTACCATCCAATGTTAAAGAGTCGATACGTGGAGCACCTTTTGATAAGTAAGATATGAAGGATTTCATTTCAGTGAATGTCATATCTGTTTTCATGTTATCACCAAGGGCTTTAATGACATCATCATACTTTGTGATGGAACCAACAGAAGCAACTTTTTTGATAATAGCTGAAAGAATTTCTTGTTGACGTTTACCACGCTCAATATCACTATCTTGCTTACGTGTTCTTGCAAGGGCAAGAGCCTCACTACCGTTTAAATGCTGTAAGCCTGGCTGTAAATTGATTGTGAATTTATCAAATTCATCTAATTCGTGTAAAGCATAAGGTACCTCTGCTTCAATACCACCGAGTGCATCGACAACGTCAATGAAGGCATTGAAGTTCATACGCACATAATAGTCGATTGGAATGTCAAATAGTTGTTCTACTGTTTCGATAGTAGTAAGTGTTCCACCCATTGCATGAGCATGAGTAATTTTATCTTTATAACCGACCTTAGGAATATAAACGTAAGAATCACGAGGAATACTTAACATTTTAATTGTATGTGTTTTGTTATTTAACGTAGCTAAAATAAGTGCATCGGAACGTGAGTTTTCAGAACCCTGTCCACGATTATCACTATCATCAACCCCGACAAATAAAATAGATACATTATCATGTACTGGCTCTACTTTTTCTTCTCGCTGAGTAGAAACCTGTCGACCTTCTAATTCCTCGTATGCTGAGTTTGCAGCATGCTCTACCTGTTTTGTAAGGTAAACACCATAAGCCGTTACACAAATCACCAAGCTGGCAACTAATAGTAGTGTAACTTTTATAATTAAGGAAGCTTTAGAAGATCTTTTTTTGTACGGTTTAACAGATCTTTTTTTCATATTAGATATATTCTCCTCTAATTATTGGGAATAATAATGCGATAAAGCTAAATTTTATTCAATTACAATAAAGCAAACGAATGGTCAATAAAAATAGCCTAACAAAAAAATTATACTATGCATATTTAGTTTCGACAATTAAAACTATTTATTTGACAATAAATTCTATAAATTGAGCATCTTCGAATGTAATGGATGCTTGTCCATTTGTGATTTCTGTAATCCAATTTCGGAACTGCTCTTCTTCCTCTTTTAACACAGAAGTAATGATTTCGACACCCTCTAAATACCGTATTTCCTCTAAAGAGTAAGATGAACCTCTTATTTCATTTTCGACTTTCCCTAGCCATGTGTAATCAATGGCTACCTTCATGAAATGATGGAGTTTACGTTCAACTACTTGTGCAGCAATGAGACCCTCTGTTGTCGCTTTCCCGTAAGCACGAATGAGACCACCGCCACCGAGCTTAATACCTCCAAAATAGCGAGTAACTACGACGACCGTATCTTTTAAGCCTTGTTTTTTTAAGACCTCTAACATAGGGACGCCAGCCGTACCACTAGGTTCCCCGTCATCATTCGCTTTTTGAATATGATCATGCTCACCAATAATATAGGCTGAGCAGTTATGTGTTGCATTATGATGCATTTTTTTTATACGATCTATAAAGGAAATTGCATCCTCTTCCGTTTCTGCACGTTCTATATAAGTGAGAAAGCGGGATTTGGAAATAACAATTTCGCTTTCACCATATCCTTTTACTGTTAAATAGTTTTCTCTCATCCGTATCAATCTCCTTTTAATTAGAGTTCTATTCTATAATTTTCGTGTAGAAAAAGCATTAAATTTTAGCATGGTAATGCTATAATGGGTGTAGACTATGGAATATATGAAATTGGTCTATTAAAATAGTGAGTAATCATAAGACATTAGACTGGGGAGTATACTATGTTTTCAAATGATACCTTCGATTTAAAGTCGCTTGATGACATTTTCAATCGAATGTTAGATACAATCATGAGCTCAAAGGATGACATCTTTATTATAAGTGAACAAAGCCGAAGAAGCTTTGAAGATATGCAAAAAGAGCTGGAAATTGTTCGAAAACAAATATCAATTGTAATTGATGAAGGCGATGCTCTGGAAAAAAGTACGCAGCTTGCTAAGCAAAGACTTGTATTAGTAAGTAAAGCTTTTGATAATTATACCGAAGAACAAGTTAGAGAAGCATATGAAACTGCACATGATTTCCAGGTAAAGCTCTCCGTTATTAGAACGCAAGAAAAACAGCTACGCGATAAAAGAGATGATCTAGAGAGAAGATTAAGAGGATTACTCGATACGATTGAACGTGCTGATCATATTGTCAATCAGGTAAATGTCATTTTGAATTACTTAACTTCAGATTTAAAAAATGTTGGTTTAGCGCTTGAACAAGCAAAAATGAAGCAAGATTTTGGGATACGTATTATTGCAGCTCAAGAAGAAGAGCGTAAGCGTTTATCAAGAGAGATTCATGATGGACCTGCTCAAATGCTTGCAAATGTACTAATGCGCACTGATTTAATAGATAGAACGTATCGTGAAAAGGGTATTGAAAATGCATTGGCTGAAATTGCTGATTTAAAGAAAACGGTGCGAAATGCTTTATCTGAGGTGCGACGTATTATTTATGATCTACGACCAATGGCACTTGATGATTTGGGAATTGTTCCGACATTAAAGAAGTATTTATCGACAGTAACTGAATATAATCCAGGTGTTGAAGTTCATTTCCAATCGAGAAGTACAGAAAAACGTATACCTTCAAATTATGAGGTATCCATTTTCCGATTAGTGCAGGAATGCGTAACAAATGCCATGAAGCATGGAAAATGTAAAGACATTTGGGTAAAGCTTGAGTGGTTAAAAGAAGCTGTCAATATCGTTGTGAAAGATGATGGCATTGGCTTTGATCCACAAGTAGTGAAAGACCATTCCTTTGGGATTTTAGGAATGAAAGAACGTATTGAAATTTTAAATGGTACAATCACGATTACTAGTGAAATCAATCGAGGGACAACGGTTTTATTTAAAATACCGTTAGAAGTAGAGTGATGCAATGTTGCAGAAATTTAGGGGGTAAAGACAAATGACAAAGATTATAATTGTAGACGATCACCAGCTATTCCGCGAAGGAGTAAAACGCATTTTAGATTTTGAAGATACGTTTGATGTAGTAGCTGAAGGTGATGATGGTACTGACGTGGTTACGTTATATGCTGAAAACGAACCAGATGTTGTATTAATGGATATTAACATGCCAGGTAAAAATGGAGTAGAAGCAACGTCAGAGTTAATCAATGATTTTCCTGATGCGAAAGTGATTATGCTGTCGATCCATGATGATGAAACATATGTGACACATGCATTAAAATCAGGTGCTCTTGGCTATATGTTAAAAGAGATGGATGCTGATGAAATCGTTGAAGCGATCAAAGTCGTTGCTAATGGTGGATCTTATTTACATCCAAAAGTAACAAAAAACCTAGTAGCTGAGTTCAAACGCCTGTCTGAACACGAAAATAAAGGGAACTTCCACCAAACAGAAATTCGTCGTCCATTCCATTTATTAACTAAACGTGAATGTGAAGTATTACAGCTATTAACAGATGGTCAATCAAACCGTACAATTGGTGAGACATTGTTTATCTCTGAAAAAACGGTTAAAAACCACGTTTCAAGTATTCTACAAAAAATGAATGTTAATGACCGTACACAAGCTGTTGTAACAGCCATTAAAAATGGTTGGGTGGAAGTACGATAAGTGCTAAAACTGTTTTTAAAGGCTACTTTCTATTGAAGTAGTTTTTAAAACAGTTTTTTATTGTTTTTTGGTAATTATTTATAAAGGTTTACGAAATCATGAAGAGGCTATTCACAATTTTGTAACATTGCTAAACGGGACTGTTTATACGTATAAACATGAAAACTAACAGAACGTGCAACATTTTACAAGCAAATGCGTCATAAGAAAGATGTAGCACCTAAATGTTGAAAAAGCACAACAAAATTCCTACTACAGCATTTATATGCTACAATATGCGCGGGAGGTTTTTTGATGTTAAAGAAAAGTTTTCTAGCAGTGTTAATCTTATTCGTATTAACTTTAACTGCATGTGGTAATAAAGAAGAGAAGATGAGTGACGAGGATCGAGAAAAAGTAATAGAAGATGGTACAGTAGGCTTTGAGATGATGGGTGGTAACGTGGAAAAAGCTGAAAATGTGCCAGCAGCAGATGAAAAGGCAATTTTAGCATCTTTCGATGAGTATATTGCTGCATTAAATGCTGAAGAAATCGAGCGTTATATGAAGACAATCTCGAAAAATCCAAAGGGTTTTAAATACGATGAAGAAAAAACATATGCAACAGAAGTATTCGATCAATTTGATATTAAGCGTGATGTAGAAAACGTAACGATTGCTAAATATGAACCAGAAGAGGCTCAGGTATTTGCCAACATGAAAATGCACTCTCTTCAGATTGAGACAAATGTTGAACACGAAAGTGCAGGACGTCAAGTAACAGTCTTTGTGAAGGAAGACGATGATTGGAAGGTTACAAGTGTCTTTTATATTGGTGATGACTCACAGTCTAGTACAGGCAACTAACAGGAGCTATCTTCATTCAATATAAGAATTGAGTGAAGATACGCCTACTATACATAGAAAATGAATGCGAAATGAATAACGAAAACGTGAATCTCACGTTCGTCATTCATTTTACATTCATTTCTTTTTGTTTTCATTCCGTATCCTGTGCGACAGCGAACAAACAACAACAATTGCACCAAGAAGAAATAGATTGTAAACTAAGAATCATAGGAGAGTGGACATGGATGAGGACGGCAATCGTAACAGATAGTACTGCATATCTTTCAGCTGAGGAACGTGCACGCTTAAACATTCACATGATACCTTTAAGTGTTAATATCTCAGGTGAACTATTTGCAGAAGAAGTAGACATCACAGCATCTGAGTTTTACGATAAGGTGCGTGGAGCAAAAGAATTCCCAAAAACAACACAGCCTCCAATCGGAGAATTTGTTGCTCTCTTTGACGAGCTAGCGAAGGATTATGACGAGGTTATTTCGATCCATTTATCAAGTGGTATTAGTGGAACATATCAAGGGGCAGTACAGGCAGGTGAAATGGTAGAAGGCATAAAAGTGCATGCCTTTGACAGTGAAATTTCCTGTGCGGTTCAGGGCTTTTATGTTTTAAAAGCTGCTGAAATGGCGAAAGAGGGCCATTCAGCGCAAGACATACTGGCGGCATTAGCGGACATGCAGCAGTATATCCGTGCTTACTTCATTGTAGACGACTTAGCTCATTTACAACGTGGTGGGCGTTTGTCTTCTGCGGCAGCCTTGATCGGCGGCTTATTACAAGTAAAGCCTGTTCTACATTTTGTAGACAAGGTGATTGTGCCTTTTGAAAAAATCCGAACACGTAAAAAAGCATTAAAACGTGTAGAGGAATTGCTAGCAGAGGATGCGAGAAAGTATGAAGCTATGGACGCTGTTGTCATACACGGCAATTGCCAAGCAGAAGCACAAGAATGGCTAGAGCAATTAGCAGAAGCGTACCCGAACGTAAGTTTTAAATTAAGCTATTTCGGCCCTGTCATTGGCACACATTTAGGTGAAGGATCGATGGGCTTAGGCTGGACAAAAAAATAAAATTTCTATGAGAAGGTCTCTACAGCAAAGTAGAGGCTTTTTTCTATGGAGGGAGAGAAATTATGAAATATAAAGGTTGGCTGTTACCACCAGCATTACGTGATTTCCATGAAGGTCGCATTTGGTTAAAAAATCATTCTCCATATTCATCAGCACATATTGATAACGCAATCGAGCGAAAATATTTTAATTTAATAGAAGGAATTCAAATGAAGCCAGTTATTCGTTGCAATCGCTGCCACAATACAAACCCGCAATTATTCACTCTATTTGATTGCTCAAAATGCCAGCAACAATGTTTATATTGTCGGCATTGTATCAAAATGGGGAGGGTGAGCAGCTGTACGAATTTGATGGTTTGGATTGGTCCTAAAGCCATTAAGACGTACAAGCATTTATTCAAATGGGCAGGGCAATTCACGGAACTTCAACAACAGGCTGCAAATGAAACTTTAGCAAGTGTGACAGCAAAGCGTTCGCATTTAATTCATGCAGTGTGTGGTGCTGGAAAAACCGAGCTGCTTTTTCCAACGGTTTATGATGCGCTAAAGCGAGGGCTACGTGTTTGTATTGCAACACCACGCACAGATGTAGTGTTGGAATTGACGCCACGCTTCCAGCAAGTATTCCCTGAAACTATTATTCATGCATTATACGGTGGTGTCTTACAACAACATGGCTATGCCCAGATGGTTATAGCAACGACCCATCAGCTTTACCGATTTGACAAGGCTTTTGATGTTATCATTGTCGATGAAGCAGATGCTTTTCCTTATACATTTGATGAAACCCTACAAAGAGCAGTAGGAAAGGCTAAAAAAGAACATGCTCCTATTGTATTTGTTACAGCAACCCCATCACCATCATTACTACATGCCTTTCAGCAAGAAAGCTACTCCTTTATTCCAAAACGCTATCACAATCATCCATTGCCAGTTCCTCAAGTGCGTGCTTTATGGGGCTATGATAAAAGCTTCCAGCGAGGTACAATCCCCAAAAGGTTAAAAAAATGGACAGAGGAACGTCTTAGCCAAAAGCAGCCATTTTTAATCTTCTTTCCAACAATCGCCTTAATGAATAGAGCAGAACCCCTTTTTCAGTTGCTAGATGAAAAGATAGTAGCTGTGCATGCAGCAGATTCGGAGCGAAAGGAAAAGGTGCTGAAGCTAAGAAATAAAGAAGTTCCAGGCTTATTAACTACAACTATATTAGAAAGAGGCATTACAATTAGCAATGTACAGGTGGCAGTAATCGGAGCAGAGTCATTGATTTTTACTGCCAGCGCTCTTATTCAAATTGCGGGTCGTGTTGGGCGGGATAGACAATTTCCTGCTGGTGAGGTCTTGTTCTTTCATCACGGCATCACAATAGAGATGGATGAGGCATGTGCAAAAATTGCTTTATATAATAGAAAGGGATTTCCCCAATGAATAAAATAGAATCGCATTGCTTAATTTGCTCGCAGCCGTTGACATCAACCATATCCTGGAAAATTCTGTTAACAAAGCAGTTTTCACCGACTATATGTGATAGGTGTGCTGCTCGCTTTGAACATTCACAGTCAGCTACAGCACTCTATCAGTATAATGACGCGATGAAAGATTACTTACATCAGTTTAAATTTCTTCAGGATGTAGCTCTTGCAAAAGTATTTCGACAGGAGCTTTATGCTCGATTTAGAAAAGAGAAAGCGATGATTCTACCAATTCCCATGCATCCCCTCAAGCAACAGGAGCGTACCTTCTCACACACAGAGGAACTATTAAAGGCAGCTTTTATTCCGTACATTCAGCTATTAGAAAAGACAACAACAGAGACACAAAGCTCCAAAAATAGAGAGCAGCGCATACATGTAGCACCTCTTTTTCGTGTAAAGGTAGGCTCACAAGTAGAGCATAAAGATTACCTTCTTTTTGACGATATTAAAACTACAGGAACAACCATTCAGCATGCCGCAGATGTGCTAATGCAGGCGGGTGCTAAAAATGTCCAATACTTCACATTAATTGAAGGATGAATTTTCCAACGTATTATGTATAATAGATGATGGGTATAGCATTCGTAGATAAGATTTCTTGAAAGAGGAGGAAAAGCAGATGGCTGAGGTTCGTAATTGTCCAAAGTGTAATGAATTTTTTAATTATACAGGGGTCCGAGAAGTATGTCATAAGTGTGCACAATCAGAGGAAGAGCTTTATCAAATCGTTTATCGCTTCCTTCGTAAACGTGAGAACCGTGCAGCAACAGTTGAGCGTATCGTAGAAGCAACTGGAGCAGAAGAGGAGCTATTGTATAAATGGGTTCGTAAAGGCCGCTTGCAGCCAGCCATGTTCCCTAACCTTGGTTATCCATGTGATAACTGTGGTCACCTGACAACCATAGGTAAGCTTTGTACAAAATGTCAAGATGAATTAAAGGCTGACTTACGTACATTTGAAGCAGCTAAGGAATTCCGCGACAGTGTAGAGCAACGCGATCGTGTAACCTATCACGCAGAGCGAAAACGCTAATAACGGGAAGTGTGTTAATTTTAAACAAAATTAGCACACTTTTTTATATGTGAAAACTTAACATTATGTGAGACAATCCGAAATAATAGGAAGATAAGATTTTTAGATGGGGGGTTTCAAAATGAAAATTACATCTTATGGAATTAATGCAGTAAACGCCTATAAAAACCAAGTACGTAACGTTAAATCAGATACAAACAAAGCATCTTTTGCTGATAAAATTGAGATTTCGAAAGCTGCTCAAGATATGAAAAGCGTATCAACATACAGTACAGAGCGAGCTGACCGCGTACAACAGCTGAAAAAAGACATTGATTCTGGTGAATACAAAGTAGATGCTCGCAAAGTAGCAGAGGATATGCTGAAATATTATCGTTTCTAGGGAACAGCAGAAAGGGTGTATAGCGATATGTCTGTAGAAGCGATTAATTCTACATTAACGATGCTAGAAAGAATGCATAAAAGTTTACTTGAACTAGCCTTGAAAAAAACAGAAATCATTAAAGCTGGTGATATCGAAGCTCTAGACCAATTGCTCAAGGATGAGCAGGCACACATAGCGGCCATCGATAAGCTCGAGCAACAGCGTCAGAAACAGGTAACGGACTACCTCGAAGCAAAGGGACTTGCTTCATCTGACAAAACGACTGTCGCAGATGTCATCGAGGCTGCTGACCAACAAGCTGACAAAGCAACCTTATCAGTAGTTCGCGATCGTTTACTGCAAATTATCACTGACCTACGAAAACAAAATGACTTAAATCAAAAACTTGTTTTCCAATCACTACAAATCGTCAACCTAACATTAGATGCTGTAAGACCTCGCACAGAGCAAATGAACTACTCTAGCAACGAGGTTCATGGCACAAATAACATAGCTAAAAAATCATATTTCGATTCACAAGCCTAAAAGGAGGAAGAAAAATGCGCTCAACATTTATGGGCCTAGAAGCAAGTAAACGCGGCCTCTTCGTACAACAAACAGCTTTATACACAACAGGACATAATATTTCCAATGCCAACACATTAGGTTACTCACGCCAACGAGTAAACATGCAGGCGACACCAGGTTTTCCAACAGCCGGCTTAAACCAACCAACTTATCCAGGACATCTTGGTACTGGGGTTGAAGCAAGTTCAATCCAACGTATTCGTAGTGAATTTATTGATCGCCAATATCGTCAAGAGACGAATAAGTTAGGTTATTGGGAATCTAGAACAAATGCCATTTCTCAAATGGAAGATGTTATGAATGAACCTTCGGAATTCGGTTTAGATAAAGCTTTCGAACAGTTTTGGAAGGGACTTGAAGATGTGGGGACGAAGCCTGCAGATGGTGCTTCACGTAAAGTAGCCATTAGTCGTGCGGAGCACTTAGCTGATTCTTTAAATTACCTTGATAAACAGTTAAAAATGATTCAGGGTAATCTTGGAAATGAACTTAATGTTTCGACAACTCAAATTAATACTATCCTTAAACAAATTGCTGCCGTTAATAAGCAAATTCAAGAGGTTGAACCTAGTGGGCATGTACCAAATGATTTATATGATGTGCGTGATACTCTAGTTGATAAACTAAATGAGTATATTCCAGTATCGATTGAACGTATTCCTTCTGGTGGTTTAGCATCAGAGGTTGCAGAAGGAAGCTTAAAAATTACTTTTAAAGGTAATGACGGTGTTATCAGAGATTTAGTAAACGGTAAAGATTTCGCTCAATTTACAGCGATGGGTACAAACGGCACGAAGGTGACTGGCGATGAAATTACAAATTCTTTCTCTGAACTACAATTAACAGGATTGGAATCTTTAGATGCGCATGAAGCGGGTGCTGTCACTAGTGCACAAACGGCAATTAAACAGCAAGACTTTGAAGCATCAAAAGGAAAATTACTTTCACTAATTAATTCGTATGGTTATCAAAGTGCGGGTGGCGATATTAAAGGATACTACACAGAAACTTTACAAAAATTAGATCAATTAGCCAATGCATTTATTAAAGAATTCAATGCGCAACATGCAAAAGGTTATACCCTTGAAGAAAAAGATGCGAATGGAAACATCATAAATCCTTCGAAACCAGGCGGCGTCTTCTTTGAAGGAACTGGTGCTGGTGGAATCAAGGTTAATGAAGATATCTTAAAAAATCCTAACCTTTTAGCAGCATCTTCTGACCCAACAGAAGAAGGAAATGGTAAGAATGCTTACGAACTTGCCAATATGCAACATAAATTATATGCAGATATAGATAATGCAAGCTTACAATCATTCTATCAAGCGATTGTTGGAAAAGTTGGTGTAGATGGTGAAGAGGCATTACGTATAGCTGCGACTTCTGAATCCCAACTTCTGATGGTATCTAATAGTCGCGATGCTGTAAGTGCGGTTTCTTTAGATGAAGAAATGACAAATATGATTACTTTCCAACAAGCGTATAATGCAAATGCACGTATGATTACGGTTGTCGATGAAACATTGGATAAAATTATTAACGGTATGGGCCGAGTTGGTTTATAACAATAGAATCAAGTAAATAATGACCAATTTATCAACCTACAAGAAGGAGGCTTTTTACAAAATGCGTGTAACACAATCAATGCTATCAAATAACATGCTACGAAATTTAAATAACAGCTATGGTAAAATGTCTAAGCTACAGGACCAAATAAATTCAGGTTCAAAAATTACTCGTCCATCCGATGATCCAGTTATTGCAGTAAAGGGTATGGGCTATCGTCGAGATTTAGCTAAGGTAGAGCAATACACTCGTAACACGATTACGGCAAGTAGCTGGTTGGATTCGACAGATGAATCTCTTAACCAGGTTGGTGAGCAAATGAAGCGAGTTCGTGAACTTGTTATTCAAGCTGCCACTGATTCAAATACATCAGAGGATCGTGACAAAATAAAAAAAGAAATTGACCAAATTCGCCAACAATTACAGGATGTAGGAAATACGAATATTGGTGGCAGTTACATATTTAGTGGAACTAGAACTAACGAGCCTTTATTTATTGGTGGAGTCATAAATCCGAATACTAATCAAGAAGGTGTAAAAATAGAAATTTATGATGGTATCCAGCTTTCTGTAAATACCCCAGGGAAAGATTTATTTAATAATATAGATGATATGATGGGGAAAATTTCGGATTTATTAGGCGACCCAACAAAAACAGGTGAAGAAATTGCTAGCATGCTTGGCGGGGTATCCTCAGCTACTACAAATGATGATATTACAGCCATGCATAATAAAGTTTTAGAAGCACAGGCAGATATCGGTGCACGGCAAAACCGTGTAGAAATGATGGAAAATCGACTAGGTATACGTGAGGTTAACGTCACAAAACAACTCAGGGATAATGAGTCTGTCGACTATGCAAAGGCCATTACTGAAATGGTTACACATGAATCTATTCATCAGGCTGCACTTTCAGTAGGTTCTAAAATCATTCAACAAACATTAGTGGATTTTATCCGTTAATATAATTTAGGCGTTTGGACACTTTGTTCAAACGCTTTTCTTGAAAGGAGAGCTAGTATTGTGAGGCTACCACAAATACAAATTCGTACAATCGATGCCAAAATTGATCTTCATATTGGTAAACCACAGCAGCATATTGAACAGCCAAAGGCGACACAGCGTATTGAACAACCAGCCGCTATTTTAGATATAAATACAACGAGAAGTGTTTTGAAAATTGACTCCTCACAGGCAAGAAGAGACATAGGAATGATTGGTCCTTTAGAATCAAGTGCAAATTACGCAGAAAAAGGAAAACAAGAGGCAATAAAAGGAATGGCACGCAGAGCACAAGAGGGACGTCAAATGATGGAGAACGCTGGAAAAGATCAAGGACGGGCAATAGTTCAAAATATAGCTAAACAAAACCACGGTCCACACCGTGTACAATTTAATGTCAAATTTGTACCATCCGTAGGATCAGTCAAAATTAATTACACACCAGGTACAACGGATGTCAATATTCAACGAAGAGAACCAGTAATTGACGCTAAAGTGAACAAACCTATACACGAATACACACCAGGAAAAGTAACTGGTACAATGATACAAAGACCAGATGTTGACATCGATGTCATCATTTAAAGGAGAGTTTATAAATGAAAATTGCTACTAAATTTTTAGGAGAAGTAGAAATTGGTGAACAAGATATCCTTACATTTGAGCATGGTTTACTAGGATTAGAAGAGGAGAAAAAATTTGTTTTGTTACCGATTGATGCAGACCTTCCACTTGCATTATTACAATCTGTTCAGAATAAAGAAATTGGTTTTGTCGTAGCCTACCCTTTTGCATTCAAACAAGATTATAGCTTTGATATTAGCGAAGAAGATCGTGAGCAATTACAAATTGAAAAGCAAGAAGATGTTCTTCCATATGCTATTGTAACATTAAAAGAAGCATTTCAAGACTCTACGATTAACTTGCTGGCACCTGTTATTTTAAATATAGAAAAAAAACGCGGTAAGCAAATCGTTCTTCAAGACAATAAAGCCTTTCCATTACGTTATCCAATGCTACCATTGGAAGGAAGTGCGAAATAATGCTAGTTCTTTCACGAAAAAAAGATGAGTCAATTATGATAGGTGATCAAGTTGAAATAAAAATATTGGCAGTTGAGGGTGACCAAATCAAACTGGGGATTGTTGCACCGAAAACGGTGAAAGTACATCGATCAGAAGTTTTTGAAGCAATCCAAGCGGAAAATAAAGAAGCCCTTTCTGTAACATCAAACTTTTTAGAGCAATTGAAGAAAAAATAATAAGAGATATATGTTTATTTTGAAATAATTACATAAAAAATAAAAAAACTTTCTAAAAAACTATTAAACATTTCCAACTAATTACGATATATAGTTTGTAAGGGGCAGGAAGTACATACATACTACCTAATCCGAAATTCCACACGGATGTGGAATAACACACTAAAAATTCAAGGAGGAATTCCAAATGAGAATTCAACACAACATTTCAGCTTTAAACACACACCGTAACCTTACTTTCAACAACACTCAAGCTTCTAAAAACCTTGAGAAACTATCTTCAGGTTACAAAGTAAACCGTGCGGGCGATGACGCTGCTGGTTTAGCAATCTCTGAAAAAATGCGCGGACAAATCCGTGGTCTTGATATGGCTACTAAAAACGCTCAAGACTCAATCTCTTTAATCCAAACTGCTGAGGGTGCTCTTAACGAAACTCACGCAATCCTACAACGTATGCGTGAATTAGCAGTACAATCTGCAAACGATACAAACGTAACTGCAGACCGTGGAGCGCTTGACAAAGAAGTTACAGCATTAAAATCAGAAATCGACCGTATCGCTAAAAACACAGAGTTCAATACTCAAAAATTATTAGATGGTACATTCTCTGGTAAAAAATTCCATATCGGTGCTAATGATGGCCAATCTATTACATTAAAAATCGGAACAATGGGTACAGCTGGTTTAAAAATTACTGGTAAAATTGATTCTCAAACAGCTGCTGACAAAGCAATTAAAAACTTCAACGAAGCTTTAGAATTAGTTTCTTCTCAACGTTCTGATTTAGGTGCTGTTCAAAACCGTTTAGAGCACACAATCAACAACTTAGGTGCTACATCTGAAAACTTAACAGCTGCTGAATCACGTATCCGTGATACAGACATGGCTAAAGAAATGATGGGCTTCACTAAGAACAACATCTTAATGCAAGCTGCTCAATCTATGTTAGCTCAAGCTAACCAACAACCACAAGGTGTACTTCAATTATTACAATAATTGATTAACTTTTAGCCTAAAATATTAAAAGCTTGAACGAAATTTCGTTCAAGCTTTTTTTAATAAAAAATTTAAAAATCCTTTTTTATACCGATATAATCAAAGAAGTAAGACACTTTTCTGTAAAACAAATATGATTTAATAACCCTTTTTTAAAAGAGAGCCTCACCAAGGTTAACCAAGGAGACGACTTTATGGAAGATTTAGATATAATTTATTTACAAACAAAAAATGATAAGCCAAATGCAAAAGTAAATGGGTATTTTTTACATAGTAATTACAATCCTGAAGCAGAAGCTGATAAATACATAGATAAGAACTATAAAGAAGGATATTTAAATATACTGTTTGGCTATGGACTAGGGTACATAGCTAATGCTATTGCAAAAAAATATGGAAACACTGATATTTTAGTGTATGACCCTTTATTTAGTAGTTTAAATATTGAGGGTAAAGATAAAATTGAAGGCGTTTTTTCTGATTTACAGGACTTTTATATGCGTTCAGAAGATTATATAGCTGATTTTGATCGTAAAGTCAATATACTGCTCTCACCTAATTATGACAAAATTTTTGACAAGGAATATAAAGAATTTCTAGACTTTATTCGTCATATACAAATTGAAGATATTGTGAATGAAAATACAATAAGATTTTTTGGCGATTTATGGCAGGAAAATTACATTATGAATTTATATTATGTTCATAAAGATCAGAGTTTAAAGGAACTTTACAATAAATATGATTGCCCAGTAATTTTAGCTTCGGGAGGTCCTTCATTAACAAAACAGTTACCACTGTTAAAAAAATTGAAAGATAAATGTTTGATAATTAGTGCAGGATCTACCATCAACTCTCTACTGGCAGCAGAAATTACACCTGACTATGTAGTAACAATGGATGGAGGAGAAAGTAATTATTTACACTTTAAAAACATTAAAAATAATGCTTTCGATTTGATTTATGGTTTAGGGAATGCATGGAAAATAGAACGAGATTTTAAAGGAAACCGCTATAGTTTTTGTTTTTATGGAGAAGATAGTATACAAAAACGTATTAAAGAAGGGCTAGGTAAGGATTTACCAATGCTATCAACTGGTGGTACAGTTGCTATAACTGCATTAGAAATAGCAAGTAAAATTAGTACAGGACCAATCGCAATTATTGGACAAGATTTAGCTTATACGAACAATAAATCCCATGCAGAAAATAATAATCATTATAGTGAGTTAACTGATGAATTTTTCAAGAAAGACATGACTTTTGAAGTAGAAGGATACTACGGGGAACCTGTAAAAACGAATCACCAATTTAACAGTATGAGGAAGAGTATAGAAAAATTATATATAATGTTGCACAAACAACATAAAATTTATAATTGTACCGAAGGTGGCGTAAAAATTAACGGTATCCCACAATTAGATTTTGCAACATTTTGTGAAAACTATATGTATCAGACAAATAATATTTCAAAATTGGAACTTAAAAATGAAATAGATAATAGCGTTGTCAATTATAAGCAATTTATGAGTCAAGAAATAGAAGTCTATTTAAAAATAAAAAAATTACTAGTAGAAGCGATTCAACTGTTAAAAGAAGAAAGAAATAATACGGTATTTTCAGCTAGTACATTAAAAAAACTAGATAAAATCGATTCTAAATTGAAAGAATATTACCCACAAGTAATTATGGAAAGAATCATTGACCCGATTACTATGGATGTGATGAGAATGACTATAGATAATAAACATTTAGAGACAGTAGAAAAATTTAAACAAATTCATAAACAAAATATGTATCTTTATGAAAATATTTTAGAGGCAACAGAAAAATCTTTAAAATATACAAGAATAGCATTAGAAGAATTCGGGGGTTGTTAAAATGGACAAAATAGAGATTGTAGATGAATATTACAAATATATAGCTAAAATTCCAGCAGGGTTACAATATATTGCTGATAGTTTAAGATCTGGCAATGTTCCGACAGCTTTAAATGAAATATTGAATTTTTCAGAGGGAATTACTTGGATAAAACAAATGGAAGAAATACTAACGGATCAAGGGGTTAATACAAATTTAAACAAACAACAATTAGAAGAGTATTTAAACCTTATAAATGAAGGTTTAGAAAAACAAGATTTTGTCCTTGTAGCTGATATTTTTGAATATGAAATGTTGCCATATTTTGAACAAATTATAGCTTGAAATTAATATCAATTAAGAGATAGTTAAAATAAGAACACTTTTTGAATGTACATTCTAATTCAAAGAGTGTTTTTTCGTCTATCTATTAAAATGAACATTTGCTAAGGAGGAAATGTGTAGAGTAAAAAGGAAAAAGTGAAATATGTACAAATAAAAAGTGGATATTGCATTAAAAATTATATTTATTTTTCAAAAGTAGAAATACGTTAAAATTATCCGATATAATATTTATATGATACATAATAAGGGGAAATACTAATGAGTGTTTTAAAAGATAAAGTGGTATTAGTAACAGGCGGTACAGGCTCTTTTGGTAAAAAATTCATCAGGAAAGCACTTACATTAGGTGTAAAAAAAATTATCGTTTTTAGTCGCGATGAGTTAAAGCAATATGAAATGAAGCAAGAGTTCCAAGATGAACGAATCCGATTCTTTATTGGTGATGTGCGGGATAAAGACCGATTATATCGTGCCTTTGATGGTGTGGATATTGTCATTCATGCAGCTGCTATGAAGCATGTTGATGCATGTGAATATAATCCTTTTGAGGCGGTAAAGACAAATATTCATGGAGCTCAAAATATTATTGAGGCAGCTATCGACCGTGGTGTAGAAAAGGTAATTGCGCTTTCAACGGATAAGGCATGTAGCCCTGTGAATTTATATGGTGCGACAAAATTAGCATCTGATAAATTATTCGTTGCTGCCAATGCTTATGTAGGAGAAAAGAAAACAAGATTTGCAGTTGTACGCTATGGCAATGTAGTAGGAAGTCGCGGTAGCGTAGTACCATTCTTTAAAAAGATTAAAGATACAGGTAAATTACCTATTACAGATGAGCGTATGACCCGTTTCTGGATTACCCTCGATCAAGGGGTACAATTCGTATTAGATAATTTGGAACGAATGTACGGTGGGGAAATCTTTGTGCCGAAAATTCCAAGTATGAAAGTTACAGATTTAGCAAAAGCGATTGCTCCTGAATGCGAAATGGAAGTTATTGGAATTCGCCCTGGTGAAAAACTTCATGAAGCAATGATTATGGAAGATGATGCTCGGCATACATTAGAGTTTGATACATATTATGTCATTCAACCTGAATTTTCTTGGTGGTATGCTGATAAGTTTGAAGGCGGTATTCCTCTACCAGACGGCTTTGCTTATACAAGTGATAATAATAAAGAATGGTTAAATGTTAAAGATCTAGTGAGAATGATAGGAGAAAAAGACATATAATGAATACTGAACCTCGGTATACAGTTGTTTATGGTATAGGTTACGCAGCAAAAGTTTTAATAAACTATTTGGATTGGTTTGAGAATATCCAAGTGGATTATGTCTTTGTAAGTCCAGGGCATAAGAAAGAACAGAAATATTGTTATCATAGTAAAAGTGGAAAAATGAGAAGTGTACCTATAGTTGAACTTAATGAAATAAGTTTACTAAAAGATAATGTTGATATTTATTTAACTGTAGTTTCCCATAATGAAGAAGTATTTAGTTCTCTTATGAAAACGGGTTATAAAAATATTGTAAATATACAGTCTATAGAGAACTATGAAGATCCATTTTTTGAAGAATATTTTAAAAAATTCAACATCGACCTTTCGAAAGAAATAATTGATTTTAATGGTATTCAAATATATAACCCTATACTATTTAATAGTGATTTAAAAGGTGCTTTTTTTGAAACAGTAGGGGATGAATTATCACCTAGCATTTTAAACGATTTTTCATTAGTAGTAGATGGTGTTTATGAGTTTGAAGATGTTCACCTCGAAGAAGGAGATTATATAATCGATGCCGGTGCAAATATAGGGTTATACTCTTGTTACGCAGCTAGTATGGGGTGCACAGTATATGCTTGTGAGCCAGGGAAAAAATCACTCGAGATATTAGAAAAGCAAAAAAAGATATATGACAATATTCAAATAATACCGTATGGTTTATCAGACCATCAAGGGTACATGGATTTATTTGAATCAGACACAGGAGTACTAGACTCTTTTTATATGAATCGTGGAAATGATCAAATAAGATCAGTTCCTATTGATACAATAGATAATTTGGTTGAAAAAAAGATGATTAAGAAAGTAGATTATATTAAGGCTGATATCGAAGGTGCAGAACGATATATGCTTATAGGGGCTCAAAAAACTTTAAAAGAAATGGAGCCAAAATTATCAATATGTACGTATCATTTCCCAGAAGATGCGCAAATTCTCGAAAAAATAATAAAAGATGCTAACCCAAAATATGTAGTTAAGCATAATTGGAGAAAACTATATGCGTATGTTCCAAAATGAATTAGTGGTGAATAATAATGAGTATGGAATTTAAATTATTAGATGAAGATAGTTTAGATTTAGTAATGAAATGGCGCACTAGTGAACACGTAACTAAATTTATGTATACGGATATCGAGCCTGATTTAAACAAGCAAAGAAAATGGTTTGAAAAGATAAACAAAGATTATACTCAATTAAATTGGGTTATCGTTTATAAAGATAGCCCTATAGGTTTAATTTCATTAAATAATATTGATTACATACATGAGAAAGCCAGTTCAGGCTTTTATATTGGTGAATTAGAATATTCTATTGTTTCAAGCCGTATCCTGCCTTATTTTCTAAATTTTTATTTCTTCGAAATGAAGTTTAACAAATTAGTAATTGAAGTTCTCTCTATAAATGAATCTATGTTGAAAATGGACTATCATTATGGATTTAGAAAAGTAGGTACGTTAACTCAGCATATAAAAAAAGATGGCGTATATTATGATGTAGAAGTTCTGGAAATCTTAAAAGATACGTGGATTAACAACTATCAAAAATATCATAAATTAAGGGCTCCATTCGAATTGAGAGGAAAAAATAGCAATGAATAATTTAAACAAGTATAACAATGTTTTTAAAGAGTGTTTTAATATTAACGAGGACCAATTAAATGAAACGTTAGTATATAACTCAATAGAAGAGTGGGATTCTGTAGGGCATATGGCAATGATTGCTGAATTAGAAGATGTGTTTGATATTATGCTTGAAACAGATGATGTGATTGAGTTTAGCTCATATACGATTGGTATAGAAATTTTAAAAAAATATGATGTTGAAGTATAAAGTAGGAGGTAGTTAGTATGCTTTTAAGCGGAAAAGTAGCGGTTATAACAGGATGTAATCGGGGAATTGGAAAAGCCATTACAACTGTATTTGCTAAACAGGGCGCTAATATAATTGCATGTGCTCGAAAAAGTACTGTGGAATTTGAAAGCTACTTAACTAATCTTCAAAACGAGACAGGTGTTCTAATAACACCTGTCTATTTTGATATTAGTAAGGAAGATGAAGTTAAATTAGCCATAAAAGAAATAAGAAATCTGTTCTCTACGATTGATATATTAGTTAATAATGCTGGGATAGCTGGGGATACAATTTATCAAATGACTACAATGGAAACACTTGAAGAAAAAATGAAAGTGAACTTTTATGGCCCTTTTTTATTGACTCAATATATTACGAAATTAATGAGAAAAAGTACAGCGGCATCTATTGTAAATATTACATCTATTGCAGCCGATGATAGTTACAAAGGGATGATTTCCTATACGGCAAGTAAGGCTGCATTTAACGCCTTTACTAAAACAATAGCGAATGAACTAGGTAATGTTAATATAAGGGTAAATGCTATTGCTCCAGGTTTTACAGAAACCGATATGGTATCAAATGCAATCACAAATAAAGAATTTTTGACACAACTACAAAGTCATTTAGCTTTAAAACGTTTAGCTAGACCTGAGGAAATTGCAAATAGTGTGTTATTTTTGGCATCTGATTTGTCATCCTATATTACTGGACAAATATTACGGGTAGATGGGGGACTTTTTAATGATTAATGCAAGCTTAGTAGAAAAATTAAAGAAACAAGCTAGTCATATGAGAATAAATGCTTTGAAATTAGCAAATGCTTCAGGGAATAATGCTGCTCACGTAGGCCCGGGCTTATCCATTATTGAAATTTTAGCTGTTTTGTACGGTCACACTATGAATATTAATAGTAAAAATTCTTTAGACGAAGGTAGAGACCGTTTTATTTTAAGTAAAGAACATGGGGTATTAGCTTACTATACTGCTTTATATGAGAATGGAATTATTACAGAGGAAGATTTAGCTAGTTTTATGAATACAGGTAGTGCCTTTTTAGGTCATCCAGTAATGAATCGTAAAAAAGGTATTGAATTTACAAGTGGTAGTTTAGGAATGGGCTTATCATTGGCTATCGGTGTTGCGATGGGATTAAAACGTAAGCAATTATCAAGTCATGTTTATGTATTATTAGGTGATGGTGAGAGTAACGAAGGGTCGATTTGGGAAGGGTTTTTATCTGCTCCACATTTTAAATTAGATAATTTAACAGTCATTATTGACCGGAATGGTATTCAGTTAGGTGGTAAAACGAACGATATTTTACCAATGAATCATTTGGAGAAAGTACTAGAAGAGATGGGCTGGGCTGTCTCCACTGTAGATGGGCATGATATTGAGGCATTAATAAGTGTATTTGATAGTGTTTCTCATAAACCTAGAGTAATAATAGCTAATACTATTAAAGGCAAAGGTGTTTCTTTTATGGAGCACAATATTGATTGGCATCATGCTGTGCTAACGGATAAATTATTTAACGAAGCGATAGAAGAGCAGGTGAAAGAAAATGAATAATACATTAAAAAATCATAAAATGTTAGCACGTTTAGGTCAACGAGGCACATTTGGAATGGTCATGTTAGAGAAGGCCAAAAAAAAGGAAGATTTATTGGTGATAACAGCAGATGTATCTATTCCAGCAGGCTTAGATCGTTATAGAAAGCAACATTCTGACAAATTTATTGATGTAGGAATTGCTGAACAAAATATGATTGGTATAGCCGCTGGTTTAGCCAGTGAAGGTTTTGATGTTTATACAACAACATATGCTCCATTCCATACGCTAAGATGTTTAGAACAAATTCGAATGGATATTGGTGAAATGAAACATCCAGTAAGAATGGTAGGATTATCTAGTGGTGTAGTATTAGGTATGATAGGTAATATGCATTGTAGTTTTGAAGATATAGCTGTTATTCGTGCTATCCCTAACATAGCAATTATTTCACCTGCAGATTCTTTTGAATTAGTAAAAGTATTAGAGGCTCTGGAAAGTTATCCCAATCCAGTATATCTTCGATTGACTAGTGGAGCGCCCTCTCCAATTATTTATAAAGAGGATTATAATTTTGAAATCGGAAAAACTATCTCAGTGAAAAATGGCGAAGATATCGCGATATTTGCTACGGGTTCCATTATAAGTGAGGCAATAAAAGCTGCAGAATTATTAGAATTAGAAGGCATTAATACTGAAGTAATTAATGTCCATACTATCAGACCTTTAGATAATGAAGGTATAAAAATGGTTATTAAAGATAAAAAGCTTCTTGTAAGTATGGAAGAGCATGTAATTGCTGGAGGGCTAGGTAGTGCCATATCCGAAGCAATAGCTATGGAGGTTAAAAAGCCTCCTCACTTAATGATAGGATTACCTAGTGATTATAGCAGAGCAGGAATATATGAAGAGATGCTAGACTATTACGGATTAACTGCTAATAAAGTTGCTAAAAGTATAAAGGAAACATTAAATAATATTTAATTATTTATTGGTGTGGTAGATGCTATCACACCTTTTCCTATAAAGAAGGAGCGAGCTTATGGAACTTTTTAATTTAGAGAGTAGTGATGTGGCGATTATTACAAATGAACAAACATATGCTTTTAGTGAAATTCCTAAAATTGAATTTCGTAGTACAAGCAAAGAGTTAATATTGATACTATGCCAAAACACAATAGATATTTTAGCTACTTATATTTCAGCTATGAATAGCAAGCATGCGGTTATGCTGATTAATGAAGGTATTAATCATGAATTACTAGCAAACATTATAAAAACATATCAGCCGAAATGGATTATTGGATTAAAGAGCCATGAAGGGTATGAAATAAATGAAAATCAATTAATAAGAACAAAAGAAATAGTAACCAATATTCATCCTGACCTTGCAATTTTATTAAGTACTTCAGGTACAACTGGTAGCCAAAAGTTTGTTCGTCTTTCCTATGACAATATTAGGGTAAATGCTGAATCTATTATAGAGTATCTAAAAATTAATCAAAATGAACGAGCAGTTATGAATCTACCACTTTCTTATTCATATGGCATGTCGATTGTGAATAGTCACCTTTTAGCAGGTGCTTCAATTTTATTGACTGATGAAAGCGTGATGGAGAAGTCATTTTGGGAACTTGTGAAAAAACATAAAGCAACTTCAATTGCAGGTGTTCCATTTACATATCAAATGTTACAGCGTATAGGCTTTACAAAAATGGAGTTACCTTATTTAAAGACAATGACACAAGCTGGGGGACGATTAAATGAAAAGCTTGTAAAGCATTTTGCAGAATATGCAAAAGAACAAAATAAGAGATTTTACATAATGTATGGTCAAACTGAAGCTGCACCACGTATTTCATATATTCCTTATGAAAAAGTATTAGAGAAGTCTAGCACAATTGGTATTGCTATTCCTGGTGGCAAACTTTCTATAGATGTAGAAACCGAGGAGTTAATTTATATGGGTGCTAATGTCATGATGGGGTACGCTGAGAATTTATCAGACTTAGCAAATGGCTATGAACTTAATGGGGTACTATATACTGGCGATACAGCAATCATTGATGAAGATGGATACTTTACAATTACAGGACGAATGAAGCGTTTTATTAAGTTATTTGGTTTGCGCATTAATTTAGATGATGTGGAGAAGAAACTTGAAGAAGAACTACAAATACCTTTAGCTTGTACTGGATCTGACGATAAATTAATTGTAGCTATTGAACAAGCTGATTATGTTGAAAAAGTAAAAGAAGCGATTGAACATTTATATAAGCTTCACAAAACGGCATTTAAAGTCAAGGTGATTGATGAAATTCCACGTTTTGTAAGTGGAAAAACCGATTATATGAAGCTAAAGGAGAGCTGTTTATGACGGTCCCTTATCATTTAGTACAGGCCGAGAAAGAAATTGAACTAGTAGTTAAATTAAATGAACTAACTAGATGGCACACTGAAAATTGTCATGAATATAAATCAATGCTAGAAAAAAGCAATGCATTACTAGAAGCAAGTTGTTTAGAAGAAGTACCATTTTTACCTGTGCAGTTGTTTAAGCTAATGAATTTAAAATCGGTTTCTCAAGAGAACGTTGTAAAAGTGCTAACATCAAGTGGGACAACGGGACAGCAAGTATCTAAAATTTACCTCGATAAAGAGACATCGATTGCACAGACAAAAGCACTTGTAGAAGTGATGAAACCTATTTTAGGTAATAGACGTTTGCCAATGATTCTGTTAGATACGAAATCTGTGCTAAAGGATCGAAAATCATTTAGTGCACGTGGAGCGGGAATTTTAGGGTTCTCTAATTTCGGTCGCAAACACTTTTATGCTTTAAATGATGATATGACATTGGATGTTGAAGGTTTACAAGCGTATTTAAAAGAATACGAAGGACAACGTATATTACTGTTTGGTTTTACATTTATGATATGGCAGTACGTTTATAAAGAAATAAGAGATAAAGGTTTAAATATTAATTTTGGTGATAGTGTACTTATTCACGGAGGTGGATGGAAAAAGCTTAAGGATGAGGCGGTTGATGCTTTGACTTTTAATCATCTTCTTAGTAAGCAATTAGGCATTCAAGAAGTACATAACTATTATGGCATGGTTGAACAGGTCGGTTCAATTTTTGTAGAGTGTAATGAAGGACATTTACATGCACCGAGCTATGCTGATGTGATTATTCGTAATCCGATTACGTTTAATGTTTTACCTGTAGGACAACAAGGTTTAATTCAGGTAGTGAGTGAATTACCAAAAAGTTATCCGGGTCATTCTTTATTGACAGAAGATTTAGGAACAATTCATGGTATTGATGATTGTCCATGTGGATGGAAAGGAAAGTATTTTAGTGTAGTTGGACGTATCCCGAAGGCAGAATTACGCGGTTGTAGTGATACTTTTCAAGGAGGTGTGCGTTTGTGAAAATATTTTGGCCAAAGAATGGGAATTTTGATAATGTACTATGCAACTTGAATAATCAAAAATTGAATCAACCTTTTGCTGAAGAAGTAATTGCTTTTACACAAAGTTTATCGAAGCGTTTTGTACGGATGCGATACATGCCTGAAGTTGTAGCACTTGGTTACTGGCTTCGAAAATCAAATATTAAGCAAATGCAAGCAGAGTTTGAAAAGGCTACTAAGGGAAAAGTAGTTCGTGGGCGAGGTACAGCTTTTCATATCGCTCCTTCAAATGTTGATACTATTTTCGTTTATTCATGGATGCTGTCACTTCTTGCAGGGAATCGCAATATCATTCGTATTTCAAGTAAAACGGAAATAAATGAGTTATTACAAGTGATTTTAGAAGAGTTACCTAATTATAAATCGTTAGCGGAACAAATAATAATTTGTACATATGGTCATGATGAGAGTGCAACAGAAATGCTCAGTCTAACATGTCATACACGTGTTATTTGGGGAGGGGATGAAACGGTAAAAGCCATTCGTAAAATTCCCCTTGCACCACTAGCAAATGAATTAGCATTTCCAGACAGATTCTCATTAGCCATATTAAACTCCGAAAAAGTTATGTTATTAGATGATGAGGCACTAGATGCATTACTTGAGCAATTTTATAACGATGTGTTTTGGTTTGACCAAATGGCATGTTCATCACCAAGACTTATCGTTTGGATAGGTGAGAAAATAGAATCTTTTTGGACGGCATTTGAACGTAAAATCCAGAAAAAGCAACATGAGTTATTAGCAGCAACGCAAGTATTGAAATATTCGACAAGTTTACAATTAGCCGCGGAAAATTATGTAGAAAAAGTAGTACCTATAACGAACTTTTCACGTATAAAGCTAAATGATGTGCCAAGAGATGTACGTGAAAAGCATTGCGGTGGTGGCTTGTTTTATGAGTATGAAGTTGAAAACTTAATAGACTTAGAACAAATTATAATCGATAAAGATCAAACAATTGCATACTTTGGTTTTGAGAAACCTGAGTTAAAGGAATTAGTAGAATCAATTTCTACACGAGGGATAGATCGAATTGTCCCAATCGGGCAAGCGCTAAATTTTGATGGTGTTTGGGATGGACAAAGTTTCTTAACATCGTTTACGAGGGAAGTAATAATTTTATAAATGGAGAGTTTAACTATGAAAACAATTGTAATTATCCAAGCAAGAATGGGCTCCTCTCGTTTGCCAGGGAAAATTTTAAAACCGCTTGGAGATGTAGATGTTTTAAGGTACGATATCACGCGCTGTCGTGCTATCAAAGGTGTTAATGAAGTTATTGTTGCGACAAGTACTTTAAAACAGGATGATGCAATTGCAAATTGGTGTGAACAGCAACAAGTTGCATATTTCAGAGGTTCTGAGGGAGATGTATTAGATCGCTATGTTCAATGTGCAAAGCAATACAAACCTGATTATGTGATGCGTGTAACATCGGATTGTCCATTTGTTGACTATGAAATGGCAAGTGATATTGTAGAATTAATTCTAAAAGAACGTAAAGATATCGTGTTAATTGACGGGCAATTACCTCGAGGATTAGCGGTAGAACTTATTTCATATGAAGCACTTTTATATATTCATAAAGTAGGGCTAGAATCTCGACATCGTGAGCATGTTACTTATTACGCCTATGAATTTGCTGAAGAATTTGAATCAGTTACATATAAAGCGCCAGCAAATCGTATTGCGCCAGAACTACGCATTACGCTAGATACAATCGAAGACTATAAACTGATTTATGAGGTGGCAAAGCATTTCAACAACCCATTAATTTCAAGTAAAGATGTGATTCAATTTTTAAAAGATAATCCTGAAGTTGCAAAACTAAATGCTCATATCGAGCAAAAGCCGGTGATTTAATGAAAGTCATTATTCGTACAGATGCATCTATTGAAATCGGTAGTGGTCATGTTATGCGTTGTTTGACAGTTGCAAAAAATTTGCGTGTGAATGGATGTGAAGTAATCTTTTGGATGCAAGATTTACCTGGAAATCTAATTGATTACGTAATCAGTGAAGGTTTTGGAAATATTTTTGAAGCAGAGCAAGCAGACATATATATCATTGATCATTATGGGATTGATAAAGAGTGGGAGTGCAAAATACGTGTATTTACAAAAAAAATTGTGGTAATTGATGATTTAGCGAACCGTAAGCATGATTGCGAGTTGCTTCTGGACCCTAATGTATTGCCAAATTTTGAATCACGATATGACGATTTAGTGTCTGATGCATGTATAAAGCTATTAGGTCCAAAATATTTAATTATGCGTGATGAGTTTATTGATGCAAGACGGCTATTGCGCAAGAGGAATGAACAAATTGAAAATTTACTCATTTTTATGGGCGGTTCGGATCCAACGAATGAGACGATGAAAATTTTGGAGGCACTTGAAGAATTTCAGTTTAAACATATTGATGTAGTTGTTGGAAATGGTAATGTTTTTAAGGAACAAATTCGGGAGATTTGTGAAGAGCGTGGGTATGACTATCACTGTCAAATTAATTATATGGCAAAGTTAATGCAACAGGCTGATTTTGCTATTGGTGCGGGGGGAAGTACAACATGGGAACGTTGTTATGTTGGACTACCTTCATCGAGTACTATTGTAGCTAATAATCAGAAAGAAGGGACAGAATTTGTTGCAGAACTTGGCATAGTTATTAATCTGGGATGGCATAAAGACGTGACATCGGAAACTTATAAACAGTTATTAAAAAATTTACAGATTAAAGATTTAAGTGAAAAAGGGCTTATTCTAACTCAAAATGAGCAACCAAATGAGTGGGTTTATAAAATATTGGAGTTGATAAAATGATTAAAATAGGAAATAGAGAAATTGGTCGTCATACGAAGCCATTTATTATTGCAGAAATGTCAGGTAACCATAATCAATCATTGGAAAGAGCATTACATTTAGTAGAGCTAGCCGCAGAAGCAGGTGTTGACGCTCTGAAATTACAAACATATACACCTGATACAATTACATTAGACGTTCATACAGGTGAGTTTTTCATCCAAGAAGATGGAAATCTCTGGAGAGGTAATTCTTTATATAATTTATATAAAGAGGCTTATACACCTTGGGAATGGCATAAGGAGATTTTTGCAAAAGCACAAGAACTTGGTCTCCTTGCTTTTAGTTCTCCATTTGATGAGACAGCAGTGGATTTCTTGGAAACATTGAATGTACCAGCATATAAAATTGCCTCATTTGAAAATGTAGATATCCCATTAATTAAAAAAGTTGCGCGAACAGGAAAACCAATGATTATTTCCACAGGTATGGCGACTGCTGCTGAACTAGATGAAGCAGTTCGTGCTGCTCGCGAAGAAGGTAATAATCAAATCATATTACTGAAATGCACTAGTACATATCCTGCTACACCTGCTAATTCAAATTTAGTAACTATACCACATTTGAAAGAAATGTTTAGTACAGAAGTAGGTTTATCAGATCATACAATGGGGGTTGGTGTATCGGTTACTGCAGTGGCACTTGGAGCAACGGTAATTGAAAAGCATTTTACAACATCTCGGGCTGAAGGAGGGGTTGATTCTGCATTTTCAATGGAACCACATGAATTAAAAATGTTAGTGGAAGAAACGGAGCGTGCATGGCAAAGTTTAGGGAATGTGAGTTATGGACCAACAAATGCGGAGAAGGAATCAGCAAAATTCCGACGTTCTTTATATATAGGCTCAGATTTAAAAGCTGGTGATATTTTAACAGAACAAAATGTTCGCAACGTTCGACCAGGCCTTGGTTTGCCAACGAAGTACTATGATTTAGTGATTGGTAAATCGATTAAGCGTGATGTAAAAAAAGGAACTCCATTAAGTTGGGATTTATTACTATGATTGATTCACCTCGATTTATCTCATATGGCAGTCAAAGTATAGATGAAGATGATATTCAAGCAGTTATTGAAACATTGCGTTCACCAAACTTAACTCAAGGACCGAAAATTGCACAGTTTGAGCAAGCTGTGGCAGCTTATGTTGGTTCAAAATATGCAGTAGCATTCTGCAATGGAACAGCAGCTTTACATGGTGCTTGTTATGCTGCTGGAATTGATGAAGGGGATGAGGTCATTACGTCTCCTATTACCTTTGCTGCAAGTGCAAACTGTGTACGCTATGTTGGCGGAACAGTTGTTTTTGCGGACATCGATGAACGTACTTATAATATTAACCCTGAACAAATACGTTCTAAAATTACATCAAAAACAAAGGCAATTATTCCAGTGGATTTTACAGGACAACCTGTTGATATAGATGTCATTATGGATATCGCAAGGAAGCATGAACTCGTCGTAATTGAAGATGGTGCTCATTCATTTGGTGCTAGTTATAAAGGGCGAAAGGTTGGAACACAGGCGGATATGACAATGTTTAGTTTTCACCCTGTAAAGCCTGTGACAACAGCAGAAGGTGGCATAGTTGTTACAAATAACGAAAATTATTATAAAAAACTAGTAAAGTTCAGAAGTCATGGAATTGAGCCAACAGCTTATGCTGAAGAACAAGGTGACTGGTATTATGAAATGACAGAATTAGGTTATAATTTTCGTATGACAGATTTACAGGCAGCCCTTGGTGTTTCACAAATGAAGAAACTTGATTATTTTATTAAGCGGAGACAAGAAATTGCTGCAAAGTACAATGAAGCATTAGGAAATGTGACTGGAATTACAATACCGAAGCAACTAGAGGATACTGAATCTGGCTGGCATTTGTACATGATTCAATTAGATGAAGCAAATCGGAAACAAGTATTTAATGCTATGCGAGCTGCAAATATTGGTGTCCATGTTCATTACATACCTGTTTATTGGCATCCGTATTATCAAAAGCTTGGTTATGAGCAAGGACTATGCCCAGTAGCAGAGGAATGGTATAAAAAAGCGTTAACATTGCCTATACATCCTCGTTTAACTGATGAAGATATTAACTATATAGTGAGTATATTAAAAGAATACATTTGATGAGGAAGTATTCTTTTAATATGAAGTTTATCATTTATATTAACTGTAGTTGAATAGAGTGAGAACAATTAATAGAAGATACCACTATCTATTTTTAAAACTATCAATAAATTATTCAAAAAAGAAAAGTAAGCATATGTTCAGATTAAAAAAATAATGTATATTAATATTAAATTATAAAAAGGGTGTAGGAAATGAGACCTATTTTAGTTCCTGAATATATAGAAGATTTTAGTTGTATAGGTAGTGCTTGTGAAGATACTTGTTGTGCTGGTTGGAATATAACAGTTGAAAAGAAAACATATCAAGCGTATCGTAAAGTGCGTCAGCCGGAGATGGCAGAAAAACTATTAAAATATGTAAAACGAAATCGTAAAGGTCATGATGACTCTAATTATGCAAAGTTCATTTTAGATGATAATAAAAACTGTCATATGATGTTAGAGGACGGGTTATGTAGTATTCATAAAGAATTAGGAGAAGAGTTTTTATGTAATACTTGTGCTGTTTATCCTCGATTCCTTACAAGTGTAGGGAATGTAACAGAAAAAAGTTTAACATTGTCTTGCCCAGAGGCAGCACGAATTGTTCTATTACGTAAAGATGGAATCGGTTTTATAGAGACAGAAGAACCAAAAAATACGCGTGGACTAATAAATAAGGACCTAAAATTAGAAAAACACCCTCATTTTTGGGATTTGCGTATTTTTACAATTCAGCTTCTTCAAAGTCGCCAACAACCTATTGAGATTCGTTTAATTATTTTAGGGCTATTCATACAAAAAATTGAACAATTAAAACCGAATGAATTGGAACAAGAATTACAAATGATAATGCAAGATTATCTAAATCGTTTAGATAACGATGAATATATTAAATCGTTAGAAGATATTAAGGGTAATTTAAATTTTCAATTGAATTTAGCACGTGCATTAATTCGCCTTCGTATTACAAGTGGTATTGCTTCAGAAAAATATATCACTATTCTTCATCAATTAATAGAAGGCTTAGCTTTGGAAGAGGATGAAGAAAAAGAATTACGTGATATGGAAGCAACAGTATTGAAATACAAAGAATCCTATACTAATATATATGAACCATTTATTAAAGAAAATGAATATATGTTTGAAAATTACATGGTGAACTATGTATTTAAAAATCTATTTCCCTATGATTGTAAGACATTCTTTGAAAGTTATATGATGCTTGTTGTCAATTTTACGTTAATTAAGTTGCATCTAATTGGTATGGCCGCTAAACAACAACAATTAACACAAGAAATGTTTATTGAATGTGTACAACAGCTTGCGAAGGTGATTGAACATACCCCATCTTATTTGCTAGATGTTCGTGAGGGTATGATGAATTTAGGTTATACAACAATGGGGCATATGTTTGTCATGATTAGTAAGTAGAGCTACCGTAATTTTTTATAAATGCTTTTTATAATAGTTAAAGATTCAAAGAAGCCCCTTATTCAGGTAAATATCATCTGAATAAGGGGTTTTTTTGAGAAAGGTATCATCTAAAGTAGTTTGCTGTAAAAAGGTGAAACATTTCTAAAAACTTCCGATACTAGATATAAGAATACGAAATGTTTGGGAGGTTACATATTATGCGTATTGCAGCTCAAGGACAATCTACAGATGTGGGAACTGCAACGTCATCAACATCTTCTAAGAAAGCTATTATAGAAGAAACTACGATGACTACTATTAAATCTCAGTTAATAACGCAATCACAAGGAGAAAAAATACCAGTTGCTGAGGGTCAAGAGGTATCTAAAGAAAAGTTGCAAAATGTAGTAGATACTGTGAATGAATTTTTGCAAATCAATCATAATGCTTCTAAATTTGTGTTACATGACGGTTTAGATCGTTATTTTGTACAAGTTGTTGATACCCAAACAGAAGAAGTCGTAAAAGAGATCCCTCCAAAAAAACTTTTAGACGCATATTATGAGATGCAAAAGTTATTAGGGATGATTGTGGACGAAAAAATATAAGAATATTTAGGAGGAAATATAATGGTAAATAGAATCGGCGGTTTAGCTTCAGGAATGGATATAGATTCAATAGTAAAAAAATTAATGAATGCGGAAAGAGCACCTTTAAACAAGTTATATCAAAAGAAACAAACGTACGAGTGGCAACGTGACGCATATCGAAGTGTTAATACAAAGCTAAAAACATTTGATACTTATATATCAGATAATCTAGTACTAAAAAGTCTTATTTCTAAAACGGCAGCTAGTTCTAATTCTAACTTAGTATCTGCAACTGCAACAGGAAGTGCTTCAGGAACACTGTCAATCGAGGGTGTTTCCCAATTAGCTACAGCAGCTCGTAAAGTTGGTGATCAAGTTAATGCTGTAGGAACTACGAAAATGTCCGATTTAGGAGCAACAGGAACTATAGAATTTAAAGCCATTCAAACCAACGGTCAATTAGCGAGTGAGGCAACAAAGATTGAAATTACTTCTGATATGACAGTTGATCAATTTATTAGTAAAGTGAATTCTAGTAATGCAGGAATTAGTGCTGTATTTGAAAATGGTCGATTCTCCTTTACTGCCAAAAACACTGGTGATGTTAAAGGTGATGATGAAATCAAAGTTGTAGGTGGTTTAGATATTTTCAACAAGTTAGGGTTTGCTGATCCTAATAAAGTTCAAAATACAGAAGGAAAAAATGCTATTTTCACTGTGAATGGTATAGCAACAGAAAGAACAACAAATACGTTTACGATTTCGGGTTATAATGTAACGTTAAAAGATACATTCAACGGCCTCCAAACGATTGCAGATAAATATAAAGCTGCTGTGGAAGAATTAAAAAATGCTACTACTAATTTAGCAAATAAACAAGCAAATCTTACTACAAAACAAAATGCTTATGGTGCTAGTGATATTAATAGCTATACAGCTAACCATGAAACTGCTTATAAAAATGCTTTTGGTAATACTTTATCTTTGTCACAACAAGTGCAATATAACAAACTTGGAAATAATGCGTGGAGAAATTTATCAACTGATGAAATAAATTACATTAAAAACCAATCATCTGCACAAGGTATTAAAGATAATCTAGATGGAAGCTCTTTAAGTGATGAAAGCAAAGCGAAATTAAAGGATTTATCTAATGATGTGTTAGATGTTTTATTTTCAAACAAAGATCAGCTTACAGATTTTAAAGCTCAAGCAGAGTACGAAAAGTATGGTGCAAAATTAAAAGATTTTGATCAAAATGCCATCGATGCATTAAAACGTTTCTCATATGACAGTAATGATTCAATTGATAAAATTCATAAAGATATAGATGATAATCCTGAATTTACAAAAGAAGTAAAAGATGCGTTAAAATCTTTAAGTAAAGATGATTTAACTAATTTAATAGCAACAGATTCAGCAACTTTAAAAACTTATCAAGAAAAAGCTCAAGCTGAGGATTTAAAACAAAAGTATAATCAATTTGGAGATGCGTTAATTAAAGGTTTGCAAGATGGATCTAAAAAGGTTGAGGATTTAACAGAAAAACAAAAAGAGGTTTGGAATAGCTTATCCCCAGAAGAAAAAGGTCAATTCTATGATTTGGCGGATCAGAATATTAAACGTTCAGAGTATTTAACTGCCGATGCTGAAGAGAAAGCAGCTCAAACTCGTTTAACAGAAGCAACTAATACCGAAAAGGCAGCAACAGCAGATGCAAATGCGGCAGGTATTTTAAAGGATGATGGTAGTGGTGGTAAAATCGTTGACGAAGATAAAGTAAATGCTGCTCAAAAAGCACAAGCAGTCACAATGACTTCCACAACAGATGTTGATGACATCATGGCTAAAATTAAGGAGTTTATCACTACTTATAACGGTTTTATCAAAGATTTAAATGATCAAACAAAAGAAACTAAATATCGTGATTATACGCCATTGACTAGTGAGCAAAGAGAAGACATGTCAGAAAATGAGATTAAGCTTTGGGAAGAAAAAGCGAAGAGTGGGTTATTAAGAGGTGATACTCTTATTCGTGAAGGGCTTTCGGGTATGCGTTCTTTAGTATATCAATCAAATCCTGGTATTGATTCAAAATATAATACCCTTTTCAGTATTGGGATTACAACATCAAAAAACTATAATGATGGCGGTACATTAGAAATTGATGAAACAAAATTACGAAAAGTATTAGAAGAAGATCCTGATGCAGTTGAAAAACTCTTTAAAAATAGTGAAGGTAAAAAAGATGATGTAGTAGATGGAAAAACAGTCGATACACGAGGTTATTTAGAAAAACTACGTGAATCGATGAAAACTTTTGAAATTACTATTGAAAAAAAAGCTGGACGTTCTACGATGACAGACGCTCAATATGCAATCGGAAATAACCTAATGGATACAGAAAGTCGAATTAGTACTTGGAAGAGAAAACTAGAGGATATAGAATCTCGCTATTGGAAGCAATTCACAGCAATGGAGCAAGCAATAAATAAAGCAAATCAACAATCCAGCATGTTCATGCAAGGCTGAGGCTTCTAATTAAGGTAGGAGAATAATATGCATCAAACAGATCAACTATTGCAAGTGTCAGCCAATTTATTTAAGCATTTAGGTGACATTCCAAATGGTGAAGAGCGTGACGAATACATCAACACAATCAATAGCATGTTGGACAAGCGTGAAACGATTATTAAAGGCTTGAAACAAGAAGGTTTTCATTTCAATGAACAAAATCGTATTCATCGTACACTGTTGGAACTAGATAATGGTATTAAAAAAAGATTAGCAGCTGTTATGGATGCAGTTAAGCAAGATATGGCAAACCTACAAAAAACGAAAAAAAGTGAACAGCAATATTTCAACCCTTACTCCAATGTTCGTGTGATGGACGGGATGTATTACGATAAAAAGAATTGACATTTTATCTTCATTTAGTGTGGTGGAAGCCGCAAGCTGAATGAAGATAAAGCTCCGGCGGACGTCAAGAATTTTAAAAGGATGAATTATGATCACACAATTCAAAATCCCGACACAATTACGCTTGGGCGTTATTGATCAAATAGCTTTTCTTCGTAAAATGGTTTAAACTAGTAAATAAGTAACCTTTCAAAGGAGTTGTCCTTTATTGGCAGCAAATTTAACAGCACAAAATGCGTATAAACAAAATAGTGTGACTACAGCTTCTCCTGGCGAATTGACGTTAATGCTTTATAATGGATGTTTAAAATTCTTGCATAAGGCGAAACAAGCTATTCAAGAGAAAAATGTCCAAGAAAAAAATACAAATCTTATAAAGGCACAGGCGATCATTGCCGAGCTAATGTCTACACTCAATATGGATATTGAGATTTCGAAACAAATGCTACCTCTTTACGAATATATGAATCATCGTTTAGTAGAGGCAAACATTCAAAATGATGTAGCGATTATTGAAGAAGTAGAAGGATTGGTGACGGAATTCCGCGATACGTGGAAGGAAGTTATTCGCATTACTCGACAACAGCAATTTGGTCAGGGAAACAGCGGACAAATTTAGACAAAATTAGAGACCATCATCAAAAGATGGTCTCTTTTCTATATGACAGGAATAATAACTAGAAATTAACACTAAATAGTCATAAATTAGGCTATTTGACGGTAAAATATGTTACTTATTCCCTCTAGCTGTAAGAAGGGCATCGTGTCATAATCAAAGCAATATAAATGTTTAACATAGTACTGGGGTGGGAATATGATCTTTAAGCGTCAAGAAGGTTTCCGATTTAAATTTGAGGAGCCTGTTCAAATAACTTTTGCTATTTATGAGAACGGAAGGGTCAATCATGGACAAACGGCTATGGCGGACTTGCTGGACATTAGTCCACGTGGGTTAAAGATGTTTACTGAAGTGGATTTAGGCGTGAATCCTCCACCATTGGATATCCATTTTGTGCTTGATACACAAGAGGTGCGGGCTTATGGTGAAGTTATTTGGAGCCGTCCGTTTGGTAGCGGCAAGCAATATGGCATTTATTTCAATGATCAGGCACGAGTAGAAGATTTGATTGTAGAAGAATTAAAGCTGCGACGTAAAAAGGAAGCGGCAGAAGCAAAAAAGCAAAGCAACCATTAATTTTATAAAATTTTTTTGTAAAAAAAAGAATTATTTTAGAGGAATTTCACACACTTGTGTAGAAAATAGATAGTATAGCAGTTATAAAGGAGGAGTTTACATGTTAAACTTTAACATTCGTGGTGAAAATATTGAGGTAACTCCAGCTATTCGTGAGTATGTTGAGAATAAAATCGAAAAAGTCGAACGTTATTTTAACGAAGATGTTAACGCCAATGCTAACGTAAATTTAAAGGTTTATAATGACAAGCAAACAAAAGTGGAAGTCACAGTTCCGATGAAGAACTTAACTCTTCGTGCTGAAGAGCGTCATAATGACATGTATGCTGCGGTTGATCTAATCGTTGATAAATTAGAGCGTCAAATTCGTAAGCATAAAACAAAAGTAAACCGTAAATTCCGTGAGCGAGAAGGTGCAGGCCTTTATTTTGCTACTACACAAGCAGCCGCTGATGCTACTACAGAGGAAGAGGAATACTCAATTGTACGTACAAAGCAATTTGATTTAAAACCGATGGATCAAGAAGAGGCTGTTTTACAAATGAATATGTTAGGGCATGATTTCTATGTCTTTACAGATGCTGAATCTAATGGCACAAATATTGTGTATAAACGTAAAGACGGTAAATATGGCTTAATCGAAACAACTTAAAACTTCATGATGACAAAGGCTCTCGCGATGGCGAGAGTCTTTTTTGTATGACTTTCTTCTGCAAGTAGGGTGACTGTTTGCATGAAACTGTTACACAATGGTAAAATGGAAGTTGAATCTATATAGGAAGTGAAAAACATTCATGGCAAACCTATTAAATAAATTATTTGATTTCAATAAACGTGAGTTAAAAAAATTAGAAAAAATCGCTGACCAAGTAGAGGGATTTGCTTCTCAAATGGAACAGCTTTCAGATGAACAATTACAAGCAAAAACAGAAGAGTTTAAAAAGCGTTATGCTGATGGAGAGCATTTAGAGTCGATTCGTGCAGAGGCTTTTGCTGTTTGTCGCGAAGCATCTAAACGTGTTTTAGAGATGTATCCTTTCCGTGTTCAAATCATGGGGGCTGCTTCACTGGATGAAGGTAATATTTCAGAGATGAAAACAGGTGAAGGTAAAACATTAACAGCTACTATGGCGGTTTATTTAAACGCGATTACTGGTAAAGGTGTACATGTTGTAACAGTCAATGAATATTTGGCTAGTCGTGATGCTGCTGAGATGGGACAGCTGTATAATTTCTTAGGTCTTACAGTAGGTTTAAATTTAAATAGCCTGTCAAAAGAAGAGAAGCGTGCGGCATATGAAGCGGATATTACTTATAGTACAAACAATGAATTAGGATTTGACTATTTACGTGACAATATGGTGCTTTATAAAGAAGAGCGTGTTCAACGACCGCTTCATTATGCTGTAATCGATGAGGTGGACTCTATTTTAATTGATGAGGCTCGTACGCCATTAATTATTTCGGGTCAAGCTGGGAAATCAGCACAGTTGTACAAACAGTCTAATGCTTTTGTACGCATGTTAAGTGCAGATACAGATTACACATACGAAGAGTCGACAAAAGGTGTTACATTAACAGATGCAGGTGTAGAAAAGGCAGAAAAAGCATTTGGGATCGACAATTTGTTTGATTTAACACATGTACGCTTAAATCATGCCATTAACCAATCGTTAAAGGCACATGTGAGTATGCATAATGATGTTGACTATGTTGTCCAAGAGGGCGAAATTGTAATTGTTGACGGCTTTACGGGCCGTTTAATGAAGGGCCGTCGATATTCTGATGGACTTCACCAAGCAATTGAAGCCAAAGAGGGCGTTGACATTCAAAATGAATCAATGACAATGGCTACCATTACGTTCCAAAACTATTTCCGTATGTACCAAAAGCTTGCGGGTATGACAGGTACAGCGAAAACAGAGGAAGAAGAGTTCCGAAATATTTACAACATGAGCGTTATTGCGATTCCAACGAATAAACCAATAGCTCGTGATGACCGTCCAGATTTAATTTTTGCTTCGATGGAAGGAAAATATAAAGCGGTGGCGGCCGATATTGCTGAGCGTCATAAGGCAGGACAACCTGTGCTTGTTGGTACAGTTGCGATTGAAACATCTGAAATTATTTCGCAGTTACTTGATAAACATAAAATTCCTCATAATGTCTTGAATGCGAAAAACCATGAACGCGAGGCAGAAATTATTGCAAATGCCGGTACTAAGGGCGCAGTAACGATTGCGACAAACATGGCGGGTCGTGGTACAGATATTAAACCAGGTGAAGGTGTACTAGAAATTGGTGGTTTAGCGGTCATCGGGACAGAGCGACATGAATCACGTCGTATCGATAACCAGCTTCGTGGACGTTCTGGTCGTCAAGGGAATCCAGGGGTTACGCAGTTCTATCTATCCCTAGAAGATGATTTAATGCGTCGTTTTGGCTCTGATAATATGAAGTCGATGATGATGCGCTTAGGCATGGATGATTCTCAGCCATTGCAATCAAAAGTTGTGTCGAGAGCTGTAGAATCAGCGCAGAAACGTGTCGAAGGTAATAACTTTGATGCACGTAAACGTTTATTACAATATGACGATGTGCTACGTCAGCAACGTGAGATTATTTATAAAGAGCGTTATGATGTATTGGAAACAGAGAATATGCGTGTACTCGTAGAGTCTATGATTCAAGAGACAATCGATAATGTTGTTGGTCTGTATACTCAGGGTGAGCAGAAAGATTGGAACTTAAAAGCAATTGAAGATTTTGTAGCGGCTAATCTGTTAGAAGAGGGTCAGCTTAAAGTAGCAGATTTCCAAGGCAAGTCTGCTGAAGACATTAATCAGTTGGTTTCGGATGCTGTTCATGCTCGTTATGATGAAAAAGAGGCAGAACTGACACCAGAGCGTATGCGTGAGTTTGAAAAGGTAATTTTATTACGTTCTATTGATACGAAATGGATTGATCATATCGATGCGATGGACCAACTTCGTCAAGGTATCCATCTACGTGCATATGGACAAAATGATCCACTTCGAGAATATCAACAAGAAGGCTTTGCTATGTTTGAGGATATGGTTGCGTCTATTCGTGAGGATGTTGCGAAATATGCAATGAAGGCAGAAATTCGCAGTAATCTTGAGCGTGAAGAGGTGGCGAAGGGCCAAGCGGTTAATCCGAAGGAAGAAGGCGGCTCAGCTCCGAAAAAACAACCTGTGCGTAAGTCTGAAAATATTGGTCGTAATGATTTATGCCCATGTGGAAGCGGCAAGAAATTTAAAAACTGTCATGGTGCAGGTCAATAATATATTAGTGAAAAAAATCATTTTAACTACATGTTGAAATGGTTTTTTTCTTTTGACATTATACTGTTTTAGGAAGAAATTTAGGAATAAAAGTCAGAATTTATAGACAATTGAAAAATATGGGTATACAATAGCTGTAATATTAGGATTTTAGTTCAGGGAAGCTCCCGTTATTATCCTAAATAAGAAGGTGCTATGAAGACTTAGACCTAGAAAGGGAAGGGGTGCTATGCATGATAATAAAGCAATTTTACGAGTCACAAACATCTGGAATGTACGAATATTGGTATATCCCTTTTTATTTTAATTGAAAAAACATAAAGTGTATAAAGGAGGACTATAGGTGCATAAAAAAGATATTATGAATAGTGAAACGATGATGTATATGCCTGTGTATGATTCCTTTGGAAATTTATGTACGCGGGTGATTGAGAAAAATAATGAATATCTATCGAAATTAGCACCAACGAAGTTAATGGACTATAACCTTCGTTATTTTGGTTCGAGTTTAAGAGGGGCATTTGATGGCTCGAAAATGATTTTAGGAAAGCTTAATAAAAATCCAATTGTAGTGGATGAACGATGTAATATTTTATGGTTTCCAAGTAAGTCTCCTCTACAACCTGAATGTATCTGGTTCGCCGTTCATCATATTGATGAATATATCGCTGTGGATAAAAAGAGAGCAAAAATAACTTTTACGAATGGCAAAGAACTGGTAGTGGATGTCAGTGTTAATGCGTTAGAATATCGTATTCAGAGAGCCTATTTATTAAAATATAGGTTAGAAAAACGAACAAAGCATTTGCTTGTTCAGTATGACCGTGTAAAGGTTTTTCAGCGTCTCGCTCTTAATATGCTAGAGGACGAGACACAGGATCATTGATTACTCCGAGAAAACAACTGCTAGATAGTATGTTTTCCTTTGTAAAAACGTTATAATGAAAAGATACGGAGCTTTGTGAGTGCAATGTTAGCTCCATTACTAACGTTCGGAGGATTTAACAATGATTGAATTAGCAGATGTACGCAATGTGTTAGACACTACAGCCAAAAAACTGGCGGACTTCAGGGGGTCTCTTTGACTTAGAAAACAAAGAGGCACGCATTCAGGAGCTAGATGAAATGATGCTAGAGCCTGGCTTTTGGGATGATCAGCAAGGGGCACAGGTGACCATCAATGAAGGCAATGGCTTAAAAGCAATCGTCAATGAATATAAAGATTTAGTGGAAACCCATGAAAATTTAGATATGACACTGGAGCTTTTACAGGAAGAGCCAGATGAAGAGTTACAGGAAGAACTAGGCAAAGAGCTAGCAGAATTCCAGCAAAAAATGGGGGATTTTGAGCTGCAATTGCTGTTAAGTGGTCCATATGATCAAAATAATGCTATTTTAGAGCTACACCCTGGTGCCGGTGGAACGGAATCTCAGGACTGGGGTTCTATGCTGTTACGTATGTATACAAGATGGGCGGAGAAGCGTGGATTTAAAGTGGAGACTGTGGACTATCTTCCTGGTGATGAAGCAGGGATTAAATCGGTAACATTGTCGATTAAAGGTCACAATGCTTTCGGTTATTTACAGGCTGAAAAAGGCGTGCATCGTCTAGTGCGTATCTCACCATTCGATTCGTCAGGTCGTCGTCATACATCATTTGTTTCTTGTGATGTTATGCCAGAGTTCGACGAAAATATTGAAATCGACATTCGCACAGAGGATTTAAAAATTGATACGTATCGTGCTACAGGTGCGGGTGGTCAGCATATTAATACGACAGATTCAGCAGTTCGTATTACACATATTCCGACTGGTACTGTTGTACAGTGTCAAGCAGAGCGTTCACAGATTAAAAACCGTGAAAAAGCGATGACGATGCTAAAAGGGAAATTATATCAATTAGAGTTAGATAAGCAGCAAGCGCAACTAGATGAAATACGTGGTGAGCAAAAGGAAATCGGCTGGGGCTCACAAATTCGTTCGTATGTATTCCACCCATACTCTATGGTGAAGGATCACCGTACGAATGAAGAAACAGGTAATGTTGGTGCAGTGATGGACGGCGATTTAGATCCGTTTATTAATGCCTATTTACGCTCGAAAATTGGCTAATACACAAATCCCCCAAGAGGTGTTCTTGGGGGATTTTCTAGTTAAAAGGGAGGGTGATATGGCGCATCTTGGCTAAGCTGCTTGCGCTCGTTCATGTAATATTTATAGAGCATCGATGCATTCAAAAACTGTTTACTAATCGAGGCATATTGAATAGGTAGTTCAATTGTTTTACCATTTTTTAATGTGACAACACACCCCGTCTGACTTGGTGTAATATTGATAATCGCGTGAAGTCCAATCCATATATTATGAATGGAGTTCGGGGAATAAGTTGGTAGAAAAATACAGGGATAGCCGTAGTCAAAGGCCACGACGATTGGTAGCTTATGTTGATTGCCAAAGAAACGTTTAGCCGATAGTTTTGCAGCTTCATAGGTTGAACCTAATGAGATACAAGATTTTCGAAGCACATGCATCGGTTTACGCGTGACGATCAGCTCATTGTGCTTATCGATAACATGAGTGAAAACCTTGGAGTTGTGCTGAATAGGTTGAAGCAAGTAAGTGTTGAATGAAATTAAGTAGCTATTGACAAAATTGCTAGTCATATAGAGAGAGCCTCCTTTTTCTGTTGATAACGGTAGTGTAGAACAAAATGAGAGTTTCAAAAAATAGACAAAGTAGCTGAAAACCCTTCAGAAAAGAATGAAATGCTTAGAGAATTCACTGCAAATGTCACGAGATTAATAGCTAATCCAAGTTATTTTCAATTCGTAAGCATTGCAATTTAATTTCAATTTTCATATAATTTAGAAAAGGATCGAGGTGAGATCGTTGGATAAATATTATTCGTACACAGATTTTCTAAAAGCCGTGGGTCAGTCGAAAAAAGTTGATGAGGCAGAGAAATTATTAAACGAGATTTATTTAGATTTATTTTTAAATCGTATCCAGCGTATGCATCGTCAAGAGCAACTCATGGTTCTGATAGACAGAGTACTCGATGAAAAAGATGAAAACGCATTTTACCAATACGCAGCCGAACTACATTCCTTGCAGCAAACAGAGGATGAATCATACTAACGAACCCGCTCTCCATGTCTATTGGAGAGCGGGATTTTTTTGTGTGCTTTGAAAACCCCCTGCTATGCAGGGGGTTCCGGAAAGCTTTTAGCTATGGACAATAAAAAAACTCCAAACGTACAATAAAGTCAGGTCTAGTCAACCGACTTCGTACGAAAGGAGCCACCATAAATGGATAACAAAAGTTTAGCACATACAACGTGGAATTGTAAGTATCATATCGTCTTTGCGCCAAAGTATAGAAGGCAGATTATTTATAGTCAAATTAAAGCAGATGTTGGAAGAATATTGCGCCAATTATGTGAAAGAAAAGATGTAGAAATCATAGAGGCAACAGCCTGTCCTGACCACATTCATATGTTGGTAAGTATTCCACCGAAATTGAGTGTATCTGCGTTCATGGGTTATTTAAAAGGGAAGAGTAGTCTAATGATTTTCGACCGACATGCGAATTTAAAGTATAAATACGGTAATCGTCAATTCTGGTGTCGAGGATACTATGTGGACACAGTCGGCCGAAATAAGAAAAAGATACAAGAGTATATAAAAAATCAATTACAAGAAGATATCCTGCAAGATCAAATGACGATGAAAGAATTCATTGACCCATTCACAGGAGAAGAAATCAAGAGAAAGAAAAAATAAGTAAGCCGCTTTAGCGGTTTGTGTGAAAACGGAGTGCGGTTGGCAGACCATTCAGAATGTCTTTAGACATGGGCCAGTACCCCAGCGTTTCACGCGCAGAGCAAACCACCAGTTATACTGGTGGTTCTGATTTGATTGAAGGAGAGCTGCTGGTTCAAAAAGTGAGAGTCTTCGCTTATAAAAGAGGGAGAGTTGCTCAGAAAGTAAGAACTCCTGCTCAGGAGTAAATCCGCTCTCAAAGCAAGAGCCCTGGCTCATAAAAGAATGCAACCCACGCCAAAAATCTGTTACCCCACTCACAAAAGCAGAAGCCCTCTACTGAAAATATTATGACTTCTACTCAAGAATCGAAATCTATTGAATAGATTAAGCTTGAAAATGTGTTGAAGCGGCTATTATGAGAGTAATAAGTATTCTTCGCTTCACGGTTATTCATTTAAATTTTAGGGATAAAAAAATTTTTACAAACATTCGTTCGTTAAATGTTCGAAATTTTAATATTGCTATGCTAAAATATATGTACAAATTGGAAGGAAAGGATGGGGACAGGTGTGCAAACATTTGATTTACAAGCGCCATATCAGCCTAACGGGGATCAGCCACAGGCAATTGCGGAATTAGTGGAGGGTGTGAAAGCGGGCAAGCGTCATCAAACATTACTTGGTGCTACGGGAACAGGTAAAACGTTTACCATTTCTAATGTCATCCAGCAAATTAAAAAACCAACACTCATTATGGCACATAATAAAACACTAGCTGGCCAGTTATATAGTGAGTTTAAAGAGTTCTTCCCGAATAACGCTGTTGAATATTTTGTCAGCTACTATGATTACTACCAACCAGAAGCCTATGTACCGCAGACAGATACCTATATAGAAAAAGATTCCAGCATTAACGATGAAATTGATAAGCTGCGTCACTCTGCTACTTCTGCATTATTTGAGCGTGATGATGTCATCATTATTGCATCTGTGTCCTGTATTTATGGTTTAGGTTCTCCTGAAGAATATCGAGAAATGGTTGTATCAATTCGCACAGGTATGGAAATTGAACGTAATCAGCTACTGCGCAAACTTGTAGATGTTCAATACGAGCGTAATGATGTCAGTTTTACTCGGGGAACATTTCGGGTACGTGGAGATGTAGTGGAAATTTTCCCAGCCTCACGTGACGAGCATTGTATTCGGGTGGAGTTTTTCGGTGATGAAATCGATCGTATTCGAGAGGTGGATGCCTTAACTGGAGAAATTTTATCGGATCGAGAGCATGTTGCTATATTCCCGGCATCCCACTTCGTTACACGAGAAGAGAAAATGCGAAAAGCGATTGAAAACATTGAAAAAGAATTAGAGGAACGTCTTGCGTTGCTACGTGCAGAGGATAAATTACTAGAGGCACAGCGCCTAGAGCAACGGACACGTTATGATTTAGAAATGATGCGTGAAATGGGCTTTTGCTCAGGGATTGAAAACTATTCACGCCATTTAACATTGCGTGGAGCAGGTGCCACTCCATATACATTGCTAGATTACTTCCCAGATGACTTTTTGCTTGTAGTAGATGAAAGTCACGTAACACTTCCTCAGGTTCGTGGTATGTACAATGGTGACCAAGCTCGTAAAGGTGTACTCGTAGAACATGGTTTCCGTTTGCCATCAGCACTTGATAACCGTCCACTACGTTTTGAAGAATACGAAAACCGAGTGCATCAGGCCATTTATGTTTCAGCCACACCAGGCCCTTATGAGCTGGAGCATACGCCGGAAATGGTTGAGCAAATTATTCGACCTACTGGATTATTGGATCCGTTAATTGAAGTGCGACCTATTGAAGGGCAAATCGATAATTTAATTGATGAAATTCAAGATCGAATTGCCCAAAATGAACGGGTTTTAGTGACAACATTAACGAAGAAAATGTCAGAAGATTTAACGGCTTACTTGAAAGAAATGGGCTTAAAGGTCGAGTACCTACATTCCGAAATTAAAACGCTAGAACGTATTGAGATTATTCGTGAGCTACGTAAAGGAACGTACGATGTACTCATCGGTATTAATCTCTTGCGTGAAGGGCTTGATATTCCTGAGGTGTCACTTGTAGCGATTCTTGATGCTGATAAAGAAGGATTTTTACGTTCGGAACGTTCATTAATTCAAACGATTGGTCGTGCTGCACGTAATGCAAATGGTCATGTCATTATGTATGCGGACCATGTAACAGATTCGATGAAAAAGGCAATTGATGAAACACAACGTCGTCGTGCATTGCAAATGGCTTACAACGAGGAGCATGGCATAACGCCTCAAACCATTATCAAGAAAATCCCAGATGTAATTCGTGCGACACAAGTGGCAGAAGAAGAAGAATCCTATGTGACAAAGGCTACGAAAGGCAAAAAGCTGACAAAGGCGGAAAGAGAACAGCTTTTGGCTTCCTTAGAGGTCGAAATGAAGGAAGCAGCAAAAGCGCTTGATTTTGAACGTGCGGCTGAGTTGCGAGATACAATATTTGAATTGAAGGTAGAAGGGTGAATGACTTGTGAAAAATACTGAAATTGTCGTGCAAGGTGCACGTGCTCATAATTTAAAAAATATCAATGTCACAATTCCACGTGACCAATTAGTCGTATTAACAGGTTTATCAGGCTCAGGAAAATCTTCTCTAGCATTTGACACAATTTATGCGGAGGGCCAACGTCGTTATGTTGAGTCCCTTTCTGCCTATGCCCGTCAATTTTTAGGACAAATGGATAAGCCAGATGTCGATGCAATAGAAGGATTATCGCCTGCTATTTCCATTGACCAAAAAACAACGAGTCGTAATCCACGTTCTACGGTTGGTACGGTAACGGAAATCTATGATTACTTACGATTACTTTATGCACGCATTGGTAAACCGATCTGTCCAAATCATGGCATAGAAATCACTTCCCAAACGATTGAGCAGATGGTAGACCGTTTATTATCATATCCAGAAAGAACAAAAATGCAGCTTCTTGCGCCGATGGTTTCTGGACGCAAGGGAACCCATGTTAAACTGCTAGAGGATTTAAAAAAGCAAGGGTTTGTTCGTGTGCGAATTGATGGGGAATTACGGGATTTAGATGATGCGATTGATCTTGATAAAAATAAAAAGCACTCGATTGAAGTAGTAGTGGACCGTGTTGTTATGAAGGAAGGTATTGCCTCACGTTTGAGTGACTCCTTAGAAACAGCTTTACGTTTGGCTGATGGTCGTGTACTTGTTGATGTGATGGAGTATGAAGAATTATTATTTAGTGAACATCATGCTTGCCCGATATGTGGTTTTTCTATAGGCGAGCTAGAGCCTCGTATGTTTTCATTTAATAGCCCGTTTGGTGCTTGCACAAGCTGCGATGGCTTAGGCTCAACACAGGAAGTGGATTTAGATTTAGTCGTTCCAGATTGGGATCGTTCCTTGTTAGAGCATGCTATTGCTCCATGGGAACCGACTAGTTCACAGTACTATCCACAATTATTAAAAGCGGTGTGTGATCACTACGATATCCCAATGGACGTGCCTGTGAAGGATTTACCAAAGGAAAAGATGGATAAGGTTTTATATGGCTCAGGAAAAGACAAAATTCACTTCCATTATGAAAATGAGTTTGGCAATGTGCGAGACCAAATGATTGAATTTGAAGGTGTTGTGCGCAATGTGGAACGCCGTTTTAAAGAAACAACATCCGATTATGTTCGTGAGCAAATGGAAAAATATATGGCACAGCAGCCATGTCCGTCCTGTAAAGGTTATCGTTTAAAGCCTGAGACGTTAGCTGTGAAAGTAGCAGATAAGCATATTGGTGAAGTCACACAATATTCGATTCAGGAAGCGGACACATTTTTCAAAGAGTTGGATTTAACTGAAAAGGATATGCAAATTGCTCGACTGGTTTTACGAGAAATTGAAGAACGATTGGGCTTCCTTGTCAACGTAGGTTTAGATTATTTGACATTGAGTCGTGCAGCAGGGACATTATCAGGCGGAGAGGCGCAACGTATTCGGCTCGCTACACAAATCGGCTCACGTTTAACAGGAGTTCTCTATATTTTAGATGAGCCTTCTATTGGTTTGCATCAACGTGATAATGATCGTTTAATTAACACGCTGCAAAATATGCGTGATATCGGCAATACGTTAATTGTGGTAGAGCATGATGAAGATACGATGTTGGCAGCCGATTATCTTATTGATGTGGGACCTGGAGCAGGTGTTCATGGCGGTCAAATTGTGGCAGCAGGCACACCACAGGAAGTTATGAAGAATGAAAACTCTCTAACAGGGCAATATTTAAGTGGTAAAAAATTCATTCCATTACCAGTGGAAAGACGTCAACCAAATGGTCGTAAGCTGTCCATTAAAGGCGCTAAGGAAAATAATTTACGTAACGTCAAAGTGGATGTGCCACTGGGTTTATTTGTAGCGGTGACAGGTGTGTCAGGCTCTGGGAAATCGACACTGATAAATGAAATTTTATATAAATCATTGGCACAGAAGCTGAATCGTTCAAAGGTTAAGCCTGGAGAACATAAAGAAGTGACGGGCCTAGATGAGCTTGAAAAAGTAATCGATATTGACCAATCACCAATTGGTCGTACGCCTCGTTCAAACCCAGCAACGTATACAGGTGTCTTTGATGATATTCGTGATGTTTTTGCGGCAACAAATGAAGCAAAGGTACGAGGCTATAAAAAAGGTCGCTTTAGCTTTAATGTTAAAGGTGGACGCTGTGAAGCATGTCGAGGAGATGGCATTATTAAAATCGAAATGCACTTCCTTCCAGATGTTTATGTTCCATGTGAGGTATGTCATGGTAAACGTTATAATCGTGAAACACTTGAAGTGAAGTATAAAGATAAGAGTATTGCAGATATACTTGATATGACGATTGAAAATGCAGTAGTGTTCTTTGAAAATATTCCTAAAATCCAGCGTAAACTACAAACGATTGTCGATGTGGGCTTGGGCTATATGAAATTGGGACAACCAGCTACCACTTTATCGGGTGGTGAGGCACAGCGCGTAAAGCTAGCCTCTGAGTTACACCGAAGATCTACAGGGAAATCCTTCTATATTTTGGATGAGCCAACGACAGGTTTACATGCCGATGATATTGCTCGATTGCTCGTCGTGTTGCAGCGGCTTGTTGAAAATGGGGACTCTGTGTTAGTCATTGAGCATAATTTAGACGTTATTAAAACCGCTGATTATATCATCGACTTAGGGCCAGAAGGTGGAGATAAAGGTGGCACTATCGTTGCAACAGGTACACCAGAAGAGGTAGTAAAAGTCGCTGGCTCTTACACAGGGAAATACTTAAAACCTATCCTGGAACGTGATCGTCTGCGAATGGATGCATTGCTAGTAGAAGCGTCTCAATCTTAACAGACCCAATTTATTCAATTTTGCAGTGAAACTTTTCATATGATGAATCGTATAAATAGTATAACGAACTGAGGGAGGCTATTTATTTATGCAAAATGAACGTCAACGAATTTTAGAACTTGTAGAAAAAGGAACGATTTCGGCACAAGAGGCGATTACATTACTAGAAGCATTAGAGCAACCTGGCAAGTCTACTCAAAATGTTATGGATGATGTGTCAAAAGAGGCGCAATCCTTTTCAACTGAAAAAGAAGAGTCACTATTTGAAGAAAAATCAAAAGATGGTGACAAGAAAAAAGATGATTTTATGAAATATTTCCAAGATGAAATGCAAGATTTTCGTAAGGATTTAACGCAAATCGGTTCTCTTTTTATGGATATGATGAATACCGCTGTTAAAAAGGTAAAGGAATTTGATGTAGCATCTCCATTTGGAGATAAAATTGAATTTACACATACAGAAGAAGTGGCAGCTGCTAACGTAGACAATGTTATTGTTGAATTGCCAAATGGTAATTTCTCATTGGAAGCAAGTGGAGGAGATACGATTCAGGTAGTTTGTAAGGTGAAAGCACCGCTGATGAATGAGAGCGAGGAAGAAACACGCAATCACTTTTTAGAGCAATTTGTTGTAAAAGAGGATGAGCGTTCACTTCGCATTTTAAGCCAATTAAAGCTTGTTCAAGTCAATGTAAAGGTGCAAGTACCTAAGGATAAACTTGAAAAATTATCTGTTCGTCTCATGAATGGTAGTGCGTCACTACAGGATATAGAATTTGAAGAATTAAAAGTTAAAACATTGAACGGAGCTATTAAAGGCACTAAGTTTAATTTTGGAAAAGCGGAAGTGGACTCTTCTAATGGTTCCATTGAATTAACGAATGTTCGTGGTAAGGATTTAGAGGCTGAAACATTGAATGGACGTGTTTATTTAGATGGAGCTTTGGATGAGGTAGAGGCGAAGTCTGTCAATGGACATGTAGTGGTAACAACTTGTTCCACAAATTCATCTAAAATAAAAGCTCAAACAGTTGCTGGAGCGGTGGAAATATATGTCCCACGTACCATTTCATTAAGTGGTAAAGTTGTGACGAATTTCGGGAAAGTAGATGTAGGCATTCAGGATGTTTCTAAAATGGAGTCACAGGACCAATTCCTATCCAAAGTAGTACGCTTTGATAAAGAAGTTGAAAGTGCAAATCGCTTATTTATCGAAGGCGAATCGAAAACTGGCGCCGTTTTAGTGCGCTACACAACAACGGACGAACAACAAATGTAACATGGGAAGCATTCAGGCGAAAGCTTGAATGCTTCTTGCGATTTCAAACAGTATTCGACTTGGTTTATCGTCGATTGCTGTTTTTATTTTTGTCATTTTTTTAATGATAATGGCAATGAAAGAACGAAATAGAAGGAACTGGCACGTATTGAAATGAAACTGTAATAAAAAAACAGAAATAGAGTGCTATAATAGTAAAAGAAATACCTCTTACATAGATGAGAGTTTTAGGTGGTTTAATCATGATAGAAATGAAAAATGTGACAAAGAAGTACCCAAACGGTGTAGTTGCGACAAATGGTATTTCCGTTAATATAAAGCAAGGCGAATTTGTGTATGTAGTTGGTCCAAGTGGAGCAGGTAAATCTACATTTATTAAATTGATGTATCGTGAAGAAAAGGCAACATCAGGGCAAATTATAGTCAATGGTATTGATTTAGCAACATTAAAAAATAAGAAGGTCCCTTTTTTGCGCCGTCAACTTGGCGTAGTTTTCCAGGACTTCAAATTACTACCTCGTTTGAATGTTTATGAGAATGTAGCATTTGCACTTGAAGTAATTGAGGAAAATCCAGATGAAATCCGACGTCGTGTGATGGAAGTATTAGAACTGGTGGGATTAAAGCATAAAGCAAGAATGTTCCCGAATGAGCTTTCAGGTGGGGAACAGCAACGAGTGTCGATTGCACGCTCAATCGTCAATGTTCCTAAAGTGGTGATTGCAGATGAACCAACAGGGAACCTCGATCCTGAAACATCGTGGGAAATCATGAATTTATTTGAGGAAATTAATGCTCGAGGGACAACCATTGTGATGGCGACCCATAACCGTGAAATTGTCAATACGATTCGTCGTCGTGTTATCGCAATTGAAGGCGGTTTAATTGTCCGTGATGAACACGGAGGTGAATACGGCTATGAAATTTAATACAGTAAAGCGCCACTTCCGAGAAAGTGTGAAATCACTTGGCCGAAATAGCTGGATGACCATTGCGTCTGTCAGTGCCGTAACAGTTACGCTTATACTAGTAGGCGTTTTTGCGCTTATTATGATGAATTTAAATAAAGTAGCGACTGATTTAGAAAACGATGTTGAGATTAAAGTTTTAATTGATGAGACAGCAGATGAAGCTGCAGAAAAAGCACTCGTCGAAAAAGTCAAAAAATTGCCTGGTGTGTCAGAGATGACCTATTCCACTAAGGAAGATGAGTTAACTAAGTTAGTAAAAGATTTTGGTGATGATTTTAAGCTATTTGAACAAAGCAACCCTTTACGTAATGTAATCTATGTAAAAGCTGCTGATCCCCAGCAAACAGCTAAAATTGCAAAAGCGATAGATAAATATGAGTATACGTATGACGTTATGTATGGCGAAGGAAAAGTTGAAAAACTATTTAACTTCTTAAATATTAGTCGTAATGTAGGCATCGTACTTATTTTAGGGTTATTATTCACGGCGATTTTCTTAATTTCGAATACAATTCGTATTACTATTATTGCTCGTAGAGATGAAATTGAAATTATGAAACTTGTAGGGGCTACGAATTCATTCGTACGTATCCCATTCCTATTGGAAGGTATGTGGCTCGGAATTTTAGGTTCGATTATTCCGATTGCGGTTGTCACAACCCTTTACCACAATGTATATAAAATTATTGCACCACGTTTACAAGGTGAGCTAATTCAATTACTTGATTTTTCTCCACTTGTGTATCAGGTGAGCGGTCTCCTGTTACTCATTGGCGTGCTTATCGGTGTTTGGGGAAGCTTTATGTCAGTGCGTAAGTTTTTAAAAATTTAGTCACAACGGATATTTGTGAAGAAGAAAAAGAATAGTCGAAGGGGAGTTCAATCGGTGAAAAGTAAGGCGAAAAAAACATTGAAAACACTTGCAGCAGCATCTGCTCTATTTCTTTTTATCCAAACTCCATCAGCATATGCAACAAGTTTATCGGATTTAAAAGAAGAAAAGAAACAAATCGAAACAAAGAAATATGATTTAAATTCATCCATTAGTAATAAGTCAAATGCCATCACGGCTAATCAAGAAAAGCAACAAAAAATCTTAGATCAAATTCAAGCATTGAACGCTGAAATCGACAAAACCAATAGTAATATTAAAAATGTTCAAGCAGATATTCATACAACAAATGAAGAAATAAAAAAATTAGAAGCTTCCATTAAAGAACTTCTGCATAAAATTGAAGAGCGAGATTTATTATTACAAGAACGTGCACGTGCGATTCAAGCTGGTGGCTCGGTAAGCTATTTAGATGTTTTGCTTGGATCTAATAGCTTTGTAGACTTCATTGATCGCTTCTCTGCAGTTAATGCACTATTAGAAGCGGATCGTCAAATTATTCAAGATCAAAAAGATGATAAACAACAGTTAGAAGAGCAAAAGCAAAGTGTAGAAGAAAAACGTCAAAAATTGGAAGGCAAGAAAGCTGAGCTTGAACAATTAAAGGCATCTTTAGATAGCCAAAAAGCTGAGAAAAATAAACTAGTTGACCAATTAGAAAAAGAGCAAGAAAAGCTCAAATCTGAAAAAGTATTACTTGAAAAAGAGTACTCAGAAGCATTAGAAGTAAGCCAAGAATTACAAGATCAAATCATTGCTGAGCAAAAACGTTTAGCTGAAATTGCTCGTCAACAAGAAGCAAAACGTAAAGCAGCTGCTGCGGCGGCAGCGGCTGCAGCAGCCAACAATGGTGGTGGTTCATCAGGTGGTACTGTGAACGCGCCTCAATCAAATGGTACTTGGATTAAACCAACGAACGGCCGCCTAACATCACCTTATGGCTGGCGTAATATTGGAGCTGGCCCTGAATTCCATTACGGTGTGGACCTTGCAAATGCAACAGGAACACCGATTTGGGCAGCGGCGGATGGTGTAGTTTCTTATGCAGCACCACTTAGTTCTTATGGTAATGTTGTCATTTTAACGCACTCAGTTGATGGACAAATTTATACAACAGTTTATGCCCATTTAAGTGCATTTAATGTTAGTGTAGGACAAGAAGTAACACAAGGTCAGCAAATTGCAGCAATGGGTAGTACAGGTCGCTCTACTGGCCCTCACTTACACTTTGAAGTGCATATTGGTCCTTGGCGAGGACAAGCTGTGGGCAGTGTAAACCCACTAAAATATATTCCATTGTAAAATAGAACAGCTATACATTAGAGAATTCTAGTGTATAGCTTTTTTTATTTCATCTATATCTTTAGAAGATAAGAACTCCCTCCTCTATGAGTAACGGCTATTATAAGATTCTATTTAATGTTATGATGAATATATACATAGTGGGGTATTTTTAACAGATGTTAATTTCTGAAGATTTTCTGAACACAGTGTGAAATATTCTTATTTTAAAAGGGTTCTATGCTATGCTGTATCTAACTTTCGGAGGAGGATTTGTTGGAGTGATTAATACAGAGTGGTACTCGATTCGAGCACTAACTTTACCAGCTACTGCAGTGGCTTTACTCATTACATTTTTTATAGTGTGGCTCATATTACGCGTGCAATTTTCAAAAAAATGGTCTGAAGTATATGCTGATGCGATTTTTACATTTCTCATTGTTTGGAAACTAAGCCTACTTGTGACTGATTTCAAAGCTGTTGTGAATAATCCAATGTCATTACTTTATTTCAATGGCGGTACAATAGGTGTTTATCTCGGCGTCATCGTAGTGTCCTTACAAATATGGAGAAAGCGGCACAATCTTCAGCTTGAAAAACAAGATATTATCCCTTGTAGCTGGGCTATTATTTTAACGCAATCTATTTACCAAATGATTGTCGTGCTACTCAATGACAACACTACATCGAGTGAAATCATTACATTAGTTGTGCTAAGTGTATTAACCATCATCATATTATGGAAACTAGCAGCGATGAAACAAGCTTTATTATTGTATACAGTTGGCTATTTGATCGTAGCTCTCTTCCAAACCCTTGGTATATGGCAAACAACTGTGGGTGTGAGTGTAGTACTACTTTGTTTGGGATTAGCCATTCAATATGAACGAATCAATGTGGGAGGTAAAGAATGAAAAAAAATATTGGGCTACTGATCGTTGTGCTATTAGTGATTGCGATGATTGGTACATATGTGAGACAACAAATTAACGAAGAACGTGCTATTGAAAAGTCTGCTCTTGGTAAGGATATGGAGGAGCTAGAAACGGGTTTAAAAAAAGGGGATATACCGCCTGATTTCACCTTAACAAGCTTAGACGGAGAAGATATCACATTAAGTGATTTGCGTGGAAAAAAGGTTGTACTAAATTTCTGGGCGACATGGTGCCCACCTTGTAAGGCGGAAATGCCGCATATGCAAAGTTTCTACGATGAGTATGCTAAAGAGAAAAACGTTGAAATTATAGCTGTCAATTTAACAAGTGCAGAACGGGATGTGACTGCCGATGCCAAAGTAGACACAGTGATGACATTTAGAGATAGCTTTGAGCTAACATTCCCCATTTTATTGGACCCAGACAATGACGCTGGCTTAGATTATCAAATCATCACCATTCCAACCACTTATTTTATTGATTCCAACGGCTATATCCAACGCGCCATCAGAGGACCAATGGATGTAGATATGTTAAATGATTATGTAGATGCACTAGATTAATTCATAAAAAATCTGTTCGTTTTCTATAGTAGAAACGAGCAGATTTTTTATTTTTATAAGAATTAAGGAAATACTCGCGGAGTCAGAGGAAATACTCGCGGAGTCAGAGGAAATACTCGCGGAGTCAGAGGAAATACTCGCGGAGTCAGAGGGAATACTCGCGAAGGCAGAGGAAATACTCGCGGAGCCAGAGGAAATACTCGCGGAGACAGAGGGAATGCTCGCGGAGGCAGAGGGAATACTCGCGGAGCAAAGGAAAATACTCTCGAAGCAACAACCAACACCCATGAGAAAAGTGAAATATTCTCTCTTCATAAATTTGAAAGGTAATCTTGTATGTTTGAAAAAATAGAGTCATACAGTAAAAGAGACGGAGGAGGGAAGAATTGCGCAAATTAACGGCCGGTGTCGGAGTCCTGCTTAGTAGTTTGGTGGTAGGTAGTGGTATTTACTTTGATTGGTTTTCTAGTGACGATAAAAAGGAGCTTGTTACGGAGGTTGATACAATTGGTGAAGCCATGACACTTATTGAAGAAAAATCAGTCTACAGCACAAAAAAGGATGCATTGGTGGAGGGGGCTCTTCGCGGTATGGCTGATGCCATTAAGGATCCTTATAGTACGTATTACTCCCAGGAAGAGGCCGAGCAACATCGGCAAATGCTGGCTGAGGAAAGGGTAGGTATTGGGATTGAACTAGCAGAAAATAAAGGGAAGTTTATTGTTGTGTCTCCAGTTCGTTCTTCACCTGCTGAGAAAGCTGGTATGCGTTCACTCGATGAAATTGTACAAGTTGATGGAGTGCGTGTAGATGGGAAAACGATGAGTGAATTAATGCATTTAATTCAAGGTGAAAAAGGGTCGAAGGTAACTATTGTTGTCTACCGTCCGAGTGAGGATAAACATATTAAGATGACAATGGAGCGTGCTGCAATCTCTAATAAAACGGTATCGAGTGAGGTTATAAAAGTAGAAGATACAACCATCGGCTATGTGGCTATCTCATTGTTTGGGGAAAAAACGGCCAATGAATGGGTTGCTGAAACGAGTAAATTGCTTCGTAAAGATGTTGAAGGTATTGTGATTGATGTACGTGATAATCCAGGTGGTTATTTACATAGCGTCGCAGCGCTACTGAGCACGGTATTGGACAATGGCAAGGTATTTGCATATATGCAAAATGCGGAAGGTGCTATGGAACCATTGAAAACGCAAACGAAAGGCTTTGATGAAAAATATGTAGCAACGATGAACAAAATCCCAATCGTTGTCTTACAAAATCAAGGTAGTGCTTCAGCGAGTGAAGTATTGAGTGGTGCTTTAAAAGGCTGGGGACGTGCTTCACTGATTGGTGTCAAGAGTTTTGGGAAAGGGACTGTGCAGGAATCTTGGGAGCTATCAAATGGTGGAGAGCTGAAATTATCAACTAATAAATGGCTGACACCAAAACGCGAATGGATTCATGGGCAAGGCATTGAAGCAAGTTTAGTAATTGAGCAAAATGAATTATTTGCTTTTCAACTACATCCACTAACAGGTAAATTTAAAGTCGGTGATATGAGTGAGGAGATCGCCTATTCACAAACTGCCTTACAGAAACTAGGCTATCAAATAGATCGTTTAGATGGCTATATGGATGAAACGACTGCAGAGGCCGTCAACCTTTATCGCAAACAGAAAAAATTAAAATTAGCAGAAGATGAATTTTATATGGATACAACTTTCTTCAATAGCTTAAATGAGACATTAAAAAATTATAAAGCGGATCGTCAAAATGACCAGCAATTCCAGATGGCCACTAGCTTTTTACTGCACACTATTGAACAATAAACCTATCTGACAGAACAAAAATAACATAATACAAAGCTTTCGATGAGTTTGTACTACGCAAGAGTGTAGTCGTTTGATACAATAAATTCATAGTATTCAAGATAGAAATGGCGGGTGTTCGTATGGTTAGTGAGATTTTAATAGAAATTGTAACAGCGATTGGCCGCTTTTTACTCAACCCATTACTGTATATAGTCATAATATTTGCTATTTTTTTAGGATATCGTCGTGTAAAACAGGAGCGTAAATATTTTAATAGACGTATTATTTGGGGCTGGACAGAGTTAATCGGACAATGGAAAGATGGATGGCTTTATGCACTGCTCATTTCTCTTATCAGTATTGTCGCAGGGCTTACTGTACCAAAAGAATTTTTAATCATTTTAATAGTAATTTCTATAGTAGCGCTAGTCCTGTACCTTATTAATGCACTATCGCCCATTGTGACAATGGGTATTGCAACACTTGTGATATGGGCCATGTCCTATTACAATTGGACATTTACTTGGTGGATATTTTCCTTGGAGGGGAGCAATTTAGAGGATGGCGCAATTGTTACGATTACCATTTTGGCAGGCCTTTGTGTTATCGCAGAGGGGCTATTAATCCGTCGTGCTGCCATGAAGGTATCAACGCCTTCCATAGAGAAAACAAAGCGGGGTATGCAGGCTATTGTCTATCGCACAAAAAATGTATGGGTATTACCTATTTTCTTTGTTATGCCTGGTGATGCTATATCGGCTGTATTGCCATATTGGCCACTGTTTACGATAGGTGATAGTAGCTTTGCACTTGTTTTATTCCCTCTTATCATTGGCTTTGCTAAGCTATCAAGAAAGGAATTACCAGTCATAAAATTACCTAAAATAGGGCGATCTGTCTTATTGCTTGGAGAGCTTATTTTAATAGGTGGCTTAGCTGCTTATTTTGAGCCGATGATCGGTTTCATCGTACTTGGTGTTGGGGCAATTATACGTATCATCATCTCTATCTACTTTGCACAGCAGGATAAAACAGATCATTATGCCGTTGCACCAAGTACAAAGGGTGCCATTATCGCAGCTGTTCTTCCTGATTCGCCAGCAGAAAAAATGGGCTTGCTTGCAGGGGAATGTATTCGTAAAGTAAATGGAAAATCTATTTTTACAGAGAATGAGCTATACGAGGCATTGCAATTAAATGCAGCACACTGTCGTCTAGAAGTGTTGGACCGCAACAATGAAATTCGTTTAACACAGCATGTGATTTACAGCAATGATCATTACCGTATTGGTTTATTACTAGCTGAGCCGAGGGAAATATAATGGATGTTTTTGGAAAAATGATATTAGCGCTATTTATACCAGCGATCCTTGTCTTATTGTTTACAAGAATTACCTATAATCGCTATGTTGCGCTGTTATTAGCGATTGCACTTATCGCAGCTTCTGTTTATGCAGGCTATACATCTTCGCCTATTATTTATGTGATGGATGCATTTTCATTAACCGTAGGCTTTTGGTTAGCTAGTAAAATGAAGAAATAAAAAGGTCAGTCCTCTCAAAGGGGATTGACCTTTTTACATGAAAAATCGAACAGCTGCCATAATGATTACGCCTGCAATGACAGTAATCGATAAACTTTTTGTGATAAGTGCAATAATAAGAGTTGGCACAAATGTAACAAAGACGGGCCAATCAAGAGTCACTACTTTCCCACTTTCAGTATCGAATAAGTTTTCAATTACAAGAGCACTTAAGATACAAACAGGTATAAAGCTGAGCCACTTGAGTGCAACATCTGGGAGTGTTACACTACGTACAAAAATAAATGGAATGACACGCGGCAGCCATGTAACAAGTGCACAGCCAATAATAAGCCAGACCATATAAGAAGTTGTTGTCATTTATCTGTCACCACCCCAATTGTTGCGACAATGACTGTTGCTAGAAGCACAGCTACATGTGAAGGCACTAGATAAGAAAGGCCATACATAATAACTGTCATATAGCCGATTAACTTGATATAATGCATGATTTTGCTTTTGCCAACACTGCTCAATTGCAGTACTAACAATGCAACAAACATGGCAATTAAAGCAAAATCTAGGCCCCATTTTTCGGGATTTGCTACCCATTGTCCTAAAAAGGCACCTGCAACACAGGAGAGAATCCAAAAAATGTAGGCTGTGATGTTAAGCCCATCCATCCATTTGCCGTATAATTTGCCTGTTTGCATTTGCTTTGTTACTGCGACACCAAAGGTTTCATCCGTTAATAATGTACCGAAACCAACATTTCTAAGCATAGAGTAGCGCGTAAAATGAGGTGCTAATGTTAAACTCATTAATAAATGGCGTAGATTAACTACAAAAATGGTTACAATGATAGCAGAGGCAGGGCTGCTTGTTAAAAGAAGTGCACAAAAAATAAATTGTGCAGATCCTGCATAAATAAGTATCGTTAACAGGGCAATTTCAAGGACAGATAATCCAGAAGCGGAACCTACAACACCGAATGCAAGTCCTATACTAATATAACCGAGTAAAGTAGGTACGCAATCTTTGACGCCCTGTAGAAAGCTGTCGTTGGAAGGGCTTATGGAATCATCATGATGAAGCTCTGTTGTACTTGTCATAAATAGGCCATCCTTTCTTAATCATTTCCATGTATACTATTGATGGAATTGTTTGATAGTTCTTGATGTTTATTAAAGTATACATATGTCTGATAAAATAAACAATAGAAATTGGTGATTAAAATGGAACAAATGAGTCGAAATTTAGCATTTCAATTAAAGAAAATTAGACAGCAGCGTCATCTAAGTCTAGATGACGTAGCTAAAGCGACAGGTGTTAGTAAAGCACAACTTGCACAAATTGAAAAGGGTGAGGCTAATCCAACTGTTTCAACAATTTGGAAAATCGCAGCTGGTATGCGCATATCATTCTCTTCATTATTACAGCCACCAACCGCTCATTACATGCGTTATAGCAGTAAGGATGTGCCGCATGTGGATGAAGATGAGGGACGCTATCGTGTCTACTCCATTATTCCGTATAATCCTGAGCGAGGCTGGGAATTTTATAAGGTTGAAATGGAGCCAGGGGCAATTAGTAAGAGTGAAGCTCATACAGAAGGGGTAGAGGAAACTGTAATGGTCATCAAAGGACAAGCAGTTATTTCTGCTGGGGATATGCATGAATTACTGGATGAAGGGGATACACTAGTATTCTCAGGGCATCAGCCCCATGAATATCGCAATACTTCGGAAGGGCTAACAATTTTTCATTTAATTTTACAGTATAAATAGAGGTGTCGATGTTGAGTGAATGGTTTACTGTAGAAAATATTGAACAGGTTGCGGCACAATATCGAACATTTGGCCCAATCATTGGTTTACTGCTACCATTTTTAGAAGCGTTTTTACCTTTTCTGCCATTAGTCGTATTTGTTGTAGCGAATGCAAGTGCATTTGGCTTATGGTTAGGGTTTTTATTATCATGGTTAGGTTCTGTAGCGGGCTCCTATGCTGTCTTCTTGCTTGTTCGCCATTTTGGCAAGCATCCAAGATTACGATTTTTAACAGGCAGTAAAAAAGTTCAGAAACTTATTAAATGGGTGGATATGAATGGCATCAGCCCACTTTTTGTCCTCCTCTGTTTCCCTTTTACACCATCTGTTATTGTCAATATTGTAGCAGGGTTGTCCCATATTCATAAAAAGTTTTACTTAGTCGTTTTATTGGCTGGAAAGTTCGTGATGATTTTAGGCATGAGTGTGTTGGGCTATGACTTAAAATCGTTATTGACAAGCCCCGTCAGATTGGTCATTGCTGCTGTAGCCATCGTAATTTTATGGTGGGTCGGCAAGCTGATAGAGAAGCGCTTGAACGCTCGTGTGGAAAGAGATTTGAAGCAAGCGCGAAAATTGACGAAAAATCAGGATCATCATGCTCGCTAACCAATTGTTTGTAGCCTCTTTAATTTTTAAAGAGGCTGTTTTTTTGTGTCATTATCTTCTCACATGAAGGTTGATAGATAGTATTTACTAGTTTTTTTCGATAGAATTTAAGATAGACGATTAAAGTTGCTGTAACATAGGTACGTTAACTAACTAGCAAAGGAAATGCTCAAAAAGAGTTTAAAATAATCAAATCATCAAAAGATTCACCCAAAATGGGCAAGTCAATGAGGAGGGGGAAAGAATATGTCATTGCGTATTGTTTCAGGACGTTCAGGAACAGGAAAATCCGCATTTATTCATCAGGAGATCATTGAACAGCTTAAAACGGAGCCATTGGGACATCCGATTTTCATAATTGTCCCCGACCAGATGTCTTATTCTACAGAATATGAGTTGACGAATAAGCATGGTTTACAAGGCTTGATCCGTGCACAAGTGATGACGTTTAAGCGTTTAGCGTGGCTGGTTTTACAGGAAACTGGCGGGATTGCTCGCAAAGAAGTGAATGGCTATGGCTATCGAATGCTCATTCGTAAACTTTTAGAGGAACAAAAAAATGAGTTTTCCTTATTTCGACAAGCAGCAGGAAAACGTGGCTTTACGGAGGAGATTGAAACACTTTTAAAAGAATTTAGCCGCTATAGCGTCAATAGCTCAGTCTTAGCAGAGGTAACGGAATCATTAAAGGCAATTGATGCTCCAAATACCCTACAGGCTAAAGCAAATGATTTACATGTAGTGTTACAGGCCTTAGAGGAACGACTAGGCACGACATATGTCGACAGTGAGGGCTATTATCCAATTTTAACAGAGCAATTGAAGTATGCTGATACGATGAAGCAAGCAACCATTTATATTGATGGATTTACCGCCTTCACTGTACGGGAGTTAGAATTAGTACGTGAGTTGTTAAAAGTAACTAAACAAGTAACAATTGTTCTTCCGTTTGATCATTCAGATGAAGCGTTTGATGAACAGGCACTATTCCATGAGGCGGCTTTAACAAATCAACGGTTGCATGACATCGCCAATGAAGAGGGCATCGATGTTGATGCACCATTACATTTTTACAATACTAAAAGGTTCCATTCTGAAGATTTGCAGCATGTGGAGGCTAAATTTACTGATTTGGTGCCTAAAACGAAAAAATCTTCTGGAGATGTGATGGTACTTGAAGCGTCTAATCGTCGAGCCGAAGTACATGCGATTGCCCGGGAAATAACAAAACTGACAAGAGAAGACGGTTATCGTTATCAGGATATAGTTCTTTTATATAGACAAGCAGAGTTATATGATCCACTTATTACAAGTATTTTCCAACAATATGAAATTCCTATTTTTACAAATACAAAAAAGACGATGTTACATCATCCACTAATCGAGCTAAGTCGTTCTGCACTAGAGGTCATGACGTCTACTTGGAAGTACGAACCTGTTTTTCGTAGTGTGAAAACAGATTTATTTTTCCCATTACATGCTGAGCTAACCATCTGGCGTGAGCGAGCAGATCGATTAGAAAACTATTGCTTGGCACAAGGCATCTATGGAGAACGGTGGTTTGAGGAGGCACGTTGGTTTTATAAAAAGTATCGTGGATTAGAATTCCATTCGCGTGTTCAAACAGATGAGGAACGTGCTATGCAGGCGGAAATCGAGGCTATTCGAGATGAAATTCGTCTACCGTTAAAGAATTTACAAGATAAGCTTGATAGTGCGAAAACGGGTAGAGATATTGCGACTGCATTATTTGAGCTAGTGGAGTCATTACAGGTTTATGATAAGCTTCAAGCAATGAAAGATCGTGAGATAGAGCGAGGTGACGCATTAGCAGCGAGTGAACATGAGCAAGCTTGGAACGAATGGATTGGTGTTCTTGACCAATTCGTCTATATGTTTGGGGAGCAAGAAATGACTTTGGAGGAAGCAGCTAAAATTCTTGATGAAGGGTTTGATACGCTAGAATTTTCTCGCATTCCGCCGACCTTAGATGAGGTCATGGTCGCTACTGTTGATTTAGCCAGATTGTCTAATATCAAAGTTACTTTTGTAGTGGGTATGAATGATGGTGTTTATCCAACTCGAATGGAATATGAGGGTTTATTGTCAGATACAGAGCGAGAATGGTTTAGCCAAATTGGCTACGAGCTTGCACCAACCTCCACCAATCGTTTATTACAGGAAAATTACTTATTCTACCGTGCTATTACAACACCATCTGACAAGCTGTATATGACATATCCTACGGCAGATGAAGAGGGAAAGGCACTGCTATCCTCTCTTTATATCAAGAAAATGATTGGCAATGATAAAACAGCTGGTCTATTAAGTGAAGTTGTCATTGAGCGAGTGGTGATGGATCCCATTGAATTACTTAACGGAGATGTTTTACCCTATTTACGCCACCCTCGTACGGCTTTAGCGCATCTGATGGTGCAGTTACGTCAAGCTGAGCATAGCCGTGAACTAGCACCAGAATGGCTAGCATTACAAAAATTTTATAAACAAGATCCGTATTGGGCACTCATTTTTGAGCGTGTCCTCTATCCGATTACCCATAAAAATGAAGCTGAGCCACTTGAAACATATATTACACAGGAATTATATGGTCAGAAGTTAACATCAAGTGTGTCACGAATCGAGAAATACTTTAGATGTCCATTTTCTCATTTCACTACGTATGGTCTACGTTTAGAAGAACGTGCTGAATACCGACTTGAAACCTTTGCGATGGGTGATTTATTCCACGAGGCATTGAAGTGGATTACAGAAGAAACACATCGCCAGCAGTTATCATGGATTCGTTTAACAACACAGCAAATTAAACAATTAGCACGACAAGCAGTAGAGCAAATTGTGCCTGTCTTTTCACATCAAATTTTATTGTCGAGTGCTCGTTATCGCTATATTCAGCGTAAGCTTATTCGCATTGTTGAGCGCACAATGACTGCACTGACACAGCATGCTAATGTATCCCACTTCAAGCCTATTGCTATTGAGGCGTCGTTTGGTCCAGGGCAGCATGAACAGCTACCACCGCTTGAAATTGATTTGACTAGCGGCAAGAAAATGTTTATGCGAGGACGTATTGATAGAGTGGATAGTGCAACAATCGATGATCGTTCTTATTTGCGGGTTGTCGACTATAAATCATCAGCTCGAGATCTGGACTTAAATGAGGTTTATTATGGATTGTCCTTACAAGTCCTTACGTATTTAGATGTAGCAATGGAAAATAGCTCTTATTGGCTACCTGGTCAAACTGAACCAGCTGGAGTACTGTATGTCCATGTCCATAATCCAATGTTAAAGCTAGATAAGGATTTAACAGATAGTGAAATAGAGGAAGATCGATTAAAGCAATATAAAATGAAGGGCCTACTGTCAGAAAATGCTGAGGCGATTTTATCGATGGACGAGCAATTAGAAGAAAGTAGTGGGTACTCAAAAATTATTCCTGTATATATGAAAAAGGATGGGACACCGTCTGAATCACAATCACGCATTGTTCCTGTCAATGATATGAAAAAGTTACAACATTTCGTTCGACGTAAACATCAGGAAGCAGGGAATGGCATTTTATCTGGTGATACAGCCATTAGCCCCTATAAATTAAAAGCCAAAACAGCATGTGATTACTGTCAATTCGCCGCAGTTTGTCAATTTGATCCTTCAGATGGTAAACAAAGCTATCGTCAGTTGGCGCAAGCGAAGCCGAATGACATTGTTGATAAAATTCGGAAGGAGATGGAGTAGCATGGCACAAACAATTCCTATTAAGCCAGCAGATGTCACATGGACAGATGATCAATGGAAGGCGATTTATGCTAGTGGTCAAGACACACTTGTTTCAGCCGCGGCAGGATCTGGGAAAACAGCAGTACTGATTAATCGGATGATTGAAAAAGTCATTGCTACCGAGAATCCTATCAATGTAGATGAACTATTGGTAGTGACCTTTACGAATGCTTCAGCCGCTGAAATGCGACATCGTATGTCAGAGGCATTAGAAAAAGCAATCGCAGAAAATCCAACATCTAATCACTTAAGACGCCAGCTTAGCCTTGTCAATAAAGCGCAAATTTCCACGTTGCACTCGTTCTGTTTAGCCATTGTGAAGCAATATGCATACTTGCTTGATATAGATCCAGGCTTTCGTATCGCCAATGAAGCAGAAATCGCTTTATTAAGAGATGATGTATTAACGGATGTTCTAGAAGATGCCTATGATGCTGAGGATGAGGCTCAAGTACAGGCTATTTATCGCCTTGTTGATAGCTTTACTTCGGATCGTGATGATCAAGCAATCGAAACGCTGATTAGTAAACTATATGATACGTCACGTGTACATGCAGAGCCTCAAAAATGGCTATGGAGTCTTCCTCAAGTATACGAGTTAGCAGAGGATGTAACGATTGATGATCTAGAGCTTTCTCAATATGTTAAATTGACCGTTCGCCATAGTTTGGAAGAAGCCTTCGTGTTAATTTCAGAAATGCGGGCGATTACATTACAGCCAGACGGACCGGCTCCTTATGCTGAAACGGCAGAAGTTGATTTTGCCATGATTCAAGAAGGGATTCGAATTAGCCAAAACGGTACATGGCAGGAGCTATTTGAATTTTTTGCGATGGTCAAATGGTCTACGTTAAAACGAGTATCCAAAGATGCATTAGTAGATGTAGAGTTACAGGAGCTTGCGAAGAAAAAAAGAGAAGCAGCTAAAAAAATAATGAATAAAATCAAAGAAACGTATTTTGTTCGTACACCTGCACGCCTACTTGAAGAAATACGATTAATGGCGCCAATAATTGCCACATTAGTAGACCTGACCGCTACTTTTAGTGAACAGTTCCGCCTAGCTAAGCTAGAACGGGGAATCATTGATTTTTCAGATTTAGAGCATTATGCGCTACAAATTTTGACAGTAGAAATAGATGGTGAACTTCAGCCTTCGCCAGTTGCATTAGATATGAAAAAACGTTTTAAAGAAGTACTTGTGGATGAATATCAGGATACGAATATGCTACAGGAAACCATTTTGCAGCTTGTCAAAACAGGGGAAGAGAGGGATGGCAACCTGTTTATGGTTGGAGACGTAAAGCAAAGTATTTATCGCTTCCGATTAGCTGAACCGAAGCTCTTTATGCGAAAATATAGTGATTTTTTGGAGATGCCTGATGTAACGGGAATGAGAATTGATTTAAATGCTAATTTCCGTAGTCGCAAAGAAGTGTTGAATGCTACAAACTATGTATTTGCACAAATTATGGGAGAGCGTGTTGGTGAGATTCTTTATGATGACAATGCATCATTAAAGCCAGCAGCACCTTATGATGAAAAAGAAATACCTGTTGAGCTTGTAGTGATGCATCCGCCACAGGATGAGGAAGCAACAGAAGAGCTTGAGGAAATGGGCAATGAAGCTACTACAGAGCTAGAAGAATTGAAAAAATCACAATATGAGGCGCGCTTTATCATTGATCGTATACGACTGATGATGGAAGATGGGACAACTGTTTATGATACGAAAACGAAGTCTGAGCGACCATTAAAGTATAGTGATATTGTGATTTTAATGCGCTCCATGACATGGTCGACAGATTTAGTGGAGGAATTTAAGCTGGCAGGGATTCCACTCTACGCTGAGTCATCTAAAGGCTATTTTGATGCGCTCGAAGTGATGATTATGTTAAATGTCTTGAAGGTAGTCGATAATCCCTATCAGGATATTCCACTAGCTTCTGTACTGCGTGCACCGTTTGTTGGTTTAACGGAAAATGAGTTGGCAAAAATTCGTTTAGCCGATCAGAAGGTACCGTTCTATGATGCTTTACGTCAATTTATTCGTAGCGAAGGGCATGGCGTGCAATCAACTACATTTGAAAAGCTTCAACGCTTTATGCTGGCCTTCGAAAACTGGCGAGATTTAGCTCGTCGTGGATCATTATCCGATTTAATTTGGAGGATTTATTTAGATACGCATTATTATGAAATGGTTGGTGCAATGCCAAATGGTAAGCAGCGTCAGGCGAATTTACGCATCTTACATGACCGTGCATTAATGTATGAAAAAACGGCCTTTCGTGGACTATTCCGCTTTCTCCGCTTTATTGATCGAATGCGTACGCGTGGGGATGATTTAGGTACTGCAAAATCAATTGGCGAAAAGGACGATGTTGTGCGTCTTGTGACGATTCACTCCTCAAAGGGATTAGAGTATCCAGTAGTCTTTGTTGCAGGAATGGGACGCCCGTTTAACAAAATGGATTTTCATCAACCTTATTTATTCGACCAAGATTTTGGACTCGCTGTCAAGGCTATTGACCCAGAAAATCGCATCACATATACATCTTTACCGTTTTTAGCGTTAAAAGAAAAAAAAGAGCTGGAAATGCGTGCAGAAGAAATGCGTGTTTTATATGTTGCCATGACTCGTGCGAAGGAACGTCTAATTTTAGTGGGCTCTGTGAAGAATTGGGAGAAAACACGTGACAACTGGCAGGATGCACAAAGTTTACCGATAGATGCGCCGCTACAGGAATATTTGCGAGCAAGAGCTAATAGCTATTTGGATTGGGTAGGACCAGCAGTGGCAAGGCATGCAGACTTTACTACAGTTGCTACCACTTCTTATAAGCCGTTAGAAGATCATTCACGCTGGTCGGTACAAGCGATCAACACAAGCCATTATTCATATGAAATACATGCGATGGATGAAGAAGTACAACAATGGCTCACGATGCCAGAGGACGAGGCATTACTAGATGAAATTACGTCACGCTTTCAAGCGCAGTACGCCTACCAAAGGTCTACAAAAAAACGTTCTAAAACGTCTGTTAGTGAGATTAAGCGCTTAGAAAACTTACAGCGCCAGGCGGAACCTGAATTTTACTTTGCCACACCTGCCAAGCAAAAAGCTACTTCCATTGCACCTCGACCAGCCTTTTTACAGGAACAACAGCTAACAGGTGCTGAAATTGGAACAGCTGTGCATACAGTGATGCAGCATGTCCCACAGTATGGCTTTGTTGAAATCCAAGATGTGAAGGATTTTGTAGAGGATTTAGTGGCGAGACAATTGTTAACTGATGCAGAGGGAAAAATGGTTCCACTAGCGAAGATTTTTCATTTTTTTGAGACAGAAATAGGGCAGCGGTTCAAAAAGGCAAAGCAAATACGCAGGGAAATGCCCTTTACCATTAGTAGAGTTGATGAAGATGGCGATGCTCAAATTGTACAAGGGATCATTGACTGCTTATTTGAAGATGAATATGGCTATTGGGTCTTGCTAGATTATAAAACTGACCGTATCCTGCCACATTTTGCACAGGAGCCTGCCCTGACAAAGGAAATACGAAATCGTTATGCTGTACAGCTTCGTGTTTATAGTGAGGCCATTGAATCAATTTTACACATCAATGTGAGCGATAAAGTATTATATTTATTCGATAATGAACAGGCCGTACAGGCATAAAGAACTTGTTATGGCAAAGCAGGGCAAGCCTTTTTTGCCTTGCTTGCACCATAGCATTTAGTCAAGAGGAGGCTATTTCGTGGAGTCAAAACCGACCATGTTGCAGGAACGAATGGCAACATTAGATATTTTACGAGGCATTAGTTTGGTAGGTATTTTACTTGTAAATATGTATACCTTTTATTTGCCAATGCCGCATATTGATTTGGCATCGTGGTTTACAACACCATCTGATATCGTTTGGCAAAAAAATATAGACATATATGTGCAGGGAAGCTTTTACCCATTATTTGCAATGCTATTTGGTTATGGGCTTGCCATGCAGTGGCAAAAAGCACAGAGCCGTGAACAAAATTTTTACACACTAGGTCTTCGCAGACTGTCTGTATTGTTTGTTTTTGGTTTTCTACATGCTGTGCTGATTTGGTGGGGCGATATATTAATGATGTACGCGTTCTGTGGCGTTTTTTTAGTGCTATTCCTACGCTTTAGTCCTATTTGGTTAGTAGCTAGTGCATTTATTATTAACGGTTTAATGCAAGTTTTTATGTTATTCGTTGTAGGAATTATTCTTTTTAATACCAAGGTAGATGATTATTTAGATATCGTATCTGTAGAGAAGGCTATTACGGCTTATGGTACAGGCAATTGGGTAGATGCCTTTATGCAACGCTTAACAGATTTATCGACGCAGGCAGGCATAGGGATGTGGTTTGCAGCACTGTTCACTATTTTACCGTATATGTTAATAGGTGCTGCAGCGTCAAAATGGCATCTAGTAGAACGAGCTAAAGAATTGAAATGGCTCTGGCTGACATTAGCGATCACGGGGTTGGTCATTGGTATCGGTGTTAAAAGTTTACCAATTATGTTTACAAGAACATATTTACTAGATTATTTAAAGGTATACATAGGTGGTCCAATTTTAGCAGTAGGGTATATCGGGGTCATTGTGTTACTTTGCTTAGTGCCAATTGTACCGAAGTTACTTAGTCCTTTTGCTAAAATTGGTCGTATGTCCTTAACGATGTATATTCTTCAATCTATTATAGGTACTTGTTTATTCTACCAATTTGGCTTTGGCTGGTACGGTAAAGTCACTGTGGAAACAGGGGTATTAATTGCTATCGGCATTATTGTTGTGCAAATGATCCTAGCTGAAGTTTGGTTATCTAAGTGGAAACAAGGACCATTAGAGGCGATATGGCGTAAATTAACGTATAAGCAAAACGTGGAATCACGTTAATATATGCCTCTTCACATGCATAATTTATGAAGATAGTACAACTTATAAAATTATTGTCGCAAAAGTAAGGCAATTTCTATCATATTGTTGTATTATGTAGAAAAAAGAAGGAGCTCTTAAAATCATGAAAATTTTATCATTCAAATTAGGTGGACATGTAAGCTTTGGACCAAAAGTAAAAAAAGAAGAAGCGGTATGGGATGTACTCGCTATTCAAAATGAACTTCAAGTTCTCCCTTCTTTTTCAAGTTCAATTGTGGATGGCATTGCTTTAGGCTTTGATTTCGTTGAACAGATTCGTAAATTAGTAGAAGCAGCAGAAAAATCAGATCGTGCCGATAGTTTTAAACGTGAATTTACAGATATCGAGTGGCTTTCACCAATTCCGCGTACACCCAAAAATATTATGTGTATCGGTAAAAACTATGATGAACATGCCAAAGAAATGGGTGCAGAAGCAGCACCAACAGATTTAATGGTATTTACAAAATCACCAACTGCTATTGCAGCGGATGGACAAACAATTTCCATTCATGCTGACCTTTCTTCCAAAATGGACTATGAAGGTGAGCTAGCGATTGTTATTGGAAAACGTGGTAAAAATATTCCTAAAAATTTAGCATTTGATTATGTATTTGGTTATACAATTGCTAATGATATATCAGCTCGTGATTTACAAGACAAGCATAAACAATTTTTCTTAGGTAAAAGCTTGGAAGGTACTTGCCCTCTTGGACCATACCTTGTGACAAAGGATGAAATTCCAAATCCACAAGACTTAACAGTGGTGACAAAGGTCAATGATGAAGTACGCCAAAACGGTTCTACGAAGGATATGATGTTCTCTGTTGAAACCTTAGTATCTATTCTATCTCAACATGTAACATTAGAGCCAGGAGATGTTATTTTAACAGGTACGCCTGCAGGAGTTGGAAAAGGGATGAACCCGCCACAGTTCTTAAAGGCTGGGGATACAGTAAAAGTATCTATTCAAGGCATTGGTACATTAGTCAACCATTTTGAATAATGACGATAACCATCCGCGTGAGTCTTTACTCCGCGGATTTTTTCTTTCTACACTCGATAGGCTGTGAGATGTCGAGCTATAATTGATGTAAATTATGTGAACACTGTTGTAATGTTTGAAACCCTTTCCATCGCATGGTAGGATAGAGTTTGATAGAAAAATGAATGAGGTGGGACAAACATGAGTTTTTTAACTAGCCAAACGCATTTGCATATTACTACGTGGGTTATTGCTATTGTTATCTTTTTAATCGCTGCACTAATGGGCAAGCAATCAAAGGGCTTACATATGGCTTTACGTCTATTCTACGTATTAATTATCATCACAGGTGGGGCATTATTCTTTAAATATCAGGCTGGAGACCCGATGATGTACGGACTGAAATTTTTATTCGGTATTTTAGTAATTGGTATGATGGAAATGGTATTAGTGCGTCAAAAGAAAAACAAACCAACAGGGATGTTTTGGGCATTATTCGCAGTATTCCTATTTATCACGCTGTTCTTAGGCTTTAAGCTACCATTAAACATTAATTTCCTAGCATAATAATTTCTTAAAGGTCGTGAAGTATTTGCTTCACGGCTTTTATTTTGCTAAAAGGGTGAATACGAGAGAACTGACACCTTTTTGCCCTAATTCATTTCGCATTTTCGTAAAATCTTTTGAAAAGATAGCGACGTGACAGTGTTATTTGGTAAAATGACGATGGATTGGTTTGAAAGAGAGGGAATAACAGTGAAATTTAAGAAGTGGATAAGTGCGACGGCTGCATCACTTTTATTAGCAACTTCATTCGTAAGTACTACACCAGTAGCGCATGCGGATGAAAAAGCGACAACATCGATAGCAGAAGAAAGCATCTTTGATTTACTCGTTGACCGTTTCTTTAATGGTTCGGGCACAAACGATTTTGATACAAATACGAAAGACCCTTCGAAATTTGCAGGAGGCGATTTTACAGGTCTGCAAGATAAGCTAAAATTTATTGGTGAGATGGGTTTTACAATTGTTTCTATTGGTCCTATTTTTTCTACAGAGAAATATGATGGATCACTACTTACAAGCTACACGACAATCGAACGTCATTTTGGAACAACAGAAGAATTCCAAAGTGTTGTAGAAGCCTATAAAGCTAAAAATATGTCCATCATGGTGGATTTCCCGCTCAATAATGTGAGTCCAAATCATGAATGGGCAAAGGACTCATCAAAAGCTGACTGGATTGCTTCTACGAATAATGGACAAGTACAATGGGATTTATCGAACAAAGCTGTGCAAGAGGCGCTCATTCAATCAGCCACTGAATTTGTTTCTACATATGATGTTGGTGGTATTCGTTTAACGAATATTGCAGAGGCTGATATAGCGTTTGTCAATGCGATGATTGCAGCATTAAAAGAGACAAAAGCATCTCTTTACGTGATTGCTAATGAAGAAAGTGATGCTGATTTTGATGCAACCTTCTCACCAGCAACAGCGGATATTTATCGTAATATTTTTAAAAACGTGGATATGGATTCGTCTAAATTAATGGAGCCTTTTACAGGAGAGAAGCCGACACAGATTATGGTGGATTCACTTGAAACCCATCGTTTTACATTCGATTCTGCGACTGAAAATATGTTTCCGCCTACACGCTTAAAAATGGCGATGGGTGCTTTATTTATGCTTCCTGGGATTCCCGTTGTACAATATGGTACAGAAATCGCCATGAATGGGGAAGCAAAACCAGATACACATCAGTTGTATAACTTTAAAACTGATGAAGAATTGATTGATTATATTAAAAATGTTCAATCCTTACGTAATCAATCTGCAACTTTACGTAAAGGTGATTTTGAAGTAATTACAAATGACAATGGCCTACTTGTCTTCACACGTACCTCTGACGAAGAAAAGTGGGTAATTATGGTGAATAATACAGGCAAAACGCAACGTGTGGACTTAACACCAGCGCAACTTGGTGAAGGGAAAATGCTGAACGGAATTTTACATGAGGAAAAAGTTCGTATAAATGAAAAAGAGGTTTATCCTGTTATTTTAGACCGAGAAATGGTTGAGATTTATCAGGTTCGCAATGATGAAGGCTTAAACATGCCCTACATGGTTGCCCTTGGTTTAGTGTGGGTAATCTTTATCGGCTTTGTTGTTATCATCATTAAACGAGGAAAAGTTCGCCGTCAAGAACAAGACGTCCAACAACCATAGCACAACGAAAAAGCATGTTAGGAGCAATCCTAACATGCTTTTTATTAGCCTTGATAGCTTTTGTTCGTAAAGAAGATTGCAATAGTGCCTGGTCCTACATGTGAACCGATTGCAGAGCCAATCATAGTAATTTGAACAGCTTGAGGAGAAAAACGTTCCTGAATAGAAGCCTTTACTTCATTGGCAAAGGCCACATCATCACTATGACTAATACCAACAATTTTATCCGTAAAGCTTCCGCCACGCTCCTGCATTAAATCTAACATACGATTAAGTGCTTTTTTACGACCACGTGACTTTTCAATAGGTATCAGCTTGCCATCCTCTACATTTAAAATAGGTTTAATGCTCAGAAGACCACCTAAAAAGGCACTGGCCTTGGATACACGACCACCTTTGGCAAGGTAATCTAAATCTTCTACTGTAAATAAATGCTCCATCTGAGGTGCATATGCACTCATTTTAGAGGCCATATCCTCTAAGGATACCCCTATATTTCGAAGGCGAACTGCTTCCTCTACAACTAGACCATGTCCTAGTGAAGCGCATTTAGAGTCGATAATGACTAATTTTAATGAAGGATATTGCTCTAATACTTGATTGCGAATCATTTGAGCAGTACTATATGTGCCGGATAATTCCGATGAAAAGGCAATATAGATGCCTTCTTCTTCATTTTTAGCTAGTTCCTCAAAGTGCTTTAAAAACAGCTCAGGTGACACTTGTGATGTTTTTGGTTGAGCACCTTGGCGGATGGCATCGTAAATCTCTTTGGAATCAATCGTAATGACATCTTCATATTCTTTGTTGTTCAATTGCACTCGTAAAGGGAGTAACACGACATCATTTTCTTCATAGTAAGACTTCGGTAGATCGCATCCACTATCCGTAAAAATCTTCATTCTCTTGTCCCCCTAATTTCAACTTACTCATCAAGTATTTTTAACTTTATTCAGTCGGTACTCACTTAAGATAAATGGAAGGGGTACCACTGAATAAAGTTAAACTGGTAAAAATGGAATGTTAACTTGAACTTACTACTTAACTATGATAATTTCAAGCGTTCAATGAGGATTTTTGCGATTCCATCATCATTATTTGTTGCTGTAATTTCATTGGCAATGTTTTTAAGACTTGGAATACCGTTCCCCATCGCTACACCAAGTCCAGCATATTCGATCATTTCTAAATCATTGTCTTCATCACCAAACGCGATGATACGCTCACGTGGAATACCTAAATCTTTTGCCACATGCGCAATACCCACAGCTTTATTTAAGCCGCGACGTACAATTTCAATAATATGAAGTGGCGCGCCCCATCGACGATGCTCAATAACTTCTGCGTGCACCGCCTGTAAATGGTCACGTATAATGACCGAATTCGCTTCATTTGCTTGAATTAATAAACTTGTGGGATTTTCCAAGAGATGTGTGTATAAATCCCCAAGTGTGATTTTGGGATTACCCATATTAAAAATATTTAAGATACGATCATCTTCTGTGTGTACATAAATATCATCTTTTACCTCAGCGATAATATTTTCATACTCGTAACTATTGATGGATCCAACAACATCATGTACAACACTTAAATCAATCGGTGTGTGCATATGTTGCCAAGATACATTTTTGGGATGATGTACATATGCGCCATTAAAATTGACAATGGGTGTAGTGAGCCCAAGTTCATGATAATAAAGATCACTTGCACGGTATGGACGCCCCGTTGCAATCATCACTTGATGCCCTAATTCCTTAGCCTGCAATAATGTTTTTTTCGTTTTTGCTGAGATTTGTTGTTGGTCTGTTAATAAAGTACCATCTAAGTCTAGTACGATTAAATGCGGTTTCATAGCTCGTTGCCCCTTTCCTATAGTTTGAATAGTATCTCTTTGTCTTTCATTCGTCAAAATTTTGTCACAGTGAAAAAAGTTTGCTAACATAAAGATGAGACAATAGTTGGGAGTGACAAAAATGTTTGTAGAAAAAGAAGTGTGGGGAAATATTCCTTTATTACATATACATACAGACAAGATGAATGAAGAAACCCCAGTAGTGATTTTTTTGCATGGTTTTATGAGCGCGAAAGAACATAACTTACACTATGCATACCAATTGGTGCATAAGGGGGTGCGTGTCCTATTACCAGATGCAAAATTTCATGGTGACCGTAGCGAAGGCCTTACAGAAATACAAATGAACTTGAAATTTTGGGATATTGTTTTAAATTCTATTCATGAAGTGCAACAATTATATGATGAATTAAGGAATAAAAATTTATTGGCCAGTCATAATATTGGCATAGCAGGTACTTCAATGGGCGGCATCGTGACCTCCGGCTGTTTAAAACTTTATGATTGGATAAAAACAGCGTCAATATGTATGGGTGCACCAGGTTTTATTAAATTAGGTGAATATCAATTGCAACAATTTGCAAAAAGCGGTATCGATTGGCCGATGTCAGAGGAAGATGTCCAAAAAGTGAATGAGCTCTTAGCTAAATATGATGTTAGTTTAACGCCAGAAAAATTCGCAGATCGTCCAGTTTTCTTTTGGCATGGAGAATTAGATAAAACAGTACCTTTCCAAGAAACGTATAAATTTTATGAGACATTACGGGAATACTATCAAGCAAGCCCTGAATATTTAAAGTTTATGGTGAACAAAAAGGCAGGACATGCAGTCCCACGTGACGGTATGCTAGCAGCAACAGACTGGCTTGCACAGCATTTGGCATAACAGGATGCATCTGCTATGATAAGGTTAACACTATGATGGAAGGAGAAATACGAATGGATCAAGATATGAAAGATAGCATGTTTGGTGCTTTAGAAAATGTAATTGACCCTGAGCTTGGGATTGATATCGTCAACTTAGGTTTAGTATATGATGTAGATTTAGATGATGAAGGTGTAGCAACTGTTACGATGACATTAACATCGATGGGATGCCCACTTGGGCCAGTTATTGTGGATCAGGTGAATACGGCATTAGGGGAACTTCCGGAAGTGAAAAGTACAAATGTTAACATTGTATGGAATCCACCTTGGTCAAAAGACAAAATGTCACGCTATGCAAAAATGGCATTAGGCGTACGTTAAAATTGCAACATTAAAAATCCCTGCTTATTTTATAGGCAGGGATTTCATGTTGTTGAAAAAAGATGATGTTCATAGTAGAAAAAGAACCTTTAGCAAGGCGAGAGGTTGATTTCCGTTCCACCAGCGTCCTTTCCAGGGGGCGTCCGATGAGCCGCTTCACTCACTGCGTTCGCTCCAGAGTCTCAACTGTGACGCTAAATCCCCTAGGAGTGACGCTGGCTCCACTCCAATCAACCATTCTGCAAAAATGTCTTTTTCTTATCTTTCATACGAGCCGTATTTGTATGATTAGAGAAAGGATAGCCTCTTATTGTCAATGTGGAGAAGTGATGAGTGACAACACCCTCCATAAAGAGTAATGAATACCTTCACTTTATTTGAAGATCTTTGCTAAAAAGAAATATTTTTATGGGTTGGAGTGGAAGGCTACTTGACTCCCGTGGGATAGCGAGACAGGCGAGCCCCTGCACGGAGGAAGCGGCTCGGCGCTCGCCCACAGGAAAGCAAGTAGCCTGCAACGGAAATCCATTTTCACCCTTCACAAAAATGCTATGGATGGTTTTGTTTTTCAACACGATAAAATCCCTGCTATATTTTATAGGCAGGGATTTCGTTTGTAACGAAATTAATCGATACGGCATATTTGTAATGGACAATTTTCACAAGCAATTTCATTTTTTAAAAATTGTAAATCATGAATTGTAATAAAGCCTTTATCAAAAGTGATAATATCGTGTTTTTTTAAATCATTCAACATACGATTAATCATTTCACGACTTGTTGCACACAAATTCGCAATTTCCGTATTTGTTAGCTGGAAATCAATAAAAATTGAGCCATTTTCTAAAGGTTTACCATACGTATTGGAAAGCCGAATGAGCGTTGAAAATAAAGCACCTTTTTTACCATTTAACACTAAATCACGCAAACGACTTTGATGCTTTAAGTTTTCTGTTTGCAACCACTTTATATATTCCACCATCACAGTAGGCTGATCTTCTAGTAAATGCTCCAATGATTTCCGACTTAACACATACATCGTAGAAGGCTCTAAAACCTTTGCAGTCATGGAATTATAGATTAGGTTACAAAACAATGACCCCTCTCCAATTATACTGTCAGGACCACAAATACGAATAGTTAATTCCTTGCCAGTTTCGGTTTCTTGGCTTATCGAAATCACACCAGATTGGATGTAATAAATTTCTTTTGCCCGTTCACCCTCTAGGAAAATTTTATTTCCTTTATTCACTTTGATAAAAACACCATGCTTTTGAAATAGATCTTTAATTTTTTCAAACATATTATCCATTAAAACCATATCTCCAACACATCGCTTTCTTTTTGTAATAAACGGCAATTATTACAAAAGGATAGTGGATTTTTCGATACTAAAACATAGAAACATACCATTATTATAACGTAAATTTCCAAAATCCGTGAAAAAATTTTAGTGCGATTTCTTTGCGAAGCAATGTCGATTGATGTAAAATAAAGTTAGTCAAAAAAGGTCAAACTTTTTTAAAAGAACAAGAATGGGTATAACAATAATAAGAAACATGATGGTAAAGGAGTGCTAGCTATGCAATTTCAACAAACAGATAACAAAAAACCACTAGAGCAATTTGGACGAAATTTGATTGAAGAAGTTAAAAACGGCAAAATGGACCCAGTTATCGGGCGTGATGAGGAAATTCGAAATGTCATTCGTATTTTAACACGCAAAACGAAAAATAATCCTGTATTAATTGGTGAACCAGGAGTTGGTAAAACAGCGATTGTTGAGGGTTTAGCACAGCGTATTGTGAAAGGCGATGTGCCAGAGGGCTTGAAAGAATGTGTGTTATATGAGCTAGATATGAGTGCTTTAATCGCAGGGGCAAGCTATCGTGGCCAATTTGAAGAGCGCTTAAAAGGTGTGTTAAAAGAGGTGAAAGATTCAGAAGGACAAATCATTTTATTTATTGATGAAATTCATACCATCGTCGGCGCAGGCAAAACAGACGGTGCTATGGATGCAGGGAATATGCTCAAGCCAATGCTTGCACGCGGTGAACTACATTGTATTGGTGCTACAACACTAGATGAGTATCGTATGTACATTGAAAAAGATCCTGCTTTAGAGCGACGATTCCAGCAAGTTCTTGTACGTGAGCCTTCGATTGAGGATACGGTTTCCATTTTACGGGGCTTAAAAGAACGCTTTGAATTACATCATGCAGTACGAATTCATGACAGAGCAATTGTTGCGGCAGCAGAACTGTCCAACCGATATATTACAGAGCGATTTTTACCTGATAAGGCAATTGATTTAATTGATGAGGCTTGTGCGATGATTCGTACAGAAATTGATTCGATGCCACAGGAATTAGATGCAGTGACACGTCGCATTATGCAGCTTGAGATTGAAGAACAGGCATTACGTAAGGAAAAGGACGAGGCAAGTAAAAAACGTCTAGAGCAATTGCGTGAGGAATTAACAAAATTAAAAGAATCCTCAGAGGGCATGCGCCAACAATGGGAAGCAGAAAAAGAAATGTTACACGATATTCAGAAAAAACGGGAAACATTAGATAAATACCGTCGTGATTTAGATGAAGCAGAAAGTAAATATGATTTAAATAAAGCTGCCGAATTACGCCATGGCAAAATCCCAACATTAGAAAAGGAAATTCAGGAACTCGAAAAACAGTTAGAAAACGGGGCAGAATCCCGCATTTTACGTGAAGAAGTAACGGCAGATGAAATTGCTGCGATCGTTTCCCGCTGGACAGGAATTCCTGTAACAAAATTAGTAGAAGGAGAACGTGAAAAACTTCTACGATTAAAGGATACATTACATGAAAGGGTAGTCGGTCAAGATACAGCAGTTCAATTAGTAACAGAAGCTGTATGGCGTGCACGTGCAGGTATTAAAGATCCGCATCGTCCGATTGGTAGCTTTTTATTCTTAGGTCCAACAGGTGTTGGTAAAACTGAGCTTGCTAAGGCACTTGCTGCGCAGTTATTTGATGCAGAAGATCACTTTATTCGAATTGATATGAGTGAATACATGGAGAAACATAGTGTGTCTCGTCTCGTTGGTGCTCCTCCAGGCTATGTAGGTTATGAGGAGGGCGGACAATTAACAGAAGCTGTACGCCGAAATCCATATTCCGTGGTCCTCCTAGATGAAATTGAAAAAGCGCATCCAGACGTGGCGAATATTTTATTACAAATTTTAGATGATGGCCGCATTACAGATAGTCAGGGACGTATGGTGAATTTTACAAATACAGTGGTCATTCTAACATCCAATATTGGCTCTAGTTATTTAATGGAGGCAAAAGAAGGCGATAATGCTGTTGAAGACTTAGTGATGACGGCCTTACGCCAACATTTTAAACCAGAGTTATTAAACCGTATGGATGACATTATCTTTTTCCATGCTTTATCTACAAAGCATTTTACTGCGATTGCTTGGAAGTACGTGGAGCAACTGATTAAACGTGTGGCAGAACAGGAAATTACTTTATCTGTCGAGCAAGAGGTTATTGATTGGGTAGTACAGCAAGGAGCGGATGCTCAGTTTGGAGCGAGACCATTAAAACGCTTTGTACAACGACATATCGAAACAGCAGTAGCTAGAGAACTGCTTCGTGGTGAGGTTTTACTAGGAGAAACTTTGCATGTGAAAATGCGTGATGGTCAATGTGTTGTGGAAAAATAACAGAAAAAACCTGTTCGGCAATATGCTGAACAGGTTTTTTCTAGATAAATTAATGATGGTCTGCAGCTTCTGGTGTAGGATCGTTTGGAATGATTGCTCCAATAATAAAGATTAGAATGGAGAATACAACGGAAACGATTGCCCCTGTTTTAAAATCGAATGGTACACCAAGTACAGAGCTGACTACGTAGTTTAACATAGAAACTAGTAGGAATGACCATATGAACGTTACGATATATTGCATTAATTTCACCTCAACCGAACTTTTTTCATTATAAGGTTTTACTCATATTCATTATCATATCATAACATAAATCGAAAAAAAAAGAACCTTTTATGTGAAACATGGCGAATTTGTCACAACAAATACAAGGATCTGGATTTTATATTCAACGGCCTATCGTAGCATTTGATTTGCAGAAGGTATGCTGATGTTTAATGATAGGAAGTTAGTGTGTGCTTTGTAATGAAGAGGAGTCAGGGAATTAGTCTCGATTAGGGTTTTTGTTCGTAACGAGTGCAGAAGTGCTCTAATTATAGTAGGAACTTGGCTCAGAGCTAGTAGATAGTGCTCCTAAGTAAGACACTCCGTTCATAAAAAGGTGGACAGTACTATGACGTAGAAGTTCACCCGCTCAAAAACGACGATAATGCCAAAACTCTCACCTAACCTAATAAAGAGTCAGCCCTCACCAAAAATAAAATCTCCGCCACGTCCAAAACACATTAATTTTAAATCACCTTGCGTCCTTCCTTTCGTATGCGTTATAATTATGACCAGTTACTAATAATTGATAGTAAGAAAGCTGAGGGGTTGCTATATGAACGCTGGTATTATAGGAATTGGCAAATATGTTCCTGAGAAGGTCGTTACAAATTTTGATTTGGAAAAAATAATGGATACTTCAGATGAATGGATTCGAACTCGAACAGGCATTGAAGAACGTCATTTTGCGGCAGAGGATCAGGAAACTTCAGATTTAGCAGTAGCAGCTGCTAAAGAAGCTATTGCAAAAGCGGGTATTACGCCAGAGGAAATTGGTTTAATACTTGTAGCAACTGTCACACAGGATCAAACTTTTCCAAGTGTAGCATGTATGGTTCAAGAACAAATCGGAGCAGTGAATGCGGCGGCGATGGATCAAGCAGCGGCATGTGCAGGATTTATATATAGCTTAGTGACAGCGAAGCACTTTGTAGAGGCAAATACTTATAAATATGTCTTAGTAGTAGGTGTAGAAAAACTGTCGAAAGTCATCGATTGGAAGGATCGTAATACAGCTGTTTTATTCGGTGATGGTGCTAGTGCAGCCATTGTTGGGCCAGTATCTGAAGGCAGAGGTATTGTATCATTTGAACTTGGTGCTGATGGTACAGGCGGTAAAAACCTTTATTTAACACAGCAAGACACAATTACAATGAATGGTCGTGAAGTGTTTAAGTTTGCTGTACGTCAAATGGGTGAATCGGCTGTTAATGTGTTAGAGAAAGCAGGATTAACAAAAGAAGACGTAGATTTTTTAGTGCCGCATCAGGCAAATATACGAATTATGGAATCTGCTCGTGAGCGATTAGAGCTACCACCTGAAAAAATGTCAAAAACGATTCATAAATATGGAAATACTTCAGCAGCATCTATTGGTATTTCCTTGGTAGATGAGCTCGAAGCAGGTAAGATTAAAGAGGATGACTTATTAGTCCTCGTTGGTTTTGGTGGCGGCTTAACATGGGGTGCCGTAGCCATGAGATGGGGAAAATAAGAAGGAAAAATGCTTGAGGGGAGTAAGACAATGAGTAAACGACGAGTAGTAATTACAGGAATTGGCGCAGTTACACCACTAGGAAATAGCATCGAAGAAACATGGGCTAACATCAAGGCTGGTAAATCTGGCATTGGTGAGCTGACACGATTGAATAAAGAACTTTTTGCAGCAAAAATCGCAGCAGAAGTGAAGGATTTCGATATTGAAAAATATATTGATCGTAAAGAAGCACGTAAAATGGATCGTTTTACGCACTACGCGTTAGCCGCTTCCATTATGGCAATGGAAGATGCACAATTAACAATTGATGAAGAGTTAGCTCCACGTGCAGGTGTATGGATTGGCTCTGGTATCGGCGGTATGGAAACTTATGAACAACAATTTTTAACATTCCAAGAGCGTGGCGCAAGACGTGTCAGCCCATTCTTCATTCCAATGATGATTCCTGATATGGCTTCAGGGCAAGTATCTATTCACGTTGGTGCAAAAGGTATTAACTCATGTTCTGTAACGGCGTGTGCTTCGGGAACAAACTCCATTGGCGATGCCTTTAAAGTAATTGAACGTGGGGATGCAGATGTGATGATTTCAGGTGGTGCTGAATCACCAATCGTTACAATGGCTGTGGCAGGCTTCTGTGCAAATACAGCTTTATCATTAAATCCAGACCCACAAGCCGCATGCCGTCCATTTGATAAAAACCGCGATGGTTTTATTATCGGAGAAGGCGCTGGTATCGTTATTCTAGAAGAGTATGAACATGCAAAAGCTCGTGGCGCTAAAATCTATGCTGAAGTTTTAGGTTATGGTGCAACAGGTGATGCGCATCACATTACGGCTCCAGCTCCAGAGGGTGAGGGGGCAGCACGTGCAATGACGCAAGCATTGACAGATGGTGGAGTTGATCCATCACAAGTTGATTATATTAATGCACATGGTACTAGCACACCTTACAATGATTTATTTGAAACACAAGCTGTTAAAACTGCTTTTGGTGATCATGCGTATAAACTTGCTATGAGCTCCACAAAGTCTATGACGGGTCACTTATTAGGAGCAGCTGGTGGTGTGGAAGCGATTTTCACAGCATTAGCCTTAAAAGAAGGCATTTTACCTCCAACAATTAATTTAGTAGATCCAGATCCAGAATGTGATTTAGATTATGTTCCAAACGAAGCGAGAGAAGCAAACATTCAATATGCGATGAGTAATTCTCTTGGTTTTGGTGGTCACAATGCCAGTCTTCTATTCAAAAAATATGAAGCATAATATATAAACTTAAAAAACGTCAGCCAAATTTAAACGGCTGACGTCTTTTTTTATAGTTTTGTGAATAAATGATAAGTAAGAAGAAATAGAAAGGATGCCTCTACTGTGTTTCGTCTCTTTTTATTTTTAGTAAGCTATGGCTTAATGATTCTCTCTGTAGGGAATCTCATATTGTATTTAAATTATCGAACATTAGGTTATTCCTGGAAGGTTGTTTTCAAATTTATTTTTCAAACAACGGAATTTTATATGGCGGTAGGAGCCTGCATTATCATTTGCGCTGTTGTGCTTGATTTAGGCTTTGATCGCTCCACAGACAAGCCATAAATTAGCGACGTGTGCGGCCGAGACCCATTGCATCTTCCATGCGTTTTAATGTAGCACTGGCAATCGCATTCGCCTTTTCAGCACCTTCATCTAAGATGACATCTAATTCAGAGGATTCTACTAAATGATAGAATTTTTCTTGAATTGGTGTTAGATGTTCGATAACAGCTGTTGCAACACCTTGCTTGAATCCACCATAACCAATTCCCTCATATTTTTTGACTAAATCTTCAATGGCTATACCAGAAATAGCCGATTCGATTGTCAATAAATTTGAGACACCTGGTTTATTTTCTACATCAAATGCAACAATACCATCAGAATCCGTAACCGCTGATTTAATTTTTTTCTCAATGTCCTTTGCCGTATCTAGCAAACGGATTGTCGCTTTCGTATTAGGGTCAGATTTACTCATTTTCTTTGTTGGCTCTTGTAAGGATTTAATACGAGCGCCTGCTTTTGGTAATTGAATTTCTGGAATTGTTAAAACGTCACCAAAGCGTTTATTAAAACGTTCTGCAAGGTCACGAGTTAGCTCGATATGCTGCTTCTGATCATCGCCGACAGGGACAATGTTTGTGTTGTAAAGTAGAATGTCTGCAGCCATTAACGGTGGATATGTTAAAAGAGCAGCAGAAACGCTTTCTTTACCATGTGATTTATCTTTAAATTGTGTCATACGTTCTAGCTCCCCGATAGACGCAACACATTGTAACATCCATCCTGCCTGAGCATGCGCTGGCACCTCTGATTGAATGAATAACGTAGATTTTTTAGGGTCGATGCCAGTAGCAATATAGGTAGCTGCCAGCTTACGAATGCTTTCACGTAATTCTTTAGGATCTTGGGCAACCGTGATCGCATGCTGATCAACGATACAATAAATAGCATTTCCTTCGTCTTGTAGTGCAGGGAATTGCTTGAATGCTCCTAAATAGTTCCCTAAAGTAACGATTCCTGTAGGCTGTACGCCTGAAAAAATAGTTGTCATTAAAAGTTCCTCCTCGAATCCAAATTCCGTGATGGTTGTCAGCGGCGTTTGCTCACTTTTCCACCTCACGATAAAGACAAAAAAACATCATGCGTCCTCATTAGATTTTTTCTAATGAAGGGACGAATGATGTTTTGAATCCGCGGTACCACCCAGCTTGCCTAAAAGGCCACTCAGCTTCGTAACGTGAAGGGACGAGCTCTGCTAATAGCTTCTAACAGCGTTCACAAAGCTAACTCGGAAGTCCATTCCATATGTCTCCACGATCTGTTTGCAGCAACCACAGACTCTCTAAACGTGAAATGAACATATGTACTACTCTTCGTCAGCGTTTTTCTCAATTTAAATTATTCAAATTGATTTGTTTGCAAAAAATTATATTATAAAGATTCCATTGTGTAAAGTCAGACTTTTGACGGTGGTTTTTTTCGAGAAAAAATTATATGCTTTTTTTGTTGTGTAATTTTGTTATAAATATAAATTTTTTTATTAAAATTGTGTTTAGGTGTACACGTCAAATTGACAATTTTCTCGTTTAATCTTTTTAAATGAGAACAACTAAGATACATGCTTGGATGTTTAAAATGCACTGAAAGTGGGAATGTTAGTAGTAGCACATAAGATAGAAGGAAATACGCTTTATTAAAAGCTGTATAAAGAGACAGAATAATTTGTGATGGGTTCAGTCTTTTTTTATTGGAACTATATTCAAATACAGCTGAGTGCTGTATAATGGTACTGTGTATTTTACTTTACATTAATTCTAATTTAACACTTTGGTTCTGGTTTATAGATAATGATTACAAAATGAAAGGATGTGTCAGAATGATCGTAACCCTATTTACATCACCAAGTTGTACCTCTTGTCGTAAAGCGAAAGCTTGGTTAGAGGAGCACGAAATTCCATATACAGAACGTAATATATTTTCTGAGCCACTAAGTATTAGTGAAATTAAAAAAATTTTACGTATGACAGAAGACGGGACAGATGAAATCATTTCTACTCGTTCAAAAATATTTCAAAAATTAAATGTGGATGTTGAAAGTTTACCACTACAACGTTTATATGAATTAATTCAGGAGTATCCTGGTTTATTACGCCGACCAATTATTTTGGACGAAAAACGTCTACAAGTTGGCTATAATGAAGATGAAATTCGTCGCTTCCTACCTCGAAAAGTTCGAGCATATCAGCTTCAAGAAGCGCAACGAATGGTGAATTAAACCTACTCATTTTGAATAATATATATTGTAGATGTTACAAATGTGGAATGCATGTTGTGACATCTATTTTTTTATGTTTTACTTATGTAAAACCTTCTATATGAAGTATAATAATTGATAGGGAAAAGTCATATATTTCCGTAAAAGTATGTTAAACTTGATTTAAGTTAAATAGTTTACTACAATTTCAATAATTCAAATATCTTCTGTGAAACGGTGTATATCCTTTTCATTTTATGACAGAACAGCATACAATAGAGTTAGAGACAACTGTGAACAAAAAAATCATGTTTGCGGTTCCTCGATGGTTTTACTGAGTGTGGTCAAAGGTTGAAAAACAAATGCAGTATGAAGGTTAAAAACAAAGAATAAAAGCATACTAATGAAACAAAACTGTTTTTCAGCATATGACAGTGAAGGGAGATGAGGTCTAGTGGACATCGAACGTGTAAATGAAAATACACTCAAGCTCTTTATTACGTATAATGATATAGAGGATCGCGGCTATAGTCGTGAAGAAATTTGGTACAATCGAGCAAAGGGTGAGCAACTTTTTTGGGATATGATTGATGAAGTAAACACGGAGGATTACTTTGATGTAGAGGGTCCGATTTGGATTCACATCAATGCATCTGAAGTAGGCTTAGAAATCATTGTCACACGTGCACATATTTTAAAAGACGGTGAAACATTAGATGGTCATTCGAGTTTTGATGAACACAAAGAAATGTTTGCACCATTCGATGAAGTTGGAGAAGATCTTCTTAGCCAGCTAACTCAACTTGGTGACATGGATGAGTCAGAGTTATTTATGGATACAGACATTTATGTTTATAAATTTAAAGATATTGATGAGTTAATCCCTGTCGCAAAACGAATGACAGACGAATTAGTGGATTCCTCATTATTCAAATATGAAGATTGGTACTATTTAGTTGTTGATTTCGGGAACGCAGATGAGGATTTAAATCGTCATGATCGAAATGCGGTCATCAAGGAATTTTTAACACCATCCAATTTAACCATTCACCGTCTAGAGGAGTACGGTGAAAAGATTATGGAATTTAATTGCTTTGAAACAGTTCGAAAATACTTTGCATAAGCATTAAAATACCTCATTTTTTAGACTGTAGTAAAACTCGTAAATTTATTGAGTTTTGCTACAGTCCTTTTTGTGTGCTTTGAAAACCCCCTGCTATGCAGGGGGTTCCGGAAAGCTTTTAGCTATGGACAATAAAAAAACTCCAAACGTACAATAAAGTCAGGTCTAGTCAACCGACTTCGTACGAAAGGAGCCACCATAAATGGATAATAAAAGTTTAGCACATACAACGTGGAATTGTAAGTATCATATCGTCTTTGCGCCAAAGTATAGAAGGCAGATTATTTATGGTCAAATTAAAGCAGATGTTGGAAGAATATTGCGCCAATTATGTGAAAGAAAAGATGTAGAAATCATAGAGGCAACAGCCTGTCCTGACCATATTCATATGTTGGTAAGTATTCCTCCGAAATTGAGTGTATCTGCGTTCATGGGTTATTTAAAAGGGAAGAGTAGTCTAATGATTTTCGACCGACATGCGAATTTAAAGTATAAATACGGTAATCGTCAATTCTGGTGTCGAGGATACTATGTGGACACAGTCGGCCGAAATAAGAAAAAGATACAAGAGTATATAAAAAATCAATTACAAGAAGATATCCTGCAAGATCAAATGACGATGAAAGAATTCATTGACCCATTCACAGGAGAAGAAATCAAGAGAAAGAAAAAATAAGTAAGCCGCTTTAGCGGTTTGTGTGAAAACGGAGTGCGGTTGGCAGACCATTCAGAATGTCTTTAGACATGGGCCAGTACCCCAGCGTTTCACGCGCAGAGCAAACCACCAGTTATACTGGTGGTTCTGATTTGCATTCATATTTAAGCTATCATCGGTTAATTGACCAGCGTTGTACAGGCCTCTCTGCTCATGCTGTGAAATCTGCTGAATGAAGATATATGAGACGGCATTTTTTAAATTTCAAGAAATAATTGCTTAATTTTTGTGAGGGCAAACCAACTCCATTATAGTTGACTAAAAAGGAGTTGATTAAATGCTGGTAGCTTATAACAACAAACAGCAGCTATTTCTCCCATATCAATATACGAGGAAAGCTTTACAACGATATAGGCGACAAATGAAATTTTTTTGTCCTCAATGTCTAGAACCAGTTCAATTGAAAGTAGGTCAACATAATATTCCCCATTTTTCACACTTCGCCAAAAAGCATTGTCCACAATTGTTCGCTGAAGGTGAATCTAAACTTCATCTCCAAGGTAAAATGCAATTATTTGAATGGCTCACAAAGCATGGATATCAAGTGGAGCTAGAGCCATTTTTAAAGCAGCTTGCTCAACGCCCGGATTTGCTCATTACAATAAATGATCGTCACTATGCAATTGAATTTCAATGTAGCACAATCTCCCATGAAAAATGGCAACAACGTACAGCTGGCTACGAAAAAAACGATATACAAGTAATTTGGCTTTTTCAAACGCCTCAAAGCAAAGATGCAATCAACGGCATCAGCAAAATTACCATTTCCCCATTGCTGCAAAAATCGTTTATGACAACTACATCAGATGTACCTTATTTAATGACGTATAACGCTAGGACGGCCCATTTTACTTATTGGACGAATCTTCTTCATGTACATGGGCATACTTTCATAGGTAAAGTTCAGACAATACCAGTCAATCAACAACACTTTCCTTTTTATATACCGAAGCAAATTACTCAAGAAGAATTTCAACAGTATTGGCAACTTTATAAACAAGCATGTAGGCAATTTGTATCTGCGCGTCTTTTATATAGTAAAAAGGGGGCGCAAGATTTATTTTTACGAAATTGCTATGAATTAAACTTTGCGTTAACTGCTATGCCTTCCTACATTGGAATCCCAGTGAAGGGTGGAGAAGCCATCTCCTTGTTTACTAGTGAATGGCAAACGATGCTGTTGCATTTTAGTAAACAATTAGGTCGACAGCCCTTTATGTTAACGAAGCAGGAGATTCACCATTTTTTAAGTAAGCATCAACTAGAAGTGACAACACAGGCGGTAAGTGCTGTCCTGTATTATGGACAGCTCTTGAAGCATATGACTCAAGAAGAGCAGTCGCTAGATATTTGTGAGCATGTATATGTACATTTATTTGCAATTGCCACAATATATTGAGAAAATATGAGAGTAAAAGGAAAAAAGCACATATAAAGGGGGCTGGCATACATGGCTAGTAACAGTAATCAGATTTTGGTTAGAAATGAAGTACCCGCAGAATTAACATGGCGCTTAGAGGATATCTTTGCAACAGATAAAGCTTGGGAAGAGGAATTGAAGGAAGTTGCAGAGCTTGCTAAACAAGCACCGAGCTATGCAGGTACTTTAAATAATGGGGCAGAGGCATTATTAACAGCTTTACAATATCATGATCATCTATATGAGCGTGCGATGAAGCTCTACACATATGCCCATATGCGCTATGATCAAGATACAACAAATAGCTTTTATCAAGATATGAACAGTCGCATTCAAACATTGGCAACTAGTATCTCAGCTGGTCTTTCATATTTAACACCAGAGATTTTAGCATTAAGTGAAGAAACAATTGAAGGCTACTTAGCAGAAAATCAAGACCTACAATTATATAAGCAATCTTTAAAAGAAATTACAATGGCACGTCCACATGTATTACCAGCTGAGCAGGAGGCATTGCTAGCGCAAATGTCTGAGGTAACGGGTACAGCTTCTAATACATTCAGTATGTTAAACAATGCGGACATGGTTTTCCCTTATGTGAAAAATGAAGAGGGAGAGGAAGTACAACTTACACATGGTAACTATATTAAGTTTTTAGAGAGCAAAGATCGCTCAGTGCGTGAAGGTGCATTTAAAGCTATGTACGAAGCATATGGCAAGTTTAAAAATACGTTCTCGGCAACGCTAACGGGTAATGTGAAGAAGCATAATGTGAGTGCTCGTATTCGTCATTATGATTCTGCACGCCATGCAGCCATGTCTAATAATTTCATTCCAGAAAATGTGTATGATCAATTAGTTGAAACAATTCATAAGTATTTACCAGCTATGCAGCGTTATATTTCGTTACGTAAGCAATTATTAGGTGTAGACGAATTGCATATGTGGGATTTATTTGCACCACTTGTTAAAGAAGTGGAAATGAAAGTCACTTATGATGAAGCGAAAGATATTTTAGTGAAAGCACTAGCTCCATTAGGCGAGGAATATCAAAGCATCGTCCAAAGTGGATTGGATAACCGTTGGGTTGATGTATTAGAGAATAAAGGGAAACGTAGTGGAGCCTACTCATCAGGCGCGTATGGTACGAATCCGTATATTTTAATGAATTGGCAAGACAATGTGAATAATCTATTTACATTAGCGCATGAATTTGGCCATAGTGTTCACAGCTATTATTCACGTAACAATCAGCCATTCGTTTATGGAGATTATTCTATTTTTGTCGCAGAGGTTGCTTCAACATGTAATGAAGAGTTATTAAATGACTATTTACTAAAAACAATTGATGACCCTCAACAAAAAATTTACTTATTAAATCATTGGTTAGATGGTTTCAGAAGTACGGTATTCAGACAAACAATGTTTGCAGAGTTTGAACATCTTATTCATCAAATGGATAAGAACGGTGAGTCATTAACAGCTGATCGTTTAACTGAGGTTTATTATGAACTAAACAAAAAATACTTCGGCGATGATATGATTGTAGATGAGGAAATTGGCTTAGAATGGGCTCGTATTCCACACTTCTACTATAATTACTATGTTTATCAATATGCGACTGGTAAATCAGCCGCTACAGCATTGAGTAAACAAATTTTAGAGGAGGGGGCACCAGCTGTAGAACGTTATATTAATAACTTCTTAAAAGCTGGATGCTCTGATTTCCCAATAGAAGTATTAAAGGCAGCAGGTGTTGATATGAACGTTGCTAAGCCGATTGAAGATGCATGTAAAGTATTTGAAGAGCGTTTAAATGAATTAGAAAAATTATTGTTGAATAACTAATTAAAAGGGCGGTGGGAATATTCCTACTGCTCTTTTTTATGTATTGTCCATGTTATTTCAAATGAAAGAATAATGATTTTTTTTGATTTCTAAATAGTTTAAAAGTGTGCATCTTGGAAAAATACTGTTTGTAATCGCTTTCTATTTGACAAATTTGTGAATCTAGTATTGGTTGCATTGCTAAATATATTATTCCATGATAGAGTAATTCTTGTGAAATAAATCACAAAACAAACATACACCCCTTTGTTTGAACGTGAACATTTCTCCCATCCCCTTTGTGAAAAAGAAGCGTCTCTATCGGTCGAGGATAGAGGCGCTTCTTTGTATTTTGCTTTATCTAACAAAATATCCATAGAATTTATGTGAAAGGTGAAAATGGATTACCGTTGCAGGCTACTTGCTTTTCTGTGGGCGAGCGCAAAGCCGCTTCCGCCTCGCTATCCCAAGGTAGTCAAGCCTTCCATTTCAACCGATAAAAATATTTCTCTTTAGCAATGGTTTTTAAATAAAGGGAAGATGTTCACTACTCATTTTATGGAGGAGCGGTACGCATCATTTCTTCACATTGAAAATAAGAGCCTATCCTTCCTCTAATTATGCTCGTATGAAAGATAAGGAAAAGACACTTTTGCCACATGGTGATTGGAGTGGGGCCAGCGTCACAACTGATACCTTGGGACGAACGCAGTGGGTGAAGTGACTCGGACGCTGGTGGTACGGAAATCTACCCCAGACTTTGTGAAAAAGTGTATTACTGCTATTGACATGATCTTTTTTCAACAACATGAAAAGGACTCCATCATGAAAGATTGGAGTCCCTGTCGTTTCTTGTATTATTTAAGACGCCATAACGTAGCGTGAGTTGTCTGGATTCGTTCGATTTTTTGTTGTAGCATGCGTTTCTTTAATTCACGCTCTGCTGCTTGCTCTGTAAATGAATAGATAAAAGCTATTTCATTTGTAGAAAGTGTATGGAATTTAGAAAATAAGTCCTCTATTGATGGTAATGGCTGACGGACAAGCTGTTCGTTCAGCATTTCTTGTAAAATATGTTCATAAACTTCATAGGAATAGCTACCGCTGACTTTTAGTCCTTCATCTTCAATACATTCATTGAAAAACACGATACTAGGGACTTCGTCAACTTCCATTTCACGTTTAATATATAAATCGCATTGGAAAGCTCGTGCTGCTTCCTTTGAGCCAAAGTCGACAGTGAATTCATTCATGTCTAGTTGAACATCCTCTGCAATTTTTAAAAGCGTTGCATAGGAGTTTACATCTTGGTGGTTTAGTAATACATATTCTTGTAGTTTCGACAAATAGCGTGCACCTGCACGTTTTCCCTGTAGTTCGGCTGCTTTAATAGCAATTGAAGGTAAGACAGGGTGATTAATATCAAGTTCGACTCCCGAGATACAACCTTTGACACGTTTACTTAAGCAATTTAAAGAAGTAAGCTCTGTGCTTAAAACAAAGCGCCACGTGAAATAGTGGTTGTATTCAAGCTGTAATTTACGAAGAGTTGCTTGCATACTGAAAGCTTCAGGGCAAAGTGGATCTACGAAAATATACAATTCAATAGGCTTGTTGGCAGTAGAAATCGTCGGCGTTGGCTCTTGCAGCAACATTTGAATATTATTCACGTAACAATTCCCCCTCATCGTCATTTGGCGTATTAACCATGTGATGAGCTGTTAATACTAAACGTTGATAATAAGTTTCACGGAACTTCCCTTCCAAACCTACCTCATCCATTGCTTCTGACATACACTCTAGCCAAGCTTGAGCACGGTCAGGTGTAATCGGAAAATTCATGTGACGTGCACGCATCATTGGATGTCCATGTTCCTCAGTAAAGAGATTTGGTCCACCTAAATACTGTGTTTGAAATTGAATTTGCTTACGGGCTGTCTCTGTTAAATCCTTTGGAAAGATTGGAATAAGATCAGGATGCTGAGCCACTCTTTTATAGAACGCGTGAATGAGTTCTGACAGTTTTTCAGCTCCCAGCTCCTCATAAGGAACAGTGTATTTTCGACTCATAGGTTATATGCTCCTTTAATTCTTCTTTATATCTTAAAGTATCATTTTATCGCATTCAGCAAGTGTTCAAACGACTGCTGAATCTAGAACACCGTCAAAAAGTACTACGCATGTGGCAATGAAAGTGTTGCCACAAAGCCCTCCGGCAGTTGTCGCAGGACGTGACTTTCTTAGGCTAACTTCTACTTTTCTGCTCGGAAAAATCTAGACACATCGTTAGCGGCAATTAAGCCGAAGCGTTATTGATATACTTGTCATCCTCAAAATGTGAATTTCTTGTGACTACCTTCATTCTATCAACGTCTTTTCGTTAACACAAACAAAGAGCTCTTTCGAATTGTTGTTCGCTAAAATAGCACAAATTTCACCACAATGGGTGAAATTTGTTGGAAAAAGTATGGATAAAAGGAAAGATGCGATTACACTGTGTAGTAATTCATCACTTTTTTGACATAATTCTGTGTTTCTTTGAAAGGAGGAATCCCTCCATATTTCGTAACGCGAGACGCGCCAGCATTGTAGGCTGCTAAAGCTAGTGTAGGGTCATTATTAAATTTATCTAGCATTTGACGCAAATATTTTGCCCCAGCCATAATGTTTTGCTCTGGGTCAAAAGCGTTTGTCACGCCTAAATATTGTGCTGTTGTGGGCATTAATTGCATTAAGCCCTGCGCTCCTGCATGACTCACTACAGTTGGATTAAAATTAGATTCTTGCTTGATGACAGCCGCAATAAGCTTTTCGGGTACCTGATAAGTAGCGGCAGCTTTTTCGATAATAGCGGCATATTGATTGGCTCCTGTTAGTGAATTGGCGTACGCTGTAGAGCCTATAACATCATCTGAAACATAAGAATCAAGCTTTGTGCCAGTATAGTTGTTTGCTAAAGCTTTTTTGACAGATTCAGGGATAAACACAGCATTAGAGCCTTGATAAAGCAATGATTCGAGTGAGCTACCTTCTGAATTATTGGCTAACATTGTCAGCTGATTGACGAAATCTGAATGATTTGCTGTTCCAGACGCAAATAAGCTAGACAATTTGGCATTGCTTGCTGTCGATGCTTCTCCTAATAATTCATTAATCATGTCAGAAAAAATAGAATTATTGTCTGTCAGATTGTTTGTTGATGCATTTTCGGTAGCTCCAAGTGTTTGCAATGCTTGAATTTCTAGTAAAGATTTTAGTGATTGAATATCCAAGGAGTCAGTCACCTTCCTTTTTATACTATTATGAATTTTGTGCTTGTAGAGCTTTCATAAAGCGGGCTATTTTTTTATCTGTAGCCTGTTTTTTAATTCCGTATTGCTGTAAAAATTCGTCGAAAATTGTATTTCCTTTTATTGCATCTTTTGCTTCATATTCTACCTCATAATCGTCGCACTGCAAATAGTAAGAATGGTCAAAAACAAGAAGCCCCTCTTTATAAGGAATTTCGACACGATCTGTAGTGAGTGAGCCAAATACTTGTAATTGTTCTAAAGGAATACTGTGGCTGGCTAATTTTTTTGCTACTTCTTGAGCAAAAAAGCCTTTACCATCAAGCATTTGCTGTGCCTGTACTGCAGTTAATTCATCTGTTGTTTCAAGATGAGCATGCTCGGTATTTTTCTCTTTGAGTGTACATTCGTAATAATCACCAATTTGTCTAATTCGCAGCCCGCTTTGCAGTTGACGAATGGCCTGTGTAGGCGTGTCAAAATAATGATTTACTTGTCGATGAATAGCATTTTGGCTAATGTGGAAGTCTTGTAACAATTGCTCGTATTGTTGTTTTGTTAATAGATTTTTAAACTCAATTTCAATTTCTTGTGTCATTTATATTCACCTATTTAATTTTTTATTTTTCATTCGTTGTTTCGCTTGATTTAGTATTTACACACTGCAACTATTTACCCTGTGTGATAAAATAAGAGGAAGAGTACAACGAAAAGGGGAACCGCAGTGCGTAAAATTTATACAATAGAAACATCGAATTTTGAACAAGATCAACTTCATTTTAGTTTAAACGACAATGAAGTAAATTTACAGTTAAAACCTGCTGGACAACTCATTGCAGATTCAGATGAGTTTGCATTTATTTATTTACTTGATGCAGGCGAAGACTATCATTACTTGCGTTTTCCACCGAGTAGTTGGGAGAATCTTGTACATATTTTACAAAAAAAGAAAGATCCAATACTACGAATAGGTGAAGAAGAGATTGAGCTGACAAATTTCTACGATGAATTGGAAATGCTCGTGTATAATATTGAAGGAAATTACAATTACGGGGCAGAATTTGTCCAAACCGTGGAACAACACTTTCAGGCAATTCTTGCTGAATAGAAAGACAAAACGAACAGACGGTGGTGTTCGATACCGAATGTCGGGAGGTTTTTACAATGGGACAATGGGAAATATTTTTAAGTCCTTATAAACAAGCAGTAGACGAGTTAAAAGTAAAATTAAAAGGCATGCGTTCGCAATTTGGTATTGTTAATGCCAATTCACCAATTGAATTTGTAACAGGACGTGTTAAGCCTTTAGCAAGTATATATGATAAAACATTAGAAAAAGGATTAGCTTTTGAGCCCTCTAAACAACTTGGTGATGAACTTGGTGATATCGCCGGGCTTCGGATTATGTGTCAATTTGTTGATGATATCGCAACGGTAACAGAGCTTATTCGTCAGCGTAAAGATATGCGTGTAGTGGAAGAACGCGATTATATTACACATAATAAGCCAAGTGGTTACCGCTCCTACCATATGATCGTGGAATATCCTGTTGAAACGATTCAAGGAAAAAAAGTAGTGTTAGCCGAAATCCAAATTCGAACACTAGCCATGAATTTCTGGGCATCTATTGAGCACTCTTTAAATTATAAATATAAGGGCATGTTCCCAGAGGAAATTAAAAATCGTTTACAAAGTGCAGCAGAGGCAGCATTTCGATTGGATGAGGAAATGTCATTGATTCGTAGTGAAATTCAAGAGGCACAGGCCTACTTTAGCGAATACAAAGAAGCATCGAATCCTAATTTACTAACAGAGAAGGAGCGTGACGCCCAATGAAATTTTCTATTCAATCACGTAGAGATGCACAATCTAACGAGCTAATGGAGCTAGCTAAAACTTATTTACAGGATTTTGGCTTAACTTATGATGAGGAAACACCAGAAATCGTTGTTTCTATTGGAGGAGACGGCACGCTTTTGCATGCCTTTCATCGATATTCTCATTTGTTAGACCAAGTAGCATTCGTTGGTATTCATACGGGGCATTTAGGGTTTTATGCGGATTGGAAGCCATCTGAATTAGAAAAATTAGTTTTATCCATTGCTAAAAAAGACTTTAATGTTGTGGAGTATCCACTTTTAGAAGTAAAAGTAGAGCATCACAATGCCGATTCGAATACGTACCTAGCGTTAAATGAAGCAACAATCAAATCGCCAGATGTAACACTTGTTATGGATGTCGAGCTGAACGGCAATCAATTTGAGCGTTTCCGTGGAGATGGTCTATGTGTATCAACGCCTTCTGGTAGTACGGCTTATAATAAAGCACTTGGTGGGGCAATTATCCATCCTACATTAGCGGCACTACAAGTCACTGAAATTGCATCCATTAATAATCGTGTTTTCAGAACAGTAGGATCACCATTAATATTACCAGCACACCATCATTGTGTGTTACGTCCTGTAAATGAACAGAACTTTAATATGACCGTCGATCACTTGCAAATTACACAAGGTGATGTCAAGGCTATTGCATTTAATGTAGCAAATGAAAAAGTACGTTTTGCCCGTTTCCGACCATTCCCATTTTGGGAGCGCGTGCATGAATCTTTCGTCGCTAATGAATAATATGGATACAAGGTTTACATTGCACTTTGTGGCTGATAAAGAGGGGCAATTATTACGAGAAGCCCTTCAGGAATGGCGTATATCCAAGAAAGCCTTAACCGCCATTAAGTTTGATGGTGGCTTATTAACAGTCAATGGTGTCGAACGTAATGTGAGACATGTCCTTCAAGAGGGTGACTATGTGGGAGTGACATTTCCTCCTGAGGAAAGAAGTGACGGTCTTGCTATTGAGCATGGTGATTTAACCATCGTATTTGAGGATGATGCAATCTTAGTGCTTGATAAACCAGCTCACCAGAGTACAATTCCCTCAAGAGAGCATCCAACCAAAAGCATTGCAAATTTAGTTTGTGGCTATTTTGAGCAACAAGGATTAGCTTCCACAGCCCACATAGTCACAAGGTTAGATCGAGATACATCAGGCTTACTCTGTATTGCCAAGCATGCGCACATTCATCATTTAACAGGGCTTGCTCAGCGTAGTAGAAACATTTCAAGGCAATATGAGGCGATTGTGCATGGCCATGTCGAACAAAATTTTCAATCCATTGTGGCTCCTATAGGGCGTAAAGTGACGAGTATTATTGAAAGAGAAGTACGAGAAGATGGGCAATATGCACATACAGATGTAACCGTGCTAAAGCGGTTTTTACTTGATGCTGAACCAGTGACATATGTACGATTGCAATTGCATACAGGACGTACACATCAAATTCGCGTACACATGGCGTACCTTGGGCATCCACTTGTTGGGGATGACCTTTATGGTGGAAGCCGTCATTTGATTGATCGACAAGCACTACACTGTGTCTCCTTAAGTATGGAGCATCCACTGACTGGTAGGCCATTACACTTTACAAGTATGTTAAATGAAGACATGCAGAGATTATTGAAGTAGTCTTTGATTGATAGAAAGGAGATGTTCGCACAAACGGGCATCTCCTTATCATTTTTGATGTAATAACAGTGTATAGGAAGTATCTTTACACCGACTTTATAAAATTAATGTATAGTAAAATAGAAATCGTCATGATTTTACGCTTAAAATCGAATTTTATAAAAATCTGTACACCGACTCTGATGGATAACTTAAAAAAGGGTTTGCAGAAAAGGTATAATACACTCTATTATATAGAAGGTAGATTTTACGGCATTGCCCGTAAAGATGATTGAAAGCTCGGAAGGAGGGGACAAGCATGATAGAGGAAAGAAATGAAAAGGATGATGTGCAATTTGATGAGGCACATCTACGAGGAATGCTCGAAGCACATAATATTGATGCATTCCGTGATGAGTTTTTAGAACTTCATCCATATGATCAGGCAACGTTTTACGAAAAGGTGGAACCTGATATAAGGAAGATCATCTATTCGTTCTTGTCTCCGACAGAAATGGCTGATATTTTTCAGGCAATCGATATCGAAGATGATGAATATAAAGCGTACCTAGCTGAAATGGATCCTTCATATGGGGCAGAAATGCTTTCGCATATGTATGCTGATGATGCGGCAGATGTCTTAAATGAGCTGGATTTGGCACAGCGTGAAAGCTATTTGGAAATGATGGATGAGGAAACGGCTGAAGAAATTAATGAGCTATTAAGCTACGATGAATATACAGCCGGTTCTATTATGACAACTGAATACGTTGCTATACCAGAAAATTCAACAGTGCGTTCAGCAATGGCCATTTTGCGTAAAGAAGCACCAGATGCAGAGACTGTTTATTATATTTTCGTGGTGGATGAAGAACACCGTTTGACAGGTGTTATATCACTACGAGATTTAATCATTGCTGACGAGGATACACGTATTCGATCCATTATGAATGAACGTGTTGTGATGGTACATGCAAATGATGACCAAGAGGAAGTCGCACAAATTATGAAGGACTATAATTTTTTAGCGACACCTGTTATTGATGATAAAGGGGAACTGCTCGGTATTATCACGGTCGATGATATTATTGATGTTATTGATGAAGAGGCTTCTGAGGATTACTCAAAATTAGCCGGTATTTCGGATATGGATAAGTTTGATGTAACACCTTTCCAAGCAGCTAAAAAACGTTTACCTTGGTTAGTAGTACTACTGTTTTTAGGTATGCTGACAGCCAATTTAATGGGGCAATTTGAAGATACTTTAGATAAGGTAGCCTTACTAGCTGTCTTTATTCCACTTATTTCAGGAACATCAGGGAATAGTGGAACACAAGCATTAGCCGTGGCGATCAGAGGTATTGCAACAGGAGACGTGGAAGAACATAGTAAATTCAAGTTACTACTACGTGAAGCAGGTACAGGCTTAATGTCAGGCGTTGTTTGTGGATTAATCGTTATTGGCATTGTTTATTTCTGGAAACATGAACTTGTTTTAGGAATGTTAGTAGGAGCAGCACTTTGTGGTTCTATTTTAGTCGCGACATTAGCGGGTTCCTTTATTCCGTTGTTAATGCATCGACTAAAAATAGACCCTGCTGTGGCATCAGGACCTTTTATTACAACTTTAAATGATATAACAAGTATTTTAATTTACTTAGGATTAGCGACAGTTTTTTTAAGTCAAATAGGCTAAGAACCAATTTACTTACTTTCGCATATTGTATGGAAAAAAGGGAAGTGAGTAAAGTGGATCGAGAGCCACGCTTGTTTATAAAATCACCATCATATTTTTTAAATATTTCTAAGGCGTTACATGAACTTGATTTGGATGAAAGTACATCCGTATATGTAAGGGACAACATTTTCGATGAGCAAACAGTTGATGGGAAAGAAGATATCGTAGAAGATGTACAAATAGATCCGTACTTACTAAAACAACTTCAATTTTTAGAAAAGCCATTTCGTCAGAGGGCCTATCAGCCATTATTAGTTTGCTTAAAAGATGGTAGAAAATTAACTGGAACTGCCTCAGAAGTACAGAGTGATTCTTTAATGCTAACATCATTAGAATTAAAAACACAGGAAATCATTCATTTTGAAGAGATACAACAAATACTGTGGCGTGGAAGAAAATTGCCAACATTATAAAAAAAGTGTACAGCAGAGGATGCTGTACACTTTTTTTTATGTGTGTGTGTCAAAGGTGAAAGAAATTAATCACAAATCCCTAAGTCAACATCAGCGATACATTGTACAGCGCAGAAACAAGATAAATCTACAGTAATACAGCTATCTGTTGAGTTCCAGTCATCTACTTTACAGATTTTCTTCATGTTTACGCAACAGCCGTCACGACTTAATAAGTCTACTGTACTTTCACTAGAGTCAAATGTACATAATGGCTCTAAAACACGTAAAGTTGCACAGCACTCATCAAACATATCTTCTACACGGAAGAATACGGATGTACAAATACAAGGATCTGCTGTTGGAGAGTTAAAGAATGCTTTGAAAGGAGTACCATCTTTTGTAATTAACATGAATACACGTGTATCTGCTTGAGAGCGTGCAGGACTAACAATTCCGCCTAGTGGTTCTAAGAAACAGTTCGCTGTACATGGAGAACACTCATCTCGCACCGCTTGATTTTGAATATCTAAAATAGCGCGAACTACGTCACAAACGCAGCCTGCTGAATGGATTGGTCCAATAGGATTTGTTGGCTTACCACAACCCATATTGTCACCTCCTTTCCTTGTTACTACTTCTACAATATGTACTTTTGAAAAATGGACTCGGGCTTTCGTATATATCTTCGAATGAATAGTTTTTTTATGTGTGGAGAAACTGTAAAGAAAAGGAGGGGAAAACATTTGAGGCTACTAGGAATGACATTACCTCTCTTAGTCGTTTTATCGCTGTTAAATGGTTGTGCTGAAAAAGAAAAATTTATTGTCTATGGGTCGCCACAAAATGAAAGTGAAGTCGAAGCCCTTATAAAAGAAGAAGACTATGTTGAACGATCAACGGTTATCCAATATGACGATAGTATGCTTGTTGCAGTACAAATCAAACCATGGGAAAAGTGGAAAAAGACTAAGCTAGAGAAAAAATTGCAAAAGAAATTTGATGAGAAATATCCAAACAAAGATGTATTTGTCTCAGCTGATTATAAAATTTTTTATGAAGCCAATAAAATAAAAAAGGATCAGATTGAAGATAATAAATTGAGCGATAAAATTACAAAACTAAAAGAGCTTGCAAAGGAGCAGACATAAATGGAAAAAGAACAATACCAACAGTTAGAGCAATATGTTACACCAAAGCCCCCTTATTTAAAGAATATAGCTAAGGCATTCTTTGTTGGTGGACTGATTTGTGCAATTGGTCAAGCTGTGTCCCTTTTTTACATTATTTTTTTCAATTTTACGGAAGCAACAGCAGGAAATCCAACTGTTGCCACAATGGTATTCTTTGCCATGATTTTAACGGGCTTGGGCCTTTATAAAAAAATTGGTCAATTTGCTGGTGCGGGCTCAGCAGTTCCAGTAACAGGCTTTGGTAATGCCGTTATTTCTGCGGCTATCGAACATCGATCAGAAGGGTTGGTACTGGGCGTCGGTGGCAATTTATTTAAATTGGCAGGGTCAGTTGTATTATTTGGGGTAGTATCTGCATTTTTCGTTGCTCTCATTAAATATATCCTTGTGACGATAGGAGTGGTTTCATGGTAATCGTTTTTCAATCGAAACCATCTCTTTTAGCTGGTGGAGTAGTAGCTGGCCCGTTGGAGAACCGCAGTATTTTTAGTCAGTATTTTGACTCGGTCTATGATGATGAACGATGGCAGATGAAAACAAATGAACAGGGGCATCGCAAAATGATCGAAGAGGCCTGTGAATTTGCTATGAAAAAATTGGGCATACAAAACGGAGATATTGATTATTTAATGGGTGGGGATTTGGTTAATCAAATGACACCGACCAATTTTGCAGCTAGAGATTTAGAAATCCCCTTTATTGGATTATTTTCAGCTTGTGCAACGTCTGTATCCTCTGCCATTATTGCATGCCTATTAACAGAGTTAGGTGTGGCTAATTTTTCATTAGCTGGTGCCTCAAGTCAGCATAATTCCATTGAACGTCAATTTCGTTATCCCATCAATTATGGTGCTCAAAAACCTCAAACTGCACAATGGACTGTGACAGCGGCAGGCTATGCCCTTATTGGAAAGCATCGTGAGGAGTATCCTTCTATAGAAGCAGCAACGATAGGCAAGTCAGTTGACTATGGCATGGATGATCCTTTCCATATGGGTGCAGCGATGGCACCAGCCGCCTTTCAAACGATTCAATCTCACCTACAGCAAAGAAACCAAAAAATTTATCATTATGATTTAATTTTAACGGGTGATTTAGGTCAGCTTGGATTAAAGCTGTTGAAAGGAATGCTTGTGGAAAATGGTGTGAAGAATGAAGAGCTAACGTTATTACGTGATGCAGGTGCCGAATTTTATGGACAGGATGAAGCATTCCAATCTGGTGCAAGTGGAGCAGGCTGTTCGGCGGCTGTTTTTTTTAGTTATGTTATTCAACAAATGCGCGCAGGGAGTTATAAACGAGTATTACTTGTGGCAACAGGGGCATTATTATCGCCGCTATCCTATCAACAAGGCGAGACGATTCCATGTACGGCACATGCGATAGAAATTACAATGAAATGAGGCAAAAACCATGGTTATGACATTTGTATTTGCATTTATTATTGGAGGCATTATTTGCGTCATAGGCCAATTATTAATGGATGTTGGCAATTTAACACCGGGACACACACTAAGTACGTTGGTTGTCCTCGGTGCCGTATTGGATGGTATGGGTTTATATGAGCCACTAATCAATTTTGCTGGAGCAGGAGCTACAGTACCCATTACATCCTTCGGGAATTCATTAACTCATGGGGCATTGGCGGAAGCAGAAAAGCATGGACTTGTTGGCGTATTAACAGGCATGTTCGAAGTAACAAGCTCAGGGATCAGTGCTGCTATCGTATTTGGCTTTATCGGTGCATTAATTTTTAAACCAAAAGGAAATATTGACTAGACGAATACCCCTCCCATTTTTACAACCGAAACATATTATAGGTTGTAGAAGGGAGGGGTGCTTTTATGGGATATCAAGGCTGGTCCTCACAACCTTATGGAAATAATGTTGGTGGGTGGAACAATAGCTATTGCGGAGGTTACTCTGGAGGCGGCAACAACTATGGCTATGGTTCTACGTTTGTTCTAATTGTTGTCCTATTCATTCTATTAATTATTGTTGGCGCTACTTACATCTAATTTGATGAACATAAAGGCTTTAGCTTCTATTTAGGACTATCTAAATAAGGTTAAGGCCTCCACCATTTGCGAAATGTTTCGTGCAAGACGCAAGGTCAATTTGAGTTTTAATGATAGGAGGGAAAACATGCATCGCTCGTTTTTTAATTCGATTGAGCAAAAAACAGGTGTATCGATGGATGAAATCTTCGCATTAGCCAATGCCATTCAACATGCGGATTTTACCAGTGAAAAACAAGTAAGAAAAATTGTAAGACGTGTAGCTAAAATTTCTAACAGATCGATTACGCAAGAGTTGGAAGATAAACTTGTACAATCTATTATTCAAGATGGCGCATCACTAGATTTAGATAAAATCACTAGAATGATGAAGTAGCGTATGGCATATCTACTTGGCAATGTAGCTTGTTACGATGGAGTAGATAAATGGTGGCAAGCGAATTCGTGTCTATTTAAAAAGGGTGTTACGACAATGCGCAATGCATATCGTAACACCCTTTGATTACATTTTTTTCTCCATAGCACGATGTGGAATACCTGCATCCATAAACTCAGGAGAGGTAACTGTAAATCCAAGCTTTTCGTAGAAGGGAATGGCATAGCTTTGTGCATGCAATTTTAATATTTCCTTGTTGATAGAAATGGCATGCTTCTCCATTTCCTTCATCATTAAAGCTCCTAATTTTTTACCACGCTGAGATTGTAAAATACAAACACGTTCAATTTTAGCTGTTGTGCCGTCAATACTACGTAAACGTGCTGCTCCTACTGGTTCAACGTTATCATACATAATGAAATGTGTTGCAGTGGCATCCACAGCATCACATTCTAGATGAAGCGGAACACCCTGCTCTTCAACAAATACCTTTTGCCGAATAGCAAAGGCATCATCGTGTTCTTGCTTTGTTTCAACAATTTTCACCTGATACAAGAATCACTCAGCTCCAGACAAACGGAATGTTTCATATGTTGTCCATGAGCCATCTTCTAATTGATATAAAAGATGGATGCGATCAATTGTATCCTTTTCATCAACGCCAGTCATGCGTAATTGTCCAAAGATATCGTCATGCTCAGAAGCTGACATTTTTTGAGCGATTGTAATATGAGGAACAAATACATGTTTCATTTCCCCATGAGGGATGTTGTCTTGAAGTTCATGTTGGAATGCTACTAATTGTTCAGTTGGTTCAATGCGGAAGTAAATCGCATTTGTTGTAGGGAAAAACGAACTTATGCGAGATGCATGAATGTTTAAAGGTGCATATTTAGCAGCAAGTTCATCCAATTGCTTGACGATGGTTTGAATTTCTTCTTCAGATGCATCGAAGCTGTCCTTTAACGTCATATGCGGTGTAATCTTTGCATAATGAGGATCATAACGTTTGCGATAAGTGTTTGCTAAATCTTGCAATTTTTTTGATGGAAATGCCACAATACCGTACTTCATAGTCCATTACCTCCCGAAAATAAACAATTTTTCTATTTAAGTATAACAGAAATTTCAATTTTCGTAATTTGAATCACCCAATATTAATTGAAATTTTCAATTAAAGCACGTCGAAGGTCTGGTTTCCAATATTTCCATGTATGATTGCCTTCGAACTCGTCATAAAATGTAGTGAACCCTTTACTAATCATGAGCTCATGTAATTGACGGTTAGGTGTTAAAAAGTCTTTGATGGTTTTATCCATTGTCACTACCTGATCTTCGCCCTTACCTACTATATGGTAGATAGAAATCGCGCCAGGATCTTTAAATTTTTCAACAGCCTGTAAGACATCCTCATCAACATATGGTGATTGTAAAATGACTTTGCCAAAGATGCTTGGGTACTTTAGGGCAGCCATTAAGGAAGCAGTGGCAGCCATAGAGTCTCCAATGACGCCACGACTCATACCCATTTGGTAAGTGGCATATTCATTGTCTAAATAGGGTACTAGCTCATGAGCTAAAAAGCGTAGATAGGCTTCGTGTTGCTCACCGCTTGGAATATATTTATGACGTCGATCTTTAATATCTTTGTAAGGAACAAATGCTATAATTAAATTTTCGATTTCATAGTCATCAATCAGTTCATCAGCTAGCTTTGTAATGCCGCCGAGTTGGAAATAATCTTTACCGTCTGATGCGATTAAAATATTGTATTTATAAAGTGGAGAATAATTTGCAGGAACATAAATATAGAGCTGTAATTCTTCCTGTAATGCTTCACTATAAAATGTTAAATCCTGTACTGTTCCCTTATCCAATGATGACACTCCTTCTTGTGTTTGTAACAAAATTGTACCATATTACGAAAGTAAAGGTATAATAGGTTGGGCTAGCTTTATACTAGCAATAAAAATCGAAATGAGGGTTAATTATGCATAATAAAAGTATTCGTGTGCACTCTGACGAAGTAGCAAAGGCAGCTCAAGCCGCGTTAATTCGTAGAGGTGTAGCGATAGAGGATATCGCAAAAATTGTTTACGAAATGCAAAAAACCTATAATGAAGGTTTAACACTGGAGCATTGTGTTCATTCTGTTGAACGTGTTTTACGTAAGCGAGAAGTACAGCATGCTTTATTAGTAGGAATTGAATTAGATGAACTAGCAGAGAAAAAATTATTATCTTCACCACTGCAACAAATTATCGAATCGGATGAGGGGTTATTTGGTGTAGACGAAACAATCGCACTAGGATCTGTTTTTACATATGGCAGTATCGCCGTTACCACTTTTGGTCATTTAGACAAGCAAAAAATAGGGATTATTAAAAAACTCGATACAGAACCTGGACATCATGTCAACACATTCTTAGATGATTTAGTTGGCAGTATAGCAGCTTCAGCGGCTTCACGTATTGCACACCGCATGCGTGATCTAGAAGAGGAAGGCGAAACATTTGCTGATATCGAGCCTGAAGAGCTAGGACCAAAACCAAAATCACATAATGAAATATAAAATGAGTTTCTACTATTAAAAATGAGCCTTCTCAATTTTGAGAAGGCTTTCATGTTGTTGAAAAAAGATGATGTCAACGACAGAAAAAGCAAATTTGCAAGGTAAGAGGTTGATTTCCGTTCCGCCAGCGCCCTTTCCAGGGGGCGTCCGATGAGCCGCTTCACTCACTTACGCTCGCTCCAGGGTCTCATCTGTGACGCTAAATCCCCTAGGAGTGACGCTGGCTCCACTCCAATCAACCATTCTGCAAAGTGTCTTTACTTTTTTTCATAGTAATATAGCGATTAAATAGCCCATTATTTTTAGAGGGAATAAGCTCTTATTTTCAATGTGGGGAAGTGATGTGTGACAACACCTCTCCATAAAGAGTAGTGAAGACCTTCGCCTTATTTGAAAACCTTTGCTAAAAAGGTAATACTTTTGTAGGTTGGAGTGGAGGCTACTTGACTCCCGTGGGATAACGAGACAGGCGAGCCTCTAAACGGAGCGATAGCGGAGGAAGCGGCTCGGGGCGCTCGCCCACAGGAAAGCAAGTAGCCTGCAACGGAAATCCATTTCTACCTTCCAATTGACTGTTATGTTTTTCAACACTAAGTGAGCCTTCTCAAATTTTGAGAAGGCTCAAATTAGTATTACTTATTATCGTTATATGCTTTTACAAATTCTTTTACTTTCTCGCTATCTGCCTCCAGTTTTAAACCAGTATCGATTAATGGAGATACTGTGGATACAGCTGGTTTTTTATTGCCTTGGTAATAGCTAATGAATTCGTCTTGGTTAATGGAGTATAGGATTGCTTTACGTAAATCTGCTGAATCAGAAACTGCACGTCCAGACGTATTCATTTGTAAGTAAGACACAGCATTACTATCTGCCGTATTTAATGTTAATTTAGCGTCTGATTTCACAATATCCAACTTCGTTTCTGGAACTGTTTGTAGAACATGTATTTCACCATTACGTAATGCAGATAGTGCACTATCAACATCAGAGATAAATCGAACATTAATTTTGGCGATTTTTGGTTCATATTCGCTACCTGCACGGTAAGCAGGGTTTTTCACGAATTGTGCTTCATAATCATTTTTCTTCACTAAAATGTAAGGACCACTTGCATATAGCTGATTGTTAAATGTTGCTGAACCTTCCGTTATAGTAGCTTGATCACCATAGGCAATGTCTTTATCAGGATCATAGCTAGCCACGTCATACGTATTAATGCTTGTTACTTGTTTTTCAGATACGATACCACCAGATTGGTGTGCTAAATAATTTAATACTTGTGGGAATGGAGTTGGCGTTGTAATTTTAACAACTTGGTATGCACCTGCTGCATTATGAACAGCACCTTTTTCCTTTGTTAATTGTGCTATTGAAGCAGGTAGGTTTTGTGATAATGCATCTAACACTGATTGCTCAGAGCCTGCTACTTTTTTGCTTTGTAATTCAGCTAAATCAGAAACGATTTCCACTGTTTCTATATTTTCATGAATGCTATAAGTACGATGATCTGGTACTGAATTAGCATCTTTTGCACGATTTAATGAGAAGACAACATCTTCAGCTGACACTAATTCACCTGTATCAACTGCTGCACCATCTTTCACAGCTGCAAAGTGGATATCATCACGTAAAATGAAGTAATATTCTTGATTACCTTCAGCCATTACATGGTTATAAGATAATGAACCATCTGAAACAACTTCATCTGTATCTGTTAAGTTAACAAGACGAACGTACATATTCGTGTTTAATGTATTGATGGAACCATCATTCCCTTTGATTGGGTCAAGTGAAGTAAGGGAGTTGATTGTTTGGTGTAAGATTAAAGGTTCTGTTGCATTTTTAGCCGCATCATTAAATTCAATTTTTTCCCAAACCTGTGCACGAGATTTTGGTAAAAGGACCGTTTTAGGATTTACTAATTCAGAGTAGATCCCTTGATATTTATTGGAAATATATAAAGGCGCAATATAAGCTTGATCGAATACTAGTAATTGCTCTAAATCTTTATATTTAGCTGCTGCTTCTTCACCAGTCAATGTGCTTGCTTCATCGATTAGTGCATCTAATTTTGAATCTGCAATAACACTGTAGTCACCGCCTGTTTTAAATAGACCACGTACAGCATAGTCAGGGTTCCCAGTTACTGTCGTCCAGCTTGAAAGAGCAAGATCATAGTTACCCGCTTCTTTTTGAGCAGAGAATGAACCGTAATCTGGTTGAATATTTAGTTTTACATCAAAACCATTTTTCACCAATTGGTCGCGTACAATATTCATATCTTCTTCAGCAGACGCCATTCCTAATACTTCAATGGCCACTTTGCCATTGCTCTTGTTATTATCTTTTGAATCTTTACTGCCTTCTACGTCAGTTTTTGTTTGTACACAGCCAGCTAAAGCTAGTACTGCAACGAATAAAAATACAAGTAATTTCTTCATAGTTACCTCCAATTAATTTGTTTTTGGATCTAAAGCATCTCGTAAACCATCTCCTAAGAAGTTAAAGGAGAGGACAAGAAGCATAATACAAAGACCTGGGAAAATCGCGACATATGAATGTGTCTCCAGGTACGTACTACCAACTTTTAAAATATTGCCCCATTCGGGAATATGTGGCTCAATACCAAGCCCTAAAAAACTTAAACTACTTGTTGAAATAACAGCTCCCCCAATCGTTAAGGTTGCTTTCACAATCATTGGTGCTAATGAATTGGGAACAATATGCTTGAAAATAATAGCAGCATCAGATGCACCTAAAGCTCTAGCTGATTCCACAAATTCAAAATTAGCAAGCTGCATAACATTAGCCCGCATTGTACGAGCATAGGTTGGAATTGCCCCAACACTCAGCGCAATAATGAGGTTCACTGTATTAGCACCAAAGGCAGCGATAATAGCAATAGCTAACAAAATGCCAGGGATAGCATATAAAACATCAAGGCTTCGCATGATGATATTATCAGTGGATTTTCCATAATAGCCTGACAAAGCGCCTAATGTTCCTCCCACAACTGCTGGAATAATCGTTGAGAAAAATCCGACGATTAACGATATTTGTGCACCAAATACAATGCGAGAAAATAAATCTCGTCCGTAATTATCTGTGCCTAGCGGATAGTCCAATGATGGTGTTTGCAGTAACGCACCATAGTTATTTTCTGTAGCAAAATCATAGTCAAAAGTCCAAGAGCTTGTGACGGACAATGAGAACATGAAAATAATGAAGAATAAGCCGAATACAGCCATCGTATTACGTAAAATCTTTTCCCATATTTTTTGCCACTTTTCTATAGAAGACGGATTTGCCTTTCGAGCCTTTTGAATCAGGCTATAGCCTAGTAATGTCGCAAATAGATTACCAGTGAAAGTTGCAAATAGTAATAAAACGCCAGGAATAATCATCCATTTAGGTGCCTCAGTAGCTGTCACATATTTCGTACATAAAATGGCCATCACGATATAAAATAGCGCTAGTACTAAGAAAACACCCATCGCCAGTAAAAAGGTATCCGTTACATATGGTTTAAATATATTCAATGCTGCAATACCAATGATGAATAATTGTGTAATAAAGGCATAGGCTGCAAAAGTATATTCTGCAGATTTTCTTTTCGACACAAGCATAAATGCAAAGGATGTTGAAAAAATATTGCCTGACAATATAGTGATTAACAATGGATAGCCCAGCACTCGAGTGTTTTTTTGAATGTCACCGTGCTTTGCTAAGTCCTTTTTAATTCGTAAATTGATGAAAGCAACATATGCCGTGGTAATAGCATAAATAACAAAAAAGAGTATAATAACTGGTCGCCAGCTATTGGTAGAAAAATTATAGCTATAGGTTAGAAACAAGAAAGAAAACAATAAGGAAAAGACAAAAGTGAAATGAGAATTGACATATTCCTGTGTAATCTTCAAGAGTAGTTTGACATGTAAGATGTTTTTCACAGGTGATCCTCCTTTAAGACTTCTTCATTTTCGAGCGAATGCGTGGATCAAAAAAGGCATACATGATATCAATCAATAAATTGACAATTGAAATAGTAATGGCAATATAAACAACGCCCCCAAGAATGGCCGGAATATCAGGGATAAATTGTTTATCGACGATATAGCTACCAATCCCACTAATGTTGAATACCTTTTCTGTTACAGATGCGCCTCCCAACATACCCCCAAAAAGAAGTCCAATCACCGTAATAATCGGAATCATGGCATTACGAATGGCATGTTTTGAAATGACTTTAAATTCATTTAAGCCTTTTGCTTTTGCTGTAATAATGTAATCCTCATGAATCACCTCAAGCATACTCGACCTTGTCATCCTAGCGATGGATGCTGTAATGGATGTTCCCAAGACGATAATGGGCATGATGAGTGATAACCAATTGTGAGGATTATAGGTCGCTGGAAACCATTGAAGCTTTAAAGCAAACGTTAAAATAAAAATTAAACCTTGCCAAAAGCTTGGGATGGATAAACCGATTAAAGCAATGAACATAAATGTATAATCCAAATATGAATTTGGACGAACAGCTGAAATAATACCGACTGGAATAGCAATGGCGATAGCCATTAACAATGACAATACGGCTATTTCAAGTGTGACAGGAAATTTTGTCGCAATGCTGTGGGTAATATCTTCTTTACCTGCAAAGGATGTTCCTAAATCAAATGTAAATAGGCCAGATAGTGCGTTCCAAAGCTGCGATAAATAAGGCTGATCTAAACCGTGAATACGATTAAAATTCGCAATCTGCTCGGGTGTTGCTTCAACTCCGAGTAGGTTTCTTGCTGGGTCAAATGGTGATAAATACAAAATAGTAAACACCAATGTAGCCACACCAACAATGACGATGAAGCTTTGTAAAATACGTTCAATAATAAATTGTAGGAACGGATTCGCAAATAAGATAAGTACTACATAAAATAAAACAGCTGGTAGAAAGGTAAGAGCGACAAAGCGTTTGTTTGTTAGTAGCTGATTAAAAAATTGGTTATACGTTAGTTGTTGTATGCCCTCTTTTTGTAAATCTTGATCCACTTGCTGTTGTAGTTTATTTTGAGTTAATTGCTTGGCTGTTGCTTGAATTTGTGACTGTAATACAGTCTCTTTAAAAAAGGTAGCTTTTGCTATTTCTTGTTGTTCAAAGTCCTTTTGCCAGTGAGCAACCAAAGCCTTCTCTAGGTAGTACTGACTACGTAATGCAAAAGCCTGATCATAATTGTTTGAATGTTTTCTTTTCCGATAGATAAAGTATGTAAAGGGATGAACTAAAATACTTAAGAAAAAAAGAATCAAATGGTAAGGCTTTTGATGCATTAGTTTTTGATAAACCGTAGAAAAGAAAATAAATTCCTTAGGTTTTAAATAATTTTTTGAAGTAACCATGCATTTCCTCCAAACGTAAATAAAATATTCAGCATCATATTGTATAATTCCTATCAGTATTGTAAAGTATGGATTATACTTGTAAGTAAGTCAATCACAAATTTTAAAAAGGATGGGTCGAATGAATGAAAAGCTTTTAGAAATCAATAATCTTCGCGTGTCCTTTATCACAGGGGAGACAGAATTCGAAGCTGTTAAGGACGTTAGCTTCCATCTAAATAAAGGTGAAACACTCGGAATTGTAGGAGAGTCTGGAAGTGGAAAAAGTGTAACGGCTCGTTCCATTATGCGTTTATTACCATCGCCGCCTTCATTTCTGAAATCTGGCACTATTGTGTTTAAAGGCCAAGAACTCACGGAATTAAGTGAAAAACAAATGGAAGGGATTCGTGGACAAGATATTAGTATGATCTTTCAGGATCCGATGACATCAACAAACCCTACCATTCGAATAGGAGATCAAGTGGCTGAAAGTTTAATCAAGCATCAGGCCATGTCAAAAACAGAGGCCTACCAACAAACAATTGAATTATTAAAACTGGTTGGTATTCAGGATGCTGAAGAAAGATATCGACAATACCCTCACGAATTCTCAGGTGGTATGCGCCAACGTGTGATGATTGCCATGGCACTTGCTTGTAACCCGTCCCTGCTTATTGCGGATGAGCCAACAACAGCACTTGATGTAACGATTCAAGCGCAAATACTGAAATTGATGCGTGATATGCAGAAAAAAATGGGGACGTCTATTGTTTTAATTACACATGACTTAGGCGTGGTTGCAGGTATGTGTGATCGTATCATCGTCATGAAAGAAGGAGAAATTGTTGAACAGGGCACAACGGAAGAGATTTTTGCGAATGCTCAGCATCCATATACCCAAAAATTATTGAATGCGCTACCAAAGCTGCATGAAAAAAAGCAGCCAAAAGAAATAGCCAATATTCAGTCAGGTATCGATCGTCATAAGCCATTGATTGAGGTGACACATCTGTCGAAGGAATTTTCACTAGGTCGTGGTCAAACGCTAAAAGCAGTCAATGATTTATCCTTCCATATATATCCTGGTGAAACATTGGGCTTGGTTGGTGAATCAGGCTCAGGAAAATCTACTACAGGTCGAACGATTCTTCAGCTTCATCAGCCTACAAATGGAGAGGTTTTATATCAAGGCATACCCGTAACAAGACTAACGAAAAAGCAGTTAAAGGCAATGCGTCGTCATATGCAAATTATTTTCCAAGATCCTTATTCATCGTTAAATCCTCGAAAAAAAATCTTAGATATTATCGGGGAAGCTCTGGATATTCATGGTCTAGTGAAGACACATGAAGAAAGACGACTACGAGTAGAGGAATTGCTTGAGCTTGTTGGTTTAAGGAAAGAACATGCTATGCGTTATCCTCATGAATTTTCAGGGGGACAACGTCAGCGAATTGGGATTGCTAGAGCATTAGCAGTCGAGCCAAACTTTATTGTATGTGATGAACCTTTATCAGCATTGGATGTCTCTATTCAAAAGCAGATTGTAGATTTATTAAAGGAATTACAGCAAAAACTTGGTTTAACATATTTATTTATTGCCCATGATCTGTCAATGGTGAAACATATTAGTGATCGTGTTGCGGTCATGTATGGTGGGAAAATTGTTGAATTGGCAGAAAGTGAAGAACTATATACTAATCCACAGCATCCTTATACCCGTGCATTATTACGCTCAATACCTATTCCAGATCCTGCAATAGAGAAGAAGAAATATAATGATGCCGAATATATCGAAGATAAAAAAGTACGCTATGAAGTAGAAAATAGTCAGCTAGTAGAGGTTTCTCCTAACCATTGGGTAGCTGTGACAATGTGATAGCTTGAATGTAGTAGCTTGATATTTTACAATAGAAACATCGTGCAACTTTTTGTTTTCCTAATGATGAGTTGCACAACTTATACCAAGCGTAGGTATAAGCAAAGATGATTAGTTGTGAGGGGCCTACTACATGAAAATGCAAGATATAAAAACATTAATAACAAGTGGTACGATTATTCTGGCTGTAGCATTGTACATGATATTTGGCAGATCACCTGCCGAAGATCAAGATACTAAAACAGTGACAGATCAGCAAGGAACTATTTCAATTGAACAAGTGGAAGAAAAAACAGGAAATAAACGCTTTGAGCTAGACTATATTAAAGCATATGATGGAGATACGATTCAGGCGACAATTAATGGTGAGAAACGAAAAATTCGTCTGTTAATGGTGGATACACCTGAAATGAATTACAACAAAGGCGATGCCCAGCCATATGCTGAACAAGCAAAAGATTACACGATTAATTTATTGGAAAAGGCTAAAAAAATTGAAGCAGTCTATGATGTTGGGCCAGAAACAGACAATTATGATCGCCTTCTAGCCTATGTTTTTGTAGATGATGTATTATTGCAGGAATCTTTATTAAAGGAAGGTCTTGCAGTTGTACGTTATATTCATAAGCCAAACAACACATTTGAAGATGCATTTAGAGCTATTCAACAAAAAACACAGGATGCAAAATTAAATATTTGGTCACATGATGACTACTTCCAAAATGATGGTTTCCACCCTGAAGTAGTTCAATAAACTAAAAATCCCTTTACTATACGCCTTTTAAAGGGCAATTTCAAAAAAGCTACTGTCTGTATTCTACAGGCAGTAGCTTATGTTGTTGAAAAAAGGTAATGTCAACGGCATAATAAGCAATTTTTTAAGGCGAGGGGTTGATTTCCGCTCCGCCAGCGTCCTTTCCAGGGGGCGTCCGATGAGCCGCTTCACTCACTGCGTTTCGCTCCAGGGTCTCCTCTGTGACGCTAAATCCCCTAGGAGTGACGCTGGCTCCACTCCAATCAACCATTCTGCAAAAGTGTCTTTTCCTGAACAAAATAGCCCATTATTTATATTATAAGAGAGGATAGCCTCTTACTTTCAATGTGGAGAAGTGATGTGTGACAACACCCCACCATAAAAGAGTAGTGAATACCTTCACTTTTTTGCTAAAAAGTGAACATTTTTATTTTATGGATTGGAGTGGAAGGCTACTTGACTCCCGTGGGAATAGCGAGATAGGCGAGCCCCTGCACGGAGGAAGCGGCTCGGCGCTCGCCCACAGGAAAGCAAGTAGCCTGCAACGGAAATCCTTTTTCACCTTTCACATAAATTCTATGGATGGTTTTGTTTTTCAACACTATGAGCTACTGTCTGTATTCTACAGGCAGTAGCTTTTTTAACCTAATTCTCTTAAAATCACCAAACCTAATTTTAGCATAATAAGATGTTGGGGTTTTCGTTAGTAGATGTATCCCAAAACAACTAGTTGGATTTGGTCGCTTTCCTTACTCAAAGGGAAGATTAACTAAAGAAGATGAGATGATTATTTCTAAATATATCGATTTCTTAGACTTAACTGATTTAGAGAATAGATATTTAGATGAACTTTCTGGTGGTCAAAGACAAAGGACATATGTAGCGATGGTTTTGTGTCAAGAAACTGAATATGTACTATTGGACGAGCCATTGAACAACCTTGATGTTGCTCGTTCTGTTCAAATCGTTTGCAGTAGCAACTGTCTGTTTTCCGTTCTAGCTTTTAAAATAATTTGTGTTAGTTTGCACACACTATCCTACAATAAAGGGATACAGTTTCAGCAACAATTGTTGATGGTCTTCCAATAATATCGAGCAATAGAAACAATGATGAGCCTAGTAACCTTATTTATATTCATTGGAGCAACGATAGTTTATAAAAGTAAATGAGGGTAGATCGTTACTGATTGAACTTTGCTAATAAATATAGTATTTGTTAGCATGAAAAAAGAAGTTGAACAAATTATAAGATTATTGTTGACAAGTTAAATGAAAATGATTATCATTATCATATAAAGAATATTCCTTGACTACAATACAGTGTAGCAAGGATGAACTTTAGCTACTTTTCTCCAGAAGTTTGCTAGTTCATGATTACGCTCCTGAAACCCCCCTCATTTTTTGGGAACGTGAAAATCTCAGACGACTCATCTATCATAGGTGAGTCGTTTTTTTATGTTTTGAGCATAAAAAACAGTCTGTGATAGTAACTCAACAAGCTGTCTCTCATTATTTTTATATAAAAGATACTGCAAAATTAATACTTCAAGCACTAATAAAATATATGAACTAGGTGGTCTACTGAGCTCATATAGTTTTAATTTTCAGGTACTATTTGATATTAGTCAAAATTGGATTATTAAAAACCAAAATATAGAGAGCATCGTTTACATATAGATGATTCATTTCGAAATTTGTTTATTTTTAGAAAAATATTTTAAGAAAATAGAGTAGTAGATTGAGCTATTGAAGAAGTGATATATTTTCTGAATTTTCGGATAGGTCAACTCATATACGTTTTATTTAATTTATACTAGCGAACAAAACCTAGGGTATTGACATATTAAGTGTTAGAATTATATATTTATTCCAGTTAAATTTTTGGAATATTCATTACATTTTTTTGCTTTAACTTGTACCTACAACGTGTTGACGTGTAGTGGTGTTGTTATGAATAGTTTAATTTGATTTGTAAACGTTTACGAAATACAGGGGAGCAAGGATAAGAGGGGGAATTACAATGAAAAAAATACGAATTGGTGTAATTGGAGCCGGTTTAAGAGGGGGCTTAGCACAATACTGGCATAAACCTACTGGAGCATCAGAAATAGTAGCATTAGCTGATATCTCTCAAGAACGTTTAGAAAAATTTCAGGAAAAATTCGATACACCATTATTTTTAACAAAGGATTATAAGGAATTATTAACAAGAGATGATATCGACGCAATTGCGGTTTTATCACCAGATTATCTGCATGAAGAACATATTATTACTTGCTTAAGTGCAGGCAAGCATGTATATGCTGAAAAACCATTAGCCATTACTGTGGAAGGGTGCGATCGAATATTAGATGCATGGAAAAAGTCAGGAAAGCATCTAATGGTTGGCTTTAATATGCGTTATATGAGTATGTATCAAACGATGAAAGGCTTAATTGACTCAGGAGCTATTGGAGAATTAAAGGCTATATGGGTACGTCATTTTGTTGGATTCGGCGGTTACTTCTACTACCACGATTGGCATGGTAATTCAAAAAATACAACATCTCTGCTACTTCAAAAAGGCTCACATGATTTAGATGTCATTCATTGGATTTCTGGGAAATATGCAACGAAAGTCTCTGCATTTGGTAGCTTAGATTATTATGGTGGAAATCAGCCAAATACGTTAACGTGTCCGACATGTGACCAGAAAAAAACTTGTCCAGAATATGTTGAACATACATTTACGGAATGTGCATTCCGTGAAGAAATTGATGTAGAGGATAATAATATGGTCATTATGGAATTGGAAGGTGGCATAAAAGCTTCTTACTTACAATGTCACTTCACACCAGACTATTCACGAAATTATACATTCATAGGTACGAAAGGGCGTATCGAAAATGATGATATCAATAATAAAATTTATTTAAAAACACGAAAATCAAATTCTTGGGAAGAACTTAGTGATGTTGTTTACGAAATGAAGCCTGAGGAAGGAAGCCATGGTGGGGCTGATCCAAAAATTGCCCAAGATTTTGTAGAACTCATTCTCTACAATAAAGAACCTTTAACAACGCCATTTGCAGGACGAATGAGTGTTGCGGTGGGCTGCGCAGCAACAGAGTCTATTCGTAACGGAGGCAAGGTTATGGAGATCATACAGGAATCTACCATTCTGCAACATTGATAAATTGGGGGTGTAATTATGACGCTTTTAGATAAAACAACTGTTGAGGACAAAACATCTAAAACACAACGTTTTTTCAAAAAGCAATCAAAAGTAAAGAAAAATCACTTGGTAGAGTGGAAAAAATCTATCAAAAAAAATTGGGAGCTTTATTTATTACTAGCTCCTGTCATACTTTACTTTTTGGTTTTTCATTACTATCCACTATATGGGGTGCAAATTGCCTTTAAGGATTTCATTGCTACAAAGGGAATTATGGGAAGTCCGTGGGTAGGGTTTAAGCATTTCGAACGTTTTTTTGATAGTTATTATTTTTGGCGCTTAATAAAAAATACGATAGGGATTGGTGTATTCACTTTACTTATATCTTTCCCAATACCAATCATTATTGCATTGCTATTAAATGAAGTGAAAAGTCTTCGTTTTAAAAAATTTGTACAGACAGTTATTTATGCCCCACATTTTCTATCAACAGTAGTCGTTGTGGGTATGCTGTTACTATTCTTAAAGTCTGATGGGATGATTAATCAAATAATTTTGTTATTTGGGGGTACACCAATTGATTTTATTTCAGAACCAGCATGGTTTAAATCAATATACGTACTATCTGATGTTTGGCAAACGATGGGATGGAGCTCCATCATATATATTGCCGCTTTAGCAGCCGTAGATCCAGCACAGCATGAGGCGGCAATGATAGATGGGGCATCAAAATTCCAAAGAATTATTCATATTAATATTCCTGCGATTATGCCGACTATTGTCATTTTATTTATCTTAAATGTAGGATCTGTCATGGCAATTGGATTTGAGAAGGTATTTTTAATGCAAAATGATTTAAATATGTCGGCATCGGATGTTATATCAACTTTCGTTTATCGTAGCGGGATTTTAGAAGCGCAATATAGCTTTTCAGCAGCTGTTGGCTTATTCAACTCTATCATTAATTTTATCCTCCTTATTATGGTTAATAAAATAGCTAAAAAAGTGAGTGATACAAGTTTATGGTAAAGGAGAGATTGAAATGAAAGAATCAAAGGGCGATCGTGCGTTTACACTCTTTAATTATATTTTTTTAACAATTGTAGCAGTTGTTGTTTTGTATCCACTTATTTTTGTTTTAAGTGCTTCCCTTAGTAATCCGGAGTACGTAATCTCGGGGGATATATGGCTATGGCCAAAGGAATTTACGGTGGAGGCCTACCAAAAGGTATTCCAAAATCCAGATATTATGAATGGATTTATCAACACATTGAAGTACACATTCTTTGGAACATTGTTAAATATAGTTATGACAATTTGTGCAGCCTACCCTCTTTCTCGTAGACATTTAAAAGGAAAAGGCTTTATTATGGCATTTATGGTTTTCACCATGTTTTTCAGTGGAGGACTAATTCCTACATATTTATTAATTCGTGATTTGGGCATGATTAATACTTTTTGGGTCATGATTATTCCGAACGCGGTAGCTGTATGGAACATCATTATTATGCGGACATTTTTCCAGTCCATTCCATATGAGCTAGAGGAATCTGCCATGATTGATGGCGCAGGGAACTTCCGTATTTTGTGGAGTATTGTTCTACCACTATCATTACCAGTTATGGCAGTCATGGTTTTATTTTACGCTGTAGGACATTGGAACTCTTATTTCCAAGCATTGATTTACTTGCAAGACCAAGATAAGTTTCCACTACAACTTATTCTGAGGCAAATATTAATTCAAGGACAAGCTGACGATATGATTAAAGCGACGTCAGAAAGCTTTTTAGCTCAAAAACTTAGCGTTGAAGGGTTAAAGTACGCAGTTTTAATCGTTGCTAACCTACCAATGTTAATGCTTTATCCATTCTTACAAAGATATTTTGTAAAAGGTGTCATGATTGGTTCATTAAAAGGTTAAAGAATAGGGGCGATTTTAAATGAAAGTGAAAAAAAAGCGTGTTTACGGTTTAGTAACAAGCCTGATGTTAGCTGCAAGTTTGCTAGGAGCATGTTCAGATAATAAAGATAATGGTGGAGAAAAAAGCGGTAATCTAGATCATTTGAATGCAACGGATATGCCTATTACAAAAGAGAAAATTGAAGTAGACGGTTTTGCAGCAAAGTTTTTTGCATCACAAGATTGGAACAAGCTAATGTTATGGGAAGAATACGAGAAAATGTCTAACATCCATATTAATTGGACAACTGTTCAGACTGAAGTATTAGCGGACAAAAAGAACTTACTTTTAGCTGCTGGAAATTATCCAGAAATATTTTTTGCATCAGCATTTTCAAAAACTGATTTAATCAAGTATGGACAACAAGGTGTATTCTTACCGTTGAATGATTATATTGATCAATATGCTCCAAATTTTAAAAAACTATTAGAAGAATACCCATCTGTAAAACAAGGTGTGACGATGGCAGATGGCAATATTTATGGCTTCCCAACAATTTACGATCCGAAGTTTTCATCACTTCGCGTCGGAGCTCCATGGATTAACCAGAAATGGCTTGATAATCTAGGTTTACAATCACCTGAAACAACAGAAGACTTGTATAACGTGCTGAAAGCATTTAAAGAGAATGATCCTAATGGCAATGGTTTACAAGATGAACAAGGCTGGGGAACTGGCTATGGTATTGAACAAATTATTTCTTATTTAAGAGGTTCATTTGGCTTGAATAAACAAGGAACGATGAATCTGAATTTAGACTTTAAAAAAGGAACTGAAGAATTCCGTTTCGTGCCAACGACAGACGAATATAAACAATTACTTGAGTTTTTAAATAAACTTTACAAAGAAGGTTTAATCAATAAAGATGTATTTACGACAGAGCCTCAGAAATTTGCGGCAGAAGCAGCTAAAGGGACGTTTGGTATGCTTAGTGAAGTAGACCCGAAAGAGTTATATAAAATAGATGGTTATACTGGTGCACAAGTTTTAGAAGGACCGAATGGGGATAGACAATTTACTGCGATGACTAATGGTCTTGGTAATTTAGGCATGTTTGTTTTAACAGATAAAGCGAAAAATCCTGAAGCGATGGTTCGTTGGATTGATCATTTATATGGTGATGAAGGAGCTAAAATGTTCTTTATGGGCTTTGAAGGTGTCACTTATGAAGAAAATGCGGATGGTACTATTCAATATGTAGAAAATATTACGAATAACCCAGATGGCAAAAACTTAGATCAAGCGATAAGTGATTATTTAACATGGCCAGGCGGCTATTACCCTGGGATTGTAACGAAAAAGTACTTCCAAGGTGCAGAGGCTAAGGAAAATTCTATTAACAATGCTAACCAAGTAATGCCATATGCATTGAAAGATGATGAAATTATTCCAGGATTGAATTACACAGTAGAAGAAAATGATCGAGTGTCAGCCGTTTTAACAGACATTCAAACGTATGTAAATGAAATGACGGCAAGTTTTATTACAGGTAAAGAAAGCTTCGATAAATGGAATGATTATAAAAAAACAATTGAGAAGATGGGCTTACAAGAATATTTGGAAGTAGCACAAGGGGCATATGACCGATCAAAATAATTAGATTTAGGATTTCCTTCAAGTTTAATAAGAAGGAGAAGGTCACATAAGCTAAATAGTCACTTTTGATTCCAAGCTTATGTGACCCTCATTCTATAAACCTTCTTTCTAATGACGTGTCTAGTTAGAGAAACCAACTCTTCACACTTAAAATGAAGCATGCACGATATATAGTTGTATGTGAATCGTAGGGAGGTAATGTACTTGGAATTTGAAGGGTGGAAAAGTAAATTGTACTGGGTTGTAGAGTGGATCACATTGTTAGCAGTGCTACAGATATTATGGACAGGCTTAACTTTGCTTGGACTTGTTTTATTTGGACTATCCCCAGCAACTGTTGCAATGTTTACTACTTTACGTAAAAGATTACTAGGAGAAGATGACTTAAAAAGATTAGTAAAAATATATTGGAATACATATAAAGTCGAATTTATTCCATCTAATAAAATAGGTATTATCTTACTGGGTTTAGGCTACTTTTTAATCATTAATTTTCAGATTATTATAACATTTAATGGCATACTTGGTTTACTTTTGCTAACAATGTTCATCACAATTAGTATGCTATTCGGTATTATTCTAGTGAATATATTTCAACTATATGCCCATTATAATTTACCATCATTACGTTACTTTGCTGCTTCCATCATATTTAGTATTGCGTATCCATTACAGATGATTAGCAGCATTATAGGGCTTGCCATACTATATAAAATTTATAGTTGGATTCCTGGCTTATTACCATTCTTCGGTGTTAGCTTAACTGCATTATTTTTAACTTGGATGTCATCTCATATATTTAAGAAAGAAATTGAAGCAGAGGAACAAACGAATCTACCACAGTATTCTGGTGGAGGGATAACCTCATGAATAAAATATGGATTATTAATGCTAATATCGTTTTGGAAAATCAAATTTTAAATAACGGATTTCTAGAAATGTCGGGAGGGAAAATTACAGTAATTGATCAAATGGATAATTGTCCTTCACTAGCTTCGATAGAGAATGTAATAGACTGTCAGCTAAAAGGTTATATAATCCCTGGAATGATCGATATCCATGTACATGGTGCTTTAGGACATGATTTTATGGATGCTGATCAAATTTGTTATTCGAAAATGGCGAAGTATTTAGCTAGTGAAGGCATAACAGCTTTTTTAGCAACAACGATGACAGCTCCTATGTCAGAGATTGAAGCTACTATTGAGGAACTTTCTTCTTATTATAAAAACCAACCTACAGCAGTAGCTGAAATGTTAGGAATTCATTTAGAAGGTCCATTTATTAATGGGGCAAAAAAAGGAGCCCAACCAGAAGAGTATATCTTAAAGCCAAATGTTCAACAATTTAATGATTTATACGATAAGTCTCAACAATCCATTCGTCTTGTCACATTTGCACCTGAGGAAGATAGCAATTTCGAATTACTAAAAGAATTGACTAGTAAGGGAATTATTGCATCTATTGGTCATTCTGACGCTGACTATCATATGGCAATCCATGCATTAAAAGCTGGTATCACTCATGCAACACATCTATTTAATGGTATGAGTGGACTTCATCATCGTGATCCAGGTGTTGTTGGAGCAGTGCTTTTAGCTGAAGATGTGTATGTTGAGGTAATTCCAGATAATATTCATTTCCATAAAGATTTACTACCAATGGTTTACAAAATGACGGGCTTAGATCGTTTATTAGTCATTACAGATGGTATACGTGCAAAGGGGATGCCAGATGGTATGTATAGTTTAGGTGGAAATGAAGTAGAAGTAATCAATAATCAATGTATTCAACGTAAAACAGGATCCTTAGCTGGAAGTGTGTTGAATATGAATACGGCAAGAAAAAACATAGAAGAGTGGCTTACACTTTCAATCGTTGAACAAATGCGTCTTGTTTCTTTGAATCAAGCAGTACATTTAGGGTTCGATAAGCGAAAAGGGTCTATTGCACTAGGAAAAGATGCAGATGTTGTTTGGTTGAATGAAGAAGGAGAAGTGGAGAAAACTTTTTGCTTAGGGAATCTTGCCTTTGAGAAGGGTTGATATATCAATAGGCATCTTTTTATATAGATGGTATATTGATTACAAAACCTAGAGAAGGAAGGAAAAAAGATGCATTTGTTAGATCAATCCAGTGTAATCCCATTGTATCACCAATTGAAACAAATATTATTTGCAAAAATACAATCAGGTGAATGGAAGCCAGGAGATAAAATTGACTCAGAAAACCAATTAATGGAAATGTTTCGAGTTAGTCGAAATACAGTAAAAAAAGCAATTGAGGAATTAGTAAAGGAAGAGAAATTATATCGTATACAAGGGAAAGGGACCTTCGTTTCGAAACCTAGACTTGAACAATCGCTTGGAGGATTTTATAGTTTTAGTCGCATGATTCAAGAAAAAGGTTTAAATCCAAGAGATGAAGTGCTAGAAATACAGAAGGTTTATCCCTCAACAAAGGTTAGGTCCAATTTAGCATTAGAGGAAAATGAGCAAGTAGTAGAAATGAAGCGTTTACGATTTGCAGATAATGAGCCTATTATTTTGGAATCATCATTTTTACCTTTAAGTATTATTAAGGATAGTGAAATATTAAAAGAAGTAACTACTTCCTCTTTATACAGCTTATTAGAACAACGGTTTAACATTATTGTTGTAAGGGCGCGAGAAGCTTTTGAACCAGTCCTTATTAATAAAGTTGAAGCGCCTTTATTGAAAACAGATGCTGGAAAACCAGCTTTATTACTAGAACGAACTGCGTTTGATACTTCAGGAAAACCAGTTGAATTCTGTATTTCGATTGTAAGAGGGGATCGTTGCCGATTTTATACAGAATTAAACTAATTGAGTAATTCCCTCTATTTTTTTATGTTATAGATTATACCAACAACCCATTGAGGGAGGAATTCTATTATGCCATTAGTGACAACTAAAGTTATGTTAGAAGATGCTTATAAAAATAATTATGCAATCGGTGCTTTTGGAGCACATAATTTGGAAATTATAAAAGCAGTAATTGCTGGTGCAGAAAAAGTAGGTGCACCTGTCATTTTGCAAACAACTTCGAGCACTTATAAATATGTTGAGATGCCTTATATGATTGCACTTGCAAAAACAGCAGCTGAACAGGCAAAAGTACCGGTGGCATTACATCTGGATCATGGTGAATCTTATAAGATTGTTATGGAATGTTTACGGGCAGGCTATACCTCTGTGATGATTGATGGTTCCTCCTTACCTTTTGAGGAAAATATCTTATTAGTAAAAAAAGTAGTAGAAGCTGCAAATGCGTTAAATGTGCCTGTTGAAGCAGAGCTTGGGACAATTGGTGGTGTCGAAGATCGTTTAAGTGTCCATGAGGATAATGCATTCTTTACTGAACCCAAGCAGGCTGAACATTTTGTAAAGGTTACAGGAATCCAGTCATTTGCTCCAGCTTTTGGTACAGCGCATGGTAAGTATAAACAAAAGCCAAAATTACAATTTGATCTTTTACAAGAAATTCATTGTTCTACAAATGTGCCCTTAGTCATGCACGGAGCATCTGGAGTGCCAGAAGAGGATGTGCGTAAATCTTTGAATTACGGCATTGCAAAAGTGAATTTTTCTACTGAGCTGAAGGATTTATTTGCTGAGCAATTAAGAGCTTATTTTAAGGATAATCCAACTGAAAATGATCCAAGAAAGTATTTCCTTCCGGCACGTGAATCTTTAATTAAGTTAGTAGAGCAAAAGATTGAGATGTTACAAAAATGATTACTACATTAACCTTAAATGCAGCCATTGACCAAGTATATGAGGTAGGTTCTTTAATGGTTGGTCAAACCAATCGTGTATCGCAGAAGTCACAACAAGGTGGAGGGAAAGGTGTTAATGTAGCTCGTGTTATCGTGGCACTTGGTGGCGATGTAATTATTGGCGGTTTCGTTGGTGGATTAAATGGTAGTAGAATAAAGGAACTTTTACAGGAAGAAAATTTACAAACAGAGTTCATACAAATACAGGAAGAAAACCGAATTTGTTTAACCGTTATTAATCACCAAAAGAAGGAAATGACAGAGCTTTTAGAGACAGGACCAACCATTTATGAATATGAATGGAATAAAATGTTAAATTGGGTTGAGGCACAAGCCGAACATGCTAGCTATTTTGTGTTGTCAGGAAGCCTACCTAAAGGTATCCCAAAAACGGCCTATGCGGAGATTATTCATAGATTAAAGCAAAAAGGGATTCGAGTTGCACTTGATACAAGTGGTGATGCGTTGAAACATGGTATTAAGGCAATACCCTCTATCATTAAACCTAATGAGGATGAAATGACTCAATTGATTGGTAAGCCAGTTCTAGCTCAGAAAGACTTAGTTCAAGCTGGTATAAAATTACAAGAATTAGGGATTGAACATGTGTGTTTTTCATTGGGCGAGCAAGGGGCTTTATTCGTTAATTCGTTAGGGGTTTACAAAGTGAACGCACCACGGATAAATGTTGTTAATACAGTTGGAAGTGGTGATGCCTTTTTAGGTGGACTTATTTATAAGCTCTCACAGGGTGCAGATCCTACAGAGGCATATAAATGGGCTGTTGCATGTGGCTCAGCGAATGCAGAAAATAAAGAGATTGCAAAAGTACAAAAAGTGACTGTTGAAAGTCTCTTAGCCGAGATACAAATAACTAAAATTAAAGAGAAGTAGGGATTTGTTTATGTACACTTACAATGAGATTATGGCACAAGGACAAAAGTTAGAAAAAACAAAAGACATTGTTCAATCAATTGCATTCAATAAAAATGCTGTAGATGTCGTTCTTTTCACGGGATGTGGAACATCATTTTATTTAGCGATTGCTGCAGCACGTTATTATCAAGCTGTAACTGGAGAGTTTGCTATTGCTGTACCAGCATCTGAGTTGTTTTTACACACAGAAACGTATATTTTAAAAAATAAAAAGTATCTTATCATTGGCATTTCACGTTCGGGGACAACTTCGGAAATCATTATGTCTTTAGAACATTTGAATGATGCGGAAAATATACGTACTATGGCAGTGACATGTAATGGGGACACACCTATGGCTAAATTAACTGATGAATTGATTGCTTTAAATGATATATCAGAAAAAAGTGTGGTAATGACTCAATCATTTTCTAATATGCTATATGCTCTCCAATTATATGCAGCGAAAATTAGTGGACGAACGGATATGATGAAACAGTTAGAGAAAATTCCTAGACTTGTTCATTCGGCATTAGGCAATGGAAAGCAATTAACACAGGTGACAGAAGATGTCTCAAAAAAGCGTTTTATCTTTTTAGGGTCTGGTGCTTATAATGGGTTGGCTAAAGAAGCGACATTAAAGCTAAAGGAAATGACGCAAACGGAATGTGAAAGTTACTCCAATTTAGAATTCCGTCACGGCCCTATCTCTATTGTCGATAAGGAAACGGTTGTTATTTTATTTACACAAAATGAAACGAAGGAATATGATCACGCATTAGTGAAAGATATTCAAAAGCTGGGAGGTTTCGTTGTTGTCATTGGTATAGCTTCAGAAGAATTAGAAGCAGATTTAATTCTCAAGTTATCAGAAGAAGTAGATGATTTAAATCGACTTGTTGAAGCTATTCCTTATTTCCAACTATTAGCTTATCAAAATGCAATATTTAAAGGTTGTGATCCTGATAAGCCACGTAATTTAACGCAAGTCGTAAATCTTTCATAACAAAAGCAGATGCAATGAAGAATAGACATATATATAACCTTTACTTTCTGAGAATTGCGAATTCGAGTAGATCATGTGGCGAAAACTGGTGGTGGAAAAATGCGTTATATTTTAGTAGCAGATGTTGGCGGAACAAAATTAGCAACGGCTTTATTCAATCAACAGCAACAGTTGTTAATCAAAAAAGAGGTACCAAGTGATGTTACAAATAGAGAAACTTTATTCCATTGTTTAATTAATAGTTTTGAAAAGCTATGTATAGAGCAAGAAGTCTCTATTAATGAGATCTCTAAGGTATGTATTGGTGTACCTGGTATTGTGGATGTTCAAAAAGGTCTAGCAGTTTATCAAAATAATATACCGTGGAGTAACTTTCCGATTTCTGAGCGTTTAATTGAATTTTTTCCATATGCACAAATATTGATGGATAACGATGTTAACATGGCAACCTGGGGAGAATACAATGCTAGAGGGTTCCGTAAAGAAGTGATGGTATATGTAACATTAAGCACCGGATTATCTTGTTGTACAGTTGTAAATGGCGAATTTATAAGAGGAACAGGATTAGCTGGTGAAATAGGTTTTAATATCGTTGGTAATGATGGAGAAACATTAGAAGAAAGTGTGTCAGGACCTGCTATAGAAAAGTTAGGAAGAGCGTTACTGGGGAATTCGGAAATTCGATTAAAAGATATGATGGAGCTCTATTACAAGGGAGACCTCATCATGAATAAGCTTTTGCAGCAATTAATCTACTGCATGGAAAAACAATTGCATCAAATGATTTTGATGCTTGACCCACATTGCATAGTGTTAGGTGGCGGCTTTTTTAATCACCATCCGAAAATCATAGAGCAGATTAAAGAGGTGATTCAGCAACGTTTGTTAAACACACCTTTTGAAGGGAAAGAGCAAATTATAGGCAGTAGTATTCGTAAAGGTGAGGCGGGACTGTACGGTGCAGCAATGAAATAAAAAGAGCAATCGTTTTTATACTTAATATTATATATTTCTACTTCAAAATAGCGGTACCGTTAGGGAAATAGGGATTTACATCGATAAAAAAAATCCAACTTCCTTATAGATTCTATTGAGAAATTTTTGACATGAAATGTTTCATTTCTACAAGACGGAGGTAATAGTTGACAACCTCATATAAAATAGTTGAGATAGCTTAGTGGCGAAATGACAGTGTATTTTTCCATCTAGCTATCTTTTTTGGTTATTTTGCTTTGTTTTATATAAAGTAATAGCAAAATAACATCCACCAAGTAAAATACGATTGTTGGATGCAGAAACACTGATGATCTTCTAAAATCGAATCAGATCAGTGAAGTTGGTTGAATCTAAAGTCAATCAATTATCGAGTATGGACTATGAGTGGGAGGTAAAAAAAGCGGGAAACAGACTCTTTGCCTGAATCCCTTTCTATGAGGATTAATATTTGCAGTACTTTTTGCTTCTAACGAATGCGTTTCTCTGTTTCTAAGTCAAAGAAATGTGCCCGAGACATATCAAATTGTAGGTGTGCAACTTGGCCTTGTGTAATTTTTGTATCAGAGTTAACACGTGCAATATAAGGCTGTCCATTTAACTGGGCATGTAACATCAGCTCAGCACCTGTTAATTCTGATACTTCAATATTTGCCTCGATGGACGAGAAGAAAGGCTCAGAAATGACAGAAGAATTTTCATAAATATGCTCAGGACGAATGCCAAGAATCAGCTCTTTTTGTAAGTAGCCTTGTTCTAATAATAATTTTGATTTTTCTGCTGGAATAGTTAATGAAATAGGACCGATCTGAATTCCTTCTTCATGGAAAACCCCTTTAAAAAAGTTCATGGATGGAGAGCCTATAAAACCGCCAACAAATTTATTTTCAGGTAAGCCATATACTTCTTCAGGTGTACCAATTTGTTGAACAATACCGTCCTTCATGACAACAAGACGCGTTGCCATTGTCATTGCTTCAGTTTGGTCATGTGTTACATAAATTGTCGTTGTTTTTAAGCGCTGATGAAGCTTGGTAATTTCTGCACGCATTTGTACGCGTAGTTTTGCGTCTAAATTGGACAAAGGCTCGTCCATTAAGAAAATATGTGCATCTCGGACGATTGCTCGACCAAGGGCAACCCGTTGTCTCTGACCACCCGATAAAGCTTTAGGCTTGCGATCCAAATACTTTTCTAAATCAAGAATGGCGGCTGCATTGTGGACACGTTCTTTAATTTGTTGTTTTGAAAATTTTCGAAGCTTTAAGCCAAATGCCATGTTGTCGTATACCGTCATATGAGGGTATAGTGCATAGTTTTGAAAAACCATCGCAATATCACGTTCCTTTGAAGGTACATCGTTCATTCTCTTGTTATCAATAAAAAAATCGCCTTCCGAGATTTCCTCTAAGCCAGCTATCATACGTAAGGTTGTTGATTTCCCACAACCTGATGGACCAACAAGTACAATAAACTCTCTATCCTGAACAGTTAGATTAAAATCAGATACAGCCGTTACACCGCCATCGTATATTTTATAAATATTATTAAGTATGATTTTCTCCATATTTAATCCCCTTTGTTCTTTTTTACAGTTTAAATAAAGTGAGGAAGAAAACCAATGTCTAAAATGCATAATGTTCAGTTAACTATTTTTGTGCATTTTGTAAAAATGACCAAAGATAACTAGCAAAGTAAACAAGTATTGCACCATCTAAATTTTTTATGTTAATATTTGTAATTTCCTGGAATTTTGATAAACGATAGGTTAATGTATTACGATGCATGTGCAATTTCTTAGATGTCAACGAAATATTTAAACCACATTCATAAAAAGTTTTAACAGTTTCAAGTAATTCTCTATCAGACTTTAAAGGTATAATAATTTGCTCTTCTAAAAATTTTAGAATAGAAGTAGGCAATTGTTGTGTTAGTAAAATAGGGAATATCGTTTGAAATGAATAATAAGGTTCAGCAAATCTTAAATGTAAACATTCCTTGAACCATTGTGCTTCTCTTTGGAATTTATATGGAAATTTCTTATCTATTTCATAAAATTCTCCAAGATATAATTGGATTCTGACATAAAAATCTGCTTCAATTGTACGAATAAGTGCAATAAAATCTTCTTTCTCATTCATAGAAAGACTCTTAGGTTCAATGAGTAAAAATTGATTTGTAGTAACTTGAATTAATATCGTATCTTCCTGAAAAAAATTATAAAGAGCTTCTTTTAAAGCCTCTAAAGGAGGGTTTTCATTTATAAAAGTAATTTGAATAACTCGAGCTTTATTAAAGGATAAATTGGATGGTATATCACCATTTGAATAGATAAATTCATACCAAGTATCCGATGCCTGAAATAGTGAAGAGGTAGCTTCAGTATAAAAAACAGTAAGCCATTGGTAGTCTCGCTGTGAAACCTCATGCTTTGAGATGGAAAACCATTCTTTTGTTTGGTGATGGTAGAAAATATAAGAGTCATATGATAGCTGAGTTGGCTTTGTTCGATAATAACGATATGAAGGAAACAATGCTTTGAGATTTAAGTTCATTAAATATTCCTCTTCTTTCGATATATAGTAAAAAATATAAAAAGCGCTAAATGAAAGTCATACAATTTTGTAAAAGACATAGGTTGGAAAAAAACAACGTTTATATAAGCATTTCAAAAGGGTTATAAAACTCCAAATATGTACAATCAAAAAATATGTGATATAAATTTTTCTCCTATTACTAGTAATAATAAATGCTAGGAAAAAAGTTAATAAGTAAAGCTTTGATTCATGGAGCATCACCTCAAAGGATTTATTTTTCATTTATCTATGTAGATAGAGTGCTTTATGTGAAATTAGTGGCTTTACTTCATTTAATTGTAAAAGAAAAAAGACTGTAGGCAAACTCTCAAATTTTTTGAGTTTGTCTACAGTCTGAATCCAATGACTAATGATGAGTAATTGGATCTTTTGTAGTTGTTATGCTTTTACATCTTTTGTCCAATCCGCGACTTTGTCTTGGTTGTTTTCAATCCATTTTTTTGCTGCTTCTGTGGCACTCATACCTTCCATAATATCGAACATCACACTTTCTATATCTTCGGAAGTCCAATGGAAATGATCAAGGACACGATAGGCATCGGGATCATCTTCTTTCAAGCCATTACGAGCAAATGTGCCAATATATTCTTCTGTCCCATATAAACCTTTTGGGTCATCTAAATATTTTAAATCGTATGCATTAAATATCCAGTGCGGTGACCACCCTGTAATGATAATTTCTTCATTATTAGTAATGGCTTGACTAAGGGCGGCTGTCATTGCACCTGCAGAAGAAGTAAGTACATTCCAGCCTTCTAGATTGTTATATTTCTTATAGGCATTTTCTGTCGTAGCCATCATATTAGCCCCAGGTTCAATGCCTGTAATTGTTTTATTGGCTTCAGTGGTTAAGTCTTCGATTGAATCGACATCCATATAGCTTGGAACAACTAAGCCAATTTTAGCCCCAGTTAGATTTTCACCTAAATTCTCTATTTTATCTTTGTATTTCTCTACTTGCGGAGCATGTGTTTGCGGTAACCAAGCAGATACCATACCGTCTACCTCTCCGTTTGCAAGTGCCTCCCACATAATGCCATTGTCGAGTGGCGTTAATGTTACCTCATATCCTAAATCCTCTAAAACTTGTCCTACTACGTGAGTAGAAGCTACTTCAGTATCCCATTCAACATAGGCTAGGTTGATTGTCTTTCGATCTTCTTTTTTAGATCCTGCATCTGCTGAACTACATGCAGTTAAAACGAGTAGACATAGTAAAGAAAAACCTATTTTCCATAATTTTAGATGTCTCATAAATTTCCCCTCTCTAGCAATTCTTATATTCTTGCGAAAATTAAAAAATCAATAAGTAACAACTTAATTTTAATGACAAGTTGTTACTTTTGTCAAATGGATGTTGTACAAATCATGAGGGGAATCATGGGATTAGCCGTGCAGTCTATATTGGGCTGCCCAAAAATCTTTCTATTGATCACATATGATAGGTGAAAATGGAAACGGTGATTTGAGGAGGCTTAGTATGCATTGGATTACCATTATTTTAATAGGAATTGCAGCGAATTTAGATAATTTGGGAATCGGCCTAGCTTATGGCGTCAAACAAGTTAAAATTCCGATTTTATCCAATGCTGTGATTGCTGTCATGTCAATGATTGTCACATACATCGCAGTAACAGCAGGCAGCACAGTTGTTGCGTATATTTCACCGCATACTGCCAATTTATTAGGCAGCTTGCTGTTGTGTATTATTGGGCTCTGGACTTTAATGTCCAATAATTTTTCTAAACAACAGATAGCTGGCAACCCTGAGTTATTTGATGAAGATAAAAACTTAGTGATTTCAACGCGAGAGGCAATGGCACTCGGCTTCGTTTTATCAGCGAACTGTTTAGCAGGGGGCATTGCTATTGGGGCAAACGGCATTTCGGCCCTTTGGACGGTCATATCGATTGGTGTGTTTTCGTTTATTACAGTGGGAGTGGGGAGTCAATGTGGCTCTTTACTATCAAAAACGTATATTGGTAAGCATTCAACTGCGATCTCAGGATGGCTGCTAATTATGATTGGCATTTTCGAGATTTTTGCTAAATAACATATGAAAACAATGGGTAACCTCCACACCATATGTAGATGGAGTATTTAATGTAGAAGTTGATTGGAACGAAGAGCAGCGACTCCAGCGGGAAAAGCGGGATGGACTGAACGGATGTTTTTTCTATGAAAGCGAAGCGACAGTAACGAAGCAAGGGAAGAAGCTCGACCCCGCCCGCGGAAAGCGTCCGCTCGTAGTGGAAATCAACGGCATTACTTTATTTCATCGAGTTTGTCTACAACTTGAGAATATAACCATATTTTGGTTATATTCTTTTTATTAGGAGGAAAATTTGACATATTGAGGACGAATTTGGTTTAACGGTTGACATACACTGGTATCAACGATTATTCTTGGGAGTAGAATCGTAATTGAGAATAATTTTCGTTTAGGTGAAAGTGCTTTCATGAGGATATTTTTTCAATTATGATGTTTTACTATGACCAAGGGAGGCGTGCAATACATGAAGAAAATGCTCATGTTGATCATGCTTGTTAGTATTATTGTCGTTAACTTAGGGTTGACACAAGCATCTGCTCAACTGGCTGATGGCACACATTCGATAAAATATCAGGTCAATAAACCTGACAGTAACTCTGCATCCATTGCCAACGATTATTTTGTAAAACCAGCAAATGTAACAGTGAAAAATGGTACTGCTACAGTACAAATTACTTTAAAAAGCAGTGCGTGGATTACGAAATTTCAACCACCTGGTGGAGCAACTGTTGTGAGTGAAGATAAAGCAGCAGATACTCGCACTGTACAATTCACAGTTAATGATTTATCAAAACCAGTAGTAACAGCTATGAAAATTGATATTGATGATATTAATTATCACCATGAATACAGTGTATCGCTTGTATTTGATGCCGTATCGACTGCTAGCCCAGCTGCTACAACGCAACAAGCAACACAAAATGAATCAAAGTCACCCCAAGCATCTACTACAGAAAGTCAAGTGCCGAACCCACAGACAGGTGACGCAACACCTTATCTATTAATTGTTGCTTTAGTGGGATCAGCATTTTTACTTTATAAAAAAAAATACCAAACAAAAACGGAGGGTCAATAAATGACTAAAAAACGTCAATCTCGCGCAACTAAAATAGTACTAGCTTCATTGCTAGCGGCATCTCTTTCAGTCCCATCTTTTGCATCGGCAGCAGAGGTAGTAACTACAAATACTGAAGTGAAGGCAGAAGCAACAAAAGCTGACAAAACGGCAGCAGTTATCAATTTCCAAATCTTCAAACCTGGTACAACAGAAGCACAACCTGCTATTAGCTCTCATCTAGTACCACAGGGTTCAATCGTTGAAAAAGATGGAAAATTTGAAGCGAATTTAACGATTACAGCTAAATCAGCACCAATGATTGCAGGTCTACAAACAAAGCAAGGTGATAAATTTGTAGATGCTACAGAAGTGAAAAATAGTGATGGCACAATTACATACAGTTTCCCTGTTGTTGTTGATGAAGTAAAATCAGCAAAAATCCATGTGGTTGTTCCTTCTGCAAATATGGACAAATGGTATGATTTTGATTTAAAAGCAGTGAAAGAAGTAAAAGAAGAAGTAAAAGTGGATGAAGTAGCTGTTACTGTTTACAAAAATGGTACAACAGAAGAATCTATGATGAAACAATATATTGCACCGAAAGTAGGCGTTTCTGCTAAAGACGGTAAAAATATTGTGACAATGACATTCCCTCAAGGCCAATATGTACATGGTTTTACTGTAGAGGGGAAAGAAGCAACACTAGTGAAACAAGATGATGCTACAAATGCACGCACATACTCATTTGAAGTAGCAGATTTAAAGAAACTTGTGAATGCTCAATTACACATCGTTGTTAATGAACCAGCACAAGGTGTGAAGTATGACTCGAATCATACAGTACAATTTAGTTTTGCTGTCGAAGGTGCAGTAAAGCCAGTTATAAATCCATTTAAAGATATTAGTAAAGATGCGAATAAAGAAGCCATCCTATCACTTTACAGCTTAGGAATTGTTAAAGGACAAGACAACTTTAATCCAAACAATAACATTACACGTTCTCAATTTGCCTTAATGGTGGCACGTGCATTGAACGTCTCTTCTACAAAAGATGCAGGATTTAAAGATACAGGTAAGCTTAGTGCAGAAGCTGTTCAAGCTATAAATGCATTAGCGGAAGCTGGGATTGTAAAAAAAGCAACAAACTTTAATCCAAATGACACATTAACTCGTCAACAAGCAGCTGTGATGATTTACCGCACAGTAACACATGTAGCAGGTAAAGAAATGAACTTTGGCGACCCAAGTCTTTCTTACTATGCTGATGGGGCAAAAGTGAAAGATGAAGAAGCGAAAAAGGCCTTTGCACTTCTATATGCAGGTAAAGTGATGACTGGTTCACCTACTGCAGATGGTAAAACAGTTATTGATGCAAATAGCCCATTAAAACGTTCACATATGGCAAAAATTTTAAATGGTTCATTGCAATACATCAACAAATAATGATCTTCACAGCAACTTCCTTTCTCATATTGATGGGGAAGGAAGTTCCTGTGCTTTTAAAGAAATGGGAGGCTATGATGCAATGATTCTAAAAAAAAATAACCTTTGCATAGTGGCTGTTTGTACAATTTTATTAATCTTTTTTTCTCCATTTATTTTTCTAGAAGCAGAAGCAGAGGAATCTGTTATTGCAGATGGTAGTTATCAAGTTGAACTAAGTTTTTCTCCGATCGAAGGCTTTGAAGGAAGTATTTTCAAACAAGTAGCAACGCTCGCAGTTAAGGATGGGCAATATCAATTAACGATGAAACTTGAAGAACTCAATCCTATACGAGATATTCATATCGAGCAGCAAGGCAATGAGCTTTCTTTTACACTAGATAAAATAGAAAATTTAGTTCAGTTTGATGTTTTAGCCTTACAACAACCAATTGTCCTAAAGGGCAATATAGAGCTTGCAACAGAAGAACAATATGCTTCGTTTTCCCAAGAGCTTCGCCTCAAAGTGCAGACACTGTCACCAAATATTCCACAAGGTGAAGGTAATGAAGAAGTGGCTGAGGGAATAAATTCAGAAGGAACAATGGGCCAGGAATGGTCATTGAATTATGAGTTAATGGTAGATGGTAAACAAGAGCCCTCTATTATGAATAGCTATGTGAATCCAGTGGCAAAGGTGATCGAAAAAGATGGTAGATACTACGCACAAATGACGATTTTACAATCAGCTTGGATCACAGGATTAACGGTAGATTATAAAGGACAGCAAGTTGAACCTAAACTACTTTCACTTTTAGATAATGTACGAATCGTGGAATTTGAGGTTGAAGATTTAACACAACCATTACGATTGTGGGTGAAGATCGATATTCCTGATATTTCTTATCATCATCAATATTTTGTTCAATTAGTATTTGATCCAGCACAGGTTGCAAAGATTTTAGATAAACCTTCAGAAGAAGTATCCTCCGAACCCAAAGACAGTGATAAAACAGCAGAAATAGTAGGAAAAGAGCAAGTGCAAAAGCAAGTGCAAACGCCGTTGGAACAAAACAATGTGAAGAAGGAAGCGAACTCGGCTACATCGACAGTACCCACTACCCAATCGATGCTTGTTGTACCACAGGAAGAAAAACTAGCATTTGATCGGACACTGGATGAATCAGTGGACGAAGCAGAGGAAGAGGCAGCAGAGGAAAACAAAAAAGAAGAGGTTGCCACTGATAAGGTAGTGAACCATTCTACGGCAAAGCAGCAGATCGAGCCGCTAAACATTGTAAAAATTATGTTGCTAATCGCTATTTGCCTTGTATCAGGTTGGTTACTCATTCGCCGTATTAAAAAAGCCAAAAAAGATCGTACTGAGCAGAAATAAGTAGGAGATGACATAATGAAAAAGGATTGGAAAATTGGGATACTGTTAATGACATTACTATCACTGCTTCTTGCTGCTTGTAGTGGCAGTGACAAACCAGCAACAAAGGATAAAACAGTTGCAGTAAGTGAACAAGTAGCTGAAGAGAGTGAGCAACGAATCATTGCTGGAACAGTTGTAGTGGCAGATATTCTAGATAAGTTGGAGCTTGACGCAATCGCAGTACCGGAAACGGAAAAGCAATTAGCCAAACGTTTTGAGGATTTGCCGACCATTGGTAATGCAATGGAGCCTGATATGGAAATTGTGAAATCATTGAATCCGACAGAAGTATTATCGGTATCGACTTTAGAGTACGATTTACAGGATAAGTTTAAACAGTTGAATATTCCTGTAGACTTTTTAAATTTACAAAGTGTTGATGCGATGTTAACGGAAATCACAACACTTGGTGAACGCTATGATCGTGTAGCACAAGCTGAGGAATTAGTGCAGGATTTACAGAAAAATATGGAAGCTGTTCAAGGTGTTGCTGCGAATAAAGAGGGGCCTCGTGTCTTAATTTTACTTGGTATTCCAGGAAGCTATTTAGTCGCAACTGAAAACTCTTATGCAGGGGATCTTGTTAAACGAGCAGGAGGAATCAATGTCATGGAAGGGCAAGATGCTGAGTATTTATCTTCAAATACGGAGCATTTACATAGCAGTAATCCTGATATTATTTTACGCTTATCACATGGTATGCCTGATGAGGTTGTGAAAATGTTTGATGAGGAATTTAAAACAAATGATATTTGGAAACATTTCGATGCAGTGAAAAACGGTAAAGTGTATGATTTAGAGGAAGAATTATTCGGGACGACAGCCTCCTTACAGGTACCTCAAGCTTTAGGACAACTGATGGAAATCTTCTATCGTAAATAGTAACTAGAATTGTCGCTCGTATGATGTATTACTACTCGTCATAGAGCGTTTTTCTTATCCTGAGAGAATATAAATATAAAAAAGGAAATCCAATATGACAAAAAGAATCGTCAGTTTTTTTATTGTAACTGTTTTATTACTAGTGACAATCGTTTATTCAGCTACAACAGGTAGTATAAAAATGGGCTTTTTCGAGTTTATAGGGGCATTATTTGAGGAAGGGAATAGCCAAATGGAGGCTATACGAGATTTAAGGTTTCCACGTATCATTGTGGCATTATTTGCAGGTGCAGCACTTTCAGTCTCTGGGGTGCTTTTACAATCCGTGATGCGTAATCCTTTGGCTGATGCTGGTGTCATTGGGATATCTTCTGGTGCAGCATTTGTACAGCTCTCTATCATTGCCTTTTTCCCCGCATTATTTTTTATGACACCTGTCTTAGCATTTATGGGTGGTGCATTGGCTTGTTCACTCGTATTTGCACTTTCGTGGAAATCCGGCTTGAGTCCACTTAAATTGATCTTAGTGGGGATTGCCATTAACGCCATGTTTACAGGATTAACAGAGGCACTTATTAGCTTAGGTGGTTCCTTGAATACGTCAGCTTCCAGTGTAATCGGTTCTAATTTAACGATGCGTACATGGAAAGATGTCTCTACGATTGTGACCTATGGGACAATCGGATTAATTGGCGCATTTGCATTATATAGTTGGTGTAATTTGCTTGTATTACAAGATAAAACAGTCAAAAGTTTAGGGTTTCAAGTAGCACGGGCACGCTTACTGATTGCCGCTGTCGCTGTTCTATTAGCGGCTGTTTCAGTTGTTGTGGCTGGAGTTATTTCGTTTGTGGGGCTATTAGTACCTCATATTGCACGCAGATTGGTTGGGCATGACCATCTTGTGCTTATTCCTTTTACAGCACTTGCTGGTGCCTTATTAATTTTAGTAGCAGACACGATTGGCCGGACAATTATTGCACCTATTGAAATTCCAGCCTCTACCATTATGGCAATCATAGGTGGTCCATTCTTAATATTCTTATTACGAAAAGAGTGACGAAACATGGATATACAAGACATCATTGTATCGCATGATAATACACGTAACCATTTAAATGGTGTTTCAACAACGATTGTCCAAGGGAAAATTACGACAATCATTGGCCCAAATGGCTGTGGGAAATCTACATTATTAAGTGTTATCTCTCGCCTTCATTCACCTAAATCAGGGAATGTCTCGTTAGAAAATAAAGATTTACTGCACTATAAGCCGAAAGAATTTGCTAAAAAACTGGCCATTGTGTATCAACAAAATGACATACCGAGAGATTTAACGATTGAAAAACTAGTTGGGTTTGGTCGTTTGCCACACCAAACAATGCTAAAAAAGAATCACGATGAGGACTCAAAAGCCATTGAATGGGCACTTGCCTGTACAAATTTACAGCATAAAGCTACAACAAGTTTAGAGGCGTTATCAGGTGGAGAGCGGCAGCGAGTGTGGATTGCTATGGCATTAGCACAACAGTCAGAAATATTATGTTTAGATGAGCCTACAACCTATTTGGATATATACTATCAAATAGAATTGCTAGAGCTGGTGAAAACATTAAACGAGCAGCATGGTTTAACGATTATCATGGTACTACATGATATTAATCAAGCCATTCGCTATAGCGACCATATTATTTTGATGAAGGAAGGTCAAATTTTTGCAGAGGGTGCGCCACGTGATGTGATTACGAAAGATATGATTAAAGAAGTGTATGGAGTGGATGCAATCTTTAATGAAGATAAACAGCTTGGCTACTATATGATGCCAATGGGAATATAAGAAGGTAATCCGATGAAGAAGAAAGTATCCAAGTTGCTAACACTGCTATATTTAGGCATATTTTTATTTTCTGTTTTTTCACTTGCAAAGTATCTATATACGTACTACGAAACGTCAAAATCATTAAAAGAAGTACAGGATATTTATCAGGCCACATTAGCAGCTAATGAAGAACAGCCAGCAGAACAAATCGAGGAGACAGAAACAACAAATGATGTATCAGCATTCACTATACGACCACAGTTCCTTGATTTATTGGCGATTAATCCTCAAATTATTGGGTGGATTTCAGTAGACGGAACAAAGCTGAATAATCCAATTTTACAAGCTGACAATAATGACTATTATTTAAATCATAACTTTAAAAATAAGGAGAGTCGTGCAGGCAGTGTTTTTATGGATTATCGAAATCAAATACTAGACATGAACAAAAATACGATTTTATATGGTCATGCCATGAAGAACGAGACGATGTTCGGTAGTTTAAAAAATTACTTAAAGCAAGACTATGCAGATGAGCATCCCATCCTATATCTTGATACCTTATATGAGGGCTATGATATTGAGGTTTTTGCTGCATATGAGACGACGATTGATTTCTATTATATTGAGACCGACTTTGCCAACAATGAAGCTTACCAAAACTTTATAGAGGAGATACAACAGCGATCTTCTATTCAGATGAATGTCGATCTAAGTCCAGACGATAAAATTCTGACGTTATCTACTTGTAAGGATGCGGTTTTAAGTGACGACCATCGCTTTGTCGTGCAAGGCAAGTTAGTCAAGCGTTGAGGGGAAGAAATGTAAAGGGTGAACCTTTAAGCTTGTTGGCAAGAATAGCTCCAACCTTGATTTTTCACAGCGAGTTGGAGCTTGCCTTCATCTCATTGTCACCTCTTCATATTTAAACCTTCATAAAAGCTTATATCAGTAGACAGAATGATCTCTACTGTCTGAAAGGATGTACCGATAATTTGGATATCCTTTTTTATTTTTAAAATTACTTGACGTAACTTTATTATTAATATATAGTAAGTTACATAAAGTAATTGATTGCTTTTCGTAATCATAATGTTTAACCAATCGAGTAACTACAAATGTTTATCCAATTCTGTTTTGGGTAACATAAATACTGTAGTTGCTTCATATTTTAAAATATATCTCGAAATCGAGATATAATCAACTTATTTGGAGGAATTTATAATGGCAAAATGGAACATTGATTTAGGACACTCAGCAGTAAACTTTCAAGTAAAACACATGATGGTATCAAAAGTTAAAGGCGTATTTGATAGCTATTCAGCTGATATTGAAGCGACAGACCTTGCAGACTTAACAACTGCTAACATTAACTTTACAATTGATCCAGCGAGTATTAATACACGTAGTGAGGATCGTGATAATCATTTAAAAGCAGAAGATTTCTTTGATGCTGAAAAATATCCAACAATTACATTTAAATCGACAAACATTGCTAAAAAAGCAGGAGATGAATATGCAGTAACTGGTGATTTAACAATTAAAGGCGTGACAAAGTCCGTAACGTTTGATACAGAATTCAATGGAAAAGGTACAAATCCATGGGGACAAGAAGTATATGGTTTTGAAGCTGAAACAACAATCAATCGTGAAGACTTTGGCCTAACTTGGAACGCAGCGTTAGAAACGGGTGGGGTTCTTGTTGGAAAAGATATTAAAGTAACTGTTGAATTAGAAATAAACCCAGCTTAAAAATAGATGATAGAGCATGCTTGAAGTAATTTTCAAGCATGCTTTTTATATAGAAAAATATAGACGTTTTTTAGTTAATCATTCTAGTAATACTATTCTGTTAGAAATTACCATCAAATAAGTTTCTTGCATATTTTTAGTAATTACTGCATATAAATCATCATATTGTTTTTGGGGGCGATAGGATGAATGTATTAGTGACAGGTGGCTATGGTTTTATTGGCAGTGCCGTAGGTAGGCGTTTTTTCGAAGAAGGTGCAACAATTTATATTATTGATAATTTAAGTACGGGTCATTTACGAAATGTTGACTTTGAGCATAAATCCTATCTTTTAAATGTAGAGGATGAGGTTTGTGAGCATCTTTTTAAAGAAATACATTTTGATGTAGTCATCCATTGTGCGGCACAAACGAGCGTACAACAATCCATCCAAGAGCCAGTAAAGGATATTTTGACAAATATCGTTGGGCTAAGCCAAATGCTTTTTTTAGCTTCTAAGTATAATGTACAGCATTTTGTTTTTGCTTCGTCAGCATCGGTGTATGGAGATAGTCATTATCCGCCATTAGAAGAAACAGATGTCTGTGAACCGATATCTATGTATGGACTCAATAAGAGCATTGGGGAAACCTACTGTGAGAAATGGCATAAAGATTATCGTTTACCTATTCTCATCTACAGATTTGCTAATGTTTTTGGTCCAAGGCAACAAATGCAGGGCGAAGCAGCAGTGATCCCAAGTATGCTAAAAAGCAGTATGGCAGGCAAACCTTTTACGATTTATGGTGACGGTGAACAAACACGAGATTTCATTTATGTCGATGATATTGCAGATGCTATTTACGCTGGTGTATCTGCCCGTTTGCAAGGCACGTATAATGTATCCACAAATGAAGCTTGGTCTATTCACCAAGTCATCTTACTGCTGCAACATTTAAATCACCCACTTGAAATTCAATATGCCCCTGCACGTGAAGGAGATATCGAACATTCATTTTTAAATAACGACAAATTAGCCAAGGCCATTGGCTGGAGGCCAAAAACTTCTTTTGCAGAAGGAATCGAACGTACATTGCATGCATTACAAAATGAAAAACTAGCAGAAATTCAACAAAATAGTGGCTAAAGGGCATTTAAATTATGTAGGCATATTACATCGTGTAATATGTCTTTTTCTATGTCTATAGTATAATAATTCATTAAAGAAATGGTTGTGGACGGAGGCTTATTGATGCTTGTAGATTTTAGAGTGAAAAATTGTTTAAGTTATAAAGATGATACGTTATTTTCAATGGTAGCGGGCAGCCGTCTGCGAAAATGGAAGGATACTCATACCATTCAATTTGATTCACTTCGACTTGTGAAAAGTGCATTTATTTTTGGACCAAATGGTAGTGGGAAATCCAATCTTTTTACGGCTATTAAAGTATTACGTACTTTGCTTTTTAATTTTGAAAATTTAAATAATGTTAAGCAGTTACGTTTACCCTATCAACCGTTTAAGTTAGGAAGACAGCAGGGCACACCAACAGAGTTTATGATATCGCTTTTTTTAGATGGTGCTCTTTATGATTATGAAATACAGTACAATGCTTCTCAAGTTCTCTATGAGCGTCTTGTGAAGACGAACAAGTCGCAAAAAGAAGAGCTGTTTGTCAGACAATGGGATGGTACACAATATTCATATGAAACAGCTCAAACGGGTGCACAGGAGCTGACAAAATATACACGTAACAATACGGCCTTTTTGTCTGTCTTGCATGTTTTTAATGATTCAGATGCTTTAAAGATATTCGATTGGTTTTTACATAAAATTCTATTTCTTGATGAAGCAAATCGGTTATCAAGTCATCCTCTAATTCGTAAACTTGAAGAGAAGCCCTTTAAAAAAGAAGTGATCAAACTCCTTAAAATTGCAGACCTATCCATTCAAGATGTCACGGCCAGACGTGTGGAACGTCGAGAGAAAAATACAATTGGTTATGAGTATGAATCGTCTGAGGTGATTCAAGAGGTAGATATTGACCTACATTACTTATCATTTGATGAAGCAGGTGCACCGATAGGAACGGAAACGATTAATTGGACAATGGATTCGAAAGGCACAGTACGAATGCTACATTTAGCATGCGTGATGGTGGATGCTTATAATAAGGGAAAAACGATTTTTATAGACGAATTCGATACGGCATTCCATGTGTCGATTTGTGAGTTTTTAATGGCCATTATGAACAGCAAACGCAATCGAAATAATCAATTTATCGTGACAAGTCATGAAATAGAATTGCTAGATCAGCCATTGCGTTCAGATCAAATTTGGTTTGTTAATAAAAGCTTTAAAAATGAATCAGAGCTTTACTCTTTATTTGATTTTGCAGATTTACAAAAGAAGCGTGGAGATCTTTCTTATGCGAAACGCTATATAAAAGGTGAGTTTGGTGCAATGCCTGTTATCAATGAGTATTTATCTGAACAATATTTAGAAGAAGCGGAGGTATCTGAGCCTTGAGAGTACGTCAACAAGGGAGCCGAACACTGCGTAAAACGATTTTAATTTATTGTGAAGGTGAGACAGAACGTATTTATTTTGAACAAATGCGTATATTAAAGCGCTCTAAAATGGTTAGTGTCAAAATAAAAAACGTTAAACGTTCAGCTATTAAGCTTGCTCAACATGCTTATCGAGATTCCAGCTATCAATATTTTGATGAGGTTTGGATTGTTTTTGATAAGGATGACTTAACCGAAAAGCAATTAGAGGAAGTCAATCAATTTTGCGAGGAAAAAAATATTCGCATTGCCTATACCAATGAAGCATTTGAATTGTGGCTACTCCTGCATTTTGAGGAAGTCGACAGTTCAGAAAAGTATCCTCGTGCTGTCTTGAATGACAAGATGGAACAGCATCTTGGCGTAAGTCGTTATTTCCGTCACAAGGCAGATGAATCCATTATTGCCCCCATCGCATTACGACATGAGGTAGCGATTAAAAATTGTACAGACATGATGGCTCTTCGAAAGACGGAGAGCCGCGACAACCCTTACTGTAACATACATGAAATGATACGATACATATTTTAAGCGTGAGTAGGTTTTCTATTTCCAAATAGAGACCTGCTTTTTTATTTTTACACAATGCATTGTCGAAATGAAAGCATGTTTATTTTTCCAAAACATATAGTGTATATGGAGCGAAAGTAGTAAATAGATGAAAGGGGATTGTGTGGATAACTCAAAGTCGAATCAACGCAAAAATCTAGAGGAGAATGCCAAGGATCAGCAACTAGAGCCATTCCGTGTCGAGAATGAAGGCACGAGAATGACAACCAATCAGGGGCTAAGGGTGTCCAATGATGAGGATTCGCTTAAGGCAGGCGTTCGTGGGCCAACAATTATGGAGGATTTTCATCTTAGAGAAAAAATTACCCATTTTGATCATGAACGTATTCCAGAGCGCGTCGTACATGCCAGAGGTTTTGCAGCACATGGCGAGTTTGAATTGTATGAATCCATGGCAGAGTATACGAAGGCGAAATTTTTGCAGGATCCGAAAAAGAAAACACCTGTGTTTGTCAGGTTTTCAACAGTGGTAGGGAGCTTAGGATCGATGGACACAGCTCGTGATGTACGCGGATTTGCAACGAAATTTTATACGGATGAAGGAAATTATGATTTAGTCGGTAATAATATTCCTGTCTTTTTTATTCAGGATGCCATTAAGTTTCCCGATTTAATTCATGCCGTAAAGCCTGAGCCACACAATGATATGCCACAAGCAGCCTCTGCACACGATACTTTTTGGGATTTTGTAGCCAATAATCAGGAAATTGCGCATATGGTGATGTGGGTGATGTCTGACCGTGCCATTCCGCGAAGCTTTCGTATGATGGAAGGTTTCGGCGTGCATACATTCCGCTTCGTCAATGACAAGGGAAGATCGAGATTTGTCAAATTCCATTGGAAGCCTGTACTCGGCGTACATTCTCTCGTTTGGGATGAAGCCCAGATAATTGCTGGGAAGGACCCCGATTTTCAGCGACGGGATTTATGGGAAGCCATCGAAATTGGCGATTATCCAGAGTTTGAGTTAGCTGTCCAAATTCTTGAACCTGAAGATGAATTTAAATTTGATTTTGATATTTTAGATGCGACAAAGCTTTGGCCAGAGGAAATAGTGCCAGTGAAGAAGATTGGCAAAATGACCTTAAATCGTAATGTGGATAATGTTTTTGCTGAAACAGAGCAAGTTGCCTTCCACCCAGGTAGCGTTGTACCAGGCATAGACTTTACGAATGATCCTCTGTTACAGGGACGATTATTTTCATACTTAGACACACAGCTAATCCGTCTAGGTGGACCAAACTTTGCAGAAATCCCCATTAATCGACCGATTTGCCCAGTGCATAACAATCAGCGGAATGGCTTTAGTCGACAGACCATTAATTTAGGAAGAGTGAGTTATCATAAAAATTCGCTGGCTAATAATACACCCGCCACTTCTACTGCAAGGGAAGGGGGATATGTTCATTATGAGGAAAAGGTTGAGGGACGCATCACAAGAGCGCGCAGTAAATCCTTTGATGATCATTTTTCACAAGCACGACTCTTTTGGAACAGTATGTCCCCGCCTGAAAAACAACATATTATAGAGGCATTTAGCTTCGAGGTAGGAAAAGTGAAGAGTAAATCAGTTCGTCAGCAAGTTGTGGATATGTTTGTCCATGTAGATAAAGCAATGGCTACAACAGTGGCAGACAATGTTGGCGTTAATCGCCCTACAGGAGAACAGTCCAAGGTCACAGCCTCCTCACCAGCACTTAGTCAAGCCAATACCATTAAATTGCCTTACACACTTAAGGTCGGAGTCTTAATTGGCGATGGCTTTGATGCAAATGAGGTCGGTGAAGTATTGAAATATTTAACAAGGCAAGGTGTACGCTACAGCATTATCTCCGATCGACTAGGTGTTGTGACAGGGAATAATGGGGTTCAATTAACGGCTACTGACACATTTATCACAACTGATGCTGTATTATTCGACTCGTTATATGTTGTTGGGGTAAAGGCAAGCAATCAGGCGAAATTCAATACTTATATCGTCAATTATATCAATGAAGCATATCGTCACTTTAAGCCGATCGGATTTGCTGCTACTGGCACAACTTTCTTCAATATGTCCAATGCAAACGTAGGCCCTGGCATTGTGTTAGCAACAGGTAACAAGGATTTCGCTAAAAAGTTCGTAGCAGCCATTGCCCAGCAACGATTTTGGCAACGAAATATCTATTAAATAGATTGGTGAGTAGCGAATACTTTCAGAACGAAGAGAAATACTCGCGGAACGAAGAGAAATACTCGCGGAACGAAGAGAAATACTCGCGGAACGGAGAGAAATACTCGCGGAACGAAGAGAAATACTCGCGGAACGAAGAGAAATACTCGCGGAACGAAGAGAAATACTCGCGGAACGAAGAGAAATACTCGCGGAACAAAGAGAAATACTCGCGGAACGGAGTGAAATACTCGCGGAACGGAGTGAAAACTCACGGAACGAAGAGAAATACTCGCGGAACGAAGTGAAAACTCACGGAACGAGAAGTGAAATACTCGCAAAAGGTAAGTAAATATTGTGCATGTCAAAAGGCCTTTCATTGAATGAGAGGCTTTTCCTCTGTCTGTCATTGCATTCAAATTTTGCGAATGATATGGTGATACATGAGGTGAAAATTATGGAAAAATTTGATATTGCTATCATTGGAGCGGGACCAGGTGGTTATGTGGCTGCCATACATGCAGCGAAACATGGCAAAAAGGTTGCTCTCATCGAACGGGATAAGCTAGGGGGAGCCTGTTATAATGTTGGCTGCATTCCTTCAAAAATTTTATTAGAGCATAGTAAGCTTGTACAGGAAATTAAACGAGGGACGAGCTGGGGAATTGCAGTGCCTCAAGTGGAAATTCATTTTCCTCGATTGATGCAGCGAAAAGATACAATTATTCAAGAGCTGTTAAACAATATTGAGCACTATATTGTCAGCAATCATATTACTTTATATCGTGGTGAGGCCTCTGTCGCAAAGGATTTAACGATTACAATTGGGAATGAGACGATAATGGCTACAGATATTATTTTAGCGACAGGCAGTAAACCATTTGTCCCCCCATTTGAGGGTTTAGCAACTTCGACCTATTTTACAACGGATACATTTTTTGATATAGACGAGTTACCAGCTCAATTAACCATTATTGGGGGTGGGGTAATTGCAGTTGAAATGGCCTTTAGTTTAGCGCCACTTGGTACAAAGGTAACGTTACTGAATCATAGTGAGGACATATTACAAACGGAAGAGGCTGAAGCAAGGCCGCTGATTCGAGAAAAAATGAAAAAACTTAATATCGAGCTTGTGACAGATTTCAAGTTTGAAAAGTTTGAAGGCAATAGCATCCATACATCTAAAGGTGCTTATACATATGAAAATCTCTTATTTGCAACTGGTCGTCGTCCCAATACAGAAATAGCTCAGCAATTAGGCTTAACTTTAGATGGTCGATTAATTGCAGTGGATGAACATTTACAGACAAGTCAGCCACATGTTTATGCAATAGGTGACTTAGTAGATGGTTATCAGCTAGCGCATTCTGCCAGTGCTGAAGGCATTTACGTTGTCGATTATATTGTGGGCAAACAGCCAACATCAATTGACCAAACTTCAATTCCTCGTTGCGTTTATACACATCCGGAAATTGCTACATTTGGTTTATTAGAGGAGCAGGTCACAATACCTTACACCGTAACCAAAATGCCACTACAGACAAATCCTAAGGCATTAATGGAGGGGAATACAGAAGGCTTTGTGAAGTTAATTGCAGCAGAGGAAAGTGGTCAAATTTTAGGTGCATGTGTTGTAGCCGATGGTGCCACAGAAATGCTTAATGCTATATTGGCAACAAAAAATGCAGGTGGTACAGCCCAATCACTTGCGCAGATGATCTTCCCACATCCAACGGTGTCGGAGCATATTGGAGATGCCGCAAAGGCTGTTTTTGGGAAAGCAATTCACCAATCATAAAAAAGCTATTGACATTCAGAGAATTTATGTTAGATTAATTTTATAAGAATACTTGGTATTAGAGTTGACTAGGCAACTAGAGGCTTCTATTTTACAAAACGGTAATCCGCCTGATTGTAAAATAGAAGCCTTTTTTAATGACAATGATTAAAAGGAGTGGGAAAAATGACAAAAGCAGTTATTTTGAATGGGAGCAATTCGAAAAATTCTAGAGTTACAGCCATTCATGAAAAGGTGGAAAATCATTTTATTGCGCGAGGAATAGAGGTACATTCCAATTATGTACATGAACTACCAGCTACCGATTTACTCACTGCCAATTTTGCCAGTAAGGAAATCCAAGCAGAAAATGCGCATGTTGAGGAAGCTGATTTTATTGTCATACTAACCCCTATTTATAAAGCTTCCTATACAGGTATTTTGAAGACCTATTTGGATTTACTGCCTCAAAAAGCCTTGCTTGGGAAGATCGTACTTCCTATTGCTGTAGGAGGTTCAATCGGTCATTTATTGGCATTAGAATATGCATTAAAGCCAGTTTTAGCTGTGCTTGGAGCAACATCAATTACCCATTCTGTTTATATTGTGGATAAACAAATTATTCGCCTTGAGGAAGGTGGCTTTGCGATTGAAGAAGAGGCTAGCAGCAGATTGGAAGCGGTGTTAGAACAATTGCAGAAAGTGTTAATCGTTAATTAACGTGGTAAAAGCGCATTATAGGGGCATCCTATAATGCGCTTTCTTTAATTGATTTCAACATTTTCTTCATTCTCCATAGGTATTGTAGAGAGATATAAAAAAGCTTCATCTTGCAATAGCAATAATTTTTCTTCACAAATTCCGTGTGATAATGGTCCAGAAAATATGGACTCCCACCATGTCCCAGTTGTTGTTGTCATTCATCTACGCCCCCATTTCAGTTTTAATATGTAGTTGTATATTTCCCGAGATAAAAAAACTAAAACATTTCATTTTCACATAAAGCCATTTCACCCCCGATGCAGAAAGAGGATTTTTGCCCTCCGATGTTGTATCGTATAGACAATGATAGTTTGTTTCAAAATGAAAAAACTATGTATGGCATTTTAAAAAAAGGGGTGCTTTATTGATGAATTTTACGTCACAAGATGTGGAAAATATGATTACAGAGCAGCGTCAATTTTATTTTTCTCGTGCAACAAAAAGTGTAAAGTTTCGAAAAGAACAATTAAAAAAGTTAAAAAATTCCATTTTAAAATACGAAAAAGACATCTTGAATGCGCTATATTTAGATCTTCGTAAAAGCGAATTTGAAGCATATGCAACTGAAATTGGCATTGTTTTAGATAGTATTTCATATATGGTAAAGCATGTAGAAGAATGGATGGAGCCAGAAGCAGTTAAAACACCGATACAATATCAAATGGGCAAAAGCTTCATTGTTCGTGAACCCTATGGTGTCACATTAATTATTGGACCGTTTAATTATCCATTTCAACTAGTTATGGAACCATTAATTGGTGCCATTGTTGGAGGGAACACAGCAATTGTCAAGCCGTCAGAAGCGTCTGTCCATACAGCAGCTATTGTGAAAAAAATAATTGAAGAAACGTTCCATTCCTCCTATGTACGTGTGGTAGAAGGTGAAAAAGAAGAAGTAACAGCTCTTATTCATGCGTCCTTTGATTACATTTTCTTTACAGGTAGTGTAGCTGTTGGAAAAGTGATAGCAAAGGCAGCAGCAGAACGTTTGACACCAATTGCTTTAGAGCTTGGTGGAAAAAGTCCAGCGATTGTCGATCAAACTGCAAACTTAGAAGTAGCAGCAAAGCGGATTGTATGGGGGAAATTTACAAATACTGGGCAAACATGTGTGGCCCCCGATTATTTACTTGTTCATAAAGATGTTTATGACCGTTTTATGAAAATCTTAAAAGAAACGATCCGATCGTTTTATGGCAAAAATCCTTTAAAAAGCCCTGATTACGGACGTATTGTGAATTTGAGACAATTCGATCGTTTACAACAAATTATCAAGGAAGAACGAGATGCCATTACATTTGGCGGCCGAATTGATCGTGATGATTTATATGTTGAGCCAACAATCATCGAGTATGTAAAATGGACAAGCCCATCTATGCAGGAAGAACTCTTTGGTCCTATTTTACCTGTTATGATGTATAATGAGTTACCACTGGCGATTCATCAAATTCGTCAATTACCAAAGCCTTTGGCGGCATATTTCTTCTCAGAACATGAAAAGGCCATACAATACTTTTTGGAGGAATTACCCTTCGGTGGTGGATGTATAAACGATACTATCACCCATGTTGGAAATTTACATTTACCATTTGGTGGTGTTGGACCATCTGGTGTGAAAGCGTACCATGGCAAAGCAAGCTTTGAAAACTTTACACATCCTAAATCCATTTTAAAGAAGTCCTCTAAGCTTGAGACAAATGTATTGTTCCCACCATATAAACAAAAAGTGAAATTTGTGCGGTCCATTATGAAATAGAAATTAGAAGGGAGATATCTTAGGATGTCTCCCTTGAAAAATAACCTCTTTGTCCTCAAAAAATCTTTCTAATTATGTCGAAAATCGTCGATTTGTGATTATAAATGAAAATTTCGAAGAAAACATAATTATTTCTTTAAATGAAAGCGTTTTCGTTGAAAAAACACATCTGAGGCATTTTATTTATCATGAAATAAGTAGTAAAATAAGTTCAATAGAACGTGGGGGTATTCATCTTGTCGTTTTTTGTCGAGTAATCAAAAATGATGATATGAGTGTAGAGATTGATTGGAGGACTATGAAATGTATGCAGAGGAATTGTTAAGCGCATTACCTTTGAAAAAAATAATTGGCGTGTTGCCAGATCAAGTTAGTGATATTGTAATTGACTCAAGAAGTGTGCAACCAAATAGCATGTTTGTTTGTATCAAAGGTTACACAGTGGATGGGCATGATTATGCGCAAAAGGCAGTGGATGGTGGCGCAACAATCGTTGTAACAGAACGTCAATTACCGTTAGGAGAGACAATTGCACAAGTGATTGTCAGAGATACAGATCGTGCGGTAGGCTTATTAGCCGCAAAGTTTTTTGATTATCCTTCTAAGGATATAACGATGATTGGAGTAACCGGAACGAATGGTAAAACATCCGTAACAGGAATTATTCAAAATATCATGCATGGTATGGGCGAAAAATCCGCTTTATCCGGCACAATCGGTTTTAATTTAAATGGTATTTTATATGAATCTGCCAATACAACGAGTGATGCTTTATCGACACAACAAATGATTTTCCGAGCAAAAATGGAAGGTTGTCGTTTAATGACGATGGAAGTTTCATCACATGGCTTAGCACTTGGACGTTTAGCAGGTGTTGATTATGATATCGCTATTTTCACAAATCTAACACATGATCATCTTGATTTCCATGGTACGATGGAGGAATATGGCCATGCAAAAGGCTTATTATTTTCCCAACTTGGACAAGATTTAGAAAAGAGCAAATTTGTTGTCTTAAATGCTGATGATGCTTGGTCAGAGCGCTATGCCGCAATGACACCATTTCCAGTGTGGACATATGGTTTAAAAAATGAAAAGGCCGATTTCCGTGCCATTAACTGTGAATATCACGACTATATGACTTTGTTTGATGTGGAAATGCCAGAAGGGATTTATCGTGTAAAAATGAATTTGCTTGGTGAATTTAATATTTACAATGTGTTGGCAGCTATGATTGCATTTTACGGTCGTGGGTATTCTATGGAGTCCATTATTGAGCAAATAGAGCAACTACCGCCAGTTAAAGGTCGTATGGAGAAAGTTTGTTCAGATTTACCTGTACAAATTTTTATTGATTATGCCCATACACCAGATGCAATTGAAAAAGCGATTGAAGCGGCACAGCCTTATAAAAAGGGTAAGCTGATTTTCTTAGTTGGAACAGGTGGCAATCGTGATAAATCGAAACGTCCTGCGATGGCTGAAAAAGCGTCTGCTGCAGAATATGTCATTTTGACGACAGATGATCCACGCTATGAGGACTATGATAGCATTACGGGCGATCTTGCCAAAGGGATGCTTCATGACCATTATGCTTGTATCGGGGATCGGGCAGAGGCAGTACGTCATGCCATTGAGGTTGCCGAACCAGGAGATATGATTATTTTTGCTGGTAAAGGTCATGAGGATTATCAAATTATTGAAGATACAAAATTTCCGCATAGTGATGCAGAAATTGCAATAGAAGCTGGCCGATTAAAATTTGTTTAATGAAAGATTAAATGTTAGGAAACCCTTTTAGTTGAACTAAAGGGTTTTCTTTTTTGAGATTTCATGTAAAAAGGTTGTACGAAAGGCAAGTCTTCTTTTATTATTATTAAGTATGAAAAAAGGAGAATGACGAGATGAATTCAAATTTAGAAAAAGATATACTATCACGTCGTACTTTTGCCATTATCAGTCACCCTGATGCTGGGAAAACGACGATTACAGAAAAGCTTTTACTATTTGGTGGTGCCATTCGTGACGCAGGGACAGTAAAAGGGAAAAAAACAGGTAAGTATGCAACGTCTGACTGGATGGAAATTGAAAAGCAACGTGGGATTTCGGTTACTTCATCCGTAATGCAATTTGATTATAATGGTTCTCGTGTGAATATTTTGGATACCCCTGGTCACCAAGATTTCTCTGAGGACACATATCGTACATTAATGGCTGTGGATAGTGCTGTCATGGTAGTGGATGCTGCCAAAGGGATCGAGGCCCAAACATTAAAGCTATTTAAAGTTTGTAAAATGCGTGGTATCCCTATTTTTACATTTATCAACAAATTGGATCGTCAAGGGAAAGAGCCACTTGAGTTAATAGAAGAGCTTGAAGAAGTACTTGGCATAAACGCTTATCCTATGAACTGGCCAATCGGTATGGGGAAAGAGTTCCTTGGTATTTACGATCGTTATAATAAACGTATTGAGCAATTCCGCACAGATGAAGCTGAACGATTCTTACCAATTGACGACAATGGAGAGCTTGCTGTGGAGCATCCAATGAAAGTTACTTCTTATTATTCACAAGCAATGGATGATGTTTTACTGCTAGATGAAGCTGGAAATGCCTATTCTGAGGAAAAAATTCGTCGTGGAGAATTAACACCTGTATTTTTTGGTTCAGCATTAACAAACTTTGGTGTGCAAACGTTCCTTGAAACCTATTTACAATTTGCACCGACACCTCAGCCTAGAATTACCGAAGATGAGCAATTTATTGATCCTGTTGAACATGATGAGTTTTCAGGTTTCATTTTCAAAATTCAAGCCAATATGAATCCTGCCCACCGTGACCGCATTGCCTTTGTACGCATTGTTTCTGGTAAATTTGAGCGCGGAATGAATATGACATTAGCTCGTACAGGTAAGTCATTTAAAGTGACTCAATCTACACAATTCCTTGCAGATGATCGTGAGACCGTAGATGAAGCGGTTGCGGGAGATATTATTGGGTTATATGATACAGGAACTTACCAAATTGGGGACACTGTTGTAGGTGGCAAGAAAACATTCCAATTTGAAAAATTACCGCAGTTTACACCAGAGCTATTCGTACGTGTAACAGCGAAAAACGTAATGAAATCAAAGCAATTCCATAAAGGGATTTTACAATTGGTACAAGAGGGTGCTATTCAATATTATAAAACGCTGCATACAGAGGAAGTCATTCTTGGTGCAGTTGGTCAATTACAATTTGAAGTGTTTGAGCATCGTATGAAAAATGAATACAATGTGGAAGTAAGAATGGAGCCAATCGGTTCTAAAATTGCACGATGGATTGAAAACGAAGAGGATGTTAAAGAGTCCATGTCTTCTGGTCGATCTATGCTAGTGAAAGACCGCTTTGATAATCTTGTTTTCCTATTTGAAAATGAGTTTGCCATGCGCTGGTTTGCTGATAAAAACGAAAACATTAAACTTTATAGCCTTCTATAATTACCAAACACGAATCGACAATTTTGCGATTCGTGTTTTTTTGCAAGGAAAATTGACACTGTTTGTAGAATATAGACAGTATTAGGAAATATATTGCACGACGAACTAATTGAAGGGGGCTTAGCTCATTTATAAATCGGCTATCCTAGAAAGGAAGAGGTAGAAAAAGGAGTTTGTTTATATGAATATTAGTCATTTTTCCATTAAAAGACCCGTCTTTACAATTGTTACGATGCTTTTTGTCATCCTGTTAGGCGGTGTTTCCTTATTAAAAATACCGATTACGTTAATTCCAGAGTTAAATCCCCCCATAGGTGTTGTTGTCACTTCTTATCCTGGGGCAAGTCCAACAGAGGTGAATGAGAAGATAACGAAACCATTAGAGGCTACACTTGCCACCTTACCTGGCATAAAAAAACTACAGTCAACCTCACAAGAAGGCTCTAATTTAATTATGCTTGAGTTTAATTGGTCCACGAATATGGAAGATATCCAACTCGATATTTTACAGCGAATTGATATGACACCGCTGCCAAATGATGCGGGCAAGCCTAGTTTTTTAAAGTTTGATCCGTCTCAATTTCCCATTATTCAACTATCATTACGTGCAGAAAATAATGATGTAGATGTACGTTTATTAGCAGAGGACTTAGAAAAAGAACTGCGACGGACAGAGGGTGTTGCAAGTGTAAATGTTTTTGGCAAGTTGATCGAGGAAGTTCAAATAATATTAGACGAAGCAAAGCTAGTGGAAAAAGGCTTAACACAAGCAGACATTATACAAATTATCCAAGCGAATAATGTATCTCTCCCTGGTGAACCTGTTTCAACAGATGATGGTAAGCTGTTAACAACACGTATTGTAAGTACATTATCGTCACCTGAAAGTATTGCAAGTTTGATCGTTTCAGTGAACCCGTTAACAGGTGAAGCGCTAACTGTGAGCGATCTTGCAACCGTAGAGAGGACAGAGCAACAATCTATTACGACAACTCGTGCCAATGAGCATCCAGCAGTCCTTATGTCCGTTTTACAGGAATCTGGCGCGAATACAGCAGAAGTTTCCAAAGCGTTTCAGCAAACATTAGATGAACTACTAAAGAAAGAGCAATATAAGGGAATCACGGCAGACATTCTTGTCGATCAAGGTAATTATGTAGATTTAGCCATTAATAACATTGGCTCTTCTTTAATTTTAGGTGGATTATTTGCGATGTTCATCCTATTTGTTTTTTTACGTAGTGTAAAGAGTCCAATCATTATTGGTATTGCTATTCCTTATTCGGTTATTGTGACATTTGTGTTGATGTTTTTTGCTGATTTTACCCTTAACATCATGACATTAGGTGCTCTTGCACTGGGCATCGGTATGCTAGTGGATAATGCCATTGTTGTTATTGAAAATATCGAAAGACATTTAGGGCTAGAAAAGGATCCTATCACTGCAGCGCAGGAAGGAACTAAGGAGGTTGCACTTGCTATTACGGCTTCCACGTTAACTACTATAGCCGTATTCATTCCTGTTATGTTTATCGAAGGATTGATTGGACAAATATTTACAGAATTCGCCCTAACGATTTCGTTCAGCCTAATCGCTTCTCTAGTAGTTGCGCTTACTGTCGTCCCAATGCTAGCAAGTCGTCTTTTAAAAATGAAAAATACCAATTTTTATGAGCAGCGCAGTAGCTCTAAATTTTACAACCATTATAAATCCTCTATTGTATGGGTATTACGGCATCGACTGCTAATTCTAATTTTCACGGTGATGTGCTTTGGTTTATCCTTATTTGGGCTGACTAGAATTGGTACAGAATTTTTACCACCTACCGATGAAGGATTCACATCTATAAGTGTCAATCTTGAAAAAGGTGTCGCTGTATCGGAAACAGAAAAGGTAGTGAAGCATATTGAGGAGCGCTTGAAGCAGGAAAAAGATGTGGATGTTTATGTTAGCTTAATTGGGGGTACGCAACAATCGCAAGCGCGTGGACAAACGAGCGCCAATCAAGCTGAAATGTATGTCAAACTAGTACCATTAGCAGAAAGGCAACGTTCCATTTTTGAATTTGTGGAAGAGCTGGAGCAAGATATAAAGGGAGAGCTTGGAGAGCAAGCTGATATTACATTTAATGTATCAACAGCAACGGGTTCGTCACCACATACATTAACGTTCCGATTAACAGACTCAGATGAACAAAGGCTACAGCACACTGTTAAAAAAGTGCAGCAAGAGCTACAAGCGATTCAAGAAGTAACAAAGGTTTCAACGGATCTAGACCAGACTGTGCCAGAGATTCAAATTGAAGTTGATCGAGAAAAAGCAAAAGACTACGGTTTTATCCCAGCACAAATTGCTCAAACCGTGAACCAAATGACAAAAGGACAATTAACGTCTCAACTACTTACTGAGGACGGCGCTGTATTACCTGTTTATACGGGTTTTGGACAGGTATTTAATACGAGTATAGATGCGCTAAAAGCCATGCAGCTTCGTTCTCCAGCAGGATTGTTTGTGAAATTAGAGGATGTTGCTACTGTATCTATACAAGAGGGACCCGTGTCCATTCGTCGTTCTGATCAGGCAGCAGCAGTAGCCTTTTTTGTAGATTATGAAACAAAGGAATCATTGGGCGGCATTTCGGCAAAAGTAGATAAAGCATTGACCCAAGTTCATTTACCGCCTGCTACTCAAATTGTTTTTAGTGGGGATCGAGAGCTTTATGATAGTGCAATTGACGATATGCTATTAGCAGTTATGCTAGCAATCGTACTAGTTTATATTGTAATGGCTGCGCAATTTGAGTCATTTAAATACCCGTTTGTCATCATGTTTACAGTCCCATTAATGATCATCGGTGTGGCGATTGCTATGTTCGCAACACATACTTTAATCGGTGTGACGTCTGTCATCGGTATTTTAGTGCTTGTAGGGATTGTCGTGAACAATGGCATTGTGCTTGTCGATTATATTAACCAGCTAAAGGCGAAGGGCATGTCTGCTTATGAAGCTATTTTACTGGCTAGCCAAGATCGTCTTCGACCAATTTTAATGACAGCATTAACGACTATTTTAGGACTGTTTCCACTAGCGCTTGGTATTGGTGAAGGGACAGAGATGAACCAACCGATGGGGATTGCGGTTATTGGAGGCCTTGTCACCTCGACATTGCTAACATTGTACATTGTACCGATTATCTATAGTTTAGTGGATAAAGAAACAAGAAAGATGCGCTAGATTTCAAGGGGGAATAGGAGATGAACGTTCATTTTTTTACTGGATTTCCTGGTTTCATTTCAAGTCAACTCATTCGGACATTATTCCAAAAGAGACAGACACAACAAGTGATTGCGATTGTGTTGGCAGGTGAAACCATTAAGGCAGAGCAGGAGAAAAGCAAAATAATAGAAGCTTTTCCTGACTGTTCAATTCATATTGTAGAAGGCGATATTACGCTGCCAAATCTGGGTTTAGATGATCAAATAATCAGTGGAATTGTACCGCAAATAGAAGTGCTTTGGCATTTAGCCGCTATTTATGATTTAGCGGTACCACGTGATCTTGCATGGAAAGTGAATGTCCATGGTACAACAATGGTCAATGATTTTGTGCGCACCTTACCGAATTTAAAACGCTATATGTATTTTAGTACAGCCTATGTGGCAGGCACACGTGAAGGGATACTGCGTGAAAATGAACTCATTCGGCCTCCAGCATTTAAAAACTACTATGAGGAAACAAAATATGAGGCCGAGCTTCGAGTTGAAGATTTAAAATCAGAAATACCACTTACGATTATTAGACCTGGGATAGTGCGAGGGCATTCAATGACAGGTGAAACCATTAAATTTGATGGACCTTACTTCTTTTTAAATTTAGTAGAACGAATAAAGGGTTTACCCTTTATTCCATACATCGGCCGATCGACATCAACGATTAATGTCGTGCCCGTTGATTATATTTTAAATGCCTCAGTTTTTGTAGTGAATGAACAAGGTGCAGAAGGCAAGACACTTCATTTAACAGATCCCAATCCTCACCCTGTACAGGAAGTATACCGTACTATGGTGAAATTAATAACGAATGTCTATCCAAAGGGACGTTTCCCATTTATATTAGCAAAGCTATCGTTACAAGTTCCTTTTATTCGAAAAAAACTTGGAGTTGAACAAGAAACGCTAGATTACTTAACATGGAATGCCACATTTGACACAGCTGAAGCACAGCAAATTTTACAAAAAGGTGGTATTACATGCCCTGATTTTATACAGACGATGCCAAAAATGATTGCCTTTTATTTAGCACATAAGGAAGAGAAGAGCTATCAAATTCAGATTAAGTAAAAACAATATAGATATTTTTGTCAGTTGTAAATGATAGTGCTATAATGATGGAAAGAAGATACCTTCGACAATTTGTCAAAGGGGAGTAGCTAACAGGAATGATATGTCCTGGTTTCACATTCGTCAAGACATGGTTATGACCATCGGGTGTGATAGTGAATGGCTCTATACGTAATGACGTGTAGATTGATGTACCATAAAAGAAATAGGTACGAATTTACTTAGCGAGACCTTTGCCTGAATTAGGGCAGAGGCTTTTTTCTTTTGTACTTTAGATAAAATGGTCGTTTTAGGGATAGAGCTTAGAGGAGGCACTAGAATGGAAGCAATTATATTACAATACGGCTGGGTGTTAATTGTCCTTGTTGTATTAGAAGGATTACTTGCAGCTGATAATGCGGTAGTGATGGCTGTGATGGTCAAGCATTTACCACAAGAACAGCAAAAAAAGGCGTTATTTTATGGACTATTTGGAGCACTGATTTTCAGATTTTCCGCCTTATTTGTTATTACAGTATTGGTAAACTATTGGCAAATCCAAGCAGTCGGTGCGGCCTACCTATTGTTTATGTCTGCGAAAAATATATATGATTTGCGTAAACATAAAGATGATGAAGAGGAAACAGCTGAAAGAGCAGAGAAAAAGGGTTCTGGATTCTGGTTAACGGTTCTTAAGGTTGAAGCAGCAGATATTGCATTTGCTATTGATTCGATGTTGGCAGCCGTTGCGATCGCTGTAACTTTGCCTCACTTAGGAAATTTTGATATTGGTGGCATCAATGGAGGACAATTTATTGTCATGCTTCTTGGTGGATTTATCGGTGTCATTATGATGCGTTTTGCAGCACAATGGTTTGTTAAAGTATTGAACGATTATCCTTCACTTGAAACGGCAGCATTTCTTATCGTTGGTTGGGTCGGTGTGAAGCTCGTTGTCTTAACATTAGCTCATGAAAAAGTAGGGATATTACCTGTAGAGTTTCCCCATTCAACTGCCTGGGAATTAACATTCTGGATAGTCTTACTAGGCATTGCATTTGTGGGCTACCTAGTGGGAGTTCGTCATAAAAAAAATAATTAGTATCTAAATGGGAGGAATAGTTGTTACTATTTCTCTTTCTTTTTTTATGTATCTTTTCTATACTATTATCTATCTAGTTGGGCATCATATGTGGGAGGAGTTGTTAAAGTGCCTTGGAAAAAATCATCAAATAGACTTGTCACACCATTTCAGGTACTTGTTTCTTATTACTTTATAGCTATAGCGATTTCCTTCCTGTTATTACGACTTCCAGGCGTTCATCAAGAGGGCGTAAGAATTTCCTTTTTAGACAGCTTGTTTACAGCAGTAAGTGCAGTTAGTGTCACGGGCTTAACAACGATTACTATTTCGGAAACCTATACAACCTTTGGGCTTGTGATGATTCTTGTTATTTTACAGTTAGGGGCCATTGGTATTATGTCACTTGGTACCTTTGTGTGGCTGCTAGTAGGGAAAAAAATTGGGATGCGTGAGCGTCAATTAATTATGATTGACCATAACCAGTATAATTTGTCCGGTGTTGTGAAACTAATTCGTGAAATCATAAAGATTTTATTTGGCATTGAAGTTGCGGGTACGATTATTTTAACGCTACATTTCACCAATTATTTTGATACATTAGAAGAAGCCTTTTTACATGGGATATTTGCTTCCATCTCTGCTACAACAAATGGTGGTTTCGATATAACTGGAATGAGCTTACTGCCATTTCATGATGATTACTTTGTACAAATGGTTACAATGGTACTGATCGTGTTAGGTGCTATCGGCTTCCCAGTATTAATCGAATTAAAAACGTTCTTGCTCAATCGACGTGAGAATTTTCGTTTTAGTTTATTTACTAAAATTACTACATCCACATACGCTATTTTATTTGTTGTAGGTGCACTTGTCATTTTACTTCTTGAATCTTTCCATTCCTTCAAGGAAATGTCCTGGCACGAGGCGCTATTTTCGGCGATGTTCCATTCAGTATCAACAAGATCGGCTGGATTGACAACATACGATGTTACGACATTTAGTGAAGCAACAGATATATTTATGAGTTTCCTTATGTTCATCGGTTCTTCGCCAAGCTCAGTTGGTGGAGGGATTCGCACAACTACTTTTGCCTTAGCTATTTTATTCTTAATTACTTTTGCTAGGGGAAGAGAAGATATTCAAGTATTTGGGCGAGAAATTCATTTAATAGATGTCTTTCGCTCATTCGTTGTTATTTTATTAGCATTTTTTATGGTGTTAATTGCTACACTTATCTTACTCATCACAGAGCCACAAGCATCACTGATTCAGATCATTTTTGAAATCACTTCAGCGTTCGGTACTTGTGGTATGTCGTTAGGAATCACCGAGGACTTATCTGTCATTGGTAAAATCATTATCATTATTTTAATGTTTATCGGTCGAGTAGGGTTAATTTCCTTCCTTTACACACTTGGTGGTGGGGGTAGAGGGAAAAAATCAAGCTTCCATTATCCAAAGGAACGCGTAATCATTGGGTAATTATACAGAAACGATGGTATATAAGGGCTTTGTAAGGGACAATCATTAGATTGCCCTTTTTTGCCCCCGAAAGTTCAATTTTCTAGATAATCACTGAATTTTTTGAGGGAACTTCTTTCATGTTCAGTGGTTACATGTAAATAGCTATTTGCAGTTATCTCTCTATTTTTGTGAGCAAGAATGGTACTAACAATGTTACATCTACATCAGCTTCTTACTTCATAACTGAGAGTGTGTATGCATCTTGAAATACTCATGCTAACTAGGGAGCATAACACATTACTATTAATATGATTCTAAAAAAATAATTACCCTATTTTGACCAATCAATACTAATATCTAGTTTCTAAATATTGGTATATTATAATAGTTTAAAGTAAAAGATTATTTTATGAATAAAACGAATTTACTGGTAAATATTATAAGTATAGTAAATGACTTTCTTCTATTATATATAGATAAAAAAGAAGTAATTTGTCGAAAACTGTCATTATAGGTGTATATACACTAGGGAAAACCTCTTGTTCGCGTCCCCTATCAAAAGTTAATTTTAAGGAATTAAAAAGTAATTGCCTTAATATAGGTAGTTCAAATACAATAAAAAACACATAAAAAGGCTACACGAATAAATGCGTAATAATGGGGAATGTTTTAGAAGAAAATGATACTTAATAAAGAACATTCCTGCGTATTTTTCATTAAAAAAGGTGAAAAATACGAAATTGTCATACAATTTTCAAAAAATTTAAAATTGTTTTTCCCGCATTTTTAAAATTTTTGTGGGTATTATTTACAAAATAGAACTAGCTTGTCTTTAAGGCATTTGCCCTAAACTTTTGGAGGGAGGCTATGAATACTTGACTAACTCATTTAGTTAGTCGAAGAAAGTACATATACAGTCATGTTATTTTTGTGAAAAGGATTTAAGAATTGTTTAAGAAAGAAAAAAACTAGTCCTGACTGTTAGCACAGGACTAGCTTTTATTATTAACTAGAGTGGATAGATGCAAAATATGGTTGCTGACCGTGACGGAAATAGGTTAACAGATAGCCATTTTTTTGTACAATTTTGCCATTTAGGAAATTGTGATAGTCAAGGCCATGAGGGATAATCAGTGTATGCTTAAACAACTCTTTCTCAGATAGCTTAAAGCTAGCAAATTCCTCGCCAGCGATAGTAGGATCTTCGCGTAATGCTTGATAAAGGGCTTTTTGTTGCTCTTCTGTTGGGCGTTCATTCCACCACAGCTTACGTGGTTGGAACTGCTGTGCCATTAGATAATCAAGCTGCATGAGACTCTGGATAATATTTAAATTCACGCCCTCCACAGTTTCTAAAAACATTAATAAACGGCGGAATAAATCTTCCAACTGATGGCCAATACGAGACCAACCTTTTGTTTCCCAATACGTCCCAAAGTTTTGGAAAAAATCAAATGGTGTGTCAAAGACCTCAGTAACTAAGTATTCAATCGTATGATCCATCCGATGGTCATTCCAATACTTCTCAAGAACATCCTCTGCATGTTTAATGCGTACGATATCATCAAAGGTTAGCACATTATTTGAAAAGATTTCGTAAGGAGAGACATCCACATAGGTATAACCAAACTTTTCCGCTTCTAATCGAAGGCCTGTACCACGTAAAAGCTTTAAAAATCCTAGCTGTAACTCTTCTGGTCTCATCGCAAAAACGTCATTAAACGTTTGACGGAAGCTTGCGTAATCTTCCTCTGGTAGACCAGCAATTAAATCTAAATGTTGATCTATTTTTCCGCCATCCTTCACCATTGTTACTGTTCGTTTTAGCTTTTCAAAGTTTTGACGACGTTTCACGAGTGTATTGGTTAAATCGTTTGTAGATTGTACGCCAATTTCGAAACGGAACAAACCTTTTGGTGCATTGTCATTTAAGAATTGAATCACCTCAGGGCGCATAATATCTGCAGTAATCTCAAATTGGAATACAACACCAGGTTTATGTTCATCAATTAAAAACTGGAACATTTCCATTGCATAGCTACGGCTAATATTGAAGGTACGATCCACGAATTTAATTGTCCGAGCTCCGTTATCCATTAAAAAACGAATATCTTCTTTTATTTTTTCACGGTTAAAGTATCGTACACCTACTTCAATAGAAGATAAACAAAATTGGCAACTAAATGGGCAGCCTCTACTTGTTTCGATATACTGAATGCGTTTACCTAAATGGGGAAGATCCTCCTCAAAGCGGAATGGACTTGGTAATTCACGCAAATCAATTTTAGGTGGCATAGCGTGAATTTTGACTTTTCCATCCTCTAAATAACAAATGCCTGGAACATCCTCTAACAAAATTTCACCGTGGAAATAGCGTAATAATTGTTTGAAAGAAGTTTCTCCTTCGCCCATGACAATAAAATCTACCTCGGGTATTTGACGTAACCAATGATGAGAATCGTAAGAAACCTCAGGACCTCCTAGCAAAATTTTAACATTTGGACAGACAGTCTTTAACATTTTTATAACGTGAATGGTTTCTTCTATATTCCAGATGTAGCAACTAAATCCAACAATATCAGGTTTTTTTTGGAATAAATCTGATACAATATTAAAAGCAGGATCCTTAATAGTGTACTCTGCTATAATTGGATTAAATTCTGGTAAAGCGGCGCCTTTAAGATAGCGCAATGCTAAATTTGTGTGAATATACTTTGCATTTAAAGTAGTTAAAATAGTATTCATGCAATAATCTTCCTTTCAACATCTTATTGTATCAGTCAAGTATCTGACATACAATATAATTCTTTTTACCTATTTATTTTGTGAACGGTTCGTGAAATAATTTAAAATACTTAAATTTACTAAATTTTGTAATAATAGAATCGTGCTGTCATAAAGTATAGTAAAGGCTCAAAATTCGATTTAGAGGTTTTTTACTCTTTTGAAAGGTTCGGTGAGAAAGTTGAAGCAAAATGATATTAATCAATGTTTTGGAAATCTTATGAAAAGTACTTCGTCACCAACACTTATACTCAATAAAGCAGGGAAAATTTTGAACGTTAATGAGGCTGCTATTAAACGTTTTAATCTTAATTTAACGTATATTGGCTATTTAGCTATGGACGAGCCATCTAATTTTAAATGGACTAAATTCGTCAAACAATTACAAAATGATTTACGTTCAGAAGAAATTTTTAATATTCGTACAACTGGAAACGACTATGAAATGCTGTCTTTTAAATGTTTTTATGATCCTAATACAGAAGAAATTGTTGCGCAAATTTCTACACTAAATGATGATGTTGCTCATAAATTATACATGAGTCAGGCGCATGAAAGATCACAATCTTTTAATGCATACGATTATTTACCTTATGCTGTTATTGTAAGTGATGCTAGCGGTATTATTCTTGGGCTTAATAAGTATGCGGAAATGTTTCTGAAAGTTGAAAATTCGCAGTTGCTCCATAAAGCACATCAACATATATTCGATTCATTTACATTGAAAAAGGGACAAATTACATCATACCTGTCTAAGCTGATGGGTGACAAGCATGCAAGTATTCATGTAGTCGATGAAACACAAGTAAGCAGAACTTGCTATTATGAAATTTCCAGTATTTTCGATGAATACAATAATATTATTGTCACGGTTATCAATGATGAAACAGAGAAAAAACAACTTCAGCATAAAGTCGAGCATCAGCAAGCATTAAATGTTGTGGGACAGATGGCTGCAAGTATTGCGCATGAAATTCGTAACCCATTAACTTCTTTAAAGGGATTTACTGAATTATTAAAGTTAAATGCTGATGATGAATCACGCATGTATCTCTCTGTTATTGACAGTGAGCTTCAACGGATGGAACAAATTTTATCCGAGCTTTTAGTGTTGTCTAAGCCAACGACGATGAAAGTTGAATTATTAGAACTGGATCATATTGTAAAGCAAGTCATTGAGTTTATGCTACCAGATGCACTCATGAAAAATATTATGATTCAGTACATTTCTCCTTCTAACCAAATTTATATCGGTGGCAACGAGAATCGCTTAAAGCAGGTGTTAATGAACCTAATTAAAAATGCAATGGAATCCATGAATAATGGTGGCACGATTACAGTTGAAATGGCGACAAATGACTGTGCGATTGTCGAGCTTATGATTAAAGATGAAGGGGTTGGCATGGACAGCACGACACTTCAAAACCTATTCCAGCCTTTTTACACGACAAAATCAACAGGGACAGGACTGGGCCTTGCTTTCGTGAAAAAGGTGATTGAAGAACATGATGGGGTAATAGGCGTTAATAGTGAACTACAGAAGGGGACATGCTTCCATCTGCAGTTCCCAATTTACACATTTAATCAACTTGATACATTGGAAGTATCCTCAAAAGATTCTGCTTATTTAGTAACGTAAATAGAGTAAAAATGGTGAGATAATTCACAATAAAACCTTCTAAATCATATAATGCTTTTGACAATGCTTTTCTAATATCGCTATAATGTCATATAAAGAGCGAAGTGAGAGGAAAAGAATATGAAGTCAGAAGATCTAAAACAATCTTTAAAATTATATATTGTACTATCGCGTGCATTGAAAGCGATCAATGAGACAACACATCAATTATTTCAGGATAATGGTTTAAACCCAACTGAATTTGCTGTTCTAGAGCTTCTTTACCATAAAGGGAGACAACCTTTACAGCAAATAGGCAATAAAATTTTGCTCGCTAGTGGGTCTATTACGTATGTCATTGATAAGCTTGAAAAGAGAGGCTATTTATTACGTGTTTCTTGTCCTTCAGATCGTCGTGTGACATATGCAGAAATCACTGGAGAAGGTGAAGCCTTTATGGCAGAGCTATTCCCAAAACACGAGCAGCATTTGCATGAATTAATGAGTGTGCTATCACCGCAAGAAAAGGAACAAGCAATTACGTTATTAAAGAAAATAGGCCTTTCTATTAAGGATTTATCTTATTAAAAAAGTTGTCTCATTGATTTGAGACAACTTTTTTATAATGGAAATAAAAGGACGATAGACAATGTCTATCGTCCTTATTGTCTTACTATTTTTTAGAGATAGTGGCTGCCATATTAAGCATAGCATCTGTTAAATCTTGTTTATCGTTATCGTGAATTGTTAATTTTGTAATGAGACCATCTTTTTCAAAAACAACCCCAATAACTTTCTCTGTGTCAAAGTCTACGACATAACCCTCGATATGTTGAACATTTTTAAATGCTGCTAATTCTTCAGTAGTTAAAGCTACTGTTTCGCCTACAGCATTCATATAATCTTGCATAGTTGTTTTCACTTCATCAAAGCTTGATTGTGATGCTTCAATTGTTTCAATACGCATAAACACTTCGTCATCATCATTAGATACTAACATATCTTTACCTGGTTCTTCCTGTGTCATTGTAAATCCTGGAAGCTGTTGTAGCTTGTAGGTTTGATTGACACTTTCAGACTGAGTGGCTGTTTCCGTTTTATTTTCGCCTTTTTGTACGTATTTCACATCTTGTTGTGGCTGTTTAGAAGTATCCTCTGTATTTGTATCATCTGATGCAGGAGTTTCCTCTTCTTCTTGTGATTCGCCTGCAGTTTCATCTCCAGATGGTTTTTGATCAACACCAGTATTGGATGGCTCATTTTGTTGAGCATCTGAATCCCCTGTTTTATCAGAGGTATTACAACCTACAACTAATACGGCTGTTAGTACTAATGCAAGAATTGAAAATAATTTTTTTTGCATAAAAAACCCTCCTTTTCTAAATTAAACGTTTGTAAAGATAAAATGTTTCCAAAATTAAATGTTATGATGTTAAAGGCAACACTAAAAATAATAATAGTACAAAAACGACATGAGCTACAATAACAAGTGGCATACTTTTTTTCCACTCATAGATGAAGCCCCAAATAATACTTGCCAAAAGTACAGCTATAACACCAAGTATAAAACCACTTAGAGCAATTGATATCGCACACAGTATGGCAGTTACTATAACAGCCAACGATGGACGCATAAAGCGTTTTAACTGCTGTTGGATATAACCACGCCAAAATAGTTCTTCACCTATGGCAACGATGAATACGAGTAAAACATAGTGCCAAATATTTTGTGGTCCATAGTTTGTTAAAAACTTTTGAACGGATTGTACTAAATTATTATTAATATATGGAGCGAGCCAGTAACCAAAGCGAATGATACCATATGTGATGGTACCGTATCCAATACCAAAGAGTAAAAATTGCCATGTAGGTAATTTATCTTCAATGGAGCCAGCTAAGATGGCGATGGCAATACATACTAATAAAGTAAATGCATACATGTACCAAAATACTGCTTGGTTAGCAAAGGTAAAAGCAAGCATGCCATAAACGAATAATAAAGAAAGGAGAAATAGTAGTGTTTGTTTCGAATTTGTTAGCATATTCGACCTCCATACTTTAATTTTATCAAAAAAATAGCCCCTTATCATCTATAAAGACAAATAGGGACTATTCGGACTATTAAGCTTCATTAGTATATAAAATTTTATAACGTTTATGATTGACGACCGTTTTCTCTTCAATCTCAAGGGAATCAAAATTCTCCATATATGTTAAATTAACAATCACCGAATTTTCATTTACCTTTTCGACAATACCTTGTAGACCATTTTTAAACTCGATAATATTTCCAACTTCAGCTATTTTCACAGACAGTCAGCTCCTTCATCGACTAATAATATACAGTTTGCATGAAAATTTGGGAAACGTAAAGCTTTTTTTAAATAATTCATAATTTATTACACAAAAGATGAAAAGAGAGGTATAAAATAAATGGAAAAATACGAAAATATGCTTAAACAATTACAAAACGGGGAAATAGAAAGTATTGAAATTCAAAAGGAAGATTTTTATGAATTTCGCGAAATACTTGTAAAGCATCCTTTATTTAAACATTATAGGGGTGAGGCCAAACAAAATGGACGGATTATATATACTTATACTGAACTTCCGAGAAGTTAAAATTTGTCGAACATTGTCGTAAGTTAATGCTGTAAGAAATAAAATATAAATGTATAATAATGGTATGATTATTTGTGTGTGGAGGGTTGTATGAATGGTCAATCTACTCTTGAAACAAATGGAACAAACTCGTGAGATGATGATTCGCTCAGGTGTAGAAAACGGGTTACAAAATGCAAAAACCATTCAACTGAGTCGCAGATTAGATCAGTTAATGAACACTTATTATAGACAGATGGCATTTGAGGAAGAAAAAGACCAAGAAAACTAAAAAGATTGTTCCAGTATTCAGAGTAAAAACATTTTAACATATATGTTTAAAATGCATTTCAATGGGGAATAACTTACTATGAACACAGCAACATTCTCATTTCCCCCTTTAGAGCAGTGATCCCCCAATCACTTGCTCTCTTTTTTTTCGCTTATTCGGTATATATGTCATACATAAAAAGTTTAGTACAAGTTATGGGAAGAGTTTGAATTATATGTTTCCTTCACCTAAACTGAAAAGATACAGAGTTTGGATTCTCACCGAGAGTGCAGACATTCTAAAATAAAGGAGCATGTACATATGACGAAGAAACGTATAGCATTTATTGGCACTGGTGTGATGGGTGCTAGCATCATTAAACATTTAATAAAAAATGGGCATGAAGTATCTGTGTTCACGCGGACAAAGGAAAAAGCAGAACCTCTTGTGGCATTGGGAGCGTCTTGGGCAAGTTCGCCAGCAGCAGCATTTAAAAATCGTGACATTGCCTTCACAATGGTTGGATATCCTTCAGATGTTGAGGAAGTATATTTTGGGCAAAATGGTCTTTTCCAAACAGCAGAGCAAGGTAACATTGTCGTTGATATGACGACTTCAGAGCCTTCCTTGGCAAAGAAAATTTATGAGCATGCCCTATCAATGGGTGTAGAGGCTTTAGATGCTCCTGTTTCAGGTGGTGATATAGGAGCACAAAATGGTACATTGTCCATTATGATTGGCGGCGATCAAGCTACCTATGATAAGGTATTGCCAATTATGAAGCATTTTGGGGGAAATATTGTTTATCAAGGTGAAGCGGGTGCTGGGCAACATGCAAAGATGTGCAATCAAATTGTCATTGCTTCAGGTATGATTGGAGTGTGCGAATCACTAGCATATGGTTTAAAGGCAGGATTAGATTTACCGACGGTATTACAATCGATCGCATCAGGGGCAGCTGGCTCATGGTCTTTAAGCAATTTAGCTCCACGCATGATACAAGAGGATTTTGCCCCAGGCTTTTATGTTAAGCATTTTGTCAAAGATATGAAAATTGCTTTAGATGAATCCAAAAAAATGGGCATCTCTTTACCAGGGCTTTCATTAGCATATGACATGTATGAGAAATTGATTGAAGAGGGCTATGGTGATAATGGTACACAAGTTCTTCTAAAGTATTATAAATAGTGGCGTGAATAGGAAACCTGAAGTCCCTTTATTTCTTGGGAGACTTCAGGTTTTTTAGTACTACTCTTTACCAAAAAGTTGAGAATCTAAAGAGAAGTTAGATGCTCCTGCTAAAGCAAAATAAAGGGCTATAGCGCCTAAAGCTAAATCTAATTCATAACCAGCCAATCCATCAGCTCCGATAAAGCCAATGCTTAGTTTTGCTGTAAAGATAGCAACGATCATTGTAATCGTTAGTAAAGCGCCAAAGATTCTAGTGGCTAAACCTAAAATAATGGCAATTCCGCCTACTAATTCAATAATCGCAACGATATACGCCATAAATCCTGGTATACCTAGACTATCAAAGAAGTCAGCTGTGTAGCTGATTCCACCTTGAAACTTTTGAAAACCATGTACGGCAAAAATAATGCCAAGAACGACACGTAAAATAGTTGAACCAATCATTTGCATAATAAAATAACTCCTTTTCTTTAACTTACATTTCGTAACCTAGTTTATTTTTAAAAATAACTTTTGTCAAGTAACTTAATGTATTTTTAGAATTGGTTTTTTAGAAAAAGTGCTATACTGTTAAATAGGAACTAACAACAATGGAGGCTAGTAGATTGGATCAAAAAAATATTTGTCCACGATTTGAAAAAGCACTCATGATATTAAATCATCGATGGAATACTTTGCTAATTTATCAGTTGCTCGATGGTCCACAACGTTATTCAACCATTAAAAATCAGTTGAATATTAGTAGTCGTGTTTTAACAGAACGATTAAAGGAGTTAGAGACAGAGCAAATCGTGTTACGTACAGTAATTCCTTCGACACCAGTTGTCATTGAGTATGAGCTTACGGAAAAGGGCTATGCTATTGCGCCAGTGCTAAAAGCAATTGAACAATGGTCTTCTGACTGGGTGACACTAAATGAAAAATGATAAAAAGGTATTCAAGTGAGGGGCTTGAATACCTTTTTATCGTGTTGAAATACAAACAATCAATAGAATTTGTGAAAGGTGAAAATGGATTTCCGTTGCAGGCTACTTGCTTTCCTGTGGGCGAGCGCCGAGCCGCTTCCTCCGCTACCGCTCCGTTTAGGGGCTCGCCTGTCTCGCTATCCCACGGGAGTCAAGTAGCCTTCCACTCCAATCTATAAAAATGTTTCTTGTTAGCAAAGGTTTTCCAATAAAGTGAAGGGTATTCACTACTCTTTATGGTGGGGTGTTGTCACTCATCACTTCTCCACATTGTAAATAAGAGCTTATCCTCTCTCTAATAATATAAATAAAGGGCTATTTTGTTCAGGAAAAGACACGGGAGCGAACGCAGTGAGCGCAGCGGCTCATCGGACGCCCCCTGGAAAGGACGCTGGCGGAACGGAAATCACCTCCCCTCACCTTGTCAAAAGATCTTTTTTTTGGTTTACACGGAAAACGATGGAAAATGAGTGTTCATTTATCGATCATTTGGCAGTTATTTTTCAATGAAATTGCTGTTATATTGTAAATAATATTAATTTTCTTTAAAAAAAGATATTTTTTATTACAGAGAGAGGTTAATTGATTATTATAGAAAATAGAGGGGAGGTTTTATATGAAGAAAGGTACAGCAATCGATGTACAGCATCGAAGTCAGTTAGCCATTTATTTATCATTGCCAATACTTTCATGGGCATTTTATGATTTTGCGAATACAATTTTTTCTTCAAATATAAATACAATTTTTTTCCCGTTTTACATGGATGAAGTGCTGGGTACGAATGAAGTCATGCAACAAGTAGCAAGCACCTTTATATCCTACGCCAATGCGATTGCAAGCTTGTTGCTCGTTATCTTTTCACCGCTTTTTGGAGTTTGGATTGATAACACTGGCTACAAAAAGAGGTTTATCGTATGGTTTGCATCTATTTCCATTCTTTTTACATTTATGATGGGGATCTTTGCAAATGTACAATCGACAACCAACTACTCAGGTGTCCCTCTTAGTTTATTTTTAGTAGTTGCAAGCTTTGTCATTGCAAAATTTTTCTTTAATTCAAGTCTAGTATTCTACGACTCTATGATGGGTGATTTAGGAACAAAAGAAGAGATGCCATTAATCTCAGGGTATGGAGTTGCAATTGGTTATTTGGGCACACTTTTCGGATTACTTGTATATTTATATGTTGGTAACAGCGATTTTCACCGAGCGTTTATTCCAACAGCTATCTTGTATTTATTATTTTCATTGCCATTATTTTTAATTAATAAAGATACACCTATTCCAAAAGCGCAGCGCAAGTCCATAAAGTTTTTAGACGGCTATAAAGAAATCATTCAAACTTTTAAGGATATGAAGCAATATAAGGCCATTTTTACGTTCATGATTGCTTATTTCTTTTTAAATGATGCCATTGCTACGACGATCGCCATGATGGCTGTTTATGCTACGGCAATTGTTGGATTTAGTTCTGGTCAGTTTATCGTTCTTTATTTGGTCTCTACGGTATCAACAATCATTGGTTCTCTTGCATTTGGCTATATAACGAAATCCATAGGAGCTAAACGTGCCATTACGATAGTTGCGCTCATTATGATTATCGCTTTAGTGTTCGCTGTTTTTGCCTCAGCACAATGGATGTTCTGGCTAGCAGGTAGTCTATTTGGGATATCTCTTGGATCCATGTGGGTGACATCTAGGACCTATATTATTGAATTATCACCATATGAGAAACGCGGGCAGTTTTTCGGCTTATTTGCCTTTTCAGGTAAAGTATCATCGATTATCGGTCCAGCCGTATATGGAACAGTGACATTATGGATGAAGGATTATGGCACCCTTGCTAGTCGTGTCGCGTTATCAACATTAATAGTGATGACAGTAATCGGCCTATTGGTACATCTAAAAGTTAATGATAAAAATGGAAATAGCAAGTAGGAGAAATGTATTGCCTATGATACAATTGAATTATAAATAGATGTAGAGAAAGGAGCGGGATTGCATTGGAACATAAAGGAATATTATTAGAAAGTGGCACAAATGAGCTAGAAATCGTTGAATTTGAAGTAGCAAACAATAAATTCGGCATCAATGTCATTAAAGTGAAAGAAATTATTCAACCGATACCAGTAACATTTATCCCACACGCGCACCCGCATGTAGAAGGAATTATTCAATTACGAGGTGAAGTATTACCGGTTGTAGATATGCTGCGAGTATTAGGAATTCAAGGTGCGGAGCGTAATCCTCAACAAAAATATATTGTGGCTGAATTCAATAAGCAACGTGTTGTTTTCCATGTAGATAATGTGACACAAATTCATCGTATTTCATGGAATCAAATTGAAAAGCCATCTGATATGTATCAAGGTGGGACATCACAAGTAATTGGCGTAATTAAACAAAATGAACAAATGATTCTATTGCTAGATTTCGAAAGAATTATGGTGGATATCAATCCTGAATCAGGAATTAGTGTGGAATCTGTTAAAAAGCTTGGTAAACGTGAACGTTCTGGAAAGCGTATTTTAATTGCAGAAGATTCACCATTATTACGCAAATTATTATTCGATACAATGAGCGAAGCTGGTTATGACAATGTAGAATTCTTTGAAAATGGTCGCGATGCTTATGAATACTTAGAAGGAATTGCGAATAGTGGTAGCGATATCGCAGAACATATTCAATTAGTGGTAACTGATATTGAGATGCCACAAATGGATGGTCATCATTTGACACGAAAAATCAAAGAGCACCCTGATCTTCAAAAGCTTCCTGTCATCATTTTCTCAAGTCTCATTACAGACGATCTTCGCCATAAAGGGGATCAAGTAGGAGCAGAAGATCAAATTAGTAAGCCAGAAATTGCAGAGCTCATTTTACGTGTTGACCAACTTATTCTGTAATGGTAATGACTTACAAGATACTTCACAATTTTAATAATGGGTATCCTAAAAGTAAAAATAAATGAAAGAAAAGTCGGATGCCTTAAAAGGGTGCCGACTTTTTTGTATAGGTCCACATTTTATGAACAAAATAGGCTTGGAGGATGTGATGATTTGAATGAACTAAAAACAGCCATTATTGATATCGGCTCCAATACCATTCGATTAGTATTATATCAGTATGATAATGAAGAGGGGCTTCGTGAGCTAGGAAATATTAAAACGGTAGCACGTTTGCGTACATATATATTGCCTTCAGGAGAAATGTCTGAAGAAGGTATTCAAGTGTTATCAGAAACTTTATTCACATTCAAAGCGATGCTAGAGGATTTTGAAATAACTGATGTCAAAGCAGCTGCAACTGCTGCTATCCGACAAGCCACTAATCGAGATCAAATTATAGAGGAAATGAAAAAACGAACTGGTATCCAAATTGAGCTTTTATCAGAAGAAGAAGAAGCCTATTTTGGCTATGTTGCAGTTGCCTATTCCATGGGTACAAAATCGGCCGTAACAATTGATATTGGTGGTGGAAGTACCGAAATTACGCTCTTTGAAAATAAAGAAATTCAGCAATCACATAGTTTTCCATTTGGGACAGTTTCTTTAAAGCAACGATTTGTAAAAGGCGACATTATGAATAGTAGTGAAAAAGTGGAACTCATTGCCTTTATTAAAGAGCAATTTCAAACACTCCCTTGGATACAAAATGTCGCATTACCTATTATCGCAATTGGTGGTAGTGCGCGGAATATTGTACAAATTCATCAGCAAAAGCATGACTATCCAATTGCAAGTGTGCATGGCTACGAAATGTCTAAGGCAGATTTGGATGATTTAAGCTCATTTTTAGGTCAACTAAGCTTTCAGGAATTGAAACAATTAGATGGGCTTTCATCGGATCGCGCAGATATTATTGTACCTGCATTAGAGGTATTTAGAGTATTAATGGAGGCGGTTGGTAGTGGGACATTCCAACTGACAAAGAGAGGTTTACGTGAGGGACTCATTTTTCAACGGATTTTGCAAACAGATGCACAGGCCTTTGATAAATACAATGTATTTGAAGGGAATGCAAGAAGATTAGCACGTCAGTATGGTCGAACTGAAATGGAAGTTGATTATTTAATGAATTTAGCAGACCAATTGTATCGTGAATGCTGTCATTTAGGTTATTTGCAATATCATCCAGAAGATTTGCATTTATTGTCGAAAGCGGCCAAGGTTTTTAATATTGGAGAGTATATTGAATTAAGCTCTTCCAGCCAACATACTTTTTATTTAATCGCAAATCAATCCATTGATGGTTTAAATCATTTAGAACGAGTAAAACTAGCACTTCTTGCATCCTATAAAAATAAAGATTATTTTGAACGATTTGCCGCTCCGTTTGCAACATGGATGGATCGTGAGGAATATCGCAAATTACGAGATTTTGGAGCGTTATTAAAATTTGTCTATGCGTTAAATGTGTCAAAGCGCAATGTTGTTCATGCCATTGAGATGCGCACAGAAGAGGATCATGTACAACTGGATATTTATGTGAAAAAGAATGCAGCTGCTGAAAAGTATCAAGCCAATCGCCATAGAAAACATTTAGAACGAGCATTAAAAATCCCAATGAGGATCAATTTTATTGAAGAAGGGTGGAACAATGGATGACAACTGAAGTAACGAAAAACGAGCTACATGAGGAAGACTTTTCAGAAAAACATAGTCGGTTATTAGAGGAGATTGCCAAGCCTCAGTACTATAATAATCGGGAATTGAGCTGGCTTGCCTTTAATGAACGAGTATTAGAGGAAGCGGAGGATATCAATAATCCTCTGCTAGAGCGTTTGAAATTTTTAGCTATATTTAGCTCAAATTTAGATGAATTTTTTATGGTGCGTGTTGCAGGGCTACAAGATCAAGTTCGAGCTGGCTTTCATAAACCTGAAAATAAATCTGGATTAACACCAAAGGAGCAGTTGGCGAAAATTGCAGAGCGTACACAAGCATTAGTTCGTCGACAGACAGAAGTTTATCGTCATTTAATCTATGATTTGCTTCCACAGCATAATGTACATATTGCAGATATGAAAGATTTAAACAGTGCACAAAAAGCATTTATCAATGAGATGTTTGCGGAAACAATCTTCCCAGTTTTAACCCCTGTAGCAGTAGACGCGTATCGTCCTTTCCCAACATTATTTGGTAAGACATTGAATTTACTCGTACTGTTAGAGCAGGATGAGACCGAAGTTGAAAGTCGGGAAAAAGTAGCCATCGTACAAGTCCCTTCTGTTCTAGACCGTTATATAAAAGTGCCATCCGAAGAAGGGAAAACAATTGTTGTTTTATTGGAGGACGTGATTGTAGCGCATATTGAAAAGCTATTTTATGGCTATAGTGTAAAATCAGCACAAGCTTTCCGTCTAACAAGAAATGCAGATTTAACGATCCATGAAGAGGGGGCTCGCGATCTGCTAGTTGAAATTGAAAAGGAACTAAAAAAACGAAAATGGGGCGTAGGGAGCCGTTTAGAAGTTCGAGTTGGAGAAATGAATGAGGAAGTACTTCAATATTTATTAGATGAATTTGAAATTGAAGAAACAGATGTGTTCCATATTGATGGGCCTTTGGATTTAACCTTTATGTTCTCTTTCGTTAAAGGTATTTCTGTTGGTCGCGAGCATCTAGAATATGAAAGCTTTATTCCACAGCCACCTTTAGATTTACAATCAGATGAAAATATTTTTGAAAAAGCTCTACAACAAGATATATTTTTCCATCATCCATATGAATCGTTTGCTCCAATTGTTGATTTTATTGCAGAGGCAGCGGTTAACCCAAATATATTAGCAATCAAGCAAACATTATATCGAGTAAGTGGCAATTCACCAATTATACAAGCATTAAAACTTGCGGCTGAAAATGGAAAACAAGTAACAGTGCTAGTTGAACTAAAGGCTCGTTTTGATGAAGAAAACAATGTACACTGGGCAAAACAATTAGAACAAGCAGGCTGTCTTGTGATTTATGGCATGAATAATTTAAAAACGCACTCTAAAATAACACTAGTTGTTAGTCGTCGTAACGGTAAAATTGAGCGTTTTGTCCATCTTGGGACAGGAAATTATAATGATGCTACTGCAAAAATTTATACGGATATGGGCATAATAACTACAGATAAAGAGTTTGGCATTGATGCGACAAACTTCTTTAACTACTTAAGCGGCTATACAGAAAAGCCTACCTTTAATCATTTAGTCGTGGCACCATTTGATATTCGAGATGAATTTATTCGTTTAATGGATGAGGAAATTGCTTGTCATAAAAAACATGGTAATGGTTTTATTAGGGCAAAAATGAACTCACTGACAGACAAAGACTTAATGATGAAGCTTTATGAAGCATCCATTGCAGGTGTAAAAGTGGAACTCATTATACGTGGTATTTGCTGTATTAGACCAGGTATTCCTGGTATAAGTGAAAACATTACAGTGACAAGTATTGTTGGCCGTTTCCTAGAACATTCTCGTATCTATTGGTTCCATCATAATGGAGAAAATAAAGTCTATTTATCGTCAGCAGATATGATGACACGCAATATGATTAAACGTGTAGAAATATTGTTCCCTGTATATGCAAGTGAAGCAAAAACTCGTATTATTGACATAATGAATGCACAATTAATGGATACTGCGAAAGCACGTATTCAAGACTCGAATGGTAAATACCATTACAAAGAGTTTGATCGTAGCGAAGATCCGTTAAATAGCCAGGAAGTTTTCTTAAAGGATGCATTAAAGCCTACGCTAGACGAAGAATAGAGCAAACACGCTACTTAGTGAGGGATAGAATGAAAAAATATAGAGAGAGTGTAGCGCCATTTGCAGATTATCAGCAGCTCATCCAACTGAATCCATTTGATGCAGTTGTCTGTTTGAAAAAAGTGGATACGGCCGTGTTTGAGGTTGTTGAATTTAATGATAAGCTATCTTTATTGCTTGAGTTACAGGATAGCTCAGCCAAGAACGCGGAGCATTTTTTTTCAGAGCCATGCTGGCTGCAATTGTCGGAACTGCTAAATCAAGATGTCAATCAACAACATGTCCTAACATTAGGTACTGATCTTCAAAAAAAAACATTTGTGATTCATGTACAGCACTTAGCTAATTCTATGGTTGCTATGATCCTTCGTGCAACACAAAGTGAAGTAGCACCATATTTACAATTTGTGGAGCAACATGTGAGCCCAGTGTTAACGACAGATATACAAGGTCGTATTATCCATCAGAACGTTGCTGCTACCTCTGTCTTATCTAGAGAGCAGCACAGCCTAATAGGACTAGATATTTTTTCATTATTAGAAAATAGATATAGCAATGAATTTAAATTATTATTTGCCAAAACCATTGAAGGTTCAGCTTTTGGCATGCCTAGGTGTTTATTAAAGGGCCAATTGCTAAGTAAAGAGCCTTTTTATTTAAGAACGCATCCAACTTATTATAATGGTGAGGTAATAGGGGTACATTTATTTGTCAAAGAAGCCAATTCATTTATGAATGATCATGAGGCATTTTATTACCTAGCGCTGATGGACGAATTAACAGGTATTTGGAACCGAAAGGCTTTTAAAGAACACTGGCTGCACCATTTAAATGACAAAAAGCAAGAACACAAGCAAGCTGCTCTAATTTTGGTTGATATTGATCGCTTTAAAAAATTTAATGAATCTCTTGGCGAGAGCAAGGGTGACGAGCTTATGCGTATGTTTAGTCATAGGCTTCGTGAGCTTTGTTACTCAAAATGCTCCCTTTATCGCTATAACAGTGATGAGTTTATCTTTGTGCTAAAAGATGCAACCATCCAAAAAATTGAGCATACCGCGAATGCAATCTTGGATGTTCTAAAACAGCCGTTTATGATAGATGGACAGGAATATTTTATTAGCGTGTCGATTGGCATTTCGCTTAGTCCAGCAGATGGAAGAGATTTAGAGACACTTGTACGGAAAGCTGATAAGGCTTTATTTTCTGCTAAAGAGCATGGCCGATCACATTACCGTTACTATCGTGAAGATATGACAGCTGTCTTTCCAAATGAAGCATTAATGGAGGCACATTTACGTCGTGCCATTGAATTTAATGAGCTGAGTCTCCATCTACAGCCACAAATGGATTTAGCAAACAATAGCATCAATAGCTTTGAAGCATTACTGCGGTGGAATAATCGTAAATTTGGTTTTGTGTCACCTGCACAGTTTATTCCGATTGCTGAGGCTTCAGGCTTAATAATCGAAATAGGTGATTGGATTATTGATGAGGTTTGTCGTTACCAAAGAGAATGGCAATCGAAAGGCTATCGTCCTGTACGGATAGCCGTTAATATTTCACCTAAGCAGTTTAGAAAAGAAAATTTCGCTCGAAAAATTAAAGCGGCTTTGAAGAAATATAGTGTACCACCCGAATTATTAGAGGTGGAGATAACCGAAAGTTCTATGACAAACGTTCATGAAACTTACTCGATTTTGACCGAGTTGAAGCAATTAGGCGTGTATGTGTCAGTGGATGATTTTGGGACAGGCTATTCCTCATTAAGCTATCTTAAGCGCTATCCAATTGATATCATTAAAATCGATCAGTCATTTATTGCAGATATTGCAAAAGATGACAAAAACGAAGCCATTATTAAGGCAATTATTTCGATGTCTCATAATTTAGGATTAGAGGTCATTGCTGAAGGAATTGAAGAGGCTTCACAAGTTGATTTTCTTAAACGTCATCGCTGTCAAAAAGGACAGGGCTATTTATATAATAAACCATTACCAGTGGAAACAATTGTTCAACAATATTTTGTTAGCTAATCAACGAGTAGCACTTTCATCGCCTAAAATGGGTGAAGTGCTACTTTTTTATTTATGGCTTTTAAGACCATCCAAGACAATAGTTGTGAATTGGGCCATTTCGGAAGCCAAATCGAAATCCTCACTATGAATTAACCAATCATAAACATTGGCACGCATACAGCGCCGAATAATTGCTTGTATGTTAGGAGCAGATACATCTTGTCTGAATTCCCCCTGTCGAATTCCTTCCTCAATATATGTATTCATAATTTGAAAGATTTTACGTTGTGGATTGATTAAGTAGTGATCTTGTTCTACTTGGTTTGTCATGGCAGCTGTATACACTGTGCGCAATAAATCTTTTCCTACAACTTTCGTTAAATAGTTCATTTGTTGTTGATAGACAAATAAAATTTTTTCACTTGCTGATAATGAAGGATCAATATTTTTTTCTACAGTGCTATAAAATTGATCCAGCTCCATAAATTTTTCTAATATAACATCATATTTGGATGGGAAATGTGTATAAAAGGTCCCTTTCGAAACATTGCAGGCTTTTGTAATTTGTTCAACAGAGACATGTTCAAAACCATACTTGTTAAATAAATCTAACGAGGTTTTTAATAATTTTTCCCGTGTTTCTAATGCCTTTTTCTGTCTGCTCGTTAATGATTCCATCGTAGCTTATTACCTCCAAAGTAAAGTATTGTAAAATATTTTTTGTAAAAATATTCTGAAAATATATTTTTTTTAATTGACGAGATGGAATTATTTTGATTATGATTTAATTGACCGCAGTCACTGACTATGGTCAACAAAAGTATCTCGTTATTAATGTTACGACAAAAAATAGGCGTTGGCTAGTGTATCATGCAGCTTGTCTGCTGAATTTTCAAAGATTGGGGGAAGTTTAAATGAAGGAGAAATTAGGTTTTATTGGCTTAGGCAATATGGGGTTACCGATGTCTATCAATTTATTAAAGGCAAATTATCAAGTGTATGGCTTTGATACAAATGCAAAGGCCATGGAGCAATTTAGAGCAGCGGGTGGCATTGGTGTGGAAACAGCAAAGGAAGTTGCACAGCAATGTGATGTGGTGATGACCAGCTTACCGACTCCACAGGTAGTAGAAATGGTGTATCAATCAGAACAAGGAATCATTCATCATGCTAAAAAGGGATGCTTACTCATTGATTTTAGTACAGTTAATCCCGAATTGAACGATTCATTATATAAAGAAGCAAAAGCCTTAGGGTTACGATATTTAGGAGCACCTGTAAGTGGGGGAGTAATTGGAGCAGTAAATGCTACTCTAACAATTATGGTTGGTGGTGACAAGGAAGATTATGAAAGTGCTGCAAAAATATTCGGAATAGTCGGTAAAAATAGTTACCATCTAGGAATTTCGTCAAGTGTAGGTACACGTATTAAATTATTAAATAATTTAATGATTGGATTTTATACAGAGGCCGTAGCTGAAACAATCATACTTGGTGAAAAGATGGGCATTCATGCTGATGTGCTGTATGAAGTGTTAAGTAATAGCTATGGTCAAAGCCGTATTTATGAACGCAATTATGTGGAATATATGAAAAACGATAATTATGAGCCAGGCTTTTCGACAAACCTACTATTAAAGGATTTAAAGCTAGCGAAAGAAATGGCAGACGAAGCAGGGGTATCGCTGCGAATCGGGGAAAAATTGGTGGATTTGTATAGTGAAATTGCTCAGCAAGGCTATGGTGAAAACGATATGTCTGCTGCTTATTTAAGTTTAAAAGAAACTGCTAAAATAGAACAATTTTAAGAGGAGGAAAAGAAAAATGACAACAGCACAAGAAATTCAAACATTAACACATTTTATTGGCGGACATTTAGTGGAAGGAAAAAGCGGCCGTTATGGTTCAGTATTCAATCCTACAACAGGTGATGTCATTGCAAAAGTACCACTTGCCACAATAGCAGAAACACGGGAGGCAATTGAGCAAGCACAAGCGGCATTTCCTAAATGGCGTGACACATCTGTGGCAAAGCGAGCAGAAATTGTCTTAAAGTTTCGAAACCTTATTACAGAAAATATGGAGGAGCTACTGCAAATTATTTGTACAGAAAGCGGAAAGACGCTTGAAGATGCTAAAGGAGAAATCACCCGAGGACTTGAATCTGTTGACTTAGCTATCGGTGCCCCACACTTAATGAAAGGGGAATACTCTGTTAATGTTGGCGGGCAAATTAATGCCTATTCTGCAAAATATCCATTAGGAGTAGTGGCGGCCATCTCGCCATTTAACTTCCCAATTATGGTGCCTTTAGCACAAACAAGTATGGCTATTGCTGTAGGGAATGCTGTTGTGTTAAAAGCATCAGAACGTGTGCCAATGACTGCATTGTTTGTTAGTGAGCTGTGGAAAAAAGCTGGGTTGCCCGATGGTATTTGGACAGTGATAAATGGTGATAAGGATGCCGTTAATGAACTTTTGGAAAACCCAACTGTGCAAGCCATTTCATTTGTTGGCTCAACACCGGTGGCGAAGTATATTTATGAAACAGGCTCAAAGTATGGAAAACGTGTCACTGCCCTTGGTGGTGGTAAAAACAATATGGTTGTGATGCCAGATGCAGACCTTGAACAGGTAGCAAATGCCTTTATTGGGGCAGCATATGGTGCAGCCTCTCAGCGTTGTATGGCAATATCTACGATTATGCCTGTAGGGAAAGAGACAGCAGACCGTCTAGTGGCGATTCTTAAAAAGAAAATCACTAATCTGAAGGTAGGTCCATATACAGACCCTGATGCAGATTTTGGCCCTGTCATTTCTCAACAATCAAAAGAGGCGATTCTTGCTGCAATTGAGCGGGGAGAAACTGAGGGAGCATCGGTGATTTGTGATGGCCGTGAACTTGATATTGTCAAAGAATCTAAAGGCTTCTATGTAGGACCTACATTATTAGATCATGTAAAGCCAGGGATGGAAATTTATGAGCAAGAGGTATTTGGACCTGCTCGTAATGTTGTACGTGTAGATTCACTGGAGGAGGCTATTACACTTATTAATAAACATGAGCTAGGCAATGGTGTCACAATCTTTACGAATGACGGGTTAGCAGCTCGTCAATTTACGACTGAAATAGATGTTGGCATGGTAGGTGTCAATGTACCAATTCCAATTCCAGTTGGCTACCATAATTTTGCTGGTTTTAAAGGCTCTCGTTTTGGTGAAGGGCATATGTTTGGTCCAGATCAGGCACGATTCTTTACAAAAACTAAGACAATTTCAGAGCGTTGGATGGCAGGTAATGCCTCTACAGCATCTACATTTGCATTCCCAAGTAATAACGACTAATACAAACAAAGAGCTGTAGATTCTTACAGCTCTTTTTCTTAAAAAAGGAGATGGAATGGTGTATGCAAGGAAAAACAGTTTTCATTACAGGGGCTGCTCGTGGCATTGGTCTTGCCATCGCCCAAGCATTTGCTAGGGAAGGAGCAAATGTAGTAATTACGGATAAAAATGAACAGCTTTTAAAGGAAGCGGTTGCTCAAAACCCTTCTTTAACGGTATATACATGTGATGTGACAGAAGAACAAGCTATACGAGAGGCTGTTGCATTTACGATTGAAAAATTTTCAACAATAGACATTTTAATTAATAATGCAGGATTTCAACATGTCTCATTGATTGAAGACTTTAAAACGGAGATTTTTGAGGCTATGCAAAAGGTCATGGTCGTTGCACCATTTGTGGCGATGAAATATGCATTACCACATATGAAGAACAATCAATTTGGTCGCATTATCAATATGGCCTCCATCAATGGGGTTATCGGGTTTGCCGGTAAGGCTGGTTACAACGCAGCAAAGCACGGTGTTATTGGGTTAACAAAAGTGGCAGCCCTGGAGGTAGCAAATGATGGGATTACAGTTAATGCCATTTGTCCAGGTTATGTGGATACAGAATTAGTGCACAATCAATTGAGCGATTTAGCGAAGACTCGAGGTATTCAAATAGAGGAAGTACTAGAACAGGTGCTTTATCCACTTGTACCGCAAAAACGGCTGTTGGATGTCTCTGAAATTACAGGGCTAGCTTTATATTTAGCAAGCGATATAGCAAAGGGGATAACTGGTCAGGCGATTCTTTTAGATGGTGGTTATACGGCTCAATAGCTTAGGAGGGTGAAATATGATTCAAACGAAAACAATCTTTACCGTTCATTCACCAGGAACCATTGTATATGGGCGTGATTCTTTTAAGGAAGTAGGGGACTATGCCAAAGCATTAGGCTCTAAGGCATTAATCGTTAGTGATCCAATCATGGATCGCTTAGGTTTTGTTAAGCAGTGTCATACCTTGTTAAAAATCCAAGGGATAGAGGCTGTTTCATACTTAGGAGTGACAACTGAGCCGGATGATACGTATGTAGCCGAGGGACTACAGCTGCTGCAGAAACACCACTGTGATGTCATTATATCTGTTGGTGGAGGAAGCTGTATTGATACGGCAAAAGCGATTGCGGTAGTAGCTACAAATGGTGGCTACATAGGAGATTATATGAAAATGGCCAAAGTTGCAGCGCATGCACCAATACCGCATATAGCCATACCAACCACAGCGGGGACAGGCTCTGAGGCCACAGATGCAACTGTTATTACGAATACAAAAACGGCTGTAAAAATGATGATTAAACAGCCAGCTTTTATGCCAACTGTTGCAATAGTCGATCCTGTTTTAACTATAACATCACCGCCTGCGATTACAGCAGCAACGGGAATTGATGCTTTAAGTCATGCCATTGAAAGCTATTTATCACGTTTAGCGCATCCATATTCGAATGTTCTTGCATTATCTGCCATGGAATTAATCGTCAATAATATACTTAAAGTTTATGAGCAAGGAGATGATGTGGATGCGAGGGAAGCGATGTCATTAGGCTCCATGCAGGCAGGGCTGTCATTTTCAAATGCTTCTGTTGCCTTAGTTCATGGAATGTCGCGTCCAATCGGTGCACTCTTCCATGTTCCACATGGCATCTCCAATGCGATGCTTTTACCAGCTGTATTGGACTATTCAAAAGAAGCTTGTATAGATCGTCTAGCGGATTTAGGACAGTTTTTTAATAAAACAAAAGAGTCGTATTCACAAGAGGAGCTAGCACAATTAGCCATTACGTCCATTAAGGTAATGTGTAGGCATATGAAGATTGGCAATTTAAAACATTGGGGAATAGAAGAACAAGCTTTTTACAATGCTATCCCTAAAATGGCTGAGGATGCTCTTGCAAGTGGCAGTCCTAGCAATAATCCGAAGATACCAACAAAAGAAGAATTAATGGAACTATATAAAATTGCCTATACGTATGAGTTTTAATGATTGTGAGAGTTATTCAAACTGCTGAATAGCTCTCTTTTTTTGAAAAAACAGAAAATATTCTAGTAATCTATAGAATTAATATGACATATTCGAGAAAATATAGTAAAATTCTAATGAATCATCATTCATTTTTTACTAAGGGGGAAATGGAATGTTACAGGGGAAAACGATTATTATTACGGGTGGATCAAGTGGTATGGGGCTTTATATGGCAAAGCAATTCGTCACTGAAGGTGCTAATGTTGTCATAACAGGGCGTGACGAAGAACGATTAGCAGAGGCTAAAAAATTTATTGCTGAGGCGGGTCCCTCTATTGAGACGTTTCAAATGGATGTGCGTGTACCTGAGCATGCAGAGGCCATGCTCGCATTTGCTATTGATAAATTCGGTCAGGTGGATGGGCTAGTAAATAATGCGGCAGGTAATTTTATTGTACGAGCTGAGGATCTATCTCCGAATGGGTGGAAGGCTGTTGTGGATATTGTGTTAAATGGTACATTTTTCTGTTCTTCAGTAATTGGGAATTATTGGATTAAAAATAATATAAAAGGATCTATTTTAAATATGGTGGCTACTTATGCTTGGAATGCTGGAGCTGGTGTTGTTCACTCAGCTGCAGCAAAAGCTGGTGTATTATCACTGACGAGAACGTTGGCTGTCGAGTGGGGAAAACAGTATGGTATTCGTGTTAATGCGATTGCACCTGGCCCAATTGAACGAACAGGTGGGGCAGATAAGCTTTGGGAATCCGAAGCAGCAGCAGCTCGTACGCTAGATTCAGTTCCATTAGGTCGTATAGGAACACCAGAAGAAATTGCTGATTTAGCTACGTTTATGATGTCTAACAAGGCAAGCTATATGAATGGAGAATGTGTAACACTGGATGGTGGGCAATGGCTCAATCAATATCCATTCTAAAAATATTTGCATAACAGTGAGCTGGGTTGACGCATACTAAGGGTAAAGAAAGGAGTGTTACCTATGGGTATGTGGTTAATTCCAGCTATTATTGCCATTGTGATCATTTCTGCAATTTCGTTTGTGTCTACGCTGAAAATTGCAAAAATGACCTCTGAACGGAAATCTGAAAATGATACACCGATTTCAGAAACAGTCGAAGAGTATGCCACGATGTTGAACCCCATTGTTTGGGTCTATGCGATTTTTTTGCTTTTTTTAGGGATTATGATTTTTTATTACTGGAGTAAGGCTGGTTATTAGATAGAAACCATCTTCATTCAGTTAAGTAGAAACTTGACTGAATGAAGATATACTTAGCTTTTGTAGGATAGACCAAAATAATTCATTGTTCATGAAAACTCTTCCCGACCTGGTCATGGTCATACATAGAAAAGTTATGATATGATGAAAGAGAAGGACTGTTCTCCACAGCGAGAACAGAAAAGGAGAAGAAGTTCATGATTTCAACTAACAGCAAAGACTTATTAGCAATGCCAATTAGTGAATTTATTATTTCCTCTGAAAAAGTTGCGCATGTACAAAGTGGAAATAGTGCAGAACATGCACTCCTTGTACTAACGCGTACAGGGTACTCGTCCATACCTGTATTAGATCTGAAATATCGACTTCAAGGTTTACTTAGCATGAAAATGATTACCGAATCGATTCTTGGTCTTGAGCATATTGAATACGAAAAGCTACCTGATATTAAAGTTGACTCTATAATGGACAAAGAAATTGCCGTATTGAAGTTGACGGATACGTTCCAGCGAGCTTTAGATTTAGTCATTAACCACGCCTTTTTATGTGTAGTAGACGAAGACGGTACATTTGCAGGGATCTTAACAAGACGTGTTATTTTGAAGCAATTGAAAAAATATATTTATCAAAAAGAGTAGTAGCTTAAGAGGGAACTCAGATGAAAATCATGAGGCCCTCTTTGCTTGTAGTGGAGGTTTAAAGATTGATGGCAACAGAGGCAGAAGTATTAAAAATTTTAGCTGAAGAACGCAATATGCGGAAAGCAGCAGAGCGTCTATTCTTATCCCAACCGGCCCTTTCTCAACGATTACAAACGATTGAAAAAGACTGGGGTGCACAGTTATTTATTCGCTCACAAAAGGGGCTAACTGCAACTCCCGCTGGAGAACAGGTGATTGCGTATGCGAAGGAAATGCTAGCTAAAAAAGAAGAGATTTTTGAAACCATTCAATCCTTAACAACAAAGGTCAACGGGACATTAAAAATTGCCTGTGCATCCATTGTTGGTCAAAACTGGCTACCTAAAATTTTAAAGGATTTTGTGTCAAAATATCCTGAAGCTAAAATATCACTGATGACGGGCTGGAGCTCTGAAATTGTCAAGGCACTCTATGAGGGCGAGGCACATGTAGGCATTGTACGTGGCCAAGTTGACTGGAAGGGAGAAAAGATTCACCTTTTCAGAGATACTCTTTATTTAGTGGACAAAGAAGTTAAGACCATTGAAGATGTGTTGAAGACAGACCGTCCATTTATACAATATAAAAGTGATTCTAACTACTATCAAGAAATTCAACAATGGTGGCAACAGCATTTTGCATCAAATCCTAGAAAACAAATTTTAGTGGATCAAATTGAGATTTGTAAGCAAATGGCCTTAAATGGCATCGGCTATGCTATTTTACCTTCCATTACTTTAAATGACCACGATGCCATTCATAAAATCCCGCTGTCCAATGATGAAAAGGAATTTGGGCTTACGCGAGATACTTGGTTAATTGGCTATGAATCCTCCTTTGAATTGAGACAGGTAGAGGCTTTTGTTGAAGTAGTGCAGGATCATGCACGTTGTTTGTTTGATTATACAAAATAGCCAAAAAGGCAATTCCAAGTCATGTCGGAATTGCCTTTTTGTATTCATTATTAAATCGCTTATTTCTTAAGAGTTTATGAATATTCATGAAGATATCATAAGAAATGGAACAAAATGCAATTTAAATCGTATAATTATGTAACCATCTATTTACATAAAAAGGAGTTGAGCTTTTGAAAAAGACAAAAATGACGGCACTGACCTTATTAGTCATGCTTGTAATTAGCTTTTTATTGCCTTCTACACAGGCAAGTGCTGCTGCTACATTAGAGGTCAAAGCAACAGCGGGTATTTCAGGTAAAGCTAAATATCAATCAGTGGTGCCACTACAAGTAACAGTAAAAAATAATGGTGCAGATTTTTCTGGAGATATGGCCATTAATTCTGCCAATTCTTATGAGGCTGCATCAGCAATCGTCGTTCCAATCGATATAGCAGCAGGAGAAGAAAAGACATTTACTTTCTATCAGGATGGGTTAGCTGACTATAGTTATTCGGACGCAGATTTATTTGCCTTTTATGAGGGAAGCATTGAGAAAGGAAAAAAGGTTGCCTATAAAGGAACTAAACGCCTACAATCTAATTTTTTAGATCCTTCAGCAACGTTTATTTATACATTAACAGATAAAAGTGATCGACTATCGGCCTTTTTACGTTTATCAACATTTGTTGTTCAAAGCAGTGTCGAAGTATTTAATATTAATCAATTAAAAGATTATACATTCCCAGAAGATTCACAGGGACTTGCTATGGCCAATGTCATTGTAGTGGATGAAGTGGCGATAGCCGATTTAACACAAAAACAACAAGAGTCCTTACTAAAATGGGTACAAGATGGCGGTACATTACTCTTAGGGGCTGCTGACCAAATTGATGCCACTGCAGGTATTTTGAAAGAGTATTTACCATTATCATTATCACAAGAGATGACTTCTATTTCTGCAGAGGCATTAACTAAATTATCGGGTGGAGGCATTTTTACACAGCCTATTTCGGTTTACTCGTCTACTAGTAGTGAAGGAAGTTTACCAGTACTAACAGAAAATAATACAGTGTTAGCAGCAAAGAAAAAAATTGGTAGTGGAGAAATTATTCAAACAGCTTTCTCTTTAGGTGATCAACCGCTTGCATCAATGGACGGCTATGCTGCCCTTATAGCTAAAATGATTGATATTCAGAACATTTCGCAGCAAGGGATGATGAGACAGGGGCAATCATCACTCGACCAAATTTCTTATGAGCTTCGTAACATTAATGAATTATTTCCATCCTTTGAAGTATCAGTAAGCTATATGCTAATTGTCATTATTCTTTATATTTTAATTATCGGGCCACTGCTTTACGTTGTTCTTAAAAAAATGGACAAGCGTGAGCATGCATGGTGGATCATTCCATCGATTTCAATTGTCCTTTCAATTGTTCTCTTTATTGTTGGAGCCAAGGATCGTATTGTTCAGCCACAAGTTCAACAATCTGCATTCTATAAAGTAAACGAAGATAGTAGTGTAAATGGTTATTATGTAGAGTCGATTCTAACAAATCGTAGTGGGGATTTTGTGGTCAATGCTGATCAAAATACGACTGCCATTGCTTTGAGAAATTACAATAATTTCACAGGGACGATGGGAGCTTTGCATGAATCTTCTTATATAAAAGAAAATGCTAACGGTTCGACGTTAACATTACGCGACTTAAGCTACTGGTCTGTGCAATCCTTTGGTGGAAAAACGTCAGCTCAAAATATGGGCAAGATGGATATTGATATAACATTGAAAAATGAAAAGCTAACAGGAACGGTTAAAAATAATTTCCCATTCACATTAAAAGATGTCACATTAATTTCTGGTGTGAAAGAAGTGAAGCTAGGGGATATTGAAGCGAATGGAACGTTACAGGTTAATAAGGAACTGAAAACAACGGTTCTTCAAAAACCATCGATATTCAATAATTATAATTATAGTTACCCATCGAAGAAGGATGAGGTAGACCCAATGCGTATTGAAAGAATGAAATCATTAGCATTACCGCTTGTAGAAAATGATAACCAGCCAATACTCACAGCTTGGACAGATCAAGCCCTTGTAGGAGTTGAACTAGAAACAAGTGCTAATATGTCACCGATTACTACGCTTGTTCAACCGTTTAAAGGAAAAGTGGAGCTATCAGGTCCATTTACAATGAAGCGTAATAACTTCACTTATACATTAGTACCACTTTCAGCAAGTGGACACTATGAAAAAATTGATGAATTGAACAATTGGTACCTATCTGATGGTTTATACGAAGTCACAATGGCAATGCCAGATCAATTTATGGATGCTGTTCAATCACTTAATGAGCTCACAGTTTCCAATAAGGATGTTGCACGTATGCAGATAGCGATCTGGAATAATGAAACTAACGTATATGAACCACTGGTAGATACAAAGCAAGTGTTTACGGATAAAATTTCAAAGTACTTTAATCAAGATGGAGAACTGCGAATGGAAATAAAATATGGTCCTGATCCATCTGGAGAACAAACGAAATTACCAGATATAGAGCTGAAAGGAGTGGCAAAATAATGATAGAAATTCGTGACTTAACGAAACGATATGGCTCCTTTACAGCATTAGATCATTTAAACTTGTCCTTAGAAGAAGGCGTTGTATTTGGATTTGTTGGTGCTAACGGGGCAGGGAAATCTACAACATTCTCTATTTTAGCCACACTATTGTCGCCAACTTCTGGTGATGCCTTGATCAATGGCAAAAGTGTTGTGAAGGAACCGAAGGAAGTGCGCAAGCAAATTGGCTATATGCCTGATTTCTTTGGTGTCTATGACCAGCTAAAAGTAGATGAATATTTAGATTTTTATGGTGCGAGCTACGGTATTCAGCTAGCAGAGCGTCAAGTGTTAATTCCACAACTATTAGAGCTAGTGAATTTAACAAACAAACGCTATGAATATGTGGATTTATTATCACGGGGGATGAAGCAACGCTTATGTTTAGCCCGTGCCCTTATCCACGATCCCAAGGTATTGATTTTGGATGAGCCTGCATCAGGTTTAGATCCACGAGCTCGTGTGGAAATGCGAGACATTTTACGGAATTTAAAATCCATGGGGAAAACCATTTTAATTTCCTCGCATATTTTGCCAGAGCTTGCTGAGATGTGTGATGAAATCGGCGTCATTGATAATGGCAAGCTAATTGCACATGGCAATGTAGCTGCGATTCAAGCACAACTACAGGGAGAAAAGCGTATTGTGATGAAAGTGACAGATCGACTCGATGCAGTACGTGCATTTTTGGAGGAAGATCCCCATATTTCTTCTATTGATGTCATCGACAATCGCTTAGAAATAGCCTTTAATTACCGTGGAACAGACGCAGAGCAAGTGTCATTATTAAAAAAGGCAATGCTTGCCGATTTACCGATTTATGCATTAAGTGAGGAAGAGAAAGATTTAGAGGATGTCTTTATGGCAATCACGAAGGGAGCGGACAATCAATGATGGAAAGATTCTATAATCCGGTACTCGTAAAAGAATTGAAGTTGCGCTTCCGTTCTTTTAAAAGCTTCTCAGGGTTAATGTTTTACTTAGCAGTACTGTGTATTTTCATTGCAGGATTTTTATTGCTTACGACTGAATTTACTGGCAGGGGCTTCTTTAGACCAGAAACAAGCTTTATGATGTTTGCTGTGCTAACCATTTTACAAATGGCATTAGTTCTTTTCATTACTCCAAGTTTAACTGCAGGTGCCATCAGTAGTGAACGTGAGAAGCAAACTTTAAATATTTTACTAACAACAACACAAAGTTCTACACAAATTGTTATTGGAAAATTATTATCCTCTGTAGCATTTCTAGTATTGATGCTGGTAGCAGGATTACCACTATATAGCTTAGTATTTCTATTCGGTGGTGTATCACCTTCACAGCTTATTTCTATATTTTTATTTTATTTAGTTACTGTAGTAGCAATAGGTAGTATTGGTGTGATGTTTTCAACAATTACAAAGAGAACCATTGTGGCCATGATTGCAACATATGGATCGATTATTTTTTTAGGTGGTATTACAGCATTCTTCTTCTTTTTAACAATGGCCTTTCATCAAATGGGTAATGCCATTGGTACAAGTACCTCCTTTATGACTTATTTTTGGGCGTCTATCAATCCAGGTGCCTTGATGTTGACGCTTATTTCACCAGAGATGGGTGATGCGTTAGCTGAGCTTTCTGGTATAGAACTACCTGTATGGATTATGTATTTAATTGCTTATGTATTGATTATTGTACTTTGTTTAACGATTGCAATTAAAAAATTACGTGCCAACATGAAAAGTAACCGATGAGGAGGAATTGGTATGGAGCGTCGTAAGCAGTTACGAAAATATATTCAGCGTGCAAAGTCGAGCTTAACTCTTGAAAGAAGTATTCCCATTGCACAGTACGGTTTGTTTTTGGCATTGCTTTCGAGTGCTTCTCTCGTTTTAATTTCCCGACTATTTGTTTGGCCATATTATCGTCAAATAGCATTAGGTGCATTCATTACTGTTATGGCTGCAACTACTGTTTACATATGGTGGAAACGTGTCAACGAAAGAGAGGCTTTGCATACTCTGGATCATTATTTTTCTCATAATGAGTTAGTGACAGCATTATCGTTTAAAGATGATCAGGACCCTCTTGTCCAATCTTTATTATCTAAAGCCATACAAAATGTTGAAAAAGCTTTTGCTGACTTTAAGGCTCGAAAGAAACATCTGTTTCGTCCAAAGGCATTTATCGGATTATTCGTCACAACAGTTGTACTAGCCATTCTTTATATGTTTCCAGCAGCGACGCAAATAGAAGCAATCGAGGTTGAAAAAGAGCAAGCTGTTATCGAAGATATGAAAAAGGAAGTTGCTGAACTAGAGAAAAAAGCACAAACAAAAGAAGTTAAGGAGCAATTGCAAGAGCTTCAAAATACTTTAAAAGAGGCTGAAACGGCAGAAGAGGCTTTACGGGAAGTTGTGAAAAAGCAAAAGGAACTAGCCCTAAAGGAACAGCAATTAAAGGATAAACAAACGGCTAGTCAAGATGGGGCAGAAGAAGAACAAAGCTTATCGAAGGAAGAGGTTGAGCAGCTAAAAGAGCTTGCTCAAATGCAGCAAGAGCTAACAGAAAATGCAAATGCTACTCAAACGGCTATGAGCAAGCTTGGTAAGCCAGCAAGTAATTCCTTACAAAATGCTATTGCTAGTGCCAATCAAAATGCAAGCAGTAACAAACAAAACAATCAACAGTCTTCTGGCAATGCCCAACCTAGCAATCAGCAAAGCCAAGCAAGTCAGTCTGGTCAAAATAATGCTCAAAGTGGTTCCAAACAACAAGGACAGGGGCAAGGGCAAGGACAGGGACAAGGGCAAGGACAGGGACAAGGACAGGGACAAGGACAGGGACAAGGACAGGGGCAAGGACAGGGGCAAGGACAAGGGCAAGGACAAGGGCAAGGAGCAGGAAGTGGCCAAGGCGGTCGAAATTTATTAACGACACCTAATCGAGTTGGCGGATCAAGTGAGACATCAGTAGATGGTGGAGCGTTAGGAGATGGTTCTCACGTATCTGAGCAACAGGGAAATGGGCCAATAACAAAGGGCTCCATTCGACCATATGAAGAAGTAATTGGCTCCTATAAAGACAGTTATTTAGAAAGCTCAGAGCGTTTACAATTACCAAAGGATTTACAAAATGTCGTGCAATCTTATTTCACGTCAATTGAGTCGCAGTAGGAGGAAAAGAAATGGCATTTACAGAGCAACAGTATGTAGAGATGAGCGCGAAATTACACCAAGTAAAAGAAGAAATTCATCGCTTCATTGTTGGACAGGAAGAAGCAATTGATTATACGTTGTATGCAGTTCTAGCAGATGGTCATGCCTTATTAGAAGGTTTACCAGGATTAGGGAAAACAATGTTAATCCGTACAATTTCTGAAGTACTAGATTTGTCGTTTTCGCGTATTCAATTTACACCCGATCTTATGCCTGCTGATATAACAGGGACAAGTATGATTGAACGGACGCCTGATGGCAAGCAACAATTTACATTTCAACCTGGGCCAATCTTTAGTCAAATGGTGTTAGCCGACGAAATTAACAGGGCAACACCGAAAACACAAAGTGCCTTGTTGGAAGCAATGGGAGAAAAAACGGTGACGATTTTGGGGGATACGAAAAAAATGGCGAAACCATTTTTCGTGTTAGCGACTCAAAATCCTATTGAAATGGAAGGAACCTATCCATTACCTGAAGCACAAATGGACCGTTTCCTTTGTAAAATTCTTGTACCGTATCCTGAAAAAAGTGAACTTATGGAAATTATGAAGCGAACGACAGGTGCGCAGGAAATTGGTTTACAGAAGATGATGAATACTGAGGGTCTTATGGAAGCTCAGCAAATGGTGAAAGAAGTAATGGTTGCCGATGAAATGCTGGAATTTGCCACAGATCTAGTGGTGGCTACGCATCCTGAAAGACCAGATGCTCTGGATGAAGTTAAACAATATGCCATGTATGGCAGTGGTCCACGTGGTTTGCAAAGCTTAATAAAACTAGCAAAGGCTAGAGCACTTATGAACGGACGTTTCCATGTTTCTGTAGCTGATATAAAATCTGTTGCAAAACCGGTTTTACGTCACCGAATGCTGTTGAATTATGAAGGGGAGGCTTCAGGGAAAACAGCTGATGATGTGATTGATGTTATTTTAGAAAAAGTTCAACAAGGTGTTAGCAAGTGACAGCAAAATACTTATTGCCCGAAGACTGGTTAGCAAAAATCAGTCGCTTTCAAGTAGCGACGGCCTCCAAACTACGCGGGCAGCATAAGGGTTCGCACCGTTCACAACGCTTCGGGGCTTCTCTCGATTTCTCAGATTTTAGAGAATACCATTTAGGTGATGATGTACGCCAAGTAGATTGGAACGTTTTTGCTCGAACAGATAAATACTTTATCAAGAGGTTTTTAGACGAGCAAGAGATGCGTGTACACATTTTACTCGATACTACTAAATCAATGGGGGAGAGCGCTAAGTGGCTATTTGCTCGTCAAATTGTGGCTTCCCTCGGCTTAATGGTGCTCGGTCGTGATGATCGTTTGTCTTTTTCGTTTGTCCAAGATGAGGTGAAACCACCGTTTCGACGGAAGGGTGCCGTGTATCGTCGAGCTTTTTTACAAGTAGTAACAGATATAGAAGAAGCGAATTATGCCAATCGATTTGCACAGGGTGCACTAAAAGCTATGCCTAAGGATAGTACCGTACTCTTCATTATTACAGATGGGTTAGAGCCAATTGAGGAATGGGAGCAGCTGTTAAAAAGGCTACCACGCTATGCTGGGGATGTTCGCATTTTGCAAATTGTTACGCAAGAAGAGTTATCACCAAATTATTTGGGGGATGTCCGCCTTCTTGATCGTGAAACAGGCAATGATGTCAATGTGACGATGTCTACTAAAGTATTAGACACCTATCATGCAAGACGATTATTACATGAAGAAGAATTTGAAGCCATTTGCCGTCGCTTTGGCGTTCGAAAATTACAATTGAAAGTGGAAGATGGACTGCAACATGCGATCTTTCAACAATTATTAAAAGCACATTGGATTAGGTGAGGTGAGCCGTATTGGGCTTTAGTCAAATTATATTTAGCTGGACGGCCATCATCCCGGTCATTGTCCTACTCTATTATTTCTTTCGTAAAAAATATACTGATCAAACTGTCTCTTCGACTCTATTTTGGTCTGAAATTATGCAGGAAACCCGTGTATCACCTTATTTAAAGCATTTACAAAAAAATGCCTTACTATATTTACAGCTGCTAGCCTTACTGCTACTTGTATTGGCGCTGATGAATCCATATGTGAAAAAATCAACCATTGTGGGTGCGCAAACGATATTTATTGTTGATACATCAGCCACGATGCTAGCAGGAAAAGATTCATCAACCTTTGACACACATAAGCAAGAAATGTTGACATTGATGGAAGAGTTGAATGGGCGACCTGTTACATTGATTACAACAGGTGCCGCTCCAAAAGCCGTTTTGCAGCAAGAAACAAATATGAATGACATTGAAAAAGCGATTAAAGATTTACAAGTATCCTATGAAACGGCTGAAATGACGAAGGCACTGGATGTTGCACAGGCATTTGTGGGTGATACACCGACTTCTATCTATGTTTTTACAGATACGCTTGATAAAAGGCAATTACCAATGGATAAAGATTCAGTGAAATGGCTAGTTAGAGGTGCTGCAAAAGACTTAACAAATATTGCCATTACACGCTTTGCTGCAACGACAGATGGTCAGGTTACGATGGCACTTGTACAGCTCCATAATGATACAACTGCTGAACAAAAGGTGACATTAGCGATACAAAATGCAGAGGGTGAAGAGCTGGTAGCAGAACATGTCGTTGTGCCTCCAAATGAAGCCATTACGAAAACCTTCAAAGATTTGCCCTTAGCAAAATCGATGACAGCTATTATTGATGCAAACGATGATTATGCCGTAGACAATCAACAAACCGTCTTACTACAAACGACTACTTCAAAAATTGTTGTTGATCAGGGTATGCATCAGTTGATACAAAAAGGTTTTCAAAGTGTCAGTAGCGGCGTGAAAATCGTTCCGTCTTTACAAGTAGCTGACAATCAGGATGCAACTGTCATCACAAACCAAACAGCCTTATTGGAGAAGATGGAGAAACCGCTAGTATTATTTGGACGTGATGATGCCGAAAAAGTGGAAGCAAGTGGTACAGTAAGTGCTAAAAGTGATGCATTATTTGCTTTTAGCGAACTAAAGGATATTTATGTTAGTGCTATTTATCCTGGATTTTCGGATTATGAAACCATTGCTTCTGTAGGAGATGAGCCGTTTATCCAACGCTCTCCTAAAGGGGATATCGTTGTTTTAGCGGATATTGCTGATACAGATTGGCCATTGCATCCATCATTCCCGCTATTTTTATGGAGTACTGAGCAACAGTTAACAGAATCAGTCGGTTCACTTGGTATTTTCACACCGAATGAACAGCGTGCAGTAGCCTTAGCGCAAGGAGACTGGAGTGTTTATTCGCAAGAAGATGAGTTTCTTTCTTCTATTACACAGGGCATGTTAATTGCACCAAAACAACCAGGTATTTATATGGTACGTTCAAATAATGAAGAAAAACAATTTATTGTGCAATTGCAAGCCCAGGAACGTGTTATTGAACAAGGAACAAGCTATACATTAGGCGACATTTCAGACAATGGGAAGGAAGAGGTATCGATGGCCTCCTTCGTACCTTGGTTAATTGTAATAGTTTTAATTTTGCTTGTTGCAGAGTGGGAGGTGCAACGACGTCGTGGATTTACGAATTGATACGCCATTAGTATTGTTGCTATTACTTCCATTGTTCTTGTATTTTGGATGGACTTATTTTCGAGAACGGCAGCGACTAAAAAAGAGTCATATTGTTGTGCTTGCTATTCGCATAGTAGCGATATGCTGTTTAGTTTTGGCACTTGCAGGGCCGTATTTATTATTACCGATAAAAGAAGAACAGATCGTGTATTTACTAGACCGATCTGCGTCTATGAATGGTACAGAAGATGAGATGGTTCAGTTTATACAGGAGAGCCTACAATCTAAAAAAGAACCCCAACTTGCAGGGATCTATTCTTTTTCTTCCACTTTACAAACAGAAGCCATTTTGTCTAAAGAATTAAAGGATGTACCGAAGCTTACAGAAATCAAAGCAACAGATCAAACGAATATTGAACAAAGTCTACAGCTTGCAACAGGCATAGTTGATCCAAAAAAAGCGACTCGCCTTGTATTATTAACAGATGGTAATGAGACAAAAGGAGATGCTTTAGAATTTGTCTCCAGATTGAAAGGTGCCAATATTAGTGTGGACGTTGTACCTTTTAGTCTACCAGTTGTCCATGATGTGTCGCTCAAAAGCTTTGTCTCTCCTCAGGTTGCTTATGTAGGAGAGCAGCAACAATTAGTAACAGAAATTCATGCAACAGTAGCAGGGCAAGGGGAGCTGTTATTATATGAAAATGATGAACTAATTCATCGCGAGGCAGTTGAGCTGACGGAAGGTACAAATGTGTTTACCTATAAACACGCAGCAACAGCTGAAGGACTTGTAAAATACGAAGCAGTTATTCAAGTTGGGCAGGATGCTATTTTTGAAAACAATAAATTAACAAGTGTCACAATGGTACAAAGTGAACCCCATTTACTCATCGTCAATGGCTATGAAACAGCTTCACCTATCGCGGCAGCACTTGGTAGTCAATCCATTGCCTATGATGTTGTCGATCCTAAAAGCCTACCAAATGAACTGTCCAGCTATTTACAATATAATGCGATCATTTTTGACAATGTGCCTGGTCATTTAGTTGGTGAGGCGAAAATGAGTGTGATTGAGCAAGCAGTCAAAAACTTTGGGGTTGGTTTCACGATGGTTGGTGGAGAAAATAGTTTTGGTTTAGGAGGCTATTTTAAAACGCCAATTGAAACGTTATTGCCTGTGGAGATGGAAATTAAGGGCAAGGAGCAATTACCTTCATTAGGGCTAGTCATAGTGCTGGATCGTTCTGGCAGTATGCATGGCTCGAAGCTAGAGCTAGCTAAGGAAGCAGCGGCACGTTCTGTTGAAATGCTACGAGATGAGGATACATTAGGCTTTATCGCCTTCGATGATCGTCCTTGGGAAATCATAGAAACCGCACCTCTTAAAAGTAAAGAAGAGGCAGTGGATACCATTCTATCAGTAACACCAGGAGGCGGAACAGAAATCTATAGTTCATTAGCTAAAGCCTATGAAAATCTCGCCGATTTAAAGCTTCAACGTAAACATATTATTCTTTTAACCGATGGGCAATCACAATCTGGGAATTATGAGGATTTAATTGCTGAGGGAAAAGAAAATGGTATCACTTTATCAACAGTAGCGATTGGACAAGATGCTGATGCTAACTTACTCGAAGCACTTAGTGATATGGGTAGTGGACGGTTCTATGATGTTATTGATGAACAAACCATTCCTTCTATTTTATCTCGTGAAACAGCTATGATTTCTCGTACCTATATTGAGGATAATCCGTTTTATCCAGCAATTTATAATGCCGCAGGATGGAATTCGCTATTTGCCAATGGCGTCCCTCAAATGAATGCTTATATTGGAACGACAGCTAAGCAAGGGACAACCGTAATTGCAGAAAGTGAGAAGGAAGATCCTGTGTTAGCACAATGGCAATATGGACTCGGTAAAACATTTGCTTTTACATCCGATTCAACGGGTAAATGGACAGGAGATTGGGCAAGATGGCAGGACTGGGGAACATTTTGGCAGACGCTTATTTCACAAATGTTGCCAAGCTATAATGATGTTGCCTATGATGTGAGATTAGAAGCTGATGGCTCCTTTATGATTACAGACCCTACAAATGAAGCCGCATTTTTAGACATTGTAGCGGTTAATGAAGCAGGGGAGGAGTTAGAAACACAGTTAGAAACCATTTCAGCCTCCCAAGTTCGAGCTGTTGTACAGGCCGAACCTGGATTGATTTTCTTCCGTATAGCGGATGAGCAGCAGGCCATTTATCAGGCAGGTCTAAGTGTTCCTTATAGTGCTGAGTATGAACTGCTCCCTGTTAATGAAAAACTGATTGAAGAGTTAACAAATCAAACAGGGGGAGCCGTTTTAAAAGAACCACAAGATGTGTTCCGTGACTTTACAACCAAAGGAGCGGATCGACAAAACATTGCTACATGGCTTCTTTTAGCAAGTATGCTTCTATTCTTTATGGATATTACCATAAGACGTTTTGGGTGGAGTTTCCTAACAAAAACGAATAAAAAAGAGCAGCCAATTGAGGAGAAACCTGTACAAGCAGGAGACACGAACGTAGCCCAACTATTAAAGGGTATGAAAAAACGATCATAATAGAGTGAAGGCAGTGCAAAATCATTCCATTTTGCACTGCTTTTTTAAATGCTTTGAGGTTTTAAAAAATGGTGGTTTCCGCTAGGAAAGGGGTGCAAAGGTGATTGACACAGTGCAGCCTTCGAAAAGTGCTTCTCGGGGGAGAGAGACGCTCATAAAGAAACGAACCCCGCTCAAAGACTAGAAAAGAAATCTTCTCGCACATCTTAAAGGATTTCCAAAATCAAAAAGCACTCAGCACCACTCAATAAAGCGAAGAATTAAAACTCTTTACTAGTACCGATTTTCGCAAAGTGCTAGCTACCATAACACCTAAGATGGCCCCGATGGTACTTGATGTTAAAAAGGCTGGCATGAAGAATAATGCGGCTACGGATGTCTCCATAAGCAATTTTGCATAGGGTACGGCAATAAGTGAAGCTAAAATACCAGTGCCAAAAACTTCGCCGAATCCTGCTAGCCATGATTTTCTACTGTATTTGTAGGCAAGGGCCGCACACAATGCTCCAATGACGCTACCAGGAATCGCTAAAAGAGAGCCTGTACCAGTAAAGATACGAATGATGGCTGTCACAAAGGCAACTAGAACTGATGGCACGGGTCCTAGTATAATAGCTCCTATTACGTTAACAGCATGCTGAACGGGGTAGGCGCGTGCGATGCCTGTTGGTATGGATACAAAGGTAGATCCTGCTACAGCAATCGCTACTAATAAAGCCATGATTGTCATTTTACGAATTGACATAAGGTTCACTCCTCCTGAATAAAATCATGAGGGAAATTAAAAGGCCGCTTCCTTTAAACAATAGGAAGCGGCCTTGCATAGACAATGACAATAGCAAGTAGCGCCACTTCCCTCCGCTAGTATGAACTAGATCAGGTTCAAAGGGTCCGTACATCATCATATACGTCTCAGCCTTTTAAAGGCTCCCCCAGTGGTAAATATCATTCAATTTTATTAACCAACATTAATGTAACATAATGTTAAAAATAGTCAATGATTTTTCTGACTATTTCGTATCAGGATGCATTAGATGAGGTGCTTTTTTCAATGTCCAGATGAGTGCAAGGAAGAAGCAGGCTAATAATATGATAGATCCGAAAATATATGGACTGTTCATATTCCAGTCAAATAGTAAACCTGCTAAGGCTGGTCCAATCATATTGCCAAGGCTCATGTAAGCATTATTCAAGCCCGCAGCAAACCCTTGTTCTTTCTCTGCAAGCTTTGAAATTAGTGTATTTACAGCAGGACGAATTAGTGTTGTTGCTGTAGAGAAAATAGTTGCTACAACTAATATAAGAGCGAAGCCAGATACAAACAATATTAAGAAAATAGCAACAGATGCAATAAATAAATTGACTAACACAACTTTCATTTCACCAAAGCGATTAAAAAGTGGTGTAATCACAAACATTTGTACAACTACCCCAAAAGCACCACCGACAACTAAAATAATCGCAATATCTACGGGTGTGTAATTAAACTTTTCTGTCACAAATAATGACAAGGTTGTTTGGAAGTTGGCAATTCCGAACGAGAACACGAGCATGATAATGAGCATAACGAAATAAGGCATATGTATGGAACGAGCCATTTGCTTCGCCAGATTTTCTTGCTTTTGCTTGTCATGTGAAGTGTTTGGTTTAGTAGATGGTAATAAAAAATAAGATAAAACAGATGCAAGTATGGCAGCAACTCCTGCCGTGAAAAATGGAAAATGTAAACTAACCTTTGCTAAGAAACCACCTATTCCTGGCCCTATCATAAAGCCCAGTGACATAGCAGCACCCAACATACTCATACCTTTTCCACGTTCCTCGTAGGTAGTAACGTCAGCTACAAATGCCATAATAGGAGGTGCAACAAATGCGGAACCTAGACCGCCTAAAAAGCGTGCTAAAAATAGCATCCAGACGTCTGTGGCTAGGCCAAAACCGATTTGTGCAAGACCTGTCACAATAAGACCGAAAATAATTAAATTTTTCCGACCATACTGATCCGAAAGATTCCCAGCAATTGGAGAAAATACGAATTGAGCTAAGGCGAACGTTGCAATTAGCATACCTAGAACTTGTCCTGCTGCACCAAAAATTTTTAAATACTCTGGCATGACAGGAATAATAATTCCAATACTCCCCATTGCGATAAACATATTAAACATTAAAATATATAAAGCCGCCTTATTGGACTTCTGCTGGGTCATCGAATGAACCCCCTTTTTATAATCAAATATACTAAAGTCTATCATAAGATATCCTATCATCATATCGGTTGAAAGTCTGAAATGAAACATACCTGCTAGTGCAGCAATACCAATCCACGATGTAGAAAAGAATAAACAGACAATAGGTGAAGTGCTGCCAAAAGCAGGAAGATAATAGAGAAAGATCTATCGACAAAATAAAAATTCATCGATAGACCTTTATATGCTTTAACGAATACTCATTTTAAATTCTAAAAACAATTCATTATATTTCCCTAAATAGTCTGGTCCTAAATTTTTGTAAACTTCTAATGTATCGCGTTGTTCTTCAGAAGGATAGTAGCGTTCATCAGAAACAACTTCTTCATCCATTAAGTCCATAGCAGCGATATTAGGCGTAGAGTAGCCTACATAATCGGCATTTTGTGCACCCGATTCAGCACTTAGCATGAAATTGATAAAGGCATGGGCACCGTCGATATTTTTCGATGTTTTAGGGATGACCATATTATCGAACCATAAATTCGAGCCTTCCTCAGGTACAGCAAAGTCTAGCTCCTCATTTTCATACATCATATCTGCTGCTTGCCCAGACCAAGTAAGGGCTACAGTGGCCTCATTGTTGATCATTAATGGTGTAATTTCATCTCCAATGATGGCTTTTACATTTGGTGCAAGTGTGATTAATTTATCAGTAGCCTCACGTAGTTCCTGATTGTCTAGTGAATTCAAGGAATATCCGAGACTGTTTAAGCCCATTCCAATGACTTCACGAGCACCATCTACTAAAAAGACTTTTCGTTTTAAGGATGGATCCCATAAATCATCCCAAGAAGAGAAATCTAAATCTCCCACAAGGCTTGGATTGTAGACAATGCCTACTGTTCCCCAGAAATAAGGGACCGAATATTTATTGTCATCATCGAATGGTAAATCTAAAAAGTAAGGATCGATATTTTTAAAATTAGGGATTTTTGTTTTATCTAAAGGAATCAATAAATTTTCTTCCTTCATTTTTTCTATCATATACTCAGATGGAACGGCAATATCATATGCTGTTCCACCTTGTTGAATTTTGGTCATCATCGCTTCATTGGAATCAAATGTCTCGTAGATGACATGAATGCCTGTTTCTTTTTCAAATTGTTTCAGCAAGTCAGGATCAATATATTCTCCCCAGTTAAAGATTGTTAACGTGTCTTTTCCACTTTTACCGCCGCCTGCACTTAAGGCGTCAGCCGCATAGAATAAAAGGGCTGAAACAACAAGGATGGCGATGGTAGCTTGAATTAATGACTTCATCGTTGTCCCTCCATTCTTTTACTCGTACGACTTGTAATGAAATAATAACCAACAACGACTAACACCGTAACAAAGAATACCAAACCAGAAATAGCATTAACCGTTAAAGAAATACCTGCACGGGCCATGGAGTAGATTTCTACAGATAATGTGCTGAAGCCATTACCCGTTACGAAAAATGTCACGGCAAAATCATCTAAAGAATACGTAAGGGCAAGGAAGAAGCCCGCAAAAATCCCTGGTTGAATATAAGGAAGAATGACACGCATCATAATATCCTTTTTCGTAGCCCCTAAATCTAATGCTGCATCGATTAAGGATTTATTCATTTCTAGTAGTTTAGGTAAAACCATTAGAACAACAATCGGTACACTAAATGCGACATGGGCTAACAAGACAGACGCAAAGCCAAGCTTAATGCCAACCATTGTAAATAAAATTAAGAAGCTAGCACCAATAATAACGTCTGGGCTGACGATTAAGACATTGTTTAAGGATAGTAAAGTATTGCGCATTTTTGAATCCTTGACAGTCACAATACCGATTGCACCTAGTGTGCCAATAATAGTAGAAATCAAAGCAGAAAGTAATGCCACGATTACAGTATTAATTAATATAACAAGAAGACGTGAATCTTCAAAAACAGCTTTATAATGCTCTAAAGTAAAGGATTCAAAGTGATTCATGGAGCCACCACTATTGAACGAGTAAAAGATTAAATAGAAGATGGGAGCATACAGAACGATAAAAACAATCGTTAAATAGACTTTAGCTGATGCAGATAGTTTGTTCATCGTACGCGACCTCCTTTATCTTTTTGTCCCGTAATGAGCATAATAATCACCATGAATAAAATTAAGAACACAGCAATAGTAGAACCCATCCCCCAATTTTGTGTTACAAGAAATTGCTGTTCAATCGCTGTACCAAGCGTGATGACGCGATTTCCGGCAATTAAGCGTGTAATCATAAACAGGGATAGCGCTGGAATAAAGACAACTTGAATTCCAGATTTAACGCCATCCATTGTTAATGGTAAAACGACACGGCGAAAAGTTGTAAAAGCAGAGGCACCTAAATCGCGTGCTGCATAAATAAGCGTCGGGTTTAATCGATCTAAGGAGTTGAAGATCGGTAAAATCATAAACGGAATAAAAATATAGACCGATACAAAGACAAAGCTAATATCCGTAAAGAGCATTTGCTTAGGATCGAAGCCAAATACTTCAATAAATGCATTAATTGGTCCATATAATCCAAAGATGCCGATAAAGGCATATGTTTTTAACAATAGATTAATCCAAGAAGGAATAATGATGAGCAGAAGCCAAAGCTGTTTATGCTTTGTCTTCGTTAAGAAATAAGCAGTTGGGTATGAAATTAATAAAGTAAAGAATGTAATTAAAAAGGCATACCAAAACGAGCTCAATGTCATCTTTAAGTAAACAGAAGTAAAGAACGCTTTATAGTTATCGAGCGTGAAATTGCCATGTAAATCAAGTAGGGAATAATAAACAACGAGGGCAATCGGCGCGATAACGAAAAAGGCAATCCATAACACATATGGAAATAACGCTGATTTCGATGTCTTAGTTTGCATCTTCATCGTCTCCATACGATTCTAATCGTTTATCGAACTCTTCCTCAGTTTCATTTAAGCGCATTACGTGAATAGCCTCAGGATCAAAGCCTAAGCCAATTTCTGTCCCTACTTCTGCTTTTTTCAATGAATGGACTAGCCATTCATTGCCATCCTTATCGTACGTCGATAATTCATAATGTACGCCTCGGAATAATTGTGTATCCACTTTCACCACAAGTTTCCCTTTATCGATAGTTGTCATTTCTAAATCTTCTGGTCGAATAACAATATCAATTTTTTCATTTGGTTTCATCCCTTGGTCGACACATTCAAAAATTTTGCCAGCAAATTCAACTTTGAAATCTTCAATCATCACACCTGGTACAATATTAGATTCACCAATAAAGTCAGCCACGAAGCGGTTAATCGGTTCATCATAAATATCCACTGGCGTACCTGATTGTTGAATTTGTCCTTCACTTAAAACAAAAATCTCATCACTCATAGCAAGTGCTTCTTCTTGATCATGTGTAACAAAGACAAAGGTTTTGCCAAGACGTTGCTGTAATTCACGCAATTCATACTGCATTTCAGTACGTAGCTTTAAGTCTAATGCGGAAAGTGGCTCATCCAGTAAAATGACTTCAGGGTCATTAACAATGGCACGCGCAATCGCCACACGCTGACGCTGCCCACCAGACATTTCAGAGATTTCACGGTTGCTGTAGCCTGCCAAATTGACAAATTTTAATGCCTCAGCCACACGTTCCTTTATTTCATTTTCAGGCAGCTTTTTAATGCGTAGTCCAAATGCGACATTTTCGAAAACATTTAAATGAGGAAATAGCGCATAATCTTGAAAAACAGTATTGACCTGACGTTCATTTGCAGGTACTGCATTAATTTTTTTATCGTGGAAAAATATATCTCCAGTCGTTGGTTCTGTGAAACCAGCAATAATTCGTAAAATGGTTGTTTTTCCACAACCAGATGGACCAAGGAGTGTATAAAATTTACCTTTTTCAAGCTCCAAGTTGATATTCTTTAAGACGACGGTACCGTCACTATAAGACTTTGAAACATTTTCAAAGCGGATAATGGAATTCGTTGTCATTGATGCGCCTCCTTAAGCTATAAATAAGAATCTGTTGCAACGAGTAAAATTTTAGTTTCATCTGCATGTGCATTGAAAATTTGATGATGATCTGTCGCGTCAAAATAAAGAGCATTGCCCTCACTTGCAATATACTGTTCATTCCCTAAAACAAGACGAATACGTCCTTTGACAACATAAATAAATGTTTCTGAGAGCGACGGCTCAAATTGCTTGAATTCGCCATCAGCAGCAAAGGTTAAGAAAATGGGTTCCATCTCTTTTTCGTTAGATGTAGGGATTAGCCATTGAATTTCATAATTTTTTTCTTCATCTGTATAGATAGATTGGTCTTCTTCTGTATAGACAACCTTTTGTTCAGGTGAGTCATCATCAAAAAAATCTTTAGGTGTTGAACCTAACACTTCCAAAATAGAAAATAATGTTTCAATAGAAGGTGAGTTTAAATCACGTTCTAATTGGGAGATATAACCTTTACTTAAATCTGTACGTTCTCCAAGTTCCTCTTGGGTAAGACCTTTTTTTAAACGAAGCGCTTTAATTTTTGCTCCTATTTGCATCTTTTCCCTCCTAGAAGAAGTTTAGCAATCATAAACTTTTGAAATACGAAGTTTACTTTAACGAAACTTTTAGTTTACTAAAACCATTACAATTATACATAATAATTTTTTTTTTGCAATCATTTTTCGTGAAAAAAATAGCTATAAAATGTTAAAAAAACAGGCATAAAGAAAATGGAGAAAAATTTTGTATAGGGTAGAATATTTTTGTTAAAAATAGTGAATAAATAGGCTGTAGCAGTCATTTCATTTGTGGATTTGACGATTTCTTGTCATGCCACTTCAAACGTACAAACGAGCGGAGTTTACTTGTTTGAAAAACTGCGGTTACTCTGCTATCGTAGAAGATGAGTTCGCTTGTGCGAATGGAATATATAAACTACATATTTATTCGGAGGGATTTATTATGGCAGAACGCATGGTAGGTAAACAAGCACCTGACTTTACAATGGAAGCAGTACTTTCAGACAAATCATTTGGTAAAGTATCATTAGAAGATATTAAAGCACAAGACAAATGGACAGTTCTTTTCTTCTATCCAATGGATTTCACATTTGTATGTCCAACTGAAATCACTGCGATGAGTGATCGTTATGACGAGTTCGAAGACTTAGATGCAGAAGTAATCGGTGTTTCTACAGACACAATCCACACTCACTTAGCATGGATTAACACAGACCGCACTCAAAATGGTCTTGGTGAATTAAAATACCCATTAGCTGCAGATACAAACCACCAAGTTTCGAAAGAATATGGTGTTTTAATTGAAGAAGAAGGTATCGCATTACGTGGTCTATTCATCATCAACCCAGAAGGCGAATTAAAATACCAAACAGTATTCGATAACAACATCGGCCGTGATGTTGATGAAACGTTACGTGTACTTCAAGCACTTCAAACTGGTGGTCTTTGCCCAGCAAACTGGCGTCCAGGTCAAGCAACTCTATAATCTAAATAGAGTCGAGTCATTATGGAACAAATTAAGAGTCCCCACGACAAGTTTGTGGGGACTTTTAACTGAATTTTTGTTTTTGAGAAGGGTTTTCAATTGTTATCGAACTAGTTGAAAACAACCTATATATTAGAGGAGGATTTTTATGAAACTTCGTGAACAAATGCCTGAGCTAGTAGGTGCAACGACTTGGTTAAATGGGGAAGTAACAAAAGCTGAATTAGTAGGCGAGAAACCAACATTAATCCACTTTTGGTCAGTAAGCTGTCATTTATGTAAAGAAGCAATGCCGGACGTCAACAATTTCCGTGATCAATTTAAAGATGAATTAAATGTTGTAGCAGTACATATGCCGCGTTCTGAGGCAGACACTGATTTAGATACAATCAAAGCAGTAGCAGCAGAACATGATATTGTGCAACCAATCTTTGTAGATAGTGAAATGAAACTAACAGATGCTTTTGAAAACCAATATGTACCAGCATATTTTGTGTTTGATAAAGATGGTCAGCTGCGTCATATGCAAGCTGGAGGAAGTGGCATGAAAATGCTAGAAAAGCGTGTCAATCGCGTGCTAGATGAGATGCGTAACGCTGAATAATAAAAAGAAGTTTAGACGGGGATCAAGATCCTCGTCTTTTTTGTTATCCAACATTGACGAATAGACTCTTGTTTTAACAATACATATGATAAAGAATAAGCTACAATGATGGTATAGTAGTTTTCGGAGGGATTTTTTATGATGAAAAAAGAGTTTGCGGTCATAGGGCTTGGACGTTTTGGAGGAAGTATTGTTCGTGAATTAATGAGTCAGGGTGCACAGGTGATGGCAATTGACCATTCTTCAGAGCGTGTAGATGAATTTGCCTCCATTGCTACCCAGGCTGTCATTGCAGATTCAACTGATGAATCGGTACTGAATTCATTAGGTATCCGTAATTTTGAGCATGTTATTGTAGCAATTGGTGAAGATATTCAGGCGAGTATATTAACAACGATTATTTTAAAGGAAATTGGTGTTGAGCAAATTACAGTAAAGGCTCAAAATGACTATCATGAAAAAGTTTTACGTAAAATTGGTGCAGATTTTGTCGTCCATCCTGAGCGAGATATGGGGATTCGTATTGCTAATAATATGTTATCTAATACAGTGCTAGATTATTTAGAGCTTTCGGATGAACATTCAATTATGGAGTTAAAGGCAAATGACGCGATTGCAGGATACTCCATTATGGATTTAGATATTCGAGCAAAATATGGCATTAACATTGTAGGAATCAAGCGTGGAGCTGATATTATCGTGTCTCCACAAGCAAGTGATAAGATTTTACTAGGAGATATTATGCTTGTGATAGGTGCTGACGTTGATATAAATCGCTTTGTTAAAAAGGCATTGAATGGGTAATGGCAAATGACTAAACGAAGATGGAGACTTGTTATTTTTGCCGCTGTTTTACTAATTGGTGCTTTTATCATGCAATATCGAGAAAAAAATGAAGATGAGGCAATCTCCTTAATTTTAGATCATGCCACAGAAATCGATGCAATTGAATTATTGCAAGGGGACCAATCTTTATTGCAAGCTACAGGAGATGAAGCAAAAGACTTTATAGAGAAACATCCATTAAGTCATGTAAGAGATCTTTCTAAAAAGGAAAGAACAATTTTTGAAGAAGAGCCAGCTTATCATATTGTTTATAAAATGAAAGAAAAGCCTCTTTATGAGGTGGAAATTTTAGAGGTAGCCATTCGTTCTGAGCTTGATGAAGAATTGCAACAAATGGTCTTCACCGTTGGCGATACACAATATTTGGTTTATTGGGCCAATGAGAAAAAAGCCCTCGAACAATCAACCAATACACAACGGTTACTCGAACAATTCGGACAATAACGCAAGTAGTGATTCAGCAATAAGGGCTGGTCACTACTTTTTTTATAAAAGTGGAAAGTAATATTTGGAAAAAATGTTTGATTTCTGTCTGATGGTTGAATTACACTTTGCATAAAGAAGGAGGTAGAAAAATGCAGTTTATAACAAGTAACTGTGTGATAGAGCCATTACAACCAGAACATTACAAAGCTATACATATGCTTTACTCCAATGAACAAGTTAGAACCTATCTTGGAGGTGTACCACAGGACAGCTATATAGAGGCATCCTTTAAAGACATGCTAGCAGCACCATTTCCTAATACATATTTATATATATCATTAAAGACGACAGGTGAATTTATTGGTCTTGTTTCTATCGATGAATACCATGATAAAGAGTTATATGAGCTTTCCTATCAATTTTTACCACAGTATTGGGGAAAGGGGCTAGCTTTTGAAGTCCTTACAGCGGTGATGGAGGAGGGCCTGAATTATTTAGATATATCATCGATTGTGGCAGAAACACAAACTGCTAATAAGGCATCTTGTCACTTACTCGAAAAGTTAGGGATGCACAAAGTACAGGTGTTAGAAAGATTTGGTCATGAACAAGCCCTGTACGAAATAAAGAAAAACCATAAAGAGTCAAGATAAATTATTGCACAATCAGCAGGTGGATTTTCGCGGCAAATCCCTTCATTTATCGCTGACTATATTTTGCATCAAATGAACGAATCAAAATATATTTTACTCAGCATGCCATCATTAAGAACGAATAATGCAGATTACTAAATTTTAAAGAGAGAGGAACTTTACATGCTAATACGAGAAGCAACACGCAAGGATAGTACACAGATTATAGCTGTTATGACAAATGCAGAGGCATCCAATCTTATGCTATTTGGCCCAGGTGAGCGAAAATTAGAGCCCGAGCAATTTGGAAGCTATATTGAAAAGCTATATCATAGTCACCATTCAGCTTTATTCGTGGCGGAAATGGAACAAAAGATTGTTGCTTATTTAATTTTACAGGGCAATGAACCATCTAGAATTGCTCACCGTGCTTATCTTGTAATAGGCATACATAGTGACTATCGAGGAAGGAAAATAGGGACGGCATTATTTAATCATGTAGAGGATTGGGCAAAAGTTAATGGTATCCATCGTTTAGAGTTAACCGTTATGGAAAATAATGAGGCTGGAATTGCTTTATATAAGAAAATGGGATTTGACATAGAGGGAATAAAGCGAAATTCCTTATATGTAGATGGTCAATATATCAATGAATATTATATGTCAAAGCTATTATAATTTGATAGGGAGAGGAATGTACGTATGACGACACAGATCAATATCGGCATTTATTCACCATCCTCACCAGCAACGGTGACGGCGTTGAAACGTTATGAACGTGCCAAATTGTTTCTAGAAGAGAAAAACCTTCAAATCGTAACAGGTTCTCTTACTGGCAAATCAGATTATTATCGCTCTGGTTCACCAAAGGAACGTGCGGAAGAATTAAATGAATTACTACGCAATCCAGATGTGGATATCATTATGTCTACAATCGGAGGGACAAATGCCAATAGTATGCTGCCCTACATTGATTATGAGGCGTTTCGTCAACAGCCCAAAATAGTCGTAGGTTATTCGGATGCAACAGCCATTTTACTTGCTCTTTATGCAAAGACAGGTATAGCAACTTTTTATGGTCCAGCGTTTGTCCCTTCTTTTGGCGAGTTTGAACCATTAGTAAATGACACCTTCAAGTTTTTTGAGGATTATTTCTTTAAACCGCAAGCACTACCTTATGAAATGCCAATGCCCTCTTACTGGTCAGATGAACCTGTTAACTGGCTCGAGAAGACGGTCGATAAAAAGCTCAAGAAAAATGAATGGTTAACAATTCAGGAAGGGGTTGTAGAAGGTAGGTTAATTGGCGGCAATGTAAATGCAATGTACGGTTTTATTGGCACGCCTTATTTCCCTGAAATTTTGGAAGGTGACATTTTATTAGTGGAGGACTGCTTAAAAAATGCTGCTATTGTTGAAAAGAATTTTGCTATGCTGAAATTGCATGGTGTCTTTAATAAAGTAAGGGGCATTATTTTGGGCAAACATGAATGCTATGATGATTTAGGAACGGGCAGACAACCCTATGATATTCTACTTGAACAGTTGGATGGAATAGAGATACCTCTATTAGCAGAGGTGGATATTTGCCATACACATCCTATGCATCCAATAGCGATAGGGAAACGAGTAAAGCTAGATGCAACAGCTAAAAAGATATATTGTGTAGAAAAATGGTTGTAATGATAAAGTCTTGCATATGGAGCAAGGCTTTGTTTGCTAAAGATTTCTATAATCATCATCAGTGATGACGTACATTTTCACATTTTGGTATTTTCCTTTAACAAACATACTTTTGCGTAAAATTCCTTCAAATTGCATGCCTGATTTCTCCATAACCTTTTAAGAGGCTATATTTTCTTCAAAACATCGCGCTTGAATACGTACTAAATTTATTTCCTTAAAGCCAAAGTCAATCAGTTTTTTTTGTTGCTTCTGTAGTGAATCCTTTATTCCAATAATCCTCCGAAAGTACATAACCAATTTCTGCATATTGATGTGTGTTGCTAATCGTAACAAAATCGATTGTACCAATTAGTGTACTTCGATGCCCAAAAGTAGGAGATTACCTTGCTGATAGCCATTTAATATTCGTTTTATAAAAGCTTTAGTATCCTCTAAACTTGTATGGGCCTGCCACGTCACATAGCGTGCCACATTTTCGCGAGAAGTGTAATCATACATGGCCTCTAAATTTAGTGGAGCAATAGGTCTTAAAAGTAGCCTTTCCGTTTTCAAAATAGGTATTGCATGTTTCATTTATTTCCCTCTTTAAATTACTATATGAAAAAGTCGACCCAATTTCCTAATACATTGGGTCGACTTTTTATCTTAATATCCTTAAAAGCTGTCTGGTGAAAAATCCTGCTAGCTTCACTTTATGGATAACGTTTAGCAGTAGCTGAGGAATCCTTTGTGTTGGATTTATGTTGTTCGTCTTTCACTTTTTCATTCAGTTCTTCAACAGGTATTGGATCGACTGTTTTCATATCCTCGTGTTGATCGAAAATGCTTTTTTTATCTGTATCCAGTACATCAGGGTTGTTTGTATAACGAGTTTTCGCTTGTTTTTTTTCAGTCATTCATTATCACCTCTTACTATAAGCTTTCACTTTTTTACTAGAGTTTAAACATATTAGTTTTAGGTGATATGTGGACTAATCGTTTGTTGGCTTACCAGCAGCTAACAAGACTTTACTTCCAAGTAAGAAAAATCCTTGAATGAAAAGTAATATTCCTGTCCCTATTAGTAGCCATTCGATGGCAATTATATCAGCTATTGGACCAAAAATAAGCATACCTAAAGGCATCATAGAGGTAGAAATCATGCTAAGAATACCAAATACTCGCCCCATATAATCACTTTCTACTTTTTCTTGTAATAACACCGTTGCGGGTGTATTAAAGATTGGCATAGCTATTCCTGTAACAGCCATTATCACGAGATACAGCCAAAAAACAGGAATAATTCCAAGAGCCATTGTACAAAGACCAAATAATAAAGCAGATAATGTCATGGTATGCACTTTATTTTTAAAGCCACCCCATGTCGCGATGGCAATACCACCGATTAACATACCAATGGCAAAGGCCATTTCGATGGCAGTCAAACGCCATACATCATCGCCAAAGCTACGTGTAACTTGCAAAGGTGTTAAAAAGGCAGCAGGTGCAGCGAGCAACATGAAAAAGGCAAAGAACAAGAATAATTGTTTTAAGAAAGCATGCTCTTTAATGTAGATGAAGCCTTGTTTCATATCACTAAAATAGCTTGTTGTCTGTGGCTGATTCGCTTTGGCATGTGCAGGAATATGCAGAAATAATAAGAAGATGGTGATGGCAATAGCAGCTGTCGTCACATCAATAAAGAAAATGGATTCGATTGAAGCCATCGTTAATAATGCCCCACTTGCCATGGGTGCAAGAATCATGATAAAAGCTTGAATACTGCTGTTTATCCCATTAACCTTCATTAAATGCTCTTCAGGCACAAATTGAGGTAAAATAGCGCCTACAGCAGGTGTTTGAATACCTGCACCAACTGCACGTACCGCTGATATAACAAATAATAGCCAGAGCTCATCATAGCCAGTTAAAAATAAAATAGCTAAAATTAACGTGGATAAGGCAATCATGCCATCTGCCAAAATAATAAGCCATTTACGATTGTAGCGATCTGCCCAAACACCAGCAATTGGTGCTAAGAAGAAGGTCGGTACAAAACCGCAAATAATCGCAATGGTCATCATGATGCCTGATTGCGTTGTAAGTGTGATATACCATGTAATGGCATATTGCACTAGAGCAGAGCCAAAAAGTGAAATGGTTTGACTGCTTAAAAAAAGTATCGTATTGCGTTTCCAATGATCCAAATTCGTCATCCCTTTCTAACAGTAGTGCCTGTGTGGAAAGTTGAAAGACAACAAAAAAGAGGGGGTGTTGCAGTCCCCTCTCTTCCTGTATTCCTAAAACAGACTAGACTAATCCCATTTCCCTTGCACAGCAGGCAAAGTGTACACATATTTAGTTAATAATGTGAAATCGTAGTCTGATTGAAGCTGTCATTAGGAATACCCTCCGTTCTATATAAGTTGTGTTGATTGTAGCATAAAGTTTATCTGCGCGTAAAGAACGAATCAAACACCTTAACATTTTAGGACCAGAGCTAATAACAAGGGAAATGATAGTAAAATAACAAATTGCCGAGAAAAGCATTTCACCGCTCTCTTGGCTGTTTTTTTGTTTTGATTATACAGATTTTAGAATCAACTAAAGTATTTGATAAAATGAATGACAACAAAAAGTATCATTTAATAGTGCTATTAATTTATAGATTTTAAGCTGCTTCTTCTTAAATAGACGGAAATACTTATGACCGCATTATTTCATTCATCCAGTGAAGTATCTTTGGAGACGTGCATTTAGCGAGAACCTATCATATACTAAAATAGAAAAATAGCAAATGGAGGAAATATGAGAAAGAATAATAGTAAATGGAAACTTATCACTTTTGTCGCGATGATTTTTGTGTTATGCCTATCGACAATTCCTGAAAAGACAGCGATGGCAAGCACGACACAGCCGAAAAGGGAAATGCGGGCTGTCTGGATTTCAACGGTTCTTAATATTGATATGAAAGCGGGTATGACTAAGGAGCAGTATACAGCTTGGACACGCCAAACATTGGATCAATTAAAAGCCAGCAAATTGAATACAGTTATTTATCAAGTAAGGCCAACAAATGATGCAATGTATGCGTCTGAGCTAGCGCCATGGTCATCCTACATAACAGGGAAAAAGCAAGGTACAAATCCTGGTTACGATCCTCTTGCAATTATGGTAGAGGAAGCACATAAACGAGGGATGGAGCTGCATGCCTGGATGAATCCTTATCGTGTAACAATGTCTGGACAAAAACTAACAGACCTTGCTGCCGATAATGTGGCAAGAACCCATCCAAACTGGGTTGTCAAATATGGCAAACAATATTATTTAAATCCTGGTTTACCAGAAGTACAAGACTATTTAGTGGAAACAGTAAGAGAGCTAGTAGCCAATTACGATATTGATGCAGTCCATATGGATGATTATTTTTATCCATATAAAATTGCAAATGAAGTCTTTCCAGATCAAGCAGCTTTTAAAAAATATGGTGGTTCCTTTAAAAAGGTGGAAGATTGGCGACGAGATAATGTCAACCAACTTGTAGAAAATCTATACACAGCCATTAAAGATACAAAACCATATGTTCAATTTGGTATTTCTCCATTTGGCGTATGGCGCAATAAATCACTGGACAAAACAGGAAGCGATACGCGAGCTGGTGTCAATAATTACGATGATTTATATGCAGACGTCAGAACATGGATTCAAAATGGCACGATTGATTACATTACACCACAAATTTATTGGTCAAGAACATTAGCTGTTGCGAAATATGGGACATTGCTAGATTGGTGGAGCCATGAGGTACAAACATATGCAAAAACACACCCTGTTCATCTATACATTGGACTTGCTGATTACAAGGTTGGCAATGACAGTGATGCAGCATGGAAAAACAAAATGGAATTACCAAGTCAAATACTAGCGAATCGTTCGGAAAAGGTAGCAGCCAAAGGGCAAATGCACTTCTCCTTAAAAAGTATTCAAAACAATAAACTGGGCTATGCAACGATTGTTAATCAACAACTATATAATTATACAGCACTGACACCAGGTACAACTTGGGATGATGACACTAGGCCGAATAAGCCGACTTTTGTACAAGTGACAAAGGGAGCGACTGGTCGCAAAATTGACATTATAGACGAAAATGAAACACAACCACGTAAGTATGTCATTTATCGTTTTGCAGGGAACAAAGAGGGTTCTTATAATGATCCTCAAAATATAGTGGATGTTGTTTATAATATGGATGGCATCACTGAATTTGTGGACAAGACAGCTCTTGCTAAGCAAAGCTACACATACGGCATTACGGCTGTATCTGCTGCAGGTGTGGAAAGCAAGGAAGTTTTTGTGGTGAAAGATAATCAGTAAATAGCTTATGATAAAAAAACAGCTACTCATGCAATATAACTGCATGAGTAGCTGTTTTTTATTAATTTTCTTCAATATCTTTACGGTTTTTCTTTAACATTTTAGACAGCATTTCATAGACAATTGGTACAACAACTAATGTTAATAGTGTTGAAGATAGTAAACCACCAATTACAGTAATAGCTAAGTCTTTCGAAATTAAACCACTGCCACCAGAACCAAGTGCCATTGGAATCATTGCCCCGATTGTGGCAATGGCTGTCATTAGGATTGGACGTAAACGTGTTGCTCCTGCTTCGAGGATCGCTTCACGCATGGCAAGACCATCATGTTCCATATGAATGATGCGGTCGACTAATACGATGGCATTGGTTACGACGATACCAATCAACATCAACAGACCCATCATTACAGATACAGAAATAGTTTGACCTGTAACGAATAAACCAATAAATGCTCCAATTACGGCGAATGGTAGGGAGAATAGAATAGCGAATGGAGCTAAACCTTCTCCAAATGTTACTACTAAGATGAAGTAAACAATGGCAATTGCCGCTAACATAGCAATACCAAGCTTAGTGAATGTTTCTTGCATATCGGCAGCAACACCCGCAACACCAGTTGTAACACCTTTTGGTAAATCTAATTTATCAATTTTCTTATCAGCAGCAGAAGTGGCTTTTGAAATATCGTCTCCGATAATCGTACCAGATACAGTTGCAAAGTATTCACCTTTTGAACGAGATAACGAGTTAAGTGTCGTACCTTCCTCGACATCAACTAATTCACCGATTGTCATGGTTGTGCCTAAAGCCGTTTTAATTTCAGTAGCTAAGACATCATCTAAGGAAGTAGCAGCTGCTTTAGCATCACGTTGAACGATCACATCAATATCTTTACCATCATTTTTAACGGTAGTTAATACTTCTTTTGTTGTATTCGAATTTAATGCCATCACGATTTGAGCTGTTGTTAAACCATATTGTAGGACATTTTTTTGTTCTACTTTTAGTACATGCTCTACGTATGGATCTTCGTTATCAGATTTAATATCTTCTAAGCCATCCACTTCTTTTAGGACACCTTCTACTTGTTTCACAGCATCTCGAAGTTTATCTAAGTCATCACTATATAATGTGTAGCTGACTTCGTTTGAAGACATAGACATAGAAGAGAAGTTTTGAGACTTCCATTCTCCTGATTGACCGATGTTGAATACATAGTCTTCTACTTCTTCACGAGCTTTAGGGAAGTCTTCCATATCTGGATCAAAGATAAGGTACATTAAGGCACCACCAGCGCCTCCACCCATCATCATTGCTGATGGATCAACATTATTTGCATCCGTTATGGAAACTTGTAAAATATTAACGTCTTTACGCTTCATTAATTCTTTTTCTACTTTTTCAACATTCGCTGCCGTTTCATCAGCTAGCTCTCCAGTTGAAGGAGTATACGTTAAGTACATTACTTTTTCTTCTTGTGATCCCATGAAACTAAAGCCAATAAGTGGTGTTAATGCAAGAGAACCAGCAAGTAGGGCAATCGCAATGATAGAAGTAATAATTTTGTGATTTAATGTTTTTTCTAAAATACCTCTGTACCAAGTAGCAAGTTTCCCAACTTCTTTATGTTGGCTTTCTGTTTTCTCACCGTATAATTTTTTACGGAATAAGAAGTGAGATAATGCAGGTACGATGGTGATAGCTACTAATAGTGATGCACCTAGTGCAAATGTCATTGTTAGGGCGAATGGCATGAATAATTCGCCTACCATACCACCTACGAAAATTAGTGGAGCAAATACCGCTACCGTTACTAATGTAGACGAAAGAATTGGTTTAAACATTTCAATCGTTGCTTCACGAATTAGGGCACGACCCGTAAGTTTTTCTTGTTTTAAGTGAATGCGTCGATAAATGTTTTCAACAACTACGATCGAGTCATCGATCACACGCCCAATTGCGACGGTAATCGCTCCAAGTGTCATAATGTTGAGTGTGATATCCATCCAGTTTAATAGCAGTAATGCCATGAAGACAGAAACTGGGATAGAAATAATTGAAATAATAGTTGATTTGAAATCGCGTAGGAATAGTAAAATGATTAAGACTGCAATAGCGCCACCAAATACTGCTTTTTCGATCATTGTAAATACAGAATCTTCAATTGGGGCTCCTTGGTCAAGGGAAATATCTACATTTAAGCCGTCTAATCGTTTTTCTTCATCTTTAATAAGGTCTTTTACTGCATTAACAACTGTTACCGTATTCGCATCCTGACCTTTCACGATTTGAATGGCGATGGCATCTTGCCCATTTGTACGTGAAACAGATTGTACTTTACCTTCTACTTCAATTTTAGCAATATCACCTAGACGAACGAAAGGTGAAGGATTTGTAGCTGAAGGTGTAACTGGAATTAATAAATCTTTTAGCTCATCAACAGATTGTACTTTACCATCTACTGAAACAGCCTGTTCGCCAACAGTAAACTGATATAAACCAAGTGACAGTGACATATCACTTGCCTGAATCATTTGTTTAACTGTATCCTCCGTTAAACCAAGTGCAGTCATTTTTTCTTCATCATATTTAAATGATACTTGTTCAATGTGCTGACCTGTGATGGTCGCAGAGGCAACACCATCAATTTTTTCAATTTTTGGAAGTAACACGTCTTCTACTGTAGAAGTTAAGTCTACAATATCTTCCTTAGAGCTACTTACAGATAAAGCAACTACTGGCATCATGTTCATGCTAATCGCCATAATAGTAGGCTCTTGAGCACCTTCAGGTAGTTTAAGATTATCTAAAGCTGCTTCTAATTGACGTTTCTTCTCATCCATATCAATTCCGTAGTCGTATTCTACTTGAACTTGTGCTACGTTGGAAGAGGATGTTGAGTAAACAGCTTTCACATCTTCTAAGCTTTCTATGGATTTTTCAAATGGAATGGAAAGCTCATTCATTACTTGTTCAGGCGTTGCGCCAGGATATACTCCCATGACAATTAAATATGGGATTGAAATATCGGGTATTGATTCCATTTTCATTCTTGTACCGGAATAAATACCAGAGACAGTGATGATAATTGTTAGTAACCAAACTGCCAATTTGTTTTTTAATACGAAATTAACTAAACCTTTCACCTTCACACCTACCCTTTATTGACTATCTAAATTCAATTATTTATACTAATGACTAATCGGTCATTTGTCAACGAAATGCATTAGGAGAGATTTAAAAATATGTTAAAAAAGCAATTAATTATGGAGAAAGCGATAGAACTATTTTCTGAACAGGGTTTTGAAGCTACGTCAGTTCAACAAATTACAGAACGCTGTGGAATTTCTAAAGGTGCATTTTATTTATCCTTCAAAACAAAAGATGAGCTCGTTATTTCAATGGTGGATTACTATTTACAGCAGTTCATTACAGATATTGACCAAGTAGTCAGAGGAACCTATAGTAAAGAAACCGTATTGGTTGAATTTTATAAAAGCATCTTTCAAGCATTCAAAGCACATTCTACATCTGCTCGTGTGTTCTTTAACGAAAAGGTCTTTCTAACAAAAAAAGAGCTATTTCATAAAATAACAGCGTATGAAGCAGAAATGTCGAAATCAATCATCTATATGCTTGAACAACTTTATCAGGATAAATTACAAGAAACGAAATATGATGTGATGTATTGTATAAAAGGATTTATGAAGAGTTATGCTGAGCTTTTTATTTTTTCAGATATGCCACTAGATTTAGAGCAGTTGGCAAAATCTTTAGCAGAGAAGACAGATATTATTGCACACCATACAACCATTCCTTTTATTACAGCAGATCTTGTGCCATTTATTGCAAAACCTTGTGAACAAGATGTTTCAAAAGATGCTTTACTACAATTATTGGAGCAAAATATTGATCCTACTGAGGATCCTATTGTAAAAGAATCCCTTATGCTATTGAGACAAGAAATAGAAAATCCTACTTACAGTAAAGCCATCATTAAAGGGCTAATAGAAAATCTACGTCAAGACACAGCCTATCATTGGATTGCTTATGTAAGCGCAAAATACTTTAATATTTAAACTACTGGATAGAATTGTTCACGTTATGTAGGTGAACAATTCTATTTTTTAGTGGGTGAGTGAGGGGACAGATTGCCAAGCCTCTAACGCACTATTAAAAGGGTCTTGAATCCATAATAGCCGTTCAAGAAAATCTTTGACTTCAATCGGTAATTTCAATTCTTGCTGCCAGGCTTGCTCTTTTCGTTTGCTTGGCTTGTAGTTTGAGTACAGTAAAAATAATAAAAAATGACCGACAAAATATAAATCGCTAATATGATTTTCTGCTCGTTTAGGATTTTCAATAGCAGAGAGGTCGATGTGCTTCTGATAAGTGGTAGCGAGACCAAAGTCAATAATATGCAATTGTTGATGGACTAGCAATATATTAGGAATACGTAAATCGCGATGAACAATACCATGATTGTGTAATTCAATAATTTGTTCTAAAAGTTGCTTTGTAATGGCAAGTGATTGAACAACTGTAAACTTGGCACCATCCTCAAAAATCAGTTGTTCAAAAGTTTGCCCATTGACATAGTCCATAATAAAAAATGGACTTTCTTGAATCGTTCCTGTTGAATGGATGGTAGGAACATAGGGCAGTGAAACTTGTTGGAGTATGTGTATTTCTTGTTTAAATTTTTGGATGGTTTTCTTGTGGTGACGGTGTTTGGGACGCAAGCATTTTAAGACAAATAGCTTTGATGAACAATCCTCAATCAAATATGCACGACCATATGCACCATAGCCAAGCAATTTTTTAAAAGAGAAGTTGGGATGTTTGCCAATGTAATGTGCTACAGCCTGATCGAAGCCTTTTTCGGATAGTCGCTTCCACCACATTAACTGCTAAAGAAACTCATTGAGCTGAAAAGACTACGTGAGCTTTTACGAGAGCCACGTTTATAATGCTTATGACCATAATAATTATGTCGTTTAGAATACTTGCGACGGCTACTCGATGAAGAATAACGACGTTTGGATTTACCATTGAGCAAGGAATGAAGAATTTTATCTAGCATAAAAAACGCTCCTTTAGATGTTGTTATAACTATATACGTAAAAATAAAAAAGGAGGTTTCAATATTTCAAAAATAAAAAAGAAGCTATGTAAACTTTACATAGCTTCTTCACAAGAGGTTAAACCTCCATAATAATCGGTAGAATCATTGGTCGACGTTTTGTCTTTTCGAATAGATACGGCCCTAAAACATCAGTTATTTCATTTTTCAATTCTGTCCATTGAGGTGTTTTGCCTTGAATCGTTGCATTCAGATGACGATTTAGCATTTTCTGTGCCTCGTTAATCATCGTACCTGATTCACGCATATAGACAAAGCCACGTGAAATGATGTCAGGACCTGAAACGATTTTTTGGTTTTCCATATCTACACTAACTACTACAATGACCAGACCTTCTTCAGAAAGGATGCGACGATCACGTAATACGATATTGCCGATGTCGCCAATACCATTACCATCAATATAAACATCTCCAGAAGGGATACGACCGGCAACATGCGCTTCATTGGCACTTAATGCCAACACATCACCGTTTTCCATCACAAATGTATTGTCGAGTGGAACATCGCAATCTTCTGCTAGATGTGTATGCATTTTTAACATACGGAATTCACCATGGATAGGCATAAAGAATTTAGGCTTCATTAAACGAAGCATCAGTTTTTGTTCTTCTTGTGAGCCGTGACCAGATGTATGGATATTGTTTAAAGCGCCGTGAATGACTTCTGCACCTGCGCGGAACAATAAATTGATAATTTTATTAACACTCACAGTATTACCTGGTACTGGGGAAGAAGAAAAGATAACCGTATCGCCAGGTTGTATTTGAATCTGACGGTGCGTACCATTGGCAATGCGTGATAGGGCTGCCATTGGTTCACCTTGAGAGCCTGTACATAAAATCATCACTTCGTTTGCAGGAAGTCGGTTGATACTTTGAGCATCGATAAATGTATCCTTTGGAGCGGTAATATAGCCAAGCTCACGACCAATGGTAATAGCATTGTCCATGGAGCGACCAAAGACAGCAATTTTTCTTCCGTATTTTATGGCAGCATCTGTGGCTTGCTGTAATCGGTGAATATTTGACGCAAATGTAGCAAAAATAATACGACTATCCACTTTACGGAAAATCTCATCGATACTCTTTCCAACTGTACGCTCTGACATTGTGAAATTAGGCTTTTCAGCGTTGGTACTATCTGATAGTAAGCAAAGCACGCCATCACGTCCAATTTCAGCCATCTTCGTTAAGTTGGCTGGCTCACCCACTGGTGTAAAATCAAATTTAAAGTCACCTGTGTGAACGATATTACCAGGTGGTGTTTTCACAACAACACCATATGCATCAGGGATACTGTGTGTTGTTCTAAAGAAGCTCACAGATGTTTTTCTAAATTTAATAACATCCTCTTCTTTAATTTCGATTAGCTTTGTTGTACGTAGCAAGCCATGTTCTTCTAATTTATTACGTAATAAGCCAAGTGCAAGCTTACCACCATAGACAGGGACATTTACTTGACGTAAAAGGTAGGGAATACCACCGATATGGTCCTCGTGTCCATGTGTAATAAACAGTCCTTTAATTTTGTCGACATTACGTACTAAGTACGTATAATCAGGAATAACATAGTCAATGCCGAGTAAATCATCTTCTGGAAATTTAATGCCAGCGTCAATTAAAATGATTTCATCTTGAAATTGAACGCCGTAAGTGTTTTTGCCGATTTCGCCCAGTCCGCCGAGCGCGAAAACAGCTGCTTGGTCATTTTTAACAAACTTCATGTTTGTTAAATTTCCTCCAAGACGAAGTTCGGGCTTGCTTGTTCGTACTCTAAATAGTTACCTTCAAGCAGTTGAACGAACTCGATGTTGTAGTTACGGTCTTTTAGCTTTTGACGTACTTCGCGTTCTGAAGCAGCTTCAAGGTATAGACTTTTAGTGTTTTCGCGAACTGGAATCTCATTTGCATTTTCTTGATAATAAACTTTGTAAATCATAGTTTGCTCTCCTTTAATTGCGTACAATTTTCTTGCACCTTTGACTACTACCACACACGTGCTACAAGAAAACAACGAATTTCCTTCATAAAGCCTTCATAAAGAAATGTACGTTTGTAATTCTTGTATCTCAAAGCTTCAGCTGTGCACTATGTTTTAAATTTATATAGGAAGTAGTGAGACAGTGGTTGCGTATAGCCAAATAAATGCATTTCCTTTATATTATCACGCAGTTCCTCTAAAATAAAGAAAAGCCCTTCAAATAATGAAGGGCAAATGTTAGGCAATTGATTTTTTTCCGAGTACGCCACGAAGTTGCTTCAACAATTTCCGTTTTAGTTTCTTCAGCATGGCACATCACTCCTTAGGATCATTATAATAAAAATTATTGTCTATGTAAAGTCATTTACCTTGAAAGGATGCTATTTATGGAAATGGTTAATAAAATGAACAAAATTTTGTTTTTTGATGTAGATGGTACGCTTTATAACAGTGAAAAAAAATTACCTGCATCTGCAAAAGAGGCGCTTTTGGCAGCACGTCGAAATGGCTATGAACTGGCAATTGCAACAGGACGAGCTCCGTTTATGATTGAGTCACTACTAGAAGAATTAGAAATTGATACGTATGTTACTTTCAATGGACAATATGTTGTATACAAGGGTGAAGTTGTCTATACAAATGGCATTGAAAAGGAAGAACTAGCAAAAATCATTGCCTTTGGTGAGGCTCGTAATGAACCAGTAGTATTTTTAGATGATAAACGTATGATTGCCTCTATTAACGATCATCATATGGTAGCTGAGAGCTTAGATACACTGAAATATCCATATCCAGCATTAGACTCTTCTTATTATATGCAGAACAATGTATATCAAACACTTATTTTTATGGAAGAAAAAGATGAATCTTTATATTGTGAGACATTCCCAAATGTTCAATTCATACGATGGCATCGCTATTCTTGTGATATTTTACCAAAAGGTGGCTCAAAGGCTGCTGGTATCGAAAAGGTGCTAGAAAGAATGGGCATCACTTTACAAGATGCTTTTGCTTTTGGAGATGGTATAAACGATATTGAAATGCTGCAAGCTGTTGGGACAAGTGTTGCCATGGGGAATGGTCATGAGAGAGTGAAGGCGGTGGCACATCATATTGCCGACCATGTAGATGAGGATGGTCTTGCAAAAATCATGCGCAAGCTAGCAATTATATAAAAAAAGCAACTAGTTGGAAAAATTTCAACTAGTTGTTTTTTTATTATGACTAGTTTTCCTCAATGTTGACGACTTTTATTTGAATGCTTTTATCGGAAAAATGCTGAATCGTCTTTTTAGAAAGTGCATTGTCTGTGATAATGACATCTATGTCAGTCAAAGGACAAACTTGAATCGCTACATCCTTATTAAATTTGGAGGAATCTGTAGCAACGTAAACTGTTTGGGAGATAGAGATAATTTGTTTTCTAGTAATTGCCTCATCCAAACTAAAATCAGAAATACCTTTTTCAATGGAAACGCCACTAGCACATATAAACGCTTTATTGATATTCAAATGTTCAAAGCGGAATAAAAACTCATTCGATGTCACTGATTTTTCGGAATGACGAACTTTACCACCGATTAGTATAACCTCAATATTAGAGCCGATTAGATCAAATGCTATAGGTAGTGAGTTTGTTACTACTGTTAATTTTTCCTTGTTCAATAAAAAGGGGGTCATTTGATAGGTAGTGGTTCCACTATCGACAAAAATACACTCCCCATTTTCCACGAGTGAGGCACAAGCTTTGGCAATGGCGATTTTCTCTGCTAACTGCTCATGAAGTCTTTGATCGATTATTCCCTCAACAGGCTCAATATATTTAATACCCCCATAAAACTTTTCAATTTTCTTATCATGCATCAGCTGTTGGACATCGCGGCGAATTGTTTCCATCGAAACATTAAATTCTTTTGTGAGTGTTACTAACTTAACAACCTTATGTTGTCTTACATACTGCAAAATTTGATGTTGTCTTTCTATCATATACATGTTATCACCTCTACTAGATATTTACTCAAAATAATCATAACTTTGTCAACACTTAGTCAGAATTTACTCAACATTTACACGAAAATGCATTTTCCTTTACAAATGGTCACTATACTAAAGCTAAGAACTGAGAGAGGTGACCAATTTGTTAGAGCTAAAAAATATCGCAAAAAGCTATAAAAATAAGAAGGTTTTAGTAGATATCAATGTAACCATCGAATCAGGTGAAATCATTTCGTTACTAGGGCCAAGTGGTTGTGGTAAAACCACCTTGCTCAATATCATCTTAGGGCTTGTAGATTCCACGGCTGGACAGCTTGTCTACAATGGACAAGATATATCCAAGCAGTCGATGCAAGAAAGAGGTTTTAATATTGTGTTTCAGGATTTTGCGTTATTTCCTCATTTAAATGCATACGACAATATCGTTTATGGTTTGAAAAATAAGAACGTGCAAATGTCGAAAGAGGAGATACAAGAATATATCGATTTTTTAGAGCTAACACCTCATCTGCAGAAAAAGATTCACGAATTATCTGGTGGGCAAAAACAACGAGTTTCCATTGCGAGGACACTTGTGATGCAGCCTAAAATACTATTGTTAGATGAGCCACTAAGTGCATTAGATGGCGTCATTAAGGAATCCATCAAGGAGCGTATTAAATCCATTGCCCGTGAATTTAAATTGACAACCATTATCGTGACACATGATCCAGAAGAAGCCCTCACATTATCTGATAAAGTCATGATTATTAATGAGGGAACAGTTGCTCAATTTGGTACACCTCATGAAATAGTAACAGCACCAAAAAATCAATTTATTGAGGATTTTATTTTAAGGCAGCTTCATATTAAGCGACATAACATCTATCAACTGTTTGGAGAAACATATGCTTAAAACGAATAAAATGATGAAATTGATTTTTCTACCGATTCTTATTTTTTTCCTATTCTTTTTAATTGTGCCATTACTTTATATGTTTTGGCAGTCTTTCAAAATAGGAAATGTGGTGACCATTCAAAATTATATAGATGCTTTACAAAATATCGAAATTCGAGAAGCCTTTATCAATAGCTTTAAAGTTTCTTTTGTAGCCTCAGTGATTACAACCATTTTAGCTTTTTTATTGGCCTATGCTGTTCATTTTACAACGATGCATCGCCATGCGAAAAAGCTTGTGCAAATAGGCATTACTTTGCCCATGCTTCTGCCAACCATCACCTATGGTTTTGTGCTGATTTATACATTTGGTAATCAAGGAATTCTAACGAAATTAGTGGGGCAACCCCTTTTTACAATTTACGGGTACAACGGTTTGGTGCTTGGTTACGTTTTATATACATTGCCAGTCGCTTTTATTTTAATGCAAAACTCCATGCAATATATCGACAAACGATTTTTACTGGTGTCCATGTTAATGCATGATCATTCACTTCGTCGCTTTTATCATACTGTATTCCGTCCAATGTTAGGTACGATTGGTGGTGCTTTTATTTTAACGTTTATTTTAAGCTTCACAGATTTTGGTATACCCGCATCTGTTGGTGGAAATTACACAGTGATTGCCACTGAACTTTATCAAGCGATGTTAGGCTCCATTGTCCATTTTGAGCGTGGCGCAGTGATATCAGTGTTAATGCTAGTACCTGCCGTACTTGGTGTTGCCCTATTAACAATTTTAGAGCGTTTCAATTTTCACTATAAACAAGGTGGGCGAAGTGACCTTGTAAAGCATCGTCTGCGTGACACGCTGTTTACTATTTATTCATTTGTCTGTGTGACGATCGTATTCATCATTTTTGCAACGATGTTTATTGTGCCTTTTACGAAAGGCTATCCATATAACTTCAGCTTTACATTAGAGCATGTTCAAAATGTACTAGCAGAGAAGGATTTAATAAAGGTATATGTCAATTCTCTTATCGTGGCAGTATTAACGGCTATATTAGGCGTGGTCATTACATTTCTGTCAGCGCTACTCAATGTTCGGACACCGTTAAAAGGAAGAAAAAGCTTAGATGTAGCCTCCATGATTACAAATACAGTACCAGGAATGGTGCTTGGATTGTCCTACTTGTTTTTCTTTAATGGAAGTTCATTAAAAGGTACATTTTTCATCATTGTTGCATGTAATATTGTTCATTTTTTTACGACACCTTATTTAATGGCGAAAAATTCATTACAAAAGATGGACCCTACATGGGAAGTGACAGCTGAGCTATTAAAGGATTCTTGGTTAAAAACCGTTAGACGAATTATTTTGCCGAATATTAGACCAACGATTTATCAAATGTTTAGTTACTTTTTTTTAAATGCTATGGTCACGGTTAGTGGTGTTATTTTCCTTGTCAGCACGAAGACAATGCTTGTCTCAACACGCATCAAAGAGCTTCAGCATTTCGCAAAGTACACCGATATTTTTGTACTATCGATATTTATTTTATGTACAAACCTCATTGTGAAATTAGGTTGTGATTATATAACAGCACATAAAGAAAAAGCGGAGGAGATATCAAAATGAACAAGTCAACAAGCATGATGTTAGGGACAATTAGTGCAGCGGGGGTTGTTTTAGCTGCGTGTGGAGGGGCTGCAGCTGATTCCAAAGAGCAAGTCATTATTTATTCAAATGCTGATGATGAAGCAATTGAAGTAATGGAATCCACATTAGATGATAAGGGCTATCAAGGTAAGTATTTAATCCAATCATTCGGTACTTCTGAGTTAGGTGGCAAAATGATGGCAGAAGGGACAGATATTGAAGCAGATGTTGTCACGATGGCTTCCTATTTTATAGAAAGTGCTCAAACCTCTAAAGCCATGTTTGTAGATATTTCTTCGGACTTAAAGCCACTTGATGGAGGAGTTACATATGCACTGCCGATTTTAGGCAATGTTGGCTCCATCTTTATTAATACAGAGGTATTGCAACAAAAAGGGCTAGCAGTACCGAAATCGATTAAGGATTTGACAGACCCTGCTTACAAGGAATTAGTATCCTTCCCAAATATTATGGATTCCTCAACAGGCTGGCTTTTAGTACAAGCCATTATAAAGGAATATGGTGACGATGAAGGACAAAAGGTGTTAGCTGATTTAATTAAAAATGCTGGCCCACATATTGAAAGCTCAGGTTCTGGCCCTATCAAAAAGGTGAAAACTGGTGAGGTTGCTGCAGGCTTTGGTTTACGTATTCAAGCGATTGATGCTAAAAACGAAGGATTGCCAATTGAATATATTGACCCGACAGAAGGAAACTTCACTTTAACGGAATCTGTGGCTGTTGTGGATAAAGAAGGTGATGAGGCTTTAGCTAAAGAAATGGCAAAGGTGATCGCAACGGAGGCTCGCAGTGGTTTATTGGAGCAATATCCTGTAGCTCTATATGAAGGGGAACAGGTAAAGGATGAGTATGTTCCAGCTTATTTAAAAAAATGGGATACAACATTAACGGTTGATTTATTAGAAAAACATCAAGCCTTCTTTAAAGAAGCGCAGCGATAAGGAGTTATAGCAGATGAGTAACTATAAATTATTGACACCAGGACCATTGACAACAACTGAAGCGGTAAAACAGGAAATGTTAAAAGATCGTTGTACATGGGATGACGACTATAAAAATGTGACACAAGTGATTCGCAAGCAACTTTTAGCGTTAGCTCATGTCGAGGAGCCTGAATATACTACGGTGCTGATGCAAGGAAGTGGAAGCTTTGTCGTAGAGTCTGTACTAACAACTGCGATTGGTGATAACGATAAAGTACTAATTCTAACAAATGGTGCTTATGGTGAGCGAATTGTTGAAATGGCTAACGTTTTAAAGTTACAACATGTTGTTTATAGTGTCCCTTACGATGAACAGCCATCCTCATTAGAAGTTCAAGCTTTTCTTGAAAAAGATGCAAGTATTACACATGTAGCCGTAGTGCATTGTGAGACAACTACTGGTATTTTAAATCCAATAAAAGAAATAGGAGAAGTTGTTCATTTATTCGATAAAACGTTTATCGTGGATGCGATGAGTAGCTTTGGTGGTGTACCGATGGATGTATCCAATTTGCATATTGATTTTTGCATTAGTAGTGCCAATAAATGTATTCAAGGTGTGCCAGGTTTTGGATTTGTTATCGCGAACACAAAAGCTTTAGAAAAATGTAAAGGACAAGCCCGTAGCGTAGCATTAGACTTGTATAGCCAATGGGAAGTGATGAAGCAAGATGGAAAGTGGCGTTTCACATCACCTACTCATGTAGTGGCAGCTTTTGCGAAGGCGCTTGAGGAGTTAATCGATGAAGGTGGAATCGATGCCCGCCATAAGCGCTATGCGCATAATAATCATATACTTCGCTCTCGTTTGTCAGTGCTTGGGTTTGAAGCGTACGTTTCAAAAGAGCTTCAATCACCTATTATTACAACATTTTTATTCCCACACAACGAGTTTACTTTTGAGCATTTTTATCAGGAAATGAAAAAAGAGGGTTTTGTCATCTATCCTGGTAAGTTGACTGATGTGGATACATTCCGTATTGGCAATATTGGTGATATTCATGAGGAAGATATGCTGACGTTATGTGAGGTCATAGAAAATTATATGGTGGTGAAAACGAATGAAAATTGAAACGGTTATTTTGGATTGGGCAGGGACAGCGGTAGATTTTGGTTGCTTTGCCCCTGTAAATGTTTTTTTAACGATTTTTGAAGATGCAGGTGTCACAGTTACACTGGAAGAGGCTCGTAAACCAATGGGTATGCTGAAAATTGACCATATCCGTACGATGCTAGAAATGCCAAGAATTGCTGATGAATGGCAACGTGTGCATGGACAAGCCTTTACAGAAGAAAATGTAAGTGCATTATACAAGCAGTTCGAAACAAAGTTAATGGAATCGTTGGCAACTTATACAGATCCTATCCAGCATGTGAAAGCGACCGTACAGCAATTGAGAGAAGCGGGAATTCGAATTGGCTCAACGACAGGCTATACTGATTCCATGATGGAAGTAGTGACAAGACATGCAGCTGACAAGGGTTATCAACCTGATTTTCTCGTAACACCTACACAGGTAGGGGATAAAGGACGACCATACCCATTCATGATTTTTAAAAATATGGAGGCATTAGGGTCAAAAGCAACAAAGCAAGTTGTGAAGGTTGGCGATACAACCTCAGATATAATGGAGGCCTTGAATGCAGGTGTTTGGGCTGTTGGTGTTATTATTGGAAGTTCAGAAATGGGACTTTCTGAAGCAGAGTTCCAAGCATTAACTGCTGAAGAACAACAGCAAGTGATAGCGAAAACGAAATGCATTTTTGAAGAAACTGGCGCTCATTATACGATTGAAACTATGGCAGAGCTACCTGCGTTAATTGAAACGATTAATGAACGTATAACTAGAATATAAACAAAACAAACCTCGGCAGATGTGGATAACTGCCGAGGTTTGTTTTTAGTCTCGCTCATATGGGATTGAATCTGGTATTTCGGCAAATGGATTTTTTTCATTAATTCGGTCATAAAACATAACACCATTCAGATGGTCTAATTCATGCTGAAATGCAATAGCCGGCAATCCTTTAAGGCGCATCTTTTTCTCTTCACCATCAATTGTTTTAAATTTTACTGTGATGCGTGCATGACGTGGCACATACCCAGGAATATTACGATCAACAGAAAGACATCCTTCTCCTGCTGATAGGTATGTGTTTTCGACAGAGTGGCTAACGATCTTTGGATTAATGGCCACAAAGCTTAATTGTTCGCCAGCCTCATCTTTTAAATGAAGGGCAAACATACGCTGTAAGCAATTTACCTGATTGGCAGCTAAGCCAATGCCACTACGCAAATTATATTTTTCGGCCATTTCAGGATCTTGGCTGTTGATTAAATATTGAAGCATATCCTCTGCAAGCTTTCTTGTTTCATCAGTTAAAGGGAATTTAACTTCCTCTGCTTTTGTGCGTAAAGTCGGATGACCTTCGCGGATAATATCATCCATTAAAATCATATAGTAATCTTCCTTTCAACTTTGTAGTGCCTTATTAATAAGTATACATCACGTCTTAAAACAATCACATGAAAAAAGACCTTATTTGAATATACTCAAAAAATTTTTCTAATGCTATTAGATTTTCGAGAATGGGGTATTCTACTAGGGGAATAGCTGTGAGAAAACGTATGAGCTGTACGGTGTAAATAAGGTGTTGTAATACAGAATTTGAATATTACTGATACAGTATAGGACAGCAATGTTTGATTGTTATTCTAGAAAAAATCTTTGTATAGAGCAGTAATAGATGATTGACCGACAGTATTTTATTCAGTATACTGAATTTCAAGAATAAGTTGTACTAGTTAAAAAGGTGATTTATTTTAATACAGCTGAAAGGGAGATGTGACAAATGAGCAAGAAAAACAATAATATTTTTGATGCTAAACAAACGCTAACTGAAATCGAAGATAAGTTTGAAATGTTTCAAATTTTGAATGAAGAAGGCGAAATTATAAATAAAGAGGCAGATCCACAATTATCAGATGAGGAACTAGTTGAACTAATGACACGTATGGTTTATACACGTATTTTAGATCAACGTTCAATCTCACTAAACCGTCAAGGTCGTTTAGGCTTCTACGCGCCGACTGCTGGTCAAGAAGCTTCGCAACTTGCTTCTCATTTTGCGTTAGAACAAGAAGATTGGATTTTACCAGGTTACCGTGATGTACCACAAATTGTATGGCATGGCCTACCTTTAGATAAAGCGTTTTTATTCTCTCGTGGACATTTTATGGGGAACCAAGTACCTGAGGGTGTAAATGTTCTAGCACCACAAATTATTATCGGTGCTCAATATATCCAAGCAGCAGGTGTTGCACTAGGTATACAAAAGCGTGGGAAAAAAGCTGTTGCAGTAACTTATACTGGTGACGGTGGTTCTTCTCAAGGCGATTTCTATGAAGGAATTAACTTTGCAGGTGCGTTTAAATCACCAGCAATCTTCATCGTACAAAATAACCAATATGCAATTTCAACACCTCGTGAATTGCAAACAGCTGCTAAAACAATTGCACAAAAAGGTGTGGCAGCTGGTTTACCAAGTATTTTAGTAGATGGAATGGATGCGCTTGCAGTTTATGTAGCAACGCGTGATGCACGTGAGCGCGCAGTTAATGGTGAAGGTCCAACATTAATTGAAACAATGTGTTACCGTTATGGTCCTCATACAATGGCTGGGGATGACCCAACACGTTACCGTACATCTGATACAGATAATGAATGGGCACAAAAAGATCCACTTGTTCGCTTCCGTAAATACCTAGAAGCAAAAGGTTTATGGGATGAAAAGAAAGAAGAAGCAGTAATCGAACGTGCAAAAGAAGAAATTAAAGAAGCAATTAAAAAAGCAGATGCTGCTCCAAAACAAAAAGTAACAGAATTAATGGAAAACATGTATAAAGGCGAAATGCCATCTAATTTAAAAGAACAGTATGAAATCTATAAAGAGAAGGAGTCGAAATAACCTATGGCACAAATGACGATGATTCAAGCAATTACAGATGCACTTCGCACAGAATTAAAGAATGATGAAAACGTTCTTGTATTCGGGGAAGATGTAGGTGTCAACGGTGGGGTATTCCGCGCGACAGAAGGCCTACAAAAAGAATTTGGGGTTGATCGCGTTTTTGATACACCATTAGCAGAATCAGGTATTGGTGGCTTAGCAATCGGTCTTTCTCTTCAAGGATTCCGTCCAGTTCCTGAAATTCAATTCTTCGGTTTCGTTTATGAAGTAATGGATTCAATCAGTGGTCAATTAGCACGTATGAGCTACCGTAGTGGCGGGGTATATAATGCACCAGTAACAATCCGTTCACCATTTGGTGGTGGTGTGCACACACCTGAAATGCACTCTGATAGCTTAGAAAGCTTAATGACAGCACAACCAGGATTAACAGTTGTTGTTCCATCAACACCATATGATGCAAAAGGTTTACTTATTTCATCTATCCGTAATGACAACCCAGTTATTTTCTTAGAGCATTTAAAACTATACCGTTCATTCCGTGAAGAAGTACCTGAAGAAGCATACGAAATTCCACTAGGAAAAGCAGATGTAAAACGTGAAGGTACTGATTTAACAATTGTGGCTTACGGTTTAATGGTTCATGAAAGCTTAAAGGCTGCTGAAGAACTAGAAAAAGAAGGACATTCTGTAGAGGTCATTGATCTACGTACAATTCAACCGATCGATGTGGAAACAATTATTGCATCAGTTGAAAAAACAGGTCGTGCAATCGTTGTCCAAGAAGCTCAAAAACAAGCAGGTATCGCTGCAAACGTAGTAGCAGAAATTACAGAGCGCGCAATTTTAAGCTTAGAAGCTCCTGTTCTTCGTGTGGCTGCACCAGATACTGTGTACCCATTCCCACAAGCTGAAGGTGTTTGGTTACCAAACTACAAAGATGTAATGGAAACAGCGAAAAAAGTTTTAACATTCTAATAAAGCTTCTAAACTTGAACAACAGTAACTAGAAAGGATGGGTACACATGGCATTTGAATTCAGATTACCGGATATTGGCGAGGGAATTCACGAAGGCGAAATCGTGAAATGGTTCGTTAAAGCTGGAGATACAGTAAAAGAAGACGATATTCTTTGTGAAGTCCAAAATGATAAAGCGGTAGTAGAAATTCCTTCACCAGTTGAAGGAACAGTTGAGGAAGTTTTAGTAGGAGAAGGAACAGTTGCTGTAGTTGGCGATGTCCTAATCCGTTTGGATGCACCTGGCTATGAGGACTTAAAGCTAAAAGGTGATCATCATGCTGAAGAAAAAACAGAAGCACAAGTTCAGGCAACTGCAGAGTCTGGTCAGGACGTAGAGAAAGCTCCTGCTAAAGAGGAAAAGGCACCAGAAAAAGCTCCTGAAAAAGCGGAGACAGTGATTGATGAAACAAAACGTGTGATTGCAATGCCTTCTGTACGTAAATTTGCACGTGATAAAGATGTTAACATCCGTGAAGTGAAGGGTACAGGTAAAAATGGTCGAATCTTAAAAGAAGATATTGAAAACTTCTTAAAAGGTGGTGGCTCTGTAGAGGCTGATACGGCAACTGTTGAATCAGTTGATGCAACAGTTCAGCAAGAGGCAGCAGCTCCAGCAGCACCTGTAGTTCTTGAAGGGGAATTCCCAGAGACTCGTGAGAAAATGTCTGGTATTCGAAAAGCGATTGCAAAAGCAATGGTACACTCGAAACAAACAGCTCCGCATGTTACACTTATGGATGAAGTCGATGTAACAGCTCTTGTAGCACATCGTAAAAAATTCAAAGATATCGCTGCTGAAAAAGGTGTCAAATTAACATATTTACCATATGTAGTAAAAGCACTTATTTCAACTTTACGCGAGTTCCCTGAATTTAACCGCTCATTAGATGATGCAACGCAAGAAATTATTCAAAAGCATTACTATAATATTGGTATTGCTGCTGATACTGAAAGAGGCCTATTAGTACCCGTTATTAAGCATGCAGATCGCAAATCTGTATTTGCAGTGTCTAATGAAATCAATGAGTTAGCGACGAAAGCCCGTGAAGGCAAGCTTGCGCCACATGAAATGAAAGGTGCTTCTATGTCCATTACGAATATTGGCTCTGCGGGAGGACAATGGTTCACGCCAGTAATTAATCATCCTGAAGTAGCTATACTAGGTATTGGTCGAATTTCAGAAAAACCTGTAATAAAAAATGGTGAAATTGTAGCCGCACCTGTGTTAGCATTATCATTGAGCTTTGATCATCGTATGATCGATGGAGCCACTGCACAAAATGCTTTAAATCACTTAAAGCGTTTGTTAAGTGAGCCAGAATTATTATTAATGGAGGCGTAACAAAATGGTAGTAGGAGATTTCCCAATCGAAACAGATACTCTTGTCATTGGTTCAGGTCCTGGAGGATATGTAGCAGCAATTCGTGCAGCTCAAACTGGCCAAAAAGTAACAATCGTTGAAAAAAATGTACTTGGTGGTGTGTGCTTAAACGTAGGTTGTATCCCATCAAAGGCATTAATTTCAGTAGGTCACCGTTTTGAGCAAGCTAAACATTCAGATGACATGGGAATCATCGCTTCTGATGTGAAATTAGACTTCTCAAAAGCACAAGCATTTAAAGACAGCGTTGTTAAAAAATTAACAGGCGGTGTTGAAGGCTTACTTAAAGGTAACAAAGTTGAAATTGTACAAGGTGAAGCTTATTTCGTTGACGCTAACTCAGTGCGTATCATCAATGGTGAATCTGCTCAAACTTACACATTTAACAATGTCATTATTGCAACAGGTTCTCGTCCAGTTGAAATTCCAACATTCAAATTCTCTGATCGCGTACTAAACTCTACTGGAGCACTTTCTTTACAAGAAGTTCCTGGTAAATTAGTTGTTATCGGTGGCGGATATATTGGTACAGAGCTAGGTTCAGCATACGCAAACCTAGGTTCACAAGTTACAATTATTGAAGGCGGAAAAGATATTTTAGCTGGCTTCGAAAAACAAATGACGCAAATCGTGAAAAAAGGCCTTAAAAAGAAAGGCGTTGAAATGGAAGTTAACGCATCTGCAAAAGGCGTTGAAGAAACTGAAAACGGCGTAGTAGTAACTTATGAAGTTGGTGGAGAAGAGAAGAAAGTTGAAGCTGACTATGTATTAGTAACTGTGGGTCGTCGTCCAAATACAGATGAAATGGGCCTTGCTGAAATCGGTGTTGAATTCGGTGAACGCGGTCTAATCAATGTTGACAAACAATGTCGTACAAATATTTCAAACATCTATGCAATTGGTGATATCGTTGCAGGTCCTCAGCTTGCACATAAAGCTTCTTACGAAGGTAAAGTTGCTGCTGAAGCGATTGCTGGTGAAAAATCAGTTGTTGATTATCTTGCTGTACCGGCTGTATGTTTCACAGATCCAGAAATGGCGACAGTTGGTTACAACGAAGAACAAGCGAAAGCAGAAGGCATTGAATACACTGCAGCGAAGTTCCCATTCGCAGCAAACGGCCGTGCGCTTGCATTAAACCAATCAGAAGGTTTCGTGAAGCTTGTTGCTCGTAAAGAAGATGGCTTATTAATCGGTGCTCAAATCGTAGGTGCTGGTGCATCTGATATGATCGCTGAGATGGGCTTAGCGATTGAAGGCGGCATGACTGCTGAAGATATCGCTTTAACAATTCATGCTCACCCAACATTAGGTGAAATTACAATGGAAACTGCTGAAGTATTACTTGGCAACCCAATCCACATTGTAGCGAAAAAATAATTTGAATAAAGGAGTGTAGAAAAAGCGGATGTTCATTCGCTTATCTACACTCCTTTTTTATTTACAATTGTTTTCTTAAATGCAGCTTGTCGTTGAATAAAATAAATAAAAGGTAATAACTTGAAGATGTGGCCCTATGGATATTAAATTTTACTTTATGCATAAAAAATAGTATTATAATTGATAATAATTATCAATTAAAAATGAAGGAATGGGTTACGATGAATGAGCGCTACCGAACATTTATTTTATTAGCACAATACAAATCATTTACTGAAACAGCGAAGCAGATGTTTTGTTCCCAACCAACAGTTTCTCAGCATATTCAGCAATTGGAAAGTGAATTAGGCTGCCAGCTGATCTCACGGAAAAAACGACAAATCGAGTTAACTACACAAGGCGAAATGGTGTTGGCTTATGCGCAGAAGATGCAGGAAATGGACCAACAATTGCGAATAGCAGTAAAGCAGACACAACAGGAAAATATCAAATTATATATAAGTCACTATATTGCAGATAGCTTTTTTGACGAGCTATTTGATAAAAATAATAGCACATATAAACAATATCCATATGAAATTAATAGCTATTGCTATGAAGATTTAAAAAGTAGTTTAGTAGAAAACCATGCCAAATTTGCTGTGATGCCGATTTATGATGCTGATAAGATTGTTCACGAGTCATTTGATATCGATATTTTATTTGAGGAAGAATTAGTATTAGTGATGACAAATGATCATCCTTTAGCAAGTCGTCAAATCATTTATACAAGAGATTTGAAAAACTTATCGATGCTATTGTCCCAAAGTTCTTATTTGAATCAGCATATTAAACAAGCTTTACATCAGAAGGCAGTACCTGTTTATTATATACAGATGACTAATTTTGAAATTATTAAGAAGGCTGTGCAGCAGGGTATGGGCGTATCCTTTTTACCTTATAAATCAATAGAGGATAGTCTAGATAAATTAACGTTTAAATATGTGAAAGGTCTATCTATTAAACGAAAAAATGGTATTGTATTTAACCGTAACCAAATTTTAAATGAGCAAGAACAAGCATTTTGTGAACGTATAAAGAAGAAATTGAAGATAGAGTCTATCAGGTAAGCTAAACTTATAATGGTAAATAAATCCTTTATAGTGTTTCTTCTATTATATTTATTAAAATATTTTCTAATTTAATCCAAGCAATATACGAAGCTTTTATTTACTGATTCGTAATTGTTTGGGTTTTTTTATCTTAATTGAGCCTCTATGCCAGCAGTATGGTAGCACTTGGAGGAATTTATATAGCTTTTTTGCGATGACTTCCAAGAATCATTTTTGATAGAATATCATCCTTCATTTGTAGGTTTATAGCATTCTATAAGAAAATGTAATAGTACAATAGGAGATTTTTATAATTCGAGAAAAACGGATAAGTGGACAGCGAAAATTAAAATCTTACACCTTACATGATATTGATAATCGTTATCAATGGTGATATAGTTCGAAATGCAAGGAGGTATGAAGATGTCAAAAGACTATATTGTTGTTCATCCATGTAATATTTTTTCTCAAGGCAAAGCAGATGAAAATTTTGAAATTGTAGATATGTATGATTTACCGAATATTGAGCTGTCTTCTTATAAATGTATGATAATTTTAGGGTTTGTCGATCAAGAATTTTTGCAAGAAAAGAAGCAAATTATCGCAGATTTTTTGGCAAGTAAAAAGATTGTATGCTTCTTCGGTAACTTAGTCACAAATTGGTTGCCAGGACAGCAGGCATTTATTGCAAAGGAAATTCGAAATCATTGGGATTATGACATCTCAATTGCGAAACAACACAGAATTTTTGCAGGTGTAAAGGAAGAAGATATGACAATAAATAAAGGTGTGAAAGGATTTTTTGCTCGTGGACATCATCCAGCACCTACAGATGCGGAAATTTTATTAACCTTGCCAGACGGTGAGCCTGTGACATTTATTGACCGAAGCTCAACAAATGGGACTATTTTTATGCATGCAGGTAATAATCTTTTAACTATTGGAGGCATGACACCGTCATCATCAAAAACAACCAGTCGTATTCCTACACAGCTAATGCAATGGGTACAAGAAGAATACATGTATTTAGCGGAAAGGAGTGTCAAGTAGTGCGTAAAATAGCTGTTATGTATAGTGGTAGTTCACAACATTGGCGTACATATAAGACATCTGAATTCGCTCAGTATATTGATCAATTGATTCCAGTGCGTCAGTTAGAGGAAGAAAATTTAGATGCCTTTGATGTATTAATCATCCCTTCTCAATCTCATACAGGATTATTAGATAAAAATATTCAAAAGATCTATGATTTTGCGAATACAGGTAAAGTAGTGGTCACATTTGGCCCTCAGCACAGAGATTGGTTGCCAATGCATAATTGGGAATCTAGGCCAACTAATTTTTGGTGGTGGCTAGAGCCTAATGCTGATAGTGGCTTGCGTTTAATAGAGGCAACGCATGATTTATTTAAGAATTACCTTACATTGGAGGATGCAACTTGGCATCAACATGGTGTGTACTGGCCAAGTGAGGGCTGTGAAGTTTTAGTATCGACAGATGATGGTGGGGCCGTCTTATATATTGATCGAGTGAACACAAATGGGATTTGGGTCAATACAACATTGGATCCAGATTATCATTTTGGATCTTATTTTATGCCGGCAACAGAACGCTTCTTACGAGGATTTTTACCTTGGCTAAAGAAAGGGCAAATATAAGGAATGCTAAGTGCGCAAAATGATTACTAATAGCTCTATTTGAGACGCAAGTGTTAGTAGTATGTTGGTTCAAGGTTTTGACAGGAAAGCTTGCCGTACATAGTGTAGAAAAATAAGCTTGTGGTATTAAATTAATTATTTTGGAATTTGCTCGTCATTGGTACGGAAATTTTTTGATAAAAGAAAGTAGGAGAACTAGTGGAACCTATTGCTTATGTTGGCATTGATATTCAGTTTACTCGATTAACAACTGAGGATCGTGAACGTGGCTTAGTATTTTTATATTTATATGATCTACCCTATGTTGATTTAACTGCCTATGCAGGAATAATTATCACAAATCATGTAGAAGAGCAATTTCTACTAGAACATAAAATGATTTTAGATGAATATTTGCTACAGGGTGGTGTTATCTTTTCACTGACAGAAATATCATTGCCATGGTTAGCAAATGTAGCTAATTGGAAACGCTCTCCTATTCCATTGAAAGATCGCGAAATCATGATTGAACAAGCTAATTGTTCTTTATTTAAAGGGATAGAGCCTTATGATATTAATTATCGAAAAGGTGTACGGGGCTTCTTTTCTCGTGGCTATTTTGAAGAATTACCAGCACATGCGGAAGTGTTAATTACAGATCAAAGTGATGTACCGATACTTTATGTTGATCGACACTCAACAAATGGCACCATTTTTGCAGGGGCAGGTACCGATATTTACAAGGTATTTATACATGAAGAAAATACATCGAAAAAGCTTAGTATGCAAATGCTAGATTGTATTCGTGAGGAAGCTAACCGCAATTATGCAAGTGGAGGTATGGGCAAATGATAGGGATTGTGACGAATGGCTTACCATTTCAAAATCGCTTTTTTGCAGAGCAAGAATTTCATTATTTATATGATGAAGTGCTACATATTCGCCACTTTCATCAATATGATTTAACAAAGTATGACACACTTATTTTATCTTGTCGCTTAGATATCCGTTCTTTAAAGCGGTATCAGTCACAATTACTGAAATTTGTTAATGCTGGCAAAAGACTGATTATTTTTGGTGAAATATTGGATTGCTGGTTTCCGACAATTGATTGGGAAGATTCTGAGGTCAATTTTAGTTGGTGGGTGAGAGATGGCGGTGATTTACCGATGAAAATGCAAAATAATGTGCATCCACTTTTTAAATACGTGACATTGCATGATATGAAATGGCATTATCACGGTTCTTTTTTACCACCACAAGGAGCGCAATCGTTATTAGATATTCCAAATGGACGATCTTTATTTTATGTAGATAATGTGAGTTTTAATGGAGAACTAGTTGTCACTACACTTGATCCGATGTTTCATATTGGACTAGGTTTTATTGATCAATCAAAGCCGTTTTTACATGGGATGGCAAAATGGTTAAGAGAGGAAGAAAAACATTGAAGAAGTATGGACTTGTCGCTGCTGTAGCACTAACAATGTTGCTGGCAGCTTGTAATAATAACAACGAAGAGACGCAAAATAATACTAAGCCTCAGGTGGAGCAACAATCATCAGAGTTACAAACGACAAAGGAAGAGAAGCTTGTAGTTGACCAATTAGGACGTGAAGTAACAGTACCAAATTCGATTGAGCGTGTTGTAATGGGAGGCATTCTTCCATACTTCTCTACTTGGTATGTAGCAACAAATTCTACAAAAGAAATTGCTGGTATGCATCCAAATTCGTATAATGCAGCAAAACATTCGATGCTAGCAAAAATGTCTCCAGATGTTTTAAAGGCTGATACTTCGTTTATTCAGAATGGTGAAGTCAATGTGGAAGAATTAATGAAAGTAAATCCACAATTATATATAGAGATTGCAACAGATGAGAAATCAATCCATAAAGTATCAGAGGCAGGTATTCCTGTGGTTGCGCTCAAGGCAATTGACGCAGCTGCGGCAGAGCCATTAGCTACCTTTAATAGCTGGTTAGAAATAACAAGTCAAATAACAGGCACAACAGAACGTGCTAATCGCTTCCTAGAGGAAGGCAAAAAAGTACAAGCTCAATTAGATGAAAAGTTAAAAACGATTGAAGAAAAAGATAAGCCTCGCGCGATGATGTTGTTTAGACATAATGAAAAGTCGATTACAATTGGAGGGAAAAACTTCTTTGGTAATCAATGGCTCAATGCGACGGGAGCAATTGATGTAGCTGAAAATGATATCCAAGGACAAAAAGAAGTCAATATGGAACAGGTCTATACTTGGAATCCAGATATTATTTTTATTACCAATTTTACAGAGACACAGCCAGCTGATTTACTTGAAAATAAGATAGCTGGGCAGGATTGGAGTCAGGTGAAGGCAGTTCAGGAGGGTAAAGTGTATAAGATTCCATTAGGCATTTATCGTTGGTTCCCACCTAGTGGAGACGCACCTTTAATGTTAAAGTGGCTTGCACAAAAAAATCACCCAGCGCTATTTGATTATAAAATAGAGGATGAGATTAAAGCATATTATAAAGATTTTTATGAATACGATGTGACAGATGAAGATATTCAAGCTATTTTAAATCCGTCTTCAGAAGCAGCTAAATATTAAGGGATGATTGGTAAATGCAAAACTGGAAAAAGATTATTTTATGGCTCCTCCCCTTGGTGATTGCCGTTATTTCTCTTGGTGTAGGACGCTTTGAGGTTGGTATCGAGCAGCTATTAAAGATTCTTGCTTCACAGATTTTCCCTATAGAGCCGACATGGACAGAGATGGAAGAAACGGTTATTATCAATATTCGCTTGCCACGTATTCTTCTCGCATTGTTAATTGGTGGAGGTTTAGCAATTGCAGGTGCTAGCTTCCAAGGAATGTTTGGTAATCCGCTAGTATCACCAGATATTTTAGGTGTTTCGGCGGGAGCTGGCTTTGGTGCTTCTCTTGGGATATTATTGTTTGGGCAAAATTTTGCCACACAGATAATGGCATTGCTTTTTGGATTAGGTGCCATCGGCTTTACGTTTTTAATTGCTGGCGCACGCAAAAATGCTCCTATTTTTATGTTTGTCTTAGCAGGTGTTATTACATCGGCACTGTTTAATGCGCTTATTTCGTTAACTAAATTTGTAGCTGACCCAGAGGAAAAGCTACCTGCGATTACCTATTGGTTGATGGGTAGCTTAGGAACGGTTACTTATAAAGATTTATATATAGGTGGACCACTGATTATTATCGGTATGTTAATACTTTATTTCCTAAGATGGCGATTAAATATTTTAACCCTCCCAGAGGATGAGGCAAAATCAATGGGAATTTCTGTAGTGCCTTTGAAATGGATGATTATATTTGGTGCCACTTTGATTACTGCGGTGTCTGTTGCGGTTGCAGGAATTGTTGGCTGGGTGGGTTTGATTATTCCACATGTTGCTCGTATGCTTGTTGGAAACAATAATCAGCATGTATTACCAATGTCGATTGCTATTGGAAGCGTCTATTTGTTAGTAATTGATAATTTAGCACGTTCTATAACAGCAACAGAAATACCTTTATCGATTTTAACAGCGATTATTGGTGCACCATTCTTTGCTTATTTACTGCGTAAATCTGGAGGTGGATGGGCGTGATAATTGAAGTGAAAAATGGCAATTTTTATTATGAAAAGCATCGTAAGAAATCCCAAAATCTTTATGTAAACAATATTAATTTTACACTGGAACCAGGACAAATTATGGCCATCCTTGGTCCTAATGGAGCTGGAAAGACAACGATGCTCAAATGTATTACAGGGTTACTAGAGTGGAAGCAGGGAGAAACCTATATAGATGACAAGCCATTGTCTACTGTCAAGCGTAAGGAGCTTTGGCAACGTATTGGCTATGTACCGCAAGCTCATAAAATGGTATTTGGTTTTACAATAGAAGAGCTTGTTGTGATGGGAAGAGCCCCTTTTATTAGTACATTGGCCCAACCATCAAAAAAAGATTTAGAAGCGGCGCATTTGGCATTAGATACAATTGGTATCGTCCATTTAGCAAAAAAATCATGCAATGAGGTAAGTGGCGGCGAGCTACAGCTGGCTTTAATAGCTCGCACACTGGTTGCCGATCCAGAAATACTTATTTTAGATGAACCAGAGTCACATTTGGATATTCAAAAACAAATTACTATTTTACAAACAATCAAGCAATTAGCGAGAGAACGTGGCATTTCTTGTATTATTAACACGCATTATCCTAATCATGCCTTTTATTTAGCTGATCGGGTCCTGATGACGGCAAAGGATAAGGGTGTTGTATATGGCGCTGTACGTGAAATAATGACGGAGGAAAGAATGCAGTCGTTTTTTGGTATCGAGCTAAAAAAAATACTGTATGAAGAAGAGAATTATGTGGTAGAAACAATGGTTCCACGTGCATTAGGTGCAGAAAAATAAGGAGTGCCGCTGGCTTGACTCCAATCAACCATTCTGCAAAAGTGTCTTTTCCTCTTTCATACTAGCCGTTGGGGACTAAATAACCCTTTATTTGTCTTATTAGAGAGAGGATAGACCCTTATTTTCAAGATGGAGAAGTGATGAGTGACAACACCCCTCCATAAAATGAGTAGTGGAAATCTTTTCTAAAAAGATAACCTTTTTATGGATTGGAAGGCTACTTGACTCCGATGGGATAGCGAGACAGGCGAGCCCACAGGAAAGCAAGTAGCCGGAAATCCATTTTCACCTTTCACAAACATTCTATGGATAGTTTTGTTTTTCCACACTATGTAGCATGTAGTTGTTTTCCCAACTACATGCTTTTTAGCTATTTTACTGTATTAGCTTGGTGCGTGAGTCGGCTACATTGATAATCAGGTAGTGGTATTGCCTTCAAATATTATTTCTATTATTTGCAAGCTCCTTTAATTATTCTGAATAATCGATAAATGGTATAATGATAGCATTGTAGAAAGTAAGGGAGGATTTCATAGTGGAGCTTAATTTAACTGGGAAAGTAGCAATTATTACAGGATCGAGTAAAGGAATTGGTTATTATACGGCCATGCAACTTGTCAAAGAGGGGGCTCATGTTGTACTTTGCGCACGTGGAGAAAAACAGCTACAGGTGGCGGCTGGATGTATTAAAAATGAAACGGATGTGGATGTTTTAATTGTTCCAGCTGATGTTACAAAGGAAAAGGATTGTAAGTATTTAATTGAGCGTACAGTAGAACATTTTGGACGCATTGATATTCTCATTAATAATGCAGGTACGGCTTCAGCGAATCCCTTTGAGTCAGTGAGTAGTGAGCTGTGGCAAGCAGATTTAGATTTAAAAGTATTTGGGGCTATACATTGCTCCAAATATGCTGCACCATATATGCGTAAGGCTGGTGCAGGTGCAATCGTTAATGTGACAGCGGTGATGGCTAAGACACCTCCAGCAAGCTCGCTTCCTACTACAGTTAGCCGCGCTGCGGGACTTGCTTTGACAAAAGCGATGAGCAAGGATTTAGGGAAGGATAATATTCGCGTAAATTCTGTATGTATTGGGCTTATTCGCAGTGATCAAATTGAAAAGAATTGGAAAAAGGAAGAACCTAATTTATCGTGGGAAGAATATTCTCGTATGGTAGGGAAAACTATTCCACTTGGACGTGTAGGTGATACGCAAGAAGCCGCTAACGTCATCACATTTTTAGTTTCTGATGCAGCAAGTTATGTTACAGGGACTTCAGTGAATATTGATGGTGGCTCTGGTCACGCATTATAAATAGGATAATCTTTTTTAGGAAAATAATTTTAATGATGTCTCATTAAATTATGATGAGACAACCCCTATATTTCTCTTAATTAAAAGAAGAAAGCCATCCGCTTTCTTTTTTTATATTATTTTCCTAAAATTATAATAGACAGAAAATTCTTGCAGATGTAGAATGAACGATATAGGGGGTGAAAAGTGGCGAAATGTTGAACGAAAATTTTGCTGCGCTATTGTTGCGAGTTATTCGTATCATTGCTCAAATTGGCATACTGACGATTTTTTATTACATGGGGGTGGGAATAGTAACATATTTACACATACCTCTTCCAGGAAGTGTTATTGGATTACTGTTATTAGCACTTTCACTCATTTTTAAAATCATTAAGGTGGAATATATTCAAGACGGTGCCAGTTTTTTAATTGGTATGTTAACATTGTTTTTCATACCAGCAACGGTAGGGGTTATTGATTATCCAGAACTCATGTCAGTCACTGGCCTGTTGATTATTTTAGCCGTTATTGCTAGTACATTAATCTCTATTTATGTCACGGGTTTACTGACACAAATCATTGAGAAAAAAGAATTGGCGAAAAAAGAAGGTACGGAAACCACTGTTGATGAAGGAAAGGGAGAGTTAACGGTTGATTGAAGCAATTGTTGTCCTAAGTACCGTCATTATGTTTGTATTGTTCACAAAGTTTTATCAGCGATTTCCACATCCCATCATGATCCCCTTGGTCACTACTACAGTGGTCAGTGTGATGATTTTACTTATATTCGATATTCCATATGCAACATATATGAGAGGTGGAGAATGGCTTCAGAAAATGCTTGGACCAGCAGTTGTCGCACTTGCCTATCCTCTCTATAATCAACGAGCTATTATTATAAAATATAAGTATTCTATTTTATCAGGACTTTTCATCGGTATGATTACAGGCTTAATGACAATTTTTGTATTACTAAAATGGATTGGTGTAAAGTCTAGCTGGATGCTGACGGCCTTACCTAAATCATTAACCACGCCTGTTGGGATGCAGGTAAGCGAAACGATTGGAGGTATCCCGCCTCTAACTGCTGTTTTTGTGATGATTGCAGGGTTTGTAGGGGCTATTATTGGACCATTCGTTATTAAATATGGCAAAATCAACTCTGCCGTTAGTAGAGGTGTGGCTGTAGGCAGTGCCTCACATGGTGTAGGTCTTGTAAAATTAAGAGAATATGGGGAACAGGAATTATCAGTTGGTTCATTATCGATGGGCTTAACGGCTGTTATTGGGGCATTTTTCTGTCCTTTATTTGTTTATTTATTTTTATAATCCAATTGTCGCTTTGTGCAAAAAAAGAGTTGTCTCAAAAACTATTTGAGACAACCTCTTTAGCTTTTTTCAATAATCAATTGAATCGTATGGGCTAGCCCAGTGTGTAGCATTCCTTCATGTCGAATTTGCTCACCTGTAAAAAAGTGGATAATTTTATATGCTTGACACCATTGAAGGACATCTAAAGGGTTATATAAAAAATCGAGTTGCTGTGGACCACCTGAAGCATAAGGGAGCTGATAAATGGAATATAACTCCATCATAATTCGCCCTCCTGGTTTGACTGAATCGATAATCTTTTGTATGACCGTTTGTTGTTGCTTTGCTGGAAAATGTCCAAATACCATAATGGCCGCATCATATTTATTAACGGGAAGCTCATCCAGCAGTAAATCGGCTAGCTTAGTTTGAACTGTCACTTGATGCTTCAGTGCTAATTGTTCAGTTTTTTGAAGGCCACTCTGTGCATAATCATAGGCAGTAACCGTATGTCCAGCTGTGGCTAAAAAAACAGCATTACGTCCTTCACCCTCTGCATAGGCGGCGATATTAGGGTAATCTTTCAAATAATATACATAATCTTTAATAAAGGCATTAGGTTGTTCGCCATAAACGTATTCTGCTCCTTGAAAACGTTGATCCCAAGTATTCATTTAGTTCACTCCCTTTTTTATATTGTAAATAATATAGATTGCTTATTCTAATTTTTAGCTTATTTAGTTGAAAGCTTGAAAAAGCAACTAGTCGTTATGAAAAGGCAAATAATCAATTCTCAAGTAATATTCAAGTACCATCTATATATGTAATTAATAATGATTGGGACAGGTAAAGAGAAATTTCTAAAGCAGCAATGATATCCAAGCATAGCAAAGCTCACTTGAGTGTTTTAGAGATAATGAAAAAGCTAGCTCTTCACAATGAAGAACTAGCTTTTAATTTTTAAAAAATAGGTTTTCGTTCTTTTATTACCCGAATTGTTTTCAATGTTGTATCCTCGGGTCCTTGTACTGGTAAACCTGCTTCAATATTCATTTGAATATAATGAATATTTTCTTGTGTAATTATTTCCCCGGGAATAAAAATCGGAATTCCAGGAGGATAGACCATAATAAATTCTGCACAAATACAGTTATCTGCTTCTGCAAGAGGAACGACTTCTGTATCGGCATAAAAGGCATCACGTGGTGACATGGCAAGAGCTGGGATTTCTGGTACATTCACTACAGCTTCTGTGATAGCCGCTTCAGAATCGAATGCTTTTGACATACGAGTGAGTGCATTTACTAAAAGATTAATTTCTTTTTTCGTATCTCCCAATGTCACTAAACATAAAATATTGTAAAGGTCAGACAGTTCCACTTCAATATTGGCATTATATCGTAACCATTCCTCAGCTCTATGCCCAGAAATACCTAAATCTTTTACACTGATAAGCAGTTTTAATGGGTCCATATCATAGGTCGCCGATGAATGTAATTTTTCCTTACCTGCACACTTTAAATGCGCTATTTGATTGATGCGTTTACGCGCATCTTTTGCTAAACGCAATGCATCGTCGATTAAATCATATCCATGAATGGCTAGCTGGCGACGAGCTGTGTCAAGCGAAGCGAGTAATGGATATGAAGTCGATGTCGTTGTTAGCATGGAAAAGACAGCTTGTACACGTTTCGCTGAAACAAGACCTTCACGGACATTTAAAATGGAAGTTTGCGTCATGGAGCCACCGAGCTTGTGTACACTTGTTGCTGCCATATCTGCACCTGCCTCCATTGCTGAATACGGTAGGTCATCATGGAATTTTATGTGTACACCATGTGCTTCGTCTACGACTACTGGAATCTGACGATCATGAGCGATTTCGACAATGCGCTTTAAATCAGCTGTAAAGCCAAAATAAGTTGGATTAATAACAAGTACAGCTTTTGTGTCTGGATAAGCATTCAACGCTTTTTCGACAGCTTCAGGCGATATGCCATGAGAAATTCCATATTCACTGTCGACTTCTGGGTGAATAAAAATTGGAATTGCACCAGCGAATACAATCGCCGACATAATAGATTTATGAACATTCCGTGGCACTAGAATCTTATCACCTGGGCCGACGACGGTCAGAATCATCGTCATGATGGCGCCACTAGTACCTTGAACGGAAAAGAATGTATGATCAGCACCAAAGGCTTCAGCTGCAAGGCTTTGTGCTTCTTTAATAGCACCCTTTGGTGAATGTAAATCGTCTAGTGGAGCAATATTAATTAAATCAATTGATAAAACGTTGTCGCCGACGAATTCTCGGAAAGCAGGGTCCATCCCTTGCCCTTTCTTATGGCCTGGAATATGGAATTGAATTGGATGTCTGTTCCGATGTTTAAGTAATACGTCGAACAATGGAGTCTCTAGTTGTGACAACGCAGGTACCACCTCACTTTATAATATCTAAGAAAACAAATGAATTATAGCACCTAACGACACGAAAAAATAGACTTTTCATAAAAATAAAAGGTTTTTTTCAGGATAAAGAGAAATTATTATCGAACGAAAGGGGAGGTACTATGAATTGGAATACACGTGTGACGGAGCTTTTGCAGGTTAAATACCCCATTATTCAAGGAGGGTTAGCCTATTTAGCATATGCTGATTTAGCGGCAGCTGTATCGAATGCTGGCGGTCTAGGGCAAATAACAGCCATGAGCTTACGAGATCCTGATTTATTACGAGCAGAGATCCAGAAAGTCCGAACATTAACAGATAAACCGTTTGGCGTAAACTTTGCGATTGGTCTGCATGGTATAGGCTTTGAGGAGATGGTGCGCGTTGCAGTTGAGGAAGAAGTACCAGTTATTACGATGACTGGAGGAAACCCAGCACCTATTTTTGAGTTGCTAAAAGGAACAGCTATCAAAAAATTGGTACTTGTAGCTGCTCGTAGACAAGCCCAAAAAGCTGAACAACTAGGAGCAGATGCTGTGATGGTTGTTGGTCAAGAGGGGGGAGGTCATCTTGGGCGAGATGACGTTGGCACAATGGTGCTAGTTCCTCAAGTGGTTGATAGTGTGAAAATTCCAGTCATTGCTTCTGGAGGCATTGGTGATGGGCGCGGTTGGCTAGCTGCACACGCATTGGGAGCTGAAGGCATTGAAATGGGCACACGCTTTATTGCCACAAAAGAATGTGTCGATGCATCAGAGGCTTATAAAGAGGCTCTGCTTGCTAGTACGGAGGCTGATACGACGATTATTAAGCGTTCTATCGGCGCGCCAGCACGAGCTTTACGTAATGAGTTTACGACAAAGATTTTAGAAATTGAGGAAAAAACACCAACATATGAGGCTTTAAAAGATTATATCAGTGGTTCAGCCAATAAGCGTTTTATTTACGATGGCAATCAAAATGAAGGCTTTGGCTGGGCTGGTCAAGTGACAGGAATGATTCACGATATCCCAACCGTAGCGGAACTCATCAATCGAATGGTTGCAGAAGCTGAAAGTATCCGGTTAAAATGGGGGCAATAACATAAAGGTGGTTTTGTCGAATGGAATATTCTTATCCGTTTTCAACTGATTGGTCCACAGAGGAAATTGTGGATGTCGTTCAATTCTTTGAAGGAATTGAGAAAGCTTATGAAAAGGGCATCAAGCGTGAAGTCATGCTGGCTAAATATCGTCGCTTTAAAGAGATTGTTCCATCTCAAGCAGAGGAAAAAACAATTTTTCGAGAATTCGAAGAGGCAAGTGGCTATATTAGCTATCCTGTCGTCAAACAGACCAAGGAAGCTGAAGATGGGATGATTATAAAAATTGTCCCTAAAAACGGGCGATAAAAAATGGATGTGAGCACAACTCACATCCATTTTTTAATTTTTTGTGTTAAAAAACGACATTTTGCATAAACTACATCAATAAAAATCATCATTAAATGAATCTAAGTAAAACTATTTTCCAACAATGACGTTGTAAAGAGGAAGTAAGCGATTAAATGTTTCCTCTGTTAATTGTTGTAACTCGCTAGCTGTTAGCTTTGTCGCTTGCTCTTTTGGAATGTGACGACCAACCAAGAACTCACCTTTTTTGACATCTCGCAGTCGTATAAGTAATGCTTCAAGCTTGTCTTCTTTTGCCTCTTCGAGAGAAATGGCCTCAGGGGACATATGATCACCTGACACAATAAAATCAGTAGGAAGTTGCTCCAATAAAGATTTATGGGCAAGTAAACGCTCAGCCATAACATTTTTTTGCGGTGCTTCATAAATAATAGCTAAGACGATGAATAAATGTGTGTGCCATAGACCAATCTGAAAGTGAGGCAATGATTTATAACCTCTTTTATAGGGAGCGAAGGCAACCCAACTATCCTTTGGTGGGTTGACAGTTCTTCGAGCATGTTTGGCAACATGAGGGAAGAATTCTTCACCTAGTTGGCTAGAGAAATAAGCAGAAAAGTCTTCTCCTAGCTGATTGAATTTTGGACGTACAAGGGAAGTTAAAGCATCCATTCTTTGTTCTAAACCGTCTATTGTAAAAACATTAAAGTCTTTGTTTGTCCACTTTGTTTTTGGCAATTTTATTTTACTCCTTTCGTTTTATAAGGTTTATTTTACGCTGATTTTGGGAAAAAATCTTATAACAAGAACTTTATCGAAATAAAAAAGTTTTTGTAAAAAAAATTAAAAAAGGAAGTGTTTTTTATGAAACCTATCGTAAAAATTATACGTAAAGTTGACATTGAAAAGCAATATGAACACATTTTACAATTAGAATTAGATTATGAATTAGCATCACTCTTTGAGGCGATGAATGAAAAAAATGATATTGAAATTGAAAAAAGTAAAAAACGTCTGGCTGAAATACAGATGGAACTTGAAAGCTTGCACGCCTATGCGTAATCAAAATTTAATACCTATTTAAAAAATCACTTGCTGAATATTCCGACAGCAGGTGATTTTTATTGTGACAAAGGGTAAAATAGAAATTATATCAAATTGCAGTCCTCTGTTTTTTTATAGTCGAAACAAATGGTTAAGTGATGGAAAAGGTATGAGGAGCATAAAGAGAGCGAGAGAGCCTTTTCTTATATTCGAAGGGTGGGTTTTGAGTGCATTTACAACAAATAGATGAATTTGCAAAAAGTATCATTTTTGAAGCTGGAAGACGTATTCGAGAGGCTTTTTCGTATAATCTAGTTATTGAGACAAAATCAGGTGCAAATGATCTCGTTACCAATATTGACCGAGAGACCGAATTATTTTTTATCGAGCAAATTAAAGCTTTTGATCCAACCCATAAAATTTTAGGGGAAGAAGGAATGGGCGAAAAGGTCGAATCATTAGATGGTGTTGTCTGGATTATTGATCCGATTGATGGCACGATGAATTTCGTCAAACAACATCGTCATTTTATGATTTCTATCGGTATTTTTGTAAATGGTGTTGGAAAGTTAGGGTACATATTTGATGTCATGCGAGAGGATTTATTTAATGCCATTGAAGGTCAAGGGGCATGGTATAATGATTCACCATTGCGTAAACTACAGTCTGTCTCAATGGAGGAGTCGGTCATTGGCATTAATGCACATTGGGTGGCACCCAATCGACATATCCACCATGAAAAGGTGATAGAAATGGTTCGCAAAGTGCGTGGTACACGATCCTACGGGTCAGCGGCAATGGAAATTGCATTTGTTGTTAGTGGCAAACTAGATGCATATGTCTCCATGCGACTAGCACCATGGGATATTGCAGGCGGAACCATCATTGCTCAGGAGGTTGGGGCAGTTGCAACAAATTTACATGGAGAAGGCTTTGATTTCCTCCATCAAGATACTTTTATCATCGCCAATCCTTCCATCCATAAAGAATTATTAGAAAAATATATTGTGCCGTACGATTAAATAAAAAGGAGCCGTCTAGTAACTAGACAGCTCCTTTTCATGTTGATTGCTTATTTTTTCAGTGGGTTTTCAACCAGCTAAATTAACATCTGCCAAGGCATACTTGATTAAAGTAAGCCTTGTGTACGTAGTTTACGCTTCATTTTAAAGGCTGTCATGAAAATGACACAAGTTGCCACAATACCTGCTATTGCACCAAATACACTACTAGCCGCAACAGAATAGCCGATAGAGCACATTGCTAGTACAGCTGCTAATGCATAGATAGCCATTACGATTTTTGCACGATTCATAGCCTAGCCTCCTATATAAAAAATTTGTAAATCAAATATATTTTTTAGAATGATGGAAATTCTAATAAGGACATTTCTATCCTTCTTGTGCTATAATATCACAGTTAAACATTCGAAAAAAGAATATGGAGTGGAATAATGACAAACTTACGTCAAGATCTTCGCAATATCGCAATTATCGCCCACGTTGACCATGGTAAAACTACCTTAGTCGACCAATTACTAAAACAATCAGGTACATTCCGTTCAAACGAACGTGTTGAAGAACGTGCAATGGACTCTAATGATATTGAACGCGAACGTGGTATTACGATTTTAGCTAAAAATACAGCAGTAAACTATGAAGGAACTCGTATCAACATCCTTGATACGCCTGGACACGCTGACTTCGGTGGTGAGGTAGAACGTATTTTAAAAATGGTAGACGGCGTTTTACTAGTTGTCGATGCGTATGAAGGTTGTATGCCTCAAACACGTTTCGTACTGAAAAAAGCATTAGAGCAACGCTTAACACCAATCGTTGTTGTTAATAAAGTAGACAAAGATTCAGCTCGTCCACTAGAAGTAGTGGATGAAGTGCTTGAATTATTTATCGAGTTAGGTGCAGATGACGATCAATTAGATTTCCCTGTTGTCTATGCTTCAGGTGTAAATGGTACAGCTTCTTTGGACGCAGATCCATCTAAACAAGAAGAAAATATGAAATGTCTATTCGAAAAAGTGATCGAGGCTATTCCAGCACCAGTGGATAACTCAGAAGATCCATTACAATTCCAAGTAGCTCTACTTGACTATAATGACTTCGTTGGACGTATCGGAATTGGTCGTGTATTCCGTGGAACAATTTCTGTAGGTCAACAAGTTGCACTGATGAAATTAGACGGTACAGTGAAAAACTTCCGTGTAACGAAAATCTTTGGTTTCTTCGGTTTAAAACGTGAAGAAGTAGAGACAGCAAAAGCTGGTGATTTAATCGCCGTTTCAGGTATGGAAGACATCAACGTTGGTGAAACAGTTTGTCCTGTTGAACACCAAGAAGCGCTTACACCATTACGTATTGATGAGCCGACTTTACAAATGACATTTTTAGTAAACAATTCGCCATTCGCAGGTCGTGAAGGGAAATGGGTTACTTCTCGTAAAGTAGAAGAGCGTTTACGTGCTCAATTACAAACGGACGTATCTTTACGTGTTGAAGATACTGATTCTCCAGATGCTTGGACAGTTTCAGGTCGTGGTGAGCTTCATCTATCAATTCTTATTGAAAATATGCGTCGTGAAGGTTTCGAATTACAAGTATCTAAACCGCAAGTAATCGTGCGTGAAATCGACGGCGTAAAATGTGAGCCATTCGAACGTGTTCAAATCGATGTACCAGAAGAAAATGTTGGTTCAATTATTGAATCAATTGGTGCACGTAAAGGTGAAATGCTTGATATGGTGAACAACGGCAGTGGTCAAGTTCGTTTAACGTTCTTAGTACCAGCTCGTGGTTTAATTGGTTATACTACTGAATTCATGTCGATGACAAAAGGTTTCGGTATCATCAACCATACGTTTGATTGCTACCAACCATTACTACCAGGTAAAATTGGTGGACGTCACCAAGGTGTACTAGTTTCAATGGAAACTGGTAAATCAACAACTTATGGGATGATGCAAATTGAAGACCGTGGTACACTGTTCTTGGAGCCAGGTACAGATATTTACGAAGGTATGATCGTTGGAGAAAATACTCGTGACGCTGATATCACTGTAAACATCACAAAAATGAAACAAAAAACAAACATCCGTTCAGCAAATAAAGACCAAACGAATGTTATTAAAAAACCACGTATTTTATCTTTAGAAGAAGCGCTTGAATACCTAGGTGATGACGAGTACTTAGAAATCACACCAGAATCTATTCGTCTGCGTAAAAAAATTCTTGATAAAAATGAACGTGAGAAAGCAGCGAAAAAATTACGTAACGCAGAACAATAATTTTCCGCTGACATGAAAGGAAGAGGAGTCTTGGATATTAAGTCCGCTTTATTGGGTGAACTAAATGTTATTCAAGTTGCTGCACAGACAAGTTCCGATGAAACAACAAGAGTTTATGGAAGAATGGCGGGTATAACTAGATTTTTATACGAAAATTTACCAAGCTATGAAATTGCAGGCTATGTTGTATTTCTTCTTGTATTTGCACTTTCTGCCATTGTCTATAAGTTAGGCTTTGCCAAGAAATTAAAACTATCTCAAAACATTATTATTTATGCGTTCCTATTTTTAGGTTGTATCATGCTAACGTTTTTTGCCCTATTCTTGCCAATGATTGAGGGTCTGATTGTAGCAGCCTTAATTTTAATCGTATATAAAACAAGATTATGGCGTGAAAAAAGAGAAGAGCAACAAGCTACCAATCAGTAACAAGTATGTATTTTATAATAAGAATTTTTATACAGTCTTAGCGATTATTACGCTAAGGCTGTTTTCTTTTGTATCAATTCTCGAGCTTGCTCGAAAAGTGCCTTCTCAAAAATATTATTTGATGTACCTGACGCTAAATAATTGCTAAATCAAAATAAATTGGTAGGCACCGAAATCTTCTAATGTGAATAAGTTAATGTCGATAGGCTTATTTTCATCACATCAAGGAGGAAAGGGAATGCGTGGGCTTACAAAAGGTTTGCTATTAGGTGTCATTGCTTTGTTACTCCTTTCTTTGACAGCATGTAATAAAGCAGAGCTAGAAAAAGTCAAAGTAGGAGAAGTAACTCGTTCAATTTTCTATGCGCCACAATATGTAGCACTTGAGAAAGGATTCTTCGAGGAGGAGGGTCTTTCTGTTGAGCTACAAACGATTGCAGGTGGCGATAAAACTATGACGGCGTTACTGTCAGACGGGATTGATATTGCTTTAGTTGGATCAGAGACATCTATTTATGTCACTTTACAAGGTGCTAATGATCCCATTCAAAATTTTGCACAGTTAACACAAACTGACGGTACTTTTTTAGTAGCAAGAGATAAAATGAATAATTTTTCGTGGGATCAATTAAAGGGCTCAACATTTTTGGGGCAACGTAAAGGCGGTATGCCTCAAATGGCAGGAGAATTTGTGTTGAAAAAACATGGCATTGACCCTGTAGATGATTTAACACTTATTCAAAATATTGATTTTGCCAATATTGCTACTGCTTTTGCCTCAGGTACTGGTGACTATGTACAATTATTTGAACCAACTGCGAGCGTCTTTGAGAAAGAGGGGAAAGGCTATATCGTAGCTTCGTTTGGAACGGAGTCTGGCAATCTTCCTTACACGTCTTTTATGGCAAAAAGTAGTTATTTAAAGGATGAAGCGAAAACGGTTCAGGCTTTTACAAATGCATTGCAACGAGCACAGGATTTTGTACAAAATGAGAGTTCAGCAGAAGTAGCAAAAATGATTCAGCCATATTTTGAAAATGTCGATATAGCGATCATTGAAACCGTGATTGAGCGTTACAAAGCGCAGGGCTCGTATGCTACTGACCCAGTTCTCGATGAAGGAGAGTGGGATAACTTGCAAACAATTATGGAGGAAGCAGGTGAACTTCCTCAACGAGTGGAATATGACAAACTTGTGAATACAACCTTTGCCAAAAAGGCTGCTGAGTAATATGGAATTTTTACAGCTGGAGAACATTCACCATAGTTATTTTTCAAACACACAGGCAAAGGAAGTATTACGTGATATTAGTCTAGCGATTCGTGAAGGAGAATTTGTGTCCTTTATTGGACCGAGTGGCTGTGGGAAAACAACATTATTATCAATTATTGCAGGATTATTTCCTGCAACTGAAGGCAAGGTCTATATAGATGGTGAAGAGCTATCAGCACATAATCAATCTAGCATTGGCTATATGCTTCAGCAAGATTATTTATTTCCGTGGAAGACCATTGAGGAAAATGTAACAATCGGTTTGAAAATTATGGAACGAAGCAATAAAACACATAAAGTGACAGCCAATGCACTGTTACAGGAAATTGGCTTACCACATGTCGGGAATAATTATCCACGAGAATTATCAGGAGGTATGCGACAGCGTGTGGCTCTTGCTCGCACATTAGCCGTAAACCCAAAAATATTATTATTAGATGAACCATTTTCCGCTTTGGATTATCAGTCGAAATTAAAGCTTGAGGATTTAGTTGTGGAGACCTTAAAAACGTATAAAAAGACGGCTATTCTTGTAACACATGATATTGGCGAGGCTATCGCGATGAGTGAGCGTGTCTTTCTATTTTCAGCCAATCCCGGGGCATTGCACAGAGTGTTTGAAATACCTGAAGCTCTTCGTGAGCTATCACCCTTTGATGTAAGACAGCATCCAGCCTATACAGATGTTTTCCAAACCATTTGGAAGGAGCTGGAGAGTCTTGGATAACACATTATTTAAACAATATCAGCAATTACTAAAAAAAGAAAAACGCTTTGTACGGTTATATCAGCTTATCATTCTACTGCTATTCTTTGGTGGGTGGGAGCTTCTTTCAAGACTAGAGTGGATTGATCGTTTAATATTTAGCTCACCGACGCATGTTTGGCATACATTTATTGAAAAAGTAAGTGATGGTACATTAACATTACATGTTGGTGTGACATTAATGGAGACGGTGATTGGTTTTATTGCTGGTACTTTACTAGGAACATTAATCGCTATAGTATTGTGGTGGTCTCCGCTACTATCAAAGGTTCTCGACCCGTATTTAGTAATTTTAAATGCGATGCCAAAAGTTGCGCTTGGCCCTATTTTGATCGTTGCGCTCGGACCAGGCTATTTTTCCATTATCGCCATGGGTGCATTGATTTCCATCATTATTACAACCATTGTTGTGTATACAGCTTTCAAAGGTGTCGATCCAAATTATAGTAAGGTCTTACAAACATTTGGGGCAACTAGATGGCAAATCTTTCGTGAAGTAATTTTGCCAGCTTCATTTCCTACGATTATTTCAACTTTGAAAGTTAATGTTGGCTTATCATGGGTAGGGGTGATTGTAGGTGAATTTTTAGTAGCTTCAAAAGGGCTTGGTTATTTAATTATTTATGGCTTCCAAGTATTTAATTTTAACCTTGTGCTCATGTCGCTTCTGATCATTGCGTTTTTTGCGACCATTATGTATCAAGTAGTTGAATTGGTTGAAAAAATAATTATTAAAAATAACGGATAAAAGAGGTTCTCTATAGTTGAGGTACTTCTCAGACTGTTGACAAAAGGAATCGAGTGTGAACTTCTCGATTCCTTTTGTCATTTTTGATACCTTTTTTTCCATTCGCAAAGATATGCTTCAAGGTTCCTCTGCGCTTTGCATAGATTTGTTTAATATTATAAGGATGTTGTAAATATTCAACTTCCGCTACCACGATTCCCCAATAGGACGTTGAATGAGTTTCTGATGATTATTACTTTTTGTTCATTGTAATAAGGCTTAGGCGAGGGCACTTAATACAAATCAAAGGATTTGGTTTATTTGGGTAATATTCCACATTGAATGTGGTTTCTTTCATAGTTTGGGCATGGAGCCAATGCCAAAGATAAATAGAATAAATGTAAGAAAACATACTTGGACGTCCATAAGCTGAAGGGAGTTTTTCTACTAAGTTAAACGACAATCGATAGCAGCCTCTAGTATTCATACTAAGTAAACTTTGGGTATTAATGGATCAATCGCTAATTGTTCACGTTTATTGGTTTGCTTCATGGATTATCACCACAAAGGTTTACTTTTCATCAATACATGTAGATGGAGTACTTTATGTAAAAGTTGATTGGAACGAATGGCAGTGACTCCGCCCACGAAAAGCGTCCGCCTGTAGTGGAAATCAACGGCTTTACTTTGTTTATTGTAAAAGAAAAAAGACTGAAGGCAAACGCTCGATTTTTTTGAGTTTGTCTTCAGTCTGAGAGGTGTCTTTATAGTTGAGGCACCTCTTTTTAATCTGTCATTTAGTTAAAATTCTTTATCCATTTGAGGTGAAGTACGATAAAAACGGAAATTGCCCGTTTCTATTCGTGCAAACGTATTTTCTTTAATACGATCATGACAAATTGTACACATATACGTATGAATTGGACGGTTACGTAACTTCTTGGCTAAAGGCAGATTATCATCTAAATTATCAATCGTATCGCAAATAACGCATTTTACGCGCATTGCATTCCCTCCTATTCAGCGCGAATGGCTGATATGTTTTTAATAGGATTGTCAATATTTGAACCATCTTTTAATAATACATGGATTGGGCCATCTTCTAAAAGAGGCTTGCCGTCTTGGCTATATTTTAATATTAGTGTTGAAGCTTCTTCAATTGTGAATGGGAATTCTTGTCCATCTTTGCATTCTAAAACGATTTTTGTCGCTTCAGGTTTAATTTCAGCATTCTTCAAGAAATGACTTAATTGGATACCAAAAGTACCTGTTTCCATTCCTTTACGGTCAAATTTACGCTCTGATTTTAATGTAGGTGGGAATGTGGCCCCCTCCATAATTTCACGAGACCAGTGAGCACCAACCTCACGCATATATTTGATGTCAGAATCTTCCTCAATGTTTTGTGTCGTAAAGTAAGTGTTTAAATCTAATTTACGATCGTCGAATATCCATACAGTGGGATCTAATGTTAGTTGGTATGAGACGGCACCTGTGATAGGAATTATTGTTTCCATAATAGAAATCCTCCTTAAATCTTGTATATCCATGACATAGTATAACGCTAATGCCTAGAGATAATAAAGAAATATAAACCGAATTCTCTATTTTCCAATGAAGACACTTGCATTTTTAACGACTAGAAGATAAACTTTATTAAGATAGAATCGAAGAAATATCAGATAATGGGGGCGTCCTCATGGATACGAAATCACAAACTTCTTTTCAAGAGAAGGCTTTGGAGCTATTAGTTGCTGATGCAGACAAGATTGCTCGCCTTATTCGAGTACAAATGGATCATTTAACAATGCCACAATGCCCTTTATATGAGGAAGTATTAGATACACAAATGTTCGGCCTATCACGTGAAATCGATTTTGCTGTGAAGCTTGGACTGATTGAACGTGATAAAGGCAAAGAAATTCTCGATTCACTCGAGAAGGAACTGTCTGTGTTGCACGATGCGTATACAGACAAATAAAAAGAAAAACTCAAACGCTTCTTTGCGCTTTGAGTTTTTTTACTAGAACGAGGTTTTCTAATGAGACAATACTTAAAACGATATGCACAAAATTTTGATTACCCCTTATTTTTTACGGTCCTATTATTAAGTTTATTTGGGTTAATAATGATTTACAGTTCAAGTATGATGGTAGCGATTGCGCAAAAAGAGCAAGCACCTGATTTTTTTTATCAAAAACAAGTTACCAATTTATTGGTGGCATTTATTGGTTTTATAGTGGCAGCCTTTTTCCCCTACAAGCATTATGCGAATAAGAACATTATGTTATTACTAACGATCATACTAGCGGTGTTATTCACATGGTTAAAATTGTTTGGTCACGGGGCAGATCAAGTAGGCTCTCAGAGTTGGATTGCTATTCCAGGATTAGGGAATTTTCAACCTTCTGAATATGCGAAACTATTTATTATTTTATATTTTGCAGCTGCTTTTTATAGAAAAGCGCAAAAACATACGTTTGAAAAGCTACAACCAACTGAAATTTTTTATCCCATTTTCCTATGGATTTTAGTGGTTGCTGGAGTAGCTTTCGAAACAGACTTAGGAGCAGTTATTATTCTGTGTGGAATAGCTGTATCTGTAGTAGCTTCAAGTGGCATTCCCTTTAAAACATTTTGGAAGTTCTTTGGTGTATTAGTAGCCTTCGGTACAGCAATCCTTGGTATCCTTTTGCTATTCAAGGGGGAACTACTAACTGATAACCGTAAAGGACGGATTCTATCTTATTTAAATCCGTTTGAATATGAGAGTGGTAGTGGTCACCAAGTGGTGAATAGTTATTATGCCATAGGCGGAGGTGGCTTAGAAGGACGTGGTCTTGGTCAATCGATTCAAAAATTAGGGTACTTACCTGAACCACAAACAGATTTTATAATGGCGATTATAATGGAGGAATTGGGAATATGGGGAGTTTTAATTGTCTTAGGTGGTTTAGGATTTATTGTATATAAAGGTTTTTCCATTGCATTACGAACAAAAGATCCGTTGGCACGCATGATTGCAGCTGGTATTGCGAGTTGGATAGGCTGGCAATCGTTTATTAATCTTGGGGGGATAACCGGGTTAATCCCGTTAACCGGTGTAACGTTACCTTTTATAAGCTATGGCGGTACATCTATAATCATTCTATCTTTAGCGATGGGAATATTAATCAATGTTTCTATGTTTGAAAAGGTAGAGAGGAAAAAAACACAATCATAAAGGGGGATATCTATGGAATCAATCAACAAAATTCTCGTAGCTAATCGAGGAGAAATTGCAATTCGTATTTTCCGTGCCTGTACGGAGCTGAATATCCAAACCGTTGCCATCTATTCAAGGGAAGATAGTGGTGCCTTTCATCGCTTTAAAGCAGATGAAGCTTATTTAGTGGGAGCTGGCAAGAAACCAATTGATGCCTATTTAGATATTGAGGGTATTATTGCCATCGCAAAAGATGCAGATGTTGATGCGATTCATCCAGGGTATGGTTTTTTATCAGAAAACGTGGAATTTGCACGTCGCTGTGAAGAAGAGGGGATTGTCTTTATTGGACCAACTTCTCAGCATTTAGATATGTTTGGGGATAAGGTCAAAGCACGTTCGCAAGCTATTGCGGCTGTGATTCCTGTTATTCCTGGTACAGATGGTCCTGTAGCCGATCTAGCAGAGGTAGAGGCATTTGCTAACGATTATGGCTTTCCAGTTATGATTAAAGCGGCACTTGGCGGTGGTGGGCGTGGGATGCGTCTTGTGCATACACCAGAGGAGCTTGCCTCTTCTTATGAAAGGGCAAAATCAGAGGCAAAGGCTGCTTTTGGATCTGATGAGGTGTATGTTGAAAAGGCCATCATCAAACCAAAACATATTGAAGTACAAATTATTGGCGATCAGCAGGGCAATATTGTGCATTTATATGAACGTGATTGCTCGATTCAACGTCGTCATCAAAAAGTGGTTGAGATTGCGCCATCCCATTCGATTTCACAAGAGTTAAGAAATCGTATTTGTGATGCTGCTGTGAAATTAATGAAGAATGTCTCGTACATAAATGCAGGGACAGTGGAATTTTTAGTTGCAGGAGAAGATTTTTATTTCATCGAGGTGAACCCTCGCATTCAAGTAGAACATACGATTACAGAAATGATTACAGGTGTCGATATTGTCCATGCCCAAATTAAGGTGGCAGCAGGCTATGGTCTACACAGTGAAGAAATTCATATGCCGAAGCAAGAGGATATGCCAATGATTGGCTATGCTATTCAGGCTCGTGTGACAACGGAAGACCCTGCTAATGACTTTATGCCGGATACAGGAAAATTAATGGTTTACCGTTCAAGTGGCGGTTTCGGTGTGCGTTTAGATGCAGGGAATGGATTCCAAGGTGCTGTCGTTACACCATACTATGATTCTTTACTAGTGAAAATCTCAACATCAGGCATGAACTTTAAAGAAGCTGCTGCGAAAATGGATCGTAATTTAAAAGAATTCCGTATTCGTGGTGTCAAAACAAATATCCCGTTTTTAAATAATGTCGTCACACATGAAAAATTTTTATCAGGTGCTTTTGATACAAGCTTTATTGATACAACACCAGAGTTATTTGAATTCCCTGTTCGAAAGGACCGAGGAACTAAGCTGCTAAGCTATATTGGGAATGTTACATTAAACGGCTTCCCTGGAGTAGAGAAAAAATCTAAGCCCATTTTTGTGCGACCGAACATACCTAAAATCGATCCACTTATTGTGCCACCAGCAGGTACAAAGCAAATTTTAGACACACAAGGGGCAGATGGCTTAGTACAATGGATTTTAGCACAGGATGATGTACTGCTAACAGATACAACATTCCGTGATGCTCATCAATCCCTGCTCGCTACACGTGTTCGATCACAGGATATGTATCAAATTGCTGATGCAACAGCTCGTATGATGCATCAACTATTCTCGCTGGAAATGTGGGGTGGAGCAACATTTGATGTAGCCTATCGTTTCTTGAAAGAAGACCCGTGGGAGCGTTTAGCCAAACTACGTGAGCAAGTGCCAAATGTGTTATTCCAAATGTTATTGCGTGGAGCCAATGCTGTTGGTTATACGAACTATCCTGACAATTTAATCCGTGAATTTATCGCCGAATCGGCAGCATCAGGCATTGATGTCTTCCGCATTTTTGATAGCTTGAACTGGATTAAAGGCATGGAAGTAGCTATTGATGCAGCGCGTCAATCTGGAAAAATTGCGGAAGCGGCGGTTTGCTACACAGGAGATATTCTGGACGACAGTCGTGCCAAATATTCGGTGCAATATTATAAAGATATGGCGAAAGAGCTTGAAGCAGCAGGTGCCCATATTTTAGCGATTAAAGATATGGCTGGTTTATTGAAGCCAGAAGCAGCTTATCGTTTAATTTCCGAGTTAAAAGAGACGACAAGTCTGCCAATCCACTTGCATACACATGACACAAGTGGTAACGGGATTTATTTATATGCGAAAGCCATTGAAGCAGGAGTAGATATCATTGATACAGCTCTTGGCTCTATGGCTGGCTTAACATCTCAGCCAAGTGCAAACTCTTTGTACTATGCGATGAAGGGCGGTAAACGCGAGGTACGTGCGGATATAGATGCTTTAGAGAAATTATCGTACTACTGGGAAGATGTACGTAAATACTATAAAGATTTTGAAAGTGGTATGATCAGCCCACATTCTGAAATTTATGTGCATGAGATGCCTGGTGGACAATATAGTAACTTACAGCAGCAAGCAAAAGCAGTGGGTCTTGGCGATCGTTGGGAAGAAGTAAAACATATGTATTCCCGTGTAAATCTACTATTTGGTGATATTGTTAAAGTAACACCATCTTCCAAAGTGGTAGGCGACATGGCACTTTTCATGGTGCAAAATGATTTAGATGAAAACACAGTGCTAACTCGAGGGCAAACGATTGATTTCCCAGATTCTGTTATTGAATTCTTCCAAGGCTATCTTGGACAGCCACATGGCGGATTCCCAGAGGCACTACAGCAGGTTGTGCTCAAAGACCGCCAAGCAATTACAGTTCGTCCAGGAGAGTTATTAGAGCCTATTCAGTTTGAACAATTAGAGACTGTACTGGAGGATAAGTTAAATCGTCCTGTTACGAAAAAGGATGTATTAGCCTATGCACTCTATCCAAAAGTCTTTGAAGAGTACGCGAAAACGGAAGAATCCTTCGGCAATATTTCGGTTCTAGACACACCTACATTCCTATATGGCTTAAAGCTAGGGGAAATTATTGAAGTCGAAATCGAAAAAGGAAAAACGTTAATTATTAAACTTGTTTCCATTGGTGAACCTCAGCACAATGGGACGCGTGTTCTGTACTTCGAGTTAAACGGACAATCTCGTGAATTGGTTATTCAAGATATGACTGTAGAGGTAGATGGTAATCTAGCTTTAAAAGCAGATCCAAGCAATCCAAATCAAATTGGTGCTACAATGCCAGGTACTGTGTTAAAAGTCGTTGTTTCCAAAGGTAGTCCAGTTAAACGCGGTGACCACCTATTAATCACAGAAGCAATGAAAATGGAAACAACCGTTCAAGCACCGAAAGACGGCGTTGTGAAAGAGGTTTATGCAAGTGCAGGGGATGCCATTTCAACAGGGGATTTATTGATTGAAATTGAATAAATAATCATGAAAAAGGTTATGAGATGCTATTTGAGTATCTACATAACCTTTTTCATTGTATTTAGACATTAAATCCTTTAAAATTTGATTAAGTAATCAAAAAAATAATTAATCAATCAAAAGGAGGATCTATGGATAGCCATAAAAACACGTTTATTCAGGAAGCTAGAAAGCAACAAATTATTGCAGCAACTATAACGACGCTAGATGATATTGGTTATGTCAAGGCAAGTTTAGCACAAATTGCTAAACGGGCTACTATCAGTACAGCATTAATTTCATACCATTTTGCAGATCGTCAAGATTTGATTGACCAAAGCCTGCAAGCGTTACTTGAACAATCCGCAACATTTATTTTGACAAAAACATATGCAGCCGATGATCCAGCTACACAATTGGCAAATTTCATAGAGGCAAGTATTGCTTATCAAGCGACACATCCGAAGGAGAATGCGGCATTATTAGAAATTATATTCAATGCTCGTACAGCTGAGGATGTTCCTTATTATAAAATTTCGGATGATGGTGAAGATCCTTTATTGAAGGCTTTATGTAAAATATTAGAGGATGGTAAAGAACAGGGGACATTTACTGTTGACTCTGTCCAGGTGATGGCAAAAGTGATTCAAGGTGCTATTGGTGAATATATGCTAATAGGGGGACCGATTTCGGTTGAGGCAGAGGAATATAGTCAAGAAGTAATTAAGATTATGTGGGCAGCAATGAAAGTAGAGGGACATAAAAATGCTTAAAGCACTATTTAATTGGATGTTTGTCATTGGTTTAATTCTATTAGGAGGTCGTCTTGTAACGGTTATTTGTCGATATTTCGATATTCCTTTTACAACATTTTTTAAAGACTATGCGCTAGTATCTATGATTATTTTAATTGTAGGAATTATAGGAACGGAGACCTTGAAGAAACAAAAATAAGAATCATAGAAAAAAGATTCGTCACATAATAGGTGGCGAATCTTTTTTGATGGCCTATTTCTTTTTTTCATTATAATTACTACGAGCAACTAACATGATCATGTAGCATAATAGACCGAATAAAAGGGAAATGAATAATGAATGCAGTAAAGCGACTGTTAAATTCAGTCTAGTGAGGACTACTAACATACCAGCAATCACTTGTAAAACTACTATAGTAAAGGCAATAACCCATCCATAGTAAATAACACGTTGATTTTTATATTCTTTCACAGCGTGCCAAGTTATGTATGCAATCCAAATGAAAATAATAAGAACAGCTAGTCGATGTCCCATTTGCACCCACTCGTACATGTTATTCGGTAGTGCGAAAGGTGTTTCATTATAGCAAAATGGCCAGTCAGGACAAATTAAGCTCGAATCTGTATGACGAACCAACGCCCCTGTATAAACAACTAAATAAGAATAAATTGTGACAGCAATTGTATGCCAACGTAACTTTTTACCAATAAATACGTTATCGGCATCAAATTTTCGATCGACCTCAAATACAATCATAGAAAGAAGAAGAACCGCAGCAAAGGAAATAAGAGAAATTCCAAAATGAAGTGCAAGGATGAAATCACCTTGTCCCCATAATACTTGAGCTGCTCCAATAAGAGCTTGCGCGATTAAGAAAAACATCGCTAAGAAACCTAATAGCTTTACTTCACGAATATGTCCGAGTTTACGCCATGTCCAAATGGTTAACACAAGAATTGAAATAGATACGACTCCAGTTACAAGACGATGTGAAAATTCAATCAGGACTTCTGGTGTAATCTCCTTTGGAATAAGAGATCCATTACAATCAGGCCAGTTTCGACCACAGCCTAAGCCACTATCTGTTTTGGTAACGAGAGCTCCACCTAGTAATATAAGGAGCATCCCTACTGTAGCGGCAACAGCAAACCACTTTAAATACCTGTTGTGTTGCATAAAATGAGTCACCTACTTTATCTATCAACATTACAAGAGCGTAATGTTTCTGCTACTAGATAATATCGAAAATACGTATAAAAAACAACTTGTAAAGAGAAGGGAGTAATAGATGTCGAATCCATTTCACAAATTGTTCATAATTTCGTGCTTTAACCTTCACAATTCATTTTAGAAAATGTTTTACTATAGATATGTTGTTTTTATTTATATTTCTAGACAAAACTAATTTTTACAACTTCATCTAAATTTCACTTAATGTCTAGAAATCAATCGCAAATTTCGCTATAGTTATTGTTAGCGGAATATGCTTACAAAAATGAAAGGAGAGGTATTATGTCAAACGGTCGTACACTGGCGGCTACTAGAAATACTGGCCCAGAAACAACATCTGTTGTAAAAGATTTCTTAGCACTAATAAAAATTGGCATCGTTAACTCGAATCTTGTCACAACGTTTACAGGGATGTGGCTGGCTTTTCAGTTTACTAGTAGACATTTCTTGCAAGAGCTTGATGTTATATTCTACACCATGCTGGGTGCGGCATTAATCATTGGTGGCTCAGGTGCAATGAATAACTTCATTGATCAGGATATTGATCCTATCATGAAAAGAACAAAAGCAAGACCGACAGTGACTGGCAGATTCAAGCCGAATTTTGTATTGACCATTGCCCTCTCATTTTTAATTGTAGGTGAAATTTTGTTATTTGCGGCATCGTTTGCAGCCGGCATGTGGGGACTAGCAGGAATATTTGCTTATGTCGTTCTGTATTCAATGTGGTCAAAGAGGAAGCATGTTAGTAACACGGTTGTAGGAAGTATTTCAGGGGCTATACCTCCAGTTATTGGATTTGCAGCGGTTGAACCTGCTTTAGGTCTAGGAGCACTTGCCTTATTTCTTATTATGTTTGCATGGCAGCCACCACATTTCTATGCGCTTGCTATGAAACGTACGGAGGAATATCGTGCAGCTAAAATACCAATGCTACCTGTAGTAAAGGGATTTAAACGTACAAAGTACTCAATGTTATTCTGGATTCTTTTATTATTACCGTTACCTTTCCTTTTACCAGAGCTTGGAATTGGCTTTTTAACTCTTGCCACTGCATTGAATTTGGGTTGGTTAATACTAGCTCTGAAAGGCTTTACAACAAAAGATGATATGAAGTGGGCAAATAAAATGTTTATTTATTCGTTGAATCATATGACCATACTATTTGTAGCCATCATAATATTTGCGCTGTTTAGCTAAAGTTAGGAATTCTTTCTTTTTTTTAAGAATTCATATAGACAGAACTAATGTCCTAGGAACACATGAAAATACAACAAAGAAAGAGGGGTTTAATTAAGCATGATGAAAGGGCTTAAAAAATGGCGTCTTTTTTCACTTCTAGCAGTGATGATGGTTTTCCTTTCAGGTTGTGGTGAAGATTATCTTTCTACACTAAAACCATCTGGAGAAGTAGGTAAACAACAATTAAATTTATTACTGTTAACTACTATAATTATGACGCTAGTAGTAGTAATCGTATCCGTTATTTATTTACTTGCATTCCTAAAATACCGTCGTTCACGCGTTGGTGAAAATGTTATCCCTAAGCAAGTAGAGGGTAGTCACACATTAGAAGTGATTTGGACAGTTATACCGATTATTTTATTATTAATTATCGCTGTACCAGTTGTTACAACTACTTATAAATTTGCAGATGTTGCTGCAATGGATGAGGTAGATGAAGAAGGGAATAAAACTGCCCTAACGATCAATGTAACAGCAAAATTATACTGGTGGGAATTCGAATACCCTAACCAAGGTATCGTAACGGCTCAAGAGCTAGTAGTACCAACAGGTGAAAAGGTTTACTTTAATTTAAAAGCTGCCGATGTTAAGCACTCATTCTGGATTCCTGCTGTAGGCGGTAAAATGGATACAAACGTAGAAAACTTAAACAAATTCTACTTAGTATTTGATAAAGAATCTAAAGATCTTAAAGATGGCGTATTTTATGGAAAATGTGCTGAATTATGTGGACCTTCACATGCATTAATGGACTTTAAAGTAAAAGCATTAAGCCCAGATGCATTTGACGCATGGGTTGATGCAATGAAAGCAACAGAAGGACAAATTGCTGACAAAGCTTCAACAGATCTTGGTGAAGCAACTTTTGCTAACAGCTGCTTAGGCTGTCACGCTATCTCAGGTTCAGGAGCAGGCGGTACACCAGGTCCAAACTTAACTACGTTTGGTGACCGTAACCGTGTTGCTGGTTTCTTAGAACACAATGAAGAAAACTTAAAAGCTTGGATTAAAAACCCAGAAGAATTTAAACCAGGTAACTTAATGATGAACGCTGAAGGCACTGCGCCTATTTACGGTGATTTATCTGATGAAGAAATTGAAGCTCTTGCAACTTATATCATGAGCTTATCAGTTGAAAAATAAATTTCGTTCTATGTAACAAATTTTGAGGGAGGTAAAAGTTGTGAGCTCATACACACAGAAAAAGGGCTTTGGAGCAACTGTCTGGGATTACATTACTACTGTTGACCATAAAAAGTTAGCAGTCATGTATTTATTAGCCGGCACATTGTTCTTCGCTATCGCTGGTTTTGAAGCGTTATTAATGCGTATTCAGTTAATGAAACCAAATAACGATTTCGTGTCAGCTGGTTTTTTCAATGAATTATTAACAATGCACGGAACAACAATGTTATTCCTAGCTGCTACTCCATTACTATTCGCATTTATGAACATGCTTGTACCATTACAAATTGGTGCGCGTGACGTTGCATTCCCGTTCCTTAACTCTTTAGGGTTCTGGTTATTCTTCCTAGGTGCTGTATTCCTTCACCTGTCATTCTTTATGGGTGGCGCTCCTGATGCGGGCTGGACTTCTTATGCATCATTATCTTTATATTCTCCAGGACATGGTATTGACTTCTATGTTCTTGGTTTACAAATTTCAGGGGCAGGTACATTAATTTCAGGTCTTAACTTCATCGTTACGATCATTACAATGCGTGCTCCTGGTATGACATTCATGCGTATGCCATTATTCACATGGACAGCTCTTGTATCAAGTGCATTAATTTTATTCGCATTCCCTCCATTAACAATTGGTTTATTAATGATGTTATTCGACCGTATGTTCGGTGGTAACTTCTTTGACCATACAATGGGTGGTAACACAGTAATTTGGGAGCACTTATTCTGGATCTTCGGACACCCAGAGGTTTATATCTTAGTATTACCGGCGTTCGGTTTATTCTCTGAGATTATTCCAGCGTTCTCTCGTAAACGTTTATTCGGATACTCTTCAATGGTATTCGCAACAATTTTAATTGGTTTCCTAGGGTTCATGGTTTGGGCTCACCATATGTTTACAGTTGGTCTTGGGCCAACAGCAAACGCAATCTTCGCTGTTGCAACAATGGCAATCGCGGTTCCAACAGGTATGAAAGTATTCAACTGGATCTTAACTATTTGGGGCGGATCTATTAAAGTTACAACACCAATGCTTTATGCACTTGGTTTCATCCCGTCATTCGTTGCGGGTGGTGTTACAGGGGTAATGCAAGCATCTGCACCTCTTGACTATCAATTACACGATTCTTACTTTATCGTTGCTCACTTCCACTACGTAATCGTTGGTGGTATCGTTACAGCATTATTTGGTTCAGCGCACTTCTACTGGCCAATTTTCTTCAACCGTATGTTAAACGAAACGCTTGGTAAAATTACTTTCTGGGTATTCTTTATTGGATTCCATTTAACGTTCTTCGTTCAACACTTCTTAGGTTTAATGGGTATGCCACGTCGTGTATTCACTTACATGGAAGGTCAAGGTTGGGATCAGTTCAACTATATCTCTACAATCGGTGCATTAATGATGGGTGTAGGGGTTATCTTAATGGTAATCAACTGCTTAATGTCTATTAAAGGCAAGCCAGCAGGTCGCGACCCATGGGGCGATGGACGTACTTTAGAATGGTCAATTCCACAACCAATTCCATTCTACAACTTCCGTCAAACGCCACTTGTACGTGGTTTAGATCCATGGTGGATTGAAAAACAAGAAGGTAATAAAGAAGTGACATTTGCTGAGCCAATCGGTGATATTCATATGCCAAATAACTCAGCGATTCCATTCGTTATTTCATTAGGTATGTTTATTGCAGCATTCGGTGCACTTTACAATCCAGATGCAGATAAACCATGGTCTATCTATGTATTAATCATTGGTTTAGCTATTACATTTGGGGCGATGATTGTTCGTTCAGTTAAAGACGATCATGGTTTCCACTTACACAAAGAAGAAATTCTTGAAATTGAAGAACATCTTTACGGCAAAGGAGGAAATAAATAATGGATTTCAATACTAAATTTACTCCTCATACTTGGCCAGATCATCCTGAACAAGCTACGATGGAAGGTAAAAATAAAGTCGTTGGTTTCTGGATTTTCCTTGCCTGTGAAGTTGTACTTTTCGCAAGTTTATTCGCTACTTATTTAGCGCTTAAGAACAAAGGGCCAGCTGGCATGGAGTTCACAACTCAAGGTTTATTTGAATTACCATTAGCATTTGCTATGACGATGTTATTATTAACATCATCACTAACTTCTGTTTATGCAATTTACCATATGCGTAACTTTAACTTTAAAGGGATGCAAACTTGGTTAGCCATTACTTTAGCTTTAGGTCTTGGATTCTTAGCACTTGAAATCTATGAATTCCAACACTATGTGCACCTTGGTTTTACATTTAACCAATCTGCATTCGCAACTGCGTTCTATTCTTTAGTTGGTACACACGGTTTCCACGTAACTTTAGGACTTGTATGGATTGCAACTTTAATGATCCGTAATGCGAAACGTGGTTTAAACTTGTACAATGCACCTAAATTTTTCGTAGCTGCTTTATATTGGCACTTTATTGACGTTGTTTGGGTATTTATCTTTACAGTAGTTTACTTGATGGGAGTGATCGGATAATGTCTTCACACGATACACCTATAGTTGCTAAGTCACAGGCACAGTATGAGTATGATCGTCATCATAATGCCGTTCATATGCGTAAACAAGTAATCAACTTTGCGATCATGATTTTCTTTACGTTTATCGCATTCGCAGTAGTTGCAGCTGATTTTTCTAAATACTTAATCATGCCATTCGTATTATTATTGGCTGGTGTTCAAGTTGTACTTCAGCTTTATTCTTTCATGCACTTAGAGGACAAAAAAACACACTTTGGTGGTGTTATTGGCTTCTTCATGTGGATGGGGATGTTAATCGCATTTACATTCTTCTTAGCATTTTTAACAATCATTTGGTGGTAATCACCAAAAGAGCACGTTCGTTAATTGTACGAACGTGCTTTTTCTTATGTTTTAAAGTTGTGAAGGTTTCAAAAAGAGACAAACACTGTTAAACTTAACATTTGTTCACCTTTCGTTCATTGCAGTATAGCTGTAAGCGTTTTATAATAGGAGTACTGAAGTTTAAAGGAGTGCGTTCTATATGCCACTTAGTATATTTGGTTTCCAAGCATTGTGGAGTCCCTATTTAATAGGAGTTCTTGTTTTTATAACGATTATCTATTTTTTAGTCACAGTAAAGTGGCGTAATGATTTTAAAGTAAGTGAACCTCTGAAAAAGGGAGAAGCCATTTATTTCGTGTTAGCCATGATTACTATTTATATCATTAAAGGTTCTCCAGTTGATTTAATGGCTCACATTATGTTTACCATGCATATGGTTCAAATGGCGATCTTATTATTGCTTGTTCCGATTTTCTTAATTAAAGGAATCCCTTGGTGGGTTTGGAAAGTTGCGATTGAAGCACCGGTTGTTAGAACGTTGTTTAAAGTACTGACATTACCAGTTGTTGCAGTCTTTGTGTTTATTGGTCTATTTTCCTTCTATCATTTGCCTTCAGTATTAGATTACATTAAATTAAATGAAACATTACATGGTACCTATACATTTGTATTATTTCTTTCAGCTATTTTTATGTACTGGCCTTTAATTCAAAATATGCCTAATAGTGCTAAAATGAAGCCTTTGCATAAATTAGCCTATATTATTGCAAATGCTGTGTTAATTACACCTGCTTGTGGATTAATCATTTTTGCTCCTAATGCAATGTATGAGACATATACAAATGGTGATGCCTGGTTAAAAGCAATGGAGCTGTGTGTACCAGCCTCTACATTATCAGGCTTATCATTATCAGGACCAGAGCTGTTTACAGACATGAAACCTGTTGCAGACCAGCAATTAGGTGGCGTATTAATGAAAATCTTACAAGAGCTTATTTTTGGTGTATTAATTGGGACAATCTTTACGAGATGGTATCGTTCTGAACAAAAAGATCCAGATAAAATTACGGCTGATGCATTAGCTGCACACCAAAAAAAATGGGAAAGTCAACAGCAACATTAATTGTAATATAGAAATTTACTTTGTATAAGGGGTTTTGACAATGGAATTGCAAATTTTGCCTACTATTAGTACATCGTTTATCGTCATTAGTGCTGTACTAGTAGCGATAGGATGGGGCTTAATTATAAAAAGAAATGTAGAGGGGCATAAGAAAGTAATGCTTGCTGCAGGTGTTGCGGCACTTATATTCTTTATTATCTATGCATCCCGTACAATCTTTATTGGAAATACGGCTTTTGGCGGTGGAGAACATTTAAAACCATATTATACGTTCTTTTTGATTTTCCATATTATTTTGGCGACATCTGGAGCCGTGTTTGGTATCGTTAGCATTATTTCGGGTTTGAAAACAAATATTAAGTTACACAGACGTATTGGACCAATCACAAGTATTATTTGGTTCTTTGTTGCCATCACTGGTGTACTTGTTTATTTATTGCTATATATTTTATTTGAACCAGGTGAAACAACATCCGTTATTAAAGCCATTTTAGGGTTTTAAAAAAAATCTCCCTCTTTATTATTGTAAAGGTGGGAGATTTTTTGTAGTTGGTTGAAATATAGAAAGTATCACTACAACAAGTAAAGGGCCTATTAATATCCCAAGAAAACCAAATATTTTAAAGCCGATAAACATGGCAATGAAGGTATTTAAGGAGGAAAGGCCAATTTTATCACCAATAATTTTTGGTTCAATCATTCTGCGGACTAGAAATTGCCCCACATTTAGTAACGTTAGAACGACAGCATATATATAGTCGCCTGCAAATACTTGATAAATGGCCCATGGGACTAAAAGGATAAATGAATCGAGAAAAGGGATAAAATCTAATACAACGAGTGATAAAGCTAACAGTATGGGAAATGGCGTTTTTAAATAATAAAATGCTGCGAAGGATATCGCAAAGATACTAGCACCAACAAGCAATTGTGCTTTTAAAAAGCCGAATAAGGCTAGTTTAACGCGCTGCCCAATAAAAATGGTTTTTTGATGATAGTGAAAAGGAAAGGGCATTAATAATTTCCGATTAATGGCTGGCAAATCTAAGAGCAACATATACAAGACAATCCAATAAACAAAAACATCAAATAAAAGGGAGGGGATATATGTTAGTAAAGTAGACAATACATTCACATTTGTTAAGGATATGGCGAATTTTTCTATAGAGGCTAAAGCATTTTCAATCATGAATTGAATTTGTAAAACGAGTTCTACAGGTAAATGATAGGTGTAGTTACTGAGCTTGGATTGCATTTGAATCCATAAGGCCGATAGTTGATTAAGGTACTCAGGAATATCGATGATAAAAGAAGAAAATTGTTTCCAGCTTATATAGAGTATAAGTGTACATAATAATAAAGAGATACTGAGAAAAAATAAAAAAAAGATGAAAACAACTATTTTACGTTTTTTTCGAAACCGTTTGCACATTCGAACAATAATCGGTTCTAAAAGTAACGCGGTTAAGTAGGCAAGGAGGATTGGTAACGATATAGAAATGAACCAGAGAAGCAGAAGCCCAATCGCTATGACGATTATGGGATGCCGAAAAAAAGGACGATTAAAAAAAGATAACATTTTTCTCACCTACATCCATGTAATAGATATAGGTAGTATGAGGAGAAAAAATTTTTTTACTCAAAATAAAAAAAGACTGGACCACCAGTCTTTTCATAAAATGAAGCTACTTACGCTATACTTGCTGTCACTTTAGTTTAATAAAGATTAGCGTGCGTTAACAGGTTCGAAGTTATTTTTATTTGTTGGCTCAATTGAGAATTGATCTAATTCTAATTTAACCTTTTTTAAGATTTCTTCACATTTTGTTACAAGATGTGCTGGGTAAACTTCATCATCCCCATATTCAACACCATGTGGGTAATAGTATTTACCTAGGGCTGGTTTCATTAACGTAAGGATGGCATCGTGTGCACCTACATCACCAGAAATGGCATATGCGAATACGCGTAGGTAATAGCGACCTTCACGAGTATCGAAACGTTTATCGAATGTCATACGTTCGTAATCCCAACCGCCATCACATTCTAAACCATGCTTTTTCATAATGCTGACAATTAGTTCTTGATCAGCTGTTAAATTTTCAAGGTTAGTATTTTCAAAATACATGTATAGTCCTCCTTTAGGTTCTCGTACAAAGTATACGCTCATTTTTATAATAGAGCATATTCGACATTGTTGCAATGACAACATTGTGTCAACCCAATTACAATTGATATAATAACTTACAATAATGGTGATGAAAAGGAGTCCTGTATGAAAGCTTTATTCCGCATTTTAATGGTTTGTGGCGCAATTGCATTAATTGGCTTTATGTTTTTCAATACCCCGAAGGAAAATGAGCCGTTAGAAGGACCAAATACCAATTCTAATATAATCCCTCAAACACAACTAAAGCAACAGTCTGCTGTAGGAGCAATGACACGTCCTCAAACAGGCATATCAACTTTGGTAGGAAAAGGCATTCAAACCGTTTTAGAGCAATATGGGGAACCAACGAGAAAAGAACCGTCTTCATTTGGCTATCAATGGTGGGTCTACAATAAAGATGTTGCTACGTTTTTTATGATTGGTGTTGAAAATAATATTGTAACGCAAGTTTACATAGCTGGACAAGAAATCGATGCATTTCCTTTTAAAGTTGGACAAAAACGCGATGAAATATACCGTATGACGATTATTGATTATGAGGTAGCGGCCACTGTGGGAGAAAATATTTTCATTTTCTCGATGAGTGAAGAAGATATGCAAACAAGGTTGCTTGTCAAATTTGATGGCCTTTATGCACAGCTTTATATAGATAGGGAGACAAGTGAGCTACAGGGAATACGTTATACAGACAGTGAAACACTTGTCCTTCATCAACCATATGAAATGAGTTATCAAGGTGAACTAGTGAGACGTACGCCACCGTCTTCATTTTTGCAGCAAGAAATCGATGTAGCTAGCGCCAAACAGCTTGATGATCTCTTAAATGTTACGAGGGTACATCATGAATTACCACCTTTAGCAATGGATGAATCATTAGAAGAAGCTGCAAAAATGCATAGTGAAGATATGAAGGTGCAAAATTTCTTATCACATGAATCTCCAACTAATGGAGATTTAAAAAAGAGATTACAGGCACATGACATCGACTATAGTGCAGCGAATGAAAATCTTGCCACTGCTTATTTTGATGCGATAGAAGCTATGCATGGTTGGACAAATTCGCCTGAACATAGGAAGGTGTTATTGGATGATCGATATACACGCGTTGGTTCCGGTGCTTTCGTAGATTATTATACGCAAATCTATATAGAGCCTACTGCACAGACGATGGATAGTGAAGAGCAAGATAGAAAAAAACAAGATATTGAAGAACAGGATAACGAAGAACAGAGAAATAAAGAACCAGATAGTGAGGACCCTGTAGAGAATACAGAGCAATCCTCCTCATCCTAACAACAGAATATCAGTTTGAAGACAAGCTCGAATAGCCGAGCTTGTCTTTATTTTTTTATAAGGTAGTACTTTCACTGTGGGCTTCTATATTTTTCGTCACACCGTTACAAACGCCGTCATATGATAGAGAACGGAAAGGGGGAATGAGGCTTGCAACTAGCTGAGTTATTAAAAGATTGGCCATGTAGTGTGACAGGAGGATCCATTCGAACAGAAATTACAGGCGTAGAAGATTATGCACAGGCCGTACAACCCGGCGACATTTTTATTGTACGAAAGGGCAAAAAAACATCAGGAAGTCGTTTTGTTAAAGAAGCGTTGGCACGGGGGGCTGCTGCCATTGTTTCGGAAGAAAGTATTTCTTTGCCGATTATGGATAAAGAAATTCCTTTTGTGTGGGTTCCGAATACAGCATTATTTTTATCGTATGCGAGTGCGAAGCTTGCTGCTTTTCCAGCAGAGGCTTTAACGGTTATTGCCATTACCGGTACAAATGGAAAGACCACGGTGAGCCATTTTGTTAGTCAGCTTCTAAATGCCTTACATAAAAAAGCAGCAGTTATTGGAACGGTTGGCTTTTTCATCAATGGCGAGAAACAACAAACGGCTTACGAGCAACTAACAACATTGCAGGCCAAAGAATTGCATCCGATATTAAAGCAATGTGTACGAAAAGGGGTTACACATGTTGTGCTAGAAGCTTCTTCAATGGGCTTACAGCAGCATAGACTCGACCATTGCGATATTGACTGTGGTGTATTTTTAAATCTATCAGAAGACCATTTAGAAGATCATGGTGGTTTAGAAGCATATAAACGTGCAAAAAAAAGATTAGCCGATTTATCCAAAAAGTTAGTATTAAATGGAGATGATAACTTTTGTCGTTCTGTAGGGATTTATGATAAGAAAAAATCCTGTTCATTTGGCTTTGATAATCACAATGATCTACATATTCAAATTGTCAGTGAAACAGTTGGAAAAACCGTACTTTGCTTACAAACAACAGCGAGTGAGCATATTGTGGAAATTCCTTTTGTCGGAAAATATCATGTACAAAATACTATTGCTGCCTTAATGGCTATATGGCGCCTAGGTGTCCCGATGGAAGATCTAGTTGGTCATATGTGGTCCTTAAAACTACCAGAAGGACGACTTGAGAAGATTGATAATCCTTTGGGTATAGAGGTTTATGTAGATTATGCGCATACAGCAGAAGCCTTACAAGCCGTTTTACAAACCTTTAATCGTTCCAAAACAATTTACCTTGTTTTTAGTTGTGGTGGAAATCGTGATAAGGCGAAGCGCTTCGCCATGGGAGCGGTAGCAAGTAAATACGCGGACGTTATTTATTTAACAACAGATAATCCACGAGATGAAGATCCAATCGTGATAAATGAAAGCATTATTGCAGGCTTTACAGAGCAACAATATTATGAAATTTACTTAGATCGGAAGCTTGCTATCCATCAAGCGTTAGCAAAGGCGAAAAAGGGCGATATTGTCCTTGTGGCCGGAAAAGGGCATGAACAAACACAGCAAATTAAAAATCAAAAATTGCCTTTTTCCGATCAACAATGCATCAAAGATTATTTTGCCAGTCTCATTACAGACGACGCTGAATAATAAAGAAAGATCCTGTAGCAATAGCCAGCTTGCGACCTGTCTCATCTTCGATATCACATTCCATGACGAGTGTTTGACGTCCTTTATGAACAAAACGACCGCGCGCAATCAATTCTTTATTCGTTGTTGTGGCAATATACGATAGATTCATATTCGTTGTAACCACATTATATCCCTCTGGTACAGAGCGTGAAGCAAGTCCGCCCATAGCTGCATCGGCAATTGTTGCAATAATGCCACCATGAGGCACCTTAATTGTATTATGAATAACTGGTGTAATAGGGATACGAACCTCACTAATTTCAGGCTCAAATTTACCTACCATATGTAGGGCAGCATTAAGATAACGACGATGAATGCCTTGCTGCTTCTCTCTTAGCCCATTTAAAAGATGTAATAAAACTTCTTCATCTTCCTCAGTACTTTCTTGTAAAATTTCAGCTAGTAATTGTTCTATCTGTCCTTTAGATGTTGTCATTAATTGGCAAACCTCTTTCATTAAAAGTATCAATAATGTAAAATTACCATAAAATCTGTTATGATGGGAAAGAGATTGGGGGAATTAAAAATGATGATGACCTCTGACTGGGTACTCATTTTGGATGAGACCGAAGCGCTTTGTGAGATGATTCTTTCCTCAGAACCTGCGATTGCGCTACAGCAAGCGTATGATGCAGTCTATAGTGATGCACAAATTGTAGAAGCTATTTACGCATTTAATCGCATGAAAGAGCAGTACGAAGATGTACAACGTTTCGGAAAATATCATCCAGACTACCATACAATCATGAAGTCAATTCGCCAACAGAAAAGGGCACTTGACTTGAATGAAAAAGTTTCAGCTTTAAAAATTGCTGAAAACGATTTTCAGGATTTACTCGATGAGATTAGCCTATTAATAGGTAAAACAGTCTCTGAAGCTGTAAAAGTTCCTGTTAGTAACCCATTCTTTGCATCTGGTTCATCTTGCGGAGGAGGATGTGGCTCGGGCGGCTCATGCTCTTGCTCAGCATAAAATACGATGTGTATGTTACACATCTCTTCTAGACTGTAGACAACTCCAAGTATTCACAGGAGGTTGTTTACAGTCTTTTTTCAATTGATAGGAGGAAACATACTTGAATGGCTGTCATCCCTGGTGACAGGATAGGAAAAAAGTTGTTTAGGCTGCTAAAAAGGTTCTAAATCAAGTAGCTTTATTGGATGGCCTTACAAATATCCTTTTATATTATAGTCTAGTTGGATCCGTGGTATGCAAGGTCAAAAGGATTGGATACTCGATTTGAGGATTATTAAGATTTAGAGGCTTTCCTCAGATTTAAGACAGGGAGTTGGCCCATTTTTAAGGAGCTATCGTGGGAACCATGACGAGTTAGTAACGGTTTCTGGGGAAGAAAACGAATACAGTAATTCTTCAATATATTATTGCTCATGAAATCCATCAGATTAGACAAGCCCATATCTGCTCATTATATAGGTAGAACATTCAAATGAAGGGAAGGCACGTAACTAGTGTCCTTCCCCTTTATGTTCGTATCATGATAACGACTCTTGTTCCTGTAATAATTCAGCAGCTATATCAGGGCGATCTGTAATGATCCCCTTGGCGCCATTATGGATTAATTTTTTCATCGTGTCGATATCATTGATTGTCCAATAGTGGACAGGTATGTTGAGATGATTCAAAAATTGAATAAATTTAGGTGAATCTAATGCGATAACGCCTGATTTAGGTGGGATTTGGAAAACATCAACTTTCGGATGATATAAGTGCCCAAATTGACTTGAGAAGGAGGCAAATGCTTTTCTCACATCTGATTCACCGGCACCAAGTGCTACTTGATTTTGGGCATATAAATTAAAACGATCGATTTGCTCACCATAGAAGCTTGTCACAACGACACGCTGTTCAGCGCCTAGCTCTTCGATTAAGCGCCAAAGTTTAGAAGGCATCAAACTTCCCTCATAAGTATCTGGAGCATCTTTAATATCAATATTGATGAGCATATTTGGATAAGTTTCAAGTAGCTCTCGTAATGTCACTACATTAATTTTTTCCTCTCGATATGGAAAAGCGCCATCCAAATCTTCAAATTGATAGCCGTGATTTAAGGCATTGATTTCTGCTAAGGTCATATCGGCAATGAGACCATAGCCATCCGTTGTACGATCAACTGTATCATCATGGAAAACAATGATTTCCTCGTCTTTTGTTAAACGGATATCAATTTCAAACCCATCGACTCCTAACTGTGCTGCTTTTTCAAATGCGATCATTGTATGCTCAGGTGCTAAAAGAGCCCCGCCACGATGCGCCAGAATGACGGGGCGATCAAATTGCAATGCTTGTTTGCCTTCACGTTGCTGTGGTTTAGAAATAGCTTTACTACCTGCCCAAGCCGCTGCACTTGCCGCAGCAATAGCAAGGGCAATTTTTGTTTTCTTACCCATATTCGTCCTCCTTAACAATTATCTTCATATAAAAAGTAATGGTGAATTCATTGTCAGTATTGATAATTAAAGTACCTACTAAAACTAATAGCTAGTAGAAGTGAATGATGCTTTTTTCATGCTGATATATGCAAAAGCAAAAAAATACGGAGCTATTACGCGGAGGCGTAAATGTTCCATGAAAACAACTAATTCATATCTCTACGATGTTTCTCGCAGTATGCTTTTCCATTATAACGGAAAATTGAGCTTTCTGTCAGCTAAACTCTGTTGCTATCATTTTCCGGTCTATGGTATTCTTTTATGTAAGAAATGAGGGAATCCAATATGAACGAACGACAAGGGCTAATCGTTTACGTCCATCAATTAAAACATGCTAAATCTCTTCGGAAATATGGTCATGTTCTTTATATTTCAAGAAGGCAAAAATACGTAGTGCTTTACTGTAATCGTGAGGACATTGATATGATGACAACAAAACTACAACGCCTTCCATTTGTGAAAGACGTTGTGGAGTCTTATCGTCCATTTGTGAAAACTGAATATGAAAATGCAAAACCAGATAAAGCAAAGGAATATGACTACAAAGTAGGTCTATAATCTTACGTCAATGCAGGTATATAGTTATTTAGTCTTAATATACCGATTAAGTATTGATAAAATAGTTTTGATTCCGAAAATATAGATGAGTGCTTTATTTCTACAACAACTGCTTTCCGATCGAGTTGTTCTATTTGTGCTTCAAACATTTTTTGTCGCATTGTAGGTTGTTCTTCATTATATGGGATGCCTTCTCGGCAAATATAGATAGGCATGAACTTACTTTCACCAACTGGTTTGAGAGCTACAGCTAATGAGATCACCTTTTTATCTTCTTTTGTAGATGTTAGTATAAAGGCTTGATGAAAGCGTTCCTGATTTGTTTTGATAATTTCGAGTAACTCGTAAACATCACCATAGCCTTCTCCTAATTCTATAAATTGTTGTGGCATAATAATTGCACATCCTTTCCAATACTCATAGTATCATGCTGCGGGAGGTCAAGCACATGAAATTTGCATTAAGCTTTTTTTCTATTTTAGCACTAATTATTACAGGAACGATATTTTTCCAGTATCATGCTTATTCATCTGATTTAGAAACAGGCATAGGGGATTTTCATTACTCTCAAGAAATAGAGATTGTCTATCGTGAAAATAGCTTAGATATTCGCCAGCATTTTAAAAATTTACCAAATCAAAAGGTGAAAATTAAATGGCCAGAAAAAGCGACAAATCCTAGTTGTTTTATCGAGAGCGAAAATAGCTGTGATCGTTTATCAGATGAGGTCTCTTATTTTGCCAAAGGGGAAACGAAATCACAATCTGTGTCATACATAATTCCAATTGAGGGCGGCTTAAAAAATAAGATGCTCCTTCAAAATGTTTTTGCTACACTAATAAATGGTGAAGCATCGTATTCAATTGTTCATATTTCTACAGATAGTAAAGTGAATGGACAGTGGATTACAGGTTTACCTTTAGTAGGGCAACAACAACTGTCTCTTGTGAATTACACAATGTTTAAAGGAAACGGTACCGTTCAAGATCTTTATTGGCAAGCAGGTAAACTTAAAGTACAAGAGCAAACACCGATTTTATCTATCTATGCACAGCAGTCAATTCCTAATGATTTCCTAAAATCATTAGAAAGCTTGCAGTTTTTGAATGATGAGCATATTGCTATTATTCAAGAAAAAAGTCCGGTAACAGCTCATGATGAAAGATTGTTATTTTTACCAACACTTACTGCACAAGCCGTTGAGCAGGAAGTGATTTTATCACAAATCAAATCACAATTTAAATTTGTAGATTCTCCAGAATGGTTGCCTGAAGTTGTGGCATCCTATTTAGTAAACGATTCAATTGGTGGAGACAAAACAAAGAAAATGGTTAAGACATTAAATGACTATATGACAGATAGTCAACAGCAAGCTTGGCAGGAAAAGCTGAAAAACCTTGGGGAAGAACCGCTTTCGCCTGATACATTGGACAAGTATTTATCACAAGCGTTAGATGCGAAAACATCTTATTTTACATTAAACGCAGCTCAGAAAGATGGAATATATCCGCTCTTATTTGAGGATGCTCGTGATGTGTATGTGGATGATGTATTAAAAGAAGACGTTCATGTTATTCTATATGAGGGTCAAGTGTTGTATACGGCAGATACGTTATTGCCTTATCTTGGCTATTCGGCTGAGGAAGGGAAGAATGGCTATTACGTAAATAGCGAGCATCGCACATTCCGATTCCCGAAAGAGCCTGGTTTCTATGTATTTAATCAGCGGAGATATGCAACAATTTCAGAGCCAATTATTAAAATTGCTGATCATTATTATGTGGAAGAAGCTTGGTTGCAACGTTTATTCCTAGTTGAACTACAAAAGAAGGACGAGCGAATTCAAGTATTAACACAAGAACAACAATAACTTTTGCAGCGGAGGGTCATCCTTTCGCTGCAAAAATACTTTATATGGATGAAAGTACGGTGATATGCTGTTATGAGAGTTGTAGCAGGAGAGCGCAAAGGAATGCCGCTAAAAGCAATAGCTGGAAATACGACAAGACCTACAACGGACAAAGTGAAGGAATCGATTTTTAATATTATAGGTCCGTTTTTTGATGGAGGAATCGCGCTTGACCTGTTTGCAGGAAGCGGTGGCTTGGGCATTGAATCACTAAGTCGTGGGGCAGAGCAAGCAATCTTTATTGAAAAAGATGCAAAAGCATTCCAAGTGCTACAAGAAAATATAAAAAAATGTCGTTATGAAGAAGATACAGAGCTTTTTCGTATTGATGCAAAGCGTGCTGTGAAAGCGCTGTTAAAACGTGATCTTACGTTTAAATATGTCTTTTTAGATCCACCTTACCATCAACAGGAATACTATGATTTAGTTCAGATTCTTGTGGACAATGATAAAGTTCAACGAGATGGTATTATATTATGTGAACATGCGAAAGAGGTACAATTGCCTCGAAATTTTGGTGAGTTTGTGTTAACAAGACAAGAAACATATGGCGGAACAATTATTTCTGTTTATCGCTGTACAGAGGAAGAGGGAGAATAAGTTGTCTGAGAAAATTGCTGTAGTTCCAGGAAGTTTTGACCCTGTCACATTCGGCCATCTTGATATTATCAAACGTGCGGCAGATGTGTTTGACATCGTATATGTAGCAGTATTAAACAATTCAGCAAAGAATCCGTTGTTTTCTGTAGAGGAACGCATGGCCTTAATGGCTGAAGTAACAAAAGCATTACCGAATGTCCGTATAGAAAGCTCTTCAGGTCTTTTAATAGACTATGCTAAAGAAAAAAAGGCGAAGGCCATTGTACGTGGTTTACGAGCTGTTTCAGACTTTGAATATGAAATGCAAATTACCTCTATGAACCGTTTTCTAGATGAAACAATTGAAACATTTTTCATTATGACGAAAAACCAATATTCATTCCTAAGTTCCAGTATAGTAAAAGAGGTTGCGAAATACGGTAGCGATGTTAGTGAGCTAGTTCCTACTTGTGTCGTAAAGGCTTTACAAGATAAATATGATTTTGCGCAATAATTATGCAGAGGATGTCAAAGCAAAGTGACATCCTCTTTTTGGTACATAGAGCGATCATTATTTCAGAAAAAATAGAGCATAAATAGTCGGAACAATGATTATGCTAAGGAGGCGGAATTTGATATAGGGTCTGACAGAAAGTTTTGCTGATTTTGCGATAACGAAGATTTGTAAGTGAATACTAATACTTTGCATCGTTAATAAAATGACAACTAGTAAGGTGATATGTGGAAGATCTGGGAAGGCTGTAACGGTCATTTTAAGACCATTCGTCACCTCAAGAATAGCTGCAAGAGAAAGTTCAATCGTATAGGGAAGTTTAGGGATTAGTTGATCTAGCCCCTGTTGGACAATGGTCTGAATGGTTGTGAAAAAGATGATGGTTGTACCAACTAACAGAATTGTTGGAGCTGTTTCTTTAATACTTTCTGAAAATGGTGCACTATACAGTGGTGTGTTGTGTACGGAAATAGTGGGTGGGTCAGTTTTGCGAAATAAGTAGTAGCCAATTACTAAGCAACAAATATTAAACGTATGTAGTAAACATAAAAACAACCATCCAAACGTATTACTGTGTAGTAAATCAAGACTTACAAAACCTAAAACGAACAGTGGACTTGGTGCATGACAAACAGCTAGTAGAAAATTTGCCTCTTTGGGGTGTAATTGACCACTATTTTTTAAATAAACAATGGTTGTTGCCCCTGTTGGATAGCCTCCAAGTGCGCTAATAATGTAGGCTTGTACGTATAATGAGGCCCTTTTCGTTTTAGTACGCATAGGGGCAGTTAAACGCAGAAGCCATTGTGTTAATACTAGATACGGCAATAAATACGGAAAAAGTGCTTCCATGAAAAGGTTAACGCCTAAATCAGTACCACTATGAGCGGTTTGTGGGAATAACAAGAGTAAGAGAATTAGAATTACGCAGAGCACTATTTGAATTGTAGCAAACATGTTATCAACTCGTTTCAACTTTTTGTCATTCACATAGGCAAATGCTAAAATCAATATATGTGAGAAAGGCAAAAACATGAACGTATGGTTTTGCAAGCGTCCTAGGAGGTGTTTTCAAGTGAAGAAAAAAATTGGTATTTATGCAGTGTTAATAGTCGTGATTTGTTTTATGATGTTATACCGACTAGACGCGTATATTATGAAACCTGGAAGTGCATATGATGTCAGTAAATTCGTGACGGTAGATAGCAAAGAGGCTGATAGTGTGGGGTCTTTAAGCTTAATGACTGTCGCGATGCAGCAAGCCACCCCATTTTCGTATTTGTGGGCTAAAGTTCAAAAATATCAAAAGCTAATGGATATTGAACAAGTACGCAATCCTTTAGAGGATGATGAGGAATATAATATTCGACAGTTAAAATTAATGTCTGATTCCCAATTTAATGCGAAATATGTAGCTTTCCAAAGAGCAGGATTAGAGACTAAAGTTCATTTTAACGGTGTATTTATATTAAATGTGTTAGATGGAGGAGCGTCTGATGGCATTTTAAAAGCTGGGGATGAAATTATCGAGGTTGACGGTCAAAAAATAACTAGTCAGCAAATGCTTGTTGACCTTTTAAAACCTAAACAGCTTGGAGATAAGGTAACAATACAATTTATACGTAATGAAGAGCAAAAACAGGAGACGATTACCTTACAGGAGATTCCGAATACACAGGAACATAGAGCAGGGTTAGGTATTTCTTATACGGAAAGTAAATCGATTGAAACAATGCCAAAAGTGACGATGAAAACAGAGGATATTGGAGGGCCCTCTGCTGGCTTGATGTTTACACTTGAAATATTGGACCAGCTTCTTGATGAAGATTTAACAAAGGGTTATGCTATTGCTGGTACGGGTGAAATGTTAGTAGATGGATCGGTTGGTAGAATTGGCGGGATTGATTATAAGGTCATTGCCGCTGATCGGGACGACATGGAAATCTTCTTCGCGCCCGATGATGAAATTTCTCAAGAAATGAAAGCGAAATACCCAGAGCTAGAATCTAACTATTCGACGGCTGTTAAAACGGCCAAAGAGATCAAAACTAAAATGAAAATCGTTCCGGTGAAAACGGTTGACGATGCCATTAGCTATTTAAAGCAACTACAGCCGAAATAATAGAGCGAAAAAGGGATGCTAGAATTTTACTAGCATCCCTTTTGATAGCCATTAACAACGGATAGGGGGTGTTTGATAATCTTTGGGAAGAGTCCAATCCTTTGTGCCTTGTTCGATACTTAAATTGTATAGCTCTGCTGCATGTATATCTATTGCTAACATTGCATCATTGGTAGCTGCCACTCGGCTAATTAAAGGTAATTGGATATCCTTTTTTTGCTTACCTAAATAAGCTTGCCCCACCGAGCTCATACCTAATAGCCGAATATAAGAGGGTGCTTCGAAACTTTGAAGCTGCTCTTTTGTAAACCCCGTGTATATATGTGTTATCATGCGTTGAAGGCGGGTCCATGTATAACGTTTAGATTTAATTTTTTCCATAAAGCTATTGAAGGAGGAGCTAGTTTTGGCTGCTTTCACAATAGCATTTTCAATTCCCTCTGTTACTTCTGCATAACGAGTCAGTTCTGAAGGCGTGTGTCTGATGATGGTAAACTGTAATAACGGCCAAAATGCTTCCCAGCTTGCAAATTGACTATACTGTTTATGCCAGTCTGTTAAATAACTATAAGTAGTCTCAGGAACAACATTTTGCACACTCTGTAAAGAATTTGTAGACGCAAGTGCTTTACGTATACCAGTGGCACTTGCAATCGATGTGTCTTCCTTTAATGCATCATGGTATCCTGCAGCTACGCGAGAAATAGTTAGTGGTTTGATGTGACTGTTAAGTGATTTCGCTGCTTCAAGATAATGAAAGCCTAGTATATTATTTGGCTGTGCGAGATCAATGTATGGAGCAGGGAACTTCTGAGAAAGCTGTTCATAGGCATAATGTAGGCTTTTCGGATAGCTTGCACCTGTTTTAAGGCTGTTTTTAATAAGCATGTCATATTCTGCACGGTTGTGGTCTATCAACTCATATGTGTTTAAAAAGGGTTGAATCGAGCCTTCTTCACTTCCGAAGGCAAATGAGTCACAGCCAACGGCGCTTAATAAGGAAATGGCACCTTTTGCGAAATCTGTGGCTGGTGCTGTACTATAGACGTAGGGCAGCTCAATAACAATATCTACACCACCAGCAAGCGCCATTTTAGTACGTGTCCATTTATCTACCATGGCTGGCTCTCCACGTTGTAAAAATGTGCCGCTCATAACAGCGATAACAAGTTCCGCCTGTGCTACTTTTTTAGCCTGTTTTAAATGATAAGCATGTCCGTTGTGAAAAGGATTATATTCAACGACAATTCCAACTGCTTGCATGCTTTTCCCCCTTATAATTTGTGTCATTATTTGAAACTGTTAGGAGCAAATACACTTCTCATAGTATTTAATTATAAGTGGGTTTTTAAGTGGTGACAAGAAATTATCTTGACATCTATTTTTACACATTATATAATCAACATTGTTGTCTCGAGGTGATTAAACGAATGAAATGGTCAATTCATCAATTATCTAAATACCGCCAAAACGGGATGCCAATCGATGCCTTTGTCCAGCTGGACGAAGTGATGGAGCGAAACCAGGATATTCGAGCAATTTCGCCCGTTCATGTAAAAGGGCTATGTACTTTTGGTGCATCGCAAATGACATGTCAGTTAACTGTGACAGCAACGTTAACACTGCCATGTGCTCGCACGTGGGAGGATGTTGAGTTTCCAATTGAAGTCGAAACAGTTGAAATTTTTAGCTGGATTGATGAAGATAAACGAGGAGACGATGACGGAGACATTCACTATATAGAAGGTGAAGTCATCGACATGAAACCAATTCTCGAGGAATTAGTATTGCTTGAGGTACCAATGCAAGTGTTCAAGGAAGATTCTGAAGGACAAGTGCAGGGCGGTAAAAACTGGTCTTATGCAACAGATGAAGACGTAAAGCTACACAAAAAAGCTGACGAACAAAAAGTGGATCCAAGACTAGCTTCTTTAGCTAAGTATTTTGATCAAACAGACGAATAGACGATCTGTAAGGAGGTGCCATCAATGGCTGTACCATTTAGAAGAACTTCTAAAACTGCAAAAAGAAAGCGTCGTACGCATTTCAAATTATCTGTACCTGGTATGGTAGCTTGCCCTAACTGTGGTGAGGCAAAATTATCACACCGTGTTTGCAAAGCTTGCGGACAATACAAAGGTAAAGAAGTAGTAAGCAAATAATACAGTGTTTGCTCACTTAAAAGGCTAGTAGAGAGACCATGGCTCTTTACTAGCCTTTTTGTTAGCTTGAAAAGACGGAATATTTCGCTGATTATGAAGTTCTTTACAATAGTAAAATAATTGTGTGATACAATTTATTCACAGGAATAAAGGGGGTAACAGTATGTCTTACACAATTGATAATCATGATGGCATTATGACATTTACCATTAACCGTGAAGAGAAGCGGAATGCTGTCAATGATGAGGTTATGAATGGTCTTCAAGAAGTCATTACATATATTCGTCAGCATGAAGATGTGCGTTTTTTGGTAGTGACAGGTGCAGGCGATAAATCATTTTGCTCAGGAGGGGATTTATCTGAGTTTCATTCACTGGAAACAGAGGATGAGGCATTTGGTATGTTAAGTAAGATGGGGAAAATATTATACGATCTTGCTACGTTACCTGTGCCCACTATAGCGCTTATAAATGGTACTGCTGTTGGCGGCGGCTGTGAAATTGCAACAGCTTGTGATTTCCGTTTAGTGGCAAGTCACGCGAAATGTGGCTTTATTCAAGGTACATTAGCCATTACAAGTGGATGGGGTGGCGGTACATATTTATTTGAACGAGGTTTACGCCATGATCGCGCGATGAAGATGCTAGTAGATGCAAAGCCGTATCCTGCACAACTACTATATGAAATTGGATGGGCGATGCGTGTATTTGAAGGCTCAAAAGAAGAGGCTTTAAATGATTTTATTGAACATATGCGAAAAATTCATCCTGCTGTTCATAAAGCCTATAAGGAAATTGAACTTCGGAAGTGGCGTGAACGCAATATGTATGAGCGTGTGATGGAGGAAGTTCGTACTTGCGCGAAGCTGTGGGAAAGTGAAGCGCATCACCAAGCAGTTAATAATTTCTTGACCAAGAAGAATAATAAGTAATGTATAAAGGCAGTGATGAGAGGGAAACATCATCACTGTCTTTTTTCATGCAATGATTCTATTTTGCCCACTTGTGCATATAGTAGTAAAAAATGCGAGGGTGATAGATTATGGAATTGAAAAAAAGAAAAGATCAATGGACAAAGGAAGACGATGAAAGACTAGCAGAAATTGTGTTGCATAATGTGCAAAATGGCAAAACACAGCTAGAAGCCTTTGAAATGGCGGCTGTAGAATTGGGTCGTACAAAGCAAGCTTGTGGCTTCCGCTGGAATAAAACATTGCGTGGTCAATATAGTCAGTCACTATTAGCTGTTCGAAATCAGCCCCAACAATCTATGCGAAGTCACTTGAAATTGGCATTGACAAGTTTTGACGAATTAACGGAGGCTTATCAAACGCTTGAGATGAAGCATCGTGAATTGCAAAATGAGCATGATAAGTTAGTGAAATGGCTACAACAGGGCTACTCATTGATGAAAGATTAAAGTTCTAAGTATGATGACTACATTATTTTTCTTTCCTGGCGATAAAACCCTTTCAGTGTATCGTCAACAATCGGTCTATCCTGTATAATAAAAGAACCTGCATAGAAGGTGCCTTAGAAGTAATCTGAGGCACCTTATTCTTATAGTTTTATTTTGGTTTAGCAATTGTTTTTTTGTGCCGAAAACATTCAAACGAAGGAGGGGTGGAGAAGATGGACGTAGCGGTAATTGGTGCAGGAGCGGTAGGTCAACTAACAGCGAGCTTTTTAGCGGAATCGGGTATGTCAGTAACGTTGGTTGCAAGGAGGCAGGAACAGGTCAATGAGCTAAATACAAAGCAGTTAACACGTATCAATGTTGATGGTACCAAAACTGTGCAAAATGTTGTTTCTACTACAGATTTGGCCACTCTACCACCACAAGATTTACTTGTGATTGCTGTTAAATATGGTCATTTGCAAAAGCTCTACAAACAATTTGCTGCATTATCGAGTGATATGCCATTGCTTTTTATGCAAAACGGCTTAGCGCATTTCGAGGAGGCACTCACCTTACCACAAAAAAATATTGCCTTTTGTTCAATTTCTTTTGGTGCTCAAATGATGGGGCAAGCAACAGTTCAACATAGAGGGGTGGGACACTGTAAACTTGCGGTAGAAAGAGGGGATCAACGGATCTTTCAAAAGCTATTACAATTACAAAATTCTTTGTTTCCTGTTGAGCTGGTTCGTAATGCTGAGCAAATGCTTTTTGAAAAAGCAGTGCTAAATAGCTTAATTAATCCATTATCAGCTGTATTGAAAGTGAAGAACGGTGAGTTGGTAACGAATCAACAGGCGTTTTTACTTATGGAAACTATTTATAAAGAGCTTACAGAAGCTTTTGAAGCTATTGAACAGACTATACCTTTTACTGATGTGGTAGACTTATGTAGGAAAACGGCCAAGAATACATCATCTATGCTTACAGATCGTCTACAGGGTCGAAAGAGTGAAATTGAAACAATTGTTGGTGTCATTCTAAACAAAGCTTTGGCTAACGGTCATAATTTACCTACTTTGCGTACTTTATATCACCAAGTACTTGCAATAGAGGAGAGCGGTGAACGAAGTTGAAAGACTTTTTACATATACTGATTAGTATCATCATTTTTTGTCCAATTGTTCTTTTTGTCATTGTTTATCTTGTTGGCAGAAAGGTTAAAATTCGCGGCACACATGCTTTTGGAGCAGCATCTGATGTGACGACATTGTGCTTGTTTTTTTCTGTTCCATTAGCTATTGGGGTGCTGTGGCGCGTGAATGTAGGAGCACTTTTAGTCATGCTTGCGATAATGATGGCTATGATTTTTACATATATTGATTGGAGAACTAAAAAGGAAATAGAAGTAAAGCCGTTACTAAAGAAAATTTGGCGTTTTTTATTTTTAATACTTAGTACAGCCTATGTAGTGATCTGGATAGTGGGGGTTATTCAATCCATTGTAGAATATTTACAGGTTGTCTAAGCATTTTCTTTTCATGTTGAAGCTATAAGCGTTAAAATAATAGCATCAAAATTAGTTATAAAAAATCATTCTTTATGAATGGGAATATTGATTAAATTCATAGATCTTAGTGCTATAAGCTTAGTTTAGTCATCTTGTGCTGTTGCTAGCTTATGTAATGATGAAAGATGGGCTAAAAACATTTAAGACATCATGTGCATAGTATGAATGGAATTAATTTCTCATTATGGAGTAAGAAAATGATTTAGTGAGTAGAGGAGTTTATGTTAAATGAAACTGGAGTCTATCCAAGTACCTATAAAAAATCATGTGCTAGCAGATTACTGGTCGCCAAATACCGCCATTCATCAATTTTTTGAGTATGAGTATAATGATCAAGCTTTTGAGGAAAGAGCGAAGCATTTAGCACAACATGCTCGAGACCAAAAAGAATTAACAGCCATCATTCGTCAATTTATGGAGCCGCTTGGGCTTTCTAACAAGGCGAATGAACATTTAGAACAACTAGAGCAAGGAGCTATGGTGGTAGTCGGTGGACAACAAGCAGGTATCTTAACTGGCCCTCTTTACTCCGTTCATAAAGCTATTTCAGTGATAGCATTAGCGAAAGAGCAAAGTGCTAAGCTTCAACAGCCTGTCATTCCTGTTTTTTGGATAGCTGGAGAGGATCACGACTTAGAAGAGATTAATCACACTTATACAGTACATGGAGAATTACTAAAAAAGCGTGCGTATAGTGAGCGCTCTAGACGTAAAACGATGGCTTCTGCAACAGTTCTAAATAAAGAGTTGATGACGCAATTGATTAATACAATTGTTCGGGATATTGGTGAGACAGAGTATACGGAAGCGTTGATGAAGCAACTAGTAGACGCGCTGAACGAAAGTGAAACATTTACAGACTTCTTTGCCTGTTTGATGAATCAACTATTCAAAGAGGAAGGTCTGCTGTTAATTGATGCAGCCAACTTCCAATTCCGTCAATTTGAAAGCAAATATTTTGCGCAAATTATCCACTACAATGAAGAAATTGCTAGAATAGTAACGGAACAGGAAGAGGAACTGGAGCGTGCTGGCTATGGTAAGCCTATTTTGGCGACATATGAAGCGGCCAATTTATTTTATGTAGAGGATGGAGAACGTCATCTTTTAGAAAGAAAAAATGAGCTATTTGTTAATTTAGCGGCAAATCTCAAATTTACACAGGATGAGCTGTTGGCAATTGCTGACAAGCATCCTGAACGTTTAAGTAATAATGTAGTGACTCGTCCGTTAATGCAGGAGATGACACTGCCTGTGTTGGCATTTGTTGGTGGCCCAGGTGAATTGGCTTATTGGGCAACACTGAAAAATGCATTTTCAGCATTAGATTTACAAATGCCGATTTTTGCGCCTCGTCTTCATATCACAATTGTTACACGTCACGCAGAGCAATTATTACGTGAGCATCAACTAACTGTGACGGATGTATGGGAAGGCAAAGCATTGCAGTTAAAAGAACGTTTTATTGCAGACGTGCAGGACAGTGAAGCAAAACGACAAATACAAGCTATGCAGCAGATAGTAACAGAAAAATATGAGGAGCTAGCTTCCTATTTAGAAAAACAGCATTTGCATTTAGAAAAGATCCTTGTGAAAAACCAAGAAAATCATGAGAAGCAATTTGATTATCTACAGCAAAAAATTGAACAAACTGTACTAAGCAAGCATGAAGCGACGATTCGTAAATTTATGACGCTGCAACATGAATTGTATCCAAATGATGGTTTCCAAGAGAGAACCTATAATCCATACCAATATATCAATGAGTTTGGACCTATGCTAATTACCGAAATGCTGAAACAAAATTACAGCATTGGTAAGCACCACTATTTACTCTATTTATAAATAATGAAATAAGTTCTTTTTACCTAATTATTTGTTTACCTCCATATGGATTTGGTGAATAATGTCGAGAAAAATAGTATATAAAGAGCTATCCTACTAAGGGTAGCTCTTTTCTTATGTCCTTTAGCATATATCAAAAAAAATCCTAAAGGCCAAATTGCATATTAAGTGATAAAATGTCAAGTTTTTTTTAAAAAAAGTGGAGGAAAGTGGGGGGATGTGGTACATTATTTAATAAAGTGGGGTGAGTAGTATGTTCATGGGAGAATATCAACACTCCGTTGATGCAAAAGGGCGAATAATCGTACCGGCAAAATTTCGTGAAGCTTTAGGCGAAACGTTTGTTGTCACAAGAGGTCTCGATAACTGTCTATTTGGCTATCCTATGAATGAATGGCGAAAACTCGAAGAAAAATTAAAAGGTTTACCAATGACCAAAAAAGATACCCGAGCATTTGCAAGGTTTTTCTTTTCTGGAGCAACAGAGGTAGAAATAGACAAGCAGGGGCGTATCAATATCCCAACTACTCTCATGCAACATGCACATCTTGTAAAAGAGTGTGTGGTGTTAGGGGTTTCAAATCGAATTGAGATTTGGGCAAAAGATGCTTGGGAAGCTTACTTTAGTGAGTCTGAACAATCTTTTAATGAAATTGCAGAAAATATGATTGGCTTTGATTTTTAACTTTTATAGGTATTACAACGCGATAGTTGTATGAGGTTAAGGCCTGAAAGGAGCGTGTGGTATGTTCGATCATACAACCGTGTTATTAAAAGAAACTGTTGATGGGTTGAACATCGATCCTGATGGTGTATATGTGGACTGTACGCTAGGTGGTGCAGGTCACAGTGAATATTTAGTACAACAATTATCAGATAAAGGTCGTTTGATTTGCTTTGACCAAGATACGACGGCCATTGAAAATGCGAAAATTCGATTAGCGCCCTATATTGAGCGTGTTACATTTATTCATTCGAATTTCCGTTATTTAAAAGAGGAACTAGTAGCTCATGGTTTCGAGCAGGTTGATGGCATTTTGTATGACTTAGGTGTATCTTCTCCACAATTAGATACACCTGAACGAGGCTTTAGCTATCACCATGATGCACCACTTGATATGCGTATGGATCAAACAGCAACGCTGACAGCATTTGATGTTGTTAATCATTGGGCATATGAAGATCTCGTTCGGATATTTTTCCGTTATGGGGAAGAAAAGTTTTCAAAGCAAGTGGCTCGTAAAATCGAAGAAGCTCGTAAAGTAGCTCCAATTGAAACAACTGGTCACCTTGTAGAATTAATTAAAGAGGGTATTCCAGCAGCGGCACGCCGAAAAGGTGGACATCCAGCAAAGCGCATTTTCCAAGCAATACGAATTGCTGTCAATGATGAGCTAGGCGCAGCAGAGGATTCATTAGTCGATGCGATTGATATGATTAACGTAGGGGGGCGCATTAGTGTCATTACGTTCCATTCATTGGAGGACCGCCTATGTAAGACAATCTTTAAGGAAGCGTCATCATTACCGGAATTACCACCAAACTTACCTGTAATTCCTGATGACATGAAGCCAACTTTAAAGCTGATTACACGAAAGCCAATTACTCCTTCTGATGAAGAATTGGCAGTCAATAATCGTGCACGTTCAGCGAAGCTTAGAGTGGTGGAGAAAATTAACGACAAAGGGCGTGAGTAAATGGCAGCAGTTCGTGTAAGGCAACAGCACCAACATCAACAAGTGCAACAACCGATAACACCACCTAGTCCACAACCCACTATCATACGTCGTAAAAAACCGAACCAGAAGTTTGAAAAGACAATGCTACTTGCTTTAGTTGGCATTATTATAGTTTTAGGAGTAATAGTGTTAAATAAACAAGCAGCTATTCAAACAACAAGTATAGACATTCAAAACATTGAATCAGAAGCAGAAGAGATTGCGAAACAGAATGTTGACTTGACGGTTCGTGTGAGTGAACTTTCTACATACGAAAACATATGGAAAAAAGCGAAAGAACTCGGTTTAACTCAAAATGAGAAAAATGTAAAGGTAGTGCCGGGAGAATGAAAAAAAAGAGATTTCGATTCCAATGGGGAGCCTTTCTATTATTAATTTTTTATGGAGGGCTCTTTTTTCTATTATTTACAAGAATGGTGACGATTCAGGCGACAGGGGAAGTAGAAGGACAAGAGCTTGCAGCGAGAGCCGCAGCGAAGTATGGTAAAGAAAGTGTACTTACAGCAAATCGTGGGAAGATTTATGATCAAAATGGCCAAGTAATTGCGGAAGATACATTAAGTTACCGCATAATTGCCATTGTAAGCGAAAAGGCTACGACAGATCCTAAGAAACCAAGACATGTAGTAGATTCTGAAAAAACGGCCGAGGTTTTGGCTAAGTATATTCCAGCAATGAAGGACAATGAAGAAGAGATTGTTAAAAAACTGAACAATCGATATAGAAGTGATGGCGAGCCTTTATACCAAGTTGAGTTTGGCAGCGCTGGACGAGGCATTAGTCACGAAGTCATGAGTAAAATAAAGGATGAAAAATTACCAGGAATCCTATTTGTCAGTGACTTAAAACGTTATTATCCAAATGGTGTATTTGCCTCCCATTTAATAGGCTATGCACTGAAAAAGGATAATGAAGATGGAACAGTTACAACAAAGGGAGAAATGGGCCTAGAGTATACGTACGATAAAGAGCTAACAGGCGTCAATGGCAAGATTAAATATGAGACGGATGCCTTCCATTACTTACTCCCAAATAGCGAGAAAATGGTGACACCTGCCAAAAACGGGAATGACATTTATTTAACGCTCGATAAAACAATCCAAAGCTTTTTAGAGGAAGCAATGACAAAGGTTGAACAGGAATATAACCCTGAATCTATGACAGCGGTCGTAGCAGATCCGAAAACAGGGAAAATTTTAGCGATGTCTCAGCGTCCTACGTTCAACCCTGAAACACGTGAAAGTCAAAATATGAAGTGGTTGAATGAGGTGATTGAGGAGACAATTGAGCCTGGATCAACGATGAAAACATTCACGCTTGCTTCAGCTATTGATACAGGAAAATGGACACCGAATGAATGGTTTATGTCAGGATCATATACAGTATTTGACCGTACGATTCGAGATCACAATAGATATGGTTGGGGACCAATTACTTATTTAGAAGGGTTCCAACGATCTGCCAATACGGGTATGGCCCATTTATTAACGAAGATTGGTGATGATGTCTTTATTGAATATCTGGACCGCTTTGGTTTTGGTCATAAAACAGGTATTGATTTACCGAATGAAGCGGCAGGTACTATTTTATCGAAGTATCCTATTCAACGAGTGACAACAACTTACGGCCAAGGTTCTACAGTAACGCCTATTCAGTTAATCCAAGCGATGACAGCAATTGCGAATGATGGAAAAATGATGCAGCCGTATGTTATTGATCGTATTGTCGACTCATCAACTGGAAAAGTTATTCAAAAGCACGAGCCCGTGGAAAAAGGACAACCAATTAAAGCTGATACAGCGAAACAAGTACGAGAAATCCTTGCTTCAACGTTAACCTCAGAAAAAGGTACGGCGAAGGATTTTATACTGGAGGATTATGAGGTTGCTGGGAAAACGGGGACTGCCCAAATTCCAAAAGCTAGTGGTGGATATCTTTCAAACCAATACCTCTATTCATTCTTAGGCTTGGCTCCTGTAGACGATCCACAGTTAATTGTCTATGTCTCAGTGAAAAAACCTAAGTTGAGCAACGAGCTTGGATCTGTACCAGTGTCAAAAGTATTTAACCCAGTTATGTTAAATAGCTTAAAGCATCTTAACATCAATCCAGATGATGTACAGCATGTCAATAAAGTTAGTATACAAGATTATACAGGTCAAAGTGCTGAAGCGGTGGAGGTAGAATTAGCGAATGATGGTTTACAGCCAATCATTGTTGGCGCTGGTGGTAAAATTATTGAACAATATCCAACGAACACTCAAAAACTTGTAAAAGGTAGTTTTATATTTTTAAAGACAGATGGCGAAATAACATTGCCAGACTTTACGAATTGGTCATTACGCAATTTACTTGTTTTTAAATCTATGACAGGGCTAGAGATGGAAATTTTCGGTGAAGGCTTTGTAGCGAGTCAAAGTGTATCCGCAGGAACTATCATCACTGATAGTTCACCGATTGTTGTCAAGCTCAAAACACCTGCAGAAAGCTTTGTGCAAGATGTTGAAGCCCCCGCTGAGGGTGAAGTTGAAGAAATAGAGGATGAATAATACTGAATAGAAGTCCACTTTATTTCATACGTTGTAAAAAACAAGGTGTGATGTCGAATGAAGTGGATTTCTATCCATTCTAAAAAGCGTTTACGTATTTTATATGTGTTGTTTATGTGTGTGGCTGTGGCAATTATTGTAAGACTGCTCTTTTTGCAAGTATTAGATCAAAAAGAACTGACAACGAAGGCAGAGGAGAATTGGGACCGAGAAATTCCATTTGCAAATGAACGTGGGCATATTACAGATCGAGATGGTGAAAGCATCGTAACCAATAAGCTAGCTCCAACCTTGTATTTCATGCCTTCACAAAGTAAGGATATTGAAGGGGCTGCAGAAAAAATTGCGCAAGTTCTGGAAGTAGACAAAGAGAAGCTACTAGAGAAAATGCAGAAAAAAGCCTATTTAGTGAAGTTAGCGCCGGAAGGGAAAAATATACCCTATGAAAAAGCGGTGGAATTACAAGGTATGCAAATTGAAGGATTATACAGTGGTGTGGACTATTCTAGGGATTATCCTTACGGCACACTCTTATCTCGATTTTTAGGCTTTACTGGCTATGATGCTCAAGGCTTAGCTGGGATTGAATATGAATATGATAAATTATTGCAGGCTAATTCTTCTGCGATTCGCCTCTTTACAGATGCAAAAGGTAATAATTTACCAAATGTTTCGAGTGCATGGAAAGCGGGAGAGGATGGTGCAACGATTGAGTTAACCATCGATGTCGATGTCCAGCAGGTTGTTGAGCGTGAATTGTCACAAGCTATGAAGCGCTATGAAGCTGACCAAGCATTGGCTATTGCTATGAATCCAAATAATGGTGAAATTTTGGCATTAGCCTCCTATCCGACTTTCCATCCAGCTGAATATCAATTAGTAGAGCCTGCGATTTATAATCGAAATTTACCTGTATGGATGACATACGAGCCTGGTTCAACTTTTAAAATTATTACCTTGAGTGCAGCCTTGGAAGAAAATTTAGTGGATTTAGAACATGATACTTTTTATGACCCAGGCTATACAATGGTTGCTGGTGCAAGGCTTCGCTGTTGGAAGCGTGAGGGGCATGGGCATGAAACATTTTTAGAGGTAGTTGAAAACTCCTGTAACCCAGGTTTTATAGAATTAGGACAGCGGTTAGGTAATGAGCGGTTGTTGCAATATATTAAAGATTTTGGTTTTGGTCAAAAGACAGGATCTAATATTGCTGGTGAAGCTTCAGGGATTTTATTTTCTAAGGAAGCCTTTGGACCTGTTGAGCAGGCCACCACTTCATTTGGGCAAGGGGTAGCCGTGACACCTATTCAACAAGTGCAGGCAGTAGCTGCTGCAATCAATGGAGGCAAGCTCTATACGCCATATGTTGTGAAAAAGGTATTTAATCCGAATACAGGGGAAGTTATACAAGAGACGGAGCCAGTTGTTAAAAATCAGGTGATTCGTGAGGAGACATCTGCCAAAGTACGAGGCGCATTAGAATCGGTAGTGGCGAATGGTTCAGGTCGACAAGCCTTTCGTGATGGCTTACGAATTGGCGGTAAAACAGGAACCGCACAAAAGGTTGAAAATGGTCGTTATAAAAGTGGAGAATATATCGTATCATTTATAGGCTTTGCGCCTGCAGACAATCCGCAAATTGTCGTCTATGTAGCTGTTGACAATCCGAAAAAGACAACACAGTTTGGCGGTGTTGTAGCAGCACCGATTGTTGGGCAAATTATTGAGGATGTTGCACCTTTTGTAGGTATTGAAAAATCGAAGGAACAGCTTGAAAAGGATTATCGTTATGGTGATCCAATTACTGTGAAGGTACCGAATTTTATTGGTCAAACAAAAGATGATATTGCCAAGCAATTTTATCCATTCCGCATAGAATGGCATGGGGAAGGGACCAAAATTGGTAACCAGTTACCTGAAGTGGATAGTGTTATCAAACAAGATGGTACCATTCATTTATATTTGGAGAACTAAAATAACTTTACCTTTAAAAAATGGGAAAGAACCACTATTATTATGAAGGGTAGTAATAAATAAATGAAAGTTTATGCTTTTTTCTTAAAGAAGAAAGTGAAACAAGATTTAAAGGAGATTTTTCAATGAAACTCGCAACAACACTTACCATTTTAGCTCTTGCTTTTATAGTAACAGTTATCCTGGCACCAATTAGTATTCCACTTCTTCGTCGTCTAAAGTTTGGGCAAAGTATTCGTGAAGAGGGACCAAAATCACATATGAAAAAAGCTGGTACACCAACAATGGGAGGAATCATTTTTTTAATATCTATCGTCCTTACAACTGTTGGTGTAGGTAGCTTTTTAGATTTATTAACGACACAAACCGTAGTACTTTTATTAGTATTAGCAGGGTTTGGTTTAATAGGTTTATTGGATGATGGTTTAAAAGTTGTATTTAAAAGAAATTTAGGTTTAACTTCTCTTCAGAAGTTGATTGGTCAAATTGTTATTGCTATTCTTGCTTATTTCCTGCTGTATGTAGGATCATTTGATACAACGCTCGCTATTCCGTTTACTGAGTGGACAATAGATCTTGGGGTATTCTATGTAGCCTTTTTAATTTTCTGGCTAGTAGGCTTCTCCAATGCCGTAAATTTGACGGATGGTTTAGACGGGCTAGTGGCAGGCACTGCTTCAATTGCCTTTGCAGCATTTGGCGTTATTGCGCTCTTCCAAAATCAAGCGGATATTGCACTATTTACATTTGCTGTAACAGGTGCTTTATTAGGATTTTTATTATTTAATGCCAATCCTGCCAAGGTATTTATGGGAGATACGGGTTCGTTAGCATTAGGTGGGGCATTAGCGATGGTATCTGTGCTAGTAAAGGAAGAATTCTTGCTTTTGCTAGTTGGTTTAGTGTTTGTTATCGAAACATTATCCGTTATTTTACAGGTAGGTAGCTTTAAGCTTCGCAAAAAGCGTATTTTTAAAATGAGTCCTATCCACCATCACTTTGAATTATCAGGTTGGTCAGAATGGAAAGTCGTGCTTGTCTTCTGGTCAACTGCTCTAGCAGTAGCATTGATTGCAGTCTTATCGGAGGCGTTCTAATGAAAAACTATACAGATTTACAACATAAAAAAGTACTTGTGTTAGGTCTAGCAAAGAGTGGTGTAGCCGCTGCTGAAATTTTACATGAGCTTGGCGCCTTTGTAACCGTCAATGATTCCAAACCATTTGATGAAAGTCCAGATGCACAAGGTTTATTACAAAAGGGGATTACAGTGATTTGTGGTCGTCATCCTGAAGATTTACTAGATGAAGGCTTTGAATTAGTAGTCAAAAATCCTGGGATACCATATAGCAATCGAATTGTGGCTGATGCCCTTCGTCGTGAAATACCTGTCTGGACAGAGATTGAGCTTGCTTATTTAATTAGCGATGCGCCATTTATTGGTATAACAGGATCAAATGGCAAAACCACAACGACAACTTTAATTTTTGATATGTTAAATAGTGGGAGTAAAAATCCTCTAATTGCGGGGAATATTGGGACAGTAGCCTGTGGTGTCGCAAAAGAAGCTAATAAAGATGACATCATTGTAACTGAATTGTCTTCATTCCAATTGATGGGAATAAAAACGTTTAAGCCAAAAATCGCTATTTTAACAAATCTTTATGATGCACATCTTGATTATCATGGGACATTTGACAATTATGCTGGAGCAAAGTTTGGTGTGACACGTAATCAAGATGATAGTGATTATTTTATTTATAATGCGGATCAACCGATTGTTGTTGGATATGCAGCACAATCGAATGCTCAAAAAGTTCCATTCAGTTCAAAGGGACGTACTACAAGCGGCATTAGTGCAGATGAGACAACGATTTATTGGCAAGGTGAGCCATATATGGAGCGTGCTCATATCGCCCTGCCTGGCAAGCATAATTTAGAAAACATCCTAGCAGCCGTTGCAGCTTGTATTTTAGTTGGCTGTGACAAGGCGAAGATGGAAGAGGTGTTAGCGACTTTTGGTGGCGTTCGTCACCGTACACAATTCGTTCGCGAATGGAATGGTCGAAAGATTTACAATGATTCTAAGGCAACCAACTGCTTAGCAACAAAGAGTGCTTTAGATGCTTTCCAAGCACCTATTATTTTACTCGCAGGTGGCTTAGATCGTGGACATTCTTTTGAAGAACTTCGCCCTTGTATGCAGCATGTAAAAGGTGTTGTTGCATTTGGAGAAACAGGCTTACGCTTTGTAGAATTTGCAAAGTCGTGTGGTGTCCAACAGACAGTCATTGCCCAAAATGTAGAAGACGCTGTACACTATGCAGCACCGATGTCGGCAGAGGGAGATATTATCTTACTATCTCCAGCATGTGCAAGCTGGGATCAATATGACAGCTTTGAAATACGCGGAGATGTTTTTATTGATGCTGTAATGAAGCTGTAATGAGCCTGTAACTATTTTAGAATATACTTGACTTGGAAGGATGGCATTACTGAGAGGTAAAGAAAGTTACTTATTGCTCGTCACAACTTTGATGCTATCAATAATCGGCATTGTTTTCGTCTATTCTGCAGGTACCTACTGGAGTGCCGTTCATTATAGTGGAAAAATGCCGTTTTATATGAAGCAAAGCATATACTTTGTGGTAGCCATTATCGTATTTTTAATCACGATTCGATTAAATATTTTGAGAGAGCAGTCCTTTTGGAAAATGGCCTATATATTTTCGTTAATTTTACTTGTTCTCGTACTAATTCCAGGTATTGGGCTTGTGAGAAATGGCTCGCAAAGCTGGATTGGTTTAGGTCCATTAACAATTCAGCCAGCAGAGCTAACGAAAATTACAGTCATTGTGTACTTGAGTCATATATTAGCGCAACATAAAACAGGAAAACCGATTGTTAATTGGCGCCATGGGGCGATTCTTCTACTACCCGTTGCCCTTATTATGTTGCAGCCTGATTTCGGCTCAGTATTTATTCTTGTTGTCTCTGTGTTTTTATTATTTTTTGTCGCTGGCTATCCTCTAAAACTGTACGCCATGATTATGCTAGTTGGTGTTGCTGGATTGGTAGGGCTCATTGCAACAGCACCGTATCGTCTAAAGCGTATAGAAGCATTTCTTGATCCATGGGCAGATCCCCTAGTAAGTGGGTTCCAAGCAGTGCAATCCTTAATGGCAATTGGTCCAGCAGGGATATTCGGTCATGGTTTTGGTCAAAGTCGTCAAAAATTCCTTTATTTACCTGAACCACAAAATGATTTTATTTACGCGATTATTTTAGAAGAAGTCGGATTAATTGGTGGCCTTGTCATTTTAGCGCTCTTTGTACTGACAATTTATGCAGGCTATAAATTTGCTGTACAGGCTAAAAATCGAACATCCTATTATGCGATTATCGGGCTTGTTACGATGTTGATGGTGCAAGCATTTCTAAATATAGCTGTCGTAATAGGTTTAGTGCCAGTAACGGGTGTTACATTGCCCTTTATTAGCTACGGAGGTACATCTTTAGTAACAATGTGGTTAATAATAGGTATTATTTATCAATTAGCGAAATAAATATAAAGGAGGAGTACTTTTTGGAGAAAGTAATCGATATAGAAGATCGCATACCTACGCTTAAAAAGCGACGAAAAAAGCGTACTAACCGGAAATTTATAGTGCTAATATTACTTTTCTTTATTGTGTTAGCAGTACTCCTTTATTTTCAATCTCCATATAGCAATATCAAGAAAATCACAGTTCATGGTGCTAAGCTAGCGAATGACGAATATTATTTGGAGACAAGTACCCTTGTTCCAGGTAAATCAATGTGGGGTTTCAAAGTGGAAGATGTTGAGCAGATTTTATTAAAGGATAAATGGGTAAAAGAAGCACATGTTAAACGTAACTGGCTACAAGGCGTTACAATTGAAATAAAAGAATGGAAAAAGGTTGCGTACTTAGCTGGAGACGGCACCTACTATCCTTTGCTAGAAAACGGCAAACGCTTTGAACAAACTGGTAATGATACACCAATTGATGCACCTGTTTTTATCGGGATAACCGGTGAAAAAACCATTAATAAGCTTGTTGAGCAGCTAGCGCAATTAAAGCCGGAAGTTTTGGCTTTAATTTCTCAAGTTAACACGAATAGTAATGATGCGAATCCAAATGCGGTCAAGCTTTATATGAATGATGGCTATGAAGTACGTGCTGTGATTCAGACGCTGGCGGAAAAGTTAGATTACTACCCCTCGATCGTTGCGCAAATTGCCAACTTAGAAAAAGGTGTGATCGATTTAGAGGTCGGTTCATACTATCGTCCTTTTAATGAGGAGTACAACAAGATAAGTATTGACTTGGAAGCAAGTGCAGATGGGGAAATGGTTAACCAGGAAGTGACGGAAGATGAACAACAAGAAGAATAGCAAAGGGAGTTTCTTTTCTAGAAAACAATTTGAATTACTAATTGTTTGTGTAACAACAGGATTTATCATAGGCTATTCATACAACCAAGCAAAAGACAATCGGGAAGCAGGCACTATTAATTCAGAGCTTTTTGAGCAAGAGGACTCTTATCGTGAGGAGTTAATCACTCAACAAGAACGCAATAAAGAGCTTACAGAAGAGCTAAATAATTTACAAGAACAGATTCGAAAGTATGAAAAATCATTTGCTTCAAATGAAAAGGATTATAAGAAGCTTGTTGAACAAGCAGAGGATTTACGTTTATTACTTGGTGAACTAAAAAGTGAGGGAAAAGGCATACGTGTAACTCTTCAAGATGGAGACTATGATCCGAAATCTTTGAATCCAAATGATTATATCGTTCATGAAAGCCATGTTTTTAAATTGTTGAACGAACTGAAAATTTCAGGTGCTCAAGCCATTGCTATCAATGGACAACGTGTTATGGCTAATTCCTATATTCGCTGTAATGGACCAGTGATAACAATTGATGGGACACAGCACCCAGCGCCATTTGTGATAGAAGCAGTAGGTGATTCAGAAACTTTAATGGCTTCTTTAAATTTAAATGGTGGTGTGGTGGATCAGCTATTAAATGACAATATTATCGTGTCATTGGAAGAAAATCAAAAGCTGACAATGCCAAAAGTAAAAGTAGAGAGTTAAGGACAAGCTTTATTGATCCTACTTAAAGTCTAACTTAGCCTCCAGATAAATAGACGATTGTAGTATTTACAATTCAAATATGAATTCTGCGGGGCATGCGATACGTCTAGGAGGGGCTATTTTGAAAAGAAATATGTACACCCGAATAACGATCGTGCTATTTATTATCGGTTTGATGATAGCGGTACAATACAATACCATACAAAAACCAGCTGAGCGAGATACACGAGATATTTGGGCAATAAGAGAGGAATTAGCACAAGAAAAACAAAGACATTCCGCATTACTGGCAGAAATTCGCTCACTTCATGAAGTAGTGGATCGCTATGAGCAATCTGAGAAAGTAAATCAGCAAGCAGCTTTAAATGAAACATTAAATCGTTTAAAGCTACAGGCAGGATTAACAGAAGTTATGGGGGCAGGCGTCATACTACATGTTGAACCTGCACCAGAATTAATTGAAATGGGGTATGAAATTAAAGAAATTTCACCCGATTTATTAACTCAGTTATTAAATACACTTTTTAAAAATGATGCTACGAGTGTTTCCATCGATGGCAACCGTGTTGTACAAACAACAGCCATTCGGGATATAAATGGTAAGACAACAGTGAATAGTATACCATTGTCTTCCCCTACTTTCGAGATTCATGTTGGGACAAGCAATTATAAAGCAGCACAAAAATTGTATAATTCACTACAAGCCTCAACATTTGTAGACTCATTTTATTTAGATAATTTTAATTTAGTGATTGAAGAGCCAACTGAGCAGTTACAAATTCCAGCATTTGATCAGCCATTGACAAATGATTATTTAGCAGAGGTAAAAAAAGGAGATTAATATATGTGGCTACCATTTTTAGGTTTGCTATTTGGACTTGCCCTTGGCTTGTTAACAAATATACAAATCCCCTCTATGTATGAAAATTATCTGTCAATAGCTGTTTTAGCAGCTTTAGATACATTATTTGGTGGTATTCGCGCGCAATTACAGCAAGTTTACGACGATAAAGTATTTGTATCAGGATTCTTTTTTAATATAGTTCTAGCAGCGGGTTTAGCCTTTATAGGCGTGAACTTAGGGATTGATTTGTATTTAGCAGCCATTTTCGCTTTTGGAGTACGTTTGTTCCAAAATATAGCAATAATTAGGCGTATATTACTAACCCGCTTAGATGAAAAACGTCACAAGAGAAAAAGAACTTCCATAGAATGAGAGAAAAATTGACCAAAATACTCGATTTGCTTAGACATTATGCCAAATTTACAATAGAATGAAAATAAGAGCATTTTTCAAGGAGGTGCAGCGAATTGAATCAGCAAGATTTATACATTTCACTTGATATTGGGTCCTCCTCTATCAAGGTATTAATAGGTGAAATGAGTGACGGGCAATTACATGTAATTGGCGTCGGAAATGTAAAATCGAATGGCGTTCGAAAAGGTGCAATTGTTGATATTGATGCAACAGTACAATCTATTCGAAAAGCAGTAGAACAAGCCGAACGAATGACAGGTTATCAAATTCATGAAGTCGTTTTAGGCGTTCCAGCTAACCAGACGATGTTACAGCTAGTTAAAGGTGTTGTCGCTGTGAATAGTGAAAATAGAGAAATTACAGATGATGATTTAGACAGAGTGGTAGAATCTGCACAAGTCATGTCGATACCTCCTGAACGTGAATTAGTTAACATCATTCCAAGACAGTTTATTGTAGACAACCTTGATGAAATTAAAGATCCTCGTGGTATGATTGGCATCCGCCTTGAGATGGATGCAACAATGATAACGACTTCCAAAACACTTCTACACAACGTTCTTCGCTGTGTAGAACGAGCTGGTTTAAGTATACGAGAAATATATTTGCAGCCATTAGCATCAGGCTACTTTGCATTAACTGAAGATGAAAAAAACCAAGGGACTGCCTTTATAGACTTAGGAGGCGGATCTACAACAATCACGGTATTTGAAGAGGGTTTGTTAACGCATACGGGTGTCATACCAGTTGGTGGTGATCATATAACGAAAGATATTTCAATCGTTTTAAAAACACCAACAGAACAAGCAGAGCAGATCAAACACCAATTTGGACATGCCTTTTATGACGATGCATCTGATGATGAAGTCTTTGAAGTGCCTGTTGTAGGTACAGATTCAACTGATCAGTACAGTCAGCGTTATATTTCAGAAATTATTGGCGCTAGATTAGAAGAATTATTGGAGTTAGTGATTGATGAGTTGGCGCGTTTAGGTGTTCGAGATTTACCAGGTGGCGTTGTTTTAACCGGTGGCGTTGCAAAGCTTGAAGGAATAGCCCAATTGGCACGTCAAATTCTACAAACGCGTGTAAGAATCTATACACCCGATTATATTGGCGTTAGAGAGCCTTCATTTGCGACGGCAGTTGGACTTATTCGTTACGCCTATTTAGAAGATGATTTTTACGGTAAGAGTACGAATACGCAACCTGTTGAATATGCAGCTGTAGGGGCTCAACCAGCTATAAATAAAAAGCAAGAGTATTCTACACCTTCAGAACCAAAAGAAAGCGTAATCGGGAAAGCAAAAAAATTATTTGATAAGTTTTTTGATTAACTAGAATGCGTAATGAATGATACAGAGTCGAGTTACCGTGGGAGGAAAAAGAGATGTTAGAATTTGATACAAGTGTTGATGAACTTGCAGTAATAAAGGTCATAGGTGTTGGTGGCGGCGGTAACAACGCGGTCAATCGAATGATAGAACATGGTGTACAAGGCGTTGACTTTATCGCAGTGAACACAGATGCACAGGCATTAAACTTATCCAAAGCGGAAATAAAGCTACAAATTGGTGCTAAATTAACGCGTGGACTAGGTGCAGGTGCAAATCCTGAAGTAGGAAAAAAAGCTGCTGAAGAGAGCAGAGAACAGCTAGAAGAAGTTCTTCGTGGGGCAGATATGGTATTTGTGACAGCCGGTATGGGTGGCGGAACAGGTACTGGTGCAGCCCCAGTTATTGCACAAATTGCACGTGAATTGGGAGCCCTTACAGTAGGGGTTGTCACACGCCCATTTACGTTTGAAGGACGTAAGCGCCAAACACAAGCAATCGGTGGAATTGGTGGCATGAAGGAATCAGTAGATACACTGATTGTGATTCCGAACGATAAGCTTTTACAAATTGTTGATAAATCAACACCAATGTTAGAAGCCTTCAGAGAAGCTGATAATGTTTTACGTCAGGGTGTACAAGGTATTTCGGATTTAATTGCAACACCTGGTCTTATTAACTTAGACTTTGCTGACGTGAAAACAATTATGTCTAACAAAGGTTCAGCATTAATGGGCATTGGTATCGCAACAGGCGAAAATAGAGCTTCTGAAGCTGCGAAGAAAGCAATTTCAAGTCCATTGCTTGAATCGTCAATTGATGGTGCTAAAGGTGTCCTTATGAACATTACAGGTGGTTCAAATCTAAGTTTATTTGAAGTACAAGAAGCGGCAGATATCGTAGCTTCTGCGTCAGATGAAGAAGTAAATATGATTTTCGGTTCTGTTATTAATGAAAATCTTAAAGATGAAATCATTGTTACAGTTATTGCGACTGGCTTCACTGAAGAAGCACTACAGCAACAACGTAATACAGCAAAACCGTCACTCAACATAAACAGACAATCTGCTCCACAACAACAGGCGCCGATTCGTGAACAACGACAAGAAACGCATGTTCAACAAGAGCAGCCACGTCAAAATCAGCAACATTATGCACAGGATGACATGCTTGAAGTACCTGCATTTTTACGTAACCGCAAAAATCGCGGATAAAACAAGCATAAATCTTCTAGAAAGCTCGTATTCTACTTAGGTAGGGTACGAGCTTTTTATATTGCATAACATGTTGTTCAAATGTGTAAGGAAACCATGTATTTTGTCAAAACATTTTCAGGAAATGATGCGATTGTTTGACAATATTTGTGGGAATAACGTGCTAACTTTGTAAGTAGGAGGCGGCTGTTATGTATGGAGAATGGCTGGTGCTCATTAATACGCTTTTTAATCTAGCAATACTCACGTTTACGGCAAGAGTAACAGGGGTCTTGGTGAAGAATTCAAGATTATTAATGAGTTCAATTTGTAGTAGTTTTGTAGCTGTCATTGGCGGTCAAATGCTGTGGACGACGATTCTTAGTTTTATATTGCTAATTGGTATAGCATTTCACTTCAAGATTCGAAGTTTTCAGAAGCAAGGTCCTATTGTATTAACAGCAACAATCGTTATTGGCGGTTTATTAACAGCTCTACAACCTTTTTTGAAAAATCTTTCTGTTACCCATTTTATTATGATTTGCTTTTTACTTGCAGTTTTAAATCTTATTGCATTCTACAAGCAATGGGGTTTTGTAAAGCTAGAACGCTTAAGTGGTCAATTTGTTTTTGATACAACTTTAAAAATTTTTGGGGCAACCATACCACTTTCTGCTTTTGTGGATACAGGTAATCAAGCTATTGAGCCATTATCAGGAAAGCCGGTTCATTTTGTTTCCTATACAGCTTTACGGCCACATTTACCTTCAGCGTTCCGTCAATCATTAATAGAATGGCAAGAAACAGATCCGTACAATGTATCCATGTTTTCAGAAGATTATCAGCGTTATATACGATTTATTCATGTTAATACGGTACAGCAGCAAACCGTAGTGCTTGGTTTTCGTTTTGATGAGTGGCATATAAAGGGGGAGCCCTCACAAGTGAAAACGAATGAATATATCGTTTTAACCAAGAAAGCTAAAAATTTTCCACATAGCACAGCAGCAATTTTACATTTTTCAGCGCTTTCAAATAACTCATAGAGGGGGAGAACTATTGCTTCTTAGGCTACTTGCTAGCTTGAAAAAATTATGGAGTAAGTTTCGGAGTCGTGAAACGTACTATATAGGGGGAAATGATTCATTGCCAGTGCCATTAAGTCGAGAAGAAGAAGTTACAGTCATTGCATCCTTTATGAACGGTGATTTACGTGCTAGAGACACACTAATTGAACGTAATTTACGTCTTGTTGTATATATTGCAAGACGTTTTGATAACACAGGCACGCCAATAGAAGATTTAATCAGCATAGGCTCGATTGGTTTAATTAAGGCGATTGAAACGTTCAATACTGATAAAAATATTAAGCTTGCAACATATGCATCACGTTGCATTGAAAACGAAATTTTAATGCATTTACGAAAAACAAGTCGTATGAAGGGTGAAGTTTCACTAGATGAACCACTAAATTCTGATGCAGATGGAAATGAATTATTACTGTCAGATATTTTAGGAACAGAAGAGCATATTATTCTTGATAATGTTGAGAAGAAAATTGAACGTCAGCATATGTTCCATGCGATTAATTTATTAGGTGCGCGAGAGCGGTATATTATGGAATGTCGTTTTGGTCTCAATGGAAAAGTTGAAATGACTCAAAAAGAAGTGGCAGATCATTTAGGCATATCGCAATCATATATTTCCCGATTAGAAAAGAAAATTATTCAAGATTTACGTGAAAATTTAAATCAACCGATTTCGTAGAAAGGGAAATTTAACCTGCCTAAAATTGGTCGCAGCTTTTGTGCATATTCTTGTTTCTCTCGGACAAACTGATGTCACGGTTTAGTCAGAGAATAACATCCGGAGGAATCGAATATGCGAACAAAAGTAGATCTTTGCGGCTTAGATACATCGACTTTGCCAATTTTAAAGCACGAGGAAATGAAGGAACTCTTCATCCGTTTACAAGCTGGAGAAACTGAGATTAGAGAAGAGCTTGTCATGTGCAATTTAAGGTTAGTGCTTAGTATTGTCGGTAGATTTGCCTATCGGGGTGAACAGGCAGATGATTTATTTCAAGTGGGCTGTATTGGGCTCATGAAAGCCATTGATCATTTTGATTTAAAGCATAATGTAAGATTTTCGACATATGCTGTACCAATGATTATTGGTGAAATTCGTCGCCATCTGCGTGATCATCATGCATTGCGTGTATCGCGCTCTCTAAGAGATATAGCTTATAAGGCAATGCAGGCAAAAGAGCAATGGATAACCGATAATTTGCGTGAACCAACGATTGAAGAAATTGCTGAGATGATTGACATGAAAAAAGAAGATGTTTTATTCGCTTTAGATGCCATTCAAGATCCAGTTTCATTACAGGAGCCCATTTATTCAGACGGTGGAGACGCTGTTTATATGATGGACCAATTACGTGATGATGATGTATCAGAGGATCAATGGGTTGCCTACGTGTCGGTAAAGGAAAGCTTGCAAAAGCTAGATGAACGTCAGCAAATGATCGTTGCAAAACGTTTCTATTATGGCGAAACGCAAACGGAAATCGCGAAGGAATTGGGGATTTCCCAAGCACAAATTTCACGTCTTGAAAAAAATGCTATTGAAACAATGCAAAAAGATTACAAATAAAAAAATGCGCATCGGATTATTCGGTGCGCATTTTATCTTCATTCAATGAACAAGTGATACATAAATATAAAGTAACAGCTAAGTTTGATGATAGAAATGAATGTACAAAAATAAAGAATAGAGGAGGTATGTCATTGCGTTTTTCATTATTACAGCAAAAAGAAGTGATTGAAGCAGGAAATGGGCGATTTATAGGTTTTGTAATAGATGCTGAAGTCTCAAAAGAAACGGGCTATGTGACAGCATTTTTGATTGCAGAGCCTCGTAAATATCTTGGTTTTTTTAAAGGGGAAGAGTCTGTAAGAAAAGTGTATATGAAAGATGTGCTTGTCGTTGGCAAGGATGTTATTTTAGTTAAAGCACTTTCCTAAGGCATATGTTAATAAAATTGTGGTGAATGTAAACTGACATAGGTCAGGCTATTCATTGATAAATCAAGCATTGCTTGTTACAATAAAAGAAACTATTGTTGTAAAGTTGGGAAAAACAGTGACAAAAATCTTAACAAATTTAAACAAACTACATGATTTAATAACAGCAGCAGAAAAAAAAGGCAATCGTCAGGGTGATAAAGTCCAAATAATTGCCGTAACGAAAGAAGTTTCTGTTGAAAGAACACAAGAAGCAATTGATGCAGGACTCTCTCATTTAGGAGAAAATAGACCTGAAGGCCTGCAACGTAAAATTGCAGAGATTCATGCTGATGTACATTGGCATTATATCGGGTCACTTCAAACACGTAAAGTAAAACAAGTCATTAACAGCATTGATTATTTACACTCCTTAGATCGTTTGAGTCTGGCAGAAGAAATTGAAAAAAGAGCAGATCGGCCAGTTAAATGTTTTGTACAAGTAAATGTTTCGGGTGAAGAATCAAAACATGGCTTAAGTATCGAAGAAGTTTTGCCTTTTGTAGAAGCGTTAAAGAGTTTTACAAAGATTCAAGTTGTAGGTTTAATGACCATGGCACCAAATACAGAAGACGAAGCAATCATTCGCTCTGTTTTCAAGCAATTAAAACAATGTCAACAGCAAATAGCCGAGCAAGGATTCGCACACGCACCTTGTACCGAGTTATCAATGGGCATGTCTAATGACTTTGAAATTGCGGTAGAGGAAGGGGCTACTTTTGTTCGAGTCGGAACGGCTCTTGTTGGAAATGAAAGAGGGGAACAGGATGAGCATGAAAAATAAAATTAAAAACTTCTTTTACCTTGAAGAAGAACTAGAAGAAGAAATCACGCAAGCTCCTATTCAGCAGCAACAGCCCATACAACAACAGCAACCGATTCATTCCGTAAAGCCTAAAAAAACGATTAAAGAGCGTAGGGCGCCTATTCAAGAAATTATGCCGCAAAGTTCAGCAACGCCTAACAACATTGTAAGCTTGCAGGCAGCTATGAGCTCTAAGGGAGCAAAAGTTGTTTTAATTGAGCCTAGAGTTTATGCAGAAGCACAAGATATCGCGGAGCATTTAAAAAATAAGCGTGCTGCAATTGTCAATTTACAACGTATTGAACGAGAGCAAGGTAAACGCATTATTGATTTTTTAAGTGGTACAGTCTATGCACTTGCCGGGGATATCCAACGTATCGGTAAAGATATCTTCCTTTGTACGCCAGATAATGTAGAAGTGACTGGTGAAATTACAAACTTTATTTTAGACGATAATTAATAGCGAGGATTGTAGTTTATATGACTTTTTTTATAATACTTGGTTATGTATCATTAGCATTTAGAATCTATTCATTTATGCTAATTGGCTATATTTTAATGTCTTGGGTGCCTGCCGCTCAAAATTCAGCCATTGGACGTATGCTTGAAAAAGTGTGTGAGCCGTATTTAGGGATTTTCAGAAAGTTCATTCCACCACTTGGAATGATTGATATTTCACCAATTGTGGCTATCTTCATGTTGAATTTTATTGAACGAGGGCTTGTTATAGTCATCCAGAAAATATTTCTTATGTTCGTTTAGCAGTAAATCCTCACTCTTAGGTGGGGATTTTTTATTTAGCAATGTTTTTGTACGGAAAGAGCAACGGTGGTTCAAAAAAATAGAGGGTGATAAAGGTTTATTTAACGGGTGTTCAAATATCCTTGTATAATGAGACTGCCCCAGTGGAAAAAAGAGCTTTTCAAGTAAATGTAAAAAAATTATACTCAATGATGCAAAGACGTCATAACTTGGAAATACTATGTTCATCCAGCCCACCAAGCATATAGAACTAGTGAAAGAGGAGACAACGAGATGGAACACTTAATTCAGCATTTTCGAAAAGATGAACAACCGTTTATTGAACAAGTAATAAGTTGGCAGCGTGAGGTAGAGGATCGCTATGCACCTAAGCTAACAGATTTTCTTGATCCCAGACAGCGTTTTATCGTGACATCTATTATCGGACAGGACGACACATTGAAAACGGCATGTGCAGGGTTATTTGACGGGGCAGAGAGACAGCGTATGCTTATTTATCCTGCTTACTATGAAGTTATGGAGGAAGACTTTCAGCTGACAGTATTTACAATTCACTATCCTATGAAATTTGTCCAGCTCCGGCATCCAGATGTGTTAGGGGCCTTGTTATCATTAGGCTTGAATCGTGGTAAATTTGGTGATATACGTGTCAATGAGCAGCAGGTGCAATTTGTAGTAGCACAAGAGGTAGCAGATTATGTTCGTTTGCATTTAACGGGTATTGGTAAAGTCAAGGTACATGTTGAATCTTTAAAGCAAGACGAGCCACTTCTCTTCAATGAGGATGAGTGGTTTGAGGAATCTCATACTGTTTCATCCATGCGTTTAGATGTGATTATCGCTACCATTTTAAATGTGTCACGTCAAAAGGCACAAGCTTTGATTACTGGGAATAAAGTACGTGTCAATTGGACAGAGCGAGATACAGTTGCCTTTGAATTACAAGAAGGGGATATTTTATCGATACGAGGGAGCGGTCGTGTGAAAATTATTATGACAGAAGGCCGTACAAAAAAGGATAAAATCCGTCTGCAAATCGGTCGATTGGCCCAAAAAAGCTGAAAGTGAAGTAAATTTCATTAATTTTTACTGCTAAGTTGTCGGAACAATTGTATAATAGAAATTACGAATGTACATGTAAAGGAGAGAAGGATTGTATGCCATTATCACCTATTGATATACATAATAAGGAGTTTACAAAAGCTTTCAGAGGTTATGCTGAAGATGAAGTAAATGAATTTTTAGACCAAATCATTAAAGACTACGAAATTTTGTTACGTGAAAAAAAAGAGGTTGATAAGCAATTAGAGATGGCCTTAGAACAGGCGAGGCATTTTAGCTCCTTAGAAGAAACTTTGCAGAAGTCCATTGTTGTTGCACAAGAAGCGGCTGATGAAGTGCGAAGAAATTCACAAAAAGAGGCTAAACTCATTGTAAAAGAGGCTGAGAAAAATGCTGATCGAATTGTCAATGATGCTTTAACAAAAGCTCGTAAGGTGACGATTGAAATTGATGAGCTTAAAAAACAATCTAAAGTATTCCGTAATCGTTTCAAGATGCTTGTTGAGGCACAGCTTGATTTGCTTAATGCTGATGACTGGGATCATTTGCTTCAATATGATATTGATTTAACAGAAATTCAAGCATCTGTTGAGGAAGCACAAGAATCTGAAGAGATGTAACTTTTCTTTTTAATGGTTGCACTCGACAAATGAAACTTGACGCCATTGTTTGAATTTCATATACTTTGTAATAGTAATTATTTTGAAAAGATATGCATACAGGCAGAGACGAAGACAGTATTTGTTAGGCGTAGTTAAGCGATTTGGGGACAGTGAGAGCCCAAACATGCAACTAACATTGAACATCACTTCTGAGCTAAATAGCTGAAAAAAGTAGGTTATTTCGTGATGCACGACGTTAACGTGCTTGAAAGAGGTAGTGCAATATTTTTGTGCTACAAGTAGGGTGGTACCGCGAGTAGAAGCTTCTCGTCCCTTAGTGGGATTGAGGGCTTTTTTTATTTGTTCGCGAATTGTTTGAGTTGCGTTTGCCAATAACTGTCCTAGAAGTAATTGTCTATATGCTTGGGTAAAATAAAGGAGGAATTTTAATGGTTGAATACAAAGATACGTTATTAATGCCAAAAACAGATTTCCCAATGCGTGGGAATCTACCGGCGAATGAGCCAAAAACGCAAGAAAAATGGAATGACATGGATATTAACAAATTACAGATGGAACGTACTGCCGATCGTCCAGAATATGTTCTACATGATGGTCCTCCCTATGCAAATGGTGATATCCACATCGGCCATGCCTTAAATAAAGTATTGAAGGATATGATTACACGTCATCGTTCAATGACTGGCTACCATGTGAATTATATTCCAGGCTGGGATACGCACGGTCTACCAATTGAACAAGCACTGACAAACAAAGGTGTAAAGCGTAAAGAAATGTCAGTAGCAGCATTCCGCCAACTTTGTGAAGAGTATGCATATGAGCAAATTGATAATCAACGTGCCCAATTCCGTCGTCTAGGCATTCGTGGTGATTGGGAAAACCCTTATATTACATTAAAGCCTGAATTTGAAGCACGTCAAATTGAAGTGTTCGGTAAAATGGCTGAAAAGGGTTACATTTATAAAGGCTTAAAACCAGTTTATTGGTCACCATCTTCTGAGTCTGCTTTAGCAGAAGCTGAAATTGAATATAAGGACATCAAATCACCATCAATCTATGTTAGCTTTGCTATTAAAGATGCGAAAGGCATTGTACCAGCAGATGCTAAATTTATTATTTGGACAACAACACCTTGGACATTACCAGCAAACTTAGGCATTTCTTTAAATCCTGAATTTATGTATGTTGTAGTTGCTGTAGCTAATAAAAAATTCATCATTGCCAAAGAATTATTAACATCAGTAGCGAATGCCCTTGGATGGGAAGACTATGAGGTTGTTCAAGAAGTAAAAGGGGAAGCACTTGATCGTCTTGTAGCGCAGCATCCATTTTATGATCGTGAATCTCTTATTATGGTAGGAGAACACGTAACTGCTGAAGCGGGTACAGGTTGTGTTCATACAGCTCCTGGACACGGGGAAGACGATTATCATATTGGTAAACAATATGGTTTAGGCATTCTTAGCCCTCTTGATAATAGCGGCTGTTATACAGATGAAGCACCTGGTTTTGAAGGCGTGTTTTATAATGATGCCAACAAACTTGTAACAGAAAAACTAAAAGAAGTAGATGCATTAGAAAAACTTGACTTCTTTACGCACTCTTATCCACATGACTGGCGTACGAAAAAACCTGTTATTTATCGTGCGACACCACAATGGTTTGCCTCTGTTGAAGCATTCCGTGGTGAGTTGTTAGAAGCTGTAAAAGCTACAGCATTTACACCAGCTTGGGGAGAAACTCGTCTTTATAATATGATTCGTGATCGTGGAGATTGGGTTATTTCACGTCAACGTGCTTGGGGTGTGCCGATTCCAATTTTCTACGCAGAAAACGGAGAGCCAATTATTACACCTGAAACAATTAGCCATATCTCAGCATTATTCCGTGAGCATGGATCCAATATTTGGTTCCAAAAAACAGCAAAAGAATTATTACCAGAGGGCTTTACACATCCAGGTAGCCCGAACGGCGAATTCACAAAAGAAAATGATATTATGGACGTCTGGTTCGATTCAGGTTCATCCCACCAAGGTGTACTTGTAGAGCGCGGCATGAAATATCCAGCTGATTTATACTTAGAAGGCTCTGACCAGCATCGTGGTTGGTTTAACTCATCTCTTATTACATCTGTTGCTATTAATGGCTATGCACCATATAAAGGACTATTAACACATGGTTTTGTTCTTGATGGTGAAGGACGTAAAATGAGTAAATCATTAGGAAATGTGATCATTCCACAAAAAGTAATGGATCAGTATGGAGCAGATATTCTTCGTCTATGGGTTGCTTCTGTTGACTATACAGCGGATGTACGAATTTCGATGGATATGTTAAAGCAAGTATCAGAGGTGTACCGTAAAATTCGTAATACATTTCGTTTCTTACATGGCAATATCGCTGATTTCGATCCAAAGAAAGATCGTGTTGCCTATGCAGAGCTTCGTGAGATGGATCAATATGTCTATATGCGTTTACAGGATGTCTTACAAACTGTTCGTGCAGCATATGATCGTTATGATTTCGCTGCTGTTTATCACATCGTCAATAATTTTGTCGCAGTCGAGTTATCTTCATTCTATTTAGATATTGCAAAAGATGTTGTCTATATCGAAGGTCACGACAATAAAGATCGTCGAGCGATGCAAACAGTTATTTACGATACATTAATGACATTGGTTAAAATCATGACACCAATCATCCCTCATACAACAGATGAAATGTGGTCTTATCTACATGCCCAAGGTATTGTAGAGGAAGTTTCTGTTCAATTAACGGACTTCCCAGAGGTAGATGTTCAAGAGAATTTTGAAAGCCTACGTACAAAATGGGAAAATATTATTGATGTACGTGACGATATCTTAAAAGCATTAGAGGAAGCTCGTAATGCTAAAACAATAGGTAAATCACTAGAAGCAAAAGTAACAGTATATGCCAAAGAGGATGTTGTAGCCTTATTGAATGATGTGAACATTGACTTTGCACAGCTTTCAATCGTTTCTGCTTTTGAAGTAGCTACTATTGATGAGGCGCCTGCTGAAGCTTTAGCACTTGAGCATGTATCCATTGTAGTTGAGAAGGCAACAGGGGAGAAATGTGAGCGTTGCTGGTCAATTTCTGAAACAATTGGTGCAAATGAGGCACATCCTACAGTTTGTGCGCGCTGTGCAGAAGTTGTAGAAAAATATTACGTTTAACGGAAATGAATAATAAGAATCTGCATTTCTATTGTAGATCATACGCAAGTCTCCTTGATGGGGGCTTGCTTTTTTTCATGGAGGTTTTGCAGATTCTTGTTAGATTATTTAAATAAAATTTCTGTCGTATTGCGATAGTCCGTTGGAGAGATTCCTACATATTTTTTAAAGGTTAAACTATAGTAATTAGGTGTATTAAAGCCACAGGTGGAGGAGATCTTTTCTACGGTATAGTCGTACTTCCGTAGAAAGGGTAAGCTCTTGATGAGGCGTGTAAAGGCAACATAGTCAACGAAATTACGACCAGTCTCTTTTTTAAATAGCCTGCTAAAATGTGTGGGACTAAAGCTTATATATTTTGCAACATCACGAACGGTCAATTGCTCATCATAATGTTCTTCAATATAATGAATGGCCTTTTGAAGCTGCACATGCTTTGTTAAATCTTCATAATATCTGATATGAATATTATCTATAGGTGGTTTTCTACGTGCTTTTCGTGCTTGACTATAGGACTCCTTTACGTGCATTGCGTCCTGAAACACTCCTCCAACCCCCATGAAAAGATGGATACAATAGTCCTTTTTAAGTGTCTCGATGACCTCCAATAGACATGATTCGCCTACTGTCCAATGTTTAAAAGAGTTATACTCAGTCGGAATTCTCATGAGAAGTAATAAGTAGCGTTCGAAATGTAAAAAAGATAAGGGTGCTTTATTGGCAAAATGCTGACGAAAAACATTTGTAATGTTACTGCTTGCGTCATGAGGAATAGCATCACTATCGATATAGCCCTGAATTAAGAACACAATATTAGGAATACAATTTGTTGATAAAAATGATGCAGATTGAATGATTTCTTGTTCATTATCAATTTCGCCACGTATAAGACGTTTCAAAAATGCTTCTCTGAACGGAGAGGTATGATGCTGGGACACTTGTTGTGATAGCTCAAGCATTGTGAGTGTACTTGCTTTCTTGTCCTGATAGGATGTGTACAGTTTTTTTACGATTCGTAAAAATTTTGATTTCTGTAATGGTTTTATGAGAAGTGCAGGTAAAACTAATTCAATTGCTATACCAGTCGAGTAGGTGAGGTGTTCTGTAACAATTGGGACAATTATACTATTAGGATAATTTCTTTTTAATCGATTAATCTTCACCCAATCAAATAACCGATTGACCTCATAGACAATAATGACCTCATCTTCTCGCTTAGGCACTTTACACTCCTCCAAAGCATTTGGTAAAACCTCTTTTAACCATTCACTCATTTGCTGTTTATCAAATGAGCTTTCCATATACCATACCACCTTTAAAATGCTACCAGCCTCCTACGAATGAAAAGATAAAAATATTTTAACTTAAAATAGCAATTATTTGTACTAATACAGCAAAATTTTATATCTATATTGTGGTTGAAATAGAATAAAATAATTGTAGTGCATAATAATTTGAAATTTCAGATAATTATTCGCTGATATGACAAAGGGGGAGTTAGCTTATGGCGGAAGTAGGCAGTCATGATTATGACTACGTGGAGGCAGGAACAATTGATGTGAAAGATCTACCGCCTCTAGATGCAACAACAAATAAAATTATGAAGGATGAATTTACAACAGGTTTAGGCTTAACGGTATTTTACTTTATTTTGATTTTTAGTATTCCTGTTATGAATTGGTTTGCTCCAGCATTTGCATTCAAGAAAATATGGGGCGGTATGACAGTCACATGGTTTGTGACAACGATTGTCATGATGGCTATGGCTTTTATTATTGCGTATGTGCATACGGCCATGTATGAGAAGCGTTTAAAAAAATACGATATAGCAAATAAGTAGGTGAAACAAAGGGGGAAGTGTTGAATGATGGAAGCTCTTTTAGAACCAAAGATGTTAATGACCGTTGCGTTAATGGGAACGATTGTCTACATTACGTATTTAACCAAGAGAAATGCAACAGCTTCGGATTTCTTTGTAGGTGGCCGAAGCTTTGGATGGTTTACAAATGGTTCTGCCATTGGCGGAGATTATTTAAGTGCAGCAACATTTCTTGGAATAGCTGGTTTAACATTTCAACTAGGTTATGATGGTGCTTATTATGCTTTTTGTTTCTCTATTGGATTAACATTATTAGCTATTTTCGTAGCGGGCCCTTTAAGAAGATTTGGTGCATTTACGGTTGCTGATTTTTTAGGTTATCGTTTTCATAGTAGCAGGGCTCGACTCGTAGCGGTTGCAGTCGTTTTAGCCATCTCAGGCTTTTATGCGGCTCCTCAATTACTAGGTGCTGCTCAAATATTAAGTATGTTTTTTGGTACTTCCTATGAATTTGGCATTATCTTTACATGTGTTGTCATGGTTTTTTATGTAGGGATAGGTGGAATGAAAGGTACGACAATCAACCAAGCTTTGGAGCTGTGGATTCGCCTTGGCGCATTTATTGTGATGTTAATTGCTGCAGTTTATGGTGGTTTGCATTACGATAAAATTTTAGCTGCCATCCATTCATTCAGTGGCCCTATTACAGGAACTTCTCCGTATGCCTTAGATGGTAATGATGTGAATTTTGATGGTGCCGCTTGGACAGGCACAGGCTTTTATTTCCCAACATTTTGGCAAACTATTAGTATGACCATTGGTTTAGCCTTAGGGACAATTGGGCTTCCCCATATATTATTACGCTTTTATACAAACCCAAGTGCTAAAGCAGCGCGTAAATCTGCGCTCATGGCTATTGGCATTGCTAGTACGTTTTTCTTATTAGCTGTTTATTTAGGTGTTGTAGGCCGATCTATTTTCATTTCGGGAACAGCTAGTGAGGAGGTAATGCGTGATTTAGTATTAGGTGGGAATAACATGGTCATTCCGACGACAGCCCTTGCGCTAGGTGGTAAATGGTTACTTGGTTTAGTAATTGCAGGTGCATTTGCAGCTATTTTCTCTAATCTTTCAGGGCTATTTATTACAAGCTCTGGCGCATTAGCCCATGATTTATATGCCAATATTATGAAAAAGGATATAACACAAAAACAACGTGTTGTAGCTGGTAAAGTGGCCATTGTATTATTAGGGATTTTATATGGAGCACTTGGTTTACTTGTCAAGGATGCATCCATCGGTCATTTAGTGGCGCTCGCCTTTACGGTTGCAGCAAGTACATTCACGCCAATCTTTATTCTCGGTATTTGGTGGAGGGGCATGACAGAGAAGGGTGCCATTGCAGGATTGCTCATTGGTCTTGGCGTGTCAATGTGGATGATCTTTTTACCAGGAACATTACCAAGTTTCTTGCAGTTTAAAATACCAGGTATTGTGACAGTACCGGTTGGCTTCTTATCTGTTATTATCGTGTCACTACTAGATCGTAAAGTTCCGGCTGATGTCAATGATTTCATGAAGCGAGTGCATTCGAAAGAATCTGAAACCGTTTAACTCAACAAGTCAGAGCTATTTCTATTGCTTAAAAAGTAAATAGAAATAGCTTTTTTATATTCTTGAAGGAGATTGGGCATCCGCCATCTTTTGATGTGATATTAGTTATTGTGATGGGTGCTGTTATGGTAGAATAGGTAAGATGTTGAGTGAACGGAGGAATGACTGTGTATAAATATTATGGATTGGCTGCTTTTGTTGTTTTATTAGATCAATGGACAAAATGGCTAATTGTGAAAAATATGGAGTATGCTGAACGCATTGCTGTGTGGGACCCATGGTTTGGCATTTTATCTCATCGTAATAGAGGTGCAGCATGGGGGATGCTAGAAGGGCAAATGTGGTTATTTAGTATCGTAACAGTTGCTGTCATTTGTGCCATTCTCTACTTTTATCATAAAGAGGCAAAAGGAAAGCCCGTTTTTCAAGTGGGTTTAATGCTATTACTTGGTGGCGCATTAGGAAACTTTATCGATCGTCTTTTTAGAGGAGAAGTGGTCGATTTTGTTGATGTTTTAATTCCAATTATTAATTATGACTTCCCTATTTTTAATGTGGCAGATGCTGCATTAACTATAGCTGTCGTTGTACTAATGATTGGTTTGATTATGGAAGATAAAAAAGAAAAGAAACAGGTGAAACAATGACGCAAGTAACATATACAATCGAAGAACAGCAGCAAGGAGAGCGCATTGATAAAGCACTTTCAAGCTTACAATCAGAGTGGTCACGTACACAAATTGGGAACTGGGTTAATGATGGGATTATCAAAGTGAATGGCGATGCTGTAAAAGCAAAATATAAAGTAAAAGCTGGTGATGTCATCTTGATTGATGTACCAGAAGTAGAAATTCTAGATGTAATAGCCGAAAAATTAGATTTGGATATTGTTTATGAGGATGCAGATGTCCTTGTTGTCAATAAACCAAAGGGGATGGTCGTTCATCCAGCACCAGGCCATATGTCCGGTACACTGGTAAATGGTTTAATGTATCAATGTAAGGATTTATCCGGTATTAATGGTGTGATGCGACCTGGTATTGTCCATCGTATTGATAAAGATACGTCAGGTCTATTAATGGTGGCTAAAAATGATACAGCCCATGAATCGTTAGTGAATCAGTTAGTGAATAAAACGGTGACACGTAAATATATTGCCCTTGTACACGGTCATATCGCACATGATAAGGGGACAATTGATGCACCGATTGGTCGCGATCAAAAGGATCGTCAAAAACAGGCAGTCGTTGATAACGGTAAACATGCGGTGACACACTTCCAAGTTGTGGAGCGTTTTGGTGATTATACACTAGTAGAATGTCGTTTAGAAACGGGACGTACACACCAAATTCGTGTGCATATGAATTATATCGGCTTCCCACTAGTGGGAGATCCAAAATATGGTCCGAAAAAGACAATAGACTTTGGTGGACAAGTTTTGCATGCTGCAACTTTAGGATTTGATCATCCTTCTTCTGGTGAATATTTGGAGTTTGAAACACCACTTCCAGTTGATTATGAGCAATTATTAAATGATTTACGAAATAGGCATTGACGAATAAGAAAAGAAAGTCTATACTAACCACAGTGAATGAACAACATAACTAAATATTCACCTTTAATAGCAGTCCAGAGAGGCTGAGAAGGGACATGTGATAGTGTTGCAAAAATTTGTGCTGCAAATTTTTCGACATGCTTTTTTCGACACGTATACAACCCCTCTCAGGCTATTCGCCTCGAGAGGTTTTTTTATGGACACATGGCTGACACTAGAGTAGAGAGAGGAGGAACGGATATGGCACAAAATGAATTATTAGATGGCCCATCAATGACAAGGGCACTCACACGTATTGCCCATGAAATTATTGAACGCAACAAAGGAATCGATGAATGTATTTTAGTTGGCATTAAAACAAGAGGTGCCTTTCTAGCCAAACGTTTGGCACAACGAATTGAAAAAATTGAAGGTAAACCTATTCGTACAGGGGAAATTGATATTACGCTATACAGAGATGATTTAACAACCAAACATGAAAACGAACAAGCACATGTAGAACAAGTTGATATTGAGTATGTAGTGAAAAATCAAAAGATCATTTTAGTAGACGATGTACTTTATACAGGACGAACAGTACGTGCAGCACTGGATGCTGTAATGGATTTGGGGAGACCTGCTCAAATTCAACTAGCCGTGCTAGTGGATAGAGGGCATCGAGAGTTGCCAATTAGAGCAGACTATGTAGGGAAGAATGTTCCAACTTCTGGCTCTGAGCGCATCATTGTCAACTTACAAGAAGTAGATGGAGAAGATTGCGTCATTATTTATAAAGAAGACGAATAATAAAGTGAGGAAACAATATGTCAAATGCAGTTTTAGATATTAAGGATAAACCAACTCCACTTCAGCTTGTGACATTAAGTTTCCAGCATATGTTTGCGATGTTTGGATCAACAATTTTAGTGCCACAGTTAGTAGGACTTAGTCCAGCGATTGCTCTTTTAACAAGCGGGATTGCTACATTATTCTTCCTATTAATTACGAAATTTCAAGTACCAGCCTATCTAGGGTCATCCTTCGCCTTTATAGCACCAATCATACTTGCGGCAGGCGGTTTAAATGATGATGGCTCGAGTGTCCACCCAGGCAATGCCATGATCGGTGCGATGGCTGTCGGGATTACGTATGGAATTGTATCCTTAATCATTTGGAAAAGTGGTTATAAGTGGATTATGAAAATTTTGCCGCCAATCGTGGTAGGTCCAGTTATTATGGTAATTGGACTTGGACTATCTGGTACAGCTGTGAATATGGCCATGAACGTCAATGGAGAGTATAGCTTTTTACACTTCTCAGCTGCTTTAGTTACGGTCTTTACAGCGATTATCTTTACGATTTTCTTTAAAGGAATTTTAAGCACTATGCCAATTTTGATGGGCTTAATCGTAGGGTATATTTACTCCATGATCGTAGACATCGTAGATTATACACCAATTGCCCAAGCAAAATTCTTCGCAATGCCTGATTTCTTAATACCAGGTGTGCATTATGAGTTTGAAATAACAACAAAAATTCTACTTATCATGGTACCAATCGTGATTGTAACAATTTCGGAACATATTGGTCACCAGCTAGTATTAGGAAAAGTAGTAGATCGAGATTATATTAAAGAGCCAGGGTTGCACCGTTCCCTATTAGGAGACGGACTTGGAACATTTGTGAGTGCTATAATCGGGGGGCCTCCGAAAACAACTTACGGTGAAAATATTGGTGTACTAGCTATTACTCGAGTGTACAGTATTTACGTTATTGCAGGTGCAGCAGTGGTTGCCATCTTACTATCATTCTTCGGGAAAGCAATGGCAGTGATTGCAACGATTCCAACCGCAGTACTTGGGGGAGTGTCCATCTTACTCTTCGGAATTATCGCAGCAAGTGGCCTACGTATGCTAGTAGATAATCATATTGATTTTGGTAATAGCCGTAACCTAGTTATTGCTTCAGTCATATTAGTCATTGGTATTGGCGGTGCCAAGTTTGTTATCTCTGAATCATTAAGTGTTGAAGGGATGGCACTAGCCGCGATTATCGGTGTGCTATTGAATGCGATTCTACCAGGTAAGAAAGAAGCAGATATACCCGTACAATACAATCAAAATAAAGATTCATAGTAGTACCTTTTAATGAATTGTCCAGAGAGGCAAAAAAAGGGAAGTTGTGGACAGGCTGAAGTAGGATGTATGTCTTGCTGTAGTTTGTCACGCCTCCTTATGCCTCGTTGATGACATCAACGGGGCTTTTACGTTATATACAGAGAACGTCATACATAGACGTTCACGATTCACAACCTAATGGAGGTCACATGATGAAGAACTTATTATCGATGGAACATTTAACAACAGAAGAGATTAACCAAATCCTAGATCTTGCGCAAGCATTTGAAAATGGTGAAACATCATCGTTATCTCGCCCATACAAAGTGGCCAATCTTTTCTTTGAACCAAGTACTCGTACAAAAACAAGCTTTGAAATGGCAGAATACAAAATTGGCTGTCATGTTATCCCTTTCGATGCAGGGTTTTCGAGTGTTACGAAAGGGGAAACGATGTACGATACTGTCAAAACGTTAGAAATGATTGGTTTAGATGCTGTCATCATTCGAGCTTCAGAAGATGAGTATTACAATGAGCTGCTGGATGGTATTAATGTAGCGATTATTAATGCAGGGGACGGTGCTGGGCAACATCCTTCACAATCCTTATTGGATCTTTATACCATCAAAAAAGAGTTTGGCTGTTTCGAAGGGTTGAATGTCACAATTGCAGGAGATATCTCTCATAGTCGAGTAGCCAAATCAAATGCAACAGCATTACAAAATTTAGGGGCAAATGTTCATTTCCTTTGCCCAGAAGAATGGTCTGGCGGTTTTGAAGCGCATCATTCATGGGATAATCTGATCGAAATAAGTGATGTCATTATGTTACTACGTGTGCAACATGAACGTCATAAAGTAAATAAAAGCTTCTCAAAGGAAGGTTACCATCAAGAGTTTGGTTTAACAATTGAACGAGAAAAGCAAATGAAAGAATCCGCCATTATTATGCATCCAGCACCCGTAAATCGTGATGTTGAAATTGCTTCTGAGTTAGTAGAGTGTGATCGCTCTCGAATTTTTGAACAGGTGCGGAACGGTGTTTACACACGGATGGCTATTATGGAAACCATTTTAAAGGGGAGAGAATAACATGACAAAGGTACTTCAAAATGTACAAATGCTAGATGAACAAGGTGAATTGAAGACAGTCAATATTGCAATGGCAGACGGAAAGATTACGGCTATTGGTCAGGATGTGACTGTAGCAGGTGCAGAACTGATTGAAGGACATGGTTTAATCGTGGCACCAGGTTTTATCGATGTTCATACACATTTACGAGAGCCAGGATTTGAGCATAAAGAAACCATTGCTACAGGCTCCGCCTCAGCAGCAAAGGGTGGCTTTACGACAATTTGTGCGATGCCTAATACAAAGCCAGTACCTGATTCGGTTGACAACATGCAGCTCATCAATGGGCTCATTAAGGACAGTGCTGTTATTCGAGTACTCCCATATGGTTCCCTAACAAAGGATATATCGGGCGAGGTTCGAACAAATATTGAAGAATTAAAAGCACATGGAGCCGTAGCGTTCTCAGATGATGGTGTAGGCATTCAGCTAGCCTCAACGATGTATGAGCAAATGAAAGATGCGGCCCAGCACGATATGGTTGTTGTAGCACATTGTGAGGACAACTCATTAATCTATGATGGTGTGATGCATGAAGGAAAGCGTAATAAAGAGCTTGGGCTTCCAGGGATACCTTCCATTTGTGAATCAGTACAAATTGCACGAGATGTACTACTAGCAGAAGCGGCAGGGGCACGCTACCATGTTTGTCACGTTTCTACGAAGGAATCGGTGCGTGCAGTAAGAGATGCGAAGGCAGCAGGTATTCGTGTCACAGCAGAAGTTTGTCCACATCATTTATTACTAGAAGAGATGGATATACCATCTGACGATGCAAATTGGAAAATGAATCCACCATTACGCGCAGCTGATGATAAGGATTCTCTACATGCAGCACTACTTGATGGCACAATCGACTGCATCGCAACAGATCATGCACCACATACAGTAGAAGAAAAATGCTGCGGTATGGTTGGCGCACCATTTGGTATCGTCGGTTTCGAAACAGCTTTTCCATTGCTTTATACACAATTTGTTGAAACAGGAAAATGGACTTTAAAGCAATTAATTGATTGGATGACAGTGAGAGCAGCTGAGATTTTTGATCTGCCATATGGCACATTAGCAGTAGGCGCTTCAGCGGATATGATTTTAATTGATATTCAAAAAGAACAAACAATTGATGCAGATGGCTTTGTATCAAAAGGTCGTAATACACCATTCAACGGCTGGGTGGCAAAGGGTTGGCCAGTACTAACGATTTTTGAAGGCAATATCGTATATCAGGAGGCAGAGTAATGAAAAAACGTTTACTAGTTTTAGAAGATGGCACAGTATTTACAGGTACAGCATTTGGTAGCGAGCGCGCTTCACAAGGTGAGGTTGTATTTACAACAGGGATGACAGGTTATCAGGAAACGATTTCAGATCCTTCATTCTATGGACAAATTGTTACATTGACATATCCTTTAGTTGGTAATTACGGCATTAACCGTGATGACTTTGAATCGATTACGCCAGCCATTCGTGGATTCGTTGTGCGTGAATTGGCTAAAAAACCTTCAAACTTCCGCTGTGATTTAACTTTAGATGACTATTTGACAGCAAAGGATATCCCAGGAATTGAAGGCATTGATACGCGAAAATTAACACGTATCATACGCAGTAAAGGATCGGTTAAAGCGATTTTGACGGCTGCTGATGAAGAAGTAAATGTGGATGAAATTGTAGCACAATTACAAGCGACACCAGCCATTACACACCATGTCCGTGAAGTATCTCCAAAAGCTGCTTATCCATCTCCTGGTCGTGGTAAACGAGTTGTCTTAATTGATTATGGTATGAAGCACGGAATCCTACGCGAATTAAACAAACGTGATTGTGATGTGTTGGTAGTACCTTATAATACACCAGCTGAGGAAATTTTAGCTTGGCATCCAGATGGTATCATGCTATCCAATGGACCAGGGAATCCTGAAGATGTTCAGGAAGGTATTGAAACAGTACGTAACTTAATAGGAAAAGTGCCAATGTTCGGTATTTGTTTAGGACACCAAATCTTTTCATTAGCTAGTGGAGCAAAAGCCTTCAAACTACCGTTTGGACACCGCGGTGGTAACCACCCAGTCAAAGACTTACGCACAGGACGTACAGATTTAACATCTCAGAACCATGGCTATGCTATCGACATCGATTCATTAAAAGAAACGGATTTAGAATTAACACATATCGCATTAAATGATGGAACATGTGAAGGTGTGCGTCATAAGAAATATCCGATTTTCACAGTGCAATATCACCCAGAAGCATCACCAGGACCAGAGGATTCAAACCACTTATTTGATGAATTCATCGAAATGATGGAAGTAGAAGCAGGGAAGGGGAAACAACATGCCTAAACGTACAGATATTGAAACTATTTTAGTAATTGGCTCAGGCCCAATCGTTATCGGACAAGCAGCAGAATTTGACTATGCAGGTACACAAGCTTGTCTTTCATTAAAAGAAGAAGGCTACCGTGTTATTTTAATCAACTCAAACCCTGCCACAATCATGACAGATACAGAAATTGCGGACAAAGTATATATCGAGCCAATTTCTCTTGATTTTGTCTCTCGTATTTTACGTAAAGAGCGTCCAGATGCGATTTTACCAACACTTGGCGGTCAAACAGGTTTAAATATGGCGATTGAGTTAGACAAATCAGGTATTTTAGACGAGCTTGGTATTGAAATTCTTGGTACAAAACTAGATGCTATCCATAAAGCAGAAGATCGTGATTTATTCCGTAATTTAATGTATGAGCTAGGTGCTCCAGTTCCTGAGTCTGATATTATTCATAACTTAGATGAAGCCAAAAGATTTGTTGCGAAAATTGGATACCCTGTCATTGTTCGACCAGCCTTTACACTTGGCGGTACAGGGGGCGGTATTTGCTACAACGATCAAGATTTAGAAGAGATTGTGACATCGGGTTTAAAATATTCACCCGTAACACAATGTTTATTAGAAAAATCAATTGCTGGCTATAAAGAGATTGAATATGAAGTAATGCGTGATGCGGCTAACAATGCCATTGTTGTATGTAACATGGAAAACGTTGACCCAGTAGGAATCCATACAGGTGACTCAATCGTTGTAGCACCAACGCAAACACTATCAGATCGTGAAAACCAAATGCTACGTAATATTTCGCTAGATATTATTCGTGCACTTAAAATAGAGGGTGGCTGCAACGTCCAGCTAGCACTTGATCCATATAGCTTTAATTACTATGTGATTGAAGTAAACCCACGCGTATCGCGTTCATCTGCACTAGCATCTAAAGCAACAGGTTATCCAATTGCTAAGCTAGCAGCTAAAATTGCAGTTGGTTTAACATTAGATGAAATTAAAAACCCTGTAACAGGATCAACATATGCTTGTTTTGAACCTGCACTTGATTATATCGTAGCTAAAATTCCTCGCTGGCCATTCGATAAATTCGAATCAGCTAAACGTAATCTTGGTACGCAAATGAAAGCTACTGGTGAAGTAATGGCATTAGGTCGCACATTTGAGGAAGCTATGTTAAAAGCGGTTCGTTCTCTTGAGACCGGTCAAGTACATTTAGAGTTAAAGCATGCTGAGGAAAATTCAGATTCTTGGATTGAAAAACGTATCCGCAAAGCTGGAGATGAGCGCCTATTCTTTATCGGTGAAGCTTTACGTCGAGGTGTAACAATTGAACAAATTCATGAATGGTCAGCGATTGATCTATTCTTCTTAAATAAGTTTAAAAATATCGTGGATATGGAACAAACACTTGCTGACCATAAAAATGATAAAGATGTCCTACGTACAGCAAAACGTTTAGGCTTTGCAGATAAGAAGGTTGCTGAGCTTTGGGAAACAACACCAGAAGCCATTTATGCTTATCGTAAAGAACATGGCATTATTCCAGTCTATAAAATGGTTGATACATGTGCAGCGGAATTCGAATCGGAAACACCATATTTCTATGGCACATATGAAGAAGAAAATGAATCTATTAAGTCAGAAAAACCTTCTGTTGTGGTACTTGGATCAGGCCCAATCCGCATCGGCCAAGGGGTAGAATTCGATTATGCAACAGTACACTCAGTATGGGCGATTCAAGAGGCTGGCTATGAGGCAATTATTATCAACTCCAACCCAGAAACAGTATCAACAGACTTCTCTGTTTCTGATAAGCTCTACTTCGAGCCATTAACAATTGAGGATGTTATGCATATTATCGATTTAGAACAACCAATTGGTGTTGTTGTTCAATTCGGTGGTCAAACAGCCATTAACCTGGCCGATAAATTAGCAGCAAATGGTGTAAAAATCTTAGGTACATCTTTAGAAGATACTGACCGTGCAGAAAACCGCGATAAGTTCGAGCAGGCTTTACGTGAATTAAACATTCCGCAGCCGCTAGGGGAAACAGCCGTTTCTACAGAGGAGGCTCTTGCCATTAGTGAGCGTCTAGGCTTCCCAGTACTTGTTCGTCCATCGTATGTACTTGGTGGACGTGCAATGGAAATTGTCTACAATCAAGATGAATTACAGCACTATATGGAAAATGCAGTGGAGGCATCTCCAGATCATCCTGTTTTAGTAGACCGTTACTTAACAGGACAGGAAATCGAAGTAGATGCTATCTGTGACGGCGAAAATGTTCTAATTCCAGGAATTATGGAACATATTGAGCGTGCAGGGGTTCACTCTGGAGACTCAATCTCTGTCTATCCACCACAAAAATTAACACAGGCACAAAAGGATACATTAGTTGATTATACAACTCGTCTCGCGAAGGGCCTAGGCATCATTGGCTTAATGAATATCCAATACGTAATTTCACAGGGCGAAGTATTTGTGATTGAGGTAAACCCACGTTCATCACGTACAGTACCATTCTTAAGTAAAATTACAAATATTCCAATGGCTAACATTGCAACGAAAGCAATCCTTGGAAAATCTATTGTAGAGCAGGGCTACCCAACAGGTTTAGCGCCTGAACAAAAGGGTGTATTTGTAAAAGTACCAGTGTTCTCATTCGCAAAATTACGTCGTGTAGACATTACATTAGGACCTGAAATGAAATCCACTGGTGAGGTAATGGGGAAAGATGCAACATTAGAAAAAGCCCTTTATAAAGGTTTAGTTGCAGCAGGTATGGAAATTCGTACAGAAGGTACAGTATTGTTTACTGTATCTGATAAAGATAAGGAAGAAGCGATTGCATTAGCAAAACGTTTCTCTACGGTAGGGTATCGCATTGTAGCTACTGAAGGTACAGCAAAAGCATTTGAAGAAGCAGGAGTACGTACAGATATTGTTGGCAAGATTGGTGCGAAAGGACAAACATTGATTGACCTTATCCAAAATGGTGAAGCTCAGCTTGTTGTCAATACATTAACTAAAGGGAAGCAGCCAGCTCGTGATGGCTTCCGAATCCGTCGTGAGTCTGTAGAAAATGGCGTACCTTGTCTAACATCTTTAGATACAGCAGAAGCAATGGTTCGTGTTATCGAATCCATGACATTTACAGCAGAACAAATGCCAAAAGCGGAGGTAGTACACTAATATGATACGTCAAGAGAAAATGACGGTCGTCTCTCAAAAGCAAATTGCGACAAACATTTTCGAACTGACACTTCATGGTGAACTGGTTCAGGAGATGACTCCTGGCCAGTTTGTCCATGTAAAGGTGTCAGATTCATTGGAGCCGCTTTTACGTCGACCAATTAGTATTGCAAATATTGATAAAGAAAACAATGAGTTTACTATGATTTATCGTGCTGAAGGACGTGGTACGAAAGTGCTGGCGACGAATCGAGAAGGTCAACAAGTCAACGTGCTTGGTCCAATAGGTAATGGTTTCCCAGTAGATGCGGTACAAGAGGGAGGCACTGCACTATTAGTTGGCGGTGGAATTGGTGTACCACCTTTACATGAATTATCCAAACAATTGAATGCTCGTGGTGTGAAAACCATCCATGTCCTAGGCTTCCAAACAGAGGATGTCTGCTTTTATGAGGATGAATTTAGTGCACTTGGTGAAACACATTATGTGACTGTGGATGGCTCGAAAGGTACAAAAGGCTTTGTAACAACTGTATTAGAGTCAAGTGCCCCAAAGTTTGATGTATTTTATTCCTGTGGGCCATTACCGATGTTAAAAGCATTAGAGGGCTTTTATCCTGAAAAAGTGGGTTATTTATCATTTGAAGAACGTATGGGCTGTGGTATTGGAGCTTGCTTTGCATGTGTATGTAAAACAACTGATGAAGTTGAAAAAGACTATGTTAAAGTATGCTCTGATGGTCCAGTTTTCCTGAAAGGAACGGTGGCACTATGAGTCGTTTAACCATTCAAATACCAGGCTTAGCGTTAAAAAATCCAATTATGCCAGCTTCGGGTTGCTTTGGCTTTGGCCGTGAATATGCACAGCTTTATGATTTGTCAAAACTAGGTGCTATCATGATTAAGGCAACAACGGTCGAAACACGTGCCGGTAACCCAACGCCACGTGTTGCTGAAACAGCGGCGGGGATGTTAAATGCAATTGGTTTACAAAATCCAGGCATTGAAAAAGTGATGAATGAAGAATTGACATTTTTAGAGAGCTATGATGTGCCAATTATCGCTAATGTTGCTGGTACTGAAACGGCAGATTATGTGGAAGTAGCGCGTCGTATTTCAGCAGCATCAAATGTCAAAGCATTGGAACTGAATATTTCTTGCCCTAACGTGAAGTGTGGTGGCATCCAGTTTGGGACAGACCCAGCAACAGCACGTCAGCTTGTTGAGGCTGTCAAGGCTGTGTCTGAAGTGCCAGTCTATGTGAAGCTATCACCAAACGTGACAAATATTGTGGATATTGCTTTAGCTGTTGAAGCAGGTGGAGCAGATGGTATTACGATGATAAATACATTGGTAGGTATGCGTTTAGATGAGCGTACAGGAAAGCCTGTCATTGCTAATGGAACAGGTGGACTATCAGGTCCTGCTGTTAAACCTGTAGCAATCCGAATGGTTTATGAGGTGTACAAAGCTGTCAATATTCCGATAATTGGTATGGGTGGTGTAACAGAAGCACAGGATGTCATTGATTTTATGTCTGCAGGTGCTTCAGCTGTAGCAGTAGGAACAGCAAACTTTGTTGACCACTTTGTCTGTCCAAACATCATTGAAGAATTACCAGCAAAGCTTGATGCATTAGGTGTAGAACATATAACAGAGATTATCGGAAGGAGCCATCGCTGATGAATACGAAACCAATATTAGCACTAGATTTTCCAGGAGAAAAAGAAGTGTTTGATTTTCTAAAACAGTTCAATGAGCCTCTTTTCGTGAAAATTGGTATGGAATTATATATGCAAGAAGGGCCTGACATTGTTCGAAAAGTAAAGGATTTAGGTCATGATATTTTCCTTGATTTAAAATTACATGATATCCCGAATACAGTAGGCTCGGCGATGAAGGGTCTAGCAAAACTAGGGGTAGATTTAGTCAATGTGCATGCTGCTGGGGGACGTCCTATGATGGAGGCAGCACTAGAAGGACTTGAAGCGGGTACACCTGCTGGCAAAGAACGTCCAGCATTAATAGCCGTTACACAATTAACATCAACAACAGAAGAACAAATGCAAGCAGAACAACAAATTGCTCTATCTTTACAAGAGTCTGTCTTACATTATTCAAGTCTTACAAAACAAGCAGGTTTACAAGGTGTAGTTTGCTCTGTACATGAGGCGAAGGCAATTGCAGAAGTGTGTGGAGATGATTTTCTACGTGTAACACCTGGAATTCGTCTAGCAGGCGGTGCTGCACACGATCAAAAGCGTATTGCCACACCAGATGGCGCAAAGCGTGACGGTTCATCACTCATCGTTGTTGGGCGTGCCGTAACTGGTGCACAGGATCCAGTAGCTGCATATAAAATCGTAAGTGAATTATGGGAGGCATAAATGATGACATTACAAAATGAAATTGCACACGCTATGTTAAAAGTGGGTGCTGTAGAATTAAATCCAACTGAATTATTTACATGGGCGTCTGGTATTAAATCTCCTATTTACTGTGATACTCGTTTAACAATCTCAGACCCAGTTATTCGTAAACAATTAGCAAATGGCTTAGCAGCTGTTATCAAAGAGAATTTTGGTGCAACAGAAATCGTAGCAGGAACAGCTACAGCGGGTATCCCACACGCAGCATGGGTAAGTGATATTTTAGAATTACCGATGGTTTATGTACGGTCAAAAGCAAAAGAACATGGTCGTGGTAATCAAATCGAAGGAAAATACGCAGCAGGTCAAAAAGTAGTTGTTGTGGAGGATATCGTTTCCACAGGCGGTTCTTCGATTACAGCAGTAGAAGCATTGCGTGCAGCTGGCTGTGAAGTATTAGGCGTAGTTTGTGTCTACACCTATAATCTTCCACGCGCTGAGCAAGCATTTGATGAGGCTGGCATTCAGTATGTATCGTTAACAAACTTCGATTATTTAATTGAAGCAGCAAACGAATCAGGTGCTATTAAAGAAGAAGATATTCCATTTTTAAAAGAGTGGCATGCGAAATTAAAGGCTGGAGAGTTATAATGAAAAGCTGTTCTATAGGTTATTTGACCTGTAGAACAGCTTTTTTCTTTCTATTTAAATAGGATGAGGGTATTTAAAATTGAATACTAAAACCATTAAAACGATGAATACCTGTCCCAAAACGTACTAGATTATTCTCACGAAGTGTCATAATTGCCCGTTTCACCTCCAATAAAATAGAAGGATCAAGACCTAATGTGTGATGTGAACCAAAAATTTTCGTAAGCGAAGGTAAGTTAGCTATTTTTTCTAAAGATTGAACTAAATCTTCGGGGGAAGTAGTTGGAAAAAATGCATAAATAGGTGCTTGATCATAGAGTAAGTCCCCTGTAAACAAATAACCATATTTATGATCCAAAATAGCAATATGGCCAGGCGAATGCCCGGGTGTGTGGAGAATTGATAATTTTCGGTTCCCCATATCTATAACATCCCCATCTTCTAAAAATCCAGAAGGCTGTCCCTGAAAAGGCTTGTAATTCGATGGATTAAACGTTTTAGGTGTAGGTAATGTAATATTACGTCCAATATCCTTTCTAATCTGTTCGATAGATAATTTAGGGATACCATTGATTAACCAATCAACTTCATCCTTATGAACATAAATATCATCAAATGCTCCATGGCTACCAATATGATCCCAGTGGACATGTGTTGTCATCACAGAAATGGGCAAAGAGGTTAATTGTTTACTAATCCTTTGAATATTATCAATGCCAAGACCTGTATCAATGAGAACAGCCCGTTTTTCTCCAAGCAATAAAAAGGAATGTACTTTTTCCCAATGACCATATTCACTTATAGCATATGTTTCATTATTGATTTCTTCTACTGTAAACCATTCATCATTAATTTTTGCCATCACAGACAACCTTTCCTTATGTTAATAATTTAATAAAACTTTGTCATTGGAAATTTTAACATAAAAACATGTAATTTCCTTTAAAAATATTCTAAATAGTATTTCTATATCGAAAATTGGAGAAAAAATCGGCAATCAGAGATAATTAAGAAGTATGGTAGATAGCTATAAACTAATAGCTATAAATTATTTTTTTAAAGTAATTTGAAATATTAGCACTTCAACGTCCAAAATTATTTATTGAAAACAAAAATGTGTGAAATATAACTTTTTCATAAAAAGTATTTTTTTTACTTTTCGCTTTAAAATACTGAATTAATTGAATTTTTAAGCATTTTATTTGCGCGAATAAATATAATGTGAAATATCATTAATTATATTTATATAATATTAATTTGTGAGAATTGTAACTTTGTAAAGAAAAAGTAAAATAATTCTTAACTTTAAATACTGAAATTACTATTTTTTTAAGGAAGAGGTATGGTGGAAATTTATATTTTGGTTTGTAATAATTTGAAAAAGGTACTTGCGTTTATACATGTTTTCTAGCTAAAATAATAGCACGGTTTAATTTTCAGATAATTCTATCAGCGGCTTACGCGTTTAAAGCGAAAAAATTATTAAAATTATACTAGCTATAATGAAAAAGAGAGGGGAAGAGAGAAAAATTAAATATGATTCTGATATAAAGTATCATTTGTATTTTCAGAATATTGAATAATAGAGGAGAGATTGTTTGAATACAGCAAAAGACTTATTAACAATTACAAATTTGTCTACAAGTTTTCGCATTAAAGATACATACCACGCTGCTGTAGATGATGTCTCACTTTCCCTTAAAAAAAATGAGGTATTAGCAATAGTTGGAGAATCTGGTTGTGGTAAAAGTACATTAGCGACTACTATTGTAGGCTTGCACAATGAAGTAAATACAAAGGTTTCTGGTGATATTTTTTATAATAATCAAAATTTAGCTCAATTGAATGACCAACAATTTAATAACTTACGTGGTAATGACATAGGATTTATCTTTCAGGACCCACTTTCAGCACTTAACCCTTTAATGAGAATTAACGAACAAATAGAAGAAGGGTTAATTTATCATACTAAGCTTTCAAAACAACAGCGAAGTGAAAGAGTATTAGAACTACTAAATCAAGTTGGGATTGCGAATCCAAAACGTGTCGCTAGACAATTTCCGCACCAGTTATCTGGTGGTATGCGTCAGCGTGTTATGATTGCAATTGCCTTATCATGTAAGCCTGCTATATTAATTGCTGATGAACCGACAACTGCTTTAGATGTGACAATTCAGGCCCAAATTTTGGACCTATTAAAAACATTACAGACTGAAACGGAGACAGGTATTATTCTCATTACGCATGATTTGGGTGTTGTAGCGGAGATGGCTGATCGAGTTGTAGTTATGTATGCAGGGGAAGTAGTGGAAGAGGCTCCAGTTCGGGAATTATTCAATAATCCAAGACATCCATACACTCGCTCGCTACTAAATTCAATTCCACAAACACATAGCGAAAATGAAAGACTCGAGGTCATTCAAGGGATGGTACCATCTCTAATAAATTTACCTCGAGAAGGTTGTCGTTTTTCAGGAAGAATTCCGTGGATTGATGCATCTTCACACGAAACAAAACCTCAATTACATGAAATTGCACCAGGACATTTTGTGAGATGTACCTGCTGGAAACACTTTCATTTTGAAGGTGAAGAAGGGGGCGGGGCTATATGAGCTTTATGCAGATTAAGGATTTAAATGTTCACTATCCAATACGTGGTGGATTTTTTAATACTATTGTCGATCGAGTATATGCGGTGGACGGCGTGACGATGGAGTTTGAAAAAGGGAAAACCTATGGATTAGTAGGTGAATCAGGATCCGGTAAATCGACTACTGGAAAAGCGATCATTGGCTTAGAAAAAATCACCTCTGGTCAAATTTTTTATGAGGGCGAAAATGTCACAAATCAACGAAGACAGCGTGATTCAGCCTATAACAAAGATATTCAAATGATTTTCCAAGACTCTCATTCAAGTATGAATCCTAGGAAACGTGTTCTTGATATTCTTGCAGAACCCATTCGAAATTTCATGAAGCTTAGTGATCAAGAGGAACGCAAACGTATTAAAGAGCTACTAGCTATTGTTGGGATGTCAGAGGATGTCTTACTCAAATATCCACATGAATTTTCGGGAGGACAAAAGCAGCGTCTTGGCATTGCGCGAGCGGTTGCATGTAACCCTAAAATGATCATTGCGGATGAGCCTGTTTCTGCGCTAGATCTATCTGTACAGGCACAGGTCTTAAATTTTATGAAAGATATCCAAAATGAATACGGTCTTACTTACTTATTCATTTCCCACGATTTAGGTGTTGTTAAACATATGTGTGATCATATTTCTATTATGTATAAAGGCCGCTTTGTGGAAACTGGTACAAGACATGATATTTATAAGAATCCACAGCATATTTACACGAATCGGCTTTTATCAGCCATTCCGAATATCGAACCAGAGACTAGGGATGAGCGCAAATTGATTCGACAAAAAGTAGAAGAGAATTATCAACAAGAGCAACATAAATATTATGATGAGCATGGAAAAGTCTATCCACTGAAATCCATTTCAAACACACATATGGTTGCAATGTCGGGAGGAATGTGAAATGTGGAAAACAATTGTTAGAAGAGTAATTTTAATGATTCCTCAAATGTTTGTATTAAGCTTAATCATTTTTATCCTAGCAAAACAAATGCCAGGTGATCCTTTTACGGGGTTAATTACTCCAGAGACGGATCCTGCAAGAATTGAGGAACTAAGAATTCAAGCGGGTTACTATGACCCTTGGTATGTACAATATTACCATTGGGTAATCAATGCCTTTCAGGGTGATTTTGGACAAAGCTATACATATAAACTTGCAGTGTCCACATTGATTGGCGAGCGTGCATTAAACACATTCTGGCTCGCTCTACTTAGTACCATTCTCGTTTATTTAATAGCTATTCCATTAGGAATGATAGCTGGACGTAAACAGGATACTTTGTACGATAAGTCGATTACTCTGTATAGCTTTATAAGCTATGCAATACCGACCTTTGTATTGGGTTTAATCTTCTTATATATCTTTGGATACCGTTTAATGTGGTTCCCAACGAGCGGAACAGTCGATGTAGGTGTAGAGCCTGGAACACTCGAGTATTATTGGAATCGCTTGTATCATTTAATATTACCTGCAATGACGTATGCAATTTTAGCTACAACGACGATTATTCAATACTTACGTTCAGAAATTATCGATGCCAAGACACAGGATTATGTTAAAACAGCACGTAGTAAAGGTGTACCGATGAAAAAAATCTATAGAAGACATATTTTCCGTAACTCCTTATTACCAATTGCAGCCTTCCTTGGCTTTACAATTACAGGTTTATTAGGCGGCTCGATATTCATAGAGACAATTTTTGGCTTCCCGGGCATGGGGCAATTATTCATCCATTCCGTAACAAGTCGTGATTATAGTGTTATTACAGCTCTTGTTATGCTTTATGGCTTCTTAGCGTTATTAGGTAGTCTATTGTCAGATATCATTATGAGCATTGTTGATCCACGTATCCGCATAGACTAACAGCTAAATTGAACGCATAAGGAGAGGTGAATAAAATGGATCAAAAAAATGATGTAGTGAAAGTTGAAAGTACTCCACCAACAGGAATTCAAGTGGTTATACGTGAATTTAGAAAAGATAAGTTAGCATTATTTTCATTTATAGGAATAACATTACTTATAATTGCGATATTAATTATGTCCTTTTTTATGAACCAAGATGAAATATTACGAATTAAATTATTAGAGCGTTTTACAGAACCTGGCGTTAATGGATATATCCTTGGGGCTGATGAAGCTGGACGTGATATGTATGGACAGCTTATTATCGGTGCGAAAAATTCTATTTTAATTGCAATTGCTATCACTCTTATTGCAAATGCTTTAGGGATCGCACTAGGTATAATAATGGGCTACTATGGTGGCTTTATTGATAATTTATTTATGCGTATCATTGATTTTCTTATGACATTACCGACATTAATGATTATCATTGTATTAGTTACAATTATTCCTAAATATGGTGTTTTAGAGTTAATTTTGATTTTAAGTGCCTTTCAATGGATAGGTACTGCACGTCTTGTTCGAAGTAAAGCTTTATCTGAAGGACGACGAGATTATGTAAGTGCCTCCAAAACAATGGGGACTAGTGATTTTGCCATTATGTTTAAAGGGATACTACCAAATTTAAGTTCGTTGCTAATAGTAGAGTTAACGTTAAACTTTGCAGGGAATGTGGGTATTGAAACAGGTCTATCATTTTTAGGCTTTGGTTTACCTCCTTCTACACCTAGCTTAGGGACATTAGTAAGCTATGCAACAAACCCGATAGTATTATCTACAAAATGGTGGATTTGGTTGCCCGCATCATTATTAATTTTAGTTTTGATGCTTGGTATAAATTATGTTGGTCAAGCGCTAAGACGTGCGGCTGACGCAAAACAACGATTAGGATAAAAGGGGAGGATTTACACATGAAGAAGAATTGGTTATTCCTATCCGTACTTTTTGCATTCATGCTAATTTTAGCAGCCTGCAATGGTGGTGGAGGCAGTGGGTCTGAAAAAGGCTCAGAAACAGATAATACAGAAAAGTCAGGTGAAACAGAAAAATCCGGTGAATCTGAGGCAACAAATGATTCGTTACTTCCAATGGAGGTAACAAATGAAGGAGACGCAATCCAAGGTGGTACTTTACGCGTAGGACTTGTAACAAGCTCTCCATTCCAAGGGATTTTCAACTGGGAGCTATACGAAGATGCTTATGATTCAGAAATTTTAGCATTTGCTTCAAATGTACTTTTTGAACAAGATGGCAACTTTATTGTTACAGACAAAGGTATTGCAAAATTAGATGTTGATGTTGATGCAAAAACAGCAACTGTCACAATTCAAGGTGATTACAAATGGTCAGATGGCACACCTTTAACAGCTGATGATTTAATTTTCCCATATGAGCTAATTGGTCATCCAGATTATACAGGTGTTCGCTATGATGATGATTTCAAAAATATTGTTGGCGCAGAAGAATACCATAATGGGCAAGCAGATACAATTTCTGGTATTACAAAAGTCGATGAAAAAAGCATTAAAATTCAGCTTAAAAAAGTATCACCAGCTATTTACTCCATTGGCGATGGTTTATGGGCGTATGCAGAGCCTAAACATCAATTAGAATCTATTCCAGTGAAAGATTTACTTGCTTCAGATGCAGTACGTAAAAATCCAGTTACACTTGGTGCATTTAAAATTGATAAAGTCGTAAATGGTGAGTCTGTACAGTTTGTAGCAAACGAACATTATTTTAAAGGTAAACCGAAAGTTGATAAAGTTGTACTTGAGGTTGTACCACCAACTTCAATTGGCGAAGCATTACGTACTGGAAAATATGATCTTGCAACATCATATCCAACTAATCAGTACGATAGCATTAAGGATCTACAAAACTTAGCATTATTAGGTCGACCAGAATTATCATATTCTTATATCGGCTTTAAATTAGGAAAATATGATACAACTAATAAAGTAAACGTATTTGATGAAAAGTCAAAAATGAATAGTGTTGAATTGCGTCAAGCTGTTGCTTATGCAATGGATGTTGAAGGTGTTGCAGAAAAATTCTATCAAGGATTACGTGAGCGCGGAAATTCTTTAATTCCACCAGTATTTGCATCATATTATGATTCAACATTAGAAGGCTATAATTATGACCCAGAAAAAGCAAAAGAATTATTAGATAAAGCAGGTTTTAAAGATGTTGATGGTGATGGTATTCGTGAAGATAAAGATGGTAAAAAATTCTCTATTCGCTTAGCTTCAATGGCTGGTTCAGAAACAGATGAAGCAATTGTTGAATATTTCCGTCAAAACTGGAAAGAAGTAGGGTTAGATGTACAATTAACTACTGGTCGTCTTATCGAATTCAATGCTTTCTATGATAAAGTTCAAGCAGATGATCCAGAAATCGATATGTACCAAGCTGCATGGGGAACTGGAACAAATCCATCTCCTAAAGGTTTATATGGTGAAGGTGCTGAATTTAACTTTAGCCGTTATGTATCTCCTGAATTAACAAAATTATTAGACGCTATTGACTCAGAAGAAGCTATGGATCAAGATACACGTACAAAAGCATTCAGAGCATGGCAAGAATATATGAGTGAAAAAGCAATGGTAGTACCGACTTTCTTCCGTACAGAAGTTATTCCTGTTAATAAGCGCGTGAAAAATTACAATGTGGAATATGGAAATTCTACAGAACTGCAAGATATTGAATTAACAGCAGATGCTCCAATAAAATAATTGGTATCGAAGAAGCAGTCTTTCTTGATAGAAGAAAGACTGTTTTTTTCAAAAAGTATAAACGCACTTTGCTTAAAATAAGGTAAAAGGGGTAAAGACATCTACACCTAGGAGAAAAGCGGAGAGCAAAAAATCCATCCACTGGAAACCTCCAATGGATGGATGTAATTAGTTTTTATCGATTAGCAACCCAAGTTTTTACTAAATCAGCAGTACCATAAACATAATGTTGGTCGCCTACTTCATGATAGGCTGCACTTTGGTCAACCTCTGTATGCTTGTACTGAATACGTTGACGGCGCTTCTCTGACATCGGATCAGGAAGTGGGATAGCTGATAATAAAGACTTTGTATACGGATGAACAGGATGATTGTAAATATCATCTGCTTTACCGATTTCCATGATTTTTCCACGGTACATTACAGCAATTCGATCACTGATGTATTTGACCATGGAAAGGTCATGGGCAATGAAAAGATATGTTAAGCCACGTTCTTTTTGTAACTCTTTTAATAAGTTAACAACTTGTGCTTGGATTGATACGTCAAGCGCAGAAATTGGCTCATCCGCAATGATGAATTTAGGATCTAGGCTTAATGCACGAGCGATCCCAATACGTTGACGTTGACCACCAGAAAATTCATGTGCATAACGATTCGCGTGCTCTTTGTTTAAACCAACAGCTTCAAGTAACTCTTGGATTTTCGCACGACGTACCTTTTTATCCTTGTAAAGGCCATGGATATCAAAGGCTTCACCAATGATTTCACCAGCTGTCATACGAGGATTTAAAGAAGCATAAGGATCCTGGAAAATCATTTGCATTTGACGGTTAAATTTCTTTAACTCAGTTTTAGATTTTTTTCCTTGGACATTCTCACCATCGAAAACAATCTCGCCACCTGTAATATCATATAATCGAATGATTGAACGACCAGTTGTTGATTTACCACAACCTGATTCACCCACAAGACCAAGTGTTTCGCCTTCATAAACATCGAAGCTAATACCATCTACAGCTTTGATCGGATTACTTGGTGAACCAAAATACTGCTTTAAATTTTTGATTTCAAGAATTTTTTTCGCACCAGCTTTAGTCATTTTCTTGTGCCTCCTTTGCTAAATACCCTTCAATACGTTTAGCAACTGCTTCAGGAAGAGGAATCTTTGGTGCATCAGGATGCAATAACCACGTTTTTGCAAAATGCGTTTCACTCACTTGGAACATTGGTGGTTCTTGTTCATAATCAATGGCCATTGCGAACTCGTTACGTGCTGCAAATGCATCCCCTTTAGGTGGGTTCGTAAGATCTGGTGGTGAACCAGGAATCGTGCGCAATAACTCATCCGTATCATTATCTAGATCAGGCATAGAACCTAGTAGACCCCATGTGTATGGGTGTTTCGGATTATAGAAAATATCATTAACAGTACCATACTCCACGATTTGTCCAGCGTACATTACGGCTACACGATCTGCAATGTTTGCCACAACACCTAAATCGTGTGTAATGAAAATGATAGATGTTTTTGAGTTTTTCTGGATTTCTTTCATTAGCTCTAAAATCTGTGCTTGAATTGTTACGTCTAGGGCTGTTGTTGGCTCATCGGCAATCAATAGCTTCGGATCAGCCGCAAGGGCGATGGCAATAACAACACGTTGACGCATACCACCTGAAAATTCATGTGGATATTGGTTATAGCGTTTTTCAGGGAAGGGGATACCTACCTGTGTTAAAAGTTCAATTGCACGTTTTTTCGCATCAGCTTTGGAAACTTTTTTATGTTGCAAAATTACCTCAGTTATTTGACGTCCGACCTTCATAGTTGGATTCAAACTTGTCATTGGATCTTGGAAAATCATAGCAATTTCATTTCCGCGTACTTTTGACATTTCTTTATCCGTTAACGGAACTAAATCACGACCATTAAATAAAATTTGTCCTGACTCATAAATACCGGGTGGCTGTGGAATTAGTTTCATTAACGCATTACTCGTAACACTTTTACCAGAACCAGATTCTCCTACTATAGCGAGTGTTTCACCCTCTTTTAAATCAAAGTTAACACCACGTACAGCACGGACAAGCCCTGCATAAGTTTTAAAGTTAATTTTTAAATCTTTTACTTCTAGAATTGTTTTACTCATTTCGGCCACCTCCTTATTTACGTAGTTTTGGATCTAGTGCATCACGTAAGCCGTCACCAACTGCGTTAAACGCAAAGATTGTTAGTGAGATAAATACCGCTGGGAAAATCAAGCGCCATGGAGCATTGGCAATGGCTTTATTTCCGTCAGAGGCCATTGTACCCCAAGAAGCTGTTGGAGCAGGAACTCCAAGACCAAGATAACTTAGGAATGATTCAGTGAAAATAGCAGATGGAATTGTTAAAGTCATCGTAACTAAAATAGCACCAAGAGCATTCGGAACTAAGTGTTTAATGATTAAATGGCCTGTACTAGCACCTAATGTACGAGCTGCAAGAACATATTCTTGGTTTTTAATAGATAATACTTCACCACGTACAATACGTGCCATGTTAATCCATCCAGTGATAGACAGGGCAATAATCATTGGGAATAGACCTGGTTGCATAACAACTAAAAGTACGATTACTACTAAAAGGTAAGGTACAGCTGTTAAAACGTCAGCAATACGCATCATAATATTATCAACACGACCGCCTGCTAAACCTGAAATACTTCCCCAGATAACACCGATAATTAAGTCAATAATCGCCGCTGCAATTCCGATAAATAGGGAAATACGAGCTCCTTCCCAAATACGAACGAAAATATCACGACCTAGATCATCTGTTCCAAACCAAAATTGTGCAGATGGAGGTGCATTGTAAACACCTAGTTGATCACTTGATTTATACTGAGAAAGCATTGGTACGAAAATAGCCATTAAAATAACAATGATTAAAATAATTATCCCAATGATGGCCATTTTGTTATGAGAGAAACGGAGAAATACTTCTTTCCAAAAGGAAACTGATTTATCAGCTAATTTTTCCGTTGCTTCATGATTGCCACCAACAATTTTGAACTTATCTTTTTCAATTTGCTGCTGTGTCATTATTTTTTCGCTCCTTTCAGTTTAATACGCGGATCAATCACACTATATAGTATATCAACGATTAATACCGCAAATAAAAGGATGATGGAATAGAACACAGTCGTACCCATAATGACTGTATAGTCACGGTTTGTAATACTTTGTACAAAGTGTTTTCCAAGTCCAGGAATAGCGAAAATTTGTTCAACAATGAAACTACCTGTTACCACACCAGCTGTTAATGGGCCTAGGTATGTTACAACTGGTAAAAGAGCATTTCGTAATGTATGGCGGAAAACAACTGTCCATTTTCCAATTCCTTTGGCACGAGCCATTTTTACATAATCACTATTGTTTTGCTCAAGCATACTTGAACGTGTTAATTTTGCGATAAAGCCCATATGTGAAAATGCAATCGCAAGGGCAGGTAAAATGCTGTAACCGAATCCTTTCCAGCCACTAACTGGGAACAACCCTAATTTAAAGGATAAGAAATACTGCATTAAACCCGCTAAAATAAATGAAGGTACTGAAATACCTAGCACCGCAAAGGACGTTGCCAAATAATCCGGGAACTTATTATGGTATAGCGCGGAAACTACGCCAATTAAAACTCCAAATCCAACTGCTAATAGCATAGCTTCAATCCCTAATGTTAAAGACACAGGGAAACTTTCAGAAATCATATCATTTGTAGAACGCGCTTTATACTTCATTGACTCACCGAAATTGAAAGAGGCCGTATCGATTAAATAATCTTTATATTGAATATACCAAGGGTTATTTAATCCATACGTTTCGTTTAACTTCTCCTCGATTTGAGGTGGAAAATTACGTTCACTCGCAAATGGACTACCAGGAGCGAGACGCATTAAGAAAAACGTAACCGTTACGATGACGAAAAGCGCGAGAAGTATATACATCAGCCTTTTCAAAATATATTTAATCACATAAAACTCCTCCTTCTATTTGTCAATTGTCAGACAAATATATGCCTTCGTATTTTAAAAAGAGCTGACTCGAGCCTAAGAGACTACGAGGCAGCTCTCTTTTTATAGAGCTTAATTAAACAATAGAATTATTCAGTAATTTTAACATCTTTAAGTTGAATGATACCGATTCTATCTGGAGACATATTTTGTACTTTATCATCTTTAACATATAAGTTAGTGTAGTAATAAATTGGTCCAACTGGGAATTCAGTCATAGCAATTGCTTCAGCTTGTTTTAAGATTTCAGAACGCTTTGCAGTGTCTATTTCTGAAATAGATTGTTTTAATAAATCTTTATATTGAGAGTTTTCCCAACCAGTATCGTTATTACCGTTGGCAGCAGTATCGTACATTTCTAAGAATGTATAAGCATCGTTGTAGTCAGCAATCCATCCCATACGACCAACTTGATAGTCTAATTGGTTAAGTTTTTCTAAATATACTTGCCATTCAGAGTTATCAAGGTTTACTGAAATTCCAAGGTTTTTGCTCCAACCTTCTTGGATAAATTGAGCGATAGCAGCATGTCCTTCACTTGTATTAAATGAAAGGTTGATACTGATTTCTTTTGGATCAGAAATACCAAGCTCTTTCATTCCAGCTTCAAGTGCAGCTTTTGCTCCTTCAATATCATTGTCTTTATAATAACCACGGTCTTCTTCAAAACCAGAAATTGCAGATGGAACCATACCTAGAGCAGGCTTTTGTTCACCTTTAGTAACGTTATCGATTAAGCTTTGGCGATCAATTGCTAATGTTAAAGCTTTACGAATGTTAGCGTTTCCAGTAATTTTATCTTTTGTATTAAATTTGTACCAATAAATAGCTGCATAATCCTCAATTTGTAATGAGCCATCAGTTTTGAAACCATCAATTGCATCAAGTGCTACTGTTTGGTATGGAGAACCTAAGTAGTCAATTTCTCCATTTTTAAACATTGTTACTGCCGTAGCTTCATTCTCAACCATGCCTATATTAACTGTTTCAAGGTCTACATTTGCAGCATCCCAGTAATCAGTATTTTTCTTAAGAACTATTGAGTCACTGTGTTTCCAAGTATCTAAAACGAAAGGTCCGTTTGTTACATAGTTTTCACCAGCATCAGTGTACCATTCATCATTACCTTCAACTACTTTTTGGTTAACAGGTGCGTACGTTTTGAAAGCAGTTAATTCTAAGAAGTAAGCAGTCGGATTTGCTAATGTAACTACTAAAGTTTTATCATCTTCAGCTTTAATTGCTACATCATCAACAGCACCTTCACCAAGATTGTAAGCTTCAGCACCTTTAATTGGGTAGAATACAGAAGCATATTCCGATAGATTTTCAGGATTTAAAGCCCATTTCCAAGCATATTCGAAGTCACCAGCAACTACTGGATCTCCGTTTGTCCATTTTGCATCACGTAAATGGAAAGTGTAAGTAAGACCATCTTCACTTACGTCCCATTTCTCAGCCATTGCTGGAGTTGATTTACCTTCTTTGTCTGTACGTGTTAAACCTTCAAAAATGTTAATTAATACTGCGCTAGATGTAGAATCCGTCGCAAGTTGTGGATGTAAAGATGGTGGTTCAGAAGCTACAACTAGGTTTAAGTCTTTAGAAGCTGTCCCAGATGAACCAGAATCTTTTCCATCGTCTTTAGATTTTTCAGACGAATCTCCACCGAAGCCACATGCAGCAAGTACTAAAGAAAATACTGCAAGAACTGTTAATAATAAAAACTTTTTGTTTTTATTCATGTGAATCCCCCTTATACAATTTTTAAGCCTTTTGTGAAGCTCCTATTTAATATACCAAAAAAATCATTGTGCACAAAATAAAAAAGATTCAAATTTATATAGTATTATCTGACATTTAATAGAGTGATAAATTTTTCTGATTTATCACTCTAATGGAATAGAGTGTTTATATGATAATATTTTGATAATTATCTATTTTGAATATCAAAAATAAATCAAAAATAAAAAAATGATTTACTATACCGAAAATTCCTATTTTTTTGATAATATTATCGATATTTGAAAAATGAATCAAAAGTCATGGATGTAATACCTTGAGGGATTTGTATAGATTTGTAGAAAATCTGTGTAAAACTAAGTGAATTAGTTTCTTTTGGAGGTAATTTCTTGTAATTTATGATCGCGAAACATGATTATTTTTATCTATTAATGATATATAAGAAACTTGTTTTGTAATTTTCTAGGATTAACCAATTGTGGATAGGAACAAGAAAAAATAGAGCAAATCTATGAAAAAAGGTACCCATTCTAAGGAAATTTTGGGTTTAACGAGAAGTGAATGATGATAATTATATTTTTTTGAAATAATTTACTAGCTAACTGACTATACATGCATATATGCAATGCTAACCTATTTTATTCATCCATTAATTAATGCAAGTATTGCTTGATTTTTGACCATATTCTCCCAAAACAGCCAACTATGTCAATGATGTTTTTTTAAGGATGTCATTTGTCTTGCTGACAAGGATTGATTATGCAAATAATTACTAAAAATCTGATTTTTAATTGATTGAAACCGCCTTCATTAGCTTTTCAGAAAGATATGCTTCTGGATTCATGAGGATAATATGTATGAAAATTACAAAAACAGTGCTCTCATATATATGAAATGCACTGTTTTTTAAGTTAAAGTTTGAAATGATTGATTTGATTCTGTAAATCTAAGGACTTTTCACTTAGATCAGAGGCAACTTGATTTATTTGTTGCATCGTAATAGATTGCTCCTTGCTTGCTGTAGCTACGATTTGAGTATTGTCTGAGCTAGTTGAAGCACCATGAGCAATTTCTGCAACAGAGGCGGCTACTTGTTCGGCACTGGCTGAAATTTCTTCAGAAGTAGCTGATATATCTTCTATTTGATCTGTCATCGTATTAATCGCTTTTACGATTGATTCAAATGCTTGCCCTGCATGTCCAATGGTTTTTACACCCTCTGTGACAGAGTGAAGCCCATCGAAAACTGCTTTTTCTACATTATGTGTATCTTCCTGAATTTCCTGTGTTAATGTAACAATTTGATTGGCTGATTGCTTGGACTCTTCAGCTAGCTTGCGAACCTCATCTGCAACAACGGCAAATCCTTTCCCATGCTCTCCAGCACGTGCCGCTTCAATCGCTGCATTAAGTGCCAATAAATTCGTTTGATCGGTAATGGCTGTAATGACAGCTGTGATTTGACTAATCTCTTCGGATTGTTTGCTCAACTTTTGAACAAGGGTATTGATTACTTGTGTTGATTCATGAATTACATTCATTTGTTGTTGAGCTTCTTCTACTGTGTTATTGCCATTTGTCGCTAATTCAAATGTTGTAACAGCATTATGATGTAGTTGTTGAGTTGCTTCCGCTATACGTTGAACACCTACTGCCGTTTCATCCATAGCATGTGCGCTTTCGTTGGCTGCAACTGTAGCGGCTACAGCTGCATTAGCTGTTTCATTTATACGCATTGTAATCTCGTCTGCAGAGGTAGTGATTTCTTCAGTTGAGGCAGAAAGTTCTTCTACGGAAGCTGTTAAATGCTCTGCATTATTTTGAATATGGGTTAATAAATTTTTTATATTTCCCTTCATTTCATTAAAAGCTGTCGATAGCTGACCAATTTCATCCTTTGAATAGTGAGTAAGATTTTCATGAAACAATTCACCGCTGGCAATATGGTTAGCTGCTTGAACTACCGATTTTAAAGGACGAGAAATAGTGCGTTGTATGTAGAATATTAGGAAAACACCTAGGGCAATACCAATAATAATTGCAATGACAGAAATAATTTGAGAGTTGGATACTGCCTGTTTCGATTCTTTTGTCACCGTGTCAAGCTGTTGTTTTTGATAGTTCCCAATTTTATCTGATATGTCCTGTATATTTCTATTGGCTTGCTGTACGTCACCATTGACCTTTTGCAAAGCTCCTTCAAGATTACCAGCTTCAAATAGTGCCAGTGCTTCTGTCGCCGACTTGTTAAAAGCATCATTATATGTAGCTAACTCGTTTGCATATGTTTCCATTTCAGCTGAATCCGCTTTTTCCGTTATTGCTTCTACATGCTTATCTAGCATACTTGCATATTTTGTAAAACTCTCTTTATTTGCTGGATTGTCTTCAATGATAATGGCACGAATGAAAAGTCCTTGCATGGCCATTTCAAATTGAATATCATCTGCTAACTCTACAAGAGCGACATGTCCTTCTAATGCATTTTCAATCTTTTTTTCAATGTTTGAAAATAGCAGGAACATAATCATTAATGAAATGATTAGCGTGAGAATAATTGTAAAGAAACCAAAGCTTAATTTTTTACCTACAGACATGTGGATACGCCCTTTCTGATGCTATTCAAGTTTTATATTTAAATATTGCTTTTCTGAAAGGGAGAAGTCAATAACTGATGGGAGAAACAGTTCAGATTATTCATATGTTTTTTTAATGTTATTATAATAAGGAAGATTGTCTGTAAAAAACAATGAAGATATGGCTGTTTTCATCGTTTTATAGTACGGATTACGTGTTTGTACTATAAAAAAGAAGAAACCGAGATGTTTTGTCTCGGTTTCTATCTTATGACTGTTTTTTTAACTGTAAAATGACAGCCTCATCAGGGTCAATATACAGTGTTTTCTGTTCAAAGTAAATGACAAAACCCGGTTTAGCCCCATTTGGTTTCTTGACCTGTCGAATTTCTGTGTAATCCACTGGCACAGAAGAAGATTCTCTAGCTTTAGAAAAATAAGCGGCTAATGTGGCAGCTTCTCGTAATGTTGTGTCGTCTGGTTCACTTGAATGGATGACAACGTGAGATCCTGGAATATCCTTTGTGTGCAACCAAATATCTGTGCGTTTTGCTATTTTAAACGTCAACATATCATTTTGCTTATTGTTTTTTCCAACAGAGATCGATACTCCTGTAGATGAAACATAGCGCTCTGGTTCTGGCTTTACTTGTTTTTTCTTTTTCTTGGCATGACGTAGTTTTAAGTAGCCTTGCTCTGCCAGCTCTTCGCGAATTTCCTCAATATCCCCTGGAGAAGCTTGCTGTACTTGTTGTGCCAGCATTTCAAAGTAGGCAATTTCTTCTGTCGTTTTTTCAAGCTGCTCTTGAACCATAACCAAGGCGTTTTTTGCCTTTGTATATTTTGTGTAATAGCTTTGCGCATTTTCAATCGGTGTTTTACGTTCACTTACTGGAATCGTAATCACTTCGCCTGTTTCACTATAGTAGTTTGTTACCGTTACCTCTTTGACACCTTTTTCAAAGGCATAAATATTTGCCATTAATAGCTCACCATAAAGCTGAAATTGATCAAGCTTGGAGGCACGCTCGTAGTCCTTCGTCAGCTTTTTCGTTTTTAAGGATAGTTTATCAATTTCATTTTGTAGCCAGCGCTCTAAATCACCTGCTTGTTGTTTCACACGGTCTCGTTCTGCACGTGCAAAAAATACGCGGTCGAGAAGCTCGTGAACATTAGGGTAGACAGTTACTTCTCCCTGCAAATGACTCAACTCAATAGGTGAGAAATACGTTTTGTTATTAGAAAGTACATACATTGGCTTCATACCACCGTTTGCAAAGGATGTCATAAATTCCTTGAAACAGGCTGGTGCATTAGATGCTGTTGTCATGCGGTACAATAATTCTTCAGCGTGAAGAGGCGAAAAACCGGCTAACTGTGTTACGATCTCTTTGGTCGTTTTTGCTTCAGCGAAAAACATTGTTAGCTCTTCATCTGTAACCGTTAATGGGTTCCATTTATTTTGTGTGGGTGGTGCAATATACGGTTGACCTGGTAACACAGTTCGGAAGCTATTTACGGATGGAGGTAAATGCTTTAAGCTATCAATAATTTTCCCCTGTTCTTGATCAATCAACAGTAGATTGCTATGTCTACCCATGATTTCAGCGTGTATTTCCCTTACAATAGGATCGCCAATTTCATTTTTACTGTGAATTTCTACTATTATAATACGATCAAAATCATGTTGTTTTATGGATGAAATAAAACCACCCTCTAAATGTTTACGCAAAAGCATACAAAACATGGGAGGCTCTGCTGGATTTTCAATCGTATGCTCCGTAAGATGGACACGTGCATAAGAAGAGTGGATGGAGAACAGTAGTTTTTGATTTTTTCCGTTTGCCCGCACATGTAACACAACTTCTTGTGCATTAGGTTGATGTATTTTTGTAATCCGACCAGTGACAAGCTGTTGTAGGTCGGCCGTTACTGAATAAGTAAATAAGCCATCAAATGCCATATGAATTCCTCTTTCCAACGATATCAAGCATCTTGGTACTTTCGTATTTTTTTCATGGTGTAGTTGCTTTCGCTATCTGTCAGCTCCGACAAATACACAATTTGTATGTTTATCATAGCATTTTTTAGGTGAATATTAAAATATAGCTTCAATTGTGGTAGAATTAGCTTTTATTCTAACCAATTTTTTTGGGAGAGTCGTCATAATCGACAGAGCTTATGTTATAATAATCCCAGTATGCAAAGAAAGGTGTGACGAACCTTGGTGCGTAGTATGACTGGTTTTGGCAGAGGTGTCACAACAACTAGAGACTTTCAATTAACCGTGGAAATGCGCTCGGTCAACCATCGTTTTTTAGAAATTAACGCAAAATTTCCGAAAGAATGGCTTGAAGCAGAAATTTTTGCAAAGAAACTAATTTCACAAGCTTTGTCACGCGGCAAAATTGATGTGATGGTATATGTGAAAGACTTAGAGAACGTAGAGCAATCTATTGAAATTAATTGGTCATTAATTGAAGCGTATCGTAAGGCAAAAGAGCAATTAGCAAGTAAAGTACCACTTGAAGAAAAATGGACGATGCAAGAGCTTTTATCGCTAGAACAGGCACTTGTACAGCAAAAGCCACAGCTTACACCAGAGGATTTGCTAAGTGCTGTTGAACAAGCGATTTCACAAGCAATTAAACAGCTCGTACAAATGCGGGAACGTGAAGGGCAAGAATTACAAGAAGTTGTTGTACAATATAAAGAACAGTTGATGGAACAAGTGAATCAGATTCGTTTGTGCTCTTCTCTTGCTGTTGAAAAATATCGTACACGATTAATAGAACGAATTGCTGAAGTCGCAGATGGCACATTGCTAGATGATCGTTTACTAGCAGAAGTAGCGATTTTTGCAGAACGCGTAGACATCTCCGAAGAATTAGACAGACTAGATAGTCACTTTAATCAGCTGGAGGAAACATTACTTGAAACCATTTCAGTTGGACGTAAATTAGATTTTTTAATGCAGGAAATACATCGCGAAATTAATACGATTGGTTCAAAAAATCAATCTACAGAAGCAGCTGTTGCTGTTGTTCAGGCGAAAACAATTTTAGAAAAGATGCGTGAACAAGTGCAAAACATCGAATAACTTGCACGTGTCTGTTATAAATTAAGGGAGATATAGAGAATAAATGATAAAAGAACGTGGATTATTAATTGTTCTGTCTGGCCCATCTGGTGTAGGTAAAGGGACAGTGCGAAAAGAATTATTTTCTCAGCCGAATACGAATTATGAGTATTCCATCTCGATGACAACACGAAATCCTCGCGAAGGGGAAGTAGATGGTGTAGACTATTTTTTCAAGACGCGTGAAGCATTTGAAACGTTAATTGAACAAGGTGGCTTATTAGAGCACGCTGAATTTGTTGGTAACTATTATGGAACACCACTAGCCTATGTGAATGAAACACTGGATGCAGGTCGTGATGTATTTTTAGAAATCGAAGTGCAGGGTGCAGCACAAATTCGTAAAAAAGCACCAGATGCCTTATTTATTTTTTTGGCCCCTCCAAGTTTAACGGAATTAAAAGACCGTTTAGTTGGGCGTGGGACGGAAACAGAGGATATCATTGCGAAACGCATAGCTACTGCAAGTGAAGAGCTTGAAATGATGAGCTTGTATGATTATGTTGTGGAGAATGATGAAGTGACGAATGCCTGTGATCGTATAAATGCGATTATTAAAGCCGAGCATTGTCGTAGAGAACGTGTTGAAAAAAGATATTTGTCAATGTTGAGAGGAGAATAAAACAATGTTATACCCATCAGTGGACGCTTTAAAAAAAGAAATCGATTCAAAATATTCATTAGTGAGCCTTGCTTCTAAACGTGCTCGCCAAATGCAAGAAGAGCAAGATACAGAACGTTTACACAAGTATGTTTCTCATAAATACGTAGGAAGAGCACTTGAAGAAGTAGCGGCAGGTGTACTTACGAAGGTATCACAGGATGAGTCCGCTGTGTACGAAGACGAAATTTAACATACATGTAACGTAGTTGGGTTACATGCATGCTAGTTCGCAGTAGATTTTGATTATACAGAATGCCGAGAGCTCCCAGGGAATCCTTCTTTGGGAGCTTATCATTTGAAAGGACGACACCTAGCATGAATAAAAATATTTTACTATGTGTTTCAGGTGGAATTGCAGTATATAAGGCTGTTGCGCTCGTTAGCAAGCTATCACAAGCAGGGGCCAATGTAAAAGTTATGATGACAGCTTCTGCTAGACAGTTTGTGAATCCATTAAGTTTTCAAGTGATGTCCAAAAATGACGTTTATTTTGACACGTTTGATGAAAAAGATTCAAGTGTGATTGCCCATATCGATTTAGCAGATTGGGCTGATTTGATTTTAGTGGCTCCCGCTACGGCCAATATGATTGGCAAATTAGCCAATGGTATTGCTGATGATATGGTCACAACAACCTTGCTTGCTACTACAGCCCCTGTCTGGATTGCACCAGCTATGAATGTACACATGTATGACCATCCAGCGGTAAAACGAAATTTAGATCGGCTATCAGCTGATGGATACCAATTCATTGAGCCTTCAGAGGGGTTTTTAGCATGTGGCTATGTCGGGAAGGGACGTTTAGAGGAACCTGAAAAAATAACGGCCCTAGTAAAGACTTTTTTTTCAGGACAATCCAAACCATTAAAAGGTAAAACCGTAATTGTGACAGCAGGTGCGTTGCAAGTACCATTAGATGAAAAGCATATGATTAGCCCACAGGCAAGTGGCATTATTGGACGAGCATTAGCGAATGAGGCAAGGATACGTGGGGCACATGTGATTGAAATTGAAAATAGCAATTTGTATGATGTTATTCAACAACTGGAAGCCTATAAAATCCAATATCCCCAAGCATTTTTTATACATGCAGCGAATGTACCAACCATCGACGAAACGCCGATTATTTCTGTAGAAGGAACGAATGCAATCACTTTCGGACAGCAAGTGCAAGGTAAACCAATGATCAATATACTTTCTGATAGCTGGATTGATTTTAGTGAAAATGCTCAGCTTAATGGACAATTTTTGGCTACGACAAATCCCCAGCTTTTTGCACAGACACTCTGGTCTCATATTACAAAGGATGAGGTGCAATGAGCTTTTTAATAGCAGAGGTCATTGTAGACGTCTCTACCTACCATGTAGACCGTCCCTTTGATTATCAAGTACCTCTCGAATGGGTAAACGTAATAGAATTAGGCTGTCGTGTGAAAGTGCCATTTGGTCCAAGAAATGTTTTAGGCTTTATCGTTGGCTTGAAAAAGGAAACAGATGTACCACTGAATAAATTAAAGGCTATCACTCAAATTTTAGACATGGAGCCGGTCCTGACAGAAGAAATGCTGCTAATGGCGAAATGGTTAAAGAACAACACGATTTGCTATGAAATAGATGCCTTGCAAGTGATGTTACCATCTGCACTTCGGGCTAAGTATGAAAAAATAATTAAATTACAACAGTCTCAAAGTCTACCAGAAGAAGTACAGTACATTTTTGGTAAACGCCAACAAGCCAACTTTAAAGAATTTGAGCGAGCAGGTTTACTTCCTTTACTAAAGCAGTTGGTTGCAGAGAGCATTGTTTCAATTGAGAATGTTGTGAAGCAGCAGGGCAATGTAAAAGAAATCCGAATGGTTCAAATTACAGAAGACCAGCAACTTGTAGAACAGGCTTTGGAACAGTCAAAAAGAGCCGTTAAACAACGTCTATTACTACAATGGATGTGTCAACATCTAGGAGAAATTTTATCACCCCAGCACATTTGTGAGGAAACAGGAGTCTCGATATCGGTATTAGAGGCAGTAATTGAAAAAGGAGCTGCCCAGTTTATTCAAGAGGAAGTTTTTCGTGATCCATTTACGAAGAAAGTTTCTCGTACACAGGCCTTACAATTAACAGAGGAGCAGAGGGGTGCTCTTCAAGCTATTACTACAGCTATAGAGCAGCAACAAGCGCAAACATTTTTGCTACATGGTGTAACAGGGAGCGGTAAGACAGAGGTTTATTTACAGGCTATTCAAAAGGTGCTAGATGAAGGGAAAGAAGCCATTATGTTGGTACCTGAAATCTCTTTAACACCTCAAATGACTGAGCGATTCCGCAGTCGCTTTGGTGAGATGGTTGCTGTTATGCATAGTGGATTATCTGTTGGAGAGAAGTATGATGAATGGCGTAAAATTCAACAAGGTAAAGTGAAAGTAGTAGTTGGTGCTCGTTCCGCTATTTTTGCACCCTTTACGAATATTGGTCTTATTATTTTGGATGAGGAACATGAATCAACGTATAAGCAAGAAGACTCGCCGCGTTATCATGCAAGAGATGTCGCCATATGGAGGAGCGAATTTTATAAATGTCCTATTATTTTGGGTAGTGCAACACCAGCTCTAGAGTCATTTGCCAGAGCTAAAAAGGGCGTATATACGCTACTCTCATTAACGCAACGTGCTTTACACCAAGCATTGCCGACTGTTTTTATTGCAGATATGCGTGAAGAGCTTCGTCAAGGAAATCGTTCGATGTTCTCAGACTCTCTTGCTGAGGCGATTCGTATAAGACTTGAGAAAAAAGAACAGATGGTGCTGTTTTTAAATCGTCGTGGTTATTCATCGTTTGTTCTATGTAGGGATTGTGGTACGGTTGTACAATGTCCAAATTGCGACATTTCCTTAACCTATCATCGGACAACGGAGAAATTAAAATGCCATTATTGCGGTTACGAGGAATCTGTTCCTAAAATATGTCCACAATGTCAAAGCGATCATATTCGTTACTTTGGTACAGGTACACAAAAAGTCGAGGAAGAACTTTTTAAACTATTTCCTGAGGCAAGAGTGTTACGTATGGATGTAGATACCACGAAGCATAAAGGGGCACATGAAGAAATCTTAGATACATTTGGAGCTGGACATGCAGATATTTTACTGGGGACGCAAATGATCGCAAAGGGTCTTGATTTTCCTAATATTACTCTTGTCGGTGTACTAAGTGCTGATACATCCTTGCATTTACCTGATTATCGTGCAGCAGAGCGCACATTTCAGCTACTAACACAGGTAAGTGGAAGGGCAGGACGACATGATAAGCCAGGGGAAGTAATTATTCAGACGTATACCCCTGAGCATTATGCAATTGAGCTAGCCAAAACGCAGGAGTATGAACCATTTTATGAACGAGAGATGTTTTTACGTCGTCGCTCCAGCTATCCACCTTATTATTTTGTAGCCCTTATTCAATTATCTCATGAAGATGTCATGATGGCTGCTGAATATGCTGGACGAGTGGCAGATTGGCTACGAGGAAATTTATCGAATCAAGTAGCCATTATAGGACCAACAACGGCAAGTATTGCTCGTCTCCAAAATAGATATCGTTATCAATGTTTGATAAAATATAAAATTGAACCAAATCTAATTCCAGTGTTACAGCGACTGCTTGCCATGTATCGAGCAGAATGGATTAAACAAGGAATATTAATGACGGTAGATTTAGATCCGTCTACTATATAGTGAAATTAACAGCAAGATTTTTTTACAATAGTAAAATGAACAATCAGCTATTGCACTAGCTTGAATACAGAAATGAGGAAATGAGAATGGCTATAAAAAAAGTAATCGAAAACCCAGCAAAAGTACTATCAACACCATGTGCAGAAGTGACAGAAATTAATGATGGAATCATTGCATTACTAGATGATTTATATGACACAATGGTGGAATATGATGGCGTTGGTATTGCAGCGCCACAAATAGATGTAGGCTTACGCGTAGCAATTGTGGAACTAGGTGAGGAACGCGATATTTTAGAAATGATTAATCCAACGGTTATTGAAACAGATGGAGCGGAAATAGATATTGAAGGTTGCTTGAGCTTTCCAGGGTTATATGGTGAAGTAGAACGTCCTAACTATGTTAAAATTGAAGCTTGTGATCGTGAAGGACGTGTATATGAATTAGAAGCAGGAGGCTTTGATGCCCGTGCCATCTTACATGAAATTGATCATTTAGACGGCGTGCTGTTTGATTCGAAAATCAAGCGTATTATTACAGCAGAAGAACTTGAAGAACTGTACGCAGAAGAGGAGGAATAAAATGACGTCTATAATTTTTATGGGGACACCTGACTTCTCAGCACCTATTTTGCGTATGCTACATGATGAAGGATACGATATTAAAGCAGTTGTGACACAGCCAGATCGTCCAGTTGGGCGAAAGCGTGTATTGACACCACCACCTGTGAAGGCTGCAGCTTTGGAACTTGGCTTACCAATTATTCAACCAGAAAAATTGCGCGGCTCTGAAGAGTTACAACAAATTCTTGCTCTACAGCCAGATTTAGTGATAACAGCAGCTTTTGGACAAATACTACCAAAGGAGCTATTAGATGCTCCTGCTTTTGGCTGCATTAATGTTCATGCCTCACTACTTCCAAAATACCGTGGAGGCGCTCCTATTCATCAAGCTATTATAGATGGCGAGAAAGAGACTGGGGTAACCATTATGTATATGGCAGAGAAGCTTGATGCTGGAGATATTATCTCTCAAAGAGCGATTCCTATTGAAGAAAACGACTATACAGGTGGCCTTTTTGAAAAGCTAAGCATAGTGGGTTGTGAGCTCCTAAAAGAGACACTTCCTTCTATTATAAATGGTACAAATAGCCGAACAGTCCAAGATGAAGCACTTGTTACCTTCGCCAGCAATATTTCGAGAGAGCAAGAACGCATCGATTGGACAAACGATGCTGCTACTTTATACAATCAAGTACGTGGTCTTCATCCGTGGCCGGTTGCTTATACAACTTTTGAGGATGGTAATTTTAAAGTATGGTGGGCAGCTATTGGTAAATGCAAGCATGAGACGAATCCAGGTACAGTTGTAGCGATTGAGAAAGATCATTTTGAAGTAGCTGCTGGCAACGGTACAACTTTAGCCTTATATGACGTGCAGCCAGCTGGCAAGAAGCGTATGACTGCAGAGGAGTATTTACGTGGTACAGGTTCTAAATTACAGATTGGGGACCAATTTAAATGAGTAAAAAAAGTGTAGTGATTTGGGATGGAAATGTGCGAGATGCTGCATTATCTATTCTATTAGCAGTTGATAAAAACCAAGCATATAGCAACTTATTGCTAAACGAAACAATTAAACGACATAAAATTGAGGCGAAAGATCGTGCCTTATTAACTGAAATTACGTATGGAACTTTACAGCATAAAATGACGCTTGATTTTTATTTAGAGCCTTTTATTCGTGGGTCAGTCGATCATTGGGTACGTTGGTTATTAAGAATATCGTTGTATCAAATTCATTATTTAACTCGTATCCCACCACATGCTGCTGTAAATGAAGCAGTGGAAATTGCCAAGCGTAGAGGGCATCGTGGTATTGCTTCGACGGTGAATGGGATTTTAAGATCGGTGTTACGTAGCGGCGTTCCTTCTACAGAGGATATAGCAGATCCAATGGAGCGACTTGCTATTGAAACAAGCCATCCCGAGTGGTTAGTGCAACGATTTGTAGCAAACTACGGTTTAGAGCTAGCAACAGCAATGTTGCATGAAAACAATGTGCCAGCTATGCAAACAGTGCGTGTGAATACAACAAAAACAACGGTTAAACAGGCTATTGCTGAACTAGAGGAAGAAGGATTAACAGTACAGCAAAGTGATTTAATGCCTGAATGTTTACGTGTAACCAATGGTCAACCTGCACGTACAAAAGTATTTAAAGAAGGTCACATTACTATCCAAGATGAAAGTTCAATGATACCTGCTAAAGTGTTAAATCCATCTCCTGGCATGCGTGTCCTTGATATGTGTGCAGCCCCGGGTGGAAAAACAACACATTTAGCCGAAATAATGAAAAATGAAGGATCTATTTTAGCGACAGACCTTCATCCACATAAATTAGATTTAATCGACCATAATACAGAACGTCTAGGGCTTGATATTGTTGAAACAGCCCCAATTGATGGACGGAAAGCACCAGAATTTTTACAAGCAGCGTCTTTTGATGCTATTTTAGTTGATGCACCATGTAGTGGGCTAGGGGTTATGCGACGTAAGCCCGATATTAAATATACAAAGCGAGAAGAAGATTTAGAAAATCTACAAAAAATCCAATTAGCTTTACTTGAGGCAGCAACTAAAGTATTGAAAACAGATGGAAAGCTTGTGTACAGTACTTGTACAGTCGATCTACAAGAAAATGAAGGCACAGTTCATGCCTTTTTAACAGCGCATCCAGAAATGGAAGCAATACAACTAGAGTCTTTACCAACAAAATTAGCGGAAAAGCAAGCTAATGGCATGCTTCAAGTCTTTCCACAAGACTTTGGCAGTGACGGTTTCTTCGTTGCCGCCTTTCGTAAAAAAGGAGAATCCAACTAATGGTGGATCAAGAGAAATTTAATGAACGTATTAACGATTTAGTTGATGAAGCGGAAGACAAGCCCGTCCGACGTGTCAAGAAAGAAAAACCAAATTTAAAAGAATCTATTTATTCTTTACAGCCATATCAGTTAGAAGAATGGTTAACAGAAAACGGTGAAAAACCTTTCCGTGCTACTCAAATTTTTGACTGGCTGTATAATAAACGTGTAAAGACATTTGAAGAAATGTCGAACCTTTCAAAGGGATTGCGTGATAAGTTAACAGCCAATTTTGCTTTAACAACACTATCAACCATTATTAAGCAAGAATCTAAAGATGGTACCATTAAATTTTTATTTCAATTGCAAGATGGCTATTCAATCGAAACCGTATTAATGCGCCATGAATATGGCAACTCTGTTTGTGTAACAACACAAGTAGGATGTCGAATCGGCTGTACATTTTGTGCTTCCACTTTAGGTGGTTTGAAGCGACATCTACTAGCAGGAGAAATCGTGGAGCAAGTTGTCAAAGTGCAGCAGACTTTAGATGAAGTGGGCGAGCGAGTATCGCATATTGTCATTATGGGTATTGGCGAACCTTTCGATAACTATGATGCGATGATGAACTTCTTAAAAGTAATCAACCATGAAAAAGGGTTAAATATCGGTGCACGTCATATTACTGTATCAACATCAGGGATTGTTCCAAAAATTTATCAGTTTGCAGATGAACAATTACAAATTAACTTCGCCGTGTCACTACACGCACCAAACCAAGAGGCACGTCAAAAGCTAATGCCAATTGCTCGTGCATACAAATTGGATGAATTAATGGAGGCTGTTCGTTACTATACTAAAAAAACAGGGCGACGAGTGAGTTTTGAGTATGGATTGATGTCTGGTGAAAATGATTCAGTGGAAATTGCAGAGGAGTTATCGGCATTAATTAAAGGAATTAAATGTCACGTTAACTTGATTCCTGTCAACTACGTACCAGAACGTGATTATGTTCGTACGTCTCGTAGTCAAATTTTTGCTTTTGAAAAAACCTTAAAGAAAAATGGGATTAACGTAACGATCCGCCGAGAGCAAGGCTCAGATATCGCAGCTGCGTGTGGTCAATTACGTGCTCAAGAGAGATCTGAAGAAACGAGGTGACCAGTGTTGGAATACACAGTCGAAAGTGATATTGGTTTAAAACGATCAATTAATGAAGACCGTGCTGCATTTTTTAAACGTCCTGACGGGCTTGCACTAGCACTTGTGGCGGACGGCATGGGTGGTCATAATGCTGGTGATGTAGCAAGTGATATGGCAATTAAACAGATGGAATCCTTTTTTTTACAGGCAGACGCACATCATTTTGTATCAACAACATCAAAAAAAGAATGGTTATTGCACACAGTTAAGCAATTGAATAAAACGATATATGACTATTCTTTATCACATGAAGACTGTAAAGGAATGGGCACGACGTTTATTGCGGTGTTAATAGAAGAGTATCATTGCTTCATTGCACATGTTGGGGATAGTCGTGTGTATTATTTCTTTGAAGATGGTGCACAACAAATAACAAGAGATCATTCATATGTAAATGTACTGGTAGAAAATGGCGAAATAAGTGAAGAAGAAGCTTTGACACACCCAAAGAAAAATTTCATTTTAAAAGCTGTTGGAACAGAGGAAACGCTAGAGCCAGACTTTTATGAAGTAGATTTAGCATCAGAATCGTATTTACTCATTTGTTCAGATGGCTTAAGCAATAAACTCACTGTCTATGAAATGGCTTCAATTATAACGTATCCAGATGCCATTGAAGAAAAAGGACGTAAGCTTGTAGAATTGGCAAATGCCAGCGGGGGAGAAGACAATATCTCCCTCGTGCTACTAACAAAAAAGGATGAGGAGGTGTAAGAATGCTTGTAGGTAAAAGAATTAGTGACCGTTATAAAATTTTGCAGCTCATTGGTGGCGGAGGTATGTCCAATGTTTATTTAGCGCACGATATGATATTAAACCGTGATGTAGCCATAAAAATATTACGCTATGATTTTTCCAATGAGGATGAATTACATCGACGTTTTCAACGTGAGGCACTGTCTGCTACAAGTCTTACACATCCAAATATTGTTAGTGTTTATGATGTAGGGGACGATGGCGATCTACATTATATCGTGATGGAATATGTTCAAGGAAAAACGTTAAAGCAGTACATACAAGAATTTGCACCAATTTCTCCTGCTAGAAGTGTGCATATTATGAAACAATTAACGTCTGCCATTGCAAATGCCCATGAAAATCATATTATCCACCGTGATATTAAGCCGCAAAATATTTTAATGGATGCGGAGGGTAATGTAAAAATAACTGATTTTGGTATTGCCATGACGTTAAGTGCTACATCGTTTACACAAACGAATTCAGTGTTAGGTACGGTGCATTATTTATCACCTGAGCAAGCCCGAGGCGGGACGGCTACTAATAAATCAGATATTTATGCACTTGGCATTGTGCTATATGAATTATTAACAGGTGAATTACCATTTTCTGGAGAATCAGCAGTTTCCATTGCACTCAAGCATTTACAAACAGAAACACCTTCTGTTCGTGCTTTTGATGCAACCATTCCTCAAAGTTTGGAAAATGTGGTGCTGAAGGCTACGGCTAAAGATGCTTCCCATCGTTATAATACAGTGGAAGAAATATATGATGATTTGGAAACAGTCTTATCACCAACACGAGTAAACGAACCAAAATTTGTCATACCTGTTGATAATGATACGACGAAAGCTATACCAATTATTAAAGAGCCTGTTCATAAAAAAGGCGAAGATTTAACCCAAACGAGAGTTATGGAACCGATTATGGAAGTGAAAACACCATCTCAAGCAAAGCCTAAAAAAACTGTTGAAAAACCAGCTCCTGTTAAGGGAAAGAAGAAAAATTGGCCAAAGTATGTTGCTGGATTATTGATTGCTGTGATTGTCATCTTCCTATTCTTTTTATTTGCAACAGATTCGTTTAGCCCGAAAAAAATTTCTGTACCTGATGTAACAAATTTAACTGTGGAAGAAGCTACAAAAAAATTAGAAGCAGAGGGGTTTGTTGTTGGTGAGGAGCATCAGGAGCGGAACCATGAGGAAATTGAGAAAGGTAAGATCATTGAAACAGATCCAGCAAAAAATGCATTGCGTGCAAAAGGCACAGAGATTGATTTAATCGTCAGCTTAGGTGTGGAAATGACGACTGTAGATAATTATGTTGGACAGAATTATAGTCAAGTGGAAGCTTTAATAAAAGGAAAGTATAAAGAAGTACTAAAAGAGGATGTCCCTTCTAATGAACCAGAAGGAAGAATCATTGAGCAAAGTATACCCCCAAATACTGAAGTTGTTGCGAAGGAAGAAACAATTACGTTTAAAGTAAGCCAAGGGGTTAGAATGATAAGGCTTGAAAACCTCAATAATTATACAAAAGCGGATATGGATGACTATGTGAGGAGAGTTGGCCTTAATTGGCGTATTTCACGTGAAGAATATCATGAGTCGATTCCTGCGGGCAGTGTGATATCACAATTGACAAAAGCGGGTACTATGGTGGAAGAAGGTTCCTTCATATCCGTTGTGATCAGTAAAGGACCAGCGAAAAAGCCTGATAAACCACTGGTCATACCTGTAGTCATTGAGTATAAACCTACAGAAGAGGGTATAGCTCAAAACATTCGCATTGAAATTCAAGATAAAAATCATACATTTTCTGAACCAGTAGAGTTTCCAATTTTAGATGATACACCTTACAATATACAGCTTGTTATTGAAGAAGGCAAAGATGCAAGTTATAGAATTATCCGTGACTCAGAAATAATCTTAGAAGACAAAGTTAAATATGAGGATGTCAATTAAGGAGGAATTGGATGGCGCAAGGCCAAATAAGAAAAGCATTAAGCGGTTATTATTATGTTTATGATGGTCATCAACTTATTCAATGTCGAGGACGTGGGGTCTTTCGCAATCGCGGAGAATCCCCGCTTGTTGGTGATATTGTAGAATATTCAACGGAAACAGAAGGATCGGATGGTACCATTCAAAAGATTTTGGAGCGTCAAAATGAATTAGTTCGTCCGCCAATTGCCAATATTGATCAAGGTATTTTAGTATTTTCCGTAAAAGAACCTAATTTCAATACCATTTTATTGGATCGCTTTTTAGTTGTTTTAGAATCATTCCATGTACATCCTATTATTTGTTTAACAAAAATGGATTTGCTGGAAAATGATAAACGTGAGGAATTACAGCAATATATCGTCGATTATCAAAACATGGGCTATACGGTTTTACAAACCTATAAAGATGAGGAAGAATTAGTTGAACGCCTACAGCCTATTTTAAAAGGAAAAACCACTGTATTAGCAGGTCAATCTGGTGTTGGAAAATCAACTTTGCTGAATACACTAATTCCTGAATTAAACTTAAAAACAGGCATCATTTCGCAAAGCTTAGGGCGAGGAAAACATACTACTCGTCATGTCGAGCTTATTGAGGTCTGTGATGGTTTATTGGCAGATACTCCTGGATTCAGTTCTTTTGATTTTGATGAAATTGATAAAGAGGAATTAGGCGCATGTTTTCCTGAAATGGTCAGAGTGGCGGATGATTGTAAATTTAGAGGCTGTTTACACTTGAAAGAACCAAAATGTGCAGTAAAGGCAGCAGTAGAAACGGGAGAAATTCGTGACTACCGCTACAAGCATTATGAACAATTTATGCAAGAAATTATGGATCGAAAGCCGAGGTATTAATGATGATACAAATAGCACCATCAATTTTAGCAGCAAATTTTGCAAAATTAGGGGAAGAAGTAAAAGAAGTAGAGCAAGCAGGTGCAACACTGATTCATATTGATGTCATGGATGGTCACTTTGTACCGAATATTTCATTTGGCTCAATCGTATTGGATGCTATCCGTCCATTAACGAATTTACCGTTAGATGTACATTTAATGATTGAAAATCCAGATCAGTATATTGAACAATTTGCAAAAGCTGGTGCAGATTATATTACAGTGCATGTTGAAGCATGTCGTCATTTACACCGAACAATACAATTAATTCGTTCGTATGGTGTAAAGGCTGGCGTAGTATTAAATCCACATACATCAATAGAGTCGATTCAACACATTTTAGAAGATATCGATATGGTATTGTTGATGACTGTTAATCCAGGCTTCGGTGGACAAAAATTTATTCATTCTGTTGTACCTAAAATTGAAGCATTATCGGCAATTATTAAAGAGCGGGGTCTAGAGATTGCCATTGAAATTGATGGTGGTATTACTGCTGAAACGATTGTTCCATGTGCACAGGCTGGAGCGACGATTTTTGTGGCAGGATCAGCTATTTATAGTAAAGAAGATCGAACAGCTGCACTCCAAGAGATTTTAGCGGCTGGTGAGGCAGCGATTAAGAGATGACGATAGTCGTTGTTTGTGCAGGTGGTCCAAAACAAGAGCTTTGCTCATTTTCATCGTTTCAACAACAGGATGTAGTATTTATTGGAGCAGATCGTGGTGCTTTATATTTACTGGAGCATGGGATTACCCCTCATGCCATTGTTGGTGATTTTGATTCCTTAACAGATGAGGAATATCAATTTGTGATGGCACAAACCAATGACCAACAACGTTTTCAGGAAGAGAAAAATGAAACAGACACGGATTTAGCTTTGCTTAAAGCCTATACTTATGCACCTCAAGAAATTGTCCTAACAGGTGTTACAGGTGGGCGCTTAGATCATTATGAGGCAGCGGTTCGTTCCATTTATCGACTCCAAAAAGAGCATCCTCAAATTGAGCTGAAGATTATTAATCATGCAAATATGTTGCAATTTTTATTACCTGGTACGCATACTATTTTTGCAGATGATCGATACCGATACTTGTCTTTTTTTGCTCATGAGGAACCGATTCAAAATGTGACATTACGGCAAGTAAAATATGAAACAACGAATGAGGAAATCTCTTTAGGAACATCACGATTTACAAGTAATGAAATAATAGGAACTTCAGGGTCTATATCTTTCTCGCATGGCATATGTTTAATGATAAGAAGCATAGATTAGCGTAAGGGGGAGAGAGTCCTGAAAGTATATACGTTCCAGCTGCCGAAATTCGTGAGTAGTATCACGCGTACGTGTATTAACCTATTTAAAAAAGATAAGAAAGTAAAAAAATCCGACTAATGTTAGTCGGATTTTTTACGTTAAGTATATTGAATACTGTAAAAAGAAAAAAATCGATTTGCGCCCAATGCGAAATCGATTTTTTAGAAGCGGCGATTAAACGCGCTCGATTTTACCTGATTTTAATGCACGAGCAGAAACCCATACACGTTTTGGTTTACCGTCAACTAAGATACGAACTTTTTGAAGGTTAGCACCCCAAGTACGTTTGTTAGCGTTCATAGCGTGGGAACGGTTGTTACCAGTACGAGCTTTACGTCCAGTGATTACACATTGTTTTGGCATGTTGTATTCCCTCCTTACTGTTGATGCTGAAAGATTATTATTTCAGTTCGGTATTTCACATACCATAATAATTTAACATACGATGGCGTTCAGTGCAATAGTTTTCACATATCCTTTCAAGAAAAAAACCTTTACAGGCAAAAATCAGTTAGTAAAAGAAGGGAAACTTAAGAAAAGAAGTATTACTACCCTTTTCCACGATAACCAAGTTTTGTCGATACACGTTTACCAGTATCAACTAAGCGCTCAATTAATGTATTAATATGATCTTGAGAGACATTAAAATTCACAAAGCCGATGCTCACTGCACCTATCACTTCACCAAAACCATCTTGTACAGATACCGCAATGGAGGAAGTACCAGCAGTTCGTTCTCCATGACTTATTGCATAGCCCTGCTGTCGGATGTTTTGAAGTTGTCCTTCTAATTCAGCAATTTCGTCTTTCGTTATTAGCTGTTCCAAAATTTCTTTTGACTGAGTGTCAGGCATAGAAGCAAGAATGGCTTTATTGGCTGCGCCAATATGCATAGGTATGCGAATGCCAAGTTGGTCATAAATACGAATCGGATTTGCAGCACTGTCTATTCTTTCTATAATAATTGTATCTAAACCAGCAGGCTTACTTAAATAGACACTTTCTTCAACTTCTCTTGCTAAGCGTTCTAATTCAGGCCTAATTTTACTAATATAATCCATCGTGTCATATACCTGTAAGCCAAGTTCCATCCATATTGTTCCGAGGCGATAATGCTTAGTCTGCTCATCCTGTTCAATCATACCTTGTTTAATCATGGCTTTTAAAATTCTATGTAAAGTACTTAGTGGTAAATCGCATTTTGTAGAAAGCTCTGAAATAGACAAGCTACGGTCATTTGCTTCAGATGCTAAAACCTTCGCAATCGTCATAGCTCGCTCTAATAATTGCATTTGCCCCACCTCCCTTCCTCCTATTTTATTTTTATTCTCCAATTACGTCTAGTTCCAATATTTTCGAGCGAATAGATGTCTATACAAAGATGTGTAAAATGAATCCTCGTACAATTGTTTTTCAATGGATAAATCAAATTTAGATTAAAGGAAAAATAAAAAGTTTTCTAAATATATTGACAGTATAGCATAAAACGAATATATTTTTCATATAAACTTTCCTCTTAACGGAAACGTTTTCCACTACACGGAAAAGGGGTGAAGGGAATGCATTATTGTTCATCAATGTATGCACCTTTGAAACACGTTATAGTAAAACATCCGAAAGATGCTTTCCGAAGCCAGGCACATCTTAGCGATGAATGGAAAACATTTAACTATTTATCTGAGCCTAACTATGAAGAAGCGCTAAGAGAATATGCTGAATTTATTAGGATTCTTGAAAAGTATGTTGATACGATTGATTATTTGCCTGCTAATGATGAAGTAGGGTTAGATTCGCTTTATGCACATGATCCAGTTAAATTCACACCAAATGGCGCCATTATACTGAAATCTGGCAAAAAATTGAGACAGCCAGAAGCAGCAGTATATAAGGCCTTTTTACAGGAGAAAGGTATTCCAATCATTGGGGAACTAACAGGAGAGGCGGTATCAGATGGTGGAGATCTTGTTTGGTTAGATGATCGAACACTCGTTGTAGGTAGAGGTTATCGTACAAATGATGAAGCTATCCATCAATTAAAGGAAATGACAGCGGATATGGTGGATGAGTTTATTGTTGTGCAGCTACCCCATGACTTAGGTGAAGCTGAGTGTTTACATTTAATGTCTTTCATAAGTATGGTAGATCGAGATTTAGCTGTTGTACATTCACGTTTAATGCCAGTATTTTTCCGACAACTGCTTATCGAGCGAGGTATCCAATTAATAGAAGTACCGAAGGATGAGTATGATGCACTGGGCTGTAATGTCTTGGCGCTTGCACCAAGAGTGTGCGTTATTCCTGAAGGGAACAAAGTAACAAAACAACAGCTACTTGATGCTAGTGCAACAGTGTTTGAATATAAAGGTGATGAAATTACTGTTAAAGGAACAGGTGGGCCAACATGCCTAACTTGTCCAGTAGTAAGAGGATAAAGGAGACGAAAATTATGTTTAAAAATGTTATTGTTAAAAATCCAGGAAATAGTTTTGTAAACGGTTTAACAACTAGTGATTTAGGTAAACCCATTTTAGAAAAATTGTTTGAACAGCATGAAAAGTATATAGATGCTTTGAAAAAATGTGGCGTTGAGGTTACACAATTACCAGCAAATGAAGCATTCCCAGATTCAACATTTGTAGAAGATACGGCAGTATTAACATCTGAATTTGCTATTATCTCAAACCCTGGAGCAGCTGCTCGTAATCGTGAAATCGAAGATATTGAACCAGCAGTGAAACCATTCTTTGAAAAAATTTACTATATTAAAGGCTCTGGAACGCTTGATGGTGGAGATGTATTACAAGCAGAGAAGAAATTTTACGTAGGGATCTCAGACCGTACAAATGAAGAAGGCGCACAGCAATTTAAAAAAATTGTTGAGCAAGAAGGCTATGAAGCGACTATTATTCCATTAAAAGAGTTCTTCCATTTAAAAACAGGGGTTGCCTATGTTGGGGATAATCGTATGGTGGTAGCTGGTGAGTTTGTCGATCACCCTGCATTTGAATCTTATGATAAAATCGTGATTCCTAAAGAAGATGAATATTCTGCTAACTGTATTCAAGTAAATGATTATATTATTATTCCAGCTGGCTACCCAGAAACAAATCGTAAATTACAAAATCTTGGCTATCAAACTATTGAACTTGAGATGTCTGAGTTTAGAAAACACGATGGTGGCTTAAGTTGTTTATCATTACGTTTTTAAGACATGCTAACATTGCCCAATCAATTTAAAAGGGAAAATTGATTGGGTACTTTTATTCTTTGATTATCTGAATATTTACACTATATGGGAAGTAGGGATGGATGTTGAATAAAGGGGATCAGCTTCACAACAATCAATTAAATCGATCGATGAAAAGCCGTCACTTATTAATGCTTTCACTTGGGGGTGTTATTGGAACGGGCTTATTTTTAAATGTTGGCTATACCATTAATCAAGCAGGACCAGGTGGTGCTCTAATTGGTTACTTGTTTGGTGGCCTAATTTTGTTTATGGTCATGAACTGTCTTGGGGAATTGGCTGTTTATATGCCAGTTACAGGCTCCTTCCAAACATACGCTACACGTTTCATTAGTCCTTCAGCTGGTTTTTCATTAGGCTGGATGTATTTTGTCGGGTCTGCCGCCACAGCTGGTGTTGAATTTACAGCTGCTGGGATTTTAATGCAACATTGGTTTCCAACTGTACCAATATGGATTTGGTGTGCTGTGTTTATGGTTCTTTTATTTGTCTTAAATGCTTTAACAACAAAGGGCTTCGCTGAAGCAGAGTTCTGGTTTGCTAGTATCAAAGTTGTTGCAGTCATAGCATTTATCATTATAGGTGGTGCGGCCATTTTCGGATTAATTCCATTAGCAGATCGTCCAACGCCACATCTGACAAATTTAGCACCTACTGGTTTATTCCCAGCAGGTATTTCTATTATTTTTGTCACAATGATGAATGTTATTTTCTCTTATCAGGGATCAGAGCTTGTTGGTATTGCAGCAGGTGAAACCGAGAACCCTGAAAAAAATATTCCAAGAGCGATTCGTACTATTCTTTTTAGAATTATAGTCTTTTATATTGCCTCCATTATTGTATTATCGGCGATATTCCCAGCATCAGAGCTTGGTCTTGTAGAGAGTCCATTTGTAACGTTGATGAATATAGCAGGTGTTCCATATGCAGCTAGTATCATGAATTTTGTTATATTAACGGCTATTTTATCAGTCGGCAATTCATGTCTGTATGCGTCAACACGTTTATTATTCTCTATGTCACAAGAGGGAATGGCACCTAAGTTATTTGGTCGATTGACTAAAAATAAAGTGCCTTTAAATGCGCTCATTTTTACAATGGCTTTCTCACTATTATCCTTATTAACAAGTGTAATGGAAGCTGATGCAGTATTTGTGTTACTCATGTCGGTGGCCGGAATCTCTGTCACAATCTCATGGATGGGGATTTGTGCTTCTCAACTAATGTTCCGCTATCGTTATGTAAAGTCTGGAGGAAATTTGGCTGATTTAAAATTTAAAACACCTCTATTTCCTTTAATACCTGTATTTTGTATTATCTTTTGTGTATTTATTTTAGTATTTTTAGCGTTTGATCCAACGCAAAGAATCGGTTTACTGTACGGGATTGGCTTCTTTATTGCCTGTATGATTTTTTATCAATTGAAATTAAAAAATGCAACAACGACAGATAGTAAAAGTGAAGAGTCACTAGAAATTCGTTAACCAAAAATTTAACGAATTGAGGCTAAAGGAGAGTTTGTATGAATAATTATATGTGGAATACACCTGAAAAACTGCGAGCATTGCTATGTGAAATTGTCAGTTGGGAAAGCAGGACATTGACAAAGGGTGAAAATGACTTTGCCTATAAATTAAAAGATAAATTGTTAACGCTTCCATATTTTGAAAAACATCCAGAGCTTATTGAATTACATGATGCAGGGCTTGGAAGAAATGCTGTTACGGCATTTTATAAGCACCCAACAGCAACAGAAACAGTGGTGTTAATCAGTCACTTCGATACAGTGCATACGGAGGAATATGGAGAACTAGAGCCACTAGCTTTTTATCCAGAGGAATTAACAAAAAAACTGATGGAGTCTAAATACAAAGAAGATTTACCAGAAGCGGCTAGAATTGATTTGGAGTCAGGTAATTATTTATTTGGTCGTGGCACAATGGATATGAAAATGGGACTTGCTTTACATATGCAGCTCATTGAAAAGGCAAGCTTTGAACAATGGCCAATTAATTTGATTTTAACTACTGTACCTGATGAGGAAGTAAACTCTGCTGGAATGCGAGCTGCTGTTGTGGAGCTTGTGAGACTTCGTGAACAACATGGGCTAACCTATAAATTATTTTTAAATAGTGAACCTTCCTTTTCGCAAGGGCCATCTGATACAAATGAATATATCTATTCAGGTACTATAGGGAAAATAATGCCAGCTGCTTTATTTTATGGCAAAGAGACGCATGTTGGCGAACCTTTAAAGGGCATGACCGCTAACTTTATTGCTTCTTATATGACACAGTACATGGAGTGGAATCCTCTTTTCCGTGAAACAGATTTGGGAGAAAGTACGCCACTGCCAGTTTCTTTACAATTAAAAGATTTAAAAATGGAGTATTCTACACAAACACCATATTGTGCGGCTGCACTGTACAATGTATTTTTATTAAAACGTACAGCTGCAGAAGTAATGGCTATCTTTGAACAAGTGGCATTACAAGCCATGGCTGCTTGTAATGAGCAATACCAAAAAGTTTGCACCCGAGAAAAAGTACAAGGGGTAGGGAATGTACAGGTTTTGCGATATGAGGCATTGTTGGAGCATGCTATCCATAAATTGGGTGAGGAGGAAGTGCGAACGATCAAACAGCAAGTTCTTCAGCATCACGCATGGGACGATCGTGAAAAATCTATACGTATTGTTGATCAGCTCATGATTCGTTGTCAGGAATTAGCACCAGCAACAGTTTTGCTATATGCACCACCTTATTATCCAGCAATTAATTCATCCAATCATCCACTTGTTATTCAATCGATTGAATTGATGAAGAAAACGGCTCAAACATTTGCTATTGAGGTGGAGCAGATTCATTATTTTAACGGGATTTGTGATTTAAGTTATGTTAACTACACAGATGATTCAAACGAGTGGTTAGCATTCGAACGTAACACACCTGTATGGGGAGATACGTATAGTATTCCGTTTAAAGAAATGTCTGCATTACAGGGGCCTGTATTAAATGTCGGTCCCTTTGGCAAAGATGCACACCAAAAAACAGAAAGACTGCATGTGGATAGTGCCTTTAAAGAAATGCCTGTTATGATCGACAAGCTTATTAAAAGTCTTTTTTAGTCAAATAAATTTTAAAATATTGAACTGAATATAATATAAACAAAGTTGATGCTATAAAAGTATCAACTTTTTTATTTATCAAAAAAATTTCGACCTACTTGTATTTTTCATTCTTTAGACGATACATATAGAACATTATATAACTGAAAGCGGACAATAGGAGCGAGTATTATGAAAAATCAAGAAAAAATAGCTTTTTCTATTCGCAAAGAAATGGTTCAGTCGAATTTAAAAGGGATGAGAACAGTTGCTTGGTCACTTATGTATGTATCGGCTATTATTTCCCTTATTCATTATGGAGAGGTTTTCTTTGTCAAAGCAGAAAGAGCCATGGTCCCCGTCTATATTGCCATTCATATCGCCATGTTTTATATAGATATAGCCGTATTGTTATTTGTTAGGGAAAAACGAATTCACATTACCTCTGTTAATATACAGAAGTATGAACACCTAGTTGTTATTTATATTTACACGATTATGCTATTGATTACGGCAATTTCGGTAATGGATGTTTATTTCTTTCATCATGCAGCATTATATGAGGTGATTTTAATCATTATTTGTACGGTATTTGCATTACCTTTACGAAAAATTAGTTGGATTATTTTACTTTCTGCACCAGCAATTATTGCGAGTACATATTTGAGTGTTGGCATGTCCAGTGAGAATATTAAAGTCATATTACCGATGTCTCTTTTAATTCCGATTGGTATCATAATTCAATATCAGACCTACAAGGTTCGAAAACAAATAACTACGCAGCATATTTTATTGGATGAAGAAATGATCAAAACGAAACAATTATCAGAGCTGCTAGCTGTTAAAAATAAAGCATTAGCAGAGCAAGCACTAAAAGATCCTTTAACGAATCTGCCAAATCGACGAGCATTTAATCAGCAATTGACTAAAATAGGACATCAGCTTCATCAACCACAAACATTAACGGTAATGATGATTGATATTGATTATTTTAAAAAGTTTAATGATTACTATGGACATATACAGGGTGACGCGGTCATTGTTAAAGTAGCCTCCTTATTGGCGGAAATTGCAGAGAAGTATCAGGCGTTTGTTGCTCGTTGGGGTGGAGAAGAATTTATTATGATTAGTCAGCATACTGAGAAGTTTGCTGAGCCTATATGTGAAGAAATTTTAAAGGAAGTGCGTGACTTAAAGATTCCACATAGGCAATCAGATATTGTTCAATACGTAACGGTTAGTATTGGAATGTGTCATGCTAACCTGACAATGTATGAGCATTTACAAACATGCTGTGATATTGCTGACCAAGCGTTATATTTAGCTAAGCAGAACGGACGAAATAACTATTTTCGTAAAATGGCAATTTTTGACGGAAAGGAAAATGCGTCTATTTGAAGTCAGAAAACGTTGCTATAAAGCCTTTCTATACTGCCTTAGGTTGCTTAAATTATAACGAAAGTGTTACAATATACTTTAGTCAAAAAGAGCCAAGGAGGCATTCCTATGTCAATTGAATTAAACAATGAATTCGGCCAAATTGATATTTCAACAGATGTACTTGCACAAATTGCTGGTGGTGCTGCTGTAGAATGCTACGGTATTGTTGGCATGGCATCTAAACATCAAATTCGTGATGGTCTAACTGATATTTTACGTAAAGAAAACTTCGCAAAAGGTGTTGTTATTCGACAACAGGACGACGATTTACATATAGATATGTACATTATTGTTAGTTACGGGACAAAAATTTCGGAAGTTGCTTACCAAGTGCAATCGAAAGTGAAATATACAGTAGATAAAACATTAGGTATGAGCGTAAAATCTGTCAATATCTTTGTACAGGGCGTTCGTGTAGCGAATTAAGAGGAGGAACTAAATCGAATGCAGTCTTTAGACGGTATAAAGTTTGCTGAAATGGTACAAATGGGTGCGCATCATCTATACCAAAATGCAAATTATGTAGATTCATTAAATGTATTCCCAGTACCGGACGGTGATACAGGGACTAATATGAACTTATCGATGACATCTGGCGCAAAGGAAACAGAACTTGCCGCTTCAGAACATATTGGTAAAACAGCACAGGCATTATCAAAAGGTCTTTTAATGGGTGCGCGCGGAAATTCAGGCGTTATTCTATCGCAATTATTCCGAGGCTTTGGGAAGTTTATTGAAAAAGAAGCAACCATTGATGCAAAAGGCTTTGCAGCGGCTTTCCAAGCGGGTGTTGATACAGCTTATAAAGCTGTTATGAAACCTGTGGAAGGAACTATTTTAACAGTAGCACGTGAGGCGGCAAAAAAAGGTGTAGAAGTGGCAGAAACTGAAACCGATATCATTGCCGTGATGGAAGCTTTTACAGCAGAAGCAAAGGCTTCATTAGATCGTACACCTGAATTGCTACCTGTTTTAAAAGAGGTCGGTGTTGTGGATAGTGGTGGTCAGGGCTTACTATTTGTGTATGAAGGGTTTCTAGCCTCTTTAAAAGGTGAGCCTCTTCCAGAGAAAAATGATGCGACCTTAGATGATTTAATCAATGCAGAGCATCATAGAGTACAGGATTTCATGAATACTGAAGATATTGAATTTGGCTATTGTACTGAAATAATGGTGCGTTTAGAAGAAGGGAAAGAACCTTTCGATGAGGAGCATTTCCGTAATGAATTAAATCCTTTGGGGGATTCTTTGCTTGTGATCTCCGATGAAGAAATTGCGAAGGTTCATATCCATTCTGAGCAACCAGGTTCTGTTTTATCAATCGGACAAAAATACGGTAGTCTTATTAAAATAAAAGTTGATAATATGCGTGAGCAGCATTCAGCGATTGTTGGTGAGGAGCATAGAGCACCAACGACTGCCAAAAAAGTAGAAAAACATCCGTATGCTATCGTAACGATTGCGATGGGTGAGGGTGTGGCAGAATTATTGCGCTCTATCGGTGCTTCATATGTCATTGAAGGTGGTCAAACAATGAACCCTTCAACTGAAGATATCGTTAAAGCCGTACAAGAAATCGGTGCAGAAAAAGTATTAATCTTACCGAATAATAAAAATATCGTTATGGCAGCAGAGCAAGCGGTTGAACTATTAGAGATTGACGCAGCGGTTGTTCCTACGAAGACGATTCCACAAGGGATGGCAGCGATTTTAGCGTTTAACCCTGAAGCAGCTGTTGATCTAAATAAAAAGACAATGTCCGATGCATTTGCTAATGTGAAGACAGGTCAAGTAACCTATGCAGTGCGTGATACATCTATTGATGGTGTGGAAATCCGTAAAGATGATTTTATGGCATTAGCAGAAGGTAAAATTGTCCTTTCTACACCAGCATTAAAGGATGCAGCAGAAAAGGTAATCATAGATTTAGTCGATGAAGATGCTGAGATAGTTACAGTGATCTATGGCGAAGATACAACTGAACAGGCTGCTTCAGCATTAGTAGCTTTCATTGAAGAGAACTATCCAGATGTAGAAGTTGAATTATTTGATGGTAAACAAGGGTTATATCCATATATTATTTCAGTAGAATAATTACATGCTACTTTGCTATTCCGTAAAGAAAGCAGTGCACAAAACGTGTACTGCTTTTGTTTATGCTACAAAGAAGAGGATGTATAATATTTAGTAAAAACGTGCTAAATATGAACAGCTAGATGTACGTGTCCAGAGGATAAAAAAATTGGAATTATTGGAATATTAACTGTTTTATTGATGTGTATATATGGTGTGGACAAAAAATAAGCCTATATAGTTACTATAAATTATAGTAGTGGTAATTTTCTGAAAGTTGATAAATTAAATGCTTTACTTTTATAGTAGCTATCAAGCATGATATAAGTAAAAATAAATATTATTATATGAATAGAATAGAGGGGTGTTTGTATGAAGTTTACTTCAGTATTTGATATTATTGGACCAGTCATGATTGGGCCTTCCTCCTCTCATACGGCAGGTGCAGCTCGCATTGGGCGTGTTGCAAGGGATTTATTTGGTAGACAACCTAAATGGGCAAAAATTCATTTATATGGATCATTTGCTGAAACGTATAGAGGACATGGTACAGATGTTGCGATAGTGGGGGGCCTATTAGATTACGATACATTTGATGACCGTATTAAAATAGCATTTGAAGAGGCCGAAAAAGTGGGATTAGAATATGAATTTATTCCCGAAACGGCTAATACGGAGCATCCCAATACAGCTCGGCTTGTCATTGGAGACGATGAAGGGGAAATGTCTGTAGTTGGTATTTCGATTGGTGGCGGAAAAATTGAAATCAGTGAAGTCAATGGTTTTAAGCTACGTTTAACAGGTGGTATGCCAGCAATTCTTGTTGTGCATGATGATCGTGCTGGCTGTATTGCCAATGTAGCCAATTGTTTAGCAATGCATGAAGTCAATATTGGGCATATGGAAGTTTCACGTATAGAACGTGGTTTAACAGCTCTAATGGTGATTGAAATTGATCAAAACATTGAAGATAAGGTGCTACAGCAAATATCTTTAATTCCACATATTACAAAGGTCTCTAAAATTAATAACTAAGGGGGTGTCCCAAAATGGACGTTTTATTTCATAATGTTCGTGAGCTTGTAGAACGAGCAGAGCAAGAAGGAAAATTAATATCAGAAATCATGATCGAACAGGAAATATTGATTACTGGCAGAACGCGAGAAGAAATCATCCAACAAATGGATCGAAATCTAACCGTGATGGAAGAAGCCATTGAACGAGGATTACAAGGTGTGCAATCAGTAACAGGTTTAACTGGTGGGGACGCCGTATTGCTTCAAAATTATATTGCGCAAGGAAAATCACTATCAGGTGATTTATTATTAGATGCTGTAAGCAAAGCCGTTGCAACAAATGAAGTAAATGCAGCGATGGGAACAATATGTGCAACGCCGACAGCGGGTTCTGCAGGTGTTGTACCAGGAACGCTTTTTGCAGTGAAAAATAAATTAAATCCAACTCGTGAGCAAATGATCCGTTATTTATTTACGTCAGGAGCTTTTGGGTTTGTGGTTGCGAATAACGCTTCCATTTCAGGTGCTGCTGGTGGTTGTCAGGCAGAAGTTGGTTCTGCTGCAGGAATGGCTGCTGCTGCCATTGTTGAAATGGCTGGAGGTACGCCACAGCAATGTTCGGAAGCATTTGCCATTACCTTAAAAAATATGCTTGGTCTTGTCTGTGATCCAGTAGCAGGTCTTGTTGAAGTACCATGTGTCAAACGTAATGCCATGGGTGCATCTAACTCGCTAGTAGCGGCAGATATGGCACTTGCAGGTGTAACAAGTCGTATTCCCTGTGATGAAGTAATTGGCGCTATGTATCGCATTGGACAATCCATGAGTCCGAATCTGAAAGAGACTGCACGAGGCGGTCTAGCGGCAACACCAACAGGAAAGGCTATTAGTAAAGCTATACTTGAAAATGGTGGCCTACAAAGTATTAAAGCTCTTCAATAAAACTGGTGAAACATGCTATCTAAAAAGGTAGCATGTTTTTATATTGGTTTAGTTGCGAATGATTTTAGTATAATAAAATAAGCACCCATTTTGTAAGGGGGGCTTTATCAGACGCTCCATTCCTTTGTAGGAACGCTCAAGGTAAATTAAAAGGAGTTTTTTTAGTGGAAATAACTAATCTACCATTTTTAACAAAACAAGCTATAGAGGATCGTCGTTATCTTCATCAATATCCAGAGCTTTCTGGACAAGAATTTGAAACAAGTCAATTTATTCGTAAACGATTAGAGCAGCTTCAAATTGAAATATTAGAGTATGATCCTCCTAGCGTAGTGGCTATGATTCAAGGAACAAAAGGTACGAAGACAATTGCCTTACGAGCAGATATAGATGCCTTACCAATTGTTGAAGAAGGTGATAAGCCCTATATCTCTCAAAAGCCAGGTGTGGCACATATGTGTGGTCATGATGGGCATACAGCGATTTTATTGGCAGTAGCACAATGGATAGCGATGAATAAGGAAAAAATCGAGTCAAATATTATGCTTATTTTCCAATCAGCTGAGGAAATCACACCAAGTGGAGCAGACTTTTTGATTCAAAATGGTGTTTTAGAAGGTGTCGATGCTATTTTCGGTATTCATTTATGGCAAGGTTTAGAAAAAGGGAAAATTGGCTTAACACATGGGCCAATGATGGCTTCGGTCGATGATTTTGAAATTGAAATTCAAGGTCATGGTGGACATGGTTCAATGCCACATGAAACGATTGATCCCATTTATATCGCGAGTCATCTAATGCAATCCTTTCAAAGTATTATTAGTCGAAATATAAATCCTATTGATGCTGGCGTTATTACAGTAGGAAATATTCAAGCAGGAACAACGTATAACATTATTCCAGAGACAGCAAAATTAATAGGAACGATTAGGGCATTAACTCCTGAAACAGTAGCTACCATTCAAGCGAAGATGGTAAGTTTAACAGAAGGGATTTGCCATGCTTTTGGGGCGAAAGGGACAATCGATTTTATTATAGGGACGCCTCCCCTTATCAATGATCCTCAGCAATCACGCTTCGTAGAATCTATCGTTTGTGAAAATTTTGGGCAGGATGTATTCGAGCTTGTTGATCCAGTAATGGGGGGCGAGGATTTTTCATATTATCTAAAGCATAGGCCAGGTGCATTTATTTTTGTTGGGATGGGTGGCGAAAAAAGCCAATATCCACATCATCATCCAAAATTTGATTTAGATGAAGATGTCTTTCCTGATGCCATTAAGCTTTTTATTGACATGATTTTGCAATATAAATGACAGACGTTTATAACCCTATCATGCATTGATGGGGTTTTTGCTTATGTGTAGAGGCTGCGAATTAATATATGATACATTAGATAGAGGAAGCTAGGATGGTTACATAAAGAGTACCACTTGAATGAAGGGAGTTGTGGGATAGGATGACTGAATTATTTAGCCATGTCAATGAAGTGAAAGGCATCGGGAAAGAAACAGCAGCACATCTTGAATCACTAGGCATCAATACAGTAGCTGATTTATTATGGACGTTCCCACATCGACATGAAGATTTTCGTTTAAAAGATTTAGCGCAAACACCACATAACGAACGCGTTACAGTTGAGTGCAAGGTAGAACGTGAGCCTACGATATTATTTTTAGGTCGTAATAAATCAAGACTTCAAGTAACAGTTTTGGCAGGACGTCACTTAGTAAAAGTTGTATTTTTCAATCAAGGCTATTTAAAGCAAAAGCTTGTACCGGGTTCCATTATTACCGTGACGGGGAAATGGGATCGTGGTAGACAAGTAATCAATGGTACAACTGTCACATTTGGGCCAAAAACAGATCAAGTAGACTTTGAGCCAGTGTATAGTCTGAAAGGTTTGATTCCACAAAAAAGATTTCGTAAATATATGCGACAAGTGTTAGATGATTTTGGTGCAGAGCTACCAGAGGCGATTCCATATTATTTACAGGAGTCCTATAAGCTTGTTCCGATACGAGAGGGCTTGGAGGGTATCCATTTTCCGCTGGATGCTGGGCATGCTAAACAAGCAAGAAGACGCTTTGCTTATGAGGAGCTATTAAACTTCCAATTGCGTATACAGGCATTACGTAAAACGCGGAAAGAGAGTGAGCGTGGCACAATCATTCAGTTTGATGTGCATAAACTACGAGCATTTATTGCTTCATTGCCCTATGAATTAACAAATGCTCAAAAACGAGTGGTTAATGAAATTTGTAAAGATTTGAAGGAACCACATCGAATGAATCGTTTGCTGCAAGGCGACGTAGGTTCTGGGAAAACAGTAGTAGCGGCAATCGGTTTATATGCAGCTGTGACAGCGGGCTTTCAAGGAGCCTTAATGGCACCAACTGAAATTTTAGCGGAACAGCACTTGGAGAACTTAAAAGAATGGTTTCAACCCTTTGATGTTCGTGTTGCTTTGTTATCTGGGTCAACTAAAACAAAGGAGCGACGTGGGATTTTAGCAGATTTGGCAAATGGTGATCTTGACATTGTCATTGGCACACATGCGTTAATTCAGCCAGATGTTATATTTCAAAAGCTAGGTTTTGTCATCACAGATGAGCAGCATCGCTTTGGTGTGGAACAACGTCGAATTTTGCGTGATAAAGGGGAGAATCCAGATGTCCTCTTTATGACAGCTACTCCTATACCGCGTACACTTGCTATTACTGCATTTGGGGAAATGGATGTATCGATAATTGATGAAATGCCAGCGGGCCGTAAACAGATTGAAACGCATTGGATGAAAAAAGAGCAACTCGGCTCTGTGATGTCCAAGCTAGAATTGGAGCTAGCGGCTGGAAGACAAGCTTATGCTATTTGTCCACTTATTGAGGAATCTGATAAGCTTGATGTTCAAAATGCTGTAGAAATTTATGAGCAACTAGCCACTTATTTTAAAGATCGTTATCAGGTCGGTTTAATGCATGGACGTTTATCAGCCGATGAAAAAGATGCGGTGATGCGCGATTTTAGTGAAGGAACAATTCAGCTTTTAGTTTCTACAACAGTTGTGGAGGTAGGTGTTAATGTACCGAATGCTACCTTTATGATTGTCTATGATGCTGAGCGTTTTGGCCTAGCGCAATTGCACCAGCTCCGAGGGCGTGTCGGGCGTGGTGAGCACCAGTCATACTGTATTTTACTTGCTGATCCTAAGTCTGATGAAGGGAAAGAGCGTATGCAGTCGATGACGGAAACGAATGATGGTTTCCGTTTAGCTGAAAAAGATTTAGAATTAAGGGGACCAGGGGACTTTTTTGGTAGAAAGCAAAGTGGTTTGCCAGATTTTAAAGTAGCTGATTTAGTACATGATTATCGTATACTCGAGACCGCAAGAAAAGATGCAACAGAGATGCTTGAAACAAAAGCGTTTTGGCAGGATGATGACTATCAATACTTGCGTAAAATGCTAGAAGAGTCGGGTGTATTACAGGGAGAGCGCTTCGATTAGTATTGAGGGCTTATGAGCATAGGAGAATGTGAGTACTTGATTTCAAAACAAGTCTTGCATTCTTTTTTTATACTCTATATACTGATATTAGTACCAAGTGCTAATAACAACTCAAAAGGTGGCGAATGATGTTGAGACGAACGAAAAAAGAGCGACAGCGACTACTATCTGAAACGATAGCTGAAAATCCATTCGTCACAGATGAACAGCTAGCAACACAGTTTCAGGTAAGTGTCCAAACAATTCGTTTAGATCGTATGGAGTTATCTATACCAGAATTACGAGAGCGAATTAAAGATGTTGCTTCTAAAAACTATGAAAATGAAGTAAAATCTCTACCGATTGATGAAGTCATCGGAGAAATTGTAGATATTGAATTAGATAATCGAGCACTATCGATTTTTGATGTACAAGAAGAGCATGTTTTTCAGCGCAATGGCATCGCACGTGGACATCATTTGTTTGCACAAGCAAACTCATTAGCGGTCGCAGTAATTGATGACGAACTAGCATTAACCGTACATTCCAATATTACATTTGTGAAACCTGTGCGTGCTGGAAATCGTGTTATTACAAAAGCGATTGTTATCGGACGAGATGATCTTAATCATCGTACAAAAGTCGAGGTAACATCTACCGTAAATGGTGAAACCGTTTTTGTTGGTGAATTTGATATGTACCGCACGAAAGGTAAAGGTGAGTAACAATGAAATTAGCGCTTGATGGAATGGGTGGAGACAATGCACCAAAATCAGTTGTTGAAGGTGCACTCTTAGCATTAGAGCAAATCCCAAATTTAGAAATCCAATTATATGGTCAGCAAGATAAGCTTGAGCCATTTTTAAAACAACATGATCGATTAACAATCATACATTGTGAGGAAATAGTAGAAGGAACGGATGACCCTGCACGTGCTGTTCGTCGAAAAAAGGATTCTTCAATGGCTCGCATGATGGAATCGGTGGAAGAAGGTAGAGCAGATGCTTGCCTATCTGCTGGGAATACCGGAGCGTTAATGGCAGGGGGCTTATTTAAAGTTGGCCGAATTGAGGGGATAGCCCGTCCAGCTTTGGCTACAACATTACCGACATTGGATGGTAAAGGCTTCTTAATGCTTGATTTAGGAGCAAATGCAGATGCACGACCAGAGCACTTAGTGCAATATGCGATTATGGGTGATATTTATGCTAAAAAGGTTGGAGGCTTACAAAAACCACGAATTGGCCTATTAAATATCGGTACTGAGGAAAAAAAGGGTAATGAATTAACGAAAGCTGCCTTCGAATTATTGAAGGAAGCTGATTTGAATTTTATTGGTAATGTAGAAGCGCGTGATTTGCTTGAAGGAGTAGCGGATGTTGTTGTAACAGATGGCTTTACAGGCAATATGGTGTTGAAGTCTATTGAAGGGACGGCTGGCGCTTTATTTTCAATGTTAAAAGAGGCATTTATGTCATCAACGAAAACGAAAATTTCAGCAGCACTCATGAAAAATAATTTACGTGACTTAAAAAATAAAATGGACTACACAGAGTATGGTGGTGCAGGGTTGTTTGGCTTACAAGCACCTGTAATTAAAGCGCATGGCTCATCGAATGCAAAAGCAATTTTTAGTGCGATTCGACAAGCTAATACGATGGTAGAGCATGCTGTTATTTCGACGATTACTGATACAGTACGTCACTTAGAAATTGATTAAACAAAGGGGATTATTCAAATGACGAAAATAGCATTTATTTTTCCAGGACAAGGTTCGCAAGTAGTAGGGATGGGTCAAGAGTTTGTTGAAAATGCAGCAGACAGTAAAGCATTTTATGATCGTGCAGATCAAGCTCTTCAATTTGAATTATCTAAGTTAATGTTAGAAGGTCCAGCTGAGGAGTTAACACTGACATACCACGCTCAGCCAGCACTTCTTACTACGGGTGTAATGGTAGCTGAAAAGCTGCGTGCAGCAGGAATTCAGCCACACTATGCTGCGGGTCATTCGCTTGGAGAATATGGTGCATTGGTTTTAGCAGGCGTAATGTCATTTGATGATGCCGTGTCTATCGTGCATAAACGTGGTCTTTATATGAATGAAGCTGTACCAGCAGGACAAGGAGCGATGGCAGCGATTCTAGGGATGGAATTAGAGGCATTGAACGCAGTTACAGAGCTGGTTTCAGCAGCGGGTGATTCTGTGCAGGTAGCCAATGTGAATTGTCCAGGACAAATTGTTATCTCAGGCACTAAAGAAGGTGTAGATAAAGCGATTATTGCTGCAAAAGAAGCAGGGGCAAAGCGCGCAATACCTTTAGTTGTGAGCGGTCCATTTCATTCTGAATTGATGCGACCATCCTCAGAAAAACTGCAAGCAGCATTAGCAGAGATTACTTTATCTGCACCTGAAATCCCTGTTATCGGCAATGTAATGGCGAAGGAATTAAAGGATGTACCAGCGATTCAGCAGGAGCTAGTTGAACAGGTATATAGTGCAGTGCAATGGGAAGCATCTATGCGTGAAATGATTGCACAAGGTGTCGATGTCTTTATCGAATGTGGACCTGGCAAAGTATTAAGCGGTCTCTTGAAAAAAATTGATCGTTCAGTTGCTGCTTATTGTGTCTATGATGAAGCATCATTAGAAGCGGTTTTAGAAGCGTCGAAGGAGTGGTCAATCAATGCGTAAATTAGAAGGTAAAGTAGCTGTTGTAACAGGAGCTTCAAGAGGGATTGGACGTGCTATTGCTGTAAAGCTTGCTGAGGAAGGTGCTAAGGTTGTAGTAAACTATAGTGGCTCACAGGCAAAAGCGGAAGAAGTCGTTGAGATGATTCAAGCAAACGGTGGGGAAGCCATTGCGGTGCAAGCTAGCGTTTCACAGACGGAAGAAGTAACCGCATTAATGGATGCCGCTGTGAAAACATTTGGTTCTCTTGATATTTTAGTGAATAATGCAGGTATTACTAGAGATAACCTGTTAATGCGTATGAAGGAAGACGAATGGGACGATGTATTAAATACGAATCTTAAAGGGGTTTTCCTTTGTACAAAGGCGGTAACACGTCAAATGATGAAGCAACGTGCAGGTCGTATTATTAATATTTCTTCCATCGTTGGTGTAGCGGGTAATGCTGGTCAAGCAAACTATGTTGCGGCTAAAGCAGGTGTTATTGGACTCACAAAAACGACGGCAAAAGAATTAGCTTCACGCAATATTTTAGTTAATGCGATTGCGCCAGGCTTTATTGAAACAGAAATGACAGAGCAACTACCAGAAGATATTAAAAAAGGTATGCTTACGCAGATCCCTCTTGCGAAACTTGGACAGCCAGAGGATATTGCCAAGGCAGTAGCTTTCCTTGCTTCCGATGATGCTAACTATATGACAGGGCAAACGCTTCATATAGATGGTGGTATGGTAATGTAATTTCGATTAGGCATATACGCTGATTTTTTGTATAATCATTTGAGGGGAGGTGAATCATTTGTCTACAGTATTAGAACGTGTAACAAAAGTAATCGTGGACCGTTTAGGTGTTGAAGAAAGCGAAGTAACACTTGAAGCTTCTTTCCGTGATGATTTAGGTGCTGACTCATTAGACGTAGTTGAACTTGTAATGGAACTTGAAGACGAGTTTGATATGGAAATTTCTGATGAAGATGCTGAAAAAATCTCAACAGTAGGTTCTGCAATTTCATACATCGAAAGTAAATTAAACTAATTTCGTTAAAACTTTATTTAGCGAAAATGGATCACCTTTATAGATGTGATGGTCATCATAATACACAATGGTATTTATGATAGCATGAATAAAGTAGAAATAGTTTGTCTGCTTTGACTTGATAGAAGAAGCAGCTTCAATGAACAAAGATGTATTCAAAGGGGACGAAATAGATCGATTTTCGATCTATTGACGTCCCTTTTTCATGTTAAAAATCGGGGGCATAATGTCTAAAATTTTTTTGAGCTGACGACTGGAGTTAACCAAAAATCATCCCACAAGCATTCAACTTTCATTTTAGAGGAGATCATTTTCTATGAATAAGATAAATTTTCGAAAAAATTTCCAAAACATTGTGTTTAAGCCGAAATACTTTTGCATAAACGCCTTGAAAAAGGTACACTAAAACGGTAGAAACTATTAGGAAGGCAGATTTGTTCAATGGCTATGAAAAGAAAAGGAACTATGCAGAAATCTGGCGTACTTCCTGAAAAAGTACGCAACCAATTCGAGCTGTTACAGCATGAATTAAATATCACTTTTATTAATAAAAATTTATTGTATCAAGCATTCACGCATTCATCTTATGTGAATGAGCATCGCCGTAAGCTATTTACGGATAATGAGCGTCTTGAATTTTTAGGAGACGCAGTACTTGAACTATCTGTTTCTAAATATCTTTTTGAGAAATACCCAAATATGAGCGAGGGTGAGTTAACAAAGTTAAGAGCTTCTATCGTTTGTGAGCCATCACTAGTTATTTTTGCGAATGAATTAGGCTTTGGACGCTTCGTGTTACTTGGAAAAGGTGAGGAATTAACAGGTGGTCGGGAACGCCCAGCGCTACTTGCAGATGTGTTTGAATCATTTGTAGGTGCACTCTATCTAGATCAAGAATTACAAACGGTCGTGTCGTTTTTAGAGCGTATCGTGTTCCCAAAAGTAGAAGTAGGTGCTTTTTCGCATGTGATGGATTTTAAAAGTCAATTGCAAGAAATGGTACAACAAACCAATAATGGACTTCTTCATTACGAAATAATCGATGAAAAAGGCCCAGCACATAACCGTACCTTTGTATCAAGCGTATTATTGAACGGGCAAGAGCTTGGTATTGGTCGTGGAAAATCAAAAAAAGAAGCCGAGCAGCAAGCTGCACAATGTGCAATGCGAATGATGCGTGAAGAAGCTGCAAAAGAGGAGGCTTAATAGATGTTCCTAAAACGACTAGAAGTGATTGGCTTTAAATCCTTTGCGGAGCGCATTGGAATTGATTTTGTACCCGGTGTTACAGCGGTTGTTGGACCAAATGGCAGTGGAAAAAGTAATGTCACAGATGCGATTCGTTGGGTACTTGGGGAGCAATCGGCAAAGTCGTTACGTGGAGCAAAGATGGAAGATGTTATTTTTGCTGGCAGTGACTCTCGTAAGCCACTCAACTTTGCAGAGGTAACACTTATATTAGACAATACTGACGAGCAACTTGCTTTTTCTTATACAGAAGTCAGCGTAACAAGACGCGTATACCGTTCAGGTGATAGTGAATATTTATTAAATAACCAACAGTGTCGCCTGAAGGATATTACGGACTTGTTTATGGATTCAGGGCTTGGGAAAGAGGCATTTTCAATTATTTCTCAAGGCCGTGTTGATGAAATCTTAAATAGCCGCCCTGACGACCGTCGTTCGATTTTTGAAGAGGCAGCTGGCGTTTTAAAGTATAAAATAAGAAAGAAAAAAGCAGAGCATAAGCTTGTAGAGACAGATGAGAATTTGTATCGTGTATTAGATATACTCCATGAATTAGACAACCGATTAGAGCCGCTTGAAATGCAGGCTTCTAGTGCGAGAGACTATGTCCAAATGTCTACCGAGCTAAAAGATTTTGATATTGCCATTCTTGTGCATGATTTTAAAAATTGTGCACAATCTTTGCATGCACTAAAAGCTGAATTTACCGAGCTGTCTGCAACTGAGCAACAACAAGCTCAAAATATTGCAACAATCGATATACAAACAACCAATATTCGCAAGTTATTAAAAGAACTTGATGATTATTTGGATGTTTCACAGGCTGATCTTGTCAATGCCACAATGGAGGTAGAGCGTTGGGATGGTCGTAAAGCACTAATGGCTGAAAAACGACAAAATGCTTCCAATCAACTACTGCAGCTGAATGCGACATTACAAGAAGCAAAAGAAGAAGTAGACGTACTGCTTGTACAAGAACAGGAGAAAAAAGAAGCATTTTCAGAGAAACAGCAAGCACTCTCCATACTCAAGCAGAGCATTAAACAGTTAGAACAGTCATTAAATCGTTCTGTTACGGAAATTGAACAAGAAATTGAAGAACAAAAAAATCGATATATTGATTCATTGAATGAAGAAGCAACTATTAAGAATGAATTGAAAAATATCGATCAGCAATTAGCGCAACAAAAGGCTATGGCAGCAAGAATGTCCAATCAAACTGATGAAATTGGACAAGAGCTTACGCAAATTGTTGCTGAGAAAGAAAAGCTAGTCGCTGAACACACTTCCACAACAAATGATTTGCAAGCTAAGCTTGAACAATATGAGTCGCTGCAAGTTCAGTTAAAAAATACAAATTCTTCCTTTGCTGAGAAACAGGATATGCTGTATAAAGCTTATCAGCATCAGCAGCAATTAAAGGCGAGAAAAGATACATTAGCTGAATTGGAAGCCGATTTTTCAGGATTTTTCCAAGGAGTTAAAGAAGTTTTGCTTGCTCGTGATAAAGGTGAATTACAAGGAATTGAGGGGGCTGTCGCTGAATTACTACAAGTTGAGGGGAAATACTCTCAAGCGATAGAAACAGCTTTAGGTGCAGCCTCTCAGCATATTGTCACAACGAATGAACGACATGCACAGCAAGCCATTCATTGGTTAAAGCAAAAACGAGCTGGACGAGCTACTTTTTTACCAAAAACCGTGATGAAGTCACGTAAAATTAATCCAGCTACGATCCAATTAGCGATAGAGCATCCAGCTTTTATTCAAATAGCAGATGCGCTTGTGACATTTAATGAAGATAATCGTACAATTGTTGAAAATCTTTTAGGGCATGTCATTGTGGCAGCAAATCTGGAAGGGGCCAGTCAAATAGCTCGATTATGTGGTTTCCGATACCGAGTGGTCACACTTGATGGAGATATTGTCAATGCAGGGGGTTCTTTAACGGGTGGTGCTATGAAACAGCAATCCTCACTCTTTACAAGAAAAGCCGAATTAGATGATTTAATCCTCAAGCTAGAGTCATTACAGGATTCCATTTATAGTGCTGAACAGGCTGTAGCAACCGAAAAAGACAAGCTTGCAACACTTCGAGATCAAGTAGAACAGTTAAAGCTTGAAGGAGAGCAATTACGAAAAGATGAGATGCAACAGGCTGGTCGTATCCGCGAGTTAGAGGTTGTTGAAAAAAGCTTATCAGCCCGAGTATCTTTTACTTCAACTGAAACTCAAGATGTAAAAACACGTGAGGAAGCATTGTTATCACAAAAGCAAGAGGCAATGGAGCGATTAAACGCACTCGCCGATGAGCTTGTCGAAATCAATGATACTGTCGAGCAATTAAGTAAGGTAAAGCTACAAGGTGAGACAGAGAAGGACGTATTACGAGAGCAACTAGCGGAAAAACGTTCACAATTAGCAGTAATGCAAGAACAAATGTCGCAAGTTCAAATTTCCACTGCTGAGCTAGCACTACAATTGAACAAAGCTCAACAAAAAGTTGAAAATATTTCTCAGGAAATATTATGGCTTCAATCCGATGAATCGACAAATCATTTAAGTGATGAAGAGGTTGAGGAGCAGGTAATCACATGGAAAGCGAGAAGAGATGCCTTACAAGAGACTATTTCTCGAAAGAAAGAGGAGAAGGTAGGGCAACAACAAGAACTCACAACATTAGAAGAACAACTGAAAGAAATGCAACGTATACATAAAGGATACCTTGAAGCAATACGTGCAAATGAGTTGAAACAAAGCCGTTTAGAATTTGAAATGGATAATTTCAAAGAACAACTCGAAGAAAACTATCAGTTAACATTTGAAGAGGCAGAGGAAGAAGCTCTTTCGATAGAAGACGAAGAGTTCGTACGACGCCGTGTGAAACTGTTGAAAAAATCCATTGAAGAGCTTGGTCCTGTTAATTTAGGGGCGATTGAGGAATATGAACGAGTACTTGAACGTCATACATTCTTAACTGAACAACGAGAGGATTTACTTGCTGCACAGGAAACATTGCATGAAGCCATTAAAGAAATGGATGAAGAAATGACATTGCGCTTTAGTGAAACGTTCTATGCAATACGAGAACAATTTAAACTTGTTTTCCGTGAATTGTTTGGCGGTGGGCAAGCGGATTTAGTGTTAATTGATCCGCAAAATTTACTAGAAACAGGCATTGAAATAGTGGCACAACCTCCAGGGAAAAAACTACAAAATTTAAGTTTGCTTTCTGGTGGTGAGCGAGCACTGACAGCAATTGCCTTATTATTCTCTATCCTAAATATACGACCTGTACCATTCTGTATTCTCGACGAAGTAGAGGCGGCTTTGGATGAGGCTAATGTTGTGCGCTATAGCCAGTATCTAAAAAGATTTAGCCGTGACACACAATTCATTGTTATTACACATCGTAAAGGGACGATGGAGGGAGCTGATGTCTTGTATGGTATAACAATGCAAGAATCGGGTGTATCAAAACTCGTATCAGTAAAATTAGAAGATGAACCCGTACTTGCGGAGCAAAGGAGCGAACAAGCATGAGTTTTTTTAAGCGTTTAAAAGATAAATTAATGGGAAATCCAGCCGAGGAAGAAAAACTAGAGGCGCTTGACAATGAGCAGGATGCTGATCTTCAAGAGCTAGATCTAGATGAAGCAAACGAAACGGCTGCTATTGAGACTGTTGATGTAGAAGTGGTTGAGCAAATAGAAGAATCTCCAGAGATGGAAATTGTGAAAGAAGCAGCAGTAGAACCTTCAACTGAAATAGAAAAAGAACAACCAGAAATACAGCCAGAAGTACAAGATCTGGAAGTACAAGAGCTAGCAGTTATTGAGGATACACCAGTAGAGGAGAAAAAGCCTTCTGCTTGGTCGATTACACAAAAATTCAAGGCTGGTCTTGAAAAAACACGTAATTCCTTTACTTCTAAAGTGAACGACCTTGTTGCGCGTTATCGTAAAGTGGATGAGGATTTCTTTGAAGAATTAGAGGATTTATTATTACAAGCTGATGTCGGATTTGAAACAGTTATGGAGCTAATGGATAAACTGCGTTTCGAAGTACAACGTAAAAATATAAAAGATACGAACGGTATCCAAGCCGTGATTTCTGAGAAGCTTGTAGAAATTTATGAGCAAGGTGAAGAAGATTTAATTGATCTAAATATGCAGCCAGATGGTGAGCTGACAGTTATTCTATTTGTCGGAGTAAATGGCGTTGGAAAAACGACAACGATCGGCAAACTAGCGCATCGCTTAAAAACACAAGGGAAAACCGTTGTTTTAGCTGCTGGTGATACGTTCCGTGCTGGTGCGATAGATCAATTACAAGTATGGGGAGATCGTGTCGGTTGTGAAGTTATCAAACAATCTGAGGGCTCTGATCCAGCGGCAGTCATGTATGATGCGATTCGTGCAGCCAAAAATAGAAAAGCCGATGTATTAATTTGCGATACAGCTGGTCGCTTGCAAAACAAAGTGAACTTAATGAATGAACTTGAAAAGGTACATCGTGTCATTTCACGTGAAATTCCAAATGCGCCACATGAAGTATTATTAGCATTAGATGCCACAACAGGCCAAAATGCACTTGTGCAAGCACAAACATTTAAAGAAGCAACGAATGTAACAGGTATTGTCTTAACGAAGCTAGACGGTACAGCTAAGGGCGGGATTGTGCTTGCTATTCGCAATAAGCTGCACATTCCTGTGAAATTTGTTGGTCTTGGTGAGAAAATGGATGATCTACAGCCATTTGATGCTGAACGATATGTTTATGGTTTATTTGCCGATGGTTTGGATAAAGAATTAGAAAATAATGAAGATTAACAGCGAACATCGCTGAGTAATTTTATAAAACGCTCGACTGTGTATAGGTGAATTGACTTGTTTAAAAGAGTAATACTTGCTAAAGGCGTAAAATATGCCTGCAAGCAGACATTTAAGCTTTTAGACAAGGAGATTACCTTGACACAGACGGGCGCTTTTCGTTATGATACAAATGACTAATAGCGGGAGGAGAAACATTCGATGCTACTTGAAAAAACAACACGCATGAACTTTCTCTTCGACTTTTATCAAGCATTATTAACAGATAAGCAAAGAAGTTATATGGAACTATACTATTTGGATGATAACTCTCTAGGAGAAATCGCTGAATCGTATGGAGTTTCACGCCAAGCTGTTTACGATAATATTCGTCGAACAGAAGCGATGCTTGAGGAATATGAAGAAAAATTATGTTTACTTGAAAAATTTCAACAACGTACCCAAATGCTGTCACAGCTTACAATGGGGATTACAGAGAAAAGTATGACAGATGAACAGCAGTTAGCACTTATTGAACAGCTGAAAGAATGGGATTAGGAGGCGAAAGCAATGGCTTTTGAAGGATTAGCGGAACGACTCCAAGGAACGATCCAAAAGATTAAAGGCAAAGGGAAAGTATCAGAGCAAGACGTTAAAGAAATGATGCGAGAAGTCCGATTTGCTTTAATCGAAGCGGATGTTAACTTAAAAGTAGTCAAAGAGTTTGTGAAAAAGGTAAGTGAGCGTGCTGTCGGTGTTGAAGTTATGCAAAGCTTAACACCAGGGCAGCAAGTTATTAAAATCGTACAAGATGAATTAACGGAATTAATGGGTGGCGAACAAAGCCCTATTAAGTTTAATACAAAGCCGCCAACAGTCATTATGATGGTCGGTTTACAAGGTGCGGGTAAAACGACGACTACAGGAAAACTGGCAAATGTCTTACGGAAAAAATTTAATCGTAAGCCGTTACTAGTTGCCGCAGACGTTTATCGCCCAGCAGCCGTTCAACAGCTACAAACATTAGGTAAACAGTTATCATTACCTGTTTTTGCTTTAGGAACCGAGGTATCTCCAGTAGAAATTGCTCGTCAAGCAATCGAATTGGCAAAGGAAGAGCATCATGATGTGGTGATTATCGATACGGCTGGTCGTCTTCATATCGATGAAGATTTAATGCAGGAATTAAAAGATATTCGTGCATTAAAAGAGCCAGATGAGGTATTCCTTGTTGTCGATGCTATGACAGGTCAGGATGCTGTCAATGTGGCAGAAAGCTTTAATGAGGCCATTGGTATTACAGGCGTTGTTTTAACAAAACTTGATGGTGATACTCGTGGAGGTGCTGCATTATCCATTCGTTCTGTAACGCAGAAACCGATTAAGTTTGTCGGTATGGGTGAGAAAATGGATGCGCTAGAGCCTTTCCATCCAGAGCGTATGGCGTCTCGTATATTAGGTATGGGAGATGTTCTGTCACTGATCGAAAAGGCGCAAGCAAATGTAGATGAAGCAAAAGCCAAAGAATTAGAAGAAAAATTCAAGTCCCAAACCTTTACATTTGATGATTTCGTTGAACAATTACAACAAGTCAAAAAAATGGGACCACTTGATGAAATTTTAAAAATGCTCCCAGGTGCAAACAAAATCAAAGGCTTGGATAATGTAAAAGTAGATGATAAACAAATGGGGCGTGTAGAGGCCATTATTTACTCGATGACCCCTGCTGAAAAGACCAACCCAGAAATCATAAATGGTAGCCGTAAAAAGCGTATTGCTAAAGGCTCTGGGACATCTATTCAAGAGGTGAATCGTCTCATTAAGCAATTCGATGAAATGAAAAAAATGATGAAGCAAATGACTGGAATGGCAAGTGGTAAAGGCAAGAAAAAAATGAAATTACCAGGCTTTGATTCATTGTTTAAATAATAATTTTTAGGTGTTAAGAAAAAACACTTTACAAACAACCTAAACATTGATAATATACTATCTTGTGTGAAACTTATTCGGAGGTGCTATTAAAATGGCAGTTAAAATTCGCTTAAAACGTATGGGAGCTAAAAAATCTCCTTTCTATCGTATCGTAGTTGCAGACGCTCGTTCACCACGTGACGGTCGTCAAATCGAAACAGTTGGTACTTACAACCCACTAACTCAACCAGCTACTGTAAACATTGATGAAGAGAAAGCTCTTAAATGGTTAGCTGACGGTGCAAAACCATCAGATACAGTGCGTAACCTGTTCTCAGAACAAGGTATCATGGAAAAATTCCATAACCAAAAATTCAGTAAATAATCGGGGGCGACGTCTTTGAAGCAGCTGATTGAAGCAATCGTTTTACCGTTAGTCGATTATCCAGAAGAAGTTCGTATTGAGACGGATGAAAATGCAAATCGAATTGTTTATAAACTTTTTGTTCATCCAGAGGATCGAGGGAAAGTCATAGGCAAGCAAGGGCGAGTAGCGAAAGCGATTCGTACAATTGTTTATTCAGCGGCAGGTAGTCACCATCAAAAGAAGACCTATGTCGATATATTGGATTAATAGAAAAGATTTTCACGCTCTTGCAACAAGTACAAATGAGTCCTGATAGGTGTGTTTACATGTCGCTTAGGAGTTCAAAGTGGCTTTTAGCATGAAACGTAAAATCTGGACAAAGAAGGAGGGAGCTTGTAGGTTCCTTCCTTTTTTTATCTTGTTTTAACAGCAGCATGTATCTAGTACTTCTGTTTAAGCAGAACAGAAAACTGTTATAACGATTACAGCTAAAGGGTATTGCTTATATTAATAATGACAAGACAAATCAGTCTTAGCTAAAACGACATTCTTCCAAGCGCATCTGTAAGCGGTGATAAATGAGCGAACGGTAGCTATTTATTGGGTGAGCAGGATGCTTTATGGAGAGAAGTTTTTTACGAGGTGAAAGTTGAATGGAATGGTTTAATGTAGGTCGTATTGTCAATACACACGGTATTCGTGGTGAGATACGTGTATTATCGACAACAGACTTTGAAGAAGAGCGTTTTGCAGTAGGAAATAAACTTGCTGCCTTTAAAAAAGACGATAAGAAGCCAACCTGGGTAACGATTGGTTCGGTGCGTCGTCATAAAAACTTTATTCTTTTAACTTTTGAAGGCATGAACAATATCAACTTGGTTGAGCCGTTTAAAGAAGGCATGCTGAAAGTAACAAAAGATCAAATGACAGATGATCTACTTGCAGAAAATGAATTCTTTTTCCATGAAATAATAGGCTGCACAGTTATTTCTGAAGAGGGCGAAACAATTGGTGTTGTGGCAGATATCCTGCAAACAGGAGCAAACGATGTATGGGTAGTTAAAGGCTCGAAGAAAGAGCATTATATCCCTTATATCGAAGATATCGTAAAAGATATTGATGTTGTAGATAAAAAAATTATCATCCATGTAATGGAAGGCTTATTATGATGAACATTCATGTATTAAGCCTGTTCCCTGATATGTTCTCAGGCGTTTTTGGTGCATCTATTTTAAAGAAAGCGCAAGAAAAAGGTGCTGTAAAGCTAGAGGTCACGGATATTCGTACATTTTCAGGGAACAAACACAAGCAAGTCGATGACTATCCATATGGTGGTGGTGCGGGTATGGTTTTAAAGCCTGAACCTATGTTTAGTGCAGTGGAGGCCATCACTGCTGGCAAACAACCACGTATCATTTTAATGTGTCCTCAAGGTGAACGATTCACCCAGAAAAAAGCAGAAGAGCTAGCACAAGAAACGGAGTTAGTGTTCTTATGTGGTCATTATGAAGGCTATGATGAGCGTATACGTCAGCACCTCGTGACAGACGAGATTTCCATTGGCGATTTCGTGTTAACAGGTGGGGAATTAGGCGCTATGACTGTTATTGATAGCGTAGTTCGATTGTTGCCTGGTGTCTTAGGGCAAGAGAATTCGCATATCCAGGATTCTTTTTCAACGGGTCTACTTGAGCATCCACATTATACACGACCTGCGGAGTTTCGTGGGATGAAGGTACCTGATGTTTTAGTATCGGGGAATCACGCTAGAATCGAGCAATGGCGAGAGGAACAATCGCTGAAAAGAACTTTTGAGCGCCGTCCTGACTTATTGGAGCATTATCCATTAACAGACAAGCAAAAATTGTATCTAGAAAAACTAAAAAACAATCATCAAGATGCTTGATTGCCTGCTCTATTTATGATAACATCTAATCTGTACTTCTATGTGAAGTGCTGAATTACGGTGTTCCGCTGTGGCATAGATTGCGTGCAAGAGCATCTGTCTAAGGAGAGAAAACAATGTCAAACATTATTACAGAAATTACAAAAGCTCAGCTTCGCACTGATCTACCAACTTTCCGTCCTGGTGATACTGTTAAGGTACACGTGAAAGTAGTAGAGGGTACTCGTGAACGTATCCAACTTTTCGAAGGTGTAGTAATTAAACGTCGTGGTGGCGGTATTAGCGAAACTTTCACAGTTCGTAAAATTTCTTACGGTGTAGGTGTTGAGCGTACATTCCCTGTACACACACCAAAAATCGCTAACTTAGAAGTTGTACGTCGTGGTAAAGTACGTCGTGCTAAACTTTACTACCTACGTAACCTACGTGGTAAAGCTGCTCGTATTAAAGAAATTCGATAATTATGACTTAAAAGTGAGGGGCTTGTGTTCAAGCCCCTTTTCTTTTTGCTTGTCATCTTTATTCACTATCATCTAAAATAGTGTTAGACAAGGGGGCAATTCTCAATGGAAAAACAAGTGAAAGAAAAGAATGAATTATGGGAATGGACAAAAGCACTATTAATTGCATTTGCGATTGCTGCAGTGATTCGATATTTTTTATTTACACCTATTGCAGTTGATGGAGAGTCCATGATGCCAACCCTTGAAGATGGCGACCGGATGATTGTGAATAAGATTGGTTATAAAATAGGTGAACCAAAGCGTTTTGATATCGTTGTATTTCATGCACCTGAACAAAAAAATTACATAAAGCGTGTAATAGGACTGCCAGGAGATACGCTGGAATATAAGGACGATCAATTATATATTAATGGTGAACCAATAGATGAGCCCTATTTAGATGCATATAAAGCGCAAATTGCTGGGGGGACCCTAACAGAAGACTTTACCTTAAAAGATATTGATGTTTCCGTGGATACTATTCCAGAAGGATATGTTTTTGTCATGGGGGATAACCGTCGAAATAGTAAAGATAGTCGTCATATTGGCCTTGTTGAACAAAAGGAAATTATTGGTAATACAAGTTTGATTTTCTGGCCATTTAGTGACATAAAAATTGTAAAGTAATGCAAGAAAGGGAGAGCTTAATCACTCCCTTTTTCTTTTAGTTTAGGAGGTATAGCTATGACAATACAATGGTTTCCAGGGCATATGGCGAAAGCCCGACGTGAAGTAACGGAAAAATTAAAGCTTGTCGATATTATATTTGAATTAATAGATGCACGTTTACCGCTATCCTCACGTAATCCGATGATCGACGAAGTGATTAACCAAAAACCACGTCTTTTAATTTTAAATAAAGCGGATATGGCAGATGAGCAAGAAACACGTAAATGGGTAGAATATTTTGCACAACGTGGTCATAAAGCCGTAGCCATAAACTCACTTGAGGGTAAGGGCTTACAGCAAGTAACAAAAGCGGCGCAAGAAATTTTAAAAGAGAAATTTGATCGCATGAAGGCGCGAGGTATGAAACCTAGAGCTATTCGTGCCATGATTGTTGGAATACCTAACGTAGGGAAATCCACACTGATTAATCGCTTGGCGAAAAAAAATATCGCTAAAACCGGAAATACACCAGGTGTAACAAAAGCACAGCAATGGATTAAAGTTGGTAAAGAGCTAGAGCTACTGGATACACCAGGTATTTTATGGCCAAAATTTGAAGATCAAGAAGTAGGCTTTAAATTAGCTTTAACTGGTGCGATTAAGGATACCATCACAAATATGGAAGATTTAGCTGTCTATGGCTTGCGTTTCTTATCCGATCATTATCCAAAGCGTATGGAGGAACGTTATGGTTTCGAATTTATCCATGAGGAGCTAGTGGATACTTTTGATCATATTGGCAAGCTACGCCGTGTATTTGGACCTGGCGGAGAAATTGATTATGATCAAGTAGCACAGCTGATTGTTCGAGATATACGCGGCTTACAATTAGGCAAACTGACCTTTGATTTTGTTGATGAACAGCTAAAAAAAGAGGCTGAACAATTATAAGTATTGAAACTGTCACATGTTCTTTTGTGACAGTTTTTCTTTTAGGAATGAATTTTCTTACCGATAATGACTATAGAGAGGAAAATAGTTTTCAAATGAAAGAGACTACATAAAAAACTGAACATGATATAGTTTTATTGAGTAGAAGCAAGAAGGAGCACTTAAATGAAAACCATTAAAGAAATTAACACTGCATTGAAAGGTGCAGAAGAATGGCAAGATTGGATGATAGAAATAGCAACGGATGAAAGAACAGGTGTACAGAAGGCGTGGCATACTTGGCAAAAACGACAAGATAAAAAACGTCAATTACTGCAAGAACATCAAACGAAAGTAGCATTTGATTTAAGCTATGGGAGTATCGATACATTGGTTGCGGGTGTAGATGAAGCAGGACGTGGACCATTAGCGGGACCTGTTGTGACAGCAGCTGTTATTTTACCTACAAATTGTGAGGCCCTTGTTGGTCTGAATGATTCAAAGCAATTATCAAAGGAGAAACGAAACGCCTTTGCAACGTTAATTAAAGAGCATGCCATTAGTTATTTTGTTCATTTCCAATCCGCTCAGCAAATCGATGCACTGAATATATACGAGGCAACCAAACAATCTATGAAAGTAAGTGTAGAATCATTGGCGACAAAGCCTGATGTAGTTTTAGTAGATGCTATGACATTACCCATTTCGATTCCTCAGGATTCAATTATCAAAGGGGATGCCAAGAGCTTAGCAATCGCAGCTGCCTCCATTCTAGCTAAAACAGCCCGAGACGATTATATGGAGCAACTAGACAAAGAATTTCCTATGTATGGCTTTGGGCAACATGCAGGCTATGGGACAAAGCAACATTTAAATGCATTGGAAGAATATGGACCAACAATTCACCATCGTAAATCATTTGAACCGATAAAATCAATGATTCAATAAAGCTACAGAATGGGACAATGACACGAGGGAGTAATTGATGAAAGGAGTATGTATATGTCAGCCACATCATTTAATCCGATTCAACTACAACAAAATGCCATGACTTCAGCAAATCAGCCACTTGCTTTAAAGCAGGGACAAGTATTTCACGGTACCATTAAGCAATTATATCCAGATCAAATGGCAGAAATACAAGTAGGTAATCAAAAATTTATAGCGAAACTTGAAGTACCGTTAAAGACGGGTGATGCCCATTTCTTTCAGGTAACAGGAACAAATCCACAAACCGAATTAAAAGTGGCTACAGGACCAATGGCACAAGCATCTTCTCCAAATCAACAAATCAATCAGCTACTAGAATCCATGAATTTGCCTAAAACAGCAGAGATGCAGCAATTGCTAGGACATTTTATGAAGGAACAGTTACCTATTTCAAAAGAGCAATTAATGCAGGCAGAAATGTGGCTAAAGGCATTACCAGAGGGCATTTCAAAAGCGGATGCACTACAGGTCATTCAAAAAATGATAGAGCTTAAAATGCCAATGACGAATGATGTTTTTCAAGCCTTACTAAGTGGACAAAAAACATCTGGTATGGCGATGACTATGGATAATTTTGCACAGCTTTTAGCAAGGGATACTACTTTATCTGAAGTGCTTAAGCAAAATTTGATGCAGCAGGTACAAGCGATTGCTAAACCTTTTGAAATAGAAACAGGCAGTCTGATTTTAGCTAGAGCGATACAGAGCTTAACAAATGATGCTGCTGCGATGAGTGAAAAAATGCAAGCCTTAACAATTTTAAAGGAAGCAGGCATACTGCCACAACAAGCAACATGGCAAAACTGGACGAATATCAATGACCCTAAAGCGGCACAACCAATGCAGCAGGCTGGCCAAGTTGTACAAACGATCCTTGCATCAAAGCCTGAAAATGTAAGTCAGCTAATTGAACAGTTGAAATCATGGACAACCAACCAAAATTTCTTAACAAATGAACAAAAACTACAGCTCAATCAGTTAATGGATCGTTTTAATCAATTACCAGTATCGAAGCAAACATTAGAAATTTTTGCTAAACAAATGCAGGAGCAGTTAATAAAAGCGTTTGCTCAAAATACTGCTGATCGTTTATTTACACAGGATGCTAATGCATTGTCTAGCAAGGAACATTTGCTATCTCTTATAAGGCAAGAAGCGACGACTCCATTACAAAATGAAGCACTGATGCGTAACCTTGTTAAAACTAGTGTTGAATCACCGCAACCGATGATTCAACAAATAGTGACACAAGCTGATGCACTTGTACAAAATTCGGTGGATAGTAAGGCGATGCAGCATGCTCTTAAAACGGTGTTAAAAAATTTAGGGATTAGCTATGAGGCGACATTGGGGAACAAATCAGCAGATATACAAATGATTACCCATCAATTAAAGCCACAGCTCCACACATTATTGCAGGAAAGTAATATTACACCACAATTGAGAGAAGCGGCAGAAATGTTGATGACGCGTATGAATGGTATGCAGCTATCTTCAGGAGAAAATGGCCATCAACATCAGCTCATTATGCAAGTCCCGCTTGAATTTTTCGGCAAAAAGATGGATGCAACATTACAGTGGAATGGTCGCATGAAGGAAGATGGCAAAATTGATGCCAATTATGCACGCGTATTATTTTATTTACAGATGGCATCCATGCAAGAAACGGTAATTGATATGCAGGTTCAAAATAGAGTAGTTACAGTAACGATATTTAATGAAAATTCGGATATTCAGCCACTTGCGGAGCCATTAAAGGCTGCCTTGAAAATGGGATTGGCAGAAAAGGATTATCAACTATCAGGTGTTTTTATTAAACAATTTGACAAGGGGCAAACAGAAAAAGGAAGTACTGTAGTAGAACAGCGAGAGGAGCAGAGTGGGGTGGATATCCGCGTATGAGCGAAGAAAAATTTACTCGAAAAGAAGCAATTGCACTTACCTATAAACTTGGACAAATGGATAGTCCGACTGTTGTAGCAAAGGGAAAAGGGAAAATTGCCGAGAATATTTTGGCACGTGCAAATGAGCATAATGTGCCGATTTATGAGGATCCTAACCTTGTGCAGTTGCTTGGTCAATTAGATTTAAACGAGTCTATTCCAGAAGAATTATATCAGGCGGTTTCGGAGGTTTTTGCTTTTATTTATCGTTTAGATCAACAACATGCGAAAAAATACAGAAAAAACGAAGTATTCTGACTGTTTTGCAAGCTGTTTTAGTACACAAAATAGAAAAAAGCGTCATAATAAGAGAGAAAATTCGAACTAAAGACAAAGTGTAGACTTTATCAGAATGTTTCGTTAGAATAGTCTATGTTAGTAAAACAATTCTATGCAAATGTTTGATGGGAGGATGTATTATGAATATCCATGAATATCAAGGGAAAGAGATTCTGAGAAAATATGGTGTAGCAGTACCAAACGGAAAAGTTGCTTTTTCCCCTGATGAAGCAGTAAAAGTAGCGAAAGAACTTGGCTCAAACGTAACAGTTGTCAAGGCGCAAATTCATGCAGGTGGTCGCGGTAAAGCAGGCGGTGTAAAAATCGCTAAAAATCTTGACGAGGTGCGCACATACGCAAAAGAGTTATTAGGGAAAATTTTAGTGACTCATCAAACAGGTCCAGAAGGAAAAGAAGTAAAACGTTTGTATATTGAAGAGGGTTCTGATATCCAAAAAGAATACTATTTAAGTCTAGTATTAGACCGTGCCACATCTCGTGTTACGATGATGGGATCTGAAGAAGGCGGTATGGATATTGAAGAAGTTGCGGAAACAAATCCGGAAAAAATCTTCAAAGAAGTAGTAGATCCTGTAGTTGGATTAACAAGCTTCCAAGCACGTCGTATGGCGTTTAATATGAATATTCCAGCAAACCTTGTGGGGAAAGCTGTTAAATTAATGTTAGGCTTATATCAAGCATTTATCGACAAAGATGCATCAATTGTAGAAATTAATCCACTTGTAGTAACTGGACAAGGTGATGTAGTGGCATTAGATGCTAAATTCAATTTTGATGCCAATGCATTATATAGACATAAGGATATTGTCGAATTACGCGATTTCGACGAGGAAGATCCAAAAGAAATCGAAGCATCCAAATATGATTTAAGCTATATTTCATTAGAGGGTAACATTGGCTGTATGGTTAATGGTGCTGGTCTTGCTATGGCAACTATGGATACAATTAGCTATTATGGCGGTAGCCCTGCTAACTTCCTAGATGTAGGGGGCGGTGCAACAGCTGAAAAAGTAACAGAGGCTTTCAAAATTATCCTTTCTGATTCAAACGTAAAAGGCATTTTCGTAAACATTTTTGGCGGAATTATGAAGTGTAACATTATCGCTGAGGGTGTTGTAACGGCTGCTAAAGAAATCGGTTTAGCTGTGCCATTAGTTGTACGTTTAGAAGGTACAAATGTAGAACTTGGAAAAGAAATTTTAAATGCGTCTGGTTTAAACATCGTTGCAGCGGATTCAATGGCTGACGGTGCACAAAAAATTGTGGGACTAGTAGGCTAAGGAAGGCAGGGAGAGAACAATGGCTGTATTTATTAACAAAGATACGAAGGTAATTGTACAAGGGATCACGGGCGAAACAGCTCTTTTCCATACGAAGCAAATGCTTGAGTATGGCACAAAAATCGTAGCAGGTGTAACACCAGGTAAAGGTGGACTTGAGATCGAGGGAGTTCCTGTTTTCAATACAGTAGCAGAAGCTGTAGCTGCAACAGGTGCTACAACTTCAGTTATCTATGTACCTGCACCATTTGCGGCAGATGCAATTTTAGAAGCTGTTGATGCTGAATTAGAATTAACGATCTGTATCACAGAGCACATTCCTGTCCTTGATATGGTGAAAGTTAAACGTTATATGGAAGGTAAAAAGACTCGCTTAGTAGGTCCAAACTGTCCAGGTGTTATTACAGCTGATGAATGTAAAATTGGTATCATGCCAGGTTACATTCATACAAAAGGCCATGTAGGAGTAGTTTCTCGTTCTGGTACATTAACATATGAAGCAGTACACCAATTAACGCAAGCTGGTATTGGTCAAACAACAGCTGTAGGTATCGGTGGAGACCCTGTCAACGGTACAAACTTCATTGATGTTCTTGAAGCGTTTAATAATGATCCAGAAACTTACGCAGTAGTTATGATTGGTGAAATCGGCGGTACGGCTGAAGAAGAAGCAGCTGAATGGATTAAAGCAAATATGACAAAACCTGTTGTAGGCTTTATTGGTGGACAAACTGCCCCTCCAGGAAAACGTATGGGTCACGCTGGTGCGATCATTTCTGGTGGTAAAGGAACAGCAGCTGAGAAAATTAAAGCAATGAACGCTGCTGGTATCGAAGTTGCAGAAACACCTTCTGTCATTGGTGAAACATTGATTAAAGTAATTAAAGAAAAAGGGCTATACGAAAAGTGTAAAACCCATTAAAATGGAAGATGTAGCTATTGCGGCTACATCTTTTTCATTATTTACACGCTGCTATCATATTTCATGAAACAAATTCCTACTTACTTATGAAAAAAACGACAATTTTATGGCAGATGTATAAATAATGATGAAAAGTTGTGTTGCATTATCATGCGGTCATTTAATTTCTTCTATTATAAAGGAGGTTTATTGAATGATCCTTGCAGTAGATACACAGAGATTACTAGCTTTGCATTATATATACCCGTTACCTCTTCAGAAACTTCAACAATTATTGTCCCCGGTAAATATGTTAAGCTCTTTTGAAGACATTCATCATGATGAGATAGCGAAAATTCTACAAATATCGGCACAAAAAGCATATCAGCTCTCTCAAAGTTTTCGACAAATTATGATAAAACCTTTTGGTGCTGCGTATGCACAGGCCAATATTTTCCCCATACCGTTTTATCATCCATATTTCCCGGCGCAATTATTTGAAATATCCAATCCACCTACTGTATTGTATGTGAAAGGTCAGTATTCTTTGTTAACAAATAACAAACAGATAGCTATTATAGGCTCTAGGAAGGCTACAGCGTATTCTAAGAGGGCAATGGACCTCATAGTACCGCCTCTTGTTCAAAGTGGCTATACGGTCGTTAGTGGGCTTGCTAGAGGTGCTGATACAATGGCACATAGAGCAACAATTGATATGGGTGGTCACACAATTGCTGTACTTGGACATGGTTTTAATTATCTCTATCCAGCAGAAAATCAGATTCTTGCTAAACAAATGGCAGAGCACCAGCTATTAATAACGGAATATCCCCCTCATATGAAGCCTGAAAAATGGCATTTCCCGATGCGTAACCGAATCATTAGTGGTTTATCCCGAGCTTTAGTTGTGACAGAGGCTGCCCTAAAAAGTGGTACGCTTATTACGACAGAGCTCGCATTAGAGCAGGGGAAAGATGTATTTGTGGTGCCTGGACCTATTGATGCGACACAATCTAAGGGGACCAATCAATTACTTTTAGAAGGTGCAATTCCAGTCATGAATGGTCATCAAATCGTTGAAACACTGGAGCTCTTTTCTAACAAAAATTGAAAAAAAGTTGCATTATCTTAAAATCTGTTATACATTTTGCAACAGGTAACTTAAAAAAATTAGTAATAGACCTCGCTAAGGGGGAGACATAGATGGCGGATTATTTAGTGATTGTAGAATCACCAGCAAAAGCAAAAACGATTGAACGATATTTAGGAAAGAAATATAAAGTAAAAGCGTCGGTTGGACACGTACGAGATCTTCCACGTAGCCAAATGGGTGTTAGTGCAGAAAATAACTTTGAACCTAAGTATATTACGATACGCGGTAAAGGACCTGTTTTACAGGAATTAAAATCTGCGGCTAAAAAAGTGAAGAAAGTATATCTAGCGGCCGATCCAGACCGCGAGGGAGAAGCGATTGCTTGGCACCTTGCGACTGCGCTAAATATTGATATTCACTCGGATTGTCGTGTGGTATTTAACGAAATTACCAAAGATGCGATAATAGATTCCTTTAAAAACCCACGTCCAATCAATATGGATTTAGTAGATGCACAACAAACAAGACGTATTCTGGATCGACTTGTTGGCTATAACATTAGTCCGATACTGTGGAAAAAAGTGAAAAAAGGTTTATCTGCAGGTCGTGTACAATCTGTAGCGCTACGTATGATCATTGATCGTGAAAATGAAATTAAAAACTTTAAACCAGAAGAGTATTGGACAATTGAAGGAACGTTTGAAAAAGGTAAAAAAACATTTGATGCGCTTTACTATGGAAATGGTAAAGAAAAAATTAAATTAACAAATGAGGCACAAGTAAAGGCAATATTAAAAGATGTAAAAGGAACAAACTTTGATGTTGTCAATGTTACGAAAAAAGAACGCAAGCGTAATGCTGCACCAGCCTTTACAACATCTTCCTTACAGCAGGAGGCAGCAAGAAAATTAAATTTCCGAGCTAAGAAAACGATGATGCTAGCTCAGCAATTATATGAAGGTATTGATATTGGGAAAAAAGAGGGAACAGTCGGGTTAATCACCTATATGCGTACCGATTCCACACGTATTTCAGATACGGCAAAAGCAGAAGCGGTTACTTATATTGAAGGAAAATATGGCAAAGAATTTATTGCAACAGATATAAAACAAACGAAGAAGGCTTCGAATGCACAGGATGCTCATGAGGCGATCCGTCCAACGAGTACAATGAGAACACCAGAAGAATTAAAAGCAGTTCTTAGTCGTGATCAGTTACGTTTATATCGTTTAATTTGGGAGCGCTTTATCGCGAGCCAAATGGCACCAGCAGTTCTTGATACAGTAGCTGTAGATCTTCAAAATGGTGATGTACTATTTCGTGCAAACGGCTCACAAGTTAAATTCGCAGGCTTTATGAAACTATATATCGAAGGTACTGACGATCAAACAGAGGAGACGACAAAGCTTTTACCTGAGATGGCAATTGGTGATCAAGTAAAATCGCTCGAAATTGAGCCTAAACAACATTTTACACAGCCACCACCACGTTATTCAGAGGCGCGACTTGTTAAAACTATGGAAGAACTAGGCATTGGGCGCCCATCCACATACGCACCGACCCTCGATACAATTCAGCGCCGTGGCTATGTTGTATTAGATGCTAAACGCTTTATGCCAACAGAGCTAGGTGAAATTGTACATCAACTCGTACTAGAATTTTTCCCAGATATCATAAACATCGAATTTACAGCACAAATGGAACAAGATTTAGATGATATTGAAGAAGGCAACCGTCAATGGAAAAGTGTTGTGGAAGAGTTTTATACAGATTTTGAAGTGCATGTAAAACATGCAGATGAAGCTATGGAAAAAGTTGTGATTAAAGATGAGCCTGCTGGAGAGGATTGCGAACTTTGTGGATCTCCTATGGTCTTTAAACTGGGTCGCTATGGTAAATTTATGGCTTGCTCAAACTTCCCAGATTGTAGAAATACAAAAGCTATTATGAAACCAATTGGTGTAAAATGTCCTTCCTGTGAAACAGGCGAAATTGTGGAGCGAAAAAGTAAAACAAAACGTCTATTCTATGGTTGCAATCAGTATCCAGAATGTGAATTTGTATCATGGGACAAGCCAATTAGTAGACCATGTCCAAAATGTAATGCATTATTAGTAGAGAAAAAGATAAAAAAAGGTGTGCAAATTCAATGTACGAAATGTGACTATGAAGAAGCACCAACTCAATGATAGGAAGATGGTAAGAAACATGACTGAACAAGTAGTAAATGTAATAGGAGCAGGTCTTGCTGGTAGTGAAGCTGCATGGCAAATTGCAAAGCGTGGGGTAAAAGTAAGACTTTATGAAATGCGTCCAGTAAAGCAAACTCCGGCACATCATACTGATAAATTTGCAGAGCTTGTTTGTTCTAACTCATTGCGTGCAAATGGTTTAACAAATGCTGTAGGCGTTATTAAAGAAGAGATGCGTACGCTAGATTCGGTTATCTTAAAGGCAGCAGATCAGTGTTCAGTACCAGCTGGAGGTGCATTGGCGGTAGACCGTCATGAATTTGCGGGCTATGTGACAGAGACTGTGAAAAACCATCCACTTGTGGAGGTCATTCATGAAGAAGTCACAGAGATTCCTGAGGGTATAACAGTTATTGCTACAGGTCCACTAACATCAAAAGCTTTAGCTGAAAAAATTCAAGGTTTAACTGGCTTGGATTATTTATACTTCTACGATGCAGCAGCACCTATTATCGAAAAAGATAGCATAGATATGGATAAAGTTTATTTGAAATCTCGTTACGATAAAGGAGAAGCGGCTTATTTAAACTGTCCTATGACAAAGGAAGAATTTGATCGTTTCCGTCAAGCCTTGATCGAAGCAGAAGTTGTGCCATTGAAGGAATTTGAAAAAGAAATTTACTTTGAGGGTTGTATGCCGATTGAAGTTATGGCAGCTCGCGGAGAGAAAACCATGTTATTTGGACCGATGAAACCAGTTGGTCTTGAAGATCCAAAAACAGGAAAACGTCCGTATGCGGTTGTGCAACTTCGTCAAGATGATGCTGCTGGTACCCTTTACAACATTGTAGGCTTCCAAACTCATTTAAAATGGGGTCCACAAAAGGAAGTGCTACAGCTAATTCCAGGGTTAGAGAATGTAGAAATTGTACGTTATGGCGTCATGCACCGAAATACATTCATTAATTCACCAAAAGTTTTAGAAAAAACATATCAGCTTCGTGAGCATAAGAATATTTTCTTTGCAGGTCAAATGACGGGTGTAGAAGGATATGTTGAATCAGCAGGAAGTGGATTAATTGCAGGAATTAATGCAGCTCGTTTAGCACTTGGACAAGAGCCTATTATTTTCCCATTCGAAACGGCATTAGGCAGTATGGCGCGTTATATAACAGAAGCACAGTCGAAAAACTTCCAGCCGATGAACGTTAACTTCGGTATATTCCCTGAATTACCACCTGGTCGTCGTTCAAAACCAGAACGTGCGGAAATGCATGCAACACGCGCAATAAGCTCAATTCGCAATTTTGTGAATTCACAAACAATTTAATTGCAAAAAGCCTCTAAAAGTTGATATACTCTTAGAGGCTTTTTCTTTTTGTAGACAAAATGCTTAATTAGACGTATTTTATTATTTTGTATGAAGATTTTCTCAATTTATAACTAATTACACTTGCTATATTATGAAGATAGGTTTAGTGTCAGTATGTATGTTTATTAATGAAATGAAAAACGATACAAACTTGTAAGAGATGACAAAGAAATATTTATCCGTTATATTACAAGTGTCAGTCATTTGAGAAAATTATTAATAAATCATTGGTGGTGAATCTTTCCATGTTAGTTTCGTCCCAAGATGCACTCGAACAGTTCATGCTTTACATCCAAGTTGAAAAGAACTTCTCTGTTCATACAGTGCGAGAATATGAATCAGACCTGCTAGATTTTTTAACCTTTTTACAAAGAGAGGGCATCGATGATTTAGCGAGTGTTGAATATATACATGCACGTCTTTATGTAACAAAGTTGTACGATGAGAAAAGAGCAAGGGCCTCTATTTCTAGGAAAATTTCCTCGATACGCTCCTTTTTTCGCTTTCTAAATAGACAGTACGGATTAGATGACGGAGCATTTCGTTCTCTTTATCATCCAAAAAAAGAATCACGTTTACCCAATTTTTTCTACGAAGAAGAATTGAAGCAGCTATTTGATGCGAATACTGGTGATGATTTGAAATCATTGAGAAATATAGCTATATTAGAGCTGTTGTATGCGACAGGTATTCGTGTAAGTGAACTGACTTCAATCCAAGTAGGGGATGTAGATTTTCATTATTCGATTATACGGGTAATGGGAAAAGGTCGAAAAGAACGAATTATTCCATTTGGTCAATTTGCGAGTTTAGCAATGCAGGACTACATAGAGCAAGCTCGTCCACGATTGATGAAAAAAACTAGTCACCAGCAGTTGTTTGTCAATATGCGTGGTGGGGAACTTACTCCTCGAGGGGTACGTCATATTTTAAACGAAATGATTGACAAGGCCTCACTCCATACGAAAATTTACCCACACATGCTTCGCCATACTTTTGCCACACATTTATTGAATAATGGCGCAGATTTGCGGACAGTGCAGGAGTTATTAGGTCACTCACATTTATCTTCTACACAAGTTTACACACATGTAACAAAAGAGCATCTTCGTCAAACATATATGAATGCCCATCCAAGGGCATAATAGAGCTAAGGAGGAAGGCAGATGGGACAAATTCATGCGACAACGATATTTGCAGTTCATCATAACGGAGGCTGTGCCATGGCTGGTGATGGTCAAGTAACATTGGGAAATGCAGTTGTGATGAAGGGAACAGCAAAAAAGGTCAGACGTCTGTTTAATGGGCAGGTCCTTGCAGGTTTTGCAGGTTCCGTCGCTGATGCATTTACACTTTTTGAGATGTTTGAAGGCAAACTAAATGAGTATAATGGTAATTTACAGCGTGCAGCAGTGGAAGTAGCAAAGCAGTGGCGCGGTGATAAAATGCTTCGCCAGTTAGAAGCGATGTTATTAGTAATGGATAAAACGACATTGCTACTCGTTTCAGGTACAGGGGAAGTCATTGAACCGGATGATGGCATTTTGGCTATTGGTTCTGGTGGAAATTATGCATTATCTGCAGGTAGAGCATTGAAAAAATATGCAGGTGAAACAATGACTGCTCGTGAAATTGCTGAGGCGGCATTAGAAACAGCTGCTGAAATCTGTGTATTTACGAATCATAATATTATCGTGGAGGCGCTGAACTAATGACGCAAAAAAATTTAACGCCAAGACAAATTACTGAGCATTTAGATCGTTATATTGTTGGGCAGAATGAAGCTAAGCGCGCTGTAGCCATTGCGTTACGTAATCGCTATCGTCGTTCGTTGTTACATGAGGATATGAAGGATGAAGTTATTCCTAAAAATATATTAATGATTGGACCAACAGGTGTCGGAAAAACGGAAATTGCAAGAAGAATTGCTAAGCTTACAAATGCTCCTTTTGTGAAAGTTGAAGCGACAAAGTTTACTGAGGTAGGTTATGTAGGGCGTGATGTTGAGTCAATGGTACGTGACTTAGTAGAAGCCTCACATCGTCTAGTAAAGGAAGAAATGATGGAGTCTGTTAAGGAACAAGCAGAAGAATTAGCAAATGAAGCGATTGTGAAACTTTTGGTGCCTTCTTTACGTAAGAAACAGGCGATGCAAAATCCGTTTGAAATGCTATTTGGTGGTAAAGAGCAACCAACGACTGATGATTCTTCAACAGATGAGGTTGAAGTACGCTCTAAGCGTGCACAAATTGCGATTGATTTACGTAACGGTAAATTAGAAAATGAGTGGGTTACTGTGGAGGTAACAGAACAAAATCCATCTATTTTTGATGCGTTACAAGGAACGGGAATGGATATGTCTGCGAATAGTGGCATGCAGGATATGTTATCCAGTTTGATGCCGAAGAAACAGAAAAAACGTCGTGTACAAGTGAAGGACGCCCGTCGTATTTTAACAGTTGAAGAAGCGAATAAGCTGATAGATGCAGATGAAGTGGCACAAGAGGCTATTACTAGAGCTGAGCAAACAGGTATCATTTTTATTGATGAAATCGATAAAATTGCTAGTAAAGAAGGCAATTCTTCAGCAAATGTCTCACGTGAAGGTGTCCAACGAGATATTTTACCAATCGTTGAAGGTTCAACTGTTACAACGAAATACGGTGCGGTGAAAACGGATTATATGCTGTTTGTAGCTGCTGGTGCATTCCATATGTCGAAGCCGTCAGATTTAATTCCTGAATTGCAAGGACGCTTTCCAATTCGTGTAGAGCTTGAAAAATTAACAAAACAGGATTTTGTACGTATTTTACAAGAACCAGACCAATCACTTATTTTGCAATATAAGGCATTGTTAGAAACGGAAGGCGTGGAAATTCATTTCACAACAGATGCTATTGAACGAATTGCTGAAATTGCTACGGAGGTTAATCAGGAAACTGACAATATCGGAGCTCGTCGATTACACACGATATTAGAACGTTTACTTGAAGAACTATCGTTTGAAGCTTCTGAAATTGCACCAGCAAGTATCCCGATCAATGCTGCGTATGTAGATCAAAAACTTGCGGGTATAGTAAAAAACAAAGATTTGTCACAGTTTATATTGTAAGAAAAAGCTAATTAGTATCATTCAATAATAAAAACCTTTAGAATATTTAATAAATACTCTTCGGATTATTTATAGGAGGAACATATAATGAATTTATTAGAAAAAACACGTAAAATTAACTCGATGCTTCAAGCATCTGCTGGTAAACCAGTAAACTTTAAGGAAATGGCTGATACATTAGGCGATATTATTGATAGTAATGTCTATATTTTAAGTCGCAAAGGGAAATTATTAGGTATTTCAATTCACCAACAAATTGAAAATGAGCGTATGAAAAAAATGTTCGAAGAGAGACAGTTCCCAGAAGAATACACACATAGCTTGTTTACGATCTCTGAAACATCATCAAATTTAGATATTAACAACGAACATACTGCTTTCCCAGTTGAAAACAAAGATTTATTCCAAAACGCTTTAACAACAATTGTACCGATTGTTGGTGGTGGTGAACGTTTAGGTACATTAATCCTTGCTCGTTTATCTTCACAATTTGAAGATGATGATCTAATTTTAGCAGAGTATGGTGCGACAGTAGTTGGTATGGAAATTTTACGTGAAAAATCAGAAGAAATTGAAGAAGAAGCCCGTAGCAAAGCTGTCGTACAAATGGCTATTAATTCACTTTCATACAGTGAGTTAGAAGCAATTGAGCATATCTTCGAAGAACTTGATGGCAATGAAGGCTTACTAGTTGCTTCTAAGATTGCTGACCGTGTGGGTATTACGCGTTCAGTGATTGTCAACGCATTACGTAAACTTGAATCTGCTGGTGTCATTGAATCTCGCTCTTTAGGTATGAAAGGTACTTATATTAAAGTGCTAAACGATAAATTCTTAAATGCTTTAGCAGAAATTAAAATGAAATAAATACTTCTTTAAGAAGATTCTGAAAGCGTCTAGGGTAAAACTAGGCGCTTTTTTTTGTGTATTAGCCCGTGAGGGAGAAGATTTTTGTGCTTATTTTTTTGCCATAAGTACAAAAATGCTGATTATTGTAGGTTCTTATTTCTTTCTTCCTAATGCTGTTCAAAAAATCGTCACTACCTTTAGCATATAAAAATGTAATGTGTGTTACTTTAGAAGAATGGTGAAAAACTTGTTCAAATATGTGTCACATTCATAGGCAAAATATGCTTGTGTTGATTGAACTAGTAAAATGGGACCTTTATTTAGTCAATATTTATAAGGCGATAAAGCTCAGAAAAAGGCATATTTAATACAAAAACCGTAAACACTGTCGAAATGGTGTAAAATAACTAGATGTCTAATAACCTTTGATAAACCTTAGAGACATAAGGGATGCAGAAGTTTTGTCATGGTTATACATTAGAAAAAATAGGGCGGATAGACTATTAAAAAGTGACAAAAGACAATAGACACTAGGTATCATCTTAATTACAATTGTATTATTGGATAAATTAACAAGTACATAAATTGAAATAAAATGAGGTGAACAGTTTTGAATTTATTTGGTGGAACTATTAGTAGCCTGGAAAACGGACTTTCCTATGCAACTTTGAATCATAAAACAATCGCAAACAATATTGCGAATGTCGATACGCCTAATTATAAGGCGAAAAATGTTAGTTTTAAGGATATGTTGGTAGAACAGCAAAGTATGTCTATTTCCGCATATCGTACTGACAGCAGACATTATGATTTCACAATTCGACAATCTACGCCTGGCGTTAATAATGTTGAGAACTTGCGATATAGAAATAATGGCAATGCTGTAGATATGGATGCTGAGCAGGCAAAATTAGCAGAGAATCAAATTTATTACAATGCTTTAATTGACCGTGTTAATGGAAAATTAAACACATTGAATACCGTTATAAAGGGAGGTAAGTAATAGATGTCTATATTTCATGGGATGAATACCACTGCCTCTGCTTTAACAGCGCAACGATTACGAATGGATGTTATTTCTTCCAATATGGCAAATGTGGATACGACTCGTGCTCGTCAAGTGAATGGGGAATGGGAACCGTATCGACGTAAGTCTGTGACGTTCGCAGCACAAGAAGGACAATTCTCGAAATTTCTGAATGTAGCCCTTGGTAAAAATGCGAAAAGTGGTGTTGGCAATGGTGTGAAAGTTTCTCGAATTTCAGAAGATCAAGAAACACCTTTCAAACTTGTTTATGACCCAACTCATCCAGATGCAAATGCAGATGGTTATGTGAATATGCCAAATGTGGATCCATTGAAAGAGATGGTAGATTTAATGTCAGCAACACGTTCCTATGAGGCGAATATAACTGTATTTAACGCAAATAAATCCATGCTAACAAAGGCTTTAGAGATTGGTAAATAAATAAGTAGAAAGGAAGATACATAATGACTATTTCGTCCGTTTCGCTAATGACACCTACTCAGGTTGTAAATGAAACAAATAAACTCAATACAACACCTTATGAAGCGCAACAAAGCTTCGCGAACTCGTTAAAAGAAGCAATAGCCAAAGTAAATGATCAGCAAATAACTTCTGATAAATTTACTCAAAAGCTAATTAAAGGTGAAGATGTGGAGTTGCATGAAGTGATGATTGCTTCACAAAAGGCGAGCATTACATTAAACGCAACAATTGAAGTTCGCAATAAGGTGATTGAAGCTTACCAAGAAATAATGCGAATGAGTGTTTAATTTTATTGTCTAGATAAGGAAACTCTTTTCAAACTAGATTAATAACCACTACTATAGTGGACTCATTATGTTCGCAAATTATTGATGGCTAGGTTATTCACTATAACCGGAGGATTCATAATGAATGAACGATTGACGAAAATAAAAAACGACACCAGTCAATTTTGGACAAGTCGAAGTAAAAAGCAAAAAATAGTTATGATTGGCTCCGTGGTAGGCGTCATCGCACTTGCAGCCATCGTGACGTTTTTTGCTTCGAAAACTACATATGTTCCACTTTATAAAGATTTATCAACAAGAGAAATTGGACAAGTAAAGGAAGCACTAGATTCCCAAGGTGTGAACTATGAAATTGCTCCAGGTGGAACATCTATTTTAGTGCCAGAAGAGCAAGTTGACTCCTTGTTAGTACAATTAGCTTCAGAGGGCTATCCGCAAACAGGTACAATTGATTACTCATTTGCTAATAGTTCAGGATTTGGTATGACAGATAATGAATTTAACCTCTTAAAAAAAGCAGCAACTGAAACTGAAATTGCTAAGCTTTTTAAAAATTTAGAGGGTGTAAAAGATGCCAAAGTAATGATTACAGTTCCTGAAGAAGGGGTATTCGTAACGGATGTGCAAGGCGAGGCAACGGCATCTATTGTTTTAAATACAGACCCTGGCTATAAATTTACAGAGCAGCAAATTACTACTATGTACAATTTGGTGTCAAAAAGTATTCCCAATTTAAAAACTGAAAACATCGTAATCTCTAATCAATTCTCAGAGTACTTTGATTTGAATGCTGCTACTACTGATGGTACTTCCACAGCGACAGCCGAAGGTCAATTACAAATGAAGAAATTAGTAGAACGTGATCTACAGCGTCAAGTGCAAAATATGCTAGGAACGTTGATGGGACAAGATAAAGTGATGGTTTCTGTTACAACGGATATTGACTTCAAGAAAGAAAATCGTGAAGAAAACCTTGTGACACCTGTTGATGAAGAAAATATGGAAGGTATCGCAATTAGTGCTCAACGAATTACAGAGCAGTATTCTGGTACAGGCGCAGCAGCTGCAGGAACACCTGAAGCTGAAACAACTACAGATAACTTCACAACGTATAACGAAGGTGCAACAGGGAATGGTGACTATGAACGTACAGAGGAAACGATCAATAATGACGTGAATCGTATACGTAAAGATATCCAAGAAGCTCCTTATAAAGTTCAAGATATTGGAATTCAAGTCATTGTTGAACCACCAACAGCGACAGATGCAGCGTCATTACCAGATGGTGTTCGTGAAGATATCGAGAAAATTTTAAGTACAATAGTTCGTACAACAATTTCCAAAGATGTGGCAGCAGAACTTACACAAGAGCAAATTGACGAGAAAGTAGCTGTTTCAGTACAACCTTTATATGGTAAGGCGACAGAGGTCGCTGATGAAAAACCAGTTATCCCATGGTGGGTTTGGGTCATTGGCGGTATCTTATTAGCTGTTATTTTATTACTAGCATTCTTTATTATCCGTTCTCGTAAGCGTGCGCAGGAAGAAGAAGAGCTAAGTATCCTAGAAGAACAAGAAGAATTAATGATTGATGATATTAATGAAGAAATTGAAACGGAAGCTACAATGCGTCGTAAGCAGCTTGAAAAAATGGCTAAAGAAAAGCCAGACGATTTTGCAAAGTTACTGCGTAGTTGGATTGCGGAAGACTAACTAGGAGGTTCGGCTGTGTCCAAGAAAGATAAGGAATTAACCGGAAAACAAAAGGCCGCACTCTTGTTAATTTCATTAGGGCCTGAGGTTTCAGCTTCTGTCTATAAACACTTAACAGAGGAAGAAATTGAACGTTTAACATTAGAAATTTCAAGTGTTAAAAAAGTAGAATCAAATGTCAAAGAAGAGATTATTGAAGAATTTCACAATATCGCACTAGCGCAAGACTATATCACACAAGGTGGTATTGGCTACGCGAAAACAGTATTAGAAAAAGCGCTTGGTGTTGAACAAGCGCAAACGATTATTAATCGTCTAACATCTTCTCTACAAGTGCGTCCGTTTGATTTTGCTAGAAGAGCTGATCCAGCACAAATTTTTAACTTTATTCAAAATGAACATCCACAAACAATTGCCCTGATTCTCTCTTATTTAGAGGCGGGGCAAGCGGGTGTTATTTTATCTTCACTACCACAGGAAGTACAGGCGGATATTGCTAAACGTATAGCAGTAATGGAATCGACTTCTCCAGAAGTAATTAGTGAAATTGAATCTGTATTAGAGCGTAAATTATCGTCAACAGTTACACAGGATTACACTGAAACAGGTGGTATCGATGCTGTCGTAGAAGTGTTAAATGGCGTAGATCGACAAACAGAAAAAACAATTCTCGATGCACTCGAAATACAGGATCCAGAACTTGCAGAGGAAATCAAAAAACGTATGTTTGTGTTCGAAGATATCGTTACACTCGACAATCGTTCCATTCAACGTGTTATTCGTGACTGTGAAAACGAAGACTTACTGCTTTCAATGAAGGTATCAAGTGAAGAAGTAAAAGATATTATTTTCCGCAATATGTCACAGCGTATGGCTGATACATTTAAAGAAGAAATGGAAATTATGGGACCTGTACGATTACGTGACGTAGAGGAGGCGCAATCTCGAATTGTTGCTGTTATTCGTCGTCTAGAGGATGCTGGAGAGATTATTATTGCTCGCGGTGGAGGAGATGACGTCATTGTCTAGAATCATCCGTTCTATTTACACCCAGTCTGATAGCGATAGTATTAAAGAAATCCAAATCCGAGATATGTTTGAACCGATTGAAGTAGACCAACATGAAGTCTCATCTCAGCATCAATTAACATTGGATGAAATAATGGCAGAGCGAGATCGTTTACTTGCAGAAGCTAGAGCTACTTTGCAAGCAGAACGTGAGATGTTTGAACAAGAAAAGCAATTACACTTCCAAGAAATTGAACACTTAAAGTTAAGCTGGGAAGAAGAGAGACCGAATCGAGTGCAAGAGGCGTATGATGAGGGGTTTGGGCAAGGCTATGAAGATGGTATGAACAAAGCCTCTGAAGCAATGGCCCAGTCACTTCAAACTGCGAATGAAGTTATGATTCAAGCGAAACAAAATGCACAAAAATATATTGAAGATCAAGAAGCGGTCATTTTAGAGTTAGGCTTAACTGCAGCAGAACGAATTATTGGCACCTCACTAGAGCAAGATAACGAACTGTTTGTGTCAATTGTGCGTCGAGGGTTGAAAGAAGCAAGGGAAATGAAAGAAATTAAAATTTATGTTTCCCCAACATACTACGCTTTAATTACCACTAATCGAGATGAATTAGCAGAAATGTTCCCGATGGATGTACCATTTATGATTTTTGTGAATGAAGATTTAGACAATGAAACAGATTGCTATATTGAAACAAATCATGGTCGCATTATGGTTAGTATTGATGAGCAATTGAATGAGCTTAGATTAAAGCTACATGAAATATTAGAGAGTAAGGAATGATCTTGATGAAAACGGCTCAATTAATCGAACATATTCCTCATATACCTACTTTTAAAAAGTTTGGTAGAGTAACTAGAGTTGTCGGCTTGATGATTGAGTCGCAAGGTCCAGATAGTTCCATAGGTGATGTCTGTAAAATTCATGTGGAAACTGTAAACAATGGTCACCAAATCATTTTAGCAGAGGTTGTTGGTTTTAAAGATGAGATAGTTGTCTTAATGCCATTCACCTCTTTACGTGAAATATCTATTGGCTGTCTTGTTGAAGGGACTGGTGCCCCTCTAGAAGTAAAAGTGGGCCCTGAGTTAATAGGAAAAGTATTGGATTCTATGGGGAATCCAATCGATGGCACCTTATTACCGAAAGGGTTAATGACCGTCCCTACTGAGCAAGATCCACCGAACCCACTGACTCGTCCACCAATTGACGAAAGACTCGAAGTAGGGGTGAAGGCGATTGATGGCATGCTAACAGTTGGTAATGGTCAACGTGTTGGTATTTTCGCTGGTTCTGGGGTCGGAAAAAGTACGTTACTAGGTATGATTGCTAGAAACACGCAAGCAGATTTAAATGTCATTGCGCTCATAGGAGAACGTGGTCGTGAGGTTCGTGAATTTATCGAACGTGATTTAGGCGCAGAAGGTTTAAGTCGCTCCATTGTTGTTGCAGCCACATCAGATCAACCAGCATTAATGCGGATTAAAGGCGCTTTTACAGCGACAGCGATTGCCGAATATTTTAGAAATCGAGGCTTAAATGTCATGCTGATGATGGACTCCGTTACACGTGTAGCCATGGCACAACGTGAAATTGGACTTGCCACGGGAGAACCACCGGCACAAAAAGGGTATACGCCTTCTGTATTTGCGATATTACCTAAATTATTAGAACGTACTGGTACTAATGAAAAGGGCTCAATCACAGCATTCTATACCGTTTTAGTTGATGGTGATGATATGAATGAACCAATAGCTGATACTGTGCGAGGGATATTAGATGGCCATATTGTATTGGATCGAAATCTAGCCAATAAAGGTCAATATCCAGCCATCAATGTTTTAAAAAGCGTAAGCCGTTTGATGAATCATGTTGCAGAGCCAGCGCATAAAAAAGCTGCTGAACGATTAAGGGAACTCTACTATACATATGACAAATCTGAGGATTTGATCAATATTGGAGCTTACAAAAGAGGAACTTCTAAAGAGATTGATGAGGCCATTCATTATGAACCGCTCATTACGCATTATCTTAAACAAGGCTATTTAGACAAAGTAACATTAGAAGAAAGTGTCAATGAGTTAATAACATTATCGAACGGTGGTGCGAAATAGATGGTCAGTTATGTGTATCGTTTTGAAAAAGTGTTAACAATTCGTGAGCAAGAAAAAAACGAAACCGAAATGGCTTATAAAGAATCTGTCCGTTCTTTTGAAGAAATAGCAACAAGATTATATGAATTACTTAAAAAGAAAGAAGACTTAATCGCATTTCAGCAGGAGCGTTTAACGATTGGCTCATCTATTGACGAAATTCATCATTATAGTCGTTTTATAGATAGTCTTGAGAAAACAATTGCAGATGTACAACAGAAAGTGATACAAGCTCGTGCGAAGATGAATTGGCACGAGGAAAAATTATTAGAAAAAAACTTGGAAGTACGTAAATTTGAAAAAATGAGAGAAAAAGATTTGAAGCTATTCCAGCAAGAGCAAGATCGTATAGAAAGCCTTTTTCTAGATGAAATTTCATTACAAACGTATAACAAGAGAGAAATCAGGTGATTTCATGGCAAAAAAAGACAATCGATTGACAGCGGAGTTAGTAGAAGTGCAGTCAAAGAAAAAAACAGGGGGCTTTCTAAAGTTTTTTACTTGGATTGTACTACCGATTATGTTTGTAGTAGCGGTTTTACTTGTTGTGGCAACGTTAATGAATACGAATGTCTTTGATTTAGGGAAAAAGGCAATAGGAAGTTTACCCTTTGTCCCATCAGAAGAGCAACAAGCTAAAGATGCTGCCATTAATAACGACTCTAAATTAGTTAATTTACAGGCAGAGATACAAGAAAAAGAAGCTGAAATTACACAGCTACAAAAAAAGCTTGATACAACAACAACTGAAAAAGAGAAGTTAGTGATAGAAAAAGAACAGTTGCAATTTGAAATTGAAAAATTGAATCGACAACAAGATGATGTAAAGCGTGACTTTAATGATATCTTATCAACGTTCGATAAGATGTCTCCGAAAGCTGCAGCACCAGTATTAATCAATATGAGTGATGCGGAGGCGCTACGAATTTTAACGAATTTAAAGCCTGATAAGTTAGCAGCCATATTAGAGAAAATGGATGCCAAAGATGCAGCAAAATATACGGAGTTAATGGCTAAACAATAAGATAAATGAAAGGAGGTGAAAGAACAATGGATGTAGCAATGATGCAAATGATCACTAAGTCTGTACCTAATAAAGCAGCAAAATCTTCAACCGTTAATAGTCCTGAAGGTAAGGTCAATGGAACTCCGAATAAAGAAAATGTATCGAATTTCGGGTCTGTTTTTAGTAAAATGATGTCGTCTTCAACGCAAACAAACCAATCTTCGCAGTCAACTGCAACAAAGGAGCTAGCCGATTTACAAGCGGTTTTAAATGCTGATTCAATGGAGGAATTACTAGATTTACTAGGAATCCCTCATGATGATGGGTTATTAATGCTTCAGCTTGGCGAAGACAATAAAGCAGTGGCAATGGATGAAATGCTTAATTTAGAAAATATACTAAATGCATTAGGTATTGATGAAGAGCAACTTCAAAAAATAGTCCAACAGCTGCTAGGAGAAGAGAAGGAAGCTAGTGATGTTTGGGAGCTACTATCACTAGTAGATGCCCAAGCGCCGATACTGCAGGCGCAAATAGGACCTGCTTTACAAGGTGAAGGACAAGTAACACCAAAAGACGCTACACAACTGCTTCAAGTATTGAAGCTAGCACAATTAGTCGGACAGAAAACGGACTTAACAACTTCACAAGAAAACTTATTAACAACGGTTAAGAGTCTATTAACAGCATTACAAACGCAAGTAGAAACTACACAACTAACAACAACCAAAACAACTGGAGCATTGCCATTACAAGGCTTTCAGCAAGTAGTTCAGCAAGTACAAGTGACGAAGCAGAGTGAGACAAGCACAAATGACATGGTTACACCGCAAACAGTTCAAACAAAACCGGATACATTCCATGTCACATTACCAACTGCCAAACCTGCGCAGTCTGAGGCTTTGTTAAAAGAAATGCAGGCTATTATGAATAGAGCACAAATTTCAAATGCACAAGGGATCACACGTTTAACGATTAAATTGTACCCAGAAAATCTTGGGACAGTTCGTATTGAACTTGTACAAAATGATGGCGTACTGACAGCTCGTTTACTAGCTTCTACAGCTCATGGACGTGAATTACTTGATAGTCAAGCACATCAGCTAAAACAAGCTTTTGTTCAACAAAACATTCAAGTAGATCGTCTTGATATAGCACAATCACTACAAGATGCAGATCGCCAGCAACGCGATCAAAGCTTCTTCAATAATTTCTTTAAGCAGCAACAGGATGAAGAGCAAGAACATAAAAATGAAGATGAAGATGAAGGACTATCCTTTGATGACTATTTAATCAATGAGGAGGTGTAATAATGGCAGATGCAACAAAAAATGTAAGCAATACATCCATAACGGATGATTTGTATTACTCGAATTATAAAAAACCAACGAAACAAACAGGTAATAGTGAGCTTGGCAAAGACGCCTTTCTACAACTTTTAATTACACAATTACAGCATCAGGACCCTACAAATCCTATGGATGACCGAGAATTCATTTCTCAAATGGCACAGTTTTCTTCTTTAGAACAAATGCAAAACATGACAAAGACAATGGAGTCATTATTGGCATCACAGCAACAAACACAGATGATGAATTATGCATCCTTTGTTGGTAAAGAAGTGAAATGGCATGAAATTACAGATAAAACAGATGAAAAAGGGGATCCTGTTGTAAATGAAGGAACAGGTGTAATTGAATCCTTGAAATTTGTAGATGGTAGTGTTGTATTCAAATTAACAGATGGAAAAGAAATAACGCCTGGTAATATTTCAGGAATACTAGGTGGCTCTGGAACAAATACAGATGGCGGTAATACTGTACCAGAATCTCCGCTTGTACAGGCAAGTAAACTGATTGGTAAAAATGTTACGTATAAAGATGGCGACCAAGAATTACAAGGTCGAATTGTCTCTGTTTCAAATAAAGATGGCGTTATCTATTACGTATTAGATAATGATAAAAAACTAACAGATAAAGATTTTACAGTAATTAGCGAATAAAGGTGGAGAAGAATGATGGATAAATTTTCAATTCATCGTGTACCCTTGCATCCATCTATTCGCACAATACAACCTAAGCCAATTCAATCGCAGCAATCCTTTAAAGCTCATTTACAGGAGGCTGCAAAGCAAGAACTAAAGGTGAGCAAACATGCGCATGAACGGATCATTGAACGTAAAATTGACATCTCTGAACAAGAATGGCAGGTAGTATCGGATAAGGTATTTGAAGCACACTCAAAAGGTGTCAAACAACCATTAGTCTTGATGGATCAAGCAGCTTTAATTGTCAGTGCTAAAAATGCTACTGTCATTACAGCAATGGATCGCACGGAGGCAAAACAACAGTTATTTACAAATATTGATGGCACGATTGTGCTGTAAAGGCTGGACCTTCTTATGTAAGGAAGCCTTGGTGATGCTGATTGATAGAGGCACACCTATAAAAAACGAAGGGAGAACGAAAACTTATGTTACGTTCTATGTATTCAGGTATTTCAGGTCTTAAAAACTTCCAAACGAAGCTAGATGTTATTGGTAATAACATCGCAAATGTTAATACTGTTGGCTTTAAAAAGGGGCGTGTTCTTTTTAAAGATTTAATGTCTCAAACACAAGCTGGTGCATCTGCAGCAACAGCTACACGAGGTGGTGTTAACCCACAACAAGTTGGTTTGGGTTCTCAATTAGCTGCTATTGATACAATACATGGTGGCGGCTCATTACAAGGTACTGGGCGTGGACTTGACTTAGGGATTGAAGGAGATGGCTTCTTCATGGTAGCTGACGCAAATGGAGCTCCAGACCCAGATAGTGGTTTTATTGGCGAAGAAGGTTTCAATAATACCCTATTTACTCGTAATGGTGTTTTCTATATGGATAGCAATGGCTATATAGTAAATGCTGATGGTAAATATCTAGTAGGAGTATCTGCTGGAGAAGAAATTGTTATGGAAACTGATGACGATGGTATCAATCCAGATGAAGCACCAGTCGCTTCTGGAGATGAAGGTGCTAACTTATTTGATGATGATGGTGTACTAGACCCAGACGATGGTGAGGTAGGGCCAATCCGTATCCCAACGACTGCTAAAGAAATTAGCATCGGAGCTAATGGTACGATTGAATATGTGGACCTAAACGGTGATCGCAAATGGGCAGGACAGCTAATTATGGCTAAATTCCCAAATGCGGGTGGTCTTTCTAAGGTTGGAGGAAACTATTACCAACAAACAGCAAACTCTGGTGCTGCCTATGCACAAGTAGCCACTGTTGCAGGGATGGGTAAAGTAGTACCTGGCACAGTAGAAATGTCCAATGTAGACTTATCGGAAGAATTTACAGAGATGATTGTGGCTCAACGAGGTTTCCAAGCGAATACTCGTATTATTACAACATCAGATGAAGTGTTACAAGAGCTAGTAAACTTAAAACGATAATGATTATATAGTTCTTTAATTCATAACAGGTGTTTGATAAAACATATTTTCATATGAGGGAGGGTCGGGCCGGCTCTCACGCTAGACCCGGCCCTATTTCAATGATCGAACTAACACGTCTTAATGGCAAAGCATTTACATTAAATGCTTTATACATAGAAACAGTCGAATCGTTTCCAGATACGACTATTACTTTAACAACTGGAACAAAAGTAATTGTTTTAGAGAGTGAAGATGAGGTGCGACAAAAGGTAACTGCCTTTTATAATAATATACAAATTTTATCCAACCCGCATCTACGAGGTGAAAAAGATGAAGAATAATAAAATGTTAACAATGATTATTATTTTGCTAGTAGCAGTCATACTGATTGGCGTTATTTTATTTGTATTGCTTACACAATTTAATAAGCCAACAGGAGCTGTTGAGCCATCCATTGATGAGATTGTAGAATCCTCTGTGGAGGTACCTGAAATCACGACGAATCTTGCAGATAACAGAGTTGTACGCTTGTCATTAAAAATTCAAACGACAAGTAAAGATGCTGCTACAGAATTAACAAAGCGTGTTTTCCAAGTGCAAAATATTGCCATTCAAGAGCTTTCTGAAATGGAGCAAAAGGATTTAGAGGGTAAGCAAGGGAAACAAATTTTCCAAAAATCATTAAAAACAAGGTTAAATGAATTGATGCAAGAGGGAGAAGTTCAGGAAGTATATTTTACCTCCTTCATCACTCAATAAAACAGAAACTGCTTGAAATGGAGGTGGGCAAATGGCAGGAGATGTGTTATCTCAATCCGAGATAGATGCGCTGCTTTCCGCTATATCAACTGGGGAAATGTCAGCTGACGATATAAAAAAGGAGGACGAGGGACGCAAGGTTAAAGTTTATGACTTTAAACGAGCACTTCGATTCTCAAAAGATCAAATCCGAAGTTTGACCCGAATACACGAAAACTTTGCACGACTATTGACAACCTTCTTTTCTGCACAGCTTAGAAGCTATGTACAGATTACGGTTGCATCGGTAGACCAAATACCATTTGAAGAGTTTGTACGTTCGATTCCGAATATGACACTCATTAATGTGTTTGAAGTGCCACCATTAGATGGTAATATATTGATGGAAATAAATCCGAACATTGCCTATTCCATGTTAGATCGTCTAATGGGCGGTAGTGGGGCAAGTCATAGTAATGTAGATAACTTAACAGAAATTGAAACAAAGATTATGACAAACCTTTTTGAACGCTCATTCGACAATTTACGCGAGGCATGGGAAAATGTTGCAGAAATTGATCCAATATTAGTGGAGCTTGAAGTAAATCCACAATTTTTACAAATGATCTCACCAAATGAAACAGTGGTCGTAATTTCGTTAAATACGATTATTGGTGAGACAAGCGGTATGATTAACATCTGTATCCCGCATGTTGTGTTGGAGCCTATTGTTCCAAATCTATCTGTTCGCTACTGGATGCAGACAAATACAAAAGAGATGTCTCCAGAGCAAACAAAAATGCTGGAAACACGTGTGAAACAAGCACAATTACCACTTTCAGTTGAACTGGGTCTGTCGGACATTACCATTGAGGATTTCCTTACAATGCAAATTGGTGATGTTATACAATTAGATCAAAAAATCGAAGATCCATTAATACTGAAAGTTGGAACATTGCCAAAATTCATGGTTCAACCAGGTAAGCAAGGCAAAAAATTAGCAATCCAGATTATCGACCCTTTGAAAGGAGGAGACGAAGATGAGTGATGAAATGCTCTCCCAAGAAGAAATTGAAGCGTTATTAAGGGGCGAGACGTTGGAAGATAAAAACAGCGACACTGCAGCTTCTTCAAATGATGAGACTAATGATTTAAGAGTTGAGGATTACCTTGATTCGTTTGCACAAGATGCATTAGGTGAGGTAGGTAACATTTCTTTCGGAAGTTCTGCTACAGCACTTTCTGCGTTATTAGGTCAAAAAGTAGATATTACTACCCCAAGTATTTCCATGATAAACCGTAATAAATTAGAAGAGGAGTTTCCTCATCCTTATGTGGCTGTACAAGTGGAATATACGATTGGTTTAACAGGTATGAATTTACTTGTTATTAAACAATCGGATGCAGCCATTATTGCCGATTTAATGTTAGGTGGCGATGGTTTAAATCCGAAGCCAGACTTAGGTGAAATTCAACTAAGTGCTGTTCAAGAGGCTATGAACCAAATGATGGGTTCAGCGGCAACATCGATGTCGACTGTATTTAATAAAAAAGTGGATATTTCTCCACCGACTATTGATTTAATGAATATTTCACAGGATGAAGGCCGTGACAATATTCCAGAAGACGATTTATTAGTTAAAGTATCCTTTAGACTACGCATTGGTAATTTAATTGATTCAAATTTAATGCAATTATTACCGCTTAAATTTAGTCAAAACATTGTAAAATCTCTTTTAGGTGAAACAGAGTCTATTGAAGAACCAGTAGCTGCAACGATTGCCCCTGAGGCACCATCAATTGCAGCGCCACCAGTTCAACAACAAGCACCTGTAACACCACCACCTGCACAACCAGTATATCAACAGCAGACAGCACCAACGCAGCAACCTATTTATCAAGAGCAACCACAGTTTACGCAACCAGCAAGACCTGCACAACCTGTGAATGTGCAACAAGCACAGTTTGCTAGCTTTGATCCAAATGTAATCTCTCAATCTGAAGCTAGAAATTTAAATATGCTACTTGATATTCCATTGCAAGTTACTGTAGAGTTAGGACGTACGAAACGTTCTGTTAAAGAGATTTTAGAACTATCGAGTGGTTCAATTATTGAGCTAGACAAATTAGCGGGGGAGCCTGTTGATATTTTAGTCAATAGTCGTTTAATCGCTAAAGGTGAAGTCGTTGTTATTGATGAAAACTTTGGTGTCCGTATTACAGATGTTTTAAGTCAAGCAGAGCGTTTAAATAATTTAAGATAGTTTCAATTGGAGGAGTTAACCATGTCTAAAAGAATTTTAATTGTAGACGACGCTGCATTTATGCGCATGATGATCAAGGATATTTTATCAAAAAATGGATTTGAAGTTGTTGGAGAGGCAGCAGATGGCTTACAGGCTGTTGAAAAGTACAATGAATTAAAACCCGATTTAGTAACAATGGATATCACAATGCCTGAGATGGACGGTATTGCGGCTCTTAAAGCGATTAAGGGAACAGATCCAAGTGCAACTGTAATTATGTGTTCAGCCATGGGACAACAAGCAATGGTAATCGATGCAATTCAAGCTGGCGCGAAAGACTTTATCGTGAAGCCTTTCCAAGCAGATCGTGTAATTGAAGCGATTCAAAAAGCACTGGGATGATTGTATGAGAATGTTAAAATCATTTCGTTTCACGATGATTTTCGCATTTCTTGTATCCTTCCTGTTTTTGTACCCGACACCAACTTCTGTTTATGCGGATGCTGATACGAATAGTGTCACTGATTGCATTGAAAACCCAGAAGCTTGTAATGGAGATACTACCGATCCAGCTGCTAAACAAGAAATAAATGTATCAGCAGCTGGAGATATATCTGCATGGGAATACATAAAAATGGTTTTGGCGCTTATTTTTGTTGTAGCTTTATTTTATGGATTGATGAAGTTTTTAAATAAACGAAATTTAAACTTCCAACGTAATCAAATGGTACAAAATTTAGGCGGTTTATCGTTAGGTGCTCAAAAGTCAGTTCAGCTTTTACAAGTAGGTAAATCATTGTATTTAGTAGGGGTTGGAGAAGATGTGCAACTGTTACGTGAAATTACTGATCCTGAAGAAGTTGAAGCATTGCTAGCACTCTATAACGAAAGGCAAGAACTTGCAACAACATCACCGTATATTGCAGAAGTACTTTCTAAGTTTAAGAAAAAAGAGCAAGTGAGTATGCACAATGAACAAAAGCAAGATTCATTTGGCAAACTATTTGAAAAAAAGATATCTGAAATAAAACAGGAGCGTAGTGATGAGATAGAGAGATGGAAGCAAAAGGAGAAGGATGATAAATGAATGATTTAATCAATGTTTTTTCCAATAGCGATCCAACCAACGTCTCTACATCTGTTAAGCTCCTACTGTTACTAACGGTTTTATCTCTTGCACCGAGTATCTTAATATTAATGACATCTTTCGCTAGAATTGTCATTGTCTTATCCTTTGTGCGGACGGCATTAGCGACACAGCAAATGCCACCAAATCAAGTGATTGTTGGTCTAGCACTATTTTTAACGTTCTTTATTATGGCACCAACTTTTCAAGAGGTGAATAAAGAGGCATTACAGCCGTTATTTGCTGAAGAGATTGGTTTAGAAGAAGCATATGATCGTGCTAGTGCACCATTTAAAGAGTTTATGAGTAAGCATACAAGGCAAAAAGACCTTGAATTATTTTTATCTTATAATCAAGCAGAAAAACCAGCATCAGTGGAGGAAATCCCACTAACAATGCTCGTCCCAGCATTTGCTTTAAGTGAAATAAAAACAGCATTTCAAATTGGTTTTATGATTTTTATACCATTCCTTGTCATCGATATGATTGTTGCGAGTACTTTAATGTCGATGGGGATGATGATGTTACCACCAGTAATGATTTCCTTGCCATTTAAAATCTTATTATTTGTTCTGGTCGATGGCTGGTATCTAGTCATGAAATCGTTACTACAAAGTTTTTAGGGGATGATACAGTATGACAGGTGAATTGGTTATTTCCATAGCAGAACGTGCCATTATGATTATCCTTCTAACAAGCGGTCCGCTATTATTAGTTGCTTTAATCACTGGTTTAGCGGTAAGTATCTTTCAAGCAACAACTTCGATACAAGAGCAAACATTAGCATTTGTACCCAAAATTGTCGCTGTCCTAGTGGCCATCGTATTCTTTGGCCCATGGATGTTATCTCAAGTTACTAGCTATGCGAGAGACATATTCGAGAATTTAACACGTTATATAGGGTGAGTCCATGAATGAATTAATTCCACATTTAACGGTTTTCTTATTAGTACTTGTGCGTGTTTCAGCATTTTTTGTTACGGTCCCCTTTTTTTCATATAGGACCATTCCGCCACAAGTCAAAATTACTCTCGCACTGGTATTAGCTTGGATGATGTACTATACAATTGATGTTGAGCCATTGGTCTTCAATGATGAATACATATTATTAGTGATGAAAGAAGCACTTGTTGGACTATTGCTTGGTCTTATGGGCTACATCATCATGTCTGCAATACAAATTGCAGGAAGCTTTATTGATTTTCAAATGGGATTTGCCATTGCCAATATTATTGATCCACAAACAGGTGCGCAAAGCCCATTAATTGGTCAGTTCTTTAATATGCTAGCACTTCTTTTTTTATTAGCGATTGATGGCCATCATATGATTCTGAATGGAATTTACTATAGCTATCAATTTTTACCGATGGATCAATTTCCAAGCTTTGCTAGTGAAAGCTTACCGAAATTTATTATGACGACTTTCACAGCCGTTTTCGCGATAGCATTTCAGATGGCTGCTCCTGTTGTGGCGACCTTATTTTTAGTCGATTTAGCTTTAGGAATAACAGCAAAAACAGTACCGCAATTAAATATTTTTGTGGTCGGTTTTCCGATTAAAATCGGAGTTAGTTTTTTAGTAATGTTTACAATGATGGCTGTGATGATTCAAGTTATTCAAAAGCTCATTACGATTATGATCTACGGTATACGGGATTTAATGGCCATTTTAGGTGGTGGATGATATGAAGCTACTACTAAGTTTAGATATCCAGTTTTTTGCAGGTGAAAAAACAGAAAAGGCAACCCCTAAAAAACGTCAGGATGCTCGAAAAAAAGGGCAAGTTGTAAAGAGTCAAGATATTTCTAGTGCCATTGTCATGCTTATGGTATTTATCTTTTTATTTTTCTTTGCTGGCTCCTTGCGTGATGAATTATTAGCTTTTTTTAGACAAACATTTATTCATAACATACGCATCGAAAAATTAACGATTGATAGTGTGATGCGTTTATTTACAGAAACATTGATACAGATGGCTTTTATTATTGTGCCCATCATGGCGATTGCTTTTGTTGGAGCTCTTGCGGGTAATTTCCTGCAGTTTGGCTTTTTATTTACATTAGAACCAATGAAATTTGATTTAAAAAAGATGGATCCTATTAAAGGGTTAAAAAAAATATTTTCTGTTAAGGCCATTGTTGAACTGCTGAAGTCGGTCTTAAAGATTGGCTTTATAGGAAGTGTCACAACAATTATTATTTGGACAAACCTACCAGAAGTTTTGGCTTTATCTTTTAAAAGTCCATGGATGACGCTCATTACAGTAGGGAAGCTTGTCGGCATAATGGGTATAGCCGCATCTTTAGTTTTACTTTGTGTATCCGTTCTGGACTGGATGTATCAAAAACATGAGTATGAAAAAAATCTTAAAATGTCTAAGCAAGATATTAAAGATGAATATAAAAATAGTGAGGGTGACCCGCTGATTAAATCCAAAATCAAACAACGTCAACGCGAAATGGCGATGCGTCGTATGATGTCAGAGGTGCCGAATGCAGATGTTGTTATCACCAACCCTACTCACTATGCGATTGCCCTCAAATACGATGAGGACAATATGGATGCCCCACGTATCGTTGCGAAGGGGACAGACTTTGTCGCCCAAAAAATTAAGCTGATCGCCAAAGAGCATGATGTCATAATGGTTGAAAATAGACCTTTAGCACGTGCGATGTATGATCAGGTAGAAATTGGTGATCAAGTACCAGAGGAATTTTTTAAGGCAGTAGCAGAAATACTCGCTTATGTTTACCGTATTAAGCGAAAAATTTAAAGCTTTTAAGTAGGAGGGACACAAATGAAAGTTCGCGATATTGGGGTTTTAGGTGCGGTTATTTTAATCGTTGCGATGCTCATCATCCCTCTTCCTCCGTGGATGTTAAGTTTCTTAATTGTCATTAATATTACATTAGGATTAATTGTACTGCTAACAGCAATGAGTATGAAGGAAGCATTGGACTTTTCTATCTTCCCATCGGTCATTTTACTGTTAACCTTGTTCCGATTAGGACTAAGTGTTTCCACAACCCGTGCTATTTTAGCAAATGGTGATGCAGGGTCAGTCGTTGAAACCTTTGGTGATTTCGTAGTTGGCGGGAATGTTCTTGTTGGTTTAGTTGTCTTCTTAATTCTAGTGTTAATTCAGTTTATTGTAATTACAAAGGGCGCGGAGCGTGTAGCTGAAGTAGCAGCACGTTTCACACTCGATGCAATGCCTGGTAAACAAATGAGTATTGATGCTGACTTAAATGCAGGGGTCATTTCCGAAAAAGAAGCACGTGAACGACGTGAAAAGGTATCGGGAGAAGCAGACTTCTATGGAGCGATGGATGGTGCCACAAAATTCGTAAAAGGGGATGCCATTGCCTCAATGGTAATGGTTATTATCAACCTATTATTTGGGATCATTATCGGGGTAGTGCAAATGGGTCTTCCATTTGCAGAAGCAGCAACTCATTTTTCTAAACTAACAGTTGGAGATGGTATTGTATCCCAAATCCCGGCTTTACTTATTTCAACAGCTACAGGGATTGTTGTAACCCGTGCCTCTTCAAAAGGAAGTCTTGGCCAGGATATAACAGGACAATTATTTGCTCAGGCAAAGCTTCTTTATGTAGCTGGTGGAACGATTATCTTACTTGGATTATTTACACCAATTCCAGATTGGATAACGATTCCAATTGGTGCGTCACTCATTACAGGAGCATATATGATGGGGCGTAAGAAGCCAGAGGATGAAGAGGAATTACTTGAAATTGAGGAAGAAGTGGCAACAGATGGCATGAAGAGCCCTGAAAATGTTGTGAATTTATTAAATGTGGACCCGATCGAATTTGAATTTGGTTATGGATTAATACCTTTAGTAGATGCTACACAAGGTGGGGATTTATTAGATCGTGTTATTATGATTCGACGACAGCTAGCATTAGAATTAGGTATCGTCATCCCAGTTGTTCGTATTCGAGATAATATTCAGCTGCAACCAAATGAATATCGAATTAAAATAAAAGGGAATGAAATGGCACGAGGCGAGCTCTTATTAGATCATTATTTAGCGATGAGCCCTGGTGATGATGACTCTATTGAAGGAATTGATACTGTGGAGCCATCATTTGGACTACCAGCGAAATGGATTACGGAGCAAGTGAAAGAAGATGCCGAAATGTATGGTTACACAGTTGTTGATCCACCAAGTGTGGTGTCAACACACTTAACAGAAATCATTCGAGCAAATGCACATGAGTTACTAGGACGCCAAGAGACGAAGCAGTTAATCGATCACTTACGCGAAACACATCCTATTTTAGTCGAAGAATTAACACCGACGCCTTTGTCTACTGGAGAAATCCAAAAGGTACTTGGCAAGCTTCTTCGAGAAAATGTGTCTGTACGTAACTTACCTATAATTTTTGAGACATTAGCAGACTATGCAAAATTAACGAGTGATACAGATATTTTAACGGAGTATGTCCGTCAAGCATTAGCACGTCAAATTACTGCACAATATGTTGGAGATAGTTCAGCATTAAAGGTGATTACGGTGTCAGGTAAAGTAGAAAAAATGATTGCTGATAGTATTCAACAAACGGATCACGGAAATTATTTAGCAATGGACCCTCAAGATTCTCAAACCGTTTTAGAGACTATTGCAGCAGAAGTAGAGCGTGTTTCCTTTATGGAGCAATCCGCTATCATTTTATGCTCTCCAGCAGTTCGTATGTATTTACGACAATTGACGGAGCGTTATTTCCCTCAAATTCCAGTTCTCTCTTATAATGAGCTGGATGCTTCAGTTGAAATTCAAAGTGTTGGGGTGGTGAATGTTCAATGAAAATGAAAAAATATTATGCATCATCCATACCAGAGGCGATGAAGCAAGTGCGGGCAGAATTAGGTGAGGACGCAGTCATTTTAAATTCAAAAGTAGTCATCACAAAGAAATTTTTCGGTATGATTAAAAAGAAAAGTTTTGAAGTGGTCGCGGGAGTTGATGTTATGGAGCCAAGTTATGTGGCTCCAGCACCAGCTGTACTACCTGTAGAAACAAAAGAAAATGCAAGGTTACAAGAGATTACAAATGCTATTCAAGCAAAAGTCCATCAAGAGCCAACACCACATGTTGCAGCAGTGCATGAGGATACTAGCATCTCTGAAGAATTGAGGAAGGAAATTGCAGATTTAAAATCTTTAATGCAATCGATGCATAAAAAGACCACCCAAGCTCAATATCCCGATGAACTCTTCCCCTTCATTGAATACTTAAGACAGCAAGAGCTAAGTGAAGAGCTCATCACAACGATAGGTGATGAGCTTTTTATGCATTTCAAAGAAGCGTCAGAAATAAATTTTTCACAATGTAAATTAATAACGAAAAATTTACTACGTAAGCAGCTAGAGGCCCTTCCTGTCGGAGGATTGTCCTATGAAAGAAAGTATATAAATGTTTTAGGCCCAACAGGAGTTGGAAAGACTACAACGATTGCTAAAATGGCAGCGCGAGCTGTGTTAGAAAAAAAGAAAAAAGTCGGCTTTATTACGACCGATACGTATCGAATTGCTGCCATAGAACAGCTAAAAACATATGCAGGTCTTTTACAGGCTCCAGTTGAAATTGCTTATAATGCGACCGATTTCGAGCAAGCAATCCAAAGTTTATCCCATTTAGATTTGGTGTTTATTGATACAGCAGGTCGCAATTATAAAGAGGTCAAGTATGTGGATGATCTCCAACGTCTCATTAAGTTCGATGATCAAGCAGAGTCTTACTTAGTCCTTGCTATGACAACGAAAGAAAAGGATATGGAGAACATTGTAGACCAATTTAAGCAATTACCAATTGAAAAATTCATTTTCACAAAAATTGATGAAACAAATTCTATTGGCACAATGATCAATTTAATGATTAAATATAATAAAGGACTTGCTTACTATACGAATGGTCAAGAAGTACCAGAAGATATTGAGGAAGCTGATTTAGAAGCAGTACTTAATTTGTTTTTTCAAGGTGAAGAAAAATGAGAGACCAAGCTGAAACATTACGCTTGAAAATGATGAGGCAGCAGGGCGAACTAGGTAGAGCCATCGCAGTTGTCAGTGGCAAAGGTGGAGTAGGTAAAAGTAACTTCACCATGAATTTTGCTATAACCTTGGCCCAAAAGGGAAAAAGAGTTGCCATTGTAGATATGGATATTGGGATGGGGAATATTCATATTTTAATTGGGAAAAATGCTTCTTATAGTTTGAAAGACTATTTAGAAGGAAATAAATTACTAGATGAGGTAATATTTGAAGGACCTTATGATCTAAAGTATATTTCAGGTGGGTCTGGTATGACGAGCGTTCTAGATTGGTCACAAAGTATGTTTGAGCGATTGATTCATGCCTTTGAACAGCTTCAAAAAAACTATGATTATATTTTATTTGATATGGGGGCTGGTGCGACAAATTGGTCATTAGACTTACTGACATCCATTGATGAAATTATTGTCATTTCAACAGCGGAGCCTACTTCTATAACAGATGCGTACTCCATGATGAAATATATTCATGTACGTGATCCAGAGAAGGAGTTTTACATTCTTTGTAACCGTGCTTTTAGCAAAGAAGAAGGAATTGAAACGAATGAACGTTTAAAAATAACGATGAAACGTTTTTTAGACAAAGAAATAACCATTCTAGGTTCATTACCTGAAGATCCAGTTGTGCGTAAGGCTGTGCGTGAGCAAGTACCATTCTCGCTTGCTTATCCAGACGCACTAATATCAAAGACATTACAACTTATAGTCGTTCGTTTTATGGAACATCGTGCAGAGGAAATACACGCACATGAACAAACAGCTAAAAAATTTTTATCGAAACTCAGAAGTATTTTCTCGAAAGGGCGTGATTAATTGGACTTTTTACATAAAAGCAAGCTATTAGTTGTGGATGATTCTGCTTTTATGAGAAAGCTAATTAGTGACTTTTTTGTTGGCAACTCTAAGGTGGAAGTAGTTGGAACGGCACGAAATGGAAAAGATGCGATCAAAAAAATACAGTCGTTGAAGCCAACAGTTGTGACAATGGATATTGAGATGCCTGAAATGAATGGGCTCGATGCTTTAAAAGAAATTATGATTCAATGTCCAGTTCCTGTAATAATGCTCTCGAGTACCACTCAACGTGGGACAGAAAATGCAATAGCAGCAATTGAGAGTGGCGCAGTAGATTTTGTCGCAAAGCCAAGCGGAACCATTTCTCTTGATTTACATAAAATCCAAAATGAGCTTGTTCACAAAGTAGAGCAAGCGGCAATGGTGCCGATTTCCAAACTGAAAAAACCTTCTGGTAGTAAAAAACAACAAGAACCAGTGACAAGAGCGAGTACCGTAGTAAAGGAGCCACAACAGCATGGACGAACACCAACTCTTATGAATGTTGCTGCTAGCAATGTAGCTACATCAAAGCCACTGGTAGAATGGAGTAAAGTTGGAAAGAAAATGGTGTTAATTGGTACATCAACCGGAGGACCTCGTGCACTTCAGGAGGTCATTACTAAAATTCCTAAGTCCATACAAGCACCTATATTAATTGTTCAGCATATGCCAGCTGGATTTACTAAATCACTTGCTACTCGTCTGGATCAGCTAAGTGAAATTGCTGTAAAAGAAGCGGAACAGGGCGATATATTGCAAAATGGAGTAGCTTATATTGCACCGGGTGGTTATCATTTAAAGCTGAGAAAAGTAGGAACGACTTTTGGCATTGTTCTTGATAATCAGGAAGCACCGAGATCAGGCCATCGCCCTTCTGTAGATGTAATGTTTGAAGATGTTAGTCAATATAAGGATTTTGATAAAGTGGCAGTCATTATGACTGGTATGGGCCATGATGGTTCTAATGGACTGAAAGCATTGAAAAAAAGTGGTAATGTCATAGCTATTGCAGAATCAGCCGAAACTTGCATTGTATATGGTATGCCAAAAGCAGCAGTAGAAACGCAACTTGTTGATGAAGTTGCAGATGTAGATGATATTGCACAAACAATAATGAAATATTTGCCTTAAAAGGGGTGTCCTCTTATGGAAGTCAATCAATATTTAGAGATGTTTATCGAAGAAAGTAAAGAGCATTTACAAGCATGTAGTGAACATTTATTAGAATTAGAGAAGAATCCAGATGATTTGGCCATTGTTGGGGAAATATTCCGCTCTGCCCACACGTTAAAAGGTATGTCTGCCACAATGGGCTTTGAAGATTTAGCGGATTTGACACATAAAATGGAGAATGTTTTAGATGCTATTCGTAATGAGAAAATCCATGTCACACCTGAAATACTAGATGTTGTCTTTGAATCTGTTGATCATCTAGAAGAAATGGTGATGGATATTGCGAACGGTGGAGATGGTAAACGTGATGTTTCATCAACTGTTGCTCAACTGAAGCGCATTGAATTAGGTGAGGAAGCAGTACCAGAAGTGGTAGCAACAGTGGCACCAGCAGTCGTTGCAAGTGTTTTAGAATATGATAGCTTTGAACAAACAGTTATTACACAATCATCTGAACAAGGCTTCAATGCATTTGAAATTGCAGTTACATTACGTGAGGATTGCCTATTAAAGGCTGCACGTGTATTTATGGTGTTTGAAATTTTAGAAAAAGATGGAGATGTCATTAAGTCCAGTCCATCTGTTGAAAAGCTTGAAGATGAACAGTTTGATCAACAATTCTATGTTGCTTTTGTGACAAAAGAAACAGCCGAAGATATGCAGAAAAAAATAATGAAGGTTTCAGAGGTTGATGAAGTCGTTGTGACAACAATTGACCTGAAGAAATTTAGTGAAAAACAATATGAAGCCCATCAGGAAGTAGCAGCAACAGCAGTGGTAGAAGCAGAACCAACACCAGCAGCTACGCCTGCGAAAGCTGAACCTGTTGCGGCACCAGCCAAAGCAGCAGCACCAGCTAAAGCTGATAAAGCTCATGCACCTGTAGGGAATAAAACGATTCGTGTAAATATTGAACGTCTTGATATTTTAATGAACTTGTTTGAAGAGCTTGTCATTGATCGTGGTCGACTACAATCGATCGCTACAGAAGTGAATCATGGTGAGTTAAATGAAACAGTAGAGCGCATGAGTCGTGTGATGGGTGATCTACAAACAATTATTTTAACGATGCGTATGGTACCAGTGGAAACAGTATTCAACCGATTCCCAAAAATGATTCGTCAGCTATCGCGTGACTTAAATAAAAAGATCAACCTAGAAATCATCGGTGCAGAAACCGAGTTAGATCGTACGGTTATAGATGAAATTGGGGATCCACTAGTTCACTTAATCCGTAATTCTGTGGATCATGGGATTGAGAATCCGACGGCTCGTCGTGCAAAAGGTAAGCCAGAAGAAGGAACAGTTGTCCTACGTGCGTATCATAGTGGAAACTATGTCTTTATTGAAATTGAAGATGACGGCGCGGGCATTAATCGTGAAAAAGTACTAGCGAAAGCTATTTCAAAAGGCATTGTGACACAAGAACAATCATATTCAATGTCTGATAAACAGATTAATGAGCTTATTTTAGCTTCAGGCTTCTCAACTGCCGATGTCATTTCTGATGTTTCTGGTCGTGGGGTAGGTTTAGATGTTGTGAAAACAACGATTGAATCACTTGGTGGTAATATTTCAATTGAATCTACACAGGATGTTGGATCTATCTTCTCGATTCAATTACCACTGACATTATCGATTATTTCAGTCATGCTGGTGGAGATTGAAAAAGAAATTTATGCAATTCCACTATCTTCTATTATTGAAACATCTATTATCCGTTCATCAGAGATTATGAATGCGCATAATCAAAAAGTAATCGACTTCCGTGGCAAGGTTGTTCCATTGGTATTCTTAGAGGAAATCTTTGAGGTTCCTCGTAAAGAGTCACAAGATGAAGAATTCCATTCAGTTGTAATTGTTCGCAAAGGTGAAAAACTTGCTGGTCTAGTAGTGGATTCTTTCATTGGACAACAAGAGATTGTCTTGAAGTCATTAGGAAATTACTTAACAAATATCTTTGCCATTTCAGGTGCAACGATTTTAGGTAATGGTAAAGTAGCCTTAATTGTAGATTGTAACGCACTAATTAAATAAGGTGAATGAATAAGAGAGGTGTAAAGTATGACAAACGCAGTGGAACAAGAAAGTATTAAAGTAATTGTCTTTCAGCTAGCAGATAAAGAATATGCAATTCCCGTGTCCCATGTACAAGGAATTGAAAAATTAATGCATATTACGCGTGTACCGAAAACCGTGAAATATGTGAAAGGTGTAATCAATCTACGAGGTGTTGTTACACCAATAGTCGATTTACGTGAACGCTTTGAACTACCTGTTTCTGAACATGAAGAAACAACACGCATTATCATTATTTCATTAGAAGATATGGAAGTAGGTTTTGTTGTAGATTCAGCGAACGATGTTATTGATATTCCAGCAAGTGCAATTGAACCGCAACCAGAGGTCGTTGGCTCACTTGAAGAAGAATTTATTTCAGGTGTTGCCAAAGTAGAGAAACGATTATTAATCTTGTTACATTTAGAAAAAGTATTAAATCCACTAAAGTAGGGATCGATAATGACATTTAATCAAAAGATTACATCGCTACATTTAGATGTATTAAAGGAAATTGGAAATATTGGTGCTGCGCATGCCGCGACAGCACTTTCCAATTTACTTGGGAAAAAAATTGATATGCGCGTTCCAAAGGTAGAAATGGTGTCCTTTAACGAAATGATGGAACTGGCTGGCGGATCTGAAAACGTTGTAGTTGGTATTTACCTTCGTATTGAAGGAGATGCTGAAGGAAGTATGTTCTTTATTTTACCTATCGAGCAAGCAAATCGCTTTATCCGTCGTCTTATTTTTGATGATACATTTGACTTTAAAAAACAACCAGTTTCAGAGCTAGGCTTATCAGCTATGCAAGAAATGGGCAATATTTTATCGGGCTCCTATTTATCTGCCTTATCGGACTTTACCAATTTGAAAATTTACCCAACAGTACCTGGTCTAAGTGTAGATATGTTTGGCGCTATTATCAGTATTGGTTTAATCGAATTATCACATGTAAGTGATAATGTTATTGTGATAAATACATCCATTTTTGAAGAAGGTGTAGAAGACCACGAAACGGTGAGAGGTCATTTCTTCCTGCTTCCCGATCCCGACTCATTCGATGCAATTTTTAAAGCATTAGGAGTTTCATGATGATGTTAAGCAGCAGTAGTGGACAAGTAATTAAAGTGGGAATTGCACAAATGGATGTAGTAAAGTTACCTAACACCATTCGAACTTCTGGTCTTGGTTCTTGTGTGGGCGTTATTTTATATGATGAGTCAAAAAAAATTGCTGGTTTAATCCATGTGATGTTACCAGATTCAAGCTTAGGTAGAGCTGAGTCAATCAATGTGGCAAAATTTGCAGATTCAGGTATTGCAGCAATGATAGATTTATTAAAATTAGAAGGCGTTCAAAAATTTAAACTAAAGGCAAAAATTGCAGGGGGGGCGCAGATGTTTCAATTTACATCTGACAAAGATACGATGCGTATCGGTCCCCGCAATGTAGAAGCAGTTAAACATGAGTTAAAGAGACATGGAGTACCTTTAGTGGCCGAGGATACTGGTGGAAATAGTGGTAGAACGATTGAATTTAATCCTGCAACGTCGATATTACATATTCGAACAGTTAACCAAGGAGTGAGCGAAATCTAATGTTTGGTTCTATTTTTTACAATCTATGGGGAGCATTAATTGCTTTTTCAATTTATTTTTTCAGTACATTTCAAAAACCATCTACTCCCCTTCGCATCATCATCAGCGCTTTTGTTGTAGCAATTATCGTCTTTATCGCTATGTATATAGTACGTTTTTTAATTGCTTACATCATGTTTACGCCAGAGGCTAATGAAGAAGTGGATGAAGATGGTCTAACAGATCATGAACTTGATGCTACTGATGGCGCAAAGCAAGAAGCTCCAGCAGTTAATTCAACGGTTGAATTTCAAGATGAAAATTCCGAGGAAATTGCTCAAGTAGTACGAACGATGATGAATCGAGAAGAAGAGCAACAAGTGAATGCGTAAAAATGAGTCGCGAATAGCGGCTCTTTTTTTATTGGGCATTTGAAGGCTTTATTATACGAGAAACTCAAAAGCTCAGGCTAGCTTATTAGCGCACTTTATTACAGGAGGAAAACCACCGCTTAATGAAGCAGATAAGCAAAAATGGTCAAAAGGAGGGGAAGGGCGAACATGGTATTAGTAATGGGCTGAAGCAATCGCTCGTAGATCTCAATATTCAATGGAAAAATTATAGCACGTTTTTGAAACGACAATTGGTGCATTGTGGATGCAATGTAGGTATTATAACCTTTTTGTTCAATGTCATAGTTATGATGCACCTTAGCATCGAATTAAATAGCGTCCTAAATTATAAGTTTAATTCTGTAGACAAATTTTAGAACTGTATCCAACTGTTCATCATAACAAGGGTACAGTTTTTCTATGAGATTAAAAAATTAAGGAATATATTAGAGAGTAAGAGAAACAAATGAAATTATAGTCGATTCTTGTTATAATATAGGAAAGATGGCAACTGCTTATCGAGTTTTTAACTATTCGAAGCTCACGTCTAGATTAGCTTTAATGTGGATTTTTTACAAAGATTAACCGAAAAATCCTGTTGAATGATTAATTTTATGAGCGCAAATAGTCAGTGGCAAACGGGCGCGTAAAGCGTTTTTAGAGAGGTGGATTTCATGACACAACCAATTCTGAACGATGAGCAAAAACTATGGAATCGCTGGATTCATGAGCGTGATCCAGATGCTGGTGATTTACTTATAAAAAAATATATTTCTTTAGTATCTTACCATGTCCAACGTATTGGTGCGGGTTTGCCAAAGAGCGTATCACGAGACGATTTAACGAGTTTAGGCATGGTAGGGCTTTTTGATGCATTAAATAAATTTGATATTAACAGAGATTTAAAATTCGATACATATGCTTCGTTTAGAGTAAGAGGCGCTATCATTGATGGTTTACGTAAGGAAGACTGGTTACCGCGTTCAGCGCGTGAAAAAGCCAAAAAATTAGATGCTCAAATTGAACAATTAGAGCAAAAATATATGCGTCATGTAACACCTGAGGAACTTGCGGAGCATATGGAAGTATCTGTTGAAGATGTGTATCAGACAGTGCAAGAGCATTTTTTTTCAAATGTTCTTTCCATTAATGAGCAACAGGATCAAGAGGAAGCGGACGGTAAGTCATTTGTCATCCGAGATGATACGACAAAAACACCTGAGCAAACTGTTATTAAATCGGAGTTATTAGGTGACTTAGCTGAGAATATTCAAAAGCTCAATGAAAAAGAACAGCTTGTACTTAGTTTATTTTACACAGAGGAATTAACTTTGACTGAAATTGGTGAAATGCTTGAACTGTCAACATCACGTATTTCACAGATTCATTCAAAAGCGCTATTAAAGCTACGAAAGCTATTATCAAGTGAAATGATTAATGCGTAAATATCCTTGAGGGAGAGATTCCAATGAGTTTAAAAGGTGTCGAATTACAAATTGCTATTCCAAAAACATTTGAAGCGGGGAAAATGGCAGATCAGGCACAGCAACAAGCATTAGCCCAACAGGCACACGCAAATGAAGCATTAAAAAAAGAAGTAGAGCGCAAGCAAAAAATTGTCAATACAACAGAAGGTATGGATGAAATTAGTGAGGATGAGGATGCAGGTGGCGAATATTTAACAGATATTCATAAAAAGAAGAAAAAGAAGCAGGGTCAACAAGAAAAACAGGCACAACATCCGTTTAAAGGGAATTTCGTGGATTTTAGTGGATAGGAGTTTACAATGACAACCATACTAATAGCGTTACTATTCTTTTTACAGCTACTTTCATTTTACTTCCTTATTATTTTAAATACAAAGTTAGCAAAATTTAAGGATTTAGAAAAGAAGCAAGAACGTTTAATGAGGGAAATGGACGATACGATTACGGCTTATTTAGCAGAAATGAAAGATGAAAATGACCGTCTTATTAAAGAGTTACAAAATGTCAAACAGCCCGAAATAGCGGCGAGTAGCTTGCAGCAAATAGAACAAAGTGTGACACCAATGGAACAGTCGTCTTCGGATTTAACCCAAGGGACTAAAAGTGATAGTTCGCTAAGTTTAGATAAAGATTCTCGTATCTACGTACCTAAAAAAATTGTAGCAAATGCTTATTCACGTCAGCAACATACTGGTGCAAAAAAGGCACAAGCAGTGCCATCTCCAAAAGAGGAGATGGCAAGTCTACCTGAAAAAGAAAAAATGCTGACGGTGGAACAGCAAGCGCTAGAATTAGCAAAGCAGGGAAAATCGGTAGAGGAGATAGCGAAACAACTGCAAAAGGGGAAAACAGAAATCGAGCTTTTACTGAAATTTCATCACTAAATTGTTGCGAATCAATCAAAGCTATGATATAGTTGCAAATGGTGTTATTACTACACACGCATTTTGATGTAGTAAGTGGTGCTCTAAGCTTAGGGTAGCTTGTTGCAGATGATAAATGCGGAGGATAAAAACCAAACATACTAGGAGGAAATTCACATGTCAGTAATTTCTATGAAACAATTACTTGAAGCTGGTGTACATTTCGGTCACCAAACTCGTCGTTGGAACCCAAAAATGAAGAAATATATCTTCGTTGAACGTAACGGGATCTACATCATCGACTTACAAAAAACGGTTAAAAAATTAGAGGAAGCTTATGACTTCATGCGTCAAGTTGGTCAAGACGGTGGTAAAGTTCTTTTCGTTGGTACGAAAAAACAAGCACAAGAAGCGATCAAAGATGAAGCTGAACGTTCAGGCAACTACTACATCAACCAACGCTGGTTAGGTGGTACTCTTACAAACTTCGGTACAATTCAAAAACGTGTTGCACGTATGAAACAAATCGAAAAAATGGAAGAAGAAGGAACTTTCGAAGTTCTTCCTAAAAAAGAAGTAATCCAACTTAAAAAAGAACACGAACGTCTAATCAAATTCCTAGGCGGTATCCGTGATATGCACGATCTTCCAGACGTAATGTTCGTGGTTGACCCACGTAAAGAGCGCATTGCTGTTGCAGAAGCTCGTAAATTAAACATCCCTCTAGTAGGTATTGTTGATACTAACTGTGATCCAGATGAAATCGACTACGTAATCCCTGCTAACGATGATGCTATTCGTGCTGTTAAACTTTTAACTGCTAAAATGGCTGACGCTTTAATCGAGTCAAAACAAGGTGAAGAAGAAGCTCCAGCTGTAGAAGCTGCTGCTGAGTAATTCACGTTTACAAAAAGGTGATAAGTGGCTCAAAACCCTTATCACCTTTTTTAGAACCTATCATTAAATAGTTCAACCAATTTGAGGAGGAAACACTAAATGGCAAACATTACTGCACAATTAGTAAAAGAATTACGCGAAAAAACTGGCGCTGGTATGATGGATTGTAAAAAAGCGTTAGTAGAAACTGATGGTAACCTAGAAGCTGCAATCGACTTCCTACGTGAAAAAGGTCTTTCTTCAGCTGCTAAAAAAGCTGACCGTATCGCTGCAGAAGGTACAACTTACATTTTAGAACAAGGTAACGAAGCGATTATCGTGGAAGTAAACGCTGAAACTGACTTCGTTGCGAAAAACGACAAATTCCAAGTATTAGTTTCTTCTTTAGCAGAGCAATTACTTGCTGCTAAACCAGCTTCAGTTGAAGCCGCTTTAGAGCTTACAAATGCTGAAGGTGTAAAAATTGAAGATCAAATTTCAACAGCTGTTGCAACAATTGGTGAAAAAATTACACTTCGTCGTTTCGAAATTAAATCAAAATCTGATGCAGATGCATTCGGTGCTTACTTACACATGGGCGGCCGTATTGGTGTATTAGTGACTTTAGAAGGTTCTACTGATGCAGCAGCAGCTAAAGATGTTGCGATGCACATTGCAGCAATCAACCCAACATATGTTTCTCGCGATGAAGTTTCTGCTGAAGAAGTTGAACGTGAGCGTAAAGTATTAACAGAGCAAGCTCTTAACGAAGGTAAACCAGAAAACATCGTTGCGAAAATGGTTGAAGGCCGTCTTGGTAAATATTTCGAAGACGTTTGCTTGCTTGATCAAACATTTGTTAAAAACTCAGATCAAAAAGTACGTGATTTCGTAGCTTCAACTGGTGGTTCAGTAAACGGCTTTGTACGTTACGCTGTTGGTGAAGGTATCGAAAAACGTGAAGATAACTTTGCAGAAGAAGTAATGAGCCAAGTTAAAGGTAACTAATTTCGCTTGCATTTGATTCTAATCAAATAATATCTAGATTATCTAGACTAAAATGGGGAACACAACATAGCGTGTTCCCTATTTTTCCGAAATGAACGAAAAACGGATATAATTTTCTATTCTGCCTTATTCACAACTAGCAATTATTGTTAGATATACTATAATGGAAAAGGGAATAGAAAGGTTTTAAATAAAGTCTTACGGAGGTTTACAATGAGTGTACCGCAATATAAACGAGTAGTTATTAAACTAAGTGGTGAAGCGTTAGCTGGAGAAGCGGGCTTCGGTTTATCACCAAAAATAATCAAGTCTGTTGCAGAAGAAGTAAAAGAAGTAGTAGATCTTGATGTAGAAGTTGCTGTTGTTGTAGGTGGCGGTAATATATGGCGTGGTAAAATAGGTAGTGAAATGGGAATGGATCGTGCTGCAGCCGATTATATGGGCATGTTAGCAACCGTTATGAACTCACTAGCTTTACAAGATGCTCTTGAAAAATTAGGTATTGAAACACGCGTTCAATCTTCTATTGTGATGACTCAAGTAGCGGAGCCATACATTCGTCGTAAAGCAGTTAGACATCTAGAGAAAAAACGTGTCGTTATCTTTGCAGCAGGGACAGGTAATCCGTTCTTCTCTACTGATACTACTGCCGCATTACGCGCAGCAGAAATTGACGCAGATGCGATTTTAATGGCTAAAAATAATGTCGATGGCGTTTATTCGGCAGATCCAAAAGTGGATGAAACAGCCATTAAATATGATACACTCACATACTTAGAAGTTATCCAACAAGGCTTACAAGTAATGGATTCAACGGCTTCCACTTTATGTATGGATAACGATATCCCGCTAATTGTTTTCTCAATTACGGAGCCAGGTAACATTAAACGTGCTGTACAAGGCGAAAAAATCGGAACAGTTGTTAGGAGGAACGTATAATGGCTAAACAAGTCTTAGAACAAGCAAAAGAAAAAATGAACAAAACAATCACAGCTTTCTCACGTGAACTATCATCTATTCGTGCAGGTCGTGCGAACGCATCTTTATTGGATCGTATCATGGTAGACTACTATGGGGCACCAACACCAATTAACCAACTTGCAGGTGTTTCTGTACCAGAAGCTCGCTTACTAGTCATTACACCTTACGATAAAACAATTTTAGGTGATATTGAAAAAGCAATTATGAAATCAGATATCGGGATTACACCAACAAATGATGGTTCGATCATTCGTTTAATGATTCCAGCGCTAACAGAAGATCGTCGTAAGGATCTAGTAAAGCAAGTGAAAAAAGAAGCGGAAGACGCAAAAATTGCTGTACGTAACGTTCGTCGCGATGCAAACGATGATTTGAAAAAACTTGAAAAAGCTGGCGAAATCACAGAAGACGATCTACGTGGCTATGGTGACGATATTCAAAAATTAACAGATGAATTCATTGTGAAAGTAGATCAAGTAGCGAAAGATAAAGAAAAAGAAATTTTAGAGGTGTAAACAAGACGTTTTACATGTCTATGATGGAACTTTTTGATGAGATGAAGGCGTCCTATACATAACAGGACGTCTTTTCGCTTTATTGTTCATAATCAATTGCTTTGTCATATAAAGAGCATACATGAAATGCGAAAAGATCATTAATAACAACATCATCGATTTTCTAACAAACTTATTCTTTATTATGTGTATAGTTCTAAAATAAGCTAGTACATACATAGTCAATTTAGAGGGAAAAAAAAGACAAAAAGCGCTTTTGTTTGTTATGATAGGTTAGTATACGTCCGATTAGTTGTAGTGGGGGAGTTAGCATGTTTAAAAAGCTATTAGGAAAACAAATAAATATGGATACACTATCATTGGAGGAGCGTGTGGCCCTAACTAAAAGCGAGCCGATTCCTGCCCATGTAGCGATTATTATGGACGGAAATGGACGTTGGGCGAAAAAACGTGCTATGCCACGAGTTGCTGGTCATCATGAAGGAATGAAGACCGTACGTAAAGTAACTAGGTTTGCGTCGGATTTAGGAATTAAAGTTTTAACCGTATATGCATTTTCCACAGAAAATTGGAAGCGACCAAAACCAGAGGTTGATTTTCTTATGCGTCTACCTGTTGAATTTTTAGGTTCTTTCTTACCAGAAATGATGCAGCGTAATGTACGTGTCGAAATGATTGGCGATCCATCCTTATTACCTGCTCATACGCAAAAGGCGTTGTATGAGGCAATGGAAGAAACAAAGCATAATACAGGGCTTGTCTTAAATTTTGCGCTGAACTATGGGAGTCGTTCTGAAATGGTCAATGCCATGAAAACGATGCTGCAAAAAGTGCAGGACGGTCAATTAACGATGCAAGACATAACAGAAGAATGCTTAACGTCTCATTTAATGACGGCCCATTTGCCTGAACCAGATCTTCTAATTCGTACAAGTGGTGAAGTACGATTAAGTAACTTTATGTTATGGCAGCTCGCCTATACAGAATTTTGGTTTACAGATACATTGTGGCCAGATTTTAGTGAGGAAAGCTTACTGGAAGCGGTGGAAAATTATCAGAAGCGTAATCGCCGTTACGGTGGGTTGAAGGGAGAAGAAACAACTTGAAACAACGAATTATCACGGCAATAATTGCAGCAGCACTTTTTATTCCGTTCGTTATTTATGGCAAAGTACCATTTACCATACTTGTGCTTGCAATGGCTATTGTCGGTTTTTATGAAATCTTAAAAATGAAAGGGATTTCCATTTTTTCTGTGCCTGGTTTTCTAGGGTTAATAACATTAGTATTACTTGTTATACCGAAAGATTGGAGTGAAAAAGTTGTAGAGACAATAGGCTATTCATCCAATTTAATGGTTGTTTATGGTCTAATGATGTTACTGCTGATTTACGTGGTCCTTGTAAAAAATAAAATAACCTTTGACGAAGTGGGCTTTATTTTATTGGGTGCATTTTATGTGGGGTTAGGATTCCATTATTTAATTGAAACAAGAAATGTTGGATTAGAGTATGTTGTCTATTGTCTATTAGTTGTTTGGACAACAGATTCAGGTGCCTATTTTGTAGGAAGAAAATTAGGAAAGAATAAGTTATGGCCTGAAATCTCACCGAAGAAAACGATTGAAGGTTTTCTAGGCGGAATTGTCATTGCGGTTATTTTTGCAGTTGGTATGCAACTCATTTACCCATTTGCAAATGGTTATATATCACTTGTTTTTGTCACGATTTTTGCCTCTATTATTGGACAAATGGGAGATTTGGTAGAATCAGCTATCAAACGTCATTTTGATGTAAAAGATTCGGGCAATATTTTACCAGGGCATGGCGGAATTTTAGATCGCTTCGATAGTCTATTATTTGTCGTGCCTCTCCTTCATTTTTTACATTTGTTTGGTAATTAATCTGTATATTAAAAGACATCTTGCTAAATCATTTGCTTAGATAGAAAAAGGGGACAATTTGTTGTGAAAAAAATTAGTTTATTAGGTGCAACGGGTTCAATCGGTTGGCAAACCTACGATATTTTAAAAGAACAACGTGATGCGTTTCAATTAGTGGCTTTTTCTTCAGGGAAAAACATTGAGAAAACACGAGAAATGATTGAAACATTAAAACCCGAGCTAGTTTCTGTGCAGCTAGAAGAGGATGCACGAGACCTTGCGAAAGATTATCCTGAAATCCAATTTACATTTGGGGCGAAAGGTCTTGTAGAAGTTGCTACACATCCAGACTCAACTGTACTCGTCAATGCTGTGCTAGGCAGTGTTGGTCTGGAATCAACATTAGCAGCTATTCGCATGGGCAAAACGATTGCCATTGCTAACAAGGAAACACTTGTTACAGCTGGTCATTTAGTCATGGCAGAAGCCAAAAAACATAAGGCCACGATTTTACCTGTTGATAGCGAGCACTCAGCCATCTTCCAATCAATGAATGGCGAAAATCCCAAAAATATTGAGCGTTTAATTATTACAGCTTCAGGTGGTAGCTTCCGTGATAAAACACGTGACCAATTACAACATGTGACGGTCGCAGATGCATTGAATCACCCGAACTGGTCTATGGGCGCAAAAATTACGATAGACTCCGCAACAATGATGAATAAAGGATTAGAAGTCATTGAAGCACATGTTTTATTTGATATGCCATATGATAAAATAGATGTACTTTTGCATAGAGAAAGTATTATTCACTCTCTTGTTGAGTATCATGATACTAGTGTGATTGCTCAGCTAGGCACGCCAGATATGCGCGTACCGATTCAATATGCTTTAAGCTATCCTGATCGTATACCATTACATAATGGTCAGCGACTAAATTTAGCGCAAATTGGACAACTACATTTTCAAGATATGGACTTTGAGCGTTATCCGGCTTTGCGTTTAGCATATGAGGCTGGTCGTACAGGTGGTACCATTTTGACAGCGATGAATGCAGCAAATGAAGCGGCAGTTGCAGCCTTTTTACAAGGGAAAATTACATTCCTTGAAATTGATGAGACGATTGAACGAGTAATGCATGCACATCAAAACATTGCAGTACCAGATTTACAAACGATTTTACATGTGGACAGTGAGACAAGAAAAATAGTGTTAGACATGGTAAAATAACGAAAGTACTGTATCGTTAACTAATCGCTATTAAAGGTGGGATATTATGCAAACAGCCATTGCATTTATTTTAATATTTGGGATGCTCGTCTTCTTCCATGAACTTGGACATTTCTTATTTGCTAAACGTGCAGGTATTTTAGTGCGTGAATTTGCTATTGGAATGGGTCCCAAAATTTATGGGAAAACGCATGGAGAAACAATGTATACTATTCGATTATTGCCTATCGGTGGGTATGTTCGTATGGCCGGCGAGGATATGGATGGCACTGAACTACAGCCAGGCTATCGAATAGGGCTAATTGTCGATGAAGATAATGTTGTGAAAAAAATTATTTTCAATCAAAGTAATAAGCAGCTACCAGATTTATTATTTTTAGAAGTTGAGCGTGCTGATTTAGAGAAGAATTTATTTGTAGAAGGCTATGATGAAGAAGAACGTCTAGTTCGTTATGACGTAGCAAGAGATTGTGTTCTTGTGGAAAATGGTCGTGAATTGGTCATTGCACCACATGATCGTCAATTTAATGCAAAAACAGTTGGTCAACGTGCGATGACAATCTTTGCAGGTCCTTTGTTTAACTTTATTCTTGCGTTTGTGATTTACTTGGTAATTGGGTTAATCCACGGTGTCCCAACATACGAGCCGATTATCACTGAAGTAGTAGAAAATGATCCAGCTGCACAGGCAGGAATGCTTGCGGGAGATAGAGTAACAGCCATTGACGGACAAGCCGTTGAAAAATGGCAGGATTTAGCCGCTATTGTTCAAGATCATCCAAACGAAGAAATTACAGTGACTGTGGAACGTGATGGACAATCTATGAACTTAAATATGACTGTGAAAGAAATCCAGCAGGATGGCGAAAAATATGGTCAAATTGGTGTGCGCTATGACAGTCCGAGAGAATTTAATCCATTAAAAGCTGTAGTTTATGGAGCACAAGAAACCTATAATATGACCATGAAAATATTTGAGCTTCTTGGTATGTTGATTACTGGTAAGTTCACAATAGATGCGCTTTCTGGACCTGTTGGCATTTATAAAGCAACAGAGCAAGTAGCCCAGTATGGTATTATGAACTTAATGAATTGGGCCGCAATGTTAAGTATTAACTTAGGAATTATGAACCTACTTCCATTACCAGCACTTGATGGTGGTCGTTTATTATTCTTTGGTTTTGAAGCTTTACGTGGTAAACCAATTGATCGTCAAAAAGAGGGAATTGTCCATTTCGTAGGAATTGTCCTACTGATGATTTTAATGGTTGTCGTGACATGGAACGATATTCAACGATTCTTCTTTTAAACCAATGACAGTTAAATGAAATTTCATTTTCTAGCTTTGAGCGCAATTACTATGAAACATTGCGCTCAAAGCTAAATTTGTTTATGCTATTGAGAGTATAAACTTATCTATTAAAAAAGGTGGAACACTGAATGAAGCAAAGTAAAACATTTATCCCAACATTACGTGAAGTACCTGCGGATGCTGAGGTAAAATCACATAAGCAATTACTACGAGCAGGGTTTATTCGTCAAAATACAAGTGGGGTATACTCGTATTTACCGCTTGCAAAACGTGTCTTAACAAAAATTGAAACAATTATCCGTGAAGAAATGGAAGCCATCAACTCTATTGAGCTTCTAATGCCTTCTTTACAATCTGCTGAGCTTTGGCAAGAATCAGGTCGCTGGGAAAAATACGGACCAGAATTAATGCGCCTAAAAGACCGTCACAACCGTGATTTTGCATTAGGACCAACTCATGAAGAAGTGATTACAACTTTAGTACGTGATGAAATTAAATCCTATAAAAAATTGCCGTTAACATTGTATCAAATTCAAACTAAATTCCGTGATGAAAAGCGCCCTCGCTTCGGCTTACTACGAGGAAGAGAATTTATAATGAAGGATGCTTATTCTTTCCATGCATCACGTGAAAGTTTAGATGAAACATATGAAGATATGTATCGTGCGTATTCAAATATTTTTTCCCGCCTTGGCTTAAACTACCGCGCTGTCATTGCAGATGCAGGTTCGATTGGCGGTAAAGGTACACATGAATTTATGGTGCTATCTGAAATTGGGGAAGATACGATTGCCTACTCAGATACTTCTGACTATGCAGCAAATATCGAAATGGCTGAAGTCATTGCGGATTATCAACCATCAGATGACGCTTTAAAAGAAGTTGAAAAAGTGGCAACACCAGAGCAAAAAACAATTGAAGAAGTATCAGCGTTCTTAAATGTAGAGCCAGCCAGTGTGATCAAATCTTTAGTGTTTGATGTAGACGGGGAGCTTGTGGTTGTCCTTGCACGTGGGGATCATGAAATTAATGATATCAAGCTGAAAAATGCACTTGATGCAGGTTCTGTGGAGCTGGCTAGTGAAGCAGCAATCCGTGAATTATTAGGCTGTGGCGTTGGTTCAATTGGGCCAGTGAAATTACCAGTAGACGTAAAGGTAGTAGCGGACCAAGCTATCAAATCTATCCGTAATGGTATTGCAGGTGCAAATGTAGATGGATTCCATTTAGTGAATGTCAACCCAGAGCGTGATTTTGCTGTGAATGACTACTTAGATATTCGTTTTATTAAAGAGGGAGATCCTTCCCCAGACGGACAAGGGTTTATTAAATTCGCAGAAGGTATCGAAGTTGGTCATATTTTCAAATTAGGTACTACATACTCTGCTAAAATGAATGGTACTTTCTTAGATGAGCAAGGGAAGGCTCAACCGTTTATTATGGGCTGTTACGGTATTGGGGTATCTCGTATTCTAGCTGCCGTGGCTGAGCACTTCCAAGATGATAATGGATTTACTTGGCCAATACAATTAGCACCATATGATATTCATGTTGTGCCAGTTAACACGAAAGATGAGGCGCAAGTGACATTAGCAGATGAACTTTACGGTTTATTAAAATCATATCGTTATGATGTACTTTTAGATGATCGTGCCGAGCGTGCAGGTGTAAAATTTGCAGACGCTGATTTAATTGGTTTACCTGTGCGTGTAACGGTTGGTAAAAAAGCATCTGAAGGTATGGTAGAAGTGAAATTCCGTCAAACTGGTGAAACATTTGAATGGAAAAAAGAAGAGGTCATTGATCGCCTTAACGAATTTTTCCGTAAAAACTAATGGCTTGTTAAGAGATCGGTTATAATTGGAAGTTAATGCTTTTGATAGAGGCTTTCGTAAAATTTTGATAAGATAGAGATAAATAATTCGCGACACTTCTGCGGGACAGTGAGCCAAGCAAGAAACAACAGATGGTAAAACTCTGTTAAGCTTGAAGAGCGCCCGCAGTGAGGGAGCGAATTTTTTTCTTGAATTCTCTCGTGTCTTTGAGACGAATTAGAAGAGGAGGCTTAACAACCTACCTCTTTCTGAAAGTAGGTGTCGTTAGATTGGAACAGCAACAAGAGGCAAGAATGAGACTTCGAATGCTCTTGCAACAATTAGAATTAACAGATGATGTGTACATGTCATTTTTTGAGGAAGGTGAATTATCACGCCTAACAGTCCATAAAAAGGTTAGACTTTGGCATTTCACCATTAAATTACAAGATATACTGCCGTTTCCGTTATATCAGCTTTTCCGTACACATTTAACGGAGAAATTTTCAGCAATTGCACAAATTAATACTACCTTTGAAACGGTAGAGAAAAATGTGACAGAGGAACTGGTGCAAGCTTACTGGTTAAGTGTTGTGGAACAAATTGATGAGATGGCACCGACGCTTAAAAGCTGTCTCATCTCTCAAGTGCCAATGTGGAATGGCCAAAAAATTACTTTGTCCTGCATGCAGGAAATGGAATTTATGATGCTGAAAACAAAGTATGCTGACAAGCTTTCCGAAAGCTATGGTCAATTCGGCTTCCCCCATATGGTAATCGACTTTGTACTACAAGAAGAGACGGAAGAAATGATCGCGGCACAAGAGGCGTTTATGGAGCAGAAACGTATGGAAGAAGTGGCCCTAGCGCAGCAAGCGATGCAAGATTTCCAAAAACGTGAGCAAGAGAAAAAGGATAACCCGGCATTGGCGAATCTTGGTGACCGTCCATTCCAGCTTGGAATGCATATTAAAGATGATGAAATAGTGGAAATTAAACGGATTGTCGAGGAAGAACGCCGTGTCATTATTGAAGGGTTTGTTTTTGATACGGAGATTAAAGAGCTAAAAAGTGGACGCTCCTTATTACAAATTAAAATTACCGACTATACAGATTCCATCATCGTTAAAATGTTCTCTCGTGATAATGATGATGCAGAATTAATGCAGCATCTGAAAAAGGGCATGTGGGTTAAAGTGCGAGGCTCTGTTCAAACGGATACATTCATCCGTGATTTAATTGTCATGGCGAATGATATTAATGAAATCAAAAAAGAAACACGACAAGATTTAGCACCAGAGGGCGAAAAACGTGTTGAGTTACATTTGCACACACCGATGAGTCAAATGGACGCAGTTACACCTGTTGACCGGCTTGTTGCACAGGCCGCAAAATGGGGGCATCCAGCAATAGCTATTACGGATCATGCTGTTGTGCAATCCTTCCCTGAAGCATATGCAGCAGGAAAAAAACATGGGATCAAGGTCATTTATGGTCTAGAAGCAAATTTAGTAGATGATGGTGTACCGATTGCCTATGCTCCTGAACATCGTTTATTAGCAGACACAACGTATGTTGTCTTTGACGTAGAAACAACAGGGCTATCTACGGCTTACGATACGATTATTGAATTGGCCGCAGTAAAAATTAAAGACGGGCATGTCATAGATAAATACGAAAGCTTTGCCAATCCACATCATCCACTTTCGGCTACTACCATTGAACTAACAGGAATTACAGATGATATGGTTCGAAATGCACCTGAAGTGGAGCAAGTGATTAAAGAATTTCATGCCTTTATTGGTGACGCAATAGTTGTTGCTCATAACGCATCATTTGATATAGGTTTCTTATATACAGGCTATAAGAAATTTGGTCTTGAAGGAACAACCCATCCGGTCATTGATACATTAGAGCTTGCAAGATTGCTTTATCCTACTATGAAAAATCATCGTTTAAACACACTGTGTAAAAAATTCAATATTGAATTAACACAACATCACCGAGCGATTTACGATACAGAGGCGACAGGCTATCTACTATTACATTTATTAAAAGATGCAGATGAGCTAGCGATTAATTACCATGACGACTTCAATAAGCATATTGGTGGTGGCGATGCCTATAAAAAAGGTCGACCAATGCATTGTACGATTTTAGCCGTTGATAATGTGGGCTTAAAAAACTTATTTAAAATCGTCTCACATTCTCATACGAAAACATTCTATCGTGTTCCTCGAGTGACACGGGCTGTACTCGAGCAGTATCGCGAAGGTTTATTAGTAGGTTCAGGCTGCAGTAATGGTGAACTCTTCGAAACGATGATGAATAAGTCACCTGAGGAAGCAGAGCAAGTTGCTCGATTCTATGATTATATCGAGGTACAACCGAAAGCTGTGTATGCGCCACTAATTGAACGCAATGTTGTACGTGATGAATGGACGTTAGAGGATATTATTCGTAAGCTTGTTAAGCTTGGGAAGAAGATAGATAAACCTGTTGTTGCCACTGGAAATGTCCACTATTTAGATCCAACAGATGCCATGTTTAGGCAAATACTTATTGGTTCACAGGGTGGAGCTAATATTTTAAATCGATCCAAGCTACCTGAGGTTCATTTTAGAACAACGGATGAAATGCTCAAGGAATTTGATTTTTTAGGACCAGATCTTGCAAAAGAAGTGGTTGTAACGAATGCGCAAAAAATTGCAGAGAGTATTGGTGATGTAAAACCGATTAAGGATGACCTCTATACACCAAAAATTGAAGGCTCCGATGATGAGGTAACCAATTTAACGTACGAAATGGCCCATCGTATTTATGGTGAGGAGTTACCAGAAATCGTGAAAGCTCGAATTGAAAAAGAATTAAAATCGATTTTGGGACACGGCTTTGGTGTTATTTATTTAATTTCAGCCAAACTGGTGAAAAAGTCATTAGCTGATGGCTATTTAGTTGGTTCACGTGGTTCGGTTGGTTCTTCATTAGTCGCAACTTTCATGGAAATTACAGAGGTTAACCCATTACCTCCTCATTATATTTGTCCTAATTGTAAGCATTCTGAGTTTTTTGATGATGGTTCGGTCAGCTCAGGCTTTGACTTGCCAAATAAAGACTGTACGGAATGCGGCACACCTTATAAAAAAGATGGACAAGATATACCATTTGAAACCTTCCTTGGTTTTAAAGGTGACAAGGTACCCGATATCGATTTGAATTTTTCTGGTGAATACCAACCACAAGCTCATAACTATACGAAGGTGCTATTTGGAGAGGATTATGTTTATCGTGCTGGAACTATTGGTACAGTGGCAGAGAAAACAGCATATGGCTATGTAAAGGGCTATGCAAATGATCATAATTTACATTTCCGAGGTGCGGAAGTCGACCGTTTAGTGCAAGGCTGTACAGGAGTAAAACGTACATCTGGGCAACACCCTGGGGGAATTATCGTTGTACCTGATTACATGGATATTTATGACTTTTCTCCAGTGCAGTTCCCTGCAGATGCACAGGATGCAGAATGGCGGACAACCCATTTTGACTTCCACTCTATTCATGACAATATTTTAAAGCTTGATATACTTGGACACGATGATCCGACGGTTATCAGGATGTTGCAGGATTTATCTGGAATAGATCCAAAAACAATCCCAACCGATGATCCTGTCGTAATGAAAATTTTTAGTTCTCCAGAAACGTTAGGAGTCACAGAAAAGCAAATTGGCTGTAAGACAGGAACATTGGGTATCCCGGAATTTGGTACACGTTTCGTACGTCAAATGCTTGAAGATACAAAGCCTTCCACATTCTCAGAGCTTGTCCAAATTTCTGGACTTTCCCACGGAACCGACGTATGGCTAGGCAACGCACAGGAATTAATTCAAAACGGTACATGTGTGCTGAAAGAAGTAATTGGTTGTCGTGATGATATTATGGTGTATTTAATTTATCAAGGTCTAGAACCATCACTGGCCTTTAAAATCATGGAATCTGTACGTAAAGGGAAAGGCTTATCTGAGGAGTTTGAAGCTGAGATGCTCGCCAATAAAGTCCCAGGCTGGTATATCGAATCTTGTAAAAAGATAAAATATATGTTCCCGAAAGCCCATGCGGCAGCATATGTGCTAATGGCTGTACGTATTGCTTGGTTCAAGGTACATTTCCCAATCCTCTATTACGCAGCGTATTTCACAGTTCGTGCAGATGACTTTGATTTAATTGCGATGGTTCAAGGGTCGCAAATGATTCGAGCACGTATTGATGAAATCAATATGAAAGGTTTAGATGCATCCACTAAAGAGAAGAACTTATTAACGGTGATGGAGCTTGCATTGGAAATGTGTGAACGAGGCATGAGTTTCCAGAAAGTTGACTTATACCGTTCTCAAGCAAGTGAATTTGTCATTGATGGCAATTCATTAATTCCTCCGTTCGATGCGATTCCAGGACTTGGAACCAACGTTGCCAAAACGATTGTAGCCGCTCGGGAAGAGGGAGAGTTTTTATCCAAGGAAGATTTACAGCAACGTGGGCGTGTATCGAAAACACTTATCGAATACATGGACCAACTTGGTTGCTTAGAAGGCATGCCTGATGCCAATCAGTTATCACTTTTTTAGTAAGTGATTTGTGTCGTGGCGAAAGGTCACTGTAGAATTTCAAAATCCTGACACAATATGGTTAACTGTCATGAAGGAAATTTGCATTGTGCCGAGAACTGTGCTATCCTTATGGTAATAATTTGTTGATATTTTTCCAGCAAAAGAGTGGGGCATACCCGCTCTTTTCTGTTGTTATACCGTAGCAAAACAAATTTTGACTAACAGCAGGTAAGACCGTAAAATTTCACCAAAGCAACTGGTGGAATTTCTGTTTTATTATGATTCATTACTGCATTAACTTACAGTGATGAACAATTCATACGCTAGAATTTGATAAATACAGGAGGCAACAATGAGCAAAGTACCATCTTTAATTGAAGAGCTCGCTAAACCAATTGTGGATGAGTTAAATCTTGAGCTAGTGGATATTGAGTACGTCAAAGAAGGACGTAACTGGTTTTTACGTGTTTATGTCGATACGCCTGAGGGTGACATTGACATTGACCAATGTGCTCAAGTTAGTGAACGACTAAGCCTGTTATTGGATGAAAAAGATCCAATTACACAAAACTATTATTTAGAAGTTTCTTCACCTGGAGCAGAGCGCCCCTTAAAAAAAGATACGGATTTTGAAAAAGCAATTGGCAAATTTATTTATGTAAAAACCTATGAACCCATTAAGGACATGAAGGAATTCCAAGGCTACTTAACGTCATACGATGAACATACATTAGTGGTGGAAGTACGTATTAAAACACGTAAAATGACAGTAACAATTGAACAAGAAAAAATCGCATTGGCACGACTTGCCATTGATTTTTCAGCATAATGCATATTTAGGAGTGAAAACAAAATGAGTAGTGATTTGTTAGATGCGTTGAATGCGCTAGAAGAACAAAAAGGAATTTCAAGAGATGTGTTAATTGAAGCCATTGAAGCGGCATTAGTTACAGCTTACAAACGCAACTTTAATCAAGCACAAAATGTTCGAGTGGACTTAAATTTAGATAAGGGCTCTATTCGTGTATTTTCACGTAAAGATGTTGTGGAAGAGGTAGAAGATGATCGTTTGCAAATTTCTTTAGAAGATGCAAAAGTCATTAATCCAGCTTATCAGCTAGAAGATATCGTGGAACAGGAAGTAACACCACGCAACTTCGGACGTATTGCCGCACAAACAGCAAAACAAGTTGTCACACAACGTGTACGTGAAGCGGAGCGAGGATTAATCTATGAGCAATATGTAGACCGTGAAGATGATATCGTAACAGGTGTCGTGGAACGTTTGGATGCTCGAAATATCTATGTAGGTTTAGGGAAAGTAGAAGCTGCATTGCCAATTAATGAACAAATTCAAGGCGAATCTTATCATCCACATGATCGTATCAAAGTATATATTACAAAGGTTGAGCGTACGACACGTGGACCACAAGTGATTGTGTCTCGTACACATCCTGGTTTATTACGTCGATTATTTGAGATGGAAGTACCTGAAATTTATGAAGGTATTGTAGAAATTAAATCAATTGCTCGTGAAGCTGGAGATCGCTCTAAAATTTCTGTCCATGCACATAATGAAGAAGTAGATCCAGTAGGTTCATGTGTTGGAGCTAAAGGTGCTCGTGTACAAACGATTGTCAATGAACTAAATGGTGAAAAAATTGATATTGTAGAATGGTCTGAAGATCCAATTGTATTCGTAGCCAATGCATTAAGCCCATCGAAAGTATTAGATGTTCAAGTGAACGAGGAAGAAAAATCAACTACGGTTGTCGTACCAGACTATCAATTATCATTAGCAATTGGTAAACGTGGGCAAAATGCACGTCTAGCTGCAAAGCTTACTGGTTGGAAAATTGATATTAAGAGTGAAACAGATGCTCGTGAATTAGGTATTTATCCTTCTGCTACAAGCACTTTCATCCCTGCTGAAGATGAAGAAAGTGATTTTGATGACGTGGCAGTTGACTTATATCAAGACGACGAAGAATAAGTAAGAAAGCCCGTGTGACGAGTTAGCTGACAGTATTCAGTGGGCCCCCTACGCCGACTGAATACTGTCAGAGCGTCAAGTAGAGCATGACTTGTCCACCTCTTACGACAAGCTTCAGAGAGGAATGGTGATTCTTATGGCTGTAAACAAAAAGGTACCTCTTCGTAAATGTGTAGCAACTGGAGAAATGCTACCAAAGAAAGAGATGGTACGTGTTGTTCGTTCAAAAGAGGGCGAAGTAAGTGTAGATATCTCCGGAAAAAAGCCTGGGCGTGGTGCATATGTATCTAAATCAGAGAATGCAATCGACATCGCGCGCAAAAAAAATGTATTAGGGCACCAGCTTGATGTTAAAATTCCTGAAGAAATTTATGAGGAACTTATTTTGCTGATTCGTAGGGAGTCAATTTTATGATAAATCAAGCAATATTTAATTTGCTTGGGATCGCAGCAAGAGCACGTAAAGTGATTTCAGGAGAAGAGTTAGTAGTAAAGGAAGTTCGGAATGGCAATGCTAAGCTAGTATTGCTTGCAAACGATGCCTCTAAAAACTCTAGTAAGAAAATTCAAGATAAGTGCACGTACTACAACGTTGAGTATCATGTAATTGGAGATCGCTATGATCTAGGACATGCTACAGGTAAGGAGGCCCGAGTGGCTTTAGCTATTACCGATAAAGGTTTTGCACGTAAATTGTCTAGTCTACTCAACGAAAACTAATCGGGGGTGAGCAGATGACCAAAATCAGAGTTCATGAATATGCGAAGCAAGTGAATAAAACGAGTAAAGAGGTTATTGAAGCACTAAGTAAATTAAATGTGAGTGTAACAAACCATATGTCGATGTTGGAAAAAGATATTGTGGCAAAGTTAAACCAATCATTTAAAGCAACACCTGAGAAAAATGTAGCAGCAAAAAAAACCATTCAAAATATGGGGCAAAGACCTCAATCGAATGGACAGCAAAAACCACAGCATTCGGTGAAAATGCAAGAAGGACAAAGGCAGCAATCTGCTACTTCTAAGCCTAAAGCAAACAATCAGCAACACACACAGCAAAACTCAAATTCGTCTAACGAAAAATCTAAGAATACAAAAGGTAATCAAAATAGAAATATGACACAAAATAATAATAATAACAATAATAATAATAATCGTAGAGGTGGCGGTGGTTACAACCAACGTCCAAAACCAGGCATTCATGGAGGCAAACGTCGCCATCCAAAAACGCATCAACCGTCTATACCAGTAAAACAAAAGGAACTGCCAGAAAAAATTACTTTTGTTGAATCATTATCAGTAGCGGAATTAGCAAAAAAATTACACCGTGAGCCATCTGAAATCATTAAGAAATTATTTATGCTTGGTGTAATGGCAACAATTAACCAAGAATTAGATAAGGATGCAATTGAATTAATCTGCGCAGACTACGGTGTAGAAGTGGAAGAAGAAATTCGTGTAGATATTACGGATTTAGAAACACACTTCGAGCAAACAGAAGAAGTGAACGAAGCAGTATTATCAGAACGTCCACCAGTTGTAACAATCATGGGTCACGTTGACCACGGTAAAACAACATTATTGGATTCTATTCGTAATACGAAAGTGACAGCAGGAGAAGCCGGTGGTATCACACAACATATTGGGGCATACCAAGTAACGGAAGGCGACAAGAAAATTACTTTCCTTGATACACCAGGACACGCTGCTTTCACAACAATGCGAGCACGTGGAGCAAAAGTAACTGACTTAACCATTTTAGTAGTTGCTGCTGACGATGGTGTCATGCCGCAAACAGTAGAAGCGATTAATCACGCTAAAGCAGCCGAAGTACCAATTATTGTAGCTGTGAATAAAATGGATAAACCATCAGCAAATCCTGATCGTGTCATGCAAGAATTAACAGAGCATGGCTTAGTTCCTGAAGCATGGGGCGGCGAAACAATTTTCGTACCGATTTCTGCATTAAAAGGTGAAGGCATTGATACATTGTTAGAAATGATTTTACTTGTAGCCGAGGTTGGTGAGCTTAAAGCGAACCCGGATCGTTTAGCGCTTGGTACAGTTATTGAAGCACAGCTTGATAAAGGACGTGGCTCTGTTGCTACGCTATTAGTACAAGATGGAACATTAAAAGTAGGAGATCCAATTGTTGTAGGTCATACGTATGGTCGTGTACGTGCGATGGTGAATGACAAAGGTCGTCGTGTAAAAGAAGCTGGCCCATCGACACCAGTAGAAATTACAGGTTTAAACGATGTACCTCAAGCTGGTGACCGCTTCGTAGTCTTTGAAGACGAGAAAACAGCACGCCAAGTTGGTGAAACTCGTGCTATGTCAGCAATTCAAGCACAGCGTTCAGAAAAACAACGTGTTACGTTGGATAACTTATTTGAACAAATGAGCCAAGGCGAAATGAAAGAGCTTAACTTAATTGTGAAAGCTGACGTTCAAGGTACTGTTGAAGCAATGGCTGCCTCATTAATGAAAATTGATGTAGAAGGCGTAAATGTGAAAATTATTCACACAGGTGCGGGTGCTATTACAGAATCTGATATTTCTCTTGCAGCAGCTTCCAATGCGATTGTTATTGGATTTAACGTACGTCCAGATGTTAACGCAAAACGTGCTGCAGAAGAAGAGGGTGTAGATATTCGCTTACACCGCATCATCTATAAAGTAATTGAAGAGATTGAACAAGCGATGAAAGGTATGCTTGATCCTGAGTTTGAAGAAAAAATTATTGGTCAAGCAGAAGTTCGTCAAACAATTAAAGTATCAAAAGTTGGTACAATTGCTGGTTCATATATAACAGAAGGAAAAGTAACGCGTGATTCAGGTGTACGTGTAATCCGCGATAATGTGGTTATATTTGAAGGTGAGCTAGATACGCTTAAACGCTTCAAAGATGAAGTGAAAGAAGTAGCAAGAGGATACGAATGTGGTATTACGATTACAAACTTCAACGATATTAGAGAAGGCGATATTATTGAAGCCTATATTATGGAAGAAGTTAAACGCGTCTAATGATCGTTTATGCAGAGGTTGAATTCATCATTCAAACTGCCCATTCGTTAAAGGAAAAACGCGCTGTCTTACAGCGTATGATTACCCGCACAAAGCAGAAATTTAATGTTTCTATTGCGGAAATTGACCATCAAAATGTATGGCAGCGTACGAAATTAGGACTTGTTGCTGTTTCTTCATCAAAAGATGCAGCTGAACGGGAAATAAATCATGCGCTCCATTATTTGCAGTCAAATCCATCATGGGAACAGCTTGATGTGTGGCGAGATTATTTATAAGCAATAGTAGATAGCTGTAAGCTTGATACAGCAATGAAATGCACAGCTATCTGTACATCGAAATAGAGGTGACAAATTATGTCTCTACGTTCAAACCGTGTTGCTGAGCAAATGAAAAAAGAGCTTGGCGATATTATTGGCCGTAAAATAAAAGATCCGCGTGTTGGTTTTGTGACTGTTACAGGTGTTGATGTAACGGGTGATTTACAGCAAGCGACAATTTATATTACATCTTTAGGCAATGAGCGTGAACGTGAAGAAACGCTTAAAGCTTTAGTAAAAGCTTCTGGCTTCATTCGATCAGAAATCGGATCACGCATTCGTTTACGACGTACACCAGAACTACTCTTTGAATTTGATTCATCGATTGAATATGGTAACCGTATTGATTCATTGTTAAGAGGTTTACACAAAGAATAAGCTAAAAAAGTCTGCCACATGCATGTTAATGCAGGCAGACTTTTATCTTTATGGAAAAAGATTATGTCAATACGTAGTCGATGATAGAGAAGGTAACTGGGAGGCACTAATATGAACGGTATTTTACCACTTTGGAAAGAAAGAGGCATGACGAGCCATGATTGTGTCTTTAAATTACGGAAAATTTTGCGCACAAAAAAAGTTGGGCATACAGGGACACTAGACCCGGGGGTAGAGGGTGTGCTACCTATTTGTATTGGCCAAGCAACGCGTATTGCTGAATATTTAACCGATGCAGGAAAGGTCTATGAAGCTATCATTTCAATCGGCCGTACTACAACAACAGAGGATGCAGAAGGCGAAACGGTTGCACAAGATCAGACCACAAAAAGCTTTTCTCGTGAGCAGCTGTTAGGGGTGTTAGCTACATTAACAGGTATTATTGAACAAACGCCACCAATGTTTTCAGCCGTAAAAGTAAATGGAAAACGTCTCTACGAGTATGCCAGAAAAGGTGAAACGGTTGAAAGACCAACACGTCAAGTAACGATTTATGCTTTAGAGCTGCTTGATGAGATTGAACAATATGAGGGGCAAGAGATTACATTTCCGGTCCGTATTGCTTGCAGTAAAGGGACCTATATTCGTACACTAGCTGTGCAAATTGGTGAAGCTCTTGGCTATCCTGCACATATGAAGGAGCTCGTACGCACAGCCTCAGGCACCTTTACTCGTGATAACTGCTTTACATTAGCGCAGGTTGCTGAGCTAATGGATGCAGAGCAAGCAGCTACCTGTATTTTACCTGTCGAGTATGCATTAGCAGACTATCCATATATTGAGATTACTGCCGCCAATGAAAAAGAAATTTTCAATGGACAAGTGCTTCCAGCAGATGCATTATTAAAGAGTCATGATAAAATTGTGTTTGGAATCAATGGAAAGGCAGTGGCGGTTTATCAGGCTCACCCTACGAAGGATGGTTTGATGAAGCCACACAAGATGTTTCCGACGATAGAGTAGGAGGATTTTTCAATGGAGGTCATTCATTTAAAATACCCACATCAATTACAGCAACGAGAAAGCATGCAGCCATATTCGCTTGCTCTTGGCTTTTTCGATGGTGTACATAGAGGGCATCAGGCAGTTATCAAGACAGCGAAGGAAGAGGGAAATAAGCGGCAAATTCCGACTGCAGTGATGACATTTGATCCACATCCTTCATTAGTTCTTGGTGGACGTAATGAAAAAGTTTTTTATATTACACTCTTACAACAGAAATTACAGCTCTTTGAAGAACAGGGTGTGGATACGGTGTTTGTTGTCCATTTCACCTCTGATTTTGCTAAGCTTTCACCAGCAGCATTTATTGATACTTTTATTCGTGGATTAAATATTCAACATGTTACAGCTGGCTTTGATTATTCGTTTGGGGCATTCGGAAAAGGAACTATGGACGATATGCGTGCATTAAGTAATGGTGAGTATGGTGTAACCATTGTGGAGAAGAAAACAGACGATGTTGAGAAAATCAGCTCTACCCGTATCCGGAAGCTACTACAAGAGGGCGATATGGAAGAAGCTACAACACTATTAGGCAGACCATTTGAAATCAATGGGATTGTTGTACACGGTGATAAACGCGGACGTACTATTGGCTTCCCTACAGCAAATGTCCAAGCTTTAGAAGGCACTTTCATTCCAGCAAGTGGTGTTTATGCTGTTCGTTTACTCGTGCAAAATAACTGGTATGATGGTGTTTGTAATGTGGGCTACAAACCAACTTTCAAAGATCCAAATGATAAGCAATTATCGATTGAGGTCCATATTTTAAACTTTGATAAAAATATTTATGGTGAAGAAGTACATGTAGCTTGGTACAAACGGATTCGAAGCGAACGAAAATTCGATGGGATTGAGGCGTTGAAAGCGCAAATCGAAAAGGATAAACAAGAAGCTATCCGATACTTTAACGATTTGTAAGCGTCACAGCATGATGAGATGACAACATTCAAGCCGACGTTTTACTTGCTTGATCAAATGATTTATGGTAACATTCATAAGTGCATAAATGCTTAACCTTAGCTCGGTATATCGATGACTCCAACGTTTACTGTGCTAATGGGGATTCATTATATTTTAGGAGGTCCATTCAAATGGCTATTACAAAAGAACGTAAAAACGAAATTATCGCTGAGTACCGTACTCACGAAAGTGACACTGGTTCACCAGAAGTACAAGTTGCAGTATTAACAGAGGAAATCAACGCTCTAAATGCTCACTTACGTACACACAAAAAAGATTTCCACTCTGAGCGTGGTCTTCTTAAAATGGTAGGTCGTCGTCGTCACTTATTAAAATATCTTCGTGAAACAGACGTACAACGTTACCGTGAACTAATCAACCGTTTAGGCTTACGTCGCTAATTCAAAGCGCAAGTATAGCTGTATTAGACTGTAGACAAATTTTAGTTTGTCTACAGTCTTTTTTTATGGTTGAAACTTGCGACATATATGCAGCGTATTGTTCATAATGCAGGTTTATTCTCGTCTATTATTTTATGTTGTTCAACAATAAGCCATAACTTTATTACACAACGATGAACGAATCACCAAAACAATTTAGTATGGTTGAAAAGGATGGTATATTCTAATCACATTTCGCAACCAAATTCAAAAACTATGCGATAGTCTATCTTTGTTGCTGCTCAATGCATTGAACGAATTGAATAGTGGTTGTTTTTTCGTTTACGAATGAATAGTCATTTATAAAATGTTCACAATCTACGAAGGACAACAGGGTGCAAGTGTGGAGAATAGCTGATCTCTATAGATTTATTGAAGACCGTTGTGAAAAGTAAAAAATAGAGAGTAGGGATTGGTTAATGTTTAATACATTTTTAAGAGAGAATAACATTGTTGCTGCTATTCTAACAGCCGTGCGTATTTACTTGGGCTGGCATTGGCTGACAGCAGGTTGGAGTAAATTGACGAATGGATTTGATGCCTCAGGGTTTTTAACATTTGCATCAGAGAATCCTGTCATGAGTGGAGAAAAAGTGGTATATCCTACATATGTAAAATTTATAGAGTCATTTGCCTTACCAAATGCTGAAATATTTAATGTGGTCATTCCTTGGGGAGAATTCCTTGTCGGTCTTGGCTTAATACTAGGGTGCTTAACTACATATGCAGCATTTTTTGGAATGGTTATGAATTTTGCCTTCTTGCTAGCTGGTACGATTTCTAGTAATCCATTTGATATTCTACTGGCGATCTTTATCGTTGTGGCAGGCTATAATGCTGGGAAATTTGGACTTGATCGCTTCGTAATGCCTATCATAAGCAAAAAAATGAAGCTAGAAAAAAATACAATGCACTCCATGACGAAAACTACATAACTTACGATTTCATAAAATCAAATACCCTGTAGCAAATCGTTACAGGGTATTTGATTATGTTGTTGAAAAAAGGTGATAGCAATAGCAGAAAAAGAACCTTTAGCAAGGCGAGGGGTTGATTTCCGTTCCGCCAGCGTCCTTTCCAGGGGGCGTCCGATGAGCCGCTTCACTCACTACGTTCGCTCCGGGTCTCAGCTATGACGCTAAATCCCTTAGGAGTGACGCTGGCTCCACTCCAATCAACCATTCTACAAAAGTGTCTTTTCCTGAACAAAATTGCCCTTCATTTATATTATTAGAGAGAATAGGCTCTTATTTTCAATGTAGAGAAGTGATGAGTGACAACACCTCTCTGTAAAATGAGTAGTGAACATCTTCACTCGAACCTTCGCTAAAAAGTGAACATTTTTATGGATTGGAGTGGAGGAAGCGACTTGGCGCTCGCCTACAGGAAAGCAAGTAGCCTGCAATGGAAATCTACTTTCACCTTTCACAAAAATGCTCTAGATGGTTTTGTTTTTCAACACTAAGATCAAATACCCTGTAGCAAATCGTTACAGGGTATGATTGATAGTACCTCTATTTTTGTTTTAGCTTTACTTGCTATGTGACTTTCTTTATACTGATAAGATGTTGTATGATGAGCGCAATGTTATCATAAATTGATATTTAAGCTTGTACCTTTTGGTAGGAATCCATTGAAAATCCGTATACCAATGTAAAAAATGCTTTTTCAATAAAATATAGAAATAAATCTTAAATAAATTGGCAATAACTGAATTTAAATGTATGATTATTTCATGAAATATTATTTAGCATAGAACAAGCATTTTTGGTACACTTACTATTAGTACATACAGACGAAGTAAGTGTTTTTATAATAGAGAGGGGTTCATTGAATGAACGAAAAGAAAGTCTATTCCTATGAATGGGCTGGCCGTCCACTTGTAATTGAAGTTGGACAGTTAGCAAAACAAGCAAACGGAGCCGCATTAGTACGCTATGGCGATACTTCTGTACTTGCCACAGCAACAATGTCAAAATCACCAAAACCACTTGATTTCTTCCCATTAACAGTTAACTATGAAGAACGTCTATATGCTGCAGGTAAAATTCCTGGCGGCTTTATTAAGCGTGAAGGGCGTCCATCTGAAAAGGCGATTTTAGCAAGCCGTTTAATCGACCGTCCAATTCGTCCGATGTTCCCAGATGGTTTCCGTAACGAGGTACAAGTCATTTCGATGGTTATGTCCAATGATCCTGACTGTACATCTGAAATGGCAGCGATGGTAGGTTCATCATTAGCGTTAGCTATTTCTGATATTCCATTTGATGGACCAATAGCTGGTGTACAAGTAGGTTATATTGACGGAGAATTCATCGTTAACCCGACAGTGGAGCAATCGAAACACTCAACAATTCATTTATCTGTAGCAGGCAACAAAGATGCCATCAACATGGTTGAAGCGGGCGCACTTGAAGTGCCAGAAGAAATCATGTTAGAAGCTATTATGTTCGGTCATGAAGAAATCAAAAAAATCATTGCTTTCCAAGAACAAATTGTGGCAGAGGTAGGTAAAGAAAAGTTACCAGTGACATTATTTGAGATTGACGAAGCGATTCAAGCCGATATAAAAGCAGCTTGTGAGACTGATATGCATGATGCGATTCAAACTGCGGAGAAGCATGCGCGTGATGAGGCCATTCAAGCTGTAAAAGATCGTGTTATCGCTTCCTATGAAGAGCAAGAAGCCGACGATGAAACAATGAAACAAGTGTATAACATTCTTGATAAAATGGTAAAAGAAGAAGTGCGTCGTCAAATCACGGAAGATAAGATTCGCCCAGATGGTCGTAAGCTCGACGAAATTCGACCACTTTCTTCTGAAACAGGCTTATTACAACGTACACACGGTTCTGGTCTATTTACACGTGGACAAACACAAGCCCTATCTATTTGTACACTAGGGGCGCTAGGTGATGTACAAATTATTGATGGCTTAGGTGTAGAAGAATCAAAACGCTTTATGCACCATTACAACTTCCCTCAATTCTCTGTAGGGGAAACTGGTCCAATTCGTGGTCCAGGCCGTCGTGAAATTGGTCATGGTGCGTTAGGTGAGCGTGCGCTTGAAGCTGTTATTCCAGATGAATCGGCTTTCCCATATACAATTCGTTGTGTATCTGAAGTACTTGAATCAAACGGATCCACTTCACAAGCTTCTATCTGTGCATCTACATTAGCCATGATGGATGCAGGTGTACCATTAAAAGCACCAGTTGCAGGTATTGCAATGGGTCTTATCAAAAAAGGCGAGCACTATTCCATTTTAACGGATATTCAAGGGATGGAAGACCATTTAGGTGATATGGACTTTAAAGTTGCTGGTACAGCTAAAGGTGTAACAGCACTACAAATGGATATTAAAATCGACGGTTTATCTCGCAATATTTTAGAAGAAGCACTGACACAAGCGAAAGTTGGTCGTATGCATATTCTAGAGTCAATGCTTGCAACACTTGCTGAACCTCGTGAAAAATTGTCTGAATTTGCACCGAAAATTGTCATCGTGAAAATTAATCCAGATAAAATTCGTGATGTGATTGGACCTGGTGGTAAACAAATTAACAAAATTATTGAAGAGACAGGCGTTAAGATTGATACAGAACAAGATGGTACAATCTACATTTCTTCTGCAAATGAGGAAATGAATGCTCGTGCAAAACAAATTATTGAAGATATCGTACGGGAAGCAAAAGTAGGGGAATATTACTTATCGACTGTGAAACGTATTGAAAAATTCGGTGCATTTTGTGAGATCTTCCCAGGAAAAGATGGTTTGCTACACATTTCCGAAATTCAAGAGGAACGTACAAAGCAAGTGGAAGATGTCTTAAAACTTGGCGATCAATTACTTGTGAAGGTTATTGAAATTGACAAGCAAGGTCGTGTGAATTTATCTCGTAAAGTAGTAATACAAGAGGAAAAAGAACGCGCTGAACAAGAAAAATAATAATGATTCCAAAGGCTGCGTATGATTGCGCAGCCTTTTTAAATAGTAGCAAAAAGACTAGTAGAGAATTTTTATAATTGGGGGAGATTTTTTGGTTCAAGTACATACATGTCAAAATGGTGTTCGGCTAGTATCAGAGCATATAGATCATGTGAGGTCTGTTGCATTAGGTATTTTTGTGAATGCAGGTTCTCGCTATGAGCTACCAGAAGAAAATGGCATCACACATTTTATTGAACATATGTTGTTTAAAGGAACAACAACTCGCTCAGCCCGTCAAATTGCTGAAGAATTTGATCGAATTGGCGGAGAGTTAAATGCCTTCACATCGAAAGAAAATACATGTTATTATGCAAAAGTTTTAGATCATCATGCAGAGCTTGCTGTCACAATACTAGCAGATATGTTTTTTCATTCTACGTTTGCGGAAGAAGAATTAGAAAAAGAGCGACAAGTGGTATTAGAAGAAATATTAATGAGTGAGGATGCGCCTGATGATGATGTTCATGAAAAACTGTGGAGTGTCATGTATCCGAATGATGCACTTGGTCGTCCGATATTAGGAACTGCTGAGACATTAAAGACTTTTACGGCTGACGCCATACGACATTATATGGACAAACATTATGGTCCAGAATCTGTTGTTATATCCATTGCAGGGAATATTTCAGCTCAGCTTATGCAAACGATTGAAGATTTATTTGGACACTACCAACCTTCTCCACAAGCGATTGCGCCTGTACTGACAAATCCTGCATTTTATCCAGGAGAAATGACGAAAATTCGTGATACCGAGCAAGCACATCTTGCGATTTCATATCCAGCAATTGGTGTGAAAGATCCAGATATGTATAGTTTTATTGCACTGAATAGTATTATTGGGGGCAATATGAGTTCTCGATTATTTCAAGAAGTACGAGAGGAACGTGGGTTAGCTTATTCTATCTTTTCCTACCAATCCTGTTATGCCGATGTTGGCGCGTTTACGATTTATGGTAGTACTAGTCGCCAGCAATTAGCTCAGCTTCAGCATACCATTGATGCTACTTTACTGGACATTGTCGCTGGTGGCATCACAGCAGAAGAGCTTGATAATGCAAAAGAGCAGCTGAAAGGTAGCTTTGTCCTTGGTTTAGAAGGCACGGGGGCCCGTATGAATCGCAATGGGACAAGTGAGCTGGTGCATCGTAAGCATCGTACTGTAGACGAGGTACTTGCATCTATAGATGCTGTATCCATGGAGTCAGTAGATCGACTAATTGCCAAAATTTTAAAAGCCGAACCAGCTATCTCGATTATTGGCCCAAGCGAATAAAAGAGCTTAAAATGATACTAATTATCCAAGTTATAACAATTTATTCATTATAGTAAAAAGGAGAACTTTGAATATTTCCAAGGTTCTCCTTTTAGTGTTGAAAAACAAAACAGTCAATTGAAAGGTAGAAATGGATTTCCGTTGCAGGCTACTTGCTTTCCTATGGGCGAGCGCCCCGAGCCGCTTCCTCCGCTATCGCTCCGTTTAGAGGCTCGCCTGTCTCGTTATCCCACGGGAGTCAAGTAGCCTCCACTCCAACCTACAAAAGTGTTACCTTTTTAGCAAAAGTTTTCAAATAAAGCGAAGGTCTTCACTACTCTTTATGGAGAGGTGTTGTCACGCATCACCTCTCCATATTGAAAATAAGAGCTTATTCCCTCTAAAAATAATGGGCTATTTAATCGCTATATTACTATGAAAAAAAGTAAAGACACTTTGCAGAATGGTTGATTGGAGTGGAGCCAGCGTCACTCCTAGGGGATTAGCGTCACAGATGAGACCCTGGAGCGAGCGTAAGTGAGTGAAGCGGCTCATCGGACGCCCCCTGGAAAGGGCGCTGGCGGAACAGAAATCAACCTCTCACCTTGCAAAGTTGCTTTTTCTGCCTTTGACATGATCTTTTTTCAACAACATGAGGAGAACTTTGAATATTTTCAAAGTTCTCCTTTTTTAATGTTTATTTTCTTCTCAATTAAGCATTGAAATTCTCAATTAACTTTGATAGTATGAATGATATTGAAAATCATTCGCATTTAAATTGGAGGATATTTATCTTATGAAAAAATGGCTTGCTGTCAGTACCCTGACATTATCACTAGCGCTAGCTGGTTGTGCAGATCAGGAAGAAAAGAGTACTGACAAAGAAATAAAAGAAGAAGCAACAACACAACAAGAAACAGCAGATACAGCTGATGTGCAAGAGGATGCATTTCAAGATGGTGTCGATGAGGAAGCATTCCAAAAGGCATTAGCAAGCTTCCCAACAACAGCACCAGAAAAAATTGTCACGACATCGGTGCCTTTAACAGAAATGTTACATCTTTTGGACATCACACCAGTAGGAGTGCCAACATCGACAAACCCTATCCCAGCAGACTTTGATTCTATTACAAAAATCGGCTCGCCAATGTCGCCCGATTTAGAGGTTATTTCAAGCTTACAAACAGACTTAATCCTTGGGGCATCATCATTACAAAGCTCACTTGATCAAGCACTACAGGGAATGAATTTACCGACAGCTTATTTACCAACGGATTCATATGAAGACTTAAAATTAAGCTTTAAAGTGCTCGGTACGTACTTTGGTAAAGAAGAAAAAATGAATGAGGTTTTACAAAATCTCGTAGCAAAAGAAAAAGAATTGGAAGAGAAAGCACAAGGAAAAGAATTACCATCTGTGATGCTTGTCATCGGTACATCTGATTCCTTTATGGTAATGAACGACCAATCCTACTTAGGAAGCTTAGTAGAACGATTAGGTGCAGACAATATTGCGAAATCGGTACTAAAAGCAGAATCAACGTATTCGCCAATGAATTTAGAAGATATTGTTGTAGCTGATCCAGACATCGTTTTTGTTTTAGCATCAGGTGATCATGGAGCAAATGAAGATAAATTTAAACAAGAGATTAAAAAGAATAGTGCATGGCAACAATTATCAGCCTATAAAAATGACAAAATCTATATGCTTGATTATAGTACATTCGGTGTCACATCCATTACAAATGCTGAGAAAGCACTAACAACAATTGCAGATTATTTTTATAAATAAGTTCGTGAGGTAGAGGTATGATTCATACAGCAAGAAGTCGCATGATTATTATCACGACCTTTGTGGTAACGATTTTAGCAGCCATTGTAGCGATCGGGTTAGGCAGTGTTCATATTTCCATACCTGATATTTTATCTACCCTGATCAATGGACGTGATCAAGAGGGTGTTTATACAACCATCATCTGGGATATTCGCCTACCGCGCGTGCTGCTCGCATTAATTATTGGTGCTAGTATCGCCATTTCGGGTGCCTTATTGCAGGCAGTTATGGGCAATCCATTAGCCGATCCTGGGTTAACAGGGGTAACGAGTGGGGCAGCGGCCTTTGTGTTACTTATTCTTTTAGCTAATCCAGAGCTAACGCATTTGATTCCGCTTGCAGCTTTTGTTGGTGGCTTAATTGCAGCAGCCATAGTATATGCTCTTGCATGGAGACGTACAGGCATTACACCCATCACCATTATTTTATCAGGGGTAGCCGTAAATGCATTGTGTGGTGGAGTCATTGGATTCTTATCCATTCTTTACAGTGATCGTTTACCATCAGCTGTGCAATGGATGAATGGTAGTCTTGCAGCAAAAGGAAATGCATCACTGCATATGATTTATGTGTATGCCATTATCGGCTGGATTCTATCCATTTTTGCCATTCGAAAAGCTAATATTATTCGTTTAGGCGATCAGGTCGCAACCAATTTAGGAGAAAGTGTGACCCGTATTCGTATTATGTTATCTATTTTAGCTGTTTTTCTAGCAGCAATTTCGGTTGCAGCAGTTGGCATGATTGGCTTTGTTGGATTAATCGTCCCGCATATGGCTAGGCTACTAGTTGGCTCCGATTATAAGTACATGTTGCCTATGAGTATGGCTATGGGAGCTATTGTCTTATTGATTGCCGATACGGGTGGACGGACATTATTTGCACCACTTGATATTCCAGCAGGTATTTTAATGGCTGTTCTCGGTGGACCTTACTTCTTATATTTAATGAGAAAGAGGGCGTTCTAATGTTAACAATTGATCAGCTATCCATCAGCTATGAACAAAAGGAAGTTGTCCATAATTTTTCATTTGAAGTGAAACAGGGCGAAATTTTATCCATTATTGGACCGAATGGCTCCGGTAAGTCAACGATTTTAAAGGCGATCGCACGGATGCAGCCGTATCATGCAGGAACCATCCTATTTGATGGTGTAAATATGCGTCAATTATCCTCAAAGGAAATCGCACGCAAAATGTGTATGCTGAGTCAACAAAATCAAGCACCGAGCGATATTTCCGTCAAAAATTTAGTCGCCTATGGTCGTTATCCACATAAAAAATGGTTTGAGCGTCTCAATGCAGAGGACGAGGCCATAATTGATTGGGCATTGGAAAAAACCTACCTCTCACATTATAAAGAAAAGCCTATTGCCGCTTTATCTGGTGGGGAGGCGCAACGTGCGTGGATTGCAATGGCATTGGCACAACGGCCCCAAGTGCTATTATTGGATGAGCCCACGACCTTCTTAGATATTGCCCATCAGCATGAAGTGCTAGAATTAGTGCGAGAGCTTAATCGTGATATGGGCATGACTGTTGTGATGGTGCTCCATGATTTAAACCAAGCCTCTAGCTATAGCGATCAAATCGTTGTTGTAAAGGACGGCTTACGAGCACAAATGGGTACACCGGATGAGGTCATGACGGAGCAAATGATCCAACAAATTTATCGTATGGAAGCAGAAATTCAATATGTCACATGGGATAATGCCCCACGGATTCAATTAAAAAATACGGTCAAAGTATAGGAGGAAACAGCATGCCAAAAGCAATTGATATTGAACAAGTAAAACAAAACTATGAAGCATTTATTCAAGGTAAAAAAAATTGTGTATTAAGCTTTGTAGATGGGGAAGGCAAGCCTTTTAGTAGTACAACGCCTTTTATACGTTTGAATGGGAAATTTTATGTGTATATTAGTCGTATTGCCGAACATTACCAGTTAATGGAGCAGTCAGAAGTAGTCGATTTAATTTGTGTAGCAGATGAAGCTGTGACAGCCAATCCATTTGCCACAGAGCGAGCACGCTGGCAATGTCAGCCTAAAAATTTAGGAAATGAAGGTCATGAGGAGATTTTTGCTGCCTTCGATCAACTATTTAATGCAAAAATGATGGAAATGTTACGTTCACTCGATTTCTCATTATTTGAATTAACACCTCTAGACGGACGCTATGTAGTTGGATTTGGCAAAGCCTTTACGATTGATATTGCCAATGACACATTAATCCATGTTGTAATTGATAAAAAATAGGTTGCCAATTGGCAGCCTATTTTTTGATGGAATGATTAGCAAATTTCTCGCGTCGTATATAAATGAAGCCATTTAAGGTTTTTCAAGCCTGAAAGCCTCATTTCCTTCATGTTTAAGTGCTAAAGCCTCGATTCCAAACGCTCCCTGACGTCTTCTCACAATCGCATGCTCTGGCAAATCCCTTACTTCCTCACTATTCCCTTTGAAAATCCCATAATCATAAGAGGGCATCCTTACTTTCGCTCAATAAAATTTCACCTTTATGAATCAACTTAATATAGTCAGCATTTTTTTCTAAATCGCTTGTAATATAGGAAGAAAATAAAATGCTATGTGTTTCATCCTGCATCAATGCTAAAAATAAATCCAAAATTTCAGCCCGAATGATAGGATCGAATCCACTTGTTGGTTCATCTAAAATCAATAATTTTGGATGATGTGACAATGCTAATGCAATTGACAGCTTCATCCTCATACCTCTTGATAGTTCCTTGATCTTCTTCCTCTTTGGGACATTAAATTGAGCTAATCGTTCAAAATAATAGCCTGAATCCCACGTTTGGAATACTTTTCTCATGATTTTGTCGAGTTGCGTCGCATTTAGCGTTTCTGGTACGTGTAAATCGTCAAATACGACTCCGTTGTCGTTTTTTATCGATAGTTCATGTTCGACATGATCTTTATTAAAAAGCAATATTTCGCCATATTCTTTTTTTAGTAAGTTCAGCATGCATTTAATGGTTGTGGATTTTCCAGCTCCATTTTCTCAGATAAAGCCTACACGGTTCCTTGAGGGACTGAAAAGCTTACATCTTTTAAAGAAAAGCCTTCAAAGACCTTATGTAAATCATGAATCTCAATGGCATTCCTCTTAATTGTCCACCTCTACTGTTAAAGATAGGAGTTCCTGCAATTTTTCATTAGAAAGACCGGCTGTTTTCGCTATTTTTACGGCCTTTTGCAAATGCTCCTCAAGCTGTCGCAGAAGTTCCTTGCGTAGAAAATCTTGATTGCGCTCTGTAACAAAGCTCCCTTTGCCTGCAACTGTTTTGATGAAGCCGTCTCGCTCTATATCGGTGTATGCACGTTTGGTCGTCATGACACTGACCTTTAAATCCTTTGCTAGAGCACGGATAGATGATAGTGCATTACCTGCATGTAATTTATTCGCTAGAATGCCCTCTTTGAGCTGTATCGTGAGGTTTATCACTGGCATTACTTAAATGGATATGCACAAATCCTCACCCGTTATAACGGTGTATATACACTATGTACAGATGTCGATGGGAATGCAACACATTCCTACTTTTGGTAGGGGGCACGATTTGCAAAAACTCGCATATATTGAGGTAATGGCACAAGGAGGGAGATGAGGCATGCTACTATCTGAGATGGTGGATAAGGAGTTAATTCAAATTGAGGGTGGCGTACATTTTGGCATCTTGGCACATACAGAATGCCTATTAGATGTGCAAACAGGGAAAATACATGGCTTTGAAATTGTGAAAGATAAACTACCATTCCAAAAAAAGAAAATGAAAGTTAGTGAAATGATACCTTGGCACGAAATTATCTTAATTGGTGAAGATCGGATTTTATTTAATAAAACATCTTCAGTACAGTCAGAATATTTACAGTGAGGTGAGCTTTTGGAAAACGAAAAATGGCTTGTTATCGGTGAGGACTCACGATTAAAGGAATTAGCGACAATGCTAAGAAGTCCATCGAGAACAGTGTTTTATAAAAGAACGACCGTTTGGAACGAGGAGTTAAATAAACTGGTTTTAGAATACCAACCAAATAAAATTATCCTACCAATTCTTCCATTAAAAATAGAAGTTGAGCAGCTCTATGGAATATCACAAGTTAAATTTTATACAGGCCGATTAACGATGCATTGGAAGCAATTACTAGAGAAAAATGAATCCATTTGCTATTTGCAGCAAGAATCGTTTATATGGCAAAATGCTCGGTTAACAGCGGAGGGATTTATCGCCACGTTTTACGGACTCGAGCAAAAATGTATTTACGGACAAAATTTTACAATCGCAGGCTTTGGACGCATCGCCAAAATGCTCGCCTCTTTACTAGTTAAGATGGGGGCGAACGTCCACATTGTTGCACGTTCTGTTGTACAAGTGAGCGAGGCAAAAGCATATGGCTATAAAGCTACGAATTTAGATGATCGTCGATGGTCTATTACGGATGATATTTTCATCAATACAATTCCAGCAAAATGGATTACAGAATCATTTATAGAGCATGTTCCAGCAGTTTTATATGATTTGGCCTCAGAGCCAGGCTGTTTAGATATAGATGCGGAGCAATTACAAACGTATGTACTATTGCCATCATTGCCTGGGAAATACTTTGCACATGACGCTGCTACAATCTTGTGCAAGGCAATAGAGGAGGAAGAAGATTGTTAACGGGGAAACGAATTGGGCTAGGTATTACAGCCTCACATTGTACGTATGAAGATGTCATACCTAAAATTCAAAATTTTATTGATGTCGGAGCAACGGTTGTGCCAATTATTACTCACTCCGTTTTACATGCAGCTACTCGCTTTGGTACTGGAGAGGAGTGGATTGCCAAAATAGAAGCATTAACAGGAGAAAAGGTTATTTCTTCTATAAAAGAGGCGGAACCATTTGGTCCATCCAATCCATTAGATGCAATGGTGATTGCGCCAATGACGGGCAATAGCATAAGTAAGTTTGCGAATGCAGCAACAGATAGTCCCGTATTAATGGCAGCGAAGGCAACATTGCGTAATGGATCACCTGTTGTATTAGGTATTTCAACAAATGATGCACTTGGTTTAAATGGTATAAACATTATGAAGCTGTTGAATGCCAAAAATATTTATTTTATTCCTTTTGGTCAGGATGCCCCCCTCTCCAAACCGAATTCTTTAATTGCTGATTTTGATCAAATGGTGGATACTGTTCATGCAGCAATTACGCAGAAAAAGCAATTACAACCGCTGTTGATACAATATTTCAAATAAATCATAGATTACACACAATTTTCAGTATTTTTGTGATACAATAGCACACATTATGGAACATGTATTCAAGGAGAGATGACAGATGACAAAGCAGTTAACAGTTGCGGTTGTTGGGGCAACAGGAGCAGTAGGTTCGAAAATGATGGAGCAATTAATTAAACGTAAATTTCCGATTGGGCATATTAAATTTCTAGCCTCTGCTCGTTCAGCGGGAAAATCAATCGAATTTAATGGTCAAACATATACAATTGAAGAAGCGACACCTGAAGCTTTCGAAGGCGTCAATGTCGCTTTATTCTCAGCTGGTGGGTCAGTATCAGCTGTGCTTGCACCAGAGGCAGCTAAGCGTGGTGCAGTAGTTATTGATAATACGAGCCATTTCCGTATGGATCCAGAGGTACCGCTTGTCGTACCTGAAGTGAATCGAGGCGACTTAGCGAAGCATAAAGGGATTATTGCGAATCCGAACTGCTCTACAATTCAAATGGTGGCTGCACTTGAGCCAATTCGTAAAGCATTTGGTTTAACGAAAGTAATCGTTTCAACATATCAAGCCGTTTCAGGAGCGGGTATTTCTGCTATTCAAGAATTAAAGGCACAGAGCGCAAATTGGGAAGCAGGTAAAGATGTAGAAGCAACTATTTTGCCGTCTGGTAGTGATAAACGTCATTACCCAATAGCACGCAATGTCATTCCACAAATCGATAAATTCACAGATAATGGATTTACATACGAAGAAATGAAAATGATTAATGAGACGAAAAAAATCATGCATGCACCAGAGCTCAAAGTAGCTGCTACTTGCGTTCGTGTTCCAGTCGTTTCAGGTCACTCTGAATCTGTTTATATTGAGGTAGAGAAAGAAGCGTCAATCCAAGAGATTTTTGACGTATTACGCAATGCACCAGGTGTAGTATTACAAGATGATATTGCAACACAAACTTACCCAATGCCTATTTATGCAGAAGGGGAAGACGCTACTTTTGTAGGACGTATCCGTCAAGATTTAGACAACAATAAAGGATTCCATCTATGGATCGTTTCTGACAATTTATTAAAAGGCGCCGCATTAAACTCTATCCAAATTGCAGAAGCAATGCTTGAGGATAACTTACTATAAGAGGGGTGTAAGGATGAATTTAGGTCGAATTGGGACGGCTATGATTACGCCGTTCAAAGATGATGGCACGATTAATTATCCAGAACTAGAACGTATTATTAATCATTTGATAGACAACGGTACAGACTGTATCGTTGCCTGTGGTACGACTTCTGAAAACCCAACAATGTCTACTGAGGAAAAAATCGAAGTTGTGCGCTTTACAGTAGAGAAAGTAGCAGGACGCGTACCGGTTATTGCAGGTACAGGGGACAATGAAACAGCCTACTCGATAGCGATGACTCATAAAGCAGAAGAAAATGGAGCAGACGGTATTATGCTTGTAGCTCCATATTATAATAAGCCGAATCAACGTGGTATTTTCGCTCACTTTGAAACCATCGCTAAACAAACAAGTCTACCTGTTATGCTCTATAATGTCCCTGGGCGTACAGGTGTCAATGTTGCCTATGAAACTTCTGTTGCTTTAAGCAAGATTCCAAACATTGCTTGGATTAAAGAAGCGAGCGGTAACTTAGATCAGATGGGAGATGTTATAGAGAACATTGATCCAGATGATGACTTCTTAGTGTATAGTGGGGATGATGGTTTAACATTACCGTTAATGGCCATAGGCGGAGCAGGCGTTATTTCTGTAGCAGCCCATGTTGTAGGCAATGATATGCAATTAATGATTAAAGCGTTTGAAGAAGGAAATCATAAGCTAGCAGCCAAAATTCACCGAGCATTATTACCTTTAGTACGTGCGCTGTTCGCTCAACCGAACCCATCGCCTATTAAATATGCGATGACAAAGTTAGGCTTTGATACACTCAATGTACGTCTGCCAATGATGGAAATGACAGATGAAGAAAAAGAGAACTTTGACCGAATTTGGGATACGTACCAAGAAAAAGCGAAAAATTTTCGATAATGAGCAACGAGGCTGATAACTCTATCGGCCTCGTTTTTGTATGCTATAAACATCCATTCATCACTTCTCATCCTTAAAAATACTTGATTAACTCTATTCGTACAAGGTATCCAATATTTGTTTTTCCATCTACTAGCAATCAGCAAATCAAAAGAAAATCTATTTCCTACGTGAAACATGTATTTTTAATTTGTGCAAAAGCTTTGCAAACCGTATAATAAATGTTAAGTGGTTGCTGTTCGGGATATTTTTTAGGAGGAAATAAATTGACAAAAAAGAAAAATGAATTGATTCGTATCATCCCTCTTGGGGGTGTAGGCGAAATTGGGAAAGCAATGTACGTAGTAGAAATTGATGAAGAGCTATTTGTAGTGGATAGCGGCTTAATGTTCCCAGAAGATGAGATGCTAGGTATAGATATCGTGATTCCTGACATTACGTACTTAGAAGAAAATAAAGAACGTGTGAAAGGTATTTTCTTAACACATGGTCATGAAGATGCGATCGGCTCTATTGCCTATGTTTTACAAAAAATAAAGGCACCTGTGTACGGATCGAAATTAACCATTGCATTAGCAAAGGAACATTTAAAAGAATTACCTGCACCACATCAGGTGAAATTTTTCGAAGTAACAAACCGTAGTCGTATGAATTTTAACTCAACGTATGTAACATTCTTCCACACAACACATAGTATTCCCGATTCGTTAGGGGTAGTGTTCCATACATCTGAAGGCGCGATTGTTCATACAGGAGAGTTTAAATTCGATCAGTCAGCGACAGGTAAATTTAAACCTGATTTAGCAAAAATGGCACAGTTAGGGGAAGACGGCGTCTTTATTCTATTATCTGAGTCTTGCGAAGCTGAACGACCAGGCTATACGACATCGGAAATTGTGATTGAAGAGCAATTATCAAAAACATTCCACTCAGCACCAGGTCGTATTTTAGTAGCTGTCTATGCATCGAATTTTATTCGTATTCAGCAAGTTTTTGCCCAAGCCCAAAAATCATTCCGTAAAGTTGTGATTGTTGGTAAGCCATTGGAAAAAGCTGTTGATTTAGGTGTACAGCTTGGTTATTTAACAGTTGAAGAAGAGACAATTATTCCAATTTCAGAAATGCAAAAATATCAAGATGATGAAATTATCATTATTACAACTGGCAATAGAGGAGAGCCTCTAGATGCATTAGAAAAAATTGTCCGTAAGCACCATCGTGACATTAAAATTAAACAAGGTGATACGGTGTTAATTACATTTACACCTTCTCCTGGTATGGAAGTACAAATGGCTAATACGATGAACTCTATGTCAAAAGCAGGCGCTGAAATTTTGACTTCTAGTAAAAATGTCCACGTATCAGGACATGGTAGTCAGGAAGATTTGAAGCTGATGCTGAATTTAATGCAGCCAAAGTATTTTATTCCTGTTCAAGGTGAATATCGTATGCTCATTGCTCACTCGAAGTTAGCGCAACAGCTCGGTATGCAAAAATCACAAATCTTTATCGCCGATAAAGGGGATATCGTAGAATACAAAAATAATAAAATGCGCATGAGTGGTCGTGTACAAGCTGGTAACGTATTAATTGACGGTATCGGTGTAGGCGATGTAGGAAATATTGTACTTCGTGATCGTAAATTATTATCGCAGGATGGTATTTTCATTGTAGTCGTGACATTAAATCGAGCACAAAAGAAAATTGCCTCTGGCCCAGAAATTTTATCACGAGGCTTTGTCTATGTACGAGAATCAGAGGAATTAATGATTGAGGCATCTGACATTGCAAAAAATGTGATTGAAAAATATGTTGGGAAAGATACATTTGAATGGACGAATATTAAACAAGAAATTCGAGATACACTCAATACGTATTTATTCCAAAAAACAAAACGTCGTCCAATGATTATTCCAATTATTATGGAATATTAATTGAACGAGCTCATCGTAAAGGTTTTGAGGAAAAAGTAGATGAAAAGGATTTTCTCCCAATTGCGGTGGAAAATCCTTTTTTTGAAATATTCGAGTTCTACATGTTATGATTCGCTACATATATAAAATGGATCGCAGAAGAAGGTGAAATAGATGGCAGTTAGTAAAAGAAAAAAAGTGACTAAAAGTAAAGCGACAACTGAAAAAAAAGATATGCATCCGCTTATGTATGAAATTTTAGGACTGCTTTTAATCGCATTAGCAGTCATTATGATTTTTGAATTTGGCATGATTGGTCGGATTCTAGAAAACATCGCAATGTTCCTTTTAGGTAATTTACATTTTGCTGTTCCATTTATGCTTATATTTGTTGCATTGTTAATGATGATTGGTCGTAAAAAAGTCAGTATGAAGGATCGATTAATACTTGGCATGGTACTCATTATTATGAGCTTAACGATTTTTAGTCATGGCATATTATTTGAACAGTTATCAAAATCAGGTGGTCTATTATCTGATTCTGTGCTGCGTGAATCGTGGCGAATATTAATCAATACAGATGGCATTATTCACCGCAGCAATGCTCTGGGCGGTGGGATGATTGGCGCCCTTTTATTTAGTGGGCTTCATGTATTATTTGAAGCCTCGGGGGCAAAAGTTGTTGCTTGGGTCATCTTCTTTATTGGGCTCATACTTGTCACTGGCAAAGCATTAGTGCCTTATTTAGCAGAAAAAACACCAGATCTATTTGGCAAATGGAAAAAAAAGCATCATGATAAAAAGAAAAATAAACCGAAAAAACCAAACAATCGCCGCTCAAGGGTAGAAAGTGGAGATGAGGTTGCGGCTGTAAATCAAATTACGGATGTGCCTGAACAAGAGGAAGAAATACCTCATGAGCCGATTATCTCTGCTTTTACGCAAAATGTCTCGCAGGAAAGAGCTGTGTTTGATACGCCTGCTATGGTGGAAAATGAAGTAGAAGAAGCAACGGATGAGGTTCATATTCAAGGTACAGATGCAGTGGAAAATGCAGACTATCAGCTACCGTCTTATAGCCTATTACAACTACCACCTCAACATGATCAAAGTGGTGAATATTCAGTTATCCAGGCGAATGCCAAAAAGCTTGAGCAAACATTACAAAGCTTTGGTGTAAAGGCAAAGGTAACACAAGTGCATTTAGGACCAGCTGTCACAAAATATGAAATTTTGCCAGATATAGGTGTGAAAGTAAGTAAAATTGTCAATCTGCAAGATGACCTTGCATTAGCACTTGCAGCTAAAGATATTCGGATGGAGGCCCCAATCCCTGGAAAATCTGCGATAGGTATTGAAGTGCCAAATAGCGAAGTGGCTATTGTAACACTTCGTGAGGTATTGGAATCGAAGGACGGTGCGAAGCCAGAAGCATTATTACAAGTAGCCTTCGGGCGTGATATTACAGGACAAGCTGTACTAGCCGAACTCAATAAAATGCCACATTTACTTGTAGCTGGTTCAACAGGCAGTGGGAAAAGTGTTTGTATAAATGGCATCGTTGTATCCATACTAATGCGTACAAAACCGCATGAAGTAAAACTTATGATGATCGACCCAAAAATGGTGGAGCTCAACGTTTATAATGGCATTCCTCATTTATTGGCTCCTGTCGTAACAGATGCACGTAAAGCTTCGCAAGCACTGAAAAAAGTGGTATCTGAAATGGAACGTCGCTATGACTTGTTCTCTCATACAGGTACACGAAATATTGAGGGCTACAATGCACATGTTCAAAAAGTGAATGAACAAACAGAGGAAAAAAATCCAAAGCTACCTTATATTGTAGTCATAGTGGATGAGTTAGCAGATTTGATGATGGTCGCATCAAGTGATGTTGAGGATTCTATTACACGATTAGCTCAAATGGCACGTGCAGCAGGAATTCATTTGATTATTGCAACACAACGACCAAGTGTAGACGTTTTGACAGGTGTTATTAAAGCGAATATTCCATCGAGAATTGCTTTTGCCGTTTCGTCAGCCATCGATTCAAGAACGATTTTAGATATGGGTGGAGCTGAGCGCCTACTTGGACGGGGTGATATGTTATTTTTACCTGCGGGCGCTTCCAAACCGAAAAGGGTGCAAGGTGCCTTTTTATCGGATCAAGAAGTAGAAGCAGTCGTTCATTTTGTTATAGAACAGCAAAAAGCGCAGTATCAGGAGGAGATGATTCCTACCGAAGAAGAAACCATTTTAGAGGAAACGGATGAATTATATGATGAAGCTGTCCAATTAGTTGTCAATATGCAAACAGCATCCGTTTCCATGCTGCAACGTCGCTTCCGTATTGGCTATTCAAGGGCTGCACGAATTGTCGATCAAATGGAGCAACGTGGGGTTGTAGGGCCACCAGAGGGCAGTAAGCCTCGTCAAGTACTTGTTCACCAATATGATAACTAAGCAAAAAAGCTAGATGTCGAAATGGTGAGAACTACTGTATATTTGTCCAAATATTTGCAAAGAAAATGAAGAAAGAATGAATTCTATAACAGATTTTATTCAAAACTGTTTATTTCATTCTGCAAAAATGTTATATTTATGAACGATTAGTAGGAATGTTGTACATCAGATGTCTGATCTCTGATTTGGTGGTGATATATGTGACTATTAAAGCAGATCATCGTCATCTCTATCTTCAAGTTATCGATCGTTTAAAATCTGACATTGAGGCTGGCATTTTTAAAGAAAATGAAAAGCTGCCTTCAGAGTTTGAATTATCGAAATCACTAGGAGTCAGTCGAGCTACTCTTAGAGAAGCTCTTCGACTGTTGGAAGAGGAAAATGTGATTGTGCGCCGACATGGGGTTGGGACTTTTGTCAATCCTAAGCCGTTGTTTACATCAGGCATCGAGCATCTATCGAGCATTTCTTCTATGATCGAAACAGCAGGTATGGAGCCGGGTTCCCGTTTTTTAAAGGCAACTGAGCACACACCTTCTGAAGAAGATTTAAAACGCTTCCAATGTGATGGCGACGATAAAATACTCACGATTGAACGTGTCAGAACAGCGGATGGTGAGCCAGTAGTTTACTGCATAGACAGGCTACCCGCAAGCTTCCTGCCTACTGACTTTGTCGAAAAAAAAGAAGTTTCACTGTTCTCTGCTTTAGAGCAATCAGGCAAAATTCATGTAGCCTATGCTGTAACTTATATTGATCCAATTGGGTATCATGAACAAGCCTCACCGATTTTAAATTGCGGACGTGAAACAGCTCTTTTAGTGTTAAAGCAGTTGCATTACGATGACCATGATCAAGTAGTGCTCTATTCAAAAAATTATTTCCGAGCTGATAAATTCAGCTTCCATGTAGTTCGTAAACGGGTGTAGAACATTTCTAAATTTTTTTCCTGCTAATTACAATACCTTTGGGGGGTTAATTAAATGAAAAAACGTAAATTTGGTTTAGTATTAACATCAGTATTAGCGGCAAGTGCTATTTTAGGTGCTTGTGGTACGAAAGACGACGAAAAACCTGCAAAAGACAATGACAATGCTTCAGGCGGCGACAAAACAGAAGAAACTTTCTCAGTAGCAATGGTTACTGATGTAGGTGGCGTTGATGACAAATCATTCAACCAATCTGCATGGGAAGGTGTACAAGCTTACGGTAAAGAGCACGGCTTATCAAAAGGTGATGGTTTTGATTACCTACAATCAAAATCAGATGCAGACTATGATTCAAATTTAAATGCATTACTACGTCGTGACTTCAATTTAATTTTCGGTATTGGTTATATGATGGAAGATGCAATGGCTGCAATTTCTGAGGAAAATCCAGATGGCCAATTTGCAATCATTGATGCTGAAGTAAAAGCAGACAACGTAGTATCAGTAATGTTCAAAGAGCAAGAAGGTGCTTTCTTAGCGGGTGTAGCTGCAGCGAAAATGTCTAAATCAGGTAAAATCGGCTTCGTAGGTGGCGTAGATATCCCAGTTATTAATCGCTTTGAAGCTGGATTCCTTGAAGGGGCAAAAGCTGTAAACCCAGATATCATCATCGAAGATAAATACACAGGTGCATTTGATAAAGCGGATGTTGGTAAAATTACAGCAAGCGGTATGTTCTCATCAGGTGTTGATGTAATCTTCCACGCTGCTGGTGCAACTGGTAACGGTGTATTCTCTGAAGCAAAAGAACGTAAGAAAAAAGATCCAGAGGCAAACATTTGGGTAATTGGTGTAGATGCTGACCAATACGAAGAAGGTAAAGTAGACGATAAAACAAACGTAACATTAACTTCAATGTTAAAAGGTGTTAATACAGCAGTAGTAGATATTTCAAATAGAGCAAAAAATGGTGATTTCCCAGGCGGAGAAACACTTACTTATGGTTTAGCTGAAGACGGTGTTAAACTTGCAGATTCACGCGGTGCGATTCCAGAAGATGTACAAAAAGTAATTGATGAATATAAAGAGAAGATTGCTAAGGGTGAAATCAAAGTTCCAGAAAAAGTGGAAAAATAATTCAACTCTTGATCATCATAAGGGACTTTTAGAAGGACCTTATGATGATTTTTCAATCTATCGTTATATTTAGATTATTCGCAATACTCTATTTAACTAGATTTATAGGAATCTTATAGAGGTAAATCATGATGGTAATAAGTTAATAGAAGAAAGGTTTCTAACGATGACCTTTCCTGTATTAATTTAGCAAAACAACTACCTCTATAGGTGGGTTTAGATCAAGCAATAATTCTAGCCTCTGGTAGAAATTGACTACTGGACGTATGGCTTATCTGTACCATCAATCATGTAGCAGCAGATACTATACGCTAAGGCAAAAATACTTAATAAGTGCCTATTAAGGGAGTGACAATTTTGGAATATGTGATTGAGATGCTTGGAATCCGTAAAGAATTCGGGAGTTTCGTGGCGAATAATAACATCACCCTCCAACTGAAACAAGGCGAAATCCATGCATTGCTTGGTGAAAATGGTGCAGGTAAATCGACTTTGATGAACGTCCTTTTTGGTTTATATCAACCAGAGGGTGGCGAAATTCATGTTCGTGGGAAGGCTGTAAAAATTACAAACCCGAATGTTGCCAATGATTTAGGAATTGGCATGGTGCATCAGCACTTTATGTTGGTAGAAAACTTTACGGTTACAGAAAACATTATTTTAGGCACGGAGCCTACTAAAATGGGGATTGTCAATATAAAAGATGCGGCGAAGAAAGTACACGCACTTTCTGAAAAATATGGATTGGATGTTGATCCAAATGCCAAAATCGAAGACATCACAGTTGGTATGCAACAACGTGTTGAAATATTAAAAACATTGTATCGTGGTGCCGAAATTTTAATTTTTGATGAACCTACGGCTTCATTAACACCACAAGAGATTACAGAATTAATTCAAATTATGCGTCGACTGATTGCAGAAGGTAAATCTATTATTTTAATTACGCATAAGCTAAAAGAAATTATGGAAGTTTCAGATCGTGTGACGATTATCCGTAAAGGAGAAGGGATTGGCACTGTTGTAACCGCTGCCACAAATCCTGATCAATTGGCTGAAATGATGGTTGGCCGTCAAGTTGAATTTAAAACAGAAAAAATTGACGCAAACCCAACTGAAGAAGTGCTATCGATTGAAAAGTTGGTAGTAACGGATTACCGAGATATTGATAAGGTAAAAGGTTTGAACTTAAATGTTCGCAGAGGTGAAATCGTAGGTATAGCTGGTATCGATGGTAACGGTCAGTCCGAATTAATCGAAGCCATTACAGGACTACGTAAAATCAAAAGTGGGACAGTTAAGTTAAATGGCAAAGATATTACCAATATGAAGCCTCGTAAAATTACAGAGGAAGGCGTCGGTCATATCCCACAAGACCGTCATAAACATGGTTTAGTGTTAGATTTCCCGATTGGTCATAATATTGCACTGCAAACGTATTACCAATCTCCAATTGCAAAGGGTTTTGTCATGGATTATAAAAAAGTGTCGGAAAAAGCTCGTCAAATCATTGAAGAGTATGATGTGCGTACAGGTAATGGTGAAATGACACCGGCTCGTGCATTATCTGGAGGTAACCAACAAAAAGCTATTATCGGTCGTGAAATCGACCGTAATCCAGATTTATTAATTGCTGCTCTACCAACACGTGGACTTGACGTAGGGGCTATTGAATTCATTCACTCTCGTCTCATTGAGCAACGTGATAAAGGAAAAGCCGTTCTGTTAATCTCATTTGAATTAGATGAGGTCATGAATGTATCGGATCGTATTGCTGTTATTTATGATGGACAAATAGTAGATGAGTTAAATCCAAAAGAAACAACAGAACAAGAGCTAGGCTTACTTATGGCAGGGCAAAGTAAAAAAAATAATAAGCATGATGCGAAGGAGGGGAACGACTAATGTCAAATCGTGTCATTAATCTACTCGTTCCTATCATCTCTATCATTATCGGTTTAATTGTAGGGGCTATCGTTATGGTAGTCAGTGGCTATGACCCAGTAGAAGGTTATATTGCTCTTTGGACAGGTATTTTTGGAGATTCATATTCAATTGGGAACACAATTCGTCAAATAACACCTTATATTTTGGCAGGTCTTGCAGTAGCATTTGCATTCCGCACAGGACTGTTCAATATTGGGGTTGAGGGTCAGCTGATTTTAGGTTGGCTAGCAGCAGCTTGGGTAGGATACGCATTTGAGCTACCTAAAGTTATTCACTTACCATTGGCATTACTTGCTGCTGCAGCTGCAGGTGCATTTTGGGCCTTTATTGCAGGTTTCTTAAAAGCGAAATTTAAAGTCCATGAAGTTATTGCGACAATTATGCTCAACTATACTGCGCTTTATATTGCCAACGCAGTGATTAAAAAATTGTCCGATGGAAGCTTTAAAACAGAACGTATCCATGAATCAGCTTCTTTACGTTCTCCGTTTTTAAGAGAGCTTACAGACAATTCAAGTCTTCACTATGGGATCATTGTTGCACTATTAATGGTAGTAGTTATGTGGTTCATTTTAGAAAAAACAACACGTGGATACGAGCTAAAAGCAGTAGGCTTTAACAAAAATGCTGCCGATTATGCAGGTATGAGTGTTAATAAAAATATTATTTTAGCGATGACGATTTCAGGAATGTTTGCAGGTCTTGGTGGTGCGATGGAAGCTTTAGGTACATTCCAAAACGCATCTATTAAACCTGGCTTTACAGGAATCGGTTTTGACGGTATCGCCGTTGCGCTACTTGGTGCGAATACACCACTTGGGGTAGTGTTTGGAGCATCACTATTCGGTTCATTAAAATATGGTGCATTAAATATGCCAAATGCTGCGGGTATTCCAGAAGAAATCGTATCAATTATCATCGCATTGATTATCTTCTTCGTTGCATCAGGCTACATTATTCGAATAGGCTTGCAAAAGCTGAGCAAGAAAAAGGAGGGACAATAACATGAGCTTTTTAGAAATGTTATATTTCATCATCCCTTCAGCGATTCTTTATGCAACACCTTTGATTTTTACTGCTATCGGTGGAGTATTCTCTGAACGCTCTGGTGTAGTCAACATCGGGCTAGAAGGCTTAATGATTGTTGGTGCTTTTGTTGGTATTTTTGTCAATTTAGAATTCGCTTCGTCATTAGGTGTGGCAACGATTTGGGTAGCGATGTTAGCAGCTATGATTATTGGTGGGATTTTCTCTCTTTTCCATGCTGTTGCTTCGATCTCTTTCCGTGCCGATCAAACAGTTTCAGGTGTAGCCATTAACTTACTTGGCTTAGCTGCTACAGTTTTCTTAGTTAAAATGATTTATGATAAAGGTCAAACGGATATGATTACACGTCCAATCGACCGTTTCGGTATTCCTTATTTAGAGGATATTCCATTCTTTGGTCCTTTATTGTTCCATGATGTTTACAGCACATCTATTTTAGCATTTGCGGTAGCCATTGGTGCTTGGTTTATTATCTATAAAACACCATTCGGCTTGCGTTTACGTGCTGTGGGTGAGCACCCAATGGCAGCAGATACAATGGGGATTAATGTTAATAAAATGCGCTATATTGCCGTTGTTATTTCTGGGGCATTAGGTGGTCTTGGTGGTGCAGTCTATGCACAAACAATTACACATGACTTTTCGCATGCAACAATTGCTGGACAAGGTTTCATGGCCATTGCCGCTATGATTTTCGGGAAATGGCATCCAATTGGTGCATTAGGAGCAGCCTTATTCTTCGGTTTAGCGCAAACTTTAAGTATTGCAGGAAGTCAAATTCCATTCATCGAGAATGTACCAGCCGTTTATCTGCAAATTTTACCATACGTCTTAACAATCCTTGCTTTAGCAGGCTTTATTGGTAAAGCGAATGCTCCAAAAGCAAGTGGACAGCCTTATATTAAAGGTAAACGTTAAGAAAAATGAATCAAAAAGACTGAGTGAACGATGCTCAGTCTTTTTTTACATATGAAATTGGTGTATTTTTTAATTTTTCCCATACATACTTTGGATTCTTTTTGCAATTATAGACAATAGACATGTATAGTATGTGTAGTACATCGTTATATTAAGAAGGATAGGAGGGTTTCATATGTTTAAAACAATACCTTTTGCAAAAGGTGTCAATTTGCATATCCGACAAACAACCCAATTTAAAACCGTAAATTTTTCGATTAAATGGAGAAGAGCATTAACTGCAAAAAGTGCATCGGAACGTACAGTGTTAACCAATGTACTACAGCATAGTAATGCTAAATATAAAACAACTGCTGCTTTCCGTAGCTTTTTAGATGATTTATATGGTACTGTTTTATATTTTGATACATCAAAACGAGGTAATGAACATACGGTGCTAATGAATGTGGAGACTGTGAATGATCATTATCTAGCAAATACAAGTGTCTTAAACGACGTACTTGGTTTATTGCACACAGCTATTTTTGAGCCTAATTTAGAAAACGGTGTCTTTAAGGAATCGATTGTAGAACGGGAGAAGAAAACAGTCATTCAACGGATTGAATCTATTTTTGATGATAAATCTCGTTTTGCTCAGTTCCGTTTACAACAAATCTTGAGACCAAACGAGCCTGCATCGATTTCGGCTAATGGTAGCGTAGAAGAAATTCAAAAAATTACGCCTGCTTCTTTATTTGAGGCATACCAATCCATGCTCGCTAACGACAAAATAGATATTTATGTTGCTGGAGACATTAATGAAGAGGAACTTGTAGCGAAATTAAAAAAAGCGCTACCATTTAATGATCGCACACCAGAGGAAGTGCCAGCAGTATTACCACAACAGCATCCTGACAATGATTACGTAAGAGAACAGCATGAAATGAAACAAGGTAAGCTTCATATTGGCTTTAGCACGCCTATTCGATTTGGAGATGCTGATTTTGCTAAAATGCAGATTTTTAATGGCATTTTTGGAGGCTATCCTCATGCTAAATTATTTATGAATGTGCGTGAGAAAGAGAGTCTTGCTTATTACGCATCAAGCTCCTATGCATCGCATTACGGTCTTCTGTTTGTTGTTTCTGGGATTGAAGCTAAAAATGAAGAAAAAGCATTGTCTTTAATTAAAGAACAACTTGCTGTCATGCAGGCTGGAGACATTACAGATTTAGAGCTGGAGCAAACAAAGGCTATGCTGACAAATCAGCTAAAAGAGTCCTTGGATTCTGCGCGTGGACAAATTGAAATTTTTGACCAATATAAAGATTTACCTGAGGAATTCTCTGTTGAAGTCTGGGCAAATAAGTGGAAAGCTGTAACAAAGGAAGACGTTGTTGCAATGGCTAAGCAAGTGCAGCTTGAAGCGGTCTATTTCTTATGTGGAAAGGAGCAAGCCGCACAATGAAAACAATTGAATTTAAACAACTAGATGAAACACTTTACTATGAAAAACTAGACAATGGCTTAGATGTATATATTTTACCAAAAAAGGGCTTTTCCAAAACATTTGTAACATTTACAACAAAGTACGGCTCTGTTGATCGTACGTTTGTACCAATCGGTGAAACGGAAAGTATTACAGTGCCAGATGGTATTGCACACTTTTTAGAGCATAAAATGTTCGAAAAAGAAGATGGTGATGTTTTTCAAAAATTTAGCGAATATGGTGCTTCGGCGAATGCCTTTACGTCGTTTACACGCACAGCTTATTTATTTTCATCTACTGACAATATATATAAGAGCACAGAAACTTTATTGAATTTTGTGCAAGAGCCATACTTTACAGAAGCTACTGTCAACAAAGAAAAAGGAATTATTGGGCAAGAAATTACGATGTATGATGATCAACCAGACTGGCGTCTATATTTTGGTACGATTGAAAATATGTATCATCAACATCCTGTAAAAATTGATATAGCAGGAACGATTGAATCGATTGACGGCATTACAGCAGAGCATTTATATACGTGTTACAATACGTTTTATCATCCTTCAAATATGTTATTATTTGTCATTGGCGCTGTAGAGCCAGAGGAAATGATGACTTTTATTCGTGACAATCAAGGTAAAAAAGAGTTCCCAGAGCCAACACCAATTCAACGTTTCTTTGATACAGAACCAACAGACGTAGCGATTAAAGAACGTACATTAAATATGGATGTACAAAAGCCGAAAATTTATGTTGGTTTGAAAGCAAAGGATACGAATTTATCAGGACAGGATATGTTAAAGCATGAGCTGTCTGTTCAAATCGCGCTTGAACTTATTTTTGGACGTACATCTAATTTTTATGAACGTGTCTATGAAGAAGGTTTAATCGATGAGACATATGCATTTGATTTTACGTTAGAAAATGGCTTTGGTTTTGCCATGATTGGTTCGGATTCAGCAGAGCCTGATAAATTGGCCCAAGCGATAAAAGAAGAATTAGTGAAATATGAGGGGAATAGCCAATTGGATAGTGCTGGTTTAGAACGTATAAAACGTAAAAAAATTGGCTTCTTCCTACGAGCATTAAATTCGATTGAATTCATCGCAAACCAATTTACACGTTATTCCTTTAATGATATGAATTTGTTTGATGTGGTACCAGTTCTTGAAACATTAACAATAGAGGATTTACACAAAGCCTTTACTTCTATTCAAGGAGAATCCCAACAAACAGTCTTTAAAATTTTGCCAAGCAAGCAGGGAGCACAGTGAAAAAATTTGCCCTTGTTTTAGGCGCATCAGGTGAGATTGGTCGTGCCATTTGTCAAAGTCTTGCAGAAGATGGATGGTCCATCTATGTGCATTATTCGAATAATAAAAATGCGGCACATAAATTATGTGATTCGCTTTCTAAAACCTTCCCTGCACAAGAGTTTATGCTTGTGCAGGGGGATTTTTCTATTTTAACAGGAGCGGAAATGGTAGCCGCGCAAATTTTTAATGTGCAGGCCATTGTCTTTGCAAATGGGCAGGCACATTATTCGCTGCTCGAAGATACAACAGTGGAGGATATGGATGCTTTATGGCGTGTCCACGTTCAAAATCCAATGCGACTGACAGCTTTACTATCTGAGAAATTGCGTAAGCATGAGGTGAGCTATGTATTATTCATTGGCTCCATTTGGGGAGAGGCTGGCTCAGCGGGTGAGGCACTTTATGCAACCGTTAAGGGAGCACAACATGCTTTTGTCAAATCCTATGCAAAAGAAGCGGCACTATCCCGTATTCGAGTAAATGCTGTTGCTCCAGGGTTTATAAATACGTCAATGAACAGCCATTTAAATCAAGAAGAACTTAATTATATTTTAGAAGATATTCCTTTAGGTACCATTGGTCAGACAAAGGATGTAGCTGAAATGGTACGTTTTTATTTGTCTGGTAAAGCAGATTATGTGACAGGACAAATCATACGATTAAATGGCGGTTGGTACATATAATATTCTTTTTTGCACATACTACATGTGTAAAGGAGGAGGAAATATGACCATTTTAGAAAACTGGCAAAAATGGACATCGTTTTTAGGACAAAACGTTATGCAAGCTGAATCGAGTGGTATGCCGAAGAAAATGATTCAAACGGCTGCTGTCCAAATTGGGGAATATTTAGCGACAAATGTCGATCCTAAAAACGAACAAGAGCGAGTGCTGTCGGATTTATGGGGCGTTGCCTCTGAAGATGAGAAGCATGCATTAGCGAATTGTGTCATTAAGCTTGTACAAAATAAGCATGTGCAGTAAATAAAAGAGGAGAGCCAATCTCCTCTTTTTTCTATATAAAAAAGCTATTTATCTACGAAAAAGGGAACGTATGTAAGCCTAATCTACATGCATCAAAAAAAATTAGTAAATAACGCCGTAATTCCATGTATTCTAACTTTCCATTACATAAAAAATCAGCTATGATGGAACTTATAAAGGATTTTTTACGTTAACTAATAGGAAGGGAACGAGTGTGTTGAGCGATTGGTACTTTGAATATGAAATTCAGGTGAATCGCCCTGGATTATTAGGAGATATTGCTTCACTTTTAGGGATGCTTCGTGTCAATATTATATCAATAAATGGTGTCGATGAGGACCGACGTGGTATGTTAGTGCATACAGACAATGATGAGGCGATTGAACGTTTTCGTACAATTGTTTCGACAATGGAACATATTAACGTAACCAAATTTCGACAACCAAAACTTCGTGACCGCCTAGCTATTCGGCATGGTCGTTATATTCCTCGAGATGCAGACGAAAAAAACACTTTCCACTTCGTAAGAGACGAACTTGGTATTTTAGTCGATTTTATGGCAGAGCTTTTTAAAAAAGAAGGACATAAGCTAATTGGTATTCGTGGTATGCCACGCGTTGGAAAAACTGAATCCATTGTAGCTGCAAGTGTTTGTGCCAATAAAAAATGGATTTTCTTATCGTCTACAATGATTAAACAAACTGTTCGTAATAAACTTGTGGGAGACGAATTTAGTCGTAACAATATTTTTATTTTAGATGGTATTGTGACTCGGCGTTCATCTGATGAGCGACATTTGCAATTAGTGCGTGAAATGATGAATATGCCTTGCATTAAAGTTGTTGAGCATCCAGATATGTTTGTGCAGCATTCAGAATATAAAATAGAGGATTTTGATTATATCATTGAATTACGTCATCACACGGATGAAGAAATTACTTATGAAATAATGGAAAAAAATCACATGTCCGAATCCGATTCATTTGGAGGATTTAATTTTTAATTTGATGTTAAAGTAGGTGTTATTAGTGGCAGAATTAGGTACTCGACTGAAAGAGGCGAGACTGTCTAAAGGCTACAGCTTAGACGATTTACAAGAAATAACGAAAATTCAAAAGCGTTATTTAGTAGGAATTGAAGAAGGCAATTATTCCATTATGCCTGGTTCGTTTTATGTACGAGCTTTTATTAAGCAGTATGCAGAAGCTGTTGGTTTGAACGCAGAGGAAATTTTAGAGACTTATAAAAAAGAACTACCGAGTACTCCAAATGACCAAGTAAGTCAATCGATGACGAATAGTCCAAGTAGAAGAAAAGTTACGAAAGGCCCTTCGAATAAAATGATGGAGGCTATGCCAAAAATCATTGTAGCTTTATTTATCGTTGTAATCATTGTGGCCATATGGATACTATGGCAATCTAAAAATAGTTCAGGGACAAGCGAAGTAGAAAATACTACTCCTGAAATGGAATATGATACTAATATTCAACCAATTGATAGTGAAAAGGATAAAAAAGACAAAGAAAATAAAGATGCACAGAAAAAAGATAAAGAAGATACAAACTCTACAGAGGAAACACCAACTGATGAAGATCAAACTGATCAAACAGAAGAGATGAAGCAAACAATTTCCGCGGGGACGGTTGAGGCGGATGGGGCGACGACTTCTTATACCTTAACAGGTACAGATACAATGAAAATTAAAATCGAAGTATCAGGTCCTACATTTGTGGGTATTCGCAACCAACAGCAACAAGAATTATTAACGGACACACGTGTCTATAATGCTGGAGAAGTAGTTGAGTTTGATGCTACAACACAAAACTATGTACGTGTCCGTCTTGGTAATTCAACGCAGGCTAAAATCTATATTAATGACGAACTTCTACCGTATGCACAGCAGATTGTAACGCAAAATATCGTCATCAATTTCAATAAAGAACAGTAGTCATCAGGTGATGGCTACTTTCTTTCATCATGAAAGGTGTTAGAAAAATGAACATTCCAAATAAAATTACCATCTCTCGAATTTTGCTTATTCCATTTTTTGTCATTGTGATGATGTTTGATTTCGGCTGGGGAACTTTGACACTATTTGGCGCTGAGATGCCGATCCACCATTTTATAGGTGCACTTATTTTTATCTTTGCTTCAACAACAGATTGGGTGGATGGTTATTATGCACGTAAGTATAATCTTGTGACAACATTTGGGAAATTTTTAGATCCCTTAGCTGATAAATTACTGGTTTCAGCAGCCTTCATTTTAATGGTAGAACTTGATATGGCACCTGCCTGGGTAATCATCATTATTATTAGCCGTGAATTTGCCGTAACTGGCTTACGTTTGATTTTGGCAGGTGAGGGAGAAGTTGTTGCTGCTAATCAGCTCGGTAAAATCAAAACTTGGGCACAAATTGTAGCGATTGCAGCTGCTCTTTTACACAATACAATCTTTACACTGTTTGGTATTCCATTTGATACGATCATGCTCTATATTGCATTGTTCTTTACGCTTTGGTCTGGGTGGGATTATTTCTATCTAAATCGACGTGTTTTACTTGAGTCTAAATAAGAAAGGTCTTGTGAATCATGAATGCTGAAATTCTTGCGGTTGGCTCAGAACTATTATTAGGTCAAATTACGAATACAAATGCGAGATTTATCTCAAGTCAATTATCCGAGCTTGGTATCAACGTTTTTTATCATACTGTAGTAGGCGATAATACGAAACGTTTAGAACAGGCTATTGAAGTGGCGGAGACTCGTGCCGATTTAATTATTTTTTCGGGAGGACTTGGACCTACGAAAGATGATTTAACGAAGGAAACGATTGCTCGTCATCTTGGTGTTTCGCTTGAGTCTGATGATGTAGCATTAACGTATATTGAGCAATTTTTTGCCAAACGAGGACGTCCAATGACGGAGAATAATCGGAAACAGGCATTAATTTTAGCTGGCAGTGAAGTGCTAGCCAACCACCATGGAATGGCGCCAGGTATGATTTTCACAAAAAATGACCGCACCTATATTTTACTTCCAGGACCACCAAAAGAGCTGGAACCTATGTTTCAATTTGAAGCGAAACCAAAGCTTGCTGCGATGCTTAATGATGGAGGGATCATTGCATCACATGTGATGCGTTTCTATGGGATTGGTGAAGCAGAGCTTGAAGTACGAGTTCAAGATATTCTAGATGCCCAAACAAATCCTACAGTTGCCCCACTTGCCTCTGATGGAGAAGTAACATTACGTGTTACAGCTAAAGCGGCTACAGAGCAGGAAGCTCAACAGCTTACAGCTACAAAGGTTGCTGAGATACAGGCACTTGTGGGAGATTATCAATATGGTGTAGATGACGACTCTCTTGCCTCTAAAACGGTAGAAATGCTACTTGATAATCAGTTAACCATTGCTGCCGCAGAAAGTTTAACAGCTGGGTTATTTCAATCTGAGCTTGCGGAAATTCCTGGGGTAGGCAATGCACTGATTGGTGGCGTTGTTACCTATGCTGCTGATGCAAAGATAAAACAGCTTGGCATTTCAAAAGAATTAATTGATACACATGGTGTCGTTAGCAGTGAGTGTGCGGCGGCAATGGCAAGTGCTGTTCGCGAAAAGTTTGCTACTAATATTGGAATTGGTCTTACAGGAGAGGCTGGTCCGACAGCGCATGATCACCAGCCAGTAGGTACGGTTTGGATTGGTATTGCTATCAATGATGAGGAGCCACTTACTTATTTACTGCATTTATCAGGCATGCGAAATACAAATCGACTACGTGCGGTGAAATTTACATGTCATTATTTAATGCAGCTTTTAGAAGAACGCGGTTATACAAAACGATATTAAATAGAGTGAAATAGAAATTTGGGTAGAGGAAAACTATCCAAATTTTTATTTTGAAGAAAAATCGAATAAATGTTCGCTTTTTTCTTGCGCGTTTTCTTAAAAACAAGTATAGTAGAGATAGATAAAAACAGTGAACAGTTTTCGAAGGAGGAAAATGAATGAGTGATCGTAAAGCAGCCTTAGAACAGGCTCTAAAACAAATTGAAAAGAATTTTGGTAAAGGTTCCATCATGAAACTTGGTGAAAGAACCGATTTAGAAATTGCGACATCTTCAAGTGGTTCGCTAGCACTTGATGCAGCATTAGGCGTAGGTGGTTATCCACGTGGACGTATTATCGAAGTATATGGTCCTGAATCATCTGGTAAAACAACAGTTGCTCTACATGCTATTGCAGAAGTGCAGGCAACAGGTGGACAAGCAGCATTTATCGATGCAGAGCATGCATTAGACCCAATCTATGCACAAAAATTAGGTGTTAATATTGATGAGCTATTATTATCACAGCCAGATACAGGGGAGCAAGCACTTGAAATTGCAGAAGCATTAGTGCGTAGTGGTGCTATTGATATTATTGTTATTGACTCTGTCGCTGCCTTAGTGCCAAAAGCAGAAATTGAAGGCGATATGGGTGACTCTCATGTCGGCTTACAAGCACGTTTGATGTCTCAAGCATTACGTAAGCTTTCAGGTTCGATTAATAAATCAAAAACGATTGCTATTTTCATTAACCAAATTCGTGAAAAAATTGGTGTCATGTTCGGAAACCCAGAAACAACACCAGGTGGACGTGCGCTGAAATTCTATAGCTCTGTCCGTTTAGAAGTGCGTCGTGCAGAAGCAATTAAACAAGGTAATGATATTGTTGGTAACCGTACAAAAATTAAAATTGTTAAAAATAAAGTAGCGCCACCTTTCCGTACAGCTGAGGTAGATATTATGTATGGAGAAGGAATTTCTAAAGAAGGCGAAACAGTTGATTTAGGTGTAGAATTAGATATTGTGCAAAAAAGTGGTTCTTGGTATGCATATGGTGACGAACGCCTAGGTCAAGGTCGAGAAAATGCTAAACAGTATTTAAAAGAAAATGTCGCTGTTTTAGAAGAAATCGCTAATAAAATTCGAGCTTCTTATGGTATCGCGGCTTCTTCTTATACAATTGCGGCACATGATGAAGAAGAGATGGATGACGAATTAATGTTGCTTCTTGAAGAAGAAAAATAAACGATTGCATTGTTCCCGCTTTATTTAAGGGGACAATGCATTTTTTTGTCTATAATCTTCAATTTTTACACATAATAAGAGAGAGGCTCTAAGCCTTAGACGTGTTATTTCTAATGTACTGTTTTTATGGTAATTGTTTTGAAGGTGAATTTTTTTCTAGTGTAAAAGTAATAGGGAAAAAATTCACTGAATGGATAGGACTTACTTTTTTTTATCCGATGGGACGAGCAGACGCCTGACTAACCTTGACAGAGTTTGAGGCTAGCTATACAATTAAATATGTATAATTTCTGAATTATGACTTTAAATAGGCAGTACATTTTGTCTTCATTTAGCAAATGTTTATAGTGAAATGGACATTACACTTTTTAAGATTTCCTTGTTATGGGTGGTTGTTGTTCCTTTTCAATAGATGTCTAAACACCTACTGAATGAAGCGAAAGCTTTGGCTAATAAAACGGATTTTGCACAAGTAAAATCTAGCACATTTTTGCCAAAGTGACATAGATGTATGCGCCGACTGAAACTGTAATACCCAAATAGCAAGAGGAGGTGTTCATATGGATGGAATTACTATCATCTCCGCTTTGCTTGGACTCATCGTTGGTGCCGCTGTTAGCTATATCTACATGAAAAAAGTGAATGACTCAAAAATCACTGGTGCTAAACATGTCGCTGAAACAATCGTTGAAGAAGGAAAACGAGAAGCGGAGGCAATGAAGAAAGAAGCACTACTTGAAGCCAAAGATGAAACTCACAAATTTCGTACTGAAGCCGAAAATGACATTCGTGAACGTCGTTTAGAACTTCAAAAACAAGAGAACCGTTTATTGCAAAGAGAAGAGAATCTTGATCGCAAGGATGATGCTCTAAATAAGAGAGAAGCAAGCTTAGAGCGTAAAGAACAAGCTCTAGCTGAAAGACAACAGCATATTGAACAGATGGAGAGCAAAGTGGATGAGCTCGTTGCATCACAGAAAACAGAGTTAGAACGTATTTCTGCTTTAACTAGAGAAGAAGCTAAATCAATTATCCTCAATGAAGTAGAAAAAGAACTGACAACTGATATAGCTGTGATGACGAAGGAAGCTGAAACACGTGCAAAAGAAGACTCAGATAAAAAAGCACGTGAAATTTTATCATTAGCACTACAACGCTTTGCTGCAGATCACGTAGCAGAAACAACTGTCTCTGTTGTGAACTTGCCGAATGATGAAATGAAAGGTCGTATTATTGGTCGAGAAGGCCGTAATATCCGTACTTTGGAAACGTTAACAGGCATTGATTTAATTATTGATGATACGCCAGAAGCCGTTATTTTATCAGGCTTTGACCCAATTCGTCGTGAAACGGCTCGACTTGCACTTGAAAAACTTGTACAAGATGGTCGCATTCATCCAGCTCGCATTGAGGAAATGGTGGAAAAAGCTCGTCGTGAAGTGGATGAACAAATTCGCGAAACAGGTGAGCAAACTACATTTGAAATTGGTATTCATAACTTACATCCGGATTTAATGAAAATTTTAGGCCGCATGAAATATCGTACAAGCTATGGACAAAACGTCCTAAAACATTCAATTGAAGTCGCACATTTAGCAGGATTACTTGCTGCTGAACTTGGTGAAGATGTAGCATTAGCTCGTCGCGCAGGTTTATTACATGATATTGGGAAAGCAATTGACCATGAAGTTGAAGGTAGCCACGTTGAAATCGGTGTGGAATTAGCAACGAAATATAAGGAACATCCAGTCGTTATTAACAGTATTGCTTCGCATCATGGTGATACAGAAGCAACATCTGTCATTGCGGTATTAGTCGCAGCAGCTGATGCATTATCAGCAGCTCGTCCAGGAGCACGTAGTGAAACACTTGAAAACTATATCCGCAGACTTGAAAAGTTAGAGGAAATTTCAGAAAGCTATGATGGCGTAGAAAAATCTTATGCAATTCAAGCTGGACGCGAAATTCGAATTATTGTACAACCTGAAAAAATTGATGATTTAGCCTCCCATCGTCTTGCGCGAGATATCCGCAAACGTATTGAGGAAGAATTAGACTATCCAGGTCATATTAAAGTAACAGTCATTCGCGAAACACGTGCTGTGGAGTACGCGAAATAATATTGAAAGTTAGAGGTTTCTTTAGATTCATATCTAGAGAGCCTCTTTTTTACTTTCAGTAGAGTCATGTTTAAGGAGCTCTTATCATAAAAAAGAACAAGGCTATATTTTGATTAACGATGAAAGATGTGATGATCCTGATTGATCTCCATGCACATGTATTATACGGTGTAGATGATGGACCCCAAAATGAAAGAGATTCCTTGAATATGTTAAGGCAAGCTGCTAAAGAAGGAATTACAGAAATCATTTGTACATCCCATGCCATGCACCCACAATATCATGTCCCATATAAAAAAGTCGAAGAGCGAGTCAAGAGTTTACAACAATTGTTACAGCATGAGCAAATACCAATTACACTCCATACTGGCCACGAAATACGCTTACATGATGAGCTTCCTACACTACTTCAGCAACAACAGCTCCATACATTAGCAAAGTCCAACTATATTTTATTGGAACTTCCTTCTAGCACTATCCCCGCCTATACGGTAGAAATGATAAGACAATTAAAAATAGCGGGTTATAAACCCATTTTGGCCCATCCTGAACGAAATATGGCTATTAGAGAAAATCCAAAAAGGCTGAATGCCCTCATTCAACAAGGGGTATTTACACAATTGACGGCGGGTAGTTTAACCGGATTGTATGGTAAGGAAGTACAGCGATTATCACTTGCTTTAGTGAGGGCCAATTACATTCATATGATAGGCTCTGATGCCCACGATCTACGCACAAGATGCTTTTATTATCAAGCAGCACTGCAATATCTGGAGAGAAAGAAAGAGGGAGATTCGATCAATCGCCTCTTAACGAATAATGCAAGCATTTTAGCAAATAAGCCAATTTTGCCACTCGAATTGGATGATATGGCTTTAAGGAAACGATGGTATTTCTTTCATATGTCTTTGTAGGATTTGAGCGTGACAATCACATGAAAATATTCTACACATTAATGTTTAGCACACTTATTTTTATGAGTCTCATGCAGCCAGTCGCTGGTATTTATCATAAATTATCTTTAGTAATCGGCTTGTTCATCATAGTGATATCTGTACTCCTGCATAAAAAAATACATATTCACAATGTACAAGCCTGTGTTTTCTTTAGTCTGTATACATTTTTTTGTGTCATAGCAGCAGGTATGAATCAGGACATGATTTTATTGAAAAACAGTTTACAATTGATGTGCCTGTTTATAGCTGTTTCTATTTTTTTTAATGATCTTGTGAAAGCACAAGTATTAGAAATCGTGTTAAATAGTGTGTTAATCGCCTATATCCCATTTTTAATGCTATGTTTTCAGCAAGCACATTATATGTTTGAAGCTTTTGCTGGTGTATTTGAAAATCCAAATACAATGGGGTTTTCTATGATTGGTTTAGTGATAGTAGTATTAATGAAACTGTATAACGTGACAATACAGATGTTACATGGGCAACAAAAGGTAAAATACATGCTGTCTTTTATACTTTATACGGTCGTCTATTTAATTAGTTTGTATGTTATTTTGCTATCAAATGCGCGTACATCATTATTAACCGTTGCTCTTGCCACAGTTGTTGTCATGGTTTGGATTGTTAAAAGCATGAACAAAACCTTCCTGCCCTTCATAAAGTTGGTCACATTGTTTACATGTTTAGGTGTAGTTGTAGTAATGGTGATGATGAAAATGGACATGATGCAAGAGGCGGTACAAAGTATTCTATTAAAAATGGAGAAAAAATCTACGAACATAACAGATGGTCGCCTTGAAATTTGGCAATATGTTTTTGAGCATTTTCATTTTTGGGGACACGGTGTTGAATCATTGTGGTCTATAGGTGTTTCCCATGCACATAATACATTGATTAATATTTTACAGGAGGCAGGCTTGCTGGCACTGGTTAGCTACTGTTTGTTTCTTTTTGCCATTGCCAAGGGTTATCGTCAGATGAATGAACAGCTTATCGTTTTTACAGCCTTGGTCGTGGTTGCCGTATTAGGGGTTTCTACATTTGAAATACTTTATTTTAATATGCTTCATCTCCTTGTATTTGTTGTAAGTGGAAGTATGAGGGATAGGGGCAAAAGCGCGACTTTGTCCGAATAACCAGTAGGCTTGTTTAATATACTTTATTAATATTGTGCACGATTTGCCTATTAGGAGGGGATCCATTTGTGAATGAAGAAATGACAATACAAAGTCTCATAAAAGTATTGCTAAAACGCTGGTTCTTCATCCTCATGCTCATGATTCTATCTATGGGCATCGCTATATTGATAAGTTATTATATTCAAACGCCGATATATGAAGCGGAAACGCAATTATTGGTCAATCAAAAAAGCTATGAAAATCAGCAACTAGTAGGTGCACAAAATGTTGATACGGATCTGCGACTCATTAATACGTACAATGTGATTATTAAAAGTCCTGTTATTTTAGCGAAGGTTATTGATGTACTGTCACTTGATACGACACCAGATGAATTAATGAAGCAAATAGAGGTTTCAAGCGCCAATAATTCCCAGGTGGTGAATATTCGCGTACAGGATAAAAATGAAGAGAATGCAGTGAAAATCGCCAATTCAATTGCCGAAGTGTTTAAAGAGGAAATTCCTGTCTTGATGCATGTAGACAATATTAATATTCTTTTTGTTGCCCAAAGCAGTGAGCAGCCAGTACCAGTAAAGCCAAATAAAATGCTGAATCTTATTATAGCTGCTATTTGCGGCTTCGCTTTGGCTATTGTGCTAGCGTATTTTTTAGAAACGATTGATAGGACCATTAAAACAGAGCAAGATATCGAGGAGATTTTATCATTACCAGTGATTGGGGTCGTCAGTAATATCGAATTACAGACGAGAAAAAAACTGAGGGTCAGGGGGCCATCCTAATGTTTTTTAAGAGAAAAACAAAGAAAATACCAATGGCTCGAAAGCTGATCACCGTTTCCGATATGTCGTCGATTCCATCAGAGCAATATCGAACAATTCGCGCAAATATTAAGTTTTCACAGCCTAATCGAGATGTGAAGACGATTTTAGTAACCTCTTCCATTGCTGGCGAGGGAAAATCTACAAATGCGGCGAATATTGGTGTGGTATTTTCGCAAGAGGGTAAAAGCGTGCTGATTGTAGATGCTGATATGCGTAAACCTACTTTGCACCATACGTTCTATCTAGACAATATTTTAGGGCTTTCCTCAGTATTATCACGGCAATCTGCACTACAAGAGGTGATTCAAGAAACTTTCGTCGAAGGAGTAGATATCATTTCGAGTGGGCCAATTCCTCCCAATCCGACAGAGTTATTAGCTTCAGAAACGATGACCTCCCTCCTGGCTGAAGTGAAAAATATATACGATATCATTATTTTGGACGCACCACCGTTACTTTTTTTATCGGACGCACAAATTTTATCGAATAAATGTGATGGCACCCTTTTAATTGTCAATACAGGGGCGGTTGGGCAAGCAGACGTTATCAAATCGAAGTCAATCTTAACAGTTTCTAAGGCTAATATTTTAGGTGTTATCTTGAATAACTATAAGATCAAGGGCAATACGTACGAGCATTATTATGGCAAAGAATAAGGATGGAAAATAGCTTTGAAAAAAATTTTGCATATTATTCCAACAACAGATTTCGGCGGTATTACATCGATGGTTGTCGACATTTGGACGAATACGAATAAATCAATGTACCATTTTGATTTTCTATCGTTTAATAAAGGGCAATACCATGAGACATTAGTTCAACAGGGCTCCAAGATATTTTACGAAACATACATTACCCAGCAAGGACCACTTGCTTATATGAGGAAACTTTATCGAATCCTAAAGCAGCAACAATATGACGCAGTTCACGATCATACAGGCTATCGAGCGGTCTTTACATTGCTGGCAGCTCGTTTAGCGGGTGTTCAATGCCGTGTTTTACACAGCCATACGAATGTTGCTGAGGAGTGGAACAATAAGATTATGTTAGCATTGTTGAAAAGACTAAGTGTTTACAATGCAACAAAATTGGTGGCATGTAGTCAAAAGGCGGGGGAATTTTGTTTTAGTAAAAGGCCTTTTGAAGTAATAGCAAACCCAATTGAACTTCAAAAAGTAAAATGTATATCATTTGAAGAGAGAAAAAAATGGAGAGAAGAACTAGGGATAAAAGATGATGAATTAGTGTTAGGGCATATTGGACGCTTTGTACCAGTGAAAAATCATTCTTTTTTAATTGAACTCTCCGTCTATTTAAAACAGCGAGGTATCCCTTTTCAACTATTTTTGATAGGGGATGGGCCTTTAGAGCAAGAAATTCGACAGCTCGTCCAACAAAAAAATGTAGAGGACTGTGTACGAATTTTAGGACAGCGTGCAGATATACTCACGCTCCTTCAACTCTTTGATAAATTTCTCCTGCCATCACACTTCGAGGGCTTTGGGATTGTCCTTTTAGAGGCACAAGTTTGCGGGACACCTGCTATTGTTTCTTCCTCTTTACCGAGAGAAGTAGATTTACATATTGGTTTAGTGCATTATCTAGATCTACATGGAGAGATTGATAGTTGGCTTCAGGCCATTGTAACTCAGAATGGTCAAGTGGATCACCAAATGATTCATGACCATATTAAAATGAAAGGACTTGATGCACAAGCGATTGCAAGCAAATTGTGCACGCTCTACATATAACGAAACTACATCAAAGGATGAGACTATTCAAAAGAAGATTAAAATTACGCATATCATCACGACCATTGGCCTTGGTGGAGCAGAGGCCATGCTTTATCGTCTCTTAGAAAACATGGATCGGGATGGTTATGAGGTAGAGGTCATCTGTTTAACGGAGATGGGAACGTATGGTGAGTTAATAGAAAAGCAATTAAATATTAAGGTAACGATATGCGATCTGCGTAGCAATCGTGTCAACGCGTTTATGAATTGCTATCGTTTATGTCAAGAAAGCGACATTATTCAAACATGGATGTATCATGCTAACTTACTAGGATATATCCTAGCGATATTGCTAAAAAAGAAATTAATTTGGGGAATTCACCATAGTAATCTCAATAAACAAGATAATAAACGCCGGACAATTTTTATTGCCAAGCTTTGTGCAAAATTGTCAAAACGTGTAGATGCTATTATTTCATGTGGACCAAAAGTAAAAGAAATCCATGAAGCGATTGGCTACAGTGGTAAGCAGCATCGTGTCATTGTTAATGGCATCAACACAGATCAATATCAGCCAAGCACGAAGAGGCAATATTTTGTAGAACAATTTGACATCATCAATCAACCCATTTTATTGCATGTTGGCAGATGGGACCCATTAAAGGATTATGAAAATTTGATGGCTAGTGTAAAAAAGCTAAGGCAGCAACGGCAAGATTTTTATTTGTTTTTAGTAGGCTTTGAAATTGATGATGCCAATAGGGATTTACTACAACTGATTGAGTCGGCCCAGTTAGAGGAAGTGACGTTCTTATTAGGCAGTAGAGAGGATATTCCACAATTAATGGCAGCAGCTGATGTATTCGTTTTATCCTCAGTAGGAGAGGGGCTACCGAATGTGCTAGTGGAGGCATTGGCAAGCGGCACATGCTGTGTCACAACGAATGTTGGAGATTGTGCTTATTTGGTCGGGAATAGTGGTGAGGTTGTAGCTGCCAAGGATGCAGAGGCTTTAGCAAGTGGAATTAATACGGCTTTAAATTACAGTTCACGGCAATATGCACAAAAAGCGAACCTTGGTCGTGAACATGTGTTAGCAAATTTTCAAATTCAACAGGTTGTTGCGCAATATCAATCATTATATCCAGCAATTCTAAAGGAAAGTCCATCCTAACTAATAGAAAGGTGTGCTCATGAAAGAAATAAAGATTGGAGCCATTCTTTCTTATATAACAATCGGCTGTACAATGCTCTCTTCACTCATTTTCACACCTATTATGATATCACTCCTTGGTCAGAAAGAATTTGGTCTATATTCCTTAATGATTGTACTTGTAGGTTATCTCTCCATTTTAGATTTGGGGTTAGGTAATGCTATTGTACGCTATATTGCTAGAAATCGAGCAGCAGCAGATCCAACATTAGAAGCAGCATTAAATGGATTTTTTCTGAAATTATTTGTTGGTATCGGCTGTCTTACTTTATTAATAGGATTTTTCTTATTTTCTCATGTGGATATTATTTTTGGGCAAAGCTTATCTGGGGAACAATTAGAAAAGGCCAGGTTAATGGGCTTTATAATGACGATTAGTTTAGCAATGCAATTTCCGCTAGGTGTCTTCACTTCCATCTTACAAGCATATGAAAAATTTATTTTTATTAAATTAACGACATTATTACAGGTGATTGTGCAGCCCCTGACAATGTTGTTTTTTCTTTTACAGGGAACAGATGCGGTGACATTGATCTATATTATTGCTATTTACAACATACTTTTTTTACTGTTAGATGCCATTTATTGCATGAAGGTGCTGTCCATCCAATTCACATTTAGTCTCCAAAATACAACTCTCATAAAGGAAATTTTCATCTATTCATTTTTTATTTTTATTACTGTGATTGTTGATAAAATTTATTGGCAAACAGATCAAGTGTTATTAGGCATATTTAAGGGGATCGAGGATGTTGCCATCTATGCAGTAGCGATTCAAATTGTGTTGATCTTTATGTCACTGGCTTTAGCGATTAGCGGATTGTTTTTACCTCGTATTTCTATGCTAGTGACAAAAGAAGATGGCTTAGTAGAAATAAATCAGCTATTCGTAAAAGTTGGCGCGATTCAATTTTTAGTTGTGGGCTATATATTAGGGGGCTTTTTTCTTTTTGGTCAAGAGTTTCTAGTATTATGGCTAGGTCAAGAGTTTATTGCCATTTATGCGATTGTCCTCATTATTATGGTGCCGTTTAGTATTGATCTCATACAAAATCTGGGTCTTAATGTGTTGAAGGCAAAAAATTTGTTTAAATTTAGAACCATTTTATTAATCATTGTTGCCGTTGCAAATATTTTTGTATCAATACCGGCTATTTACTTTTATGGCAAAATCGGTACCGCGATTGTTACAGCTTGTTCATTATTTATTGGAAATGTAGTGATTATGAATATGTATTACCACAAGAAAATTGGCTTGGATATCTTTAGGTTTTGGCGTACTATTGGCAGGCTAGTACTGGCCTTTGTTGTTGCTATTTGCTGTAGTGAACTTTTATGGGAACTAACAAACCCTTCAGTTACTTGGCTATCTATTAGCCTATCTATTTTTTACTACACGCTACTGGCAGGTATCAGTCTATTTTGTATTGCTTTGACGAAAAAACAAAAATCAAAGTGGCTAAAGCTTTTTCGTAAAGGAGGCGCAATATTTTGGCGTCCAAAATCTTAGTGAGCGTTATTGTACCTGTTTACAATGCTGAGCCCTATTTGGAGAAATGTTTAACAAGCATTTGTCAGCAAACATTAAAGGATATTGAGATAATTGTCATTAATGATGGCAGTGAAGATCAATCATTAACGATCTTACAAAAGTTTGCACAAATTGATGCACGTATGACCATTTTTACGAATGCCAATAGTGGTGTTAGTAAAGCAAGAAATGTTGGAATAGACCATGCCAACGGTCAATATGTTACCTTTGTTGATGCAGATGATTGGCTAGAGCTAACGATGCTTGAAGAATTGTATCAAGCATGTAAGCTGACAGGCTCTGCTATTGCAAAATGTGATTTATTTTGGCAAGCAGCGGAGGGCAGCAGGTCGTTATATTATCCATCCAACAGTTACTGTACTTACAGTGCCATTGATTGTTTACACAAATTATTTACTGAAATAGGAGAAACACATTTTGGTTTTGCCAGCTGTAAATTGTATAAAAAATCCTTTTTAGATTTCCATAGGCTACAGTTTGATGAAGCGATGAGCTTTGCAGAGGATACAGTGTTTCTGACAAGGGCTGTCATACAAAATCAGTCCATCTGTTATGTTCCAAGACAGCTTTATTATTATAATGTGGCGAATGAAAGCTCCTTAACAAAAAAAGCCATGGTCCATTTACGACACAATTATGATGTATTGTATAAAAAGCTTTTGAAGGAATTACAGGATGGCGAGGTTTATGCGGAAGTGAAAAATAGCTTTCTGAATTACCAATTGGAGGGGCTATTGATTATTCTTCATCAAAGTGCTACTGCACAAGAGATGAAGTATGAGATTCAATCCTTTTTAAAGGCTTATCCAGACGTATTAAAGGTTAAGTTAATGAAACGAAAGATGAAACAAATTGTTTTTTTAAAGCTTATCAAAAACAATTGGCTTACACTATCTTCAACACTAATTTATTTAAATGTGAAAAAGCATCAAGTGATTTCGCGTTGTTAGATTGATCTTGATTTAGCCGATGTTTTTTGCAATGAAGACGCCAACTGAAATAGGGAGACACCAAAAGGAGCAATAACGGTGTGACCAATATCATGTTGCTCCAAGGATACTGGTGGAGGTTATTGATATGGAAGAAAGCCTGCACGATGCAGGTCAGTTAATTGTTGTCACAGGTCGTGACGGTCTTAGGTTAACTTCTACTTGTTAGCTCGAAAAAATCTGGAAGCATTGTTTATCTGCGCAAAGGCGAAGTATCAGCGGCAATGACGCCGAGGCGTCATTGATATTTTATTTTGCGTAATCCTCCTCCTAGCGTTACAATTAGTGATGGTATTCAGGTGCGAAGTTAAAGTCTCTGAAGCATAATGATATAGAGGCGTAATGGAAAGAAAGAGTGGTTAAAAAATGAAGGTTTTATTTATTGGCGATATTGTAGGTTCAATTGGTCGAGATGCGGTGGAAAAATATTTACCTCGCTTAAAAAAGAAATATAATCCAGACGTTGTCATTGCCAATGGTGAAAATGCTGCGGCAGGACGTGGCATTACTCATAATATTTATAATAGCCTGCTACAAATAGGTGTAGATGTAATTACAATGGGTAATCACACATGGGACAATAAAGATATTTTCGATTTTATCGATGATGCGGATTATTTAATTCGTCCTGCTAACTTTTCAAGTGAGGCACCTGGTAAAGGTATGGTGCAAATTTCTAAAAACGGTGTGACATTATCTGTCATTAATTTACATGGTCGTGTATTTTTACCTCCTCATGAGGACCCATTCGCAATGGCAGATAAGCTAATAGAGGAAGCCCGTCAAACGTCACCACTTGTTTTCGTAGATTTTCATGCGGAAGCGACTAGTGAAAAGATTGCCCTTGGCTGGCATTTAGATGGCAAGGCTTCTGCGGTTGTGGGGACACATACACATGTACAAACGGCCGATGCAAGAATTTACCCGAACGGCACAGCCTATATTACGGATGTAGGTATGACAGGTCCATATGATGAGGTTTTAGGCATGACGAAGGATAGTGTCATTTATAAATTCCAAACAAATATGCCATCCCGTTTTGAAGTACCGAAAAAAGGACGAGAGGTTTTAAGTGGTTTCTTTGTAGAGATGGATGATCGAACAGGGAAAGCTACTGCCTGTGAACGCATTTATATAAATGAAGATTATCCGTTTCAAGGATAAATAAGTCGAAGTATGTTGGTTTACGACTCTTTTGCTGTGGATACAGGTTTATTTGTGAAACTAGTCTATTTCCGTTTTGCGGAGCATAAAATGTGCTACGGACAATAACTTGAGGTCCAAAAAGGGGGACATGAGTTGTTGAGCGTAAACACTATTCGCGAAACGGGGAGGAATAATTGTGGATTCATTAAAAGTATCATCACGCTCTAATCCAAATTCAGTTGCAGGTGCATTAGTCGCGGTAATCAGAGAAAAAGGGCAGGCAGAAATGCAAGCAGTTGGGGCAGGTGCACTTAACCAAGCCGTAAAAGCAGTGGCCATTGCACGCGGATTTGTAGCGCCAAGTGGCACAGATTTAATTTGCGCACCGGCGTTTGCCGATATTTTAATTGCTGGTGAAGAACGTACAGCCTTGAAGCTGCTCGTGGAAAAACGTATTCGATAAAAAAGTAATGAACTAAAATGCCTTGTCACATAATAACGTGGCAAGGCATTTTTTCGTTTTCCTGTTTACATATGATACATGTCACTTGAAATAGAGGTGTGATTTTGCTTGGATTTGAAAATTACAACTTTATGAACAGGATTTTCAGTCAAAGGTCTGATTTTCGCCTAAATCGTTGAGAAACAATAGTGCAGAAGGTTTCTTCGTGTTAAACTTATGAAGGAAAAATAATAGTACACATTGGATTTAAGGAGTTGTTGACATGTTACATCAGCTTTCATGGAAAGTCGGTGGGCAACAGGGTGAAGGGATTGAGAGTACAGGTGAAATTTTCTCAATGGCAATGAATCGTCTAGGCTATTTCCTATACGGTTATCGTCACTTCTCTTCTCGAATTAAAGGTGGCCATACGAATAATAAAATTACAGTTCGTCCAACAGAAGTGCGTGCAATTGCGGATGATTTAGATATTTTAGTGGCATTCGATCAGGAAACAATCGATGTCAATTATAAAGAGCTCACAGAAAACGGTGTTATTTTAGCGGATGCAAAATTTGACCCGGTCAAACCAGAAGATTCAAAGGCGCCATTATTTGCTGTTCCATTTACAGAAATAGCAGCAGAGCTTGGTACATCGTTAATGAAAAACATGGTAGCCATCGGAGCAACAGCATCATTGCTTAACCTAGAGGATGCAGTGTTCCAAAATGTTGTTGATGATATTTTTGGGAAAAAGGGCGAAGAGGTCGTTCAAAAAAATATGGAAGCCATTACACGTGGTCGTCAAATTATGAATGAGCTTTTGGGTGAACGTGTAGGCCAATGGGAACTTGCACCTGCAGACGGCAAACGTCGTATGTTTATGATTGGTAACGATGCAGTGGCACTTGGTGCATTAGCTGCTGGGACACGCTTTATGGCAGCATACCCAATTACGCCAGCTTCTGAAATTATGGAATACTTAATTAAGAAGCTACCGAAATTCGGTGGGACAGTTATCCAAACGGAGGATGAGATTGCTGCGGCAACAATGGCAATCGGAGCTAACTTTGGTGGTGTACGTTCCTTTACTGCTTCAGCAGGCCCTGGTCTTTCATTGATGATGGAGGCAATTGGTCTTTCCGGTATGACAGAGCAACCATTAGTAGTAGTAGACACGCAACGTGGAGGCCCTTCAACTGGACTACCAACAAAGCAAGAACAATCGGACTTAATGGCTATGCTTTACGGAACACATGGAGAAATCCCTAAAGTAGTCATTGCGCCTTCAACAATGGAGGAAGCATTTTTTGATACAATCCAAGCATTTAATATTGCAGAGGAATTGCAATTACCAGTTATTTTAATGACAGATTTACAATTGTCTCTAGGGAAACAATCGGTAGAACCGTTTGATTACGATAAAATTGAAATTCGTCGAGGTAAAATTGTGATTGATGACCTTGATGAGGCTGTCGATAAAGCCTACTTCAAACGCTATGAAGATACTGAAGATGGGATTTCACCTCGTGTTTTACCAGGTACATTGCATGGTATTCACCACGTTACAGGTGTTGAACATGATGAAACAGGGAAGCCATCTGAGGCAACGGGCAATCGTCAAACACAAATGGATAAACGCTTCCGTAAATTAGAGAGTTTGAAATTTGATAACCCTGTCTTTGTCAATGCACCACATGAGGAAGCGGATATCTTATTAGTAGGCTTTAACTCAACAAGAGGAGCTATCGAGGAAGTGCAAGAACGACTTAATGCGCAAGGAATGAAAGTGAATCATGCGCATATTCGTTTAATTCACCCATTCCCATCTGCGGAAATGGCACCTCTTGTAGCACAAGCGAAAAAAGTGATCGTTGTAGAAAATAACTATACGGGTCAATTGGCTAATATTATGAAGATGAATATTGGTGGTCACGATAAAATCGCGACAATCACTAAATATAATGGTACGCCATTCTTGCCAGGTGAATTAGAAAATCGTGTGAAGGAGTTGACTCGCTAATGGCAACATTTAAGGATTTTCGTAATACAGTGAAACCAAACTGGTGCCCAGGTTGTGGAGACTTCTCTGTACAAGCAGCTATTCAACGTGCTGCAGCAAATGTCGGAATTGAGCCAAATGAACTTGCTGTGATTTCAGGAATTGGTTGTTCAGGACGTATTTCGGGCTATATTAATTCTTATGGATTCCATGGTATTCATGGTCGTGCACTACCGATTGCACAAGGATTAAAAATGGCCAATCGTGATCTACATGTCATCGCTTCTGGTGGTGATGGTGATGGATTTGCTATCGGTATGGGGCATACAATTCATGCTATCCGTCGTAATATTGATATTACGTATATTGTAATGGATAACCAAATTTATGGTTTAACAAAAGGTCAAACATCGCCACGTTCTGCTGCTGGATTTATTACAAAATCTACACCAGGTGGAGCGATTGAACCATCATTGAAACCATTAGAGGTAGCATTAACAAGTGGTGCAACATTTGTGGCACAAGGCTTCTCTACTGATATTAAAGAGTTAACAGCTTTAATCGAAGCTGGTATCAACCATAAAGGCTTCTCATTTATCAATGTCTTTTCACCTTGTGTAACGTATAACAAAGTGAACACATACGATTGGTTTAAAGAGAATTTAACAAAACTAGCGGATGTAGAAGGCTATGATCACAATGATCGTGGTATGGCAATGCGTACAGTGATGGAGCATGAGGGCTTAGTAACAGGTGTTATTTATCATGATACGGAAACAACATCGTATCAAGAAAAAGTACCTGGCTACTCAGAGCTACCATTAACAGATATCGATATTAAAATGAGCGAAAATGATTTCAATGATTTAGTAAAAGAATTTATGTAAAAATGATAGAATCAAAGCATTTGGAATGAGGACATTCCAAATGCTTTTTTTATGCTTTAGTAAGGAATCGCGAGTAAAAGCCTAGCCACCGCGAGTATTTGATATTGAATCCTTATAAAATCCTTATAATTGTTTTTTATACTAAGGTCATCGAAAGGATGATGACTAATGATGACAGATTTAATATTGAAGATAGAAAATCTTAATAAGTCGTTTAAAGGGCAAAAAATTGTGGATAATGTATCGTTAGAAATCCAACGTAATACAGTCTACGGTTTACTTGGACCAAACGGAGCGGGGAAATCCACAACATTAAAAATGATGACAGGTATGTTACGACCAAATGCCGGAAATATCATTTTTAATGGACATACATGGACACGAAATGATTTACAGGACATCGGCGTGTTAATTGAAACACCTCCCTTGTATGACAATTTAACAGCAACGGAAAATTTACAAGTTCGCACGATAGCGTTAGGTCTACCGCAAAGTCGTATTGAAGAAGTATTAAAAATTGTAGATTTAACGAATACAGGAAAAAAACGGGCGGGGCAGTTTTCCTTAGGTATGAAGCAACGATTAGGTATAGCGATTGCGCTGCTAAACAAGCCAAAGCTGTTAATTTTAGATGAACCTACAAATGGACTGGATCCGATTGGTATACAGGAGCTTCGTCAGCTTATTCGCTCATTTCCAGAGCAAGGCATCACCGTTATTTTATCTAGTCATATTTTGTCTGAGGTGGAACAGGTCGTGGATGACATTGGCATTATTGCTGATGGCAAGCTTGGCTATCAGGGACCGGCACCACAAGGTCAGGAATTAGAATCACTGTTTATGCAGGTTGTAGCTACCAATAGAAAGGTAGGTTACTAGCATGATAGCCATAATGAAAGCGGAAAAATTAAAATGGAAACGAACATTTATTGCCAAACTACTTTGGCTTACGCCCCTTGTGACCTTACTGATAAGTGCCGTGCTGATGGGTGGCGTGTATTTTCAAACAGGTGCTTATAACTGGTGGTATACTATGCTGCTGCCAGGTGCACTGACGATTTGCTGTGCCTTAGTGGTCGAAAAGGATAAAAAAATAAAATACCATAGTATTCTTGCTTTACCACTGGATCTTAAAAAGATTTGGCTAGGAAAAATAGTATCATTAAGCATATGGCTTCTTTTGATTACGATTATTTTCTTTGGGGGAATCACGGCTGGGGGCAGGCTATTCGGTCATAGTTTACCAATAGCGAGCAGTTTACTAAGTACTTTTGTTATTTTCCTGACGTTTTTGTGGCAAATACCTTTATGTCTTTTCCTAGCAGCTAAATTAGGCACCTATTTAACCATCTTACTCAATGTAGTAGCCAATATCTTAGGGATTGTTGCCTTTGCGGATGGGGAACTATGGTATTACTATCCATTTGCAATTGGTGCACGTTTATTATGTTCTACACTTGGCATATTACCAAACGGTCTACCAGTACCACAAGGCAGTCCTTTATTGGATAAAGGCGTTATACTTCCGGGCTTACTGATAGCACTAGCTTGGTTTATGATGATTAGCTTTCTAACTGCGAAGTGGTTCCAAAAAAGGGAGGCGAACTAGCGGATGGACATGTTACGATTATTGAGAGTGGAATGCCTTAAAACAAAACGAACACCTTTTTTGCTGACACATATACTTGTCCCCCTTGCTATTTCTGGGCTATTTCTAGCCTACTACTCCTATTCGCCATGGGATTTTCAAGGAAAAGTAACTGCCTATTTTCAGGGGTTAGCTTGTGGGCTACCGATTATTATAGGATTAGTATGTGCTATGGCATCTGAGCAAGAAGCAAACGCTGGTCGTTTCCAAGGCATGCTAGCTACAACAAACATAAAAATAAAGGCATACATGAGCAAGCTCATCTTATTATTATTGTTTAGCTTTGGAGCCATCTTTCTATCTATAGCTATTTTTAGTTTTGGCTTTAGAGAATTATTACATGAAGTAGATTTGAGCTATTCATTTTATAGTATGGCTGCTTGTATTCTATTCGGCAGTCATGTGATTTTCTATATGTTACATTTATTTGTAAGCCTCCAATTTGGTAAAGGCGCTTCGATTGGTTTAGGTATTGTAGAAGCGCTGTTGGTCGCCTTATTGCTTACAGGCTTAGGGGATCGTATTTGGCCCTTTTTACCTTATGGATGGAGCGGTCATTTTGTTTCATTATGGATTTTAACATCGATGGGAACCGATTTAACATTGCTCAAAACAAGTATTCAAACTGGCATAATGGCGTGCTTAGGGGGTATCCTATTGACTTTTGCGCTGTCTTGTTTATGGTTTTGGAGATGGGAAGGTAGAGCATCTGAAAATTAGAGGGTGAATTATGGCAAATATATTAGTAGTGGATGATGAAGTAGATATTTTAATGTTGATAAAGAATGCACTTTATAAAGATAAACACTTAGTAACCATTGTGTCCGAACCGACAGAAGTAGGAAAGATGGATTTAGGTTCCTTTGATTTAATTTTGCTTGATGTGATGATGCCTATTATGGATGGCTTTACATTATGTGGGCAAATTCGGCATGCTGTAGATTGTCCGATTCTTTTTCTTACAGCTAAATCCTTAGAAGAAGATGTGATGTATGGTTTAGGCTTAGGTGCAGATGATTATTTGATTAAACCATTTGGCATTGGAGAGCTACGGGCAAGGGTGAATGCGCATATCCGACGGGAAAGCAGAGAGAAGCGGAACATCCTTTATAGTGATAAAGTTCATTTTAATCTTTCTGGTAAAGAACTGTTTGTTCAGAATGAGCGCATCCTGCTAACTAAAAGTGAGTATGAAATATGTGAATTTTTAGCACGGCATCGTGGGCAAGTTTTCTCAAAAGAACAGATATACGAATCAATTTTTGGGTTTGATGGCAAAAGTGACAGTACAGCGATAACAGAACATGTCAAAAATATTCGGTCAAAGCTACATGCGTTTGACATAGATGTTATTGATACGGTTTGGGGGATCGGCTATAAATGGAGATGATAAAACCGAGGAAAGGAACACACCTTCATACATTTTTCCTGAGATATTTATTCTTTCTTTGCTTAAGTATCATTTTATTAGGGGCACTATTAATCGGTTTATTCATGTTTGCTTTTTCAGCTACTATTATTTTGCCAGCCAATTATGCTGAAACACAAATCACTTTTGCGAAAGACCGTATTGCTACAAGCAGTGAGGTCACAGATGATATGATTCCTGATCTTGTAGACTACGCAGTGATTTCTAATAAGGGGGAATTTCTTTCTGGTACTTTAACAGAAAAAGAGGCTTCCCATGCATGGCGTTTAAAGCAAAGGGGAGAGACGAAAAGTAATGTTCGATTTTATGCATTTGTTGAGCGAGAACAGGAAGTGTGTATTTTACGCTATGGTTTAGTCCCTGAGTATCGCTCACCTGTTATGAGAAAATATTTACCTAATCCCCAATTAACGGCTTTACTATTGTTTATTATAGGCGTTATCGTACAGGCAACGGTGCTTGCTGTGCATTTCGGCAGAAGACTTAAACGAAAAATGTTGGGCCTACAAGAAGCCATTGAAAAAATCCAACATCAAAATTTAGATTTTCATATAAAACCATCTGGGATTCGAGAAATTGATGATATTGCACTCTCCTTTGAGCAGATGAAGGAGGCATTAAATACTTCATTGACACAACAATGGCAGGCAGAAAGAGCACGCAGAGAACAAATTTCTGCACTTGCTCATGATTTGAAAACACCTCTTACAATTATTAGAGGTAATGCGGAACTTTTATTGGATACTGTTCAAGATGAAGTACAAAAAGAATACAACACTTATATATTAAAAAATACGCTAGAAATTGAAAAATTCACAAAGCAATTAATGGATATATCCAATATGGAGCAAAGTGTTGGTGGTGTAAAAACAACTGTAGAGCTGGCTTCATTTATACAACAGCTAGAACAGCAAATGAAGGCGCTTGCTTTAGAAAAAAATCTTGAAGTTAGTGTAGAAAAGGATAAACTGCCTGATGCCTTTATGATAGAGGAAGAGCTTTTTTATCGAGCTTTATTAAATTTGATCGTTAATGCTATAGAGCACACGCCACATAATAGCAAAGTCACTTTATCTGTTCAGGGAGAGTCCGATATTATTCATTTTACTGTGATGGATAGTGGGGCTGGTTTTTCATCGCAAGATTTAAAGAGAGCCACAAAGCAATTTTATCGGGGAGATCCAAGTAGAAATGCAGCAAATCATCATGACATGGGGCTTTATATTGCCGAGTCCATCATTCAAAAACATGGTGGAACACTAACGTTGGCTAATGATTCAATAACGGGAGGAGGAAAAGTGATAATCACCATTGCGACGTCTTAATTATAAGATGTCTTTTTTTATTGTTAGCGATCAATCGCGAGTAAAAGTACTGCTACCGTGAGTAAAGACACTGCAATCACGAGTATTCAATGTACAATCGTGAGTAAAAGCACAATTAAAGGTTTCATGTAAAAATTGTAGGGGGTGGTGCGGGCAATGTTCTTTTAAAAAATGCTACAATAAAAGAAAAAAAGAGGCGATGCACGTGAATAACGTCATTGATTTTATTGCAAAGAAAAAGGAACGTGAAGATCGAAAGCGTGCTCAGGATTTAGAGCGTTATGTAGCTACACAGTGTAATTTTCAGCAACCTGAAAATATTGATGCTCTTGTAGATGACAAACTGATTGAAGTGAAGGATCATACGTTGTTTCTGGGCTTTCTATCTATTTTAAAAGATGAGCAAATTGAGCCGCTCACGATTTTTCAAGATGTCTTTACGTTAGAACCTTCTCGTTTTGAGATGTCCTACAATATGAGATGGTGGTCAGTTGTGCAACTGGCGTTTACATTTTTAACAATTTTAAAGGAAAATGAGCCGCATACATATGCAGATTTTTTAGGTCTCTCCAAATAATCTAGGTATGTGTACGTCTGGTAAAGCCAACGTACACATACAAAACTAGATTTCTTCTTCATCTCCTCCATTCAGCTTTACAATGCTCCTTCACTTATTAAGTATTTTCATAGATATTTATAATTTCTCAATAATTTTTACTAAATATTTTTAAGACCTCCATACTTGCTTAATGTTTGTTTTATACCATTAGGGTTGTAAGCAAATAAAAATAAACCAAAACAAATGGAGGGTCCAACACATGGCAATTCAAAAATTGTGGAAAAAAGGTCTAATCGGTGCATTAGCCATTTCCATGTTGGCAGCTTGTTCTGACAGTTCATCTAGTGCAAATGAGGTAAACAAGGATTTATCGCTTGAAGAAATTACAGAAAAAGCAAAGGAAGAGGGCATTGTTAACTCTGTTGGTATGCCAGATACATGGGCGAACTGGGTGGAAACTTGGGAAGAGCTAGGAACCGAATATAGCATCAAACACAAGGATACGGATATGTCGAGTGCTGAGGAATTAGCGAAGTTTGAAGCAGAGAAAGATGATGCGACAGCAGATATTGGGGATGTTGGAATTGCTTTTGGACCAATCGCCAAGGACAAGGGCTTAACATTACCATATAAAACTTCCTACTGGGATGAAATACCGGATTGGGCAAAAGACGATGAAGGAAACTGGATTGTTGGCTATACTGGAACAATTTCATTTTTAACAGATACAAATAATGTAAAGAATGCCCCGACCTCATGGGAGGATCTGAAAAATGGGGATTATACAGTCAGTATTGGAGATGCATTAACAGCTAACCAAGCGCAGTTTGCTATTTTAGCAGCAGCTATGGCCTTTGGTGGAGATGAGTCAAACATCCAGCCGGGCGTTGATTTCTTTGCTGAATTAGCGAAACAAGGTCGTTTACAGGGGGATCCATCAGTAGCAAACTTAGAAAAAGGTGAAATCGATGTAGCGATTTTATGGGATTTTAATGCATTAGGCTATCGTCACCAAATCGATGAGGAGCGCTTCGATGTAGTGATACCAAAGGAAGGATCTGTTACTTCTGGTTATGCAACAATTATTAATAAATATGCCAAAAACCCTCATGCTGCCATGCTAGCACGTGAATACATTCTATCTGACGCTGGTCAAGAAAATTTAGCAAAAGGCTATGCGCGTCCGATTCGAGACAACGTAGAACTTCCACAAGATGTAAAGGATTTATTATTACCAGCAGATATGTATACGAATGCACAGCCAGTAAAAGATCAAAAGAAATGGGAAGAAACAACAAAGCAAATCCCTCAACTCTATCAAGAGCAGGTGTTAATCCATGCAAAATAACAAAGTGGTTCTTATTGTCATCGATGCATTGCGCTTTGATACAGCCTGTACACATATGGGATTCTTGCACCATTTAGTGGAGCGTCAGGTGGCTGCTCGCTATAAGATTTGCGCAGAGGTGCCATCATTATCAAGGCCATTATATGAGACGATTTTAACGGGGACACCCCCCATTGTTCATGGCGTTACTAGCAATATGACGGTACGCTTATCGACGCAGAAAAGTGTCTTTCATGTCGCGAAGGAGCATGGTTTATCCACGGCAGCCTCCGCCTATTATTGGGTGAGTGAGCTTTATAATAGAGCACCATTTAACTATATGGAGGACAGGCTACAGCTTGATACGCAATTACCGATTGACAATGGCTTGTTCTATTTTGAGGATCATTATCCAGATAGTCATGTATTTGCTGATGCAGCTTGGTTAATGGATCAAAAGCAGCCTGATTTCCTTTATATTCATCCTATGAATGTTGATGATGATGGTCACAAATTTACGGCGGATTCTGCACAATACCGCAATCGTGTGTTAGCGATGGATGCTCTGCTCTCATTATTTATTCCAAAGTGTATGGCACAGGGCTATGAGGTAATTGTGACGGCTGACCATGGTATGACAAGTGATGGTAATCATGGTGGAACAACGCATGAGGATCGTCATGTCCCACTGTTTGTCATTTCGGATTCCGTCAAGGCTGGTATAAAAGAAGAGATTATTTCGCAATTACAAATTGCACCACTGTGCTGTCATTTATTAAATATGGAGCCTGCGGATGATATGGAGCCCCTTTTGCTAGAAGGTGTGTATACAGCAAAAGAGGTGTAACTAATAGTAGTCGCTCCTTTTAGGTTGGAGCGACTACTATCCTTCTTGAGCCGCAAGTAATTATAGAAAGAAGTGGTTGTGTTGATATCGAAGCGGCAGTCCATTGCCTGGCTTTCGCCTTTTCTTGTACTACTCTTATTATTTTTCCTAGTGCCTTTACTGTATATGCTTATTACGAGCTTTCAAAATAGTGAGGGCTTTACATTAACGCAATACGAGTCCATTTTTACGAACGACTATATATTGCAAGGCTTTAAAAATAGTATTACATTGTCTGTTGTATCGGCTGTTATTGCATTAGTAGTCACATTGTTCGCTGTTTATGCCATGATGAAGTTGACTGAGCCAGTACGGGAGAAAATTTTAATACTAACGAACTTAACATCCAATTTTTCAGGTATACCGCTAGCATTTGCTTTTATCGTTTTACTTGGTAATAGTGGTCTATTTACATTGTTATTTGAAAAATGGGACATTGATGCTTTGACATCCTTTTCTCTTTATAGCTGGGGTGGTTTATTACTTATTTATATTTACTTCCAGCTGCCATTATCGCTAATGTTGTTATATCCCATTTATGATGGGATTCAGCAACAGTGGAAGGAGGCAGCAGCTTTATTAGGAGCGTCTAGTTGGCAATTTTGGCTGAAGATTGGTTTACCAGTTATGTTACCTGGGATTGTAGGAACGTTTAGTGTGTTATTTGCTAATGCAATGGGAGCGTATGCCTCTGCCTATGCTCTAACAAGCAGTAATTATAATTTAGTGGCCATTCGTATAGGTTCCTTAATAAAAGGTGATATTTTTGCTCAGCCAGAGCTAGCTAGTGCCATTGCTGTTATATTAGCAGTGACAATGGTGACAGCCATGCTAATTAGTGAGTGGAGTATCTCTAAAACAAGGAGGAAAGTAAAATGAAAAAGCGAGGCTTGGCTGATTTCTTTTTCCTCTTGTTAGTGGGGTATTTACTATTGCCAGTATTGGCAACGACGCTTTATGCATTTGCATCGAAATGGAATAAAACAATATTACCAGAAGGACTTACATTAAAATGGCTTGCCACATTGTTTCAGGATACCGATTTTATCCAGGCATTTGGCCGTTCTGTGTTATTAGCAAGTGGTGCGGTTAGTATTGCACTCCTTGTCATTGTGCCAGCCATTTTCGTTATTGTTTTGTATTTTCCTACATACGAAAAATGGATACAGATAGCAGTGGTCATGGTCTATTCTTTCCCTGCAATCATTTTAGCTGTAGGGCTCATTCGAGTGTATAGCCAAATAGGTATACCAATGATATTCGTTGTTCTAGGAGCCTATGTGGTGGGGATTCTTCCTTATATCTATCAAGGAACAAGAAATAGTTTAAGAAATATAGATGCAAGGCAGCTACTTGATGCGGCCCAATTGCTTGGTGCATCAAAAAGGCAGGCTTTCACAAAAATTTTACTGCCTAGCGTTTATCCAGGCTTATTTGCAGGTGCTTTGTTATCATTCTCCGTCTTATTTGGTGAATTTGTTTTGATTAACCTTGTGGTTGGTTCTCGCTTTGAAACAGTTCAAATTTACTTAATGAAAAAGCTTAGCACAAGTGGACATATTGCAAGTGCAGTTGTTTTTATCTATATCGTGCTAATGGGTCTATTAACATTTGTCATTGCCATTGTAACAAAACGATCGAAAGGTGCTACAAATCTATGAGTTATCTTATTATTGAAGGGCTTCATAAAAAATATGGACAAGCAACGGTTTTAAGCAATATTCAGATGAATATCCAAAAGGGTGAATTTATTACATTGTTAGGTCCTAGCGGCTGTGGCAAGAGCACCATTTTGCGCATTGTGGCAGGCTTAACAGATGCATCGTCTGGTAAAATTACAATTGAAGGAAAAGATATGAGTGGCGTACAGCCAAAGGATCGTCAAGTGGGCATGGTCTTTCAATCCTATGCACTCTTTCCTAATATGACTGTGCAAGAAAATGTTGCCTTTGGTTTGCGCATGCAAAAAGTCAATGCGGCAGACATCGAGCAGCGTGTTCAAGAAATGCTAGCCCTCGTTCATCTAAGTGAGAAAGCCAATGCTTACCCGAACGAATTATCGGGGGGGCAACAGCAGCGTGTTGCTCTGGCACGTGCGTTAATCGTCCGTCCTAAAGTGCTGCTATTAGATGAACCCCTTAGTGCACTCGATGCTCAAATTCGCAAGAAGCTACAAGCAGATTTACGAGCTATTCAACGTAAGCTCAATATGACAATGATTTTGGTAACGCACGATCAGGAAGAGGCTATGGCCGTTTCAGACAGAATATTTGTCATGAATAATGGGAGCATTGCTCAAAACGGTACACCAACAGAGATTTATACAAGACCGAATAATGAATTTATTGCAAACTTTATTGGGCATTATAATGTCTTTACACGCGAGACTTTAGAAAACATGCTTGGAGAATCTTTAGTCGAGCAAGCCTCTAAATTTGCCATTCGACCAGAAGCACTGCATCTCAATCAACGAGAAGGAGATATGTGTCTAGTAGGAATCGCTAAACAATCATTAATGAGTGGCAATATTATTCGTACTACATTTGATGGTGAAACGGTGTTTACAATGGAACAACTACATCAACAAGGCTATTCGATTGAAATGGGCAAACCCTATAACTGTTATGTCGCAAAAGAAGATGTGATTGCACTATCATGACGTACGCCAAACTTGAAAGATTTGATTTTATATTAAAGCAATTAGAGAGAGACGGGAAAATCATTGTTGCCAATATTGCCGATGCCCTTCAGGTAGCACCAGAAACAATTCGCCGAGATTTTGATGAATTAGAGCAGCAGCATTTATTATCGAGAGTCCATGGTGGGGCTATTAAATATACGAACGTGCGCAACGAGCCTGTATTTTTACGCAAGCTGCAAATGCAAAAAGAGGCAAAGCGCCAAATTGCTCGTATGGCAGCAAAACGTATTTGTGATGGTGATACCATTGCAATTGATACAGGTACGACAACGGTCCATATGGCCGATTTTTTACTAGCGGTTGATGATATAACGGTTGTAACGAACTCGATTGCAGCAGCAATACAATTTAATTTAGCCATAGAAGAACGACGTATGACAGGCAAGGTCATATTACTAGGAGGCACTGCGAATCCAAAACAATCTTCAGTTGCAGGTGCTATGACTTTAGAGATGCTTGATAATATGAATTTTGATAAGACATTTTTATCGTGCGGTGGCATTAGTGAGGGCATTGTTTATGATTACGATTTGGATGAATCCCTTATTTCTAAGAAGATGCTCAAGCATAGTAAAGTGAGTTATTTATTAGCCGATGCAACCAAAATAAATGGCAAATCATTTTTTCAAATTTGTCATCTTGATGAATGTACAGAAATTCTTTGTGAAAGTACTTGTCCATTAGAATGGCAAGCCTATGAGGAAAAATGGACGGTATGTAATGGAGGGAAAAGCTGATGACAATTGATTATCATGTACATTTAGAAGAGGGACCTTATTCATTTCGCTGGCTAGAGCGTACATCACAGGCACTGGAGTTTTTCCAGCATGAGGATGAGGCGAAAAAAGGCTCCAAGCAACAAATGTCCTGTCAAGTACAGCGGTTAGTACAGCGAGTACAAAAGGGGTGTTATAGTGAGGAATGGTTGGATTTATATCTCGAACAGGCCAAGCAGCTTGGCTTGCGTGAGGTAGGCATTGTTGATCATTTATATCGTTTTCAAGAAACGCGTGCCTATTTCGAACGCTTTATGAGGTTGGATGATAGTGAGATTGGTCAAGTACAGCGCTATTGGCTAGATCGCGTGATGACAGAGAATATAGATGCCTTTGTGTCGACCATTCAGCAGGCGAAGGAAAAATGGCATCAACATGGCATTACTTTGAGACTGGGTATAGAGGCAGATTATTTTATTGGAGGGGAAGAGCAATTAGCTGCTTTATTAGCTGGTTATCCTTGGGATTATGTGATTGGTTCTGTCCATTTTGTTGACGGCTGGGGCTTTGATAATCCTCAAACACAACATCTTTTTGAGCAAATGGATCAGTCTGCTTTACAACAAAGTTATGAGCAATTTTTTAAGGTTGTCGAGCAAATGATTCATTCCAATATGTTTGATTTTGTTGCACATTTAGATAATTTTAAAGTATTTAATTATCAGGTGGAGAATCATGCTTTTCTTGATGCCTGGTATAAACGGATTGCCCAGGCCCTAACGACAACTCAAACTGCCACTGAAATCAATGCTGGGCTGTATTATCGTTACCCTGTAAAGGAAATGTGCCCAGGCCCTCGTTTTTTACAAACCTTACTTGACCATGGAGTGGCTTTTACTATATCCTCTGATGCGCATTTCCCTGATGATCTAGGTAAATATACAAGTGCTAATACCGAGCTACTAAAAAATCACGGTGTTCAAGCTATTGTTGCTTTTGAGCAGCGAGTCAAAAAAATGATAGCATTAACGTGATGGAAAAAAGGTGATGTCAACAGCAGAAACAGCCATTTTGAAAGGCGAGGGGTTGATTTCCGTTCTGCCAGCGTCCTTTCCAGGGGGCGTCCGACGAGCTGCTTCACTCACTCCGTTCGCTCCAATGTCTCAACTGTGACGCTAATCCCCTAGGAGTGACGTTGGCTCCGCTCCAATCAACCATTCTGCAAAAGTGTCTTTTCCTGAACAAAATAGCCCATTATTTATATTATAAGAGAGGATAGCCTCTTATTTTCAATGTGGAGAAGTGATGTGTGACAACACCCCTCCATAAAGAGTAGTGAATACCTTCACTTGAACCTTTGCAAAAAAAGTTAACATTTTTATGGAGTGGAAGGCTACTTGACTCCCGTGGGATAGCGAGACAGGCGAGCCGACAGGAAAGTAAGTAATCTGCAACGGAAATCCATTTTCACCTTTCACAAAAATTCTATGGATAGTTTTGTTTTTCAACACTATGAAAAGGCACTAAAGTTACATAATAGTGCCTTTTCATTCTGTTACATAAGTATAATGTAGCTGGCATACAAATGATTAAATTCATTTTTATAATGTGAGGCGAGTCAAATTGACATGTATAAAAGAACAACCCTTTTTACCTATTATTATACAATCGGGTCAGTATGCCTACGGGGTTGCCCGCTCTTTTTATGAAGCGTATCGTATCAAGAGTCTTGTTATTGAGCCCACTGTAAAAGGGGCAACAATGCGTTCACTCTTTTTGGGAGGCTCACAGGGAATTGCTACGCAAAATAGTAGCATTCTGGATTTTCACTATGTAGAGCGTCTAGATGACCCTGCCCATTTTGTACAAGCTTTAATCGAGGTTGCCATGCAGTGCCAACAGAATAAATTGATTTTAATCGTTTGTGACTGCTATTATGCAGAGCTTATCATTGAAAATAAAGAACGGCTTGAAACATATTTTATTTTACCTTATATAGATCAAGCTTTACTAAAGAAGGTGCAAACGAAGGAAAAATTTTATCAGCTTTGTGATCAGTATAAGTTAAACTACCCCAAAACCATGATCATAACTAATGAGCATCACGCAGTCAGCGAACTCCCTTTCCAGTATCCCATTATCATTAAACCTTCCAATGCAGTGACATATACGCACTGTTCATTTCCCGAAAAGAAAAAAATATTTCTTGCAAATAATGCCAGTGAGATGCAATACATTATTCGCAGTATTTATCGTTCAAGCTATGAAGATTCCTTGATTGTTCAAGAATTTATTCCAGGTGATGATTCTTCTATTCGTGTACTAGATGTATTTGTAGGAAGAGATCATAAAGTCAAATTGATGTGTGTCAGCAATAAACTGCTTGAAGATCCTTCTCCGCAAAATAAAGGTATTTCTTTAGCTGTTATGACAGACTACGATGAACAGCTAATGGATTCCATTCGATACTTTTTAGAGGACATTGGCTATACAGGTTTTGCTAATTTTGATATGAAATATGATGCTCGAGACGGGATCTATAAGCTATTTGAAATGAATTTGCGAGCAGGGGCTTCCAGCTACTATGTGACGGCGAGCGGTCATAATTTAATGCAGTATATGGTGGATGATTATTTGCTTGGCGTTTATCATGAACGAACGTATGTCCAAACTAAGCATCTATGGTCACTACTTCCGCTAAAAACTTTATTTAAACACATGAACAATGAAAAATTAAAATTAGAAGCAAAGCGATTAGTGAAAGAAGGACAATACACAGATGCATTACTGTATAAAGAAGATATGAATATTAAACGTTGGATGAAGCTGAAATTGTATAATCAGTACTTACATGTAAAGTACAGCAAGTATTTTAATGAAAGCGATGGTTAGCATATGTAAACGAAAGGATAGCGCTTCAAAACTGAAGGATAGAACGCTAAAGCTGATGGATAATTACTCCTATCATCATGTAATTAAGTCGAAACCACGACATTTGAGGCGCAAACCTTGTAGGAAGTATCAACTATTCAGTATAATAATAAAATGGGAATTCAAGTGCATGGATTTCGTTTGAAAGGAGTTACCTGATTGCGATGAATGAGGAACAACGCTTAGCTAATCAACAGGTCAATCAACCAAAAAAAGAAGACAAGCCTGAAAAGGATTATAGTAAATATTTTGAGAAGGTCTTTACAGCACCTTCCTTAAAAGATGCTAAAAAACGTGGCAAAGAAGATGTCAAGTATCATAAGGATTTTAGCATTGCAGAAGAGTTCGCAGAAATGGGCAAAGATCGCACCTTCTATATTCGTACTTATGGCTGCCAAATGAATGAGCATGACACAGAAGTGATGGCCGGGATTTTTATGCAGCTTGGTTACACACCAACAGAGATGATTGAAGAGGCTGACGTTGTCTTGCTGAATACATGTGCTATTCGTGAAAATGCAGAAAACAAAGTATTTGGAGAACTGGGTTTCCTGCTGAAATATAAACGAAAAAACCCTGAGATGCTTATCGGGGTTTGTGGCTGTATGTCGCAAGAGGAATCTGTTGTTAATAAAATTTTAAGAAGCTATCCACACGTCGATATGGTATTTGGTACGCACAATATTCACCGTTTACCAAACATTTTAAAAGAAGCCTATATGTCGAAGGAAATGGTGATTGAGGTTTGGTCTAAAGAAGGCGATGTCATTGAAAATCTGCCGAAAAAACGACTTGGCTCCATTAAGGCTTGGGTTAATATTATGTATGGTTGCGATAAATTCTGTACGTATTGTATCGTTCCGTATACTCGTGGTAAAGAGCGCAGTCGTCGTCCAGAGGAAATCATTGCCGAAGTTCGTGAGTTAGCGGCTGCAGGCTATAAAGAAATTATGCTGCTGGGACAAAATGTCAACGCTTACGGGAAGGATTTTGAGGATATCGACTATCGTCTTGGCGATTTAATGGATGAATTAAGAAAGATCGATATTCCACGTATCCGTTTTACTACGAGTCATCCGCGTGATTTTGATGATCATTTAATCGAAATCCTTGCAAAGCGTGGCAACTTAGTGGAGCATATCCATTTACCAGTTCAATCTGGCTCGAATGACGTCCTAAAAATTATGGCGCGTAAATACACACGAGAGCATTTCCTTGGTTTAGTAGACAGAATTAAAGCCGCAATACCTGAAGTAACATTAACAACAGATATTATCGTTGGCTATCCGAATGAAACAGAGGAGCAATTTGAGGAAACATTGTCCTTATATCGTGAAGTTGGCTTTGAGGCTGCATTTACGTATATTTATTCTCCTCGTGAAGGAACACCAGCTGCCAAAATGGTCGACAATGTACCTGAAGAGGTGAAAAAAGAGCGTCTTCAACGTTTAAATGAAGTGGTGGGTGAATACTCACGCAAAGCATTAGAACGGTTAAATGGTGAGGTTGTCGAAGTATTAGTTGAAGGTACAAGTAAACGACGAGACGATGTGCTAGCGGGCTATACGCGGAAAAATCGTTTAGTTAACTTTAAAGCACCAGCAGAAGTAATTGGTCAATTAGTAAAAGTAAAAATAATAGAGACTACATCTTATTCACTTACGGGTGAATTTGTGGAAGTCGTAAAAAATGAAAAGGTGGAAGCGTAAATGACACAAGTGTTATATACAAAAGAAGATTTAATTAAAAAATCACATGAAATTGCACATATGATTGCAAATACACCAGAGGTTGAATTTTTCAAAAAGGCAGAAGCACAGATTAATGAAAATCAACAAGTACGTGAACGTATTGCAAGCTTAAAAAGCTTACAAAAACAGGCGGTTAATTTCCAACACTTAGGGAAAGAAAAAGCATTAAAAATGATTGAAGATAAAATTGCTAAAATCGAAGAAGAAATTAATGCTATTCCAGTTGTGCAACAATTTAAAGAATCACAAGGCGATGTCAATGACTTATTGCAACTGGTATCGAATACCATCGCAAATAATGTTACAAATGAAATTGTTCGCTCAACTGGTGGCGATGTTCTTCGTGGTGAAACGGGTTCATACGTAGAAAATACTCAGCCAGGTAGCTGCTCTTAATAAATCCTCGAAATCAAAGCTCGAATGACAGCATTCGAGCTTTTTTCATGTCTTCTTCTATTGAAGCATTCCCATGCTATAGCAGACCTCTCACGGAAAAAGATTTGGACGATACTTTTCATTCTCTAAAAATATATGTTCACCCAATGGGCGCTACCTGCATATGATGGAGTGAAAAGAGTCGAAGGAGGAATTGCGCTGAAACGTTTACGACAAATCGTGACGAAAGCAGTAGTTGCCAAAGGGAAGAAGAGAACGGAAGAACGTGTAACATTATCACCAACAAATAAACCGACAAGTATTTTAGGATGCTGGGTAATCAATCATACTTGCTCTGCGAAAAGAGTCGGGAAATTTGTAGAAGTAACTGGGAAATTTGATGTCAATGTGTGGTATGCCTATAGTAACCATTCGAAAACAGCTGTGTTTTCCGAAACGGTTCACTATAAAGACAAAGTGAAGCTTCATTATCGTGAAGGTGAAATTAGCGTTGGTGATGATGTTCGTGTACGTGTGATACAAGAACCAAATTGTATTGAAGCGATTATCTCTCCATGTGGTACGAAGTTTGAAATTGTTGTAGAACGTGAAGTAGTTGTCGAAGTAATGGGTGAAACAACAATTTGTATTAGTGTCCATCCATTAGACTATGAAGAAGATTGGAGCTTTAATGATGAAAGTTCTTCATCCTCCTCATCAAGCTCCAGCTCATCTTCCAGCTCTGATGGAGAAAGCAGGTATGTGTTAGAGTCCTCATCGTTTCCTGATGAACGACCAAGATAAGTCTAAAAAACATCATTTTTTGATACATGCGAAATGCTAGCATCTTAAAAAAGGTGAAGGAAGCGTTTCGCATGTATCTTTTGTTATAATAAAAATATCTATATGGTAAGAGCGAGGTAAATAATTATATGACAACATATACACCAATGATGCAACAGTATCTACAGGTAAAGGAAGACTACAAAGATGCCTTTTTATTTTTTAGATTAGGTGACTTTTATGAAATGTTTTTTGAGGATGCCATCAATGCCTCACAAATTTTAGAGATTACATTAACGAGCCGAGATGCAGGCGCAAAAGAGCGAATACCAATGTGTGGTGTGCCGCATCATTCGGCTAAAAATTATATTGAAACACTTGTGCAAAAGGGCTATAAAGTGGCGATTTGTGAACAAACAGAAGATCCAAAGCAAGCAAAAGGTGTGGTCAAACGTGAAGTGGTTCAGCTTATCACACCCGGAACCATTATGGAAGGTAAGGCGCTTGACGGTAAAACCAACCACTTTATTGGGGCAGCAGAGCAATTAGATGACACGACATTTGGCTATGCCTATTTAGATTTATCGACAGGTGAAGCAGTGGCTTCTTCTATTGAAGGCGATGGAAAAGCCCTCTTAATGCAAATGCAGGCTTATGGTATTCGAGAGCTTATTGTAACGGATAGTTTACAGCTACTATTAGCAGAGCACGCCGTTCATGCTGGGATTGTGCTATCAGTTGAAGTGGATGAAATGCCTATGGACAAAGCAGCAAGCTATTTAGAAGCCGTACCTCAGCCATTACAAGTTGCCTGTCTTCGTTTGTTAGCGTATATCGATCAAACACAAATGCGCTCTTTATCGCATATTCAAGCTTTCACGTTTAATGAAATTAAAAATTATTTACGCATTGATTCTAGCTCCAAACGAAATTTAGAGTTGATTCAATCGATTCGTGGTGGAGACCAAAAAGGAACACTTTTATGGCTATTAGATGATACCGTGACAGCAATGGGTGGGCGAAAATTAAAACAATGGCTACATCAGCCGCTGGCTACTCGTACAGCGATTGAGGACAGGCTGGCGATTGTCACGGATTTATTGGAAGAATATTTTGTGCGCACTGAGCTACAAGCTTCCTTAAAACAAGTATATGATTTAGAGCGTTTGGCTGGTCGTGTTGCGTTTGGCAATGTAGGCGGACGTGATTTAGCCCAATTACGTGATTCATTGCGCCAAGTGCCAGCTATTCAGCAGCAGCTGATGGGGGCAAATAAAGAGACGTTACAGCAACTAGGTGCAGCACTTGATACATGCACAGATGTCGAGGCTTTATTAGCAATGGCGATCACTGATAATCCACCTATTACCATTAAAGAAGGGGATGTCATCCGTGATGGCTACAATGAGCGCTTAGACGAACTACGCTATGCTGCTCGCAACGGTAAAGATTGGATTGCCCAACTTGAACAAGAAGAGCGAATGAAAACAGGCATTAAAAATTTAAAAATAGGCTATAATCGAATTTTTGGTTACTATATTGAAATTACAAAATCGAATATTCATTTAGCGGACTTAACACGCTATGAGCGCAAACAAACGTTGGCGAATGCAGAGCGCTATATTACACACGAACTAAAAGAAAAAGAAGCATTAATTTTAAATGCAGAGGAAGAAAGCTTAACATTAGAGTACAATCTGTTTGTGGAAATTCGGGAGGCATTAAAGGCATATATCCCACGTGTACAAGCACTTGCAGCAAGTATTAGTGAGCTAGATGTTTTACTAAGCTTTGCAAGTGTTTCAGAAAAATATCGTTTTACAAAACCAGAATTTCATGGTGGACGTGCGCTCGAAATTATAGAGGGACGACATCCAGTTGTTGAAAAAATGTTAAATAAGCAAATGTATGTACCAAATGATTGTGTGCTAGAAGAGCAGCATAATATGATGCTTATTACAGGGCCGAATATGTCTGGTAAAAGTACTTATATGCGCCAAGTAGCCTTAATTGTTGTTATGGCGCAAATGGGCTGTTATGTACCTGCTGAAAAGGCGAGACTGCCTATTACCGATCAAATTTTTACGCGCATTGGAGCGGCTGATGATTTAGCAGCAGGACAATCCACATTTATGGTAGAAATGCTTGAATCACAACATGCTATTATGCATGCAACAAAAAATAGCTTGATGCTATTTGATGAAATCGGACGTGGCACATCGACTTATGACGGCATGAGTTTGGCACAATCGATGATGGAATATATTCATGATAAAATCGGTGCAAATACGTTGTTTTCTACGCATTATCATGAATTAACGGCACTGGAAAAGGATTTACCTCGCTTACAAAATGTCCATGTATCGGCTACGGAAAAAAATGGAACGGTTGTGTTCTTGCATAAGGTGAAAAAAGGAGCCGCTGATAAATCCTATGGTATTCATGTAGCACAGCTCGCACAATTGCCAGAAGAAATTTTAGCGAGAGCGCGTGTTTTACTGGAGAATTTTGAGGCTGGGAAAGAAGTAGTTGCTGAAACACAAGTAATGGCTGAACAACCCGTGCAAATGTCTTTGTTTGCAGAGGAAGAGCCGATTTCACCAGCCGAGGCAGAGGTGCTAAAAAAATTAGAAAAAGTCAATATTTTAGGCACTTCACCTATGCAGGCAATGAATATTTTATATGAGCTACAGCAAGAGCTAATCAACGTAAAAAAATAGATAAAGGAGTGATACGTTAGTGGGAAACATACAAATTATGGACGAGTGGCTATCCAATAAAATCGCAGCAGGAGAGGTAGTAGAAAGACCAGCTTCTGTTGTCAAAGAGCTAGTGGAAAATGCCATTGATGCGGGGAGTACGTCCATTGATGTTTTTTTACTAGAAGCGGGTCTCACTTCCATTCAAGTAATAGATAATGGTAATGGTATGGATGAAGAGGATGCATTGATGTCATTCTCTCGCCATGCTACTAGTAAAATTCATCAGGAACATGATTTATTCCGCATTCGTACACTTGGTTTCCGTGGGGAAGCATTGGCATCCATTGCTTCTGTTTCTAAAATGACGCTGATAACATCAAATGGTGAATCTGGAACGCATTTAGAGCTTGAAGGTGGACATATCCTAACACATAAGCCTGGCCCTTTGCGTAAAGGTACGGATTTAACGGTATCTCAGCTATTTTTTAACACGCCCGCACGCTTAAAATATATGAAAACTATTCAAACTGAACTTGGGCATACGATAGACCTAATGAATCGCCTAGCACTTAGCAATCCACAAATTGCATTCAGATTACTGCATAATGGTCAACAATTATTGCAAACCAATGGGCGAGGAGATGTGCAACAAGTACTGGCCGCTATTTACGGTGTACATAATGCCAAGAAGATGGTGCCGTTCCAAGGCGAATCATATGATTATCGAATTTCTGGCTTTGTGTCCTTGCCTGAGGTGACACGTGCTTCCAAAAATTATATGTCTCTGTTTGTTAATGGTCGCTGGGTCAAGCATTATTTAGTGCAAAAAGTGGTTGTGGATGCCTACCATACGTATTTACCCATCGAACGCTATCCGATAGTTGTCCTTTATATAGAGGGAGATCCTTATTTAACAGATGTCAATGTGCATCCTGCGAAACATCAAATTCGTTTAAGTAAAGAGCCAGAGCTTTTGAAATTAATCGAGGAAACCATCCGTGAAAAAATACGCAGCGTTATTCGCGTACCTCAGATGGAGAAGAAAGAAAAAAGTGTCAAACCTACTAATGAGCAACTTAATATTTGGAAGCCTGCTCCCAAAATAGATGTAGAGAAGATGCATGCAATTGTTGAGAAACTATATGATGTCCAAACCATTCAAGAGAGCAATCGTGAACAGTTGGTCGTGCCAGAGCCTGTACCTACTATGATAGAGGATAGCTGGCAGCCCGATCTGCGATTGGAGACTGAGACAGTTGAACAAGTAACCAGTGTAGAACAACAAGAAGTAATTGAGAATGAGTCTACGAAAGAGCCATTTCCTGAACTAGAAGTAGTTGGGCAAATCCATGGCACATACATTGTTGCACAAATGGAAGATGGTTTTTATTTAATTGATCAACATGCTGCACAAGAACGCATTAAATATGAATTTTTCCGTGAAAAGGTCGGTCAAGTCAATCCGCATGAACGTCAAGCATTATTGCTTCCACTAACTTTCCACTATGCGGCCGATGAAGCACTTATTTTACGAGAATACAAGCATGAGCTAGAAGCTGTAGGTGTATTTTTAGAGGAATTTGGTCAGTCATCTTTTGTTGTACGTGAGCACCCAAGTTGGTTCCCACAAGGGGAAGAGCAGGAAATCATTGAGGATTTAATTGAACAGGTGCTAACAACGAAAAAGGCCGATGTCAAAAAATTACGTGAAGCAGCGGCGATTATGATGAGCTGTAAAAAATCGATCAAAGCCAATCATTATTTAACAAAAGAACAAATGGAAACATTACTACGAGATTTACGTAATGCAGATAATCCATTTACATGCCCTCATGGACGTCCAGTGCTTATTCATTTTACATCGTATGAAGTGGAAAAAATGTTCAAACGGGTTATGTAGAGACAAGGGGGAAGTTGGGATGGGCGAATTTATTTTAGCGATTGATCAAGGAACGACAAGTTCAAGGGCTATTTTATTTAATAAAAAAGGTGAAATTGTTCATGTCGCACAAAAAGAATTTCAGCAAATTTTTCCGAAGGCTGGCTGGGTAGAGCATAATGCAAATGAAATTTGGGGTTCTATTCTAGCCGTTATTGCGGCGGTCTTAACCGAAAGTGGGCACGAAGCAAGTGAGGTACATGCCATTGGTATTACCAATCAACGCGAAACGACAGTTGTATGGGATAAAAAGACAGGTCAGCCCATTTACAATGCGATTGTCTGGCAATCGCGCCAAACACAGGACATTGTGAATACCTTAAAAGATCAAGGCCATGAAGAGCTTTTTCAGCAAAAAACAGGGCTACGCCTAGATGCTTATTTTTCTGCAACAAAAATTAAATGGATTTTAGACAATGTGGATGGCGCACGCGCAATGGCAAACAATGGAGATTTGCTATTTGGGACGATTGATTCTTGGATTGTTTGGCGATTATCAAAAGGAAAGGCTCATGTAACCGACTATTCAAATGCAGCTCGAACATTGCTTTACAATATTCATGAATTGCAATGGGATGATGAGCTTTGTCAGCTTTTAGCTATTCCAATGTCAATGTTACCTGAAGTGAAAAATTCATCTGAAATATACACGGAAACAGCACCAAGTATTTTCTTTGGTGAAAAAATTCCGATTGCAGGGATTGCAGGTGATCAACAAGCCGCTCTTTTTGGTCAAACTTGCTTTACAAAAGGAATGGCTAAAAACACTTACGGTACTGGCTGTTTTATGCTATTAAATACAGGCCAGCAAGCAGTGACCTCTGAAAATGGTTTACTGACGACTATTGCTTGGGGGATAGATGGAAAAGTGACCTATGCATTAGAAGGTAGTGTTTTTGTAGCAGGGTCAGCAATCCAATGGCTACGAGATGGGCTACGTATGATTCGTACTGCTGAGGATTCCGAAACCTATGCTAAAAAGGTGAAGAACACGGATGGTGTCTACATTGTCCCTGCCTTTGTTGGTCTAGGAACTCCTTATTGGGATACAGATGCTCGGGGTGCCATTTTTGGCTTAACACGAGGAACATCAAAAGAGCATTTCATCCGGGCAACACTTGAATCATTAGCCTATCAAACAAAGGATGTACTGGATGCAATGGAAGAAGCAGCGGGTACCCCGATTGAAGTACTCCGTGTCGATGGTGGGGCTGTTAAAAATCAGTTTTTAATGCAGTTCCAAAGTGATGTTTTACAGCTACAAGTTGAGCTAGCACAGCTTAATGAATCAACAGCACTAGGTGCAGCCTATTTAGCAGGTCTTGCCACAAACTTTTGGCCAAACCAAGAGACCTTATCTGCATTATGGATGAGTGGCCAAACCTACCAACCACAAATGGAGGACGAGCAAGCCACAGCTCTTTATACTGGCTGGCAAAAGGCTGTAGAGGCCACACGAATTTTTAAATCATAGCTATTGGGGGAGAAAGGTATGTTTTCATTTGAGCATCGTCCAAAAATTTTATATTATCTAGAGCACTATAGCTTTGACGTATTAGTCATTGGTGGTGGTATTACAGGTGCAGGAATTGCATTAGATGCCGCATCAAGAGGCCTTTCTGTCGCATTAATTGACATGCAGGATTTTTCAGCTGGTACGTCGAGCCGTTCAACCAAGCTGATTCACGGTGGCCTACGTTATTTAAAGCAATTTGATGTGGGTGTCGTAGCGGAAGTGGGGCGTGAACGTGAAATCGTTTATGATAATGCGGTTCATGTCACAACGCCTGAAAAAATGCTATTACCTTTATATAAGAAGGGCTCACTTAGTCCGTTTACAACATCTATAGCATTAAAGGTTTATGACCGCTTGGCGGGTGTCAAAAAACATGAACGTAGAACAATGTTAAACGTCCAAGAAACCCTAGCATTAGAACCTTTACTTAATGAAGATGGACTTGTGGGTGGAGGGTATTATGTTGAATATCGTACGGATGATGCACGTCTGACGATTGAAGTATTGAAAAAGGCTGCAGAATATGGAGCATTGTGTCTCAATTATGCAGAGATGACGGAATTTATCTACAAAAAGAAAAAGCTTGTTGGCATTAAAGTGAAGGATCATGTTACGGGAACAATACTCGATGTACATGCAGCACAAATTGTCAATGCTACAGGCCCTTGGGTAGATGACGTACGACACAAGGATAAAGTAACAGATAACAAGCAATTACGTCTGACAAAAGGCGTTCATATTGTCCTCAACCAAAAGGATTTTCCACTGAAGCAAGCTGTTTATTTTGATATTCCTGATGGGCGTATGGCTTTTGCAATTCCGCGAGATGACAAAACCTATATAGGGACAACGGATACAGTCTTTGAGGGAAATCTTGTACACCCTGTTGCTACACAGCAAGATGTAGATTATTTAATTGAGGCTGCTAAAAAAGTCTTTCCAACTGCTACTATTACAAGAGAAACGATTGAATCATCCTGGGCAGGAGTACGCCCGCTCATTTATGAAAAAGGAAAGGACCCTTCTGAAATTTCAAGGAAAGATGAAATATGGACAGCGCCAAGTGGTTTAATGACAATCGCTGGCGGTAAGCTCACAGGCTATCGTCAAATGGCTGAAACAATTGTCGATAAAATTGTAAAAGCTCGTCGCTATAAGCATGCAAGTGCTTGTTTAACACGTGAGCTCTCACTGTCTGGTGCAAAAGGAATCAACGCGATTAATTTCCCTGACTATATGGCTTATAAAGCACGAGAAGGTGTACAATACGGCTTAAATTATGATGAAGCCAAACAGCTTGTACAAAAGTATGGCACAAATGTAGATGGATTATTTAATCGTGTTAAATTTTTACATGAACATGGCAGTACAATGCCTCTAGCTTTACACGCTATGCTACTGTATGGCATGGAAGAGGAAATGGTCTATACACCGAGCGACTTCTTTATTCGTCGTACAGGCTTGCTTTACTTCGATATTGAGGCTGTCAAGCTTTATAAGCAGCAAGTAATTCAAGTGATGCAACAACACTTGAATTATACGGAGGAACAAAAACACAAGTATATGGCTGAATTAGAGCAAGCCATTAAGGATGCAACAAATTTTGTGAAAAAAGGGGAGTAAGGGATGGAGCGTTATATTCAAATGTCGGATGGACATTTTGTCTTTACTCGAACATTGGAGCCCACAACGCCATGTATTGGTCATATTCACATTTTGCATGGTATGGCAGAGCACAGTGGTCGCTATTTAACATTTGCTAAAACACTCAATGCGGCAGGCTATGCTGTGACGATGCACGATCATCGTGGTCATGGTGAAACGGCGGCCTATAATGGCACGTTAGGTTTTTTTGCTGAAAAGAACGGCTTTGAGCGTGTGGTAGAAGATGCCCATGAAGTGGTCACGCAATTACATGCACCTTATGCAAATGTACCATTCATTATTTTTGGTCATAGTATGGGGTCATTCATTACTAGACGATATATTCAACTGTATGGTGAACAAGTAGACAATGTTATTCTCTGTGGTACGGGAAATGTGACAGCCCTGCATACTGTTGGAAATATCGTAGCCAAGGTATTAGCTAAGGGGCTAGGGAAAGAAACTGAAAGTAAGCTGCTAAATCAATTGAGTTTTGGTAGCTTTAATAAACAGTTTCCAAATCCAAAGACGGCCTATGACTGGCTATGTTCTGTCCAACAAGAGGTGCAGAAGTATATAGATGACCCATATTGTGGCTTTATTCCAACCAATCAATTTTTTGTCGATTTAACAACGGGCTTTGCAACACTTAATCGTAAAAAAGAATTAGCAAAAATAAGAAAAAATCTTCCTATTCTCTTGATAAGCGGAAGTAAAGACCCGGTTGGCGAACAGGGGCTGGGCGTTTACACAGTTGCTGAACAATTGGCAACAGTAGGAGTAAAAGATGTAACGGTTTATTTATTTGAGGACAAACGGCATGAAATTTTAAATGAAGACAATCAAGAAGCGGTCTTTCAAGTATTATTACGGTGGTTAGAAAAATATGATAGAAACTAAATTACAGCAGGCAGAGGTCGTAGCGATTGTAGGACCAACTGCCTCTGGTAAAACAGCTTTAAGCATTGAACTGGCGAAAAAATATAACGGTGAAGTCATTAATGGCGACTCCATGCAAATTTATAAAGGACTCGATATTGGGACTGCTAAAATTAAGGAAGAAGAGATGGAGGGCGTACCACACCATCTACTCAGTTTTTTAGAGCCGACAGAATCTTTTTCAGTAGCGGATTATCAAAAATTAGTCCGAGCAAAAATTGCAGAAATCCAATCTCGACAAAAATTACCCATTATAGTAGGTGGCTCAGGCTTATATGTACAAGCGGTCCTCTATGATTTCCAATTTACTGATGAGAAAGTTGATGAGGAAGCACGAAAAGCCTACTATGATGAATTAGCAAAGCTTGGCCCTGAGGCAATGCATAATAAATTAAAACAACTAGACCCTCAAACAGCGGAGACGATTCATCCAAACAATACGCGTCGTGTCATTCGTGCATTAGAAATGCTGGAATTAAGCGGTGTATCCAAAGCAGCTGAAGCACAAAACCGAGGGGAAGTACCTCTCTATAAGCATGTCATTTTGGGGTTAGGTCAAAATATGACCCGTGAAGTGCTTTATGACCGCATTAACCGTCGTGTTGATTTAATGATGGACAATGGCCTTTTAGAAGAGGTCAAAGGTTTATGGCAGCAAAATATTCGAAATGTGCAGTCCATACAAGCAATTGGCTATAAGGAATTGTATGATTATTTGGATGGCAAATGTACCCTCGAAGAAGCTATTGATAGCTTAAAACAAAATTCACGCCGCTATGCAAAAAGACAACTTACCTATTTTCGCAATAAAATGGATGTCCATTTTATTACGACGGATGAACAATTATAATAATTAAGAAAAATTTCTAAAAATTACTAATTGATAAATTGGTAGAACATGCTACTATAGGAGTGAAGAGGTAGAAAGTTAGTGGGGAGGCTATTTGATGAAATCAATCAACTTGCAAGATACGTTCTTGAACCAACTACGTAAAAACAGTGTTTTTGTAACTGTATTTCTGTTAAATGGATTTCAGTTAAAAGGGACTGTGAAATCATATGACAATTTTACAGTTTTATTAATGGATGCTGAAAATAAGCAGCACCTAATCTACAAGCACGCCATTTCTACATTCGTTCCAGCAAAACAAATAGAGTTTTTAGAGACAGAAGGATAAAAAATTGTTAAACAGCTTGTGTTCACCACACTGGCTGTTTTTTTTGTTACAAGCTATAATGTAAGTGGAATTTGAAATTTTGGAGGAAAAAAGTTCATGAAATCAATGGAAACAACACAATTACTAGAACGATTAGATGCAAATGAGGACCTATATATTATTGATGTACGTGAAGAGGATGAAGTAGCACACGGCATGATTCCTGGTGCCAAGCACATTGCCCTTGGGACAATCCCGGAACGTTTAGAGGAATTAGACGTAGAAAAGCCATATATTGTTGTTTGTAAGGCTGGTGCTCGTTCTGCTAATGCATGTGCTTATTTAGAAGCGCAAGGATTTGATGTAACAAATCTTGAAGGCGGCATGCTAGCTTACGATGGGGAATTAGAATTTAAATAAATGCCAAAATGAAAAATAAAACCATCCATAGCATTTTTGTGAAGGGTGAAAATGGATTTCCGTTGCAGGCTACTTGCTTTCCTGTGGGCGAGCGCCGAGCCGCTTCCTCCGTGCAGAGGCTCGCCTGTCTCACTATCCCACGGGAGTCAAGTAGCCTTCCATTCCAATGCATAAAAATGGTACCTTTTTAGCAAAGGTATTCACTACTCTTTATGGAGGGGTGTTGTTACTTACCACTTCTTCACATTGAAAATAAAGGGCTATCCTTTCTCTCATCAGACAAATAATGGGCTATTTTGTTCACTACGGTTCGTATGAAAGAGAAGGAAAAGCCACTTTTACATATGGTTGATTGGAGTGGAGCCAGTGTCACTCCTAGGGGATTTAGTGTCACAGAGGGGACCTTGGAGCGAACGCAGTGAGTGAAGCGGCTCATCATCGGACGCCCCCTGAAAGGACGCTGGTGGAACGGAAATCAACCTCTCGCTTTTCAAAGTGGCTGTTTCTATCATTGATATCACCTTTTTTATATACTTATTTTCGGAGTGTGTTCATGATGAGGCTGAAATTTTTTTCAAAGTTAATATACGGATTCACATTTTTTTGCCCACGAACCTTTAAAGCATAACTGGAAAAATTTAAACCAGCACCATATATTTGTAAAGCACCATTCGCAAGATCCCCCTTTTGAAGAAGTTCAAGACCATCTTTTAAGAAATTTTCACTCTCATCGAAGTGACATTCCGTCATGTATTTATCCCCGCTATAATATAACTTCAAATTTTCGATGATTATATTCGCTGTTTCGTTACTTATACTAGCATCGACATTCATTAATAACTGATTGATTGGTTTCACTAACTGAGCGTAGTGACTATCATAATTTTCACAAGTCTCCGCAATGGCATTTCTCAATTCTCTTGCATTCATCCTAATTCCTCCTCAAAGAAAATTTATGACCTACCTTACATTATACATACTCGTAATATTATGAAGGGATTAGTGATCCCTTTCTTTATAAAACTTACTCTTTAATTTTCAGAAATATGTTACAATTAAGTAGGTGAAGGAGGGATTTTGTATGTTTCGTTCAATAGCACCCCCAACAATGTCTTTACAGTAGAATCTACTGTTTAGGCATACAATAACAGTTTGCTCATTTTCAATAGATTCTACTGTATAGGTTAATACTTTATACGTAGAAAGTAGGAATTTGTAATGAGCGGAAAATTAGCATTTGTATTATCCATGATTATTTTTGGAGCAGTTGGTGTTTTTGCCAAGTATATTCCGTTAACTTCAAGTGAAATTGCTTTTTGGATGAGTTTAATAGGTGCTTGTTTTTTAGTAGTGATTTTTATTTATAAAAAGGGGAATTTTTCGAAATTAGAGATTATAAAAAATAAGTGGAAATTAATACTTTCTAGTATCGCCTTGTGTGGGAACTGGATTTTTTTATTTCAGGCTTATAAAGCAACAACGATTGCCAATGCTGCATTGAGTTATTATTTTGCACCAGTACTCGTTATCTGCTTATCTCCAATTATTTTAAAAGAGAAGCTAGTTGGCAGAAAAATAATGTATGTCTGTGTGGCCCTTATCGGACTATATTTGATTGTCCAAAGTCAAGGCACTGGGGACAGTGAGCATTTTATAGGCATTGTCTACGGTCTTATCGCGGCATGCTTTTACACAGCGCTAACATTGACAAATAAATTTATATGCGGCTTAAAGGAACCAGAAAATACAATGATTCAACTTTCTTTAGCAGCATTTTTCCTTAGCTTCTATCTACTTGGAACTACAGGATTTCAGGTCATGAAAATCAGTTTTGAATCAGTCCTATTCTTAATTACATTAGGCATTGTCCATGCAGGGGTTGGATTTTTATTGTTCTTTTTAGGCATGTCACAGTTAAAAGGACAAAGTATAGCCATTCTTAGCTATATTGATCCACTGACATCATTAGTAATTTCCACGATGATTATAGGAGAAAAAATGGCGCTTCTACAAATAATAGGAGCGGTCCTATTATTAGGCTCAACATTGCTAAGCGAAATAGAAAAAGAATAGGTAACCGAAGAAATGGTACAAGGCGAGTATTCTAATATTGACAGAAAAAATACGCTGTCGTAGATTATAAATAGTTTAATAAAAGCATTAGGTGCCCAATAGGGAGAATAGGGAATAAAGTGAAAAACTTTAGCGGACCTGCCACTGTATAAGGGAATGTCATCGTAAATGCCACTAGCGAATCGCTGGGAAGGCACGATGATATGTTGAACTAAGCCAGGAGACCTGCCTACTTGCTTCAGAAGTATATAGATGATGGAAAAGTCTGTAGTTTATTTGTCATGACAATAAACTACAGACTTTTTATTTTGTCTTCATGTAGAACGAGAGGAGAAACAATAATGCAATTATTACAAGACACGATTCAAAATATCCAAGGGGCTGATATGAATAGTATGGACCAAGCTAGAAAGCGAATTGATGCGCTTTGTAAGCCCCCAGGTAGCTTGGGTAAACTAGAATCACTTGCCGTACAGCTTTCAGGCATAACAGGACAATTATATCCAATGGTCGATAAAAAAGTGATGATTGTCTGTGCAGCAGATCATGGCGTTTGTGAGGAAGGCATAACAACGAATCCACAAGATGTTACGGTCTTTCAAACATTAAATTTTCCTAAGGGAGGTACAGGCGTTTGTGCGATTGCGGGCATTACCAATGCAAAGGTAGTAACAGTAGATGTTGGGGTAAAAGAAGATATTCCGCTTGATGCAGGTGTTATCATTCATAAAATTAAACATGGCACAGATAACATGGCACAGGGCCCTGCTATGTCAAGAGTAGAGGCTATTCAATCCATTGAAGTGGGGATTCATGTGGCAACAGATGAAATCACAAAAGGAGCCAACTTACTTGGAACAGGTGAAATGGGCATTGGTAATACAACGCCGAGCACTGCCATATTAGCTGCTTTGACTGGCTATGACCCTATTGAAATAACAGGGTTTGGCGCAGGAGTTGGTCAAGGAGGGATTGCTCATAAAGCAGCAGTAATTGAAAAAGCAATTACTCTCAACAACCCCAATCCTAACGATATCATTGATGTTCTAGCTAAAGTTGGAGGGCTAGAGATAGGGGCTATGGCTGGTATCATGCTGGCTGCCGCAAGTCACCGAAAACCTGTTATTATTGATGGTTTTATTTCGACTATTGCTGCGCTTATTGCTTATCAAATTGAACCGAAAGTAAAAGACTTTATCATACCTTCCCATGCTTCAGAGGAACCAGGGGCTAAAATTGCCGCATCATTACTTGGTGTAGAGCCAATGCTGCATATGAACATGCGATTAGGCGAAGGCTCTGGTGCTGCTCTAGCCTTTCCTCTTTTAGATGCCGCTTGTTCTATGATGAAAAATATGGTGACATTAGAAGAAGCCATGAATCTTTTGGCTAAATAGTTACTGAATAACAAATAAGCGCAAATAGTTAATGAACTCTTTGCGCTTATTCATTTTTTTATCAATTACAGTATCTATGCCCGATTCAACTTACGCAAAGGCAAACGCCACTTCATCATATAGGAAAGAATGCGTAATGCTGTAATCACTGCAAATAATACATAAAGGAAAATGTCTCCAGTCAAAACTTCAAATCCGATAACAAGCCCTGCGAGAGCAGCCCAAACACCATAGACTTCATCACGGAGAACTAGCGGCTTCCGTCTAGCTAATAAATCTCGCACAATACCACCACCTGAACCTGTTAAAACAGCAGCTACAACGACTGCGCTAATTGGCATATCTAGCTTCACTGCATAGAGTGCACCTTGAATAGCGAATGCGGATAAGCCAATGGCATCTGTGAAGTTGCCCCAACGATGCCAATGCTGAATCAAATGATGCGGGAAGATAAAAAATATCGTAATCGCAGCTAGTGCAATTTGAAACATCATATCCTGTCCCCATAAGGTTGTGACAGGCAGTCCGATGAGTAAATTTCGAATAGCTCCTCCACCAAAAGCAGTGACAATACCGAGTATATATACACCGAATAAATCGTATTCTTCTTCCATGGCAATGATTGCCCCAGAAATAGCAAAGGCAATTGTTCCAATAATACTAAAAACCTCCCAAGCCATCCCTTTCACCCCTTCTATCAATAAATGAACTTCTTTTTTAAAAGTTAAAAGACTTTTTTTGACGTAACAGAATCTATGAATTTAATAGCCAAAATCAGTCATTACATACGCTTCTTGAAGTAAGTCCGCACATTAGCTTAGCGTAAAATTCGCTTAGAAACAATAGGCAAGTTTTGCAGGGGTTCATACAAATTGATAAGATGTTATTGAAATAAAGAAAAACATTCGTCAAAAGCGTTGATATACCAGTAGTTATTTAGGGAATTCTAGAATGAGTGAAGTCAATTTAGAGAGTCGATAGATCTTACTGATTGAAATGCGGGACAATTGTGAAATGGAGAAGAAAAGAATGACGTTTACATCTAATTTATCAGCACAAACGCTATCCTTAGCGTCAAAAATAGAGGAGCAAGTTCGACCCTATCATGCAAAGGTAGAAGAAATGGCGTTTTATAATCAACAGAAGGTGCTAGCAGCATTTCGCAAGCATCAAGTAAGTGACTATCATTTACATCCATCCAATGGCTATGGCTATGACGATGAGGGACGCGATAATTTAGAGCGTGTTTATGCGGAAGTTTTTGGGGCGGAGGCTGCCATTGTACGACCACAAATTATTTCAGGAACACATGCAATCACGCTTAGTCTATTCGGTGTCCTTCGTCCTGGTGATGAGCTGCTTTATATTTCTGGTCAGCCATATGACACATTGCAATCCATTGTCGATGGTGGTAACAAAGATACCGGTTCACTGAAAGATTATAAAATAGGCTATCGACATGTGGATTTAGTGGAAAATAAAGCAATTGATTGGGTAGGTGTAGAAGCAGCCATTACTACGCAAACAAAAATGATTGCCATTCAACGTTCGAAAGGCTATGCGACACGTCCATCCTTTACGATTGCAGAAATTGCTGATATGTGCGAAAAGGTGCGCAAATTAGCCCCACATGCCGTTATTTTTGTAGATAACTGCTATGGTGAGTTCGTAGAGGCGAAGGAACCAACAGAGGTTGGTGCTGATTTAATGGCAGGCTCACTCATTAAAAACCCTGGTGGAGGATTGGCGAAAATTGGTGGCTATATTGCTGGCCGTGCAGATTTAGTAGAGAAATGTGCGTATCGTATGACATCTCCAGGTATTGGGGCAGAGGCAGGGGCAACATTAAATACATTAGGAGATTTTTATCAAGGATTTTTCCTAGCCCCACATGTCGTATCACAAGCCTTAAAAGGTGCGATCTTTACAGCAGCTATGCTGGAGGAAATCGGAATGAGCACTTCTCCAAGCTATGATGCAAATCGTACGGATTTAATCCAATCCGTTTCCTTCCAAACTGCACAGCAGATGATTGCCTTCTGTCGTGAAATACAAGCCAATTCTCCAATAAATGCCCATTATGCTCCAGAACCAGCTTATATGCCTGGTTATGAAGATGATGTCATTATGGCTGCGGGAACATTTATTCAAGGCTCCAGCATTGAGCTGACAGCAGATGGTCCAATCCGTCCACCATATACAGCCTTTATCCAGGGTGGACTAACATATGAACATGTTAAATTTGCTATTTGTAGTGCTGTTCAAGCCATTCAAAAAAAGTAATATGAAAATAAATAAACCTTAAATTTGAATAGTTTTTTACAATTTTCTATCGGATTGAAAAAAATAACGCCTTACATGTTAGGAAACCTCACATGGTTGGTTGACAGTGAAAAAATTTCGTTATATGATAAGCGGGTATTGGAGGAGGACTTAAATGAGTCGTGAAATTAGACGAACTATGCCGTTATTATCAATGAGTATTGTGATGCAATTAACTGAACTCTCGGCACGACAAATTCGTTATTATGAAGAACACCATTTAATTGAGCCGCACCGAACAGAAGGCAATCGTCGAATGTTTTCATTAAATGACGTCGACACATTGCTTGAAATTAAAGACTACTTAGAGCAGGGTATGAATATGGCGAAGATTAAAAAATTATTTGCTAAAAAGAAAGATCCTGTTGCTACAGATGAACAAGATTTAAGTGATTCAGAATTACGCCAAATCATGCGCGAAGAAATGCGTCAAGCTCAGCGCATGCAAAAATCATCCATCCGACGAGGGGATTTATCTCGATTCTATTAATAAATAGGGTAGGGTAAACATAAAAGCTAGACAAATTATAGGAGTGTGGAAAACTGTGGGTAAATACACAAAAGAGGACATTAAACGTCTCATCGAAGAAAAAAACGTAAGCTTTATTCGTTTACAATTTACAGATATTCTTGGCACAATCAAAAATGTTGAGATTCCTGTAAGTCAATTAGACAAAGCATTAGAAAACAAAATGATGTTTGATGGCTCATCTATTGAAGGTTTCGTTCGAATCGAAGAATCTGATATGTATTTATATCCTGATCTTGATACTTTCGTAGTATTCCCTTGGACTTCTGAAAAAGGGAAAGTGGCACGTCTCATTTGTGACGTATACACTGCGAAAGGCGAACCATTTGCTGGTGACCCACGTAACAACCTAAAACGTATTCTTAAAAAAATGGAAGATATGGGCTTCTCAAGCTTCAATTTAGGGCCTGAGCCAGAATTCTTCTTATTCAAATTAGATGCAAAAGGCGAACCAACGTTAGAAGTAAATGACCATGGTGGTTACTTCGACTTAGCTCCAACAGATCTTGGTGAAAACTGCCGCCGTGATATCGTATTAGAGCTAGAAGAAATGGGCTTTGAAATTGAAGCATCTCACCATGAAGTAGCTCCAGGACAACACGAAATTGACTTTAAATATGCCGATGCTGTTACAGCTTGTGATAACATTCAAACTTTCAAATTAGTTGTTAAAACAATTGCACGTAAACATGGCTTGCACGCTACATTTATGCCAAAACCATTATTTGGTGAAGCAGGCTCTGGTATGCACTTTAACGTGTCACTATTTAAAGGTAAAGAAAATGCATTCTATGATGAAGCTACAGAATTAGGTCTTTCTGAAACAGCTATGCAATTCATGGCGGGTGTTCTTGCACATGTACAAGGTTTCACAGCTGTAACAAATCCAACAGTAAACTCTTATAAACGTCTAGTACCTGGTTATGAAGCACCATGTTATGTAGCATGGTCTGCGCAAAACCGTTCACCACTAATTCGTATCCCATCAGCACGTGGACTTTCAACTCGTGTAGAAGTACGTTCTGTGGACCCTTCAGCAAACCCATATTTAGCAATGGCTGTTATTTTAGAGGCAGGTCTTGAAGGTATTCGTCAAAACTTAACGCCACCAGCAGCTATTAATCGCAATATCTATGTGATGTCGGAAGAAGAGCGTCAAGCTAATGGTATTGAAAACTTACCAGCAGCACTTGATGATGCTTTAACATTACTTGCTAAAGATAAAGTAGCGCAAGCAGCTTTAGGTGAGCATATTTACGCAAACTTTAAAGAAGCAAAAGAAATCGAGTTCGATATGTACCGTACAACCGTTCATCAATGGGAACGCGATCAATATTTAAAAATGTACTAAGAATTAATAAAAATATAAAAAAACGAGTGCCTCTTCACTTGGAAGGTACTCGTTTTTTTGTCTATAGTTCCAGAGCATGATAGGGCAGCATGGCACCCCATCGTTATTGTTAACGGCCCATATGTTTACGATGGTGTGGCATATGACAAGGGTTAGGTGGCATACCGCACATTGTATGTGTTTCACAGCATTCATTAACAACAGACTCTGTGCATGGGAAATAGTATTGATGATCAATCATATGTTTATTTACTGTTGTGACATGTGCTGGTTGTACATGTGGAACAACCGTATGGATATAATTTGTGCGAACATATTGCTCTGGTGGTAAAAATTGTGGTGGATCAAATTGCGTTGGCATTGTTTGTGGCGGACAGCAGTGTGGACCTTTTGCCGGATGGCGTCTTCGTTGAAACATGTTATTACCTCCTGTTTTGATAAGTTGTAGTTCATTATTAAGATATGAGATATACGTCGATAGGGTCTATTTATTTGCCTATTATTGAATAGGTAAATCTAACAAGTCGCTGAAATGGTAGAAAATCTATAGCTGGTTAGATACATATTGGGTGAAAGAAGCAGCTACTGAAAGCCTCTCCCAACATCAAAATGACATTGCTTAGAGCTATTGTTTTAAATAAATGCCATGAATTTTAGTCAATTATCTATTACACCTCAGCATCATTGCGACGAAATTTTCATAATAAATACAAAAATCCTACACCTTCTAAACTATATGGGAGGGAGTTGTAGGCTAATCAAGATAAAAAATTATTAAAAAAGTATGTTTTTTGAAAAAAAAGATATTGTCAATAAAACGGTCGTACAGTATACTCTTTAATTGATAATGAATATCATTATTGATTATATTTTAGGAGGAAATGTATGTCGAAATTATCACTACGCAATAAAAATGTTTCTATTCTTTTTGCGCTATTCTTAACATTCTCGCTTTTATTGGTGGGATGTGGAGATAAAGCATCGAACGGTAGTTCGCAAGAAAATGACAAAGCAGAAGAAAGTAACACAGAAGAATCTTCTAGCCGTGAGATTACACATGCTATGGGAACTACCACAATTGAAGGAACACCTACAAAAATCGTTACGCTATACCAAGGGGCTACAGATGTAGCAGTAGCGATGGGCATTAAGCCAGTGGGGGCAGTAGAATCTTGGGCTGAAGCACCTTTTTATAATTATTTGAAAAAAGATTTAGATGGCGTTGCGATTGTTGGACAAGAAACGCAACCTAATCTTGAAGAAATTGCAAAACTTAAACCAGATTTAATCATTGCATCGAAAGTGCGTCATGAGGAAATTTATGATCAGTTATCACAAATTGCACCGACTGTTGCTCATGAAACGGTTTTTGATTTCAAGGGAACAGCTGAAATGATGGGTCAAGCAATGGATCAGGAAGAAAAGGTGAAAGAGTTACTAGGAGATTGGGATACGCGAGTTGCTGATTTCCAAACAAAAATTCAAGAGAAGCTTGGCGATAAATGGCCATTCCATGTTTCAGTTGTTAACTTCAGAGCAGACCATGCACGTATTTATGTAACAGGATATGCAGGTTCTATATTGTCAGAGCTTGGCTTCCAAGGTCCTAAAAATTTAACAGATGACTCATTGGAAATCGTGAAGCTAACGGATAAAGAAAGTATTACACAAATGAATGCCGATGTTATTTATATGTTTATGGAAAATGATGACGCAGTCAAGAAAAATTATGAAGAGTGGACAAAACATCCGCTATGGAAAGAGCTTGATGCTGTGAAGGCAAATCAAGTTTATCAAGTAGATGAAATTAATTGGAATCTAGCTGGTGGACTTATTAGTGCTAATTTAATGCTAGACGATATTTATGACAAGTTTGAATTAGAAAAATAGTAAAAGAGACTAGGGCTGTTGAAAGTGTTATAGAATACTTGAATGACAGCCCTCTCATTATAGGGATTGGACATATTAGAAACCTACAATCCCTTTCATAAGATAAATTGTGGATCAAGAAAGTTGGCGTAAAATGAGAATTATTCTTTCCAGTACCTCGATGAAACAAGTAGGCTTATTCATCAGTTGTTTGATCCTTTTGCTGGCATTTTTAATCAGCATAGCTATTGGTCAAACGTCCATACCCTTCTCGTCAATCTATGATGCCATTTTTCATTTTGATGCTGCTAATAAGGAGCATGTTATTATTCGGACATCGAGATTTACAAGAGCTGTGATCGCTACAGTAGTTGGCGCAAGTCTTGCCATCGCGGGAGCATTAATGCGGGCATTAACAAGAAATCCTTTAGCAGCTCCTGATATTTTAGGGATTAATGCAGGGGCGATATTTTTTATTGTTAGTGCCATTACTCTTTTTTCCATCAATTCTTTAATGAGCTATATGTGGATTGCCTTTTTAGGTGCAGGTGCTGCGGGAGCTATGGTATTTTTCCTAGGGTCATTAGGAAGAGATGGTTTAACACCGATTAAAATAGTATTAGCTGGTGCAGCGATTACAGCTCTATTTGTCTCGTTTACGCAAGGGCTTTTAGTGATTGATGAACAAGGCTTACAAAGTGTTCTTTTTTGGTTAGCGGGATCTGTATCAGGTCGTAGCATTGACATGCTTATACCAGTTTTACCGTTTATTTTAGTGGTCACAGTTGTGGCAATAGGTATGGGTCGTTCTATAAATATTTTACAATCAGGTGATGATATTGCAAAAGGCTTAGGACAACGAACTATGATTACGAAAATCACACTCGGTCTCATTATTATCATTCTTGCAGGTAGTTCAGTTGCTGTAGCAGGTTCAATTGGCTTTATTGGTTTGATTGTCCCTCATATTGCGATTCAGCTTGTTGGTACGGATTATCGTTGGATTATTCCGTACAGTGCAGTATTAGGAGCAATATTGCTGCTGTTAGCTGATATGGCTGCGAGATATGTGATCATGCCATTAGAAATGCCAATTGGTGTAATGACTGCCTTTATCGGAGCTCCTTTCTTTATTTATATTGCACGAAAGGGGTTAGCGAAAAATGTCTAATTATAGGATAGTTCGAACGAAATCTGAACGTATATCTTTTCAAATTGCCAAAAGAACTAGTTGGATTTTACTGTTATTAAGCTTATTATTAGTCATCATAACAGTCCTTGGTTTATCTGCAGGTAGTGAATTTATCCATCCTATCACAGTGGTGAGGGAATTATTGGGCTATGGTAATGGAGAGTACGATTTTGTCTTACATACATTAAGGCTCCCACGTGTATTGATGGCATTATTAGTTGGTGCAGCGCTAGGAGTTGCTGGTTTAATTTTACAAGGGATTATCCGTAATCCACTTGCTGCTCCAGATATTATCGGTGTAACGAGTGGTGCATCCATGGGGGCGATTATTTTTATCGTGTACTTTATGGGGTCAGTCAGCATTCAATTTTTACCGTTAGCTGCTATTTTAGGTGCTGGCATTGTTTCCTTTATCATTTACCTACTGTCATGGAGAAAAGGCGTCACACCTATTCGTATGGTGCTTATTGGTATTGGGATTTCAGCCTTAGCAAAGGCCGTTGTGACGATGCTGCTTGTGATCAGTAATGTAGCTGCAACAACGAAGGCCTATTTATGGCTGACAGGTAGTTTGTATGGGGCTAATATGCAGGATGTCTATTTGCTTTTACCATGGGTTGCTCTGTTATTGCCACTAACGTTTATTTTGGCAAGAACAGTAAATGTGAAGGAATTAGGAGATGAAATTGCGATAGGGCTAGGGGTAAAGGTTCAAGTGTACCGTTTACTTTTTTTACTCATTAGTGTGATGCTAGCTGGCTCTGCGGTTGCATTTGCTGGTGGAATTGCCTTTGTTGGATTAGTAGCCCCTCATATGAGTAGAATGCTTGTAGGGCGTTCCTTTGCTGGATTGATACCTGTGACTGCTATAATCGGTGGGATGATTGTTATCGTAGCCGACATCGTAGCACGCACTGCTTTTTTACCAAAGGATTTACCAACAGGTGTCTTTACGGCTGCAATTGGGGCACCATTCTTTATTTATTTACTATTTAGAACGCGCAATCAATAAAGCTACAGGAAATAACAGTTAAAAGCGTGAGAAGAAGGTGACGGGATTTTGAAAAATGTTTTAGAAGCACAAGATTTACATGTAAGCTATGGTGAAAATCTTATTTTGGAGGATTTGAATCTTCAAATACCAAAAGGGAAAATAACAGTACTAGTAGGTGCTAATGGTTGTGGAAAATCAACGCTACTACGAACGTTTGCACGATTACAAAAACCAAAGTCGGGTGAAATTTTCTTAGAAGATGATTCACTAGATACCATTTCAACGAAAGAGGTGGCTAAACGGTTAGCCATTCTCCCACAGGGACCTGTTGCGCCAGAAGGACTAACCGTTCAACAATTGGTAAAACAAGGTCGTTATCCACATCAGAGCTGGTTAAAGCAATGGTCTACTGAAGATGAAAAAATTGTGAACAATGCGCTTGAGGTAACACAGATGACAGAATTTGCAGATCGACCAGTAGATGCATTATCAGGTGGTCAGCGTCAACGTGTATGGATAGCCATGACATTGGCTCAAAAAACAGATCTTATCTTACTAGATGAACCTACGACTTATTTAGATATGGCCCATCAAGTAGAAATTTTAGATTTACTATTTGATTTAAATGAAAATGAAGGGCGTACAGTCGTGATGGTCTTGCACGATTTAAACTTAGCCTGCCGCTATGCCCATCACATTGTAGCTGTGCGAAATAAACAGGTGTATGCGCAAGGTAAGCCAGAGGAAGTGGTAACACCTGAGCTTGTACAAGCTGTCTTCCGTATGGACTGTACGATTATGAGAGACCCTCTATTTGGTACGCCTTTATGTGTTCCACATGGCAAGGGACGAACAGTTCAGGTGGAGAAATTAGAGGAGGTAGGGTCAGTTGAGCTTACAACTGTCAGCTGAAGAAAAAGCAGTACTATTACGTGATTATCGATTGACAATTGAGCCAGCGGTAGATGCTGCTTACTCTCTACTAGCCCAAAATTTATTAGACACTGAACAAGCCTTAGCCTATTTACAAAAAATCGCACCTTTCTTTCATTCCACATCTACATTAGTTACAGCATCGTTATTTGCAAAGCGCTATAGCGTCTTAACGATGGCTTCAGCATTCTATGCTATGTCAAGATATGATAAGGGGCTATATGTTGGTATTGAGAATATTTGGGTGGAAGCAGAAGATCATGCGAAACCATGGCTTCCAAACATTCGCTTAATCGATGACTCTGTGTCAGTGCCAACACAAGATCGTGAAGCATGGCGTGATGAGGTTCTCCAAGGAATTTTTGTAGGTAATCTAGCGAAAGTGTGGCAGTCATTAACAAAAATAAGTAAAATCCCAAAAGCAATCTTATGGGAAAATACAGCTATTTATGTCAATTGGCTATATGAAACAAAAATAAGCGAAGGGGCCAGTGAGCAAGAAAAAGCTCGTATACAAGAAGACTATCACTATATTGTCAATCAAGCGCCAGGTTCTCTTTTTGGCGAAAGGAAAAATCCTTTGACAAATTATTGTGGTCTCAAAGTGACAATCAAGGAATCAGAGCAACCAATACGCTTGAGAAAAACATGTTGTTTCTATTATCATACCTCTGATGAAGCAAATGACTTTTGTATCTCTTGTCCCAAAATCAAAAGACTTGGCTAACCTCATGAAGCATTGACAATTCCACAAAGTGAATAAACAGTCGTGTGGTTTATTCACTTTCATGTTGGTGAAAAAAGATGATGTCAATAGCAGAAAAAGAACCTTTAGCAAGGCGAGGGGTTGATTTCCGTTCTGCCAGCGTCCCTTCTCCAGGGGGGCGGTCCGATGAGCCACTTCCAGGGTCTCAGCTGTGATGCTAAATCCCCTCCAATCAACCATATGCAAAAGTGTCTTTTCCTCTATCTTTCATACTAGTCGAAGCGATCAAAATAGCCCATTATTTGTATAATTAAAGAATAGAGGTTCTTATTTTCATTGTAGAGAAGTGATGAATGACAACACCTCTTCATAAAGAGTAGTGAATACCCTTCACTTTATTTGAAGACCTTTGCTAAAAAGGTACCATTTTTATGGATTGGAGTGGAAAGCAAGTAGCCTGCAATCACCTGTCACAAAAATGCTATGGATGGTTTTGTTTTTTAACACTATGCAAAGAGGCGGAAAAGTTATTATCTATTTTTGCTATTTTCGAAATAATCAAGTTTCTTCCCAGCCTCGTTTCCTTCCTATTAAAATTTCTGTTTATTATAATATAATATTGATATACTAGTTTTAAAGAAAAAAACTATACTAATTATGTATAAAAATTCAGAAAATTGTAGAGTTGAACCATATGTGTTGTTGCGTTTACAATAGTTTTATAACACGATTATGTTATAAAAACATGAATAGAGTCATTGTTTTTCTATTTAAAGCTCAAAACTTCATTGTTTTTGTAATAGTACTATAACAGAAAGAGGAGGGAGGTATTGAATGAACACTACATGTTTAGCTTATAGAGTATTACAGCAAACGAAGTATAGTGAAAGATAAAATTGGGGAATGCATCATACATAGTTACAAGTTTAAGCAATACTAAGAAATGAGGTTTCAGTCAAAAATGAAAAAGTATTCTGTTAGTACATATATTTATTTCATCATTCCTTCTTTAATTGGTATTTTTCTATTTATGACTCCTGTATTAACGGATGAGGGCTGGAAAGTACCGATTGCCATTTTAGCAAATATTTTAGCAGGTGTAGTGGCTCCAGTCATTAGTTATTTTACGATTATTATGTTTGCAATTTCCGCGTTTGGCGCACTTATAGCTAAATGGATTCCTCGAAAAAATATGAAAGAACCTAGTATTTTAGATACATTGTTTTATGTCAATTGGTTTTGGACGATTACTCGCTTTTTAGGTTTAGCTTTTGCTTCGATGGTTGTCTTTCAATTTGGACCTTCTGCCATCAACAATGAAAATACAGGTGGGCTACTGATGGATCCAAACGGTGGACTTGTGACGTTTTTATTTACCATTTTTTTATTCGCAGGTTTCCTTTTACCATTTTTAACAAACTTCGGTTTGCTTGAGTTTTTCGGTACAATGATGGTGAGAATCATGAGACCTCTTTTTAAAAGCCCAGGGCGTTCTTCGATTGATGCTCTTACGTCATGGGTCGGTGATGGAACGATTGGAGTGTTAATGACGAGTAAGCAATACGAGATGGGGAACTATACCAAAAAAGAAGCAGCGATTATTGCTACTAGCTTTTCTGTTGTCTCCATCACCTTCTGTATCGTAGTATTGGATACCGTCCACTTGGCACGCTATTTTATTCCTTATTATTTAACAGTAGTACTTTGCGGTGTTGTACTAGCGATTATTATGCCTCGAATTTATCCTCTTGCACAAAAGGAAGATACATATATCGATGGTACTCCAGTAGACTATTCGCGTGAGGAATTGCCAGAGGGCTATAATTCTGTGTCGCATGGCTTAGAAAATGCACTTGCTATTGCTCATGCAAATCGAGATCCGCGCCAATTTTTAAAAGATGGTTCTAGAAATGTTATTGATTTATGGGTTGGCGTTGCTCCTATTGTTATGGCTTTTGGTACAATTGCCTTAATGCTTGCTGAATTTACCAGTATTTTTGTGATTTTAGGAAAACCATTTGAGCCGATCCTAACTGTACTAGGCTTACCTGAAGCGGCAGAAGCGGCTCAAACAATGGTCGTAGGCTTTGCCGATATGTTCCTGCCTTCTATTTTAGGTGCAGGGATCGAATCAGATGTTACTAGATTTGTCATTGCTGTTGTTTCTGTATCACAGCTAATTTATATGTCTGAAGTTGGTGGACTTATTTTAGGAACAAAAATTCCATTGAAATTTTTCGATTTAGTCGTTTTATTTATATTACGTACGCTTATTTCCCTACCAATCGCTGCATTGGTTGGTCACATACTCTTTTAATGAAAAAGCCAAGTCTAGATCGACTTGGCATTTTTCATGAGATAATGATAACTGCCTTTTTTACGTATACATAAATAGATATAATGAGATACAAATTTGGAAAAAGTAATTAAAACACAAGGAATAGATGCACTTCAATCAAAGAATAAGGGGACAACCATTCATAAAAAGAATCAAATAAACAACAGAAACATCCTATTCCTATACAAAATAAGGTTTCCAAAAAGCCTTCTCAATTATGAGAGGGCTATTTTTGATGAGACTTTCCAATCAGATAAGCACTAAAAGGGATAAATGAAATGATTTTGATGAGCAGCATACAGACAAGTAAACTGGATAAAAAAAGAGAAATGACTTGAAGAGCAGTAGTGGGTAGTAATGCGCTATAGGGAGCTAAATATTCTTGAATTAGCCAGTGAATTAAAAAGATCCCAAAGGAATAGCGACTTAAAATAGGGATAAAAGGGAGCTTAGGCAAAACCTGTGCAAACGCCAGTATGCAAAACGCCATCGCCAACACGAATAGCATAATATCAATTCTTCTTGATGTAATTTGTTGGGCACCTAAATAATAATTTATATATAAAATAGCCATTGCAAGTATGACAGCTATAATTGTGAAATATTTATATTGGACGAGGTAGTGCGCGATTTTTTCATAATGACTGCCGATAATATAGGCTAGTGCAAAATATGGGAGCCAGCCGACAAAGAGCAGGCGCATAAAATGTTCATTTTGTATGAAATAATCTATATTGGCATTTGCTAGTGTCATATAGAAAATGCCAAGTAAGAACATAATGGGCGTAAACCAGATGCTGGATACCTGATATTTCTTGACAATATAGAAGAGAATATAGAGTTGAAAAATAGTCATGACAAACCATCCCGAAAAATCACCTAAAATAATATGGCGATATAATGCCTCCCAAAAGCTTTCATCATAATGAAGAGCTGCGTTGGCTGCATATAGCATGCCTGCAGCTATAAACGGAATAACAATAAACTGAAAACGACGTCCTATAAAATGGGGAGGTAGCTGATGTTGGTAGCGTTTAGCTAAAATTAAAATGGATAATAAGATAAAAGTGGGTGTAGCGAAACATAATAATAATCGAAAAAACTGATAGTAGGGTTGATCCATATAGCCATTAATACTTTCAATATTGGTCGTTGCATGTAATAACACAATACTCAGGCAAGCTACTACCCTTAAGACGTTCCACTCATACACCATCTTCATCACCCTCATTTTCAGTAAATTGTTAGGCATTTCGTTACCGAATGCAACCTAACTATATATATGAACATGTCTAGCGTGATAAAACCTGCCTTACTTGCTATGGCTGAAAATAGTTTATGCCGCAAAATATTATTAAAAAATCCTAGTAACATGGCGAGAGCTCCATTTTTGCATATGTGTCACATAACCACTATGCATATACTGTGGCAAGAGGGGGGGAGGTGAGCTTTTATGAGAATTAATTGGAAGGTTCGTCTTCAACATATTCCATTTCTACTAGGGCTATTTTCATTGTTACTCTTACTCGCACAACAAGTTGCAGCGATTTTTGGCTATGATTTCACAGGGGTAATGAGTGAGCAAATGTCATCTATTTTAAATACAGTTTTATCCATTCTTGTATTAATGGGTGTTATTGTGGATCCAACGACACGAGGCACCAGTGATAGTGAGCGTGCCTTAATGTATAGGAGACCGAGATAAATTAAACAAAAAGTGTAATTTTACAATAAGGATAAATATGTTATACTGTTAGAAAATTGATAAAGTGGGGAGGATGATTGAATGTCTCTTGAATTGGAGCGAAGAATTGCTAAGCTCGAAGAGGAAATGGCAGATTTACGTCAGGAATTGTCTTCGTTAAAAGGTACACAAAGTACCGAAAAAATAAATACTCTTGATGCCAGACAGTCGATGATCAAGCAATCAGAACCAATAAAACCAAAACCAGCACTGGAGTCGAAGTCTGTCCCGACTAAAGTAACGGAAAAAGAAGTGCAACCGCAGCCATCGATGGAGGAGCGTGTTATGTGGGCACTGCCAAAAGTATTCATGGTTATTTTAGTAATGGGCGTACTTTGGGGCCTAAAACTTGTTAGTGATTATGGTTATTTATCGAATGGCGTGAAAATCATCCTTGCCTATGCATTATCGGTAGGTTTGGCGGTTATAGCCTATGTACTAGAACGTAGAAAAGTAGGCTCATCTGCTATAACGATTTCCTTATATGGCGGGGCATTTATTGTCGGTATTTTAACAACTGCCGCGAGTGCCATTTTATATGAAATCATTGGTCTTACTCCAGCACTAGGCATTACACTTCTTTATATTGGCTATGGTATTGCCATTAGTTATTGGAAGAAAAATGAAGCACTTACCGTTTTTGTAGCCTTTACATCGTTATTGCTACCTTATTTATTAGAATATATGGATTTTAATGCGGTCATTATCTTGCTTTTTGTCGTGATATTATTTGCTTCATTGCAATGGGTCATTTATCAGCACAAGCAAAAGCTAGCTCTCTATATTGCTACATTCTTCTCGGTGCTAGCGGTGAGCGTAGTAGCGTTTATGAATATTGATAAGCAAGTTATCTTCGCATTTGGTTTATTGGTGATTCTATCAATATTTTACGTAATTTGGTGTTTAATGTATAACGCACAATCCAAATGGAAGCCTCTTCATATAGGGCTTCAATTTTCCTTAGGCTCATTTAGTTTATTGCTGATGAATCTTATTATTCGTTCACTTCCGCATGGAGAAATGCTGCTCCTTGTCCTAATGGCTTTATTTGGAGCGGTGGCGTTATATAGCTATCGCCAAAAATGGCAGGAAGTATTGGATAGCGCTGTTACACTCGCATTTATCACCCTATGTAATACGATACTTTTAATGAATATACCAAATAAAGTGGATGATTTACTTTATCCGATGATTGCTTTTGCTGGCGTGATGATGAGTTTGCGACTACGGGCAAGTATGATGAAGGTCGTTTCTTCATTTGTTCTTATCATCACATTCATTTTAAATTTCATCTTTCATGAACCAAAACCATTTTTCAGCATAGATCATTTAAGCTTGTTCATGCCAATTATTTATTTCGTTATTATTTACTTATATGCAAGACGTCCAAAAGAGACACTTACGACATTTGAAAAGGTCATGAAGGATCTGTATGTGATTGATATTTTAGCAGTGGCCACAACTGGCTATTTCTTAGCCTATATTGGCAAACTAGATACCGTTTATTTTGCAGCAACAAATGGCATTCCATATATGATGTGTATCGTATTAGCTGCCTTATTTACTGGCTCTCTATTTGTAGAGGAAACCTATAAAGGTCGTGCTTTAACACCAGTTCTCGGCTCATTTTTCCTATTATTCTTCTTGATGATCAGCACCAAGCCGACCATGATGGAAAGCTTAAATATTATAACTAGATTGGTATATATGGCAGTCATTGTCGCCATCATCGTAGATATTCTAGTAAAAGGGTTTATTTATCGATTGTATGAAGTGCGTCTGGGGAAATATGTAGATGCTATTGTAAGCACTGGTATCGTGCTCACGATGATTTCAATATGGGGGCTGATCCATCAATTTACGTTTAACAACGTCCTTGATTGGAAGCTAAGCATCGCACTGACAACCATTACATTATTTTTGACGGCAAGCGTTTCCCTATGGATAAGCTCCACACATCAATTAAAAACACTGCGCTCAACAGGTTTTATTCTGTTAGTCATGGCGTTTATTAAGCTAATTTTCTTTGACTTATCTGCCCTTGATTTATTAATTAGAGCTATTCTATTTATAACGATTGGTGGTATTGGCATGCTGCTATCGGGTAGGTTGTTGAAGAAATAAAGAAGAAGAGATTCCAATGCATTTTGGAATCTCTTTTTCTATTGTTCTACTAATTCATTTTCTTTTATTAAAGTGATAGGATCGCCAATTTCTGTATGTCCTGAAGAAGGTGGTTGGATTGTGCCTTCTGTAAATGTAACGGAGGTACCTCCATTAGCTAGTAAATTATCAGAAATAATAGCTCCTTTAATGTGAGCGCCGCCTTCTAAAATGACAGAAGCATTTGGTACAATAATATGTTGACCATTTGAGTTTGAACCACCATTAAAAGTAACCTTAGTTGCTCCTGCATATATATTCCCCGTTAATCCTATCCCCCCTGTGAATGTTAAATTGGCTTGCTTAGAATAAAGAGAGGCAGCGCTTTGTGTTTCTCCTGCAATTGTGATAGCTGATGCTCCGTTATAATATAAATTTATTTGATTAGCATTACCGTTCCTGTTTAAAGATCCTTTTAGATTAAAAGTATTATTAATATATACATTTAACTTTCCTGTTCCTACAATTTTAATATGCCCCTGTAGTATATTAAAATCTTCGATATATAAATTTTTATCTGTATCTCCTACATTTATAGTCAACGTATTATTTTGATCCACTTTGAACTGTTTGAAATGTGTATCACCATTTAACTGTAAAGTATAGTTATTAGTCATCCAATTATCAGCTAAAAAATGTCCATTATTAATGATGAAGGTTTTGTTGTGTGGATCTTTGATGACTTCTTGATTTGGAGGAACAGGTAATTTTGATAATTGTTGCATTTTCTCTAATGGAAATAAAGGCAGGATACTTGAACCAGGATATTTCCTACTTTGCGTAAGTTTGCTTGATAAATCCCCCATCCAAGATGGATATTGGAAATGATCACTTGAAGCACCTACAGTACCAGAAATAGATGAACCACCATCCAATGAAATTATACCGATGTCAGTAGCTACATCTCCCTTTATGGATGCCCCACCTGTTAGCTTAATATTGCCTTTAGTTTGTACTGCAAATTCAGGGGTAGCAGTATTTAAATTTTCCTCATCATCCCCACCATTATTATTAGTTGTTTCGGCATCAAGAACAAAGTCTACACTTTGCTGTAGTTCTCTTTTTTGTGAAGGCGATTCTCCATATGTACCGATAGAAGTTATCCAATATCGAAGATTCGTATCTAAATCCTGTTTTAGGGTAATCCTGGCAATAGGTTGCATTCCTAGTTGTTCTTCAAAATTATTTATAATGTTTTCGTTATTTAATAGTGGTTCTATTATGCTTTTAATATTCTCTTCATATAATTCTACAAATTTTTCATACTTTTTCTGTTGAATTGGTAAACGATCGTATTCTGCTTTTGCACTTTGATAAGCTTCATTCGCTTTTTCTAATAAAATTGCTTTTTCATAATTTACACCTGCCTCAGCAATGTAATAAATGGATTGATCTTCTCGCTCATGTTTAGAGAGTTTTAAGGAATTTGAAGATACAGCAAGTAAACCTAGACCTAAAATCGTCACTAATACAATGGTTAAAAAAACTAATAAAAATGAAAAGCCTTCATCATTTAGTAGATTTTTTTTCATCTTTTGCACCGTCACCACTCCTAAAAGATAGTTGTGTAGAGATTGTGTGTTCGTTAATACTTTCAATATTAATGGAAATAGAGTCGCCAATACTTGTTAAGGAAAATGAGTGTATATGAGTTGCAATAACCTCGTTGTTACGAGTAATAGTATTTTTTTCAGCATCAAAGATATATGTGTATTGAATAGAACCATCTCTGTTTTTAAATGTTGAATTATTAGGATCATACGTAATGGTTTTTCTCATATCTTTCGTAATGAGCTTTAAAACATAAGACAACTCGGATAGCTGTTCATTATTTTCAAGTTGTTTTTTATTAGTTTCTTTGCTAGACGAAAGTATACTAAAAAGAATTGTTGAAACAATGCTTAAAATTAAGATAACAGCAAGTACTTCCACGAGTGTAAAACCTCTGTTATTTTTTATGAACCTCATGTATTCACTTCCTACTATATATATTTTCCATCTTGCTTTTGAGTACATCGTTCTCATAAACTTCGATAACAATAGTATCTAGATATTCATATTGACAATGGCGCTTAATGGTTAGAATAAACCGTCTATCTTCCATCTGTTTTTCATAGCTCCAAATAGTTGAAAATTTACTATTTTTACTACAACTAATATATTGAGGATTTTCTGTACTTGTATAGAGTAATTGTCTAGCTAGTTGTTCTTCTGTTCTGCCTTTGATTTCTCTAAATATATTTTCCATTTCATTTTGAGCAAGATAGGTAGAATCTACGATTGTGCTAGAAGTTTTGGAAGTTTTGTTAGATTGAATAAATAATCCGAAAAATGAAAGCAATATTATTGTAATTAGAATTAAAGAAGCAACGACTTCAATTAATGAAAAGCCACCTTCATTTTTAAAATTTTTTTGCAATAATATCGCCCCTTATAAGTTTTTTGTGTCAAAAGAACCAAATGGTTATTTAGTGAATTATGTATTATGAAAAGAGTAGTTCAAAAAGCGTGATTCTAATCGACTAGTAATAAAGTATTCATAACGATAATATAACATTATATAAGAGATAAACTAGTCTAAATCGTGAAATTTTTATATATTTTGAAGGGGTTATTTAAAATAAATTAGGTTTTTAGTAGTGTAATATAGTAGTAAATATAGTATTCTAGTATCTGGATGAGCATAAAGTTGCAAACCAATAAATTACGATGTTTAAGGGGGATTGACAGATGAAAAAAATTATAACCATTACTGTATTATTGATTGGAATATTTATACTAGCTGTAGTCTGTCTACCTAATTTTATAATAAATGGGAAAGTTTTTGCTAGTGATGAGACAAAAAGTTCAACAATTGGAGGTATAAAAGTCGGGGGTGTTAATAGTGCAAATTTATTACCAACTGTGGAAAAAGCAATTAAAGACTGGCAGCAAACAGAAATAAATGTTAAAAGTGCTAATATCTCTAAGACCATTGACCCGAAACAATTAATTTTTGATACTACTACAGCCATATCACAGTTTGAACTGCTGACAAAAAAACCATGGTATGCCTTTTGGAAAAATGAAAAAATTGTACATATCCCCATTCCTGTAACTGCCAGCGACACTGTTATTCAGGAACTAGATGAAATGGGCATTTTGGATACTGATAAAACGCTTCAAAAAATAATAGTACAAGCAAGTTATTTGAAAGAACATGAGGTTGAAGCAGTAATCAATGCTGCTGCTTTGCAAATGCAAGAAAGGATTGCCTTTCAAATTGCGGATGTACCGACAGATAGTCAAGGGGTTGCAAAACTAATCCCTTTATTAAATGACGTCACACTTGTACCGAACCAGTCATTCTCCTTGCTTTCACTTTTAGGGGAACAGGCTGGAGCTGCGAATGATACAGGTTTAGATTTTGTAGCTTCCATCCTCTATAGTGTAATTCTTCAGACAGAGTATGAAGTTCTAGAAAGACATTCTCAACAAACAAAGCCCAACTATTTACAACTGGGGATTGAAGCGGATGTCAATGCTGCATTAGCGAAAGACTTACAATTTATTAATCGTTCTCATCAGCTTGGCAAAATGCAAGCTACAATTGAGGGCAATCAATTAAAAATAGAAATATTTACAGCAGTAAAAGACAAAGATATAACGGTTCGTATCAGTAAAGATAAAATCGTTAAGCCACGAACTATTTACCGTTATTCAGAAGATTTAAAGGCTGGTCAAGAGCGTGTGGAACAAGAGGGGAAAGAAGGGGTGAGAGTTGAAGTTTATCGTTCCATTGTAGAGAACGGTGCAATGGAAGAACAGTTTATTAGCAGAGATTACTATGCGCCTCAAAATCGGATTGTGACACGTTCATCGCAGGAGCCTATTACAGTCACTCCACCAACAAAAAACGCAGGGCAAAGTATAGCAGATCCTGATTTAGAGATAGATTTAGATGGCAACGGCTTACCTGATATAAAACCTTCAACACCTGAAGAATCTGAGCAAGAAGATGGACCAGAAATTGTCTATGGTTATTATGACAAGGGCGGTAATTTTGTACAAACAAGTCCATAATGATTGGAGGTATTTTTATGGCGATGAAGCCAGGTCGTAAACGTTTAGGGGATTTACTTGTTGAATCAGGCGTTATTACAGCAGAACAGCTAGAGTATGCACTGACTACTAAGTTGAAAAATGAGAAACTAGGTGATTTTCTCATTAAAGAAAACGTCTTAACGGAGCAACAACTCATTGAAGTTTTAGAATTTCAGCTAGGTATCCCTCATATTAGCTTAAATCAATTTTCAATCAGCCCTGAATTATTGCAATTAATTCCTGCTGAGTTGGCAAAGCGGACAAATATTATGCCTATCCGCAAAGAGAAAAATAAATTGTTTATTGCGATGGAAGACCCGATGGATTATTTTGCTATCGAAGAAGTCCGTATGACGACAGGCTGTCAGATTGAAACAAGCATTGCTGCAAAAGATGATCTATATCGTACAATTACCAAATATTATGATTTGCAGGAGTCGATGGATGCTGCAATGTTAGATTTAGCGGCAACTAGTACTGAAACGCAAGACGAGATTGAGAATGAAGATTCACCCATTGTTCGTTTAGTAAATCAAATTATTGCCAATGGTGTAGCACAAAGAGCCAGTGATATTCATTTTGATCCACAAGAAACAGAGCTACGTGTGCGCTACAGAGTAGATGGAGTACTTCGTACAGAGAGGTCATTGCCCAAGCATATGCAAAACGTAGTATTGGCTCGGATTAAAATAATGGGCAATTTAAATATTACAGAAAATCGTATTCCACAAGATGGGCGTATAAAAACGAATGTCAATTTTAGGCCAGTTGATATACGATTAGCCACATTACCGACTGTCTTTGGAGAAAAAGTTGTTATGCGTATTTTAGATTTAACCAATTCGTCCAATGATATTGAGAAATTAGGCTTTAGTGCTACGAATGAAGTACTATTCAGGAAAATGATAAGCCGTCCCAACGGCATGATGCTTATTACTGGACCTACGGGTTCTGGTAAATCCTCTACGTTATATGCAGCTCTTTCGCATTTAAATGAGGAAGGCGTCAACATTATTACGGTTGAGGATCCTGTGGAATACCAATTAGATGGCATCAATCAGATCCAAGTAAAGGAAGAGGTTGGCTTAACGTTTGCGGTAGGGTTACGTTCGATTTTACGACAGGACCCTGACATTGTGATGGTAGGGGAAGTTCGTGATCTTGAAACAGCGCAAATTGCTATACGTGCTTCACTTACAGGACATTTAGTGTTAAGTACGCTGCATACTAATAGTGCAGTAGAATCCATCTCACGTTTACATGATATGGGCATTGAACCATTTCTACTATCTTCCTCACTTGTAGGCATTATGGCTCAACGACTTGTACGTAAAGTTTGTCGTGATTGTGCTGAACCATATGTATTCACCTCACGTGAATTAGAAATACTAGAGGAAAATGGGCTGGAAGGTGTTACCCAAGGTAAAAGGGGGCGTGGTTGTCCTGCATGTAATCATACAGGCTATCGAGGACGTATGGCGATTCATGAAATCCTTCCAGTGGATCGAAAAGTGAAGGACATGATTTTAAATCGAGAAGGTGATTTGGTTCTTCGGGATTATATGAATGACAAAGGCTATCACACCCTATTAGTAGATGGACTATTAAAGGTTGTAGCAGGTCAAACAACAACATCAGAAATTTTACGTGTTGCAAGTGTAGATTAGGGGCGATAAAAATGACATCTTATTCAATCGTTGAATTATTAACACGTGCGTTTGAAGAAAAAGCATCGGATCTTCATTTAACAAAAGGTATTCCGCCAGTATATCGTATTCATGGGCAGTTGGAACATTACGGTGCAGATCCATTAGATTCTGAAGAATTAAAGGGAATGGTAAATGCCATTCTTCCTGTACATAAACAACAGGAGTTTGAGGAAAAGGGAGAAACTGACTTTAACTTTTCATTGCCTGGGAAATGTCGATTCCGTGTAAATGCCTATCATCAGCGAAATGAAGTGACAATAGCGGCTCGTTTAATTGAAGCTAAAATTCCTTCTATTGAAGCACTTAATATGCCACAAGTGTTATATAAGCTTGCGGAAAAACCACAAGGTTTAATTTTAGTAACTGGTCCAACAGGCTCAGGTAAATCAACTACATTAGCAGCAATGATTGATTATATCAACGAGACAAGATCAAAACATATTATTACGTTAGAGGATCCAATTGAATACTTGCATACTCATAAAAAGTCTATCATCAATCAGCGTGAGGTTGGTGTCGATACAATGAGTTTTGCGAATGGTTTACGAGCATCATTGCGTCAAGACCCAGATATTATTTTAGTTGGGGAGATGCGAGATTATGAAACGATTTCAACGGCTATCACGGCTGCTGAAACAGGGCATTTAGTAATGGCAACACTTCATACAAGTAGTGCACCAACTACAATCGACCGTATTATTGATGTATTTCCACCGCATCAGCAAAGTCAAATTCGAGTACAGCTTGCGAATGTACTGCAAGGTATTGTTTCACAGCGTTTATTTATTCGTAAAGATGTAAAAGGGCGCATTGCTGCGACAGAAATTTTAGTACAAGCTCCTGCCATTTCGAATTTAATTCGCAATGAAAAAATTCACCAAATTCCAAGCGTAATGCAGACAAGTAAAGCATTGGGCATGCACACATTAGAATCTTCGATGCAGCACCTGATTACCACAGGTAAGATCTCGCTAGAAGATGCACGGCCATACATGAACGCTGGTGATTATAGTTGACTGTATTTCGTTATAGTGGTCGCACCAAAACAGGAGCACCTAAAAAGGGCATTATTGAAGCCCCAAATAAAAAAATTGCTATGGAGAAGCTTCGTGCACAAGGAATAAATGCGCGAGAGCTTCAAGAATCAAATAGCATTTTACATAAGGACATTGCCATTGGTACAAAAGTGAAGCACCAAGAGTTTGTTATTTATTGTCGGCAGTATGCGACATTAATTCGTGCTGGTGTCCCTGTCGTTGAAGCGACGCGTATTTTGGGTGAGCAAACACGGAATAAACCACTAAAGCGAGCATTGATGCAAGTTGAAGAGGATATTCGGAGTGGGATGGCATTTTCAGATGCAGCAGGCAAACATACCAAAGTGTTTCCCTTGCTTTTTGTCAATATGATGCGTGCTGGAGAGGCTACTGGTAACGTTGACGACACATTAGATCGTCTGGCAAGCACACTAGAAAAGCAATATAACATCAAGAAAAAAATTCAATCGGCAATGACCTATCCAGCAATATTATCCCTTTTAACGCTGGTGGTTGGCATGTTTTTAATGGTTTTTATTGTGCCTACCTTTATGGATGCATTTAAAGATATGGACTTAGAAATGCCGCTAATTACAGTTATTGTTGTTGGTATAAGTGATTGGCTGATTCAGTTTTGGTATCTCGTGATTTTAGGGCTATTAGTGTTAGTAGTGGGATCACGTTATTTTTATAAAAATAATAAAGAGTTTCATTATACGGTTAATGTTTTGTTACTCCGCATGCCTATCTTTGGCCAACTTTTACAAAAAGATATTATAGCGAGAATGACGAGAACTCTATCTACTCTTTTTAGTAGCTCGGTGCCGATTTTACAAGCCCTAACGATTGTTGAAAAAGTCGGAGGTAATCCAGTTATGGGAAAAGTAGTGCTGGAGGCCCGCGATAATTTAGAAAAGGGTGGCACATTATCAGAGCCACTTGAAAAAAGCTGGCTATTTCCACCTCTTGTTACACAAATGACAGCAATTGGTGAGAAAACAGGCTCCTTGGATTACATGCTTGAAAAAATTGCTGATTTTTACGAGGAAGAAGTAAACCGTGCCGTCGATACAATGAAGTCACTTATCGAACCTTTAATGATTATAGTACTTGCTCTTGTTGTAGGAGTAATTGTTGCGGCTATATTCTTACCAATGTTCCAACTATATGAAAATATGTAATTTTTAATTATATAAAACTTATTTAGAAATTGAATTAGAAGACCGTGTTTTCACACTTCATATAAAACTACTAAGGAGGAATTCTCTATGTTTAAAAAATGGAAAAATAAAAAACTATTGAAAAATGAGAAGGGTTTAACATTAGTTGAACTTTTAGCTGTAATTGTTATTTTAGCAATTATCGCAGCAATCGCTGTGCCTGCAATTGGTAATATTATTAATAAGTCAAAGGACCGTGCTATTTTAGCAGAAGCATCAAATATTCTATCTGGTGCTAAGATTGCTTATATTGATGGCGCTTGTAAAGGAGACAGCTCAGATAATGAGTGTGTGAAAGATGAATTAGAAGCGTTTGTAGATGGTATTGAGCTAGGAAGCAATGATAAAGTAACGTATAACGAAAGTGAAAAAAAATGGTCAATTTCATATGGTAGATTTGAAGAGATTAAAACAGAGAGTCTCAAAGTTAGCTCAACTGCAGGTGCAATAACAATATTTGAAGAAGAACTTAATAAACTATTAAAAAGTGCAGGAGTAGATAAGAAAAAAACAGAAAATACTAAAACTCAATAATCAGTCCTCCCAACCCATTCAGAAACGATAATTTTCTTGCGTTTCTGGCTGGGGAATGGATGACTAATTGATAAAATCATTTATACTGAATAGGAAAAGGAGGTCTTTTCACATGTTTAAGAGAAAGAGAAAGTCGCATGTATCGATTGAACTGAAGGATTATGTGCTACGTGCGATTGTGGCGAAAGGACCTGAGCCTAGTCAATGGCATGGCTATGAATATCCTTTACCAGTTGATATCGTTGAAAATGGAGCAATCATAGATGAGGTGGCTCTTTTTGAAATTATTAAAGAACAGGTTGTGAAGTGGACAGGAAAAAAACAGGCTGTTCGTATGTTTGTGCCTGATACAACTGTTTTATTAAAAAGTTTCGAGCATCCTAAAGATGTTAAACCTCAGGAATTACGAGGATATGCTGAAATGGAGTTGGGCCATTCTATTCATTTACCTTTTCAGGCCCCGTTAATTGATGTTTATGATCCCGATGCGGAGGACGGTAAAGCGATATTATTTGCAGCACCTTCAGAGGAAATTACGAAAATAGTAGGAATGCTGTTAGATGTCTCCTTGGACCCTGAAGCTGCCGATATTCGTGCCTTATGCAATATACGTTTGTTAGAACATATGTCAATGTTAGTGCCTAATAAAACATATTTAATTGCTGATTGGTCTATCAATGAACTTTCCATTAGTATCTTTTCAAACGGACAGGTTGAGTTTTTGCGTTATCAATCGATTGAAACAGATATGGCACAATGGCAGGGCAAAAAAGTCGATGAATTTAGCTACCAATTTCTCTACAATGGTGAAACCGAAGATTACCAGATGGTCGTCATGGATCAGGTTTTAGAAATTGATCGGATGATGAATTTCTTTAAGTTTTCTTTACATAAAGGGGAAAAAACAGTAGATGAAATCATAATACTTGGTGATAACCCGTTACTCAAATCAATAGGAACCTTATTATCTTCTAATTTAGAGACACCTTTGATGATTGTTGATGGAGCAAAAATTGAAAAGTTCTTTCCTTATTTTAAAAAAGAATTTTCAACATTGCTAGGCTTAGCTTTGAAGGAGGTTCATTAATGGTTCCAGATATAAACCTCTTACCACAGCTTGAAAAACGGTCTACTTCACCAAAGCTTTTTTATAGCTTGATAATTGTCATAGTGGGTCTAATAGTAGCTTATTTACTATTTATATTTTTTACAGCTAAAAGTGATTTGTCACGTTTATCTGCTGAGGAAAAGACATTAACGACACAGCTTGAACAATTACAGCAAGAGTTAGATGTAAGACAAAGTGTTGATCAGGGATCATTGGAGGAATCTGTTGCCTATATTCAAGGTGTTTCTTATCCTGTAACCCCATTAATTGATGAAACGAAAACTTTACTACCAACTCAAACGTACTTGCGTAGCTACGTTTTTGGGGAAAATACAGTTAATATTGAAGTGGATTTTGAAACGATGACCGATATATCGAAATATGTAGAGCGACTTTTAATGAGTAGTTTTTTTACAGACGCACAAATTAATACAGTGTCAAACTTTGATATAGAGCTTGGCGAACAGAAGGAATTAACGCCTGAACAAAAATTTAAAGAAGTACCACGTTATTCAGTGTCCATTACGGCGACAATCGACTTTATGTATTTAGCTGGAGGACGACGCTCATGAATAAATTAACGAGTAGTAAAAATTCATCTATTATCTTGTTATTGACTTTAATCGTTTCTATTTTATTTGCGCTTTATTATTATTTATTATTACCAAGATTAAATGAAGTAGAAGCAAAAGAGAGTCATGTATCACAGATACAGCAAGAGATTTCTAGTGTAAAAGAACAATTAGCTCAATTAGACAAGGAGCAGGGTCAGCCGACTATCAATGTTTTAGCGTTAAGACAGAAGCTACCTACAACAAGAGCTGTTGAAAAGATCATACTAGATTTAGCTGAGATTGAGGAAGTGACAGGAACACGCATAAAGTCATTAACAGTTCAAAATGATGATGCGGCTGTTTCGCAATCAGATGTATCGCAAGACCTTAATCTGTTGGAGCAAGCTGAAGAAGAGGTTAATGGTGAGCAGGATAACAAGATTACGAGTTCACCGATTTCATCTATTTCAAAGGATTCCTTACCATCGAATTTAAAGTTGATTACTTTTATATTAGAGGTTGGGGCGCTTGATTTTAATTCTCTAGAGAGCTTTTTACAGGAAATTGAACAATTACAGCGTGTGATGAAAACGGATACTATCGAATTCAAATTGCCTGGAGAGCAGGATCAATTAGAAAAAGATACGGATCTTACTTTACAAGCTACCGTCCAGGTGACGACGTTCTATTACGAAGGAGAGTAATAATTGCATTGATAGGCGTTCCATACTGCATCTGTATGGGCGCCTATTAGTTTAGGAGGACAGAAAATTGGAAATGGCTTATACAATCTTTCTATTTTTATTTGGGCTTGTCTTTGGCTCTTTTTATAATGTGGTAGGCTTACGTGTGCCACAGAAGGAGTCGATTGTACAACCTCCTTCACATTGTACTAAATGTCAAAGGCAACTGACGGCGCTTGATTTAGTGCCAGTTTTATCTTATGTGTTTTTTGGGGGGAAATGTCGGAGCTGTGGTAATAAAATAGCTTGGATTTATCCAGTAATGGAATTATTAACAGGATTATTGTTTGCCTTTGCATATTGGCAGCTTGGTTGGAGCATAGAGTTTATAGTAGCCCTATTTTTTATTTCATTATTAGTCATCATTGTTGTTTCTGATATAGCCTATATGCTGATTCCGAATAAGGTGCTTTTATTCTTTTTACCCTTCCTTATTATTGGACGAGTATTGTCGCCATTAACACCCTGGTGGGACTGTGCTGTAGGTGCAGTCGTTGGTTTCGGCATATTATATAGTATTGCTGTGATATCAAACGGGGGCATGGGTGGAGGCGATATTAAATTATTCTTTTTAATTGGACTTGTTCTTGGTACAATGCATACACTGTTAACATTATTTATAGCTGCAGTTATCGGCATGATTGTCGGGCTTGTCGTGTTAACGAAGAACAAGCAGGGGAGAAAAACACCTATTCCTTTTGGACCTTCTATTGCATTAGCCGCTATCATTGTCTATTTTTATGGGGATTCATTAATCGATTGGTATTTAGGTTTTTGGTAATTGTTCAATCTTCAAGCATATGGAGGGAAGCAAGTGAAACCGATTATTGGCATTACAGCCTTTGTGGAAGATGATTTATCCTCTCGATTAAATGCTGCTTACAGTAAAAGTATCATTGATGCAGGTGGGATTCCTCTTATTATTCCACTTGGCGTAGAGGAGGATGCCACACAAATTCTATCCCTTACAGATGGTTTATTGTTATCTGGAGGCTATGACGTGCATCCATTTCTGTATGGGGCAGAGCCTGCACCAAAACTAGGGAAAATTCATCCAGCAAGAGATACGGTAGAGTTAGCATTAATTGAAGCGGCATTCACACGAAAGATGCCTATTTTGGGTATTTGCCGAGGCATTCAAATACTAAATGTAGCACTAGGTGGTACTTTATTTCAGGATATTGATAGTGACCATTTTAGTACTAAGCTGCTCAAGCATGTACAGCAATCTGCTCGAGCTGTAGCTACTCATTATGTACAAATTATGGAGGAGAATTTATTAGCGACCATTTTACAACAAGAGAAAATAGCGGTAAATTCATTTCATCATCAGGCAGTTAATGTATTAGCAGAGAAATTAAAAGTAGCAGCAAAATCGAGTGATGGCATTATCGAAGCAGTTGTTCATGAAGAGTTGCCATTTTGCTTGGCTGTTCAGTGGCATCCCGAGGAACTAGCTATAGCAGGAGATGAGCCTGCACAAAAATTATTTTCAGCCTTTGTTGAAGCTAGCTTAAAATTCAAAAAGGAAGCGTAGCAGGGGGACTGTACAAAGAATCCAACCATATATGGATTCTTTTTTTGCGTAAAAAAGAGGATACATGCTCTTAGAAGGAACACATAATCCTCAAAACCTACTTTAAATGATTAATGTACACGACGATATAGTCCTACAACTTGTCCTAAAATAGAAACTTGATCGACGATAATAGGCTCCATAGATGAGTTTTCAGGCTGTAAACGGAAATGATTTTTTTCCTTGAAGAAACGTTTGACCGTTGCTTCATCCTCTGCTGTCATGGCTACAACAATATCTCCGTTATTAGCTGTTGCCTTTTGCTTCACAATAACTAAATCGCCGTCTAAAATTCCTGCTTCAATCATAGATTCCCCCATAATCTCTAGCATGAATAACTGATCCTCGCTTGTGCCATACGTATCTGGTAATGGGAAATATTCTTCAATGTTTTCAATAGCAGTAATTGGGGAACCAGCAGTTACCTTCCCCACAAGTGGTACATGAATGACTTGCTGCTTTTGAATAGACTCTTCAGGCTCTAAAATTTCAATTGCACGTGGCTTTGTTGGATCTCGACGAATAAAGCCCTTTTGTTCTAATCGAGCTAAATGACCATGAACAGTTGAACTTGAAGCAAGTCCGACTGCTTCCCCGATTTCACGTACTGATGGTGGATATCCCTTAGCTCGTACCTCTTCTTTAATAAAAGCCAAAATGTCCTCTTGTCTTTTCGAAACTTTTTTCATGAGTGCTCACCTCTTTTTTCTAATATCATTCTTCTTATTTGATAGTATAACAGAATGCGAACATGTATGCAAACATAGGTTCGAAAAGTGTTTGACAAAAACGTTTGTTCGCTTTATTATGAGAACATACATTCCGAACAAACATTCTAGAAAAGGGGTTGTAACTATGACATGGTTAAAGAAAAATACACATATCTCCATTTTATTAGGAGCTTGTCTATTATTTGCAGGATACCTTTACATCACTGATCCAGGAGATGTTAATTACGCAGAAATTCAAATTGAACATGGGGATAGCTTGTGGTCGTTAGCAGAGCAATACCGTGGTAAGATGAGTACAGATGATTGGATTAAGCTGGTCAAAACAGAAAATGAATTAGCAGATATTAAAATTGTGGCAGGAAAGTCTCTAGTTATTCCTGTATTGGGTGATCAAGCCAATCCCATCCATACTATCGAAATTGCGAGAACTGAACAATGATGAATAAACAAATGTCGGCTGTTGTCTATTGCCGTGTAAGTACTGAAAAAGAAACACAAAGCTCCTCATTAGAGCGCCAACAGGAAGAGTTGCTGCGCTACGCTAGAGAGCAAGGCTATGAGGTAAAGGGTGTATTTAAGGATAAGCATAGCGGCTATGATGTAGAACGCGATGGCTTGCTTGAAATGCTTGATTTCATTAAAGAAAAGGGAATTAATGCCCTTTTTGTACAAGATGAAACACGATTAGGACGTGGGAACGCAAGGATGGCTGTGTTGCATTTATTGCAAAAATCAGCAACAGATGTTTTTTCCATGCGCGATGCAGGACCCGTTCAACTAAATGAAATGGACACGATGCTGCTTGAGATTTTAGCAATCGTGGAGGAGTATCAACGAAGAATCCATAATGCTAAAATACGTCGAGGCATGCGACGCGCTGTAGAAAATGGCTATCGTCCTGAAAATAATTTATCGAACCGAGGGAATCCCCATGGGCAGGAGCGAAAGGATCTACCTGTAGATGAAATTGTCAAGCTACGCAAACGTGGATTTACCTTTGAGGAAATTTCGATCACGCTTCGAGGGTTGGGCTTTGAAGTAAGTAAAGCGACTGTTCATCGTCGCTTCCAAGAACATCAAGAAAGATTAGCAGGCAAATAATATCGCCTGCTAATCTTTTTTTATTCACAGTAAAAAAACGCTATTGATAGGAAGTCAAACTGTTGATGATGATGTTAGTAGGTAGTCGAAAAGGATTCTCTTTATTTATTCGATCATAAAACATTGTGCCATTTAAATGATCGATTTCATGTTGGACAACGATCGCCCCATAGCCCTGAAACGGCAGGATGAATTCTTGACCATCAATGTCATATGCTCTGACCTTAATACGCTCGTATCTTGGCACAAAACCATGGACAGGTCGATTAACCGACAGGCAGCCTTCTCCATCAGGTAAATAAATCATATTGAGGGAATGACTTATGATTTTGGGATTGATAAACACCATTTCATTATGATCAAATAGTACAGCAAACATTCGTTTGTCTACACCTATTTGATTTGCAGACAACCCAGTTCCAGGGCGAAGCTTATATTTTTTTGCTAGCGTTGGATCTTGGCTGTTTTTGAGATATTGCAGCATAGCTAATAAAGTACTTCGATCCTCTTGGTTCAAGGGTGTCGTCACTTCTTCGGTTTGTTTTCGTAATAATATCGAGTCTTCTTTCACAAAATCTTTCATGGTAATGATCGAATCAGGAAGAAATTTAGTCATACATAAACACCTCATCAATACGGCTATTGAGGACTTTAGCCATGTTCAGAGCTAATTCAAAGGTTGGCTCGTACTTATCATTTTCAATACAATTAACAGTCTGTCTAACAACACCGCATTCTTTTGCAAGTATAGCTTTGGTTATCCCTAATTTGTTTCTCAACATTTTGATCATACTCCTCAGGTTTATCCCTCCGTTTTGTCCGAAGTGTTAGCCATTTATTTTATACTCTTTTTACTGAATGACCAAATGTTGTTACTATGTAACACGGTCATTTTATAGAGTTCTATGCCATTCTTCTTGCAAGATTGCGTAATAGTATTCATCCCACCAATTGTCACCATGCGGTATACATTTTTTAAAAAATCCTTCACGCCGCATACCGATCTTTTCCATCACTCGGTAAGAAGCTATATTTTCGGGTTGGCATGTTGCTATTATTCTATGAAGCTTCAATTTGGAAAATCCATAATCTAATAGGGCTTGAGCAGCTTCTGATGCATAGCCATGTTGCTGATAAGCAGGATTCAATACCCATCCAATTTCATAGGTATGTTCGCCAAAGCATCGATGAAAAACTAAATGACCAATAACTTCTGGTTGATCGCGTAAAGTAATGGCAAAATGCTTAGCTTGATCCGCGCTATTTTCTGTTATAAATTTTTGGACTTGTTCTTCCGTTAAAACTCCTTCAGGCATATAATGCATCACCGTTTCATCAGACATATAGCTATAAACAGCCTGCCAATCTTGGGCTTCAAATTTTCGGATAAGTAATCGCTGTGTTGTGATGTTCATCTAATTTCCTCCAATAAATATAAATTTTTTCCTTTTATTATTAGTTATACACGACTAACATCTGGAAGTCATGTAAATTATGGCTAAGAAGTGTTATTAAGGGTTGGTATAACTGCATTTTAAGGGAAAGCATGCTATACTTTGCATACTGAAGTCATTAAGCTAGGTATTGAAAGGTGTGTAACAATGTTATCAAAGGAAAAAATTAACCGAATTAATGAACTTTCTGCTAAGGCCAAAAGTGGTCAATTAACAGAAGCAGAGGCTAAGGAGCGAACAGCGCTTCGCAAGGAGTACTTAGATACGTTTAGAGCGACTATGCGAGATACGATTGAAAATGTAAAAGTGGTAGATGCAGAAGGTAATGATGTGACACCAGAGAAAGTAAGACAAGCTAAAAAAAATAAATTTCTAAATTAATGTGACACAATTCAATAAAGTATGTATGAAAACGCAATTAGTATAACAAAAGCATTGTTTTCTAAAGCAATGTTGACTAAACTGTAAAAGAACAATATAGGACGAGAAAGGATGTCACAATATAATGACTCAACACGCGGATCTTTTAGCAATTAATGCTATTCGAACTTTGTCAATCGACGCTATCGAAAAAGCTAATTCTGGTCACCCAGGTTTACCAATGGGGGCGGCGCCAATGGCTTATACGCTATGGACAAAACAATTACGCCATAATCCAGCAAATCCAAAATGGTATAACCGTGATCGTTTTGTACTATCAGCTGGTCATGGTTCTATGCTTCTGTACAGCTTACTTCATCTTGGAGGCTATGGTTTACCAATGGAAGAAATTCAAAACTTCCGCCAATGGGATTCATTAACACCAGGACATCCTGAATACGGTCATACAGTAGGTGTAGAGGCAACAACTGGTCCACTTGGTCAAGGGATTGCTATGACAGTTGGTATGGCAATGGCTGAGCGTCATTTAGCGGCTACTTACAATAAACCTGGTCATGATATCGTTGACCACTACACATTTGCCCTTTGTGGTGATGGTGACTTAATGGAAGGTGTAGCAGCTGAAGCTATTTCATTAGCTGGTCACTTAAAACTTGAAAAATTAATCGTACTTTACGATTCTAATGATATTTCTTTAGACGGTGACTTAGAAAAGTCATTCTCAGAAAACGTACAAAAACGCTTTGAATCTTATGGCTGGAATTACTTAAAAGTGGCTGATGGTACAGATGTAGATGCCATTAATGCCACAATTGAAGAAGCAAAAAAATCAACTGGCAAACCAACATTAATTGAAGTAAAAACAGTGATTGGTTTTGGTTCTCCAAATAAATCTGGTAAAGCAGATTCACACGGTGCGCCGCTTGGTACAGATGAAGTTGTCTTAACGAAAGCTGCGTATGAATGGGCACACGAGCCATTCCAAATTCCTGCTGAAGTATATGATACATTTAATGCTGCTGCTGAAATACAAGGTGCACAATCTGAGGAAGCTTGGAATGCTAAATTTGCTGCATATAAAGAAGAGTTCCCAGAGTTAGCGGCTCAATTTGAAAAAGCGATGAATGGTGAATTACCAGAGGACTTTGCGTCAGAGCTTCCAGTATATGAGGCAGGTAAATCTGTAGCAACACGTTCTTCTTCTGGGGACGCAATTAATGCCATTGCGAAGAAAACTCCTTCATTCTTTGGTGGTTCCGCTGACCTTGCTGGCTCCAATAAAACAACGATGAAGGGTGCAGGCGATTTCTCTGCAGACGATTATGCTGGTCGCAACATCTGGTTTGGTGTTCGTGAATTTGCAATGGGTGCTGCAATGAACGGTATGGCTCTTCATGGTGGTTTAAATGTATTTGGCGGTACGTTCTTCGTATTCTCTGATTATGTTCGTCCAGCAGTTCGTCTTTCTGCATTAATGGGGCTTCCTGTAACATATGTATTTACACATGACTCTATTGCAGTAGGGGAAGATGGTCCAACACATGAACCAATCGAACACCTTGCATCACTACGTGCGATGCCAAATCTATCTGTTATTCGTCCTGCGGATGCAAATGAATCAGCGGTAGCTTGGGAGCTTGCCGTAGCATCAGAAAAAACGCCAACTGTTTTAGTATTATCTCGTCAAAACTTACCTGTCCTTGACGCTTCTATTGAAACAGTTCGTGATGGTGTTACGAAGGGTGCTTACACAGTATCTCCTGCTACAAAAGAAGTAGCAGATGCTATTTTAATCGCAACAGGCTCTGAGGTTTCACTTGCTGTTGAAGCACAGAAAGCGTTAAGAGCAGAAGGTGTGGATGTGGCAGTTGTTTCCATGCCGTCTATGGATCGCTTTGAAAAACAAGACGCAGCTTATAAAGAATCTGTCCTACCAAAAGCGGTGACAAAACGTCTTGCGATTGAAATGGGTGCATCATTTGGCTGGCATAAATATACTGGCTTTGAAGGTGACGTTCTTGCAATCGACAAGTTCGGTGCATCAGCTCCTGGTGAATTAGTAATGGAAAAATACGGATTCACTGTAGAAAATGTCGTAGCGAAAGTAAAAGCACTATAATTTATATTAAAATACCGCAACACTCAGTCGATGTTTAAGTTCGCTGAGTGTTGCGGTATTTTTTTATCGTTTTTCATTATGATAAAAGTGAGATTATTGCAGAGGTGCTGCATCATTTTGCCAAGTATCTAAAGGAACAATTTATCATGATCGGGGCTCGTGAAAATGATTTTGATGCTATCGGCGTGACATATGGTTATGGATCATGACAAGAATTAGAAAAGGTATATTGAGGATCTAAACAGGTATCTCTAAATACATGAAAAAACTGCATGTTGACATGCAGTTTTTTATGTAGGTGTTTATTTAGCAAGGCCATTTTGAAAAGCATAGACAACAGCCTGTGTACGATCTTGCACTTCGAGCTTTGCTAAAATATTGCTAACATGTGTTTTTACGGTCTTTAAGGCAATGTATAGTTCGTCAGCGATTTCCTGATTGGCTTTACCCTTTGCCATGAGCAATAATACTTCCATTTCACGGTCAGTGAGCTGTTCGTAAAGGGGCGTATTATTACCGTGGCGCATACGGTGCATCATTTTGGATGTGACTTCTGGCTCTAATACTGTTTCGCCACCTATGGTTTTACGAATAGCATCGGCAATTTGTTTAGCATTAGAAGTTTTTAAAATATAGCTTACCGCACCAGCCTCTAAAGCAGGGTAGACTTTATCGTCATCTAAAAAACTAGTCACCATCATGATTTTTGCCTCTGGCCATGCCGTTAAAATTTCCGCTGTTGCCTCTGCTCCTGTCATGATGGGCATGACATTATCCATTAAAATAATATCAGGTCTTAGGGCAAGGGCACGCTCCACAGCCTCTTTGCCGTTTTCAGCCTCACCTACAACTGTAATATCTGGTTGTGCTGAAAGATAGGCTGAAACGCCAATCCGTACCATTTCATGATCATCCACTATGAGCACTTGTATCATCGACATGAACCTCCTCCTTCTGTAGCGGAATTTTAACCTCCACAATCGTTCCTTCTTCAGGCACGGACACAATTTTGTATGTGCAGCCAATTTCAACAGCTCGTTCAGCTATATTTTGTAAGCCGTACGAAGTTGATTTATCGGCCTCCACATCAAAGCCTAACCCATTATCCTGAATTCGTAAAATGGCTAAGTCATCTCGTGCAACAAGCAGTAACTCCACTTCACTTGCTTTGGCATGACGGAGCGTGTTAGAGAGGGCTTCCTGTGCAATACGGAATAAATGGTCTTCTTCTGCTTTTGTTAAGGCCATTTCCTCTAGCTCATATTCAATATGGAAATAAACTTTTTGTTGAAGTTCAATAATCAATTCCTCTAAGCCTTGTGCTAGCGTTTTATTGTGTAGAGCTACAGGTCGTAAGTGGAGCAGCAATGCGCGCATTTCTAGCTGTGCCTGCTGAACAATCTTTTCCACCTGTTTTAAGCTAGTAGCATTTTCGTCATTTTCAGTTAATGCTGAGAGTAACATAGAAGCCGCAAATAATTGCTGTGATACGGAATCATGCAATTCCCTAGCAAGTCGTTGGCGTTCAGCAATAATACGCTCCTGAATAATTTTATCATTTGCTTCTGCCCGTTCATTGGAGAGTCGCTGTAAGCTTTTTCGCTGTGTATCGATTAATTCACTTGTTTGAACTATTGCCTTTTTTAATGATTTCGGAAGTGCTTGTTTTTTAGGGAAAATAAAATCAGGCTCGATTAATTGCTTCACAATGCGTGTTGCTTGAGCTTCTCGTGCCCGAGCAGTCATGCTGATCCAGCTAGCAAACAGGAAGCTAAGTACAAACAGGCTAACTACGATGATGCCTCCTAGCGGAATATTATCGTAAGTCTGCTGCCACAATGGCTCCCATGTTTTTTCATCCGGATTGCCCCATACCGCCACAAGCAGACCGAAAACAGCACTCATTAAAATGAAAAATAGCGTAAACAATCTTGAGATAAAGGCAATCATTTTCGTAGCACCTCCAAATCTCCCAGCCAGGTTGCGACATGAATAATTAAAACGCGTTTAGCATCCCCAGGGTTGCCGTCAGCGAAAGTAATACTTTCATTTAAGATGCGTTGTGGCCCCTTATGTAAGCAGATAAGCTCACCAAATAACGTCGTATACTGTAAACGGAAAGGGATTTCATAGGGAATATAGATTTGAACTTTCCCGATCCCTTGGCGAATTGTAATGAGACTAGTGCCAGCAGGTAAGATTGTTTGTGTTGTATCAATCGTAATATCTCCTGCAAGGCGTTGAATTTGTACATCTTGCCATTTGTACGCTTCTGTAGGTGCTGGCATTGTGCCAATCAAGTCATTTTTAGTTGTAGGAAGCTTTTCAAAAAGCTCTGCACCGACTACCTTTGGTTCGTTTTCTCGTTGTAGGTATTGATAAAGCATATATAAGAGCATGATGACGACGAATAAACGTAGGCTCCACATGGTAAACAAAGCAATAGCAATGAAGAAAATTCCTGTCCATTTAAAAAAACGAACTTTTTTGGAAAAACTTAAATAAAGAAGTACTGCCCCAATCAATAAACAGAAGGCTCCGCCATTATTAAAAATAGTAAGCTCTACAAAGACGAGTAAAAAGAAGCATAGTACCCAAAACGTGAGCTTATTTGTTGTGAAATTTTGCAAGAGGGTCACCCTTCCTTCTACTAATAGTATAAGAGAGGGAATGGGACCCTCTATTTTTAAACGTGAAAGAATGCGCCTTATAAAGTTGGCGCATTGCTTTCATTATAACATGTTATTTATTTTCAATTAGCAGTGGTGAGTGATCTTCTGCTGCTTTTTTTTCTAATTCTGCCAGTCTTGCCTCGAAAGTTGTTACCTCATGATCTTTATCGATTTGGTAAGCTAATTTATCGATATAGGCTTCTAAATCTTCAAAATTTGTTTTATTGTTTTTGGCAATCATGCCGTCCATTTGATGGTGAGCACGTGTTACATTTTCTTTTCCCATCAGCTGTAATTGACGTACTTTCATATCTTTAATTTTATGCTTCATTGTTTCGAATTTACGCTCTAGCTCGAAGTATTCACGTGTACTCGATTCAATGCTCGCTTGTAGTGTATGATTACGAGCTGTGTAAGCCGTTACTTCATCTGTAGCGAAATCAATTAAATCCTGTTCACCACTAGTTGTTGCCAATGTTAGTTGGGCTTCACGTTTAGCTAGTAATTCAGCATTTTGCTTATATTCTTGCTCTAGCTTTTCTTTTAATTGCCCTTGTCGTTCTAATAATTTACCTGTTTGTTCTGTTTGTTTTTCTGCCTCGCGAATGTATTGATTTAACATTGCAATCGGATTTTTTTGTTCCTTTTTATCAAATATTTGATGTAAGTCTGCCTCTACTGTATATCTAAAACGTTGAAATAAATTCATTTAATTTCGCTCCTTTTTATTTTGTTAAGTTTGACCATTCTTTTTCAAAGTTTGTAAACGGATCTTCTTCTTTTTTCCCTTCGATTGTAGGGATTTTTACATCTTCGCCATTCCATTTTTTATAGATGACATAGATAATAGCGATAGCTGCAAGACCGATCATTGCTGGAATGTTAGACACTGCTGATAGAACACCGATTAGACCAACTGTAAACCAGAAAATTTTACCGAATGTTGATTTGCTTGCCATGTAGAAATGCATGCCTAGTGCTACAAATAATCCAGAGAATAGTAAACCTGCCAGTGGTCCTATTAAGGCAAGTGCAACACATGCTGCGATGACGCCTCCAGTTAATAAAAGAAATTTTTTCATTTGTTTTAGCTCCTTTCGTTTGTACCTTTATGTTACCTCTATACAAGATTGTCTAAAACGGACTCGAAATTGATTTTGATCTAGGTCTTGAGGCTGAGAACCATCTAAGCTGTAACGAAAGTGGGTTTTTGGCGTATAAAACGAGCTGTTTTTTCTTGTTTTTGGAAAATAACTATTTTGTTTTATCAAAAAATACCATTTGTCATAAAGTCATTTATAGATGCGAAACTAGAATTTTTTCGACAAAAATAGAAGATAGATCCTTCCTTCGTTTGACAAATTAACAAGGTTGGATGAGCTATACTTATGGAAAAGAAACTGAGCGAAGGAGGATTTCTGGTGAGAACCTATTCTATATATAAGATAAAAGAAGAGCATTTAACATTTATTTTTGGCAGAGAGCGTAAGTTGTTAGAGATGATGCAAGGCTGTGAAGACGCCAACGAGAAATCCTTAAAAGAGCTTGCATATATATGTGAATCTGTTCGTTTTGAAGAAATTGCAGCGATGTTGGAACATCAACTTGATTCCAAATATGCACATTTAGAAAGAGCCCGCAATGCTTTGTTTTTAGAACATCCGATAAAAGGCAAAATGGCTATTTATTTGGTCGATCGTAAAATTTGTGTTTATTGTGAAGGTTCGCGAATGCTAGATTTAGATTTATTTCAAATGCTTGCCAAAATGAGTGAACGGTTTATTGCTTTTAATAAACAGGATAATGAGTGTGGGTGGTTAAAGCCGATGAAGTATACAATGCACTAGGAAAATTCACTACAATATATAGTAACACGCTATCATTTGGTGTATAATGGTGCGTGGAGAGTTTTTCTCGGTATATTGTAGTGGAGGAGGTTGGTTGTATGCCTACATGGGGCTGGATTATTATCGTAATTATCGCATTAGCAGCGGGAGCGGCACTTGGTTTCTATTTCGCTCGTCAAGCTATGATGAAATATTTAAAAGAAAACCCACCTATTAATGAGCAAATGATTCGTATGATGATGGCACAAATGGGTCGTACGCCGTCTGAAAAGCAAGTACGTCAAATGATGGCACAAATGAATAAATTCCAAAAGTAATCGGAATGATGAGAGCAACTAGTTCAAACTTAACTAGTTGTTTTTTTTTTATATTTTTTACAGTATTTAAAAAATTCTTGAAAATCATATAATTCTATCGGGAAACTATGTATAATAGAATTACCATACGGAAAGGGGTTATGTATTATGCAAAAAGAAAAGACAAATGTAGAAAGCTTTGATCTGGATCATACAAAAGTAAAGGCACCTTATGTTCGTTTAGCTGGTGTTAAAACGGGTCAAAATGGCGACGAAGTGTACAAATATGATATTCGCTTTAAACAGCCAAATAAAGAGCATATGGATATGCCTGCCTTACATTCTTTAGAGCATTTATCTGCTGACATTATTCGTAACTACTCTGATCATATTGTTGATTTTAGTCCAATGGGTTGCCAAACAGGCTTCTATGTATCACTGATTAATCATAATGATTATGAGGAATTATTAACTATTTTAGAGAAAACATTTATTGATGTGACAAAAGCAACAGCTGTTCCTGCATGCAATGAGGTGCAGTGTGGCTGGGCTGCTAGCCATAACTTGGAAGGTGCACAATCATTAGCTGAAGAATTTTTAGCAAAACGAGATGAATGGCATATCGTTTTTGGAGAATAATCATTTATAAAACCTTGCGGAGATAATTCCGCAAGGTTTTCTTAGTGTTGAAAAACAAAACAGTCAATTGGAAGGTAGAAATGGATTTCCCTTGCAGGCTACTTGCTTTCCTGTGGGCGAGCGTCCCGAGCCGCTTCCTCCGCTATCGCTCCGTTTAGAGGCTCGCCTGTCTCGTTATCCCACGGGAGTCAAGTAGCCTTCCACTCCAACCTACAAAAGTATTACCTTTTTAGCAAAGGTTTTCAAATAAGGCGAAGGTCTTCACTACTCTTTATGGAGAAGTGTTGTCACACATCACTTCCCCACATTAAAAATAAGAGCTTATTCCCTCTAAAAATAATGGGCTATTTAATCGCTATATTACTATGAAAAAAGTAAAGACACTTTGCAGAATGGTTGATTGGAGTGGAGCCAGCGTCACTCCTAGGGGATTAGCGTCACAGATGAGACCCTGGAGCGAGCGTAAGTGAGTGAAGCGGCTCATCGGACGCCCCCTGGAAAGGGCGCTGGCGGAACGGAAATCAACCTCTCACCTTGCAAAGTTGCTTTTTCTGCCTTTGACATGATCTTTTTTCATGTGTGCTAAAAATGGAATGGAATGACATTGGAGGAGGAAGACTCGGGATTGATTTTTTTGTAAATAAAACTTTCTAAAAAATCATGAATTAAATCCTCATATTCATCCATATTTTCATTAAAGGACTGTGCATGTGCCCCAGTGTCAAAAAGTTTTAATTTTTTGGGACCTGCTTTTTTATTGTAGAGATCTAGTGACATCGACGCTGGAATAAATGTATCAGGAATACTGTGAATAAAGAGTACTGGTTTTTCAATATGTGTCACGGCTTCAGCAGGTGTTACACTTTTGAAGGAGTAACCATCTCTGAGGCGAACAAAGAAATCGGCAAAGCGAATGGGAATAATGGAGCCATATTTAAATTCGGTTTTGGCGATTTGCTTCAACAACATGGAAAAATCGGAGAACGCACAGTCTGAAATATAGAAATCAGCACCATCTTCCACTGTTCCAGCATAAAGTAGCATAGTTGCTGCCCCCATGGATTCACCGTGAATCCCAAGGATGGCGTCTTCACCAATCATGGCTTTCACTGTCTTTACTACTGCATCAAGATCATTTTTTTCATAGTAGCCATAACTCGTTGTTTTGCCCCCAGATTCACCATGACGACGATGGTCAAAAATAACTGAATTATAGCCAAGTCTTTCAAATAATCGAGCATATTTTACGGAATTTATTTTATTTTCAGTGACACCGTGACAAATGATGATGGTGTTATTAGTTTGCAAAGGCTGAAACATAATGCCTCGAATTGAGTAGCCATTAGGAGAATCAATATTGAGTTCACATTTCAAGTTATTATTGTACCAAGCTTCATCAAAGCGCTTGGCAGTCGTTTCTCGTTCTCGAACAAACTCCGGGTCTTTTTGTTGGATATACATTAATTTATTGGAAAGCGCGAAGCCGAACAGACCTGTTGCAGCTGCGGCTAGCGTTGTTGTAATACCAGAGAATAAAAGCATCTTCTTTTTCATCATAAAACACCTCCACATGCTGTTTCTTATTTGTAATGTTCCCAACTAAGATTGTTTAAAACACGTCAACATTTTACAATATCTTTGGCAAAACTGCGATTATTTCTATTATCGAAAATCGTCAAAATATTTGTTAAAATATACATATCTGCTAGTAGCATATGCATGCAGTGTTGATTTTTGAACGGGGAAAAGGGGAGAATGATTATGACAAACGAGGTAGTAATCGTGAGTGCTGTGCGTACAGCGATAGGCTCATTTCAGGGGACATTAAAAGACGTACCAGCGACAACGTTAGGTAGCATTGTCATTAAAGAGGCGTTAGCACGTGCAGGTGTAGTAAGAGAACAAGTAGATGAGGTCATTATGGGGAATGTCTTAGCGGCAGGGCTTGGACAAAACCCAGCTCGTCAAGCGGCAATTAAAGCGGGGTTACCTCACGAGGTATCAGCATTAACAATTAATAAAGTATGTGGATCGGGTTTAAAGGCTGTTCATTTAGCCACACAGGCGATTATAGCGGGAGATGCTGAGATTGTTGTTGCGGGGGGCTTTGAAAATATGAGCCAAGCACCTTACGTCTTAAAAAATGCACGAGAAGGCTTCCGAATGGGCGATCAAAAGGTAGTAGATACAATGATTCAAGATGGCCTATGGTGTGCTTTTAATGATTATCATATGGGGATTACCGCTGAAAATTTATGTGATATGTATCAAATTTCTCGAGAAGAGCAGGATGCTTTTGCGGCTCGTTCTCAGCAACGTGCAGAGGCAGCGATTGCAGTTGGCAAGTTTGAAAATGAAATCGTGGCTGTCGAGATTCCACAGCGTAAGGGAGAGCCACTTCTTTTCAATAAAGATGAATTTCCACGAGCAGGTGTGACAGCGGAGTCCTTAGCTAAGCTACGACCAGCATTTAAAAAGGATGGCTCCGTTACCGCAGCGAACGCATCGGGTATTAATGATGGTGCAGCAGCAGTTGTGGTGATGTCAAAGGAAAAAGCACAAAAGTTAGGCATTCAACCAATGGCAATTATTACAGCGAATGCTAGCGCAGGTGTCGATCCAGCTATTATGGGGACAGGTCCTGTAAAAGCTGTCCAAAAAGCACTAACAAAAGCAGAGACAACTTTAGACGATATCGATTTAATTGAAGCAAATGAAGCATTTGCAGCACAATCAATTGCTGTAGATCGTGAATTAAGCTTTAATCATGATAAACTAAATGTTAACGGGGGTGCTATTGCTCTTGGTCATCCAATCGGTGCAAGTGGTGCTCGTATTTTAGTGACGCTATTGCATGAAATGGAAAAGCGTGACGCAAAAATGGGCTTAGCCACATTATGTATCGGTGGGGGACAAGGCGTAGCAACTGTTGTAAAGCGCCCTTGATATCAATAAGAAGGTGAATGTAATGGGAAAGAAACGAAAACAGCAGCAACGCACTGACAATAGCATGACAGCTAGCCTACCTAAGCAAGAGGCGGTTACATTAGCGGATCAGCTTGGTGGCGATGTGCTCGCAAAATTAAAAGCGGCGAAGCAAGATTTAACAGCCAAAGAGCAGGCGGCAGAGGAAGAACGTCAAGCAAAATTAGCGTTTGAACGCAAACAACGTGAAAAAAATAAATCGTTTGAAGAACTACTAAACGAATATGGCGATAAAGGCTCTAAATTTTAAAAATAAAGCAGTGAATTCACACAGGTGGGTTCACTGTTTTGTCTTTTACAGCATTTAAATTATGTCGTTATAGTCGATATACAAAGAGAGATTTTTGAATTTAATGGAACGGGAGACGCTGCCAATAACATATACCTAATTGTAGTTTAGTATCAATTAAATTATGTTAGGAGAACAACATGGTAGAATTACAGACAGAAAGAATAAGATTAATTCCTTTAAACGCCAAGTATCTAAAATTACTAATAGAGCATGAGAAACAAATGGCCAAGCAGTTGTCATTAAGTATGGGTGAGGGGCATTTAGATTGCGAGCTTAAACAAGCATTGTATTTTAGACTTTCCAAAGTCGTAGAAGATGAGCAAAACTATCTTTGGCATACGAACTGGTTACTTGTGTTAAAAGAGAAAAATTGTGCTGTTGGTGGCATAATGCTAAAAGGTATGCCAAATGACCAAGAGGAAGTTGTGATTGGGTATTATACTTTTCCTCCTTATCAGGGGCAGGGCTATATGACAGAATCAATCATAGCTCTTCAAAACTGGTTACTTCATCAACTAAATGTAAAATACGTTATTGCAGATACCGAAAAAGATAATGTGGCATCCCATCGAGTTTTAGAAAAAGCAGGAGCTGCCTTGTATAAAGAAACAAACTCCCTCTATTTTTGGAGATTCCAACTTTAAAAAATGGCTAAGACAAAAGACTATGATTGTGCCTTTTGTCTTTATTTTGGTTAAAAATGATAATGTCACAAAAAAGATTTTTTAGCAAGGCGAGTAGTTCCGTTCCGCCAGCGTCCTTTTCAGGGGGCGTCCGATGATCTGCTTCCCTCACTTACGTTCGCTCCAGGGTCTTCTCTGTGACGCTGGCTCCACTCCACATTAACCATTCTGTAAAAGTGTCAGTAGCAGTAGTGAATAAAATATTTCTATTTTTAGAGAGTGGAGACGGGATTAATCACCACTACCATCAATAAAGTAGTGAACACCTTCATTTTATTTGTGAAACCTTTGTAAAAAAGAGAACTCTTTTGTAGAGCGGCAAACCTTTTTTTACTTTAAATTCTATGGATATTTTGTTATTCAACACAATGAAGACAAAAGGCTACGGTAATGCCTTTTGTCTTTTATTTTTAAGTATTTTTCTCAGTGCAACAACGATACTCACAAAAACAATGGCTCCAGCTGTATCGACCAAGACATCTTGGAAGCTCATTGTGCGACCTGGTGTAAAGCTTTGACGAAATTCGTCAATGATAGCAATTGTAGCTGTTCCTGCAATGGCAATACTTGCTGCAAAACGTCTTTTTCCCCAAGCAAAATACAGACCAAGTGCAATGCATCCAAACCCAATAAAATGTGTCAATTTACGAATTAAAAACTCTACAAATGGAAAATAACCACGTTCTTCAACGGAAACGATGGTTCCCCAATAGGGAATTTTTAAAACAGATAGTTGTTTTTCAAAAGGTTTATTGGCAAGTAGACCTTCTAATTCTGGTAGGATACTCTGTTGCTCATAGGTCATACTAGAGGAGATTACTAATATGACAAGACAGATGATGAAGACCAGCCATTTTTTCATCGGTGTTCTTGATACTGCTCATTTTTAGTCAGTTTATTGGCTGCATTAAAATCTGTGATTACGTTGATTTTTTCATAGGCAGCTAGCGTTTGAGCTAGCTGTTGTTGTGAGCTTGCCCCAATTACCGTTGAAGCGATCGTAGGCTCTTTCAAATTAAAGGCGATGGCCAGCGCATGTAAATCATCATATTGTAAAGCTAAGTCTGTTAACGATGCTGTTAATTCCTCTGCCGTATAGCCGTTAAAACCATTGACCTGTTGTAGACGTTGTTGCCAGCTATTTGTTAATAAGCCTTTTGCCACTGTGCCACGTGTTACAACAGATGCACCTTGATTTGCAATAAACTCAAACCATTCTTCAGGGCGACGATCTAGAGCACTATATTGCATCATAACGCTTTTAGCTGAGCTTGCAGGTAAAAATCGCTGCAATACATTTGGACGAATAGAAGAAATGCCATATTCACGAATGAGCCCTTCTTTTTTAAGTTCTTCAAATGTGTCAATAATTCCATCCCAATCATCTTCGATTGTGCCGCCATGTAATTGATAGACATCAATATAGTCTGTACCTAGTCGTCGTAAGCTAGCATAGGCAGCTTCTTTAATATAGTCTGGGGATGCGTCCCAATGCCAACCATCGACGCCTTCTGTCCAACGGTTTCCTACCTTTGTTGCTAAGATGACATCATGACGACGTTTACCTAACGTTGTACCAATAATTTCTTCGTTTGCACCAAAATCATATAAATCCGCTGTGTCGATATAATTAATCCCGGCATCTAATGCCATATCGACAATGGCAGCTGCTTGCTTTTTATCTGTCGAAAGAGACATGCCTCCTAAACTAATCTCTGAAATAAACAATTCACTTATGCCAAGCTGTCTTTTTTTCATATGATCGTCCTCCTTCGATTTCTCTACTTGTAATGGTACAATGAACATATCTGAAGAACAAGCGAGGTTATCGTCAGTGAAAAAGTTTGAGGAAAAAACAACGACAACAACACCAATCTATGATGGAAGAATAATAAAACTACAAATTGATGAGGTAACTTTACCAAATGGACAGGTTGCGAAACGTGAAATCATAAAGCATCCCGGTGCCGTAGCAGTTATTGCCGTTACGGACGAGGGGAAACTAGTGTTGGTAGAACAATATCGTAAAGCGCTTGAACGTTCAATCGTTGAAATTCCGGCAGGGAAGCTGGAACCTGGTGAGGAGCCGCTGGTGACAGCACGTCGTGAATTAGAGGAAGAGACAGGCTATGGAGCGCATAAACTGACTTTTTTACAAACATTTGCAACATCACCAGGCTTTGCGGATGAAGTTATTCATTTGTTTGTAGCGAGGGAATTATATACAATAGATAATAAAGCAGATTTAGATGAGGATGAATTTGTCGAATTATTAGAAGTTTCGTTGGAAGAAGCACAAATAATGGTGGCAGATCAGCGTATATATGATGCTAAAACGGCATTTGCAGTACTCTGGCTGGCTGCAAATTTAGAAAATAATCTTTTAGCATAATAGAGACGGACGAGCATAAGCTGTACAAACCTTGATAGAAAAGGAGCATGTTTATGTCTCGTACGGTGTCTATTTTTTATCACGCTTCCATCATTGCAGTAAGTTTTGTTTGCGGCGTTATTTTCTTTCATATTATTGGTGGACCGAAAGCGGAACCATTTATATTATTTATAGAGCCTCGTTTAGCAGATGGGGACAGGCACTCCATTTTTCGTTTAGTACTGCCTGTCACTATTTCTATAGGTCTTGTATTATTACTAGCAACACATAGCGTATTAAAAGTTTTAGTGCGTGTGACAGTAGCCATACGTGCCACTTTTTTTGGCTTTAGTTCTGTTTTTTTATTACAAAAACTTGAAGCTTTTTGGCTTTATACGATTTGGTGGTTTCCATTTCAGCTCATCTATTGTATATTGTTGCTAGTCCTATGCAATTTACTTGTACCCGCTTGGTCCAAGCGAAAAATCGGGAAACAAGTATCTGGTCGAACAATTTTGTTGAATTTTATCGCATTTTTCATCATAATAGTTGCTGAGTTTATTGTTATTGCTTATGTGTTAAAATGAAGGATTGAATGGACAGAAATTGTGATCAGATAAAAAATAGAAGCATGTTAGAAATCTATTCACTATCTTGTAATAGGATTTACTCCTTTGGTATAATGGAAAGAGTTTAGGGGGGCGTCACATGGAGAGCCGAATTGATCGTATAAAAAAACAGCTGCATAGTGCTAGTTACAAGCTGACGCCGCAGCGAGAAGCGACAGTTGCTGTCTTGCTTGAGCACGAAGAGGACCACCTAAGTGCTGAGGATGTTTATCTTTTAGTAAAAGAAAAAGCACCAGAGATTGGTCTAGCTACTGTTTATAGAACGTTAGAATTATTAACTGAGCTCAAAATTGTCGACAAAATCAACTTTGGCGATGGCGTATCGCGCTATGACCTACGCCAAGAGGGAGCTGCCCATTTCCACCATCATCTTGTTTGTATCGAATGTGGTGCTGTTGATGAAATTCAAGAAGATTTACTTGAAGATGTGGAAGCCGTTGTTGAAAAACGTTGGAACTTTATTATAAAAGATCACCGACTAACTTTCCACGGCATATGCTGGCGCTGTCATGATAAAAACGACGAATCGAATGAAGAAAAATAACAAAAAGCTGTCTGTTTTAATCTTAAGTATAGATTGAATCGGGCAGTTTTTTGTTTTTTTGAGGCAGCAAATGTTTTTGTTCCGAAAGCGAAGTGTAAGAACAGAAGTCTCCTCGGACGAGCTTAATGAAAGAGTTATTAATAACTTGGACACATTTAAGTAGAGTGGCCTTGGATTAATTATAATGTAACGATAATATGGTTGGATTATGTCGAATAGAGGGGGCTTTAGCACATTTCTTAAGGCCATGATAAAATAGAGAATAATTGACAGTGAGGGGGCGTTATGATGAATGAATTTCAATATGCAGTAGAGGACTATATCCATTTTATTCAGGTGGAAAGGCAGTTATCTGTTAATACATTAGCATCCTATCGCCGTGATTTAGAAAGCTATGTGCATTTTTTGCAGGAAGCAGAGGGGATGGCTGATTTTAGCCGTGTGGAACGAACAACTATTTTGCGGCATTTAGAGCAATTGCGAGCACAGGGGAAGACAAGCCGTACCGTTGCCCGTCATATTTCTTCTATCCGGAGCTTCCATCAATTTTTACTGCGAGAAAAGCGTGCAGAAACAGATCCGACTGTTCATTTAGAAATGCCAACTATTGAGCAAAAGCTACCGAATATCCTATCTATCGAAGAAATCGAAGCGTTACTAACAGCTCCGAATCGAAGTAAGCCACAAGGTATACGTGATCTTGCCATGCTAGAGTTACTATATGGATCTGGCATGCGCATCAGTGAACTCATTGCACTGGATTTAGCCGATATTCATTTAACGATGGGCTTTGTCCGTGTCTTTGGGAAGGGTGGGAAGGAACGAATTATTCCACTTGGCAAAAATGCCCTTTCGGCGATTAATGCCTATTTAAACGGTGCTCGTGGTCAGTTGCAAGGAAAGCACCCAAAAACAGATGCGTTTTTTATTAATCAAAGAGGGAAACGTTTAACAAGGCAGGGTTGTTGGAAATTAATGAAGGAGCATGCTTTAAAGGCAGGCATCCAACATGAATTAACCCCACATACATTGCGTCACTCCTTTGCAACTCATTTGGTCGAAAATGGCGCTGATTTACGAGCGGTGCAGGAAATGCTTGGTCATGCAGATATTTCTACAACGCAGATTTATACACATATTAGTAAAACAAGATTATCTGAGGTCTATAAGCAATTCCATCCACGTGCTTAAAACTCTTCAATTAAGTAAAAATTATTTTAGTCGGATGTCTGACCTTTATTTTTCGCATTTTTTTGGTAAAATAGAGTCATGAGATTAGGAGGCAACCATTATGAATAAACCGTTTAACAAAATCCATGTTGTTGTCATGGACTCAGTAGGTATAGGTGAAGCGCCAGACGCAGCAAATTTTGGTGATGTTGGTGCACATACATTAGGACATATCGCTGAAAAAATGAATGGGCTTACAATGCCAGTGATGGAGTCCTTTGGTTTAGCAAATATTGAATCATTGCAAGGTATGCACGCGGCTACAGAGCCAAAAGCATACTACGGTAAAATGCAAGAAGCATCTGTCGGCAAAGACACGATGACAGGCCATTGGGAAATCATGGGGTTAAATATCGATAAACCATTTAAGGTGTACCCAGAAGGATTTCCAGTGGAGCTTATTGCTGAGTTAGAGCAACGTACAGGTCGTAAAGTACTGTGCAATCAACCAGCAAGCGGTACACAAGTGATTGAAGATTTCGGTAAGGAACATATGGAAACAGGTGCGATTATTGTTTATACATCAGCCGATCCTGTTTTACAGATTGCTGCTCACGAGGAAATCATTCCATTAGAAGAATTATATAAAATTTGCGAAATGGCGCGTGAATTAACATTACAGCCTGAATATTTAGTAGGACGTGTCATTGCAAGACCATTTGTTGGTACGCCAGGCAACTTCACACGTACAGCCAATCGACATGACTATGCATTGAAGCCATTTGGTCGTACAACGATGAATGTTTTAAAGGACGCAGGATTAGATGTCATTGCCATTGGAAAAATCTCAGATATATTCAATGGTGAAGGTGTCACTGATTCGGTACGCACAAAAAATAATATGGATGGTATGGATCAATTTGCAGAGGTTGTCCGCCGTGATTTTCGTGGGATGAGCTTCTTAAATTTAGTGGACTTTGACGCCAACTTTGGTCATCGTCGTGATCCATTAGGCTATGGACAGGCACTACAAGAATTTGATGCACGCCTACCAGAAATTACAGAAGCGATGTCAGAGGATGATTTATTAATCATTACTGCCGATCACGGAAATGATCCAACCTTCCATGGGACAGATCATACACGTGAATATGTACCGTTAATTGTCTATTCACCACGTTTCAATGGTGGAGCAGAACTAGCTTTGCGTGAAACTTTTGCGGATATTGCAGCGACAGTTGCTGAAAACTTTAATGTAGAAGCACCACCATTCGGCAAAAGTTTCTTACATGATTTGAAATAAGGGGGTTTTTCGTATGAATATGGTTCAATTGTTTGAAAAGAAAAAACAAGGAATAGAGCTATCTCAAGCTGAAATTCAGTATTTTGTTGAAGGCTATACGACGGGTTCCATTCCAGATTATCAAGCAAGTTCACTTTTAATGGCCATACGCTTACTAGGTATGTCTGATGATGAAACATTTTATTTAACAAAGGCCATGATCGAATCAGGGGATGTTATTGATTTAACGTCTATTGATGGCTTTAAAATCGATAAACATTCTACAGGAGGAGTTGGTGACAAGGTCACACTTGTTGTCACACCAATTATCGCTTCTTTAGGAATCCCTGTGGCGAAATTTAGCGGTAAGGGTTTAGGCATTACAGGTGGAACAATCGATAAACTTGAATCCATTGAAGGCTTCAAAACAGAGCTTTCATCACAGGAGTTTATTGACAATGTCAATCAGCATAAAATTGCAGTTGCCGGACAAACAGGGAATCTTGTACCAGCCGACAAAAAATTATATGCATTACGTGATGTGACAGGTACTGTCGATTCTATTCCATTAATCGCTGCGTCGATTATGAGTAAAAAAATTGCAAGTGGCGCAGACGGTATTGTACTTGACGTAAAATGCGGCTCAGGTGCGTTTATGAAGACGCAAGAAGAAGCGCAGATTTTAGCGGATACAATGACGGCCATTGGAGAAAAACTTGGGCGTAAAGTTGTCGCACATATTAGTGATATGGATAATCCTTTAGGAAAAATGATTGGCAATAAACTTGAAGTTGTAGAGGCGTATGCCTTATTAAGTGGACGCTTGGAAGAAACGCATGAAGATTTGTTGGATGAATGTATTGTTATTTCTTCCTTAATGTACCAAGTTGCCGCTGGCGTGAATGAAGCGGAAGCGACCGCTGCGGTTAAGCGCGTGCTTGCTGATGGTTCTGCTGCTGCAAAATTTGAGGAGTTCATTGTTGCACAAGGTGGTGTAGTTTCTGATATTGTCCAAAATGAAACCGCTCATAAAGTAGCGGTGACAGCTGTTGCAGAGGGCACTGTGGAAACCATTAATGCCTTATTAGTAGGTGAAGCGAGTGTCAGTCTAGGTGCTGGACGATTAACGAAGGAATCGGTACTTGATTATGATGCAGGCATCCAGCTGATTGCTAAAAAAGGTGACCATGTCAATCATGGCGACACGATTGCTTATTTATATGCCAATCAACCAATTGTTGAAGAGACAATCAATAAAATACAGCAAGCATATACAATTGCATAAAGATTCGTTAGCGAGGGCTCTCACTTTAAGTGAGCTCTCGCTTTTTTGCGTTCTAAGGATCGTTAAACTTTAGCTAGCAATGGCGTTTAGAAAATGTAGATTTATCCCATACTGCACTTAACCTAAAAAGCTATAAGTATGTCGATTAGACACTATTTCGGAAGACTTTGCACTAGTTCTGTCAGCCGCAAGGATTCATTGCATTGAATGTGGAATTGCACGAAGAGGAGGCGATGTTCATGCATTATCAATTAGAAATGGTCACAAGAGAGACTGTCGTTATACGTTTGTTTGGGGAGCTCGATCACCATGCAGTAGAACAAATTCGAGCGAAAATTTCTACAGCAATTTTTCAAGGCACTGTGACGACCATCATTTGGAACTTAGAAGGGCTTTCCTTTATGGATAGTTCAGGCGTTGGCTTAGTGCTTGGTCGAATGCGTGAGTTAGAAGCAGTTGCTGGGCGAACTATTTTATTGAATCCATCGCCAACAATGCGAAAAGTATTTCAATTTTCAGGATTAGGGCCATGGATGATGGATGCAACAGAGGAACAAGCGATTGATCGCGTAAGGGGGATTGTAAATGGATAACGAAATGACATTAACATTTTTAGCACTTAGTGAAAATGAAGCCTTAGCCCGTGTGGCTGTTACAGGTTTTATTGCACAATTAGACCCAACTATTGATGAGCTATCAGAGTTTAAAACAGTTGTCTCTGAAGCGGTTTCCAATGCCATTATTCATGGCTATGAAGAAAATGGTAAGGGTGTTGTTACAGTTCATGCAAAACGTGAGGATGACATTGTAACGGTATCTGTCATGGATAAAGGAATAGGAATTGAGGACGTTAGTCGAGCGATGGAGCCATTATTTACAACGAAAAGTGCGATGGAGCGTTCGGGTATGGGCTTCACCATTATGGATAGCTTTTCAGATCAGCTAACAGTAATGTCTAAATGGCAAGAAGGAACAACTGTAACGTTTACGAAGAAATTTTACACAGTTCGCACAGCGGTAATGTGAGGTTGAGACAGTGAAGCCGCTAGAACAGTCGTCCGATAAGCTATTGTCTCAGGAGGAAATGCGTGATTTAATTGCACGCGCACAGCAGGGCGATCATGAGGCTCGTAAACGAATGGTAGAAGGCAATACGAGACTTGTGTGGTCCATTGTTCAACGTTTTACAACGAGAGGTGTTGAGCTTGAGGATTTATTCCAGATTGGCTGCATAGGGCTGATGAAATCTGTAGATAAATTCGATTTAACCTATGATGTGAAGTTTTCAACCTATGCAGTCCCTATGATCATTGGTGAAATTCAACGCTTTTTGAGGGATGATGGCATGGTGAAGGTGAGTCGCTCTATTCGTGAGCTAAATTTTAAAATTCGTCATGCTACAGATGAATTTATTAAGAAAAATGAACATCCACCAACCATTCAAGAACTTGCTCAGGTACTTGGTGTGACAACGGAGGAAATTGTCACAGCATCCGATGCGCTGAGAGATCCAGCATCTCTTCATGAGCAATTGTATGAAAGTGAAGGGGATTCCATTACATTGATGGACCAAATGAAAGATGAAAAATCTGAGCAACCATTTGATTATATCCCATTGAAGGAAGTACTTACGAGACTTGAACCGAGAGAGCAGTCTATTATTTATTTACGCTATTTTTCAGATTGCACGCAAACAGAAATTGCGAATAGGTTAGGGATATCACAAGTACAAGTGTCTCGTTTAGAGAAAAAAATCCTTGCCCAGCTGAAAAGTTGGATGGCTACAAGCGCTACCGTGGAGCAGGAAGCTATAAAAAAAGACATCTAAGAAAATGGTGACAGCATGACAAATAAATTATTTAACAGCTTAGAAGAAGCCGAAGATTTTCTTATTGAACATTTTGGTGACGGCGAATCATTTGACGTTGGTATTAAACACTTATTTGTCAAGGATTTGCCGGTCCTTTGTGCATATATTAGCGGGCTTGTGGACGGAGAAGCTTTAACACAGTTACTCTCTAGCATGCTTCCAAATGAAGACATTGACATTGATGTGGAGGATGAGAAGGAATATTTTGAGTCCTATTTTAATTTCCATGGGCGTTCAGAGGAAACAGAGCGTAAAGCCTATTTATTAGCCATGTTAAGTGGACAAGTCACCTTTATTACTAAAAGTGGCTATTGCTACGTTGCAGAGCTGAGGAATTATCCAGGACGCTCTCCAGAAGAGCCAGATAATGAAAAGGTAATTCGTGGTTCGCGGGATGGCTTTACAGAAGGAATTTCTCAAAATACGGCTTTAATACGTAGGCGAATTCGCAATAGTAATTTACGTTTCGAGCTACATAAAATATCCAAAATCGGCCAAACCGACGTGGCGATCGCGTTTATGAAGGATATTGCCAATGAAGATATGCTCGAAAATTTACGACAGCGCCTTGGACAAATTAATCACGATGGCTTGACGATGGCCGATAAATCATTAGAAGAATGGCTTTTTAAGCAAAAATTCCATCCAGTGCCATTTGTACGTTATACGGAACGACCTGATATTGCAGCAGCGCATCTGCTTGAAGGGCATATAGCGATATTGGTCGATACCTCACCATCCGTGATTTTAGTACCTGTTACTATATTTCATTTATTACAGCATGCGGAGGAATATCGACAGGCACCAACAGTTGGTACGTTTGTGCGATTTATGAGGTATTTTGGTTCTGTCATGGGTTTACTTTTATTACCATTGTGGTATGTATTTGCGACAAATGAATCCTTACTGCCGGATGCCTTATCCTTTTTAGGCACCGAAGAGAAATCGCATGTACCATTATTATTGCAAATATTGATTGCAGATATAGGTATTGAATTTTTAAGGATGGCCGCCATTCATACTCCGTCACCATTATCGACTGCGATGGGATTGGTTGCGGGGGTAATCATTGGTCAAATTGCTATTGATGTAGGATTATTTTCTGCGGAGGTAGTTCTTTATACAGCAGTAGCAGCTATTCTTATTTTTATCATTCCATCATATGAACTCAGTATCTCGATCAAAATTTTTAGGTTGCTGTTATTAATTATAACGGGTCTCTGGGGTGTCAATGGCTTATTTATTGGCTTATTTTTATTGTTTACGTATTTATGTTCATTACGACCTATGCAGGCACCTTATTTATGGCCGCTTGTTCCATTCTTCCCAACGGCAATGCTTCGTGTCATCATTCGTTTCCCAATGACTTCGGATGCATTAAGACCTTATGTAGTCGCTTCCAAACAGCGAAAAAGATCATAGGAGCCGTTGCACTCGTTTTTTTCATGTGATAAAGTTCACATATAGTATTTTGTGATTTTTGCAAAAATTATTTTCATTCAAGAAAAAGTAGGGTATATACATTTTTCTTTTAATATTTTTATGGAAATAATTACTTGATGGGATGCCACGAAAGTCCCTACAAAGTGTGAAAATAACAAGATGGAACGATGTGAAAAGGGAGAGATGCACATGCATTTATATGGAACACAAGCGATTTCTGAAGATGGTCATTTAACAATTGGACAGGTAGACACACTAGAGCTAGCAAAAGAGTATGGTACACCACTTTTCGTGTATGATACTGCACTTATTCGTAAGCGTGCACGCGGCTTTATCGATACGTTTAAAAAATTAGGCGTAAAAGCAGAAGTAGCTTATGCTTCAAAAGCATTTGCATGTGTAGCGGTGTATCAATTAGCAGCAGAAGAAAATTTATCCTTGGATGTTGTATCTGGTGGGGAGTTATTTACTGCCTTAAAGGCAGGCTTCCCAGCAGAGCGCATTCATTTCCATGGTAATAATAAAAGCATTGCTGAAATAGAGCTAGCTTTTGACTCCAAGATTGGATGTATGGTTGTAGATAATTTCTATGAAATACAGCTTTTAAAAGAAATTTCGGAGCGCCGTCAGCAAAAAATGCGTATTTTATTACGTGTTACACCAGGTGTGGAAGCACATACGCATGATTTCATCACGACAGGTCAAGCAGATTCAAAATTCGGCTTTGACTTAAACAATGGTCAAGCGGATGAAGCATTCCAACAAACATTTAACCATGAATTCCTAGAGCTACTTGGCTTACATTGTCATATTGGCTCACAAATTTTTGATACTGCTGGCTTTGGCTTAGCTGGAGAAAAATTGATTGACAAAATTTCTGATTGGAACAAGACTCACGAATTTACGTGTACTGTGTTAAACTTAGGTGGGGGCTTTGGTATTCGTTATACTGAAGAAGATGCACCGCTGGAACCACAAGTTTATGTAGAGGATATGATAACAGTTGTGAAAAATAAAGCAACTGTGCTTGGACTGAAGATGCCAGAAATTTGGATTGAACCAGGTCGATCACTTGTAGGTGATGCAGGAACATCTCTTTATACAATCGGTTCACAAAAAACAGTGCCAGATGTGCGCAAATATATTGCGGTTGATGGTGGGATGAGTGATAACATCCGCCCAGCATTATACGATGCTAAGTATGAGGCAGTCATTGCAAGTAAAGCGAATGAGCCGAAAAATGAACTCTATACAGTGGCTGGTAAACTATGTGAATCTGGCGATAAATTAATTATTGATGCGAAACTACAAGATGCTGCTTCAGGCGATGTGTTAGCCATATTCTGTACAGGTGCGTATGGTTATTCGATGGCTAGTAACTATAACCGTGTGCCAAGACCTGCTGTTGTATTTGTAGAAAATGGACAGCATCAACTAGCTATTCGCCGCGAAAGTTATGAAGATATTGTGCAAAACGATCTCCCGCTAACTTTAAAAAAGGGTGAGTAAATTTGAGGAAAAATAAGTGGGTATTACTAGCGTCCATTTCAACTTTTATTTTGTTGTGGGGCGTTGTCTATTGGGTGTTGGCGTCTAAAGGTATTCTCGGACCTGGTTCGTAAGACAGAAATTGGCTTGCGGTAAAAGTACAAATCGTGTAGGATAGTCAAAGATTATGTACAGCTAGAAAAAGAGGGAATAGACAAATATGTTAATTCGATATAAGAAAGCTTTAGAGAAAATAGCAATGGGGCTACTTTCATTTATGCCTAATGAAAAAGACGTAAAAAAGCTTACAGAGACCATCCACTCCTATGAAAATGACGATAATTGGGTTTTATATTTATGGAAAAAGAATGATGAATATGTTGGCATTGTTGGGCTTGTCATTGATGAGCATAATACAGCTACCATCCAGCATGTATCGGTGATCCCTTCCTATAGGGGTGAAGGCGTAGCAACGGAAATGCTTCAAGAAGTGGCAGAACTTGGCCAATATGAAAGTGTACGTGCTACCGATGCAACACGGAGCTTGGTTCAAAAATGTATCCATTGTAAAGATGAAAAAGCAGACGATTAACAGCGTCTGCTTTTTCTTTGTTTGCTTTCTTGCCGCTCTGCAAGAATATGTGAGCGATCTCGTAGCATATGTTTATGAAGAAGATAGTTTGAACTACTAGAAGGCAAGAGCTGTATACGTGCAATCGTTAACTCCAGCAAATTGGGAGAGAGAGGGAGCTGGATAGCTTGAAAGGAATTGCCCGTTTTCAACGAAATAAGGGTCGTTGTTACTTGTGTTAGGAGTTGCTGATAATCGATTTCTTGGAAAAAAATATGGCCTTCATTTTCTTGGAAATTATGAAGTGCCTTTTCTAAAATTCGTATAGCGCCAGTATTGTTACCACGTCGCCAATGATAGAAACCTGTTGCAAGCTGCACATAGCCAACAAGCGGATGCATTTTATCACCAGGTGCAATTTCCTTCCAATATTCCTCCAGTACTTCATGGCATTCAAAAAAATCTTGATTGCCATTAAAATAAGCACAGTAATCTATAAATAAAGTATGATGCTGTGGATGCATTTTGGACTCCTTTCCACTATACTAAAAGAACATAGAATCTCAGGGTGGTAAAATAATGTCTTATGAAGTAAAATTAGAAGCCTTTTCAGGGCCTCTTGATTTATTATTGCATTTAATTCACAGATTGGAAATTGATATCTATGATATCCCAATGGCTGAAATTACACAACAATATATCGACCATATACATGCAATGCAAGTACTGGAATTAAATGAAGCAAGTGAATATTTAGTAATGGCAGCAACATTGCTGGCAATTAAAAGCCGCATGCTATTGCCGATTCATGAAGGTGAAATGGAAGACGCAGAATTAGAAGTGGACGGCCCTGACCCTCGTGAAGAACTGGTGCAACGCTTAATTGAATATAAAAAATATAAGGAAGCAGCCAGTAATTTGCAAGAGCTTGAAACGGACCGATCACAAGTATTTACAAGGCCTCCAGCTGATTTAACAGGGTTGGCCTCGGATGAACAAATGGCTTTGTTTGATTTAAATGTGAACATCTATGATATGCTTGGAGCATTTCAAAAATTGATGCGTCGCAAAAAATTAAAGAAACCACTAAAAACGACAGTAGCGAGGCAGGAAAGATCAGTAAAAGATCAAATGCGTTCTGTTGTTGATTCTTTACGTTTAACAGGTGGACGTGCATCATTTTTCGAGCTTTTTCCCTATGAAGATAAGCCGACACTTATTCTGACGTTTGTTTCCCTTCTAGAACTGATGAAACGTCAGGTCGTCGTCGTAGAACAAGATGGTAACTTTGAAGAATTAACGGTTACCTTGCAGAAGGAGGAATGGGAAGATGACGAAAACTTTGATGTTACAGAGTAGAATTGAAGCCTTATTATTCGTTGTTGGAGATGATGGCTTAACGATTAAACAGCTATCGCAACTTTTAGGAGAACAGGAAGAGCTGATTGTTCAGGCGATGAGTGCATTGAGAGAAGCCTTTGACGAAGATGTAGCAAGAGGCATTACTGTGAAGGAAATTGCAGGCGTTTATCAGCTCATTACAAAATCTGAGTTTGCTGATACGATTCAACGATTAGTAGAGAATCCAACGGCACAATCACTATCCCAAGCCTCCTTGGAGGTGCTGGCGATAGTGGCTTACAAACAGCCCATTACACGTGTAGCAATAGAAGATTTGCGCGGTGTAAAGTGTGAACGACCAATTCAAACATTAGTGTCACGAGGATTAATTAAAGAGGTAGGGCGTTCAGAAGGAACTGGACGTGCCATACTATATGGAACGACAAAAGAATTTTTACATTATTTTGGCTTAAATACTATTGAAGAAATGCCGCCTCTACCTGAAGAGGATCTTGTTGAAACAGAACAAGAAACAGATTTATTTATGACAAAGTTCCAAGAGACATTTAGCAGTGCAAAATAATGATTAGGTATAATGCGTAGCCTTCAACATAAATATGAATCTATATTTTCCTATCACATTAAATAAGGAGTGGCTCGTTGCTTCGGTTATTTCGTTTAACACTGTTCATGCTCATGATATTAATGGTAATGCTTCCTCAAACTAGCTTTGCCAGAGGGGGAAGTGGCTATGCTGTCTTAGATGGCGCTACAGGCCGCGTTTTAATAGGGTCTAATAGCGATGAACGCTTACCTATTGCTAGCCTAACAAAAATTTGGACAGCACTTGTCGCAATCGAAAATAGTGACCTGCAAGATGAAGTTGTAATATCACCGAATGCTGCTATGGCTGAGGGGAGTTCTATTTATTTACAGGCTGGCGAAACAGTAACAGTCGAAACGTTATTGTACGGTTTAATGCTGCGTTCAGGCAATGATGCTGCGACCGCTTTAGCAGAACACGTAGGGGGTTCTGTGGAGGGCTTTGTCAAATTAATGAATGAAAGAGCTGTGATTGCAGGTCTGACTAACACGGTTTTTATGAACCCTTCTGGTCTTCATCATGATGAGCATTTATCGTCAGCAAGAGATACTGCTGAGATGTTAAGACTTGCTTTGCAAAATAAAACATTTGAGAAAATTGCTTCAACGATTCTTTATCGGGCGAATACGGTAAACGGAATGCTTTGGGAAAATAAACACCGATTATTAAGAGAAGGTTCAGGGATGGCTGCACATATAGATGATGAAACGGAGCAGCCTGTTAGTTCTTTAAAATCAGCGACTGGCACTGCGTTCGCTGGAAAAACCGGCTTTACAAAGGTTGCTGGACGTACACTAGCAACAGCCTTTCAAAAGGACGGGCAAATCTGCATTGTTGTCACTTTAAATGAATCCGATGATTGGAATGTACATCGAGGTTTATCGAATAGAGTATGGCAAGACTATAGCCTTGAAACCGTAGTGAAGAAGGGCAAATACAACGTCAACAAAAAGTTAGCTATTCGATTAGAAGAGCCCGTTCGCCTACAATTAAATAAAGAAGAAAAAGAACAGGTGCGGCAAGTTTTACATGTATCAAGAAAACGTCAAGAAGCTGTCTTGTCGATCTTTATTGGTGAAGAGCGTATTTATGCAACTCCAGTAAAAGTTGAATCAGCAGATCGTTAAAAACGATTTGCTGATTTTTTTAGTATGGAATCTCTGCTAAATGACGGATGACTATAGCATAAACAGCCAAGTGATTCAGTGCAATATGCTTTTATTTTGAGCCGTTCTTTCGTGCTCCTATAATCTGCATTACTAGACAACTAACTGCTTGGAAGAAAGGTGAGTAAATCAATATAGAAAAAGCTGACGTAACAATACATGCTAAAATTTTTTTGTGCTACAAGATGTTTTAACAATTGAGCAAACACTAACAAGTAGAAGCTCAAAACGTTTTCATTTCAATATGGACTAACAATTGACAATAAGGACGATTAAAAGCTGCTGAATGATAGCTTTCTTGTCTGTTAAAATAAAGATTTTTAAGTCGATTCGCTTTTTTGCCAAATGAGTATACTGGTTATGAGGAACGTAAAATGTAGGTGCAAATGATAAGAAATTTGTGAATGAGAAATAATTTGGAATACTCAATTAAAAAATGTGAAATTTGTTTTTCTTTAATAATGCTTAAAAGTATGACATAATTTTCACAGATTAGCGGGAAAGATAACCCTATTCATTAGAGCGAAACCGAATGATGACGAAAGTGTCAATGTGAAAGAAAACTAGAGGTGAAAAAATGGAAAGATTACAAAAGGTCATTGCCTATGCAGGAGTTGCTTCAAGGCGCAAGGCAGAGCAATTGATAGTAGAAGGCAAAGTAAAAGTTAATGGTGTAGTTGTTCGTGAGTTAGGAACGAAGGTTTCTAATTCTGATACAATTGAAGTAGAAGGTGTGAAATTGGAAAAGGAAGATAAGGTATATTATTTACTTTACAAACCACGTGGAACAATTTCGGCTGTGACGGATGATAAAGGACGCAAAACTGTCACAGATTTATTTCACCATATTCCGCAACGTATTTTCCCAGTTGGTCGTCTTGATTATGATACATCTGGATTATTGTTATTGACAAATGATGGGGAATTCTCCTATATGTTGACACATCCGAAGTTTAAAATTGATAAAACCTATATCGCGCGTGTCAAAGGTATTCCAACAATTGAAGGGCTTAAAAAACTTCAAAGAGGGATTAAATTAGAGGATGGGAAAACAGCTCCAGCTAAGGTTAGTATGACATCCTTTGACGAAAAAGCAGGCAAAGCAATTTGTGAAATTACGATTCATGAAGGACGCAATCGCCAAGTTCGTCGTATGTTTGAAGCCATTGGGACACCTGTTGTCAAATTAAAACGTGAACGCTTTGCATTCTTAGATTTATTCGGCCTTACACCAGGAGAATACCGTGAATTATCAAAGCATGAAGTCAAGCAATTACGTGTTTTAGCGGAGACTGGAAAGCTTGATTAAAGAACATTTGCCAAAAGAAAGTAGATACCACAATAGGTATTATTTGGGTGTTTACACTTTCTTTATGGTGAATTCGTTCATAAATCATTCATAATTAATAGCTAAGTGTTTTTGTATCATTTTGCTATAATAGGTGAGAATAGTACACCTAGTAACAGTTTGTTCAAAAGAACTGTTACACATACAATCTGGTATTGTTGACGTCAATTTGAAAGAAGTTTTTACATAATTAAAGACGTATATAAAATGAAAAAGTTCATTGGGTCTGCATTAGGTAAAAGCTTCGCGTTTACAAACTTTACGCTAAGCCGTAATTGATAGGGGGTTTATTAACTTGGAGAAAAAGAAAAAGCGTCTCGTACTGCGAACGGTCATCTTAGCACTGCTAGCGTTGGCAATCGGGTACACAGTATATGGAACAGCGACAAAGGAAAAAGTAGAGTTAGTGGCAGTAGGCTCTGAAGCACCTGACTTCACGTTAGTAGATTTAAACGGTGAAAAACATAAATTGTCGGATTATAAAGGACAAGGGGTATTTTTAAACTTCTGGGGAACTTGGTGTAAGCCTTGTGAGAAGGAAATGCCTGCGATGGACAATCAGTATCAAGAATTTAAAGATCAAGGTGTACAAACTTTAGCGGTCAATATCGCTCAAACTGATTTTGAAGTGCAGAATTTTGTCGATCGGTATGGTTTATCCTTCCCAGTAGTGATCGACAAAACGAAAAGTGTTATGACTGCTTATAATGTAGGTCAATTACCTGCTACAGTATTAATTGATCCTGAAGGCAAAGTGACTAAGATTATTACAGGTGAAATGACGGAGGAAAATATCGCTTCGTACATGGAATTAGTGAAGCCGGAATAAGGAGTATATGACGATGGAAAAAATCATTTGTGCTTGCGGTCATAGTAACCCATACGGCACGAAGCTTTGTGAGAAATGTGGTCGTCCTTTAACCGAAGAAGAACAGCAAAATAAAGTAGTTGATATGCGCTACGATGGTATGGCCATTCGCTCTAAAACATATAACAAGTCATTTATTGATAAAATATGGAATTTCTTCTCAAGTGTTAAAGTCGGTATATCCTTAATTATTATCACATTAATTGCTGCTTCAATCGGAACATTACTACCACAAGAGTTTTACGTGAAAGCTTCTGATTTGGAGAAGGGAGCTTATTACGCAGACGTTTATGGTACATTCGGTAAAATTTATTATACGTTAGGCCTTTCAGATTTATATAGCTCGTGGTGGTTCCAAATTTTAGTTGGTATGCTTGCTGTATCCATTATTGTGGCAAGTCTTGACCGGGGAATACCACTTTATAAATCATTGAAGAATCAACGTGTGAAAAGACATGAAAGCTTTATGAAGCGTCAGCGCATTGTTGCAGAAGGACAAGTGACAGCAGGCGCAGAGGAAACGCTTGATAAAGTGGCACAAAAAATGTCTGAGATGAGATATTCTGTTCGTCGAGATGGTAGCGCTCTCTTAGCTGAAAAAGGACGCTTTTCTCGTTACGGTCCGTACATAAACCATGTCGGTCTCATTATCTTTTTAGGTGGGGTCATGCTACGTCTGGTGCCAGGTTTCTATGTTGATGAATCAATCTGGGTACGTGAGGGCGAGACACGTGCGATTACTGGCATGGACGGTTATTTCATTGAAAACAATGATTTTGTTTTAGAGACACATGATAATGAACCACAGGGTGAGCAAGTAAAGCAGGGTGTAAATGTTGTTGCGAAAAATTTCCAAACAGATATTACACTATATAAGCAGCCTAAAGATGCTTTGCCAGGTGACACAGATAATCTAGAAAAAGTAAAAGACTATTCCATTCGTGTAAACCATCCTTTAAAGGAAGATGGCTTTGCGCTTTACCAAATGGATTATCGTTTAAATGAATTAAAGCAAATGAATTTCGAATTAATCAATAAAACGACTGAACAATCACTTGGTAAGGTGGAAATTGATTTAACAAACCCAAAAAAGGAATATGATTTAGGTAATGGTTCTTCCGTTCAAATTCTTGTTTATACACCAGATTTTGATGGATTTGAAAATGGTGAGCCACAAACAAAAACATCCATTCCAAATAACCCAGCATTCTTATTTAAAATGACAACACCAGAAACACCTGAAGGCGAAGTGAGCTTTGTTGAAATTATGCAACCTCCTTTAGAGCCACTTGGTGAAAATAAATACAGAATGAAATTTGCAGCAGCAGAAATGCGTGATATGTCAGGTATTACAGTACGTAAAGATCGTACAATTCCTATCTTATTTGTTGGGGGCGTCATCTTTATGATTGGTGTTGTTATTGGTTCTTACTGGAATCACAGACGTTTATGGATTCAAGTGGAACCAGATGGCCGTGTGTTAATGGCTGCCCATGTTAACAAAAATATGTTCAGCATGAAAAAGGATTTAGATGCTGTTACAACATTTGCTGCATTGCCTCCGTATCAAGATCAGTTAGAGAAAGATGAGGCTGGCGAAGAGTCCACGAATGGTGGCATTAAAGAAAAGGAAGGTGACAACACCTTATGAGTTTGATTGACATAAGTGGAAACCTATTATTTGTAGCTTTTATTGCTTATCTAGTTGCGACATTATTATTTGGTGGTTCAATTAAGCAAGCAAATGCTACTGGTAAAAATACTGGCAAATGGGGCAAGCTTGCCATTGTGGTAACCATTATTGGTTTCTTATCACAGCTAGGCTATTTTATTACGCGTTGGATCTATACAGGACATGCACCAGTAAGTAATATGTTTGAATTTACGACTGCCTTTGGTATGTTCATTGTTGGCGCGTTTATTTTAATTTATTTTATTTATCGTTTGACTGCACTTGGGCTAGTTGCATTGCCTGTTGCATTATTAATCATCTCCTATGCAGCAATGTTCCCGAAAGAAGTAAGTCCGTTAGTACCATCGTTACAAAGTCATTGGCTAACGATTCACGTTATCACAGCAGCATTAGGACAATCTATTTTAGCCATTAGTGCTGTAGCAGGGCTCATTTATTTATTAAAAGTAGTCGATTTAACAAAGCCTTCTAAACAACGTTTTTGGTTAGAAGCCGTGATGTACTGTCTTGTAGTAGTGGTTGGTTTTGTCGCAGTGACATCTACATTCGGTGCTATGGATTATGAGTCTAGCTATAATTATGTGGATAAAGAAGGAACTACTCGTAAAATTATTTACAATTTACCGCCAATTTTCGGTATGAATGAGTATGAAGCAGTTGAAGAACATGGCATGTCACCGCTAGTAGAAATGCCTGCATTAATTAATGCCAAAAAATTAACAACTGTTTTTTGGTCATTATTGGTAGGGTCAATCTTGTATTTATTAATTCGTTTAATTGCTCGTCGTCGAATTAGTGCCATTTTCCAACCACTTGTTAAACGCGTTAATTTGCAATTATTAGATGAAGTTGGTTATCGTTCGGTGCTGATAGGATTCCCTGTATTTACCCTAGGTGCTTTAATTTTTGCGATGATTTGGGCACAAATTGCTTGGAGTCGTTTCTGGGGTTGGGATCCAAAAGAAGTATGGGCTCTTATTACATGGTTATTCTACGCAGCATTCCTACATTTACGTCTATCAAAAGGCTGGGAAGGTCGAAAATCTGCTTGGTTGGCATTAATTGGTTTCGGAATTATTTTATTTAACCTAATTGCTGTTAACTTAATTCTTGCAGGTTTACACTCTTACGCATAACTTGTAAAATAACAAGCCTTTTCGCTGTGGCGAAGAGGCTTTCTTTTCTTTTCAATATGTGTCACACCATGTACAATAGAAGTTAGAGAAAGATTGGAAGAGAGGGATCGTGAAAGTGTCAGAAAATATTTCAGTATTAGTAGTAGACGATGAGGATCGTATTCGCCGATTATTAAAAATGTACCTAGAGCGAGAAGGATACCTTGTTGACGAGGCAGAAAATGGTGAACAAGCGATCGAAAAATCTTTAGAAAAAGAGTATCACTGTATTTTACTTGATATTATGATGCCTGAAAAAGACGGGCTAGAAGTGTGTGCGGAAATTCGAGAACGCGCAGCAACGCCGATTATTTTATTAACTGCAAAGGGCGAGGAAGCGAATCGTGTACAAGGCTTTGAGCTTGGCGCAGATGACTATATTGTAAAGCCATTTAGTCCTCGTGAGGTTGTGTTACGTGTGAAAGCTATTTTACGTCGTTCACAGGCTTTCTCACCAACGACAAATGCCTCTTCTTCAAAAGATTTAGTAGTGTTCCAGCATTTAATGATCGATCATGATGCACACCGTGTAACGGCAGAGGGCATTGAGGTTAATTTAACACCGAAAGAGTATGAATTACTATACTTCTTAGCAAAATCGCCAGACAAAGTATTTGACCGTGAACAATTACTAAAAGAGGTTTGGCATTATGACTTCTTTGGTGATTTACGTACAGTTGACACACACGTAAAACGTTTACGTGAAAAGCTCAACCGAGTTTCTGAAAACGCTGCTAAAATGATTGTGACGGTTTGGGGCGTTGGATACAAATTTGAGGTTGTCAATGAATAGAATATGGAATAGTGTTGTCGGGAAGCTATGGGTAACCATATTGCTTCTCGTTTCATTTGTATTATTTGTTTTCACGGTATTGATGCTTGAATTTCTTCAAAACTATCATATGCAGCAAGCCGAAATATCTTTACGGCAAACAGCTGCAACAGTAGCAAGTATAGTGGATGACAATGAAACAGCGGAATCTACTTCGGAATTATTAAAAGATATCTTACCTACAGGAACCAATGCATTAATTGCAATCAATCATGTTGAAGTATCCTTTGCCATGCAGGAGGGTGTCAACAAAAAAGAAATACAAGAGACCATTTTAGCCAATAAATCGTTTCGAGAAGTATTTCAATCAGATGAACCTATTACGAAAGAAATGATGATGCCTTCTTCGACAGATCAAGAAAAAATGGAATCTTATGTCGTGCTAGGTTTCCCATTAAATGTTGAAAATGCAGTACACGGAGCTGTCTTCATCTATCAAAGCCCAGATGCACTACATAAAACCTCTAAGGAAACAACGAAAATTGTTTTTTTGGCGGCTTTCATTGCATTCGTGTTGACGACATTCTTCGCGTTTTTCCTTTCCTCACGTATTACGTCACCACTTAGAAAAATGCGAGAGTTGGCTTTTGAAATTGCGAAGGGTAATTTTGAAGCGAAAATGCCAACAACTCAAAATGATGAAATTGGTCAACTTGCTGTTGCCTTCAATCAAATGGGCCGTCAATTAAAGCATAACTTAGAGGTCATCAATCAAGAAAATGAACAACTTTCAAATATTTTGACATCTATGACAGATGCAGTTATTACATTTAATCGTGACCTTACAATATTATTAAGTAATCCACCAGCTGAACGACTTATGCAAAAATGGTTCGTCAATAAAGGCTCACAAAGTGCTAAACCTATTCCTCCAGAGCTGTATCATATGCTTGATCATGTGCTAATGTTTGAGGATAAACTAGAAGAGGAAATTGAAATGGATGGTAACTACTATACATTTACTATTAGCCCTCTTTATAGTGGTGACATGATACGTGGCGCTGTGGCTGTTATTCGTGATATGACTGAGCAACATCGCTTAGAAAAACTACGATCCGATTTTATCGCCAATGTCTCTCATGAGCTACGGACACCAATTGCCATGCTGCAAGGATATTCTGAAGCATTAATGGATGATGATTTTATTCAGGATCAGGAAGAACGTAATGAGATTACTAAAATCATTTATGATGAATCGAAGCGGATGGGGCGTCTTGTAACAGATTTATTAGATTTAGCACGCATGGAATCGGGACATATGACGCTGTATAAAGATGAATTACCGATTAATTCTACATTCGAACGTATTACTCAAAAATTTGCACAGGTTGCAAAGGAAAAACACGTTCGTCTATTGTTTGAAAGTGAATTTAATGACGATGCCATGATTAATATCGATGAGGATCGTATTGAACAAGTGCTCACAAATCTAGTAGATAATGCACTTAGACATACGGATGAAGGAGCAGTCACTGTAAAAGTTGAGCAGGAACCAACATTCGCTAAAATATCTGTTCAAGATACAGGGCACGGCATTCCTCATGACGACTTACCTTATGTCTTTGAACGTTTTTATAAAGCAGATAAGGCACGCACCCGTTCAAAAGGTGGTACGGGTCTCGGCTTAGCCATTGCAAGAAATATTGTGAAGGCACACTCAGGTAATATTATGGTAGACAGTGTGCTGAAAGAAGGTACGACCTTCACGTTTTATTTACCGTTCGATTAATAACATGTATTGCTATTAATTGGCTGTAACTTTCACGAATGTAAGACGACAAATATTATAGAACGGGGGTGGAGTGCTTTGAATGACTCCGTGTTCCATCGACTATACGATGCATATCACCAAGACGTGTTCCAGTTTTTAATATATTTAGTAAAAAACCGTACATTGGCTGAAGATTTAGCACATGAAGTTTATGTACGAGTATTGCGCTCATATGATCAATTTGCAGGTAATAGTAGTGAGAAAACATGGCTTTTTGCTATTGCCAAAAATGTAGCGATTGATCATTTTAGAAAGCAGGCTGTACGCCAGAAGCATTCACTTGATTTCTTTGACTGGGAAACGGAACAGCTCCATTCAACCACACCATCACCGGAAGATATGCTACAGGCCAGTGATGAATTTATGCAAGTAGCGTCAGCACTGGAAAACTGTACAGGCGACCAAAAAATGGTCATTATTATGCGCTATTTTCAGGATTTATCGATTGCAGAAACTGCTCAAATATTAGATTGGACAGAAGCTAAGGTAAAAACGACCCAGCATCGAGCCATAAAATTTTTAAGGCAACAGCTACAGCCGATTAGAGAACAGGAGGCGAAACGGCAATGACGCATAAGCCATTTGATGATGAGCAGCTTGAACATGTATTGAACAATGCCCCTAAGCTTTCTGACCACCGTTCAAAAGAGGACATATTAAATCGGTTAATGGCAGATGCTCGCTTGCAGGATAACAGTTACCTTCAAGAAGCGATACAACAACCAAAAGAGGATGAACAAAAGCAAAGCAATTCCTCCATCCAAGAAGAACAAACAACACGATCTAAGCTTCGTAAAATGCCAATTTTTATGAGCATTGCAGCAGTTTTTGCGTTAACGATACTTGTAGGCTCAATGGTCATGAATAATGATGTTGGACATAAAGATCAAGCTAGTACTGCCGATACGGCTACCTATTCTACTTTACAGGAAGATCTTTCTCCAAAGGAGGCTGCTACGCAAGACGAAGCACTCCAATCTCCTATCGTAGCAGAGCATGAGCGCATGTTATCTTTACGGTCATCTGTCTATGAGGAAGATGTGAAAGATGCTGTCGTTTTCCGTATTGGCTTAGCAGGGCGAGATGCGGAAAGTGTACCAATGACGTATGTGATACCAAATGAGCGAGTAGCAACGGATTTTGGAACAGAAAAACCTTCTACTTTACAGATGTATGAAAAATACGCGCCTCAAATAGATGAGAAAGCTAAAGGATTTACTGATTACCATCCTTACAAAGGTGAGCTGAAGGAGAAGGATGATAAGCTTGTCCATGTGTTGCCAAAGGACAATAGCTATGATGTTGCTTCTGCTACTGTCAATGAGTACAAAGGAACTTTGGAGGATACATTCTCTGATTCTGAATATACAGAAGTTGAGATTCAAAATGAAGATGGAACACCTTATGAGTTTTCTCAAGAAGGTGAGCCAAGTCCACCTATGTCATTAACGAACGCCAAGCATTATAATTATTATATATATCAAGATGGTACAGGTGCAGAATATTTATCACCAGATTTCCGTCAAACATTTGCAAATGTCACAGAGGCGCTCACACTGATGAAAAATAAAAATGATGATGTCTATGTGTCGGTTGTTCCTGAAAACGTATCATATACGGTCACAGAGGAAGCAGAGGGTGTAGTCGTTACATTTGATCTTCCGCTTGATTTAACATCAATGGAACCGATTCGTGCCACACAACTGATTGAGGCCATGATGTTAACGGCTGCTAGCTTTGACCAACAATTACGCCTAAATAATGTTGTCCAAGAAAGCTGGGAGGGCTTTGATTTAAAAATGTTTTTACCAAAGCCTGTAGGGCCAAATAAGCAATATATGCCTTAGTCAAAGAAAATAACAATAAGAAATGGAGCATTCCTGTTCGGTGAGGATGCTCCATTTTTTTTACAATGCATACAAGTCTAATAGGTTTTTTGAGCAGAACTATTTACTTTTTGTTGATAATTCTTTATAGTAAAACTGTAGTATAAAATAATAGTGATTCATCTTCGGGGCAGGGTGAAAATCCCGACCGGCGGTAATAGAGTGCTAAACCGTTAATGTTTATTCATTAACTCGAATGGTTTAGGCAAAACTCTTTAGCCCGCGACCTGTGCAAATTTATTTGCATGGCTGACTTGGTGAAATTCCAAGGCCGACAGTTACAGTCTGGATGGGAGAAGATGGAGGTACGATCGTCATTCATTGTTATGAAATGAACTATGACCGAGCGCTTTTTTTGTATGGCTTTTAAAATAGTGCTCAAAAAATAGTTTAGATTGACGCTTATTCGTCATGCCTTTCTCCCTTGTGCTTTTTAATGCATAAGGGTTTTTTCATGCTAACAATTGAAAGATCGTCACCTTTCTTCTTGCGAGATTGAATCAGCAAAGAGGAGAGAGTTTTCTATGAAGAAAAATGTTAAACTTCAATCGTTTATTACGATTGGTATGCTGAGCAGTATTTCGTTTTTATTAATGCTTTTTAATTTCCCAATACCGCCGTTCCCAGCATTTTTGGAAGTGGACTTTAGTGATATGCCTGCATTAATAGCGGCCATCACAATGGGACCTGTAGCTGGTATTTTAGTAGAATTATTTAAAAATGTGTTGGATTGGATTTTCTCGGGTACGCCAACAGGTGTGCCAGTAGGGCATATTGCCAACTTTACAACAGGCATTTTATTTATTTTGCCAGTTAGCTTTATTTTTAATCGTTTTAAAACGACTGCTGGTCTTGTTGGAGGTTTAGCGACAGGAACAGTCGTGATGGCAGTAGGAATGAGCGTTTTGAACTATGTTGTATTTTTACCGATGTACACATATTTCCTTGGTATGGAACCTGTTGTAGGTGACTCCCTTTATAAAATGATCGTCGCTGGAATTTTACCATTTAATATTGTAAAAGGTATTTTATTAACAGCTATTATGGCGTTTTTATTTACTACAATGCGCAAATGGATCGACCGCCAGCGCTCTATGTATATAGCAAAATAATGGACCATAAACCTCGAGTAGTTAGCTCGAGGTTTTTTTTGTGGGAAGAAGTGATGGGACGAATAAAATTAGAAAAAAGTAGTAGAAAATGTTCGTGCTCTAGTGCTTTATTATTATAATCTAGTCGAAGAACACATTTTCATGTAGAATAGAGGGGAGTTTAGAAAGTTTGAGGAGTTTGAAGAGATGAGTGAAAAAAAGGGACAGTGGTCTAGTAAATTAGGATTTATTTTAGCATCAGCGGGTGCTGCGATTGGACTAGGAGCAATTTGGAAGCTACCGTATGTAACGGGGCAAAGTGGTGGAGGTGCATTCTTCCTAATCTTTGTGTTATTTACGTTATTAATAGGGTTGCCAATGCTATTGTCCGAGTATGTTTTAGGGCGTGGTACACAATCGGAGGCGGTAACCGCGTATAAAAAGGTTGCTCCGACAAAAACGGGATGGGCTTGGATTGGCCGAATGGGTGTGCTAGGTTGTTTTTTATTATTAACATTTTATAGTGTTGTTGGAGGTTGGATCTTTATTTACAGCGGGCTAGGTGTTGCTGGCGCTGTGATAGATCCTGCGATTGATCCAGCTGCACTATTTGGAAAAATTATAGGTACACCATGGATTACGCTAGTAGGTTTAGCTTTGTTTACATTAGCTAACGTACTCGTTATTTCATTAGGTGTACAAAATGGTATTGAAAAGGCGAATAAATGGATGATGCCGTTACTCTTTGTGATGTTCATTGTTCTGGTTGTGCGTGCTGTTACATTAGATGGCGCAATGGAGGGAGTGAAATTCTTCTTATGGCCTGATTTCTCAAATATTACTGGTAGGGCATTATTAGAAGCGTTAGGACAATCATTCTTTGGATTAGCTGTAGGATTTTCTTGTCTTGTTACATATAGTTCCTATCTAAAAAAAGATGTCAGCCTTCCGAATTCAGCAGGTTCTGTTGTGCTCTTAACCGTGCTTGTATCATTTTTAGCGGGTTTAGCAATCTTCCCTGTTGTGTTTGCCTTTGATTTAGAGCCAGCCGCGGGACCGGGCTTGTTGTTCATGGTGCTGCCGACAGCTTTTAGTCAAATGCCGTTTGGAGAATTATTTTTAGCGATGTTTTTATTGCTATTTTTATTTGCTACATTAACGTCATCATTTAGTTTATATGAGATTATCGTAGCGGCATTTATGGAACATAGTCAGAAATCTCGTCCGATGTGGACGCTTTTACTTGGTGTAGTCGTATTGATTGCGGCTATTCCAGCGGCACTTTCTTCTAGTGTTTTATCGGATGTAACCATTTTTGAGAAAAGTATTTTTGATGCCACTGATTTTTTAGTGTCGAATATAATGCTGCCATTAGGAAATTTATTCATTGCGATTTTTATTGCCCACATAGTGGATAAGGAATTTGTAAGGAAAGAACTGTTAATGGGTAGTCACTTAGGACAGGGCTATTATGCAACATATCGTATGTTAATGTTAGTCGTTGTACCGATCGTTATTCTAGTTGTGTTCATTAATATGCTATTACAATATTAAAATAAAAAAAGTGTATCCATTGTGGAAATGGATACACTTTTTTTATGCATCGAAAATCAAGATAAATATATTCTAAAAAAACTATGTTATAAAACCTAACATATCTATTGCGTGAATTTCAATTTTCATGTATTTTAAGAACAGTTATAAAAACGTATGTTAACTAAATTTACATTGGAGTGGTGAAGAATGAAACATTACACAAAAGAAGATATTATACGCCGAGTAAAGGAAGAAAATGTGAAATTTATTCGCCTACAATTTACAGATATATTAGGAACAATCAAAAATGTGGAAGTCCCTGTCAGTCAGTTAGAAAAAGCATTAGATAATAAAGTCATGTTTGATGGTTCATCCATTGAAGGTTTTGTGCGTATAGAGGAATCTGATATGTATTTAAAGCCTGACTTTGATACATTCGTGATTTTCCCTTGGACTGCTGAGAAAGGCAAGGTGGCTCGTTTTATTTGTGATATTGCCAGACCAGATGGAACGCCGTTTGAAGGAGATCCGCGCTCCAATTTGAAACGCGTTTTAAAGGAAATGGAGGAGTTAGGCTTTACTTCCTTTAATTTAGGGCCAGAGCCAGAGTTCTTCTTATTCAAACTGGATGATAAGGGGCATCCAACACTAGAGTTAAATGATAGTGGAGGCTACTTCGATTTAGCACCGACAGATTTGGGAGAGAATTGTCGTCGTGATATCGTTTTAGAGTTAGAGGGAATGGGCTTTGAAATTGAAGCCTCCCATCATGAAGTCGCACCTGGTCAGCATGAAATTGATTTTAAGTATGCTAGTGCCATTGAGGCATGTGATAACATACAAACGTTTAAGTTAGTCGTAAAAACCATTGCTGCACAGCATGGTCTCCATGCAACATTTATGCCGAAGCCATTATTCGGTGTAAACGGCTCAGGAATGCATTTTAATCTATCATTATTCGAAGGTGATAAAAATGCCTTCTATGATGAACATGCAGACTTACAATTAAGTGCAACGGCACGTAGTTTTATGGCAGGGATTATAAAGCATGTACACGGCTTTACCGCTATTACGAATCCACTTGTTAATTCCTATAAACGGCTAGTGCCTGGCTATGAGGCTCCTTGTTATGTCGCGTGGTCTGCTCAAAACCGTTCACCACTAATTCGTATTCCAGCAGCTCGTGGACTATCTACTCGAATTGAATTGCGTTCAGTTGATCCAGCTGCAAATCCATACTTAGCAATGGCTGTTATTTTAGCATCTGGACTTGATGGTATACGGAAAGATTTAACGCCACCTGCAGCAGTAGATCGTAATATTTATAAAATGACAGCAGGAGAGCGAGAGTTGAACGGAATTGATAGCTTACCTTCCTCATTAGAATATGCGTTGATTGAATTAGAGATGGATACCATTGTTCGTAATGCACTAGGCGATCATATTTATGATAAATTTACAGTCGCCAAAGAAATTGAGTGGAATAAATATCGCACACGCGTCCACAACTGGGAACGTGAGGAGTATTTAACGATGTACTAAAAAGCGTTGGAGCTGTTTTGGCTCCAACACTTTTACATTTCCTTTCTTTTCATCTATTATTAGAGAAAAGGAGTGTGGGCAATGACACAAACGACCCAGGTTGTGACCATTCAAAACAATGATATTGTGCAATTTGAACATGACATTAACCGGGCTTTAGTAGATTTAAGAAGCTTTTTAATACTTGATATCAAATACAATACGCTCTATATTGGCGAACAGACAGTCATCCATTCTGCTTTAATTATTTATCAACAAAACGATTAGCAATATGTACTTGAGATGAGTCATGTCATTAAGACGTGACTTTTTTATTGAAATAAAGATAAAAGAAAGGCACGATCTTCTGGAAAAGTTAATGACAATTGGGCCACTTCATTTTTTGATTGCCAAGCAATGTCATAAATTAATTCGTCAGGATCATGAATCATCATTTGTCCGTCAATCATAACTGTTTCAAAGTAATGAACTTCCACAGCTTCGTTCTGCTTACAATAAATTTCTTTTAGAATAGCTACTATATAGCCCGTTTCTTCATAAACCTCTCGAATACAGCAAGCCTTAAAATCTTCCGCTGCTTCTTTACCACCTGATGGAACAGCCCACGTTTTTTCTTCTTCCACCGTTCCTTGTAAAACCATTAATAATTGATTGTTATCGTTCAAACAAATAGCAGCAGCACCTTGCCATTTTCCCAAGAGAAAAACCTCCATTTCATTTCTATTTATACTTAATTTACCTATTAAAGAACGTAGTTGTAAATATGTGTAGGGTGGAGGGTGAAAATAAGTAGGGAGAATCGTCGGGAAAATACTTCCCTTTTAACCTGTCCAAAGTTAGCATAAAAAGACAGGTTATACAGCAATATCTATTTTATGATGGAATCAAGGAGTGAAAGCAATGAGTTGGATTGAGTCGATTCAAAAGGCCATTAATTTTATGGAGGATCATTTATTAGAGGACATTACGATTGAACAGATTGCACAGGAGGTTAATTCATCTGTCTTTCATTTTCAACGCACGTTTGCAATTTTGACGGATATGTCCATTGCAGATTATTTGCGACGAAGAAGATTGACATTAGCTGCACAAGAATTAATAGGCACGGAACAAAAAATAATCGATCTCGCCTACAAATATGGCTATGAAACTCCTGAAGCTTTTACAAAAGCGTTTCGTAAGCAGCACCATATAACGCCTAGTGAAGCAAGAAAGAAACAAGGGCCATTACAATCATACAATTGCCTGGTCATCCAGGTAAGCTTGAAGGGAGCAGAACCAATGAAGTATAAAATCGTAGAAAAAGAAAAGTTTCAAATTGTTGGAGTGAAAAGAACGTACAACTGTCAAGACGGGGAGAACACACGAGAAATTCCTCTATTTTGGCAAGAGGTAAATCAAAGTGGCTTCGACCATCAACTATACCAATTAAATAATGGCAATATCAATGGAGTACTAGGTGTTTGTGTACCAAATACAAACCAAGGACAAAAGGGTTTCATTGATTACTGGATTGCTACAGATCATGTAGGGGAAGTAGGAGAAGATCTATTAACAATGGAAGTACCTGCCTCCAAATGGGTTGTCTTTGAAGTACATGGCCCTATGCCAGATGCGATGCAAAATACGTGGAAGCAAATTTATTCAGAGTGGTTCCCGTCCAATCCATACGAACCAGCAGGAACAGCGGAACTTGAGGTTTATCCTGAAGAGGATGCCTATAGTCCTGACTCCTATTCTGAAATTTGGATTCCAATTAAATAACAACAAAGCCAAGAATGCATGGATTAAGCATTCTTGGCTTTTATTATTCAAAAGAAAATTTATCCTTTTTTTAGGTGTGTTAAAGATGTAAAATATATGTATGTTTAAAATAAACGATTGAGTTAATCGTGATATATTTTCATGAGGGGGTTAAAGTATGATGAGAGGTACGATTCAAAACAAGCGTGTAGAAATTTCACAAGAGGAAGCACAGCATTTCTTAAAAGTAGGGCAAGTAGCACATGTTGCAACGGTTGGTGAGGAAGGTTTTCCATACGTTATTCCGTTTGTCTATGTATATGAGGGAGAAGATAAACTATATTTGCATATTGGTAATATTCGAGAAAGCCATTTTTGGTCAAATATTAAACAAAATCCTAAAATCTGTATCGAAGTGAGTGAGATGGGTGATTTACATCCAGGGAAAAAATATGCCTGTCAATCTGCACTTGTGTATCAAAGCGTGGTGTTGTTTGGACAGGTCGTACGCATTGAGGAGGAGTCGAAGAAAGAATGGTTTTTTGATGCACTGCTTGAGAAGTATGGCAATCCTGCATGGACATTTGAAAAAGAAGGCTATCCAATTCTGCCTAAAATCGAGTTGTTTGAAGTACAAATAGAGAAGTTAACAGGGAAAATTAATCATGGCATGTATCACTAAATGAAGAAGCTAAGAATGATAGAATTCTATCATTCTTAGCTTTTAAATTTGATTTCGCTAAAGCGTATAGTTAGCCAGCAAAGTAAAATTTAATTTTTTCCAGCCTCCAAGATTTTCGTGATATTGGATGCAAAATATGGCTATCTGCGCATCATTCAGTCCCTTTAACTAAATTTATCTATTATTATAAGAGAATAGAAATAACAGGAGGAGGTAGCATGATGAAAATTATAGAGGCTCATTACCCAATCATTAAACAAACCATTAAAAGAGCCCCGACATTTGTGTATAGTATACTAGATCAATTAATAGAAGGTACGGTCTATACAGACACAGAGAATTTACAAACATTATTATTTCAAACAAAATCAGGAATCTATTTTGTAGCTGGCGATTCAATTCATACGGTACTTGACGATCAGCTTGTCTGTTGTTTTCAACAGTCTATAGAGCAAAAGAAACGTTTTACCTTATTTTCTTATTCAGAACAGTGGAATATTAAAATTGAACAACTGCTAAATGACCAACTTCGAAAATTAGAGCGCTATACCTTTACTTTCGATGAAAGTTTGTATGATTCTAGAGAGGAGCGGGAAGTACCCAATTTTGAGGTTATGCCTATTACTCATCATCATATAAAAAATGCACAGGCGTTTACCTATGCTTACTACGATGAATATTGGGATTCAACAGCTAATTTCCTTGAAAATGGTTTTGGCTATTGCTTAGTGCTGCAAGAGCAAATCGTTAGTGAAGCTGTCTCTATTTTTAAATCAAATGATTTTGCAGAAATTGATATTATGACAGATTCGAATTTTAGGGGGCAAGGATTAGCTGGCAGGGTTGCCCACATTTTTATCGATCATTGTCTTGCCAACCAGCTAAAGCCTTGCTGGGATTGTGATGTGTCAAATACCGCATCTATGTATCTAGGCACAAAGCTTGGTTTTACGACTCCGCAAAAATATGCTATTTATACAAAAAAGTAGCCCACGCTGTTTGCAAAAACATCGTGAGCGTCATTGTTAAAAAAATCGATGACGTAATTCGAAAACGCGATAAAACAAACGGGCATCTCTAGCCATTTTATGATTTGCATCCATATGGGGGCGGAGGCATTGTTGAAACAATTCATCACAGAACTTTGTGCTACCATGGCGTGCATAGCATTCATCATGCAATTTACAGCAACTATCCACAGCATTCGTAGGCTCACCTGGTCCTGAGCAACCAGGTCCACAGTATCGATAACCAGGATAACAAAAACCGAGCTTGCGATTTCTATTCATCTGTTAAACCTCTCTTTACGATGTTTTTACTATAAAATATGAAACATTTTTTTGAAGAAGCGGATGAAAAACTATAAGACTATTTTTGATTTGTAAGGTTCCTGTAAGCTTTAAAAAAAATAGCTGTAAGGATGGGGAGTTATGCTAGCTATAGCATAAAAGATAAGGAGTTAATTCAACATGAATCCATCTGTTACACAAAAGGAACGTATCGTTTCCTTAGACATTATTCGAGGATTAGCGTTATTCGGTATTTTATTTATTAATGTAGGTGCTTATGTGGTCCTCATAGAGGGAGGACCTATGCCTGATATGAGTGGTATCAATGGCATCATTGATTCACTTATTGATATTTTCATTGAAAAGAAATTCTTCTCTATCTTTTCATTTCTGTTTGGTGTTGGCTTTTATATTTTTGCTTCACGTGCAGAAGCTCGTGGGGATAAACCAAGAAAGCGTTTTGCTAGACGTTTATTCGCGCTATTATTGATTGGCATTATTCATATTTTTCTATTTTGGGGTTCCATCTTAGCCATTTACGCAGTGATTGGATTTTTATTGCTACCATTTTACTCTGTCAAGATTTCAACTATTAGTAAATGGTTATTTACCATCATTTCACTTCATATTCTTGTTATCCTAGGTCAAATGTATATGCCAAATAATGCTGTTTTATCAGCTATTTATGGCTTATTAGGAAATGATGCCGTAGCGATTTTTATCATGTTTTTAAGTGGTTTTTTAGTTGCAAAAGCTGGTTGGGTTGGCCATATTAGTGAGCATGCTCAAAAAATAAAAAGAGTGCTTTATAGTACATGTCCATTCTTTATTGGATTTTCTCTATGGATTTGGTTCGCATCACAAGCAGATGACCAACAAATCCAATCCATTATTGGCTTAGGAGTTGTGCCAACAACCTATTTTTATTTAAGCTGTTTATTTTTACTATTAGAAAATAAACAAATAGCGAAGCTGCTTCAACCAATTGGACGTGTAGGACAAATGGCGTTTACAAACTATTTGGCACAAAGCTTTATTGGGACGGCTATCATTTCGTTAATGGGCTTACAAGTCGTTTCACCATCAGAAATAGTAATCATCGCGAGCATTACTTTTATCATTCAAATTATTTTTAGTGTGATTTGGTTTAAATTCTTTTCAATTGGACCATTCGAAAAGCTATGGCGATTTATGACTTACGGCAAAAAAACTGTGACAAAGCAATCATAAAACTCTGGAAATCCCAAACATGCATACGGTTTGGGATTTTTTTGTTAAAATTAATTGTATGTTTTTGTAAAAGTGAAACCTATCATGATAGACAATCGTAAACTAGAGAACAGAAATAAAGGAGCGTTTATAATATGGCAAAGCAAATGAAAAAATATATGGCTGTGACAACGGCATCTTTTATGGCTGTCCAATTAGCAGCATGTGGCAATAGCGAAACACAGACAGTAGCTTCTTCTACGTCTACCCCAGTAACGGAAGATCAAGGTCAAGGAAACACAAATGAAGAGATAGTAAGTGTTTATAATAGTGAAATGGCAGATGCCTGTGATGAATGGCAAGAAGGAGACGATGGCTCCTATGAATGTCTTGATGAAAATTCTCCTTACTATGCACAGCATTTCTTTAATGGGCTTATGTATGCAACTGCTGGAGCAATGATTGGAAGTGCTATTTATAAAAGTCGTAATTTAAAAAATGGCACAGATCGAAATGAGCAAAATGGTGGCGGTTCTGCAGTACCGCGATCGACACAAAGTGGTAATGCAAATAATAAATCTACAAATGGTATTACAAACAGTTCAAAAAATAAGGCTGGTACAACTTCAAATGGTTCAAATACTTATTCGAGTGGACAACGCTCTTATTCAACAGACAGTTCATCAAAAAGCACGAACTCCTACTCTAATAGCTCCCCCTCCAGCAAAGGAAAATCTGGTTTTGGTTCAGGTGGAGCATCCCGTGGCGGCTCGTCCTCCTCATAAAGTGTGGAAAGGGAGCAAATAACATGATGAATCATACACAACAACGGCAAGCGTTCTATTCAAAATTCCCAGACTTTTTTCCTGACTTTGAGGATTTAGAGTATGCGTTATATGATGTCTTAGAATTGCCAAAGCAGCAGATCGATCAACTTCACTACGCAACACAAATACTTTGGCGCATCTTTTTAAAAGTAGGGAAACAATTTAAGCATTTGTCGATTGATCAACTTTTAGCGTTAGGGATTCGCCCTGAAATGATACCGTATATTCAATTAGACTATTTACAACAGCAATCTGTTTTGGCGCGATTTGACTTTGTTTGTACAGAGGAGGGCCACATTAAATGTCTAGAGTTGAATGGAGAAACACCGTTCCTTGTACAAGAAACCTTCGAGATAAATGAGGCACTTTGTCAGCATCTTGGCTATAACAATCCAAATGATACAATAGCTTTACAAAAAACATTGTCAGGTGCGCTTTTTGCTGCCATGCAATATTTACATAATGTTAAAAAGCCAAAGGTTGTCATCACGGGTAAAGCAGCCAAAGAGGATTATGAGGAGTATTGCCAGGTACAGTTTATTAAGCGCTGTATTCCTTTTGATATTGAGTATGTACCTATCCAGGATCTCATCATATTTACTAGTGATACACCACATATAGTACAAGGTCTTTATACACCTGCAATGGAGAAAATCGATATATTATTTCGACCTGCACATCCTGTAGAGTTTTTAATGGATGATGTAGCATCAGATGGTGATCGCATTGGGCTGCATTTGTTAGAACTTGTCAAAAAACGACAGTTAGCTATCATTAATCCGCCTGCTGCTTATGTATTACAATCGAAAATCTTATTGTGGTTAATATGGGAGCGGAGAAACGATCCTTTACTCTTTACCGCTGAGGAACGGGTAGCTATTCAGCAATATATGCTACCAACCTATCTTTCAGCTGAGCCGTTTATTCGTAATAATCTTCCTTATGTGAAGAAGCCTGTTTATTCTCGGGAAGGAAATACAGTAGAAATTTACGCAGCAAGTGGGCAGAAAATAAATGCCTCCACATCCACACATTATGATGATAATTTATTTATTTTCCAACAGTATGTGGAGATGCCTAGCATGACAATTCAATTAAAAGAAGGATATCAGACTAAAAAATGGCTAATAGGTTCATTTGTTGCTGACAATCGAGCATGTGGTTTAAGCTGTCGTGTCGGTAATCAAATAACAGAATGGGATTCACATTGGCTAGCTGTGGGTTATAGGGACTAACAAATCTAGTTTTGTAGAAGTGGCGAGACTGTTAATAGTCTCGCCAATCGTTTAGTCCTTATTCATTCCAGCCTTTACAGACATCAATCCATTCTTTATAGGGGGCATACGTTTCGAGTTCTGAAATCGTTACCTCAATGGCAGAATTGCTGCTACCACATGCAGGAAAAACAGTGGTAAAACGTTTCAGAGATTCATCTAAATAAATGGCTACACCTTCGTTCACACCAAAAGGGCAAACACCTCCGACATCATGACCAATCATCGTCTCCACATCGTCTTTGGATAACATCTTTGCCTTTGTACCAAACATTGCTTTATATTTTGCATTATCGATTTTAGCATCCCCTGCAGCAACAATTAATACCGCGCCATCATTCACAAGAAAAGATAATGATTTTGCGATGCGTTCGGGCTCGCAGCCAAGGGCCTGCGCTGCTAATTCAACAGTCGCTGAGCTTTCTTCCAGCTCTTGTATTTTGTGCTCAACATGCCATTTTGCTAAATGACTACGTACTTTTTCAATCGCCATATGTACATTCCTCCTACTTTTATCACTGACGCCTCGTCATAATGGTGTCCTGATTCATTCGAGCTTGCTCTTCAAAAGCTCCTCTCCCTTTAAAGAGGGACTTTTCCGTTTTTTTTGTAAAAACAAAAGCAGTCGTTAAATCAAGATAAATTTAATTTTAGCATAATTTTCAGAATATATAGTTGTGAATGCTCTATCTTTCAAGTATGCTAACTATAGGGAGTGTAAAATTACACTAAAAGGGGGTTCCAATGTTCAAGTTTATACAAATCGTATCTGTGTTGATTGGTTTATCAGTAGTGACATTAATGGTTGCATTGATTATCACACTGAATGGCAGCATTCATTTGATACAGTTAGTTTGGACAGTACCTGTTTGTTTATTTGTCCTGTTTATTTGTAGTGTATTTAAATGGACCAACACCAAAAGACGAAGAGGATGGTTATTTGGAGTAATGGGTATTGCCTTATTAATAGCTTCCATCAAACCAATCCAACATTATTATAAAATGAGCATTCCTACTGTTGATGCGGAAATTGATGTATCTGCCTATCAGCCATTTACGCTGGGCAATAAAGTGATAAAGCCTGACACAAAAGCATCCTTACAATTGACCGAGTCATTACCAAGATTAGATGGTGCAACAGCCATGTATCCTTTGTATGCGGCTTTTGTAGAGGCTACTTATCCCAAAGGTGACTATCAGCCAGATACTAGTAGAGTTCAAGTAAGCCGAACACCTGAAGCCTATCAAAATTTAATAGCAGGAGATGTGGATCTTATCTTTGCAGCAGCACCGTCCACCTCACAAGAGTGGCAAGCAGAAAAGGAAGGTCTTACATTTGACATGACACCAATTGGACGTGAAGCATTTGTCTTCTTCGTGCATCATAAAAACAGTGTGGATAATGTCACGCTTGAGCAGGTGAAGAAAATATACGCTGGTGAAATAACCAATTGGCATGAGGTCGGTGGGGAGAATGAGCCAATCCGTGCTTTTCAACGCCCAGCAGATAGTGGAAGTCAAACAACATTAGAAAAATTGATGGGCAATACGCCAATTATGGCGGCGCCTTCTGAAGATATTGTGTCGGGAATGGGAGGAATCATTCGTGAAGTATCACAATATCGAAATTATAAAAACGCAATGGGCTTTACGTTTAGATATTATTCTACAGAGATGGTCGGTAATCAAAAAATCAAATTACTATCCATTGACGGGGTAGCCCCAACAAAAGAAACGATTCAAAATGATACATATCCTTTAGTTGCTGAATTTTATGCCATCACAGCCGGAACAGAAAATCAAAATACGCAGAAACTTATTGAATGGATACTTTCTGAGGAAGGGCAAGCGATGGTTGAAAGGGTCGGCTATGTACCAGTGGAAAATTATTAAAAGGTTTGCTATACTAAGAGCAACAATCGAATGAAAAGTTTTCTAGGGTTCCGTAGCTTTTGCTAGTCTGGTCCGAGAGAAAACCACAAATTAATTTTGTGACACGGAAGGATAAAAGCCTGGGAGATACTGTTTAATGACAGTTTCTTCAGGCTTTTTTGTTTGGCTAAAATCATGTTATTTGGCGAAAGCTGAGGAAGGTGCTTTATCAATCAGTTAATCGACCGTGTCTCATAAAATGGAGGGATTTAGGATGAATAAACAGTGGATCAGTGTCATTATAGCGGCTTGCTTTGAAGTAGGCTGGGTCATTGGTTTAAAGCATGCAACGAGTGTGCTGGAATGGATTGGGACAGTTATTGCTATTTTTATTAGTTTTTATTTACTCATAAAAGCGGGGGAGCATTTACCTGTTGGTACGGTATACGCTGTCTTTGTTGGATTAGGGACAGCGGGGACTGTTTGTGCAGATAGCTTGTTGTTTGGGGAGCCGTGGAAATTAGCCAAAATAATATGTATTGTTGTTTTACTTGCAGGAGTTGTGGGCTTAAAGCTTGTAACGGGAGAGCCGAAGGAACAAGAGGTGAATGAATAATGGCATGGATGGCATTAGTTATGGCAGGGTTATGTGAGATGATGGGCGTATATATGATTAGTAAATATAATAAAACAAAGACTATAAAAAATTTAGGGCTGCTGATTTTTGCATTTACCTTAAGTTTTGCGGGTCTTGCTTATGCGATGGAAACATTACCAATGGGTACTGCCTATGCTATTTGGACAGGAATTGGAGCAGCTGGGGGAGCACTACTGGGTATGTTATTTTTTAATGAATCAAAGGATTGGAGACGGATGGTTTGCATTGTACTTGTTTTAGGAGCAGCCATTATGTTGAAGCTATTGTCGTAAGAAAAAATGCACTTCCCCTTGTAAAAGTGGAAGTGCATTTTTTATATTATTTTTTTACGTCTTTTGTCCATTCTGCTACTTTATCTGGATTAGCTTCCACCCATTCTTTTGCAGCCTCTTTTGGATCTTTGCCATCCATTACTTCAAGCATGACACTTTCTAAATCCTCTGCAGTCCAGTGGAAGTTATCAAGCACCGAGTATACATCTGGTAAATCTTCTTTTAAGCCTTTACGAGCGAATGTATTAATTGTTTCTTCTCCACCATATACACCTTTTGGATCTTCTAAGTATTTAAGATCATATTTTGCAAATTTCCAGTGTGGTGACCAACCAGTTACAATGATTTCTTCTTTATTTTTTAACGCTTTTGCCAATGAAGTTGTCATGGCACCAGAAGAAGATGTAATAAAGTTCCAATCTGCTAAATTATCATATTCTCCTAAAGCTTTTTCTGTAGCAGCAGTAATACCAGCACCAGGCTCGATACCTGTAATAGTATGATCAGCTTCATTTGTTAAATCTTCAATAGAATTTACATTCATATAACTTGGGACAACTAAGCCAATTTTTGCACCAGCAAGGTTTTCGCCAAGCTCATCTAAATTAGCTTTATATTTCTCATATTGTGAGGCGTGTGTATGTGGTAACCATGCCGCTACCATTCCATCAGCCTCTCCTTTCGAAACAGCCTCCCACATAATCGCATTATCCAAAGGAGTTAATGCTACATCATAGCCTAAATCTTCGAGTACTTGACCCACGACATTCGTTGATGCGATTTCTGTATCCCATTCAACATAGGCTAAGTTGACCTCCTTAGAATCACTGTTTTTACCAGAGCTTGACCCTGTGTCGCCTCCACTACATGCAGCAAGCATGAGGCCTAGACCTAGAGCCATTCCTAACTTAGATAGTGTTTTCAGTTTCATCGAATCTCCCTTTCTATTCATCGTTTTGTATCAAACTGCCGACACCCATCGCTTGATGGCTGCAGGCGAGAAAGATTAACTATATTCTATACAGCTTTCTTTTTATTGAAGCTTTGTGTTAAACGGTCAATGATAATCGCAAAAATAACTAAGCCTAAGCCTGCAACGAAGCCATTCCCAACTTGTGTACGCTGTAAGGCTGTTAATACTTCACGTCCTAGACCTGGAGCCCCAATCATAGAGGCGATAACTACCATAGAAAGTGATAGCATAACGGTTTGGTTAATTCCTGCCATAATCGTTGATTTCGCAAGAGGAATTTCTACTTTAAATAGTTTTTGACTAGCCTTACTACCATAAGAGTCTGCGGCTTCTACTAATTCCTTTGGTACCTGACGAATACCTAGGTTTGTCATACGTACAGTTGGGGGTAAAGCAAAAATAACAGAAGCAAAGACACCAGGCACAATCCCGATACCGAAGAAGGCAACTGCTGGGATTAGGTACACAAAGCCAGGCATTGTTTGCATGAAATCGAGTATTGGTTTAATAATGTTTTCAGCTATTGTTGATTTGGACATTAGAATACCAAGTGGAATACCGATGATGATGGATATAATACTTGAAAAGATTACAAGCGTGGTTGTCTCCATAAGGTGAGTCCATAATCCTTGGTTATAGATAAACAGCAAGCCTATTAATGAAAATGCGGCAAGCCCGAATTTTTTACCAGCTACAAAGAAGGCAAATATCACGACAAGTAATATAAGAATAATGGCTGGGATACTAATTAGTAAATCAGTGACCTGATTCATGAGTAGTTTTCCAAATTGTTGAATCGTGTTAAAGAACGCTGAAAAATTACTCGTCAACCAGTCCATAGCTGATTCAACCCACGTAGCTAGTGGAATTGTTGGAATATTATCTAAAAAATTATTCATGTGCTTCGGCCTCCTCATCGCTCGTTGACAGTGCTTGGATGACAACGCCTCTAATCAGAACACCCAGTAAGCGGTCATCTTTGACAACTGCAATAGGAGTAGGTGAATTATAGATCATTCCTAAAATATCCTGTAAAAGCATATCTGGCGGAACAGTTAACACCTCTGATTGCACAATAGAATGGACTGTTTGTTCATGTTTTTTAGCTGCAGCCAGTGCATCATCAGCTGTAATAAAGCCTTTTAAATGTCTATTTTTATCAACAGCCATTAATAAACTGACAGCCTCTTGACGCATACGTTTAAGCGCTACTTTAGGACCGTCAAGGTCTACATTGACATAAACAGGACGCACCATAACGTTTTCTGCTGTTAATACTTTCGAACGGTCCACATCTTCCACGAATGTTTTGACATAGTCATTGGCTGGATTGGTTAATATTTCTTCTCCTGTACCAATCTGAATGATTGAACCATCCTTCATAATGGCGATGCGATCCCCAATACGTAATGCTTCATTTAAATCATGTGTAATGAATAAAATAGTTTTCTTCAATTTTTGTTGTAGATCAAGTAGCTCATCTTGCATTTCTTTACGGATCAATGGATCCAGTGCAGAAAAAGCTTCATCCATTAATAGTATTTCAGGATCGTTGGCAAGGGCACGTGCTAACCCAACACGTTGCTGCATACCACCTGATAATTGACTTGGGTATTGATCTTTGTATGCGAGTAATCCAGCATTTTCGAGAGCCTGTTCCGCTTTTGCTTGGCGTTCTTGCTTTGAAATACCTCGAACTTCAAGGCCATATTCGGTATTTTGAAGTAATGTGCGATGGGGGAATAAACCGAAGTTTTGAAAAACCATACTCATTTTATTTCTTCTGACAGTCCGTAGACTTTCTTTTCCCATAGTAGAAATATTTTCTCCATCGATATATATATTTCCGCTCGTTGGTTCAATAAGGCGGTTTAAGAGCCGTATAAGTGTTGATTTACCACTTCCTGACAGTCCCATGATCACGAAGATTTCTCCTTCGTTGACCGTAAAGCTTGCATCGTATACACCAACAGTCGCACCTGTTTCTTTTAAGATATCAGTTTTACTTTTTTGCTGTTTAACGAGTTCTAGTGCTTGGGGAATATGTTTACCAAACACTTTTGATACGTGTTCTATTTTAATTTTTTCCATAGAAGCACTCCTTTCGTAGATTATTACTATGTGAGGATAATGATACCCAAAAATAAACAAGTAACAACCTTACTGTAACAAAGGGTTGTTACTTTTGTCAAATCGACTAATAAGAAAAAAACCGTTTAAACGCTGTTATATCAGCGTTTAAACGGTTTTTAATTTGGATATAAAAAGCTTTGAACTCTGGCGAAGCTTTCATCATTTCCGACAAAATAAATAATGTCACCTTCCTCAAATGAGACATAAGGACCAGGGGATAGTAATAATTCATTGCCACGTCGTATACCAACAATGGTGCTTGATGTATTTTGCCAAAAATTTAAGGTTTGTACAGTTTGATGAATGCATGGACTATCAGCTGTCATTTCTAATTGATAAGGAATGAATGGATTGACCGAACGGTAATGCTCAGTGCGGCTAATGAGCTGCTTTGCCTTGTCCTGTAAATTAATTAATTCATGATGCTGCTTTTGAATACTCGTCAATAGTTCATTTTGTATTTCGTGAATGGATTGAACATCATGAAACTGTCTGACGAATTGTGCTGCTTTTTCATACGATTTAATAATTACGCCGCTACCTTTAGAAGCCTCAACAATTTCTAAGTCTTGTAACACGGCAATGGCTCTTCTCGCAGTCTCTGCTGAAACATTGTATTGACTTGCAAGAGAGGATCTTGCGTATATTTTATCGCCAATGCGGTATTTTCTTTCTACGATCTTAGAGGCAAGGTCGATGGCTATTTGTTGATATTTTGGCTGTTTTACTTGAACATTTTTTTCTAAGTTCATTTTAAACTTCCTTTCGTCATTACAGTACCACAGCTTATTATAGACTAGCCTGCACAGAAAAAATAGCACCTCCATAAGCTAGTGGTATATGATGAAAAAGTAATGCTAAAATTTTGGTATCTATCATTTATATTAAAAGAATAATAGCTGTTGTTTGACACTTTTTAGTTATTATTATAAACTAAGTTACGTTATGTAAGTGATGTAAAAATACATGTGCTCAGTTGGCGAATTCAGCCAACTGTTTCTATAGAAGGTTGGAGATTAATATGACAATTACGACTAAAGTTATGGACTTAGTGAAGGATAAAATGACAATCGTGAAGCATACAAATACAGAAAATATTTGTCTAGTTGGCCCAGTAAATTTGCCTGTAAAACAAGGCGATTTTTCTGCATCATTTCAATGGTATAACTGGCTAACAGTTGATGCAAATTTAACGAAAGAGGAAATTATTGATGGTTTAGCAAATGCCAATTTAGCATTTTTGCAACAATCATCTGTGCTGGTGTATGGTGATTTTACCCATTCCGAGGATGCTTTAATCCGAATGCATAGTATTTGTCACACTGGTGACATCTTTGGCAGTCAGCGCTGTGATTGTGGCTACCAGTTGCATGAATCCATGAAAATGATCGCAGAGCACGGCTGTGGCGCTATATTTTATTTAGCCGATCATGAAGGTCGTGGCATAGGGTTATTCTCTAAATCTCTTGCTTATTTATTACAAGAGGAAGGGCTAGATACAGTAGAAGCAAATCATGCACTCGGCTTCCCAGATGATACTCGCTCATATGACGAGGCACTTGCGGTATTAGCTACTCTACGCACAAAACCTGTCACACTTATTACAAATAATCCGAAGAAATTGGCTGCTTTACAGGCTCGCGGTATGGCTGCCGAAGGGCATGTTCCATTATGGGGCGGTTTGACAGAGACGAATCGTTTTTATTTAGAAACAAAAGTTGAAAAATCTGGACATATGCGCGAAAAACAATAGGTGGAGGTTGTGATGATGGCAAATGTTGATGAAAAGTATATGCAATTAGCACTCGATTTAGCAGCGAGTGCCAAAGGAAATACGAACCCTAATCCACTTGTTGGGGCTGTGATCGTGAAGAATGGCGTAATTGTAGGCACGGGCTTACACAGAAAAGCAGGTGAACCACATGCTGAAGTGCATGCTTTTCGTATGGCTGGAGAGCATGCACAAGATGCTACATTATATGTAACGTTAGAGCCTTGTTCGCATTATGGGAAGACACCACCTTGTGCGAAGCTAGTGAAGGAATCTGGTGTAAGTCGAGTTGTGGTAGCCATGCAAGATCCAAACCCAGCTGTAGCAGGGCAAGGCATTCAATTGCTACGGGATGCGGGAATAGTAGTTGAGGTGGGAGTTTTGGAGCAACAAGCTCGCCGTGTTAATGAACGTTTCATCCACAATATGCTGACACAACGCCCATTTGTTATTTCCAAATTTGCTATGACTTTAGATGGGAAAATTGCCACACATACAGGGCATTCTAAATGGGTAACTGGCGAGGCTGCACGTGAGGATGTTCACTATATTCGCCATGAAGTAGATGGAATTTTAGTCGGTGTGGGTACAGTCATTGCTGACAATCCTACTTTAACAACAAGATTAAAAGAAGGATACGGAAAAAATCCAACACGTATTATTATGGATAGTTCTCTACGCACACCCGATTATGCAAATGTGTTAAATACGGAGGAAGCACATACGATTCTTGTATGTAGTGAGGACGTAAGCCAAGAAAAAATGAAGCGATTTACAGACAAAGGTGTGACGGTTTTACCAGTACGTAAAAATGAATATGGACTTCAGCTTGATGATATGCTTGAAAAGCTTTATACACATGGCATTACGGATATTTTGCTCGAAGGAGGAAGTAAAATAAATGCTTCTTTTTTACAGCAAGAAGCGATCGACAAATATGTGGTGTATATAGCGCCTAAAGTTCTCGGTGGGAATCTATCATTAACACCGTTTGCTGGTTATAGTCCTTCTCAAATGAATGAGGCATGGAATGTTGAATGGACTTCATTTGATAAGGTAGGCGAGGATTTGCGTATTATTGCTTATCCAAAGCAAGGTGAAGAAAAGTGAACTATCAAGCAGATGTTTGTATAGTAGGGGCAGGACCAGCTGGCGCACTGTTAGCCTACTTACTAGCCAAAAAAGGGCTAACAGTGATCCTACTTGAGCAAAACGCAGCACTTGGTCAGTCATTTCGAGGCGAGCACTTAAATGAAGAGGGCGAGGCTGTTTTAAAAAATCATCATCTTTTTGAGGCAGTTGAGTCACACGGTATATTACGAATGGAGAAGCTGGAGTATTACGCAGATGGTAACGCCTTTAAAACGATTTTTCCTGATGAAGCAGTAGGTCATTTAGGCATACATGTCCCACAAGCTCATTTATTAAAGGGAATTTTACAAAATACACGGCCGTTTCCCAACTTTACATGCTTGCTACATACAAAGGTAACAAAGCTCATCGTAGACACTTCTGGTCATTATAGAGGAGTTATAGCAATAAAAAATGGAAACACTATTAAAATTGATAGCCAATTAATTATTGGTGCAGATGGTCGCTATTCTACCATTCGTAAGGAAGCACATATTGATGTTCAGAAACAGAAACATGGCTTTGATTTACTATGGGCTAAAATTCCTGCACCCCAAAATTGGGAACCTTCGATAAAAATGGCACTAATCGATGATAAGCAGCTGTCATTGTTTACGCAAGTTGGTGGTTATATTCAAATAGGCTGGAATATCGAACAGGGTAGTTTCCCTCAGCTGCGCAAACAAGCTTTTACTCCTTTTATCCAGCAGCTTACAACACAATTTCCACTATTAGCTAATACAGTACAAGAGCATATTCAATCTTGGAAAGATTTTGTGTTATTAGATGTTTTCAGTAGTCACTGTGACTGTTGGGGTACCCAGGGCATTGTATTGTTAGGTGATGCTGTCCATACGATGACACCAACTGGGGCATTTGGATTAAATAGTGCTCTAAAGGATGCCGATTGTTTGGCATCTTTGCTAAATAAAGACACGTTAGCACAATTTAATGTACAAGATTTTCAACAAATGCGTAAGCAAGCCATTGAGGAAGTATTAGCAAAACAAATTGAAAAAGAGCAAACATTTGCTTCTAACTTTATAAATAAGGCTTCTTGAAAGGGCGAACAACTAGATGAAATTTGGCTTTGATATAGATGACACTTTAATTGATTTACGAGCACACGCTTTTTTACTCTATAATAAAAAACTAGGTAAAAATGTTTCCTTTAAAACCTTTCAAGCCTTACAACGTGTAGAAATACATGAGCCTTTTGGTTTAACAGACGAAGAAGGTTATGCAATGTGGAATAGTACAATGGAGGAGATTTATTTTACGGACTGTCCTTCTTTTGAGGGGGCAATAAAAACGCTCCAAGCTCTAGCGGCGCAAGGGCATGATATTTACTATATTACATCTCGTCCCAAACAATACTGTGCACAAACAAGAGCATGGATGGAGGCGCAAGGTTTTCCAATAACGGACGGTCATTTTTTCTGTGGAATGCAGGATGCAGAAAAAGTCAATATTATAAAAGAGCTTGCGTTAGATGTTTATGTAGATGATAAACCAACAGTGCTGGAAACACTTCATGATGTGACAACAAAGGTGATCTTAAAAAATCAATCCTATAACCAGCATGTGAATCTTCCACGTTTATATGATTGGCAAGAGTTTCAAGTGCTGATACAAAAATAAAAGATTGGTACAACGATTATGCGTTCGTTGTACCAATCTTTATTTTTTTAAAATCGATTCAACTTAAAGGTTGATAAATCCTGTTTACTTTTGCCATCTACAATTAATTCCGCTAGTACTTCCCCTACAGCGCTACTAAATTTAAAGCCATGGCCCGAAAAACCTGCAGCAATAATAATATTTTGATGTTTAGGCAAAAAGTCAATTATAAAATCTTCATCAGGAGTCATCGAATACTTGCATGTTTTGCCGTATTTTATTGCACCATGCTTGGGCATAAACTGATGAATGAAATTTTGTAAATCAACAAGATCTGCATCATCAAATGGGCGCAAAGGAGTATTTGGATTGATCACTTCGCCACCATCATGTCGCCCAAGTTTTAATCCTGCTCCATCAATACTAGGAAAGCCGTAGTAGGTTGAATCTGCAAATTCAAAGCAATAGGCTGGGAAATTTTCATCACGATAAAGCTCCTCATCTGCCTCAAACCATGCAAACGTTTTACGTGTTGGGGTAACTGGGATGGTTACGCCCATCGTTTGTAGTAACTCGGTTGCCCATGCACCAGCCGTCACTATTAAGTGCTTTGCTTTGTAAAGGTTATGTACAGTTTGCACCTGTACAATTTCTCCAGCTTGAATAGCAAGTACTTTTTCATTCGTCTGTAAGCTTGCACCAGCCTCTAACGCCAATTTTTGATATGCTCGAATACATGCTTCTACCCGAAGGACGCCTGCTGTCGGCTCAAAGCAAGCCACTAAATCTTCTGGCAAGAATAGCCCTGGCCATTTGTTCATCGCTTCCGCTGCTGAATAATGTTCGAGTGCTAAATCATAGAGTGCTGAGCTTGCCTTGACATTCTGAATAAAGTCACAGGTTGGTTCTCCAATATTGACTACGCCAGTTTGTAAAAATAAGTTCTCATTGGCTAAAGACTCTAGCTCTTGCCAAAGCTCACCAGCTCTTTTTACAAAAGGTACATAGCTAGCCCCTTCACCATAAGCAAAGCGAATGATTCTTGTATCTCCATGATGACTACCTTCTTCATGCGGGGGAGTAAAGGCATCTAGCATAAGAACTTTGTTACCTTTCTTTGCTAAATAATAACCAGCCGCCATCCCCATGGAGCCAGCACCAACTATTATGACATCATATACCATTCTGAATCCCTACTTTTTTGCTCTAGTATAACAGATTAGCAGGGAAGGAAACAGAAATTTTAGAAAATAAATAGGCACAACACCTGCAATCCAAATGGACTAGAGGTGCTATGCATTGTAGATACTTGCTATTTTGAGCTTGGTAGAATTTTATTAAGGAAAATCGCTACTAGCGCAGCGGTTGCGATAGGCGATCCAAATAAATATTGAACGGTTGTAGGTAGTGAATAAAGGAAATCATCAGGCAATAATGTCAGAGCTAACGTTAAAATGACAGGAATCGCAATGACATACATTTCCTTTTCGCCAATATGTTCATTTTTCATCACCTGTAATCCGCTGATGGCAATAATGCCACAGACGATGACAAATACACCACCAATGACTGCTGAAGGAATGGCTGAAATAAGTGCCGCTAATTTACCAGAGAAGCCGAAGATGATAAACCAAATACCTGCTGCTATAAATACTCGACGGCTCGCAATCCCTGTAATTGAGATAACACCTGCATTTGTAGAGTAACCCGTCACAGGTGTAGAGCCTAGTAATGAAGCAATAAAACAGCCAATGCCTTCACCAATAACGCCTCGATTAATTTGTTGATCTGTTAATGGTTTGTCGATGACATTGCTAATGGCAAACCATGTTCCTGTTGTTTCCGCCATTAAGACAATATAAATAATGACCATTGTGATAATGGCTGAAATATTAAAGCTAAAGCCGAAATCTGCAAATGGAATTTGCGGCATACTAAACCATTTTGCTTGTGATACAGGAGATAAATCTAAAACACCCATCCTATTTGCCGCAATACTGCCGCCGATTAAGGCAATGATGACAGATGCAATACGGAATAGACGCCCTTTTTGGTGGAAGACTGTCCCTAACATGACACAAATGATTAATACAATGGCTGAAATCAAAGCTAAATAGATGTTCTGATTAATGGATGCACCTGCTCCATTAAAAATATTATCACTTAAACCGACAGGCATTAAGGAAAGACCGACAACAAAGATAATCGTACCGCCAACAATCGGTGGAATAAATGTTTGAACAATTTTATTGAAAATGCCTGTATAGCCTAAAATAATGACGCAAATAGCACCGATTAAGCTGGCACCTAGCACAGTGCTCCAGCCTAAATCACCACTGCCACTTGCCGCATAGATTCCAACAATAGCCCCTAGTGGAACATAGGAAGGGCCTTGTGCCATCGGTAATTTCATACAAAAATGGGTTTGTACAATAGTCGCAATTCCTGCCGCAATAAAGGTGGATTGAATTAATGCACCTGCCTGCCCTGTTTGTAGACCAATGAGCATGGCAATTAAAAATGGCACAACGTAAACATCCATGGCCATGACATGCTGTAAACCTAGTAGAGCTGATTGGCTGAACGAGATTTTTTCATCTGGTAATACGGTTAATTGTGTTTTTCTTGTTTCGTTTGTTCGTTTACTATGTTGCGTTTTCACGAAGTTGTACACCTCAAAATGATAGATTTTTAATGAATAAGAGAATGACTAGTCTCTCGCATGAACTTTACTTCCTTGCACCCATACCTCACGGATATTTTCTGGGCGTACAAGATACATTATTTTTTGGAATATATCGAGTAAATCTTCCTTTTGATCAAAAATTGGAAGCTTAGCAGTAGGGATTTTTGTATCTATAATTTGTACATCCCATGTATAGTTTTCTTGTAAACGCCCAATTGGAAGGCTTAAGCTTTTACCACCACCAGCAGTGGCTAGATAGAAGGCTTCATTAATGGTAATACGTGAATTTGGCACACCTCGTTTTTCAGCTGCAAGGGTTGTATCGACACCATCCTCTAACATTCTTGATGACATAACAGCTTGTCTTGCATTATCAAAAAGACTTGGAGAAAATCCCCCTGAAACATCTGAGCCTAATCCAATATCAATGCCCATTGCATGGAAGCGGGCGATTGGAATCACACTGTTAGCAAAATAGGCATTAGAGATTGGACAATGACCAATGGCAGTGCCTGTTTCAGCAAATAATTGAGCATCATCATCACTTAAAAAGTTACAATGAGCCATAACCGATTTATCACCTAATAAACCAAAATCATGTAAGGCTACTGCATCATTCTTATTAAATCTCTCTCTGACATAACCATGCTCCCAGTCACTTTCGCTACAGTGAGATTGAATATGAGTATCGTATTTCGCTGCTAAATCACCTAAGCCTATTAAGGCATCATCTGTACAACTTGGAATAAAGCGAGGTGTGACCACGGGGTAAACACCTTGTTTAGTTGTTTTCGCTAATTCTTTTACCGCTAAAATAAACTCTTCTGTATCAGCTAATGCGGTTTGTGTGTTTGCATCTCGATAAAAATCGGGATTTTGCTCAGGATCATCCATGACCACTTTTCCGACAAGGCCACGTTGGCCCTTTTCAGCACAGATTTTAGCTAACAGTATGCTAGCTTCTTTATGAACTGTCGCAAAATATAAGGATGTTGTTGTGCCATTGGCAAGCAGCGTGCTCACTAAATCCTCGTAAACCTCTTGTGCAAACGTTAAATCCGAAAATTTTGATTCGATTGGGAACGTATAAGTGTTTAGCCAGTCATAAAGTGGAATGTCTAAGGCTGTACCCGATTGTGCCCATTGTGGTGCATGAACGTGCAAGTCAACAAATCCTGGTAAGAAATATTGACCTTCAGCTAATGGATGGAAATTAGGTTGATGTTGATATGTAGTTAATAGTTGTTGGTAATCAGTACGTTCTGGACCGACTGCTTTATCAATCATGCCGTCAGCATTTATGAAAAACAAATAATCTTTTAAAATTTGAACTTCAGTAGCAGATTTACTAGTAAAAGCTGTCCCTTTGAAAATATACGTATATTCAGTCATAAAAACCACCTTAATGTTCGTTTATTGATAATAACACGGATTATTATAGGCTATATAAACTATGAAGTCTATAAAAAACGAATATTAATGAGTTTGTGAAAGAAAAAAAGAAGCTGTCCAACTACATTTTTACAGCTTTGACAAGCATTGATGGATGAGAAGAAGGCACATGTTTTAGCGTGCCTTCTTTTTATAGAATGGATTCATTGATGATATGAAGAAAGTTATGAAAGGAGGGGGAATGGTGCTGTTCATTTTTTCGTGTACAAAGATAGATAGGACGTTGAATATCAATATCCTTAATAAAAACACGGGCAACCTGTTGCTGCTGGATAAAGCTAGAAGCTGCTATGGACGGAGCTAGCATTGTTCCGAAACCTGCTGCAATAGCATGGATCGATTCATTAATTCCATCTAGTTGCAGTCCTACTTTCGGTGGGGGAATTTTATGCACTTTACATAAAGCATTTAAATATTCTTTTGTGGAACTCCCGTCTTCCCTTGTCACAAAGGGCTGTTCCATAAGTTCTGCGAGGGAAACCGTTTGACCTGCTAATGGATGACTGTATGGCACGATAAACCAATAATCTAAATTCATCAGAAATTGATAATTAATATCAGGATGATGGCCATCTTCTTTAACGATAAAGGCTAAGTCAGCTTTATAATGCAATAATTCCTCAATGACTTGCTGTGAATTAGCCGTTTTTAAATGGAGATTTGTTGCTGGATAAATTTGTTTAAAATGAGCCAACCATTTGGGCAGTAAAAAATGGGAAGGCACATGCGTCGAGGCAATTTGTAATTCCTCATTGCCTGTATATTTCAGTTGTTCAATTTTATATTCAATATCGATTTCTAAATCAAATAATCGCTGTGCCTGTTTATATAAAAACGTGCCATTTGGTGTTAATGCAATGCCTCTCCCTTTGGATTCTATCAGGGTCAAACCTAGCTCTTTTTCTAAATTTCGTATTTGAATGGTGACAGCAGGCTGACTAATCATAAGCGTTTGTGCCGCTTTGGAAACACTATTGTGCTCAGCCACCTTTGTAAATAGCCGTAAAGCGTGTAAATTCATATGCAAGCACCTTTCATTAATTTTTTTTATGATTTTATATACATTATATATTAGATTTATTAATTTACGCTCTGTATCCTTATAATTACAGTAGGAAAAAGGGGAGGGGGATAAAAATGACTCGACAGCATATGGGGGTTGTCTTTGGAGGAATTTTATTACTAGTTGTCGCAATGGGAATTAGTCGATTTGCATTTACACCGATTTTGCCATTTATGCGTCATGATGTAGGATTTTCGTTAGAGGTGGCTGGATTTTTGGCTTCAAGCAATTATATTGGCTATTTCATTGGCGCATTATGGGCAGGATTTATTCATCGTCGACGTAAAAATATTTTATTGGCAAGTGTCGTTTTCAATGTTCTATCGGTGGGATTAATGGGCTTGCTAGAGGTGTATTCTGTATGGCTAGTTCTACGTTTAATCGCAGGCATTACAGGTGGGCTTATTTTTGTTTTAACGTCTAGCATTATGATGGATTATTTGGCGAGACATTCATTATCGCGATGGTCTGGCTATGTATTTAGTGGCATTGGTTTGGGAATTGCTATTTCTGGCTTATGTGTTCCTACAATAGAAGCGAAATTTGCTTGGGAGGGAACATGGCTAGGTTTAGGTATGCTATCAGCTATCTTTTTACTCATTACCTTTATTCTGTGGAGAAATTTAGAGGTTCAAGACAGCATAAAAGTGATGAAAACGCTCGATACCAAAATGACAAGAGGCTTTATGCCATGGCTGATTCTATCCTATGGCTTAGAGGGATTAGGCTATATTATTACAGGTACTTTTTTGGTTGATATTATTCATAATATCCCTTCTCTCCAAGCTTACTCCTCTTACAGCTGGGTTATTGTGGGACTTGCAGCTATTCCATCAGCACCTGTTTGGACGGTCTTATTGGAGAAGTTTTCAGCGATAAAAATTTTGTTTGTGGCATACATACTTCAAGTGATTGGCATCCTATTACCCGTATTTTCACAAACTGTATGGAGCGTATTGTTAGCATCATTTTTATTTGGTCTGACCTTTGTAGGAATTGTCACGTTAACTACTTCCTATGCACGACAGCTTTTCCCGACACAGAGCGGTTTTGTTGTATCTTTATTAACAACCTTTTATGCTTTTGGACAAATTATCGGACCGATCGTCGCAGGAAAGCTGGTTGAAGTTTATAGTAGCTATAAAGCAGCACTTGTATTTGCTGGTGTCATCGTGTTTCTTGCATTGCTCGTTATGGTAATTGGTAGATGGCTAACTGTAAAAAAAGAAGCTGCTGCAGAACATACAATTTCTATATAGCGCATAAAAGCCAGAAATCCTATTTGGATTTCTGGCTTTATCATTTACTTAAAGAAGCCGTGCCTCTATCTACATGATATTAAAAAATATAATAAAAGTCTATATATTTTTTTCTTTATATGGAAAAATAGATAAGTGCACAAAGGACGTAACGTTACGATTCTACATTGAAATGGGGACTTTATATGAACACAGAACAAGCTATTCAACGTTGGAATCAATATGCAGAGCGGTATACAGCTACCTACGATGAGCAGGGTGACAATCATCGTGTAGTACTGTTAAATCCCACCATCTTTTCTTTACTGGAAGGGCTAGATGGAAAGCATGTATTAGATGCAGGATGTGGAGAAGGATATTTAAGTAGGTTACTAGCGAAGAAAGGGGCAAGCGTAACGGCTGTTGATTTTTCACAAAAAATGCTGGATATTGCTATGGAAAGAACACAACAGCAGGAAGCTATTCAATTTTTACACGGGAACTGTGAAAATTTAGCGTTTCTAGCAGATGAGCAATTTGATGGTATTGTGTCAAATATGGTTCTTCAAGATTTAGAGGACTACAAGGCTGCATTGCATGAAATGTATCGTCTTTTGAAACCTAATAGCATTTTTATTTTTTCAATTCTGCATCCATGTTTTGTGACACCAAATAGTGGATGGATAAGACATGAGCAGCTAGATCAACAGTATTGGAAAATCCAGCGTTATTTTTATGAAGGGGTTTACCAACAACTAGATGCTGACCCCTCAATTGTGCTGTATCACCGTACATTAACAAGCTATGTGCAAGCCATTATTCAAAGTGGCTTTACCATTGAAGCTATTGTAGAGCCAAAGCCATCACAAGACATGCTAGAGAAGTATCCTCAATTTGAGGAAGATTTGCATTGTGCAGATTTTATCGTCTTTAAACTTAGAAAATAAAGGAGAGTGAATCCATGCGTTTATTTCATGTCAGTGAGAACCCTACTATTACGATGTTTCATCCTCGACTACCTGAGCGAGCAGATTTAGATGCAACCAAAGGGCTTGTATGGGCCATCAATGAGAGATGCTTGCCAAATTATTTAACGCCGAGAGATTGTCCTCGTGTTTGCTTTCATGCAGGGGTACAAACAACAGAGCAAGATAGAGGGCATTATTTAGCACAAGCTTCTCATGTAGTGGTCATTGAAAACAAATGGTTTGAAGTATTGAAGAATACGAGACTTTACCTATATGAGTTTGATAGTAATGGATTCACATTACTGGATGATAATGCAGGTTATTATACAAGTGAATTAATACAAATGCCCATTAATGTCTCTGAGGTTAACGATATAGCTAAAGCATTATTGGAACGGAGTGTTGAATTGCGAATAGTGGATCGCTTGTGGGATATCCATGACGAAATCCAGTATACAAGCTTAAATTGGTCGATGTGCAGGATGCGCTTTGCACAGCCAAGACACTAAAGAACAAGCCTCGTCATGCTGCTAGTGCATGGACGAGGCTTGTTTGTCTATTAATTAGATAAAGGTATACAGCTAATTACGAGAAGCAGGGTGATATTCATTGAACCCTACCATCTATTCTTTGGTGGAAGAGCCAGATGGAAAGCATGTATTAGATGCAGGATGTGGAGAAAGATATTTAAAGTACTACTCTAACAAATTTTCAATCTCGTCTTCCAGTACGATCAAAATGAGGTAGTTTTAAAGGGTTTAGGTATATCGTTCATAGTGGTGTTCACTACTGAATGAAAAAGGAAAAGATACTTTTGCAGAATGGTTGATTGAAGTGGAATCAGTACCACTCCTAGGGGATTTAACGTCACAGACGAGACACTAGAGCGAACGCAGTAAGTGAAGCGGCTCAACGGACGCCCCCTGGAAAGGATGCTGGCGGAATGGACATTAGCCCCTCGCCTTGCTAAAAGGTCTTTTTCTGCTAGTAACATGATCCTTTTTCAACAACATTCCCTTTATAACTAGACAGCATGATAACGGCCAACAGGAACAATTAAAGGTGTTTTAGAAACAGGGTCTTCAATAACCATGCTATCTAAGTCAAATGTATCTTTAATTAACTCACTTGTCACAATATCTTTTGGCGAACCTTCTGCAAGTAAACGACCATTTTTTAATGCGAATAAGTAGTCCGCATAACGGGCAGAAAGATTAATGTCATGTAATACCATGACAATGGTTGTACCATATTTTTTATTTAAATCTGTTAGTAAATCTAAAATTTCAACTTGATATGTAATATCTAAAAATGTTGTTGGCTCATCTAAAAATAAAATATCAGTTTGTTGCGCTAATGCCATAGCAATCCACACACGTTGACGCTGACCACCTGAAAGTTCATCGATATTGCGGTCAGCAAACTCTGTAATGTTCATCATTTCAAGAGCTTCTGCAACTGCCTCATAATCTTGTTTGGACCAACCTTTAAATAATGTTTGATGAGGAAATCGACCACGGCCAACTAAATCAGCAACAGTAATTCCTTCAGGAACGATAGGGGACTGAGGTAAAAGTCCTAACACACGAGCTAATTGTTTTGGTGGCATTTGATGAATGGATTTGCCATCTAGCATGGCATGACCACCAGTTGGCTTAATCAGGCGTGCCATTGTTTTTAATAATGTAGATTTTCCGCAACCATTCGCACCAATAATAATGCTAATTTTATTACTTGGAATAGCAATGCTGACATTTTCTAAAATCGTCTTTTGCTCGTAACCAGATGTTATATGTTCAGCCTGAAGCGTATGTGTTGGTTTCATCATATATCTCCCTTTCGATTGATTCGAATTAACAAGTAAATTAAGTAAGGTGCACCAATGATTCCTGTAATAACACCTACTGGATATCTAGCTGTAAATGCGAATTGACCAATTAAATCAGCAGCCAATACTAAAATAACACCAATTAGACCAGCTGGAAGTATATTTGAAAACCCGACACCAACTAATTTTTTGGCAATTGGTCCAGCAAGGAATGCAACAAAGGCAATCGGTCCTGTAGTTGCTGTAGCAAGTGCAATGATTAATACAGAACAAAGCATTAAAATGATTCTTGTTTTGTTTGTGTCTACACCTAGAGAGGTGGATGTTTGTTCACCAAGCTCAAGCATTTCTAAATGCTTCCCGAAAAATAACAGTACAGGTGTAAATACAATGACGATTATCATTAATGGATAGAGTGACTCCATTTTCGCACCATTTAAGCTCCCACTCAACCATCTCATGGCACTTGGAATATCATGTGTATTGCCAATTAGCATTAAATAAGAGATGAATGCATTTAGCATTGCTTGAATACCAATCCCGATTAATATTAATTTGCCAATTGAAAAAGAAGAGCCTCTTGATAAAGCATAAATAATTAGGACAGTAGCTAAACCGCCAATAATTGAAGCGATGGATACAACGATATTACTTGCTTGCAGGACAATAATACAAAATACAGCAGCAGCACTTGAACCAGCTGTAATACCAATAACATTTGGATTTGCTAAAGGATTGCGCAACATAGTTTGGAAAATATAACCTCCAACACCAAATGCAAAGCCAGCAAATGTACCAGCTAACATGCGTGGTAATCGAATTGTGCCTACAGCGAAAGAGGCACCTTGTACATGTTGGCCAAGGAGAACACGGATAACATCTTCAACAGGATAAATCGTGTTACCAAGCATTAGCATTGTGCAACACAGTATTATGGAAATAACAGTCAGTACAGAAGTTATTATGACAAAGCGTCTTTTTCTTCGTTGTCTGCCTTTCATTATGGATATCAATGTTTCATTCATCATAACGCACGCATTTTCGCTTTCATCGTAATTAAAATCAAGATAGGGGCACCAATAAAGGCTGTTAAAATACCCACCTCTAGCTCACCAGGACTGCCGAGAAGTCGACCACAAACATCTGAAAACGTTAAAATAATTGCTCCTGTTAAGGCAGACATAGGAAGGATAAAGCGTATATCAGGTCCTATAATAAGGCGGACAACATGAGTTGCTAATAAACCGATAAAACCAATAGGTCCTGCTAGAGCGGTAGCAGCCCCACATAAAAGAACTCCACCTAGTGCTGCAAACATACGTAGTGTACCAGTACGAACACCTAAACCAGTTGCCACTTCATCCCCGAGTGCTAAAGCATTTAGTGCTGGAGCAGTGAAGAGGGCAATCAATAGGCCTACAACTAAAAATGGAATAAATAGCTGAATAGCGTCCCAGCTTCCAGCTCCTACACTACCAACTTGCCAAAATCGAAATTGATCCATTACATTTGTACGCGGAATCATAACCGCAACGACTAATGAAGATAAAATGGCACTTGTAGCAGCCCCTGCAAGTACAAGCTTTAATGGTGTAGCACCACTTGCACCCATAGAGCCTATTCCAAATACAAAAATAGCAGTGATAATGGCACCCGCTATTGCTAACCATATATATTGATTGGCTGAACTAATGTTTAAAAAGGCGATACCACAAACGACAAAAAGTGATGCCCCTGTGTTTACCCCCAAAATACTTGGATCTGCAATTGGATTACGTGTAACGGCTTGCATTAGTGCCCCAGAAACGCCTAATGCCGCACCACACAGTAAACTAAAAATTGTTCGGACGATTCGTTTTCGAACAACAACGGCTTCATGTGACTGAACATCAGGATGGAACAAGCCATCCATTAGTCCAGTCCAGCCAATTGTACGAGAACCGAATAGTAGCGAAGCAATTACACATAACGCAAGAAAAATGATAAGAAAAAGCAAAACTTTAGCGAAATTTTTAGGGATAAATAACTGCTTCTGTTCGGTAGCTTGTATCTTATTCATATTACTTTATATTTTTTGCTACGTCTGAGATTAATGATAAATAGTCATCAATTGTATAGGCAATTGATAGTGGGCTAGGGGTACCAGCAGCTGCAAGTGGCGTATTATCACCAATAACAACAACATTCCCATTTTGAATAGCAGGTACTTTCCCTAAAATTGGGTCAGCTTGTAAAGCTGGTAAAGTTGTTTCATCTCCGTAAGCAATAAAGATTTCTACATCAGCTAAAGCATCTGCATTTTCAGCGCTTAATTCAATATAGAAGCTGCTATCATCCGAAATTTGTTTTGTAACGCTTTCAGGATATTCCATACCTAATTCCATTAAGAATTCACCGCGTGGATCTGCAGGTGTATAAACATAGAATTTTGATAAATCTGTTGGAGTAAACATAGCGAATGCAGCTTTTTTACCTTTAATAGCAGCATGTTCATTCACTTTATCTTGGATCAATTTTTCAGTGTCTTTGATTAATTGTTGACCTTGTGCTTCCATACCCATACCTTGAGCGTTTAATGTAACTTGGTCACGCCAAGAAGTTACCCAAGGAGTTTCTTTATAGGCTACAACAGGTGCGATTTGACTTAATGTCTCATACTCTTCTTGCGTAATACCAGAGTATGCAGCAAGAATGACATCTGGGTTAGAGTCAGCAATGGCTTCGAAGTCTAAACCGTCAGTATCTTGATAAATATTCGGATTTTCTTCACCAAGCTCTTTTAATTTTTCAGCAGTCCAAGGAAGCATACCACTACCATCTTGTACACCATAGTTAGCTGCAGAGAAACCAACTGGCACTACACCAAGTGATAGTGCAACGTCATGGTTAGACCAAGCAATTGTTGCTACACGCTCAGGCTTTTTCTCAATAACAGTTTCACCAAAAGCGTGTTTAATTGTAATCGGATATTGCTGTTCATCAGTAGTTTCTGATGTATTGTCTTTTGTTTGTTCTTCTTTTTTAGCAGTGTCTTTATTAGATGAATCAGAACATGCTGCTAAAGCTAAAACCATTAATGATAAAAGCATTACTATGAACATAGAATTTTTAATTTTTGACATTTTTTTTACCTCACTTTATTTTAAAAAATGATAATGATAATCCTTATCATTCAGAGAAAAATATTACGCTAATTTCAGTAAAAGTCAACAAATATTTTTGCATTTTTGATGTTTTTTTGCTTTATCACAATTATACGATATTCGGTATAAAAACTGAGCTAGAAAAAAGCGGAAATGCCCCGCACTTCTTGGTTGAGAATTCTTAAACTATTATCCTTAATTACACATCCCTAAATTGGTATATGTAACGAATTTTTCCTAGAAGAGACGTTTAGAAAGCAAGCCCCGTCCTACACTTATTGCATGGACGGGGCTTCCTTGTCTATTAGACTGTAGATGTTTGTTCGATTGGTGTGGAAGAAATATGAACTAATTGTTTGTCTTGATAAGTGAAGATGTAATCATAATTAGTTGCCTCATTGAGCATTGTTGGTAAATAATGTTTTAAATCTGCAATGCCAACATTTTCAGGGTGGAAAATCCAAGTAAGGTCCTTCCAATCAAGAATACCCTCTGCAACTTTTATAGGTGTTATATATGTAAAAGATTCAGGTAGTTCTGCTATAAAAGCATACATACAGCCATAGTTAACAACACCATCTGTCCATGTGATTTTTCCTTTATAAGTAATTTCTTCAACCGTAATACCTGTTTCTTCTTTAATTTCTCGTATAGCACCTGCTAATGGCGTTTCGTCCTGTTCAATTTTACCACCTACACCATTCCAGGCTCCCATCCATGCTGGGTAATTTCTATTCAATAAAAGAATTTGTTCACCCTTCTTTAGAAAACAAATTGTAAATTCAGCCAAAATTGTTTCTCCTTTTCTATTTAGTCGTTACTAAAAATATTGTATCAAAGAAATCATTCTATCACGTCAAAATTGCATCCTGTATGCGTGTTATAGTTAATAAAGATAGTTGAAGGAGTGAGAATCGCTGTGATATTAATAAGTGCTTGTTTAGCAGGGTTAAATGTTCGTTATAATGGCACCAACAGTTTAGATGAAAAAATACAAAGGCTTATGTTAGAAAATAAAGCGATTACTGTTTGCCCAGAGCTGATGGGCGGTTTTTCAACCCCTCGGGAGCCTGCTGAAATTGTGGGAGGCAATGGAGGGGATGTACTTGATGGCAAAGCAACCGTTATTGAAAGGACTGGGCGTGATGTCACAGAGCTGTATTTAAAAGGAGCCTATGCGACTTTACAAAAAGCACTTGAAGTAGACGCCTCTCTGGTCGTTTTAAAGGAGTATAGTCCATCTTGTGGTAGTGCAATGATTTATAATGGGGCGTTCAATGGTACTAAATTATTGGGTGAAGGGGTAACTACAGCATTACTACGAAGGTATGGGATTGAGGTTCTATTAGAAGAGCAATTTTTATGAAAGGTCGGTTTTAACGAGAGAGTAACCTTTGTCAGTTAGAAACGTCTGAACTGGTGGGAGGTGGCTTATATGCCATTAACATTCGCACATCCAGCCGCAATTTTACCTTTTTCAAGACGAAGTAAGTACATCCATTTTTCAGCACTTGTACTAGGAAGTATGGCACCTGATTTTGAGTATTTTTTTAGAGGTAGACCAATAGGTGAGATAGGTCATAGCTTAACGGGATTTTTCATTTTTAATTTACCTCTTATTATTGTGATTTACATCATTTATTGTAAGTATGTTCGGCAGCATGTAGTTCATCATTTACCAGTATGTTTACAGGATACAGCTAACCAAACAACTTCCAGGAGTAAACGACTCAATGTCATTGTCTTTGGTTATTCAGCGTTTTTGGGTATGCTCACACATGTCATTTGGGATTCCTTTACACATAAAAATGGATTTATGGTTTCGCATCTATCTATTTTATCAGAAACAATGCCCATTTTCGGTTTTCAATTCCCCCTTTATAAATACTTACAGCATGGCAGTACTTTAGTAGGCATTACGTTGATTATCGGTTATGTCTATGTTAGAGCAGCCCATCAATCAACGAATTCATTGCTCACTATTCATCCTAAACAAAAATTATTTTTCTGGATACAGGTACTTGGATTAGCAATCTTCTATGTATGTTGCTGGTCTATTATAGATGGGGTATCAGTTAGCAATTATGGTGTATGGGTGGTCCGTATGATTGATTCATTTTTCTGTAGCTTGCTAACCATTTGTTTATTGAAAACATATTGGCAAAAATAAATAATAACGAGCATGACAGGACTTCCTTTAAGTGGGAGTCCTTTTGTTCGTTACCTCCTTTTCAGTTTGGATAAAAAGAAAAATACATAGATAACGAAGCTAGCATAAACTAGTATCCAGATGAACTGCCAATAGAACTTACTAGGGATGGATTTTATTTGATCGCCAACAGTCATTATTTCTAAAGAAAGATGGAGTGGTGGTAGAACCAAAATAAGACCTTTCATTTGCGGGATTGAATCTTTTAACGTTGCGACTACCAAGGTTAATAATAAGACGCTAATGACTCCCCACCAAGTGTTTTGTTTATTTTTGACAAGCTCTCTTGTAAAGATAGCAGAGAGAGCAATCCCCAAAATCGCTAAGCTAACATGAGAGAGAAATCCAAGAAATAGGTGTGTAAAGCTTGGTTCCTCGGCAAAAGCATGGATAGCTGTGGGATAAATAACAGAAACCATACTTAAGCTAAAAGCAATCAAAATGGCAATTATAAACAGGCTGAAATGATAAGATGTCGCACCATTTGCATGTAATATCGTTATCATTTTTTGCCCTTCATCCTCTGAATGAAATAGTGTGACGGTAAACCAGCCCATCAGGAAAAAGAGGATTATAGAGGTAAATGAAAAGCTATCTAATATAGGGTTTGGGACGAATGTGTAGTTAACAACAAGACATAAAATAAAAATAGAAAAAGGTGGAATATACTGATAGGTTCTCAAATAATTTTGTAACTGATATCGGCCTAAACTAATCATGTTGTATGAACTTCTCCTTATCATTGATCGGTATGAGTTGTTTAATAGAAGCGTTTTTATCAAGTAGCTGTTGTAAAAGATGGTCAGTACGCTGTGCTTGGATATGGACAATCACTTCATAAAAACCATTCGCTAATGGTGATTGCTGCTGTATTTCCGTTACATGTAATAGATCTTTTATGTATGTAATATTCGAAATTTCAAAAATTAATTGATTGTAGGTTGTAGGAGTAACAGATAAATCCGTTTGCATCACTTCTTTATGGTGAATCATTAGAATCGTATCAACGACATGCTCCAGTAGCTTTGTTTCGTGACAGGATAAGATAATCGTCATCCCTTGTTGTTTGAGCGTCTTCAGTGTTTCTTCCAAATCATTCTGTGTTTGCAAATCCAGCCCTGATAAAGGTTCATCTAATATTAACAAGTCCGTTTCGTTGAGCATAGCCTGCATAATCATTATTTTTTGTTTCATACCTTTAGAAAAATGGGTCATTCTAGTATCCTGTACATCTTCCAGATGAAATAGTATTAATAAATCATTTATTCTCGATAAAAGTTTTTGTTTAGCCATCCCACGGATTCGCCCCATATGCTGAAGATATTCCTTGGGGGTAAATAGAATAGTGGAAGGGGCAACCTCTGGTACATAGCCAATGTTTAAAGCTTGTTTAGAAGACATAAAGGAACCATTGTCTGGCGTAATAAGCCCAGCAATCATTTTTAAGAGCGTGCTTTTGCCAGATCCGTTTTTTCCAACAATAGCAATTATTTGATTGTCGTAGATGGTAAAGGAGACATTTTCTAAAATGGAAGTACCTCTGTATTGCTTAGTGATGTTTCGTGCGTCGAGCAATATGTTCATCAATCTGCACCTACTTATACTGAAATTCATACATTTCATTGTAAATGATTTGTAGTATGTATGGCAAAAGAAACCATTTTTATTGAAAAACAGTAAGGAGCTGTTGATGATGAACAGAACCTTACTGTATTTTTTACAGCGACCGATATTTTTTTAAACTAATGATATTTAAGGTAATAAATACTACAGCGAAACAAGCAAGAATACTGAGATTAATTATAATATCATTGAAGGAATAACCTTTATACATAACCCCATTTAATGCGTCCGCTGCGTAGTAAAGTGGCATGATACGTCCAATATTTTGAAGCCATTCCGCCATACTATCAAGCGGAAAAATGCCTGAAAAGAATACTTGTGGAACAATAACAAGCGGAATAAATTGCATCATTTGGAATTCTGAAGCGGCAAAGCTTGAAAGCAGGGCACCTAAGGATAACGATACAAGGGCAATCATCATATTAATGAGTAAGACAAGCCAAATGGAGCCTACATGGACAATATCAAGCACATAGATGCCAAACAGTACGATAATAATTGTTTGTAGGAAGGCAAATAAACCATAACCGACCATATAGCCTGCTACAATTTCTGAGCGTTTGATAGGTGTTGCAAGTAAACGTTCCAATGTCCCAGATGTTCGTTCCTTTAACAAGGCAATCCCTGTAATTAAAAAGACAAAGAAAAATACGAAGAAGCCAATGAGCATGGGACTAAATATATCAAAAATGGCCGTATCCTTATCACCATAAACATAGTCTGTTTCTAAACTACCTATGGAGTCTTGAGAAGTCTGTAAAAGTTGAGCAAGCTGCATTGTTAAAGCTTTTGACTGGGAAGGATCATCATTTAATAAAGTTAACTTTAGTTCGTTTTGCTCTATTGCTAGCCATCCATCATACTCTTTGTCCTGTAGCTGTTTTTTCGAAAAATCATCGTCTTCAATAATTGTAAAATCTGTCTCTTTCAATTTGTCAATCAATGGTGTGGGACCATTAGAGACGACAAGTGTGACAGAAGCCTCGTTACTATTGAAAATAAAATACATTAATGACAAGACAAGAAGTGGGGCTAAAAATAATAAAGCAAGTGTCCGCTTATCTCGTTTCATTTGTTGTATGATTCTTGTGACGATAGCACCCATTCTCATTGTACGTCACCTCCAGCCTTTAAAAACACTTCATCAAAATCTTTTGCCTGATAAAAGGCTTTTAATGCCTGTGGTGTCCCTTGTGCAATAATATGCCCGCTTCTGAGCATAGCTAATTGATCGCATCTTTCCGCTTCATCCATCGCATGTGTCGTCACTAAAATCGTTTTATGTTCGTGTTCTTTTAAACGAATAAGTTCTTGCCAAATTTCCTTTTTTAAAACAGGATCAATGCCAACCGTTGGCTCATCTAAAATCAATACCTTAGGATTTTGAATAAGGGCAATGGCAAGGGACAGCCGACGTTTCATACCTCCAGAATAATTCATCACTTTAAGCTGTAAGTCATCGGTCAAACGAACAAGGCTTGCGGCATAGGCTACACGCTCCATTTGCTCCGCCTTCGATAATGAATAAAGCTTGGCAAAAAAATGTAGATTTTCTTCACCAGTTAAATCCGTATAAAGTGCATCTGACTGTGCCATATAGCCGATATCATTCAATAATTGCTTATGTGGAACAGCTAAATCTAATACTTCAATAGTGCCATTATCAGGCTTTAGCATGCCCATAATCATTTTAATTAGCGTTGTTTTTCCACAGCCTGACGGACCAAGTAAGCCCATCAATTGTCCCTTGGGAATATCTAAGGTAAGGGGGGCAATAACTTGCTTATGTTGAAATCTTTTTTCAAGGGTTTTAATAGAGATTGCATGGTTTCCCATATGGATCTCACTCCTTCACTGAACACTATGTTGATTTGATAAAAATTTTACGGTAGCATGTGAACAAATACAATCAACAGTTTGCCTGTAAGTGTTAAGTAACTGGAGGGAAGTTTGTGTCTGTACATGAAAAGATGAATTTTGAAACAAAGCAAGCCATTAAAAAGGTTTTTATCCAGCAAGTAGAGGAGGTCGGCTTTGAACGTGTGACCGTCAAAAATTTAGCGTTAGCTGCCCAAATCAATCGTGGAACGTTTTATTTACATTATACGGATAAATATGACGTAATGGAGGATTTGCAACAGGAGCTATTAATGGAATTAGAACGCTATGTCAAACATGTTCAACCAGTGGAAGCATTCCAAACATTAAAAATGGGTCAATTCTATCAACCCTTTATTAAAGTGATAACATGTATAAAAGAGCATGCAACAGCCTTTCGTATGTTATTAGGAGAGCAAGGAAGTCCTGCTTTTACACAAAAGATGAAAACTATCTTTGGCAATCATATTTTGGACAGATTATCAGTGATTCGTGAGGAAGTAAAGGATCCGGAATTTCAGCAATACTTACAAGCCTTTATCGCATCTGCCATTCTGGGTGTAATTCAGGAGTGGCTTGACAAAGGCAATGAAAATTTAACGGTAGAAGAAATGGTCGCCCTCCATTTTCGATTATTACGATTTTTAGGAAATGTAGTAGCCAATAGTTAACGGCACTGTAGCGGTTGGGGATGATAATTGTCAATCTCGTTTAACGAAAAAATGACTAGCTAAACTATCGCAAAGTACACCAATTAGAAAATGACTGCCAAGCATCCACCGGTAAGAGCAATCTAGTTGAATTTTATTTGAACCGAACAATGTATAGATTGCCCCCTATTATTAAGTGCTTCAATGTGATAAAAGATATTAAAAATTCCAGCACGATAGGCATAGCAAGTTTTAAAGCCTTACTGCTACAACAAAAGTAGACCGAAATTTTGCAACAATAGCCTTGTTATGTTTAGCTCATAAGAAAACAACATTTCGAAGATTGTCACCAAGGTAGTAATAGTAAGGAGTATAAATAGCTAGCGCATTATGCGCATATAAAAAAGAACATGACGATGAGCCTTTTAGCTAGTCTCACGCATGTTCTGCTGATAACCCTTTGTTCAAATTTATTTGTCATAATAATCGTTCAATGCCACTTCCAAGCGTTCTTCTAAATGCTGAGAAATATAGCTTAGCACAAATTGCTCCTTATCCATCTCAATTTGAGCTGACTTGAACATTTTAGTGAAAAAACTTACTTTATGCTTCTCTGAAAAAAGCCGTAATGCTTCCGTTCGCAAAGTAGATACAATCTCATTTTCTATATGACGCTCTCTAATCTTCTGCACAATATCCTTCACACTGTTTTCTTGTAGCTCTGAAATTTGCTGTTGGAGATGTTCATTTTCTTGTTTCAATTCTACTGTTTCTTTTTGAATTTCCTCTACTTGAAGAGCGGAGTCTGCGGATAATCGCTGAATATTTTGAGCAAGAAAATCCTGATTGATGTTTACTTGTAATGTTCCTTGCTCTTCATCTGGCAAAATTTGAAAGAGGCCAGTTTGGATCATCTGCTGTAGGACGTTTCCAAGCACATCAATTTTATGTGATAAATCATCAGAATCCATAGTCGTTGCGGTAATTTGATGTTTCAGCAACTGACCATTATCATCAATGCCTAGCAATAATTTTATCCCCCTCACACGATACTCATCCTTCAATAATAAAATCATTCTTAGCCTTACTATAGCAGGTAGGTTTAAACGAATATTACCATTCACGTTCGGCGATGTATTGTCAAAAATGTATTGTTCAAATGGTTTTAAATAGTAGCGAAGCATAGCGTCTGTAATATCAAACCAGCCCGCGACTTCTGCTATTGTATAGTGTTTGGATTCATCGATATCTGTTAAATAAGCATCCTGATAAAGATTCTCCTCTAAAGGCGTATGTTGTAGTGCAACAAACAATGGGTCATCTTGCACAATTCCAAGTACCATTTCTTTTGCATCATTTACTTTAAGCATCCTTTCACACCCCACTTTATTTTTCCCCATGACTAATTGTTCTCTATATAGGTTTCTATTCGTTTGGCAGCAATTGTATGCCTATTTTATGTAGGAAATAATCATTAGAACAATGTACCTTTTAATCTTTTATGACTCTTGAGGAAAATATTAGTCATAAATGGAGATACATTAAAATAGAGGGGGAGGGGATACTCATTTAATACGTACCACGTTTTGTACCCTGAAATCCAATAAATCATTTCAGTAAAAGTGATGATGTTCGATATGTAGTTGCTAAAGAAAATACAGTGTTTTAATTACTAAGCCATTAAGGTTAGGACCAAGCAAATTATGGATACAAAAATTCCTCTTCACCATTTAGGAAGCAATCACCGATTATTACTATGGGTAACTTTAAGTTCATTTGCATCTCATGAACAGGTATCTAAGTGAAATTGCTAATATTGGAAAATTTCATCAGCATTTCCTTTTAGTACATTTTCGCTGCTTTTGCATCTAATTCATGCATAAATTTATTGTTTTTATATTGTTCTAATCTTTTATAAGCGAAATCCCATTCAACATTGAATAGCTCTTGAATTAGTTGAATGGCTTTATCCTCGCTTTCCGGTAAGGTAATTTTATTCAACATAAATGTTGGTACACATGCTTGTACCATAAAATTATTAGCTTTCCACTCTTGATACTCAATCCACGAGTAGGGCATCTTTTCCTGACTGCCACTATGAAATAAAACATGACACAGTTCATGACAAAAATCTTGCCACAATTGTTTAGGGGACAGATTTTGATCTAAAAAAATATAAGCCTGATCACCTAAAAATAGGACTTGACTGGGATTATCCCAGAAATATACTAGAATGCCTAACTTGTAGGCTATTTCATTTACATCTAGTTGATGTGGTAACAAAATTTCTAATTTAGTATAAAGATTTTCTATAAAATCTTCGGTGTATGTAGTATATGACATAAAACCATCCCCAAATTCCTTGTAATGAAACGTATGTTCTTATTTGATTTATAATAAAAGCCCACTTCTAGGAAGAAGGGCTAAAAAATATTATTTCTTTTCATGTTTGATAATCTCCCAAATGTCTCGTAAACGGCGAACAGTTTCTTCATCTGACTTAGGAAGTTCTTTATAAAAGACCTGCAATTCTGGATCATTAGCAAATGCTTGGAAAGCAGCCTCATCTTTATCAAAAGGTTGTTTTTCATCTGTTTCACATAATATATACGCTACGCTTACATCGTATTTTTCTGCTAACTTTTGAAGGCTTCCTATGGAAATTTCATTGCGGCCTTGTTCATAATACCCGTATGCACTTTCAGAAATATTTAAGAATTTGGCAACATCTGCTTGTGTTAATTTAGCTTCTTTTCTTAACTCTTTAAGCCTTTGCGGTACGTTAGACATGATTACACCTCACTTAAATATGTAACCTAATTATACAACAATTTGTTGGGTTTGTAGTTAAATAAAAATAAAAAACAACAAAAAATCTAGTTTTGGTTTGACAGACAACTTTTTGTTGGGTAATATAAAACCATAAAAAGTTGGGGGTGTGGTTTTGGAAACAACAAATCGTCGGTTAATACTTATTGATGCTAGAAAACAAAAAAATTGGTTGCAAAAAGATGTAGTGGAAAAACTTGATATTGAACTCGGTATCACTATTAGTGAAAGCTATTATGGAATGATTGAACAGGGAGTACGCACACCGTCCTTAGATGTAGCATTAGCAATTTCTGACCTATTTGAAATGGCACCATCAAAAATTTTTTTGAAAAATAAAACAACATTTTGTTGTGTTTGGTAAGAAACTAATCTGGAGGTTCTTATATGAATCGATTGCAAACTTTTAACTTTCATAATCAAAACGTTCGAATTGTTGAATTAAATAACGAGCCTTGGTTTGTAGCCGCGGATGTTTGTAGAGTATTAGCACTAACTAATCCTACTGTAGCAATTAACCGTTTAGAAAATGATGAACGGTCGAAGTTCAACTTAGGGCGTCAGGGTGAAACAAACATTGTCAATGAATCTGGACTTTATGAACTAATATTCGCAAGTCGTAAACCAACGGCAAGAGCATTTAAAAAATGGGTTAAATCAGAAGTTTTACCCTCAGTTAGAAAGGATGGTGGCTATATCACTACTATCGAAAACGATGATGATGCATCAATTATGGCTAAAGCTTTATTAATTGCCAGTAAAAAAATCAAAAATAACGAGAAAAATATGGTTGAGCAGCGATTGTTGATTGATTCACAAAAAACAAAAGTGTTATTTGCAGATGCAATACAAGCTAGTGAAACAAGCATTCTTATTGGAGAGTTCGCCAAAATCTTAAAGCAAAATGGTATAGATGTTGGACAAAAGCGTCTATTCAAATGGCTAAGAGAAAATGGCTATTTAATCAAGCGTAAAGGATCAGCTTACAATTCACCAACACAAAAATCAATGCAACTGGGTTTGTTCGAAATTAAAGAAACACCTATTCATCATAACAGTGGGGAAATCAGTATTAGTAAAACATCTAAAATCACTAGTAAAGGACAGGCTTACTTTATTAATAAGTTTTTGGGCAAGGTAGTGACAATATGATTAGTACAATAGTGAACGAATCGATGGTGATTCGAAATTTTTTCATCATGACTAAAGAAAGAATAGAAGGCAACTCAAATAACTTTACTAGAGTCACTCTTCATCCCAAAGTACGTTTTGTTGATTTAGCACAATTAAAAACAATTGTCCCCTTCGAACCTGATTTCAAATAACTTTTTAAACGATCCACTAGTTAGACAACATCAGTGTCAACCACATAGTAAAAAGAACACATTAGGGGGAGAGAAAATGGCTAAATACAGACATGTACACACAACTTTTTGGGATGACGGCTTTGTATTAGATCTTACACCAGAGGAGAAATATTTCTATCTGTATTTGATGACAAACAATAATACAACACAATGTGGTATTTACGAATTACCTTACAGAGTAATAGAAATGCATACAGGTTATAACCGTGAAACAGTACAGAAACTATTACAAAGGTTCTTTGAATACGGAAAAATTACTTACAACGAATTAACGAAAGAAATCATGCTAATTAACTGGGCAAAATACAACTTTATAAATTCGCCTAAAGTTAAAAAATGTATCGAAAAAGAGCTGTTTGCAGTAAAACATACCCCATTTGTTAAGAGCTATGTTACCTCATTGGAACAGTTAGGATACAGTCTCGATACCGTATCAATACTATTAGAAGTACAGGATGAGCAGAAAGAACTTAATCCTAGTAATGACAATGGTTCGATACCGTATCAATACCCTATCGATACACCTTCTAAAGTGTGTGGGGAAGAAAAACAAAAAGAAAAACAAAAAGAAAAACAAAAACAAACAGCAGATAGTGAAATAGTCAGTCAGTCGACAGTCACTGAGGAACAATTAATTTTCTTAACTAAATTCTATGATGAAAACATTCAAAGAGCATCTAGTTATATTTGCGAGTGCATAGAACGCATGGCAAGTGAAAATAATCCAGCACTTGTTTATGAAGCCATGAAAATAACGGCACTACATCAACCAAACATACCAATGCAGTATACAGAACAAATTTTAGCAAACTGGAGAAAGTCTTTTATTAAGAATGTTGAGCAATTAAAGGCCAAGGAAGAAAGGGAGAAAAAAAATAGACAGCAATCTAGCCGATATTCTTATCAAAAGTCTAACAGTCGTACAGAGATAGTGCCAGAGTGGTTCGCCAATCGTAATGATAAAGACGAGTCATCAATTCCATCTGCTGAGTCTAATAACAACACGATAGATTTTGAAGCTGAAAGACAAAAGGTTTTAGAAATGCTTGGTAAATAGGAGTGTATGAGCAATGACTAAAAATGAGATTGCATGATCGTATGTTTTGGTGTTCAAGGATGAAAGAGCATTTAAAAAACAAAACGTATATTGAGGGTGTGCGTTTGACATTTATTTAGCACAATGTAAAAAACATTTGTTATAACGGCCAGTGGTGGAATGCTAGAGCAGAGAGAATTGAAAAGATACATAGGAGGGCATAACTATGATAAAAGAGAAAATACAACTAAATCGTTACCAACTAGATAAGGCAATTAAAAAGTACAATGACAATATGTGCAAGTACATGAGAATGAAGGATGAACTAGATTCATTAACAGCTGTAACATCTACAGCAAAGTATGGCTTTGAGGCAGCAATGCCAAAAGCTATTGGAAGAACAAGCGACCCAGTGCATGCTCATGTTCAAATGAGAGCTTTACGCGAGGAGCGCATGAACAAGATTAAAGATGAGCTACTATTAGTTCAAAATTTAGCTGACAAGGTAACTGGCGACCTTGAACAGGAAGTACTTTTCTGGTTACTAGAAGGCATGCCATTCCGCTGGATTGGTGCAAATCTTAATATGAGTCATACTAGCGTACAACGTGTGCGAGAAAGAGTTTTAGATATGATGCTGAAGTAACCAAAGGGTTACTTCTTTTTTGTGAACCTTTAAATATTTTACTAGGGGTTTTATTGGGCTAACAGAAATGAAGAGCTATTATTTTGTTATATACTTTTTTCATTTAGACGACAATATAGTATCTACTATTTTATTCTAGTATTCATTTAAGAGTGATTGATAATATTTCATTTTACTTGCCAAATGTTCCAAGTGTGACAGATGTTCCAAACGTTCCAAACATATCATTTTAAGTAATAGATAATGTAAACTTGGAAGTAGGACGACGGGTTAAGGATTTCACCTTTTGGAATTTATAAAACAATAAATGACCAAGGCGACAGACCGTCGACCAATCAATGTCCCATAAACTTGTTTGAGGCATAAAAAGGAGTGGTTTTCAGTTGAAAAATTTGTAGGATAGAACTAAATGGGCAAGAGTAGCAGCTATAGCAATCCCATCACTCCAAGAAGCACAAAACGTATTCCAAGCAACCATTTGAAAAGGAGGCTATGTGGAATGGCTAACGTTCAAGTAAAAGTTAAAACGACGCTTTCCTATTCGGTATAAGGAAGGGCGTTTTTTAGTTGGAGATGAATAAAGGATTGACGGTTCAATGTTAGAACGATTTGATGAGCTGAAAAAACTACTTAATGAACTACCAAAACGTTTGAAAGTGAGTGATTCGATGTATTTAATTCTATATTCATATGTTTACTAACTAACTTGTTGAAGGAGGCTTTTGATGGAAATTTATGATATTCAAAACGCTTTATCTAGTAAGCTCCACGAAGCTTTCGGAGCGGAATATAAAAAATATATTGATGAATTACCGCAGGAGTTTAATACGCCTGCTTTTTTAATTCAATTTTTGAGCTTAGAGCATATCCGACAAATAGGTGGTCGATGGAAAGTAACAGCACATTTTAACGTGAAGTATTTCCCTAAAAATGGCATACCTGAGGCGTCTAATATGACTTTAAAGGTTCAACAAGCAATCAAAGAAATAACATTGTTAAATGGTTCACTACTGCTTGGTACCGGAGCAACTAGCGAAGTTATTGAAGGCATTAGTAATAATTTTATTCATTTTAATTTCTTCTTACAAGAAATTGAAGAGAAAGCTTTTATGGGGTCATTAGATCATAATATTAACAAAGAAGAGGTGGTTTCAGTTGGCGAAAGCAATTCAGAAGAAGGTTGAGTCGATGGAAAGCAAAAACGTTGAAAAGGTAATTAGTTCGAATTTACCGAAATTTACAAAAGAGCAACTTTCAAAAAGTCAAAAATATAAAGATCGCCGTGATGCACTCAATGCATTGTTAGAAAAAGAAAAAACTTATTCATTCGCTCAAGTGGATGAAATACTGAAGAAATTCGATAAGGGAGGTAATTAATATGGCGTTAGGTGGAGGAGTATTTTTATCACAAAACAAAGTATTACCAGGGAAATATCACAATTTTATTAGCGCTACTCGTGCATTTGTAAATCTAAGCAATCGCGGTTACGTTGGTTTGCCAATTGCACTTGACTGGGGCGTAGATGGCGAAGTATTTGCTGTAACACAAGAGGATTTACGAAAGAATTCTCGCAAAATTTTTGGTTATGAATATATGGACTCAAAAATGAAAGGTATCCGTGATGTATTTAAAAATGCTATCACGGTTTATTTTTACAAACTTGCTGTGGATGCAGAAGCGGCTACAAATGATTTTGCAACAGCTAAGTACAAAGGTGCACGAGGGAATGATATTACGATTGTCATTCAGGCAAATGTCGATGAGCCATCGAAATTCGATGTTAAAACATTGCTAGCTAATGTGTTAGTAGACGAACAAATGGCGGTAGCTACTGCTACAGAACTAATCGCTAATGATTTTGTTGTGTTTAAAACGAATGCAACTTTAGCTGTTACAGCTGGTACCGCATTAGCTGGAGGTTCCAATGGCTTAGCTATTACTGGTGGGGCACATCAAGAGGCACTAGATGCTTTAGAAGCATATGGTTTCAATACTCTTGGCTGCTTGTCTTCAGAAAGTTCAATTAAATCGTTATATATTGAGTATACAAAGCGTATTCGTGACCAAATCGGTGGTAAATTCCAACTTGTAGGTCATAAACTTGGCAGTACTAACCATGAAGGGATTATTGACGTACAAAACGATACTAATGGACCAGAAGAAGAAGTGTTTGGTGCAGTATATTGGGTATCTGGTGCTCAGGCTGGAGTAGCTGTCAATAAGTCAAATACTAATAAAAAATACGAAGGTGAATTTACAGTTGATATGTCTGAAACAAAGACACAGTCACAACTCACAACGTTATTAAAGGCTGGCAAATATTTATTACATCGTGTTGGGGATGAAATTCGTGTACTTGAAGATGTGAATACCTTTACATCGTTTTCAGATGAGAAAAACGAGGACTTCAGTTTGAATCAAGTCATTCGTGTGCTTGATCAGCTTGCAATTGATACAGCTCAATTGTTTAACACTCATTATTTAGGTCAGGTGCCAAATGATCAAGATGGTCGAATTTCTTTATGGAATGACATTGGTAGTCTTCGAATGGAAATGCAACGTATTAGAGCTATTCAAAATTACAACAAAGATGAACTAACCGTGGCACAAGGTAATTCAAAGAAAGCTGTTGTCGTAAATGAAGTCGTGATTCCTACGGTTGCGATGTCACAACTTTACATCACGACAACAGTAGCATAAGGGGAGGGCAAACAGATGAAATCAAACAAAACATTAATTCCAATGAATCTACAGTATTTTGCGGATGCTACTATGCATGCTCGCAATGCCATTCATGGCGCTCAAGGCCGAGCATACGTGACGGTTGAAGGCAGTCGTTACTTATTTGCTCAATTAATTAATTTAGAAGCCCGTATGGATAAAACTAAAACGCAAGTTCCTATTATGGGGCGTGTAGCTAAGGGTAACAAAGCTACTGGCGCGGAGTATACAGGCAGCGCTACATTCCACTTTAATACTTCAATATTCCGTAAGTTATTAAAGCGTTACAAAGACACTGGGGAGGATATTTATTTTGATATCCAAGTGACTAACGAAGATGGCTCAGCGTCGGTAGGCCGTCAAACAACCATTCTAATTGATTGTAATATGGATGGAGGGATCATCGCTGCATTAGATGCAGATGCGGAGTACTTAGAAGACTCTATAGATTTCACTTTCGAGGATTGGGATATGCCAGAAGAATTTACAACTTTACAAGAAATGCTATAAGACGAGAGCTCATTATATATGGGCTCTTTTAAATATAAATAAAAAGGATATGGTGATTAATTATGTCAAACTTAACTGCATTTTTTGCACACAATAAAAAGCAAAATGAAAACATTAAGCATGCTATTTCAAAGAAATTCGTGGATGAACATGGCGATCCAATTGAATGGGAGTTCGCGCCAATTTCGCCAGAACGGGACGAGGAATTAAAATCTGAATCTACTAAGCGTTCTATGATCATGCAAGGAAAGCGTAAGGGGCAGTATAATACTGATTTTGATCATTTTAAATACCAACGTTTATTAACTGTAGAATCAATTGTATATCCTAATTTAAACGATAAAGAGCTACAGGATTCTTATGGTGTAATGGGGGCAGATGCTTTACTTGGAAAGATGCTGACAATCGGTGAGATTGCAGATGCCTCAGCGGTAGCACAGGAAGTCAATGGGTATCAAGCTGAGCTAGAGGATATGGTTGAAGAAATAAAAAACTAATAGACGACGGTGATGGTGAGGCTAATATAATGCACTGGTGGGTGCACAAAATGCGTCGCCTTCCGTCTGAATATGTGTCACTATCCTTGGCAGATAAAGCTTGTATTATAGCGTCTCTAAGGATCAAAATCGAAGAAGATAAGAAGCAAGAACGAGAGGCAAAACGAGGGTCTAGAAAAGGTAGAAAGCGTTAGGAAGTAGCTTGTTAACCTAAATGGCTATCGTTAAGCTAGCTGTTTTATATGTTTCTTTAAAAGATATGATATAAAAAAGGGACATTTATTTATTTGAATTCTGTCTGTTTTCAATTAAAAGGGTGGAAAGTTACTTTGGAGTCTTGTGAATTTAACCATGCAGGATAATGTAGTTGGAAACAACAGAAAATATATAAATTTACTAAGAAATAGAGAAAGTTAAAGTACAAATTATTAAACAATAGCCATAAAAAGCATCCTTTGAGTAGGATGCTTTTTTAATAAAGAGGTGAGAGTTCATGGCTACAATCCGTACGGCAATTCAAATTGAAGATCGTTTAAGTAAACCAATTAAAGTCATGCATAAAATGGTTTCCAGGATGGTCAATCAGTTGGAAGCTATGCATGCTGCTTCTAGGCAAATGATAGATACCTCTAGTGTTCAACTAGCTCAGAAAGAATTAGCTAGAGCTGCTGAGCAATTTAATAGAGTTGAAAAGGAAATTCGTAATGCTGATCATGCTCAACAAAGTTTTAGCAACAACATTAGGGATGGTACTACAGCAGTTGGTGGATTATTAACTAAAATCAAGGAGATAGCAGGGAAATATTTAGATTTTCAAGTAGTTGGGAGAGTACTCTTGTCCAATGAAAATAACACCACATCTGGGTTAAATGTAATCAACAATGGTTTACAAACAACCGAGCAACCTTTAACACAAGCAATGGGAAGTGGAAACCTTCAAGGCCAGGATTTAAATAACGTATTTCAGTCTACGTCAAATGGTGTCCAAAATACTACGAATTACCTTAATGCTTTCATTGAGAAATTACGAGAAATAGCAAGTAGTGGTGAAATTTCTATGGCCAAGATAAGGAATGCTGTACTTGGTTTGGCTTTTGAGGGAATATTTGATGGGATTGTAAAAAGCGATCTTTTTAAGGAGCTCGTGCAAAATGCAGCTATTGCTATGGAGAAATTATCTTCAATTGCCTCGAGTACATTGAATTTTTTTATACCCGATGGAAGTTTAAAGGATAGTTGGTCGTTTATAGTTCCTATAATAAGTACTGTTGCAGCGGCAATGTTGGTATACGAGTCCGCTTTACTACTAGTAAAAGCAGCCGAAATAGCGAGTACGATTTGGACTGGTTTAAGAACGCTTGCAATTGGACTATTAACAGCAACTACATGGACGAGTGTGTCTGCAACATCAGCCGCAACGGCCGCAGCATGGGGCTTAAATGCAGCGATAGCAGCCAATCCAATATTTATTTTAGTAATAGCCATTGTAATTCTTATTGGTCTTTTCTATTTAGCGGTAGCCGCTTTCAATTATTTTGCTGGGACCTCGGTTAGTGCTACAGGAATAATAGCTGGGGCTTTCATGGTGTTAGGATCATGGATTTATAATAGAGTAGCCTATATGTGGAATTTGTGGGCCTCTTTTGTGGAATTCTTTGTAAATGTATGGAAAAATCCGATGTATTCGGTCAAGAAATTATTTTATAATCTAGCAACCAATATGTTAGATTTAATTATTTCAATGATTAGTGGATGGGATGGATTTGCTACAAGCTTTGTTAATGCTATTGTTGACGCAGTTAACTTTGCGATACGAGCTTGGAATTGGTTTGTGAAGCTATTACCAGAGAATATTTCATCTTCTGTAGGTTTAAAAGTGGGCACAGAGTATAGTCACCGAGAGTCCATTACAAGTGATCTAAAAGGTCTTAGAGGAGTTTTGGATAACTGGATTGGCGAAGCTCCTGATGATTATTGGGAAGCGCCGAAAATGGAATTTAAGGATCTTGGTAAGTCTTGGGATAAAGGCTACAATTGGGGAGCCAATCTATTTAAATCGGGTGAAGAAAAAAACGACAGTAATAAAGAAGATAAGATGAAAAATGACATTAATAATGCGCTAGCGTTAGGTGACAAACTCGATAAAGGTAATGAGCTAGGTAAGAAAACAGCAGACAATACCGAAAAAGCAACTGAGGGTATTAAAATAATGAATGAGGATTTAAAGTATCTCCGTGATATAGCTGAACGTGAAGCGATTAATCGTTATACAACGGCAGAAATCAAAGTAGATATGAAAAATGAAAACCGTATCAACAGTGAATTAGATATTGATGGCATTATTGATAGATTTGGTCAACGTGTTGAAGAAGTTTCAGGAATGCTAGCGGAAGGGGGTTCAATCGAAGATGTATAATTTTTTTCTAGATGGTTTACAGTTTCCTATTGCGCCTTCTGAACTAGCTCTAAAGATTAATGGTAGAAACGAAACTATGGTGTTAATGAATGAAGGAGAAGTAAATGTAATAAAGAGAACAGGGCTAACGGATATAGATATTGAGGTATTACTCCCTAACGTCAACTATCCGTTTGCTGTTTATCCGAATGGTTTTCAACCAGCTACATTTTATCTTGATAAACTAGAAAAATTAAAAATCTCTGACAAACCCTTTCAGTTTATCGTTAATCGTATGATGCCGAACGGGAACTTACTATTTGACACAAATATGACAGTATCACTTGAGAATTATGAGATTAAGGAATCAGCCGATAATGGCTTTGATGTTATTGTACGAATCCAGTTAAAACAATACAGGGAGTACGGCAATAAAAAAATCAACTTGAAGCCAGCTACAAAAGCTAATAATGCAGGAAGTACAGCAAAAACCGAATCGAAAGCTGTAGTAGAGCAGAAGCGGCCAACTACAGGCAAAGAAACCCCAAAAACACATACCGTTAAATCAGGTGAAACATTATGGGCTATTGCTAAGAAGTACTTAGGTGATGGCTCTAAATACACTGAGTTAGCAAAAATCAATAATATTAGTAATCCAAACATGATTAAAGCAGGGCAGGTGATAAAGCTTGGCTAAATCAAAACTATATATCATGAGTAAAGGGCAGCTATACGAATGCGTTGCAGAGGAAGGTATAGTGTGGGAAACAAATCGGAAAGGTACTCCAGGAAAGTTGACATTCAATGTAATTAAGGATAATATGCTCAGCTTCCACGAGGGTGATGCAGTCCGTTTCGAATATGACGGACACAAGGTTTTCTATGGTTTTGTTTTTATCAAAAAACGTTCAAATAACAGAATCATTACGGTTACTTGTTACGATCAGCTCCGCTACTTTAAAAATAAAGATACGTATAGGTATGAGAATAAAACAGCTGCTCAAGTACTTCAAATGATTGCAAAGGACTTTAAATTAAAGACAGGCACTATAGACAATACAAAATACGTTATTCCTTCTATGGTTGAGGATAATCAAGAACTGTTCACTGTCATGGATAATGCCTTGGCTGAAACGACTCTTAATACTCAAAGGCTATTTGTGCTCTATGATGACTTTGGAGCTTTGAATTTACGTGAAGCTAAGACACTTCAAACAGATTTACTGATAGATGAAGAATCAGGTGAATCATTTGAGTACACCTCATCCATTGATGAAAACACGTACAATAAAATCAAGTTAGAACGTGAGAATAAAGAGACTGGTGAACGTGATACTTACATTGTCCAAGACGATAGCAGGATAACTGAGTGGGGTGTACTTCAGTTAACAGATAAGTTCGAGGAAGGTGAAAACGGCAAAGCTAAAGCTGCAAGCATGCTCAAGTTCTATAACCGTAAATCACGAAAATTACACATCAATAAGGTGTTTGGTAATCCAATTGTGCGTGGAGGAAGTCAGGTAGCAGTGCTGTTGTATGTTGGTGACGTATCAGTAGCCAATTTCATGATGGTAGAAAGTGTTAAGCATACCTTCAAGGAATCTAATCATCGTATGGATTTAACGTTGATTGGCGGTGATTTCATTGCGTAGTATGGAGGATATTTTAAAAGAAATTCAGAAACTTGTTCTGGGCGTTCTCAATGCACAGAAGCTTGCTACGGTTATTTACGGCAATGTAATAAGTGTAGGTCCTTTAGAGGTTCAAATCGATCAAAAATTGACTTTAAAAGAAAAACAATTGAAGCTCACCCGTGCTGTTATGGATTATGAAGTAGAGATGAGTGTGAATGGTGGAGCAAAGCAGAAAGCTAAAGTCTTTAACGGCTTAATAACAGGTGACAAAGTGACGATGATTCGCGTGCATGGTGGTCAACAATATTTAATTATAGATAAAGAGGTGATTTGATGATTCCACAGGTCATAAATGATGGACTGGCATTCGATTTTGAGGAAGAAATTGAACCTTCTAATACTTTTAAAATAAATAACGAATTAGATCGCTGTTATGGCACCGTTGATGAACTAGAGGCCTTGAAACAAGCGATTTTTTTAATGCTCAATATCGAACGATACAATCATTTAATTTACAGCTGGAACACAGGCTTTGAAACTAATGATTTAATTGGGCAACCAACTGTCTATGTTGTTAGCGAAGTAAAACGACGCATCCAAGAGGCTTTACTACAGGATGATCGCATTACAGAAGTGGATACTTTTGAAGTAACAACAAATAAAAATAAAGTGCATATTCAATACACAGCACATACCATATTTGGTGAAATCACAGCAGAGAAAGAGGTGGATTATTGATGGCAGTAGCCTTTGATTTAAATACTCCCTATGAGGATTTATTAGTTCAGAAACTATCCAATGTACCAACACAGGATAAACGAGAGACATCGTTAATTTATCAGGCAACAGCAGCCAATACAGCTGAGACAGCTCAAATACTTTTTACATTGCTGAACTACGAAAACGAAATGTTCGCAGATACGGCCTCACGGGAAAATTTAGTAAGGCGTGCAGCTGAACGAGGGCTTAGTCCAACCCCTGCAACGAAAGCTATTCGAAAAGGAGTATTCAATATTGATGTTCCGTTAGGCGCACGATTTTCACAGGAAGAATACAACTACGTAGCCCTTGAAAAAATTGAAAAAGGTGTTTTTAAGATGGAGTGTGAAACAGAGGGTGAAGTTGGAAATTTCGAGATAGGGCAGCTTATACCGATTGATTACATTGCAGGTCTTGAGACGGCACAGTTAACGGACTTGTTGATTCCAGGAGAGAACGAAGAAGATACAGAGGCTTTTAGGGCACGTTACTTCAATAGCTTTGAAAGTATTTCGTTTGGTGGGAATCGCGCTGATTACAAAGAGCGAGTTGGAAACATACCTGGGGTTGGAGGTGCACGCATCTACCGAGCGAAGTATGGAGGCGGCACTGTTGGTGTTACAATCATCGATTCTACTTTTTCGAAGCCATCCACTGAATTAGTTGAGTTAGTACAACATCTAATGGATCCGTTAGATGCGCAAGGTGATGGAGTCGGGCTTGCTCCTATTGATCATATCGTTACTATCTCAGCTGTCAATGAAACGATAGTGAATATAGTTACAACAATAACGCTTCAATCGGGATGGTCTTTTGAAGATGTAGAGAATGCCCTCCAAGAAGTAATTGATGGATACTTTGAGGAGCTTGCGGAATTTTGGGCATCGGCAGTTACTAAACAAGAAGATGAAACAGGGTTGATTATCCGAATAAGTCAAATTGAAACACGTATTCTTGGTATTAATGGAGTCATTGATATAGCTAACACTTTATTAAATGGCAAGGCAAGCAACCTTGAACTTGATAGAGAAGCAATACCGAAAAGGGGGACTATAAGTGGCTAGAAAAGTAGATATTTTAAGCTACCTCCCTCCTATCCTCCATGAAATCAAGGAACTTCAAAAGATTGCATCACTTGAAAATCCATCACTAGAGCGTATATGGGAACTGACTGAATCATTGTTAGGTAATCAATTTATCTTAACCCTAGATGAACGCGGTGCCGATCGTTATGAGAGAATGCTCGGTTTAGTTACAGGCGAATCCGAAACACTCGAAACACGTCGTTTCCGTATTTTATCAAGATATCAAGAACAAGCGCCCTATAGTTTTCCAGTTCTGAAACAGCTACTTGATAGCTTGCTAGGAGAGGGAAAATACGAGCTTACTCGCAGTACATCTGAGAAGTGGGTACGTGTAAAGCTAGAGTTAACGGTTTCTCGTGAATTTGAAATTGTCGAGGTATTACTTGAGCGAGTAACGCCTCAAAACATGTTGGTCTATGTGGAAATCAGATACATCCAACATAGTGCACTGGCGCGCTTTACACACGCTCAACTGGCTGCTTATACACATAAACAACTGAGAGAGGAAGTGTTATTGTAATGTCTACTGACACTGCTAATTATGGTTTTACAAAGGATAATGAGGATGATTTTTATAATGTAAATGTGGTTAACGCCAATCTTGATAAGATTGATACAGAAATGAAACGTATTGAGGATGCTATTCAGCCCATTAGCCCAACTGATTCAGTCAAATGGATAGGAACTGTTGGAGGAACCGTAAATGCTTTAACGGCTACACATGTAGAGATAACAAGCTATAGTGATGGTTTGGGTGTATCCTTTGCGGCTAATGCTAACAGTACAGTCGCCACAACCTTGGATATTAATGGTTTGGGTGCAATCCCCATCAAGAAAGCAAATGGCACGGCGTTCAGTAATGCAAAGGCTAACGGTGTTTATACTGTTCGTTATCGTGACGGAGCTTTTATCTTACAGGGTGAAAGTGAGGTGGAAATAGGACGACAAATCATCACACCAAGTACAATGAACCAAGCAATCACTCAAGGTGTGCATGATGGTACAGGGTACGTAGTTGGTAGCCCAAACTTATTGCCGCAGAACATCAAGAAAGGCGTATCGATGTTCAATGTAACTGGTGCATATGATGGAGAGATGTCAGGGTTCGGGGTTGAATATCTCATGCCAATAACTACCGCGATTCCAATAACTAGCCCATTATATACGATTCCGATGAATGGATGGCGAATGGCTTATTACCTACCAGATGCTGGACCAAGTGGAGAACGTGACATGTTGAATGGTGGCTCTTACCCAACGTTCAACAAGAGAGTCATATATCCAGACCCAGGATATGGAACTGATGGTATTCTGTCGATAATTGTTAATACAAACATTGGGGCATATACATATCCTTTCCCTAAAAATAAAGGGTATGCATTTATGCCACATTTTATGGTTTATCTATCGGGAACTACTCTTTATTTAAGAGCATACTACGAATATGATAAGCCGACCGGTGAATATAGTGCAGTTGCTAGTGCTCAAACAATCTCAGCAACTCTAGCGAACGGTGTCACGTCATTGATTAGCATACAATTCAAAATGTCATATACTGAAACTCAGAATACTGGGGTAAGAACTAATGTATATGGTACTGTTTACAAAATAAGTTAAGGGGGAGATTATCATTCTAGGTTTTAAAATATATTACGAAATAGAAACTGGTGAAGTTATTCTGACGATTCCAGAGAAAAATAATGCGGGTGTTGTTGAAACAACAAAGGAACAAGACTTTATAATGTTTGATGTACTTTCCGCAAGAAATCCAGAAATGGTCAACTTCATTCAGTTACCATATGGTCAATACCGCAGCGATTTTGAAATCGCAAATAGTTGGAAGGTTGATTTGAAGATAGGACAGGTTGTATTCGAATATCCCAAATTTGAAACGCCTATGTCTGAACAGCTACTTCTTTTGCGGCAAGAAAATGAGAAACTCAAAGTTGAAAATAAAGAATTGAAATTAGCGTTAGCTGAATCAGCAGAGGCACAACAGCAAGATAAAATACAGAATCAGTTAGCTATCGCAGAATTAGTAGAGACACTAACAACTAAGGGGGTCTTATAATCATGGCTAAACTATATTGGGATTTAATTAAAATGAACTTGCGAACAATTGACCAGGTGCCGTTGTTGTGGCGAGAAGCTGTAAAAGCATTACTCAATAACGAAAACAAGTAAACGCAGCATAAGCTAGCGTTATTTTTTATGTTTTAAATGCTATGAGAGCAATCGAGATAGGCTGTACCGAACCTCGATGCTTCTCATGGCTTTTTTTACACTAAAAAAAGGCAAAGGACGTAGATAAATGGAACAATCATTTAAATTTTTACTTAGCACAGTAGGTGGAGTAGTATCGTGGTTCGTAGGTGGATGGGGTTTATTGATGACAGTATTGTTAATATTGAATGTAATTGATTTTTTATCAGGCATGGCAGCAAATTGGGGAACGATTAACAGTAAGAGGGGTTATCAAGGCATCATCAAAAAAGGCATGATGTGGGTTTGGATCGTGGTAGCCAATCTAATTTATTTAGTGCTACAAGATCAAGGGTTTTCAATTGGACAGATTATTCCTGATGCAGTTGTATTATTGTTCATTTTGAACGAGCTTGTTAGCTTAGGAGAAAATTCAGCCAAGCTTGGGGTGGACATGCCTGCACCAGTTAAGAAAGCTTTAGAAATCTTCAATACGAAGGAGGAGAAGACAAAATGAGTACAAGTGTAACAACATGTCGTGATTTAAGGGAATTAACAGTAGCTGCACAAACAGCCTGTCGATTACTCTTTCAGGAGTGTTGTAAAGCAGGTATTGATTTTATATTCGTCACAGAAACATATCGCAGCCAAGCTCGCCAAAATTATCTATATGAACAAGGAAGAACAAGACCAGGGCAAGTAGTTACCTGGACGCGTAATAGTAATCATACATCACGTAGAGCATGGGATATTGCTGTAGCACCGCCACGAAATCTATATGATATTTCTACTCTATTGAAGGTGGGGACAATAGCTAAAAAGCTAGGTATCACTTGGGGAGGCTCTTGGCCAGCAGGGCAATACGATGCACCTCATTTTGAAATTCCTACAACATGGCAAATGCCTAATGGCTATAAATTAGAAGGACAAGTAGTAGTGCCAACGAGTAGCGGTGGAAAGGTTCAGCTTATTGTAGAGGATACACAAAAACAAAAGGAGGATGATATAATGCGATTTACAAACGAGACAACTAAAGCCGCAGTACGTGACTACATTAAACAAGCAGTAGATAAAAAGCTTATTGAAAAGTCACATCTAGAAAAATTTGATGCCGGTACATTGACTGACGGTGATTTTGCAGGAATAAAAATCATTATTTCACAACGTAGTAACTAAAGTATAAAAGACCAAGATAGCTTAATTGCTTTCTTGGCCATATAACTAGTTTTTATATCTGCTATACTTGTGCGACCCTCTTACTATTAGATATTTCATAGTAGAATTTCTTGTAGTAATCATAGAGTGTTGTTTCCTTTTAAGATAATTGTTTTTTTATCATACGTATCCTAGTATCGTACATAATTTTAATTACACTATTTTTATATCTCCCTCACCAAAATAAATTAAAAAAGGACTTTTCATTGTATACTTCATATTTGAAAAGCCGATTTTACTTAAAAACACTATGTACTATAGTAATATGAAGCTATCTTTTTCAAGTCAGATGCTTGGAAATTAGCTAAACCAATCTTGTCCATATCCGTCCTTTTAATGACCGTGGTCATTGCAGACCCAGTAGTAGGGTTACCATAATCATCTTTGAAGTGATCTTGCCAATTGATGTGGATATTACCCATATCCTCTACATCCTTTAAAATTTTAAGTAATTTAACTGTATTTTGTTGAGCATCATTTAGCTTTTTCTTTTTTGTTATGGAATCATCAATCATCAGCTTTAAATAATAGGTATCTCCCATGCTTTCAACCCTAATATCTCGATCGCGGCCATCAGTTGTAGTAGTTCCAAATAAATCAGCAGCTATCTTGGCAATACGTTCCTCTAGGGGGATACTTGTATCATTTGCAGCTTTCATATCAATAACGATGGTATCATTTTTCTCCTTTAATTCCTTTTCAGAAGTTTTCTGATCGTCACCAATCCTTGTAGTTCCAATAGCACCAATTACAATAAATGTGATGATTAAAATAAACCACCATTTTTTATAAAAAGGTTTATTCATAAATGTTGTCTCCTTACATAATTCGTTATTCTATTAAATTATATCAATAATGGAAGGTGTTGTCAGCAGTCGCTCCATATAGCTAATTGTCAAAAATTACTCCTCTCAAAGAACGAGTGATTTTTTTTTATGAACCTACAAATATTTCATACAAAGATGTAACCATTATGGAATTGATATCAACCAAATATTGTAAAACCTTAAGAAAAAGTTAAGAATTCTCCTTGCAATTCTTTAAGAAATGCTCTTTATAGTTAGAACCATCAACAATGTAAGCAAAGCGAGGAGAAAACGACATGCAACTCATTACCTTCCTAACTGAATTTATCAAACATCCGAAAACAATTGGAGCAATATCACCTAGCTCCAAAAAGTTGGCTCATAAAATGGTACAACCCATTTGCTTTGAAACGGCTCAATGCATTGTCGAGCTTGGACCAGGGATGGGTTCCTTTACTACAGAGCTTGTGAAAAGAAAGCAGCCAGCTACATTGCTTATTCTCATTGAACATAATGCGATTTTTTGTGAAAAGCTACGTCATCAATTTGCACATGAAGCCAATGTTGTGGTAGTCAATGGCTCAGCAGAAAACTTAAGGCAGTTTATGGACGAACTCCATATAGAAAAAATTGATTATGTCATTTCTGGGCTGCCATTTACCTCTTTAAAGTCTGATGTATCATGTTGTATTTTAAGCAATGTGAAGGATTGTTTACACAATGGAAAATTTATAACATTCCAATATTCACTTGTGAAAAAAGCATTCTTTCAAACATATTTTGAAGATATTTCTCATGAAAAAGTATGGATGAATATGCCGCCAGCATATGTACTAAGCTGTAAACTTGGTCATACGAGGGCTAGTTAATGGAGCTACAGGATCTTTTAGGATTCATTGAACAATATGGCTATTTTGCTTTGTTTTTTAGTTTATGGTTAGGCATTATAGGGATGCCGCTACCAGATGAGATGATTGTGATGAGTGGTGGCTTTTTATCTTCGTTAGAAAAAATGGTCGTATGGAAATCCTTTTTACTGACCTATTTAGGTGTTGTTTCGGGGCTTTCACTAGGGTATTTCCTTGGTAAAATCTTTGGACATCGAGTGCTCGACAAACTTATCAAAAAGAACAAGGCAAAATACCTTGTAAAATCAAAGGAATTACTAAATAAATATGGTCGCTTTGCATTAGTTCTGAGCTATTTTATTCCGATTGTTCGACATATCTTGCCGTACTTGGTGGGGATGAATAATATGCCCTTTAAAACGTATGCCTTGTTTTCCTATACAACAGGCTTTGTTTGGACATTGATGTATTTTACACTTGGTTTATTATTTGGCAGTCAAATGGAAGTTATTTCGATGCTGGCTACTAAATATGGTATTTATTTTGGAATTTTCAGCGTAATCATCATCAGTTTTTATTATTTTTATATACGAAAATTAAAAAAATAGTTAAAATGAGGAAACGTTATAATTGACAAATATTTGATTATTGGTGGGGTTAGATGAGTAAAGAAACCATTTTAATTGTAGATGATGAAAAAGAGATAAGAAATCTTATCGCTATTTATTTAAAAAATGAAGGCTATCATGTGCTAGAGGCTTGTGATGGGGATGAAGGCTTACAGCTATTAAAGAAGCATCAGGTGCACTTAATTGTATTGGATTTAATGATGCCTAAAGTGGATGGTACTGAAATGTGTATGAAGGTAAGAGAAATTGCGGAAATGCCTATTATTATGCTGACAGCAAAATCTCAGGATATGGACAAGATTGTTGGCTTAACAATAGGCGCTGATGACTATGTGACAAAGCCCTTTAATCCGTTAGAGTTAATTGCCCGCATTAAATCACAGCTTCGTCGCTATCTGAAAATGAATGGCATGAATAGCAGCAATAGTGAAGAGCTGGAAATCGGTGATTTACGTATTAATACTGCGACACATGAGGTTTTTGTCAATAATGAAAAAGTCAAGTTAACACCAAGAGAGTTTGCGATTTTAGAATTGCTTGTCCGTAATCCAGGCATCGTGATGAGTGCAGAGCAAATTTATGAAAGGGTTTGGAAAGAGGAGGCTTTTCAATCAGAAAATACAGTGATGGTCCATATACGTAAAATTCGAGAGCGAATTGAAACAAATCCAAGAAATCCTCAATATATCAAAACAGTATGGGGAGTAGGATATAAAGTTGAAAAAGATCTTTAGGTTTTTATGTAAGCTCATAGGGCTCTTCAAACAAATCGGTACGAAGATAAAAAACAATATTCAGCGTAGCATTCGAATTCAACTATTTACAACGTTTATCCTATGTGCGCTGGGCAGCTTTTTGGTGTCACGTGCAGTCCTCCCATTGTTTGAGAATATCAATGAGACCGTGATGGTGGATTATAGTGCCAGTATGCAGATGATGTATTATCAGGCACAGGATACAGCAGAATTAGCGATCCAAGAAAATAGTGTTAATGTGTTAAAGCAATGGATTGACCAAGAAAATGACAAGGTGGACAGTGACCAGAATGCTTTACAAATTATTGTGACAGATGAGGGCGGGAAGATTTTATATAAAACCAAGCAGGTCAAAGAGCAAGAAATTGATCTGCATGAAGAAATAAGAAATGTCATGGATTTTGCAATCAATCAACCGTTTAACCATACGTATCCAGGTGCGATAGAAACATCACGAGAGGCATTTACCACGTTAGTGCCGCTAACCCTGCAAGATAAAAATTATTATTTCTTCGTGAGTGGGCTTCCACAAGGTGAAGCGATAACTAGTACAAGTGAAGGGCCCATACCTTTTTTCATTGGGGTTATTTTGTTTATCGTATCTTTTTTCTATAGTACAAAGCGTAAAATGAATCAAATTGAGGCATTGGCAGAGGGGGTTATGGTCATCGCAAAAGGAAATTTAGCTTATCGTATTGAGAAAAAAGGACAAGATGAAATTGCATTACTAACCGATAGTATTAACCAAATGGCGGAAGAAATTATGACAAGCATCGAAATGGAGCGAAAAATCGAGCAACAAAAAAATGAGCTTATTACAAATGTTTCACATGACCTGAGAACACCTCTTACCTCTATTATGGGTTATTTACGTTTATTAAGCGAAGAGAAGTATGAGACGAAAGAGCAGTATGACGAATATTTGAAAATAGCTTTTTCTAAATCTGAGCAATTGAAAAATTTAATTGATGATTTATTTGAGTATACCAAGCTAACGAATGATAAAAATACAATAGTACGACAACAGGTTTGTGTGAATGAGCTGCTCGATCAACTAATGGAGGAATTAGTACCCTTAGCAGAGGAAAAACAACGGATTTTTATGAAACATTTCTCAGAGGAAAAAATTTTTGCGGCGCTTGATTCGGAAAAAATTGTTCGTGTGTTTGATAATTTACTCATCAATGCTATTAATTATAGCGCTGATGATGGAAAAATTATGGTTTCTCTTGAAGGGCAAGACGATCATATGCGTATCTGCGTGGCAAATCAAAGTGATGCCTTTACAACGGAGGAGCTTGATAGTTTATTCGAGAGATTTTATAAAAAGGATCAAGCGAGAACAAATGTTACAGAAGGTTCGGGACTTGGGTTAGCGATTGCCAAAAGCATCGTAGAGCTTCATGGAGGAACGATTCACGCTAAATATAAAAATGAGACATTGTATTTTATTATTACATTGCCATTAGCAGCTTCATAAGTTCAATTGCAGTGGAAGAATGTAAATAGCATGCTGTCTGTGTTTATGATGACCTAGCATTTCCTGCATGGTTGCTAGGAGAGCTGTGTCCTTGATGAAGAGTTGAATTTCTGTTTGCTTGTATTGTTTTTGAAAGTCAAAAATATAGTCTGTAATGATTTGTAAGTTATAGTGGTTTTGAATCTCTACCTCGACGAAAAACGGCAGTGTTAACTCTGGCAGTTTTGTGCTCCCTCCACGACGAATCCAAACCGCTTCCTGCACATAGTAGCGGATAGGTAATTGTCGATTACTAGCGATAAAAATATCCATAAAAAGCTCCCTTCAGTATGTAATTACAGCCTAAAGGAAATGTATTCAGTCGTCAAAAGAAAACATAAGCTGCTCAGCCAAGGATTATGTGGGTGCTGCACCCCAAAAGTTAGAGTAAAAAACTTTTGGGGTGTTTTTTTATGGCAAAATATAGCGATGAATTTAAGTTAAAGGTTGTGAAAGAGTATTTAACAGGAAAAATAGGTCTTAAACGATTAGCTAAAAAATATTCCATTCCATCTACTACAGCAATTAGAACATGGGTAGCTGCCTACAAAGCATATGGGAATAATGGTATTAAACGAAAAAGAAGTAAGGAAGTCTATTCTGTTCAATTTAAAGTAGATGTATTACACTTTATGAAACAAACAGGTGCTTCCTATCAAGAGACAGCGATTCAATTTAAGATGAACAATCCACGTTTAATCGCTAAATGGAACCAAAAATTTCTGGAAGAAGGGATAGAGGGCCTGCAAGAAAAAGCAAAGGGGCGCCCATCTATGTCGAAAAAATCAAAACCAACTAAACAAGAAAAAGAAATGTCACGTGAGGAGCAGTTAGAACGTGAAAATGAACTGCTTCGTCTAGAGGTGGCATACTTAAAAAAGTTGAAGGCTTTTCGAGAGAACCCGGAAGCATTCCTCGGAAAGCACAAGCAGTCATTGCCTTTGAACTCAAAGAAGAAGGATTCCGATTAAAAGACATTTTAATGCGTGTAGATATTCCAGAAGCTACGTATCATTATCACATCAAGCAACTGCATCAGGAAGATCCAGATAAGGGATGGCAAACATTGATTTTAGAGACGTTTAAGAAACATGAAGGACGATATGGCTATCGTCGTATACATACGGAGTTAAAAGCGCAAGGCTACATCATTAATCACAAAAAAGTACAGCGCATTATGCAGGAATTAGATTTGAAATGTGAGAAATTCGTCCGCAAGTCGCGCTATAAATCGTATAAAGGTACGGTTGGAAAAGTGGCGAAAAATCGTTTAAATCGCCGTTTCTATACGCATTACGCCGTACAAAAAGTGGTGACAGACGTAACTGAATTCAAATGTACAGATGATGAAAAACTATATCTGAGCCCAATTATGGACTTATATAACGGAGAGGTTATTGGGTTCAGTATGTCTAAACGGCCTACAATGGATTTTGTGCTGGACTCATTGAAACAAGCCCTTCCAGTCATTCGAGAACGTGCAGAATATCGAACAACAATCCATTCAGATCAAGGCTGGCACTATCAACATAATAAATGGGTGAAAACATTAAAGCAGAACAAGATTTTCCAAAGCATGTCTCGCAAAGCAACGTGTGCAGACAATGCAGCAATGGAAAACTTCTTTGGCTTACTCAAACAAGAAATGTATTACGGGGAAGAATTAGTCTCATATGACGTGTTAAAAAAGAAAATTGAAAAATATATCCACTACTATAACAACGAACGTATTAAACAAAAATTGGCCGGCATGAGTCCGGTAAAATACCGAACTCATGCCAGCCAATTAGCTGCATAAATAAAAACTCTAACTTTAAGGGGTCACTACCGTGCTGAACAGCTTTTTAGTAGAAGGTGGATAGTGGTGGATAGCGTTATCAAAGTGAGGGATAGCAATACTAAAGTGGTGGATAGCGTTACCAAAGTGATGGATAGCAATACCAAAGTGGTGGATAGCGTTACCAAAGTGATGGATAGCAATACCAAAGAGACGGATAGCGTTATCAAAGTGATGGATAGCAATACCAAAGTGATAGAAAGCATTTCAAAACTTTTGGCTAGTATTCTCGCAACGTTGGTAAGCATCAAGAGATTCTAAAAAATACTGTAGTATAGGAGACTGTACATCATCCTTACGATAAATAAACCACGTAGGAATTTGTGCTTGCTTGTTCGTGATCGCATGCAGTGCCAATGCTTGTGCGGCACTATATTTTTCCGCGATGGCACGAGGAAGTAAGGTAAAACCTAATCCCGCAGCAACACAGCCTAAGATTCCATCAAGTGTTCCAAACTCCATTCGATTTTGTGGGCGTACACCATCCTCATGTAACCAATGATCTAAAATAGCCCGATAGGAACAGCCATGACGGAATGTAATTACAGTGCTACTCGCTAAATCTCGCAGCTGCTTAATTGGTTTATGCTTGCTAGATGTGACAATAACAAGCTCCTCGTAGACAAACTCCTTTACCAATAGATTTTCTTTATAAACAGGTCCAGTGACAAATGCACCATCTAATTCATAATTTTCTAACCGGTCAATATTATCCTGTGAAGGGCTTGTCAAAATGGTAATATCCACCTGTTCATGAGCTTGATGAAATATGGTTAATAACGCTGGTAAGTGTAGTGCTGCAGTCGTTTCCATTGATCCAATTCGTAATACACCTTTTGGTTCTCCTGTATCCTGAACAATCTCAAAGGATTTTTCATAGAGGTGAAGCATTTTTAAGACTAGCTCGTAAAATTGTTCTCCTTTCGGTGTAAGCTGTATTCCACGATGTCCGCGATAAAAAAATGTTGTGCTATACAGCGTCTCAAGACTTTGAATTTTCATAGAGATGTTGGATTGCGTGTAATTAAGTGCTGTGGCAGCTTTAGAAAAACTACCTGTTTGGACGACTGTCCGAAAGGTCGTTAAATCATTAATATTCATAGATCCTCCAACTATCAGTTTTTTTGATACCTATTATAACGAATTGAGTCTATTTGTGATATCTGGATATTTGTTATAGTAAATTGGAAGGAGTGATTCTATGCACAAGCAAACGATTCAATATGTAATTGGTGGGATTTTTACATTGGTAATCGCCATGGGCATCGCTCGTTTCTCCTATACAGTTATTTTACCGTATATGCAAGAAACATTTGAATTTAGCCGTGCAACAGCAGGATATTTAGCCACAAGCAATTATTTAGGCTATTTAGTAGGAGCATTGGTGGCAGGGCGTTTACCTATAGCAAATAAACGCATTCCTTTTTTACAGCTAGCACTCGTTATTAGCATTTTAACTACTGCCTTCATGGGCATTACGAATGCAATCCTTATATGGTACATACTGCGGTTTATCTCAGGTGTAATGAGTGCCTTTATTTTTGTCGTCATTGCGAGCCTTGTCCTTGATCAGTTAGCTAGCAGTCGTAACATGCATCTATCAGGACTTTTCTATAGTGGGGTAGGGACAGGTATTGCTTTAAGTGCCATCATTGTTTCACCAATACATGCCATTTTTCAATGGAATGGAACTTGGATTGCTTTAGCTCTGTTTTGTGTCGTATTGTTTGTGCTGATTATAAGATTCATCAAACCGATCCCACCGTATGAACAACACTTAGTAAGTCAAGCCATTGCGCCTCAGAAAGCTTCACCGAAGACGTGGCTAAAATGGTTAATCATAGCCTATAGCCTTGAGGGGCTTGGCTATATTGTCACAGGTACCTTTATTGTGTCGATTGCACAGGAGTCAACAAGCTTTCATGGAGATGCAGCTTTTGTATGGTTTGTAGTGGGCGTTGCGGCAATTCCTTCATGTATTGTATGGTCGAAGCTAGCACAGCATTATGGCTATGTAAGAACATTACTGATCTCTATGCTATTGCAAGCGTTTGGTATCGTGTTACCTGCATTCACAACGAATACGCTTACCCTTTATGCCAGTGCCTTTATTTTTGGTGCAACCTTTATGGGCATTACAACAGTTGGCACAACATTAGCAAGACATATTGTACCGATAAACAGTCATCAAATTATAGGCTATTTAACTGCTGGTTATGCATTTGGCCAAATGATTGGCCCATCCATAGCAGGGACAATGGCGAATGTGACGAATAGCTATCAGTATGTATTGATAGGCGCTGCAGCCGTAGTAGTGCTTGGGGCTCTATGTTTAATTGGTGGAGTAAAATATGATAGGACGACTGCTCCCATAAGTGAATAAAAAAAGTAAGTAAGACCTATCTGTGTCTTACTTACTTTTACATTAATGGATATCTCGTTTCTTAAAGTTCCCACCACGAACTTCTGAAACATCAGAAATGACAACAAAAGCACCTTCATCGATATCCTTTATAATTGAAACTAATTTATTTTCTTCCATACGGTTAATGACACAGTTTAAAATTTCCGTTGGTTCGTTAGAGAAACCGCCACGTCCATGTGTATAAGTAACACCACGTCCTAGACGAGCTTGGATCGCGTCCCCAATTTCCTCAGATTTTGCACTAACCACACGAACTTCTTTTGATTTCTCTAAACCAACTTGGATAATATCAATAACATTTTTTGCAATATAATATGTTAAAGCTGAGTATAAAGCACTCTCTAAGCCAAAGATAAAGCTTGCCCCTAAGAAAATAAAGGCGTTGATAAATAAGATAATATCGCCGACTGAAAATGGAATTTTACGTGATAATAGTACAGCTAAAACTTCAGAACCATCTAAAGCACCACCGTTACGTAATACAATCCCGATACCCACACCGAGCAGCATACCACCAGATAAGACAATCAGTAAGGGATCATTTGGGCCTAAAATGGTTTTAACATCATGTAAAAGCACCGTAGAAATGGATAATGCTGCGATACCAGCACTACTCATTAATGCAAAGGTTTTTCCAACTTGCTTATAACCGATATAAATGAACGGAATATTTAAGACAAAGAGCAGTATGCCTAACGGGATTCCGAAGAGGTGAGCCCCCATAATACTTAGACCCGTTACACCGCCGTCAATGACAGCATTTGGAATTAATACAGCTTCTAGTCCATAAGCGGCAATCACTGCTCCAATAATAATCATAATTAATTTTCGTATATTTTCTAGTGACTTTCCTTTTTTCATAAATCTTCTCCATTTCTTTACGTCAATAGTACTTAAGGTTTTGGAATAATATTTATCGCAATTGTTTTAGTCTCAGAACCTTTATTTGAGTCGGCCATATTATAGTATTTAGTGAGTAAATTGTTAAGATCATGTTCGAAGCTTACAAATTGATCAGTAGTTAAGGTTAAATCATGTAAAGAAAAAGTAGCTAAGTCGCTTTCACTTTCTTTTTCTTCAAGTGAGGATAAATAATGTTGATATTTAGACAGTAATGTTAATTGATAATAGGACATATACGTTAATTTTTGCTTCTTCGTTAGTTTTCGCCAATCCTCCTCGCTAAATTTTGCCGCATGTTCATTTAAGGCATAAAATTTTTCTGTAACTGAACGGATTTTTCGCTCTCTAACAATTTTGATGATGTTTTCGTCCATAAGGATTTGAATGTGGCGATATAAAGTAGCTTGTGGCACATCCTTAATGATTGTAATCATCTCTAAAGTACTTAAGCCTTCCTTTTTCATATGCAACAGAGCTTGTAAAATCTTCATTCTCACAGGATGTATTAAGACATCTGCTTTGCTGTGCATCAATTCTCCTCCTTCTAAAAATGAGATGGCTTTAAGGAAAGAAAGTAATATTATCAAAATGAGAACGTTATCAAATATAATATATTTTTTTTAAGATGTACAGTCATATGGCAAGTGAATTTGCCTCTTTTATAGAAGGAACAGGAAATAATTCATTGTATCACTCTTTACTAAGATGGTAGATTAAAAACATAGCAACTATCGTCCCCATCATTAATATCTTCAAAGTCATAGCCTAAATAAATACTTGTAAAAAGGGTGCAAAAGGATGAAGTATAAAGTTTTAACTATTTTACTTTGTGTGATGTTTGTATCTGGTTGTATGCCTAAAGTTTTGACTTTTGTAGGAGAAAATGAAAACTGGGAAGTGCAGTTTGAGGTAACTTCCGACAAAATGAAAAGTGATCAGTGTGGTGCAACGAGTGGCACTATTCGATATATTGGTGATCAACCTCTGCCTAAAGAAGTGAACTATACACTTAAACATGGTATAGAAACTTCTGGTTCAGATTCATTGGATAAAAACGGCGTAATTCTAATGGGGGAAGGCTGTTCCAATGCACTACAAGATACAGAGGTAGAGATAACGATCAAATGGGATGGCCAATCAGAAATGATTCCTTTAACAGTAAAATAAACACTATAAACTGTATTTCTGAATGAACTTTTAGAAAAATGTCAAAAAGAGAGAAATCGATGGTGTTCGATTTCTCTCTTTCTTTTCGCCTAGTTACGTCTCCTCTCATTAGGAGAATTCATTTCGAAGTAGTTTTATTTAATTAAATCAAAAACACCGCAACTATCGTCGTCGCAACAAGCCCAATGACCACAGGGATTAAGTTTCGTCTTGCTAGCTCAAATGGGCTCACATTACAAATGGCAGCGGCTGGAATTAATGCCCAAGGAATCAATGTTCCGCCACCAACCCAAATAGCTGTGATTTGTCCTAAAGCAGTTAATGTTGCGGTTCCTTCACCAATAGCATTGCCGAACAGACTTCCGACAGAGCCAGCTAGGGAAATTCCGGAAAAGCCTGAGCCATCTAACCCTGTAATAGCGCCAACCACTGCTAAAGTGACCACGGCAATTTCCTTTGTTAAAGGTACTACCGCAGCAAGACCAACACCAAGATCATTGACAATTCCATGTGAGGTAGCGGGTAAATGGTCACCGAGGATTTGTGTAAAGCCAGCATCTCCAAGATAGAAAAAGGCGGCAATAGGGATGACAGGTCCGAACACTTTAAAGCCGAATTGGAATCCTTGAATCAAATAGCTTGTCGTCTTTTCGAGCCCCTCAGCTTTGTGAGTAACAACACTAAGCAAAAGTAAGATGAAAACAGAGGTTCCTCCGATTAAAGCTGTTGCATCGCCACCTTGCAATTTAAAGACAGCCATTGCAATGACATCTAAGACGAAAGCAATGGGAATGAGTACAGCAAAAAATCGTCTTTGCCCGACAGACAGTAAATTTTCCACAATTTCATGTCTATCTTCACCAGCTTCACCGACAGTATTCAAAAGTAAGGTTCCTCGTTTCATATCTCGTCGTAAGAAAAAATAAGCAACAATTGTCGTTACAATCCCCATTGTAATGACGAGTGGAATACTAGCTGAAACGACATCACCAACAGGAATTCCAGCAGCATCAGCCGTTAGTTTTGGAGCCCCTTGTATGACAAAATCACTTGATAACGCAATACCGTGCCCAAATAAGTTCATCGCCATGGCAACGCCAAGTGCTGGGAGGCCAGCCCGAATCGCAACAGGTAAGAGCACCGCCCCTAACAGTGCGACTGCAGGGGATGGCCAGAAAAACCATGAGATAAACATCATTAATAGACCAATCGTCCAATAGGCGAGTGCTGGTGTTTTAATAATCTTCGTGAAAGGTGCAACCATAACCTCATTAATACCAGAAGTCATCATCACTCGACTCATGGCAACAATAATCGAAATAATAAGAATCGTTGATAGCAGCTCTGTAATAGCATAAATAAAGCTGTTAAACACACCACTTATGGACGAAGTGAAATCGCCAGTCGCAACAATCGCTAGCATAAAGATGCCTACTACACAAATGAGGGTGGTATCGCGACGTTTAACCATAAATCCGATGATGAGTACAATAAAAACAACATAAATCCAATGGAGAGCTGTGAATTCAATCCCCATACGTTTCCCCCTCAATATTCTGATTCTATAGAATATGAAGAGAAAAAAAGATGGTGATGATTTTGAAAAATTTTGACCTAGGTGAAATGTTATGTGAATTGATAATAGAAATAATTAACTAATAATGATGGAAAATTAAGTTATTAATGAAGTGCTCAAATTGTAAGGAGAACTTTAAGCAATCTAAACTATAGGATTTTCGAGTGTCGTTATCTGCATCTTTGCCAACTATCTCAATGAAATGCCTCTTATTATAAACAAGTAATCAACTTAACAACCACTTTCTTAGCAAATTAAAGGGCCTCTTAAAAGATGCTTGATGTTATACAATAGTGGCCGAAAACTACACCTCAAACAAGATAATTGAAAGAAATGGATTTTTATATTAAAATACTTTTATAGATTATCGATAATCTATAATCCATAATATATAACACCTATAGCGAATCACCCTATACACTAAACTATGTTAAAATAAAGGATATAAATTTAATGGAGTGGTTTGATGGGGTTTGATGAAAGTTCAATTTCAAAAAAAACAATTTCTGAACAAATAGCTGAACGATTATTATTTCGCATATTTTCTGGTTATTATGAACAAGGTCAGCGCTTAATCGAAGCGGAAATTGCAAAAGAGTTACAAGTAAGTCATGCACCTGTCCGTGAGGCTCTTTATCTTTTACAAAAAGATGGTGTAGTCGAAAAAGTACAACATAAAGGTGTAAGAGTTAAGACTATATCGGATCAGGAATTGAAGGATTATTTGGAAGCGCTTTATTACCTATTGGATTCTGCACTTACAAAGTGTGAACCTAAATGGAATGCCGATTTGCAAAATGAACTATTACTTCGTTTTGAAGCGATGAAACAAAGAAAGTCTGCTGAAAATATTTATGAATATGTTGTTTCGTTTGCGCACTTGTTACAATTGTTTTTTGATGTTACAGGAAATATTGCGATGCTACGATTCTTTAAAGAAACCATATTTGTTACAAATGTAGCTGCACAAACAAAATGGAAAATGGATCTAGTTGAATCCTACCATCTGTCCATCAACACGTTTATCAGGTGTATAGAAGTGTCGGATTTTAATCATGCACGAGTGGCTATTAAAGATGTTATTTTATGGTACCAATTTAAATAATTTTATGGGGGTAACATAAATGAAAGCTGCAGTTTGGCATAATGTGAAAGATATTAGAGTCGAAGAGGTTGAATTACGAGCTTTAAGAGAAGAAGAAGTGAAAGTAAAAGTAGCATGGGCTGGTATTTGTGGAAGTGATTTGCATGAATACGAAGAAGGTCCAGTTTTTGTACCAGTTGATGTAAAAGCTGAATTAACAGGTGAAGTTGCCCCGCTTACAATGGGTCATGAATTTGCTGGGATTATCGAAGAAGTTGGCTCTAAGGTTACAGACTTTAAGGCAGGAGACCGAGTTGTCATCAATCCTACATTAACTTATAGAAACAAACATGAAGATGTCGATCGATATGATGGATTTAACTTCATCGGACTACATGGAAACGGTGGATTTGCGGAATATGTCAATGTCCCTGTAACAAATGTACACCGTTTAGCAGATAACTTAACATTAAAAGATGGTGCACTAGTAGAACCAATGGCTGTTGCTGTACAAGCTGTCAAAGATGCTGGGGTTACATTAGGAGATTCTGTAGCCGTATTTGGGGCTGGACCAATTGGATTGTTAACAGTAATCGCTGCAAAAGCATCTGGTGCAAGTAAAGTTATCGTATTAGATTTATCCGATGATCGATTAGAAAAGGCAAAAGAATTAGGTGCAACCCATGCCATTAACTCTGGTAAAGAAAATCCTGTACAAGCCGTTCGATCGATTGTAGCAGGTGGGGTTGATGTATCCTTTGAAGTTGCGGGAGTAGCTCCTACCTTTAAACAAGCAATTGATGTTACAAAACCACGCGGTAACATGATGATCGTTTCGATTTTTGCAAGACCAATCGAATGGAATCCAATGCAGCTTACAAACACAGGTGTTAATGTACTGTCATCAATTGTTTATACACCGTCAATTTTCCAAAGAACAATTGATGCAATGAGCTCTGGTCAATTAAATCCACAGGGTATCATCACAAGTCAAATTGAATTAGATGACATTGTTGACAAAGGATTCAAAACGTTAACAAACGACAAATCACAATCTAAAATTTTAGTCGCGATAAGTGGAGAAAATTAATAACATGGATAGATTAAAATAAATCTATCCTAACAAAGGGAGTATGGCTTATTATAGTCATGCTCTTTTCTTATAGCCTGTTTGATGATTCAAAACTGTTTTTCAAAGGATTTGCTGAACTTCATTGAGGGGAAGAGGGGCGTTGCAGCTTAAGAAAGCGTTTATACTCGATATTTTTGAAATATAATAAGAGAAGAAAAATGACAAAAAGAATCGAGAATGAATTTCACGATTCTTTTTGTCATATAGTTTAATTTCTTTCTCTTGCCCTCTGTGTGTCTCTAATATTTTTTTGAACTGTTATGGAGGCAAATAAACTAAGGACAAATGACATACCATAGAATCCTTTTTCGCTTAAAACAATACTTCCAGCATTATATAAACCAATACCCATTAATAAAATAGATACAATAAGTGCAATCCAACTAATACCATAATAAATAGTAGTAACTGGTATTCCCTCATCTTTATCTCTTACTGATTTTTGTAAAGATACTGCTGAATAGAGCCCGAATACTAAAACAGCTAAGTAATATCCTTTTTCGTTTAGTTGCATCGTTGCGTTAAATAGGCCTATAAGATAAGCAGTAACACCTACGAACAGTGCTGCCCAGGAAGCACCCTTGAAAGCAGCAGTCGGTTCTCCCTCTTTCCTTTCTACTTTTATTTTCGGATCAGGCTGTTTTCCCTTATCTAATGATGTCTCATTTTGATTAGACAATATCTTTCTCCTCCTTCTATCTCTGTATCAAAACATTCTTATTCTACAGGGATGTGATGAGAACAGAAATTTCTCTAAAACTGGCTTTTCAGTAATAAAGCAACCCCCTTTGAAGGAAGCGGCTTTATACTTGACCGTTATTTTGCTGCACTATAGATAGTCAATGTGGCTTCATCGAATTTAAAGGGACGATTATTGTTTCTTGGTAAATTTGCGCTTTACCCCGAGACAATTTTTTCTGTCCTTTGTTGCAATTCCTTTTTAGGGGCAGGAATCTGTTGTACCGATAAGAACTAGGTGTATAACTTTTTTTCATTTTATTCAAATAGACAGCAGAATATGTTAGGTAGATGTGGCTGCCTATTGTTGCTTTGCCCACTGTTATTGACGAACAATGAACGAAATAATTTAAATGGTTGATAATAGCTAAGGCATAAATAAAGCTGTGTAAAACCTGACTTATGGTTGAAATTAAATTGGTCAGTTGCAACAATTGTATTTAAATGCTAATAAAAGGCTTTTAAAGAAAATTTAAAAGCCTAGGCCCATTTGAAAGTGAGTAGCTGGTTTCAAAAAAGTACCCCTCACGTAGAAAGAGATTGTGCCACTGCAACCAACCTTTTTACTCCTTCCCTTAGTTGTTTTTCATTTGCATAAGAATAGCTTAAACGTACCCAGGATGATAGTTGTTTTAATGGATCACAAATTTGACCCGGTACAAAGGATATAGATTGTTCAATACTTTTAGATAGTAATAATTCAGTTGGAACATTATCTGGGAGCTGCACCCATAAATTCAGACCACCTTTTGGGCTAGTCCATCGCCAACCTGTTACAGCTAGCTCTTCTTCCATGATTTCCTTTCGAATCTGTAGGGCGATCCTAATTTTCTCCAAATGCTGTTGCAATCTTAGGGATGAAAAGTAATGGAGAAAAATTTTTTGATTGAGAAGTGGTGAGCCATTATCAGCCAATGATTTTTCTATTAGGAGTGAGTTCATTAATGATGATTGACAAATCACAGTCGCAATTCTCAAGCCAGGAGAGATATATTTGCAAAAGCTTCGGATATAAATGACTGTTCCAGCACTATCGTACGTGTAAATGGGTGGTGGTGGGGCTTGATCAAAATAGATGTCGTGATAGGCATCGTCTTCAATTAATAGAAATCGATATTGTTCAGCTAGTTCTACTAATTTTTTGCGCTGCTCGACAGAAACAGTATAACCAGTCGGGTTATGGAATGTGGGGTTGAGATAAAATAGGCGCGGCTTGTATTGTTTAATATAGTATTCAACCTGTTCTAAATCGTAGCCCTCTGGATGGATATCAACCGTTACAATCTGTGCTCCTTGTGCTCTAAAAATATCAATCGCAGCACTGTAGCTTGGACGTTCAAATAAAACGACGTCTCTTGGTTTAATAAAAGCTTGAGCGATTAAGTGAATCGCTTGCTGTGAGCCAGAAGTGATTAACAGATTATCTGCACTCAAATGAGTTTTATACTGGTTGATAAAATAGTGAGTGAGTGTTTCACGCAGCTCTAGATCACCTTGTACAGTTGAGTAGGTGGCAAGTACTTTAGGATAAAGATCAAACACTTCCTTCACATAATCTGAAAAATAATGATTAGGCAAAAGATTTGGATCAATCAACGCCTGAGAAAAATGATAGGAAACAGAGGGTTGATGGATTTCGGATAAATGATTTTTTTTTACGTATGCAGAAACAATGGGATTGTCCTGATCTAGATATTCAAGATTTTTCGTTACAGTTGATTGGACATAATAGCCTGCTTTATCTTTTACATAAACTTTGTCATGCTGTTTTAGTAATTGATAAGCTTTTAATACCGTTAATCGATGAACATTCATTTCAGATGCTAATTGTCGGACGGAGGGAATCTTGTCATGTTCTTTCCATTCTTTACGTTCTATACGGTGCAGTACATAATCGTAAACTTTGTTAAAAAGATAATCTTCATTTTGATTTGCTTTGCCCATATTGATTCCTCCTTTTCAAAACGATTGTACCACGAACCTATCTAATCTGTTCTATCCCTTTTAATCTGTTCTATTGTCTTTCTTTTATGATAGAAAAAGAGGAGGAGGTTTATATGGTACTTATTAATTATTTTTTCATGTGTTTGATTTTTGGAACGACTTTTTTAGCGATTAAAATTGGTGTTGATGCAGGAATGCCTCCGTTTTTATCAGCTGGCCTCCGTTTTTTTATTGCCGGTTTACTGCTATTTAGTTTTATGGTTTGGAGAGAAAGAACGACAATACGGGTGTTATTTCGTAAAGAGATGTTTTTTACAGGAGTGGGCTTAACCTTTGGGACGTTTGCCACATTATATTGGGCAGAACAGTATGTGACATCAGGGATTGCAGCTGTCTTATCTGCTACAGGTCCAATGATGATCATTATTATACAGACATTCCTATTGAAGCAAAAAGGAAATCGAAAATCATTTATTGGTTGTGTTGTCGGAGTCATTGGTGTTACGTTCTTGATCTTACCTAGCCTTTCAATTGAGATTAGTCCCTTCTGGATGGTTGGTTGTTTTGCCATAATACTAGGGGAAGTTTTTTATGCATCTGGAACCATTTATACGAAACATGTCATCCGAAAATTTGAAACGACATCTCCAATTGCTTTAAATGCAGCGCAAATGATGCATGGTGGGATTTTATTAATCGTTTTGTCACTTTTTACTGAGAACATTCAGCTTCATTATCTTTTAAGCCCAGCTTCAATTGGCTCTCTTCTTTATTTAATTATTTTTGGTTCAATGATCGGCCATAGCATTTATTATTGGCTTGTTTCCCGAACGAATCCTGTTTTTCCTTCTACATGGCTGTATATCTCACCAGTCATTGCCGTTACATTAGGTGTGACCCTCTATCATGAATATATTTCTTGGCTAACAGGCATAGGTACTCTGACGATTATTGCTGGAACGGTTCTAGTCAATTTCGAAACATTGAGGGAGTTGCTTTGGCGCAATAGGACTATGCTTCAGGATGTGAAAAATTAATATAGCTTGAATAAGAGAGGTAAGAAATTCTATTATTCTACATTGATTAAATCAAATTTAAAAGGAGAATGAAGCTATGAAAATTTCTAAGGGAGTAGAGATTCTGGATCTTGAATTTAATGGGAACATCATTCATCCAACACTTTTATGGGATCAGGAAATGGCTGTTTTAATAGACACTGGGTTCCCAGGTCAAATGGAAGATTTGCGCGTAGCAATGGATAAGGTAGGCGTGTCGTTCGATAACCTAAAGGTTGTGATTTTGACACATCAGGATATAGATCATATAGGCAGCCTCCCGGAAATAGTGCGAAATTGTGGAAGTAATATAAAAGTCTATGCGCACGAACTAGATAAGCCTTATATCCAGGGGGATTTACCACTTTTGAAAGACGCGCACATAGCGAATCCACCCAAGGGGAAAGTGGATGTGGCCTTGAAAGACGGTCAAGAACTACCGTATTGTGGCGGAATTCGAGTGATCCATACTCCAGGGCACACGCCTGGCCATATCAGCTTATATTTAAAGCAAAATAAAACACTTGTTGCTGGAGATTCGATGTATAGTGTAAACGGTACACTGGGAGGAATTCATGTTCCAACTACTTTGGATATAAAGGTCGCTCGTCAATCTTTGAAGAAATATTTAGACTTAGACATTGAATCTGTAGTTTGTTACCATGGAGGATTATGTAACGTAAATATTAAAGAGCAGATTCAAAAATTTTACAAATAATGATCTCTTTTTTTTGAGGAACTATTGCTAAGTGTAAATGGAAGTCTGTTTTATTGTTAGCCAGCTCATGTTATAATGAAGAGCTTAAGATGATTAAGACCTTTTTATAACGGATGCCAAGAAAAGCCTCCGCAAAATGAAAAATATGGAGGTGTAAGAGAATGAATAAGCGTTGGACGATTAGTGAAATTCAAAAGTTTGTTGAGAATAATTCGGAAAGTAAGTTGCTAACGACTGAATATCATGGTTTTTCTCAAAAGTTATTATTTAAATGTGCATGTGGAAGTAACTTTGAAAAAACATTTACGAAATTTAAAAATAAACATCAACGAAAATGTGATGTATGCCAACCGCCAAAAGAGTCACGCTAAATGTATTGCCAATTTTTACTAAAGAGAAATAGACTTTTTCTATGTGACTGATAGAAGAAAATGTTGATTAAAATCACTTTACTCTTATAGGTAAGGTGATTTTTTTGCCTAGGATTACTACTGAAAAAGATGGTAAAGTAACATACTTAAGCAAATACAGAATAAAACATCACCAATTTAACCTTCTGTATTAATGAAATATCATGGATAGAAGCCAAACCCTTGATACATCTGGGTTTGGCTTTTTTAATATTTCCAAAATTTTTCTTTTTTCACTGAAAAACTCGGTTTGTAAACCATTATTGCCGAAAAAAAGATTGTAAAATAACAATCAGTGATTTATATTGGAGATTATGATTTTTTTTCAAAATCTCAAAATCATAATCGAAATTTAATTTATATACAAGTTTTAAGAGGGAAGTGAATTAGCAAAATGTATCTTTATCCCCTATTAGTCATTATTGCAGCTAGTAGTTTTGGAATCGTTTCAACTATCATAAAACTGGCAATGCGTAGTGGCTTTTCGGTATCCGAGGCAGTGACAAGTCAATTTTTTGTTGGCTTCTGTATAGCAGTATGTATCTGCTTAGTTACAAACAGGTCAAAATTTAGCTTTAAAGGTGTTAAAATCCTTTTATTTGCAGGTATCTTAACTGGGTTAACAAATATTTTATATGGTCATTCTTTGAACTTTTTGCCAGCTTCCTTGGCAGTAGTACTACTGTTTCAATTTACATGGATCGGTATGTTGATCTCTTGTATTACAAAACGGCAATTTCCAAGCAGAATTGAATTAATCTCTTTAATTATATTGGTAGCTGGAACCATACCAGCTGCTGGAATAATTGATGTTGATTTATCCCAAATACCTTTGCAGGGATGGTTATGGGGATTAGCAGCTGCTCTTTGTTACTCTTTATTTTTATATGTGAACGGTAAGGCAACTGCAAGTATGACAACCTCTAACCGTTTAGTATTGGTTTCTTTTTTTGCTTTTATGATTACGGCGGCTTTTCAGTCTCCAGAAATTATTTGGAATGGTACTTTGTTTAATGAGGGGCTTTGGATTTATGGATTGGCATTAGGGTTATTTGGCATGATTATCCCCGTTTTCTTATTCACTATTGCAGTTCCTAAAGTTGGATTAGGTATGTCCTCTATATTGAGTGCTGTTGAATTGCCAATCGCCGTGATGGTATCTGTTATCCTATTAAGCGAAACGGTTACCATTTTGCAAATAGCAGGTATCGTCACGATCGTTGTCGGTATAAGCTTACCAACATTGCTAGATAAAGATGGATTGTTAAGTAGCGTCAAAACTAAGTACAAAAAATCCAGCAAAGAAGTAGCGAAAGGGTCTTCGATTTGAAGATCCTTTTTTCATGACAATCAAGCAATGTGATAACAATTCGGTTTTCTGATACGAATTTAACGTCCTCCTTAGTAGATTCAATTACACCTTTTATGCAACGCTGTAAATTTTTTTGTTCATACTCCGTTCATATTGTTGTCATAAGCAGTACACCTTCGTTGTATAAGCTATCCTTAACGGTTTATGAAAGTAGCCGGAATCCACTTAGAGATAACGAAAGGGAGGTGTGGCACGAGAGCAATGGAGAAAACGGTGATCGCTTACCGTTCTATACTATCGTGCAAACATAATGAAAAAAATGATCCTCATTTTAAGTAAATTAATAGCAGTTTTTGCTGTAGCCATCATACTTTTTTTAGCGATTGTTTTCCTAGTGAATATTGTCTGCTCTAAAATAGAGCAAGGAAAAATAGAAACTTATGGGCAGTCTGTAGCAGTGGACGGGAAAACGATGAATGTCTTCATTCAAGGAGAAGGCGAAGAAACCGTTGTGCTTTTACCTGGTTATGGAACAGCGGCACCAGCACTTGATTTTAAATTTCTAGTAGATGAATTATCTCCATTTTACAAAGTGGTTGTCATCGAGCCTTTTGGTTATGGGTTAAGTGATCTAACTGAAAAAGAACGTAGCACAGAGAATATTGTTAGTGAAATACATGAAGCTTTACAGCGTCTTCATATTGAACGTTATATTTTGATGGGTCACTCCATTTCAGGCCTTTACGGATTGGATTATGTGAACAAATATCCAGAAGAGGTGAGTGCATTTGTCGGGCTTGATAGCAGTGTTCCAACGATAAGCGAGAAAAAGATTGATTCTTCTATAATAAGAACTATAAAACTACTTAAAAAATCGGGTTTAGCGAGATTGCAAGTAAAGCTAGGGGATGACCCATACGCCGTACTACCATATGATGATAAAACAAAAGAACAATTGAGAATTCTTAAACACAAAAACATGTACAACCCAAGCCAGTTAAATGAAGCTGAAATGATGTATGAAAATTTTAAAGCAGCTGAAAATAGATCCTTCCCAAAAAATCTCCCTGTGATTTTCTTTATACAAGAAAATCATCCAGTAACTGACAGATGGATACCAGAGCATAAAAAACAAATAGAAGATTCTATAAATGGGAAAGTGATGACATTTGAAGGGGATCATTATTTATATCGTACCAAAGCAAAAGAAATCGTTGAAGGCTTCAGAGAATTTATGAAGGAAGTACAGTGAAGGTACTGAGAAAGATCCTTTATTTTATCTTATATTGATGGTCAGTAAGCACCTATCTCGATTGGGGAAATAAGGATGAGCCAACTAAGTGCCTCCGACCAAGTGTAATATATTTGTTGTAGTTAATTATTTTGTGCGTATGAACAGCCAGTATCTATTTTGAAGCCAATTAAATAAAGTTCTTGAAACGAATAACCAGGCGCTCATATGAGTACCTGGCCTTTTTTATGCAGTATTAGAAGTGTTCAAAAAGGTTCTGAAAGGTGTAACGATAACGCTGAAACCATCATCAGGAGGCTCATGGCAAAAATCATGGGGAACAGCTCTGTAATGACATAAATAGCGCTAACCAACTACTTACTTAATAGAGTATGGGTTTACTTTTATACTGTATCTAGTACAACTTGATTATGTTTAGATCTCTGAACGGAAGTTGTTACCTAGCTTGCTTCCCAGACCAAAATAATGCCGAAAATTATAAATAAGTGGGCTCCATTTATTTGGATCAATATGATTTTCTTCAATAATAATTTCCTCATGAGCATGTACATGTATCGTTTGTGTCTCAACAATTGCAAAAGTAGGAGAATAATCTGGGATACGAATATGTTTTACCTTTGCCTCGATTTGAATGGGACACTCCATAATCCGAGTAGGAATGACCGTTGTAGAATTAATAGGTGTGAATCCACAAATATCAAATTTCTCTTTTCTATATGTAAAACCAATTTGTTTCTTAAAATCTGGAACTGTTTTTTTTCCTGTGTAAGGAGCTAACTGCTCCACATTTTCCCATAGAGAGGGGTCAGGAATATTAATGACACATTCAGGATGTCGTTCTAAATTTTCTATTGCTTTTCCACCAAGGCCAATACCTAAGACAATACAGTCTCCTAATGCCCAAGAAGATGACAAAGGGCTAATATTCACTGTTCCATCCTCATTTAATGTACTCAGTAAAATTACAGGAAATCCATAATATAAAATTTTAGGATTTATCATTTTTGTATTTGGTATTTGCTTTATTATTGTCATTTTAAGTTCCTCCTACTAAATATTTTCGCTGTCATAACTCATTGTAAAATATAAAGATTTCGATAAGCATCGAAGTGTTGATTACAAAATAATTACTTCAACAAAAGAATATGGAGGAAAGGTAAAGTTTAAAGTTCTTCATTTCGTCTCCTTGATATTTCTACATTTTTTATGCCAATTTCCTTGACTTCATAAGAAAAATATGGAAATATATAAATAAACCGTTGGTCGGTTTATTTATAGGAGGTTTATGATGGCAAGGACAAATAAAAACTATGAACATAAAAAAAACGACATTTTAATTCGAATTTGGGAGGTTCTTCTGCAATATGGTTATGAAAAAATGACACTTCCGATAATCATAAAGGAATTGGGCATATCAAGAGGAGCCTTTTATCATTATTTTCAGTCAAAAGAAGAATGTGTAGATGAAGCTGTTAAATTGTTTGTTGAAAATGCGGTAGTGGAAATAAAGACGATGGATAATAAGACATTATCCGCAGATGTAAGACTTAAAATGGCAGTTCAAAATAGTATTTCTCTTTTTCATCAAAATAAAGAGCAAGATCGAATGATGAATCAACCTGAAAATGCTGTATTCCATCAAAAACTGATGATAGGTCTAACTAAATATCTTGCTCCGTATTTTGCAGAAATCATTGAACAGGGAGTGGAGGAAAAAATTTTTTACACAAATTATCCCTTAGAAATAGCTGAAATGTTATTGACACTATCAAATTTTTATTTAGATAAAGATTTATTTCATTGGGATCCAGAAACCATTCCATATAAAATAACAGCCTATGAAGAATTGATCAATAAAGGTTTAGGAACAACTGATAATATTGGCTTTTTTACTAACTAAAAAGGAGATTGGTAAATGGAAGCTGTTTTAAAATTACAAAATATAAGCAAAAAATTTAATGATTTTGATACAGTTTTACAAGAAATTAACCTTTCATTTTTTGCCCATACGTTTAATGTGATACTCGGACAAAGTGGTTGTGGGAAATCAACACTCATCAATATCATGTCAGGACTAATGAAGCCAACAAGAGGAAATGTTTATTATAAAGATTTAGATATTTCTCATGCGGAACAAAAAGAGATGATTCAATTCAGACGCTATAATTTCAGTAATATTTTCCAAGACTATTTACTATTGTCGGAATTAACGGTACGGGAGAATATTGAATTAGGGAAAACAGGGAATGCTCAAGATTTAGAATTCCGTGAACTTATAGCAAGGCTAGGGATCGAAACATTAGCAGATCGATTTCCCAATGAATTATCTGGTGGTCAGCAACAACGAGTTTCTATCGCACGTGCAATGATTAAAAATCCTGAAATTTTGTTTTGTGATGAAGCAACAGGAGCATTGGATGAGCATAACAGCAAACAAGTTGTGGACTATTTAAAGGAATTAAATAAAACCTATGGTACACTCATTATTTTTTCTACACATAACCTCAAAATTTCCACAGTGGCAGACCGTATTATTGTCATGAAGGACGGTCTTATTGAGGACGATTATTTAAATACTTCTCCACGGAGATTCTATAATGAGTAGGGTGTTTAAACAAATTTTCAAGAGTTTACTATGTGAAAAAGCGACTATGTCTGTGTTATTTTTTCTGAGCTGTTTAGGCTCATTTATGTACTTTTTTGTTCAAGTATCTATAGATGGGAATCTAAAACATTTGGCTTACAATAAAGCAAATGGGATATTAATTAATAGCTCGCAAAAAGAGCTATTGATTGCATTGCATTCTAATCAAATTTTAGCAGCTACTTTTTTAATCATTTTTTCTGTAATTGCAGCCTTTGCATTTTATATGTTTTTTTTAAAATATTACCGTAATCATCTGAAAGAAATTGGTTGCTATAAGGCTTTCGGATGTTCAAATAAACAAATAATCGCAGTTATGTTTTTCATTAATAGTAGTCTTTCTTTTATTGCCTTTATAGTAGGCTTCATATTGGGATGGATTTGCTCAGATGTATTATTACAATTATATCGTTCATCTTTTGATATTGAATCACTTCAAAAGGGAATTTTCCCTTCAAATTTAGCAATAGGTTTCCTATTTATTGTTGTATTATCGGGAATCATGGCAATAGTGCCGTACTATAAGTTTTTAAAATTTGATATTTCCTCATTATTACGTAATTTCCCTGAAGAAAACCAAAATAAATGGATTGTTTTCATTAGCAATAAACTATCCAATGCAGTTCCAATCAAATATCGGCGCTCATTTCGCATAGCTTTACGTAAGCCATTTGCAGTGTCTTTACTATTCCTGTCAGTAGGCTGTTTTACAGTTTTATGGATTATGAGCATGTCACTTCATTTCAGCAGTCAATATATTTATGAAACCCAGACACTTGGTAGGTCCTATAAATATGATATTCAGTTTGAAAATTATCAGCCGTATCATCCACTAGAAGAAGATAGTACTTTCTATTTAAGAAGTAATGTGAAGATTTCATGGAAAGGAAATGAAATTAATCAACAAGCAATAGGATTTCATAAAAAACCAAATTTGTTTCAATTTTATACATTAGATCACAAGGAGCTTTTCTTACCTAAAGAAAAAGAGGTGTATATAAATGAAGCTTTATCTGAACTCTATGGAATACGACAAAATGATTATATTGAAGTAAATATTAAACATAAAATCTATAAACTAAAAGTTGCTGCTATTGTGGGAAATGCAGAGAATAAGACTATTTATCTTTCAGAACCGCAATTAGCAAGTATGTTATCCATAAAAGAGTCAAGCTATAACGGAATACTTTCAAACACTGTTCCTAAACAGTATGAGAATAAATCAATAATAACAGAAAAGGAACGTTTAGCTTATTTACAAAAAAATAATGTTTCAAATAAAATAAGTGCAGTGATAAATCAACTATTAGGATGTATGATTGGCTGTTTGCTTCTTTATCTTGTCATACTGCTAAATTTTCAAGATTGCACAAGAAATATTCTTATTTTAAATATGTTAGGGTATTCTGCAAAGTCCATTAACAAAATGTTAATCAGTATTTATAAACCTCTTTTAAATGTGGCATTTATCATTATGGTTTCATTAAGTGTTATAGTTTGTCAGTTCATACAAAAAAGCCTCTCGATAAAAACGGGTGATTATATACCGTTTCAAACGAATTTGTTTATAATTGGCGGTATATGGTTGTTGCTAAATCTACTTTATCATCTTATCCACTGTAGATTTAATAATAAAATTGAAAAAATTCAAAATGCAGAACAGACTAAAAAATACATCCTTTAACACCAACATAAGTAAAATGATGTGACTATTAAGGAGATAGCAAACGAAGATGTTTTGAATGTAAAGAAATGCACTTCAAGGAACAGTGCATGGTAGTTGAAGATGCTGTTTGTTTTATCTTTCGTACGAGGGAAACTAAGGAATACAACATTAATTTTATGAGCAGGGTAAATCATATTACTATATGAATAACTTCTTCTACTGGTAGAAATCTAAAGAGAATTCAATCCCCATTTAATTATGAACGGTGGGGATTATTTAATGCTTATACAGTAAGCGATTTCGAAAGAATGGATGACAGAAATGAGCGAACTAACTGTATCATCTTTGTTTAAATGTGAGCATTCACCATATCCTAAGGGGTGCTTGAAAAGATGTATAAAATAGTGGTTGTAAAGTACAATAAGATGGGATATTCATAAGCTAAATTTCATTATGAGAGTTATCTACTATTTTCTTCATTCAATATAATTCTGTCTCTCTAATTTAGAAGGGTTAAATACGATGTTTAAAAATAAAAGGATTACATTAAAAACGAAAATACTAGGGTTAATTAGTTCCCTTATACTTCTCATTATTACGCTGCTTGCAAGTGTCTTTGCTTATTTACAAGCAGTAGATACTAGAAATCAAGTAGAACAATTAGCATTACAAGCGGCAAAATCGATTTCACTTATGCCTGAATTAAGAGATGCAATTGAACAAGAGGACTTAGAAACTCAATTTCGTCCTATCGCTGAGCAAGTGATAGATCAGGTAAACGCAGCAAATATTATCATTGAAAATCGTGATAAGATCATTTATTCTCATGTAGAAAATGATATTGAGGAAAGTGGTTTAGATGATACCAATGATCTAGCACTGCTATTTGGAGGCTCAAATATTTTTGAAGTTGAGCGAAGCAGTGGCTCCGTTATTATTGGGAAAGTGCCAATAATGGCCGACTATGGTGATTTCCAGCGCATAATTGGAGTCGTTTCGGTAGAGTTTTTGGAAACAGACATTTATCGAAATATTATTAGTAGAATTAAGACCATTGTCATTGCCTCTATTGTGATACTAATGCTCGGTATCATAGGTGGTATTTTTCTAACAAAAAGTATTAGAAAGGATACCTTAGGTTTAGAACCACACGAGATTTCATCGCTATACCTAGAAAGAAGTGCAATTCTTTTGTCTATTAAAGAAGGAATTCTTGCGATTGATCAAAATGGATTGTTAACATTAATCAATCATTCGGCTAAGAAAATGATGAATCTTAATGAAGAAAGATTAATTGGTCAGCATATCAATGACGTTCTAAAGAATTCAAAAATTGAAGAGGTTTTGCAAACAGGAAAAATGATGCACAATGTTGAGATTCTCTTGAATGATATCGTTTTTATCTTTAACGTTATTCCTATTATAAAAAACAATCAAATTATGGGGGCTGTATCTAGTTTCCGTGATAAGACTGAATTAAAGAATTTAATCAATACTATATCAGAGGTTAGGGCTTATTCAGAAGGCTTACGAGCGCAAACCCACGAATACACCAATAAATTATATTTAATATCTGGTTTGCTCCAATTAGAACGATATAAGGATGCTTTTGATTTTATTCAAAAGGAGTCAATCACCTATCAACATAGAAATCAAATATTATTTAATCAAATTCATGATGCTAATGTGCAAGCAATTTTGTTAGGGAAACTAGGGAAAGCTTCTGAAAAGAAAATAACATTAGAAATTGATCCTGATAGTCATGTCGATCCTTTGCCAAGCAATATTGAGGTAACAGATATTATTACAATTATCGGAAATCTCATTGATAATGCCTTTGATGCGGTCGCTAATCAACAAAGTAAGAAGGTATTGTTTTCAATTACTGGCTTTGGTAATGACATCATAATAGAAGTAACAGACAACGGAAAAGGGCTGTCTGAGGAACAAATAGATACCATATTCACTTTGGGCTATTCTTCTAAAGGGGAGAATAGGGGGTATGGCTTATTCAATGTTAAACGAATTGTGGAGTCATTAAGGGGCACAATTGAAGTGCATAATGATAAGAGTGGAGGAGCCATTTTTACAGTATACCTGCCAAAAAGGGCTTTCATATGAGGAGAGAAGTAAAGTGATAAAAGTTGTGATTGCAGAGGATGACTTTCGAATTGCACAAATACAAGAGGGATTTTTGAAGAGAGTATCTGATGTAAGCTTGGTTGGGAAGGCGTTAAATGCTAAAGAAACATTGAACCTGCTTGAGCAAGAAGAAGTTGATTTACTTCTATTAGATATTTATATGCCCGATGAGCTTGGAACTGATTTACTTCAGAAAATAAGGGGAGACTATCCAAATGTAGATATTATTATGGTTACGGCAGCAACTGAAAAAGCTATGCTAGAAAAGGCTATGCGTTTTGGCGTTTTCCACTATCTTTTAAAGCCGGTAACAATGGAAAAGTTTATTGAAATCATCGAGGAATATAAAAGGAAAAAAGAGCTCTTTAATAGTAGGGATGAAATCGATCAGTCAATTATTGATAGTTTCTTTGGCACTTCTGTCCAAACTGTGATGAATCAAAAGGACCTTCCTTCAGGGGTGGATCGTTTAACCTTGCAAAAAGTCAAAGAAATAATGTTTGAGCTTAAAGGTGGCGTTTCAATTGAGGAAATGGGGGAAAAGATGGGGGCATCTAGAACAACGGCAAGAAGATACCTAGAGTATTTGGTTTCAATCAACGTCTGTACAGCTAAACATGATTATGGAATTGTCGGAAGACCTGAAAGGAAGTATTACCTAATATGACAAAACACTGTAAATTTATGATAAAGGTCTAACGAATGAAGAAGAAACAACTCATGTTATTCCTACTGTTCATGATAATTCTCTTTACTTGCTCTACAAATGAATTTAAAATCGAGGAACCAATCACAAAAGAGGTAACGATTATTGCACCTAGCTCAATTGGTGGGGGATGGGATGTAACAGCTAGGGCTATGCAAGATATATTGATAAGTGAAAATTTGATGAATCAGAATATTTCTGTTATTAATAAAGTCGGTGTTGGCGGGGAATTAGGCTGGAAATATACAAAGGATCAAACAGATTCAGTAATAGCCATTAATTCAAGTCTACTTATCACTAATTATTTATTGGGTCAAAGTAAATTAACGTATAAAGACTTTACACCAATTGCCACCTTAGCGACTGAATGGGAAGTTACCATTGTTTCAAAAGGTTCGAAAATATCCAGTGCTAAACAGTTAATGGACGATCTCAAGAAAGATCCGCATGCTTATAAAATCGGTGTTTCCCCAAGGCTTGGAAATGATGATCAACTTTCCTTTGTATTAGCTAGTCAACAGGTTGGGCTGAAAACGGAACAGCTCGACTTTTATGTTTATGAAAATAGTGAACAAGTGGTGGAGGCATTATTAAAAAAACAAATCGATGTTGCCACGATGTCTTTATCAGAGGCGAAAAAATATGCTGAATCAAATCAAATAAAATTACTAGTGATTTCTTCTGAAAAAAGATTAAAGGAGTTACCAGAGGTTCCGACATGGGCTGAGCAAGGAATTGATTTAGTTTTTGAACATTGGCGTGGAGTGATGGGGCCTCCGAACATGTCAAATGCTGAAATTGAATTTTGGGATGCAACAATCGAAAAAATGGTGAAGACTGAGAAATGGAAGAAAACGCTTCAAATGTATATGTGGAATGATTTTTATAAAAATAGAAGAGAAACGATTATTTTTCTAGAAAATCAAAGTAGGATGTATGAACAATTAATGGGTATTCATATGGATTCGTAAATAAAGGGGCCGCTACATCTTAAAAGTAGCGGTCCCTTGTACTTAGTACTAGCTTAATGATAAGCCGATAGGAATACACAGTGGTGTTTGATCAACAGGATTTTCAATAATACAGCAATCAAGTCCAAATGCTTCTCTAATCATGCTTTTGGTAAATACTTTTTCAGGCGGCCCCTCTTGAAAAATTTTTCCTTTAACAATGCTAATAAGGTGGTCAGCATATTGTGCTGCCTGATTTAAATCATGTAAAACCATAACAATTGTTCGACCATGAGTTACGTTTAAATTGCGTAACAATTCTAGTATTTCAATTTGATGAGCCAAATCTAAATAGGTTGTTGGTTCATCTAATAATAAAAGATCTGTGTCTTGTGCTAAAGCCATTGAAATCCAAGCCCTTTGCCTTTGCCCTCCAGATAGCTCATCCAATGTACGATCTACAAAATCGGTCATTTTGGTGGCCATTAACGCACGGTTTACAATCGCATCATCTTCCAGCGTTTGTCTAGACAATAAACCTTTATGTGGATGTCTACCATAATAACAAAGATCTTTAACAGTTATATCTTCCGGAGCTTCTGGACCTTGAGGTAAAATAGCCAATTTCTTTGCAATTTCTTTAGAAGATTGCTGATGAATGGCTTTTCCATCTAAATAGACTATTCCTTCTTGAGGTGTTAATAATCTAGCTAAGGAGCGCAAAATAGTTGATTTGCCGCAACCATTCGACCCAATAATAACACTAATCTTACCTTCAGGAATGACTAAATTTATATCATCAAGGATTTGAGTTGATCCATAGGACAGTGAAAGATGCTCGGCTGATAATGTTGTCATAAATGTTCACCTTTCTTATGCTTTTTTTCGTTCAGCACGTAATAAATATAAAAAATATGGTGCACCAATCACTGCTGTAATGATACCAGCAGGTATTTCTATTGGAGGAAATAGACCTCTACCTAGGCTATCAGCGACTAAGAGAAGGATAGCACCGAAGAGCGCAGAAGCAGGAAGTAAAACGTTAAATTTAGATCCTACAATTCTTCTGGCAATATGAGGAGCGATTAAACCAATAAATCCGATAGAACCTACTGTGGCAACACATACGCCAATTAAAATAACGGAAACGCTTAGTAAAATATATCGCAAAAATTTTGAGCGTTCTCCAAGACCTGTAGCTATATCATCACCAAGGCTCAAAATATCTAATTTAGCAGTTAATCCAAATAGTATTGGGATAAGAATGAGGCATGGCAGCAAAAGATACACTTGGTCCCATCCTCTTGCCCAAAGACTTCCAGTCAACCATAAAAGAGTCATGCTTACATCATCTGGAAACTTAATCATTAAATATTCTATCCCTGCTTGACATATTGCTCCTAAAGCTATTCCCACTAAAGCCAACGTATTTGGCTGAGCACCTTTTTTATAAACAAACAGCATTAGAATGGCAGCAATGATAGCTGCTCCAATAAAAGCTGAAAGGGGAAGAAAAATAATAGGTGACGTTGGGAATAGAACAATGATGATAACGGCTGCTAAACCAGCCCCTTTCGTAACGCCGATTACATCTGGAGAGGCTAATGGATTACGGAGAATTCCTTGCAAAATTGCTCCAGCTGTTGCTAGTCCAGCTCCTACGATGATAGCGATTATAATACGGGGAATACGATAATTGTTTAGTATAAATCTTTGACTTTGTGTTCCTTCCCCAATTAAATTGTGAATGATTTCTGATGGTGTAATGTAAATAGCTCCTAAACCTAGACTTACTATTGATAAAATGAAGATGATGATTAAAAGCACAGGGAGAATAAGCTTAGGATGAAAATATTGTTTTTGCCTAAACTGTTGTCTATTATTCATTGTTTAATATGCCTTCCTTTCCTTGCTAAATAAAGGAAGAATGGTGCCCCAATGATTGCTGTAACTATTCCAACTGGCGATTCAAAAGGGTAAGCGATAAATCGAGCGAGAATATCTGCGTAAACTAAAAGTATAGCCCCAAAAAGTGCAGAGAATGGAATGATTCTTTGATAATCTCCTCCTAGCACTCTCCTAACAATATGAGGAACAATTAATCCTACAAAGCCTATTGGACCTGCGACAGCTACAGAAGAGCCAGCCAAAATAATGACCAGTATGCCAGCTAGAATACGGATGCGATTTACTTGTTGTCCGAGACCTTGGGCAGTGCTTTCTCCTAGGACAAGTATAGAAATAGATCGAGAAAGTAATAAGGCAATGAATAGCCCAGAAATAGACCATGGAAGAATGATCATAATATGTGTCCATGATTTTCCATTAATTGACCCCACTAGCCAATACAGAACATCCTTTGCCTGCTCACTAAAAATAATGATTCCTTGAGTTAAAGAGGACAAAAGAAAATGTACGGCCATTCCGGCTAACGCCAGTTTTACATGAGTCATTCCCCCTCCGGAAGCAAAGGAATAGACTGTTATTCCTCCTATTGCTGCCCCGATAAAAGCAGAGAAAACAAGCGATGGGGAAGAGAGAGAAGGAAAGAGGGCGAAAGCAGTGACAATAAACAATGAAGCACCTGCATTCACACCAAATACTTGTGGGGAAGCTAATGAATTTCGAGTAATCGCCTGCATAAGAGCACCTGCTACGGCTAAATTAGCACCAACTAATGCTCCGATGATAGCTCGGGGCAATCGAAGGGTCTGAATAATTAATTGATCTTTTGATGGATTGGTTTCGAAGAAGGACTTCAAAACCATTAATAGATCGACATCTGCTACCCCTACAGAGACACTAATGATAATTCCTAAAATTAATAAAACGATTGCAGTTATTGCTGTACTATATATTTTTACTTTACCTTTAACTATAGATTCCATTAACTACAACACACTTTCTTACAAAAGATAAGACTTACTAGAAAGAGAAGTAAGTAGAATAGCTTACTTACTCCTCTTTTATTTATTTTATTTTTCATTCAGCTTTGTTAATGTGTCTTTAGCAATTGCTTCTGCTGAAATAATGCCTCGGAATCTTGTCCATAAATCTCTATCAACACTATAAATCTGTTCATTTTTTACTGCTTTTAAGTCTTTCCAAAGTGGATTTTCCTTCCATTCATCAGTAAGCAGTTTGCCTTCATTATTAGCTAAAAGTAGTACATCTGGATTGATTTCTACAAGTTGTTCCAGACTCATTTCAACATAAGGTTGTTCGTTCTGAATGGCCACCTTCAGACCTAATTGTTCAAGCAATTCTCCATCATAAGAAGAAGTAGTATGTGCTTGAAATGATGTATCTCGTACAACCGCAGGTAAAACAGTTAGATTCGAATCATGGCTTAGCTTTGAATTAATTTCGTTTATAATTTGTTTATGTTCATTTAATCTCTTTTCAGCAGCTTCCTTTTGATCTAATGTTTCTGCAATTGTTTTAAAAGAGTCCAAATTATCCTGGTATGTCGATTCACGACTTTTTAAGACAATTGTAGGAGCTATTTGCTGCAAGTCTTTGTAAATAGCACTGTGTCGCTCAGCATCTGCAATGATTAAATCTGGCTGTAAAGAGCTAATAACCTCTAAGTTAGGCTGTTCACGAGTCCCTACAGATGTATAATCTATGTCACGACCAACAAGCTTGGCAATCATATCCTTTTTATTATCATCCGCAATTCCTATAGGCTTGATTCCTAAAGTATTTAAAGAATCAACAAAAGATAGCTCTAGAGTAACTATCTTTTGAGGAGTGTTAGTAATAATAGTTTCTCCCATCTCGTGTTTAATTGTTCTACTATTAGATTCTTTTGCTTCCGTAGAAGTTTGTTCCTTTTTCTCTGTTTCTGTATTTTTTTGAGTAGCATTGCATCCAGTTAAAACCATCATGACTGTTAATAGGAGCAATAGCGTTATACCACTCAATTTCCCTAACTTAGTAAATCCTTGCATTAGTCTAATCATTCCTCTCTGGTAATATAAATGAAAATGATAATCATTAACAGGGATTATAATAGAATGTTCAATGCGGAGGGTCAATATAAAGAAAGTTATGTGACATAAAATTAATAGGAGTAAAAAGTTCATTTTGAACATTTTGTTCATAGCGGGTGACTAAGTTGAATATTCGCTTCGATAACATCGGGAAAGTGAGGGGAATAAACAGATATTTTATTTTCACCACCTACATACTTCCTTTAAATTCATACGAATAGATACGATTTTTTTGACATACAAAAATCCCCTTTAAGTTTCAACGTATTGTAGTTTTTTTACGTTCTAATGAAAGGGGATAATATCATGTCCTCAACAGGGTGAAGGTGATCTTTTTATTTTTTAGCTCCTTCATCCTTTATGAAAACATTTATATTAAATTTTTTAATTGAATTTTCAGTAATGGAGTTTAATTCATCTACAGTCCATGATTGGGGCTTGAAACGATAAGCTTTTTCTGAGAAATTGAAGACATCAGTGTTTATTTCCAGCCCTTTATTAAATGTACTTTGAAACTGTGATAAAATAATATTTTTAATATCATTTTCAATTGTTTCTTTTCCAATATTTTTTGGATTTTCTCTGATAGAAGCTTTTATTTCTAAATTAAGTATATATTTAGGAATCGAATTATCCACAATTTCTATATGATAATCTATATTATCAATAAACATCGAAACAGACTTATCCTTTATTGATAATTTCATGTTTTTAAAATCCTTATTAAACCAATCTAACCCTGATAGTTCTTCTTCCTTTATCCAGCCATTGAATTTTTGATGTGAAAGAAAATAGGCACCACTTATTTTTAATATATCTTTAGATGTATTATCCTCCATCCAATAATCTTCACTAATCTGTATGGAAGGAACCATTATTGATCCAACTGGTTCATAATATCTTTTAATCATGTCTTGTACAGTACTGGTGGAGATGAACGAATTAAAGAATAATTGTTCATTTGGATCATAAGGAAATGTTAAGATAGGTGGTTTATAAAAGAGACCATGTACATTCATTATCTCTTTAATATCATCATCTTCAAATCCATAGGCTAAAGTATTGTAACGTAAATAGTAATCCCTACTAAAAAAATCAAAAAATTCATCTAAATGTCCATCCAATATATTTTTGGAAATAAAGAAAGTTTGTATATGTCCATAATACAAAGGGTTAACCGAATTCTTTTCTATATCATCGATTGCTCCCTGTATTGTTTCACCTTCTCCATGTCCAACAACAATTGGAGCAGGCTCAGATGAAATGCCAGGATCTGAGCCCGCAACATTCGTAAATCCGAAAGCTTGAAAATATAAATGATACACATCATTAGAATAATCTATACCAAGAGCGGTAATATAAACTTCACTTTGTATTTCCTTCGTGCCTAAACAACCGCCTAGCATAAATAATAAAGGAAAAATGAATGTTATTTTGAATATGCAAGTATAGTAATGGGCCAATTATAATCTCCCTTCTGCTGAAAAAGCAGTCAGTCTTTTATTTTAATTCTAAATGGCATTTTTAAAAAACCTTTAATAAGATTGGGTATACTTACTTTGTAAAATGTAGAAAGGTAAGGATGCCCGAAACTTTCTAATGATGAGATATATGTTAAGAAAAATAAGACGCTTAAAACAAAGCCATACATTCCAAAAAAGGAGGCAATTACTAATGTAGCAACTCTTATTAAAAATACATTTCCTAGTATATTTTGATTAATTAATGTATAGCTAGATATAACAGTAAGTGCTCCAATTACTAATGTTGATGGTGATGTAAATCCTGCTCTTATGGCAGCATCACCAACTATTAAGCCTCCTAAAACTGCAACAGTTTGACCTACAGCTTTAGGTAAACGTATGCCCGCTTCTCGAAAGAGGTCAAAAAAAACGAGCATAATAAGAATTTCGAACGAAGAAGAGACGGGTAGTCCAATTTTAGATGCAGATATTGAAACTAGTAAGGGAAAGGGTAACTGGTTAAGTTGATGGACAGTTAATGCAATCCAAAACCCAGGTAAAAATATACTTGTTAATAAAGAGGTAATCCTTAAAATTCGTGAAAAACTCACAAATAAAAAATTAGTTTGATCATCTTCCGGGGCTTTCAAAATAAGTAGTAAATTTGCGGGTCCAATTAAACAGCTTGGACTTCCATCTACCAATATGACAAAACGGCCCTTATTGAGAGAACTTACTACAAAATCGGGTCTTCCTGAATAATCAAGGAGAGGGAAGAGGGTCAACTTATCATAAAGTAATTCTTCAATATGATAACTACTTGCAATATTATCTACTTTTATTTTATTTAGTTTGTTTTGTACATTCTTTAAAGTGGTCTGATCAATATTGTTCTCAATGTAGAGCAATAAAACTTTTGTTTTACTTATATCACCAATTGTAAACTGGTCACTTGATAAATTTTTACTTTTTAATCTCATTCTTATTAAAGAAAAATTGGTATCTATATTTTCAATAAACCCGTCTCTGGGTCCTCTTAATGAGACTTCCATATTTGATTCTTCAATGGATCGTTCAGGTAGTTTAGCTAAATTGGTTGAATATAAGCTGTTTGATGGAACATGAAAAAAATATAAAAAACCTGAGAAAATTTTGCTATTTATTTCATCTGTCTTCGTTCTGAACTCTTTTCTCTCCTGTACTTCTAAATAGCGATTTATAATTTCGACATCGTGTAAATGGCCTTGTTCAGCCAAAAATCTAATATTTGGTAATAATGAATTCAAAAAAAGTACACTATCAATTAAACTATGGCAATAGATAAATATAACTTCATGTTTTTCGTTATTAAACATATAGAATTTACTACTTACCGTTATATCTGATTGGTGACTTAATTCTTTATAAAAAAAATCCCTATTTTCAGTCAAGATTATGAACTCCCTTTTGCTTTTTTTCTAATACGTAGAAAACAGTCATAAATAAGAATAAAAATACAAAAATAGAAAGGAGATAAGTGCTTTTTATAAATGACAAAAAATCAGAAACAGACCAAGGAATTAATAATCCTATTGTTAAACATAGATAACAAATGAATAATATTAATTTTCGGTTTTTAAAAAAGGAAGATACAATATACATAAATAAGCATATGCGAATAAAAGCCACTGATAATATTTGGAGAACAGATAAAGAATCCAATCTTGTAAAGTACTTACCAAATGATAAAACCCTCCATTGCTCGTTTAGAGGAAAGAGCATTTTCTGGGTTATATAAATGCCGAATTCAGATATAGCAGTCGCAATGGAAATAAAAACCAAAATGACAAATACAATAGAAAAAACGAGTATTCCTTTTCTTTTCATTCTCTCTTTTACATAACCATTTAAAACAATTAAAATAAAACCCATTTCTAAAATACCAATACATATGTATAATATTCCCCATAAAATGGACGGAGTATTACTTGTATATACTGGTAACAATAGTTCATATTCATTGTTCATTGAGTTCCCTAAGTTGAGGAGTACAAACAAAAAAATGTAGAGTGAACAAATAATTATGGACTGGATAGCTATGGTTTTGATCCCTTTTAAGGAACCATAAAAGCATAATAATATAAATAAAATAACTGTTATAAAATATGGATAATCAGAGTTAAAACTTTCATCTGCCCAAATAATTGTAAACTTGAGTGAGACGAAAGTGGATGAAATAAAATAAACTATATATGAAGTAATGATGAATAAATAGAGTGGTCTGCTAGTCTGGACAGATGTTAATTCAAGAAATGAAGTATTATTTGTTGTAATTCTAGAAATAAACAAGGCAAAAAAGAATATTGGGATTACACTAGCTAATGCACTTATCCATGCTTCACGTTCGACCACTGTGAAAATTGTGGGAATTAAAACGAAATGTGCTAAAAAACTAACTGATAAGAATAACAAACAATATACATGTATTGGTTGTAAAACTTTGTTCATTTTATCTTAAACCCCCTCCTAACAATACTCCCCATGTTTGTTGTCATCTAATCTAAATAGACTTCTTTTTATTATTAACACACATGAACCCCGTTATAGCTCTAGCTCAAAATTTCACTCTCTTCATGGAAGTTAAAATGAGGCATTGCATAAATAATTAATCTAACAATGATGCTACTAATTATCAAAGCAAGTTAAAAAACTATCAAAAGTAGATTTTGATTTATTTTATATAACTGCTAAGATTTAACTAAATTAAAGCCTTTTTTAACAGTGCGAAACTGAGAAAAGGTTTATAAATTATAAAAAAATTACATAGATTATAAAATTTAATGAATATTTTTATGATTTAAATGAAAAGGGGGACTTTTTCAATTTGCTTAAGAAGAATATGATCATTTTAGAAAACAATCTTTATTTGAAAATGGGTTTAGTGAAAATACTGGAAAGTGATTACAATATTTATTCAGACATTGACTTATCAAAAAATCTTTATGATTTAATGAAACATTACAAGCCAGATATTATTGTCATTAATGATCTAAGTAAAAATAACCTAAAACATGTAAAACGGATTCGATCCGAATATCCTAATACATATGTTGTTATTCTTACTTCAATTATTTTAGAGGACGAGATTCATGAGGCTTTGTTAGCTGGCGTCTCAGGTTATGTTTTATATAATATAAAATCAAAAGAATTAAGAAAGGCAATAGATTTAATTTCCGAAGGTGAATACTACTTTAATAGTTCGACAATGACCATTTTTATAAAAAGTTATTTAAAACTTTTTGATTCGAAGGAAATCATATCTCATCTTTTTACAAAGCGTGAATATGTCATTTTGCTCATGCTTGCAGAAGGTAAAAATATACAAGAGATTAGTCAAACACTCAATATCTCGGAAAAATCGATTAATATAAATATTAATAAAATTTATAATAAATTATCAGTGAAGACTCGTATTCAAGCAATAGATAAAGCAGTTAAAAACAGGTGGATTCCTTATAATTTAGCTATATCTAATTTATATGTAAATTATAATAAAAAACGTACATTACTATAATGAAAGAAATCCGAATATTATTTATATTCGGATAATTTTGTTTTATTGGGGAATACTCCCTTTTAAGCAGCTAGCTCATTTTCTTTTAACTGATTTGTATCTACATAAAGCCTTTGACACCAAAATCGTTAATTGCCATAACGAAATTTCTTATATTACAAATACTTCTTTTTTCTTATATCTAATTATCAAATTATGCTTCATTTGAAACAAATGTTGATTTTGAAGACATGTGAATAGATGTTATGGTATTTGTTAATTAGAGATAAAGAGGTACCTAACATAGGTATTTTTGATTATTTCGAATGAATTTAATAGGGATTCTTTGCTCGATAGGTTTTAAAAAAAGTGCAATAAACCATAATGTAGTTACCAGTTCTATATATGCGTATTTTCGGCGTATTGATAGACAAATTAGTAAGAAATAGAGGTGAGAGTATGTACAATTTTTTAGATCGTTTCACTTTACAAAAGGTGCAATTATTAGATCATATCCATAATGAAAAACGTTTCTTTTCTAGTCAGGAGTTGGCTAAAAAAATGGATTTATCTGAAAGAACCATCTTAAAAATAGTAACAGAACTCTCAGGTGATTTACAAAAATTTGATGAAGCTACTTTTTTAAAAGAAATTAAACATAAGCAATTTAAATTAGATTGTAAAGATTATTTTTCAATTAAAGCAATAGAAAGATATTACTTACAAAATTCTTTAGCATATAAAATCTTTAATGATATTTTCTACAATAAATTAGTCGATTTTAATATGTTTATTATAGAGAATTTTACAAGTCAAGCTTCTATATATCGCCAAATTAATAAGATTAAACCTTTATTAAAAGAATTTCAATTAAAATATACATCTCAGGATTTTATTACACTTGAAGGATCTGAAAAACAATTTCGCTATTTCTATTATTTATTCTATTGGAATTCATGTTGGGGAGAAATTTGGCCTTTCACAGGAATATCTAGAGAAGAAATATTAGAAGTAATTAAGGGGTATAATCGAGAACTTCCAATATCTGTTTTATATTTGCTGGCGATTTGCTTAATACGAGCTAAAATGGGTTTTGTCATAGAAGAAGACGCAGCATATACAAGATACACAGAACATCATTATCAATATGAAAAGTTTTCACAAACATTTAGTTCTTTATTTAAAAAATTCACAGCCCTTAATGATGAAGCAATAGAAAAAGAGATAAAGTTTTCATTTTCATTTCTAGAATCTCAACATCGTTATGAGAAAAATGAAAGTACAATAAGTTTAATGATGAATTTTGCTCAATACCATAATCAAGAATTATTTGTGCAAGCTACTTTGTATTGGATGGAGAAATTCAGGGAGTTTTTTTCTATTACTTTAGATATAGAGGAATATGGCGTATTGTTTGTAAACTTACTTAACCTTCATTATTATACGTTGAATTTTTCTGGTCCTGCATTTCTATTTAAAGAGGATCTTTATAAAAAGAGATTTGATAGTCATGCCACTATACAAATTGAAATTATGAATCAATTTTATGATTATCTCTTAGAGAATGAAGCATTTTATAAGATTTTTGAACGTAGGGAGCTTTTAATTGGTAGATATCATCGATTACTAAAACAATCAATCGACGTACTTAAAAGAAGCACAATAAAGGTAAAAATATACTCTGTGATAAATGATGTTCCTTATTTATTTGATAAGGTCAAACGCGTTTTTTCGCATGTTGATTATTGCACAAAAGATGAAGAAGCCGAATTGATAATCACTGATCGCCTATACTTAAATATTGCTAAAGATAAAGAAGATATTTTTGTGTGGAATTCTATACCTGAAAGGGAGGATTTTTTCAGACTAGGTAAAAGACTTCAAAAAATTTATTTTACTAAAGAACAACAGCCAGACCAACTACTTTTAAAAACATTATTAAGTCAAGTATAGAGTGGGGGAATTTAATTGATCTTGAGAAAAGGATACTGGGATAAAAATTATTGGATTATTTGGAATATTGAATTTAAAAATGATAGAAGGAGAATATAAAACTAAGTTATACATGATGAAAAATATTATTGATATAAATTTATTATCATTGATTTTAAAATACATACTTTTTTGTTGGGTTTGATGTTTTCTTGAAAATTACTGAAGGAAAGGATACTAGACTCATAGATGATAAAAAGTTAGACAGAGCAGACTATACATCAGAGGTTAGAATGCTACCGTGCTATATAAAATAGTTTGGATAATAGAGACACGAACCAATGATAAAGTAAGACAAACTTATTACCTATTGTTATTAAATGAATAACCAGTAAAACAAACAAATTTTCGTTTACTACATTTTCAAATCAGAGGGGATAATTATGATGTTACGCAATCTTTCCACAATGAAAAAATTATTAATCTTAATGTTAATATCCATATCTACAGTTGGTATTATTCAAGTGGTTGGGTATAACACGATGAAATCTTTAAAAAATAATATAGAGGATATATTTAAGGACCGCTTAGAACCAGGGATTATATTGACTGATTACAGGCTAAATAATCGTATTATTTTAACAGATATGTATAGATCCTTCCTTTATACTGATGAAAAAACGATAGAATTAATCAATAATGAGGTGAACAAAGCTTTTGAAGATAATGAAATGAATCTTCAATTACTTAATGACACCAACTTGAAGTCAGATGAAGCAGAAATTATAAGTGAACTGGTGGAACAATATCCAATTTTTAAAGAGACTATGGAGCAAGTATTCCAACTGAGTCTTGCTAATAAGAATGAGGAAGCGTTAAACCTCTATTATTCTATAGGTGAGCCTGAGTATAATAGTATTTTATCAAAAGGTTTAAAGTTAACAGAACTGAATAGAGATTATGCAAGCTCTTTATATAAAGATAGTGTAGACCAAGTAGATAAAAATACTAGAAATACAATGATCATTTCAGTGGTATTAAGCATACTGTATGTTGTAATTGGGTTTATTGGTGTTCGAAAATATATAACTGCTCCAATAGAAAAAATAAAAACTGCTGTTCAACGAGCAGAAGCGGGAGAATTAAATTTTAGTGTAGATTATAATTCTAAGGATGAATTTGGGATATTATCTACCTCACTTAATCGTATGATTGCTCAATTACGAGATTTAATTGGTCAGGTAAAGCAATCGTCTGAACATATGGTAGCGTTTTCTACAGAACTCACGGCAAGTACAGAACAAACAAATTCAGCTAGCGAGCATATTGCGACTGTTACGTTAGATATTGCAAGCGGATCAGAGCATCAAGTTAGAACGATAATAGAAACAGAAGATATTGTTACACAAATGGTACAAGATGTCCAAACAATTGAAAGTAATTCAACTAGCGTATCAGAGGCAGCTATCCACGCAGAACAAATATCAGTGGATGGGAATGAAATCATTAAAAACGCTGTTCAACAAATGGACAAAATCCAAACTTCTATCGATAATCTAAATAATGTGATCTTTGGTTTAGGTGATCGCTCTTCAGAGATTGGACAAATCGTAGAAGTTATAACAAGTATTGCTGAACAGACTAACTTACTAGCATTAAATGCAGCGATTGAAGCGGCAAGAGCAGGGGAAAATGGTAAAGGTTTTGCTGTTGTTTCAGAAGAAGTTCGAAAATTAGCTGAAGAATCCTCTTTATCCGCACAGAGAATTTCTGTGTTAATTGATGGAATTCAAACGGAAACGAATAGAGCAGTAGAATCAATGCAGTTCACAACAAATGAAGTGGTTATAGGTATGAATAGTGTGAACACCGCAGGAGAAGCCTTCAAAAAAATTCAACATGCTACCAAACAAGTATCTGTTCAAGTTCAGGGGATTTCTACTTCGGTAGAACATATGGCTATAGAAATGAATAATATGACTGATTCGATGAAGCAAATCAATGGAATCGCCCAAAGTTCTGCAGAAGGAACACAAAATATTTCTGCAGCTACAGAGGAACAGCTAGCCTCAATGGAAGAAATTACAGCATCTACTTTTACACTTTCTAAAATGGCAGAAGAATTACAAAATAAAACAAATATGTTCAAAGTATGACGTGTATGATTTATTTGAAATTCTTAGGCAAAGATAAAATGGTTTGATAAACAGACATTATGAACTATAAGCCAATAAATTAGTATTAAATGTTACTATAGTATTTCACACGAAATGTATTTACATTTAACTATTTAACGCTCGACCAGGAACTCATATAACAAGTGAGTTTCTGGTCTTTTTTATGTGGAATCATAAGAATTAGACAGATTCCTCATCAATGATATAAATCCATATGTTTAAGATTTTATATGCATATGAAGATGCAAGCGTACCTCTTACAAAAAATATAACAGCTTTAGCACAAGTGTCTTCTAATATATACGGTTATGATTTTGCATTTGATCGACTATCAATCCATTAGTTGCTACAAGGATTTAAGATGGGGTAAACCTTTCATTGCTATTACTATTTACAACTTCGCGGCTTTCTATATTTGGGGGATACAATGAATCCCTCAATTTTTTACTAATTATTGAGGACGTTAAATTATTTACATAACCAAGGAAGTGTTGAAATAGTATTAAAAGTGTATGCATATATTGAACTTTAATCCTCAAATATAGGAGTGGGGCAAGTGAAGGATATAGAGTTGTTTTTAAAGAAATTACATTACTTTGATAATAAATTTAAGTTATTTATTTATCAAAACAAGGATCATCTACTAGTTGATTATTTAGAGTTGTGTGCGTTAATTGATGAGTATTCTTCTTTTATTATAAATCATGACAATGAAACACAATGGAATAATTTAGGGCGGTCAATTGAAATAGTATCATTAGTTCAAAATCTACGAAAGAACTCTTCTGTTTGTGTCCAAATCATGGAAAAATACCGGGCTTTATTATTAAGTCATGAAGAAAAGGAGATGACGGATTACTTTCGTAATATAGGAGACTGTATTGGCAAGGAATTCGGAGGTTTTCAAGTTACTAGTCAATCGAAGGTGCTTTTAATAGGATCTGGGTCTTTTCCTATAACATTATTAATGGTTGCGGAACAAACAGGAGCAGACGTTTTTGGAATTGATATTGATGATGAGGCGATTCAGTTGGGGAAACATGTAGTAAATAAATTAGGAAGTCATTTATCCATTCAAATTGACAAGAAGACAGTAGAAGAGCTCGCAGTTATGGAACAGATTAGTCATATTATATTTAGTTCAACTGTAAGCAGGAAATATGACATATTAGACCAATTATATGATGTAACAAATAAAGATGTGCTGATTGCTATGCGTTATGGAAATGGGTTAAAGTCTCTTTTTAATTATCCAATGCAGAAGGTAAACAAAAATAAATGGCATACAATAGAAGAAATTATCCACCCTCAACATGTCTTTGATGTTGTTTTATATCAAAAGGTACAATGATTTTAATAGGTGAGGAGAAGACTATGTCTTATTTTAATAAAGTATTACTGTTAGGAACAGGGCCTACAGTAATTCAATTAGCTGTGAATTTCAAAAATTATTGTAATAGTAAAGTAGCTATTGCAGGTCGAGAATCTTTACGCTCCAACATTTTCTTTGACACGATCGTTCAGCAACAACTTGCACTCAAAGTATTTATTCAAAATACACAACATCAGGCTGTTGCGGGAAAATGTACGATTGATGCGTTTTTTAAGGGTTATCATAAAATATCTGGAAATTGGGATACCGTAGTTCTTTGTGTTACTACAGACTCTTATCTTTCAGTATTAGCACAAATTGATACGAAAGTGTTGAAGCAGGCTAGCTGCTATATATTAATGTCACCTACATTTGGTTCTAGTCATTTAATAGCAAATTTCCTAAAGAATCTAACTCCTCAGGCAGAGATCATTAGTTTTTCAACATATTATGGGGATACTAGATGGATAGATGGAATACCATCAAATGAAGTATTGACAACAGGAGTGAAGAAAACAGTTTATGTAGGTTCAACTTACTCAAAATCACATAGACTAGATAAATTATCTGAATTATTTCATCATTTAGGGATTCATTTAAAAAAATTAGCTTCTCCCCTTGAGGCAGAAACAAGAAATATTTCTTTATACGTACATCCTCCCTTATTTATGAATGATTTTTCATTAAAGGCAATATTTGATGAGGATAGTATAACAAAGTATGTGTATAAGCTTTATCCTGAGGGTCCTATTACTTATACAATAATTCGGCATCTATTAAATTATTGGAAAGAAATGATGGAAATTGTGAAACACTTCGATATTCAACCTCTCAATCTATTAAAATTTATGGTAGACGATAATTATCCATTGCAGCCAGCAAGTATAGACGGACAAGAAATAGAGAATTTTAATAAACTCGAATCTATACATCAAGAATATCTGCTCTATATTCGTTATGCATCCTTATTAATTGATCCATTTTCTATACCAAATAAAGAAGGAAGATACTTTGATTTTTCTGCCGTTCCTTTTAGAGGTATTTATAAAAATCTTGATGGAGAATGGGATATTCCTAGAATGCCAAAAGAGGACTATTTCCGTATGAAAATCATTCAAGGGATTGCGCATGCCCTGAAATTGAAAAGCCCGACGCTTGATTATTTTGTACAAACCTATGAAGAAAAACTACAACAAGTTGTGGCTTCATCTAAGCATAAAATCTTTTCTGATGCCTTTCAAATAAAATCTTTTTCACAAGAAATAGAGATGATTTGTAAGGAGTTAATTTTGAGTAAGAAAACAAAAGAAGGAGAAGAAGAATATATAAAATGATAAAAAGCTATTAAGTTTACAATAAGGTTTAACAAAAAAGCCACTATAGCGGTGTGCGAAAACTAAGGGCAATTAGCGGACCTTTCAAAATTCTTTAGACATGGCTCAGTTTCCGAGTTTTTCATGCGTAGTGCAAGCCACCAATTAGTAGATGGGTGGTTCTATTTCAAATTGACAATGATAATCATTATCGATAAGGTGGGGATAGACGAAAGTCATCATGCCCACCTTTTCGCATTTCAGGGGCTAAACATGATCAGTAATTTGGCTGAGATGACTCAACCCGCCGATTGATTATGGAATCCTTAAAATCAGTTCTCGATGCCACTGAAACTTACTTTGAGCAGTAGCTTGTTGAGGGGTCCATGCTATTTGTTGTCAAAAGCCATTACTAGTAAACAATTTTGAAACGAGGTATGCAATTTGAAAATCGATGTGAATCAGTTAGCAGAACATTTAGCACATATTCCTTTCCAAGTAGAAGGAATATATCGATATACGAGTTATTTAGGTGTGCCGTACGCTGAATATACAGATTCCTTTCCTGGATTTATTTTTCCACTTACAGGGAAAATACAATTTCAATTTAATGGCACGCCTTATATCTTTTCACCAGGAAAAGTTGTGCATGGTGGTGCAAAAATGAAACTAGATCAAAAAAATTTTGATAATGCGAACTGGGAATATATTCTTGTTTTATACCGAATATGTAACTCAGAACTACAAGAGTCCAGTTTTTCTCATCAGCATTTTGAATTATCGACTGGACAATCTCCTCGTCTTATTGAATTACTTATGCGTCTTTGGCATGTGTATAATCAGCGCGGAGGTATTTCAATGTTTCAGACCGAAATGCTGTTTCGCGATGTACTGAATGAAGCCTTATTATGTGTTGCTAATAGGCAAAATAGCTGTGAATCACATACTTTATTCGAACGGGTATCTTCTTATATTCATGAATACTATCATCAAAGCCTTACAATCCCCTTGCTTGCAGAACAATATAACGTGAATCGAAATCGACTTTCTTATGTATTTAGAAAACATGCAGGTATGGGACCAGCAGAATATTTATTAAAATATCGTATCAACATGGCGCAAAAAATGCTTTTTACAAGTGATGCGCCTGTACAATATATTGCGCAAACTGTTGGAATTGCTGATCCCTTTTATTTTAGTAGAGTGTTTAAGAAACAATTTGGTCTTTCTCCTACTGAATATCGAGAGAAGTTCATCAATAATCCATGCTAATTTCAACAAGCATCCATTCAAATCCGAAAATTCCTTTACTATACTAATAGCGTATCAAAGATAATTTGTTGGAGGAATTTCGGATGCACAAGATCAAAGGACTATTATTCTCAACGCTATTATTAGCAGGCATACTAGCAGGTTGCAATGAAACATCAGTTGAAAAGAAAGGCGTAGCTACAGAAGACACTTCTACCTCTGCGGTTAATGCAGATGCAACTCATTGGCCAAGAACCATTAAGGATGCTTTGGGTAAAGAAATTGTTATCGAGAAAAAACCAGAAAAAATAGTTTCCCTATGGTATTTTTATCCTGAAATACTAGTTGCATTAGGTGAGCCGCCTACAGCTTCTACTGACAAAGAGTATCTATCTTCTTTATCTTATTTAAATGGAAAGCTAGATTCAACTGAAGAATTAGGAGATAAATTGTCTCCTAGTATTGAAAAAATTTTATCGACTGAGCCTGATTATATTTTAGCAACGGAACATCATGAAAAATTATATGAGTCACTAGAAAAAGTTGCGCCAGTCATTACGCTGAAATCTAAGGACATCTATGATGACTGGCAATATGGCCTTCGTACAGTAGCCGAGATTATTGGAAAGGAAGACGAAGCGGAAAAAGTAATTGATAAAATGATGCAAGAAATTACAATTGGTCGTGAAGCATTAAAGTCGATTCAAGGAGAGTCAGTAGCACTTGTGTTGTCTTGGGATGGAAAAACTTTTAATGTTCTAGGTGAAGAAAATCCTGTATATATTCTTGCGTTTGATAAAGAAAAGGGATTGGGGCTTACACCAGATATCACATTTAAAGGAAAAAATAATCAGTTTACTGCATTCGAAGGAATTTCAACAATTCAAGCAGACCATATTTTCCTTATAGGTGACATTACAAAAAAGGAAACATTAATGAGTGAATTACAACAAAGTAATGTATGGAATAATATGAACGCCGTAAAAAAAGGGAATATTCATTTAATGGATACTTCCGCTATTACTGGTGGTCCATTAGCTATTGAATACGCTTTGCAAAATATAACAAATGCCCTGCAAAAACAATAAAACGAAGAATTTAATTCGAGAAACAAACAGTGTTAAGAAGGTCAATAGATGATAAGGAGAGATGGTTATGCCCTACCAAGTTATAAATATAAAAGAAAATTTGTCTCAAATAAATGAGCTCTGGTCTCCGAAAGTTGTAGGTGAAATAAACGACTTTCAATTCAAACTAATTAAGATTGATGGAGATTTTATATGGCACGAGCATCAAGGTGCAGATAAGGTATTTATTGTGCTAGAAGGAGAAATGTTCATTGCTTTTCGTGATGGCCAGGTAAAAATTTCTAAGGGAGAGATGTTTATTGTTCCGGGAGGAGCAGAGCAAAAGCCTTTCGCTGAAAAGGAATGCCATATTATGTTGGTTGAGCCTAAAGTTGCTGTAAACACTGGCGGTATTGAGTCTAAATAAACGGCATCAAATGCTACAGAAGATCTAATGTTTGTCATTAGTCCGAATTCAATATTTGAGAAAAGGGTTCACGGCTAACTGAATGGGCAGTAAATGGATTAAATTGCTGTATCGCAAATCGTAGAATTAACCTCTAGATAAATAAGTAGGACAAGAGGCAACATACAATGAAGGAGACCGTTCGTGTTAATTAAACGGTCTCCTTTTGTTTTTCTTATATTTATACTTCACTTCATTACATGTGGTCTATCTTCTGGATTCTGATTACCTACCTTTGCTACAGCATATGCAATAGTAAAATGAGATTGTTTATTTGATTTCTTTCTATTGATTTTAATGAGTAGCTAAAATTGAAAAGATTGAAATTCATTCTAGGTAAAATATATTATTTTCATTTAATGCCATTTTTTTAACCTGATTTTAACCTTTCTACATTAATTTAGTGTAAGAGATACATCATTAAAGGAAGGTGTTTTAAATGGATCCATATGTTGGAGAAATTCGAATGTTTGCAGGTAATTATGCTCCAGATGGCTGGGCATTGTGCAATGGGCAACTCATATCCATTGCAGAAAATGAAGTACTTTATTCCTTAATTGGTACAACTTATGGCGGGAATGGACAAACGACATTCGCGTTACCAAATTTTCAAAGTAGAGTAGTTGTCCATCAAGGACAGAATCAAGCAACTGGTACGAACTATGTGATAGGTCAAATAGGAGGGGTGGAAACTGTCACTTTAAACACTTCACAGCTTCCAGCTCATACGCATCAAGTAAATGCTTTCTCACTTGAAGGTACAACACTGAGTCCTGAAAAAGCTGTTTGGGCAAAAAATATACAATATTCAACACAACCAGCAAATAGCACAATGAATGCAACAGTCGTTTCAAGTGTTGGAGGAAATACTCCTCATGACAATGTAATGCCGTTTCTGACAATTAGTTTTATTATCGCTCTTTACGGTATATACCCATCATTTTGATTAGGAGGAATGAAAAGATGAGTGAGCCATATGTAGGTGAAATCAGATTATTTAGCTTTGGAAGGGTCCCAAGAGGATGGGCATTATGCGATGGTCGAGTTTTGCCAATTAATACAAACCAAGCCCTATATTCCATATTAGGAACAACTTATGGTGGCGATGGCAGAACGACATTTGCATTGCCTGATTTAAGGGGGAGAGTTCCCGTTCATGTAGGTAACGGTGTCTCACTAGGACAAAAGGCGGGAGAAGAGACACATGTATTAACTATAAACGAAATGCCAGCTCATACACATGCAGTCAACGGTAGCTCGGACAGTGCTACGGTGAAAGCGGCTGCGGGTAATGTATGGGGGGCATCCACTAATAATATCTATTCTGATAATCAACTGAATACTTATATGAACACACAAGCATTATCAACATCAGGAAGTTCACTGCCCCATCAAAATATGCAGCCTTACAGTGTGGCAAATTATTGTATGGCTCTAGTTGGAATTTATCCATCAAGAAATTAAGAAAAAAGGAGATGCAGGAAAATGTCAGAAGCCTATATTGGAGAAATCAGAATATTTGGCGGTAATTTCGCACCAAAAGATTGGGCTTTATGTAATGGTCAGCTCTTATCAATTACTTCCAATACAGCATTATTTGCCATTTTAGGTGCAAATTATGGAGGAGATGGAAGGACCACCTTTGCTTTACCGAATCTAAATGGTAGGGCAGCGCTTCATCAAGGAACAGGAGCTGGATTAACACCGAGGAGTGTTGGAGCATCAGGGGGTGAAGCTACTGTTACGCTATTAACAACTCAAATGCCTAGTCATCATCATATAGCTGCTTGTAACAATGTTCAAACTTCAAATAATGACCCAACTGGAGCAATATGGACAGAGCAACAGGGAAGAGGCTCTGTCCCTGTCTATGCGACACAAGTAAATACACAAATGAGTTTATTGGCAATAGATGTAGTGGGTGGGAATCAACCACATAATAATATGCAACCATATCTTGGGTTGAACTTTATCATTTGCTTAGCTGGAGAATGGCCTCCAAGGAGTTAAGAATGAATGAAATGAAGGATGTGAAACAATTATAAAGGAGTAGTGTAGAGAATGGGGAAAAAGATAATAGCCATAACCTTGTGTTTTATGTTAGTAGTTTATAGTCAATTGACAGTCATATTGTTTGTTGCCCCTTTAAAAGCAGAGGCGGCTAATTGTGGAACGTCTAATTATCCAACTTGTGTTCAAGATTTAACACAAGCAAATTGGCTAAGTGATACAACGAACGGATTTGAAGTGTCTGGCATTGCAGGGAATGATGGTATTCATTTATTCACGTATAGTAATGATGCACAATTTCCAGCTGGCTATTATTTTAATGCAGATGAATATTCAACACCAAAATCGATTAGAATCTCTGCAGGTGAAAGTTTTTCAGGTGGTGTCTTTGATTTAAAAACGTTAAAGATTAATACTATCAATTCACATGCCGAAAATGATGCCTTGTCTCTGACGATTCAAGGGTATGATGAAGCAGGAAATCCAAAAGGGAATCCAGTTGTTTTTAAGACAATTGCAAGGCATGACCCTATTTATGATATACCTATTAATATTGAGGGTATTAACTCTTTTATCATTACTGCAAGTGTGCAATTTATCAATACTGTACAGGCGGGGTTGTGGGATTTAACGTTTACGGAATTTACGATAGATATACCAAATAATAATCCTCCCAATAACCCACCGACATCTAGTAATGGAATCGTAAATGTAAACGAGGGGCAAATGTATACATTTGATAGTACTTCCTTCATTTTTAATGATGCAGATGCTGGAGATACTTTGAAACAGATTCAAATCTCTACAATTCCTAATAGCGGACAACTCTTTCTCGATAACAATAATAATCAGCAATTTGAGGCAGGGGAAGCTATTGCAAATGGTGAGACAATAAGTAAAGCTGACTTAGATGTAGGTAAATTCAAATATATGACGGAAAATGGCTCTTCTGCATCTTTTACATTTAAGGTAAGTGACGGTATTGACTATAGCACTGTCTATACAATGAATCTAGTCGTCAATGCACGTCCTTCCGTGACCATTCCAACAACTATATCTAGCCCAACAAATAGCAATCCAATTTCTATAACGATTGTTTTCAGTGAGCCAGTGGCTGGTTTAGCGGCTGGAGATATAACTGTTACAAATGGAACTATTCTATCTATCACAGGAAGTGGTGCCACATATACTGCCCAAATATCACCAAGTGTGGATGGAGCAGTGAAAATTAAAATTCCTGAAAATGTAGTTGCTAATAGCAGTGGCGCATTGAATAAAGCATCTGCGGAATATCAAATAATCTATGATAGTACACCACCTACGAATATTGAACTCAGTAATACTACTATAGAAGAAAAGAAGCCCATTGGTACAACTGTTGGAAGAATGACGGCAACAGACTCAGGAAGTGCACAAACTTTTACGTATTCACTGCAATCTGGGGATATAAGCTTCTTTACAATTGATGGAAATGTATTAAAGACAAATGCCCCGTTTGCCTATGATACGAAAAATAGTTATAAGATTACGATAAGAGTAACAGATGCTGCTGGTAATACGTTTGATAAGGAATTTACAATTCAGATTACTAAAAATCATGCCCCAACAGGCACTATTATGATTAATGGTGGAGCAGGCTATACAAATACTACTAATGTTACTTTAACAATGACTGCAAGTGATTTAGAAGGAGAAGCGATAGAAATGCGCTTGTCAAATGATGGTACTACTTGGTCCGGTTGGGAGCCGCGTTTATCTTCAAGAAATTGGACATTGTCACCTGGTGAAGGTAGTAAAACCGTTTATATGCAACTAAGGGATACTGCTGGCAATATATCGAATACATTATCAAATACAATTGTGTTTGATACGACCCCTCCTACCATAACAGGAGTGACAAATAACGGTGTTTATAATACAGACGTAACAATTAGTTTCAGTGAAGGAACAGCGACATTAAATGGTGCTCTCTTTACAAGTGGAAGCATTGTAAGTACATCTGGAAATTATACTTTGGTAGCAACAGATAACGCAGGTAATACAACAACAGTTTCATTTGTGATTGATAAAACGATGCCACAAGCTGTAGAGGTGACGATTAAGTCGAATAATCATGATCCGACAAAGGCCAAGATAGGGGATACTATTACATTAACAATTAAGACAGATAAAAATATTCAAGCACCTACAGTTAAGATTGCAGGAAAAGCCGCAACTGTCAATGGAGCTGCAACAAACTGGCAAGCAACATATATGGTAACAAATGGAGATATGGAGGGGACAACACCCTTTACCATAAATTTCAAAGATTTACTAGGCACTCCAGCAACAGAGGTCACTGATGTAACTGATGGAAGCTATGTCATAGTTGATAGTAGGAAGCCAACTGTTCAGCAGGTGACAATGGCATCTAATAATGCCAATCCATTAGTCGCGAAGGTAGATGATATTATCACAATAGATTTTGTGACAAGTGAGGATATTCAATCACCCAATGTAACGATTCTCGGACAAACAGCCATCATAACCGATAAAGGTGATGGAGATGCTAAAACTTGGCAAGCAAGCTATACACTGAAATCTGGGGACACAGAGGGACCAATTAGCTTTGCAATTGATTATCGGGATTTAATGGGGCATGAAGGCATACAAGTAACGGAGGTTTCTTCAGGATCAATTGTGATATTTGATAAAAAATCTCCAGAAGTAACAGCTTATTTCCCAATACATCAAGCAATGGATGTACAGTTTACAGAAAATCTCGTATTAACATTTAATGAAAAGGTTTTACCTGTAACGAATAGAAATATTGTCATTCGTAATAGTTCAGACAATCAAGTTGTTGAAACAATTGAAGTTACGCAAGCAAAAGTCTCTATTATTAATGAATCCGTGACAATTAATCCTACATTAGAATTAACCCAAAATACAGCTTACAGTATTCAAATTGATGCAGGTGCCTTTACTGATTTAGCGGGTAATGTGTATGAAGGTATTACTGATAATACTACCTGGAATTTTACAACGGGCGCACTGCCAACATATACAGTTACGTATGACGGTAACGGAGCTGAAGGAGGTAAAGTGCCAATTGATTCGAAGCAGTATGTTGCTCACGAATTAATTAAAGTTATAGGCAATACAGGTAATTTAATGAAAGTCGGCTATACATTTATAGGATGGAATACAAGGTCTGATGGAAAAGGTGTTACTTACAAAGAGGGGCAAACCATTCAAATGGGGAAAGTGAATTTGATGTTGTATGCTGTATGGACAAAAAACATTGTACCGGGAGATGGAGGATCGTCCACTCCAAGTCCAGCACCTGAACCAGGTCTGCCAAGTAATCAAGTAAAGGTGAATGTTGTAGATCCGAATAAGCCAAACGAGGTTCTTCTTCAAACAGTGTTAACACGTCTATATATCAACGGTGAGATACAAGATACGGTAGCGTTTTCAATTGCCAATGCACAAGAGTTTCTTCGGAAATTAGTGAAGCTGGAAGAAAAACAATCTCGAATTGTCATACCAAATATGGAACCATCTGCAAGTGAAACAAAGGTGATACTTGCTAAAGAGGCAGCTAAACTATTAGTAGAAGGAAAATCTAGCTTTGGGATAGATATGAGGAATGTTAAAATCGAAATTCCATATAATTCAATGTCAGATTTCAACGAGGATATTTATTTCCGAATTGTACCGATTAAGAGTACAATCTCACAGGAAGATATTGAAGAGCGTGAAAGGGCATTGGGATTAACAAAAGGCACGAAAGTGAAAGTTATCAGCCAACCATTAACAATTGAAACGAACTTGCAAAATCGTCAAGTGTCATTGCTACTACCACTGCCAAAGAACCTGACATCCGTGCAAGAAAGAAATATAAGGGTTTATGTAGAACATAGTAATGGTACATCGGAATTATTGTCTGGAAGATTGGTAGAATTCAATAAAGGGCAGACAGGTATCATTTTTGATGTACAGCATTTCTCTACTTTTTCTTTAGTACATTTAGAACAAAAAGAGCTAGAGAGAACATCCGTCCCTTACATCCAAGGCTATGAAGATGGTACTTTCCGTCCGAATGAAAGTGTTACACGTTCACAAATGGCCGCAATGTTGGCAAGAAGTTTGAGTAATAATAATGTACCGGAAGTAACTGGAACTTTTTATAGAGATACAGCTCATTCATGGGCTAAACATGATATTGAGTATATCCGTACACAAGGAATCATGGAGGGACGACAAGATCATTCTTTTGGCCCCAATGATGAAATAACAAGAGCTCAAATGGCAGTTATTGCTATGCGTTGGCTTAATAAGCAATGCTCAGAGGAGACGACTGCTACTCCTTATTGCAATCTAAAGATAGGTGATAAGAAATACCATGATGTAGCTTCTACGCATTGGGCTGCCCAGGCAATAGAGGCTATTAGTGAAATGGAGATCATGGTAGGTTCTGGAAATGGACAATTTAGCCCAGATGAAAAGCTAACACGTGCCCAAGCAGTAAAGGTATTAAATCGAATTTTTAATCGTCCAATACCAACTTTAGATTCAGAACCAATCTTCAAGGATATACCAAAAGAACATTGGGCCTTCTTTGAAATTCAAGCAGCTACAATGAAATAAAAACATAATGAACTTTTTAACGGATTTGGAATTGCATAACTTCCAAATCCGTTTCTTTATTATTGATTTTTTATAACTGATAAAAGACTCCATATTCGATTCATCTAATTCTAGTAACACTGCACGAATTAAAAGCACATTCCTTAATCGAGCTACAGCAGGAGATGACCCGAAAAAACAAGAGATAATCAATTTTAAAATATGTCAATGGAAGTTTTATTTTGAGACACCACTTTTTTCATAAAAATAGAGATTTTTTTTTTATCAATCTGTTTTCATTGCTTCATAGACTTTTTGATTCTTACTTAACTTTTAAAATTGTTTAGGAAAAATAATCTATTTTGTATTAGTATTGACAAATTAATGTATACATAATATCATTCAATTAGTGATAATGATTATCATTATCATAATTAATATGTCGAACACGCAGAATAATAAAAAGGGATATTTTCTAATATCCCTTTTTATATGCATAGTGTTGATAATGATTATCAATTGAAAGGGGGTTTTACTATCAAAAGGTTAATTTCAGTAATGTTAGTCGCATTTTTAACAATTTTCGTTACACCTAATTTAAATGCTTCTGCTGCGCTTGCAGATGGGAAATATACAATCAATTACCAAGTGAATAAACCAGATTCTTCATCTGCTTCGATGGCAAATGATTACTTTTTGAAGCCTGCAACAATTATTGTTCAGAATGGTACTTCGGTTGTACAAATGAAGATGAAAAAAAGTGCGTGGATAACGAAATTTGAATCAAGTACAGGCGGTAATAAAGTCGTCAGCGAAAATAAGGCAGAGGATACACGTATCGTCCAATTTGCATTACCTGCTTATACATCGAAAACTGCTGTTACGATGAAGGTGGACATTGATGACTTAAATTATCATCATGAATATACAGTAGATTTTGTATGGGATGCGGCATCATTGAAAAACGAAGATGGTAGTGCAGTAGCAGCTACAACAGTACAAAATAACTCTAACACGACTAAAAAAACAGATAATACTGGTAAAACAGATATTTCGTCAGTTAAAGAAAAAGAAGTAAATCCACAAACAAGTGATGCTTTTCCAATAGGTATACTTTTATTGTTCTGTGTCAGTGGATTTATCCTATTTAATTTTAAAAAACGCATGAAGGAAGAAATCCATTGAAATATTTCGGAAGCACCCTCATCTACTTCACTCAGGTAGGAGTAGGGTGCTTTTTAAAAGGAGTGAATGGACATGATAAAAGAAACAAAAGTAAATAGTAGAAAGTTACATATGGTGGTGCTATGTATTATTTTTGTCGTTCTTTCAGCATGTACTAATTCAATTAAGGAAAATGAAAATAAGGTAAAAGAAAAAAAGGATGAAAATAAGACAACTGTTCAAGATGAAAATCGAATTATTCCAACGACAGTTGCAGTTGCTCATATTTTAGATGCACTAAATTTAGATGCCGTCGCTATTCCTACGACGGTATATGATTTACCTAAACGATATGAGGGTTTACCCGAGGTTGGTAGTCCGATGTCACCTGATATGGAAATTGTAAAATCCTTGAATCCAACAGAGGTTTTCTCAGTGACTACGTTGGAGGCAGATTTGAAAAAGACATTTGATGAAGTTGGTATTAATGCTTCATATGTGAATTTACAGAGTATTGATAGTATGAAAGCTGCTATTTTAGAAATTGGAGAAAAATATAAACGGACAGAAGAGGCCACGAAGCTAGTGACGGAGCTAGAAGGAAAGATTACAGCCATTTCGATGAAGGCAGAATTAAATGAATCACCAAAGGTGCTGATTTTATTAGGCATTCCAGGTAGCTATTTGGTGGCAACAGAAAATTCATATATTGGAGACTTAGTGAGATTGGCTGGAGGTCAAAATGTGATGAGCGGGCAAGAACCGGAATATTTACCGTCTAATACGGAATTTTTACAACAAAGCAATCCAGATATTATTATTCGTCTGGCACATGGTCTGCCTGAACAAGTTGTGGAAATGTTTAATGAGGAATTTACTACGAATGATATTTGGAAGCATTTTGACGCAGTAAAAAATGGACGTGTTTATGATTTAGATGAACCGTTATTTGGCACAACAGCAACGCTTGCAGTACCTCAAGCGCTAGAAGAATTAATTAACATTATGTATCCATAATGAGAAATGTAGAGGACTGAGATGAATAAAAAAATAAGTAGTTTTTTAGTTGTAAGTCTATTACTTTTAGTCGTTATTATATATTCAGCCATTACTGGCTCTATTAAAATGGATACGATGGAGTTTATTAGGGCTCTTTTTGGGGAAGAAAACTCAAATTACACAGTCATTAAAGATTTACGATTTCCACGGATTATTGTTGCTTTATTTGCAGGAGCATCATTATCCATTTCCGGCGTATTATTGCAGGCAGTTATGCGTAATCCATTAGCCGATGCAGGTGTAATTGGCATCTCAGCAGGAGCATCATTTGTACAATTATTAATCATTACATTATTTCCAATGATGTTTTTCTTTACGCCATTATTAGCTTTTTTTGGAGGAGCCTTTGCTTGCTTTTTAGTATTTATGTTGTCCTGGAAATCAGGATTAAATCCTTTGAAAATAATTTTAGTGGGTATTGCGATTAATGCGATGTTTACGGGTCTAACAGAAGCCTTTGTTACGCTATGTAGCTATATGAATGTGATGGTTGGCGGTGTAGGTGGCTCTAATTTATCGATGCGAACTTGGAGTGATGTACGTTTAATTTCATTTTACGGTTTGATTGGTTTACTAGCTGCTCTTCTAATAGCCTCTTGGTGCAATTTATTGGCTTTACAAGATAAAACGGCCAAGAGTCTAGGCTTTAATGTAACACGTGCACGACTATTTATTGCAGCGATAGCGGTATTACTAGCGGCTATTTCAACTGCTACAGCTGGTGTTATTGCATTTGTCGGTTTATTAGTACCGCATATTTCAAGAAGGTTAGTAGGATCAGATCATAAATGGTTAATACCATTCTCGGCATTAGCTGGTGCCCTGCTAATTTTAACTGCCGATACATTAGGTAGAATATTAGTTGCGCCACTGGAAATACCAGCATCCACAATCATGGCGATAATCGGTGGACCATTTTTAATCTTCTTAATTCGAAAAGATAAATAAAGAGAGGTGAGTGTATTGAATGTTTCTCAAATTAAACTATCTTATGATCAGAAGCAAAATCATTTAGATGGGGTTACGACAACTATTGAAAAGGGAAAAATCACGACGATTATTGGCCCGAATGGTTGTGGAAAAACAACATTATTAAGTGTTATTTCACGTAATAATATGCCGCAACAAGGATCAGTAACGTTAGAACAGAAGGATATAATGACATACAAGGCCAAGGAATTTGCGAAAAAACTAGCCATTGTTTATCAGCAAAATTCAGTGCCGCAAGATATCACGATTGAAAAACTAGTTGCTTATGGACGGGTACCCCATCAACAATTAATGAAAAGAAATGTTGAAGAAGATGAGGCGGCAGTCAATTGGGCACTGTCAGCAACAAATTTAACACAGAAACGTACATGTAAATTGGATGCATTATCGGGTGGTGAACGTCAACGTGTTTGGATTGCCATGGCACTTGCTCAAAAATCATCCATTCTTTGTTTAGATGAGCCAACAACATATTTAGATATTTTTTATCAAATAGAATTAATGGAGTTAGTGAAGAAATTGAACAAAGAACATGCTCTAACAATTGTGATGGTGTTGCATGATATTAATCAAGCAATAAAATATAGCGATCATATTATTTTGATGAAAGACGGTAAAATATTATGCGAAGGTGCACCTATAGAAACCGTAACAGCAGAACGGATGAAAGAAGTGTATGGTGTAGAAGTGATTATTCAAACGCATGAAAGTGTTGGTACATATATGATTCCATTAAGCATTTAGGAAAATTATATGAGACAGATTAGCAGCTTCTTAGAGTTAATGAAGGTAAATTTTTAATCCTTTTAAATTTACAGTAAATATTTCAATGACAGTATGTTATTTAGCATTATTTACACAAAATAAAATAACAAAACATATTTTAACTTTCTTGACAATAATAGTTTGTGAGTTATAATTGGTGAGAATGAGAATCATAATCAATTAAAAAGGTAGATTTACTCACTAACATCCATGTAATTAATAGATGTTTTTCTTTTAATTTTAATTGAGAATGGGAATCATTTGGGTTTGTGGTAGTACTAGTTAAATTGTTTATACAAAAGGAGGTAATAACGCTTAGGATAGGTTGAAATAATTAAAAAACTCAGGAGGTTAGAGTATTGAAGAAATTTTTACAATATGTAGCAATGATAGTGTTGATGTTAGGTGCAGTATTACCGAGCTTGGGAATGGAAGTAAAGGCGGAAGAGAATACCGGATCTAGCTGCGTAGCTGACTATTCGGCAAATATCAAAATGCTCAACGAACAGCAAACAGCAGATTCAATGATGAATAGCTATGTTCAAAAGGAAGCTACTGTTCAACAAAAAGATGGTCAATTTACAGTAGACATTACTGTGCCACAAGCATATACAGCGTGGTACCAGGATTTTAAAGTAGAATCTGGCGGAGAATTAAAAAAAGCTATTGAAAAAACAACAGACACTAATGGTAACGATATTTACACATTCGTAGTCGATCAATATGAGCAAACAATAAAGGCATGGGTTGATGTTTATATTCCAATGCTATCGTATGATCATGACTATATAGTGTATTTAAAAATTGCTGATGTTACGGAAGTTAATCGTGTATGTGATGAAGCAACAGAACAACCAGAAGATAACAAAGATGAAATTATTACAAAAAACGTTCCTTTTACATTTTTAACAAATAATAAAACATATGATACGTATTTTAAAAGTTATATTAATTATGCTGATTTAGCGACAATTGGTGAAGAAAAATATGCCTATATTAAACTAACAGGTCACACATATGCATTTACGACACTAAAAGTAGGCAGTGAAAACGGAGAAGACGTAAAAATCGTAAGCTCTGAAGGAGAAGGCAATTCATTAGTACGTGTTATAAAGGTAAAATTAGATGCTGATTTAAAGGCTACAGTGATTATGTCAGGTGACAAGTATCCAGCAACACCGTTTACGTTTGATTTTGCACCGGTAAAAGAACAAATTGTATATTTACCTGAGCATTTCAACTCGAACAATCAAGTAATTGAGTTTGGACTGACACCTGTTAGCTCTGGTGCACCTGCTCATACAATAATCGCATCCCTTTTAGGACAAGCATATGCTACAAAAACAGCAGACAATAAAATTGCTGTAACAATTAATTTAGTTGTAAATGGTACAACGAAGGGCTTTTCTGTAAAACAAGGAAATAAAATGATTGCAGAATGGACAGCAGGGGACACGAAAAATGTCATTAAATTTACAGTAGATTCATTAGAAAATTTAGCATTCACGTCAACAACTGAGCGAAATGGGAATGCATCCACAATGAGTACGACAGTTGAAAAAGTACTATTAACGGGTGAGATTGCTAAGCAAGAGGAGAATAGTTCGGAAGGAAATACCAACGGCAGTGAATCAGGTTCTGGGGAGAACAATAATAATTCAAATACCGGTGGCAATAACAATTCTAACACTGAAAACAATGAACAATCAACTAATGGGCTGTATACAGTGAACTTTACGTTCTTAAATGAATCAGGTACGGGTAGCTCTATTATGAACACATATGTTGATAATCAAGCATATGTAGTGAAAAATGGCTCTTCTTATCAAGTTCAATTAACACTAAAAAATAGTTCATGGATTACTGGATTTACAGTGAATGGTGCAACACCTAGTACAATTAGCGATACAAATGATGTACGAGTAGTGCAATTTACAGTATCGAATTTAGCTACTCTTCAAAATGCGTGGGTAAAAGTCGATATTGCGGATCTTAACTATCATCATGACTATAATATTCTATTAAAATTTGAAGAAGCGTCACTTTCAAAGATTAATGATAGTACAACATTCCCAAGTACAGGTGGTTCAACTAATAGTGGTTCAACAAATGGTAGTTCAACTAATAGCGGAACAAATACAAGTACTACAGGGAACTTTAGTCAAGAGGGAGTAGTTAAATTTGAATTTGCAAACAATACAAAAGAGATAGCTGTCTTCCTACAAAAAGCAAAAACAGTATTTGAAAATAACAAATATAAAGTTATGCTTTCATTAAATATTGAAAATAACTTACAAAATTTTATTGTCAAACAAAACGGTAAAGAAATTGCAAAATGGTCGAATAAAGTAGCTTCATTAGTACCGATTGCAACTGCAAAAACAACAACACTTTCATTTGAAATTGCTACACTAGATAATCTTGTTTTTGAAGCAATAACGGCGGATAAGACGATTTCCACAAATGTATCAGCAACGACAACAAAGACAAATGAAAAGAATACTCGTCAGTCCATTACGTATAAAATGGTGGCTGATCCAAACGGTAATATGGCTGATTTTATTACAAACTATTTAGCACCATACTTCACGAAAGCTGAATTAGTAACACTTGACGGTAAACGTTATATTGAAATGACACTAATTGGTAAAGCTTATGGTTTTGAAACACTTGCTTATATTGATGAAAATGGTAAGCAACAAAAAATCGAAGTGATAAGTTCTACAGGCGAAAAAATGGATCAAGTACGTGTTGTACGTTTACCATTAATTCAAGATCGCAATGGCGTAACGAAAATATTTGTAGATTCAGGTAGTTTAGGTTATGGGGCGTACACATTATTCTTTACGTTTGATGTGCCAGCTTTAGAGGAAGAAACAACAAACTCTAATAATACAGAGAAAACGGATAATATTAAAAATCCTTTTACAGATATCGATAATGTATTCAGCAAAGATGAAATTTTAGCTTTATACGCTGCTGGAATTTCAACAGGTACAACAGCTACAACATTTAGTCCAAATAAAAATATAACTCGTGCACAATTTGCAGTAATGGTCGCTCGAGCTTTAAATATTCAATCTGCTAAAGCAACCGCGTTTAAAGATGTTAAAGGTCAGTGGTTTGAAAATGAAGTACAAGCACTTGCAGAGGTAGGTATTGTAACAGGTGTAAATGCCACAACATTTAACCCAACAGCAAATATTACACGTCAGCAAGCAGCGGCAATGATTTTACGCATGCTTGAATATAAAGGCTATAAAGTAACGGTTGATAAAAATGCCTTATCCTACAAAGATGCTAATCAAGTAGTTGACTACTCAAAGCAAGCCGTATCGGAATTACAGGCACTAGACATTATGACAGGGTCTAATGGCTATTTAAATCCAGAAAGTAATTTAACACGTGCTCAAATGGCGAAGGTTTTAAAACGATCACTAGAATTAGTCAATTTAATTGATTAATAATTAAAGCAAGATACTATTACTATCCCATAAACTCCTCTAACAGTTGGATGAGGTGACTATATCATGTGCTTCTATGAGGTTTTCAGCTTGAGCTATTGCCGAAGGGGGTCGCCTCATCCAATAAAAAAATGCAATTCAAGTAGAAATTGAATTGCATTTTTTAAACATTTATACATCCGATTTTTTTTGTTTGCCTAAAACAAGCGTTTACTTTTCTAGGCTAATCTTATAGTGAAGACATGCGAATGTTAAGGGAAGCGTTCTAAACATAAAATTTGGCCAATATTAACTGCAAAAGTAGAAATACGGTGATTTATTTTGAAAATAGTTCATAAAAACTGTTGTCTTAGAAGAGGGATCCACAATAAATTATTGTGGAGGTTTTATAAAATAATTTAAAAAACGTTCTTAAACGATGCGAGTTTGAAATGCCAGGCTGTAAACTCGATGAAAAACGTCTAAGAACGTATAGTTATTATTCTTGTATTTTTACTGATATGTGTAATGTTAATCTTACAGATGGAAGAGGGAGCTGGCACATCTTTATCCTTTTAAGAAATCCTTGTACAGAAATTGCTGCTACTTTACTAAAGTTGCAGCAATTTCTGAAATAACAACCCGGTTACCCATTATTGGGGAAGACTCATTGTTTTCTTTGTTACCAATCTCTTCACGACGGTGTAAATTTTTAAAGTCATCTGATTCGCGCCATGCTTTGAATTGCTCGACTGTATCCCAGAACATCATAACGTTCATTTCATCGTGATCTTCTGGTTCAGAGCAAACGTTCACTTCAACTTTATTAAACCCTTCCCAGTTCAATAAATTTTTATCAGATATAAATAATGGTGCCATTTTATGAGCAAAACCTTTTTTTACTAAAAAACGGTTAGTTACTGTAATCATCTATTATATTGACCCCTTTATGACGTTTTTAATTGATATTGATTTTCATTATCAATTAAAACATACATTAATTGGCTATGCAATAAAAAATTTTAAAAAATAACATTAAAAACGTTTGTTGACAATTATTTTTATTTCAAATAGAATCATAAACAACTATATGAGAATGATTATCAATTTCAATTTGGTTTTTTTAAAAAAAGAAAGGGTTGGTAGTTACCATGAAGAAGTTTAAATTTCTATTAGTAGGTGCGTTAGCATTAGTATTAACAGCATGTGGAGAGGAAAGTAAACCAGCAGATGTGGGTGCTTCAACAGATAAAATAGAAATGGAACAACAAGTTGAAACAGGGGGGGCGGTAACATTAATAGATGACCTTGGAAATAAGCATGAATTTGAAGCAATACCGAGTTCAGTTGCTACATTAAATCCAGGAATGATGAATATTTTGCTTGCATTAGGTGCAAACGTTACTGGTCGACCAACGATTACATCCGATATGAAGGCAGAAGTAAAAGCTATTCAAGAGATAGGTAACCCACATGAACCATCATTTGAGCAAATTGCTGCATTGAATGCGGAAATACTTATTGTGCCACTTAGCTTCCAGCAGTTCGCTAAAACGGTAGAAGCTACAGGTACGAAAATTGTGTACTCAAATATGAATTCAGTAGATGATATAAAAAAGACGATTACAAAATATGGAGCATTATTTAATAACACAGCAAAAGCGGAGAAGTTAGTTGGACAAATTGATGAGGAAATTGCAAAAGGCTCAACAAAATCAACGTTAGATGCTCTCATTGTTTACGGTGCACCAGGTACATATTTAGCCGCGCTTGATAATTCACTATACGGAGATATTTTAAATAAGGCAGGTGGTAAAAATATAGCAGCTGATTTACCAGCGACAGATAAGTTTCCAACATACGCAACATTAAGTGTTGAGAAAATTGTTGAACGTAACCCAAAAATAATTATGCTAATTACGCACGCCAATCCAGCAACAGTAAAAGATGGTTTTGAAAAACAATTGAAAGAAAATGCAGCGTGGAAAAACTTAGATGCAGTAAAGAATAAACAGATTATTATTTTACCAGCAGAATTGTTTGATAATCCTGGTACACAAGTTGTAGAAGCTATTGACTATATGCGCGGACTTTTAAAGACAGCTGAAGAAGCAGTTAAATAATTTTATTGTGGGGAAATAACGATGATAGCAGAAGCGGAAAAATATGCACACCCACTTGCTAAAAAACGAAAAATAGCGCTAATTGTGTTACCTATACTATTAATCATTGTGAGTATTGGCAGCCTTATGATAGGACAAGTTTCGTTTTCAGTAAGTGAAGTGTTTAATGGAATTTTTAGTTCAGAAGATACTATGGCACGACGAATTGTTTGGGAAATCCGAATGCCCCGTATACTAACGGGTATGATTATTGGTGTTTGCTTGGCTATTGCGGGTTCTATTTTACAAGGAGTCATGCAAAATCCATTAGCCGATCCAGGAGTTATTGGAATTACTTCTGGCGCTGGAATGATGGCTGTAGCGGTTATGGTTGTATTTCCTGGCTATATTATTTACTTACCTATAGCAGCTTTTTTAGGTGCTTTTGTAGCGGCAATGATTGTGTATTCATTATCGGTGAAAAAAGGTGGCACATCCCCAATGCGAATTATTTTAGTTGGGGTAGCCATCAATGCACTTTGTGGTGCAGGAACAAATGCACTAATGATTCTTTATAGCGATCGTGTACAATCTGTATTGCCGTGGTTGTCAGGCGGTTTAACGGGTGTTGGTTGGATGCAATTAGAGATGATTGTCTACTATGTCCTTGTAGCTATTATATTATCAATTTATGCGATTAAACATATTCGTATAATGCGTCTAGGCGATGAAATGGCAAGTCTTTTAGGACACAATGTTGAACGCAGTCGATTCTTTTTAATTGTATTAAGTACGTTACTAGCAGGAATTGCAGTAAGTGTTGCTGGTTTAATTGGTTTTGTAGGTTTGGTAGTACCACATATTTTACGATTAATTATCGGTGGAGATCATAAGTATTTAATACCTACTTCAGCATTGGCTGGTGGCTTACTTGTTGTTTTCGCAGATACAATTGCGAGAACTGTATTTGATCCTATTGAATTTCCTGTTGGCATTTTACTAGCATTTATCGGAGGGCCATATTTCCTGTATTTAATTCATAGAAAGGGGAATTCCATTGCTACGAACTGAGCATATCAATTACCAACATGAGTTCACCAACTTCCAGTTAGATGATATTTCCTTGACAATCAATGAAGGAGAAGTTGTTAGTTTAATAGGACCAAATGGCTCGGGAAAATCAACTTTATTACGTGTAATTTCACGTCTTTTAAAGCCGAATAGTGGGGCAGTATATTTAGATGAGCGGAATATTCATGAAATGAAGTCTAAAGAAGTGGCTAAAACATTAACGATGCTCCCACAAATGAATAATCATCAATTAGATTTAACGGTGCGTGAGTTAGTTGAATTTGGGCGTCATCCGCATAGTGGAGGGAAAACGTCGCTGTCAAAAGAGGATATAAAAATTGTCGATTGGGCAATTGATGTAACTGGATTGAATCACATGCAAAATCGGGTACTACCTTCGATGTCTGGAGGAGAACGCCAACGTGCTTGGATTGCAATGACTGTAGCACAGCATCCCAAAGTTTTGCTATTAGATGAACCAACAACATATCTAGATATTGCTCATCAATTAGAAGTGATGGAGCTTGTAAAAGAGTTAAATCATAAATACAATATGACCGTTATCATGGTGTTGCATGATATTAACCAAGCCGCACAAAATAGCCAACGTCTAATTGTATTAAAAAATGGGAAAATTCATTATGATGATTCACCCCATTGTGTAATATGTAAAGAAATGTTTCAATCCATTTTTGAAATTGATGCTGAAATTTATATGCAGCATGGAAATCCTGTCTTTACCCCAGTAAAATTGTGTTCAAGTTCTTGTAAATGAACGTATTTTTTCTATGGTCACAAGATGCTTCTGTTAGAAATAGTAATTTGAAATTTATGAAGCATCTGTAGCACATATAAAATTAACTTATTCCATTGAAGTAAAGGAGTTTATAAAAATGATTGGTATAATTTATTACGCTTATGGCGCACCAAAATCTTTAGACGATGTTACACCTTATTTTTCACATATTATGAATGGTAAAACGCCACCACCTCATGTGATTGAAAATATTACAGCGCAATTTAAAAAATTAGGTGGTGTTGATCCGTTAGCAGCCAATACGAGCCGTATTGCTAAAGGGCTGGAACATGCTTTACAGCAACGCTTAGCCCAGCCTGTAAAAGTATATAATGCTTACAAACATACAGAACCTTACATTCCAGATGTTGTTAACACGATGCTTGAAGATGGTATCTCAACTTTTATTACGCTACCTGTAAATCCGATTATGTCTTCAGGTGCTGCTGCGTTTCATGATGAAGTAAGTGCATTGCTAGCTTCTCATGATGTTACTATTATAAGTGGTCAAAATTGGCATTTAAATACAGAATTACTTGCTGTTTATAAAGATCGTGTTCATCGTGCCTATGAATGGATTTCCACTGAAAAACGAACGCACACTCATGTTTTATATACCGTGCATAGTCAGCCAATTAATCCTGAACGTAATGAACTGTATGTACGCCAATTCTCCGAATTAGCAGAGGCCATCTCAAAAGCTGCTCAAATTGATAACTGGCATATTACCTATCGAAGTGGTCATGGCAAAGGTGACTGGCTTGCTCCAGATGTAAAGGAAAAGATTAAAACATTACATGCAGAAGGTGCTCAAGGTTTTGTCACATGTGAACTCCTTTCACTTTCTGCGGATATTGAATCCTATTTTGAAATCGGAAGTGAATGTCAAAAAATTTGTGAAGAACTTCAAGTTGATTTTGCCCAAGCGGAATTTCCAGGTGACAGCTACGATACCATTCAAGCATTAGCTACCATTGTTGAATCATTTATTCCAGCGGCACAATAATAAAGGCTCAATTATTTACAACACCGAAGCGCTCCCACGGATGTAGTGGTTTAGCCAAGGCGACAACATACCTTAGTTTAATGGAGTTTCTTGTATTATAACGCCAAATTTTATGACTATGATGTAACTGACGAACAACTAAAAGACGCTTTAAATCCACCGTCTGAAGCAGCAAAATATTAGTGAAGATGAAGTTACTCACTGGAGCAAAATTGCTGGTCGTCAAACTGCTTTAAAGGATGAACATTGTGTAATAGTCGTTCGCCCTGTCATTATAAATAAGAAGATATAGCCATCTGATACCGATATTGAATTGGTGTCAGATGGCTTTATTGTTTTAAAATTAGAAAAGCAGCGGATACAGTTTAAGCACACTTCTATTACTGTTCCTTGCTCCGTTTTTAAATAATATTGCTAAAAAATGCGAGATAGTTAGTTGATGATAGAAAATAGCTTTTAAATATTTTTGTGAATAAAGTTTAGGGGACTGGGGCTAATATTCATTTAATCGATTTAGACAAAATAATTTTAGCAATCAACTAATTATTAACCTAGAATTTAACACTGATAGAGCTTTAATTTTGTTCAGCTATTATATTAAGAAAGTAATAAAACAAATGTAAATGAAAAAGAACTGATTACATATAATCCCTTTAAGTAGGTGAACTTTATGCCTATTCTATCTATTTTTCTATATTATAGAAATTTTCTATGAAAAGATTACCTATATAACCAATCTAGTAGTAAAATTACCTTATTTTTAGCGTTTATTTATTGGTAATCTAGTTATATTATTGTCTTGTAAAGCAAATTACAGTTTGATTGGGATATTTAATCTTGGTAAATTTAGAAGTTTGCTTTCCCTATAATTGGTTGTAATTATTATTTGCGAGAACAATTTATACATATTTTAACAATTGAATAGCGCGATAATATTGTTCTCACAGAATAATATAATTTATTAGAATTCTGGAGGAATATACTATGAAGAAACAAAACAAAGGTCGTAAATTTTTCGCAACTACTGCAACAGCAGCACTTGTAGCATCAGCAATCGTACCAGTAGCATCGGCTGCCGAATTTAATGATGCAGATAGCATTTCATCTTGGGCAAAAGAAGCTGTACAATTTTTAACTGACAAAGGCTACATCCAAGGTGATGAAAAAGGGAACTTCAACCCAGCTGGTACGCTTACTCGTGCAGAAGCTGCTGAAATTTTATCAAAAGCTTTAGATTTAAAAGCTACAGGAACAGAAGATTTTTCAGATGTTGATGAAAATGACTGGTTTTATAATGCAGTACTTGCAACTTCACCAGAATTATTTGATGGTATGGGTAATGGCAGATTTGAACCTAAAGCTCAATTAACAAGAGAACAAGCTGCGAAAGTTATCGTACAAGGCTACCAATTAACAGGTAAAGCAGACCTTAGCCAATTCGCAGATGCTTCGAAAGCTTCTAAATGGGCTGTATCTTACTTAGAAACGGCTGTTGACAACGGCGTAATCAATGGTAAAGGTTCATTATTAGCACCACAAGATAAAATCAGCCGTGAAGAATTCGCTACTATGGTAAAACGTACAATTGATGCAACTGTGAAAGAGGTAACACCAGCTGTAGCATCTGTAAAAGGGTTAAATGCAAAAGAGCTTGAAGTAAAATTCAACACAGCTGTTGATGCAAAAGATGCGGCAATCACAACGAAGTATGCTATTGAAGGCGTAGCTATCACAAGTGCAGTAGTGGCTGAAGACGGCATGTCTGTTACTTTAACGACTGATAAGGAGTTAAAATTAACTAACGGAAAAGTGACTGTAAAACCAGTCAGAACAAAAGCAGATGCTAAAGTTTTAACTGAAGAATTTAACAATTTATTAACTTTTGCAGATACAACACCTGTTAGTGTGAATACTGTAGAAGCAAAAGGTACTACAGCAGTGATCACTTTCGATGAGCTTGTACAAAATGAAGGAACAGTAAGCTTAAATGGTACTGAACTGTCAAAAGATAGCTATACTTTATCTGGTAAAAAATTAACAATTACTGGATTGACAGCTGAGCAAACTTATAAAGTAGATATTGTTGGTGCCACTGATTTCGCGAATAATATCGCGAATCCTATCGCTGTGAACTTCACAGTTGCTAAAGCAGATGTAGATAATTCAAAACCAACTGTTTCAACAGCTGTAAACGGTACAGAAATTACGTTTGATTTCTCAGAAGAATTAATGAAACAAAAATTTGTTGTAGATGCGGATGCTTCAGTTGAAGGGTATGCGAAAGTAACTGTAGGATCAACTGTTTTCTACTTAAAAGATGCTGATTTGAAAGATGTAGCTGATAAAACTGTATTCACGATTGATGCGAAAGCAGTGTTAGGTTCATCAACATTTATTAATACAAATATTAAAGTAGAAGGACAAAAAGATGTAGCTGGAAATGCTGGAGACGCATTTGAGTTCAATGCTATTCTAACTAAAGATACAACGCCTGCTACACTTGTCTCTGCTTCTACAAAAATGTTAGTAGCTGATGATGTGAAGGTAACTACAGATGTAGATGCTTTATACCTTACTTTTAGTGAGCCTGTCAAAGTAGATGGTATTTTAACAATTAAAACTCAGAACGGTATTGCTTACACTGCTGGAAAAGAAATAGCGGTAAAAGACGTTAAAGGTACTGGTTACGATGTAGATGGTAATGGCAAAATTGAGGGTGCAGAGAAAAACACAGTTAAAGTTGACATTGATTTAGATAGCAATTCAACATACACATTTGAATTATCTGCTGGAGCAGTGAAAGATTTATCTAAAAACGTGACTGCAGAGACGATTACATTTAATGTTACAACTGGAACGTTCGAAGCTACACCTGAAACGCCTACAGATTCATTAGTATTTGGAGCTACACCAGTTGTTGTAACAAATAACAATGTATTCACTGTTGAATATGCTACAGATGTGACTGCTACAGCAACAAATGCTGCTAACTACACACTTGGCGGAAAAGAGCTACCTGCTGGAACTCAACTTCAATTTGTAGATGGTACTAAAAAAGTACGATTCACTTTACCTGAAGGTTCTATTACTGCTAATGGTAATTATGTACTTGAAGCTAAAAATGTAGTTGATACAAAAGGAAATACACTTAAAAATGGGAAAGCTACAACTCAAGTAACACTGAAAGAAAATATTGTCCCTGTAGCTTCTCAAGTAACAGTAGTAGATAATAAAACATTTATCGTAGACTTCTCTGAAAGTATTGTAAATGAAGCTACACCAACAGGTTTAACAGTGAAAATTGCTGGCTCTACTGTGAAAATTACTGCTGCTGTTGTAGAAAACGGTAAACTTAAAGTGACAACTAAAGATCAATATGTTTTAACAGATAGCATTGTAGTAGAATTCAAATCAACTAACTTAGCTGATGTGAATAACAATAAAGTAAAAGACGGTTCTATTTCAAAATAATTCAACCTGTCAATTATAAGAAGCCCTGTAGAGATATCTCTACAGGGTTTTTAGTTTTATGATAATCTATGAATTTTATTTATAAGGGAACTTTTGCGGAATAGGCCCAAAAGCAATCCAATGGTATTTGAAAAATCTGCCCATTAACAGCACAATCATCCATGTAATAAATAGAGCAAAGATAAAGCCGCCAGCACTCCATAGGTGATAGAGGACACTATTGCCGCCAGTACTAATTTGTCTGTAAAGGAAAAGGAAAAATGGATGCAATAGATAGACGCCAAATGATACTACTCCTAAGTTTATGAAACCGTTGACCCATGCATGGTTCCATTTATTATAGATCCAATAAGAAAGCTGTAATAAGACGATACAGGCTGTTAAAGATTGGAGCTGAAAAACTAGTTCAAATATGGTGCTGTTCACTAAATAGGTTTGTGACGAAAAAACATAGTAATATAAATAAACATTATAGATAGTAGATAATAGCCCTACACACCATATAAAAAGGAGGGGGATAGGAAAATTTCCTTTTTTTAATTGAAGCCATCCTTTATATTTTTCAAAATAAATACCTAAAAATGCACCAGCTAAAAAATAGCAAATATAAGAGAAAGAAATACTCCCTCTATAGGGATACTGCCAAAACTCTGCATTTAATAGAATAAAGGCCCATTGAAGAACGAAGCCAATCCAAATTAGATGAGGAGATAGGGCTGGCTTTTTCTTTAAAACATATAAGAATAAAGGGAATATAAGATAGAACTGTACAATGATAAAAATATAATATAAATGAGTGTACGCTTTTCCTATTAATAGTTTTTTGAGAAATTCAACACTAAATAAAGCATGCCATGTGGATACTAAATCATGTGTCACATAAAATTGCATGGCTGTATAATAAAAAATAGAAAAAAAGAGATAAGGGATGAGAATTTGTGTCACTCTTTTTTTATAGAAACGAATGATAAGCTCTTTCGTTAGTTCTTTTTGTATATAGTTGTAAAATAAAACGAATCCGCTTAAGAAAATAAAAACAGGAACAGCGAATTTGGGAAAAATATTGAGAAATACATATAGTGGATAAAATTTTGATTCATTAGATAATGCTGTAACGGGTGTACTAGTAGAATGGATGAGGAGTACAGCAAGAATGGCTAATGCACGTGTAATATTTAATTCATTGATATGTGCTCGCTTCATATGATCATCTCCAAAAGTTGATTATAGTTTTCAGTTCCCAAAATGCTGCCTACATACTCTATGGGTATGCTTGTTAATGTTAAATTAGACAAACATTATCGTCTGAATTTGTTTAAAGTGAGCAAGTGGGTCGTTCATGAATTACTATAAATGGCCATTATGTCAGGGAGATGTCAGCCAAAAAAAAGCTACCACGCTTTATATGCGTAGTAGCCTTTGTATCATTGATGATGACTATCAATATTTTCTGGGAAATAAAAAGGGGAATGAGATAGTATATCAAACCTTTTTAAATTTAAATCGAATAGCTTATAAAGTAACAAGAATTCTTCCTCTTGCTTGGCCTCTCAGTAAAAGAGGTAAAACATTTGGAAGTTGCTGTAGTGTGACCTCTTGCTGAATGAAATTGCCAAGGTTTGCTGGTTTAAAATCTGTCGCAAGGCGCTGCCAGATGTTTAAGCGAATATCCATTGGACAATAAACAGAATCAATTCCAAGTAAATTTACCCCTCTTAAAATGAAGGGGAAGACACTTGTAGGAAGCTGTGTGCCTGCAGTTAAACCACTAATCGCAACAGCACCTCCGTATTGAATTTGACTTAATAAAGAGGCGAGTGGCTCTCCGCCAACAGAATCAACAGCAGCCGCCCATTTTTGTTTACCTAATGCTCTAATCTTCCCATCATAAACTTCTTCCCGAGTAACGATTGAAGTAGCCCCAAGATTATTTAAAAAGTCCTGTTCAGCTTTTTTTCCTGTGCTTGCTTCTACTTGATAACCAAGTGTTGAAAGAATAGAGACCGCAAAACTACCGACACCACCTGTTGCGCCAGTAACAAGAATTTTTCCTTTTTCAGGGTTAATGCCATTGTCCTCTAATTTTTTGATAGACAATGCAGCCGTAAATCCTGCAGTACCAATTACCATTGCTTCCTTGAGCGAAAGCCCTTTTGGAAGTGGCACAATCCATTTAGCAGGGATACGAGCATATTCACTAAAACCACCAAAATGGGAGACCCCTATTTCATAGCTAGTCGCAATGACCTCATCACCTTCGTTAAAGCGAGGGTCTTCAGAGGAAACAACGACTCCAGCTAAATCAATACCAGGAACAAAAGGATAGGAAGTAACGATTTTACCATCAGGAATAGAAGCAAGACTATCTTTATAATTAATGCTTGAATAATGAATCTTAATTAATACCTCACCTTGTGGTAGGTCTGCTAATGTCAATTCGTTTACTTTAACTGTAAATTCTTCCTCTTGATTGACAACTAATGCTTTAAAACTTCCTATTGTCATAGTAAACATCCCCTTATCATTTAATTCCAATAAACAGTAACAAAATTATTCTGACCGGTCAATATAAAATTGGAGTTTACCTATTCTTCCTGTATAATAGCTTTAACTTGATTCAGTATATGTTTTTGTATTGTTATGTACAGAAATCCCTCTCATTTATAATGGGAGATAGCCGTTGAATCCTCATAAAGCCGCCAGCGGATGTCACAGTTTTTTGAAATGAGCTTTCGAGCAAAATCAAAAAAATCTGGATGCATTGTTTCTTCGCGTACAAGCGAAGCGTCAGCGGCAATTACACTGAGGCGTAATTGATTAAATCACCGGAGGCATCTATGAAAAAGAAAGAGGAAGAACGTAAAAAACAAATTATGAAAGCAGCCTTTAATGCTGTTTCAAAGTTAGGTTATGATAAAGTTACACTACAAGACATAGCCGATCATGCCAATGTTTCAAAAGGGGTAGTTCACTACTACTTTACAAGTAAACAAAATATATTATTGGCATTACTGGAATCCACTACGAGCAAAATCTATAGTGTTGAAATACAAGAAATAGGCAAATATCAAACAGCTATAGAAAAGCTTCAAGCCTACTTAAACGCTGTTTTTGTGTCACCCCAAGATAATAAAAAGTTTTACAGAGTCTATTTAGATTTTTTAGCCAAGGCAAACGGCAATGAGGATTATAAAAGAATCAACTTAAAATTTTATGAGAATTGCTGGGGAATTGGTCAAGAAATTATTGAATTAGGAAAAAGGGAAGGTGTGTTTAGCCCAAACATTGATTCCTTAGCCTCTGCAAAAATGATGAGAGCAATGATTGATGGTTCGTTAATACAATGGTTAACTTGTGATTTAGAAGAACAGCATAAATTTTATAAAGAAACCTGTTTGAATAGTATTGTGAAATTATTAAAATAGGGGTAATAAAGCCTAATTACTATTGTAGTAAGGCTTTTTTTATGTAGAAAAAAAGGGGTTAATTTGAATAAATTAGAAATTATTTATCAATATATTATCTTTTTTGCTAAAATTACCGTCTTAATTTTCAAAAAAAACAATGGAAATAGAATATTTTTAATATTCATTTTGGTAGTTTATGTAAAATAATCGCTTAAAATAGGAAAAAATTGTTTTAATATTCACTGAAATAGCGTTTATGCAATCGTTTATACAAGTAAATATCTATGTTTTCAATAATTTAAACTGTATAAAAATTAAAAATAATGTCGAGTTGAGTCAGTATATCATTTTCTTTATACTGTGAAAGTAATTATCGGAGAGGAGAAATGATCATGAATAAAGAAGTGACAATTATTGGGGTACCCATGGATTTAGGCCAAACTAGAAGAGGGGTAGACATGGGACCAAGTGCTATTAGATATGCAGGGGTAGCGGAACGACTTGAGGGCCTTGGTTATTCCATACATGACGAAGGGGATTTAACTATTGACATCGAACAGGAAGATAAAGAAATAGAAGGAAAGACAAACTTAAAAAATTTAAAAACGGTCACAGAAAGTAATGAAAAACTAGGTCAGAAAGTAGATCATGAAATTTCCTTAAAACGTTTTCCTTTAGTTTTAGGTGGAGATCATAGTATTGCGATTGGCACATTAGCAGGTGTCTCAAAGAATTATGAGAATTTAGGTGTCATTTGGTATGATGCACACGGTGATCTAAACACAGGTGAGACATCTCCTTCAGGAAATATTCACGGTATGTCTTTAGCTGTAAGTTTAGGTCTTGGCCATCCTGCACTAACGAATATCGGAGGCTATGCGCCAAAAGTTAAGCCTGAAAATGTTGTGATTATTGGTGCTCGTGATTTAGATCCAGGTGAAAAAAAGCTTATTAAAGAAATTGGTATTAAAGTGTATACGATGCATGAAATCGATCGTTTAGGGATGACAACTGTAATGTCACAAACAATTGATTATTTAAAGGAGCGTACAGACGGTGTTCATTTATCTTTGGATTTAGATGGACTTGATCCAAACGATGCGCCAGGTGTAGGAACCCCAGTTGCAGGTGGTATTAGTTACCGTGAGAGCCATTTAGCGATGGAAATGCTGTCAGAAGCAAATATCATTACTTCTGCAGAGTTTGTTGAGACAAACCCAGTATTAGATCAATATAATAAAACGGCAATTGCTGCTGTAGCTTTAATCAGCTCTCTATTCGGTGATACATTACTGTAAACAAAGGATAGTGACATCATTTCTCTCGTAAAGGAAGAACTTTTCTTAGACTATAAGGTCGCCACAACCAAATATAAGAAAGTAGCTCTCCCTAAATAAAGTTTACTATAGAAAAAGCAAATGCTCTAGCACATCAATAGCCTTTATTTTGTCAGAAAATTGACAGTTTATAAAATATATTAACTTGAACATCTATCAATTATTTAAATTTCAAATAGTTATCTGTCGTGCACGAAAAAAAGAAAGTGCTTACAAGATAATTAGTGTAAGGAGTTTTTTATGGCAGCAGAACAATATGAATTGAAAAGAAGTATGAAAGCTAGACACTTATTTATGATTTCCCTCGGAGGATGTATTGGAACTGGTTTTTTTCTTGGCTCAGGGTACACCATTAATCAAGCGGGACCAACCGGTGCCATTCTAGCTTATTTAGTAGGCGGAGCAGTAATGTATTTAACAATGCTATGCTTGGGTGAATTATCTGTTGCTATGCCAGTATCTGGTTCATTCCAAACATATACGACGAAGTTTATCGGTCCTGCCACTGGTTTTGCTGTTGGCTGGCTGTACTGGCTAGGCTGGGCAGTAACTGTTGCACTCGAATTTTTAGGTGCTGGACAACTTATGCAAAGGTGGTTTCCTGATTCTCCAGTATGGATGTGGTGCCTAATATTTGCTGCACTGCTCTTTGTCTTGAATGGTTTATCTGCAAAAGCCTTTGGCGAAGCAGAATTTGTCTTCTCAAGCATTAAAATTTTGGCCATCCTGATGTTCCTTGCGGTTGGGGGAGCAGCTATGTTTGGGCTGATCGATATGAAAAATGGAACAGATGCCCCATTTCTTACTCATTTTTATGAGGGTGGTCTTTTTCCAAATGGTTTAACAGCACTGCTCATTACCATGATTACCGTGAATTTTTCATTTCAAGGTACAGAATTAATCGGTATTGCTGCTGGAGAGAGTGAAAATCCCGAAAAAACAATCCCTAAATCTATTAAACAAACCGTGTGGCGTACGCTGTTCTTCTTTGTGTTATCTGTCTTTGTATTGGCAGCTATGATTCCTATGGATAAAGCGGGTGTTGTTGAAAGTCCATTTGTTGTTGTATTAGATAGTATAGGGATTCCGTATGCAGCAGATATTATGAATTTTGTTATTCTAACAGCTTTATTATCGGTCGCTAACTCGGGTTTATATGCTGCAACACGTATGCTGTTTTCTCTTTCCGTTGAAAAGATGGCAAGTCCATTGTTAGGGAAGGTGAATAGAAGAGGAATTCCAATGAATGCATTATTGATTACCCTTGCTGTTGCTGGTTTGTCATTATTGTCAAGCGTATTTGCCGCTAATACCGTATTTGTGTGGCTTTTATCCCTAGCAGGTTTAGGTGCACAAATTGGGTGGATTGCAATTACTGCTTCTCAAATTGCATTTAGACGCTCCTATTTACGCCAAGGAGGAAAAGTGGAGGATTTAAAATTCAAAGCACCATTCTATCCGGTTATTCCTATTTTAGGATTATTGGCAAACTGCATCGTTATGGCAAGCTTGGCTTTTGATCCCGCTCAACGATTAGCCCTTTACTGTGGTGGAGCTTTCTTCATTGGCTGTTATATTGTTTATTATTTAAAAGTGAAAAAAGTTACAAATTTAGTAATAAACCAACAAGAAGTCCAGTTAAAATTAGATCAAAAAATGTATCTTTAAGTAATAAGAGTAGCTGTATTATGTGGCTACTCTTTTCTTTATTAATAAAGAACAACAAAGACGAAATTACCAAAGAATAGTTCCAAAATAAAACGAAAAAATTTATCGTTTTTCGATAAAAAAATATTGAAATAGGATAATTTATCGTTTATTCTTCATACAAGAATAAATTTAGTTTTGAGCTAATCTGAGGTGGATTCATGTTAAAAAATTTTGTTAAAGATTTAGGAATCTTTACGTATCAACAATCGTTATCCTGTATTTTTCCTGTTGTAATATTTATTACACTTGCATTTTCTAGAGCTGTTCCAATACCAGGTGTAGCAAGATACGATTTCATTCTAGTCATCTGTCTATTGACGCAATACTTGATGTATAGATTTGGATTAGAAACAAAGGATGAAATAAAAGTCATCTGTCTGTTTCATATTATTGGACTTGTGCTAGAACTGTATAAAGTAAATTTTAATTCTTGGTCTTATCCTGAAGAGGCGTGGTCAAAAGTGGGAGGTGTGCCATTATATAGTGGATTTATGTATGCTAGTGTGGCGAGTTATATTTGCCAAGCCTGGCGTAGATTCGATTTGAAAATCGTGAGTTGGCCAAAAAGTTATGTAGCCATTCCACTAGGAGCCATGATTTACTTCAATTTCTTCACCCATCATTTTATTTATGATTTTAGATGGCTGTTAATGGCATTACTTTTTGTGGTGTTTTATCGAACAATGGTCAAATTTAAGGTGCGAAATAAAATCTATCAAATGCCCATCGTTGCGTCTTTCTTTTTAATTGGCTTTTTCATTTGGATTGCTGAAAATATCGCTACTTTCTTTGGGGCATGGTCATATCCTAATCAAGAGGTAGCATGGTCGATTGTGCATTTTGGCAAAATAAGCTCTTGGTTTTTACTTGTAGTCATTAGCATTCTGATTGTTGCACAGCTTAAATTATTTTATCGAGATGCAGGTGAATAAAGATAGTGCATAACTAACTTTCATTTCAATATTTGAAAGTTGTACCCATCCCTTTTCATAAAACTGTCCCTTTTTTAGAGGGCAATCCTGCTGTAGACTCCTCTTTAGTAGAGGATAGGGGGATAAAAAGATGAAAACAGACATTCGAATGCTGCAAAGAGCTTGTACAGATGAAAAACAAATTCAACCATTTTTAAAAGACGCACAAACCGCTTTTCTTGGTTTAGTGGATCAACATACACCATATGTTCTGCCACTAAATTATGTCTTCAAAGATGGGAGTTTTTATTTCCACGGTGCCAATGAAGGCAGGAAAATAGACATCCTAACAGCCAACCCAAATGCATGTATTTCTATATGCGAGAATTATGGAACAATGGTAGATCCCAATCCTGCTAACACGGATACAGCTTATATGAGTGTCATCGCAAATGGTTTGGTGGAAATTGTCACAGATTTAGATGAGGCTACTGTGGCAATGCAGGCAATGCTTGATAAATATGTCCCAGGTTATTATCACGCCCCTTTGTCGAAAACACATATCGAAAAGTATCAATCATCACTCGGGAGTAAGACGCTTGTTCTGAAAGTAAGGCCAACCAATTTAACCGTAAAAGAGCATAAATTAAATGAACAAATGCACTATTATTCAGGCAGAGTGGTAACACAGGATTTGAATCGGAAATCTACTACTGTGGCGACCAATTGAACAAATTAAATATCGAATAACGATAAGGCTTGGGATTCAATATGGAAAGTAGAGTTGGAAAGAGGTTTTTTCCATCTCTACTTTTTTATTGCGCTTTAAATAACCTATTCTTATTAATAGATATAGCTATTCGTAAGTGCTATAATGCCTGTGAAAAATCATTGGAAATTGTGTAAGTAGAAGGAGAGGACAATTCATTTGAATATTTTAGTTGTTGACGATGAAAAAGAAATTGCAGATTTAATTGAGTTATATTTAAAAAATGAAAACTACCATGTATTTAAGTACTATACAGCTCAAGAGGCTCTGGCGTGTATTATGCGGGAAAATGTGGATTTAGCTGTTCTCGATATTATGATGCCAGAGATAGATGGCTTTACCATTTTACAAAAAATCCGAGAAACATTTAATTTTCCAGTGATTATGCTTACGGCAAAGGAAGAAGAGATTGATAAAATAAATGGATTTTCTTTAGGAGCAGATGATTATATAACAAAGCCATTTCGTCCATTGGAATTGGTTGCTCGTGTCAAGGCACAAATAAGAAGATTTACATTGTACAACCAAGGTTCGAAGCAAACAGAAGATATCATTGATTTCGCTGGTTTGATGATCAATCAGAACACACGGCAGGTCTTTTTAAATGAAAGACAGGTATCCCTAACCCCTACGGAATTCGCAATTCTATGGTATTTGTGTACAAATCGAGGGAAGGTCATTAGTTCAGAGCAATTATTTCAAGAAATTTGGGGGGACAAGTATTTTAACAGCAATAATACCGTAATGGTTCATATACGACATTTAAGGGAAAAAATGAAAGATTCTGCGGAAAACCCAAAATTTATTAAAACTGTTTGGGGAGTGGGGTATACCATTGAAAAATGAGTTTGGCGGATTGAAGAGGAAGATGATTTTACAAATCGTTTTTATTCTTATTATAGCAATCATAATAGGTTTTATAATCAACTTTGCATTCATTGATGGTGTTTTACAAGCTCCCTTTGCAGATGCTTTTATAGCCTTTTGCGAAAATGTCTTGCAGCTCGATTACTTTGCTGCACAAAATGCCTACAATGTGTTATTTCAACAAAATAAACCTCTTTGGCTTACTATAGGATTTATCCTATTATTGTTGATCATTTTTTATATTGCCCTCTCTCGTTTTACTCGTTATTTTCATCAAATTAGTAACAGTATCACTATGCTTGCAGATGAGTCAGAGAAGGAAATTCATCTTCCGACAGAGCTCGATTTTTTAGAGAAGAAATTAAATGATGTGAAATATAAATTAGAAAAGCGTGCAAGGGATGCACAAGAAGCAGAACAACGTAAAAATGATCTGGTTGTTTATTTAGCCCATGATATTAAAACACCCTTAACATCTATCATTGGTTACTTAAGCCTTTTAGATGAGGCAAGGGATATGCCTGTTGAGCAAAAAGAAAAATATGTAACGATTACATTAGAGAAATCCTATAGACTAGAACAATTAATCAATGAGTTTTTTGAAATCACAAGATTTAATTTACAATCCATCGTTTTAGAGAAAGACCTTATTCCTCTTAACTATATGTTAATGCAAGTAGCCGATGAGTTTTACCCATTGTTAGCACCAAAGGGTCAAAAAGCCATCGTCAATATAGATGGAGAGATGACTATCTATGCAGACAGAAATAAATTAGCAAGGGTATTTAATAATATTTTAAAAAATGCAATTGCCTATAGTGAACCCAATAGTACAATCGAAATTAGTGCACAAAATGAAAACAATCAAACGTTTATTTCATTTAAGAATACAGGGAAGACCATACCGCCTGAAAAATTAAAGATGATATTCGAAAAGTTTTACCGTTTAGATAGTGCAAGGTCTACACAAACGGGTGGTGCTGGACTTGGTTTAGCCATTTCAAATGAAATTGTGCAAGCCCATGGAGGGACGATTACAGCTACTTCTCATCACAATCAAACCGTGTTCATAGTTATGATTCCAGCCAATTCTTAAGAAACCTTAAGAATTCACTAATAGTTAATTAAAAATAAGCTCCTTTTTTTATGGTTCAATAAAAGCATAAAGAGAAGGAGTTGTTTTTATGTTCACAAGAAAAGGTATTGTAAGTATATTGTTCCTGTTCATGATCGTATTTGTTTATTTGATATTGAAAGAAACACCTGTAACATTACGTCAGGAGATGGTTGATTCACCAAAAGTAATATCAACGATGAGTAGCGATATGCTCAATATCGATTTATATAGTTCTAATGCCATTTTAGTGAATTTAGATGAAAATCAAGTACTATTAGATAAAAATAGTGAGGAAGTCATTTATCCTGCATCTTTGACGAAAATGATGACTGTTTTAGTCGCGATTGAGCAAATTCCAAGCTTACAAGATGAAATCGTTTTACCTAAAAACATCTTTAATGATTTATACGAGGAAAATGCTTCAGTGGCAGGTTTTCTTCCGAATGAGAGGTTGACGATAGAGGATTTATTGTATGGTTCCATGCTGCCATCAGGTGCAGAGGCATCCATTGGTTTAGCTGAATATGCTGCTGGTTCAGAACGGAAATTTGTAAAGCTTATGAATGATAAGGCGCAGCAACTGGGAATGAAAAATACTCATTTTATGAATACAACAGGACTGCATCATCCAGATCATTATACAACTGTGAAAGATATGTCACTACTCTTACAATATGCCTTAACAAATGATGAGTTTCGAAATGTTTATACAGCAGAAAGATATTCTATTAAGTCAACGAACCTTCATCCGGAGGGTATTACATTTACTAATCGAATGTTTCAGCATATGACATCAAGTGTATTGCCAGGAGGGAAAATCCTAGGTGGCAAGACGGGTTATACAGAGGATGCAGGATTATGTTTAGCAAGTTTAGCAACTGTTAATGGACAAGAATATGTGTTAGTGACAGTAGGAGCTGAAGGAGGTCCTCGGACGGAGCAATATAACATTACGGATGCATTTTCTGTGTATAGTCAATTGTAAAACTGGTGACTATTTTCTATATGTTTTAATTTTCAATCTTTTTGAAAATGCTATATAGTGAATATATTCATCTTGAAGGAGAGGGTACTATGGGAAGATTAGTTCATTTTGAAATCCATGTAAATGATATGGAGCGGGCAAAGCATTTTTACGGGAAAGTATTTGGCTGGTCATTTCAAGACTGGAGTGACTATGCAGGCATGCCGTACTTTGGAGCAGTGACAGGTGAGGAAGATGAACTTGGTATTAATGGTGCGTTAATGCAACGACAAGGCCCACCACCAGAAGTCAATCAAGCGTTGAATGGCTTTGCTTGTACCATGGGTGTCGAAAGTTACGATGGAACAGAAGCCAAAATTCTTGAAAATGGTGGCAAAGTAGCTATCTCGAAACATGCTTTACCTGGGATGGCATGGCAAGGCTATTATATCGATACAGAAGGCAATATTTTTGGCATTCACCAACCTGATAAAAATGCAAAGTAGCATTCGCTCCATAGTCGAGGGGTAATGCTCAAAAGTGGGGAAGCCGCTTCAGTTGGAGGCTGCGCTGGGAAAGTGAGGAAGTTGCTTAGAAAAGATTGGTCTCGGCTCATTGGAAGAGCGACCTCCTTATAAACATGAAGAAACCACTCCAAAGCTAGAAGACTGCACCTGATCAAAAATAAACTTTTCTCACAACCATCTACAATAGTAAAGACCTATGTTCATTTTTTCTTGAACATAGGTTTTTTTTGATCTCACTATAGAATGGTGATATTTGTAAATATATGATGTTTTGTTTTGTAAAATTTGGTATGGTTAAATTATGGAAATATTAAATATCTACATATGATCAAGGAGTATTTGTGATGAAAAAGAGAAAGTGTTTATTTAGTTTAATCGCATCCATAGGGTTATTAGCATCTTGTAGTAGTGGTGAGGTTGAGCCTGATACGACGAATGAAAAAATGTATATTTCATCTATTCAAAAAAAGGAAGCCTATGAAATTCAACAGCCTGCAAAAAGTAATATTGCGCGAGGCTTAATGGTTAACAATATGAATAATGCGTTAAATATAAATGAAATAGAGAGGGGACTCATGGATTTATCTGTGAATCATTTTGCAACTGAAAAGCATTATTTGCAGGAAGGTCAATATTTGGATGAGCAAATGATTAAGCAATGGTTAGCTAGAAAAACAGAGGAAGGTATTGGCTTGAATCCAGCCATTGAAACTAGAACTGGTGATGTTTTAGAGGATGAGAAAAAGTATCCGCTAATTCTCTCTCATGTAGTAGAACATAATTTTATTCATAAGGAAAGTAACAAGCTAGAGGGAATGTCGATTGCGATATCGTTAAATGAATTTTATGATATACGTGTATCGGATGACAAAGGGTTAATTTACACAGGACAAGTGAAAGTAGATCAAAATGATGATGATAGCAATGATGTGAAAAATTACGGCAAAAAAATAGCTGGCAAGATCATTCAGGATATAAGAAACAATAAAAAGATACCGGAGGTCCCTATTTATTTAACTTTATATCAGGAATCCAATATAAATGATATTATTCCTGGCTTATTTTTAGCTGAAACCTTTATTGCAAAAGGAGAAAATACTATAGCAAAGTGGTCTGAGATTGATAAAAAGTATTACTCATTTCCATCAGAGGCATTATATAGCTTAGATCAAAATATGTATAATAAATTATTAATTTTTAAAGAAGATATTCAAGCAGGGTTTAAGCATTTAAACCCTAAAATTATAGGGAGACTTCGCTATGAAGAGGGCAAATTAACAGATATTAAAATGGAAGTACACGCGCCGCTAATCAATGATACGGAATTAGTAGGCTTGTTACAGCTGATTAGTACAAATTTAAATACGATTTTATTTGAGTACATCCCTATTACCGTTCGGATCATTGATCAGAAGAAGGATGTGGGAATTGTTCTATGGGAACCGACAGAAAAACAAATTTTCGCAAATCCTATCTAACTATCATGTAAAAAGTCGTCGCAACTCAAATGAGAGACTCATGATTTTCCATGGGGCATAGTAAACGAAAAGTAATAAATAGCAATCAAAATAACAGGTCCTTATTCATTAGGTACCTGTCTTTTTTTGTATGTAAAGGATTTGGTTGCAATATTTAAAAAGTAAGCCTATTATGAAAATGATAATCATTTTCAATTAAAGAGAGGAGAATATAACAATGAGAAGACATCTTATTATTGGCATGCATATAGCTGTACATGGTAATCATGGTAAGAAGGGTGCGTTACTTGATGAACATATTGCATTTGCACAGCGTGCTGAGGAAGCTAAATTAGATTTTTTATTTAAGGCTGATTATTTAGTAGCACATCCAGAATTAATGGCTAAAACAAAAGGAACGGTTGGCTTAGATCCTAGCTTTTTAATGGCAACGGTGGCACGAGAAACTAAGCAGATTGGTTTAGTGACTACCATCTCGACATCCTTTATACCACCATATTTGATTGCACGTCAATTGCAATCGTTGAATTGGATTAGTGAGGGACGAGTAGGCTGGAATATCGTCACTTCCATTGATGGGGCCAATAATTTCAGTAATGAACCTATGGCTTCATCAGAGGAGAGGTATGCTAAAGCCTCAGAATGTATAGAGGTCGTGAAACAGCTATGGCATAGTCATCCCTATGAAGTATTGGAAACAAATGGTGATTTAGAGAAAATAAATGAGCTTGTCAAGCCGATTGAGCATGAGGGTGAGTTTTTCCATATTAATGGCCCTTTAAATCTACCTATGCATCCAGCAGGTGATATACCATTCTTCCAAGCAGGTGCATCGGATGTAGGTCGTCAATTTGCGGCTACTGTTTCCAATGCGATTTTTGCAGCGACACCTGCTATGGAGGTGGGTGTTGAAATGCGTAATGACTTGCGTAAACGCGCGGTTGAGGTTGGTCGTTCAGCCGATGATATTCGGTTATTACCAGGGCTCTATTTCTTTATAGGCGATACATATGAGGAAGCACTCGAAATGTACCGTCAAGCACATGCACATTTAACACTTGAGCGTCGCTATAGTGCTCTAGAATCAGTGATAGGCATGGATATTCGTCATTTGGCACTGCAAGATCAGATAACGGCTGATATGCTGCCGCCAAAAGATCAAAAAGTACGTAGTAAAACACATGCCGATTTGGTGCGTCGTTATATTATCGACAATGAACCAACTGTTGAGGTATTGCTTGCACGTCCAGAAGTAATTGGCTCAGCTCACCTTGTGGCAATCGGCACGCCACAGGACATTGTCAATCAAATCATTACTTTTTATGAGGAGGGTGCATTGGATGGCTTTATTGCTGTACCAGGTGGACCTCCGAAATCTTTAGATTTATTCTTTAGTGATGTGATCCCTATGCTAGTAGAGCGGGGGCTATTCCGTGCTGAATATGAAGGGAGCACATTACGTTCCCATTTAGGTCTAGATGTACTATTACCCAATTAATAGATGAAAAAGGTGATGTCAACGGCAGAAACAGTCATTTTGAAAGGCGAGGGGTTGATTTCTGTTCCGCCAGCGTCCTTTCCAGGGGCGTCCGATAAGCCGCTGCTCCAATCCACCATGTGGTAAAAGGATAGACTCTTATTTTCGATGTGGAGAAGTGATGAGTGACAACACCAGTAGTGAATACCTTCACTTTATTTGAAAAACTTTGCTAACAAGAAATATTTTTATAGAGTGGAAGGCTACTTGACTCCCGTGGGATAGCAAGACAGGCGAGCCTCTAAACGGAGCGGCTCGGCGCTCGCCCACAGGAAAGCAAGTAGCCTGCAACGGAAATCCTTTTTCACCTTTCACAAAAATTCTATGGATCGTTTTGTTTTTCAACACTATGAAAGGGCAAAGATATAAACTTTGCCCTTTCATGTTGCTAGAAACTCATTCGAATATTTATGGGGTAAAGATATGGTGATTCAGGCTGTTCAATTGTTACCCAATCATCAATATGAATAACGGGTAGGCTTGCACCCTCATAAGTTGTTTGACCGATTGTACCGATTACCTCAATCCATGTATCCTCTTTGATAGTTGGAACCTCAGGAAATTCTGTCAAAAAGCCTACGATACTTGCATCAGCAACACAATGGGTAATAAGGAATCTGGAAACCACTAGTTGCTTTTCTGTAAAGCTATCTTCTTTCAAAACAAAGCCTTTTAACTGGATTTGCTTCCCTAAATAGTTTGCTAGATGTTGATGCATGTCCTCGTAATAAATCGTATAATCCTCATCTGTCATTTTCAGCATAGTTTGTTGAGATAGCTGTTGCTTTAATTGTTCATATTGCTTTTTTGTCATTTCCTGCTTTTCCTCCATTAGTTTAGGGTCAGGATCATGCTCGTCATAGATATTTTCATCAATCGTTTCATTTGAAGTGAGGTAATCCTCAATTTTGGATGGTTGACTTTGCTGAGTGAGAAAGAAGGCCCCACCCTTTTTATCAGCGATTGCAGCATCTAAAATTTTGGCAGGCACGAAGAAGCCCGTCAAAATCGGTGTCATAATAATAAGATAGGCTAGCCATTTTTTGCGTGTAAAGACTGAATGACCATGGTCATGATGTGAACAGCAAGCATGTCCACTGTCGTCACAATGATGGGTCGTCTGAGTAAATGATATGACTCTTGTTAGCTGAACAAGAAACAGTATAAAAAATAAAATGGCAGCTGTTTGGCTAAGACTTTCATATTTGGGGTTAATGAATTTTGTTAGTTCCCCGGTCCAATGCAAGCTCGCAATCATAGCTGAGAAAGCAAGTAGAATAAGGGCTCTTAGCGCTTGCTGAACGTGAAATTTCATGGTTTTCCCCCTTAGAGATACGGTGAAAGAATCCATATACTAATATAGACAATGATAGCCACTAAGGCGGCTAACCAGAAGACAAATTTGAAGCGAAATACGCTCATTAACATAATGGTATTTTTCAAGTCAATCATAGGACCAAAAACAAGAAATGCAAGAATGGATGGGGTTGAGAAAGTAGCACTAAAGGATGCCCCAATAAAGGCATCTGCCTCCGAGCAAAGTGAAAGAATAAAGGCTAAGCCCATCATGACCAAAATAGAGGAGGATACGCCATCTCCAATTTCTACGAGTGTTTTGGTAGATACATAGGTTTGGACAAATGCAGCTAAAAATGCCCCAATAATTAAGTATTTGCCCATATCAAAAAATTCATCAATGGCATGTTTGAACATATTGAATAGTTTTGTGACAAAAGATGTTGGTTGGTTAGCTGTTGCCAATGAATGAGGTTGTAAGGAGCTTTTAAATTGTGAACCTTTAAAAAACAAGCTAATGAGTAATGCTACGACAATAGCGATAACAAAACCTAGCAGCATTCGTAAGCTGGCTATTTTTAAATCATTTCCAAATGCCATATAGGTAGAGAGAATAACGATTGGATTAATGAGTGGGCCAGTTAACATAAAGCCTATAGCTGCATGAATCGGTACACCTTTGGCAATCAATCTTCTCACAATAGGCACGATTCCACATTCACAGGCTGGAAATAATGCACCTACAAGACAGCTCATGACAACGGCCATTACCGCATTTTGAGGAATCCACCTTTGAATATGTTCCTCTGTGATAAAAATCTGAATAAAGCCCGCAATGATGATACCAATTAACACAAACGGTAATGCCTCAATTAAAATACTTAAAAAAATAGTATGCAGACTGAGTAAAGAGGAACTTAAATCACTTAATGCTGAGATATTGAATAACAGGAATGGTAGCAAGCTTACTAATAGCATGAAGATGAACCAAAAATTCAATACATATCTTGAAAGATGGAGACGTTCCACATGTACCTCCTTAAAGTGTAATGATTACGTTTTAAAATATGCAAGTGGTACTGCAAGTATGACTTTTACTATGTAAAAAGAAAGTAAAAGCTGGTCACGAACATTCTTTTACTTTCTTTATTATTGATGGACATCCTTATTTCTATATTGCTTAGGGGTGATACCTGTAAATTTCTTGAAAACTTTAATAAAATAGCTTTGATCTGTGAAATTAAGTAATGAACCAATGTCTAAAATGGGGTAGCTTGTATAGGTTAATAGCTTTTTTGCCTCTTCAATCCTTTGTTGCTGAATATATTCACTAAAGGAAATCCCTACTTCCTTTTTAAACAAGGAAGAAAGATAATTGGGGCTTAAGTGGCAAATTGCTGAAAGTTGATTGAGTGTTATTTCACTATATAGTTGATTTTCGATCGAATGGATGCAGGTTGTAATGGGTGCTGAATATTTGTTTTGCTTAGCTTGTGACACACGACGTGTAAAATCATAAATAGCTTCCTCCATTAACGAAAGAATGTCGATTAAGCTGCTTTGATCCTCAAGTTTTTGAATGTAAAAATCACTTAATGTAAAGGCTGTTTCTTCATTTAATCCACCTTCAATAGCAGCACGACAAATTAGTGCAATTCCTGTAATCATCAAATATTGTACACTTCTTAAATGATTGTGCTTTGAAAGCACTCCAAGTTGTGCTTGTCCGACAATGGAATAGTTCAAGACTTCGTTTAATTTCTCCATCCGCCCATTTTTCACATTGTCTAACAATATTTTTTCATAGTAAAGATTTGTATGCACACTATCTTTTCTTCTTGCATAGGAAAGTTCAAGCGCAGTATGTCCCTCATGACGAATAAGGGGCTTTAACGCGTGGTTGTGGTGAATCACAGCTGTTTTAGATATTTTTTTTTGGTAGATTGAATAATAAACAAATAAACTGATGGCTAAGCATTGCTGATAATGGAGAGTAGGAAACAAATCAGGCTCATGATAAATAGTTGATTTTATAGTGTCTTCTATTACTGGTGAAAGGGACGGCCCAACTACAAGCGCCCCTAAATATTGATTGTCTACTGTTAAGTTAATATAAAAATAATTGCATTCAGCTATAGAGAAAAAAATAGGATAGCTATTTGAAGCCGTATGATATGGGTATGTTTTTAGCTGTTCCTTTAGAGAAATATAGGATGGATTACTGGTATATTCTGCTGATGAATATTCAAAAACTACTTCTCCCGCTACATTAATATAAGAGACAGGGAGATGATGTATTTCAGAAATTAGTTGACTTATATATTGAAGATCGATAGTGGATATTTTCACATTTCTGCACCCCCGTTCGTAATAATACTATCAAAATGAAAGCAGTTTCAATTTTTATTGTATAGACAATGAGAAAGTACTATTTTGTGTAAAATAATACAATAAAAAAGAGAGAAGTAGCAATAAAATAGACAATGACTTCAAAATGTTAGGGAGGAATAGAAGATGGATCTTTTGAATAAAATTGCAGTTGTAACAGGTTCTGGAAGCGGTATTGGAAGAGCCAGCAGTTTGAAGCTTGCTAGCAATGGTGCAAAAGTGGTAGTCGTTGATTTCAACAAAGCAACAGGGGAAGAGACATTAAGCTTGATTAAAAAGCAAGGTGGAGAAGGTATCTTCGTTCAGGCAGATGTTTCGAGAAACGAAGATGTTCAAAAATATGTAAATGTTGCTGTTGATACTTATGGACGCATTGATATATTTTTCAATAATGCAGGAGTTATTCAAAAAATTTCTCCATTAACAGAGATTGAGGATGTAGAGTATGAACGCATTATGGCTATCAATGTGAAAGGTGTATTCCTTGGCTTAAAATATGTTTTAAAGGTAATGGAAGAACAAGGTAGCGGCTCTATTATTAATACGGCTTCAACAGCTGGAATTCGTAGTGAGCATAGTATGGCTGTTTACTCTGCAAGTAAGCATGCAGTTGTAGGTTTAACAAAAGCAGCTTCTTTAGAGTATGTAAAAAAGGGGATTCGAATCAACGGAATTTGTCCAGGAGGCGTAGAGACAGCATTAACAAACAGTGTAACAACTATGTTTGAAACAGGTGGCTATATTCCAGAAGAAATTCCAAATATGAGAATGGGACGCTATGCAAAACCAGAGGAACTGGCTGAAATGGTTGTTTTCCTAGCATCAGACAAAGCAAGCTATATGACAGGCTCAATCGTGGTAGTTGATGGCGGCTTAACTTTATAATAAAAAGAGGAAATCCAGTGAACATTATTCACTGGATTTCATGTTGTTGAAAAAAGGTAATGTCAACGGCATAATAAGCAATTTTGTAAGGCGAGGGGTTGATTTCCGTTCCACCAGCGTCCTTTCCAGGGGGCGTCCGATGAGCCACTTCACTTACTGCGTTCGTTCCAGGGTCTCCTCTGTGACGCTGGATCCACTCCAATCAACCATTCTGCAAAAGTGTCTTTTCCTGAACAAAATAGCCCATTATTTATATTATAAGAGAGGATAGCCTCTTATTTTCAATGTGGAGAAGTGATGTGTGACAACACCCCTCCATAAAGAGTAGTAAAGACCTTTGCTAAAAAAGGCAATATTTTTGTAGATTGGAGTGGAAGGCTACTTGACTCCTGTAGGATAGCGAGACAGGCGTGCCCCTGCACGGTAGCAGAGGAAGCGGCTCGGCGCTCGCCCACAGGAAAGCAAGTAGCCTACAACAGAAATCCTTTTTTACCTTTCATATAAATTCTATGGGTGGTTTTGTTTTTCAACACTAAGAAATCCAGTGAACATTCATTCACTGGATTTTGTTTGGCAAAGATATTATAAGGTGAATTTTTTCAGCTCATGCATCAATGTATCTGTCATACCTTGCAGATCGTCAATTTTAGCGCTAATTTTTTGGAAGGCAAGTAACTGATCCTGTGTCGAAGCTGAAATTTCTTCTGTACCTGCTGCTGTTTCTTCTGTAATGGCTGAAATATTTTCTATCGTACTATTCACTTGCTGGCTCATTTCATTCGTTTGAACCATTTCCTTTGTAAGGCTTTGTAAATCATGATGAATGTCTGCGATATGTGTCGCAATGACAGCAAATGATTGTTCCGTTTCTACCATTGAATGGGACTGTTCATTTGAAAGCTGATATCCTCGCTCAGCCGTAGTAAGAATATGTGAGATGCCATCCTGTATATGTGTGACCATAGAAGTGATTAAATTCGTTGCATTCTCCGTTTCAGAAGAAAGCTTTTTCACTTCCTCTGCGACAATGGCAAACCCCTTACCGGCTTCTCCAGCACGGGCAGCCTCAATGGCAGCGTTTAAAGCTAATAGATTTGTTTGACTAGCAATAGTGTGGACAGCATTGGCCGCTCCTTCAATTTCTGAAGTGAATTGCGAAAATTGCGTAACAGCCTCTTTAATATCAAGTGATGTCGTCGAAATATCTTTTGCAATGGTTGATTGTTTTTCTAATGAATACTGACCATTTTGAACAGCCTCTAATGCCTGTTTACCATTGTTAGCGGATTGCTCACTTGTTTGCATAACCCCCTTAAATTGGTCGGTCATATTATTCATAAGGATGGCCACAGATTGAATATCTTCTGACATCGTATAGCTACCTTTTGCTAATTCGTCAGTAGATGTGGCAATTTGATTACTGCTTTCATGAATATTTCTCATATGGCTTGTCACATCTTGTGTGAATACGTTAACATCCTTACCGATATGATCGATGGATTGTACAGTACTTTTCAAATTATTCATCATCTGTGAAAAGCTTTCCGATAGTTGATCAATCTCGTATCGACTGTTTGGTTGATAGGAGAGTGTAGAGGTATCTATAGTTAAATCTCCTGTAGCTGCCCCCTGTGCACACTCTACAATCTGATTAATCGGTTTGGTAATTCTTTTTGCTGCCACATAGGAATAAATAATCGTTGCCAAAATTAATAGCACACTGCCGATGATTGTAGTGGTTGTAATAAAACCAATTTTTTGCTTTGTCACTTGTATCATCTCTTGATACCATTCGTTCGTTTCTTTTTTGAGCAAATGCATATCGTTTAAAATACCTTTAATTCGGATAGATTGCTTTTTTATTTCAGAGCGGTTGTTTTCTTGAAAGCCGCTTTCTGTAGCTTTTTCTAGGTCATCAAATTTATCAGAAATTTTGTCGATAATCTGTTGATGGTCAGGTATTCTTGTGAGAGCAGCCAATGCTTCTAAATTGCTTTTTGTTTCTTGTAAAATAGCAAGTGCTTCATTTTTATTCGCTTCACTATCTAAATAGGTATAATTATTTAATGATTGGCTGGCCACAACCAAACTTTGCTCCAGCTCTTTCACTGCAAGCAAAAGTTTCGTGTCATCCTGTGCGGTTGTTTGGATATTAAATGTTTGAATGATAATAAAGCCAATCATAGCCATAGCCAGTACGATTGGGATGAGTGTATTCATAAATAATTTTTTACGTAATGTCACTGGCCATTCCCCTTTTCTGCAGTAACTTTTATCTTGCCCGAGATAATGGCTTCTTGTGCCTTTTCAATGGCAGCCTGTTGCTCTGATGTTAGTTGAATGACACGAATATCAGCTAGTCCCACACCTTGATCTGCTAGCCCTAATGCAAACGATTTTTGGGTAATTTTTCCGTCCTCTACTAATGTTTTAGCAAGTTGATAGACAGCAAGATCCACATTTTTTAGCATGGATGTGACAACCGTCTTTTCGGCAACAAAAAATTGATCGATATCAACACCCGCTGCATAAATCCCCATTTCCTCGGCCTTTTTAATGGCGCCGAAACCAGTAAAGCCAGCTGCATGATAAATAAAATCAACGTTATTTTTTATATATTGATCTGCTATTGCTGCACCAGCCTGCGTGTCATCAAAGGTACCCGCATATTCGCTCATAATGTCAATAGTTGGTTGTACATAACGAGCTCCTTCGATAAAGCCATTTTCAAAGTGATGAATAACAGGGGCATCTGCACCACCAATAAAGCCAATTTTCCCTGTCTTGCTTGTCATAGCAGCAACCATACCAACTAAAAAACTGCCTTCTTGTTCTTTAAAGGTAATCGAAATAATGTTGTCAACATCAGATTGCCCATCAATCAATATGAATTGTTGGTCGGGATATTGTTTCGCAGTTTTCTCTAGTGCTTCCTGTACAGAGAAACCAAGACCAATGATGATATCATATTTTTCTGCTACAAGCTCGTTCAGCTTGTCCTCATAATTACCATCAGGAGCCTCTTTGTAATCAAACAAAATGCCAAGCTCATCTCGAGCCTTTTCGAGCCCTTTAAAAGCTGAATCATTAAATGATTCATCGCCTAGTCCCGCGTCTGATAGTAAAACGCCTATCTTATATCCTTCAGTTGATGTCTCTGTCTGTGCGGATGAACAGCCTGTTAGCAATAGACCCATCAAAAGAAAAGTAATCATCAATTTCTTCAAAATGTTTGTACCTCCTGTTGTTTATAGCCTATATATCGGCAAAATGTGAATTTTTTTAGTCTGATGTCAGACTACATTGAAAATAAATTTTTATGTAGAGCATAAGAATAAATAGTCATTTCTATATACATAATAAGTTAATATTATAAACCTAGATGACTAATTAAGTAATATATTTATGAAGGTTTCTACAGCAAGCTCTGTATGCCTAATCAATAATAAAGCCTAACGCAGATAGCGTTAGGCTTTCATGTTGTTGAAAAAAGGTAATGTCAACGGCATAATAAGCAATTTTGCAAGGCGAGGGGTTGATTTCCGTTCCGCCAGCGTCCTTTCCAGGGGGCGTCCGATGAGCCGCTTCACTCACTGCGTGAACTGACCCCAAAAATTTGAACTTTTAAGAAACTCTTCGAAACTCAACTGGACTTTTTCCGTTGAGTTTTATTTTTATCCGTTCATGATTGTAGTAGTGGATATAGTCTACTAACGCTTTTTTGAATGCTTCGTAGTTCTTAAACGTTGTTGCGTATAGAAATTCTGATTTCATAATGCCAAAAAAGCTTTCTATCACGGCATTATCTAAACAATTCCCTTTCCGTGACATACTTTGCTTGATTTCATAAGTGGCCAATAACGCTTTAAAACGTGGTATTTGATATAACCATCCTTGATCAGAATGGATGATTAAGCCACTCTTTTCTGATAGCTGTGTATACGTAAACGCCATTTTCAAAGACTGTTGGACTAACTCAAAATTAGGTGATTTTGATACCTCATATCCAACGATTTCTCGATTGAATAAATCTAATATAGCCGATACATAGATTTTTTGACCGTTTATTTTAAACTCCGTTACATCGGTTACCCATTTCTGATTGGGTGCAGTGGCTTCAAAATCACGTTGGATGACATTCTCTGCGACATAGCCGACTGTCCCTTTATACGAACGGTATTTTTTAGGGCGTACCGTCCCTTTTAAGCCCAATTCTTGCATCAATCGTTGGACCGTTTTATGGTTGATGAAAAACCCTTCATTTCGGAGGGCTAAACAAATACGACGATAGCCATAACGCCCCTTATGGTAATGAAAAAGCGTCTGAATTCGTTCTTTGATCGCCTGATATTTATCTGGTTTTACCCATTTTTGGAGATGATAATAATACGTACTTTTCTTAAGTTTCGCGACTTTTAATAGAGCTTGAAGAGGAAAATCCAACCTTAGCTCATAGACAGCTCTTACTTTTTCTTGGATTTGAAGGCATCCTTTTCTTGAACTAAGGCTTTCAACTTTTTTAAATAGGCATTTTCCATCCGTAAATACTCAATTTCCGCTTTTAACTCTTCCGTTGTTTTTTCATTTAAATCGGACGAAGCTGGTTGTTTTTTTGGCATTGATTGGCGCTCCTTTTCTACTTGATAGAGCACCTCACCAGCTGTTGACATCCACTGTACTTTCCATCTTCGAATGGTTTCACGAGAAGGAATGTTAAACTTCGCTGCGGTCTGTAAAAGCGAATCGCCTGTCTCTATCAGGTGTTGAATTACTTTTATTTTAAAAGAATCTTCATAATTCGTGAACCCTTGAGGACGAATAATTCCTTCGATGCCATGATATCGATATAATTCAATCCATAATCGAATGTACTGTCGATCCCTCTGTAATCGATTGGCAATCTGATACGTACTTTCTTTTTCTTCAAAGTAAGCTAGAACTGCGGCTAATTTTTGTTCATCAGAAATCACTACCTGCACCCCCTATAGTAGATTTTTAAGTCCAATATTTTGGGTGCAGTTCACTAAATCCCCTAGGAGTGACGCTGGTTCCACTCCAATCAACCATTCTGCAAAAGTGTCTTTTCCTGAACAAAATAGCCCATTATTTATATTATAAGAGAGGATAGCCTCTTACTTTCAATGTGGAGAAGTGATGTGTGACAACACCCCACCATAAAAGAGTAGTGAATACCTTCACTTTTTTGCTAAAAAGTGAACATTTTTATTTTATGGATTGGAGTGGAAGGCTACTTGACTCCCGTGGGAATAGCGAGATAGGCGAGCCCCTGCACGGAGGAAGCGGCTCGGCGCTCGCCCACAGGAAAGCAAGTAGCCTGCAACGGAAATCCTTTTTCACCTTTCACATAAATTCTATGGATGGTTTTGTTTTTCAACACTATGAAAGCCTAACGCAGATAGCGTTAGGCTTTACTATATGTTCTAAACAGCTCCGAATAATTTTAATAGATTAATAATAATAATGCCGATAACACCGAAATCTGAATCGCCAAAGGTTGTGCCTTCATAGCCGATGTCGCCCATAAAGATTAGGAGTATGGCTGGAATAAAGCTAATTAATAGACCGTTAGCAAAGGCCCCAGACATGGCACCGATTCTGCCGCCTGTAGCATTGCCAAAGACGCCAGCTGCAGCTCCCGTGAAGAAATGGGGAACGAGGCCAGGAACAATCACTTTTAAACCAATGAAGGGGAGGATAAACATAGAGACAAGTCCTGCTAAAAAACTAAAGATGAAACCAATGATGACAGCGTTTGGTGCAAAGGGGAAAATAGTTGGGCAATCTAGTGCTGGTTTTGTGTTTGGGACAAGCTTATCAGCAATGCCTTTAAAGGCTGGAATAATTTCAGCAATTAACATACGGACACCCGCCAAAATAATATAGACACCTGCAGCGAATGTGATCGCTTGCATAATAGCGAAAATAATAAAATTAGAGCCAGCTGATAATTGTGCCTCAATATAGGAGGGGCCTGCGAAAAGGGCAACAATGACAAAGAATACGCTCATTGTTAAAGAAATAGCGACAGAGGTATCTCGTAAAAAGCCTAATGATTTTGGAACCTGTATGTCCTCAGTTGATTTCGTTTTATTACCAAAGAGCTTACCAATCTTTGCAGAAACATAGTAGCCAACACTGCCGAAGTGACCTACAGCAAAATCATCACTACCTGTTATTTGCCGAACAGTGGGTTGTAAAATGGCAGGGAACACTACCATACAAAGACCAAGAATGATAGACCCTACGATAATAAGAGGTGTACCACTCATTCCACCAACTGACAATGAAGCCGCGATTAAACAAGCCATAAATAATGTATGATGCCCAGTTAAAAAGATATACTTTAATGGCGTAAATCGCGCAAATAATAGATTCATTATCATACCAAATACCATTATCAATGCTGTAGCTGTACCAAAATTAGTCTGAGCAGCTGCCACGATGGCCTCGTTGTTGGGAATGACTCCCTGTACTTGAAAGGCATGATCAAACATTTTACTAAAATGGTCTAACGAGCCAATCAAGACAGTGGCACCAGCACCAAGAATGACAAAGCCCATAATTGTTTTGAATGTACCTGAAAGAACAGTGGAGCTAGATTTTTTTTGAATGAGTAAACCAATAAAAGCGAATAGGCCGACTAGTATAGCTGGTGTTCCTAAAATGTCATGCATGATAACATCCAACATATCAACACCTCATCCTATCCAAATTTTCCGTACTTAAAGCAAAGGTTCTAGCTTTTCTTTTATTTCCACAATACTCATCATATTGACGATGCTCACAATGGTTCCATTGCCTTTCGCTAATTCATTCACAATGTCTGCTGCCCCTAAATAAATATCTGCTTTCTCCGCCTTTGCAGATGCTAAATCTGTATGGGTTACCTCAGCATTTTTATCCAATGCCTCTAATGCTTTTTTTACATTCCATTCTAAAATCAAGCTACTACCTAAACCATTTCCACACACGACTAAAATTTTCATTCTGGTGACTCCTTTGTCGTATATTGTTTGATTTTTTCACAAATCATGTCTGCATGCTGACAGGCAATCAGGCCTTCAATCTGGTCAGGGTCTTGTAATACTGCTGCCAAATCAGCTAACGCCTGTAGATGTGACGTATTGTCGATGGCAGCTAACACAATTAGTAAGTAAACAGGCTGATTAGGGTTAAAAAAAACAGGCTGTTGTAACCGGAGCAAACTCATGGCAAGCTCATAAACACCATCAGATGGCCGTGCATGGGGAATGGCCACTTTTGGTGTAATGACGATGTAGGAGCCATATTGCTCAATAGATTGAATCATGGCTTCGACATAGCGTTGCTCAATTTTATTTTGCTGTACTAATGGTCTTGCAGCTAAATGAATCGCTTCTTGCCACGAATGGACAAAGTTTGCAAGCTGTATACAATCCTTTGTCAGAAGCCTAGTTAGCAAGGACAACCCTCCTTTCTTAAAAATATCCTCCCATTTCATGTTATTACGACTACCTGTGGAATTATGTCATAACAGGGGACATTTTTAATTGCTTTGCTACATCGTAAACCGAAGTTTTGACAAATTCATCAAGGGTATGATCTAGATAGAAAAGTCACGTTTTTTCCAAAGGTCAGCATTTTTTATGATGCTCACAGAATCCAGCTCAATCGTATAAGTAGAAGGCTGGAAAGGGTCCATCCACTTCTCAATGAAGTGATTAGTGGAGCTAGAAGAGGTATGCAATAAAAGCTTATTTTTAAGAATATCTTCTTTGGTGCTGTCCTATTAAGTCGCTAGTTTGTGTGAAGGGCTAAATGCCAAAACAAGTGCATCTTCCCCAATTGTTTCGTAATGCAGGAAGGGATTTTCCTGTTGGGTCTCTATGATAAGCCCGAAATCTAATTCTTGAAGTGCTCTTTTTTTTCAATTTCAGGTGCTGTTTTTATGTCTAATGAAATGCGGATATCTGGTAAGCTGTTGAAACTTGATGAATTAAATTTGGCATAAAAATATGAGCAGGTAAGCCACTTGCCCCAAAACGTAATGTCCCGATATGCCCTGCTAAAAGATTTTCTATAAAACGATTCATATCCTTTTGAAGTTGAACGATTTGACGAGTGTAGTGATATACGCCTTCTCCTGCCAACGAAAGGTGTTTTGATTTTATTTGTCCCTTCAGTATGAAGACAGCTATATCGAGAAGAGATCTATTTTTATGTTACTATTTTTGAATAGTGAAGAGTGATTTTATGGTAATTAAGAGGAGGATATAATATGGTGCAAACAGTTATTTTAGAAGGATTTGAAAATCGTCAACTTATTACGACACAATCAAAAGTAGAGCCATATAATATGTATATTATGAGTAGAGATATAAGTGAAAGTTGGAGCTATTTAACTGGTTATTATGAAGGTATTGTTCGCTATAATTATCAACTTAATCAAGTTGATCAATTGCTAATTCCGAATGGATTTCAGTTATCAAGTAATTCTTTTTATAATGAATATTTTTATTGCAGCAGATTGATGTGGGAAGGAAAAACTGCAAATTTAATATTAAACCAAATTGATTGCAAAAACCTAATTTTAAAAGATTCAATAACATTAAAAATAGAGGATAATAGTTCCAATCCTGAGCATTCTTCTTTATCTGAAACAGAGCTGTATGGCTTGGGAGAAAGATATTTAGTTGTATGTGTACCACAGATAGAATCGCAAAAATTTACTAGGCACTCAAATTGTATTCTCGTAGATTTTTTAGAAAATAAGTATTACTCAATACCTGAAAAAATAGGACAGGATGATACCTTTTTAAATGTTAATAACATAAAAGTAATTGATAAAAAAAATAAAAAATTCGTTTATTTTACAACTGGCTCATTATCCTACAGTAATAAAAAAAATGCATGGAATCATAGGGAAAAGGAAAATTCAAATTTTACTGAGAGCATTGTAATCATTGACTATAACTTATTTATAGAACAAATAAAAAATGATTTGCCAATTTCAGAGACTTGTATAGTAGGTCAATGTGATAATAGTGAAAGCTTTGTATTGGAAAATAATAAAAACGAATGTGTTTATTGGTATAAACATAATCTTAGAGATGAAACATATATTTTGAAAATATTTAATCCATTCAGTGAAAATTATCTAGAAAGAATTATTGATGGGAAGTATGATGTCATCTATTTCTTTAATGATGATTTATATGGAGTAAAAGAAAGCGAACATACACAAGTATTATATGATGCCAGTAATAATAAGGAGTTATATACAGTAGAAAATTCAAGTTATTTCTATTATGGAAACAAAGAATGGATTGTTTTCTTTGAAAATCCAACTAATAGTTTTAATATGAAATGGATTGTTTATGATTTAATTCATAACAAAGAAGTTGCTTCAATGGAAAGCCCTCATCCAACAGTAGATTATATTAAAGAAAATAATACGATTATATTTATAAAATAATTGCCTCTCCTCTTTTTGCTTGGGGTATGGTAGCAGGGAGTACGAAGGGAGCCTATCATACTTTTGTCTCTTACGATACGGTTGATGCGAGTGCTGCCCAAAAATTGATTCTCGAAAATTCGGCAAAGAAATTGTAAATTGGCATTCAGAAGCATGGTATAAAAATACGTTAGCTCAGGCAGTAGAATATGGATTTGCTAATGCCATAACTTATAAAGAAGCTTTCTAGAGCAAGAAGCGTACAAAGGAGACATTATGGTGGAGCTTTCTACAAAAGCAGATAATGCCAACCAAGTGGCTGTTATCGAAAAGCAATGGTATGAGCAGCTATTATCTGCAGGCTACTTAAGTATAGATCAGCGTGGAAAAACCGCATTTGTCATGAATAAATAAGTAAGAACATAATAAATTCGCAGCATTTTGAAACAATGAGAAAGATTTTGTATGCTCATTGATAGAATTGAGGCGAATTTTTCCTTTGTGAACAGAGATATTAAAAAAGTAGGTCTATGTTGTTCTAACTTTGATATTTTGGCTTACACTTACTATAGGACGAACTTTGGATGATATGAGGGGGAATTAACATAGCGAAGAAAATGGGCATTGTTACGCTGCTATTATTCGGTGTTTACGTGCTTTGTATGTACTGGTATATATTCCATAGCGGCGGAGGAAAAATACCTAGCGCCTTACAAGGAACGGTGGCAGATCCAGTAATGTTTATGTCTGGTAAGGAGCTTTTTTTAAGTGGTGAATATTCAAAAATACGGAATTTTTTATTCTTTGTAGCGACTCCTTTGGAATGGCTTATTTACTTTTTGATTTTATTATTGGGCATCTCCCGTTATTTTGAAAAAGTGACGACCTCCCAAACGAAGTGGAAGCTATTGCAAAGTGCAGGCTACCTATTCCTGCTATCCCTATTGCTCTATATTGTTTTATTCCCGCTTGATTATTATCGCTATTACCTCAGCAAAAGCTATGGCATCAGTACGCAAGCATTTGCGTCTTGGATGAAAGATGGTGTTATTGATTTTTGGGTGAACTTTGGGATGAGCTTCATCATTGTGACGGTTATTTATTGGCTCATTAAAAAGAGCGAGAAACGGTGGTGGCTTTACGCTTGGCTATTAACCATCCCCTTTACAATCTTTGTGATGTTCATCCAGCCAGTTGTCATTGATCCTTTGTACAATGATTTTTATCCGTTAAAAAATAAAGAGCTGGAAACGAAGATACTCTCAATTGCTGAGCAGGCGAATATACCAGCAGAGCATGTTTATGAGGTCAATATGGCACAAAAGACCAACTCCTTAAATGCTTATGTGACAGGGATTGGTAGCAATTCGAGAATTGTACTGTGGGATACCACATTAAATAGACTGACGGACAATGAAATTTTATTTATCATGGCACATGAGATGGGCCATTATGTAGAAAAGCATATTTATTTTGGCATTGCAGGTTATTTATTGCTTACGTTGGTGGGGTTATGGTTTACAGCGAAGGTTATGCGACGTTTGGTTGGACGCTATGGACAGGTACTGAAAATCAATAAAGTTGGCAGCATTAGCTCATATCCATTATTTTTGCTCATTACCTCTATATTGTTATTTGCCTCTAATCCAGTGTCGAACTTCATCTCAAGATATCAGGAGACAAGAGCAGATCAGTATGCAATTAACCTCATGAATGATCGTGAAGCGGCCGTAACAGCTTTTCAAAAACTAACGATTTCAGGATTAAGTGAGGTCAACCCTCCGCTTCTTGTTAAATGGTTCCGCTATACACATCCGCCGATGCTAGAGCGTATTTATAAGGTGGCCGATACAGGTGATCACAAACAGACTGCCCCTTTAAAGGAAGAACAGAAGAAAAAGTAGGAATATAGGTTTTTCATCAGCAGAAATTGGGTAATCTATGAGAAAGATATATCAAAATTTGGTCGTTGATTGATAGGGGATATCATTATGCGTAATGTGATTATAATTACTCTTTCTTCCATTTTAGTGGCCTTTGCCTATAATTATTTATTAATTCCCCATGAAATCTTGAGTGGTGGATTGAGTGGTATCGCCATCATGCTTGGCATTATTACCCCTTGGAATACAGGGGTATTAAATTTACTGCTTAATTTGCCTTTACTGATTTTAGGTGTGATGAAGCTTGGTAAGCGATTTATCAGCTATACGATTCTTTCTGTAGCCGTTTTGTCCGTGAGTTTATATGTTATTCCAATTCACAAGGCAACACAAGATCCTATCCTTGCATCCCTATTTGGAGGAGTTATTGTAGGCTTTGCGATGGGTATGATTTTTCGTGCAGCAGGCTCCTCTGGGGGCTTTGATATTATTGCCATGCTACTAAGTCGTAAACGAGATTTTCCACTCGGTACATTAATTGCTGCTATGAATGGTGTTGTAGTGGCAGCTTCTGGCTTTGTCTTTAGCTGGGACGCGGCATTATTAACGCTTGTTTCCATTTATGCAACAGGAAAAGTGGTAGATACGATTCATACAAGCCATATTAAATTAACGTTGATGATTATTACGAGTAAAGGGGAAGAAGTCAAGCAGCAGCTGTTGCAAAAACTTCATCGTGGTGTAACGATTATCGATGCGAAGGGAGCCTACTCTGGTGAAGGACGAAAAGTGTTAATCACTGTCATTACGCGTTATCAACTCGCGGATGTAAAAAGTACGATTAAGGAAACCGATCCAAAGTCGTTTGTGAATATCCTACAGACAACAGAGGTTATGGGCATGTTTGATCGAAGTACGAACTAAATAAGGCTAGTCCCTACACACGTTTTAGGTTATACTAACCATAATCGAACGTGTGTTTTATTTTGTGTCGAAAGGGGAAGAAATAGATGGAAAAAGAAATGATTCATGCTCATTGTCTACAACTACAGGGAACGATTTATGACTATAAGGAGGAATGGCAAGCAGACCGCTATCATATTGGTGGGAAAATGTATGCCATGATTGGGGGAAATGCTACAGGTAAGCCTGTATTAACGTTAAAATGCGAACCTGCACGAGCAGAGGAATTACGAGAATCCTTTGTCAGTATTATACCTGGCTACTATATGAATAAAACGCATTGGAACTCCATTTATATGGATGCTGAAGATGTCCCGATGGATTTGGTAGAGAATCTTATTAAGCATTCGTATGAGCTTGTTTTCAGTAAATTAACGAAAAAAGTACAGCAAGAAATTCAGTTGTTAGAAGTGACAAAATAAACAAAGAAAGTTAAACTGTCTCAATCCAACTGAAAATGCTATAGGGTGGAGAAAATAGATGAGAAAATTCTTGTTATTAGCAATAGTCACTTTGAGCGCTTTATTATTGTTAGGAGGCTATCGTTTAACTGCATTAAGCGCTGCAAAAGCCAATTTTTTTATGACACCTGAGTATAAGATTGTTGAAAAGATTCAAGAAGGACACGATATTTTTTATTTGTTTAAGCGTGATAAAAAAGAAATCTATCAAACTGTTTTGGTACAAAAAAACGTATTTCTATATAAAAGGGTTTATGCTACAGGTATCTCCTCCACGAATGATTCCTTAGAGACAATAGGAGGCATGAGCTATCGTTTGAATCATGAAGGAACTTTGTTTGTTGTATTATCTCATGATGAAAATGTTTCCTATATAACAATTAACTCAAAGCAAGGAATTATCAAAAAATCCATTGAACATAGTAAACTAGTTTCGTTTTATATACCTTATGCGCAGCAAATTGATTTATTAGAAGCTGTTGCTTATGATAAGAACGATCGCCCAATCTATTATTATGGCTATGATGATGCTGATAATTTAAGATGGAATCGTGTGGATGAATAAAAAATAGCTGAGGGAACTGTTAAATTTTCATTTGCTTGATCCCACAGCTATCTATTGGATAAATCCTAAGAATTATACCCACGCTCACCATAAGGATTTAGCGTGTCGAGCCATTTTTGCTCTAGCTTTTCAAGCTCTTTTTTGGCATCAAAATAACCCTCTTCCTTCTTCTTTAAATACTCAACGATTTTCACCTCGAAAGCATCTTGACCAAATGAATTGTAGTCCGCTTGAAGCTCCTTATTCGTATGTGTATTCGTTTTGAGCATAAACTGAAAACCATTTAAACGTTTTAAATTATTAAAGCTCCCCACAAACACTTTCCCAGTTTCTGTATTAGTCATCGTAAAAACGCCCGCTTCAATTTTCATGTCCTTATACATCTCTTTTAACTCTTTTTTATGATCCATTTCAAAAACCTGCCTTCTTATTTTTTAACCCAGTAAGCGCTACCGTCAGCTTTGCGGTCCAGAAAACCGTATTCAATTAAGTAGCGACGTATATGAACGTAGTCTTCATACATCGGTTTGATGATTTCATTTAATTCTTTTTCTGTATATTGTTTTTCTTTGTCAAAAAGCATTGTAATGGCACGAAGTACTATAATTTTTTGTTTTTCACGCTTAGGAAAACGAACTAGCTCCTTGCCAACACCATGTGGAAATAATTTCGCCAATAATTGCTGTTCTTCTGAGAGAGTGACATTATAGCGATCGTCAACCATTGTAGCTGTTTTATGAATAGACACAAATGGTTCCTCCTTTCGATCTTGTTCCTTCAATAATTCCATCATTACCAACAATGTTTTGGCTTGGCGTTCCTTTTCCTTTAAAGCAAAACGATGATGGCGAATGGTCGTGGCACTACCAATCTCTAATTCCTCTTTTATTTCCTGATCTGATCTACCTTCATAAAATAAGCGTAAAATATGGCTTTGATGTTCTGTTAAGCCTGTCATTTTTTTATTGAGACCGTTTAAATAATGAAAAACAGATTGATGTGTCATTGTCATATGCTGCTGCATCATTTTTTCGGCTTCATACAATAAGCCTTCATAAGGATAAATGATTCCTTTCTCTACTTTTTCACCGCACAGAAGGCAGGTGAAATGTGTTCCCTCATTGGTATAACCCTTTTTGAGGTCATCGATAGGAGCTTGCCAAAATAGTTCATTTACATCCATAGGGGAATCCTCCATAAATACAAACAATATTTATTTTTGTTTATTAATTTATATTTAAAATAACAAATTGTTTGTTTAAATGCAATAAAAAACACATCGTTTCCTAAACGATGTGTAAATCTGTTAGCTAAAATTTATTTATATTTTCTTTTAAATAACATCATAGATGCTAGCGCAAGTATGACGATTGTACAAACGATAATGATGAGGCTAGTCGAAGTGCTGAGTATTTTTCCATGAAGCTCATAGACAATGCCATAATTGATTTTATAGTCTTCCACATAGGAAGCAGGCACACCTTCGAAAACATCGCCAATAGAGCTATCCATAAATGCATTGCGTAACAGTAATGTTGTATGACTAATGGGGAAATACATGATTAAATTTTGAGCAAAGCCTGGTAGAGCACCAAGAGGTACATAGACACCACATAAAAAGCCGAGTACTGTCCCGACGATTGTGCCGAGTGTTGAAAAAGCATTTTGCGTGGACACAAATAATGACAGAAAGAAATTAAAGACACTCGCTAGCAGGACAGATAAAAACAAAATGCCGAGTACATGAACAAAATCCCCAAGGCTTAGGAGCTTACCACCTGTTGCTACAAGAAAGATTTCACAGCCGATGAGTGCGATAAAGGAAAAAATACTACCGATGATAAACGCATTGATGACATAGCTTAGCTGAATCGTTGAACGGGAAAGGGGAGCTGTTAAAAAATCTGCTTGTGCTTTTGACTCCTGATCCTTAACGGCAATGCCATATGCACCGAGTGTAGTAGAAACAGCAATCATGGACAGTAATCCTGCTACAAGCCATTCATTGACCATCGTCATTAATTCTGGTGTTGCTTCTGTTAGTCGTTCAATGGCATCTACCTGCATTTTTTGGAGAAAGACAGCGTACAGCACAATGACAATAATGACTGACAGTAGGGAGAAGAATACCTGCGTTTTATCTCTTCTAAATACTTTATTATTCCGCTGAACTAGACTAATTAATGCTTCCACTACGCGATCTCCTCCTCTGCCATAATATGAAGAAAGACATCATCCATCGATCCTTTAATGACCTCAAAGGAAGCAATGAGTTTCTCTGCTTGTTTTAATAGGGTCAGCGCATGTAGAGTAGAGGATAAACGAATAGTATATATCCCTTGTTTCTCTGTATAAGAGAGCGCATTTTCCTCTAGCCACCTTACACCTTTCAATGGATTGTGAAAAACGAGAGCCATTGAATCATAGGCATATTTTGTTTTCAGCGCATCGGGTGTACCCTGCGCGACAATTGTCCCTTGCTTTAAGACAAGGACTTGATGGGCTACTGCTGCTTCCTCCATATAATGAGTTGTTAAAAAAACGGTCATATTAGTTTTCTGTTGAAGCTGCTTGATAGCCTGCCAAACGAATTGTCGTGTTTGTGGATCTAAACCCGTTGTAGGCTCATCTAGAAATAAAATACTAGGGCGATGAATAAGTGCACGAGCGATATCTGCTCGTCTTTTTTGTCCACCAGATAATGTTCCGTATTTTTGCTTTTCAATATCATCTAAATGCAAATAGGTGGAGACAAATTGATAATTTTCTGTGAGCTGTGTTTTTGATAAACCATATGTTTGACCACGATGCAGGATATTTTCGCGCACAGTTAATCGTTCATCTAATATACTTTGCTGGAAAACGACACCGATGGATTTGCGAATATCCCCATTATCATTGCTTGCGTCAAGAGTGAAACCATTGATGGTTACTTGACCGCTTGATTTTTTTAATAATGTACAAAGTATTTCAATGGTAGTAGATTTACCAGCACCATTTGCCCCTAAAAAAGCAAATAGAGTGCCTTGTTCAACTGTAAAAGAAATGCCTTTGACAGCTTGCTGTTCGCCATAGTGTTTACATAAATTCTCAACTTCTATTGCAATGGTCATCTTTGTTAATCCTTTCTTTTTTGAATTTCTCGATTCATTTTTTCAATATCCCTTATTTGAAAAACATATATAATACACCAAACAATGGAATAAATGATGGCTTCCGATAGCAACACATATTTCACACCTGAATGCTCAAACCAATTCCCGAAGTAGCCTGCCGTTAATACACATGCTGTGACAACTATTAAATGTAAAAGTAGCTGAATCGTAAAAGGTATTGGCTCGATATCAAAAATGGCGGAAAATAGTCCAATCGCAATACCAAGAAGGGTAGCAATGATAATCTCCTCCAGTAATTCTGCTCCTGACATAACCGCATTGTTTGAAAGGACGCTTAATGTGACTAAGATGTAAGAAGAGCTAAGGGAAATGAGTAGTCCAATAATCATCATGCGTAAATACTTCATGCTATAGATCCCTCCCAATACCTAAATGTCGCTTTAATTCTTTTAAGTATTTTCGACTGACATGAATGGCTACTTCATTTTCGAGTAATAGTTGTGTAGTGCCGATTTTGCCCATTTGAATAGAGGCGATTTTATGGATATTGACAAGTGTAGATTTGCTCACGCGTACAAAATCTTTGGCTAGCTGTGCCTCTAGCTCATATAATTTTCGCTTTGACTCAAACTCTTGCTCATCCGTTTGCAAAAATACTTTGGCACCCTCCGCGTAAATGGAATAAATATCAGAAATTTTTAATAGATGAATTTCTTGTTGGAAATACCCGTCTAGCATCGTCGTTTGGGATGCTTGAAGCTGCTTCATCAATCTTTCAATTTGCTCATTATATTCCTTGGCATGAATATGAACCTCTGTTTCTTCAAGTTCATGATTGATGGTTAAATGAATTTTCATAGGAGGCCTCCTTTTAAAACACTGAATCAGGTATGACTAATGTAGCATAGAAAATTTTAACAAGGATAAAATCTTCGATAAGAGGTTTTATTTTCTAGATAACGGGTTCTTTTTAAGCGATACAGTTCACAAGTCGGCCCGGTAGAAAAAAAGATACTTAAACGTCATAATAGGCTTATCGAGTTGAAGGGGTTGCTACCATGTTTGTTTTTGATAAGCATATGTTCATCACATTATGCATTGGTTTAATAGGTGCTGTGATTTTTCAATTTTTACATATACCGATGCCTTGGTTGCTAGGTGCGATTACAGCGGTGCTCATCGTGCAACTGTCAACCAACGTACAATTGAAATGGCATCATTCTTTTCGTAATATTGGTTTAATCGTAGCGGGGTATTCCATTGGCTATGCTTTTACACCAGAGGCTGTTCAGGATATTAAGCTTTTTTTAGGGAGCATGGTCATTTTAAATATATTATTTATTTTGCTATTTTTCGCTGTTAGTTTTCTTGTAGCAAAGCGCACCGATTTGGATTTTGCGACTGCCTTGACGTGCTGTGTCCCTGGTGGCATGTCACAGGTTGTGGCATTTGCTGAAGAACAAGAGGAGATGGATATGGTAGTTATTACGTTCTTTCAAATCCTTCGTGTCCTTTTAATCGTCGGCTTTGTTCCTTTAATGGTAGCAGGCGCTGGTAGTAGCAGTTCTATGATCGATGGAATGTATACATGGAATCTTGTTGGTATACTTGTGGTATGTGGTGTAGCAGGTTGGCTAGCTCAAAAGTTAAAAATTCCAACAGGCTATATGCTTGGACCAGTGTTTTTACTAATGGGTATTAATATGGCAGGGGTAGAGGTACCCAAGCTACCATTATCATTACTGCATATTGCTCAACTCATGCTAGGAATTTATATCGGCTTATTGTTGAAAAAAGAGGATCTTCATTTATCGAAGAAGCATATTTTTTATGCATTTGTCTCAGCAGGTATTTTTATCGGAGCAGCTTATGGTCTAACATTTGTGATGACAGTGTTGTACAGTCTCGACTTTAGGACAGGCTTTTTAAGCATTGTACCTGGGGGACTTGATCAAATGGGAATTATCGCCGCTTCTGTACATGCAAACGTGGCAATCGTGACGGCTTTTCAGCTATTCCGTGTACTAGTGGTCTCGATCTTCCTTGTGCCCGTGGTAAAAATGTTTGTGAAAAAAGTAAAAACATGAGGGGATAGTAGTACACTAAACCCTCATGTTTTTCTTTTATTTAATATTTAAATTGATGAATCAAATCCTGTAATGTTTCAGCGTTTCTCGTTAGCTGTGACGCAGCATCATTAATATCATCCATTGATAATAGATTGGTTTCCGCAATCTGAGTAACGACTTTTGATTGCTCACGAGCATCTATGGCAATTTCGGCCATAATTTGTGTGGAAGCATTGGCTTGTTCAATTCTTGCATATAACTCCTCTGCAATTCCTGAAACCTCTTGAATCTTATTCGTTACAAGCGACACTTTGGTTGTAATTTCTTCAAAGGCTTTACTTGTCGTGTGAACCACCTCGGCACTTGTTGTGGCTTCTTGCTTACTTTGCTGCATGTGAACGCGGGCTTCCTTAGAAAGCTGTTGCATAGTATGGATTGTGTCTGTAATTTCTGCTGCAGAAGTTTTGGATTGTTCCGCAAGTTTACGAACCTCTTCTGCAACGACAGCAAAGCCTTTGCCATGTTCACCAGCGCGTGCTGCTTCAATGGATGCATTGAGTGCTAGTAAATTCGTTTGCTCAGCAATCGCATGAATGACTTCTACAATTTCATCAATTTTATTAGCATGTGTGTCAAGGGCTGCAATGGAATTAGCACTTTCTTGAACAGCCTCTGACATCCTGCGCATTTGAAGCTGCATATCTTGTGCCGCTTCTTCTCCATGTTTAGCTGTATCCCAAGCATCGGATGCATAGGAGGATACTTCACCATTTGTTTCCGTAACGAGCTGAATCCCTCCAGCAATATCTTGCATTGCTTCAGCATTCTCATGAGCACTATGTTTTTGTGTACTCGCACCACTCGCTAATTCTTGCATATTAGCTGTTAATTTTTCTGTCGTTGCCGTAGTTGATCCCGCAGTGGCAGACAATTCCAAAGAGGATGCGGATACCTGATTGGCCGTTTCATCTACTTGTTGCATCATGCTTCGAAGGTGGTAAGCATGGCATTAAAGGATTTTGCGACTTGGCCAATTTCATCTTGCGAGTTCACCACAATTTGCTGAGTTAAATCGCCTTTCCCAGCTGAAATTGTTTCTAGCTGGTGATTTAATTGTTTCAAAGGTTTGACAATACCTCGTACGAAGAGCATGCCCGCAAGCACAGCAATGATAGCAGAAATCACAGCTATAATGCCCGTTTTTAGCAACATTTTTTGAGCTACTACATCAATGTCAGAAGAAGGTACGCCAGCGAAAATCATGCCAATAATTTCTCCATTTTTAGTTTTTATGGGTTTATATTTTGTAAAGTAGGGTTTACCCACAACTTCAGCTGTACCAGAATATATTTTCCCTTTTGTTAAAACTGTATCCGCTACTTTTGGATCGACAGTTGTGCCAATAGCACGTTGACCGTCAATGACAATATTTGTGTTAATACGTGTTTCTCCAGAAAAAATCGTAATCGCAGCCTGTGATAATTCTCCTAATGTATCAATAAGAGCTGTTTCTTTTGCGATGTTGACGTTTCCTTTGTACAGTTCCCCATTTTCTATTTGCCAATCACCTGGGTGTGTTTGATCAAGATTATGTATACTTACATCTAAAATTTGATTGAGCCTTGTTTGGTACTCATTTTCTAAAGTTTTTTTCATTTCGCTTGTATTCATGAGACCGATGGCAATTAGCACAAACCCAATGATAACTACAATTAATAAGCTCATTTTACTTTGCATTCCTAGCTTTTTCATTAAATGTCCCTCCACATTTTTAGCTACATCATAAAACATGCATGAAAAACCATTACCAATAACCTAAATATTGAAATTAATTGGTAAATAATTTCTATTTTATATTAGTATATAACTAGAATGTCTATTTGTATATTTATAAAATTTAATGATTAGTGAATTTTTTCCTTTCCAAATAATCTGACTAATGTTATGATACCTATAACTATTATGAACGGAGGTGAAAAGGAATGAATAAAAGCGCTACGAAAACATGTGTAAAAGTGGATACAGCTATGTATTTTGCACGTGTGATTACTTTCGATTTTGCGAACAACGGGATAGGTCTGTCCATTTTTAAGCAAAATCAAATAACAAACGTAGCGAATTAACCATTCTTTTTCACACATTTATATGAGAAGAAGACTGCTTGTTAAGGAGCAGTCTTTTTTGTGTTCTAAAGATGTTTTCGCACGTTTCATTGGAGGAAAAAACGATGCAAATGAAAGCTGAACAACTACAAAAAATTATGGGTGGCAATATAGTATTCGAAAATTTACAGCTAGAGGTAAATAGTGGCGAGCATGTGGCGATTGTCGGTGTGAACGGCAGTGGTAAAACGACTCTCCTACAGCTACTTGCAGGTGTAGAAATACCTGAAAAGGGGCGAATTATTAAAAGTAAGGAAGCAACGATTGGCTATTTACATCAAATTCCCCACTATCCACAACATGCTGTGAAAGAAGTGCTGGAGGAGGCATTTTCGGATATTTATGCAATGAAAGCAAGAATGACAGCACTTGAGCAAGAAATGCAGTCAACGGTAACGGATAAAATATTATTGCAATACGGGCGAGTGCAGGAGCAGTTTATGTTGCTGGGGGGCTATGAAGTAGACACCCAGTTAGCCATGATCGCAAATGGACTAGGTATTACGGATATGCTAGAACAACCGTTTCACAGTTTAAGTGGCGGAGAAAAAACAAAGGTAATGCTTGGGCAAATTTTATTGAAAAAGCCTTCTATTTTGTTATTAGATGAACCAACGAACCATCTTGATATGCAGGCAATTGAGTGGCTTGAAAACTATGTACGAAACTTTGAGGGCATTGTCATTGTCGTCTCTCATGACCGGCATTTTATGAATCAAGTAGCGCAAAAGATTATCGAAATTGAGGATGGAGAGGCTTTTACGTATAACGGCGATTATGATGCTTTTATAGCACAAAAAGAAGCAAAGGTTGAACAACAGTTTGCAAATTATGAAGAGCAACAAAAGAAAATTAAAAAAATGCAAGAAACGATTAAACGTTTAAAGCAGTGGGCGAATGAAGCGAACCCGCCAAATGCGTCTATGCATAGACGTGCTAAGAGTATGGAAAAAGCACTGGCACGTATCGAGCGAGTAAAGAAGCCAATCACCAAAAAGAAAATGAATTTAGCGCTAACAATGGCTGAGCGTAGTGGCAAAGAGGTAGTGCTATTAGAAGGGGTTCATCATGGATATGATAAACCTTTATTGAAGGACAGCAACCTCGCTGTTTATTTTGGGGAAAGGTTGGCGATTGTTGGGAACAACGGTAGTGGAAAGTCAACGTTATTAAAAATGATGCTAGGGGAAATCGTTCCAAAGCGTGGAATCTGTTATGTTGGTAGCAATGTGAAATTTGGCTATCTCTCACAGCAATTTGAACATCAAAATCCTTCTATCCGATTAATTGATGCCTTTCGTGAAAATGTTGCAGTGTCAGAGGCTGAAGCCCGGCATATTCTCGCACGATTTTTATTCTATGGCTATGATGTCTTTAAAAAAGTGAAGGACTTAAGTGGTGGAGAAAAAATGCGTCTACGTTTGGCACAACTAATGCATGAGGATATTAATGTACTAATCCTAGATGAACCGACCAACCATTTAGATATTGAAGCAAGAGAAGTTTTGGAAGAGACACTAGAATCCTTTGAAGGCACAATCATCGGTGTGTCCCATGACCGCTATTTCTTACAGAAAATTTTCGCGAAAACAGCATGGATAGATAATCAAACAATTCAGGTTTTTGAGGGAGATTATGAGTGGGCTAAACAAAAAAGACAGGAATTCACAAAGAAAACGATTGAAAAACAACCAGCAAATAAAACACAGCCACCTAAAAAAGAACTACTGATTGAACAACAAATTGAAAAATTAGAGATAAAACTACAACAACCATCGCTTGCTAAAGAACAACGGCAGAAGCTTGAAATACAATTAGAACATTTATATGAAAGATGGTTAGAGGGGGGCGCAGAGCATGTTTAATTTAGAACGCATTATGCAGCTTGATATAGAGTATGTGAAGAGTTTCAGTGAAGTGGAGGTTTCTAAGGAGGGGCCCTTATTTTACAATCAGGCTATCCCAACCTATTATGATGCAAATCATGCACAGATTTGGAGAAAGATTGAACAGCCAGATGCGTTTTTACAAGCTATCAAAGCGTTTTATCAATCAAAATCTCTGATTCCACGAATTTATTTATATAATCTTGAAGAAAACCATTTATGTATAGAGGCATTAGAGAAGCATGGCTTTCAATATGAGCATTTTGTCAACGAAATTCAGTACTGGAACGGTGAATATGCGATACTTCCACCTAATCCTGCCATTCAAATTGAGCGTGTAACGGATGCAAATATGGAGGAAGCATTAGCAGTAGAAATGAGCATTGCTGCATTTGGAGAGCCTTCATTAATAAAAAAGGCATTTGAGCAAACCTATCATTCGTCACATTTTACGTATTATCTATTAAGGCTAGATGGGGTGGCGTGCTGCTCGGCAAATATTTTTGTGTCAGGAAATCAAGGAAGGATCGAAAGTGTTGCAACAACTGAAAACTATCGTGGTCGAGGTTTAATCGGTTATATGCTGCAACATATCCAACAGCAGTCAGTGAAACAGGCATTAGAGGATCTTTGGATATTACCGATTAGTGAACAGGTTGCCAACGTCTATGACAAGGCAAATTTTAAATCGGTGGGCTCCATTGCATCAATTCATGCGTTTACTGAGGGGAAGAGCATTCAAGACATTCGCCAACAGGCTTAAATAGATACACATAAAGATTGCCAAATTCCTGTAGTGCTTACAAGGAATTTGGCATTTTTATTTAGAACTGTACTTGCCAATTTTGATTACAAGTTACTTTGATGAAGGGATGCTTTAAAATATAATCAGCCATTATTTCGGTCATATCAATTTGTATTTCTTTTACAATGGGGCAATTTCTTAAAAAGTCAAAATTCCCTGCTCCTGTAGCACGATAGCTGCTCATTACAACATCAAATTCCGCATCCATTTGGATAGCCTTGCCATTGTACAAAAGTTTCGTCACACGTTCACCAATCGGTTTGGATATGTCAAAGATGTATTCAATACCCTCCCACATATCGTAATTATAGGGCTGTGCCTTAGGATAAAGAAATGGCTCTGCCACTTTTAATTGTCCTGCCTCGACCGTAAAATAACTAGCAGATTGTTCAAGGGCCAGCAAGATGTCCTGTCCGGTTAATCGAAGTACCTTTAATGTATTGGCATAGATGTAGTTTGTAACAATATCACGCATGGTGACAGCTTGCTTTAAGCCACCTCGTTCATCATGGAAAAGAGCCGTACAAGAAATAGAAGTTCCGGATGTCGCCATTTGAATGCGATTGATAAACTCTATATAAGGATGCTCTTGAATGCGTGCTAGAAACGGATCTTCGATTTGTAAATCTCCTTGGATCACACCAATCGTTTCATCTAACCAGGCTTCGGTTTTTTCAAATATAGGAGAGATAAGCTGACAAACAGCTGCATTAGGTATTGTATTTTCAGCGCTATAAATAAGAGATGGTGTATGAGAAATCGTTTGGATCGTATGCTGGTCATCCATCTCGATTTCGAGTTGAATGCTACCGAGACAAACTCCTTTAGTACCAGGTTGAACAACGGATTTTCCCATAATAGTTGTGCAAATCTCACGATGTTGATGACCAGAAATAATAATGTCGACTTCATCAATTTCTGCGCACATGCGGTACCCTTGATTTTCACCATCCTCTGCTTCAAGCAATTCTCCCGTTTCAAGATTTCGCTCAAATCCCCCGTGATAGCAAAGAATGAGAATATCAATTTGTTCATTAGCACGAATCCATTTTGCCCAGTAGCTAGCACTCGAAAAGGCATCCTCAAAGTGAAGGCCTTGGATATGGAGCGGTTCTTCCCATTTTGTTACAAAATGCGTGGTCACACCTAAAATAGCCAATCGAACACCATCTACTTCTTTTAGTATATAAGGCTTCGTAAATGGCTTGCCACCCTCTGTCACGATATTTGCTCCTAGCCATGGAAAATTGGATTGGCTCCTAATAGATTGTAACGTCTCTTGACCATAATTAAATTCGTGATTGCCGAATACCATGGCATCATATTGAAGCTCATTGGCAACTTGAATCAATGGATTCGGTTCTTGTGCTTGGAATTTCTGGTGATAAAAAGTCATCGGACTTCCCTGAATAAAGTCACCATTATCAATTAAGAGGGTAGGCATTTCAAGCCGTTTTTCCTCAATGATGGTTGCTAGCTTTGCTAAGCCAATTGCTTCATTATGATTGTTTCGGAAAGTAGTTGGCATAATATAGCCGTGAATATCGCTAGTTGCAAGTATTTGTATGGTTTTTATCGTCATAAGTGATCCTCCGATTAGTAGTATATCCACAGTATATAAAGTAATAGCCAGGAAAGTAGCGTATTTACAATATCAAAATACTATTTTACGAATTAGATACATAGATTTACTCTCTTTTAACACTAGGAAAATATTTACTGTATATACTGAGGAAGCATTTCAAAAATGGGGAGGATAACACTTTGAAGAAATTATTACTTTTGACGTTAATGTGCATGCTTTCTGTGTTCTTAATGGCATGTGGAAATGAAGTTACTAGTACATCAAGTGCTGATAAAACTGTAGAGACGTCTACTGGGGCAAGTGGCAATGAATCAGTAGACAAATTAACGATTGGCTTTGTGCCTTCACGTAATCCAGATGAAATTATTACGGCAACAGAACCTTTAAAGGGGTTGCTGAAGGACGAGCTTGCAAAATTAGGCTTTGATGTAGGTGAGATCGATATTACAGTAGGAACAAATTTTGAAGCAGTGGGTGAAGCCTTATCTGCAGGTACGACCGATATTGGCTTAATTCCTGGGGGAACTTATGTGCTCTATGATGATGGCGCAGAAGTCATTTTAACAGCTACACGTGCAGGCTTAAATAATGACTCTGATCATCCAATTGATTGGAATAAAAACAAGCCAACTGCTCCGACAACAACACAGACCACTTCTTATAGAGCCATTTTGGTGGCAGGGCCATCTGAAAAAGGGAAAGCATTAGCAGCGAAAGTCAATAACGGTGAAAAATTAACGTTTGAAGATTTAAATGATGCTACTTGGAACGTCATGTCCTCTTCTTCACCAGCGGGCTATATTTATCCAACATTATGGTTACATGAGAATTTTGATAAAACAATTCCTGACTTAACGAAGGTTGTTCAGGCGGATTCTTATGGGAGTGCCTTTGCCCGTTTAGCAGCAGGTCAAACGGATGTTTTGGTCACATATGCAGATGCACGTCGCGATTATGAAGAAAGCTGGCAAGGCGAATTTGCCCGCTCTGCTTCCATTTGGGAGGAGACAGATTTGATTGGTGTTATGCCCGCTATTTATAATGACACGATTAGTGTGAGTAAAAACTCAAAGGTTATGACAGCAGAGTTGAAAGAGGCAGTTCAACAGGCATTCATAAATATTGGCAACACTGACAAAGGGAAAGAAGTGATTGCTATCTATAGCCATGAAGGCTATCAGGCTGCAAAGGACAGTGACTATGACAATGAGCGTAAAGCACAGAAATTAGTGCAAAATCTAGGTTCGAACTAAAGTCAGTCTTGAAGGTGAAGAATCTGTGGCTTGCGGTTATCCCGCAGAAAGCAGATTCTTCTTTCATTCATTCGGTGAGATTCTTTTTTAGAAATGGAGCGGTACAATGATTGAGTTTAAGGAAGTAGAAAAACGTTATCCAAATGGTTATCTTGCCTTACAGCAAATTAATCTTCAAATTGAGCAAGGTGAATTTGTGGCTATCATCGGTTTATCGGGTGCAGGAAAATCAACACTGTTGCGCTGTATTAATAAAATGCATGATATTACGGGGGGAACATTGCATGTTAATGATGTGAATGTGCATCGACTCAAGGGCAAGGGTATTCGCCATCTACGCCGTAATATTGGCATGATTTTTCAATCCTTTAACCTTGTTACTCGTGTATCAGTTTTGCAAAATGTGTTGGTTTCCTTTGTACCGACTATGCCTGTCTGGCGAAAAATTTTAGGCATTTTTACGAAAGAGGAAAAGCGTAAAGCATTAATGGCACTTGATCAGGTTGGTATTTTAGATAAGGCCTATGTACGTGTCGATCAGTTATCGGGTGGACAGCAACAGCGTGTTGCCTTAGCTCGTACGCTTGCTCAAAATCCTCAAATCATTTTAGCTGACGAGCCTGTTGCATCGTTAGACCCTGTAACAGCAAAGCAAGTTATGGAGGATTTTAAACGGATTAACCAAGAGCTAAGCATGACCATTTTGATTAACATTCATCATGTTGATTTGGCATTAGCTTACGCAACACGTGTTATTGGTGTACGTGGTGGTGAAATTGTCTTTGATGGACAAGCCGATGAAATCAACGAGGAAACGCTTGCGTTCATCTATCACAATACGAATCAGGAAAGAGGCGTAACGAACCATGCGATGGAAGCTGCTATCACCGAAAAAAATAGTATTGCCTAATGGCAAAGAAGTGCTGGAAAAACGGTCATTCAAGCCAATCGTGTGGCTTATTCTATTCGTATTAACTGTGCTTGCCATTCGTATTACAGGCTTTAGCTTAGAAATTTTAGTGAACCGAATTCAACAATTTTTTGTCATCCTACAACAGATGATTCCACCGAATTGGGCCTACTTATCAAAGCTATGGCAGCCGCTCTTCGATACGATTAAAATGTCGTTATTTGGCTCTATAGCGGGGGCTATATGTGCCTTACCAATAGCCATCCTTTCAGCGACCAATATAACCAAGCATAGAGGAATTGCGCTGGTAAGTAAGTTTATTTTAAGCCTACTTCGAACTTTACCGACACTGATTATTGCACTTATTGCGACATTTATTTTTGGGCTTGGAACGATGGCTGGCACAGTAGCCATTTTCCTATTTACCATTGCATATGTTGGAAAGCTATTATATGAGCAAATAGAAAACGCTAATATGGAAGCCTACGAGGCCATGCAGTCGATGGGGCTAACGACCATTCAATCCTTTCATTTTGCCATCCTGCCACAAATCCTTCCTAACTACTTGTCGACATCATTGTTTTGCTTTGAAGGGAATGTTCGTTATGCGTCTATTTTAGGGTACGTCGGTGCAGGGGGAATCGGCCTGCTGCTCAATGAAAGTTTAGGCTGGAGAAGCTACGAGAATGTGGGCATGATTCTTTTAATGCTTGTTGGTACTATTTTTATCATTGAAACAACGAGTGAATATTTCCGTAAAAAATTAATGTAGAGGTGATGTTATGAATGCAATCGAAAAACAATTACAGTTACAACCAAATCGACGCATGACATACATCATGATAATTGTGATCGTTTGTCTTTTATTTATTTGGTCTATAACAACGATTCATTTTGAGAATATATCAGTGAATGGGATAAAAATCGTTAAAAATATATTTGTAGGATTGCTGAATCCCGATTGGTCATTATTAGTCAATACGACAACAGCAGGTGTACCTTATTTATTAATCGAAACGATGGCCATAGCATTTCTTGGGACCATTGTCGGCGCATTGCTAGCCATCCCTTTAGCCTTTTTGTCGGCTTCTAACATTGTGCCAAAGCCTATTGCTTTTGTTGTCCGTTTACTGTTAATAATCATTCGTACGATTCCTGCCATTGTCTATGGTCTTATGTTCATCAGAGTGACAGGCCCTGGTCCATTTGCTGGTGTACTGACGATGTCATTAACTTCTATCGGAATGCTGTCAAAGCTCTATGTTGATGTTATTGAGGACTTAGATAAAAGTATTCTAGAGTCAATGGAGGCAATTGGTTGTACGTTGCTGGAAAAAATACGTTACGGTATTTGGCCACAGCTAACAGCATTATTTTTATCCATTGTGATCTATCGTTTTGATATGAATTTACGAGATGCAACCGTACTCGGCTTAGTTGGAGCAGGTGGAATCGGTGCGCCATTAATTTTTGCGATGAACGCATATAAATGGTCTGAGGTAGGGTCCATTTTATTGGGACTTGTCCTGCTTATTTTACTCGTGGAGTATGTTTCGAATCGCATACGTACGAAGCTTGTCAAAGGGTAAGTATGAATTGATGAAAACTAGTAAAATCCTGAATAGTATCGACTATTCAGGGTTTTTCATTTATTGTTAAAAAGAAGGATTTTCAATTATTAAAAGTTTTTTACTTGAAAAAATGTCGTATTCGATTTATTGTCTTTAGAGATACTTGTTTAATGGACTTGGAGGATATAAAATGCACGGAATTTATATACGCTATAATGTCTCAGAAGAAACCCAAGCAGCACAATGGCCCAAAAAAATGGATGCATTTGCGTATGTTCAACGAGGAAAACCACAACAAGACAATGTTAGCTTGCTGTCAAAAGAAGAGCTGAAAAACCATGCCATTCGCTATATTAAAAGCTTAAAAGACAATGCAAGTGTACATTTAGTAGAGCAACGCAACGGCGAAATTGAACATTTTGATCGACGTTATATGGAATCATTAAAGTTAAAAGAAAGCATCGATTCACAACTTATTAATCTAGAAGAAATTCGTTTATTATTACAATTAATGAATGTCTTGAATTTATCGCATGCATTTGGGGAAAATGCTGGAAAGCTATTGCGTCAAATTACCCCTTATGCAAAAGATGTGGAGCATCCAACATTCCAAACAACACGTGTTGAGCGCCATTTCTATTCGGAATTAATTGAACAAATTGAAATGGTCTATGCCCGAATTATGCGTCAACACAACCCATCAACGACTGAAATGCAGCAATCAGAAAAGCTCTGGACAACAGTCTGTGAGCAAGCAATAGAAAAGGTAGAAGCCCGCATTGAACGTTTATCTTCTATCAAATTAAAGCATGAGAAAAATTTACTAGAGTTTAATCACTTAAAACAGCAAAATATCGAGGCGAAGGAACGCTTAGATCTAGCTGTGAATGAACTGGATGAAATTTTAAATGTCCTAGAATCATAAGAAAGCATGTCTACCGATTGGAGTGCCAGTCGATAGACATGCTTTTTATGTTGTAGACGGATAGAAACGCCAAAGTGACGGATAGAACCTTTGATATGAAGGATAGAAATGAGAAAATGATGGATTAAGCCATAGAAGTGACGGATAGCACCACTCTTGCTTTACTTTTCCTCATTTTGATCGCGTTTGGTTTGGCGTGAAATACGCAGTAAATCAAGTACAAGCAATACGACAATGATATAGAAAAGAGGGCTAGTAAACGATAAACCGATTTGCGACTGGCCACCAAGCAATGTTAAAACAATCCATAAACCAACTGTATACAGCGTCAAACCAATATAGGCTTTTTTGGACAATTTTTTATATCTACCTTTATCGATAGCTAGCTGTATGATAACTAACACGACTAATAGAAGAAGAATGATTTTTTTAGTTAAGACTGCTGCAATCGTTGTGTCAGGGAAAAAATCATTCACGAATAATAATGTGAAAAATACTAGAATTAAAAAATTTAAGATCGTTGAAAGTTTCATGCCATATCTCCTTAGTTGCCAAAATTCTTTTCTATTGTAACATGGTTCAGTTAGAGAGAAATGAAATTATGATATATTGAAGCGAAAATTATGTATGGGGTAGGAAATATTAATTTTTATTGAAAGAATCATGATATCTTTTTAGCATTGTCGCAAATTGCTCACGTGTTAAGAAATTTTGAGGATGAGTGCCATCTGTAATACCTTTATTTCTTAACCACTCCCACGCAGCATTATGCATGTTTGAGGCTTTTCGAGCAGGGACAATAGCTTGCTTTGTTTTTAAAGCCTCCTCAAGCTCTTTTATTTTACTGAGTAATTCTGTATATTGTGACATTGTTAGTTCTCCTTTATTAGCTAAGATAGTATTTTGGACAACTTTAAGAGCTCTTAAAAAATTGTCCATGCAGGCGATTCTTACTTTTACTGCCCTGAATTTAAAGAAACTGGTGACTTGCTCCATTTTTGTTTGAAAAATGCGAAAAATTTCGAAACTTTTCCAGGGGTTTATCCGTATAGTAGGTAATATGATGAAAGGGGTGAGCAACTTGACGCTATTTGGCTATTCACTCGAACAAATCTTTTTGGTTGTTTTGATTTTTGCTGGTCTTGCCACAATACTCGTTATGTTTTTTGGTGATGCTGTCGAAGGTATTGGTGAAGGACTGCCCATTTTTAATCCGAGTGTCATTCTATCTTTCATTACGTTGATGTCAGCAGCAGGATTTATTTTAGAAAAACTAGCCTGGTTCTCTAGCGTTTGGAACATTATTGCTGCATGTATCATAGGCGTTATTTTAAGTACTTTGTTTTATTTATTCGTCCTTGTTCCGCTGCGATCAGCTGATGTTTCATTGGCTTATACGGAGGAATCACTAGGGGGGCAATTGGGAAAAGTCATTGTACCAATTCCTGTAAATGGTTTTGGTGAGGTTGTTATCGAAACGACAAGTGGTATGATTTCGAAACGGGCAACAGGCTATGATAATGAAGCCATTGACTATGATGAGACCGTGCTTGTTGTAGATGTGAAGGATGGTACACTTTTTGTCAGAACGTATGAGAAAAAATTTGTATAAAGGAGAGATCTATCTATGTCAACCGATATTTTAATTGTTTTAGGAATTGTAGCGTTTGTATTAATCGCCCTAGTCGGCTTATATGTGACAAAGTATCGTACGGCGGGTCCTGATGAAGCACTGATTGTGACAGGTAGCTATCTCGGCTCAAAAAATGTACATAAAGATGAGTCGGGGAATCGCATTAAAATAATTCGTGGGGGCGGTACATTTGTATTCCCTATTTTCCAGCAAGCACAGCCATTAAGTTTACTATCTAGTAAACTAGAGGTAACAACGCCTGAAGTTTATACAGAACAAGGTGTACCTGTTATGGCTGATGGTACAGCCATTATTAAAATTGGCGGCTCCATTTCTGAAATTGCAACAGCAGCAGAGCAGTTTTTAGGAAAGCAAAAAACGGAGCGTGAAGCGGAAGCACGCGAGGTTTTAGAAGGCCATTTACGTTCAATTTTAGGCTCCATGACGGTGGAGGAGATTTACAAAAACCGTGATAAATTCTCACAGGAAGTTCAACGTGTTGCTTCTCAGGATTTAGCTAAGATGGGTCTTGTGATCGTATCCTTCACGATCAAAGATGTACGAGATAAAAATGGCTATTTAGATTCACTTGGTAAACCAAGAATTGCACAGGTAAAACGAGATGCAGATATTGCGACGGCAGATGCAGAGAAAGAAACGCGTATCAAACGTGCAGAAGCCTCTAAGGAAGCACAAAAGGCAGAGCTAGAACGTGCGACAGAAATTGCGGAAGCGGAAAAGGAAAATCAATTAAAGGTAGCTGAGTTCCGTCGTGAGCAGGATATTGCAAAAGCCCGTGCTGACCAAGCCTATGAGCTTGAAACAGCTCGTGCTAAGCAGGAAGTGACGGAGCAAGAAATGCAAATTCGCATTATTGAGCGTCAAAAGCAAATTGAATTAGAAGAAAAAGAGATTTTACGTCGTGAGAAGCAATATGACTCTGAAGTGAAGAAAAAGGCTGATGCGGATCGTTATGCAGTGGAACAAAATGCCGCTGCCGAAAAAATGCGAGAGCTTGCGCAGGCTGATGCGGAAAAATATCGGATTGAATCGTTAGCGAAAGCAGAGGCGGAGAAAATTCGTTTGGATGGTCTTGCTAAAGCAGATGCCGAAAGAGCGCAAGGTGAGACAGAAGCAGATATTATTCGACTACGAGGTCTTGCAGAAGCTGAGGCTAAACGTAAAATTGCCGAAGCCTTTGAATACTATGGTCAAGCAGCTGTGCTGGATATGGTAGTGCGTATGATGCCAGAATATGCAAAAGAGCTTGCGAGTCCTCTTGGTAATATCGATAAAATTACAGTGGTCGATACTGGTGGTGGCGAAGGCAGTGGAGCAAATAAGGTTACGTCTTATGCAACTAATTTAATGTCTACACTACAAGAAACATTAAAAGAAACTTCTGGTATCGATGTGAAGGAACTGATCGAAAGCTATGCTGGTAAGCACACTTTGCGTCCAGAATTAGAGCAAATTGCCCTAGGTTTGGAAAAAAAGCAAGCACCTGTTGAAGCAGTAGAAACAAAAGAAACTGTAGAACAATCCTAATAAAAATATATTTACCCAAAGAAAAATGGCATTTCCAATTGTGATAGGTTCCCTATTAGGTAGACAGATTAAAAAATAAAATCTGTTTATCTAATGGGGATTTTTTTATGACAAAATATTCTTTCACTGAAGAAACAGTTAGCCATTATATCATTCTAGCAGGAGGAGCATTACACATTAAATGAAGTAGCAAAAAATTTAGATGTACACCAAGATACAAAAAAGATTGGCAAAATAATGATCTTTATTTTGAAGAAGGGGTCTGAGCAATTAAACCAATAGAAACCTACTCTAAAGAAATAACATTGAGACAAATATTTCGTTTTACAACAATGAATGCTACCAAGAAAATTTAATAGAATTTAAGGATCAACACTCATAAAGAATTTTTTATTTTCACTGTCTACTTGACTGGGAGCACCACACCCACATTTTTATGCAAAAAAGCCCAATCCTTTCAAATTGCGCTAATTACGTTTCATATTTAGTTTTACATAGTTGTCACATTATTTTTTTCTGAGGAAACCCGTAATTTTTTTGCCAGTTCGGGATGATTTTCAGCTTTGCCAACTGCTTTTGTTTCGTTTCGGCACTGGTTTTCAAATAACGTCTTGTGGTGTCAATGCTTTTATGTCCTAAAATATCCGCTAAATCCGACAGTGGATTGCCACAGTCTAAAAAGCTTCGGGCGAAGTAGTGCCGCAGATTGTGGGGGAAAACCATTGCTGGATCAACTCCGCATTTCTCTGCTACTTCTTTCATTGCACGTGCAATATAGGAACGGCTTATAGGGCTGCCTTTACTGCCCGTAAAAACAATACCGCTTTTCACATTTTTTTCCTTGCAATATAAGGATAAATGACCTTGTAAATCCTTATGTATGACAATCGTGCGTACAGTTCCTTTATTGTTAATAAGAACCTTACCGCTCTTGATAGCCTCAACGGTGATAAACTGCAGTTCCCCTATGCGTATTCCTGTGTAGGCAAGCGTTAGCATAATCATCGCAGTTTTCGTCTTTTTATTCGTGAAGGCGCTTTCAATCAACTTGTCAAATTCCTTTTGGGTAAGCTCATGTTGAGCGGTGGTCTGTTCTTGAATTCTCAGAGCCTTCAGGGTGAAATCATCCATCTCCATAAATTTTAAAAATTTATTGACCGCCGCAATGCTGCGGTTGACGCTTGAAGGTTTCAGCCTTATTTCCATTGATTTTTTATACTCTATTAAATATTCCTTTTGCAGTTTCCCATCTTTTCCCTCTAAAAAATCAATCAATTTCAAAATATCTTTTTGATAGCTTCTGATACTATTTTTTGCGTATTCATTGTATGTTAAATGTTTAATGAATTTAGGCAAACCACCCTTTAGCTTGTTTAATAACATAAAAATAATATACTCCTTTTTGACTTTGACAAGAGTATATCAGCAAGTATTACAATTTACAACAT